>NZ_JANFAU010000009.1 GCF_026130605.1 Sphingomonas lycopersici | reverse complement strand
GCGCTTCGCCAGGTCGATGGCGAGGATGTGGACGTCGGTCATCTGCTCCTCCTTCGCTTGGCACCTCCCGGTGCCGGTCCGGCATCATACGACGCCGCTCGAAGGGGGCATCCACCCCATCAGTTCAGTTTCGGATGTTCGGCTCGTCACCAGCCGATCCCCAAACTCGAGGTTCGTTCGATACGCGGATCTGCGACCACATGAAAAGCTCACAGAAGCTCACGGCTTCTAACGCACAACTGTCAGCTGGCGCGCTTATGACGATCCGGGCAAGATGTCTGGAGGAACAGTCATGATCGAAACATCGCCCGCCCCGCTCAATCCGGACCGTCGGAGCTTCGTGTTCGGTGCTGCCGCCATCGCCGCCACGGCCATCGGCACCAGCGCGGAAGCACGGTCGGTGAGTTCGGCCCGCATGACCACCGCGCAGGGCGCGTCTTCGTTCGGGCCGGCCCGCCAGGTCGATGCCGGCGTGCTCAACATCGGTTATGTCGAGATAGGGCCTGCTACGGGCATGCCGATCCTGCTGTTCCACGGCTGGCCGTATGACATTCACGCCTTCGCCGAAGTAGCGCCGCTGCTCGCGACCCGCGGGTATCGTGTCATCGTCCCTCATTTGCGTGGTCATGGCACGACCCTGTTCCGGTCGGAAGCGACGCCGCGCAATGCGCAGCAAGCGGCGCTCGCCGCGGACGGGATCGCGCTGATGGACGCGCTCGGCATCCGCAAGGCGGTCGTCGCCGGGTTCGACTGGGGTGCCCGCACTGCCGACATCATGGCGGTGCTGTGGCCCGAGCGCTGCGTCGCGCTAGTGTCGGTCAGCGGCTATCTGATCGGCAGCCAGGCCGCGAACGCCAAGCCGCTGCCGCCAGCGGCGGAGCTGCAATGGTGGTATCAATTCTATTTCGCCACCGAGCGCGGCAAGGACGGCTATGCCGCCAACACCAACGCTTTCAACAAGCAGATCTGGCAGCTCGCGTCGCCGAAATGGGCCTTCGACGACGCAACCTTCGCGCGGTCGGCGGCGTCATTCGCCAACCCCGATCATGTCGCCATCGTTATCCACAATTACCGCTGGCGACTGGGCCTTGCCGATGGCGAACGGCAGTATGACGCGATCGAGGCGAGGCTGGCGGCAGCACCGCCGGTGAGGATTCCCGCCATCACGATGGAGGGCGACGCCAATGGCGCGCCGCATCCGCAGCCCGAGCAATATCGCGCGAAGTTTGTCGGCCCTTATGCCCATCGGCTGATCACCGGCGGTATCGGCCATAATCTGCCGCAGGAGGCCCCGGCGGCCTTCGCGCAGGCCGTGCTCGACGCCGCGAGGCTCGCGGCGTGAGGCGGGGGCGGGTGGGCGTCGGCGCACTGATCGCCGCGGCGTTGCTGTTCGGCGGCTCAGCGGGCACCGCAGCATTGCGGCACGGCGCGCAGACTTCGCCGATTTATGGCGTCCAACTTCCGAAAGGCTATCGCGACTGGGTGCTGATCAGCGTCGCGCAGGAGAAGGGCAGGAACAACGATATCCGCGCCATCCTGGGCAATGCGATCGCGGTTAAGGCCTTTCGAGAGCACAGGCGGCCGTTCCCTGACGGGGCGATCATCGTCCGGCTCGCTTGGCGCTATCAATCCTCGGCGCGCAACGATGCCGTATTTCCCGCGCCGCAATCCTTCGTCGCCGGCGCGCCGACCAATGTGCAGGTCAGCGTCAAGGATGCGAAGCGTTATGCCGCCAGCGGCGGCTGGGGCTATGGCCAATTCGAGGGCGGCCTACCCAATCAGGACCGTGCGCTCGCCGAAACCTGCTTCGCCTGCCACCGCAAGCTCGCGGTGACAGAGCCCGGCGCTGATCTGGTCTTCACCAGCTATTCCCCCTGACGATCTGGACATGACTAAGCGGCCGGCCCGGCGTGAGCACGGCCGGCCGCTGCTTTGCATGTCGCGACCTTAGCGGGCGGTCGCGGCATGTTCGATCAGGCTGGCGACCTCCGAAGCGTGCGACACCATCACGACATGCGACGCGCCTTTGACCACCACGGTCTGCCGCGATCTCGCCCGTTCGGCCATGAAGGCCAGCGCGACCGGCGGGATGTTCTTGTCCTTGTCGCCATAGATGAACCACGACGGCACGCTCCGCCACGCCGGGGCGGTCGAGGCTTCCGACAATGCCGCCTCGGCGACTGGCCGCTGGCCGGCGGCCATCAGCGCCGCCGTAGCGGCGGGCACGTCGGCGGCGAACTGATCGTGGAAGCGTGCCTGCAGGATGTAGAGATCCTTGCCGCCCGAGGTCAGCGCGACCGGCGGCGCGAGCGCCGGGGCGAGCGTGCTGCCGGCGAACTGGCCGGTCAGGCCGAGCGCGCTCTCCCCCGCGTCGGGCGCGAAGGCCGCGACATAGACCAGCCCCTTGACGCTCGGCTGTCCGACGGCCGCCTCGCTGATCACCGAACCGCCATAGGAGTGGCCGACCAGCACCACCGGCCCGTCGATGCTTTTGACCACCGAGGCGACCACATCCGCATCGGTGCGGACGCCGCGCAGCGGATTGGGTGCTGCGACCACGGCGTAGCCGTCGCGCGCGAGGATCGAGATGACCCCGTTCCAGCTCGACGAATCCGCGAACGCCCCGTGGACGAGCACAACCGTCGGCTTGGCCGGTGCGCGCTGGGCGCCGGCATTGGTAGCGAGCAGCCCGGCGGCGAGCGCGAGCCCGCCGGAAATCAGCTTCTGCATGATATTCTCCTGGTTGGCGCTGAGTTCAGGCGAGCGCGACCATCGCGTCGATATTGCCCTTGATCGCTTTTGAATAAGGGCAGGTGCGGTGTGCGGTTTCGATGATCTGGCGCGCGACTGCCGGGTCAATACCGGGCACATGGACGTTGAGTCGGGCGGCGAGTGAATAGCCGTCGTCGCCCTGACGAAGCTCGACCTGCGCGTCGATCGCGAGCCCGGCGGGCAGCGTCACGCCCTTCGCTCGCGCGGCGATGCCCATCGCGCCCTGAAAACACGCGGACCAGCCGGCCGCGAACAATTGCTCGGGGTTGGTGCCCCGGCCGGGGCCACCCGGGGTCGACAGCGTGACGTCGAGCCGGCCGTCGCTGCTCCGTGCGGCGCCGTCGCGGCCGCCGGTGACATGCACGTCGGCGGTGTAGAGGGTCTTGGTGTCGGACATGGCTTTGTCTCCTTTTTGAAAGTGGTTTTGCGATCGACACTCAGCGAAGCGGGCGGAAGGCAGAGCGCACTTCCTCGGCGAACAGCTGCGGTTGCTCCCAGGCGGCGAAATGGCCGCCCTTGCCGACCTCGTTGAAATAGAAGAGCTTGGTGTAGCAGCGCTCGGCCCAGCTTTTGGGCGCGCGGAAAATCTCTCCGGGAAAGACGCTGATCGCGACCGGCAGGTCGATGGTGCCGCGCGCATTGAAGTTGTTGGAATGATCCTCCCAATAGATCCGCGCGGCGGAGGCGCCGGTACCGGTCAGCCAGTAGAGCGAGATATCATCGAGGATCGCGTCGCGGCCGAGCACGCGCTCGGGCTGGCCATCGGCATAGACCCATTGCGCGATCTTCTCGTACATCCACGCCGCCATGCCGACGGGGGAGTCGACGAGCGAATAGCCGATCGTCTGCGGCCGGGTGTTCATCATCGCGGCATAGGCCGAATTGTCGCGATAGAAGGCGGCGAGCTGATCGAAGGCGCCGCGCTCCTTCGCGGTCAGGCCCGCCGGCGCCGGGTCTCCGGCCGCGAGCGTGCGCGCGATATCGGCCGGCACCACCGCGGGCATGTTGAGGTGGATGCCGCGCAACCCCGGCACATGCTGCAGCGCCATGCGCTGCGAGATGACCGAGCCGCAATCGCCGCCCTGACTGACATAATGATCATAGCCAAGGCGCAGCATCAGCGTCGACCACGCCCGCCCGATATGATCCGAGCCCCAGCCCGGCACCGTCGGCTTGGCGGAGAAGCCGAAGCCGGGGATCGATGGGATGACGAGGTGGAAGGCGTCTTGCACCGTGCCGCCATGCGCGGTCGGATCGGTCAGCGGGCCGATGACCCGCATGAATTCGAGGATCGAGCCCGGCCAGCCGTGGGTCAGGATCATCGGCATTGCGTGCTCGTGGCGCGAGCGGACGTGGATGAAGTGAATGTCCAGCCCGTCGATCTCGGTGATGAACATCGGCAGCGCGTTGAGCCGCGCCTCGATCTTGCGCCAATCGTAATCGCCCGCCCAATAGCGCATCAGCGGCTCAAGCGTCTGGCGGCGCACGCCCTGGCCGTCGTCGCTTACCGGCTGCGCATCGGCCCAGCGCGTTTCCGCGATGCGCTGCTTCATCGCCGCGATATCCGCGTCGGGAATCGCGACCTTGAACGGCCGGATCGCAACACTGTCCACTGTAGCGCGGGCGACCGAGGGAAGCGCCCCGATTGCGCCGACGGCGGCGGCGCCGGCCATGAACTGGCGGCGCGATGTGGAAAAGCTCCCGGACAATTATCGTCTCCTCAACCAAGCTGGGGTGGTGGGAGGAGAGATAGCGGCGGCGCATTCGGGCGCCCGTTAGTTGGAATGATGCACTGTTAGCGTTCGTGATGCGCGACCTAACGGAAGCCAGCGACAGCTAACGTGCGGCGCGCGCCGCCGGCCTTACATCATCGCTGCGTAATCAACCGGCATCGGTTGCCAAGGAGGCAGATCATCATGACCCGCAAACGCTCGTTCGGTTTCGTCACCGCTGCGCTCGTTGCCGCCGCCGCCACGACGGCCATTTGCTGCGGCGAAGCGCTCGGCCTTTCGTCCGGGCAGATCGTGCCGTTCGGCGCCACCTCGCGGCCGCTCGACGTGCTGGATGCGGCGAAACCCTGGCTGACTGCGGTGCCCGGCGGCGCGCAAGCGCTGCGCGGCAAGGTCGTGATCGTCAACTTCTGGACCTATTCGTGCATCAACTCGCTGCGCGCGCTGCCGTATCTCAGGACGTGGAGCGAGCGTTACGGCGACAAGGGGCTGGTCGTGGTCGGTGTCCACGCTCCCGAATTCCAGTTCGAGCACGATCCGGCCAAGGTCCGGCTGGCGATGCGCCAGCTCGGCGTGCGCTACCCCAATGTGCAGGACAATGATTATGCGGTCTGGCAGCGGTTCGCCAATCAGGGCTGGCCGGGCTTCTATTTCATCGACGCCAAGGGGCGCGTCCGCGGCTATCGCATCGGCGAGGGCGATTATGCGAGCGGCGAGCAACTGATCCGCACATTGCTGACCGAGGCCGGGCACGATCCGTCGGCCATTCCCGTCGCCCCGATCGCCGGCACCGGTATCGAAGCTGCGGCGGACTGGGCCAACCTGCGCTCGCCTGAAGCCTATCTCGGCTATGGCAAGGCCGAGGATTTCCGCTCGCCGGGCGGCCTGCGCCGGGATGTGTCGGTGAGCTATGTCGCCGCCGCCGATCTGCCGCTCAATAGCTGGGATCTCGCCAGCAAATGGAAGGTTGGCCGCGAGTATGCGACCCTGGACGGCGCCGCCGGCGCGATCCGCTTCCGCTTCCACGCGCGCGATGCGCATCTCGTGCTCGGCGGCGCGCCCGACGGTCGCCCGGTACGGTTCCGGGTGACGCTCGACGGCACCGCGCCGGGCGCCAGTCATGGCGCCGATAGCGATGCGCAGGGCTGGGGCGAGGTGCGCGAGGACCGCCTCTATCAGCTCGTGCGGCAGAACGGCGCGATCGGCGACCGCACGGTGACGATCGAGTTCTTCCGGCCGGGGGTGCGGGCGTATGTCTTCACCTTCGGATGACCTCCGGATCCTGAATTTTGTCATTGCAACGACTTGGGCGGATGGCAGGAGTCTGTCACAGGATGCAGCGCTGTTCCGACGCCACCACGGCATCGTCGGGCGCGCAGGCACGGGAACGACGGAAGCGTGATGAGCATGGAAAAGCGCGGCGGGCGCCTGGCCTTCGGCCCGTTCAGCCTGTCGCCCGACGAACGGCTGCTGACGCGGGACGGCGAACCCGTCCTGATCGGCGGGCGCTCATTCGACCTGCTCGTCGCGCTGACCGAACAGCCGGGGCAGGTTCTGTCGAAGCGCGAACTGCTCAAGCGCGTCTGGTCCGACGTGGTGGTCGAGGACGGTAGCCTGCGTTTCCACATGGCGGGCCTGCGCAAATTGCTCGGCGATGGCGAGGAAGGCGCGCGCTATATCGCAACGCAGGTCGGCGTCGGCTATGCTTTTGTCGCGCCGATCAAATGGCTGGATATGGCGGGCGAGGCATTGGCCAGCCCGGCGTCGATCACCGACGCGATCGAAATCAGGGTGGTCGCGAGCGCCACCAATCTGCCGCCGCGCCTGCCGCATCTCGTCGGCCGGGAGCATGATGTCGAATTGCTCAGCGAGCGGATCGCGGGCACGCGGCTGTTCACGATCGTCGGCCCGGCAGGGGTCGGCAAGACCGCGCTCGCGGTGGAGCTCGGGCATCGCCTCGCCGCCGATTTCGATAACCGGATCGCGTTCGTCGATTTCAGCATGCTCGAAAATCCAGCGGTGGTTCCCTCGATGATCGCCGGCGCGATGGGGATCGCGGTGCAGGGCGAAGATCCGCTGGCGGTCATTCTCGGCCATATCCGCGATCGGCCGTTCCTGCTCGTGCTCGACAATTGCGAACACGTGATCGAGCCGACCGCGACCGTCATCGAGCATATCATCGACGCGGCGCCCGACGCGCGGGTGTTGGCCACCTCGCGCGAGCCGCTTCGGGCGCGCGGCGAACATGTCCATCTCCTCGGCGCATTGGGCTATCCCGAAGACCCGGACGCGCTGACCGTGGCGCAGATCCTCGCTTATCCCGCGGTGGCATTATTCTGCGAACGCGCAGCGGCGGCCGATAGCGCGCTCGTGCTGAACGAGGACAGCGTGCGCCTGATCGCCGGCATATGCCAGCGGCTCGACGGCATGGCGCTGCCGATCGAACTGGTCGCGGTGCGCGCCGCGACGCACGGCATTGCGGCGACCGCGCGCCAGCTGGGCGAGCGGTTCAGCCTCGGCTGGTCGGGTCGGCGCACGGCCCGGCCGCGGCAGCAGACGCTGCGGGCGACGCTCGACTGGAGCTATGATTTGCTGTCCGACGTTGAGCGGGTCGTGTTCGAGCGGCTGGCGATTTTCGTCGGCCCGTTCTCGATCGATGCCGCGCTCGATGTCGCATCGGACGAGGCGATCGGGCTGGACGAGGTAGCGGTCGCGCTCGACGAACTGACTGCCAAGTCGCTGGTCACTGCTCATCGCGCGAGCGGCGCCGGCATGTACCGGCTGCTCGAAATGACCCGCGCTTACGCGCGCGAGAAGCTGCGCGCGCGTGGCGCCGACGATTATCGGGCGATCACGCGCCGCCATGCGAACTTCTACCGGCGCGAGCTGGAGGCGATCGCGGGGCAGGATGATGAGGCGCTGGAGGATCTGAAGCTGCTCCGCCTGCAGCTTGGCAATATCCGCAGCGCGCTGGACTGGAGCTTCGGCCCCGACGGCGATGCCAAGATCGGCGTGCGGCTGGCGGCGGCCAGCGCGCCGGTCTTCCTGAACCTGTCGCATCTGATCGAATGCCGGACATGGTGCATGCGCGCGCTGGCCGCGATCGGCGCGGCGCCCGATCTGGAGTTGGAACTGGAGCTTCAGGGCGCGCTGGGGCTCGCTTTGATGTTCACCGATGGGAATAGCGCGTCGGCGGGCGATGCGCTCGATCGCGCGTTCGACCTGGCGACGAGGCTGGAGGATCGCTGGAATCAGCTGCGGATGCTGGCGCGTCTGCACATCTTCCATAAGCGGCTCGGCAATTACGCCGTCGCCCGCGCTCATGCTGAGCGCGCGGTTGAGGTCGCGACGCGCATCGGCGACGATGAGGCGCTGAGCGTCGCTTTCTCGCTGTCGGGGATTTCGCGCTATCTCTCAGGCGATCTGGAGCGGGCGCGGCGCGAGCTTGAGCTGGCGATGGAGAAGAGTGGCCCGGCGCGGCGTAGCCGCACGATCCGCTATGGCTTCGACAATCGCAGCCGCACTGGGATCGCGCTGGCTTATACGCTCTGGCTGTCGGGCGAGGCGGAGCAAGCGAGCCGCGTCGCCCGGCAGACGGTGAACGAAGCCACGCAACTTCAGCATGCCGTCACCTCCTGCATCGCGTTGGTCTGGTCGCTCGTCATCCATTTGTGGATGCACGATCTCGAAACCGCGGAGGAAGCGCTCGACGCACTCACCAGATGCGCCGAGGCCAGCGCGCTCGATCCCTATATCGCTGCCGCCAACGGATTTCGCGGAGAGATCGACTTCCAGCGCAACCGCACGCCGGGCGCGCTCGACGCGATCGAACAGAGCCTCGCGGCATTGCGCGCGGCGCGCTACGAACTGCTCGTCACGCCGTTCACGATCACGCTGGCGTGGGATCTGTTGCGCACCTCGCGCTTTGCCGAGGCGCGAGATCTCGTCGATGCGGCGATCGCACGCTGCGCGACGATCGGCGAATATTTCGCCATGCCCGAATTGCTGCGGATCAAGGCGGAGATCATCCACCGCCTGGACGGTGATACGGTCGCCGGCAAGGGTCTCCTTCGTGACGCGATCGCGCTTGCCCGGGAGCAGGGCGCGCATGCCTGGGAGCGGCGGGCAACCACCGACCTCGTCGCGCTATCAGGCGTCGCGGGTTAGCACCGCGAGAGATTTGCTAGCCTTCGCATCCCGTGGATCGCGGTCAATTTGCTCAAGATCGTCGAGTCTTTGCCGAGGGAAGCAGGATTGTCTGCGCATCGTGCCGCAGCGCCTGGCCGGCAACAACGCCTAATCTTGGGCGTTCAGGATTCAACGGGCGCTTCCGAAAGCGCACATCCGGCGCGAACTCGTAGCGCTCGTTCTGTAGGATAGTTTGCGTACTTCCACTTTGCTTTGACCTGCGTGCCATCGTGGATGGCGTCGATTGCTTGCTCGACGATGAGATCGCCGGGCTGCGACGACCTGAACACCTCGGCCATCCCGTCGACGCTCATGGCGGTGGTGATATCCACCCAGGTCGCCTTGCTCCCAACCACCCTGGTCACGAACTGGCGCCGCCGATTATTGAAGAGAGCGCTCGGGGGAACCCTGAGCGTCGGATGCCTGCCGATGCGAAAGCGGATTGAGGGGCAAGGTCGGCATCGCAATTGCGGACCGAGCGTTTGAGCGGAGACGGCAAGACGATCGAAAGGTGACGGTCATGGCGGAGCAGGATCGGCGAACGCCATTGGTGTCTCTCGCAAGCGTCGGGCTGGTGCTCGCTGGATGCGCGAAACATGACGCCGATGACGGCGGCAAAGGCGGCGGTGACGAAGGCGAGGTCACCGCGAGCGAGGATCTCATGCGTGAGCATGGCGTGCTGCGCCGCATCCTGATCGCCTATCGCGAAGTTGTACCTGTCAATCGGCGTCCAAAAGGGGCTCTGACTCATATTTGATGCAATTGGCGGGTACGGTTTAGCTGATTTTCCGTGGAGGATCAGCAGCATGTCTCGTCGATTGCGCAGTGGAGCGTTGGTGCCAGCGGGCCTGGTCGTGGAACGGGTCGGCAATGCTGGAGGTGTGACGGAAATTGCGGTTCGCTCGCCACAGCAACATTCTCGGTGTCCAGCTTGCGGCATAAAAACAGCCGCGGTGCATAGCCATTATTCGCGGCGGCTGGGCGACCTTCCGCTTGGCGGCCGACCCGTTCGCCTTGTCCTGAATGCGCGGAGGTTCCGCTGCCGGACAGTGTGCTGTGCCAAACGTATTTTCGCCGAACGCTTCGACAGCGATGTCGTGGCACCATGGGCGCGCCGAACCAACCGGCTCGGCCTGCTCATCTTCCACCTTGGCCTGGCTCTTGGCGGTCGCCCTGGCGCTCGTTTCGCCAATCGACTGATGGCGCCGGTCAGCAAGGATACCCTCCTGCGGTCGATCCGACGCGGTGGTCGGCCTGATCACGCTGCACCCACGGTGGTTGGGATTGATGACTGGGCGTGGCGGCGCAATCAGCGCTACGGCACGATTATCTGCGATCTCGAACGACGCCGGCCCATCCGTCTGCTGCCCGACCGGGAGCCAGCCACCGCGCGCGGCTGGCTCGCTGGACAGCAACAGATCCAGGTTGTCGCCCGGGACCGCGGCGGCGGTTATGCGTTGGCCGCAGCGCAGGCGCTTCCCCACGCTAACCAGGTCGCTGATCGCTGGCACCTGATGGAAAATGCCAGCCGGGCCTTTCTCGATGCCGTTCGCTACTCGATGCGCGAAATCCGCAGGGCGGTCGGCACGACCTCCGTTAATCCGGGCCTGCTCACCGCTGTGGAGCGATTACAATATGAGGGTTATCTTCGTCGGCAGGAGGACAACGAGATTATCTTGAAGCAGGCGCAATCCGGCCTCGCCATCAAGGAGATTGTTCGCCGGACCGGGCGCAGCCGAGGTTATGTGCGGGCGGTATTGCGCGGCCAGCGGACCGATATCTTCCGCACTCGGGAAAGTTCACTTGAAGCCTGGCTCCCCTGGTTGGACGCCCAGTGGACCGGTGGTCAGCGCAACGGCACCGAGCTTTGGCGGCAAATGCGGCAGCAAGGCTTCGGCGGTTCGCTTCGGGTGGTGACGGAATGGGCAACGCGAAAACGGCGGGCCGAAAAGGCAGAAGGCTTGCATCGGGTGCCTTCCGCTCGAACGATCGCACGGCTGATGACCGCCGAGCGCGATGCTCTGTCGCGGGCTGAAACCATCACCGTCGCGGCCATCGAGGAGTCTATTCCTCAACTCGTCGAGGCGCGCGACATCACCGACGCCTTTCATGTCATGCTACGCAAGAAAGCGGTCTTCTCGCTGGAGACCTGGCTCGAAAGAGCTCGTCAGAGCCTGATAAACTCCTTCGCCTGCGGCGTGCTCAAGGACATCGACGCCGTGCGCGCCGCGATCGCATCGAACTGGTCAAACGGGCAGACCGAGGGCCAGATCACCAAGCTCAAGCTCGTTAAACGGCAGATGTACGGCCGGGCCAAGCTCGATCTCCTCGAGGCCAGACTCATCGCCTCGGCAACATGAACTCCGGCATCAAAATCGCGTCAGAGCCCTTTTTGCACGCCGATCCACATCGTCGGCAAGCGCCGGACTTCCCGCAATCTCGTGAAGCGCCCCGCTCGCGAGCCACCGCCCGGGATCCGCTCATCCGCCGCCGTGAGTTCAAACGGAATGGAGGTATGCCGGCGCTCGGCGCACTCGAGCTCGGCGATCCGCGCACGCAGGCAATCGATGAGGGCAGGGGTCGACATGGGAATCGGAAAACTCGGAACAAGGTATGATGTTCCTAATTTGTTCTATATGGCGGCCCGGAGTCAAGCCGGCCTGATCGCCTCAAAAAAGGGATATGGGTGCGCGGATTGCGGCATGGTGGCGTGCCCGGAAATCAGCCTGATGTGGCTCCAGGTGCTTGACCCGACAGCTCCGCGCCGCCTTCGGGCGACAACACGTCGATGACATAGCCGAGCAGTCGTCGTCGAATAGTCAGGTTGTTCGCGAGCCCCATGATGCATATGGCTTTAATCTTCAAATACACCTTATCTCGGTGTCCATCAAACCGGCAGCAGGCCAGACAGCTGACCTGATGAGGCACTGGCTACGCGTTTAGCTGAAGGTCGTCCGGGGATTGATAATCGCCGTTCCATCGCGTCCTTCGGCGTATACACCGCAGGTCCGCTCTGGTGCAGCGTGGGGCGGGCAGCAAAGCGCCCCTTTGCTGCCGTTCCGACCTGGGATGTCCCTTCCCGAAACCAGGCAGTCAGGTTTCCGGCGCGAGAGAAGATCGGTGGCATCCGTCACGACCGAGTTTGGGCGGTTTCCTGCCTGGTCGCGTCTGGGAGAGCACCACGGGATAGCCGACTTTTATTGCCGCCGACCGACACGACGGCCTGTGCCCCCTTTTTGCGGTCGAAATCAGGCGCTTGCCGCTCACCCGGACGCCGAACCAAAACCTCCTGCAATATCGCCGTTGGCACTCAATTATGACGGACCCGCCACTCCCGCCCCACGAACCACAGCGGCACAGCGGCGACCACCGCGAAGAACGCCGTCATGCGTACAAACTGGCTTGTCGAAGCCGCCACAGCCAATGGAGTCGCAATCAGCAAGGCGATGGCGGAGAGCTCAGGATGGCCAACGAAGCGAAACAGCAGCCAGAGCGCGTAACCAACCAGCATGGCGGCAACGATACTACCGACAACGAGACTCAGCGACCCCAGGACCATAAGAAGTGTGTACATGGCACTTCTCCCACAGCGCACCGTCGATTGCCGGCTTAGACGAGCCGCAACTCCCATATATATCGTTCTACGATATTTGTCGAGGTCTATTCAATCCTCGTCAGCAACGCCGTAAACATCGGCCGAAGCCTTAGCAGTTCCTCCTGATGGGTCGCCGAGAGCTGCTCCAGCAGCTTGCCCGCCTGCGCCGTGAGTTCGATCAACGACTGGCGCCGGTCGGTTTCCGATGGCGAGCGCGTGACCAACCCGGAAACCTCCAACCTTTCGACCAGGCCGGAGGCGCTATGCGGCTTAATGATGAGCTGATCCGCGAGGTAGCCGATAGTGGCCTTTTCGGTTGGCGCCCCCCGGATCGCCAGCAACGCCTGATGCTGCTGGGCGGTCAGCCCCAGCTCCTCGGCCTTGCGCTCACTGAACACCAGGAACTTGCGCAGTGCATGGCGAAATTCAGCCAGTGCGGCATAATCGACCATTATTCCTCGATCGGGCATCGCTTCCTCGTTGACTATATCGTTATACGATATAATGGCGCACTCGTTTCAATGGGAGCGTTTCCATGTTCAGCGACGATGCGCAAGCCTCGACGAGGCTGGCCGACCATAGTGCCGACTGGCGAATGGCGGCGCTTGCCGCTGCCGCTCTTGCCGTCGGCTCGGCGGGCGTCGTCGGTGCGTGGCTCCTGATCAAGTTGATCGCGCTGGCCACCAACCTGTTCTGGTTCGGCCACCTCTCCACCGCCGCGGTCGACATCAAGGACAGTCATCTGGGACTGGCGACGGCGACCGTGCCGGTGGTCGGAAGCTTGGTAATTGGTGCGATGGCCCGGTTCGGGTCGGACAAGATCCGGGGACACGGCATTCCCGAAGCGATCGAGGCGATCCTGTATGGCGAGAGCAAGCTGTCGCCCAAGGTCGCGCTCCTGAAGCCGCTGTCGTCGGCGATCTCGATCGGCAGCGGCGGGCCGTTCGGCGCCGAGGGGCCGATCATCATGACTGGGGGCGCCCTCGGATCATTGTTCGCGCAATGCTTTCATCTCAGTGCGGCCGAACGAAAGACGCTGCTCGTCGCGGGCGCAGCGGCCGGCATGACCGGCATATTCGGAACGCCTCTCGCGGCCATTCTCCTGGCGGTCGAAGTACTGCTGTTCGAATGGAAACCGCGCAGCTTCGTGCCAGTGGTTGTGGCGGTTCTGATGTCGGCGGGGTTACGGCCATTCCTGTTGGGGAGCGGCCCGCTTTTTCCGTTCGCCGGCGTCGGCACGATGGCGATCAGCATCAATCTTCTGCTCGGGTTGCTGGTTGGTGTCCTGGTTGGACTGGAGGCAACCTTGCTGTCCCAGCTCCTTTATCGCGTCGAGGACCTGTTTCACCGTCTGCCTGTGCACTGGATGTGGTGGCCGGCGATCGGCGCCATCTTGGTCGGTGTCGGCGGATTGATCGATATCCGCGTGCTCGGTGCCGGCTACGGCAATATCCAGCAGCTGCTGGACGGCAATCTCGCGCTCCGACTGGTTGTCAGCCTGCTGATTGTGAAGGCGGTCGTCTGGCTCGTTGCACTGGGGTCCGGCACATCGGGTGGCGTGCTGGCGCCGCTGCTCATTCTTGGCGGGGCGCTGGGCTATCTGCTGGGTATGCTGTTGCCGGGGGCGCCAGGGTTCTGGGCGATGATGGGCATGGCGGCGATCATGAGCGGCGCGATGCGCGCACCGTTAACGGGGGCGTTCTTCGCGGTGGAACTGACGGCCCATTTCGATGCCCTGCCAGTCGCAATGGCGGCCTCGGCTAGCGCGTATGCGGTCAGCGTGCTCGTCATGCAGCGATCGATCCTGACCGAAAAGATCGCGCGGCGCGGGCGGCACATCCTTCAGGAATACACGGTTGATCCGCTCGACTTCCTCCAGGCGGGCGACATCATGACGCCCGATCCGGCGGTCTTGCCCCAGGAAATGACCGTAAACGAGGCGCTCGACTTCTTCTCCAGCAAGGCCACGCATCGCAGTTATCCGGTGGTGAACGAGCAGCAAGTATTGATCGGCCTGGCGTCGCGCGGTGACGCGCTGCGCTGGCAGGCGACCGGCTCCGCGCGCGGACGTACGCTCGGGGAGGTCTTGTCGGACGCTTCGCAGCCCGCTGCCTATCCGGAAACGCCGATCGGTAACGTCGCGGATATCATGGTCGAAACGGGGGTGGGCCGTATCCCGATCATCGACCAGCGGACGCGTGTCGTGCGTGGCATTCTATCCCGACACGATCTCCTCAAAGCTCGCGGCATGCGTCAACGGACTGAAATCCGCGCTCGCCCGACGATCTTCGCTCGAGCCTGATGTTCGGCCGCTCACCGAGCCGGAAGAACAATGCCAGTTGCAGGCTCTCCGCGATCCGCGCCGCCTTGGTTTGCACCGCCGCGGCGGCCTCGGGGGTCATCAGCGCATCGCTGGTTTCGCCCCACAATGCGAGCCAGCGCTCGAACAGGGCGGGGGTGATGTTGCTCTTATGCTTCATATGCGCGGGGAGCGGCTGCCCCTTGTAACGTCCCGTGGTGCGCATCACCGACGACCAGAAAGCCGACAGCTTCTCCAGATGCGCGGGCCAGTCGTCGACCGCGTCGTTGAACACTGGACCCAGCTCAGAGTCCTGTCGAACGCGTGCATAAAAGGCGTTGACCAGCGCCTCCAGCCCTTCGTCGGTCAGCTCCAACCCGGCCATCGCCGCGACTCCAAAATCATGCATCTGTGGTGCATCTATGCCCGCGCCATAAAACATGCAATGTGGATACATGATTTGCGGACGGAAAAGATGCGGCTGACGCGCTACACCGATTATGCGTTGCGGGCGCTGCTTTATCTCGGGCGTGACCCGGCGCGGCTATGCTCGATCGCGGAGATCGCGCGCGCTTATGCGATTTCGCAGAATCATCTGATGAAGGTGGTCAATGATCTGGTCAACGCGGGTTATCTGGAAAGCGTGCGCGGCCGCGCCGGCGGCATCCGCCTCGCCCGTCCGCCTGCCGAGATCAACATTGGCGCATTGATCCGGCATACCGAGGACGATTTCGATCTGGTCGAATGCGGTGCCTGCCTGATCGCTCCTGCCTGCGGCGCGGCGAGCATGCTTGACGAGGCGCTCGGCGCCTTCATGGCGGTGCTCAACGGCTATTCTCTGGCCGATATGCTTGCGCGGAAAGGGGATTTCTCGCGTCTGCTGCGGTCGCGGGCGGCGGCGAGATAGGACAATTAGCTTCGCGCAGCTCCCACACGCGCTGCACCGACGCGACCTGATTGCATTGGCGCGACATGGTGCAGGGGATTTTACCCGGTATCGGGCGCCGCTCCGGGATCGAGACCTCGGGAGCTACATGAGCCCAACGCTGGATTGCGGTGCGGGCAAAGTCAGGTCGGATTGAGCGCGCCCCTCACAGCGCGGTTGAACGGAGCGAACCGCATTGCCAATCAAAAGGATAACCGGATCGCGCTCGCCGATCGTCTCGACGAGGAAGGCGAGCGCATCGAGCCGGCCGCGGATTAGGCGTTCCGAAGGGAGCGAGACATTGACCGCGATCATCACTGGCGTGCCGCTCGCCATCCCGGCGGCGATCAGCTGCGCGGCGATCGCCCCAGCCGCGGCGCGGCCCATATAGACCGCGAGTGTCGCATCGGGGGCGGCGAGCGCCTGCCAGTCGAGGTCGAGCGGGGCATCGTCTTGCGCATGCGCGGTGACGAAGATCAGCCGGCGTGCGAGCCCGCGTAACGTCAGCGAGGCGCCCCCCGAGGCGGCGGCGGCACTGGCGGCGGTGATGCCGGGGCAGATGCGCACGGTCACGCCGGCGGCGCGACATGCCTCGATTTCCTCGGTCGAGCGCCCGAAGATCGACGGATCGCCGCCCTTCAGCCGCACCACTCGCTCGCCGGCCAGCGCGGCGGCGACGATCAGCGCGTCGATCGTCGCTTGATCTTTCGAATGGCGCCCTGCGCGCTTACCGACGCTTACCTGTCGCGTCTCCGCCGGGATCAGTTCGAGCACCCCCGGCCCGACCAGCGCATCGTAGAACACTATATCGGCGGCGGCGATCAGCCGCTCGGCTTTGCGCGTGAGCAGATCAGGGTCGCCGGGGCCGGCGCCGACCAGCCAGACCGATCCGGCGGGAAAATCATCCATGCGCAAGAGCAGGCTCCCTGGTTTCGGCGAGCAGGCGCGCGAGTGCCGGGCGGCACGAGCCGCAATTGGTGCCGGCGCCGATCGCCGCGCCGATCGCGGCGACATCGGTGAGCGACCGATCGCGGATCGCCGCGACGATCGTGGTGATGCCGATATCGAAACAGACGCAGACGATCGCGCCGCGATCGGCGGTCGCCCCCGGCGCGCGGCCGGCAAGCAGGGTAGGGGCCGCCTCCGCCGCGCCGAGCTGCGCGATCAGCCAGTCGCGCGGCGGCAGCTCGCCGGTTTCGGTGACAAACAGTGCGGCGGCGAGCCGGCCGTCGGTGATCACCGCTATCCGCCGCGTGCCGCGCGCATGGTCGACCGCCTCGATCCGCTCGCCGCGTGGGAGGATCGCGTCGAGCGTGGCGGGATCGCCGTCGCCGGCCAATTCCCACAGGCTGCCGGCGGGGACGGTCACGCGCGTTGCCCACAAGCAATCGGGGCGACGCGTGGGGGCGCTGGCGAACAGCGCGAACCCGCGCCAGCGTGTCGCGATCGGAGCGATCGCAACGGGGGTCGTCTTGAACCCCGGCTGGCCCGAGATCGGATCGGCCAGCGGGCGCGGCAACAGCCCGGTGCGGCCGGCGCTGGAGGTCTGATCGGTCCAGTGGATCGGCACGAACAATTCGCCCGGTCGCTGGCTGTCGCCCACCGTCACGCGATAGAGGCTGTCGCCCTGCGGCGTGGAAACCCGCGCCAGCCCGCCGTCGATCAGTCCGAGCCTCTCGGCATCCTGCGGGTGAACTTCGACCAAAGGCTCGGCGCGATGCCGCGCGAGCTTGGGTGCGAGCCCGGTGCGAGTCATTGTATGCCATTGATCGCGATAGCGCCCTGTGTTGAGCGTCATCGGCCAGTCGCGCAGCGGCGCGGCGATCGGCTTTTGCGCGACCGGCACCAGCCGGGCGCGGCCGTCCGTGGTCGAAAAGCGCCCGTCGGCGAACGGCGTGCCGCCCCAGCGGAACGGGAGCATTGCGTCATAAGCGGCATTGCCGCCGGCGCCGTGACCGGGGAGCGCGAACAACCGCGTGCCGTTGTTCCGATAGGTCGAGAGGCGGCAATGTTCGCGCCAGATTTCGGCGGGGCGATCATAAGCGAAGGCGGTCTTCCACCCCATCCGCCGCGCCACTTCCTTGATGATCCACCAATCGGGCTTCGCCTCGCCGGGGAGCGGAAAGAGCGCGCGCTGGCGGCTGATCGTGCGTTCGGAATTGGTGACCGTACCGTCCTTCTCGCCCCAGGCGGCGGCAGGAAGGCGAACATGCGCGAAGGCCGAGGTATCGGTGTCGGCGACAACATCGGAGACAACGACGAACGGGCAAGCCACGAGCGCCTCGCGCACCCGGCCGGCATCGGGCATCGACACCGCGGGGTTGGTTGCCATGATCCACAGCGCCTTGATGCGCCCTTCGCCAACCGCGCGGAACAGATCGACCGCCTTCAAGCCCGGCTTCTCGGCGATCATCGGTGAGGCCCAGAAACGCTGGACCAAGGCACGATTGTCGGGCGCGAAATCCATATGCGCGGCGAGCGTCGAGGCGAGCCCGCCGACTTCGCGCCCGCCCATCGCATTGGGCTGGCCGGTGATCGAGAAGGGCGCTGCGCCCGGCTTGCCGATCCGCCCGGTGGCGAGGTGAAGGTTGGTAATCGCATTGACCTGATCGGTGCCGGCGAGCGACTGGTTCACCCCCTGGCTGAACAAGGTGACGGTGCGCGGGGTCGCGGCGAGCAATTCGTAGAAGCGCCGCAGGTCCGCCGCCGGCACGTCGCAGGTGCGCGCGACCGACCACAGATCATGGCCCTCGCCAAGCGCATCCCAGAAACCCGCGGGCGTCGCGACATGCGCGGCGAGAAAGTCGGCGTCGAGCGCGCCATTGTCGCGGCACCAGGCGAGCGCGCCGTTCATCAGCGCAATGTCGCTGCCGGGGCGGATCGCGAGGTGAATGTCGGCTTCCTCCGCGGTCTCGGTGCGGCGCGGGTCGATCACCACCAATTGCGTGCCGCGAGTGGCGCGGGCGGCGATGATCCGCTGATAGACGATCGGGTGGCACCAGGCGGTATTGCTGCCGACGAGCACGATAAGGTCGGCGGCGTCGATATCGTCATAGCTCGCCGGGACGATATCCTCGCCGAACGCGCGCATATGCCCGGCGACCGCGCTCGACATGCACAGCCGCGAATTGGTGTCGATATTGGCCGAGCCGATGAAGCCCTTCATCAGCTTGTTGGCGACATAATAATCCTCGGTGAGCAACTGGCCCGAGACGTAGAAAGCGACGCTCCCCGGACCATATTGCGCGATCGTCTCGCGGAAGCGGCGTGCGACGAGATCGAGCGCCTTGTCCCAGCTCGCGCGCTTGCGTCCGACCATCGGGTGGAGCAGCCGTCCCTCCAGCCCGACCGTCTCGCCGAGATGCGTGCCCTTCGAGCAGAGCCGCCCGGCATTGGCGGGGTGATCGGGGTCGCCCTCGATCCGCACCGCGCGATCGCCGGTGACGGTCGCGCGGATCCCACAGCCGACGCCGCAATAAGCACAGGTGGTGCGGACCGGCGCGCTCACCTCAGGCCGCTGCCTTGAGCGTCGAGGCGCGGCAGATCAGCACGCGGCCGCCGCTGATCCTGACCGGGACGATCGGGGTGCAGCCCTTGTCCTCGCCCAGCGCCTCGCCGGTGGTAAGCGAAATGCGCCAGTTATGCAGCGGGCAGGCGACCGCGCCGCCGTGGACGATGCCCTGCGACAGCCGCCCGTGCTTGTGCGGGCAGCGGTCGAGCAGCGCGAAGACGCGGTTCTCGCCGGTGCGGAAAACGGCGATATCGTCGCCGCCCGCGACCTGGACGGTGCGGCTGCCGCGCACCGGTATCTCGTCGACCCAGCCGATATCGAGCCACTCGCCGATCATGCCATTTCCTCCTGCGGGGTGAAGCGCGCCATCGGCGCATGATGTTCGTGCGCCGCGCCCTGCGCCCGCTCGGCCCAGGGATCGGTTTGCATGAATTGCTGCGAAAAGAAGAAGCGGGCGGCGAGCTCGGCGCGCGCCGCGGTATCGGGCACCAGCCGCGACTGGACATAATCGAGCCCGACGCGCTCGATCCACGGCGCGGTGCGCTCCAGATAGCGCGCCTCCTCGCGATAAAGCTGGATGAAGGCGGCGCACATCTCGATCGCCTCCGCCTCGGTCGCGACCTTGCACAGCAAGTCGGTGGCGCGGACGTGGATCCCGCCATTGCCGCCGACGTGCAGCTCATAGCCCGAGTCGACGCACACCACGCCGAAATCCTTGATCGTCGCCTCGGCGCAATTGCGCGGGCAACCCGAGACCGCGATCTTGAACTTGTGCGGCATCCAGCTGCCCCAGGTGGCGCGCTCGATCCTGACGCCGAGCCCGGTCGAATCCTGCGTCCCGAAGCGGCACCATTCGGCGCCGACGCAGGTCTTCACGGTGCGCAACGCCTTGCCATAAGCGTGGCCGGAGACCATTCCCGCCGCATTGAGATCGGCCCAAACGGCGGGCAAATCCTCCTTGCGGATGCCGAAAATGTCGAGCCGCTGCCCGCCGGTCACCTTGACCATCGGAGCGTCATATTTCTCGACGACATCGGCGATCGCGCGGAGCTCCGCCGCGCTGGTGATCCCGCCCCACATCCGCGGGACGACCGAATAAGTGCCGTCCTTCTGGATATTGGCGTGGAGCCGTTCGTTGACGAAACGGCTCTGCTGATCGTCCTGATAGTCGCCGGGAAGCGCGCAGAGCAGATAGTAATTGAGTGCCGGGCGACACGACGAGCAACCGTCGGGGGTCGACCAGTGCAGTTTCTGCATCACCTCGGGGATCGAGCGCATCTTCTGCGCGACGATCTCGCGACGCACGTGGTCATGGCCGAAGCTGGTGCATTTGCACATCGTCTTGGGGCCGGCCTCGACATCCTCACCCAGCGTCAGCGCGAGGACGGTTTCGACCAGCCCGGTGCACGATCCGCAGCTCGCCGAGGCCTTGCACCCAGTGCGCACCGCATCGAGGCTGCGCGCGCCCTTGGCGATGCACGAGACGATCTGGCCCTTGGAAACGCCGTTGCAGCCGCAGATTTCCGCTTCGTCGGAAAGCGCTGCAACGGCCGCCTTAGGGTCCGCCTGCCCACCCCCGGAGGCGAAGGCCTGACCGAAGATCAACGCGTCGCGCAGCTCGGCGACATTCTCGCCTCTCTTCAACAGGTCGAAATACCAGTTGCCGTCGGCGGTATCACCGTAGAGTACCGCGCCGACGATGCGATCATCGCGGACGACGACGCGCTTATAGACCCCGCGACTGGCGTCGCGCAGCACGATATCCTCGGCGCCGTCGCCGCCGGTGAAATCGCCGGCCGAAAAAACGTCGAGCCCGGCGACCTTGAGTTTGGTCGAGGTCGGCGCGGGGCGATAGCCGCTCGGCTGGCCGACCAGCCCGTCGGCGAGCGCGCGGCACATGTCCCACAAGGGCGCGACAAGGCCATAGACCTGCCCGTCATGCTCGACGCATTCGCCGACCGCGAGCACCGCGGGGTCGCTCGTCACCATATGGTCGTCGACCCTGATCCCGCGCCCCACCTCGAGCCCTGCGGCGCGCGCCAGCCCGACCGCGGGGCGGATGCCGACCGCCATCACCACCAGATCGGCGGGGATCACGCTACCGTCCTTGAGCCGTACCGCCTCGACCCGGCCGTCGCCGGTGATCTCGGCGGTATCGGCGCCGGTGAGGATCGTCTGGCCGCGCGCCTCGAGCGCCTGTTTGAGCAGCCAGCCGGCCGCCTCATCGAGCTGGCGTTCCATCAGTGTCGGCATCAGGTGGAGCACCGTCACCTTCATGCCGCGTAGGGTGAGACCGTGCGCCGCCTCCAGACCGAGCAGCCCGCCGCCGATCACCACCGCATTGCCGCCGGTCGCCGCCGCGCGGAGCATCGCCTCGACATCGTTCATGTCGCGGAAGGTGATGACCCCGGGCAGGTCCTTGCCCGGCACCGGGATGATGAACGGGTCGGAGCCGGTCGCGATCAGCAGCCGGTCATAGGTGAGCGTTACCCCGCTGCGCGCGGTGACGGTATGCGCCGCGCGATCGATCGCGACGACGGGATCGCCGCTGACCAGCGCGATGCCGTTATCATCGTACCAGTCCTGGCCGTTGATGACGATCTCGTCGAAGGTTTTCTCTCCCGCCAGCACCGGCGAGAGCATGATGCGGTTGTAATTGACCAAAGGCTCGGCGCCGAAGATCGTGACGCGGTAGCGCGTCGCATCGCGCGCGATCAGTTCCTCCACCGCGCGGCAGCCGGCCATGCCGTTGCCGATCACGATCAGATGCTCGCGGGTGTCGCCTTCGGGCGCGCGGATCGGGCTCATTTTCATCAGATCGTCCAATCGAGTTGCAGCCAGAATTTGTGGGTGTCAGTGGCGAAGCGGTCGGCGGTGTAATTGGCGTAGCGGATCGAGGCGGTCGTCTTGCCGAGCTTGCCGCTGGCGACGAGATCGATCTCATCGCCGTAATGGCGGACCAATCGGTCGCTCTCGAAGCGGTGCCAGATCGCTTGCAGCGCCACCGTCTTGACCGGGCCGATCGCGGCCCAGCAATAGCCCGCATCGGCATAGAGATCGCGCACCCCGTCGGGCGGGGTGGTGAGGAATTTGCCGGCCCATCCCTGAAACTTGAAGGTGGTGGCAAGCGGGGTCTGGAAGCTGGTGAGCGCCGCGCCGCTGCCCGCGCCGAGCACCTCATAGCCAACGCCGACCTGCGGCCCGCTCAGATCGAGCTTGACGTCCGCCAGCCAGTAATCGGCGGCATAGTGATTGGGGTTGCGATCATAGCCAGTCTGCCGCGCATAGCTCAGCTGCCAGGCCAGTATTGCCGCTTTGGCGAGACGGCGGTTGCCCGCCAGCCGCGCGCCATAGGTCTGGCTCGACAGGCGATAGCCCTGCACCGCGGCCTCATCCTCGTCGACCAGATAGGCAAAGCCGGTGAGCGTGCCGATCGGGGTCGCGGCGGAGAGATTGCCGAGCAGGTAATTGCCGCCGATCGAGGGGGGACGGGCGCCCTTGCCGTCGATCCCCCAAACGGTCCGCACGCCCCAGGCGTAGCTGACATCTGCTTTCACGCCGCGGATCGGCGACATCTGCGCCCGCACGGCGTCGAACGTTTCGCCATTCTCGCGGAAATTGACCGCGCCGACGAAGCGCTCGTCGTCGAGCACGATCAGCTGCCGCCCGACGGTAACCGCGAGATTGTCGGCCTTGTAGCGGAGCTGTGCGCGGTAGAGCGCGATGTTCTGCGGATCGCCGACCAGCGGCCGGCGCGAAGGGCCGTGCAACCCGTCGTCGTAATCGCCGACTATTGCGAGGTTGCCCTGCGCTTCGGCGAGCGCGGACCAGCCGCCCATCGCCGCCTGCACGCCGGCGCGGAGGCGGATCGTCACCGCGTCGGCATCCTCGGGCAGCCCGGTCTGCGACACCTGTTCGTAGCGCAGGCGAGCCTCGGCGAGTGGAGTCAGCGTCAGCGTTTGTGCGGCGGCGGGTGCGGCGGTCACGCCGGCGAGCATGAGGATCAGCAGCGCACGCATCAGATCCGCACTCCCTCGGCGATGCCCCATGTCGCGCGCCACCGGTCGGTCACGACCACCAGGACACCGAGTGCGACCAGCGCGAGCGCAGCGAAGGTGACGAGGCCGGGGGCAAAACCGCCGGTCAGCTGTCGCGACAGCCCGAGCGAGGTGGCGAAGCAGAAACCGCCGACGCCGCCCGCCATCCCGACCAGCCCGGTCATCACGCCGATCTCGTCGGCGAAGCGCAGCGGCACCAGCTGGAAGACCGCGCCGTTGCCGAGGCCCAGTGCCAGCATCGCGACGATGAAACAGGCGAGCACCGCGCCCTCGCCGGCGGCGATGCTGACCCCCAGCAGCGCCGCTGCCACAACCAGCAGCACGATCCCCAATACCGAGGCTCCGCCCCGCGCGTCGGCGAGCGTTCCCCCGATCGGGCGCACCAGCGAGCCGGCGAACACGCAGGCGGCGGTCGCATAACCGGCGTGGATCGGGGTCATGCCGAAGCGATCGGTGAAATAGATCGGCAGGCTGGCGGCGAGGCCGACGAACCCGCCGAAGGTCACCGTGTAGAAGCCCATCAGCGTCCAGGCGTCGGCGCTGGCGAGCGGGCCGAGATACTGGCGGAAGGTCCGCGGCGCGGGCTGGCTTGGCGGGTCCTTCGCGAGCAGCAGATAGAGCACGAGGACGATCGAGAGCGGGATGCAGCAGAGGCCGAGCACTGCGTTCCAACCATAGAGCCCCGCGAGCGTCGGGGCGAACAAAGCGGCGAGCACCGTCCCAGAATTGCCCATGCCCGCCAGGCCCATCGCCTTGCCCTGATGCTCGGGCGGATACCAGCGGCTGGCAAGCGGCAGCGCGATCGCGAACGACGCACCGGCGAACCCCAGCACCACACCGAGCGCGAGCGTCCCGGCGAAGCTTTTCACCCCCAGCGCCCAGGCGGCGAACAGCCCGAGGATGACGATCGCCTGGCTGATCGTGCCCGCACGCTTCGGCCCGATGCGATCGACCAGTACGCCGTTGACGACGCGGAGGATTGCGCCGGCGAGCGTCGGCACCGCGACCATCAGACCCTTTTCGGCCGGGGTCAGCCCCAGGGTCCGCGCGATGTCGGGTGCAAGCGGGCCGAGCAGCACCCACACCATGAATGCAAGGTCGAAATAGAGCAAAGCGGCGATCAGCGTCGGGCGATGCCCGCTTTGCCAGAACCCGGTACTTTTGCGGTCGGTCGTCTCGTCCCAGAACGTCGCCATTGGTCGTTCGCCCAATAAAAAAGCCGCCAGGACGGCGACCCTTTTCGGGTGCGTCCTGGCGGCTTCGTTGCCTCGGTTACGGATACGGGCTGCTGCCCGCTTCCGTCAGCGCGCTTCCCCGGCGTTGGAGAGGCGGATCGCTGCTATCTCGTGCCCGGCATCATTGCCGAACATGCTCAACCTGCATGATTCGGGTGCGGCGCACAAGTGCTTTTCGCACATGCAGCAAGAACGTCAGGGGAGCGCGGCGAGATACCCTTGCGCGTCGTCGGGATCGAAGGCACGGCCGTCGAAGAAGCGGTCGCTGCCCAACACCAGCCTGCCTTGCGTCGATCCGGCACCGATCGGAGCGCCGAGCGCACCCTCCAATTTGGCGCTCGCGCCCGGGAGCGGCGCGCCGGAGCCAGCGAGAGCGGCGCGGTACAGATCGGGACGGAAGGTTCCCGCTGCGGCTGCCGCCTCGGCCGGGTCGAACGGACGACGATCCCAGCGCTGCATCTGCGTGTAGAGCCACGCCGCCTGGCTGCGCCAGGGAAAGTTCGCCGCTTCGCGATATTGGAACATGAAATCGGGATAATGCACCGGCTCGCCGCCGGGGACGACGCGGATACGATCGGTGATCGCGCGCAGGATCGCGTCGACCGGTGCGTCGAGATAGGCGGGGCGGGCGAGGATCGCGGCGCTTTCCGCCGCCGTGTCGGGCGCAACGAAATGCGCCGCCGCGGCGTGGAGTGCGCGGAGCAGTGCCGCAACCGCCTCGGGCCGCGCGGCGGCGGTCTCGGCCTTGAGTGCGAGCACCTTTTCCACCCCGCGCCGCCAGATCTGCGCGGTGGCAAGCCCGATCCGCCCGACACCGCGATCGACCGCGATCGAGTTCCAAGGCTCGCCGACGCAGATGCCGTCGACCTCGCCGGCGGCGAGCGCATCCGCGGCAAAGGTCGGGCTGGTCACGACGATCTCGACATCGTCGTCGGGGCGGATGCCGACCCCGGCGAGCCAGTAGCGCAGCATGTAATTGTGGCTCGAATAGCGATGCACCACCCCGAAGCGCAGCGGGCGCCCGGCTGCGACGCGTTCGGTAGCGACCGTTTTGAGCGCAGCGCCGAGCGCGATCGGATCGCCGAGCGCATCGCCGAGCCTGCACGCCGCGCCGAGCGCGGTCGAGAAGGTGACCGCATTGCCGTTGAGCCCGAGCACGAACGGTACCACGAGCGGCACCGCCGGCCGATCGCGCCCGAGCGTCGTCGCGATCGCCAGCGGGGCGACGAGGTGCGCGGCATCGGTATGGCCGTAAAGCAGGCGATCGCGCACCGTCGCCCAGGTGACGTCGCGGACGAGATCGATCGCGACGCCTTCGCGCGCGGCGAAACCGAGTTCGTGCGCAAGGATCGGTAGCGCGGCATCGACCAGCGGCACGAAGCCGATACGGAAAGCCTCGGCGCTCACGGCAAATCTCCCATCAGCGCGTCGCTGGTCACGATCGCCTCGGCCACCTCGGCGATGCGGCGATTGGACTTCATCGCATGCCCGCGCAGCAAGGCGTAGGCCGCCGGCTCATCGAGTCCGCGGCGCTTCATCAGGATCGCCTTGGCGCGATCGATCGTCTGGCGATCGGCCAGCGCGTTCTTCGCCTCGGCCAGCTCGGCTTGCAGCCGCGAGAAGGCGGCGAAACGCCGGATCGCTACGTCGAGTACCGGCTTGATGCGCTGTTTGGACAGGCCATCGACGACATAGGCCGAGACCCCCGCGTCGATCGCCGCCATCGTCGCATCGGCATCGGACTGGTCGACGAACATCGCGATCGGGCGTGCGAGCGCGCGCGACACGGCGAAGAAATCCTCGAGCATATCGCGGCTGGGATTTTCGAGGTTGATCAGCACCACCTCGGGCGCCGCCGCCTCGATCTGCGCGACCAGCGGCCCGGCGGGATCGATCAGCGCGACATCGGTCAGGCCAGCATCGCGCAGGCCATCATGGATGATCGCCGCGCGCGTCGTGCTGGTATCGATGATGGCGATCTTCACGATCCGTCGCCGTACAGCGGCGCGGGCGATCGGGCCAGTGGCTGTATTGACCGATTGCGCACGAAACAATGTGACTGGAGGTCAGGCGAGATCCGATTGCATACGACCGAGCTCACATACGCGTGTCGTCAACGACGGGGCCCGGGTAATGCATTAGACACCGGGGATGACCAAAACTGGGGCGACTTCTGCCCGGCGGCTAAGAGATTGTACCATATTGGTTCTGATTGGCTTGAGACGGCGCGGAAGCCATCGCCCCGCGCCAAGCCAATCGACTTCACCGCGTTCACTCGATGGCCAATCGGGGCCGTGGAGAAGGATGATGGGACATTCACAATATGACCCCATGCAGTTGCGAGCTGCATGGAAAGGGCAAAACGGTGGGCAGCAAACGCCCGCTGACACAGAAGCAGATTTGGGCGGTTCGCTTCTTCCTGGACCGGGAGGGGCGCCTTCGCGATCGGGCGCTTTTCGACTTGGCAATCGACAGCAAGCTGCGCGGCTGCGACCTGGTCAAAATCAAGATCGCTGATCTGGTCTCTGGTGTGGAGATCAGAACGCGGGCGATGGTCATACAGCAGAAGACCGGTCGTCCCGTTCAATTCGAGCTGACCGCCGATGTCCGGGGAAGCCTCCTGGCGTGGCTGGAACGGCGCGGCGGAGCGATCGACGATTTTGCATTCCCTAGCCGGATTAATCGCACCGGTCACATCAGCACCAGGCAATATGCCCGGCTCGTAGACGAGTGGGTCACCGCCATCGGACTCCGGTGCGCCGATTATGGCACGCACTCGCTGCGTCGGACGAAGGCATCAATGATCTACAAGGCCACTGGGAACCTGCGGGCGATCCAGATATTGCTCGGGCATACGAAGATCGAGAACACCGTCAGGTACCTCGGCGTTGACATCGAGGATGCCTTGATGCTCGCTGAGCGGACTGAAATCTGACTTTGCGGCCCTTCCGACGCCGGAGGGGCCGCCCTCACAGAAGACGGCAACGCGCCCACTTGCCGCCGTTCCGGCGCGCGATTCCGTTTCCCGAAACCGGGCAGTCTGTTTTTTTGATGCGAGAGGAGATCGATAGCGCCCGGCGCAGGTGGTGCGCTGAATGGTATCTTTCGGGGGAGGAAATCGCATAGCCGCTATCACGTGACAACTGGATCGTGACCTTAGCCGCTGCTCGGCTCAATGAGCCGGTTCGCTATCGTTAACAATTTCCCGAAGCTCATCCGCTGCCGTTCAAACCTCCCCGTTCATCCGTTGGGCAACAGTCATTCATCGGGCTGCGCCCCAGCATCGCAGGTGTGGCGCTCAGCCCTGCGTTGATCTGTTGACAGCTTGCCCACCCGGTCGTTCCAAAATGAAACATAGATGAACTTGACGTTAAGCACGAGCGTTCCTACGCGAGCGACAAACGGGGAGCTCAATATGAGAATGCATGAATTGCTCGCGGTCACGGCTGCCGTCCTGTTTCCAGTCTCGGCGGACGCGGCGGTTCAGGTGCTTACCGTTACGGGCCACATCAATTACATCGGGGCGGTTCAGCGCGGCCAACCAGCCAGCGCGCCAAGCGAGCTGATTGCTCTTGGTGATACATATACGCTGACCGCTAGATTTGATCCTGCCGTCGCGCAGCCAGACCAGGTCGGGGTGCCCGACCCAACCACGAGTATCTATGACCTCCCCGGTGCCACCATTTTGTTCCGGGCCGGTTCCTACTCGACTACCTTGAGTGCAGGTTTGAATCTCAGGTCATGGGCGCAGTTTTTCAACGACACTGTCTCTGGAAGCCGAGTGGTGGACGGGCAGGTATTTGGATTCCACAATTTCTATGTAGGATCTTCGAAAGAGTTCCCTTTTTCCATTGGTCAGGGAACAATATTTGAAGCAATTTCCGCTCAGGCTTTCGACTATACAGGCACGGCTCGCGTCAACATCCTGATTTCTGACATCCAGCCGTATAGCAAGTTCGGATCAAAAGGGATCTCTTATTCCTTGCGTAACTATGACACGGGGTATTTCGCTGAAGTGCATGGCAATGTAACTGATATTTCTTTGGCGAGCGTCCCAGAGCCCGCAACCTGGACACTGATGATCATGGGGTTTGGCGCTATTGCGGCCGCGACGCGCCAACGTCGAGCTAAACTGCGCGTCACGGAAAAAAGGTTGACGGCGTGACTCGGCGTTGATCCAAGGGTTGATCTTTGGACGTCAGCTTGGTCAGACGGGTTCCGGTGCTGTCCCGTCCCCGGCGTCAACTGCATATGGTAGCGAATTCCAGCCGGATGCCACCGGGAACGAGGACCAGAAGGTGACGCGTGGCCGATCCCGGACAGTTGGGCCTGGCTCCGGGTCGACGATGAAGTCGGGACAAGCGCTGACTTTCTGCCACGCTCCTTTCAAGGCGTCCTCGTCGGCGACGGCGCGCGAAAGACGCCTTGTGTGAAGCGCGGGCAGAGCAGCGAACGGCGAAGCACGAGTCGTCATCAGCTGGTACCACAAGGCCCACGCGTTCGACAACAAAGCGCCTCATTTCGGTCGTTCCCGAGCTCAAATGCTTTTCCCGAGAACCGCCGGTCCGATTCGGGTCCGCCGGCGCATCGCCGGAAGCTGCCGAACGGCTTTTGGCTGGGACGAAGCCGTCGTTCGCTAGTCCGATGGCGCGCGACGAGTTACGGTCCCCTTCCGCCACCCGGGACCAATCTAAGTGGGACCATCTGGTTCGTGAGGATCGGATCCAAAGAGGTCGTTCAAGGTGCGGATCGCCGATCGCAACTGCTCGCGCGCTGCGGCCATCTGCAGCGCTTTCACCAACTCCTCGTGGCCTGATCGGCAAAGCACCAATTGCAGCAGGACGTCTGAGTGCCGCATCAATTCTACCAGACACTCGGCGTTGGGACCGTTACGGCCACTGAACCAGTTTTTGACCGTCCGTTCGTTGCTTCCGATCAGCCGCGCGACGACCTTGATCTTGCTCGGCGTATTCCCGAATTCCGCCCTTAGCGCACCGGCTATCGCAACGACGAAAGGGACCGGTTCACCTGATTCCGGAAAAATATTTCCCTGTTCGGCGCGAAACTTTCGCTCCTTTTTCGAAAACGACATGCGCCCCTCCCAACCATAGAAGAAGTGGGTTCATCATATCATGGGGCTAGCCCCGCGACTGGTGAGGGGCCTGGTGAAGAAGAGCAGCCAGCAGGAAGAAGAGGCGGGGAAGCGCGCGGCGCAATATGTCCGCATGTCCACGGATCACCAGAAATATTCCACCGAAAATCAGGCAGACATCATCGCCTTATATGCCGACGAGAAGGGCCTCAGAGTCGTCCGTACATATGCTGATGAAGGGCGTAGCGGTCTCGATATCGCTGGGCGCGATGCCCTCCAACGGCTGATCCAAGATGTGCTATCGGGAGCGGCCGACTTCGAGCACATCCTCGTCTACGACATCTCGCGATGGGGTCGGTTTCAGGACGCTGACGAGAGCGCCCATTATGAATTCATCTGCCGCGAGCGTGGTATTCAAGTCCACTATTGCGCCGAACAATTCGACAACGACGGTAGCTTCCAGGCCAATATGATGAAGACCGTCAAGCGCATGATGGCGGGTGAATACAGCCGGGACCTGTCTGCCAAGGTGTTCAAAGGGCAGTGTCGTCTCATCACGCTGGGTTATCGTCAAGGCGGCCATGCCGGCTACGGCCTGCGTCGGCATCTGGTCAATGAGCGCAACGAGATGAAGGCGCCGCTTGCCCGAGGCGAGCACAAGAGTCTCCAGACGGATCGTGTCATCTTGGTGCCAGGGCCGCCGGAGGAGGTGGCCACGGTCCAGCGCATCTATGCGCTCTTTGTGGTCGAACACCGGTCAGAACGGGAAATCGCTGAAATTCTGAACCGCGAGAGTCTGCGAACGGACCTCGATCGATCTTGGAATCGTGCGGTTGTCCGGCAAATTCTCACCAACGAAAAGTATATCGGCAACAACATCTACAATCGCGTCTCGGCCAAACTGAAGCAGAAGCCGAAGGCTAACGAGCCTAAGGAATGGGTGAGGGGTGACGGAGCCTTCGATGCGATCGTCGATCCAGACATTTTTATCGCGGCCCAGCGGATTCTGACTGAACGTGCGCGACGGTTCAGTGACGACGAACTCCTCTCCCTCCTGAACGATCTGCTGGTTAGCCGCGGCGCGCTCTCGGGCATGATCATCGACGAGATGGAGGAGATGCCCTCTAGCGCAGCATATCGCCATCGCTTCGGCAGCCTGATGCGGGCCTATCGGTTGATCGGCTATGTCCCCGCACGCGACTATCGTTTCGTGGAAACGAATAGGGTGCTGCGGCTGATGCACCCAAAAGTTCTGGAGGAGACACGAGCCGAAATCGAACGGCTCGGAGGGAAGGTGGAGTTCGATCCGCGCACGGACTTACTGACCGTGAACGAGGAGCTGACGATCTCCATCGTTTTGGCGCGGTGCCTGGTCACTCCTGGGGGATCACTCCGTTGGAAGATTCGGCTGGATTCCGGATTAAAACCGGACATCACCGTCGCCGTGCGGCTGGCGCCGGATAATAAGCAACCACGGGATTACTACCTGCTTCCCTGGCTTGACATCGGTACGAGCCGAGGCGTTCGGCTCTCCGAGGATAATGGCTTCGATATCGACACTTATCGGACCGAAGCCCTCGACCCGCTCTACCATCTTACCCGCCGCTATTCGCTTCTGAGGGTATCATGACTGGTAGTTCAGAGATCCAGGCGATTCCAATCAGCAGCATCGATATCCTCAATCCGCGCGTCAGGAACCGAAGGATCTTCGACGAGCTGGTCGAGAGCATCCGGGCCGTTGGATTGAAACGGCCCATAACAGTTCGACGCATTCCAGACAGTGCGCGGTACGAACTCGTATGCGGGCAAGGGCGGATGGAAGCGTTCCAGAAGTTGGGTCAGGTTTCCATTCCGGCGATGATCACCGAAGCCAGCCGCGAAGATTGCTACGTCATGAGCCTTGTCGAGAATCTCGCTCGCCGGAACTTAACTCCGCTCGAACTCATCAGAGAGGTCGGGGCCATACGCGACCGAGGATACACCCCTAGCGAAATCGGAAAAAAATTGGGATTCAGCCAGGAATATGCGTGGTCGATCTGCATGTTACTGGAAAATGGAGAGGAGCGTCTACTCGACGCCGTAGAGCGCGGAGTCATTCCCACGGCCATCGCCGCTGAGGTCGCGCGCGCCAACGACGAGGATGTCCAGCGCGCTCTGGCCGAGGCCTATGAGACCAAGGCTCTGCCCGGCAATCAGATCGTCGCCATTCGTCGCATTGTCGAAAATCGGAATATGTTCGGCAAGGGAATCCACGCTACCGGGTTGAAACAGAAGCCCGGAAGCAAGCCTACAGCCGCTTCCATGGTTCGTATTTATCAACGGGAGGTCAACCGTCAGAAAGCAATGGTAAAGAAGGCAGCGCTGACCCAAGGCCGGCTTATTTTCATCGTCAATGCCTTGAAGAAATTGCTGGACGAAGAACATTTCGTCACGCTGCTACGCGCTGAATCGATGATTACGCTTCCGCTTCCATTGGCTGAGAGACTGGGGATTTCTCATGGATAAAATGGAAAAGATCCGGATCGCCTTCCAACCGGAGGTTTTCACCGTGCGGCTGGATGATATTCTACCCCTTCGGAAGATGACACGAGCCATAGCCGTGTCTCGAAAGTACGGACGAATAAAGAGTTCGATCAATACGGTAGGATTGATAGAACCGCTTGCCGTGGCTCCGCAGGAGAGCGATGGCAAGCGAATGCTTCTTGATGGCCACCTACGCTACCATGCATTGCGTGAGTGCGGAGTGATGGAGACGAAGTGCATCGTCGCCGATGATGACGATAGCTTTACCTACAATAAGCGCGTGAATCGGCTCTCGACGGTGCAGGAACATTATATGATTAGGCGAGCAATTGAGCGAGGGGTTCCCGAAGAAAAAATCGCTACGGCACTCGGAATGCAGATGAGCGCGCTCAATCGCCGCAAGGGATTGCTGTCAGGAATTGCGCCGGAGGTAGCAGAGCTGCTGCAGGACCGGAATATTAACACTGTTACCTTTGACATCCTGCGAAAGATGAAGTTCCTCCGCCAGGTCGAGGCGGCCGAGTTGATGATCTCGGTGAACAATTTTAGTCTCAGCTATGCCAAAGCAATCCTCGCGGCAACAAAGCAGAGCGACCTCGCCAAGCCAGATCAGCCCAAGAAGATTCTGGGTATGACGTCCGAGCAAATGGCGAAAATGGAGCGAGAGCTGGACAAATTGAACCGGGATTTTAAGGCGGTGGAGGACACGTATGGCGACGACGTCCTGCATCTGGTCATGGCGTCACGGTACCTCAGTCGGCTCGTCGAAAACGAGAACGTTCACGAATATCTGGATAAACGACATCCGGAGATGTTAGTCGAATTCCAGACGATCATAGGTGCCACCTCGCTAGACCAAATGGGGCCCGCTGACATGTTTCCTCGATAAGCTTAGGTGGCTCGCACAACGGGAACTTCTTTCGCGCCCTTAGGGCCAGTAACCGTTGGTCCGCAGGCGGCCCAGAAGCGGCTGTGCAGCTCTGGACATGAACCGCCCGCCGGGAACGCGCCTCATCCCTGCCATTCAGCCCTATGTTGGAGGTCCCTAGAATCGGACATAGACCGGTAGGCCAACTGCTGGCGGGAGCTTGACCTTTTGGCGACGTGATCGACAGCCTACCCAACTGAATGCCGAGGCCGCCGCGTCAAACTTGTTTGATCCAACTCAATGTGCTTTCGCATCCCAAGCGCTGCAGCCGATCCATGCGGCAGACAACAAGGGGCGTTTGAAAAGAATGACCGCCGAGCCTAACGCTGACATCTGGAGTGAACGCCGAGAGGGTTGGACAGCCGGCAAGTCCGACGCCCGCGACGCCGCGGCTACTGATTACGCCCGCATCGTCCACTCCGCATCGTTCCGGCGGTTGCAGGGCAAGACCCAGATCCTCAACCTTGGCGATAGCGACTTCTACCGCAATCGGCTTACCCACTCGATCGAGGTCGCCCAGATCGCCGGCGGGATCGCGCGTCAGCTGAGCAAGGACTTCGCCAGCCATGACGCAGCGCCTTGGATTCCGGATCTCACGATGATCCAGGCGATTGGTGCGACGCACGATCTTGGACATCCGCCGTTCGGGCATGGTGGCGAGGTCGCGCTCCACTACGGCATGCGCACGAACGGCGGCTTCGAAGGGAACGGGCAGACACTTCGCATCCTTAGCCGGCTCGAGAGCTTCTCCGACAACAACGGCGCCAACCTCTCTCGCCGCTCGCTCCTCGGCGTGCTCAAATATCCAGCGCCCATGAGTGTGGTGCAAAGCGCAGCGAAAAAGCTGCAACCCGCGCTGCTCGGTGACACGTCGGTCGTGCACCTCATTGATCGAAAGGCATGCCGCCCGCCGAAATGCTATCTCGACAGCGAGAAAGACGTGGTCGACTGGCTACTCGATCCCTTGCCCCAGGCTGACCGCGACCTGTTCACCTCCTGGAAGGCGGTCGATGGCGACCATAGCGAGACCGAGCACAAGACGTTCGACTGTAGCATCATGGACCTGGCCGACGACATCGCGTTCGGGGTCCACGATCTGGAGGACGCGCTGGCGATGGGGCTGATGAACGCAGCCGACATCACGGCGATGATCCCCGAGGAGTCCTGCAGAAGCTTTCTCGAATATCTCCAGAGCCGCGAGAACTTCGGCAATGACGTCTATAAGGGCTTCGTCCGGGTGCTCACCGGCGACCAGCGTACGCGCAAGCGAAACATTGGCCGGATGGTGACGCATCTGATCACCTCTGTCGAGATCAGGACCGAGGGCGCGTTCGACACGCCGCTGATGCGTTACCGGGTCGATTTGCCCGAGCGCCAGCGCACTTTCCTCAAGGCCCTGAAGAAGGCCGTGAAGGAGAAGGTGATCCGGAGCGCGGCGGTCCAGCACCTTGAGTTCAAGGGCCAGAACATGGTTGTCGCGGTGTTCGAGGCGCTCGCGACCGACCCCAGGTCCCTCCTCCCCGAGGGCACCCGGGCCCGCTACGAGGCTGCAGACGACAAGATGCGCGTGATCTGCGATCACGTCGCAGGAATGACCGACGGCTTCCTGCTGCGCACCTACGAGCGCCTCTTCAGCCCGCGCATGGGCTCGGTCTTCGACCAGATTTAGGCGGTTGGATCAGCTGCGCCCGCCGCCTGCGCCACCGCGAACCGCCGCGCCCAGCACAGGCCATTGACCAGCTCCATCTGGGCGATGGTCGAGCACGGGATTTCAAGCAGCCGCGGGTTTGCGAAGATGATCGCGAGGCACCGCGCCCGACTGATCGCGACGTTCAGGCGATTGCGGCTGTAAAGGAACTCGATATTGCGCGGCAGATCGTCCCCACTCGAGGTTGCCATCGACACCAGCACGACCGCCGCCTCCTGTCCCTGGAACTTGTCGACCGTGCCGACCCTGGCACCTACGGGCAGCGTCGCTTTCAGAAGCTCGACCTGCATGTTGAACGGGCTGACTACCAGGATGTCCTCGACACCGATCGACCGCACGACACCCTTCCGGTCGCGCCAACGCTGGCCGAGAAGTGCGCGGTAAGTCCGATCGAGCCGCTCTGCCTCAGGGCGTGAGCGCTGGGTGCAGCCAAGACTGTCGACGAACACGAAGCGCAGCCCCGCCGACGCGATCGCCTCTGGATCGAGAGCGGGATCGGCAAGCAAACACTGCAACTCGGTGCCGGGCGCTGAGCGCAGCCGGCGCTCATAGACAGCCGCCGACACGAACGCGCAGAGGTCGGGATGCATGCGCCGCGTCTCTGCCAGGAAAACACCACGTTCGGTCGGAACGGTCGCGTGATCTTCGAGCAGGTGCTGGAGGGCGGACACGCCGCTACCCCGCGGATGGGTTCCCTGGATCGGCTGTGCAAGCTGCATCTGGTCGCCGACGAGCACGATGTTGCGCGCGGCGACGCCTGTCGCGACAACGTTGGCCAGACCAACCTGCCCGGCCTCGTCGATGAAGAGATAGTCGAAAGCCTGATCGTGTTCGGGCCGGGCGAACAGCCACGCGGTGCCTGCGACGAGCTGGTGCCCCGCCGTCACGGCCTTGTTGTCCAACGTCTCCTCGATCCAGCCGCCAGTGCCCAGCATCTGGTCCTCTCGGCTGCTCTTTTTGATACCACGACAACGCAATCCGTTCGTTTCGGCGAGCGCCTCGACCTCCCCCAGCAACTGGTTGATCGCCTTATGACCATTCGACGCGATACCGACGCGCTTGCCCGCCGCAAGCAGCGCGACGATCGCCTGCGATGCCGTGTAGGTTTTGCCCGCGCCCGGCGGTCCCTGCACGAGCAGGTGGCTTCCCTGCAGCGCCATGAGCGCGTCGATCGTGGCGGGCAGCGGCTCTACGCCATCTGCTACGACCGGTGCGCCCGGCGCGCGGTCGCCGATGGAGGGAAGGTCGCGCCGCAGCACCGAGACCACCGCCGAATAACGGTCGGCGTTGCCGTCCCGCACTGCTTCGGCGAAGCGATAGACCGCAGCACGCAGCGCCGCGTCGCCAACCGGTCCGGCCGGGATCAGCGCCGCGCCGGGATCGAGCGGCGTCCGGCTCGGCCCGAGCTTCAGCTCGATCACGCCTTCGTCCTCATTGATCGAGATCACGTCCCCGGCTGGTTCGAGGGAGCCCGCGCGCCGCGGGCTGTCGCCGGCCTTCAGTTTGAAGTCCTGCGCGGGGAAGGTGAACGTGTGGATGGTCGACTTCTTATCCGGTCGCGGCGGCACGTCGGGATGCGGCTCGAGACCCGCCAGGCACTCGGCGTCTTCCAGCAACTCCGTGTGCGGCAGGTCCTGACGAGAGAACACCGCCCACCAGCCGGGCTTGCTTTCGCGGCGGTGGAACTCAAGGAGATCGACCAGCAGCTGGCACCAGCCCTCTGCACCATGCTCGCCAGCGAGCAGCGCGGCGGCCATCTCAGCGACCGCCCGTTCGGCCTCGTTGCGCTGGTCGCCGCCACCAATATCGGCGTCGGCCGGCGTATACCAAGGCGTGCCAGGCGCGCGCATACCGGCAAGCCAGTCGCGGCACTTCAGTGTCGAGCTGCAGTCGACCCGATTGTACTCGCCAATCTCCTCCAGCAGGCGGCCGTCACGGGTGCGCCGCCATCGCTCGTACATGACGATGCTGTCGCCGGCTGTCGTGACCTCACCGCCGCGCGCCTCGCCCAAGTAGAACTTCTCCATGTTCTTGATCGAGTAGGCCGGCTCCGACGTCCGGATCCCCTCGCGCACAACGCGGTATAGGTCGACCAGGCGATGGCCGCGCAGGAAATCGTCGACCTCGCGCTCGCGCGTACCATGCAGCATCGCGAGCCGTTTGAGCGCCGTCTCCTCGTAGGCGGCATAGTGGTAGATGTGGGCGTCGGGGTAGTGCTCCAGCCGGGCAACCATGAAGTCGACCGCCCGCTGGAAGGCGTCACGTTCCTCATCCCGGTCGTGGGCCCAGAACTCGTGGAACTGTTCCTCACCGTCATCGACCGTCACAATGCCGAACAGATACTCAAGCCCGCCGTCGAACAGCGGATCACCCTCCATATCGAAGAACATGTCGCCGGCGCTCGGCCGCGGCAGCCGCGCCAGACCCCGACCGGGTCCGGGAGCGAGCCGTTCAACTACGCGCTCGCCCGTCTGGCGCTGATGCGCCTGCAGCCGGGCCTGCTCGCGCAGCTTCCATAATGTCTCTGGTTGAATTCCATCGACGTCAACACCGGGCGGCAGGGCGGCGAGCGCGTTCAGGTCCGGCACGCCGGCGGCGCGTAGCGCTTCGGCCTGCCCACGGGTCAGGCCCGCGACGATGCTCAGGTGGTCATCGGCCTCCCACTCAGCCTTACAGGCCGTGGCCCAGCGGCAAAATGTGCAATGCCCGCAGGGCGCTCCCTCCGTCTCGGGCGGCGTCGCGGTGAACCCGAGGAAACGCTCGCGCGCAAACTGGAAATAGTGGATCACCGCGTCGACCCGCACGGTCGCCATCGTGCCGTCACCGAGCGCCACATGCATCCGCTCCGGCGCCACGCCCTGCTCGCGGGCAAGGATATCGGAATAGATGCACATCTGGATGAGGTGCTTGGGTTTCGCCGATCGCGACAGCTTGGTGTCGGCCACCTCGTAGGAATAGTCACCGAGCGCCGAACGCCGCGGCACCTTGAGCAGGAAATCCGAGTAGCCCTGCCATGGCCCCTCAAGGAACGCGCCCTGATAGATCACATCGGCGCCTTCGCGTAGTGCGGCACGGGTGCGCTCAGACTTCGAGACGATATCGTCGTCACCGACGATATCGATCACCGACTTGCCCTGAGACTTCAGGTTCTCGAGAAAGGCACGCTCGTGTTCGAGCCCCTTCTGCTGAAGCAGCACCGTCTGATCGTCGTCGGGCAGCAGCGCGACCGGCGCGACCAGCTGGCGCAGATCGAGGCCCGTTGCGTGCGCACAGCCCATGAAGTTCACCAGATCGCTCGCTGAGAACAACGTGGCGCCGTTGCGCGACTGCATGCCTTCCTCCCCGTTCCAGTGCCCCTCCGCCGCCCGCAGTGGAGGACACCGCTCAATCACCTTTTAGCTCGCCGCGTCGCGAAATCGAGTCATTCACTAACTCCTTTACCGGCCTGCTAAAGTAGGTGCCTAATAACCAGCAAGCTGATGCCGCCTCAGTCCTCAACTACCTGTGAGACATAGCAGGATTCGAAAATTTTTCCATTCTGGCCGATCGCCAGCCGCTGCAGGCAATAGAGTTTCCAGTAGCGTGTCCAGCGCGGATCATTGGTTGGAATATAAAGGATTGGAAGTCCGAGCTGCGCAGCATCCGCGTGACTGATCGGCTGGCCATGGGTCTTCCAGCGGCTGGGGCTCATAAGCTCGTTCGCGATCGTCGATGCAGGAAGCCCACGCAGTTTGAGCAAGTCTTCGGCGAAGGTACGCACGCGATCACGAATGCCCTGGAATTTGCGCACTACCTTGGCATCGAAATTGTCCAGCCGCAGCAGCGCAACGGGATCGTTCCGGTCGCTTCTGATCGCCATGGCATATTCCTCATGCGCATCGAGATAGGCGATGACGGAATGCCAGAATTCATTCCCTTGATTGTCGCGCATCGGAAACTGGGGGTCGATCATCCCCAGTTCGGACGTATCGCTCATCAAGATTTGATTTGCACTCAATGCCATGAGCGTTCCCGCGCTCTTGGCGACATCAGGGATGACAACGCGGAAGGGATTCTCGACGACGCGAGCGTGGATTAGCCGTATCAGCTTTTCGCACGCATCGACGTCACCGCCGAAGGTGTGGAGGAAAAGATCGATCGGCTCACCCTCCGGGATGTTGTGAAGCAAATCCACGAAGCCGATAATGTCGTTGCGGTCGATCTCGGTGTTGGGTCCGCCGACATAGCAGATGAGATGAGTGCTCTCGGCCTCGTCGATCTGCTTGATGAGTTCCTGGCGTTCGTAGCGCGCGGAATTGCGGGCCGTGAACATAGGCGTCTTGGTCAGCGGTCGTTTGGCACCACCTGTTGGCGTGTCGCCGCCGCCCGTAATTTCGCCATCGTTCATCGAATACTGTCCTTAGCCCACAAAATCTTGTTATTCCGTAAAAAGAAATGGCACCGGCGACCACCATCTAGATAGTCTATGCTTGGCGCGATTGAAATTTTACCTCTTTCGGACAGCGACAACGCCCATGCGGGACGGCGCCCTTGGTCGAGGTTAAGAAGGACTTCGTGGCCTTTGCCGCAGGGGCATTTGAAGCCTACCCATTTTGGCGGGCCGCCCGAAGCAACCAGCACCATGGCGCGCTTGGGCAAGCGCTCGGGGATTTCGTCGGCGAATTCGACCGTGCCGATAATCCGCCAGCGCCTGAACGGCAGCCATTCCCACCACGAGAGCTTCATATTTTGGGCCAGACTTGTTCGAGGAAAGGGTCTGCCGTCGCGGCACCGAGCTTCTTGCTTGCCGGATCGCAATAGTGGCCCGGCCGGGGCGCGGCGCGATTGGTTGAGATTTCGCGTTCGTGGATGCGCAGGAGGATTTCGGATGGGCGCGGATCGGGGCCATAGCCGATCAATCGCTCGAGCATTTCGCCAACGGCGGCCGCGGCGACCGCGGTCGTGAACGCGACTACCGCCGGCTCGGTCCCGGCTAACGCCGGGACATAGCCCTCGTCAGCCAGACGCTTGCGCTCGGTTGGAGTCATTGCCTCGGCAGCGGCGCGGGCAAGGTCGATCCGGTCGCGGCAGACGAGGCACGCCGAGCCCGGTGAGAGAACAGTGACGCGCCCGTCGATTCCGGTCAGCATGCCGGACGCATCGCTACTCAGCAGGACGCCGATGTCGATGACGGGGGTCAGCAGATAGGTTGCTAGCCGAGAAAGGACGAGGCGTCCGGCATTGTCGTCGGTACAGCCGAACACGAGGTCGCGATCGCCGAGTCGCCGCGCGATCGGTTCCAGCGTGACCATCGCATCGATCGCCTCGCAGTGAAGGTCCGGCGCGATCGCGATCAGGTGATCGCGCAGGACCTCGGCCTTGGGGCGGCCGACATCGGCTGCGGTCGAGCCATAGACGCGCGTAACATTGCTGCCCGAAAGGCGATCGGCATCGATGAGGAGGAGGTTGCGAACGCCCAGGCGCACCAGTTGCTCGGCGACGGCCGATCCCGTGCCACCGCACCCGCTCACGGCGATCTTGAGATCGCTCAGCGCGCGCTGAACGTCGCCGCCGAATGCACGCACATTCCGATCGAAGATCGGCGATGGCGGCCTGTCGTCGGCTTTGATCGCGCTTACCAGGCGCCAGCGGTCGCCGACTATCCAGAGCCGGTCGATCGCGCGGGCCGGGCTGTGCCCCCCCTCGGGCTGCAGGGTGCCGGAAAAGGCAAACCCGCTTTCGCGCGGGGAGAGGATGAGCGTGCCGTAATAAGGTGAGCCCGAGCGCAGGCGGAAGAGGTCGGCGATGGCCCTATCGACTTCGGCGTCGGCGAGGCTTGGCAGCGGGGTGCCCGTCGTGCCCGGATGCGTGTGAAACCAGATGGCCATTGCGCCGAGCGCTTCTGCTTCGCCCAGTGCTGGTACATAGCCCTCCGGCGCGATCACCATATGATCCCGGGCACGCTTACGATACGCGTCCTGGCTCACCATAACGTGCTGGCGGACCAGCAGTCGGATATCACCATCCGGTCCCTGATGGACAGCTGCGAGCAGGACGCCAGCGACCTCCAGCGGATCGCTCGCCGCCTCACTAAGCGCGTCGGCGACGGTGTCGGCGAGAACGAGCGTGACGGTCATGCGGCTTTGAGAGCCGCTAGGGCGAGCTCCCTCCGCACGATGGCGAGATAGCTTTCGAGCGAATCGATTCCCGAGCGCCACTGGCCGGGCTGCAGGTGGCGCGACCAGCGCTGCCACTCGCGGCCCAGATGATGCTCCATGGCCTGCGTTGCCGCAATCTGCGCGCCGTCGGCGCGCCGCACCGGCGGGTGGAACCACCACATGTCGGGGGCGATATCGGGGTATCCCGGCGCCAGTCGCAGCATGAGATCGGATGTCGGCCGGTCATATCCGGGGCCCAGCGCGAAGTTCGGAAGGACCACGCAGATCATGCCGGCATCGCTCGAGACACTATGCCCCGGCGCGCGCTCCGTGAGACAGTCGAGATCGTTCTGGGGAAGCATCTTTTCGCTTATTCCTTGTAGGCGCCGGGGTTGATCTGGGCCGGGGCGGTGAAAAATCGCAAGCCGTCGCGCATCTGAACCGCCTGCTCGTCGAAGATCTTCACGTCGGATCCGCCGGGAACCACTTCGAACAGATCGCGGTCGGCCCCGATCGGCGGATTGCTCAGCTGCCGCAGTTGGAGGCCCGTCATCTGCTCTGCATCGACCTTGTAGACCGTGCGATCGATCTTGATCGTGTAGGGGTGATCTTTCGGCTTGTCCGGGTGAGGAGCGGGGTGCTGGTCGGGCTGGCTCATTGGGTACCTCCATTTCTTGATACCGTGATACCATTATACCACGACCGTTGACAACCTCTAAGTTTTGGTGTCAAAGAAAAGACATGAAGGACAGCAAAGCCATGACGATCCGACTCTCGCCGGAGCAGGCGGAGGCGCTTGAGACGGTCGCGAGCGTTGAGCAGAGGCCGATTTCCGATGTTATTCGCGCCGCGATTTCCGAGCATATCGAGCTCAGGCGGCGCGATCCTGAATTCCGCGCTGGTTTGGAGGAGCGGATTGGCCGTGCTCGGCGGCTACTTGATCGCCAGGCTGGCGGATAGCGGCGGCAGAGCCAAGCCTTTTGTGGCATAATAAGTATCCGAGTCACGCGCATATGGATTGGTGAAGCCTTATGAGCCGATGGACCTCTTCCGCCCCTGCCGACGTCACTTGGCGGCGTAAGCAGATGAGCGCGAACAATGACATTGAAGGCGTTGGCCGGGATGCAAAGGCCGAAAAGCTCCTCGCGCGCCTAGAGGCCGATGGCGCTACCACTGAGAAGCGCCGCGAAGCCCTTCGCACCTATTTTTCCAAAAAGCCCAAGTGAGCGGACGCAGCGACTCCGAGCGCTCCGAATACGAGAAGGTCGTCTACCCAGGCACGCAGGTCCTGGTGAATGAGCTGGGAATCCGCGAGGCCGCGACGTTGGACGCGGCCGAGCGTCTCTTCACCGATATGCGTATCGCCGAAGGCTTGCCGGCCAAATGTGCGGAACCGACGTATTCTGCCTTCAAGGTCATTCATCACCATCTCTTTCAAGACCTCTATTCTTGGGCGGGGCAGGAACGGAAATATACGTCGGGCCGCGGCCAAGCACCGTTTGCGGTTCCCGAACAAATTGGGCCGTGGATGGAGCGCCAGTTCGAGACCCTACGCGCCGCTGACCAATTGCGCGGCCTTGCGCCCGTTGCCTTTGCCGAACAGGCGGCGGCGCTCATCAACGAAATCAATGCGGCGCACCCCTTCATCGAGGGCAATGGCCGCGTGCAGCGAATCTGGCTGGCTGGCGTGGCCGAGCGCGCTGGCTATGAGTTCTCGATCCGCCCCGAAGATCGCGATCCTTGGTATTCCGCTTCGAAGATCGGTTTCGAGCAGGCCGATCCGGCGCCGATGGCCGCTTTGATCCTATCGCGCATTCAGATGCTCGATGACACGGAACGATCGAAGCACGACGATCGCGCGGCACAATTCCTAGCACTGTCGCGCGAGCAGGGTCTCGCCTCGGAAGATGCTAGTTTCAGGGCTGCTTGGCTCAATATCGAGAAGGTCGAAGCCGTTGCCAAGAGCGCGATGCCGCATGATCAGGAAGGTCAACAAGATATTGTTGCCAAGGCGCGTGAGCAGTTGGCCGACCATATACGCGCCGGCGCCAGCATCGCCGAGCTCACCGAACAGCAAGCCTGGCGAAATACGCTCGGCAAGAACAACGCCGATCAAGTAGATGGCCTTGACCAGCTGGACTGAGTGGATGCCGAGAGTTCGTCAGCGTCGCCGGGAGCGGGCCGCTCGCCCGGAGTGGTCGCTATGATGTCACCATGGCGCGGTCTGATGCATTGTCCGGAGTGCAATGGAATCCACGGAGACGCAATCTGCCCGGTGTGCGGGTACGCTTTCGATAACCAGCCACAGGTCATTGTGGTGGATGGCGTCGAGCATCTTGTCCCCCAAGCGACACAAGGAGCGATTCCTTGGTCGACATATCTCATCCTTGAGCGAATAAAGATCGAGGGCGAGCGATCCCGCATTACCTCATCGGACCGGGCCGAACGCTTTTCGCACCGTTTCACCGTCGTGCTGCTATTCTGGACACTCTTTGAGGTGCTGGTTGACGGTTTTTATCGCGCCGCTCTTGCCGATCTTCCCGGCCAGCTGGATGAAGAGCTCCTCGAACGGTTCCCAAGCATCGGTGGGCGCTTGGATCGTTTGTATCGCCGTATCTGGCAGACGAATTTCTGGACGGACCTTAAGGCAGAGGGATTCGTCGAAGAAGCCACACTGCTACTCCGCATCCAGAAGGCTCGCAACGCGTTCGTCCATGGTGACCCAGAAGCCATCGGTGATGATTTGGTCGATGCAACGCTGGCTCACCTTGAGAATGTGCAGAAAGCGTGGATCATCTTATTCAACAAGCGGTGCACCGGCCGCCGCCAGCGGGTCCCTATTTGGCAATCGGCTCAAGAACGGGCGTCACTCCGTTCAGCCCCTTGACTTCCATTTGGCCGTCAGAAGCTCTGTTGCAATAAAGCGTAACATCTCCGCCGACCGCCGGCATCTGAACGCGGATGCCGACCGGTCATCGCTCGGTTGAACGTCTGCTTCTCAAGTCGCCGTCCCGTAACCGGACAGACAGAAGACGGCCCAGTTCCGGCCATTGGCTGTGCGTAGCTCTCGGATATCACCAGAAAGCCAAAATCGGGGGAAGCGGCACTATAATGCCGCTTTGCTCTGTTTCTGCCCATTTTTACTAATTTAGGCCGAAACGGCACTTCATTGCCCTCCCTATTGTGAGGGATGGGAGAATTCTGCACACCGTTCCCGAGACGAAGCGTAGTCGCGACTCAGCATTTGAGGACGTCGATCGAGCAGGAGGCGATGAAGGTGACCTTGTCCTTGATCAGAGATGAGCGAGCCCCGGCAAGGCCACGTAGCATGGCCGCTGTAGCGGAAGGGGCAGGGGCAGGGGCAGGGGCAGGGGCAGGGGCAGGGGCAGGGGCTTCCGGCGAGTTCGATGGGCGAGCCGGTTGCTTTCGGCTGAAGCGCGGGATGCGGACCGGATCAAACGCCCCTACGGGACTCGAACCCGTGTTTTCGCCGTGAGAGTCCGAAGCGCTGTCCGCCGACCTATCCATTGACGAATGAACCGATCCGGCCGCTCAACGCTATGCCGCCAAGCGGTGCGCGCTATCGGCCCTCCGCGCGCACGCTTTCCTGCAACAGTACGTTGACCAGACGCGTGCGGACGCTGGAGCGGGACCAGACGATGCCGATCCGCCGCCCGACGCGCCGCTCGGGCAGGTCGAGCCGCGCGATATCGATCCCTTCCGGCCAGGGCGGCGCCCAATCGGGGACGATCGAAACCCCCAGCCCGCGATCGACCATCATCGCGATCGCGTTGAGCGCGTTGAGCTCGAATCGCTCGCGCGGGGTGATGCCCGCCTCGTTGAGATAAAGCTCCGCCGAGCGGCCGCCCCATTGGTTGCGGTCGTAACGGATCAGCGGTTCCTCGCGCAGCAGATCGAGCGGATCCCGGTCGGCGAGCGCACGCGGGGCGAGCACGATCAGCGGCTCTTCGCGCAGCAGCAGCCATTCGCACGTCTTGGGGAGCGGATAGGGCGCCTCGAGCACTAGCGCCGCATCGAGCCGGCCTTTGTCCACGTCGACGAAGAGCTGCGCCGAATTGCCCGATTGGATGTGGATCGTCACCTGCGGGAATTTGCGGCTGACCCGCGCCAGAATATCGGGAAGCAGGCCGGTGAGCGGGGTCGTGCACGCGCCGAGCCGCAATTCGCCCGACACCTCCCCGTCATGCGCGACGCTGCGCAGATCCGCGGTGTCCCGCAACAGCTTGCGCGCCGGGCCGAGGACGCGCGCGCCCTGCTCGGTCATCCGCATCGTCCGCCCGACGCGCATCACCAGCGGTGCGCCCAGATCGCGTTCCAGCGCGTGAAGCTGCTGCGCCACCGCCGATGCGCTGATGTTGAGCACGCGCGCCGCGGCGGCCATCGATCCCTGGTCGATGACGGTGACGAACGTCTTCAGGAACCCGGTATCGATGGCGCAGCCTCATCCGAAACGGCGCTTGCCGGGCGCCGGGAATAGATCGTCAGCCCTTCGAGCGAATGACTCGGGGGCGGGAACAGATAGCTGGTCAGATAGCCGATGACGATCGACGAAGCGATCGCCAGCGCAAGATAGAGGTAGGGGTGGACGAGCCCGAACCACCAGACGACGAAGGTGATGATCGACGCCGCCACGATCCCGATCGCGACGCCCTGCCAATTGGCGCGGCGCGTGAACAGCCCGAGCGTATAGGCGCCGGCACAGGCGCCGCCGAGCAGGCCGAACAGCTCGATCGTCAGATCGAGCAGCGAATGGATGTCGAGCCGCGACAGGACGATCGCGATCGCGATGCCGACCAGCCCGACACCCATGCTGGCCCCTTCGGCGAAGCGCACGGTCTGCCGCTCGCTCCGGCCGGGCACGAGGCGCTCGTAGAAATCGACCGACAGCAAGGTGGCGACGCTGTTGATGATCCCCGACAGCGTCCCCATCGCGGCCGCGATCAGCCCGGCGATGATCAGCCCGACGATGCCTGGCGGTAGCTCGGTGCCGATGAAGGCGGGGAACACCGCGTCGATCGGCAGCGTCGGGCTCAGTTGCTCGGGGCGGGCGCGATAATAAGCGAACAATACGGTGCCGATGATGTAGAACATGAAGGCGCTGGGCAGCAGGATCAGCGCGAACAGCCACACCGAGCGTTTGGCTTCCTTCTCGGACGGTGTCGCCAGTACGCGCTGCATCAGCACCTGATCCTTGGGGAAGGTGAGCACCACGTCGAACAGGGCGAGGACGAGGAATGCCCAAACGGTCGGCTGGGTGACGTCGAAGCTGAAGTTGAGCATCCGCGTCTTGTCGAACGCCGTCGCGGTATCGACGACGTCGCCGAACCCGATCTGGTAGATGACGAAGCCGATCGCAAAAAACGCGCCCGCGGTGAGTACCAGCACCTGGAACACATCGGTCCATACCACCGCGCGCATCCCGCCCAGCGCGGTATAGACGATCGTGAACAGGCCGACGATCAGGATGCAGGCGACGATATTGGTATCGGTGATCGTGCCGATCGCCATCGCGGGCAGGAACAGCACGATCCCCATCCGCCCACCGATCTGCATGCAGATCCACAAGGCGCTGGAAAGCATGCGGATCGCCGGGTGGAAGCGCGCTTCGAGATAATTGAACACCGAAACCAGATTGAGCCGGCGGAACACCGGCACCACGACCAGCGCGACGAACATCAGCCCGCAGACGGTCGCGATCTTCGACATGATATATTGCCAGTCGGTCTCGAACGCCTTGGCCGGCACCGCGAGATAGCTGATCGAGCTGATGCTGCCGGCGAACATGCTGACCCCCGCCGCCCAGGCCGGGATCGCTCGCGAACCGAGGAAGAATTCGGACGAGGGACCGCCCTTGGCGCGGCGATAGAAGGCGAGCCCGATACCGAGCATCGCGAACAGATAGACCGTGATGATCGCCCAATCGATCAGCCCGAGCGGCTCGCGGTTGAACCTGAGCGTCAGGGTGGAGACGGCAAGCGCGCCGTTGCGCCGCGACGCGATCAGCAGCCCCTCGCCGTGGCTGACCGCGGCGAGCGGTTCGCCGGGAAGCGCCGCGCCCATAGGCGCCCAGGCGTCGGTGATCATGCTGTAGCTGTAGAGATGCGTGCCGCCCGCGTCGCGGAGGAGGTAGAGCAGATAGGCCTGTCCGATCGGGCGCGGGGCGCCGACGACGGTGCCGCGCGCCGTCGCGCCGCGTCGCCACCCGCCGGTCGGCAGCCAGCGCCATTGCTGCTGGTCGGCCAGCGTGACGGCAATGCCCCTGTTCTGCGCTGCGAGCGCGACCGGCACGCCGCCGGGCCAGGGGGCGAGCGCCTGCCAACGCGCGGATTGCGCCCAGGCGAGCCGGAACAGTCGCGGGGTGCCGTCCTCGCCGACCCCGGCGACGAGCAATGCATCGTGCTGGAAGGCGCCGACCGCCGAGCGCAACGGCACCGGAAGATCGGGGAGCGGCTTCGCCACGATCGCGCCATTCGCCAGTGTGAGCGCGGCAGCGGAGGTCGCCACGCCGCCCGCGCCGGAAAGGATTGCGGACCCCCGGCCGTCGCTCACCACAGCGAGCATTTTCGAGGGGATATTGCGCGTTCCGATCGCCGACCAGCTGCGATGCCGCAATATCTGCGCCCGATCGCGATCGAGCGCGACGGGGAATCCGTCGATCGCGGCTAGCAACAGATTGCCGCGATCGCCCGATGGCGCGGGCAATGCCGCGGCCTCGATCTCGGTCGGTTGCTTTGCCGCAGCGGGGGCGGCCTGAAACAGCAGCGCGCCGAGCAGCATCAGCAGCAGGAGGCGCAACGTCATGCCGCCTCCCCCGCGCGCCGCAGAATCGCGCGCGCCGCGCTGATCGCCGGTGCATCGACCATCGTGCCGTCGAACACGAAGGCGCCTTTGCCCTGCGCTTCGGCGGCGGTTGCCGCGGCTACCAGCCGTCGCGCGCGATCGAGCTCGGCGCCGCGGTCGAACACCGCATTGGCGATCGCAATCTGCCGCGGATGGATGCAGCTTTTGCCGATATAACCGAGGCTTCGCGCCAGCTCCGCCTCGGCGCGAAAGCCGGGATCGTCGGTAAGGTCGGGCCAGGCGCCGTCATAGGCAAAGCATCCGGCCCGTCCGGCGGCGAGCCGGATCGGCCACAGCGCGGCGTGGACGTGGCGGGGATCGTTTCGATCGATGCCGAGCGGCGCGAACAGATCGTTGAGCCCGACCTGAAGCCCCGCGACCCGCGGATGCGCCGCCGCCACCGCCGCCGCATCGGCCAGCGCGGCGGCGGTCTCGATAGTGACCAGCAGCCCGGCGGCGAGGCGCAGCGCATCGATCTGCGTGGCGGCGGCATGGACGATATCGGGGGTGTCGGCCTTGGGCAGGTTGATCAGATCGACGCGCAGCCCGGCGAGCACCGCCAGATCGTCCGCGAAAAAGGGCGTGTCGAGCGCGTTGACGCGGACGATCAGCCGCTTGGCCGATGCCATCGCTTGATCCGAGCGCAGGAATGCCGCGAGCCGCGCGCGCGCGGCCGGCTTTTCCGCCGGTGGCACCGAATCCTCGAGATCGAACGACAGCGCGTCCGCCGCCCCATCGATCGCCTTGGCGAAGAATTCGGGGCGCGAACAGGGTACGAACAGCTTGCTCCGCATCGACACGATCCTCCCCCGATGCCGCGCCTTCGCAGCAGTTCCAACGCTTGTAGCGCCGAAAATGCACGCAATCCCTGTCTTCACAGCGCAGAAAATATGCGGTCCGGTCGATCGATCCCAAAGCGAAATCGTGGCGATCGAACCACACAAAATCTGTTGTGTGAACACACCGCCGCTCGCTTCTTCCGCTTTTTCCCTTGGGTTAGGCTGTAGCCGATAAACGGGGGGAGGATCACCGTGACAACCAATGCGCATCTGACGTTCGCTGCTTTTCTGCTGTCCGGCGTGGCCTTGCCCGCGGTGGCGCAACTGGCCCCGCAGCCGGCCCCGGTGAGCGACCCTGCCCCGGCCGATGATTCGAGCCAGAATACCGTGATCGTGACGGGCACGCGCTCACCCAAGGCGATCGACAAGGTCGCCGGCGCGGTGACGGTCATCACGCCTGCCGAAGTCCAGCGCTCGCTGACGATCACCGAAGACGCCACCGCGGTGCTGGCGCGCACGGTGCCGGGCTATTCCGAATCCAACCAGACGATGAACACGCTGGGCGAAACGATGCGCGGCCGCACCGCGCTCTACATGTTCGACGGGATTCCCCAATCGACCCCGCTGCGCGACGGCAGCCGCAACGCGACCTTCACCGATATGTCGACGGTCCAGCGGATCGAGGTGATCGGCGGCGCCTCGGCGGCGGAGGGGATCGGCGCGGCCGGCGGGCTGATCAACTATATCTCGAAGCGCGCGACCGAGGAGGGCACGCATATCGGCCTCACCGGGCGCTTCGGGTCGCAATATCGCGACGATAGCGCGATCTGGAAGATCGGCGGGACGATCGCGCACAAATCGGGCGATTTCGACGTGTTCGCGGCGGCGTCCTATGTCGATCGCGGCATCACTTATGACGCGCGCGGGCGGCGCATCGGGCTCAGCGCGTCGAGCTCGCTGGCCGATACCAAGCAGGTCGATTTCTTCCTCAAGGTCGGTCACGATTTCGCCGGCGGCACCCAGCGCCTCGAAGCGACCGCGAGCTATTTCAAGCTGACCGCCAAGGGCGATTATCATTATGTCGCGGGCAGCCGCGCGCTCGGCATCCCCGATACCGCCGAACCCGGCCCGCCGCGCGACCCGGTCACCGGGCAGCTGCTTTTCGCGCCGGACTTCAATCGCTTCCAGCAATATGCGCTGAATTACTCGAACAGCGATCTGGTCGGCGGCAACCTTGTCGTGACGGGCTATTTCGCCAAGCAGGAGATGCGCTTCCCCGGCGACAACAGCGTCGACAAGCAGGATCCGCTGATCTCGTCCGGCGTGATTTTCGACCAGTCCGAAATCCTGTCGAAGAAATACGGGCTGCGCACCTCGTACACGCGCCCGGATTTCCTGACCAAGGGCCTCGAACTGCGCTTCGGCGTCGATCTGGTCCACGATCAGACGCGGCAATATCTTGCGCTCACCAATCGCGTGTGGGTGCCGCCGATGAACTATACCAGCGTCGGCCCTTATGCGCAGCTGAGCTATGATCTCGGCCCGGTCACGCTGAGCGGCGGCTGGCGGCACGAGGCCGGCACGGTGAAGGTCGATGATTATACCACGACCTATTATCGCAACCGCGTGTTCGTGAAGGGCGGCAAGCTCAAATATACCAACGATCTGTTCAATGCGGGCATCGTCGGCCGGCTCGGCGGCGGCTTCTCCGCCTTCGCGACCTATGGCGAGGGCTTCACCCTCCCCAACGTCGGCATCCCGCTGCGCAACGTCAACGTGCCGGGCAAGACGGTCGAGGGCCTGCTCGATCTGAAGGCGGTGGTGTTCAAGAACAAGGAAGTCGGCGTCAACTGGCGCGGCCGGATGGGCAGCGTCGGCGTATCCTATTACCAGTCGAAATCGGACCTCGGGTCGAGCCTGTCGATCGATCCGATCACGCGGGACTATGTTCTTAACCGTCGCCCGATCAAGATCTACGGCATCGACTTCAGCGCCGAATTCCGCCCGATCGACTCTCTACGCCTCAACGCCTTGTTCAGCCATGTGCTCGGCAAGACCTCGGCCGCAAACAACGTCACCGAGCCGCTCGACGTTACACTCGGGATGCTCAACATCGCGCCGGACAAGGCGAACGGCCAGATCAGCTGGCAATATACGCCCGAAAGCTCGGTGTCGCTCGGCGTGACGAGCTTCTTCAATCGCAACATCAACATCGGCCGCGGCGCGCTCGAGGAGCATACCAAGGGCTATACCTTGTTCGATCTGACGACCAATTATCGCTTCAAGCAGGTCGGCACCGTCTCGATCGGGGTCGAGAATCTGTTCAACAAATTCTATTTCCTGTCGTCGTCGCAGATCGACATCTACCAGAATTATTTCGCGGGCCGCGGCCGAACGGTTACCGTGACGCTGCACCGCGATTTCTGATCGGGAGTACAACGATCGTGATCCGAAGCGACCGGCCGGGCGGCGTATTGGTGGCGGGCTCGGCCAATGCCGATTTCGTCGTGCGCGCCCGGCACGTTCCGGCGCCGGGCGAGACCTTGCTCGGCGGCGACCTTTCGGTCTTTCCCGGCGGCAAGGGCGCCAATCAGGCGGTCGCCGCCGCGCGCGCCGGCGGGGCGCAGACGGCGATGGTGGTCGCATTGGGCGAGGACGATCAGGCAAGGCTGCTGATCCGGTCGCTCGAAGGGGCGGGGGTCGAGCTGCACATTCGCCGCTCGGCGCGATCGACCGGTGCGGCGCTGATCACCGTATCGGACGAAGGCGAGAATGCGATCACCGTCGCGCCGGGCGCCAACGCCGATCTGAGGCCGGAGGACCTTCCGCCGCTCGACGCTATCGCGTGGCTCGCGATGCAGCTGGAAACGCCGCTCGAAACCGTTCTGGTCTATGCCCGGAGCGCGCAGGTGCAGGGCGTGCGGGTGCTGCTCAATGCCGCCCCGGCGCGCGCATTGCCCGACGCGCTGCTGCGCGCGGTGGACGTGCTGGTGGTCAATGAGGAAGAGCTGACCGCATTGGTCGGGGAGCACGGGTCGATCGCCGAACGGCTGGCGCGGACCGGCGTCGCGATCACGGTGGCGACGTTGGGGTCTCGCGGAGCCGTGGCGCTGGTCGATGGCGACTATCTCGTCCAGCCCGCCTTCGCGGTGACCCCGGTCGATACGACCGCGGCCGGCGACACCTTTTGCGGCGTGCTAGTCGCAGACCTTGCCGCGGGCGAGGCGCTCGGCGCCGCGCTGCGCCGCGCCGCCGCGGCCGCCGCGCTGGTGACGACGCGCGCCGGCGCCCAGTCGAGCATCCCCACCCGCGCCGAGGTCGTGGCGTTCATGGCCGAGGCGCAGCCTGCCGATCATCGGCCGCTCGCGCTTTATTGTGGCATCGGCGCGACGGCGGGTTGAAAACGAGATCATGACCAATCCCATCCGCACCACCAGCGACGTCAAATTCTCGCACGCGCTGACCGGCCCCTATCTGCCGACCCCGGGCAAGGTTCCCGGCTGGCCCTTCGCCGAAATGGGGCGGTGGAAGATCGACGCCGACGGCAGCGCCGACGAATGGGTGCAGGGGCTGATCGAATGGCGCCGCGAGCATCGCATCCGCATCGGCTTCGACGACAGCCTGTATCGCGATCCGCGGCTTGCCTGGTCGCAGTCGAATTTCGTCCATACGCTACTGATGGTCGAGGATCGCTATTTCTACGATCCTAAAACCGGCCGCTATACGGTCGATCGCTATCTCGACGATCTCGAGGGGCGGCTGGGGCGCGTCGACAGCGTGCTGGTCTGGTATATCTATCCCAATATCGGGGTCGACGATCGCAGCCAGTTCGATCTGGTCGACGCGCTGCCCGGCGGCATCGCCGGGCTGAAGCAGGTCGTCGCGGACTTTCACCGCCGCGGCGTCAAGGTGTTCCTGCCGACGATGCCGTGGGACAATGGCACCGCGCCGAACGACGCGCCCGACTGGGAGCGGATGGCGGCGATCGTCGCCGAAACCGGGGCGGACGGCATCAACGGCGATACCTATAGCGGCGTCCCGCTCGCCTTCCACCGCGCGTGCGAGGCCAGGGGGCGCCCGGTGGTGCTGCAGCCGGAGACCACCGCGCAGGCCGGCGATCATATCCTGAGCTGGAACCTGCAGAGCTGGACCAAGCGCGTGCCCGACGAGAGCATCCCGACGGTGCTCAAGCTGAAATGGCTCGAACCCCGCCACATCATCAACATCGAGAATCGCTGGAGCCGGCAGCGCACCAACGATCTGCAGCACGCGCTGTTCAACGGCGTCGGCTATGTCGCGTGGGAGAATGTGTTCGGCTTCGTCAATCTCTTCACCCCGCGCGACGGCGAGACGCTGCGCCGGGTGGCGATGGTGCAGCGGCGGTTCGCTGATCTGATCGCCGGGCCCGATTGGCGCCCCTATGAGCGGACGCTCCAGGCCGGCATCTTCGCCAGCCGCTTCCAGGGCGACGGGCGCATCTTGTGGACGCTGATCAACCGTCAGGAATATGCGATCGACGGCGAGCAATTGAGCGTGCCGTACAATGCGGGCACGCGCTATTTCGACGTCTGGAACGGCGTCGAGCTCGATCCGCGGATCGATCGCGACCGTGCGATCCTGTCGGTGCCGATGGCGGGGCGCGGCTTCGGCGCGATCCTTGCGCTGGCGGCGGGGCAGGTGCTCGACGGGCTCGACGCGTTTCTTGCGGACATGGCGGCGCGCGCGGTGCTGCCGCTCGACTCCTTCCCGGCACGCTGGACCGCCGCCGCGCAGACGCTCGTCCCGATCGCGCCGACCACACCGCATACGCAGGCCCCCGACGGGATGATCGCGATCCCCGCGGCCGATTTCGATTTCGTCGTCCACGGCATCGAGATCGAGGGTTACGCCGCCGAGGGAGTCGACGTGCAATATCCGTGGGAAGAAAGCCCGCGCCGGCATCACCGCCACCGCATGCATATCGACGCATTCTGGATCGATCGCTTCCCGGTGACCAACGCGCAGTTCAGGACCTTCCTCGCCGACAGCGGCTACGCGCCCGCCGACACGCGGAATTTCCTGAAACATTGGCAAGACGGCGCGCCGCCCGCAGGTTGGGAGAACAAGCCCGTCACCTGGGTCTCGCTGGAGGATGCGCGGGCCTATGCCGGGTGGGCCGGGAAGCGCCTGCCGCGCGAATGGGAATGGCAATATGCCGCGCAGGGAACCGACGGCCGCGCCTATCCCTGGGGCGAGGATTGGGATGCGACCGCGGTGCCCGAGCCGTCGCTCGCGCGCGTCATGCCCGATCCGGTCGATATCGGCACGCATCCTGCGGGGGCGAGCCCGTTCGGGGTCGAGGATCTCGTCGGGACGATCTGGCAATGGACCGACGAATATCATGACGATCGGGTGCGCGCTGCGGTGCTGCGCGGCGGCAATGCCTATCAGCCGCAGACCTCGCATTGGTATTTCCCGCAAGGCTATCGCCTCGACGAGCACGGCAAGTTCCTGCTGATGGCCCCGGCGAAGGACCGGTCGGCCGGGATCGGATTCCGCTGTGCCGCCGATCGCTGAGCCCGCGATGCGGCTGTCACTGCCCGGCGAGGTGACACTCGGCGGGTTGCTCGGCGATGCGCTGGAGGCCAATCGCGCCGGGCGCCTGTCGCATTTCATCACCGACGAACACAGCCCGGCGATCGCGCTGTTCGCGCCCGAGAAGGTGGCGGCCAACGAGGAAGGCGACTGGTATGGCGAACATGCCGGCAAGTGGCTTTCCGCCGCCGCGCGCGCCGCGGCCCGCGCCGGCGATGCGGCGCTGCTCGGCAATGTGCGGCGGGTCGCCGATTATCTGATCTCGCGGCAGGATGCGGACGGCTATCTCGGCAATTACGCGCCGCCGCGACGCTTCATGGTGCCGCAGCCGCCGAAGCCGGTCTCGTGGGACGGCGCCCCGGCGCTGCGCACCTGGGATATCTGGACCCACAGCTATCTGATCCTCGGGCTGATCGAGGTCCATCGCGCGACCGGCGACGAACATTATCTCGCCGCCGCCCGGCGGATCGGCGATCTGTGCTGGCGGGTGTTGAGCGACGGCGCGGTGAAGATCACCGATCTCGGCAACCATTTCGGCTTGTCGGCGACCGCGCTGCTCGATCCCGCGACCGAATTGTATCTGGCGACCCGCGAGCGGCGCTATCTCGATCTGGCCGAGCTGGTGCTGGCGCAGATCGAGGCCGAGCCGCGCAATCGCCTGTTCTCGCTGGCGCTGGCAGGTGCCGATCCGTCGGAGATCGCCACCGGCAAGGCATATCAATTGCTGTGGAACCTCGTCGGCGTCGCCAAGCTGCACCGGGCGACGGGTGATGCGCGCTATCTCAGCGCGGTGCGCAACATCTGGGCGGCGGTCCGCGCGCATCATCTGACGCTCGGCGGCGGCCCGTGGGGCGGGGTGGCGCATCGCTCGCGCGAGGTCTTCAACCCCGCCGGGGTGTTCAGCCCCGAAGCCTATGTCGAAACCTGTTCGACGATGGCCTGGATCCAGCTCAACCGCGAATTGCTGGCGATCACCGGCGATGCCGCCTTCGCGCAGGAGATCGAGCGCAGCGCCTATAACGACCTGCTCGGCGCGCAGGCGCCGGACGGCGAAGATTGGTGCTATTATTCCTTCCCCAACGGACGGCGCACCCACACCACTTATTGGCGCTGCTGCAAGTCGAGCGGCGCGATGGCGTTGGAGGAGCTGCCCGCGATTGCCTATGGCGTCACCGCCGACGGCGCGCTGGCGGTCAATCTGCTCGGCGCGTCGACCGCGGTGCTGGATCTGCCCGGCGCCGGGCGTGTCCGCATCCGGCAGGAGGGGCGCTATCCGCTGGATGGGCCGCTCTCGATCTCGGTCGACCCGGCGGCGGCGGCGCGCTTCGCGATGCTCGTCCGCATCCCCGATTGGGCGAGCGGCGCACGGCTGCAGGTGAACGGCGAGCGTTTCGCGGCCGAGCCGGGCGGCTATGCGCGGATCGAGCGCGAATGGCGGCCGGGGGACGTGATCTCGCTCGACCTGCCAATGCCCGCGCAGGTCCATCACGCGGTCAACCGCAACGTCCAGGAATCGCTCGCGCCGGGCGGCGAGCCGGTCGCGCAGGAAGTGCTCCGCCGCGATTATATCGCGCTGACGCGGGGGCCTTTGGTCTATGCCACCGGGCCGATCGACGGATATCGGCTGGCCGAGACCGTGCGGGTAGCCGATGCGCCCGTCGCGGTCGTCGACGGTGAGGCCATCCAATTGCACCCCGCCGATCGGCCGCCGATCGTCTTCGAGCCCTATTTTCGCCTGGGGGACCGCCGCGACGGTATCTGGCGCGTGACCTGGCTCGGGCTGGCTCCGCCCGTCCCCCCAATCCAAGCTGGAAACTGATGTCGATGAGTGCTTCGCCCCCCGTGTCACCGCCGTCCGACCCAATGCAGCCGGCGCCGGGATCGGCGTTCGACAATCCGTCGCGCGAGGGACCGCGCGGGCCGCTCTCGGGGGTGCGGGTGCTCGATCTCAGCGCCTATATCGCCGGTCCTTATGGCTGCACCCTGCTCGCCGATCAGGGGGCGGACGTGATCAAGGTCGAGCCCCCGGCGGGGGACAATCTGCGCGCTTATCCTTCCACATTGGAAGGCGAGAACCGCGCCTTCCTCGGGGTCAATCGCAGCAAGCGCGGGATCGTGCTCGATTTGAAGCAGGATGCCGATCGCGCGCGGCTCCATGCATTGGCGGCCGAGGCGGATGTGCTGGTCCATAATTTCCGCCCCGGCGTCGCCGAGCGGCTGGGGATCGATCACCCCCGGCTGGAGGCGGTCAACCCGCGGCTGATCTATTGCGTGGTCACCGGCTATGGCGAGGAAGGCCCGCTGCGCGGCAAGGCGGGATATGATCAGGTCCTCCAGGCGATGACCGGGATGTGCGTGCTCCAGGGCAAGCCCCCGGTCCCCGAGCTTACTTATGGCTCGCCGGTCGATTATTATGCCGCGGCGCTGGTCGCGGCGGGGGTGTCCTCGGCACTGTTCGAGCGCGAACGCAGCGGCGCGGGGCAATATGTCGGCGTGTCGCTGCTGCGCAGCGCGCTCACGATGCAATCGGCGCGGATGATCCAGGCCGAGGGCGAGGCGCACGATATCTCCCGCGACATGCGCTCGGGCGGGATCACCGGGCTCCACCCGACCGGCGACGGCTATCTCTATCTGTCGGCGAACACCCCGCATTTCTGGAAAGCGCTGTGCGAGCTGACCGGGCTCCACGATCTCGCCGACAACCCGCGTTACGCCAGCGTGCGCAATCGCGCCGACCACGCGGCCGAACTGGTGCCGGCGCTGCGCGCGGCACTGCGCGCGCGCTCGGCGATCGAGTGGGAGCGATTGTTCGGCGACGCGGTCCCGTGCTCGGCGGTGCGCCACATCGAGGATATGTTCGAAGACCCGCAGGTGCAGGCCGAGAATATGGTCGCCTCGATCGCGCATCCGAAGATCGGTCACTATCGCGGCGTCACCCGCCCGATCAAATTCTCCCGCACGCCGGGGCCGGATCCGTTCGCCGCGCCGATGCTTGGCGAGCATGATGCCGATATCGCGCCCCGATAGCGCGAAGCCGGGGAACATTTCGTCGTTGTAACGTGACAGCCGCTGGAGCGACGGCGTAAATCCCGCGCGTCCCCGAAGAGGACGTAGCTGGAGAGTTTGCTATGCAGGTCAAGATTGCCGCCGCCGCCGCTGCCATCGCCCTGATGACGAGTTCGGCCTTCGCCCAGACCGCCGCGACCGTGCCTGCCCCGAAAGCCGATGCGGCCAAGGCCAGCAAGGCGCCCGCTGCCAAGCCCAGCAAGGCGCCGGTCGCCCGAACCGTGAAGTCGCTCGACTGTTCCAAGCAGGCCGATGCCAAGGGGCTGCACGGCAAACCGCGCAAGAGCTTCATGTCGCACTGCAAGAAGGCCTGATCCGGCGCTGCGGGCAGCCGAAGCCCGCAGCACGCCGCCTTGGCCTGAATCCGGCCGAAGCCGGTGGGGGCGCGGCACGCCCCCACCGCTGTCATGTCAAAGCCGGTCGTCGATCGAGGATCGCACGAAACCCGCCGGGAAGTCCTCGACCTGGTTGCCGACGATCGTATAGGTCTTGTCCTGCCCGCTGAACCGGCCTTCGAGCTCCATATAGCTTTGCGGGTCGAACAAGGGGGTGGCGCTCATCCCCATCACGCCGGTCGCATCGACTTTCTGGCAGGTGTAATGGCAGCCCTGCTGCGCGAAATTGTGCTTGCCGTGCTCCAGCATGCCGTCCATCGCCGCCTTCAGCGTATAGTGCATCGTCATGAAGTTGAAGCCGAGCGGATAGATCTGGTCGACGGTCACCGCCGGTTTGCCGTCGATATCGCGGACGTCGGGGAACATCTTCCACCCCGGTACGCGCTCGGCGACATATTTGGCATGATCGAGCGTCCCGATCTTGACCACGGTGGTCATCGCGGCGCCCAGCTCATGCGCCAGCCGCATCCGTTCGCAGCCTTCGTCCATCTGGGTTTCGGGATCGGCATTGGTGCGCGCGATGAGGAAGCAATTGGTGCCTTCCAGCGCGGCGAGCGCGGCCTTTACCTTCTCGAGATATTTTTCGCGCGACAGAAGGCCGGTCGATTCCTCCATGTCGCTGGCGTCTTCGAGCTGCAATGCGGTGGCGCCGGCCATCGCCATGCGCCGCGCGCTGCGATACACCGCGAGCGGGCCGCCGAAACCGTCCTCGATATCGGCGGCGAGCGGAATCGCCGATGTCTGCGCGATCCGGCTGGTGATCCATTCGACATCGGTGAGATTGCTGAAGCCATAATCGATCACGCCGTTCATCGCGATCGACACCTCGCCGCCCGACAGCATCATCGCTTCGAAGCCGACCATTTCCACTGCGCGCGCCGAGGCGCAATCATAGACGCACGGCGCGACGATGCATTTGTCGCTCGTCTGCAGGAGGTGTTGAAGCGTCTTCTTCGCCATTGGGATTTTCCGTTTCCTGATGCTTTTGGGGGTTACAGCCGGACGCGCGCGCCGAATTTGAAATAGCGGCCGATCGGATCGAAATAGACCTGGTTGGTGGCGCCCTGCGCGCTGGCCGCGAGCGGCGGATCCTTGTCGAGCAGATTGTTGATCACGCCGAACATCTCGAACCGGTCGTTGATTTTGATCGTCGCGCCGAGATCGAGGTAGAAACGCCCGTTCACGCGATTGTTGTTGATGCTGTTCGCGAGCGCCGGGGAATAGCCCGCATCCTGCGGGCCGACCAAGGTGGTGTCGAAAATGCCCTGCGGGATATATTTTCCGTGCAGGTTGAGCGCGAGCGCGCCGATCGACCACACCGCGGTGCCGTCGATGATCCAGTCGGGGACGCCGGTCGTCGTCCCGGGCCGGTAGCCGGTCTGGCCGGTGCGATCGACGCCGCCGATCGACAGCTTGAGATAATGCGTCGCGAGCAGCCGGAGATCGAGGTTGCCGAGCGCGCCGAGCCCGGTGCGGTAGCTCGCCTCGATATCGATGCCGCGATTGTCGATCTCGCTGACGTTCTGGAGCACGTCGCTGACGCTCGTCAGCGTGCCGGCGGCGTCGCGCTGGACATATTGGCACAGCGCGGCCTGCCCGGCGGCGCAGCGATCGACCAGCACCTGCGCGCCGAGCGTGGAGATCGCGCCCTTCAGCTTGATGTCATAATAATCCACCGACAGCCGCAGCCCGGGAATGAACCCGGGGCTGAGCACCGCGCCCGCCGTCCAGGTATCGGCTTTCTCGGGCGCAAGCTGGCCGTTGGCGCCGGAATAGGCGTTGACCTGGATCTGCGCGCCGTTGTTGGCCGGGTCGACGATCGTGGTGCGGCCCAGCGTTACCGGCCCGAACAATTCGGTGAGGTTGGGCGCGCGGATATCGCGCGAGCGCGTCGCGCGGAAACGGATCGTGTCGTTCGGTGCCCATACGCCGCCGATCTTCCATGTCGTCGCATCGACCGAGGTGGAGGAGGATCCGGGCGCCGTGCGGTTGTAATGCGTGCGCCGGACCGCGCCGTTCAGTTCGAGCGTCTTGGCAAAGGGCAGATCGCGCAGGATCGGCGCTTCGGCCTCGACATAGCCTTCGGCGACCTCGATGCGGCCGACCACCGCCTTGCCGTTGAACGACCAGAAGGCATTGGCGGTGGACAGCGCGTCCGCCGCGCCGGTCGCGCTGTCGTTGCGATATTCGCCGCCCGCGGCGATCGAGAAATCACCCCCGGGCAGCGCGAACAGCGCGCCGTTGACGTTCGCCGCCACGACATGCTCGGTAAGATTGGTCGTCTGGAAGCCCGACGGCGCGATATAGGCCGCCGCGGCCGGCGAGATATTGCCCGCGCCGAAGATGTTGAGCGGTACGCAGGACGGATCGGCGGCGACCGCGCCGGCATTGATCCGGCACACGATCTGGCCGTTGACGTTGACCGCATCGGCCGCGTTCGCGACGCGTGAGGCGATCACGTTGCCGGTGTAATCCTGGCGGAATTCGTTGCGGCCATATTGGTAATAGGCATCCCAGCGCCATTTGTCGCTGATCCGCCCTTCGAGCGAGAAGACCGCGCGATAGGTCTTGTTGTCGGACCGGTCTACCGCGCCGCCGAGGTCCATGAACGCGCGGCCCAGCGTGAACGAGCCGATCCCGTTCTGGTCCATGATCGCGGCGACCCCCGCCGGCAGATAGGCGTTGCTGCGCTGGATCGTCACGGTCGATCGCGCGACCGATCCGATCACCATCCCCTTCACCTGGCCGTAGGACAGATCGAGATTGGCCTTCACCGTGTCGGACAGCTGGTAATCGGCATGGGCATAGCCGACGAACCGCTCCACCGGCGGGCTGAGCAGGATTCCGTCGAGGAAACCGTTGCGCGCGGATTCGGTGCCTCCCAGCGTGAACAGCGGGGAGGGATTGGTGCCGTAGATCGTGCCGAAATCATAGGCCGAGGTGGTGCCGTTCGGGTTGAAGGCCAGCCCGCGCAGCGGCCCCGAATTGGCGACGATCAGCCCGCCCGAAGACAGCGTCCCGGTGCCCGCGGGGCCGCCGCGGATGCTCGCCGGCAGTCCGGCATAGCCGGCCGGGGTATTGCCGATCAGCTGCTCGCGCGGGCACCAGCTGCGCGTGTAGCAATCGCCCAACCCCTTCGCGTTATTATATTCTCCGGCGATGATGAAATGTCCGCGTTCGCCGGCGAAGTGGTTGCCATAGGCGAGCTGGACATTCTGCTCCGCGCCGTCGCCGCGCTGCGAAATCCCGGCCTGGACCGATCCCTTGAAACCGGTGAGCTTCTTGTCGAGGATGAAGTTGACGACACCGGCCACCGCGTCCGAACCATAAGCCGCGGAAGCGCCGCCGGTGACCACCTCGGTCCGCTCAATCAGCGAGCTGGGGATGAGGTTGACGTCGATCGTGCCCTGGGTGGTCGAGGGAACGAAGCGCTTGCCGTCGAGCAACACCAGCGTGCGCGTCGCGCCCAGCCCGCGCAGATCGAGCACGCGCGCGCCGATATTGCCGCCCACCGCTTGTTGTGTCGCCGGGGTCTGCAGTGCGCGGAACGACGGCAGCTCGTTGAGCGCGTCGCCGACATTGGTGATCGCGCGCTGTTCCAGCCGTTCCTCGCCGACCACGGTGACCGGGGTGGGCGCGGAGAAGCCCGAGCGCACGATGCGCGAGCCCGTGACGACCACCTCTTGCTGCGCGCCCGCGGCATCGGGCGCCGCCGCTTCCTGCGGCGCGGTCTGTGCCGTTGCCGCTGCCGTGCAGATCAATGCGCCGATTGCGCTGCCGCCACACAGCGCCGCGCGAATGCGGCGGTTGGAAATGATCCTCGACAGCATGTTTCCTCCCCTTGGCTCGGGCGCCCTGCAGCGCTCTCTGGATGGGTACGTGATATCGGTCCCATTATCACGCTGGGATACTAATGCAAGCGCCGAGATGCACCGGCCGCCTCAAAAATCGCCTGAGGAAAGCTTAGAATTTGCGTCGTCGTGCTTGCTGTTGCAGATCGCGAGTTGGAAATCGGCGATTTTGATGATATCGGTCCCAAATAACTCAGGAGGGCAGATGACCGAGATATTGGCCGCAGTGGTAGAGCATGCGGACGCGCCGATGGCGCTCCGGCGGCTGCACCTCGATTCGCCGCGCGCGGATGAGATCCTCGTGCGGCTGGTCGCGACGGGGGTGTGTCACACCGATGCGACGATGTGGCGACAGGGCGTGCCGGTGCCGCAGCCGGTGGTATTGGGGCATGAAGGTGCCGGGATCGTCGAGGCGGTCGGCGGCGATGTGCGCGATGTCGCGCCGGGTGATCATGTCGTGATGAGCTTCAACAGCTGCGGCACCTGCCCAAGCTGCCGCGCGGATGCGCAAAGCTATTGCCACGAATTCTTTCCGCGCAATTTCTTCGGTACGCGGCCGGACGGTTCAACGACGCTCGTCGACGCCGGCGGCGCGCCCGTGTTCGGCAATATCTTCGGCCAATCGTCCTTCGCCACGCATGCTTTGTGCCGCGAACGCAATGCCGTGGTGGTGCCGCGCGATGTCGACCTGCGCATCGCCGCGCCGCTTGGCTGCGGCATCCTGACCGGGGCCGGTGCGGTGATGAAGGCGCAGAAGGTGCAGCGGGGGCAGAGCGTGGTGGTGTTCGGTGCCGGCTCGGTCGGGCTTGCGGCGGTGATGGCGGCGGCGGTGGTCGGCGCGGCGACGATCGTCGCGGTCGATCTCAACGCCGATCGCCTCGCGCTGGCGCGCGATCTGGGCGCGGGGATGACGATCCAGGCGGGCGCGGATGATCCTGTCGCCGCGGTGCTGGCGGCGCTGCCGAGCGGCGTCGATCATGCGATCGACTGCACCGGCAATCCGCGGGTGATCGAACAGGCGGTCGCGGTGCTGGGCGTGCGGGGCGAATGCGCAATCGTCGGCGCGGCGGCGCCCGGCACGATGTTCTCCGCCGATGTCAGCCATGTGATGAGCGGCGGCAGGGTGATCCGCGGCGTGGTGGAGGGGGATGCCGATCCCAAGACCTTCATCCCCGAGCTGATCGCGCTCCATCGCGCCGGGCGTTTCCCGTTCGACCGGCTGATCCGTTTCTACCCCTTCGCCGAGATCAATGCGGCATTCCACGATTCGGAAACCGGGGCAGCGATCAAGCCGGTGTTGTTGTTCGACTGAATCTGCGCCGGTTCACCCGCGCCCGACAAAGGGCATGTTGGTCGCCATCAGCGTCATGAACTGCACGTTCGCCTCGATCGGCAGGCTGTCCATATAGGCGATCGCTTCACCGGCGTGGGCGGCATCGATCACCGGTTCGGAGGCGATCGTGCCATTGGCCTGGCGCACGCCACGTTCCATCCGCGATCCCATCACGCTGGCGGCGTTGCCGATGTCGATCTGCCCGCAGGCGATGCCGAACGCGCGGCCGTCGAGCGAGGTCGAGCGAGTGAGGCCGGTGATCGCGTGCTTGCTCGCGGTATAAGCGATCGAATCCGGGCGCGGGCTGTGCGCCGAGATCGAGCCGTTGTTGATGATCCGCCCGCCCTGCGGCCGTTGCGCCTTCATCGTGCGGAACGCCGCCTGCAGGCACAGAAACGCGCCGGTCAGATTGGTGTCGATCACGCGCCGCCAATCCGCCTCGGCCAACATGTCGGTCGGGGTTTCGGGGATGTTGGTCCCGGCGTTGTTGAACAGCAGGTCGAGCCGGCCGAAATGCGCCGCCGTCTGCGCGAACAGCGCCGCGACCGCGGCCGCATCGGTAACGTCGGTCGGGATGACGAGATGCGCGTCGGGGCGATCGAGCAGGGAGCGGCTTTCCTCCAGCGTCTCCCCGCGTCGCCCGGCGAGCGCCAGCCGGTAGCCGCGCGCGGCGAGCGCGATCGCGGCGGCGCGGCCGATCCCGCTGCCCGCGCCGGTGACGATCGCGATCCGCGCGCTCATGCCGTCACCGGCGTCACCAGCGGCGCGCCGGCAAGGAAGGCGTCGAGATTGGCGAGCACCAGATCGGCCATCGCTCGGCGCGTCTCCACCGTCGCGCTCGCGATATGCGGGGTCAGCACGGTCGGCGCGCTGGCGATCAGCGCGGCGGGCACCCGCGGCTCGTCGGCGAAGACATCGAGCGCCGCGCCGGCGATGCGGCCGGTATCGAGCGCCGCGATCAGCGCGGTTTCGTCGACCACCGATCCGCGCGACACATTGACCAGATAGCCGTCCGCGCCGAGCGCATCGAGCACGCCCGCGTCGATCATCCCGCGCGTCTCGGGGGTCGCGGCGCAGGCGACGATCAGTACGTCGCTGCGCGCGGCCAGCGCAACCGGATCGGGGGCAAAATCGTACGGCACCGGCTTCTCCTGCGTGCCGGTATAAGCGATCGGGCCGAAGGCGGCGAGCCGTGTTGCGATCGCCGCGCCGATCCGCCCCAGCCCGACGATGCCGAAGCGCCGCCCCGAAACCTTGCGTGCGAGCGGAAAGCCGCCGTCGCGCCACTGGCCGTCGCGGACGAACCGGTCGGCGCGCGGCAATTGGCGCAGCAGCGCGATGACCAGTCCGACCGCAAGATCGGCGACATCGTCGGTCAGCACATCGGGGGTGTTGGTCACCGCGACCCCGCGCGCCGACGCGGTCGCGAGATCGACCTTGTCATAGCCGACGCCGTTGATCGCGATGAGCTTCAGCGCGGGAAGCGCGGCGATCAGCGCATTGTCGCAGCCGATATGCCCGCCGGTCACCACCGCCGAGACCTCGTTCGCATGGGCAGCGAGCCACGCCGCGCGCGCGCTGTCGCTCATCGCGAACCATTGTTTGACGTTGCCGCGTGCCGCCAGCGCGGTTTCGAGTGCGTCGGAGAGCGGGCAAAGCTGGAGGATGCTGTAGGTCATGTCTGGTCTTAAATCACCGAGGTGATGCCGCCATCGACATAAAGCGTCTGGCCGTTGACGAAATCCGAGGCGGCAGAGGCGAGGAACACGATTGCGCCGTGCAAATCCTCCAGCCGGCCCCAGCGCCCGGCGGGGGTGCGCCCGCGCAGCCAGGCATCGAATGCCGGGTCCTCCACCAGCGCCTTGTTGAGCGGGGTGTCGAAATAGCCGGGGCCGATCGCGTTGATCTGCAACCCGTGCCGCGCCCAATCGGCGCACATGCCCTTGGTCAGATTCTTCACCGCGCCCTTGCTCGCGGTATAGGGCGCGATCCCGGGGCGGGCGAGTTCGCACTGGACGCTGCCGATATTGATGATCTTGCCGCGCCCGCGCGCGATCATGTGCCGCGCCACCGCCTTGCCGACATAATAGACGCTGTCGAGGTTGGTCGCCATCAGCGCGCGCCAGTCCGCATCGTCGAACGTGTCGAGCGGCGCGCGGCGCTGGATTCCGGCGTTGTTGACCAGAATGTCGATCGCCTTGCCGTCCGCCTCGATCGCGTCGACCGCCGCCGTCACCGCCGCGGGATCGGTGACGTCGAACGCGCTGGCGGAAACCGCGATGCCCGCCGCGCGCAATTGTGTCGCCGCCTCGTCCAATGCGGCCGCGTCGCGTGCATTGACGATGAGCTCCGCGCCGGCGCGGCCCAGCGCGCCCGCCAGCGCAAACCCGATTCCGCGCGATGCGCCGGTGACAAGCGCCCGGCGGCCGGTGAGATCGAACGATCGCATTGAAAACTCCTGCCCTGTCGGGCTGCGATAATATAGTGATCGGTCACATTGCAACCCCGGTTAAGCGCCAGACTATTTTACTTGCAGCTGTATTGCGACCGGTTATCGATGATGATATCGGTCCCATAAAGACGTTGGAGGTGATGATGCTCGCGGCCGTATGTCACGGGAAGAAGGATCTGAGGGTCGAGCCGGTTGCGGAGCGCGCGCTGGCGCCCGACGAGGTGCGCGTCGCGATCGCCTATGGCGGGATCTGCGGCTCGGACATGCATTATTACCACCGCGGCGCGGTGGGCGATTTCGCCGTGCGGGAGCCGATGACGCTCGGGCACGAGATTTCCGGCGTGGTGACCGAGATCGGCGCCGACGTCACCGGAATCGCGCCCGGGATGAAGGCGGCGCTCGATCCCAGCCGGCCGTGCCTGGTGTGCGACTATTGCCGTGCCGGCCGGATGAACCTGTGCGTCGATATGTTCTTCCTCGGCAGCGCGGGGCGCTTCCCGCATGTCCAGGGCGGGTTCGCCGAGCAGCTGGTGTTGCGCCGCGATCAGGTGATCCCGGTGCCCGACGATGCCGATCTGCTGCGGCTTTCGGTCGCCGAGCCGCTGTCGGTCGGGCTTCATGCGGTCGAGCGCGCCGGGTCGCTGGTCGGCAAGCGCGTGCTGGTGACCGGATCGGGGCCGATCGGGCTGCTGGTCGCGCGGTGTGCGTTGCTGGCCGGCGCGCTCGAGGTGGTGTGCACCGATGTCGAGGATGCGGCGCTGGCGGTGGCGCGCGAGCGGATCGGCGTGTCGCGTGCGATCAACGTCGCGACCGCCCCCGAGGCGCTGGCCGCTTATGAAAGCGCGGCCGGGCATTTCGATGTCGCGTTCGAGGCGTCCGGCGCCCCCAGCGCGTTGTTGTCGCTGTTCGATGTGGTCCGGCGCGGCGGGCGGATCGTGCAGGTCGGGATGTTGCCGCCGGGCACTGCCGCGGTGCCGGTCAACCGGTTGCAGGCGCGCGAGATCGAGTTCGTCGGCGCGTTCCGCGCGAATGGCGAGTTCCAGCTGGCGGTCGAGCTGATCGTTTCCGGGCGGATCGATGTGTCGCCGATCCTCTCGGGCACCTATGCGCTCGGCGAGGCGGTCGACGCCTTCGAGCGTGCGGGCGATCGGTCGAAGGTGGTCAAACTCCATCTCGCGGTGAACGAGCGCGTGCTGTGATTACCCGCAGCGCGATCTTCGAAGGGCGGATCACGCCCGGGTGCGAGGAGGCGTTCTTCGCCGCGGTACGCGACCGGCTGGCGCCGCTGTGGGCGCAATTCCCCGATGCATCGAACGTCCGGTGGCAGCGGATCGCGGCGCGCGATGAGGATGCGCCGCCGATCGTCATGCTCCAGCAGGTCGATTACCCCTCGCTCGCCGCGCTGGAGGCGGCGCTCGCCTCGCCGATCCGCGCCCGGGCGCGGGCGGTGACGATGGAGATCCTCGAGATGTTCGAGGGACGCTTCTACCATCTGGTGAGCGCGGGGAATGGCATGGAGAGCGCGGCGTGACGCTGTTATGCCGCGGGCATCGCAACCGTTAGGATCATGCCGTCGATGCCCCGTTCCGCGCAAATCAATCCCCCGGCCGAGACGAAGCCGGCGCGTCGCACGTCGCAGCGGCCGACGATCCGCGACGTCTCGCGCCTCGCCGGGGTGTCGCGGATGACGGTTTCGCGCGTGTTGAGCGACCCCGATATGGTGCTGCCGGCGACGCGCGAGCGCGTGCTCAAGGCGGTGGCCGATCTCGGCTATGTTCCCGATCGCGCCGCTGGCAGCCTGTCGAGCCGGCGCACCGGCTTCATCGCGCTGATGCTGCCGACGCTGACCAACGCCAATTTCGCGGCGGTCGCACACGGGCTGACCGAGGCGCTGCGCGAGGCGGAATATCATCTGCTGATCGCCTATACCGATTATGACATGGCGGAGGAGGAGCGCCAGTTGCGCAACCTGCTCGCGCGCCGGCCCGAGGCGATCGTGCTGACCGGCGCGGTACATCGCCGTACTGCGACGCGGATGCTGCTCGCCGCCGATATCCCGGTGGTCGAGATCGCCGACCTGCCGAGCCAGCCGATCGAACATGCCATCGGCTTTTCCAACTATCAGGTCGGGCGAACCGCGGCGCGCTATCTGATTGATCGCGGGTTCGAGCGGATCGGCGCGATCGCGGCCTCGCCCGACGGCGACGTGGCGGACCATCGCGGCGAGGAGCGCATGCGCGGGTTCGAGGACGAATTGCGCCTGTCGCGGCGCGCGACCGATCTGGTGCTGCGCCACGGCAGCGCGCCGGTCAGCTTCCACCACGGCGCCGCGGCGATCCGCGAATTGCTGGCGCGCGACGATCGGCCGCAGGCGGTGTTCGCGGTATCCGATCTTTCCGCCGTCGGCGCGGTGATGGAATGCCAGCGGCTCGGCGTGCGCGTGCCCGAAGACGTGTCGATCATGGGCTTCGGCGATTTCGAGATCGGCGGGGAGATCAACCCGCCGCTCACCACCATTCACGTCGATTTCCGCGCGCTTGGCCAGCGCACCGGGGGGATGCTGCTCGATCTGTTGTCGCGCAACGCCGAAGCCGGGAGCGGCGAGCCGCGGATCGTCGATGTCGGGTTGCGCGTCGTCGAGCGCGCGTCGGTGAAGGACGGATAGGATGCGGGTGGCGGTGATCGGCGTGGGCGTGATGGGATCGGCGATCGCCACGCGCCTGCTCGAAACGGGCGCCGAGGTTTTTCTCTGCGATCGCGATCCCGCCCGCGCCGCCGCGCTGGCCGATCGCGGGGGGCGGCCGGTGGAAAGCCCGCGCGCCGCCGCCGGCGCCGCGGAGTTCGTCGTCACCAGCCTCAATAGCGCGGCGATCGTCGAGCAAGCGGTGTTCGGCGCGGACGGCGTTGCGGCGGCCGGTTCGGATGCCGCGCTGCTGGTCGATATGTCGAGCATCGATGCGGGGCGCACCGCGTCGATGGCGGCGCGGTTGCGCGACGCCTGCGGCATGGGCTGGGTTGATGCGCCGCTGTCGGGCGGTGCGCCGGCCGCGCTCGAGGGGCGGCTCACGCTGATGCTCGGGGGGAGCGACGCCGATGTGGCGCGCGCGCGGCCGTTGCTCGATCGGCTCGCGGCCAATGCCACCCATCTCGGCGGGCCGGGCGCCGGGCAAACGGTGAAGCTCATCAATCAATTGCTGTGCGCCAGCACCTTCCTGTCGGTGGCGGAGGCGGTGCGCTTCGCCGAGGCGCATGGCGTCGACGCGACCCGCATCCCCGCCGCGCTCGCCGGGGGGCGGGCGGATTCGCGCATTATGCAGGAATTCATGGCGAAGATGGCGCGGCGCGATTTTTCGCCGACCGGCCGGATCGACAATATGCTCAAGGATCTGGAAACGGCGCAGGCCGCCGCGCTCGCCGCGCGGGTGGCGATGCCCGTCACCTCGCTGATTGCCGATCTGCACCGGATGCTCGTCGCCGCCGGCATGGGCGCGGCGGACAGCGCCGAATATGTCCGGCTGTTCGATCTGGCGCGTGACGGCGCGGGCTGACATGGTTCGCGCGATTGTCGTGATGGGGGTGGCCGGCTGCGGCAAATCGACCCTCGCCGCCGCACTGGCGGAAGCGCTGGGCTGGACCTTCATCGAGGGCGATCGTTGCCACCCGCCGGCCAATGTCGCCAAGATGGCGGCGTGCATCGCGCTCGACGATGCGGATCGCGCGCCATTCCTCGCCGCGGTGGGCGATGCGCTGGCAGGGGCGCCGGGGGGGGCTGTCGCCTCCTGCTCGGCGCTTCGCCGCCGCTATCGCGATGCGCTGCGCGCGCGGGTCGGCGAAATCCTGTTCGTGCTGCCGGTGGTCCCGCCCGGCATATTGGCGGCGCGGCTCGCCGCGCGGCGCGATCATTTCATGCCCGGCGCGCTGCTCGAGAGCCAGCTCGCCGCGCTTGAGCCGCCCGAGGAGGACGAGCGCGCCTTGCTCGTCGATGGCGAGGCACCGGTGGCGGCGCAGCTTGCCGCGATTTGCGCCGCGCTCGCGCCCGCCTGACCGGCGACGACAGAATAAAGACGAGGAGAGAGAGCAGCCAATGGCCCATATTCCCGTGCCCGGCGCGTCGGCGGGAGATCCCGCGACGCCGTGGCCCGCCCGGCGGCGTGCATGGGCGATCACCGGCCTGCTGGCGCTGGCATCGGTCGCATCGCAATTCGATCGCGTGGTGCTCAACCTGACGGTCGAGCCGGTGAAGGCCGAATTCGCGCTCGACGACACGCGTTTCGCTTTGCTCCAGGGCGTGGCGTTCGGCCTGTTCTACACGCTATGCAGCGTGCCGATCGGGCGGCTGGCGGATCTCTATCAGCGGCGGCTGGTGCTGGGGATATCGCTGGTGCTGTTCAGCCTGTTCTCGATGGCGTCGGGGCTCGCGCGCAGTTTCGGCCAATTGTTCGCTACCCGGGTCGGCGTCGCGGTGGGGGAGGCGAGCGTCACGCCGACCGGCCTCTCCCTGCTCAGCGATCTGGTGCCGCCGGAGCGGCTGGGGCGCGCGGTCAGCATATTCTTCCTCAGCGCGCCGTTCGGGATCGGGCTGGCCTTCATCGCCGGCGGCCATTTGCTGTCCACGCTCGACGCGCTCGCCGCGCGCGGCGGCCTTCCGCTGGGGCTGGCGCCGTGGCAGGCGGCGTTCCTGATCGTCGGCTTTCCCGGGCTGTTGCTCGCGCCCTTGTTCTTCCTGATGCGCGAGCCCGAACGGCGCGGGCAGGGCGGGGCGGCAGCGCTGTCGCTGCGCGAGGTGGTCGCGGTGATCCGTGCGCGCGGGCTGGCGCTGACGCTGATGTTCGCCGGCTTCTCGATGGTGACGGTGGTCAATTTCGCCTACAATGTCTGGACGCCCGCGCTGTTCGCGCGCGTCTACGGCTGGACGCCGGCCGAGATCGGCCAGGGTTTCGGCCTGGTGATGATCGTCTTCGGGACGAGCGGGGTCTATTTCGCCGGCTGGCTTTCGGATCGCATGACCCGCGCCGGGCATCGGGACGCGCAATTGCGCGTCGCCGCGTTCAGCTTCCTCGCGTGCGGCGCCTTCGGTGCCGCCGCGCCGCTGATGCCCGACGGCCGGCTCGCGCTGGCGCTGATCGCGCCGGCGATGTTCCTTGCCAACGTGCCGATCCCCTGCGCAGGCACGGCGTTGCAGCTGATCCTGCCCAACCGCGCGCGGGCACAGGTGACCGCGCTCTACATCATGATCATCTCGCTCGTCGGCATCGGGATCGGCCCGGTGGTGATCGGTTTCATGACCGACCGGGTCTTCGTCGCCCCGGCGGACATTCGCTATGCATTGGCGATCGTGGTCGGCGTCGCGGCGCCGGTGATGACCGTGCTGCTGCTGGCGGCGTTGCGCCCGTATCGGCGATTACGCGCCGGCGCGGCGGTGGAAGCATAGCCTCGATCGCCGGCAATGCATCGGTCACGCGGCGGTTTCCCGTTCGCCGTCAGGCTCCTTTTCTGTCAGCAGCGTGGTCACCGCGACATCGGCGGTGACGTTTGCGGCCGTCGCGAACATATCGGGGATCGTGTCGACCGCCAGGAACAAGGGCAACAGGTCGATCGGCACGCCGACGGCGAGTGCGACCGGCGCATAGGCTGCGAAGAAACTGATCTGGTTGGGCAAGCCGGCGATCACGAGATTGTTGAGCACGGCGAGGACCGCGACGAGCGCCAGTTGCGCGACGGTCAGGTCGATACCGTTCAGTCTGGCAAGCGCCAGCACCGCAAGGCTGATCGCGGTCGGCGCGCTGATCCGGAAGAGAGCGACCGCGAGCGGGAGCACGGTGCCGGCATGCCGCTCGGGCAAGCCGAGCGCGCGCGCCGCATCGAGCATCGCGGGCAGCGAGGCGAGCGATGACTGCGTGCTGAAAGCGACCGACTGGGCGGGTAGCACGGCGCGCGCGAACGCCCGCAACGGGGTTCGGGCGAGGACCGCGACGAGCAGGACGAACGCCGTCAACAACACAATTCCGCCGACCACGCGGGCCGCAACATACCAGGCGAGCAGCGCGCCGACGCCCAGTCCGCTGCGCGCCGCAACGTCGAAGGCCAGCGCGAACACGCCCAGCGGCGCCACCAGCAGCACCCAGCCGATGATGACAAGCAGCGCGTCCGCAACGCCCTTGAAAAACTCGCCGATCGGCGCCGCACGCACCGCCTCGATGCGGCGCAACGCCACCGCGAACAGCAGCGCGAAGATAACGACCGGAACGATCGCTCCCTGCGCCGCCGAGGCGATCGGATTGACCGGGACCAGCGCGCGCAGGGTCTGTTCGAGCGGCGGCAGGCTCGGAACCTTGCCGCCGCCCGCGCGCATCGCGTCGAGCCCGGTGACGTCCCAGCCGCTGAACATCGTGGAACCGAGCGTGACCCCGAACAGCGCCGAGGCGAACAGGAAGACGGCGAATGTGCCGATCGCGCGCTGCGCGACCTTCGTCGATCCGCCGATATCGGATCCCGTGCCGATGCCGGTGACGATCAGCGCGAAGACGAGCGGGATGATCGGCATGCGCAGGGCATCGAGCCAAAGACCGCCGATCGTCTGCAATGCGGGCAGTACCGCGGTGTGCGGCCCCGCGAGATAACCGCCGATCAAGCCCGCGACCAGGCCGATCAGGATGCGTGCGGCTGTCGGCATCTTCATGCCGGCACCGCTCGACCCACGCCGGCGCCGTATCGATGCAGCGGAGACCGCGGGTAACCCGCGCGCGCGTCCGCCAGAAAAGAAGAGTTTTGAGATCATAGTGAGAGTGGGGTTCTAGCTGAAGAAGCGATTGGCGGGTCGCGGCAGCCCGAGGTGGTCGCGCAGCGTCGAACCCTCATACTCGCGCCGGAAGATGCCGCGGCGCTGCAATTCGGGCACCACGCGATCGACGAAGTCGTCCAGGCCGCCGGGCAGCCACGGAAACATGATGTTGAAACCGTCGGATGCGCGGGCTTCGAGCCATTCCTGCATCTGATCGGCGATCGTCTGTGGCGTGCCGACGAATGCGAGGCCCGAATAGCTGCCGGCCCGTGCCGCCAGCTCGCGGATCGTGAGGTTCTCGCGGCGGGCAAGTTCGACGATGCGCTCGCGCGCGCTCTGGCTGGCGTTGGTCGGCGGGATTTCGGGCAGGGGCCCGTCCGGGTCGTAGCCGGACACGTCATGCCCGAGCATCCCCGACAGCGAATGAATGCCGCTGTCATAATGGACCAGGCTGTCGAGATGCGCGCGCTTGGCCTTTGCCTCCTCGACCGTGTCGCCCACCACCACGAACGCGGCCGGCAACACCCGCAGCAACTCGGGGTCGCGGCCGTTCTCCGTCATCCGGCGGCGGATATCGGTATGGAACGCCTGTGCGCGCTCGATCGAGGATTCCGCGGCGAAGATGACTTCGGCGGTCGCCCCCGCCAGCGCCCGGCCGGCCTCGGAGGCGCCGGCCTGCACGATCACCGGCCAGCCCTGCGCCGGCCGGGCGATATTGAGCGGGCCGCGCACCGAGAGGTACTTGCCCTTGTGATCCAGGACACGGAGCTTGGCGGGGTCGAAATAGATGCCGGTCTCGGCGTCGCGAATGAAGGCATCGTCCGCGAAACTGTCCCACAGGCCGGTGACGACATCGTAGAATTCGCGCGCCCGGGCGTAGCGTTCGTCATGATCGATCTCATCGTCATAGCCGAAATTGAGCGCAGCGTCGGGATTGGCGGTGGTGACGATGTTCCAGCCGGTGCGGCCGCCGCTGATATGATCGAGCGACGCGAACCGGCGCGCGATGTGATAGGGCTCGTCGAACGTGGTGGAGGCGGTCGCGATCAGCCCGATCCGCTCGGTCGCCCCGGCCAGCGCCGAAAGCAGTGTGAACGGCTCGAACGAGGTGACGGTATGGCTGCGCTTCAACGCGTCGACCGGCATGTTCAGGACCGCGAGATGGTCCGCCATGAAAAAGGCGTCGAACTTCGCCGCTTCGAGCCGCTGGATAAAGCGCTTGAGCAGCGGGAAGTTGAAGTTGGCGTCGCGGGCCGCCCCCGGATAACGCCAGGCGCCGGTGTGGATGCTGACCGGGCGCATGAAGGCGCCGAGATGAAGCTGTCGCATCAGAAATTCTCCACCCAGGGCCGAAGCTCGATCTCCCAGCTCCACGCGCTGCGCGGCTGGCGCAGCACGTCGAGATAGGTTTGAGCGATCGCGCCGGGATCCAGCGTGGAGTCCGGGCGCTCGGCGGGGTCGGGACGCGTCGCGCTGCGCACCGCGCCGTCGATCACGAAATGCGCGACATGGATGCCCTGCGGCGCCAGTTCGCGCGCCGCGCTCTGTGCCAGCCCACGCAACCCGAACTTGCCGATGGCGAATGCCGATGAATGGGCGAAACCTTTGACGCTCGCCGTAGCGCCGGTCAGCAGGATCGCGCCCTGGCCGCGCGGGATGAGCCGCCTCGCCGCTTGCTGCACTACAAGGAAGGCGCCCCAGGAGGAGACTTCGATGGCGCGGCGAACCAGCTCGGCATCCAGATCGATGATCGGCCCACGGACGCGGCCGCTCGCATTGTAGAGGACGATCTCGGGCACGCCGATGGCGGCTTCGGTCTGTTCGAACAGACGGTTGACCGCCGCCGGATCGGTGGTATCGGCGGCGAACGCCAAGGCGCCGGTCTCGTCGGAAAGCGGCGCCAGCCGGTCAGCGTTTCGGGCCGCCGCCGCGACCTTCACCCCAGCCCTCGACAGGGCACGGGTGACCGATGCGCTGATCCCGGATCCGGCGCCCACGATCAGCGCGGTGCGATATGGAATAGGGCTCAAGCGGGTTTCGTCAACCATATCCACCTCACTTCGTGTGTTGAAGACACGAGCGCCGGACCCGGCGTCCCAGCCATTCCAGACCCAAAAGCTGCCACAAGCCGGCACGGCCGCTTGCCGGCAGCGTACAGAGCCGCGGTTCGTCGCTTGGACGGTCGATGGTCAGCGCATTGGCGCCGGTCTCCACCGCGACCAGTTCCCGGATGGTTGTCAGATGCCCGTCGCCGTCGCGAACCACCACATGAAGCGTGTGATAGGTCAGGCGACGCGATGCGCTGCAGGCGCCGATACCTGCGGGCTCCCGCGTCATCCGCCCGCAGCCTCCAGTTGACCGGCCATTCGATCGCTCCGTTAGCACCGCGCTATCATCGGCGTCGTCAATCTATCGCCGGGGAGAACGGATACGCCGCACAATTGCAACGCCGCGACAAAGATTTCCTATCAATTAGATGGGAATTGAATTTGATATGAGAGCGACGCCCATATGAGAACTGCTGCGGCGTTGCGCCGGCAGTCGGGCGATGATCAGCTCCGCTTATCAAGTGGCGGGGAGAATTAGGTCTGGTGCGATGTTGTCAGGTCTGAGGGACCGCCCAACATCTCCAGCGTGCAGACGATCGGAAAGGCGGACTTATGTCTGTTGCGACCAATCTCAAGCCTGACCATTCGGCGGCAAGCACCGTCGAGGCGACGTTGCAGTTCATCGAGCGAAGCGCGGAAAAACCCTATATTTATGCAGATCCGCCGCCGGAGGGCGTCGAACCGACGCGGGGCGATTATCGACCTCGGCCAGTGCGGATCGAGAACGCGCGACCCTTCGCGGACCGGCTGGATCTGGATATCGAGGGCGTGGCGCTGGCGTGGCGCCCGACCGCCGTTCGCGATTATTGGGACGAGGCGCAGACGCTTGCGCTGGGCCATCCCGAGGCGGCGGCGCTGGTGAGAGAGGTGACCGGCGCCTCGCGCGTGGTGGTATTCGACCACACCCTTCGCCGCCGCAGCGACGGCGCTGCCGATCGTACCGTCGGCGTCCCCAGGCAGCCCGCGACGCGTGTCCATGTCGACCAGACCGTCTGGTCCGGCCCCAAGCGGGTTCGGGAGATCATGGGTCAGGATTTTCATGCGCTCGGCAAGCGAGCCGCGATCATCAACGTCTGGCGGCCGATCGCCTATCCCGCGCGCGATTGGCCGCTGGTGATCGGCGACGCGCGCAGCATCGACGCGGACGATCTGATCGCCAGCGACCTGATCTTTCCCCATCGGCGCGGCGAAACCTATGCGCTCGCTTACGATCCCCGGCAGCGCTGGCTCTACGTGCCCGACCTCGCGCCCGACGAGGCGCTACTGATCAAATGCTGGGATTCGGATCCAGACGTTCCGCGCTTCGCGCCGCACAGCGCTTTCGAGGATCCGTCCACGCCGCCCGGAACGCCGCCGAGGCAAAGTATCGAGTTTCGGACGATCGCCTTTTTCGACTGACCCCGCCGAGCCCGATCGCGTGCGATCTTACCGAGATCGGCGCGTTCAGGGCGCTTTGGTCGCGTTGATCGAGATCACCACGTCGACCTTGCCGGCGACGGTGTCGGTGCCCTTGAACTGCCCCTGGCCGACGCCGAAGACCGTGCGATCGAGGCTGGCGCGACCGGTCATCGTCGCGGCATTGCCCTTGATCACGAGCTGGAACGGGATGCTGATCGGCCGGGAGATGTTGCGGATCTTGAGATCGCCGTCCAGGCGATAGCGATTACCGCCGAGGCTGGTGAACCGCCGGCTGACGAACACCGATTGCGGAAACAATTTCGTCGCGAACCAGTCGTCGGTCGGCAGCGCTTCGTCGCGCGACGCGTCGCCGGTGACGGCCGAGCCGGTGTCGACCACTACCCTGACCGACGAGGCGTCGAGACGCGCGGGATCGAAGCGGATCGCGGCGTTCCACCGCCGGAACTGGCCGTTGAACGGCTGGCCGCTCATCGCGCCGGTAAAGCCCAATCGCGAGCGCGCCGGATCGACCCGCCAGCCCGATACGGCGGGTGCGGCAATCGCGCCTTGTGCGGCGACGCCCAGCGTGAGCGCGGCAAGCGACAAAGCAACACCGGAACGGATCATGGGATATTCCTTTTAGCGGCTGACGCCGCCGATGAACGGCAGCATGTGGCGGATGACGCCGTCGCGGGTCAAGAACATGTGCTTCAGCGCGCCCGCGATATGCAGCGCGATCAGCGCCAGCGCGCCCCAGGCGAGCGCCATGTGAACCGCGCCGAAGCCCGCGTTGACGCTCGCCTTGGTGGCGGTCGGCAAATCGTGCAGCGGCAGATGCGGCCACGGCACGGTGTGAAACAGCAGGGTCGGGATGTTGAGCGGGCTGGTCGACACCACCACCCATCCGGTGAGCGGCATCCCGATCATGATCAGATAGAGCCCGACATGCGCGGCGCGCGCGAGGAACTTCTCCCACGCGGGCATCGCGGCGGGCAGCGCCGGCGGGCGATGCGTCAGCCGCCACCCGGCACGGGCGAGGCTGAGCAACAGCACGCTGATGCCGACCGACTTGTGGAGCTGGAACAGATTGAACTGCGCCAGCCCCTTGGCATCGTGCATCTCGAACCCGAGCACGAGATTCCACGCGATCAGCGCGGCGATCGCCCAGTGCAGGATGATCGCGACCGTGCTGTAGCGCGAGGGCGCCGTGCGCGCTGGGTTCGGGAAGGTCGTCATGCCACCTTTTTCTCGAACGCGGCGCTGATGATCAAGTGAACATCGTCGCCGACCATCGGGACATAGGTCGTCACGCCGAAGTCCGAACGCTTGATATCGCCCGATACCTCGAACCCGACCGTATAGGCCTTGTCGAGCGGATTGACGCCGGCGGCGTTGAACCTCGCCTTGAGCACGACGGGCCTGGTCACGCCGTGCAGCGTCAGATTACCCGCGATATCCGCGCTGTTGGCGCCGGTCCTGGTGATGCGGGTCGAGCGGAAGCGGATCGTGTCGTATTTCGCGACATCGAACCATTTGTCGCCCTTGAGCTCGTCATCGAGCTTGGCGTTGCTGGTGCTGATCGAGGCCGCGGGAACGGTGATGTCGACCTGGCTCTCGCCAAGCTTGGCGGGATCGAGCGTCAGCGACCCCGATGCGCCGGTGAACTCGCCATACCAGGTCGAGAAACCGAGGTGCGACACCGCGAAGAGCACCCGGGTATGATAGGGCTCGACGCCATAGGTACCGGCCTGCACCGCGGCGGGCGTGGTCGTGGCGCTCTGCGCGAGGACCAGCGCCGGCGTGACGAAGGCCGCCGCGAGCGCGGCGGCCTTGAGGGGGCGAAAGGTCAATTCTGTTCTCCTGTTGGGGGCGGATATGTCGCGGCTCACGCAGCGAGCTTGGCGATCTCGGCATGGGCGGCGGCGAGCGCCTGGTTGCGCTGCTCCTCGCCGATTGCGATGCCCTCGGCGCGGACGAAGGTGACGTCGGTGACGCCGAAGAAGTTGAACACCGCGCGGAGATATTTCTCCTGATAGTCGAACGCGGCCATCGCGGTGTCACCGCTGTAGAAGCCGCCGCGCGACGAAGCGACGATCACCTTCTTGCCGCCCGCGAGCCCCTCGGGGCCGTTCGCGGTATAGCGGAACGTCTTGCCCGCCACCGCCAGCCGGTCGATCCACGCCTTGAGCTGGCTGGGGATGCCGAAATTGTACATCGGCGCGCCGATCACGACGATATCGGCGGCAAGGAACGCATCGAGCGCCGCCGCCCCGGCGGCGACATCCTCGGCCAGTGCCGCGGTCTCGGGGACGACGCCCTGCCCGGCGGCGAGGTGCACGCCGGTGAGATGGCCGATCGCGTCGGTCGCGAGGTCGAGGCGCGTCACCTCGATCCCGGGATGCGCGGCGCGCTCGGCGGCAACGATCGCCTCGGAAAGCTGGCGGCTCACCGAAGCCGGGCCGAGGATGCTCGAATCGACATGCAGAAGTTTCATGGGTCCAATCCCTTCATCGGGTAAAATCACGATGGCGGGGAGTTAGGGATGCGCGTATCATCGTAATAGGATATATTACTCGATACAATCCATCTGGATCATAGATATATGCTTGAAGCCATCACGCTCGATCAGATGCGCACTTTGGTCGCGGCGGCCGACGAGGGTAGCTTCTCGGCGGCGGCGCGAAAGCTCGATCGTGCGCAATCGGTTGTCAGCCAGACGATCTCGGGGCTCGAGGTGCGGCTCAAGGTGACCTTGTTCGAGCGGGAAGGGCGCTATCCGATCCTCACCGAGGCAGGTGCTGCCCTGGTCAATGAGGCGCGTGCGGTGCTGCGCCAGGCGGACCAGTTCAAGGCGCGCGCGCGCGATCTCGCCAGCGGGGTCGAGCCCGAGCTGTCGATCGCGCTCGACGTGATGTTCCCGATCGAATTGTTCACCGCCGCGGTCAGTGATTTCGAGACGATGTTCCCCGATACCGCGCTGCGGGTGTACGTCGAAAATCTCGGCGCGGTGATCCAGCCGGTGCTCGACCGGCGCTGCTCGCTCGCGGTATCGGGCACCCTGCCGCTGTTCCCGCCCGAGCTGGCGCGCGAACGGCTGATCGCGCTTCGCCTCGTTCCCGTCGCCGCGCCGGCGCATCCGCTGGCGCGCGCACCGCATCCTTTGTCGCGCGACGACCTTGCCGGGCATATCCAGCTCGTGCTGACCGATCGCTCCTCGCTATCCGACGGCAAGCAATATGGTGTCCTCGCGACGCGGATCTGGCGGCTGGCCGATCTCGGCGCGAAACACGCCTTCCTGCGCGCGGGGCTCGGCTGGGGGAGCATGCCGTGGCCGATGGTTTATGGCGATCTTCAGTCCGGCCGGCTGGTCGAACTCGATATCGAGCGCGACACCTGGCCCGAGGGCGATCAGCTCGCGATGTTCGCGCTCCATCGCCACGACGCGCCGCCCGGCCCGGCCGGCCGCTGGCTGATCGAGCGCTTGCGCGATCGCGTGCTGCAATGCCCGGAACAGCGCGAGGGCGGGCCGGCCGCAGCGGGTTAGTGCAGCCCCAGTTCGTGTCGCCCGACCACCATATGATGAACCTCGTCCGGCCCGTCGGCGAAGCGCAGGTGGCGGACGTCGTGATAGAGTTCGGCGAGCGGGGTCCATTGCGAGATACCGGTCGCGCCGTGGAGCTGGATCGCCTGATCGATGATCTGGCAGGTCTTTTCGGGGATCATCGCCTTGGCGAGGCTGACCCACACGCGCGCCTCGCGGTTGCCGAGCACGTCCATCGCCTTGGCCGCCTTGAGCACGATCAGCCGCATCGCTTCGATCTCGATCCGCGCGCGCGAAACCAGTTCGAGATTCTTGCCGAGCATGATCAGCGAGCGGCCGAACGCCTCGCGTGAGCTGCCGCGCTTGACCATCAGATCGAGCGCCACTTCGGCCTTGCCGATCGTGCGCATGCAATGGTGGATGCGCCCCGGCCCGAGCCGGAGCTGCGAGATTTCGAACCCGCAGCCTTCGCCGAGCAGGATATTCTCGCGCGGCACGCGCACGTCGTTGAAGCGGATATGCATATGGCCGCGCGGCGCGTGATCCTCGCCGAACACATGCATCGGCCCGACGATCTCGACCCCCGGGGTGTCGATCGGCACCAGTATCTGTGATTGCTGCTGCGAAACCGGCCCCTCGTCGCTGGTCCGCACCATCGTAATCATCACCTTGCAGCGCGGATCGCCCGCGCCCGAGATGTAATATTTCTCGCCGTTGATCACCCATTGATCGCCGTCGAGCCGCGCGCGGGTGCGGATGTTCTTCGCATCCGACGAGGCGACGTCGGGCTCGGTCATCGCATAGGCCGAACGAATTTCGCCGGCGAGCAGCGGCTCCAGCCAGCGCTGCTTCTGCTCGGGGGTGCCGACGCGTTCGAGCACCTCCATATTCCCCGTATCTGGGGCCGAGCAGTTGAGCGTTTCCGACGCGAGCGGCGATTTGCCCAGTTCGGCGGCGATATAGGCGTAATCGAGGTTGCTCAGCCCTTGCCCGGTCTCATCGTCGGGCAGGAAGAAATTCCACAGCCCCGCGGCCTTGGCCTTGGCCTTGGCGGCGTCGAGCAGTTCGAGCTGCCCCGGCGCGAACGACCAGCGATCGGTGCGCCCTTCGCCCAACCGGAAATATTCCTCGGTGATCGGCGCGACATTTTCGGCGATGTGGCGCTTCACCGCCTCGAACAGCGGGCGTGCGGCCTCCGACATGCGCAGATCGTCGAGTTCCGGCAGCGTGAAGATATTGGACATGGCGATATCCCGATGATGGCATGTCGGGCCTATCGCGCGCGGCTTCATGCATCAAATGACGGGATCAGATAGATACTATGAATCCGGTGCATTGACGGACGCGACATCGACGATCACCTGGCGCAGCCACGCATTGCCGTGGTCGCGATCCGCCACCTCATGCCAATAGAGATTGAGCGCGCGCGGCACGACCTCGACCGGCAGCGGCAGCAATTGCAGATCGACGAACTGGCGCAGCGATTCGGCGTGCGAGAGCGGCAATGTGAGGATCAGATCCGACCCGGCGACGATATTCCACGCGGTCGCGACATGCTGGCAGCGCGCGACGATCCGTCGCTCGGCGCCCGCGTCGGCCAGTGCGTTGTCTTCAGGCCCGAGGCCGGCGGGTCGCGGCGAGGCGATGACATGGCCCGTCGCGAGATAGGCTTCCAGCGTCACGGCGCCGTGGATGCGCGGATGACCGTGCCGTGCCGCGACGACCAGCCGGTCGCTGCGCAGCGGGGCGGTGCGCAATGTCGCGGTCGCCTCGCTGGCGATGTCAAGCGCCAGATCGACCTCGCCGTGTGCCAATGCCTGCGCCAGTTCGCTGCGGCGGAAATCGGCGCTGACGATCTGCACGCCGGGGGCATCGGCGGTGACCCGCGCGACGATATCGCTGAAGAAGCGCACCTCGGTGGTCGGGCGCATCGCGATGCGGAAGGTGCGGTCGCTCGATCGCGGATCGAAATCCGATGCGGTGACCACCGCGAGTTCGACGCTGCGCAGCGCGGTGCGGACCGGCTCGATGATCGATCGCGCGAGCGCGGTGGGGACGAGCCCGCTGCCGACCCGCACGAACAATTGGTCGCCGAAGTCGCGCCGCAACCGCCCGAGCGCGTGGCTGATCGCGGATTGCGACAGATTGAGGTGACGCGCCGCCAGCGTCACGCTGGCGCGCGAATAGATCGCCTCGAACACCGTGAGCAGATTGAGGTCGAAGCGCGAATTCAGTTTCAATCGAAAGGTCCGGATATCGGGGGTCGGCATCATTACATAGCGAAGCCGGGCTGGATACGGGTTCCTCCGCGGTCGCACCGCATCGGCCGTATCGAACCCCCTTCCGCGCGATGCCCCCGCGCGGCTATTCGTGGCGATATGAACAAACCCGCTATTTCCCGCGCCCCCACCGCGATCGACCCCGCCACCGTCGCGCTGCTCGAGGCGATCGAAACCCGGCTGCGCTGGCTCGCGGTCTGGACGATCCACAATGCCAACCACATCCGCGAAAGCCGCGACGGGGTGAAGGTCGGCGGGCATCAGGCGAGCTGCGCGTCAATCACGACGATCATGACCGCGCTCTATTTCGCTGCTTTGGGGCCGAACGACCGGGTCGCGGTCAAGCCACATGCCGGCCCGGTGCTCCACGCGATCCATTATCTGCTTGGCCAGCAGACGCGCGACGCGCTCGAACGGTTTCGCGGGCTGGGCGGGGCGCAAAGCTATCCGAGCCGTACCAAGGATGCGATCCCGGTCGATTTCTCGACCGGTTCGGTCGGGCTGGGCGTGGCGATCACCGCCTTCGCCAGCCTCGTCCAGGATTATCTTGTCGCGCACGGCCAGCTCGCCGAGCGCGATACCGGCCGGATGATCGCGCTGATGGGCGATGCCGAGCTCGACGAAGGCAATATCTACGAATGCCTGATCGAGGCCTATAAGCACGATATCCGCAATTGCTGGTGGATCGTCGACTATAACCGCCAGAGCCTCGACGCGACGACCGCGGACCGGATGTTCCGGCGCTTCGACGATATCTTCGAAACCTGCGGCTGGCGGGTGATCACCTTGAAGCATGGCAAGCGCCAGCGCGCGGTGTTCGCGCAGCCCGGCGGGGCGGCGATCGCCGAGTGGATCGATGCCTGCCCCAATGCCGATTTCGCCGCGCTGACCTATCAGGGCGGGTCGGCGTGGCGCGCGCGGCTCAACGCCGATCTGGCCGATCGACCCGATACGCTGGCGCTGATCGCCTCGTTCGACGATGCCGCGCTCGCCGCGCTGATGACCAATCTCGGGGGGCATTGCATCGAAACCTTGCTCGACGCCTTCGCGCGCGCGCAGGACGATGTCCCGACGCTGTTCATCGCTTATACGGTGAAGGGCTATGGCCTGCCGCTCGCCGGGCATAAGGACAATCACGCCGGGCTGATGAATCCGGGGCAGGTCGGGCAGTTGCGCGACAGCCTGGGCATCGCGCCGGGGGACGAATGGACGCCGTTCGCCGGGGTGGGCGACAATCTCGCAGCCGAGATGCGCGATTTCCTCGCGCGCAGCCCGCTCGCGGCGCCGCATCGGCCCGCGCCTGCCGCGCCGGTTCCCGTGCCTGCGACGCTGCCGGTGCCCGACGGCGAGACGCTGTCGACCCAGGCGGCGTTCGGGCGGATCCTGCTCGATCTCGCCAAAAATCCCGAGGCGGATGCGCGCGCGCTCGCCGCGCGCGTCGTCACCACCTCGCCCGACGTCACCGTCTCGACCAACCTCGGCGCGTTCGTCAACCAGCGCGGGCTGTTCCGCCGGCAGGAGCTGGCCGACGTCTTCGCCGCCGCGCGCATCCCGAGCGCGCAGAAATGGGGCGGGCACGGCGCGGGCCAGCATATCGAGCTCGGTATCGCCGAGAATAACCTGTTCCTGATGCTCGCCGCACTCGGGCTCGCCGCGCCATTGTTCGGCACGCGGCTGATCCCGGTCGGGACGGTCTATGATCCGTTCATTTCGCGCGGGCTCGATGCGCTCAATTACGGTTGCTATCAGGATTCGCGCTTCCTCTTGGTGGCGACGCCCTCCGGGGTGACGCTCGGGCCGGAGGGCGGCGCGCATCAGTCGATCAACACCCCGCTGATCGGGATGGGGCAGCCTGGCCTTACCTATTTCGAGCCCGCCTTCGCCGACGAACTGGCGGCGATCATGCGCTGGTCGTTCGCGCATCTGCAGGCGGCGGACGGCGGCTCGGTCTACCTGCGGCTGTCGAGCCGCGCGATCCCGCAGGTCGCGCGCGCCGACGATTGCTGGGTCGGGGATGCGCTCAAGGGCGGTTATTGGCTGATTCCGCCGACCGGCCCGCGCGATGCGGCGATCGCCTTCACCGGGGCGATCACCCCGGAGGTACTCGAAGCGCATGCGCTGGTCGCCGACGATCTGCCGGGGCTCGGGCTGCTGATGATCACCTCGGCCGATCTGCTTCATCGCGGCTGGTCAGCGCGGCACGCGGGGCGCTGGACCGACGGCGCGCGGGAGCCGTCGCATGTCGAAACCCTGCTCGATGCGCTCGCCGACGGCGCCGGCCTCGTGACGGTGATCGACGGGGCGCCGTCGAGCCTGTCGTGGCTGGGGGCGGTGCGCGGGATGCGGGTCAGCCCGCTCGGCATCGACCGCTTCGGGCAGACCGGCGATCTCCCCGATCTCTACCGCCGCTATCGGCTCGACGCCGAGGCGATCGTCGATGCGCTTGCCGAACTAGCGCTCCCGAAATAGCGCCTCGACATTGTTGCCGTCGGGATCGAGGAGGAAGGCGGCGTAATAGCCCGGCGGATAACCGCCGGTGCGCAACCCGGGGCGTCCGTTGTCGACGCCCCCGGCGGCGAGTCCCGCCTCGTGGAAGGCATCGACCTGCGCCCGGCTGGTCGCGCGAAACGCGTTATGCTGCTTGACGCCGTGGGGGTGGAAGACGTCGATCCAGAACATCGGATAATCGATGCCGAACGCGACCCCGCCGAGATCATCGTCGCCTTTGTCGGCCGGGCCGAAGGTCCGCGAGATGCGCATGATCGCGCTCGCGCCAAGCGGCGCCAGCACCGCTTCGTAGAAATCCGCCGAACGGTGGATGTCCGAAACGCCGATGCCGGTGTGGTCGATCAGCCAGTTTCGCACGTTCGTCATAGGCGGCTCCCGGATCGGCGCGATATCTGCCGGGGAGGAGGATATATTTTTCCGCCTCCCCGGCCAGCCCGTTGCGATCAGGCGCCGAACCCGCCGTCGATCGTGTGGAGCGCGCCGGTGACGATCCCGGCGTCCGGCCCGGCGAGATAGGCGACCATCGCCGCGATCTCCTCGCCGGTGGCGTGGCGCTTGATCGCCATGAATTCGTGCATGAACCCGCTCATCGGTCCGTCGCCCGGGTTCATGTCGGTATCGGTCGGCCCCGGCTGGACGATGTTGACAGTGATGCCGCGCGCGCCGAAATCGCGCGCCAGACCGCGGGCCATCCCCTGCAGCGCCGATTTGGTCATCGCATAGGCCGCCCCGCCGGCGAACGGCATGCGATCGCCGTTGACCGAGCCGATCACGATGATCCGACCCCCGTCGCGCATCTGCCGCGCGGCTTCGACCGCGGCATGATAAGGGGCGCGGACGTTGATATCGATCATCCGGTCGACCGCATCGGCGTCGGTCTCGAGCGGATCGCCCATCACCAAGGTGCCGGCGTTGACGACGAGGATATCGAGCGCGCCGCGCCCCTTGACCAGGTCAACCACCGCGGCGCGATCCGCGGCATCCGAGCGGATCGCGGTGGCGCCGGTCTCCGACGCGAGCGCCGCGGCGGCGTCGGCCGACCCGGCATAGCTGAACGCGACCTCGGCGCCGCTGCGCGCAAGGCGGCGGACGATCGCGGCGCCGATGCCGCGGCTGCCGCCGATGACGAGGACATTCTTGTCGGCGAATTCGGTCATCTTCCCATTCCTTTCGATGCCGGTGCGGATCCTATCGCACCGGTGTGTCTGGACAGCGAAATGGCGCAGCGGCATTGTCTGCACTAGCCGGCGAAAGTCGAAACCGGTTTTCGGGAAAGCCGAACGATGATGAAACTCGATGGCGTGACGGTGTTCGTCGCGGTGGCGGAGGCGGGGTCGATCAGCGAGGCGGCGCGGCGGATCGGGCTCGCCAAGTCGGTGGTGAGCGAGCGGCTTGCCGAGCTCGAGCGGGTGCTCGGCGCCAAGCTGGTGCAGCGCACGACGCGCAAGCTCGCGCTGACCGAGGACGGCTTCGCCTTTCTCGGCCACGCCCGGACGATCCTGCGCGAGGTGGAGGAGGCGACCGCGCAATTGTCCGAGCGGCGCGGCAGCCTTTCGGGGCCGCTCAGGATCGCCGGGCCGGTGGGGTTCGGGGTCGCGCATCTCGGCCGGGCCTTGAGCGCCTTCCTTGCCGCGCATCCGGGGATCGACCTCAGCCTCGATCTCGACGACCGCTTCGTCGATGTCGCGGCGGACGGCTATGATGCGGTGATCCGGCACGGCGCGATCCGTGACAACCGGCTGATCGCGCGCCGCCTATGCGCGACCCGCCGGGTGCTGGTCGCCGCGCCCGGCTATCTCGCGGCGCACGGCGCGCCCCGGTCGCTCGACGAGCTCGAACAGGCCAGCGCGGTCCATTATACCAACCGAAACAGCGACTGGCGGTTTAGCGCGGCGGACGGCGCGCGGGTCATCCGCCCGCGCGCGAAGCTGCGGGTGAACAACGGGCTGGTGATGCGCGATGCGGTGCTCGCCGGCATCGGCATCGCGATGCTGCCGAGCTTTTTCGTCCACGACGAATTGGTCGACGGGCGCCTCGTGCGGATCGACATCGGCGTCGAGCCCGAGGGCGCCGAACTCTATATCGCTTATCCCCCCAACCGCAGCGCCTCGGCCAAGCTGACCGCGCTGATCGAATGGCTGCGCCGGAGCTTCGGCGATCCGCCTTATTGGGAAGCGGGGCTGCCTCGCGCGGGCGGAGAGAAAATCTTAATCTAAAGTCAGCATTAAAATTCAACATTCGGTAATGACATTTCTTACTAAGCACCGCGCCTAGCCAAAAATGGCGACTCCGGGTCAAAAAGGGTTCAAACGTGTCGGAAGATACCGGCTCGGCGACGAGCAACGAAGGTGATGAGCGTCGTCGGCATGCCCGCCAGCGCGTCTTGAAATCGGCGCTGCTCTACCCCGTTCTCCGCGAAGCGCGGCTGGCGATCCACGACGTTTCGCAAAACGGGCTGAGCGGGGAATGCGCGCTGACGCTCGGGCTGGGGCAAGAGGTGCATGTCAGCCTCGACGGCGAGACCTTCGTCACCGCGGAGGTGCGCTGGGTGGAGGGCATGCGCTGCGGCTTGCAGACCGAGGATCCGCTTCCCCGCAACCTCGGCGATCAGCAGGCGGGGGCGGAAGAGGCCGGGTCGGACCAGCGCGAGGCGCCGCGGGTCAAGGTCGATCTGCTCGCGACATTGGTCGCCTGCGCGCCGGTATTCGCCGGCACGGTGCGGAATATGTCGGCGGAAGGAATGATGATCGAGGCCGCGGGCCTACCCGAAGGCACCCGCTTGCTCGTGAAAGCGCGCGGGTGCGATGTGAGAATGGGCCGCGTGCAATGGTCGAGCGGCGGGATGGCCGGGGTTTTCTTCGAGCCCGTCGCGGCCGGATCGGGCGCGAAGTAACGCGAGGAAGCTGGCGGTGAGAACGTAACGGATGAGTCCCGAAAGCCCTCGTCGTCATGCCGGGCTTGACCCGGCATCCAGAGTCACGAGGGGCCGCCGCCTGTTGCTGTGGATGCCGGGTCAAGCCCGGCATGACGGATGGGGAAGGTGAGAACCTTCCATCTGAATCTATCCCGCTACAGGCTGGCGACCACGCCGGGGCGTTCATTGTCCCAGATCATGTTGACCACCCGCCAGCCGCTTTCGTCCTTGTAGAGCTGGATCGAATTTATCCCGCGGCGATCGAGCGTGTCGGCATCGGGCGCGCGGCGCGCCTCATAGATGCTCCATACATGGGCGATATTGCCGAAGATATTGATCTTCCGCGCGATCTCGACCTCGTAAAAGTCGTTCTCGGCGAAGAAGGGCGTGGTGTCGGCGGCATAGGCCTCTTGGTCCATGATCCGGATCGCCGGCTTGTCCTCGGCGTCGATCCAGGTGCGCATCTGCCGGCTGTCTTCGTGGAATATCGACCGTTGCCGCGACCAGTCGCGTGGGCCGGCCGGCCCGGAAACGATGTCGTAGAGCTCGTCGAGAACCTTGGCGATCTCGATCTCGTCGGTCGTCATCTGATTGTCTCCCGATTTTGCCGATGATTCAGGTGCATGGCCTGCTTGTTGACCGGGCGATAGTCAATTGCCGTCCCGGGCAGTTGTTATTGTAAAATTATGCTTCGCATCGGGCGAAATGCTAAAGCTTTGCCAACGCTTTTCGTGCGAAAGCCGCGATCCAATGATGGCGGTCGCGAAATTATTGGGGGGAGTCCCGTGCCGGCTGGCGCTCGCGCTTTTCGCGATGTGCTGGGGCGTGCCGGCAATGGCGGAGGCGATCGGGCTCAAATCCTCGCTGTGCCATGCCGTTACCGACTCGCAGGTGCGCGATGACACGCTGGCGTCGCTGCGCTTCTCCTGCACCGACGCGCCGCGCGATTATCAACGCGGCAGCCTGTGGCTGACCAGCCGGCTCGATCGCTTGCCGATCGAGCCGCGGCATATCGTGCTGATGGTGCATTATTCGCGCTTCGACCGGCTGGCGGTGGCCTTTTCCTATGCCGACGGTGCCGTGCGGTGGCAGGAGGTGAGCGGCGGCCGGTTCGGGACGCATTGGCGCGCCGGCGGCCAGATTGCGTTCGAGGCGCCCGATCGGGATGCGCCGATCACCGCGGTGACGCTGCGTTTCGAGCGGCTCGCCGATTACGGGCTGCTCCACGCGCGGTTGATGCCGGCGGCGGAGGGCGTCGAGCAATCGACGGTGCTCGCCGCGATCATCGGCGCGGCGCTGACCCTGCTGCTGGTTGGCGGCATCTACACCCTGTCGCTCGCCGCCGCGATCCGCCGCCATTTTCTCGCCTGGCACGGCGCCTGGGCGGTCTGCATGTTCGTGTGGGGGGCGATCTGGTCGCAACTCGATCTGCTCGCCTTCCCGGCGATGGCCGGGACGGTGTCGGCGCAGATCTGTACCTTCCTGTCATGCCTCGCGGTCGCGCTGGCGACGGCGAGCGCGGTAACCTCGCTCGGGCGCGATACGCTGCCGCGCGCGCTGCGGACCGGCACGCTGGCGCTCGGCGCGGCCAATGCCGTCGCCGGCGTTCCGCTCGCGCTGATCCGCGGGCCGGGGCTCACCCAATTCGCCGAGCTGCTCGGCTATCTCATCCTCGCCGATCTGGCGGCGGTGACGCTTTGCCTCGGCTGGGCGTGGCGGCGCGGCTCGACCGAGGCGCGCGACTTCGCGGGTGCCTGGTCGGTGCCGATGATGACGTTGGCGGCGATCCAGCTCGTCGACATGGACGACCATCTGTGGGGCGCGGGGTCCAAACTCGTCATCCTGCTCGCCGCGACCTGGCAGACCTTGTGGCTGACGATCGCCACGACGCGCCGCATCGGCCGGCTGCGCATCGAGCGCGACCGCGCTCGCGCGGGCGAGGCGCTGGCGCGCGAAGCGGCGCGGCGCGACGCGCTGACCGGGGTGCGCAACCGGCGCGGGTTCGAGGAGAATGTCGCCTCCTTGCTCGATCGCGCGCGCGCCGGCGGGCTGCCCGCCGCGCTGCTGCTGATCGACATCGACCGCTTCAAGTCGATCAACGACGAACATGGCCATGATGCCGGCGACGCGGTGCTCCACCGGATTGGCGAGCGGATCGCGTCATGGGAGGGGGCGATGTGCACCGTCGGCCGGATCGGCGGCGAGGAATTCGGCCTGCTTGCGGTGGGGCTCGACGGGCTGATCCTCGATCGCTTCGCTGAGAGCGTCCGCGTCGGGATCGCGGCGTGCGATCATCGCCGGATCATCGGCGACCAGATCGTCACCGCCAGCATCGGCGTCGCCCAGTCACGCGTCGCGGCCGATTTTCGGGAATTGTTCAAGCTCGCCGACGAAGCGCTCTACGAAGCAAAACATGCCGGGCGGAATCGCGTCGTCACGCGCCGGTATCGTGGCCACGCGTCGCGGCCCGCCGATCCGTCCGTCGCGGCGCGCGATCAGGCCGCTTCCAGATCCAGCCGATAGGCTTTGACCAGCGCCTCGATCACCTCGTGGCGCGGATCGTCGGTGCCGAGCGCGTGATAGAGATTCACAATCTCCTGCCGGGGCATCGATAGAAGTTCCTGCTGCAGGGCAGCGATCTCGCGCGGGGTCAAGGCGATCAATCCAGAGTTGGGAAATGCGCAAAAAAGGAGGGGCAGCTTGAGATTAAGGGGAGGGCTGCCCCCATAGAGTCAGGGAGGTTTCGGACGCGTGCGCCCGATGGCTTGCTGTTAGACCGGAATTGAGACGGAATTGTTACCGGTTTCCATATATTTGTAGACCCGGTGGACGTTCGCCCCCGCAGCCGCCGTATCGCGCGCAGCTCAGGCGGTGGATTCGCCGGAGAGATGCCCGGCCGGCGATTTGCCCTGCCGGTCCCGCGCGGCGTCGCCGAACGGATCGCCCGCCGGGCGCCCGAAATAATAGCCCTGCGCCTGGGGGCACCCCTCGTCGAGCAGCATCTGCCGCTGCGCCTCGGTCTCGACGCCCTCGGCGACGATCGGCATGTTGAAGCTGCGTCCCAGCCCGACGATCGCGCGCACGATCGAGCGCGAGGCTTCGTCGTCGGAGATCGACGCGACGAAGCTCTTGTCGATCTTGATCTTGTCGAACGGAAACGCCTTGAGGTTGCTCAGCGACGAATAGCCGATGCCGAAATCGTCCATCGCGATGCGCACCCCCATCGCGCGGATCTCATGCAAGGATTTCAGCGCGATCTGGCGGTTGCGCATGAACGCCGTCTCGGTCACCTCGAGCTCGAGCCGCCGCGCGTCGAGCCCGGAGGAATCGAGCGCGTCGCGCACGATCGCCGGCAAGCTCGGCACCTGGAACTGCACCGTCGATACATTGACCGCGATCGAGATATTGGCCGGCCATCCGGCGGCGGTGGCGCAGGCCTCGCGTAACACCCATTCGCCGATCGACACGATCGCGCCGATTTCCTCGGCGATCGGGATGAAGAAATCGGGCGGGATTTCGCCGCGCTCGGGATGCTGCCAGCGCAGCAGCGCTTCATAGCCGACCACCGAGCCGAAGGCGGTGGCGACGAGCGGCTGGAAGACGAGATGGAGCTGGTTGCGCGTGATCGCGTGGCGCAGATCATGTTCGAGCGCACGCCGGTCGCGCGCCAATTCGTCCATCTCCTGATCGAAGAAGACCGCGATCCCGCGGCCGCTGCTCTTGGCGCGATAGAGCGCGATATCGGCGTTCTGCTGCAGCGTTTCCGCATCGAGCGCGTCAAGCGGGTAGAAAGCGACCCCGATGCTCGCGGCGACCGCCATCGGATCGCGCGCCACGTCCATCTCGCCCGCGAAATTCTCCAATATGTCGCTCGCCAGCCGGCGCGCGTCGTCCGGCCCGGAAACCGCGCGCTGGACGATGAGGAATTCGTCCCCGCCGACCCGCGCGATGACGTCGTCGCCGCGCACCGACGCACGGAGGATATTGGCGACGCGGCGCAGGATGTCGTCGCCCGCGCCGTGACCGAAAATATCGTTGATCGCCTTGAAGCGATCGAGGTCGATCGCAAGCAGCGCAAAGGGCTGGCGCGCCGCGATCGCTTCGTCCAGCGCGCGGACGAAACTGGCGCGGTTGGCAAGATCGGTCAGCGGATCGTGCGAGGCGAGATGCTCGATCGCGCGCTGGGCGCGTTTGCGATCGGAAAGATCGCGGACCGCGAGCACTTCGCAGCGCCGGCCGCGATATTCGATCATCTGGGTTGCGATCTCGATGATCTGGTCCTCGTCCGCGCTGCCGCGGATCCGCGCCTCGACGGTAAGCCCCTCCTGTATGTCGAATGTTCCCCCGGCGACCGGGACGAACCAGCGCGAGGGCACGCTGCCGATCAATGTGCGGGAGCTGACGCCGAGCAACCCTGCGAGCTGGCGGTTGACCTCGACGATCTGGCCCGCGCTGACGATCGCCAGCCCCTCCAGCGTCGCATCGGCGATCCCGCGGGCATCGGTCAGCCAGCGGTCGACGAACGATCCGGTGAGCGCGAGCGCGAGCAGGACGAGATTGGCGAGCACGATCGCCGGCACCAGCCATTCGCGGCTCAGAATCGGGCCGCCGACGCTGGCCTGCGTCGGATCATAGGTCAGCGTGGTGGCGGACATCGCGGTGAAGTGCAGTACGACGATCGACAGCACCGCGAGGATCGCGGGCAGGAAGATCTTCTTCCGCCCTTCGGTCGCGGTGAAGACGACGAAGGCGGCGCCGAACAGCAGCGCGGACAGCGCCAGCGAGATCAGGACCGGCGCGATCGCATAGCTGATCCGCGCCGGGGCGATAATTGCGGCCATGCCGGTAAAATGCATCCCGTGGATGCCGACCGCCGCCCCCGCACCGGCGGCCATGTTGCGGACCGTCCCCGGCGCTCGTCCGAGCCAGTGGAACACCGCCCAGAAGAATGCGATCGCGATCGTCACCGAGAGCAGGGTCAGCGCGATGCCGAACTCGAGCGGCATCGGGCCGCGATAGGCGAGCATCGCGACGAAATGGGTGGCCCATACGCCGACGCCTTCGGCGATCGCGGCGATCATCAGCCAATGGCGCCGGCGTGTCTCGACGCACAGGGTCGAGCGGTTGAGCAGGACGAAGACGCCGACGTTTCCCAACAGGCAGATCAGCGCGGCGAGAACGACCAATCGGATGTCGTGCTGGTCGGTCGCGCATTCGAGCACGTTGAACATAAGGCCCCCCGTAACCACGGCATAGGTTTCACATGAATGTAAATTTCTTATTATGCGCGCCGGCGTACCCGCGCCCATCACCCTCGATTTGAGGGCTTTTTCGGGGACCCGCAGTGGCCCGGTCCCCCTTCGCCAACGGCGTTCGAGCCATGTCGCCACAGCGGCGATGCGCGGCGCTCGAAAAAATTTTCGAAATATGTCGGATTTGTGAAATCGGATCGTCTTCCCCGTGAGCATCCGCGGCGATCGGCCGCCTGGAGACAAGGGGGGACTCATGATCAGATTCGGGAGTGTAATCGGCGCGTGCGTGGCGATCGTGGCCGCGGCGGGCGTATCGGCGCAGACGGTATCCCCGGAGAATGCGGCGCCGGCCGAGAGCGATACGGGGGGCGACATCATCGTCACCGGATCGCGCATCGACCGCAATTTCCAGACGCCGACCCCGACGATCACGGTGACCGCCGAAGACCTGTCGGTCGGCGCGCGGCCGAATGTCGCCGCCGCACTCAACGATCTGCCGCAATTCCGCGCCACCACTTCGGCGCAGACGACGGGGACCAACACCGGCGCGGGCAACGCTCCGGTCGATCTGCGCGGTCTCGGCATCAACCGCACGCTGGTGCTGATCGACGGCCGCCGCATCGTCAGCGACAATGATCTCAACACCATTCCCAACGTGCTGGTGCGCAGCGCGCAGGTCGTCACCGGCGGTGCTTCCGCGGCCTGGGGATCGGGCGCGGTCGCGGGCGTCGTCAATCTCGGGATCGACGAGACGTTCAAGGGACTGCAGCTCGGCGCCGAAGCAGGCGTTTCGACCTATGGCGATGCCGCGCAGCATCGCTTCGAAGGCAAGGCGGGGATCGGCTTCAACGACGATCGCGGCCACGTCGTCATCGGCGGCGAATATTTCAACAGCGACGGCATCGTGCCGAAGACGGCGCGCAAGAATATCGGCCGCTGGGCGTCGTTCGCCGGCGCGATGACCCCGGATGTCGGCTTTTCCACCTCGGCCTATGGCGGGCTGATCACCTCGGGGGTGCTGGCCGGCAAGGCGTTCAACCCGGACGGGTCGCTGCGCAATTTCGATTATGGCCGGGTGAGCGGCGGCTATATGTCGGGCGGCGAGGGGCCGTCGAACGACGATCTCAGCCCGCTGATGACGCCGCAGCGCCGCTACAGCGCGCTCGGGCGCTTCACCTATGAATTCTCGCCCGCGATCAAGCTGACCGCCGAAGTGCGCCATTCGCGGATGTGGAACAATTACATCTGGTTCGGCGATCACGTGCAGGGCTCGGCGACATCGGGCATCCTGATCAAGTCGGACAATGCCTTTCTGTCGAAAAGCGTGACCGACGCGCTCGCCGCGGCGGGCCAGAGCAGTTTCTACATGGGGCGTTTCAACAGCGATCTTTCCTATCCGCGGATCGATTTCGAGCGGAAGGTGACGCAGGGCACGTTGGCGCTGGACGGGCGGATCGGATCGAACCTGCGCTGGAGCGCTTATTACAGCCACGGCGAATATCAGAACAATATCGATACCCCCGGCTTCCTGCTCACCAAGGAGTTCGCCAATGCGGTGGACTCGGTGATCGATCCCGCCAGCGGCCGCGCGGTGTGCCGGATCGCGCTGACCAATCCGAGCACCAATTGCGTTCCGATCAATCTGTTCGGCCTCGGTGCGCCGTCGAAGGAGGCGATCGCCTATGTCACCGGCACGCCGAGCCAGCGCGCGACCACCAAGCTCGACGTGGGCGGCATCAGCCTTCGCGGCGAGCCGTTCGCGCTGCCGGCGGGCAAGGTGTCGTTCGCGGTCGGCGTCGAGGCGCGCAAGGAAAGCATCCGGCAGACCGTCGGCGCGCTCGATGCCGCCAAGGCGTTCCGCACCTTCAGCTTCTCGGCGATGTCGGGCAGCTTCGATGTGAAGGAGGCGTTCGGCGAGATCCTCGTGCCGCTCGTCCACAATACGCCGCTGCTGCGCCAGCTCGAGTTCAACGGCGCGGTGCGCGTCAGCGATTACAGCACCACCGGCTCGATCTGGTCGTGGAAGCTGGGCGCGACCAACGAATTCTTCCCGGGTTTCCGCGGCCGCGTGACGCGTTCGCGCGATATCCGCTCGGCCAATCTCAGCGAACTCTATACCCAGACCACCACCGGCTATAACACGATCTACGATCCGCTCACCAAGCAGAACGTCTACGTCCTGAGCAACGGCGGCGGCAATCCGAGCCTCGAGCCGGAAAAGGCCGATACCTGGACCTTCGGCTTCACTTATTCGCCGCAGGCGGTCCGCGGCCTCAACATCTCGGTCGACTATTTCGACATCGATGTGAAGGATGTGATCACCACCATCGCGGCGCAGGATCTGGTGACGCGCTGCTACAACGGCAACACGGCGCTATGTTCGCGGGTCGAGCGCGATCCGGCGACCAATACGATCACCCGGACGGTTTCGACCTATGTCAATCTCGCCAATTACAAGACCAACGGGATCGATGCGGAGATCTCCTACGTCATGGCGATGGACCGGCTGTTCAAATCGGCCAATGGCCGGCTGAAGTTCCGGCTGATCGGCACCTGGGTGGATAGCCTCACCACCGATGACGGGGTGGTGAAGCTCGAATATGTCCGCTCGCAGGGCTATTCGTTCGGGCTCGGCGTGCCGGCGTGGCGGGTCAACGGCTCGGTCGGTTATGAGAACGACACCTTCTCCGGGCTGGTGCGCGCGCGCTATATTTCGCCCGGGGTGTTCAACAATCAGATCGCGCTCTCGAACAACCATATCGGCGCCTACACCTATTTCGATCTGCAGGCGCAGGTGAAGGTGCCCACCGGGTCGCGGTCGTTCGAATTGTACGGCAATGTCAGCAATCTGTTTAACAAGCAGGCGCCGAACGGGTCGCTCTATTCGCCCTATTACGACGTGCTCGGGCGCTATTTCACCTTTGGCGCGCGCGTTCGATTCTGATCATCGTGACCCCTTGGATCGCCCGGACATCGCGCCGGGCGATCATGGCTTCGGCCCCAACTGACCCGATACAGGAGAGTGCCATATGCGCCTTCGTTCCGCTCTTGCCGCAACCGCTGCAACCCTTGCGCTGCTTCCCGTCGCCGCCCCTGCGCAGGAGGCGTCCGTCGCCAAGCCCGCGGCGATCGTCGCCGACGGGCTTCCCGCGATCCCCGCGGCGCTGGTCGCCGAAACCCAGCCCTATCTTCAGGCGCGCAAGGCGATCTTCCTCGGCTGGGATCCGGCCGATCGCTCGATGCTGATCAAGACGCGCTTCGCCAATACCGATCAGATCCATAAGGTCGGCGCGCCCGATGCGGCGCGCACCCAGCTCAGCTTCGAGGCCGAGCCGGTGATCGCCGCCGCGGTTTCGCCCGGCGCGGGCGATGTCACCGTGGTGCAAAAGGATATCGGCGGCGGCGAGTTCTTCCAGCTCTACCGGCTGGTCGACGGGCGGCTGCATCTCCTCACCGACGGCAAGAGCCGCAACTGGTTCGGCGCGTGGAGCCCCGACGGCAAGGTCGTGGGCTATTCGTCGACCCGGCGTAACGGCACCGATTCAGACCTTTACGTCGTCGATCCGCGCAACCCCAAGACCGATCGCCTCGTCGCGACGGTGAAGGGCGGCGGCTGGAACATCGCCGATTTCTCCGCCGACGGCGCGCGGGCGCTGGTGGTCAACCGCATGTCGGTCAACCGCGCCGATATCTATGAGCTCGATCTCGCCTCGGGCAAGATGCGGGCGCTGAACGACGTGAAGCGCGAGGTTTCGTACATCGCGCCGCATTATGCGCCGGACGGCGCGATCTGGATCCTGTCGGACATCGATTCCGATTTCGTGCGATTGGGCCGGCTCGACGCGCGCAGCGGCAAGTTCACCCCGGTTTCCGCCGAGCGGAAATGGGACGTGACCGAATATGCGCTCGCCCCCGACAGCAGCTTCGTCGTCTACGCCACCAATGAGGCGGGGGTCAGCCGGGTGCATGTACTCGACGTTCGCGCGGGGACGTCGCGCGACGTGACCGGGCTGCCCGCGGGGGTCATCCCCTATACGATCGGCTCGCCGATCCAGATCGCGCCGTGGGGCACGATCGGTCTCAGCATGTCCTCCGCACGTGTCGCCGGCGACGCCTTTGCGATCGACCCGAAGACGCTGGCGGTGACGCGCTGGACGCGCAGCGAAACCGGCGGGCTCGATCCGGCGAAGAATGTCGAGCCGCAGCTCGTCGAGGTCAAAAGCTTCGACGGCGAAACCGTATCGGGCTTCCTCTATCGCCCCGATCCCGCGAAATTTCCCGGCAAGCGCCCGCTGATCGTCAACATCCACGGCGGGCCGGAGGGGCAGACCCAGCCCGATTTCCTCGGGCCGGACAATTATTATCTCAACGAACTCGGCATCGCCTTGTTCTTCCCCAATGTCCGCGGCTCGACCGGCTTCGGCAAGCGCTTCGTCAACCTCGACAACGGGCCGTTCAAGCGCGAGGATTCGGTGAAGGATATCGGCGCCTTTCTCGACACGCTGACCAAGGATCCGACGCTCGACCCGGCGCGCTTCGCCGTCACCGGTCTCTCCTACGGCGGCTATATGTGCTACGCCACCGCGACGCATTATTCGGCGCGGCTGAAGGGCGCGAATTGCTATGTGGCGATCTCGAACTTCGTCACCTTCCTGGAGAATACGCAATCCTATCGGCGTGACCTGCGCCGCGTGGAATATGGCGACGAGCGCGATCCGAAGCAGCGCGCCAAGCTGATCGAAATCTCGCCGCTGACCAATGTCGACAAGATCACCGTGCCGTTGCTCATCGCGACCGGCGGCAACGACCCGCGCGTCCCGGCGAGCGAGGCGGAGCAGATCATCAAGGCGGTGCGCGGCAAGGGCGGCACCGTGTGGCATGTGCTCGCCGAGAATGAGGGGCACGTTTTCCACAAGAAGGAGAATGAGGACTATTATTTCTGGGCGAGCGCCTTGTTCTGGAAACAGATGCTGCTCGCCGATCAGGGGCGGTGACCTTCGCCCGCCTGGGTGCGGTCGTCGCGATCGCGTGGCTGTCCGTCGCGCCGTCTGGCGCGGCGGACCGACGGGCGCCGGTGGTGCACGTCGATCACCACGTCCATCTCCACGCGCCCGCGATCCTCGCGATCCTGTCCGATTATTGTGCCAGCCCGGGGCGGGCGAGCAAATGCGATGCCGAGTTCACCCGGCCGCTGGCCGTTGCGGATCTGCGCCGCGCGATGGACGATGCGGGCATCCGCCGTGCGCAGGTGATGTCGACCGCCTATCTCGCGGAAAGCCCGCTGATGGCCGCGCTGCCGCCGAACCACGCGGCGATCGTCCGCGCGGCCAATGACTTCACCGTGGGGCTGGCGCGCGCGCAGCCGGCACGCTTCTCGGTCTATATCGGCGTCAACCCGCTGACGCCCACCGCGCTGCCCGAGATCGCGCATTGGCGCGGCGATCGTCATGTCGCCGGGATCAAATTGCATCTCGCCAATTCGCGCTTCGACTATCACCGGCCCGAGCAGGTGAGGATGCTCGCGAACGTGGTGCGCGCGGCGGCGTCCGCGCATTGGCGCGTCATGATCCACATGCGCCACCGCGTCGAGGGGTACGGCGCCGACGAGGCGCGTATCTTCGTGAACGAGGTGCTGCCGGCGGCGCGCGGCACGACGGTTCAGATCGCGCACGCCGCGGGTTGGGGCGGGGTCGATTCCGCGACCCTCGCCGCGCTCGGCGTCTTTGCCGAGGCGTGCGAGCATGATCGCCCACGATGCGCCAATCTCTATTTCGATCTTGCCGCGATCCGGCCGGAAAGCGTGCCGGATCGCGACAAAGCGGCGCTGGTCGGGCTGATGCGGCGGATCGGGTTGCGCCATTTTGTTCCGGCGTCGGACTGGCCGTTCATGCGCGATCTTCGCGCTTATTACGCCGGGCTGCGCACGCTCCCGCTGTCCGATGCCGAGTGGCGGAAGGTTGCGCGCAATGTGGTTCACTGAGAAAGTCTCCCTGTTCCCTGTGCGCGCCTATCCTCTATGGCGCGTGAGAGAAACGCGATGAGCCAGTTGACCGAGATGTGGCGACACGTGCGTGGTGTCTTGCGCAAGCGAGGCGTCGCGGATCAGGATGCGGACGATCTGGTGCAGGAAGCCTTTCTCAAGGTCGAATATTATGAGCGGAAGCATGAGGTGCGGTCACAAGAGGCGCTGCTGGTGAGGATCGCGGTCAACCTGTCGATCGACGAACAGCGTCGCGAACGGCGGGCGCCCTTTGCCAATGAGAATGTCTTCACGATCGTCGATACCGCGCCGGATTCGGAGCAGGTGCTGCAATCGCGTGCGCGGCTGAAACATGCTAGTGACGGGCTGGCGCAATTGCCTGAGCGTACCCGCCGGATCCTGCTTCGCCGGCGGCTCGACGGCGCGAGCTATGCGACGATCGCCCGGGAAGAGGGGATGTCGATTGCCGCGGTGGAAAAGCGCATCGCGCGCGCGACGCTCGAACTGATGAACTGGATGGAACAATGGTAACGCGGTCGAGCAACGAGCGCGCGCGGCTCAACGCCGAGGCCGCGGCCTGGATCGCGCGGCTGCACGGCCCGAGCGGTGCGGCTGCGGAGGCGCCGCTGCAGGATTGGCTCGATGCCGATCCCGAGCATCGCGACGCGTTCCGGCGCGCCGGCGAATTGTGGGATCTGCTCCCCGATGCCGCCGCGCTCGGCGAGGAGGACGGCGGCGCGCGACCAGCCCCGGCGCCGCGACGCTGGATTCCCGCCGCGATCGCCGCCTCGCTCTTGCTGCTGGCGGGCGGCGGCGCGATCGCGGTCTATCTCGATCAGCCGTCGGCGTTCGATACGCGGATCGGCGAGCAGCGCGTCGCGACGCTCGACGACGGCAGCCGCATTGCGCTCAACACCGACAGCCATGTCACCGCGAAGCTCGGCCGGCACGAGCGCCAGATTTCGCTCGACCGGGGCGAGGCGCTGTTCGATGTCGCGCATGATGCCGCGCGGCCCTTCGTCGTCGACGCCGGGGACGAACGCATCAAGGCGCTGGGGACGAGCTTCGTCGTGCGGAGGGATGCCGATCGCGTCCGTGTCACATTGCTGCGCGGCAAGGTGGAGGTGACGCAGGTAGGTGCCCCCCCACGGCTCGTCGCGGTGCTCGCGCCGGGCGAGCGCGTTTCGGTCGGGCGGGGCGGTGCGGTCGCGCTCGATCGGCCGCCGCTGGATGCGGTTACCGCGTGGCGGCGCGGCGAACTGATCTTCCGCGATACCCCGCTGTCGGAAGCGGCCGCCGAGATGAATCGCTATGGCGACGAGCATTTGGTGGTAAGCGACGCGCGGTTGGCGGCATTGCCGATCTCGGGCGTGTTCGCGACCGGCAATCCGTCCGAATTCGCGGCGGCGGTGGCGCAGCTCCACGGGTTGCGCGTGCAGCGAGAGGGCGACGACGTGCTGCTGACACGCTGAGGGCGATCGCGCCGCGCGTCCGCCCCGCCGCTGCCCGAACGGGCGCGGCGAAATGGTGTAAAGGAAGGACATGGGGCAGGGGGGACGACTGATATTGCTGTCGGCACCGGCGTGCCTGATAGCCTCTGCCGTCGAGGCGCAGCCCGCGCCTCGCTATCGCTTCTCATTGCCCCGCCAGGATCTCTCGCTGTCGCTCGAGGCGGTGGCGACGACCACCCATTCGAACATCATCTTCACCTCCAGCGCGGCGCGGGGCCGCATCGCCCCGGCGATCGACGGCACCTACAGCGTTGCCGAGATATTGCGTCGCCTGCTCAGCGGCTCGGGGCTCGGCGCGGTGCAGACCGCCGGCGGTTCCTTCATCATCGCCGCCGATCGCAAGGCGACGGTGGCGGTGCGCCGCGTCCGTCGGCCGCCCCCTGCCACGCCGCTCGCGATCAAGCCGATCGAGCCGGTCGATATCGTCGTCACCGGGTCGCGGATCGATACGCCCGGCTTCGAGGGGCCGAACCCGACCGCGCATATCGCCGGATCGGATTTCGCGATCGGCGCGCGCGCCAATGTCGCCGCGATCCTCAACGATCTCCCGCAATTCCGCGGGACGATTTCGCCCCAGACATCGGGCACTAATACGAGCGCGGGCATGGCCCCCGTCGATCTTCGCGGGCTGGGGATCAACCGCACGCTCGTCCTGCTCGACGGGCGGCGCTTCTCGAGCGACAATGATCTCAACACCGTGCCGACGGTGCTGGTCAAATCGGTCGATATCGTGACGGGCGGCGCATCCGCGGCCTGGGGTTCGGGCGCGGTGAGCGGGGTGGTCAACATCGTGCTCGACGAGGGACTCAAAGGGGGGAGGCTCGGCGCGCAGACCGGGATTTCCTCACGCGGCGATGCGGCCGAGCGTCGGTTCGAAGGCGCGTTCGGCGCCGATTTCGCCGGCGGCCGCGGCCATATAACGATCGGCGGCGAATATCTCGACAATGACGGCGTCATCCCCAAGACGTCGCGCGCGAACGTCGGGCGCTGGGCGAGCGTCGCCGTCGGGCCGGGCAGGTTCATGCTGGTGCCCGACGTGGGGATCGCCAATGCCGCGCGCGGGGGCCTGATCACCACCGGGGTGCTGGCGGGCAAGGTGTTCAATCGCGACGGCTCGTTGCGCGACTTTCGCTACGGCACGGTGGTCGGCAGCCAGATGATCGGCGGGGAGGGGCCGTCGAACGACGACATGGCGCCGCTCGTGACGCCGCAGCGGCGATATAGCGCGCTCGGCCGCGTCAGCTTCATGGCCAGCGACAGCGTAAAGGTCACCGCCGAGCTGCGCCGGTCGCGGATGTGGAACAATTATATCTGGTTCGGCGACAACAACCGCGGAAACATTTTCATTTCGCGGGACAATGCCTTCCTGCCGGACGCGGTGCGCGCGGATTTGCTCGCGGCCGGCGAAACCGGCTTCATGATGGGCCGGTTCAATGCCGATTTCCCGTTCCCGCGCATCGATTTCGAGCGCGTCACGACGCAGGGGACGCTCGCGCTCGAAGGCACGATCGGGCGAGACTGGCGCTGGAGCGGCTATTACAGCCACGGCGAATATCGCAACGATCTCGACGCGCCCGGCTTCGTCATCGGCGCGAACTTCAATCAGGCGGTCGACGCTGTGCGCGATCCCGCGACGGGCCAAGCGGTGTGCCGCATCAAGCTCGCGGACCCGTCGAGCCCCTGCATCCCGCTCAACCTGTTCGGCGAAGGCGCACCGTCGGCGCAGGCGCTCCGCTTCGTCCTGGGGACGCCGCGTCAGCGCTCGACGACGCGGCTCGACATCGGCGGGGTGAGCTTGCGCGGGGAGCCGGTGACGCTCTGGGCGGGCGCGGTCTCGGTTGCCATGGGGCTGGAGGCGCGCCGCGAAACGGTCCGGCAGACGGTCGGCGATCTCGATCTGGCGCGGGCGTTCCGCACCTTCAACTTCACCCCGATGAACGGCGGTTTCTCCGTCAAGGAGGCCTTTGGCGAGATCCTCGTGCCGCTGCTTCGCGATCGGCCGATGTTCGACAAGCTCGAGGTGAATGCGGCGGCGCGGCTGTCGAGCTACGATACCACCGGTTCGATCTGGTCGTGGAAGCTCGGCGTGACGAATGAGGTCTTTCCGGGGTTCGAGGTGCGGCTCGCGCGGTCGCGGGACATTCGCTCGGCGAACTTGTCCGAACTCTTCACTCAGTCGACGATCGGCTACAATACCGTCATCGATCCGGTGAAGAACGTCAGCATCTACGCGCTGACCAATAACAACGGAAATCCCGATCTGCGCCCGGAAACCGCAACCAGCTTCACCGCCGGATTCGTTTATTCGCCGCATCGATTGCGCGGATTTCGTCTTTCGCTCGACTATTACAAGATCCGTATCGATCATGTGATCACCACGATCTCCGCGCAGGATCTGGTCGTCCGCTGTTACAACGGAAATCAGGCGCTGTGCGGACGTGTCGAGCGCGATGCGGACGGCAATATCGTCCGCATCACGACCGCTTATGTGAACCTGTCGGAATATCGCATGGACGGGATCGACGCCGATCTTTCGCAGACCTTCCCGCTCCGCGTCGCCGCTGGGCCGCCGGGGACGATCACGTTGCGGCTCCGCGCGAGCTGGGTTGATAGTCTGCGGGTCAACGACGGCGTGAGCACGATCGAATATGCCGGATCGCAGGGCGATTCCTTCAGCCTCGGGGTCCCGAAGTGGCGGCTCAACGCAAGTGCCGAATACGCTAGCGATCTATTCGGCGCGCAATTGCGGATGCGCTATATCTCGCCGGGAAACTTCAACTCGACGGTCAATCTGGTCAATAACCACATCGCGCCTTATTCGTATGTCGATCTCCTCGCGCGCGCCAAAATCGCGTCGGACGGAAGGGACAAGATCGAGATTTACGCCAATGTGTCGAACCTGTTCGACAAGCAGCCGCCTAACGGATCGCTTTATTCGCCCTTCTATGACGTGATCGGGCGCTATTTCTCGCTGGGCGCGAAGATCGCATTTTAAGCGGCAATCGTCGCGTATGTCGGGTGGTGCCCGCTCCAGATGAGCAGGCACCACCTATTGGTCAGCTCGCTGCCGGCTCTGCCGCTGGCTTTGCCGCCGGTTTGGGTGCGCTAGGCTTGCGCGGCTTCTTGGCGGGCGCCGCCGCGCCGTCAGCCTTGGGTGCGGCCGCCGGCTTCGCTGAGGCTGCCGGCTTTGCTGCTGCCGCCGGCTTCGCAGCGGTTGCCGGTTTTGCGGCCGCTGCCGGTTTCGGGGCGGCCGCCGGCTTCGGGACGCTGCTTTTGGCGGCGCGCTTGGGCTTCGGGGCCTTGACGGGCACTGCCGCCGCAGGTGACGCTTTGGCGGTTGCCGCCGCCGGGGCGGTGGTCGCCTTCTTCGGCGCGGCGGCCTGCGGCTTTGCCGTCTTGGCGGCGGCCGGCGCGGCTACTTTCGCGCTCGCCGGGGCTTTCGCAGCGGCGGGCTTCTTGGCCGGCGCAGGGCGCGCCGCAGCGGGAGCCGCTGTCGTCTTCGCGTCAGGCGCCGCCGCCGGAGCAGTCGGCTTGCGGCCGAGCCCGAGGCGCTTTGCGACTTCGCGGCGTTCTTCCGAATAACCGGGGGCGACCATCGGATAAGTCTTGGGAAGCTTGTAGCGCTCGCGATATTCCGCCGGCGTCAGCCCGTGCGAGCCGAGATGGCGCTTCAGGCTGCGGTACGGCTTGCCGTCGATCAGGCTGAGGATGTGATCGCGCGACGCGAGGCTCTTGCGCACCGTCACCGCCGGCTCGAATTCCGGCGCGGCGGGCGTGGCTGGCTCGCTCGCCCCGCCGAGCGCCGTCCGCGTCGCCGCGATCAGTTTCGCGAGGTCCTCGTTCGGGACTGAGTTGTTCGAGACATAGGCGCTCAGCAACTGTACCGTCAGCTGCGTGAGATCGGGCTGCTCATTCTCTGCCATCTGGGACTCCGTATCGAGAAAAGGCCGGATTAGCGGGCATGCGATACTTGGATTACTTTTCGACTAAGAAAAACCCCCTTTTTTTGTAAATTCGGGCGGTTTTTGAATGTCGGATCGAACGTTGATCGGCATGTCGGGCTAATCGGGATCTTGGCATTCCCGTCGCAACCAGTCCCGGAAAAGTGCGAAGGCTTTGATCCGTTTGCTACTTTCCGGAAAGGCGAGCCAATAACTGCGCTCCTCGATCAGCGGCGCATCAAACGGGATAATCAGTTCCCCGGCGGCCAATTCCGGGGTGATCAAGAAGCTGGGCAACAGTGCCGCGCCCCCGCCGGCTTTCACGGATTGCGCGAGCATCAGGAAATGACTGGCATTGGGAAGATTTTCGATTTCCGGCCCGGGCAGACCGAACATCGCGAACCAGCGCGCCCAGGCATCTCTGCGCTGCGACTGCACGAGCAGCGGAACGTGAAGAAAGTCTTCCGGCGAAGAGATTGAATGGCGTTCGAGCAATGCCGGTGCGACGACCGGAACGACAAGTTCGCTGAACAGCAGGTCATGTTCGGCGTCCGGCCAGTCGGCGCCGCCGACATGGATCGCGCCGTGGAAGGCTTCGCGCGTAAAATCGAAGATATCGGTACGCGCCGACAGATTGACGACTAGATCGGGATGCGCCTGAGTCAATCGTGGCAGCCGCGGCGCGAGCCAGCGCATCCCGAAACTCGGCAATACCGCGAGTTCGATCATATGTTCGGGCTCAGGGTCCATCAGCCTGCCGGTCGCGCGGCGTATTCCGGCCAGCGCCGGGCCGATATCTTCGAGGAACGCATGGCCGGTCTCGTTCAGCGCCACCCGCCGCCCGGTGCGGGCGAAGAGCGCGGCGCCGAGCCATTGTTCGAGATTGGAGATGTGCCGGCTGACCGCGCTTTGCGTCAGATGCAGGCTTTCCGCCGCGCGCGAGAAAGACCCGAGCCGCGCCGCCGCCTCGAAACAATGCAGCATCGCCATCGGTGGCAATCGGCGGCGGTCGTCATATCTCATGCGTGATACTCATATGCATATGCGCATAACAGGGCTGTTTATCCCTCATTAGGTGGGAAATCATGTCAAATCCGCATGCGAGAGAAATGATGGGCGAGATATTGCGATCGACCTGCCCCGCGACGGGCGAGATTCTGTGGGAAGGTGCGGTCGACGATGCCGCGACCGTCACCCGCGCGCTCGCCGCCGCGCGGCGCGCATTCGATGATTGGTGCGAGACCGATCTCGACGCGCGGATTGCGATCGTCCGGGCTTATGCCGACCGGTTGAAAGCGACCGCGGAAGAACTCGCAGTGACGATCGCGCGCGAAACCGGCAAGCCCCTGTGGGAGGGGCGGCAGGAAGTCGCGTCGATGATCGGCAAGGTCGAGATTTCGATCGCTGCACAGGCCGAGCGCGCGGGATCGCGCACCAATGCGCAGCCGTTCGGCCATGCAGTGCTACGGCATCGGCCACACGGGGTGATGGCGGTGCTCGGCCCGTATAATTTCCCGGGGCATCTGCCCAACGGGCATATCGTCCCGGCGCTACTCGCGGGGAATGCGATCGTCTTCAAGCCGTCCGAGGAAACCCCGGCGACCGGCGCGCTGATGGCGCGGCTGTTTCGCGAGGCGGGAGTGCCCGATGCGGTGCTGTCAGTCGTTCAGGGCGGGCGCGACACCGGCGCGGCGCTGATCGCGGGCGATATCGATGGGCTGTTGTTCACCGGCTCGGCGGCGACCGGCACGATCCTGCGCCGCGCGATGCTCGATCGCCCGCATGCGATCCTCGCGCTCGAACTGGGCGGCAACAACCCGCTGATCGCGTGGGACGGCGATCCGGCGGCGGTGGCGTCGGTGGTCGCGCAATCTGCGTTTATCACCGCGGGGCAGCGCTGCTCATGCGCGCGACGGCTGATCGTGCCGGAAGGCGCAATCGGTGAAGCTTTCGTCGAGGCGGTCGTCGCGCTTGCCGGGCGGATGCGGATCGGGCCGTGGGATATGACGCCCGAACCGACCTTCGGTCCGCTGATCTCGGCCGCCGCCGCTGACCGCGCGCGCGCCGCGGTGGCGGGACTGGTCGACGCGGGCGCGCGGCCAGTCCTGGCGACGCGCGATCTGCCGGCATATTCGCCCGCCTTCATGACGCCGGTGATCCTCGACGTGACCGGGATCGACGTGCCCGATCAGGAGATTTTCGCGCCCGTCCTCCAGGTCCGGCGGGTGGCGGATTTCGACGGGGCGATCCGCGCCGCCAACGATACCGCTTTCGGCCTCGCGGCGGGGCTCGTCTCCGAGGATGAGGCGCACTGGACGCGCTATCTCAGCCGCGCGCGCGCCGGGGTCGTCAACTGGAACCGGCCGACCACCGGGGCGAGCGGCGCGATGCCGTTCGGCGGGGTCGGCGCGTCGGGCAATCACCGCCCGAGCGCATATTATGCCGCCGATTATTGCGCCTATCCCGTCGCGAGCTTCGAGGCCGGGCGGCTCGCCGACCTGACCGCGGATATCAAGGGCATCGCCGATGCGTGAGATCAATTTCGACGGGCTGGTCGGCCCGAGCCATAATTATGCCGGGCTGTCGCTCGGCAATATCGCGTCGGCGAAGAATGCGGGGGGCGTTTCGGCGCCGCGCGCGGCCGCACTACAAGGGCTCGCCAAGATGCGCCGGATGCTCGCGCTGGGGCTGCCGCAGGGGGTGTTCCTGCCGCATGCCCGGCCGGACATCGGCTGGCTACGCGCGCTCGGCTTCGCCGGCGACGACACTGCGGTGTGCCGCTCGGCCTGGGCACAGGAACCTGCGCTGTTGCGCAACGCGATGTCCGCCTCGGCGATGTGGACCGCCAACGCCGCCACCGTCTCGCCCGCGCCCGATACACGTGACGGGCGGTGCCATTTGAGCGTCGCCAATCTGTCGACGATGCTCCACCGCAGCATCGAGCACGATCAGACGTTGCGGCAATTGCGGCTGGCGTTCGCCAATCCGCGCTATTTCGCGGTTCACCCCGCGCTGCCGGTGGGGCTGGGCGACGAAGGCGCGGCCAATTTCATGCGCATCGGCCGGTCGCATGCCGATCGCAGCCTCGAAATGTTCGTTTACGGCGAGCGCTCGTCGGGGCCATTTCCGGCGCGGCAGCATCGTGCCGCCAGCGCCGCGGTGGGGCGCCGGCACGGGCTGGCGGAGGGCGACATCGCGCTCGTCCGGCAAAGCGATGGCGCGATCGCCGCCGGTGCGTTCCACAATGATGTCGTCGCGGTGGCGAACGAAAATGTGCTGTTCACCCACGAACACGCCTTCGCCGATCGCGATACGGTCTATCGCGATCTGCTGGCAAGAGTGCCGGGTGCGGTGATCATCGAAGCCCCGGCCGGGCGAGTTAGCCTCGATGCGGCGATCCGCTCCTATCTGTTCAACTCGCAGCTCGTGACGCTCGCTGCGGGCGGAATGGCGCTGATCCTCCCGCTCGAAGCGCACGAGACCCCCGAGGTCTGGGCGTGGCTCGAAGAGGTCAGGGCGGCTGACAATCCGATCGCCCAGCTCGAAGTGGTCGACGTCCGTGAATCGATGCGCAACGGCGGCGGGCCCGCCTGCCTTCGCCTGCGCGTCGCGGTCGATGCCGAGGCGGAGGCGGCGATCGACCCGCGGTTCCTGCTCGATGAGCGCCGCTGCGACCTGATCGAGGCGATGGTCGCGCGCCACTGGCCCGAGCGGATCGCGCCGGACGATCTGGGCGAGGCTGATCTCTGGCATCAATGCCAGACGGCGCGCGCGGCATTATTGTCCGCGCTCGGTTTTCAGGCGGGCGAGCTGTGACCGCGCCGGCGTGGTTCGATCGCAGCGCGGACCTGCCGTTCGTGCGCCCGGTGCGCGCCGACGATCTCGACGCCTTGCTCGCGCTTGCCGCGCTGACCGGGGGCGGGATGACCAATCTGCCCCCCGATCGCGAAACCCTCGCCGAAAAGATCGCGTGGAGCGAGGCTTCGCTCGCGGCCGATATCGCGACGCCGGCGAACGAATTCTACCTCCTCGTGCTTCAATCGGGGGACGGCCGCGTGCTCGGCACCGCGAGTTTGTTTTCGCGGCTCGGCGCGAAATGGCCGTTCTACAGCTACAAGGTCAGCCGGGTGACGCATGTGTCGCGCGATCTCGACCGTAGTTTCTCGACCGAGATCCTCCATCTCGTCAACGATTTCGACGGCGCGTCCGAGGTCGGCGGGCTGTTCCTCCACCCCGATGCGCGCGCCGGCGGGCTCGGCGCGTTGCTCGCGCGCAGCCGCTATATGTTCATCGCCCAGCATCGCCGGCGCTTCGGCGATGCCGTCATCGCCGATCTGCGCGGCTGGGTCGAAGACGGGTCGAGCCCGTTCTGGGAGGCGGTGGCGGGGCCATTCTTCGGCAGCGGCTTCCTCGAGGCGGATCTGCACAATGCGATGCACGGCAACCAGTTCATCGCCGATCTGATGCCGCGCTATCCGATCTACACCAGCATGCTGCCCGCGGCGGCGCGCGCGGCGATCGGACGGCCGCACGACAATTCGGCGCCGGCGCTGAAGCTGCTCCAGGCGGAGGGCTTCGTCTACGAGGGTTATTGCGACATTTTCGACGCTGGCCCGACGGTTCAGGCGCGTACCGACCAGATCCGCACCGTCCGGCAATCGCGGCCGGTCGAAGCGGCGCTGCCGACGTTGGTGAGCGACGATGCGCAACCGCTCGTGGCGCAAGGGCAGGGGAATGCGTTTCGCGTGTGGCAGGTTGCTGGCGAGACCCGTTCGGGCTGAGCTTGTCGAAGCCCTGTGCTTCTCTTCCGACGAAGAAAGTGCGGCCTTCGACAGGCTCAGGGCGAACGGTTGGGTTGCTGCAGGCGCGTCCTTATGCGACGACCGGATTGAACCGCGCCGGCGAAACCAGATGCCCGCGCAACGTCCGCAGCCCGCGCGCGAGCCCCTCGCGATCCGCCGCGCCGCCGAGCGAAACCCGGATCGCATCGTCGGGCGCCCCCTCGACCGCAAAGCGGCCGGCGGGAATGATCTGCAGATCGTGCCCGCGCATCGCCTCGGCCAGTTCGCGTCCGGTCGCGCCGTTGGCGATCCCGATCCAGAGATGATAGCCGTCCGGGTGCGCGGCATAAGCGATATCGCCCAGCGCTTCGTCGGCGACCGTGCGCCGGGCACGCACCTCCTCGCGCATCTCGGCGATAAGCGTCTGGAGCACGCCTTGCCTGATCCAGCTACTGACCAATGCGGCGTTGATCGGGGGCGGCATGATCGTCGTCTCATGAACGTCGACCGCCAGCCGAAGCGCCGCCTCGACCGTCGGCGCGCGGACGAACGCCACCCGCAACGCCGGGGAAATGACCTTCGACGTGCTCGCGACATACCAGGAATTGGCCGCGGCGAACGCGGTCAGCGTCGGCAGCCGATCGCCCGCCAGCAGCCCATAGGCATCGTCTTCGATGATCTGCAGCCCGGCGGCGACCGCGGTCTCGGCCAGCGCCTCGCGTGCCGCGGCGGTCAACGTATGCGCGGTCGGATTGTCGTTGGTCGGGACGAGATAGAGCGCGCGGATCGATTCGCCGCGCAAGGCCTCTTTCAGCGCCGCCGCGCTCATCTCGGGCAACGCGACGAGCCGCAGCCCGAGCCGCGCGGCCAGCGCCTTGAGCCCCGAATAGACGTAACGGCCGCAGGCGATCGCATCGCCGCGCTCCAGCGTGGATGCGAGGATCGCGTGGAGCGCATTCTGCCCGCCGGCGGTGAGCACTGTCTGCTCCGCGACCGTCGCAGTGCAGATCTGCGCGATCAATTCGGCACCGGCGATGCGGTCCTGCAACGCGCCGCCGGGCGGCTGATATTGCAGCCGCGCGCCCGAGCTGTGTCGCAGCAGCGCGGTGGTGCCATCGGCGATCGCCTTGCCGATCGCGCCCTCGCGCAGATCGGGGGGCATGTTCATCCCGGTATCGACCTGCGGCAATTGCGCGAAGCTGGTATCGCCGGGTTCGCGCACGAAGCTGCCCAGCCGCCCTTTCGCCTCGATCAGCCCGCGCTGGCGCGCAACGTCATAGGCCTTGGTCACCGTCGTCAGATCGACCTTGAGCCTGCTCGCCAGCTCGCGCTGCGGGGGCAGGCGGTCACCGCCGCGCAGCCTCCCCGTCGCGACCGCGGTTTCGATCGCATCGGCGATCGCCTGATATTTGGCGCCCGCGCCGTCGATCAGGGTCGGCAACCAAAGCTCAGTCGTCAAAGTCGCTTTTCCCCGCTTCATAGTCACGGCCGTGAAGCTGCGCCCACAGCCGGCCCGTCCCGGCTTCCTGCGCCCTGTTCACATATTGCGAGGCAACCAGCCAGCCCTTGATCGGGCGCAGCGGCAGCGCGCAGCCCGCCAGCATCAGCGGCACCGAGGTAACGAGATGCACCCAATAAGGCGGATCGAACGCCACCTGCAGCCATACGACGAAGAAGATCAGCGGGAAGGCGACGATGCACAGCGAGAAAAACGCCGGGCCGTCGTCGGGCGCGGCGAAGCGATAATCGAGGCCGCACACCTCGCATTTGTCGCTGACCTTGAGCCAGGCCTTGAACATATGGCCCTTGCCGCAGCGCGGGCAGAGCCCTTCCCAGCCGCTCTTGAGGATCCACCTGAACTTGTCGCCGCCAATTTCTTCGGTCATTGCTCGCTCCTGAGCCATGCAATGATCCATACATAATACATGCAAAGCGGTTGCGCTAGGGGTGATCGACGTTCGGCGGAAATTCGCGACAAATGGTCACACGTCTCCGTCACCCCGGCCTTGAGCCGGGGTCCATTGCGCTGGCAGCGCGGCGGCTAGAGCATCGTGCTGATAGAGGAAAACCGTTGGCCCTGAGCTTGTCGAAGGGCGTCCTACCGCCCGAGAGTTCGGGCCGCCCTTCGACAAGCCCAGGGCGAACGGTGGTGGGTGATCCAGATTTAACAGCCGGTGGGGGTGGAGCCGCTCGCGCCGCGCCCGCTGCCGATCAGGCGATGATCAGCTCCACGCCCGCCTGTTCGATCATCCGCGCGTGGATATCGCTGATCCCGGCATCGGTGACGACCACGTCGAGTTCGTCGAGCCCGCACACCACCGATCCCGAGGGCGCGGCGAATTTCGAGCTGTCGACCAGCAGCGCCACCCATTCGGCGCGGTCGATCATCTGGCGTTCGGCGGCGGCGAGCACGACATCGGCCTGCATCACCCCCTGCGCGCCGACGAACGCGGCGCCCATGAACAATCGCGGGGCATAGACGCGCGGCATGCATTCCTCGCCCCCGATGCCGAGGATGATATTCTGCTCGCGAAACACCGATCCGCCGGGCACCGCGATCCGCGTCCCCGGCTGGGGCAGCAAGGCGCTGACCACGTGGAGCGAATTGGTCAGCACTTGGAGATGCAGATCGGCGAGATGGTTGCACATCTGCAGCGTGGTCGATCCGCCGTCGATGATGATCGATTCACCCGGCTTGCATAGCGTCGCGGCGGCGCGGCCGATCGCTTCCTTCTGCGCGCGGTTGCGATCGATATTCTCGTGGAACGGCACCCCGGCGAGCGACTGGACGTCACCGCGCTCGCCCGTCGCCTCGTCCTCGACCAGCCGCGCCCCGCCGCGCACGCGCTGGATCACGCCCTTCGCCTCGAGCCGGTCGAGATCGCGGCGCAGCGTCGCCGGCGAGGCGGGGATCGACGCCTCCAGGCTCTTGAACGACACGAAGCCGGTCTTCCCGATCAGATTGAGGATCAGGCTATCACGTTCTTCGACATGCATCCCGTAGCGGCCTCGATATTGCAGCGGGCCGTTGTGCCGGGCTGATCCCCCGAAATCAATCTTTTTCGCTCAAACGATGCCAGCGCCGAGCCCCACCGCATCGCGCTCCTGCGCCTTGCGCGCGCGCCAGCCGCTCGCGCGATAGGCCGGGATCGGATCGATCGCCCCGCCGGCTTCCATCCGCGCCATCGCGAGGATCGGCGAGACATCGGTGCGATAGGCCTTTCGCAACGTGAGGAAGGCCAGCATCGTATCGTTGGCATCCTGCGCTTCGGCCAGCGCGGCGCGGTCGACGATGCTCGCCTTGGCATAAGCGCCGGCGATCGCCTCGGCCGAGGCGATCATGCTCTCGATCGGATCGGTGACGTTGTGCGACTGGTCGATCATATAGGCCGGGTCGAACCCGTCGCGCGGGTTGAGTTCGGCCTCGATCAGCTCGTTGAAGACGAGGAACAATTGGTGCGGGTTGATCGAGCCGCTGTCGAGATCGTCGTCGCCGTACTTGCTGTCGTTGAAGTGGAAGCCGCCGAGCTTGCCGAAGCGGTGGAGCCGCGCGACGATCTGCTCGATGTTCACATTGGGCGCGTGATGCCCGAGGTCGACGAGGCATTTCGCCTTGGGTCCCAGCTCCTGCGCGGCGAGGATCGACGATCCCCAATCGGCGATGACGGTCGAGTAGAACGCCGGCTCGTACATTTTGTGTTCGAGCAGCATCCGCCAGTCGTCGGGCAGCGCGGCATAGACCTGCGCTGCCGCCTCGAGATAGCGGTCGAGCGACTTGGAGAAATCCTGTTGCCCGGGGAAATTGGTGCCGTCGCCGACCCAGATCGTCAGCGCGGTCGAGCCAAGCTGCCGCCCGATCTCGATACAGTCGATATTATGGTCGACCGCCTGCGCGCGCACCCCGGCGTCGCCCGCCGAGAGGCTGCCGTCGCGATAGCTCAATTTCTGGCCGGGCTGATCCTGAAAGGTGTTCGAATTGATCGCGTCGAAGCCGAGTCCGAGCGTCGCGGCCTCCTCGCGCAGCGCCGCATAGTCGCTCACGCAATCCCAGGGGAAATGCGGGCTGACGCGTGGGGTGACGGTCGAAAGCTGGTGGACCACCGCGCAATCGGCGAGCTTTTCGTGGATCGTCGTCGGCTCGCCGGGGATCGGGAATTTGGCGAAGCGCGTGCCGCCGCGCCCCGCGCCCCAGCTCGGGATCGCGACCGAAAAGCCTGCGACACGCGCCTTGACCGCATCGATATCCACGCCGCGGCGGGCGAGCGCGCGGCCCAGGCTGTCGTAATCGTCGTGCAGCGCATCGAGGCGCGCGGCATTGTGGCTTTCGATCTGATCGGCCGAAAGCGGCAGTTCCTTCGCCATTGCCCGTCTCTCTCGCTGCTTATCGGGTGAATGCCTGGGCGTTTCCGGCGTCGACATTGACGATGTTTCCGGTCGATTTGGAAGATGCTTCGGAAACAAAGAAATACACCGCTTCCGCGACATCTTCGGGCAGCACGTCGCGCTTGAGCATTGAGCGATTGCGATAATGTTCCTCGAGCTCGGAGCCGGGATCGATGCCGTGCGCGCCGGCGCGTTCCTTGCGCCAGTCGCCGTCCCAGATCCGCGAGCCCTTGATCACCGCATCGGGATTGACCGTGTTGACGCGGATACCGTGCGGCGCGCCTTCCAGCGCGAGGCAGCGCGCGAGGTGGAGCGACGCCGCCTTGGCCGAGGCGTAGGCGGAGGCGTTGACCGCCGCGGCGAGCGCATTCTTCGACCCGATGAACACGATCGAGCCGCCGCCGACCGCGCGCATCAGCGGGAAAGCGGCGCGCGCGCTGAGGAAATAGCCCTCGGTCAGCACGTCGTAATTGCGCCGCCACAATTCGACGCTGGTTTCCTCGATCGACGCGGAGGAGGCGATGCCGGCATTGGCGACGAGGATGTCGAGCCCGCCGAATTCGCGGGTGCATGCGTCGAACGCGGCGGCGACCTGCCGCTCGTCGGTGACGTCGCAGGTTTCGGCGCGCACCACATCCTTGCCGAACGCCTGCGCCATTTCGGCGCGGACGCGCTCGGCAGCCTCGGCGTCGCGGTCGACCAGCATCACGCAGGCGCCGTCGGCCAGCAGCCGCCGCACCGTCGCCGCGCCGATCCCGCCGCCGCCGCCGCTGACCAGGGCGATGCGGCCGACCAGCGGCCTCGGCTTGGGCATGCGGCGCAACTTGGCTTCCTCGAGCGCCCAATATTCGATGCGATAGGCTTCTTTCTCGGGCAGGCCGACATAATCGCCGATCGCCTCGGCGCCGCGCATCACGTTGATTGCATTGCCGTAGAATTCGCCGGCGAGACGCGCGGTGGTCTTGTCCGCGGCGAAGGTGATGCGGCCGACGCCGGGCACCAGCACGACCACCGGATTGGGATCGCGCATCGCCGGATCGCCCGGCTCCGCGCAGCGCTGGTAATAAGCCGCGTAGAGCTGGCGATAATCCTCCAGCGCCTGTGCGAGATAGGCCTCGTCGTCGAGCCGCGCGGGATCGAGCGCGAGCGGCGCGATCTTGGTGCGCAGGAAATGATCGGGGCACGAGGTGCCGATCGCCGCGAGCCGCGCGAAATCGCGGCTGCCGGCAAATTCGAGGGTTTCGGGATCGTCGGAGAAATGACCGATCTTGCCGCGCTCGCCCGGCATCAGCGCGCGAAGCCTGGGCATCAGCCGCGCGGCGGTAGCGGCGCGCTCGGCGGCGGGGCGGGGGGCGACGCGTTCGCCGCCGAAGGCGGGGCCGAGCGCGAGGCGCTCGTTGAGGTAATGGGCGGCGTCGGCGATCAGCGCGACCGTATTGTCGTAGCACGCCTTGGCGGTATCGCCCCAGCAGATGATGCCGTGCCCTTCGAGCATCGCGCCGCGCAGGCCGGGCTGTTCGGTGACGAGTTGACGAAGCTGGAGCCCGAGCTCGAAGCCGGGGCGCTTCCACGGCAGCCAGCCGATCGCGCCGCCCCAGATCGCGTCGGTCGCGGCCTTGCCCGCGCTGGACGCGGCGAGCGCGATGATCGCGTCCGGGTGGACATGATCGACGTGGGGATAGGGGAGATAGGCGTGGAGCGGGGTATCGATCGAGGCCGCGCGCGCGTTGAGGTTGAAGGTGCAATGCGGCAGATAGCCGACCATCTCATCCTCGAAGTCAACCCCGCGATAGCGCGATTCGAGCCCGAGCAATTTGTCGAGATAGAGCGTGGCGAAGCCGTCGAGCCTCATCGAGCCGATGTCGCCGCCCGATCCCTTGACCCACAGCACCGTCGCCGGCGCATCGGTGAGCGGATCGGCCATCTCGATCTTCGCCGAGGTGTTGCCGCCGCCGAAATTGGTCACGGTCAGGTCCGCGCCGAGCAGGTTCGAGCGATAGAGCAGCAATTCCTCGGGCGATTTGCCCGCCGCTTCCGCGTCGGACCAGCGGTTGCGCGGCACGGCGAACGGAATGGCGGACGCCGCGTGGCGCTCCCTTGTCTCGTGTTCAAGCATCCGGAATCACTCTCCCCAGCCGCGCTGTTCGGCGCGGGCCGCTCTATCAAAGTGTCTAGCCATATGCAATCAACTTCGCTAAATATCAATCATCACGAGAACGGGAGGATATATTGAGGGGTGGGCTGAGCGTGGTGCTCGATCTGGGTAAAACCTTGTCGAAGCTCAGCCTGTGGGACGAATCCGGGGCGATGCTCGCGCGCCGGACCCGGCCCAATGAACGTATCGAAGCGACGATCGGCGGCGTGCGCGCGCGGGTGCTCGACGCGGCGGGGATCGAGCAATGGGCGCGCGGTGTGCTGCGCGAATTCGCCGGGCTGGGGCGCGTGGCGCGGATCATCCCGGTCGGCCACGGCGCCGCCGCGGCGATCGTGCGCGACGGAAAGCTCGCTGCGCCGCCGCTCGATTATGAGCAGCCGATCCCGGCCGAGTGCGCCGCGACCTATCACGCCCAGCGCGATCCGTTTGCGCAGACCGGCTCACCCGCGCTGGCCGACGGGCTCAACCTCGGGCGCCAGCTCCATTTCCTCGACGCGCTCGATCCCGCGCTGCTGAGCGGCGACGCGACGATCCTGCTTTGGCCGCAATATTGGGCGTGGCGTTTCTCCGGGGTCGCTGCGTCGGAAGTGACGAGCCTCGGCTGTCACAGCGATCTATGGTGCCCGGCGTCGGGCCGGCCGTCGGCACTGGCGGTGCGGCGCGGCTGGGCGGATCGCCTCGCGCCGCTGCGCCACGCCGGTGAGGCGATCGGCACGATCGGCGCGACATGGGCCGGCGACACCGGCCTGCCCGCCGACACCGCGGTGTATTGCGGATTGCACGATTCCAACGCGGCGCTGCTCGCCGCGCGCGGCTTCGCCGATATCGCCGGACGTGAGGCGACGATCCTCTCGACCGGGACGTGGTTCGTCGCGATGCGGACGCCGGGAAAGGGCGCAAGCGTCGATCCGGCGGCATTGCCCGAGGCGCGCGACTGCCTGGTCAATATCGACGTTCACGGCACCCCGATTCCCTCGGCGCGCTTCATGGGCGGGCGCGAGATCGAATTGCTGACCGGGATCGACGCGCGCCGTGTCGATATCAACCCCGATCAGCCGGCGATCATCGCCGCGCTGCCCGGTGTCGTCGCGGCGGGGGCGATCGTGCTGCCGACGCTGACGCCGGGGGTGGGGCCGTTCCCCGACGGCACCTCGCGCTGGATCAACCGGCCGGCCGGATCGATCGAGTTGCGCGCAGCGGTCTGCCTTTATGCGGCGCTGGTCGCCGATGCCGCGCTCGATCTGATCGGCGCGCGCGATCGGGTGCTGGTTGAGGGGCGGTTCGGCGAGGCGCAGGCGTTCGTCCGGACGCTCGCGACGTTGCGACCCGATCTGCGCGTGTTCGTCTCCAACCAGCATAATGACGTCTCTTATGGCGCGCTGCGGCTGATCGATCCGGCGCTGGCGCCGCCCGCCGCGCTCGTTCCGGTGCAGCCGCTCGATTGCGATCTCACCGCTTACGCCGCACGCTGGCGCGCGCTCACAATGGCGCAGGAATAGCGAGGCATCATGAAGGCCGCATCGATCACCGATTATCGCGAACTCGCGCGCCGTCGGCTGCCGCGCTTCCTGTTCGACTATATCGACGGGGGTTCCTATGCCGAGGTGACGCTCGGGCGGAACATCGCCGATCTCGAAGCGGTGGCGCTGCGCCAGCGGGTGCTGCGCGACATCGCCGATATCGATCTGTCGACCAACTTGTTCGGGCAGCGGCTGGCGATGCCGGTCGCGCTCGGGCCGGTCGGACTCGCGGGGCTCAACGCGCGCCGCGGCGAGGTGCAGGCAGCGCGCGCGGCGGAGGCGGCGGGGGTGCCGTTCACGCTGTCGACCGTCTCGGCCTGCCCGCTGGCCGAAGTGACGGCGGGGGCGCGCGCGCCGATCTGGTTCCAGCTCTACATGATCCGCGACCGCGGCTTCATGATCGATCTGATGCAGCAGGCTCAGGCGGCGGCGTGCCCGGTGCTGATCTTCACCGTCGACATGCCGGTGCCCGGGACGCGCTATCGCGACTATCGCTCGGGGCTGGCAGGGGCGCCGGGGCTGGCGGGATCGCTCCGCCGCTTCGGGCAGGCGCTGATGCATCCGCGCTGGGCGTGGGATGTCGGATTGTGGGGGCGGCCGCATCATCTCGGCAATGTCGTGCCGGTGCTCGCCGGCAAGACCGGGCTCAACGACTTCTTCGCCTGGATGCGCGACAATTTCGATCCGCGCACATGCTGGGACGATCTCGATTTCGTGCGCCAGTATTGGAAAGGGCCGATCGTGCTCAAGGGCATCCTCGACCCGGAGGACGCGCGCGAGGCGGCGGCGCGCGGCGTGGAGGGGGTGATCGTCTCCAACCACGGCGGGCGCCAGCTTGACGGCGTGGCGTCGAGCGCGCGCGCGCTCCCCGCGATCGCCGATGCGGTGGGGGACCGGCTGACCTTGCTCGCCGACGGCGGCATCCGCTCGGGGCTCGATGTGGTGCGGATGCTCGCACTGGGGGCAAAGGGCGTGCTGCTCGGGCGCGCTTGGGCCTGGGCGCTCGGCGGCGCGGGCGGGGCCGGGGTGGCGCATGTGCTCGATCTGCTCGCGGCGGAGATGCGCGTCGCAATGGGGCTGACCGGGGTTACCCGCATCGCCGAGATCGATAAGCATATTATAGCAAAAGGGGGGGAGGAATGGGCGGAAACCCGCTGATTGGCGTTCTGTTTCATTGGCTTGGCGGGCTTTCGTCGGCCAGCTTCTATGTTCCCTATCGTCGCATCCGCATCTGGTCCTGGGAGATATTCTGGCTGGTCGGCGGGGTATTTTCCTGGCTGATCGCGCCCTGGCTGTTCGCCTCGATCCAGACTCACGATCTCTTCGGCGTGCTCGCCCGCACCCCGGGGTCGACCTGGTTCTGGTGCTGGTTCTGGGGCGCGATGTGGGGGTTCGGCGGGCTGACCTTCGGGCTAACGATGCGCTATCTCGGGCTGTCGCTCGGCATGGCGGTGGCGCTGGGGCTGACGACGATGATCGGGACGATGGGGCCGCCGATCTTCCGCGGGACGCTCGGCGCGCTCGCCGAAACCGCGAGCGGGCAGATGACCTTCGTCGGCATCGCGATCACTTTGGCCGGCATCGTCGTGGTGGCATTGGCCGGGCGGCGCAAGGAGCGCGACATGGCCGGCGCCGCCGCCAGCCAGAGCGTCGCCGAGTTCAACCTGCCCAAGGGGCTGGCGATCGCGGTCTTTTCCGGGATCATGTCGGGCTGTTTCGCCTGGGGGCTCGATGCCGGCCAGCCGATCCGCACGCTGAGCATCGCCGCCGGGACCGATTCCTTGTGGCAGGGGTTGCCGGTGCTGTGCGTGGTGCTGCTCGGCGGCTTCACCACCAATTTCATCTGGTGCGGCTGGCTGATCCTGCGCAACCGGTCGGCGGGGCAATTCGTGGGGCGCGGCACGGCGGAAAAGCCGCCGTTGCTGCGCAATTATCTGCTCGCCGCGCTGGGCGGGACGTTGTGGTATTTCCAGTTCTTCTTCTACACGATGGGCGAGAGCCAGATGGGGAAATACGGTTTCTCCTCCTGGACGCTGCACATGGCGAGCATCATCCTGTTCTCGACGCTGTGGGGCTTCGCGCTGCGCGAATGGGCCGGGGTCCGCGCGGGAACGCGGTGGCTGGTGTGGCTGGGGATCGGCGCGCTGCTGCTTTCCACCGTGGTGATCGGCGTCGGCAATTATCTCGCGGCGTGACCGCCGTTGCCCGCATATTCGCGGGCAACGGCGCCGGCGTCAGAACTTCACCGTGATGTCGCCGGTCACGGTGCGGCCGACCTGGTAGAAATATTGGTCGGCCGCCGCTGTCTTGCCGGTGTTGATATTGGTGACGCGCTTCGAGTCGAACAGATTGTTGACCTCGACCCCGAACCGCACCGGGCCGAGTTCATAACGCGCAGACAGGATCGCGCTGTTATAGCCGTTGCTGCGATAGGCGTCATAGGCGTTGAACGACTTGGTATCGCCGGTGACGATCTGGCTGGGATCGGTGAACCACTGCCGGCCGGTCCATTTGTCGATCAGCGAGAAGACCATCGGGCCGTGCTTGAACAGGATACCGCCGGCCGCGGTCCATTCGGGGGCGTTGGCGACCTGCAGCGCCATGAAGCCGGGGTTGTCGGTCTTGGCATAGTTGCGCGACCCGTTGGCGAACACCGCGAGCCCCCCGGGGAAGGCATAAGTGATCTGGCCTTCGATGCCCTTGTACTGCACCGATCCCTGGTTGACCCAGATCGTGCCGGCGCCGGGGTCGGGTGAGGTCAGCGAGGCGAATTTGTTGGAAAAGTCGATCTTGTAGACGTCGGCGTCGATGCTCAGTCGCTGGCCGTGATAGACCACGCCCGCCTGATAATTGGTCGACTTTTCCGGTGCCACCGTCGAGCGTCCGGGCGTGTCGACATAGAGCACGCCGAGCGAGGGGGCGAGGAAGCCCTTGGCAAATTGCGCATAGACCGAAAGCGTCGGGGTCGCCGCATAGTTGATCGTCGCGAACGGCAGATCGGCGCTGTAGTTTTTGCTCACCCGTTGGGCGTAGCGCGTCGTCTGGTTATAGGCGGCGTCGATGCGACGGTTGAAATCGACATGTTTGAACCCCGGGGTGATCTTCAGCCCCGGGATCGGGCGCAGTTCGAGTTCGACGAACTCTTCGGTGTGGTTGGTATTGCTGTTCTGATCGAACTTGATGTTCTGCGGCGTCGCCACCTTGGTGGCCGGGTTGGCCACCTTCTTCTCGACATAATTGGGCAGCATCGTCACCAGATCGACGTCGCGCTGCTGGCGATAGGTGTCGGACCATTCGATCCACGCGCCGGTGGTCAACGTGCCGAACCCGAAGTCGAGATGGACCTTGGCGATATCGCCGTACATCCGGTATTTGTTGGTCTTGGTATAGCCGGGGACACCGGCGACCGCCTTGGCGCCGAGGGTTAGCGTCACCGTATTCACCTCGGCGATCTGCTGGCCGTTCTTGTCGAGATGGCCGTAAGCGGTGACGTCGCTGCCGCTCAGCGTCTCATTGTCGTAGCTGTAGGTATAAGCGCGGTTCTCGAAGCTCGATTTCGCGCCAAGATCGGCCTCGAACTTGATGATCTCGAAATCGGTGGTCTTGCGGGTGTGGTTATAGCCGAAATAGCCCTGGCTCGTCGGATCGTTGTTGAGGCTGTAATATTTGCCGTATTGCCTGATCTGGTCGAGCGTCGCGCCGTCCTTGTCGGGCTGGTTGAAGCGATTGACGTTATAGGTGCCGAGGAAGGTCAGCCGCGCATGCGCGCCGAGCGGGACCGTCACCTTGCCGAAGACGTTCCACGAACGGAACGGGCTGTAGGTGCGCGCCCCGTCCGATTTCACCCATTGTGTGCTGAACACCGCCTCGGTGCCGCCGAGCTTGTCGATCGCGCCGGTCTGCGCCACCGCGCGGAGCAGATAGGTGTTGAACGTGCCATAGGCCGCCTTGCCCTCGAAGCCGGCGGTGTCGCGCGTCGCGCGGCTGAACAGGTTCATGTTCCCGCCGAACGTCGCCTGGCCAAGCGTCGCGGCGTTGCCGGGGCCGCGATCGACGATCAACGTCTCGACCGTGTTCGACGGGAAGAAAGTATTCGAATGGTGCGTCGGATCGTTGGTGTCGCCGAACGGCACGCCATCATAGGTAACGTTATATTCGCCGTCCTGGAAGCCGCGGATCTGCGCCTTGGATTCGGACAGGCCGGTGCCGTTGGCGCTGCCGTAATTCGAAACGCTCGGCGCGATCAGCGCGATCTGGTTGAAATCGGCGGTGGCGGGGAGCGAATCCTCGATGAACGAGCGCGAGACGATCGATTGCGGCTGCGTCGTCTGGAGCGAGGCGGTGACCGGCGCGATCTCGTTCGCCTTGGTCCCGGTGACGATGACGTCGGAACCCTCGGCGATCCCGTTGTTCCCGCTGTCCGGCGTTTCGGTCGCCGCGGCGGGGGCGCTCGCATCGACCGGCTCGGCATAGGCCGCGGCGGTGGTCAATGCGTAAGCGATGGCGGTCGCGACCAGCAGGTGCTGGCGCGTGTGATGCGCGAACTTCATGAAAAACGCCCCCTTGGCCTGAAACGGCTAGCGGGGCGCTAATTCAGTCCCGTGACGGATTCGTTGCAGTCATGCGACAGATTGAAGATTGAGTTATTACAATGTTCCTGAATTGGGCGGCCGGTTCAGTCGATCGGCGCGGTCGCCGTGACCCCGATGTCGCGCGTCAACCGGATATCGTCCGACGCGCCGCCGACGAGCAGTTGATAGCGGCCCGCGCGCGCCACCCAATGATGCGTTGCGCTGTCCCAGAAGCCGAAGGCGCGCGGATCGAGCGCGAGCGTCACCGTGCGGCTCTCGCCGGGTTTCAGCGCCACTTTGGCGAAGCCTGCGAGTTGCTTGATCGGCTCATCGGGGGTGCGATCGGCGCGCGCGACATAGAGCTGGACGACCTCCTTGCCCGCGCGCTTGCCGGTGTTGCGGACCGACAGCCGCGCGTTGACCGGGGCGCCGGGCGCGACCGTCGCGGGCGCGACGAGCGCGTCATAGCCGAAACTGGTGTAGGACAGCCCGTGGCCGAAGGCGAACAGGGGGGTCACCGCGCGCGCCTCATAACCGCGATAGCCGACCAGCAGCCCCTCGGCATATCTGGTCTTGATATCGGTCAGCAGCGCGGGATCGTCGGTGCTGCGCTTGGGGAAGGTGACCGGCAGCTTGCCTGACGGATTGACCTTGCCGGTCAGGATATCGGCGAGCGCCGCCGCGCCCTCCTGGCCGGGGAGCCACAAGCCGACGATCCCGGAGACCTGGTCCGCCCAGGGCATCGTCATCGCCGCGCCGGCATTGATCACCACCGTCGTCGCGGGATTGGCCGCGGCCACCGCCGCGATCAATTTGTTCTGCTCGCCGGGCAGATCGATCGTCGCGCGATCATAGCCCTCGCCTTCGGTCAGCGACGCCGAGCCGGCGATGACGATCGCGGCATCGGCGCGCTTCGCCGCGGCGACCGCCGCGTCGAAATCGGGGCGCGGCACCCGCATCCCGAATTTGAGCGCCTCATAAGGCGTCTGCCCGGTCACGTAATCGAGCTGGATCGGATAAAGCTTGCCCGCCTCCAGCGTGACGCTGACGATGCGGTTGGGCACCGGAAAGCCGATCACGTCGCGATTGTCGGGGATCGACGCGGTCGCCTTGTCGAGGATTGTCTTGCCGTCGAGCGTCAGCACGCCGCTTCCCGTTCCGCGCACGCTGAACTCATAGGTCCCGGTCGCGGGCGCGCGCAGCACGCCCGACCAGCGCATCGCGGCATAGCCGGTCGCGGTGGCGCTCGCGATATTGGCGCTGATCCGCTTGGTGAAATCGGTGACGCGCTCGCTCTTCATCGGCGCGCCGCTGAAATCCTTGCTGGCGAAATAGCTCGCCTGGAGCCCGGTTTCGCTGCTGTCGGCCGCGGGGCTGAACAGCGCGGGCGCGGCGGTGGGGGGCAATTCCTCATTGTCGACGCCCTTTTCGTAGACCACCGCGACGCCGGGCAGCGCGGCGCGGATCGCCTCGAGCGGGGTCGCCAGCTTGTCGAACGGCGTCACCGCGGAGCTGCCGCCGCCCTGAATCCGCGCGATATCGGCGTTGGGACCGATCACCGCGAGCGTCTTGATGCCGGGCTTGAGCGGGAGCATCCCGGCATTCTTGAGCAGCACGATCGCTTCTTCGGCGGCGGCGCGCGCGACGGCGCGGTGGCGGACGCCGCCGATCTCGCCCTTGGGCTGCGTGCCGTCGAGTGCGCCGCTGCGCACGATCAGCCGCACGATACGGCGCGCATTGTCATCGAGCTGCGCCGCGCTTACCTCGCCAGCGCGGACCGCAGCGACGAGCTTCTCGCCGAACCATTTCGGCGGACCGGGCATTTCGAGATCGAGCCCGGCGTTGACCGCGGCGGCGGTTGAATGGGTCGCGCCCCAATCGGACACGACGAAGCCGTTATAGCCCCATTCCTTCTTGAGCAGATCGGTCAGCAGCCAGCGATTCTCGGCCGCATAAATGCCGTTGATCTTGTTGTACGAGGCCATCACCGACCAGGGATCGGCCTGTTTCACCACCATTTCGAAGGCGGGGAGATAGATTTCGCGCAATGCGCGCTCATCGATCACCGAATCGACGACGAAGCGGTTGGTCTCCTGATTGTTGACCGCGAAATGCTTGAGCGAGACGCCGATATTCTTGCCCTGCACCCCGGCGACATAACCGAGCGCGAGCTTGCCGGCGAGGAGCGGATCCTCCGAATAGGTCTCGAAATTGCGTCCCCAGCGCGGGGTGCGGACGATGTTCACCGTCGGCGCGAGCAGCACCGCGGCGCCATAGCCCTGCGTTTCCTCGGCGATCGCGGCGCCCACCGTCCTGGCCAGTTCGGGGTTCCACGTCGCGGCGATCGCGACACCGACCGGGAAGACGGTGGCGGGATGCCCCTCGGGCGAGCGTACCCCGGTCGGGCCGTCGGTCACCTTGATCGCGGGAATGCCGAGCCGCGGGATCGATTGCAGCGTCATCGAGCTGGCACCGGCGAGCAGCGATGCCTTTTCCTCCGGCGTCAGCCGCCGCATCAGATCGTCGACGCGCGGCTCGATCGGGGCAGCCTTTTGGCGATAGGTCATGCTGTCGCTCTGGGTCTGGGCGAGCGCCGGCGTGCCCGCAACCAGCGCCGCAACCGCGGCGCTGGCAACAATAAGCGGTCTCGTCATTATTTGATCGAGGCGAGGTCGGCCGCGGTCTTGGCGAGGATTTCGTCGGTCAGCTTGCCGTCCGAATAGGGCTGGAGCTGCTTGAGGCTGAGCCCCTTGAACATCTCATATTGCGGCAGGCCGATCAGCCCCGGCAGATGCTTGTCGATCACGGCCTTGCCCTGCGCATCCGCCACGATGTCTTGGATCGGCGTGTCGAGCGTGAGCTTCGCCGCCGCGGCGGTCGGGCTGGCGGCAGGGGCCGGCGCCGGCGCGGCCTGGGCGAAAGCGGTGCCGGGCAATAGCAGCGCGGCGATCAGAAACGGCTTCATCTTGGTCATCCTTGGTTGGTGGTTGCGAAAGCCAGCTCAGCGATCATCGCCTCGCGGATCAGATATTTCTGGACCTTGCCGGTCACGGTGGTGGGAAAACTATCAACGAAACGGACGTAGCGTGGCACCTTATAATGCGCGATCCGGCCGCGACAGAAAGCCCGAATTTCTTCCTCGTCGCCGGCACTGTCGGCGCGCAGACGGATCCAGGCGCATAATTCCTCGCCCATCCGCTCGTCGGGCACGCCGATCACCGCGACGTCCTCGACCGCGGGGTGGCTGTAGAGGAATTCCTCGATCTCGCGCGGATAGATATTCTCGCCGCCGCGGATCACCATATCCTTCAGCCGGCCGACGACGGTGCCATATCCCGCCGCGTCGATCACCGCGAGATCGCCCGAATGCATCCAGCCCGCGGCATCGATCACCGCGGCGGTCTTTTCGGGTTCGTCCCAATAGCCGAGCATGACCGAATAACCGCGGGTGCACAGCTCGCCCGGGGTGCCGACCGGAAGCGTCGCGCCATCCTCGCCGACCACCTTGCATTCGAGATGCGGCTGGACCCGTCCGATCGAGCCGACGCGGCGATCGAACGGATCGTCGACCGCGGTCTGGAAGCTCACCGGGCTGGTTTCGGTCATGCCATAAGCGATCGTGATCTCGGGCATGTGGAGCCGTTCGATCACCCCGCGCATCAGCGGCTCGGGGCAGACCGCGCCGGCCATCACTCCGGTGCGCAGCGACGACAGGTCGGTCCGGTCGAGCTTTGCGTGGCCGAGCAGCGCGATGAACATCGTCGGTACGCCGTAAAGCGCGGTGCAGCGCTCGCGCTCGATCGTCGCGAGCACCGAGCCCGCGTCGAAACCGGCGGCGGGATAGACCATCGTCGCGCCGTGGGTGAGGCAGGCGAGATTGCCCATCACCATCCCGAAGCAATGATAGAGCGGGACCGGGATGCAGAGCCGGTCGCCGGGCTGGAGCCGCTGGGCGAGGCCGACGAAGAAGCCGTTGTTGAGGATGTTGCGGTGGCTGAGCGTCGCGCCCTTGGGGTGGCCGGTGGTGCCGCTGGTGAACTGGATGTTGATCGCGTCGCCTGCATCGAGCGTCGGGCCGATCGCGGCGAGCCGCTGGCGCGCGGCGTCGTCGGCGTGGCCCGCAACGTCATCGAACGCGATCCAGCCGGGATGCGTCGCGGTGCCGATGCAGACGATCCGGCGCAGCGCAGGGAGGTCGGGCCCGATCTCGGCGACCATCGCGGCATAATCGCTGGTCTTGAAGCGATCGGTGAACACCAAAGCGGCAAGCCCGGCCTTGGCCATCGTGAACGCCGCCTCGCTGGTGCGATAGGCGGGGTTGATCGTCACCAGCACCAGCCCGGCGCGCGCCGCGGCGAATTGGGTGACGGTCCATTCGACGCAATTATGCGCCCAGATCCCGATCCGCTCGCCCGGTTCGAGCCCGAGCGCGAGCAGCCCGGCGGCAAACGCATCGGCGCGATCGAGCAGTTCCGCGAACGTCCAGCGGATGCCCTGTTCGACCGAGACCAGAGCCTCGCGCTCGCCCCAGCGCGCCGCGGCCTGCGCCAGCGCCTCGCCGATCGTATGCTCGATCAGCGGCGGGGCCTGGGTGCCGTGGACGTGGCTGAGGGTGAGCGTCACGATTTCATCCCCGGCGCGACGCAGGTGAAATTGGCCGCGTCGTCGGTCGAACCCTTGCCGGTCCAGCGCGCGACCTTGGGCCAGGCGCAGAGCGGGCGGGTGCGGAGCGGCTTGGCCGGGAAGCCGAGATAGCCGAACAGATCGTTGTCGAACTTGGTCGCGATCATCGTCTCGGGCGCCGGGCCGCCCTGACGCCATGTGTCGAGCGTGCCGAGCGCGTCGAACACATTGGGGCCGGGGCCGGCGAGGCAATGCGACATCCCCGGCGCCATGAACAGCCGCACCGATTTGCTGGCCTCGGCGGGCAGGCGCTTCGTCACCGCCTCGAAATAGGCGATCGTATTCTCGGGCGGAATCGCGGCGTCGTTCCAGCCGTGATAGAGGATCAGCTTGCCTCCGCGCTTGAGGAAGGCGCCGAGATCCGGGCTGTCGCTGTCGAGCAGCGGCGCGAGCCGGCGGCCGGCGGCATAATCGCGCGCGAAGTCGAACGCGCCGGGCTGCCATTCGGGGTTCGAATGGACCATGTAGCGGTAGAATTCGGTGGCGAACACGCCGTGCTGCGCCTTGGGGCCGGTGAGCCACACGTCCCAGGTGCCGGGCACCGCCTCCGCGCCGGGCATATAGCCGGGGAAGAATGGCCGCCCCTTGGCGTCGAGCGCGCCGCGATAGAGCGTGCGTGCCGCGGTCACCTGACCCGCGGTGAGGCACGTGGCCTCGTCGCCCGCCTTGCACTGGAGCACCGCCGGATCGAAGCCGCAGCCGCGCGGATCGTCGAGCACGTCGTCCTTCACTCCGTCCTTCGTGTCGCATTGCGCGATCGCGGCATCCTGCAGCAGCTTGAGCTTGGCATTGGGGATGGCGGATTCGGGGCGGGCGAAGACCGCGCGGTCGTCGCGCATGAAGGCAGCCATCATCCGCGTCCAGGCATTGGCGGGGGCGCCGGCGATGATCGCGTCATAATCCTCCGGGTAACGCTGCGCCTCCATCAGCGCCTCGCGTCCGCCGTCGGAACAGCCCTGGAAATAGGCCGCCCTGGGGGCATTGCCGTAATAAGCCGCGATCACCGCGCGGCCGGTGCCGGCGGCGAGGTGATTGGCGCGATGCCCGAAGTCGACGATCTTCTCGGGCGCGTTGAGCGCCCATTTGGCGTCGGTATCGGCGGTGCCGACATGCCCCATATCGGTGCCGACGGTGGCATAGCCCCTGGCGAGCGCGCCCTGCATCGTGAGCTGGGGCAGCAACATGCTCCCGCCATAGCCGCCATTGCCCGCACCGAGCAGCTTGCCGTTCCACGCCGCGGTGAGCGGCAGCCACACCTCGACCTTGATCGACGAGCGCGGCGTGGGGGTGAGCGTCGCGCGGACGCGGCAGAAGGCGACCTGCGAGGGGAGGCCGGGCACCCCCTCTTTGGTGGTGACCATCGCGCCCTTCGCGACTTCCTCCGCCGCGACGACCTTGCCGTCGGCGAGCGTTAGCCCGGTGAGCGCCGCGCAGGCGCCGCCGGCGGGGGTGCCGGGCTGGGTTGCCGCGACGGGGGCGGGGTTGCTGCTCGAGGCGAGGAGCAAAGCGGCGAGCGCGCCGAGCGTACCGACATGCATGTTCATTTGCGGAGCAATCCTTTCGCGGCGAACCACGCCTGCGCCTGCCCGGTCCAGGTGTCGGAGGCCTTGCCGCTCTTGGCGATGCCGAAGCCGTGGCCGCCGTTGGCGAAGGTGATCAGCGAGGCTTCCGCCCCGGCGGCTTTCCACGCATCGACGACCCGCACGGGATCGGTGCCGACGAGCGGATCGTCCTTGGCGGCCATCGCGAGCAGCGGCGGCGCCTTGGCCGGCACGTTGAACGCATCGCCCACCACCCCGGGGTACATCGTCACGACGAAATCGGGGCGGCTGGCCGGCTTGGCGGCCATCACCGTCCACACCGTCACCGCGCCGCCGGCGGAAAAGCCCATCATCCCGATGCGATCAGGCTTCACCCCGTATTTCGCGGCATTGGCGCGGACGTAGCGCACCGCTTCCGCGCCGTCGGCGGTGGCGAGCGGGCGGAGCGGGGTGATCGCCTGCACCAGCGACTTGCGGTTCATCAGCCGGCCGAACAGCACCATCCCGAAATTGTCATTGGTCGGGACCAGCCGGTAGCGCAGCACGAAGGCGGTGATGCCGAGGCTGTTGAGCCATTTCGCGACGCCATCGCCCTCATTCTCGATCGACAGCATATGGAAGCCGCCGCCCGGCGCGACGATCACCGCGGTGCCGGTGGCGATCTTGGGATCGGGCGCGAAGACGGTCAGCGTCGGATCGGAAACGTTGCGGGTGATCCGGCCATATGGCGCCTTGGTCGCGGTGGTCTCGGGCTGCATCGCGCCCATCGATCCGGGGGCGCCATTGGGCCACAGGCGGATCGCCTGTTGCGCCTGCGCCGTCGTGGCGCCAGCGACCAGCGCGAGAAGCGCGGCCAAGCGGGCAAGGATACGCATCATTGGCTTCCTCATTTCTTCTTCGCCGCGTCACGCGCGGCGGCGATCGCCTTGATCGTCGGCGCATCGGCGGGGGCAGTGTCGGTCTTGTCGCCGGCGATCCGCAGCATCACCGGTGCGGCCGGCACGAAGCGCGGCCAGGCGGGCAGGCCCTTGGCGTTGGGATCGCCCGTTTTGGCGAAGTGCGTCCAGTAATCGGCGACCTGCTTCGCCGCCGCCAGATCGGCCGCGGTCGGCTTGATGCCGGCCGCGGCGAGATTGTCGAACTGGAACGGCACGTCGGAGGCATGGACCGCGCCGGGCAGCGACGCGCGTTTTTCCTCGGCGACATAGCCGAAGCGATAGAGCCAGGTCGGCGCCCCCGCCGTCGTCGCGCGCGTCGCGAGCGAGAAAGCGGGTTCGGTGAAGGTGAGGTCGCTCGAAACGTGGCGCTCATAATTCTCCGCCGAGCCATAAGCTGCGCGCACCGCGTCGGCGGCGGGGCCGAGCGTCGCGCTGGCCTTTTCGGCGAATGCCTTGCGAAAGGGCGCCGGGATGAACCCGAGCTCGTCGCTGTTCGAGCCGACGATAGCGCTGATGCCGCGCGCCGCACCCGCGGCGAGCAAGGTGTCGGTATCGCCGGTGACGATGCGCCCGTCGGTGATCGGGCCGGAATAATGCGCCTCGTCGCCGTTGAGCAGGTTGATGCCGCCCTGCACCTTGTCGGCGGGGAGCGCGCGCAACGCGATGAGATCGTTGGGCGCGACATTCTCTCTGGTCGCGAAGGCGACGCCCTTCGCCTCGGCCGCGGCGAGATCGGGCCAGCTATCCCGCCCGCCGCCCGAGGCCGCGATCGCCTTAACGAACAGCCCCTTGGCGGCGGGCGAGACCATCAGCCGGCCGACCGATTCCCCGCCGGCGGATTCGCCGAAGACGGTGACGTTCGCCGCGTCGCCGCCGAACGCCGCGATGTTGCGCCTGACCCAGTCGAGCGCGGCGATCTGGTCCATCAGCCCCCAATTGCCGGTCGCGCCGCCCGCCGCCTCGCGGGTGAGCGCGGGGGTGGCGAAGAAACCGAACCGCCCGAGGCGATAGTTGAGCGTCACGACCACTACGCCGCGCGCGGCTAACCGCGTCCCATCGAGGATCGCTGCGCTGCCCGATCCGGTCGAGAAGCCGCCGCCGTGGATATAGACCATCACCGGCAGCCTGGCACCGGCGCGTGGCCGGGGCGTCCAGACGTTGAGGAACAGGCAATCCTCGCTCATCGGCTGATTGCTGTTGGCGACGTCGCCCGGCATCCGCGACTGGACGCAATCATTGCCATAGCCGGTCGCGTCGCGCGTGCCGGTCCAGCCCGCGACCGGCACGGGGGCGTGCCAGCGCAGCGCGCCGACCGGCGCCGCGGCATAGGGAATGCCCTTGAAGCTGGCGATGCCGTCGGCGCTCGCGCCGCGCAATGCGCCGCCGTCGGTGTGCACCACGGGGGCCTGATCGGCCGGCGCGGCGGCGGCGAGCAGCAGTGCGAGCGCAGGCAGAACGGCTTTCATCGATGATCCCCGGTGACGAAGGTGAAGCTGCCCGGGCCGGTGGCGTATACCGTCGCGGCATCGGTCTTGCGCAGCAAGGTCGCACCCTCCGGCACCGAACCCACGGCGCCGAACCCGGCCGGCACCCAGATCTCGCCGGTCGCGTTCAGCGGGATCGTCGCGGTGAGGCTTAGCCGGCCGTTGTCGACCTGCCACGCGGCGCGCGCCTCGCCCTGCGGGGTCGCCATCGTCGCGGCGGCCGAGGCGAGCCCGCGCGGGATTTCGGGGCGGATCACGACGCTGCGATAGCCCGGCGCGCCGGGGCGCAGGCCGGCGAGCCGCTGGCGCATCCAGTCCGCGATCGACCCGAAATAATGATGATCGAGTGAGCGCGCCTTGAGCGTCCACGCCTCGAACATCGTCGAATGCCCGTTCCTGATCCAATAGCCCCAGCTCGGCTCGTCGGTGCGCGTCGCGACGCGATAGGCGAGGTCGGCGTGGCCGTAATCGCTGAGGATATCGAGCAGATAGCGCGTGCCATAAACCCCGGCGCGCAGCCCGCGCGCCTCGACATCGCGCGCGATCGTATCGGCGACCTTCTGCTCCGCCCCAGCGGGCGTCATCCCGAAGGCGAGCGGCAGGATATTCTGCGACTGGGTGGGCGCCTTGGCCGCGCCCTTGTCGTCGAGCGTGCGATACCAGCCGTTCGCGGCATCCCAATAACGCGCATTATAGGCGCGGCGGATATCGGCGGCGAGCGCGGCATAGCGGGTCGCATCGGCGGTATTGCCGATCACCGCGGAGGATTTCGCCAGCAGATCCGCCTCGTGGAAGAAATAGGCCACGGTGATCGCATCGATCCCGCCATTGTTGGTGGCGAAGATATCGAGCGGGCCGGGCGCGCTCCATTCGCTGAGCCCGGTGTTGTGGCGATAGTCGGGCGCCTTGAAGACGGTGGCGGTATAATCGACCAGCCGCTTCTGCATCTCGTGCATCCGCGCGAGGATGCGGGTGTCGCCCTGCGTCTGATACAATTCCCACGGCAGGATCATCGCCGCGACGTCCCACGGGGTCGACGGCCCCCAGACGAACGACCAGCCGGGCGTCCCCTCATAGCCGTAGAAGGGGGTGGCGGGGACGATCTCGGGGAGCTCGCCGCTCGCCGCCTGCGCATCGGGGAAATCGGTGAGCCATTTGGTCCAGACGCGCGAGATATCGAGGCTGCGCGCCGCCGCGCCCGCCGATGCCTGGGCGTCGCCGGTCCAGCCGTTTTTCTCATAGGTCGGCGTATCGGTCTGATAGCCGTGCATATTGTTGAGGATCGTGGCGATCGCCGCCTGATCGATCTGGTTGAGCAGCGGATCGGCGCTGGTGAAGCTGCCCACCGCGGCGACCGCCGAATGTGCGACCTTGCCGGTCAGCGTCGCCAATGTCGGGGTGCCGGGGAAGCCGCGTAGCTCGACATAGCGGAAGCCGCGATAGCCGAAGCTCGGCGCCCAATGTTCGCGTCCCTTGCCGGCGAGCGTGTAGCGATCGGTCTGGAGCTGCGCGTCGATCAGCCCCGAGGCGGGGACGACAAGCCCGTCGTCGCCGATACGCTCGCTCGCGACGAGCGAGACGGTGGCGCCGCGCGGCCCGCTGACGTCGAGCGCGGTCCAGCCAGCGAAGATCCGCCCGAAATCGTAGACCCAGACGCCGGGTTTCACCTCCTTGAGCGAGACTGGACGGATGTCCGCGACCGGGGCGATCGGCTCGACATTGGCGGCCTGCAGCACCCCCTTCGGCCCGGATACGGTCTGTACCGCGCCCCAGCCCTTGCCCGCAAAGCCGGGCATGTCCCAGCCGGCCGGCAGCAGCCGCGCGTCATAGCGCTCGCCGCGGTGGAGCGAATCGTTGAGCGTCGGGCCAGAGATCGTTCGCCAGCTCGCATCGCTCGCGATCGTCTGGCGCGAGCCGTCGGCGAACGTCACCTCGAGCTGGGTCTTGAGCGCGGGCTCGCCGTGCCACGGTGCCTCGTTGAAATACCATTCGTTGGGATCGGTGAGGCCATACCAGCCACGCCCCAGTTCGGCGCCGAGCACGTTGCGTCCGACGCGGACGCGATCGGTGACGTCATAGGTCTGGTAGAGGACGCGCTTGTCATAGGCGGTGAACCCGCTCGCCATCGCGCTCGCACCGATCGTGCCGCCGTTGAGGTGGACGCGCGGCCAGCCCGCCCCGGCGACATAGAGCCGCGCCGCGGCGATCGGCTTCGCCGGCAGCGTGAAATCCTTGCGGACCAGCGGGGCGGGGGATTCGATCGGCAGGACGATATCGATATTCGGCACCCCGGCCGCGACGACCAGCCCGTCGGCCTCGACCGTGCCGCCGACGAACGGATTGTCGTTGGCCGCGAAGCGCGTCGCGAATGCCGGGCTGCCGGTGCCGGTCACCTCGGCGGCGTGGATCGTCGCGGCCTTGGCGTCGCGCGAGGAATAGCCGATCGTGCCGTGGGTCTGCGCGGCATCGGTGATCGTATCGACCTGCCTGCCGTCGATCGCGGTGACGATGCTCGTGCCGCGCGCGGTGATCGTGATGCGGTGGCGGACGCCCTTCAAGGTGACGCCGGTGAGCGGTACGCGCTTCAATTCGGTGAGCTTGACCCCCGAGCTCGAGCCGCCCGGATAATGCCGCACCCGCGCGATCAGCACCGCGCCGGTCTTTTCCTCGGCGAGCGTCCAGACATAGGCCTCGCCATAGGTCTTGCCCGCGGCGCGCGCGCGGAACAGCAGGTCGATCGAATTGCCTGTCAGCGTCAGGTCGCTGGTGAAGCGGAGATCGGCCCAGTCGTGATCGCGGCGCGCGGGGCCGGCGATCCATTGCGCGGACCAGTCGGCGGGGGTGAGCAGCCCCATTTCCCACCACGCCGGTCGGCTCCAGCCGCTTTCGCGGCCGTCGATGTCCCATGTCTTGACCTGCCACCAATAACGCGTCCGCGCGGCAAGCGCGGTGCCGGCATAGGGGATTTGCGCATTGGCGGCGGAGGCGATCCGGCCGCTGTCCCACAATGGCCGATCGGTCTCGAGCGCCTCGGCGCTGTCTGCGACGCGGATGCGATAGGCGATCTGCCGCCGCGCGCTCGGCTGCCAGCCGAGACGCGGCGCGGGTTCGTCGATGCCGAGCGCGGCGTCGGTATATTCAACCGTGAGCCGTGAGGGGGCGGGATCGGCCCCCTCTGCGGCTGCGGCGACGGCGAGCAGGGCCGCCACGCCGATCGTCGGGATCGACCACGGAAATGACACCGGCTTGATGACCCCCTCCTAGAATTTGGTTCGGATACCGAACGTTACGAGCCTACCCAGCGTGGTGCCATTGGTATAGGCGGCGGACGTGTTGAGCCACGGCGGATCCTGATCGAACACATTGTCGATGTTGACGGTCAGCATCGCATTCTTGACGAAGCCGTGCTCGCCGAGATCGTAACCGAGGAACAGATCGACGGTCTTGAAGGCGTCCACCCGCGTCTGCTGCGGCACGAGGAGGATCGGATAACCGCCCCTGTAGTTGAACGAGGCCGATCCGACGAACCCGCCCGCCTTGCCACCCAATGTGGCGACGAAGGAGAGGCGGCCGACGCCGTTCTCGAGATCGTCGGCGAACGGGCCGCCGGCCACCGCCTGCGATTTGCGGTTGAGCGTATAGGTGCCCGCGACGCTCGCGTTGATCGCGCCGAACCCGGTCTTGCGGACATAGGACAGGTTGAAATCGAGCCCGTCGGTATTGACCGCGCCGAGATTGTTACGCCGCGCGTCGATCACGATATACGGACTCTTGCCCCCGGCATAGAGCGAGTCGATGCTCGGCGCGCCGACCACATTGAGGTTGCCGACCAGCGCCTTGGCCTGCGCCAGCGTGGGGTTGACGATATAATAGCCGGCGAAATTGGGCTGGGTGAACAACGTCGGCTGGGTGAACGGCACGAGCCCGATCGCGTCCTTGAACCGCACATTATAATAAGTGAGGTTGAGCGCGAGGCCGGGAATCCGGCTCGGTGCCCAGTCGAACCCGACCGACCAGGTATGCGCGCGTTCGGGGCGCAGCTTGGGATTGCCCCCCGCCAGCACGACGGTCGAGCGCAACTGGTTGAGCGGGCTCGCCCCCGGCGCGATGAACGGGCTGAACGGGAGCGCGGTCGCGCGTGAATCCGACGTGCTGCTGGTATCCGCGAGGCTCGGCGCGTTGAACGAGGTGCCGTAATTGCCGCGGATCGTCAGGTCGCTGATCGGCTTGTAATTGATGCCGACCTTCGGATTGGTGGTGCCGCCCTGATCGCTGTAATCGTCGTAGCGGATCGACCCCGAAAGCTGCAGTCCGCGCAGGCCGGGGCTGCCGTTTTCCGGCCCGATCAGCGGGATCATCAATTCGCCGAAGGCCGAACGCACGTCGCGCGAGGTGCGCGAGGTTTTGACATTGGCATAGGACCCGACCGCCCCTTGCGCGATCCGCGAGGCGAGCCCGGCATAATAATATTCCGCGCCGACCGCGAGGCGCACGTCGCCGCCGGGAAGCTGGGCGAGCGAGCCATCGAGGATCAGCCGGCCATCGGCCATTTCCTGCGTCGCATCGCCGTAATTTTCGTAATTGCGGATCGCGGCGAGCGCGGCGGGGCTGCTGGCGGAGAGGTTATAGGGGTTGAGTGCCATCCCGGGGATTAGCCCGGCGAGCGCCAATGTGGCGGTCGTCGTGTCGATCGCGCCTTCGCGCACCTGATTATAGCTGCGGCCGAAATTGCTCTCGGCGCGAAGCTGCCACTTGTCGCTGAGCTTGAACGAGAAGCCCGGGGTGACGCCGTAGGATTCGAAGCGCTGGCGGCTCTTCAGGCTGTTGCCGAAGACGTCGGCGAACGAAAAAGACGCATTCTGCTGCAATTCGCCGGTGATTGAGCGGAAGAACGGGTTGAGCACCGAGATCGTGCCCGACATCATCCCCGGTGCCTCGCTCACGGTCGTGTCGCGCCGCGACCAATAAGCGGTTGCCGAGAAACTGACGCTGTCGTTGAGCCGCTGGGTGAACGAGCCGAAAACCGAATTGCGCCGCTCGCGCGGGAACAGTGTGGCATAGGCATTCGGATCGCACTTGTTGACCGTGCCGGCGACGAGCCCCGGGAGCGCGTAATTGGTCGCGCCGACCTGGATATTGCCCGGCGCGCAGGTGGTGACACGGAAATCGCTGCCGCCCTTCGCGCGGAGATCGGGCGAGGTATAGTCGCGGTCCTTGTTGTAGATCTCATTGTGCCAGACATAGGCATAAGAGAGGTAGAGCGAGCCGCTGCCCCAATCCTTGCCGACGGTGAGATTACCGTCGACCGAGCGGTAATCGCCGACGAAGCCGTAGCGCATATTGGCCGACACGCCGTCGAAGCGCTTGCGGGTGATGAAGTTGATCACCCCGCCGATCGCATCCGAGCCATAGACCGCCGAGCCGCCGTCGGGCACCACCTCGACACGCTCGAGCACGTCGGGCGGCAGGATCGAGGGATCGATCGTGGTCTGCAGGATTCCCGCGCCGACCCCGCGCTGGCCGTTGAGCAGCACGAGCGTGGTGTTGCCGCCCGATGCGCCGAGGTTGCGGATATTGGGGCGCACGATCGGCAGCCCGAAATTGGCGAGGCCGACCGGGATCGTGCCGAAATTGCCGACCTGCGGGATCTTGGCGAGAAGATCGTTCGACGAATTGACGCCGCGCGCGACGATCGTGTCCTGCGTGATGCCGATCACATTGGTGCCGGTGGGGGCGACCCCGCGCAGCAACGTGCCGGTGACGACGACATCGGCCTGATCCTCGGCGGGCTGCGCATCGGGCTGCGCGCCGATCGTGTCGGTCGCGGCGGCGGTCTGCGCCTGCGCGGTGCCGGCGGCGGCCAGCATCACCGCGATCGCGAGCGTCGAGAGCCCGGCGAGCGTCGCCCGACGTGAATTAGGCTGCGGTCGAACTTCGGTGTTCATAGATCCTCCCCGTCTGAATCGTTCGAACTCTTGTTTTTCCGCGCGTCGTCCGGCGGGCGGAATCGCTCACACGGCGACTTTCCACAATCGTTCAATCTCGATCTTTTTCGATCATGTCAATGATCAAATTAGATTGCGAAGGGCGGGATCTGGTTTCGGGAGGGGCGTCGCACGTAAACGCGCGCCGCCACCCCGGCCTCGAGCCGGGGTGGCAGGAGAGGTGGAGAAAAAAGCGCGCCGGTCGCTCAGGCGGGCAGGCGCGCCCGCTCGGCGGGACGCACCGACGCCGATTGCACCGCGACGATCGCCTCGATCTTGGCGAGCAGCACCGCCAGCGCGTGATCGGGGAGATTGTCGACGTCGACCGCGAAATGCTGCACCCCCTCGCGCCGCTCCGCCGCGATCGAGAGCGGGAGGATATTGTGCTGCGCGATCAGCCCGAGCACGCGGAGCAGCGCCTGCGGGCAGAGGTCGGCGGCGACCGACAAAGTGACGATCCGCTCACGCGGCACCTTGGTTTCGGCAGACTGATTCCGGCGCGCAGACGCCGCGCGCGACATGACATTGGACATGGAAAAGCACTCATCATTCGAATGAAAGATGCGCCGGTGCAGCGGCGCGGACGGCGCGCCGGATCAGTTGATCCGGCAGCTCGTAATTCGAATGCGGCTGCTCCGACCCTGCACGACCGAAGCGCCGGCGGTAAGTCGCGCCGTCGCAAGGATCGTAAGAAGGGCTCGTGCCGTGATCATGCTGCGCGGCGCTTAGCCGAAAATCGCGGGCGATTTCCACAGCTTTTTGTGCCGGCGGGGCATGCCCTCCGGTTATCGCCGCGATCCAGCTTGAGATCGCAATTCGCCGTTACTGGCGTTAAGTGGTTCGCATGTCCGCTATCATCGATCCGTTCCACGCCATCGCCATCAGCCGTACGGCGCATCGCCTGACCGCGGAGGGGCGCTCGATCATCCATATGGAATTCGGCCAGCCCTCCACGGGCGCACCCGCCGCCGCGATCGCCGCCGCGCATCATGTGCTCGACCATGATCCGATGGGCTATTGGGAGAGCGGCGCGCTCAAGGCGCGGATCGCGCGGCATTATGCCGAAACGCAGGGGCTGACGATCGATCCCGAGCAGATCATCCTGACCTGCGGGGCCTCGCCCGCGCTCGTTCTCGCTCTGTCGTGCGTGTTCGCGCCGGGCGAGCGGGTGGCGTTCGCGCGGCCCGGCTATGTCGCCTATCGCAACACGGTGAAGGCGCTGCATCTCGAAGCGGTGGAAATCCCCTGCGGCGAGGCGGAAAGGTTCCAGGTCACCGCCGAGGCGATCGAACGGCTCGACCCCGCGCCGCACGGGCTGATCCTCGCCAGCCCCGCCAACCCGACCGGGACGATCGTCGCGCCCGAGGAAATGGCGGCGATCGCCGCGGTGTGCCGCCGGCGCGGCATCCGCATCGTCTCGGACGAAATCTATCACGGGCTGAGCTATGTCGGCCCCGCGCGATCGATGCTGCGCGACGACGCCGGCGCGCTGATCGTCAACAGCTTCTCCAAATATTTCAGCATGGCCGGCTGGCGGCTCGGCTGGCTGGTGGTGCCGCCCGAGCTGATCGACGCGGCGCGCGCGCGGATGGGCAATCTGTTCCTCACCCCGCCGTCGCTGGCGCAGCATGCCGGGCTGATCGCATTCGACGAGCGCGACGAGCTGGAAGGGCATATCCGCACCTATGCGCGCAACCGCGAGCTGATGCTCGCCGCGCTGCCCGCGCTGGGATTGCGGCGGATCGCGCCGCCCGACGGGGCTTTCTATATCTATGCCGATATCGGGCATCTGACCGACGACAGCATGGATTTCTGCATGCGGCTGCTGGTCGATACCGGAGTCGCCACCGCGCCGGGGGTCGATTTCGATCCGGTCGAGGGGCATCGCTTCATGCGCTTCAGCTTCGCGGTGTCGACCGATCGCGTCGAGGAGGCCCTGCGCCGCCTGACGCCGTGGTTCGCCGCGCAGCAGGCGGCGGTGGCGGCGGCGTAGGATATCGCGGAGACTGGCCGCCGGTCACCGCTTCGTTGCGCTCCCGTAAAGGCCGGCCCGGCTTTCTCTTTTCCTTAACAGAGGCGTAGCCTTACCGTCATTGAGCCTCGCCATAGCTCCGCGCTCACCATCCGGGAGGGACACGGGGATATGAAGGCGTCGTTCTGCGCGCGGTTCAATGCGTTGCTATTGGTTTCTTCGCTGGCGGTGCCGGCGGCCGCGGAGACGCGCGCGCTTCCCGAAGACGACGGGGCCGCCCCGGCCGCGGATACCGCCGACAGCGCGGATACCGTCATCGTGACGGGTACGCGGTCGCAGGCGCAAACCCAGTTTTCCGCGCTGTCGCCGGTCGATGTCTTCTCCGCCAAGACGATCCAGTCGACCGTGTCGAGCAGCCTCGACACCAAGCTCGCGCAGCTCGTCCCGACCTTCACCGTCAAGCGTCTGCCGTCGTCGGACGGCCCGCAGTTCGTCCGTCCCGCATCGCTCGACGGGCTGTCGCCGGACATGACGCTGGTGATGGTCAACGGCAAGCGCTTCCACCGCTCGGCCTTTCTCAACGGCGGCGCGGGCGGCGCGCAGGCGGCGGATCTCGCGCAGATCCCGTCCTATGACATCAGCCATGTCGAGGTGCTGCGCGACGGCGCGTCGGCGCAATATGGCTCGGATGCGATCGCCGGGGTGATCAATATCATCCTCGACGACAAGCCGGGTTTCTCGGTCTACGGCCAGGGCTCGCAATATTATCGCGGCGACGGCCGGCAATGGCAGCTCGGCGGGCGCGCGGGCTTCGCGCTCAACGGCGGCGGGCATGTCGTCGTCACTGGCGAATATAGCGATTCCGACGCCACCTCGCGCACCGCGCAGCGCCCCGACGCGATCGCCTTCCAGGCCGCCAATCCGCAGATCGCGGTGCCCAATCCGGTGCAGCATTGGGGCAACCCGGAATTCAAGGCGCTCAAATTCGCGGTCGATGCCGCGACCCCGATCGGCGACGCGCTCGAACTCTACGCCTTCGGCACTTATGCCCGCACGCGCGGCGCCAATGACATCAACTGGCGCAACCCGACCCCGGGGGTGAACGACAATATCTTCGGCAAGCCCGGCGCGCCGTTCTTCCCCGGTTTCGATCTGCGCAAAATCTATCCGGCGGGGTTCGCGCCGCGCGAGGGCATCCGCGCCAATGACGGGCAGGCGGTGGCCGGGCTGCGCAGCAAGGGATCGTCCAATTTCACCTGGGATGTCAGCGGGTCTTACGGCGTCAACGACACGCAGTTCATCCTCAACAATTCGATCAACGCCTCGCTGGGGCCGGCAAGCCCGTTCAACTTCAACCTCGGGCATCAGATCCAGCGCGAATTCAACCTCAACGCCGATGCGGTCTATCGGCTCGACGTTGCCGGGCTGCCGCAACCGGTGAATATCGCGTTCGGCGCCGAGCGGCGGGTGGAAACCTATAAGGTCGTCGCGGGCGATCCGGCCTCCTATATGGTCGGGCCGGGTGCCGCCGCCGGGCTGGCCGCGCAGTCGAACGGCTTCCCCGGCTTCGGGCCGACGCAGGCGGGATCGTGGAGCCAGACCGATTATGCCGGCTATCTCGACGTGCAGGTGCCGCTGACCAGCGCCTGGACGGTCGAAGCCGCGCTGCGCGACGAAAATTACAATACGTTCGGCAATACCTTCAATTACAAGTTCTCGACGCGCTACGAGCTGGCGCCGGGCATCGCGATCCGCGGCGCCTATTCGACCGGGTTCAAGGCGCCGAGCCCCGGCCAGCTCAACTCGACCAGCATCAGCCAGGGGCTCGATACCAGGACGCTCCAGCTCTTCACCACCGGCCGGCTCTCGCCGCTCAACCCGGTCGCGGCGTTCTTCGGCGCCAAGCCGCTCGAGCCGGAGGAATCGAAGACCGCGACCGCCGGGCTGGTATGGCGCACCGCGAACGGGCTGAGCGGGTCGCTCGATCTCTATCAGATCAAGGTGACCAAGCGCTTCAGCCTGTCGCCGACCTTCGTCGTCACCCCGGCGATCCGCCAGCAACTCGTCGCGCTGGGCGTCGCGGGGGCCAATGATTTCACCAACATCAACTTCTTCACCAACGATTTCGATACGCGCACGCGCGGCGTCGATGTGGTGGTGTCCTATAATCACGCGCTCGGCGGCGGCAGGATCAACGCCATCGCATCCTATTCCTATACCGATACCAAGGTGACCTCGGGCTCGCTCACCGCGGCGAACAACCTGATGCAGCGCACGATCTTCGAAAAGGGGCTGCCCAAGCACAATGCCAGCGCGACGATCACCTATGACATCGGCGATGTCACGTTGACGGCGCGCGGGCGCTATTATGGTTCGTGGACCGATTCGAGCGGCAATGCGACCGGCGATATCTTCCAGAAGTTCGGCGGGATCGCCTTCTTCGACGCGTCGATCGGCTATCAGGTGACGAAGCAGGTCAACGTCCGCATCGGCGCGGAAAATCTGTTCAACACCTATCCCGACAAGGCGCTGTTCCAGGCGAGCCGCGGCCTCGTCTATTCGCGCAACTCGCCCTATGACACCAATGGCGGCAATTATTATCTCCGCCTCGAATGGCGTTATTGAGAGGGGCGGCGATAATGACCAACGGCTCCACCCGCCGCGAACTCTTGGGCGCGGGCGTCGCGGCGGCTACGCTCGCCGCACCGGTCCGCGCGCTGGCCGGGGATTCTTTTGCGGGTGGGGCGATGCCGACCGACGAAGCTTATTGGCGAACGATCGCCGCGCAATATGACCTGCCCAAGGGCATCGTCCAGCTCGAGAACGGCAATTGGGGGGCGATGGCGCGCCCGGTCTTCGCCGCCTATCAGCGGCACCTCGCGCGAGTGAACACCGAGACATCCTTCTACTCGCGGCGTGGTTTCGGGGCGGATGCGATCGCGCTGCGCGATCGCGTTGCGGCGGAGATCGGCGCCGCGCCCGACGAGATCGCCTTCACCCGCGGCGCGACCGAGGCGCTGCTCGGACTGATCGGCGGTTACAACCGGCTGCGTGCGGGCGATCAGTTGCTCTACGCCGATCTCGATTACGACAGCATGCAGGCCGGGTTCCGCTCGGTGGCACGGCGGCGCGGGCTTGAGGTGGTGACGATCGCGCTTCCCGAACCGGCGACCTATCAGACTATCATCGACAGCTATGAGGCGGCGCTGAAGGCGCACCCTAGGGTGCGGCTGATGCTGCTCACCCATGTCAGCCACCGCACCGGGCTGGTGGTGCCGGTGCGCGAGATCGTCGCCATGGCACGGGCGCGCGGGGTCGATGTCATCGTCGATTCGGCGCATGCCTTCGGGCAGCTCGATTTCAAGGTCGGCGATCTCGGCGCCGATTTTATCGGCTACACCTGCCAGAAATGGATCGGCGCGCCCCTCGGCGTCGGGCTGTTCTACATCAAGCGCGACCGGCTTGACGCGATCGACCTGAGCATCGGCGAGGATCCGGGGGCGCGCGACACGATCCAGCAGCGCATCCACACCGGGACGACCGATATCGCCGCGCTGCTGACAGTGGGCGACGCACTCGATTTCCACCACCGCATCGGCATCCGCGCCAAGGAGGCGCGGCTCCGCCATCTGCGCGACCTGTGGGCCGAACAGGGGCGGGCAATGCCCGGGATCGAGGTGCTGACGCCGAGCGACCCGCGGCTGACCTCGGCGCTCACCTCGTTCCGGCTGAAGGGGATGACCAGCATGGCCGACAATCGCGCGCTGGCGAAGCAATTGCTCGATCGTTTCGGCATCTTCACCGTCGAACGCGACGGCCCCGCGCGCGGTGCCTGCGTCCGCGTGACGCCGGGGGTCTTCACCAGCAGCGACGACGTCGAGCGGCTGGTCGCGGCATTGCGAACGCTGCGGCGGTAACGACATAACCGTGCCGCGAAAGCGTGGGCGTCCTCGTCGGGACATGCTACACGCCGGCCGTGGCCGATCTTCCTTTGTTTCTCGCGTTTCTCGCCGCAGCGTCGATCCTGACGGTCACGCCGGGCGTCGATACCGCGATGGTGCTCCGCACCGCGACGGTCGACGGCCGCCGCCCGGCGATCCTCGCCGGGCTGGGGATCACCGTCGGGTGCCTGATCTGGGGCGGGGCGGTGTCGCTGGGGCTCGGCGCGCTGCTCAAGGCGTCGGAACTGGCCTATACGATCGTCAAGATCGTCGGCGCGGCCTATCTGTGCTGGCTCGGCGCGAAGCTGCTGATCGCGCCGCGGACCGCGTTGGATCCGGGGCAGGCTGCCCCGCCCGCCGGCGGGGACGCCTTCATCCGGGGGCTGCTGACCAATTTGCTCAACCCCAAGATCGGGGTGTTCTACGTAACCTTCCTGCCCCAGTTCGTGCCGGCGCATATCGATGTCGCGCGTTATTCCTTCTTCCTCGCCTGCGTCCACGTGCTGCTCACGCTCATCTGGTTCGCGGCGCTCATCGCGGCGGCGATGCCGCTCGGGCGCCTGCTGCGCCGGCCGAGCGCGATCCGGCGGCTCGATCGGCTGACCGGCGGGGTCTTCATCGCCTTTGGCATCAAGCTCGCGACCTCGTCCGCGCGTTGAGAAAGTGATCGCGGCGGGCGCGTTGACCTTTCTCCAATAAGAGAATATTATCCGATAAGATAATCGAGCGGCAGTTTCTGACCCGCGCATCCACCGCGGAAACGGGGAGCAGGTGTCGGGGTGAACGCAGGGGAAGGGGGTGTGCCCGAATTCGGGCGAAGGTTCGATGCGCGCGCCGTTTGGCGGAGTCGCGGAGTCTCGGCTCGCCAGATTTGCGGAAGAATCCGCTGCGGCGCCAGCACGTCGTAGGCGGAAGCCGCGCCGCTCGCGTCATGAAAACCGCCGTAAGCCGGAGCATCCTGTCTGAATGCCCACCCCTGTCCGCGCCGGGGGTGGAAGCCAAGTGACCTATATCGAAAGGGAATCGATGATCAGCAGCAGGCGAGAAGCGCTGGGACTGGGCGTTGCCGGCATGATGGCAAGCGCGCTGCCGGGGATCGCCCGCGCGGCGACCCCCGCCACGCTCGTGATAAAGTCGAAGGGGCGGGATTATGCCGCGGCGCTCGACAAATTGCGCGACTATGCCGCCGCCGAACTCGCCGCGGTCGGACAGCCGGGGATGACGATCGGCATCGTCGACGCCGACGGGTTCGCCGCGACGATCGCGCTCGGCTGGGCCGATGTCGAAAACAAGGTGCCGGTGCGCGCCGATCATCTGTTCGAGATCGGGTCGATCAGCAAATCGATCTCCGCTCTGTGCATCCACGCGCTGGCCGACGAAGGCCGGCTCGACCTCAATCTGCCGATCTCGCATTATCTGGACGGCGTGCCGCTGCCGGACGCGCCGATCACGACCCAGCAATTGCTCAACCACGCCGCCGGCTTCGCGCATGACGCCCCGGTCTTTCCGGTTTCGCCCGACGGCCGGTTGTGGAACGGTTTCGCGCCGGGATCGCACGCCTCGTACAGCAACATCGGCTATCTGCTGCTCGGGCTGATCATCACCCGCATCACCGGGCGGCCGCATCCGGAGGTGATCCGCGAGCGGGTGCTCGTCCCGCTGGGGATGACTGACGCCACCGCGCATCTGCTCGCCGCCGATCGCAAGCGTTATGCCACCGGCTATGTCCCGATGATCGAGGATCGCCCGGTGATGACGCAATCGCCGATGGTCTCGGGGCTGCTCGCCGAGGGCGATTTCGCCTCGGGGGCGGTCGCCGCTTCGAGCGATGCGATGCTCGGCTATCTGCGTTACGTGCTCGCGCTCGGGCGCGGGACGGGCGCGCCGATCATGTCGGATGCGCACGCCAAGGCGCTGCTCGCGAACGATATGGAGCTCGACGAATTCGGCCCCGGCGCGCGTTATGCGAGCGGCTTCGCCAAGGTGAAGATCGACGGCAAACCGGTGCTCCACCACACCGGCGGGATGGAATTGTTCACCTCCTCGTTCCACGTCGATCCGGTCGCCGGGGTGGGCTGTTTCGCCAGCGTCAACGGTCGCGTCGGGCCGTATCGCCCGCGCAAGACCACCGCTTATGCGATCGAATTGCTCCGCGCGGTGCGCGACGGCAAGCTGCTGCCTGCCGCGCCGGATCCGCTCGCCTATCGCAAGGTCGACAAGCCCGCGCCGCTGCTCGGCCGCTGGTTCGGCCCCGAGGGTCGCTCGTTCGAGCTGAAGGCGGTGCCGGGCGGGGTGCGGCTGGTCGCCGGCGGGTCCGAGGGGCGCGTCGAACTGTCGGGCGAGAACGAACTGGCGACCGATCATCCGTTGTTCGACCGGCATTTGCTGACGTTCGAGGTGAAGGGCGATCGCGCCACCGGTCTGTGGTGGGGCGAGCAATGGTTCGCGCGGACCAGTGCGCCCGAGCAGCCCGCCGCCGATCCGGCGCTCAAGCCGCTTGCGGGGGTCTATACCACGGGCAATACGGCGGAGCGGGTCACGCTGCTGGCGCGCGGCAAGGCGCTCCACCTCGAAGGCGTGGGCGAACTGGTCCGCCGGCCGGGGGGCTTCTGGTCGCCGAAGAAGGACGTCGGCGGGGTGACCCGGCTGTGGTTCGACAAGGTCGTCAACGGCGCGCCTTATCAGGTCTCTTTCTGTGGCATGCCGCTGCCGCGGCTGAGCTGACGGAGCGCTCGGACGTTGAGATAGGGTGGCCCATGCGGCTGTCGATATGGACTCCTTCTGTGGAATGAGGAATCCAATCGATATCGACGGCCGGCGAGCAAAGACCGGCAAGACCATCGGAGAGGCGACAATGAAGCGCAGGATCGGCATCATCCTATTGGCCGTGCTCGTGCTCGGCGCGATCGCATTTTTCACCTTCGCGCCGGGTGTCGTCGAAAATTCGGCCAGCAAGGTCGCGCCGACCGAACTCAAGGTCAGCGCGCATGCCGAAGCGCTGCACAAGACGCTCGATGTCGCCGACATGCATGCCGACAGCCTGTTGTGGAAACGCGATCTGCTCAAACGCTCGGATCGCGGGCAGGTCGATCTGCCGCGGCTTCAGGCGGGCCATTATGCGCTGCAGGTCTTCTCTTCGGTGACCAAGGCGCCGCGGAACCAGAATTACGACGGCAATTCGGGCGATACCGACAAGGTCACCGCGCTCGTCATCGCCGATATGCAGCCGGTGCGGACGTGGAATTCGCTGCTCGAACGCTCGCTCTATCATGCCGAGAAGCTCAAGCGCTTCGCCGCGCGGTCGGACGGGCAGATGCGCGTCGTCACCACCGCGGCCGATCTCGACAAGCTGGTCGCCGATCGCCGCGCGGGTCGGCCGGTGGTCGGCGCAATGCTCTCGATCGAGGGGCTGCAGGATCTTGAAGGCCGGCTCGACAATCTCGACCGGCTCTATGCCGCGGGTTTCCGTATGGCGGGGCTGGCGCATTTCTTCGACAATGATGTCTCGGGTTCGATGCACGGGATCGCGAAGGGCGGGCTGACGCCTTTGGGGCGACAGGTCGTCGCGCGGATGGAAAAGCTCGGCATGCTGGTCGATGTCGCGCACGCCAGCCACGAGACGGTCGCCGAGCTGATCGCGATCGCGCGCCGCCCGCTCGTCTCGAGCCACGGCGGGGTGCAGGCGACGTGCAAGGTCAACCGCAACCTCACCGACGCGGAGATTCGCGGGGTCGCGCGCACTGGCGGGGTGATCGGCATCGGCTATTGGGACGGCGCGATCTGCTCGACCAGACCCGCCGACGTGGCGAAGGCGATCGCGCATGTCCGCGATCTGGTCGGGATCGATCATGTCGGGCTGGGATCGGATTTCGACGGCGCGGTGACGACGCAATTCGATGCATCGCAGGTGATTGCGGTGACCCAGGCGCTGATCGATCGCGGCTTTTCCGACGACGATATCCGCAAGGTGATGGGGGGCAATGTCATCCGGGTGCTGACCGCGGGGATCAAACCCGGCGCGTGATGCGCGATCCGCACCCGAACGACGATTGAGGCTTGATCGAACCGCCTGTTTCCTCTCCCTTTGTCGAAACAGGAGCGGAGCGGCGCATGACAATTGCGGTTGACGGCAAGCCGATGCTGGCGGGGATCAGGATCGTCGACCTGACGAGCGTCGTCTTCGGGCCTTATTGCACGCAAATCCTCGCCGATCTCGGCGCCGAGGTGATCAAGGTCGAGGCGCCCGGCGCGGGCGACGCCTTTCGCTGGTCGGCGAAGGCGGCGGTCACGCCGGGGATGAGCCCGGGGTTCATGGCGTTCAACCGCGGCAAGCAATCGGTCACGCTCGATCTCAAGAATCCCGACGATCTCGCCGCGATGAAGGCGATGCTGCGCGACGCCGACGTCTTCATGCTCAACGTCCGCGGCAAGGCGGTCGAACGGCTCGGGCTCGACTATGACGTGGTGCGGACGCTCAATCCCGAGATCATCTATGCGCATTGCGTCGGCTTTGGGCAGGATGGGCCCTATGCCGATCTCCAGGCCTATGACGACGTGATCCAGGCCGCGACCGGCACCGCGACCTTGCTGCCGCGCGTCGACGGCGATCCGCGCGCGCGCTATCTGCCGTCGCTGATCGCCGACAAGGTGGCGGGGCTCCACGGCGCTTATGCGATGCTCGCCGCGATCGTCCACAAGCTCCGCACCGGCGAGGGGCAGAAGGTCGAAATTCCGATGTTCGAGGCCTTCACCCATTTCATGCTGCTCGAGCATCTCGGCGGGCTGACCTTCGATCCGCCCAATGGCCCGGTCGGCTATTCCCGCCAGCTCGATCCCGACCGGCAGCCGTTCCCCACCGCCGACGGGTTCATCAGCATCGTTTTCTACAACGACGATGCCTGGATCAAATCGTTTGAGATACTGGGCAATCCCGCATTCCTCGCGGACGAGCGTTTTGCCACGCGAAAGGCCAGAGTGCAGAATATGGCGCTGATGTATCGCGAGGTCGCCCGGCTGACGCCCGGTTTCGCGACCGCCGATCTGCTCGCGCGATGCCATGCCGCGCAAATCCCGGCGCAGGCGGTCCGCGATCTCGCCGATATCATGCAGGACCCGCACCTTGCCGCCACCGGCTTCTTTTCGCGCGAAGAGCATCCGAGCGAGGGCGGTTATTTCACGATGGCCTCGCCGGTGCGGTTCGCGGCGCAGGACAAATCGCCTGCGCGCCCCGCGCCGTTGCTGGGGCAACAGACCGACGCGCTTCGACCGGTGGTGAAGGGATAATCCCGCGCGGTGGACGATCTTTTCGCCGACAGCGCCGTTCGCGGACAGCAACTCGACCGGCGCGCGATCGAGCGCCTCGCCGGCACGCCGCAAAAGCTCGTCGACTGCGATCTCGAAGCGGTGGACCTGTCGCGGCTCGATCTTTCCGACTGGACGTTCGAGCGCTGCAGTTTCCGCAAGACCGATCTCGCCGGCGCGACGCTCGAACGCACCGACTGGCAATCATGCCGCGGCGCCTTCGCCAATTTCACCGGCGCGGATTTCACCGACGCGACATTGATCGCGTGCGATTTCAACAACACCTCGCTCAAACGCGCATGTCTGGAGGGCGCCCGGATCGAGCGGTGCAAGCTCACCGGCGCCGACCTCACGGACGCGCGGGCGCTCCACGTCCATTTCGACGAGACGCTTCTGATCAATGCCAAGATGAACGCGCACTTCTTCCGCAAGGCGAAGCTGCGGCGGATCGATTTCTCCCACGCGAACCTGAGCAGATGCGATTTTCGCGAGGCCTCGTTCGAGGCCTGCAGCCTGCGCGAGACGATCCTCGACGACGCGCGGTTCGAGGGCGCCGATCTGCGCGGTGCGGATATCGGCGGGGTGCGGCTGCAGGATGCCAGCCGGTTCCGCGGCGCGATCATCTCGCGCGATCAGGCGGCGCAGTTCCTGAGCGAGTTGGGCCTGATGATCATGTAGCGCGCGACTCCGCTGCCGTCTGGCCGGACGGTGGGGAAGTCATGACCGATGATTCATTCGACTCCCCCGCAGGGTTGGCGGATGCTTCGACGGACCGATCCCGGTCTGTAAGGAGCGTAAAGATGGGTGAAATCACCAATTTCATCGAGGAAGCCGCCGGCGCCTTCGCGGCGGACAAGGCGCTTGAGGCGGTCGACCCCAATGCCGGCCTGCTTGCCAAGGCGGCGGCCGCGGTCGCCGGTTTCGAGGGCGTCGGCAAGGTCAAGGAAATGCTCGGCGGCGACGGCAATTCCGATGCCAACACCAACGCGGACGCGCCCGCGCCGAGCGACGACTCGCAAAGCTGAACGGAGGCAGGCGGCTCGCGCGGCAAAACAGCGAGCCGCCTTCGCCGCGCTGCGTAGCGCGATGTTCGTTTAGTACAGATTATATGTTCGTTCGATCACACGCGCTTTCGTTTTAGCGCGCGCGATGCTATCACGCGCCGCAGGACGAAGCGGATGAATGGCGCGGACGAGATGAGCGACGAAACGACGGCGACGGTCGACCTGCTGGTGGTGGGCGGCGGGATCAACGGTGCCGGGATCGCGCGCGACGCGACGGGGCGCGGGCTTTCGGTGCTGCTGGTCGAGCAGGACGATCTTGCGGCGCACACCTCCTCCGCCTCGACCAAGCTGATCCACGGCGGGCTGCGCTATCTCGAATATGGTGAGATCCGGCTGGTCCATGAGGCGCTGGTCGAGCGCGAGCGGCTGTGGGGGATGGCGCCGCATATCATCTCGCCGCTGCGCTTCGTGCTGCCGCAGACGCAATCGCCGCGGCCCGCGTGGATGGTGCGGCTGGGGCTGTTTCTCTACGATCATCTCGGCGGGCGGAAGAAGTTGCCGGGGACGGAGACGATCCGGCTCGATCGCTCGCCTTATGGCGCGGGGCTGCGCGATACGCGCGGCAAGGGCTTCGTCTATTCGGATTGCCGCGTCGACGACAGTCGGCTGGTCGTGCTCAACGCGCGCGACGCGGCGGATCGCGGCGCCGATATCCGTACTCATACCAAGCTTCTCGCCGCGCGGCGCGAGGACGGCGGCTGGGTCGCGACGATCGTCGATGCGGCGGGCGAGCAGACCGTGCGTGCGCGCGTGCTGGTCAATGCCGCCGGCCCGTGGGTGGCGGACGTGCTCGGGCGGGTGCCCGATGCCGAGGCGCATCGCAGCGTGCGGCTGGTGAAGGGCAGTCATATCGTCGTCCCGCGGCTCTATGCCGGCGAGCATGCCTTCATGCTGCAGAATCCCGATCGGCGGATCGTCTTCACGATTCCCTATCAGGGCGCGTTCACTTTGGTTGGCACCACCGACGAACCGTGGGACGGCGCCCCGGCGGACGCCACGATCAGCGCGGCGGAAACGCATTATCTGCTCGAGACGGTCGCGCGCTATTTCAACAATGCCCCAAGCGAGGCGGATATCGTCTGGAGCTATGCCGGAATCCGCCCGCTTTACGACGACAAGGCCGGCAATGCCTCGGCGGTGACGCGCGATTATGTGCTCGATCTCGATGCGGGCCAGGCGCGCGCCCCGATGCTGAGCGTGTTCGGCGGCAAGATCACCACCTATCGCAAGCTCGCCGAACATGCGCTGGGCGAGCTCGCGCGCTTCTTTCCCGAGGCAGGGGCGGCGTGGACCGCGGGCGCGGTGCTGCCGGGCGGCGATATGCCCGGCGCCGATCTCGACGCCTTCGTCGCGCAATTGCAGCGCGAGTGGCCCGATCTCCCGCCGGCGCTGGTGCTGCGGCTGGCGCGGGCTTACGGCACCAAGGCCCGGATATTGCTGGGCACCGCGCGGGTCATGGCCGATCTGGGCGAGGATCTCGGCGGCGGGCTGACGACGCGCGAGGTCGATTATCTGCGCACGCACGAATGGGCGCGGACGGCGGAGGATATCCTCTATCGCCGCAGCAAGCTCGCGCTGCACGTGCCGCCCGGCACCGCCGCGCGGCTCGGCGCTTATCTCGCGCAGGCGTGATGGCGACCGAACTCCCCGAAGTCGTCGCCCGGCGCCAGCAGCGCATCCTCGATCTGGCGCGGCACACCGGGAGCGTGGCGGTCGACACGCTGGCGAGCGAATTGGGGGTGACCCCGCAGACGATCCGGCGCGATCTCAACCTGCTCGCGCGCCGCGCCTTGCTGTCGCGGGTGCACGGCGGCGCAATCGTCACCTCGGGGGTCGACAATCTCGACCGCGAGGCGCGGCGACAGGTCGCGGCCGAGGCCAAGGCGCGGATCGGCACCGCGGCGGCGGCGCTGGTGCCGAACGGGGCGAGCCTGTTCATCAATATCGGCACGACCACCGAGGCGATCGCGCGCGCGCTGGTCGGTCATCGCAACCTGCTGGTGGTCACCAACAATCTCAACGTCGCGGATATCCTCGCCGATCGCCCGACGATCGAGGTGGTGGTGGCCGGGGGCCGCGTGCGCGCCAGCGATCGCGCGGTGGTCGGCGCGCTGGCGATCGATTTCATCCGCGGCTTCCGCGTCGATATCGCGCTGATCGGCGCGTCGGCGGTCGATCATGACGGCACGTTGCTCGATTTCGACATCGACGAGGTGCGCGTGTCGCAGACGATCATCGCCCAGGCGCGCAGCGTGGTGCTGGCCGCCGATCGCAGCAAGTTCGGCCGCGCCGCGCCGGTGCGCATCGCCGATCTGACGCAGATCGATCATCTCGTCACCGATCGCCTCGACGATCCGGCGCTCGCCGCCGCCTGCGCGGCCGCCGGCACCAGGATTATCGCGACCGAAGAATAATTGGCCTGACCAATATCGACAAATGCCGGCGAATTGGCTAGGCGGGTGGTGACACCGCCTTGGACGGGGCGGGGAGAGGGGAGGTCATGCGGCGGATACCGCACCTGCGCTGGTGGATCGTCGCGCTGATCTGTGTCGGCACGATCGCCAATTATCTCGCGCGCAATTCGCTCGGGGTGCTCGCGCCGCAGCTCAAGACCGGGCTCGGCATGTCGACCGAGCAATATAGCTATGTCGTCGGCGCGTTTCAGCTTGCCTATACCGTGATGCAGCCGGTCGCCGGGGCGATCGTCGACCGGATCGGGCTGCGCGCCGGCTTCGCTTTGTTCGGCGTCGCCTGGTCGGTCGCCAACATGCTCCACGCGCTGGCGGCGGGGTGGCTCGGGCTCGCGCTGTTCCGCGGGCTGCTCGGGCTCGCCGAATCCGCCGCGGTGCCCTCCGGGATCAAGGCGATCGCCGAATGGTTTCCCGCGCGCGAGCGATCGGTCGCGGTCGGGTGGTTCAACGCCGGCACCTCGCTCGGCGCGCTGCTCGCGCCGCCGGTGGTGATCGCGGTATCCTTATGGGCGGACTGGCGGGTGGCCTTTATCGTCACCGGCGCGGTCGGGCTGCTGTGGGCGGCCGCCTGGTATGCATTCTACCGCAGCCCGGCGATGCATCCCGCGATCACGCCGGCGGAGCAGGCGCTGATCGCGGCCGACCGCCCGCCGGTGCCGCCGCGCCGCGCGACCGCGGGCGAGATCCTGCGCACCGCCAAGTTTCGCGCGATCGCGATACCGCGCTTCCTCGCCGAGCCGGCGTGGCAGACCTTCAGCTTCTGGATTCCGCTCTATCTCGCGAACGAACGCGGGATGGACCTGAAGCAGATCGCGCTGTTCGCCTGGCTGCCCTTTCTCGCTGCCGATCTCGGCGGGGTGCTCGGCGGCTATCTCTCGCCGTTCCTGATGCGCCGCTTCGGCGTGCGGCTGATCCAGTCGCGGGTCGCGGGGATCGCGCTCGCCGCGGTGCTGATGATCGCGCCGGGGTGCATCGGGCTCGCCGTCAGCCCCTATACGGCGATCGCGCTATTCTGCGTCGGGGGCTTCGCGCATCAGATGATCTCCGTGTTGATCAATACCTTGTCGGCCGATGTCTTCACCGCGGAGGAAGTCGGCACGGCCAATGGCTTCATCGGGCAGGCGGGGTGGATCGGCGGCCTCTTATTCTCGTTGCTGATCGGCCAGCTCGCCGACCGGATCGGTTATGCGCCGCTGTTCGCCGCGCTTTCGGTGTTCGATCTGATCGGCGCCGCGGTGCTGATCCTCAGCCTCAAACATCTCATTCCTGCGGAGCCCAAGTGATGAAGCGCGCGACCCTGTCCAATCCGCCGCTGTTCGCGCTCGTCGACCGTGCGCCCGGCCGGCTGACCCTCACCGCCGATACCGGCGCGGTGGCGCATCTCTTCGTGCTCGAGGAGGATATCGCGCGGCTGCTGCTGCTCACCGACGGTACGCTGACCAGCCCACCGAGTTGGGCGATCGCCCCCGGCGCGGCGGATATCGCCGAGCCGGGGCGCGATCGCATGAGCGTGTCGGGCTTCGCCTGCCCCGATTTCGGTGTGGCGACCGACGGCGTCACGCTGGTCGTGGAGACCGCGCGGTTGCGCGTGACGATCGCGCTTCGCGGGCTGCATTGCACCTGGGCGCATTATGACGGCACGGCGTGGCAGGTGATGGCCAGCGATCGACCGACGCAGGCCTATGATTTCGGCTGGTGGGACGGCCGGGCGCATCATTATTGCGCGCGGCGCCCGGGCGAACGCTATTACGGGCTGGGCGATCGCACCGGCGATTGCGATCGCGCCGGGCGACGCTTTCGTCTGACCAATCTCGATCCGATGGGCTATGATGCGGAGCACAGCGACCCGCTCTACAAATCGATCCCCTATCTGCTGGTGGCCGATGCCGAGGGGCGGTGCCACGGCGCCTTTTACGACACGGTTGCCGACGTCACCTTCGATTTCGGGCGCGAGCTGGACAATTATCACGGCGCCTATCGCCATATGGTCGCCGATAGCGGGGACCTCGATCTATGGATGATCGCCGGCCCCGATCCGCTCGCGGTGACGCAGCGCTTCACCTGGCTGACCGGTCGCCCCGCGCTGATGCCGCGCTGGACGCTCGGCTATTCGGGCTCGACGATGAGCTATACCGACGCGCCCGATGCCGCGGTGCAGATGGCGGGGTTCATCGACAAGCTCGCCGAGCACGATATCGGCTGCACCTCGTTCCATCTTTCGTCCGGTTACACCTCGATCGGTGAGAAGCGCTATGTATTCAATTGGAATTACGACAAATTCCCTGATCCCTCGGGCTTCGTCCAAAGCTATGCCGATGCCGGGATCGTGCTGGTGCCCAATATCAAGCCGGCGCTGCTGCTGAGCCACCCGCGTTATGCGGAGGCCGCGGCCGAGGGCGTGTTCGTCGGCGATGAGGAAGGGCGCCCGGTCGAGGCGCAATTCTGGGACGAGGCAGGGAGCTATATCGACTTCACCGATCCCCGCGCGGCGGACTGGTGGCGCGCGCAGGTGAAGGGGGCATTGCTCGATCACGGCATGGTCGCGACGTGGAACGACAATAATGAATATGAGATCTGGGATAAGCGCGCGCGCTTCGCCGGCTTCGGCACGGCGCGTCCCGCCGCCGCGATGCGCCCGGTTCAGCCGCTGCTGATGACCCGCGCATCGCGACGGGCACAGGCAGAGGCCTTTCCCGCGCTGCGGCCCTATGTCGTCACGCGATCGGGGATGGCCGGGCTGCAGCGTTATGCGCAGACGTGGAGCGGGGACAATCGCACCGAATGGAAGACCTTGCGCTACAATGCACGGATGGCGATCGGGCTGGCCTTGTCGGGAGTGTCGAACAGCGGGCATGATGTCGGCGGGTTTTCGGGCCCCGCCCCGTCGCCAGAGCTGCTGGTGCGCTGGGTGCAGGCCGGCGTGCTGATGCCGCGCTTCAGCATCCACAGCTGGAACGACGATCGCACCGTCAACGAGCCGTGGATGTATCCCGAGGCGCTGCCCGCGATCCGGCGGCTGATGGCGCTGCGCCAGCGGCTGATCCCGTTCTTCTACGATCTGCTGCACCGCTATCATGCTGATTATGCGCCGATGGTGCGGCCGGTGTGGATGGATTTTCCCGGCGATCCGGCGGCGTGGGCGGAGAATGACGAGCATCTGCTCGGGGCGGATCTGCTCGCCGCGCCGGTGATCGAGCCGGGTGCTGCGACGCGCGCGGTGCGGGTGCCGGTGGGGGCGGAGTGGGTCGATGTGTGGAGCGGGGCGCGCTTCGCCGGCGGCGGCACCGCAACGCTCGACGCACCGCTCGACGGGCCGCCGCCCTTGCTCGCCCGTGCCGGATCGGGGATTGCGGTCGATCTGGCGCAAGGTGGGTGGCACCCGGGGCCGTATCGGCGCGGATTGTGGCTGTTTCCCCCGCGCGAGGGCGCGTTCGCCTGTTCGTTCGTCGAGGATGCCGGCGACGGCGAGGGCCCGTGCGATCGCTGGACGGTGAGCGGAGACGCCGATGCATCGCGTATCGTGGCGACGGTGCGACGCGAGGGGCCGGGGAGCTGGGGCGACGATGCGATCACGCTGTTGCTCCCGCCGGGCGAGGCGCGCGCGCTGGTGATCGAGGGCGGGGTGCCGGCCGAGCATGAAGGACGGCGGGGCATGACGGTTCGGGTCTAGCGGCTCAGGGTAAGGTGATGACGACGAGCGACGTTCTGGACGAGGGGCCGTTCTTTCACGGCACGATCGCGGATTTGCGCGTGGGTGATTTCCTCACCCCGGGATATCGGTCGAACTATCGGCCTGAGGTGGTGATGAACCACATCTACTTCACCGCGCTCGTGGACGGCGCCGGGCTCGCCGCCGAGATCGCGGCGGAACTCGTCGGAGGCGACGCGATTCCGCGTGTTTATGCCGTGGAACCGACCGGGCCGTTCGAGAACGACCCGAACGTGACCGACAAGAAATTTCCCGGCAATCCCACTCGATCCTATCGCAGCAGCGCGCCGCTCAAGATTGTCGGCGAGGTCAAAGATTGGACCAGACTGACGCCCGAAGCGCTTGAGATGTGGAGAGAAAGGCTGGCGACCTTACAGTCGGACAGGCGCGCCGAAATCATCAACTGACGCGGCGCGATCCGATCAGACCGCGACGCGCTTCGCCAGATCGGTGCGCTTCGCTTCCACCTCGGCGCGGGCGCGCTCCAGCGCGTCGATCTCGGTGGCGCGGAGCAGCCCGTCGATCACGCGCCCGAGATGGTCGCGCATCGCCTTTCGCGCGGCCTTGGGGTTGCGCTCGCGCAGCGCGGCGAGGATTTCCTGATGCTCGTCGATCCGCGGCTGCACCCCCACGCTGCGCGCGCGTTCGAGCATATGCATGCACAGGGGCGCCTTGTAGCGCGTATCCCACAGCGATTGCACGACATCGGCGACCGCCGAATTGCGCGTGGCGCGCGCGATCGTCAGGTGGAATTCGCGATCGGCATGTTCACCCGAGACATGCGCCTGATTTTCGCGCTCCATCTCGCCGATCAGCCGCTCCAGCGTCGCGATCTCGGCATCGGTGATCGTCACCGCGGCCAGCGCCGCGGCCTCGGCCTCGAACAGACGGCGTGCCTCGGTCAGCTCGAAGGCGCCGATATCGAGCCCGATCATCGGCGTGTCGAGCGGCGGATTGTCCGCGACGAAGATGCCGGAGCCGTGGCGCGAGCGTACCACACCGATCACCTCGAGCGCGATCATCGCCTCGCGGATCGTCGGGCGGCTGACCTTATATTCCTCCGCCAGTTCGCGCTCCGACGGGATGCGCTGCCCGGGGCCGAATTCGCCACGCTGGATCGCCTCCGCCACCGCGGCGGCGACTTGCTGATAGAGTTTGCGGCCGTCCGGCGCGTCCGACGCGGCGGCGGGTTGCCCAACTGGCCTGATCAATCTTTGTGCCGGCATAAGTCGTTGGCGAGCCTAGCAGCAGTGTGCTGCACGGGCAACAGGCAGCGAAGCTTCGGCGAGGTGGCAAGGACAATATCGCCGACCAAGGCTTGCGTGTGGTCAGGCCATTTGTTAGCTGCCACCCCAGACGATCGGGTCGAAGAGCCCGCGACTCGCTATTGAGGGGAGGATGAAATGGCCGGATTCCACCATACGACCTGCCGCGCCGCGCTCGTCGCCGCGCTGGTGATGGGCGCATCGCCGGCACTGGCCGACACCGCCGCCAATGCCGAACAGACCGCGCAGCCCGCCGCCGCGCCGCCGCCGCCCGCCGCCGAGACGTCGGGGATGGGCGACATCATCGTCACCGCGCAGAAGCGCGCCGAAAATGTGCAGAGCGTGCCGCTCGCCGTCTCGGTGCTCGGGCAGAGCCAGCTCGAACTGGCCGGGGTGCGCCAGTTCCAGGATCTCGGCAATGTCGCGCCGTCGCTCACCGTCCGCCCGGCCGAACACCCGGTCAACGCCAACGTCTCGCTGCGCGGCGTCGGCACCTTCGCGTTCGGCATCGGGGTCGAGCCGAGCGTCGCGGTGCTGGTCGACGAAGTGCCGCTCGCCTTCCAGGCGCGCGCCTTCACCGATCTGCCCGATGTCGAGCGGATCGAGGTGCTGCGCGGGCCGCAGAGCACGCTCTACGGCAAGTCGGCGTCGGCCGGCCTCATCAACATCATCACCCGCGCGCCGACCGACACATTGCATGTCCGCGCCAATCTGCTGGCGACGACCGATCAGGAATATGGCGGCAATTTCAGCATCTCCGGGCCGATTTCGGAGCAGCTCGGCTATATCGTCTCGGGGAGCTATTCGAACTTCAACGGCAACATCCACAATCTCTTCAACAACCAGTGGGTGAACGGCCGCGAGGCGGTGAACCTGCGCGGCAAATTGCGCTGGGAGCTGGCGTCCAATGTGACCGTCACCGCTTCGGCCAATTATCTCAACGGCAACACCACCGTCGGCCGCCCGTTCGTCCGCATGAACCCCAATGCCTTGCTGCGCAATCAGCCGGGGCTCAACGAAGCGACCAATTTCCCGGGCGTGACGATCAGCGAGACCAATCAGGACATCAGCAACAACTATAATTCGCGCACCAAATATTACGGCTACGGTGGCTATGTCCGCACCGAGGTCGGGCTGGGCGAGATGAACCTCGTCTCGATCAGCTCCTATGACAAGTTCCGGCTCAACGATTATCTCGATCAGGACGATACCTCGGCACCGGGGCCTTATGGCAGCAACAACCAGATCGGCACCTTCCGCTCGCGGCTGCTGACACAGGAAGTGCGGCTGCTGTCGCCAGGCGACAAGCCGTTCCGCTATACGGTCGGCGTCTATTATGCCGGGGTCAATTTCGAGCGGCCCTTCTATCGCGGGCCGCAATTCTCGCTCGCCAATTGGGATGCGACGTCGCGCTCGCGCCAGATCGCCGGGTTCGTCCAGGCGGATTGGGAATTCCTGCCGCACGCCACGTTGACCGGCGGCGGGCGGGTCCAGAACGAGCGGGTGTCCTATACCTTCCGCGACAATCTCGCGCATACCTTCTACAGCGGCAGCGCGGAGGATACCGCCGGCACCTATCGCGTCAGCCTGAAATATGAGCTGACGCCGACGCTGATGCTGTTCGGCACCTATTCGACCGGCTACAAGGGCCAGACATACGATCTGACCACCGGTTTCAACGCCAATCGCGCCGCGGCGGGGCCGATCCGGCCGGAGCGGTCGCGCGACAAGGAAATCGGCGCGCGCACCCAGTTCTTCGACCGGCGCCTGACGGTCAACCTCACCTATTTCGATACGACCTACAAGGATCTGCAGGCGCAGACGATCGAGACGCTGTCGGACGGCACCTCCAACTATCGTCTGACCAATGTCGGCCGTCTCAATACCAAGGGGCTCGAACTGGATAGCTCGGCGCGGCTGGGGGATCTGACCCTCACCGGCTCGCTGGCCTATCTCGACGCGAAATATACGTCGTTCCCGGTCGCGCAATGCTGGCCGAACCAGAGTCAGGCACAGGGCTGCGTCCCGGCGGTGCCCGCAACCCCGACGACCCCGGCACGCCCGGCCTATCAGGACCTCACCGGCGCGCGCGCGATACAGGCGCCGAAGTGGAAATTCTCGGTCGGGGCGGATTATTCGCCGTCGCTCGGCCACGATCTGCGCGGGGTGGCGCAGCTCAACTGGCAATATCAGAGCAGCGTCTATTATGTCGCGGAAGACCCCGAGACCTTCCAGCGCGGCTATCATATCGTCAATATCGGGCTGGGCGTGCGCGACGAGCAGCGCCGCTGGGAACTGGTCGGCTTCATCAACAATTTGTTCGACCAGCAATATTTCCCGTCGCTGGTCAATACTGCGGGCAATTTCGGGGGGTTGCAGGCGACGCAGGCGGTGTTGCCGCGCGATTTCCGGCGGTACGGCGGGCTGCGGCTCGGCTTCAATTTCTGAGAGGCAGCGGATGAAGACCGGGCCGGAGGAGTGGTTTCTGGCATGTTGATGACGCAGACGATGCGCTGGTTCGGCCCGGACGATCCCGTATCGCTACGGGATATCCGCCAGTGCGGCGCGACCGAGGTGGTGACCGCGCTGCACGAGGTGCCGAACGGCGCGGTCTGGCCGCGCGGGGCGATCGAGGCGCGCCGGCAGATGATCGCCGCGGCGGGGCTCGGCTGGACGGTGGTCGAAAGCCTCCCCGTGCACGAAGGGATCAAGACGCGCGGGCCGGACTGGGACGAATTGATCGATCATTATCGTCAGAGCCTGCGCCACCTGGCGGCGTGCGGCATCACCGTCGTCACCTATAATTTCATGCCGCTGCTCGACTGGACCCGCACCGATCTCGCATGGCCGCTGCCGGACGGCGCGCTTGCGCTGCGCTTCGAGCCCGAGGTGCTGGCGGCTTATGATCTCCATATCCTGCGCCGGCCGGGCGCCGAGGCGGACTATGATGCCGCCACGCTCGAGGCGGCCGCGCGGCGCTTTTACGCAATGGACGAGGACGCGCGCGAAACGCTGGCCGCGACGATCCTCGCCGGGCTGCCGGGGAGCGAGGAAAGCTTCACGATCGACGAATTCCGCGCCGCGATCCTCGATTATGCCGAGGTGGATGCCGATCGGCTGCGCGCGAACCATGTCGCGTTTCTCGCGGCGGTCTGCCCGGTGGCGGATGAGGTCGGCATCCGGTTGGTCGTCCATCCCGACGATCCGCCGTTCCCGATCTTCGGGCTGCCGCGCGTGGTGAGCACGGAGGCGGATGTCGCGCATCTCTTCGCCGAGGTGCCCAATGCCTCGAATGGGTTGTGCTTCTGCGCCGGATCGTTCGGGGTGCGTGCCGACAATGATCTGCCCGGCATGGTCGAGCGGCTGGGAAGCCGGATCGGTTTCCTTCACCTGCGCGCGGTGCAGCGCGAGGCGGGGGGCGGGTTCCACGAGGCGGCGCATCTTGAAGGCGACGCCAATATGGTCGCGATCATCGGCGCGGTGCATGCGCTGCAGCGGCTCGAGGGGCGTTCGATCCCGATGCGCCCCGATCACGGCCACCAGATGCTCGACGATCTCAACCGGCGGACCAACCCGGGCTATTCGCTGCTCGGGCGCATGCGCGGGCTGGCGGAATTGCGCGGGGTCGAACGCGGGATCGCCTTCGCCCGCGGCTGACGCGAAAAAGGGGAGTGGAAGATGCGGATCGGGATCGCGATCGCGATGATGCTATTCGGGGCCGCGCCAGTGCTGGCGCAGACCGCCGACGCGCCGGCACTGCCGCTCGCCACCACGGCATCCGGCCCGCGGCTCGTCGCGGCGGACTTGCGCGGCGGCATGGACCTCTCCGGCCCGTGGCATTATTCGATCGATCCGTTCCGCGCCGGGATCGCTGGCTTCCACGGCGAGCCCCCCGATCGCGGGCAATTGCGCTATCAGGATGTCGACGTGCGTCGTGAGATGGCGCGCGACACCCGGACGCTCTACGAATTCGATCTCGCGCGCTCGCCGGTGACGACGCTGCCGTCGTCGTGGCTCACCGAGGCGCCCGAATTGCGTCATTATCAGGGGCTGATGTGGTATCAGCGCACCTTCCCCGCGCCGGCGCAGCGCAAGGGGCGGTACTTCCTGCGCTTCGGCGCGGCCAATTATGCGACGCGGGTCTATCTCAACGGCCGGCCGCTCGGGCGGCACGAGGGCGGCTTCACCCCCTTCGCGTTCGAAGTGACCCAATGGCTCCGCGACGGCGAGAACCAGATTACGATCGGGGTCGATTCGCAGGCGACCGAAGCGACGGTGCCGCCTCCCGTCACCGACTGGGAGAATTACGGCGGGGTCACCCGCCCGGTGCGGCTAATCGCCACGCCCGATACCTATGTCGACGATGCCTGGGTGCGGCTGACGCGCGACGGCCGCCTGGCGGTCGACGCGCATCTCGACGGGGCCGGGGCGGCGGGCCGCGCGGTGCATTTGCGCATCGCCGCGCTGGGGCTGGACCTCGCCGGCAAGACCGATGCGACGGGCAATTGGCGCGCGACCGTCGCCGCGCCGCGCGGGCTGGTGCGCTGGTCGCCCGAACATCCCAAGCTCTATGACGTGACGATCGATGCCGGCGAGGATCAATGGCGCGATCGCATCGGCTTCCGCACGATCGAGGTGCGCGGCGCCGATATCCTGCTCAACGGGCGGCCGGTGTTCCTGCGGGGGATTTCGCTCCATGAGGAGGAACTCGGGACCGATCCGACCCGCGCGATCACCCCGGCCGCCGCGCGCGCGTTGCTCGGCGAGATCAAGGACGGGCTGCACGGCAATTTCGTCCGCCTCGCGCATTATCCGCATTCGGAGGTGATGACGCGGACCGCCGACGAGCTCGGGCTGATCGTGTGGAGCGAGGTGCCGGTCTATTGGCGGGTCGCGTGGTCCAACCCCGATACTTTGGCGACCGCACGCAACATGCTCGCGGAAAACATCCTGCGCGATCGCAACCGCGCGGCGATCGCGATCTGGAGCGTCGCCAACGAAACCCCGGTGACCGAGGCGCGCAATACCTTCCTGCGCACATTGGTCTCGGACGTGCGCAAGCTGGACGACAGCCGGCTGGTCAGCGCCGCGCTGCTCGTCGAACGATCGCCGGACAAGCTCGACATGACGCTTGCCGATCCGCTGGCGGATGCGCTCGATGTGTTGGCGATCAATACCTATAACGGCTGGTACACCCCCGATCGCCTCGCCGATCTGCCGGGCAGCGTGTGGCATGTCCCGGCGAACAAGCCGCTGGTCTTTTCCGAATTCGGCGCGGACGCCAAGGCGGGGTTCCACGATCTCGCCGGCCCGCAGAAATTCTCCGAGGAATTCCAGGCCGATTATTATCGCCAGACGCTGCGCATGGCCGATCGCCTGCCGACGTTGCGCGGGATGTCGCCGTGGATTCTCAAGGATTTCCGCTCGCCGCGGCGGCAGAATCCCGATTTCCAGCAGGGCTGGAACCGCAAGGGGCTGATTTCCGAAACCGGCCAGCGCAAGATCGCATTCGGGGTGCTGGCCGACTATTACCGTGCGAAGGAAGCCGCGCCGGCCGGCGAACGCTGACCGGCGCTGGCGCTCACCCCGCGGTGTGGCGCGATTCCAGCTTCTCCGAGGTGTAGGTGAAATAGACCATCTCGGCGATATTGGTCGCCTGATCGCCGACCCGTTCGAGGCTTTTCGCGGCAAGCAGCAGCTGGCCGATCACCGGGATCGTCGCGGCGTCGTTGGCCATCTGGGTCAGCAGGACGAGGAACACGCGGCGATATTCCTCGTCGATCCGCGCGTCGCTTTCGTAGATCTGCTTGGCCTTTTGCGGGTCGCGCGCGGCATAAGCATTGAGCGCGCCGACCAGCATGTCGTAGGAGCGCGCGCCGAGTTCGCCGAGCATCTTCGCCGCCTGCCGTTCGGCGGGCGAGTGGACCTGCTCGAGCCGTCGCGCGACGCCCTTGGCATAATCGCCGACGCGCTCGAGATAGCCCGAGACGCGGTGCGCCATCAGCACTTCGCGCAGATCGTCGGCGAAGGGCGAACGCCGCACCAGCGTCTGCAGCACGAGCTGATCGATCTCGGCTTCGGCCGCATCGATCGCTTTATCCTCCTCGACGACCTTGGCGGCGAGCACATTGTCGCCTTTCTCAAGCGCGGCGAGCGTGTTGGCGAGCGCGAATTCGGCCAGCCCGCCCATGCGGATCACCGCCGCGCGCAGGCCGCCCATCTCCACGTCGAACGCCGCGACCGTGTGGCGATCGCCGTTGCCGGTCTTTTCGTCCATCTTCTATCTCACCCAAATCGGCCAGTGACGTAATCGCGCGTGCGCTTGAGCTTCGGCGCGGAGAAGAATTCCTCGGTCGGCCCGAATTCGATCATCCGGCCGAGGAACATGAACCCGGTATGCTGCGCGAGCCGCGCCGCCTGGTGCAGGTTGTGCGTGACGATCACGATCGTCACATTGCCGACCAGCTCGTTGAGCGTGTCTTCGAGCTTGGCGGTCGAGATCGGATCGAGCGCCGAGGCCGGCTCGTCGAGCAGCAGCACCTCGGGATCGATCGCCAGGCCGCGCGCGACGCACAGCCGCTGCTGCTGGCCGCCGGACAGGCCGAGACCCGATTCCTTGAGCTTGTCCTTCACCTCGTCCCACAAAGCGGCGCGGCGCAGCGCGCGCTCGACGATCTCGTCCATCTCCGCGCCGCGGATGCGCTTGTAGAGGCGCACCCCGAAGGCGATATTGTCGTAGATCGACATCGGGAAGGGCGTCGGCTTCTGGAACACCATGCCGACGCGGGCGCGCAGCGTGGCGAGGTCCATCTTGTTCGGCGTTACTTCCACCGCATCGCCGTCCCGCGCCCGCAATCGGGCGATGCCGGCCTTGTCCGCCAGCACGTCCTGCCCGTCGAGGATGATGCGGCCGGTCGCCTGCTGCCCCGGATAGAGCTCGTAGATCCGGTTGAGCGTGCGCAGCAGCGTCGATTTGCCGCAGCCGGAAGGGCCGATCAGCGCGGTGATCTTGTTCTTCTCGACCGGCAGGTCGACCCCGAACAGGGTCTGCTTCTTGCCGTAGAAGAAATCGAGGTTGCGCGCCTCGAGCACCAGATTGTCGGCCGGGGGCGCGGTGATCGACCGTTCATAGGTTTCGACCGCCTCGCTATCGAGCAGGCTCATGATGATTTCCCGTGGATGATCGCGCGTCCCGCGATGTTGATGGCCAGAACCGATGCCGCGATCAGCAGCGCGCCCGCCCAGGCCAGCCGCTGCCAGTCTTCATAGGCGCTGAGCGCGAACTGGAAGATGGTGGTCGGTAGGCTCGCGATCGGCTGGAGCAATTTGACGCTGAAGAACTGATTGCCGAGCGAGGTGAACAGCAAAGGCGCGGTCTCGCCCGAGATGCGCGCGAAGCCGAGCAGCCCGGCGGTGAGCAGGCCCGTGGCGGCCGAGCGCCAGACGATCTTGCGCACGACGAAGGCGCGCGTCGCGCCCAGCGCCATTCCTGCCTCGCGCAATGCGGCGGGCTGGAGCAGCAGGATATCCTCGGTGGTGCGCGTCACGATCGGCACCGCGAGGATCGCCAGCGCAACCGAGCCTGCAAGCGCCGAGAAATGCCCGACCACGTTGCGGACCAGCAATTCGTATACGAACAGGCCGATCAGGATCGACGGGGCGGAGAGCAGCACGTCGTTGAGAAAGCGTACCGCATGGCCGAGCTTGGTCCGCCCGCCATATTCGGACAGCCAGGTCCCGGCGAGCACCCCGATCACCACCGCGAAGATCATCGCCAGCAGGCACAGAATGACCGAGCCGGTGATTGCGTTGAGCAGTCCGCCGCGCGAACCCGGCGCGGGTTGCGACATGGTGAACAGATCGCCGTTGATCCCGCCGATCCCCTTGGTGAGCAGCGACCAGCCGATCAGCGCCAGCGCGCCGAGCGCGATCACCGCGGTCAGCCCGCAGGCGGTGACGAAGATCGTGTTGATGATCGAGCGGCGGCGCGCGCGGGCGGTCATCCGGGTCATCGCATCGACCTCGCGAGCAACAGGCGCGCGAGCGCGAGCACGCCGAAGGTGATAAAGAACAGCACCAGTCCCAGCGCGATCAGCGCGGCGCTGTGCATGTCGCTGCTCGCCTCGGCGAATTCGTTGGCGATCGTCGAGGCGATCGTCGAGCCCGAGTCGAACAGGCTCTTGGGGAAGCCGTGCGCATTGCCGATGATGAAGGTGACCGCCATCGTCTCGCCGAGCGCGCGGCCGAGCCCGAGCATGATCACCCCGAGCACCCCGGTGCGGACATAGGGGATCGAGATCCGCGCGGTCACCTCGAACGAGGTGCAGCCGATGCCATATCCCGCCTCGCGCACCTGTGCCGGAACGGTGAGCAGCAATTCGCGGAACACCGCCGCCATATAGGGCAGGATCATGATCGCGAGGATGATCGAGGCGGTGAAGATATTGGCGCCGTTGGGGATGCCCTGGGTCAGCGTATCCATCAGCGAGCCCGGGGTGACCGAATTGGCCAGCGGCTGCTGGACGTTCTCGGCGAACCACGGCGCGAAGACGAACAATCCCCACATGCCGTAGACGATCGACGGGATGCCCGCGAGCAGCTCGATCGCCACTGCGATCGGCCGCGCGATCCGTGCCGGGGCGAATTCGGTGAGGAACACCGCGACCCCGATCGCGAGCGGCAGCGCGATCGCGAGCGACAGGAAGGAGGTGACGAGCGTGCCGACGATCGGCCCCGCCGCGCCATAAATGTCGCTGACCGGATTCCACGTCGACGAAGTGAGGAAGCCCAACCCGAATTTGGCGAAGGCGGGCCAGCCGCCGATCGCGAGGCTGACCACCACCCCCGCGAGGATCGCGAGAAGCAGAGTCGCGGCGGAAAGGCACAGCCAGCGGAAGATATCTTCCCCCAGCGGCGCCCGCCCGCCGATCGCGGGATTGTGCATCCCCAGTTCCTTGCCCGTTACATTGAATGCCGAAAAGCGGCGCGCTTCGCGAGGCGAGGCGCGCCGCTCGGTCCGGTCGCTGGCGTCAGCGCGAGACGTAAACCGGCTTTCCGCCCGAGGTGACGTTGGTCGCCCACTGGCGGCGGATCGCGGCCTTCACCGCGGCCGGCAGCGGCACGAAATCGAGCTTCGCCGCCTCGGCATCGCCGTTCTTATAGGCCCAGTCGAAGAACTTCAGCACCGCCGCGCCATTGGCCGCATTGGCCTGGTTGCGCTGGAGCAGGATGAAGGTCGCGCCGGTGATCGGCCACGCCTGCGCGCCCGGCTGATCGAGCAGCAGCAGATAATTGCCCGGGGCGCTCGCCCAGCGCGCGCCGGCCGCGGCCGCGGCGAAATTGGCGGCATCCGCCGCGACGAACTTGCCCGCCTTGTTCTGCACCGAGACGTAAGGCAGCTTGTTCTGCTTGGCATAGGCATATTCGACATAGCCGATCGAGCCCGCGGTCTGCTTGACGAACGCGGTCACGCCGTCATTGCCCTTGCCGCCGAGCCCGGTGGGCCATTCCACCGCGTCGCTCGCGCCGACCTTCTTCGCCCATTCGGCGTTCTTCATCGCCAGATAGGAGGTGAAGAGGAACGAGGTGCCCGACCCGTCGGACCGGTGGACGACGGTGATCGCCGCGCCCGGGATCTTCAGCTCGGGGTTGAGCTTGGTGATCGCCGGATCGTTCCAGCGGCGGATCTTGCCGAGGAAGATATCGCCCAGCACCTGCCCGGTGAGGCGCAGGCGGCCGGCGCGCAGCCCGTTGAAATTGACCACCGGCACGACGCCGCCGACGACCGTCGGGAACTGATAGAGCCCCGCGGCCTGCAGCTCGGCGGGCTTCAGCGGCTTGTCGCTGGCGCCGAAATCGACCGTCTTGGCCTTGATCTGCTTGATCCCGCCGCCCGAGCCGATCGCCTGATAGTTGAGGCGCTGGCCGGCCTGCTGGCTGTAGATTTCCGCCCAGCGCGCGTAGATCGGCGCCGGAAAGGTCGCCCCCGCACCCGAGATGTCGGCGGCAATCGCGGCGCCCCCAACGGCCACGGCCGCGGCGCCGATCACGAATTTCTTGAACATATTTGCTCCATAAGCTGCCGAATGCGAGCGGCCTGATTCGCGTTGGAAGCCCCCACGCTCATCCGAAACCGCTCTGCGCGCATTCGATGACAAGTTTGTGACAGTTCAGCCCGCGATCAGAACGGGTAATAGCGGATGCTGAAGAACCCCATGTTCTGCGTCGCGGTGGGCGCGCCACCCTGATTGACGTTGAACGTCTCGCGCCAGGTGCGGCTATATTGCAGGCCGAGCTGGACGCGGCCCCACGGCCCCTGCAACGCACGCTGCCAGAAGCCGGCGGTGATCTGTTTCACCGCTCTGGTCTGGACGGTGCACGGCAGCGGCGAACCCTCGATCAGGCATCCGGTGCCGTTGAAGTTCGGGTTGCCGAGGCCGTAATTGACCCCGTTGACGGTCGACCAATGCGCGTCTTCCCATTCCTCGCCGCCGAACACATAGATGTCGAGCATCTTGGTCGGATGCGCGGTGAGCCCGCCGAGCAGCATATATTCGCGCAGCGGCGTCAGCGTGCCATCGGGGTTGAAGGTCACGTCGGCGAGATTGGCGGCGCCATAGCGTCCGATCCCGTCGCCGACGATGCCGCTGAACTGCGCGTCCAGCACGCCCGGGATGATCTGGGTGCCGATGCTGCCGCCGGCGCCCCAGCCGCGGACATCATGGTTCGTCCCGTTCAGCCGCTCGTAGAAATCGCGCACCATGCCAAAGGCTTCGATGTGCAGCGTGCGCCCGGCGAATTTGCCCTCATAAGCGACCTTGCCGATCACGTCGGGGTAGCGATTGGCCGAAATCGCGTTTTCCGCGATGCCGTTGCCGCCGAAGCCGCTGCCCGCGGGCACGGTGGTGACGAGATCCGGGAAGCCGGAGGGAACGGTGCCGGTGAAGGTCGTCTGCGGATTTTCAAGCGAGAGCGCGAACCACCATTTTTTGTCGAAATCCACCGCGACGCGCACCTGCGGCTGGCGCGTGAAGGTGAAGCCGGGGACATATTGCGCTTCGATCACCGGCGGCGTCACCTCGGCGCGCGGGGTGATGCCCTTCGAATTCATCGTGGCGAGCGACCAATTCTGCCCGAACAGGACATGCGCAGTGATGTCGCCGCTGCCGAGCTTCTGATCGATCGTGCCGTAAAGGTTGCGGATACGCGGGCTGTAGGAATTGCTCTGGTTCGAGTTGGCGGTGACACCGGCAGCCTGGAAATCGAACTCACCGTACATGGCGAGGTGGGTCTGCTTCGACGCATCGCCCTCTGCCAGCAGCGACAGGCGGCTCTGCCGCGCGGTCATGCGGAATTCGTGCGTATTGGCGACGTGGCTCTGCGGAAACGGAATATTGTTGAAGGTGGAGGCGATGTCCGCGCCCTGATTGTGGGTACGGTAGATCGAGGTCATTTCGAGGAAGCCGCCGGGCGTGATCGAAATGCCCTTGAACGGCAGGCGATCGGGCTTCTCCATCTTGGCGACGCGGCGCTGCAGATCGGCATTCTGCTCGGTCAGCGTGGCGATCGCGGCGGTGTCGGCCGCGTTGCTCGTCTGGACCGGGGCGGGGGCCGGCGCGGGGGCGGCGGCGAGGCGGGTGGTGGTCGCGGTCTGTTCGGCGAGCTGCTGGCGGAGGTCGGCGATTTCGGCACGGAGTTGCGCGATCTCCTCGCGGACGCTGCTGTCGGTGCCGGCCCCGCGCCGCGCGGCGCGGCAGGCGCGCGATTTGCTTCCCTTCACGCAGCGATGCGCCGCGGCGGGATCAGCCCAAGCGTGAGTCGCGCATGTCAGCGATACCGCCGACACGCCAAGCAGAAGAACCCGTCTCATCAAACCGCCCTTTCAAGTGCGTCATGGCGCTATTTCGTCTCCCGTGGCGCCGCGAATAGGCGCGTTATGTGACAGTTCAGGGACAGTGACGGGCGCCGCGGCAAAGAACGGTGTGCGGAAATAAGGCGTTATTATTCAATAAGATAGTATCATCCGCCGTCGCGGAGACATCGTGCTGCAATCAAATTGTCACACGAATCCCCTAGGTGCTTCATCAAGCTGGCGAGAATCGGCGCTCAACGCATGATCGCAGCCGTGCGGATTTTTCCGGGCGATTTAATGGTGTTGTTGCGCGCCGCAGGAGATGAGCGGTTCGAGCTTGCTCGATAGCCGCTCCGGCCGGAACGGCTTTTCCAGCCGCGGCACCGTGAAGAAACGTTCGGGGAGCGACCATTCGTCATAGCCGGTGGCGAAGACGAAGGGCACGCTGCGTGCGACCAGCGCATCCGCGACCGGAAACACCATGCCGCCGTGCAGATTGACGTCGAGCACCGCGAAATCGATCGCCTTCTCGCCCGCGATCAACTCCAGCGCGTCGCGCACGCTGGGCACCGGGCCGAGCACCGTCGCGCCGGCATCGTCGAGGACATGCGCGAGATCGTCCGCGAGCAGAAATTCATCCTCGACGATCAGAATGCGGCAACCTTGCAGCGTTTGACTAGCCATCGATTTTCTCCCCGATGCGGTCCCCTACCGGCACCTGCACGTCGATCGTGCAATGAACGCCCCCCGCGTCGATCCCCAAGGTCGTGCGCGCGCGAAGCTGATAAGGCAGAGCGCGCTCGATCAGTTCGCAGCCATAGCCGCCGCTTTGCGGCAGGACGTCGCTGTCGCGCATCCCTTTCATCCCGCTTTCCCGCCAGTCGATGAACAAGCGATGCTCATCGGCCTGGGGTTCGCGGATTTCCCAGCAGATATCGAGATGTCCGTCGGGCTGTGACAGCGCGCCGTGCTTGACCGCATTGGTGGCAAGCTCGTGCAGCGCCAGCGCCAGCGTCTGGACCAGCGCGGACTTGAGCGGGACGCCCGCGGGGCCGCGCAGCGTGACCTGCCGGCCGTTGCCGTCCGCGTCCAGCGTCACCAGCGCCGACAATTCCTCGCGCACCAGCGCGTCGAAAGTGACGCGCAGCCCGCTCGCGCGCCGCGACAGCAATCCCTGGACCCGCGCGAGCGCTTGCAGGCGGTCTTCGAAACGTTCGGCAAATTGCTCGAGCGACTGGCTTTCCTTGAGCGTGCGACCGGCGACCGCCTGCACCACCGCCATCACGTTGCGCGTGCGATGCTGCAACTCCTTGACCAATATTTCCTGCTGCGCCTGAAGCTGGAGCAGATCGTCGACATCGGTCGACGTGCCGAGCCATTCGAGGATCGGGCCTTCGGGCAAGTGGACGGGCGAGGCAAGGGTGCGGAAATGGCGATAGCGCCCCTCCGCGGCGTGGAAGATCCGCCCTTCGAATTCGAGGCTGCCGGCGTCCGGCGCGCGCGACCACGCCTCGATCGCATGATCGCGATCGTCGGGGTGGAACATGTCGAGCCAGCCCGTCGCGTGGCTCGCTTCTTCCTTCTGCCCGGTATAACGCGTCCATTGCGGGCTCGACCAGGTCCACTTCCCGCCCTCGATCGCGCGCCACACGAGTTGCGGCATGCCTTCGACCAGGGTGCGGAACCGCAGCTCGCTCTGCTGCAAAGCCTCCATGCCGATATGATGTTCGTGGACGTCGGTCGCCGCGGCGAACCAGGCGGTGATCGTGCCCTGCTCGTCGCGCATCGGCTCCGCGCGGATGAGGAACCAGCGATAATCGCCGTCCGCGGCGCGGATACGCTTCTGCTGCTGGCAGGGCGTGCCGGCCTTGATCGCTTGGGCCCAGGAGGCCAGCGCCGACTCGCGATCGAGCGGATGCAGCGCCTCGATCCAGCCCTTGCCGAGCGGATCGGCCGCATAATCGCCGGTATATTCGAACCAGCGCTGGTTGAACCAATCCGCCTCGCCGGCCGCGTCGGTGCGCCACAAGAGGTCGGGCACCAGATCGGCGACGGTGCGCAGCGACCCTTCGGTCGAGCGCAATGCGGCGCTGATCTCCTGGATCTGGCACGTCCGTTCCTCGATCCGCGCGTCGAGTTCCTGATTGGTGTGGTGGAGACTGTTGTTGGCCAGCTCCAGTTCCTCGGTCAGCACCTGCAGCTCCTCGAAGGCGGAGCGCAATTCCATCTCGGCCTGGTTCTGATGCTCGCGGACCTGCGCGGCCGGGGCGGGGGTGGCTTCCGCTCGCGCGGCATGGGCCGTCTGCAGGTCGCGCGACAGCGCGGAGACGCGGCGCAGCAGCCGGTCGCGGTCCTCGGCGAGCCGATCATTCTCTTCGATCGCGGCTTCGAGCGCGGTGCGCAATTGCTCGATCTCGTCGAGCAATATCCTCCCGCCAACGGTCGAATCCGCTTGATCTGGCATCGCGCTCCCTGGGCGTTCCCTGGCTTTCCCGTTAACCTAACGCACGAAAGCGCGGATCAGCAGCAAAGACGCAGAAAAATAAGTTAGTTTTTGTGCACCCTTCGGCGGCGGCGGCTCGTTCTCTTCCCTTAGGGTCCGTACTCAATCAGCTTGCGGTTGAGTGATTTGGCTGATTCAAAGCTTCTGCTTGAAGCGGAGGCGGTGATGGCGAGCCAACTGACCTGGTTGAGCGATGCGGAGTGGGCTCGGATCGAGC
>NZ_JANFAU010000008.1 GCF_026130605.1 Sphingomonas lycopersici | reverse complement strand
CGATCCGCGCGCGTCCGGGCGGCAGCGAGCGCGGCGTGCGCGACGCGCGCCTCGGCCGCCTCGCTCGCCTGCCGCGCGAGCGCCTGCGCCAGCGCCACCTCGGCGTCGCGCGCGAGCCGTTCGGCCTCGCCCTGCGCCTGATCGAGCGCGGGCAGTTCGGCGGCGACCGCGGCGATCTCCGCCTCCAGCGCCTTGCCCTCGTCGGCGAGCCGGGTCAGCGCCTCGGCGGCGTCATTGGCGAGCTGCCCCTCGCGGTCGCGGTCGGCGACGATCCGCTCTGCCGCCTCGGCCAGTTCGGCGAGCCGGCGTTCGACCCCGGCCTTCTCGGTGTTGAGCGTCGCGAGCTTGTGCGCCGCCTCGGTCGCGCGATCACGCGCGGCGAGTGCCGCGGCGCGTGCCTCGGCCAGCGCCTCGGTCGCCTGTGTCTGATAGGCGCCCGCCGCGCGCTGTGCCTCGGCGGCGGCGTTGACGCGGGTTTCGGCCGCCGCGGCCTCGGCCTTGGCCGCATCCGCCGCCTCGGCGGCCTCGCGCCAGCGGCTGAAGATCAATCGCGCCTCGGCGACGCGGATTTGCGCGGAAAGCACGCGATAACGCTCGGCCTGGCGTGCCTGTCGGCGCAGCGCGGCGGCGCGCGCCTCCTGATCGGCGATCACTTCGTCGAGCCGTTCGAGATTGGCCTCGGTCGCGCGCAATTTCTGCTCGGCGTCTTTGCGGCGGACGTGCAAGCCCGCGATCCCGGCGGCTTCCTCCAGCATCGCGCGGCGCTCGGCCGGCTTGGCGGCGATCACCGCGCTGATCCGCCCCTGGCTGACGAGGGCGGGCGAATGCGCGCCGGTCGCCGCATCGGCGAACAGCAAGGCGACATCCTTGGCGCGCACGTCGCGCCCGTCGATGCGATAGGCGGAGCCGGCGCCGCGCTCGATGCGGCGAACGACCTCCTTCTCCTCGCCGTCAAGCTCGGCGAGGATCGAGACTTCGGCGAAATCGCGCGCCGGCCGCGTCGCGGTGCCGGCGAAGATCACGTCTTCCATCCCCGCGCCGCGCATCGATTTGGGCGAATTCTCGCCCATCGTCCAGCGCAGCGCTTCGAGCAAATTGGATTTGCCGCAGCCGTTGGGGCCGACCACCCCGGTCAGTCCCGGCTCGATGCGCAGATCGGCCGCGTCGACGAAGCTCTTGAAGCCCGACAGCCTCAGTCGCTTGATCTGCATCGCGCGCGGCCCCCTTCGCGCTCGTCAGGCGCCGGCGTTCTTGAGCGCGGCCTCGATCTGCGGCCAGGTGACCGAACCGTCGAGCTGCTTGCCGTTGAGGAAGAAAGTCGGGGTGCCGGTGACGTTCTTCTCCTGCATCGCGGTTTCGGTGATCTTGCCGATCGCCTCGAGCTTCTTGGCGTCGGCGAGGCAGGCGCGCGCCTGCTGCTCGGTCACGCCGCGCTGCTTCACGAAATCGATATAGCCGAGATACTCGACCCAGGCGTTCGCCTGCTGCGCCGGGCTCATCGACTGGAGCTTCTGCTGGAAGTCGGCCGGCACCTTTTCAAGTTTTTCGAGGAAGGCGGGCTGTTCGACATACATTTGTTCGAGCAGCGGGAAGAACGGCGCCTCGCCGACGCATTCCCCCAAGGCAGCAACGCCAAGATCGGGCGCGTGGACCAGGAAGTCGCGGAATTCATACGAGACCTTGCCGGACTTCACATATTTTTCCTCGAGCGGCTTCATCCCGGTCTGACCGAAGGCGCCGCAGGTCGGGCAGGTGCGCGAGCCGTATTCGACCAATTTGATCGCGGCATTGGGGTTGCCCATCACATAGCCGCCGTCGGCGGTCTTGGAGACGACCTGGGTCCAGTCCTGGCCCGCCGGCGGGGCGACCGCGGCGACCGGCGCGGCGGGGGCGGAGGAATTGCCGTTGCCGCCGCAGGCGGAAAGCAGCGCCAGCGCGGCGACGGAAACGGCGAAACGAACGGTCATTGAGTAATCCCTCCAGATAACAATTACTTCGCCCCGGCGGCGCGGAGCATCGGTTCGAGCTTGGCCCAGTCGATACCCTGGACCAATTTGCCGTTGATCTCGAACGCCGGGGTGCCGGCGATCTTGTCGCTGATCGCATTGGCGCGCTCGACCACCGCCTCGGCGACCTTGGGATCGGCGAGGCATTGGTCGATCGCCGCCTGCGTCATCCCGGCATTGCGCGCGATCGCATCGAGCCCGGCGCCCTGCGCCATCGCGCGATATTGCGCGGCGGCGGCGTACATCCCGAGCCGCTGGCCGTTGCTGCTGTCGAAATCCTGCGCGCGCTGCAGCCATTGCTCCTGCCCGGCGAAGAGCGCGTCGTGGAGCCTGGGGAAGATCGCCGGCCCGGAGCAGCGCGCCAGCATCGCTGCGACCAGATCGTAGCGATCGTGGACCGCGCTGCGCACTTCGAGGCTGAGCGAGCCCGAGGCGATCATCTTGCCCTTGAGCACCGCCGCCGACTCGCGCGCGAAATGGCCGCAATGCGGGCAGGTGTAGCTGGCATATTCGACCAATTTCACCCGCGCGGCGGGGTTGCCGATGACATAGCTGCCCTTAGGCGCGGTCGCGGCGACGCTGACCCAGGGGCGCGGCGCGGCGACCAGCGGGGCGGCGGCGAGTAGGGCGAGGAGCGGGAACAGGCGTTTCTTGATCATCGGACGGTCGGCAGCCTCGGGGTTACGACGCCGGCGGCAAGCGCCTCCAGCACCGCCTTGAGTTCGGGATCGCCGATCGTGCGCAGGCTCTGGCCCAGCTCGGCGGGGACGGGTTGCGGCTCGGGGCGCGGGCGCGGCACCGCGCGCGGCGCGACGTCGCCCTGGCGGATCGATACTCGTGCGACCGCGGTGTAGCCGAAGAAGCGGTTCACCCGCTCGATGATCTCCGGGGTGATATGGCTCAGCATCGCGGCATGCGCGCCGCGCACGGTGAGCGTCAGCACCCCGTCCTGCTTCTTGCCCTGCGGGAAGCGGATCGATTCGGGGCAGGAGGCGCGCGCCAGTTTCTCGCCGACGATCTCCGGCCAGCGCGTGACGATCGACGATTGGACGAAGCCGAATTTGCGGAATGCGGCCGCGCCGACCGCCGGCAAAAGCTCGGCGACCTGACGGGCGCGATTCTGCCGCACGGGCTCTGGCTGGGGGGCGCGAGGGCGCTTGCTCATTCGCCGCCTCATGCCATAGCCGGGGCGTGGACGCCAAGCATTCGATCGCAGCCGATTTGCTCAATTGGTATGACGCGCACCGCCGCGATCTGCCGTGGCGCGCGCCGCCGGGCGCGCAGGCCGATCCGTATCGCGTCTGGCTCTCAGAGGTGATGCTCCAGCAGACCACCGTCGCGACCGTCACCCCGCGCTTCACCGCATGGGTCGCGCGCTGGCCCGATATCGCCAGCCTCGCCGCCGCCGACGAGGCGGAGGTGATGGCCGCCTGGGCCGGGCTCGGTTACTACGCCCGCGCCCGCAATCTGGTGAAGGCGGCCAAGGTCGTCGCCGCCGAGCACGGCGGCCGCTTGCCCGATAACGAGGCGGCGTTGCGCGCACTCCCCGGGCTCGGCGATTATACCGCCGCTGCGGTCGCCGCGATCGCCTTCGGACGGCGCGCGGTGGTGATCGACGGCAATGTCGAGCGCGTCGTCGCGCGGTTGTTCGCCGCTGCCGGCAAGCCGGCGGTCCGCGCCGCGGCGGAAGCGATCACCCCCGATCGGCGCGCCGGCGATTTCGCCCAGGCGATGATGGACCTCGGCGCGACGATCTGCACCCCGCGCAGCCCGCGCTGCATGCTCTGTCCGCTCGCCGCTGCCTGTGTCGCGCGCGCCACAGGGGCGCAGGAAAGCTTCCCGGTGAAGCCCGCGAAGAAGCCGCGCCCGCAACGCTTTGGAACGATCTTCTGGCTCCAACGCGGCGACGACGTGCTGCTCGTCCGCCGCCCCGCGCGCGGGCTGCTCGGCGGGATGCGCGCGCTGCCGACCGGGCCGTGGGGCGAAACCCGACCCGCGCTGGCGGATGCCCCGGCGGATGCCGACTGGCGATTGCGCAATGCGACGGTGACGCACGTCTTTACCCATTTTGCGCTCGAACTCGCGCTTGCCGTCGCCCGCTGGGACGCGCAGACAATTCCGGTGGCTGGAGAATGGTGGCCGGTGCGCGAGATCGATTCGGCGGGCCTGCCGACCGTCTTCGCCAAGGCTGCCGCGGCAATAAGAGGGGAATGATGCGCGCAATTCATCTGATCGGGGCGAGCGTGGCGCTGGCGGCGGTCGCCGCCGGGGCGAGCCTCGCGCGGCAGGCGCAACCGGCACCGGCCAACCCCGCGCAGCCCACCGTCGCGGCACGCGCCAACAGCCTGCTGCCCAACATGCAGGCGCTGTTCGACGGCTATGTCGCCGACGGCAAGATGCCGGGCGTCACCGGCGCCTTCGGGTTCGGCGACCGGCCGACGCTGTTCGTCTCCGCCGGGCGGATCAGCGACGATCCGGGCGCGGCGCCGGCGGGGCCGGACAGCCTGTGGCGGGTCTATTCGATGACCAAGCCGATCACCGGGATGGCGGCGATGATCCTGGTCGAGGAAGGCAAGATCAGGCTCGACGATCCGCTGAGCAAATATTTCCCCGCCTTCGCCAACATGCGCGTGCTGACCAGCCCCGATACCTCGCTGGACAGCGTGCCGGCGAAGAATCAGATCACGATCCGCGAATTGCTGACCCACACCGCCGGGCTCAGCTACAACATCATCGCCAAGGGGCCGCTGCTCAAGGAATATGAGCGGCTCGGCATCCTGCCCGGCGCGGTCAATGCGCAGATGGAGGCGCAGGCGCGCAAGGCGCGGCCGGCGACGCTCGCCGAATTCGCCGATCGCGTCGCACAGGCGCCGTTGATCGCCGAGCCGGGGACCAAGTGGAGCTATTCGATCGGGCTCGACGTGATGGGGGCAGTGATCGAGAAGGCGAGCGGGATGCCGTTCGACCGCTTCGTCCAGACCAGATTGCTCGATCCGCTCAAGATGAATTCGACCTATTGGACCGTCCCGGCGAGCGCGGCGGGGCGGCTGTCGACCAATTACATCTTCGTCGGCGACAAGCGCACCCCGATCGACGCGGGCGCGGCATCGGCGTGGCTCTCGCCGCCCAGCTTCCCTTATGGCGGCGCCGGGCTGGTCTCCTCGGCACGCGATTACGACCGTTTCCTCCACATGCTGCAGGACGGCGGCACGCTCGACGGGGTGCAGGTGATGAAACCCGAAACCGCGGCGCTCGCCATGTCCAACCTGATGCCCCCCGGCGTCGTGTTCGGCGGGATCGGCGGCGGCACCGGGGGCAATATGTCGGCGAAGATGGGGTTCGGCGCGGGCGGCTCGGTCTATCTCGAGGACGGGCCGGGCGGTTTGCCGTCGAAGGGGACTTACGGCTGGGGCGGGGCCGCGGGAACGGTCGCCTGGGTCGATCCGGTGAAGAAGGTACGCGGGACGGTGATGGTGCAATATTTTCCGGCCGAGAAATGGCCGCTGCGCGCCGAGGTGGTCGGCGCGCTGACCAAGGATGTCGCGAGGTTCCGCCGATGAACGTTCCGGGCTTCACTGGCGGGATGCTCGACCGCGCCGATCGGTTGCGCCACGACGAGGAAGCGCTCGCCGCCGCGATCGGCAATTGGCAGGCGCGGCTGCTCAAGCTCCACGCCTGGGAGCCCGAGGTGACCGACGATGGCCGGCTCGGCTGGACGATGCTGAGCGAGGCGTCGGAGGAGGCCGAATTCATCCTGCTCGGGCTCGACGAGGGCCGACCGCGCTTCGCCGCGTTCGAGCCCGCGGTGGGCGCGGCGCCCGCCGCGTTTCGCTCGCCGACTTTGCTCGCCGCGCTCGACCAGCTTCAGATGGGGGAGGCCGCGACCTTCGCCGCGGCGCGATCGGTGCTCGACTGGCACGCACGGCATCGCTTCTGCGCCAATTGCGGCACCCCGACCACGATGTTCCGCGCCGGCTGGGCGCGTCGCTGCGGCAATTGCGGGGCGGAGCATTTCCCGCGGGTCGACCCGGTGGTGATCATGATCGCCGAGCATGACGGCCGCGCGCTGCTCGGGCGCCAGCCGAGCTGGCCCGCTGGGCGCTATTCGGCGCTCGCCGGGTTCGTCGAGCCGGGCGAATCGATCGAGGAAGCGGTGCGGCGCGAGATCGCCGAGGAAGCGGGGGTGCGTGTCGGCGCGGTGCGCTATGTCGCGAGCCAGCCGTGGCCGTTCCCGTCGCAGCTGATGATCGCCTGCGTCGGGATCGCCGAGGGCGATGCGCTGACGATCGATACCAACGAGCTGGAAACCGCGGGCTGGTTCACCCGCGACGAGGTGCGCGACGTGCTGGCGGGGAAAGAGGGCCCCTTCCTCGCCCCGCCGCCCTATGCGATCGCGCATACCTTGCTGACCGAATGGGCGCGGGGGTAGGGCTTTTCCACACCGTCACCTTATTCTGCTCCCCTCCCTCGTGAAGGGAGGGGAGTAGGGAAGGGACTATAACAACCCCGCCGCGCGATAGCTTTCCGCGGTCTCGCGCAACCCCGTCTCGGTCGCGATCTGCGGCACCCACAGCGCCGCCGGCGGGCGCTTCGTCACGTCGACCGTCCAGTCCGGGTGGCAGAAATAGGCGACGCGGTCGGCGGTGAGCCTTGCGCCCTTGCCGCGCGCCAGCCGGTCGATCCGCGCGCCCACCCGCAGCAATGCGCGTGGCAGCGCGATCGGGCGTACCCGCCGCCCGACCGCCGCGCCGATCGCGCTGGTGAAGCCCTTGTGCGTCCACGCCCCGTCGCGCGCGTCGTCGACCTCGTAGATCGCGCGCGTCGCCGGCGCCGCCGCGAGCGCGACGAGCAATCGCGCGAGATCGTCGGCATGGATCACCGACAGCCGCCCCGCTGGCGGGGTTAGTGCCACCCCGCGCCGCGCGAAGCGGAACAGATCGAGCATGTCCATATCGCCCGGCCCGTAGATCGCCGGCGGGCGCACCATATCCCAGTCGAGCGGTGCCGCGGCGACGACCGCCTCCGCCTCGCGTTTCGACCAGCCGTAGATCGAGAGCTGCGGCTCGCGCGCGCTGAGCGAGGAGACATGGACGAAGCGCGTCCCCGGCGCGGTCGCGGCGACGATCGCCTGCGTGCCCGCGATATTGCCTGCGACGAAGCCGGCGCGGTCGGGCGCATTGACCACCCCCGCGATATGGATCACCGCGTCCGCGCCCTCGACCAGCGCGGCGAGCGCCGCCGCATCGTCGAGCGCCCCGGCGATCCACGTCACCCCGTCGCGCGGCGGTTGCGGGCGGCGGGCGAGCGCGCGGACCTGATGCCCCGCCTCGACCGCGCGGCGCACGACATGCCCGCCGACGAACCCGGTCGCCCCGGTCAGCGCAAGGATCACAGCAAGGCCATATGGTTGCGGTGGACGAGGGCGGCGCGCGGGGCATAGCCGAGGATCGCCTCATGCTCCTCGCTGCGCCGGCCGAGCAACGATTGCGCCTCGGCCGCGTCATATTCGGCGAGCCCGCGCGCGATCGCGCCGTCGGGGCCCTCGATCGTCACCACGTCGCCGCGCGCGAACCGCCCGGTCACCCCGGTCGCCCCCGCCGCGAGCAGGCTGCGCCCCGCCGCCAGCGCCCGCGCGGCGCCGGCATCGACCTGGATCGCGCCCTTGGCGGTCAGCCGTCCGGCGAGCCACGCCTTGCGCGCGCGCTTGCGCTTCTCGGGGGTGAAGATCGTATGCCGTGCCTCGGCCGACAGCGGGCGATCGATCCGCCCCGAGGCGATCGCCAGCGCCGCGCCCGCGCCGGTGGCGATCCGCGCCGCCTGGATTTTCGAGACCATCCCGCCCGATCCCATGCCGGAGGCGGAGCCGGTATCGGCCATCGCCGCCACCCCGGCGTCGATCCGCTCGACCCGCGCGATATGCAGCGCGCCGGGGAGGGCGGGGTTGCGATCGTAGAGCCCGTCGATGTCGGACAGCAACACCACGCCCTGCGCCCCCGCCGCCTGCGCGACGCGCGCGGCGAGCCGGTCATTATCACCGAAGCGGATCTCGGCGGTCGCGACGCTGTCATTCTCGTTGATGATCGGCACCACGCCGAGCTGGAGCAGCCGGCCCAGAGTCGCGGCGGCGTTGAGATAGCGGCGGCGATCCTCGAGATCGTCGAGCGTGACGAGGATCTGCGCCGCGGTCAGCCCGCGCGCGGCGAGCACCTCGGCCCAGGTATGGCCGAGCGCGATCTGCCCGGTCGCGGCGGCGGCCTGCGCATCTTCGAGGCTGGCGCGGCCGCCCTTGGGGAGGTTGAGCCGCCGCGCGCCGAGCGCGATCGCCCCCGACGAGACCACCGCGACCTGCTGCCCCGCGGCGACGCGCTCGGCGATATCGGCGGCGATCCCCTCCAGCCACGCGCGGCGCACCCCGCCGGCGGCATCGACGAGCAGCGCCGAACCGATCTTGACGACGATCCGCGGGCAATTTTCGGGAGGAAACAGCATCGCCGCCCGCGTTAGCGCGTCACGGGCGCGGCGCCAATCGTTGCGATCGTATGGGACGCCGGCATCTCGGGGCACTGTTTCCCCGCGAAGGCTGGGACCCAGTCCGGGCTCCCGCCTTCGCGGGAGCACGATCAGATCACCCCTCGACGCGCTCGAAGTGATTGGTCTCGAACCCGTCGACCGCCAGCGCCGCGATCCGCTCGGCCACCACGCGCGGGTCCTTCACCGAGGCGGGGTCTTCGCCGGGATAGGCGCGCGCGCGCATCTTGGTCCGCGTCGCGCCGGGATCGACGATCGCGGTGCGCACGCGGCTGATCGCCTCCACCTCGTCGCCATAGGCCGCGATCAGCGTCTCCAGGGCCGCCTTCGAGGCGCCGTACGCGCCCCAATAAGCGCGCGGCGTGCGCCCGACCGAGGAGGTCAGCGCGATCACCTTGCCGGCGTCGGCGCGGCGCAGCAGCGGGTCGAACGCCTGGATCAGCGCGACCTGCGCCGACACGTTGAGCGTCAGCACCGCGGCCAGTTCCTTGGCGTCGATCGCCGGCACCGGGGCGAGCGAGCCGAGCATGCCGGCGTTGAGCACCAGCACGTCGAGCGCCTGCCAGCGTTCGCCCACCGCCGCGGCGAGCCGCGCGATCGCATCGGTCTCGGTCAGGTCGAGCGGCGCGATCGTCGCCGATCCGCCGGCGTCGAAGATCGCTTCTTCGACCGCTTCGAGCTCCTTGGCGGCGCGCGCGGTGATCACGACATGCGCGCCCTTTTCGGCGAGCGCCATCGCGGTCGCCGCGCCGATGCCGCGCGACGCGCCGGTGACGAGCGCGAGCTTCCCCGCGAGCACTTTGTTCTGATCGGTCATTGGAGGCTCAGGCGACCCGTTCTTCGAGAAGCGCGAACTGGTCGACCTCGGCCAGTTCGTCGTGATCGGTCAGCGTGGTCGGATAATCGCCGGTGAAGCACGCATCGCAATATTTCGGCCGCACGCCCTCGCGCGCCGCCTCGCCGAGCGCCTTGTACAGCCCGTCGATCGAGACGAAGCCGAGCGTATCGGCGTGGATGAAATCGGTCATCGCGCGCAGGTCGAGCTTCGCCGCGAGCAATTTGGCGCGCTCGGGCGTGTCGACGCCGTAGAAGCAGCTATGCTTGGTCGGCGGGCTGGCGATGCGCATGTGCACCTCGGCCGCGCCGGCCTCGCGCATCATCTGGACGATCTTCAGGCTGGTGGTGCCGCGCACGATCGAATCGTCGATCAGCACGACGCGCTTGCCCGCGATCAGCGCGCGATTGGCGTTGTGCTTGAGCTTGACGCCGAGGTGGCGGACCTTGTCGCCCGGCTGGATGAAGGTGCGGCCGACATAATGCGAGCGGATGATGCCGAGCTCGAACGGGATGCCCGATTGCTGGGCATAGCCGATCGCCGCGGGGACCCCCGAATCGGGCACCGGAATGACCAGATCGGCGTCGACCGGCGATTCGATCGCGAGCTGCGCGCCGATCGCCTTGCGCACCGAATAGACCGAATGATCGTCGACGATCGAATCGGGGCGCGAGAAATAGACCCATTCGAAGATGCACGGCCGCGCCGCCGCTTCGGGGAAGGGGCGGATCGAGCGCATCTCGGTGCCCTGGACGATCACCAGCTCGCCCGGATCGACCGAGCGGACGAATTCCGCCCCGACCACGTCGAGCGCCACCGTCTCGGAGGCGAAGATGATCGCATCGCCGAGCTTGCCCATCACCAGCGGGCGGATCCCCAGCGGGTCGCGGCACGCGATCATCCCTTCCGGGGTCATCACGATCAGCGAATAGGCGCCCTCCACCTGGCGCAGCGCATCGATGAAGCGGTCGAGCAGCGACCGGTAATTGGAGGTGGCGACGAGGTGGATGATCGTCTCGGTATCGCTGGTCGACTGGAAGATCGATCCGCGCCGCACCAACTCGCGACGCAGCCGCATTGCGTTGGAAATGTTGCCGTTATGCGCCACCGCAAACCCGCCCGAGGCGAGCTCGGCATAAAGCGGCTGGACATTGCGCAGCGCGGTCTCGCCGGTGGTCGAATAGCGGACGTGGCCGCAGGCGACGCTGCCCGGGAGCGCGCGGATCACCTCGTCGCGGTCGAAATTGCCCGCGACATGCCCCATCGCGCGGTGCGTGTGGAATTGCGCACCGTCGAAGGTGGTGATCCCGGCGGCCTCCTGCCCGCGATGCTGGAGCGCGTGAAGGCCGAGCGCCACCAGTGCCGCGGCGCTGTCAGCAGCGCCGGAAACACCGAAGATGCCGCACTCCTCGTGCAGATGGTCGTCGTCGAAAGGATTCGTGGTCAGCATGGCGGGGGCTCGCGTCGTGCGGGGGCGCATATAGTGGCTGTCGCGGATTTGTCACGGTCCGAACGCCGCCGCTTTGGTGAGGAGGCTCAGATTTTACGGATCGCGCCTCTCCAAATGTGCTCCCGCCTTCGCGAGAGCACATCTTACTTCCGCTTTTTCGCCAGATTGTGCGCCACTGCCGCCTGCACCAGCGCGGTGAAGGCGGCGGCGTCGATCGTTTCGCCCTTGCGGATATCGATCGCGCGGCGGGTGTTGCCTTCGAGGCTGGAATTAAACAGCCCCGCCGGATCGGGCAGCGCCGCGCCTTGCGCGAAGGTCAGCTTCACCACCGCTTTGTAGCTCTCGCCGGTGCAGATGATCCCGCCGTGCGACCACACCGGCACGCCGCGCCACTTCACCTCCTCGATCACATCGGGATCGGCGGCGCGGATCAGCGCGCGGACATCTGCCAACGTCTCACCGCGCCAGTCGTCCAACGCGGCGATCTTCGCGTCGATCGCGTGAGAGGCCGATTCGGTCTCCGTTGTCACGATTTGACGAACTTGTAGACGAACTGGTCGGTCTTGCCGCGGATCACCGGGTCGAACACCTTGTTGGTGTGCGGATCGGCCGGATTGGCATAGATCGGGCTGGTCCCGGCGAGCTTGAACCCGGCGGCCTCGATCTCCTTCTTGGTCGCGTCCGCATCGCCGCGATGCAATGTCTCGGCGACCGCGAAGGGCGTCGCGCCGGGCTCGCCGACATGATCGACCACGAGCAGCACCCCGCCCGGCTTCAGCGAATCATACAGCGCCCTGGCCACCGATGCGCCGAGCGTTGCCGGCGATTTGGCGAGGTGCAGGTCGTGCCAGTTCTGCACGGTGATGATCGCGTCGAGCTTTTCGGGGAAGGTCACCGCGCCCAGCGATTCGCGCGACGGGACGACATTGGCATAGGGCTTTGCCGCGTCGTCCTGATCGGTGCCATAAGCGGCGCGGAACGCGATGAACTCGGCGGGCTGATAGGCATAGACCTTGCCCTTCTCGCCGACGGTCTTGGCGAGGATGCGGGTCCAATAGCCGCTGCCCATGATGAAATCGCCGACCTTGTCGCCGGGCTTCACCCCCATGAAGCTGAGCAGCTCGGCGGGGTGGCGCGTCGCGTCGCGTTCCTTGTCCTTGGCCGGGCGCGCGGGATCGGCGAGCGCGGCGTGGAGCGCATGCTCGGCCATCGGGTGCGCGGCCATCTTATGCCCCTCATGCTGCGCGAGGCTCGGCGCGGCGAGAAGCAGCGCGGCGGCGGCAGTCGAAACAACAGCGAATCGCATCGTTTCATCCTCTCTCTAGATGGCGGCTGCCGTACCACATTGCTGGCGCCAGCGTACGTCCCTAGATCACTGAAAATGTCTGGTTACGGCCCTCCCGATCGCTTCAACGAGGAAAAGGCGACCTTCGCCGTGCGCGGCGCCGACGCGCCCGATCTGGAGGCGGGTGTCGCCGCCATCCGCAACGTGGTGCAGACGCTGCCGCTCAAGCCCGGCGTCTATCGCATGCACGATGCGCGTGGCGACGTGCTCTATGTCGGCAAGGCGCGTGCGCTGAAGAATCGCGTCACCAATTATACCCAGGTCGAGCGGCTGCCGCGGCGGCTGCAGCGGATGGTCGCGCTCACCCGGTCGATGACGATCGTCACGACCAACAACGAGGCAGAGGCGCTGCTGCTCGAGGCGCAGCTGATCAAGCGCTACCGCCCCGCGTACAACGTGTTGCTGCGCGACGATAAGTCCTTCCCGTTCATCCTGCTGCGCGCCGATCACGATTTCCCGCGAATCCAGAAGCATCGCGGCGCGCGGCGGGCGAAGGGCGATTATTACGGCCCGTTCGCCAGCGCGGGGAGCGTCAACACCACGCTCAACGCGCTGCAGAAACTGTTCCTGCTTCGAAGCTGCACCGACGGTTTCTTCAAGACGCGCGACCGGCCGTGCCTGCTGTTCCAGATCAAGCGCTGTTCGGCGCCGTGCGTCGGGCGGATCGACGCGGCGGGCTATGCCGAGCTGGTCGCCGACGCCAAGCGCTTCCTGTCTGGGAAGGCGACCGACGTCCAGGCCAAGCTCGGCGCGCAGATGACCGCGGCGGCGGAGGCGATGGACTTCGAGCTCGCCGCGGTGCTGCGCGACCGGTTGAAGGCGCTGACCTTCATCCAGGGCAGCCAGTTCATCAACGCCGAGGGGGTGGGGGACGCCGATATCTTCGCCCTCGCGCGGCACGAGGGGGTGATCGGCATCCAGGCCTTCTTCATCCGCGGCGGGCAGAATTGGGGCCACCGCAGCTTCTTCCCCGCGCACACTACCGATGTGCCCGAGGAAGAGGTGCTCCAGCAGTTCCTGATGCAATTCTACGAGGAAGTGCCCCCGGCGCGCTGCGTGCTGGTCGATCGCGCGCTGCCCGAGGCGGCGCTGCTGGCGGAGGCGCTGTCGGCGCCGGCGGGGCGCAAGATCGCGATCGAGGTGCCGCGGCGCGGGACGCGGCGGCGGCTGATCGATCAGGCGCGCCGCAATGCCGAGGAAGCGCTCGAACGCCGGCTCGCCGAGAGCACGACGCAGGCCAAGCTCAACCGCGAAGTGGCCGATCTGTTCGAGCTGGCCGAGCCGCCGCAGCGGATCGAAATCTACGACAACAGCCATATCCAGGGCACCAACGCGCTGGGCGCGATGGTCGTCGCGGGGCCGGAGGGGTTCCGCAAGGGCCAGTATCGCAAGTTCAACATCCGCAGCAAGGACACCATCCCCGGCGACGATTTCGGGATGATGCGCGAGGTGCTCACCCGCCGCTTCGCGCGCGCGCTGGAGGAGGACCCCGATCGCGATGGCGACACCTGGCCCGATCTGGTGCTGATCGACGGCGGGCGCGGCCAGCTCAATGCGGCGCGCGCGGTGCTCGAGGAACTGGGGATCGAGGATATCTGCATGGTCGGCGTCGCCAAGGGGCCGCACCACGGCCGCGAAGGGCGCGAGGTGTTCCACCTGATGGACGGGCGCGAGCTGACCCTGCCGGTCAATGCCCCGGTGCTGTTCTATCTCCAGCGGCTGCGCGACGAGGCGCACCGCTTCGCGATCGGCGCGCACCGCCAGAAGCGCGCCAAGGCGATCGGTGCCAGCCCGCTCGATGAGGTGCCGGGGATCGGCCCGGCGCGGAAGAAGGCGCTGCTGATGCATTTCGGCACCGCGCGCGCGGTGCGCGACGCCAGCCTCGCCGATCTGCAGAAGGCGCCCGGCGTTTCGGCGACGGTGGCGCAGCAAGTGTATGATTTCTATCACGCGAAATAGGTTGCGGGGGCGGCGCGGCTGAGCCTAGCATCGCATCGGGGAAAAATTGGGGGACAAGATGCGGCGTCTGCCGTTGTTTGTGGTGTTGCTTGCCACCAGTGCGATCGCGCACGCTGGCGATAAGCCGCTCTATCAGCCGATGCCGGATTGGGTGAAACCCGCCCCGGCGATCGATGCGACCAAGCTGGGCGACGACGCGCCGATGGTGCTGATATTCGACAACCAGCAGCGGCTCGAGAACGGGCGCGCCTGGTCGTATATGGAAACCGCGACCCGCGCCGCGTCGGCCGAGGCGTTGAGCAGCATCGGCACGATCAAGATCGATTGGCAGCCGTCGCAAGGCGATCTCATCGTCCACCGCGCGCAGATCATCCGCGGCGCGGAGCGCATCGATCTTATAAAAAACGGCAATCCGCTCACCGTGTTGCGGCGCGAAGAAGGGATGGAGCAGCGCGTGCTCGACGGTCGCCTCACCGCGACGATGCCGGTCGAGGGGCTGCGCGTTGGCGACGTGCTCGACGTGGCCTTTTCGGTCACGCGGCGCGATCCGACGCTGAAGGGCGATGTGCAGGCGTTCGCGCCGCTGCTCCTCGCGCCGTTGCGGGTGCAGTTCGCGCGGGCGCGGCTGTCGTGGCCGGTGGGCAGCGACATCAAGTGGAAGGCCTATGCCGACGGCGTCGCCGCACAGCCGGTGGTCGAGGGCGGGTATAAGACGCTGACGGTGACGATGCCGCTCGCCAAACAGCCGGAAATGCCCGACGATGCGCCCGCGCGCTTCGCCAAATTGCCGCTGCTCGAAGTGACCAGCTTCGCCGATTGGGCGGCGGTGTCGAAGGTGATGGCGCCGCTTTACGCCACCGACGGGCTGATCGCGCCGGGCAGCTCGCTGGCGGCCGAGGTCGCGCGGATCAAGGCCGCGGAGAGCGACCCGCTGAAACGCGCCGCGCTCGCGCTGCAACTGGTGCAGGACAAGATCCGTTACCTGATGCTGGGGATGGATACGGGCAATTACGTGCCCCAGTCGCCGACGCGGACCTGGGAATTGCGCTACGGCGATTGCAAGGCCAAGACGCTGCTGTTGCTCGCGCTGCTCCACGAGATGGGGATCGAGGCCGAGCCGGTGACGGCCAATTCGCAGCTCGGCGATCTGGTGCCGAGCCGCTTGCCGAGCGCCGCGGCGTTCGATCACGTGCTGGTCCGCGCGACGATCAACGGCGAAACCCTGTGGCTCGACGGCACCGGCGCGGGCGCGCGGCTGGCCGATATTCGTGATACGCCGCCGCTCGGCTATGTCCTGCCGCTGCGCGCGGTCGGCGCCGAGCCGGTGCGGATCGCGCTGCACGCGCCGGCGCGGCCCGATATGACGCTGACCTTCAGCTATGATCAGGGGGCCGGCATCAACCTGCCCGCGCCGTTCAGCGCCACGGTGACGATGAAGGGCGCGGTGGCGCAATTGGTGCGGCTGGCCAAGACGCAGGGCAGCCAGGACGATTTCGAAAAGCTCGTGAACCGGATGATCGCGAATTTCGACAAGAACGCGACCCTCGTTTCGCGCGATTTCAGCTTTGACGAAGCGGCGGGCACCGCAACGGTGACCGCGACCGGGGTCGCTTATCCCGCGTGGGACCGCGAGAATGAACGCTGGCGCCGGCCGCTCTATGCCGCGCAGACCGAATTTTCCCCGGATCGCGCGCGCACCGCGTGGAAGGACATCCCGGTCAAGACCGATGCGCCATTCTACGTGATGATGCGCACCCGCTTGCGCCTGCCGCGCGCCGGCTTCACGATCGACGGGGCGAAGACCGAGCAGGCGGTGCTGGCGGGGCATGCGGTCGATCGCAGCGTCACGCAGGAAGGCGAATGGATCGTCGCCACCGACAAGACGACGACCAGCGGGGTGGAGATCCCCGTCGCGGATATCCCGGCCGAGCGCCGCAAGGTCGCTGCGGCAAAGGCCAATTCGCCGCGAGCGATCGCGCCGGCCGATTATCCCAGTTCGTGGGACGAGATCGCCCCCGCACGGCGCGACAAGAAGCTCGATCCGATTCTCGCGGTCTATACCCGCCAGATCCGCGACCGGCCTGACGACCGGACGAGCTATACCAATCGCGCCTGGTTTCTGGAGAGGGTGTACGATCGCAAGGCGGCGATCGCCGATCTCGACAAGGCGCTGGCGATCGAGCCCGATGCCGATACCTATGTGAAGCGCGCACGGCTCTATGCCGCGCTCGGCAACGACGACAAGGCGCTGGCCGATGCGATCGAGGCCAACCGGCTCGATCCGTCAGACGACGACGCGCTCGCGCGGCTCGCCAACTCGCGCGCCGATCGCGGGGAAAAGACGGCCGCGCTAGATCTGATCCAGGAACGGATCGATCAGGGCGACAAGAACAAGGCCGACTATATGTCGTTCAAGGCCACGCTGCAGATGAAGTTCGGCGACAAGGACGGCGCGATCGAAACGATCGACGGGGCGATCGGGCTGAAGCCCGCCGATGCGGGGCTGCTCAACACGCGGTGCTGGTTGAAGGGGTTGGGCAATGTCGCGCTCGATACCGCGCTCAAGGATTGCACCAAGGCGATCGCGCTGAGCGACAATAGCGCGCAGGTGCTCGACAGCCGGGCGATGATCTATTTCCGCATGGGGCGGATGGACGAGGCGCTGGCCGATCTCGATTCCGCGCTGGCGATCGCGCCCGACATGGCGGCCAGCCTCTATATGCGCGGGGTGATCCGCCGGCACAGCGGCAAGACGAAGGAGGGCGACAGCGATCTCGCCGCCGCGCGCACGCTCTCGCCGCGGATCGATCGCGATTACAGCCGTTACGGGATCGTGCCGTAGCGGCCTACTCCCGCGCGAGCGTGAGAGTGGAGGCCGGGTGTCGTTCCGCCCCCGCTCTCGTCGCGCGCCGGAATCCTAACCTCTTTTTTTATTTCGGTTTTGCGGTTTGTTCATTCCCCGCTCATAAGACCGCGGCGGGATGCAGGTTTTTCTGACGATCGATACCGAATTGTCCTGGCGCCACCACGCGTCGGGGTTGGCGGTGGGGGAGATAGCGGCGCGGTCGTTCGAGCCGGCCGGGGTGGGCGTGGCGCATCAGCTCGATCTGCTCGCGCAGCACGGGCTGAAAGCGACCTTCTTCGTCGATCCGATGCCGGCGCTGGTCTATGGCATCGCGCCGATCCAGGCGGTGGTGTCGGCGATCCTCGCCGCGGGGCAGGAGGTCCAGCTCCATCTCCACCCCAATTGGCGCGGCGCGTCGGCGGCGGACCGGCGCGAGCACGGCCAGTTCGATCTGGTCGATTTCTCGCGCGCCGGGCAGCAGATGCTGATCCGCGAGGCGGTCGCGCTGATCGTCGAGGCGGGGGCGCCGCTGCCGATCGCCTTCCGCGGCGGCAATTATGCCGCCAATGACGATACGTTGCGCACGCTCGCGGCGCTCGGCTTCCGCTACGACAGCAGCCATAACGGCGCGGCGCAGCCGTGGCCGAGCGCGATCGACCTGCCCGCGGCGCAAATCGCCCCGGTGGTGCGGCACGGCGTGACCGAGGTGCCGGTGACGGTGATCGAGGATTTCGCGGGCAGCTATCGCCAGTTCCAGATCTGCGCGCTGTCGATCGACGAGCAGCAGGCCGCGCTCGATCACGCAATTGCCGAGCGCCACGCCGCGACGACGATCGTCGGGCACAGCTTCGAGCTGGCGGTGCGCGACGGCACCCGCCCCAATGCGGTCCACACGCGCCGCTTCGCGCAATTGTGCGAGCTGCTCGCCGCGCGCCGCGCCGAGGCGCCGACCGCGCATTTCACCGATCTGCCCGCGCTCGCGCTGGGGCAGGACGATCGGCCCTTGCCCGCCAATTCGAGCCGGCGGCGGATGCGCCAGGTCGAGCAGGTGTGGTCCAATCTGGTGGAGGAGCGCACGACGTGAGCGCCAGCGCGCTGAAATTCCAGATCGGCGCGCGCACGCTGGCGGAAATCCCGCGCCGGTTGCGCCGCATCGCGCTGTCGCTCGATCAGGCGCTGGCGGGCGCGCCGCCGCTGTTGCCGCCCCTCGATGCCGATGACGACGGCTATCTCGTCACGTCGCTCCCGGCGGAGGCGGCGCTGCCGTGGCGTGGCGTGGCGTTCGTGCGGCAGCATTATACGCGCTATTATGTCGATCTGGCGGCGGGGGAGGATGCGTGGCGCGCCCGGCTTTCAGGGCAGGCGCGCGCGACGCTCAGGCGCAAGACGCGCAAGCTGGCCGAGGCCAATGGCGGGCGGCTCGACGTGCGCAGCTATCGCGCGCCGACCGAGCTCGCGGCGTTCCATCCGCTTGCCCGCGCGGTATCGGCGACGACCTATCAGGAGCGGCTGATGCAATCGGGGCTGCCGGCCGATCCGGCGCACGGCGATGCGCTGGCGGCGGCGGACGGGGTGCGGGCGTGGCTGTTGTTCCTGCGCGATACGCCGATCGCTTATCTGTGGTGCCGCGGCGACGGCGATACCCTGCGCTACGATCATGTCGGGCACGATCCGGCCTATGGCGCGCTGTCGCCGGGCAATGTGCTGCTCGGCGCGGCGCTGGAGAGCCTGTTCGGCGACCGTTTCCGCCGCTTCGACTTCACCGAGGGCGAGGGGCAGCACAAGCGCGCGCTGGCGAGCGGCGGGGTGGCGTGTCGCGACTTGCTGCTCCTGCGCCCGACGCTGACGAATCGCGCCTCAGTGGCGGCGGTCGGCGGGTTCGATGCGGCGCTGCGGGTGGCGGCCCGCGCGGCGCGGACGCCGGCGCTGGCGGGGATCGCGCGGCGTATCCGGCGGGCTTGATTCGATGTCGGGGTGCGCCGGCGTCTCCCTCCGTTCGCCCTGAGCTTGTCGAAGGGCTGACCTTCTTCCGCGGAAGAAAAGCACAGGGCTTCGACAGGCTCAGCCCGAACGGGGAAAGGAAGGTCGCCCGCGATTGCAGCACACCGGCCCTGTTCCCCGCGCGCTTTTCGCCTACATCAGCCCGCATGCATCTGACCGTCGACGCCATCGTCCTCGCCGTTCGCGCGCATGGCGAGCACGGTGCGGTGGTGCGCGCGCTGACCCCGGCGGACGGGGTGCTCGCGGGCTATGTCCGCGGCGGCCGCTCGCGCCGGCTCGGTCCGATCCTGCAGCCGGCCAATATTGTGCGCGGCGAGTGGCGCGCACGGACCGACGACCAGCTTCCCGCACTCACCGTCGAATTGCTGCGCAGCCGCGCCGCGCTGTTCGATGCGGCGCTGCCGGCGGCGGCGATCGCGTGGCTGACCGCGCTCACCGCGGCGACGCTGCCCGAGGCGCAGCCCTATCCGCGGCTCCATGCCGCGCTCGCCGGGGCGCTCGATGCGGTGGAGGCGGCACCGACGGCGCGCGGCTGGGCGGGGAGCATCGCGCGCTACGAACTGCTGCTGCTCGCCGAGCTCGGCTTCGGGCTCGATCTCGATCGCTGCGCGGCGACCGGCAGCGCGGACGACCTTGCTTTCGTCAGCCCCAAAAGCGGTGCCGCGGTGAGCCGCGCGGCGGCGGCCGGCTATGAATCGCGGCTGTTCGCCCTGCCGCCGTTCCTCCGCGCCGGCGGGGCGGCCGAATGGAGCGATGCGCTCGCCGCGCTCGATCTCACCGGGCATTTCCTCGCGCGCGACGTGCTCGTCGAGCGCCGTGCCGAGCTGCTCCCGGCGCGCGCGCGGCTGCTCGATCGGCTGAAAAGGGCGGTTGCGTGATCGCGGTTACCGCCTAAGAGCGCCCGCGAACGAAAGGGACTTTCATGGCATTGATCGCGATCCTGCCGGGCGACGGCATCGGCCCCGAAGTAACCACCGAGGCGCGGCGCGTGCTCGAACGGCTCGGGCTCGATCTCAGCTTCGAGGAGGCACCGGTCGGCGGCGCGGCCTATCATGCCGCGGGGCATCCGCTGCCGCCGGCGACGCTCGATCTCGCGCGGCGCGCCGACGCGATCCTGTTCGGCGCGGTGGGCGATCCGACCTGCGATTCGCTCGACCGGCATCTGCGCCCCGAACAGGCGATCCTCGGGCTGCGCAAGGCGCTCACCCTGTTCGCCAATCTGCGCCCGGCGAAGATGTTCGCGGGGATGGAGGACGCCTCGGCGCTGCGCCCCGAAGTGGCGCGCGCGATCGATCTGGTCATCGTCCGCGAGCTGAACGGCGACGTCTATTTCGGCGAAAAGGGGATGCGCACCACCGCGGACGGGCTGCGCCAGGGCTATGACGTGATGAGCTATGACGAGGCCGAGGTGCGCCGCATCGCGGTCGCCGGGTTCGAGGCGGCGCGGCGGCGCCGCGGCAAGCTCTGCTCGATCGACAAGGCCAATGTTCTCGAAACCTCGCAATTGTGGCGCGACGTGGTGATCGAGACCGCGGCGGATTACGCCGATGTCGCGCTGACCCATATGTATGTCGACAATGCCGCGATGCAGCTGGTGCGCGATCCCGGCCAGTTCGACGTGATCGTCACCGGCAATTTGTTCGGCGACATCCTCTCCGACCAGGCCTCGATGTGCGTCGGGTCGATCGGGCTGCTGCCCTCGGCGGCGCTCGATGTCGCGGGCAAGGGGCTGTACGAGCCGATCCACGGCTCGGCGCCCGATATCGCCGGGCAGGGCAAGGCCAATCCGTGCGCCGCGATCCTCTCCGCGGCGATGATGCTGCGCCATTCGCTCGGCGAGCCGGCGGCGGCCGATCGTATCGAGGCGGCGGTGGCGGCCGCGCTCGCTTCGGGCAAGCGCACCGCCGATCTCGGCGGCACCTGCTCGACCCGCGAGATGGGCGACGCGGTGCTGGCGGCGCTCTGAATTATCGCTCCCCTCCCTTGCTCAGGGGAGGGGAGGAACACTCAAACCCACGACGGCAGCCACGTCCAATATTGGAAAGCGCGCGGCGACCCGAGCGCCTGCGCCGACAGCACCGGGAAATAGCAAAGCGCGAGGATGAAGGCGGCGATCACCAGCCGCTCGTCCCATTTGCCCAGCCGCGCGCGCCAATGATCGAAGACGGCGGCGATCGCGATGACGATGAAGATGCTCGACGGATAGTAATAATAATAGAATCCCAAGGACTTGGGGATCAGGGCAAAGATCGCCACGCTCCCCGCCCATAAGGCGAAGGCGGCCAGCAGCCGCGCGCTGCGGCTCGTCATCCAGCCCCACAGGCACGCGGCGACCGCGACCAGCCCGCCCCACATCAGCAGCGGATTGCCGATCATCAGGATGCCGCGCTGCGCCCCGTCGGTCACTTCGTAGAGATACCAGATCGGGCGGATCAGCAGAGGCCAGGTCCACCAATCGGATTGATAGGTGTGATGCGGCAGCACCTGCACCTGCTGCTCGTACATATAATATTGGTAGCTCAGCAGCCCGCGCCACGTCAGCGGATCGACGCGGAAATGCAGCACCGGCGCGAAGCTCAGGAAATAGGTCGCGACCGATACCAGGCCGAGCAGCGCCACCGCCGGCAGCGGCGCGAGCCCCGGCCAGCGCTGCAGATGCCCGCGCTTGAGCAGCAGGAAGGCGAAAGCGGCGAAGGCGACATAGGGCGCGGCGGCCCATTTGCACGCGGTCGCCGCGCCGAGCAGCATCGCGCCCGCGAGCCACTTGCCCCAGCCGCCGTCGCGCATCGCCCAGGCGATCGTCGCGATCCCCGCAAGCAGGAAGGCGGTCATGAACGTATCGAGCATCGCGATCCGCGCCTGCACCAGCACGGTGAAGTTGAGGATCGTCAGCACTCCCGCGACCAGCGCGCTGCGCAGCCGCCCGGTCATCAGCTGGACGATCGCGAACACCGCCAGCACCGTCGCCGTCCCCGCCAGCGTCGACATGAAGCGCCAGCCGACCGGCGTGTCGCCGAACAGCCGGATGCCGAGTGCGATCAGCTCCTTGGCGAGCGGCGGATGCTCGCGGTTGAGCAGATAGGCGCGCTCCAGCATCGCGCGTGCGGCGGGGACGTAATAGATTTCATCGAAGATCGGGCGATGCGGCACCGCGACGCGGACGAGGAACAAAGCCTCCGCCACCGCGCCGAGCAGGATCGCGACCGGCAGCGGGGTGCGCGGCAGCCACGCGTTGATCGCCGTCCCGCGCGTCGCCTTGCCGGTTTGCTTCATCGCCGCGGGTTTAACGAGCGGGATGCGGTGGGCAAGCCTCTTGCCCCGCCGTCACCCCGGCCTCGAGCCGGGGTCCATCGGGAACAGGCGCGGGGCAAGAGGTTCTGGCCGTGGCGTTCGCGGCACAATGGACCCCAGCTCATGGCCGGGGCGACGAAGGCATCGGCACCAGACCTTGCGATACCCCTGCTTTTGCGGGCAAAGGGCACGACATGAAACGCCGTACCGGACAAGACCGCTCGATCACCGCCAATTGGCGCCCCGCCACGCGTGCGATCCGCGGCGGCACCGCGCGCTCGGAGTTCGGGGAGACGTCGGAGGCGTTGTTCCTCACCTCGGGCTATGCCTATGATTGCGCCGGGGATGCCGCCGCGCGCTTCGCCGGCGAGCAGCAGGGGATGACCTATTCCCGCCTCCAGAACCCGACGGTGCAGATGCTCGAGGAGCGGATCGCGCTGCTCGAGGGCGCCGAGGCGTGCCGCACGATGGCCACCGGCATGGCGGCGATGACCGCGGTATTACTGTGCCAGCTCCAGACCGGCGATCATGTCGTCGCGGGGCGCGCGGCGTTCGGCTCGTGCCGCTGGCTGGTCGATACCTTGCTGCCGCGATTCGGCATCACCACCACGGTGATCGACGCACGCGATCCGCAGCAATTCGCCGATGCGGTGCGGCCCGAGACCAAGGTGTTCTTCTTCGAGACCCCGGCCAATCCGACGATGGACGTGGTCGATCTGCGCGCGGTGTGCGGGATCGCGCGCGAGCGCGGGATCACGTCGGTGGTCGACAATGCCTTTGCGACGCCCGCGCTCCAGCGCCCGCTCGATTACGGCGCCGATGTCACCGCTTATTCGGCGACCAAGATGATGGACGGGCAGGGCCGCGTTCTCGCTGGCGCGGTGTGCGGCTCGGCCGATTTCGTCGAGAACACCTTGCTCTCCTTCATTCGCAACACCGGGCCGACGCTGTCGGCGTTCAACGCCTGGGTGGTGCTCAAGGGGCTGGAGACGCTTGATCTGCGTATCCGCCGCCAGTCGGAAAGCGCGTTGAAGGTCGGCCGCTTCCTCGAGGGCCGCGTCCCGCGCGTGCTCCACCCGGGGTTGCCGAGCCACCCGCAGCACAATCTGGCGATGTCGCAGATGGACGCTGCCGGGCCGATCTTCGCTTTCGAGGTCGATGGCGGGCGCAAGCAGGCGCATGCTCTGCTCGATGCGCTGCAACTGATCGACATTTCGAACAATATCGGCGATTCTCGATCCTTGATGACCCACCCCGCCACCACGACGCATCATTCGGTCGCCGAGGACAAGCGCATCGAAATGGGAGTCAGCGACGGGATGCTGCGACTTAACGTCGGGCTGGAGGACGTGGACGATCTGATCGAGGATCTCGATCAGGCGCTCCGCGTGGCGGGATTGTGAAGGCGCTCTTCCCCTATGAGGAAACCACGCACGGCGTGACCGTGCGCGTCTCGGTCACCTATCTGCCCGAGCAATCGGAGCCCGAGCGCGGGCGCTGGTTCTGGGCCTATCATATCCGGATCGAGAACCACGGCGAGCACAGTATCCAGCTGCTCAGCCGCTATTGGCTGATCACCGACGGGCGCGGGGTGCAGCATCCGGTCGAGGGCGAGGGCGTGGTCGGCGAAAAGCCGGTGATCGAGCCCGGCGCGAGCTACGATTATGTCTCGGGCTGCCCGCTGGGCACCTCGTCGGGATCAATGCAGGGGCATTATCGCATGATCGGCGAGAGCGGCGCGCCGTTCGACGTCGCCATCCCCAAATTCGCGCTGCTCGCGCCGGCGGTGGGGGCATGAAGCGCACGCATCTGCCGCTCAACGGGCTGCGCGTGCTCGATGCGGCCGCGCGCCATCTGTCCTTCACCCGCGCGGCGGACGAGCTGGCGGTGACCCCGGCGGCGGTCGGCCAGCAGATCCGCGCGCTCGAGGATACGCTGGGCGTCGTGCTGTTCCGCCGTACCACCAAGGGGCTCGAACTGACGCAGGAGGGCGAGGCGGGATTGGCCGCGCTGCGCGACGGTTTCCTCCATTTCGAGGAATCGGTGCGCGCGATGCAGGCCGGGCAATCGTCCAAATCGCTGACGATCGCCGCGCCGCGCGACGTGACGCAGAAATGGCTGATGCCGCGGCTCGCGGAAATCGCGCGCGACGACGGCGAATTGCGCTTCATCCTCGTCGCGGCGGACGATGTGATCGACTTCACCGAGGCCAATCTCGATCTCGCGATCCGCTGGGGGGAAGGCCCCGGCGCGCATGAGGGCGAGGCGCTGGAGAGCGAGGGGATGGTCACCGTTGAGTGCCCCGGCGGCGGCAGCGAGCTGCGTATCGCCTGGCCCGGGTGTGGCGCGGAGGATGTGTCGGCGCCGATCCGCGTCGCCGACGCGGGGTTGGCGATCGACGCCGCGGCGCAGGGGCTGGGGCGCGCGACCGTGCCCGAATTGCTCGCCGCGCGCGATATCGCCGCGGGGCGCGTGGTGCGTGTCGGCGAGGCGAAGTCGTCGCGGCTCGGCTATTGGCTGGTCGCCCCGCTGCCGCAATGGCGGCAGAAGAAGGTCCAGGCGCTGGTCGACGCGCTGACGGCTTAGGGGGGCTCAAGCCCCTCCCCTTCGGAGGAGGGCTTTTTGCTTCCGGCGCCCGCTTGGTCTATCGCGCGCGCAATCCCGGACGATCACGGACACCATGACGCTTTATTCTCGCTTTGCCGCGCATATCGACGCGGCGCTCGATGCCCTTGTCGCTGGCGGCGCGCTGCCGGCGGATCTCGATCGTCGCAACGTGACGGTCGAGCCGCCGCGCGACACGAGCCACGGCGATCTCGCCACCAATGCCGCGATGGTGCTGGCCAAGCCGGCCAAGTCCAACCCGCGCGCGCTGGCCGAGAAGATCGCTGACGAGCTGCGCCGGCTCGACGAGGTGGCGGCGGTCGAGATCGCCGGCCCCGGCTTCATCAACCTGCGGCTGACCGACGATACGTGGCGCGCCGAGCTTTCCGCGATCCGCGACGCGGGCGGCGATTACGGCCGGTCGCAGCGCGGCCACGGCACCCGCGTCAACGTCGAATATGTCTCCGCCAACCCGACCGGGCCGATGCACATGGGGCATTGCCGCGGCGCGGTGGTCGGCGATGCGCTCGCCGCGCTGCTCGAATTCGCCGGCTATGACGTGACGCGCGAATATTATGTCAATGATGCCGGCGGGCAGGTCGACGTGCTCGCGCGCTCGGCGCATCTGCGCTACCGCGAGGCGCTGGGCGAGGCGGTCGGCGAGATCCCCGAGGGGCTCTATCCGGGCGACTATCTCGTCCCGGTCGGCCGCGCGCTCGCCGACGAATTCGGCGATCGTTACGCGACGGCGCCCGAGAGCGAATGGCTCGTGCTGTTCCGCACCCGCGCGGTCGCGGCGATGATGGCGCTGATCAAGGCCGATCTCGCGCTGCTCGGCATCCACCACGCGGTCTTCGCCTCCGAGGCGGAGCTGCAGGCGGCGGGCAAGCCCGAGGCGGCCGAGCAATGGCTGCGTGAGCGCGGTCTCGTCTATGACGGGGTGCTCGATGCGCCCAAGGGCGAGGTGCCCGACGATTGGGAGCCGGTCGAGCTGCCCCTGTTCCGCTCGACCCAATTCGGCGACGATCAGGATCGCCCGATCAAGAAGTCGAACGGGCAATGGACCTATTTCGGCGCCGATCTCGCCTATCACTTCCAGAAGGCGCAGGCCGCCGACGAGCTGATCGACATCTGGGGCGCCGATCACGCCGGCACCGTGAAGCGGATCGTCGCCGCGGTCGCCGCGCTGACCGAGAACAAGACGCGCTTCGATATCAAGCTCGTCCAGATGGTCCGCCTGCTCCGCGCCGGCGAGCCGGTGAAGATGTCCAAGCGCGCGGGCAATTTCGTCACGCTCGCCGATGTGGTGCGCGAGGTCGGCAAGGACGTCGTGCGCTTCACGATGCTCACCCGCCGCGCCGATGCGCAGATGGATTTCGACTTCGCCAAGGTGGTCGAGGCGTCGAAGGACAATCCGGTCTTCTACGTCCAATATGCGCACGCCCGCATCGCCTCGCTGCATCGCCGCGCCGCGGAGGCGGGGATCGATGCGACCAGCCCCGATCTGTCCCGTCTTGATACGGAAGAGCTTGCGCTGGTGAAGCTGGCGGCGCAATTCCCGCGGATCGTCGAAACCGCCGCGGCGGCGCGCGAGCCGCACCGTATCGCTTTTTATCTCTACGATTTGGCTGCGGCCTTTCACTCTTTGTGGAATGTCGGCAATGATCGGCCCGATCGGCGCTTCCTGGTCGTCGAAGATCCGGCGTCGAGCGCGGCGCGTCTACTCTTGGCGGATGGCTGCGCGCAAATTATTCGTAACGGACTTTCCATCGTGGGGGTGGAAGCGGTCTCGGAGATGTAGGCGGTGACGGCGGTGGACAAGATCGATCTCAGTAACCTTGATCGTTTGCCCTGGCTGGAATCGGTAGAGCCCGAGGAAGAGGATAATGGCGCGCCCGGCGTTCTGCGCCAGGTGCTGCTCGTCATCGTCGGGCTGGTGATGCTCGCGGGCATCGTTTTCGGCATCTACAAGATGCAGCAGCATGTCGGCACCCCCTCGGGCAGCGGCGATCTGATCAAGGCGCCGCCGGGCGATTACAAGATCAAGCCGGAGGAGCCGGGTGGGCTCAAGGTGAGCGGCGAGGGTGATTCGGCGATCGCGACCAGCGCCGGCGCCAATTCCTCCGCGGCGATCGACCTGAGCGCGGTGCCCGAAGCGCCGATCGACGGCCGCCGCGCCGGCGCCAAGCCCGTGCCAGCGCCGGATGCCGGCGAGCGCGTCGCCGCGGCGAAGGTGCCGCCGAGCGGCGGCAAGCTCACCGCGGAAGCCCCGGTCAGCGTGCCGCGCGCGGCGGTGCCGGGGGCAGGATCGGGCGGATCGCTCGTCCAGCTCGGCGCTTTCCCCAGCGAGGCGGTGGCCAATGCGGCGTGGAGCGCGCTGGCGAAAAGGTTCAACTATCTCGCGACGTTGAACAAATCGGTCGAGGCGGCCGATGTCAACGGGCGCAAGGTCTATCGCTTGCGGGTCAATGCCGGCAGCGCCAGCGCCGCCGCCGATATCTGCGGCCGGCTGAAGGTGGCGGGCGAACGCTGCTTCGTGGCGGGGTAATTTCAGCGCATCGCGTTACCTTAATCCGGCATTCCTCCCTCTCCCCGTTCGCCCTGAGCTTGTCGAAGGGCGTCCCCCACCGGGTGGGACAGGCCGCCCTTCGACAAGCTCAGGGCGAACGGAAGATATCGGTTGGCGTGCCTTCCCCCCCGGCAGCGCTGACGGTATCGACCGGGCATGAAGCCAGTCATCTTCGGCCTCTCCGGCCCGACGCTCTCCGCCGACGAACGTGCATTCTTCCGCGAGGCGCGCCCGGCCGGCTATATCCTGTTCAAGCGCAACGTGATCGATCGCGCGCAACTTCGCGCGCTCACCGATTCGCTGCGCGATCTGGAGAGGCGGGGCGATGTCGCGATCCTGATCGATCAGGAGGGCGGGCGCGTCGCGCGGATGGGGCCGCCGGAATGGCCCGCCTTTCCCGCCGGCCCGGCGTTCGACGCGCTTTACGAACGCGCGCCGATGTCGGCGATCGAGGCGGCGCGCGCCAATGCCCACGCGCTCGGGCTGATGCTCGCCGAAATGGGGATTACGGTCGATTGCATGCCGTTGCTCGATGTTGCGCGCGCGGGGACGACCGAGGCGATCGCCTGCCGCGCTTATGGCCGCGAGCCTAAGCGTGTCGCGGCGATGGGCCGCGCGACGCTGGAGGGGCTCGCGGCGGCCGGGGTGGTCGGGGTGGTCAAGCATATGCCGGGGCACGGCCGCGCGATCGTCGATTCGCATTATGATCTGCCCACGGTCACCGCGAGCGACGCCGAATTGGAGGAGGATCTCGCCCCGTTCCGCGCGCTGGCCGGCGCGCCGATGGGGATGACGAGCCATATCGTGTTCGAGGCGTGGGACCGCGATCGTCCGGCGACGCTGTCGCCGATCGTGATCGAGCAGGTGATCCGCCGCCGCATCGGGTTCGACGGGCTGCTGATGACCGACGATATCGACATGAAGGCGCTCAGCGGCACCGCCGGCGAGAAAGCCGCGGGGGCGATCGCGGCGGGGTGCGATGTGGTGCTCGATTGCTGGGCGCGAATGGACGAGATGATCGAGATCGCGGGGCGGCTCGATGAGATCGCGCCGGCGGCTCGGGATCGGCTGGATCGTGCAATGGCGAGCGTCCCGCCCGCCGAGGGCGATTTCGGCGGGCTGATCGAGAAGCGCGACGCGTTGTTGGCCCTCGCCTGACCCCTTCCGTCACCCCGGCTCAACGCCGGGGTGACGTTTGTTAATAAATATATGAAATAAAAGGATTTATTTTGATTTGGCCACATTGGTGCCAAACCTTCACTCGTGTGAACTTCGTGAACTTTGCGCAGCCGGCTGGGCAACGCCCGCCCATTCTGCCAGCATAGTGTGATGTATCCCTCCTGCCCCCCAGCAAGCCGTTGACCGAAGACGACGATATCCTGAAGCTCGATCTCGAGGGCTGGGAAGGGCCGCTCGACCTGCTGCTCGCGCTCGCCCGCTCGCAGAAGGTCGATCTCAAGCAGATCTCGATCCTCGCGCTGGTCGAGCAATATCTCGTCTTCATCGAGCAGGCGCGCTCGCTGCGGCTCGAGCTGGCGGCGGATTATCTCGTGATGGCGGCGTGGCTCGCCTATCTCAAATCGGGCCTGCTGCTGCCGCGCGACCCCGAGGTCGAGCCGAGCCCCGAGGAACTGGCGCTCCGCCTGCAATTGCGGCTCGAACGGCTCAACGCGATGCGCGAGGCCGGCGCGCGGCTGATGGCGCGCGACCGGCTCGGGCGGGACGTCTTCCGCCGCGCTGCGCCCGAAGGGTTGCGCACGGTGCGCAAGGCGCGCTGGACCGCCGAAATCTATGATCTGATCGCGGCTTACGGGCGTATCTCGGCGCGTACCCGCCCGGTGATGCACGTCGTCCACGATCGCCAGGTGATGACGCTTGAGGCGGCGATCGAGCGCGTCTCGGCGCTGATCGGCAGTACGATCGAATGGGCGTCGATCGAGCGGTTCCTCCCCGACGGCGCGTCGGGCACCTTCCGCAAATCGGCGCTGGCGTCGAGCTTCCTCGCCGCGCTCGAACTGGCGCGGCAGGGGCGGGTGGAGCTCGCGCAGAAATCGCCCTTCGCCCCGCTCTACCTGAGGGCCTCGGCATGACCCCGCCTGACGATCTCGCTCGCGCGGTGGAAGCGGTGCTGTTCGCCGCGACCGAGCCGATGCCCGCGGAGGCGATTCGCGCGCATGTCGGCGAGGGTGACATCGCGGCGGTGCTGGAGACGCTGGCGGCGGATTATGCCGGGCGCGGCATCAACCTCGTCGAGCGCGGCGGGCGATGGCATTTCCAGACCGCGGCCGATCTCGCCCATCTGCTGCGCCGCGATCGCGAGGAGGCGCGCAAGCTTTCGCGCGCCGGGATCGAGACGCTGGCGATCATCGCCTATCACGAGCCGGTGACCCGCGCCGAAATCGAATCGATCCGCGGGGTGCAGATCTCGAAGGGCACGCTCGACGTGCTGATGGAAGCGGGCTGGGTGCGCCCCGCGGGGCGGCGCGAGGTGCCGGGCCGACCGCTGATGTTCGCGACGACGCCGGGATTCCTCGATCATTTTGGACTTGAAAGCCGGCGTGACCTGCCCGGGATCGACGATCTGAAGGCCGCGGGATTGCTCGATCCGGTCGATCTCGCCTTCGATCAACTCGCGGTGGAAAAAGACGACGATGATGACTAGGGCCGTGGCGTCATGCCGGACTTGATCCGGCATCCAGGGCAACCGGCGCCGGTCCTTGCGGCTCTGGATGCCGGGTCAAGCCCGGTATGACGGTGAATGAGGTAGCCAGCCCGCTCACGGCGTTGTCCTGAGCGCGTTTAGACCCTAGATACAGGGTTCGCTTATCAGGAGAGCCGTCATGGGCACGTTTGGCCCGCTGCATTGGATCGTCGTCGCCATCATCGCCATTCTTCTCTTGGGGGGCGGGCGCTTTTCGAACCTGATGGGTGACGTCGCCAAGGGCGTGAAGAATTTCAAGAAGGGCATGGCCGAGGAGGACGAGGACGTCCCCGCCAAGCCGGCCGCGCGGATCGAGGCGCAGCAATCGGTGCGCCCCGCCGAGACGATCGTGCAGGACGAGAAGGCGCGCTGATCGGCCGACGCCCTCAGCCCGCTCCTTTGCCGTCCCCCTCGCGCCGCCGGCCCGCTCATGCTTGATTTCAATTTCTCCGAATGGGCGGTCGTCGCGCTTGTCGCGCTGGTCGTCATCGGGCCGAAAGACCTGCCCAAGGCGATGCGCGTCCTGGGCTATTGGGTCGGCCGCGCCCGCTCGGTCGCGCGCCAGTTCCGCGCCGGCTTCGACGAGATGATCCGCGAGGCCGAACTCGCCGAGATGGAAAAGAAGTGGAAGGAAGAGAATGAACGGATCATGCGGCTGCATCCGTCCGACTCTTCCGCCGATACCCCCGATTATCCGCATCCGTTGCCAGCCGAGACGGCGACCGACGGCGAGGATGCGCCACCGGTGATGGTCGAGAAACCGGTCGTCGCGCCGCCGCCGGCACCCGCCGATGAGGCGCATCCGGTCGAGAGCAAGCCCGCGTCATGAAGGACATCGACGACACCAAGGCGCCGTTGCTCGAACATCTGATCGAGCTGCGCCGGCGGCTACTCTACAGCATCGCCGCGCTGATCCTGGCGTTTTTCGTCTGCTATTATTTCGCCGAGGATATTTTCGGCGTGCTGGTCCGCCCGTTGCTCCAGGCGGGGCAGACTAAGCTCATCTACACGCAGATTTTCGAGGCGTTCTTCGTCAAGGTGAAGGTCGCCTTCTTCGCCGCGATGATGCTGTCCTTCCCGGTGATCGCCAACCAATTGTGGCAGTTCATCGCGCCCGGCCTGTATCGCAAGGAAAAGCGCGCTTTGCTGCCGTTCCTGCTCGCGACGCCGGTGCTGTTCTGCCTCGGCGCGTCGATGGCCTATTTCATCGCGGTGCCGATGGCGCTGCATTTCCTGCTGAGCTTCCAGGGCAATATCGGCGGGGTGAACCAGGAGGCATTGCCCGCGATCGGCAATTACCTGTCATTCATCATGCAATTCCTGTTCGGCTTCGGGATCGCCTTCCTGCTGCCGGTGCTGCTGATGCTGCTGGAACGAGCGGGGATCGTGACGCGCAAGCAATTGGTGAGCGCGCGGCGCTACGCGATCGTCGCCGCCTTTGCGATCGCCGCGGTGCTGACCCCGCCGGACGTGGGATCGCAACTGCTTCTCGCGATCCCCTTGTGCTTCCTCTACGAACTCGCGCTGATCGGGATCTGGTTCACCGAGCGCCGTCGTGCACGTGACACGACGGGCGAAGGTGAGATTGTTCCCGGCGAGTAAGCGTTACTTCGCCGCCTTGGTGACCGTCTGGCCGACCGACGAGACGTCGCGGCCGACGCCCTGAACCGTGTTGCAGCCGGCGAGCAGCAGCCCGGCAGCGATTGCGGTGAATCCGATAATCTTGCGCATGGCGAACCTCCTGAAAGCGCGGGACCGCACCGGTCTTACGGCGATTTTGGGAAACCCGCAAAAATGAAGGCCCGAAAGCGCCACCGGGGGGGAGTGACGACGCTTTCGGGCCTGTGACCTGGATAGCGAGAGCGGGGGGGCATGATTTCGCTATCCGAAGAGCAGAACGACCGTTGTGAAGCGCGGTTCCGTCCATCGTAAAAAAAAGTCAATTCGCGGGTCGACGGCGTTTCGCGGTCATTCGAGCCCGAGAATAGTGATCGCGATCGCATATTCGCCGATCGCGGCATCATAATCGAGCGGCGCGCGCAATTGGCGCGACAGCCCTTCCATCACCCGCCCGTAGCGCTGGCTGAGCCGGGCGACGAGCGTTTCGCTTTGGATCAGCGCGGGGGAGGAGATGCGCAGGATCGCACGATCCGCCTCGCCAGGCGCCGGCTTCAGCGTGATGCGGATCTGCGCCTCGCGATCGCACGCCATCGCCAGTTCGACCGCCTCGGTGACTAGAAAGGCGATCGGGACGGCGACATCCTGCCCGACGAAGAAGGGATCGAGATCGAGCGCCAGCCCGACCCGGCTTCCCTCCGGCGCGGTCGCGCGGATGCTGGTGGCGAGTTCGCTGATCACCGGGCGCAGCCCGAGCCCGCGGTTTTCCTCCAGCTCGGCGAAATGGTGGCGATGCACCACCGCCAGCGCATCGACGCGGCGCTGGATCGAGGCATAGGCCTGCGTCACCTCGGGCGTCCGCGCGCTGCGGGCGTGGAGGTTGATCAGGCTGGAGATCACCTGGAGGTTGTTCTTCACACGATGATGCACCTCGCGCGTCAGGCGGGTCTGGCGCACCAGCCCCTCGGCCAGCCCGGCCTCGTGCAGCGAGACGGTGCGGGTGAGGGCGCGGAACGTATCGCCCAACTCGCGGATCTCCTGCGCGTGGAGCGTGCGCAGGATTGCCGGATCGAGCTCCTCGCCGGGGTGGAGCGCGGCGATATCGGTGCGGAGCTGGCGCAACGGGCGCACCAGCAGGCGATCGACTACGAACCACGAAATCCCGGCCGCCGCGGCCCACATCAGCAACGGCAGCAGCAGCGCGATGACCAGCGACGAGGTGATCGGGGTGCGCCGCATCTCCATTTCCAGCGCCAGCCCGGCGATGCCGAGATCGGTGCGGTTGGCGCTGCGCCGTTCGAGCGCGGATTCGCGCGGCATGGCGTCGATCACCAGCCGTTCGTTGCCCTTGACCAGCGAGAGCTGATAGGACTGGATGGCGCCGCTCGGCCGGCTGAGGTTGGCGAGGAATTCGGTGGGGAAAAAGGCCGCGCCGAACATCCCGTGCCGGTTGGACGCGATGCCGAGCAGCAGCCCGCGCCCCGGCACCAACCGCGCGAAGACGATCGCGTGCCTGGCCTGGCTCGCGACATCACGCGCGCCGGGGAAGGAAACCCCGCACACCGCCCGCCCTTGCCGATCGAAGATGACGAACCGGGTGCCAATCGTCGATTGCTGCGCAAATACGCCCTGCGCGCGCGCGCAGCTCGGGCCGTTATGCGGATCGAGCTCGAGCGCATCGACCGCGGCGTGGAGCGCGGTCATGTCGCCGATCAGCTCGATCGCCATCGCGCGGCTGCTTTCGTTGGAGGCGAGGCGCAGCCCGGCGCGCGATTCGGTGTCGGCGATGCGGGTCGTCTGCAAGGTGGCGAATACCGCGATCACCGCCAGCGGCAGCAACGCCACGCTTAGGATCACGAATAATTTGGCTCCGGTCGGCCAGCGCGCGACGAAGATTCGCGCCAAGGCTGTCGCCGAGCCGGGATATCCTGCGTTCCCAGCCACTTCGGCTACGATCTAGTCGAGCTTGCCGAGCAGCGACAGCATCTCGTCCGGGATCGCTTCCTCGACTGTCTTTTGATAGATCGAGCGCAGGGCCGAGCCCATATCGCGGTCCTTGCGCTGGACCGCCGCGCCCTTCTGTCGATCCGGTTTTTTTGCCTGATCGTCCGAACTCAACACATGCCCCCCGGAACCGCCCGACCGTCGGGATTCTAAAAGACGCGGTTGCCAGAAACCGCAAGGCCCCGCACACACATTGTGCGGTGAGCATAATGAAACCAAAAACCGGCTCGTTGGTTCCACTTGCCGGTGACAAATTCGCCGGTTGGCCGCAGGGCCGGTCGGCGGGCGATCGGTTGCCGTGTTATCGCGTTTGAATCGGCCGGGCGAGGCAAAGGCGCTTCCGGCCCTGTGAGGAGAAACCACCGCCAATGTCGCTTGGACAACAGCTTGCGCCGCATCTTCCGTTTCTTCGGCGCTACAGCCGCGCGCTGACGGGCAGCCAGTCCCAGGGTGACCAATATGTCCGTGCGACGCTGGAGGCGATCGTTGCCGCGCCGGCGGAATTCCCGCGCGATGTCGATCCCCGGCTCGGCCTTTATCGTACCTTCCAGGTGATCTGGGGGTCGGCGCATATCGAGGGCACGGCGAGCGCCGATGCCAGCGAGCATGAGAGCATCGCGCGTGCGCGGCTGGCGCGGATGACGCCGCTGTCGCGGCAGGCGCTGCTGCTGACCGCGATGGAGGGGTTCACCCCCGAAGACGCTGCCTATCTGATCGATGTCGAACCCGAGGAGGTGGAAGAATTGGTTGCGGAGGCAATGACCGAAATCGAAAAGCAGACCCGCGCGCGCGTATTGATCATCGAGGATGAGCCGATCATCGCGATGGACGTCGAGACGATCGTGCGCGATCTGGGCCATGAGGTGACCGGCGTCGCGGTGACCCGCGACGAAGCGGTCGCGCTGGCGATGGAGGACCGGCCGGGACTGGTGCTGGCGGATATCCAGTTGGCCGACGACAGTTCGGGAATCGACGCGGTGAAGGATATTCTCGCCGAATTCCAGGTACCGGTGATCTTTATCACCGCTTTCCCGGAACGCCTGCTGACCGGCGAGCGGCCGGAGCCGACCTTTCTGATCACCAAGCCATTCCAGCGCTCTACCGTGAAAGCCGCGATCAGCCAGGCATTGTTTTTCGATCAATCGACCGTGCCCGCCGAATGAGTTGATACGGACCCAAAACGGTTGTTGTTCGTTGGTGTTCTATGGCGGACGAAAACGAAACGGTACACCGCAGCACGGAACAGGCGAGAGCTGGTGCAACACCGCATATGACGCGGTATATCCTCGGTTTTTCCCTCGTGCTGGTGGTGGTGATCTTTGCGATCCTCGTGCTCGTGCGGGTCTAGTCGCCTCGACGGCGGCAGCATGGCAGGCGGGTGGCAAATTGCGCCTGCACGCCTATCTTATAAATACAGACCGGGCAGAGCCGGTTGCGACGGGGAATGATCGCGACATCATGACGCAAGATCCATCGCAGGATGATGGGGCGGATGTGACGTCGCCTGCCGGGCACGTCGCGCTTTCCGACCCCGAGTTCAAGGCCGAGCTGGCGCAGGTCATTCCGCACCTGCGCGCCTTCGGCCGATCGCTTTCGGGTAACCGCGATCTCGCGGACGATCTGGTGCAGGAGACGCTGCTCAAGGCCTGGGCGGCGCGCAAGCGCTTTCAGGCCGGCACCAATATGCGCGCCTGGACCTTCATCATCCTGCGCAACCTTTATCTGTCGCAGATGCGGCGCTCGCGCTTCCGTGGCGAGTGGGACGATCTCGTCGCCGATCGGCTGCTCGCCGCGCCGGCGGGGCAGGACAAGCATGTCGAGCTTGCCGACATGCAGCGCGCCTTGCTGATGTTGCCGCAACCGCAGCGCGAGGCGCTGATCCTCGTCGGTGCCGGCGGCTTCGCTTATGAAGAGGCGGCCGAAATCTGCGGGGTTGCGGTCGGCACGATCAAGAGCCGCGTCGCGCGCGGCCGCGTCGCGCTCGAGGCGCTGATGAGCGGTCGCGACATGACCGGCCGCACCGGGCAGAAGGGCGACGATTCGGGGCGCACGACGCTCGATACGATCATGCACGAGGTGGACGAGCTGAGCCGGGATCGCTGAGCGTTTTTGCGAAACGGGCTCTTATCGTCATGCCGGGCTTGTCCGGCATCCAGAGTCACAAGCGATGCCGCCCCTGGCTCTGGATGCCGGGTCAAGCCCGGCATGACATGACGTGTGGAATGAGAACAGGCGCGACCTGTCTTCCGCTTATTCCAGCCGATACAGCCGATCGAGCAATCCGCGCATCGAATCCGGCACGGGGGGCGGCTGGAAGGCGCGGCGCAGCGATTCGCCGATGCCGTCGCTGCGCTGCGGCGGCGATACGACGAATCCCGCGGCGGGCGAGACGTCGGACGAGGTAAAACGACGTTCCATCCTCGCGAAAACGGTTGAACGCCGATGAAGTTTCTCGGCAGGTAGCGCCGGCAATGAATGATATCGTCCAAATCGCTCCCGCCGTCGCGAAAAACGCGCTCGATCGCGCCCGCGACAATGCGCCGTTCCTCGCGATGCTGCTCGATCGCGAGCCCGACCTCGCGGCGACGCTGGCGCAGGGCGCGCTGCCGCTCGGTGCGGCGGCGAGGTTCGGCGAGGGACCGGTGAGCCAGTCGCTGCGGCTCGCGCGGCGCCGGCTTGCGCTGGTCGCGGCGGTCGGCGATCTTTCCGGCGCGCTCGATCTTACCGCGGTCACCCGCGCATTGTCCGATTTCGCCGATGCCGCGCTCGATCGTGCGATCCGCGCGGCGATCGAGGAGCGTACGCCGGGCGCCGAACCGGTCGGCTTCGCCGCGATCGCGCTCGGCAAACAGGGCAGCCGCGAACTCAATTATTCCTCGGACATCGATCCGATCCTGCTGTTCGACCCCGAGACGCTGCCGACCAAGCCGCGCGAGGAACCGGTCGACGCCGCGGTCAGGATCGGGCGGCGCGTCGTGGAACTGCTCCAGACGCGCGATGGCGACGGCTATGTGCTGCGCGTCGACCTCAGGTTGCGCCCGTCGCCCGAGGTGACCCCGATCGCGATCCCGATAGAGGCGGCGATCACTTATTACGAATCGCAGGCGCTGCCGTGGGAGCGTGCCGCCTTCATCCGCGCGCGTGCCTGCGCCGGCGATATCGCGCTCGGTACGCGCTTCCTCGACGCTATCCGCCCGTTCGTGTGGCGGCGCAGCCTCGATTTCGGCGCGATCGGCGAGATCGTCGACATCACCCGCCGGATCCGCGATCATCATTCGCAGGGCCAGGCATTCGGCCCCGGCTATGATCTGAAACGCGGGCGCGGCGGAATCCGCGAGGTCGAATTCTTCGCGCAGATCCACCAGCTGATCCACGGCGGCCGCGATCCGGCGCTGCGCGTCGGCAATACCCGCGAGGCGCTCGCGGCGCTGGCGGAGGCCGGGCGGATCGACCCCGACGACGCGCGCGCGCTGACCGCGGCCTATGAGGCGCTGCGCACGATCGAGCATCGCGTCCAGATGATCGACGATCGCCAAACGCATCATCTGCCGACCGGCGACGCGCTCGATCGGGTCGCGCGGCTCGACGGGCGTGCCGATGGCGCGGCGCTGCTCGATCACCTCCGTCCGCATGTCGAACGGGTGGCGGCGGTGTTCGACGTGCTCGCCGCGCCGGCCGACACCGCTTTGTCGAGCGATCCGGCCAAGCTGGTCGAGCAGCTCGCCGCGCTCGGTTTCGCCGATGCGGAGGGGGCCGCGGCGCGGATCGGATCGTGGCGCTCGGGGCGCTATCCCGCGCTGCGCAGCCCCGCGGCCAAGGCGGCGCTGGAGGCGGTGCTCCCGGGGATCGTCGCGGCGGTCGCGGACGCGCCGGTGCCGCAGGCAGCATTGCAGCGCCTCGATACGTTGCTTGAGCGATTGCCGAGCGCGATCAACATCTTTCGCTTGCTGGAGGCGCGGCCGGCACTCGCCAATCTGCTCGCCACGGTGCTGAGTCACGCCCCGACCCTGGCTGACGAACTGTCGCGCCGCCCCGATCTGCTCGACGGGTTGATCGACGCGACCGCCTTCGCCCCGGTCGGCAGCGTCGCCGAACTGGTCGCCGAGATGGAAGCGGTCGAGCGCGGCGCCGATTATCAGGCGCGGCTCGATCATGCGCGCCGCGTCGTCGGCGACAAAAGGTTCGCGCTGGGGACGCAGATCATTGCGGGCGTCGCCGATCCGCTGGAGGTTTCCGCGGGTTACGGCCGGGTCGCCGAGGCGGCGATCGAGGCGCTGGCGGCGGCGACCGTCGCCGAATTCACCATCGCGCACGGCCGCGTGCCGAACAGCGAATTCGTCATCCTCGCGCTCGGCCGGATGGGCGGGGGCGAGCTGACCCACGCCTCCGATCTCGATCTGATTTATCTGTTCACCGGCGATTTCGCGGCGGAATCGGACGGCGCCAAGCCGCTCGGCGCGACGCTCTATTACAATCGGCTGGCGCAGCGCGTCACCGCGGCTCTGTCGGTCGCGACGGCGGCGGGGCCGCTCTATTCGGTCGATACCCGGCTGCGCCCGTCGGGGGCGCAGGGGCCGCTGGTGGTCAGCCTCGATTCGTTCGCGCGCTATCAGCGCGAGGAGGCGTGGACGTGGGAGCATATGGCGTTGGCCCGCGCCCGTCCGGTGTTCGGCTCGGCCGCGGCGCGCGCGGCGCTCTCGGCGGAGATCGCGGCGGTGCTGGCGGGCGCGCGCAAGCCGCACGACGTGGTGAACGATGCCGCGAACATGCGCGCCGAAATGGCCGCGCATAAGCCGCCGGCGGGGCCGCTCGACGCCAAGTTGCTGCCGGGCGGGCTGGTCGATCTGGAATTCGCGGTCCACACCTTGCAACTCGAGCACCGCACCGGGTTCGATCCGCGGCTGGGGCGGGCGATCGACTTGCTCGGCGCGTTGCTGCCGCCCGGAATGGGCGCGGCGCACGATCTGTTGACGCGGCTGCTCGTTACGCTGCGGCTGGTCGCGCCCGATGCGCAGGAGCCGGAGGCGGCGGCGACGCGTGCGCTGATCGCGCGCGCGCTGGGCTATGAGGATTGGGCGGCGGTGCTTGCCGGCTTCGCTGCGGCGCGGCAGGAGGTGCGCGCCGCGTGGCTAGGAGTGAGCAATGGATAAGATTCCCGACCTGACCTTGGTCGACCCCAACGGCGCCCCGGTGCGGCTCGCCGCGCTGCCGCGACCGCTGGTGGTCTATTTCTACCCCAAGGACGATACGAGCGGCTGCACCCGCGAGGCGCAGGACTTCTCCGCGCTGGCGGACGATTTCGCCGCGGCAGGCGTGGCGCTGCTCGGCATCTCGAAGGACAGCCCGAAGCGGCACAGCAATTTCATCGCCAAATATGACCTTAAGGTGCCGCTGGCGAGCGACGAGGATGGCGCGGCATGCGAGGCGTTCGGCGTGTGGGTCGAAAAGTCGCTCTACGGCCGGAAATATATGGGGATCGAGCGCGCGACCTTCCTGTTCGGGAAGGAAGGCGCCTTGGTCCGGGCGTGGCGCAAGGTGAAGGTGCCGGGCCACGCCGCCGCGGTGCTGGCGGCGGCGAAGGAGGTTTGAGGCGCCCCGTCATCCCAGCTTTCGCTGGGACGACGGAGTGCTTGTATTCCCTTATTTCGCCGCTTCGGCCCGGCGCGGGCGGCGGCGCATCACGCCGGCGACGGCGCCGAACCCCATGATCATCATCGCCCAGGTGCTCGGCTCCGGCACCGCGCCGACCGGCGCCTCATAGGCTTTGAGCGACACGCCATCGAGCATCGCGATCGGCGGCTGGCCGTTGGGCGTGCCCTCCGCGAGGAATGTCAGCACCTGCGACGTTGCCGATGCGACGAAGGTCATCGACTGCTTTTGCCAATCGCCGACCGCACCCTCCGCGAGCAGGAATTTGTCCGAATATTGGACGTCGTTCCCGAACGATACTTTCCACTGTTCGGTGGTCGGCCCGACGCGATCGATCTGCTGGCCGGCGGCCTGCCAGAAAGTGAGCGTATATTTCTCGCCGACCGTCAGACCTTTCACCGTCTGATATAGCGTTCCGTTGAAATCGGTATCGGCGTCGGCGAGGATGAAGTCGCCGCCGTCGGGGCTCGTCTTCGGGAACGGACCGTAAACGGTTAAACCACTGCCGGTCTGGACGTCGGCCGTGCCGGGCGTGGCAATAAATGTCAAGTTGTGCTGAAAATTGTACTGGTCGATCCGATTTTGATAAGACCAGTCGGCGAGGCCAGCATAGAATATCCACTGCTTTGTGCCGTCCGAAACCGTGTTATTCTCGAACGAGCCATTCTTGATAAGTTCTACGGCGGCGAATGCAGGCGTAGGCAAGATCATCGCCGCAAGCGCGGCCATCGCAAAATTCTTCATTTCCATCACCCCGATAATGTGCCGTGAGGGAATAATGCGGCACCGTTGGGGACGATATAAATCACAAGGTGCGAATAGTACGGCGTAAAAGGTTGTAAACTAAGTAACGGATCGTTTACGGAATCCAGCATTGAGACATTTGCTTTGTCTCAGTCGCTTGACAGTCCCGCATTTTCCGATCCGCGCATCGCCCGATTCAGGCGTCGCCGGTCTCCGCCCGCCAATCCCCCGATCGCCCGCCGCTCTTGGCGAGCAACCGAACGCCGTCGATCCGCATCGCGCGGTCGAGCGCCTTGGTCATGTCGTAGATTGTCAGCAGAGCGACCGAGACCGAAGTCAGCGCTTCCATCTCCACCCCGGTCTTGCCGTCGGTCGCCGCGGTCGCGGTGGCTTCGACATGATCCGCGCCGACCGTCAGATCGAGCGACACGCGGGTGAGGGGGAGCGGGTGGCACAAGGGGATCAGCTCGCTCGTCCGCTTGGCCGCCATGATCCCCGCAACCCGCGCCACCGCGAGCACATCGCCCTTGAGCGCGGCGCCGTCGCGGATCGCGGCGACGGTTTCGGGGGACATCAGGATGCGGCCGGTCGCCACCGCCTCGCGCCGCGTTACTTGCTTGTCGCCCACATCGACCATATGCGCCGCGCCGGCATCGTCGATATGCGTGAGCCGCGTCATCCGATCAGCGCCCGCGTCGCCGCCTCGACATCGGGCTGGCGCATCAGCGATTCGCCGATCAGGAAACAGCGCACGCCATGCGCGGCCATCGCATCGAGATCGCCGCGGGTGGTGAGCCCGCTCTCCGCGACGAAGGTGCAGCCCGCCGGCGCGCGGCCGACCAGTTCGTAGGTCCGCGCGAAATCGACCGTGAAATCGCGCAGGTCGCGGTTGTTGACGCCGATCAGTCGCGACTTGAGCTTGAGCGCGCGCTCCAGCTCGTCGGCGTCATGGACTTCGACCAGCACGTCCATCCCGCGCTCGATCGCCGCCGCTTCGATCTCGGCCAGCGCCACATCGTCGAGCGCCGCCATGATCAGCAGGATCGCATCGGCGCCGATCGCGCGCGCTTCCGCCGCCTGCCACGGGTCGACCATGAAATCCTTGCGCAGCACCGGCAGGTCGCACGCCGCGCGCGCCGCGACCAGATAGGCCTCGCTGCCCTGGAAATAATGCGCGTCGGTCAGCACCGAGAGGCACGCTGCCCCGCCGGCCTGATAGGCGCGGGCATGCGTCGGAGGATCGAAATCGGCGCGGATCAGCCCCTTCGAGGGGCTCGCTTTCTTGATCTCGGCGACGAGGCCGTAACCCGGCGCGCGATCGAGCGCGGCGCGGAACCCGCGCGGGGCGGTCTGCTCGCCCGCGCGCGCATCGAGATCGCCGAACGACGCCTTAGCGCTGCGGCTGCGCACCTCGTCGCGCTTGGTGGCGAGGATCCGGTCGAGAACGTTGCTCATGCCCAGGCGATCCAGCGGTCGAGCAGCGCATTGGCGGCGCCTGAATCGATCGCTTCCGCCGCGCGCGCCACACCCGCGGGCAGCGTCGCGCCGTCGAGCGCCAGCGCGGCGGCGGCATTGAGCAGCACCGCGTCGCGATAGGCGCCGCGCTCGCCGCCGAGCAATCGGCGCAGGGCAGCGGCGTTATAGTCGGGGTCGCCGCCGTGGATCGCCGCGATCGGGTGACGCGGCAGCCCGGCGTCCTCCGGGGTGATGCGATCGGGCAGCGCGACCGCGCCGACCGATACCGCGATCGTCGGCCCGGCGCCGGACACTTCGTCGAGCCCTTCCTCGCCCGAGACGACCAGCGCCGCCTCCGCGCCCAGCTCGGCCAGCGCGGCGGCATAGACCGGGGCGTAGTCAGGGCGGGCGATGCCGATCAGCTGGCGGCCGACCCGCGCCGGATTGGCGAGCGGCCCCATCAGGTTGAAGATCGTGCGCTTGCCGATGTGGCGGCGGATCGGGGTGATCCGCTTCATCGCCGGGTGGTGATTCGCGGCGAACAGGAAGCAGATGCCGAGCTCGGCGAGCGTCTCCTCGGCGCACGCCCCGGCGCGATCCATATCGAGCCCGAGCGCCTCGAGCGTGTCCGCCGCGCCGGCCTTGGACGAAGCGGCGCGGTTGCCGTGCTTGGCGACCGGGACGCCGCACGCTGCGACGACGAGGCTGACCGCGGTGGAGACGTTGAGCGTGTGATGCCCGTCGCCGCCGGTGCCGCAGACGTCGATCGCATGCGCGGGGGCGTCGATCGGGATCAGTCGTTCGCGTAGCGCGCGTGCCGCCTCGGCGATCTCGATCTCGGTTTCGCCGCGGTCGCTCAGCGCGATCAGGAAATGCGCGATCGCTTCGTCGCTGGCGCCGCCGTCGAGGATATCGGCAAAGGCCTGCGCGGCACCGGCGCGATCGAGCGGCGCGGCGGGATCGGGCAGCGGGCCGAAATCGGTCATGCCCCGGTCGTCTTCAGGAAATTGGCGAGCAGCGCGTGGCCATGTTCGGTGGCGATGCTTTCCGGGTGGAATTGCACGCCGTGGATCGGCAGTTCGCGGTGGCGCAATCCCATCACCGATCCGTCGGGCGCAGTGGCGTTGACCAGCAACGTATCGGGCACGTCCTCGACGATCAGTGAGTGATAGCGCGTCGCGGTGAATGGCGAGGGCAGCCCGGCGAATATTCCGGTGCCGTCGTGGGTGACCGGGCTGGTCTTGCCGTGCATCAGCCCGCCGCGCACGACATGTCCGCCGAAATGCTGGCCGATCGACTGGTGCCCCAGGCACACGCCGAGCAGCGGGCGGCGCGCCTCGGCGCAGGCGGCGACGAGATCGAGGCTGATCCCCGCCTCGTTCGGGGTGCACGGGCCAGGCGAGATCAGGAAGCCGGTGGCGTTGCTCGCCAGTGCCTCGGCGGCGGTCAGCGCGTCGTTACGCACCACGCGCACCTCGGCGCCCAGCTCCATCAGATAATGGACCAGGTTCCAGGTGAAGCTGTCGTAATTGTCGACGACAAGGATCATTACAGCGCCGCCTTAGGGGGCAAAGTCAGTTACGGCAACGACTGTTGCTGCAACGAAACATCGGGTAATCCGAAGGCTACGTTCGGCCGGGATACAAGCCCCGCAGGGGACGTTAGGATATAACAGGAGTCTCGCATGTTACGTCCCCTGATCACCGTCGCCCTCGCCGTGCTGCCGGCCGCGGCGCTTGCGGCGCAGGCAAGCCAGCCCGCGCCCGCCAAGGCGCCGGCGGAGACGGTGCATCAGGAGGCGCAGGCCGAAACCGGGCAGCCGCCGAAGCGGATTCGCAGCGTGACGTTGAGCGGCACCGAGAAATGCCCGCCGTCGACCTCGACCGAGGTGGTGGTGTGCAATCGCATCGACCCCAACGAACAATATCGCGTCCCCAAGGAATTGCGCCGCCCGCCCGAAGTGCCGGCGAAGAACCAGAGCTGGGTCAACCGCGCCCAGCAACAGGATGAGGTGGGCCGCACCGCGGGCGGCTTGCCCAATACCTGTTCGGCGGTCGGCACGGGCGGGCAGAGCGGCTGCGCGCAGATGAATGCGCGGCAATGGTATCTCGAGCGGCAGGCGATCAAGCGCGCGCAGCAAGAGGGCACGAATCCGCCGCCGCAGGATTGAGGCCGCTTGCGTCCCCGCGAAGGCGGGAGCCCATCGGGGGTAACGCCTTCGCGGGAGCACAATTGAGAGAGGGTGGCCCCGGGCTATTATACATCGTCATGCCGGGCTTGACCCGGCATCCAGAGTCTCAGGCGGTGTCCTTTGTGGCTCTGGATGCCGGGTCAAGCCCGGCATGACGGATAAGAGGCGAAGGCGGCGGATGAAGATTGGCGGCTTGTGTCGCGAGGCATCGTGCCGCAAGAGCGGCGACCGATGCGTCCTGATCGTCAACGCCCCATGATGTCCGCCGCACCCGTGCGGAGCGACCGCGCGTGACCGCCGAAGCCGGCCTCGCCGCTTTATGGCTCGCCGCCGCGCTCGCCGGGCTGCAATTGCTGCTCGCGGGGCTTGCGGTGAAGCGCGGCGAGGCGACCCTGCTCGGCGCGGTCCGCCCGGTGGCGATCGTGCAGGGGATCATGGCGCTGATCGCGATGGGCGCGTTGATCGCGGTGTTCTGCGCCTCCGACATGTCGGTCGCGCTGGTGGCTGAGAACAGCCATTCGGCCAAGCCGATGCTGTACAAATTCGCCGGCGCCTGGGGCAATCACGAAGGCTCGATGCTCTTGTGGGTCACGATCCTCGGGCTCGCCGGGGGTGCGGTGGCGCTGTTCGAGCGGCGACTCGACGAACGCACCTTGATCGCCACGCTCGGTGGGCAGGCCGCGATCGCGCTCGGCTTCTACGCCTTCCTGCTGTTCGCCTCCAACCCGTTCGGCCGCGCCGATCCTGCGCCGCCCGACGGGGCGGGGCTCAACCCGTTGCTGCAGGACCCCGGCCTCGCCTTCCACCCGCCGACGCTCTACATCGGCTATGTCGGCCTGTCGGTTGCTTTCTCCTTCGCGATCGGCGCCCTGGTGACGCGCGACGTCGGCCCGGCCTTCGCGCGCGCGATGCGGCCGTGGGTGCTGGGGGCGTGGATCTTCCTGACGCTCGGCATCACCGCGGGCAGCTATTGGGCCTATTATGAGCTCGGCTGGGGCGGCTGGTGGTTCTGGGACCCGGTGGAGAATGCCTCGCTGATGCCGTGGCTCGCCGCGACCGCGCTGCTCCATTCGGTCACCGTGCTCGCGACGCGCGACGGCCTGCGCGCCTGGACGGTGATGCTCGCGGTGGTCGCTTTCTCGATGTCGATGATCGGCACCTTCCTCGTCCGTTCGGGCATTCTCACCAGCGTCCACGCCTTTGCGGTCGATCCCGAGCGCGGGGCGTTCATCCTTGCCTTGCTGGCGATCTATATCGGCGGCGCGCTCGCGCTGTTCGCGTTGCGCGTCGGCACGGTGCGGGCGGGCAACACCTTCGAATTCCTCAGCCGCGAGGGCGGGCTGGTGATCAACAACCTGTTGCTCTCGGTGATCCTCGGGCTGGTGCTGATCGGCACCTTCTACCCGATCGTCGCGGCGGCGATGGGGACGCAATTGTCGGTCGGGCCGCCGTTCTTCGATGGCACCGCGGGGCCGATCGCGCTGGTGCTGGTCGCGGTGATGGCCGCCGGGCCGCTGCTGCGCTGGCGCCGCGACGATATGCAGGCGGTGCTCGAACGGCTGATGCTGCCGATCGCCGCGACTTTGTTCGCGGGCGCCGGGGTGTTCGTGCTGTCGTCCAAGCCGGTCGGCGCCTTGTCGCTCGCCGGGCTGGCGCTCGCGGCGGGGCTGGCGGTGGCGAGCGTCGCGCCCTTGTGGAAGCGCGATCTGCGCCGCGCGCCGCTGTTCCTCTACGGGATGGTCGTCGCGCATCTCGGCATCGCGGTGACGCTGGCCGGCATGGCCGCCTCGACCACCTGGACCGAGGAGCGGCTGGTCGCCGCGCGGGTCGGCGAGCCGGTGCAGGTCGGCCCGTTCAGCGTCACCTTCGAAGGGGTGAATCCGGTGCTCGGCGCCAATTGGTCGGCGCTTGAGGCGCGGCTCGCGGTCCAGCGCGGCGAGGATGGCGCGACCTTCTATCTCCGCCCGCAATCGCGCTTCTTCGCCAACCCCGTCACCAACACCAGCGAGAGCGCGATCGCGACGACGCTCGACGGCCAGCTCTACACCGTGCTCGGCCAGCCCGATAACGCCGGGCGCTGGCAGCTGCGCTTGTGGTGGAAGCCGTGGGTGACGTTGATCTGGCTCGGCGGGGCGATGGTCGCGATCGGCGGGGCGCTGTCGATGCTCGGGCATATCCTGCGCGAGCGTCGCGCGACGCGGCGTGCGATGGAGGCGGCCTGGGCATGAGGCGCTGGTTGCTCTGGCTGCCGCTGCTCGCGCTGCTGGTCGTGCTCGGGTTCGCCGCGCGCGAGCTGATGAAGCCGGCCGATCGCACTGTCTATTCGGCGATGGTCGGCCAGCCGGTGCCCGATTTCGCGCTGCCGCCGCTCGTTCCGGGCAAGCCGGGGGTCGCCGCTGCCGAATTCCGTGCCGGCCAGCCGCGGCTGATCAATATCTTCGCGAGCTGGTGCATCCCGTGCATCGCCGAAGCGCCGCAACTGATGCGGCTCAAGGAAATGGGGGTGCCGATCGAGGGGATCGCGATCCGCGATACCCCGTCGGCGGTGACCGCGTTCCTCGCGCGCAACGGCGATCCCTATCGCGCGATCGGCGACGACAAGGTGAGCCGCGTCCAGCTCTCGCTCGGCTCGTCGGGGGTGCCCGAGACGTTCATCATCGACGGGCAGGGCAAGATCGTGAAGCAGCATGTCGGCGATATCCGGGCCGACGAGGTGGACGCGATCTATCAGGCGTGGCGCGCCGCGCGATGAGGCGTGCCGCGCTCCTCGCGCTGTTGCTGTGCGCCGCGCCGGCTGCGGCGGATTCGGGGCTGCCGCCCGCTGCCTTGGCCTATACCCAATTGCCCGATGCCGCGCAGGAGGCGAAGGCCAAGGCGCTGATGGAAACGGTGCGTTGCGTCGTCTGCCAGGGCCAGTCGATCGCCGACAGCGACGCCGATATGGCGGGCGACATGCGCGCGATGATCCGCCAGCGCATCGCCGCGGGGGAGACGCCCGCGCAGATCCGCAAATGGCTGATCGCGCGCTACGGCGATTATATCACCTACGATCCGCCGCTTTCGGCGGTCACCTTGCCCTTGTGGCTGGCGCCGCTGGTGCTGCTCGGATTGGGCGCGTGGATCGCGCGCGCGAGCTTCCGGCGGCGGCGGAGAACGAACGAGTAGAACCACCTCTCCCCATTCGGGCTGAGCCTGTCGAAGCCCTGCACTTTCTTCCTCGCAAAGAAGGGCGACCCTTCGACAAGCTCAGGGCGAACGGGGAGAGTTTGCGTCCTCCAATTTAGCCCGCACGAATAAGCTGGATTCCGCCCCGACTCTCCCATAGCCTGCGTCGCAGAACAAAAGTTATGTAGCAAGGAGAGACGCTTCATGGGCGAGAAGCTGCGATTCGGCACGTTCATCGCGCCGTTCCACCCGTTGCGGGAGAATCCGACTCAGGCGATCGAACGCGATCTCGATCTGGTCGTCCATCTCGACAAGCTCGGCTATGACGAAGCGTGGATCGGCGAGCATCATTCCGCCGGCTATGAGCTGATCGCCAGCCCCGAACTCTTCATCGCCTTCGCCGCCGAGCGGACGCGCAACATCCGGCTCGGCACCGGGGTGTCGTCGCTGCCCTATCACCACCCGCTGATGCTGGCGGACCGCATCAACCAGCTCGATCACATGACGCGCGGGCGGGTGATGTTCGGGGTCGGGCCGGGGGCCTTGCCCTCCGACGCCTTCATGATGGGCATCCCGGTGGCGAAGCAGCGCGACCGGATGGACGAGGCGCTCGACGTGCTGGTGCGGCTGCTGCGCGGCGAGACGGTGACGCGCAAGACCGACTGGTTCGAGCTCGCCGAAGCCAAGTTGCAGATGACGCCCTATACCCGCCCCTCGGTCGAGATTGCGGTGGCGAGCCAGGTGTCGCCGACCGGCGCGCAGGCGGCGGGGCGCAACGGGGTCGGCATCCTGTCGATCGGCGCGACGCAGACCGGCGGGTTCAACGCGCTCGCCTCCAATTGGGCGATCGCCGAAGATGTCGCGCGCGAGAACGGCAAGACGATGGACCGCGGCCGCTGGCGGCTGGTCGGCCCGATGCACGTCGCCGCGACGCGCGAGGAGGCGCGCGCGCAGGTGCGCTTCGGGATCGAGGACTGGCTCTATTATTTCCGCGAGGTCGCCGCGCTGCCGCTCGCCCCGACCGAGGGCGATCCGATCGATGCCCTGGTCGACAACGGCATGGCGGTGGTCGGGACGCCCGAGGATGCGGTTCGCCAGATCGAGCGGCTCCAGCAGCAATCGGGCGGGTTCGGCGCGTTCCTGACGCTCGACACCAATTGGGCCGAATGGGACGCCAAGAAGAAATCCTACGAGCTGATCGCGCGCTACGTGATGCCCAAGTTCCAGGATCTCAACATCAACCGCGATACCTCGCTCGCCTGGGCGCGCGACAACCGGCCACGCTTCATCGGCGAGGCGCAGGCGGCGGTCGGCGCGCGGGTCGCGCAGCATATCCAGCAGAAGGGCACCGAGAATATCCGCCCCGAAATCCTCGCGGCGATGGGGCTCGACAAGAAAACGGACGCCGCGGAATGAGGGCGGTCGTCCGCCGCGGCGCGTCGCTGGTACTCGATAGCGTCCCCGATCCGACGCCGGGCGCGGGACAGGTGCTGGCGCGGACCCTGTGCTGCGGGATCTGCGGCTCCGATCTTCATGCCGTGCATGCGATGGAAACAATGGTCGAACTCGGGCGGCGCAGCGGCGAGCCCGCGCTGATCGATCCGACCCGCGATATCGTCTTCGGCCACGAATTCTGCGCCGAAATCCTCGATCACGGCCCCGATACCGACCGGCGATTGAAGGCGGGGACGCGGGTCGTCGCAATGCCGGTGGTCGCCACCCCGCAAGGCTTCGAAACGGTCGGCTATTCGAACCGCTACCCCGGCGGGTTCGGCGAGGCGATCGTGCTGACCGAGCCGATGCTGCTCGCGGTCCCCAACGGCCTCGGCGACGTCCAGGCGGCGATGACCGAGCCGTTCGCGGTCGGCGAACATGCCGTGGCGGAAAGCGATGCGGGGCCGGATACCGTCAATCTCGTCGTCGGCTGCGGCCCGGTCGGGCTGGCGGTGATCGCCGCGCTCAAGGCGCGCGGGCTGGGGCCGGTGATCGCGTCAGACTATTCCCCCGCGCGGCGCCGCGTGGCCGAGGCGTTCGGCGCCGATGTGGTGATCGATCCGGCGGCGGAAAATCCGCATTCCCGCTGGAGCGCGCTGGGGGTGCCGCATTCGCGCACCGAGCGGTCGGTGCTCGCGCTGACCGGCAATACCGGCAAGCGCGCGGTGATCTTCGAATGCGTCGGGGTGCCCGGGGTGATCCAGTCGCTGATCGAGGCGGTACCGGTGGGGTCGCAGATCCTCGTCGTCGGGGTGTGCATGCAGACCGACGCGATCGAGCCGTTTCTGTGCATCAACAAGAGCCTCGAGCTCAAATTCGTGCTCGGCTACACCCCCGAGGAATTCGCCCGCACGCTCCATCATATCGCCGAAGGGGTGATCGACGTGCGCCCGGCGATCACCGCCGAAGTGGGGCTGGAGGGCGTCGCCGATGCCTTTCGCGCGCTCGGCGATCCCGAGGCGCAATGCAAGATGGTGGTGCGTCCCTAGGAGAGCGACACATGCGGCTGGTCAGCGATCATATCGTCGAGGGGCGCGAGGGGCCGACACTCGGCCAGGTCTATCCCACGCTCCTCGACGTCGATCTTTCGGACATCTATGCCTTCACCAAGGGGCAGCCCTGGGCGGACTATGCGCGGATGCGCGCTGAGGCGCCGGTGATGTGGCACCCGATGCCGCGCAGCGGGGTCGGCTTCTGGGCGGTGACGCGGTTCGAGGACGTCAAGCGCGTCAACGGCGATCCCGAGACGTTCAGCTCCGAAAAGGGCGGCATCCTGATGGCGCTGGGGCCGGAGGAGACGCGCCACCCGACCTTGTTCTCCGCCTCGACCAATTCGATGATCAACCTCGATGCGCTGCCGCATCGCCAGCTCCGCAAGGAGCATATGCCCTATTTCACCGCGACCTATATCAGGGGCCTGCGCGAGCGGGTGGCAGGGGAGGTGACCCGGCTGCTCGACGCGATGGCGCCGCTCGGCACCTGCGACATGGTCGAGAAGTTCAGCCAGCGGCTGCCGATCTTCACTTTGTGCGAGATGCTCGGGGTGCCCGAGGCGGATCGCGAGCGCTTCATGGGCTGGATCCATTTCCTCGAAATGGCGCAGCAGGTGGCGATGGAGCAGATCGACCAGCTCGACGGCCTGTCCGAACCCAGTCCGCAGATCGCGGCGTTCATCGAGCTGTTCAACACCAATGTCGCGGATATGTTCGATTACGGCCGGCATATGCTCGCCAAGCGTCGCGCCGATCCGCAGCCCGATCTGATGAGCGCGATCGCCAATGCGACCGTCGACGGCGAGCATTTGCCCGATCCCTATCTCGACGGCGCGTGGCTGCTGATCGTTTTCGCCGGCAATGATACGACGCGCAACTCGCTGAGCGGGGCGATGAAATTGTTCACCGAAAATCCCGATCAGAAGGCCCGGCTACAGGCCGACGGCACGCTGTTGAGCAATGCGGTGCACGAGATCACGCGGATGGTCTCCCCCGTCATCTACATGCGCCGCACCGCGACGCGCGATACCGAGATCGGCGGGCAGCGCATCGCCGAGGGCGAGAAGGTGATCATGTATTATGGCGCGGCCAATCGCGATGATGCGATGTTCGCCGATGCCGATCGCTTCGATATCACCCGCGCCAATGCCGAGAAGAATATCGCCTTCGGCTACGGCCCGCATATCTGCATCGGGCGGATGACCGCGCAATTGCAGCTCGAGGAAGCCTATCGCCAGATCTTCGCGCGCTTCCCCGATATCCGCTGGACCGGCGAGATGGATATCGCGCCGAACAATTTCGTCCATGCGGTGCGGCGGCTGGAGGTGGCGTTTACGCCGGCGTGACCGAGGTCAAGTCAGGGGCTCCCCTCCACCGTTCGGGCTGAGCCCGTCGAAGCCCTGCACTTTCTTCGCGAGGAAGAAGGGCAGCCCTTCGACAAGCTCAGGGCGAACGGGGACTTACGGCATACGGTGGAGCGCGCAGAGCTTGTTGCCGTCGGGATCGCGCAGATAGGCGAGATAGAGGTTCATCCCGCCGCCCGAGCGGACCCCGGGCGCATCCTCGATCGCGGTGCCGCCCGCCGCGACCCCGGCCTGGTGCCACGCATCGGCCTGCGCCGGCCCGTCCATCGCGAAGCCGATCGTGCTGCCGTTGCCGTGCGTCGCGGCTTCGCCGTCGATCGGCTTGGTGATCATGAAGATACCGCCGTTGTGCAGATAGACCAGCCGGCCCTTCTCGTCCTGGATGCCCGGCTTGCCGCCGACCGCGCCGAATACGGCGTCGTAGAATTTGCGCGAACGATCGAGATCGTTCGAACCGATCATCATATGGCTGAACATCGTGCCTCTCCCTAGAAAACGCGAGTCGCGGGATGTTTCCCGGAGCTTCCGGCATAGGCGCGATACGCGCCACGGCAAGCGATATCGCGGTAGGAGAAATAGTTGCTGGCGTGCGAGCAGCGGCGAGGATTAGAGCGGCTCGATCGAACCCTTTCCGTCACCGGCCTTGAGCCGGGGTCCATCGGGAGGCAAAGGCTGGACAAGAGGTTCTTGCCGCTGAGCATGCGGCACGATGGACCCCGGCTCGGCCTGCCCTGAGCGCCTGCCTTGCAGGCAGTCGAAGGGCCGGGGTGACGGTGTGGTGGGCGCAGAGGAAGATCGCGAATATGACGGGCAAGGCAGCGATTGACGGGCTGGATCGCGGCGTGCTGCTCGAGGCGCTGATCGCATTGGCGGAGGCCGCCGGGGACATCGTGTGGCGGCATTTCGTCGAGGGCGCGACGGTCACGATCAAGCCTGACGAATCCCCCGTCACCGCCGCCGATCACGCCGCCGAGGCGGCGATCCTTGCCGGGCTTGCCGAGGTTGCCCCGCATATCCCGATCGTCGCCGAGGAAGAGGCCGCCGCCGGGCGCGTGCCCGATGTCGACGGCGCCTTCTTCCTTGTCGACCCGCTCGACGGCACCAAGGAATTCATCCGGCGCGGCAATGATTTCACGGTCAATATCGGGCTGATCGAACAGGGCGCGCCGACGATGGGGGTGGTCTATGCCCCCGCGCGCAACGCGCTTTATTGGGGCGACGCCACGATCGGGCAGGCGTGGCGCGCGGATCGCGCACCGGACGCGCCACGCGCCGCCGAGCGCAGGATCGCGGTGCGCGATCCGCATACGCCACCCTGTGCGGTCGCGTCGCGCAGCCACGCCGATCCGGCGACCGCGGCGTGGCTCGACGCTGGCGGGATCTGCGATTGCGTGTCGGTCGGGTCGAGCCTGAAGTTCGCGCTGGTGGCGAGCGGCGAGGCCGATGTCTATCCGCGCACCGGGCCGACGATGGAATGGGATACCGCCGCGGGCGACGCGCTGCTGCGAGCGGCCGGCGGCACGACGCTGGATCCCGACAACCGTCCGTTCCGCTATGGCAAGCCGGGGTTCCGCAACACCGGCTTCGTCGCGGCGGGGCGCTACCGCCCCGCGCCGCTGCGGCCGTTCATCCGCGATTGAGATCGCCCGGCAAAGTTCACGAAGTTCACACGAGTGAAAGCTCTCTCCCCTCCCTTCACCAGGGAGGGGGCGGGGGCGGGTTGGTGTGGGGGGCACCGGATCGCCAGCCTCATACCCACCCACCCCCAGCCCCTCCCTTCACCAGGGAAGGGGAGTAGGTAAGCGGGCGCGCCCGCCGCCGGCCATGCGCTTGCCCGATCCCCGCCGCAATTGGTTCATCGCAGCGAAAGAAACCGTGACATCAACGCAACAACCGCGGATTTCGGCCGGTTTTTTCGGTTTGCGGTGCAACAAATCGGGTGGCGGGCGGGTTCGATCAGTCCCGGTGCAGGGCGATGTGCTCGCCCCAGTATCCACCAGGGAAGGAGTAAAAGAGGTTTAGTCATGCGTAAATTCATGCTGTCCGCCGCGGCCGTCGCCGCGACCTTTGCTGCGCTGCCGGCGATCGCGCAGGATCAGGCCAGCGCGCCGGCACCCGACACCGACCGCGCCAACCGCATCGAACCCTATTTCGGCGTGATGGGCGGCTGGGAAGGCTTCGACAACCAGCCGAACAAGGCCGGGATTCCGCCGGTCGCGTCGTCGGACAAGCTCAACGGCGGGCTGGTGCAGGCCGTGGCCGGGGTCAACGTCCCGGTCGGGCCGGTGTTCGTCGGCGCCGAGGGTAATGTCGCCAAGGGCTTCTCGGGCGATATCAATTGGGAATATGGCGCCGCGGGCCGCATCGGCGTGCGCGCCGGGCATAGCGGGCTGATCTATGGCAAGGTCGGCTATCAGTGGGTCAATTTCGACAAGCGCGTCGATACCGATCGTCACTATAACGACTGGACCTATGGCATCGGCTTCGAAGTCGGCCCGCGGGATCTGGGCGCCCAGAGCGACGGCGGGATCCGCCTGCGCGGCGAGGTTTCGACCTTCGGCAATTTCCACAGCTTCCGCCCGATGATGGGTCTGGTCAAAGCGTTCTGAGGTAACGTCATGCCGGTTCGCGCACGCGTAGCGTAACTGTGCGCGCATGACGGAAGGGCGGGGGCCGGCGACGGTTCCCGCCCTTTTTCAATATTGTGCGTTCAATCCAGACCATTCCGTTCGCCCTGAGCCTGTCGAAGGCCGTCCTGCCGTCCGAGAGGTGGGGCTGCCCTTCGACAAGCTCAGGGCAACGGGTCATATGTCGCCCTAACGCCCCATCGCATTGGCGAGGGTGGCGAGGTCGCGCTGGTCGACCGCGCTGCCGGTCGCGTCGGTCGCCTCGGTCGCGGCATTGGCGGTCGTCGCGTTGGCGGCGGCGTGGCCGCCCGGTTTGACCCCGGCCACCTCGATCGCGAACCACAGGATCCCGGCGGCCCACCACAGGGCCGCCCAACGGCTGCGGAACAGGCGCGGCGTCGGCAACATGCCGGCGATGATGCGGGGCAAAGGTTAACGCGCGGTGCGCGGGGACGCGCTTGACGAGGCGCAGGATGTGTGATGGTATTTCATTACATATCGAGGGGATGTGCTATGCGCCGAGTCCGTTCGTTTGCGTCGCCTGTCGTTGCCGAGGAACCGATCGGGACGATCAACACCACGCCGCTGATCGACGTGATGCTGGTGTTGCTGATCATGTTCGTGATCACCATTCCGCCGATGCTCAATCAGGTGCCGATGGAATTGCCGCAGCCGGCGCCTGCGCGCACGCTGCCGATCACGACGCACCGGCTGGAATTGCTGAGCGACGGCGGGTTGCGGCTCGACGGGGCGGCGGTGGATCAGGCCGGATTGAAGGCGAGGCTCGCGCTATTGCGTGCCGATCCGCAGAATTCACTGGTGATCCGCAGCGACGCCGCGACGCGCTACGGCCTGTTCGTCGAGACGCTCGCGACGGTGAAGCGCGCGGGGATCACCCGGCTCGGCTTCGAGGGAAATGCGCAATTCGCGCGGGAGTGAGTGGCTGACGCTGAAGCATGACCACCTATCCTCCGTTCGCCCTGAGCTTGTCGAAGCCCTGCCTTTTTCTTCGCAAGGAAGAAAGACAGCCCTTCGACGAGCTCAGGGCGAACGGATTTTATGGCGCCTCCTGCTTTAACGCCTGGCGTTCAGCGAAATCGAACGAGCGAGGGGCGGCACGCGCCGCCACTCGCGGGCTCACTCCGCGGCGACGCCGGCCGCCGAGAACATATCGCCTTCGCCGCCCGAGGCATCCTCGTTCGCCGCCTTGCCGGCCTTGGCCTTCTGGCGCGTGTCGAAGCTGTCCCACACGTCGGACCATTGGCCGCGGGTCGCCGCCTTCGAATATTCGGTCGCGCGGGTCTCGAAGAAATTGGCGTGCTCGACCCCGTTGAGCAGCGGGGTGAGCCACGGCAGCGGGTGTTCGTCGATCATATAGATCGGCTTGAGCCCGAGCTGCCCCAGCCGCCAGTCGGCGATGTAGCGGATATATTTCTTGATATCCTTGGGCGCCATGCCGTTGACCGGCCCCATCTCGAACGCGAGGTCGATGAAATTATCCTCGAGCCGCACGGTCGTCTGGCAGACGTCGGCGATATCGTCCTTCACCGCCTTGGTCAGGCAACCGCGCTCCTTCACGAAGGTGTGGAACAGGCGGATGATCCCCTCGCAATGCAAGCTCTCGTCGCGCACCGACCAGCTGACGATCTGCCCCATACCCTTCATCTTGTTGAAGCGCGGAAAGTTCATCAGCATCGCGAAGCTGGCGAAGAGCTGCACCCCCTCGGTGAACCCGCCGAACATCGCCAGCGTCCGCGCGATATCCTCGTCATTCTCGACCCCGAAGCGCTGGAGGTAATCGTGCTTGTCCTTCAGCTCGGCATAATCGAGGAACGCGCCATATTCGCTTTCCGGCATGCCGATCGTGTCGAGCAGATGGCTGTAGGCGGCGATATGCACCGTCTCCATGTTGCTGAACGCGGTCAGCATCATCTTGATCTCGGTCGGCTTGAACACGCGGCCGTATTTCTCGTGGTAGCAATCCTGCACCTCGACGTCCGCCTGGGTGAAGAAGCGGAAGATCTGCGTCAGCAAATTGCGCTCGTGATCGGTCAGCTTCTGCGCCCAATCGCGGCAATCCTCGCCCAGCGGCACTTCCTCGGGCAGCCAGTGAAGCTGCTGCTGACGCTTCCAATATTCGAACGCCCACGGATATTCGAACGGCTTGTACTGTTTGGAGGCTTGGAGGAGGGGCATGGGGATTACTCCGAGAGAAATTCGAACATAGGAAGAAAGGCAGGGGAACGGCGCATCACGTCAGCCCGCCGCGCCACATTGCGGTGGCGCTCATCGCGAGCACCGCGCCGGCGGCGAGTGCCATGATCCCGGTCATGCGGAAGACATAGACCTTGGCCGGCCCGCTCGGCCGGATCAGCGCGAGCAGCAGCCCCGCGCCGGTCAGCGCCAGCACCACGGCGACGGCATACATGATGGCGACCTGGATCGTCACCGGTTGCGCCATTTCACGACGGTGACGGTGCGCGTCTTGCGCGCGCCGACGCCGAAGAAGACGATCCCGACGAAGAAGCCGAAATCATACCAGCCGCCGTTGTTGGGCACCGCATAGACCGCGACATCCGGCATGAACAGCGAGAGCACCCACGCCACCGGGAAGATGAAACCGTGCCACAAGCCGAGCAGGAACCCGGGCGTATCGGCCGCGTGGTTCACCGCCGACGGCACCTGATGCGCGCAGGCGGCGAGCGACAGCGCGAGGAGCGGCGGCGCGAGGCGACCCAGCCCGTGAAACGGACGCGTCGATGCGACTGCGGCGAAATTGGGCATACGCATTTTCTGTCGCTTTCCCAATGACCTGCCCCCCGGCGGACGAAGGGAATATCCCGACGTCCCTGCCACCGGATGGAGCTTAACCCGACCGGCCCCCGCGTCCAATGCCTAAAAGGATCGGCTCACCGATTTTTTCTGGGGATAACACTATCCCTAGTGGGCGAACGCGGCGCACAGGCGCGATATAGCCGGTACGGTCTATATATTCCCGATTTGTTCCAGGATCAAGGGCGCGCCCCTTCCTCTCCCCTCCCTGGAGAAGGGAAGGGAGGGGGTGGGGGGCGGGTATGGGGGCACCGATACGCTTCCTCGCAGGCCAACCCATCCCCGACCCTCCCTTGTTCAAGGGAGGGGAGAAGAAGAGCGGCGAAGGAGATCAGATCGGATTGTCGAGGCTGAATTCGTCCGCATCCTCGTCATAGGCGAACAATTCGGCATAGCGGCACCAGTGCGTCACCGCGCGCAGCGTCTCGTCGGCATAATCGGGGGACATATGGTCCTCCAGCTCGTCGCGGAAGCGCCGCGCGGGGGCGGTGTGGCTCGGGCGTTCGTCGAGGATGCGGCGGATGTGCTGGGCGAGCGGGACATGCTGGACCAGCGCCTGCGCGAAGATCGCCTTGCGCGCGTCGGTATCGGCCTGGGCATAGCGCCGCGCCGCCGGGGTGAGCAAAAGATCGCCCCCCGACAGATCGGCGAAGCGCATCAATTGCAGCGTTTCCGCCATCGGGAACAGGTCGTCGATCTCGAGCTGGAGCTGATCGGACAGATCGGCCATCGCCGCGCGGCCGTCGAACGGGGTGGCGTCGACCTCCTCGATCAGCCCGGCGAGCGCGTTGGTCGAGACGACCGGCAGCACCATCGAGATGCCCGTGCCCGGGAACAGCCCGTCGCGCGCCGGTTGCGCCACGGTGCGCGCGGTCATGCGGGCATAGATATCCTCGACCAACGCGCGGAACGCCGGATCGAGCCGGTCGCGCGGCTGGGGTAGATCGACCTTGATCTCCGCCGCGATCCGCCCGGGATTGGAGGCGAAGACAAGGATGCGGTCGCACATCAGCACCGCTTCCTCGATATTATGGGTGACGATCAGGATCGACTTGATCGGCATCCGCCCTTCGGACCACAGATCGAGCAGATCGGTGCGCAGCGTCTCGGCGGTCAGCACGTCGAGTGCGGAGAAGGGCTCGTCCATCAGCAGCAGCGAGGGATTGACGACGATCGCGCGCGCGAGGCCGACGCGCTGGCGCATCCCGCCCGACAATTCCTTGGGATAGGCGTTCTCGAAGCCGTCGAGCCCGATCAGGTCGATCGCGGCCAGCGCACGGGTGCGGCGCTCCTCGGCGGGGACGCGCTGCGCCTCCAGCCCCAGTTCCACATTTTGCAGCACGGTAAGCCACGGGAACAGCGCGAAGGTCTGGAACACCATGCTGACGCTCGGGGCGCTGCCGTCGAGCTGCGGCTCGAAGCGGATCTCGCCCTCGCTCGGCGCGATCAGCCCGGCGATCGAGCGCAGCAGGGTCGACTTGCCCGAGCCCGAGCGGCCGAGCAGCCCGACGACCTCGCCCTCGTTGAGCGTCAGATCGACATTGTCGAGCACCAGAAGGTCGCCGGTGCTCTTGCCATAATGGTGGCGGACCCCCGCGACGGTGACGAGCGGGGCGGCGGCGGGGAGGCGGGCGAGGGTGGCCATGATTGCGTCTCCTCTGGTCAGCCGAGCCGCAACCGGCGGTCGGCATAAGCGTAGAGCGGCCGCCACAGCAGCCGGTTGAACCCGATGACGAAGATCGACATCACCGCGATGCCCAGCGTCACGCGCGGGAAATCGCCATCGGCGGTGGCCTGCGCGATATAGGCGCCGAGCCCGGTCGCGGTGAGCTTCTGATTGCCCCACATCACCAGCTCGGCGACGATGCTGGCGTTCCACGACCCGCCCGAGGCGGTCAGCGCGCCGGTGACATAATAAGGGAAGATGCCGGGGATCGCGAGGCTGCGCCACCATTGCCAGCGCCTCACGCCGAACATCCCCGCCGCCTCGCGCAGATCGTTGGGGATCGCGCTCGCGCCCGCAATGACGTTGAACAGGATATACCATTGCGTCCCCAGCACCATCAGCGGCGACAGCCAGATATCGGGGTTGAGGTGCCAGTGGACGATCGCGATCACCGCGAACGGGAACAGCACGTTGGCGGGAAAGGCGGCGAGGAATTGCGCGACCGGCTGGAGCCGCTCGGCCCAGCGCGGGCGCAGCCCGATCCACACCCCGATCGGCACCCAGATCAGGCTGGCGAGCGCGATCAGCACGAGCACGCGGACCATCGTGATCACCCCGAGCCCGAAGGCGCGCAGCACGTCGCCGGCCGACAGATTGTGCGCGACATAGCCGGCGATCAGCCACACCGCCCAGCCGACCGCGCCGGCGACCAGCGCGAGCCACAGCCAACGGCCGACGTCGCTACGCTCCGTAGGTTCGCGTCGCGCGCGTTGCGCCACACGGCGATCGAGCGTCATCAGCGCCTGCCCCAGCGCGGTCAGCGGGGCGAAGATCACCGGCAACAGCCGGGTGCGGCGGAACAGGTCATAGGCCCAGGAGCGCGGGCGGTGCGCGCTCGCGGTCTGCTCGAAGCGGAAGCGATCGGCCCACACCACCACCGGGCGGAACACGAACTGGTCGTAGAGCAGGATCACCACCGCCATCGCCGCGACCGCCCAGCCGACGCTGACGAAATCCTGTCGGTCGATCGCCAGTGCGAGGTACGAGCCGATTCCGGGGAGCATGATCCGCGTATCGCCGACGCTGATCGCCTCCGACGCGACGACGAAGAACCAGCCGCCCGACATCGACATCATCGCATTCCACACCAAGGCCGGGGTGGCGAAGGGCAGGTCGAGCCGGATGAAGCGCCGCCACGGCGAGAGCGCGAAACTGTCCGCGACTTCCTCGAGGTCGTTGGGCACCGAGCGCAGCGACTGATAGAAGCTGAACGCCATGTTCCACGCCTGGCTGGTGAAGATGGCGAAGATCGCCGCCAGCTCGACGCCGAGCTGGCTCGCCGGGAACAGCCCCATGAAGAAGGTGACGGTGAAGGTGAGGAAGCCGAGGATCGGCACCGATTGCAGGATATCGAGCGCGGGGACGATCACCATCCCCGCGCGCCGGCTCTTGGCGGCGAGCGTCGCGACGACGAAGGTGAAGACGAGGCTCGCGCCGAGCGCGGCGAACATCCGAAGCGTGGTGCGCAGCGCATAGCCCGGCAGATTGGCGGGATCGAGCGTCACCGGCGCGATATGCAGCCGCGACAGCGGGGCGATCATCCCCTCCGCGCCGCGGATCACCAGCACCGCGCCGCCGGCGAGCAGCAGAAAGGCGATCGCGTCGGCCCAGCTCGGCGCGACTCTCCCGCGCCATTGGCGCGACAGGCTCAGCAGGCCGCGTGCGGTCTGTGGTACGAAATCCATGTCTCACCTCGTTGGGACGCCACCGGCGGTGCCCTTGGGCGAGACTGACGCGATCAGGCCCGGCCGGGCGCCTCCGATGGCGCGTACAATCGACTTTTACTGTCGCTTGGCATTGCGTTGCGGGTTCCTGATCTGCCGGCGGGGAGCGCCGACGCGGCCGCCCCTGCGCCCGGCGCGCGGCCGAGTCAACCGGGGAGCGGCGATGTTTTCGCGCGACGGGCGGGTGTCGCCGCCATGTCACAGCGATGCAACGAAGTGGTGCTTAACAGGCTGTTTTGCGGTGGACGGAGTCTTTTCCGGGTGACAATAGGCTGCGCCGCGCGCATTCACCCGACAGAAACCATATCGGGCCGAGGCGGACGCCTCCTCAGGGCCCAAACTCACTCAGGACAACCCCGTGACGGAGCGGATTTTGGCGCCAGGCAAGGAGCAAGGAGGGAGCGATGCTGATGCATCGTGACCGACGAGGGACGCCGCATGGCGTCAAAAGCCGCCCGCCGCAGGGCGGTCGCCCGGAGAAGTCCGCTGGACGGCGTCGCTTGCTTGCGCGTAGCATCTGCTACGCGTCTGCGCTGCGCTCCTTGCCAGCGGACTTCTCCGGGCGATCACGGGGCTGTCCTGAGTGAGTTTGGACCCTAGGGCGCTGCCGTTGAAGTCATCCACATCCGCCATTGCGCCGCTGCGGCCCACGCAGGCGCAGGACGCGCTGGCATTATCGACTTCCACTTCCCCGCGAGGCTATGGCTGGGCGCTGTTCGCCTGTCTCTTTGCCGGCTTCGCGGCGCTCACCGCGATGATGTACGCCGCCGGGCTGGTGATCGATCCGGCGAGCCGCGGCATCCTGCCTTATTACGTTGTCGCCGCGGTGCTGATCCCGTTGCGGCTCGGTGCCGGGCGGTGGATCCCGCGTTACGGGCAGGCGATCGCCGATTGCGCCGAATCCTACGGCGCCTTCATGCTCATCGCGCTGACCGGGGCGACCGCCGCCTATCCGATCGCGGCGCTGACCAGCGGGATGCACGATGCCGCGCTGCAACGCATCGACGCGGCTTTGGGGTTCGACTGGCTCGCCTGGTATCGGCTGGTCGCCGATCACCGCCCGCTGCAATGGCTCGGGCTGGCGGCGTATCGCAGCATCTATCTCACCCCGGCGATCCTGCTCGGCTGGTTCGCCTGGACCGGGGAGCGCGCCGCGGCGCATCGCTTCCTGCTGACCTTCTGGGTCGCGGCGATCCTGACGCTGGCGCTCTATCCGCTGATGCCGGCGATCGGGCCCCTGTCCTACCTGTGGCACGGCCCGCTGCCTTATCTGCCCGAAAGCGAGCAATGGCAGCAGTCGCTGATCCCCGCGCTGCGCGCGCATCAGGTGCATTGGGTCGATCTCGGGCATTTGCGCGGGATCGTCTCGGCGCCGAGCTTCCACACCGCGGCGGCGGTGCTGTATATCGCCGCGGCCTGGCCGCGCCGCGAATTGCGCGCGCCGATCGTCGCGCTCAACGTCGCGATGCTGCTTTCCACCCCGGTGGAGGGGACGCATTATCTGGCGGACATGCTGCTCGGCGCGGCGGTCGCGGTGGTCGCGATCCTGGCGATGCGGGTGATGCTGCCGGCGGAGAGCGACTGAGCGGTTTCGGTTAAATCGGAACCACCTCCCCGTTCGGGCTGAGTTTGTCGAAGCCCTGTACTTTTCTTCGCAAGGAAGAAGGGCAGCCCTTCGACAAGCTCAGGGCGAACGGGTTTTGCTTAAACGTCATTCCCGCGAAGGCGGGAATCCATTCTGGCTGGCCCATGCGATAGAAACGCGACGGCAGCGCGAATGGATTCCCGCCTTCGCGGGAATGACGGAATAGGGGGCGTCTCCACCCGCCTTACTGGCAGGCGAGGCACTCGTCGTAATCGGTGGTCTCGGCCAGTTCGAACTTGGGCTTCTCGATCGTATTGTCCGCCTCGACCCCGCCGGCGAACCCGGCGCGCTGGACCGATTTCGAGCGGAGGTAATAGAGCGATTTGATCCCCAGCTCCCACGCGCGATAGTGGAGCATCAGCAGATCCCATTTCTCCACATCGGCCGGGATGAACAGGTTGAGCGACTGCGCCTGATCGATGAACGGCGCGCGATCCCCCGCCAGTTCGAGCAGCCAGCGCTGATCGATCTCGAACGAGGTCTTGAAGCAATCCTTCTCTTCCTGCGTCAGGAAATCGAGGTGCTGGACCGACCCGCCCTGTTCGAGGATCGAATTCCACACCGCATCGGTGTTCTTCGCCTTCTCGACCAGCAATTTCTCGAGATACGGGTTCTTGACCACGAACGAGCCCGAGAGCGTCTTGTGGGTATAGATATTGGCCGGAATCGGCTCGATGCAGGCGGACGTGCCGCCGCAGATGATCGAGATCGACGCGGTCGGCGCGATCGCCATCTTGCAGCTGAACCGCTCCATCACCCCCATGTCGGCGGCGTCGGGGCAGGGGCCGCGCTCGACCGCGAGCTGCATCGACGCTTCATCGACCTGCGCCTTGATATGCTTGAAGATGCGCAGGTTCCAGGATTTGGCCATCGCGCCTTCGAACGGCAGCCCGCGCGCCTGGAGGAAAGAGTGGAACCCCATCACGCCGAGCCCGACCGAACGCTCGCGCCCGGCGGAATAGGCCGCGCGCTCCATCCCCGGCTCGTGGCGCTCAATATAATCGCTCAGCACATTGTCGAGGAAACGCATCACGTCCTCGATGAAATTCTTGTCGTCCTTCCACTCGTCCCAGGTTTCGAGGTTGAGCGAGGAGAGGCAGCACACCGCGGTGCGATCGTTGCCGAGATGATCGACCCCGGTCGGCAGCGTGATCTCGCTGCACAGGTTCGAGGTGGAAACCTTGAGCCCGAGATCGCGGTGATGCTTGGGCATGTTCTTGTTCACGTGATCGGCGAACACGATATACGGCTCGCCGGTCGCCAGCCGGGTTTCGACCAGCTTCTGGAACAGCGCGCGCGCGTCGACCTTGCCGCGCACCGAGCCGTCCTTGGGCGATTTCAGCTCCCATTCGGCGCCGTCGCGCATCGCTTCCATGAAGGCGTCGGGGATCAGCACGCCGTGGTGCAGGTTGAGCGCCTTGCGGTTGAAGTCGCCCGAAGGTTTGCGGATCTCGAGGAATTCCTCGATCTCCGGGTGCGAGATGTCGAGATAGCAGGCGGCCGAGCCGCGGCGCAGCGAGCCCTGCGAAATCGCGAGCGTCAGGCTGTCCATCACGCGGACGAAGGGGATGATCCCGCTGGTCTTGCCGTTGAGCCCGACCGGCTCGCCGATCCCGCGCACATTGCCCCAATAGGTGCCGATCCCGCCGCCGCGCGAGGCGAGCCAGACATTCTCGTTCCAGGTGTCGACGATGCCGTTGAGGCTGTCGGGCACCGAATTGAGATAGCAGGAGATCGGGAGGCCGCGCCCGGTGCCGCCGTTCGACAGCACCGGCGTCGCCGGCATGAACCACAGCCGCGAGATATAGTCGTAGAGCCGCTGCGCATGCGCGGCATCGTCGGCATAGGCCGAGGCGACGCGGACGAACAGATCCTGATAGGATTCGCCCGGCAGCAGATAGCGGTCGTTGAGCGTATCCTTGCCGAAATCGGTAAGCAGCGCGTCGCGCGCGTGATCGACCTCGACCGGAAAGGGCGCGCGCGGGGTCGCCCTGTCGCCGGTGCCCGCGCCGCTCGTCGCTTCCAGTGTCTCGGTCGCCATACCTGCCTCGCTCGAGTCTCTGAAATCCATCGCCGCCATTCCCTCGTCTATCTACACCGGGGCGAGCCGCCGCGCTCTGACCGATGTGACCGGCGCTGCCTAAAAAAGCGCGCGAAAGGCCACCCCGCAATATAGCATTGCGGACACGGTTCTACCAGCGATTGGGTCGTCCCCCGAACTCAACCCCAACAGATTGTGGGAATCGCGCGCGGGGCGCAAGAGCGTAAATGGGCCCGCACCGGGCGCTTCGGCGCAGTTCGCCGGGGTTTCGCCGATCGCGTGAATCGCGACGCGCGGACTTGAGCCGCTTTCCGGGAAGGCAAGCGCGAATTGGCAAATTTAAAAAATTTTCGGTGGAAAGGGTAAAGCGCTCGTCCACCAAAATTGGCTGTCACGCTTCTCCGCTCCCTTGAACGAAGGAGGGGTCGGGGGTGGGTTGGCCTGCGAGGTTACCGGTCCGCGCGCCTTATACCCACTCACCCCCAGCCCCTCCCTTCACCAGGGAGGGGGAGAGGGGAATCACCCCGTCGCCGTGCGCTTGCGATTCTCCGCCGGCGCGCTCTGGCCGAGCCGGTCGATGTCGAACGCCTCGGCGAATTGCAGCCCCGCGCGGCCGTCGCTGGCCCAGCGGATCGTCGCGGCGAACAGCTCGTTGTCGAGCAATTCGATCAGCACGTCGGCGCCGACCGCTTCGGCGGGGAAATCGACCCCGTCGATCAGCGCGCCGGTGGTGGAGATGTTGCGGATGCGGATATTGCCCGCCTCGTCGCCGATCTCGAGCCGCGCGGTGCGCAGGATCGAGGTGCGCGGCGCGCGGCTGGTGCGGTGCCCGATCGCGAGCGCCCGCCCCGCCGCCGCCTTGAGCTGCTCGGCGACATCGCCGGCACGCGCGGGCTTGCCGTAGACGAAGCCCTGGATGTGGCTGCACCCCAGCTCGCGGATCAGCGCGATCTCGTCCTGCTGTTCGACCCCCTCGGCGGTGGTTTCCATCCCCAGGGTCTCGGCCAGCGTCACGATCGCCTTGATGATCGCGGCGTTGCGGTTGCCGGGCTGGACGGCGCCGCGGACGAAGGTCTGGTCGATCTTGATCTTGTCGAACGGCGCCTTCTTCAGATAGCCGAGGCTCGAATAGCCGGTGCCGAAATCGTCGAGCGCCAGCCGCACGCCGATCCCCTTCAAGGTGCGGAACATGAAGTCGGTCGAGGCGCTTTCGTCGAGGAACACCCCCTCGGTGATCTCCAGCTCCAGCCGGTGCGGCGCGATCCCCGATGCCGCGACCGCGCTGGTGACGATCGCGGGGAGCACCGGATTGGCGAACTGGATCGGCGAGACGTTGACCGCGACGCGCACATCCTCCGGCCAGTGCGCGGCCTCAGCGCAGGCGGTGCGCAACACCCATTCGCCGATCTGCTCGATCAGCCCGCATTCCTCCGCCACCGGCACGAATTCGGCCGGGCTGATCGGTCCGCGTGCCGGGTGATCCCAGCGCAACAGCGCCTCATAGCCGACGATCCGTTCGTCGGCGGTCGAGACCACCGGTTGATAGGTGAGGTGGAATTCGTCGCTCGCCAGCGCCTGGCGGAGATCGTCCTCCAATTGCTTGCGGTTCTGCGCTCCGGCGAGCAATTCGGGGCGGTAGAAGCGGTGGATGCCGCGTCCGTCCGCCTTGGCCGCGTAAAGCGCGAGATCGGCGTTGCGCACCAGCGTCTCGGGGTCCTCGCCGTGATCGGGGGCATTGGCGATGCCGATCGAGCAGCCGATCGACAGCGTCGTGCCCGAAATGAAATAGGGCTCGGACAAAGCGGCGATAATGTCCTGCGCCATCGCCGCCAGCCGCGCGCGATCGCCTTCGCGCGGCAGGACGACCTGGAATTCGTCGCCGCCCAGCCGCCCGACCAGCCCCGAATCCCCCACCGTGCGCTGCAAGCGATGCGCGACCTGCTTGAGCAATTCGTCGCCCACCTGATGCCCGAGCGTGTCGTTGACCGCCTTGAAGCGATCGAGATCGAGCAGGAACAGGCTGGTCGCGCCCGGCGCGCTGCGATGCGACGCGAGCGTCTTTTCGAGCGACAGCCGCATCCGCTGGCGGTTGGCGAGCCCGGTAAGGCTGTCGAACAGCGCCAGCCGGGTGATCTCGGCCTCGGCGCGGCGCTTTTCGGTCAGATCCGAACCGGAGCCGATGAAACCCTGGAAGCAGCCGAGCTCGTCGAGGATCGGACGGCCCGAGATCGACCACCAGCGATCGAGCGCCGCATCGAACGCCGGGCGCACCGAATAATCGGAGAAACTGGTGCGCGACGAAAGGTGGAAGGTCAGCGTGCGCTCGGTCTCGGCGAGCTTCGAATCGACGCGGAAGATGTTCACCAGCCGCTCGCCGATCGGCGACACCCCCATCCGCTTCAGCTCGTCGGCGACCTTGCTCGTGAGATAGGTGAGGTTGCCCATCCGGTCGGTCTGCCAGAACCAGCCGCTGCCGTGCGCCTCGAACTCGCCGACCAGCCGCGAGGCGAGGCGATCGGCGTCGCGCTCGGCGGCCTGGGTCGCCAGCTCGTCCAATTGCCGCGACGCGACGCGGAGCATCCCCGCGGTGAAGATCGCCGCGAGCAGCGCGCTGATCAGAAAGGCGAGGCCCAGCCCCGCGGACACCACCACCATCGCCGCGAGCGTGACCGCAAAGGCGATGCTCGCCGCGCGAATGGCGTGGAGCGCGACCGCGACGACGATGATCCCGCCGAATGCCGAGACGAATGCCGCCAGCCGGATCGGGGCCGCGGTCAGCGTCTGCGCGCCGTTCAGCAGCAGCGACAGCGTCACGCCCAGGCCGATCGCGAGGACAGCGATCGCCGCGATGCGCTGATGCGGCGGGCGCGTCTTGGCCACGGGCAGGGTAAGAATGCCCCAGATCGCCAGCCCGAGCAGCGCGGCGAGCGCGCCGGCATCGAATACCAGCCCGATATTGGCGCGGTCGAACAGGTCGCGGCCGAGCGTCGCGATCGGGCCGAACACCAATACCGCCACCGCGATCGGCCAGATCGCGCGGGTCTCGCCGAGGGTGCGCGCACGCGCCGCGTCGACGATCTGATCGCTTGTCGGCGCCAGCGCCAACAGGTCGCGCAGTGTCGGGGGCGCCGCGTCATCGGCGCTCCGTGCAGCGTGATGAAGTCTTCCCATAGCGGCGCAGATAGCGAAGGCGGGTTGGAATCAGGTTAGGGATCAAGCTTAATTTTGCGTGGAGATTGCAGCAGTATCTATATTTATCAAAATCTTAGTGCGTAATTGTAAGGAAGTGCCGCTTGCCGGGACGCGGCGCGGGGGCAACCCGGCGGGGATTTATCCGCTTGGTGCGTGACGCTGGCGCGTTTCGTCCCTATTTCCGACGGATGCGAAAACCGAAGGCCGGCTTGCCGACCCGCCAGCAGATCCTGGATTTCATCACGTCGAGCGAGAGCCCCGCCGGCAAGCGCGAAATCGCGCGCGCCTTCGGCCTCTCCGCGCAGGAAAAGATCGCGCTCAAGGCGCTGCTCAAGGACATGGCCGACGAGGGGCTGATCGATTCGGCGCCGGGCCGCGCGTTTCATCGCATGGGCGGGGTACCCAAGGTGACGGTGCTGCGCGTTGCCGATGTCGACGACGGCGGCAATGTCTGGGCGGTGCCCGAGCGCTGGGAAGCGGAGACCCCGCCGCCGCGGCTCCGGGTGCGCGAGCGCAAGCGCGGCGCGCTCGGCGTCGGCGCACGCATCCTCGCGCGGACCGAGGAGGCGGGGAACGGCTGGATCGCGCATCCGATGAAGGCACTCGCGCCCTCGTCCGAGCAACTGATCGGCGTGTTGCGCGGCGAGGGCGACCGTTTGTGGTTGCAGGGCGTGGAGAAGAAGGAACGCCGCGAATTTCCCGTCTCCGATGCGGGCGGGGCGGTGGCCGGCGATCTCGTGCTCGCCGAGCGTGCCGGGCGCCCGCCGCGCTTCACTGCGCGGGTGGTGCAGAAGCTGGGCGATCCTTTCGCGCCGCGCAGCTTCTCGCTGATCGCGATCCACCAATTCGATATCCCCGACACATTCGCCGAGGCCGCGCTCGATGAGGCGGTCCGCGTCGCGCGCCAGCCGCTCGGCGAAGATCGCGAGGATCTGACGCATCTGCCGATCGTCGCGATCGATCCTGCCGATGCGCGCGACCACGACGACGCGGTATGGGCCGCGCCCGACGACGATCCGGCCAATGACGGCGGGTGGCAGGCGATCGTCGCGATCGCCGATGTCAGCTTCTACGTCCGCCCCGGGTCGGCGCTCGACCGCGAGGCCCGATCGCGCGGCAATTCGGTCTATTTCCCCGATCGCGTCGTGCCGATGCTGCCGGAGATATTGTCGGCCGATGTCTGCTCGCTCAAGCACGACGAGGATCGCGCCGCGCTCGTCTGCCATCTGCAGGTGACGAAGGGCGGCGCGCTCAAATCGTGGCGTTTCACCCGCGCGGTGGTGCGGATCGCGGCCAATATCGCTTATGAGGATGCGCAGGCGACGATCGATGCCGGCGCGGGGCCGATGTTCGAGGCGCTCGAACCGCTCTGGGCCTGCTGGCGTGCGCTCGCCGCGGCGCGCGACAAGCGCGAACCGCTCGAACTCGATCTGCCCGAGCGCCGCGTGGTGCTCGACGAGAAGGGGCGGATCATGTCGGTCGCGCCGCGCGAGCGGCTCGATGCGCACCGGCTGATCGAGGATTATATGGTTGCTGCCAATGTCGCCGCGGCGCGCGCGCTGGAGGCGAAGAAAGCCCCGGTGATGTACCGCGTCCACGAGCCGCCGGCGCGCGAGAAACTGGTCGCGCTCAAGGATTATCTCGAAACCTTCGGGGTGCCTTTCGCGCTCGGGCAGGTGATCAAGCCGGCGACCTTCAACCGCATCATCGAGCGGGTCGGCGACGCCGATTTCCGCCCGCAGGTGATGGAACAGGTGCTGCGCACTCAGACCCAGGCCTATTACGCCCCCGCCAACCACGGCCATTTCGGGCTCGCGCTGGGCAGCTATGCGCATTTCACCTCGCCGATCCGGCGCTATGCGGACCTCGTGGTGCATCGCGCGCTCGTCTCGGCCTATGGCCTCGGCGACGGCGGGCTCAACGGCGACGAGGATTTCGAACGCGTCGGCGAGACGATCAGCCGGCTCGAACGCCGCGCGATGGAGGCGGAGCGCGACACGATCGACCGTTATGTCGCTGCCTATCTTGCCGAGCGCGTCGGCGAGACGGTCGAGGCGCGGATCACCGGGGTAGCCAATTTCGGTTTCTTCGCCACGGTCGACGGGGTCGGCGGCGACGGGCTGATGCCGGTGCGCGATCTGGGCGGCGAATATTTCCGCTTCGACGAGGCGGCGCGGCGGCTGGTCGGCGAGACCAGCGGCGAGGAATATGCGCTGGGCCAGCGGCTGTCGCTGCGGCTTGCCGAGGCCAATCCGGTGTCGGGCGCGCTGCGCTTCGAGCTGCCCGAGGGGAAGGGCGCGCTGCCGCCGTCGCGCGGGGCGGGGCCGCGGCGCGAGATCAAGCGGCGCGGTCGCCCCGCCAATATCCGACATCAGGGGCGCAGGAGGTAGGATGAACATCGTCGGCCGTATCGCCGAGCGCGTCGCGATCCGCGCGCAAGCAGCGATCGTCACCCATTTCACCGCGGCGAAGGCGACCAGCGCGGATCGCGCGATCGCGTTCGAGCCCGAGGGGCGGGCGCAGAAGCGCATGTTCCGTCGCATGACGCGCTTCGGCGCGATCGTCGCGGCGGCGGAAGGGCATTGGTGGCTCGACGAACGCGCGCTGGCCGATTTCCGCAAGGAGGAACTGGCGCGGCTGCTCGGCGTGATCGCGCTCACCGGCTTCGCCGCGGCAGGGGCGATCGCGCTGGGGCGTTAGTGTCTTTTTTGTGTCCCCGCGAAGGCGAGCGTCACCCCGCGGCGAAGGTCATCCCCGCCTTGGCGACCAGCCGTTTGACCAGCGCGTCGCCCATCAGCGCGCCCGGGGTCCAGATCCCGCCCGCACCCTTCACGTCCTCGACGAGGCAAAGCGCGCTTTCCGCGAGCATCTTGCTGGTCGAGCCGTAACCCGGATCGCGATCGCCGGTGACGACCGCGTCGACGCGCGCGCCGTCGGGCATCAGCCCGATGAACAGCACGTCATAATGCCCGCTGTCGCGCTCCTCTTTCGAGGGGCCTTCGCCGGGCTTGGGGCCTTTGTCGCCGGCGAGCGGGTTGATCTTGGCGAGCGCCTCGGCGGCCGCCTTGCCGACATCGCCGAGCCCGGCGACGATCATCTCGTCATAGACGAAATCGGCGCCATATTTCTGCCCGAGCAGGAAATTGGTGCGGTGGACGTTCTTGGTGTTGATCGGCGCCATGATGAACGGCGCGACCCAGGCGGCGATCGTCGAATCATATTCGGGGATCAGCCCGGTCGGCTGGTGCGGCCCGCTATGCCCCGGGGTCAGCGCGAACGGGCTGGTCAGCAGCGCGACGAGCGAGGGATCGCGCGCCGCCGCCGCCAGCGTTGCCTTGAGGCTCGCCGCGGTGCCGCCGGAGAATTTGCCCTTCATCGTGCGGACGCGGCATTTGACGCGCGGCGCGGGGCGGCCGAAGCGCTTGATCGCCGCCTCCTGCAAGGTCAGCACACCGAGATCGAACGGGATCGAATCGAACCCGCAGGAAAAGACGATCCGCGCGCCGCTCGCCTTGGCGGTCGCCTCGTGCGCGTCGATCATCTTGCGCATCCAGGCCGGCTCGCCGCACAGATCGACATAAGCGGTGCCCGTCGCCGCGCAGGCCGCGACGAGATCGCTGCCGTAAAGCTGATATGGCCCGACCGCCGAGATCACCACCGTCGCGCGCTCGGCCATCGCGGCGAGGCTGGCGGGATCGTCCGAATTGGCGGTGACCAGCGGCACGTCCGTCGCGATGCCCATTTCGTCGCGGACTTCCTGCAGCTTGCTCAGCGAGCGCCCCGCCATCGCCCATTTCGGCCCGGCGGTGCCATAGGTCTCCTGGAGATATTCCGCGACGAGCCGCCCCGTAAAACCGGTGGCGCCATAGACGATGACGTCGAATTCGCGGGCCATTGCTGCTCTCCCTTATGCCGTGCGGCACAGGTTAGAGCAGAAAGGTCGGGGCGGCGCTATGCCGCTTCGCTGAATTGCAGGCTGGCGAGCCGTGCATAGAGCCCGCCTTGCTTCATCAGCGCGGCATGGGTGCCCTCCTCGACGATCCGGCCGTCGTCCATCACCACGATCCGCCCCGCCGCGCGCACCGTCGCGAGCCGGTGCGCGATGACGAGCGTCGTGCGGTCGACCATCAGCCGTTCGAGCGCTTGTTGGACGAGCAATTCGCTCTCCGCATCGAGCGCGCTGGTCGCCTCGTCGAGCAGCAGGATCGGCGCATCGCGCAGCAAGGCGCGCGCGATCGCGACCCGCTGGCGCTGCCCGCCCGAGAGGCGTGCGCCGCCCTCCCCGAGATAGGTATCGAGCCCCTGCGGCAGCCCGCGGAGGAAGTCGGCGGCATTGGCGGCTTCGGCGGCGTCCCACAATTCGCTATCGCTGGCGTCCCAGCGGCCGTAGCGGAGGTTGTCGCGCGCCGAGGCGGCGAAAATCACCGTCTCCTGCGGCACCATCGCGATCCGCGAGCGAATCCCGGCGGGATCGGTCTCCCTGAGATCGATCCCGTCGATCAGCACCCGCCCATTGTCGGGATCGTAGAAACGCTGGATGAGCTGGAACAAGGTCGTCTTGCCCGCGCCCGACGGGCCGACCACCGCCACCGTCTCGCCCGGCGCGATCGACAGGCTGAAATCGTGCAGCGCCGCGGTTTCGCGGCGGGTCGGGTAACGGAATTCGACATGATCGAAGGTCACCGCGCCGCGCGGCGGGAGCGGCAGCAGTAAAGGCGCGGGGGGAGCAGCGATCTCGGGCTTTTCGGCGAGCAATTCGGCGAGGCGCCCGGCGGCGCCCGCGCCGCGCAGCAGCTCGCCGTAAACCTCGGTCAGCGCGCCGAACGCGCCGGCGACGATCCCGCCGGTCAGCACGAAGGCGGCGATCGACCCGCCCGAAATCCGCCCCGCGGCGACATCGATCGCGCCTTCCCACAGGACGAGCGTGATCGAGCCGAAGATCAGCCCGATGACAATCGCAGTCATCACCGAGCGGAGCATGATGCGGCGGCGCGCGGCGGCCATCGTCGCCTCGACCGCGTCGGAGAAGCGGTGCGCTTCGCGCTCTTCCTGCCCGAACGCCTGGACGATCTTCATCGCGCCGAGCGTTTCGGTGGCCATCGCGCCGACATCGGCGATGCGATCCTGCGAGGTGCGCGAATAGCTGCGCACCCGCCGGCCGAGCAGCACGATCGGCAGGATCACCACCGGGATGCCGAGCAGCAGCAGCCCCGCCAGCTTCGGCGAGATCGCGAACAGATAGATCAGCCCGCCGATGCCGGTGAACAGGTTGCGCAGCGCGACCGAGACGGTCGATCCGACGACGCTTTCGATCTGCGCGGTATCGGCGGTGAGCCGCGAGGCGATTTCCGACGGGCGGTTTTCCTCGAAGAAGCGCGGGGTAAGCGTGAGCAGATGGCGCTGCACGCGGGTGCGGATATCCGCGACGACGCGCTCCCCGAGCCACGAGACGAAATAGAAGCGGATCGCGGTCGCGATAGCGAGCACCGCGACGATCATCAGCATATAATGGAAGGCGCTGGCGACATCGCCGTGCGCGCCGGGGCCGAAGCCGCGATCGATCACCCGCTTGAAGCTATAAGGGATCGCGATCGTCGCCAGCGAGGTGACGCTGAGCGCGCCGAGCGCCGCGGCGATCTGGCCGGGATAACGGCGCACATGATCCCAGACGAGCGCGAGGTTTCCCAGTTTCCGGTTGGACGGGGCAGGGGCGGCTTCGGCTGGGGCAGGGGCATCGCTGGACATGATGCAATGCGCCTAGCAGCGCCGCCCCCGCGGCTCAACGGCTGCGCCGATCGCATCCGTCCTACGCCTCCCTTTCCGCGTCCCCGCGCAGGCGGGGACCCAGAGCGACGGAACGGAACGCGGGCCACCTGGGGACTGGGTCCCCGCCTGCGCGGGGACGCGGGAAATTTCATCCGCACCACCCCAGCCTTCGCCGGGTGGTGGGAAGGATGCAAGTCGTCCCGTTTTCACCCCGCAATTTCGCGATTGCAGCATTTGAAATTGTCATCTGGATGAAACACGCTACCTACTTCAGGTTCAAAGTGTCGGGAAACAGGATACCGAATGCTCTACGACGCCTATGAAATTCAGCGTTCGATGCTCGCCAGTGCCAGTGCATTGGCCAATTTTGGCGCGGGCATGCTCCAGAACCCGGCAAACCCATTCGCCTATTTCGGCGGCGGAACGGTCATGGCCTCCGCGCTCGAAGTGTTCGCTCATGCTGCGGCGCCGCGCGGCAAGCCGGCGTTCGGGCTCGATCGCACCACGGTCGACGGCCGCGAGGTCGAGGTGATCGAGGAGATCGTGCTGCAGAAGCCGTTCGGCCAGTTGAAGCGGTTCGCGCGCAAGGGCGTGAAGGGCGGGCCGAAGCTGCTGATCGTCGCGCCGATGTCGGGCCATTATGCCACGCTGCTGCGCGGCACGGTCGAGCGGATGCTGCCGACCTGCGACGTCTATATCACCGACTGGCGCGACGCGAAGCTCGTGCCGCTGGCCGAGGGCTTCTTCGACCTCGACGATTATATCGATTATCTGGTCGAGTTCATGGAGGCGATCGGGCCGGGCGGGCATATGCTCGCGGTGTGCCAGCCGTCGGTGCCGTGCTACGCCGCCGCCGCGCTGATGAGCGCGGACAAGAATCCGTGCCGTCCCAAGACGTTGACGATGATGGGCGGCCCGATCGACACCCGCGAGGCGCCGACCGCGGTCAACGAGCTCGCGACCCAGCGGCCGCATGCCTGGTTCCGCCAGAATGTCATCGCGACAGTGCCGGTGGTCTATCCGGGCGGCGGGCGGCGGGTCTATCCCGGCTTCCTCCAGCTCACCGGCTTCATGTCGATGAACCTCGGCAACCACATGATGAGCCATTGGGAGATGTTCAAACATCTCGTCCGCGGCGACGGCGAGAGCGCCGAGGCGACCAAGGATTTTTACGACGAATATCGCTCGGTGTGCGACATGACCGAGGAATTCTATCTCCAGACGATCGACGTGGTGTTCCAGGAGCATAAATTGCCGCGCGGGCTGATGACCCACCGCGGGCGCCCGATCGATCTGTCGGCGATCACCGATATCGGGTTGCTCGCGATCGAGGGCGAGCGCGACGATATCTCCGGCATCGGCCAGACCAAGGCCGCGCTGACGCTGGCGAAGAAGCTGCCGGCGGCGAAGAAGCGCTATCTGCTCGCCGAGGGCGTCGGGCATTATGGGATCTTCAACGGGTCGAAGTGGCGTAATCGCATCGCGCCCGTGGTTGAGGAATGGATCGCGGCGAACAGCTAGGCGCGCGCTGCGCGCCGGTCGCGTAGCGGAGCTGAGCGAAGCTGTCGCCCGGCCGGCGGGTCGGCATAGCCGAACCCGTCCGACGACGCGGCTTTGCCGCGGCGGGCCACGTTATCTTCCGTCATTCCCGCAAAGGCGGGAATCCATTCTGGCTGGCGGAGCGGTTCTTTCGCTGACCTGCGAGAATGGATTCCCGCCTTCGCGGGAATGACGGGGAGGGACGATATTGGCATCATCTGCCAAAATCGCCCGCAATAGCAGCCGACTTTGGCAGCACCTGCCCCGCACGCGCTGTTAGGTCTCCGATGGCATCTCCACCGGAAGGACCAAATAGTGAGCGACCCCAAAGCGCCCGGTTTCATGACCCGCGCGATCCACCTGGGTTACAACCCCGCGGATAACGATTGGGCGCTCACCCCGCCGCTGCACCTCACCTCGACCTTCGCGTTCGAGGATGCCGATCACGGCGCCGCGATCTTCGCCGGCGAGCGTGCCGGCCACGCATATTCGCGGATTTCCAACCCCACGCTCGATCTGCTCGAACAGCGCTGCGCCTCGCTCGAAGGCGCCGAGGCGGGGCTGGCGCTCGCTTCGGGGATGGGGGCGATCACCGCGGTATTGTGGACGCTCGTCTCGCCCGGCGACGAGATCGTCATCGACAAGACGCTCTACGGCTGCACCTTCGCCTTCATGCGCCACGGGCTCGGCCGGTTCGGCATCCGCGTCACGCATGTCGACATGATGGATCTGGATGCGGTCGCGGCGGCGATCTCGGACAAGACGCGCGTGGTCTATTTCGAGACTCCGGCCAACCCCAATATGCGGCTGATCGATATCGCGGCGGTGGCACGGGTCGCCAAGGCGAAGGGCGCCAAGGTCGTCGTCGACAATACCTATGCCACCCCGGTGCTGACCCGCCCGATCGAGCATGGCGCGGATATCGTGGTGCATTCCGCGACCAAATATATGGGTGGCCACGGTGATCTGATCGGCGGCATCGCGGTCGGCTCGCGCGCGGATATCGCCGAGGTGCGCCTCGTCGGGATGAAGGACATGACCGGCGCGGTGATGGCGCCGTTCAACGCGATGCTGGTGCTGCGCGGGCTCAAGACGCTCAAGCTCCGCGTCGAGCGGCATTGCGCCAATGCGCTGGCGGTGGCCCGGATGCTGGAGGCGCATCCGGCAGTGGAGGTGGTCCATTATCCCGGGCTCGAAAGCTTCGCGCAGCATGAGCTGGCGGCGCGCCAGATGCCGGGGTTCGGCGGGATGATCGCGTTCGAACTGGCCGGCGGCGCGGCCGCGGGGCGCGCGATGATGAACCGCCTGGCGCTGATCCAGCGCGCGGTATCGCTCGGCGATGCCGAGACGCTGATCCAGCATCCCGCCTCGATGACGCATTCGACCTACACCCCCGAGGAGCGCGCCGCTTACGGCATTTCCGAGGGGTTGATCCGGCTGTCGGTCGGGTTGGAGGATGTCGAGGATATCATCGCCGATCTCGATCGGGCGCTGGGCGGATCGGTGACCGCGCTCGCCGCCTGATCGCGCGCGCGCATTGACGAAACGCCCCGATCGTCGTGAAGGATCGTCGATGGATGCGAAAGACCGCCAGATTCTCGCCGCGCTGCAGGAAGACGGACGGCTGACCAATTTGGAGCTGTCCGAACGCGTCGCACTGTCACCGTCGCCGTGCCTGCGGCGGCTGCGCGCGCTCGAAAAGAGCAGGGTGATCCAAGGCTATACCGCGATCGTCGACGAACAGGCCTATGGCCTGCCGCTGACCGCCTTCGTCCGCATCCGGCTCGATCGGCATAGCGAGGAGGCGGTCGCGAGCTTCGAGGCGAGCATCGGCGGGATGGACAATATCCTCGATTGCTATGTGATGACCGGCGACGCCGATTATCTGCTGCGCGTGCTGGCGAAGGACCTCGCCGATTACGAGCATTTCGTCCGCTCGAAGCTCCACCGGCTGAAGCATATCGCGTCGATCGATACGAGCTTTGCCTACGGGGTGGTGAAGCGCTCGAACAATTTTCCGAAGATTTGAGCCTTGGCGCACGGAAGGACGGTGTCTCCCGTTCGCCCTGAGCTTGTCGAAGGGCTGCCCTTCTTGCGTGGAAGAAAAGTGCAGGGCTTCGACAAGCTCAGCCCGAACGGGGAGGGGCAGCTTGCCCCTAATGCTTGAGCCGCCACCCGGTGCGGAAGATCACCGTCACCGCGATCAGGCACGCCGCGAACAGCGCGAACGTCGCTGAAAGGCTCACCGCCACCGCGACGTCGCTGGTGCCGAAGAAGGTCCAGCGGAAGCCGTTGATGAGGTACACTACCGGGTTGAACAGCGTCACCGTCCGCCACGGCTCGGGCAGGATCATCACCGAATAGAAAGCGCCGCCCAAGAAGGTGAGGGGGGTGACGATCAGCAACGGGATCACCTGAAGCTGCTCGAACCCCTTGGCGAAAATCCCGATCACGAAACCGAACAGGCAGAAGGTGACACAGATCAGCACCAGATAGCCGATCATCGCGAACGGGTGGACGATCGTCAGGTCGACGAACAGATGCGCGGTGGCAAGGATGATCAGCGCGATCACCAGCGACTTGGTCGCCGCCGCGCCGACATAGCCGAGCACCGTCTCGAACGGCGATAACGGCGCCGAGAGCAGTTCGTAGATCGTCCCGGTGAACTTGGGCATGTAGATGCCGAAGCTGCCGTTCAAGATGCTCTCGGAGAAGATCGCGAGCAGCATCATCCCCGGCACGATGAACGCGCCATAGGGCACCCCCGAAACCTCGCGCATCTGCGACCCGATCGCCGAGCCGAACACGACGAAATAGAGCGAGGTGGTGATCACCGGCACCAGCAGGCTGGTCCAGAAGGTGCGGCCGAAGCGCGCCATCTCGAAGCGATAGATCGCCCAGATACCGTTGAGGTTCATGCCGTTTCCCTCACCAGATCGACGAAGATGTCCTCGAGGCTCGATCGCTTGGTTTCGAGATCGCTGAACGAAATGCCGCGATCCGATAGCGCGCGGAGCAACGAGGGGATGCCGGTATGCTCGGCCTGTGCATCGAACGTGTAGCGCAGGATCCGCCCGTCGGCCTCAAGCTCGAGATGCCATTGCTCCAGCCCCGCGGGCAGCGCGGCGAGCGGCTCGGCGAGCGTCAGCGCGAGCTGGCGGCGGCCGAGCTTCTTCATCAGCGCGTCCTTCTCCTCGACCAGCAGCAATTTGCCGCGGTTGATGACGCCGACGCGGTCGGCCATTTCCTCGGCCTCCTCGATATAATGCGTCGTCAGGATGATCGTCGCGCCATTGTCGCGCAGCCGGTGGACCAGTTTCCACATGTCGCGACGCAGCGCGACGTCGACCCCGGCGGTCGGCTCGTCGAGGAACAGAATCTGCGGCTCGTGCGCCAGCGCCTTGGCGATCAGCACGCGGCGCTTCATCCCGCCGGAAAGCTCCAGAATCCGCGACTTGCGTTTGTCCCACAGCGACAGGTCGCGCAATATCTGCTCGATATAGGCGGGGTTGGGGCCGTGCCCGAACAGCCGCCGCGAGAAGGTGACGGTGGCGAGCACGCTTTCGAACGAATCGGTCGAAAGCTCCTGCGGCACCAGCCCGATCGCGCGGCGCGCGGCCTTGTAGTCGCGCTGCGCGTCATGCCCCGCGACGGTGATCGTCCCGGCGGAGGGGGTGACGATGCCGCAGATGATGCTGATCAGCGTCGTCTTGCCCGCGCCGTTCGGCCCGAGCAACGCGAAGATCTCGCCCTTGCGGATCGAAAGGTCGACCGGCGACAGCGCGGTGACCCCGCCGGCATAGGTCTTGGTGACGCCCTCCAGGCGCAGGATCGTGTTTTCGCTCACGATTTTGCTGCCCGTGCGGCGGCGATCGCTTCCTGGAGGCGATCGAGCGGGAGCGCGCCCGACAGCACGCGATCGCCGACGATCCAGCTCGGGGTGCCGCGCATCCCGAGCTTGGCGGTGAGCGCGAGGTTGTTGCGGATCTCGTCGTCGGTGTCGGACGGCCGCTTGGAAAGGTCGACCCCGGCGGTGCGCGCGGCGGCGGCGATCGTCTGGTCGCTCACCGGCCCGGCGGCGTAGAGCGCGTCGTGGAACGGCTTGAACTTGCCCTGCGACGCGGCGGTCAGCGCGGCGCGCGCGGCGGCGATGCTGCTCTCCGCCAGCACCGGCATCTCGCGGAACACGATGCGCAATTTGGGATCGGCCTGCACCAATTTGTCGAGCGTCGGCAGGCTCGCGCGGCAATAGCCGCAATTGTAATCGTAGAACTCGACCAGCGTCACATCGCCGTTGGGATTGCCCATATAGGCATTGCCATAGGGCGTCTCGATCGCCGAGCGCTGCGCGGCGATCACCTTGCCGTTCTCGCGGTCGGCGAGCCGCTGCATCGCCTCCGGGATGATATCGGGGTTGGCGAGGATGTAATCATGCACCGCGCGATCGACGCGCGCGCGATCCGCCCCGCTCAGCTCGCCGGGCGCGACGCGCTCGGCAAGCCATGTTCCGCCCGCGCCGAAAGCTGCGCCGAGCAGCACCAGCCCCACCAATAAAGTCCGATTCATCTGCGCTTATACTTCTTCGGATTGTCGTCCATGTCGTTCTGCGCCGTCATCGCGATATCCTGCGCGCGAATCCAGTCCGGCGTGTTCTTCGGGATGCCGGCCATCGCCGCGCGCGCGCTATAGGCGGCGGTGCGGCTGTCGCCGTTCATGCTCGCCCGCTCGGCGGTGGCGAGCATCGCGCGCGGCTCGTCGCCGGTCAGCTCGTAGACCGTGCCGAGCTGGAGCCAGGCGAAGGGATTTTCGGTGTCGCGCGCCACCGCGGTACGCAGCACCTTGATCGCCTCCGGGTAATTGGCCTTGTTCTCGGTCGCGATCAGCGCGTGGCCGAAGGTCGTGGCGATCAGCGGGTTGCTGCGCGACAGCTCGGTCGCCTCGCGCAGCGGCGCGAGCGCTTCGGCCGGCTTGCCGGCTTCGAGCAGGATCTGCCCCTTCACCTCGAGGAAATAGGGGTCGTGCGGCGCGGCCTTGACCAGCGCATCGGCCTCAGCATCGGCTTTGTCGGGATAGCCGCCCTTATGATAGGCATAAGCGCGCGCATAATGCGCATAGACGCTCTGGTCGCTCAGCGGATAGGTGTTGAGCGTTTGCGTCGGCGTGCCGACATAGCCGATCAGCTTGGCCTTCACGCGCAGGAAACGCTCCTGCAGCGCCGGGTCCGCCGGCTTGTTATAGGCCGGCGAAGCGGTGATGTCGGCGGTCATCGTCTGGATGCGCTCGCCCGACAAGGGGTGGGTCTGCATGAACGGATCGATCTTGCCGACCCCGTAGCGATATTCCTGCTGCTGCAAGATCTTGAAGAAAGACAGCATGCCTTTGCCGGTGATCCCGGCGGCGTTGAGATATTTGACCGCACTGGCGTCCGCGGTCGATTCCTGGGTGCGGCTGAAGGCGAGGAACTTGCCCATCGCCGCCTGCTGCCCGGCGGCCATCACGCCCATCCCGGCCTCGCCCGCGCCCGCAGCGGTCGCGGCCAGCCCCAGCACCATCGAGAGCAGATAGATCGCCATCGCCGGCCTCGTCCCGGCATCGGCGTTGACGATATGGCCGTCGGCGATGTGGCCCAGCTCGTGCGCGATCACGCCCTGCACCTGATTGGCGTTATCCGCCGCCTGGATCAGCCCGCTATGGATATAGACGACCTGCCCGCCGACGACGAAGGCGTTGATCGAATCGTCGTTGATCAGCGCGAACTGCACGTCGCGCGGGTTGAGCCCGGCCGCTTTCACCAGCGGCGCGGACATGTCCTTGAACAGCGCCTCGGTCTCGGCGTCGCGCAGCAGCGACTGCGCATGCGCGGGCTGCGCCCAGATCAGGATCGCGGTGAGCGCGGCGGCGAGCGTCTTCTTCATCAGATGACCGCCTCGACCGTCACCCCGGCCGCCGCTGTGCTCCCGCGCGGGCGGGAGCACAGGCTGGGTCCCCGCCCGCGCGGGGACACAAGGAGGCGCGCGCTATCGCGCAAACACTTTACGGAACAGGCAAAAGCCCTGCGCGTCATCACGTCTTTCCTGCGCATGGCCCGAACGGGGCGGTGGTGGCCGGATTTCTGCGCGGTTCGCGATGAACCGCCGCTGAAACCCGGCGACGCACGGCTCAGGCGCCGAACGTCCGCTGCCACCAGCCGCGACGCGGGCCGCCGGCGGGTGCGTCGTTCGCCGCTTCGGGTGCCGCTTCCTCCTCGGCCGCGCCATTGGCGTTGGCGGCGTCGGCGGCGATGGGCGTTTCCGCCGTATCGGCCTTCTTGCGGCGCGTGCGCTTCGGCTTGGCCGGCGCTTCGGCCGCTTCGGCCGGCGCGGCTTCGGGGGCCGGGGCGGCCTCGGGCGCAGCCGCGTCCGCCTTCTTGCGACGCGGCGCGCGCTTCGGCTTCGGTGCGGCTTCCGCCGCCGCCGCTTCGGCCGGTGCCGGGACTTCGATCACCGGCGCTTCGGCCGCGGGCGCCTCGGCGACCGTTTCGGCCTTGGCACGGGCACGCGGGCGGCGGCGCGTCTTGGGCGCTACCTCGGCGAGCACTTCGGCCGGCTCCTCGGCGACGGGCTCGGCAGCCGGCGCTTCCTCGACGGTTTCGACCGCCGTTTCAACCGGTGCCTCGGCACCGCCGCGGTTGCGACCGCGCCGGCCGCGCCGGTTGCGCCGACGCACACCTTCGCGTTCGCCTTCCTCTTCGGCGTGCGCCTCGGGCTGTGCGACGACCTCGGCTTCGGCCTCCTCGGCCTCGGCGTCGGCATGTTCGCCACCCTCATGCGCCTCGCCATTCTCCGGCCGCCCGCGACCGCGCCGGCCGCGACGGCGACGGCGGCGACGCCCGCCTTCGCGATCGCCGTCCTCGCGCGGCTGACCCGCGTGACGCTCCTCGGCGACTTCCTCTTCCTCAGCCTCCTCGGCTTCGTACTCCTCGGGGAAATCTTCCTCGATTTCCTCGACCGGGGCGGCGAACTTCGGCGCATAGGCCGGCGGCGGGCCCGAGGCCTCGACCGACATGCGCGCGCCTTCCTGCTCACCGTCGGGCAGGATCTCGACGCGCACGCCGTAGCGATCCTCGATCTCGGCGATGTCGCCGCGCTTGCGGTTGAGCACGTAGAAAGCGGCTTCCTGGCTGGCGCGCAGCGTCAGCAGCGAGCCGCGCCCGCGCGCCGCTTCATCCTCCAGCAGCCGCAGCGCGGAAAGGCCGGCCGACGACGCGGTGCGGACGAGCCCGGTGCCCTCGCAATGCGGGCAGGCGCGGGTCGATGCCTCGAGCACCCCGGTGCGCAGCCGCTGGCGGCTCATTTCCATCAGCCCGAACGAGGAGATGCGGCCGACCTGGATGCGCGCGCGATCGTTCTTGAGCGCCTCCTTCATCGCCTTCTCGACCTTCCGGACATTGGAATTATTGTCCATGTCGATGAAGTCGATCACGACCAGCCCGGCCATGTCGCGCAGGCGGAGCTGGCGGGCGATCTCGTGTGCCGCTTCCAGATTGGTCGCGGTCGCGGTCTGCTCGATATTGTGCTCGCGGGTCGACCGGCCCGAGTTGATGTCGATCGACACCAGCGCCTCGGTCGGGTTGATCACCAGATAGCCGCCCGACTTCAGCTGCACCACCGGATGATACATCGCGGCGAGCTGATCCTCGACGTGGCTGCGCTGGAACAGGGGAATCGGATCGCTGTAATGCTTCACGCGGCGCGCGTGGCTCGGCATCAGCAGCTTCATGAAGTCCTTCGCCTGGCGATAGCCTTCGTCGCCTTCGACGATCACTTCGTCGATATCCTTGTTATAGATATCGCGGATCGCGCGCTTGATCAGGTCGCTGTCGCCATAGATCAGCGCCGGCGCGGAGGAGGCGAGCGTCTGCTCGCGGATCCCGTCCCACAGCCGCGCGAGATAATCGAAGTCGCGCTTGATCTCGGTCTTGGTGCGCTGGAGCCCGGCGGTGCGGACGATGCAACCCATCGACGGCGGCAGCTTGAGCTCCGCCATGATCGACTTCAGGCGCTTGCGGTCGCCGGTGTTGCTGATCTTCCGCGAGATGCCGCCGCCGTGCGAGGTGTTGGGCATCAGCACGCAATAACGCCCGGCGAGGCTGAGATAGGTGGTCAGCGCCGCGCCCTTATTGCCGCGCTCTTCCTTCACCACCTGGACCAGCAGCACCTGGCGGCGATGGATCACGTCCTGGATCTTGTAGCGGCGGCGCAGGTTCATGCGGCGCTGGCGCAGCGCCTCGACCTGATCGTCGTTGACGGTCGAGCGGGCGGGGCGCGCCTCGCCATCCATGTCCTCGGCGACGTCGGGGTCCATTCCGCCATCGTCCTCGAAACGCTCGATATCCTCTTCGGACGGCTCGTCCGCCTCCTCGGCGGCTTCCTGCTCGGCGCGCAGCTTGGCTTCCTCGGCGGCATGCTCCGCCTCTTCACGCAGCAGCGCGTCGCGATCCTCCTTGGGGATCTGATAATAATCCGGGTGGATTTCGGAAAAGGCGAGGAAGCCGTGGCGATTGCCGCCGTAATCGACGAACGCCGCCTGCAGCGACGGCTCGACGCGCGTCACCTTGGCGAGATAGATGTTCCCCTTGAGCTGCTTGCGCTCAGCGCTCTCGAAATCAAATTCCTCGATCCGGTTTCCCTTGACGACGGCCACCCGGGTTTCCTCCCGGTGGCGTGCGTCGATCAGCATACGCATGGTCATTATATGGTCTCCGCGCACGCGTGCCGCCGGGCGGCGCCGTCGTGCGATAATCTGGCAATGGCGGGGCGCTGCGCCCGGCCACGCGAATTGTTGGTAAAATCGCCTTCGCTCGTGCCGCACGCCGGGGCGCCTCGCCCCGGAACAGGCCCGAACCCGCGCCGCCGGCGAAAGCCGGGCGGTTCAGCGGTGGGAAAAGATGCGGCATTCGAACGTCAACCTGAAAGCCCGGCCCCGCAAAATGCGAACCGAGCGGTGGGCCGGAGGTAAAGGCACGAATACGACGTGCCTGTCCGGTCGAGATGGGGATTAGCACCGGACTTGTCATGCATCAACTAGCTCAAATCCGCTCATTCCGCCGCAAAAAGCTCGTTGCCCCGTCAAGCTTCTGTTAACCGACCTCGGGCCAGCGTGGAAACGCGTCGCGATAAGGCGCGTGTAAGGGGTAAAGGGCGGTTTCTCGATGGCGGGGCGGTGGGCCAGAGCGATAGGGCGGTGGCGATGCGTGTCCGCATTGCTCGTGTCCGTCGCGTTCGCGGCCCCGGCGCAAGCCACCACCGTCCAGCGCGTCGAGATCGACGGCGGCCGCGTGCTGATCCATTTCGATGCCGCGGTGGAGCAGGCATCGAGCTTCGTCCTCGATGGCCCGCGCCGCATCGCGATCGATATCGACGGCGCGCGTCCCGGCCCGTCGCTGCCGGGCGAGGGCGTGGTCAGCGCGATCCGGCAGGGGTGGCGTGGCAGCGACGGGGCGCGAGTGGTGCTCGATCTCGATCGTCCGATGCTGGTGTCGGGCGGCGGGTTCGAGGATGAGGGGCGCACATTGGCGCTGATCCTCGCGCCGACCGATGCGCGCCATTTCGCCGCGGCGATCGATCAGCGGCCGCTGAGCTTCCAGCCGTTCGGCTTCGGCGCGGAGCGCGTCGCGAGCTACAGGGTTTCGGCCCCCGTTCCCCCGGCGCGGCGCGCACCGCTGCCGCGTGCGGAAGGGGAAGCGGATCGCCCGCTGGTGGTGATCGACGCCGGGCACGGCGGCCCCGATCCCGGCGCGATCAATCCCAAGACCGGGCTGCGCGAAAAGGATGTGACGCTCAAGATCGCCAAGGCGATCCGTGACGCGCTGGTCGCCAGCGGCCGCGTGCGCGTCGCGCTGACGCGGAGCGACGATCGCTATCTCGTGCTGCGCGAGCGCTTCGGCATTGCGCGACGGATGCGCGCCGATCTGTTCATCTCGATCCATTGCGACAGCGTGGGGGCGGGCGACGCCACCGGCGCGACCGCCTATACCTTGTCTGAGGTTGCCTCCGACAAGGAAGCCGCGCGGCTCGCGGCGCGCGAAAACAAGTCGGATATCATCGCCGGGGTCGATCTCGATCAGAACCCCGATGTCTCGACGATCCTGATCGATCTCACCCAGCGCGAGACGATGAACGCCTCGGCGGGGTTCGCGCGGCTCCTGGGGCGCGAGGCGGCGCCCTTGATGCCGACCAAGGCGAAATTCCACCGCATGGCCTCGCTGATGGTGCTGAAGGCGCCGGACATGCCCTCGATCCTGTTCGAAACCGGCTATATCTCCAACCCCAAGGACGCCGCCTTCCTCGACAGCAAGGCCGGGCGCGCCAAGATTGCCGAGAGCGTCAGGCGCGCGGTGCAAATCTATTTCGCGCGGCGGATCGCGGCGAAATAATGCCGGGTTCCCCCGCCCGGCAATCCTGCTAAATACCCCCCAAGCGTATGGCGTCTTCTCCCCCTGAACCCGAAACGACCCTCAAGCTGCGCCGCGATGCCGGCCATTGGCGGCGGTCGCTGCGTGAGGCGTGGGCGAAGCGCTGGATCAAGATCGGCGCGGCGGTCGCGGTGCTGGCGGCGATCGCTTATGGAGTGTTCTGGTTCGCGATCGCACGCGATCTGCCGTCGGTCGATCAGCTGCGCACCTATGAACCGCCGCTGCCGACCAACGTGCGCGGGGGCGACGGCACGCCGATCTATTCCTATGCGCGCGAACGCCGTGTCGAACTGTCGTTCGCCGAATATCCGCCACAGCTGATCCACGCTTTCCTGTCTGCGGAGGACAAGACCTTCTTCGAGCATCACGGCGTCGATTACCCCGGGCTTGCCGGCGCGGTAGTCGATTATGTGTCGAAGATGGGATCGGGCCGGCGCGCCAAGGGCGGGTCGACGATCACCCAGCAGGTCGCGAAGAACCTGCTGATCGGCAATGCTTATTCCCCGACGCGCAAGATGCGCGAGGCGGTGCTGGCGTGGCGTATCGAGGATTCGCTGAGCAAGCAGCAGATCCTCGAACTCTATCTCAACCAGATCTTCCTCGGGCGGAACGCTTATGGCGTCGAAGCGGCGAGCCACGCCTATTTCGACAAGGAGCTGACCGAGCTCAGCCTGCCGCAGATGGCCTATCTCGCCATATTGCCCAAGGGGCCGTCGAACTACGATCCGTTCCGCGACACCGATCGCGCAATCGCCCGCCGCAACTGGGTGCTCGGCGAGATGGAGAAGAACGGCTACATCACCGCCGCGCAAAGAGACGAAGCCCGCGCCGCGCCGATCGGCGCGATCATCCGCCGCACGCCGAAGTTCGAGCAGGTCGGCGGCTATTTCGTCGAGGAAGTCCGTCGCCAGCTGATCGGCAAATATGGCGAGACCGCGCGCGACGGGCCCAACAGCGTCTATTCGGGCGGCCTGTGGGTGCGCACCTCGCTCGATCCCAAGCTTCAGGCCTATGCTGCGCAGGCGCTGCGCGACGGGCTGGTGCGCTACGATCGCGGGCGTGGCTGGAACGGCCCGCTGCGGCATGTCGATTTCGAGGGCGATAGCTGGCTTGGGGCGCTCGCCAACACCAATATCAGCATCGATTACAACGACTGGCGCGCCGCAATCGCGATCGCGCGTGAGGGCGATGCGTGGCAGATCGGCTTCGCCAACGGCCAGACCGGATCGATGCCGCGCGATCTGGCGCAGATGCCGGTGCGCGGCAAGGGTGGCACCGCCTTCGCCGCGATCAAGCCGGGCGACATCATCGCGGTCGCGCCGCAGGGCGGGCAGTTCGCGTTGCGCGCGGTGCCCAAGGTCTCGGGCGGGTTCGTCGTGCAGGAGCCGGCGACCGGCCGCATCCTTGCGATGCAGGGCGGGTTCGATGCCTCGATCCAGTCGTTCAACCGCGCGACCCAGGCGATGCGTCAGCCGGGGTCGACGATCAAGCCGATCGTCTATTCCGCCGCGCTCGAACACGGCATGACCCCGGCGTCGATCATCGTCGACGGGCCGTTCTGCGTCTATCAGGGCGCGCGGCTGGGGCAGAAATGCTTCCGCAACTTCGGCAACAGCCGCGGCGCCGGCCCGCACACGATGCGCTGGGGCATCGAGCAATCGCGCAACCTGATGACGGTGCGCGCCGCCGCGCAGACCGGGATGACCAATGTCGTCGGGCTGATGAAGGCGATGAACATCGGCGATTACCAGCCCTATCTCTCCTATGCGCTCGGCGCGGGCGAGACGACGGTGATGCGGATGGTCAATGCCTATGGCGTGCTTGCCAATCAGGGCCGCTGGCATTCGCCGACGTTGGTCGATTTCGTCCAGGACCGTCACGGCAAGGTGATCTGGCCGGAGAATTGGCGCGCCTGCGATCGCTGCAACATGCCCGATTGGGACGGCAAGCCGATGCCGCGCCCCGGGCTGCGCGGGCGGCAGGTGGTCGATGCGATGACCGCCTATCAGATGATCCACATCACCGAGGGCGTGATCCAGCGCGGCACCGCGACCGTGCTGCGCGATCTCGATCGCCCGATGTTCGGCAAGACCGGCACCAATTCGGGGCCGACCGACGTGTGGTTCATCGGCGGCACCCCGCAAATGGTCGGCGGGCTCTATATGGGCTATGACGCGCCGACCAGCCTCGGCGGCTATGCCCAGGGCGGCACGATGGCGGCGCCGATCTTCAAGGAATTCGCGGTCAAGGCGTTCGACGGGCTGGAGAAACTGCCGTTCCGCGCGCCGCAGGGGATCCGCATGGTGCGCGTCGACCGCGCCTCGGGCCGCCCGGTGTTCGGCGCCTGGCCGGCCTTCGGCGAATATACCCCGGCGGTGATCTGGGAAGCGTTCAAGCCGCAGAGCGAGGCGCGCCGCGCACCGCGCCGGCCGGAAGCGGCGCCGACCGCCACCGCAACCAATGCCGCGCCGCGCGCACAGCCCGGCGATAGCGACTTCTTGCAGCGGCAGGGGGGGATTTACTAAATCCCGCCGGCTTGAATTGAGACGTCATCCCGGCGAAGGCGGGGATTTCCCGGTTATCAGGCGAACAGCTTGTCCCGCGAGATTCCGGCCGTCGCCGGAATGACGAGATTTGGAGAATGAACGATGCGCGCCGAAGCGCAGGCCCATGTCGAGACGATCAACGAGGCGCTGGCGCTGTTGCGCCGCTTCCTCGATTGGGATCGCGCGCTCCGCCGGCTCGACGAGCTCAACGCGCGGGTCGAGGACCCGACGTTGTGGGAAAATCCCAAACAGGCGCAGGAAGTGATGCGCGAGCGTCGCCGGCTCGACGAGGCGATCACCGCGACCCGCGCGATCGAGCGCGAACTCGCCGACACCAGCGAACTGATCGAGCTCGCGGAAGCCGAGGGCGACGAGGATCTCGCGGTCGAGGGGACGCAAGCGCTCGCCCAGCTCGCCGAGCGTGCGCAGCAGGACAAGGTGAAGGCGCTGCTCGCCGGTGAGGCTGACAGCAACGACACCTATCTGGAGATCAACGCCGGCGCCGGCGGCACCGAGAGCCAGGACTGGGCGGAGATGCTCCAGCGCATGTACACGCGCTGGGCCGAACGCCGCGGCTATAAGGTCGAGCTGGTCGATTATCACGCCGGCGAGCAGGCCGGGATCAAATCCGCGACGTTGCTGGTCAAGGGCGAGAATGCCTATGGCTATGCCAAGGTCGAAAGCGGCGTCCACCGGCTGGTGCGGATTTCGCCCTATGACAGTTCGGCGCGGCGCCACACCAGCTTCTCGTCGGTGTGGGTCTATCCGGTGATCGACGATTCGATCGACATCGAGATCAACGACAGCGAGCTGCGCATCGACACCTATCGCGCGTCGGGCGCGGGCGGGCAGCATATCAACACGACCGATTCGGCGGTGCGCATCACCCACCTGCCGACCGGGATCGTCGTCGCCTGCCAGAACCAGCGCAGCCAGCACAAGAACCGCGCCGAGGCGTATAACCAGCTCCGCGCGCGGCTTTACGAGCACGAGCTGCGCAAGCGCGAGGAAGAGGCCAATGCGGTCAACGCCACCAAGACCGATATCGGCTGGGGGCACCAGATCCGTTCCTATGTGCTCCAGCCCTATCAACTGGTGAAGGATCTGCGCACCGGCACCACCTCCACCTCGCCGAGCGACGTGCTCGACGGCGATCTCGACGACTTCATGGCCGCCGCGCTGTCGCAGCGCGTGACCGGCGAGACGGTCGACGTGGAGGATGTCGATTGAGGCTGGGCGCGGCCCTGATTGCTCTGGCGGCGATGCTGGGCGGTTGCGACGGGTCGCAGCCGCTGATCCGGCATGACGACAAGGGTGAGCCCGGGCCGTTTCCCGCCGCGGATCGCCCGGTGGCGCATATCGTCTCGTCGCGCTGGTCGAACGAGGAGGCGCGCGACCGGCTCAACGAAGCGACGATAGTGATGGACCGCGCCAAGATCAGGCCCGGCATGACCGTCGCCGATATCGGCGCGGGCGAGGGTTATTACACGATTCGTCTCGCGCAACGCGTCGGCAAGGACGGGCGTGTGCTCGCCGAGGATATCATGCCGGCGGTGCGCGATGCGCTGGCCGAGCGCGTCGCGCGCGAGCGGCTCGATAACGTCAGCGTGCGGCTCGGCGTGCCGGCCGATCCCAAGCTGCCCGATGCCAGCTTCGATCGGATCTTCATGGTGCATATGTATCATGAGATCGAGCAGCCCTATGAATTCCTGTGGCGGATGCGTCCCTCGCTGCGCCCCGAGGGGCTGGTGGTGGTGGTCGACGCCAACCGTCTCGTTGTCGATCACGGCACCCCGCCGGCGCTGCTGCGCTGCGAATTCGCCGCGGTCGGCTATCAGCTCGTCGGGATGGAGAACATGCCGTCGGCGGGCGGCTATTTCGCGACCTTCAAGGCGGTCGGGCCGCGCCCGGCGCCGGGCGCGATCAAGCCGTGCCGCCTGCGCCCGTCACAACAGCCCGCGGGCACGCAGGCTGACAATGGCGCCGCTCCCAAGCACCAGATGGTCGACGAGCCGAATCCCTAAGGCATTGAATACCGTGACGACGAGGCGCGTGACCGTCAGGTCGTTGCGGCTCGGTTCGGCGTCGCCCGACGGGTGATTGTGCGCCATTGCGACCAGTTTCGCGTCGAACGACAGCGCGTCGCGCACCACCGTGCGAATGGGCACGTCGATGCAGAGCGTATCGCCCGACCGGATGTGGCGCAGCCCCAGCACGCGCCCGGCCGAATCGAGATAGGCGAAGGCGACAATCTCGACCGTAGCGGATGCGATTGGCGCGAACAGACCGGCCAGATGGGCGAAATTCATCGCGCGAGCTAACGGCGGGGAACCGGGTTAACCACTATTATCATCCGTTTCGGATCGATCTTTCTCTTCCGCTCATCGCCCTTGTGCGACCGACACGCGCCTGCCACTGCTGCGGCATGAGCGATGCGCATTTCGAGGACCAGTATCTCCGGCTGTTGCGCGAGGTGTGGGAGCGCGGCGACGAACGCCGCGACCGCACCGGGGTGGGCACGCGATCCTTGTTTGGCCCGACGCTGCGCTTCGATCTCAGCGACGACCGCGTGCCCTTGCTGACCACCAAGCGCGTCGCGTGGAAGACCGCGGCGCGCGAGATGCTGTGGTTCCTGACCGGCGACACCAATATCCGCGAATTGGTGCGGCAGAAGGTGCATATCTGGACCGACTGGCCGCTCGATCGCTATCGCCGCGCGACCGGCGAGACGATCGATCGCGACGCGTTCGAGGCGCGCATCCTCGCCGACCCGGATTTCGCCGCGCAATGGGGCGATCTCGGCCCGGTCTACGGCAAGCAATGGGTCAATTGGGATACGTATGAACCGGCGGGCGAGGGGCTGTTCCGCCCGGGCAAGCCGGTCAACCAGATCGCCGAACTGGTCGAGATGATCCGGCATAACCCCATGTCGCGCCGCTTGCTGTTCACCGGCTGGAATGTCGCCGAGCTCGGCGGGATGGCGCTGCCGCCGTGCCACATGACCTATCAATATCATGTCGCCGGCGGGCGGCTTTCGGGGATGCTGTGGCAACGTTCGTGCGACCTCGGGCTGGGTTTTGCTTTCAACGCCTTTTCGGCGGCGATGCTGCTGCGGATGCTCGCGCAGCAATGCGATCTCGCGCCGGGCGAATTGGTGTGGAGCGCGGGCGACGCACATATCTATCTCAACCACGCGCATCTGGTGGAGGAGACGCTGGCGCGCACCCCGCGCAGCGAGCCTCGGCTGCATATCGCGCGGCGGCCCGCGTCGATCTTCGACTATGCGATCGAGGATTTCGCGGTGACCGATTACGATCCGCACCCGCATATCGCGGCGCCGGTGGCGGTCTGAATTAGCCTCCGAACGGGGAGAGTTTTAAAACGTCGTATCCGCCAGCGTCTCGCGCAGGAATGCGATGAACGCCGTCACCGCCGGCAGCACCGCCGGCGCGCGCGGGTGGACCGCGTAGATCCCGACGTCCGTCGATCCCTCCCAGTCGGGCAATATGCGGACGAGATCGCCGCGCGCCAGCGTCTCGCCGACATCCCATAACGAGCGTAGCGCGATTCCCACCCCGGTCAGCGCGAGTTCGCGGACGATCTCGCTCGAATTGGTGATGACTGCGCTCGGCTGCTCGATCGTCGCGCGGCGTGTCCCGCTCACCAGCCGCCAGGGCATTTGGCCGGTCGCGGCGAGCAGGCGGTGGTCGCTCAATTGCGCGATCGTCTCAGGCGCATCGTGCCGCGCAAGATAGGCGGGCGCGGCGCACAGCAGCCGCCGGCTGGTGCCGAGCCGGTGCGCGACAAGATCGGGCGCGATCTCGGGCGCGATGCGCAGCGCGACGTCGATCCGCTCGCCGATCAGATCGACGAACCCGTCCGACAGGTTGAATTCCAGCGCCACCGCAGGATGATCGTCGAGAAAGCGATGCAGATGCGGCGCGATATGCAGCCGCCCGAACGAGGTGGGAGCGGAAACGCGTAGCGGCCCGCTCGGGGCGGCGCGCACCCCGGTGACGCGCGCCTCGGCCTCGCGCATCGTCGCGAGGATCGCGACGAGATCGGCGTGGAAACGCGCGCCCGGCTCGGTCAGCGCCAGCCGCCGCGTCGTGCGGTGGACCAGCCGTACCCCCAGCCTTTCCTCCAGCCGCGCGAGCCGTTTCGACACCATCGCCGGGGAGATTCCGAGCGCCCGCCCGGCAGCGGAAAGGCTGCCGACATCGACCACCCGGGCGAACAGCTCATAATCGGGATCGAGCATCATTCGTTCCTTATAGGAAAAGCTGCTTCAATTTCTTATAGCCTACCGATCAGGATGCGGCTGGTCTATTCGCCTTGGACAAAGGAGCAGGCGATGACGATGAACGACAAAGCGGGATTGCAGGTTGCGGCGGAACTGGCGCAATTCGTCGATGATCGCGTGCTGCCGGGCACCGGGATCGCCCCTGAGGATTTCTGGCGCGGCGCCGCGGCGATCTTCGCCGATCTCGTCCCCGAGAATCGGGCGCTGCTCGCCGAACGCGAGCGGCTGCAGCAGGCGATCGATGCGCGCTATCAGGCCGGCGAGGCAGTCGACGAAGCGTTTCTGCGGAGCATCGGCTATCTCGTCGACGACCCCGCGCGCTTCACCGTCGGCACCGCCAATGTCGATGACGAGATCGCGCGGCTCGCCGGGCCGCAGCTTGTCGTGCCGATCCTCAACGCGCGCTTCCTGCTCAACGCCGCCAATGCTCGCTGGGGCAGCCTGTACGACGCGCTTTACGGCACCGATGCGATCCCCGGCAGCGCGGCGCCGGGCGGCTATGATGCGGCGCGCGGCGCGCAGGTGATCGCCTGGGCCAAAGCGTTCCTCGATGAGGCGGTGCCGCTGGCGCAGGGTTCGTGGGCGGACCTCGCGGGCGATCCGGTGTTGCGCGATCCGGCGCAATTCGTCGGGCGGCGCGACAAGGCTCTGCTCTATCGCCACAACGGCCTGCATATCGAGGTGGTGATCGATCGCGATCACCCGATCGGGCGCGACGATCCTGCCGGCATCGCCGATGTCGTGCTCGAATCCGCGCTGACCACGATCTGCGACCTCGAGGATTCGGTCGCGGCGGTCGATGCCGAGGACAAGGTGGCGGCCTATGCCAATTGGCTCGGGCTGATGCGCGGCGATCTGGAGGACAGTTTCGAAAAGAACGGGCGGATGATGACGCGGCGGCTCAACCCCGATCGCGTCTACGCCGCGCCCGACGGGTCGACGCTGACTTTGCCGGGGCGGAGCCTGTTGCTGGTGCGCAACGTCGGGCATCTGATGACCAACCCCGCGGTCCGGCTGGCCGACGGCAGCGAGGCGCCCGAGGGTATTCTCGACGCGATCGTCACCAGCCTGATCGCGCTGCACGATCTCAAGCGGCAGGGGGCATTCGCCAACAGCCGCGCGGGCTCGCTCTATATCGTCAAGCCCAAGATGCACGGGCCGGCGGAATGCGCCTTCACCAATCGGCTGTTCGATCGCGTCGAGGATCTGCTCGGGCTCGCGCGGTATACGATCAAGGTCGGGGTGATGGACGAGGAGCGCCGCACCTCGGCCAATCTCGCCGCGTGCATCCATGCGGTGAAGGACCGCATCATGTTCATCAACACCGGTTTCCTCGATCGCACCGGCGACGAGATGCACACCGCGATGCGCGCCGGCGCGATGATCCGCAAAGGCGAGATGAAGACCGCGCCGTGGATCGCGGCTTATGAGGATCGCAACGTCCAGATCGGTCTCGCCTGCGGGCTTTCGGGCCGCGCGCAGATCGGCAAGGGCATGTGGGCCGCGCCCGATCGCATGGCCGATATGCTCGAACAGAAGATCGGCCATCCGCGATCGGGGGCGAATACCGCCTGGGTGCCGTCGCCGACCGCGGCGACGCTTCATGCGACTCATTACCACCGCGTCGACGTCTTCGCCCGCCAGCGCGAGCGCAGCGCCGAGGCGCCGGCGCCGCTGGAAAAACTGCTGACGGTTCCGGTCGCGCCCGGCCGCAACTGGCAGGCGGAGGAGGTGCGCGAAGAGCTCGACAATAATGCGCAGGGCATCCTCGGCTATGTCGTGCGCTGGATCGATCAGGGGATCGGCTGTTCGAAGGTGCCCGATATCCACGACGTCGGGCTGATGGAGGATCGCGCGACCTTGCGCATCTCGTCGCAGCATCTCGCCAATTGGCTGCTTCACGGCGTCGCGACCGAAGAGGCGGTCAATCAGGCGTTCGCGCGGATGGCGGCGAAGGTCGATGCGCAGAATGCCGGCGACGCGGCCTATCGCCCGATGGCAGGCGAGGGCGACGCGAATCTCGCCTATCGCGCGGCCAAGGCCTTGGTGTTCGAAGGGGTCGGCCAGCCGAGCGGCTATACCGAGCCGCTGCTCCACCGCTTCCGCGCCGAGGCGAAGGCGCGGGGGTAATCTCCTGTCATGCCGGGCCCGACCCGGCATCCAGAGTCGCGAGCGATGACCTTTGTGGCTCTGGATGCCGGATCAAGTCCGGCATGACGATGAATGAGGAGGAGGGCAGCGATGGCGCGCGGCTTCCGCTCGCGCGCCATTTCGCCTAGCGTTCGCGCATGACAATGCTCGTTAATCTGCCGTTCAGCCGTATCGACTACAAGTGTAGTCAATGGTTTGGGAGACGGTGCGATGCGCGACTATTTGATCACCATCATCACCGCGACGGCGGCCGCGTGGATTCTTCAATACAGCGTCCCGCCGGCGCCGGCAACGCCTTCGCCGATGGCGACGCCGAGCCCGCCGGCAGGGGATTGATGCCGAGAGTCGCGGCGTGACCCGTGTCTCGCTGCACCTCGCGCGCGCCGACAATGGCGTGATCGGCCGCGACGGCGGGCTGCCGTGGCGGCTCCCGGCGGACCTCAAGCGCTTCAAGGCGCAGACGATGGGGCGGCCGATGATCATGGGCCGCAAGACCTTCGAAAGCTTCCCCGCGCCGCTGCCCGGCCGCCGCCATATCGTGCTGACGCGCGATCCGGCGTGGCGGGCGGAAGGCGCCGAAGTGGCGCGCGATGTTGCCGGAGCGCTGGCGCTGGCCGGGGAGGATGCGGCGGTGATCGGCGGGGCGGAGGTGTTCGCGCTGTTCCTGCCGCTCGCCGACCGCGTCGAACTGACCGAAGTGCATCTCGACGCGGAAGGCGACACGATCGTCCCCCCGTTCACCGGCTGGCGCGAGGCGGCGCGGGAGGACCACCCGGCGGCGGAAGGCCGGCCGGCGTATAGTTTCGTGACCTTGGTGCGGGGATAGCCCGCATCCGTCATGCTAGCGAGAGCTGGCATCTCGTGCCTCAGGGATGCGGTCGAACAGATCGTCCCATTAGGCGTTGGCGGCGTCGATCAACGCAATCTTCCAATCGCGCTTCCACGCCTTGAGCGCCCTTTCTCGCGTGAGGGCTTTCCCATCGAGTCATGAAGTTCGGCGTGGACAAGCCGCGTCAAACCGTAGCGTCGGCAGAACGATGGACCAGCCCCGGGCCGATGCTGATCGACCCTTTCCGCGAGATACGCCGTCACGCCAGTGTCGAGGACACCGCGGGGTTTGTTGGTCATGATATAGGTCCAACCGCCCATCCGACATCCTACCGTGTGCCGATCGAGATGCGGCTTTCGCTGGCATGACGGACTTGGATAAAAAAACCGCCGCCCGGGCATCCCCGGACGGCGGTTCTTCTTTCACGTCGAGCGACCGGATCAGTCGTTCAGATATTCGCCCGCAGCCTCGTCGCTGCCGTCACCCGAGGGGACGACTGCGGCGAGCGGGTCCGGGCCGGTGCCCTGCGCATCGCGCGGCGAGCGGGCCAGCTCGGCGGCATGTTCGGCCGCCGCGCTGGTCGGCGCGGTGATCGCCATCGCCTCGGCGAGCTTGCGCTGCTGGACGCGGAGCGCCGCATCGCGCGACGATGCCGCGACCCTGAGGCGGTTCATGCCCGCGCCGGTGCCCGCCGGGATCAGGCGGCCGACGATGACATTCTCCTTGAGCCCCATCAGCGTGTCCTGCTTGCCCTGCACGGCCGCCTCGGTGAGCACGCGGGTCGTTTCCTGGAACGACGCGGCCGAGATGAACGAGCGGGTCTGCAGCGACGCCTTGGTGATGCCGAGGAGGATCGGCTTGCCCTGCGCGGGCTGCATGCCCTTGCTGAGCTTCGCGTTGACCTCGTCCATCTCCTCGCGATCCACCTGCTCGCCGGGGAGCAGGGTGGTGTCGCCGGCCTCGGTGATCTCGACCTTCTGCAGCATCTGGCGAACGATCACCTCGATGTGCTTGTCGTTGATCTTCACGCCCTGCAGTCGATAGACTTCCTGGATTTCGCTGACGAGATATTCCGCCAGCGGCTCGATCCCGAGCACTTCCAGAATGTCATGCGGGTCGGGGCTGCCGCCGATCAGGTTGTCGCCACGCTTGACGTAGTCGCCTTCCTGAACGTCGATCACCTTCGACTTCGGCACCAGATATTCGACGACGTCGCCGCCATCCTCGGGCTGGATGCCGATCTTGCGCTTCGCCTTATAGTCCTTGCCGAACACGACACGGCCGGAGACCTTTGCGATGATCGCATTCTCCTTCGGCTTGCGCGCCTCGAACAGCTCGGCGACGCGCGGCAGACCGCCGGTGATGTCGCGGGTCTTGGCGCTTTCGCGCGCGACACGCGCCAGCACGTCACCCGCCTGCACCGTCGCACCGTCCTCGACCGACAGCACCGCACCCGGCGCCAGCATGTAGCGCGCGGTCTCGCCCGAGCCCGCGTCGAGCAGGGTGATCCGCGGACGCAGATCCTCCTTCGACTTGGAACCGGCGCGGAACTCGGTGACGACGCGCTGGGCGATGCCCGTCGCTTCGTCGACCTGCTCGGTCAGCGTCTTGTTCTCGACGAGATCCTGGAACTTCACCGTGCCGCCGGTCTCGGTGATCACCGGCATGGTGAACGGATCCCACTCGGCCATGCGATCGCCCTTGGAGACGATATGGCCGTCGTCGAACATGACATAGGCGCCGTACGGGATGCGATCGACCGACAGCTCGCGACCGTCCATGTCCTTGATCGCGATCTCGCCCGAGCGGCTCAGCACGACGCGGCGGCCACGCTGGTCCTCGATCAGACGCAGGTCGCGGAATTCCACCGTCCCGTCGGCATGCGCCTCGAGGTTGGAGGTTTCGTTGAGCTGCGCCGCGCCGCCGATGTGGAAGGTACGCATCGTCAGCTGGGTGCCCGGCTCGCCGATCGACTGGGCGGCGATGACGCCTACCGCCTCGCCGATGTTGACCGGCGTACCACGCGCGAGGTCACGCCCGTAGCATTTGCCGCACACGCCGATCTTCGATTCGCAGACCAAAGGACTGCGGATCTTGACCGCCTGGATGCCGATGCCCTCGATCACCGCAACCGCCGGCTCGTCGAGCAGCGTGCCGGTGGGAATGACGACCGCATTGGTCTTCGGGTCGACGATATCCTCCGCCGTGGTGCGGCCAAGGATACGCTCGCCGAGCGACGCGATGGTCGAGCCGCCCTGAACGATCGCCTTCATCTCCAGCGCGCGTTCGGTGCCGCAATCTTCCTCGACGATGACGCAATCCTGCGACACGTCGACGAGACGGCGGGTGAGGTAACCCGAGTTGGCGGTCTTCAGCGCGGTGTCCGCAAGGCCCTTACGGGCGCCGTGGGTCGAGTTGAAGTACTCAAGGACGGTCAGACCTTCCTTGAAGTTCGAGATGATCGGCGTCTCGATGATCTCGCCCGACGGCTTGGCCATCAGGCCGCGCATACCGGCAAGCTGCTTGATCTGCGCCTGCGAGCCACGCGCCCCGGAGTGGGCCATCATGTAGATCGAGTTGATCGGTGCTTCGCGGCCCGTTTCCGGGTCGAGCTTCACCGCCTTGATCTCGTTCATCATCGAATTCGCCACCTGATCGCCGCAACGGCTCCAGGCGTCGATCACCTTGTTGTACTTCTCCTGCTGCGTGATCAGGCCGTCCTGATACTGCTGCTCGAAGTCCTTCACCTGCTCGCGGGTCTCGTCGACCAGCTTTTCCTTGTCGCCCGGGATGACCATGTCGTCCTTGCCGAACGAGATGCCGGCACGGAACGCGTGGCGGAAACCGAGCGCCATGATCGCGTCGGCGAACAGCACGGTCTCCTTCTGGCCGGTGTGGCGATAGACCTCGTCGATAACGTCGGTGACGTCCTTCTTGGTCAGCAGCCGGTTGACCGTCTCGAACGGCACCTTGTGGCTCTTCGGCAGGCACTCGCCGAGCAGCATGCGGCCCGGGGTCGTCTCATAACGCTTGAGATACTGCTCGCCATTCTCGTCGGTCTGCGGAACGCGGCTGACGATCTTGGTGTGCAGCGTCACCGCGCCGGCGTTGAGCGCCTGGTGGACTTCCTGCATGTCGCTCAGCAGCATGCCCTCGCCCGGCTCGTTCTGCTTCTCCATCGAGAGATAGTAGAGACCGAGCACCATGTCCTGCGACGGCACGATGATCGGCTTGCCGTTGGCGGGCGACAGGATGTTGTTGGTCGACATCATCAGGACGCGCGCTTCCAGCTGCGCCTCGAGGCTCAGCGGGACGTGCACGGCCATCTGGTCGCCGTCGAAGTCGGCGTTGAACGCGGAGCAGACCAGCGGGTGAAGCTGGATCGCCTTGCCCTCGATCAGCACCGGCTCGAACGCCTGGATGCCGAGGCGGTGGAGCGTCGGCGCGCGGTTGAGCAGCACCGGATGCTCGCGGATCACCTCGTCGAGGATGTCCCAGACTTCCTTGCGCTCCTTCTCGACCCACTTCTTGGCCTGCTTCAAGGTCATCGACAGACCCTTGGCGTCGAGCCGGGCGTAGATGAACGGCTTGAACAGCTCGAGCGCCATCTTCTTCGGCAGGCCGCACTGGTGCAGCTTGAGCTCGGGACCGGTCACGATCACCGAACGGCCCGAATAGTCGACGCGCTTGCCGAGCAGGTTCTGACGGAAGCGGCCCTGCTTGCCCTTGAGCATGTCGGACAGCGACTTCAGCGGACGCTTGTTGGCGCCGGTGATCGTCCGGCCGCGACGGCCGTTGTCGAACAAAGCGTCGACCGCTTCCTGCAGCATGCGCTTTTCGTTGCGGACGATGATGTCCGGCGCACGCAGCTCCATCAGCCGCTTCAGACGATTGTTGCGGTTGATGACGCGGCGATACAGGTCGTTGAGGTCGGAGGTCGCGAAGCGGCCACCGTCCAGCGGCACCAGCGGGCGCAGCTCGGGCGGGATCACCGGGATCACCTCGAGGATCATCCATTCCGGGCGGTTGCCGGATTCGAGGAAGCTCTCGACGACCTTGAGGCGCTTGATGATCTTCTTGGGCTTGAGCTCGGACTTGGTGGTCGCGAGTTCTTCCAGAAGCTGCGTCTTTTCGCCTTCGAGATCGAGGCTTTCGAGCATGATGCGCACGGCTTCCGCGCCGATCCCGGCGGAGAAGGCGTCCTCGCCATATTCGTCCTGCGCTTCGAGCAGTTCGTCCTCGGTGAGAAGCTGATACTTCTCAAGCGGGGTGAGGCCGGGCTCGATGACGATATAGGCTTCGAAGTACAGCACGCGTTCGAGCTGCTTGAGCTGCATGTCGAGCAGCAGGCCGATGCGCGAAGGCAGCGACTTCAGGAACCAGATGTGCGCGACCGGCGCGGCGAGCTCGATATGGCCCATGCGCTCGCGGCGGACCTTGGAGACGGTAACCTCCACGCCGCACTTTTCGCAGACGATGCCCTTGTACTTCATCCGCTTGTACTTGCCGCACAAGCATTCGTAATCCTTGATCGGGCCGAAGATGCGCGCGCAGAACAGGCCGTCACGCTCGGGCTTGAACGTGCGGTAGTTGATCGTCTCCGGCTTCTTGATCTCGCCGAACGACCACGAGCGGATACGATCCGGCGATGCGATGCCGATCTGGATCTGATCGAAGGTCTCGGGCTTCGCGATCGGGTTCGCGAAAGGGGTAATCTCGTTCATATTCCTACCTCTTTCTCCCTCTCCCCGCTTGCGGGGAGAGGGTAGGGGAGAGGGGGAGGGTGGGGCGTCGCGCGTGCGACTGCCCCTCTCCCCGGCCCTCTCCCCGCAAGCGGGGAGAGGGAGATTGCATCTTTACTCGGCCGCCTCGGCCAGGCCGTCGTCCTCGTCCATCGACTTCAGATCGACGTTGAGGCCCAGCGAGCGCATTTCCTTGACGAGCACGTTGAAGCTCTCCGGGATGCCGGCCTCGAAGGTGTCGTCGCCCTTGACGATCGCTTCGTAGACCTTGGTGCGGCCGACCACGTCGTCGGACTTCACCGTCAGCATTTCCTGGAGCGTATAGGCCGCGCCATAGGCCTGGAGCGCCCACACTTCCATTTCGCCGAAGCGCTGGCCGCCGAACTGCGCCTTGCCGCCCAGCGGCTGCTGGGTGACGAGGCTGTACGGCCCGATCGAACGCGCGTGGATCTTGTCGTCCACGAGGTGGTGCAGCTTGAGCATGTAGATGATGCCCACCGTCACCTTGCGATCGAACTTCTCGCCGGTGCGCCCGTCGAACAGGTCCGACTGACCCGAGGAGTCGAGCCCGGCCAGTTCGAGCATCGCGGCGACATCCGCCTCGTGCGCGCCGTCGAACACCGGGGTGCCCATCGGAACGCCGCCCTTCAGGTTCTGCGCCAGTTCGACGATCCCGGTGCCGTCACGCCCGTCGATATCGGCGACATAATGTTCGCCGTAGATCGTCTTGAGGCGTTCCTTCACCGGTTCCGGCATCGCGCCGGGCCGTGCGTCGGGGTTGGCCTCGCGCCAATCTTCGAGCGCCTGCGCGACCTGCTGACCCAGGCCGCGCGCGGCCCAGCCCAGATGGGTCTCGAAGATCTGCCCGACGTTCATGCGCGACGGCACGCCCAGCGGGTTGAGCACCAGATCGACCGGGGTCCCGTCGGCGAGGAACGGCATGTCCTCCACCGGCAGGATGCGGCTGATCACGCCCTTGTTGCCGTGACGGCCGGCCATCTTGTCGCCCGGCTGCAGCTTGCGCTTCACCGCGACGAACACCTTGACCATCTTGAGCACGCCCGGCGGCAACTCGTCGCCACGCTCCAGCTTTTCGCGCCGGTCGTGGAACTTGTCGGTGATCCGCTTGGCGGCCTCGTCATACTGCGTCTTGACGGTTTCGAGATCGCTCTGGACCTTGTCGTCCTGCACGGCGAACTTCCACCATTCGTGGCGGTCGACCGAATCGAGCACGTCGTTGTCGATCGTCACGCCCTTCTTGACGCTCTTCGGCGCCGAGGTGGCGACCTGACCCAGCAGCATCTCGCGCAGACGCGACCAGGTCGCGCGGTTGAGGATCGTGCGCTCGTCGTCCGAGTCCTTCTTCAGGCGCTCGATCTCCTCGCGCTCGATCGCCATCGCGCGCTCGTCCTTGTCGATGCCGTGGCGGTTGAACACCCGCACGTCGACGATCGTCCCGGCAACGCCCGGCGGCAGACGCAGCGAGGTGTCGCGCACGTCGCTCGCCTTTTCGCCGAAGATCGCGCGGAGCAGCTTCTCTTCCGGCGTCATCGGGCTTTCGCCCTTCGGGGTGATCTTGCCGACCAGGATGTCGCCCGGCTCCACCTCGGCGCCGATATAGACGATGCCCGCCTCGTCGAGGTTGCGCAACGCTTCCTCGCCGACGTTGGGGATGTCGCGGGTGATGTCCTCCGGCCCGAGCTTCGTGTCGCGGGCGGCCACTTCGAACTCGTCGATGTGGATCGACGTGAACACGTCGTCCTTCACGATCCGCTCGCTGATGAGGATCGAGTCCTCATAATTGTAGCCGTTCCACGGCATGAACGCGACGAGCGCGTTGCGGCCGAGCGCCAGCTCGCCGAACTCGGTCGACGGGCCGTCGGCGATGATGTCGCCGGCGTTGACCACGTCGCCCACCTTCACCAGCGGGCGCTGGTTGATGCAGGTCGACTGGTTCGAGCGCTGGAACTTCATCAGCGTGTAGATGTCGACGCCCGATTCCTCGGCCGAAACCTCGCCCGTCGCGCGGACGACGATACGGCTGGCGTCGACCTGGTCGATCACCCCGGCGCGCTTGGCGGCGATGGCGGCGCCCGAATCGCGCGCGACCGTCTCCTCCATGCCGGTGCCGACGAACGGCGCCTCGGCCTTGACCAGCGGCACCGCCTGGCGCTGCATGTTCGAGCCCATCAGCGCGCGGTTCGCGTCGTCGTTCTCAAGGAACGGGATCAGCGAGGCGGCGACCGAGACGAGCTGCTTCGGCGACACGTCCATCAACGTGATCGTCTCGGGCAGCGCCATCAGGAATTCGCCCGCCTGACGTGCCGAGATCAGTTCCTCGATCAGCCGGCCGTCACGATCGACTTCGGCGTTGGCCTGCGCGATCGTGTGCTTCGCCTCCTCCATCGCGGAGAGATAGACGACCTCGCCGGTCACCTTGCCGTCGACCACGCGACGGTAGGGCGTCTCGATGAAGCCGTATTTGTTGACGCGGCTGAACGAGGCGAGGCTGTTGATCAGGCCGATGTTCGGGCCTTCCGGCGTCTCGATCGGGCAGATACGGCCGTAATGCGTCGGGTGGACGTCGCGGACCTCGAAGCCCGCGCGCTCGCGGGTGAGACCGCCCGGCCCGAGCGCCGAGACGCGACGCTTGTGCGTCACTTCGGAGAGCGGGTTGGTCTGGTCCATGAACTGCGACAGCTGCGACGAGCCGAAGAATTCGCGCACCGCGGCGACCGCCGGCTTGGCGTTGATCAGGTCGTTCGGCATCACCGTCGACACGTCGACCGACGACATGCGTTCCTTCACCGCGCGCTCCATGCGCAGCAGGCCGACGCGATACTGGTTCTCGAGCAGCTCGCCCACCGAACGCACGCGGCGGTTGCCGAGATTGTCGATGTCGTCGATCTCGCCCTTGCCGTCCTTCAGGTCGACGAGGGTCTTGACCACCGCGAGGATATCCTCGGTGCGCAGCGTCGTGACGCTGTCATCGGTGTCGAGATCGAGGCGCATGTTGAGCTTGACGCGGCCCACCGCCGACAGGTCGTAGCGGTCCGGATCGAAGAACAGCCCGGCGAACAACGCCTCGGCGGTCTCCAGCGTCGGCGGCTCGCCGGGGCGCATCACGCGATAGATGTCGGACAGCGCCTGCTCGCGCTCCTCGGCCTTGTCGGCCTTGAGCGTGTTGCGGATCCATGGCCCGGTGGTGACGTGATCGATATCGAGCAATTCGATGCGATCGACGCCCGCCTTGTCGAGCTTTTCGAGGTTCTCGGGCGAAATCTCGTCGCCCGCCTCGACGTAGATCTCGCCGGTCGCTTCGTTGATCAGGTCATAGGCCGAATAACGGCCGAAGATTTCCTCGGTCGGGATCAAGAGGTCGGTGAGGCCGTCCTTCGACGCCTTGTTCGCGGCGCGCGGGGAAATCTTCTGCCCGGCCGGGAAGACGATCTCGCCCGAATTGGCGTCGACGATGTCGAACATCGGCTTCACGCCGCGCCAGCTTTCCGCCTGGAACGGGATCTTCCACCCGCCTTCGCCGCGGACGAAGGTGAGGCGGTTGTAGAAATGGTTGAGGATTTCCTCGGAGTTGAGGCCGAGCGCATAAAGCAGCGCCGTCACCGGAAGCTTGCGCTTACGGTCGATACGGACGTTGACGATATCCTTGGCGTCGAACTCGAAATCGAGCCACGAGCCGCGATACGGGATCACCCGCGCCGCGAACAGATATTTGCCCGACGCGTGGGTCTTGCCGCGATCGTGATCGAACAGCACGCCCGGCGAGCGGTGCATCTGGCTGACGATGACGCGTTCGGTGCCGTTGATGAAGAAGGTGCCGTTCTCGGTCATGAGCGGCATGTCGCCCATGTAGACGTCCTGCTCCTTGATATCGAGCACCGAGCGGGTTTCCGTATCCGGATCCACCTCGAACACGATCAGGCGCAACGTGACGCGCATCGGCGCCGCATAGGTGATGCCGCGCTGACGGCATTCCTCGACGTCGAACTTCGGCGGCTCGAGTTCGTAATTGACGAAATCGAGCTCGGCGGTGCCGGCGAAATCGCGGATCGGGAACACGCTGCGCAGCGTCTTTTCCAGACCGGAGACATAGCCGATCGAGGGATCGGAGCGCAGGAACTGTTCGTAGCTCTCGCGCTGGACCTCGATGAGGTTCGGCATCTGCACCACTTCGTGGATGTTGCCGAACACCTTGCGGATGCGCCGCTTGGGCGTGGTCGCGCCCTCGATCGCCTTGGTTGCCATGTAGCTGTCAGCCCTCAGTCAAAAACCGTTCGAGCGCGTGAACGGACGCCAAAAGGCCGCAGTCCTTCCCCGGGCGGGGCGACGGCAGCCTGTAGCGTCTATGAAACCGGAAACTCCCATTCGTCCGATACGGTGCGCGACGCCGCATCATGTCCCGAAGCTCCAGCAAGAGGCGCGATATAGGATGCCGGTCCAACAACGTCAATGAGGGGTTCCAGTCATTCCTCCCACAACGCCGTCATCCCCGCGAAGGCGGGAATCCATTCTGGCTGGCCTCACGATTCTTTCCCCGACCTGCGCGAATGGATCCCCGCCTTCGCGGGGATGACGAAGTGGCCTGGCGTGGTTGATCCCGCCGCCCGACCCGGCATAACGCAGCGCATCCTTCTTCCCGAACGGGGCAGACACACAGATGCATCGCAAATCCCTGATCCTCGCCGCCCTTGCGCTCACCGCCGCGCCGCTTGCCGCGCAACAGGTCAGCGCGCCGCAGGTCGGCGGGGATATCCCGGCCAATTTCGCTTACCCCACCCAGGCCAACGATTATATCAAGCGCGACGTGATGATCCCGATGCGCGACGGGGTGAAGCTCCACACCGTCATCGTCATCCCCAAGGGCGCGACCAACGCGCCGATCCTGCTCACGCGCACCCCTTATAATGCCTCGGCGCGTGCGCAGCGGATGGCGAGCCCGAATATGGTGTCGGTCCTGCCGCAGGGCGACGAGCCGTTCGTCCGCGCCGGCTATATCCGCGTGTTCCAGGATATCCGCGGCAAATATGGGTCGGAGGGGGATTATGTCGTTACCCGCCCGGTGATCGGCCCGCTTAACCCGACCAAGGTCGATCATACCACCGACGCCTGGGATACGATCGACTGGCTGGTCAACAAGGCCAACCTCCCCGAAACCAACGGCCGCGTCGGGATGCTCGGCTCCTCCTATGAGGGGCTGACGGTGGTGATGGCGCTGCTCCACCCGCATCCCGCGCTCAAGGTCGCCGCGCCGGAAAGCCCGATGATCGACGGCTGGATGGGAGACGACTGGTTCCACTACGGCGCGTTCCGCCTCGCCAATATCGGCTGGCTCGGCTCGCAGACCGGGTTCAAGGGCGGCGCGCCCGAGCCGGCCTCGGGCTTTTACGACGATTACGACCAATTCCGCCGCATCGGCTCCGCAGGGGCCTGGGCGGAGAAGTCGGGTTATGCCGCTCTGCCTTTCTGGCAGCGGATGGTCGCGCATCCAGCCTATGACGAATTCTGGCAGGGGCAGGCGCTCGACAAGCTCATCGCCGCCAATCCTTCCGATGTCCCGACGATGTGGGAACAGGGGCTGTGGGATCAGGAGGACATGTATGGCGCGATCCATACGTGGGAGGCGCTGAAGGCCAAGGGCAAGCTCGGCAGCAATTTCCTCGTCATGGGGCCGTGGCGGCATAGCCAGGCGAATTACGACGGCTCGTCGCTCGGCGATTTCAAATGGAACGGCGACACCGCGACCGAGTGGCGCGAGAAATATCTGTTCCCGTTCTTCGACCAATATCTGCGCGACGGCCGCCCCGCGTTCACCCCGCCGCAGGCGCTGATCTACAATAGCGGCGAGAACCATTGGGACAGCCTCGCGCAATGGCCGCTTGCTTGCGAGACGGGGTGCGCCGCGCCGTTGAAGCCGATCTATCTCGAGGCCGACGGCGGGCTGGGCTTCGACAAGGGCGGGGCAGGGGGCGACAGCTATGTCTCCGATCCGGCCAAGCCGGTGCCGCATCTGCCGCGCCCGGTGAACCTGGGCGACGGCGATCGCTGGAAATCGTGGCTGGTGCAGGATCAGCGCGCGGTCGACGGGCGCCCCGATGTGATGACCTATCAGACCGCGCCGCTCACCGCGCCGGTGCGCGTCTCCGGCGCGCCGATCGCCGAGCTGTTCGCCAAGACGACCGGCACCGACGGCGATTTCGTGGTCAAGGTGATCGACGTCTACCCCGACGAATATGCCAATGACCCCAGGAAAGGCGGCTATCAGCTCGCGATCAGCCTCGATATCTTCCGCGGGCGCTATCGCGAGAGCTTCGCGCATCCGTCGGCGATCCCGGCGAACAAGGTGCAGCGCTATCGTTTCCGCCTGCCCACGGTGAACCATGTGTTCCAGCCGGGGCATCGCATCATGGTGCAGGTGCAATCGTCGCTGTTCCCGCTCTACGACCGCAACCCGCAGAAGTTCGTGCCCAACATCTTCCTCGCGAAGCAGGCCGATTATCAGAAGGCGACGGTCACCCTGATGCGTGGCGGCGCGGCGGCGAGCGCGGTGTGGCTGCCGGTCGTCCCGGCGGAGAAGTGATCGTTGGCTAAGGTTAAGCTTCGAGCGGATAACGCGCGCGGGATGAAGATCGGTACGACGGGGTTGGCGCTGGCCGCGGCGGCGCTTTTGGGCGGGCAGGCGCCGGTGCAGGCGATCGCGCAGGCGGCGCCGCAGAGCAATGCGACGCCCAGCCCGGGCAATGCGCCGGTCGCGACGATGCCGCCGCCGGTCATCACGATGCAATTGCCGCCCACGGTTTCCGAGACGCCCGTGCCGGTCGTGGTGCCCACCGCGCAACCGACCCCGACGCCGCCCGCGCGCCGCGAGATCGAGCCGCGCCCGATCGTCCGCGCGACGCCGCAGCCGACCGCGACACCGCGCGCGCGATCGGCGCCCATCGCCGCCCCGGCGGTTGCGCCCGAACCCACGCCGACTCCTACCCCGACCCCGGCGGTGTCGCTCGGCACCGCGCCGATCGCATCGCCTAGCGCTACGCCGACGCCCTCCGCGACCCCGATCGCGGTCCCGACTTTGCCGGACGCCGGGACGAGCGGCTGGCCCAAATGGCTGGTGCCGGCGGCGATCGGCGGGCTGCTGGTGCTGGTCATCGCGTTTTTCCTCTGGCGTCGCCGCCGCGTGGCGGCGGAGGCAGCCGAGGTGGCGCAACGCCCGGCGCCGGCGCGCTTCGTTCCGCCGTCGCCGCCCGCCGCGCCGGTCGAACCCGAGCCCGCGCCGCTGCCCGAACCCTCGCCGCCGTCGCCTGCTGCCGCGCCGCAATTCCTCGAGCGACCCGCGCCGAGCGAGCGCGCGTGGCTCGATCTCGCCGCGCCGACGGTGCATCGCGCGGGGGTGAACCTCGTCACCGCCACCGCCGATGTCTCGCTGACCGTGCGCAACGAGGGGAGCGCCCCCGCGCGCGACATCCGTCTCGCGATCCTGCTGACCAGCGCGCAGCCGGGGCAGGATGCGGTGCTCGATGCGCTCTATGCCGAGCCGGTCGCGCGCCCGATCGTCCCGCCGTTCACACTCGCGCCGGGCGATGAGAAGGTCGTGCGCGGGCTGGCGACGATGCCGCGCGAGGCGATCGTCGCGCTTTCTGCCGCCGACCGGCCGATGTTCGTGCCCGTCGTCGCGCTCAACGCGGTTTATGATGCGGCCGGCGGCGCGCCGGGGCAGACCACCGCAGCCTTTGCGGTGGGGGTCGAGCGCGCCGACGGCGCCAAGCTCGCGCCGATGTGGCTCGACGAGCCGTCGCGGATGTACGACGCGATCGCGATCCGCGCGCACGGGACGACGGTGAAACGGTGATTCCGCAACTCCCCTCCTTGAAGGGGAGGGGAACAGGGCAAAAAAAGGGCGGCTCCCGCGAGGGAACCGCCCTTTTTTCGTGTCAGCCCGCCGCGGGAGCGAACCCCCGCGACAATGCCGAAGCTTACTTGAGTTCGACGGTCGCGCCGGCTTCCTCGAGCTGCTTCTTGACCTTCTCGGCCTCGTCCTTCGAGACGCCTTCCTTGACCGGCTTCGGCGCCGACTCGACGAGCGTCTTGGCTTCGGTCAGGCCGAGACCGGTGATCGCGCGGACCTCCTTGATGACGTTGATCTTCTTGCCACCGTCGCCGGTGAGGATCACGTCGAATTCGGTCTTTTCTTCGGCGGCCGCAGCCGCGCCACCGGCGCCGCCGGCGGCCGGGCCCGCAACCGCAACCGCGGCAGCGGCGCTCACGCCCCACTTCTCTTCGAGGAGCTTCGAGAGCTCGGCCGCCTCGAGGACGGTCAGTTCGGACAGCTGGTCAACCAGCGCGTTCAGGTCTGCCATTGTTCACTTCCTTCATGTCTGTGCCCGGCGAGGGGCACCAGTTTCGCTTGAATAAACCGCCTGGAAATCAGGCGGCTTCCTTCTCCGAATAGGCCTTGAGCACGCGCGCGAGCTGCGCGGCGGGCGCCTGGGTGACGGTCGCCAGCTTCGTGGCGGGTGCCACGAGAAGCCCGACGATCTTCGCCCGGAGCTCGTCCAGCGACGGCAGCGTAGCGAGCGCCTTCACGCCCTCCACGTCGAGCGCATTTGCGCCCATCGCCCCGCCCACGATTTCGAACTTGTCGTTCGTCTTCGCGAATTCGACCGCCACCTTCGCCGCAGCGACGGGGTCGATCGAGCTGGCGAGACCGACCGGACCCGTGAGCATGTCGCCCAGCGAGAGATAGTCGGTGCCGTCGAGCGCGATCTTGGCAAGCCTGTTCTTCGAGACCTTATAGCTCGCGCCGGCTTCCCGCATCTTGTTGCGCAACTGAGTCGATTGCGCGACGGACATTCCGTGGTTGCGGGTGACGACCACCACGCCGACCTCGGAAAAGGTGCGGTTCAGCTCGGCAACGGCCGCGGCCTTTTGAGCACGATCCATGCCATTCTCCACGTTCTGAGCATGGGCTTGCGCCCACGCCCGGTTGCATTTCCCCGCACGGGGCAAGCCCCGCACGAAGTTGTCCAGCGATGGGGAATGGGAAGCGACGCGAGCCGCCGAAAGCGGTTCACGCAGCAGACCGGCGCGTCACGGATGACTGGCCGGAAAAATCCTGTCCCCGTCTCGGCGGGAAGATTAAGCCGGCTAACCGGCACCCGCTGTCTCGGACGGTGCCCGGCGGCACAAGGCTGCCGGACGCGCGCGGGCTCATACAGGGCGGGGGGCGAAAGTCAACCTTGCGGCACCTCTCCCCGTTGTGGCGAAGGGAGGTTGTACTATCTATCCGTCCGGCTTGCCCCTTCGGCGCGGACGGCGGCCAGCGTCGGATAACCGTTGACCGCCATCAGCAGATCGGCCTCGGCGAGGATCGATTTCAGCACATGCGCCGCGCCCTCAGCGCCGCCGAGCGCGAGCCCGTAGCTATAGGGTCGCCCGACGCCGACCGCATCGGCGCCGAGCGCGATCGCCTTCACCACGTCGCTGCCCGATCGGATGCCCGAATCGAACAGCACCGGAACACGCCCCTTCACCGCCTCCGCCACTCCCGGCAGCATGTCGATCGCGGCGATCCCGCCATTGGCCTGCCGCCCGCCGTGGTTGGAGACGTAGATGCCGTCCGCCCCGCCGTCGATCGCGCGCCGCGCGTCATCGGGGTGGCAGATGCCCTTGAGCACGATCGGCAGCTTGGTCAGCGATTTGAGCCACGGCAGATCGTCCCACGTCAGCACCTTGCCGAAGGTCGCGCCCCAGGTGCCGATCGCGGTGCGCAGATCGGCCTCGGGCGGGGCGCTCAGCAATTTGCGGAAGGCGGGGTCGACGAAATAGTTGGTCAGCACCGCGCCGCGCAATTGCGGGAAATTGGAGACGTTGAGGTCGCGCGGCCGCCAGCCGGTCACCCAGGTGTCGAGCGTCACGACGATCGCCCGATAGCCCGCCGCCTCGGCGCGGCTGACGAGGCTCGCCGCAACATCCTTGTCGCGCGGGGTATAGAGCTGGAACAGCGCGGGCGTATCGCCGCACGCCAGCCTTACGTCCTCGAGCGGATCGTTGGCGAGGGTGGAGGCGCAGAGCGGTACTCCGGTCGTCGCCGCGGCACGCGCGGCGGCAAGATCGCCGTGCCCGTCCTGCGTGACGATCCCGGTCACCCCGATCGGCGCCATGAACAGCGGCGAGGCGAGCTTCATGCCGAAAAGTTCGGTCGACAGGTCGCGCTGTGTGCAATCGACCATCATCCGCGGCACCATCCCCCAATGGCGGAAGGCGCGGGCATTTTCGTCCTGGGTGAATTCGTCGCCGCACCCGCCCTGGACGTAATTGAGCACCGCCGGGGGCATCGCCGCCTCGGCACGTGCCTTGAGGGTCGCGAAATCGACCGGCAAGGTCGGCAGGACGCCCGAGAGCCCGGCGCCGTAGATCAGGGTCTGATAATCGCCGTAATGCGGCATCCTCGCCTCCGTTTTATCTGGTCGCGGTTGTCGACCGCGGCCACCGCCGGCGTCAAGGATCACCGCATCCGGTAGCGCAGCCCGAGCCACAAGGTCCGCGGGGTCGCCCGTTCGACGATATTGTTGCCGCTGATCCCTGCCTCGACCCGCGCGTCGAACATATTCTCGGCGCGCGCCTCGACCGTCCAGGCGTGGGCGAGCGGCAACGTCGCTACCGCGTCGAGCGTCGTCGCGGGACGCAGCACGTTGCTGTTCTGATCGTCGTCGAACTGGCGCGCGACATAACGCAGCGTGGTGGAGAGCGAGGCCTCGCCCGATCGCCAGCCGAGCGTACCGGAAACCTGATCGCGCGGCGTCTGCGCCGGGCGCAATCCGTCGAGCGCGGCGGCGGCGCCGGAGGCGACGACACGCGCGGAGACATGCTGCCACGAGGCGCGTGCGTTGAACGGCCCCGAACGCCAGCTCGCCTCCACCTCTATTCCGGTCGAGGTGATCGCATCGAGGTTCTGGCGCACGCGATAGACCCCGCCCGCCGCGACGAAGCCGACCCCGGGGAAGGTCCTCGGCCCGCGCCCCATCGTGACGTTGGCGATCGCATCGTCGAGCCGGTTATGGAACCAGGTGACCCCGAGCGAGGTCGTCGCGGTGGGGGTGAAGGTCGCGCCCCCCTCGTACCCCGTCAGCCGCTCGGGGTTGAGCGCGGCATTGGCGGCGGTAGCGTCAGCGCCGACGCGGAACGGGCGGTAGAGTTCGTTGAGCGTCGGCAGCCGCCAGCCGCGATAGGCCGCGCCGCGCAGGACGAGCGCATCGACCGGTCGCCACGCGATGCCCGCGCGTCCGGTCGCCTCGGTGCCGTCGCGATTGGCGAAGGGCGCGTTGGTGAGCGGCGCGCCGGTCGCAAGGTCATGCTCCTTGAGATAGCCGTCGGCGATCCGCCACCAATCGATTCGCCCGCCGAGATCGATCGTCACCCGGCCGAGATCGGCGCTGCCGTCGGCGAACAGCCCCGCGGTGCGCGTCTCGCCCCCGGCATAGCGCTGCCGCGTCGGTGCGCCGGCGACATAGGTGTAAAGCTCTTGCGTGCGCCCCGAGACCGCGCGGATATCGCTGCCGAGGCGGAGCGACAGGCCGTCGCCGATCGGCGGCGCTACCTCGATCCGCGCACCGACCCCGGTCGCCGGGGTATTATATTGGTTGAGCGTCTGGGTCGCGGTGGTGCGCGCGGGGTTGATGCTGGCGAATTGCGACGAAAAGGCGCGGGTCTGGAGATAGCCCAGCACCGACCAGCCCCAATTGCCGCGCCCGACCAGCCTGAGGCTCGCATCGGCGCCCTGGTCGCTGTTGGCGGTATAAGCGGTGCCGCGATCGCGGCTATCGGTGAAGGCGCTGACATTTGCCTGCAATTCGGTCGACGGCGCGATCGAGATCACCCCGCGCACCGCCCCGCTCGCCTGCTCATAGGGCGCGGGGCGATCGACCGGCCCGCGCGATTCGGAGACGGTGGGGGTAAAGCCGTCGCCGCGCGCATAGCTGCCGGCGATCGTTGCGAAGCCGCCGCTGCGCACCAGCGCGGCGCTGCCGTCCGCCTCGAGCGAATTGCGGCTGCCATAAGCCACCCCCATCGCCAGCGGCGACAGCTGATCGGGGGTGGCGCTCTCCATCTCCACCGTGCCAGCGAGCGCCCCCGGCCCGAAATAGCCGCTGCCGCCGCCGCGCGTCACCCGGATGCGGCCGAGCCGCTCGGCGCTATAGGCGGGGAAGGGCACCCAGCCGCCGAACGGATCGGCCTGCGGCACCCCGTCAAGGATCAGCAATGCGCGGCTCGACGCGTTGCCGCCGATCCCGCGCAGCGAGATGCCCTGGCTGGTCGGGTTGGCCGAGCGCGAGTCAGACCGGCGGAACTGCTGGAGCCCGGCGACATCGGCGAGGATGCTTTCCAGCCGCGCGCTGGCATTGTCGGTGATCCGGTCGCGATCGATCGTCACGGTGTCGAACGCGCGATCGCCGGCGCGGTCGTCAAGCCCGCGCCCGGTGACGACGACGTCGCCGGGCTGCGCATTGTCGGCAATCTGCGCCGCAGCGGGCGTGGCGGTGGAGGCGAGCAGCGCGATGGCGAGCGGGCGAAGCATGAGTGGCGCACTAAGCAAAGGATTCGGGGAAGGAAAGCGCTCCCCGCCTACTACCGTCACCCGGCTCAACGCCGGGGTGACGGAGATGCAGGCCCTCGCTTGTGTTCCCGCGAAGGCGGGGCCCAGACTGGGTTCGGGCCTTCGCGGGAGCACTAAGGAGGCGCCGAAGCGCGCGCCCCAAAAAGAAAGGGCCGGGATCGCTCCCGGCCCTTCATTGGTCTTGCGACCGGAAACGTCGGCTCAGGCGCCGGCGACTTCCGCCACGTCGACCTTGATCCCCGGGCCCATCGTCGAGCTGACCGCGATCTTGCGGACATACTTGCCCTTGGCGCCCGACGGCTTGGCCTTGATCACCGCATCGACCAGCGCGTCGAAGTTGCGACGCAGGTCTTCCGCGGCGAAGCTCGCCTTGCCGATGCCGGAGTGGATGATGCCGGCCTTTTCGACGCGATATTCGACCTGGCCGCCCTTGGCCGCCTTCACCGCCTCGGCGACGTTCATCGTCACGGTGCCGAGCTTCGGGTTCGGCATCAGGCCCTTGGGGCCGAGCACCTTACCGAGACGGCCGACGACGCCCATCATGTCCGGGGTCGCGATGCAGCGGTCGAAATCGATCGTGCCGCCCTGGATCGTTTCCATCAGATCCTCGGCGCCCACGACATCCGCACCGGCAGCGCGCGCCTCATCGGCCTTCGCGCCCTTGGCGAACACGCCGACGCGCACCGTCTTGCCGGTGCCGGCCGGGAGCGTGACGACGCCACGGACCATCTGGTCGGCGTGACGCGGATCGACGCCGAGGTTCAGCGCGATCTCGATCGTCTCGTCGAACTTCGAGGTGGCATTGGCCTTGGCCAGCGCGATCGCCTCGTCGACGCCGTGCAGCTTCTCGCGATCGATCTGGATCGCCTTATGCTTCTTGGTCAGCTTCGCCATGTTCAGCCCTCCACCACTTCGAGGCCCATGGCCCGCGCGCTGCCTTCGATGATCTTGGTCGCGGCGTCGATGTCGTTCGCGTTGAGGTCCTTCATCTTGGCCTCGGCGATTTCCGCCAGCTGCGAACGCTTGATCTTGCCCGCGCTCACCTTACCCGGCTCCTTCGAGCCCGACTTGAGGTTCAGCGCCTTCTTGATCAGGAAGGTGGCCGGCGGCGTCTTGGTCTCAAACGAGAACGAGCGGTCGGCGTACACGGTGATGATGGTGGGGAGCGGAGCGCCCTTTTCCATGTCCTGCGTCTGGGCGTTGAACGCCTTGCAGAATTCCATGATGTTCACGCCGCGCTGACCCAGCGCCGGGCCGATCGGCGGCGACGGGTTTGCGGCGCCGGCGGGCACCTGCAACTTGATATAGCCGGTAATCTTCTTTGCCATGTCACTCTCTCAATCCGGCCGCTCCCTTGGGTAAGGGGGACGGCCTGGTTTCAAGTTTAGCGGTCCGAGCGGGCATGCGCCCTCCCGCAAGCTTTCCACGATTTTCGCGAGGAAGCGGCGCCCCTAGCCGAAACAGGGTGCGATTGCAATCGGCCCTACGGCACCATCCGGAACGTATAGCTGTAGCTCGTCTTCGGCGCGCCGGAGACGTTGTTGATCGTCACCGAATAGCTAACCGCCGGCTGCAGCCCGGTGACACGCCACTGGATGCTGTTGGGCACGCCATAGCCGAGATTGTCGGTGCTGACGTCGGTGACCGGCATCGCGCCCGACGGGCCGGTGACGGTCACCGTGGCGCTGGCGAAGCTGACGCTCTGATTGGCCCACACCCCGAGCGTGCTCGCGATCGCGGTGAACGACAGATAATCCGATGCACCGAAATAACGCTGCGGATAATCGCCATAAGGATAAGCGACGAACGCGGGGACGCCGCTCGGCACCGCAGGGGCGGCGTTGAAGTTCAGCACCCGCATCGAGGCGGCGCTGGCGCGGCTGCCGTCGGCCAGCACGATCGAGACGCGACCATAGGATGTCTTGCCGAGGAACGGATCGAGGATCCAGCGGCGATGGCCGATATCGGCGGCGCCATTCTCGGTCATCCACAGCGCCAGATAATCGTCGTCGCTGTCGAACGCGGTATTGCTGCCCCATACCCCGACGAGATTGCTCGCGCCGGCGCCCCCCGCGCCGCTCGCGCTATAGCATTGCCAGGTCGACGACGGCGAATGGCTCAACTGCCGCGCCACCGCCATCATCAGCGACGAATCCTGCTCCTGACTGTCCTCGTCGTTCGAATAGACGACCGGCGGCAGATTGTGCAGCGCGCGCAACGTGTTGAGGTTAGAGAGGAAGTTGGCCTTCACGCTCGCCTTGAGCGTGCCCGAGCTGCAGGTCGAAACATTCGGCTGCGCATCATAGAGCGCCGCGGCTTGCTGCGCCCAGCTTCCCGGCGTCGACGAAGAGGTCGGCGATGAGCTGGGCGAGGGCGAAGGCGAGGGAGTCGCCGCCGGCTGGCTGACGCTCAGCCCGCCGCCGCCGCCCGAGTCGCCGCAGCCCGCCACCAAAAGCGGGAGCGCGACGAGGCAGGCGCGGCGGATGCGGCAGTTCATGACGCATGCGTAATTGCGAATTCCTGCCAAATTGCAAAACGCCAAATAAACGGCGCGTTCTGCCGCAAAAATTCAATGCTTCACCGCACGGGCAGCGTCAGCACCGCTTCCAGCCCGCCGCCATCCCGGTTGGCGAGCGATACATCGCCCCCCGCTTCGCGGGCGATTGCGCGGGCGAGGGCGAGACCGAGACCGATCCCGCCGGTCTCGCGGTTGCGCGAGTTTTCCAGCCGGGTGAACGGCTCGAACACGTCGGCGAGCCGGTCCGGCGGGATGCCCGGCCCGCGATCGGCGACGACGACCGCCACTGCTCCGCCGCGCGGCGCGAGCGTCACCTCGGCCCCCGCGCCGTATTTCACCGCATTCTCGATCAGGTTGCGCACCGCGCGGCGGATCAGCGAGGGGCGCAGCCGCACCGGCAGCCGATCGGCTTCCTCGAACGCCACCGGATGGCCGAGATCGCGAAAATCCTCCACCACCGCGTCGACCAAAGCCGCGAGATCGACCTCGGTCACCGGCTCGCTCGGGCGCCCCAGCCGCGCGAGGCTCAAGATGTCGTCGAGCGTGCGGTTCATCTCCTGGATGATATCCGCCATCCGCGCGCGATCGGCCTCGTCCTCGACCGATTCGATCCGCACCCGCAGCGCGGCGAGCGGGGTGCGTAGATCGTGCCCGAGCGCGCCGAGCATGCGGTCCTTCTCGTCGAGCATCGCGCGGACGCGGACGCCGAGCGCATTATAGGCGGCGATCACCGCGCGGACGTCGGCCGGCCCCGCCTCGAGAACCGGCGCCGCCGCACCGCCGAGCGAGAAGCGCTGCGCATCATGCGTCAGTGCACGCAACGGCTGCGAGATGCGCCGCGCCAGCCACAGCACCGGGACGAGCAGGACGATATAAAGCACCAGCGTCTGCGCGATGAGCCGCCACAGGATCGCCGGCCCGGCATCGGGCCAGAAGGCGCGTGCGACCAGCCAGCCGTGCCCCGGCTGCTCGACCGCGATCAGCAGCATGCGGCGCGGGCCGCGACGACCGGTGTGCATGCCCCCGTCGTCGCGCGCGCGGGGCGGCAGGTGGATCACCGCGGCATCGACCTGCCCGGCCGCAACTCCCATCCGCGCAAGATTGGCACGCACCGCCGCCGCGACATCGGCGCGACGCGGCAGATCGGCGGGGATCGGGTTGGTGTCGACGCGGCGGATGCGGCCGCGATCGCCGGCGATCGGCTGCCCGCCGGCTTCGCGCCCGATCGCATCGGCGATGCGCAGCGCAGGAATGGCGGAGGCCTGCTGGAGGCGACTGGCCGATCGATCGCGGACGATCAGCGCGAAATTGACTGCCTGTGCGACGAACAAGGCCACCGCGACGAGCAGCGCCATCTGCCCCGCGAGGCTGCGCGGCCAGCGTGTCACCGGCGCGGGCTCACAGTCGGGTGACCTCCGCCGCGAAGGTGTAGCCGCCGCCCCATACCGTCTTGATGATCTCGGGCGATTTGGGATCGACTTCGATCTTGCGCCGCAAGCGGCTGATCTGATTGTCGATCGAGCGATCGAATGCGGCGGCCTCGCGCCCTTGCGTCAGATCGAGCAACTGGTCGCGGGTCAGCACCTGACGCGGGCGGCCGACGAGCGCGAGCAGCAGATTATATTCGCCGGTCGACAAGGGCACCGACACGCCGTCGCGATCGACCAGGGTCCGCTCGCCGGTCTTGAGCACGCGCCCGGCGAAGGCATAGGCCCCGCTTTCGGGCGCATTCTGCCGCGTGCCGCCCGCCTGCATGCGGCGCAGCACGACCTTGATCCGCGCGGAAAGCTCGCGCGGGGAAAAGGGCTTCACGACATAATCGTCCGCGCCCATTTCGAGCCCGACGATCCGGTCGGTCTCCTCGGCGCGGGCGGTAAGCAGGATGACGGGCAGGTCGCTCGTCTCGCGGATATGGCGGCAGAGCGACAGCCCGTCTTCGCCCGGCATCATGATATCGAGGACGACGAGATCGATCGCATAGGCCGCGAGCCGCGCGCGCGCCTGCTCGGCATCGGGCGCTTGCGTGACGCGGAAGCCCTGCTTGGTCAGATAAGTGGCGAGCGGTTCGCGGATCGAGCGCTCGTCGTCGACCAGCAAGAGATGTGGCGTTTCTCCCATCGCGTCGGGGATTAGCATGTCCACGCTCCGTGGGAAGCACCGGGCGGCGGGGAGGCCGCCCGGTGCGCTGGCAGGTCCTGCTCCCCTCCCTGGTGAAGGGAGGGGGAGAAGTGCGATCAGCGGGCGTTCGGCGTCGGCGCGGGCGCCGGCCCCGGCGTATCGCCCCGGTCGCGACGCATCTGCATCCGCTCGCGGAACTTCTCGCGCATCTGTTCGCGCGCGGCCTTGCGTTCGTCGGGGGTGATCTGGCCGTCGTGGTTGAGGTCCATCCGGTCGAAGCGCTCCGCGGCCTTCTCGTGCCATTCCTCGCGGGTGATCACGCGATTGGGATCGCCGCGCATCCCGCGCATTCCCATGTGGTGACCGCCGCGATGGCCGCCGCCCCATTTGTGGTCCGGCGTGGCGTTGGCATCGGCGCCCGGCGCAGTCTGCTCCGCGTGGCGCGCCTGCCAGCGTTCGCGCATCTTCTCATGCGCGGCCTTGCGCTCATCGGGGGCGATCTTGCCGTCGTGATTGGTGTCGATTGCGTCGAACATCCGGTCGGCGCGCGCCAGCGCCTCTTCGCGGGTGACGGTGCGATCGCGCATCCGCTCGTGCGGCGCGGCGGCGGCCGGCGGCGCGGCCTGGGCGAAAGCGAAAGACGGCGTCCCGGCCAGCGCGGCCGATCCGAGCGTCAGAGCAAGCAACAGCTTTTTCTTCATCATCGATCCTCATGCGCGGCGGGGCGATTTCCCCGTCGTTGGCATGAGGATTAGCCGTGGGCTGTCGCGCAGTTATGTCCGTCGCGGCCCCGAATTGTCGCAATTTGTCGCGTTTTTCTCCCCTCCCTCGTTCAAGGGAGGGAAGTGGAGTCAGGCGAACAGCGCGACCGACTGCATCTGCTCGGCGACCATCTCGCCCGCCGCGTTCCAGATCCCCATCTGCTGCGACGAACTGCCGGCGCGCGCATAATCGGCGTTGGAGCGGAGCAGCCACCAGCCGTCCTCGGTCGACGGCGTCGGGCCGAGCACGTTCAATATCCACGTCATCGAGCTCATCGGCACGTTGCGCCCGATGAGTCGCAGCGCGGCGGGGGGCAGGCAATCGCCGACCGCGAGCAATTCGACCATCGGATCGAGCCCCTCGCGCTCGTTGAGCCGCGTCCAGCGCAGCCATTCGGCCGGCAGCAGTCCCGGCCCGTCGCGCCGGTCGACGAATTCGAAATTGCGCGTGAAGGCGACCGCTGCACCGCCCTTATAGGTGGTGTCGCCGGGGCCGGGGCGCGGGAAATCGGGGAGAGTGGTGGTCTGATAATCCACCTCGCTCTCGATCGCGCGCATGAAGACGAAGGTGCAGCGCAGCCCGAGCCCCGCCTCGCTTTCGATGCTCGCCTCGATGAACGCGGCATTCTTGCCGCGCCGCAAGCGGTGCGTCGTGACGAGGATCGGCCCGGCGAGCGGGCCGACGAACGACACCTGCGCCGACCGCAGCGGGGGCAGGTCCTCGTCCGACCGCATCGCGCAATGCAAGGCGATCGCCGCGGAAAGCCCGCCATAGGAGGTGCGGCCCTGCAGCCAATCCTCGGGGATCGCGCCGCGCCAGCCGATCCCTTCCGCGAGCGGATTGAGGCCGTCGAGAATCTGTTTCAGGCTGGTCATGCGAACTCCCCCGCCGCGAGCCGGTCGCGCAGCTCGCGCTTCAATACCTTGCCGATCGCGCTGCGCGGCAGCTCGTTGGTGACGTGGAGCGCCGAGAGGCGCTGCGTCTTGCCGAGCCGGGCATTGGCCCAGTCGCGGATCTCGTCGGCGCTCTCGCTCGCCCCCGCGCGCGGGACATAGAAGCCGACCGGGGTTTCCCCCCATTGCTCGCTCGCCACCCCGACGACGGTGCAATCGGCCACCGCGGGATGCTCGGCGAGCACCGCCTCCAGGTCGGACGGATAGATGTTGAACCCGCCCGAGATGATCATGTCCTTCTTGCGATCGAGCAGGGTGAGGAAGCCGTCCTCATCGAACCGCCCGACGTCGCCGTGGCGGATCCAGCGGTTGCCGTGGGCGTCGAACCATTCGGCATCGCGCGTCGCCTGTTCGCGGCCGTGATAGCCGCTCATCATCGCCGGCGAGCGCCCGACGATCTCGCCCACCCCGCCGGGGGGCACTTCATTGCCCTCCTCGTCGAGCAGTTTCGCCTCATGCCCCGGGGCGAGGCGGCCGACCGTGTGGAGCTTGTCGGGGAATTCGTCGGCGATCAGGATGAACGACGCGCCGCCCTCGGTCATGCCGTAATATTCGACCAATTTGCCCGGCCAGCGATTGACCACATCGCGCTTCAACTCGGGCTTGAACGGCGCCGAGGTGCAGGTCTTGAAGCGGAAGGCGGACAGATCGAAGCGATCGAAATCTGGAAGCGCCATGATCCGCTGATATTGCACCGGGACGAGCATCGTGTGGGTCGCGCGGAATTTCTCGGCCAGTTCGAGGAATTGATGCGCGTCGAACTTCGCCATCAGCACCGCCGTGCCGCCCCACGCCAGCGTCGGGAGGAAGCTGACGAGCGTGGTATTCGAATAGAGCGGGGTGGAGAGCAACGTCACCGCATCGGCGAATCCGGCCTCCTTGTTGCGCGAGAAATGCTGCCAGCGCATCGCGTGGCTCTGCACGATGCCCTTGGGAATGCCGGTGGTACCCGAGGAATAGATGATGTTGAAGCCGTCGTCGGGCGCGATCGTGACTGGCGCGGGTTTGGCATCGGCGGGGGCGAGCCAATCTTCCAGCGCCTCGAGCCGGATCGCGCGCGCGGCGAGCGTCTCGCCCGCGAGCGCGGCGGCATTGGCGGCGTCGAGGAAGACGAGGTTCGCGCCGCTGTCGGCGATCATCCCGGCAATCTGCGCCGGGGTGGCGGAAGGCTGGATCGGCGCCGCGACGCTCCCCGCGCGCAACGCCCCGAGGAACACGATCGCCTGCGCCACCGACGGATAGGAAACCATCGCCACTGCCTGGCCTTGCGCCGTGCCGTCGCGCTGCAAAGCGGCCGCGACGCGATCCATCGCGCGATCGAGCGCGGCATAGCTCAGCTCGGACGCGCCGTCGGCGATCGCGCGCTTGCCCGGCTGGCGGGCGGCATGAAGGCGGATCAGATCGGGCAGCAGCCCGAACGGCCCGGCGAGCATCTCGGCAGGATCGGTCATGATTTAAGCCGCTAGGCGATGCCGCGCGCGAATGCCATACGCGATCTTCGAAAATGCATACGGAGGGCAGGATGAGAGGTTCGGTAGCGATCGTGACCGGCGGCGGGACGGGAATCGGCGCGGCGGTGGTGCGGCGACTCGCGGCGCGCGGCGTGGCGTGCGTGATCAATTATGCGCACAGCCGCGCCGATGCCGAGGCGCTGGCCGCCGAGGTGGGCGAGGGCGCGATCGCGGCCCAGGCGGACATCGTCGACGATGCCGCGTGCCGCGCGCTGGTCGCGGCGGCGACCGAGCGGTTCGGGCGGGTCGATTTTCTCGTCAACAACGCCGGGCGCACCAAGCATGTCGCGCACGAAAAGCTCGACGGGCTGGAGGCGGAGGATTTCATCGATATCTATCGGCTCAACACCGTCGCCGCCTTCCAGATGATCCGCGCCGCGGCGCCGGCTTTGTCGGCGAGCCCGCATGGTGCGGTGGTCAATGTCGCGTCGGTCGCGGGGCTTCACGGGATCGGCTCGTCGGTCGCTTATGCCGCGTCGAAGGGCGCGTTGATCACGATGACGCAGAGCCTCGCGCGGGTCCTCGCGCCGGGAATCCGGGTCAATGCGGTTGCGCCGGGCTATGTCGGCACCGGCTGGTTCGAAAAGACGCTCGGCGCGGAGGGCAAGGCCGCGCTCGATGCGCGGATCGCGGCGGCGACGCCGATGGCGATGGCGCCGCAGGCCGAGGATATCGCCGCGCCGATCGAGATGCTGCTCGACCCCGCCACCCGCGCGATCACCGGCGAGACCTGGCGGGTCGATGCGGGGACGCATCTCGATGTCGGGCTGAGCCGCCGGCCGGGGCGCGGGATGGAGTGAAATATTTCTCCCCTCCCTTGTTCAAGGGAGGGGAGACGGAAGAATGGGAGGGCTCACGCCAGCACCCCCTTCCGCCTGACCACCCCGAACCAGATCGTCGCGAGCGCGACCGCCGCCAGCGCCGCGGCGAGCAGGAACGCCGCGCCGGGCAGCCCGCGATCGGCGCCGAACGCCAGCGATTGCGTCATCACCAGCGGGCCGACGATCGCGGCGATGCTGGAGAGGCTCGCCATCCCGCCCTGCAGCGCGCCCTGGTGGCTGGCGTCGACGCGATTGGCGAGGATCGCGTTGATCGACGGGAAGACGAGTCCCGCGAGCGCGCCGATCAGGATCAGCGGATAGACCTGCCAGCCGTTGGTCGCGAAGGCGATCAGCGCGAATTCCGCGGCGCCGATCGCCAGCCCGATCAGCGCGGTGCGCTCCTCGCCGAAGCGCTTGATCGCGCGCCCGGTGAGGAAGATCTGCACGATCATCATCGCCCCGCCGACCGCCGCCAGCGACCAGCCGACCTGACGCCCGTTCCAGCCCAGGGCGATCTCGGCATAAAAGGCCCAGGTCGCGGGATAGACCATATGCGCGATCTGCCAGATGAGCGTCGCGATCAGCAGCGGGGTCGCGCCGCCGGCGTGGAACAAGGGCGCGAAGGCGCCGAACACATTGGCCTGTTTCCAGTCGAACCGGCGGCGGCGCTCGGGCGGCAGCGTCTCGGGCATGACCAGCGCGATCGTCGCGGCATTGGCGAGCGCGAGGCAGGCGGCGGCGATGAACGGCGCGCGCGGGCCGAGCGTCGAGAGCAATCCGCCGATTGCTGGCCCGATGATGAACCCCGCGCCGAATGCCGCGCCGACCAGCCCGAAGGTCGCGCCGCGCTTGTCGGGCGGGGTGACGTCCGCCAGCACCGCATTGACCGGGCCATAAGTCGCGCCGGTGATGCCGGCGATGATGCGGCCGAGGAACAGCCAGCCGATCGTCGGGGCGACCGCCATCAGCGCATAATCGGCGGCAAAGGCAGTCATCGCCGCGAGCAGCACCGCGCGCCGTCCGAAACGGTCGCCGAGATTGCCCAGCACCGGCCCGGCGAAGAATTGCGCGGTGGCGAAGGCGATCAGCATATAGCCGCCGATCCGCGTCGCATCGGGCAGCCCGACATGCGCGAGATGGACGATCAGCGAGGGCAGCACCGGGAGGATGATGCCGAAGCCGATCGTGTCGATCAGCACGGCGGCCAGCGCGATCGGCACCGCGCGGTGATGGAAACGCATCGAGCGGAACCCCTTGCAGATGCGGGGCTTTTCCCCCGTAGTGGGGCTATCCTATCGCAACGCGCGCAAAAGATAAGCCGTTCGCCCTGAGCTTGTCGAAGGGCGTCCTGCCGCCCGTGAGTTGGGGCCGCCCTTCGACAAGCTCAGGGCGAACGGTGGAGGAGTGATTTGGACCCAGCGCACTTTGTTTCAGCGCCCGCGCCCATTCTCCCCCTTTGCATCTTCGCGCCGGACGTGCGATGCGATTGTCCATACCCGATATTCAGATTCGGAAAATGGAGTGATGCCGATGGCGACCGCCGCCGACCTCGACCGACCCGCCGACAGCGTCGAAGCCTTTCGCGAGGAAGCGCGCGCGTGGCTGGCGGCGAATTTCGATCCCGCGCTGCGCGGGCAGGACAATGCCATGTCGGCGGTCGACGGCCCGAGCGCCGAAACCGACGCGCAGCGCAAATGGCGCGAGGCGATGGGCGAAAAGGGCTGGGGCGTCCCGACCTGGCCGCGCGACTATGGCGGCGGCGGGCTCTCGCGCGCCGAGGCGCGCGTGCTGCAGGAGGAAATGGCGAAGATCGGCGCGTGGAACCCGATCGGCGGGATGGGCGTGATGATGTTCGGCCCGACTTTGCTCGAATATGGCAATGAGGCGCAGAAGAGCGAGCATATCCCGCGTATCGCGCGCGGCGAGGTGCGCTGGTGCCAGGGCTATTCGGAGCCGGGCGCGGGATCGGATCTCGCCAGCCTGCAGACCTTCGCCGAGGACAAGGGCGATCATTATCTCGTCAACGGCCAGAAGACCTGGACCTCGGGCGGGCAATGGGCCGACAAATGCTTCGCGCTCGTCCGCACCGACAAGTCGCAGAAGCATGCCGGGATCAGCTTCCTGCTGATCGACATGACCAGCGAGGGGGTCGAGACGCGGCCGATCCGGCTGATCTCAGGCGCGTCGCCGTTCTGCGAGACCTTCTTCACCAACGTGAAGGTGCCCAAGGAAAATCTCGTCGGGCGCGAAGGGCAGGGATGGGAAATCGGCACCCGGCTGCTCCAGCACGAGCGCAATTCGCTGTCGGGCGGCAGCGGCTCGGCGGCGCGGATGAATGCGGGGCGGACCGTCCCCGAGATCGCCAAGAAATATCGCGGCGCCGACGCCGAGGGGCGGATCGCCGACGCCGATCTGCGCACGCGGATCATCAAGCATGAGATGGATCAGCGCGCCTTCGCGCTGACGCTGCGCCGCGCCGCGCTCGAGGCGAAGGGCAATGCCGGCCCGTCGGCGGCGACGAGCATCATGAAGAACGTCGGCGCGCGGATCACGCAGGATCGCGCCGAGCTCAACATCGAGATCATGGGGATGCAGGGGCTGGGCTGGGAGGGCGAGGGCTTCACCCCCGCCGAGCTCGAGCAGACCCGCACCTGGCTGTGGGGCAAGGCGGTGTCGATCTACGGCGGGTCGAGCGAGATCCAGAACAATGTGATCGCCAAGCGCATCCTCGGGATGCTCGATCATCAGTGACTGAGGTTGGCGGCTGCCCGCAATGAGGCAGTGCGCCTGGAGAGGGCCGGGTGGAGGAGGGACGCGCGAGACGTCCTCCTCCCCGGTTTCTAAAGGAAGGATTTGAACATGGCAGCGCTCAACGAAGAACAGGTGATGCTGCGCGACATGGCGCGCGAATGGGCCGATAACGAAAGCCCGGTTACCGCCTTCCGCAAGCTGCGCGACGCGGGCTCGGCGACCGGCTTCGACCCCGAAGCGTGGAGCGCGATCGGCGCGATGGGCTGGGCCGGGATCGTCATCCCCGAGGAGTTCGGCGGATCGGCGTTCGGCTATCTCTCGCTCGGGCTGGTGGTCGAGCAGCTCGGCCGCAACCTCGCGGCGACCCCGCTCGGCGCGACCGCGGTGGCGGCGAGCGCGATCGTCATGGGATCGTCGGACAAGGCCAAGAAAGACTGGCTGCCCCGGCTCGCCTCGGGCGAGGCGATCGCCACGCTGGCGATCGACGACGGCCCGTCGCACGACATGAAATTCACCGCGAGCGTCGACGGCGGCAAGCTCAGCGGCACCAAGCCGTTCGTCGCGGAAGGCGACGGCGCCGATGCGTTCGTGGTCGCGGCGGCCGATGGGCTCTATCTGGTCGCGAAGGGCGAGGGCGTGACGGTCTCGACCCGGCATATGGCGGACAGCCGCAGCCATGCCGCGGTGACCTTCAAGCATGCGCCGGCCGAGCGGCTCGGCGATACCGCGCTGACCCAGGCGATCGTCGACCGCGCTGCCGCGGTTACCGCCGCGGAGATGCTCGGGATGGCCGAAAGCGCATTCCGCCAGACGCTCGATTATCTCAAGCAGCGCGTCCAGTTCGGGCAGGTGCTATCGAGCTTCCAGGCGCTTCAGCACCGGATGGCGAAGATGCTCACCGAGCTGGAGCTGATGCGTTCGGCGGTCGAGGGCGCGCTCGAGGCGATCGACGCGGGACGATCCGACGTCGATCAGGCGGTGAGCCTCGCCAAGGCGGTGGCCAACGATACGCTGCGGCTGGTGAGCCGCGAGATGGTCCAGCTCCACGGCGGGGTCGGGATGACCGACGAATTCGACGCCGGGCTGTATCTGAAGCGCGCCGCGGTGCTGGAGACGATGTGGGGCACTGCCTCCTGGCATCGCGACCGCTTCGGGCGGCTCAACGGTTATTGAGCTTTTTTCTCCCCTCCCTTTCAGGGGAGGGGCCGGGGGTGGGGCAGGGTTCTCGTAGAGACCATCCACCCGTGACTCCCCCACCCCAACCCCTCCCCTGAAGAGGAGGGGGGCTTTTTATTTCTGCCGCGCGCCGTTGCGCCAATATTGTCTCAAATTGGCACAAATCATTATAAATTGTAAAATTTTCCGCTAATCTAAGTTTAGTTACCTGCTAACTCCCTGTGTTCAGCGCGAGGGAGAAAATGGCGGATTCGGATAACGCGCCCATTACCTATTGGCGCGCAGACAAACGCTTCGCGGGGCTGATCACCGGCTTTCACCGGTTTCGCATTCCATTTCGTCCAGGAACGACGTTTCGCGACGTATTCTTTCCGGGCGATCCCGTAATACGTTTCGGAATCGAGGAGCCGCAGCCCTGGTCGCTCCGGGTCGGCTCGCGGCGGTTCGACATGCCGCTGGCGTCGTTCGCCGGCCCGACCAATGTTGCCGGCTGGGCCGAGGCGACCGGCGGGACGGTGGTGGGGATCGGGCTGCGCGCGGTCGGCTGGGCGCAACTGTTCGGTGGCGATCTTTCGGTCCACGCCAATCGCGTCGTCCCGCTGTCGGTGCTCGATCCGGCGGCGGATGCGGTGCGCGAGGCGCTCGACGCCGGCGAGCATCCCCCCGTGGTCTTGGAACGCTGGCTCGATGCGCGGCTGGCGGAGCCGCGTCCGGTCGATCCGCTGGTGCCGCAGCTCGAGGCGGCGTTCGACGAGGCCGAGACGATGCGGATCGAGACGCTGGCGGAGCGGGTCGGCATGACGCCGCGCCAGTTCGCCGCGCGGACGCGGCAGCATTTCGGTTTCACGCCCAAATTGCTGCTCCGCCGGCGGCGCTTCCTGCGCGCGCTGAGCGGGACGCTCGATGCGCCGCCCGAGACGGCGGGCGCGCTGCTGGCGGAGGCGGGTTATTGGGATCGGTCGCACTTCCTGCGCGACGCACATCTGTTCCTCGGCTGCTCGATCCGCGAATTCCGCCAGCGCCGGGGGCCGTTTCACGCGCTGGCGATGCAGGCGCGCGCGGCCGCTTTCGGGGCGGCGGTGTAGGGGAGCGGTCGCGCTTCGATGCCCGTCGTCATCCCGGCCTCGAGCCGGGATACATCAAGCCTCAAGCGCAGCGATCAGAGCCTCTTGTCCCGCGCCTGCCTTCCGATGGAGCCTGGCTCGCGCCGGGGTGACGGGGTGCTATTCCGCCACCGCGCGATCGTCGAACAGGCCGAAGGTCAGCGTCGAGGCGTAGAGCGCGATCGCGCGGTCGCGGGGCATCGACCACGCCCATTTGCGCATGTCGAACGCCGCGTTGAGGAACGCCATCAGCGCCTGCGCCGCGATCAGCGCGTCGACCGGGCGGATCGTTCCTTCGGCGATCCCGTCCGACATGGTGCCGGCGAAACGCCGCGCGATGCGGTTCGACCGCTCGACCATCACCTGCCGCACCCCGGGCGGCAACCCGGACAGCGCGGTGGTGCGCAGGAGCGGGCCGAGTTCGGAGAATTGCACGTCGAGCAAGGTGGCGATCATGCTCGACAGCCGGTTCCAATGCGTCCCGCCCTGTTCGTCGGCGATCCGCTGCGCCGCGGCGATCGTATCGAAGCTGCGCTTGTAGCAAGCGACGACCAGATCGTCCTTGGCATCGAGATGGTGGTAGAAGCTGCCCTTGGTGACGTTGAGCTCGGACGCGATGCGCTGGACCGAGGCGCCGCGATAGCCGAGTTCGTTGATCAGCCGCGTCGCGGCGAGCAGGAACGCCTCGCGTCCCGGCACCGTCTCGTCGTGCGGCAGATCGATCGGCGTGGGCCGCCACAGCGCCCCCGGCGCGGCGATGCCGTGGCGGAACACGTCCATCAGCCGCGCCTCGGCGCGGGCATATTGATCGGGCTCGTAGCGCACCAGCCACACCGGCAGCCAGAAGGTGTTTTCGAGCAGCACATGCGCGCGCGCGCCGTGAAGATCGGTTTGCTGGCGCGTCTCGGCCGATCCCCACAGCAGCCGCGTGCGACGGAACACCTCGCGCCAGCCGGCCATCAGCGCGGATCGCACCGGCTCGTCCATCGCGCGCAGGTCGGAGAGTCCGGCCATCTGCCGCTCCTCGCCGCGCTGGATGCGGGCGAGCCGCTCCATGTTGAGCGCGAGATAACGCTCGACCCGCGCCTCAGGCGTATGCTGCGTCATCGCCTCGTCGAGCATCCCCATCAGCCGTTCGAGCGTATGCTCGAACGCGGCGGCGGCGAGATCCTCTTTGCGCTTGAAATAATAAGTGACGCTTGTTGTATTGAGCCCGACGCGGCGTGCCACGTCGGCGAAGGTCATGCCCTTCGCGCTTTGCTCGTTGATCGCATCCGCGGCCGCGGCGAGGATCGCGTCACGCTTCGCCCTGAAGCGGCGCGTACCCGATTCCTCTCCCCGGCCGGATTCCCCCATGCCGTTCATCGAATCACTCTAGCAGCAAGATTTCGAAGAAACAGTCCCTTTTATGACAGAGGCGATAAGCTGTGTTGCGTAGGGAGTGAGCGGCGATTCGGATGCTTTACCGAATGAAGGGTACGGTCTAGAGCTTCCCGCAAGACAGGCTCTGGAGGGATGCGATGGACTTCACGCTTAGCGAACGCGAAACCTATTTCCGGGACCGGGTACGCGATTTCATCGACCAGCAGATCCGTCCGCGGCAAGCCGAATACGATCGCCAGCATCATGCGGGCGACCCGTGGAAGGTCATCCCGGTGCTCGAGGAGGTGAAGGCCAAGGCCAAGGCCGCCGGGCTGTGGAATTTCTTCATGCCGCCGCATTCGGGCCAGCAACATGTCGACGACACGTTCGAATTCGAAGGGACGCAGCTCACCAATCTCGAATACGCCCTGTGCGCCGAGGAGATGGGCAAGATCGGCTGGGCGAGCGAATGCTTCAACTGCTCGGCGCCCGATACGGGCAATATGGAAGTGCTCCATCGCTACGGCACGCGCGAGCAGAAGGAGCAATGGCTCCGTCCGCTGATGAACGGCGAGATCCGCTCGGTGTTCCTGATGACCGAGCCGGCGGTCGCCTCGTCGGATGCGACCAATATCGAGACGCGGATCGAGCGCGACGGCGATCATTACGTGATCAACGGGCGCAAATGGTGGTCGTCCGGCGTCGGCGATCCGCGCTGCAAGGTCGGCATCCTGATGGGCAAGACCAGCTTCGAGGGGTCGCGCCACCAGCAGCAGAGCCAGGTGCTCGTGCCGATGGACACCCCGGGGGTGAAGATCGAGCGGATGCTGTCGGTCTACGGCTATGATCATGCGCCGCACGGGCACGGCGAGGTGAGCTTCACCAACGTCCGCGTGCCGGTCGAGAATCTGCTGCTCGGCGAAGGGCGCGGGTTCGAGATCGCGCAGGGTCGGCTCGGGCCGGGGCGGATCCATCACTGCATGCGCACGATCGGCGTCGCCGAAGTCGCGATCGAGAAGATGGCCAAGCGGCTCGTCAGCCGCGTCGCGTTCGGCAAGAGGCTGTCGGATCACAGCGTGTGGGAGCAGCGCATCGCACGCGCGCGGATCGATATCGAGATGACCCGGTTGCTGTGCCTCAAGGCCGCCGACATGATGGACAAGGCGGGCAACAAATCGGCCAAGCTCGAAATCGCGATGATCAAGGTGCAGGCGCCCAATATGGCGCTGCAGATCCTCGACGATGCGGTGCAGGCGCATGGCGGCGCGGGCGTCGCGGAGGATTTCGGGCTCGCGCATGCCTGGGCGTCGCAGCGCACCTTGCGGCTGGCGGACGGGCCGGATGAGGTCCACGCCCGCGCGATCGCGCGCGACGAATTCGGCAAATATGCCGATTGGAAGGCCGAGCGCCCGGTGCCCTATGGCGGCAGCGACGTATCGAGCGGGGATATCGGCGTTTCGCGCTGAACGAATGCCCGTGCCGTCATCCCCGCGAAGGCGGGGATCCATTCGCGCGGGTCGTGGAGAGACACGCACCGCCAGCCAGAATGGATTCCCGCCCTCGCGGGAATGACGAGGGATAGGATGATGACGATTAACTAGGAGAGGCACATGAAGGCCGCCGTTTTGTTCGAAGCCAAGAAACCGCTTGAAGTGACCGATGTGCTGGTCGCCAAGCCGGCGGCGCATGAGGTGCTGATCCGCACGCTGGCATGCGGCGTGTGCCGGTCCGACCTGCATTTCGTCGACGGCGCCTATCCGCATCCGCTCCCGGCGATTCCGGGGCATGAGGCGGCCGGCATCGTCGAGGCGGTGGGCGAGGAGGTGCGCACGGTGAAGCCGGGCGACCACGTCGTCACCTGTCTCTCGGCATTCTGCGGCCATTGCGAATATTGCGTGACCGGGCGGATGTACCTGTGTCTCGGCGGCGAAACGCGGCGCGCGGCGAGCGCCGAGCCGCGGCTCAGGCTCGCCAATGGCGATCCGGTCAACCAGATGCTCAACCTCTCGGCCTATGCCGAGATGATGCTGGTCCACGAGCATGCCTGTGTCGCGATCGACCGGGAAATGCCGCTCGATCGCGCCGCGCTGATCGGCTGCGCGGTGACGACCGGGGCCGGGGCGGTGTTCAACACCACCGACGTATCGCCGGGCGAGACGGTGTGCGTCGTCGGGTGCGGCGGGATCGGGCTCGCCGCGGTCAATGCCGCGAAGATCGCGGGCGCGGGCAAGATTATCGCGCTCGATCCGGTGCCTGAAAAGCGCGCGATCGCCGAGAGGCTCGGCGCGACCCACAGCTATGACCCGCTCGCCGAGAATGTCGTCGCCGAGGTGATCGAGGTGACCAAGGGCGGGGTCGATCATGCGATCGAGGCGGTCGGCCGCCCGCAATCGGCCGAAACGACGGTCAAGGTGCTGCGCCGCGGCGGCACCGCGACGATCCTCGGCATGATGCCGTTGAACGAGAAAGTCGGGCTGTCGGCGATGGACCTGTTGTCGGGCAAGAGGCTGCAGGGCGGGATCATGGGGTATAACCGCTTCCCGGTGGATATCCCGCGGCTGGTCGATTTCTACCAGCGCGGGCAGCTCGATCTCGACACGATCATCGCCGAGCGGCTGCCGCTCACCCGGATCAACGACGCGTTCGACGAGCTCCGCAAGGGCGACGCGACGCGCAGCGTGATTGTCTTCGATCAATGACCGATACCAGCCTGCAAGCCGAGATCGCCGAACGCGACCGGCTCGATCTGGACGCGCTGGCCGCGTGGATGAGCGCCAATGTGCCCGATTTCGCCGGCCCGCTGAGCTATGCCAAATTCGCCGGCGGGCAATCCAACCCGACCTACAAGCTCACCACCCCGACCCGCAATTATGTGCTGCGGCGCAAGCCGATGGGCGAATTGCTTCCCTCGGCACATGCGGTCGACCGTGAATATCGCGTCATCGCCGGGCTGCACCCCACCGGCTTCCCGGTGCCGCGCCCGTTCGGGCTGTGCGAGGACGATACGGTGATCGGATCGGCCTTTTACGTGATGGAGATGGTCGAGGGGCGGACGATCTGGGACGGCGCCTTCCCGGGCATGGACGCCGATACCCGGCGCGCGCATTATCACGCGATGATCGACACGCTGGCGCAACTCCACAATGTCGATCACGTCGCCGCGGGGCTTGAGACGTTCGGCCGCCCCGGCAATTATTTCGAGCGCCAGGTGTCGCGCTGGACCAAGCAATATCGCGGCGCCGAGACCGAACATATGGAGCCGATGGAACGGCTGATCGAGTGGCTGCCGCGCACCTTGCCGCCGCAGACCCGCACCTCGATCGTCCACGGCGATTATCGCTGCGACAATATGAAGTTCGCCCCCGGGCTGGAGCCGCGCGTCGCCGCGGTGCTCGACTGGGAATTGTCGACGCTCGGCGATCCGCTCGCCGATCTGTCCTATTTCCTGATCTCCTGGGTGACCGAGCCCGAGGGCCGCTCCGGGGTGCTGGGGCTCACTGGGCCGGAGACGGGGATCCCGACATTGGAGGAAGTCGTCGCGCGTTATTGCGAGAAGACCGGCCGGCCCGAGGGGCTGCCCGATCTCAATTGGTATCTGTCGTTCAACATGTTCCGCCTCGCCTCGATCGTCCAGGGGATCAGGAAGCGCTTCCTGATCGGCACCGCCTCCAACGCCAATGCCGAGGCCGCCAGCGCGCGCGTTCCGGCGCTGGCGCAGGCGGCGTGGGATTTCGCGGTGAAAGCAGGGGCCTGAAGGGAGGAAACACGCATGTCGCTGTTCGATCTGACCGATAAGGTCGTGCTCATCACCGGATCGTCGCGCGGGATCGGCAAGGCCGCCGCGATCGCCTGCGCCGAACAGGGCGCGAAGGTGGTGATCTCCAGCCGCAAGCAGGATGCGTGCGACGCGGTCGCGGCGGAGATCAACGACCGCTTCGGCGCGGGCACCGCGATCGCGGTCGCCGCCAATATCTCCGACAAGGCGGGGCTCCAGCATCTGGTCGACGAGACGCGGCGCGCGTTCGGCCGGATCGACTGCCTCGTCTGCAACGCCGCCTCCAATCCCTATTACGGCCCGCAGGAAGGGATCGCCGACGAGCAGTTCCGCAAGATCCTCGACAATAATATCGTTTCCAACCACTGGCTGATCACGATGGTCGCGCCCGAGATGAAGGAGCGCGGCGCGGGATCGATCGTCATCGTCTCCTCGATCGGGGGGCTGCGCGGCTCGACGACGATCGGGGCTTATTGCATCTCCAAGGCGGCCGACATGCAGCTCGCGCGCAATCTGGCGCACGAATACGGCAAATACGGCATCCGCGTGAATTGCATCGCGCCGGGGCTGATCAAGACCGATTTCGCCAAGGCCTTGTGGGAAGACGAGGCGGCGGTGAACGAACGCAACCGCACCACCCCGCTGCGCCGCATCGGCGAGCCGGAGGAGATTGCGGGCGCGGTGGTCTATCTCGCGTCCAAGGCGAGTACGTTCATGACCGGTCAGGTGCTGGTGATCGACGGCGGCGTGACGATCTGAGCTGCCGTTCTTTCGTCATTCCCGCGAAGGCGGGATCCATTCTGGCTGGCTTATCGGCTGAACCGCGACACCAGCGTCACTGGATTCCCGCCTTCGCGGGAATGACGAGGGGGAGAGGCTGGCGGCATTTCAAAACGAACTGGAGGATGCGGCAATGAGGTTCACCGACAAATCGATCATCGTCACCGGCGCCGGCTCGGGTATCGGCCGCGCCGCCGCCACCCTGTTCGCGGCGGAGGGCGGCAAGGTGATCGTCGCCGACGTTACCGACGGCGCCGAGGCGACCGCCAAGGCGATCCGCGATGCGGGCGGCGTTGCGGAGGCGATCCGCATCGATGCCGGGTCGGAAGAGGATGTCGTGAAGGCGGTCGCGCTCGCCTGCGATCGCTACGGCGGGCTCGACGTGATGTTCGCCAATGCCGGCATTTCGGGCGGGATGGCCAATATCTTCGATACCAGCGTCGAGCTGATCACCGAGGTGCTGCGGGTCAACCTGATCGGCCCCTATCTGGCGGTGAAGCACGCCGCGCCGCGCATCGCCGAGCGCGGCAAGGGCGCGATCATCCTCACCGCCAGCGTCGCCGGGATCCGCTCGGGGGCGGGGTCGCCGGCCTATTCGGCGTCGAAGGCGGGGGTGATCAACCTCGCGCAGGTTTCGGCGCAGCAGCTTGCCGGATCGAACGTGCGGGTCAATGCGATCTGCCCCGGGCTCACCGAAACCGGGATGACCAAGCCCACCTTCGATTATGCGCGCGATGCCGGGAAGATGGATCGCGTCGGCCGGCTCAATCCGCTGCGGCGCGGCGCGCAACCCGAGGAGCTGGCGAAGGTCGCGCTGTTCCTGGCGTCGGACGACGCGAGCTACGTCAACGGACAGGCGATCGCGGTCGACGGGGGGCTCTCGTCGAGCCATCCGGTGACCAAGCAGGAATATGGGCGGACGGCGGTTTAATTTCCTCTCCCCTCCCTGGTGAAGGGAGGGGAGTTAGAAGGATCAGGCGCTCGCTGCCCAGCGATCGACCACCTTTGCCAGCACCCCGAGCGGGACGCCGCCGGTCTGCACCACCGCGTCGTTGAACCCGCGCACGTCGAACCGCGCGCCGAGCTTGGCCTTGGCGACATCGCGCAGGCGATTGATCTCATTATGCCCGGTCTTGTAGCCGAGCGCCTGCCCCGGCCAGGTGCAATAACGGTTGAGCTCCGACCGCGCCTGGCTGGCGGTGAAGCCGGTGGTCGCCATGAACCACTGCATCGCCTGATCAATCGTCCAGCGCTTGTGGTGCAGCCCGGTATCGGCGACGAGCCGCGCGGCGCGGAAGTTCATCGACTGGAGATAGCCGATCCGCCCGAGCGGATCGTCGGCGTAGAAGCCGACCTCGTCGGCGATCTGCTCGGCATAAAGCCCCCAGCCTTCCGAATAAGCGTTGAAGCTCAAGAGGGTGCGGATCAGCGGCAGATCGAACGTATATTCGCCCTGCCACACATGCCCCGGAATCCCTTCGTGGAAGGTCAGCGTCGGCAGCGAATAGCGCGGCCAGATCCCGGTATCGCGCAGGTTGATGTAATAAGTGCCGGGGATCTTGCCGTCGATCGATCCGGGGCCGGCATAGCCGTTGGGCGCGCCGTCCTGGATCGCCGGGGGGACGCGCTTGATGTTGAGATTGCCGCGCACCAATTTGCCGAACGCCTTGGGCATCAGCGGACGGATCTTCGCCACCACCTGATTGAGATAGGCGAGCAATTCGGCGCGCCCCGCATCGGTATTGGCGAACAAGAGATCGGGGCGTTTGCCCAGCACCGCGAGCCGCTCGCCCGCGGTGCCCTGCGTCAGCCCCTGCGCGCGGAGCAGCGGGTCCATCTCCGCCGCCAGCGCCTTGCATTGTTCGAGCCCGGCGGCGTGGATGTCCTCGGGCGTCCGCTTGGTGGTCGTCCCCGCCTCGACCAGCCAGCCGTAGATGTCGGCAGCATCGGGCACCTGCCACATCCCCGCGACATCGGGCGCCTTGGGACGCAGCGCGACAAAGGCATCGGCCTGCGCGGCGAGTGCCGGGGCGATCTCCTGCTCGGCGATCGCGGCGGCGCGCCGGGCCCAGTCGCCCGCGATGCCGGCGGCCTGGGTCTTGCTGCCGAAGCTGGTGACGATCGCCCAGTCGGCCGGCCGCGCCGCGCCGTCGCGCAGCTGGCGCGCGGTGATCTCGTTGAGGAAGGCGGGGAGGTAGACGCCCTTGGCGGCATCGGCCTTCACCCGCTCGGTTTCGTCGCGCAGTTCCTGCGCATAGGCGCGCATCCGCGCGAGATAGGCCTCGGCATCGGCGGTATCGGCGACCTGATGCTTGTTTTCGAGCAGATCGGGCACGTCGACGAACGCGCCATTGCCCTGGCTCACGACATAGGGGGTCGAGCGATAGCCATTGGCGGAGAGGAACGCCATGTCGCCCACCGGCATCCGCCGCCAGCCGTCGAGCGCGATCTCGTGCGCGACCGTCGCGGTCTCGACATGCACGGTGACCGCGGGGGAGAGCGTTTTGGTGTCGATCGCGCGCAATTCGGTCAGGCGCTGCGCGGCCTCGGCGCGGCGTTTGGCTTCGGCGCCAGCGCTATGATCGCCGAGCGCGGATTTGAGCGCGGCGCGTTTGCCCGTGTCGATGCCGAGCGTCATCGCGTTTTCCGGGTAGCTTACCAGCAGCGCCTCGGCGTGCTTGTCGAGCAACGCCATCGCGGCGGCGTCGCCCCGCGCGCCGGTGGCGGCGAGGGCGCGGGCGCGGGCGGGGAGGGCGGCGGTCGCGCCCAGCGCGGCAGCGCCGGCAACGAACCGGCGGCGATCGATTTGCATGATCAGAGTCCCACTTTTGGCGGTGATGCTGGCGGGGATACGCTATCCGCGGCGCAATTGAAGCCCCTCCCCTTCAGGGGAGGGGTTGGGGTGGGGGAGTCAGGAGTCACGGGCGGACGGTCTCGGTGAGACACCTTCCCCACCCCCAACCCCTCCCCTGAAGGGGAGGGGCTTTTTGGCGCTACCCCCGCGGTTCGCGCAGGCGGATCAGGCCTTCCTGCGCGACGCTGGCGACGAGCCGGCCGTCGCGGGTGAAGATCTGGCCGCGGTTCATCCCGCGCGCGTGGCCCGCCCAGGGGCTGTCGGTGGAATAGAGCAGCCAGTCGTCGGCGCGGAAATCCTCGTGCAACCACACCGCATGATCGAGGCTCGCGCTCTGGAAGCCGGGGGTCGTCCAGTTGACGCCGTGCGGTAGCATGCAGGTGCCGAGCAGCGACATGTCCGACGCATAGGACAGGATCGCGCGGTGGATCGCCGGATCGTCCCCCACCGGCGCGACGATGCGGAACCAGCTATGCTGGATCGGCGCGGTCGGGGTGGGGTTGAACCATTTGCGCGGGAAGACCGGGCGGATCTCGATCGGGCGCGGGCGGGTCAGCGCGCGGCGGTAACGCTCGTCGACATGCGGGCTCTCTCGCGCGCGGATCGCCGCTTCGCTCTCGAGTTCCTCGGGCGCGGGAACGTCGGGCATCTGATCCTGGTGGTGGAAGCCGCCCTCCGGCACCTGGAACGATGCCGCCATGTTGAGGATCGGCGCGCCGCGCTGCATCGCGATGACGCGGCGGGTGGCGAAGCTGCGCCCCTCGAAATCGCGCACGACGCGGAAGATGATCGGATAATTCTCGTCGCCCGGGCGCATGAAATAGGCGTGGAGCGAATGCGCGACCTTGGGCGCATCGGTCGAGCGCTGCGCGGCCTGCAGCGCCTGCGCGATCACCTGCCCGCCGAACACCCTGCCGACCCCGTCGCGCTGGCGACGGCCGCGATACAGATCGGTGTCGATTTCCTCCACGTCGAGCAGGTCGACCAGCTCTGCGGCAAGCTCCGCCGGGGTGGGGGTGGGGGCGTCTGACACGTCGATCGGCTCCTTTTCGGGCTTGTCTTTTACCGTCATGCCGGACTTGAACCGGCATCCAGGGCAACAGGCGGTGGTATTTGTGGCTCTGGATGCCGGGTCAAGCCCGGCATGACGATAGAAGGTCGCGGGTCGCGTGTGCGATCAATAACCCGCCGCGCGCGCCAATTGGTCGGCGTGGAAATTGGCATCGCCGAACATTTCGGCGAGCACGCGCTGGCGCTTCATGTAGAAGCCGATGTCATATTCGTCGGTCATGCCGATCCCGCCGTGCATCTGCACGCCTTCCTGCACGCTGAGCATCGTCGCGAGGCCGGTCATCGCCTTGGCGACCGAGACCGCGGCATCGGCCTTGTCGTCGCCCGCATCGAGCAATTGCTGCGCCTTGAGCACCGCGGCGCGCGCCACCTCCATCTCGCTATAGAGATGCGCGGCGCGATGCTGGAGCGCCTGGAAGCTGCCGATCAGCGTGCCGAACTGCTTGCGTTCCTTGAGATAATTGACGGTCATGTCCATCGCGCCGCCGCCGACGCCGAGCATCTCCGCCGCCGCGCCGGTACGGCCCGCCCGGAGCAGCCGGCCGAGCGGCCCGCGTCCGGCATCGACCTCGCCGATCACCGCATCCGCGTCGACGTCCACGCCGTCGAATTCGAGCCGCGCGGCAAGGCTCGCATCGGCCAGCCGCTCGGGGGTGACGGTGAGTTTCGCCGCATCCTTCGGCACCGCGAACAAGGTGACGCCCGCCTCGTCATCGGGCGAACCCGCGGTGCGCGCGGCGACGATCAGCAGATCGGCGACATGCCCGTGGGTGACGAACTGCTTCTTGCCGGTGAGGCGGAAGCCGTTGCCGGCGCGCTCGGCCTTGAGCCCGACCGCGGTGCGATGCTTGGCGCCCTCGTCGATCGCCAGCGCGGCGACCGTCTCGCCGGCGAGGATGCCGGGATACCAGCGCTGGGCGTGGTCGGTGCCCTTGAGCGCCTCGACCGCCGCGACCGCGGTGGCGAGGAACGGGGAGGGGGAGAGGTTGCGTCCGATCTCCTCCAGCACCACCCCGGCCTCGACATGGCCGAGCCCGAGCCCGCCGTGATCCTCGCCGATCAGGATGCCGGTGAAGCCCATATCGGCGAATTGCTTCCACAGATCGCGGCTGAATCCGGTCGCGTCATTGTCGTCGCGCAGCTTGCGCATATGGCTGACGGGGGCGTGTTCGGCGACGAAATCCTTCGCCGTGTCGCGCAGCATCGTCTGCTCGTCATTCAGGAAAAGCGGCATTTTCTTTTACTCCGTCATCCCGTCTCTCCATCCGTCATCCCCGCCTCCGCTGGAATGACGGGGAGAGCGAACGGGTCTATCGCGTGGATCGGTTCGCGCGTCACGCGCCCGGCAGGTTGAGGATGCGCTTGGCGATGATGTTGAGCTGCACCTCGGATGTGCCGCCCTCGATCGAATTGGCCTTGGTGCGCAGCCAGGCGCGCACCTCGCGGCCGTGTTCGGTGGCGTCGCTTTCCCATTCGAGCTGGTCCGATCCGCCCGCGGCCATCATCAGCTCGTAGCGCGCCTTGTTGAGCTCGGTGCCGTAATATTTCATCATCGAGGGCTGGGCGGGGTGCGCCTGACCCGCCTTCAATTCGTCGATGAACCGCTCTGACTGTGCCGCGAACGCCCTGGCGCGTACCTCGAACAGCGCGATCTGCCCGCGCAGCAGCGGATCGGCGAGCCGCCCGTCGTCGTCGAGCCCGATCGTCTTCTTGGCGCCCTCGATCAGCGGATTCTTGCCCCCGCCGCCGAGCCCCATGCCCGAGATCATCTCGCGCTCGTGGCCGAGGAGGTATTTGGCGACGTCCCAGCCCTTGTTGAGCTCGCCGACCAGATTCTCCTTCGGCACCTTCACATTGTCGAAGAAGGTTTCGCAGAACGGGGAATAGCCGGAGATCAGCAGGATCGGCTTGGTCGAAACACCCGGGGTCCGCATGTCGAACAGCACGAAGCTGATGCCGTTATGCTTGTTGGTCGGATCGGTGCGGACAAGGCAGAAGATCCAGTCGGCCTTGTTGGCATAGCTGGTCCATATCTTCTGGCCGTTGACGAGGAAGTGATCGCCCTTGTCCTCCGCCTTGGTGGCGAGGCTGGCGAGGTCCGACCCCGCATTGGGCTCCGAATAGCCCTGGCACCAGCGGATTTCGCCGCGCGCGATCTTGGGCAGATGCTCCTTCTTCTGCGCCTCGTTGCCATATTTGAGCAGCGCCGGCCCGAGCATCGAAATGCCGAACGACGACAAGGGATTGCGGCAACGCAGCTTGGCCATTTCCTCGCGCAGGATTTTGGTCTCGGCCGCCGAGAGGCCGCCGCCGCCATAGTCCTTCGGCCAATCGGGCACCGTCCAGCCGCGTGCGCCCATCCGGTCCATCCACAATTTCTGCGCCGGGGTCATCTCGCTCTGGTCGCGGCCGCCCCACACGGCGTCCTTTTCGGTGCGCACCGGCTCGCGCATCTCCGGCGGGCAATTGGCTTCGAGCCAGGCGCGCGTCTCGGCGCGGAATTGTTCGAGGTCGCTCATCACTTGCTCCATATGAGATTGTGCGCCGCGCGCGCGGCGGCGATCGAGAGATGATCCTGATAGCGGTCGGTGATGACCTGCACCCCGATCGGCAGCCCGTCCTTGCCGGTCGCGACCGGCACGCTGGTTGCGGGCAGCATCGGGAAGGTGGCGAGCCCGGGCCAGGCGAATTGCGCGCCGAACGAGGTGTCCTCGCCGTCGATCGTCAGCCGGCGCTGCGCCAGCGGGGTATCGTCGTGCGGGAAGGCGGTGGTGGCGAACATCGGCGCGATCACCGCGTCATAATCGCCGAACAAGGTGGCCCATTGCCGCATGTTGCGCGCCTGATGATCGCCGAGATCGAACCATTCGGCGAGCGTCGGCACCGGGCGATCGCCCATCGCCGCGCCGCGCGTCATCGCGATGTTGAGCATGTGCATGTAATGGCGGTGCTGCTGCGCGAGATCGGGGAGCAGATCGCTGCGATGATCGACCTTCGCCCCGGCATCGGCGAAGGCGTCGCCCACCGCCTGCAGCGCCGCGCGCATCTCGGCTGAAAGCGTCGCCTCGGGGTGATCGGCGAGGATCAGGATGCGCCACGCGCCGGCCTCGCGGGGTGCTGCCGGGGCGACCGGATGATCGGCGAGCACATCGAGCGCGACGACCAGATCGTCGGCGTTGCGCGCCATCGGCCCGCACACCCCGAGCGCGACCCGCGCGCCGTCGCTCCCCGGAAAATGATGCCCGGTGGAGGAGAGCAGGTCGAAGGTCGGCTTCAATCCCCACACGCCGTTGAACGCGGCAGGGGTGCGGATCGAGCCGCCGATGTCCGATCCGATCTCCAGCGGCACCATCCCGCTCGCCAGCGCTACCGCCGCGCCGCCTGACGATCCGCCGGCCGAGCGCGTGTGATCGTGCGGATTGAGCGTGCGGCCGTAGATCGGGTTGTTCGATTGCAGATCGGCGAGGCCGACGGGCACATTGGTCTTGCCGAGCACGATCGCGCCCGCCGCCTTGAGGCGCTTGACCAGCACCGCATCGTCCTGCGCGGTGAAATTGCGTTGCGCCTCGAACCCCCAGGTCGTCTTGAGCCCGGCGATGTCGTAGCTTTCCTTCACCGTCATCGGCACGCCGAGCAGCGGCGCGTCGAAGCCGTGCTTGATGCGCTGGTCGAGCGCGGCGGCGGCGGCGCGGGCGCGATCGAAATCGCGCACCACCACTGCGTTGAGCGCGGCGTCGCGCGCCTCGATCCGCGCGATCGCCGCCTCGGTTTCGAGCAACGCGCTGGTCTCGCCGGCGCGGACGGCGGCGGCAGTTTCAAGGGCGGAGCGTTCGGTCATTGCGTTACTCCAGGAAATCGCCGTTCCGGCAAAGGCAGGGAAAGGAGAGCTTGCCACCCCGGCGAAGGCCGGGGTCCAGCCACCGGCCGTTCGCGACCGGGCCCCTGCCTCCGCCGGGCGGCGCTCAAATTATCCTGCCTTCTTCTAAGGCGCGGGAGGTGGCGTGATGGGTCACTTCAACTGGCCACCGCTCTCGGCCGCCGCCTTCAGGCTCTCGGCGACCTTGAAGCCGTATTTCTCCAGCGCGGCGACGACCTTCTTCAGGCCCTCGGTCTGCGCCCAGAACATCGGGCCGCCGCGATAGACCGGCCAGCCGTAGCCGTAGATCCACACCACATCGATATCCGACGCGCGCTGCGCCTTGCCTTCCTCGAGGATCAGCGCGCCTTCGTTGACCATCGTGTAGAGCGTGCGCGCGACGATCTCCTCATCGGTGATCTCGCGCTTGGGCAGGTTCGATTTCTGGCGGAATTCCTCGATGATCTCGGCGACGCGCGGCGACGGGGTCGGGTTCCGCTTTTCGTCGTAATCGTAGAAGCCGGCCTGCTTCTTCTGACCCCAGCGGCCCTCGGCGCAGAGCGCGTCGCGGATCGTCTCGATGCGGTTGGGGTCGCGGTGCCAGCCGATATCGACCCCGGCGAGGTCGGACATCTGGAACGGCCCCATCGGCATCCCGAAATCGACGTGGACCTTGTCGATCTGCTGCGGGGTCGCGCCTTCCATCAGCAGCTTGTTCGCTTCCTGCTGGCGCGGGGCGAGCATGCGGTTGCCGATGAAGCCGTGGCACACGCCCGCGACCACCGCGACCTTGCGGATCTTCTTGGCCAGCGCCATCACCGTCGCCAGCACGTCCTTGGCGGTCTTGTCGCCACGCACGACCTCAAGCAGCTTCATGACATTGGCGGGCGAGAAGAAGTGCATCCCCAGCACGTCCTCCGGCCGGCTGGTCGCCGCCGCGATCTCGTTGACGTCGAGATAGGAGGTGTTGGAGGCGAGGATCGCGCCCGGCTTGGCGATCTTGTCGAGCCGCGCGAAGATTTCCTTCTTCACGTCCATATTCTCATAGACCGCCTCGATGATCAGGTCGCAGTCCTTGAGTGCGTCGAAATCGAGCGTCGGGGTGAGCAGCCCCATCGCCTTTTCCGGCGCGTCGGGCTTGATCCGGCCCTTGGCGGCGGATGCCTCGTAATTCTTGCGCATCACGCCGGTGCCGCGATCGAGCGCTTCCTGATTCATCTCGACGATCGTCACCGGGATGCCGGCCGACAGGAAGTTCATGCTGATCCCGCCGCCCATCGTCCCCGCGCCGATCACGCCGACGCGGTTGACGGTGCGCAGCTTGGTATCGGCGGGCACGTCGTCGATCTTGGCCGCCTGACGCTCGGCGAAGAAGATGTGGCGCTGCGCGGCGGACTGGACCCCCATCATCAGCTTCATGAATTCGGTGCGCTCGAATGCCATCCCCTCGTCGAAGGGGAGCTCGGTGGCTGCCTCGGCGCAGCGGATGTTCGCCTCGGGCGCGTCGAAACCGCGGAACTTCCTGGCATTGGCCTTGCGGAATTCGGCGACCGCTTCCGGGTCGGCCTTGGCATCCTTGTCGCGGATGCGCGGGATCGGGCGCTTGGCGGCGACTTCGCGCGCAAAGGCGATCGCATCGGCTTCGAGGCTGTCCTCGCCGACCAGGCGGTCGATCAGCCCCAGGTCGGCGGCCTTCTTCGCCGGCACCGGATCGCCGATCGCGAGCATCGGCAGCGCGGCCCTCATCCCGATGAGGCGCGGCAGCCGCTGCGTCCCGCCGGCGCCGGGCAACAAGCCGAGCTTCACCTCGGGCGTGCCGATCACCGCCGAGGGCACCGCGACGCGATAATGGCAGGCGAGCGCGGTCTCGCACCCGCCGCCCAGCGCGGTGCCGTGGATCGCGGCGACCACCGGCTTGGGCGAGGCGTCGATCATGTCGATCACCTCATGCAGCGAGGCACCCTTGGGCGGCTTGCCGAATTCGGTGATGTCGGCGCCGGCGAAGAAGGTGCGGCCGTCGCAGCGCAGCACCATCGCGGTAATCGATGCATCGGCGATGCCTTCCTTCACCCCGGCTTCGAGCCCGTCGCGCACCGCCGCGCCGAGCGCGTTGACCGGCGGCGAATCGGAGATGATGACGAGGACGTCGCCGTGGCGTTCGGTGCGGACAGGGGAGGTCATGATTTCAGGTCTCCAATTGATCGGACAGGAAGCGCGCCGGCGCTCAGGTCAGCGCGGAATAGATCATCGTCTTCAGCTCGCGGCGGATCGGATAGAGCATCGACGGCGATAGCTGGGTCATGAATACCATCGACAGCCGCTCGACGGGATCGATGAAAAAGGCGGTCGAGAACATCCCGCCCCAATAATATTCGCCGACCGACCCCGGCATCATCGAGCGCGCGACGTCGATCGTCACCGCAAAGCCGAGCCCGAAGCCGGTGCCGGCATTCTGCGTCTCGCTGAACAGCGAGGTCGACATGCTCGAAAGGTCCGCATTGCCGGGCAGATGGTTCATCGTCATCAGCTCGATCGTCTTGCGACCGACGATGCGCGCGCCGTCGAGCTCGCCGCCGCCCAGGCACATCTGACAGAAACGGTTATAGTCATGCGCGCTGGACACCAGTCCGCCGCCGCCCGAGACGAATTTGAACGGCGTCGCCCACATGCTCTCGCTCGCGCGATCGAACATCTGGCGGCCCTTGCCCTCGATGACGGTATAGCAATCGACCAACCGGTCGAGCTTGTCGGTGGGGACGGTGAAGAAGGTGTCGTTCATCCCCAGCGGGGCGAAGATGCGCTCGGCGAAGAAGCGTTCGAGCTTCATCCCCGATACGCGCTGGACAACCAGCCCGAGCACGTCGGTCGCCACCGAATAATTCCAGCGCGTGCCGGGGGAGAATTCGAGCGGCAGCTTGCCAAGAGCGGCGATGAAGCTGTCGAGATCGTAATCGCCGTGCCAATTCTCCAGCTTGAGCGCGCGGTGCGCGGCGTCGATGTTCGATCGGTTCTGGAACGAATAGGTGAAGCCCGCGGTGTGGCGCAGCAGATCGACCATCCGCATCGGCTCGGCGCACGGCTTGGTCACGAACGGAACCCCCGCGCCACCGCCGTCATAGACCCCGACGCCCTTGAGCTCGGGGAGGACGTGGTGGACCGGGGTGTCGAGCGCGACCTTGGCCTCCTCGACCAGGATCATGAACGCCAGCGAGGTGATCGGCTTGGTCATCGAGGCGATGCGGAACAGCGCGCTTTCGTCGATCGCCTTCTTCTTGCCCTCGCGCGCCGCGCCCTGCGACGAGAAATGCACCACCTCGCCGTCGCGCGCGATCAGCAATTGCGCGTGCGGGAAGTGCCCCGGATCGAGGTAACGCTCCTTGAGCAATCGATCGATCGCGCCCAGCCTGCTTGAGTCGAGCCCATGCTTTTCCGGCTTGGCGATCTTCATGTCCGCTCCATACCCCCGCTTCAAATCTTCTCCACGCCCTATCGCTTGAGTGATAAGAAAATCAATCCTAACCTCTGCGCTGACAAACCCATTTTTCGAGTTGGAGAGATTCGCCGTGGATAATCAGCCGACGGCCCGCGCGTGGCCAGCGATGACGTTGGACGAGGTGACCGCGATCCTCACCGCGCCGGGCGCACGGTTCGAAATGGAAACGGTGGCGATTCGCGGGGTGCCGACGCGGGTATGGAAGAACGCCCCGCCGCATATGGCCGCGCTGGTCAATTTCTCGCGCACCCACGGCGAGGCGCTGGCGACGATCTACGAGGATGAGCGGGTCTCCTACGAGGCGCAGTTCCGCGCGATCGCGGCGCTCGCCACCGATTTGCGCGCGCGCGGCGTCGCCAAGGGCGATCGCGTCGCGATCACGATGCGCAACCTGCCCGAATGGGTCGTCGCTTTCTTCGCGATCACCTCGATCGGGGCGATCGCGGTGCCGCTCAACGCGTGGTGGACCGGCGACGAACTCGCTTACGGCCTCAGCGATTCGGGGGCGAAGGTGCTGATCAGCGATGACGAGCGCTGGGCGCGAATTGCGCCGCATCGCAAAACGCTGCCGGCGCTCGACCGCGTGCTGGTCAGCCGCGCGGCGGCGATGCTCGACGGCGCGGAGCGGCTGGAGGATGTGATCGGCACCCCGCACGACTGGGCCTCGCTGCCCGATCGTGCGTTGCCGGCGGTCGATCTGGTGCCCGAGGACGATGCGACGATCCTCTACACCAGCGGCACCACGGGCAATCCCAAGGGCGCGCTCGGCACGCATCGCAATTTCATGACCAATATCCTCTCCACCGGCTTCGCGATGGCGCGGATGGTGTTGCGGCGCGGCGACGCCTTGCCCGAGCCGACGCGCAAGGTGGCGCTGACGGTGATCCCTTTGTTCCACGCCACCGCGCTCTCGGCCGGGCTGATGGGGGCGATGGCGGCGGGCAATACGACGATCTACATGCGCAAGTTCGAGGCGTTGCGCGCGATGGAGATCATCGAGCGCGAGCGGGTCAATTCGACCGGCGGGGTGCCGACGATCGCGTGGCAATTGCTCGAACACCCCGAGCGGCACCGTTTCGATCTCTCCAGCCTCGAGATGATCGGTTACGGCGGGGCGCCCTCGGCGCCCGAACTGGTGCGCAAGATCGCGACCGATCTCAAGGCCTTGCCCGGCAACGGCTGGGGGATGACCGAAACCACCGCGACCGTCACCACCCACGGCGCGGAGGATTATCTCGAACGCCCCGAAAGCTGTGGGCCGCCGGTCGCGGTCGCCGATCTCAAGATCATGGACGCGGACGGGGCGCGGGAACTGCCGGTGGGCGAGGTCGGCGAGCTCTGGGCGCGCGGGCCGATGATCGTAAAGGGCTATTGGAACAAGCCCGAGGCGACCGCGGCGACCTTCATCGACGGCTGGGTGCGCACCGGCGATCTCGCGCGGCTGGATGCGGAGGGGTTCTGCTTCATCGTCGATCGCGCCAAGGACATGGTGATCCGCGGCGGCGAGAATATCTATTCGAGCGAGGTGGAGAATGCGCTCTACGCCCACCCGGCGGTGACCGATTGCGCGGTGATCGGCATCCCGCATCGCACCTTGGGCGAGGAACCGGCGGCGGTGGTCCATCTCGCGCCGGGTTCGAGCGCGACCGAGGCGGAATTGCAGGCGTGGGTGCGCGAGCGGCTGGCGGCGTTCAAGGTGCCGGTGGCGATCCGCTTCTCGCCCGAGACGCTCCCGCGCAACGCCAACGGGAAGATATTGAAGCGCGATCTGAGGATGCTGTTCGAGGACCGGGCGGCGGCGTGAAGGTCGACTCCCCTCCCTGGTGAAGGGAGGGGCTCGGGGTGGGTGGGTATGTGGGGCACCGATCCGCTTCCTCGCAGGCCAACCCACCCCCGACCCCTCCCTTGTGCAAGGGAGGGGAGAAGCGGGTAGCTCCTAACCCCCCACGACCTTCCGCACCGCTTCCTCCCAGCCCGCGAGCCGCCGCTCGCGCACCGCTTCGTCGATTGCGGGCGTAAACGTCTCGCGCTCGCCGCGCATCGCGCGTGCTTCGTGGAGGTCGGCGAACAACCCGCGCCCCACCGCCGCGAGCATCCCCGCGCCCAGCGCGGTCGTCTCGGCGAAATGCGGGCGTTCGACTGTGACATGGAGCATGTCGGCGAGGTCCTGCGCCATCCAGTCGTTGGCGACCATCCCGCCGTCGATCCGTAGCGCTGTCCAGTCCTGCCCGTCGGCGGCGAAGGCACGTTTGAGGTCGTGCGCCTGATGCGCCATCGCCTCCAGCGCGGCGCGGATGACATGCGGCTTGCCCGCGGCGAAGGAAAGCCCGCTGATCGCCGCCCGCGCATCGGGTTCCCACCACGGCGCGCCGAGCCCGGAGAGCGCGGGGACGAGATAGACCCCGGCATTGTCCGCCACCGATCGCGCCAGCGCGTCGGTCTCGCGCGCATCGGCGATCAGCCCGAGCGAATCGCGCAGCCATTTGATCAGGCTGCCGGCGACGAACACCGACCCCTCCAGCGCAAAATGCCGCTCGCCGCCGATCTGCCACGCGACGGTGGCGAGCAGCCTGTTGTCCGACCGCGGCGGGGTGGTGCCCGCCTGGGTGAGCACGAAGGCGCCGGTGCCGAAGGTCGCCTTGGTATCCCCCGGCGTCAGGCATGACTGCCCGGCGGTCGCGGCCTGCTGGTCGCCGGCCATGCCGGTGATCGGGATCGAATCACCGAACAAGGTGGTGCGCCCGACCTCGCGGGCACAATCGACGATCTCAGGCAAAGCGGCGCGCGGCACGCCGAACAGCGCGATCAATTCGTCGTCCCATCCGCCGTCGAGCGCCATCAACGCGGTGCGGCTGGCGTTGCTCGCGTCGGTGACATGCACCCCGCCGGTGAGCTTCCACACCAGCCACGATTCGATCGTCCCGATCGCCAGCCGGTCGCCCGCCTCGCGCAGCTGCGGCCATTCGCGCATCGCCCAGCCGATCTTCGAGCCGGAGAAATAGGGATCGAGCAACAGCCCGGTGCGCGCCTGCACCATCGGCTCGTGCCCGGCATCGCGCAGCGCGCGGCAGTCTTCGGCGGTGCGGCGATCCTGCCACACGATCGCCGGGGCGAGCGGCTTGCCGGTCTCGCGATCCCAGAAGACGATCGTTTCGCGCTGGTTGGTGATGCCGATCGCCGCGACTCGCGAAGGCCCGCCGGCCTGCGCGACCATCGCCCCCGCGACGCTCAACGTCTTGCGCCAGATCTCGTCGGCATCATGCTCGACCCAGCCGGGGCGGGGATAATGCTGAGTCAGCTCGGTCTGTTCGGTGGCGAGGCAGCGGCCGTCAAGCGTCAGCAGCATCGCGCGGGTGGAGGTGGTGCCCTCGTCGATAACCAGGATCGTTTCGCTCATGAGATGAGGCTAGCGAGGTTCTCGATGGGCGGCAATTCGGGTGGTTTGGTTCTCCAGATCCACCGTCATCCCGGCCTTGCGCCGGGATCCATCGTGCCTCACGCGCATTGGCAGGAACCTCTTGCCTCCCGCCTGCCTCCCGATGGACCCCGGCGCAAGGCCGGGGTGACGAAGGGGAGGCGGGAAAAATCGTGTTTCCGCTGAATATCGATCCGTCCTAGGGTCAGGCCATGGCCAATCGGTTCCCCACGCCGCCCGACGATGCTCCGCCCGCGCCGCCGGCGGAGGGTGCCTTTGGCCTGCCGCTGACCGCCGACGGGATCGAGGATGCGCGGATCGCGTTGCGCCGCGATCGGCTGCTCGCCGCTTTGACCCTGCTCGTCGGCATCGGCGTGGTGATCGGCACGCCGTTCGCGCTCAAGGCAGGGGCGGAATTCTTCCTGCCGACGACGATCGCGCTGGTCGTCGGCATCGCGCTGATCCCGATGCTCGAATGGCTCGAACGGCGCCGCATCCCCTCGGCGCTGTCAGCGCTGATCTGCGTCTTGCTGTTCCTCGTCGCGGCGAATGTGGTGGTAGCGGCGATCGTCTTTCCGGCGATCGACTTCTTCCGCCAATTGCCCAAGCGAATCGGGCGGATCCAGGAAAATCTCGCGCCGCTGCTCGATCTTTATTCGAGCCTCGAAAAATACGCGAACCGCACCCTGCATCAGATCGCCTCGACCCCGATCCGTCCGACCCCGGCGGCCGCGGCGGTCGCGCCGCCCAATTCGATTCTCGAGCTGGTCGCGAGCTCGGCGCCGGCGGCGATCATCCAGTTGTTCTACGCGGTGCTGGTGATCTTCTTCTTCCTCTCCGGCTGGCGGCGGCTGCGCGAACGGGTGATCACCAGCCGGAACAGCTTCGGCGGGGCGATGGCGACCGCGCGGGTGATCCAGGACGTGGTCGATCACGTCTCCTCCTATCTGGGCACGATCACCGTGATCAACATCATGCTCGGGCTGGTGGTTGCGGGGCTGTTGCACCTGCTGGGTATGCCGTCTCCGCTGATGTGGGGCGGGATCGTCGCGATGCTCAATTACATCCCCTATTTCGGGCCGGTGATCGCCGCGCTGCTGATCGCGATCGGCGCGCTGATGACCTTCGGCGACGTGTGGACCGCGCTCGCCGCGCCGGGGGTGATGTATGCCTGCCATCTGATCGAGGCGAATGTGCTGACCCCGCTGATCGTCGGGCACCGGCTGACAATCAGCCCGGTGATGATTCTCATCTCGATCAGCTTCTGGGGCTGGATCTGGGGGACGCCGGGCGCACTTCTTGCGGTGCCGCTGCTCGTCATCATCCAGACGGTGGTGGGCGCGGCGGGCAAGCCGGACATCGCCGGCTTCCTGTTCGAACACGGCACGCTGATCCGCCAGGAACGCCGCGGCAGGCGTCGCGATGAAAAAGGTTCAACAACCCCTGTTGACAGCCCCGGGTCACCCGCCTAGTTGGCGCGCCTCACGCTTTCCAAGCGGGTGTAGCTCAGTTGGTTAGAGCGCCGGCCTGTCACGCCGGAGGTCGCGGGTTCGAGCCCCGTCACTCGCGCCATTCCCTTTGATCCGGGAAGGCGTTTTCAAGCAGCAGAAACAGGATTCACCGGGGCGGGATCGTCGCCGGGTGAACCGGGATCGGGCACGTCGACGTCCGGCCCCACCGGATCGATTTCCGGCGGCGGCGGGGCAGGCGGCGCGGGCTGGTCCGGCGGCGGGATGCCCGGCGGTTCGGACGGCGGCGGGGGTGGTGATGACACGGCCATGACGGCTCCTCTCACGTGGGGAACGCGGCGGCGGCGATGCGGTTTCCGCGTGCGGCTTGCCGAAGCGACCCCGGCGGTATAGAGGCGCGCACTTCGGCGGTGTCCCATGCGGGCGTGGCGGAACTGGTAGACGCGCCGGATTTAGGTTCCGGTATCGCAAGATGTGGGGGTTCGAGTCCCTTCGCCCGCACCAGTCCCCCGCGCGTTTCGCGGGGCGGCACCACCTCATCCGATTTTCTAGACGAAGGCTGACGATGCAGACTGTCGAGACGTTGAACGAAGGGCTGAAGCGCGCCTACACGCTGACCATCACCGCCAAGGACATCGAGAAGAAGGTCGATGCCGAGCTGAAGCGGGTCGCGCCGCAGATGCGCATGCCCGGCTTCCGCCCCGGCAAGGTGCCGGCGAATCTGGTGCGCAAGATGCACGGCCCGGCGCTGCTGCAGGATGCGCTCAACACCTCGATCCAGGAAGGCGTGCAGTCGCTGATCGCCGAGAAGCAGCTGCGCCCCGCGATGCAGCCCTCGGTCGAGCTCAACGACGGCTATGAGCCGGGCAAGGACGCCGAGATCAAGGTCGCGCTCGAAGTGCTGCCGCAGGTGCCGACCCCGGCGATCGACGGGCTCAAGCTCGAGCGGCTGACCGTGCCGGTCGCCGACGAGGCGGTCGACGAGCAGCTCAAGAAGTTCGCCGACCAGATGAAGCGCTGGGAAGACGCCAAGCCGACCTACAAGGCGAAGATGGGCGATCAGGTGACCGTCGATTTCGTCGGTAAGACGATGGACGGTGTGGCGTTCGAGGGCGGCACCGGCACCGATATGGCGATCGAGCTCGGCGCGGGCCGGCTGATCCCGGGCTTCGAGGATCAGGTCGTCGGCGTGAAGACCGGCGACGAGCGTCAGATCAAGGTCACCTTCCCGGAGGATTATCCGGCGAAGGAATTGGCCGGCAAGGACGCGACCTTCGACCTCATCGTCAAGTCGGTGAAGACCGCCGCCGAGAGCCAGATCGACGAGGAACTGGCCAAGAACCTCGGGCTCGAGAGCCTCGAGCAGCTCCGTGGGCTGCTCAAGGGGCAGATCGAGCAGGAGCATAACGGTCTCACCCGCACCTATATGAAGCGCAAGCTGCTCGATCAGCTCGCTGCGGGCCACGATTTCGAAGTGCCGCCGTCGATGGTCGAGGCCGAATTCAGCCAGATCTGGCACCAGCTCGAGCATGAAGCGACCCATGAGGCCGATCCCAAGGCCGCGATGGAAGAGCTGGAGAACGACCGCGAGGATTATCGCAAGATCGCCGAGCGTCGCGTGCGGCTCGGGCTGCTCCTCTCGGAGATCGGCCAGGCCAACGGCGTCGAGGTAACGCAGCAGGAAATGAACCGCCTGATCGCGCAGGCTGCGCAGCAGTATCGCGGCGAGGATCAGCAGCGCTTCATCCAATACGTCCAGCAGGAGCCGATGGCCGCCGCGCAGCTCCGCGCGCCGCTCTACGAGGACAAGGTCGTCGACTTCCTGTTCGACAAGGCCGAGATCACCGATCGCGAAGCGACCCGCGAGGAGCTGGAAGCCGCGATCGAGAGCGACGACGGTTTCGCGACCGGCACGCACAGCCACGATCACGACAACCACAAGCCGCGCAAGAAGGCCGCCGCGAAGAAGGCCGATGCAGGCGACGACGCCGCCGAAAAGCCGGCGGCGAAGAAGGCGCCGGCCAAGAAGGCCGCGGCAAAGGCTGACGAAGCCCCGGCCGCTGCCGAGGAAGAAGCCAAGCCCGCCGCCAAGAAGGCGCCGGCCAAGAAGGCTGCCGCCGCCAAGGCCGACGACGCCGAGGCTGCGCCGAAGCCTGCCAAGAAGGCCCCGGCCAAGAAGGCTGCCGACAAGGCCTGATCGCCGCACGGCAGATTTGGATAAGGAACGGGCGGGGCGTCGCAGGACGACCCCGCCCGTTTCGCGTCAGGCGACCTTGGCGATGATTCGTTCGACGCCCTTCGGATCGACCTGGATCATTTTCAGCAGCATGGCCGATCCGGCGTCGGGGTTTCGCCGGCCCTGTTCCCAATCACGCAACGTGCCGATCGGGAAATGATAGGTCCTGGCGAACGCGGCCTGCGTCAGCGCGGTCGCCTCGCGCACGGCTTTGACGTCCACGGTGGCAACACGGCCCCGGCTGTCATCACCTTTTGCATAGGCAATGGCGTCTTCCAGCCCGGCTGCGATCTTGTCGAATGCGCTTTTCATCGTGGGTCCTTCGGTCGATCGTAAGGCTGCTCAGCGGAGAGACTGGCAGCGAGTGTCTTGGTTAATCCTGCAAGCGCGTTCCGTTCTGCCTTGGTGAGGTTCGCTTTTTCGTTCTTGCCAAATACGGTCAGCAGGAAGACCGGGATCGTGTCACCGCCGAAATAAGTGACGACACGATAACCACCCGATTTGCCTTGGCCCGGCCTTGCGACCCTCAGCTTACGTGCGCCGCCGCAGCCCGGCATGATTTCTCCTGCTCCCGGGTCTTCCGCGATCATCACAACGATTGCTGTCCGTTCGTCATCGTCCAGGCCAGCATCCTTTGCCGCGGCTATGAACGCCCTAGTCTCGATGACCGTGTGCATGTTTTCTTATACGGCATTGCCGTATATAAGCAAGAGAAATACGGCATTGCCGCATCAGGTGCGTTTGCAGCCAGCGGTTGCGGACAGTCCACAAAAGAGTCGAAGCCCCACGCGATCCTGTTATTGGAGCGAAATGACCCCCACGATCGCCGTCCTGTTGCCCTGCTATAACGAGGAAGCCGCGATCGTGCAGACGATCGAGAGCTTCCGCGCGGCGCTGCCCGAGGCGACGATCTACGTCTATGACAATAATTCGCGCGACCGCACGATCGAGGTGGCGCGCGCCGCCGGGGCGATCGTCCGGTCGGAGCGGATCCAGGGCAAGGGCGCGGTGGTGCGGCGGATGTTCGCCGATGTCGACGCCGATATCTATGTGATGGCCGACGGCGACGCCACCTATGACGCCGCCTCCGCCCCGGCGCTGGTCGCGCGGATGCTCGACGAGCAGCTCGATATGGTCGTCGGCAGCCGGGTGGGGGAGGCGACCGAGGCCTATCGCCGCGGCCATCGCTTCGGCAATGCCTTGCTCACCGGCATGCTGACTCGCCTGTTCGGGCGCAGTTTCACCGACATACTATCGGGTTACCGCGTCTTCTCGCGACGCTTCGTCAAAAGCTTCCCGGTGCTGTCGGCAGGGTTCGAGATCGAGACCGAGATCAGCGTCCACGCGCTCGAGCTCAAGATGCCGGTCGCCGAGATCGAGACGCCGTATTTTGCACGGCCCGAGGGATCGACCTCCAAGCTGTCGACCTATCGCGACGGCTGGCGAATCCTCAACACGATCATCACGCTCTATCGCATCGAGCGGCCCTTGTGGTTCTTCGGCGCGATCGGCGCATTGCTGCTGGTGGTGGCGCTGATTCTCGCCGCGCCGCTCGCGGTGACCTATATGCAGACCGGGCTGGTGCCGCGCTTCCCGACCGCGATCCTCGTGACGGGGCTAACAATTCTGGCCGCGCTCAATGGTTTCGCCGGGCTCATCCTCGATACGGTGGTGCGCGGCCGCCGCGAGATGCGACGGCTTGCCTATCTCGCATTCCGGGCGCCGCAGCGCGGGGCTTGAACAAGCTTCGCGGAGCGCCGATGTTGGCGGTCCACAAGGCATAAGAGAGTCTTCCATGCACAATCCGTTCGACAATGGCGATTTCGCGGGCAAGCTGGCCAGCGCGGGAATCGGCCTCCAGCCGACGCAGGCGGGGCTCGTCCCGATCGTGATCGAACAGTCGAATCGCGGCGAGCGCTCGTTCGACATCTTCTCGCGGCTGCTCCGCGAGCGAATCGTTTTCGTCACCGGCGGGGTCGAGGATGGCATGGCCAGCCTGATCACCGCCCAGCTGCTGTTCCTCGAATCGGAAAATCCGAAGAAGGACATCTTCATGTACATCAACTCGCCGGGCGGGGTCGTCACGGCGGGCATGGCGATCCACGACACGATGCAATATATCCGCCCGCGCGTCGGGACGGTGTGCATCGGTCAGGCGGCGTCGATGGGGTCGTTCCTGCTGGCGGCGGGCGAGCCGGGGATGCGCGTCGCGCTTACCAATGCGCGGATCATGATCCACCAGCCGTCGGGCGGGGCGCAGGGCATGGCCGCGGATATCGAGATCCAGGCGCGTGAAATCCTGCGCATGCGGCATTTTCTTAACACGCTTTATGCGAAGTACACCGGCAAGCCGCTGGAGGAAATCGAGCGCGCGATGGATCGCGACAAGTTCATGTCGGCCGACGAAGCCAAGGAATTCGGGCTGATCGACGAGGTGTTCGACAAGCGCCCGGCGCCGGCGGACGAGGTTGCGGCAGCCGCCTGAGTATCAGGCCGGGATTGCGGCCGAGATTCAGGCATTGCCGTTTTGTGACGGGCCGGGTTACCATATCCGGCCCGAAAGTCGCTCCCCCGGTGGGGAGCGCGAAAGGATTGATTGAATGACGAAGCTCTCCGGCGGCGACTCCAAGAGCACGCTCTACTGCTCGTTCTGCGGCAAGTCGCAGCACGAGGTTCGCAAGCTCATCGCCGGCCCGACGGTCTTCATCTGCGACGAGTGCGTCGAGCTGTGCAACGACATCATCCGCGAGGAAACGAAGTCCGCGCTCGTCGCCAAGAAGGACGGTGGCGTCCCCACGCCGCAGGAAATCTGCGACGTGCTCGACGATTATGTCATCGGGCAGAAGCAGGCCAAGCGCGTGCTCTCGGTCGCGGTGCACAATCACTATAAGCGGCTGAACCACGGCGCGAAGGGTGCCGACGTCGAGCTCGCCAAATCGAACATCCTGCTCGTCGGGCCGACCGGCTGCGGCAAGACCTTGCTCGCGCAGACGCTGGCGCGCATCCTCGACGTGCCGTTCACGATGGCCGATGCGACGACGCTGACCGAGGCGGGCTATGTCGGCGAGGATGTCGAGAACATCATCCTCAAGCTGCTCCAGGCGTCGGATTACAACGTCGAGCGCGCGCAGCGCGGGATCGTCTATATCGACGAGATCGACAAAATCAGCCGCAAGGCGGAGAATCCCTCGATTACCCGCGACGTGTCGGGCGAGGGCGTCCAGCAGGCGTTGCTCAAGCTGATGGAGGGCACCACCGCCTCGGTCCCGCCGCAGGGCGGGCGCAAGCATCCGCAGCAGGAATTCCTCCAGGTCGACACGACCAACATTCTGTTCATCTGCGGCGGCGCTTTCTCGGGGCTGGAGAAGATCATCGGCGATCGCCTGCAGGGCAAGTCGATCGGCTTCGGCGCCTATGTCGCCGCGCCCGAGGAGAAGCGCACCGGCGAGATGCTGCGCCAAACCGAGCCGGAGGATCTGCTCAAGTTCGGGCTGATCCCCGAATTCGTCGGCCGTCTGCCGGTGGTCGCGACGCTCGAGGACCTCGACGTGGCGGCGCTGGTCAAGATCCTGACCGAGCCGAAGAACGCGCTGGTCAAGCAATATCAGAAGCTGTTCGAGATGGAGGAAGTGAAGCTGAGCTTCACTGACGACGCTCTGGTGTCAGTCGCCAAGAAGGCGATCGAGCGCAAGACCGGCGCGCGCGGGCTGCGCTCGATCCTCGAAGGCATTCTGCTCGACACGATGTTCGACCTGCCCGGAATGGAGGGCGTCGACGAGGTGATGATCGACAAGGACGTGGTCGACGGCCGCAAGGAACCGATCCGCGTCTATGCCGAGAAGAAGAAGGCCGGCGACGCGGCCTGATCTTTCCGGCGTCGGATAACGAAGCGGGCGTCGCGAAAGCGGCGCCCGTTTTGTTTTTGGGGGCTAAGGGTGCCCCAAACCACTCCGTCACCCCGGCCTTGAGCCGGGGTCCATCGTGCCGCAGGCCCTGTGGTCAGCGGCTTTCGCGCACCGGCGGCAAGCCCAGCCCGGTCGCCAGATCATCCCACCGCGGATTGTCACGCTCGATCAGCTCGATCTTCCAGTCGCGTCGCCAGCGTGTGATGCGCTTTTCCGGCGCGATCGCATCGTCGATCGTGTCCGCGGTCGCGTACCAGGCGACGCGCGTCACCGCATATTCGGTGGTGAAGCCGCCGAACCTGACTTCGCGATGCTGCATCACGCGGCCGACGAGGGTCGACGTCACCCCCACGTAGAGCGTGCTGTAAAAGCCGCTCGCGAGGATGTAGACGCACGGTTGCCGCTCCCTCATGCCGCCGGAGCTCGCCCCCCGATGGACCCCGGCTCAAGGCCGGGGTGACGGGAGTGCGAGTGGCAGCGTGCCCCGCCACCACCAAAACAATGGAAAGCAACGCGCAGTTCGTGCATTTTCCTCCACTGAATCAACCGGGAGGAACGATGACCGCCGACGACAGCACCACGCCGCCGGAGACCTCGCCGGCCGACAGGGGCATCGGCCTGCCGTGGTGGACGTTGGCGTTTCCGGTGCTCGGCGTCGTCGCGGTGCTCGTCAATCTCGCCAAGCTCGGCACGCTGGGGACGATCGCCGCGGCGGTGATCCTGATCGGCAGCGTGCTCGCCGCGGTGCATCATGCCGAGGTGGTGGCCCATAAGGTTGGCGAGCCGTTCGGCACGCTGGTCCTCGCGGTGGCGGTGACGGTGATCGAGGTGTCGCTGATCGTCAGCCTGATGCTGTCCGACGCGGGCGATGCCTCGACGCTGGCGCGCGATACCGTGTTCGCGGCGATCATGATCATCGTCAACGGCATCGTCGGGCTCTGCCTGTTGAGCGGCGGGGTGCGGTTTCGCGAGCAGCGCTTCACGCTACGCGGGGTCTCCGCGTCGCTCAACGTGCTCGTCGCGATGTCGGTGCTGACGCTCGTTCTGCCCAATTTCGTCGAAAGCGCGCCGGGGCCGGCCTATGCTCCGTCGCAATTGGTGTTCGTCGCGATCGTCTCGCTGATCCTCTACGGTACTTTCGTTCTCGTCCAGACGGTGCGCCACCGCAGCTATTTCCTCCCCGAGGGCGGCGCGGAGGAGGAGCATGCCGATCCCCCCGCCACGCGCACCGCCTGGGCCGCCTTCGGGGTGCTGTTGGTCGCGCTGGTCGGAGTGGTGCTGCTCGCCAAGGGGCTGGCGGCGACGGTCGAGAAGGCGGTGCTCGGCGCCGGGCTGCCGCTCGCGGTGGTCGGCGTGGTGATCGCCGGGGTGGTGCTCGCGCCCGAAAGCCTTGCCGCGTGGCGCGCGGCGCGGCGCAACCGGCTGCAGACCAGCCTCAACCTCGCGCTCGGCTCCGCACTCGCCTCGATCGGGCTGACGATCCCCAGCGTCGCGGTCGTGTCGCTGGTGCTCGGGCTTCCGCTGGCGCTCGGGATCGGGGCCAAGGGGCTGACGCTGCTGGTGCTTTCATTATTCTCGATCACCTTGTCGCTCGGCACCGGGCGGACGACGATCCTCGGCGGGGTGGTGCATCTGGTGATCTTCGCGGTCTATCTGTTCGTCACGGTGGTGCCGTGACGCTGCGCGTCGCCGGCCACGCCGATCGCGATGCGATCGCGGCAATGCTGGCGCGTGCTTTCGCCGACGATCCGGCGACTTCCTATATCCTCCCCGATCCGGTCGACCGCGCGAAGCGGCTGCCGCGCCTGTTCCGCCTGTTGTTCGAGGGCGACGCCGGGGGGATGCGGCTCGTGACCCCGGGCGGCGAGGCGGCAACGCTGTGGCGCGCGCCGGGCGAGGCCGACGTGCCTTTGTGGGAGATCGTGCGCCGTGCCCCGGCGCTGCTCCACGCGCTCGGCGGCGGGGTGGTGCGGGCGCTGCGCGTGTCCGAGGCGATGGAGGCGCATCACCCCAAGGGCGATTATTGGTATCTGCATATCGCCGGCTGTGACCCCGTGGCGCAGGGGCGCGGGCTGGGCGGCGCCGCGGTGCGCGGCGGGCTCGAGCGCGGGGCAGGGCGCTGGCCCGCCTATCTCGAGACCGCGACCGAGCGGAACCTGGGGTTCTATCGCGCTCTGGGGTTCGAGGTGACCGCCGAATGGCGCGTGCCCAAGGGCGGGCCGCTGTTCTGGTCGATGCTGCGCCCGGCGGATTAGGCAGGCCGCAACCGCTCAGCCCGAAAGGGGGGGAAGGATTCCGATTCGATACCGCTATTTCGCCGGCGCCGGTCGGTCGCGCCACGCCTGATATTGCTCGATCGCCTCCGACCGGCGCAGCACCCGCGCCATCGGGTCGATCACGACCTGCGCGCCGGCCGGCACCGTCAGCACCGCCTTGCCGCCGGGCAGGTCCACGCGCTGCACCGCGCCGTCGACCGACAGCTCGATCGGCATCGGAAACGCCCCGCCCGCGCGCCATTCGAGCGTCAGCCGGTCACCGTCGCGCGTCTCGACCAGTTCGGGGAGCGCGGCGCGGCGCAGATAGGCGTCGAAGAGCCACCCGAGATCGCGCCCGCTCGCCGCATGCACGTCGCGCTCGAAATCGGCGGTCGACGCATAGCGCGGGGTGAAATTGCCCGGCCGCGGATCGGGGCGGCCATAGACCAGCCGGCGCGTCGCGTCGAAAAAGGCCTGGTCGCCGATCAGCCAGCGCAGCGTGTGAAGCATCCACCCTGCCTTGTAATAGATGTCGGCGCCCGGCCCGCCGCGTTCGACCTTGTAGACATCCTCCTCGGTGCGCGACCGGCCGGAGACGACGGGCATGCGGTTGGCGATCAGATTGCGCTGCTGGTCGAGCAGCACGATGTAGCGCGCCTCGCCCTCGCGCCAGCGGCCGTAGAGCGGCTGCATGTAGCTCGCGAACCCCTCGTGGAGCCAATAATCGTCCCAGTCGGCGGCGGTCATCTGGTTGCCGAACCATTCGTGCGCGAATTCGTGCTGGAACAGCCAGTCGAACCCCTCGGGCGCCTTGGCATATTCGTTGCCATAGGCGTTGATCGTCTGGTGCTCCATTCCCTTGTACGGGGTTTCGACCACCCCGACCTTCTCGTCGCCGAACGGATAGGGGCCGATCACGCTTTCGAAGAAATCGAGCGCGGGGGCGAATTCGGCGAACAGCGCGCGCGCCTGCTTCTCCTCGCCGGGCAGATACCAATAATGCAGCGCGATCGTGTTGCCGAAGCGGCTGTGGTAGCTGCCCGACAATTCCTCATACGGCCCGACATTGAGCGCGATCGCATAGGTGTTGGGCTGGCGCGCGTGCCAGTTCCAGCGCGTCCGGCCGTCGGGCAGGGTATCGACGCCGGTGAGCACGCCATTGGCGGGCGCCTTCAGCCCCTTGGGCACGGTGACGTGGAGATCGACCGACCCCGGCTCGCCGGTCGGAAAATCGAGGCACGGCCACAGCAGGTCGCAGCCATAACCCTCGGTGGTCGAGGCGACCCACGCGCGCTTGTCGGGGGTGCGCGACCAGACCATTCCGTCGTCCCACGGCGCGTTGAGCGCGACATGCGGGGTGCCGCCGTAGCTGATCCGCACCGTGGCGCGCGCGCCCGCGGCGAGCGGGTGGGGCAGGGCGATCGTCAGCCGCCCCTCGGGGTTGCGCCACGCCGTCCTGGGCAGCCCGACGTCATCGACCGCGATCGCCGAGACCGGCAGGTTGCGATCGAGATCGAGCACGACGCGATCGGTCGCCGCGCGCGCGGTGAAGGTGAGCGCGGCGATGCCGCTCAACTGGCGTTTGTCGGGATAGACCTCGAACGACAGATCGGCGTGATCGAACGCCAGCTTCGCCTGATCGGGGTCGATCGGCCCGCCCGAACGCTGCGTCTGTTCGGTGAGCGGCGGCATCCCCTTTGCCGGCAGCCCGGCGGCAACGGCGGCGGCGTTGGCGGCCAGAGCCAATAGGATCGTCACCCGCGGCGCACGCCAAGATTGATGCAATCGTCCGAGACACCATATAAGCCGTGAACGCCGCCCGGCCGGGGCGGCTGTGGAGTATCCATGACCCAGACTTTTCCCGTTCTTCCGCTGCGTGACATCGTCGTCTTCCCCCAGATGATCGTGCCGTTGTTCGTCGGCCGCGACAAGTCGGTCGCCGCGCTGGAGGCAGCAATGGGCGGCGACAAGGAGATTTTCCTCGTCGCGCAGCTCGATCCCGCGCAGGACGATCCCAAGGAAGATGATCTCTACGACATCGGCGTCACCGCCACCGTCCTCCAGCTCCTCAAGCTCCCCGACGGCACGGTGCGCGTGCTCGTCGAGGGCAAGACGCGCGGCCGGCTCGGCGAGCTGAGCGAGGCCGACGGCTATCTCAGCGCCACGGTCGCGCCGGTCGACGACCAGCCCGCCGAAGGCACCGAGGTGAGCGCGCTGATGCGCTCGGTGGTCGACCAGTTCGAGAATTACGCCAAGCTCAACCGCAAGCTGCCGGCGGAGACCGCGGTGCAGCTCGCCGAGATCGAGGAGGCGGCGCGCCTCGCCGATGCGGTGGCCGGCAATATCGCGATCAAGGTCGCCGACAAGCAGTCGCTGCTGGTCGAGACCGATCCGGCCAAGCGGCTGGAGATGGTCTATGCCTTCATGGAGGGCGAGCTCGGCGTGCTGCAGGTCGAGCGCAAGATCAAGAGCCGCGTCAAGCGCCAGATGGAGAAGACGCAGCGCGAATATTATCTCAACGAGCAGCTCAAGGCGATCCAGCGCGAGCTGGGCAATGAGGGCGAGGACGGCGAGGGCGACGAGATCGCCGAGCTGACCCAGAAGATCGCCACGCTCCGCCTGTCGAAGGAAGCGCGCGCCAAGGCCACCGCCGAGCTCAAGAAGCTCAAGACGATGGCGCCGATGTCCGCCGAGGCGACGGTGGTGCGCAATTATCTCGACGTGCTGCTTGGGCTGCCGTGGGGCAAGAAGTCCAAGCTCAAGAAGGACATCGCCGCGGCGCAGGCGATCCTCGACGAGGATCATTACGCGCTCGAGAAGGTCAAGGACCGCATCGTCGAATATCTCGCGGTGCAGGCGCGGACCAACAAGCTGAAAGGACCGATCCTGTGCCTCGTCGGCCCGCCGGGCGTGGGCAAGACCAGCTTGGGCAAGTCGATCGCCAAGGCGACCGGGCGCGAATTCATCCGCCAGTCGCTGGGCGGGGTGCGCGACGAGGCCGAGATCCGCGGCCACCGGCGGACCTATATCGGCTCGCTGCCGGGCAAGATCGTCACCAATTTGCGCAAGGCAGGGACGTCGAACCCGCTGTTCCTGCTCGATGAAATCGACAAGCTCGGGCAGGATTTCCGCGGCGATCCCGCCTCGGCGCTGCTCGAGGTGCTCGACCCCGAACAGAACAGCAAGTTCAACGATCACTATCTGGAGATCGACATCGATCTTTCGGACGTGATGTTCGTCACCACCGCGAACACGCTGAATCTGCCGCAGCCGCTGCTCGATCGGATGGAGATCATCCGCCTCGAAGGCTATACCGAGGACGAGAAGGTCGAGATCGCCGAGCGGCACCTGATCGCCAAGCAGGTCGAGGCGCACGGGCTCAAGGACGGCGAGTTCACGCTGACCAACGAGGGGCTGCGCGCGCTGATCCAGCGCTACACCCGCGAGGCCGGGGTGCGCACGCTCGAACGCGAGATCGCCAAATTGGTCCGCAAGGCGCTGCGCCGGATCCTTGAGGGCAAGGCCACGACGGTGACGATCACGCCGGAAAACCTCCACGAATTCGCCGGGGTGCAGAAATATCGCCACGGCCTGTCCGAGCAGGAGAATCAGATCGGCGCGGTCACCGGGCTCGCCTGGACCGAGGTGGGCGGCGAATTGCTGACGATCGAGAGCGTCACCGTACCCGGCAAGGGCGCGGTGAAGACCACCGGCAAGCTCGGCGACGTGATGAAGGAATCGGTCCAGGCCGCCTTCAGCTTCGTCCAGGCGCGCGCGCCCTCGTTCGGGATCAAGCCGAGCCTGTTCAACCGCAAGGACATCCACATCCACTTGCCCGAGGGCGCGGTGCCCAAGGACGGGCCGTCGGCGGGGATCGGGATCGTCACCTCGATCGTCTCGACGCTCACCGGGGTGCCGGTGCGGCGCGAGGTGGCGATGACCGGCGAGGTCACGCTGCGCGGCCGCGTGCTGCCGATCGGCGGGTTGAAGGAAAAGCTGCTCGCCGCGCTGCGCGGCGGGATCGAGACGGTGCTGATCCCGCAGGAGAATGAGAAGGATCTCGCCGAAATCCCCAAGAACATCCGCGAGGGGCTGAAAATCATCCCCGTTTCGCACGTCGACGAGGTGCTGCGACTCGCGCTGACCGATCCGCTCGAAGCGATCGATTGGACCGATGCGGATGAACTGGCGGCCCTGCCGCCGGCGCCTATTGCGCCGGCCGGTGGCGAGTTGCATCATTGACAACGACTCATCCGCGGCGGGCCAGATAGGTCCGTCGCGGAGGGTGTTCGTCGCGATCTTGGCGGATTCGTTTGACAGCAGACGAACCACGCGCATTACTGTGCGGATCGGCCGCGTGGCCGCGAATCCATTTTTATATCCCACTTTCCAGCACATGGGGGTTACTGGACATGAACAAGCAGGAACTGATCGCGGCGGTGGCGAACGCTTCCGGCCTCGGCAAGGGTGATGCCAGCCGGGCTGTCGAGGCCGTGTTCGACACCATCTCGGCCAGCCTGAAGAAGGGCGACGAAGTGCGCCTGGTGGGCTTTGGCACGTTCGCGGTCTCCAAGCGCAAGGCGTCCACCGGGCGCAACCCGCGCACCGGCGAGCCGATGACGATCAAGGCCTCGACCCAGCCCAAGTTCAAGGCCGGGAAGGTTTTGAAGGATTCTCTCAACTGAAATGATCGCGGGCTGGACAGGCGCGATTCCCGCGCCTAAAGGCCCGCTTCCGGTTTGGCCCTCAGGGCGATCGGGCGCGTAGCTCAGCGGTAGAGCACACCCTTCACACGGGTGGGGTCACAGGTTCAATCCCTGTCGCGCCCACCATTTCAGCAAAGCCCGTCGATCGATCCCGATCGGCGGGTTTTTGTTATTTTTCGCCGTGGCTGCAGTGATTTGCGGCGGTGGAAGGCGGGAACTCGCAAATTGTATCATCGTAAATTGTCGTTAACCTTCCTTGATTGTAGGAAGTCCTGAAAATACCCCCCTGATCGCAGAAGAGAAATCACAATCGGGCGTCGCGCGTTCGGAATTAGTGACAGGGGATGATCATGCGCATGTTTCTGAAAGCTGCCGCCGTTTCAGGTGTTTTTACTGCTATCCCGGCTGTCGCCACGCCGGTAATGATCAACTCGATCACCGTTTCCGGTAGTGATACCGGAACGACTTGGAACACCGCGGTCGATAACAACTATACGCTGTTCATCCAGCATCCTGTCGGCAAGCAGGTGAATCCGAACGACGATTTTTCGCCGACGCATATCTTTACGAACCGGGCGTCGGACTATCTGCTGATCGGGGACGGCTTTCCGACGAACAGCAGGAGCGGCAATTCCGACCCCGTCTACAATCTGGCGGTCGAAATCGCTCACGACGGGGTGTCGCAATGGTTGAGCGGCAATCTCGACGGCGCGACGGGCGCGTTCACGGTGACCAACGCCACGGCGCGTTTCGAGGGCGTGGAATACACGCTGACCAATTTCAACTGGATGCGCGGCATGTCGAACCTGGTCGGTTCGTATAGCGTAGGCAGCGCCACTTATGCCGGCCAGCCGAGCGGTTCGTTGTCCGATTATCAGGGCGCGTTCACGCTCAGTGCGGCCTCGGTCCCCGAGCCGTCGACCTGGGCGATGATGATCATCGGTTTCGGCGCGGTGGCAGGCACGATGCGCGTTCGGCGCAAGACAGCGCCCGCGCTGGGCTGATTTCTCCAACCACGGGATAGGCGCCGGCGGTTCGGGAACCCGTCGTCCCCGCGAAAGGCTGGGATCGCCGGTCGCTTGCCGTCCCCTTGTGCTTCCGCGAATTGTGCTCCCGCGAAGGCGGGAGCCCAGACTGGGGGCCCCCCTTGGGTTCCCATCAAAGTAATACTTTGATGCGGGCCCTTCGCGGGACACACGATGGGGGACCACCACTCCGGCGCAGGGCGCGCGCGGATTAAGGGCAGCGGAGTCCTGAAAGCCGATCCGTGCTGGCCCGACGCTCCAAATTCGGCCGACTTTATCCTCATTCGCGCCTGCCTTGTCGCCGCCCCGCCCCCGCCGTTCGAGGGGTGCGCCCTTCGACAAGCCCGGCACCAGCGCCGCGTCGCGCAGCTTCCGAGCCCCGCTGAACGACCCGACCGGCACGCCCGTCATATCCCCCGCCGCCACGGCAAATGCTTGTCCCAAAGCGGGACCTCCTATGCCGAAGATTTATCGGGCAATTTTGGTTAATCTCGTTGAAACCAATTTGGCGCTCAGGTATTTGACTGCCAAGCCACAAGATCAACCACGGTCGCTTGCCCGCGCTCACAAATAGGGGATCGTATATGCGTGCTTTTCTGAAGATCACTGCTGCTGCCGTCGCGTTCGCTGCCCTGCCGGCATCGGCCGTCCCGGTTCTCACGTCCGCATCGGTCACCGGCCCGACGGGTACGGTGTGGAACACGACCGCTGACAGCTTCTACAACCTGTTCATCCGTCACCCCACCGACCAGGGTTACGTGAACTCGAACGACAATTTCTCGGGGATTTCGCTGGGCGGTCTGGCGACCGACGGCGACTTCCAGATCACCGGTGACGGTTGGCCGACGGGGGCGAGCGCCCACTACACCAACTCCGATCCTTATTATAACCTCACGCTGGTGCTGACCGAGGCGGGCAAGTCCCTCACGCTCACCGGGAAGTACACCCCGGGCACCCAGGAGTTCGTCGGGCTCACCGGTTCGGGCATCCTCAACGGCGTGAAGTACACGCTCGACTCGTTCGACTGGACGCGCGGCACGACCAATCTGGTCGGCGGCTACACCTATGCCGGCCGTATCGGCCAGACCGGTGGGTCGGCGCGCGACTATCAGGGCACCTTCTCGCTCAGCTCGGGCGGGGTTCCCGAGCCGGCGACCTGGGGTCTGATGATCCTCGGCTTCGGCGGTGTGGCCGGCGCGATGCGTCGCCGTCGCAGCACGACGCTCGCGACTGCCTAAGACGCTTTCCGGTCCACGGAAATGAAAGCCGGTCGGTCCAATCGGACCGGCCGGTTTTTTCTTTGCATGGCCCTGTCATCCCAGCCCAAGCCGGGATTTCGGGCGGCAAGCGCGACGCCCGTGGCGGAAGACCTTAGGTGATATGTAGCAGGCGTGATGCGTGGAACGTCATCCTGCGATGTCGGCGGCATTTTGCGTCATAGCAGCGGACAAGCCGCGCCGTGCCCCGCGATGAACCGCGCATGAAATCGCGCGCGACCGATCCTCATTACGGGGCAATTCTCGCCGTGTTGCCGCGAGATCGCGGTGCGATGCAGGGCTTTATCGTCTGATAACTATACCCAAGCCGCCCGTCTCGCGGTAGTGTCGCGCCGTGGGGTGCGCGGGATGGGCGTTAGATGAAGTTGAAGTTCGACGCCCGGGCGCGGGCGATCATGCAGAGATTGCCGATCCCCAGCGTCTATTCGGCGGCCGAGCTGGTCCTGCTCGGGCTGCTCGCTTTTCAGGCCGCGCGGCTGGTGTGGGTGGCGGTGACGCCGGTCGCCCCGGTCGGCGAATGGCGCGCGAGCGTGCCGACGATCCCCGCCGCGCCGGGCGACGTGCTGCGCGGGTTCGATCCTTTCTATCGGTTGGAGGGCGGCGGCGATGCGCCGGCCGTGGTCACCTCGCTGCGCCTGACCTTGTTCGGCACGCGCGTCGACGAGGCCAGCGGGCGCGGCTCGGCGATCATCGCCGGCCCCGACGGCATCCAGAAAAGCGTCGCCGTCGGAGAGGAGATCATCCCCGGGGTGACGCTGAAGGAAGTCGCGTTCGATCACGTGACGATCGATCGCGGCGGTGCGCGCGAGGATCTGTTCCTCGATCAGTCGGCCGGGACGGCGAATGCGGTGTCGCCTGGCGTCGCGCCGGCGCCGGGCGCCGTGCCGCCGCCGGTGGCGGGCAACCCCCCGCCGGGGGGCGGGATCACGATCAGTCGGTTCCGCGCCGAGGTCGGTTTCGTGCCGCGTATCGAGGGCGGCAAGATCGCCGGCCTCGTCGTACGTTCGCAAGGTTCCGGCGCCGCGTTTCGCGCCGCCGGATTGAAGGAGGGTGACATCATCACCGCAGTTGGGGGTCGGTCGATCAGCAATCCGGCCGATCTGGATATCATCGCCGGCGGGTTGAACGGCGGCGGCACGCTCTCGCTGACCGTGCAGCGCGACGGCCAGTCGATCCCGCTCAGTCTCGCGGTGGCGCCGCAATGAGGCTGCTCTGTTTCGCCAGCGGCATCGCACTGGCGCTTGCCGCCCCGGTCGCCGCGCAGACCACGCTCAACGTGCGCGACGCCGATATCCGCGCCTTCATCGCCGATGCGGCGAAGGTGACCGGCCGCGTGTTCATCATCGACGGCCGCGTGCAGGGCAAGGTGACGGTGGTGACCGATCGCCCGCTGAGCAAATCCGAATATTTCGAGGTGTTCCTCTCGACGCTGCGCGCCAACGGGCTGGTCGCGGTGCCGACCAGCAACGGCGCGTTGCGCGTCCAGCCGATGGAAAATGCCGCCGCCCAGCCGGGGCGCGTCGGGCTCTCCGGCGCGGCGCGCAACCAGTTCGTGACCGAGATCGTCCGGCTGCGTTCGATCGACGCGCAATCGGCGGTCGATACGGTGCGGCCGCTGGTCAGCCCGCAAGGCTCGCTCACCGCCAATCGCGGCGGCAATTCGCTCGTCGTCGCCGATTTTGCCGATAACGTCCGCCGCGTGCGCGAGGTACTCAAGCGGATCGATACCGACGGTGCCGCGACGCGGGTGATCGCGCTCAAGAACGCCGGCGCGCGCGACGTCGCCACCGCGCTCCAGGCGCTGGTCGGCAATCCGGCGGCGGGCGGCGGGCAGCCGACCAGCGTGGTCGCGGTCGACGGCGCCAATTCGATCGCGCTGCGCGGCGATCCCTCCACCGTCGCGCGGCTGGCGCAGGTCGCGCTCGATCTCGATCAGAAGGCGAAGAGCGGCACCGAGATCCGCGTCGTCTTCCTCGAGCACGCCGATGCCGCGCAATTGCTGCCGGTGCTCCAGCAGCTCGTCGGCCAGGCGCCCGACCAGATTCCGCAGAACACGCTGTCGCAATCGAATTTCGGCGGCACCTCGGCCAACGGCGGCGGGCGTTCGGGCAACAATGCGCCGATGGCGATGGCGCCGTCGCAGACCCAGTCGCAGGCCGCCCCCGGCGGCGGGGCGGCGGGGCAGGCGGCGATCTCCGCCCAGGGCGGGCGCGCGCCGGCGGTGGTGACGCGCTTCACCGGGGCGAATGCGATCGTCATCGCCGCCCCGGCGGATATCCAGCGCCAGCTTTCGGAGGTGGTGCGCCAGCTCGATACGCGGCGCGAACAGGTGCTGGTCGAGGCGATCGTCGCCGAGGTTTCGGATACCACCGCGAACAAGCTCGGCTTCCAGTTCCTGCTCGGCAATCTGAAGGGCGGGGCATTCGGCGCGACGAGCTTCTCCAGCTCGGCGCCCAATCTGCTCACCGTCGCGGGTGCGATCGGCGCGCGCCAGCTCGCGACCACCACCACAACGGTCAACGGGCAGACGACCGTCACCCAGACCAACAATTCGATCAGCGACGCGCTGGCGCAACAGGCGGTCAATTCGATCCTCGGGACGAGCGGCGGGCTTGCCGGCTGGGGCGGGAAGATCGGCGACACGATCTTCGGCGCGATCATCAACGCGGTGAAATCGGACAATACGTCGAATCTGCTCCAGGCGCCGAGCCTGATCACGCTCGACAATCAGGAAGCGCGCATCCTCGTCGGGCAGGAAATCCCGATCACCACGGGGCAGGCGCTGAGCCAGAATTTCGACAATGCCTTCCGCACCGTCCAGCGCGAGAATGTCGGCATCCAGCTCGAGGTGCGGCCGCAGGTCAATTCGTCGGGGTCGATCAAATTGTTCCTGCACCAGCAGGTCAGCTCGATCGCCGGGCCGGTTTCCAGCGACAATTCGGATCTGATCCTCAACAAGCGCGAGGTGGAGACGACGCTGACCGTCGACGACGGGCAGATCGCGATCATCGGCGGGCTGCTCGACGATAATGAGCGGCGGACGATCGAGAAAATCCCGTTGCTCGGGGACATTCCGGGGCTCGGCCAGCTGTTCCGCTCGAAGGCCAAGACGCGCACCAAGACCAATCTGATGGTGTTCATCCGCCCGACGATCCTGCGCACCCCGGAGGACAATCGCCGCGTGACCGAGCAGCGCTACGGCTATCTCCGGCTCAAGCAGGGCCTGTCGGACCCGTCGCGCGAGCCCTCGATCGACGAGCTGGTGCGCGATTATATGGGCGCGGCGCCGCCGATCCCGTCCGCCCCGATCCCCGGCAATATCGAGGATCCGCGGGTCAACGTGCCGGTGCAGCGCAGCTCGACCACGGTGATCAAGCGCGGGAAGGAGCGATGACCGCGCCGGCCGAGGAAGCGCCGCTGCCCCCGGTCGACGAGGGTGCCGCGCCGCTTGCCGGCATCGTCCCGCCGGTCCAGCTGCCTTATGCCTTTGCACGCCGCTTCGGGGTGATCTTCGACGGCGAGCGCGTCGCGCTGCGCGACGGCGCCGACGCCGCGGCGCTGATCGAGGTGCGGCGCGTCGTCGGGCGCCCGTTCGATGTCGAGGTGCTGGAGAAAGCCGCGTTCGACCGGCTGCTCGGCAATATCTATGCGATGGACGGACAGGCGACCGCGCTGGCCGCGGTGGGGATGGGCGACGAGCTTGATCTGCTGGCCGACGGCATCCCGACCGCCGAAGACCTGCTCGACACCGCCGATGACGCCCCCGCGATCCGGCTGATCAACGGCGTGATCGCCGATGCCGCGCGGCACAATGTCAGCGATATCCATATCGAGCCCTATGAGACCGGGCTGGTCGTCCGGATGCGGATCGACGGCGTGCTGCGCGAGACGTTGCGGATGCCGCCGCATGTCGCCCCGGTGGTGGTCAGCCGCATCAAGGTGATGGCGCGGCTCGACATCGCCGAGCGCCGCGTGCCGCAGGACGGGCGCATGGGGCTGACATTGGGCGGCAAATTGCTCGACGTGCGCGTCTCCACTTTGCCGAGCCGCGCGGGGGAGCGGGTGGTGCTGCGTATTCTCGACAAGGAGAATGCCGGGATCGATCTCGACGCGCTCGGGATGAGCGAGCGGATGCACAATCTGATCGATCATGCGATCCACGAGCCCAACGGGATCGTGCTCGTCACCGGCCCGACCGGCAGCGGCAAGACCACCACGCTCTATGCCGCGCTGCGCATGCTCAACGATGGCGCGCGCAATATCCTGACGGTCGAGGACCCGGTCGAATATGCGGTCGACGGGGTGGGGCAGACGCAGATCAACCCGCGCGTCGGGCTGACCTTCGCCGCGGGGCTGCGCGCGATCCTGCGCCAGGACCCCGATGTGGTGATGGTCGGCGAAATCCGCGACCGCGAAACCGCCGAGATCGCGGTGCAGGCGTCGCTCACCGGGCATCTCGTGCTCTCGACCGTCCACACCAATGACGCGGTCGGCGCGATCACCCGGATGCGCGACATGAAGGTCGAGCCGTTCCTGCTCGCCTCCACGCTGCGCGCGGTGGTGGCGCAGCGGCTGGTGCGGCGGCTGTGCCCGGTGTGCCGTCACGCGGTGCCGGCGGGGGACAGCGTGTCGAGCCTGCTCGGCATCCCGGCGGATACGATCGTCTACGAGTCGGTCGGCTGCGGCGAATGCGCGCATACCGGTTATAAGGGGCGCGTCGGGGTGTTCGAGGCGGTGCGCGTCGACGATACGATCCGTCGCCTCATCAACGAAGGCGCCGACGAAGTGGCGATCGCGCGCCACGCCTTCGCGGTCAACGAGACGCTGGCCGATGCGGCGCGGCGGCTGGTCGAGCAGGGGGTGACCACCCCCGAGGAAGCGGTACGCGTCTCGCGGCGCGATGCGATGGACGTGGAAGAGGTGCTCGATGTTTGAGGCATCGGGGTGCCCGAAACCGCCGTCATCCCCGCGAAGGCGGGGCTCCATTCTGGCTGGCCTGTCGGATCTAGCCGCACCCTCAGCGTCAATGGATTCCCGCCTTCGCGGGAATGACGGGGTGACGACGGGGCATAATGGCTGATTTCGACTATCTCGCGATCGACAAGCGCGGCAACGAGACGCGTGGGCATATCGCGGCGCCCGATGCCGAGGCGGCGCGCGCGATGCTCGATCGGCGGCGGCTCTATGTCGTCAAGGTCGAGCCGGGGGCGGGGCGTGCCGCGCGCGGGCGGCCGTTGTTCGGGCTGCGCATCCTCAGCGCGCGCATGTCGACCAAGCAGCTCACGTTGTTCACCCGCCAGCTCGCGACGTTGAACCGCGTCTCGCCGCTCGAGGAATCGCTCCGCACGATCACCCGCCAGACCGAGCAGGAGAGCGTCCGCGCGATCGTCTCGCAAGTCCATGCCGGCGTGGTCGAGGGGCGGCGGCTGGCCGATGCGATGGCGCGCGAGCCGCGCAGTTTTCCCTCGCTCTATCGCGCGATGGTCGCGGCAGGCGAAAGCTCGGGCACCTTGCCGACGATCCTCGACCGGCTTGCGCTATTGCTCGAACGGCAGGCGGAAATCCGCGGCAAGATGCTGACTGCGCTCACGTATCCCGCGATCCTTGCGGTCGTGGCGATGGGCGTGGTGCTGGCGCTGATGGCGTTCGTCGTGCCGCAGGTGGTCGAGCAATTCGATACCGTGGGGCAGCAATTGCCGCTGCTGACGCGGATCGTGATCGGGATTTCGCACCTGCTGGTCGGCTGGTGGTGGGCGATGCTGATCGTGCTCGCCGCGCTCGGCGCGCTGGCGTGGCTTGCACTGCGCCAGCCGCCGATCCGGCTCGCGTTCGATACGCGCCTGCTGCGCGTGCCGTTCGTCGGGCGGCTGCTGCGCGATCTTCATGCGGCGCGGATGGCGCGGACGCTGGCGACGATGGTCGCGAGCCGGCTGCCGCTGCTCGAAGGGCTCGCGCTGACCGGGGGGACGATCCACAACCGCCGGCTCAAGCTCGCCTCGGAGGAGATTACCGAGGCGATCCGCGGCGGCGGCAGCCTGTCGGGCGCGATGCGGCGCACCGGGGTGTTCCCGCCGCTGCTCACCTATCTCGCCGCGTCGGGCGAGGCGGCGGGGCGGCTCGACGAGATGCTTGAGCGCGCCGCCGATTATCTCGAACGCGAATTCGATCGTTTCACCGCCACCGCGCTTTCGCTGCTCGAGCCGGCGATCATCGTGATAATGGGTGGCGTGGTGGCGACGATCGTGCTGTCGATCCTGCTGCCGATTCTCCAGCTCAACACGCTTGCAGGCCAATGAGGAATCCGATGTCGACCGAACAGAAAAAGCGCCGCCGCAAGAGCGAGGAGGGGTTCACCCTGGTCGAGCTGATGGTGGTGATCGTCATCATCGGGCTGCTCGCGACGATCGTCGCGATCAACGTGCTGCCCTCGGGCGACACCGCGCGGATCCAGAAAGCCAAGGCGGATATCGCCAATATCGAGCAGGCGCTCGAAATGTATAAGCTCCAGGTCGGCAGCTATCCGACGACGACGCAGGGGCTCGGCGCGCTGGTCACCGCGCCGTCGGGGGTCGATGCGGGGCGCTATCAGGCCGGCGGCTATCTGAAGAAGCTGCCGAACGATCCGTGGAACCGGCCCTATCTCTATGCATCGCCGGGGAAACATTCCGCCGCCGACGTGTGGAGCCTCGGTGCCGACGGCAAGGAAGGCGGCGAGGGCGTCGATGCCGATATCGGCTCCTGGCAATAAGAACGGGGGGCACACCAACCGTCACCCCGGCCTTGCGCCGGTGAGCGTCGTTCCTTGTGTCCCCGCGAAGGCGGGGACCCGGTCTGGGCTCCCGCCTTCGCGGGAGCGCAATTCCGCCGGCTTCACCCTGATCGAGTTGATGATCGTCGTCGTCGTGATCGCGCTGGCGTCGGCGGTGGCGGTGCTGGCCTTGCCCGATCCGCGCGGCCGCGTGCTTGACGAGGGCGCGCGCTTTGCGGTGCGCGTCCGTGCTGCGCGCGACGGCGCGATCGTCGAGGCGCGACCGACGAGCGTGTGGGTCACCCCGCGCGGCTATGGCTTCGATCGTTGGGAGGCTGGCCGCTGGATCGCGATTGACGACAAGCCGCTGCGCGCGACCGAATGGGGCCGCGGCACGACGGTGGCCGTCCCCGAGCGTTCGCGCGTCACCTTCGACACCACCGGCGCCGCCGATCGCCCGGTGACGATCCCGCTGCTGCGCGAACGCGCGCGCGCGACGGTGACGATCTATCCCGACGGCACGGTGAACGTCGATGGCTAGGGCGTGCGCTACCCCGCGTCGCCCCGGCCCCGATCCGGTGCGCGCCCTTCCTTGTGTCCCGGCGAAGGCGGGGACCCAGTCTGGCCTACCGCTTTCGCGGGAGCACAATTCCGCCGGCTTCACCTTGATCGAGATCATGGTCGCGCTGACCGTATTCAGCCTCGCCGCGCTCGCGCTGGTGCGGCTGGAGGGTGCGACGATCCGCTCGACCGGGATGCTCGATTCGACATTGCTGGCGCAGATCGTCGCGCGCAACGTCGCGGTCGAGGCGGTCACCGATACCGTGCCCCCGGTGGCCGGCAAGGCCGAGGGCAATGAGCAGAACGGCGGCCGCGACTGGCATTGGGTCCGCGACGTGCGCGCGATCGGCGACGGGCAAGTGATGCGCGTCGACGTGTCGGTCGCCGATCGCGACGGGCGCGTGCTCGGCCGGCTGACGATGGTCCGCCCGCCCGACGCGGTGGCGGCACGATGAGAGCGCCTTTCCCCTCCACCCCGGCGAAAGCCGGGGTCCAGCAACCTACCTCAAGGCAAATGCCGTCCACCCCCGTTCGCCCTGAGCCTGTCGAGGGGCGGCCCTCGCTCACGGACGGCAGGACGCCCTTCGACGGGCTCAGGGCGAACGGCCTCTATTTCGCGCGCGGCGAGCATTCCGCCGAACACGGCTTCACGTCCCCCGCCGGGCGCTCCGCCGAACACGGCTTCACTTTGGTCGAAGTGCTGATCGCGATGCTGATCTTCGGGATGATCGCGGCGGCGGGGGTGGCGTTGCTATCGTTCAGCATCCGCGCGCAGGGCGCGGCGGTGGCGCGGCTCGACGATGTGGATTCGGTCGAGCGGCTTTCGTCGATCCTGTCCGCCGATTTCGCACAGGCGGTCGAACGCCCCAATCGCGACGAGCGCGGCGTGATGCAGCCCGCCTTCGTCGGCACCGGCACGTCGGTGCGGCTGGTGCGCGGCGGGTGGAGCAATCTCGACGGCGCCGCGCGGCCGTCGCTGCAAAAGGTCGAATATCGGCTCGAAGAGGAGGCGATCGATCGCGTCGCTTATCCGATGCTCGATGGCGCCGAGCCCTATCCGCCCGGCGCGATGCTCAGCGACGTGCGCGCGATGACGCTGCGCTATCGCTTTCGCGGGGCGTGGAGCGATCGCTGGGACGGCACGCAGGGCGCGGCCTTGCCGCAGGCGGTGGAACTGACTGTCACCCGCCGCAACGGCACGATGTTGCGCCAGTTGTTCCTCGTCGGCACCGGATACGAACAGGGGCCGCCGGAAGCCGAACATGGCCGGTAAGCGCATCGATCCCCCCGCGCGCGAGCGCGGCGCGGCGCTGCTGACGGTGCTGCTGCTCGTCGCGGTGATCGCGGTGATGGCCGCGACCGGGCTGGAGAAATTGCGCCTGTCGACCCGGCTCGGCGGCAATGCGATCATGCTCGATCGCGCGCGCGCCTATGCGCAGGCGGCCGAGACGCTGGCGACGACGCGGATTACCGCGCTGCTGCAGCGCGATGCGAGCAAGGTCACGCTCGCCGGCGGCTGGTATAACCGCCCGTTCCCGCTGCCGGTGCCCGACGGGACCGCGATCGCGCGGGTGGTCGACGGCGGTAATTGCTTCAATCTCAATAGCCTGGTTACCCGGGGCGGCGACGGGCGCTATACTGCGAATCCTCCGGCGGTCGAGCAGTTCGCGCGGTTGATGCGGCTGATCGACGTGCCCAACGGCGGGAGAATCGCCGCGGCGACCGCGGACTGGATCGACAGCGACGATACCCCCTTGCCCGGCGGCGCCGAGGATTCAGCCTATCTCGGCGGGCAGCCGGGCTATCGCACCGGCGCCACATTGATGGTCGACCCGAGCGAGTTACGCGCGGTCGCCGGGGTTTCCGCCGTGACCTACACGCGGCTGCGCCCGTGGATCTGCACGCTGCCGGCCGCCGAACGATCGGTGATCAATTTCAACACCTTGCTGCCCGAACAGGCGGCGCTGTTCGCGATGCTGCTGCCCGATACGATGAGCGTCGGGCAGGCGCGCGCGCTGCTCATGCGGCGCCCGTCCGACGGCTATGCCGATCGCGATGCGATCTGGAAGGCGCCGGGGCTGTTGGGGATCACCGCGGATCAGCGCGCGCAGGAGCAGGCGGATGTCACGACGCACTGGTTCGCGCTCACCGTAGACGTTAGGCTGGGGCAGGTTTCGATGCAGGAACGCGGGCTTATCGACGCAAGCACACTTCCCGCGCGGCTCGTATCGCGGCAATGGGGTGATGAGGGTCCAAACTTGACTAGGACAGCACCGTGACGGAGCGGATTTTGGCGCCAGGCAAGGAGCAAGGAGAGAGCGATGCATTATGCATCGTGATCGACGCGCGACGCGGCATGGCGCCAAAAGACGCCCGCCCGCAGGGTCGCGCGGGGGAGGCCCCCGGGCGGCGG
>NZ_JANFAU010000007.1 GCF_026130605.1 Sphingomonas lycopersici | reverse complement strand
GGGCGGGCGCTTGGGCGCGCGCGCCGAGACCGGCGGCGCGCGCCGCGACCCGCGCCGCGCCCTCCCCCGCGCGCCAGTCGCGCGCGACGATCCACAGGCCGAAGAACGCGCCCTCGAACACCGCCGAGGTCTTGATCGTCAGCGCCACGCCGACCAGCAGCATTGCCGCCGCATCGCGCCGCCACCGCCGCGCGGCGTTGGTGGCGATCAGCAGCGCGGCGGCGGCCATCGGGAGATTGTAGAATATCGGCGATTGCCCGCCCGCGCCCTGCGCGATGTCGATCCACAGGATATAGGCGACCCCGGCGAGCGTCGCCCCCGCCGCCCAGCCCGCGCGCGCGGCGAAGCGCGCGACGATCGCCGCAGTCGCCACCACCGCCGCCAGCGCCATCGCCTGATAGGCCCAGATCCCCCACCAGAAGGGCAGCGCCGCGGGGGGCATATAGAGCAGGAACAGCCCGGCCGGCTTCCTGTCCCACACGTCGAGATAGGGGATCGCGCCGCGCCACATCGCGTGCGCGGCGGCGAAATAGAAATCCTCGTCGACATGGACGATCGGGTCGCCGAACGTCGCTGCGCGCGCCGCGATCGCGACGATCAGGAACAGCAGCACGCGGTGGCGATCGAGCAAGGCGCGGGTCATTGCCTGCGCGCCTATCCGAGACGCCACGTATCTGTCACGATCCGACGCGAAGATGACGTTCGTCACGCCATGCAAGGGGGGATCAAGATGATCGACATTTCGCGCCGTTCGTTGCTCGCAACCGGGACGCTGGGGCTCGGCGCCTTCGCGCTTCCCGGGTTCGCCGGCGCGCAGAATGTGCTGGCGGCGCGGGGCTTTACCCATTCGGTTGCGTCGGGCGAGCCGGGGCCGGACGAAATCCTGCTGTGGACCCGTTACGTGCCGACACGCGGCGACACCGCCGAATTGCGCGTCGAGCTCGCCGAAAGCGCCGATTTCGCGCGAATCGCCGCCGGCGGCGCGCAGATCACCGGCCCGTGGCGCGACTGGACCGCGAAGATCACGGTCACCGGATTGAAGCCGGGGCGGACCTATCACTATCGCTTCGTCGCCCCCGACGGCAGCTTCTCCCCGGTCGGGACGACCCGGACCTTGCCCGACGATGCCGCGACGCAATTTCGCGCGGCGATCTTCTCCTGCTCGAACCTCGGCTTCGGCTGGTTCAACGCTTACGGCCATGCCGCGGCGCGCGACGATCTCGACCTGTGGGTCCATCTCGGCGACTATTTCTACGAATATGGCGCGGCTTATTATCCCTCGTCCGCCGAGGCGGTGGTAGGCCGCGTGCCGCAGCCGGCGGGGGAGATCATCCATCTCGCCGATTATCGGCTGCGCTACGCCAGCTATCGCGCCGACCCCGATCTGCAGGCGCTCCACGCGCGGCTGCCGATGATCGCGCAATGGGACGATCACGAAAGCGCCAACGACAGCTGGGAAGGCGGCGCGGAAAACCACGATCCGGCGAAAGAGGGCGAGTGGAACGACCGCCGCGCCGCCGCGATCCAGGCCTATCGCGAATGGATGCCGGTCTCCGACGAGCCGTGGAAGGCCTATGACATCGGCATGCTCGCCACGCTCTACCGCACCGAATCGCGGCTGCTCGCGCGCACCCGCCAGCGCGAGATGGAGGAATTCATCAAGGCGCCGGATGTCGCTGCCGCGCTGACCGCGTTCCGCGATCGCGACTGGCAGGACCCGGCCGTCACGATGCTCGGCAGCCAGCAGGAGGCGTGGCTGGCGCATGGCTTGCGCGCCTCGGTCGGGGCGGGGAAGCGCTGGCAGGTGGTCGGCTTCGGCACGGTGATGGGCGAGCTGCGCAGCCCGTCCGAATCCACCGGCTGGCTGAAGCCCGGCAACAGCGGCGCGGCGGCCTATGTCAAAGCGGGGATCGCCGCCGCCAAGCTCGGCATGCCGTCCAATTTCGACAGCTGGGGCGGCTATCCCGCGGCGCGGCGGCGCTTCCTCGACAGCGCGCGCGCCGCGGCGGCGAACCTCATTCTGATCTCGGGCGACAGCCACAATGCCTGGGCGTTCGATCTGGCGCAGGACGGCGCGGGCGTCGGGGTCGAGTTCGCCGGACATGCGGTGACCTCGCCGGGTTACGAGACCGCCTTCGCCGCCGCCCCGGCGACGGTGGCGCGCGGGCTGGTCGCGGCCAATAGCGAGCTCAAATGGTGCGACACCAGCAGGCGCGGCTATATGGCGCTGACGATCACCCCCGATCGCGCGACCAACGAATGGCTGTTCGTCGACTCGATCCGCACCCGCAGCCCCAGGGCAAACATCGGTCACTTCGCCACCGTGCAGCGCGGCCGCGCGCGGATGGAGGAGTGACCGATCCTGCCGCGCTCGATCCTGCGCTGTTCGCCTGGCTGGCGGCGCGCTCGATCGCGCGCGGCGTGCCGCTGCCGGTCGCCAGCCACGGCGGCTATCGCGTCGACACCCGCTCCGACACCGAAACCGCGCGCTGGGTGTTCGCACACGCCGGACCCGGGCTCGAATCGCTCGCCCGCGCGATCCACGCCCCGCGACATTTCCTCAAATTATGCGCGACGCCCGACGTGCTCCACGCCGCTTTGCCCCCCGGCTGGCAGATCCACCCGCCGGGCTATTTCATGATCGCAAACGCTGCGCCGCCCAACCAGACGCCGGCGCCGGGTTATGAGATCGCGATCGAGCGGCGGGGCGCAGTGACCCAGGTGCGGATCACCGCCGCGGACGGCACGCCGGCGGCGAGCGGCTATGCCGCGGAGACCGCCGAAGCCTTTATCTACGATCGCATCGAGACCGCACCGGCGCATCGCCGCCGCGGGCTCGGCGGCGCGGTCATGGCGGCGCTGCATCGTGCGAAACGGCGCCAGGAAACCCCCGAACTGCTCGTCGCGACCGAGGAGGGCCGGGCGCTCTACACCACGCTCGGCTGGCGCGTGCTGTCGCCTTATTCCACCGCCTCGATCCCCGCGACTTAGAGGTCCGCCGCCTTCATCCGCACGATCGGCTGGGTCGGGACATGCGCCGCCATCCGGTCGATCAGCACGTCGAGCGTTTCGGCAACGATCAGCAGGTCGCGATGCTGCGGGCGCAGGAAGCCGACCGTCGCCATCTTCTCCCAGAAAGCGACGAGATCGTCATAATAGCCCTGGGTATTGAGCAGCCCGACGGGATCGCTGTGATAGCCGAGCTGCGCCCAGGACAACGCCTCCCACAATTCGTCCATCGTCCCCGTACCGCCGGGGATCGTCACGAAGCCGTCGGCAAGGTCGGTGAACGCCTTCTTGCGCTCGTGCATCCCGGGGACGACGTGGAGCTCGGTCAGCCCGCGATGCGCGACCTCGGCATCGACCAGAGCCTGGGGGATCACCCCGATCACCTCGCCACCTGCCGCCAACGCCGCATCCGCCACCGCGCCCATCAGCCCGAGCCGCCCGCCGCCATAGACGACGCCGATCCCGCGCGTCGCGAGCTCACGTCCCACCGCGCGCGCGGTTTCGAGATAGACCGGATCGGCCGGCGTGGCCGAACCGCAATAGACCGCGAGACGCTTCATCGAATCTTCAACCTGCTGGGATGCGGCCGCCTATCGAAAGAGCATCGGCACGACAAGCGCCCTTCCCTCGTTCGCGGAGGCCTCGCTGTGGAGCAGCGTACCTGGGATATGATCCACCCCGGCGCAGGCCGGGGTCCAGCATCGGACCGGTCGCGACTGGACCCCGGCCTGCGCCGGGGTGATGGGTCCCACCCTGTCGGTTCGATGTGATCCCAATTAAACGCGCGACGCTCTAACCGGCACGACGGGACGGAACCTTATCCCCGCCCCAGCATCAGATCCGCCGCGCTGTGCGCGCTTTCCAGCGCCCCGGCCCATTCCCCGCGCGGATGCGCGCCCGCGCCGACGAAATAGAGATTGCCGATCGCCGCATCGCGATTGCGCGCGGCGAACCATGTGCCTTCCGCCGGCAGCGGCTCGGGGCCGAACGCGCTCCCGAGATAAGCGTTGAAGTCGCCCACGAAATCGGCCGGACTATAGCTGAACCCGGTGACGATCCGCTCGCGCACTTCGGGGATCAGCCGCCGCTCGAGCACATCGAGCACGCGCTGTTCGATCAGCGGGGCGATGCGGCGCCAGTCCTCCGGGAATTTGCCGAGATGCGGCACCAGCGCGAAGGCGCGGAAGGTCGAGCAGCCCGGCGGTGCCAGCGATGGGTCGGTGACGCTGGGATGATCGAGGAACAACGGGAAATCCGCCGCGAGCAGCCCGTGCCCGAACGTGTCGGACAGCGCCTCCTCATAGCGCTCACCGAACAGGATCGTGCGATGCGGAATGCCCGGCCACGTCCCCTTGATCCCGAAATGGAGCGCGAACACCGATGGCGCCTGCCGCTTGCGCTCGAGCCGCGCGGCGGTGCGCGCGGCGGCGGCGGAGCCGGCGAGCAGATCGCGGCACGCGTGAATCATGTCGCAATTGGCGCCGAGCATCGCGCAATCGGTGCGCCAGCCGCTCGCGGTTTCCACCGCGGTCACGCGATCGCCGAGCGTCTCGATCCGCACCGCCGCGTCGCCCAGCCGGATCGCCCCGCCGCGCCGCTCGAACAGCGCCGCCAGCGCCGCGATCAGCCGGTTGGTGCCGCCCGCGACGCACCACGCCTCGCCCTCGCTCCCCGGCCGCAGCGCCGCGGCATTGGCGGTCATGGGGTTGCCGCCGGCGAGCAAGGTGCCGAACGACAGCGCCTGCCGCAGCTTTTCGTCGCCGACGAAGCGCGCAACGGTCGAATGGACCGAGCGCCACGCCTGATGCCGCACCACCCACGGCGCCGCGCGCAGCAATGCCGCCGCATCGGCGAACGGCTGGTCGAGTCCTTCGCGGCGCAGCGCCGCGGCATGATCGCGCAATTTGCGATATCCCGCGACATCGCCGGGCGCGCGCCGGCCGATCTCCGCGCGCAACGCCTCGTCGTCCGCCAGATCGAGCACCGCGCCGTCGGGCCAGTGGCAGCGATAGCCGGGGTCGACCGGGAGCAAGGTCACCGCCGCCGCCATATCGTCGCCGGCCAGCGCCCATAGCGCGGTGAGCGGCGCGGGATCGGCGATCGCCGCCGGGCCGGTATCGAACGTATAACCCTCCAGCCGACGGAAAGCCGCCCGGCCGCCGGGCTGGTCGCGCGCTTCGACGATGGTCGTCGCGATTCCCGCCGTTTGCAGCCGGATGGCGAGCGCCAACCCGCCGATCCCGGCCCCGATCACCACCGCCTTCGTTTCGGTCACGCTTCAGTCACTCGATGCGTCTCGCCAGCTTCACCGCACGCCAGAACGGCACGGGCGGCTTGCCCCTAAGCATCCGCGCGCGGTCCGAAAAGGTACAACGTGCCGCATGGAAACGCGAAATCAGCCCGGCCGGCTGGCGATAGAGCCAGGCCGCGACGCGATAGCGCGCCTCCGATCCCGCCGCGCGGAACATCAGCGCGTTGAACAGGCGATAGAAGCGCCGCTCGGCCCAGCGCGCGCGGGCATAGTCGAGCGTCAGCGCGTACAACGAATCGCCGGAAAGATCCGGCGTGTCGGCGATCAGCACCGCGAGCCGCACCGCATCGGGCAGCGAGCGCCCGGTCGAAGGGTGGAACAACCCGGCGCGCGTCCCCGCCTTGGCCACACGCGCACCGCCGGCGCGCCACAGCGCGTCGAAATCGCCGCCGATCGCGAGCGGCAGCGTGCCGCGCTCCTCGCGCCCCGCCTCGCTCACCTGCCAGCCGCGGCTTTCGGCATAGACCTCGATCCGCCGGTTAAGCGCGCCTGCGTTGAGCGCGGCATTGTCGCTGCAATAATTGTCCTCCACCAGCACGCGGGTCGGCGACAGCGGCAGGCAGCGAACGAAGCGATAGCCGTCATGCTGGGTGACTGTGGCGTCGGCCAGAATCGGCTGGTCGAGCCCGTGGCCGCCGGCGATCTCCAGCTCGCGCGCGAGGAATTTGCGCCACCCGATATCGAGCGCGGAAAGATCGCCCGCGCCGCGCGCGTCGATCACCCCCTTGGCCTCGATCCGCTCCCCGCCGGCGAGCGTGACCGAATGCGGGCTGCACCCCAGTACCTTGCGCCCCGTCATCACCGCATCGGGGGAAAGCTGTGCGCGCACCACCAGATCGAGCCGCTCGCCGGTGATCGCATAACAGGGGTGCCGCAACGCGCGCGCCTGCCCCGGAAAGGCGACGTCGTAGACCGGCCAGGCGTGGACGATGAGCGACGTGAGCAGCCAGCGATCGGCGCGCGCGACATCGGCATCGAGGAACGACCACAATCGGTCGCCGCCGATCGTCTCTCCGGCCTCGATCAGTCGCAGCGAAAGATCGGGGCGCTTTGCCGCGAGCGCCAAGGCGATCAGCGATCCTGAAAGACCGCCGCCGACGATCGCGATGTCGCAGCCGTGGGTTGCTGCCATCCTCCCGGCGTAGCGGATCGCCGCGCCGAGCGGAAGAGAGCGCGAGCCAAAATCGTGCCGGATCGGGACGGTTGGCGCGGGCGAACGACTGGGTCGGGCTACGTGCCGGAAACCCCTTTGTGTCCCTGCGAAGGCGGGGCCCCAGTCTGGGCTCGTGCCCTGGGTTCCCACCACTTTGATGGGGTCCCTTCGCGGGAGCACAAGGAGGCTTATCCGCCGCGGAAAGCGATGGACCAGCGATGGCTCTGGATCACGCCGGCCCTCACGCCGGCGTCTCGCCCCCCCGTCAGGGAGCCAAAGCACCGCCCACGGGTTTGACGAGCACGGCCGTGGAGAATTTTTGTGCGCTTACCATATCTTACCGCGATCGCCCCGCTGTGTGCCGTCCCGCTCTCGGCCCCGTCGGCATCGGCGCAGACCGCCGGCCCCGCCAGCCCGGATCTCGATCGGGATATCGTCACGGTGGGCGTCGGCGCGGGCTTCATGAGCGATTACGAGGGCGCCAAACATCATTCGTTCAGCCCCGTGCCGGGGGCGATCGGCACCGTCGGCGGCCACGATTTCGCGATCATCGGCAATCGCGCGAGCTTCAACCTGATCCGCCGCCCCGAGGGGCCGGCATGGGCGATCCAGGCCGGGCCGCTGATCGCGGTCAATTTCAACCGTACCAGCCGCAGCAATATCGACGATCCGCAGGTCCGCGCCTTACCCAAGCGTGATCTGACGATCGAGGCCGGCGGCTATCTCGGCATCAGCAAGACGGGGGTGCTCACCAGCAGGCACGACATGCTGACGCTGTCGGTAAGTTACCGGCATGACATATTCGGGGTACACGACAGCGCTATCGTCACGCCGAATCTGCAATATTTCACCCCGTTGAGCCGCAAGATCGCCGTGGCGGCGTTCGTTTCGGCCGATCATGTCGGGAACGGCTATATGGCGTCCTATTTCAACATCACCCCGGCCGACAGCCGCGCGAGCGGGCTCCCCGCCTATCACGGGCGGGGCGGGTGGAAGAATTGGACCCTGGGGGCGGCGGGCACCGTCTCGCTTTCGGGCGATTTGCTCCACGGCTGGAAACTGGTCGGCGCCGCAACCTACAGCCGGTTGCTCGGGGATGCCGCGGCGAGCCCGGTGGTGCGCGATGTCGGCACAGCGAATCAATGGCTTGGTGCAATCGGGGTAGCTTATACATTCTGAGTTTTGCGTGGCCGGCCGCTCCGCCTAAAGGAACGGTTCGGTCACGATTCTGTCGATTCGTTCAGCTTCGAGACAGCGAAATCAACTAGGCGCATACGGCACGGTTTTCTGCCGGGCGGTTCAGGAAGGGAAGCAGCAATGACCCAGGACGGGCGACTTGTCGGGATGCCGGAACCGGACGAGAAACGGCGCGACGACCGGCGCGCGTTCTTTGCCGCGGCGGTCGGCGCGGCGGCGATCGGCGCGGGCGCGCTGATCTTCTCCGATCCCGTTTCGGCGCAGACGGTGGCCGATGCGGACGTGCTCAACTACCTGCTCAACCTGGAATATCTCCAGGCCAATTATTACGGCTACGCCGTCAACGGCGCGGGGCTGGGCACCAGCGACACGCAGAGCGGCGCCGCCACCCCGACCGCCGGGGGCAATGTCACGCCCGGTGCCAAGGTGACCTTCGCCGACGCCTATATCGCCGCTTACGCCAAGGAAATGGCGACGGTGACGCTCAATCAGGTCCGCTTCCTGCGCACCACGCTCAGCACCGCGGCGGTCGCGCAGCCGGCGATCGATCTCGGCAACGGCGCGACGAATGCGTTCAGCGCGATGGCGCAGGCCGCCGGGCTGGTCGCCGCGAACACCGCGTTCGATCCCTATGCCAACGAGCTCAACTTCCTGCTCGGCGCCTTCTTCCTGCAGGATGTGGTCGCGAGTGCCTATCAGGGCGCGGTCGCGCTGCTCGGCAGCAAGACCTTCCTCGAGGCGGCGGCCGGGCTGATGGCGGCCAATGCGCATCATGCCGCGCTGGTGCGCACCACGCTCTATCAGATGAGCAGCGCCAACGCCGCGATCCTCGGCTCGGTCGACAGCATCTCCAACTATCGCGACAGCATCGACGGCGGGTCCGACGACGATCAGGGCATCCGCGAGGTTTCGTCGGGCAACGGCCCGCTGGCGAATATCGCGCCGGTCGACGGCAATGCCTGCACCTTCGCCCGCAGCTACGGCACCGTGCTCAACATCCTGTTCCTGAACCGGACCGCGGTCACCAAGGGCGGTTTCTTCCCGGCCGGCGTCAACGGCACCATCACGACGAGCGCGGCGAGCTAAGGCGCGCCCGACGCGCCGCTCGTTCGCCCATTTGCCAAGGTTTCAGGGATTATCGTCATGATCGACCACGAACAGATCACCACTTCCGACGACGCCGCGCTGCACAGCGCCGGGCGCCGCCGTTTCCTCAGCCTCGTCGGCCAGTCGGGCGCCGCGGTCGGCGGGCTGGCGTTGCTGTCCGCCTGCGGCAGCGATTCCTCCTCGTCCAACCCGACGCCCACCCCCACCGCGACCTCGACCGCCAGCACCGAGGCGGCGGACATCACGATCCTCAAGTTCGCGCTCCAGCTCGAATATCTGTCGGGGCAATATTTCTCTTATGCCGCGACGGGCGCCGGGCTGCCGGCGAGCGATCTGACCGGCAGCGGCACCCAGGGGACGGTCAAGGGCGGCGCGCTGGTGCCGTTCAGCGATCCGCAGGTCGCCGCCGTCGCGCGCGAAATGGCGCGCGACGATCGCGCGCACGTCGAATATCTCCGCTCGCTGATCGGCGGCACGCCGACCGCAATGCCGTCGCTCAACATCGACAGCGGCAGCACCGATGCGTTCGCGGCGCTCGCCGGGCTGGCGGGGGTGACGCCGTTCAACCCCTATGCGTCGGACGAGAATTTCCTCTACGGCGCGTTCATCCTCAAGGATGTGATCGCCACCGCGTACAAGGGGCTGGTGCCGGTGCTCGGCACGCCGGGCTTCATCACCGGGCTGGCCGGGGTGCTCGGCACCGAAGCCTATCACGCCGGGCTGATCCGCACCTTGCTCTATCAAAAGGGCTTCACCGTGATCCCGGGCAAGCTCAGCGCGGCGCGCGACAGCCTCGACGGCTCGACCACGCTCGACAAGGGAATCGCCGGCGCGGACAATACGATCTCCAACGTCGCGCCGGTCGACGGCAACGGCATCACCTTCAGCCGCACCACCGGGCAGGTGCTCAACATCCTGCTCCTCAACAAGGCGTCGGTGACCACGGGCGGATTCTATCCCGCCGGCGTCAACGGCACCGTCAACACCAGCGCGGCCAACGGTTAATCCAGGTTGGGGGTTTGCGCGGCTGGACGGCGCGGCGCAAACCCCCTAGACATACCGCCAGTATCCCCGGGGGACCGCCGACGCCGCGGTTGAGAGGAGGGCCGCAGCCCTCGACCCGCTGAACCTGATCCGGCTGACACCGGCGTAGGGAGGGAGCGGCGCATCACTCCCGCCACGTCCCTCCCCGCGATAATGCGAGGAAGACAAGAGACATGGCAGACGTTGATTCGCCGATTGAACTGGCTTCCGCTGGAAGCCAGCGGCCCGCCCGCACCGAAATAGGTGTCACCACCGGCCCGATCCGCGGCAGCCGCAAGATCCACGTCGGCCCGCTCAAGGTCGCGATGCGCGCGATCGATCTCGAGCCCTCGTCGGGCGAACCGCCGCTCAACGTCTACGACACCTCCGGGCCGTACACCGACCCCAATGCGTCGATCGACATCATGGCCGGGCTCCCCGCGCTGCGCCGCGAGTGGATCGTCGCGCGCGGCGATGTCGAAAGCTATGACGCGCGCCAGGTGCGCCCCGAGGATAACGGCCTCAAGGGCCCCGATCGCTCCGCCGGCGTCGCGCAATTCCCCAATGTCGTCCGCCGCCCGCTGCGCGCCAAGCCCGGCGCCAACGTCAGCCAGATGCATTACGCCCGGCGCGGGATCATCACGCCGGAGATGGAATATGTCGCGACACGCGAGAATCTCGGCCGCGCGATGCTCAAGGATCATATCCGCGACGGCGAGAGCTTCGGCGCGGCGATCCCCGATTATGTGACCCCCGAATTCGTCCGCGACGAAGTGGCGCGCGGGCGCGCGATCATCCCCAGCAACATCAACCACCCGGAAAGCGAGCCGATGGCGATCGGCCGCAATTTCCTGGTCAAGATCAACGCCAATATCGGCAATAGCGCGGTCGCCTCCGACGTGGCGAGCGAGGTCGACAAGATGGTCTGGTCGATCCGCTGGGGCGCGGACACGGTGATGGACCTCTCGACCGGGCGCAACATCCACAACACGCGCGAATGGATCATCCGCAACTCGCCGGTGCCGATCGGCACGGTGCCGATCTATCAGGCGCTGGAGAAGGTCGGCGGCATTGCCGAGGACCTCACCTGGGAAATCTTCCGCGACACCTTGATCGAGCAGGCCGAGCAGGGCGTCGATTATTTCACGATCCACGCCGGGGTGCGCCTCCCCTATATCCCGCTCACCGCCAAGCGCGTCACCGGGATCGTCTCGCGCGGCGGGTCGATCATGGCGAAATGGTGCCTCGCGCACCACAAGGAGAGCTTCCTCTACGAGCGGTTCGACGAGATCACCGAGATCATGAAGGCGTATGACATCGCCTACAGCCTCGGCGACGGGCTGCGCCCCGGATCGATCGCCGACGCCAACGACGAGGCGCAATTCGCCGAACTCTATACGCTCGGCGAGCTGACCAAGCGCGCCTGGGAACAGGACGTGCAGGTGATGATCGAGGGCCCCGGCCATGTGCCGATGCACAAGATCAAGGAGAATATGGACAAGCAGCTCGAAGCGTGCGGCGAGGCGCCCTTCTACACGCTCGGGCCGCTGACCACCGATATCGCGCCTGGCTACGACCATATCACCAGCGGGATCGGCGCAGCGATGATCGGCTGGTACGGCACGGCGATGCTTTGCTACGTGACGCCCAAGGAGCATCTCGGGCTGCCCGATCGCGACGACGTGAAGGTCGGCGTGGTGACCTACAAGCTCGCCGCGCATGCCGCCGATCTGGCGAAGGGCCACCCGGCGGCGAAGCTGCGCGACGACGCGCTGAGCCGCGCCCGCTTCGAATTCCGCTGGCGCGACCAGTTCAACCTGTCGCTCGATCCCGATACGGCCGAGCAATATCACGACCAGACCCTGCCGGCCGAGGGCGCCAAGACCGCGCATTTCTGCTCGATGTGCGGGCCGAAATTCTGCTCGATGAAGATCACGCAGGAAGTGCGCGACTTCGCCCGGCTGCAGAACCAGAATGCCGACGCCTTCGTCGCGGCGGATACCGCCGAGGCGGGGATGAAGGAGATGAGCGAAATTTACAACGAAACCGGCCGGGAGCTTTATATGGGTGCCGGTGGGCGGGAGCACGATTGAAGGGCGCCAACCCTTCGCACGTTTCGGAATCGGGTGCCCCGTATGTAGGCCACCCGATTCCTACCGCGCGTGTTAAATTTGCTGTACCTTAAGTTTGTTGGCAGCCGCCAACGCAATGAGCTTGGCGGCTTCACCGTCTATGTAAGAAAGAACTCGTGTATTAAGCGAGAGTTTCTGAGCCTTCTGGTCGTCACTCATGCGCTTTCTTTTTCGCCAGTACTCCAAGTATTCCTGTTGCTCTTGATGAGAAATAACCCCTCTCTCCACGAACAAATCGAGGGCTGCAGGGTTTAGAGAGTTATTTATATCTGCACGAATGCGCCGGATGACAGAAAATATCCGATTCGAAAGCAGCCTCAGAAATCGTCTTACACAGACATTTCCCACTTCTGTTTCGGCACCGTTCTTCCGGTTCTTGATTACGCAAATTTGATGGATCGGCGAGTGCTCGCACTCGCATGATCTCTCTGCGGCATCGTCGTAAACGAAGTGCAATGCCCACTCCGCCTTCGCCTCGTCCCAGTCTTTGACGGTACTTAGCGCCAGGATCGCCGTCTTAAACTTTAATTCATTATGGCCGCTACCCATTTCAGGTAACCTCATCGCTGCCGACCGTCAGGGCACACGACGTCGGTTGTATTTCAAGCGGAGGCCCCGTATGATTCGCGCGCTTCACACAAGCACGAGGTGGGATGCCCGCCTCCGGTTAGGGTCGCTGGTGCAAACAGCGGCCCTAATCGTTTTTCAGGATAACTTGTCCACGCCTCCTAATCTCCTAAGAGCTTTTTGAGATCATAGACATCATCCGAATCGCATTCTCGCCAATATCTCCCACCTTCCGATCTAACCGCCCAGTCCTTCCCGTCGTCGGCGATCGTCTTTTTCTGTAATCTCCATAGAGCGGTACGGAACGCGTCCAAATTGATGCTATCTCCGGTGGCCTCTGTGTATTCGGGATACAACTCTACCGGACTCTTCGCGCCGTTCTGATTTCGATTCAGAAGTTTCACGATCTCCACATCTCGATCGGAAGTCGATGAAGCGCCGCCTTTCTGATCGATCGATTCGCCCGTAATTTCGGCCATCACCCGCTCTGCGGCCAGAACGTCTTCGAGCTCTTTTTTTGCTGATTCCAATGCCTTAGCGGCGCGCAAGACCTTAGCCTCGGCTTTCGCCCTACGCTCTCTGAGTGTGGCCATGACATTCATAATTAATGCTCGATACACCATACGGCATACGCGAACAAGTGTATGGAACGACGAGGGAACGAAAGGATCGCACACGCCGGATGTTAGGTGATCGCAGCAGGGCGATTCGGCGGTCGCCGAGGTGATACATCCAGGATGGTTGCCCGAGTGCCACGCCCCACAGCAAAACCTCCAACACATCTGTCCTACGTCGCCCGTTTCTGATCGGTTGGGGCAATGGCCGAGCAGCACATTCCATCGCCCGCGCATCCGCCGTCGCTGGATGCCGCGCCACTCAATCCCGAGGACTTCGACTGGGTGCCGGTGAAGCGCAAACCGCGTGACGACGGCTGGACGATCGAACGCCAGCGCCGCTTCATCGCAACGCTCGCCGACACCGGGTCTGTCACGCTGGCGGCAACCGAAGTCGGGATGTCGTCGTCATCCGCCTATCGCCTGCGTCGCCTCCCGGAGGGGCAAGGCTTTGCAACTGCGTGGGATATTGCGATCGACAATGCCTCGCGCCGGCTGATCGATATCGCGATGGACCGCGTGATCCACGGTTCGGACGAACCCGTATTCGATCGCGACGGCAATCGAGTCGGGCGACGGGTGCGGTACAATGACCGCCTGTTGATGTTCATGCTGCGCGCGTTGCAGCCCGAACGCTTCCGTCACGCCAATCGGGCAACTCGCGATCCGCGCGAGGCACTCCCGCCACCGGTGCCGCCCGTCGCGGATGCGCTGGCTGCACTCGCACCGCCCACCCCGGCCGACCCCGCCGCGCTGATGGAGCCGGATACGCTTGCCGATGCGCTGTTCGTCGCGGAAACAGGCGATGGGGAATTGCCGCATTGGCATCGCGGCACATCAGACGACCCGGACGACGACGCGTCACTCGTGTGAACTTTGTGAACTTTGGGCGCCCGCTACTCCACCCGCGCGGGCAACGCCCAGTCGATCGTCCCGCGCCCGTTGCGTTCCAGAAACGCATTGGCCTGCGAGAAATGCCGGCTGCCGAACCAGCCGTTATACGCCGAGAGCGGCGACGGGTGCGGCGCCTTCAGCACCAGATGATGCCCGCCGCGCTCGATGCTCGGGACGAACCCGGCCTTCTTCTGCGCATAGCTGCCCCACAGCATGAACACGATCGGCTCGGGCCGCGCGGCGAGCAGGCGGATCACCGCGTCGGTGAATTTCTCCCACCCGCGATCGCGGTGCGAGGCGGCCTGCCCGCTCACCACGGTCAGCACGCTGTTGAGCAGCAGCACGCCCTGTTGCGCCCAGCTTTCGAGGAAGCCGTGCGCCGGCGGCTCGATCCCGCAATCGGTGTGGAGTTCCTTGTAGATGTTGACGAGGCTCGGCGGCGGTTTGACCCCGGGGCGGACCGAGAAGCACAATCCGTGCGCCTGCCCCGGCCCGTGATACGGATCCTGCCCGAGGATCACCACGCGCACATCGGGCAAGGCGGTCAGCTCGAGCGCGCGGAACCAGTTGCTCGAATGCGGGAAGATCTGTTTCCCGGCGGCTTTCTCCGCGACCAGGAACTGGCGCAGCGCAGCCATATAATCGCTGTCGAATTCGCCGCGCAGCGGCGCGAGCCACGTCGGGTCCATCTTCGGATCGGCCACGCTTTGCCCCCCTTACCGCTTGCGCACGAATTCGGCGCGCAGCACCAGCCCCTTGATCCCGTCGAACTTGCAGTCGATCTCCTGTGCGTCGCCGGTCAGCCGGATCGACTTGATCAAGGTGCCGCGCTTGAGCGTCTGCCCCGCGCCCTTGACGTCGAGATCCTTGATCAAGGTCACCTGATCGCCGTCGGCGAGGAGGTTGCCGACCGCGTCGCGCACCTCGATCTGCCCGGCGGCGGCGCGCTTCGCCGCGAGCTCCCCGGCGGGGAGCCATTCGCCGCTTTCCTCGTCGAATACATAATCGTCGTCGCTCATTCCCGTCCCCTTTTCATCTCACCGCGCCCGCAGGCCGATCAGCGGGCGCAGCAGCGGCACCGCACGCCCGCCGAGGTAGAAGGCCCAGCATCCCGCCACCGTCGCGGCGACGAGAATCGCGAATTCCGCGTTGCCGGAAAGCCCGAGCGGCAACAGCCAGAACATCACCACGACGATGATCGTCTGGTGGATGATATAGAAGGGGAACACCGCCTCGGTCAGCATCGCGCGCCACGGCGCGTCGCGATTGAGCCAGCGATCCGCAACCCCGATCAGCGCCGCGATCGTCCCCCATTGCTGCACCGCATGTGCCGCGCCGTAGGGGCGATAGACCCAGCGCGGGGTCGGCACCGACGGCGGCCAGCTATATTCGATCGTCACCACGCAGGCGAAGCCGGCCAGCCCCAGCACCGCCGCCACCGGCCAATAGCGCCGCAGCGCCGCCAGCGCCGGCTCGGACCGGGCGAGCGCGAAGCCGAACAGGAAATCGGGGACGTACATGAAATGCGCCATCGTGTCGTCGACCAGCGCATGCGTCTCCCCCGCCATCGGGAACCACCAGGCGTGGACCGCGAGCGCCCAAAGCATCGGGATGACCAGCACCCCCCAGCCGGCGAAGGCGCGATCGAACAATCGCTGGAGCACCTCGGTCCGCACCAAGGCGACCAGCCCCGCCAGCACGACGGTATAGACCCACAGATAGCCGACGAACCACAGATGGTTCCACGTCGGCAACACGATCCCGTCGAGCATCCCGAAGCGGAAATAATCGTGCAGCCAGAAATAGGGGAAGCCGGCGGCATAATGATATTTGGTGACCAGCTCGACCCAGGATTGCGGCGGAACGATCACCGCGATCCCGAACACCAGGGGCGCGAGCAGCCGCCAGCTGCGATTGGCGAGAAAGCCCCCCACCCCGACCGAGCGCCGCAGCAGCGCGCGGCTGGCATAGCCCGAGACGACGAACAGCAACGGCAGCCGCCAGGCGTTGGTCGCCATCATCGGCAGCGTCGTCCAATCCTCGACGTGCGAGGATTTTACGTGGAAGTTCCACGGCACGAAGACCATGCCGATATGATAGAGGATGAGCAGCCCGAAGGCCCCGACGCGCAGCCAGTCCATCCCATAATGTCGTGCCATCCCGGCCCGCATAGGGGGCTGGGACGGCAAGAACAATCGCCGGCGGGCGCGGCGGCGCTACAGCTTGACGCGAAGCTGGCCCAGGAAATCGCGCTTGCCGAGCTTCACGCCCTTGGCGCGCAGGACGTCATAAGCGGTGGTCGCGTGGAAATAGAAATTCGGCTGCGAGAAGCTCAATAGGAAGGTCGCCCCGCCAAACGGCAGCTTGAGATCGCCCATGCGGAATTCGCAATCGCGCGCGGCGAGCGCATCGAACTCGGCGGGGTCGAGCGCCTTGAGCGCGTCGATCCCCTCCTGCACCATCGCGCGCAAGCCGGCGAAATCGGTCGGCCAGGGCGAGAGGTTGGGCGAAAAGCTCCCCGCGCGCACCCCGGCGACCGCACCGGCCGAATGATCGACGCTCGATTTCACCTGATAGCCGAACGGCAGCATGTCCGGCGCGAGCCGCGCGTCGATCATCGCTTCCGGGGTGATATGCTTTTCGGCCGCGAACGCCTCCGCCTTGTCGATCAGCCCGACGACCGCACCGAGGATCTGCAGGTTGGACGGAATCACCGCATCATAAAGCGAAAAGGTCATATTATCGGCTCCTCTCGATCGGCGGGCGTTTCGTTCCGCGATGCAAGCCGCTATATCGCGGACAACTCCGATAGGAAGCTTGTTCATGTCCGTCCGTCCCTGGCGCGATATCCAGCGCCGCAAGAGCCGCCAGATCATGGTCGGCAACGTCCCCGTCGGCGGCGACGCCCCGGTCACCGTCCAGACGATGACCAACACCCCCACCAGCGACGCGCGCGCGACGATCGACCAGATCCGCCGCTGCGAGGAGGCCGGGGTCGACATCATCCGCGTCAGCTGCCCCGATGTCGAAAGCACCGCCGCGTTCAAGCAAATCGCCCGCGCCGCGCGGGTGCCGATCGTCGCGGACATCCATTTCCATTACAAGCGCGCGCTCGAGGCGGCGGATGCGGGGGCGGCGTGCCTGCGCATCAACCCCGGCAACATCGGCTCGGCCGAGCGCGTCAACGAAGTGGTCAACGCCGCCAAGGCCAATGGCTGCGCGATCCGCATCGGGGTCAATGCCGGCAGCCTCGAAAAGGACCTGCTCGAAAAATATGGCGAGCCGTGCCCGGAGGCGCTGGTCGAAAGCGCGCTCGATCATATCAAGCTGCTGCAGGATCGCGATTTCCACGATTTCAAGGTGGCGGTGAAGGCATCCGACATCTTCCTCGCGGTGGCGGCTTACCAGCAGCTCGCCGAGGCGGTCGATTGCCCGCTGCATCTCGGCATCACCGAAGCGGGCGGGTTCGTCGGCGGGACGGTCAAGTCGGCGATCGGGATCGGCTCGCTCCTGTGGTACGGGATCGGCGACACGATCCGCGTCTCGCTCTCGGCCGAGCCCGAAGACGAGGTGCGCGTCGGGTTCGAGATCCTCAAGAGCCTCGGCATCCGCAACCGCGGCGTACGCGTGGTGAGCTGCCCGAGCTGCGCGCGCCAGGGGTTCGACGTGATCCGCACCGTCCAGGCGCTGGAGGAGCGGCTCCAGCATATCCGCACCCCGATGTCGCTCTCGGTGCTCGGCTGCGTCGTCAACGGGCCGGGCGAGGCGCGCGAGACCGATATCGGGATCACCGGCGGCGGCAACGGCAAGCATATGGTCTATCTGTCGGGGGTCACCGACCACCATGTGCAGGACGCCGACATGATCGAACATATCGTCAAATTGGTCGAGGCCAAGGCAGCCGAGATCGAGGCGACGAGCGACGCGGACAAGGTCGCGGCCGAATAGATCGCGCCGCGCCCGCCGGTTAACCACGGCGTTCAACCGCGTCGCAGCTTTTGCCCGGCTATGCCGCCACGATGCGCATCGCGATGTTGATGATGATCGCCCTCGGCACCGTGATCGGCCTCGCCCTGCCGACCGCGATGCGTTCGCCCGCGCCGGCGCCCGCCACCCCGGCGGCGGCAGCCGCGACCGCCACGCCCGCGCCGCCGCGCGAAACGGTGATCCGGCGCGAGGGCGACGGGCATTTCTATGCCTTCGCCAACGTCAACAGCGAGCCGATCCGCTTCGTCGTCGATACTGGCGCGTCGACCGTGGCGCTGACCCCCGAGGACGCGCGCCGCGCGCATATCAATTTCGATCCGTCGCAGGTCGTCCGCGTCGGCTATAGCGCCGGGGGCGAGCTCAGCGGCCAGCCGGTGATGATCGACCGGATGGAATTGGACGGGAAGCGCGCCGGATCGGTGCCGGCGGTGGTGCTGCCCAATCTGACCGTCTCGCTGCTCGGCCAATCCTATCTGCGCCAGATCGCGACGGTATCGATCAGCAACGACGAGATGCGGCTGAAGTAGCGCGCCGCTTCGCCGCCGGCTAAGCCAAGAGCATGAATCGCCCGCTTTCCCCCGCGCTGGCCTTCGCCGTCGCGGCGGCGGGGATCGGGCTGTTTTCGATCATGGACGCGTTCATGAAGTCGCTGACGCTCGCGCTCGGCGTCTATAATGCGTTGATCTGGCGTACCGGCGTCTCGGCGGTGTTCGGCTTCGGGGCGTGGGCCGCGACCGGGCGCGCGCGGCCGACACGGCGCGCGATGCGGCTGCACGTGATTCGCGGCGCGATCACCGCGGCGATGGCCTTGCTGTTCTTCTGGGGGCTCGCGCGGGTGCCGATGGCACAGGCGATCACGCTCTCCTACATCGCGCCGCTCGCCGCGTTGCTGCTCGGCGCGCTGTTCCTCCACGAGCGCGTCGGCGCGCGCGTGATCGGCGCATCGTTCGCCGCCTTCGCCGGGGTGCTGGTGGTGCTGGCGGGCGAATCGCGCGCGTCGCTGGGCCCGGAGGCATTGGCGGGATCGGCCGCGGTGCTCGCGTCGGCCTTGCTCTATGCGGTCAACCTCGTCGTCGCGCGGATGCAGAGCCAGGCCGCCGGCCCGGGCGAGATCGCCTTCTTCCAGGGCATGATCGTCACCGCTTTCCTCGCGCTCGGCGCGCCGTGGTTGCTCGCGGTGCCCGAGGCGGCGCAATGGTGGAAGATTTTGGCCGGCGGCCTGCTCGCCACCGCCTCGCTGTTCCTGCTCGGCTGGGCCTATGCCCACGGCGAGACCGGCTATCTCGCGACGACCGAATATACTTCGTTCGTCTATGCCGCGACGCTCGGCTTTCTCGTGTTCGGCGAGCATCTGTCGCCGTTCACGCTCGCCGGCGCCGCGATCATCATCGCTTCGTGCCTCTATGCCGCGCGGCGTCGCGATATCGCGGCGACCGGGCCGGATTCGGCGGTGCTGATGCCGCTTCCGCGCAAGCGCACCAGACGATAATGAGCCCGGCATGACCGTTTCGATCCGTCCCTCCACGCCGCAGGATTGCGGCACGATCCTGCGCTTCGTCCGCGAGCTCGCCGATTATGAGCGCGAGCCCGATGCCGTCGAGGCGAATGAGGCGATGCTCGCCGACGCCTTGTTCGCGACGCCCCCCGCGGCGGAGGCGCTGATCGCCGAACGCGACGGGGTTCCGGTGGGCTTCGCCTTGTTCTTCCACAACTTCTCTACCTGGACCGGCAAGCGCGGGATCTATCTGGAGGATCTCTACGTCACCCCGGCCGCGCGCGGCTCGGGGGCGGGCAAGGCGTTGCTTGCCCATCTCGCGGGAATCGCGCTCGATCGCGGCTGCGCGCGGTTCGAATGGTCGGTGCTCGATTGGAATACTCCGGCGATCGATTTCTATCGCTCGATGGGGGCGACCGCGATGGACGAATGGACCGTCCAGCGCGTCACGGGCGATGCGCTCGTCCGGCTCGCGGGGCGCGGCTGATGGCGTGGCTGTGGCTGATCGTCGGCGGGTGCTTCGAAGTGGGGTTCACCACCTGCCTGCGTTATGTCGACGGCTTCCGTAATGTGCCGTGGACCTTGGGCTTCCTCGCCTCGGTTACGCTGTCGATGGGGCTGCTCGAACTCGCCTCGCGCTCGATCGCGATGGGCACGGCCTATGCCGTCTGGGGCGGGATCGGCGCGCTCGGCACCGTCATGGTCGGGATATTGTGGTTCGGCGAGCCGCTCACCGCCGTGCGCGGACTGCTGATCCTCGGCATCGTCGGGTGCATCGCCGGGCTGAAGGCCACCGCATGAGCGCCGACGCCGGGCTGATCGATTGGGTCGCGGAAGCGCTCGCCCCGCTCGGCACGGTGACCAAAAGGCGGATGATGGGCGGGGCGGTGCTCTATCTCGACGGCGTGGTCTTCGCGATCGTCGACGACGAGACCCTGTGGTTCAAGGCCGATACCGAAAGCGCCGCCTTATGGGACGCCGCCGGCTGCGCATATTTCACCTATATGCGCGACGGCACGCCGCAGACGATGAACTACCGCTGCGCGCCCGATGACGTATATGATGATGCTGACGCGATGCGCGAATGGGCCGCGCCCGCGATCGCCGCCGGCCGGCGCGCCCCGCGCAAGGCGAAGCGCGCCTAACCCGCTTTTCGCTCAGGCGGCCTTGGCGTTCTTGGCGCGGTCGATCGCCTCGATCACGATCTTGCGCGCCTCGGCGGCATCGCCCCATTCGCCGATACGCACCCACTTCTCGGTCTCCAGGTCCTTATAGTGCCTGAAGAAATGCTCGATCTGCTGGAAGATGATCGAGGGCAGATCCTGCCGCTCGCCGACATCGGTATAATAAGGGAAGGTCGTGTCGACCGGCACGCAGACCAGTTTCTCGTCGCCGCCATGCTCGTCTTCGAGCTTGAGCACACCGATCGGGCGCGCGCGGACGACGCAGCCCGGGATGAACGGCGAGCGCGAGATGACGAGCGCGTCGAGCGGATCGCCGTCGGGCGACAAAGTATGCGGCACGAAGCCGTAATTCGCCGGATAGCGCATCGGCGTATGCAGGATGCGATCGACGAACAACGCGCCGGATTCCTTGTCGAACTCGTATTTCACGGGTTCGCCGCCGGTCGGCACCTCGATGATCACGTTCAGGTCCTCGGGCGGGTTCTTGCCCACGGGGATGAGATCGATGCGCATGATGTCCTTCTTCGTTCACGGCCGGCGCGCAGGCCATCGCCCCCGGAACGGGGCAATGCGCACGCGCCAATCGCACCGCACGATCAGCGCGGCGCCAACAACCTGTCGAGACCACCCTCTCCGGTGCCGATCTTTTCGAGGCGCGGGTAGCGCAGCCCGTCGTGCCAGTCGAGCGCAACCGTGCGATATTCGTCGCCTTTCTTTACCAGCAGCGACACCGCCGCGCCGCCCTTGGCCGCGGCGATCGCCGCCTTCAGCCGCTCGGGCGTATAGCTTTCGTTGTTGACCGCGGTGATCGTCACCCCGATCGTCAGCCCGGCGCGAAACGCCGCGCTGTCCCAGGTCACCCCGGTCAACTGCCCCATATTGCCGGGAGAATTGCCGACGATCAGCCCGCCCGAATAGGTCAGGTCGACCACCTTGCGCGTCCGCTCGCCGTCGCGGAACGCCGGCGTCGCCTGATCGGAATAGACCAGCCGATAGCCGTTGCGCGCAAAGCCCTCGATCGGCGCGCCCGCGGCATGCTCGGTCAGCCGCTTTTCGAGATAGGCCTTCCAGTCCCACGGCTGGATCGCGTTGAGCGTGCGCGCGACATCGTCGATCGTATAGGTCAGCTCGCCCCAGTCGCCGTCGCGGACGCCGAAGAAGGCGCGCGCGAAATCGTCGATCGATTTCTTGCCCCCCGATTGCTCGCGCAGCAGCGAATCGACGTCCATCCACACGAGGAGCCCCTCGTTGTAATAATCCTCGCTGCGCTGCCAGCTCTGCCAGCCCTTGGGGCGGCGCGCGCTGATCACCGGATCGTTGGTGGTGTCGACGAGATCGCGCCAGTGCCGGGCGGGCTGCGAATCATAGCTCGCCATGATCATGGCATATTGATCGAGCGTATCCTGTTTGGAGACGAGCCCCGATCGCGCCTGGAGCACATAGCCCCAGAATTGCGTCTGCCCTTCATAGACCCACAGCAAGGAACCGCGCATCGGGGTGCGGAAATCGGGCGTCCACAGGTCGGCGCCGCGGCGGAACTTGCCGTTCCAGCTATGGGTATATTCGTGCGGCAGCAGGTTGCGGCGCCCCGGCCCTTCGTTCCACTTGGCGAAATAGCCCGGGGTCACGCCGTTTTCGGAGCTGCGATGATGCTCCAGCCCGATCCCGCCGAGCTGATCGGTGATCGAGAGCAGGAAGTCGTAATGATCGTAATGCTGCGATCCGAACGTCTTGATCGCCTGATCGACGAGGCTCTTGTGCGCGTCGATCTGCGCCGGGGTCGCGACGAGCTCGCCCGGCTCGTCGGCGAAGACGTTGAGCGTCACGCGTTCGCTCAGCGGGATCACCCGGCCGTAGCGCCCGGCGAGCAGCGGCGAATCGACCAGAATCTCGTAATTGGTCGGCTCATAGGCCCAGACATTGCCGGTCGCCTTGGCGCGCAGCGCGCCGGCGGCGGTCCAGCCGGTCGGGAAGGTCACGTTCATCCGCACCGGGATGCGGCGGGTGAAATAGCCCGCCGGATAGAGGCTGACCTGATTGGGCTGGAGGCTGATCATCGTCGGGGTAACGACGATCCGCCCCTGATCGGCCTTGGTCGCCGAGATGAACTGGAATTCGACGTCGAGCTGCTTCGCCCCGGCGGGGACGTCGATGTGGAAGGCATAAACGTCGACCGGATCGCGCGTCCACGGCAGCACCTTGCCGTTGGCGCGGATCACGAGGCCGGCGAGCTTCTCGATCTCGCCGCGCGGGGCGTGATTGCCCGGCAGCCACTTCGGATAGAGCAGCGCCATCGGCCCGGCCTTGGCGACCGGGATCGTTTGCTTGACGCGAAGGATGCCGCGCGTGGTGTCGGTCGCGTCGACATTGAGCGTGATCGTGCCGGGATAGGCCTCGTCGCGCGGCGCCGGGATCGTATCGACGAAGGGCACCGGCTGCGGCGCGGAATTGCCCGAAGGCACCTGGGCGAAGGCAATGGAAGCGGTGGAGAGCAGGCAAGCGGCAACAACGATACGAATCATCAGACGTCAGTCCCCCGAACAAACGGTAAGGCTAGCCGCCCGCGCCGCGCGGCTCAATGTCCGCCCGCGCTGCCCAACACGTTGATCGTGAAGGCGAGCACCCCGATGTTGAACACGAAGGCGGCGAGGCATTGCCCGATCGCCACCCGCCGCATCCGCTGCGCAGTGAGGCCGACGTCGGAGGTCTGGAACGTCATGCCGAGCGTGAAGCTGAAATAGAGGAAATCCCAATAATGCGGCTCGCCCCCGCCCGGAAAATCGAGCCCGCCCGAATCTTTCCCGGCGCTCTCGAGATAATAGAGATGCGCATAATGCAGCGCATAGACGACGTTGGAGAAAAGCCAGGCGAGCACCAGCGTCGCGATGGTCAGCACGATGACATGGCCCGAGGGCGGCGCGGTCGTCTCGACCGCGACGACGACGAGGATGACGGTCGTCACCAGCGCGGTGATCGCCAGCAGCCAGGCGCGATTGGCGTCGTTGGCGCGGGCGCGCGCGCGCATGTCGACCGTTTCGGCGCCGAGCAGCGGCCAGAGCGAGATGAGGAAAAACGCTGCCCCGGCGTCGAAACCGATCATCAGGGCGCGCCCATGCGCGAAGCCGGAGGACCAGGCGACGGTCGCCCCCGCCGCCATGATCGCCATGAAGACGAGGAAGCGCACCGGCGCGATGCGCTGGCCGATCCGCCACGAATGATCGTTTTGCGTCATCTGCTCCACCTAGCGCGGCGCCCGATCCTCGCCTAGGGACCCAGATTCATCATGGCCCGTATCCAGACCCCCAATCGCGTCCGCGGCACGCAGGACATTTTCGGCGCCGAGCAGCGCCGTTTCGCCGAGGTGCTCGACACGTTCGAGCGCGTTCGCCGGCTGTATTGCTTCGGCCGCGTCGACGTGCCGGTGTTCGAGGCGACCGAGGTGTTCGCGCGCTCGATCGGCGAGACCACCGATGTCGTGTCGAAGGAAATGTACACCTTCCCCGACAAGGGCGGCGATTCGCTGACGCTGCGCCCCGAATTCACCGCGGGAATCGCGCGCGCCTATATCACCGAGGGGTGGCAGCAATTTGCGCCCTTGAAGCTGGTCACCGCGGGCGCGGTGTTCCGTTACGAGCGGCCGCAAAAGGGGCGCTATCGCCAGTTCCACCAGATCGACGCCGAGATATTGGGCGCCCCCGAACCCTCGGCCGATGTCGAATTGCTGTGCCTCGCCGATCAGTTGCTCCGCGAGCTCGGCATCGCCGACGGGGTGACGCTCCAGCTCAACACATTGGGCGACGCCGAGACGCGCGACGCGTGGCGCGCGGCATTGGTCGCGCATTTCGAGCGGCACCGCGGCGACCTGTCCGAAGATTCGATCGCGCGGCTCGACAAGAATCCGCTGCGCATCCTCGACAGCAAGGACCCGCGCGATCGCCCGATCGCCGACGCCGCACCCGGAATCGACGCGCATATGACCGTGGAGGCGGGCGCGTTCTTCGAGAGCGTGACCAAGGGGCTCGACGCGGCGGGGGTCGCCTGGACGCGCAACGAGCGGCTGGTGCGCGGGCTCGATTATTATCGCCACACCGCGTTCGAATTCGTCACCGACCGGCTCGGCGCGCAGGGCACCGTGCTGGGCGGCGGACGCTATGACGGGCTGGTCGAGAATCTCGGCGGCCCGGCGACCGCCGGGGTCGGCTGGGCGGCGGGGGTCGAGCGGCTCGCGATGCTGATCGACGAGCCGGCGGCCGAGCGCCCCGATGTCGCGGTGGTCGCCGAGAATCGCGACCGTGAGGAGGATGCCGGCGCGCTGACCAGCGCGTTGCGCCGCGCCGGGATCGCGGCGGAGCCGTTCGTTACCGGCAGCCCGCGCAAGCGCTTCGGCAAGGCGATGGAACGCAAGCCCGCCGCGATCGTCTCGCTCGACGTGCGTGACGGCGCGCGGACTCACAGCTTCAAGCTGCTCGACGAGGCATTCGCCGGTGCCGCGCAGGCGCGTACGATCTTCGAGCAACACACCGCCGCATGACCGCGATCTCGCTCGAACGGATTCGGCAGATCGAAGCGCGGCGGGACGAGCTCGCCGCGCTGATGGCGACCGGCGACCTGTCGGGCGAGCGCTTCGTCCAGGTGTCGAAGGAATATGCCGAGCTCGAGCCGGTCGCCGAGGCGGCCGCCGATGTCCGCCGGTTGCGGCAGGAGGCGGAGAGCCTCGCGTCGATGACCGAGGATGCCGATGCCGAATTGCGCGCGATGGCCGAGGAGGAATTGCGCGCCAACAAGGCCGCGCTCGAAGCCGCCGACCGCAAGCTCGCGCTCGCGCTGCTGCCGCGCGATGCCGCCGACGAGCGCTCGGCGATGCTCGAAGTGCGCGCCGGCACCGGGGGCGACGAGGCGGCTTTGTTCGCGGGCGATCTGTTCCGCATGTACCAGCGTTACGCCGAAACGCGCGGCTGGCGGGTCGAGCTGATCTCCTCGTCCGAGAGCGAGGTCGGCGGGTTCAAGGAAGTCGTCGCCTCGGTCACCGGCCAGGGGGTGTTCGCGCGGCTCAAGTTCGAGAGCGGGGTGCATCGCGTCCAGCGCGTACCGGTCACCGAAAGCGGCGGGCGTATCCACACTTCCGCCGCCACCGTCGCGGTGCTGCCCGAGGCGGAGGAGGTCGACGTGCAGATCGACGACAAGGATCTGCGGATCGACGTCTATCGTTCGTCGGGGCCGGGCGGCCAATCGGTCAACACCACCGATTCGGCGGTGCGCATCGTCCATCTGCCGACCGGGCTGACCGTGATCCAGCAGGACGAGAAGTCGCAGCACAAGAACAAGGCCAAGGCGCTCAAGGTGCTGCGTACCCGGCTCTATGAGATGGAGCGCGAGCGGCTCCAGGCCGAGCGCGCCGGCGCGCGCAAGTCGATGGTCGGATCGGGCGATCGGTCGGAACGTATCCGCACCTATAATTTCCCGCAGGGCCGGGTGACCGACCACCGCATCAACCTGACGCTCCACCGCCTGCCGGAGATTCTTGCCGGCGATATGGACGAATTGCTCGGCGCGCTGATCGCCGAGGATGAGGCGGAGCGGCTGGCGACGTTGGATGCCGCCTGACTCCCCTCCCCTGAAGGGGAGGGGCTAGTGCCGATCTCCGCCCGCGCCGCGCTGGCCGAGGCCGCCGCGCGCTTTTCCTTCTCCGCCACCCCGCGGCTCGACGCCGAACTGCTCCTTGCCCACGCGCTCGGCATCACCCGCGAGCGGCTGTTGCTGACGCTCGGCGATCACATCGCCCCGCCCGCCTTCGCCGCGCTGGTCGAGCGTCGCGCGCGGCACGAGCCGGTCGCCTATCTCACCGGCACCCGCGCCTTCTGGACGGTCGACCTCGACGTCGCGCCCGGCGTGCTGATCCCGCGCGCCGACAGCGAGACGCTGATCGAGGCGGCGGTGGCGCATTTCACGGGAAGCGCCGGGCCGAAGCGCGTGCTCGATCTGGGCACCGGATCGGGCGCGTTGCTGCTCGCCGCACTCGACCAATGGCCCGCGGCGAGCGGGATCGGGCTGGACGCCTCGCCCGCCGCGCTGGCGATCGCCGCCGCCAATGCCGCGCGTATCGCCCCCGGCCGCGCGACGATCGCCGCCGGGGGCTGGGAAGGCACCGGCGAGGCATTCGATCTCGTGCTGTGCAACCCGCCCTATATCGCCGACGCCGCCAGCCTCCCGCGCGAGGTAGCGGACTATGAACCCGCGAGCGCGCTGTTCGCCGGGGCGGATGGGCTCGACGATTATCGCGCGCTTGCCCCGCTACTTGGCCGCCAGATTGCACCGGGAGGCGTTGCGTGTATCGAAATCGGCGCCGATCAGGGCGCGAGCGCCGCCGCATTGTTCCGCGCCGTTGGCTGCGATGTCACACTGCGCCGCGATCTTGCCGGGCGGGACCGTTGCCTCGTCGTCACGCCTTGAATCCGGCGGGCCGAGCACACACATTTCGCTTTGAGAAACCCCCTGTACCGGCTAAGAGGCCCACAGGGGCACGCTAGATCAGCTCAAGTAGTTGATATCGGGCAGGTTGCCCAATCTTCGTCATAAGCCGCTGTAGTCCGGCGGCCAATGGCAGGCCTGGTTCGGGCGATGATTCGCCTCGCACCGGGCCGGGAATGTTGCACCGGCACGTCCGGCGCCTGTTTCGGGAATAGAGCCAATTTGGGTTCGAGGACGAGGACAGTAATTTGATCAATAATCGACAGGGTGGCGGCGGCCGTCGTCGCGGCCGCGGTGGTGGTCAGCGTTCGCCCGGTGGTGGCGGTCAGGGTCAGCGCGACAGCGGCAACCGGATCGACAGTCGTGCGCGCGGCAACGCCGCCCAGTTGCTTGAGAAATATCGCAACATGGCCCGCGACGCGCAGCTTTCGGGCGATCGCGTCAACACCGAATATTATCTCCAGTTCGCCGATCACTATTTCCGCGTGCTGGCCGATCAGCGCGGTCGCTTCGAGGAGCAGAACCAGAGCCGCGATCGCCGCCCGCGCGACGATTTCGACCTCGACGACGATTTCGGCGACGAGAGCGACGCGATCCGCGCCGACGAACAGCCGCGCGACGACAATCGCCGCGAGGCGCGCGAGGAGCGCAACGGCCATGATCGCCGCGACGACCGTCGCGACGACAACCGCCGTGATGAGCGCCGCTTCAACCGCCGCGACGACAATCGCCGCCCGGTCGAGGCCGAGGCGGTGAGCGAGGAAGCAGCCTCCGCGCCGGTGGCGGCCGAGCCGGATGCCGCAGAAGCGGCCGAAGCGCCCAAGCCGCGCCGCGGCCGTCCGCGGCGTGTCGCAGCCCCCGAGGGCAGCGACGCGATCGCCGATCGCCTGCCCCCCGCACTCGCGGTGCCGCCCGAAGGCGTGATCGCCAGCGAGGGCGAACCGATCGAGGCGCCCAAGCCGCGCACCCGTCGCCGGCGCACCGCCGATGCGGAGGCCAGCGCGAGCTGAGCCGCGCGGCAGCGAAACGACAAAAAGGGCCGGCCCCGCGGATCGCGTGGCCGGCCTTTTTTCAGTCTTCGTGATCCTCGCGCCGATCGACGATTTCGTCATGCCCGGTGCCCGAGCTGAGGAAGCTCAGCCCCATCAGGGCCCCGGCCATCAGCACGGTGCCGACCACCCCGCCGATCGTCGCCAGCGTCGCGACCCAGCCGAGCGGGCCGTAGATCCGCCCCAGCGCCCAGACCGAGACGAGCGCGGCGATCAGCCCGACCACGCCGACCCAGGTGAGGATGCGGCGAAAGCGGCGCCACGCGAACAGTGCGTAATCGGGATCGTCGAGACCGGGCGGCTGATCGTTCATCCTTTGCCATTAGCCCGGAAAAGTGAGACGCTGCCACCCCGACAAAGCAATGGAGGGGACGATGACGATCGCGGCGATCCTCGGCAACAAGGGGCGGGACGTAGTGTCCGTCGGCCCGACGCATACGGTGGCGGAGGCGATCTCATTGCTCGCCGCGCACCGCATCGGCGCGGTCCCGGTGCTCGAAAGCGGCAAGGTGGTCGGCGTGTTCTCCGAACGCGACGTGATCGCCGGGCTCGCCAGCGGCGACACCGCGGCATTGCGACGCGCGGTTTCCGAGGTGATGACCGCGCCGGCGGTGACCGTCGACCCGAGCGATTCGGTGCTCGGCGCGCTCTCGCTGATGACCCGTCGCCGCATCCGCCATCTGCCGGTGGTGCAGGACGGCCGGGTGATCGGGATCGTCTCGATCGGCGATCTGGTGAAATATCGCATCGAGCGGATCGAGGCCGACGCCGCGGCGATGCGGGATTATATCCAGCAGGCGTAGGCCCTTCTCCTTCCGTTCGCCCTGAGCTCGTCGAAGGGCTGCCCTTCTTCCTTGCGAAGAAAAGTGCAGGGCTTCGACAAGCTCAGCCCGAACGGAGATTATTTCGCCGCGAACGCCGTCTCGCGCGCCACCTGCTGGCGGCGCTTGAGCTCGGCCTTCCAGCCGCGGGCGCGCCACCACATGATCACCCCGGTCACCCCAAGCAATGCGGGGGTCACCCCGCCGAGGAAGATGATCACCTGCCACAGCGCGCCCATATCGGTGCCGTCGTGAATCCGTCGCATCCACCGCGCGACATTGTTCTGCGGCCCGCGTTGCGGCGCGGCGGCGGCGATGCCGCTGTCGTCGCCCACCGTCACATTGGCGGTGCGCTCGCCCTGCGCGAAGGCGAGTGTCCAGTCGGCGCGCTTGTTGGTCGGCCAGGTGATGCTTCTCAGCTCGCCCTTGCCGACGCTCACCGCGCGCTCGATCACCGTGCCGAGCGCCAGCGCGGGTGCGGCAAGCGGCTTGGCCGAGCGATCCACCGGCGGACGGCGCGGCGCCTCGCCCACCAGCCCGCCGAAGAACGCCGGGAAGCTGATCCACGCGCCGGTCAGCGACAGCATGAACAGCGGCAGCGCGACCCAGAAGCCGGTGAGATAATGGAGGTTGGTGTCGGTGTTATTGTGCCGCCGCCAGCGCAGGCCGCGCGCCCAGCGCCCGACGGTCGGCCACCACAGCCACAGACCGGTGAAGCACGAGAAGGCCATCGCCACCCCGATCCAGCCGACGATCGTGCGGCCGACCCCGGGGAGCAACAGGCTGCCGTGGAGCACATGCAGCGTGCGGACCAGCCCGTTGCGGCTGTCCGCCACGTCGAGCACGCGCGCAGTCGCCGGATCGAGATAGACCATCGTCCGCGCCGGCGGCCCGGCCTGCGTCTTGCCGGGGCGGGCAGCAGCGACCACCACCGGCATGCCATGTTCCGCCGGCAGGGTGAGCTGCGCGATCGCCTCGCCGGCAGTCAGTCGCGGGCGCGCGGCCGCGACATAAGCTTCGGGGGCAAGCAGATTGTCGCCGCTGACCGCGTAACGCTGCGGATTGACCGCCTGATCGAGCGCATCGTGCCACACCAGCGCCGCGCCGGAGAGCGACAGCGGGATGATCGCCACCGCCAACAGCAGCCCGATCCACTTATGGACCTGGAACCACATGCGCCGCATCGCCAGCTTGTTCACAGAGAATCCCCCGTCCGCATGGACTTGGCGCTGGCAGGTTGGCTATTGCAAGTCAATCGCATATTGCGGTTGGATCGGGGGAACACTCAGTTGAGCGAGCGCTCCAACCGCTCTTCAGCCGTCATGCCGGGCTTGACGGAGTAACAGGTGGGAACCACGTGTTCCGCTAAATCCCGATAGCCGTATCAAGCGTCGGCCCAGCGGCGCAGCAGATTGTGATAGATGCCGGTGAGCCGGATCACCTCGGCATCGTCCTGCCCGCGGTCGGTAGCAAGCGCTTGCACCGAGCGATCGAGATCGAACAGGATGCGCCGCTCCCCCTCGTCGCGCACCATCGACTGGATCCAGAAGAAGGAGGCGACCCGCGCACCGCGCGTCACCGCGGTCACGCGGTGCAGGCTGGAGGCGGGATAGACCACCATATGCCCGGCGGGGAGCTTGACCGTCTGCGCGCCGAACTGCCCCTCGATCACCAGCTCGCCGCCGTCGTAATCGCGCGGATCGGACAGGAACAGGGTCGCGGAAAGATCGCTCCTGAGCCGGAAATCGCTGCCGCGCCTGATGCGCACCGCATTGTCGACATGCAGGCCGAATGCCTCGCCACCCTCGTAGCGGTTGAACAAGGGCGGAAATACCTTGAGCGGCAGCGCGGCGGCGACGAACAGCGGCGAGCGGCCGAGCGCATCGAGCACCAGCGTCCCCGCCTCGCGCGCGGCGGCGCTGTCTTCCGGCAATTGCCGGTTGCGCTTGACGAGCGCCGATTGCGCGCCCGAGGTGGCGTTGCCGTCGATCCATTCGGCCGCGTCGATCAGCCCGCGCAGCCGCGCCACCTCGCCCGCATCGAGCACATCGGGAATCGCGATCAGCACCCTGCCCCCTCCTTCAGCGCCGCGACGCCGCGGTCGCGGAACCCCGGGATGTCGCTCGCGGCGAGCCAGTCGAGCGCCTTGTCGACGAAGCGCGCATTGCCCCATTCGCCCGCGCGGCGCAGCCACAGCAAAGCCTCGTCGATCTCGCCCGCCGCGCCGAGCAGCCGCGCGTGGTTGAAACAACCGCGAAAATCGCCGCCCGCCGCCGCGCGGGCGTAGCAATCGGCGGCCTTGGCCATATCGCGCGGACCGCCCCAGCCGTCTTCGGCGAAGCTCCCGACATGGTTGATCGCCTTGGCATAGCCCGTCGCCGCGGCCTGTTCGAACAAAGCGAGCGCGGCCGCTTTGTCCTCCGCGACGCCCTCGCCCAAAGTCAGCGCGGTCGCATAATTATATTGCGCCTCGGGCAGACCGCGCGCCGCGGCGACGCGGAAGCATGCCGCCGCGCGCGGCTTGTCCACCTGAACACCCCAACCGAGATCGTAGCAGCGCCCGACCATATTGAGCGCCATCACATGCTGCTGCGCGGCGGCGCGGTTGAACCACGCAAAGGCGGCGCGCTCGTCGCGCGCCACGCCATTGCCGTCGAGCAGCAACTGGCCGAGCAGCGCTTGCGCCTCGGGCTCCCCCGCCTCGGCGAGCTCACGCACGAACGCCGCACGCTCCTCCGGTGGGGCGGAGAGGCGCGCGGCGATTTGGTCGCTGGTCGGCGCGGTCGTCACGCCCGCGAGGTTAGTAACGCACCGACAAGGTGGCAAATGCCGTCCGCCCCGGGGCGATCGTCGCATAATGCGAGGCATAGGCCTGGGTGAAATAGGTCTTGTCGGTGAGGTTCTGGACGTTGACGCTGAGGTTCACCCGCTCGGTGATGTCATAGCCGATGCGTGCGTCGAACCTTGTGTAACCGGGCACCGAGCGCGCCAGCACCTTGGTCGCGGGGGTGACGGTGACCTTGCCCGTGGCATCCTGCGTGGCGGCGCGATTGTCGGCATAGCCGCCATAGACCCGGCTGACATAGAATATCCCGCCGCCGATCTGCAGCCGCTTGGTCACCGCGAGGTTGCTCCATAGCGACACGCTGTCGCGCGCGGTCTGCGGCGCCTGCTTGCCGTTGCTGACCGAGGGGACGTAGACCGTCCGTGCGGGCTGGAGAGTATTGCCGGCGTTATCCTTCAGCGCGGGCGCGGTCAGCGCGGAGAAGCCCGCCTCAATGATCTTGGGATCGAGATGGGTATAGCCGCCGAACACCGTCCAGCCCGGCAGGATCTCGCCGTTGATGCCCAGTTCGATGCCGCGGATACGGCGCTTGCCGATAAACTGGACGGTATCGGCATCGATCTGGACGCGGGCGTTGTCGGTGTCGGTCTGGAACGCCGCGAGCGACAGGTTGAGCCGCCCGCCGAACAGCGCCGCCTTGGCGCCGACCTCATAGGATTTGGTCTTTTCCGGCTTGAGCGACGCGAGCAGCCCGCCGGTGGCGACGGTGGTCGGCAGCGCATTGCCCTCCGATCCCTCGCCGAGCAGGCTGTTGGGCGGGGTCGCCGCGGTGGCGTAGCTTGCATAGAGGCTCACGTCGCGCATCGGCTTGAAGACGAGGCCCGCCTGCCAGTTGAACAATTCGTCGGTGCGCTCGAACTGGATCACCTGCGTCGCCGCGACCGGCTGACCGGGGCGCACCCGCGAGTGGAAGCGATCGTAGCGCAAGCCGATGTTGAGGATCAGCGGCTCGGCCAGCTCGATCGAATCGAAGCCGTAGAGACCGATCGTATTGGCGTCGTTCTGCGTCTCGGCGATCGGCAGGTTGCGCGAGATCGCCGCCGGGGTCGACGAGGTATCGCTGGCGTAATTGACCCAGGGATCGTTGGGATTGGGGTTGAACAGGCTGGTGCAATTGTACCGCGACACCGCCGCCGCGGTGCAGCGCGGGGTGATCGTCGAGCCGTTCGACAGCAATTCGTTGCCCGCCGCATTGACGAAGCCGCGCGTAACATAAGTGCCGCGCCGCGCCTTCTCCCACGCGAACTCCGCGCCGATCGCGAAGCTGTGCTTGATGCCGCCGGTCCTGAACTTGCCGTAGAGGTCGGTCTGGTTGACGATCGAATCGGCATAGCCGTAGCGCGTGTTGGACCGGCGCCACACCTGCCCGCTGTTATAGACATTGCCCTGCGAATCGTCCGGCTGGGTCATGATGTACGACTGCCAGTTGTGCGTGAAGCGCGAGGTGTTGCGCAGCGTGATGCCGCCGAAATCATGCTCGGCGCGCAGCGTCGCCTGATCGATCGAGGTATCGCGGAAATCGCGATCCTTGAGGCCGTAGAAGGTCGAGCGATCGACAATGCCCGTCTGCCCGGTGGCGGTGGTGATCCGCCCGATCGCGGGCTGCGACTGGATTGTCCCCGTCCCCGGCGCATTGCCGATCGTATAGAGATAGGGGATGCCGGCATCCGGCAGCTCGTTGCTCTCCATATGATAATAAGAGGCGGTCAGCCGGGTCGGCGAGTCGATGCCGACCGTGATCGACGGCGCGACGCCCCAGCGGCGCTGCCAGATCGCGTCGCGCCCGGCGACGTCCTGATCGTGGAACATCCCCTCGACGCGCACCGCGACCAGATCGGAGACGCGCTGGTTCACATCGGCGGTGACGCGGGTGTAATCGGCATTGCCGTAGCTCACCGCCGCGCTGGCGAAGCTTTCCTTCTGCGGGGTCTTGGAGATGATGTTGATCGTCCCCCCGGCATTGCCGCGCCCGCCGAGCGTCGTATCCGATCCGCGGACGATCTGGATCGAATCGACCGCGAAAACCTCGCGGCTCTGCGCCGCGAAATCGCGCACCCCGTCGACATAGGTCGAGCCCTGGCTGTCGAAGCCGCGGATGAACGGGCGGTCACCGACCGGGTTGCCGCCCTCCGCCGCGCCGAAGGTGATGCCGGGGATCGTGCGCAACGCATCGGCGAGGCTGGCCGATCCGGTCTGCTGGATCGTCTCCGCCGGCAGCACCATGATCGAGCGCGGGGTATCGATCGGCGGGGCGATGAACTTGGGGTTGGCGTCGCGCCGGTCGCGCCCGGTGACGATCACGTCATTGTGGCGCGCGGCATCGCTATCGGCCTCGGGCGCATCGGCGACGGCGGTAGCGGGCGCCTCGGCCAGCGCCGGCGCGCTCGCAATGAACCCGACGCACGACAAGGCAATGAACGAACTGGATGACATGAGAACCCCTTCCCTTGGAGGGGCTCGCTATTGAGACTAGTTCGCAGAGTCAACGCTATTGCGAAATATTCTCAGTTTTGTCGCAAATTGTCGCAAACAGCCAGCTGCGCAGTGCGCTGGCGAGGTTGGGCGGATCGGGCTGGGCGATGCGCAACGCGTCGATCTCCGCGACGAGCGCGCTGAGCGGCAGCCTGCGCGCCGCCGCCGCGGCTTCCAGCGCCTGCCAGAACAGGGGTTCGAGGCTGACCGAAGTCTGATGCCCGGCGATCGTGATCGAGCGCTTGACCGGCCCGACGAAGCCGTCGGCGGGCGCCGCGATCACGGCGTGTCGAACAAGGCGGCGAGCTGCTCGATGATCGTCCCGCCGAGCTGATCGACGTCCATGATCGTCACCGCGCGGCTGTAATAGCGCGTCACGTCATGCCCGATGCCGATCGCCGCCAGCTCGACCGGCGAGCGCTTCTCGATCCAGTCGATCACCTGCCGCAGATGGCGTTCGAGATACGAGCCCGAATTGATGCTGAGCGTCGAATCGTCGACCGGCGCGCCGTCCGAGATGACCATCAGGATGCGCCGCTCCTCGGGTCGCGCGACGAGCCGCGCATGTGCCCAGAGCAACGCCTCGCCGTCGATATTCTCCTTGAGCAGCCCTTCGCGCATCATCAGCCCGAGCGAGGTGCGCGCGCGCCGCCACGGCTCGTCGGCCTTTTTGTAGACGATGTGACGGATGTCGTTGAGCCGCCCCGGCTGCGGCGGGCGCCCCGCGGCGAGCCATGTCTCGCGGCTCTGCCCGCCCTTCCACGCACGGGTGGTGAAGCCGAGGATCTCGGTCTTGACCCCGCACCGCTCGAGCGTCCGTGCGAGGATATCGGCGGAGATCGCCGCGATCGAGATCGGCCGCCCGCGCATCGACCCCGAATTGTCGATCAGCAAGGTCACCACGGTATCGCGGAATTCGGTGTCGCGCTCGATCTTGTAGGAGAGCGACATATCGGGGCTGACCACGACGCGCGCGAGCCGCGCGGCATCGAGCAGCCCTTCTTCCTGATCGAAATCCCACGAGCGCGATTGCTGCGCCATCAGCCGGCGCTGGAGCCGGTTGGCGAGCTTCGACACCACCGATTGCAGATGGACGAGCTGCTGATCGAGATAGGCGCGCAGCCGGACGAGCTCGTCGGCGTCGCACAGATCGGTCGCGGCGATCACCTCGTCGAACTCGGTGGTCCAGACGCGATAGTCGAAATGCGGGGTGAGGTCGGCGAACGGCCGGTTGGGGCGCACCGGCTGCATCCCCTCCTCGCCCTCGTCGCCCGGCTCGCCGTCCATATCCTGGACGTCGTCGCTCATTTCCTGGCCTTCGCCGTCCTGGTCCTCGGCCTCGCGCTGGTCGCCGCGCGCCTCGATCTGCGCCTCGCCCTCGCCGCCCTCGCCCTCTTCCTGGCCTTCGTCGCTATTCTGCTCGTCGTCGGCGCCCTGCTCCTCGCTCTCGCCGTCGTCGGTGTCCTCGGGCAGCTCGTCGCCCTGCACCAGTTCGAGGTCCTCGAGCAATTTGCGCGCGAGGCTCTGGAAGGCGCGCTGGTCGTCGAGCGCGAGCGCGAGCGAATCGAGATCGGCCCCGGCCTTGTCGTCGATCCATTCGCGCACCAGTGCGAGGCCCGGCGCGGCGAGCGCGGGTGATTCGCGCCCGGTCAGCCGCTCGCGCACCATCAGCGCCAAGGCGGTGGAAAGCGGCACTTCCTCGCGGGTACGCGCACGGGTGATCGGATCGGCGCGCAATCTGACGTCGAGCGCGGTCGCGAGATTGTCCGCGATCCCGGCATAGCCGCGGCTTCCCAGCGCCTCGACACGCGCCGTCTCGACCGCGTCGAACACCGCCCGCGCCACCGCCTCGTGCGGCGCGGCGCGCAGGTGAAGCGCGGCGTCGTGGTGCTTGAGCCGAAGCGCGAAGCCGTCGGCGAAACCGCGCGCCTCCGCCACTTGCTCCGCCGGCAATGCGCGCGCCGGCATCGGCACCTTGAGGTGCTTGCCCGACTGGCTCGGCGCATCGGCGGTGAACGCCAGCTCGATCTCCGGCTCGTCGGACAGCGCACGCGCCGCGCCGCCGAGCACGTCCTTGAACAGATCGAGCGGGGTGCGTTCAGCCATCGCCGCCGCCGCTCAGGCTTTCCCCACCACGCTTTCGGGCAGGTCCTTGCCGAACACGCGCTGGTAATATTCCGCCACCAGCGGCCGTTCCGCCTCGTCGCATTTGTTGAGGAACGACAGGCGGAAGGCGAAGCCGACATCGCCGAAGATCAGCGCATTCTGCGCCCAGGTGATCACCGTGCGCGGGCTCATCACGGTGGAGATATCGCCGTTGATGAAGCCCTTGCGGGTCAGATCCGCGACGCGGACCATATCGTCGACCAGCTTCTTGCCGTCAGGCTTGTCATATTCGCCCGATTTGGCGAGCACGATCTGCGCCTCGGTCGCCGCGGGCAGATAGTTCAAGGTCACGACGATGTTCCAGCGGTCCATCTGGCCCTGGTTGATCTGCTGCGTGCCGTGATAGAGCCCGCTCGTATCGCCGAGCCCGACCGTATTGGCGGTCGAGAACAGCCGGAACCACGGGTTGGGGCGAATCACGCGATTCTGGTCGAGCAGGGTCAGCTTGCCCTCGGTCTCCAGCACGCGCTGGATCACGAACATCACGTCGGGGCGCCCGGCGTCATATTCGTCGAACACCAAAGCGGTCGGGGTCTGCAGCGCCCAGGGCAACAGCCCTTCGCGGAATTCGGTGACCTGCTGGCCGTCGCGCAGCACGATCGCGTCGCGCCCGACGAGGTCGATGCGGCTGATATGCGCATCGAGGTTGATGCGGATGCACGGCCATTTCAACCGCGCCGCGACCTGCTCGATATGGCTCGACTTGCCGGTGCCGTGATAGCCCTGCACCATCACGCGGCGGTTGTGCGCAAAGCCCGCGATGATCGCCAGCGTCGTATCGGGATCGAAGACATAAGCCGGATCGAGATCGGGCACCCGCTCGTCCGCCTCGCTGAACGCGGGGCATTCCATGTCGCTGTCGATGCCGAACATCTCGCGCACGCTCACCATCCGGTCGGGCGCGTCGAGAATCGTCGTCTCGCGGCTGTCGGGTTGGGTGTTCGGAATATCGGTCATGCGCGCCTCGCGAAGTAACTCGAACGCCTTAGGCTCGCTTGCCGCGATTATTCAACCTTTGCCTTGGGCGGAAGCGCGAACAGATCGATAAACGCGCGCGCCTTGGCGCGATCGCCGGTGAACACCAGCGCGCCTTCCGCCTCCGCCTCCTCGATCGGCCATTTGCCGTAGACGATATTGGCCATCAACCGCGCGGTGGTCGCGAAATGGACCTCCGCCGCGCCTTCACCGCGCACGATCGGCAGGTCGCCGTCGGCGAGCCGGCCGACGAACGATTCGGGGCCGAAGGTGAAGCCGATCGTCATCGCCGGCAGCGCGCGCGCTTTTTCCCGGTCGATCATCGTGCGCAGCGAGAGCATCATCGACGCCGACGACAGCGGCAGCGTCGGATCGTGATCGGGCGAGCGCGCCGCCCAGGCGCCGAGCGCCTTGATCGCCTCTTCCGCCTCATAGCCCCATGACGTCAGCTCATAGACCTGGACGCTGGCCGGCGGCGGCAATTTGCGGCGCTTGAGGACGTGCGCACGCTCCAGCCCCTCGAGCCGCTGGGTCAGCACATTGGCGCTGATCCCGGTCAGCGAGGCCTTCAATTCCCCGAAACGGCGCGGGCCGAACATCAGCTCGCGCACGATCAGCAGCGCCCAGCGCTCGCCGACCAGCTCCATTGCCAGCGCGGTGCCGCAGGCGTCGTCATACCAGCGTTTCGTCGTGGCCTCGCTCTGGTTAGTCACTTTTTCTAACTTCATGGTTGCTTTTTATAACTCACAGGTGCACGAATCGCAAGCACCGATTCGAGAAAAGGAGCGTTTCCAATGGCCAAGATGATCTTCGTGAACCTCCCCGTCGCCAATGTCGCGAAGGCCACCGCCTTCTACGAAGCGATCGGGATGAAGAAGAATCCGATGTTCTCCAACGAGCAGGCGTCGGCGATGGAATGGTCGGACACGATCATGTTCATGCTGCTCGACCACGCTTTCTACGCCACTTTCACCGACAAGAAGATCATCGACGCCAAGACGACGAGCGGCGTGCTGCTCGCCCTGTCGCGCGACAGCCGGGCAGCGGTGGACGAGATCGTCGAGGCGGCGATCGCCGCCGGTGGACGCGAACCGCGCGAGAAGCAGGACTTGGGCTTCATGTACGGCCGCGCGTTCGAGGATCTCGACGGCCATGTCTTCGAGCCGTCCTACATGGATATGGCCGCCGCCGCGCAGGCGCTGGCGCCGACCCACGGCGACGCGGTCAGCGCCTGAAAACCAACGATAAGAGAGGAATAGAGAGATGCCTGAGACACCCCAGATCGTCACCTTCGGCTGGGTGCCGGAGTTCGCCCGCGGCTTCGTCCGCGATATCCGCCCGCGCTGGGCGTGCGAGGAAGTCGGCCAGCCTTATGAGGCGGTGCTGATCCGCGACGCCAAGACGCCCGAGCACCGCCGGCTCCAGCCGTTCGGCCAGGTCCCGGCGTGGCGCGACGGCGAGGTCGAGATGTTCGAATCCGGCGCGATCGTGCTTCATATCTGCGAGAAAGCGGGGAAACTCATCCCCGCCGACCCCGCCGCGCGGTCGCGCGCGATCCAGTGGCTCGTCGCCGCGCTCAATTCGGTCGAGCCGTTCGTCATGGCGCTCGCGGTCAACGATCTGTTCGAAGCCGATCGCCCGTGGTCGGCGACGCGCCACGACAAGGTGGTCGAGGACCTCAACGGGCGCCTCGCCGATCTCGAGAATGCGCTCGGCGACAAGCAATGGCTCGACGGCGACGAATTCACCGTCGGGGACCTGATGATGGTCTCGGTGCTCGGCGGATTGCGCGGCACCGGCACGCTCGATCGCTTCCCGCGGCTCGCGGCTTATGTCGCGCGCGGCGAAGGACGCCCGGCGCATCGCAAAGCGATGGCCGATCATCTCGCGACGTTCGATACCCCGGTCGCAGCCTGAGGAGAGTGACGATGCGTTATTTTCAAGGGTTCGTCATCCCGGTGAAAAACGGCGACCGCGACGCCTATCGCGAGATGGCGGCCAAGGCCGCGCCGGTCTTCGCCGATCATGGCGCGACGCGGATCGTGGAATGCTGGGGCGACGAGGTGATGAACGGTACGCGCACCGATTTCCGCAAGGCGGTCGCCGCGACCGAGGACGAGAATGTCGTCTTCTCCTGGGTCGAATGGCCCGACAAGGCGACCTGCGACAAGGCCGCCGCGGCGATGATGCAGGATGAGCGGATGAAGCCACCCGAACATGTCCCGTTCGACATGCAGCGGATGATCTACGCCGGCTATGACCTCGATTATCAGGCGGGTCCGGCGGGGCCGATCGGCTATGTCGACGGCATCGTCGCCTCGGTGCCCGACGCCAAGCGCGCCGCCTTCGTCGACAATGCCGCGGCGATCGGCGCGATCTTCCGCGAAAAGGGCGCGACGCGCGTCGTCGACGGCTGGGGCGCCGACGTGCCCGACGGCAAGGTCACCGACTTCCGCCGCGCGGTGCAGGCGCCAGAGGGCGAGACGGTGGTGTTCGGCTGGGTCGAATGGCCCGACAAGCCGACCCGCGACGCCGGGATGGCCGCGATGATGCAGGACGGGCGGATGCGCGAGAACGCCCCGCCGTGGAACGGCCAGCTCGCGATCTTCGGCGGGTTCGCGCCGATCCTCGATACCGCCGAGTGAAGGAGGCAAGGATGAGCAGCGCAGAAGGCACGCCCGTCTGGTTCGAGCTGATCACGCCCGATCAGGACGCAGCGCGGGATTTCTACACCAAGGTCGCCGGCTGGACGATCGCCGAATCGGCGATGCCCGAACATGGCGGCTATCGCCTCGCCAGCGCGCCCGACGGTGCGCAGGTCGCCGGGCTGATGAAGCCGCCGCCCGGCCTCACCACCTTCGGCTGGACGCTCTATTTCGCCACCGCCGATGTCGACGCAGCGGCGGGGCGGGTCAAGGAACTCGGCGGCGCGGTGCTTTTCGGGCCGATGGACATCCCGCATGTCGGGCGCTTCGCGACCGTCGCCGATCCGCAGGGCATCGTCTTCAACCTGCTGACCGGCTCCAGCCCCGAAGGTTCGCAGGCCTTCGCCGCCGCCCCCGGCGCGCTCGGCCACGGCGTGTGGATCGAGCTCGCCACGCCGGACCCCGACGGCGCCTTTGCCTTTTACGGCAAGATGTTCGGCTGGGAGAAGGCCGGCGCGATGCCGATGGGCGAAGCGGGTGATTATGCCTTCATCGGCAAGGGCGCGGATTTCCGCCCCGGCGCGGTGATGTCGAGCACCACCACCGGCGCCCCGGCGCGGTGGAACTGGTACGTCCATGTCGCCGATATCGACGCGGCGATCGCCGCCGCCAAGGCGCATGGCGGCGCGCTGCTGCAGGGGCCGGACCAGATTCCGGGCGGCGATTATTCGGCCAATGTCGCCGATGCGCAGGGATGCCAGCTCGGGCTGGTCGGCCCGCGCAAATGATGCGCGAATGACGGGAGAGCGATGATGATCAAGATGCGTACCTGCCTGTGGTTCGACCACGGCAAAGCCCGCGAGGCGGCCGAATTCTACGCCCGCACCTTCCCCGACAGCCATGTCGAGACGGTCGACAACGCGCCATCGGACTATCCCGGCGGCAGCGCGGGCAACGAGCTGACGGTGCTGTTCACCGTGCTCGGCCAGCCCTTCATGGGGCTCAACGGCGGCCCCAATTTCACGCCCAATGAGGCGGTCAGCTTCCAGGTCTATACCGAGACGCAGGAGGAGACCGATCGCTATTGGAATGCGATCGTCGCCAACGGCGGCGCGGAGAGCGCATGCGGCTGGTGCAGGGATCGCTGGGGCTTTTCGTGGCAGATCACCCCGCGCGCGCTGATGGAGGCGATGAGCAGCCCCGATCCGGCGACGTCGAAGCGCGTGTTCGAGGCGATGATGACGATGAAGAAGATCGACATCGCCACGATCGAACGCGCCCGCGACGGCGCGACGGTGACGGCATGAGCGCGGTCGACAGCGAGCTGGCGATCGAGCGCACCCTCGATGCGCCGCGCGACGCGGTATGGCGCGCGATGACCGATCATATCGCCGAATGGTGGTGCCCGCGCCCGTGGACGACCGAGGTCATCGCGCTCGACTGGCGCTCGGGCGGCCGCTTCAACCTCGCGATGCACGGCCCCGACGGCGAGGTCCACGGCGGCGACGGGATGCTGCTGGAGGTGGCGCCGGGCGAGCGGATCGTCTTCACCAATGCGCTGGGCAAGGACTGGCAGCCGCAGGCCGCGCAGCCGATGGCGATCGTCGGGATGTTCACGCTCGCCGACGCGCCGGGCGGACGCACGCTCTATCGCGCCAGCGCACGACATTGGAACGAGGCCGACGCCATGAAGCATGACGAGATGGGGTTCGCCCAAGGCTGGGGGATCTGCGCCGATCAGCTCGAACAGGTCGCGCGCCGGCTGAAGGAGACCGCCGATGCGTAAGATCACCGGCGGCGTCTTCCAGTCGCTCGACGGCGTGATTCAGGCGCCGGGCGGCCCGACCGAGGACTGGACCGGCGGGTTCACGCTCGGCGGCTGGTCCGCGACCTTCTGGGACGATGCGATGGGCGCGGCGATGGGCGGGCTGTTCAGCGGCGCGTTCGATCTGCTGCTGGGGCGCAAGACATGGGAAATCTTCGCCGCGCATTGGCCCTATGTCGGCGCCGACAACCCGATGGGCGCGCTGTTCGACGGCGTGAACAAATATGTCGTGACCCGCGGCAACGATCCGCTCGAATGGCAGAACAGCCACCGTGTCGGCAGCATCGACGAGATCGCACGGCTCAAGCAGGGCGACGGCCCCGAATTGCTCATCCAGGGCAGCAGCACGCTCTATCCTGCGCTGTTCGCCGCCGGGCTGGTCGACCGGCTGTTCGTGATGACCTTCCCGGTGGTGCTGGGATCGGGCAAAAAATTGTTCGGCGCGGGCACCCCGCCCTTCGCGCTCAAGCTGATCGGGCAAAGCGTCTCGACCACCGGGGTGACGATCGCCACCTATGAGCCCGACGGCGCGGTGCCGATCGGCGACTTCCAGCTCGACGCGCCGAGCCCGCGCGAAAAGGCGCGGCAGGAGCGGATGAAGCGGGAGGGATAGGGTTCCCCCCATTGGATCGGGCAGGCAAAGTTCACGAAGTTCACACGAGCGAACGACAGGGCAATAGCGTCGCACAAGCAAGATTGCCCTGATATCGCAAGATGTTACCCTAGCCCCGTCACCCCGGCTCAGGCCAGGTGACGGGAAGGATCCACTCAGGCAAACGCCGGCGCGAGGCGCAGCTGCTGATAGGCCGCGATCACCTTCGCCAGCGTGCCTTCGTGGCTGCGGTCGCCGCCGTTGCGATCGGGGTGATAGCGGCGCACCAGCTCCGAATAGCGCCGCCGCAACGCCGAGCGATCGGCATCCGGCTCCAGCCCCAGCACCTTGAGGCTGGCGCGATCCTGCCCCGACAAGGGCTTGCCGTCCTTGCGCTCCGACGCCGCCCCCGGCGCGCGCGCATAACGCGCACCGATCGCATCGAGCGGGTCGGCGAAATCGGCCCAGCGCGGCCCCGGATCGGTGCCGCCACGCGCAAAGGGTCGCGATTCGCGTTCCCACCCCGCGGTCGGGCGCTGCGCGGCGTGGATTTCGTCGGCGGTCATCCCGTCGAAATAATTATAGCCCGCGTTGAACGCGCGGACGTGATCGAGGCAGAACCAGCGAAACGCCGGCGGCCCCTCGCCGCGGTCGCCTGGCCCCTCGAGCGGCGGCGCGCGAAATTCTCCCGCCTCGCCGCAGCCCGGCGCCGCGCACGGGCGGTCGCCGGCAATACGCCCGTGGAAGCGCGTGTTCGGCCGATCCTTTCGCTCCACCCTTTCCACCACCTTTCCGGCAAAAGCCCGTTATATAGGCGCGATGAACCAGATCGCCACCGGCTCCGTCGAACGGGAAATCACCACTCGCCTGACCGAAACGCTCAGCCCGACGCGGCTCGAGGTGATCAACGAGAGCGCGCAGCATCGCGGGCATCTCGGCGATGACGGATCAGGCGAAAGCCACTTCCGCGTCGTGGTGGAAAGCGCCGCTTTCGCGGGCAAGTCGCGGGTCGAGCGGCAGCGGCTGGTCAATCGCGCGCTTGACGAATTGCTGCGCGAGAAGATCCACGCGCTTGCGATCCGCGCCACGGCGCCCGGCGAGCCGGCGTGAGGGCACAGCGCCCCGCCGCGCGCATACTGCTGGTCGATGCCGCAGGGCGCGCCTTGCTGTTCCGATTCGACACCGGCGACGAGCGCCCGCCCTTCTGGTGCACGCCCGGCGGGGCGGTCGATCCCGGCGAAAGCTATGCCGCGGCGGCGCGCCGCGAATTGCTTGAGGAAACCGGGATCGATCGCGATCCGGGGCCCGAAGTCGCGCAACGCACCGTCGAATTCCTCACGATCGAGCGGGTCGAGGTGGTGGCGGACGAACGCTGGTTCCGCATCGATATCGCCGGTGCCGAGGTCGATTCGTCGCGCCACACCGCGCTCGAACGCCGGGTGATGACCGAGTGGCGCTGGTTCGCGCGCGACGAAATCGCCGGCTGGCCGGAGAAAATATATCCCGAGGATCTGGTCGCGATGCTCGACGCGACCGATCCGGTCACCTCGTAAACCCCCGTCATCCCCGCGAAGGCGGGGATCCATTCGCGCAGGTCGGGGAAAGAGCCGCACCGCCAGCCAGAGTGGATTCCCGCCTGCGCGGGAATGACGAGGGACTCTACCCCCGCGACCAGCGTGCCCAGATCGCGGTCGGCAAGGTGAGCCCCCGCGCTTCCTCGCGCACGCCGAGCTCGCCCGCCTCGACCACCCCGGGCAGGTCGACGAACGCCTGGCGCAGCATCTCGCCGATCGCCAGCGCCGACATGCGCACCGCGTAAACCGTGAGGAACAGATAGCGCGAATCGGCATCGAGCAACTGCCGGCAATCGGCGATCAGCCCGGGAAGCTGCTCTTCCAGCCGCCACACCTCGCCCGCCGGGCCGCGGCCATATTTGGGCGGATCGAGCAGGATGCCGTCATAGCGCCGCCCGCGCCGCACCTCGCGCGCGACGAACTTCGCCGCATCGTCGACGATCCAGCGCACCGGCGCATCGGCCAATCCCGACAGCATCGCATTGCCGCGCGCCGCCTCGACCGATTTCTTCGAGGCATCGACATGCACCATCCGCGCGCCGATCGAGGACAGGGCCAAAGTGCCGACGCCGGTGTAGCCGAACAGGTTAAGGCACTCCGGGTCCTTCGCCCCGGCGAGCTGCTCGCGCATCCAGCCCCATACCGGGGCCATATCGGGGAAGAAGCCGAGGTGGCGGAACGGGGTGGTTTGCGCGGTGAAGCGCACCTGCTGCCAGCTTAGCGGCCAGCCGTCATGCGGCACCGGCTCGGCGAAGCGCCACTGGCCGCCGCCGTCCTCGTCGCTGCCGGGGACGAATTCGCCGTGCGCGCGCCAGTCCGCCGTCGCCGGCGCCCATAATGCCTGCGGCTCGGGGCGGATGAAGCGGAAGCGGCCGTAGCGCTCGAGCTTGCGGCCATTGCCCGAATCGACCAGCCCGTAATCGGCCCAGGGCTCTCCGATCAGCGTATCGAGCTTCACGCCGTCACCCGCGCGGGGTCGCCAGCCCGGCGATATAGTCGCTCACCGCGGCGAAGGTCGCATCGAGCGTGACGTAGCGCTCCTCGCGCTCGAACAGATCGCCGACCCGCGCGGGGAGCGCCGGGCGCACGCCAGTCGCGCGCTCCACGGCGTCGCGGAACTTGGCGGGATGCGCGGTCGCCAGCGTGACCATCGGGACATGATCGGCCTGGCGCCGCGCGGCGCACAGGCCGATCGCGCTGTGCGGATCGATCACCTGCCCAGCATGCTCGCTCGCCCAACGCATCGCCAGCGCCATATCGTCGACATCGACCCGCTCGCTGGCGAACAGCCCCGCCGCGCCCTCGCGTTGCGCGTTGCTGAGCTGCATCGCCCGCGCGCGCTCGAAGCCGTGCATCTGCGCCGCCAGCGCGGCGCCGTCGCGCCCGCCGAGATCGAACAGCAATCGCTCGAAATTGGACGAGACCTGGATATCCATCGACGGCGTCGGGGTGGGGACGACGGTGCCGGTCGAATAATCGCCGCTGGAAAGCGCGCGGTGGAGGATATCGTTGACGTTGGTCGCGACGACCAATTTGGCGACCGGCAGCCCCATCTTCGCCGCGACATAGCCCGCGAAGACGTCGCCGAAATTGCCGGTCGGCACGCTGAACGCCACCGCGCGGCCCGGCGCGCCGAGCCGCACCGCGGCGTAGAAATAATAGACCACCTGCGCCATCAGCCGCGCCCAGTTGATCGAATTGACCGCGGAGAGGTTGAAGCGCCCGGCGAAGGCAGGGTCGTTGAACATCGCCTTGACCAGCGCTTGCGCCTGATCGAAATCGCCGCGGATCGCGATGTTATGGACGTTGGGCGCGCCGACCGTGGTCATCTGGCGGCGCTGGACGTCGCTCACCCGCCCTTCGGGGTGGAGCATGAAGATATCGATCCCGGCGCGCCCGGCGACCGCATCGATCGCCGCCGACCCGGTATCGCCCGAGGTCGCGCCGACGATCGTGACATGCTTGTCGGACCCGGAGAGAAATTTCTCGAACAGCAATCCGAGCAATTGCAGCGCGACATCCTTGAACGCGAGCGTCGGGCCGTGGAACAGTTCGAGCAGCCACTGATCGTGATCGAGCTGGACCAACGGCGTCACCGCGGCATGCGCGAACCGGCCGTAAGCGGCGGTGCACAAGGCCTTGAGCTCGTCCGGCGTCAGGCTGTCGCCGACGAACGGGGTCATCACCGCGACCGCGGTATCGACATAGCTCAGCCCGGCGAGCGCGGCGATCTCGTCGCGCGAGAAGCTCGGCCAGGTCTCGGGAACGTAAAGGCCGCCGTCGGCCGCGAGGCCGGCGAGCGTCACGTCGCGGAAATCGAGCGCGGGCGCGGCGCCGCGGGTGGAGATATAGCGCATGAAGCGCGCGCCTAACGCCCCTCGCCCGCGCGGGCAATCCTTCGCCGAACCGCGAGGACATAGATCACCGCCGCGACCGCGGCGAAGAAGAACCATTGCATCGCATAAGCGAAGTGATTGTTGGGGACGATGCCGATGTCGGGCCGGCTGTTCGCCGCGAGCCCCGGCGCGGGCGTATCGGCGACGAGCACCAATTCGCGCGGGACATGGTTGAACAGCCCGGCGATCAGCGGGCGCGAATCGGGGGCGTGGCTGATCCAGCCCGAAACCCTGCCTCCGGTCCATTGCACTTTGGCATCGGGATCGTGGCTGGTGCCGAGCTGGACCTTCATCCCCGGCCCTTCCGCCCCGGTGCGGCAATTGGCGATCAGGCGATAGCCGGCATTGCCCGCCCCCGCGCGTTCGATCGACGCGACCGACAGACAGAAACCGCTCGTGCGGCGGAACAGCAGCGAATCATCGGGAAAGCGCGGGAAGGTGATCGCCGGCCGCGTCGGATTGGCGGCAAGCTGCGCGAGCTGCGCCTCTTTTTCAGGCAGCCGGATCAGCAATTGCCATAGCCCGAGCGCGATCATCGCCGCCACCGCGAGCGCGACGACGATCGTCGGGACGACCGGCCAGCGCTTCATTGCTTCAACCGGCCTTCGCGCGCGGCGTTGCGATATTCGAGCGCGATCAGCCAGCCCTTGGCGAGCCTGAGGCTCAGCACCACCCCGGCGAGCGTCACCGGCGCCCAGATCAGCAATTGCACCCAGAGCGGCGGGCCGAGCGTCAGCTCCAGCGTCACCGCGCCGACCACCACCAGCGCGCCGAGGATCAGGGTGAGGAATGCCGCCGGCCCGTCGCCGACGTTGAACGCGGCATAATCGAGCCCGCAGGCGTGGCAGCGCTCGGCGAATCGCGTCCAGCCGGCGAACAGGGTTTTCGCGCCGCAGCGCGGGCACAATCCCTTGAGCCCACAATCGAGCGGGCGCGGCAGGCCGGCTTCGGCCCCCGCGCCCGTCGCAACCTTATCGGTCGGGGCGTCGGGGCCGGCGGACGTGTCCGCCCGGCCCGAACCCCGATCCGGCTCAGCCACCGTGGACCGGCGCGCCCCAGCCGCCCCACACATAGATGGCGACGAACAGGAACAGCCACACCACGTCGACGAAATGCCAGTACCACGCCGCCGCTTCGAAGCCGAAATGCTGCCGCGGGGTGAAATCGCCCTTATAGGCGCGGATCAGGCAGACGATCAGGAAGATCGTGCCGATGATCACGTGGAAACCGTGGAAACCGGTCGCCATGAAGAAGGCCGCGCCATAGTTCAGCCCCTTGAAGGGGAAAGGCGCATGAATGTATTCATAGACCTGGATCGAGGTGAAGATCATGCCGAGCACGATCGTCAGCCACAGCCCCTTGAGCACGCTGTCGCGGTTGCCGACGCCGATCAGCCCCCACAGCCCGGTCTTCTCGCCGCCGCGCTGATTGTGGATCAGCGCGTGGTGCGCCCAGGTCACCGTGGTGCCGCTGGTGAGCAGGATGAGGGTGTTGAGCAGCGGGAATTCGAAGGCGTCGATCACCTCGAGCCCCTTGGGCGGCCATTGCGCCGCGATCGCCGCGCCGCCCTCGACCGCATGTTCGACCTGCCCGTTGACGAAGCTGATCGCCGCCGGGAAGAGCGCGAAATCGAAATAGGCCCAGAACCAGCCGACGAAGAACATCACCTCCGAGGCGATGAACAGGATCATCCCGTAGCGGAAATGGAGCTGCACCACCGGGGTGTGATCGCCGGCATGCGCTTCCTTGATCACGTTGCGCCACCAGCAGAACATCGTGAACAGCACCGCCACGAGCCCGGCGAAGAACAGGAAGCCGCCACCGTTCGGCTTGCCGACATGCCCGCCGTGCATCCACATGATGCCGCCGGCCGCCATCGCGAGCGCCGAGAACGATCCGATCAACGGCCACGGATCGGGGGGCAGGATATGATAATCGTGGTTCTTGGCGCCGGCCATTCGTCGCTTCCCTGTTCCTAAATTGGCTTTGCTCTAGCTCGTGGGCTTGTCGGAATCCACCGGGTAAAATGTGTAGCTCAGCGTGATCGTCTCGACATCCTTGGTATCGGGATCGTCGAGGATCTTCGGATCGACGAAGAAGATCACCGGCATACGCACCGTCTCGCCCGGCTTCAGCGTCTGCTGGGTGAAGCAGAAGCACTGGATCTTGGTGAAATATTTGCCCGCCTGCGCCGGGGTGACATTATAGGTCGCGGTGCCGGTGACCGGCACGGCGGCGCGGTTGGTGGCGGTGAAGAAGGCCATGTCGCGCGCGCCGACGTCGACCGTCTCGTCCTCCTTTTCCGGCGTGAAGCGCCACGGCAGCTTCGGGCTGGTATTGGCGTCGAAATTGATGCGGATCGCATGATGCACCCCGCCGGGCGCCGCCGTCCCGCGATTGGTGGTGCCGTTGAGCCCGGTCGCCTGGCAGAACAATCGGTAAAGCGGCACGCTGGCGAAGGCGAGCCCGGTCATGAAGCAGATACCGAGCACCGCGAACAGCGCCGTGCGCGTGGTGCGGGTGACCTTCATCGCGCGGCGATCCCCGCCTTGATCTTGACGATGGTGATCGCGAACACGAGCAGCACGAAGGCGCCCAGCAGCACCGCCATCACGATCGCGCGGCCCTTCTGCCGCTGGCGGATCAGGTTTTCCCCCTGCTTGTTATCGTCTCGCTTCATGCCACCCACCGGTCGATCACCAGCGCGCCGAACACGACGAACAGGTAGAGGATCGAATATTTGAACAACGCCTTTTCGGGCTTCATCGCATCGTCTGGCTGGCTCGTGCGGGTCGCGACGCGCAGCGCGAGCAATGCGAACCACGCCGTCGTCACCAGCGACACCACGCCATAGATCGTGCCGGTCAGCCCGAGCGGCCAGGGCAGCACCGCCGCCGCCGCCATCGGGATCGTATAGAGCCCGATCTGGTGGCGCGTGGTGCGCTCGCCCGCGACCACCGGCAGCATCGGGATGCCGGCATTGGCGTAATCGGTCTTAACGAACAGCGCGAGCGCCCAGAAATGCGGCGGGGTCCACAGGAACACCAGCATGAACAGCAGCAAGGGCAGCAGCGCGACCTGCCCGGTCGCGGCGGCCCAGCCGATCAGCGGCGGAAACGCCCCGGCGGCGCCGCCAATGACGATATTCTGCGGGGTGCGCGGCTTGAGCCACACGGTGTAGACGAGGACATAGAACAGGATCGAGATCGCCAGGATCGCCGCCGCCGCGAGATTGAGCGCCAGCCCCATCAGGATCACCGAGAAGGCGGCGAGCCCGACGCCGAAATGCAGCGCCGCCTGCCGCTCCATCCGCCCCGCGGGGAGCGGGCGTTCGGCGGTGCGTCGCATCACCGCGTCGATATCAGCCTCATACCATTGGTTGAGCGCCCCCGCCGCACCCGCGCCGAGCGCGATGCACAGGATCGCGGTGAACCCCAGCACCGGGTTGATATGCCCCGGCGCGGCGAGCATCCCGCACAATCCGGTGAACACGACGAGCGTCATCACCCGGGGCTTGGTCAGCGCCAGGAAATCGCGCCAGTGGGCTGGCGGCAGAAGAGGGGATGCAGTGCTCATGGCCGGCTCGCGTCGCGCCATAGCCCGTCGCGTCGGCCGGGGAAAGGGGTGGGTTGCGCCCGAAACGCGCGGTGGCCGCCTGGCATCACCGCCGGGCGTTTACGCCCCCGCTATGCCGGCACGCTTTGCCGCACATAGCTGCGCATATGCGGCACATAATCGGGCTTGCCGAGATCGACGCCGTTGTTCCGCAAAATGGCGTAGGCGGTCATCAGGTGGAAATAGAATTGGGGGACCGACCAGTCGCGCGCATAATCCGCGCCGGTCAGATCGAACGCCATGCCGTTGGGCATTGCGAGCGCCAGCGGCTGCTGCGCGGCGCCGTCCAGCGCGTCTGCGGGCACCGCGTCGAGCGCCGCGATCGCCGCGGCGATCTGCGCCTTGGCCTCGGCGATCGTGCCGGGAAAAGCCTCGGCATCGCGCGCGTCGAGCGTCGCCGGGACCGGCTCGCCGCGCAACCGGAAGATCGGCTCCTGCGCCTGGACGCAAACGAACCGTATCTGCACCGCGAGCGGAAACATGTCGGGCGCCAGCCGCGCGGCGAGCAACGCCTCGGCCGCCGCGCCGGGCTTCTGCGCCTCGGCCTTGTCGAGCCAGCCGGAAAGCGCCCGCAGCATCTGCGCATAAGCCGGCACGATAAAGGACGTCAGCATGTTCGTTGCTCCCAACCGGTGGTCAGCGTGCCCCGCCGGGCACCCACAAGACATCGCCGCCGGCACGCAGATTGACCAGCCGACAAGCGACGAACAGGAAATCCGACAGGCGATTGAGATAGATCAACGCCTGCGGGTTGACCCCGCCGGCGCCGCCCTGCGCTGTCGCCACCGCCGAGCGCTCCGCCCGCCGCGCGATCGCGCGGGCGAGGTGGAGCGAGGCCGCCGCGCCGCCCGGCAGAATGAAGCTCCGCAGCGGCGGCACCCCCGCGTTCATCGCGTCGATCTCCGCCTCGAGCCGCGCCACCTGCGCGGGGATGATGCGCAGGGTCATCTCGGTCGGGGTGAAATCCTCCCCCGGCGTGGCGAGATCGGCGCCGAGATCGAACAGATCGTTCTGGATCCGCGCCAGCGCTGCGCCGAGCTCGGCATCGTCGAGCGCCGCGATCGCCACCCCGATCGCCGAATTGGTTTCGTCGACATCGCCGATCGCCTGCATCCGCGCATCGGTCTTCGACACGCGGCTGCCGTCGACCAGCCCGGTCGTCCCGTCGTCCCCGGTGCGGGTGTAGATCTTGTTGAGCTTGACCATTTTTCGATCCTAGCGGGCGGGGCGTGGCGGAAGAAGGCACGTGTCCCCACAAAGGCGGGAGGGCCAGCGCCCCCGGTCACCGACGTTGACGCTTTTGGCCCTGGATCCCCGCCTTCGCGGGGACACATTGGATCTGGGTTTACGTCCGCCCCATCGCGAACAGCAGCACGACGCAGATCAGGATCGCCAGCGCCTGAAACAGGATGCGCTGCTGCATCATGCGATTCGACTTGAGCTGGCTCTCGCTCGGCCCGTCGCGGGTCTCGCCGCGCGCCTCGGCGCTCGCGCCCTGCAGGAAGGTGACGATGCCGCGCACCAGCGCGACCACCGTGGCGATCATCGCTGCCACCAGCAGGATGACGAGGAAGATCTTCATGCCCGTCCCCCTACGCGCTTGCACCGATATTGGGAAGCCGCCCGGCCCTTAACATCGCCGCCACCGCGCGCCCGTCCTCGCCCGCTGCGCGCATCGCCGCGAGCGTCGGGCTGTCATGCCGCTTGGCGAGCCGCTCGCCGTCCGCCCCGATGAGCAGATCGTGATGATGATAAGCCGGCACCGGCAGCCCGAGCAGCGCCTGGAGCAGCCGGTGGACGTGCGTCGCGGCGAACAGATCGCGCCCGCGCACCACATCGGTGACGCCCTGCGCGGCATCGTCGATCGTCACCGCGAGATGATAGCTCGCCGGCGCATCCTTGCGCGCGAGCACGACATCCCCGGCGGCAAGCGGATCGGCGGCGACCTCGACGCCGTGATCGGTCCAGACGAGCGGTCCGGCGAGTGCCGCCGCCTTCGCCATGTCGATCCGCCAGCAATGCGGCTCATCGATTCGCCCGGCCGCGTCGATCCCGCGGCAGGTGCCGGGATAGACCGGCTCGGCGCCGTGCGGCGCGGCGAGGCTGGCGGCGGCGATCTCGGCGCGGGTGCAGAAACAGCGATAGAGCAGCCCCATCGCGCGCAGCCGGTCGAGCGCGGCGGCATAATGATCGAGCCGGCGCGACTGGAACATAATTTCCCCGTCCCATTCGAGCCCGAGCCATTCGAGATCCTCGAGGATCGTCGCGACATGCTCGGGGCGGCTGCGCGTGCCGTCGATATCCTCGATCCGCACGATGAATTGCCCGCCGCGCGATCGCGCGAAATCATGCGACAGGATCGCCGACCACGCATGGCCGAGATGCAGCCGCCCGGTCGGCGAAGGGGCGAAACGGGTGACGGTCACCCGCGCCATGTGGGGCAGGCGCGAGCAGCGGGCAATAATCCGCCGGCATGGCGGCGGCGGGTCGGTGAAAAAACCGGGTTCTGCCGCGCGCCGATCCGTCCTAGCCATGACCGACGCCACCCCCCGATTCGGCGCACAGGATCGGGGAGGGAAGGCTTGGGACGCATTCTGCTCGAATGGCTCGGTGCGGCGACGCGCGAGGCGACGTTGTTCGCCGCGATCGGCTTTCTGATCGGCGGGATCGACGATTTGCTGGTCGACGTCATCTGGCTCACCCGCCGGCTGCGGCAGCGCGGCGACGGCGTGACCCTCGCCGATCTCTCCCCGCCGGCCCGGCCGCGGCGCTTCGCGATCCTCGTCCCCGCGTGGGACGAAAGCGCGGTGATCGGCGCGATGCTGCGCACCACGCTGGCGCGGCTCGATCATCCCGATTTCATCATCATCGTCGGCTGCTATCCCAATGATCGCGCGACGATCGCGGTGGTCACCGATATCGCCGCGCACGACCGCCGCGTCCGGCTGACGATCGGCCGGCGCCACGGGCCGACCACCAAGGCCGATTGCCTCAACACGCTGTGGCGCGCGGTCGCCGCCGCCGACGCACGCGACCGCCGGCGCAGCGACGCGATCGTGCTCCACGATGCCGAGGATGTGGTGCATCCGGCGGAACTGCGCATCTTCGACGCGCTGCTCGATCGGCATGCCGTGGTGCAGATTCCCGTGCTGCCGCTGGCGCGGCGCGACTCGCGGCTGGTTTCGGGCCATTATCTCGACGAATTCGCCGAGGCGCACAGCAAGCAACTGCCGGTGCGCACCTTGCTTCGCGCCGCGGTACCGCTCGCCGGCGTGGGATGCGCGATCCGGGTCGAGGCGCTGGCGCGGGTCGCGGCGGATCACCACGCGCCGTTCGACCCGACGAGCCTGACCGAGGATTACGAACTCGGCCTGCGCCTCGCCTCGGTCGGCGCGGCGGCGCATTTCGCGCGGGTCCGCGAAACGCGCGGCGGCACGCTGATCGCGGTGCGCGAATATTTCCCCGCCACCATCGCCGAGGCGGTGCGGCAGAAGGCGCGGTGGATGACCGGGATCGCGCTCGCCGGCTGGGACCGGCTCGGCTGGGGGCGGCTGCGCGACATCGGCGATCATTGGATGCGACTGCACGATCGCCGCGCGCCGCTGGCGGTGATCACGCTCGCGACCGGCTATGTCGCGATCGTCGGCTGGGCGGGGTCGGCGGCCGGGCATCTGATCCTCGGCAGTGCGGTGACACCGCCGGGGCCGACGACGGCGCTGCTGCTGCTCGCCAATGCCGCGCTGCTGGCGTGGCGCGCGGCGGTCCGTGCCGGTTTTACCGCCGCGGCCTATGGCTGGCGCGAGGCATTATGGTCGCCGCCGCGGATGATCGTCGGCAATATCATCGCCTTGCTCGCCGCGCGCCGGGCCGCGGCACGCTATGCCGCGATCCTCGCCGGGCGCACGCCGCAATGGGACAAGACCGCGCACGCCTTTCCGACGGACATCGGATGATCCGCGCCAGCCGGCCGCTGCGCTTCATCGTCATCGTCGTCGGCGGGTGGATCGCGATGCGCGTCTTCATGCTGTGGCCTGTTGAAGGACAACCGGACCGCCGGGCGCCGGCGCGAGATGTTCCTTCCCCCGCCCGGCCCGAGACTGATCGTCATACCGGGCTTGACCCGGCATCCAGAGCCTCGGACGCTGTCGCTTGCCGCTCTGAACGCCGGGTCGAGCCCGGCATGACGGGGAAGCATAACGAGGAGAGAAAGCCGAGCCGCGTGGACGGAAGCACATCCGTCGCCAAGCAGCCGGAGACGAGATTTGCAGTTACCCCGGACACGCCGGCTTTTAGCGACTCACCGCGCCACACCGAATCACGCCCTCTCGTCGCATCGGCGGCGCCGCCGAAATCCGTCGCCTCGCACCGCTCCTCGCGCTGGGGCGGGAGCGCGTGGCTGATCGCGCGGGGCGGGGGCGGTGCGGCGGTGCCGTTCGCGCCACAGCTCGGCGGAAGCCAGGCCGGCGCGCGGGTGACTTATACGCTGGGCGAGGCACGCCGCGTCGCGATCGCGGCGCGCGTCTCCACCGCGCTGACGATGAGGCAAAGCGAAGCCGCGATCGGCCTCGACTGGCGGCCGACGCGGCACCCGATCCACCTCTTCGCCGAACAGCGCATCGCGATCGCCAACGCGCGCGACGGCACGACGATCGGGGTGATCGCCGGGCTACCCCAGACGCGGCTCGCCGCCGGCTTCGCGCTCGAAGGCTATGGGCAGGCCGGCGTGATCGCGCGCGGCGGCGGCGAAGGCTTCGTCGACGCCGCAGCCCGCGCGATGCGCCCCGTCGCCCGCGTCGGCGGCGCGCGGGTCGAGCTCGGCGCCGGGCTGTGGGGCGGCGCGCAGCGTGGGGCGGCGCGGCTCGATATCGGCCCGGCGGCCGGCGTGATCCTCCCCACCCCGCGCCCGCTGCGCATCACGCTCGAATGGCGCCAGCGCATCGCGGGTGCGGCGCGCCCCGGCGCCGGCGTCGCGCTGTCGCTCGGCGCGGATTTCTAACGCGCAATTTACCGCGCATGCGTCTTTCGTCGCGAGCGCGAAACGCCTACCGCTGGCGGCATGGACCTCTATCTGCCGATCGCCAATCTGTCGGTGAACGCGCTCGTCATCGTCGCGCTCGGCGCCGGCGTCGGGCTGCTCTCCGGCATGTTCGGGGTCGGCGGCGGCTTCCTCACCACGCCCTTGCTGATCGTCTACGGTATCCCGCCGACCGTCGCCGCCGCCAGCGCGGCGAGCCAGGTGACCGGCGCCAGCGTGTCGGGCGTCTTCGCCTATTTCCGACGCGACGGGGTCGACGTGAAGATGGGCGGGGTGCTCGTCGCGGGGGGGATCATCGGGTCGTTCCTCGGGGCGTGGCTGTTCCGTTTGCTCCAGGCGCTGGGGCAGATCGATACGACGATCGCGGTCACCTATGTCCTGCTGCTCGGCTCGATCGGCGGGCTGATGCTCAAGGAATCGATTGAGGCGATCCGCGTCACCCGCGGCGCGATCCCCGCCCCGCCGCGCCGTCGGCGGCATCATCCGCTCGTCGCCAGCCTGCCGTTCCGCATGCGTTTCTATCGCTCGGGCCTCTATATCTCGCCGCTCGCGCCGCTGCTGCTCGGGGTCGCGACCGGGGTGCTGACGATCCTGCTCGGGATCGGCGGCGGGTTCGTGCTGGTGCCGGCGATGATCTACCTCCTCGGCATGGCGACGCAGGTGGTGGTCGGCACTTCCCTGTTCCAGATCCTGTTCGTCACCGCGGCCGCGACGATGGTCCACGCCACCACCACCAAGGCGGTGGATATCGTGCTCGCCGGGCTGCTGCTGCTCGGCTCGGTCGCCGGGGCGCAGATCGGCGCGCGCTTCGCGGCCAAGGCGAGGCCCGAATATCTCCGCCTCGCGCTGGCGATCATGGTGCTGCTCGTCGCGATAAGGATCGGTCTCGGTCTCGGCTGGCGCCCCGACGAAATCTACACCGTTGAGCTTTCATGAGAGTCCGTTTCGACAAGGCGGTACCGGCCCGCTCCCCCACCCGATCTCCCATGAGCATATCCTGATGGGAGGCCGGGTGGGGGAGCGGGCCGGTACCGCAACGAAGCGCTGGCGCATTGCCGTTGCCTTTGCGGCACCGTTGGCGATCGCCGCGAGCAATCCCGGCAGCAAGCCGGTGCTGGTGCCCGACGTGTCGCAGCGCGAGATCGAGATCGCCTATAGCTTCACCGGCGCCGAGCTCTTGCTATTCGGCGCGATCCTGCTCCCGCCGGGCGAGCCGCGCGCCGATGCGCGCCACCCGATCGACGTCGTGGTGGTGGTCAAGGGGCCGGTCCAGTCGATCACGATCCGCGAGAAGGAGAAGATCGCCGGGATCTGGGTCAATGCCGAGCGGCTCGGCTATCGCTCCGCGCCGAGCTTCTACGCGATCGCCTCGTCGCGCCCGATCCGCCAGCTGGTCGACGATCGCACCCGCGCGATCTACGAGCTGGGGCTCGACAGCCTCCAGCTTTCCCCCGCCTCCTCCGCCCCGGCCAATGTGCAGGACCGCTTCACCCGCGGGCTGGTCGACCTGCGCGCGCGCAGCGGGCTCTATTACGAGGCGCCGCACGCGGTGGAGATCACCGACGGCGTGCTCTATCGCGCACGCGTCAACATCCCGGCGCGCGTGCCCGTCGGGCGCTTCACCGCGGAGACCTTCCTGATCCGCGACGGCAAGGTGCTCGGCGCCGCGGTGCGCGATATCGATGTGCGCAAATCGGGGTTCGAGCGCTTCGTCGCGCGCGCCGCGCAGCGCTCGTCGTTCCTCTACGGGCTCACCGCGGTTGCGCTGTCGGTATTGCTCGGTTGGGGCGCGGGGCAAATCGCACGGCGGATCTGATAGCTTCGCCAACAAACCCTTACGCTAAATTTACCGCATCCCGCGCATGATCCGCCCCAATCCAAAAGGGTGGACCGACCAGATGACCGAAATGCCTGCCCCCGACAGCTTCACGGGGACGACGCCCGCCGCAGCCTATGACCTGGAGCGCCATACCGATCCGATCGGGATCGTCACCGAGATCGCCGGCGCCTCGGGGCGGGTGATGTTCGACATGGCGACGCTGGCCGCGCTCGCCGGCAACGACGATCCGGTCGCCGCGGCGAGCGGCCAGGTCGGCGGCCAGATCAAGGTCCAGGTCGAATCGCGCTGGCTGGTGGCGAGCGTCCGCGCGCTGCGGCTGCAGGATCTCGCCAGCGGGCAGGTCGAGGCGCAGATCGACTTTCTCGGCGAAGGCGACGAGGAGAAGCTGACCGGCAAGCTCTATCGCTTCCGCCGCGGCGTGACGCGTTACCCGGTGCCCGGGGCGGAGGTCTATCCGGTGTCGCGCAGCGATCTCCGGCAGGTCTATTCGGCCGACGATCGCGCGCATATCGAGGTCGGCGCGATCTATCCTACCAACGACGTGCGCGGCGCGCTCTATATCGATGCGATGCTCGGCAAGCATTTCGCGCTGCTCGGCTCCACCGGCACCGGCAAATCGACCGCCGCCGCGCTGATCCTCCATCGCATCTGCGCCTATGCGCCGCACGGCCATGTCGTGATGATCGACCCGCACGGCGAATATGCCGCCGCGTTCCGCGACAATGGCGCGCTCTACGACGTGTCGAACCTGCAGATGCCCTATTGGCTGATGAATTTCGAGGAACATTGCGAGGTGTTTCTCACCTCCGAGGGCGCCGACCGTCAGATGGATGCGGACATCCTCGCCAAATGCCTGCTCGCCGCGCGCGGCAAGAGCCGCGTCGGGCAGAATATCCCCAAGCTGACGGTCGATGCCCCGGTGCCCTATCTGCTGAGCGACCTCACCGCGCAATTGCAGGTCGAGATGGGCAAGATGGACAAAGCGAGCAACAGCGCGCCCTATCTGCGCATCAAATCCAAGATCGAGGAGATCAAGGCCGATCCGCGTTACGGCTTCATGTTCTCCGGGATGCTGGTCGGCGACACGATGGCGAATTTCATCTCGCGCGTGTTCCGCCTGCCCGGCGACGGCAAGCCGATCTCGATCATCGACGTTTCGGGGGTGCCGAGCGACATCACCTCGGTCGTCGTCGCGGTGCTGAGCCGGATGGTGTTCGATTTCGCGATCTGGTCGCGCAACGAGCCCAAGCGCCCGGTGCTTCTCGTCTGCGAGGAGGCGCATCGCTATATCCCGTCGGATCGCGACGATGCCACCTCGGTCTCGCGCATCCTCGGGCGGATCGCCAAGGAAGGCCGTAAGTACGGCGTCGCGCTTGGGCTGATCACCCAGCGCCCGTCGGACCTCGCCGAGGGCGTGCTGTCGCAATGCGGCACGATCATCTCGATGCGGCTCAACAACGATCGCGACCAGGCGTTCGTCCGCGCCGCGATGCCCGAGGGCGCGCGCGGCTTCCTCGATTCGATCCCGGCGCTCAGCAACCGCGAGTGCATCATCTGCGGCGAGGGCGTCGGGATCCCGATCCGCGTCGCGTTCGATACGCTGGAGGAGGAGCACCGCCCGGCCTCCGGCGATCCGCTCTTCTCCGAATTGTGGTCCGATGTCGGCCAGGAGGAGGAGATTATCGAGCGCACCGTCCAGAAATGGCGGATGCAGGGGAAGTAAGCCGAAAGCCCCTCCCCTGAAGGGGAGGGGAGCGAGATCTACTTCTTCGGCGTGGCCAGCAGGTTCGCCACCTTGGCCTTGAATTCGCGCAGCGCCTTACCCGAAAGCACCGCGACGCTCGATAGCGAGACCGAACGCGGATTGACCGACACGCCGTTCTTCCACACTTCCCAATGGAGGTGCGGGCCGGTCGACAGCCCGGTCGACCCGACATAACCGATCACCTCGCCGCGCGTGACGCGCTGGCCGCGGCGCACCGCGATGCGGCTCATATGGCCATAGCCGGTGGCGATCCCGCCGGGGTGCGAGAGTTTGACGAAATTGCCGTAACCGCCCGCGCGCCCCGCCTGCGCCACCACCCCGTCGCTCGCGGCATAGATCGGCGAGCCGTAGCGCGCGCCGATATCCATCCCGGCGTGCATCCGCCGGAAGCCGAGCAGCGGGTGCATGCGCATCCCGAAGGTCGAGGTGACATGCCCCGCCACCGGCATCCCCATCGTGCCGCGCCGCCGGCTTTCGGCCTCCTTGGCGTCCCACCATTGCCCGCCCTCGCCCCAGCGCACCAGCTCGACGCGGCGGCGGCCCTGATCGAGCCCGGCAAGCTGGAGCTGGCCGACCTGCACCTCGCCGGTCGCGGCGCGCGCCTGATCGGCGATGATGTCGAACCGGTCGTCGGCGCGCACGTCGCGGCCGATCGACATGCGCGAGGCGAGCGCCTTGATATAGGCCTCGACCAGCCGCGCCGGCGCCCCCGCGGCGCGCGCCGAGCGATAGAGGCTCGATCCGACGCGGCCGGTGATGCGCAACGGGGTGTGATCGATCGCGATCGGGTGGCGTTCGAGCGTCAGCGTGTCGCCGGCGCGGTTGACCGCGAGGTTGAGATCGAATTTGGCGCGGAAGGCGAGCCGCTCGAGCGGGCGCGCGACGCGCTTGTCGGCGCGGCGGCCGAGCGTCAGATCGAGCATCGTCCCCGACGGGATATCGCCCAGCGCCACCGCCTGCGAGACGAGCGAAGCGGCCTTGGCGGCATCGTCGCGGCCGACCCCGGCGCGTTGCAGCGCCGACCCCAGCCGATCGCCGTCGCCCAGCGTCGCGGTCAGCTCGATGATCGGGCGTTCGGGGGTCTCGGCGAGCGGGCGGACCATATCGTTGGCCGCCAGCCGCTTGCCCGTGGTGCCGCCGAGCCCGAGCGGGGCGATCGCCAGCGGACGCGCCTCATCCCACGCCGCTCCGCGCAGCGGGGGCGCGACATAGCCGGGGATCGGGGCGAAGCGCGGGCCGGAAAGCACCGCGGCGGCGCACAGCAGGGTGCAGGTCGCCAGACCGCGCCACCAGGTGAGCGAACCGATCTCCGCCCCCAGATCGGGCACCCAATCGATATGCGACAGATCGATCCGCCGGCCGCGCGGCGCTACCGCGGCGGGGATCGCGGCGCCCGCGCCGAGACTCCCGGCCGAGCCGGCACCGGCGGCGCCGGCCAGCTCGAGCCCAGGTGCTTCACGCAGAAACATGGCGAGGACGCCCCCCCAAAAAACCGTCAAGAAACCGAGTCGTCGGTCCAATCGCGTCGCCGACCCCCCGGCACAGCTACGAATCGTTGTGACCGACGGATGCTAAAGTCAAATTAACCGGCGGAAACCGCAGCTTGTGTTGCGGCGGGGCGTTCGGGCATCGCGGTGAAGCGGCACGCACGCCCGCAACCGCATTTCCCGTCCACCCCGGCCTGCGCCGGAATGGTCATAAAATTCCGCACTGATGTCGATGAAGCGGCGGGCGGTTGCATCTGCCGGCGCCTGCGCCGATGTAGGGTCCGTCATGCGCGTAACCGACCCCGCCCGCGTCACCGCGGTGCTCGGCCCGACCAACACCGGCAAGACCCATCTCGCTGTCGAGCGGATGGCCGCGCATTCCAGCGGGATGATCGGCTTTCCGCTGCGGTTGCTGGCGCGCGAGGTCTATGACCGCGTCGTCGCGATGAAGGGCGCCGACCGCGTCGCGCTGATCACCGGCGAGGAACGCATCGTGCCCAAGGATGCGCGCTGGTTCCTGTGCACCGCCGAAAGCATGCCGACCGATCGCGAGGTCGCCTTCGTCGCGCTCGATGAGGCGCAGCTCGGCGCGGATATGGAGCGCGGCCATGTCTTCACCGACCGGCTGCTCCACGCCCGCGGCCGTGACGAGACGATGATCCTCGGCGCGGACAGCCTGCGCCCGGTGATCCGTCACCTCGTGCCGCACGCCGAGATCGTCGAGCGGCCACGTTTCTCGACGCTGAGCTATGCCGGCGCGAAGAAGATCAGCCGGCTGCCGCGCCGCTCGGCGATCGTTGCCTTCTCCGCCGAGGAGGTTTACGCGGTGGCGGAAATGCTGCGCCGGCTGCGCGGCGGCGCGGCGGTGGTGATGGGATCGCTTTCGCCGCGCACCCGCAACGCGCAGGTCGCGATGTTCCAGGCGGGCGAGGTCGATTATCTCGTCGCGACCGATGCGATCGGCATGGGGCTCAACATGGACGTGGCGCATGTCGCCTTCGCCGGGCTGCACAAGTTCGACGGGCGGCGGCGGCGCCGGCTGACGATCGCCGAGATGGCGCAGATCGCCGGCCGCGCCGGGCGCCACCAGCGCGACGGCACCTTCGGCGCGCTGGTCGAGGAAGGCCCCGACGCCTTTCTTCCCGAGGAAGTGCTGGCGATCGAGGAGCATCGCTTCCCCGCGCTCGACTGGCTCTATTGGCGCGACGGGCGCCCCGACATGTCGACGCTCCCCGCGCTGATCGCCTCGCTCTCCGCTCCGCCCGACGACGAAATGCTGCGCGCCGCGCCAGAGGCGATCGATCTCGCGGTGCTGCGCCGGCTCGCCGACGATCCCGCGATCGCCGCGCGCGCGAAGGGGCAGGTCGCGCGGCTGTGGGCGGCCTGCGGCATCCCCGATTTCCAGAAGCTCGGCGCCGATCTCCACGCGCGCTTCGTCGCGCGCGTCTTCGGCTATCTCGCCGCCGGCCACATCCCGCACCAATGGTTCGCCGACGAGGTCGCGCGGCTCGATCGCGCCGATGGCGATGTCGAGACGCTCGCCGGGCGGCTCGCCGCGATCCGCACCTGGGCCTATATCGCGCAGCGGCCCGACTGGCTGGCCAATCCGGCGCATTGGGCGGCGCGCACGCAGGAAGTCGAGGAGCGGCTGTCCGACGCGCTCCACGCCGGGCTGACCCAGCGCTTCGTCGACAAGCGCACCAGCGCGCTCGTCCGCAGGATCGGCGGCGCCGCCGCCCTCCCCGCGACGATCGATCCGTCGGGCGAAGTGACGATCGACGGCCATTCGATCGGCCGGCTCGAGGGTTTTCGCTTCGTCGTCGCGCCCGAGGCGCGCGCGGCGGACAAGCGCCTGCTGCTCGCCACCGCCGAGAAGCGGCTGGCGACCGAACGCGCGCGGCGCGCGACGGCGCTGGTCGCCGCGGCGGACGGCGATCTGTCGATGCACGACGGCGCGATCCGCTGGCAGGGGCATGTCGTCGCGCGGCTCAAGCCAGGGCGCTCGCTCGCCCGGCCCGACGCGATGCTCGACGATGCGCTCGATTGCCTCGATCCGCCGCAGCGCAATGCGATCCTCGCGCGCATCCGGCGCTGGATCGACGAGGCGATCGCGCATGCCCTGCCCTCGCTCGCGCGGCTTGCGGCGCTGGCACGCGACGAGGCGGCGGGGCCGGCGTTGCGCAGCATCGCCGGTGCGTTGGAAGCCGGCGGGGGGTTCGCCGCGCGGCTGCCGCTGCGCGACAGCGTCGAGGCGCTGGCCCCCGCCGATCGCCAGCGGCTGCGCAAGGCGGGGGTGACGATCGGCGCGCTCGATCTGTTCGACGCGCGATTGCTCAAGCCGCGCGCGCAGCCGTGGCGCATCGCCTTGCTCGGCGCGCGCGGTGAGCCGCCGCTCCCCCCGCCGCCGGGCGCGACCGCGGTGCCGCGCGACACGCCGGGCGCGACCGCGGTGATGGGCTATCGCGCGCTGGCGATGCAGGCGGTGCGGGTCGATCTGGTCGAGCGCGTCGCGCGCGCCGCGCATGAGGCGCGCGAGGGGCGCAAGCCCTTCGCCCCCGATCCCGCGCTCGCCACCTCGATGGGGCTGCTCCCCGCGACGATCGCGCGGCTGATGGCCGAACTCGGCTTCCGTCCGGTGCGCGGGGTGGAAGGCCCGCCGGCGTGGCGCTGGCACGGCCGCCCGCGTGCCGAGGTGCCCCCGCCGCCGCGCGACAATGCCTTCGCCGCCGCCTTCGCCGGGTTGCGCCGTGGCTGACGCCCCCGCGCGCGCCACGATGCGGCTCGATCGCTTCCTGTGGTTCGCGCGGATCGTCAAGACGCGGGTGCTGGCGCAGGAACTGGCCGGCGACGGGCATTTGCGGATCGACGGCCGCGCGGTCGACCGCGCCGCGGCGGCGGTGCGCGTCGGCAATATCCTGACCTTCGCGCACCACGGCCGCGTCCGCGCGCTGCGCGTCGAGAAACTGCCCGCGCGGCGCGGCCCCCCGGCCGAGGGGCGCGCCTGCTACGAGGAACTGATTACTGATAACAACTCGCAGCAAGCCGGGAACGATTGACGATGCGGATCGCGCGGCATAGCAGCGCGTTAGTCCGTCCGAGGGGAGTTATCCGGCAATGACCTATGTCGTCACCGACGCCTGCATCCGCTGCAAGTACATGGATTGCGTCGAGGTGTGTCCGGTCGACTGTTTCTACGAGGGCGAGAACATGCTCGTCATCAACCCCAGCGAGTGCATCGACTGCGGGGTGTGCGAGCCCGAATGCCCGGCCGAGGCGATCCTGCCCGATACCGAGAGCGGGCTCGAAAAGTGGCTCGAGCTCAACACGACTTTCTCGGCGCAATGGCCCAACGTCACCCGCAAGGGCGACCAGACCCCGGCCGATGCCGACGAGCACAAGGGCGAGACGGGCAAGTACGACAAATATTTCTCGGCCGAGCCCGGCGCCGGCGACTGAGATCATCTGTTTGGGCGGCACCGGCCCGCGCCCCGACCCCGCCTCCCATCGACATCATGATCGGGGAGGCGAGGCGGGGGAGCGGGCCGGTGCCGTTCCACGGCCACACGCCGCCATGACACCACCGGGCAAAGCAGGCCAGCATCACTGACGTTGTGATGCTGGCAATTTTGTTACAGGCGTGCTATATAGGCCCAAGACGGCCAGTTCGAACCCGCGGCCGTGGAGATGTCCAACCCTTACCCTCCCGTCCGAAACGCTACGTGGCTTACACCGCGCTGGTGGCGGGACTGTCCTGACGAAAGGCCCCTAAATGGCTGCCAAGGCTCTGCATTTCGATGTCGGTGATTATGTCGTGTACCCCAAGCACGGGGTCGGCAGGGTCATCGAACTGCAGAAACAGGAAATCGCCGGCATGCAGCTCGAGCTCTACGTGCTGCGCTTCGAGAAGGAGAAGATGACGCTTCGCGTCCCCACCAACAAGGCCGAGTCGGTCGGCATGCGCAAGCTCTCGTCGGACAAGACGATGCGCGAGGCGATGGAGACGCTGAAGGGCAAGCCCAAGATCAAGCGCACCATGTGGTCGCGCCGGGCGCAGGAATATGAAGCGAAGATCAACTCGGGCGACCTCGTGTCGATCGCCGAGGTGGTCCGCGACCTGTTCCGCGCCGACGACCAGCCCGAGCAGAGCTATTCCGAGCGCCAGATCTTCGAAGGCGCGACCAGCCGTCTCGCCCGCGAACTGGCCGCGATGGAGCAGATCGACGAAGGCGCCGCGCAGGAGAAGATCCTCGAGATCCTGCGCAAGGCTGCGGCGATCTACAACAAGGACAAGGTGCCGGCCTGATCGCCGCCACCGATCCGGTGAATTGAGGGGCTGCCCGGCGACGGGCGGCCCCTTTTTCGTGGGAGCACGCGCGTTTCGCGGGCGCACCTCTCCCCGTTCGGGCCGAGTTTGTCGAAGCCCTGCCCTTTTCTGGCCAGGAAGTACGGCCCCTCCCCCGGACCCTGATTCGGGGTCAGGACGAACGGCTCGCGTTTGCGCCAATCTCTGGCGCCTCATTTCGCCGTTTACGTCTGTAATCCCTTAGTGTATTGGCGCGTCAACACACCTAGGAGAGTCATGATGCGCCGCCATTTTCTCGCCCTGCCGCTTGCCCTCGTCATCGCCGGCACCGCCACCGCGCAATGGGGCGACGATCGCGGGCCGGGGGTCGCGCCGCGCAATGCCGGCGGGGCGCTGGTCTATCCGATCGACGGCTTCACCGCGGTCAGCCTCGCGCTGCCGGCCAATGTCGACGTCCGCGTCGGCCCCGGCTTTTCGGTGCGCGCAACCGGCCCGGCGCGGGCGTTCAACGACATCCGCGTCACCCGCAACGGATCGTCGCTGCAGATCGAACGCCGCTATCGCGGGCGGGTACGCGACGAAGACGCCGCGCGCGGGGTACGCTTCGTCGTGACGATGCCGCGGATCGACGGCGCCAATATCGGCGGCAGCGGCGGGATCCGGGTCGATCGCGTCAACGGCCGGCGCTTCGACGCCGCGATCGGCGGGTCGGGATCGCTCACGCTCGATAGCGTCGCGGTCGATCGGCTGAGCGGGGAAATCGGCGGCAGCGGGTCGATCGTCGCCGGAGGCACCACCGGCGATCTCAAGGTCAATGTCGGCGGCTCGGGGCGCTTCGCCGGCGAGCGGCTGCGCGCGCGCGCCGCGACGGTCGCGATCGCCGGCTCGGGCGGGGTCCGCGCGCAGGTCGACGGCAATGCCACCGTCTCGATCGCGGGCAGCGGCGACGCCGATCTCGGCCCGCGCGCGCGGTGCGCGGTCAACCGCGTCGGCAGCGGCCGGGCACGCTGCGGGAGCTGAGCTTTTCCCTGCCCCGCCGTCGTTTCCGGTTCGGGACGACGGCGGGCAGCGCCGCGCGTTAACCAACGCGGCTTGCCTCATGCGGCTAAAGGAGTATTATCTAAGTAACACACAGGAGACTAGCCCCCCATGCGTATCCTCGCCCTTTCGCTCTTGCTGCCGCTCGCCGCGTGCAACAGCGGCGACAGCATCGACACGCGCAACGCAATCCCCGCGAGCGGATCGGGGTCGGCGCGCACTTATGCCGCGGCCGACTTCACCGCGGTCGACCTGCGCGGGCCGGATGATGTCGACGTACGCGTCGGCTCGGCCTTCTCGGTCCGCGCGGAGGGCGATTCCGCGACGCTCGACCGGCTGGTGATCGCGCGCGACGGCGGCAAGCTGCGCATCGGCCGCAAGACGGGCTTCTTCCATTGGGGAAGCAGCGGCAAGGTCAAGGTGTTCGTGACGATGCCGCGGATCACCGCCGGCGCGCTCGCCGGATCGGGCGACCTGACGATCGATCGCGTCGACGGCAGCGATTTCCACGGCTCGCTCGCCGGATCGGGCAATATGAAGATCGGCCGCCTCGCCGCCGAGACCAGCGCGCTCTCGATCGCCGGATCGGGCAGCATCACCGTCGACGGCGGCGACGCCGCGCGCTTCAAGGCGTCGATCGCCGGATCGGGCGACATCACCGCCGCGAAGCTCGCCGCGCGCGAGGCGTCGGTCGATATCGCCGGATCGGGCAGCGTGAAGGCGACGGTCGACGGGCCGGCGCAGGTCTCGATCATGGGATCGGGCGACGTCGATCTTGGCGCCAAGGCGAAATGCGACGTCCATAAGGTCGGATCGGGCGAGGTGCGCTGCGGCGGGTGAAGGCTTGCGCGCGGCGCCGCTTCGCGCGACGCTGCCGCGCGATGAGACTTTCCCTCGCGCTCGCCGCCGCCGCCTCCACTTTGCTCGCCGCCCCTGCTGATGCCGCGGAGCGCAGCTATAGCGTCGGCAGCTATGAGCGGGTGCGGGTCGAGGGGCCGTTCGAGGTGCATATCGTCGCCGGCGCGTCGCCGCGCGCCAGCGCCAAGGGCAGCGACGCGATGCTGGCGCGGCTCGACCTCGCGGTGAACGGCAATACGCTGGCGGTGCGGCTCGGCCCCGGCGGCTGGGGCGAGACCCCCAAGCGCGCGGGCGGCACCAGCCCGGTGGTCGTCACCTTGTCGAGCCCGCGCATCACCTCGATCCTGCTCACCGCGGGTGCAACGGTCACCGCAAGCAGGATTGCCGCCCAGCGCATCGACCTCGGCGTCACCGGCGCCGGCGCGCTGACCGTCGACGGCGCCGCGGCCGATCAGCTCAACGCGATGCTGATCGGCACCGGCAAGCTGCGCCTCGCGGGCAAGGCGGCGCGCGCGCGGCTGACGACCAACGGCCCCGGCACAATCGACGCCGCCGATCTTGCCGTCAACGACCTCACCGTCAGCGTCGAAGGCACCGGCGAGACCCGCGCGACGGCGCATTATACCGCCCAGGTGTCGACCACCGGGCTCGGCAAGGTGACCGTGCTCGGCACCGCCAAATGCACCGTCAAGGCGGTGGCCGACGGCCCGGTGGTGTGCGGCGTGGCCGCGAAGCGACAGTAAAAGTCAGGAATCACGGGCGAATGATCTCGGTGAGACACCGCCCCACCCCCGATCCCTCCCCTGAAGGGGAGGGGTGAGCCCTCACCCCTTATGCCGCTTCTTCGGCGTCCAGCCCGTAAGCGGTATGGAGCACGCGCACCGCGAGTTCGGTCTCGTCCTCGTGGATCAGCACCGAGACCTTGATCTCGCTGGTGGTGATCGCCTGGATGTTGATCCCGCGCGCGCCGAGCGTGGTGAACATCGTCGAGGCGACGCCGGCGTGGCTGCGCATCCCGACCCCGACCACCGAGACCTTGGCGACCCGCGTATCGTGGACCAGCTCGGCAAAGCCGATCACCGCGCGCGCCTGGTTGAGCGTCTCGATCGAGCGCGCCAGATCCGCCGCCGGCACCGTGAAGGTCACGTCGGTCGACCCCGAGCCGTGCGCGATATTCTGGATGATCATATCGACGTTGATATTGGCCTCGGCCAGCGGCTCGAAGATGCTCGCCACCGCGCCGGGCTTGTCGGGCACGCTGGTCAGCGTGATCTTGGCCTCGTTCTTGTCGTGCGCGATGCCGGTGATGAGCTGGCGTTCCACGTCGTCGATCTCCTCTTCGCCCACGATCATCGTACCGGGCAATGTGTCCGCCATCGGGGCGTCTTCGCCGGTGAACGACGAGAGCACCTGGACGCGGACCTTTTCCTTCATCGCCAGCCCCACCGACCGCGTCTGGAGCACCTTGGCCCCGACGCTGGCGAGCTCCAGCATCTCCTCATACGTCACCTTGGCGAGCTTGCGCGCGCGCGGAACGATGCGCGGATCGGTGGTATAGACGCCGTCGACATCGGTGTAGATGTCGCAGCGATCAGCCTTCATCGCCGCCGCCACCGCGACCGCCGAGGTATCCGATCCGCCGCGGCCGAGCGTCGTCACGCGGCCTTCGTTGACCCCCTGGAAACCGGGGATCACCGCCACCTCGCCCGAGGCGAGGCTCGCGTCGAGCGCCTCGGTGTCGATCGTCCCGATCCGCGCCTTGGCAAAGGCGTCGGAGGTGTTGATCGGCAATTGCCAGCCGAGCCACGAGCGCGCTTTGACCCCGAGCGCCTGGAGCGCGATCGCGAGCAGCCCGCTCGTCACCTGCTCGCCGGCGGAGACCACCACGTCATATTCGCGCGGATCGTAGAGCGGGGAGGCTTCGCGGCAGAAGCCGACCAGCCGGTCGGTCTCCCCCGCCATTGCGGAGACGACCACCGCGACCTGGTTGCCGGCGTCGACCTCGCGTTTGACGCGCGCGGCGACACTCCGGATGCGCTCGATCCCGGCCATCGACGTGCCGCCGAACTTCATCACGATGCGCGCCATTATCGCTCCCGTCCAACCTCCCTTGGGTGAAAACGGCGGCCCTGATAGGTAGGGCGCATGACAGACGCAACCGTAACAAAAGCGACGGTCCCCCCAAGCGCACCTTCATCGGTGCGCGCGGACGAGGCGGCGCATTTCGGCGCGATGGCCGGCGATTGGTGGAATCCGCACGGCTCCTCGGCGATGCTCCACCGGCTCAACCCGGCGCGACTCGGCTATATCCGCGAGCGGATCGACATGCATTGGGACGGCGACGGCGAGACGTTCACCCCGCTCGCCGGGCGCCGCGTGCTCGATGTCGGGTGCGGCGCGGGGCTGCTTGCCGAGCCGCTGGCGCGCCTCGGCGGCACCGTCACCGCGATCGACGCCGCGGCCGAGAATATCGCCGCGGCGCGCGCGCATGCCGGTGCGCTCGCGATCGACTATCGCGTCGGCGGGGTCGAGGCGGCGGCGGGCGAGACGTTCGATCTCGTCACCTGTCTCGAGGTGATCGAGCATGTCGCCGATGCCGCGGCGTTCGTCGCCGGGCTGGCGCAAGCGGTGGCGCCGGGCGGTCTGTTGATCCTTTCCACCCCCAATCGCACCGCGCTCTCGCGGCTCGCGCTGATCACGCTGGCGGAGGGATCGGGGCAGATCCCGCGCGGGACGCACGACTGGGCGCGGTTCATCACCCCCGATGAACTGCGCGAGATGCTGGCGGCGGCGGGGATGAAGGTGGTCGATGTGCAGGGGCTGAGTTTTTCCCCGACGCGCGGGTTCACGCTAAGCGAATCGACCACGCTCGATTATTTCGTGACCGCGGTGGCGGCGTAAACCTTTTACCGTCCCGGCGCAGGCCGGGACCCACTATCGAGCCGCTCGTAACTGGACCCCGGCCTTCGCCGGGGTGGTTACGCAACAACTTTGTGCTCCCGCGAAGGCGGGAGCACAGTCTGGGTTCCCGCCTTCGCGGGGACACAATTGTCTCGCGCAATGCGTAGCTATTGACGCCGGCCCCCCGCGTTCTGACATGCGCGTTGCCCATGCCGCCCCTCGCCCCCTCTTCCGCCAAGGCCGCCGACCGCCCGATGTGGCCGACGCTGCGCCGTTTTCTCCCCTATCTCTGGCCGTCGGATTCGCCGGGGATGCGGCTGCGCGTCGCGGCTGCGCTCGCGCTCGTCGTCTGTTCGAAGCTGGTGCAGGTCTATGGCGCGCCCTTCGCGTTGCAGGGCGTGGTCGACGGGATGGTGCCGGGGTCGCGCTCCCCGGTGACGCTGATCGTGCTGCTCGCGATCGGCTATGCCGCGGCGCGGTTCGGCTCGACCTTGTTCGACAACCTCCGCAACGCGGTGTTCGAAAGCGTCGGGCAGGAGGCGACGCGGCGGCTTGCGGTGCGCGTGTTCCGCCACCTCCACCAGCTTTCGCTGCGCTTCCACCTCGAACGCCGTACCGGAGCGGTGACCAAGGTGGTCGAGCGCGGCACCAAGAGCATCGATACGATGCTCTATTTCATGCTGTTTAACATCGCCCCGACGGTGCTCGAACTGACGCTCGTCATCGGCATCTTCTGGACCAAATTCGGCTGGCCGCTGGTTGTCGCGACGCTGGTGATGGTCGCGGTCTATATCTGGTTCACCCGCGTGGTGACCGACTGGCGCGCGGCGCTACGCGAGCGGATGAACGATCTCGATACCGGCGCGGTGGCGCACGCGGTCGATTCCTTGCTCAATTTCGAGACGGTGAAATATTTCGGCGCCGAGGATCGCGAAGGGCGTCGCTACGAGGGCGCGATGACCGCTTATGCCAAGGCCGCGGTCACCTCCGAGAACAGCCTCGCCTGGCTCAATATCGGGCAGGCGCTGATCACCAATCTGATGATGGCCGCGGGCATGGCCTGGGTGGTGATCGGCTGGGGCCAGGGCAAGTTCACCGCGGGCAATGTCGTGCTCGTCTCGACCTTGCTGTCGCAATTGTTTCGTCCGCTCGATCTGCTCGGGATGGTCTATCGCACGATCCGCCAGGGGGTGATCGACATGGGGGCGATGTTCGATCTGGTCGACACCGCCGCCGAGGTGGTCGATGCGCCCGGCGCGCAACCGCTCCACGTCACCGCCGGCCATCTGCGCTTCGAGAACGTCCGCTTCGGCTACGACCCCGGGCGCGATATCCTCAAGGGCATCGATCTCGACGTGCCGCCCGGCGCGACCGTGGCGGTGGTCGGGCCGTCGGGCGCGGGCAAGTCGACCTTGGCGCGATTGCTCTATCGTTTCTACGACCTCACCGGCGGGCGGCTGACGATCGACGGGCAGGATATCGCCGAGGTGACACAGGCCTCGCTGCGCGCCGCGATCGGCATCGTCCCGCAGGATACGGTGCTGTTCAACGACACGATCGGCTACAATATCGCCTACGGCCGCGAGGGCGCCACCGAGGCGGAGATCGAGGCGGCGGCGCGGGGGGCGGCGATCGCGGGCTTCATCGAGCATCAGCCCGAGCGCTATGCGACGCGGGTCGGCGAGCGCGGGCTCAAGCTGTCGGGCGGCGAGAAGCAGCGCGTCGCGATCGCGCGCACCTTGCTCAAGAACCCGCCGATCCTGATCCTCGACGAAGCGACCAGCGCGCTCGACAGCCGCACCGAGGCGGAGATCATGGCGACGCTGGAGGCGATCGAGCGCGGGCGGACGACGATCATCATCGCGCACCGCCTCTCCACCGTGGTCCACGCCGACAAGATCGTCGTGCTCGAAGCGGGGCAGATCGTCGAACAGGGGAGCCACGCGCAACTGCTCGCGCGCAACGGGCTCTATGCGGAGATGTGGGCGCGCCAGGCCAAGGAACGCGAAGAAGCGCTGGCGGCGGAGTAACTGCCCGCTCTCGTCAAAGCGACGCACCTATCCCCGTTCGGGCTGAGCCTGTCGAAGCCCTGCACTTTTCTTCCGCGGGAGAAGAAGTACAGCCCTTCGACAAGCTCAGGGCGAACGGAGTGGTTTAGGCACCTCTCATGCCAGCAGATCGCGATATTCGGGATGCCGCGCGATATAGGCGCGGACGAACGAGCATTGCGGGATCACCTTGAGCTTCTGGTCGCGCGCGCTGTCGAGCGCGCCGCGGATCAGCTTCGACCCCACGCCCTTCCCCTCGATCGCATGCGGCACGAGCGTGTGCGTGAACACGATGCGGTCGCCCTCGCGCTGATAGGCCGCCACCGCGCGATGCCCCGCCACATCCAGCTCGAATTCCTGCTCCGCCCGATTGTCCCGCACGATTTCCATCGAAAGTCCTTTCCCGATCGCTGTCGCGTGCCGCTATAGCGATTGGATCATGGCTGCCGATCCCGTTTCCGTTCTCCAGCGTATCTTTGGCTTTCCCGATTTCCGCGGCGTCCAGCGCGACGTGGTGAGCCGCGTATTGGCGGGCGAGAATACGCTCGCGGTGATGCCGACCGGGGCGGGCAAGTCGCTGTGCTACCAGCTTCCCGCGGTGATGCTGGAGGGGACGTGCGTCGTCGTCTCGCCGCTGATCGCGCTGATGCACGATCAGCTGCGCGCCGCCGAGGCGGTCGGCATCCGCGCCGCGACCTTGACCAGCGTCGACGAGAATCGCGCCGAGACCCGCGGGCGTTTTCTCGATGGCGCGCTCGATCTGCTCTACGTCGCACCCGAACGTGCCTCGACCGCCGATTTCCGCGATCTGCTCGACCGCGGCAAGGTCGCGCTGTTCGCGATCGACGAGGCGCATTGCGTCAGCGAATGGGGGCATGATTTCCGCCCCGATTACCGGCTGCTGCGCCCGCTGCTCGACAGTTTCGCCGGCGTTCCGCGGCTCGCGCTGACCGCCACCGCCGATGCGCATACCCGCGCCGATATCCTCGAACAGCTCGGCATCCCCCACGAGGGGATGATCGTCGCCGGGTTCGACCGCCCCAATATCCGCTACGCGATCACCCCGCGCGACGGAACGACGCGGCAGATCGTCGATCTTGTCCGCGCGACTCCCGGCCCCGGCATCGTCTATGCCCAGACCCGCGCCGGCACCGAGCGGCTGGCCGAGGCGCTCGCCGTCACCGGGCGCCCGGTGCGCGCCTATCATGCCGGGCTCGACCCCGCGGTGCGCGCCGCCAATCAGGCCGCCTTCGTCGCCTCGGAGGATATGGTGATCTGCGCCACGGTCGCGTTCGGGATGGGGATCGACAAGCCCGACGTGCGCTTCGTCGCGCACGCCGGGCTGCCCAAGTCGATCGAGGCTTATTATCAGGAAACCGGCCGCGCCGGGCGCGACGGCGATCCGGCGGTCGCGCATCTCTTCTGGGGCGCCGAGGATTTCGCGCGCGCGCGCCAGCGGATCGGCGAGGTCGAGGCGCACCGCCAGCCCGGCGAGCGCGCGCGGCTCAACGCGCTTGGCGCGCTGGTCGAGACCGCGGGGTGCCGCCGCCGCATCCTGCTCGCGCATTTCGGCGAGGAGGCGCCCGCCGCCTGCGGCAATTGCGACAATTGCCTCGCCCCGCCCAAGGCGATCGACGCGACCGAGACCGCGCGCAAATATCTTTCGGCGGTGTTCCGCACCGGGCAGATGTTCGGCTCGACCTATGTCGAGCAGGTGCTGACCGGCAAATCGACCGAGCGCAGCCTGATCAACGGGCATGAATCGCTCTCGGTCTGGGGGATCGTCGACGGCGAGGAGACGATCCTGCTCAAGCCGGTCGGCCGCGCGCTGCAGCTGCGCGACGCGCTCCGCGCCAACCCGCACGGCGGGCTTGAATTCGGCCCCGCGGCACGCGCGATCCTCAAGGGCGAGGAGCCGGTCGCGCTCGTCCTGCCGCCCAAGCGCGAGCGCCGCCGCAAGGGCGAGGCCGCCGCCAATCCGGTCGGCGATCCCTTGTTCGAGGCGCTGCGCGCCAAGCGCCGCGATCTTGCGCGCGAGGCGCAGGTGCCGCCCTATGTCATCTTCCACGATTCGGTGCTGCGCGAGATGGCCGCCTCGCGCCCCACGTCGATCGCGCAAATGGCGGGAATCGCCGGGGTGGGTCAGCGCAAGCTCGATGCCTATGGCGAGGCGTTTCTCCGGGTTATCCACGAAAACTGACGGGTGACCCGGTTCAAACCGGCGACGAGCTGCGTTAGAGGCGGGACACGCCGTTCCTTGCCAGCCAGGTTTTCGATCATGCTCGACATCCGTCCTATCGACGCCACCATCTCCGTCGCGCCGCAGATCGCGCCCGAGGATATCGCCGCGATCAAGGCCGCGGGTTTCGTCGCGATCGTCAACAACCGCCCCGACGACGAGGAAGGCGGCCAGCCGAGCGGCGACGCGATCCGCACCGCGGCGGAGGATGCCGGGCTCGCCTATACCGCGATCCCGATCACCCATGCCGGCTTCTCGCAGGCGCAGGTCGTCGCGATGAGCGAGGCGCTGGCCAATGCCAACGGCCCGGTGCTCGCCTTCTGCCGCTCGGGGACGCGCTCGTGCAACCTCTGGGCGCTGGCGCAGGCGAGCCTGGGTGCCGACCGCGACGAGCTGACCGCCAAGGGCGCCGGCGCGGGCTACAACCTCACCAACCTCCGCCCGCTGATGGATGCGGTGGCGCAGCAGGGCTGACGCATTTGACCGCGATGAACTGGATGACGCTCGGCGGGTCGCTCGCCGCGGTGCTCGCGCTGGGCGGGGTCGCGGCGGCGCTCAAGCTCGGCCGGTCGGAGCGGATTCTGGTCGAGGAAGCCGATGCGTTGCGCGAGGCCGATCAGGCGGTCGCGGGGTTCGCCGGCATCTCCGCGGTGATCGGCAGCGACGGGCGCGGCGCTCTGGTGTTCGGCGCGGATCGCCGCGTCGTCGTGCTCAAGGCGCATGGCGCGCATATCGCCGCGCGGGTGATCGCCTGGGATGCGGTGCGCGCCACGCCGGGCGGGATGCTGGTCGAAACGGGCGAGCGACGCTTCGGCGCGGTCGCGCTGCCGGGGGTCGACGCGCTCGACGTGCGCAGGCTGGCGCCGCAACTGACACAGGTGTAAGCCCTGCGGCCGTGGAGCCGCAGCTGCCCGATCCCGTGACCATCGCCGTTCCCGGCTTCGTCCTGCTCGTGCTGGCGGAAATGCTCGTCGCGCGGGTGCGCGATCGTCGCCGCTACGAGCCGCGCGATACGCTGACCAGCCTGATGCTCGGCTTCGGCAGCACGATCGCCGGGGCGCTTTCGGCCGGCGCGGTCTATGCCTTGGCCTTATGGGTGTGGCGCTTCCGATTGTTCGATATCGGCTGGCAATGGTATTGGTTCGTCGTCGCCTTTGTGCTCGACGATCTCGCTTATTACGTCTTCCACCGCTCGGCGCATCGCGTCCGCTGGTTCTGGGCGAGCCACGTCATCCACCACAGCTCGCAGCATTATAACCTGTCGACCGCGCTCAGGCAGACCTGGACCGGCTTCTTCAGCCTCGCTTTCCTGTTCCGCCTGCCGCTGTTCCTGATCGGCTTCCCGCCGGCGATGGTCTTCTTCGTCGCGGGGGTGAACCTCGTCTATCAATTCTGGATCCACACCGAGGTGATCGGGCGGATGCCGCGCTGGTTCGAGGCGGTGATGAACACCCCCTCGCACCACCGCGTCCACCACGCGACCAACCCGCGCTATCTCGATCGCAATTATGCCGGGGTGTTCATCGTCTGGGACCGGCTGTTCGGCACCTTCACCCCCGAGCTCGACGAGGATCGCCCGCGCTACGGCATCGTCCACCAATTGGGCTCGTTCAACCTCGGCTGGGCGGCGTTCCACGAATGGATCGGGATTGCGCGCGATCTGCGCGCCGCGCCGTGGCGGGCGAAGCCGGGCTATCTGCTCGGCCCACCCGGCTGGAGCCACGACGGCAGCCGCGACACCAGCGAGACATTACGCGCCGCGTGGCGCGCGCGTCATAACAGCCCGAGCTCGGCGAGCCGCCCCGCGAGCGACGCGGGCAGTACCGCCTCGGCCTCGCCGCCCGCGAGGTCGATCGGCGCATCCGCCGCCTCGAGATAGCGCCAGCCCTGATGCGCGCGCTTCGGCCGCGGGTGGACCAGCCGCAGCAGCGGATCGATATGGATCGCGACGCGGCCGCCTTCCGCCTCGCCGAACGACAGGATCGGCGAGCGCGCGACCAGCGCATGCTTGATGATCCAGAACAGCGAACCCTGCCCGGCGATCTCCTCATGGCGCTTGGGCAGATAGCGCGTGGTGAGGAACACCGGCCCCTGCTCGCCCCGGATGCGCAGACGCTCGGCGAGATCCTCGACGCCGGCGGCGCCGAACGCGACCTTGGTAAGATGAAGCGGCATCAGCGAAATGTGGTCTAGTGCCCGAGGCCCCACAAGGTGGCGAGGCCAAGGAAAGAGAAGAATCCCATCACATCGGTGATCGTGGTGACGAACACCGCCGAGGATACCGCCGGATCGACATTGGCCTTGTCGAGCGCCACCGGCACGACCACCCCGACCAGCCCCGCGACGATCGAGTTGAAGATCATCGACAGCGCGAACACTGTCGACAGCCCGGCGTTGCCGAGGATGACATAGCTGCCCAACGCGCCGACCGTGCCGAGCGCGGCGCCGTTGAAGATCGCGACGCGGAACTCGCGGAACAGCATCCGCGCGGTATTCGAGCTGGTGAGCTGGTTGGTCGCGAGCGCGCGCACCACCACCGCGAGCGTCTGCGTCCCGGCATTGCCGCCGAGCGCCGAGACGATCGGCATCAGCGCGGCGAGCAGCGCGAAGCGCGCGATCTCCCCCTGGAACAGCCCGACCACCGAGGCCGACAGCATCGTCGCGCCGAGATTGACCACCAGCCACGCGACGCGGGTGCGCACGGTGACTGCGATCGGCTCGTTGATGTCGCCGTCGCCTGCGCCGGCGAGCTTCAACGTATCCTCGCCCGCCTCCTCCTGGATGATATGGACCACGTCGTCGACGGTGATCATCCCGACCAACCGCCCGCTGGCATCGACCACGGCGGCCGAGATCAACGCATATTTCTGGAAGCGCAGCGCGACCTCTTCCTGATCCATATCGACCGGGATCAAGGTCTGTTCGCGCTGCATCACATCGGCGATCGCGACCGAGCGCGGGGTGCGCAGGATCCAGGAGAGCGCGACGGTGCCGACCGGGCGATGCGCCGGATCGACGACGAACACTTCCCAGAAATCGGTGGTCAGCTCCTCCGATCCGCGCAGGAAATCGATCGTGTCGCCGATCGTCCAATGTTCCGGCACCGCGATCAACTCGCGCTGCATCAGGCGGCCGGCGGATTCCTCGGGGTAGCTCAGCGCCTCCTCGATCGCGGCGCGATCGTCGGGCTCCATCGCGCGGAGCACCTCGCGCTGCTCGTCGGCGTCGAGATCCTCGATGATCGCGACCGCATCGTCGGTATCGAGTTCGGACGCGATATCCGCGACCTGCCGCGCGTCGAGCGTGTCGATCACGTCCTCACGGACATAATCGTTCATCTCGGCGAAGACGTCGGCATCGAGCAGATCGGCGAGCGCCGCGGCGAGCGCCGCGCGGCGATCCTCCGGGGTCAGCTCGAACAGATCGGCGATATCGGCCGGGTGCAGCGGCTCGACCAGCGCGCGCGCCTCCTCGGCATGCCCCGCCTCGACCGCATCGAGCACCGCATCGACGAATTCGGGCCGGAGCCGATCGTCGGCGTCGAGCTGGCTATCGTCGTCGGCCACGCGGAGTTCGGTTTCGCTCATCGCTTGGCCCCTTCCGACATGACATAACGTGACGCAACGACCTGATATGGCGAAGCGCGCGGATCGACAACCCATGGCTCGGGCGCCACCGGGCCGCGTTATTCCTCCCCTGGAAGGGGAGGGGGACCAGCCGAAGGCTGGTGGAGGGGTATCAGCCGCAGGCGATACCGCCCGCTGCGGCTACCCCTCCACCGTTGCTGCGCAACGGTCCCCCTCCCCCTCCGGGGGAGGAACAGGCGAATGGGGGCAACCCGCATTTTCCACAGAGCCTCCCCCGATTGCCTTGCCGCCGCGGCAAAGCTAGGGCTCAGGCCTTCCGCGGAATTCAGGAGCCGATGATGGCCGATACCTTTCACACGCTGACCATGACGCTCGCCGACGGCGACGTGACGATCAAGCTGCGTCCCGATCTCGCCCCCAATCATGTCGAGCGCATCGCGACGCTCGCCAATGACGGCTTTTACGACGGCGTGGTGTTCCACCGCGTGATCCCCGGCTTCATGGCGCAGGGCGGCGATCCGACCGGCACCGGGATGCACGGCTCCGACCTGCCCGACCTCAAGCAGGAATTCAGCCGCGAGCCGCACGTCCGCGGCGTCTGCTCGATGGCGCGGACCAGCAACCCGGACAGCGCCAATTCGCAATTCTTCATCTGCTTCGACGACGCGCGCTTCCTCGACGGCCAATATACCGTGTGGGGCGAAGTGACCGGCGGGATGGAGCTGATCGACGCGCTCCCCAAGGGCGAGCCGCCGCGCGAGCCGGGCAAGATCGTGACGATGCGCGCCGAGTGATCGGCTCTTCTCCCCTCCCTTCACCAGGGAGGGGAGTAAGAAGGGGAAGGCGAAGGCGAAGGCCCCTTAAACCCCTTCCTGCCGCAAGGTGGCGAGCAGCCAGTCGCGGAACAGCCGGACCGGCTTGAGCTGCAGCGCGCGCGGGCGGCAGACGAACCAATAGCTGTACGGGCTCTCCACCTCGATATTGCCGAACAGCCGCGCGAGCCGCGGATCGTTGGCGTCCTCGAAATGGCTTTCGAGCATGAACGCCACCCCGAGCCCCTGCGCCGCCGCCTCGAGCATCAGCCCGCCCGAATCGAAATGGTCGATCGCCACCGGCTCGATATCGGGCAGCCCGGCGGCGTGGCGCCACGCGGCATAGGTATCGGGCATGTCGCGGTGGATCAGCACCGAGAGATCGGCGAGCTGCTCGGGCCGGACGATCGGATTGGGCCCCTCGAGCAATTCGCGCGCGCCGATCGCATAGACCAGGTTGCGATCGAGCCGCCGCGCGAACAATGTCGGATCGACCTCACGCGCCAGCGCGATCACCGCGTCGAGCCCTTCGCCGAGCCGCGACAGCGCATGGCCGGCGGTGTCGATATCGAGGTGCAATTCGGGATGGGTCGCGCGCAATTCGCCGAGCCGCGGGAACAGCCGCTGCGAGGCGAACAACGGCATCACCCCGAGCCGCAGCCGCACCACCTCGACCGTGCTGGTCAGCCCGGCCAGCGCATCGGAAAGCTGATCGAGCACCGGGGCGATCTGCGCGAGCAGCCGCTCGCCGTCGCCATTGGGCACCATCGCCTGATGCCGGCGATCGAACAGCGGGCGCGCGATGAAACGTTCCAGCGTCTGCACGCGGCGGCTGAGCGCAGGCGCGGACAGCGCCAGTTCCTGCGCGGCGGCCTTCACCGAGCCGAGCCGCGCGACGGCGACGAACGCCTCAATCGCTGTCAGTGGGGGGAGCCGACGCATGGATTTCCAGTCATCTTGTGCAATGCATCATGCACGTTCTGCACGCAGCCGCCAAGCTCGTCACGTCGCAATTGCAGAAAATGCACGCACGATTATTACTTTTCGCACTTGCACAATGGACCGCGCGGACGCACATGAGCCGTGCCTTTCAGGCATCCTCTCCTAAAAACTTTCAAAGGCCGGTCCTCGCGACCGGCCCTTTTTTTTGCCCGATTTCCCGCCCGGATTTTTGTTCGTAACTTACCCGCAACGACGCATCTCGAAACCGCGCCCAAGTGTTTCTATCTTCGCATATCAAGCGAGACGGAGAGCAAGTGTGGCAGACAGTGACGACGCGAAGCGCAAGCTGCAGGTGGCGAATGCGCGGCCGGAGGATTCGGGGCGCGGCGTCGCGCACCTCCCGCGCGCGTTCATGGCCGCGGCGGGCATCGCGGACGGCGACGTCGTGGAGATCGTCGGCAAGAAGGCGACCCCTGCCCGCGCGGTCGGCCCCTATGCCGACGACGAGGGGCTGGAGATCGTCCGCATCGACGGGCTGCAGCGCGCCAATGCCGGGGTCGGGTCGGGCGATTTTGTCGAGGTGCGCCGCACCGAATCGAAGCCCGCGACCCGCGTCGTCTTCGCCCCGGCGCAGCACAATCTGCGGCTGCAGGGCTCGACCAACGCGCTGAAGCGCACCTTCTTCCACCGCCCCTTGTGCCAGGGCGATGTGGTGGCGACCGCGGGGCACCAGCGGGTGCAGAACATGCCCCCCAATATGGCGCAGTTCGTCAACGCCCCGGCCTATGCGCTGCAGGAAATCCGCCTCGTCGTGGTCTCCGCCGCGCCCAAGGGGATCGTCCATATCGACGAGAATACCGAGGTCGAGCTGCGCCCCGAATATGAGGAGCCGGGCGACGCGCGCCGCGCCGACGTCACTTATGACGATATCGGCGGCATGGCGGCAACGATCGACCAGTTGCGCGAGATGGTCGAGCTGCCGCTGCGCTACCCCGAATTGTTCGAACGACTGGGGGTCGAGCCGCCCAAGGGCGTGCTGCTCCACGGCCCGCCCGGCACCGGCAAGACCCGCCTCGCGCGCGCGGTCGCCAATGAGAGCGACGCGCAATTCTTCCTCATCAACGGGCCTGAGATCATGGGCTCCGCCTATGGCGAGAGCGAGCAACGGCTGCGCAGCGTGTTCGAGGAAGCGGCCAAGAACGCGCCCTCGATCGTGTTCATCGACGAGATCGATTCGATCGCGCCGAAGCGCGGCCAGGTATCGGGCGAGGCGGAGAAGCGCGTCGTCGCGCAATTGCTGACGCTGATGGACGGGCTCGAGGCGCGCGCCAATCTCGTCGTGATCGCCGCGACCAACCGCCCCGAGGCAATCGACGAGGCGCTGCGCCGCCCCGGCCGGTTCGACCGCGAGATCGTCGTTGGCGTTCCCGACGAGCGCGGGCGGCGCGAGATCCTCGGCATCCACACCCGCGGGATGCCGCTCGATCACAATGTCAGCCTCGACGAGCTGGCGCGCACCACCTTCGGCTTCGTCGGCGCTGATATCGCCGCGCTGAGCCGCGAGGCGGCGATCGAGGCAGTGCGGCGGATCATGCCCCGGCTCAACCTCGAGGAACGCACGATCCCGCCCGAGGTGCTCGATACGCTGGCGGTGACGCGCGACGACTTCATGGAGGCGCTGAAGCGCGTTCAGCCGTCGGCGATGCGCGAGGTGATGGTTCAGGCGCCGACGGTGCGCTGGAGCGATGTCGGCGGGCTCGACGATGCGCAGATGCGGCTGAAGGAAGGGGTCGAGCTGCCGCTCAAGGACCCCAATGCCTTCCGCCGGCTCGGCATCCGCCCGGCCAAGGGCTTCCTGCTCTATGGCCCGCCGGGCACCGGCAAGACCCTGCTCGCCAAGGCGGTGGCGCGCGAGGCGGAGGCGAATTTCATCGCCACCAAATCGTCCGACCTGCTGAGCAAATGGTATGGCGAGAGCGAGCAGCAGATCGCGCGGCTGTTCCAGCGCGCGCGGCAGGTGGCGCCGACGGTGATCTTCATCGACGAGCTCGACAGTCTCGTCCCCGCGCGCGGCGGCGGGCTGGGCGAGCCGCAGGTCACCGAGCGCGTGGTCAACACGATCCTCGCCGAGATGGACGGGCTCGAGGAACTGCAATCGGTGGTGGTGATCGGCGCGACCAATCGCCCCAATCTGATCGATCCGGCGCTGCTGCGCCCGGGGCGGTTCGACGAGCTGATCTATGTCGGCGTGCCCGATTCGGCGGGGCGGCGGCGCATCCTCGCGATCCAGACGCAGAAGATGCCGCTGGCGAGCGATGTCGATCTCGACGCGATCGCGGCCGAGACCGATCGTTTCACCGGCGCGGACCTGGAGGATGTGGTGCGCCGCGCCGGCTTGATCGCGCTACGCGCATCGCTCGACGCCAAGGATGTGACGATGGCCAATTTCCGCGCCGCGCTGCGCGAATCGCGCGCCAGCGTGACCCCGGAAGTCGAACGCGAATATGAGCAGATCGCCGCCAAGCTGAAGCAGGAAGCGAATGCGCCGCAGTCGATCGGCTTCGTCATGCCCGGCCAGCTCAACCCGCACGGGTCGAAGGGCTGATCGAAGGAGGGGGCGGCGTCGCGGCCGCCCCTTTATTCCGCCTCGACCGGGCGCTCGACCAGCGCGCGCCAGCAATAGACCAGCAGCAGCAGGCACGCCGCCCCCGCCACCAGATAGGGCACGGGGTGGCTCAGTTCGTACAGCCCGACCCCGATCGACGGGCCGAGGATGAAGCTCGCGCCGTTGACGCTGGTCACCTTGCCCGCGACCGAGCCTTGCGCATCGGGGCCGACCGCGAGGCTCGACCCGGCGGTGAAACCGGGGCGGATGAAGCCGAAACCGAGGCTCGCCAGCGCATAGGCCATCGCGATGCTGTAGAGCGACGGCGCGACGCCGGTCAGCGCCGTCCCCGCCGCCGCCAGCACCAGCCCGACGAGCAGCAGCGCGCGCGGGGCGAGGTTGAGCAGCGGGATCAGCCCCCATTGCGCCAGCAGAGAGGAGCCCGCGCCCATCATCAGCACGATTCCGGTCGGCTCCAGCGCCTGCGCGGGGGGCAGGTGCAGCCGGTCGATCACGAGGAAGCCGATCGTCTGCCCGGTCATCGCCTGCGCGTGGCCCGCGACCAGCCCGGCGATCATCCAGCCGCGGATGCGCGGATCGGTGAACTTGACCTCCTCGCCGTGCGGCTCGGTCGCTGCGCGGACGCTCGCGCCGGTCGCCTGCCCGCCGATCGAGGGATAAGCGGTCGCCGCGCCATGGACCCCGGGGGCGATCCCGCGATCGTCCTCAAGCATCCGCCGGACGGTGAAGAACATCAAAAGCCCGAAGGCGGCGAAGATGAACGCCGGCCCGGCCAGCCCGACCCGCACGCGCCCGATATCGCCGAGGATCAGATAGGGCGCGATCGCCGGGCCGAGGATCGTCCCCAGCCCGAAGGCGGAGGCGAGCAACGTCAGCGCGCGGGTGCGCTCCTCACGCGTCGTATTCCCGGCGACCATCGCCTGCACCGCGGGCGGCGCGGCCGAGCCGAAGGTGCCGTAGATCAGCCGCCCGAGGATGAACAGGCCGAACGCCGCGGTGCCGCCGATCCAGCCGTTGATCCCCGCGGCGAGGAACAGGCCGCACAGGCTGAGGCTGACGGTGAATCCCCCGACCCCGAGCAGCACCATCGCACGCCGCCCCTGCCGGTCCGAACGATCGGCCCAATAAGGCGCCGCGATCACCCACAGCAGCGCCGAAACCGAAAAGGCCGCCGCCACCGCGCTGTCCATCACGCCGAGCGAGCGGCCGAGCGCGGGCAGCACCGATTGCAGCGCGGTATTGCCCGCGGCGATCGTGAGCATGACGACGAACAGCAGGACGAAACGGCGGTCGAACCCGCGCGTCACGCCGGCAGCGTCCAGCCATAACCGCGTTCGACGCGCGCCACGATCACCTGATAATTTTCATACCAATGCGCCCGCCCCCGATCGCGGATCGCGGCATGATCGGGGTTGGCGCGCCACGCCAGCGCCTCCGCCTCGGTCGCCCAATAGGAAACGGTGATGCCCCGCCCCTCGGCGTCGCGCACGCTTTCCACCCCGCGATAGCCGGGCTGCGCCGCGGCGAGCGCATCCATCGCCGCCGCCGCAGCGGCATAACCCTCTCCGTCCTGAGCGGTGCGTTGCGAGATGAAGATCACCGCCACCTGCCCCGCCCGATCGACGCTCGTTCCGTCGTGCATGACACCCGATTAGGCGCTTGGCCGGCGGACGCAACCCCGCATCGGCAACCGATAGCGCTTGCCCAGCGTTCGCGAGATGTGCGACGGGGGCATTGTTCTTGCGCCAATCCACCCGCCCATATGTTCGGGAGTGACATAGCTTCGATGCCCAGTTCGACCAGTGCCGTGCGCCGCGCGCAATCTCGCCCCGCCGGCGTGCCCGGCCCGTGGCAGATGTTTTTCCGGGGATTTCTGAAGCATCCGGTGATGGTGGGATCGATCATTCCCTCGTCGGACAAGCTGATCGAAAAGATGCTCGGCCCCGTGGACTGGCAGCGCTGCAAGCTGTTCGTCGAATATGGCCCGGGCGTCGGCACCTTCTGTCGCCCGATTCTGGAGAAGATGGCGCCCGACGCGACCTTGCTCGCGATCGACACCAACCCCGATTTCATCAACTATCTGCGCCACACGATCGCGGATTCGCGCTTCGTCGCGGTCCACGGCTCGGCCGCCGACGTCGAGACGATCGTGCGCGATCACGGGCATGAAAAGGCCGATTACGTCCTGTCCGGCCTCCCCTTTTCGACGCTGCCGACCGGCGTCGGCCCGGCGATCGCCGCCGCGACGCAGCGCGTGCTGCGCACCGAAGGCGCCTTCCTGGTCTATCAGTTCAGCCCCAAGGTCCATGATTTCATCGCGCCGCACTTCCCGCGGATCGATCACGGGATGGAATGGTGGAACGTGCCGCCGGCGCAGCTCTATTGGGCGTGGAAGGACGGCGAGTAATCGCCTCTAGCCCCTCCCCTGAAGGGGAGGGGTGTTGAAGACTCACTCCTCGTCGATCGCCAGGTTGAGCCCGCGCGATACGGTGGGATCAAGCACGCCGACCACCAGATAAGCGACGAACTGCCGCACGCGCTGCCACCAGCCGGTCTCGGCGCGATAGCGTTCGGGGGTCACTTCCGCCGATTGCGCCACCTCGCCGTCGACATAGCGGTGGACATAAGCGGCAAAGGCCTCGTCCTCGATCCGCAGCATCAGCTCCAGATTGATCAACAGGCTGCGCATGTCGAAATTGGCGCTGCCGATATGGACGGCGCTGTCGATCGCATAAAGCTTGGTATGCAGCTTCGACGGCAGATATTCGAAGATCCGCGCGCCGCGCTTCAGCAACCCGCGATAGGTGAAGCGCGCGGCGGCGATCGTCGTCTTGTTATCCGAATGCGCCGCGGTGACGATACGCACCTTCGCGCCGCGCAGCCCGACGCGATCGAGCCGGCGCAGCATCCGCGGGCTGGGGGTGAAATAGCCCGCGACGATATCGATCCGGCGGCCGAAGCGGATATCGTGCCGCACCGCGCGCACCCACGGTGACAGCCGCCGCGTCGGCCCGCCGATCAGCCACCGCACCCGCCCGCTGTCCTCGCTCCATTGCGCAAGCTGGCGGCCGAGCCGCCGCGCCGGGCGGTTCGGCGCGCTCGCCCAGCCGTATAGCGCATCGAAATAGCCGGTGATCCGCCCCGCCGCCGGCCCCTCGACCAGCAACCCCAGGTCGCGCCACGCCTGCTTGCCGCTGGTAAAATAATCGTCCTCGACGTTGAACCCGCCGATCAGGATGCGCGCGCCGTCGGCGAGCGCCATCTTCTGGTGGTTGCGCAACAGATAGCTGCGGCCGAAGCGCGGGATGAACCGGCACAGCGAGACCCCTGCCGCCTCCAGCGGGGCGAAGAATTGCCGGCGCCGCTCGACGTCGCTGCCGAAACCGTCGACGATCAGCGTCACCTTCACCCCGCGCGCGGCGGCGGCGATCAGCGCCTCGTTGACGCGGCGGCCGGAATCATCATCGGCATAGATATAATAAAGGATGCGCAGGCTCTCCCGCGCGCCCTCGATCAATCCGATCAGCGCATCGAGCCGCGCCGGCCCTTCGGTCAGCAGCGTCAGACGATTGCCGTCGACGGTGAAATGCTCCATCGCCACCCTGATGGCCGGATGCGGCGCGCGCGACAAGCCGGGGCGGGCGCACTTTTCTTGACTTTGCCCGCCCGCCTCCCTAGATCGCGCGCCTTCATCCAGCGATATTTTGCGAAGGAATAGCGTCCATGGCGCGCGTCACGGTCGAGGATTGCGTCGACAAAATCCCCAACCGCTTCGATCTGGTTCTGCTCGCAGCGCAGCGCGCGCGGCAGGTTTCGGGTGGTGCGGAGCTGACGATCGATCGCGATCGCGATAAAAATCCGGTCGTCGCGCTGCGCGAGATCGCCGAAGAGACGATCCTGCCCGACGATCTGGCCGAATCGCTCGTCGGCAGCCTGCAGCGCGTGCAGATCGACGACGATGACGAGGCCGATGCGGTCGGCAGCCTCGCCGCCTCGGCGGAAGCGCTGCGCCTCACCGCCGCCGCCCCGCCGCGCAACCAGAATCTCGGCGCCGATTACGAAGGCTGAGAATCTGGGGCTGAGAATCTGGGGCTGAGATCGCCCGAAAAAAAAGGCCGCGACCGTCATCCACGGTCGCGGCCTTTTTTTTGCGCGCCCCCGCTGACACCCCCCGTTCGGGCGGAGCTTGTCGAAGCCCGATAAGCTCAGGCGAACGGATTGCCTACAGGCTCAGCGTGGTGCTCAGCGACAGGATGTGATCCATCATCGGGCGATCGCCGCCGCGCGCGAAATGATATTGGTTGAGATAGCCGGCCTCGAACGACAGGGCCTCGCTCGCCTGCCAGTTGATCGCGATCAGGTTCCGCATCCGGTCCGCCCCGGTCATCTGCCCCCAATCGGTGTTGTTGAGCTCGACGATGCTCTCGTGGCTCGCGATCAGCGAGACGTCACGCGGCGCGATCGGCAGCGTCGCCTTGATCCGCGGGCGGAGACGAAATCCGGTCATGTCGGCGGCGGTGCGGGAGCGGTATTCGAGCCGCAGCCGGCCGGCGAGCCTCACCCGACCCAGGCGGCGAGTCACCTCGACCTGCGCGCGGACGCGGTTCTCGACGTTGCGGGCGCGGCCGCCGGAATAGCCGTTCACCCGCGCATAGGTCACCTGCACCGCCACATGCTTGGCGATCTCGCGCGTCGCCCCGCCGATCCACAGCGATTCGTACAGCCCGCCCGAATTGTCGCTGAAACGATAGGCCGCTTCGACGTCGATCCGCGTCCGCTGGTCCAGCCTGACCTTGCCCGTGGTGGTCAGCCACAAAGCGCGATCCTCCACCTGCGCCAGCGCCGGCGCGGCGACGAGCGAAACGGGAAGCGCGAAAAGGCTCGGGCGCATGCGACGGTGGATCAGGCGGCGGCGAGCGCCTCGTCGCTGACGAACATGTTCCACCGCCGCTCGTGCCCGAAGGTGCTCGGCTTGCCGTGGCCGGGGACGAAGGCGGTATCGTCGCCCAGCGGCCACAATTTGGTGACGATCGAGGTGATCAGCTGCTGATGATCGCCCTGCGGCAGATCGGTCCGCCCGATCGATCCCTGGAACAGCACATCGCCGACCTGCGCGAATTTGGACGGGGCATGGTGGAAGATCACATGCCCCGCGGTGTGGCCGGGGGTGTGATAGACGTCGAGTGTCAGCTCGCCCACCGTCACCGTATCGCCGTCGTTGAGCCAGCGGTCGGGCTCGAACGGCACCCCCTCGATCCCCCAGTTGCGCCCGTCGTCGGCGAGCCGCGCGAGCCAGAAGCGATCGTCCTCATGCGGCCCCTCGATCGGCACGCCGAGCTCGTCGGCGAGCGGCTTCGCCGAACCGGCGTGATCGATATGGCCGTGGGTGAGGAGCAATTTCTCGACCGTCACCCCCGCCTCGGCGATCGCGGCGCGGATCCGCGGGAGATCGCCACCGGCGTCGATCACCGCCGCCTTCATCGTGCGGGTGCACCAGATGATCGTGCAATTCTGCTCGATCGCCGTCACCGGCACGATCATCGCGCGGAGCGCAGGTTCTGGCGCGGCGCGCGGCGCGGGTTCGGTCATCGGGTCAATCCTTTCTCCCGATCCCTAACCCGCGCCGCGCCCTTGCCGCAAGGCGGAGCACCGGGCATGCAGCGCGCGCGATGCTCCCACCCCCGCCTTTCGTCCTGCTCGACGATGCCCGCCCCGGCGGCGCGGCGGCGCGGCTCTATCGCGCGCCGGCCGCGGTGATCGAGGTGCGGCAGCCCGGCGACATCCCCGCCGCGCTCGCCGCGCTGCGCGCCGGGGTGGCGGCGGGGCGGCAGGCAGCGGGCTTCCTCGCTTATGAAGCCGGCCTGGCGCTGGAGCCGGGCGCGGGCGACGCGGCTTTGCCCGACGCGCCCTTGCTATGGTTCGGATTGTTCGACGGTTTCCAGGAAATCGCCGATGTCGCCGCCGGGCTTCCCGACCCGGCCGGGGCATGGGTCGGCGCGCCCGAGCCGGAGGTGACCCGCGCCGATTATGACGCGATGATCGCGCGGGTGCAGGCGCTGATCACCGCCGGCGACATCTATCAGGCCAACCTCACCTTTCGCGCGAAGGTGCGCTTCGCGGGCGATCTGCCGGCGCTCTATGCCGCGGTGCGCGCGCGGGCGGCGGCGGGGTGGGGCGCGATCGTCGCCACCGGGCGCGAGACCCTGCTCTCCTTCTCGCCCGAATTGTTCTTCGCGCTCGACGATGGGCGAATCACCTGCCGCCCGATGAAGGGCACCGCGCGGCGCGAGCGCGATCCGGCAGCGGATGCCGCGGCGGCGGCGGCGCTGGCGGCGGACCCCAAGCAGCGCGCCGAAAACCTGATGATCGTCGATCTGATGCGCAACGATCTGTCGCGCGTCGCGCAGGCGGGCAGCGTCAAGGTGCCCGACTTGTTCGCGGTCGAGCGTTATCCCACCGTCCACCAGATGACCTCGACCGTCACCGCCGCGCTCGACGCGGGGCATGATGCGATCGACGTGCTCGCCGCCTTGTTCCCGTGCGGCTCGATCACCGGCGCGCCAAAGGTGCGCGCGATGCAGGTGATCGGCGAGGTCGAGCGCAGCCCGCGCGGCGCCTATACCGGGGCGATCGGGCGGATCGACGCCCCGGCCTCGGCGCAGTTCAACGTCGCGATCCGCACGCTGCACGTTCCGGCCGGCGCGAAACACGCTACGATCGGGCTCGGCGGCGGGATCGTCGCCGATTCCAACGCCGTCGACGAATGGGACGAGGCGCTGGCGAAAGGAGCTTTCTTGACCCACGGCGCGGGCGATTTCGACCTTGTCGAGACGATGGCCTTCGATCCCGAGGCCGGGGTGGCGCGGATCGAGCGGCATCTCGCGCGGCTCAAGGCGAGCGCGGCGGCGCTCGGCTTCGCGTTCGACCGCCACGCCGCGCGCAACGATCTGCAGGCCGCGACCTTCCGGCTGCGCCGCCCGGCGCGGATCCGGCTGCTCGCGGCGCGATCGGGGCGGATCGCGATCGAGACCGGCCCCGCGCCACTCGCCGCGCCGCGCGCGTGGCGTGTCGCGCTGGCGCCGCTGCCGGTCCCCGCGGGCGACTTCCGCTTGCGCCACAAGACCAGCGACCGTGGCTTCCTCGATCGCGCGCGCGTGGCGTCGGCGGCGGACGAAGTGGCGTTCGTCGACCCGCACGGTTTCGTCACCGAGGGAAGCTTCACCAATATCTTCGTCGAGCGCGACGGCGCGCTCGTCACCCCGCCGCTCGCGCGCGGGCTGCTCCCCGGGGTGTTGCGCGGCGAGCTGATCGATCAGGGCCGCGCGCGCGAAGGGGATTTGACCCCCGACGACCTCGCCGGCGGCTTCTTCGTCGGAAATGCGCTGCGCGGGCTGATTCCGGCCGTTGTTGCGGTTGCGAAATCGCCGGGCCTCCCGCTATAGGCCGCGGCGACATCAGCCATCGTTATGAGGCACGCGACATGAAGCCTTCCGCCGCGCTTGACCGTATCAGCCCTTCGCCGACGCTGGCGATCACCACCAAGGTGCTGGAACTCAAGCGTGCCGGGGTCGATGTGATCGGGCTGGGCGCGGGCGAGCCCGATTTCGATACCCCCGATTTCGTCAAGGAAGCTGCGATCCAGGCGATTCGCGACGGCAAGACCAAATATACCAATGTCGACGGCACGCAGGAGCTGAAGGAGGCGATCGTCGCCAAGTTCAAGCGCGACAACCACCTCGATTACACCAGGCAGCAGGTCAGCGTGAACGTCGGCGGCAAGCACACGTTGTTCAACGCGCTCGTCGCGACGCTCAACCCGGGCGACGAGGTGATCGTCCCCGCGCCTTATTGGGTGAGCTATCCCGATGTGGTGCAATTCGCCGGGGCGACCCCGGTGATCGTCGCCGCCGGCGCCGCGCAGGGCTATAAGCTGACCCCCGAGATGCTCGAGGCGGCGATCACCCCGCGCACCAAGTGGCTGATCCTCAATTCGCCCTCCAACCCGACCGGCGCGGCCTATACCGTCGCCGAGCTCAAGGCGCTGGGCGCGGTGCTCGAACGCCACCCGCAGGTGTGGATCTTCGCCGACGATATGTACGAGCATATCGTCTACGACGATTTCGTCTTCGCGACGATCGCCGAGGTGTGCCCGTCGCTCTACGAGCGCACGCTGACGGTCAACGGCTGTTCCAAGGCCTATGCGATGACCGGCTGGCGGATCGGCTTCGCCGCGGGCGCGCCGTGGCTGATCAAGGCGATGGCCAAATTGCAGTCGCAATCGACCTCCAACCCCTGCTCGATCGCACAAGCGGCGGCGACAGCGGCGCTCAACGGCGACCAGTCGTTCCTCATCGAGCGCAACGCGGCGTTCAAGTCGCGCCGCGATCTCGTCGTGTCGATGCTCAACCAGACCGACGGCATCACCTGCCCGCGCCCCGAAGGCGCCTTCTACGTCTATCCCGAAGTCTCCGGGGTGATCGGCAAGACGACGCCGGGCGGCAAGCGGATCGAGAACGACAGCGATTTCGTCGGCTATCTGCTCGAGGATGCGCGGGTCGCGGCGGTGCAGGGGGTGGCGTTCGGCCTCTCGCCGGCGATGCGGATCAGCTACGCCACCGGCGAGGACGTGCTGCGCGAGGCGTGCGAGCGGATCCAGCGCGCCTGCGCCGCGCTGCGCTGAAGAGATTTCAGCCGCGAAACACAGCGTTTCGGTTACCGCAATACAACGGCAATGAACCGCACCCTATGTAGCGGCTGAACGACGGCGTCAGGCCGCGTTCAGCGACAACAAATTACAGGCTTTCTTGGGTTTCCGGCGCAGCGCCCCCCAGCGGGCCGCGAAGAAGCGAGTCGAAAAGAGTTAAGCAGATGATCCAGTTCCTGAAATCGACCTTCCTGTGGCAATTCGCCGGAGGTTTCCTGATCGGGGCGGTCGGGCTGTTCGCGCTGCATCCGGCGTCCGCCGTCACCGCCACGACCGATGCGCCGACGCATATCGTCAAGCGCTGATAGCATCGCGCACGCGCGCGCATTATATCGGCGGACATGATCCGCGCTCCCATGACGATCGCCGCGGTCCTGGTGACCGCCAGCCTTCCCTTCCTCCCCGCCCGCGCCGAACGCGCGGTGCCGATCCCGCCCCCGGCGCGCGACGTGCCCGCCACCCCGAGCGCGCAGACCGCAATCCTCGCCGGCGGGTGCTTCTGGGGGATGGAGGCGGTGTTCGAGCGGGTGAAGGGCGTCCGCGCGGTGACCTCGGGCTATGCCGGCGGCGCGGCGCATAGTGCCAATTACAGCGCGGTTTCGAGCGAATCGACCAAACATGCCGAAGCGGTGCGAATCGTGTTCGATCCGCGTCAGGTGAGCTACGGCACGTTGCTGCGCATCTATTTCTCGATCGCGCATGATCCCACCCAGCTCAACCGTCAGGGGCCGGACCGCGGCCCGAGCTACCGTTCGGCGATCTTCCCGCAATCCGAGGCGCAGCGCGCGGTGGCCGAGGCCTATATCGCGCAATTGACCCAGGCGCATGCCTGGCCGCAGCCGATCGTGACGCGGATCGAGCGCGGCGATTTCTTTCCGGCGGAGGCGGTCCACCAGAATTTCTACGATCGCAACCCGACCAATCCCTATATCGTCCGCTGGGACAAGCCCAAGGTCGCCGCTTTCCAGGCGGCCTTTCCCAAGCTGGCGAAATAGGAAGATTCCCCCTCCGCCGTTCGGGCTCAGCGCGAACGGCGGGACGGATTAGCCTGTCGCGTTAAGCACCCGCGCCTGCTCGATCAGCAGCACCGGCACCCCGTCACGGATCGGATAGGCGACCCCGGCGGCGTCCGACGCCAGCTCCTGCGCCGCTTCGTCATAGACGAGCGGCCGCCGACTCACCGGGCACACCAATCGTTCGAGCAGCCAGGCGTCGATCATTGCAAGGTCACGCGATCCTGCCCGTCGTGTCGCCCGAAGAATTGCAGCAGCTGGACGATCAGTTCGGCGCGCTCGGCGATCGTCTTCGTTTCGAGCAGCGCCTGTTTGGCGGCGGCGTCGAACGGCGCGATCTGCGCGATGCCGTTGACCAGGCTGGCGTCGTCGAGCCGCCCGACCGCATCCCAATCGACCGCATAGCCCTGCGCCTCGGCGAAACGCTTCGATTCGAGCTCGAGCCCGGCGCGCGCGGCGAGCGACAGATCGTCGTCGGGCGCGCTATCGAGCAATTCGGCCTCGACCTGCCGGAACGGAGTCGACACTTCGAGCTCGCGCGTGACGCGGAACAGCGATACCCCCTCGAGGATGATGTTCGAGCGGCCGTCCTCCAGCATCTCGATATCGGCGATCCGCCCGACGCAGCCGATATCGTAGAGCTGCGGGATCTTCGCCTCGGCGTCGCCGCGCGGCTGGATCATCCCGATCCGCCGGTCACGCGCCATCGCATCGGATATCAGCGCACGATAGCGCGGCTCGAAGATGTGCAGCGGCAGATGCATCCCCGGAAACAGGATCGCACCGGCCAGAGGAAAGATCGACAGCCGCGTCATGTCACCCGAACAGGACGGCGGAAAGCTTGCGGCGCTGCTGCGCCACCCACGGATCCTCCAGCCCGACCACCTCGAACAATTTGAGCAATTGCTGGCGCGCCGCGCCCTCGTTCCAGTCGCGCTCGGCGGCGGTAATCGCGAGGAACCCCTCCGCCGCCGCGTCGCGATCGCCCGCCGCCATCTGCGCATTGGCCAGATCGTAGCGCGCCTGGAGATCGTCGGGGTTCGCCGCGACCTTGGCCTCGAGCGGCGCGAGATCGTCGACCGCGGGCGCCGAGCGCGCGAGATCGAGCGCCGATTTGGCGCGCTCGATATCGGGGAGCTTGGCCAGCTCCTCGGGCAGCGCCGCGATCGCCGCTTCGGCGGCGGCGGTATCGCCCGCCGCGACCAGCGCGCGGATCCGCCCCGAAACCACCGCGGGATGATCGGGGGCCATTTCGGCGAGCTGGTCGAAGATCGACAGCGCCCGCGCGGCGTCGCCCGCGGCGAGCACTTCCTCGCCCATCGCGATCAGCGGCTCGAGCTCCGCTTCCTGTGCCTGCGCCTCGCCCTGGATCGGCAGCTGGCGCAGCAACTGATCAAGCATCACGCGGAGCTGCGATTCGGTGCGCGCGCTCGTCAGATCGGCGACGAGTTGCCCCTGGAACATCGCATAGACGGTGGGGATCGACCGCACCTGGAATTGCGCGGCGATGAACTGGTTCTTGTCGGTATCGACCTTGGCCAGCACCACGCCCTTATCGGCATAGGCCGCGGCGACCTTTTCCAGCACCGGCGCCAGCGCCTTGCACGGGCCGCACCATTCCGCCCAGAAATCGATGATCACGAGCTGCGTCATCGACGGCTCGACCACATCGCGCCGGAACGCCTGTACCGCCGCCTTTTCCGCTTCGTTCATTCCAAGGGTCGCCAAGAGCCGCTTCCTGCTAAAATCACTGCGGCCCTTATGTGGGGACGGGCCGGGGGAAGCAAACCCCCCGGCGCGCGAATCAGCGTCTGAGTGAGGAATGACGGCGCTGGAGCGCGCCTTACCCGCTCCTCCTTCTTTCCTTCTCCCCTCCCCGCTTTCTTCTCCCCCTTCTTCCCCCCTCCCTTGTTCAAGGGAGGGGGGAAAGCAGGGAAGGTTCAGAAGGCGGCGGTGATCGAGAACAAAGCGGTCGATCCGGCGATCGAGCTGCCGTCCTTGGTCGAGGAGAAGTTCGGCACGATATAGGCCGAACGACGCCGGGTGATATCGGTATCGATCCACGCCGCGCTCAACGTCAGCGGGGTGCCCTTCACCGCGAAATCGGCGCCGAGCATCCAATCCCAATAATGGCCGGTCGGCGCCGCGCTGGTGCCGTTCGGGCCGAGCCCCGGGTTGCCGTGCGAATAGCCGAGATGCGCCTTGGCGGTCAGCGGCGTCTTCGGGATCGCGGCCGACAGATCGCTCCAGACATAGAGATTGTCGTGCTTGGCGCCGGGATGATCGGGCACGCCGGTCGCATAGCTGGCGGCATTGTCATACCATTTGCCGAGCGCTTCCTGCTTGGGTGCATAAGCCACCCCGACGAGCACGGTCGCCGGCCCGGCGGTGCCCGACAGCTTCACATAAGGCTCGGCAAAGTCGGTCTTGTTCGCCCCGCCGGGGTACATGTACCAGGTGAGCCCGGCATCGACCGAGATGCCCCCGCCGAGCGACCTTTTATACCCGCCGATCAGGTCGAGCTCCATATTGGCGCCGCCGAACGTGCCCCAGCCGGCCAGGTTCGATGCCCAGGTGCTGACGTAGAAGCCGCTCTTGTGGGTCACCGTGATGCCGCCCTGCACCGCGGCATGCTTGTCGGTCTGCGATACGCCGCGCAGGCGATAATCGCTGACCAGCGCGACGCTGCCGGTGACGGTGATGTCCTTGGGCGGCGCTGTTTCCTGCGCCGCGGCGGGCGAGGCGGCGGCACCGAGCGCCAGAGCGAGAGAGAGATAGACTGTCTTCAATGGAACCTCCTTGTGAGAAGAGGCTCCTCCTGCTGCGCGATCGCCGGTGCTCTCACCGCAGGGCGGCGGGCACCGGTTGATCGGCAGCTGTTACGCTAGTGCAGCAATTTCTCCCATATATTGCTATATTGTATCGAAATGTTGCCGGATGCCCGCTCAGTGGGCAAGTGTGGCCAAACGGCCACTGTCGCCCCCCAGCAACTCGACCGGCGTGCCGCTCGCGCGACGCCGCTGGAGCCAGTCCCGCAACAGCTCGGCCGTCGTATGGTCGACCGCGGCGAGGCGGGTGACGTCGAGCCGCACCGGCTTGCCCGCCGGGACGCGATCGAGCGTGGCGGAGAGCTTGGGCAACGTGACGAAGGTCGCGGTGCCGTCGAGCGCGATACGGTGCGTCTCGCCCTCGGGCTCCTCTTCCACGCCGAGCCGCAGCCGGCGCAGGTGCGGCGCGAGCTCGAGCAGCGTCAGCCCGATGCCGACCAGCACGCCGGTCAACAGATCGGTCGCCACCACCATGATCAGCGTCGCCGCCCAGATCACCACCGGCAACGGGCCGTGATCGCGCAGCAAATGTTTCGCATGGGTGAGGCTCACCAGCCGCCAGCCGGTGACGACGAGGATCGCGCCGAGCGCCGCCATCGGAATCTCGCGCAGCAGCCACGGCAGCAACGCGACGAAACCGAGGATCCACACGCCGTGGAGGATCGCCGAGGCGCGGGTGATCGCACCCGCCTGCACATTGGCGGACGAGCGCACGATCACCCCGGTCATCGGGAGCGCGCCGGCCGCGCCGCACAGCAGATTGCCGATGCCCTGCGCGCGCAATTCCTTGTTGTAATCGGTGCGCACGCCGTCGTGCATCTTGTCGACCGCCGCCGCCGACAGCAGGGTTTCCGCCGAGGCGATGAACGCGATCGCCACCGCCGCCGCGATCACCGACGGATCGAGCCATTTCGCCCAGAAACCGCTTTCGGGGAGCGAGATCGCCGCGGTGATCGACGCGGGCACCTGCACCTTGGCGACATCGAGCCCCAGCGCGACGGTGAGCAAGGTGCCCGCCACCACGCCGACCAGCGCGCCGGGCATCAGCCGCAGCGCCGCCGGGCGCCACTTCTCCCACGCCAGCATCGCGCCGATCGTGACCAGGGCGACGATGAACGCGAGTTCGGCCGCCGCCATGTTGCTGAGCGACAGGCCGAGCAGCCGCCCGGGCATCGCGGCGAGGTTGGCCGGGCCGCTCGACAGCGGCTTGGCGTCGAACAGCACATGGAACTGGCCGACGACGATCAGCACGCCGATCCCGGCGAGCATGCCATGGACCACCGCCGGGCTGATCGCGCGAAACCACCCGCCGAGCCTGAACACCCCGGCGACGACCTGGATCGCGCCGGCGAGGATGAGGATCGGGCCGAGTGCGCTGAATCCCTGATCGCGCACCAGCTCGAACACGATGACGGCGAGCCCCGCCGCCGGGCCGCTGACCTGCAACGGCGATCCGGCGAGCGCGCCGACGACGATCCCGCCGATGATCCCGGTGATCAGCCCCTTTTCAGGCGGCACGCCGGAGGCGATCGCGATGCCCATGCACAGGGGCATCGCGACGAGGAACACGACGATCGACGCGGTAAGATCGCGCCCGAGGAATTGCAGCCGCGGCACCGATACGCCGGGCCGCGCGGACATCGCCTGGGTCATTACTCGGCCGCCTCTGCCTGGACGAAATCGGCGGCGAGGCGCTGCGCCGCGCGGACGGCGACCGGCAGCGGCTCATTCTCGCGCACCGGCAGGAAGCGCCCGGTCTCGCCGTCGAGCGCGAGCATCTGGCCGGCATGGATGTCGACGAACCAGCCGTGGAGCGCGATCTCGCCGCGCGCGATCCCCGCCGCGACCGACGGGTGGGTGCGCAGATGCGCGATCTGCACCACGACATTCTCGAGGCTCGCCGCGCGCACCGCCGCGCCGTTTTCAAGGTTGGGGTAAGAGGCGTCGAGCACCGATTTCGCCGCCTGGCTGTGGCGCAGCCACGCCGCGACATTGGGCATTCCTTCGAGCAGCTCGGGATTGACCAGCGCCTTCATCGCGCCGCAGTCCGAATGGCCGCAGACGATGATGTCGCGCACCTTGAGCGCGGCGACGGCGAATTCCACCGTCGAGGAGACGCCCCCGTTCATCGTCGCGAACGGCGGGACGATATTGCCCGCGTTGCGGCATACGAACAGGTCGCCAGCCTCGGCCTGCATGATATGTTCGGGGACGACGCGCGAATCGGCGCAGGAGATCATCAGCGCCTTGGGGCTCTGCCCCTGCGTCGTGAGCTTGGCGTAAAGCGCCTGCTGGCTCGGGAATACCTGTTTCTCGAAGCTGAAGACGCGTCCGATGAGGTCGTTCACTGGATCTGCTCCTCTTGTCATGGAGCAGGATAATTAAGCCGGCAATTTTGCTGCGACGCCGCGGAAATGTTAAATTTTGTGTCCGGGCAAATGGATAGTCGCCTCCAGCCCGTGCGGCACGCGGTTCGCCAGCGTCAATGTGCCACCCTCGGCCTGCACCGCCTGCGCCGCGATCGCCAGCCCGAGCCCGAAGCCGACCGTGTCGCGCCGCCGCGCCGGATCGAGCCGGACGAACGGCTGGAGCACCGCGACGAGCTGATCCTCGGGGATCCCGGGGCCGTCATCGATCACCCGCACCGTCACCGCCGCGCCGTCGGTCGACAGCGCGATCGTCAGCCGATCGCCATAATGGAGCGCATTGTCGACCAGATTGGTCAGCGCGCGCTTGAACCCCGAGCGACGCAGCCGAAGCTCGAGATGATCCGGCCCGACATAATCCGCCGCATGGCCCGCGTCCTGCGCATCGTCGACCAATGTCGCGCACATCACCGCCAGATCGACCGGCACGGGCGCCTCGGGATCGCTGTCGCCGCCGAGAAAGGCGAGCAGCGAGGTGATCATCGCCTCCATTTCGGCGACATCATGCCCGATCGCGTTGCGCGTCTCCGGGTCCGCCACCCCTTCGCTACGCAACCGCAGCCGCGCGAGCGGGGTGCGCAGATCGTGCCCCACCGCGGCGAGCGCCTGGGTGCGGTTGTCGATCAGCGCACGGATTCGCGCCTGCATCCGGTTGAACGCGACGACCACGCGGCGCACCTCGCCCGGGCCGTCCTCCGGCACCGGATCGACCGGATCATGCCCGACGCGGTCCGCCGCCACCGCCAGCCGGCGCAGCGGCAGCAACGCGCGGCGCAGCATCAGCCCGCCGATCACCATCAACGCGATCGCGGGGACCAGCGCCAGCGCGACGCGCTCGAACCCGAAATCGAGCCGCGCCACCGGCTCGAGCGTGCGGAAATGCAACCAGCTGCCGTCATCGAGCTGGAGCCCTCCGCTCACCGCCGAGCTGCGCCCGGGCAGGGTCAGGCGGATGCGCAGATCGCGTGTGCCGAGCGACGGCTCCCATTCGACGATCTGCCGGCGCATCTGATCCAGCGCGGGCGCGACCGACGGGACGCGCGGCGGATCGCGATCCCAGTGGATCTCGTAGCGATCGGTGGTGAGATGGCTCGCCATTTCGGGGCGCGTGCCCGGCGGGCGATCCTCGACCAGCCGGCGGCAGATGACGAGATGCTCGGCGAGCCGCCGTGCCTCGTCGTCGCGCACCGAAAACTGGCTCGCGCGCTCATACAGCAAGGTCGAGACGCCGAACTCGATCAGCATCGTCAGCAGCAGGATCGCGACGACCTGCCCGAGCAGGCCGGTCGAGGGGATCAATTTCCTCAACGGCGCTCCACCGGCACGTTGAGCATATAGCCCACCCCGCGCACCGTGACGATCGGCGCGGCATGGCCTTCGCCCGAAAGCTTGCGGCGCAGCCGGCTGACCAGCACGTCGATCGAGCGATCCGAGCTGTCCCCCAGCCGTGTGCGCGACAGCTCGATCAATCGCTCGCGCGCGATCACTCTTTGCGCATGATCCGCCAGCACCACCAGCAGATCGAATTCGGCGCCGGTGAGATCGACCACCGCCCCCGTCGGCGAGATCAGCTCGCGGCGCGGCAGATTGACCGTCCACCCCTCGAAGGTCATCACCCCCGCTTCGCGCGCGCCGGTGCCGCGATCGAGCGCCGGGCGGCGCAGCACCGCGCGCACCCGCGCGACCAGCTCGCGCACCCCGAACGGCTTGGCGATATAATCGTCCGCGCCCAGCTCCAGCCCGACGACGCGATCCATTTCGCTGGAGCGCGCCGACATGAAGATGATCGGCACGTCGCTTTTCTGGCGCAGCGCGCGGCACAGATCGATCCCGCTGGTGCCGGGCAGCATGATATCGAGCAGGACGAGATCGACCGGCCCCGAATCGAGCGCCAGCCACATTTCCGGCGCGGCGGAGGCGGGGCGGACGACAAAGCCGTTTTCCTGCAATGCGCGCGCGGTGAGCATGCGCAATGCCGGATCGTCCTCGACGAGCAGGATAACAGGGGCGGTCATCGTGCGTGGGCCTAATCGCGAACGGGCCGCGCGGTCAACGTGACGACAATCGAACAGGGGGGGGTTGGCAAGCCCGAAATCCGCTGCTAGTGGCCGCGCCTCACCCGCCCGGAAGCTTCCGGGCCAGGCGCCAGAGCGGGCGTAGCTCAGGGGTAGAGCACAACCTTGCCAAGGTTGGGGTCGAGGGTTCGAATCCCTTCGCCCGCTCCAGTCGCGATGCGACGGCCGATCGAAATTTCAGCGTAAAATCAACGATCAGCGCGAATGCCGCGATCGCCGGACATGAGTCGGCCGCCGACGCATGGGCGCCGGCGGCCGTGAGATCCGGCTTACCAGAAGAAGTTGCGGATCACGTCGACGACGATGCCGCGGCGATAATCGATCAGCAGCACGTCGTTATAATGCCGCACCCAGCGGGTGTAGGGCCGCGCCGGCGGCAGGCGATAGCGCCACGGATCGGCGATCCAGTAACGCTGACCATAATAATTCGGCGCGATGCGGACACCCGCGCGGAACGATTGATAGCGGAACGGCGCATTCCAATTGCCACGGGCATAGAGCGAGCGATTCTGGTCGCGCCAGCGGCGCCAGTCGTCGCGCGCCCAGACGCGGTTGCGGTCCTCGCGCAGATCGCGTCGCGCATCGCGCAGGTCGCGCTCTTCGCGGCGGACATCGTGCCGGTCGCCATAGCGCCGCGCCTGATCCAGCTCATATTGCTGCTGGCGGACATCGCGCCGATCGCGGCGCAGATCGTCGTTGGTCTGGGCCGAGGCAACCGCCGGGAACGCCGTCGCCGCCATCAGCACGCCGATGATCAACTTGCGCATCTCTTTCTCCTTTTACTCGCTGGCGCACGGCACAAAGCCGCGTCGCCACATCCGGTTTATCGGCGGGTGGCGCTGAACCGGCCAGGAACGGCGCGGTCAGCAACGAGCAAGGTAACGAAATCGCTGTATAATATTGCGTCGGCCGAGCGCACGGCGACGCGCGCCGATGCCGCGCGAACGGCATCGGCGGCACATTGGCCGGCTATTACGAAATCCCGTCGTTACGGCGTGTCGCGACCGCCGCCGCCGCCACCCGGCCCCATCGCGCCGACCGTGCCGATATTGCCGAACAGATCCTGGAAGAAGCCACGGCGCCGGCCGAGCGTCGGGGTGGTCTTCTTCATCGGGGTGATATCGGCGATCTGGTCCATCCCCGAACGGCGCACCGCGCTGACATTGCCGTTGCGATCGAAGCTGATCTGCATCGTCAGCTGATCGTGCGCCTTGGGCTTGTTGTACGCATAATTGCGGCTGTCGCGCGAAATATAATACCAGTCGCCCTGGTTGAACTGCGCAGCGAAGGTGGGATGCCCCAGCGTGGCGAGCACCGATTCGCGATTGTCGACCCCGGGCTGGATCGCATTCACCAGGTCGGCGTCGACGATATAGCCCTGATGCGACCGGAGCGAGGTGCAGCCGGAAAGCGCGATCCCGGCAGCAAGCGCGACGATCAGAAAGGGTTGGCGCATGGATACTCCGCGAACAGTGAACCCAACCGGCACATTGCGTCCGCGGGCGAACGCCTCAATATGCCGGGGCGAACATCGATACAAGGCAAGGACAAAAGCAGGCGTGGGATTCCTCGACAGGTTCCGCAGGACATCGCGGCAGGACGTGGCGGCGGTGCCGCTCTATCAGGCGGTGGTGGCGCGCGCGCGCCAGCCGCATTGGTATCTCGACGGCGCGGTGCCCGATACGCTCGACGGCCGGTTCGACATGGTCGCGGCGGTCACCGCCTTCGTGCTGATGCGGATCGAGGACGAGCCCGCCGCGGCGCAGCTCGTCGCCGATCTCACCGAGCGGTTCATCGACGATATGGATGCGCAGATTCGCCAGATCGGCTTCGGCGACATGGTCGTCGGCAAGCAGGTCGGGCGGATGATGGGGATGCTCGGCGGACGGCTCGGCGCCTATCGCACGGGAGTCAGCGACGGCGATCTCGCTACGCCGCTGCGGCGCAACCTCTATCGCGGCGTCGATCCGGCGCCGGCGGCGGTCGCGTATGTCCGCGATCGCCTGCTCGATTTCCACGCCGCGCTGAAGGCGGTGCCGCTCGACGCGATCGAGCGCGGGGAATTGCCGTGAGCGCCCCCGAATTCTCGCGCCCCGAACGACTCGACACGATCGGCGAGGCGCCGCGTACCGTGACGATCGAGGCGGATATCGACGAGCGCCGCCGCGTCGCCGGCCGCTTCGGGCTGATCGCAGTCGAGCGGCTCGCGGCGACCTTTGCGATCCGCCGCGACACCGCCGGGGTGATAGCCGACGGACGGGTGACCGCGGCGGTGACGCAGGCCTGCACGGTGACCGGCGATCCGCTGCCGGCGACGATCGACGAGAAAGTGACGCTGCGCTTCGTTTCCGCCGGCACATCCGAGGAAGAGGTCGAGCTGGGCGAGGAATCGCTCGACACGATCGAGATCGACGGCGGCGCGATCGATCTGGGCGAGGCCGCGGCGGAGACGATGGCGCTGTCGCTCGATTCCTATCCGCGTGGGCCCCGCGCCGCCGAGGCGCTGCGCGAGGCGGGGGTGGTCGACGAGGGGCAGAGCGGCCCGTTCGGCGCACTCGCCGCGCTTAAGGACAAATTGGGGAAGCAATAACAGCCTCCTCTCACCGTCATGCCGGGCTCGACCCGGCGTGACGATCTGGAGCTAATCCCGATCCGGCCCGAGCGACGCATCGACGTCGCGCGGGCGGACGAAGCGCGTGAGCTGCGCGCGGCCCGGCGCGGCATCTGCCCAATGATCGATATCGAAGCTGAGTTCGGCGAGCGTCGCGGTGGGGTATTTCTCCTCCACCTCCTCGCGCAACCCGCCGCCTTCGGGCACGAGCAGCAGCACGAGATCCTCGAGCCCCGGGTTATGCCCGATCAGCATCAGCCGATCGGCGTCGGCCGGGGTTTCGCGCACCACATCGAGCAATGTCGCCGAGGATGCGAGATACATCCGCCGATCCCACGCCGGATAAAGCGGCGCGCCATAGCCGGCCGCCACCGCCTCGATCGTCTCCACCACCCGCACCGCGGGCGAGGCGACGACGTGATCGAACCGCAGCCCGAGCGATTTCAAATGCCGCCCCATCGTCTGCGCGGCGCGGCGCCCCTTGGCGTTGAGCGGGCGATCGAAATCGCGCGCGACCGGATCGTCCCACCCGGACTTGGCGTGGCGCAGCAGCGTCAGCGTCTTCACGGGCGGGCAAACTCCGGTCTTCTCAAATCTCGGGAGCCGCGTCATGCCCCAGACGCGCGCCGGAGGAAAGACGCTCCCGCACCCGCGCGATCGCCTCGTCGAGCGGAACGCGCGCGATCGCCACCCCCGGCGGGAAGGCGGTGAGCAGCCGCGAGGGCATCGCCGCCGACAACAGGACGAAGGCGCCGCGATCCTGCGCCGAACGGATCAGCCGCCCGAACGCCTGCGCCAGCCGCGCGCGGACGATGCGGTCATCATAAGCGCTCCCCCCGCCCGCCAGCCGCCGCGCGGCGTGGAGCACGCTCGGCTTGGGCCACGGCACGCCCTCCATCACCACCAGCCGCAGCGAATGGCCGGGCACGTCGACCCCGTCGCGCAACGCATCGGTGCCGAGCAACGAGGCATGCGGATCGTCGCGGAAGATATCGACCAGGGTGCCGGTATCGATCGGATCGACATGTTGCGCGTGGAGCGGCAGCCCGGCGCGCGCCAGCCGGTCGGCGATCGCGGCATGCACCCCGCGCAACCGGCGGATCGCGGTGAACAACCCCAGGGTGCCGCCCCCCGCCGCCTCGATCAGCCGCGCATAGGCATTGGCCAGCGCGGCCTGGTCGCCGCGCTTCACATCGGTGACGATCAGCACCTCGGCGGCGTCGGCATAGTCGAACGGGCTCGCCGCCTCGAAGCGGGTCGCGGCGAGCGCGAGATGCGGCGCCCCGACCCGCGCCTCGGCGGTCGCCCAGTCGCCCCCCGCGGTCAGCGTCGCCGAGGTGACCAGCGCGCCATGCGCCGGACGCAGCACCGTTGCGGCGAACGGCCGGGTCGGATCGAGCCAGCGGCGGTGGAGCCCGATATCGAATTCGCGCCCCTCGATGCGATCGACCGCGAGCCAGTCGACGAAATCGGCATCCGCCGGCCCGCCGACCCGCGCGAGCAGCGAGAGCCATGCCGCCACCGTCTCGGCGCGCCAGCCGAGCGAGGCGATCGCGCCCTCGACTCGTGCGCGCGCCGGGCCGTCCATCCAGTCGGGCGCCTCGTCGAGCACCGCCTCGAGCCGCTTGCCGAGCGTGACGAGCGGGCGGAGCAACGCGTCGAGCGCCTGCGCGGCGGGCGCGGCGGCGTCGATCAGCGCCGGGGTCGGCGCGGCGATCTCGGTCTCCAGCCCGTAGCCCGCGTCGCCCGGCTGTTCGGCGCGGGCATAGACCAGCCCGCGCACCGCCGCGAGCAACGCCTCGATCGGGCCGAACGGCGCGCCTTCGGCGACGCGCCCGATCCAGCCGTCGCTCGCCAGCGCCTGCGCCGCATTGACCGCGTCGCCGATCGCGCGGCCGCCCGCTTCGTCATAGCTCGCGACATCCGACAATCGCGCCGCTAGCCCGCGCCGCCGCCCGCGGCTGCCGCCTTCGGGGCCGAGCAGCCAGCGGCGCAGCTCGATCGTCTCCTGTCCGGTCAGCGCGGTGGCGAACATCGCGTCGGCGGCGTCGAACAGATGATGCCCCTCGTCGAACACATAGCGTGTCGGGCGAGTCGCCGCCTCGCGGCCGCGTGCGGCGTTGACCATCACCAGCGCGTGATTGGCGATGACGATATCCGCCTCGACCGAGGCGCGCGACGCATGTTCGATGAAGCATTTCCGGTAATGCGGGCAGCCGGCGTAGATACATTCGCCGCGCCGGTCGGTCAGCGCCGCGGTGCCGTTGCGGCGGAACAAGGTGACGAGCCAGCCGGGGAGATCGCCCCCGACCATATCGCCGTCGGCGCTATACGCCGCCCAGCGCGCGACGAGCTGCGCCAGGATCGCCGCGCGCCCTGTAAAGCCGCCCTGTAGCGCATCCTCCAGATTGAGCAGGCAGAGGTAATTCTCGCGCCCCTTGCGGGTGACGACGCGCGCCCTGCGCACCGCCGGATCGGGGTGGAGCCGCGCGGTCTCGTGCGCGAGCTGGCGTTGCAGCGCCTTGGTATAGGTGCTGATCCATACCGCGCCCTGCGCCTGCTCGGCCCATAGCGACGCGGGGGCGAGATAGCCCAGGGTCTTGCCGATCCCGGTCCCCGCCTCGGCGAGCACGAGATTGGGCGAGTCGCGGGTGACGCGCGGGGCGAAGGCGCCCGCCGCCGCCTCGGCATAGGCGCGCTGCCCGGGGCGCGGTTCCCGCGTCGCGCCGGTCAGCCGGGCGAGCCGCTCGTCCACCTCCTCGCGGTCGAGCGTCACGACGCGCGGCATCGGGCGCGGCGCGGCTTCGTCCCATTCGGGGAGGCGGGTGAACAGCCAGCGCTCCGCGCCGCGCGGGCGCGCGATGCGATCGGCGAGCAAAGGCGCCCACGGCCAGCGCAGCCGGAACAGCGCCTGCACCCCGGTCCACGCCCCCTCGCGCTCGGGCCAGTCGCCGTCGGGAATCGCCAGCAGCCGCGCGGCGGCATCGCGCAGGAACGGCGCGACCGCGGCGTCGTCGGCGGGCACGTCGAGCCCGGTCGCGGCGGCGAGCCCCTTGGGCGTCGGCACCATGAAGCGCGCCGGGCGGAGGAAGGCGAACAATTCGAGCAGATCGAGCCCCGACAGCTCGGCATAGCCGAGTCGCTGCCCGATCAGCGGCGCGTTGAGCAGGATCACCGGGGTATCGGCGGCGATGCGGATCGCCTCGCCGCGGCCGATCGCGCGCACCTCCCCCTCATGCGCGATCCACACGCCCGAATGGCTGGCGTGAAGCGCGGGGTAAGGGGCAAAGTTCACGAAGTTCACACGTGTGCGATTAGAACATAGCGGCAACCCGCACCACCCCGGCATGCGCCCGCCCTGGCGAAGGCCGGGGCCCAGTCGCGAACGGCTCGTTGCTGGACCCCGGCCTTCGCCGGGGTGGAGAATTCCCGGCAGGCGATAGTCTCGCTGCACCGATCATGCACCTTGGGGTGGATTCCCGACCCCCTGTGTGCTTTAGGCCGCCCGTTTCCTATATGGTGAGGCCACGCATCCCATGAACATCCATGAATATCAGGCGAAGGAACTGCTCGCCAAGTTCGGCGTCCCCGTTCCGGCGGGCTATGCCGCAATGACGGTCGACGAAGCGGTCGAAGCGTCGAAGAAGCTCCCCGGGCCGCTCTACGTCGTCAAGGCGCAGATCCACGCCGGCGGCCGCGGCAAGGGCAAGTTCAAGGAATTGCCGGCCGACGCCAAGGGCGGCGTCCGCCTCGCCAAGACCGCCGAGGAAGTCCGCGCGCACGCGACCGACATGCTCGGCAACACGCTGGTGACGATCCAGACCGGCGAGCACGGCAAGCAGGTCAACCGCCTGTACATCACCGACGGCGTCGACATCGCCAAGGAATTCTACCTCGCGGTGCTGGTCGATCGCGCCACCGGCCGAGTCGCCTTCGTCGTGTCGACCGAGGGCGGGATGGATATCGAGACCGTCGCGCACGACACGCCGGAGAAGATCCACACCTTCGACGTCGACCCCGCGACCGGCTTCATGCCGCACCACGGCCGCGCCGTGGCGACCGCGCTGGGGCTGACCGGCGATCTCGCCAAGCAGGCGCAGAGCCTCGCCGGCAAGGTCTATGACGCCTTCCTCGGCACCGATGCCTCGCAGATCGAGATCAACCCGCTCGCGGTGACCGACGACGGCAAGCTGATGGTGCTCGACGCCAAGGTCGGCTTCGACGGCAATGCGATGTTCCGCCACAAGGATCTCGCCGAGCTGCGCGACGAGACCGAGGAAGATCCGGCCGAGCTGGAAGCCTCCAAGTACGACCTCGCGTACATCAAGCTCGATGGCGACATCGGCTGCATGGTCAACGGCGCCGGGCTCGCGATGGCGACGATGGACATCATCAAATTGAACGGGATGTTCCCGGCCAACTTCCTCGACGTCGGCGGCGGCGCGACCAAGGAGAAGGTGACCGCGGCGTTCAAGATCATCCTCAGCGATCCCGCGGTGAAGGGCATTCTCGTCAACATCTTCGGCGGGATCATGCGCTGCGACATCATCGCCGAAGGCATCGTCGCCGCGGCGAAGGAAGTGAACCTCTCGGTGCCGCTGGTCGTCCGCCTCGAGGGCACCAACGTCCAGCAGGGCAAGGAAATCCTCGCCAACTCGGGGCTCGCGATCGTTCCCGCCAACGATCTGGGCGATGCGGCGAAGAAGATCGTCGCCGAGGTCAAGAAGGCCGCGTGATCCGTTCCGCCGCGTCGTTCCTCTCGGGGCGACGCGGCGGATACAATGCCGGCAAAAGGTCGTCGCAAGTGCGGCGGCCTTTTTTGTGTCCCCGCCTTCGCGGGAGCACAAAGTTGTTGGAGCGTCGTGCTTTCCCACTTTCCACCCCGGCGAAGGCCGGGGTCCAGCCGTGCGCCGATCGTAACTGGGCCCCGGCCTTCGCCGGGGCGGATCACATTTTTCACACTAGCTTTAGAATCTCTTATCCTGCCCTTTTCGGGCGAAGGGGGTGCGTCCTATCTGCCGTGCTGCGGCACGGCCTTCCTTACGGCAACGCCGCATTTTTCGATCTCGGTACGGTTACGCCAGCGCAACGAATTTCGCATGCACGCCGTTTGCCGCAGCATGATATTACGCGACTGAACCGCGCCAGCGCCCCGCCCCATCTCCCGCAACGGACGTTTGGGCTGGACTTGCGTCGATTCTGCTGCATTAGCGAACCACTGTTCGAAAATCGCGCCAATGGAGATGCTGCCGATGAAGGTGCTGGTGCCGGTCAAGCGCGTGCTTGACTATAACGTGAAGCCCCGCGTGAAGGCGGACGGCTCGGGCGTCGACCTCGCCAATGTGAAGATGTCGATGAACCCGTTCGACGAAATCGCGGTCGAGGAAGCGATTCGCCTCAAGGAAAAGGGCGTCGCGACCGAGATCGTCGCGGTCTCGATCGGCGAAGCCAAGGCGCAGGAAACGCTGCGCACCGCGCTGGCGATGGGCGCCGATCGCGCGATCCTCGTCCAGACCGACGAGAAGGCCGAGCCGCTGGCGATCGCCAAGATCCTCGCCAAGATCGCCGGTGAAGAGCAGCCGGGGCTGATCATCCTCGGCAAGCAGGCGATCGACGACGACAACAACCAGACCGGCCAGATGCTCGCCGGGCTGCTCGGCTGGGGCCAGGGCACCTTCGCCTCCAAGGTCGAGGTGTCGGGCGAGACGGTCAAGGTCACCCGCGAGGTCGACGGCGGGCTCGAGACCGATTCGTTCAAGCTGCCGGCGATCGTCACCACCGATCTCCGCCTCAACGAGCCGCGCTATGCCTCGCTGCCCAACATCATGAAGGCGAAGTCGAAGCCGCTTGGCGTCAAGTCGCCGGGCGATTACGGCGTCGACGTGACCCCGCGCCTCACCACGCTCAAGGTGGTCGAGCCGCCGAAGCGCACCGCGGGGGTCAAGGTTGCCGACGTCGACGAACTGGTCGCGAAACTCAAGGCGATGGGAGTTGCCAAGTGAAGACGCTCGTTTGGGTCGAACATGACGGCGCCACCGTCAAGGATGCCACGCTTTCCGCGGTGACCGCCGCGTCGAAGCTGGGCGAGGTTCATCTGCTCGTCGCCGGCCAGGGCGTCGGCGCGGTGGCCGAGCAGGCCGCCAAGATCGCCGGCGTGGGCAAGGTCCATGTCGCCGACGACGCCGCCTTCGCGCATGCGCTGGCCGAGAATGTCGCGCCGCTCGTCGCCGAGCTGATGGCAAGCCACGACGCCTTCGTCGTGCCCGCGACCAGCAACGGCAAGAATGTCGCGCCGCGCGTCGCCGCGTTGCTCGACGTGATGCAGATCAGCGACATCCTGTCGGTCGAAGGGCCGGACACCTTCACCCGCCCGATCTACGCCGGCAATGCGATCGCGACGGTGCAGACCAAGGACGCCAAGAAGGTGATCACCGTGCGCGGCACCGCCTTCGAAAAGGCGGCGCCCGAGGGCGGTTCGGGCGCGATCGAGGCGGTCGCCTCGACGGGGGACAAGGGGCTTTCGACCTTCGAGGGCCAGGAAATCGCCAAGTCCGAGCGGCCGGAGCTGACCTCGGCCAAGATCATCGTCTCGGGTGGTCGCGCGCTGCAGAACAGCGAGAATTTCCACGCGATCATCGAGCCGCTCGCCGACAAGCTCGGCGCGGGCGTCGGCGCAAGCCGCGCGGCGGTCGACGCGGGCTATGTGCCCAACGACTATCAGGTCGGCCAGACCGGCAAGATCGTCGCGCCGGAAGTCTATATCGCGGTCGGCATCTCGGGCGCGATCCAGCACCTCGCCGGGATGAAGGATTCCAAGACGATCATCGCGATCAACAAGGACGAGGACGCGCCGATCTTCCAGGTCGCGGACATCGGGCTGGTCGGCGATCTGTTCAAGGTGGTGCCCGAGTTGACGCAAAAGCTCTAAGCTCGTGGAGCGAAGCTCCACGGGGGTGCCCAAGCGGAGCGAGGGCATAGAGCCACGGCCGGCCGGCGCCGCCACAGCGGCGTCCGACGACGCGGGACTTGCTCCCGCGTCGGCCCCGGATCGAAAGGGCGACGCCTCACCCGAGGCGCCGCCCTTTTTCGATTCCCGTTTCCTCCTCGTCATTCCCGCGAAGGCGGGAATCCATCAACGCTGGCGGCGCGATTCTATCGCTGAGGTCTGAGTGAATGGATTCCCGCCTTCGCGGGAATGACGGGAGGGGGGGAGGCCAGCACCTGACCACTGGCACGCGCCGCATTCCGCGCTAACCTTGCGCTCATGCTTCTCGCCCTGCTCCTCGCCGCCGCTGCCCCCGCCGCGCAGCCCGCACCGCCGCCGCCTGCGCCCGCCGCCAAGCAATGGCCGATCAAGGAAGGCGATTTCGTCATCCGCGATTTCGCCTTCCGCTCGGGCGAGACGCTCCCGAGCCTCAGGCTTCACTACACCACGCTCGGCACCCCGCATCGCAACGCGGCGGGGGAGATCGACAATGCGGTGATGGTGCTCCACGGCACCGGCGGCACGGGGAAGCAATTCCTCCAGCCGCAATTCGCCGACGAGCTCTACGGCCCCGGCCAGCCGCTCGACATCACCCGCTATTTCATCATCCTTCCCGACAATATCGGGCATGGCGGGTCGTCCAAGCCGTCGGACGGGCAGCGGATGGCCTTCCCGCGCTACGATTATGACGACATGGTCGCCGCGCAGCACCGGCTGCTCGCCGAGCATTTCGGGATCCGCCAGATGCGGCTGATCATGGGCACCTCGATGGGGTGCATGCACGCCTTCGTATGGGGCGAGACCTTCCCCGATTTCTCCCGCGCGCTGATGCCGATGGCGTGCGAGCCGGTGCAGATCGCCGGGCTCAACCGGATGTGGCGCCAGCTCGCGATCGATTCGATCGAGAACGATCCGGCGTGGAACCGCGGCAATTATACCGCCCAGCCGGCGCAGGGCGTGCGGGGCGCTGCCTCGCTGCTGTTCATCGCCGGTGGGGCGCCGCTCTATCTCCAATCGACCTATCCGACACGCGACGCGGCGGTCGCCTATGCGCGCGAGAAGGTCGCCGCGTCGATCAAGGGGATCGATGCCAACGATCTGATCTATCAGCTCGATTCGTCGCGAAACTACGATCCCTGGCCCAGGCTGGAGGCGATCCGGGCGCCAATGCTGTGGATCAATTCGGCCGACGATTTCATCAACCCGCGCAACCTCCCCTTCCCCGAGGAAGCGGTGAAGCGGATGCCCGACACCCGCTTCCGGCTGATCGCCGAGACCGCCGACACCCGCGGACACGGCACGCATACCTGGGCGAAATTCTGGAAGAACGATCTCGCCGGGCTTCTGGCACGCACCGCGCCATGACGCTTGCCGCGCCGCACCGGGTTTTCTAACCGCGCGGTCATGCGCGTTCTCGCCCTGCTCGCCGCCCTTCTCCTCGTCGCCCCGGCTGCCGCGCAGCGCGCCGACCGGGCGAGCCCGGGGTTCGTCCGGGTGCGGCTGGAGACCGCGCTCGGCAATGTCGTCCTCGCGCTCGATGCGAAGCATGCGCCGGTCTCGACCGCCAATTTCATGCGCTATGTCGACGACGGGCGGTTCGACGGGATCAGCTTCTATCGTGTCGCGCGGAGCAAGCAGGCGCCGCAATTCGGCTTCGTCCAGTCGGGGATCCGCACCGACGCGCGGCGCTTCCTCGATACGATCGCGCACGAGCCGACCAACAAGACCGGGATCCGCCACCTCGACATGACGATCTCGATGGCGCGGCGCGGCGAGCCGGGATCGGCCAACGGCAATTGGTTCATCACCGTCGGCGCGATGCCGTCGATGGACGCCTCCCCCGGCCACCCCGGCTATGCCGCCTTCGGGCGAGTGGTCGGCGGGCAGGACGTGGTGCGCCGCATCCTCGCCCAGCCGACCGGCGGCGGGATGGGGGGCACGATGCTGATGAAGCCGGTCTACGTCCGACGCGCAGTGCGACTCGACGGGACGCCCAGGCCGACCGGGCGCCCGCGCCCGTGGCTGATCGAGGGGCGCAAGGACGGATGATGCGCCGCCGCCTGATCGTCACCGGGCGGGTGCAGGGCGTCTATTATCGCGACTGGTTCGTCGCGCGGATGCGTGCGCTCGGGGTGAGCGGCTGGGTGCGCAACCGGGCGGACGGTTCGGTCGAGGCATTGGTGGAATGCCCCGAACACCTGATCGAGGCGGTCATCGCCACCGCGCGACAGGGCTCGCCGCCGTCGCGCGTCGATGAGGTCGCGGTCAGCGTCGACGCCTCCGACGAGCCGCTGGAGGGTTTCCACCGCCGCTCGACCGCGTAAACCCCTCCCCCCCGATGAAGAATCACCCGCGCGGCGCGACCGTCTCGATCGCGGGGCCGTGCGACGGCGGCGCGGCATTGGCCTGATAGGCGATCGTCAGCCCCCATATCGCGAGCACCGCGGTGACGATCCACGTCCCGAGCGCCCCGGCGGCGCGCAGCGGGTTGGGCGCGGGGCGCGCCATGCCGAGCGGATGGAGCAGCCGCGCGACGACGAATATCGCGGTGAGCGTCCACAATAGCAGCGACGGGCCGCGCGCCAGCTCGATCAGCGCGGTGAGAATCACCACCAGCGGCGCATATTCGGCGAAATTGGCGTGCGCGCGCATCCCGGCGAGCATTTCGGGCTTGCCGCCGTCGCCGATCGACACGCCCCCCATCCGCCCGCGCACCAGCCGCAGCCCGAGCCACAGATTGATCAGCCCGGCGGCCGCCGCCAGCACCAAGGTCACCGGAAGCATCATCATTCGCCCCTCCCTTTATTCCCCGTCTGTTAGCCCGATCCACGGGGGCATATTCCATCCTTACGTCATTCGCGCGAAGGCGGAAATCCATTCGCGCCGGGGGTGCGGCGCGATTCGCGCGGCGCGGCCGACATGAACCCCCGGCCCCGGCGCGGACAAGGCGACCGGATGCGGCGACGCCGGATTCCGCCGCGGGAATTTCGCCATTCGCGCGCGCGGCTTGCAACGCGAGGATAATCCGCTATAGGCGCGGGGCTTCGCGATGCGCCCGGCCGCCCGGCGCGGCCGGCGTATGTATATACGTCGGTTGCGTCTCAGTCGTTCTGGGCGAATCGCCTCCTTTTGAACTGAATACGGATCAAGGTGCCGCGATGGCCGTCCCCAAGCGAAAAACTTCTCCTTCCCGCCGCGGCATGCGTCGCGCGCACGATGCGCTCTCGGTCGAGGCGTTTCAGGAATGCCCGAACTGTGGCGAACTGAAGCGTCCGCACAATCTGTGCCCGGCATGCGGCCATTATAACGGACGCGAAGTCGTTTCCGTCGAGGGCTGATAGCCCGGCCAACAGGGGGGTCGCCGGTTGATGTCCGACAGCTCGTGGATCGCCGTCGATGCGATGGGCGGTGACGAGGGATTGTCGGTCATGCTCGCCGGCGTCGCGCGCGCGCGCCGTCGCTTCGAGGGGATGAAATTCCTTCTCGTCGGCGACGAGGCGGCGATTCGCGACGGGCTGAAAAACCACCCCAATCTGAGCAGCAATGCGGAGATCGTCCACGCGCCCGACATCGTCGGGTCGAGCGAGACGGCCGGCCGTGCGCTGCGCCGCGCCAAGACCACCTCGATGGGCATCGCGATCGACTGCGTGAAGCAGGGTCGCGCGGGCGCCGCCGTGTCGTCGGGCAACACCGGCGCGCTGATGGCGATGGCCAAGCTCGCGCTGCGCACGATGCCGGGGATCGATCGCCCCGCGCTCGCCGCGCTGCTGCCCTCGCTCGGCGCGAACGACGCGGTGATGCTCGATCTCGGCGCCAATACAGAGTGCGATGCGCGCAACCTGATGCAATTCGCGGTGATGGGCGCGGCCTATGCGCGCACGATGCTCGATCTCGAAAGCCCGCGCGTCGCGCTGCTCAACATCGGCAGCGAGGATCAGAAGGGCACCGAGGAGATTCGCGACGCCGCGCAGGGCCTGCGCGCCGCGACGCATCTGCCGCTGCGCTTCACCGGGTTCATCGAGGGCAATCAGCTGTCGCGCGGCGATGTCGACGTGATCGTCTGCGACGGCTTCTCGGGCAATATCGCGCTCAAGACCGCCGAGGGCACCGCGCGCTTCGTCGCGGACCTGCTGAAGCGCGCCTTCACCTCATCGGTACGCTCGAAGATCGGCTTCCTGATCTCGCGCCCGGCGACCGAGCTGCTGCGCGATCATCTCGATCCCAACAATCACAATGGCGCGGTGTTCCTCGGGCTCAACGGGCTGGTGGTGAAGAGCCACGGCGGCGCCAACGAGCTCGGCGTGGCGACCGCGATCGGCGCCGCGGCCAAGATGGTGCAGGCCGATCTCGCGCGGCGCATCGCGACAGACCTCGGCAATTTCGAAAAGCAGACTTCATGATCAGAAGCGTCATCACCGGAACCGGATCGGCGCTTCCCGCGCGGCGCGTGTCGAACGCCGAAATGGCGGAGATGGTCGATACTTCCGACGAGTGGATCGTCGAGCGCACCGGGATCCGCTTCCGCCACATCGCCTCGCCCGACGAGACCACCGCGACGCTGGCGACCGACGCGGCCAAGGCGGCGCTCGCCGCCGCCGGGGTGCATGCGCAGGAGATCGACCTGATCGTCCTCGCCACCGCGACCCCCGATCAGACCTTCCCCGCCACCGCGACCAAGGTGCAGGCGGCGCTGGCGATCGACGATTGCACCGCGTTCGACGTCGCCGCGGTGTGCTCGGGCTTTCTCTATGCGGTGCAGGTGGCGGACAGCATGATCCGCGCCGGCGGCCACGCCAAGGCGCTGGTGATCGGCGCCGAGACGTTCAGCCGCATCCTCGACTGGGAGGATCGCGCGACCTGCGTCCTGTTCGGCGACGGCGCCGGGGCGATCGTGCTCGAGGCGCAGGACAGCGCCGACGAGGGCGGGCGCGGCATCCTCGCCACCCGGCTCCACGCCGACGGGCGGCATAACGAATTGCTCTATGTCGACGGCGGCCCCTCCACCACCGGCACGGTCGGCAAGGTGCGGATGAAGGGGCGCGAGGTGTTCCGCCACGCGGTGGTCAATCTCGCCACGGTGATGGGGGAATCGCTCGTCGCCGCCGGCCTCTCCGCCGACGATGTCGACTGGGTCGTGCCGCACCAGGCCAATGCCCGCATCCTCGACGCGACCGCGCGCAAGCTCGGCCTGCCCGCCGAAAAGGTGGTGATGACGGTCGATCGCCACGCCAATACCTCCGCCGCGTCGGTCCCGCTCGCGCTCGATACCGCCGTGCGCGACGGGCGTATCGTTCCGGGACAGATCGTCGTCCTCGAGGCGATGGGCGGCGGTTTCACCTGGGGCGCCTCGGTCGTCCGTTTCTGAAACGGGACGACTCCCATAAAAACAAATTACTTTCTGGCGACGAACCAGGGTGATAAACTTACAATATTGGTCATCTATTCCTGGGGGGGAGTGAGGCTGGAATGAGTGATGCGGGAACCTTGACGCGTGCGGACCTGTCCGAGGCACTGCACCGACAGGTGGGATTGTCGCGAGCCGATTCAGCACGAATGGTAGAGCAGGTGCTCGATCTTTTGTGCGATGCGCTGGCGGCGGGGGAAAATGTCAAGATATCGGGCTTCGGCACTTTTGTCTTGCGCGATAAAGGCGAGCGGATCGGGCGAAATCCCAAAACCGGCGTCGAGGTGCCGATCGCACCACGCCGCGTGCTCACCTTTCGCGCCAGCCAGATGATGCGCGATCGCATCGTCGCAGCGGGGTAGAGTGACGGGACCGGACGCCAAGGCAGCGGGTGCATTTCGGACGATTGGTGAAGTCGCGGCGGCCACCGGCTTGCCGCAACACGTCCTCCGATATTGGGAAACGCGCTTTCCCCAATTGCGCCCGCTGACCCGCGCCGGCAACCGCCGCTATTACCGGCCCGACGATGTCGCACTGGTCGAGCGGATCGACCGGCTGCTCAATCACGACGGCTATACCGTGAAGGGCGTGCAGAAATTGCTCGCGAGCGAAGGCAAACGAGCGGCCACGCCGTCCGTCCCGTCGCTGCGTGCGGTGCGCACGATGCTGCAGCAAGCGCTGGATTACGACGCCGCCGTCTGAGGGGCGTGGTGTGTCGTGCGTCATCCCAGCGGAGGCTGGGATCGCGGGCCGTTGGCGCGACGCCTGAGGCACGAGACCCCAGCTTGCGCTGGGGTGACGGTCTATTTTACCCCCCGTCATGCCAGCGAAAGCTGGCATCTCCCTCGGCACACGCGACGGTGCAACATGGGCGGCTGGACCTATTTCATGACCAACAAGCCGCGCGGCGTGCTCTACATCGGGGTGACGGCGCATCGCGCAGCGCGGGTCGATCAGCACCGGCGCGGGGCCGGGTCGTCATTCTGCCGGCGCTATGGGCTGACGCGGCTGGTGCTCGCCGAACCCCATGACACGATCCTCGACGCGATCGTGCGCAAGAAGGCGCTCAAAGCGTGGAAGCGCGACGGGAAGATCACGCTGATCGAGGCGACGAAGCCGCGGTGGGACGACCTGTTCGACCTGATCGCTTGAGAGAACCCGTCGCCCCAGCGCAAGCTGGGGCCGCGTGCCGCAAGCGATGCGATCAGAACCTGTCCAGCGAGCGCTCGCCGCCCGAGATGCCAGCGTTCGCTGGCATGACGACTTCTCGCTATCCCCACCGCGCCAGCCCGCGCGCGAGCATCGCCGCGACCTGATCGGCGATCGCCTCGGTCGGCCGGTCCTCCGCCCAGACACCGAAGCGCAGCCCGAGGAACACGTTCATCCCCATGATCGCCCAGGCGTGGACCTCGCCCGCGTCCTCGATCAACTCACCCCGCGCCGCCGCCGCCTGCAGCCGCTCGCGGATGCGGTCGGCGGTGGTGGAATAATGCAGGCGAAAGCTTTCCGGGTCGACGAATTCGGCCTCGTCGATGATGCGGTAGATCTCCTTGTGCCCGCGGACGAATTGCAGGAACTGCTCCAGCCCGGCGCGCTCGGCGGCGATCTGGTCGGGCGCGGCGCGGATCGCGGGGGCGACATGATCGCGCACCTGATCGGACATGTCGCGGACCAACGCGCGGAACACCGCATCCTTCGAATCGAACCAGGTGTAGAAGCTGCCCAGCGCCACCCCGGCACGCCGCGTGATCCCGCTAATCGACGCCGCATAGAAGCCGTGCTCGCTGAACTCCGCCGCCGCGGCGTCCAGAATCGCGCGCTGGGTGCGCTGCCCGCGCGCGGTGCGCGGGCGCTTCGCCGCCCCTTCGCCTGTCGCGCCCTTCGCTGAATCCGCGCCATCCCCGGTCTCACTCATCCCCGCCTCACATCCAAGTTGAAACCTGGTTCAAGTTTCAGTATTGCGCTTTCGTCCGGCGCACAAGTCGCGAGCCAGCGACGTGCCGCAAAGGGGAGGATTATACCCGTGTCGAGCTTTTTCCCGTCCCGTTCGCTGCTCCGTGGCAGCGCCGCCATCCTCGCGCTGACCGCCGCCGCGCCCGCGCTGGCGCAGGAGGCGCCTGCGGCCGAACCGGGCGTCGCCACCGGCAATGATGTCGTCGTCGTCGCCCGCAAGCGCGCCGAGCGGCTGCTCGACGTGCCGATCGCGGTCAGCGCGCTGACGTCGGATCAGCTCGCCAAGCAGCAGACGATCGACCTGTCAGGGGTCCAGGGGACGATCCCCAACGTCAATCTGGTGCAGGGCCGCGGCTCGAGCTCCAACGCCAATATCTTCATCCGCGGCGTCGGCCAGCCCGACGCGCTGCAGACTTTCGACCCGGCGGTCGGCGTCTATGTCGACGGCGTCTATATGAGCCGCATCCAGGGCGCGTTGTTCAACCTCTACGACATCGATCATATCGAGGTGCTGCGCGGGCCGCAGGGAACGCTTTACGGCAAGAACACGATCGGCGGCGCGGTCAACGTGATCAGCCGCAAGCCGAGCACCAACGAGATCCACGCCATGGGGTCGTTCACCTATGGCAGTTACAATCAGGTGCTGGCGAACGGCTATGTCTCGGCCCCGCTGGTCGAGGGCAAGCTCGCGCTCAGCGTCGCCGGGGTCTATGACAAGCGCGACGGCACCGTCACCGATCCGCTGACCAACCGCAAATATAACGATCGCGACACGCTCGCCGGGCGCGCGATCCTGCGCTGGACGCCGTCGAGCGACGTCGAGTTCCTGCTCGAAGGCGATTATACCCGCCAGCGCACCGCCGCGACGCTCGGCTATGCCACCGCGCCGCTGATCCAGACCGATTTCGTCACCGGCGCGCGCGTGCTGTCGCCGGCCTATCCCTATGGGCCCTACAATTACAAGGCATCGACCGGGCTGGGGCCGGATCAGGGCCAGCGGCTCGACCATTGGGGCGTCTCGCTGACCGGCAATATCCGCCTCAACGACATCCTGTCGCTGACTTCGATCACCGCCTATCGCGATCTGCGCCCGGATTATTACCTCGATTTCGACGCGACCCAATATCAGGTCGCCGATGCCTTCGTCGGCTTCCGCCAGCATCAGTTCAGCCAGGAGCTCCAGCTCAAGCTCGATACCGAGAAGCTCAAGGGCGTGTTCGGCCTCTATTATCTCAACGAACGCGTGCGCTCGCATCAGGAATCCTATGACGATGCGCTGTTCACCGTGCTGAAGGCGCCGATCACCTTCACCCGGCTGATCGACGACAATCAGAACACCAAAAGCTATGCCGCGTTCGGCCAGCTGACCTATAATTTCACCGATCAGCTCTCGCTGACCGGCGGGTTGCGCTACACGCGCGAGGACAAGACCTATTCGCGCTTCACCACCACCGTCTCCAGCCTCGCCGCGCTGAACGGCATTTCGTTCGCTTTCCCCGGCAATCTGCCCGCGCCCTATAACGGCGGCAATTCGGTCAGCTTCGATGCCTGGACGCCGTCGGCGACGCTGTCGTACAAGCCGGCGCGCAACGCGACCCTGTATGTCTCGGCCTCGCGCGGGTTCAAATCGGGCGGGTTCAACGGCCGCGTCAATTCGGCCGCCGACGTGACCCAGATCGTCGACGGCAAGCCGGTGATCGTGCCCTATTTCAAGCCCGAGACGGTGTGGACCTATGAAGCCGGCGCCAAAGGCGAGTTCCTGGGCGGCGCGGTGACGATTTCGAGCGACGTCTTCTATTCCGACTATCGCGATTTCCAGGCGCGGGTCGGCGGCGGCGCGATCGGCGCGACCGCCAACGGCTCCTTCCCGGTGCTCAACGCGGGCAAATTGCGCATCTGGGGCGTCGAATCCGAGATCGCGGTGCACCCGACGCGCGAATGGTCGATCCGCACCAGCTTCGGCTATCTCAACGCCAAATATCTCGAGTTCAACGACGGCCGTCGCACCGCGCCGACCGGCAAGGACGCCTTCTCGTGCAACCCGACCGGCAAGCAGATCACCTGCAAGCCGGCATTCGCCCCACCGATCAACTTCTCGGTGGCGACCGATTATGCGGTGCCGCTCGGCAGCGCGGGCACGCTGACCTTCGGCGGCGACGCGCGCTTCGTCGACAAGCAATGGCTGTCGGTCGACAACCGCCCGGGGCTGACGGAAAAGGGCTATTGGCTGGTCAACGCGTTCGTCCAGTACGATGCGCCGGGCAACAAATGGTATCTGCGCGGCGGGGTGAAGAACCTCACCAAGGCGGTCTATCTCACCGATGCGCAGGAATTCTCCAGCGTCGGCAACATCCAGACCGCTTATTACGGCGATCCGCGCACGTGGAGCGGCACTTTGGGCTTCCGTTTCTAAGTGAAGCCACGGATAAAGGGGGAAGGGGCCGGCAACGTCCGGCCCCTTTTTGCGTCGGGAGAGGAGAGGCGATGATCGATCGCGAACGGCCGGGCTATCCGCGGCTGGTGCTGGCGATGCTGTTGCTGGTCTATGCCTTCAACTTCCTCGATCGACAGATCCTCGGCATCCTGGCGAAACCGATCCAGGCCGAGCTGAACCTCAACGACGCGCAATTCGGGCTGATCGGCGGTCCGCCCTTCGCGATCCTCTATTCGGTGCTCGGGGTGCCCTTCGCCTTGCTCGCCGATCGCGTCGGCAAGGCGCGGGTGATCGCCGCCGCGCTGATCGTGTGGAGCGGGTTCACCGCCCTGTGCGGCTTGGCGGGCGGGTTCTGGAGCCTGTTCGCCTATCGCATGGGGGTCGGCGTCGGCGAGGCGGGCGGGGTCGCGCCTTCCTATGCGCTGATCGCCGATTATTACCCGATCGAGCGCCGCGCGCGCGCGCTCGGCATTTATTCGATGGGCATCCCGATCGGGCTCGCTGTCGGGGTGCTCGCCGGCGCCTATATCGCCACATTGGTCAACTGGCGGGTGGCGTTCTTCACCGTCGGTATCGCCGGGATCGTGATCGCGCCTTTCTTCCTGTGGATCGTCCACGATCGCGCCAAGCCCCCGGTCCCCGTCGCCCCGGTCGCGGCCTCCGCCGCGCCGCGCGTCACGCTCTGGACGGTCTTCTCGATCCTCGCCGCCAAGCCCGCCTTCTGGCTGATGGCCTTCGCCGCCGGGTGCAGCTCGCTCGCCGGCTACGGCCTTGCTTTGTGGGTGCCCAAGATCCTGATGACGCGGTTCGACTGGAGCCTGATCACCGCGGGGCAGTTCATGGGGTCGCTGCTGCTGACCGGCGGCGCGGGGGGCGTGTTCCTCGGCGGGGTGCTCGCCGACCGGCTCGGGCGCGCCGATCGCGGCTGGTATCCGCGGCTCCCGGCGATCGCCTGGCTGATCACCGCGCCGACCTTCATGCTCGGGCTCATCACCCCGTCGCCGGTGCTCGCCTGGTTCTGCCTGCTGATCCCCAATGCGCTCAACATCTTGTGGCTCGGCCCGCTCAACACCGCGGTCCAGCACCTCGCCCCGCCGCAGATGCGCGCCAGCGCCTCGGCGACCTTCCTGTTGATCAACAACCTCGTCGGGCTCGGGGTCGGCCCGTGGCTGCTGGGGACGATGTCGGTCGCGCTCAAGGCGCAATATGGCGCGGATTCGCTGCGCTATGCCGCGATCATCGGCGCGGGCTTCTATCTCGTCGCGGCGGTGCTGGGGGTGTTGGCGGTCAGGGCAGTACGGCGCGGCTGGATCGAGGAAGCGGTCTAATCCCCGTTCGGGCTGAGCCTGTCGAAGCCCTGCACTTTTCTTCGGGCGAAGAAGGGCAGCCCTTCGACAAGCTCAGGGCGAACGGAGGGTGGGTATTACCGTTCGCGCGTCGCGGCGAATTTCACCTTGGGGTAGCGATCGGCGACATAGCCGACCTCCCATGCGCTCTTGGCGAGGAACACCGGGTTGCCGTCGCGGTCCTTGGCCAGCGCGCTGCGGTTGATCTCGACGAACTCCTTGAGCGCGGCGGCATCGTCGGACGAGATCCAGCGCGCGGTATCGAACGGCGCCGGCTCGAGCCCCGCGGCGACCTTATATTCGGCCTCGAGCCGCGAGATCAGTACGTCGAGCTGGAGCTGCCCGACCACCCCGATGATCCAGTTCGACCCGATCTCGGGATAGAAGACCTGGGTCACCCCCTCCTCGGCCATATCGTCGAGCGCCTTGCGCAACTGCTTGGTCTTGGTCGGATCCTTGAGCGCGACGCGGCGCAGGATCTCGGGGGCGAAATTGGGCAGCCCGGTGAAGCGCACCGCGGCGCGCTCGGACAATGTGTCCCCCACCCGCAAGGTGCCGTGGTTGGGGATGCCGATGATATCGCCGGGATAGGCCTCGTCGGCGATCTCGCGATCCTGCGCGAAGAACAGGATCGGCGAATGGACCGCGATCGGCTTGCCATGCCCGGTCGGGGTGAGCTTCATCCCGCGCTTGAAGGTGCCCGAGCACAGCCGCATGAAGGCGATACGGTCGCGGTGCTGCGGGTCCATATTGGCCTGCACCTTGAACACGAAACCGGTGACTTCCTTTTCCTCCGGCCCGATCGGCGCCGGCTCGGCCGGCTGCGCGCGCGGCGGCGGGGCATATTGGGCGAGCGCGGCGATCAGCTCGGCCGGGCCGAAATCCTTGAGCGCGGAGCCGAAATAGACCGGGGTCAGATCGCCGTTGCGATACGCCTCGGCATCGAATTCGGCATAGCCCGCCTGCGCCAGCTCGACTTCCTCGCGCACCTCGTCGGGGAGGATCGGCTCGGCATCGACCTTGCCCTGGAAGGTGCGGCTGTCGCCCTCCGGCCGGCTGATCGACCAGCGCTTCAAGTCGAGCACGCCCTCGAACGTGCCGCCCATCCCGACCGGCCAGGTCATCGGCGCGACATCGAGCGCGAGCACGTCGGCGATCTCGTCGAGCAGCTCGAATGCGCTGCGCCCCTCGCGATCGACCTTGTTGACGAAGGTGATGATCGGCACCGAGCGCAGCCGGCACACTTCGAACAATTTGCGCGTCTGGCTCTCGATGCCGCGCGCGGCATCGATCACCATCACCGCCGAATCGACCGCGGTGAGCGTGCGATAGGTATCCTCGCTGAAATCCTCGTGCCCCGGCGTATCGAGCAGGTTGAAGGTCACCCCGTCCTTCTCGAAGGTCATCACCGACGAGGTGACCGAGATGCCGCGCTGCTGCTCGATCTTCATCCAGTCCGATCGCGCGCGCCGGTTGGCGCCGCGTGCCTTGACCTCGCCGGCGAGATGGATCGCGCCGCCGACATAGAGCAGTTTTTCGGTCAGCGTGGTCTTGCCGGCGTCGGGGTGCGAGATGATCGCGAAGGTGCGGCGGGGAGAAGTCATGGCTCGGGCTTTCGTCAGGCCGGAAATGGATATGCGATAAGGGAAAAGCGCGCCTGGTTACGATTCGGCGAGCAATGTCACCCGCATCGCGATCCGCTTCGCCGCGCCGGGCTCGACCTCGAACACCCCGGGCTTGGCGCGGAAATCACCGGTGAAGCCGGCCGGATCGGCGATGCCGTGCCACGGCTCGATACAGATGAAATGCGCGCCGGGTTTGGTCCAGATGCCGAGCATCGGGGTATCGGGAAAGGCGATTTCCAGCCGCGCGCCGCCGTCGCCGCGATAGGTCAGGCGGTCGGAATGGAGCCGGTCCCAGATCAAAGCGTCATGCGCGAACAGATCGTCGCGCAACGCCAGCGTGCGGCCGTCGAGCGGCGACGCACGCGGCGCGGGGGCGATCTGGCCGTCGGCATCGATCTGGCGCAAGGCCGCGGGCTCGTCGGCGGAGAAGATGATGCGGTGCGCTTCCTTCGCGCCCCCGCCGGGCAACGGCCAGGCGAAGGCGGGGTGGAAGCCGAAGCTCGCCGGCAGCGGCACGTCGCCCGGATTCTCGATCGACACGTCGACCGACAAAGTCGCGCCCGCGATGCCGAACGTCACCGCCAGCCGGAAGGCGAAGGGGTAGACCGTGCGCGTCTCCGCGCTGTCGGTCAGCACGAAGGTCGCGCGATCGGCGGCTTGCTCGGTCACCGCGAACATCGTCCGCCGCGCGAAGCCGTGCTGCTTCATCGCATAGGCGCGGCCGTCGACGCGGATCGTTTCGCCCGTGGGCTTGCCGACCACCGGGAACAGCAGCGGCGCGTGGCCGGTCCAGAACGCCGGATCGGCATCGGTCATCAATTCGCGGCCGGCGGCATCCTTCAGCGACGTCAGTTCCGCGCCGAGCGCGTTGATCGTCGCCGAAAGCCCGTCGCCCGCGATGATGACTTGTTCAGCCACGCAGCACCGCGCCCTGTTTCGCCGCGGCGGCGACCACCTTGTCGGCGATCGCCTTCAGTTCGGCATCGGTGAAGCTCTTGTCGCCGGGCTGGAGCACCACCTCCAGCGCGACCGACTTCTTGCCCGCCTCGACCCCGGCGCCGGTGAACAGATCGAACACCCGCGCCGAGACGATCGCCGCCTTGTCCGCGCCCTTGGCCGCGCGGACCAACGCATCGGCACTCACCTCCTCGGGGACGAGGAAGGCGAAATCGCGCCGCACCGGCTGGAGCACGGGCGGCGCATAGGCCGGGCGCATGAACCCGCCGCCGCCGCGCTTCGCCGGCAAAGCATCGAGGTACAGCTCGACCGCCGCCACCGCGCCGCCGAGATCGAACGCCTCGATCGTCCGCGGGTGGAGCATACCGAATGCGGCGAGCACCGTCTTCGGCCCGAGCCGCAGCGTCCCCGACTGGCCGGGATGCCAGGCATCGCCCGTCCAAATCGAATCGGGGCCGAACACCTGCAGATTGTCGACCGGCGCGCCCGCCGCGGCGAGCAGCGCGAGCGCCTCCGCCTTGGCGTCGAACGCGTCGAACGCCGCGGCCTTGCCCTCGCGCCAGCCGCGCGGACGGCGATCGCCGGCGAGTACCAGCGCCAGCGTGGGGCGCTCGGCATCGGCGAGATAGCGCCGCCCGATCTCGAACAGCCGCACCGCGCCCGCGCCGCGCCTGGCGTTGCGCGCCGCGGCGGAGAGCAGCCCCGGCAACAGCGAGGGGCGCATCACCTTGAGATCCTCGCTGATCGGATTGGCGAGCGTCCACGCGCCGCCGCCGAACACCGCGGCCTCCTTTTCGGAAAGGAAGCTCCACGTCACCGCCTCGTCGAGCCCGCGCGCGGCCGCCGCGCGGCGGATGCGGCGTTCGAGCTTCTGCTCGGCGCTCGCGGTCGGCTTGGCCACGCCCGGGGCGCGGTCGAGCGGGGTCGAGGGGACATTGTCGATCCCGACGATGCGGATCACTTCCTCGACCAGATCGGCGGTGCCGTCGATATCGCGCCGCCATGTCGGGGGCGAGACCTGCCAGTCCGCCGTCACGGTGAAGCCGAGCGATTCGAGGATCGTGCGTTGCCGCTCGGGCGCAACCGCGAGCCCGCCGAGCGTCTCGGTCCGCGCCGGATCATAGGCGTAGCTGCGCGTGCCGAGCGGCGCTTCGCCCGCGCGGGTGATCGCCGAGGGGGTGCCGCCGCAATGGTCGACCACCAATTTGGTCGCGATCGCGAGGCCGTCGTCGAGGAACGCCGGATCGACCCCGCGCTCGAAACGCTGGCGCGCGTCGCTGGTCAGCGCGAGCTTCTGCCCGGTGCGCGCGATATGATCGGGGTCGAAATAGGCGCATTCGATGATCACATCGGTGGTCGTTTCCGACACCCCCGAATCCTCGCCGCCCATGATCCCGCCGATATCGTGGACGTGGGTGTCGTCCGCGATCACCGTCATCGTCGCGTCGAGCGTATAGGTCTTGCCGTTCAGGGCGAGCACCGTTTCCCCGTCGCGCGCGCGCCGCGCGACCAGCCCGCCCGACAGCTTGGCCTTGTCGTAGACATGGAGCGGGCGCCCGAGATCGATCGAGACGAAATTGGTGATGTCGACCAGCACCGAAATCGGCTTCTGCCCGATCGCGGTCAGCTTCTGCCGCATCCACGCCGGCGCGACGCCGTTGGTGACCCCCGAGACCGCCTGCGCGTAGAATGCCGGGCAGCCCTCCGGGTCATCGGTGCGGACATCGGGTGCGGGGCTGTCGCCCGCCACCGGAGCGATCGCTTCGGTGCGATAGACCTCGGCGAGCGGCCGCAAGGTTCCCAACCCCGCCGCTGCCAGATCGCGCGCGATCCCGCGCACCCCCATGCAATCCTGCCGGTTCGGCGTGATCGCGACATCGATCACCGGATCGTCGAGCCCGGCATAAGCGGGATAAGCGGTGCCGATCGGGGCATCGGCGGGGAGCTCGATGATCCCGTCATGCTCGTCGCCCAGTTCGAGCTCGCGGCTCGAACACATCATGCCGTTCGATTCGACGCCGCGGATCGCCGCGACCTTGAGCACCATCCCGTTCGCCGGGACGGTCGCGCCGGGCATGCCGAACACCCCGACCAGCCCCGCGCGCGCATTGGGCGCGCCGCACACGACCTGCAACGGGCCGTCCCCTGCATCGACGCTGAGCACCTGCAATTTGTCGGCCTGCGGGTGGCGTTCGGCGGTCAGCACCTTCGCGATGCGGAACGCGGCGAGCTTTTCGCCGGGATTGTCGACGCCCTCGACCTCGAGCCCGATGCGGGTCAGCGCTTCGACGATATCGTCGAGCGATGCCTGGGTATCGAGATGCTCCTTGAGCCAGCCAAGCGTGAACTTCATGCGCCGACTCCCCCGCTCAGCGTCGGCACGTCGAGCGCCGAGAATCCATAATGTTTCAGCCAGCGAATATCGCCGTCGAAGAAGGCGCGGAGATCGTCCATGCCATATTTGAGCATCGCCAGCCGATCGATCCCGCAGCCGAAGGCGAAGCCCTGCCACTCATCGGGATCGAGCCCGCAGGCGGCGATCACCTTGGGGTGGACCATTCCCGAGCCGAGCACTTCCATCCAGCCGCCGCCTGATCCGCCGATCACGCGCTTGCCCTTCTCCAGCGTATAGCCGACGTCGACCTCGGCCGAGGGCTCGGTGAACGGGAAATAGGACGGGCGCAGCCGCAGCACGATATCGTCGCGCTCGAAGAACGCCTTGAGGAAGGTCTCCAGCGTCCATTTGAGATGGCCGAGCGTGATCCCCTTGTCGATCACCAGCCCTTCGACCTGATGGAACATCGGGGTGTGGGTCGCGTCGCTGTCCGAGCGATAGGTACGCCCCGGCGCGATGATGCGGATCGGCGGCTTCTGCTGGAGCATCGTGCGGATCTGCACCGGCGAGGTGTGGGTGCGGAGCAGCATTTTTCGCTCGCCGTCGGGCTGATCGGGGAAATAGAAAGTATCGTGCATCGCGCGCGCCGGGTGGCTTTCCGGGATGTTGAGCGCGGTGAAATTGTGCCAGTCGTCCTCGATCTCCGGCCCGGTGGCGACCGCGAAGCCCAAATCGGCGAAGATTTCCGCCAGTTCGTCCATCACCTGGCTGACGGGATGGATCGTTCCGGCCGCGGGGGTGTCGACCGGCAGCGTCATGTCGAGCCGCTCGCTCGCCAGCCGCGCATCGAGCGCCGCGGCATCGAGCGCCGCCTTGCGCGCCGCGATCGCGCCGGCGACGGCCTCGCGCAGCCCGTTGATCCGCGGCCCTTGCGACTGACGCTCTTCGGGCGACATCCCGCCGAGCGTCTTGAGCAACGCGGTTATCGAACCGTTCTTACCCAACGCCGCGACGCGCAGCGCCTCGAGCTGGTCGAGCGTTTCGCTCCGGTTGATCTGATCGATCAGATGTTCTTGTCGGTCGAGTTCAGCCACTTCTCACTCCGTCATTCCCGCGGAGGCGGGAATCCATTCACGCTGTCGGATCGATCGGATCGAAACCGAGGCCAACCGCCAGATCGATCCAATTCGGGTTCGTTTCCTCGATCAGCCGCAGCTTCCAGTCCCGATTCCACTTCTTCAACTGCTTCTCGCGACGGATTGCCGCTTCCATCGTATCCGCCATCTGAAACCAGACCAGCCGCGCCACCCCGTAGCGGGTGGTGAAGCCCTCGATCAATCCATCACGATGCTGAACCAGCCGCGCCATCAGATTTGATGTCACCCCGATGTAGAGCGTGCCGTGTCGGCCGCTTGCCAGGATGTAAACGCAAGGCTGTCGCTCCATCACGGCGTTCCGCACGAATGGATTCCCGCCTTCGCGGGAATGACGAGGGTGGAAATGAAAAGGGCGCCGGTGGCCTAGACCACCGACGCCCCGTTTCTGCTTGCGCGTGAGGTCCGCCTCAGGCGGCCTGGGGCAGCGCCGCCTTCGCCTGCGCGATGATGGCGGTAAACGCCTCGCCTTCGTGCATCGCGATATCGGCCAGCACCTTGCGGTCCAGTTCGATCCCGGCCAGCTTCAGGCCGTGCATGAACTGGCTGTAGGTCAGCCCTTCGGCGCGGACGCCGGCGTTGATGCGCTGGATCCACAGGCCGCGGAAGGTGCGCTTCTTCACCTTGCGGTCGCGATAGGCGTACTGGCCGGCCTTTTCGACCGCCTGCCGCGCGACGCGGATCGTGTTCTTGCGACGACCGCGATAGCCCTTGGCTGCCGCGAGAATGTTCTTGTGCTTGGCGCGGGTGGTTACGCCCCGCTTGACGCGTGCCATTGTTCCCGTCTCCTCAGTTCAGGCCGTAAGGCGCCCAGGCCTTCACGGTCTTCGTGTCGGCATCCGACAGCACGCTGGTGCCGCGGTTCTGGCGGATATATTTGCCGTTGTGGCTGATGAGGCGGTGGCGCTTGCCGGCCACGCCGTGCTTGATCTTGCCGGTCGCGGTGAGCTTGAAGCGCTTCTTCACGCCGCTCTTGGTCTTGAGCTTGGGCATTTTCGTCCTTTCTATTCGGGCGAGGTCAAAACGGCCGCGGCAGCCCTTGTGGCCGGGCCGTTCGTCATGATCCTCGCGCGGGAAGCGGCGCCTTTAGCCGCGGCGCCGGGAAAATGCAACCAAGCGGCTCAGCCGGCCTCGACCTTGGCGGACGCGGGGAGGTCATAGCCCACGCGATCCTCGTCGAGGATGCCGTTCCTCACCCAGGTGCCGTGGGCATGCGCGGTCGCCAGCACATGCCATTCCGTCTGCCCCGGCCAGCTTTTCACCCGCACGATCTGCTGCGCGAAGGCGCGATTCGGCTCCATCATCACCCAGCCCAGCGGGCGCTCGGCGGTGGCGCGCGCGCCGGCGGCGGCCATCGCCGCGCGGATGCGGTTGGCGACCTCTTCGGGCAGATATTGCCACACCACCGAATGCATCAGCACCCGCGTCACCCCCGCTGCTTGCGGTTCGGCGAGTCGCGCCTCGATCCAGTCGGCGGCATCGGCACGCACCAGATCGACGCTGCGCGCACGCTGCATCGCGATCGCGCGACCGAGCCGTTCGGCGCGCGCCGGGGTCTCGGGCCAGACATACGCCAGCAGCCGCGCCTCGACCGCCGCATCGGTGGCGTCGAGCGGCTGGACGTCGCAGCCGCGCACCGAAACGATATCGATATCAACCGGCGCGGGCGGGTCGCCGCGCCATTCGGGGCGGATCGTCACCGGCGAATCGGGCGGCCCGACGCGCACCCCGCCGAGATCGAACGCATAGCGATCGATCAGCAGGTTGAGCCCCGCGCTCGATCCGATTTCGAGCAATTCGATCTTCGGGCCATAGCGCCGCGCGATCTCCATCAGCCCGAGGATCAACGCCCCCGAGCGCCCCGGCTCGTTGGTCTGCGGCGGGCCGTCGAGCCACGGGAAGATCGTGTCGTCATGCGCGACCAGCGCGGCATTGACCGCCGCGGCGATCGCCCCCGGATCAATCACCTCGCCGGCAAACACCGCCGCCAGCCCCGCGTCGCGCCCGGCGCGCACCAAGGCGTGGAGCCCGCCGCACAATCGCAGCGGCAAGGCGTCACGGGTCGGCTCGCCGGGCCAGTCGAGCACCCGTGCGCCGGTGCGGCTCGCGCGGGTCAGCCCGTCGCCGATCGCCGCGCACAATCGCGCGTACATCGGTGCGTCCATGTGGCGGCAGTAGAATTCCTGAATGTGGAAAGCGCCGCGAACATTCTCCTCCGTCGCCATAGGGCCGTCCTCCTCGGCTCGTATTGCGCCTCTCCGCCCCCCCGCGTAAAGGCCGCGCCCGTGACCGAAAAGATCGTCATCGCCGTTCCCAAGGGCCGCATCCTGAGCGAGGCGCTGCCGTTGCTCGCCCGCGCCGGCATCGTTCCCGAGGCGGCGTTCGGCGACGAGGACAGCCGCGCTTTGCGCTTCGCGACGCAGACCCCCGAGATCGAGCTGATCCGCGTCCGCGCCTTCGACGTCGCGACCTTCGTCGCGCACGGCGCGGCGCAGCTCGGCATCGTCGGATCGGACGTGCTCGCTGAATTCGCTTATTCGGAGCTTTACGCCCCGGTCGATCTCGCGATCGGCCATTGCCGCCTGTCGATCGCCGAACCCGCCGAAATGGCGGCGCGCGACGATCCGCGCGGCTGGAGCCATGTCCGCGTCGCGACCAAATATCCGCACGTCACCGAGGAGCATTTCGCGCGCCGCGGGGTGCAGGCGGAATGCATCAAGCTCAACGGCGCGATGGAGCTGGCGCCGACGCTGGGGCTCGCGCCGCGCATCGTCGATCTCGTTTCCTCGGGGCGGACGCTCAAGGAAAACGGCCTCGTCGAGGTCGAGCGGATCATGGATGTCTCCTCGCGGCTGGTCGTCAACCGCGCGGCGATGAAGACCCGCGCCGGGGTGGTGCCGCTGGTCGAAGCGTTCCGGCGCGCGGTCGAGGCATGATCCGGCTCGACGCCAGCGCGCCCGGCTTCGCGGCGGATTTCGCGGCTCTGGTCGATGCGCGGCGCGAATCCGATGCCGATGTCGCGCGCGACGTATCCGCGATCCTGCGCACGGTGCGCGACGAGGGCGACGCCGGGCTGCGCGCGCTGACGCAGAAGCTCGATCGCCACGATCTCGATCAGACCGGCTGGCGCATTGCGCCCGAGGATTGCGCCGCCGCCTTCGCCGCGCTGGCGCCCGATCTGCGCGAGGCGCTGGAGCTCGCCGCGGCGCGCATCCGTGCCTATCATGTGAAGCAGCGCCCCGACGACCTTGCCTTCACCGACGACGCCGGGGTCAGGCTCGGCGCGCGGTGGCGCGCGGTCGATGCCGCCGGGGTCTATGTGCCCGGCGGGCGCGCGGCCTATCCCTCGACATTGCTGATGAACGCCATCCCCGCGAAAGTGGCGGGGGTCGAGCGGCTGGTGGTGGTGACCCCGACCCCGAACGGCGAGGTCAATCCGCTCGTGCTCGCCGCGGCGCATCTCGCCGGGGCGGACGAGGTGTGGCGCGTCGGCGGGGCGCAGGCGATCGCTGCGCTCGCCTGGGGCACCGATCGGATCGCACGCGTCGATGTCGTCACCGGGCCGGGCAATGCCTGGGTCGCCGAGGCGAAACGGCAGGTTTACGGCGTGGTCGGGATCGATATGGTCGCCGGGCCGAGCGAGATCGTCGTGATCGCCGACGGCGCCAACGACCCCGAGTGGATCGCCGCCGACCTGCTGAGCCAGGCCGAGCATGACGTGACCACCCAGTCGATCCTGTTCACCGACGATGCCGCTTTCGCCGATCGCGTCGCGGCGGCGGTCGAGCGCCAGCTCGCCACTTTGCCGACCGGGGAGACCGCGCGCGTCGCCTGGGAGACGAATGGCGCGATCATCCTCGTGCCGACGCTGGCCGATGCCTGCCCGCTGACCGACCGGCTCGCGCCCGAGCATGTCGAGATCGCGACCGACGATCCGCACGCTTTGTTCGATCGCTTGCGCCACGCCGGCTCGGCCTTCCTCGGGCGGCATACCCCCGAAGCGATCGGCGACTATGTCGCCGGGCCGAATCACGTCCTTCCCACCGGGCGCCGCGCGCGATTCGCCAGCGGGCTCGGCGTCACCGATTTCATGAAGCGGACGAGCTTCCTCGAACTCGACGCCGCCGCGCTCGGCAAGCTCGGCCCGGCGACGGTCGCGCTGGCCGATGCCGAGGGGCTGCCCGCGCATGCGGCGTCGGTGGCGCTGCGGCTGGCCAAGGGGTAACATCGCGCCTAAAGGCTCGTTGCATGTCCCGTACCGCAGCACGTTCCAAGGCCCGCGCCGCCGCGCGCCTCGCCGCCGTCCAGGCGCTCTATCAGCATGAGATGGAGAAGACGCCGGTGGCGGCGCTGATCCACGAATTCCACCACCACCGGCTCGGCGCAACGATCGAGGACGCCGAATATGCCGAGGCGGACGAAACCTTCTTCGACGATATCGTCCAGGGTGCGATCGCCCGCGCCGAGGAAATCGACGCGCTGATCGAACCCCGGCTGCAGGGCTGGACGCTCGCGCGGCTGGACAAGCCGATGAAGGCGATCCTGCGCTGCGGCACCTATGAACTGCTCGCGCGCGCCGATGTCGCGGTGGGCACCGCGATCAACGAATATGTCGATGTTGCGCACGCCTTTTACGACCGGCGCGAGGCAGGGTTCGTCAACGGGCTGCTCGACGCGATCGCCAAGGACGTCCGCATCTGATGGGCGAGGTCGTCAACCTCCGCGTGGCGCGCAAGGCGAAGCGCCGCGCCACCGAGGCCGCGACCGCCGCCGCCAACCGCGCCGCCTTCGGGCGTACCAAGGCGGAGAAGGCCGCCGACCGCGCGGAGAAAGAACGCGCCGAACGCTCGCTGGATGGCGCGAAGCGCGAGGATTGATCCCCCCGCGCTAAATCAGCCGTTCACCGCGCGGGTCAGGTTGAGGAACACGTCTTCCAGATCGGCTTCCTTGGTCGACACGTCGACGATCCCGAGCCCGGCGCCCTGCACCGCGGCGAGCACTTCGCCCGCGTTCACCTTGTCCTTCTGATAGGTGATTTCGAGCGTCCGCTCGCCCTTGAGCACGATCTTGTCGAACGCCGGTGCGACCGGCAGCGCCACGAGATCGCGATCGACCGTCACCGCGACGACCTTCTCCTGCGCCTTGCCGACCAGTTCGCGGGTCGGCTCGTTGGCGATCAGCCGGCCGTGATTGATGATCGCGATGCGATCGCATAATTCCTCGGCTTCCTCGAGATAATGCGTCGTCAGCACCACCGTCACGCCGCGCTCGTTGAGCTCGCGGACATAGTTCCACAATTGCTGGCGCAGCTCGATATCGACCCCCGCGGTGGGCTCGTCGAGCACCAGCACCGGCGGCGAATGGACCATCGCCTTGGCGACCATCAGCCGCCGCTTCATCCCGCCGGAGAGCGTGCGGGCATAGGCCTTGGCCTTGTCCTCCAGATGCACCGCGCGGAGCAATTCCATCGAATGCCGCTGCGCCTTGGGCACGCCATAGAGCCCGGCCTGGATCTCCAGCGTCTCCAACGGCGTGAAGAAGGGATCGAACAGGATTTCCTGGTTGACGATGCCGATCGAGGCCTTGGCGTTGCGCGGGTGCGCGTCGATGTCGAACCCCCAGATCGCGGCGGTGCCGCTGGTCTTGCGCACCAGCCCGGCGAGGATGTTGATCAGCGTCGACTTGCCCGCGCCGTTCGGCCCGAGGAGGCCGAAGATCGCCCCCGCGGGGACGTCGAAGGTCACATTGTCGAGCGCGCGCTTGCCGCCCTGATAGGTCTTGGAGAGATCCCGGATGGCAATCGCAGCGTCTGTCATGCCGCGGCATTTACGGTGCGCCGCGGGTGATTGCTAGGCCGCGCCGCTCTTGCTAATCGCGGGAACCATGTTGCCGCCACCCGAAGTCACCCGCGTATCCCACCGCCGCGTCGCCTGCGACGGCGCGCATGACGGTCTCCCTGCCGCGCTCGGCCACCCGCGCGTGTGGCTGGAGATCGACGAGAGCGGCTATAGCGATTGCGGCTATTGCGACCGCCGCTTCGTGCTGATCGGCGGCCCCGCCGACGGGGTCGACCAGTCGACCCTGCCCGATCACGGCGACAGCGCCGGGCGTTAAGCCCACAGCCGTTCGGGCTGAGCTTGTCGAAGCCCTGCACTTTTCTTCCGAAAGAAGCGCAGCCCTTCGACAAGCTCAGGGCCAACGGGAAGGACTACGAGCGCAAAGGCTTTGCCGCGCGGCTCCCAGTCCCTATCTAGCGGCAATGACCGCCACCGATCCCCGCTCGTTCCTGTATCGCGACACGCTCGACCCCGCGGCCGCGGCGCGACTCACCGCCGATGCGCTCGCCGCCGCCGATGACGGCGAACTCTATCTGCAATATCGTAAGTCGGAGGCATTCGGCTTCGACGACGGGCGGCTCAAGACCGCGAGCTACGACACCCATTCGGGGTTCGGCCTGCGCGCCGTCTCGGGCGAGATGACCGCCTTCGCCCACGCCAACGAGCTTTCCGAAGCCGCGATTCGCCGCGCAGCGGAAACGATGGCGCTGATCGATCCGTCGAACGGCGCCAAGGCGCCCTCGCCCAAGGGCACCAATCATCATCTCTACACCGATGCCGATCCGCTCGATCTGGTGCCGTTCGCCGACAAGGTGAATCTGTGCCAGTCGATTGACGCCGCGGCGCGCGCGCGCGATCCGCGCGTCGCGCAGGTCTCGGTCGGGCTGTCGGGGACGTGGAGCGTGGTCGAGATCGTCCGCCCCGACGGCTTCGTCGCCACCGACGTGCGCCCGCTGGTGCGGCTCAACGTCCAGATCGTCGTCGAGCAGAACGGCCGGCGCGAGACCGGCACCTTCGGCATTGGCGGCCGCTACCTCTACGATTCGCTGTTCGATGAGGCGACGTGGAACCGCGCGATCGACGAGGCGCTGGCGCAGGCCCTGGTCAATCTCGAGTCGGTCGATGCGCCGGCGGGCGAATTCACCGTCTTGCTCGGGCCGGGCTGGCCGGGGGTGCTGCTCCACGAGGCGATCGGGCACGGGCTGGAGGGCGATTTCAACCGCAAGGGCACCTCGGCCTTTTCGGGGCGGATCGGCGAGCAGGTCGCCGCGCGCGGGGTGACGGTGGTCGACGACGGATCGATCCGCGATCGCCGCGGCAGCCTGACGATCGACGACGAGGGCACCCCGACCGGGGAGACCGTGCTGATCGAGGACGGCTTCCTCAAGGGCTATATGCAGGATCGGCTCAACGCGCGGCTGATGGGGGTCGCGCCGACCGGCAACGGGCGGCGCGAGAGCTTCGCCCACGCGCCGATGCCGCGGATGACCAACACCTTCATGAAGGGGGGCAAGGACGATCCCGCCGAATTGCTCTCGCGGGTCAAGAACGGCATCTTCGCCAAATCGTTCGGCGGCGGGCAGGTCGATATCGTCTCGGGCAAGTTCGTCTTCTCCTGCACCGAGGCGTATCGCGTCGAGAACGGCCGGATCGGCGCGCCGATCAAGGGCGCGACATTGATCGGCGACGGCCCGACGGTGCTGACCAAGGTGCTCGGCGTCGGCAATGATTTCGCGCTCGACGAGGGCGTCGGCATGTGCGGCAAGGCGGGGCAGAGCGTCCCCGCCGGGGTCGGCCAGCCGACCTTGCTGGTCGAAGGGCTGACGGTGGGCGGCACCGCCGCCTGAAGGGCCGATCCGAACGCCGCGGTTCGGATCAGATTTGGGCGCTTATCCGCTGGCTTTCCGCCTCCTCCGCCGTCATCATCCGATCGGGAGCAAAGAGGGGGGAGGCGGATGCCTCATGCACGGAACGCGGCTGCGGTGATCGCTGCCGCGATATTGCTGCCGGTCGCCAGCGCGCGCGCGGAGGAGTGCAAGGTCGCCAAATACGGCACGCTCCCGGTCGAGATGGTCGGCCTGCGCCCGATGACGCAGGTCAAGATCAACGGGCAGGACACGCGCTTCATCCTCGATACCGGCGCTTTCTTCAGCACGATGTCGCGCGCCACCGCGGAGGCGCTGTCGCTCAAGACGAGTCCCGCGCCGCCGGGCTTCTATATGTCGGGGATCGGCGGCCGCGTGTCGGTCGATATCGCGCGGGTCAAGGATTTCGGGATCCTCGGGACGACGCTCAACAATATCGAGTTCCTCGTCGGCGGCTCCGACACGGGCAGCGGGCTGATCGGCGCCAATCTGCTCAATTTCGCCGATGCCGAGGTCGATCTCGCGCACGGCCAGTTCTCGCTGATGAAGGTCACCGGCTGCAGCAAGCGTGCTCTCGCCTATTGGGCGAAGGACGGGGATTACAACATCGCCGATCTGGTCCCCAACGAAAGCCGTGCCAACCGCCACGTCTTCGTCAATGTCATCGTCAACGGGCAGCGCGTGCGCGCGTTGCTCGATACCGGGGCGCCCGCCACGCTGATCAGCCGCCGCGCTGCGGAGCGCGCCGGGATCGATCTCAACGCGCCCGATGTGAAGGCGAGCTATACGGCCAGCGGCTTCGGGCAGAAATCCTATCGATCGTGGACCGCGCGGATCGCGTCTTATTCGATCGGCAGCGAAACCATCCAGCGTGCGCGGATGCAGGTGATGGACGGCGAACTCGGTATCGGCACCGATTCGCCCGACATGCTGCTGGGAGTCGATTTCTTCCTCGCGCATCACCTGTTCATCGCCAAAAGCCAGAACAAGCTCTATTTCACCTATAATGGCGGGCGGGTCTTCTCCTTCCAGAAGGCGCCGGTGGCGAGCAGCCAGCCCGCCACCGATCCCGCCAACCCGTCGACCGCACCGAAGACCGCCCCCGAGCTGGCGCTGCGTGGCCGCGCCTCCCTCTCGCGCGGCGAGACGGCCAGGGCGCTCGACGATCTCGATGCCGCGATCCGGCTCGATCCGGACAAGCCCGATTATTACACCGCACGCGCCGAGGCGCGGCTGCACGATCACAAGCCCGATCTGGCGGCCGCCGATCTCGACAGCGCGCTCAAGCTCGCGCCGCAGGATCTTGCTGCGCTGCTGATGCGCGCCCAGCTCAGCCTGCACCGCAAGGACCGTGCCGCGGCCGCGCGCGACATTGCGGCGGCGCAACCGCTCGCCGCCGCCGGCTCGCACGAGGCACGGACGATCGCGAGCCTCTATATCGCGCTCGACCAGCCCGATCGCGCGCTCCCTTTGCTCGATGCCTGGATCCGGCTCCACGGCGAGGACAATAAGCTCGGCAGCGCGTTGAACGCGCGCTGCTGGGCGCGCGGGCTAGCCAATCAGGCGCTTGAAGGTGGGCTCGACGATTGCCGTAAGGCGATCCGCCGCGACGGCGCGAACCCCGCCTATCTCGACAGCCTCGGGCTGATCCAGTTCAGGCTTGGGCGTTATGCCGAAGCCGTCGAAACCTATGCCAAGGCGGCGGCGGAAATGCCGAAGAGCGCGGAGACGCGCTACGGACTGGGGCTCGCGCGCAAACGCAACGGCGACGTTGCGGGCGGCGATGCCGATATCGCCGCGGCCAAGGCGATCGACCCCGAAATCGCCGCGCAATTCGCGAAATTCGGGCTATAGCGGAGGGCAGGAGCACCCCTTCGCAATGGCCGAATTCTTTTCCGCACTGACCGACGACCACCGCGCCTTCATCGCGCGGCAGCCGATGTTCTTCGTCGCCACCGCCGCCGCGGCGGGGCGGGTCAACCTGAGCCCCAAGGGGATGGACACCTTTCGCGTGCTCGATGCGCGCAAGGTCGGCTATCTCGACCTCGGCGGATCGGGCAACGAGACGCAGGCGCATCTCGCCGCCGACGGGCGGATCACGATCATGTTCTGCGCCTTCGACAATCCCGCGCTGATCCTGCGCATCTACGGCCGCGGCGAATTCGTCGTCGCGGGCGATGCGGATTATCCCGCGCTCGCGGCGCATTTCCCCCCGCTCCCGGGGCAGCGCCAGATCTTCGTGATCGCGGTGGACAGCATCCAGACCTCGTGCGGCTGGGGCGTGCCGCGGATGACGCTCGACGCCGAACGCCAGACTTTGGTCAAATATCACGCGCAGCAGGATCCCGCCGCGCGGCTGGCCAAGATCGCGGGGCGCACCCACAGCATCGACGGGCTGCCGGTGCGCGTCCAGACCGAGATCCCGCCGGGGCGGTTATGAGCCTGGTCGAGCTCGGGCGCTACGATCGCAACCTCGCCAATATCCTGGTCGGCCGGCTGGAGAGCGAAGGCATTCCCGCGGTCGCGTTCGATTCGGGGTCGAGCATCGCCGACGGCAGCTGGCTGCTGATCCCGGTGCGCGTGATGGTCGACACCGAGGATCTCGACGCGGCCCGCGCGATCGTCGGCACTGCCTGATTTTTAGGCAGCCCTTCGCAACTGCACAAATTTTGCCCGCGCAATAGCTATTGAGCGTTAGAATTATCTCGGTCGCCTTGAGCTTGTCGAAGGGCTTGTCCTTCTTCCTTGCGAAGAAAAGGGCAGGGCTTCGACAGGCTCAGCCCGAACGGCATTAACCCCACAAGCATTTGGCACGACCATTGCGAGACGCCCTCTCGGATCAACCGGAAGGGGGCACGATGAAGCTCATCATAGCCATCATCAAGCCGTTCAAGCTCGACGAGGTGAGGGAAGCGCTCACCGTGCTCGGCGTGGCTGGCATGACGGTCACCGAGGTCAAGGGCTTCGGCCGACAGAAGGGCCAGACCGAAATCTATCGCGGTGCCGAATACAGCACCAACATGGTGCCCAAAATCAAGATCGAGGTGGTGTGCGCCAGCGCGCTCGCCGACCGCGTGGTCGAGGCGATCCAGGCCTCGGCCAACACCGGCGCGATCGGCGACGGCAAGATCTTCGTCCTCGATGTGGGGCAGGCCGTGCGCATCCGCACCGGCGAAACCGACGATTCCGCGCTGTGAAGGGGGATATGATGAAGCGAACCACGATGATGGCCGGCCTCGGCCTGGTCGCGACGCTCGCGCTCGCCGCGGCGCCCGCCTGGGCGCAGCCGGCGGCGGCAGCGGCCTCGCCGATCCCGCCGGCGACGGTCAACAAGGGCGACACCGCCTGGATGCTCGTCTCGACCTTGCTGGTGCTGATGATGTCGGTGCCGGGGCTCGCGCTGTTCTACGGCGGGCTGGTCCGCACCAAGAACATGCTGAGCGTGCTCACCCAGGTGCTGATGATCGTGTGCATGGTCGCGGTGGCCTGGGTCACCTATGGCTATTCGGTCGCCTTCACCGGCGGAAACGCCTTTTTCGGCGGGCTTTCCAAGGCTTTCCTGATGGGGGTCGATGCCAATAGCCAGGCCGCGACCTTCTCCAACGGGGTCTATATCCCGGAATATGTCTATATCTGCTTCCAGATGACCTTTGCGTGCATCACCCCGGCGCTGTTCGTCGGGTCGGTGGCGGAGCGGGTGAAATTCTTCCCGCTGATGCTGTTCACGCTGCTGTGGGTCACCGTCGTCTATTTCCCGATCGCGCATATGGTGTGGTATTGGGGCGGCCCCGATGCGGTGGCCGCGGCCGCGCTCAAGGGCGCCGATGCGCTCGCCGCGCAGAATAGCGACGCGGGCTATCTCTTCCAGAAGGGCGCGCTCGATTTCGCGGGCGGCACCGTCGTCCATATCAACGCCGGGATCACCGGGCTGGTGCTGTGCGTCCTGCTCGGCAAGCGCATCGGCTTCCCGCGCGAGCCGATGCCGCCGCATTCGCTGACGATGACGATGATCGGCGCCTCCTTGCTATGGGTCGGCTGGTTCGGGTTCAACGCCGGCTCCAATCTCGAGGCCAATGGCGTCACCGCGGTCGCCTTCATCAACACCTTCGTCGCCACCGCTGCCGCCGGGCTCTCCTGGCTGCTCGTCGAGCAGGCGGTGCGCGGCAAGCCCTCGCTGCTCGGTGCCGCTTCCGGCGTCGTCGCCGGGCTGGTCGCGGTGACCCCGGCGTCGGGCTTCGCCGGCCCGATGGGGTCGGTGGTGCTCGGGCTGGTCGTCTCGCCGATCTGCTTCTTCTTCGTCTCCACGGTGAAGTCGAAGTTCGGTTATGACGACAGCCTCGACGTGTTCGGGGTCCATTGCATCGGCGGGATCACCGGCGCGCTCGCGACCGGTATCCTCGATGCGCCGGCGCTCGGCGGGCAGGGCATCGCCGATTATGCCGCCAAGCCGGGGACGATGGCCGCGGGCACCTACGACATGGTCGGCCAGTTGGTGACCCAGTTCGAAGGCGTGCTGCTGACGCTCGTCTGGTCGGGGGTCGGCGCGGTCGTGCTGTTCTTCGCGATCGACAAATTGTGGGGCATGCGCCCGAGCGCCGACGTCGAGCGCGAAGGCCTCGACATCGCCGAGCATGGCGAACGCGCCTACCATTACTGACGAAATCGGGGCGGGCGCGGTGCCCGCCCCCACCCTGGTTCCTCCTGCGGGACAACCTTCCCCGGTGCGCAAGCGCCGGGTTTTTTTATCCGGGCAGGCGGATCTCGAACAGCGTCGGCCAGCGCTTGCCGGTGATGAACAGCCGGCGGCCCTGCGCATCCCAGGCGATGCCGTTGGCGACCGCCTCGATATCGTTCGACAGCCCCACTTCGGCGACGATCGCGCGCAGATCGACCACCGCGGTCACCCGCCCGCTCGCCGGATCGATCCGCACGAGATACGGCGTGCGCCAGACATTGGCGAGGATCGCGCCGTCGACCGCCTCCAGCTCGTTGAGCTGGTCGATCGGTTTGCCGTTGATCGTCACCGCGATGCGCCGGCGCACCGCCATCGTCGCGGGATCGTGGACGGTCAGCGTCGCGCTGCCGTCCGAGCGGACCAGCGCGTCGCCCAGCGTCGTCAGCCCCCAGCCTTCGCCGCGATAACGCGCGGTGCCTATCCGCGCGAGCGTTGCGGCATTCCAGCGATAGGCGACGCCGCCGTGCCAGGTGAGGCTGATCAGCGCGTTCTTCCACACCGCCAGCCCCTCGCCGAACATCCCGGCGGGGATCGTGGCGCGCGCCAGCACGCGCCCGCTGGCGAGATCGACGCGCCGTACGTCCGACTGCCCTTCGAGCCCGACGCTCTCGTAGAGATGACCACGATGCCACAACAGCCCCTCGGTGAAGGCCTGGGGATCATGCGGATAACGCGCAACGACGACCGGGGTGATGACCGCCGGCCGCGATTCGGCGGGGGCGGCCTGGGGCGGCGCGGCGGCCGCGCTCCCCGGCATCGGGGCGGCGGCGAGCAGCAATAGGGGGAAAAGACGCATCGCCCGATTCGCTAGCACGATGCGGCGAACGCCGTGCGTAAAATATGAGGCGTTCGCCCTGAGCGTGTCGAACGGCTGCCCTTCCTCTGCGGAAGAAAATGCAGGGTTTCGACAAGCTCAGCCCGAACGGGGAAAGGGACCCCCCGATTCAATCCACCACGAACGGCATCCGCCCCAAAACGACAGCGGCCCGCCCGACTCGCCAGTCGGACGGGCCGCCATCAATCGATCGGGTTCGATCAGCTCGACTGCTGCAGGTTCACTGCGGCATATTTGCCGCGACGATCGACCTCCAGCTCGAACGACAGGCGATCGCCTTCGTTGAGACTGCTCATCCCGGCGCGCTCGACGGCCGAGATGTGGACGAACGCATCGGGCTGCCCGTCGTCGCGCTGAATGAAGCCGAAGCCCTTCATCGCGTTGAAGAACTTGACCGTGCCGGTCGCCTTCTCGCCGGTCAGCTGGCGCTGCGGGCCACCCGCACCGCCGGCGCCGCCACGCGGGGCGCCGCCGAAGCCGCCGTCACGCGGCGCGCGTTCCTCGACCGGCATCGGCTCGCCGTCGATCTTCAGCTCGGTGGCCGAGATGCGGCCGCCGCGATCGACGAGCGTGAAGCCGAGCGGCTGGCCTTCCGCCAGACCGGTCAGCCCCGCCTGCTCGACGGCCGAAATGTGGACGAACACGTCCTCACCGCCGTCATCGCGAACGATGAAGCCGAAGCCCTTCTGGCCGTTGAAAAATTTAACGACGCCCGTGCCCTCGCCAACGACCTGGGGGGGCATGCCGCGGCCGCCGCCGAAGCCGCCGCCACCGCCGAAGCCACCACCGCCGCCGCGCGGGCCGCCGAAGCCGCCACCGCCGCCACGGAAGCCACCGCCGCCGCCACGATCACCGAAGCCGCCGCCGAAACCGCCACGGTCGCCGAAGCCGCCGCCGAAGTCACTGCCGCCGCCGAAATCATCTCCGCCGCCGAAACTGTCGCGCTTGTCGCGGCCACGTCCGCCACGATGCCCGCGGCTACCTCTGTCGAAACTCATAACCCCGTTCGTTTTCCTGTCCGCCCGACTTCGCCGTCAAGAGGTGCGCGCCGGACGGCGAACAGCAACCACACCTCTTCGGGCGCCAAACCTTTTGCGCCACACAACATGCCATAGCGGAGCTTTGGCCAGACAGCGAACAGAATCGTGCGAAAAGTGGGCAGAAAGTGGCTAATCGTTGCACTACTGTCGCATCATTAGCACAGGTTGGCGCAGTTCACGCCTTATGACGACGCGAAGATCGATCGCAACGGGCGCGAGAATCATGCCTAAATAATTGTTCGGCCGTTGATTCGCAGTCTTTTCTTCGATCTTGCCGATTCGCGGACCATTGAGCCGCGCGATGCACCCCGCTAGTGCGGGCGAATGACCGTGCATTTTCATGAGGAAGATCTTCCGCTCGACGTCTTCGCCCCGGGTGCGTCGATCGCCGTCGATACCGAGACGATGGGGCTGATCACCCCGCGCGACCGGCTGTGCGTGGTGCAGCTGTCCGACGGCGGCCCGGACGAGCATCTCGTGCGGTTCGGCCCGACCTCGGATTATGCCGCGCCGAATCTGCGCGCGGTGCTGGCCGATCCGGCGCGGCTCAAGCTCTATCATTTCGCGCGGTTCGATCTCGCCGCGATCGGCCATTATCTCGGCGTCGTCGCGGCCCCGGTCTATTGCACCAAGATCGCCTCGCGGCTGGTGCGCACCTATACCGATCGCCACGGGCTCAAGGAGCTGGTGCGCGAATTGCTCGGGCAGGACATTTCGAAGCAGCAGCAATCGTCCGACTGGGGCGGGCCGGAATTGTCCGACGCGCAGAAGGATTATGCCGCGTCCGACGTGCGTTTCCTCCACCAGCTCAAGACCGAGCTCGACCGGCGGCTGACGCGTGAGGGCCGCGCCGGGCTGGCGCAGGCATGTTTCGATTTCCTGCCGCATCGCGCGGCGCTCGATCTGGCCGGCTGGCCGGAGATCGACATTTTCGCGCATGTCTGAAGCCGCTGCCCCGCCGCTCGACGCGCGCCAGCGCTGGGCAGCGCCGGACAGCCCGCACGACCGTATCGTCACCACCGCCAATTGGGTGCTGCCGGTGCTGATCGGGGTGCTCTCCGCCTTTCTGGTGATGGCGCCGCTGACCACCGGGGGCGACGTGTCGTTCGTGCTCGACAAGAACAAGGTCGAGGTGGCGAAGGAGCGACTCAAGATCCAGGCGGCGCGCTATCGCGGCGCCGACGGCAAGGGGCAGCCGTTCGAGCTGACCGCGGGCTCGGCGATCCAGAAGAGCTCGGCCGAGCCGATCGTCCGCCTCCAGCAGCTCGCCGCCGACATCAAGCTCAACGACGGCCCGGCCTCGCTCGTCGCCGAGCACGGGCGCTACAATATGGATACCGAGCAGGTGAAGGTCGACGGCCCGATCTCGTTCCGCGGCCCCGACGGCTATACGCTCGACACCGTCAACGCGACGGTCGATCTCAAGACGCGCAAGATGCAATCGGGCGGCGCGGTGACCGGCACCGTCCGGCAGGGAACGTTCAGCGCCAACCGGCTCGACGCCGATCTCGACGCGCATAGCGTGACGCTGACCGGCAACGCCCGCTTGCACATCGTGCCGCGAGGGGCGAGATAGCGGCGACCATGAAGCGCCTGATCCCCCTCCTCCCGCTGCTCGCCGCCACCGCGGCCGGCGCGCAGACGCGCCACGACACCAACGCGCCGATCGATTTCGGGGCGAACCAGATCCAGCTCCAGGACAAGGCGAATCGCGCCGTGCTGACCGGCAGCGTCGCGGTCAAGCAGGCCGAGATGACGCTCAACGCGCAACGCGTGACGGTCGCCTATACCGGCCAGGTGGTCGACGGGAATCCGCAGGTCTCGCGGCTCGACGCGGCGGGCGGCGTGGTGGTGCGGCGGCCCAATCAGGTCGCGAAGAGCCAATATGCGGTCTATGACCTCAATCGGCGCGTCATCACGATGATCGGCGCGGTCTCGCTCCAGCAGGGCGGGGCGAACACCGTCAACGGCGGGCGGCTGACGATCAACCTCGACAGCGGGCGCGCGGTGATCGACGGCTCGACCGCCGCGGGCGGCAACAGCCCGGTGCCCGGCGGCACCGTGACCACCGCGCCCTCGGGCCGCGTGACGGGCACCTTCTCGGTGCCCAAGCGCGCGCAATCGGACAAGCCGTCGCCCCCGTCCGACAGCAAGAACTGATCCACCCGATGAGCTTTCGTCGCGGCGGGGGTTTCCTCGACGCGCGGGCTCGGGCAAAAGGACATGCATGAATCCTGCCAACCGCGAGGCCGGCGTCGATATGGATGAAGTGACCAGCCTGGGCACGATCGAGCCGATCACCGAGCCGCCCGTCGCCAACGGGCTGCAGGTGGTGTCGATCGCCAAGAGCTACGACAAGCGCGTCGTGCTGAGCGACGTTTCGGTCTCGGTCGGGCGCGGCGAGGTGATCGGCCTCCTCGGCCCCAATGGCGCGGGCAAGACGACCTGTTTCTATTCGGTGATGGGGCTGGTGAAGCCCGACGCCGGGCGCATCATGCTCGACGGGCGCGATATCACCGGGCTGCCGATGTATCGCCGCGCGATCCTCGGGCTCGGCTATCTGCCGCAGGAAACCTCGATCTTCCGCGGGCTGACGATCGAGAAGAACATCCTCGCGGTGCTCGAGCTGAGCATCCCCGATGCGGCGACGCGGCAGGACCGGCTCGACAAATTGCTCGACGAATTCGGCCTCACCCGGCTGCGCGCCGCCCCGGCGATGGCGCTGTCGGGCGGCGAGCGGCGCCGCGCCGAGATCGCGCGCGCGCTAGCGGCGGACCCGACGATCATGCTGCTCGACGAGCCCTTCGCCGGGATCGACCCGATCTCGATCGCCGACATCCGCGATCTGGTGAAGGATCTGAAACGGCGCGACATCGGGGTGTTGATCACCGATCACAATGTGCGCGAGACGCTCGATATCGTCGACCGCGCGTACATCATCTACGACGGCCGCGTGTTGTTCACCGGCTCGCCCGAAGAGCTGGTCGCCGACGCCAATGTCCGCCGGCTCTATCTCGGCGAGGGATTCTCTTTGTGATGCGACGGCTTGGCTTCGCCTCGCGGGCGGCGCCGGATTTGCGGGACCGATAATGTCGCTCGCGCCGCGCCTCGATCTGCGCCAGTCGCAATCCCTGGTGATGACGCCGCAGCTCCAGCAGGCGATCAAACTGCTGGCGCTCTCCAACCTCGAGATCGAGGGCGTCATCGCCGAGGAACTCGAGCGCAACCCGTTGCTCGAGGCGAGCGCACCGGCCGACGACGCCCCGGCTGCCGAGCGCGAACCGGCTGAAGCGCCGCGCGACGAGCCCGCCGGCGCCGACGAACTGGTGATGGGGGGCGAGGCGGCGGGCGAATCGCTCGATGTCGATATCGCCGCCGAGCGGTTCGACGATGCGCCGGCCGACACGGTCGGGCTCGGCGGCGCGGGGAGCGTCGGCGGGTCGGGCGAGGACGCCCCCGATCTCGATTCCTTCGCCAGCGACGCGCCGAGCCTTGCCGAGCATCTCGCGCAGCAGGCCGGACATGCCTTGTCCGGGGTCGAGCTGATCATCGCGCAGCATCTGATCGATCTGATCGACGAGGCGGGCTATCTCGCCGCCGATCTGCTCGACATCGCCGGGCGGCTCGGGGTGCCGCTCGCCTTGGTCGAGCGCGTGCTCGGGGTGATCCACACCTTCGAGCCGACCGGGGTCGGCGCGCGCAACCTCGCCGAATGCATCGCGCTCCAGGCCAAGGAGGCCGATCGCTACGATCCGTGCATGGCGCGGCTGATCGATCACCTCGATCTGCTCGCACGCGGCGAGATCGCGCGGCTCAAGCGCATCTGCGGGGTCGACGACGAGGATATGGCGGACATGATCCGCGAATTGCGCGGTTACGACCCCAAGCCCGGCTGCCGCTTCGGCGGGGAGCCGGCGCCGGCGGTGGTGCCCGATCTGTTCGTCGCGCGCACCGCATCGGGCTGGGCGATCGAGATCAACAACGCCACCCTGCCGCGCGTGCTGGTCAACCGGCGCTATTATGGCGAGCTCGCCGCCGGGCCGCAGAACAAGGCGTCGAAGGCGTGGCTCAGCGATTGCCTCGCCAGCGCCAATTGGCTGGTCAAGGCGCTCGACCAGCGCCAGCGCACGATCATCCGCGTCGCGACCGAGATCGTGAAGCAGCAGGAAGCGTTCTTTCTCAATGGCGTCGCGCATCTCCGCCCGCTGACCTTGCGGCAGGTGGCGGAGGCGATCGAGATGCACGAATCGACCGTCAGCCGTGTCACCAGCAACAAATATCTGAGCTGCGCGCGCGGCCAGTTCGAGCTCAAATATTTCTTCACCTCGGCGATTCAGGCGGCCGACGGCGGCGACGCGGTGTCGGCCGAGGCGGTCAAATCGGCGATCCGCGCGCTGATCCACAACGAGGGCGCCAAGGTGCTGTCCGACGATACATTGGTCGAGCTGCTCAACGCGCGCGGCTTCGATATCGCGCGGCGCACCGTCGCCAAATATCGCGAGGCGATCGGGATCGGCAGCTCGGTCCAGCGCCGCCGGCAAAAGGCGCTCGAGGGGGTGGGCTAAGCGCTCACCCGAAGAAACTTCCGTCATGCCGGGCTTGACCCGGCATCCAGAGTCACAAGCGACGCCGCCCGCGGCTCTGGATGCTGACTTTCGTCAGCATGACGGAATGTTACATACGCACCGCCTCGCGCAGCCAGGAAGTCACCGCCTGGATCCGCGGGGTCGATTGCCCGTCGGCGTGGGTGACGAGCCAGAAGGCGCGGCTCAGCTCGATTTCCGGCAGCACCGGCACCAGCCGCGCATCGCCCGCGGCGATGAAATCGGGCAGGATGCCGATCGCCGCCCCCGCCGCGATCATGCGGTGCTGGACATTGATGCTGGTGCTGCGCAGCCGTGCGGCGAGCCCGTCATGCACCTCCGACAGATAATCGAGCTCGGGCGCGTGGAGATGCTCGGGGACATAGCCCGCCAGCACATGCCGTTCGAGCGCGGCGGCGGTCTCGGGCGTCCCCGCCGCCGCGAGATAGCCGGGGGTGGCGTAGAGCCGCAGCCGATAGTCGATCAGCCGTTGCGTGATCAACTGGCGGCTGCGCGGGCGCGCGAGCATCACCGCGATATCCGCCTCGCGCTTCGAGGGATCGAGCAGCCCCGAGGCGGTGATCAGATCGAGCCGGATGCGCGGATGCGCCGCGGCGAAGGCCGGGACGCGCGGCGCCAGCACATGCGTCGCCAGCCCCTCGGCGACGCTTAGCCGGACATGCCCTGCCGCGCCCTGCGCCGCGGCGCCTTCGCTGGCCGCGGCGATGGTGGCGTCGATCGTCTCGGCGTGGTGGAGCAGCGCCTGCCCCGCCTCGGACAGCCGGCGCTCGCCCGCTACCGTCTCGAACAAGGGCGCACCGATCGCCGCCTCGAGCCGCGCGAGCCGGCGGCCGACCGTCGTCGCGTCGACGCCGAGCGTGCGCGCCGCCGCCGCGACGCGCCCGGCATGCGCCACTGCGAGGAACACGCGCAGATCATCCCAATTCTTCATCGGCCTTTTCCTTGTCGCGGTGCCCGCCCATCTGCAAAAATGCACCCCGCCCCGGCAAATTAAGCGGGTTGAATGCATATTTGCCGGGCGGTTACAAGCCCGGCCAAGCGATTTCGGCGGAGAGGTTTCATGCGCATCATCGATCATCATATCGTCGGGCATTCGGGCGGCGGCGCGGGTCGCACCGGCGACGTGTTCGATCCCAATACCGGCAAGGTGCAGGCGCGCGTGACGCTGGGGACCAAGGCCGATCTCGATCGCGCGGTCGCCGCCGCGCAGGCCGCGCAGCCGGCCTGGGCCGCGACCAACCCGCAGCGCCGCGCGCGCGTCATGTTCCGCTTCAAGGAGCTGGTCGAGGCCAATATGCAGAGCCTCGCCGAGCTGCTCGCCTCCGAGCACGGCAAGGTCGTCGCCGATGCCAAGGGCGATATCCAGCGCGGGCTCGAGGTGGTCGAATTCGCCTGCGGCGTCCCGCATGTGCTCAAGGGCGAATATACGCAAGGAGCCGGGCCGGGGATCGACGTCTATTCGATGCGCCAGCCGCTCGGCATCGGCGCGGGGATCACCCCGTTCAACTTCCCCGCGATGATCCCCCTGTGGATGGGCGCGGTGGCGACCGCCTGCGGCAACGCCTTCATCCTCAAGCCGTCCGAGCGCGATCCCTCGCTCCCGGTGCGGCTCGCCGAACTGTTCATCGAGGCGGGGATGCCCGAAGGCATCTTCCAGGTCGTCCACGGCGACAAGGAAATGGTCGACGCGATCCTCGATCATCCGGCGATCGCGGCGGTGAGCTTCGTCGGCTCGTCGGATATCGCGCATTATGTCTATCGCCGCGGGGTCGATGCCGGAAAGCGCGTCCAGGCGATGGGCGGGGCGAAGAACCACGGTATCGTCATGCCCGATGCCGATCTCGATCAGGTGGTGTCCGATCTCGCCGGCGCCGCCTTCGGTTCGGCCGGCGAGCGCTGCATGGCGCTGCCGGTGGTGGTGCCGGTCGGCGACAAGACCGCCGACGCGCTGCGCGAAAAGCTGATCCCCGCGATCGACGCGCTGCGCGTCGGCGTCTCGACCGACGCCGAGGCGCATTACGGCCCGGTCGTCACCGCGCAGCATCGCGAGCGGATCGAAAACTGGATCCAGACCGGGGTCGACGAAGGCGCCGAGCTGGTCGTCGACGGCCGCGGCTTCAAGCTCCAGGGGCATGAGGAAGGCTTCTTCATCGGCCCGACGCTGTTCGATCGCGTCACCCCGCAGATGTCCGCCTATAAGGAGGAAATTTTCGGGCCGGTGCTGCAGATCGTCCGCGCCCCCGATTTCGAGACCGCGCTGCGCCTTCCGAGCGATCACCAATATGGCAATGGCGTCGCGATCTTCACCCGCAACGGCCATGCCGCGCGCGAATTCGCCGCGCGGGTCAATGTCGGGATGGTCGGGATCAACGTGCCGATCCCGGTGCCGGTCGCCTATCACACCTTCGGCGGCTGGAAGCGCTCGGCATTCGGCGACACCAACCAGCACGGCATGGAAGGCGTGAAATTCTGGACCAAGGTCAAGACGGTGACCCAGCGCTGGCCCGACGGCTCGCCGGACGGCGGCAACGCGTTCGTCATCCCGACGATGGGGTAAATCGGATGCCTTCCCCTTTTTCCGTCATGCTGACGAAAGTCAGCATCCAGAGCCGCAGCCACTACCGTTTGTGGCTCTGGATGCCGGGTCAAGCCCGGCATGACGACGATTATTGGGGCAAAGGATCGAATCCGAAGTCCTCGGCAAGATCGCGCCACGTCGGATTATCCTTCTCGACCAGCGCCAGCTTCCACGCCCGGCGCCAGTTCTTGAGTTGCTTTTCGCGCAGGATAGCGGATTCCATCCTTTCATGCAGTTCGAACCAGACCAGGCGTTTGACGTGATAGCGTTCGGTGAACCCCTCGATTTCGCCGCTGCGATGCTGATAGATGCGGCCGAGCAGGTTCGACGTGACACCGACATAGATCGTACCGTTGCGGTCGCTTGCAACGATATAAACCGCCGGCTGTCTGTCCATGTATGACGTCCGCTGCGCTATACATCTTCAATGCTTACATCCGGGACTCTGGATGCCGGATCAAGTCCGGCATGACGGGTAACGGGCTACAGGAACGCCAATGACCAACCAGTTCGACCTCACCGACGACCAGCGCGAGATCCAGGAGCTCGCGCGGCGCTTCACCGCCGATCGCATCACCCCCTTCGCCGCCGAATGGGACGAGCAGCATCACTATCCCGTCGACGTGTGGAAGGCGGCGGGCGAGCTCGGCTTCGGCGCGATCTATGTCGGCGAGGAATCGGGCGGGATCGGGCTCGGCCGGCTCGAGGCCGCGCTGATCATGGAGGCGATGGCCTATGGCTGCCCTGCGACCAGCGCCTATGTCTCGATCCACAATATGGCGACCTGGATGATCGATCGCTTCGGCGATCAGGCGATCAAGGGCCGCTTCCTCCCCGATCTCGTCACGATGGACAAGATCGCCAGCTATTGCCTGACCGAACCCGGCTCGGGCTCCGACGCCGCCGCGCTCAAGACCAGCGCGCGGCGCGACGGCGATCATTATGTGCTCAACGGCACCAAGCAGTTCATCTCGGGCGCGGGCTATAACGACATCTACGTCTGCATGGTCCGCACCGGCGAGGAGAAGTCCAAGGGCATTTCCTGCCTGGTGATCGAAAAGGGCACGCCGGGCCTGTCGTTCGGCGCGCCCGAGAAGAAGCTCGGCTGGAATGCCTCGCCGACCGCGCAGGTGATCTTCGAGGATTGCCGCGTGCCGGTCGAAAACCGCGTCGGCGCGGAGGGCGACGGCTTCCGCTTCGCGATGGCAGGGCTCGACGGCGGGCGGCTCAATATCGGCGCCTGCTCGCTCGGCGGGGCGCAACGCTGCCTCGACGAGGCGGTGAAATATGCCAAGGAGCGCCAGCAATTCGGCCAGCCGATCGCCGATTTCCAGAACACCCAATTCACCCTCGCCGATATGGCGACCGATCTGGAGGCGGCGCGCGCGCTGCTCTATCTCGCCGCGGCCAAGGTCAGCGCCAATGCGCCCGACAAGTCGCGCTTCTCGGCAATGGCCAAAAGGCTGGCGACCGACAACGGATCGAGCATCGTCGACCGCGCGCTCCAGCTTCACGGCGGCTATGGCTACCTCCGCGACTATCCGATCGAGCGCTTCTGGCGCGATCTGCGCGTCCATTCGATCCTCGAAGGGACCAATCAGGTGATGCGGATGATCGTCGGGCGGGATCTGACGCGGCAATGACCCAGGACCTGATCGCCGAAGCCGACGGCGGCGTCGGCCGCATCCGGCTCAATCGCCCGAAAGCGATCCACGCGCTCAACCGCGCGATGTGCGACGGCGTGCTCGACGCGCTGGAAGCGTGGCGCGACGACGCGGCGGTCCGCGTGATCACGATCGATCACGCCGAGGGCCGCGGCTTCTGCGCCGGGGGCGATATCCGTATGCTCGCCGAGAGCGGGGCGAAGGACGGCGCCGAGGCACGCGCCTTCTTCCACACCGAATATCGCATGAACCACCGGCTGTTCACCTACGCCAAGCCGATCGTGGCGTTCATGGACGGGATCACGATGGGGGGCGGGGTCGGCATCTCGCAGCCGTGCCGTTTTCGCGTCGCGACCGAGAATACCAAATTGGCGATGCCCGAAACCGGGATCGGGCTGTTCCCCGATGTCGGCGGCGGCTGGTATCTCTCGCGGCTGCCGGGGCGCATCGGGCAATATCTCGCGCTGACCGGGCACCGGCTCGACGGCGCCGAATGTCATGCGCTCGGGCTCGCGACGCATTACCTCCCCGCCGAGCGGCTCGCCGAGGCCAAGGCGCGGATCGCGCAAGGTCCGGAGGCGGTGCTCGACGCGCTCGCCGTCGCCGCACCCGACGCAGCGATCCTTGCGCATCGTGACGAGATCGACCGGCTGTTCGCTTCCGACCGGCTCGAGGATATCTTCGCCGCGCTCGCCGCCGACGACAGCGATTTCGCGCGCGCCACGCTGGCGACGCTCGAGACCAAATCGCCGCAGACGATGAAGGTCAGCCTCAAATTGCTGCTCGACGGCAAGACGATGCCCAGCTTCGCCGACGAGATGCGGCAGGAATATGCGGTCGGCAGCCGCGTCGTCCAGCGCCACGATTTTCTCGAAGGCGTCCGCGCGGTGATCGTCGACAAGGACAATTCGCCCCAATGGAACCCGCCGACGCCGGACGGGGTGAGCGATCATCTGATCGACCAGATCTTCGCGCCGCTGCCGGATGATGAGGCCTGGACGCCGCAGTAAATTGCGTCGTCGCAATACCCTATGTCACCCCAGCGGAAGCTGGGGTCGCATGCCACAAAGGTCGCGCTAGCGGCCTGAGATCCCAGCTTTCGCTGGGATGACGGAGGAACAGAGATGACCGACTACGCCACGATCCTCGTCGAACGCAGCGGTGCGGTGACGCTTGTCACGCTCAACCGCCCGCAGGCGCTCAACGCGCTCAATTCGGACGTGCTGGCCGATCTCTCGGCGGCGTTCGGCGCCTATGACAAGGACGCTAGCCAGCGCTGCCTCGTCCTCACCGGCGCGGGCGAGAAGGCGTTCGCGGCGGGCGCCGACATCAAGCAAATGGCCGATATGCCCGCGGCCGATTTCTTCCTGCAGGATTTCTTCGTCGGCTGGCAGACCGGGGTGGTCGCGACGCGCAAGCCGTGGATCGCCGCGGTCAACGGCTTCGCGCTCGGCGGCGGGTGCGAGCTGGCGATGATGGCCGATTTCATCATCGCCGCCGATAGCGCCAAATTCGGCCAGCCCGAGATCAAGCTCGGCGTCGCGCCGGGGATGGGCGGGTCGCAGCGGCTGACCCGCGCGATCGGCAAGGCCAAGGCGATGGAAATGTGCCTTACCGGGCGGATGATGGACGCCGGCGAGGCGGAGCGTTCGGGGCTCGTCGCACGCGTCGTGCCGCTGGACTCGCTGGTCGAGGAAGCGCTCAAGACCGCCGCGACGATCGCAAGCATGCCGCCGATGGCCGCGATGGTGAACAAGGAAATGATCAACATGGCGTTCGAAACAACGCTCGCACAGGGCATCGTCACCGAGCGCCGGCTGTTCCAGATCCTCGTCAACACTGAGGACAAGGCCGAGGGCATGGCCGCCTTCATCGAAAAGCGCCCCGGGGTGTGGAAGGGGCGGTAACTGCCGCCCGGTTCGACGCTGTCGATCAACTCTTTGCCGTCATGCCCGGCTTGACCCGGTATCCAGGGCAACGAGCGTCGACATTGGTGGCTCTGGATGCCGGGTCGAGCCCGGCATGACGGAAATGGTATAGCGGACCGAAGCCGGACTTTCAGGCGTTTCGGTTGTGATTTGAGAGGACACGAAATGGCGCGCGTCGGTTTCATCGGGCTGGGCAATATGGGCGGGGGCATGGCCGCCAATCTGGCGAAAAAGGGCCATGACGTCCGCGCCTTCGACCTCTCCGCCGAGGCGCTCGAACGCGCCAGGGCCGCGGGCTGCCTCCCCGTCGTCACTGCCGCCGAGGCGGCCGAGGGGGCCGAGGCGATCATCACGATGCTGCCCGCGGGCACGCATGTCGAGCAGGTCTATGCCCAAAGCGTGCTCGATGCCGCCCTGCCCTCGGCGATCCTGATCGATTGCTCGACGATCGACGTCGCGACCGCCAAGCGCGTCGCCGAAATGGCAGCGGCCAAGGGGCTGGTCGCGGTCGACGCCCCGGTCTCGGGCGGGATCGCCGCGGCCAATGCCGGGACGCTGACCTTCATGGTCGGTGGTTCGAAGGATGCCTTCGGGCGCGCCGAACCCTTTCTCGCCGATATGGGCAAGGCGGTGATCCACGCCGGCGCCAATGGCGCGGGGCAGGCGGCGAAGATCTGCAACAATATGATCCTCGGTGCCGAGATGGTCGCGACCTGCGAGGCGTTCCTGCTCGCGCAGAAGCTCGGGCTCGAGGCGCAGGCGTTCTTCGATATCGCCAGCGTGTCCTCCGGGCAGAGCTGGTCGATGACGAGCTATTGCCCCGTCCCCGGGGTCGGCCCGGAGACCCCCGCGGACCACGATTATCAGGGTGGGTTCGCCGCCGCGCTGATGCTCAAGGACCTGCGCCTCGCGATGGCCGCGGCGGAGAGCGTCGACGCGCAGGTGCCGATGGGCGCGCGGGCGCGGGAGCTTTACGAGGCTTATGCCGGCGCGGGGCATGGCGGGCGCGATTTCTCCGGCATCATCAACATGCTCGCCGAAAAGCCATGAGCGTCGCCTTCCGCCGCGAGAGCGATGAGGAGCATAAGGAGCCGCGCTTCGAGCTGCCGATCCCGCCGGGGCCGAACCTCGTCACCCCGCGCGGCCGCGCGCTGATCGATGCGCGGATCGCCGAGCTCGACGCGGCGCAGGCGGAGGCGGAGGCCGACGAGCCGCGCCGCGAGGAGATCGCGCGCGACCTGCGCTATTGGCAGACGCGCCGCGTCACCGCGATCCTCGCCCCCGCCCCGCCGGCCGACGAAATCGCGTTCGGCAGCCGCGTCGAGTTCACGCTGAACGGCGAGCCCCGGACGATCGAGATCGTCGGCGACGACGAGGCCGATCCGGCCGCAGGCAAGATCGCCTTCTCGGCGCCACTGGCCCGCGCACTGATCGGCGCGGGGGAGGGCGATGTGCTGCCCTTCGCCGGGCGCGATGATGCGATCGAGGTGATCGCGGTGGAAGCGACCTTCGCCGATTGACGGGAGGGCGCGGATAATCCGTTTGCGCTGAGCTTGTCGAAGCCCGAACGGTTTAGTTGCGCCCGCGCCGGCCTACTCTTGCCGCCGCCTCCCGGCACGCTACAGCTAGCGCCGGGCCGAAACGGCCCGAAGAGGGGTAACCGGCACGATGGCGACGATCGCTGAACAGGGTCACGACGACGCGGACGAGCCGTCGACCGCCGACATCCGGCTCGTCATCTCGGCCTCGGCGCTGGGCACCGTGTTCGAATGGTATGATTTCTTCATCTACGGCACGCTCGCCGCATCGGGGATCATCGGGCGCACCTTCTTCCCCGGCGGCAATGAGATGCTGCAGACCCTGCTCGCCTGGGCGGGGTTCGCGGTCGGCTTCGGCTTCCGCCCGCTGGGGGCGGTGATCTTCGGTTATCTCGGCGATCGGCTGGGGCGGAAATATACCTTCCTCGTCACGATCACCTTGATGGGCATCGCCACCGCCGGGGTGGGGCTGATCCCCTCTTATGCCGCGATCGGGATGGCGGCGCCCGCGCTGGTCATCCTGCTGCGGATCGCGCAGGGGCTCGCGCTGGGCGGCGAATATGGCGGCGCGGCGATCTATGTCGCGGAGCATTCGCCGCCGGGAAGATCGGGCTATTACACCAGCTTCATCCAGGCCGGCGTCGCGGGCGGGTTCATCCTCAGCCTGATCGTCATCCTGTCGTTCAAGGGCGTGTTCCACGGCGCGGCGTGGGAGGAATGGGGCTGGCGCGCGCCGTTCCTGTTCTCGATCGTGCTGCTCGGCATCTCGCTGTGGATGCGGCTCAAGCTTTCCGAGAGCCCGGTGTTCAAGAAGATGCGCGAGGCGGGCGAGCGCGCCAGCAACCCGCTGGTCGAAAGCTTCACCTATCCCGGCAATCTGAAGCGGATGCTCGTCGCTTTGTTTGGCATCGCCGCCGGGCTGACGGTGATCTGGTATACCGCGATGTTCTCGGTCCTCTCCTTCCTCCAGACGACGATGCGCGTCGACGAGACGACCGCGCAGCTGATCACCGCCGCCGGGGCGCTGATGGGGGTGGCGTGGTTCGTGCTGTTCGGGCGGATTTCCGATCTCGTCGGGCGCAAGAAGCCGATCGTTATCGGCTACATCATGACGCTCCTCCTACTCTTCCCGATCTTCGAGGTGATGGGTGCGGCGGCCAACCCCGATCTCGCGCGCGCCGCGCGGCATGCGCCGGTGATCGTCTCCGGCCCCGCCTGCAATTATTCGCCGTTCGCCGCGAAACAGAGCGACGAATGCGGCAAGTTGCTCGACTATTTCTCCAAGAAGGGCGTCGCCTATACCAAGCAGACCACCCCGGTGGTCAGCGTGTCGATCGGCGGCGAGCCGGTCCACGATCATTCGCCCGCCGCGCTCGACAAGGCTTTGGCCGACGCGGGCTATCACCTCGATCGCGTCCACCCCTCGGCACGCGACATCGTGCTGATCCTGCTCGCGATCCTCGCCATTTCGGCCTTGTCGGGAATCACCTACGGCCCGGTCGCGGCCTTATTGTCGGAGATGTTCCCGCCGGCGATCCGCTACAGTTCGCTGTCGATCCCCTATCACCTGGGCACCGGCTATTTCGGCGGCTTCCTGCCGTTCATCAGCCAATATATCGTCGCGCGCACCGGCGATCCCTTTGCCGGGCTGTGGTACACCTGGGGCGTCACGCTGATGGCGCTGATCGTCACCGTGCTGTGGCTGAAGGAAGATCGGCACGGCCATATCGTCGCCTGAACCGGTCGACGCGGATCGCGGCGCCCGCTAACCGGGCATCATGAACCGTTCCCCCTGCCGCCTGTCGCTCGACGCCGCCGCCCTTGTCGATAACTGGCGCCGGCTCGCGGCGATGAGCGGCGCGGCGGCGTGCGGCGCGGCGGTGAAGGCCGACGGCTATGGGCTCGGCGCGCGCGAGGTGGTGCGGCGGCTGGCCGATGCCGGATGCCGCGATTTCTTCGTCGCGACCTGGGCCGAGGCGCGCGCGCTGGTCGACACCGGCGTTTCGATCTCGGTGCTCCACGGGGTCCGCGCCGACGATATGGCGCTGGCGCGGCTGCGCAACGCGCGCCCGGTGCTCAACACCGCGCGGCAGATACAGCGCTGGCGCGACGCGGGCGGCGGGCTGTGCGACGTGATGGTCGATACCGGGATGAACCGGCTCGGGGTGTCGCCGGCGGATATCGCCGACGGGCTGCTCGAGGGGCTCAGGATCGATACGCTGATGAGCCACCTCGCCTCGGCCGACGAGGATTCGCCGCTCAACGAGCAGCAGCGGGCGCGCTTCGTCGCGCTTGCCGGGACGACGGGGGCGCAACGGATGAGCCTCGCCAATTCGGCCGGCATCGCGCTGGGCGCGGACTATCGTTTCGATCTCGTCCGCCCCGGCATCGCGCTCTACGGCGGCGTGCCGCGCGCCGAACTGGCCGGGATGCGCCAGGTCGCGACCCCGGAGGCGCAGGTCCTGCAACGTCGCCGCGTCGCCGCGGGGGAGTCGGTCGGCTATAATGCGACCTGGACGGCGCAAACGGATACCGAAGTGGCGATCCTCAACCTCGGCTATGCCGACGGCTATTGGTGCGGTTTTTCGGGCAAGGGCGCCGCGCGCGCGGGGGCGACGCGGCTGCCGGTGCTCGGACGGGTATCGATGGACCTGATCGCGGTCGATTGCGGCGCGGCCGATGTCGCGGAGGGCGACTGGCTCGCGCTCGATTACGCGCTGCCCGAAGCCTCGGCGATCAGCGGCATGTCGCAATATGAGCTGCTGACCGGGCTTGGCGCGCGGTTCGACCGGATCTGGAGGTGAATCGCGTCACGCCGGGGCGTGGCACACCGCTTCGACATTGACCCCGTCGAGATCGAACACGAACGCCCCGTAATAATCGGGGTGATAATGCGGCCGGAGCCCCGGCGCGCCATTGTCGCGCCCGCCATGCGCCATCGCCGCCGCGTAGAATGCATCGACCGTCGCGCGATCGGGCGCGGTGAAGGCGACATGGATACCCGCCCCGCGCGCGCCGCCCGACGAAACCCAGAAGAACGGCTTGTCGCCGCGGCCATAGCCGACGCCTTGATAGCCGCCGCTCTCCTCCGCGGTGATCTCCATCACCGGCACGATGCCGAGCGTGGCGAGCGCGGCGTCGTAGAAGCGCCGCGCCGCGGCATAATCGGCCGCGCCGATCCCGATATGGTCGATCATGCGCGTTCCACGCACATGGCGATGCCCATCCCGCCGCCGATGCAGAGCGTCGCCAGCCCCTTCTTCGCATCGCGGCGCTGCATCTCGTAGAGCAAGGTGGTCAGGACGCGCGCGCCCGAGGCGCCGATCGGATGGCCGATCGCGATCGCGCCGCCGTTGACGTTGACCTTCGCCGCATCCCAGCCGAGCGCCTTGCCGACCGACAAAGCCTGCGCGGCAAACGCCTCGTTCGCCTCGATCAGATCGAGATCGGCGAGCGTCCACCCCGCTTTCTCCAGCGCGCGCTTGGTCGCCGGGACCGGGCCGATCCCCATGATCGACGGATCGACCCCGGCCGACGCCCAGGAGCGGATCGTCGCGAGGATCGGCGCGCCGCGCTTTTCCGCTTCGGCGCGGCTCATCACCACCAGCGCCGCGGCGCCGTCGTTGAGCCCGCTGGCATTGGCCGCGGTGACGCTGCCGTCCTTCTTGAACGCCGGGCGCACCCCCGACACGCTCTCGAGCGTCACCCCGGCGCGGATATATTCGTCGGCATCGACGATCGTGTCGCCCTTGCGCCCCTTCACCGTGACCGGTGCGATCTCATCGGCGAAGCGCCCCGCGGCGCGCGCCGCCTCGGCCTTGTTCTGGCTGGCGACCGCGAACTCATCCTGCTCGGCGCGGGTCACCTGATATTCGGTGGCGAGGTTTTCCGCCGTGATCCCCATGTGATAGCCGTTGAAGGCATCGGTCAGCCCGTCCTTGATCATCGTATCGATCAATTCGAGCGACCCCATCTTCTGCCCGGCGCGCAACGCCTGCGCGTGGTTCGACAGCGACATGGATTCCTGCCCGCCGGCGACGACGATCGTCGCATCGCCGGTCTGCACCGCCTGCGCCGCGAGCGCCACCGCGCGCAGGCCGGAGCCGCATACCTGGTTGACGCCCCAGGCGGGCACCTCCTTGGGCACCCCCGCCGCCATCGACGCCTGCCGCGCGGGATTCTGCCCTTGCGCCGCGGTGAGCACCTGGCCGAGGATCACTTCGCTCACCTCGTCGCCCGATACCCCCGCCTGCGCCAGCGCAGCCTCGATCGCGATCCGGCCGAGCTCATGCGCCGGGGTGGCGGCGAACGCGCCGAGGAAGCTGCCGACCGGGGTTCGTTTGGCGGCGGTGATGACGACGTCGGTCATGGCGCATGTTCCTCTTTGGACTGTCCCGGCTCCCTACCCCCGGCGACGCCGTGAAGCCAGTCCCTCAGCGGCTCCCACAATTGCCGCCGCGCGCTGCCGCCGACGATCATCCCGACATGCCCCGCGCCGAGATCGCGCCGCGCCGCCAGCCCGGCGGCGGTCGCGGCGGGGACGATCCGGTCGGAGAGCGAGACATAATCGATCGACGGGCAATCGACCCGCTCGGGCCCGACCGCCACACCGCCGACACGCCACAGCCCGCGCCCCGGCAGATCCTCGCCGATGAAACGCTCGAACAATTCGGCGCCCGCGGCATAGGTCAGCGGCTCGCCGGCATTGGCCCAATCCTCGAGCGCGACGAACATCGCGGCGCGATCGCCCTCCAGTTTCGCGAACGCCTCATATTTCGCGACGGTCCGCGCCGGATCGAGCCGCCAGAAGCCGGTCTGCAGCACTTCCATCGGCACCACACCCAATTGGTCGCAGGTCGGCCGCGCGCTTTCCCACAAGGCGGCGATATCGCGCGCCGCCGCGCCATAGCCGGCGAAGCGCCACGGCGAGGCGATCGTCGCCAGCCCGGCGACCTTCATCCGGCTCGCCGCGGCGAGCGCCATCGTTCCGCCGAGACAATAGCCGATAAGCAGCGGCGGCGCGGGCAGCTTCGCCAGCAACGGTTCGAGCACGCGCTCGACATGCGCGGCGACGTCCATGTCGCGGTCGCGCGGATCGGTGACGCCCCAGTCGACCAGCCAGGCGTGGAACCCCGACGCCGCGATCCACCGTACCAGCGAGGTGGCGGGGGTGAGATCGAGCACGAACGGCGGGTTGATCAGCGACGGGACGAAGACCACCGGCGGCCCCTCCCCGCCATAATCGCGCAGTCGCGCGCGGCGCTTGCGGAAGCGCGCCGGCATCGCGCGGCGCACGCGGCCGCGCGGCGCTTCCTGATAGCGGCGCAACCCTTCGAGTACGGCAGGCAGGCGCTCGGGCGATGCTGCGGTTTCGCTGCGCACCATATCGAGGAACAGCGGCAGCGGCCGGGGGCCGTGTTGCGGTGCGGAAGTTTGTGCTGTACCGCGGTAAACACTCATTGCGGGAGCTTTCGATGAAGAAGCAGCATGCCGGCGACGGCGCGGTGATCATCAAGAAATATGCGAACCGCCGTCTCTATAATACCGAAAGCTCGTCCTACATCACGCTCGATCATCTCGCGCAGATGACGCGCGAAGGCCGCGAATTCCGCGTGGTCGACGCCAAGACCGATGAAGACATCACGCACAATGTGCTGACGCAGATCATCATGGAGGAGGAAAGCCGCGGGCAGACGATGCTCCCGGTCAATTTCCTGCGCCAGCTGATCGCGATGTACGGCGATTCGATGCAGGCGATGGTCCCCGCCTATCTCGAAGCGTCGATGGAAAGCTTCCGCCGCAACCAGGCGCAGTTCAAATCGGCGGTCGAGGGCGCCTTCGCCAATTCGCCGTTCGCCGAAATGGCCAAGCGCAACATGGCGATGTTCGAGGCCGCGGCGAGCGCGTTCAAGCCCAAGGGTAGCGCCGATGCCGCGGGCGCGAAGGACGACGAGATCGCCGCGCTCAAGGCCGAGCTCGCGCGGCTGCAGGACAAGGTCGACAAGCTGGGGTGACCTGACCTCCGCCACCCGTTCGCCCTGAGCTTGTCGAAGGGCTATACTGCTTGGCGAAGAAAAGCAGGCTTCGGCAAGCTCGGCCCGAACGGGGACAGGTAATCCTACTTAAATTCCTGCCGGCTCAATAAAAATCCGCCAGCGTCAGCCGCCGCGTCGTGCCGTCGCACATGCCGAGCGCCACCGTCCGCCCCGGCGTATCGGCGGACCAATGCGCGAGCGGGCTGGTGGCATAGTCGCGCGGCACCGGGGCGCCGTCGATCGCGCAGATCATATCGCCCTCGCGCCAGCCGGCCGCCGCCGCCGGGCCGCCACGCATGACATGCAGCACCCGCAGCCGATCGGGCTCGACCCCGACGAGCAGCCCGCTGGTCGAGCGCAGCGGCGGCTCGTCCGCGTCCTCGCCGGCGGAGAGCACCATCCGCCCCGCGCCGGGATCGAGCAGCACGCGGTAATTCTGCAAGAAACCCGAGCCGACGCGCCCCGCCGCGCCGATCGTCTCGGAAAAGCCGCCGACCGGCTCGACCCGCACCTCGACGTTGCGCGCGACGAGCTGCCCCATCCGCAGCATCGGCACGATGCCGATCGTGCTGACCACCGGCCCGGCGAGCCCGAACGAGATCGCGGAGGTGGTGCGCACCCCGGCGAGCTTCGCCTCGCGCCAGCCCTCCGCGGTGACGGTGATCGACGAACCGTCGCCGGTGTCGACCACCATCGGCTTGAGCTCGGCCGCGCCCAGCGCCACCTCGCCGATATAGACGCGCTTGTCGCGCGCGATGGCGAGCGGCGCGACCTGCCCGCGGAACGGCATCCGCCCCGAGCGCAGCAAGCGGAAGCGCCGCGCAGCATAATCGATGTCGAGCGCATAATCGCCGATCAGATCGCGCCCGACGAGCAGGTCGACCGGCCTGGCGCTGCCGGTGGCGATCGCGGGCAGATCGGCGACGGTGAGCCCCCCGCCGATGCGCGTCAGCCCGCCGAGCCGCATCTCGCGCGTCGCGACCCAGCCGATATCGACCGCGCCGCCGATCGCGGTGGCGCTGCCGCCGGCGGTCACCGCGAGCTTGGTGGCGTCGGCATAGCGCCGCGCGAGCACCGAATAGCTCACCCCGGTATCGAGGATCGCGGTCACCGCGCGGCCGTCGACCGTCATGTCGAAACGGATCTGGTTCCCCGGCGTCAGATCGAACGGCACCCAGCGCGCCTCGGTATCGGGCGCGAGCCGCCCCGCCCCCGGCGCATGCGCGACCGGCGGCAATGCGGTGGCGAGCGGTGCCTGGATCGCGGCAAGCAACGGGAAGAACAGGGCGAGCGCCATAGCGTCGCCATGCACGTCTCAACGACGAAATGCCACCGTTTGTCGCTGGAGCGAGTGGCTTCGCTCTCCCGTTCGCCCTGAGCTTGTCGAAGGGCTGGCTGTCTTCATGAGAAGAAAAGTGCAGGGCTTCGACAGGCTCGGCCCGAACGTCGAGAGGCTGTGCGCGATAAACCCGCTCAGCTTACAGGCAGGATTCCAGAAACGCCTGATCGAAGCCGAACTGCTTGGCTTTGTCGATCGTATAGGGACGCAACCCCATCGAGCGATATTCGCCGAGGATGCGGCCGTCCGCGGTCTCGTCGAGATATTCGAATTTGAACAATTCCTGCGTCACGATCACCGGACCTTCCATCCCGATCACCTCGGTGACGTTGGTCACGCGGCGCGAGCCGTCGCGCAGGCGCTTGACCTGGATGATCATATCGACCGAATCCGCGATCTGCCGGCTGATCGCTTCCTTGGGCACCTTGATGTCCGACATCATCACCATATTCTCCATACGCGCCAGCGCCTCGCGCGGGGAGTTGGAGTGGAGCGTACACATCGAACCGTCGTGACCGGTGTTCATCGCGGCGAGCATGTCGAAACATTCCGCGCCGCGGATTTCGCCCAGGATGATGCGATCCGGGCGCATACGCAGCGCGTTCTTGACCAGATCGCGGATCGAGATCTCACCCTGCCCCTCGAGATTGGCGGGGCGGGTTTCGAGCGGCAGCCAGTGCGGCTGCTGGAGCCGGAGCTCGGCGGCGTCCTCGATCGTCAGCACGCGCTCGCCGGGGTCGATCATCTTCGACAGCGCGTTGAGCATCGTCGTCTTGCCCGAGCCGGTGCCGCCCGAGATGACGATGTTGAAGCGGCACGCCCCGGCGATCTTGAGCGCGGTCGCCATCTTCACCGACATCGAGCCGAACCCGGCCATCATATCGAGCGTGATCGGCTTGGCGCTGAACTTACGGATCGAGATCGCGGTGCCGCGCAAGCTGAGCGGAGGCACGATCACGTTGACGCGGCTGCCGTCCTTGAGCCGCGCGTCGGCGAGCGGGGTGGTCTGGTCGACGCGGCGGCCGACCGAATTGCAGATGCGCTGCGCGATCTGGAACAGATGCGCCTCGTCGCGGAACTGGATCTTGGCCAGTTCGAGCTTGCCCTTGCGCTCGACGAAGGTCTGCTCGGGGCCGTTGACCATGATGTCCGACACGTCGGGATCGGCGAGCAATTCCTCGAGCGGGCCGAGCCCGAGCAATTCGTCGACCAGCACCTTTTCGAGCGCGAATTGCTCGCGGCGGTTAAGCGTCAGCTTGAGCTCGGCGAGCACCTCGCCGATGATCGGGCGGAATTCCTCGGCCAGCTCGTCCTTGCCCAGGGTCGCCGCCGCCTCGGGATCGACGCGCTCGAGCAGGCGCGGCAGCACCTGCTCCTTGATCTTGTGGATCGACGCCTCGAAGCCGTCGACCTTGCTCGATCCGGCGTCGCCGCTGGCGTTCTGGCGCTCCTGCAGCCGCTGCATCGCGTCGATCTGCGACGCGGGGAGCCCGGGGTCCTCCTCGATCGGGAAGGGAATCGTGTCGATCGGCGGGAATTGCTCGCCGCCCTCGGGCCGTGCCGCGCGACCGCCGCTCTGCATCGGCCGCGCCACGCCGAATGCGCCTCTGGCCGCGCCACTGCCGATCCCGTTGCGACGCCCGAACGCACTCATACTCACTCGTCCCCCATCATCGGACGAATGAGCTAGGCGCGAAGGCTTTAGATTTGCCTAACCACGCTCCCGCGTCTGGAGCACGCGCTTGCGTTCGAGGCCATAGGCATAGCCCCCCGCGCTGCCGTCGGTGCGCTGCGCGCGGTGGCACGGGATCACCACCGCGACCGGATTGGCACCGCAGGCGCTCCCCGCCGCGCGGACCGCGCCGGGGCTGCCGGCGATCGCCGCCAGCTCGGCGTAAGAGCGCGTCTCGCCCGCGGGGATCGCGCGCAGGGCCTGCCAGATCGCCTCCTGGAACGCGGTGCCGCGCACGTCGAGCGGCAGGTCGTGATCGCGCTCGGGCGATTCGACCGCCGCGACCACCTTCGCCGCGAGCGCAGCGAGCGCCGCGCCGCCCGGCTCGATCGTCGCGCGCGGGAAACGCCGGGCGAGCGCCAGCGCATCCTCGTCGAACGAGACGCGACACAGCCCCTTGTCGGTCGCCGCGACGAGCAGCGGGCCGAGGCTGGTCGACGCGATCGTCCAGCGGATCGTCACCCCCGCCCCGCCGCGCACCCAGGCGCCGGGCGACATGCCGAGCCGCTTGGCACCGTGCGCGTAGAAACGGCTCGGGCCGGAATAGCCCGCTTCGTAGATCGCCGGGGTCACCCGGTCCTCGTCGCTCAATGCCTCGGCCGCGCGGCGCGCCTTGAGCCCGCGCGCATAGGCCGCCGGGGTCACCCCGGTGGCGCGCTTGAACAGGCGGTGGAAATGATGCGGGGCATAGCCGACGCGAGCGGCGAGCTCGTCGAGCGGGATCGCCTCCTCGGCGGTCTCGATCGCGGCGACCGCCTCGGCCACCGCGATGCGATCGCGCCCCACTTCGTCGGGCTTGCAGCGCAGGCAGGCGCGATAGCCGGCCTGCGCGGCGGCCGCGCCATCGGCGAAGAAGCTGACATTCTCGCGCCTGGGGTGGCGCGCGGGGCAGCTCGGCTTGCAATAGATGCCGGTGGTGCGCACCGCGACGACGAAGCGCCCGTCGGCGTTGCGATCCCGGCTTTCGAAGGCGGCCCAGGCCGCGGCGGTGTCGATGGCGTCGGTCATGGGCTTGATGTAGGCGCAGTGACCGTCGCGGGCATCCCGTCGCTTGCGATCAAAGCGATCGATAGCAAGAGGAGGCCCGCCATCACCGATCTCGTCCTGGTCGACATCGCCGCGGGGGTCGCCACCGTGACGCTCAACCGCCCCGAGGCGATGAACGCGCTGTCGCTCGCGCTGCGCCGCGCGCTGCACGATGCGATGCGGCGAATCGACGCCGACCCCGATGTGCGCGCGATCGTGCTGACCGGCGCGGGGACGCGCGCCTTCACCGCCGGGCTCGATCTCAAGGAACTCGGCGCCACCGCGGGCGCTCTCGGCGCGGCCAATGCCACCGACGCCAGCGACAATCCGGTCAGGGCGATCGAATCGTGCCGCAAGCCGGTGATCGGCGCGATCAACGGCGTCGCCATCACCGGGGGATTCGAACTGGCGCTGGCCTGCGACATAGTGATCGCGAGCGAAAACGCGCGATTCGCCGATACCCACGCCCGGGTCGGGGTGATGCCCGGCTGGGGGCTCAGCCAGAAGCTCTCGCGACTGATTGGACTCGCGCGCGCGAAGGAACTCTCGCTGAGCGGCAATTTCATCGACGCCGCGACCGCCGAGCGCTGGGGCCTCGTCAACCGCACCGTCCCCGCCGCCGAGCTGCTCCCCGCCGCGCAACGGCTTGCCGCCGATATCGCCAGCGCCGATGCCGACTTCATCGCCGACTATAAGAGGCTGATCGACCAGGGCTTTGCGCTGGCGATGGGGGAGGCGCTGGCGCTGGAGCATCGCATCTCTTCCGCGGCCAATGCGCGAGTGACCCCGGAGGCGGTCGAAGCGCGACGTGCGGCGGTGCAGGCACGCGGTCGTGCGCAATAACGCAGCCGGCAAAGGATTTGACGCAAGGATTGCATCGCCGCACCCCCTTTGCTACGCGCGCCGCAACCCAAGCGTATAGGTGCGGCAACCGCGCCATCCGTTCGCTCGGGGCAACCCGTGTCGACGACGAGGAAAGCGAATCGCGTGGATAGTTCCAGCGGTATTCAAGGTGGCAGCATCCAGGCGAGCCTGGGCGGACGTTATGCGACCGCGCTGTTCGAACTGGCGGCCGACGCCAAGACGATCGAAACCGTCGAGGCGAGCCTCGGCAAGGTGCGCGCCGCGCTCGATCAGTCGGATGATTTCAAGGCGCTGACCACCTCGCCGGTCGTCGCGCGCGATGCCGCCTCCAAGGCGGTGCTCGCCACCGCGGGCGAGCTGGGGGTCGACCCGACGACCAAGAATTTCCTCGGCGTGCTGGCGCACAATCGCCGCCTCGCCGAGCTGCCGGCGATCATCCGCGCGTTCCGTGCGCTCGCCGCGCGCCACCGGGGCGAAGTCACCGCCGAGGTGACCAGCGCCCATCCGCTCGCCGACGATCAGGTCGCCGAATTGAAGCAGCAGCTGCGCCAGCGAATCGGCCGCGAGGTTTCGGTCGAACTGGCCGTCGATCCGGCGCTGCTCGGCGGGCTTGTCGTCCGCATCGGTTCCCAGATGATCGATTCGTCGATCCGCACCCGTTTGAATGCGCTCGCCAGCGCGATGAAAGGCTGACGTAAATGGATATCCGCGCCGCAGAAATCTCCAAGGTCATCAAGGACCAGATCGCCAATTTCGGCACCGAGGCACAGGTCAGCGAGACCGGCCAGGTGCTGAGCGTCGGTGACGGCATCGCGCGCATCTACGGCCTCGACAACGTCCAGGCGGGCGAAATGGTCGAGTTCGCCAATGGCGTGCAGGGCATGGCGCTCAACCTCGAAGCCGACAACGTCGGCGTCGTGATCTTCGGCACCGATTCGGAGATCAAGGAAGGCGACACCGTCAAGCGCACCGGCACGATCGTCGACGTTCCCGTCGGCAAGGGTCTGCTCGGCCGCGTGGTCGACGGCCTCGGCAACCCGATCGACGGCAAGGGCCCGATCGAGGCGACCGAGCGCCGCCGCGTCGAGGTGAAGGCGCCGGGCATCATCCCGCGCAAGTCGGTCCACGAACCGGTGCAGACCGGGCTCAAGGCGATCGACGCGCTGGTGCCGGTCGGCCGCGGCCAGCGCGAGCTGATCATCGGCGACCGCCAGACCGGCAAGACCGCCGTCGCGATCGACACCTTCATCAACCAGAAGGGCGTCAACAAGGGCAGCGACGAGAGCAAGAAGCTCTATTGTATCTATGTCGCGGTCGGCCAGAAGCGCTCGACCGTCGCGCAGATCGTCCGCCAGCTCGAAGAGAATGGCGCGATGGAATATTCGATCGTCGTCGCCGCCACCGCGTCGGAGCCGGCGCCGCTGCAGTTCCTCGCGCCCTACACCGGCTGCGCGATGGGCGAATATTTCCGCGACAACGGCATGCACGCCGTGATCGTGTATGACGACCTTTCCAAGCAGGCGGTCGCTTATCGTCAGATGTCGCTGCTGCTGCGCCGTCCGCCGGGCCGCGAAGCCTATCCGGGCGACGTTTTCTATCTCCACTCGCGCCTTCTGGAGCGCGCGGCGAAGATGAACGACGCCAACGGCAACGGCTCGCTCACCGCGCTGCCGATCATCGAGACCCAGGCGGGCGACGTGTCGGCGTACATCCCGACCAACGTGATCTCGATCACCGACGGCCAGATCTTCCTCGAAACCGACCTGTTCTTCGCGGGCATCCGCCCGGCGATCAACGTCGGCCTCTCGGTCAGCCGCGTCGGCTCCTCGGCGCAGACCAAGGCGATGAAGAAGGTGTCGGGCTCGATCAAGCTCGAGCTCGCGCAGTATCGCGAAATGGCGGCCTTCGCGCAGTTCGGCTCGGACCTCGACGCCTCGACGCAGAAGCTCTTGAACCGCGGCGCGCGCCTCACCGAGCTGCTCAAGCAGCCGCAGTTCAACCCGCTGCCGTTCGAGGAGCAGACGGTGTCGATCTTCGCCGGCACCAACGGCTATCTCGATACGGTGCCGGTGGCGGACGTGGTGCGGTACGAAGCGGCGATGCTGGCGCATATGCGCGAAGCGCATGCCGACATCCTCACCGCGATCCGCGACAGCCGCGATTTCGGCGACGAGGTGAAGGCCAAGACCAAGGCCGCGCTCGACGCTTTCGCCAAGACGTTCGCGTAACCCGATCGATGGGCTCCCGCCCCGCGCGGGAACACATGAAGGATTGAAATGGCTTCTCTAAAGGCCCTCAAGATCCGCATCGGCTCGGTGAAGTCGACGCAGAAGATCACCAAGGCGATGAAGATGGTCGCCGCCGCCAAGCTGCGCCGTGCGCAGGAGGCTGCCGTTCAGGGCCGCCCCTATGCCGAGCGGCTGGAGGCGGTGATGGCGAGCCTGGCAAGCAAGGTGACGGTGAGCGAAAGCTCGCCCAAGCTGCTCGCCGGCACCGGCAAGGATCAGGTCCACCTCCTGGTCGTCGCGACCTCGGAGCGTGGCCTCGCCGGCGCGTTCAACACCAACATCGTCCGCGCCGCGCGCCGCAAGGCCGCCGAGCTGGAAGCCGCGGGCAAGACCGTGCGTTTCTATATCGCGGGCAAGAAGGGGCGCGTGCTCAGGCGCTTCTTCCCCAACGGCATCGCCGCCGATCATGACATGAGCGCGATCAAGACGGTCGCGTTCGACGATGCGCAGGCGATCGCCAGCGATCTCATCCGCCGCTACGAGGCAGGCGAGTTCGATATCGCGCATCTGTTCTACGCCAAGTTCCAGTCGGCGCTGGTGCAGGAGCCGGTCGGGCAGCAGATCATCCCGGTCGCGGTGCCGACCAGCGTCGAGACCGCCAATGACGGCGGCGCGGCGGTGACCTACGAGCCCGACGAGGAATCGATCCTCGCCGATCTGCTGCCGCGCAACGTCGCGGTGCAGATCTTCCGCGCGCTGCTCGAAAACGCCGCGTCGGAACAGGGCAGCCGCATGACCGCGATGGACAATGCGACGCGCAACGCCGGCGACATGATCAATCGCCTCACGATCCAGTATAACCGCACCCGCCAGGCCGCGATCACGACCGAGCTGGTGGAAATCATCTCCGGCGCGGAAGCGCTCTAAGCTACGAGAAGCAGGAAGCAGAACATGGCCACCGTCCTCGAGGATCGCCCGACCACGGGCAGCAACAATGTGGGCCGCATCAGCCAGGTGATCGGCGCGGTCGTCGACGTGTCGTTCGACACCCACCTGCCGGCGATCCTGTCGGCGCTGGAAACCGACAATAACGGCAACCGGCTGGTGCTCGAGGTCGCGCAGCACCTCGGCGAGAACACCGTTCGCACGATCGCGATGGACTCGACCGAGGGCCTGACCCGCGGCCAGACCGTCACCGACACCGGTGCGCAGATCACCGTGCCGGTCGGTCCGAAGACGCTGGGGCGCATCCTCAACGTCGTCGGCGAGCCGATCGACGAGCGCGGCCCGGTCAATTCGGAGCATCATGCGCCGATCCACGCGCCGGCCCCGTTGTTCGTCGACCAGTCGACCGAAGCCGCGATCCTCGTCACCGGCATCAAGGTGATCGACCTGCTCGCGCCTTATGCCAAGGGCGGCAAGATCGGCCTGTTTGGCGGCGCCGGCGTGGGCAAGACCGTCCTCATCCAGGAACTGATCAACAACATCGCCAAGGGCCACGGCGGCACCTCGGTGTTCGCGGGCGTCGGCGAGCGTACCCGTGAGGGCAACGACCTTTATCACGAATTCCTCGACGCGGGCGTCATCGCCAAGGATGCCGACGGCAATCCGGTGAGCGAAGGCTCGAAGGTCGCGCTGGTGTTCGGCCAGATGAACGAGCCGCCGGGGGCGCGTGCGCGCGTCGCGCTGTCGGGCCTCACCATCGCGGAATATTTCCGCGACCAGGAAGGCCAGGACGTGCTGTTCTTCGTCGACAACATCTTCCGCTTCACCCAGGCGGGCGCGGAAGTGTCGGCGCTGCTCGGTCGTATTCCGTCGGCGGTGGGCTATCAGCCGACGCTGTCGACCGACATGGGCGCGCTGCAGGAGCGCATCACCTCGACCAACAAGGGCTCGATCACCTCGGTGCAGGCGGTGTACGTCCCCGCCGACGACTTGACCGACCCGGCGCCGGCCACCTCGTTCGCCCACCTCGACGCGACGACCGTGCTGAGCCGTGCGATCTCCGAACTCGGCATCTATCCGGCGGTGGACCCGCTCGATTCGACCAGCCGCGTTCTCGAGCCGCGCGTCGTCGGTCAGGAGCATTACGAGACGGCGCGCGCCGTCCAGTCGATCCTCCAGAAGTACAAGAGCCTGCAGGACATCATCGCGATCCTCGGCATGGACGAGCTGTCCGAAGAGGATAAGCTGACCGTCAGCCGCGCGCGCAAGATCCAGAAGTTCCTGTCGCAGCCGTTCCACGTCGCCGAAGTGTTCACCAACATCCCGGGCAAGTTCGTCCAGCTTGAGGATACGGTGCGCTCGTTCAAGGCGGTGGTGAACGGCGAGTACGACCACCTGCCCGAAGCCGCTTTCTACATGGTCGGCGGCATCGACGAAGTGGTCGCCAAGGCCGAGAAGCTCGCGCAGGACGCGTAACGGGAAATGCTCCCCTCCCCCGCGGGGGAGGGGCGGAGATTTGTGATGCTGCATTTCGAACTCGTCACCCCCGAACGGTTGATCCGGTCCGAGGCGGTGCATATGGTCACCGTTCCCGGTTCGGAGGGCGATTTCGCGGTGCTCGAGGGACACGCCCCGCTGATGTCGACGATCCGCGACGGCGAATTGCTCGTCCAGCGCACCGCCGGCGGCCAGCCCGAGGCGATCGCGATCCGCGGCGGCTTCGCCGAGGTCAATGCCAAGGGGCTGACCGTGCTCGCCGAGCACGCGGGCTGACTTTTTCCGACTAGGTTTACGGCAGGGACTCTCCCGGCAAGCCCGGGGGAGTCCTTGTTTCGTTCCGGCGCAGTGACATCGCCTCCTTCCGCCTGAATATCGTCTTCTCCTAACCGCAAATTAAGCTCGTGGCGGCAGGAGGGCCGCATGGACGCGCTGTACGGCTCTTCCCCGGCTTTGCCCGCGCCGCGCGCGACCCTCGGTCGCCTGTCGCCGCCGGCGGGCGCCTTGCCGAGCTATATCCTGCTCGGCATGATGATCGCGTTGATCGCCGCGCTGGTCGCCCGGCTCGATTTCGCGGTCGACCGCCACGATTTGCCGCTTATCGTCGCGATGCAGTTCTTCCTGCTGGGCGTCGCGACGCTGCTTCGGCTGCGCGGGTTCGGGCGGGTGGGGAGCGCGATCGAGGCGGCGGTACTGGTGCTCGCCGCGACAATGGCCACCGCCTGCCTCAGCGTGCTGGTCGCGACCATTGCGCTGCCCTATCGCGACGCGGCGCTGGCGCGTGCCGACGCATTGCTCTTTCCGTGGCTCGACTGGCGCGCGATGTTCGCGCTGCTCCACGATCGCCCGCGCATCGTGCGCGCGATGTGCGACATTTACCAGACGCTGCAATGGCAGTCTTTCCTGCTCGTCGCGTTGCTGCCGCTGGCCGGGCAGGAGCGGCGCTGCTGGCAATTCGTCCACGCCTGGTTCCTGACGTTGATTGCTTGCGTCGCGATCTTCCCGTTCGTCACCGCCGCCGGAAGCTATGTCCACTACGGGCTGACGCCCGCCGACATTCCTGCGCTCGACGTCGATACCGCGTGGCGCCAAGTCGCCGTGCTCGAGGCGATTCGCTCGGGCGCGATCCACGGGCTGACCCCCGCAAGCATGACCGGGCTCATCTCCTTTCCCAGTTTCCACGCCGGGGGCGCCACGTTGCTCGCCTGGGGCTTCCGCCGCATACCGATCATCGGCGGCGCGTTCGTCACGCTCAATATCGCGGTGGCGGCGACCGCGCCGCTGATCGGCGCGCATTATTTCGTCGATATCCTTGCCGGCGTCGCGCTCGCGCTCGTCGCGCTCCACGTCGCGCGGCGGATGCGTTAGAGGAAACTATACGGGTCGACGTCGACCGAGACCCTGACCTTCGCCGACCAGTCGAGCGCGCCGAGCCAGCCGCGGATCACGTCCTGCACGTCGAGCGTTCGCCGCGCGTGGACCAGCAGGCGATAGCGATGCCGCCCGCGCAGCATCGCCAGCGGCGCGGGCGCGGGGCCATAGACGTGCATCCCCTCCACCTCGGGCGCCGAGCGGCCGATCAGCCGCGCGATCTCATGCGCCGCCGGCTGATCCTCGCTCGACACGATGATCGCGGCATAGCGGCCGAACGGCGGCGCCCCCGCGTCGCGCCGCGCCTCGGTCTCGGCGGCGTAAAAGGTCTCGGCGTCGCCCGTCACCAGCGCCTGCATCACCTGCGCCTTGGGGCTGTGCGTCTGGATGTAGACATGCCCTGGCTTCTCGCCGCGCCCGGCGCGCCCCGAGACCTGACGGATCTGCTGGAAGGTGCGCTCCGCCGCGCGCAGATCGCCGCCCTCGAGCCCGAGATCGGCATCGACCACCCCGACCAGGGTGAGATTGGGGAAATGATAGCCCTTGGTGACGAGCTGGGTACCGACGACGATGTCGATCTCCCCCGCCTCCATCCGATTGACGAATTCCGCCGCCTTGGCCGGGGACCAGATCGTGTCCGAGGTGACCACCGCGACCCGCGCCTCGGGGAACAGCGCCGCCACCTCGTCGGCGATCCGCTCGACCCCCGGGCCGCAGGCGACGAGCGATTCCTCGTCGCCGCATTCGGGGCAGGCGCGCGGCACCGGCTCGACATGCCCGCAATGGTGGCAAGCGAGCCGCCGCGTCAGCCGGTGCTCGACCATCCAGGCGGTGCAATTGGGGCATTGGAAACGATGCCCGCAGGTGCGGCACAAGGTGAGCGGGGCATAGCCGCGGCGGTTGAGGAACAGCAGCGACTGCTCGCCGCGCTCGAACGTCTCGCCGATCGCCTTGACCAAGGAGGGGGCGAGCCAGCGGCCGCGATCGGGCTTCTGCTCCAGGAGGTCGATCGCCTCGATCGTCGGCAGCTCGGCGACGCCATAGCGTCCCGGCAGCCGCAGCTCGACATAATTGCCGAGCGCGACCTGTTGCCGCGTCTCGATCGCCGGGGTGGCGGAGGCCAGGATCACCGGACAGCCTTCGAACTTGCCGCGCATCACCGCCACGTCGCGCGCGTGATAATGCACCCCGTCTTCCTGCTTGAAGCTCGTCTCATGCGCCTCGTCGACGACGATCAGCCCGAGATCGGCATAAGGCAGGAACAAGGCCGATCGCGCGCCCACCGTCACCGCCGCCTGCCCGCTGGCGATCGCGCGCCACGCGCGGCGGCGCTGCGACGAACGCAGCCCCGAATGCCACGCCACCGGCTCGCACCCGAAGCGATCGTGGAAGCGCTTGAGGAAGGGTTCGGTCAGCGCGATTTCGGGGAGCAGGACAAGGCATTGCCGGCCCTGCCGGATCGCCTCCGCCACCGCCTCGAAATAGACCTCGGTCTTGCCCGATCCGGTCACCCCGTCGAGCAGCGTGGGGTGAAAAGCGTGTGCCGCGACGTCGGCAACCAAAGCATCCGCCGCCGCCGCCTGCTCGGCCGAGAGCGCGGGCGGGGCATGATCGGGGTCGGGCAGCGGATAGGGGCTGTCGATATCGACCTCGACCCCCTCGATCGCGCCGGCCTTCACCAGCCCGCGAATCACCCCGTCGGAGACGTCGGCGATCGTCGCCAGCTCGCGGATCAGCCCCTGCCGGTCGCCGATCCGTTCGAGCGCCTGCGCGCGCTGCGGGGTCAGCCGATCGGGGACATGCCCGGTGGCGCGATATTCGACGACGAGCTTCTGCCCCTCGAGCGCCGCGGTGGAGGACAAGGCCATCCGCACCACCGCGGCGGGCGCGGCGAGATAATAATCCGCGGTCCATTCGACCAGCCGGCGCAGCGGATCGCGCAGCGGCGGCGCATCGGCGACCGCGATCAGATTGCGCAGCCGGTTGTCGCCGACCTCGGCGTCGGACGGCATCCGCTCGGGCTCCCACACCACGCCGACCAATTGCCGCGGCCCCAGGGGCGCGACGACGATCGACCCCGGCTCGACCGTCATCCCGTGCGGGACGCGGTAATCGAGCGGGCCGAGCGCGGAATTGAGCACCAGGACACGGGCACGGGACATCGCCCGCCATATGGCGTGGAGACGCGCCGCGCGCAAAGCCGGCGGCAAAGTTCACGAAGTTCACACGTGTGAGAGGCCGGTCGCCTTGCCTGCTTCGATCGTCATGCCGGGCCCGACCCGGCATTCGGGGCCACTAAAGGCACCGCCTGAGATCTGGATGCCGGGGTCAAACCCGGCATGACGGAGGAGGGGGTGGTGCGCCTCTCCTTGTGGACCCGCGCACGATTCGGTCTTACCCTCGAAGCGATGAGCGAGCTGGCTCCTGCCTATGGCGCCTATCTGCGCCGCGACCGGCGTCGGTCGGCGCATACCGTGCGCGCTTATGAAGCGACCGCCAACCGGCTGATCGCCTTTCTCGCGCAGCATTGGGGCGGCGCGGTCGACCGCGCGGCGCTGGCGCGGGTCAGCGCGTCGGATCTGCGCGCCTATCTCGCGCACCGCCGCAGCGGGGGGCTCGGCGGCGACCTTTCCAACGCCTCCGCCGCGCGCGAATTGTCGGCGGTGCGCGGCTTTCTCGAATGGGCCAATGGCGAGGGCGCCGCACCGCGGCTTTCCGGGCCGCGGGTCAAGAAAGGCGTGCCGCGCCCGATCTCCCCCGACGAAGCCTGGGCGCTGGCCGAGGAAGTCGCGGAGGGTGCGCGGCACGAATGGGTCGGCGCGCGCGACTGGGCGGTGTTGCTATTGCTCTACGGCGCCGGCTTGCGCATCGGCGAGGCGATCGCGCTGACCGGAGCGGTGATCCCGCTCGGCGAGACGATCGTGGTGATCGGCAAGCGCGACAAGACCCGCATCGTCCCGCTGCTGCCTCCGGTGCGCGAGGCGATCGAGGCGTATCTCGCGCAATGCCCGTGGCCGCTCGCGCCCGGTGCGCCGCTGTTTCGCGGGGTGCGCGGGGGGGCATTGTCGCCGGGGATCGTCCGCGCCGGGGTACGCGCGGCGCGCGGGCGGCTCGGGCTGTCGGAGCGGACCACGCCGCACGCGCTGCGCCACAGCTTCGCGACGCATCTGCTCGGGCGCGGGGCTGATCTGCGCGCACTGCAGGAGTTGCTCGGACATGCCAGCCTGAGCTCGACGCAGGTCTATACCGCGGTCGATGCGGCGCATCTGCTCGACGTCTATCGCGCGGCGCATCCGCGGAGTTAGCACGGCGCTCGCCCTGAGCTTGTCGACGGGCGGCTCTCACTCACGGACCGCAGGACGCCCTTCGACAAGCTCAGGGTCAACGGTGAGAGCTAAGCTCCGATGCCTCCGCGACCGAGCTTGCGCTCTATGGCGTCCCAAATCATCCCCGCGACATCCGTCCCGTCAAACCGCTCGATCGCGACGATCCCGGTCGGCGATGTGACGTTGATCTCGGTCAGCCACTCGCCCCCGATCACGTCGATCCCGACGAACAGCAGCCCGCGCCGCTTGAGTTCCGGCCCGAGCGCCGCGCAGATCTCGCGCTCGCGCGGCGTCAGCTCGGTCTTTTCCGCCGATCCGCCGACCGCGAGATTGCTCCGGAACTCGCCCTCGCTCGGCAGCCGGTTGATCGCCCCCGCGACCTCGCCGTCGACCAGCACGATGCGCTTGTCGCCCTTCGCCACGGTGGGGAGGAAGGCCTGCACCATATGCGGCTCGCGCCACATATTGTTGAACACCTCGATCAGCGCCGAGAGATTCTCCCCCTCCGCGCCGACGCGGAAGATCGCCTTGCCGCCATTGCCGTGGAGCGGCTTGACGACGATCGCGCCGTGCCGCTTGAGAAACGCCCGCGCCTCGTCGAGCGAGCGTGTCACCAAAGTCGGCGGCATGAAGCGCGCATAATCGAGCACGAACACCTTTTCGGGGGCGTTGCGCACGCTCGCGGGATCGTTGACCACCAGGGTGCGGTCGGCGATCCGCTCGAGCAGATGCGTCGCGGTGATATAGCCGAGGTCGAACGGCGGATCCTGCCGCATCAGCACGACATCGGCCTCGTCGCCGAGATCGAGCCGCACCGGCTCGCCGAAGCGAAAATGATCGCCGACGACGCGCTGCACCGTCACCGGATGCGCGCGCGTCCACAAATGTCCGTCGGACCAGTTGAGATCCTCCGCCGCATAATGGAACACGCGATGCCCGCGCTGCTGCGCGGCAAGCATCAGCGCGAAGCTCGAATCGCCCGCGATATTGATCGATTCGAGCGGGTCCATCTGGACGGCAACGGTAAGGGTCATGCGGTCATCCCAAGATTGATCGGGGGGATTTAGGGGGTCTGCCTTCCCTCGTCACCCTCATCGTCATGCCCCGCCGCGGCAAAGCCGTGTCGTCGGACGGGCGCGCTGGCGCGACCCGCCGGCCGGGTCGGGCGCTGCGCTAACGCGCACCGGCGCCATCGCTGCGCCGACGCGCCTTCGCCCTACCCGATCCAAGCATTCTCGATATGCCGCGGCCGCGTCCCCGGCGCGAGCAGGATCACGTCGACGCGGATATCCTCCCCCGCGGTCGCATAGACCGGCATCAGCAATTCCGCCGCCGCCGCGACCCGCGCGAGCCGGCGTTCGTCGATCGCGAAATCGAGTTCGGCGGCGGTGGCGCGGGTCTTGACCTCGACGAAGGCGACCAGCCCGGCGCGCTTCGCCACCAGATCGACCTCGCCCGCCGGGGTGCGTACGCGCTGCGCGACGACGCGCCAGCCCTTGAGCCTGAGCCACCACGCCGCCAGCCGCTCGCCGCGCCGCCCGGCGGCCTCGGCGACACGGCGATCGCTCACGCCTTCAAGTCCATCGCGCGGGCGTAGAGCGCCTTGCGGTCGAGCCCGAAGCGCTTCGCCACTTCCCCCGCCGCCTTCGACGCGGGGAGCCGCGACAGCGCCTCGACCAGCGCAGCCTCGGCATCTTCCGCGCTCGGCGGCGGCGCGGCGCCGGGCGGGGCGACGACGATCACGATCTCGCCCTTGGGCGGGGCATCGGCATAACGCGCGGCGAGCGACGACAAGGTGCCGGTTACCGCTTCCTCGAACTTCTTGGTGATCTCGCGCGTCACCGCCGCCTCGCGATCCCCCAGCCCCTCGGCCAGCGCGGCGAGCGTTGCGGCGAGCCGCGGGCCGCTTTCGTAGAATATCAGCGTCGCGCGCACCCCCGCGACCTCGGCGATCGCGCTGCCCCGCGCGCCCTGTTTGGCGGGGAGGAAGCCCATGAACAGGAAACGATCGGTCGGCAGTCCGGCGAGCGTCAGCGCGGCGATCGCGGCGCAGGGGCCGGGGATCGTCACCACCTGGTGCCCCGCCGCACGCGCATCGCGCACCAATTTATAACCCGGATCGGAGATCAGCGGGGTTCCCGCATCCGAGACCAGCGCGATCACCTCGCTCGCCAGCCGCGCGATCAGCCCGGGGCGCACCTGATCGGCATTGTGATCGTGATAGGGCTGCATCGGGCGTTTCGCGCCGATGTGGCGCAGCAAGGTCGCGGTAACCCGCGTGTCCTCCGCGGCGATCAGGTCGGCGTGCGCCAGCACCTCCGCGGCGCGCGGCGAGAGGTCGCCGAGATTGCCGATCGGGGTGGCGACGATATACAGACCAGGAGAAAGCGACATCACGAGGGGTTTCATGGCAGAAGCGATGACCGTACCGCAACGGGTCCGCGGCTTGTTTCGGCTGACCGCACTGGCCGGGCTGGCCTTGCTCAGCGCGTGCCAGACGATCGTCCCGCGTGGGCCGGCGCCGGCGCCCGAGCAGAAGGCCCCGCCGCCGGTCTCCTCCACCGAGGTCCAGCCCGGGCTGCCGCGCGATACCGCGCGCAACCGCGTCGCGCTGCTCGTGCCGCTCAGCGGCGCCAATGCCGGGGTGGGCAAGAGCCTCGCCAACGCCACCCAGCTCGCGCTGCTCGATTCGCGCAACGACAAGGTGCGCATCACCAGCTACGACACCGCGACCGGCGCGGGCCCGGCGGCACAGCGCGCGATCGCCGAGGGCGCGCAGCTGATCCTCGGCCCGCTGCTCGCCGAGGATGTCCGCGCGGTGACCCCGGTGGCGCGCGCCGCGCACGTCCCGGTGCTGTCCTTTTCCAACGACGTGTCGGTCGCCGGCGACGGCGTCTATCTGATGGGCTATACCCCCGGCCAGTCGATCGAGCGGGTCGTTTCCTATGCGCGCAGCAAGGGCGTGACCAATTTCGGCGGGCTGATCCCCAATTCGCTCTACGGCTCGCGCGCCTCGACCACCTTCCTGCGCGCGGTGGAGAGCAGCGGGGGCAAGGTCGTCTCGCTGCAGACCTATGATCGCGCGGCGGGGGCGATGGCCGCCGCGGTCGCGCGGATGGCGAAGGATGCGCCGTTCGACGGGGTGCTGATCGCCGACAGCGGCGCCGCGGCCGCCGCCGGCGCGCCTTTGGTCCGCAAATCGAGCCCGCAGGTTCGCATCCTCGGCACCGAATTGTGGAATTCCGACAGCGGCATCGCCGCGCGCGGCGCGCTCGACGGGGCGTGGTATGCCAGCGTGTCGAACGGGCTCTATCGCCAATATGCCGCCAAATATCGCGCCCGCTTCGGCGCGGCGCCGTATCGGCTGTCGAGCCTCGGCTATGACGCGGTGCTGCTGACGGTGCGCATCTCGCACGACTGGAAGATCGGCGCTCCCTTCCCCGAGGCGCGGCTGCGCTCGGGCGAGGGCTATGCCGGGATCGACGGCGCGTTCCGCTTCGGCCGCGACGGCGTCGCCGAACGCGCGCTTGAGGTGCAGGAGGTCAAGGCCGGGGGGACGACGATCGTTTCGCCGGCGCCCGGGAACTTCGCGCGCTGACCGTCCCCGTCGCCCCGGCGGAAGCTGGGGTGACGGCGGCGGACGGGCTTATTCCCCGGCGCGCACGATCGCCGGCAGGATCGCGTCGAGCAGCAGCATCCCGGCGGGCAGCACGCGGAGCCGGTCGCCCTCAAGCCGCACCTTGTCGTCCAGCCGGGCCACCGCGGCGAGATCGACCAAGGCCTCGACCGGCCGCGCACCCAGCCGCGCGATGCGGGCAAGATCGACGCCCTCGGCGAGCCGCAGCCCCATCAGCAGCGCCTCCTCGGCCTGGACCGCGGGGGCGAGATCGTCCTCGACCTCGATGCCGTGGCCGTTGCGCGCCACCGCCGCGAGCCAATTCTCGGGCTTGCGCCGCCGCTGCGTCGCCACCCCGAGCCGCCGGCCGTGCGCGCCCGGACCGACGCCGGCATAATCGCGATACCGCCAATAGCTGAGATTGTGGCGGCTCTCCTCGCCGGCGCGCGCGTGGTTGGAAATCTCATAGGCGGGGAGCCTGGCGGCCGCGGTCATCGCCTGCGTGGTCTCATAGAGATCCGCCGCTGCATCGCCGTCGGGGACGACCAGCCGCCCGGCCGCCGCCTCGGTGGCGAAGCGCGTGCCGGGCTCGATCGTGAGCTGGTAGAGCGACAGATGCCCGGTGCCGAACGCGAGCGCGCGCGCCAGCTCATTTTCCCACGCCTGGACCGTCTGCCCCGGCCGGGCGTAGATCAGATCGAAGCTGACCCGCGCGAAGGCGCGCTGCGCGGTCTCCAGCGCGCGCAATCCCTCCGCCACGTCATGCGCGCGGCCGAGGAAGCGCAGCACGGCATCGTCGAGCGCCTGCAGCCCGAGCGAGACGCGATTGACCCCGACCGCGGCGAGATCGCCGAACCGCGCCGCCTCGACCGACGAGGGATTGGCCTCCAGCGTGATCTCGGCATCGGGAGCGAGGCCCCATGCCTGCGCCGCGGCCTCGATCACCGCGGCGACGGTATCGGGGGGCATCAGCGAGGGGGTGCCGCCGCCGAAGAAGATCGACGTGACCCGCCGCCCGGGCAGTGCGCGCGCCTCATGCGCGAGATCGGCGAGCAGCGCGGCGCGCCACGCCGCCTGGTCGACCTCCGCGCGGACATGGCTGTTGAAGTCGCAATAAGGGCATTTGGAGACGCAGAACGGCCAGTGGACGTAAAGCGCGAGGGAGTTGTCGTCGGGCATGCGAACGCCGATATGGCCGCGATGCCCGCCAAAGGCCATCGCGCGATCGCGCTTTCGCTCGCCCTCACCCTGCTTGCCGCGTGCGGCGGCTATGCGCCCGCGCGCGTGGTGGAACCGCGCCTTTCCGAGGCGCCCGCGCCGCGCGGCGCCGCCTTGCTCCGATCGGTGATGCTGCGCGGCCACAATGACGCACGCGGCGCGCTCGGGCTGGCCCCGCTGGCATGGGACGACAGCCTTGCCGATGCGGCGCGCGATTATGCCGGGGAAATGGCGCGCACCGGCCGTTTCGCGCATGCCGAACAGCCGCAAGGGATGGGGCGACAAGGCGAAAACCTGTGGATGGGGACGCGCGACGCCTATCGCTACGACGAGATGCTCGGCCATTGGCTCGCCGAGCGGCGCGATTATGTGAACCTGCCGACGCCGGGCTTCAGCCGCACCGGGCGCTGGCAGGACGTGTCGCATTACAGCGAGATCGTCTGGCGCGGCGCGCGGCGAATCGGATGCGCGGTGGCGTCGGACCGGCGCAACGACTTTCTCGTCTGCCGCTATTCGCCGCCGGGCAACGTAGTCGGCGAAACGGCCTATTAACCCCCCTTCCGCGATCCCGATTTAATACAGACTCGCCGAATCGGCGCTTTATCGCACCGCAGGCTCGCATTGCCGAAGGCGCGAAAGCTTCATAGACTGGCGCGTTATGGGCCTAACCCCACGTACGGGCACCTCGCGCGACGGCCATCCGCTGTCGCTCAGCCGCGCACCGAGCGGCGATCTGGCGCGATTCGTCGCGCGCTTCTTCATCCTGATCATCGAACGGCCCGATGATGCGGTGCTGGAAGATTTCCTGCTCCACGAGACCGCTTATGTCCGCGTGCCGACCGAGGGCCGGTGGGAGACCCAGGTCGCCGGCAAGTGGATCGCCTATGAAGGCCCGATGATCTTCGGGGCGCAGCGCAAGCGCTTCCCCGTGCGCTGCACCGGCCCGATCGTCGCCGCCGGCTTCGCGCTGCGCCCGGCGGCGTGGCTCGCCTTCGCCGACCGGCCCGCTTACCTGCTCGCCGACCGGCTCGAGACGATCGACGGCGCGTGGGGCGAGGCGCTGCGCTGGGCGTGCGAGGATATCCGCCAGACCGAGCGCACCTTCGACCGGCTCGAACAGGTGGTGCGCGAACGCATTGCCGCGCGCAACGCGCGGATCGATCCCGCGCTCGAACGCTTCGAGGCGATCAGCCGGCTCGATCCGGGGCGCACCGTCGCCGATATCGCACGCGAGCTGGGGATGATCCCGCGGCGGCTCGACCGGCACGTCCGCGCGCATTTCGGCCACCCGCCCAAGACGGTGCTCCGCCGCAGCCGCTTCCTCGATATGGCGGCGGTGCTGCGCGGGCTGGCGGTGCCCGATGCCGACGATCTGGCCGAGGAGCGTTTCTACGACGCCTCGCACCTCAACCGCGAATTCCGGCTGTTTCTGGACATGCCGCCCAATCGTTTCCGCAAGACCCCGACCTTGTTGTTCACCCCGGGGCTGGAGGTGCGCCAGCAGCGCAAGCTCACCGATATGGCGATGGAGCAGGCGGTGCCGTGGGTCGCCCCGAAACTGCCGCGCGCGGCGGAATAGCGGATCGCGCGCAACCTCTCCGTTCGGGCTGAGCATGTCGAAGCCCTATCCTTTCTTCCTCGGACGAGAAGGGCAGCCCTTCGACAAGCTCAGGGCGAACGGGGAGGATTGCGCTTGAACCAGCCTCTGGCGCCGACCCCCGCCCGCGCCCCATATAAAGCGCGGTGCCCGATCACGACACGCCCCTCCCCCCCGCGCTTGCGGATTGGTTCGCCGAGCGCGGGTGGCAGCCGCGCCGGCACCAATTGGCGATGCTCGCCGAGGCGCGCGCCGGGCATCACGCGCTGCTCGTCGCCGCAACCGGCGCGGGCAAGACGCTCGCCGGTTTCCTCCCGACGCTCGCCGAGCTGATCGAGCGGCCGAGCGACGGGCTCCACACGCTCTACGTCTCGCCGCTCAAGGCGCTGGCGGTCGATATCCAGCGCAATCTGATGACCCCGGTCGACGAAATGGGGCTCGATATCCGGATCGAGACGCGCACCGGCGACACTCCGTCGGACCGCAAGGCGCGGCAACGCGCGCGGCCGCCGCAGATCCTGCTCACCACGCCCGAATCGCTCTCGCTGCTGCTGTCCTATCCCGACGCTTTCACGATGTTCGCCGGGCTCAGGACGATCGTGGTCGACGAGGTCCATGCCTTCGCCAGCGGCAAGCGCGGCGATCTGCTGGCGCTGTCGATGGCGCGGCTGCAGCGGATCGCGCCCGAATGCCGCCGCGTCGCGCTCTCCGCCACGCTCGCGGATCCCGACGATTATCGCGCCTGGCTCGCCCCGGACGGCGACAAGCAGGCGGTGAGCCTCGTTATCGGCGATCCCGGGGTCGATCCCGAAATCGATATCCTGCTCCCCGAGGACAAGGTGCCCTGGGCCGGCCATTCGGGGCGTTATGCCGCGCGGCAGGTGATGGCGGAGATCGAGACCCACCGCACCACGATCGTCTTCTGCAACACGCGCAGCCTCGCCGAACTGATCTTCCAGGATCTGTGGAAGGAAAACACGCTCCAGCTGCCGATCGGGATTCACCACGGCAGCCTCGAAAAGGAGGCGCGGCGCAAGGTCGAGGGCGCGATGGCGGCGGGGCGGCTGCGCGCGCTGGTCGCCACCGCCAGCCTCGATCTGGGGGTCGATTGGGGCGATGTCGATTGCGTGATCCAGATGGGGGCGCCCAAGGGTTCGTCGCGGCTTCTCCAGCGCATCGGGCGCAGCAACCACCGGCTCGACGAGCCGTCAGAGGCGATCCTCGTCCCCGGCAACCGCTTCGAATATCTCGAGGCGCGCGCGGCGATCGATGCGGTGCGCGCGGGCGAGCTCGATGCCGAGCCGTTCCGCCCCGGCGCGCTCGACGTGCTCGCGCAGCATGTCATGGCCTGCGCCTGCGCGGCGCCGTTCGACGAGGCGGCGTTGCTCGATGAGGTGCGCTCGGCGCTGCCTTATGCCGCGCTAGATGCCGAGACCTTCGCGCGGCTGCTCGGCTTCATCTGCGACGGCGGCTATGCGTTGCGCGCTTATGACCGGTTCAAGCGGCTGACGCGCGACGCCGACGGGCATTGGCGGGTGAGCCACCCCAAATTCGTCGCGCAGCACCGGCTCAACGCGGGGATCATCGTCGAGGCGACGATGCTCAAGGTGCGGTTCCGCAACGGGCGCACGCTGGGCAAGGTCGAGGAAGCCTTTGCCGCGACGCTGGCGCACGGCGATACCTTCTTCTTCGCCGGCATGAGCCTCGAGGTCGAGAAGATCGACACCGAGGATCTGATCGTCCGCGCCACCGCGCGCCCGGCACGGATCCCGACCTATGGCGGGGCGCGGATGCCGCTCACCACGCATCTCGCCGACCGGGTGCGCGGCTTCTTCGCCGCGCCGGAGCAATGGCATCGCTTCCCCGGCGATGTGCGCGAGTGGCTCGAAATCCAGGCGCGCCGCTCGGCGCTGCCGCGCCCTGACCAGCTATTGGTCGAAACCTTCCCGCACGAGGGGCGGCATTATATGGTCGCATACAGTTTCGAGGGCTGGAACGCGCACCAGTCGCTCGGGATGCTCATCACCCGCCGGATGGAAACGCGCGGGCTCAAGCCTTTGGGGTTCGTCGCGTCGGATTACGCTCTGGCCTGCTATTCGCTCGATCCGGTCGACGATCCGGCGGCGCTCTTCTCCCCCGATATCCTCGAGCATGAATTCGTCGAATGGGTGCAGCAATCGCATCTGCTGAAGCGCGCCTTCCGCGAAGTGGCGGTGATCGGCGGGCTGGTCGAGCGCCAGCATCCGGGCAAGCGCAAGACGGGCAAGCAGGTCACCTTTTCGACCGACCTGATCTACGACGTGCTGCGCCGTTACGAGCCGGGGCATATCCTGCTCGAAGCCGCCTGGGCCGACGCGCGCGCGCGGATGACCGATATCGGCCGGCTCGCCGATCTGCTCGACCGCGCCGAAGAGACGATGCTGCACGTGACTCTGCCGCGCGTCTCGCCGCTCGCGGTGCCGGTGCTGGTGCTGATCGGGCGCGAACGCGTCGCCACCGGGCTCGCCGACGACGCCTTGTTGATGGAGGCGGAAACGCTGGCGCAGGCGGCGATGCGGATCGATTGATTTCGCTTGCGAAAGGGCCGGTTCGGGCGCACTCTCCAGTTCATGAAACGCATGCTCGCCATGCCCTTGCTGCTGCTTCTCACCGCGCAATCCCCCGTGCCGCAGCCGGCTCCCGCCATACCCCCGCCCCCGCCCGCCGATGCGACGACGCCGCTCGGCGATCTGCTCAATTTCGGCGGCAATGGCGAGCGGATGACGGTGCCGGTCCAGATCGGCAGCACCGGGCCGTATCGCTTCATCATCGATACCGGCGCGCAGCGCACCGTGGTGAGCCGCGAGCTCGCCGGCAGCCTGCGGCTCGCCGCCGGCCCCACCGTGCGCGTCACCGCGATGACCGGGGTGAGCGAGGTGAGCACCGTCGTCATCCCGTCGATCACGGTCGGCGCGCTGGGCGGCGAAAGGATCGAGGCGCCCGCGCTCGAGGGGCGCTATCTCGGCGCGCCGGGGATGCTGGGGATCGATTCGCTCCAGGGCCATGCGCTGGCGATCGATTTCGACAAGCAATCGATGGTCGTCTCGCCGTCGCGGCGCCGGTCCTCGCGCGAATCGAGCGACCCCGGCGAGATCGTGGTGCGCGCGCGCAGCCTGTTCGGCCAGCTCGTCGTGACCGAGGCGACGGTCGGCGACGTCAAGGTCCGCGTCATCATCGATACCGGCTCGGCGGTGACGATGGGCAACAGCGCGCTGCAAAAGGCGGTGATGCGCCGCGGCAAGGTGGGGATCCCGATCGCGCTGACGGGGGTGACCGGGGAGACGGTGACGGTCAATTACACCGTGCTCAACACGATCAAGCTCGGCCAGATGACGATCAACGACATGCCGATCGCTTATGCCGCGAGCGACGCGCCGCCGTTCAAATTGTTCGGGCTCGACAAGCGTCCCGCGCTGATGCTGGGGATGGATGCGCTGCGGCTGTTCCGCAAGGTCGATATCGATTTCGCCAACCGCGAGGTGCGCTTCAAGATGCCGCGCAACGCGTTCATCAGCTAGGAGCTCGTGAAAGAGTTGCGCCACGCAACTATCCCTGCAACGATCGCCCCCTGAGCGAAACAGGGGAATTAACGATGCGGGCTATGTGGTTGGCTGGAATCGCCGCGCTGGGGCTCGCCCCCGCTATCGCTGACGCCCAGGATCGACCCGACCAGAAGAATTTCTTCTCTCTTTACAAAGAGTTGGTTGAGACAAACACCGTCGTCGGGGTCGGCAGCTGCACCAAGGCCGCGGCGCAGATCGCGACCCGGCTCAAGGCGGCGGGCTATGCCGACGCCGATATCACCTCCTTCTCCGTCCCCGAGCATCCCGACGATGGCGGGGTGGTCGCGATCCTCAAGGGATCGGACGCCAAGGCCAAGCCGATGCTGCTGCTCGCGCATATCGACGTGGTCGCCGCCAAGCGCGAGGACTGGAAGCGCGATCCGTTCAAGCTGGTCGAGGAAAACGGCTTTTATTACGCGCGCGGCACCGTCGACGACAAGGCGATGGCCGCGGTGTGGGCGGATGCGATGATCCGCTTCAAGCAGCAGGGCTATCGCCCCAAGCGCACGATCAAGATGGCGCTGACCTGCGGCGAGGAAACCACCTATGCCTTCAACGGCGCGCAATGGCTGGCGGATAACCGCCCCGAGCTGGTGAGCGGCGAGTTCGCGCTCAACGAGGGCGGCGGGGGCCGGTTCGACGCCGATGGCAAGCCGCAGGCGCTGGCGGTGCAGGTCGGCGAGAAAGCCGCGCAGAATTTCACCTTCCTCGCCACCAACCCCGGCGGGCACAGTTCGGCGCCGACCCCGGCCAATGCGATCTACGAGCTGGATGATGCGCTCAGGGCGGTACAAGGCTATGAATTCCCGATAAAACTTACTGACACGACGCGCGCCTTCCTCGGCGCCACCGCGAAAGCGGTGCCGGCCGAAATGGCGGAGGCGATCACCCGCCTGCTCGCCAACCCTAACGACAAACAGGCCGATGCGATCGTCAGCCGCGACAAGGTGCTGCATTCGACGTTGCGCACGACCTGCGTCGCGACATTGGTCAACGCGGGCCATGCCGAGAACGCGCTGCCGCAGCGCGCCACCGCCAACGTCAATTGCCGCATCTTCCCCGGCGAGACAGTGGAGGGCACGCTCGCCAAGCTCAAGGAACTCGCCGGACCGAAGGTAACCGTCACCGCCAACGCCCCGATCCGCCCGATCGCGGTGCCGCCGGCGCTCGATCCGAAGATCGTCGGGCCGATGAAGACGCTGGCCGCGAAATATTTCCCCGGCGTGCCGATGGTGCCGATGATGTCGACCGGCGCGACCGACGCGGTGTTCTTCGGCAAGATCGGGATGCCGGTCTACGGCGCGCCGGGCATCATGCTCGAACAGGATCTCAACGGCATCCACGGGCTCGACGAACGTATCCGCGTCTCGTCGCTCTATCAGGGGCGCGACTATCTGTTCGATCTGGTCAAGGCTTATGGGGGCTGACCGGTCGATCGCCTGCCTCTCGTCATGCCGGACTTGATCCGGCATCCAGCGCAACGAGCGACGCCGCTTGCGGCTCTGGATGCCGGTTCGAGCCCGGCATGACGCTATTGCTTGCGCCAATCGCTTCCCAACCCAGTTGATCCCACCCCCGCGCTGCGGCATGGCGGCGTCATGGTTCCCTTTTCGTTCGCCGGCCACGAGCTCGTCGCGCTGCCGCAGGGCGCATTGTTCTGGCCGGCGCGCGCGGCCTTGCTCGTCGCCGATCTGCACCTCGAAAAGGCAAGCTATTTCGCCGGCGCGGGGCAGATGCTCCCGCCTTATGATTCGCTCGCCACGCTGACCGATCTCGCCGCGCTGGCAACCGCGACCGCGGCGCGCGAAATCTGGTGCCTGGGCGACAGTTTCCACGATGCGCGCGGCGGTGGGCGGCTGCCCGACGCGGCGCGGGCGATGCTGCACGCGCTGATGACGCGGGCGCGCTGGACGTGGATCACCGGCAACCACGATCCGATCGACGCCGATCGCTGCGGCGGCACGGTGGTCGAGGAAGCGGTGATCGACGGCCTCGTGCTACGCCACCAGGCCGATCCCGCCGAGATGCGCCCCGAGCTGTCGGGGCATTTCCACCCGCAATTGCGCATTCGGGTGCGCGGACGGCTCGTCGCGCGACGGTGTTTCGTCGCCAGCGGGCGCAAATTGCTGCTCCCGGCATTCGGCGCGCTGACCGGCGGGCTCGACGCCACCCACAGCGAGATCGCGCGCGCGATCGGTGCGCCCGCGGAGGCTTTGGTGCCAGTGGAGAACCGCCTGCTGCGCTTCCCGCTGGCGGCTTAGGATTCGCTACCTCCGTTCGCCCTGAGCCTGTCGAAGGGCTGTCCGTCTTCCTTGAAAGAAAAGTGCAGGGCTTCGACAAGCTCAGCCCGAACGGGGAGAGGGCAATTCACGGACTGTTAGGGCCACCTTAAACCGTCAGCCCCTGCAACAACTTGGGCAGCGCCCCGCTCTCGCCGCGCGCTTCGGCCATGAAACGCGCCTTGAGCGGGGTGATACGGTCGACCGCCGAAATGCCGAAGCGCCGGATCGCGCTCGCCGTGCGGCCGGGGATGCCGAACAGCCGGGTCAGCGTATCGGTCGCCCCCGCGACCATCAACGTATCGAGGCTGCGCCAGCGCTGGTAGCGATCGAGCAATTGCGCATCGCCCGCCTCCAGCCCGAGCCGCCGCCCCTCGACCAGCACCTCGACCAGCGCCGCGACATCGCGGAAACCGAGGTTGAGCCCCTGCCCCGCGATCGGATGGATGCCGTGCGCCGCGTCGCCGACCAGCGCGAGCCGCTCGCCGGTGATCGTCGCGGCATGATGGAAGCCGAGCGGGAAGCTCGCGCGCGGGCTGGCGCCGGAAAGCGCGCCGAGGAACCCGCCCATCCGTTTCTCCGCCTCGGCGAGAAAGGCGCGATCGCCGAGCTTGAGCATCGCCGGCGCGTCCGCCGCCTTCACCGTCCAGACGATCGCCGAGCGATGCCCGATCTCGTCGTCGACCAGCGGGAGCAGCGCGAACGGCCCGGCGGCGTAGAAAATCTCGTAAGCGATCTCCTCATGCGGCCGCTCGTGGTGGAACGCCGAGATGATCGCGGCATGATCGTAGCGCCATTGCGCGACCTTGATCCCGGCATCGGCGCGGGTCGGCGAATTGCGCCCCTCGGCCGCGACGAGCAGCGACGCGCCAACCGTCTCCCCCGAGGAAAGCGTCGCGGTGACGCCGGCTGGCCCACGCGTTACCGCGGTCGCGCGGGTCTTCATCCTGAGGTCGACCGTCGAACGCTTGAGCGCCTCGCCCAAGGCGATGCGCAGCCGGCGATTCTCGTACATCGTCCCCAAAGCGCCGTCGTCGGCATCGGGAATGAAATCGAGCTTGCCGGGTGCGAGCCCGTCGCTCACCCGGATATGGCGGATCGCGCAGCCATGGCCTTCGAGCCCCCCGGCGACCCCGATCGCCTCGAGCATGCGGTGGCTCGCGCTGGCGATGGCGGAAGCGCGGCCGTCGAAGCCGATCGCGGTGGTGACGGTCGGGTCGGCCGGGTCGACCACGATCGTCTTGAGGCCGTGGCGATCGAGCGCGATCGCCAGCGTCGCACCGACCAGCCCGCCGCCGAGGATGAGAACGTCAGCGTGATCCATCCGCCACGCTCTATCCGCGATCCGGCGCGCTGCCAATCGCGGTGTCTTGACGCGGGACTCGGTGAGGCAGATGATTCCGCCGGGCATATCTCATCACATCGGCGGGGGATTTAAAGGCAATGGCGAGCCGGGCGAACGCATCGCTATGGCGCGAAACGGTGAAGGCAGGCGCGGCGCGCAGCGGCGCGCTGATCGTCGCGATCGCGCTGGTATTGGCCACCGCGGCGATGGCGCTGGCGCTGGTGACCTATTCGCCGGGCGACGCCGCGCTCAACACCGCCGCCGGGGAGGGCGTGCATAACCTGCTCGGCAGCGCCGGCGCGTGGTTCGCCGATATCGCGCTGACCCTGCTCGGCCCGGCGGTCGCGCTGCTGCTCCCGGTCGGGCCGATCGTCGCGCTCCGGCTGTGGCGCGATCAGCCGGTCGGCGAATGGGGGCGGATGCTGCGCAATGCCGCGCTCGGGGTCGCGCTGATGGCCACCGCGCTCGCCTGCGTCGCGCGCGGCGCGGTGCCCGCGCTGCCGTTCGGCTGGGGCGGCGGCATCGGGCTCGGCGTCGTCGCGGGCGTCCGCTGGGCGCTGGGCTTCGCCAATAATCCTGCCGTGAGCTATTGGTCGGTGATCGCGCTCGGCCTGGTCTCGGGCATCGCCGGCGCGATCCTGTGGGGGCGGAGCATCGACATCGCGTTGCCGCGGGTATGGCGCGTCCGCCGCGATCGCCCGGCGGCGATCGACGACGAGGACGTGCCGCTCGAACTGGTGCGCCGCCCGGTCACCCCGCGCCCGGTGGCGCAACCCGATCCGCGCCCCGGCCCGGTAATCAGCGAGCGCAGCCTCGCACCCTCGGCCGCGCGCCCCAAACCCGCGGCGCAGGCGCAGCTCGATCTGCGCGACAATTATGTCCTGCCGACGATCGATCTGCTCACCCCGGCCCCGCCGTCGCAGAACAATGCGATCGACAAGACCGCGCTGGAGCGCAACGCGCGGCTGCTCGAGACCGTGCTCGACGATTTTCACGTCCGCGGCGAGATCAAGGAGGTCCGCCCCGGCCCGGTCGTCACGATGTACGAGCTCGAGCCGGCGCCGGGGATCAAGGCGACCCGCGTCGTCAGCCTCGCCGACGATATCGCGCGCAACATGTCCGCGATCTCGGCGCGCGTCGCGACGATCCCGGGGCGCACCGTGATCGGGATCGAACTGCCCAACGCCAAGCGCGAGACGGTGTCGCTCCACGAACTGATCGGCTCGCAATCGTTCGAGGATCAGTCGGCGCAGCTCCCCGTAGTGCTCGGCAAGAATATCGCGGGCGATCCGGTGATCGCCGATCTCGCGCCGATGCCCCACCTGCTCGTTGCGGGGACCACCGGCTCGGGCAAGTCGGTCGGGCTCAACTGCATGATCCTCTCGCTGCTGTACCGGCTGACCCCGGATCAGTGCCGCATGATCATGATCGATCCCAAGATGCTCGAATTGTCGATGTACGACGACATCCCGCATCTGCTCTCGCCGGTCGTCACCGATCCGGCCAAGGCGGTGCGCGCGCTCAAATGGGCGGTCGAGCAGATGGAGGATCGCTACCGCCAGATGTCGTCGCTCGGGGTCCGCTCGCTGAGCAGCTTCAACGACAAGGTGCGCGCCGCCCGCGCCAAGGGCGCCCCGCTCGGCCGCCGCGTCCAGACCGGGTTCGGCGAGAACGGCCAGCCGGTCTATGAGGAAGAACAGCTCGATTATCAGGTGCTGCCGCAGATCGTGGTGATCGTCGACGAGCTTGCCGACCTGATGATGACCGCGGGCAAGGAAGTCGAATTCCTCATCCAGCGGCTCGCGCAAAAGGCGCGCGCGGCGGGGATTCACCTGATCATGGCCACCCAGCGTCCCTCGGTCGACGTGATCACCGGGGTGATCAAGGCCAACCTGCCGACCCGCATCTCGTTCCACGTCACCTCGAAGATCGATTCGCGCACGATCCTCGGCGAACAGGGCGCCGAGCAGTTGCTGGGCAAGGGCGACATGCTCTACATGCCCGGCGGCAAGGGCATCGTCCGCGTCCACGGCCCGTTCGTCTCCGACGACGAGGTGCGCGCGGTGACCGATCACTGGCGCGCGCAAGGGGCGCCCGATTACGTCACCTCGGTCACCGAGGAGCCCGAGCAGAGCTTCGATCTCGAAGGCGCGCCGACCGGCGAGGATTCGGCCGAGGATCAGCAATATCGCGCCGCGATCCAATTGGTGTGCGAGAGCCAGAAGGCGTCGACCTCGTGGCTCCAGCGCCAGTTGCGGATCGGCTATAACAGCGCCGCCCGGCTGATCGAGCGGATGGAGAAGGACGGCATCGTCGGCCGGCCCGACCATGTCGGCCGCCGCGAAGTGCTTCGCGACGCCGACGGGCATCCGATCTGAACGCTTCGATTAAGCGAGATTGTCGCTCCCCGTTCGAGCCGGGCCTGTCGAAGCCCTGCACTTTCTTCCGACGAAGAAGCACAGCCCTCCGGCGGGTCCCATGAAAGTATTACTTTCATGGGCGCCCTCACAAGCTCAGGGCGAACGGGACGGCAATCTCGTCGCTCTTCTCTATCAACCTATTGTTTAGGCAAGGTTTTCCTTGAAGAACGCCGTGGTCCGCTGGTCCGCGAGATCGGCCGCCTGCGGCGAGCGGCGGTTGCCCATTTCGGTAGCGAAGCCGTGATCCTCGCCCGGATAATCGTGGATCGTCACCCGCGGATGATCGTCGAGCCCGGCGTGCATCCGCTGTTGCGCGGCCTTGTCGACGAAGCCGTCCTCGCCCGCGACATGCAGCATCACCGGGCGCGCAATCGCATGCTTCTCGCCGAGCAGCCCGTCGATCCCCACGCCATAATAGCCGACCGAGGCGTCGATATCGGTGCGGCACGCGGTCATGAAGGCGAGCCGGCCGCCGAGGCAATAGCCGACGCAACCGACCTTGCCCGTACCGCCGAGTAGCGCGCGCGCCTTGCGGATCGTTGCCTCGATATCGCGGATTCCGGCTTCCTGATCGAACTGGCCGAACAATTGCAGCCCGCGCTCGAACTCGGGTTTGACATCGGGATCGAGCTGTTCGCCCGGCGCGATCCGCCAGAACAGATCGGGGGCGATCGCGAGATAGCCGTCCGCCGCCAGCCGGTCGCACTTGCCGCGGATCCCGGCGTTCACTCCGAACACTTCCTGGATCACTACGATCGCCGCGGTCGCCGTCCCCGCCGGGCGCGCGACATAGGCGCCGAAATGCGCGTCATGGTCCAGCGTTTCGACCTCGATCATCTCACCCATTGTTCACTCCATTGATGTTCTTGGTTCAATCGCTGGTCGCCCGACCGCCGACAAGCGTTGCGATAAAGGCGGAATCGCGGGCATACATAGCAAGGGACGCTATCGCGCCAGCCCATGCGGCTCAAGGAGTGGTCGGGAATGAAAGTGAATGTCGAGGTGGATTGCACCCCGGAAGAGGCGCGGCGCCTGATGGGCCTGCCGGACCTCACCCCGATCCATGAAGCCTATATCGCCAAGATGCAGGATACGATCGACAACGGGCTCCGCCCCGAGATGTTCGAGACGATGATCAAGAATTGGGCGCCGATGGGCGAGGCCGGCGTCGCCTTCTGGCGGCGACTGTTCGAGGCGGGGACCAAGCCCGGCGGGTGATGGATACGATCTTCGCCGTTTCGAGCGGCCAGCCGCCCGCGGCGATCGCAGTGCTGCGCATCAGCGGCCCGCACGCCGCAGCGACGGTCGAGGCGCTCGCGGGTGGGCTCCCCCAACCCCGCCGCGCGACGTTGCGACGGTTGCGCGATGCGGACGGCGCGTTGCTCGACGATGCGCTGCTGCTGTGGTTTCCGGGGCCAGCAACCGCGACCGGCGAAGACCTCGCCGAACTCCACCTCCACGGCGGCATCGCCACGGTGGCGGCGGTCGAGCGGACGCTTGCCTCCCGCCCCGGGCTGCGCCGCGCGCGCGGGGGCGAATTCACCCGTCGCGCGCTGGAGAACGGCCGGATCGATCTGGCGCAGGCGCAGGGGCTCGCCGACCTGCTCGAAGCCGAAAGCGAGGCGCAGCGCCGCGCGGCGATCGCCAGCGTCGACGGCGAGATCAGCCGCGCGGTCGCGCGCTGGCTCGCGACGCTCGCCGGGATCGCGGCGCGGATCGAGGCGATGATCGACTTCAGCGACGAGGATGATGTGTCGCCCGCCGACGATCGCCAGCTCGATACCGCGATCGCGGCATGGCTCGGCGAGGTGTCGGCGCTGCTCGCGCGGCCGACGGTCGAGCGGCTGCGCGAAGGCTATCGCGTGGTTCTCGCCGGGCCACCCAATGCGGGCAAATCGTCCCTGTTCAACGCGATGCTCGAACGCGACGCGGCGATCGTCACCCCGATCGCGGGGACGACGCGCGACCTGCTCGAAGCGCGGGTGGTCCGCCACGGCCAGCTCTTCACGCTGATCGATACCGCGGGGCTGGCGGTGGAAACCGACGATCCGGTCGAGCGCATCGGGATCGAGCGTGCCCGGCGCGCCGCGGCGACCGCCGATATCGTGCTGTGGCTCGACGATGCCCCCGCCCCCGCCGACTGGCCGGTGACCGCGCTTCACCCGCGCAGCGACCTTCCCGATCGCGCGACGGTCCCCGCAGGCCGCATCGCGGTGTCGCGCGACGACCTCGCGAGCATCGACCGGCTGTGGCAGGTGGTCGAGGAGCGCGCCGCCGCGCTGTTCGCGATCGATGGCGCCTTGCTCCGCGACCAGCAACGCGCCGCGGTGGTCGCGGCGCGCGAGTCGATCGAGCGCGACGGCATGGATCGCGATCTATTGGTACGCGCCGAAGGAGTGCGCTATGCGATGCGGCAATTGGCGGGCATCGTCGGCGCCGACGCGACCGAGACGATGCTCGATGCGCTGTTCGCGCGCTTCTGCATCGGGAAATAGTGTTTCACGTGGAACATGCTTTTGACGTTATCGTGGTCGGCGGCGGCCACGCCGGAACCGAGGCCGCCGCGGCCGCCGCGCGGTGCGGCGCACGCACCGCGTTGCTCTCGCAGCGCCGCGACCGGATCGGGGCGATGTCGTGCAACCCGTCGATCGGCGGGCTCGGCAAGGGCCATCTGGTGCGCGAGGTCGACGCGCTCGACGGGCTGATGGGGCGCGCCGCCGACGCCGCCGCGATCCACCACCGCATGCTCAACCGCAGCAAGGGGCTCGCGGTGCAGGGGCCGCGCGTTCAGGCGGACCGCACGCGCTATATGCGTTCGATCCAGGCGCAACTTGAGCAACAGGACCGGCTGACGGTGATCGAGGGCGAAGCCGCGGCGCTGATCCTGCGCGGCGGCGCGATCGCCGGGGCCACCCTGCTCGACGGCAGCGCGATCACCGCGCGCGCGGTGGTGCTGGCCACCGGCACCTTCCTCGGCGGACGAATCTTCCGCGGCGACGAGCGCGACGACGGCGGCCGCGTCGGCGAAGCGGGGGCGAACGAGCTGGCGCGGCAACTCCGCGCGCTCGATCTGCCGGTTCGCCGGCTCAAGACCGGGACGCCGCCACGGCTCGACGGGCGGACGATCGACTGGGCGATGCTCGCGCCGCAACCGTCCGACGAAGATCATTGGACGATGTCGCCGATGACCCGCACGCGCGCCCTCCCCCAGCTCGCCTGCGCGATCTCGCGCACCACCGATCGGACCCACGCGATCATCCGCGACAATCTGCATCGCTCGCCGCTTCATACCGGCGCGATCGAAGCGGGCGGGCCGCGCTATTGCCCGTCGATCGAGGACAAGATTCGCCGCTTCGGCGACCGCGACGGGCATCAGATCTTCCTCGAACCCGAGGGGCTCGACGACCCTCTGGTCTATCCCAACGGCATCTCGACCTCGCTGCCGAGCGATGTTCAGCGCGCAATGGTGCGCTCGATTCCGGGGCTCGAAGACGTGGAGATCGTCACCCCAGGCTATGCGGTCGAATATGATCATATCGATCCGCGCGCGCTCGATCATCGGCTCGGGCTGGGTGCGCTCCCCGGCGCCTTCCTCGCCGGGCAGATCAACGGCACGACCGGGTATGAGGAAGCCGCCGCGCAGGGGCTGATCGCCGGCGCCAATGCCGCGGCGCACGCGCTCGATCTTGCGCCGCTCCAGCTCGATCGCGCGACCTCCTATCTCGCGGTGATGATCGACGATCTGGTGCTGCAGGGGGTGACCGAACCCTATCGCATGCTCACCGCGCGCGCCGAATATCGCCTCGCGCTCCGCGCCGACAATGCCGAGACGCGGCTGTCGCCGATCGCCGAAGCACATGGCCTGCTGAGCGATGAACGCCGCGCGCACCTCGCCCGGCGCAACGAGCAGCGCGCGGCAATCGCGCGCGGCGAGCATGACGGCGCCGACCCGGACCTGATCCGCGAGGCCGAGGAGGACGCGCGCTACGCCCCCTATCTCGAACGCCAGGCGGACGAGATCGCGCGGATGCGCCGCGACGCCGCGATCACGATCGCCGCAGGCGACGCGCTCGCCACGGTCAACGGCCTGTCGAATGAAATGCGCGAACGATTGCTCGAAGCCAATCCGCGGACGCTCGACGAAGCCTCGCGGATCCGCGGGGTCACCCCGGCGGCATTGACCGCGCTGTGGCTTCACGCAAAGGCCAATGCATGACCGAGAATGACGCGCGCGGGTGGATCGAACAGCGCTTCGGTGCCGAGGCGACCGAACGCGTCGCGCGCTTTGCCGATCGCGTGATCGCCGAAAGCGAGCAGCAGAATCTGATCGCACGCTCGACGCTCGACGCGATCTGGGCGCGCCATATTCTCGATTCCGCGCAGTTGATCCCGCTCGCCGGCCCGGTCGATGAAACGACGCGCTGGCTCGATATCGGATCGGGCGCGGGCTTTCCCGGCGCAATCGTCGCGCTGCTTCTCCCCGCGCAGGTCACATTGGTCGAGCCGCGTCGACGCCGCGCCGACTTTCTCGCCGATGCCTTGTGCGGCGCGCCCAACGCAACCGTGGTCACCGCCAAGATCGAGGGCGCAAAGCTTCCGCCGCAGCACATCGTCAGCGCGCGCGCGGTCGCGCCGGTCGACGAGCTGCTCCGTGCGACCCGCCACGTCGCCGACATATCCACACGTTATATCCTTCCCCGTGGACGAACCGCGCACGTCGAGCTTGAAAGCGCGCGCCGGGGCTGGCACGGATTGTTCCACGTGGAACCAAGCATCACCGATGCGGAATCCGGGATCCTGATCGCAGAAAAGGTTCGCATGCGATGATTTGTATCGCGGTCGCCAACCAGAAGGGCGGAGTCGGCAAGACCACCAGCGCGATCAACCTCGCGACCGCGTTGGCTGCGACCGGCAAACGCGTGTTGCTGATCGATCTCGATCCGCAGGGCAATGCCTCGACCGGGCTCGGGATCGGGCAGGCGGCGCGCGGCATTTCGAGCTATCACGTGCTGGTCGACGCGACCCCGATCGAACAGGGCGTCGTCGCCTCCGGCATTCCCCGGCTCGATATCCTCCCCGCGACCGTCGATCTGTCGGGCGCCGAGATCGAGCTGATCGAGCTCGAGGCACGCACCCACCGGCTGCTCCGCGCGATCGAGGAATGCCCGCCGCGCTGGGATATCGTGCTGATCGATTGCCCGCCCTCGCTCGGACTGCTGACGATCAATGCGATGGTCGCGGCGGATTCGCTGCTCGTCCCGCTGCAATGCGAATTTTTCGCGCTCGAGGGGCTGAGCCAGCTGCTTAGCACGGTCGAGCGGATTCGTGCGCGCTTCAACCCGTCGCTGTCGATCATGGGGGTCGCGCTGACGATGTACGATCGGCGCAACCGGCTGACCGAGCAGGTTGCCAATGATGTGCGCGCGGTGCTCGGCCGGGTGGTGTTCGAAACGGTGATCCCGCGCAACGTCCGTCTTTCCGAAGCGCCGAGCCACGGCCTGCCCGCATTGATCTATGATCATCGCTGCAGCGGGTCCGAGGCGTATATGGCATTGGCCCGTGAATTGATCGCGCGGCTTCCCCGCATGAACGAGGCCGCCGCATGACCGATCGCCGCCCCCGCCCCGGCCTCGGCCGCGGGCTCAACGCCCTGCTCGGCGATTTCGCGCGCGACGAGGCCGAGACCGCCAAGGAAGGCCATAACACCTCGGGCGTGCGGATGATCCCGATCAGTTCGATCGCGCCGCACCCCGGCCAGCCGCGCCGCCATTTCGACGAAGCGGCGCTGACCGAACTCGCCGCCTCGATCGCCGAGCGCGGGCTGATCCAGCCGATCATCGTCCGCCCGCACGGTCACGACTATCAGATCGTCGCCGGCGAACGCCGCTGGCGTGCGGCGCAGCGCGCGCGGCTCCACGAAATCCCCGTCGTCGTCCGCGATTACAGCGACACCGACACGCTGCAGATCGCGCTGCTCGAGAATATCCAGCGGCAGGATCTCAACGCGATCGAAGAGGCGCAGGCCTATCACCGGCTGGCCGAGGAATTCGGCCACACCCAGGAAGTGCTGGCGAAGATCGTCCACAAATCGCGCAGCCACATCGCTAACCTATTGAGATTACTTGATCTTCCGTCGGAAGTTCAGGCGCTGGTGATCGACGGCAAGCTTTCGATGGGGCATGCGCGCGCGCTGATCGGCGCGCCCGATCCGATCGCGCTCGCCGAGGAAGTGATCGAAAAGGGCCTGTCGGTGCGCCAGACCGAGCGCCTCGCCAGCGCCGCCAAGCCGGGCGGCGGGCGTGGCGCGACGGTCGCGCCGATTCGCCACCCGTCCGATTCGGCAGCCGATATCGTCGCGCTCGAACGCCAGCTTTCCGATCTGCTCGGGCTCAACGTGCGGATCAGCTACAGCGATCGCGGCGGATCGATCACGCTCGATTATTCGACGCTCGATCAACTCGATATGGTCTGCCAGCGGTTGAGCGGCGAGCGGATTTAGCGCCCCGCGCGGACCGGGAGGTATTAGCGGCGCATCTCGTCCAGTAGCGCGCGCCCGAGTCCAAAGGCGATAAAGCCAAATAGCGCCACGGCAAACAGCCAGACCAGCGCCGTGAGAGCGAAATAAACAGGGTGCTCGGCCGCCGTGATCGGGTGAGCATACCTGAGCGGGAATGCCAGCCTTTCGTCGCGCAAACCATCGACAAGGTGGTGGACGGCAAACGCAAAGAGGATTGTCATGAGGATGAGGCGCGCCGCTGCCTTGATACGCGCGCCCCGCGAGCTATGGCTTCGATATCGCGGGATTTTCGGCATGCTGGTCAGCGTGGCGCACATTGCTTGACGATGGGTTAGCGACTCTATCCCCGCCCCAATCGCCGCGCGCGTTCGGCCAGCCTGATCATCGCCTGATCCGCCAGCACCGCTCCCGCAGTCCCGCTCGCCACCAGCGCACGCTCGACACGGCGCACCTGGCGCTGCGCCTCGGCCAGCGCTTCGGGGCTCCAGCGGCGCAGCGCCGCCGCAGTTGCGGCTTCCTCGCGGAAGAAGACGCGATGGCGCTTGATCACCGACGCGATATCGCCCCCCGCCGCGACATCGGCGCGCATCTCCGCCAGCGCGCCCAGCCGGCGCGCGAGCGAGCGCAGCCACGGGATCGCCGAGCCCCCCGCCTCGCCCATCCGCCGCAACGCATCGCCGAGGTCGGACGAATGCCCGGCGACCACCGCCTCGACGATCTCCGACATTTCCGCCTCGCCCAGATCGGCGCCGACCGCATCGAGCGCGGCATCGTCGAGCTGCTGCGGGCGATCGGGGCCGGCATCGAGGTAAAGCGCCAATTTCTCCAGCTCGCGCGTCATCACCGCGCGATCGGCGCCCGTTGCCTGCACCAGCCGCCGCGCCGCGCCGCCCGCCATGCGCAGGCCATGCTCGCGCGCAAGCTGCCCGGCGAGCGCCTCGGCCCCCTCGCCCACCGGCACATAGCATGCGGTGGCGAGCGCCGAATCCGCCTCCAGCGCACGCTTGACCAGCCGGCTGGTCGCCTTGGCCGAAGGCGCGATCATCACCACCGGATTGCCCGCGCGCTCCGCCGCGAGAAGCGCCTCGACCGCCGCGGTCGATTCGTCCCCCACGCCCGTGACGCGGATGTAGCGCGCGGTGCCGAACAGCGAGAGCGACGCCGCCTCGTCCGCGAGCCGCGCCGAATCGCCCCGGAGCGCCGCGCCGTCGAGGTCGACCCGCTCCGCCTCCGGCCCCATCGCGCGCCCGAGCCGCTCCGCCAGCGCAAGCGCGGCGGATTCATCGGGACCATAAAGCAGATAGAGCCGGATATCGGGCGATGGCCGGTCGAGCGCTTGCCGGATCCGCGTCTCGCTCGCCTTCATTTGCGGAGCGACTCGTTCCTCGCATAGAGCGCGACGCGCGCAACGATCTGGTCGGCGACGATATCGCTCAACCGTTCGAGCGCGGTGCTCTCCGCGGCGATCGTGGCATATTCGGAGGTCACGACGTCGATCCCCGCGTCCGACCCGGCGGTGGCGTCGAGCACCACCGTCCCGCTGTCGAGCGCGACGAGCTGGTAGCGCGCGCGCAACGTGCGGCGCTCGCGGGTCACGCTGTTATCGCTACGCACCGCGAGGCCGATGATCCGATCGTCGAGTTTGACGTCGAGCCGATAGCGCGCCTGGCTCGTCCCGCCCGCGCCGAGCCGGTCGCGCAGCGCATTAGAGACGAGCCAGCCCGATTTGCCCTCGATCGGCGCGACATCGACCTGGCCGAGCGCATTCGCCACCGGCCCCGCGCCGCCCGCGGTATAGAGCGGCCTGAGCCCGCACCCGCCGAGCGTCAGCCCGAGCGCAAGGAGGGCGGCAGCGCGCTTCATGCGACGAGATTGACCAATCGATCGGGCACCACGATCACCTTCTTCGGCGTCTTGCCCTCAAGGATACGGATCACCTTGTCGCTGGCAAGCGCCGCGGCTTCGATCGCCTCCTTCGACTGGCCCTTGGGCAGCACCAAAGTGTCGCGCAGCTTGCCGTTGACCTGGATCGCGATCGTCACCTCGTCCTCGACCAGCAGCGCCGCGTCGACCGCCGGCCAGGCGGCGTCGGCGATCAGCCCCGTTCCGCCGGCTGCCGCCCACGCCTCCTCGGCGAGATGCGGCACCATCGGCGCGACGAGCAGCATCACGTTGCGGATCGCATTGTCGCGCGACGCCGAGGGCGCGGCCTTTTCGATCGCATTGGCGAGTTCGTAGATTTTGGCGACCGCCTTGTTGAACGACAGAGCCTCGATATCCGCCGCGACGCCGGCGATCGTCTGGTGCAATTTGCGGTCGAGCGCGGTATCGGCGCCCTCGCCGGCCCCGGCCCCTTCGAACAGCCGCCACAAGCGCTGGACGAAGCGCCACGCACCCTCGATCCCCGCCTCGCTCCACGGCAAATCGCGCTCGGGGGGCGAATCCGACAGCATGAACCAGCGCACCGCGTCGGCGCCGTACTGATCGACGATGCCGGTCGGATCGACGGTATTCTTCTTCGATTTCGACATCTTCTCGACGCGGCCCAGCGTCACGGCCGCGCCGGTGGCGATCTCGATGCCGTCGCGCACGTCGTCCGGCGCCAGCCAGCGGCCGTCGGCGGATTTGTACGTCTCGTGCGTCACCATCCCCTGGGTGAACAGGCCGGTGAACGGCTCGCTGACGTCGATCATCCCGATATGGTTGAGCGCGCGGGTCCAGAAGCGGGCGTAGAGCAGATGGAGGATCGCATGCTCGACCCCGCCGATATATTGCCCGACCGGTAGCCAGCTTTCGGCGACCGCCTTGTCGAACGGCTTGTCCTTGGGTTGGCTGGCGAAGCGGATGAAATACCAGGACGAATCCGCGAAGGTATCGAGCGTGTCGGTCTCGCGCAGCGCCTCCCCGCCGCATGTCGGGCAAGCGACGTGCTTCCATGTCGGATGCTTGTCGAGCGGGTTGCCGGGGGTGGCGAAGCTGACGTCCTCGGGCAGCACGACCGGCAATTGGTCGGCCGGCACCGGCACCACGCCGCACGCGGCGCAATGGATGATCGGGATCGGGGTGCCCCAGTAACGCTGGCGGCTCACGCCCCAGTCGCGCAGGCGATAGACCGTGGCGCCCTCGCCCCAGCCGCCGTCCTCCGCGCGGCGGATCACCTCGCGCTTGGCGTCCTCGATGTCCATCCCGTCGAGGAAGTGCGAATTCACCACGGTCCCCGGCCCGCTATACGCCTCGTCCTCGTGGAATTCGGGGGCATCCTTCGCGCCGTCGGAGACGACGCGGCGGATCGGCAGCCCGTATTTGCGCGCGAATTCGAAATCGCGCTGGTCATGCGCGGGCACGCCGTAAACCGCGCCGACGCCATAATCCATCAGCACGAAATTGGCGATATAGACCGGCAATTGCCACGCCGGATCAAAGGGATGGTTCGCGGTGATGCCGGTATCGAAGCCCAGCTTCTCCTGCGTTTCGAGCTCGGCCGCGGTGGTGCCGCCCTGTTTGCAGCGCTCGATGAACGCCGCCGCCTCGGGGCTGTTCGCGGCGATCGCCTGCGCGATCGGGTGGTCCGCCGCGACCGCGACGAAGCTCGCGCCGAAGATCGTATCGGGCCGGGTGGTGAACACCTCGACCGTGTCCGCACCGCCGACGCTGGCCGACAAAGCGAAGCGGAAGGTGAGCCCCTGGCTCTTGCCGATCCAATTCTCCTGCATCAGCCGCACCTTGTCCGGCCAATGTTCCAGCGCCTTCACGCCGGACAGCAGATCATCGGCAAAGGCGGTGATCTTGAGGAACCACTGGCTCAGCTTGCGCTTCTCGACCAAGGCGCCGGAACGCCAGCCGCGCCCGTCGATCACCTGTTCGTTGGCGAGCACGGTCATGTCGACCGGGTCCCAATTGACCGCGCTTTCCTTGCGGTAGACGAGCCCGTGTTCGTAGAATTTGAGGAACAGCGCCTGCTCGTGCCCGTAATAGTCGGGCTCGCAGGTGGCGAGTTCGCGCGTCCAGTCGAGCGCGAAGCCGAGCCGTTTGAGCTGCGCCTTCATCGTCGCGATATTGTCGCGGGTCCAGCCGCCCGGGTGGACGCCCTTTTCCATCGCGGCATTTTCCGCGGGCATGCCGAACGCATCCCACCCCATCGGATGGAGCACTTCCATGCCCTTCATCCGCCGATAGCGCGCGAGCACGTCGCCCATCGTGTAATTGCGGACGTGCCCCATGTGGATGCGCCCCGAGGGATAGGGGAACATCTCCAGCACATAGCTTTTGGGCTTGGGGCTGTCGTCGCGGGCGGCAAAGGTCTTGGCGTCGTCCCACACCTGTTGCCAGTGGGCGTCCGCCTTCAGCGCGTTGAAACGGGTGTTGCTCATTATCTCTTATCGGTGTGGCGGCGCGCGGTGCGGGCTTGTGTAAAGGCCCGCGACCGCATCGCTCAGCCGGTGATCGAGGCGCGGCGCAGGTCGCGCGCGCGGGTGAGGATGATGTCCTCGAGCTTCTGCACGGTGGACGCCGCGACCGGGGCCGAGACCCACTGGCCGTTCTGGTTCACCTCGCGCAGCGCGGCGACGCGCAGCGCATCGGCGCGCAGATCCTGGTCGAGGATCGAAACCGTCACCTTCATCCGCTCGGTCGGCACCTGCGGGTTGACGTACCAGTCGGTCACCACGACGCCGCCGTTCGAATCCGTCTGGAGCAGCGGCATGAACGACAGGGTGTCGAGCGTCGCGCGCCACAGATAGCTGTTGACGCCGATCGTGGTGATCTTCGACGCGGCAAGATCCGCCTCGGGCCGCACCTTTTTGTGGCCGCCACATGCCGTAAGAGCAAGGGCGGCACCAATTGCTAGCGCAAAACGCAACGGGCGGAACATCGGCATCGTCCTGAAAGCTGGGTAAAGGCAGCCGCAACCTCTACATAGGCACCCGTCCCCCCGCAAGCGGGGGCGGTGCCGCCCAGGATCACCCGGCGATGTGGGAGTCTTGCAACACTTAGCAATAAAGCGACTCAAAAGATGGTGCGCCGGGATCGAATCATGTTAGGCGAATTTTCAATCCATGGTTGGAGGGACTCGTGGTCGCTGCACGCGCGATTGCTGGCGGTATGATCGTGGCGCTTGTCGCCGCGACCGCCGTGGTTGCGCCTGCGATCGGCGCCACCGAGATCGGGCAGCGCGCGGCCAAGAAGGCCGTCGCCGCCGCAAGTGCAAGCTCCCGTTTTTCCAGCGGATTTACCCCTTCGGCGGCCGATCCGCGGCTTGCGGCGGTGTTCGCGCGCGGCGGGCTCGACAGCGCCGATGTCGGCGAATTCCGCTTCACCCCGGCCGAAACCCGGCAGGGCAATCGCGCGGTGACCGTCGCGGTGCGCGCGCGTTCGACTCGCGCGGGCGAGTCGAACGGCTTCACCGGCACCGCGCCGACCGTCGGAATCGCGCCGATCGCCTATAATCTCGGCGCGGCGATCGGCTGGCAGCGCTTCGCGGTGTCGGGCGATATCTCGCGCATCGACGTCGGGCCGCAGCCCGGCAGCCGCGAATCGACCGATGTCGCGGTCAGCTATTCGCTCAACCGCTTCACCGGCCGCGTGAAGGCGACCGCCGATCGCCCGCTGCCCGGCGCGGCGAAGACGCTCGACAATACGTCGAGCTATGCGATCGACGTCGGCGGTTCCTATTCGCTGACCCGCAACATCGATCTCACCGCGGGGCTGCGCTACAAGAGCGAGCGCGAGCGGCTGACCCAGTCGCAGTTCACCGACGATCGCCGCGACAGCCAGGCGGTCTATGTCGGGACGGCGTTCCGCTTCTAACGCGCGCTGCGCCGATATTCCCCGTTCGCCCTGAGCTTGTCGAAGGGCGGCCCCAACTCAACAACGACAGGACGGCCTTCGACAAGCTCAGGGCGAACGGGTGTGTTGCGCGCCCGACGCTCTATCGCACCAAAGCGTCGATTCCAGCCCAGCCGTTGAATCCCGTGAGTCGCGCGTAACGCCGCGCATCCATTCCGCCGAGCGCGATTCGGCATAGCGGCATTCCCGCCGCAATCGCGCGCGCGCGCCGCGGCCCCAGCGCCGGCGCACCGGGATGCGAGCGGGTGGCGAACAGCGGCGAGACGAACAGCACATCGGCGCCGCGGCGCAGCCCCGCGACCGCCTCGCGCCGATCATGCGCCGGCCAGGTCACCAGCCCCGCGCCGCGCCGGCCATGCACCCCCATTTCGCCCGCCAGCGGCATATCCCCCGCCCGCACCAGTACCAGCCCGCGCACGCGCGCAATCCGCAGCAGCCGCGCGAACAGCCGGCGGCGCTCGGCCGCCGGGGTGGCATAATGGCGGAAGACGATCCCCGCGCCGCGCGGCAGCCGCCGCACCGCCCGCCACAAAGCGTCGCCGCTGCGTTCGTCGGTCATCAGCCACAATGACGGGATCGGGGACGGCACGGGGTGGCGGCGACGCATCGCGCTTCCTATAGCGCGGGGCATGTCCCGTGCCGAGCTTCCTCCCGCCGCCGCGCGCCTTGCCGAGATTCGCGCGCGGATCGCCCGCGCCGCCAAGCCCGCGCAGCGCGATCCCGCCACCGTAACGCTGATCGCGGTCTCGAAAACGCACCCCGCCGCGGCGATCGAGCCGTTGCTCGCCGCCGGGCAGCGCGATTTCGGGGAGAATCGCGTCCAGGAGGCGCAGGCGAAATGGCCGGCGCTGCGCGACCAATGGCCCGATGCGCGGCTCCACCTGATCGGCCAGCTTCAATCGAACAAGGCGGCCGAAGCGGTCGCGCTCGCCGATGCGATCCATTCGATCGATCGCCCGTCGCTGGTCGCCGCGCTCGCCAGGGCGATGGATGCGCAGGACAAGCGCCCGGCGTGCTTCGTCCAGGTCAATATCGGCGACGAGCCGCAAAAGGGCGGCTGCGCGATTCCCGCGCTTCCCGCCTTGCTCGCCGAGGCGCGCGCCGCCGACCTGCCGCTCGCCGGGCTGATGTGCCTGCCCCCCGCCGGGATCGAGCCGGCACCCTATTTCGCGCTGCTGGCAAAGCTCGCGCGCGATTCGGGGCTGGCGGGGCTCAGCATGGGGATGTCGGACGATTTCGAGACCGCGGTGATGCTCGGCGCGACGCATGTCCGCATCGGCAGCGCATTGTTCGGCGCCCGCGCATGAAGGTCGCCGCGCTGCTGTTCGATTTCGACGGGGTACTGATCGACAGCGAGTCGGTCGGCAACCGCCAGATCGCGACCTATCTCACCGCGATCGGCCATCCGACGACCGCAGAGGAATCGATGGCCAATTTCATGGGGCTATCGGGCGCCGCTTTCCTCGAGCGGATCGAGCAATGGATCGGGCGGCCGCTGCCCGCCGATTTCCACGAGGCGCGCAAGGTGGAGGACGAACGCGTGATGGCGGCGGGGATCGACGCGGTCGCCGGCGCGGTCGCCTTCGTCGAAGCGCTGCCCCGCGATCTGCCGCGCGCGATCGTCTCGTCGAGCTCGACGCGCTGGATTCGCCGCCACCTCGACCATATCGGGCTGAGCGCGGCGTTCGGCGACCATATCTATTCGGGGCGCGAGCATGTCGCCAATGGCAAGCCGGCGCCCGATATCTATCTCTACGGCGCGGCGCAGCTCGGCGTGCCGATCGAGGGCTGCGCGATCATCGAGGATTCGCCGGTCGGCGCAACCGGGGCGGTGGCATCGGGCGGGCACGTCATCGGGCTGTGCGCGGGCAGCCACTGCCCGCCAAACCACGCCGCGCGGCTCCGCGCGCTCGGGGTGCACGATATCGCGCATGATTTCACCGAGGTGGCGCGGCTGCTGGCCTGATTACTCTCCATCACCCCGGCCTTGAGCCGGGCTCCATCGGGAGGCAGGCGTAGGGCAAGAGGCTCTTGCTGCGGCGTTCGTGGCGCCATGGACCCCGGCACAAGGCCGGGTGACGGCTGATTCGGCGCCAGATCTACTCGTCATGCCGGGCTCGACCCGGCATCCAGAGCCACGAACACCGTCGCCTGTGACTCAGGATGCCGGATCAATTCCGGCATGACGATGAACGGGTCACACACCAATCAGAGCTGGTGCCCGGTGCGATCGCGCTTGGTGGCGAGATACTTCTCGTTGTGCGGATTGGGCGGCAGGAAATGCGGCACGCGTTCCACCACCGCGATCCCCGCTGCTTCGAGCCCGGCGACCTTGGCCGGGTTGTTGGTCAGCAACCGCACCGTGCGCTGGCCGAGCAGTTCGAGCATCCGCGCCGCCACCCCGAAATCGCGCGCATCGATCGCGAAGCCGAGCCGGGTATTGGCGTCGACCGTGTCATAGCCCTGATCCTGCAGCGCATAAGCGCGAAGCTTGTTGACCAGCCCGATCCCGCGCCCTTCCTGCCGCAGATAGAGCAGGATGCCCCAGCCGCTCGCCTCGATCTCGCGGATCGCGGCGTCGAGCTGCGGCCCGCAGTCGCATTTTAGGCTGCCGAGCGCATCGCCCGTCAGGCATTCGCTGTGCAGCCGCACCAGCGGCGCGCGCCCGTCGGGCTCGCCGATCAGCAGCGCGACATGCTCGCCGGGCGATTCGGGGGTACGAAAGGCGACGATCTCGGCATCCTCGGCATGCGCCACCGGCAGCCGCGCGCGCGCCGCGATCGTCAGCCGCGTGGCATCCTCATGCGCGTCGATATCGGCGGGGGTGATCGTCACCTCCGCTTCCCCCGCGGGTCGCGCGAAGAAAGCGGGGAGCAGCCCGGCGATGCGCGCCAGCCGCAAGGCGGCGGCGGCATCCGCCGCGGCGATCAGCGGAAGCGCGCGGAACGGCCCCTTCATCGGGGTGGCGAGATCGAGCTGCGGATCGGCAAGCGCGGTCGCCATCGCGAAATCGAGCCACGGCGCGCGATCGATCAGCACCGGCGCATCGGGCTCGGCCGCTTCGCGCTGGTTGGCGAGCTTGAGCGTCGCCGCGCGGCCCGCGGAGAGCAAAAGCGGCGCGATGCCTTCCGGGTCGAACGCCGCGAGCCGCCCCGCATCCGCCGTCTCGACCGGCAACAGCGCCAGCGCGCCGATACGGATCGGCCAGCCGCGGCGCAGCGCGTCGATCGCGCGGGCGGCGGCGCGCGGGTCGCTCAAAAATCGAACTCGGTCATGATCGGAACATGGTCGGACGGCTTTTCCCACGCGCGGCACGCCTCGAACACATGGTGTGCGCGCGCGGCTTTCGCCACCTCGCCGGTCGCCCACATATGATCGAGCCGGCGGCCGCGATCGTTCTTGGTCCAGTCGGGCGAGCGATAGCTCCACCAGCTGTGGAGCCGCGCCGGGGCGGGATAGAAATGCCGCCCGAGATCGACCCAGTCGTTCGACGCCTTGAGCCGGTCGAGCGCCTCGACCTCGATCGGCGTATGGCTCACCACCTTGAGCAGCGCCTTGTGGCTCCACACGTCGCTCGGCAGCGGCGCGATGTTGAAATCGCCGGTGAGGATCGTCGGGCAATCGAGCTTCGCCGACCAATCGGTCATCCGCTGGACGAAATCGAGCTTCTGGCCGAATTTGGGGTTGAGATCGCGATCCGGGATGTCGCCCCCGGCGGGGACATAGACATTCTCGAGCCGCACCCCGTTAGGCAGCCGGACGCCGATATGCCGCGCTTCCTTATTGGCCTGCCAGTCGAACCGGTCGTCCTCGACGAGCGGCACGCGCGAGACGATCGCGACGCCGTGATGCATCCGCTGGCCGTGGATCAGAATATGATCGTAACCGAGCGCGCGGAACGGCGCCGCGGGAAAATCCCCGTCGATCACCTTGGTTTCCTGAAGACACAGGATATCCGGCGAGGCCTCGCGCAGAAACTGTTCGACGATGCCGATGCGGAACCGCACCGAATTGATATTCCAGCTGACGATCTTCACGGGACAGGGCTTTAGCGGGGGCGATAGCGCTGCGCCAGACGGCACCGGCCCGTTTCCCACCAGGATAATCTTCGCGAAAGGTAGGTGGCGGCGTGGCGAAGCCACGCCGTCGAACGGGTTCGCTGCGCGACCCGCCGCCCGAGCTTGCGCGAGTCAGCCGGGTGGGCCGGCTGCCGCGCTGCGCTAAATGCTAAGGCCCCCGCTCCGGGGGCTTGGAGCGAGGGCCAGCCTGACGTTCGTCACGCAGGGGAAGCAAGGGAGATTCGGGCAACAGGGGGAAAATCCCGAAGGCCTCGCTTCCACGAACTGTCTTTTAAGCGGTCAATCCTGTCGCTGAGGTGAACGATTGTAAGGAAACGCCACTAACTGTGAGTGGAATTCCTCCGCGGGTCGTTCCAGCGGAACGTTCCGTCGTCCACCGGCGCGTTGAAGCGCTGATCCGACAGCCGGATCGTCGTGCGGTTGCCCTGGCTGTCGAGCATCACCCAGCCCTGCAGCATCAGCCCGCCGGGGGCGCTCGCCTCGCGCGCGAACACCAAAGTGATCCGGCCATATTCGGGATGCTTGGCGTCATAGCCTTCGACCGACAGCACGCGCGGATCGGCCGAGGGCACCACCTTGGCGAAGCGGCCGATATCCTTGTCGGGGTTGATCAGCACGCTCAGCGGCGTGTTGCCGATCGGCCAGCGCTGCACCTGCTTCACCGAATAATCGATGAAGGTCAGCGCCTTGCCATCGCCGACGATCAGGATCGGCACGCCCTTTTCATATTGGAAGCGGATCTTGCCCGGCTTCTTCAAGGTCAGCGCGCCGGTGAGCACCTTGCCGTTGCGGTCGGTCTGGCTGAACGCGGCGGTCATGCTGCTGACCGCCGACAGATGGCGCTGGACCTGCGCCAGATCGCCGTTCTGCGCCACGGCGGGGGCCGCGATCGCGATCGCGGCGGCAAACGGCAGCAGCATGGATTTCACGCCAAAAACCTCCAAAGTTCGATTCCGCTTGTCGCCTGCGGCCATTGAATGCGCCGTGAACCCGGCGTTCAGAACAACATTATCAATCCCTGCGTGCTGTCGGTGCCGATCCAGCCTTCGTAGATCATCTTGAACGCGACGAACACGATCACCGCCAGCCCGACGTAAGCGATCCAGCGATAGCGATCGATGACGCGCGCGATCGCATTGGCCGCGATCCCCATCAGCGCGACCGACAGCAGCAAGCCGACGACGAGGATCCCGGGATGTTCGCGCGCCGCGCCCGCCACCGCGAGCACATTGTCGAGGCTCATCGACACGTCTGCTACTGCCACGGCCCAGGCCGCGCCGACGAAGCTCTTGGCGGGGGCAAGCCCCGATTGCTGGCTGTCGTCCGCCTGGTCGGCGGCATGGCCCCCGCTCCTGATCTCGCGCCAGAATTTCCAGCTCACCCAGAGCAGCAGCAGCCCGCCGGCGAAGATCAGCCCGACGATTCCCATCAGCCAGGTGACCATCAGCGCGAAGACGATCCGCAGCACCAGCGCGGCGGCGATGCCGATCAGGATCACCTTGCGGCGCTGATCGGCGGGCAGCCCCGCGGCAAGCGCGCCGACGACGATCGCATTGTCGCCCGCCAGCACCAGATCGATCATCAGCACCTGGCCGAATGCCGCGAGCGCGGCGGGATCGCCGAGGTTCGAGAAATCAGCGATAATATGCTGCCAGATGTCGCCGAGCGAACCCGGCCCCTGAATGGCGGCCGCCGCAGCGAGGAAGGTAAGGATCAACGCGAAAACTCCCGGGTGAAGTCCGCGTGATACTAGGATGGCGGGGCAAGGTCACGTCAACTGTGGTTCGGGTGGCGCTATTCTCCCCTCCCTTCACCAGGGAGCGGAGCAGAGAGGACCACAAACGAAAAACGGCGTGGCAAAGCCACGCCGTCGGACGGGTTCGCTTGCGCCACCGCCGGCCGAACCGGCGTGGCCTGCCGCAGCATGCGGCAGGCCACGCTCGGTTATTGATTCATGCTTTCGAAGAAATCCTCGTTGGTCTTCGAATCCTTCATCTTGCCGAGCAGGAATTCCATCGCATCGACGGTGCCCATCTGCATCAGGATGCGGCGCAGCACCCACATCTTGCTCAGCGTGCCCTTCTCGACCAGCAATTCCTCCTTGCGGGTGCCGGACTTGCCGACGTCGATCGCCGGGAAGATGCGCTTGTCGGCGACCTTGCGATCGAGCACGATTTCGGCGTTGCCGGTGCCCTTGAACTCTTCGAAGATCACTTCGTCCATCCGGCTGCCGGTATCGATCAGCGAGGTCGAGATGATGGTGAGCGAGCCGCCCTCCTCAATGTTGCGCGCCGCACCGAAGAAGCGCTTCGGGCGCTGCAACGCATTGGCGTCGACACCGCCGGTCAGCACCTTGCCCGACGAGGGGACGACGGTGTTGTAGGCGCGACCCAAACGGGTGATGTTGTCGAGCAGGATCACCACGTCCTTCTTGTGCTCGACCAGCCGCTTGGCCTTTTCGATCACCATTTCGGCGACCTGCACATGGCGCGTCGCCGGCTCGTCGAAGGTCGAGGAGACGACCTCGCCGTTCACCGTGCGCTGCATGTCGGTGACTTCTTCGGGGCGCTCGTCGATCAGCAGGACGATCAGGAACACCTCGGGGTGATTGTGGCTGATCGCGCGCGCGATATTCTGCATCATGATCGTCTTGCCGACGCGCGGCGGGGCGACGATCAGGCAGCGCTGGCCCTTGCCGATCGGCGCGACGACATCGAGCACGCGGCCCGACTTGTCCTTGATCGTCGGATCCTCGATTTCCATCTTCAGCCGCTCGTCGGGATAGAGCGGGGTGAGATTGTCGAAATTGACCCGGTGGCGAACCTTTTCGGGCTCTTCGAAATTGACGCTGATCAGCCGGGTCAGCGCGAAATAGCGCTCGCCGTCCTTGGGCGCGCGAATCTCGCCTTCAACCGTATCGCCGGTGCGCAGCCCGAACTTGCGGACCTGGTTGGGCGAGACATAGATGTCGTCGGGGCCGGCGAGATAATTGGCCTGCGCGCTGCGCAGGAAGCCGAAGCCGTCGGGCAGCACCTCGATCGTGCCTTCGCCCATGATCTGGTCGCCATTCTCGGCCTGGACCTTGAGGATGGCGAACATCAGATCCTGTTTGCGCAGGGTCGAAGACCCCTCGACGCCAAGCTCCTCGGCCAGCTGGACCAGATCCGCCGGAGCTTTCTTCTTCAAATCTTTCAAATGCATGTGTGTCGTGTCCCGATGGGATCGGTAGGGGGAGTCAGCTCGGACGGCGAGATACGCTGGCGAACGATGCTATAGGGAGGCGGCAGGACAGGATAAGCCCTACCGTTGCGTCGACGTAAGAACACACCGCCGCCAAGTCAAGCGGCGGGTGACGGGCAAGGCTCAGAATGGCCGCACGATCACCAGAATCACGATCAGCGTCACGGTGAGCGCGGGAATCTCGTTCATCATCCGCAAACCGCGGTTGCTGATCGTCGCCTTGCCCGCGGCGAGTTTCTTCGAATAGCCGACCGCCCAGCCGTGATAGCCCGACAGGAGCACGACGATCGCGATCTTGGCGTGGAGCCAGCCGAGCCCGGTCCCCCCCGCGAACAGCCCGATATTGGCCGCCAGTAGCAGGCCGAACACCCAGACGAGGATCATCGCCGGGGTGAGGATGATCCGCCGCAGCCGCCGCTCGCGCTCGACCCAGCGCGCCGCATCGACCGGATCGCTCAGCCCTTCCTGATGATAGACCAGATAGCGCGGCAGCATGAACATCCCCGCCATCCAGAAGATGACGAAAATCACATGCGCCGCCTTTACCCAATTATAGGCCGCACCGAGGAAACCCGGCTCCATCCTGTGCCTCCGCTATTCCAAACCCAATCCGTCCCGTTCGGGCCGAGCTTGTCCTGACAGGCCCGCCCCGAACGAAAAAAGCTCAATATTCCTTCCGCACTCGCGCCACGAGCTGCTCGACATGCGCGATCGGGGTGTGCTGCCCGATGCCATGTCCCAGGTTGAAGATGTGTGGCCGATCGCCGAATGCCGCAAGCACCCGATCGACGCTGCGCGCCAATGATTCGCCCCCCGCCTCGAGCACAAGCGGATCGAGATTCCCCTGCACCGGCAAACCCTTAGGCAATATCGCATCGGCCCAGACGGGATCGACCGTTTCATCGAGCCCGATCGCATCGACCGCGGTGCCCGCGGCATAAGCGGCAAGCTTGCCCCCCGCGCCCTTGGGAAAGCCGATCACCGGAACGTCGGGATGCCGCGCCTTGAGCGCGCGGACGATCGCGGCATTGGGGGCGATCACCCAGCGTTCGAATTGCTCGGGCGACAGGCTCCCCGCCCAGCTATCGAACAATTGCACCGCCTCGACCCCGGCGGCGATCTGCCCCGAGAGATAATCGACCGTCATCGCGACGATCGCGTCGACGATCGCGGTGAAGGCGGCGGGGTCGCGATAGGCGAAGCTGCGCGTCTCGCTCTGGTCGCGGCTGCCCTGCCCGGCGACCATATAGGTGGCGACGGTCCACGGGCTTCCCGCGAAGCCGAGGAAGGTGGTTTCGGGGGCGAGCAGCGCCTTCACCCGCCGCACCGTCTGATAGACCGGATCGAGCCGCTCGCCGACTCGCTCGAGCGCGTCGAGCGGATGCGTCGCGAGCGCGGGCGCGAGCCGCGGCCCCTCGCCCGGCCCGAAGGTCAGATCCTGCCCCAGCGCCCAAGGCACCATCAGGATGTCGGAAAACAGGATCGCGCCGTCGAAGCCGAAACGGCGGATCGGCTGGACGGTGACCTCGGCGGCGGCATCGGGATCGGTGGCAAGCGCGAGGAACCCGCCCTTCTGCGCCCGCAGCGTGCGATATTCGGGCAGATAGCGCCCGGCCTGTCGCATGAGCCACATCGGCGGGATCGCCGGTTTGTCTCCCTTGAGGACGTTGAGCAGGGCTTTGGTCACCGGAAGTTACGCGTCCTTCTAAAGAGAGAAGAGTCAAAAGAGAATGTTGATGCTGTTGGCGCGTGGGTTGCGGGGCTTATGCCTCGCTCACCGAAATGCCAACAGCTTGACCGCATCGCGTTCGCTTGAATCGCACGGATTCGGCGCAGTGCATCCCCGCTATCCACAGGCTGTTGAAGGATATCGTCGGCGTGGATCGCGTTGTGGACGAATCATCGCTTTTCCACGCCCGGGGTTGCGCCTTGGCGCGGGGGTTGGGTTGCGCTAGCGCTTGTCCCCATGTTTTCCACAGGTTCGTTCGGTTGATGATCAGGCTGCACCTCCACCTCTTGTCGGATTCCACCGGCGAGACGCTGGAGAATATCGCCAAGGCCGCGCTTGCCCAGTTCGACGATGTCGAAACCGTGCGGCATTTCTGGCCGATGGTGCGGACCGAGGCGCACCTCGATCGCATTCTTCAGGAAATCGCGCAAAATCCGGGGCTTGTGATCTATACTCTGGTCAATCCGGCGACCCGCGGCGCGCTCGAACAGCGCTGCCAGGCGCTCGGGCTGCCGATGGTCGCGCCGCTCGACCGGGTGACCGATGCGCTTTCCGATCTGCTCGGCCAGCAGGCCAAGGGGCGCCCCGGCCGCCAGCATGCGCTCGATGCGGCCTATTTCGAACGCGTCGACGCGATCCAGTTTACGATCGCGCATGACGACGGGATCGGCGCGGAGGATTGGGAGGAGGCCGATGTCGTATTGGCCGGGGTCAGCCGCTCGTCCAAGACGCCGACCGCCATCTATCTCGCCAATCGCGGCTATAAGGTCGCCAATATCCCGATCGTCGTCGAAAGCCCGCCGCCGGCGTTGCTCTACCGGCTCAAGAAGCCGCTGGTCGTCGGGCTCACCACCAGCGCCGACCGGCTGATCCAGGTGCGGCGCAACCGCTTGCTGTCGCTCAATCAGGCGCCCGAGACCGCGTATGTCGATCAGGAATCGGTGTCGCGTGAGATCGCCTTCGCGCGCCGCATGTTCGCCGACAACGGCTGGCCGGTGATCGACGTCACCCGCCGCTCGATTGAGGAGACCGCCGCGGCGGTGATCGCCTTGTGCAACGAACGACAGGGCAATGCGGTGGTGACCGATTGATGAAGCTGGTGCTCGCCTCGCAATCCGCCTCGCGCCGCGCGATGCTCGACGCGGCGGGGGTGCCGTTTTCGGCGCAGCCCGCGCATGTCGACGAAGCCGCGGCCAAGCTTGCGCTCGCCGGGCGTCCGCCGCGCGATCTCGCCGATGCGCTCGCCGAGCTCAAGGCATTGAAGGTCTCGCAGCGCGAGCCGCAGGCTTTGGTGCTCGGCTCGGATTCGCTCGCGGTACTCGAAGACGGAACGATCCTCGACAAGCCCGAGAGCCGCGATCAGGCGGCCGAGCATCTCCGGCTGATGTCGGGCAAGCGCCACGATCTGGTCAGCGCGGCGGTGATCGCCGAGGGCGGCCGCGCGGTATGGCGGCATGTCGACCGCGCCAGGATGTTCGTCCGGCCGCTCTCCCCGGCGTTTATCGAGGCCTATCTCGATGCCGAATGGCCCGCGATCGCCGGCTGCGTCGGCTGCTTCCGGATCGAGGGTCCCGGGGTGCAATTGTTCAGCCGGATCGAGGGCAGCCAGTTCACCGTGCTCGGTATGCCGCTGCTCCCGCTCCTATCCTATTTGCGCGAACGCGGGGTGCTGCTGGCATGAACCGTCCCTATGCCGAAGTGATCGGCGATCCGATCGCCCATTCGAAATCGCCGCTGATCCACGAATTCTGGCTCGAAAAGCTCGGGATCGAGGCGGATTATCGCGCGACGCATGTCATGGCGGACGATCTCGCGCGCTTCATCGCCGAGCGGCGTGGGGATGATGCGTGGCGCGGCTGCAACGTCACGATCCCGCACAAGATCGCGATGCTCGATCTGGTCGACGATCCCGGCGCGGTGCGCGAGTCGATCGGCGCGATGAACACGATCGTGCGCGATGCCGATGGCCGCGTGTTCGGCACCAATACCGACGCGGCGGGCTTCTACGCCCCGCTGGCCGAGGTCGATCTGGCCGGCGCCCCGGTGGTGGTGATCGGCGCCGGCGGCGCGGCGCGCGCGGTGCTGTTCGCGCTGGCGCGGGCCGGGGTCGGCGCGGTGACGATCCTCAACCGCAGCCCGTTAAAGGGCGCCGCGTTGCTCGCGCGATTCGGGTTGAAGGGCGATGCGCTCCCGCTGTCCGCCGCGCTCCCGCCGGCGCAGCTGGTGGTCAACACCAGCGCGCTCGGGATGAAGGGCCAGCCGCCGCTCGAAATCGACCTCACGCCGCTGCCCGAGGATGCGATCGTCTACGACATCGTCTACGCCCCGCTCGAAACCGACCTGCTGCGCCAGGCTGAGGCGCGCGGGCTGGAGACGATCGACGGGCTGGAGATGCTGATCGGCCAGGCGGCGATGGCGTTCGAATTGTTCTTCGGCCGCCCCGCGCCGCGCGTCCATGATGCGGAATTGCGTGAGCGGCTGACCGGATGATTCGTCTCGGCCTCACCGGATCGATCGGGATGGGCAAATCGACCGTCGCGAAGATGTTCGCGGCGGAGGGCGTGCCGGTGTTCGACGCCGACGCCGCGGTGCACCGGCTGCAGGGGCCCGGCGGGGCATTGGTCGGGGCGATCGAGGCGCGCTTTCCCGGCACCACCGGGGCGGACGGTGTCGACCGGCAAAGGCTTGGCGCGGCGGTGCTCGGCGACGATGCGGCGATGAAGGCGCTGGAGGCGATCGTTCACCCCGCGGTGGGCGCCGAGCGTGCGCGTTTTCTGGCGGAACATGCTGATTCGCCGATTGTTTTATTCGACGTGCCGTTGCTGTTCGAAACCGGGGGGAATCGCGCCGTCGACAAGGTGGCGGTGGTCTCCGCCGCGCCTGACGTGCAGCGCGCGCGCACGCTCGAACGCCCGGGGATGACCGCGGCGAAGTTCGATGCGATTCTCGCCCGCCAGACCCCCGATGCGGAAAAGCGCGCGCAGGCCGATTTCGTCATCCCGACCGATGTCCCGCTCGAAGAAACGCGTGCCGCGGTCCGTGCGGTGATCGCTTGCCTGTCGCGCCCGACAGGCCGATAACGGGGCCATGCGGGAGATTGTGTTCGATACCGAAACCACCGGGCTCAGCTTCTCCGGTGGCGACCGGCTGGTCGAGATCGGATGTGTCGAGATCGTCAACCGCGTGGAGACGGGGCGCACCTTCCACGCTTATTTCAACCCCGATCGCGCGATGCCGGCGGAGGCATTTGCGGTCCACGGCCTGTCCGACGCCTTTCTGTCGGATAAGCCGCGCTTCGCCGAGCGTGTCGAGGAATTGCTCGACTTCATCGGCGATGCGCCGCTCGTCGCGCACAATGCCGGGTTCGACTTCGGGTTCATCAACGGCGAGTTGAAGCAGCACGGGTGGCCGCCGGTCGATATGGCGCGGATGGTCGATACGCTGACGATCGCACGGTCGAAGCATCCCGGCGCCAAACACACGCTCGATGCGCTTTGCTCGCGTTATGGGATCGATCGATCGCATCGCGTGTTGCACGGCGCCTTGCTCGACGCGCAACTGCTCGCGCAGGTCTATGTCGAGCTGATGGGCGGGCGCCAGATCGGGCTTGGCCTGGTCAGCGAGGTGGCGGTGGCGGAAACGGCCGCGCCGGTCCGCACGGCAATTGCCTCGGTGGTGCGGCCCGCACGTGTTTTTGTGGTGAGCGACGAAGAACTTGCCGCTCATGCCGCGTTCTTGGAACGGGTAAAGAACCCGATCTGGGGGAGCGACGCGTCCGCGTGACGCGAACCGGGCGTCCGGGGTCAGGCCCGGCGCCCCTGAAGGAGAAGAGCCGATGGATATCCGCGTTTCTGGTCATCAGGTCGCTACGGGCGCTGCGCTCAAGGGACATGTTGGGGAACGACTTCAGGGTATCGCGGACAAATATTTCTCGCGCGCGATCTCGGCCGAGGTGACCTTCGGCAAGGGGCCGCATGACGCTGGATTCACGTGCGATATCGTCGCCCATGTGATGAAGGGGCTGGTGCTCAAGGGGCGAAACACCGCGCAGGACGCGCATCTCGCCTTCGATGGCGCGGCGAGCCGGATCGAAACCCAGCTCAGACGCTATATGCGACGGTTGAAGGATCGGCAGGCGGACAAGGCGCTCGAGCTGGCGCAGGCCAATGGCTATGACAATGCCGGCTATACGCTCTTCGCCGAGGTCGCCGACGAGGATGATGCGGGCGATGCGCCGCTGATTGTCGCCGAGACCCGCGTCGATGTGCCCGATGCCAGCGTTTCCGATGCGGTGATGATGCTCGATCTGCGCAACACCCAGGCGCTGCTGTTCCGCAATTCAGGGACGGGCGCCTATAATATGGTCTATCGTCGCGGCGACGGGACGATCGGCTGGGTCGAGCCGCAGCGCGCGCGCTGAAGGACGCACATCATTGATATGACAAGTGATTTGAGCGACCTGTTGTCGCCTGACTTCATTCTCGTCGACCTCGCGGTATCGAGCAAGAAAGCGCTGTTCCACCAGCTCGGCCAGGTGGCCGGGCCCGCGCTGGCGCTCGACGCCGCGACCGTTTCCGCCGCGCTCGCCGAGCGCGAGCGGCTCGGATCGACCGGTTTCGGCGGCGGGGTGGCGATTCCGCATGCGCGGATCGCCGGCGTCGCGCAAATCGTGGTGATGGTCGCGCGGCTCGCCAAGCCGATCGACTTCGCCGCGGTGGACGATGCCCCGGTCGATATCGTCGTCGCGATGTTTTCGCCCCCCGATGCGGGGGCGGAGCATCTCAAGGCCCTGGCGCGCGTCTCGCGGCGGTTCCGCGACCGGGAATTCGTCGACAAGCTGCGCGGTGCGGCGTCGCGCGACGCTTTCTACGCCTTGCTGACGGCGGACGAGACGCGTGACGCCGCCTGAAGGCGCCGAGGCGCATTTCCGCGCGCTCGAATCGCTCTATGCCGCCGCGCCGATCAACCGTTTCTTCGAATCGACGCTCGAAATCCCCGAATCCGGGGTGGCGCGGATCCGCTTCACCGTCGATGCGCGGCATTTCCACGCCGGCGGCGCGACCCACGGCACCGCTTATTTCAAGATGCTCGACGATGCGGCTTTCTACGCCTGCAACAGCATGGTGACCGATCGCTTCCTGCTGACGACGCAATTCAGCCTGTTGTTCACCCGCCCGCTGCCCGAGGGGCCGGTGGTGGCGGAGGGGCGCTGGATCAGCGGGCATCGCCGCGTATTCGTCGGCGACGCGCGGCTGGTCGACGCCGATGGCGAGGAAGTGGCGCGCGGCACCGGCACCTTCATGCGCAGCCGCATCGCGCTCGCCGGGCTGCCGGGATATCGCACGCGTTGAGCGGCAGGCTGCCCAGCGACCTCCTGGTCGGTGCGTTGCTCAGGCGGGTGAACGACGCCGGGGGCATTGCGGTGATCCGCGCGCGCGGCGATGCCCAGGCCGGCGCGATCCTGATCGTCGACGAGTTGGAAAAGGTGATTCTTGAACGCGGTATCGGCCCCGACGGGATGCGCGGGCTGATCGAAACCGGGCCCAAGGCGGGCGCGCCGGAATCGCTCGACGATTATTGGAAACGGCGCCGGCAACGCGATCCCGACCTGTGGGTGGTTGCTCTGGATATCCCGCAGGCGAAACGGTTCGCCGCTGAAACGATCGGCGACGATTGACTTAGTTGCGCCGCAAAACGAGTAAGCCAGCGTTCATATCTCAGCGTTGTGCCGAGTGCGGGTGCGATCCGTTCGGTGACGCAGTCGGGGGGGATCCCGGCCGATCGTAACCCACAGCGATCGCGTTTTCGCGTCCCAACCGCCTATGTTTGTTGGTTAATGTCGTTTTTCTCGAAGGCCGCGGCTGCCGCGGTCGCGACCCTTTCTATCATCGGCCTCGCCGCGCAGAGCAGCGCAGGGCTGGCGGCCGAAGTAGCGCCGATCGCGCTCGCCACGATCCAGCCGGCCGCTGCGCCGCAGGTTCAGGCTTATATTCCCGCTCCCGTCGTCACCACCCCCACCCCTGCCCCGGCGCCTGCCGTCGCCGATGAAACGCAGCCGGGCGATGCGATCGCCTATCCGACGCTCGCCGCCGCGGTCGCCGCGCAGCAGACGCGTGGGGAGATCGACGAAGACATGCGCTGCCTCGCCGGCGCGATCTATTATGAATCGAAGGGCGAGCCGCTTGCCGGCCAGCTCGCGGTGGCCGAGGTGATCCTCAACCGCGCCGATTCGGGCCGCTTCGGCGACACGATCTGCGACGTGGTGAAGCAGCCGGGGCAATTCTCCTTCGTCCGCGGCGGCCGCGTGCCGGCGGTCGATCCGTCGCGCCCGGCGTGGCGCACCGCGCTCGCGGTGGCCAAGGTCGCGCTCAACGACGCATGGGAAAGCAACGCCGACGACGCGCTCTATTTCCACGCCCGCCGCGCCGCGCCGGGCTGGGGCCGCACGCGCGTGGCGACGATCGGCAACCACATCTTCTACCGCTGATCTTCCTTTTGTTCTCATGATGTTCTAAAGGGGCGGGGTGAATGTCACCCCGCCCTTTTCGTCTGTGGACGATGTGAGCCCGGCCGAGGCGCTGGTCGCTGCCGATGTCGCGCGCGGCGTCACGCGGATGCTGTTGCGGCATGAGCTGGTCGCGATCGCCGAGGTCCCGCTGGAGGGTGGGCGGCGGGCCGATCTGATGGCGCTCGACGCGCGCGGGCGGATCACGATCGTCGAGATCAAGGTGTCGCGCGCCGATCTGCTCGGCGACGGCAAATGGCAGGATTATCTGGCGCATTGCGACCGCTTCTTCTGGGCGGTGCCGGCGGGATTCGATGCCTCGCCGATCGACGGCCCGGCGTTTCTGCCCGAACGGACCGGGCTGATCGTCGCCGATCGCTACGATGCGGCGGTGGTGCGCGAGGCGCGGACCGACCCGCTCGCCGCGCATGTCCGCAAGCGCTGCACCCTCGCCTTCGCGCGCCGCGCCGGCCGCCGGCTGATCGCGCTCGCCGACCCGGATGCCGGGCCGGGGTTTTAAGGATTTTCTCCCCTCGCTTGAACAAGTGAGGGGCGGGTTGGCCCGAGAGGATACCGGAGCAACCGCCTCATACCCACCCACCGCCGGTCCCTCCCTTCACCAGGGAGGGGAGCGGCGAGGTGGCCTAGCGACCCTTCACATCTTCGGCCCGGCGACCGCGCGGGCGGCGGTCTTGGGCTTTTCGTCGATCACCTTGGCGATCGCCGGGGTGCGCGAATCGGCATGGGCGTAATCGCGCGCGGACATGCCGGCGACATTGTCGGTCTGATCGGGGTCGGCGCCCGCGGCAAGCAGGGTGCGCACCAGCGCCAGATCGCGGCGCTGGACCGCGCGGATCAGCGGGGTTTCGCCCGAGCTATTGGCGAGATTGGGGTTGGCCTTGACCAGCAGCAACGTGTCGACCAGCCCGTTCTGGCCATATTGGATCGCCATCAGCAGCGGGGTATCGCCCTTGCCGTTGCGCAAATTGGGATCGGCGCCGCGCGACAGCAGGTAACGCAGATAGAGGTCGTCGCCGCGCTTGATCACGATATGCAGCGCACCGTCGCCGGTGGTCGCGTCGCGCGTGTTGATGATCCGCTGGCCGGGCTGGTCGAGGATCTTGGTGACCTCGTCGCCCTTGCCGTCCTTCACCGCCTGGAGGAACTTGTAGCTTTGCGATTGCTGCTGTGCCGTGGCGGGCAGCGCGGCGGTGCCGGCGAGGATCGCGGCGGCAAAAAGGATACGCTTCATCGTCGAATCTTTGCGTCCTCGGGAGGTTGCGATACCGCCTCTAACAGATCATCTCTCGCCATGCTATGAAGCTGCACGTTCAGATCCTTATCTCCGCCACGCTCGCGCTGGCCGCCTGCTCCCCCGCGCAACAGCCGACGCGCCCGCCGCTGGAGGGCGCGCGGATCGGCGGCGCCTTTTCGCTGACCGACCAGAATGGCCGCGCGACGACCGAGCGCGACCTCGCCGGCAAATACAGCATCGTCTATTTCGGCTACACCTTCTGCCCCGACGTCTGCCCGCTCGACGTCCAGCATATCGGCGCGGCGGTGAAGATGGTCGAGAAGGACGATCCGGCGCTCGGCGCGCGCCTTGTCCCGGTGTTCGTGACGATCGATCCGGCGCGCGATACCCCGGCGGTGCTCAAGGAATTCGTCGGCGCTTTCCACCCGCGGATGATCGGGCTGACCGGCTCGCCGGCGCAGATCGCGGCGATCGCCAAGGAATATGGCGTCTATTATGCGCGCGGTAAGGGCAATGCCGGCGGCTATATGATGGATCACAGCCGCGCCGCCTATCTGATGTCGCCCGCGGGCAAGCCGCTGGCCTTGCTGTCGCAGGAGGGGTCGCCGCGCACGATCGCCGACGAGATCGAGCGCTGGGCGCGATGACCCGCTTCTGGGAAGATACCCCGCTCGACAAGCTCGACCGCGCGCAATGGGAGGCCTTGTGCGACGGCTGCGGCAAATGCTGCATCCACAAGCTCGAGGATGAGGAAACCGGCGAGCTGATCCCGACCAACGTCGCCTGCCGCCTGCTCGATCGCGGTGCCGGGCGCTGCTCGGATTATCGCCACCGCCACGCTTATGTCAGCGAATGCGTGCGGCTCAATGCGCGCAACGTGCATGAGATCGACTGGCTGCCCTCGACCTGCGCCTATCGCCTGCGCGCCGCGGGCGAGCCGCTCCCCGAATGGCATTATCTCGTCTGCGGCGACCCGGAGGCGGTGCACCGCGCCGGCCAGTCGACGCGCGGCTGGACGATCAGCGAGGACGATGCCGGGGACCTCGAACATCATATGGTCGATCGGATCCTGTGAGCAGTTCCTGGGAAATGCCCCTGCGGTCCATTTCGTGCCGCACCAGCCCGCTCCCCCACCCGACCTCCCATCAGGATACATTCGTGGGAGGTCGGGTGCGGGCTGGTGCCGCAAAAGGCGGTGAAACCGCATGACTGAGAGCGCGGAGATCGACGTCGTCCGGCATCCGCGCGCGCGGCGGGCGAAATTGTCGCTCGATCCGGCGAGCGGGCGGGTGCGGCTGGTGATCCCGGCGCGCGCCTCGGCCAAGGCGGCGCTGGCCTGGGCGGCGACGCAAGGCGAATGGCTCGCCCGCCAACGCGCGGCCTTGCCCGAGGCGCGGCCGTTCGCGCCCGGCGCGACGGTGCCGTTCGACGATGCCGTGCTGACGATTCAATGGGACGAGACCGGCTCGCGCCGCGTGGCGCGTATCGACGATCGGCTGCTGACCGGCGGGCCGCGCGAAACCGTCGGCCGCCGTATCGAGGCGTGGCTCCGGCGCGAGGCGCTGCGGCTGCTGAGCGAGGATACCGCGCATTATGCCGCGCTCGCCGGGGTCAAGGTGGTCAAGGTCGCGATCGGCGACGCGCGCGGGCGCTGGGGGAGCTGCGCGTCGTCGGGCGCGATCCGCTACAATTGGCGGCTCGCGCTCGCGCCGCGCGCGGTGCGTCGCGCGACCGCCGCGCACGAGGTCGCGCACCGCGTCCATATGAACCACAGCGCGGCATTCCACGCGCTCGTCGCGACGCTCTACGGCCGCGATCCGGCGGCCGAGCGCGCGTGGCTGCGCCGCCACGGCGCGTCGCTTCACTGGTTCGGGCGCGGCTCGGTCGAATAATTGGGCGGCGGCTGGCGATTGCCCGGCGCGGGATTGACCGGCCGGCGCTGATCGCGGCGTGCGTCGCGCCCGGTGACGCGGTCGATCCAGTCCTGATCGAGCCGCTCGGGCGGCGGCGACGGGATGATCGGATTGCCGTCGTCGTCGATCTCGAGATGCTCGCTGCGCGGCGGCTGGCGATCGCCCGCGCCGGCGCCGGGTATCCCGCCGGTGACGGGATTGCCGTCGGGATCGACGAACAGGCCGTTGTCGGGGCCGCCGTAATAGCTTTCGGCGTCGGGTTCGAGCTGCGCCTCGGGCAAGGTCACCTGGGTCTCGAACTGCTCGATCGGGCGGTTGGCGACCGCCTTGATCATGAAATCGTGCCAGGCGCGCGCCGGCGCGGTGCCGCCGTGGAGCCCGGCGATCGGCTTGGCGTCGTCGCGCCCCATCCACACGCCGGTGGTGAGCCCCGAGGAGAAGCCGAGGAACCAGCCGTCCTTCGACGAACTCGTCGTCCCGGTCTTGCCCGCCACCGGGCGCCCGATCTGCGCCGCGCGGCCGGTGCCGGTGTTCACCGCGGTCTGCAGCAGGTCGATCATCTGCGCCGCGACCTGGGGCGCGACCAGCACGCGGCTGCGATCGACCTGATGCTGGTAGATCACCTCATTGTTCGCGGTGACCTTGAGGATGCCATAGGGGGTCACCGCGACGCCCTGATTGGCGACGCTGGCGAAGGCGCGGGTCATGTCGATCAGCCGCACGTCGGAGGTGCCGAGCACCATCGACGGGTGGGTGTTGACCGTGGTGGTGATGCCGAAGCGCCGCGCCATATCGGCGACGGTGGCGAAGCCGACCTGCTGGCCGAGCTTCGCGGCGATCGTGTTGAGCGAATAGGCAAAGGCGGTGCGCAGCGTCACCTGCCCCGAATTGCGCCGCGAATCGTTGCGCGGCGACCAGCCGTCGATCGTCACCGGCTCGTCGATCTCGGTCGATTCGGGAGTCTTCCCGGCCTCGAGCGCGGCGAGATAGACGAATAATTTGAATGCCGAGCCCGGCTGGCGCTCGGCCTGGGTGGCGCGGTTGTAGATCGACGAGACGTAATCCTTGCCGCCGACCATCGCGCGCACCGCGCCGTCGCGATCGAGCGCGACCAACGCGCCCTGCGCCCCGTTCGGCGCGTTGGCGCGCACCGCGGCATCGGCGTCGCGCTGCATGTTGAGATCGAGCGTCGTCCACACCTCGAGCGGCTTCTCGGTCTCGTCGATCAGCAATTCGAGCTGGGGCAGCGCCCAATCGGTGAAATAGCGCACGCTATTCTGCTTGGGCTCGGGCGCCAGCGCGACCGATTTGGGATCGGCGGCGGTCGCCTCGCCCGCCGAGATCATCCCATTGTCCTGCATCGCCTGCAGCACCACCGAGGCGCGGCCCACCGCAGCGGCGGCGTCGGCGGTCGGCGAATAATTGGACGGCGCCTTGACCAGCCCGGCGATGATTGCCGCCTCGGGCAGCGACAGATGATCGGCGCCGTGGCCGAAGAATTTGCGCGAGGCGGCGTCGATGCCGTAAGCGCCGCCGCCATAATAGACCTTGTTCAGATAGAGTTCGAGGATCTCGTCCTTGCTGAACTTCCGCTCCATCGCCAGTGCGAGGATCCATTCGCGGAATTTGCGGCCGAACTTCTTCTGATTGTTGAGGAAAACATTTCGGGCGAGCTGCTGGGTGATCGTCGAGCCGCCCTGCACCCAGCGGCCGCGCGACAGGCGCACCTGTACCGAGCGCGCCACCCCGATCGGATCGACCCCGATATGGCTGTTGAAGCGACGATCCTCCACCGCGATCGTCGCGTCGCGCATCACCTTGGGAATGCGGTCATAGCTCAGCCAGTCGCCATAGCTCGGCCCCATCGACACGATCACCGTGCCGTCGGCGGCGTGGACGCGGATCATCTGCCCGTTGGGCGAGGATTTGAGCTGTTCGAAGCTGGGGAGCTGCGCGCGGGTGACATAGACCGCGGTGATCAGCGCGGCGAGCGCGAGCAATGCGGCGACGACCAGCAGCTTGAGGGCAAGCGACAGGCGACGGCGCCAGGGCGAACGGGGACGAGGGGCGCGGGCCATCGGATCGGCTAGAACGGATAGAGGCTTAGCCTGTCCTTAACAAGTCTAGCGGCGCGGCTGGAAATCGAGGCTGACCGAATTCATGCAATAGCGCGTCCCGGTCGGCGGGGGGCCATCGGGGAAGACGTGGCCGAGGTGGCTGTCGCATCGCGCGCAGCGCGTTTCGACGCGAGTCATGCCGTGGCTCGTGTCGCTATGATCGGTCACCGCATCGGGCGCGATCGGCCGGGTGAAGCTGGGCCAGCCCGATCCAGAATCATATTTGTCCGCCGAATCGAACAATTCCAGTTCGCAGGCCGCGCAATGATAGATGCCGTCGGCCTTGTTGTCGTTGTATTTGCCGGAAAAAGCGCGCTCCGTCCCGGCCTCGCGCAGTACGTGATATTGCTCGGGGGTCAGCCGCCGGCGCCATTCTGACTCGGACAGATCGAGATGTTCCATGCGCGTGATTCTCCGCCGCGCGGCGGGGCGCGTCAAGCCGGCGTCGGCGCTGCGGACCGGTTCAGAAGGGGCGTTCGCCGATATAATTGCCGGCGTCGCTGTAGCGACACACCAGCACGTCCTCGATCCGCCCGCGCGCGATCGCGCAACCGACCTCGCCGGAATCGCGCCACATCAGCTGGGTATAATGGCCGATGTCCTCGACCCGTCCGGTCGTGCTGTTGTTGGGGAACACCCCGGGGGTGAAGAAGCGCTTCTCGCGGATCCAGGCGTCGACCATATGTTCGAGCGTGAAGGCGCCGCGCGTGCCGGCCCACAGATTCTCGCCCTGCGGATCGAACGGACGTTCGGGGGCATGTTCGAAACGGCCGCTCCGCGCGAGATAATTGGCCCAGTCCTGCGCCGAGGCGGCGAGCATCGGATCCCATTTGAGCGGCATGATGCCCATCGCGACGCGCTCGCGGTTGTGCCTGCCGAGCACGCGATCGGCGAAATTGGACGTGGGATCGGTCGCACCGACCATGATCGGCAACGAAAACAGCAGCCCGAGGCTGGCGATCAGCGATGTCAAACGACGACGCGACATGGCAGGCCCATTCCGAAAGATGGGCCGATTCTGTCATGCGAGCGTCAGCAGGCGGTTGAAGGGGGTGGTTATCCCTTCGTTTACGATGATTTTTCCCGCGGCGGGAGAATCGCCACCTTGTCGCCGTTGCTGACCGCCTTGAACAGCAATGCGGCGAAGGACGGCGGGATACCGATGCAGCCGTGGGTCGCGGCGCCGCGGCGGACGTTGCTGGCGTGGATCGCCACCCCGTCTCCGGTGAGCCGCATCATATAGGGCATGCTCGCGTCATAGAGCGACGAGACATGGGTCTCGCGCTTTTCGAGGATCGGGAACACCCCGGTCGGGGTCGGCTTGCCGTCGGTGCCGTAGAGGATCACCGCCGAGCCGATTTCGTGCCCGTCGCGAAACACCGAGAGCAATTGCCGCGCGAGATCGATCCGCACCCAGATGTCACCCGCCGGGATATGCTGTTCGTTCCAGACATAATCGCCGTAATGCATCGTATTGCGGACGTTGAGCACGCTCTTCACCGCACGGCGCTCGCCGTCGGGCAAGGTGAGCGCGGGATATTGGCCGACCGGATACCATAGCCGCGGGCCACGCTCGACCACCTGTACCGGCGGGTCGGTCAGATGGTGCTTGGTGTAATAATGCGCCGCCGCCGCCCCGCCGGCGATCGCCGCCGCGGCCAGCGCGAGCGGCACGGCGAGCCGTGCCAGCTTCTGTCCCAGATAGCGGGGGGAGAGTTTAGCGGTCAGCGACAATGGTCACCACTCGGCCGCGCCGGCGCAGCGCCGCGCCGATCGAGAAGAAGCCGATCAGCATCATCGCCCAGGTCGCGGGCTCGGGCACGCCACCCGGCGGGGTGACGGGTGGGGTGACGGGCGGCGTGCAGCAACCGCCACCGCTACTGCCACCGCCGTTGGTCAGCGGCGGGATGAACGGCACGATCGGTACCGGCCCCGGCCCGACGGGCGGGCTGATGATATCGGTGGGCGGCACATAAGGCGGGGTCGCGCCGAACGGCAGATCGGGCACGTCGGCGATGATCGGCGGCCGCTCGCGCAGCGAGGTGAGCACGCGCTCGACCGGCGTCGCCGGCTTGGGCGCGGGCGGGCGGTGGCGGACATTGGTCGCGACGCGCTCGCGCGGGCCCTTGGTCTGGGTCAGCGCGCCGGCGGCGCGGCCGCCGGGCGAGCGATCGGTGAACATCGCCAGCGGATCGGCGAGCGCGGCGGTCACGGCGGCGGACGCGGCACTGATGCCGGCACCGAGACCGTTCTTGTCGCCCGCGACATAGCCCGCGCCGGTCCCGGTTGCGATCAGCAACCCCGCCAGCGTCAGCCCCTTGCGCCATCTGCGTTTGTTAACCATCATACGCCGAACACCCGGATCTACGCCCCTCCCCCATCGGGATCGGCATATCTTTTATCACGACGGACCACCCCGTTGATCCCACCTGTTGCCGCCGGACATAGCCAAAACTGTCCCGGATTGCGACAATTTAATAAGATTTGCGGTAAACGGTTGTCTTGTTCGCTGCCGGACTTTGCGACGAAAATGGTTAACATTTCGCTTGGCGCGCGCGAGTCGCGCCGGCGCCTTCCCGATCCCGGAAAGGCGCCGATTCTGCGAAGTTTATGAAAGGCCCCTTGCGGGGCGATCCCGGCCGGTCAGGCGGGATATTGGTGCGGTCGAGAAGACTCGAACTTCCACGTCCTTTCGGACACAACGACCTCAACGTTGCGCGTCTACCAGTTCCGCCACGACCGCACGTGATGTCTACCGGGCGGGCCCGGCGACTGGCAGGACGGCGCCCCTAGCAAAGCCCTACGGGGCTGGCAATGCCCCAGCGAAAGATTTGATCTTGGTTTGTTTGGAAATGACGCTTTGGGTCAGTCGCGCGGCGCCGGCCCGCTCCTCCACCCGACGTCCGATCAGGATATGCTCGTGGGAGGACGGGTGCGGGAGCGGGCCGGCGCCGTAAATGCGGCGAAGCTGCATTTGCCCAACAGCGGAATCGCCTATTTCGCGTTCTCGCCGACGAAGCTCAGTTCGAGCCGCTTCGAATTGGCCGGCACGTCGAGCTTGGCCGAATTGAAATCGATCGATCCCTTGGGGCCGAGCGAACGCTGCTGCGGGGTGATCGTCCAGCTGAACACGATCCGGCCCTTGGCATCGCGCAGGTCGGCGCGGATGTCCGGGACGCGCTGGCGGGTGTCGGACGGGTTGAGCACTTTGCCCGAGATCGCGAACAACTCGCTGCCATTGGCCATCTCGCGCCGCTCGATCGGATTGTCGACCAGCCGCAGCGGCGATTCGCCGGGGCCGAACGACAGCCCGAGCTGCTGCGCGAGCCCCGGCGCGCTCATCCAGATGATCGCCGCCACCGCGACGAGCATCAGCACCCCGGCGGCGACCGCCGCGATCGTCCAGCGGCGCGATTGATCGCGGCGCGGGCGGAACGGCGGGCGGTGCGCGAAGGCGTCGTAATCGGGCGCGGCCACCGGGGACGGCGGCGGGGCGACCTCCGCCGGCTGGGGAATACCGGCGAGCGGCGCAGGCGGGGCGGGGGGGGCAGGCGGCGCGGCCTCGGCCGCCGAAGCCGCGGGCGAGATAACGGGCGCCGGCGCGGGGGCCTGCGCCTCCTCGATCGCCTGCGCGCTCGGCTCCTGGAACCAGCTGTGACGGCAATTGGCGCAACGCACGACGCGTCCGGTCAGCCCGATTGCGCTGTCGGGGACCAGATAGCGGGTGCGGCATTCGGGGCATTCGAGGATCATGTCGCGACAACCGCTTGCGCTGGGCTTGAATCCGTGAATCTAAACACGCTCAGCGCGTCGCTGGCAAGCGATGAGTGTCGGTAACGCGGCCTTGAAGCGATGCCCCGCGTCGTGCGATGGCGAAGCCGATGATGGGGTAGGGCGGAACGGCGCCGGCAATGGCGAATATCGTGCAGTTCGAAAATGTGGGGCTGCGCTACGGCACCGGCCAGGAGACGCTGTCCGACATCAGCTTCACGCTGGCGAGCGGCGCTTTCTACTTCCTCACCGGGGCGAGCGGGGCAGGCAAGACCTCGCTGCTCCGCCTGCTCTATCTCGCGCAGCGCCCGAGCCGCGGGATCATCCGGTTGTTCGGCGAGGATGCGGTGACGATGCCGCGCAGCCGCCTCCCCGGATTCCGCCGCCGCATCGGGGTGGTGTTCCAGGATTTCCGGCTGATCCCGCATCTCTCGATCGCCGACAATATCGCCTTGCCGCTGCGCGTCGCCGGGGTGCCCGAGGCGGACGTCGCCGGCCCGGTCAGCGAGATGCTCGCCTGGGTCGGGCTGGGCGACCGCGGCGGCGCGCGTCCCGCGACGCTGTCGGGCGGCGAGCAGCAGCGCGTCGCGATCGCGCGCGCGGTGATCGGACGGCCCGAGATCCTCGTGGCCGACGAGCCGACCGGCAACGTCGATCCCGAGATGGCCGAGCGGCTGTTATTGTTGTTCGACTCGCTCAACCGGCTGGGGACGACGGTGCTCGTCGCGACCCACGATCTGCACCTGCTCAATCGCGTGAGCGAGGCGCAGATGATGCGGCTCGATCGCGGGCGGCTGCAGGATCCGACCGGGCTGCTGCGCAATCCCCCCGCGCGGCGCGATTGACGATGGCAGCGTCGACCGCCCGGTTGCTCGACAATGCGCGCGACGGACGCGCGATGAGCTATGTGATCGCGATCATGCTGTTTCTGACGGTGCTCTCCGCCGCGATGGGGCTGGCGACGCGCAATGCGGCGGGGGCGCTCGAGCGCGCGATCGCCGGGCGGCTGACCGTCCAGCTGACCAGCGGCGCGCCCGATGCGCGCGCGGCGCTGGCGGCGCGGCTCGCGGCGCGGCTGCGCGCGACGCCGGGGGTGACGCGGGTCGCCCCGGTGAGCCGCGCCGCGCTCGCCGACCTGCTGCGGCCGTGGTTGGGGGCGGAGGCCAATGACGCCGATCTGCCGCTGCCCGCGATGATCGACGTCGATCTCGCCGACACCGCGCCCGCGACGCTCGCCCGGGTGACCGCGGCGGTGCGCGGGGTGGCGCCGGCGGCGCGGATCGACGCGCATGCCAGCTGGATGGCCTCCGTCGCCGGGATGCTGTCGTTCGCGACCTGGCTGGGCCTGGGGCTGGTCGCGCTGATGGCAACCGCGACCGCGACGGTGGTGGTCGTCGCGGCGCGCGCCGGGCTCGACGCGCATCGCGCAACGATCGAGGTGATGCATATGCTCGGCGCGACCGACGTGCAGATCGCGCGGCTGTTCCAGCGCCGCATCGCGCGCGATGCGCTGGTCGGCGGCGTGGCGGGCGGCGCGGCGGCGCTGGCGACGGTGGCGCTGATCGGCGCGCGCGCGTCGGGGCTCGGGTCGGAATTGCTCGGCGGCGCCGGGCTGGGGGCGGGGGCGTGGCTGATGCTCGCGCTGCTGCCGCTCGTCTTCGCTTTGCTGGCGATGCTCGCCGCGCGGATCGCGGTGACGCGTGCGCTGGGGCGCATCTTATGATCAGCCGGCTGATCGGATTGATCGCGGTGGCATGGGGGCTGGGCTTCGCAGCCTTCACGCTGCTGCTCGCCCAGCCCTCGGATGTCGCGCGGACCGATGCGATCGTCGTGCCGACCGGCGGGGCGGGGCGGATCGCGCGCGGGCTGGCGCTGATCGAGGAAAAGCGCGCGACGCGGATGCTGGTCACCGGAGTGGCGCCGGGGGTGAGCAAGAGCGATCTCGCCGACGTCTTCGGTCATGCCGCGGCGATCGACTGCTGCGTCGATCTCGGGCGGCAGGCGGTCGATACGCGTTCCAACGCCGAGGAGACCGCCGGCTGGGTGCGGCAGCATCACTATCGTTCGGTGCGGCTCGTCACCTCCGACTGGCATATGGCGCGCGCGCGGATGGAATTGCATGCCGCGCTCGACGACGATGCGGTCATCGTCCGCGACGGCGTCTCGACCGAACCACGACTGAGGCAATTAGTGAACGAATACAATAAGTTGATTCTACGCCGCATCGTATTGTGGCTGGGCGTCGGCAAATGAGCGACTGGCTGCGGACGATCGCGTTTCGTACCTTCTTCTACGCGGTATCGGTGCCGATCGTGCTGCTCGTGCCGCTCGTCGCGCTCGCCGGGCAGCGCGCGATGATCGGCTATGCGCATTTCTGGGCGAGGGTCCACCGCTGGGCGATGCGCACGATCCTGGGGATCGAGAGCCGGGTGGAGGGGGCGGTGCCGCGCGGGCAGTTTCTCTACGCCGCCAAGCATCAGGCGATGTACGAGACGCTCGAGCTGCAGCTGATTCTCGACGGCCCGGCGATGGTGCTCAAGCGCGAATTGATGCGGATTCCGATCTGGGGCTGGGCGACGAGGCTCTACGGATCGATCGTCGTCGACCGCGAGGCTTCGAGCAAGGCGCTACGCCAGCTGATGCGCGACGGAGCGGCGGCCAAGGCCTCGGGGCGGTCGGTGATCGTCTATCCGGAGGGGACGCGGGTCGCGCCGGGCGAGCAGCCGCCGCTGCGCTCGGGGTTTGCCGGGCTGTACAAGGCGCTCGACCTGCCGGTGGTGCCGATCGCCACCGACAGCGGGCGGCTGCTTCCCAAAAAGGGAGCGAAGCATCCCGGCGTGGTGACCTTCCGCATCGGCGCGCCGATCCCCGCCGGCTTGCCGCGTCGCGAGGCGGAACGGCGCGTGTGGGCGGAGATCAACGCGCTGGAGAAATAGGCGGCCCGCCCCTTTGCTCCCCTCCGTGGCGAAGGGAGGGGCGCAGAGAAGGAGGGGGAGTGGAAGCTCAGTCGTGCTTGCGCCCGAAATCGGCCGCGGCATCGTCCTGGCCCTGATCGACGATCGAGCGGCGGATCGCGCGGGTCTGGGTGAAATGCTCGAACAGGGTGTCGCCGTCGCCCCAGCGGATCGCGCGCTGGAGCTGAGACAGATCTTCGCTGAAGCGCTGGAGCATCTCCAGCACCGCTTCCTTGTTGGTGAGGAACACGTCGCGCCACATCGTCGGGTCCGACGCGGCGATGCGGGTGAAGTCGCGAAAGCCGCCCGCGGAGAATTTGATCACCTCGGATTCGGTCACCTCGGCGAGGTCGTTGGCGGTGCCGACGATCGTATAGGCGATGAGGTGCGGCAGATGGCTGGTGATGGCGAGCACGCGATCGTGGTGATCGGGCGCCATCGTCTCGACATTGCTGCCGAGCCGGCGCCAGAATTCGCCGACCCGCGCCGCGGCGACCGCGTCGCCGTCCGCCAGCGGGGTGACGATGCACCAGCGGCCGTGGAACAAGGAGGCGAACCCCGCCTCGGGGCCGCTCTGCTCGGTGCCGGCGACGGGGTGCGCGGGAACGACGATCGCGTCCGGCAGCGCCTCGCGCAACGCCTTCGCGACCGATTCCTTCGACGAGCCGACGTCGCTGACGATCGCCTCGGCGGGCAGATCGGCGGCGATCTCCGCCGCGACCGCGCCCATCGCGCCCACCGGCACGCACAGGATCACCAGTTCGGCGTCGGTCACCGCCGCGCCGGCGGTATCCGTCACATCATCGAGCAGGTCGAGCCGGCGGGCGATCTCGCGCACCTCGGCGCTCGCGTCATGCCCGGTAAGCCGCACCGTCGGCATCGTCTCGCGCACCGCGCGCGCGATCGACGAGCCGATCAGCCCCAGCCCGATGATCGTGACGCGCGCGAACGGCAGCATCAGGCCCCGGCCATCCGGCGCAGCGCGGCGATCACGCCTTGCGTTTCCTCCGCGGTGCCGATCGTGATGCGCAGCCCGTGCGGCAGCCCCTGGCCGGGCAGCCAGCGGACGATATAGCCCGCGTCCATCAGCCCCTTGTAGGCGGTCTCGGCGGTCAGCTCGCCCTCGAACAACACGAGGATGAAATTGGCCTGGCTGGGGATCGCGCGCAGCCCGGCATTGCCGAGCTTGGCGATCTCGTCGGCGAACCACGCGCGCCATTGCGCATTATGATCGCGCGTGCTGGCGACGAAGTTGGTATCGCCGAGCGCCGCGACCGCCGCCGCCGTCCCGGCGATGGTGATCGAGAAGGGCAGGCGGATGCGGTGCATCGCCTCGATGATCGCGGGCGCGGCATAGCCCCAGCCGATGCGCTCCGCGGCGAGGCCGTACATCTTGGAGAAGGTGCGGGTCACCAGCACGTTGGGGGCATTTTGCGCCAGCGCCATCCCGCCGTCGTCGTCGCCGCCGTCGATATATTCGGCATAAGCGTGGTCGATGACGAGCAGGATGTCGGGCCGCAGCCCGGCGTGGAGCCGCTCGATCTCGCCGCGCGGGGCATAGGTGCCGGTCGGGTTGTTGGGGTTGGCGATGAACACGATCCGCGTGCGATTGGTGACCGCGGCGAGGATCGCGTCGACGTCGGTGGCATAATCCTTGTCGGGCGCCACCACCGGGGTGGCGCCGACGCGGCGGGTGGCGATCGGATAGACCGAGAAACCGTAATTGACGTAGATCACCTCGTCGCCCGGCCCGGCGAAGGCGCCGGCGGCGAGGTGGAGCACCTCGTCCGATCCGTTGCCATAGATGATCCGCGCCGGATCCAGCCCGTGCTTCGCGGCCAGCGTGTCGCGCAATTCGGTCGCGCTGGCATCGGGGTAGCGTTCGAGGCTGGTCGCGGCGCTGGCAAAGGCTTCGCGCGCCTTGGGGCTGGTGCCGAGCGGGTTCTCGTTCGACGAGAGCTTGGCGACCTTGCGGCCATCATCGGTGGTGGAGCGGCCCGGGATATAGGGGGCGATCTCCATGATCCACGGCTTGGGGACGGGTGCATTGGTCATGCCCGCGCGCTTACGCGGGCGCGGGCGTGGAGGGCAAGGGGGGCGAACCGCTTTCCCCGCCAACTGCCTTTCCGCCACCCCGGCGCAGGCCGGGGTCCAGCAGCGGGCCAGTCGGCACTGGACCCCGGCCTGCGCCGGGGTGGACGGGAAAGGGCGGGATGCTGAGCGCTGGGGAGCGGGTGTTGTGGGCACCGCCGCTCCCCGCTAACGCATCGCCACGATGTCAGACGATCAGCGTTACGGCCTTGGGCGCCATATCGTGCTGCCGGGGCCGCTCAGGCTCGACGGCGGGGGGATGCTCGCGCCGGTCGAGATCGCCTATGAAACCTATGGCACGCTGGCGCCCGACGGCGGCAATGCGGTGCTGATCTGCCACGCGCTGACGATGGACCAATTCGTCGCCTCGCCGCATCCGCGCACCGGCAAGCCAGGGTGGTGGACCGCGATGGTCGGCCCCGGGCGGCCGATCGACACCGACCGGATGTTCGTGGTGTGCGCCAATGTGCTGGGATCGTGCATGGGAAGCTCGGGCCCGGCGACGATCGATCCGGCGACGGCGCGCGAATATGCGATGGCTTTCCCGGTGATCACGATCCGCGACATGGTCCGCGCGCAGGCGATGCTGCTCGATCATCTCGGGGTCGCGCGGCTCGCCGCGGTGGTCGGCGGATCGATGGGGGGGATGCAGGCCTTGTCCTGGGCGGCGACCTTCCCCGATCGCGTCGCGGCGGCGGTGGTGATCGCCTCGGCGGCGCGGCATTCGGCGCAGAATATCGCCTTCCACGAGGTCGGCCGCCAGGCGGTGATGGCCGATCCCCGCTGGAACAACGGCGACTATTATAACGGTGAGGTGCCCGCCGCCGGGCTCGCGGTGGCGCGGATGGCGGCGCATATCACCTATCTGTCCGAAGCGGGGCTCACCGAGAAATTCGGCCGGCGGCTGCAGGCGCGCGACGCCAAGTCGTTCGGGTTCGACGCCGATTTCCAGGTCGAAAGCTATCTGCGCCACCAGGGGCTGAGCTTCGTCGACCGGTTCGACGCCAATTCCTATCTCTATATCACCCGCGCGATGGACTATTTCGATCTCGCCGAGGAACATGGCGGGCTGCTCGCCAATGCCTTCCGCGCCAGCCGCGCGCGTTTCTGCCTCGTCAGCTTCGATACCGACTGGCTCTATCCGACGCGCGAATCGCGCGCGATCGTCCATGCGCTCAACGCCGCGGGGGCGCCGGTCAGCTTCATGGAATTGTCGAGCCCCTACGGCCACGACGCCTTCCTGCTCGATTCGCCCGAATTGTACCGCGTCGTCGCGGGTTTCCTGGGAGCGGGGGCATGACGCTGCGGCCCGATCTTGCGGTGATCGCCGATCATGTCGCGCCGGGCGCGCGGGTGCTCGATGTCGGGTGCGGCGACGGGCTGCTGATGGCGGCGCTGCGCGATACAAAGGGGGTCGATGCGCGCGGGCTGGAGCTCGATGCGGGCAATGTCGCCGCGGCGGTGGGGCGCGGGCTGTCGGTGATCCAGGGCGATGCCGATACCGATCTCGCCGATTATCCCGACCAGAGCTTCGATTATGCGATCCTCAGCCAGACGCTGCAGACGTGCCGCGCGCCCGACAAGGTGTTGCGCGATCTGCTGCGGATCGGCGGCCGCGCCTTCGTCAGCTTCCCCAATTTCGCGCATTGGCGGGTGCGGCTGTCGCTGTTGTGGGGGGGGCGGATGCCGGTGACGCGGCTGCTCCCCGAACGCTGGTACGACACCCCCAATATCCACCATTTGACGATCGACGATTTCCGCGCGCATCTCGCCGAACAGGGGATCGTCACCGAAGGGGCGTGGTTCCTGTCGCGTGGCAGAAAAACCACATCGGCGGCGGCAAATATGCTCGCCGAACATGCCGTCTTCCTGTTGCGGGGAACCGCAGGCGATTCGGGTAGTTTGCACCGGAAGTAATTTCGGACAGGGCATGCGTAAGTCAGCGTTGATTGTCGAGGACGAGATCTTCGTCGCTTTGGATCTGGAACGGATCCTCACCGATGCCGGTTACTCGGTCGCTGCGATCGCCGCTGATGCGCACGAGGCGCTGGCCGCCGCGCCGCGCTGTTCGCTCGCCTTCGTCGACGTCAATCTGCGCGACGGCGCGACCGGGCCGGCGATCGCCGCGCGGATCGTGCGCGATCATGGGGTGAAAGTGGTGTTCGTCACCGCCAATCCGGCGCAGATCGCGGGGGATTGCGGCGCGATCGGCTATATCCGCAAGCCGTTCAGCGAAGCCGCGATCCGCGCCGCCGCCGCTTTGGCGTTTGACGGCGTATCGCCGGGCAACGCCGATATCATGCGCTTCACCCCCTGCGCGTAAGCGCAGCGGCGGGCAGCTTTATCGACACCACCAGCCCCTCCGGCCGCCAGTCGCGCTCGACCGCGCCGCCGAGCTGGCGGACCGCGCTCAGCTCGATCAACTGGCTGCCGAACCCGCCCTGCGCGGCGGGCGCGGTGACGGCGGGGCCGCCGGTTTCGCGCCAGACGAGGTGCGTGGCGTCGCCGTCGGCCGCCACGTCGAGCGAGACGGTGCCGCCGTCCTGCGCGAGCGCGCCATATTTGGCGGCATTGGTGGCAAGCTCGTGGAACAGCAGCGCGATCGGGGTCGCGGCGCGATCGTCGATCGCGACATCCATGCCGCCGACCGTGATGCGCGGTCGCTCGGCGAGTTGATAAGGCTCGAACAATTCGGCGAACAGGCCGTGGAGGCTGTCGCGCTGCAGCGACGGGCGGGTTTCCAGGCTGTGCGGGCGGACGAAATCATGCGCCCGGCCAAGCGCGGTCACCCGCTCGCGCAGATCGTGCGCGGCGGGGGCGAATTCGGGGCGGACCCGCGCGGCGAACTGGATCAGCCCGGCGATCACCGCGAAGATGTTCTTGATCCGGTGCGACAGTTCGTGGCTGATGATCTCGCGCTCGTCGAGCGCCAGTTTCTGCTCGTGGATATCGGTGCAGGTGCCGAACCAGCGGGTGATCTGCCCGCTGGCGTCGCGGATCGGCAGCGCGCGGCCGAGCACCCAGCGATAGACGCCGTCGTGGCGCCGCAGGCGATATTCGATCTGATAGGGCTCGCCGTCCGCCAGGCTGCGCCGCCACAATGACCAGGCTTGATCGCGATCGTCGGGGTGGAATACCTCCGCCCAGCCGGTGCCGTCGGTCGCGCCCTCGGCGACCCCGGTGAAGGCATACCAGCGCGCGTTGAAATAATCGTTGTGACCGTCGGGTCGCGCCGACCACACCATTTGCGGCATCGTATCGGCCAGCGTGCGGAAACGCAGCTCGCTTTCGGCCAAGGCGGCGCGGGTATGCGCCGCCTCGCGCGCGGCGCGGCGCTCCTCGAGCCGGCCGAGCGTGGCGAGCGCGAGCAATTCCATTCCTTCGCGCTGGAAGGCGGTGAGCCCGTCGCGCGGCTGCTCGTCGATCACGCACAAGGCGCCGAGTGGCACCCCCTCGCGCGAGACGAGCGGCGCCCCGGCGTAGAAGCGGATATGCGGCGGGCCGGTGACCAGCGCATTGTCGGCGAAGCGCGGATCCCGCGCCGCGTCGGGCACTTCCATCACCTTATGGCCGTGCATCGCATGCGCGCAGAACGATTGGCTGCGCGGGGTTTCGGCGAGATCGGTGCCGACCCGCGCGAGGAAGCGCTGGAATTGCTCCTCGACCACGCTGACCAGCGCCACCGGGGTGTCGCACAATTGCCCGGCGAAGCGCGCGATATCGTCGAGCGCGCCTTCTTCGCGCGCGCCCGCGAGGTCGTAGAGCGCCATCACCCGCGCGCGGGCGATCTCATCGAGTTGTTGGGCGGAATCGTTCGCCAAGGGCGCCTTCAGAACGGCACGTCATCATCGAGATCGTCGGCGAAGCCACCGCGGGTCTGGCCGAAGCTGCTGCCGCCGGCGTTGTTGCCGCCGCCGCTCGCACCGCCGCCGCTCCGGGTCTGGCCGAAGCCGCCGCCCGAGGAGCCGCCGCCGAAATCGCTGTCGCCGCCACCCCAATCGTCACGCGCGCCACCGCCCGCACCGCCGCCACCGCCGGGCGCGCCGTCGAGCATCGTCAGCACGCTGTTGAAGCCCTGCAGCACGATCTCGGTCGAATAGCGATCCTGGCCGTTCTGGTCCTGCCACTTACGGGTCTGGAGCTGGCCTTCGATATAGACTTTCGAGCCCTTGCGCAGATAGCGTTCGGCGACGTTGGCGAGCCCCTCGTTGAAGATCGCCACCGAATGCCATTCGGTGCGCTCCTTGCGTTCGCCGGTGTTGCGATCCTTCCACGTTTCCGACGTGGCGATGCGCAGATTCACCACCTTGCCGCCGTTCTGGAAGGTGCGCGATTCGGGATCGCGCCCCAGATTACCGACGAGAATTACCTTGTTGACGCTGCCTGCCATGAAAGCCCCTCAAAGGCCGGCGGCCACCGCCAGCCAATATGTGATACCCGCCATGACATAGGCGGCGGTGAACAGATAGCCAATCATGAACAGCGGCCATTTCCACCCGTTCGTCTCGCGCCGGGTGACCGCGATCGTCGAGATGCATTGCGGCGCGAAGACGAACCACATCAGGAAGGCGAGCGCGGTGGGCAGCGACCAGCGGTGGCGCAGATTGTCGACGATGCTGCGCTGGCCCTTGTCGGATTCGGCGTCGTCGACCGCATAGACGGTGCCGATCGCCGAGACCGCCACCTCGCGCGCCGCCATCGCCGGGATCAGCGCCAGCGCGATATCGCGGTTGAACCCGATCGGCTTGACCACCACCGCCACGCCATTGGCGATCCGCCCGGCGATCGAATGATCGACCTGGCTCTGCCCCGCGGGCGCGCGCGGGAAGCTCAGCAGCGCCCACAGGATCACCGTGGTCAGCGCGATGATCGTGCCGGCGCGCTTGAGGAAGATCTGCGCGCGGCTCCACAGCCCGATCAGCACGTCGTTGAGGCGCGGCCATTGATATTTGGGCATCTCCATCATGAAGCCCGAGGAGGCGCCCTTGGTCACCGTGCGGCGCAGGAACAAAGCGGCGCAGAAGGCGCCGGCGATCCCCATCAGATAGAGCCCGAGCAGCACCAGCCCCTGCAGCCCGACGAACGGCAGCACGCGGGTATTGGGGATGAAGGCGCCGATGATGATCGTATAGACCGGGAGCCGCGCGGAACAGGTCATCAGCGGGGCGATCAGGATCGTCGTCAGCCGGTCCTTCTCGTCGTCGATCGTGCGCGTCGCCATGATCCCGGGGACGGCGCAGGCGAAGCTCGACAGGAGCGGGATGAACGCGCGCCCCGACAAACCGACCCCCGCCATCAGCCGGTCCATCAGGAAAGCGGCGCGGACCATATAGCCCGATGCCTCGAGGACGAGGATGAACAGGAACAGGATCAGGATCTGCGGCAGGAACACGATGACCGCGCCGACCCCGGCGATCACCCCGTCGGTGATCAGCGAGCGCAGGATCGTGTCGGGCATCAGCCCGGTGACCCCGGCCTCGATCGCCTTGAACGCATCCTCGATCAGGCTGATCGGCGCTTCCGACCAGCTGAACACCGCCTGGAACATCACGAACAGCAGGGTGACGAGCAGGATCGGCCCGAAGACCGGGTGGAGCGCGACCGCGTCGAGCATATGCGTCCAGCGCCGCACCGGGGTTTCGTGGAGCGTCGCCGCGGCGGAGATCGCGCGGGCGCGGCGCTGCAAGGTGGCGATATCGTCATCGACGCTGCCGTCCGACGCGCGCAGCGCGCGCGCCTCGCTGCCGTCGACCGCGAGGGTGAGTTCGTGGCGCAGGGCATCGAGCCCGCGCTTGCGCACCGCGACGGTGGGGACGACCGGCACGCCGAGCTCGCGCGCCAGCACCGCGGGATCGAGCGTCAGCCCGTCGCGCTCGGCGAGGTCGATCATGTTGAGCGCCACCACCACCGGCAGCCCGAGCGCGATGAGCTGGAGCGTGAAGCGCAGGTGATTGTCGAGATTGGCGGCGTCGACCACCACCACCAGGGCGTCGGGCAGCCGCTCGCCCGCCTGGGTGCCGGTCAGCACGTCGCGGGTGACGCGCTCGTCGGGGGAGGCGGGGTCGAGGCTATAGGCGCCGGGCAGGTCGACCAGCTCGATCGGGCGACCGTCGTCGAGCGCGAAGCGGCCCGAGTGGCGCTCGACGGTGACCCCGGGGTAATTGCCGACCTTCTGCCGCGCGCCGGTCAGCGCGTTGAACAGCGCGCTCTTGCCGGCGTTGGGATTGCCGACCAGCGCGATCAGCGGCAGCGTCGACATTATCCCAGCGACACTGTGATCGTCGCGGCGACCGTGCGGCGCAGCGCCACCGTCATCCGCCCGATGCGGCACGCGATCGGCCCGCGCCCCAGCGACGCGCGGTGGAGCACCTCGACCCCGACGCCCTCGTCGAAGCCCAGCTCGCGCAGCCGCCGCGCCTCAGGCAATGCGAGCCGGTCCCAGGCGATCGCGGCGATCGTCGCCGGGTGGCGCAAGGGAAGCGATTCGAGGCTGGGGATCGGAGCGAGCACAGCCTCGGTCTAACGATGATGCGAACGATTATCAATTGCCTATGCGCGGTTTTACACCACCGGATAACGCAGCCGCCCGACGAAGCGCGACAGGCTGGGGCGGTGCGCGGCGCGGCGCAGGAAGCCGGCCTTGGCCTTTTCGAACCGCATGATCCCGTCGATCCGCCGCGCGAGGAAGGCGCGCGTCTCGGCCTGCCCCTCGCTTTCGTCGTCGAGCAGCATTGTCATCGTCGCGGCATAGACCGCGAGCAGGATCGTGCGTTTGGTGTAGTGATTATAGTCGGTCGCGGTGTCGCCGGCGGCGCGCCAGATCGTATCGGCGGTGCGCCACGCCAGCCGCGCGCCGTGCGCGACATGCTGCGGCAGGGCGAGAATCGCGAGCGCGCGGCGCAGCGATTCGCGATTCGGCGCGATCTCGTCGATCCGCGCCTCGACCAGGGCGGCGATCCGCGCGCGAATCTTCATCGCGGCGAGCCGTTCGGGCGGGAGCACGGCGAGCATCGCGACGTCGATCGCGGCGAACCAGGCGTCGATCATCGCCATCGCATCGGGCAGCGCCAGCGCGGCGACGTCGCGATCGACCCCGAGCGAGTCCGCCGCCAGATCGCGCGCCGCCGCCGCCCAGCCGTCGAACGCGGCGTTGGCGGCGATGCGCGGGGCGAGCGCGGCGCGAATCTCATCGAGCGTCGCGTCGGAAGGGTCGGGGGCAAGATCGGTCATGTCGCCTCCCTATCACCCCCCGACGACCGACGCACCAGCACCAGCGCGATCGCCACCAGCGCCGCGCCGAACAGGTCGATCGCGCCGAGCCGCTCGCCATAGATGACCCAGCCGATCGCCGCCGCGACGATCGGCTGGGTCAGCAAGGCGATGCCGATGACGAGCGGCGTCAATTGGCCGAGCGCAAAGATCATCAGCCCTTGCCCGAGCACCTGGCTGGCCAGCGCCAGAGCGAGCAGCGGCATCCAATGCTGCGGCATGATCGGCTCGCCCAGCGCGAGCGCCGCGATCAGCAGCGGCGGGCCGGCGGCGAGCGACGACAGCGCCAGCGCGGGCAGAGGCTGCATCCGCGTCCGCGCGCGCGCCATCAGGATGAAATAGGCCGCGTAGAGCAGGCCCGCGACCAGGCAGAAGACGTCGCCGAGCAGGTTTTCCGGCGACACCTCCGCCGACCGCCCAAGCAGCACCACCGCCCCGACCAGCGCGAGCAACAATGCGGCGCCCTGCGTGCGGGTCGGCCAGGCGCGCGCGACGATGAAGCCGTAGATCGGGAAGATCAGCGAGGCGTTGTTGCCGAACAAGGTGGCGTTGGCGAGCTTGGTGTGGTGGATCCCGACATGCCAGGTGGCGAGATCGCCGGCGAACAGCAGCCCCGAGGCGAACAGCACCCAGCCGAGCCCGCGGCTCTGCGCGAATGGCCGGCTCCCGGTGGCGCGCGCGAGCAGCAGCAGCAACGGCGCGGCGAGCGAGATGCGCCAGAATCCGGCGGCGACCGGCCCGACATCCGCCATCCGCACGAACCACGGGCCGAACGCGAGCGCGACATTGCCGCCGATCAGCGCGGCGAAAGCCAGCGCGGATCGGCTTGGCGCGGCAATAGCTTTTCTTGTCGGCGTCGCCTGATGCATGCTGCCCCTTAACCGCCTATCTGCGTCGCGTCAGGTAGCAAAGCGCAACTGAAAGGGAATCGATGCCCACTCTGTTCGATCCGATCAAAATCGGCGCAATCGACGCGCCCAATCGTATCTTCATGGCGCCGTTGACGCGCACCCGCGCCACCGAAGGCCATGTGCCGACCGAATTGATGATCGAATATTATCGCCAGCGCGCCGGCGCCGGGCTGATCATCAGCGAGGCGACCGGGATCAGCCGCCACGGGCTGGGCTGGCCGCATGCGCCGGGGCTGTGGCTGCCGAGCCAGGTCGAGGCGTGGAAGCCGGTGACCGAGGCGGTGCATCGCGCCGGCGGGCGGATCTTCGCGCAGCTCTGGCATATGGGGCGGCTCGCGCGGCCCGACGTCACCGGGATGCAGTCGCTCTCCTCGGGGTCGGCGCGGGCGCCTTATGCGGTGCCTGAGAAGAATCCCTATGACGTGCCGCGCCCGGCGACACTCGACGACCTCCGCCAGGTGGTCGACGATTACGAATCCGCCGCGCGCAACGCGATCGCCGCCGGGTTCGACGGGGTGCAGATCCACGCCGCCAACGGCTATCTCATCGATCAATTCCTGCGCGACGGGGTCAACGATCGCGACGACGATTACGGCGGGTCGCCCGAGAACCGCATCCGGCTGCTGCGCGAAGCGACCGAGCGGGTGATCGCGACGGTCGGCGCGGCGCGCACCGCGGTGCGGCTGTCGCCCAATGGCGAGACGCAAGGCGCCGACGACAGCGATCCGGCGCGCGTCTTCATCCCCGCGGCGAAGATGCTGAGCGATCTCGGTATCGCCTTCCTCGAATTGCGCGAGCTCTCGCCCGAGGGGACGTTCGGCAGCAGCAGCGTGCCCAAATTGAGCCCGCAGATCCGCACCGCCTTTGCCGGGCCGCTGGTGCTCAACCAGGATTATTCGCTCGCGGGGGCCGAGGCCGATCTCGCGTCGGGCGTGGCGGATGCGATCAGCTGGGGGCGGCTGTTCATCGCCAATCCCGATCTGGTCGAGCGCTTCCGCGACGGTGCGCCGCTCAATACGCCTAACCCGAAGACCTTCTACGACCGCGGGCCGGAGGGCTATACCGACTATCCGGCGCTCGAAGTGGCGTGAAACCGCGCGACCGGTGGCGCTTACCCCTGCTCGTAGCGATCGAGCCAGCGGGTAAGTCGCTGCCGCATCGTGCGGCGCGGCCCGTTGCTGACAAGGATTGCCAGCGGCGCCAGCGCCACCCACGGCTGCCACACCGCCAGCATCACCCAGGCCATTGCGGCAATCATCGCGATCAGCCGCAGCCGACCGAGACGGTCGCGCGCGGCAGCATCGAACGCGATCCGGCGCGGCGCCTTGTCGTCGTAGAAACGCGCGGTGGTGAACGAGCTGTCGATGCCGCCTTCGCGGCGCGGGCGGCGGGCCTCTCTCATCGGCTGGCCGGCGGGCGCGGCGCCGGTGACGCGCGTATCGATCACCTCCAGCCGGCGGCCGCGCTCCACCACGCGATAGCGCGATGGAGGCGGCTCGGTCGGCACGTCAGGCGAAGCGGTCGCGCAACTTCAGCATCGCCAGCGCCGCGAGCGCCGCGCCGCCGCCCTTGTCGAGCTGGCCCGGATCGGCGCGGCGGATCGCCTGCGCCTCGTCCTCGGTGGTGAGGATGCCGTTGCCGATCGGCAGGCCGTCCATCGTCAGCGCCATCACCCCGCGCGCGCTTTCGTTCGCGACGATCTCGAAATGATAGGTCTCGCCGCGGATCACCACGCCCAGCGCGACATAAGCGTCGTACCGGCCGGTCTCCGCCGCCAGCGCGATCGCGCCGGGGATTTCGAGCGCGCCGGGGACGGTGACGATCTCCGCCTGATGCCCGGCTTCCTCGATCGCGGCGCGCGCGCCGGCGATGAGCATGTCGTTGAGATGATCGTAGAAACGCGCTTCGACGATAAGGACGCGGGCCATGATGCGATGCCTTTTGTTACGTGGTTATGCCGCGCCGGTGCCGGTGATGGCGCGTTCGGCGACGATCGACAGGCCATAGCCTTCGAGCCCGATCAGCGCGTGATGCGTGTTGGTGAGGAGGATCATCTCCTCCACCCCCAGCTCGGCGAGGATCTGCGCGCCGACGCCGTAATCGCGCAATTCCTCGATCTCGGGGGCGCCCGGCCCCTTGCCCTCGGCGCGCGCCTTCATGAAGCGGGTGACCGCGCCCTGCATCGGGCGGTTGATCACCACGATCACCCCGGCGCCCTCCTCGGCGATCAGCTCCATCGAGCGCGACAGCAGCCCGGTGCGATCCGATTGCTCGCCGAACATGTCGACGAAGAAGCTCGCGGTGTGCATCCGCACCAGAGTCGGCTTGGCGGGATCGATCCGGCCCTTGACCAGCGCGATCGTCTCGTCGCCGGTCGCCTTGTTGAAGAAGGTGATCGCGCGCCACGTGCCGCCCCAGCGCGATTCGAACGTCATCTCGGCCTGTTTCTCGACGAGATGATCGTGGCGGCGGCGATAGGCGATGAGATCGCGGATCGTGCCGATCTTGAGGTTGTGGAGCTGAGCGAAGGCGACGAGGTCGTCGAGCCGCGCCATCGTCCCGTCCTCGTTCATGATCTCGCAGATCACGCCCGAGGGGTTGAGCCCGGCGAGCCGTGCGACGTCGACCGCCGCCTCGGTATGCCCGGCGCGCACCAGCACCCCGCCCTCACGCGCGACGAGCGGGAAGACATGGCCGGGGGTGACGATCTCGTCCTTCCCCTTGCCCGCGTCGATCGCCACCGCGACGGTTCGCGCGCGATCGGCGGCGGAGATTCCGGTGGTAACCCCGTCGCGCGCCTCGATCGAGACGGTGAAGGCGGTTTCGTGCCGTGTGCCGTTGTTGCGGCTCATCAGATCGAGCCCGAGCTGGTCGACCCGCGACTTGGTGAGCGCGAGGCAGATCAGCCCGCGGCCGTGACGCGCCATGAAGTTGATCTTCTCCGGCGTTGCCATCTGTGCCGGGATGACGAGATCGCCCTCATTCTCGCGATCCTCGTCGTCGACCAGGATGAACATCCGGCCGTTCTTGGCCTCTTCGATGATCTCCTCGGGGGAGGAGAGGAAGGCGTGGCGCAGGCGCGCGAGTTCAGCCGGCTTTGGCACGATAATGTTCCATCCGTTGGAGATAGCGGGCGAGGACGTCGATCTCGATATTGACCGGCTGTCCGGGGGCAAGCCCGCCCAGAGTCGTCACTTTCTGGGTGTGCGGGATCAGGTTGATCGTGAAACGGGTGCCGTCGGCGCGATCCTCGACAGTGTTGACGGTGAGCGACACGCCGTCGACCGCGACCGAGCCCTTGGCGGCGAGGAACGGCGCCAGATCGCCCGGCACGCGGATCGCGATGCGCTGCGAATCGCCGTCGGGGGCGATCTCGACCACCTCGGCAACGCCGTCGACATGCCCGGTGACGATATGCCCGCCGAGCTCCTCGCCGAGCTTCATCGCGCGTTCGAGGTTGAGCCGGCGGCCGGCGCTCCACTGGCCCTGCGCGGTGCGGCTGGTGGTTTCGCCCGAAACGTCGACCGCGAACCAGCCCGGGCCCTTGTCCACGACCGTCAGGCATACACCCGAGCAGGAAATCGACGCGCCGAGATCGATCCCCGCGGTATCATAGGCGGTGTCCACCACGACGCGCAGATCGCCGCGGGCTTCCGCCGCCTTTATCGTGCCGATGTCGCTGACGATCCCGGTAAACATATCGCGTCCTTGCTCTATCGCTGGCGCACATAGGTCTCGAGCCGGTCGCTGCCAAGCGCGCGTGCGTCGTCGCGGCGCCAGCGGCCGTGCGCGTCGGCGAGGCTGGCGAGCCCGATGTCGCCCAATGCGGCGCGTCCGCCGCCAATCAGGATCGGTGCGCGGTAGATCAGCAGGCGATCGACCAGATCGGCCGCGAGGAATGCCGACGCCGCGCCGGCGCCGCCCTCGACCAGCAGGTGGTCGCCGGGAAGCGTCGCGATATCGGCGGGGCTGGCGATGACGGTACAGCCGGGGGCGTCGACTAGGCGCGAGGACAGGATCACGCGCTGCGGCGCGCGATTTTCGAGCCCGGGGAGGCGGACGTCGAGTCGTGGGCGGTCGATCTCCCAGGTCCCGCGGCCGACGAGGATCGCCTCGTGCCGCGCGCGTTCGAGATGCGCGTGCGCGCGCGCTTCGGCGCCGGTGATCCAGCGGCTCTCGCCGTCGGCCAGCGCGATGCAGCCGTCGAGCGAGGTGGCGAGCTTGAGCGTCACCTGCGGGCGCCCAAGCGCGCGGCGGGTAAGGAAGCCGGCGATCGACTCGCGCGCTGCGGGGGCCAATGTCCCGGTCGATACCGCGATTCCGGCAGCGGCGAGCCGGGCGAGGCCGGCGCCGTCGGTGCGCGGATCGGGGTCGGTGAGCGCGGCGACGACCCGCGCGACCCCCGCCGCGACGAGCAGATCGGCGCAGGCCGGGCCGCGCGGCGAGCGGTGCGCGCAGGGTTCGAGCGTGACATAAGCGGTCGCGCCGCGCGCCGCCGCCCCCGCTTCGGCGAGCGCCATCGCCTCGGCATGCGGGCGGCCGCCGGGCTGGGTCCAGCCGCGCCCGACGACGCGGCCGTCGCTGACGATCACGCAGCCGACATTGGGATTGGGGGCGGTCCGCCCACGCGTCCGCGCGGCGAGCGCGAGCGCCGCGGCCATCCAGCGCTGGTCGGCGGGCGTCGACTGATCGGCACCGGCCCGCTCCCCCACCTGGCCTCCCATCAAGGATACTTTCGTGGGAAGCCGGGTGGGGGAGCGGGCCGGCACCGCCATTCCGGCACTCAGATGCCCCAGCGCTTCAATTTGTCGTCGAGCCGCTGGAATTCGGCGCGGGTCTTTTCCTGCTCCTTGGCCAGCTCGGCTTCGTCTTTTTCCTTCTTGGCCTGGTCGATCTTCTGCTGCGCGCGAATCTCGGCGTCGGTGCGGTCGAGCCGCCATTGCTGCACGTAGATGATGTCGGGCTTGTACGGCTTCTCGACGTGCGAATCCTTGATGAAGGCGAAGACGAAGAAGCTGGTGATCATCACCGCCAGCATGAAGAATACCAGCTCATGCCGCTGGCGCTGATGCAGAAACAGCCGGAGGTCTCGCAGCGCGCGGAGCGGCGACATGCGGGCGAAGAATTGCATAGGGCGCAAGATAGGCGCGTGGGGCGGCACATACCAGCATCTGTTTTGAAAAGGGCGGCACCGGCCCGCTCCCCCACCCGGTCTCCCATCAGGATACGCGCGTGGGAGGTCGGCTGGAGGAGCGGGCCGGCGCCGCGAAAAACACTCAGGAGGTCATTTCGAACCGCACCGTCATCGTCCGCCACGCTTCGACCGGCACCCCGTCGCGGGTCGCGGGGCGGAAGCGCCAGCGGGTCAGCGCCTGGCGCTCGGTGGTCTGCCAGAAGGCCTCGCTCGGGGCGGAGACGCGCTCGACCTGCTTCACCCGGCCGTCGGTGCCGACCAGCACGCGGATCACTACCTTGCCCTCGTTGCCCAGCCGCTGTTCGCCGGCGGGATAAGCGGGCTGGAAATCGCGCGCATAGCGCTGGTCGATCGTCGCATCGATCGTCACCGGGGGCTTGGCGGGGGGATCGATGATCCGGTCGACGGCATTGCCGATACCCGGGTCGACCGGGGGAAGCGGCGGCAGGACGTAGGTGGGCGTGCGCGGCGTCTCGACCAGCGGTTCGACCCGGTCGATCGGCGGGGTGGGCGCCGGATGTTGGGCAATTTTCGGCCGGGGCTGCTCGATCGGTTGCGGCGGCGGGGGCTGATCGATCGGAATGGGCTTGATGATCAGTACGTCATCGATCTTCTTCTTGAATGCCGGCACCGACAATATCAGCCCGGCCATCACCGCCCCGTTGAGCGCGACCGCGATCGCGAGGCTACTGGGACTGAACTTGCGTGGTTGGGCAAAACGATCCGCATACATTGGCCTGATCCTCTCGATTGTTTCTCCTTTTGCCGGTCGCCCGGTTCGGTGATGATACAACGTCGCAAATCGATCGAGAAGAGACTTTGTAACGTAACATTGCGAGTGCCGCGCCGGGTGAGCGTCGCGGTCTCCGCGCTCCCGCCGTTCGCCCTGAGCTTGTCGAAGGGCTGCACTTCTTCAAGGCAAGAAATGTGCAGGGCTTCGACAGGCTCAGCCCGATCGGGGAAAACGTGCGCCGATTATGATCGAGCGAGCCGCGCCAGCGCGCGATCGCGCCCGATGAGCGGGAGCAGCGCGGCCATATCGGGTCCGTGGTCGCGCCCGGTCAGCGCGCGGCGCAGCGGGAGGAACAGCGGCTTGCCCTTGCGTCCCGTCGCGTCCTTGAGCGCGGCGGTCAGCGCGTGCCACGGGTCGCCCGCCCAGTCGATCGTCGCGGCGACCGCCGCCGCTTCGGCGAGATAATCGGCATCCTCACCGGCCGCGGGGGCGTCGACCGGCCCCTCGATCACCTGCCACCAATCGGCGGCCTCGGCGACGGTGGTGAGGTTGGGGCGCACCGCTTCCCACGCCGCGGCGCCCATTGCCGCGGGCAGCCGGGTCGCCACCGCCTCGTAGGAGAGATAGTGAACGATCCGCGCGTTGAGCTGCGCCAGTTCGGCCTCGTCGAACCGCGCCGGCGCGCGCCCGAAGCGCGCGAAATCGAACCCGGCGACGAGCGGCGCGACATCGCCGACCGGCTCGACCGGGTCGCTCGTCCCGAGCCGCGCGAGCAAGGCGCGGATCGCCTGCGGTTCGATCCCGGCTTCGCGGAACTGATCGACCCCGACGCTGCCGAGCCGCTTGGAAAGCTTGCCCTCGCTCCCGGTGAGCAAGGCCTCATGCGCAAAGGCCGGCGGGGCGGCGCCGAGCGCGTCGAACATCTGGATCTGCAGCGCGGTATTCGAGACATGATCCTCGCCGCGCACGACATGGCTGATGCCAATATCGATATCGTCGATCACCGAGGGCAGCATATAGAGCCACGACCCGTCGGCGCGGCGCACCACCGGATCGCTCATCGTCGCGGGGTCGAAATGCTGCTCGCCGCGGATCAGATCGCGCCAGGTGATCGGCGCGGCGTGATCGAGGCGGAAGCGCCAGTGCGGACGCACGCCGTCGGCCTCGAGCTTCGCGCGATCGGCATCGGAAAGGTCGAGCGCGGCGCGGTCATAGACCGGCGGCAGCCCGCGGCCGAGCTGGATCTTGCGCTTGAGATCAAGCTCCTGCGCGCTTTCGTACGCGGGATAGATCCGCCCCGCCGCGACCAGCTCATCGAATCGGCGCTGGTAGAGCGCGAATCGGGCCGACTGGCGCACTTCGTCGGCGGGGATAAGCCCGAGCCACGTCAGATCGGCGCGGATCGACTCGACATGACGCTCCTCGCTGCGTTCGGCATCGGTGTCGTCGATGCGCAGCATGAAGCGCCCGCCATTCTTCTGCGCGAACAGCCAGTTGTGCAGCGCGGTGCGGATATTGCCGACATGCAGCCGCCCGGTGGGCGACGGCGCGAAACGGGTGATCACGGTCATAGCCGCCCGCTTAGGCGCTTGCTCTTCCCCTCGCCAGCCCTCCGCATTAAGGCGGCCGCTTCGGGGCGCGGAAGGGCACGCACAAATGAAACTGATGACCGGGAACTCGAATCTGCCGCTGGCGCGCGATATCGCCGCCTATCTCGAGTTGCCGCTGACCGAGGCGCTGGTGCGCCGCTTCGCCGACGAGGAGATCTTCGTCGAGATCCGCGAGAATGTGCGCGGCGAGGACGTGTTCGTCGTCCAGTCGACCAGCTTCCCGGCGAACGACAATCTGATGGAATTGCTGATCTGCATCGATGCGCTCAAGCGCGCCTCGGCCAAGCGGATCACCGCGGTGGTGCCCTATTTCGGCTACGCCCGGCAGGACCGCAAACCCGGCCCGCGCACCCCGATTTCGGCCAAGCTCGTCGCCAATCTGATTACCACCGCGGGCGCCGATCGCGTGCTCTCGGTCGATCTCCACGCCGGGCAGATCCAGGGCTTCTTCGATATCCCGACCGATAATCTGTTCGCCGCGCCGGTGATGTCGGCCGATATCCAGGCGCGGTTCGGCGACAAGAATCTGATGGTCGTCTCGCCCGACGTCGGCGGTGTGGTCCGCGCGCGCGCCTTGTCCAAGCGGCTCGACAATGCCCCGCTGGCGATCGTCGACAAGCGCCGCGAACGCGCCGGCGAATCCGAGGTGATGAACATCATCGGCGACGTCGAAGGCCGCTTCTGCATCCTGATCGACGATATCGTCGATTCGGCCGGCACCCTGTGCAACGCCGCCGCCGCGCTCAAGGAAGCGGGGGCGGAGGATGTCGTCGCTTATGTGACGCACGGCGTGCTCTCGGGCGGCGCAGTGGCGCGGGTCGAGGGATCGGTGCTGCGCGAGCTGGTGATCACCGATTCGATCGGCAATCAGGAGATCATCTCCGAGGCCAAGCGCATCCGGCATCTGACGATCGCGCCGCTGCTGGCGGAGGCGATCCGGCGGATCGCGGATGAATCGAGCGTTTCCTCGCTGTTTGACTAAACCTCTCCGTTCGCCCTGAGCTTGTCGAAGGGCGCCCCACACTCACGAACGGCAGGACGCCCTTCGACAAGCTCAGGGCGAACGGAGTGAGGGTCGGAGCGGGAAGGCCGCCGCGGCAACGCCGCGTCGTCGGACGGGTTCGGCTTTGCCGACCCGCCGGCCGGGCAATCGTTTCGCTTCGCTGCGCTTGCGGTCGGCGCGCAGCGTGCGCGCCTAACTATTGCCGAGCGCGACGATGTGATCGAACACCGCCGGATGCAGCGGCTTGGCGAAGGCGCAGCCATATTTGAACTTGTCGCGCCACGCGACCACCGCCTCGAGCGCGGCGAGCCCCGGCAAGGTCAGCCAGACGGTCTGGCCCGGCCACATCGTAAAGCTGGTATGCGCGCGAAAACCCGTGGTGGAGAGATCGACCACCTCGATCTCGAAGCGCGTGGTGCCGCGATCGCGCAAATGCGCACGCATCTTCACCGCCTTGCGCAACGCGAGACGGCTTTCCTCACCTTCCTGGGACGCGGGGATGGGGACGACCTGTTCCATAGAACTGGCTATGCCGGATTAATGGTTACCAATCGGCAAACGGATCGCGCGATTTCGATGAGCTCCTGTTGCCCTAGGGTCCAAGCCCAACCGGGAAGGCGTCGTGATCGCCCGGAGAAGCCCGCCGGCAAGGAGCGCAGCGCAGACGCGTAGCAATTGCTACGCGCAAGCAAGCGACGCCGTCCGGCGGGCTTCTCCGGGCGA
>NZ_JANFAU010000006.1 GCF_026130605.1 Sphingomonas lycopersici | reverse complement strand
TCTAAATCACAATGTCAAAGAGCCGACAAAAACCGACGCCCGGTCTCACCCCATTTTTCGTGGAGCACCCTGGCGCCTGCGTTTTCGCTGCCCCAACAAAGCGTCCCAGTGGAGCGCCCCGTCGGTGAGGTGGCTTCTATGCCCGCTCACCCGAGCCGTCAAACACTATTTTGCAATTTTGTTTCCGTCATCGAAAAACCAAGGAAATCCGCCATTTTAACCCGTTGTGAAGCCGGATCGGCTAGCGCGGTCGGGATGGAAGCCGCCGCGAATCAATCGAATCAGCCCCGAGAATCGTTCGCCCGACAGGTGCGCAACGCGGTCATCTGGCGTTCGGGGAGCCAGATCGTCGCCCAGCTCGTGCAATGGGCGGCGACCTTTCTGGTGATTCGGATCCTCAGCCCGCACGATTACGGCCTCTATGCGATGACCGGCGTCGTGCTGGTGTTCCTCAACATGCTCAACGGCTACGGACTGGCGAGCGGGCTGGTGCAGCGCGAGAGCGTCTCGCGCCACGAGGTGCGCCAGCTGTTCGGGATGCTGATCGCGCTCAACGCCACGCTGGCGATCGCGCAGCTGCTGATCGCGCCGGTCGCGGCAAGCTATTATCGCCAGCCCGAGGTGGCGGCGCTGCTGCGCGTCCAGAGCCTGCTCTATATCGCGACGCCGTTCATCGCGCTCCCTTATGCGGTGCTCAACCGCGAGATGGATTTCCGCCGCCAGGCCAAGGTCAATATCGTCGCATCGATCGTCAGCGCGTCGACCGCGTTGGGCGGTGCGCTCGCCGGCTGGGGGGTGTGGACATTGGTGTTCGCGCCGATGGCGTTGTTCGGTACCCGCGCGATCGGGCTGACGATCGCCGCGCGTGTCCTGGTGTGGCCGTCGTTCGATTTCCGCGGCGCGGGCGGGCTGGCGCGATTCGGCGGGATGATGGCAGCGAGCCAGCTCTTCTGGTTCCTCCAGAGCCAGGCCGACGTGTTCATCGCCGGGCGCCATTTCACCCCGCACATGCTGGGCATCTATACCACCAGCCTGTTCCTGACGCAGATCTTCGTCTCGAAATTCGTGCCGCCGCTCAACGAAGTGGCTTTCTCGGCTTATGCGCGCATCCAGCACGATCCCGCCGCGACCGCTGCCGCCTTCGTCAAGGCGGTGCGCGTGATCATGCTCGTCGCATTGCCTTTCTATACCGGGCTGGCGATCACCGCCGAGCCCTTGGTGCTGACGATGCTCGGCGACAAATGGGCCGAGGCGATTCCCGTCGTGCGGCTGCTCGCCTGCGCAATGCCGTTCATGACGCTGCAGGTGTTGCTCACCCCGGCGTGCGACGCGCGTGGCCGCCCCGGAATCGGGGTGCGCAACGGCGCGGTCGGTGCGGCAATCCTCGCCTGTGCCTTCCTGGTCGCGGTACGCTGGGGGCCGGTCGGGCTCGGCTGGGCGTGGATCGCCGCTTATCCACTCTATCTCGTCGCCTCATGCTGGCGCGCGCTGCCGGTGATCGGGGTGACCGCGCGCGGGCTGGCCGATGCGATCGCCACGCCGTTCGCCGCCGCGCTGGCGATGGCGCTGGCGGTGACGGGTATCGCCGCGCTGCTGCCCCCGCTCCCCGCGCTGCCGCAGCTCGCGATCCTCGTCGCGGCGGGGGCATTGGTCTATGGCGGGTGGCTGTTCGTCTTCGCGCGCGGGACGATCGCCGAACTGCGCGGATTGATCGGGCGCTGAAAGAACCGTGGTGGGCGGTGACGGGCTCGAACCGCCGACCCTCTCGGTGTAAACGAGATGCTCTACCAACTGAGCTAACCGCCCACGGGAGCGCGCCGGATGACAGAGCCGGCGCCGCATCGCAAGTGTTCAATGCCGGTCAGACCAGGGGCAACCCCATCGCGCGCGCTGCCGCGACATAATTGCGCATCCCTTCCAGCCCGCGCGGCGACAATGCCATGAACGCGCGCCGGCGGTCGAAGGGGTCGGGCTGTCGCTCGAACAGCCCCGCCTCGGTCATCCGCGTGATCCAGCGCAAGGCGGTGGTCGGCGGGACGGCGGCGGCGATGCACAGGCTCGAGACCGAAACCTGCGCGCGCTCGAGCTGCGCCGCGAACAGATCGAGCATCATGTCCCACGCCGGATCCTCGAACAGCCCCTTGCCGAACTGGCGATCGCGCAACCGCCGCGCGCGAATGACCTGGCGAACCTCGGCGGGATCGATCGCCGGTGGCTCCCGCCCACGCGCTGCGAAAGCGAATTGCATGTCGGCGACCGAATCGCGCGCCTCGCGCGGTCGGCTGAGCCGGGCGAGCACATCGGCGATTCGGGCGACTTCCTCGTTGAGCCGCGCCAGCCGCGCCGCCTCGCTCTCGGCGACGCGATCGTGAAGCGGCAGGCCGTCGAGCGCGCGCCACGCCGCCACCGCCCCGACCCAATCGAGCGACGTGGGATCGCACAGCAACGCGACCTGCGGCCCGACCAGTCCCGCGCTCGCGATATCGATCTGCGCCGTCGTCAATCCAGCGACGATCGCCAGTCCTCGCCCGGTAGCGATACCGTCGATGCGATAGAGCGCCGCGGCGAGCTGCTCATCATCCGCCCCGGCCGTATCGAGCAGCAGCAGCGGCGCGACGACGGTCGCCTCGACGCGCGCAACCGCCTCGTCCCAGCTGACGCTGGCGAGCACGCGGCCGCCCGTCGTCTCCACCACGTTGCGCAGCGACCGATCGCGCGCGAAATCCGGCGTCGCGACGATCAGCGCGTCGAACGGCGCACGCGTCGCGGCGGCGCGCCCTTCCCCCTCCAGCATTCCGATCCTCCGAGCTTAAACGATCGGATACAGGTTACGCATGCCGCTTCGGCGGCGCAGCGCATCAAGCTCCGATTCGGACTGTGGACATCGGGGGGAAAGGAAAAATGCCTCCGAAACGGAGGCGACTGCGGCGAGGGATCAGTCGAGCGACTTGACGATTTCCTCGACCATCTTCTTGGCGTCGGCGAGGAGCATCATCGTATTGTCCATATAGAAGACGTCGTTGTCGACACCAGCATAGCCGACACCGCCCATCGAGCGCTTCACGAACAGCACCGTCTTGGCCTTTTCGACGTCGAGCACCGGCATGCCGTAGATCGGCGAGGACTTGTCGGTCTTCGCCGCCGGGTTGGTCACGTCATTGGCGCCGATGACGAAGGCGACGTCGGTCTGCGCGAATTCGGAGTTGATGTCCTCGAGCTCGAACACCTCGTCATAGGGCACGTTCGCCTCGGCGAGCAGCACGTTCATATGCCCCGGCATGCGCCCGGCGACCGGATGGATGGCATATTTGACGCGGACGCCATGTTCCTTGAGCTTGTCGCCCATCTCGCGCAGCGCGTGCTGCGCCTGCGCCACCGCCATGCCGTAGCCGGGAACGATAATCACCTGTTCGGCCTGCGACATCAGGAAGGCGGCATCCTCGGCCGAGCCGCGCTTCCACGGGCGATCGACCTTGGCCGCGCCGCCGGTCGAGGCCGCCTCGGCGCCGAACCCGCCCGCGATCACGCTGATGAAGCTGCGGTTCATCGCGCGGCACATGATGTAGGACAGGATCGCGCCCGACGAGCCGACCAGCGCGCCGGTGATGATCATCGCGGTGTTGTGCAGCGTGAACCCCATCGCCGCCGCGGCCCACCCCGAATAGCTGTTGAGCATCGACACGACGACCGGCATGTCGGCGCCGCCGATCGGGATGATCAGCAGGAAGCCGATCGCGAACGACAGCAAGGTCACCGTCCAGAACACCCACGGCGCCTGATCCTGGGTGAAATAGGCGATCAGCAGCAGGATGCCGGCGAGCACGCCGAGATTGATCACATGCCGCCCCGGCAGCATGATCGGCGCGCCCCCCATATTGCCGTTCAATTTGGCGAAGGCGATCACCGAGCCCGAGAAGGTGATCGCGCCGATCGCGACGCCGAGCCCCATTTCGATCCGGCTGACGGTGAGGATCTGACCGAACGGGTCGACGATCCCGAACGCTGCCGGGTTGAGATAGGCGGCGCAGGCGACGAGCACCGCGGCCATGCCGACGAGGCTGTGGAACGCGGCGACGAGCTGCGGCATCGCGGTCATCGCGATCTTGCGCGCGGTGGTGAGACCGATCGCGGCGCCGACGCCGATCGCGGCGAGGATCTCGAGCAACGCGACCGGGTCGACGCGGCTGAATATCGCCCAATAGTCGACATCCTCCGCCTGACCGACCACCAGCACATGGATCGTCGGCACATGCGTGATCAACGTGGTGATCAGCGCCAGCCCCATGCCGATCATGCCGAAGCGGTTGCCGCGCTGGCTCGACGTCGGGCTCGACAGCCCGCGCAATGCAAGGATGAAGCACACGCCGGCAATCAGATAGGCCAGAGCCGCCCAGGGATTTACCGCGACGTGTTCCATTCATCTTCCCCCTCGTCATCCCGGCCGGCGCCGGGATTTCGTGCCCCCGGCACGCCTGCGGATAGACCCCGGCTTATCCGCCGGGGCGACGCGTCAGTGTTTGGCGGCCGCCGGCCGCTCTTTCTTCTTGTACATCGCCAGCATCCGCTGGGTGACGGCGAAGCCGCCGAAGATATTGACGCTGGCCAGCGTCACCGCGACCAGCCCGAGCCATTTCGACCCCAGGCTGCCCGATGCCGCCGCAGCGATCAGCGCGCCGACGATGATCACCGAGGAAATCGCGTTGGTCACCGCCATCAGCGGGGTGTGCAGCGCGGGGGTGACCGACCAGACGACATAATAGCCGACAAAACACGCCAGCACGAAGATCGACAGGATCGCGATGAAATCCATGGCTCAGTCCTTCACCTTGCGCTCGGCCTTGGAAACGATGTCCGCCGCGCAGCGCGCGATCTGTTCCTCGCGGCACGTGCCGCTCATCGACGCCAGCCGCTGCGACGACAGATTGTCGCCCGGCTTCACCAGATCGACCATATAATCGAACCGGTCGCCCTTCGGGGTGACGCTGCCGAGGATGACCAGCGACAGCCCGGTCTTGTCGTCGCCCTCCGCCGGGCGCAACCGCTTGGCGCTCCCCAGGCTCCGGGTCAGCGCGTCGGACAGCCGCTGGGTCAGCGCATCGTCGCTGGTGGAGCGCACATCGACCGGCCGACGCTCCGCCGCCGGCACCGACGCGTTCGCCGCGAGCAACAACAACGCCAACATCATCCCGCAAGCCTTTCGTTCACGACCTTGCCGTCCTTGGTCAGCCGGATCGCATCGCCGATCTCGGCATCAAGCACGGGCCGGCCCTGATCCTTGTCCCAAAAGGCTGACAGGAAGTTGAACAGGTTGCGCGAGAAGAGCGCGGAGGCGTCGGCCGGCAGCCGCGACGGCACGTTGCGATGCCCGACGATCTTGACGCCATGACGCTCGACCACCTCGCCGGCGACCGCGCCCTCGACATTGCCGCCCTGCTCGACCGCGAGGTCGACGACCACGCTGCCCGGCCGCATCGTCGCGAGCTGCGCATCGCTGATCAGCCGCGGCGCGGGGCGCCCCGGGATCAGCGCGGTGGTGATGACGATATCCTGCTTGGCGAGGTGGCCCGACACCAGCTCGGCCTGCGCTTTCTGATATTCGGGCGACATTTCGGTGGCATAGCCCCCCGAGCCTTCGCCTTCGATCCCGGCGACATTCTCGACGAAGATCGGCTTGGCGCCGAGCGAGAGGATCTGCTCCTTGGTCGCCGAGCGCACGTCGGTTGCCGAGACCTGCGCGCCAAGCCGCCGCGCGGTGGCGATCGCCTGGAGCCCGGCGACGCCGACCCCCATCACGAAGCATTTCGCCGCCGAGACCGTGCCCGCCGCGGTCATCATCATCGGAAAGGCGCGGCCATATTCGGCCGCTGCATCGAGCACCGCCTTATAGCCCGCAAGGTTCGACTGCGACGACAGGATATCCATCGACTGCGCACGCGTGATGCGCGGCATGAATTCCATCGCCAGCGCCTCGAACCCGGCCGATGCATAAGCATCGACGCGCGCGCGATCGCCGAACGGGTTCAGCCCGGCGACGATCCACGCCCCCGGCTTCGCCCCGGTCAGGCTGGCGACGTCAGGCCCCTGCACCCCGAGCACGATATCCGCGCCCTGCACGACGCTGGCGCGCTCGCCGATCGTCGCGCCGGCATCGGCATAGCCCTGATCGGCGAAAGCGGCTGAGGCGCCGGCATCGCGCTCGACGGCGAGTTCGGCGCCGAGCGCAACGAACTTCTTGACCGTTTCCGGCGTGGCGGCAACACGCCGTTCGCCGGGAGCAGTCTCCTTGAGAACGGCGATCTTCATGCCGGTCAGTGGATCAGCCAGATCACGAGCGCTGCGATCAGCGCCACGCCCAGCGTACCCCATTTCAGCAGGCTCATGACGCCGGTGTAGGTCGTCACATGTGCTTTCATGTCGGACTTGTCGGCCATCGCGTCCTCTCGCTTCCCCCGATTCGCATTGCCCCCTTATCGGGGCATGTTCAACGCCTCAACCCCAAGTCGAACGCAATATTGCTGCTTAAGCGACCGTTTACCCGTAGCGGCCTATCTGTCTCTCCCGTATCGGAACGGGACAGATTATGACGCGCAACGGTCAACGGCTCTTAATGCTGATCGAGAATGAGGCGGCACAGCGCCGCCTTGTCGCGGCGTTGGCGGCGCGTGGCGGTTGGCGCACGGTGTTCGCCGACGATGGCGACATGGCGATCGCGACGCTCGGCACCCAGGAAGGGATGCAGCTCGACGCCATCCTGCTCGATCATTGGGACGAGGACGAGGATGCCAGCGAGTTGATCGCCGAGCTGCGCAGCCGCCGCCCGGCTTTGCCCGTGCTGATGATGACCGCCAACGGCTCGGTCGCGCATGCCGTGTCGGCGATGCGCGCCGGGGCGACCGATTTCCTGGTCAAGCCGCTCGCGCCCGAACGGTTGCTCGCCGCGCTCGAGGCGGCGGTCGCCGGCACCGAGGCGGGCGAGTTGCGCCCGCTGACCGAAAAAATCCCGGCGATGCTCGGGTTCGACGAGATCGTCGGCTCCGCCCCCGATTTCCGCGCCGCGCTGGCGATCGCGGCCAAGGCGGCGCGCGCGCGCGTCGCGGTGCTGATCGACGGCGAAAGCGGGGTCGGCAAGGAAGTGGTGGCGGAGGCGATCCACGCCGCTTCGCCGCGCAATCGCAAGCCGATGGTCACGGTCAATTGCGGCACCACCCCGGCGAATCAGGTCGAGAGCGAGTTGTTCGGGCATGAAAGCGGCGCCTTTACCGGGGCGTTCGACCGCAAGACGGGCAAATTCGTCGAGGCGGACGGCGGCACGATCTTCATCGACGAGGTCGGCGAAATGCCGCTCGACGCGCAGGTCAAATTGCTCCGCGTGCTCGAAACCGGCGAGGTGCAGCCGATCGGCGCGCATCATGCGCGCGAGGTCGACGTCCGCGTGATCGCCGCGACCAACCGCCGGCTGATCGAGGAAGTCGAGGCGGGGCGGTTCCGCGAGGATCTCTATTACCGGCTCAATGCGGTGCAGGTGACCATCCCGCCGCTGCGCGATCGCACCGGCGATATCCCGGCGCTCGCGCGCCACCTGCTCGCGCGAATCGCGCGCCAGCCCGGGCTGCGCCAGTTCGGCATCACCGACGACGCGCTCGCGCTGCTCGTCGAATATGATTGGCCGGGCAACGTCCGCCAGCTCCAGAACGCCTTGTTCCGCGCCGCGGTGCTGTGCGAGGGCGACGCGCTGACGCGGGGGGATTTCCCGCAGATCGCCGCGCTCGCCGGGCGTCGCGGCCATCCGTCGCACGCGCAGCAGATCAGCACCTCGGGCGGGGTCACCTTGTTCCGCACCGACGGGCATCTGCGCTCGCTCGAGGAAATCGAGGCCGACGTGATTCGCCTCGCGATCGGCCATTATCGCGGCCGTATGACCGAAGTCGCGCGCCGGCTCGGGATCGGGCGCTCGACGCTCTATCGCAAGCTGGTCGAACTCGGCATCGACAACGCGGCCTAACTGGCGGCCGTCACCCCAGCGCAAGCTGGACGACGGTCAGGCGATCCGGTCGATCCACGCCGGCAGATCGGCCAGCCGGTCGAGCGTCGCGAAGCGCGCGCGATCCTCCGGGGGCGCGGCCGCCTCATGCGCCCAGGCGTCGGCCTGCGGGATGAACACCGCCCAGGCCCCCGCGGCGAGCGCGGGCAGCACATCCGAGCGCATCGAATCGCCCGCCATCACGCAGCGTTCGGGCCGTGCATCATAACGCGCGAACAGCCGGCGGAACGTGTCGGGGGTCTTGTCACTGACGATCTCGATCCCGGCGAACCGGCTGCCCAGCCCCGAGGCGGCGAGCTTGGTTTCCTGGTGGAGCAGATCGCCCTTGGTGACGAGCACCAGCCGCGCACGCGCGGCAAGCTGATCGAGCGTGTCCTCGATCCCCTCGAACAGCTCGACCGGATGCGCGAGCAAGGTCTTTCCCGCCGCCAATATCTCGCGGATCGCCGAAAGCGGCAGCGCATCGCCGCCCAGATCGAGCGCCGCCTCGATCATCGAGAGCGTAAAGCTTTTCGCGCCATATCCATAATGCGCGAGATTGCGCAGCTCGGCCGCGGCCATTGCCTCGCGCGCGATACCGGCGTCGGCGAACGGCGCGAGCATCGCCAGTAACGCCTCCTCTGCCGCGGCGAAGAAGCGCATATTGTGCCAAAGCGTATCATCGGCATCGAGGCAGATAAGGTCGAGCATCGCGGCTCAGCCTAGCAAGGCGCGATCGCGCAGGCCACGCCACACGCGCAGCGCCTGCACCGTCTCGGCGACGTCATGGACGCGCAGCAGCTGCACGCCGGCCTCTGCGCCCTTCAGCGCCAGCGCGATCGAACCGCCCAACCGATCGCGCACCGGCGCCTCGTTGGACAGTGCGCCGATCATCCTTTTGCGGCTCGCGCCGAGCATGATCGGGCAGCCGAGCCCGTGGAACAGCGCGAGATCGTTGATCAACGCGAGATTGTCCGCCAGCGACTTGCCGAAGCCGATCCCCGGATCGACCATGATGCGCGCGCGATCGACGCCGGCCGAAACCGCAGCGGCGATCCGCGCCTCGAGCCAGTCGAACACCTCGCCCACCACATCGGCATAGCCGGTGCCGCCGTGCGGCCCCTGTTTCGGATCGGGCGAGTGCATCAGGATCACCGGGCACCCCACGCGCGCCACGACGCCCGCCGAACGATCGTCCCACAGCAGAGCCGACACGTCGTTGACGATCGTCGCGCCCGCCGCGAGCGCGGCTTCCATCACCGGCGCCTTGCGGGTGTCGATCGAAACCAACGCGCCCGCCGCCGCGAGCCGCTCGATCACCGGCGCGACCCGCCTGGCCTCGTCGCCTTCCCAGACCAGCGGCGCGCCGGGGCGGGTCGATTCGCCGCCGAGATCGATCAGCCCCGCCCCCGCCGCGAGCATATCGATCCCCGCCGCCGCAGCGCCGGCCGGATCGTCATGATGCGCCCCGCCGTCGGAGAAACTATCGGGGGTCACGTTGAGGATGCCGGCGACCACCGGCTGATCGAAACGCAAGATGCGCTCACCCAGCTTGAGCGGCGCGCGCGGCGCGGTGACGCGCTGGTGGAGCAGCGCGGCACGCTCGCCGTGGTTCTCTATGTCGGCGACGGCGACGATCCGCCGGGTGCCGGCGTCGCGCAGCTCGTAAGCCGCGAACCACTGCATCCCGCCCGCAAGCCTTGCGACCGTGCCCTCGGGCAAGCCTACGGGCGTGTCGACGAAATGGACCGGGCGGAGGTGCAGGCTAGACATTCGTTTCACCGAACTCCCCCGTTCGCCCTGAGCTTGTCGAAGGGCTGTACTTCTTCGTCGGAAGAAAGTGCAGGGCTTCGACAGGCTCAGCCCGAACGGGGAGAGGGAATCTCGTCCCTAAATCTGCGTCGCGAGCAGGTAATTCTGCCGCAGCGCGTCGATCGGCTTAAGCCCGTCCTCGGCCTCATAATGCCAGAAGGTCCAACCGTTGCACGCCGGCGCATTCTGCAAGGTCGCGCCGAGCTTGTGGATCGAACCGATCGTCCCGCATTCGCCGGCAAGGCTACCGTCGGCGCGAACCGTCGCGCGGAAGCGGCGCTTGGCGTCGGTCAGCACGCTGCCGGCGGGAAGCATCGCATTCTCCACGAGCACGCCGAACGCCACCTTGGGCTGCTGCTTGGGCGACTGCATCGTCGACAGCGCCGATTCGTCGAGCGGCAGCGCGTCGGTGATGCGTTCGATCGCCGCCGAGCAATAGCCCGGCTCGCGCTCGATCCCGATCCAGTGCCGCCCGAGCCGCTTCGCCACCGCGCCGGTCGTGCCGGTGCCGAAGAACGGATCGAGCACCACGTCGCCCGGCTTGGTGCAGGCGAGCAGGATGCGATAGAGCAACGCTTCCGGCTTTTGCGTCGGATGAACCTTCTGCCCGTTGCGCTTGAGCCGCTCCTGCCCGCCGCAGATCGGGAATTCCCAGTCCGAGCGCATCTGCAGTTCGTCGTTGAGCGTCTTCATGCTGCGATAGTTGAAGGTATATTTCGACTTCTCGCCCTTCGACGCCCAGATCAGCGTTTCATGCGCGTTGGTGAAACGCGTGCCGCGGAAGTTCGGCATCGGATTGGCCTTGCGCCAGATGATGTCGTTGAGGATCCAATAACCGAGATCCTGCACCGCCGCACCGACGCGGAAGATGTTATGATAGCTGCCGATCACCCAGATCGTGCCATTGTCCTTGAGGATGCGGTGCGCTTCCTTCAGCCAGGCGCGGGTGAAGGCGTCATAGGCCGCGAAGGTATCGAACTTGTCCCAATCGTCGGTGACCGCATCGACATGGCTGCCGTCCGGGCGGAACAATTCACCGCCGAGCTGCAAATTGTAGGGCGGATCGGCGAAGATCATGTCGACCGACTTGGCCGGCAGCGCGCGCATCATCGCGATGCAATCGCCCATCAGGATCTGATCGAGCGGCAGCACCGCCGCATCGGCCGCGACGCCGGCATCGACCTGCCCGCGCTTCGCCGCAATCTTCTCGATGACCCCCATGCATACCCCCTTCGTGAAGCGCCAGAAGCGCGAAGGATGTGGAATCCGTCAAGCGATCATTGGTTAACGAACTTCGTTGCGAAAACGTTAACGAAGTGGAACATTACGAGTCCGCCGGCAGATGTTGAGTCCCGCCCGCGTCGCTTGACTCAACATCTCGCGGTGTGACGCGAAAGACTCACCGCCCGGAACGATAGCAATTTTTTTCACATCAGGCTCATTCGGCACCCCGAATCGCGCCTCACGACACCAAAAACGCCTGCGCGACCGGCGCGAAGCTGCGTCGATGCAGCGGCGACGGGCCATGTTCGTCGAGCGCGCGCAGATGCGCCGCGCTGCCATAGCCCTTGTTCGAGGCCCAGCCGTAATGCGGATAATCCGCGTGGTGGCGCAGCATGATCTCGTCGCGGTGGTGCTTGGCGACGATCGACGCCGCGGCGATCGACAGCGACAAGGCGTCGCCGCCGACCAAGGCGGTCGCGAGATAATCCCAGCGCGGCAGGCGGTTGCCGTCGACCAGCACATGCCCCGGCGCATGGCCGAGCGTCGCCGCCACCGCATCCACCGCGAGCGTCATCGCCTTCATCGTCGCCCAGTGGATGTTGAGCGTATCGATCTCCTCCGCCTCGACCACCCCGATGCCGACCGTCGCGCAGCCGGTGATCCGCGCGCACAATGTGGCGCGGGTCGCGGCGGTGAGTTTCTTCGAATCGTCGATCCCGCGCGGCACGCCCTTGGCGGGCAGGATCACCGCCGCGGCGACCACCGGCCCGGCAAGCGGCCCGCGCCCCGCCTCGTCGACCCCCGCGACGGGGAAGGGGAAGAGGCGCTCGTGCTTCAATCCGGGCATGTCAGCCGCCATGGCGGGAAACGCCGATTCTCGCCAGCGCTATAAAGGCAGAGCGCATTGCCCGCCGGATCGGCGAGCCGCGCCTCGCGCCACCCCCACGATTGATCGACCGGGTCCGCCACCTCGATGCCCTGCGCGCGGGCAACGGCGACCGCGGCGTCGAGATCGGTCACCTCTAGGAACACGATCGGCCGCCCCCCGACTTCAGCCGCCGCCTCGATCGACAAGGTCGTGCCGCCAGCGCTTTCGAATCGCGCATAACGTGCGTCGCTGTCGACGATCGGCGTGAGACCAAGCGCGCGATAGAAAGCGAAGCTCGCGGCATGATCGGTCGCGGGCAAGGTAATCTGATTGGGGGTCGGCGCGCCGAGATCATTGTCGAGCCGTACTCGATGATGCCCCATCGGGCCGTGCCCCGCGCCGAAGCCGGGCGCCTCGCGCAGCGCGATCCGCACGAACAACTGCGCGCGCGCCACCGCCTCGGCCAACGGCAGCCCGCGCGCCACGCCGGTGGCGATCGCGCTGGCAAGGGTGCAGCCGGTGCCGTGGGTGTGGACCGTCTCGATTCGCACCGCCTGCCAGGTTTGGCGCGTGCCGTCCGCGGCGATCAGCGTGTCGGCGATCACATCGCCCGCATCATGCCCGCCCTTGAGCAGCACCGCAGCACCGTGCGCGCGGATCGCTTCCACCCCGCCGAGCGCCGCCGCCTCGGGCAGATTGGGGGTAACGAGCGTCGCGACCCGCATCAGCCGTTCGAACGCGTCGACCGTCGCCGCGTCGGCCAATACCGCCCCCGAGGTCGCAACCATCACCGGGTCGAACACGATCGGCACGCCCGGCAGCGCTTCGAGCACCTCCGCCACCGCCGCGGCGGTCTCGGCCGCGCCGATCATCCCGATCTTCACCGCATCGACCCCGATATCGTCGATCACGCTTTTCATCTGCGCGACGACCATTTCGGGCGGGACGGCGTGGATCGCCTGCACCCCCAGGGTATTTTGCGCAGTGATCGCGGCGATCGCGGTCATCGCATGACCGCCGAGCATCGTCACCGTGCGGATATCGGCCTGGATCCCCGCGCCGCCGCCCGAATCGGAGCCGGCGACGATCAGCACACGCGGCGTCATCGCGGTCACCCTTTGAAACGGCGTTCGGTCGCGCCCGGGAATTTCTTCAGCGCCGCGCCGACCCGCGCCGGCCGGTCGAGCAATTCGCCGCCGCAATTGGGGCAGACCTCGTCGAGCTGGTCGGCGCATTCGGCGCAGAAGGTGCATTCGAACGAGCAGATGAAGGCACCGCCCTCATCCGCCGGCAAATCGACGCCGCAGCGTTCGCAATCGGGGCGCATCTCTAGCATGAAGCTGGCATAGAGCGATTTCGAGGCGGGTGAAATCACCTGCCGACTGGGAAATCGCGACAAGCAAGGAACGCGCAGCCGCGAAGGGGGAAGCTAGCATGAGACTGATCGGATTGGCGTTGGCGCTGGCGGCGGCGTCTGGCGCCCAGGCGGAAACGCGCTACGTGCTGGCCGGGCGGCTGATCGATCCCGAAAGCGGCCGCGTGCTGACCAACCAGCGCATCGAAATCACCGACGGGCGCGTCACCGCGGTACAGCCGTGGACCCCGCCGCCGGCGACCGCGGTGCTGATCGACTGGTCGAAGCTGACCGTGCTTCCCGGGCTGATCGATTGCCACACGCATGTCGCCGACGGCTGGGCCGACAGCAGCGACCCGGCCGAGGCGCTCCACCACAGCGCCACCGCGACGATCCTGAAGGGCGCGCGGCGCGCACGCGAGACGCTGCAGGCGGGGTTCACCACTGTCCGCGACGTCGGGGTGTTCCGCGGGCTTTCCGACGTCGCCCTGCGCGACGCGATCGAGGCTGGTGACGTGGAGGGGCCGCGGATGGTGGTGGCGGGCGCCTATATCACGATCCCCAATGGCGGGGGCGCGGTGACCGGCGCGGCACCCGACGTGCCGGTGCCAGACGATATGAAGCTGGGTTACGTCCGCAACGCCGACGACGCGCGCAACGCGGTCGACATGCTGTTCGGCCGCGGCGCCGATTTCATCAAGATGATCGCCACCGGCGCGGTGCTCGCGGTCGGCTCGACCCCCGGCGCGCTCGAACTGACTCCCGAGGAGATGAAGGCGGCGTGCGACGCGGCGAAACGCCACGGCAGCTATTGCATCGCCCATGCGCACGGCGCCGAGGGGGTGAAGGCCGCGATCCGCGCCGGCGCGCGCTCGATCGAGCATGCCAGCCTGATCGACGACGAAGGGCTCAAAATGGCGCGCGACGCCGGGGTGTGGCTCGATATGGACATCTTCGACGGCGATTGGATCGACGCCGAGGGGACCAAGGCGGGCTGGCCGGCGGAATATCTCCGCAAGAACCGCGAGACGACCGAGGCGCAACGACAGGGTTTCGCCAAAGCGGTGAAACTCGGGGTGAAATTATCGTTCGGCACCGATGCCGGGGTCTATCCCCACGGGCTCAACGCGCGGCAATTCGCCTATATGGTGCGCTACGGCATGACGCCGATGCAGGCGATCCAGTCCGCCACGGTGGTGTCGGCGGCGCTGCTCGGCAAAAGCGCCGACGTCGGCGCGCTGTCGCCCGGCCATTATGCCGATATGATCGCGGTCGAAGGCGATCCGCTCACCGATATCCGCGCGCTGGAGCATGTCGTCGGAGTGGTGAAGGGCGGCAAGGAGATCGCGCTGCGTTAACGCACCGCCGTTCGCCCTGAGCTTGTCGAAGGGCTGCACTTTCTTCGGAAGAAAAGTGCAGGGCTTCGACAGGCTCAGCCCGAACGGGGTGGGTAGGCCGTCGAATCAAACGTCGAGGTTCGCCACCGACAGCGCATTCTCCTGGATGAACTCGCGGCGCGGCTCGACCACGTCGCCCATCAGCCGGGTGAAGATCTCGTCGGCGACATCGGCCTGATCGATCGCCACCTTGAGCATCGAGCGGTTCGACGGATCGAGCGTGGTTTCCCACAATTGCTCGGGGTTCATTTCGCCCAGCCCCTTGTAGCGCTGGATCGCAAGCCCCTTGCGTCCCGCTGCGAGCACCGCCTCGAGCAGTTGCGACGGCCGCGCGACGAGCGTCTCGCCCTTGCCGATCCCCACGGTCGCTGCCGCCTGCTCGCCCTCTTCCTCGTCGCCGGAGGTGGTTTCCTCGGCCTGCGGCGCGCCCTTGTTGGGAACGAGCTTGCCCGCCGCCGCGAAGGTTTCGGCCTGTTCGGCAGCCAGCGTGTGGAGCTTGCGCGCCTCGGCCGAAGCGATGAACGCCGCCTCGACGACATGATGGTCGGTCACCCCGCGCCACAGCCGCTCGAAATGGATCCCGCCGTCCTCGGTCAACCGCGCCGACCAGGTCGCCTCGCGATCGCCTGCGTCGAGCCGCCGCGAAACCTCCGCGACGGTCGCCTCGCGTCCGGCGCGGCTCAGCTCGGGATCGAGCGCGCCGGCCAGCGCGAGCGCCTCGATGATCACCGGATCGTAGCGCCGCGGGACATAGCGCATCAGCGTGCGCATCCGCCGCGCATGATCGAGCAGCGCCGCGAGATCCTGCCCCGAGCGCGCGCCGCCCGCGGTTTCGAACACCATTGCGTTGACGCCGGCATCGACGAGATAATCGTCGAGCGCCTTTTCGTCCTTGAGATAGACCTCGGACCGGCCGCGCGTCGCCTTATAGAGCGGCGGCTGCGCGATATAGAGATGCCCGCGCTCGATCAGTTCGGGCACCTGGCGGTAGAAGAAGGTCAGCAGAAGCGTGCGGATATGCGCGCCGTCGACGTCGGCGTCGGTCATGATGACGATCTTGTGGTAGCGCAGTTTCTCGGCGTTGAATTCGTCGCGCCCGATCCCGGTGCCCATCGCCTGGATCAGCGTGCCGATCTCGCGCGAGGAGAGCATGCGATCGAACCGCGCGCGCTCGACGTTGAGGATCTTGCCGCGCAGCGGGAGGATCGCCTGGAAATGCCGGTCGCGGCCCTGCTTGGCCGAGCCGCCGGCCGAATCGCCCTCGACGATGAACAATTCGGACTTGGCCGGATCCTTCTCCTGGCAGTCGGCGAGCTTGCCCGGCAGGCTCGCGACTCCCATCACCGATTTGCGGCTCGCCTCGCGCGCCTTGCGCGCGGCTTCGCGCGCGGCGGCGGCGTCGATGATCTTCTGGATGATCGTCCGCGCATGCGCCGGATTTTCCTCCAGCCATTCGGCCATCTTGTCCGCCATCAGGCTTTCGAGCGGCTGGCGCACCTCGGAACTGACCAGTTTGTCCTTGGTCTGCGAGGAGAATTTGGGATCGGGCAATTTGACCGAGACGATCGCGGTCAGCCCCTCGCGCATATCGTCGCCGGTAAGGTTGACCTTCTCCTTCTTCAGGATGCCCGACTTTTCGGCATAACCGTTGAGCGTGCGGGTCAGCGCCGAGCGGAATGCGGCGAGATGGGTGCCGCCGTCGCGCTGCGGGATGTTGTTGGTGAAGCAGAGGACGTTTTCGTAATAGCTGTCGTTCCACTCCAGCGCGACGTCGATCCCGATATCGTCACGGTGGCCGGTGATCGCGATCGGATCGGGCATCAGCGGCTGCTTGGCGCGATCGAGCCACTTCACGAAAGCGGCGATCCCGCCCTCATAGTAAAGCTCGACCGTCTTGGGCTCCTCGTGCCGCGCATCGGTGAGGAACAGGCGGACCCCCGAATTGAGGAAGGCGAGCTCGCGATAGCGATGCTCGAGCTTCTCGAAATCGAATTCGGTGATCTTGAACGTCGCGGGCGAGGGCAGGAAGGTGACGCGCGTCCCCTTCTTCCCTTCGGCCTTGCCGACCACCTTGAGCGGGGCGACCGCATCGCCGTGGGCGAAGCGCATATAATGCTCCTCGCCGTCGCGCCAGATCGTGAGATCGAGCCATTCGCTCAGCGCGTTGACCACGCTGACGCCGACCCCGTGGAGCCCGCCCGAAACCTTATAGGCATTGTCGTCCGAGGTATTCTCGAACTTACCCCCGGCGTGGAGCTGGGTCATGATGACCTCGGCCGCCGAAACGCCCTCTTCCGGGTGGATACCGGTCGGGATGCCGCGGCCGTTGTCTGTGACCGAGACCGATCCATCGGCGTTGAGCATGATGTCGATGCGATCGCAATGCCCGGCGAGCGCCTCGTCGATCGCATTGTCGGAGACCTCGAACACCATATGGTGGAGGCCCGATCCGTCGTCGGTATCGCCGATATACATGCCGGGGCGCTTGCGCACCGCGTCCAGGCCCTTCAGCACCTTGATCGAGGAAGCGCCATATTCCGAATTCTGGGGTTCTGCCATGCCAATCATATAGGCATTGCGGCGCTGCAACGAAAGCGAAATGGCACGCGATTATAGCGCTTCGCCCCCGCGTCGCTCGGTCAGCGTCAGGAACAGCAGCGCGGCGAGCGCCAGCGCGCCGGCGGCGATCGACAGCGGCCAGGCATAATTGCCGGTGGCGTCGTAAAGCCGGCCGAACATCACGATCCCCGATGCGGTGCCGAACAGCGACATCGTCAGCAGCGCGCCATAGGTTTCGCCATAGGCGCGGAGCCCGAACAGCCGCGCGGTGAGGAACGGCAGCAGATCGTTCTCCGCGCCGTTCATCAGCAGCGCCGCGAACACCAAGGCTGCCAGCCCCGCCACGCCCGATCCCGGCAGCAGCAACCCGGCGAAGGCCGCCGCCGAGATTGCGGCGAAGCCGGCAGCGATCAGCCGTGCCGGAAAACGATCGACCAGCAGCCCCATCGCCAGCCGCCCGACGATCTGGCTCGCGCCGAACGCGGTGACGAGCAACGCTGCCTGTTCGAGCCCGAGCCCGCGGTCGGTACCGAACGGCGCGAGCTGGGTGATCAGCCCGACGCTGGCGAGGCTGACCAGCGCCACCGCCAGCCCGAGCCGCCAGAAACGCGCGTCGCGCCGCGCCTCGCGCGCGCTCATCCCGGCGAGCAGCGTTTCGGGCGCGATATCCTCAGCCTCGCCGGCACGGTGGACCGGCGCGACGACGACGCCGCGCAACAGCAGCAGCACCGCGGGCAACGCCACCGCCAGCACCAGCGCGACGAGCACAGCGAAGCCGACGCGCCAGCCGTGCCGCGCGATCACCCCGGCGACAAGCGGCGACAGCACCAGCGTCGAGAGCGACAGCCCCGAGGTCGCGACCCCCAGCGCGATCCCGCGATGCGTGACGAACCGCGCTGCGATCAGCCGGCCATAGACCACCGCGCTCGTCCCCGCGACGCTGAGCGCAAGGCATAGGACCAGCAATTGATAGATCCACAAGGCACCGCCGAGCGTCGCGAAACCGGCCAGCGTCGCGGCGAGCAGCAAGGTCGCGCCGACGATCACCGGGCGGGCGCCGAGCCGGTCCGCGAGCCGCCCGATCGCCGGCACGCCGAGCGCGCCGATCAGCCCGATGCCGGCGGCGGTGGCGATATCGCCACGGGTCCAGCCGAATGCCGCGGTCATCCCGGGCACGAACAGGCTCGACAGATTCTGGTACATGCCCGGCCCGAAGCCGTTGCCGATCATCGCCGCAGCGATCACCCGCCAGCCGCCGCGCCACTCGTTCGGGTGGGCCGCGGCGATCCTTTCCACCCGCTCCATCGGCACAGCGTAGCGGCGTGGCCGGCGGGGTAAAGCCCTGCGGGCATCGTGTGTTACACCGGACCGACCTCTCCCGTTCGGGCCGAGCCTGTCGAAGCCCTGCGCTTCTATTCCGCCGAAAGAAGTGCAGCCCTTCGACAAGCTCAGAGGCGAACGGACGTTTGTGCGGGCGCGCTAGGCCGTTAACGCGATCCGCGTCGCGTCGGCGTCGATATCGGCGAAGAGCGCAGGTTCGGTGCCGGTCATCCACACCTGCCCGCGCCCGGCGAGCCGCGCGAACAAAGCGGCGCGGCGGCCGGGATCGAGATGCGCCGCCACTTCGTCGAGCAACAGCAGCGGCGCCGCACCGGTGCGCGCCGCGACGAGATCGGCATGCGCGAGCACGATGCCGAGCAGCAGCGCCTTTTGCTCGCCGGTCGAGGCGAGCGCGGCGGCGCGGTCCTTTTCGAGATGCAGCACCGCCAGATCGATGCGATGCGGCCCCGCCAACGTGCGCCCGGCGGCGGCATCGCGCGTGCGACCTTCGCGGAGCTGGCGCGCGAGCTGCGCCGCGTCGCCCGCCCAGCCCTCCAGCGACAAGGCGGCGCGCGGGAAATCGCCCGCCGGCTGCGCCGCGAGCCGTGCGGCGAGCGCCTCCACCGTCTCGCGCCGCGCCGCATCGAGCGCGGCGCCGTGTTCGGCCATCCGCCGTTCGAGCGCGCCGAGCCATTCTGGGTCGGGCCGCTCATCGGCGAGCAGGCGATTGCGGCTGCGCATCGCGGCGTCATAGCGCGCGGCATGTGTGGCGTGGCCGGGATGCAGCGCGAGCGCGAGCCGGTCGAGGAACTGACGACGCCCCGAGGCGGGCTCGACGAACAGCCGGTCCATCGCCGGGGTCAGCCACAGGATCGCCAGCCGCTCGGCCAGCGCGTTTCCCGGCGCGGGTGCGCCGTTGATCCGCACGACGCGCCGCTCGGGGGCGCTCGCCAGCGCACCGGTGGCGATCTCGGTCCCGTCGGCCAGCGTCGCCGCGACGCCGAACCCGCCCGCCCCGCCCTGCCGCGCCATCTCCCCGAGCGGCGCGCGGCGCAGCCCGCGGCCGGGCGCGAGCAGCGACACCGCCTCGAGCACATTGGTCTTGCCGGCGCCATTGGCGCCGGTCAGCACGACGAACCCGGGCGCCGGCACGAGCGTCAACGCGGCATGATTGCGGAAATCGGTGAGGACGAGCCGGTCGAGCATTGCGCCCGCCATAGAGTTTGATCCGACGGCGGGGAAGCAGCGGTGACCAGACCACAAATCGCTCGTCACCCCGGCACGAGAGCGGGGTGACGTGGATGCAAAACCGCGAACGATCGATGGAGGGGCAGCGCGCCGAAAGGGAATAAGCGCGCCGTAGCCCCCCCTCCATCGCCTCTCCCGAGGGAGCGGGAGGGTTCGCGGATCAGGCCGCCAGTCGCTGCGGCTCGCCGGCCTCGGCGGTCGCCTGACGGCGCTCGCTGAGATAGGAGGCGAGCTCCGGCCCCAGCTCGCGCTGCGCCTTGAGATAGGCGACCGGCTGACGGATGCCGAGCCGCGCGCGCGCCGCGTCGAGCGGCTCGTGCATCAGCTTGAGATAATCCTCGCCCTGCAGCCATTGCGCCTTGCGGCCGTGGCGATAGCCTTCCCACACCGCCTTGGCGAACAGGGTGCTCTTGGTGACGCGCAGGCTCTTGAGCGCCGCCGCCGCGCCGATGAACGCCCAGCCGAGCCCGCCGACCTGCGCATAGCTGAACGCGACCAGCGCGGCCTCGCCGAGGCTTTCGTCGGCCTTATAGCCGGTCATGATGTGCCAGATGTCGTGGGTGTCGCGGACGCGGCGGCCGAACCAGGCATAAGGATGGACGATGTCCTCGATCTCGCTGCCCTCGCGGCTGACCGCGGCGAGGCCGTCGGCGGAATAGCCGGTCGAAACGAGGAAATCGCGATAGGCGGCGCCGACGGTGCCGGGGGCGAATTGATCGGCGAAGCCGGGCTGGGCGAAGATCGTCGCCAGTTCGACGCGCTCATAGGCCATCCGCCCGCCCTCGGGCGTCGCGAGGAACCGCGCATAACCGCGCTCGGTCGATCCGACGTTGAGCGCGCGCATGATGCGGAACACCTGCACCGTATCGTCGCCGTTGGCGAGCAATTTGCGGATCGCCTCGAACGCGGTGCGCCAATCGCGCCGACCGGTCGTGCCGGGAAAGGGAGGAAGGGTAGCGGCCATCGAATCGCTCCTTACTGACAGATATGTCAATAAGGATTGCTCACACCGCTGTCAATAAGCGCCTCGGCGCTATATTTGTTCCACGATCGTATCGGCCTCGTCCTCGCTCACCCGCTGCCCGCGCGCGAGCGTGACGGTGGTGGCGAGATCCCACATGACATTGCCGAGGGTGCGGACGATATCGGGCATCGTCTCGACCGCAACGAGCAGCCCGAGCGGCGCGACCGGCGCGCCGATCGTCGCGCACACCGGGGAGATCGCGCCGACGAAGCTCACCGTCCCCGGCAAGCTGACCGACCCGAGCGAGGTGAGCATCGCGACCAGCGCGCCCGCCGCCAGCGTCGCGGCGTTGAGCGGGACGCCGAACCATTTGGCGACATAGATCGCCACCGCGAAGTTCATCGCCGGGCCGGTCGCGCGCAGGATCGCGACCGCGAGCGGCAAGGTCACCCCGGCGGTCGCCACCGGGACCCCCATCGCGCGCGCGCCCGCCAGCATCGCGGGGAGCGAGGCGAGCGAGGATTGGGTCGAGATCGCCACCGCCTGGGTCGGCAATCCCGCGCGGACATAATGGCCGAGCCGCAGGCGCCCGCCGATCACCGCCAGCGGATAGGCGACGAGCGAGACGACCAGCCCCACCGCCGAGACGATCAGGATATAATGGATCAGCGCGTGGAACGCGCCGCCGCCCGCCTTCGCCCCGACGACGAACGCCAGCGCGAACACCCCGACCGGGCCGATCCACAACACCCAGCCGATCACCACCAGCATCGCATCGCGCACCGCCGAGAAGAAGCGCGTCAGCAGCACGCGCAGATCCTCATCGATCCGCATGATCGCAAAGGCGAAGATCAGCGCGAAGACGATCATCGACAGGAAATTGCTGTCCGCCGAGGCCTTGAGGACATTGGCGGGGACGATCCCGGCGAGGAAATCGCCGATCGCGGGCGCCGCCGGCATCGTCTCCGTCCCGGCGAGCGCGGCGCGCAGCGCGGCGGCGGATTCGGCCGGAAGCGGCGCGATATCGAGGAACAGCGGCGTCAGGAAGGCAGCCGCGATCGCCGAACAGGCCATGACGACGAGATACAGCCCGACCGCGCGCGCCGCGAGGCGCCCGGCCTGCGCCGCCTCGGCGGTCGCCGCGACCCCGGTGACGAGCAGCGCGAACACCAGCGGCACGATCGTCATCTGCAGCCCGTTGAGCCACGCCTGGCCCAGCGGCCGCGCGATCGACACCGCCGGATCAACCGTTTGCGGCGCGAACCCCGCGAGCATGATGCCGATGACGAGGCCGGCAACCAGCGCCAGCAGGATACGGGTTGACGGCGACATGCTGCTCCTTTGGATCGCGCTTTCTTATCTACGGCGCCAGGCCCAAACGCCCTCACGACATTGTCGTGACCGACTTTGGCTCCTAAGCCGCGCTTAGGGAACCGATAGGGGAGCCTGGAACAGGCGATGGCAAGAAAATATTTCGGCACCGACGGGATCCGCGGCCTCACCAACATCACCCCGATGACCGCGGCGATGGCGATGAAGGTCGGGATGGCCGCGGGCACCTATTTCCAGCGCGGCGACCACCGCCATCGCGTGCTGATCGGCAAGGATACGCGGCTCTCGGGCTATATGCTCGAATCGGCGCTGGTCGCCGGCTTCACCAGCGTCGGGATGGACGTGGTGATGACCGGTCCGATGCCCACCCCGGCGGTGGCGATGCTCACCCAGTCGATGCGCGCCGACCTCGGCGTGATGATCTCCGCCAGCCACAATCCGTTCGCCGACAACGGGATCAAATTGTTCGGCCCCGACGGCTATAAATTGTCCGACGAGGCCGAACTCGAGATCGAATCGCTGATCGACGGCGCCGAAAGCGGCGCGGTGGCGCTCGCGCCGTCGCACCAGATCGGCCGCGCGCGGCGGATCGACGACGCGCAGGGGCGCTATATCCATTTCGCCAAATCGACCTTCCCCTCCGACCTTAGGCTCGACGGGCTGAAAGTGGTGGTCGATTGCGCCAATGGCGCCGCCTATCAGGTCGCCCCCGCGGCCTTGTGGGAGCTGGGCGCCGAGGTGGTGGCGATCGGCGTCACCCCCAATGGCCGCAACATCAACGACGGGGTCGGCTCGACCGCGCCGCAGACCCTTTCCGAAACCGTGGTGGCGAGCGGCGCCGCGATCGGCATTGCGCTCGACGGCGATGCCGATCGGCTGATCGTGGTCGACGAGACCGGCGCGGTGGTCGACGGCGACCAGCTGATGGCGACGATCGCCACCGGCTATGCGCGGCGCGGGGAGCTCGCCGGGGGCGGGCTGGTCGCGACGATCATGTCCAACCTCGGGCTCGAACGCCATCTCGCCGCGCAGGGGCTCGGGCTGGTGCGCACCGGGGTCGGCGACCGTTACGTGCTCGAGGCGATGCGCGCGCGCGGCTATAATGTCGGCGGCGAACAATCGGGGCATATCATCCTCGCCGATTACGGGACGACCGGCGACGGGCTGGTCGCGGCGCTGCAGATCCTCGCCGAGGTGCAGCGCGCGGGCGCGCCGGCGAGCGAGGTGCTCCACCGCTTCGATCCCTTGCCGCAATTGCTCAAGAACGTCCGCTTCGAGCGCGGCGCCAAGCCGCTCGATACCGCATCGGTCAAGGCGGCGATCGCCGAGGCCGAAGCCGAGCTGGAAGGCCGCGGGCGGCTCGTCATCCGCGCGTCGGGGACCGAGCCGGTGATCCGCGTGATGGCCGAGGGCGACGATCGCGCGCAGGTCGAGGCGATCGTCGACCGCGTGTGCGAGGCGGTGCGTGCCGCTGCCTGAGACGCGCGGCACATCGTATCTCGCCAGGCTCCGCCGGCTCCCCGCGCGGCAGCTGGCGATGCTCGGCGCGCTCGCGCTCGCGGTGGTCGCCGCCAATATCCGCCAGCCGTTCCCCGAGATCGCGCCGCTGCAGCATATCCCGACGGTGATCCTGCTGCTGGCGGCGCCGGTGCTGCTCGATCGCTTTCCTCTGACGGACCGGTCGGTGCTCGCGCTGACCGCCTTCTTCCTGCTCCACACGCTGGCGGGGCGCTATACCTACTCCAACGTCCCCTATGACGATTGGGCGCGCGCGCTGACCGGGCATGACATTTCGCGGACCTTCGGCGTGGCGCGCAACGAATTCGATCGCCTGGTCCATTTCTCGTTCGGGCTGCTGTGGGTCGGGCCGTTCGCGGAACTCGTGCGACGTCATGCCGGCATGAGCCCGAAAGCGGCGATCTGGATGGCGTTTCTGTTCGTGGGCGCGATCAGCGCGCTCTACGAGATCTTCGAATGGCTGCTGACGATGACCGTCTCGCCCGATCTCGCCGCCGATTACAACGGGCAGCAGGGCGATCCGTGGGACAGCCAGAAGGATATGGCGATGGCGATCGTCGGCGCGGCGACCGCCGGCGTCTCGCTATGGTGGCGTCGGGAGCGTCGCTAGTCGCGCTGGACCTCTCCCCGTTCGCCCTGAGCCTGATGATCCAATAACGCCGCGATCTGGGCCTCGGCGATCGCGCGCGCCTCGGCCGCGTCGAACACTTCGGGCGAGAGGCACAGTTCGAGCCACAGCCCGTCGACCAGCGCGGTGATCGCGATCGCGCTGCGCCGGCAGGCGGCGGGCGGGACGCCGCAATCGGCGAGCAATCCTTCGATCCCGCCGCGGAAATGCGCATATTGCTCGTCGTGGAGCCGCGCCACGTCGTCGCGCGCGATCACCAGCCCCCAGAATGCCACCCAGGTCGCGAGCAAGGCGCGGTCGGCGATCGGCGGGGCGAAGCTCGCCGCGACATAGGCCGACAGCCGCGCGCGCGGGTCGTCCCCCGCCCCGGCCACCGCCGCGTCGAGCGCCGCGGTCACCGCCGCGCTGACATCGGCATAGGTCGCCGCGATCAGCGCATCGATCCCGCCGAAATGATGCGTGACGAGCCCCGGCGACACCTTCGCCTCCTGCGCGATCGCGCGCACCGAGGCGCCGCTCGCCCCGTCGCGCGCGAGCACCCGCGTCGCCGCGGCGATCAGCAGCCGGCGACGCTCCTCGGCGTCGGTACGGGTGAAAGCGGGTTTGTTCACAGGACGGGTCGCTACCACGAAATGCGGCGTCACGAACGGGGATTGTGCGCGCAGGTTGCTTGCTATACGATCGTGCAACAAGCAACCGATCGGAGTCGTGCGACATGGCCACCCTCGCCCAGCCCATCATCGACGCCGATGCCGATTTCTCGCTACCGGGCTGGATCTACACCGACCCCGAATTCTACGAGGTGGAGATGGCGCGGGTGATCCGCCCGTCGTGGCAGATCGTGTGCCACGAAAGCGATCTCGCCCGCGCGGGGGACTGGCGGACGATCGGCTACCTCGGCGAGCAGCTCGTCGTGCTGCGCGGCGAGGATGGCGCGATCCGCGGTTTCCACAATGTCTGCCGCCACCGCGCGATGCGCATCCTTGAGGGCGATGCGGGATGCGCCAAGAAGCTCGTCTGCCCGTATCACGCCTGGGCTTATGAGCTCGACGGGCGGCTTTCGGGGGTGCCGATGAAGCGCGACTATCCCGCGCTGCGGCTGGAGGACAACGGGCTGGTCCCGGTCGAGGTGTCGATGTGGCGCGGGTTCGTCTTCGTCCGGCTGGAGGATGACGGCGGCCCCTCCGTCGCCGAGATGATGGCGCCCTATGACGCCGAGATCGCGCCCTATCGCTTCGAGGAGATGCGCACGATCAGCGACGTGCGGCTGCGCGACCGCGCGGTCAACTGGAAGAATGTCGGCGACAATTATTCGGACAATCTCCACATCCCGGTCGCGCACGACGGGCTCTCGCGGCTGTTCGGCAAGAGCTATGCGATCGAGGCGGCGGGCTGGGTCGACAAGATGTCGGGCGGGCTGGTCGATCGCCCGTCGGACAATATGTGGGAGCGCTTCTACCAGAAGCATCTGCCGCGGGTCGATCACCTGCCCGAGGCGAAGCAGCGGCAATGGGTCTATTACAAGCTCTGGCCCAATATGGCGTTCGACATCTACGCCGATCAGATCGATTTCATGCAATGGCTGCCGACCTCGCCGACGACCTGCGTGCTGCGCGAGATGGCCTTCGCGCTGCCCGACGATCGCCGCGAGATGAAATTGGTGCGCTACGCCAATTGGCGGATCAACCGCGTGGTCAATGCCGAAGACACCTGGCTGATCGAGCGGGTGCAGCAGGGCATGGCCTCGCAAAGCTATACCGTCGGGCCGATCGGCGCGAGCGAGGTCTGCCTGCGCAGCTTCGCGGCGAAGATCCGCGATCGCATCCCGGAGGCGCGGCAGCATCGCGCGCCGCCCCCCGGCTGGTCGCGCCGGCCGCGCGGGGTTTGAAGACACCCCCGTCATTCCCGCGCAGGCGGGAATCCATTGCCGCCGTCGCCGCGGCTCTATCGCATCGCTCAGCGTGAATGGATTCCCGCCTTCGCGGGAATGACGGGGTGGAAGGTTCGGGGCGAACGGATACAAGGTAAAGGTCTGGGGACGGGGTATGACGAAGAAATACGACGCGATCATCATCGGCGGCGGGCATAACGGCCTCGTCTGCGCTTTCTATCTCGCGCGCGCCGGGCTCAAGGTCCGCGTGCTCGAACGGCGCGACGTGGTCGGCGGCGCGGCGGTGACCGAGGAATTCCACCCCGGCTTCCGCAATTCGACCGCGAGCTACACCGTCAGCCTGCTCCGCCCCAAGGTGATCGCGGACATGAAGCTGCACGAGCGCGGCTTCCGCATCATCGAGCGGACGATCAGCAACTTCTTCCCGTTCGCGGACAATTACCTCAAGCTCGGCGGCGGCGCCGCGCGCACCCAGGCCGAATTCGCGCGCTTCAACACGCGCGATGCCGAGGCCTATCCGCATTATGACGCCGCGCTCGAAAAGGTCGCGCAGGTGCTGCGCGATCTCGCGCTCAAGGTGCCGCCCAACGTCGGGGGCGGCCTGCGCGCCTTGATGTCGGGCGCGTCGCAGGGTTGGCCGCTCGCCAAGATGGGGATCGAAGCGCAGCGCGACCTGCTCGACGTATTCACCAAATCGGCGCGCGATTTCCTCGACGGCTGGTATGAGGACGATCACGTCAAATCGGCCTTTGCGTTCGACGCGGTGGTCGGCAATTTCGCGGGCGTCTCGACCCCCGGCTCGGCCTATGTGCTGCTCCACCACGTGTTCGGCGAGGTCAACGGCAAGCTCGGCGCCTGGGGCCATTCGGTCGGCGGGATGGGCGCGATCACCCAGGCGATGGCGCGCGCGTGCGAGGACGCCGGGGTCGAGATCACGCTCGAAGCCCCGGTCGATCGCGTGCTGATCAGCGGCGGCAAGGCGGTCGGGGTGCGGCTGGAGAGCGGCGAGGAGATCGCCGCGCCGATCGTCGCCGCCAATGTCGGCCCGGCGCTGCTCTATCGCCGGATGGTCGACGGCAGCGACCTGCCGGCCGATTTCCAGCGCCGGATGGACAATTACAAGGTCGGCTCGGGGACGTTTCGGATGAACGTCGCTTTGTCCGAACTGCCCGATTTCTCCGTGCTGCGCGGCAAGGAGAAGGCCGAGCATCACACCGCCGGGATCATCATCGCTCCCGGGATGGATTATATGGACGAGGCGTTCGACGATGCGAAGAAGTTCGGCTGGTCGAAGAAGCCGATCGTCGAGATGAAGATCCCGACCACGGTCGACGACACGCTCGCCCCGCCGGGCCAGCATGTCGCCAGCCTGTTCTGCCAGCAATTCTCGCCGGTGCTCTCGGGCGGGCGGACGTGGGACGACGTGCGCGAGGAGGTCGCCGACCTGATCATCGACACGGTCAACGATCATGCCCCCAATTTCAAGGCGAGCGTGATCGCGCGGCAGATCCATTCGCCGCTCGATCTGGAGCGCAAGTTCGGGCTGATCGGCGGCGACATCTTCCACGGCCATATGAGCCTCGATCAATTGTGGGCGGCGCGCCCCGTGCTCGGCCACGGCGATTATCGCTCGCCGGTGAAGGGGCTCTACATGTGCGGATCGGGCACCCACCCGGGCGGCGGTGTCACCGGCGCGCCGGGGCACAATGCCGCGCACGAGATATTGCGCGATCGCTCGCTGGTCGGGCGGTTCCTGCCGATCTGACATGCTGCGCTACGATCGCGGCCGACAATCGCTCGCCACCGCGCTCGCGGCGCTGGCGGGCTATGTCGACGCGATCGGGTTCGTGAAGCTCGGCGGGCTGTTCGTCTCGTTCATGAGCGGCAACACCACCCGGCTCGCGGTCGGGCTGGCCGGCGGCTCGACCGTCGCGCTGGTCGCCGCCGGGCTGATCGCGGCTTTCCTCGCCGGGGTGATCGGCGGCGCCTTGGCCGCGGCGAAGGCCGGGCCGGCGCGCAAGGCCGCGGTGCTGTCGCTGATGGCCATCCTGCTCGCAGTGGCGGCGATGCTCGATCGCATCGTCGCCGGCGGCTGGGCGGCGTTGGCGATGGCCGCGGCGATGGGCGCGGCCAACAATGTCTTCCTGCGCGACGGCGAGGTTTCGGTCGGCGTGACCTATATGACCGGTACGTTGGTCAAGCTCGGCCAGCGCATCGCCGCCGCGTTGCTGGGCGATGATGCCAACGGCTGGGCGGCGTATCTGCGCTTGTGGGTCGGGCTGCTCGCCGGGGCGGTGGCCGGCGCGTTGCTCTATCCGCGCACCGGCGCGTTCAGCATCGCGCTGGCCTCGGTCGTCGCCGGCGTTCTCGCACTGGCGGCGCGGCGGCTGGGGCCGTCCGATCCCTATCCGCGCCGCACCCACCAATAGACCGGCAGCCCGAGCGCGAGCAGCGCCAGCCCCCACAGATCGGCCTTGAGCCCGAGGCCATAGGTCATCCACACCACGAACCCCGCCGCGATCACCGCCGCGACCGTCACCGCAATATCGCCGCGCAGCAATTTGAGCGCGGCGAGCGCGCTGGCGAGATAGGCGAGCATCCCCGCCGCCAGGCTGATCGAGGCGACCTCGGCGAACAGATCGCCGGTCTTGCCGGTATAGTTGAGCAAGGTCACCACCGTCACCAGCACCCCCGACACGAGGTGCGCGCGCGCCGGCGTGCCCGCCGCGCTTTCCTTACCGAACCACGCCGGGAACACCCCGCCGCGCGCCATCGCCCAGGGCATCTCGCCCTGCAACAGGATGAAGCCGTTGAGCGCGCCGAACGCGCTGATCGCGGCGAACAGTGCCACGACATCGCCGATCCCCTCGCCGAAGGTGCGCCCGAGGAAAGCGGCGACCGGCGCGGGCGAGGCGGCGATTTCGGCGCGCGGCATCATCAGCGCGATCGCCGCGGCGACCGCGACATAAACGACGCCAGTCAACGCGGTGCCGACGATCGTCACCAGAGGCACGACGCGCGCGGCATCCTCGACCTTGTCGGCGGGGACGGTCGCGGATTCGACCCCGAGAAACCCCCAGAAGGTCAGCGCCGCCGCCCCGGCGACCGCGCTAGCGCCGAGCGGGACCGGGGGGTTGGCGGCAAGCGCATGCCCGCCGTCGCGCAGCAGCAGCCAGACGGCGAGCGCGATCACCCCGGCGAGGGGCACGAGCTTGAGCGCCGCGGTGACCACCTGCACCCGCCCGGCGAGCCCGACGCCGTGGATATTGACCGCGACCAGCCCCCACACCAGCGCCAGCGTCGCGACCACCGCGGGGACACCGCTGCCGAGCACCGGAAAGGGCAGGCTCAGCGCGCTGACGACGGCAACCGCGATCGCGCCGTTGCCGGCCCACACCAACACCCAATAGCTCCACGCCACCGCAAAGCCGGTCGCCGGGCCGAATGCGGCATTGGCAAAGGCATAAGGCCCGCCCGCCGCCGGGATCAGCGCTGCGAGCCGGGCGAAGACGAAGGCGAGACACATCGCCCCGGCGATCGTCACCACCCAGCCGATCATCGCATTGGTGCCCAGCGGGGCGAGCGTCGCGGGGAGCAGATAGATGCCCGATCCGATCATATTGCCGACGACCAGCGCCAGCGCCGCCCACACCCCCAGCGCGCGCTTTTCCTGCATCCCCACCCCTTCTTCCGCCTGGTTTCACGGTGTGCGGCAATAACGGTCGCGCGACAAGCGCCGCCGCCGTTAACCGCCTCTTAGCCGCTCTGATTTACCCCGTGATCGACCGCTGTTTCGGTCGGGGGCGATGCTGAAAGCGATTCTTCTTGCCGTGCCGGCCCTCGCGCTGGCAACCTCGTGCGTGCCGCAGCAGCGGGCGCCGAGCTATGCCGCATTGGCCGCGGCCAGCGCGCCGCAGCGCCCGGTGAAGGATCCGCGCGAATTGCTCGAGCGGCTCGAGCTCGACGTGCCGACCGACCTGATCGAGGAAACCGCGCTGGCGCGGATCGCGCGACCCGCGGTCTATAACGCCGCGCCCGCGTTCGACACCGGGATCCAGGCCCCCGACGATGCCGCGCGCGCGCTCGATTGCCTGACCCAGGCGGTCTATTACGAAGCGCGCTCCGAGCCGGTCGACGGCGAGCGCGCGGTGGCGCAGGTGGTGCTCAACCGCGTCCGCGACCGCGCCTTTCCCAAGAGCGTGTGCGGCGTGGTCTATCAGGGATCGGATCGCAGCACCGGTTGCCAGTTCACCTTCACCTGCGACGGATCGCTGATGCGCCCGCGCGAGCCAGTCGCCTGGGCGCGGGCGCGCGCGGTGGCGCTCGCGGCGCTGGCGGGCGAGGTCTATGCCCCGGTCGGGTCGGCGACGCATTATCACGCCAATTACGTGTCGCCATGGTGGGCACCGAGCCTGACGCGAATCGGCATGGTCGGCTCGCATATCTTCTACCGCTGGCGCGACGCGATGGAAAATGCGCTCGCCTTCCGCCAGCGCTACGACGGGTTCGAGCCCGAAGTCGGCATGACGCTCGCAGGGGCTAGCAACGGCGTGACGGTGCACCGCAGCGGCGACGCCGGCGACAGCGCCAGCGAGACCGTCGGGTCGGTGACGATCCACCGCGACCAATCGGCGATCGCGGCGAAGCTCACGCCCGCGGCGGCGGTGACCACGCCGGGCGCGGCGCATTCGTCGCTCGTCGCCGGGGTACGGGTGCATCGCAACGTCGCGCCGCCTGAGGGCGCCGCGCCCGAGGACGCAGGCGAGACGACCAGCTAAGTTCACAAAGTTCACACGAGTGACAGGCGGAATCCTCTCCGTCACCCCGGCCTTGAGCCGGGGTCCATCGATGGGCAGGCGCAGGGCGAGAGGCTCTAGCCAAGGAGCGTGCGGCACGATGGATTCCGGCTCAAGGCCGGGATGACGGGGCCCTGTTATTTCAAGCGCTTAGCATGCCAGGCGAGATGATCGGCCATGAAGGTGGAGATGAAATAATAGCTGTGATCATATCCCGATTGCATCCGCAGCGTCAGCGGAATCCCCGCCTTCTCGCACGCCGCCGCAAGCAGCTCGGGCCGGAGCTGTCCCGCAAGGAACTGATCCGCCTCGCCCTGATCGACCAGCAGCGCCGGCACCCGCGCGCCATCCTCGATCAGCGCCACCGCATCGTGCCTGCGCCACGCCGCACGGTCCGCGCCGAGATAGCCGCCGAGCGCCTTCTCGCCCCACGGCACCTGCGACGGCGCGACGATCGGCGCAAAGGCCGAAACCGCACGATAGCGATCGGGGAAGCTGAGCCCGATCGTCAGCGCGCCGTGGCCACCCATCGAATGCCCGGTGATCGACTGGCGCGCGATATCGACCGGGAAATGCGCCGCGACCAGCGCGGGCAATTCGTCGGTGATATAGGACCACATGCGATAATGCGTCGCCCAGGGCGCCTCGGTCGCGTCGACATAGAAGCCCGCGCCGAGCCCGAAATCATAGGCACCGTCGGGATCATCAGGCACGCCTTCGCCCCGCGGGCTGGTATCGGGCGTCACGACGATCAGCCCCAGCTCCGCCGCCGCGCGGCGATATTCGCCCTTTTCGGTGGCATTGGCGTGGGTGCAGGTCAGCCCCGAGAGATACCATACCACCGGCAGCTTCGCCCCCGGCGCATGCGGCGGGACATAGACCGCGAAGGTCATCTCGGTGCCGGTCGCGGCGGAGGCGTGGCGGTAGACGCCCTGCACCCCGCCGAACGCGTGATTGGTCGAGACCGTTTCCATCAATAGACCACGACCGAACGGATGCTCTCGCCCGCGTGCATCAGGTCGAAGCCCTTGTTGATCTCCTCCAGCGACAGCCGGTGGGTGATCATCGGATCGATCTGGATCAGCCCGTTCATATACCAGTCGACGATCTTGGGCACGTCGGTGCGGCCGCGCGCGCCGCCGAATGCGGTGCCCTTCCACACCCGCCCGGTGACGAGCTGGAACGGCCGCGTCGCGATTTCCTTGCCCGATTCGGCGACCCCGATGACGATCGATTCGCCCCAGCCGCGGTGCGCCGATTCGAGCGCCTGGCGCATCACCACGGTGTTGCCGGTGCAATCGAAGGTATAATCGCCGCCGCCGTCGGTCATCGCGATGAGATGCTGGACGATATCGCCGACATCCTTCGGATTGACGAAATCGGTCATCCCGAACTTGCGGCCCCATGCCTCGCGATCGGGGTTGATATCGACGCCGATGATCCGCGCCGCGCCGGCGAACTTGGCGCCCTGGATCACGTTCAAGCCGATCCCGCCGAGCCCGAAGACGATGACGGTCGCGCCCGGCTCAACCTTGGCGGTGTTGACCACCGCGCCGACCCCGGTGGTGACCCCGCAACCGATATAGCAGCTGGTGTCGAACGGCGCGTCGGTGCGGATCTTCGCCACCGCGATCTCGGGCAGCACGGTGAAGTTCGAGAAGGTCGAGCAGCCCATGTAGTGATAGATGGTCTGGCCCTTGTAGCTGAACCGGCTGGTGCCGTCGGGCATCAGCCCCTTGCCCTGCGTCGCGCGGATCGCGGTGCACAAATTGGTCTTCTGGCTGAGGCACGATTTACACTGGCGGCACTCCGGCGTGTAGAGCGGAATGACGTGATCGTCGGGCGCGACGCTGGTCACCCCCGGCCCCACCTCGCGGACGATGCCGCAGCCTTCATGCCCGAGGATCGAGGGGAACAGCCCCTCCGAATCGAACCCGTCGAGCGTATAGGCGTCGGTGTGGCAGATGCCGGTCGCCATGATCTCGACCAGCACCTCGCCCGCCTTGGGGCCTTCGAGATCGAGTTCGACGATCTCCAGCGGCTTCTTCGCCTCGAACGCGACGGCGGCGCGGGTTTTCATGCTGGCAGGCTCCTGTTGGATTGTAGCATCGGGATGCCGGATCAAAGGCCGGCGTGACGGCAAAAGGCAAGACCGCGTGCGCGCTGTTAAGCCGAATATCGATCGGCTCTAAGCCGCGCTAATCTCCTTGAGCGGGACGCTCGCGTCGGCAAGTCGTTCCGGCGCGATCGCCGCGCCGCCCACCACCAATGCGCGCCCCTGGACATAATCCTTGGTCGCGTTGACGCAATCGAGCGCGATCACCCGCCCCGCCTTGAGATAGATCACGCTGAACGACCGCGCCGCGATATCGCCGCGCACCACCACCTCGTCATGCCCGGTCGACAGCCCGACCGTCTGGAGGCGGAGGTCATATTGGTTCGACCAGAACCACGGCACCGCGTCATAAGCCTGCGGCTCGCCGGTGATCGATTTGGCCACCGTCATCGCCTGATCATTGGCGTTCTGGACCGATTCGAGCCGGATCCGCGCGCCCCCCGCGAAGCCGCTCTCATGCGCGGCGCAATCGCCGATCGCATAGATGTCGGCGAGGCTGGTGCGGCAATGCGCATCGACATCGACCCCGTTGCCCCCGGCCGCGCCCGCCGCGATCAGCGGCTCGACCGCGGGGACGATGCCGATCCCGACGATAACCATTTCGCACGGCAGGATTTCCCCGTCGGCGAGCCTGACCCCCGACACCGCGCCGTCGCGCTCCTCCAGCCCGGCGACCATCGCGCCGAGCCGCACCTCGACGCCATGCGCGCGATGCTCCGCCTCGTAGAAGCGCGACAAGGGCTCGCCCGCGACGCGCGCCAGCACGCGCGGCAGCGCCTCGAGCACCGTCACCTGCTTGCCGAGCTTGGCGAGCACCGCCGCCGCCTCAAGCCCGATATAGCCGCCGCCGATCACCACCACGCGGCGCGTCGCCTCGAGCTCGCCCATCAGCCGGTCGACATCGGCGCGGGTGCGCACCGCATGGACCCCGGTGAGGTCGTGGCCGTCGCAGGTCAGCCGCCGCGGGCTGCCGCCGGTCGCCCAGATCAGTTTGCCGTAATCGATCGTCGCGCCGTCGTCGGTGGTCACCCGATGCGCCGCCGCGTCAACCGAGACGACGCGCCGGCCGAGCAGCATCGCCACCTCCTTGTCCGCCCAGAAGGCCGCGGGGCGGATCAGGATGCGCTCGAACTCCTTCTCGCGCGACAGATAGTCCTTCGACAGCGGCGGGCGCTCATAGGGAAGCTCGGGCTCATCACCGACGATCGCGATCGTGCCGGCGAACTTGCGCTGCCGGAGCGCCACCGCCGCCTGCGCGCCGCCGTGGCCCCCCCCAACGATCAGCACGTCGTAATGCTCGCTCATCGCATCCTCGCTCTATCCTTCCCGCCCCACCACGCGAAAGCGGCGCGGCTGTCAATGACAGAACGTTCACTTGGTCCGCGGCCGCTACCGCCATATGTCGGTAAATGATTGTTGGATGAGGTGTGGCCATGAACCTGCTGCTGGTGGAAGACGACGATGGCTATGCCGCGACGCTGGCCGAGGAATTGCGCGCGCTGGATCATGCGGTGACGGTGGCGCCCGACGGCATGACGGCATTGCAGGCGATCGATCGCGAACCGTTCGACGCCGCGATCCTCGATCGGATGCTCCCGCATATGGACGGCACCGCGATCCTGCGGCGGCTGCGCGAGAGCGGCAAGACGCTCCCCGTGGTGATGCTGAGCGCGCTCGGCCGCTCGGCCGAAAAGGTCGAGGGGCTGGAGGCCGGCGCCGACGATTATGTCGTCAAGCCGACCCCCGCGGCGGAGCTGGAAGCGCGGCTCAAGGCGCTGGTGCGCGGGCGGCAGTGGACCAGCACCGGCGGCGGCACCGGCGACACGATCTGCGTCGGCGACATCACCGTCAGCCCGACGCGGTTCCGCGCGTGGCGCGGCGAACGCCCGCTCGACCTGGTCAAGCTGGAGCTGCAATTGCTCGCCGAGCTGGCGCGCAACGCCGGCACGGTGCTGACCCGCGCGATGCTGATCGAGCGCGTCTGGGGCTATGATTTCGAACCGACCACCAACATCGTCGACGTCCAGATCCGCGCGCTGCGGCGCAAGCTGATGGCCGACGGCGAGGACGATCCGATCGTCACGGTGCGCGGCGTCGGTTACATGCTCCGAGATTGAGAGCTTTTTTGGAAATGCCCCGTCGGGTCATTTCGCGCGGCACCGGCCCGCAAAACGGACTTTAGAAAATGCCGGCACCGCGGTCGCTGCGATCGTTGACGCTCGCCTTCCTGCTGGTCTTCTTCCTCGCGGTCGCGCTGACCGGGTTCGCCACCTATCGCGCGACGCAGCGCGCGATCGTCGAACTGGTGGACGAGCGGATCGACGCGCTGAGCGACGCGGTGCTGTCGCAGACCCGCCCCGGCGACGTCGCAGCGATTATCGGGCGGATCAACGTGATCACCGACGAGCGCGACACCGGCAATGTCGGCTTCATGCTGACCGATGCGGGCGGGCATTGGCTGGGCGGCAACGTCCGCCTCGCCCGCCCGCTCGCACTGGGTTATTCGACGCTCGGGCGACGCGACCGCATCACCGGGCTTTCCGCGGGGCGCGCGCTGGTCCGCGACGCCGGCGGCGGGCTGACGCTGACGACGATCGCCGAGACCGAACCGATCGACCGCGAGAACAAGGCGCGCCGCCGGCTCTATATGCTCGGGTTCGGGTCGATCGTGCTGATCGTGCTGGCGGGGACGGCGCTGTTCGGCGCGCTGGTCAGCCGGCGGATCGGCGAGGTGCGCGAAACCGCGCGCGCGATCATCGACGGCGACATGCAGCGCCGCATCACGGTCGATCCCGCCGGCGGCGCCTTCGCCGAACAGGCCGCGACCTTCAACCATATGCTCGATCGCATCGCCGAGCTGATGCGACAGATCAGCAACGTCAGCAACGATATCGCGCACGACATGCGCACCCCGCTCGCGCGGCTGCGCGGCCGGCTCGCGCTGATCGCCGCGCGCCCCGATGCGGCGGGCCTCGCCGACGAGATCGGCGAGGCGATGGACCAGTGCGACGCGCTGCTCGCGATGTTCGCCGCGACGCTGCGCATCGCCGAGGTGGAGGGCGGCGATCGCCGCGCCGGCTTCGCGTCGCTCGATCTCGGCGCGCTGGTCGGCGAGATCGGCGAGATGATGACCGCGGTCGCCGCCGAATCGGGGCACGAGCTGGTGCTCGGCCGCTGCGCCCCGGTGCGGATCGAGGGCGATCGCCAATTGCTCAGCCAGGCGCTGATCAACCTGATCGAGAATGCGCTGCGCTACACCCCGCCCGGCGTGACGATCACGCTGGCGGTGACGCGCGCGGAGACCGGGGCGGGGGCCGCCGCGGAGATCATGGTGCGCGACAACGGCCCCGGCATCGCGCCGGGCGACCGTGCGCTCGCGCTGCGCCGCTTCGGCCGGCTCGAACCGAGCCGCCACAACGCCGGGCACGGCCTGGGGCTGCCGCTGGTCGATGCGGTGGCGCGGCTGCATCGCGGCACCCTGTCGCTCGAAGACGCCGCCCCCGGGCTGCGGGTGACGATCCGGCTGCCGATCGCAGGCGGCTAGAAGTTCGAAGAAGATCCGTTCGCCCTGAGCTTGTCGAAGGGCTGTCCTTCTTCCTTGCGAAGAAAAGCGCAGGGCTTCGACAAGCTCAGCCCGAACGGAGGAGAGAGAGTTGGACCCGCAACCGAGTCGAACAAAAAAGGGCGGGGAAGCATCGCCTCCCCGCCCGATCCCGCTTTTGACCGAAACGGTCAGAAGTTGACGCTGCCCTCCACGCCGAAGGTCCGCGGCGGGTTGAAATTGGCGTAATCGCCGAGCACCGCGGCATTGGCCGACGAGCGACGATAGATGTGCGTCTCGTTGAACAGGTTGCGGCTCCACACCGCGAGCGTGAACTTCTGCCCGTGATCGTTGAGCTGGATATCGGTCAGCGCGATCCGGCCGTTGACGACGAAGCTCGGCTGGGTCTTGGTCGCCTCGTTCTGGAAGCTGTACATGCTGCTCGCATAATTGGCGTCGAGGTGCAGCCGGATCTTGGTGTCGCCGCCGCCGACCGGCATTTCATAATCGACGAAGCCCGACGCCGCGTTGCGCGGGGTGAACACCACGAACACCTGGGTCAGCTTGCCCGCATCCTGCGGGTTCGGCGTCGGCGGGATATGGGTGTAGGTATAGGCGTAGGACGCGCCCATCGTCAGCCCGTCGACCGGCTTGACCGTCAGCTCGGCCTCGACGCCGCGGATCTTGGAATTGCCCGGCGCGTTGGCGGTATCCTCGGTATGGAGGTTGAAGGTCGGGTTCGGGGTGCTGGTGCCCGGCAGGAACGGGTTGGTATCGACGTGGTCGAAGTCGATCTGGGTGCCCGAACGGTCCATGATATAGCCGGCGAGGTTGAGGCGGACGCGATGGTCGAGCAGATCCATCTTGGCGCCGACTTCATAGGCCTTGACCGATTCCGGCCCGAACGCGCCGAAGTTGCTCGACCGGTCGTTGGCGCCGCCGGCACGATAGCCGGTCGAATATTTGGCGTAGAGGTTGACCCCCTGCGCCGCGTCCACCGCCAGCGTGACCATCGGATCGAACCGGCTCTTGTCGAAGCGGAATTCCCACGGCGTCGCCGCACCCGAGACGAGATAGAGCCGGCCGTAGCGCTTGTCCTTGGTGTAGCGGCCGCCGACCGTCAGGTGGAACATGTCCAGCCCTTCGGGGGTGTAGGTGGCCTGCGCGAAGGCGGCGTAGCTGCGCGCGCGCGCCCAGCTGCCGCGCTGGCGGAACCAATTGTCGGGCGCCCAGCCCTGATTGCCCGAGGCGATCGGGCCGGTGACGACCGGGCTGAGCACGGTATAGCCGGTGCCGTCGGCGTTCCACTGGTTGGTCGACGGGGTCGCCGCCTCTTCCTGCGCGCGCTCGGTGAAATAATAGAGCCCGGCCGCGTAATCGAGGTTGGGCAGGCTGCCGACCGCCTGCAGCTCCTGGCTGAACTGGCGCTGGTGGAGCCACGACAGGCTGTAGCGGCTGAACTTGGCATTGGGCAGGAACACGGTGCGGTGCGCGCCGCCCGAATTGTCCCACTGGTCGGTCGTCACGCCGCGCCATGCGGTGATCGAGCGCAGCTCGATATCGGGCGAGGCCTTGTAGCGGATCGTCGCCGCGAAACCGTCGGTCTTGTCGACGCTGAGCTGCTGCGGCACGCCGATATCGGCGACGTCCATCCGCTTGTCGCCGCTCACCTTCACCAGCGGCGAGAGCGGCGCGATCATCCCGGCGGGCAGCTTGCCGTTGTTGGCGTTGATCTGCGCCAGCGTCGCGACCGGCAGGTTCTTCGGGTTGTAATTGACCAGCTGGCTGTAGAAGGGCGTGTTCTCGTCACGCGCGCGATCGTAGGACAGCTCGACCGACAGCCCGTCGACCGGCTTCCACAACGCGGTGATGCGGCCGCCGTAGCGGTTGTAATAGCCCCAGCCGTAATTGCCCGGCAGCGGGTTCTTCACCAGCGCGTCCTGATGCTGGACGAGCCCGTCGATCTTGAACGAGATATTGGCGATCGCTGGCAGGTTGAGGTGCAATTCGCCGTTATAGCCGCCGTAATTGCCGACCCCGGCCGAAACGCGGCCGCCGAATTCGCCGGTCGGCGCGCGGGTGACGATGCTCACCGCGCCGCCCTCGGTATTGCGGCCGAACAGGGTGCCCTGCGGCCCGCGCAGCACCTCGATCCGCTCGACGTCGAACAGCGCGGCGTTGAGCCCCTGCTGGCGGCCGAGATAGACGCCGTCGATATAGACGCCGACGCCCTGGTCGCGCGCGGTCTGGTTGGCGTCGAACGGCACGATGCCGCGGATGCCGACGGTGAGCGCGGACTGGCGCGCCTCGAAGGTCGCGATGCGCAGCGACGGAACCCCGCCGTCGGCGAGATCGAGCAGGCTCTGGACGTGGCGGTCCTTCATCACCTGCGGATCGACCACCGAGATCGCGATCGGCGTCTTCTGCAAATTGGTCTCGCGCTTGGTGGCGGTGACGACGACATCCTGCAGCCCGCCGTTCGCATCGGCAGCGGTATCGGCGGGCGCCTCGGCCGGCGCGGCGGCGGCGTCGGCGGCGGGCGCCGGCGCGGCATGAGCGACGGCGGGCAGCGCGATCAGCGCAGCACCAGCGAGAAGACGCAGACGCGCCTGCGAAACAATCGACATTGTGACAAATCCCCTATCCGGGCTGCATCGGCCCGCGGGGAAGCCCTCTATGATCGGTTATGGGCAGTCCGGTGACACTTCGGTGACACGCGATGACGCATTGAATTCATTTTCACTTCATCTTTCGCGTACGGATCAGGAACATCGCCGCGCGATTGGACCGATCCCTCGAAAAAGACACGATAAATGACAGCGCGATGAAGACTGCAGCAACGCCCGTCCGGGCGTTGGCCGCGGCAAATAGTGGCCGATAATGCGCCGGGCGATCAGCCCAGCAGCGCGAAAGCGACGCCGAAAATCGCCAGAGCGAGGCCGCTCGCGCAGGCCAGCAGGCCCACATTGCAGGCACATACCTCGGGCTGGAGTCTTTCCATCATCCATCTCCTGCCGGCCGCGCATGCTCTGGGGCACGCTGCAGCCGTTCAGGAGAATATCACAGGTAAGCGAGGGTGCAAGCCCGCCTTGCAAGAGGCCCCCGCACGCCGTCACCCCGGCTCAAGGCCGGGGGGACGAGTGACGGGCTGAACTATCCCTCGTCAAGCGACGCTGCGAGCTTGCCGAGCAGCGCGCTGAGCTGGGCCCGCTCCTCCGCGGTGAGGACCGCGAAGGTCTCGGCGAGCAATTGCGCGCGCAGCGGCTGGCTGGCGGCGATCACCCCCTCCCCCGCCGGGGTCACCGCAATCCGCTTGACCCGGCGGTCGTCGGAATCGGCGGTACGCACGATCAGCCCGTCGCGTTCGAGCGCGTCGAGCCCCTCGGTCACGGTGCGCGGCGCGAGGTCGAACATATCGGCGATATCCGCCGCGCGCGCGGCGCCCTCGCGCTTCTGGACGAAAAGCAGCAATTTGAGCCGCGCGAGCGACCCGCCCTCCTGCGCCAGCTCGCGATTCACCCGCCGCTGGAGGTGGAGATAGACGCGCGCAAGGCCCTGGATGAGTTGATCGTCGCAGTTCATGAGGAACCTCAATACATGGTCTTGCATTATGCTGCAACTGCGAGCATCTAGGCGCGCAATCTCCGTTTCGGGAATGACCTATGGCCGACCAGACGCCCCCTCCTGCCGCTAGCGAATCGCCCGAACCGCGCCCCTCGCCGCTGAAGAACCCGCGCGTCCGCCGCGTGCTGCTGATCGTCGCGGTGATCGCGGTGGTCGCCGGCATCGCGGGGTTCGTGCGTTACGAAAGCTACGGAAAATACCAGCAATCGACCAACGACGCTTATGTCCAGGCCGATGGCGTCACCGTCTCGCCCAAGGTCGCGGGCTATGTCGACAAGGTGTTCGTCGCGGAGAACCAGCCGGTGAAGGCGGGCGATCCGCTGGTCCAGATCGACGCGCGCGATTATCACGCGCAGGCGGCGCAGAGCCAGGCGCAGATCGACGTCGCCGAAGCCAACGCGACCGGGGTACAGGCGCAGATCGGCGAGCAGCAGGCCGCGATCACCCGCGCGCGCGCCGATCTCGCCGCCGCGCGCACCGACGCGGCTTATGCGCATAGCGAGGTGGCGCGCTATCAGCCGCTCGCTGCGAGCGGCGCGGAGACCCGCGAGCGGCTCTCGCAATTGCGCAACCAGGCGACCCAGGCCGATGCCAAGGTCGCCGCAGCGCAGGCCGCGCTGGTCAGCGCCGAACGCCGCATCGGCACGCTCAACGCACAGGTCAAGCAGGCGCGCGCGCAGGGTGAGGGGGCGCGGGCGCAACTGGCTGCGGCCGAGACCAATCTTGGCGCGACCTTGATCCGCGCGGCGATCGACGGGCGCGTCGGCAGCAAGACGGTGCGGCAAGGCCAATATGTCCAGGCGGCGACCCGGCTGATGACGCTGGTGCCGGTCAAGGACCTCTATATCACCGCCAATTTCAAGGAGACCCAGCTCGGGCTGATGCGCCCCGGCCAGCCGGTGTCGGTATCGGTCGACGCGCTGCCCGGGGTCGAGATCCCCGGCCGCGTCGCCAGCGTCTCGCCGGGCACCGGCGCGCAATTCTCGGTGCTGCCGCCGCAGAACGCCACCGGCAATTTCACCAAGATCGTCCAGCGCGTGCCGGTGCGGATCGCGATCAGCCCCGGGCCGGAGACCCGCGCGTTGCTCGTCCCCGGCATGTCGGTCGAGGTCAGCGTCGATACGCGCGGCGCGAAGGGCGCGGCGGACCGCATCCGGCGCGAGCAGCAACAGCATAACGAGCGGATCGGCCAGTGAGCGCCGCCGCCGCCGCCGGGGCCGCGGCCCCCGCCGGCACCGTGCCGCGCGCCGATGCGTCGGCGTGGCTCGCGGTGATCGCGGGCAGCCTCGGCGCGATGATGGCGACGCTCGACGTATCGATCGTCAATTCGGCGCTGCCGACGATCCAGGGCGAGATCGGCGCGAGCGGCACCGAGGGGACGTGGATCGCCACCGCCTATCTCGTCGCCGAAATCGTCATCATCCCGCTGTCGGCGTGGCTCGAACGCTTGCTCGGGCTGCGCACATTCCTGCTCATCGCGGCGAGCCTGTTCACCGCTTTCTCGATGCTGTGCGGGGTTTCGACCAACCTGACGATGATGATCATCGGCCGCGTCGGGCAGGGCTTCACCGGCGGCGCGCTGATTCCCACCGCGATGACGATCATCGCCACCCGGCTGCCGCGCGCGCAGCAGCCGATCGGCAACGCCTTGTTCGGGGTCACCGCGATCCTCGGGCCGGTGCAGGGGCCGCTGATCGGCGGCTGGCTGACCGAGAATGTCAGCTGGCATTATGCCTTCTTCCTCAACCTGCCGGTCGGCATCCTGCTCGTCACGTTGCTGCTGCTGACGATGCCGCATCAGAAGCCGCAGTTCGCCGAGCTGCGCAACGCCGACTGGCTGGGGATCGCCGGGCTCGCGCTCGGGCTCGGCGGGATCACCGTCGTGCTCGAAGAGGGGCAGCGCGAACAATGGTTCCAGAGCAGCGAGATCGTGTGGCTGACGGTGCTGTCCGCCGTCGGTTTCCTGCTGCTGTTCGCCGGGCAGGTTTTCGCCAGACGGCCGGTGATCAAATTGAAATTGCTGCTCGATCGCCAGTTCGGCGCGGTCGCGCTGATGGGGTTCGTCGTCGGGATGGTGCTCTACGGCACCGCTTATGTGATCCCGCAATTCCTCGCTGCGATCGCCGATTATAATGCGCTGCAATCGGGCAAGGTGGTGCTGCTGTCGGGCATCCCCTCGCTGATCATGATGCCCTTCACCCCGTTGATGATCCGTTATTTCGACATCCGTTTCGCGGTCGCGGCGGGGCTGGCGATCATGGCGGGGAGCTGCCTGCTCGATACGACGCTGACCGCGCAGGCGACCGGCGCGCAATTCGTCGATTCGCAATTGCTGCGCGGGATCGGCTCGATCCTCGGCTTCCTGTTTCTCAACCAGGCGGCGATCACCTCGGTCCCGCCGCGCGAAGCGGGCGACGCCGCCGGGCTGTTCAGCGCGACCCGCAACCTCGGCGGGTCGTTCGCGCTCGCCGCGATCGCGACGATCCAGGACCAGCGTCTTTGGCTGCACAGCCGCCGCGCCGAAGAGGCGCTGCCCGCCAATTCGGGGCTGGTACAGGATTATCTCGGCGGGCTCGGCCAGATGCTCGGCGGCCCCGACGCGGCGCTGCGCTCGCTCACCGGGACGATCCAGCGCGACGCTTTGGTGATGACCTTCAACGATATCTTCTGGCTGCTCGGGATCGGCATCATCTGCGTCATCCCGCTCGTCATGTTCCTGCGGCCGCTGCCCAAGGGGCAGCCGCTCGCGATGCATTGAGGCTTTTGGTCATGCGTAACGCCCTCGCGCTCCTGCCGCTCGCGGCGCTCGCCGCCTGCACCGTCGGGCCGAATTATGCCGGGCCGGCGTCGGCCGGCGCGGCCAAGCCGCCCGCCAATTTCGTCCGCGTCGCCGACGCCACCGCGCCCGCCGCGCCGACCGTCGCCTTGTGGTGGACCGGGCTCGGCGACGCGACGCTCGACGAGCTCGAACGCCGCGCGCTCGCCGCCAATCCCAACGTCCAGATCGCCGAAGCGCGGCTCAAACAGGCGCGCGCCTCGCTCCGGCTCGAACGCGCCAACGAATTGCCGAGCGGCAATGCGCAGGCGACCTATCTCCACGCCCAGCTCCCGGGGATCAACCTCGGGCAGAGCAGCGGCGGCGGGGGCGGCGGATCGACCAGCCTCGATTTCTACAATCTCGGGTTCGACGCGAGCTGGGAGATCGACCTGTTCGGCGGGCAGCGCCGCAAGATCGAGGCGGCGCGCGCCTCGATCGGCGCCGCGGAGGCCAATGTCGCCGACGCGCAGGTCAGCCTGACCGCCGAGGTGGCGCAGAATTACGTCAATCTGCGCGATCGCCAGCAGCGCATCGTGCTGGCGCAGGAGGCCGCGGCGCAGCAGCGCGAGTTGCTGCGGCTGACCGAGCAGCGCTACGGCGCGGGCACCGCCTCCGCGCTCGATGTCGAGCGGCTGCGCGGGCTGGTCGAGCAGAGCGACGCCGCGATCCTGCCGCTCAACGCCGAGCGCGACGCCTATCTCAACGCGCTCGCGACGCTGGCGGGCGAGGCACCGGGGGCGCTCGACACGTTGCTCTCGCCGGCGCGCGCGGTGCCGCTGCCGCCGGCCGAGGTCGCGGTGGGCGATCCCGCCGCCTTGCTCCAGCGCCGCCCCGATATCCGCGCCGCCGAACGCCAGCTCGCGGCCGCGACCGCCAAGATCGGCGCCGCCGAGGCGGCCAAATTCCCGCGCATCAGCTTCATGGGGCTGATCGGGATCGGCGGGAGCAAGCCGGGCGATATCTTCGATCTCGACAAGATCTCGGCTTTGGCCGCGCCGCAGCTATCGTGGAATTTCCTCGACTTCGGGCGCAACGCCGCGCGTGTCGGGCAGGCCGAGGGCGCGCGCGACGAGGCGGCGGCGCAATATCGCGGCGCGGTGCTCAATGCGCTCAAGGATGCCGAGGATTCGCTGTCGCGCTATGCCGCGCGGCGGCAGACGGTGGCCAATGCGGCGCGCTCGCTCGCCACCGCGGAGCGCAGCGCGAAGCTGATGCGCCAGCGCTTCGACGCCGGCACCGCGACGATGATCGACGTGCTCGACGCCGAACGCCAGCGCACCTCGGCGCAACAGACGCTGAGCCAGAGCACCGCCGCGATGACCGCCGATTATGTCGCGATCCAGAAGGCGCTCGGATTGGGGTGGGCGGCGCCCTAGCCCCTCCCTTCGCCCTGAGCTTGTCGAAGGGCTGCACTTTCTTCGTTGGAAGAGAAGGGCAGGGCTTCGACAAGCTCAGCCCGAACGGGAGGGAATTCATTCCTCCCCCGCAAAGCTCAGCGCCGACAGCCCGCGTTCGCGATCGTTGACCAGCAGCGCGCGCCCGTCGGGCGCCGCCGAGCGTTGCGCGCAGGCCGCGCGCAGACAGGCGCGGCAGCCGAGCCCGATCGGGGTCGCGGCGCCGGCCAGATCCAGCCCGCGCGCCGCCGCCAGCCCCCCCGCCTGCTCCGCCGCGACACCCAGGCCGACCGCGAATTCCGCCACCACCTCATGCGGCGCGGCATCGGGGCGTCCGCCCGGCGCGCCGGTGGTGCGCGCCTGGGTGAACCAGCGCGCGCCGTCCTCCAGCTCGACCAGTTGCACCGCCAGCGCCCCCGGCCGGTCGAAGGCGTGGTGGAGGCGCCATAACGGGCAGCGCCCGCGCGCCTCGACCAGCACGCCGCCGCTCGCCCCGGCGTAACGCTTCGAGACCTGCCCGGCGCGGTCGATGCGGATCATGAAGAAGGCGAGCCCGCGCGCGCCGACGCGCTGGAGCGTGGTGAGCCGGTGCGCGACCTGTTCGAAGCTCGCGCCGAAACGGCGTTCGAGCACGCTCACGTCATAGCCGCTCGCCTCGCACGCGCGCAGGAAGCGCGCATAGGGCATCATCACCGCGGCGGCGAAATAGCCCGCGAGGTGGCGGCGGAACAGCCGTTCCGCGCTGCGATCGGCGAACGCGGCGCCGCGCGCGAGCGCGTCGATCTCGGTCCGCGCCTCGAGTTGCGCGAGCTGCGCGGCGAGCGCGAAGCAGCGCGCCGGCGCGTCGAGCGTCTCGCTCAACTGCAATTGCCGCGCGTGGAGATCGAGCCGGCGCAACAGATCGGGCATCACCTCGATCGGCAGGATGCGGATCGACAGCCCGTGCTTGACGCGCAACCGCTCGACCAGCCCGGCGTAGAGATCGGCGCCGACCAGCCGAAGGTCGTCGGCCAGCGCCTCGGCCGCCGCGTCGAGATCGGGGAAATGGTTGCGCCAGCGGTCGATCTCGCGCCGTGCCGCGGCCATCGCATCGTCGCGCCTCGCGTCCGCCGGCGCCTCCCCGCCCCCGCCGGCGCGATCGAAGGCGCGCGCGAACGCCTCCGCCCCGCCGGGCGCAGCGGCGAGCCATTCCTCCACCTCATGCCGGTCGATCTCCAGATCGGCGAACAACGGATCGGCGAGTCGCCGCCGGATCGCCGCCGCCCCGCCGCCCGGCTCGCCCGCCGCGAGCGCGCGCGGGTCGAAATCGAATTGCTCGGCCATCCGCACCAGCAATGCCGCCGGCAGCGCGCGCTGGTTGCGCTCGATCAGATTGAGATAGCTCGGCGAAATCTCCAGCATTTCCGCCATTGCCGCCTGGGTCAGCCCGGTGCGGCGCCGAAGCCGGCGCACCGCATGGCCAGCAAGCAGTTTGTCCCGCGCCATTGCCGTCGATCCTGTAAATTACTTTACAATATGACCGCTATTAACGCGCTTTCCGCGACGTGGCGACACGAATTCAGTGTGTTTCCGGCTCTCACTGCGCGTTTTCGTCGATTATCACACTTCCATCAGGCGGCGACGCCGGAACGCAATCAGGAGCCACGTAATGACCAAGGAACCGCAGCGCAGCCGCGCCGTGTTCTCCACCGAGGACTTCGGGCTGATGAAGGAAGCGGTCGCGCATTATGTGCGGACGATCGCGGACGATCCCCGCTCGGCGAAATTCTCCAATCTCTACCACCGCCTCGGCCGGCTCGGCTGACGCACGACTTCCTGGGGAGGAAGGTGTCCGCCGGCGCTTCACGCGTCGGCGGACATTTCCATCCCGCGGCCCGATTATCGAAGGAGCAATATCCGTGACCTATCAGGAGCAAATCGCCGGCGCCGACAAGCTGATCAAAAGCTTCAACGGCACATGGGACGGGATCGACGCCGAAGCGGTTGCGCGGATGCAGCTTCAGAACCGGTTCCGCACCGGGCTCGACATCGCGCGTTACACCGCCGCGATCATGCGCCGCGACATGGCGGCTTATGACGCCGATCCGGCCGCCTATACCCAGTCGCTCGGCTGCTGGCACGGCTTCATCGGGCAGCAGAAGCTGATCTCGATCAAGAAGCATTTCGGCTCGACCAAGGGCAAGTATCTCTACCTTTCGGGGTGGATGGTCGCCGCGCTGCGCAGCGAATTCGGCCCGCTGCCCGATCAGTCGATGCACGAAAAGACCAGCGTCCCCGCGCTGATCGAGGAGCTCTACACCTTCCTCAAGCAAGCCGATGCGCGCGAGCTGAGCCTGATGTTCCGCGATCTCGACAAGGCGCGCGAGGCCGGCAACGAGGTGGAGGTGCAGCGGCTCGCCAATGCGATCGACAATTTCGAGACGCATGTCGTGCCGATCATCGCCGATATCGATGCCGGGTTCGGCAATGCCGAGGCGACCTATCTCCTCGCCAAGAAGATGATCGAGGCGGGCGCCTGCGCGCTGCAGATCGAGAATCAGGTTTCCGACGAAAAGCAATGCGGGCATCAGGACGGCAAGGTCACCGTGCCGCACGAGGATTTCCTCCAGAAGGTCCGCGCCTGCCGCTATGCCTTCCTCGAACTGGGCGTCGAGGACGGCATCATCGTCACCCGCACCGATTCGCTCGGCGCCGGGCTCACCAAGCAGATCGCCTACAGCCGCGAGCCGGGCGATCTCGGCGATCAATATAACGCCTTCCTCGATTGCGAGGAGGTGACCGATCTCGCGTCGCTACGCGGCGATGTCGTGATCGAACGCGACGGGAAGCTGATGCGCCCGAAGCGGCTGGCGTCGAACCTCTATCAGTTCCGCGAAGGGACCGGGGCCGACCGCTGCGTGCTCGATTGCATCACCTCGCTGCAGAACGGCGCCGACCTGTTGTGGATCGAGACCGAGAAGCCGCACATCGAGCAGATCGCGTCGATGGTCGATCGCATCCGCGAGGCGGTGCCCAATGCCAAGCTGGTCTACAACAATTCGCCGAGCTTCAACTGGACGCTCAACTTCCGCCAGCAGGTCTATGACCGCTGGGCGGCGGAAGGGAAGGATATCTCGGGCTATGACCGTGCGCGGCTGATGAGCGCCGATTACGACGAGACCGAGCTGGCGCGCGAGGCCGACGAGCGTATCCGTACCTTCCAGAAGGACGCCAGCGCGCGGGCGGGGATCTTCCACCACCTCATCACGCTGCCGACCTATCACACCGCGGCGCTGAGCACCGACAATCTCGCCAAGGAATATTTCGGCGAGGCGGCGATGCTGGGCTACGTCAAGGGCGTCCAGCGGCAGGAGATCCGCCAGGGGATCGCCTGCGTGAAGCACCAGAATATGTCGGGCAGCGACATCGGCGACGATCACAAGGAATATTTCGCCGGCGAGGCCGCGCTGAAGGCCGGCGGGGCGCACAATACGATGAATCAGTTCGCGGCGTAGGCCGCACGCGGATAGCCGCGCTATCCACGAGACGGACAAGCCCGGCCGGCGGCGGGTGTTCGCACCCGCCGTCCGACGGCGCGGCTTTGCCGCGCCGCTTGCCGTTCAGCGCAGGCTCAGCATTCCACCACGTTGACCGCGAGTCCCCCCAGACTCGTCTCCTTATATTTCGAGCGCATGTCCTTCCCCGTCTGGCGCATCGTTTCGATCACCTGATCGAGGCTGACGATATGCCGCCCGTCGCCGTGGAGCGCGAGATAGGCGGCGTTGATCGCCTTGATCGCGCCCATCGTGTTGCGCTCGATGCACGGGATCTGCACCAGCCCGCCGATCGGATCGCAGGTGAGCCCGAGGTTATGCTCCATCCCGATCTCGGCGGCATTCTCGATCTGCGCATTGCTCCCGCCGAGCGCCGCGACCAGCCCGCCGGCCGCCATCGAACAGGCCACCCCGACCTCGCCCTGGCACCCCATTTCCGCCGCCGAGATCGACGCGCGTTTCTTGTACAGCATCCCGATCGCCGCCGCGGTGAGCAGCAGGGTGCGCACCCCGTCGCGCGTCGCGCCGTGGACGAAGGTTTCGTAATAGCGCAGCACCGCCGGGATCACCCCCGCCGCGCCATTGGTCGGCGCGGTGACGACGCGCCCGCCCGCCGCATTCTCCTCGTTGACCGCGAGCGCCCACAGGCTGACCCATTCGAACACCAGGCTAGGGTCGCTGCGCGGGCCGCGTTCGAGCAGTTTCTCGCGGATCGCGCGCGCGCGGCGCTTGACCTTGAGCCCGCCGGGCAATTCGCCGGTCGCCGCACAGCCGCGCTCGATCGAGGCGGTCATCGCGTCGCGCACGCGATCGAGGAAACCGTCGGTCTCGGCATCCTCGCGCCACGCGCGCTCGTTGGCGCGGACGATCGCGGCGATCGACAGATCCTCCGTCGCGCCGGTCGCGAGCAATTCCGCCGCCGAGCCGAACGGATAGCGCGGCTGGCGGTTGGCGCGTTCGGGCTCGGCGCCCTCCTGCCGGATCACCCCGCCGCCGATCGAATAATAGCGCCGGATCACCTCGCTGCCGTCGGCGAGCGTCGCGGTGAAGGCCATCGCATTGGGGTGGCCGGGCAAGAAGCCCGGGCGGAACAGCAGGTCGCGCTCGATATCGAAGTCGATTGCGACCCGCCCGTCGAGCGCCAGCCGCCCGTTCGCGCCGATCGCCGCGATCAGCCCCTCGACCGCCGCCGGATCGACCGCCTCGGGCGTCTCCCCCGAAAGCCCGAGCAGCACCGCGCGGTCGCTATGGTGCCCGCGCCCGGTGAGCGAGAGCGACCCGAACAATTCGCATTGCACGCGGACCGGCACCAGCCCCGCGTCGACCATCTCGCGCGCGAACGCCTTGGCGGCGCGCATCGGCCCGACGGTGTGCGAGCTCGACGGGCCGATCCCGATCGTGAACAATTCGGTGACGCTGACGGCGGAGGGGTCGGAAATCATCCGGCGGGTCTAGGAGCGGGGCGGTCAAACGGCAACGGGGACGCCGGGGCAGAAGCAACAACGACGCAATGCATTACGTGTCGTGATTGAAGTCCCCTTTTCGCCGCTCCCCTTCAGGGGAGGGGTTTGGGGGTGGGGAGTGTCTCACCGAGACCGTCGCTCGTGACTCCCCCACCCCAACCCCTCCCCTGAAGGGCAGGGGCTTTTCAGGTCAAAGGCGTCGCATCCAGCCGCAGCCGCAGCAGTGCGCCGCCGCTCGTGCTGCGTCCGGTCTCCAGCGCCCCGCCGCATACCCCGAGGATACGCTCGACGATCGACAGCCCCAGCCCGGCGCTGTCGCTGCGCGCGGTATCGCCGCGGCGGAAGCGGCGCGCGGCGGGATCGCGCGCGTCGACCGCGAGCCCCGGGCCGTCATCCTCCACCGTCAGGCTGCCGTCGGCCGCCGCGGAGACGGTGATCGCCGATCCCGCCGGGGTGTGGCGCACCGCATTGTCGATCAAATTGGTGACCGCGATCAGCAGCAATTCGGCTACGCCGCGCACCCGCGGCGGCGCCTGATCGGGCTCCTCGAAGGCGATGCTGTGCCCAGAGCGGTAGACGATCGGCACCATCGCCTCGACCGCATCGCGCGCCAGCGCGACGGGATCGACCATCCCCAATTGCGGGTGCAGCCGATCGATCGCGGCGAGATCGATCAGCTGGCGGATGACGTGATTGGCCTGCGCCACCGCACCGCCGATCTGATCGCGCTGCGGCGATTCGGGCAATTGTTCGAGCCGGAGCGAGATCAGCGCGAGCGGGGTGCGCAGCTCGTGCGCGACATTGCCGATGAAATCGCCCTGCGCGCGATATCCCGCCTCCAGCCGGTCGAGCGCGCGGTTGGTGGCGTGGACCAGCGGCATCGCCTCGCTCGGCATCCGCGCCTCGTCGATCCGCCCATCGAGCCGCGGGAGCCCGATCGCATCGGCATCCGCCGCCGCATCGCGGAACATCCCCGTCACATGCCGCAGCACGATGAACGACAGCAGCAGCGAACCGAGCAGCGCCGCCGCGATCACCCAGGCGAAGCGGCGCAGGAACGAGCGCACCACATCGTCGACGATCTCCTCGGGATGGGTGCGATCCTGCGCCACCACCACCCAGCCATTGCCCCCCGCGGGGAGCGCGACCGGGCGGGTGAGGACGTCATAGCGCCCCCAGGTGGTGAATCTCCGGTCCGCGCCGTGCGGCAGATCGGAAAGGTCGAACGGCAACACCGCCGGGCGCGCCTGGAGCGCCTTTCCCTGCGCGTCGAACAGCGCGAAGAAGCGGTTGCCGTGCTCGCGCGGCAGCGGCTGGTCGGTCGCCCCGCTGCCATGCGCGAAGCCGGTCGCCTCGCGCTCGAGCCGCGCCGCGATGAACGCGTCGGCGGTATCGTGGAGCATGTGCGACAGGAGCAGCGGCAGCGCGACCGCCACCACCACGACGATGACGATCTGGCCCGCGAGCAGCTTGCCGAACAGCGAACGGGGAAGGCGGAACGTCATGTGGCGGAGAGCATATAACCGATTCCGCGCACCGTCTGGACACTCACCTCGGCATGATCCTCCAGCTTGCGGCGCACGCGATGCACATAGACGTCGACCGCGTTCGACCCAAGCGCCTCCCCCGCGCCGAACAATTGATCGGCCAGCACGCGCTTGGGCACGACATGCCCGGCGCGCCGCATCAGCAGCTCGAGCAGCTCGATCTCGCGCACCGACAGGCTGAGCGGCGCGCCCGCCACCCGCACCTCGCGGGTCGAGATATCGAGCGTCACCTGCCCCGCGCGCAGCACATCCTCGACATAGCCCCCCTGCCGCCGCAGCACCGCCGCGAGCCGCGCGTGAAGCTCGGCGAACAGGAACGGCTTGACCAGATAATCGTCGGCGCCGCTTTCCAGCCCGAGCACGCGCATCTCGCCCTCGCCGCGCGCACTGAGCACGATCACCGGCACGTTGCGGCGCTGCCCGCGCAGCCGGCGCAACAGGCTCAGCCCGTCCTCGTCGGGCAGGCCGAGATCGAGGATCACCGCGGCATAATCGGTCGTGGCGATCAATTGCTCGGCGTCGCGCGCATTGCCGGCGAGGTCGCACCGTATCTCGCGCCGCTGGAACGCCGCGGCCATCGCCTCGGCCAGTTCCTCATTGTCCTCCACGATCAGCAGACGCATCGGCGCGCTCCCTGCTCCGCCCTCTCACCGCTCGCCATCATTGACGGCCTGAGCTTGTCGAAGGGCGTCCCGCCCGCCGTGAGTCAGGGCCGCCCTTCGACCGGCTCAGGGCGAACGGGGATAGGTGGTCCGGCCTATCCCCTGCCGCCGCCAAACCCCGATCAATTCGGCGCGAAGGTCGCGTCGATCGTCCCGCCGCCGGGCACCTGGCACTGGCCCTCGCCGCCGCCGCTCATCCCGCTCGACGGGCGGATCAGCGTGAAGCGGCAACGCATCCGCCCGCTGGGGCCGGTCAGATTGGCGAGCACCTTGCCCGAATAATGCGTCACGAAATCCTGCGTCGGCCCCCAATAGCCCCAGCCGCCCCAGCCGCCGCCCCACCGGCCACCCCAGCCGCCGCGCCAGCCGCGATACGGGCCGACCGGGCCCCAGCCGGCCCATAACGGGCCAAGCTCGTCGACCCGCGTCTCGCTGGTGATCTGGAAGAAGGTGCCGGTATAGGTCGCGCCGTTCGAAAGCTGTGCGGTCATCTGCCCGCTGCGCGCACTCTGCGCGCGCCAGTTGAACGTCGCCGACAGGCCCGGGACGCGCGAATCGCCAACGCCCGTGCCGGTGGTGGTGCAGCCCGCGAGCATTCCCACCGCGACCAGCACGGTGAGCGGAAGGGTTTTCGAAATCCGTGTCATGACAATCACTCCTGCCTCCCGCGCCGACATTCTCAACGCCAGCGTTGCCGAATGGTGTCGCGCATTTTGCTGACGCGCGCCTTACGCCGCTCGTTCCTTGCCAGTGGGGAGCGCACCCCCTAGGGCCGGGCCAAACCCAAAGGAGATTTCCCCGATGCGCCCCAGCGGCCGCACCCCCGATCAGATGCGCGCGATCGTCATCGAACCCCGCTTCACCCGTCATGCCGAAGGATCGGTGCTGATCGGGTTCGGCGATACCAAGGTGATCGTCACCGCCAGCGTCGAAGAGCGCGTGCCCCCGTTCCTGCGCGGCAAGGGCCAGGGCTGGGTCACCGCCGAATATGGCATGCTGCCCCGCGCCACCCACACCCGCGGCAGCCGCGAGGCGGCGAAGGGCAAGCAATCGGGCCGCACCCAGGAAATCCAGCGGCTGATCGGCCGCAGCCTGCGCGCCGTCACCGATCTTTCCGCGCTCGGCGAGCGGCAGATCACGCTCGATTGCGACGTGATCCAGGCCGACGGCGGCACCCGCACCGCCTCGATCTCGGGCGCGTGGGTCGCGCTGCGGCTCGCGGTCAACGGCCTCATCGCCGCGGGCAAGCTGGAGCGCGATCCGATCGGCCAGAAGGTCGCGGCGGTGAGCTGCGGGATCTTCCAGGGCAATCCGGTGCTCGATCTCGATTATGACGAGGATTCGAACGCCGACGCCGACGCCAATTTCGTGCTGCTCGAAAACGGCCATATCGCCGAGGCACAGGCCACCGCCGAGCACGCCACCTATGACGAGGAAGCGCTGCTGCGCCTGCTCCGCCTCGCGCGGATCGGCTGCACCGAGATCTTCGCGGCGCAGGCGAGGGCGGTGGCGTGAGCGGCGAGGGCGACGAGCCGCAGGCGATCCGCAAGCTCGCGCCGGGCAAGCTGGTGATCGCCAGCCACAACCCCGGCAAGGTGCGCGAAATCGCCGAACTGCTCGACGGCCACGGGCTGGAGGTCGTCTCGGCCAAGGCGCTCGACCTGCCCGAGCCCGACGAGACCGGCACGACCTTCGTCGCCAATGCCGAGTTGAAGGCGCGCGCCGCGGCGGACCTTTCGGGGCTCCCGGCGCTGGCCGACGATTCGGGGCTGTGCGTCGATGCGCTGGGCGGCGATCCGGGGATCTTCTCCGCGCGCTGGGCGGGGGAAAGCAAGGATTTCAACGAGGCGATGCGCCGCATTGAGGACAATCTCGCGCGGCTCGACGCGCCGCCGCGCGACGCGCATTTCGTCTGCGCGCTGGCGCTGGCGTGGCCCGACGGGCATGTCGAATGGTTCGAAGGCCGGGTCGACGGCACGCTCGTCTGGCCGCCGCGCGGCGACAAGGGCTTCGGCTACGACCCGATGTTCCTCCCCAACGGCGAAACCGAGACGTTCGGCGAGATGGATCAGGCCCGCAAACACGCGATCAGCCACCGGGCGGACGCGTTCCGGCAATTGGTGCGCGCGGTTTTCTGACCTTAAAGCCCCTCCCTTTCAGGGGAGGGGCTTAAGAGGCTCACCGCGTCGGGACGGGGACCTCGCCCGAATAATCGTAGAAGCCGCGCCCGGTCTTGCGGCCGTACCAGCCGGCCTCGACATATTTCACCAGCAACGGCGCGGGGCGGAATTTCGGGTCGCCGGTGCCCTCGTGGAGCACGCGGGTGATCTCCAGGCAGGTATCGAGCCCGATGAAATCGGCGAGGGTCAGCGGCCCCATCGGGTGGTTGAGCCCGAGCTGACAGGCGAGATCGATGTCGCGGATCGTCGCGACCCCCTCGCCCAACGCGAAGCACGCCTCGTTGAGCATCGGCATCAGCACGCGGTTGACGATGAACCCCGGCGCGTCATTGGCGTGGACCACCTGCTTGCCGAGCGCGACGGCATAATCCTCGACCCGCTTGACCGTCGCATCGGTGGTGGCGAGCCCGCGGATCACCTCGATCAGCCCCATCACCGGCACCGGGTTGAAGAAATGCACCCCGATGAAGCGCGACGCATCGGGCGCGGCCTGCGCCAGCCGGGTGATCGGGATCGACGAGGTGTTCGACGCGAGCACCGCATCGGCGGCGAGCACCTTGCCGACCTCGGCGAAGATCGCGCGCTTGATTTCCTCGCGCTCGGTCGCGGCTTCGACCACCAGCCCCGCCGGCGCCATTGCGGCGACGCTGTCGACCGGCTCGATCCGATCGAGCAACTGATCGCGCGTGGCGGCGTCGATCTTGCCCTTTTCGACATCGCGCGCGAGCCGCCTGGCGATCCCCGCCTTGCCTGCCTCGGCCCGCGCCTTGTCGACATCGGCGAGCAGCACGCGATAGCCTGCCTGCGCGGAAACCTGGGCGATCCCCGCCCCCATCTGCCCCGCACCGATCACACCAACCGCTTGCATCACGTGACTCCTTCGCTGTTGCGGAGCCGGATAACGGGTTTCGCGGCGATTGCCAGATGGGGGGCGGAAGGATCGGCGGGTGCTGGGTTAAGGCGCGATCACCCATCCCCGTTCGGGCTGAGCCTGTCGAAGCCCTGCACTTTTCTTCCGAGGAAAGAAGTGCAGCCCTTCGACAAGCTCAGAGCGAACGGAAACAGATCACCCGGTCCGCTGTCAGCGTCCGAACGTGCCCTCGCGATAGAGCAACGTGATCGCGACGCGGCGGTTACGCGGATCGGCAGGGTTGTCGGCGATCATCGGTTCGCGGTCCGCCACGCCCTCGATGCGGTTGAAGCGTGCCTCGGGGATGTTCGCCTGCGCCAGCCGGCGGCGGGTCGCCTCGGCGCGGCCGGTGGCGAGCGTCCAATTGTTCATCGCGCGCGGATCGCCATAGGGCACCGAATCGGTGTGCCCGCGGATCATGATCGGGTTGCTCGTCTTGGCGATGCTGTCACCGACCATCCCGATCAGCTCGGACGCCGCGGGTTCGAGCACCGTCGTGCCGAGCGCAAACATCGAATAATTGGCGTCGTCGATGAGATCGATCCGCATCCCGTCCGGGGTCATCACGAAGCGGATATGCCGCGACAATTTTGCGAGATCGGCGCGCGAGGCGATCCGTTCCATCACCTTGCGCTTCAATTCGGCGAAGTTGCGCCGATCCTCCGCCGCGATCGCGTCGGGGCTGCGCAGCGATCCCTTCTTGCCCGCGCCCTCCTGCCGCCCGCCCGATTCGCTCTGGATCTTCGCGGCGACCGTCGGCAGCCGCGAATTGCCGACATCGGGGCCGGTCTGCTCCTTGCTGAGGATCGATTTGCCGCCGAGGATCCCCGATCCGCCGACGCCGAGCGACTTGGTATCGAGCAGGGTCGGCGCGAAATAATCGGCGATGCCCTTGCGCTGCTTCTCGGTCGTCGCGCCGAGCAGCCACAGGAGCAGGAAGAAGGCCATCATCGCGGTGACGAAATCGGCATAGGCGACCTTCCACGCGCCGCCGTGATGCCCGCCATGCCCTTCGATATAGACCTTCTTGTAGATGATCTTCGGCGGCTGGTTGGTGCCGTGCGGCGCGCGCGCGGCCATTTACCGGCCCCTCAGACCGTCGAACACCTCGGCGAAGCCGGGCTGGTTCTTGTGCGCGATGCCCGAGCGCGCCGCCTCGATCACCAGAGGCTGCGGATGGCCGTGGAGCGAGGCGATGATGATCTGCTTCACCACATGATAGATCGCCGCATCGGCCTCGATCACCTGCTTCAGCCGGTTGGCGAGCGGGCTGACGATGCCATAAGCGAGCAGCACACCCATGAAGGTGCCGACCAGCGCCGAGCCGATCATCGCGCCGAGGATCGACGGCGGCTTGTCGATCGACCCCATCGTCTTGACGATGCCGAGCACCGCCGCGACGATGCCGAGCGCGGGCAAGGCGTCGGCGAGGCTGGTCAGCGTGTGCTGCGGCCCTTCGACCTCGTGGTGGTGGGTCTTGATCGCATTGTCCATCACGTCTTCCACCGCATGCACGTCGAGCGTGCCCGAGGAGACGACGACCAGCCGCAGCGTATCGGCGATCAGGTTGACGAGCGTGGCATCGGCGAGCAGCCGCGGATATTCGGCGAAGATCGCGGAGGATTTGGGATCCTCGACATGCGGCTCGAGCGCGATCGGCCCTTCCATCCTGAGCATCTTCATCAGCTTCGAGACGAGGAAGATGACGTCGAGATAATCCTGCTTCTTATATTTCGGGCCCTTGAACACCTTGCCGAGCCCGGTGCCCATCGCCTTCAATTCCTTGCTGGAATTGCCGATGACCAACGCACCAGCGGCGGCGCCGCCGATGATGATGAGCTCGTGCGGAATCGCCTCGAATACCGGCCCAAGCGCGCCGCCGGTGAAGGCGAAGCCGCCGAACACCATGACGACGAGGACGACGAGGCCGATGGCCGGAAACATTCAGCATACCCCCCGGGAAACGAAACTGATCCTCATGACATTCGTGGTTAGCGCGCGTTCGTCGCCATCTGGTTAACCACGCCCCTTCACCCGCGGCTCATCGCAGATAATCGAACAGCGACAGGCTGGAGAGCTTGGAGAAGCTCGCCTGGGTCGCCTGCAGCGAGGTCATGGTTTTCTGCAGCTGGGTGATCGCGGTCGCATAATCGAAGCCGTCGACCTGGTCGCGCGTCGCCGAGCGATCGGCCTTGGCGTCGGTCAGCTGGTTGGAGACGATATCGACCCGTGCGGCGCGCGCGCCGATCGACGCCTGCGCCGTCGCCACCTGATCCGATACCTGCTGCACCGTATCCGCCGCCGCGGCGGGAATATCCGTCCCCGCGTTGAGCGCGGCCATGATCGCGGTGATCGCGCTGCCCAGATCGCTGGTGCCGGTCTTGAGGAAGCCCGCGGCATTGCTGCTTGGCTGGACCGACTGGCCGTCGCCGATCGGGATCGACGCGCCCTCGCCGGTGGTGAAGCTGAGCGAGCCGTCGGCATTCTGCGTTACCGCCTGCCCGCCGCTATTGCCGCCGAACAGCGGGCCGCCGCGCGTGTCGGCCACATTGGCGGTGGAGACGATCTGCGACAATATGTCGCCGAGCTGGTTGGCGATCGCCACCTTGCCGCTGGCGGGCAAGGTGCCGTTGCGCGCCTGGACGACGAGGGTCTTCACCTGCTGGAGCTGGTCGCCGATCGTGCCGAGCGCGCCGTCCGCCTGTTGCAGCACGGTTTTGGCGACCGTGACATTGGCGGCATAGGCCGCGCCATTGGCGTCCGCCTGCGACAGGCCCTGCAGCCGCTGCCATGCCACGCTATCGTCGGACGGCGCGAGGATGTTCGACTGCGCGGTGATCTGCTGGTTGAGCCGGTCGGCCTGCGCGCTGAGCGAGCGCATCGTCGACGACGCGCGATCATAGAACAGGCTGGTGGAAGGAGCGATCGTCATCAGCGGATTTCCAGGATCGACTGAAAGGTGTCCCGCGCCGCCTGAATGACGCGGCTCGAGGCGGAATAGGCCTGCTGGAAGCGCATCAGATCGACCGCTTCGGTATCGAGATCGACCCCCGATACGGCATCGCGCGCGCTGACCGCGCCGTCGTGGATTGCGCTCTGCGCCGCGGCGACGGCATTGCGGTTCTGCAGCGCGGCGGCATTGGCGGCGACGAGCGTCGTCACCTTGGTTTCGAACCCGCCGCTGGTGCGCAGCGTGCCGAGCGCGAGGATATTGCTGTTGTCGCGCGTCCCCCCGCCGACCGCTGCGGCGGCGATCCCGCTGGGATCGGCGAGCGTCAGCGACACGTCGGTCGGCGCGGCGCCGACGCTGAACAGCGGCTGGCCGGCATTGTTGTTGAGATCGCGGCCCTGCGCCTGGACGCTGTTGACGCCGTTGACGAAATTGGTCGCCAGCGTGTTGAGCTGGTCACGCGTGTCGGCGATGCGCTGCGCGCCGTCGGCGATCCCGCCGAGCGCGCCGCCGTTCGGCGTCAGCACCGAATAATTGCCGCCCATCTGCACCGCGAACGACACCGCGCCCGATCCGTTGCGGACATAGGTGACCGACGCGGCGTCATTGCCCGAAACCAGCGTCGGCCCGTTGCTGCCCCCCGCGGTGACCGTCGCGCGGCCGGCGGCGTCGAGCGTGACATGGACGTCGACGATCGCGCTCATCTGATCGAGCAGCGAATCGCGCTGGTCGGCGAGGCTCGCCGCCTGCGCGGTATTCGGCGCCGAGCGGCTCAGCCCGTCATTGACCTTGGCCAGCGCCGCCGAAAGCGAGGTCAGGCTGGCGGTCGCCTGATCGGCGCTCGCGTCCATGTCGGCGGTCACCTGCGCCAGCGCATTGCCGGTCGCGGTAAAGGCGTTGGCGACGGTGGTGGCGCTTTCGAGCATCGCCGCGCGCGGCGTCGGCGAGGCGGGATCGGCGGCGACGCTTTGCGCCGCATTGAAGAAATTGGTCAGGCTGGTCGAAAGATCGCTGCCGGTCAGCGCGGACTGGATGCTGTTGAGCCACACCGTCCCCGCCTGGGTCCGCGCGAGATCGGCGCCCGAATCGCGCACCGCGGCGGATTTGAACATGTCCGACGCGCGGTTGATCCCGGTGGCGATCGAGCCATAGCCGGTCATCGCCGCCGCGGCGCTGAGCACCCCCTGCACCGGCGCCAGCTCGGTCACATTGGTCGAGCGGCGCGCATAAGCGCCGTTGCCGACGTTGGCGATATTCTCCGAAACCGTCGCCAGCGCCGTCTGATAGGTCTTGACGCCCGAAGCGCCGATGGAAAGCAGGTCCGCCATCAGTCCGACTTAGCCGGCTCGGTGTTAAGGGCTGGTTGCGACCTAGCGAGGAAATCGGTCATCGCCCTGCCGATCCCGAGCGGCGCGTGATCGGCCATCGCCTGAACGAATTTCTGGTCCTGCATGTCGCGGAAGGTGTCGAGCGCCTTACTGTCGAACAGCGGGTCGGCGAGCTTCGCCTGGCGCATCGACTTGAGCATCATGCCGGTGAACACCGTTTCGAACTGCTTGCCCGCCTTGGCCAGATTCTCCTTCGACGCGGCGCGCGACAACCCGGTATCGAGCCCGGTCGCGCCCGTGATCTGCATCTTGGCGACGCTGCCGGCGACATCCGCGGTCATAGCACGATCAGCTCCGCCTTGAGCGCGCCCGCTTCCTTGAGCGCCTCGAGGATCGCGACCAGATCGGCCGGCGAGGCGCCGATCGCATTGACCGCCTTCACCACGTCGGCGAGCTTGGGTCCCGGCGCGAGCAGGAACATCGGGCGGCGCTCCTCATCGACCGACACGTTCGATTTCTGCTCGAGCGCGGTCTGGCCCTGGCTGAACGGACCAGGCTGCCTGACCCGCTGGTTCTCGTCGATGCGCACGGTCAGCTTGCCGTGCGTCACCGCGGCCGGACCCACCCGGACCGCAGAATTAATAACGACCGTTCCCGTCCGGGCATTAACAATTACTTTTGCCGGCGGCTCGGCGGTGACCACGCTGAGATTCTCGATCGTCGACATGAGCGTCGCGCGCACGTCGGCGCCGACCGGCGCCTTGACCGCGATCGACACCGCATCCTTCGCCTCGGCGCTGCCCCCGCCCAGCCGGCTGTTGATCGCCGCCGCGACATTCTGCGCGGTGGTGAAATCGGCACGCGCGAGGTTGAAGGTGAGATACGGCGTCTGATCGAACCCGGTGGCGACCGCGCGTTCGACCGTCGCGCCCTCCGGGATGCGCCCGGTGGAGGGGACGTTGACGACGATCTGCGACCCGTCCCGGCCCTCGGCGCCGAGCCCGCCGACCGCAAGATTGCCCTGCGCCATCGCATAGATCTGGCCGTCGGCACCGAGCAACGGGGTGAGCACCAAAGCGCCGCCGCGCAGCGACTTGGCCTTGCCGAGCGAGGCGACGGTGATGTCGATCCGCTGGCCGGGCTTGGCGAAGGCGGGCAATTCCGCGGTCACCATCACCACCGCGGCGTTCTTGAGCCCCTGGCTGACGTTCGGCGGCAGCTGCAGCCCGAAACGCGAGGCGACCGCCTTCACCGACTGCATGGTATATTCGAGATTGTCGTCGCCCGTGCCGGGCAGCCCGACGACGATGCCGTAACCGGTCAGCTGGTTCGATCGGATGCCCTGGAAGGTGCCGAGATCCTTGATCCGATCGGCGCCGGCCGGATGGCCCGCGAGGATCGCGACGAGGATCGCGATCAGCGCCAGCCACCAGCGCGCGCGGTTCACCCGGCGCGGCCGCCCGGCGGACGGAAAAGGAAGCGCGATGCTGGTCATCAGAACGGGCTCACCACCTGGAAGAAGCGGCTCAGCCAGCCCTGGCGGCTGGCGCGGGCGACATCGCCCTTGCCGGTATAAGCGATCTGCGCGTCGGCCACGCGGGTCGACAGCACGCGATTGTCGAGATCGACATCGGCGGTGCGCACGATCCCCTTGATCTGGACGAATTCGTCGCCGCGATTGAGCGTGACGCGCTTCTGCCCCTGCACCAGCATCGTGCCGTTGGGGAACACCTGCGCCACCGTCACCGACATTTCGCCCGACAGCGAATTGGCCTGATCGGTGGTGCCGGTGCCCTTGAAGTTGCGCGTCCCGCTGGCCGAGGCGTCGGTCGGGCTGAACAGCGACAGCGGCCCGGTGCTCGGCGGGGTGATGCCGAAGCCGCCGCCCGAATCGAGCTTCGACGAGGCCGATTTGGAGGCGGCGGTGCGCTCGACCAGCACGATCGTCAGCGGATCGCCCACGCGGCGCGCGCGCCAGCCTTCGTGGAGCGCGGCATAGCCGGTCGCCGCCTGGAAGATCGCGCCATTCGCCTCGGGCGCGGCGGCCGGGGTCTGCGCCACCGGGGCGAGCCGCACCGCGGAGAAATCCTCCGCCGGCTTCTTCTTGCCGAACAGCCCCGCGGCCGCCGGCGAGGCGATCAGCGCGGCGCCGAGCGCGACGGAGAGGGAGATACGCATGGCCATCATCGATCCCGGCATCAGATGTTCTGGTTGACGTATTTGAGCATGTCGTCGGTCGCCGAGATCATCTTCGAATTGACCTCATAGGCGCGCTGCGTCTCGATCATGTCGACCAGTTCCTCGACGACATTGACGTTGGACGCTTCGAGCATCCCCTGCCGCACCGAGCCGCGCCCGTCCTGCCCCGGCACGCCGAGGTTGACCGGGCCGGAAGCGGCGGTTTCCATGACATAATTGTCGCCCGCGCTCTGCAGCCCGGCGGCATTGGGGAAGCTCGCGACCTGCAACTGGCCCAAGGTCTGCGCCTCGGTCTTGCCGGGCAGCGTCGCGGAGACGGTGCCGTCGGTGCCGATCGTGATCGAGGTGGCACCCTGCGGGATCGTGATCCCCGGCATCACCTGATAGCCGTCGCTGGTGATCAGCATGCCTTCGGGCGAGCGCGAGAAATTGCCCGCGCGGGTATAGCCCAGCTCGCCCGACGGCATCTGCACCTGGAAATAACCGTCGCCATCGATCGCGAGATCGAGCGCGTTGCCGGTGGTGTTGAGCGACCCCGCGGTATCGATCCGCGCGGTGCCCTGGACGCGCACGCCGGTGCCGAGGTTCAAGCCCGTGGCATATTGCGTCGACTGGGTCGATTGCGCGCCCGGCGCGGTCACCACCTGATAGCTCAACGTCGCGAAGGCGGCGCGATCGCGCTTGAACGCGGTGGTGTTGACGTTGGCCAGGTTGTTCGAGATCACGCGCATGCGCATGTCCTGGGCGTCGAGCCCGGTGCGCGCGATATGCATGGCGGCGGTGGTCATCGTTCAATCCCCCTCAGGCAGGAAGCCGCATCACCGAGGATGCGCCTTCGTCCATATCCTTGGCATTCTTGAGCAGGCTGGCCTGCACTTCGTAGCTGCGCTGGTTCTCGATCATGTCGACCAGCGCCTGCGTCATGTTGACGTTCGAACCCTCGAGCGTCCCGGCGATCACCTTGCCGTCGAGGTTCTCGGGCAGGGACCCGCCGCCGCGGACGTGGAGCAGATTGTCCAGCCCCTTCACGGTGTCGGCGCCATTGTCCGAGACGAGCTTGATCTTGTCGATCACCTGCGGCTTGCCCGTGGTATCGCCTTGCGGGATGATCGAGATCGACCCGTCCGAGCCGATCGACAGCCCGCTATAGGGCGGGATCGTGATCGGGCCGGACTGGCCCATCACGAGAAAGCCGTCGCCGGTCTGCAAGGTGCCCGACGGCGAGACCGAAAAGTCGCCGCGCCGCGTATAGGCCTCGCCGCCGTCGGGCGCCTGCACCGCGATCCAGTCGTTGCGGCCATCGACCGCGACGTCGAGCGGGCGCCCGGTGGCCATCATCGTGCCCTGCTGCCGATCGGCGTCGGTGATCTCCGAGGTGGTCGGCGCGCGCGCCATCAGCGTCGCGCCGCCCCCGGTGAGCTGGATCTGATCGAACACCACGCGATCGGCGCGAAAGCCGGTGGTGGAGGCGTTGGCTATATTGTTGGCGATCGCCGCCTGCGCCTGCATGTGCGCGCGCAGCCCCGTCGCCGCCGTATAGACCAGTTTGTCCATTTACGCCTCCGCCGCGTTTCGCTGGATCACGAACGCAGGTTGATGATCGTCTGCGAGATCTGATTGTCGGTATCGAGCGCCTTGGAATTGGCCTGGAAGTTGCGCTGCGCGGCGATCAGGTTGACCAGTTCCTCGGTGATGTCGACGTTCGACTGTTCGAGCGTGCCGCTCATCAGCGAGCCGGCGCCGTTGCTGCCGGCCTGCCCCGCGACCGGCGCCCCCGACAGCCCGGTCTGCGCCCAATAGCCCGACCCGAGCTGGCGCAACCCCGCCGGATTGCTGAAATTGGCGATCGCGACCATCCCGAGATTCTGCACGTCGCCGTTCGAATAGCTCGCCTTGACCAGCCCCTTGGCGTCGACGGTGACCCCCTGAAGCTGCCCGATCGCGGCGCCGTTCTGGCTGCGCGTGGCGACGTTGAACGGCGAGGCGAGCTGGGTCGTCGCGCTGCCGTAGCTGAGCGTGATCGTCTGCGCACCGGTCGAACCCGACGGGGTGACCGGATCGGAGGTCGAGCTGCCGCCCGCGGTGAGCTGGCCGCTGCTGTTGAAGGTCAGCGTGGTGTGATCCGCGCCGCCCACCGTCACCGCCTGATCGCCGATGAAGCTATAGGCCGACCAATTGGTGTTGCCGGCCGCGTCCGGGGTCGTCTCGCGCCGGAAATAGGTCGTCATGGTCAGCGGGTTGCCGCTGGTGTCGTAAACGGTGGTCGAGGTCGAATTGTTATAGGTCGACGGATCGAAGCGGCTGAACGCGCCGCCGCTCGGCAGCCCCGCGCTCGACGACAGGTTGAGCGAATAATTGACCGCGGTGGTCGGCACCGCGGTGCCGCTGGTCGCGGGGAGGCGGAGCGACACGGTCGATTCGATCCCGGTCGCGACCACCGCGCCCGATCCGTCGACCGGATAGACCTGCAGCCGGCCGCCGTTCGAATCGACCACTTCGTTGTCGGCGTTGACGCTGAACGCGCCGTTGCGGGTGTAATCGACCTGCGCCGCATCGGGATTGGGCTTCACCGCGAAGAAGCCGTCGCCCGAGATCGCGAGGTCGAGCCCGTTCGCCGACTGGACGAGATTGCCCTGGCTGAACTGCTGGATGTTGCCCTTGACCAAGACGCCCGACCCGACCGCCGAGGTCGGCGAGGAGGTGAGGTTGCTGGCGATGACGTCGGCGAATTCGGTGCGCGACTTCTTGAAGCCGTTGGTGGCGACGTTGGCCAGATTGTGGCTGATCGTCGCCATGTCGGTCTGCGAGGCCTGGAGGCCGCTAAGCGAAGTGTAGAAGGCCATGGATAGTGCTCCTGTTGGACTCAGCCGATCTGGCGAACATTGGCGGCGGCGACGTCGCCGATGCCGGGAAGGTTGAGGACGGCGCTGCCGCTGGCGGTCGACACCGACTGGACCGGCGCCCAGACGAGGCCGGTGGACGAAACGGTCGCGCCATTGTTCTGCGCGGTCACCGAAACGGTGAACGGCCCGCTGCCGGCATCCTGGCCCTGATCGGTCTTTCCATCCCAATCATAGGTCATGCTGCCCTTGGCATGCGCGCCGAGCTTCATCGTCTTGAGCACCTGCCCGTTCGAATCCGAGATGGTGACGTTGACGTTGGTGGCATCGCCGCCGAGTTCGACCGCGCCGGCGATCCCGCCCGAGGTGCGGCCATAGGCGGTGGTGCCGGGGACGAGGACGGTCTTGCCGATATAGCTCACCGCGTCGGCGGTGCTGGTCGCGCCGAGCTTGTCGGCGATTGCCTTGAGCGTCGTCGACATGTCGGTGATCCCGGCGAGCGACGAGAATTGCGCCATCTGCGCGACCATCTGCGTATTGTCGACCGGCGAGAACGGGTCCTGGTTCTGCATCTGCGCGGTCATCAGCCGCAGGAAATCGCCCTGGTTGAGCGAGGTCTTGCCGGTGTTCGACTGCGCATTGCTCGTCGTGTTCGACGTCGCGCCGTACCGCGGGATGCCGAGCGAGGCGAGCGTCGAATCATAGCTGCTGTTGGTGGTGGTCATGGATCAGCGCCCCATCTTGAGCGTATCGAGGATCAGCGTCTTGGCGGTGTTCATCACCTCGACATTGTTCTGGTAGCTGCGCGCGGTCTCCATCATGTCGACCAGCTCGCGGGTCTCGTCGACCGAGGCTTCGTAGATATTGCCGTCCTTGTCGGCGATCGGATTGCTCGGATCGTAGCGCTTGGTCGGGGTGCCGCCCGCGGTGACGACCTGCACCGCATCGACCGTCGACAACCCGGTCGCCTGATCGTAGCTGGTGCGGAACACCGGCTTGATCGAGCGATAGGCGGCATCCTCCGATCCGGCGGTGCCGCCGGCGTTGGCGAGGTTCGACGCGGTGGTGTTCATCCGCACGAGCTGCGCGGACATCGCGCGGCCCGCGACCTGGAAAATCGTCATCGGCGCGTTGGTCGCCATGCTCATTCTCCCTTCAGCGCGCGCGTGAGCGTCGCGATGCGCCCGTTCAGGAACGCCAGGGTCGTCTGATATTGGACGGCGTTTTCGGCGAAGGCGGTCTGCTCCTGGCTCAGATCGACGGTGTTGCCGTCCATCGAGGGCTGCAGCGGGGTGCGATATTTGACGCTATTGTCGAACCCGCTCGCACCGCCCTGCTCGACCGCGGACAGCGCCTGATGGAAATCGACGTCGCGCGCCTTGAAGCCGGGCGTCGACGCGTTGGCGATGTTCGACGCGAGCAACCCCATCCGCTGCGAGCGCACCTCGAGTGCTGTGCCGTGAACGCCGAACAACGTATCGTTGGCCATCGGGCCGGGTCTCCTGCACGGGAATGTGCGCGGAAGAGATCAGCAAAGGCCGTGCCAATTGCCGGCTGGAAGGGATTCGACCTCCGGCGGCAGCCCGAGGCGGCAAGATGTTGCCGGTCGGCCGGCAAGTTTGCCGGTAGCATCTGGGGCAACGCGGAAAATATGATCTGTTCGCCCTGAGCTTGTCGAAGGGCGTCCTGCCGCCCGAGAGTTGGGGCCGCCCTTCGACAAGCTCAGGGCGAACGGAGGTGGGGAGATCCCACTTTTCCCGCCCACCGTCATACCGAATCAACTACGGCATGACGGCGGGATGACGGCAATTGGCACACGCCTTGCGTAGACGCGCAGCATGACTCCCGGCATGTTCTTCGATCCCTATGCGGCGGTGATCGTCATCGGCGGCACCGCGGTCGCCGCGATGCTGCGCACGCGGGCCGACGATCTCGGGCGGGCGTTGCGCGCGCTGGCAACGTTGCCGCGCCGCCGCTTTTCGGCCGATCCCTTGCTGGAGCAGATCGCCAGTCTCTCGCGCATCGCGCAGCGCCACGGCGCGGTCGCGCTCGATCGCTCGGTGATCGCCGACGCCGATCTCGCCACCGCGATCACGATGATCGTCGACGGCGAGGGCGCCGAGGCGGTCGCCGAGGAGCTGCGCCGCCGCCGCCGCGCGCGCGCCGAGCGTCACGCCGCCGCCGCCGATGCGTGGAGCGCGATGGCCGAGGCCGCTCCCGCGATGGGGATGGTCGGCACGCTGGTCGGGCTGGTCGCGATGTTCACCCAGATGAGCGACCCGCGCGCGATCGGGCAGGCGATGGCGGTGGCGTTGCTCGCGACGCTGTACGGCGCGCTGCTCGCCAATCTCGTCGCGCTGCCGATCGCCGCGCGGCTGCGCGCCGCGGGGCGGATCGAAGCAAGCGAACGCGCGCGGATCGAGGCGCCGGTCGCCGAGCTCGCCGCGCGCGAGGCGCCGCGCGCGTGCCGCCCGGTCAGCTTTTCTCCCGTGCGCGAGGATGTCGCATGAGCAGCGACGCCGCGCTCGACGATTTTCCCGCCGCGCCGCCGACCCGGCCGCTGTGGCTGATCACGCTCGCCGATCTCGCCTTGCTGCTGGTCGGCTTTTTCGTGCTGCTCCAGGCCAACCAGAAGCTCGACCCGCATGTGCTGGCCGACGGGCTGCGGCAGGGCTTCGGCGGCGCGCCGCGCGCTGCGTTCGCGCCTGCGCCGGCGGCCATGCCGCTCGCCGCCAATGCCCTGCGCGATTTCGCCCCGGGGTCCGCCGCGCTGCCGGCGGCGCCCGACGCGTTGGTCGCCTGGGCGAAGGACGCGGTGCGCGACCCCCGCGTGATGCTCACCGTCACCGGCGCGGTCGACGGCAGCGCCGCCGACGTCGACCGCGCGAGCGGCAGCGGCATCGTGCTCGCCACCGATCGCGCCCGCGCGGTCGCCGCCGCGCTCGGCACGGTCGCGCCCGGCCGCATCCTCGTTTCGACCACCAACCGGCCCGGCCCGCGCCAGGTCACCGTCACGCTCGCCTTTGCGGGCGAAGGGAAATCCCGATGATCGCTCTCGCGTTGCTCGCCACCGTCGCCTTTCAGGATATCGCCGCGCTCGATCGCGGGGTCGCCGCCTTTACCGGGCGCGCGATCGGCCAGGAGGGCGGCGCACGCGCGGTGGTCGACCCGCGGCTGCGGCTGGCCGCCTGCCCGATGGTCTCGATGGCGTGGCGCACCGAGGCGCATGACGCGGTCGTCGTCACCTGCACCGGCCCCGACTGGCGCGTCTTCGTGCCCGTGGTGATGCCGGCACGCGCCGCTGCCGCGCCCGCCGCCGCCCTCCCCGCCGCCGCGCGCAACGCCGAGAAGGTGATCCGCCGCGGCGACCCGTTGACGATCGAAGCGGGCGCGGACGGCTTCTCGATCACCCGCGACGGGGTGGCGCTGGGCGATGCCGCGGCGGGCGAGCGGCTGATGGTCAAGGTTGCCGACGGCCGCATGCCGGTACAGGCGGTGGCGGTCGAGGCCGGGCGCGCGACGCTGCCCGGCTGGGGCGACCAATAAAAAAATGCTAAAACTTCCCTACCGCCTGCCGTTTACCGCCATGTCAGCGGAACCGGAAAGGTGCGGACATGGTGGATTCGATCGGCACAGGGCCAGTCACGAGCGGCGACCGTCAGGTCGCGCCCGTTACGCGCGTGTCGCAGACGAGTGCGGTCAATCGCGTCGATACGCCGCCGGCGGCGGCCGAACAGCCGCAGACGCTGGCGGGGCAGCTTGCATCCAAGCCGCCGGTCGATTCCAACCGCGTCGAGCTGATCAAGGAAGCGCTGGCCAACGGCACCTTCCCGATCTCGCCCGCGACGCTCGCCGACCGGATGATCGCGCTGCGCTACGATTGGATGTCTCGTGACCCGGCGTGACGCGCTGATCCGCGTGATCGACACGCTCCACGCCGAAATCGGGGCGCTGAAGGCGAACGATATCGCCGGGCTGGAACGCGCGACGAGCGAGAAGCTCACCGCGATCGAAACGTTGCGCGATCTGGGCGACGGCCCCGCCGGCCCCGAGCTGCGCGAGCTGGCCGACGAGGCCAACCGGCTCAACGAAACCTGCCGCATCTATGTCAACCTGATGGCGGCCAATACGCGCCGGCGGCTGCAGATGCTGACCGGCGAAGGCGGCAACGCCTATCGCCGCGGGCCGGTCACGGCCTACGCGTAATTCTGTTTCCCCCCTTCCTTGAACGAGGAAGGGGCCGGGGGTGGGTCGGTGTGGGGGCACCGACCCACCAGCCCGTTTGCGACCTCCTTGTGCTCCCGCGAAGCCGGGAGCCCAGCCTGGGCCCTCGCCTTCGCGCGGGCACCGTTTTCTGCCCAATCCGCCCTAAAACTGGCACGCTCCTTGCTGCGTCATTCCCCGAACAGGGAACAAACGCACGCCGATGACCGTCAACAGCATCGCCTCTGCCACAGGCCGCATCCAGTCCGCGATCCAGCGGGCGGCGGCGCGTACGGGGATCGATTTCGACTATCTGCTCGGGCAGGCCAAGGTGGAGAGCGGGCTCAACGCCTCGGCGAGCGCCGCCACCTCCTCGGCGCGCGGGCTCTATCAGTTCGTCGAGCAGAGCTGGCTTTCGGTGATGAAGCAGCACGGCGCCGAATATGGCCTGGGCTGGGCGGCGAATGCGATCAGCCGCGGCCCTTCCGGGCGGATGACGGTGAGCGACGCGGGCACCCGCCAGGCGATCCTCGCGCTGCGCAACAACCCCGAAATCGCCTCGGCGATGGCCGCCGAGCATGCCTCCGACAATAAGGACGCGCTGGAAAGCGCCACCGGGCGCACCGCCACCGGCACCGATCTCTATATGGCGCATTTCCTCGGGCTCGGCGGCGCGCGCCAGTTCCTCTCGACGATGCAGACCAACCCCGGGGCGAACGCCGCGGCACTGTTCCCCGCCGCCGCGCGCGCCAATCGCGGGGTGTTCTTCAACAGCGACGGCAGCGCGCGCTCGCTGAGCGACGTCTATCAGCGCTTTGCCGCCAAGCTCGGCGACGGCGCCGGCAATGCCGGCAACACCGGCAACTCTTTGCCGGGCATGCAATTCGCCGCGCAGGCGCTCGACATGGACGGCGCGACGGTGATCACCGGCGCCAACCAGAGCGCGGGGGACGCGCTGAGCTGGGCCAGCGCCGCGCTCTCGGGGCGTACCGCGCAGACGCAGACCGCCAGCCTGATGAAGCCGACACCCGATACCGCGCGGCTCGCCTATCTCATGCTCGCGAACCTCGGGGGCTGACGCGCGATGAAGTTCCTCGGCAATCCCCGCGCTGCCGCGCTGCCGCTCGCGATCCTGCTGCTCGTCGTGGTGATGGTGGTGCCGATCCCGGCGGCGCTGCTCGACGTGTTCTTCGTCGCCAATATCGCGATCAGCCTCGCGGTGCTGATGGTCGCGCTCAATGCGCAGAAGCCGCTCGATTTCTCGGCCTTCCCCTCGGTGCTATTGTTCGCCACCCTGTTCCGCCTCGGCCTCAACGTCGCCTCGACCCGCGTCGTGCTGGTCCACGGGCATGAGGGCGAAAGCGCCGCCGGGCATGTCATCGAGGCGTTCGGCACCTTCCTGATCGGCGGCGATTATGTCGTCGGCATCTTCGTCTTCGCGATCCTGATGATCATCAATCTGATCGTGGTGACCAAGGGCGCGGGGCGCGTCTCCGAAGTCTCGGCGCGCTTCACGCTCGATGCCTTGCCGGGCAAGCAGATGGCGATCGACGCCGATCTCAACGCCGGGCTGATCACCCCCGACGAGGCGAAGAAGCGCCGCGTCGAGGTGTCGACCGAGGCCGATTTCTACGGCTCGATGGACGGTTCGTCGAAATTCGTGAAGGGCGACGCGATCGCCGCGATCCTGATCCTTGCCGCCAATATCATCGGCGGGCTGATCCTCGGCCCGGTCAGCCACGGGATGACGATCGCCGCCGCCGCCAAGGGCTATACATTGCTCGCGATCGGCGACGCGCTGGTCGCGCAATTGCCAAGCCTGATGCTGTCGATCGCCGCCGCCGCGATCGTCACCCGCGTTTCGTCCGAAAAGGATCTCGCCGGGCAGATCGGCAGCCAGTTCGGCTCGGCGCGGACCTGGACCCCGGTCGCCGGGATCCTGTTCCTGCTCGGCGTGCTGCCGGGGATGCCGCATCTGGTGATCCTCCCCGCCGCCGCGATCGCCGGCTTCGCCGCGTGGAAATTGCGCCAGATCGCCAATCGCCCCGCCCCGGTGGCGGAGGTCAAGCCCGAGCCGGTCGACCAGTCGCGCATCGGCTGGGACGAGGTGACCGACGGGATGATGGTCAATCTCGATATCGGCTATGGGCTGGTGCCGTTGGTCGACGAGCGCAAGGGCAGCCCACTGATGGCGCGGATCACCGGGGTGCGGCGCCAGCTTTCGAAGGAGCTCGGCTTCGTCGTGCCGCAGGTCAAGGTGCGCGACGACATCAACCTCGCGCCTTACACTTATCGGCTATTGGTCGGCGGCGTCGCGCTCGGCGAGGATCAGGTGTCGCCCGACGAAATGCTCGCGCTCGATACCGGCACCGGTTTCGGCGAGCTCAACGGCAAGAAAGCCAAGGATCCGACCTTCGGACTCGACGCGACCTGGATCGCGCCCGGCGACGCCGATGCGGCGACCGGCGCGGGCTATCTGGTGGTCGATTCGGGCACGGTGATCGCGACGCATCTTAACCATGTTCTCGGCGCCAATGCCGCCGACCTGCTGAGCGCCGACGAGGTGCAGGCGCTGCTCGACGGCTTGAAGGAACGCAACCCGCAGCTCGTCGCCTCGCTCACCCCGCAGCCGTTGCCGCTGACCACGCTGACCACGGTGCTCAAGAGCCTGCTCGCCGAGGGCATCCCGCTCAAGGAATTCCGCCGCATCGCCGGCGCGATCGCGGTCGCCGCGCAAAAGACGCAGGATGCCGAGGAACTCGTCGAGCTGATCCGCCCCGAGCTCGGCCCGCTGATCATCCAGAAATTGTGCGGCGTGCGCGAGCCGCTGCGCGTGATGACGCTCGAGGGCGGGCTCGAAGGGTTGCTCGGCCAGGCGGTGCGGAGCGATCCGGCGCGGCGCCATGTGATCGAGCCCGATCTCGGCCGCCGCATCGTCGACGCGCTCCAGCGCGCGGCGCAGCCGCTGATCAGCGAGGCGAAGCCGTTCGCGCTCGTCGTCCAGCCGGCGATCCGCGTCGCGATCCGCAAGCTCGTCAAATCCATTCTGCCGGATACCCCCGTCATGAGCTTCTTCGAAGTCCCGGAGGACAAGGCGGTCGAGGTGGTCGCGATCATCGGCGCGCCTGAGGCACTGCCGGCATGAGCGCCGAACCGCACCGCGACGCCTTCGCCGACGCGACCCCGCTGACCTATTCGCCGCGCGCGCACGCGCGAGACGAGACGGCGCTGGTGCGCGAGCATCTCCCTTTGGTCCGCCGCCTCGCCTGGCATATCCACGGCAGCGTCTCGACCGCGGTCGAGGTCGAGGATCTGGTGCAGGTCGGGCTGGTCGCGTTGGTCGAGGCGGTTTCCGCCTTCGAGGATCGCGGGCAGGTGACCTTCCGCCAATATCTCGCGACCCGGCTGCGCGGCGCGATGATCGACGAGCTTCGCCGTCACGCCGCGATGACGCGCGGCGCGATCCGCCGCCGCCGCGACTATCAGCGCGCCGTCGCACAGCTCGCCAACGAGTTCGGCCGCGCGCCGACCGACGCCGAGGCCGCCGCGCGGCTGGGGGTGACGGTGGAGAAATTGCGCGCCGATTACGCCACCGCCGAGGCCGTGCGCTTCGATCCGATCGATGAGGTCTATGCCGACGACCAGCCCTGGTTCGCCAGCGACGAGCCCAATGCGTTCGACCAGCTTGCCGAAAGCGAGGCGCGCGACCTGCTGATCGCCGCGATCGCCGCGCTGCCCGAACGCGAGCAGACGGTGATCCACCTCTATCATGTCGAGGAACTCAACCTCGAGGAGATCGGGCACGTGCTCGGCGTCGGCGCGGCGCGGGTGTGCCAGATCAAATCCTCCGCGCACGCGCGGCTGAAGAAAGCGCTCGCCGCGCGCTGAGCGGCGGCGTTACCCGTCACATTCCAAGCAGACGTCATCCCGGCCTTGAGCCGGGGTCCATTGTGCCCGCTACGCGGCGGCCAGCGCATCATGCGCAATTAAAGAATCCGTTCGCCCTGAGCTTGTCGAAGGGCGGCCCCAACTCTCGGGTGACAGGACGCCCTTCGACAGGCTCAGGGCGAACGGGAATAGATGATTCAAATTGACGCACGATGCTTTGGAACCCCTTGCTCCGCGCCTGCCTCCCGATGGACCCCGGCTCAAGGCCGGGGTGACGGGGGAGCTCCCCGCAAACGAAAACCCCGGCAACCTTGCGGCCGCCGGGGTTCCCATGCCGGCTTCGGCGCCCTTTAAGGGGGGCGGCGCCGAAGCGTTTGACGCGTCGTTTACTGAAGCAGCTTGAGCACGCTCTGCTGCGACTGATTGGCCTGCGCCAGCATCGCGGTCGACGCCTGGCTCAGGATCTGCGCCTTGGCGAGGTTGGTCGATTCGGCCGAGAAGTCGGCGTCCTGGATACGGCTGCGCGCATCCGACAGGTTGGCGACGTTCGAGGTCAGATTGTTGACCGCCGACTGGAGCTGGTTCTGCGCCGCACCCAGGCCAGCGCGGGCGGTGCCCACCGCCGCGATCCCGGCGTCGAAGTTGGCGAGGTTGGTGAGCGGGGTGGTCGCGCTCGCGCCGCTGATCGCGGTGTTGATCGCGCCGGTGCTCTTGATGTCGGCGAAGGTCAGCGTCACCGTGTCGGCGGTGTTGGCGCCCGACTGGATCGTCACCGCGCCCGAGGTGCCGGCGGTGCCGTCGAACAGGTTCTGGCCATTGAACTGGGTGTTGGTCAGCACCGAAGTGATCTGGTCGGCGAGCGCCTTCTGCTCGGCGGCGATGTTCGACTTGTCGGAGGTCGAATAGGTGCCGTTGTTGGCCTGCACCGCGAGTTCACGCATGCGCTGCAGCATGTTGGTCACTTCGTCCAGCGCGCCTTCCGCGGTCTGCGCCATCGAGATGCCGTCGTTGGCGTTGCGGATGCCCTGGTTCATGCCGGTGATCTGCGTGGTCATCGACGCGGCGATGGCGAGGCCGGCGGCGTCGTCCTTGGCCGAGTTGATTCGCTTGCCGGTCGACAGGCGCTGCATCGCGGTCTGCAATTCGCTGTTCGCCATGCTCGACGCGTTGGCGGCGCGCAGCGCCGAAGTGTTGGTTGCGATAACCGTCATTTCTAGTCTCCGTCGTAACTGACGGTTCCGCCGCCCCCCGTTAGCGCGGATGGCTGGGCCGTCGCCCCCTGAAACGGCCGGCGCCCAGCGTGATTTAGCGATCGACGACGAAAAAAATCGCTCCCCGCCCCGCCTCGCGCGCGGGCGATGTGCCGGCGCACGCATGCGAGCGCGCGCCCGGAAAAAATCTGCCGGCCGGCAACGCATTACACCCGTCGTTAACTATTTTCTCCCATCTAGGGCTCACACGCTCAGGGGGGCCAATGCGTTCTATCGTTCCATCCGCCACGGTTGCGGAAAGCCATGTTGCGCTCATCTCGTCGCTGCGGGCTCAGGGCATCGCCGTCGAGCCGTCGCAGAGCCGCGTCAACGCCGACAAAATCTGGCTGACGGCGCCCGGGGAGCCGATCCCGGCACCCGCGCGCACGGTCGTGATCGGGGGGGGCGACGCGGAACGAATCGTGATCCCGGCGCGCGACGGCGCCCCGGCGCGAATCGCCTTCGGCCACACCGACTCGGTCGTCGGCAACGCCTTCGCCCGCGCGCTGATCGCCGGCCCGGACATGCCGACCGCCGCCGACCCCGAAAGTCTCGCGCTGTTCGCACTCGCCGAGCGAGTCGCGGAAGCCGATATCACCGTGCTGATCAACGGCCCGACCGGCACCGGCAAGGAAGTGCTGGCGCGGACGATCCACGCCAATTCGCCGCGCCGCGACGGCCCGTTCATCGCGCTCAATTGCGCGGCTTTGCCCGAAACCATGCTCGAGGCGATGCTGTTCGGCCACCAGAAGGGCGCCTTCACCGGCGCCTCCTCGGGCGGCGAAGGCTTTTTCCGCGCGGCGCACGGCGGGACGATCCTGCTCGACGAGATCGCCGAAATGCCGCTGGCGCTGCAGGCCAAATTGCTGCGCGTGCTGCAGGAACGCGAAGTCGTGCCGATCGGCGCAACCCAGCCGGTGGCGGTCGACGTACGCGTCATCGCCTGCGCCAACCGCGATCTTCAGGCCGAGGTGGCGGCGGGCCGCTTCCGCGCCGACCTCTATTACCGCCTGTCGGTCTTCCCGCTTACCACGCGCGCGCTGGCCGATCGCCCGCAGGACATTCCCGCGCTCGCCGCGACGATGATCCTGCGCCACGCCGGCAACCGCACGACGATCCCCTGGCCGTCGGCCGAGGCGATCGTCGCGCTCACCGCGCACGACTGGCCCGGCAATGTCCGCGAACTGGAAAATGTGATCCAGCGCGCGTTGCTGTTCGCCGCCGGGGGCACGATCGAGGCCGAGCATATCGTGTTCGACCGCCCCGCGCCGCGTGCGGCCGCACCGGTCGAGGCCGATAATGCGACGCTGGGCAAGGTGGTCCAACTCTCCGAATTCGCCGCGATCCGCGAGACGCTCAAGGCGTGCAACGGCAGCCGGATCGAGACCGCGCGCCGGCTGGGCATTTCGGAGCGCACCTTGCGCTACCGGCTCGCCAAGGCACGCGAACAGGGTGAGGATATCGCCGCGCCGCACGGCAAGGTGGCCTCGGCATGAGCGCGATCGACAGCCTCGGCGGCGTGGAGCGCGTGATGGCGCTGCGCGCGCAGATCCTCGAACGCAACAGCGCGCTGGCGCGCGCCGGCCAGACGGCGGGCGCCGCCCCCGCGGCGGGCGCAGCGCAGGGCGCGCCGAGCTTCACCCAGTCGCTCGAAAATGCGCTCTCCAAGGTCAACGAGACCCAGCAGAAGGCCGGCGCGCTCTCCGAATCCTACGAGCGCGGCGAAACGATCGACATCGCCAAGGTCATGCTCGCGCGCCAGGAAGCCTCGGTCGGCTTCGAGGCGACGCTGCAGGTCCGCAACAAGATCCTGTCCGCCTATAAGGACATCATGAGCATGCCGGTGTAAGACATGGCAAACGCACTCACCCCAGCATCCGCGATCCCCGAACGCTTCGCCAATCCGCTGCGGCAGATCCAGGGCATGCTCGCGCAGCCCGCGGTCCGCCGCGCCGGGCCGATGGCGCTGCTGATCGGGCTGATCGGCGCCGCTGCGCTCGCCTGGTCGCTCTTGTCCTCGCCGCCGCAGAAGACGTTGTTCGCCGGGCTCGCCGATGCGGACAAGGCCGCGGTCACCTCGGCATTGACCGCCGCGGGGATCAAGAGCCGGGTCGATACCGGCACCGATACGGTCACCGTCGCGGAGGACGATTACGCCCGCGCGCGGATGCTGCTCGCCGGGCAAGGCCTGCCCAAGACCGCGCCGGCCGGCTATGCGATCCTCGACCAGCTGCCGATGGGCGTTTCGCGCGCGGTGGAGGGCGAACGGTTGCGGCAGGCGCGCGAGACCGAATTGGCGCGCTCGATCCAGGAAATCGACACGGTGGTCGAGGCGCGGGTGCATCTCGCCACCCCCGAAGCCAGCGCCTTCGTGCGCGACAATGCCGCGCCGTCGGCCTCGGTGGTGCTCAAGCTCCAGCCGGGACGCTCGCTGAGCGACGCGCAGGTCGCGTCGATCGTCAACCTCGTCGCCTCGTCGGTGCCGGGGATGAAGCCGGACAATGTGACGGTGGTCGACCAGATGGGCGGGCTGCTCTCCAAATCGGGCGGGCAAGGCGACAATGGCAGCGAACAGCGGCTTCGCGTCCAGCGCCAGATCGAGGACAAATACCGCCAGCAGCTCATCCAGCTGCTGACCCCGCTGGTCGGCGCGGGCAATTTCACCGCCGAGGTTCAAGCCGACGTCAATCTCGACGAGATGCAGGCGACCCGCGAAACCTATGACAAGCAGGGCACGTTGCGCGCCGAGGCGGGCAATTGGACCGGCAACCAGGCGCCCGCCGGCAGCCAACCGCCGGGGGGCATCCCCGGTGCGCTGAGCAACACCCCGCCCCCGGCGAGCCAGCTGCAGAAGCCGCAGCCAGCGGTCGGCGCGAGCGGTCAGCCGGCCCCCGGCGCCTCGCCGGTCGCGGGCGGCCCGGCACCCGACGCCAACAAGCAATCCGATCAGTTCCAGCGCGCTTACGATCTCGGCAAGGAAGTGTCGGTGACGCGCGCCGCGCCGGGCGGGATCAAGCGGCTGTCGGTCGCGGTGCTGCTGCGCGAGCCCGAAAAGGGCCGCCGCACCGCGATGGAGGTCAACCAGATCACCGATCTGGTGAAGTCGGCAGTCGGCTACGATGCCGCGCGGCAAGACAATGTCACCGTCATCAGCAAGAAATTCGCCGATGCCTCGGCGGCGGCGAGCGGCCCGAAATGGTATGATAATAGCTGGCTGCCGATGCTCGCGCGCAATCTGACCGCGATCGTCATCGCGCTGCTCGTGCTGTTGCTCGGGGTCCGCCCGCTGCTCAAGGCGATGCTCAAGAAGCGCGCCGATGCCGAAAGCGGCGCGAAGGGCGCGCTTGCCGGGCCCGACGGCGCGCCGATGGGCAGCGCCAGCGGCGAGGGCGAAAGCGAAGACGGCATCCGCGTCACCGATCCGGTCGGGATCGAGGATCTGGAAGAAGCGCGCGGCTATGAGCAGCGCGTCCATGCGGTGCGCGGCTTCACCCGCGACAATCCGGCGCGCGCGGCGCTTGCGGTGCGCGATATGATGGGAGCCGAGGCGAAATGAACGCGCCCGCCAACGCCGTCGTGCGCAGCTTCAGCGGGGTCGAGCGCGCCGCGGTGCTGATGATGCTGGTCGGCGAGGAAGAAGCCGCCGCGATCCTCCAGAAGCTCGAACCCGATGAGGTGCGCCAGCTCGGCAAGGCGATGTTCACCGTCGCCGACGTCAGCGAGGCCGAGGTGGAGGGCGTGCTCGACGATTTCGTCGATCGCGCGCGCGAGCGCACCGGAATCAGCTTCGACCCGCGTCCGAAGATCGAGGCGGTGATGCATCGCGCGCTCGGCCCCGAAAAGGCCGATAGCGTGCTCGCGCGGATCACCCCGCCCGAGGCGGCGTGCGAGATCGACCTGCTCGACTGGCTCGACGCGACCGAGATCGCGGCGATGATCGAGAAGGAACATCCGCAGATCGCCGCGGTGCTGATCGCCAACCTCGATCCGGCGGTGGGAAGCCAGGTGCTCGAACTGCTGCCCGATGCGGCGCAGCCCGAGATCCTTCACCGTATCGCCAAGCTTGGCCCGATCACCCCGGAAGCGGTGGAGACATTGCGCGCGATGCTCGCCAACCGCAGCGGCGGCGGCGGACAGGGCACCCAGGTGCAATTGGGCGGGACGCGCGAGGCGGCCAAGATCCTGCAGAGCGCGCGCAAGGCGACCGAGCAGCGCGTGATGCCCAAGTTGTTCAAGCTCGACAAGGAAACCGCCAAGGCGATCGAAGAGGCGATGTTCGTCTTCGACAACCTGCTCGACATGGACGACAAGAATCTCGGCACGCTGATCCGCAACATCGACGGCGACATCCTGACCCGCGCGCTGAAGGGCGTCGACGAGGCGGCGCGCAACCGCTTCCTCGGCTGCATGTCGGCACGCGCCGCGGATGGCATCCGCGACGAGATGGAAGCGCGCGGCCCGATGAAGCTGTCCGAAGTGCTCGAGGCGCAGAAGGCGATCATCCAGATCGCGCGCAATCTTGCCAAGGACGGCACGATCCAGATGGGCGGAGGCGAGGACGATTATGTCTGAGGCGGCTTCTTACGATTTCGTCGTCGGGCTTTCCGCGCGGCACAGCGATGCGGCGATTCGCCTCAGCCGCACCTTCGCCGATCGCGAGCCCGGCTTCGCGCCGGCCGATCTGATCGCGCGGATCAAGAGCGCGTTCGGCCGCGACACCGAGGCCGAACCCCAGCCGCGCAGCTATGCGCCGGCCGATCCCGAAACCAACCCGACCGAGGGCTGGAACCCGCTCGACGCCAATGCCGAGCCGGCGCCGTTCATCGATCCGGCCGAGGTCGCGCGTCAGGCGGGGCATGACGAAGGCTATGCCGCCGGCCTCGCCGCGGCGCGCGCCGAAGCCGCCGCCACCGCCGAGCGCGACCGCGCCTTGCTCGCCAGGCTGGCCGACGCGTTGCGCGACGATGCGCGGATCGATCGCGACCGGCTGGCGAAGCATATGCGCCAGACGGTCGAGCATCTCGTCACCCGGCTGGTCGGCGAGATCGGCGTATCGGGCGACCTGCTCGCCGCACGCGTCGCCGCCGCGACCGATCTGATCGCCGACGCGTCCGAAAGCGCGATCCTGCGGGTCAACCCGGCCGATATGGCGCTGCTCGACGGGCATCTGCCCGCGACGGTATTCCCCGTCGCCGATGCGCAGATCGCGCGCGGCAGCTTCGAGCTCGAAACCGCCTCGACGATCGTCGAGGACGGGCCGGACCTGTGGCTCGACCAGCTCGCCGCCGCGCTCGACAAGGTCGCGGTGCCGGCAGGTTAGGGCATCGTGCGCAAAATACGATCCACCCCGGCGAAGGCCGGGGTCCAGTCACGACCGGTCCGATGCTGGACCCCGGCCTTCGCCGGGGTGGAAGGTGCCGGGGTAGCTCAGATTTAAAACGCGAGGCGCCTGCATGCTCACCCGGTTCGCAACCGATTATCTCGACGCCCTGGTCGGGGATTTTCTCCCGACCCCCAAGGTTTCGGGCCGCCTCGCCTCGTTCGACGGGCTGCTGATGGAAGCCGTCGGGCTCAACCTGCCGGTCGGCACCGTCTGCCAGGTCGGCGGCAAGGCGGACGGGGTCGAGGCCGAGGTGATCGGCTTCCGCAACGGCCGCACCCTGCTGATGAACCTCGGCGGCCCGGCCGCGCTGCTGCCACACGCCCCAGTGCGCCCGATCGGCCCCCCAGGCGAGGCCGAAGTGGGCGCCGCCTTGCTCGGCCGCGTGGTCGACGGCGCGGGGCGCCCGATCGACGGGCTCGGCGCGATCCGCGGCGCGGGGGCGTGGCCGCTCGCGGGCAAGCTCCAGTCGCCGCTCGATCGCGGCCGCGTGCTCCAGCCGCTCGATGTGGGCGTCCGCGCGATCAACGGGCTGCTGACGATCGGCAAGGGCCAGCGGATCGGCATCATGGCCGGCTCCGGGGTCGGCAAATCGGTGCTGCTCGGGATGATGGTCCGCGCCGCGCGCGCCGATGTGATCGTCATCGGGCTGATCGGCGAGCGCAGCCGCGAGGTCGCCGACTTCCTCGAGACCAAGGTCGCGGGCGAGGCGCGCGCCAAGAGCGTGGTCGTCGCGGTGCCGGCCAATCATTCGCCGGTGCTGCGCATCCGCGGCGCGCTCCGCGCCACCGCGATCGCCGAAGCGTTCCGCGCCGAGGGCAAGGACGTGCTGCTGATCATGGATTCGCTGACCCGCGTCGCGCATGCCGGGCGCGAGATCGGGCTGGCGCTGGGCGAACCCGCCTCGGCGCGCGGCTATCCGCCGTCGGCGATCGCGATGCTGCCCAACCTGATCGAACGCGCCGGCACCGACGTGACCTCGGGCGGATCGATCACCGCCATCTATACCGTGCTCGCGGACGGCGACGACGGCAATGATCCGGTGGTCGATTCGGCGCGCTCGATCCTCGACGGGCATATCGTGCTGAGCCGCACGCTCGCCGAACGCGCGGTCTATCCCGCGATCGACGTGTCCAAATCGGTCAGCCGCGTGATGACCGATATCGCGTCGCCGCCGCATCTCCACGCCGCGCGGGTGCTGCGCCGGCATCTCGCGACCTATGAGGAGAATCGCGATCTGGTGCTGATGGGCGCCTATCGCGCGGGTTCCGACCCCGAGATCGATGCCGCGATCGCCTGCCACCCGGCGGTGATGGAATTCATCCGCCAGGATGCCGCCTCGAGCGTGACGCTGGAGGATTCGGTGACCGAACTGACCGGGGTGTTCGGCGATGGCTGACACGCGCAAGCTCGCGCGCGTGCTGCGCGTCCGCACCTTGCAATATGGGCTGGCGCAGGCGGCCGAGGCGCGCGCGCGCGATGCGCATGCGCAGGAAAGCGCGCTCTCGACGCGGATCGCGCGGCTCGCCGCCGACGTCGCCCCGGCGACCGAACGCGGCGCGGGCTTCTCGCTTGCCGCCGCCGCGCATTATCGCGAGCGGCTGCATCGCTCGGCCGAGACCGCCGCCAACCGCGTCCGCACCGCCGAATATGAGGCCGAGCGCGCCGCGGAAGCGACCCGCAGCGCCAAGCGCGACCAGAGCGCAATCGAGAAACTGATCGCACGCGGCGAGGCCGAGGCGGCGCTGCGCGAAATCCGCAAGCTGCGCGATGCGCCGCCGACGCGACCGACCGGGAAAATCCGGCACGATCTTTGCTGATCGGTCTGTCGGAAAGACCGACGGACACACAGGGGCCATGACCGCAGTTTCGAATCTGGCGCTGATCTTCACCAAGACGGGCAGCCCCGCGACGCCGCCCGGCGTCGCCACGGGCGCGCCCGCGTCTTTCCCTGCATTGCTCGCACCGGTCGAGGGCAAGCCCGCCGATCCGTCCGATACCGGCGACGCCCGGCAGGAGGATGCCGCCCCCGGCAAGGATTTGCCGGACGATCAGAGCGGCTTGCCGGATGCGCTGGCGTGGATGATGCCGCCTGCGCTGCCGACCCTGACCGAGCCGGTGGTGGCGAAGGCCGCGGAGGCTGCGCCGAGCCCGGCGGCGCCGCCGACAATGATGCCTGTCGCCGCGCCGGTGTTGACGGACGCCGTGCCCGATCCAGTGGCGACACCTGCGACGACGCCCGTTGCCGCGACGCCAGCGCCGACGATCCCCACCGCTCCCGCGCAACAAGCGCCCGGCGGTGACGCCAGCGTTGCGCCAGCCGAAGCCGCAGCAGAACCCGCCTCCTCCACCCCCGTTCGCCCTGAGCTTGTCGAAGGGCGTCCTGCCATTCGCGAGCTGGGGCCGCCCTTCGACAGGCTCAGGGCGAACGGGGTAGAGGTTCCGCAGGAGCAGCCGGCGGCGCAGCCTTTGCGCGCGGATCGCGCGCGTACCGTGGCCGCCACGGGCAACCCGCCCGCGCAGCCGGCCGCACCGCCCGCAGCCGCACCGGTCACGCGGCGCGATCCCGTTCCCGCGCTCGAGCTCGCCGCCGCACCCGCGCCGCTCGATCGGCTGATCGCGGCGTTGCGCCCGGCTCCGGTCTCCGCTGCCGCGCCGCCGCCGACGCCAGTTCCGGCACCGGCGCCAGCAATACTCGCCGCGCCGCTTGTCGCGCCGGTCCAGCCCGCGGCGCCCATCATGGCGCTCGGGCCGATCGATTCGGTTCAGGTCAATGCGACGCCCGCACCGCAAACGCCCGCGACACCGGCGCCCGGACCCGCACCGAGCGAGGGAATGCGCACGACCGCGCCGACGGCGCCCGTCGCGCCCCAGACGGCCGCCGTCGCCGCGTCGCAACCCGCGCCGCAACCGATCGCGATCGCCCCGGCCGCGCAGGTGTTCGCCGAGGCGATCCGCCGCGCCGCCGCCGACGAGCGCACCGCCGCCGCGCCGCAACCGGCCGCGACGTTCGTGCTCCCCGCCGGCACCGACAATGCCGTCCACGCGGTCGCCGCGACCGCCGACGCACGCCACGCCACGCTCGATCTGAAGCAGGACAATTGGCCGCAGGCGATGATCCAGCGGATCGAGGCGCTGCGCGACACCGCCAATGCCAGCGACACCCGCATCCGGCTGATCCCCGCCGCGCTCGGCGCGATCGACGTGTCGCTGAAGCGCGAGGGCGATGCGGTGTCGGTCCATCTCGTCGCGCACCAGCCCGAGACGCGGCAGATCCTCGCCGACGCGCAGCCGCGGCTCGCCGATCTCGCCGAAGCGCGCGGGCTGAAGCTTTCCGCCTCGACCGGCAGCGCCACCACCGATGCCGGCGGGCACGCCGCCGCGCAGCAACAGCAACAGCAACAACGAACCGCCGCCGCACCGATGCGGCCCGCCAGCGCGGCGAGCGCCGACGATGAGGCGGCAAGCGACGAACGTATCGCCTGATACCCGAGGGACATGACATGAGTGACAAGGACGACAAGGCGGAAACGCCGAAGAAGAAGGGAAAGATCGGCAAGATCGCGCTGTTGGCGGTCGGCGCGGTGGCGCTGATCGGCGGCGGGGTCGGCGCCGGTCTCTATGCCTCGGGCTCGGGGCTGATCGGCGGGCACAAGGCCGCCGTCGCCCCCGGCCCGCACCTCGTTCCCAAGAGCGAGCAGAAGCGCCCGAGCAAGGACGGCAAGGAAGGCGGCCACGGCGGCGGCGAGGGCGAGGCCAAGGCCGAGGATCACGGCATGCCGACTCCCCCGGGCGAGGGCGGCGACCGCTTCGCCTCCAATTATTACGCGATGGAGAAGGAGTTCACCGCGAATCTGCAGGATTCGGTGCACTTCCTCCAGATCGGGATCGCGGTCTCGACGCCCTATGACGATACGGTGATCCAGAACCTCAAGACCAACGACATCGCGGTGCGCTCCGCGGTGCTGATGACGCTGGGCGACACCACCGAGGATCAGGTCTTCACCTCCGACGGAAAGCAGGCGCTGGCCAAGAAGCTGGCCGCCTCGATCAACAAGGTGCTCAAGGAAAAGGAAGGCTTCGGCGGGATTAGTAACGTCTACTTTACCAATTTCGTTGTTCAGTGAGCGGGCATGGTTAACACCGCTTCACCATCCGACGCCGGACGCCGCGGGGCCGCCCGCGGCGAACCCGTCAATGCGAGCGGGCTCGGCCAGGCGAAGCTCAATCCGTTCGGCGATCTGCACACGCTGCAACACCTCTCGGCGCGCCTCGCGCGCAGCCTGCGCGGGGTGTTCGAGCCGATTCTGCGGCAGGAGCTGAGGACCTGGGCCGAGCCGCTGATGGTGCAGCGCTTCGCCGATTATCGCGCCGAACGCCCCGATACGCTCACCGCCTGGCTGCCGCTGGGGATGGAGGGGCGCACCGCGCTCTGCGTGTTCGACGGGCGATTCGTGCTCGAACTGCTCGACCTGTTCTTCGGCGGGGTCGGCTATGTCCCGATCGAGCTGCCGCACGAATTCTCGCCCGCGGCGGAGGCGATGGTCGGCCGGCTCGGCGAGATGATCGCTGCGCCGCTCGCCACCGCGTGGGAACCGCTCGCGCGGGTCGGCTTCACCGTCGGGCGGTGCGAGCATAATGCCGCGATGCTGACCAATATCGAGGCGGACGACGCGATGATCGTCACCCGCTTCGGGATCGCGCAGGGCAATGCCCGCCCGGTGTTCATCGACCTGGTCTATCCCGTCTCCGCATTAAAGCCGCACGGCACCGCGCTGACCGGCAAGGTCGTCGCCAAGGCCGCCGAGCAGGATGCGCAATGGAGCGCGGCGCTGACCCGCGCGGCGATGCAGGTGCGCTTCCCGGTGCGCTCGGTGCTCGCCGAGCCGGTGATCAGCCTCGCCAAATTGATGGATCTGAAGCCCGGCGACGTGATCCCGATCCATTTCACCAACGACGTGCCGGTGATGGTCGGCAACGATCGGCTCGGCATCGGCACCGTCGGCACCGCCAACGGCCATGCCGCGATCCGCCTCACCAAACTCGCGAGTCTCGAAGGAAATAACGCATGAACGACATGACCGGCTCTTTCGCGGCCGACGCGGACGCCGCGGGCGCGGTGGCGGCCAATTTCCGGCTGCTGCAGGATGTCGACGTGAAGCTGACGGTCGAGATCGGCTCGACCCAGCTCACGCTCCGCGAATTGCTCGCGCTCGGCGAATCGAGCGTGATCGAATTGGACCGGCAGGCCAACGAACTGCTCGACGTGTTCGTCAACGGCACGCTGATCGGCCGCGGCGAGGTGGTGACGGTGGGCGATCGCTTCGGCGTCCGCATGACCGAGCTCGCCAACCCCGAGAAGCGCGGCTGATCCGGCGATGATGTGGGCTTATGTTCTCAAGCTGGTGATCCTGCTGCCGCTGGTCTGCGGGCTGATGATCGGCTCGCTGTGGCTGTGGCGGCGGCTCGAAAGCCGCATGCCCGGCAAGGCGCCGACGCGGCTGATCGCAGTCAAGGAAACGATGATGATCTCCCCCGGCCTCCGCCTCGCGGTGGTCGATTTCGAGGGCAGCCGACTGCTCGTCTCGGTCGGGCGCGGCGGGGTGACGCTGGTCGACAAGGCCGTCGCGCGCGGTGACCTCGCATGAGCGTGACGCGTATCGGTGACGGCCCGGCGCTGTTCCGCCAGCCGAACGCGCGCCGCGCGGCGCACGGCGGGTCAAAGTTCACAAAGTTCACGCTTGTGATTGCCGCGCTGGTCGTCGCGCTGATCATCGCCATGCCCGCCTTCGCGCAGGTCGCCCCGCCGGCGGCGCCCGCCGCCCCGGCGACCCCGGGGGTCGGCGACGCGCTCGATCGCGCGCTCGGCCAGCTTTCGAGCGGCGCCGCCTCGAGCCAGCCGGGCAACGGCTCGCTCTCGCTGTCGTTGCAGGTCCTGATCATCATGGGGCTGCTGACGATCCTCCCCGGGATCGTACTGATGATGACCAGCTTCACGCGGATCATCATCGTGCTGTCGATCCTGCGTCAGGCGCTCGGCCTTCAGCAAACGCCGCCGAATCAGGTGCTTATCGGGCTTTCGCTGTTCCTGTCCTTCTTCGTGATGGCGCCGGTGGTCAACCGCATCAACGCCGAGGCGATCCAGCCCTATGCCGCCGGCAAACTCGCCGGGACCGAGATGATCAAACATGCCGGCACGCCGCTCCACGCCTTCATGGCCAAGCAGACGCGGGTCAAGGATCTGACGATGTTCGCCGAAATGGCGAAATCCGGGCCTTACGCCAAGACCGACGACATCCCCTTTTCGGTGCTGCTCCCGGCGTTCGTGACGAGCGAATTGAAGACCGCGTTCCAGATCGGCTTCCTCGTCTTCCTGCCGTTCATCGTCATCGATCTGGTGGTGGCGACGGTGCTGATGTCGCTCGGCATGATGATGCTCTCCCCGACGATCATCTCGCTGCCGTTCAAATTGCTGTTGTTCGTGCTGGTCGACGGCTGGGCGCTGACGATGGGCAGCCTCGCTAACTCCTTCGCGACCTGAGAATTTTCATGGCAGACGCTGATTATTTCCTGACCGTCGCGAACCAGACGATGTGGGTGCTGGCGCTCGCCGCCGCGCCGATCCTGATCCCGGCGCTGGTCTCGGGGCTGATCCTCGGCATGATCCAGGCGGCGACCTCGATCAACGAGCAGACCTTGTCGTTCGTCCCCAAGCTGATCGTCGTCGCGATCTCGATCATGCTGTTCGGCGGGCTGATCCTCGGGCTGCTCAGCGATTTCACGATCGGCATCTTCGATCGGATTCCGGATCTGGTGAAATAACGCATGCTCGGCTTCGGCCTTGCGATCGAGCCCCAATTATGGGCGCTCCTGTTCGTGATGGTGCGCGTCGGCAGCGCATTCATCACCGCGCCGGTGTTCGGCAACATGTCGGTGCCGCTCCAGGTCCGGGTCGCGCTCTCCGGCGCGATCGGGGTGCTGGTGCTGGCGAGCCACCCGATCCAGCCCCCGGCGCAGATCTTCGCGGTCGCGACCTTCCTCGCGGTCGCGGCGGAGGCGATGGTCGGGCTCGCGCTCGGCTTCGTGCTGCAGATCGCCTTTGCCGCGCCGCTCGTCGCGGGCGAGATCATCGGCGGATCGATGGGGATCGGCTTCGCCAATATGATCGACCCCAATTCGGGGCGGTCGTCCCCCGCGATCGGTCAATTCCTCTCGATCATGCTGACCCTGCTGTTCCTGTCGCTCGACGGGCATCTCGTGCTGGTCGACATGATCCTCAAAAGCTACACCGCGATGCCGCCCGGCGCCGCGTGGCTGACCACCACGCAGATGCGCGATATCGCCTTTTTCGGCGGCTATGCCTTTCTCGCCGGGCTGCTGCTCGCGCTGCCGGTCGGCTTCCTCCTGTTGTGCCTCAACCTCATCGTCGGGATGCTGTCGCGCGCGGCGCCGGCGCTCAACCTGTTCGCGGTCGGGCTGCCGGCGAGCCTTGGCGTCGGGATCGTCTCGCTCGCGATCGCCTTCCCGGCGATGGGTGACTATATGCAGGTGATCGTGCGCGAGGGGCTCGCCGCGACCCAGGCCTTGGTGATCCGCTGATGTCGGAGCAATTCGGCGAACGGACCGAGGCGCCAACCGCGAAACGCCGCAAGGACGCCACCCAGCGCGGCGAAATCCTGCGCAGCCGCGATTTCGCCACCGCTTTGGTGATGCTGGCGGGGGCCGCGTGGATCGCGATGTTCGGCGCGTCGCTGCTCCGCGCGTGCAAGGCGGTGATGGCCGCGAGCCTCAGCTTCGGGCGCGGCGACGTCGAGGATTTCCACCCGTGGCGCCCGCTCGCCGAAGCGGGGTGGGAACTCGCCCCCGCGCTCGGCGCCCTGTTCGCGATCACCGTCGTCGCGGCGGTGCTGAGCCAGGGCGGGCTCGGCGCGCTGCGCTTCAACGCCTCGCTGCTCGCGCCCAAGGGATCGCGGATCAACCCCGCATCGGGGCTCAAGCGCATCCTCGGCCCGACCGGGTGGATCGAGCTCGGCAAATCGCTGCTCAAGGTGGTGCTGCTCGGCGCGATCGGCACCTGGCTGCTGATGTCTTCGTCGCACGCGATGTTCGGTCTCGCCGCCTCGAACGTCGAGGTGGCGGTCGGCGCGCTGGGGGGCACGCTGACGCATATCCTGATCGTCATGGCGCTGGGGCTGGTCGCGATCGCGATGCTCGACGTGCCGGTCCAGCTCATCCGGCTGCTCGGCAAATTGCGCATGACCAAGCAGGAAGTGAAGGACGAGCATAAGGAGACCGAGGGCAATCCCGAGCTCAAGGGCCAGATCCGCGCCAAGCAGCGCGCGATGCTCTCCCGCTCGATGAAGAAGGCGCTCGCCTCGGCGCATGTCGTGCTGACCAACCCGACGCATTTCGCGGTCGCGCTGCGCTACGATCGCGGCAATGATCAGGTGCCGGTGGTGGTCGCCAAGGGGCGCGGCGCGACCGCGCTCGCGATCCGCGAAATGGCCGGCGATTATGCGGTGCCGGTGCTCGAATATCCCCAGCTCGCCCGCGCGGTCTATTACACCAGCCGCGAAGGGCAGGAGATCCGCGACGACCTCTATCTCGCGATCGCGACGGTGCTGGCGTTCGTGTTCAACCTCGACGCCGAAATCGCCGGGCGCCGGCCGCCGACGATCGACGTGCCGGAGACCGCGCGGTTCGACGAAAATGGCGTGAAGGTCTGACGTGGAGCGTTGAGCCCACCCCATTCCCGTTCGCCCTGAGCTTGTCGAAGGGCTGCCCTTCTTCGCCCGAAGAAAAGTGCAGGGCTTCGACAGGCTCAGCCCGAACGGGGAGAGGGAATCGCGATTCGACGATAGGAGCGATCGAGCTCCAGGCGTCGAAACAGCCGTAAAGAATCGCCTCTTCCGGTCGTTTCAACAAGCATGACGACGACGACCAGCAGCACCAGCTCGACCACGTCGACCGCCAATACGGCGGCCAGCACCACCGCCAGCGTCAACGCGGGGGCCGCGCAGCAGCTGCTCAGCTCGCTCAACACGGGTTCGGGGGTCGATACCGCAGCGCTCGTCGCCTCGCTGGTCAATGCGCAATTCGCCACCAAGGTCGCCGCGCTCAACGCCAAGTCGCAGACGCTGACGACGCAGATTTCGGACGTGTCGACGCTCAAGGGCTCGATCACCGATTTCGCCAATGCGCTGCAGCAGCTCGTCAAGGGCGGCTCGCTCGTCGCCCAGCCGGCCAGCTCGAACGCCAATGTGCTGAGCGTGACCCCGTTGATCGGTGCGAAGCTCAACGGGCTGAGCGGCAGCATCACGGTGAGCCAGCTCGCCAGCGCGCAGACCGCGGTCAGCACCACCCCGGTCGCCAGCGCGCAGGCGTCGATCGGCACCGGCCAGTTCACGCTGACGCTCGGCACCGCGACCTATAATGCCGACGGGTCGATGGCCACATTCGCCGCGGGCAGCGGCACGCCCGCCACGATCACGGTCGACAGCAGCGACAATACGCTCGCCGGGCTGGCGAGCGCGATCAACGCCTCGGGCACCGGGGTCACCGCGTCGATCGTCACCAATGTCGACGGCTCGGCCTATCTTTCGCTCAAGGGCGCGACCGGCGCGGCGCAGGCGTTCACGCTCACCGCGACGACCGACGACAATGGCACGCTCTCCGCGTTCAACGTCGGCCCCGGCGCCGCGATGAAGATCGCCAGCCCGGCACAGAACGCCAAGCTGACGCTCGACGGCGTCGCGGTGGAGCGGACGAGCAATTCGATCAGCGATCTGGTCAGCGGGCTGCAGATCAACCTCAATGCGGTGTCGGCCACCCCGGTCACCTTGTCGTCGACCACGCCGACCACCGCGCTGACCAATGCGGTCAACGATTTCGTCGATACCTATAATCAGGTGTTCAGCGCGCTGAAGGCGCTGGTCGATCCGATCACCGGCGATCTGCGCGCCGATACCGCGGCGCAGAATCTGTACCGCTCGATGCGCTCGCTGACGACGCGGCAGCTGATCGCCAATCCCGCGACCGGCGCGCCCGCAACGCTCGCCGATCTGGGCGTCAACACCAATCGCGACGGTTCGCTCTCGGTCAATTCGACCACGCTGACCAATGCCATCACCAACAATCCGGCGGGGGTGGAGGCGATCTTCGCTTATGGGACGAGCAACACCGACGGCATCAACGCCGCGATGCAATCGATCCAGCTCAACGCGACGAGCATGGTGTACGGGCTCGGCGCGTCGAACACGACCTATACCGCGGCGAAGAGCGATCTCGGCAAGCAGCAGGACGATCTCACGCTCCAGCAGCAGGCGATGACCGACCGGCTGACCCAGCAATTCGCCAATATGAACTCGAAGGTCGCCGCCTATAAGTCGACCCAGGCCTATCTGCAGCAGCAGATCGACATGTGGACCAAGTCGGGCAACAACTGACATGGCCTATGCAAGCGCGCTGCTGCGCAACCCCGCCCAGACCTATCGCGAGATCGACCTCGCGGGCCGCACCAGCAACGCCGACGGCGCGGCCCTGGTATCGTTGCTCTACGAGGAATTGATCCAGGCGCTGCGCGTCGCCGGCTGGGCCGCCGAGCGCAACCAGTTCGCCACCAAGAGCGAGCGCGTGACCCGCGCCACCGCGATCCTGTTCGCGCTGGAGGCCAATCTCGATTTCGACAAGGGCGGCGAGGTATCGAAGACGCTCGCGCGCTTCTACGCCGGCGCGCGCGCCGAGGTGATCCGCGCCAGCATCGGGCATGACGGCGCGCCGTTCCGCGCGGTGGCGGACAATATGGCGGAAATCGCCGCCGCCTGGTCGCAGGTGCGCGGGGTCTAGACGCGCTGATCTCTATGCCGTCGTCATTCCCGCCTTCGCGGGAATGACGGGAGGAAAACAGGCGGGCCTCGGCGATCAGCCCACACCTCGCTGGCTTCCATCCGTCGCGCGACTCGCGGAATCCCGCCGCGTTCGCACTTGACCGCATGATTCCCCCTCTGTCATCATCGTGTCACGGCAAGCGTCGTAAGGGCGTTCGCAACACGGTATCGAAAGGGGCGAAGGCTTGTTCCATCCCGATCTGATCCGACATCCGGACAGCTGCCCGACGCTCGTGTTGAACGCCGATTATACGCCGCTGTCCTATTACCCGCTGTCGATCTGGCCGTGGCAGACCGCGGTGAAGGCGGTGTTCCTCGATCGCGTCGACATCGTCGCGCATTATGAGCGCGAGGTGCGCAGCCCGACGCAGTCGATCAAGCTGCCCTCGGTGATCGCGCTCAAACAATATGTCCGGCCGTCGCAATTCCCGGCATTCACGCGGTTCAACCTGTTCCTGCGCGACAAATTCTCCTGCCAATATTGCGGCAGCGCGCAGCGCGACCTGACCTTCGATCACGTCGTCCCGCGTGCTTATGGCGGGCGCACGACCTGGGAGAATGTCGTCACCGCCTGCGCGCCGTGCAATTTGCGCAAGGGCGGGCGCACCCCGCGCGAGGCGGGGATGCCGTTGCATATCGAGCCGATCCGCCCGACGAGCTGGCATCTGCAGGAACACGGCCGCCGCTTCCCGCCCAATTACCTCCACGATACGTGGCGCGACTGGCTCTATTGGGACGTCGAGCTGGAGGCATAGACCTATCCCACCGCCGTTCGCCCTGAGCTTGTCGAAGGGCTGTCCTTCTTCAAGGCAAGAAAAGTGCAGGGCTTCGACAAGCTCAGCCCGAACGGGGAGGGGTGATTACCTCAAGCCCGCCCGTATCCCCCGCCGCCCGGGGTCTCGATCACGAAGCGATCGCCCGCCTCCAGCGCGACCTCGGCGCGTCCGCCGAGCAGCTCGCGCGTGCCGTCGCGCCGCTCGACCCATTGCGCCCCCGCTGCCCCGTCGGCCGCGCCGGCGAGCCCGAACGGCGCGACCGTGCGGCGCGAGGCGACGATCGTCGCGGTCATCGGCTCCAAGGCGGTGATCGCGCGCACCGCCCCGTCGCCGCCGCGCTGCCGCCCGGCCCCGCCCGACCCGCGCCGGATCGCGAACCGATCGAGCCGCACCGGATAGCGCAGCTCCAATATCTCGGGATCGGTGATGCGGGTGTTGGTCATATGCGTATGCACCGCCGAGGCGCCGTCGAAATCCGGCCCCGCACCCGAACCGCCGCAGATCGTTTCATAATATTGGACGCGATCGTTGCCGAACAGGAAGTTGTTCATCGTCCCCTGCGACGCCGCCTCCGCGCCCAGCGCGCCGAGCAGCGCGTTGCACACCGCCTGGCTCACCTCGGTATTGCCCGCGACCACCGCGCTCCCCGACGGGGGCGAGAGGAAGCTTCCCTCGGGCATGACGATCGTTAGCGGCGCAAGGCACCCTTCGTTGAGCGGCAGATCCTCGCCGACGAGGCAGCGGAAGGCGTAGAGCACCACCGCGCGGGTCACCGCCGGCGGGGCGTTGAAATTGCCCGCGCTCGCCGCGCTGGTGCCGGTGAAGTCGATCGTCGCCGCGCGCGCCGCGTGATCGACCGTCACCTTGACCGCGATCCGCGCGCCATCGTCCATCGGATAGTCGAACGCGCCGTCGCTCAGCCGGGTGATGACGCGGCGGATGCTTTCCTCCGCATTGGCCATCACATGCCCCATATAGGCGCTGACCATCGCCCAGCCGCGCGCCGCGACGAGGGCGCGCAATTCGGCGATGCCGGTCTCGTTGGCGGCGAGCTGCGCCTTGATATCGGCGACATTGACGTCGGGGCTGCGCGCCGGCCAATGCGCGCGCGCCAGCAAGGCGCGGAACTCGGCCTCGCGCAACTCGCCGCCGTCGACCAGCAGGAAATCGTCGATCACCACGCCTTCTTCCTCGAGCGTGCGTGAGGTCGGCGGGGTCGAGCCGGGGGTGAGCCCGCCGATATCGGCATGATGCCCGCGATTGGCGACGAAGAAGCGGATCTCGCGGCCTGCCTCGTCGAACACCGGCGAGATCACCGTCACGTCGGGCAGATGCGTGCCGCCGTTGAAGGGATTGTTGAGCGCCACCGCATCACCGGGCTTGAGCGTCCCCGCGCGGCTGGCGATCACCGCGCGAACGCTCTCCCCCATCGCGCCGAGATGGACCGGGACATGCGGCGCATTGGCGATGAGGTTTCCGTCAGCGTCGAACAAGGCGCAGGAGAAATCGAGCCGCTCCTTCATGTTGACGCTGCTAGAGGTGTTGCGCAGCACCACCCCCATCCGCTCGGCGATCCCCATGAATTGCGCGTTGAACAATTCGAGCTGGACCGGATCGGCGACCGCCGGATCGTCGCGCGCATCGAGCGTCGCGGCGGCTTCGTGGTGGAGCAGCAATTCGCCGGCATTTCCCACTTCGAGCAGCCAGCCGGGCTCGACCACGGTGGTGGCGATCGCCTCGCGGATCAGCGCGGGGCCGGCGATGCGATCGCCGGGTCGCAGGACATCGCGATCGTGGACCGGCGCACGATGCTCGCGCCCGCCGCTCCACAGGGCGATCGTCTCCAGCGGCGCCGGCGCGTCACCGGCACGCGGGGCCAGCACCGGCATCGCCACCGGGGTACCGGGGACGATCGCCTCGACGATCACGCTTTCGGCGACGATCGCGCGGTCGGGGCTGACGAAGCCGAAGCGCGCGCGATGCGCCGCCTCGAACGCGGCGCGCATCTCGACGAGGGTGCCCAGCGGGACGGGCAAGGCGGTATCGGTGCCGGCGTATCGCAGCCCGACGCTCACCTCGCGGCGTGCCGCGTCCTTCTCCCGCTGGTCCTGCGCGACATCCGATCCGCTCGCCCTGAGCTTGTCGAAGGGCGTCCTGTCGTTCGAGAGGTCGGGCCGCCCTTCGACAAGCTCAGGGCGAACGGTGGATGGTATGCCTTGCTCCAATTCACGCACCGCATCGCCGCCGAGCGCGTCGGCCAGCGTGGCGATCTCTGGCAACAGCGCCTCGTCGAGCGCGCGTTCGAGCGAGCGCTGGCGCATCGCCGCGCGATCGGCGAGCCCCATGCCATAGGCCGAAAGCACCCCGGCGAACGGGTGGATCAACACCGTCCGCATCCCCAAGGTTTCCGCGACCTTGCATGCATGCTGCCCGCCCGCCCCGCCGAAACATTGCAGCGCGAAGCGGGTGACGTCCTCGCCGCGCTCCAGCGCGACGCGCTTGATCGCGCCCGCCATATTGGCGACCGCGACGGTGAGGAAACCTTCCGCCACGTCGCGCGGCTCCTGCGCGCGGCCGGTCGCCTTCGCGATTTCAGCCGCGAGGTCGGCGAAGCGCGCCGCCACCGTGTCACGATCAAGCGGCTGGTTGCCGGCAGGGCCGAAGATCGCGGGGAAATGCCCCGGCTGGATCTTGCCGACGAAGACATTGGCATCGGTGATCGTCAGCGGGCCGCCGCGGCGGTATGACGCCGGCCCCGGATTGGCCCCCGCGCTGTCCGGCCCGACGCGATAGCGCGCGCCGTCGAAATGGAGGATCGACCCGCCCCCCGCCGCGATCGTCTCGATCGCCATCATCGGCACCCGCAGCTCGACCCCCGCCACCTCGGTATCGAAGGCGCGTTCGAACTGGCCGGCATAGAGCATCACGTCGGTCGAGGTGCCGCCCATGTCGAAGCCGATCACGCGATCGAACCCCGCCGCCTCGGCGGTGCGCGCCGCCGCGACCACCCCGCCCGCCGGGCCGGAGAGGATCGCGTCCTTGCCCTGAAAGGCGCGTGCATCGGCGAGCCCGCCGCTCGACTGCATGAAGGCGAGCGGGGTATCGCCGAGCGCCCCCGCGACGCGATCGACATAGCGCCGCAGCACCGGCGAGAGATAGGCGTCGACCACCGTGGTGCGCCCGCGCGCGACGAGGCCGGTCAACGGGCTGACGTCATGACTGGCTGAAACCTGCGCAAAGCCCGCCTCACGCGCCAGCGCGGCGACGCGGCGTTCGGTTTCGGGAAAGGCCCAGGCGTGGGTCAGCGCGATCGCCACCGCCTCGAACGCGCCCGCGTGACGCGCGAACATCGCGCGCACCGCATCCTCGTCGAGCGGGACGAGCGTATTGCCCGCGGCGTCGATCCGCCCGCCGATCTCCTCGACCGCATCGTGGAGCGGCGCGGGCAAGCGAATCGCGAGATCGAACAACCGCGGCCGCGCCTGATTGCCGATCGTCAGCAGGTCGGCGAAGCCGGCATCGACCACCAGCAAGGTCCGCGCGCCCTTGCGTTCGAGCAGCGCATTGGTCGCGACGGTGGTGCCCATCTTGACCTGTTCGATCGCGCCGGCGGGCAGGGCATCGCACGCAACACCGTCTCCGTTCACCTCACTGTCACCCCGGCGAAGGCCGGGGTCCAGTTGCGATCGGTCCGATGCTGGACCCCGGCCTTCGCCGGGGTGGTAGGCGGGGTGGTAGGCGGGGTCCAGCCCCAGCATCATGCGGATGCCGGCGATTGCGGCATCGTCATAGCGTTCGGGATTCTCGCTCAGCAGCTTGGCGGTGGAGAGCGTGCCGTCCGGCGCGCGGGCGACCAGATCGGTGAAGGTGCCGCCGCGATCGATCCAGAACTGCCAGCGCATCGATCATCTCCATTTTATCTATAAATTATCAATGATACGGTGATCGATCGTTGACAAGTCGTTTTCGACGCGCGACCCTGCACCGTGGAGAGGAAGGCAAGGGGCAAGCGCACATGGCGGCAAGGTTCTTCGTATCCGATCCGGAATCCCGCAAGCCGATCCACCCTCGTCATTCCCGCGAAGGCGGGAATCCATTCGCGCCGAGGTTGCGGCTCGATCCGAGAGGCCAGTCAGTCTGGATTCCCGCCTTCGCGGGAATGACGGGTGCTGCGCCGGGAAGGAAAGCGATATGAAGCGCGCGATCGTCTCGTCGGCGCATCTTGCCGATGGCGCCGCCCCGGCGCTGTCGGAGCTCGAATTCAGCCTGACACTGGCCGCCACCGCCTATCAGCGCTGGCTCGCGCGCTGCGCGCTGGCGGCGGGGGCGCAATTGTCGCCGATCGAGGTGCTGATCCTTCACACCGTCCGCCACCGCGACCGCCCCAAAAGGCTCGGCGACATCACGCTCGTGCTCGATATCGAGGACACTCACCTCGCCACTTATGCGATCCGCAAGCTGGAGAAGGCCGGGTTCGTCGAGACGCGGCGGCAGGGCAAGGAGAAGCTGGTCGTCGCGACCGAGGCGGGGGTCGCCTTCTGCGACGCCTATCGCGCGGTGCGCGAGCGGCTGCTCGCCGATGCGGTGGCGCACGAGGGACCGGGCGACACGGCGCTGTCCGACGCCGCCGATCTGCTGCGCCGCATCTCGGGCCAGTACAATCAGGCGGCGCGCGCCGCCGCGACGCTGTAGGGCGCGCGCGATGCTGGTCCTGTCGGGGATCGTCATCATCGTCATCGGCTTCGCGCTGGGGATCAACCCGCTGCTGGTGGTGACGATCGCCGCCTTCGCCAGCGCGCTCGCCGCCGGGCACGGGCCGATCGAGGTGATCGGGATGATCGGCAAGGCGTTCGTCGACGGACGTTTCCTCGCGGTCGCGTGGCTCGCGCTGCCGACGATCGGGCTGCTCGAACGCGCGGGCTTGCGCGATCATGCCCGCGGGCTCGTCCAGCGGCTGCGCGGCGCGACGACCGGGCGCGTGCTGCTCGGCTATCTCGCGCTGCGCCAGCTCACCGCCGCGCTCGGGCTCACCTCGCTCGGCGGGCATGTCCAGATGGTCCGCCCGATCGTCGCGCCGATGGCCGAGGGCGCCGCCGAACGGGGCGACCCGACCGCGCTCGACCCCGAGACGCGCGACACGATCCGCGCCAATGCCGCGGCGGTCGACAATATCGGGCTGTTCTTCGGCGAGGACGTGTTCATCGCGATCGGATCGATCCTGCTGATCCGCGCAGTGCTGGAGCAGAACGGCATCATCGTCGCGCCGCTGCATGTCGCGGTCTGGGCGATCCCGACCGCGATCGCCGCTTTCCTCGTCCACGGCACGCGGCTGTTGCTGTTCGATCGCCGGCTGAAGGCGCGGCGGCCATGATCGGGCTCGACGCGCTGGGGGTCGTTTCGGGGCTGCTTCCCGCCGCGGTCGCGGTGCATCACGCGCTGCATCGCGAGACGCGCGACTGGTGGCGCAGCGCCGCTTTCTGGGCCTTGTTCGCGACGAGCCTGATCGCCGGGCCGTGGCTGCCCGATGTCGCCAACGGGGTGATCGTGCTGGCGATGGTCGCGCTCGCCACCGCGGGATTGCGCCCCGCCCCCGTCCGCACGACCAGCGCGGCGGAACGCGCGGCGACGGCGAAACGGCTCGGCTCGCGGCTGTTCCTCCCTGCCCTGTGCATCCCGGTGGTGACGCTCGCCGGCACCCTGCTCCTCCCCGACGGCAAGGTCGCCGGCGTCGCGCTGATCGACCCCAAGCAAGTGACTCTGGTATCGCTCGCCGCGGGCGCGATCGTCGCGCTGGGCCTTGCGATCCGCCTGACCGCCGCGCCGCGCAGCGCACCCGCCGCCGAGGCGCGCCGCCTGACCGACGCGATCGGCTGGGCGATGATCCTGCCGCAGATGCTCGCCGCGCTCGGCGGGATCTTCGCCGCCGCCAATGTCGGACAATGGATCGCGATGGGCGCGACGACGATCATGCCGCTCGATATCCCGTTCGCCGCGGTCCTCGCTTATTGCCTGGGCATGGCGCTGTTCACGATCGTGATGGGCAATGCCTTCGCCGCTTTCCCGATCATGACCGCGGGGATCGGTCTCCCGTTCCTGATCCATCATTTCGGCGGCAACCCCGCGCCGGTTGCGGCGCTCGGGATGCTCTCGGGCTTTTGCGGGACGCTGATGACCCCGATGGCGGCCAATTTCAACATCGTCCCGGTCGCCGCGCTCGAGCTCAGGGATCGCCACGCGGTGATCCGCGCGCAGATCCCGACCGCACTGATCCTGCTCGGCGTCAATATCGCGATCATGGCGCTGTTCGTCCTTCCCGGAACACCCCGATGACCTACGACCTCACCGCCGACCACGCCGCCCGCTTCGCGCGCATCGCGCTGGGCCACGTCACCCGCGAATACCCGCACAAGGCCGATCATGTGATGACCGGCGACGCGGATGTTTACACCCCGCGCGCGGTCCACCCGATCTTCTACGGCAGCTTCGACTGGCATAGCTGCGTCCACGGTTACTGGCTGCTCGCCCGCGTGCGTCGCCTCTTCCCCGATCTCGCCGAGGCAGCGGCGATCGACGCCTTGTTCGCCGATGCCTTCACCCCCGCGAAGGTCGAGGCGGAGCGCGCCTATCTCGACCGCCCCTCGGCGCGCGGCTTCGAGCGGCCTTATGGGTGGGCGTGGCTGCTGATGCTCGCGGCGGAGCTGGTGCAGGCCGGGTCGCCGCACGCCGCGACCTTGCGCCCGCTCGCCGACGCGTTCGTCGCGCGGTTCCGCGATTTCCTGCCGCTGCTGACCTATCCGGTGCGCGCCGGGCAGCACGCCAATACCGCCTTCGCCCTGGTGCTCGCGGTGCGTTATGCGGAGGTGGCCGGCGACACGGCATTGCGCGGCCTGCTCACCGAGCGCGCGCACGGCTGGTTCGGCGCCGATCGCGACGCGCAGGCGTGGGAGCCGAGCGGCGAGGATTTCCTCTCGCCGATCCTGATGGAAGCGACCGCGATGGCCGCGCTGCTGCCGCGCGCCGCCTTCGCCCAATGGTTCGCCGCCTTCCTGCCGCGCGTCGCGGCGCGCGAGCCCGCTGCGCTGTTCACCCCCGCGACGGTCAGCGACCGCAGCGACGGCAAGATCGCGCATCTCGACGGGCTCAACCTCAGCCGCGCCTGGGCGTTCCGCAGCCTCGCCGCCACGATCGACGCCCCCGAGACGCAGGCGATCCTGCGCGATGCCGCCGATCGCCACCTCGCCGCGTCGCTCGATGCGGTCGCGGGGGATTATATGGGCGAGCATTGGCTGGCGAGTTTCGCGCTGCTCGCGCTGGGCGATCGGCCGGCATTGTCCTGATCCTCTTTGGACCCTAAGGGCCGGGCGAACAGGAGGGACTATCCGATGCGCAAGACCGTCATGATGCTCGCCACCGCCTTCACCGCTCTGGCGGGCACGCCGGCGCTGGCGCAGATCACTCCCGCGATCCCCGAGGGCACCCCGCCCGCCGCGACCCCCAATGCGCCGGTGACCTTCGACGTCGCCGCGGCCAAGGCGCGGATCCAGGCCTCGCTCGACAAGCAATATCCGCATCTCGACGCGCTCTATAAGGATCTCCACCAGCATCCCGAGCTCGGTTTCCAGGAGACGCGCACCGCCGGCCTGCTCGCCGCCGAGATGCGCAAGCTCGGCTTCACCGTCACCGAGGGGGTCGGCAAGACCGGCCTCGTCGCGATCCTCAAGAATGGCGAGGGGCCGACCGTGCTGGTGCGCACCGAGCTCGACGCGCTGCCGATGGAGGAAAAGACCGGGCTTCCCTATGCCAGCCGCGCGCAGCAGCAGAAGGACGGCAAGACCTTCTTCGTCGATCACGCCTGCGGGCATGACAGCCATATGGCGTGGTGGGTCGGCGCCGCGGCCGCGCTCGTCGCGATCAAGGATCAGTGGCACGGCACGTTGATGTTCGTCGGCCAGCCGAGCGAGGAGACGGTGAGCGGCGCCAAGGCGATGATCGCCGACGGGCTGTTCAAGCGCTGGCCCAAGCCCGATTACGGCTTCGCCGCGCATGTCGGGCCGATGCCGCTCGGCCAGGTGATCGTGAAGGACGGGGTGGTCACTTCCGCCTCGGACAAGATCCTGATCACCTTCAACGGCGTCGGCGCGCACGGCTCGATGCCCGACAAGAGCATCGACCCGATCGTGATCGGCAGCCATTTCGTCACCGACGTGCAGAGCGTGATCAGCCGCGAGAAGGATCCCAATGCGTTCGGCGTGGTGACCGTCGGCGCGTTCAACGGCGGGACGGTCGACAATATCATCCCCGACCACGCCGATCTGATGCTCACGCTGCGCTCGCACGACAATGCGACGCGCAAATTGCTGATCGACGGGGTCGAGCGCACCGCGCGCGCGGTGGCGCAGATGGCGCGCGCGCCGGAGCCGGCGATCACGCATCCGTCGGGCACCAATGCGGTGCATAACGACGCAGCGCTGTCGGCGCGCACCGCAGCGGTGATGGCGGCGGCGTTTGGCAAGGATGCGGCCTATGTCCCGCCGACGCTGCCGGGCGGGAACGCCAGCGAGGATTTCTCGGTGTTCATCGACGAGGGCGTGCCCTCGGTATTCTTCGCGGTGGGGGGCTACGATCCGGCGATGATCGCGCGCTACAAGGCCGAGGGGAAGCCGTTGCCGGTCAACCACTCGCCGTTCTTCGCCCCGGTGCCCGAGCCGACGATCAAGCGCGGGGCGGAGACGCTGGCGCTGGCGGTGCTGACGGTGGCGGGGAATGGGGCGGCGCGGAAGTAACAACAATGTGCCACGGGGGCGTGGCCTGGCCCGCCCCCGGCACAGCCGGCCGCACGCGTAACGCAGGTATCGACCGCGCGCGGACGATGTTATGCATCGGCCTCTAGCGGTAAATTCAGCTGCTCGATTGCCGCATGGCCGCCGATTGCGCCTACGGACGGAAAATGGTGCCAGAAGAGCTTTGCTGCAGGGCGCCTAAGCGATTGATTTCACAGTCAAATCATGGACTTGCGACGTCGCCAAGGGCATCAATAGCACGATCTGGATTCGTGGAAAAGGCTGGACGTGAATGGACGGGGCGGTTCGAGTCCTTCTGGGCGTCGGGCCGGTTGGGCTCATGTCCGAAATAGGACTACAAATTTCGGACAGGAAGCGGGTAGGCCGACGCCGTTTCAGCGACTTTTTCCAGCACGAGAGGCGACCTTGAAATCCGTGCCTCATCCACACCCATGATGTATTGCAGGCATATATTTCAATGCTTCACGCGCGACAGCAGAACCCCCTTTCTGACGCAAAGCGGCGCCCATAGATCGCCGGCAGGTTCGCGAGGCTGGAGTGCGCAGAGGGGGATCAGCGTCAGGTGACTGACAGCCTGCGAGAATTCTACGAAAGCCTCAATCAGGAGGAGCGAGCTCTCGCGGCTGAAGTCGCGACCGACCGTCTCGGGCTGCTGATGCGGATCGCCATCAACGAGCTCGACCTCGATTTCGAAGGTGTGGACCTCGGAGCCGAGCCGACGGAGGCCGATCAGGAGCGATCGTACCTCATGCGGATCGGCGTGGCCCGCATCATCAAGCTGGCAATGCAGGCACACGATCGGTTCGATGCACCGACGGTGACGATCCAGCGCGACCTCACCTATTCGGGTGCGGTGCTCTCGCTCATCGGTGTGGCCGGCGCAATCGAGCACGGTCGGCGCGTAGCACAGAGCCTCGCCGCGAAGGGTGCCCGAATTGAGAAGCTGCCTGATCGCTTCCGCATCGTCCTGCCCGCGAAGCTGGCCGATCTCGAGCTGCACGAGCGCGAGCTCGAGCGTCTTCACACCGGGCATCACAGGAGAAGGCTGGCGGAGGGCTACGAAGCGATCGTCGGGCCCAGGATCGGCGACGAGGTCAGATCGCTGCTTACCGATCTCGTCTATCCCTTCGCGACGCACTTCATTGGCTACGAGGCCGATCCCGCGCTGGACTTCTACTTCTTCGGGCACGCCTACAACGACATGCTGCTCGCCAAAGGTTTCGACACCTTCCACTTCTCGACGCTCTTCGGTGGCGTGACATTCGCGAACTACAAGCTCGCGGCGATCTTCATCGTGTCGGTGGCTATGAAGCACCGTGCATTCGTGCGAGCGCTCCTGGACAAGGAGCCGTCGATCAGGATCGAGGACGTCCTCACCGTGTCGGTCGAGACCGCAGGCTTCCTCGAAGGACTGCGAGAGTTCATCAATCAGTTCGGCGAGCGGTTCGAAGGCCATGTGCCGGTGACCGATGACGACGTGGGGATCATCTTCGACGTGCTTTCCGTAAGCAGGCGCAATCTGGCGCTGCTTGATCGGCCGGGAGCACCGATCCCGCCGTTGATCCAGTGCTCCGACGATCACGTCATCAGGCCCCTGGCGGGCGCGACCAGCGATGAGGTCATGCTGTTCCTCCTGAATTCGCTGCAGCACAGCTTTCCGAAGGAGTACGACCGGGCGCAGCGGGCCCGGGAAGGGGTGATGCAGCGATCGGTCGAGAAGGCGATCCGCTCGGTGCTTCCGACGCCGGAATTCCGGGGCAACATCAAGCTGAGGCAGGCCGGCAAGGTTCTGACGGACATCGATCTGGTGATCGTCGAGGCGCCGGGCAACCGCGTGATCCTCACGCAACTGAAGCATCAGGACCCGTACGGCGCCGATTTCGCCACGATGCTGGCGAGGACCGGCCGGCTGAATCAGCAGGTGAGCGAATGGCTTCGCAAGGTGCGTTCATGGCTCGCCGCCGCGAGCACGGCCGAACTTCGCGCGACCTTCCGGCTGCCGTCCGGTTCGGCGAGACCCGAAATCAGCCTGCTTGTTCTCACGCGGCACTACGCGCATTCGCTCCGACAGGTTGTAACCGGTGACGATGCCACCTTCTCCAACTGGAATCAGCTCGTCACGGCGATAGCGCGACTTCAGGAGCGAGCAGGCGATGCCTCGGCAGGCGATCTGATCGAGGAGCTGAGGGCTCTGAGCACGCCGGAACAGGAAGAGCATCTGCCCGAACCGTCCAGCGTCTGGACCGTCGGAAACCTGCGTTTCACGATCGAGCAGGAGCAGGTCTAGGCGCCCTTGCCCGGCTTCCGCTGTCAAACCGGGCCAAAGGGCGCCTTTGCTCATCGAACCGGCGGCGACTTGGCGCCTGACAGGCGCTCGCATGACGGGCCGACGAGGCCCCATGCCGCATCGATGACTTCTTCGAAGGCGAGATCCTTCAGATCCAGCGATGCGGCGTATGCCCGCCATTGCGCCTGCTTGGCGTCGGTCAGCATCGCGTCGGACAGTCCCGGCGGCCTCTCGGCGGGTAGCGCCGTGCCTCGCCGATCGAAGGTCGCGCTGATCGCCGCATCGAGGTCTTCCGGCGCAATCTCCAGGGCTCTCGGAATGGCCCAGAGATCGAAATAGTCCTTCATCCGCCCGTTGACCGCGCCGAGAGCAACCATGGCCTGGAACTTCTCGGCGATGACCGAGGCAGGTGGGTAGATCCGGATTTCTGGCTCCTCCATGCCCAGCATCGACGGATAGGCCATGGTCCGGGCGGCGTCGGCGAGGGCGTCGCCGAACCCGATGTCGATTGTGACGGGTATCCGGCTCCTTTCAAGATAGGCGTCGGCACGCAGCCGTACGCCACCATATTCCATCTCCTCCCTGATGACGGCGGTCCTCAGACTCCGAGTGTCGAAGACAAGCCCATCGTCAGCGTCAATCGACAGGACTCCAGCAAAAACCTCGCGCAGGTGGTCAGGATCGGAGTTCCCGTGACCCAGAAAGTCCGCATCTCTCGTCTCGCGCGAACCGCTTTCGATCCAGAGGGTGACGAGCATGCCTCCCTTCAGAATGAAGGAGCCGCGATGTTCGGATATGGAAAGGCGATAAAACAGCCGTTCGAGGGCATAACGGACGAGCACCACATCATAGGCCCGCCGTTCGGCACGGGCGAGATTCAGCAGCCGCTGCTTGACCGAGGCTGCAATGTTCGCCGGCGCCCTAGCCATTTGACGTGAGTGCCTCGAGATAGGGGCGCATGATGTTCCATGCGTCGCCTGCCATTGCCGCATCTGCGATCGATGCCGGCGTCGCCTTACGCTGATCCAGCGTGGCGCGGAGTGCTTCTACCGCCACGGATCGATCGACCAGCTTTCGATTTCGGAAGACGTCGGCGAGGGTTTTCGGAATCGAGTAGATTGGAACGCGGGTCCCTGAGATCGTGTGATGTTCGATCCCCTGGTGCATGTATCTGTCCCGGAACTCGACGATGCGGATAGGGGGATAGGACGAAGCAGACGGGCTCCAGTCCTTCACGCTGACCGCCATCCAGACCTTGCGCGGCATCTGATCTGTCAGTTCGTGGTATGCCAGCGCGGAGACCATCGCCACGACGCCACGAGGGACTTTCTTCGCCGCCTCTGCCAGTACCTGATGGGTATCGATGTCGCTGTCCGGGCGCTGGTAAAGGCCTCGCGAGATGCGGATGAGTTCACCGGCCGCGACGGCGCGGGAAATGGTTTTTGGATCGATGCCTTCGTTACGAAGCTCGTAGGCGCGCACGATGGGGTGTCTTATCAGCAGCTGCGAAAGCAGGGTGCGCTGGGGTTGCTGCTCTTCATTCATGGCCACATAACCTGGGTCTGGCTGATTTGAGACCCAGGTTATGTGACACACCGGATGCCACATAACCTGGGTTTGAACGAGATGAGACCCAGGTTATGTGACGCACGCGGATGTTTCAATCGATCATTGCTTTTGGCCGAACGAGCGCGCTCTCGTAGGCGATATCATCCGACCGGAGCCACGACACGACATCCTCCAGCGTCGACGCCGCATAGGGCTTCCGAAGACCGCATTCCCAGATGATCGCGGTCCGCCACTCCATCGACTGCAACGTCTCGACGACGCTCCTGTCCCGTTCGACATTGCGTTCAAACTTGCCGCGCCAGAACTCGACGTTGCTGGCCGGTGTCGTGCACCAGTGACATCCCTCATGGCGATGCCAGAAGCAGCCGTGCACGAAGATCGCAGCTCGCCGCGAGGCCAAGGCGATATCAGGCCGCCCGGGAAGCTTCGCTGCGTGCAGCCTGTATCTGAACCCGGCACGATGCAGCGCTTTGCGCAGGAAGGTCTCCGGCCGCGTGTCCGTGCCGCGGATGCCAGACATCATGCGCGACCGCGTCGCCGCATCAACTACGTCGACCATGGAGAGCAGCCTGTCATTTCGCGTCGATGATGGTAATCATCATCCCTTTGCCTGACCTTCGGAAAGCGTGCGAGTCTTGCCAAGATATTCGGTCGTTGACATTTTTGCAGGTCCGGGGGGACTGGCCGAGGGGTTTTCGAGCGTTCCCGGTGCCACCGACGAGCATGCCTTCAGCATCGCCCTGTCGATCGAGAAGGAGACATCGGCGCACGAGACGTTACGTCTCCGCAGCTTCCTGCGCCAGTTCGAGGGTGCGCTTCCAGCTGTCTACTACGACTTCATCAACGGCAAGATCGCGGATCCTGACTGGGCTTCGTTGTATCCGGACGAGTGGAAGGCTGCAGAAAGGGAGGCCTGGAAACTCGAACTCGGCAAGGAGGATCCTGCAGAACGGCTTGACGCGCGACTGGACGCGATTCGCGAGGAGAGCAATGGCAATGTCATCCTGATAGGCGGCCCGCCATGTCAGGCTTACTCGCTCGCTGGCCGTTCGCGCAATGCGGGCAAGGAGGGCTACGTAGCGCTCGAGGACATCAGGCATTTCCTCTACCAGGAATATATCCGGATTCTGGATCGCCTGAACCCCGCCGCCTTCGTCATGGAGAACGTGAAGGGCATGCTGTCCTCGTCGGTCGACGGGGAAAACCGTATCTTCGATCAGGTCCTCCGCGACCTTCGGGGCGAACGCGAAGGCGGGCGGGAATATCGGCTCATCGCACTTGATCCGCGCCGTCGACAGCAGCTTGATCTCGGGCGTTTCGAGCCGCGTGCGCCCGATTTCATAGTGCGTGCCGAGGACTTCGGCGTGCCCCAGGCGCGCCATCGCGTGATAGTGGTCGGGCTGCGCGCCGACCTTGCTGAAGACCTGCCGGATCGGGCGCTGGCTGATCTCATGATCCGACACAATCTGAAGACGACAGTCGGCCATGCCCTGACCGGCATGCCCCGACTGCGGAGCGGTCTCAGCCAGGAGGCAGACGGACCTGATGCCTGGCGCGCCATCGTGCTCGCGGCGATGGCCTTCGTCGCCGAGCTGGAGACCAGTCTGTCCGATGAACAGCACGCTGCCTTCACCGAGCGCGCCAGCGACTATCATCGCCGCTTTGCCGCGCTGAACGATATCCCGGGTCGCGAAGGATTTGGTGTCGGGATTTCCGAAGACTGCCCTGCGGATCTGCGGGACTGGCTGACGGATACCAAGCTGGAAACGCTTCCGAACCATGCGACGCGGAGTCACATGGGCAGCGATCTTGCACGCTATTTCTTTGCTGCCGTCTTCGCCGAGGTCACAGGCAAGTCACCGAAGGCGTCAGACTTTCCGGAGGAGCTGGCGCCGGCGCACGAAAACTGGACCTCTGGCAATTTCGCCGACCGTTTCAGGGTTCAGCTTGCCACCGGTCCTTCGACCACGGTCACGAGCCATATCTCCAAGGATGGCCACTATTTCATCCATCCAGATCCGCTGCAATGCCGGAGCCTCACGGTCAGGGAAGCTGCGCGGCTGCAGACCTTCCCCGACAACTATCTGTTCAAAGGGAACCGCACACAGCAGTACACACAGGTCGGCAACGCGGTGCCACCTCTGCTCGCGCGATGGATCGGTGAGGCTCTCTACGCGCTGCTCACCGCGAACCGCGACGAAACCGCGGATGTAGGCGAACAACCTCTTCTTACGCGGACTGGCTGAGCCGGAACCATCTTCTTCGCCAGCATGATCGAGAGCCCTTCAAGTAATTCAATCTGGCGGGAATACGGCTTGTCGCTCCGTCCCACGCTGTGCACAACAGGTCGGAGCGGGACTCGAACTCGACGGCTTGGGGGGAGCTTGATGCCATCAGCCACACAGACGGAGGCGTTTGCCAGACAGCTGCGCGCGCGCCTCGCAACGGCAGTTGATGTCGATGACGCCGCTCGCCTGGTCCGCGCTGATCTCGAGCCGATCCTCGGCGCCTTTTCGCAGGAGCAGGAGGAAGACTTCGCTGCTGCGATAGACAGCGTCAGAGCCACGATCCGTCCCGTGGAAATCCTGCGCGTCAATTCCATGTTTCGCGTCCGCCAGCAGTGGTATCGCGGTCCTGCGGAGGGCGACCGGCACTGGCCGGCGCTGCGCTCCTACCTCGTGGATTCCAAGGGCTGGTCGGCGGACACGGTCGACGAGCGCATCGGTGCCGCTTCCAACGAGATCGTCTCGCTGCTCGAAAATCCAGCGACCGACAGCTTCGCCTGTCGAGGCCTTGTGATCGGCCATGTCCAGTCGGGCAAGACGGCCAACATGACGGCGGTCATCGCGAAGGCGGTCGACGCAGGCTATAATCTGGTCATCATCCTCGCCGGTCTGACAAACAAGCTGCGCAGGCAGACCCAGAGTCGGATGCGCAAGGATCTGGTCGATCGACTGCGCGACCGATGGGAGCTTCGGACCACCGAGGACGATCAAGGCGATTTCAGGATGCCGCCGAATGGCGGCTTTCCCGCCCCGGCTGAGGGGGTTGTGCAGCTTGCCGTCGTCAAGAAGAACGTGGCGCCGCTCGGTCAGCTTCTTGCGACGCTCGATCGTACGCTGCCAGCCGTGCTCCGCAGGCTCCGCGTTCTCATCATCGACGACGAATGTGATCAGGCCAGCGTCAACACCGCTTCGGGCGAGTATGACATGACCCGGATCAACGAGAACATCCGGCTCATCCTGAAGAAGTTTCCGGCAAATTCCTATGTCGGCTACACCGCGACACCTTTTGCGAATGTTCTGATCAACCCGTTCCCGGTCAACGGCGGCGAGCTCGACGATCTCTATCCGAAGGACTTCATCACCGCTCTACCGACACCGGACGGCTATTTTGGCACGGAGCGGCTGTTTGGCCGGCCGCCTGCCGATGCCGAGGCTCCTCTTCCGGACGAAGAGGGTCTCGACATGATCCGCGACATTGCGGAGGACGATACTGCGCTGCTTCAACCGCCGAGCCGGGCGGAAAAGGATGCCTTTCAGCCGCGCATGCCGTCCTCGCTCGAGGACGCCGTTCTCTACTTTCTCGCATCCTGCGCCGCGCGCCGCTTTCGAGGCCAGGCCGACAGCCACATGTCGATGCTGATCCATACCTCTGCCTACGTGATCATGCATGATCGACTTGCGACGCTGGTCAAGGCGTGGCTGGAGGTCGTCGGCAAGCAGCTGCTGGATTCCTCATCTCCGCTGTGCCAGCGGATGCTGGCCTTCTGGGATGCAGAGCAGCTCAGGATTCCCGCGGGTGTTTGTCCTCATCCGCATGTCACCTCCGAAGAGCTGATGCCCTTCATGCCGGCGGTGCTGGGAGCGCTTGAAGTGCCCGTCGAAAACGGCGTCAGCGAAGATCGCATCGACTATGACGGTCCCCCGAAGACCTACATCGTCGTTGGCGGATCGATCCTTGCCCGCGGACTTACGATCGAAGGTCTGTGCGTCAGCTATTTCCTGCGCACCTCCAGCCAGTACGACACGCTGCTGCAGATGGGCCGCTGGTTCGGATATCGTCCGGACTATGAGGACATGCCGCGGATCTGGATGACCGAGGCGCTGTCGACCGCGTTCCGCTCACTTGCCCTCATCGAGGCGGAAATCCGGGATGACGTCGCCGAATATGCCGTCCGCCACAATACCCCGATGGAGTTTGCCGTCCGCGTCCGCTCCATACCGGGCATGGCGATCACTGCTGCAAGCAAGATGCGAGCAGCGGTGCTGACCGACGTCAGCTACGCCGGAAAGCACGTGCAGACGATCCGTTTCGATCATCACGATCCGCGAATCGTGCAGGCGAACTGGACCGCGGCTGCACATCTCATGACCCAGGCGACAGACCTTGGTCTTCGATCGGCCGACCCCTCGCAGGTCCTGTTCGAAGGCGTTCCCGGCAGGCTGATCGTTCAGTTCCTGCGCGCCTATTCCGTGCAGGCATCGCACCGCGAGCTGTCGGCAGACTTCCTGCTCGGCTATCTTGATGCATCCGGTGACAGCCAGAAGACCTGGAGCGTCGGTGTCATCGAGCCTCGAATCGGCACCGCCTCTGACGAGCCACTCGGTGGCCTGGGGCCTGTCCGACTGTCCACAAGAAGCCGCCTGAACCGGCCGGAAGACTTCGCCGATATCAAGGCCTTGATGTCCAAACGCGACGTCCTGTTCGACTGCGGCGAGGCAGGTGATGGCGTTCCGGACGCGGACTGGAGCGCGCTGAAGGCGGCGCGCGCCGGGATCGTTGGACCTGTTCCGATGCTCCTGCTGTATCCGATTGATCGAGCATCACAGCCTCGGCCAGGCTCGACCGAGCGCTCTCCGCTTGATGCGGTCGGTGACCTCGTAGGCTTCGGGATAGTCTTCCCCGGCGCGGCCGAGGGAGCGGGCGGATACTACAGCGTTCGCCTGGAGCCCCCGTCAGCGGATGATCTCGAGGAGATCGAAGACGAGATTGCGGAACAGCTTGAGGCCGGGCGTGCCCGCTGAAGCGTCAGTCGATCACTGGGAAATGCTTCGGCGCGGCGGGCAGGCGTCGACGGCACTGGAGATACCTAGCATCGACACAGGGGTAGACACCGGATCAGGTTCGGTACGCCTAGCTCTCGGCAATGCGGGCGAGCTCAGGCTCCTGCTTCCCGTCCGGCAGAGCGAGAGGATAGCAGAGACGCCATCAAGTGATGCTCTTGGCATCGGCGTGGCGACCTACACGCTGGGTGGCACTCCTATCCGATATCTCGACATGACCTGCCTGGTCGGTGCCCTCGACGGCGTGTTCGCCGACGTCGCAGACGAGATCATGGACAGGATCGTCGGCGGTGCGTCCCCTGTGGAGGCATGTCGCACCACGATCGAGGATTTCCGCTCTCTGCTGATCATGCCGTCTGCTGAAGTCTCGATCGAGGAGATCCGGGGCCTGATCGGCGAACTGCTGATGCTGCGTACATTGCTTGACCTTGATCCGACGGCGTGGAGGCTCTGGCGCGGTCCGCTTCGCGAGCGCCACGACTTCCGCGGTGGAACCGTCGCAGCGGAAGTGAAGACGACCAGTCGATCGGCCACGCGCAGCGTGCCGATTTCAGCTGTGGATCAGCTTCTGCCACCGATGGGAGGCTCGTTGACACTCGCGGTGTTTCAGCTGGCGGAAACGGCAGGTGGTGACATCTCGGTCGCGAGAGTTGCAGCCGACGTCATGCGCGCTGCCTCCGACAGGCAGGAAGTCGCGCGCCTTGTCTCCGGCTATGGCTGTACCGATCCCGAATCCCGAGAATGGAACCGATGCCGGTTTCGACTGGAAGATGAAGATCACTATCTGGTCGACACTCGGTTTCCACGGGTCGTTCCCGATAGCTTTGCAGGAGGAGTCGTCCCTAGCGGTGTCGAACAGATATCCTACGTCGTGAACCTCAGCGCGGCGGAACATTGCCGGCTGAGCAAAGAGGGAGTCGAAGCCCGAAATGTGGAGCTGGTGGCATGCCTCGAGCACCGCTGACGCTTCACTCTGAGGCGTACTCGGCGTCAGGCAATCTGGCGGCCGACGGCTACCGCAAGCTCCTCGGCGCGCCCTCCATCGATCTTGTGCAGACGGTCGTGCGAGAGGCCGTCCAGAACAGTTGCGACGCGGCGCTCTCGGATGGCGGCGCGGAGGTTCACTTCCGTGTGAGAGCTCTTCAGCAGGCCGAGCTCGAAGCACTTCGCGATACCGTTCTGGCGGATCGACCGCTCGACGAAAGCGCGGCAGGCCCGCTCGAAGCCTTTCTGTCGAGTGAGACCCCGCATGTTCTGGAAATATGCGATTTCGGGACGGCCGGACTGGCGGGTCCAACGCGCGCGGATGTGGCGGCGACGGAGGGCGAGCCGACCGACTTTGTCGACTTTCTCAGGAATGTCGGTTCCCGACGGAACACGACGCATGGCGGCGGGACGTACGGCTACGGGAAGACCTCGCTGTATCTCGCCAGCCGATGCTCGACGATCGTCATCGACAGCCAGACCACCAATGCAGGAGCACCTCGGCGCCGGCTCATGGCGGCTCAGCTGGGCTCTGCATTCAGCGCGAATGACGCCGACGGCATTCGACGCCGTTTCACCGGTCGACACTGGTGGGGACAGCGATCCGGTGATGACGAATATGTCGACCCGGTCGAAGGAGACGATGCAGCCGACCTCGCCGGCGCTCTCGGCTTCCCGAACAGGTCGCCGGAACATAGCGGCACATCGATCATGATCCTCGATCCGCTGTTCGTGGAGGAGGACCGCGAGCGCGCGATCGATCTGATTGAAGAGGCCCTTCTGTGGTTCTTCTGGCCTCGATTGCTGGAGGGCACGCCTGAAAGCAAGAAGATGCACTTTCGCATCTTCGTGGACGGCGAGGAGCGCATGCTGCCTCGGCCCGAGGATTTCCCGCCGCTCGATCTCTTTGCTCGCGCGATGAAGAATCTGCGCTCCGATCCTCCGGGCGGCGACATCGTGAAATCGTTTCGGCCGAAGCGCGATCTGGGGCGCTTGAGCTTCGCTCGCGGCCTCCGTGCCGATCGCGTTGCGCCTGCCGGCCGCGAGGACAGCCTGTTTCCCGAGCGCTGCGCGGCAATTGCGGTCATGCGGCCGGTAGAGCTGGTCGTCCGATATTTCTCGGGGACCCAGATCGCAGATGACCGCTTCGAATGGGCCGGTGTCTTTGTAGCTTCGAACGATGATGCCGTCGAAGAAGCCTTCGCGATGGCAGAGCCCCCAGCTCATGATGACTGGCAGTATGAGGCGCTCTCCGACAAGGCAGCTCGCAGCATCGTCAAGATCGCAGTGGATCGCATCCGGGCAGCCGCGCTGGAATATGCAAACCCGACCTCGACGCCCGCTCCGGACGGAGACAAGGGGCCGTCGCTTGCGGGTATTGCCGGACTTTTCGGCAGAGCACTGGAGGGCGATGGCGAAGGAGCCGGACCGCGTCGACCGGGGCCAGGCGGCGGCGGCGGTCGTACGGGGCCGTCAGTTACGCGTCCCACGTTCGTCCGGCTGGAACTGGGTGAAGCCGGACCTGTCGGTGTCTTCGAACTCGCGGTTCGTGGTGAAGGGCCGGCGCTCTCGCTCCACCTTGATCCGCTGCTGGTCATGGATGGCGGAACGGCATCGGAATATTCGACTGCCGCGCGCCCGACCGTCACCCGCGTTGTCGACGAGGACGGAGAAGAGCTCGCGATCGATGGACCTGTGATCATCGGCGACCGTCGGGGGAGGTTCGAGGTCTCGGTTGCCATGCCGGCAGACTGTGCCGTGACGATAAACGCGCGCATAAGCTCTGACGAGACCGTCTGATGGGACGGATTGCTTTTCCGTTCCTGACCCTGGATCAGACCGCGATCAGCCCGGAGCCCTGGGTGCTGCTCGATGGCGGCCTAGAGACACCTATCGGGGACGCGTGGCTGCCCGACTGGGACGCCGCGAGAGACCTTCGTCTCCGACGCCTCGTGACAACCGATCTCGATCGCGCCGCTGATCTGCTTTCGATGCCGATCGATGATGGTGTGCTCGAGCTCGTCACCCGGATCGGAACTGGTATCGGCAACATGCCGCGTCGGATCATTGCGACTTCGAAGCTGCCGTTGACGCGGATGGAACCGACAATTGTCATCGACGAGGTGGTGCCCGGTCACAGCCTCTCGCAGAGACTGCTCGTCGACACTCTCGTCATTCTGCGCCAGCCGCGCGAGGGGTCACCGCTGTCGCCCGACCTTGCCGGATCGAAGCTGTGGTCGGATCAGCTCGATCTCCGCCTGGAAGGCGAGGAGCCGCGTTTTCCCATGGAGGCCGTCAGCTTTCTGGAGCGCTTTGCCGGCCGGCCCGAGGCCTATGCCCCATGGCTGCTGCACTGGACACCAGGCAACCTGCATCGCGATTTCGGCGGAAGCGTACGCCTGTATCTCAACAGGGACCGTGCCGATGTGACTGATCGGCTGCTTGCAGGCGATCGCGCCACTACCCAGGTGGTCCTCGCCGATGTCATGACCCAGATCATTTCTGTTTCGCTGCGCCAAAACGATTTCGAACGGCTCGCCGAGGAGGCCGATCCATGCTCGATCGCCGGACGGGCAGCCCACTGGATTGGCCTCGCCTTTCCCGGACAGGACATTGCCGCAGTCCGCAGCATGATCGATCTTCGCCCGTCCGCATTCCATGCCGGAATTCTGGCCGCGGCGGACATCGTCAGTCTGGAGGACGGCGCGTGATCGTGCAGCTTTTTCCCAGGCTGGATCGACTGGCTGTCGACGCGCTTCTGTCCACGCGCGCCGACGACACGGTGTGTCCGGAACCCGTTGTCGATGCAGACAGCTTTCCCGTCGAGACCCGATACGCTGCAAGTGGCGGCAGTCCGATCAGGCATGAGATCCTCATCGCTATTCGCGCTGGCCTCGAAGAGATCGCGGTTGGCTGCGGATTCCCTGACCGCGGAAGCGCAGCCGATCGCGCGCGGTTCGATGAGCGCGCGTCCGCCTTTCTTGCCCAGCGGAACGAGCTTGATGGCGGCGAGGCTCTGCGCGACGACGTATGGGCATTTCTCGCGTGTGTAGTTCTTCCTGATCTGGTCGCTTGGCGATTTGCAGATCGACCTGCCGAGCGTTTCCACGGCGGCGTGCGCAACACATTCCAGCGGCTGTGGATGCGAGGCTGCATACTGGATCGAGGCGCCTCGGCAGAGAGACGCTGGGAGCTGCTCGGCGCGCTCACCGAGGACGCGCTGGTCCAGATTACGGAACGCCCGTCGGTTGGAAACGATGCCCGTCTGGCGCGAGCGCTGGCCGAAGGCTGGTTGCGTGCATCGCAGCGTCTCGGTCGATCGGCCATGGAAGACGCCATGCGCGAGGCCGTGATCCGGCTGAGGCTTCGTAACCAGGTCCAGCTCCTGTCCGCGCTCGATGATCAGGAGCTTGAAAAAGCGGTCGACGCGTTCTTTGCGCAGTCGTCCACCGCTGATGAGCCTCGGCGTCGATCGTGGGCAGCCCGAGAGGACTGAAAGCGATGGCGCTACTTCCAAAGAAGTTCACTGTCAGTGCGGTCGCCGCCACCTGGCCTGGCAAGAAGCTCCCACCGCGATTCCCCGTTCATCCTCGGACCTATGAAAGCGACATCGCGGAGGTTCTGCTCCTGATCGGGCGCCTGACGACGCCGGTGCTCGCATCGGGCGCTTCGCTTGCAGAATTCTGGGCATATGCGCGCTACATCTTTGCCTGGCGCAACGAGGATCAGCTGACCCTGACCCCAGAGTTTGCCGAGCTCGATGCTCATCAGAAAACGATACTCAGCGACGACATCGGGATGGGGCTTCCGATCCACTGGATAAGCAGGCGCATGAACCTGATTGGTATCTGCGACGGCCGGTACTTCATTGAACGCTATCTGGCGACCTATGGCGGGACATACACGGGGAAAGCCGCCAAACGAGGTCCAGGCAAGGCACCAGATTTCATCTGCGTCAGCCGAAATGGAAAATTTCACGTCGTCGAATGCAAAGGCACACAGACCTCCACTGCCTACCGTGACGACCAGCTTGGCCTGCCAACCGACAAAGGTCTTCGGGGCGGCAGAGCACAGAAACGGACCGTTACATTTCCAACCCATGTTGCTGGAGAAAGGCTCGCCTGCGGTACTTTCATCTCGAGCGATCTCAATGAACGTTCGTCGCTGAAAATCATCGATCCGGAGGATCCGCCTCTGGTGGAAGTCGGCGACGAGAATGCGCCGATGGCATTTGACCCCATTGCTCGGGGCACACTGGCACAGATGCTGCGCGCCTCCGGGTTCCCACTTGCGGCAAATCTTGCGGCCTTTCCTGAAGGCCGCCCGCGTGGGATCGAAGGTGAGCGATACGTATTTGCACCGATAGAGGAGCGAGCCGAACGCTTTCAGGAGGCGCGCGAGGAAATGGCGGGACGACCCCGCGCCGAGGATCTCACAAGCGATCGCGGGCCGCTTGTCGGACGGCGCACTGTCATCGAATTGCCCGCGCCGCTCCTGCTCAATGACAGGCTCGTCCGCCGCTTGGAGCTCCGGCAGGGGATCAGCCCCGAGCTTCTGTCTGACGACGCCGTAACGCTGATGGAAGAACGCATAATCGAGCGAAAGGAAGACCCAGGTATTCTCGCTCCGACGAAGTTCGAGAGCGATACGGACGAGGTGGTAATGAATGTCGGAAAGCTGTTCCGAAGCGAGCTGAAGCTTCTCTACTGATTGCTGCGGGGAGCAGCCAAACGACGGTTTGGTCAACTCGTGCGCCTCCGTTCTGGCGGCTGATCTAGCTGATCGACGGACCCGACCGTCCGCGACCAAAATGCCAGCTGATGCCGTCGACACGCATGATTCCGGAAGCGGCCCTGCCGATGTTGCGCTCAAGTACCTCGCGCCAAGGCACCAGCGTGAAATCCCGGGATCGCTCGACCAGCGCGTGAGGGCCGCATTCGAGGTCAACGCGTCGGGCAATGACGCCCTCGATGCGCTCGCCTATCCTGGCAGCCTCGAACCGCTTGCCAAGCTGCCCGGCCAGCCGTTCGCCGGCATCCTCGAGTTCCCGCACCCGAAGACTCTCGAGGGCGCCCTGGCGCAGCCGAAATGACTGGCCGATCTGGTCGGCCAGCTGCTGCTCGATCAGCCATTGCCGACGGGCTGCCAAAGCCCCCCGCATCTCGCGACCAAAACCGGCATCGCGCGCCGCGCTGGGTGCGCCCGAGGCCAGCTCGCGATCGAGCCAGGTCGGCGCCTCGATCGCGACCAGATCTCCGACTTCCCGTGGCGAGAGGATCGACAGTGCGATCGGGCGGTCGCGCTGCTGCCGCTGAGCGAAGGCTTCCGCCCGGGTGAGATGGTCGCTCGGGATGATCCAGCTGCCGTCCGCCTGCCGCTCCGGACCCGCGCCCGCCCGCCGCATCGCTTCCAGCCGCCGCACATGACTAGCTGCGTAGGCTTCGCTGGCCTCCGGATCGTGGCGTAGGTGCAGGTCGATCGAATAGCGTCCGCCATTGGCGCGGGCGACGGCATCGACCGTCCGGTCGGCTGCCGTCACGTCGGCTTTGGCTGCTTCGATCCGTACCGTCGCGCTCTCGGGCACCGATGGGGTCGCATCCCCACGACCGATATCGACGTAATGAACCCGGCCATCGGCGCCATCGATCATGAGGTAGTGGCGATCGCGATGTTCGTCGGAAAAGCCGCGGTGGATCACCCGTCCTACGAGCGGTTCGCGCAACTCCGTGGTGACCACCTGTTCGACTCCGACGCGATCGAGCTGGCGTGCCGTCAGTTCGCGCTGCATCAGGCGAATGATGTCGCAGCGCTCGCCCATGCGGCGCAGCGTGTCCTCAAGTCCGTCAGCAAGCCGGTAGCGGCCACCGCCGATATCCTCGGCGAGATCCATTGCCTTGAGCTTGCGCAATCGCCCGGCGGCGATCGACTGCTGGAAGGGGTCGTTGTCGGCCGGCGACACCGTGCGATCGGTATCCATCCGCCGCAGCAGGCGCCGGTCGATCGCGGTAAGCCGTTCCTGGTCGACATCGTGCCGGAGCCGGGCTTCGATTTCATGATCGGTTCTCGGCCCCAGGTCGAGCGTCACCAGCTCCGACGCGCGCTCGCGCAGCCCGTGCGAAATATACTCGCGCGCGATAACCAGATTGTCGCCCTGCTCGTCGACGCCGCGCAGCACGACGTGGGTGTGCGGTCGCTCGGTGTTGAAATGATCGACCGCCACCCAGTCGAGCTTCGTTCCGAGATCCTGCTCGACCTGTGTCATGAGGCGCCGGACATAGGGCTTGAGGTCGGGATATTCGGCACCGTCCTCGGCCGAGACGATGAAGCGGAACTGGTGCCGGTCATGGGCGGTGCGCTTCAAGAAATCGTCGCTGTCGGCACGGTCGGTCTCGGGGCCATAGAGCTCGCCCGGCAAGCCCTCGCGCGTGACCCCGTCGCGCTGGATGTATCGCATGTGCGCGCGGGCGACCTGGCCGGCCTTGCCCTGCAGACGGATCAGGCTCGCCTTCACCACCGCCCGGCGACCCCGAAATCCGGCGAGCCAATCACGGCTGGACAGCAGCCGCCCGATGCTCGCGCCGCGTCCGATCCGGCTGCCGTCGAAACGGCGCGACCTGACGCCCGTCTTGGTGCCGGCGAGGCGCGTCGCGGCGAGGATGCGACCACCATATTTCGTGACGCGCTTGCCGTCGTTGCCGCGCTTCCGGCCGAGCTTCGGCGTGAAGTCGTCGTCAGACATGCCGGCGCCTGCGAGTCTCGCGATTTCGGGCAAGAAATGGCGAATTTCCGCCGTTTCCGCTCCGCCTGTCTCGTATTGCCCGCCGCCTGTCTCTCGAAAAAAGGATGTGCAGACAACCACTTGCGCAGTGTCGCGAGACACTGCCTTTATCTTGTTTCCCCTCTTTACCTTCCTCCCCACCATCTCGGGTCAAAAAAGGGGGAGAGACGAGCGCCTTCCGACGCCGCCTCTCCCCGTGAATGTGCTGCCGATCAGTGCGCATGGAGCATCGCATCCCGCGCCCGAACCAGCGACCGAAACTCCCGGCATCCCATCATCCCGTGGGCCTGGCCATCGCCATCCACGAGCATGGTGGCACAGAACCATTTCCCGTCGAGCCGCCCGCAGATCGCTATCCGGTCGAGTTCGAATTCCTCCTCGTCGATGCTCTCGTAAGCGCCGATCCAGCGCTCCTCGACCCGCGCATCCCAGCGAAAATCCGCCTCCTCGGCCTCCAGAAACCGATGCGCCAGTGCCTCTCCGGCACCGCGTCCGAATTCGATCTCGAGCCCGGCCTTGAGCGTTTCCAGAACGCGATCCGACGCCGTTCCGATGCTCTGAGACATGTCCATTGTGACCTCCAACGCTAGCGTCCTCATCATCGAGAACGGCGTTCGAGGGACGGGTGGCGGAGCGGCTGTCAGGGCCGCTGGAGCGCGAGCGGAAGCGCCGCGAAGCGGACGCGGGGGGAACCGATTTTCGAAGAAAATCGGGGGGCACCCGCGGGCCTTGAGAGCTGTTCCGCCACCCGTCATGCTGGGTCTGTCGAGACGAGCTTCCTCCCTCTCGATGACGCGCGACATCGCCTCAATTCCCCTGCGACAGCGCGACGAACAGCGACGACGCGGGCTGGGATTTCGGGTCTGCCGGATCGGCGGAGCGAACATCCCTGCGCACTGCGAAGATCGACACCGGCGGGGTCGGTCGCACCGGCGCAGCGGTCATCCCCGGTGCCGACGGCGCGACGCTGGCAAGGTAGCCGATCGTCTCCGATGGCAGTCTGCCGCGCCCGGCGAGATAGTCGGCGTAGCGCCTGGGGCCGGCATTGTAGGCCGCGAACAGGCCGGGGTAGCCGAAGCGGTCATACATCAGCCTCAGGTAGAATGTGCCGGCAAGGATGTTGTCGCGCGGGTCGTCGGGATTGGTGCCGAGCCCCAGCCGTGCACGCATCTCGGCCCAGGTTCCGGGCATCAACTGCATCAGCCCCATCGCGCCCGCTGGCGATCGGATCGGCTGCCCGTTCAAGGTCGTCCGGCCTCGGCTTTCGGCCTGCATGACTGTCTCGATCCAGGCCGTCGGCACCCCGAAACGTGTCGAGGCCTCGACGACATAGGGGCGCCAGTCGGCGACGGATTCGGCCTGCGCCGGGCCGGCGATTGCGAGCGAGGCGGCCGCGATCCAGAGCCTCAGCGTGGCCACAGCAGCCGCGCCTTGCCGACCATGTCGGCGCCCTCGGTCACCCCGAAATAACGCCCGTCGAACGATGCCGGTGCGTCCATCAGCAGGAAGCGCTGATCCCCGCGCAGTCGCACACAGCCCGACCACATCGGCATCGGCCGACCCGCGCCATCGACCATCAGCCGCTCGGCGGTCCAGCGTCCGTTGACGAAGATTTCCTGCCCGAGCGCGCAGACTTCGTCGCCCGCGTAGGCAGCGACGCGCTTCACCAGCGGCACGTTCATGGGGAGATAGTGCCGGGTCGCGGCGAGCCGCCGATAGGTCTCGGGCACCCGCGCGATCACCATGTCGCCAAGGATCGTCGAGGCGCCCGGTGACACCGCATAGAGGCCGATCGGCGCGCTGGCCGAGGCGTTCCAGACGAGGCGCGGCGTGGGCGGAAGCGCCGCCGATGCGAGCACGATGATGCTGCCGATCGCCACGGCCGCAGCGCGCCGCGCGAGGGTTCTGCGCCGCAGTTTGGCGGCGCGCAGCGCGTCACCCCAGGCGAGCAGCGGAGCATCGGCAGCGCCCGTCGAACGACGGCTCACCGGCCCGACTCCCGGGCGCCGCTGTCGCGGCTCCAGTCGTCGAGATCGTCGATATGATACTGGACGAAGCGGCAATGACGGCGGAAGGTCGGGCCCTTGCCGGCGCGCCGCAGCCGCTTCAGCGACTTGGGCGAGATCTTGAGATAGGCGGCGGCCTGATCGGTCGAAAGGAAGGGCGAGCCGCGCTTGGCGCGGCCCGCCCGGTCGATGTCGCTATCGTCTTGCATGGGCTTGGGGTCCGGAATCGAAGCGGCGGCGGAAGTGCCGCGCGTCCCCGAGCATCCGGCCGCCGACCCCGCTCGGGGAGTGTCGAAACGATCTCGCGTTTCGACACTCCCGCGAGCGCGGGCCGGTCAGCGCGACCAGATCAGCTTCCAGTGGGCGCCGTCGCCCTGCACGAGCTGGGCGTAGATCGGCGAGGGAAGCGAGGGATCGTCGAGCTTGAGGCTCAGATATTCGGCGCCGGTCTCGCGCGCGGACTTGGTCCAGCCCGCCCCGATCTCGACCGCGCCGGCGAGAACGCGGTGGTCGGGCGCCTTGTCGTTGTCGCGATCCACGGGCCGGATCGTCGCCTTGACGTTGAGCGTCAGGGTCCGGATCGAGCCGGTGAAGATGCCGTTTTCGTCGCGGCTGAAGCTGCCAATCTGTGCCATGCTACGTCTCCTTGATCGTGGCGAGACCGCCCATTGCGGCCTCGACAGGCGGACATCGGCGGCAGCCAGGGCCGGCGCCGCACCGGCAGGGCCGCAGCGCAGCGGAGGACGCGGGCGGAGGGCTTTCTTGGTGCGCGAGGAGAGCGCGGCACGCGCTCGGGGAAGAAAGTTCGACGACCGCGTTGCGGCGCCGGACGGCCTGCCGCAGGACGCCGTTTCGAAGAGGCCGAAGGGCGGAGTCGGACCATGGCAGGTCGACGGAACCGGTGCGGTGATGCCGCTTTCCGCACTGAATCAGGGAATGCTCGCCGATTGATCCGTCCGCCTTCCAGCGATGCGCAGGCGGCATTGGTCTCGGGAAAGCGAGCGCTGGCGTTACCCAAAGCCGCGCGCCGACTGTCTCGGTCGAGGTCGGCCTCGCAGTCCCTTGGCGGGGCCGGCCACCATAGCCGGGGGATCAGCCGCATGACCATGAACGACATCGCCGACGCGCTCACCATGGCCAGGAACATCAGCAGGGCGGAGGCGCGGGCGATGGTCGCCGATGTGCTCGATGCGATCGTCGCAGGTGCCGCCAAGGGCGAAGTCGCGCTCGCCGGGTTCGGGAAATTCAGCGTTACGCGGCGCCCGGCACGGCCGGGCCGCAATCCCAGCACCGGCGAAAAGATTGTCATACCGCCCACGAACCGCGTCGCATTCAAGGCGGCGAAGGCGTTCAAGGATCGCGTCGCCGGTTGAACCAAACGCCGCGCGCCGAGGCATAAGGCCGAGGCGCGCGGCGCGATTTTTTCCGGCTCCGGCCGTGCCGGGTGGCGCGGGCGGACCAGTCCCCCGCCCGCGCCAATCTTCGGTCAAGCGGCGAGCTTTTCCGGCTCGGGGTCCGGCTCGACGCGCGCGGCGCGCATCGCTGCGGCGACCGCTCCGACACCGCCGCGCGACGTGTAGGCGGCGGGCGGGAAGCGCATCCAGCGCGGCACCCAGCGCTCGACCTTGGCGCGGCCATTCTCCCCTTCGAGCGCATCGCGGGCGATCTTCTTCAGCGTCTTGGCCTTCTCGCCTTCGTTGGCCTTGGCGACCACCTCGCCCGCGATCTCGGCGAGCAAGGCGCTGGCGATTTCGCGGTCGCGGACCAGCTCGAACAGGCAGGCGTCGGCCTGCCACCAGTCGGCCATGTCGATGTTGAGGTGACTGCCGACCGCATCGACGGGGGCGCTGCCGACAGCCAGGGTTTCGCCCATGGCGACCGCGACGATGTCGAGCACGACGTTGTCGGGAAGCTCCAGGAGGCGGTGGAAGATCTGGCACAGACCATGGTCGTCGTCGTTGCCACCGGTGAGCGTCGGTTCCTCGTCGGACAGGCCCAGCACAGCCAGCACCGCGCGCCGATGCTCGTCGAACCGGGCCTCGCCGAGACTGGTTTCGACGCTCTCGCGCACCGCGTCGTTACGGGTCGATTGCGGGTCGGGCCGCACGGTCCAGAGCGGCGAGCCGATGATCACATGCGCGACCAACAAGCGCAGAGCGACGCCGGAATGGCCGCACAATGCCGCCCGCACGGCAGCATGGCGGTGCAGGTCGACATAGCCGCCCAAGGCGCTGGTGATCTCGGCGCGCACCGGCTTTTCGGTCGCGGCGATCGGCTCGCCGCGCGCGGCGCGGCGGGCCTCGGCGCGGGTCAGATAGCCCTCGTGGAAGACGACTTCGCCGTTGGCGCGGACATCGACATAGACGCGCCCGCCCTTGCGCTTCGCGGCCTTCTCATATTCCCAGCTGTCGAACCGCTCGGACGACGGCACGATCACGACATCGCTCCAGCCCGCCTCGAGATAAGCGGCGCGCCGTTCCTCGATGGCCGCGTTCTGCGCCGTCCAGAACGCGTCGGCGTCGGCGAAATAGCGGTCATCGCCGAACAGGTCGGCGACCAGCGTCCCCTTGTAGCTCTCGACATCGAACAGCGCATGGGCCGCGCTGATCGATTGCCCGCCGAGCAGCCACGCCTTCAACTGATGCCCGGTCGGGACATAGGCCTGCGGATCGTCGAGCAGCGCCAGCCACGCCCGCTGCTGGGACTTGCTTGCCATGGTCAGATGGCGAACGGCGGTGCGGTCGATCTTCTCCTGCCGGTAGAGGTCGCGGATGCGCGGCAGGAGGTTGCCGAGCGCCAGCACGCGGCGGATGGTGAGGTCGGGAAGCCCGAAAGTCTCGGCGATGTCGGCCACCTCGCGGCCTTCCCTGACCAGCCGGGTGAAGGTTTCCCACTGGGTCACCTCGTCGGCGTCGAGCCGCGCCAGATTCTCGATCATCGACGCCTCGATGGCCGCGGCGTCGTCGCCCGCCGCGAGCACGCGGCACGGCAGGGCTTCGGCCTCGCCGGTCTCGGCGGCGACAATCTGCGCGGCATGGAAGCGCCGCGCGCCCGCCACGATCTCATAGTCGCCTTCGGTCTCGGCAGGGCGGACCAGCAGGGTCTGGATGACGCCGCGCTTGCGGATGGTGGGCAGGATGTCGCTGACATCGGGGGCCTTGCGGCTGTGCCGCATGTTGGTCCTGCTGACCGACAGCCGGTCCTGCGCGATGAACATAAGGGTCATGGCACTTGCTCCATTTCAGGTGCCGAACCCCGCCGGGTCCGGCGGAAGGGCGGCGTAATGGCGCGCCGCCCGGTGGGTCATCCGTTGCCGGATGGCTCGGGCGGCGGCCCGATCTCTTCGCCTCGCGCGACACGGCGCAGCAGGGTTTCGGCCCAGAGGATCGACCCGGCGCGGCGGCTCCACGCCGCCCAGACCGACAGGCGGTGCCGCCCCTCGAAGGCGACGTCGCGCTCGATGCCGAGCCCGAACGGCAGGCGCACCGACGCGATCTCGGAAAGGCTGAACACGCCAAGCTCGGGACAGCCGAACCCCAGGTCGGCGAGGCCGAACAGCGTGTCGCCGTCCTTGTCGAGTTCGGTCGCGAGCCAAGTCGCCGCGCCTACGGGCGAGAAGAATTTCACGACCGGCACCGGGTCCGGCTCGGCCTTGCCGTGCTGTCGAGCGTCGTGATGGGCGATGGCGTTGGCGCGGAGTGCGAAGCGCAGTTCGGGAGGCAGGAGGATCATGCCGCGATCCTCCGCTCTGCGCGCGCCTCGGCGGCTTCGCGGTGGCGGGCCAGCAGCCAGTCGGCGGCCTTGCTCGCTTGGCTGGCGGCGCGGAAGATCGCGCGATTGTCCTCGCGCAGCACTTCAAGCCAGCTGGCGATATAGTCGGCGTGACGCACGGTCGGCACAATGCCGAGCGCGGCGCAGAGGAAGGCGGACCCCAGCTCGGCGACCAGCTCCTCGCGGGCATAGCCCTTGCTGCCAAAGGCGTTGGTCAGGTCGCGGCCCAACCGCTTGGCGTGGCCGGTGGCGTGGGTCAGCTCGTGCAGGCAGGTGCGATAATAGTTGATCTGCTCGAAGAAGGCGGGCTGCGGCGGCACCGCCACGAAATCGGCGCTGGGCACATAGAAAGCCTTGCTGCCGCCGATCCGGAAATCGACGCCCGAGGCGGCGATCACCTCCTCGGCGACCGGCACGATCTCGCGTTCGGGAAGCGGCGCGGGGTCGAGCGCGAAGCCGGGGCGCAGCCCCTCGCACTGCGCGATGTTGAAGACTGTGAAGCGCTTGAGGAACGGCACCGCCTTGGCGTCTTCGCCGCTTGCCGCCGCCTTCGCCTTCTCCGCTTCGGGGATGAAGCGGTCGGCATAGACCACGGTCTGGCCGCGCTCGCCCTTGATGACCGAGCCGCCCGCTTCCCGCGCCTGCCGGAAGGTCAGCCAGCTTTGCGAAGGATAGCCATGGGCGATGACCGCGCCCCACAGCAGCAGGACATTGACGCCCGAATAGCTGCGCCCGGTGAGGGCATTGCGCGGCAGCGACGGGCCCGCGCAGGCGGCGGCGCTCCACGGCTGGACCCATGGGATACGCCCGGCTTCCAGCTCGGCGACGATGCGGGCGGTAACCTCGTCATACAGGTTCGCGCGCGGTTCGGCAGGATCGCCGGAAGCCTTGCCACGGCCGCGGCGGTCGGGGAGCTTGGACACGGACAGCCTCCACGCCACCCCAACAAGCCCCATGGCCTCCCCGCGAAGGCGGGGGTGGGCGGCGAGACGCGACCAGAGGAGGCCCGGCTCCAGCGGCGCGCGCACCGCAAGGGCGCAATGCAATGCAGCACTCCGCGGCACGCGGAGTTGCGCGCGCCGCGACGGGCCTCAGGCGGAAGCGCCGGCCACACCCGCCGACGAGGGAAGGCCCACGAACAGCGCCGCCGCGTCGTCAGGACGCGGCGACCACAGCCGCGCCAGGCCGATCGTCACCCGAATGGGCCGGGACGCGGCAGCGGCCCGGCGGCGCAGAACGCGCCGTAGAGCCCGGTCGCGTGCCTTGGTCCGGCACCGCGCCGCAGGCGCAAGGAACGCACCCTTGCCGAGGGGCGGCCGGCGCGGTGGCGTGCGCGCGCATCCGTGCGCCAGCCGCCGCCGCGACCCCCGGCCCGAACAAGCGTGCGATGCGGGCAAACAAAGGCGCCGCGGACCCTGGCGGCTCGCAGAGTCCGCCAGAGCACGCTCCTTTGAACCCGCATTCGCTCAGGCCGGACCGGCGCGCGAGGCGCCGATCACGTTCCATCGAGTACTATCCCCCAACCGCCGAACGCGGAGCGGGCGCCGCCGCCTTGCGGGCTTCCCAGGTTGCGACCAGAAAGGTCGCCATCGATCCGGCGAGGTTGACCGCAAGTTCCGCGTGACGTGCCGCCGGCCTTGCCCGCCGGGGGCCGCCACCATGCGCATCGCCAAGCTTGTTGCGGAGCGCGCCGAGCGATTCGACCACCGACTGGCAGCTTCCGAGGATCTGCCTGAACACCTGCTCGCTGTGGTCGTCGGGCGCGAGCTTCAGCGCCTTGGACAGCTTGCGGTAGAGCGACGGCAGATCGTCCTGGTCGCTCGCGGTTTCGCCGAGATCGTCCAGCAGCCAGCGGCAGACATCCTCGAGCAGGGTGCGCGCGAGGGTGATGGCGCCGGCGGGGTCGCCGGTGCGTCGATCGAGCGCCGCGGTCCAGCGGGCGTGGACCTGATCCGGATCGAACCGCTCCAAAGCGGACGATATCGCGGCGTCGGCCGGCGATCCGATGCGATGGGCAGCGATCGTGTAGATCGGGCTTCCCGAGATGCTGCCGGAGCGGGTCAGCCGATAGCCGTCGTGCTGGAGATGCGCGTTGATCCGCTCCACGCGCGTCTTCTGCATTGCCTCATCGACAGCGGTCGGGTGAACCGAGGCTTCGAGAAAGCGGAAGAGCATGGCGCGCGAGGAGTGGAGCAATCCCAGCCGCTCGAGCAGCTCGCGGTTGCTCCAGTCGTCGTTGCGGCGCGTGTGCTGGACAATGTCGTCCCTGAGCGACCGGAAGCCGAAATCGTCCAGATCGACGCTGGCCTGGTCCCCGCGCATGGAAGCGATCGGCCAGAGCTTCTCGAGAAACTCGATCTCGTCATATTCGGAGCAGATCGGCTCGCCGTCGTAGGCGGCCAGGATGCGGCGCCGCGTCAGCTCGGAGACCGGCGGCGTCCCCTCCTCGGTGACCTTCGCCAGCAGCTCGGCCAGACCGAAATCGTCCTCTTCCTCAAGGAGCGTGCGGGCGATGGCGACGAGGCGATCGGCGGGCACGGCAGCAAGGCGCGCGCTGGCGTAGCGGAACTTGCTCCGCATCGCTTCGGCTTCCTCGCCCTCGTCCAAGCCGAGACGCACGCACAGCGCCGGCACGTTGTAGGCCTTTTCGCGCGCGATCACGTCGGCGATCGTATTGCGCAGATCGTTGAGCATGCCCCTGTTCATGGGCCGACAGTAATCCTGCGCATCGCCTCAGCCAACCACAGCCGCTCCACCCCGTGTCGCTCCGCCGCGCCGTGAAACACACAGGATCCGGGCGACCTCACCGATCGCCACGGTGGCCGCCGATTTCGCGTCGCGCGCAGGGCTGTTAACAGGCGATCGATGGCCGTGTTCACCCTCACTCGCCCGACGATCCTCGACGTGCCGCGCGACATCAGCGTGGACGAGGCCAAGCGCCGCATTCCCGACGCCGGCCTGCGCCGGCACCTCAGCTGGGGCATGGACTTCGATTCCCGCGCGCTCAGCTTCGACCAGGTCGAGGAGCACTGGGAGACCGAGGTAAAGGAGAGCCACCAAGCCAACCGGGAGCGCGCGAAACAGGGCCTGATCGTCCAGTTCGGCGAGCATGCGATCGACGCCAAGATCGAGAATTTCGTCGCGATCGGCACCAAGCCGATGTCGGTCCTCGCCTATCACAACGAATTCTTCGAGCAGGTCCGCAACGCCTTCGTGATGGGGCAATATTATCCGGCACTGGTGGGTGCGTGCGCGCTCGGCGAGCGAATCCTCAATCACCTGATCCTCGACATGCGGTCCTTCTTCACCGCCACGCCGGAATATCGCCGCGTCCATCGCAAGGACTCGTTCGACAACTGGGACGTGCCGATCGACACGCTCGAGGCCTGGGATATCCTGCTTCCCGAGGCCGTGACCGAGTTCCGCGCGCTGAAGCTGCTGCGCCATCGCTCGATTCACTTCAACCCGAGCACCTATGCGACGCTCCGGGACGACGCGCTGGCGGCGATCCTCCACATGCGGACGATCATCGAACAGCAGTTCGGGAGCTTCGCGGTACGGCCCTGGTTCATCCCGGGCACGCTCGGGCATGTATTTATCCGCAAGGCGTTCGAGACCCATCCGTTCGTCGCGAGCTATTTCTTGCCGCGCTGCCCGTTCGTGGGCCCGCTGTTCGGCATGGGGCTGGCCGAGAACGGCGGCTGGGAAGTCTACGACGTGCCGGACTATGGCGACGGCGAGTGCAGCGACGAGGAATTCGCGCAGCGATACAACGAGCGTGATCCGGCGCAGGTGGTCACCGAACGGCCGATCTGCGAGCGTGCCTGGTGATGGCGTATTGATCCAGCCGAATGCGCATGTGCGGACCAACAGGCGGGTCACGCCGAGCGCACGGAGATGCAGGAACCTACTGGACGGTGTTGCGGATCACGTTGCGCGGAAGCGTGCCGAACGCCTCGATCGCGGCGCCGAGGCCGTCTCCGACGATCCAGCGCGCACGCTCGAGATGGCTGTCCCAGCAACGCCGTGCACGATCGGCGTCGGCAACAGAATCGATCCCGAGGATATCGAGCGAACCCTCTTCCCAGCCAATTCCGGCGTCGGCAGCGTCGAGCAGCTCGGCATAGGTCAGGAGGTTACGGCGATCATAGTCGAGCACGGCTTCACCAGACGGCGCTATCGGTTGAAGGGGGTCTGCTGACATCGTCCTCGCGCCAAAACAGTGCTGCCGATCGGGGCACTTCGAACATGTTTACATCAAGTTTGTGTAAGAACCAATCGCAGTCAGGTTCGCCACATCAATTTGGTGTGAGGAACTGGTGGCGCGCGGCATCCACGATAGTCGCTATCGCTGGGTGATCGAACAACTGGTCGAGGCCCGCAAGCAACAGGCGCTGACGCAGCAGGCCGTGGCCGACAAGATCGGCAAGCCGCAGCAATATGTCTCCCGGTACGAGACGGGTGAACGACGGCTCGACATCTTCGAATTCATTGACGTCGCGGCGGCACTCGATGTCGACGCGCTGTCACTGATCCGGACAGCGCCGGAAGCGAACTAGATACGCCGCGCGAGCACGGCTCCTGGTCCCGCGCGCGTAAGCTCGCCGGCCAGCGCTACCCTGCGCCGCGCGCGTGACTTCAAGTGCTCGCCGTCTCCAGGCCAGTCGTCGCCCAGCATGCCGAGCCCGATCTCGCGCAGGCTCGCACCGGCCGCAAGCGCATCGGCGGCGCGAAGCGCCTCGACCAGACGGACGAAGCGCTGATCGCAAATTGACCGTCGGTCGCCGCGGACGAGCGCTTCAAGCCGGCGGATCGACTCCAGTTGCGGATGGAGCGGGCGACGGAAGTCGACCGCCGGCTCTATTGTCATGCACCCCGGAATAATCGCGCCGTCGACGAGATCGATACGCATGTCGCCGTCCGGCAGGGCGAGCCGAACATGACCGCATCCATCGTGCGGCCAGGTGCAACGGACATGGCGCGAAAGATCGATCGCATCGCCGGCCGGCCCCTCCAACGGAGAGGCCCGGGCGCGCAAGACATACGGGTCGGCCGACGCTGTCCACATATAGCCGGCGCGCGCGCAGTCCAGCGCCGGATCAGCCGCGAAAGTGGAGCCCCCAGCCTGCCGAAACGTCGTTGCTCGGATCGGCCCTGCAGACGAATGCGCGATACTCCGGATCGCGACGCAGCAATTCCCATGCGAGCGCCGGCCGTCCTCCCGCCAGCACCGCCGCATAGGCACCATCGTCCCGCCAGTCGGGCGGCTCCCAGCGCGCCACGATCAATCCCGCCCGGCGAGGAATGCGGCTGCGAGCGTCTCCTGGTCCGGACGCAGCGCATCGACCGCGCCGAGATGCTCGGGCACATCATCGCGAAGCAGCACCGACGGACACTGCCCTTCGACATTGCCGAGATTGGGACGATGCTGGGCATAGCCGACGAGCGCGGCGAGCTCCGGCGAGAAATGCCTGGCGATCGCCGGCGGGTAGACTAGCCACTGCAGCTCGAAGGGCTTGAGCCAGCCGAGACAGTAGCTGACGATCACGCCGCGGCGCAGCCCAGCCGAGCGGTTGCCCCCTCCGCCATGGAGCGTCGAGCCGAGGAAGAGCAAGGCGTCGCCCGGCGCGATGTCCGGCACGATCGCGAGATCCTCGGCGAAATCGGCCCCATCCTGATCGTCATGGCTGCCGGGCCACAGCCGCGTGCCGCCGTTCGCCTCCGTGAACGGATCGATCGGCCACATGACATTCACCAGATATTCGAGAGTGCCCTTGGGACCGGCCCACATGTCCTGGTCGCGATGCGGAAACTGCGGCGGCGCGCCGGGATGGATCTCGACCGCCTGGGTCAGGTTGAGCGCAATCCGCTCGCACCAGGGCAGCAGCATGCGCTCGGCGATCGCCAGCACCGCGGGATGGCGCACCAGCGCCTCGGCGTGGGCCGACCGGCGCAGCAGCGCGCCGAACCGGCGGGTGCGATGGCCGTAGAAGACTCCCCGGCACATCGGCGTCGCGGCGAAACTTGGCGCCAGATCATCCGCGAGCGCGCCGATGACGGCTCGCTCGAGAACGCCGCGCAGCACGCAATAGCCGTCCCGCGCGAGCTCGCCGATGGCGATATCGTCCCGCGCGGTCATGCGGCGAGCTCCAGTGCGCCGGCATAGGTGCCGGTCCAGGAGAGACGCTCGCGCACGTCGGGCGTCACCTCGATCCGGAACGCGCCAATCGGGCCGCCCTTGATGCGCAGCGCCGGACCGAGCGGCTCGGCGCGCCAGCCCATCGCCAGAACCTCCCGCCGGAAGCCGTCGGGAATGACGCCGGTGATATGCTCGATGCCGCGCGCCAGCGCGAAGTCCGCCATTGCCGAGATCAGCGCATTGCGCAGAATCCGCCGCCGTCCCGCTCCGTGCCGGCTTGGAAGGCAAAGCCGCGTGCTCTCCCAGGTCGTCGGCCCGGTGGGCACGCCGCCGACGCAGAGATGCGGGAAGATCTGCCCGAGGAGATGCGGTTGCCAGCTCGGCAGCATTCGCAGCGACGCCTCGTGCCGGCCGTACTCATCAACGGCGACAAGGTACACAGCATCCGCGGTGTCGAACTGGTCGATCTCGAAGCGACCGTCGACGACGGGCACGTCCCAGTCGAAGAAGTCGACGAACTGCGCCTTGCGATCGGCGAACATGGTCTCGAGCGCCCCTTCGTGCGCGCTCTCGCGGTGGTTTTCGATGGTGAGGATCATGGCTTGCTCCCGGTGGTGCTGCCGGGAAGGAAGCAGCTTCGGATCGTCAGGATCAGCGCCCGGAATTCCGGGCGGGTCAGCCGTGTCGCAGCTCGTCGAGGGTGATCTCGCCGGCGAGGAGCACCGCCGCGATCAGCTCGGTGCGGTCGCGTGCATCGAACATCTTGCGCGCATCGCGCAGATAGCTCTCGACCGTGTCCTCGCTGAGGCCGAGCCGGTGGGCGATGAGCTTGTTTCGGAGTCCGCGCCCCGCAAGCACGACGCAGTCGCGGTAGCGCGGCGCCAGCCGTGGAAGGGGACCCGGTGAATGCAATCCCGTCAGTCGGCGGGCACGCTGAAACGCGAAGACGCCGAACATCTGCGCGGGCGCAAGTGCGAGCTGCGCCATGCGCGAGGACCGGAAGCCGGCGAAGGTGCAGGAGCCGAGGCGGTGACCGAGCTTTCCGCAGGGCACGGTGATACCTTCGTTCAGGCCCTCGCGGCGGCCAAGCTCGAGCGCGATGCGGTCGTGATGATCGAGTGTGATGATGTCGCGCAGCTCCGACCACAGAAATGCGCTGTCGGCGAACAGGCATCCCCGCATGACGGGATCGCGGCGGTAGCGGCATTCGTCGATGATCCGCCGCTCGGCGCCTGCGGCATAGTCGCGCAGGTCGACGGCCCCTGGCCCGGGCCTTCGCAGGTCCTCATGGGTGACGAGCGCGAAATGCCGGCAGCGGATTTCGTCACTGAAATCGCGGGTGATCGCCCGGAGCTGCTTCCAGTCGCCCGCGCCCCGCACCGCTCGCAGGATATCGTCGGCCAGGCCGAAACCGAATGCGTTCGATGACTGGTCCCTTCCAGCCATTCGCTGACCTCCTGCCGCGGCATGCCGCGGACCGGGCCCCCCTTTGCCGGTGTGGTTGCATTCCCACCCCACTCGCGACTGTGACAAGCGAGGCGGTGGCAGGGGTAACAGACCGATCGATCAATTTCGCCTGCGTTCAACATGTTACCCGAAGGCGGCCATCGCCGGTCTAGCATCCCGGAGCGGACGCCGCGACGGGCGGCAGGCGTTCGCCGGAGAAAAATCTGCGTCGGACAGAAAAATCGCGTTACCCATTCGAGCGAGGGTCTTGTCTTCCCTCAACGGACAGGCGTCACGCGAGGGCTGCTCCGACGAACAAGATGGTCGATGACGATGTGATCAATGCGTGGTTCGTCCGGGAGGTGCTCCCTCTCGAACGGGCATTGACGGCCTATGTGCGTCGCAACTGGCGGGTAGCGGAAGACGTGTTCGAACTGCGGCAGGACATATACGAGCATGCGCTGATCGGAGCGCGGCGTGAACTGCCGGCCAACACGCGTGCCTACATGTACACGCTCGCTCGCAACCACCTCATCAACCAGGCGAAGCGTGCCCGGATCGTGTCTTTCGAGATCGTCGCCGACCTCGACGGCGAAAGCCTCGACTTCGACCTGTTCGAGGCCGAGCGCGCGCTGACGGCACGCGACGAGCTGCGCCACGCCAAGGCCGGCATCGACAAGCTGCCGCCGCGCTGCCGGGAGGTGATGCGGCTCAGGAAGCTCGACGGTCTTTCGACTCAGGAGGCGGCGGAGGCCCTGGGGGTCTCGACGGAAACCGTCCGCCAGCAGCTCAAATATGGGATGAAGGCGCTGATCGATCACATGATCGGCGGCAGCGGCAGGATTGTGCGACCGAAGTTCGGCAGGCGCGCATCCGGGGAGGCGCAGCCATGAGCCGCCATGGCGCGATCGAGGACAAGGCGCTCGACTGGCTGATCCGGCGCGACGAGCCCGGCTGGTCGGACGATGATCAGGCCGAGCTGGATGGATGGCTTCAGGAATCGATGGCCAACCGGGCGGCCTGGCTGCGCGCCGAGCATGGCTGGGCGCAGGCCGACCGGGTGCGGTCGCTCGGCGACTGGGGCCACGGACAGGCCCATGGATACCGCCGCAGCTGGTGGCCGCCGGCGATCGCGGCGAGTCTCCTGCTGGCGATCGGGATCGGCGGCTATTCGCTCGCGCCCGAGTTCGTCCACCAGCCTGAAGCGCAGCAGGCGCGGTTCGACACGCCGGTCGGCGGCCACAAGATCATCTCGCTCGCGGACGGCAGCAGGATCGAGCTCAACACGCAGTCGGTCGTGCGCACCGCCATCGACGAGAACAGGCGCGACATCTGGCTGGATTCGGGCGAAGCCTATTTCGAGGTCAGGCATCGCGATGGCGAGCCATTCGTCGTGCATGCCGGCAGCCGCACCATCACCGTCCTCGGCACGAAGTTCTCGGTGCGGCGCGACGGAGACCGGGTGACGGTCAACGTCGTCGAGGGTCGGGTCCGTGTCGACGACAATCAGCAGCGAGACACCAGCGCGGCGATCATAACCGCGGGCGATACCGCGATAACGCGCGGCGGCTCGACGCTGATCGCCGCGAAGTCGGAGGAGCGGGTCGAGAGCGCGCTCGCCTGGCGCGACGGAATGCTGACCTTCAATCTCATCCCTCTGTCGGAGGTCGCCGCCGAGTTCAACCGCTACAACCGTACGCAACTCGAGGTGGATCCATCGGCCGCCGCCATCCCGATCGGGGGCACCTTCCAGGCGTCGAATGTCGATGCGTTCGCGCGGCTGCTGCATGACGCCTATGGCCTCAAGATCGAGCAGGATGGCGAGCGCGTCAGAATTTCCGACTGACGATGTTACCCTTTTGTGTCGGCGGATTGTCGCGCATCCAGAGGGGCAAGGAGCGCGCCCCCGGGGGGGTATGATGATCCGGACACTCGCAGCAGCACTCGCAACCACCACCTGCATCGTGGCGCTCGCCACGCCCGCAGTGGCGCAAACGCGCGAATTCAACATACCTGCGGGCTCGCTGAGATCCGCGCTCGATGCGTTCGCCCGCCAGTCGGGCCGGCAGGTCATTTATCGCGGTGACGAGGTCCGGTCAGCGCAATCGCCGGGCGTGCGCGGTGCGCGCACTGCCGAGGACGCGCTAAATGCGATCCTGGCCGGAACCGGCTTTGGGGCACGGAAGGATTCCTCGGGGGCCTTCGCCGTGGCCAAACTGGGAAACGAGTCCACCGCCGCCACTGAACCAGCGGCGGCACCAGGGGAAGAAACACCCTATGGCGCTTCGAGCGGCGAGAAGAACAATGAGATTGTCGTCGTTGGCACGCTGATAAGAGGGGTTTCACCAATAGCGCCAGTTGACACTTATACGCGTCAGCAAATCGAGCGTACCGGTGCTTCGACAATCGAGCAGTTTGCGAGGCGAATCCCGCAGAATCTTGGAGATGCCACTGCTGAATCGATTGGCGGTGGCGGCGGCTTGAACGGCGCCGGATTGCGTTCGCTTGGCGGCACGAGCGACACGCGCGGCTCCGCCTTCAATCTGCGCGGATTGGGCGCGGGCGGCACGCTCACCTTGGTCGATGGCCGGCGTACCTCTGGCGCCGGGCAGGGTGGCGGCTTTGTTGACGTTTCCCTGATCGCGCTGAGCGCGGTGGATCGCATCGATGTCCTCACCGATGGCGCCTCCGCTCTTTACGGTTCGGACGCGATCGGCGGTGTGGTCAACATTGCGCTACGCCACGACTTCAACGGGGCTGAGAGTTCCTTTCGGATCGGTGACTCCACCGAAGGCGGTGGGCGCGAACTTATCGGCTCCCAACTTCTCGGCACAAGCTGGGGGTCCGGAAACGTAATGGCGGCGTATGAGCACCGGGACACACATGAAATTCAGCAGCGCGACCGGCCGTATCTCACTCAGGCTCGAAACTTTTTCCTGACCCCGCGGGAAAATTCGGACAAAGCCGTCCTGTCATTCCATCAGGACATCGGCTCGATGTTCGTCATTGCGGGCACAGGCATGTTCGGCGACCGCCAGACGCTTTCGGTCGCAGATACGGTTGGCAGCAATGTGAACACAAGCAACGGTCACGCGCGTCAATACGGGGGCGATTTGAGCGCCGAAGTCCGGCTCGGCGCAAACTGGCGCCTCAACGTTGGCGGCGGATTCACGCGGGTGAACGAGACGACCGACAGCCTAACGGAATTCGATGTCGGCGCACCATCCCAACAGCATGTCGAATACACTAACGAACTCACGTCGATTGACGGCAAGCTCGATGGACCGATCATGGCGCTACCCGGCGGTGAACTTCGGGCAGCTATCTTCGTCGAATATCGTCGCCAAGACTATTCGATTTTCGACCAGCTCGCGAATGGTGTGAGATTCGCGCCAGACCGATCAGTCTCCAGAGGTATCACAGGTTTGGCTGGCGAGCTTGCGATACCCGTCATCGGGGAAAGCAATGGCGGTCCGGGGATACGTCGCCTCGAAATCTCCGTCGCTGGACGCTATGATCACTACAGCGACGTTGGCAGCACGACCAATCCGCGCTTCGGCATTCTCTGGGAGCCCCTGAGGGGGCTCCGGTTACGCGGTTCATGGTCGACAGCCTTTCATGCGCCATCGCTCGCGTACCGCATCCCAAATCGTATCTACATCGTCTCCGACATTCCCGATCCGACATCACCGACTGGTACGACTCGCACGCTGATCGACAATTCCGCTGGAACGTCTGATTTGCGGCCAGAAACAGCGCGCACCTTTCTCTTGGGAGCCGAACTGGCGCCACCCTCGCTCTCCCGGCTGCGTATGCGCGTGAACTACTACAAGATCGACTACGACAATCGGATTTCGACCCCACCTTTTCCGGGCAACAATACCTTCAACGCGTTCCAACCGGCGGCGTCGAACGTGCAATTCCTAATCTCGCGTGATCCTTCACTTGCCCTGGTAGAAAGCTATTACAACTGCACGGACTGTAGACTGCTTGGCACGGCCGGCAAGCCGGCCAATAGCGTCCGGGCGATCCTCGATAATCGGGTTCGGAACCTCAGCGAGACCAGACAGGAAGCGCTGGACGCATCGCTCTCCTGGAACGCCCCCCTGTTCGGCGGCTCGCTGTCTTCCACGATCGCTGCAACCTACATCTTCAGGAACCGATATATCCTGATCGATGGCGCGGCACCCATCGATCTTCGCAACCGCTTTGCGCTCCCGGTGGATTTTCGCGCAACCGGCTCGCTCAATTGGGCAAACGGTGGATTCTCCTCGGGTCTGACGGTGAGCTATATCGGCCCATATTCCAACGATCGCTACACGCCTTTTCGCCCGATCTCGTCCTGGGCGACCGCCGACCTCTATCTGAGCTATGCGTTCGCGGAAGGCCACGGACTGCTGAGCGGAACACATTTCGCGTTCACGGTACAGAACCTCACTAACGAGCGTCCACCCTATGTTGCTTCGCCCTTCGCAACGCAGACGAACTACGATCCAGCAAACGCTTCCGCGGTCGGACGCTTCGTTTCGTTCTCGCTACGGAAAACATGGTGACGGCAAGGGTCACGAGAGCTTCGCTAAAGGTGCGTCAACCGATGAAACTGTGGCCCCTAGTCGCGGTGTTGGCCGAGATCATAACGGCGAGCGGCCCCGTCAGCGCGAACCGCGCGTCGAACCGTCTCTTCGTTTCCTATCAGACCTATTTCGATGAGAGACCGGGCTGGACGGGGACGGGCGATCGAAGAGTGTTCTTCTCGCCCTCCGGAAATCGCTTCTTCGTGATTCGCCAGCGGCCCGAATTGGCATGCGACTGCAATATCAGCACGTTGGACATATTCTCTTCGGCCGATGTCGCCGCGGCGTTGGCTCGGGCGGATGCATCGCGGCCCGCCCCAGTCGCTTCAATCGAGGTACGCAGCACGTCGGAATATTTTGCTCCCATCCGAAACCCCTATTGGATGGACGATAACCATGTGAGCTTTTTCGGCAGCAAGCCGGCTAGCACGACACCGGACGCATCGCGGGATTTGTACACATTCGACGTCCGGGATCTGCGCCTGGAGAATTGGACATCTTTGCCGGCGTCCGAGAACGAACGCGGTCCCCTTGTGATTTCAGCCGTCGAGGCTCCCTCGGCGGCGCTTGCCCTCACGTTCTCCGTTGGACCCCTCGCAGCGGCGCCTTATCCGTTCCATTTCGTCGATCGATTGAACTGGAACGAGCTCTCCGGTCCGAGTCAGCGAGGGATGCTGTTCAATGAGATATTTCTGGCGCGGCCGGGAGAACAATCGCTCCTGATTGGACGCGTCAACACCAACGCTGGCGCTCTTCGTTCGCAGGTTCTGCCAAGCGCAATCGTGCCAGGCGCGGATACTGCGATAGTCGGCCTTGCCACGGGAACAGACCCAGATGCGGGCTGGGCCACCTATGACGGCATTGCAAACTATCATTCGAACGGCCGTTTCCAGCGCGTTTGGCTGCGCGACGGAACGGCCGAACCTTTGTTCGATGCGCCGTTGGGCACAGCCACGCGGCTCGGCAGCCAATTCGCATTCGGATTTTCAAACAGCCGGGGACGATGGATCACTCTGTCACCCCAAATCCTCACCGTGGATGCCGCGACTTCGGTGCTGGTCAATGCTGCCTTGCCGCTAAGCGACACGCAACCGGAACGCAGCACGATGGCCTATGTGCTCAGCTATTCGAGCGCTACCCGGCGTATTCAGGTTCTCACGCCGCTTCGCGGGCCGCAAGGCGACGTGCGATCAGTGAGGCTTTTAGGCCCGAAATGTCTAGTGATCGAGCGGCTGATTGACGCCAACACGTCCGAGACGAGCATGTCGCTGGTCGCCGGCCGTTGGCGGCCGGCGCGAAGCTGTCCTCAGCTTCACGAGCCCATGCGCAGCATAGCGGTGTCGGTCGAGGAGGGACCGAACGAGCCGCCTAGGCTCATAGCTCGCGCAGATGGGCGTGAACTGGTCCTGATCGATCGCGATATCAATCCTGCCACAGCTTCTATCGCACGCAGCGAGCCAATTAACTGGACCGAGCCAGGAGGACGCTCGTTCTCGGGGTTGCTGATGCGTCCAAGAGATGCAAGCGTCAGCGTGCCACTGGTCATCCTGACCAACGGTTATGAAACGGATCATTTCCGGCCGGACGGGATTTTTCCGAGCTTCAATGCCCAAGCCTTGGTGGGTGCCGGCATGGCAGTTCTGCAAATCGGGATGGTTCAAAGGGACTATCCCGAGGTCACGGAGACGCCAGAGGAAGGCATTTATTTCGTGCGTCGGATTGATGCGATTGTCGACGCACTAGCGAATGCGGGAATCATCGACCGCGAGAAAGTCGCGCTATTCGGGTTCTCCCACGGCGGGTTTGTCGCTCGCTATGCCGCAACATTCCCCGGTCACACCAAGCTAGCGGCCGCGATCATCGATGACAGCTTCGACGCCGGCTACGTGACTGGAATGGCCCACCTCACCGATCCCGACACCAGCCGGCTGAAATTCTATACCGGCAACCTAGGCGGCAGGCCCTTCTGGCTCGGACGGGATGACTGGCTGCGGACCAGCCCCGGCATGAATGCGGACAGGCTGCGGACGCCCATATTGCAGTTCGACAGAGGTGGGCCCGGCTACATTCTCAATGTCTTGGAGGCACGCGCCGCAGCAGTATCGATCGGGGCGCCGATCGAATTTGGTCATCTCCCCTATGCCTCGCACGAGCCTATTCGCCCCCGGGAGCGGGCGGCGATGTCCGAAGCCGCGCTCGATTGGCTACGGTTCTGGCTCCAGGGAATTGAAGACACTTCGCCAGCGAAGCGGGAGATTTACGCCAGATGGCGACTGATGCGTAGCAACCTGGCGCGGCATGAAGATGCTCGCTGAGTGTTCAATGGGATGGGAAACGACCCAATGACATCTCGACAGCTACCGATGAGGAAGACGTGCGACTGACCCTAAGCTGGTCCTGTCAGACCCCCGCCGGTAACTGACGCGATGATCTGAATTCGGCGACTTTCGAGCCAGCCCGCGAGTGAGTGACTCGGATGCGGGCGGAGGCTCGCATGACCCCGACAAAACTGCTCATCGGCCAGATCCTTGTGGTGCTCGCGATCATCGTCGCGAGCATCTGGACGGCCACGCAATGGGCTGCGGCAAGCCTCGCGTATCAGCCCGAGCTCGGGCCGCCCTGGTTCACATTGTTCGGCACGCCGGTCTATCACCCATGGTCGATCTTTCCCTGGTGGTTCGCTTTCGACGCCTACGCGCCGGTCATCTTCGACAAGGCCGGGGCCATCGCTGCAGCGGGCGGTTTCGTCGGCTGCGGCGCGGCGATCTTCGGGTCGGTCTGGCGGGCGCGGCAGTCGCGGAACGTCACGACCTACGGCTCGGCCCGCTGGGCCACGAACAAGGAGCTCGCCGCCGCCGGTCTGCTCGGCGAGAGCGGTGTCGCACTCGGGCGGATCGGCAGCCGCGATCTCCGCCACGACGGTCCCGAGCATGTCATGGCCTTCGCGCCGACCCGCTCGGGCAAGGGCGTTGGCCTCGTCGTGCCCACGTTGCTCAGCTGGACCGGCTCGGCCGTCATTCACGACATCAAAGGCGAGAACTGGCAGCTGACCGCCGGCTGGCGCTCGCGCTTCTCGCATTGTCTGCTGTTCAACCCGACCGACGCGAACTCGGCACACTATAATCCGCTGATCGAGGTCCGGCGCGGCGTGGAGGAAGTCCGCGACGTCCAGAACATCGCCGACATCCTGGTCGATCCCGAAGGCGCGCTCGAGCGTCGCAACCATTGGGAGAAGACCAGCCATTCGCTTCTGGTCGGCACGATTCTCCACGTCCTCCATGCAGAGGAAGAGAAGACGCTCGCCCGCGTAGCGACCTTCCTGTCCGATCCGCAGCGTTCGTTCGTGGCCACCCTGCGCCGCATGATGACCACCAACCATCTGGGCAGCGACGATGCGCCTATTGTGCATCCGGTCGTCGCCTCGGCCGCGCGCGAGCTCCTCAACAAGAGCGAGAACGAACGCTCGGGCGTCCTGTCGACCGCCATGTCCTTCCTCGGGCTGTACCGCGACCCGACCGTGGCGGCGGTCACGTCGCGCTGCGACTGGCGGATCGCCGATCTCGTCGGAGCGCGGCACCCGGTCTCGCTGTACCTCGTCGTGCCGCCGTCCGACATCAGCCGGACCAAGCCGCTGATCCGCCTGGTCCTGAACCAGATCGGCCGCCGCCTGACCGAGAAGCTGCACGCTGCGGGACCCAGCCTAGCATCAGGCGCGAGCCATCATCGCCTGCTGCTGATGCTCGACGAGTTTCCCGCGCTCGGCCGCCTCGACTTCTTCGAGACCAGCCTCGCATTCCTGGCGGGCTATGGCGTCCGCGCTTTCCTGATCGCGCAGAGCCTCAACCAGATCGAGAAGGCCTATGGCGAGTACAACGCCATCCTCGACAATTGCCACGTCCGCATCGCCTTCGCGACGAATGACGAGCGCACCGCGAAGCGGATCTCGGACGCGCTCGGCACCGCGACCGAGCAGCGGGCGATGCGCAACTATGCTGGGCATCGGCTCGCGCCGTGGCTCGCACACGTCATGGTCAGCCGTCAGGAGACCGCCCGTGCGCTGCTGACGCCGGGCGAAGTCATGCAGCTCAAGCCCAGCGACGAGCTGGTGCTGGTCTCCGGCCATCCGCCGATCCGGGCGAAGAAGCTGCGCTACTACGAGGATCGCCGGTTCGCCGCACGCATCCTGCCGGCACCGTCGCTCGACACGGGCGGCTATGCCGACCGTCCCGCAGCGCGTCCCGACGACTGGACCGGACAGGTCCGGACAATCGACATGCGGCTCGCCGGCGACGCCGATGATGAGGACGGGACCGGCACCGGCGGGCTCGAGCAGGCGCGGCATCCGGCGCACGAGGTCGAAGTGCAGGTTCCGGCAGAACCTGAGATCGCCGATCCGCTCGGTCTCGGCGAGGACGATGGCGACCAGGCGGCGGAGCGCCGGGCGATGGACCGCGTGCAGGCACTCGGCGTCACGCGAACGGCATATGGCCTCGATGCCGCCTCTGCTCGGCCCGACGACCTGCAGCTGGGGTTCTGACCGATGGAAAAGGTCCGCCATCAGCTGTTTCTGCCCAGGCCGCTCTCCGACCGGCTCGAAGCGCTCGCCGCGAAGCCCGGCGCCAGCAAGTCTGCGATCCTCGAAGATGCGATTACCGCCTGGCTCAACCGCCGTGGCGCATCGGAGCTGGAGGATCGGTTCGCGATCCGGCTCGACCGGCTGACGCAGGCGATCGGCCGGGTCGACCGCGACGCCTATGTGATCCTCGAAACGCTGGCGCTGTTCATCCGGTTCGAACTCTCGATCCAGACACCGCTCGCAGAGAACGACCATGCTGGCCGCGCGCTCGGCGCCAAGCGGTTCGAAGCCTTCGTGACGCAGGTGGGTCGTCAGGTCTCGACGGGGCGCCGCACGCTCGGCGCCGCGGCGGAGGACGGCGAATGAGCGCCGGTCTGTCCGCCGAGCGTCGCCGGCGCATGCTGATCACCGCACTCGGCATCGACATCGCCGCGGCCATGCGCGACCCGCTGGTCACCGAGGTCATGGTCAACCCCGACGGCGCGCTACGGCTCGACCGCCTCGGCGAGGGTCGCATCGATACCGAGATCCGCGTCGAGCCCGAGCAGGTCGAGCGGATCATCCGGCTGGTGGCGAGCCATGCCCGTGCCGAAGTCCATGCCGAGCATCCGATCATCTCGGCCGAACTGCCGCCGCATATCGAGGGGCGTGCCGGCGAGCGCTTCGAAGGCGTGCTGCCGCCTGTCTCGTCCGCGCCCTGCTTCTCGATCCGCAAGCCCGCGCAGAAGCTGCACACGCTCGACGACTATGTCGCCGACGGGCTGATGTCGGAGGTGCAAGCCGACGCGCTGCGCGCCGCGGTCACCCAGCGCTACAATATCCTGGTCGCCGGCGGCACCAGTTCGGGCAAGACGACTCTCGCCAACGCCCTGCTCGCCGAAATGGCCTGGGTCGATAGCCGTGTCATCCTCATCGAGGACACGCGCGAGCTGCAATGCCCGCTGCCCGACACCGTGGCGCTTCGCACCCGGCCGCCGCATGTGTCGATGACCGAGCTGGTGCGCTCGACCATGCGCCTGCGCCCAGATCGCATCGTGGTCGGCGAGGTCCGCGGCCCGGAAGCGCTCGACATGCTGAAGGCGTGGAACACCGGCCATCCCGGCGGAATCGCGACGGTCCACGCCAACAGCGCGCTCGCCGCGCTCTATCGGATCGAGCAGCTCGTGCAGGAGGCAGTGGTCACCGTGCCGCGCCAGCTGATCGCCGAGGCCATCGACATCGTCGTCTTCATTTCCGGGCGCGGCGTCGATCGCCGCGTATCGACCATCGCGCGCGTTGCCGGGCTCGACCCCGACACCGGCGCCTACGCGCTCGCCGACCTTCCCGAGCCCAACCCCAAGGAGACCTGACCCATGATCCGTGCCCTCGATCCGCGCCTATTCGCCAACCGGCATCTGCTCGTCGGCATGAGCGTCGGCCTCGCGCTGACTCTCGCCACCCAGGTCCAGGCAGCCGGCTCCGGCATGCCGTGGGAAGAACCTCTGCAGCAGGTGCTCGAATCCGTGCAGGGTCCGGTCGCCAAGATCGTCGCGGTGATCATCATCATCGTCACCGGCCTGACGCTCGCGTTCGGCGAGACCGCGGGCGGGTTCCGGCGGCTGATCCAGATCGTGTTCGGCCTGTCGATCGCGTTCGCGGCGTCGAGCTTCTTCCTGTCGTTCTTCAGCTTCGGCGGCGGAGCGCTGATCGCATGATCGGTAGCGGCCAGCATATCGACGGCTTCGAAGTGCCGATCCACGGATCGCTCGGATCGCCGCTGCTGCTCGGCGGTGCGCCGCGCGGCCTAGCGATCGTCAACGGGACGCTGGCCGCCGCCATCAGCCTCGGCCTGCAGCAATGGCTAGCCGGCGTGATCGTCTGGGCGGTGGGCCACAGCATCGCCGTCATGGCCGCCCGCCGCGACCCGAGCTTCGCGCCGGTGCTGCTCCGCCATATCCGCCAGAAGGGATATTTCGCGTGCTGAGCTTGCGGGAATACCGGCCGACCGCCGACCGGCTGGCCGACCATCTGCCCTGGGCGGCGCTGGTCGCGCCGGGCGTGGTCCTCAACAAGGATGGCAGCTTCCTGCGCGTGCTGCGCTTCCGCGGTCCCGATCTCGAATCCGCGACCGAGGCCGAGCTGCTCGGGGCCTGCGCACGCGCCAACAATGCGCTCAAGCGCTTCGGCAGTGGCTGGGCGCTGTTCTTCGACGCCGAGCGGCGCGAGGCGCACAGCTATCCGGACAGCGACTTTCCCGACGCGGCGAGCTGGTTGGTCGACGGCGAACGGCGCGCGGCATTCGAGGCCGAGGGCACGCACTTCGAGAGCCGCTACCATCTGACCCTGACCTGGTTGCCGCCCGCCGACGCAAGCGATCGCGCCGGCCGCTCGCTGGTCGAGCGGCCCGATGCCGACAAGGGCAGGGATTGGCGCGGGACGCTCATATTATTTGTCGCCGAGACCGACCGGGTGCTCGACCTCCTCTCCGGCTTCATGGCCGAGGCGCGCGCACTCGACGACGACGAGACGCTGACCTTCCTCCACGGCACGATCTCGGATCGGCGCCACCCGGTCGTCGCGCCCGAAACGCCGATGTACCTCGACGGCGTGCTTGCCGACACGCCGTTGGTCGGCGGGCTCGAACCGATGCTGGGCGAGCTGCATGTCCGCACTCTCACTATCCTGGGCTTTCCGAGCCTGAGCCGGCCCGGCATCCTCGACGCGCTCAATCATCAGGACTTCGGCTATCGCTGGGTCACGCGGTTCATCGCGCTCGACAAGACGCTTGCCACCAAGACGCTGACGTCGCTGCGCCGGCAGTGGTTCAACAAGCGCAAGTCGGTCACCGCGATGCTGCGCGAGGTGCTCTACAACCAGCCGGCGCAGCTGCTCGACAGCGACGCCGACAACAAGGTGGTCGATGCCGACCAGGCGTTGCAGGCGCTCGGCGGCGACCATGTCGCGTTCGGCTATCTGACCACGACGATCACCGTCACCGACACCTACCGCGCCGCGATCGAGGACAAGGTTCGCGCCGTAGAGCGGATCGTCAATGGGCTGGGCTTCACCGCCAAGCGCGAGAGCGTCAACGCGGTCGAGGCATGGCTCTCGTCCTTGCCCGGCCACGTCTATGCCAATGTCCGCCAGCCGCTGGTACACACGCTGAACCTCGCGCACCTGATGCCGCTGTCGTCGGTGTGGGCGGGCCCGGTGCGCAACGCCCATCTCGACGGCCCGCCGCTGCTGCTCGCGAAGACCGCCGGATCGACGCCGTTCCGGCTCTCCACCCATGTCGGCGACGTCGGCCACATGATGGTCGTCGGGCCGACGGGCGCCGGCAAGTCGGTGCTGCTGAGCCTCATCGCGCTCCAGTTCCGGCGCTACCCTGGAGCGCAGGTCTATATCTTCGACAAGGGCAACAGCGCGCGGGCCGCGGTGCTCGCGATGGGCGGCGCGCACCATGCGCTGGGATCGGCCGAGGCGGACGGCGAGACGCTCGCTTTTCAGCCGCTCGCGGGAATCGACGTCGCCGAGGAGCGCGGTTGGGCCGCCGAATGGATCGCGGCGCTGCTCGCGCATGAGAATGTGCCCGTGACCCCGGAGGTGAAGGATTCGATCTGGACCGCGCTCGGCAGCCTCGCCTCCGCCCCGCGCGAGGAGCGGACCATGACCGGCCTCGCGCTGCTGCTCCAGTCGAATGCGCTGCGCATCGCGCTCCAGCCTTATACGCTCGAAGGACCGCATGGCCGGCTGCTCGACGCAGCCGAACAGCAGCTGGCCCTCGCCGATGTTCAGTGCTTCGAGACTGAGGCGCTGATGGGCCAGACCGGCGCCGTCGCGCCGGTGCTCACCTATCTCTTTCACCGGCTGGAGGAACGGTTCGATGGCCGGCCGACGCTGCTGATCCTCGATGAGGCCTGGATCTTCCTCGATCATCCCCTGTTCGCCGCGCGTATCCGCGAATGGCTGAAGGTGCTGCGCAAGAAGAACGTCGCGGTGCTGTTCGCGACGCAGAGCCTCGCCGATATCGCCGGCTCATCGATCGCTCCTGCGATCATCGAAAGCTGCCCGCAACGCATCCTGTTGCCCAACGATCGCGCGATCGAGCCGCAGGGCCATGACATCTATGCGCGCTTCGGCCTCAACGACCGGCAGATCGAGCTGATCGCGCGGGCCACCCCCAAGCGGCACTATTACCTGCAATCCGCCCGCGGCAACCGGCTGTTCGAGCTCGGCCTCGGCCCCGTCGCGCTGGCGCTGTGCGGCGCGTCGGACCCTGCGGCGCAGGCCCGGATCGATGCCGTGCTCGCTGAACATGGCCGCGAGCGTTTCGCCGAAGCCTTCCTGCGCGTCGCCGGCCTCGACTGGGCGGCCGACCTTGCCGCCGATTTTTCCGTTCAAATCCCCCAATCTTCCAAGGCCCCCCAAGAAGGAGAAAAGTGATGCATATCCTTACCCGCAAAGTCCTGATCGCGACCGCGCTCGGCATCGGCTCTGCCGGCTCGCTGGCGATGGGCCTGATTACCGCGAGCACGCCGGCGCACGCGCAGTTCGGCGGGGTCGTGTTCGACCCCAGCAATTACAGCCAGAACATCCTGACCGCGGCGCGCGCGCTCACGCAGATCAACAACCAGGTCCAGTCGCTGCAGAACGAAGCGACCATGCTGATCAACCAGGCGAAGAACCTGTCGAAGATCGACTTCCCGCAGCTCGACCAGCTGCGGCAGAAGCTCCAGCAGATCGACCGGCTGATGGGCCAGGCGCAGGGTGTCGACTTCCGGGTCGACCAGCTCGACGCGCGCATCCGTCAGCTGTTTCCGCGCGATCTCGACCAGGCGCTGCGCATGGATGCGCGCGTGCGCGATGCCCGCGCGCGGCTCGATGCGAGCATGGATGGCTTCCGCCAGACCATGACCGTGCAGGCGCAGGTCGTCGAAAACGTCCGCGACGATGCCGAAGCGCTGAACGCGATCGTCGCCCGGAGCCAAGGTGCGGAAGGCAGCCTGCAGGCGCAACAAGCGACCAACCAGCTCTTGGCGCTGACCGCCAAGCAGCAGTTCCAGCTTCAGCAGATCATGGCGGCGCAGTTCCGCACAGAAGCGCTCGAGCAGTCGCGTCGTGCGCAGGCCGAGATCGAAGGTCGTGCGGCGACCAGGAAGTTCCTCGGCACCGGCCGGGCCTACACGCCGCAATAGCCGCCTGAATGAGCTGAGGCGGCGCGCACCCGCTCCCCGAGCGCGCTGCCTCGTCGCGGGGTCCGTTGGGCTATCGCCCCCAATGGCCGCCGGGCCCCGCGACACCGTCGACCCTTAGAAGAAAGCCGCCGCGCACGTGAACGACCTCTCCGTCATCGACCGCTTCATGCAGGCGTTCATCCGCTACATCGACAGCGGGTTCGGGCTGCTCGGAGGCGACGTCGGCTTTCTGACGACGACGCTGATCGGGATCGACATCACGCTCGCCGGCCTGTTCTGGGCGATGGGCGGCGAGGACAACATCATCGGCCGCTTCCTCAGGAAGATCCTCTATATCGGCGCGTTTGCGTTCATCCTGAACAGCTTCTCGACCCTCGCCGACATCATCTTCAGGTCGTTCGCGCAGGCCGGGCTCACCGCAGGCGGCGGGGCGCTGACCGCCGACGATCTCCTGCGGCCGGGACAGGTCGCCTCGACGGGCTTTTCAGCCGCGTGGCCGCTGCTCGACCAGGCGTCGAGCATGATGGGATTCGTCAGCTTCTTCGAGAACTTCCTGACGATCGCCGTGCTGCTGTTCTCTTGGGCGATCGTCATCCTCGCCTTCTTCATTCTCGCCGTGCAGATGTTCGTGACGATCATCGAGTTCAAGCTGACCAGCCTGGCCGGCTTCATCCTCGTGCCGTTCGCGCTGTGGAATCGCACCAGCTTTCTCGCCGAACGCGTGCTCGGCAATGTCGTCTCATCGGGCATCAAGGTGATGGTGCTCGCGGTTATCGTCGGCATCGGCTCCAACTTCTTCGCCGAGTTCACCAGCTCGATGCAGGGGCAGGAACCCGATCTCGGCGCCGCGCTCAGCCTGACGCTGGGTGCGCTGTCGCTGTTCGGCCTCGGCATCTTCGGTCCCGGCATCGCGTCGGGCCTGGTTTCCGGCGCGCCGCAGCTGGGTGCCGGTGCCGCGCTCGGAACGACGGTTGGCGCGGCCGCGGTGCCGATGATTGCCGGCGGCGCCACGTTGGGCGCGGCGCGCGCGATCGGCGGAACCGCGCTGGGGGCGATCCGCGCCGGAACCACGATGGGCACGGCTGCCTCGACCGCTGCGCAGCTCGGCCGCGAGACCGGCGGCTCGAGCATCGGCGGCATGGCCGCTGCCGCCAGGGGCGCCGCCGCGCGGAAGATGGAAAGCACGTTCGGCCTCGGCGCCGCCGCCGAGCGCGGGCGCACCGCCGCCTGGGCCGCCCTCAACCGCACACCGCGCTCGTCGACCGCCGCCGGCGGTGGTGAAGGGTCCGAGGGCGCGCCGGCCTGGGCGCGATCGATGCGCGCGCAGCAGACCGCCCGCCATCACCGCCAGCTCGCGGTCCACACGCTCCAGCAAGGCGACCGCGGCGGCGGGTCCGCCACGCCAGACATCAAGGAAAGGAACGACTGAGCCATGTTCTTCAAGCGAAGCATGCAGCGCTACGGCCGCACACCGCCGCCCGAAACGCCCTATCAGCGTGCCGGACAGCTGTGGGACGAGCGGATCGGTTCGGCACGGGTTCAGGCGCGAAACTGGCGACTGATGGCGTTCGGCTGTCTGTTCCTGACAGCGGGCACGTCCGCCGGGCTTGCCTGGCAGTCGCTGCAGAGCCGGATCACGCCCTATGTCGTCGAGGTCGACCGGCTCGGCGAGGCGCGCGCCGTGCAGCCGGCCGATGTCGAATATCAGCCGACCGACCGGCAAATCGCATGGCACCTTGCCCGGTTCATCCGCAGCGTGCGGTCGGTCTCGCTCGATCCGGTGCTGATGCGGCGCGACTGGCTCGAAGCCTATGACTTTGCGACGAAGCGCGGCGCGCAGTTCCTCGGCGAATATGCGCGCGCGGCATCGCCGTTCGCCAATGTCGGCGAGCGCACCGTGTCGGTCGAAGTGACCAGCGTCGTGCGCGCCTCGGACAAGTCGTTTCAAGTGAAGTGGACCGAGACCGCGTTCGAGCGTGGCAGCCAGGCCGGCGTCTCGCGCTGGACCGCCATTCTCACCATCGTATCGCGGCCACCCGCTTCGGCCGACGTGCTGCGCAGGAATCCGCTCGGCATCTACGTCGACGCGATCGACTGGAGCCGCGAGCTCGATACCGCGCCCGCTGGGTCCGCCCAACCTGCCGCACAGGCATCGCCCGCGACACCCAACCTGCCGCTCGGCTCCCCGCTCGATCCGACCCTCGGCGCACCGACCGCCAATTCCCAGGAGACCCAGTGATGAAACTCGCCCTCCTGCCGGCGCTTGCCGGCATCCTCATCGCCTCTTCAGCGGGCGCCCAGACGCGACCTGCGCGGCAGGCGGTCCAGCATGTCGCGACCGCCAACCGGGCGGCGACGATCGAGCCGGCGCCGGCCGGGTTCGTCAGCGGCGCCCAGGTCTATCCTTTCAGCGAAGGCACGATCTTCCTCGCCTATGCCGCGCCGGGCCTCGTCACGGACATCGTCCTCCAGCCCGGCGAAGCACTGATCGCCGTCGCCAGTGGCGATACCGCGCGCTGGGTCATCGGCGACACGACCAGCGGATCGGGAGAGACCAGGCAGACGCATGTCCTGGTGAAGCCCTTCTCGGCCGGACTGGTCACCAATCTCGTCATCACTACCGACCGCCGCGCCTACCATGTCCGGCTAGTCAGCACGACGGCCACGGCGCTGTCCTCAATGCGCTGGACCTATCCGCAGGACGAGCTGCTCGCGCTCCGCCGCAAGGCCGAAACCGAGCGCGGGGCCGCGCCGGTCGCCGCCGGCCTGTCGGTCGAGACGCTTCATTTCAACTATGCGATCAGCGGCGACAAGCCCGCCTGGCGGCCGTTGCGCGCGTTCGACGATGGGCAGAAGACCTATGTCGAGTTCCCGGCCACGCTGGCGAGCGGCGAGGCGCCGCCGCTGTTCCTCGTCGGGTCCGATGGCAAGGCCGAGCTGGTCAACTATCGGGTGAGCGGCCGCTTCTATGTCGTCGACCGGATCTTCGACGCCGCCGAGCTGCGGCTCGGTCTCAAGAGGCAGCAGGTCGTGCGCATCGACCGAGTGTCGTCCGGGGCGAAGCGGAGGGGCGCATGACCGAGGCCGCTGCACCGGCGCCGGCCGCGCCTCAACCGAAGCTCGATCCGGAGACGCTCAGCATCCGCTCACGGCCGGCCCGTGCCATCCGCTTTCGCCGCGGTGCGATCATCAGGATCGCTGCGCTCGGATCGGTCAGCCTGATGGGCATCGCCTGGACGGCGCTCAAGCCGCAGGTGTTTCGGCAGGTCGCACAGGAGAGCGAACTGTCGCAGCCGATGGCGAAGCCTGCATCCGACCCGCTGTCGGGGCTGCCGGCGAGCTATGGCGACGCGCCCAAGCTCGGGCCGCCGCTACCGGGCGATCTCGGCCGACCGATCCTCCGCGCCCAGGAACGAGCAGACGCCACGGTTGCGCCGTCCGGCGTCGACACGGCGGAAGCCGCCCGGCAGCAGCGCCTCGCCGATCTCAAGGCGGCGCGAGAGTCCGGGCTTATGGCGCAGGTGACGACCGCGAGAAATGCCGCCCCTCCGCCGGCACTGGATGCGTCGGCGTCGGCGACAGCCGCTGGCGCGGTTTCGACGCCCGCCACGCCGGGCACGCGCAAGGAGCAATTCGCCGCCGCGCGCGATACAGGCGGCGATCTCAATTCGGGAGGACTGGTGCCCCCGGTCTCGCCCAACAGCGTGCTCGCCGGAAGCGTCATTGCCGCCAGCCTCATCACCGGTCTCAGTTCCGATCTCCCCGGCATGGTCACGGCGCAGGTGACGCAAAATGTGTTCGACACGGTCACCGGCCGCATTCTGCTCGTGCCACAGGGCGCGCGGCTCATCGGCAAATATGACTCCGTGGTCGCTTTCGGTCAGCGGCGGGCGCTCGTCATATGGCAGCGGCTGATCCTGCCTGACGGCAGTTCGGTCCGCCTCGACAATATGCCGGCGGCCGATCCGTCGGGCTATGCCGGGCTCGCCGACAAGGTCGACTTTCACACCTGGACGCTGCTCAAGGGCGTCGGGATCGCGACATTGCTCGGGGTCGGTTCGGAGCTGTCGATCTCTGGCGAAAGCGATCTCGTGCAGGCAATCCGCGAGTCCGCGCAGTCGAACACGGCGCGCGCGGGCGACCAGATCACCCAGCGCAACCTCGATATCCAGCCGACGATCACCATCCGCCCCGGCGCGCCGGTCCGCGTGCTGGTGACCCGCGATCTGATCCTCGCGCCGTGGCGCGGAAAGGCCGGCTGACATGGCAGAGCTGAAGCTGGGCAAGTTGCCCGACCGCACGCCGGTCAAGCTGGCGATCACGATCACGCCCGACCTCCAAGCCGCCCTCCAGAGCTACGCAGCCATCTATGCCGCGACCTATGGTGTCGAGGAACCGGTCGCCGATCTCGTTCCGGCGATGCTCACGGCGTTCCTCGAAAGCGACCGCGGATTTGTCAAAGCACGCGAGGCTGCGTTGCGAGGGCAAAAATGATCGAGCGGGCATGGGAAAAGAAGATTGAGCCGCTGACGGTTCGCATTTCGACGGCGGTGCGGATCACGGGCCTGAGCCGGTCGCGCATCTATGAGCTGATCCAGTCGGGCGATCTCGACACGGTGAAGGTCGGGAGGGCGACTCTGGTGCAATACGCGAGTCTCAAGGCGCTCACGGCCAGTCGCTCCGTGGCCGACCCTCAACCCATTCGCTCGTCCGAGCGATGAGCCTCATGATATACCCCGCAGGGGATGATCCGCCGCCATCCCCCGCGGGGTATGGGCGTCAGCCCCTCGATCGCTTGGCCCCAAAATCCGGGCGGAGAATTTTCCCTCCGTCCCGCAACTCGTCGAGGTAGTCAGACCAGCGCTGCATCATCGCGACGCGTTCGTCCCAATATTCGCCGCGCGCATAGGCACGACGGACCTGATTGGTATCGACGTGCGCAAGCTGGCGTTCGATCGCATCGGGATTCCACTCGCCCAGCTCGTTGAGCAGCGTCGCCGCCATCGCCCGGAACCCATGCGCGGTCATCTGGTCGGTCGTGTAGCCGAGCTTGCGCAGGCCCTGGTTCACGGCGTTCTCCGACATCGCCTTGCGAGGCTTGCCGAGGCACGGGAACAGGTATTTCCACCAGTGCGTGTGCTCGTGAAGCTCCTTGAGCATCGCGATCACCTGCCGTGACAGCGGCACCCGGTGCGGCCGTCGCATCTTCATGCGCTCCGCCGGGACGTACCAGATCTCCTCGTCGAAATCGATGTCGGCCCATTCGGCCTGCCTCAGCTCGCCTGGCCGGAGCAGTACATGCGGGGAGAGCCGCATCGCCATGACGGTGACCTTGTGGCCGCTGTAGCCGTCAATGGCCCGAAGCAGGGCGCCGACCTCCGACGGCCGCGTGATGGCTGCGAAATGCTTGACCTTGGGCGCTGCGATGGCGCCGCGAAGGTCGGCGGCCACATCCTTGTCGCATCGCACGGTCGCGACACCGTAGCGGAACACGCGGCTAAGCACGCTGCGCATGCGCCGGGCGCTTTCGTACGCGCCCGTGGCCTCGACCTTGCGCAGGACCGCCAGCGCCTCGTGCGGGGTGATCTGCGCGATCGGAATGCTGCCGATAACGGGATAAGCCTTGGCGAGCAGCCAGCCGATCTTCTCGATCGTCACCGGCGCGAGGCCGTCCCGCTCGCATTTGACAAGCCATTCCTTGGCCACGGCTTCGAAGGTGTTGGCCGCGGCATATTTGGCGGCGATCCGCGAGCGCTTCTTCTCGAGTGCGGGGTCGATTCCGTTGACGACCAGCTTCTTGGCCTCGTCACGCCGCACGCGGGCATCGGCGAGGCTAATCGTCGGCCATCCGCCGAGGTGAAGCGTCTTCTGCTTGTCGAGGAATCGGTACTTGAAGCGCCATAGCTTCGAGCCGTTGGGCCGGATGGTGAGATAGAGCCCTTGGGAATCGGAGAGGGCGTACTCTTTCGCCCTTGGCTTGGCGGTGTTGATCTGGATGTAGGTCAGCATGGTCGTTTTCCCAGCAAAGCCGGGTCGATCCGTGGCCACCAAATGAAGCACCAAAGCGGGGTGTTTTTTGGTGGTCGCAGCCGGATTTCGCCGGACGGTGTCTGGCGATTCTCGGTCTAAAAATGCTGTGAAACCAGCCGCTTACTGGACGCTGCTGGACGTATCCAGAGCCAGTATTGGTGCCCAGAAGAGGACTCGAACCTCCACGCCCTTGCGAGCGCCAGCACCTGAAGCTGGTGCGTCTACCAATTCCGCCATCTGGGCACGGGGTAGGCCGGCGCCTCTAGGGGAGGCAGCCCGGCCTTGTCAACCGGGCTCGCTCAGGGCTAGGCGCTCAAGCATCGAAAATCTTTTTTGGACGGCTCGCGCATGAAGGACAGGTTGGTCACGCTCGTCGGTGGCGGAGGCTTTATCGGCCGCTATGTCGCCCAGGCGCTGCTCGCGGCGGGGGCGCGGGTCCGCGTCGCGCAGCGCGATCCGCGCGACGCGTGGTTCCTCAAGCCGCTCGGCGGGCTCGGCCAGACGCAATTCGTCGCCGCCGACGTCACCCGCCCCGATACGATCGCGCGCGCCATCTCGGGCGCCGATCATGTCGTCAACCTCGTCGGCAGCTTCGCCGGCGATCTCGGGCGCGTCCATGTCGACGGCGCGCGCGCGGTGGCGGAGGCCGCCGCGCATAGCGGTGCCGAATCGCTCGTCCATTTCTCCGCGATCGGCGCCGATGCCGAATCGCCCTCTTCCTATGCGCGCACCAAGGCCGAGGGCGAGGCCGCGGTCCGTGCCGCGTTCCCCAAGGCGACGATCCTGCGCCCCGCCACCGTATTCGGCCGCGAGGACCAGTTCACCAATCGTTTCGCCGCGATGATCGCGCGGCTCCCCGTGGTGCCGGTGCTGCGCGCCGAAACGCGCTTCCAGCCGGTGTTCGTGGGTGACGTCGCGGCGGCGGCAGCGACCGCGCTTGCCGATCCGGCGCGGTTCGGTGGGCAGGTCTACGAGCTCGGCGGCCCCGATGTGCTGACGATGCTCGGGCTCCACCAATGGATCGCACGGACGATCGACCGCGATCCCGCTTTCCCTGCGCTGCCCGATATCGCCGGGCAGGCGATCGCGATGTTCGGCTTCCTGCCCGGCGCGCCGCTCACCGCCGACCAGTGGAAGTTGCTCCAGCGCGACACCGTCGTCGCGCCCGACGCGGCGGGGCTCGCCGCACTCGGCGTCACCCCGACCCCGCTCGCCGCGGTCGCGCCCGACTGGCTGGTGCGTTATCGCCGCGCCGGTCGTTTCGCGGTCACCGCCAAGGCCTGATTTCATCCCGCGCGCCTCGCTCGCGCGGGGCGCCGACGCGAGGACCATCCCCACATGACCGACCTGCTGATCGTGATCCTGCTCGGGATCGTCGAGGGCGTGACCGAATTCCTGCCCGTCTCCTCCACCGGGCATCTGATCCTCGCCGGCGCGTTGCTCGGGCTGCCCGAGGCCGATGCGACCTTCGATATCGTCATCCAGCTCGGCGCGATCCTCGCCGTGGTGGTGCTGTTCTGGGGGCGCTTCATGATCGTCGCGCGCGGGCTGCTGCGCCGCGAGCCGCAAGCGATCGCCTTCACCCGCAACGTGCTGCTCGGCTTCCTTCCCGCGGCTTTGGTCGGCGCGGTCGCCTATAAGGCGATCAAGGCGGTGCTCGAGGCGCCGGTGATCGCCCCGACCGTGGTGGCGATCGCATTGATCGTCGGCGGCATCGCGATCCTCGTCATCGAACGCTTCGCCCCGCCGTCGAAGGGCGGGATGGTCGAGGATATGTCGTGGCGCACCGCGCTCGGCGTCGGGGTGCTGCAATGCCTGGCGATGATCCCCGGGGTCAGCCGCTCGGGCGCAACGATCATGGGCGCGCGCGCAATGGGGGTCTCGCGTGAGACCGCGGCCGAATACAGCTTCTTCCTCGCCATCCCGACGATGCTCGGCGCGACCGCGCTCACCTTGTGGAAGAGCCGTCACGAATTGAGCGGCGCACATGTCGGGTCGATCGCGATCGGGTTCGTCGTGTCGTTCCTCGTCGCGATGGTGGTGATCCGCTGGTTCATGTCGATCGTGGCGAAACATGGCTTCCAGCCCTTCGCCTGGTATCGAATCGTTGCCGGCGCCGTTGCGCTCATCGCAATTTTCCTCCATTAAGACCGATACGGACGCTTTATTGGAGCGTTATTCGCTCTTTTCGACCCGATAAAAGGGCCAAACCGCCATATAGGTCAGCAATGCTGACTTGTTGTCCCGACCCGGCTGTGAGAACGCAGCCGGCGGAGGGCTTATGGCTGTTGAAAAGATGCTTCGATTCGTCGCGAAGGCGCAGTCCTATCCGGACAAGCGCGGGGCGGCGGCGCGTGCGGCGGACTTTCGCGAGATCGCCGATCGCTATGCGGAGACGGCGGCCGAGGATCAGGCGTCGCGCTGCTCGCAATGCGGGGTGCCTTATTGCTCGGTGCATTGCCCGCTCCACAACCATATCCCCGATTGGCTGCGGCTGACCGCCGAAGGGCGACTGCGCGAAGCCTATGAGCTGAGCAACAGCACCTCGACCATGCCCGAGATCTGCGGCCGGATCTGCCCGCAGGACCGATTGTGCGAGGGCAATTGCGTGATCGAATTCTCCGGCCACGGCGCGGTGACGATCGGCTCGGTCGAGAAATTCATCACCGATACCGCCTGGGAAGAAGGCTGGGTCGAGCCGCTCAAGCCCGGCGCGCCGCGCGGCCAGTCGGTCGGGGTGATCGGCGCGGGGCCGGCGGGGCTGTCGGCGGCGGAATATCTCCGCGTCCGCGGCTATGAGGTGCATGTCTATGACCGGCACGACCGCGCCGGCGGGCTGCTGACCTATGGCATCCCCGGGTTCAAGCTCGAGAAACCGGTGGTGATGCGCCGCGTCGAGCGGCTGCGCGAAGGCGGGATCGTGTTCCACGAAGGGTTCGAGGTCGGCCGCGACGCGACGCTCGATGAGCTGCGCCAGCGCCACGACGCGCTCGTCATCGCCACCGGCGTCTATCGCGCCCGCGCGATCGACGTGCCGGGCAACGCCGCCGACGGCGTGGTCGAGGCGCTCGATTATCTTACCGCGTCGAACCGCAAGGGCTTCGGCGATGCCGTCCCGGCATTCGACGACGGCAGCCTCGATGCCGCGGGCAAGCATGTCGTGGTGGTCGGCGGGGGCGATACCGCGATGGACTGCGTGCGCACCGCGATCCGCCAGGGCGCGAAGAGCGTCAAATGCCTCTACCGCCGCGACCGCGCCAATATGCCGGGGAGCCAGCGCGAGGTGGCCAATGCCGAGGAAGAGGGCGTCGAATTCGTCTGGCTCTCCGCCCCGCTCGCGTTCGACGGCGAGAAGGTATCGAGCGTCCGCGCCAGCCGGATGCGCCTCGGTGCCGCCGATTCCAGCGGCCGCCGCGCGCCGGAGATCGATCCGGGCAATGAACTGTCCTTCCCCGCCGATCTGGTGATCAAGGCGCTGGGCTTCGACGCCGAGGAACTGCCGCGGCTGTGGGATGCGCCCGAACTGGGGGTGACGCGCTGGGGCACCTTGCTCGTCGACGGCAAGACGCTGATGACCAGCCTCGACGGCGTGTTCGCCGCGGGCGATATCGTGCGCGGCGCGAGCCTCGTGGTGTGGGCGATCCGCGACGGGCGCGATGTCGCCGAGCAGATGCATAAGTGGCTCAAGGCCAAGGCCGCGAGCGAACGGGTGGCGGCATGATGCTGCGTCATGCGCTGTGCGCAGCCGCGCTGCTCGCCGCCCCCACGCCGTTGCTCGCCGAGCCGGTGACCGAGGCACCGGCCGCGCTTCCGGCACCCGATCCCGCGCGCCTTGTCGCGGCCCGGCCGGTTATCGACGCGCTGTGGCCGCTCGGCACCTATGCCCGCGTCATGCATGCCACGATGGATCAGGTCGTGCAGGGCACGATGATGCGGATGTTCGACATGAAGCCGCACGAATTCGCCAAGAACATGGGGCTTCCGGCCGACGCGACCAAGGCGAAGGACGTCCACCCGGACGAAACGCTTGGGCAGGCGGCGGATCGCGCCGATCCCTATTTCCGCGAGCGGATGCGCATCACGATGAAGGTGATGGGCGACGAGATGGCCACGTTGATGACCGAGATCGAGCCAGGCGTACGCGATGCCCTCACCGCGTCCTATGCCCGGCGCTTCTCGGTGGCTGAACTCGGTGACCTCCAGCGTTTCTTCGCGACGCCCACCGGCAAGGCTTATGCCTCGGATTCGATGCTGCTGATGATGGGGCCGGATATGGTCAACGCGATGCAGGCATTCGTACCGAAGATGATGCAGGCGATGCCGAAGATCATGGCGCATGTCGCCGATGCGACCAAACATCTCCCGCCACCGCCGAAAAAGACGTCAACCGACGCCGCGACCGGAAAGGACGCGAAGTGACCCAGGATCGCACGGAGGCCCCCGTCATGGCCCGCACGCTCGAAGAACAGCGCACCCACCTTACCACGCACGGCATGTACCGCCCCGAGCTCGAATCCGATGCCTGCGGCGTCGGCCTCGTCGCCGCGACCGATGGGCGGCCGTCGCGCCGCGTCGTCCAGTCGGCGATCGATGCATTGAAGGCGGTGTGGCATCGCGGCGCGGTCGATGCCGACGGCAAGACCGGCGACGGCGCGGGCATCCACGTCGATCTGCCGATCCGCTTCTTCGACGATGCGATCGCGGCGAGCGGGCATAAGGTGCTCCACAACCGGCTGGCGGTCGGCATGATATTCCTGCCGCGCACCGATCTCGGCGCGCAGGAAACCTGCCGCACGATCGTCGAGAGCGCGATCATCGAGGCGGGCTATACGATCTACGGCTGGCGCCAGGTGCCGGTCGACGTCAGCGTGATCGGGCGCAAGGCGCAGGAAACCCGCCCCGAGATCGAACAGATCATGATCGCCGGGCCGCTGCCCGAAGAGGTCGACGCAGCCGAATTCGAGAAGAACCTCTATCTCGTCCGCCGGCGGATCGAGAAGCGGGTGATCGCGGCGCAGATCCAGGGCTTCTACATCTGCTCGCTCTCGTGCCGCTCGATCGTCTACAAGGGGCTGTTCCTCGCCGAGAGCCTGTCGGTGTTCTACCCCGATCTGACCGACAAGCGCTTCGAGAGCCGCGTCGCGATCTTCCACCAGCGTTATTCGACCAACACCTTCCCGCAATGGTGGCTGGCGCAGCCGTTCCGCTGCCTCGCGCATAACGGCGAGATCAACACGATCCGCGGCAACAAGAACTGGATGCTGAGCCACGAGATCCGCATGGCCTCGATCGCGTTCGGCGAACATTCGGAGGATATCAAGCCGGTGATCCCGGCGGGCGCGAGCGACACCGCCGCGCTCGATGCGACCTTCGAGGCGATCTGCCGCTCGGGCCGCGATGCGCCAACCGCGAAGCTGATGCTGGTACCCGAGGCGTGGCGCAACAGCGGCGACGAGGATGTGCCGCCTGCACATGCCGCGATGTACCAATATCTCGCCAGCGTGATGGAGCCGTGGGACGGCCCGGCGGCGCTGGCGATGACCGACGGCCGCTGGGCGGTCGCCGGGATGGACCGCAACGCGCTGCGTCCGCTGCGTTATACCGAGACCGCCGACGGGCTGCTGATCGTCGGATCGGAAAGCGGGATGGTCGTCGTGCCCGAATCGACGATCATCGCCAAGGGCCGGCTCGGGCCGGGGCAGATGATCGCGGTCGATCTCGCCGAGGGGCGCGTGTTCCACGATCGCGAGATCAAGGACCGCATCGCCGGCGAGCAGGATTATGCCGCGATGATCGGCAATTTCGCGACGCTCGACGATCTTCCGCCGGCGCCGGCGGGGACCGTGCCGCGCTACGATCGCGCCGAGCTGGCGCGGCGGCAGGTCGCGGCAGGGCAGACGCTCGAGGATATGGAACTGATCCTCGCGCCGATGGTCGAGACCGGCAAGGAAGCGATCGGCTCGATGGGCGACGATACGCCGCTTGCGGTGATCTCGGACAAGCCGCGATTGCTCAGCCATTTCTTCCGGCAGAATTTCTCGCAGGTCACCAACCCGCCGATCGACAGCTTGCGCGAACGTTATGTGATGTCGCTCAAGACGCGCTTCGGCAATCTCGCCAACATCCTCGATACCGAGGATCGGCGCGAGCGCGTGCTGGTGATGGATTCGCCGGTGCTCACCTCGGCGATGTGGGGCGGGCTCAAGGCACATTTCGGCAATTCGGCGGCGGAGATCGACTGCACCTTCGAGGCGGCGGGCGATGCCGAGCGGCTGCGCGCCGCGATCCAGCGCATCCGCAACCAGGCCGAGCAGGCGGTGCGCGAGGGCAAGAGCGAATTGTTCCTCACCGACGAGCATATCGGCCCCGATCGCGTCGCGATCCCCGGCGTGCTCGCGGCGGCGGCGGTGCATACGCATCTCGTGCGGCGCGGGCTTCGTTCCTATGCCTCGATCAACGTCCGCGCGGCGGAATGCCTCGACACGCATTATTATGCGGTGCTGATCGGGGTCGGCGCGACGACGGTGAACGCCTATCTGGCGGAGGCGGCGATCGCCGATCGCCACGCGCGCGGGCTGTTCGGCGACCTCACGATCGAGCAATGCCTCGAGCGGCATCGCACCGCGATCGAGGAAGGGCTGCTCAAGATCATGTCGAAGATGGGGATCGCGGTGATCTCCAGCTATCGCGGCGGCTATAATTTCGAGGCGGTGGGCCTCAGCCGCGCGCTGGTCAACGATCTGTTCCCCGGCATGCCGGCGAAGATCTCGGGCGAGGGTTATGCCTCGCTCCATATCAACGCGACCGAGCGGCACGAGGCGGCGTTCGACCCCGCGGTGGTCAACCTGCCGATCGGCGGCTTCTATCGCCAGCGCCACACCGGCGAGGCGCATGCCTATTCGGCGCAGCTGATGCATCTGCTGCAGACCTCGGTCGCGACCGACAGCTACACCACCTATCTGCAATTCGCGCGCGGGGTGGCCGATCTGCCGCCGATCTATCTGCGCGATCTGCTACAGTTCAACTTCCCCGGCGAGGGCATCCCGGTCGATCAGGTCGAGCCGATCACCGAGATTCGCAAGCGCTTCGTCACCCCGGGGATGTCGCTGGGCGCGCTCAGCCCCGAGGCGCACGAGACGCTGGCGATCGCGATGAACCGCATCGGCGCCAAGGCGGTGTCGGGCGAGGGCGGCGAGGACAAGGCGCGCTACACGCCTTATGCCAACGGCGACAACGCCAATTCGGTAATCAAGCAGATCGCCAGCGGGCGGTTCGGCGTCACGGCAGAATATCTCAACGCCTGCGAAGAGATCGAGATCAAGGTCGCGCAGGGCGCCAAGCCCGGCGAGGGCGGCCAGCTCCCCGGCTTCAAGGTCACCGAATTCATCGCCAAGTTGCGCCACGCAACGCCCGGCGTCACGCTGATCTCGCCGCCGCCGCATCACGACATCTATTCGATCGAGGATCTGGCGCAGCTGATCTACGATCTGAAGCAGATCAACCCGCGCGCGCGGGTCTGCGTCAAGCTCGTCTCGTCGGCCGGGATCGGCACGGTGGCGGCGGGCGTCGCCAAGGCCCACGCCGACGTGATCCTCGTCTCGGGGCATGTCGGCGGCACCGGCGCCTCCCCGCAGACCAGCATCAAATATGCCGGCACCCCGTGGGAAATGGGGCTGAGCGAGGTCAATCAGGTGCTGACGCTCAACGGGCTGCGCGGCCGCGTCAAGCTGCGCACCGACGGCGGGCTCAAGACCGGGCGCGACATCGTGATCGCCGCGATCCTCGGTGCGGAGGAATTCGGCATCGGCACGCTCTCGCTGGTCGCGATGGGCTGCATCATGGTGCGGCAATGCCATTCGAACACCTGCCCCGTCGGCGTCTGCACGCAGGACGACAAGCTGCGGCAGAAGTTCGTGGGCACGCCGGAAAAGGTCATCAACCTGATGACCTTCATCGCCGAGGAGGTGCGCGACATCCTCGCCCGGCTCGGCGTGCGCAGCCTCGACGAGGTGATCGGGCGCACCGAATTGCTCCGCCAGGTGAGCCGTGGCGCCGAGCATCTCGACGATCTCGATCTCAATCCGATCCTCGCCAAGGTCGACGCCGACGACGACCAGCGTCGTTTCAGCCTCAAGACCTTCCGCAACGAAGTGCCCGACAGCCTCGATGCGCAGATCATCAAGGATGCGGCGGCGGTCTTCTCGCGCGGCGAGAAGATGCAGCTGACCTATTCGGTGCGCAACACGCATCGCGCGGTGGGCACCCGCCTGTCGAGCGAGATCACCGCGCGCTTCGGGATGGACACGCTCGCCGACGGCCACGTCACGATCCGGCTGCGCGGCTCGGCCGGGCAGAGCCTCGGCGCGTTCCTCGTCAAGGGCGTCAAGCTCGAGGTGTTCGGCGATGCCAATGATTATGTCGGCAAGGGCCTGTCCGGCGGGGTGATCGTGGTGCGTCCAGCGGTGTCGTCGCCGCTCGCCAGCCAGAACAACACGATCATCGGCAATACCGTGCTCTACGGCGCGACCGCCGGGCGGCTCTATGCCGCGGGGCAGGCCGGGGAGCGTTTCGCGGTGCGCAATTCGGGCGCGACCGTGGTGGTCGAAGGCTGCGGCGCCAACGGCTGCGAATATATGACCGGCGGCACCGCGGTGGTGCTGGGCGAGGTCGGCGCCAATTTCGGCGCGGGCATGACCGGCGGGATGGCGTTCGTCTACGATCCCAACGGCAGCTTCGCGCGCCGCGCCAACCCGGAAAGCATCACCTGGCAGCGGCTCTCGGCGCTGCATTGGGAAAGCGTGCTGCAGAATCTGATCCGCGAACATGCCGAGGTGACCGACAGCAAATGGTCGCGCGCGATCCTCGAGGATTGGGAGCGCGAGGCCGGGCATTTCTGGCAGGTCGTGCCGAAGGAGATGCTCACCCGCCTCTCCCACCCGCTCGACGACAGCGAGGCGCTGGAGGCGGCGGAGTAGGAAATAGCGTCCACCCCGGCGCAGGCCGGGGTCCAGTATCGGGCCGCTCGTTGCTGGACCCCGGCCTTCGCCGGGGTGGACATTGCTTGTGTCCCCGCGAAGGCGGGGACCCAGAGGCCAAGAGCGGCGGGGTTGGTGTTCTCGTCCGCTGGGTTCCCGCTTTCGCGGAAACACATGATATTCCAGATGCGATCGGCGCTTATTGAGCTTTCCGGCGCAACCGCCGTTGCCGCATCGCCGCCACCCGGCTTATGGGTGGCGGCATGTGGCAGCTCTATCACTTCACCTTGTGCCCGTTCACGCGGAAGGTCCGCGCGCTGCTCAACGAGAAGGACGTCGGCTATGAGCTGGTGCCCGAGGAGCCCTGGGCGCGGCGCGACGAATTCTTCGACATGAACCCCGCCGGGCAGACCCCGGTGATGGCCGATCCGACGCGCAATATCCTGCTGATCGATTCGATGGCGATCGCAGAATATTTCGAGGAGACGGTCGACAAGGCGCAGATGATCAACGGCACCGCGGCGAACCGCGCCGAGATCCGCCGGCTGGTCACCTGGTTCGACGCGCATTTCTACCGCGACGTCACCGGCCCCTTGCTCCAGGAGCGGATGATCAAGCGCCTCGTCCACCGCGCGTCGCCCGATGCGTCGCGGCTGCGCGAGGCGATGAAATCGGCGATCGGGCATCTCGATTATATCGATTTCCTGCTCGATCACCGCAAATGGATGGCGGGCGCGACGATCAGCCTCGCCGATCTCGCCGCCGCGGCGCAGATTTCGGTCGCCGATTATCTCGGCGGGATCGACTGGAGCGGGCATACCCACGCCAAGGCCTGGTATTCCGCCTTCAAGAGCCGCCGCAGCTTCCGTCCCCTGCTCGCCGAGCGGATGCGCGGGATCGAGCCGCCGTCTTATTACGAGAACCCGGATTTCTGATGCACGTCACGCATGACCCGGCGGCCGAGGCCGCCGCGACGATCTCCTTCGACGATTTCCTCAAGGTCGATATCCGCGTCGGCACGATCATCGCCGCCGAGCCCTTCCCCGAGGCGCGCAAACCCGCGTTCAAGCTGACGATCGATTTCGGTCCGACGATCGGGGTGAAGAAATCCTCGGCGCAGATCACCGAACATTATGCGCTGGAGACGCTGGTCGGGCGGCAGGTGGTGGCGGTGGTCAACTTCCCGCCGCGCCAGATCGGCAAGATGATGAGCGAGGTGCTGACGCTCGGGCTGCCCGATGCGGACGGCAAGGTGGTGCTGCTCGCGCCAAGCGAAGCGGTGCCGAATGGCGGGCGGTTGTTCTGATCCACACCGTCACCCCGGCCTTGAGCCGGGGTCCATCGGGAGGCAGGCGCGGAGCAAGAGGTTCTGATCGCTGTGCTTGCGGCACAATGGACCCCGGCTCAAGGCCGGGGTGACGGAGGGAGCGCTACCCCTCCAGACTCTTCGACGCCTGTTCGAACAGATCCTTCGACAATTCCGGCACCGCGACGATCCGCTCCAGCTCGGCGCGCATCAGCCCCGCGCGCCGCGTATCAAACCGCCGCCAGCGGCCGAGCGGCGGGAGCAGTTTCGCCGCGGTCTGCGGGTTGATCCGGTCGAGCGCGATCAGCTGATCGGCAAGGAAGCGATAGCCGCGCCCGTCGATCGCGTTGAACGCGCGCTGGTTGGCGCCGAACGCCCCGATCAGGCTGCGCGCGCGATTGGGGTTGGCGAGCGTGAAATCGGGATGCGCGGCGAGCGCCGCCACCGCACTCGGGGTATCGTCGCGGGTCGACAGCGCTTGGGTCTGGAACCATTTGTCGAGCACCAGCGGATTGTCGGCATAGCGATTGTAGAAGATGTCGAGCGCCGCGGCGCGCTCGTCCCAGTCGCCGTTGACCAGGGTGGTCAGCGCGGCTTGCCGGTCGGTCATATTGTCGGCGCGCTCGAACTGGCGGAACGCGAGCGGCGCGATATCCGCCGCGCCGCTCGCGGCGATATAGCCGAGCGCGACATTGCGCAGCCGGCGCAATCCCTTCGCCGCCGGATTATAGGCATAGGGCCGCCCGTCGCCCTCGTCATAGGCGGCGCGCCATTGCGCGGCGAGCGCGGTGCCGAGATCGCGGCGCAGCGCCTCGCGCGCGGCGAAGATCGCGTCGGGATCGACCGTGACGAGCTGATCGCCGATGAAGCTTTCCGACGGCAGCAGCACCGCCTCCGCGACGAAGGCGCGGTCGAGCGTTGCGTCGCCGAGCGTATTGGCCACCGCATCGATCACCGCGCGATGATCCGCGCGCCCCTCCACCGTCGCGGCGACGAGCGTGTCGAGCATCAATTGCTGCATCGCCTCATAGCGCGCGAAGGGATCGTCGTCGTGCGCCGAAAGGAAGGCAAGATCGGTCGCCGGGCGATCGCTCTCGATGATCACCGGCGCTGAGAAACCGCGGTTGATCGACAGCACCGGGCGCTCGGCCAGCCCTTCGAAGGTGATCGATTCCGACAATGTGTCGAACAGCACGAGCCGTTCGGGGGTCAGCGGCCGCCCGGTCTCCGCGCCGAACAATTTGACCTTGAGCGGCAGCACCATCGGCTGCTTGTCGGGCTGGCCGGGGGTCGGCGGGACATGCTGCGCGAGCCGCAGGGTCGCGCGGCCGCCATTGTCGCTGATGCTCGCCGAGACGCGCGGGGTGCCGGCCTGCGAATACCATAAGCGGAAACGCGACAGATCGACCTCGCCCGCCTCCTCCATGCACGCGACGAAATCCTCGCAGGTCGCGGCGGTGCCGTCGAAGCGCGAAAAATAGAGATCGGTCGCGGCGCGGAATTTCGCCGGGCCGAGGATCGTCGCCATCATGCGGATCAGCTCGGCGCCCTTGTTGTAGATCGTCGCGGTGTAGAAATTGGAGATTTCGATATAGCTTTCAGGGCGCACCGGATGCGCCAGCGGCCCCGAATCCTCGGGGAACTGGCTCGCGCGAAGCCCGCGCACATCCTCGATCCTTTTCACCGCCGCCGATCCCTGGTCGGCCGAGAAGCTCTGGTCGCGATAGACGGTGAAGCCCTCCTTCAACGAGAGCTGGAACCAGTCGCGGCAGGTGACGCGATTGCCCGACCAATTGTGGAAATATTCGTGCGCCACCACCGCGGCGATCGCGTCATAATCGTAATCGGTCGCAGTATCGGGGTCGGCGAGGATGTAGCGGCTGTTGAAGATGTTCAGCCCCTTGTTCTCCATCGCGCCGAAATTGAAATCGTCGACCGCGACGATGTTGAACACGTCGAGATCATATTCGCGGCCATAGACGCGCTCGTCCCACGCCATCGCCGCCTTCAAGGCATCGAGCGCGTGATCGGTGCGCGGCAGATCGGCGCGTCGCACCCAGATGCCCAGCGCCACCTCGCGCCCCGATTGCGTGACGAAGGTGCCGCGGTTGACCGCCAGATCGCCCGCGACCAGCGCGAACAGGTAAGTCGGTTTCGGGAACGGATCGTGCCACTCGGACCAATGCCGTCCGCCGGGCAGGTCGCCCGACGCGACCGGATCGCCGTTCGCCAGCAGCACCGGGAAGCGTGCCTTGTCCGCGGTCATCCGCACGCGATAGCGCGCGAGCACATCGGGGCGATCGGGGAAGTAAGTGATGCGGCGGAAGCCTTCGGCCTCGCATTGCGTGCAGAGGTTCCCCCCCGAGGCATAGAGCCCCATCAGCTGGGTGTTGCGCTCGGGCGCGATCTCCACCTCGGTCTCGACGACATGCCTGCCGCCGGCGAGCGGGACGATCAGGTCCTCGCCGTCGAGCCGCCAGTCGTTGACCGCGACGCCGTCGACCAGCACCGCCAGCGGCGCCTGCCCCGCGCCGTTGAGCAGCAGCGGCGCATCGTGCGCGCCGCGCCGCGTCACCTCGAGCCGCGCTTTCACGCGGGTCCGCTCGGGGTCGAGATCGAAATCGAGCGCGACCTCGGGCACCAGCCACTCGGGCGGGCTATAATCCTCGCGTCGGGTGACGTGAGGCTGGGCGAGGGCGGTCTGGGCGTCGATCATAAGGGAAATATAGCCGGCGCCCGCGCGGGTTCCATCGAAACCTTGCGCCCGTGGCAACGTGTGTTACGCCGACGGCACTCATGAAGACGCTTCTCCCGCCGGCCCGCGCGAGCCTGATCGCGCTCCTCGCCCTCTCCGCCCCGCTCGCCGCCCAAGACACCGTCCCCGATCCGGCGACGGTCAACGCCGCGATCAATGCGCCGCTGCCGGCCGATCAGGCGGCGATCAAGGCGCATGTCATGTTCCTCGCCTCGGACGCGATGAAGGGGCGCGAGGCGGGCAGCGGCGAATATGACATTGCCGCGCAATATGTCGCGTCGCGCTTCTACGCCGCCGGGTTACGCCCGGGGGGAGGCGCCGGGGGCTATCTGCAGGCGGTGCCTTTGGTGCGCTACCGCACCAGCGGGGAGAGCCGCGCCGCGCTTGGCGGCCGCACGCTCGTCGCCGGGACCGATTATGTCCCGTTGGCCGATCCGCGCCGCGCCAAGGTGTCGCTCGACGCGCCTTTGGTGTTCGCCGGCTATGGCGTGCCCGACGATCTTGCGCGGCTCGACGTCAAGGGCAAGATCGTCGCGTTGCTGCCGGGCGCGCCGCACGATCTCAATGCCGAGCAGCGCGCCTATCTCGGCAGCATCGATACCAAGGCCGAAGCGGCGGCGGCGCGCGGCGCGGTCGCCGTGATCCAGCTCGTCACGCCGGGGAGTGAGCGCACCACCCCCTTCGCCCGGGTCGCCGAGCGCAGCGCCCGCCCGCGGATGACCTGGGCCGAGGCGGACGGCAGCGGCCACGCCGATGCGCCGATCCCGGTCGTCGCGACGTTCAGCGAGGCCGGCGCCGCGAAATTGTTCGCGGGCACGCGCATTTCCTGGGCGGCGCTGGTCAAGGAAGCCAAGCGTCCGGTGCCGCGCTACGCCGCGCAGCCGCTCCCCGCACGGCTGACGATCGACACCGCGAGCGCCTTCGAGGCGGCGCGTTCGTCCAATGTCATCGGCGTGCTGCCCGGCAGCGACGCGGCGCTGGCGAAAGAGGTCGTCGTGCTCTCCGCGCATCTTGACCATATCGGGGTCACCGCGCCCGACGCGCGCGGCGATACGATCAACAATGGCGCGCTCGACGATGCGATCGGCATCGCCAGCCTGATCGAGGAGGCGAAGCGTTTCCACGAACGCGCGCCACGCCGCACCGTGATGTTCGTCGCCTTTACCGCCGAGGAGAAGGGACTGATCGGCAGCGACTATTTCACCGCGCATCTGCCCGCGACGGGCACAATCGTCGCCGACGTCAATCTCGATATGCCGATCCTCACCTATCGCTTCGAGGATATGGTCGCGTTCGGCGGCGATCGTTCGACGCTCGGCCCGGTGATCGGGCGTGCGCTGGCCGGGATCGGGGTGACGCTGTCGCCCGATCCGATGCCGGGCGAGGCGATCTTCGTGCGGTCGGACCATTTCAATTTCGTCCGCCGCGGCATTCCGGCGGTGTTCCTGTGGCCGGGGCCGAAGGGGCCGGGCAAGGCGGCGACCGACGACTTCATGAACAAGCATTATCACCGCCCGTCGGACGATCTGACCCAGCCGATCCTGTGGGATCAGGCGGTGCGCTTCGTCGACGCCAATTACCGCATCGCGCGCGAGATCGCCGACGCCGACACGCGCCCGCTGTGGAACCGGGGCGATTATTTCGCCGGGCTGTTCGACGGGCCGATGGCGCCATGAGATGACGCGGCTGTTCGTCTTCGGTCTCGGCTATGCCGCGCGCGCGATCGTCATGGCGAGCGGCTGGCCGGTGCTGGGGACGACACGCGACGGGCGCGACGGGACGATCCGTTTCGACGATGCGGATGCGGTGCGCGTCGGGGTGACGGCGGCGACGCATGTGCTGTCCTCGGTCCCGCCCCACGAGAGCGGTGCCGACCCGGTGCTGGCGCGATATCGCGAGCTGCTCGGCGGGCGCTGGCTCGGCTATCTCTCCTCGACCGGGGTCTATGGCGACACCCGCGGCGCATGGGTCGACGAGACCGCGCCGGTCGGCGGCGGGCGGCGCGCGGCGCGCGCGGTGGCGGATGCCGCGTGGCTGGCGATCGGCGCGCGGGTGTTCCGCCTCCCCGGCATTTACGGGCCGGGACGATCACCGCTCGACCGGCTGCGTGCCGGCACGGCGCATCGCGTCGACCTGCCGGGGCAGGTGTTCAGCCGCGTGCATGTCGCCGATATCGCGCGCGGGGTGATCGCGGGATTCGCGGCACCGGCGGGGGCGTATAATCTCGCCGACGATCTGCCGGCCGGGCAGGACGAGGTGCTGGCCTATGCCGCGGCGCTGATCGGCCTGGCGCCACCGCCGGTCGTGCCGCTCGACACGCTCGGCCCCGCCGCGCGCGGTTTCTATGGCGAGAACCGCCGCGTCGCCAACGGCAAGGCGAAGCGCGTGCTCGGCTGGGCGCCGCTCTACCCGGATTACCGCGTCGGCCTGCGCGCGGTGAGCGCGATGACCAGCCCGATCCCGGCGAGCACCCCGCCGCCGATCGCCAGTGTCGACCAGCGATAGCCCTCGAACACCGTCGACAGCAGCATCGCGATGACGGGCACGATCACGCTCGAATAGGCCGCCTTGGCCGGGCCGATCGCGCGGATCACGCGGAAATAGAGCGGGAAGCACAAGGCCGAGGCCGCGAGCCCGAGATAAAGCGTCCCCGCGACATAGCCCAGCCGCCATTCGAACACCGGCGGCCCCGTGGTGATCCACGCCCAGGCTGCGTCGAGCCCGGAGCCGATCAGCATCGCCACCGCCAAGGTCGGCACCATCGGATAGCGCGTCGCGACCGAGGTCGCCTGCATCACATTGGCGGTCGAGGCGGAGAGGATCGCGCAGCAGGTAAGCGCGATTCCGATCAGCGCCGCACCCGGCCCGTGCGGATCGCTGCGCGCCTCGTTGATGAACAGGAGCACCACCCCCGCCATCGCGATCCCCGAGCCGATCACGAGCTGCCGCCCGAGCTTCTGCCCGAGGAAGATGCGCGCGAACACGGCATTGGGCACAAGCAGCAGCGCGAACACCACCGCCACCAGCCCCGATGTGATATGCTGCTCGGCGCGATAGACGAAATTGAAGTTGAGCACGAATTGCGCGAGCCCCAGCGCCGCCGCGAAGGCCCAGCCGCGCGCGTCGAAGGTGAAACGCTCGCGCGTCGCCAGCCCCCAGACGAGCATCGCGACGCCCGCGACGAGGAAGCGATAGCTGACCGACCAGCTCGCCGGGACGACGCTCAGCTGATCGCGGATCACCAGCCAGGTCGATCCCCAGATCAAGGTGACGATCGCGAACGGGATCAGGACGGCGGCGCGGGTCGAATTGGGGCGGGTCGCGTCGCTCATCTGGTTGCTTTCATTGCGCCGGCGGGTAAGTCGCTCGTTCCCGTTCGGGCCGAGCTCGTCGAAGCCCTGCCCTTCCTCCCGAAGAAGTGCAGCCCGTCGACACGCTCGGGACGAACGGTGGAGAAGCGATCCCCCTTCCTATACGGGCACGCTGTAACGGCCCGCGCGCCGCTGTCGATCCGAATCTGGCGCTCAAATCACAAGCTGGGCTGATTGATCAGAACCAGTCGCGCGGCGGCCCGTCGCCGGGGGGCGGCCCGCGCTCGTCGCGGCGCGGCGGCGGGGGCGGCGCGTCGGGGGACGGCGCTCGGTTGACCGATACCGCGCCGTCGGGCCCGACCTTGAGATCGATCCCCGCGCCCTGCAGCTGGCTGTGGATCTGTTCGGCGATCGGGCCGATCACATTCCCCGCCACGTCGCCGAACAGCGCCTCGGGATCGATCTCCTCGGGCTCGGGCACCTTGACCACCGGGGCGAGGTGAAGCGCGGAAACCATGAAGTTGCGCCAGATCTGCGCCGGCACCCCGCCGCCGTGGAGCCCCGGATTGGGGGTATTGTCGTCATTGCCGACCCACACCCCGACCACCAGATCGCCCGCGAAGCCGATGAACCACGCGTCGCGCCCGCTCTGCGACGTCCCGGTCTTGCCATAAGCCGGGACCGACAGCGCCGCCGCGCGGCCGGTGCCGCGGATCGACGCGCCGAGCAGTTCGAGCATCTCGTCGTGGATGTCCGACGGCATCGTCTTGGGGCCGCTGGTCAGCGCGGTATACCACGGCTTGTCGCCCGTCGCGGGCAGCCCGCGCGCCTCGACCGGATAGCGCCCGTCGGCGACCCCGGCGAAGGCCGCGGTCATTTCGAGCAGCGATACTTCGGAGGTGCCAAGCGAGATCGTCGCCTCATTGGCGATCGGGGTGGAGATGCCGAGATCGCGCGCGGCGCGGATCACGTTCTTCACCCCCACTTCCTGCGTCAGCCGTGCCGCGACGACGTTCGACGACCGCTGGAAGGCGCGGCGCAGCGGAATCTTGCCGAGATAGCGATTGTCGTCGTTCTTGGGCTTCCACCCCGCGATCTCGACCGGCGAATCGTCGGCGATCGTCTCGGGCGTCAGCCCGGCGCGCATCGCGGCGAGATAGACGAACAATTTGAAGGTCGACCCCGGCTGGCGCCGCGCCTGGGTCGCGCGGTTGAACGGGCTTTTGGCATAATCGCGCCCGCCGACCATCGCGACGACCTCGCCGTTGCGCTTCATCGCCACCAGCGCGCCCTGCGCCTGCCGCAGCCCGGCCTGACGGATGACGCGTTCGGCGGTGCGCTGGAGATTGCGGTCGAGCGTGGTGCGGATCGTCGCCTCGTTGCGGATCTCGCCCGCCTGATCGCGCGCCTCGGGGAGCACCCAATCGGCGAAATAGGTGCCGGTGGGCAGCGCTTCGGGCTGTTTGGCGAGCACGCGCTGCGGCTGCACCTCGGCGGCCTGCGCCTTGGTGATGAAACCCGCCTCGGCCATCGCGCCGACGACCACCATCTCGCGCGCCTGCGCGCCTTCGAGATTGCCGGTCGGCGCGAGCCGCGACGGCGCCTTGACCAGCCCGGCGAGCATCGCCGCCTGCCCGATGTTGAGCTTGTCCGGCGCGCGCCCGAAATAATGTTTCGAGGCGGCGGTGAGCCCGTAGACGTTATCGCCGAAATAGACGTTGGAGAGGTAGCGCGAGAGGATCTCGTCCTTGGTCAGCCACGCTTCGAGCCAGAAGGCGATCATCACCTCGCGCAGCTTGCGCCCCATCGTGCGATCCGCGTCGAGGAAGGCGTTCTTGGCGAGCTGCTGGGTGATCGTGCTGCCGCCCTGACGCACCCCGCGCGATCCCATATTGGCCCAGGCGGCGCGCAGGATGCCGCGCGGATCGACCCCCCAATGCGAATAGAAGCGCCGGTCCTCGATCGCGATGAACGCCTCGCGCACGTGCGGCGGCAGCTTGGCGGCATCGACCGGCGCGCCGATGATCGCCCCGCGCCGCGCGATCGGGGTGCCGTCCGCCGCGGTGAGCGTGATCGACGGCGGGGTCGGCGGCTTCAGTGATTGCGACAGCGGCGCGGTAAAGGCGAGCCAGCCGATCGCGATCACCAGCAATACGACCAACGCCGCCGCGCCGCGCACCACCCAGCGCCAGATACGCTTGGCGCGATCCGCCGGGCGCATGCGCGGCGGCAGCGGCGCGGGATCGGGCACCGGATCGTGCCACGCATCGAAGGCGGGCAGCGGCTGACGCGATTCCGCCGGCGCGTGATTGTAGCGCAGACGGCCATTTTCGTGCGGATCGAGGTGCATAGGATCGTTCGGATGGTCGGCCATCAGCGTATTACTTCAATAAGACAGTCGCCGCAAGGGCCGGCCATGCGCTGGCATTTAGCGTGACGGGGGCGGAAGCGAAAGCGTGAAGCGGAATCCCCGCCCGTCACCCCGCCGTTGAGCCGGGGCGACGGCCTGCGTGGCGCAGCCGTTCGCTCCATCAAATACCCTGTTCCGCTCGCCATAACTTATGTTATCTCACCCTCGATAGCGAGAGGATGAGGGCATGAGCGCTTTGGGCAATGACGCGGTGGCGGTGGAGACGCGCGGCAATGTGATGCTGATCACGATCAACCGCCCGGCGGCGCGCAACGCGGTCAACGCGCAGGTCCACGAAGGCGTCGGCGATGCGCTCGAAGCGGCCGACAAGGACCCCGAGATCCGCTGCGTCATCATCACCGGCGCGGGCGACAAGTCCTTCTGCGCGGGGGCCGATCTGGTCGCGCTCTCGCGCGGCGAAAGCCTGACCCCCGACGACAAGGCCAAACAGGCGTGGGGCTTCGCCGGCATCGCCAGCCACCCGATCTCCAAGCCGGTGATCGCCTGCGTCAACGGCACGGCGCTGGGCGGCGGGCTCGAGATCACATTGGCGTGCGATCTGGCGGTGGCGGTCGACAGCGCCTTGTTCGGGCTGCCCGAGCCCAAGCGCGGGCTGTTCGCGGCGGCGGGCGGGGTGTTCCGGCTGCCCGAGCAATTGCCGAAGAAGATCGCGATGGAGATGATCCTCACCGGCGATCCGATCACCGCCGAGCGCGCGCTCGCGCTCGGGCTGGTCAACGCGATCGCGCCGCGCGAACAGCTTCTCGACACCGCCTTCGCGCTCGCCGAACGGATCGCGGTCAACGCGCCGCTGTCGGTGCAGGCATCGAAGAGGATGGCGCAGGGCATCGTCGACGGCCATGTCGCGCGCGACGACGCCGCCTGGGCACAGAACCGCGCCGAGGCGAAGATCGTCTTCACCAGCGAGGATTCGCGCGAGGGGCCCAAGGCATTCGCCGAAAAGCGCGCGCCGGTGTGGAAGGCGCGCTGACCGTGGCCGCCGACGCCGAGCGCATCGCGGTGATCGTCGGGGTCGGGCAGGTCAACGACCGCCCGGCCGATCCGCTGCAGGGGCTCGATTCGCTCGGGCTGATGGTCGCCGCGCTGCAGGCAGCGGATCGCGATGCCGGGGGCGGTTGGCTCGGCGACGTCGAGTCGGTCGCGGTGGTGCAGCAAATCAGCTTCCGCCAGGATAATCCGCTGGCGCAAAAGGTCGCCGAGCGGATCGGATCGCGCGCGACGATCGTCCACGACACCGTCGGCCCCAATGGCGACAGCCCGATCCTGTTGCTCAACGAGGCGGCCAACCGCATCGCGCGCGGCGAGATCGGGATTGCCGCGGTGGCCGGGGGCGAGGCACTGCGCACCGCCAGCCAGCGCGCCGCGCTCGCCGCCAGGACCGACGTGTCGGACCAGAATCCGATCCGCAATCTCGCCAAGGGCCGCGCGCCGGGATACCGCCAGATCCACGGGCTCACCGCGCCCGTCGACGTCTATCCGCTCTACGAAAACGCCGGGCGTGCCGCCTATGGACAGACGCTCGCCGAGGGGCAGGCCGAATCGGGCGAAATCTGGTCGCGGTTCAGCGCGATCGCCGCGGCGACCCCGGCGGCGTGGATCCACGCTCCGAAGACCGCCGCCGAGATCGTCACCCCGACCGCCGACAATCGCCCGATCGCTTTCCCTTACACCAAGCTGATGGTCGCCAATTCGAGCGTCAACCAGGGCGCCGGGTTCATCGTCACCAGCCTCGCCGAAGCGCGGCGGCGCGGGGTGCCCGAGGCGCGGATCATCTATGTCGGGCGCGGCGCCGCGGCGCATGAGGCGGACGATTTTCTGGCGCGCGACCGCTATGACAAATCGCCGAGCATGGAAATATGCCTCAACCGCGTCCTCGAATGGAACCAAGTGGGCGCCGACGACCTCGATCTCGCCGAACTCTATTCCTGCTTCCCCTGCGTCCCGAAAATGGCGCGCCGCGTGATCGGCTGGCCGCTCGACAGGCCCGCGACGGTGTTCGGCGGGCTCACCTTCGGCGGCGGCCCGATCGGCAATTATATGAGCCACGCGGTCGCCGAGATGGTCGACGCGCTGCGTGGCGGCGAGGGGGAGAAGGGCCTGCTGTTCGCCAACGGCGGCTATGCCACCCACAATCACGCGATCGTGCTCGCCACCACGCCGCTCCCCGGTGCCGGCGAAGCGCATGATTTCGATTGTCAGGCGGAAGCCGATGCCGCGCGCGGCCGCGTTCCCGAGCTGATCAAGGACTATGCCGGCCCGGCCGAGATCGAAACCTATACCGTCTTCTATGCACGCGACGGGCAGCCCCGATCGGGAGTGATCGTCGCGCGGCTCCCCGACGGCAATCGCACCCTGGCGCATGTGCCCGGCGGGGATGCGGCGACGATCGCCTTTCTCACCGACGGTACCGCCGAACCGGTCGGCACGAAGGGCGAGGTGGTGGCGGGCGGCGAGATGATGGTCTGGCGGCGAAGCTAAGATCGCCTCTCCACCGCTCGCGCTGTGCGTATGACGCCCCGGCCTACCCCGCCGACAGGAAGACCACCCCGCCGATCAGCACGCTGCATCCCACCAGCCGCCACGGCCCGACCCTCTCGTGCAGGATCACCATCCCCATCAGCGCGCCGACCATCATCGACATCTCGCGCATCGGCGCAACGAGGCTGAGCGGCGCGCCCGAGCCGAGCGCGGCGAGCACGAGGATATAGGACAAGGGCGACAGCAGCCCGACCCCGATCGCGAACCGCCAATAGCCGCGCATCGCCGCCAGCGCGCGGCGCGGATCGGCGATCACCAGCGGCGAGAGCAGAAAGAAGCGCAGCAGGTTCGAGAACCAGTCGAGCATCACCGGGACGATGCCGAGCGTCTTGACCGCATAAGCATCGACCACCGTATAGGTTGCGATCAGCCCGCCGGTCGCGCTGCCCCAGCGCACCCCCGCCTGCCCGCCGGGCCGGCGAAAGGCGGAGAGATCGCCTTGGGTGGCGATCAGCCCGATCCCCGCCACGACGAGGATCAACCCGAGCACCCCCAACCCCGACGGCCGCTCGCCGAGGATCAGGAACGCGCCGATCGTCGACAGCATCGGCCCCGTCCCCCGCGCGACGGGATAGACCACCGAGAGATCGGCGACCTGATAGCCGCGCTGCAGGCACAGGCTGTAGCCGAGGTGGATCAGCGCGCTGAGCAGGACGAAGGCGGCGCCCACGCCGGTCCACGCCGTCCCGCGGCCCGCGATCACCAGATAGGCCACCCACGGCGCATAAGCGACGCAGGCGACCAGATTATAGGCGAAGACGAACACCGGGCCGACCGCCGCGGCGCGCTTGGCGAGCAGGTTCCACGTCGCATGGACGAGCGACGCGAGCACGACGAGCAGCAATGAGGCAAATGTCATCGAGACCTCCTGATTGGTCGATCTCGACGTCTCCGCCTCTGGGTTTTTATCCCTCGGGTGCAGCCGCGGAGCACCCGCGGTTTCTGCAACGCTCGGTCCAGCGGCGGCAAAGCGCCCGGAACCCTAGTTGCCATTCGGTCGATGAGCGGCCCCTAGCCGATCCGTGCGATCGCGATCAAGCGCGGTCCTATCCACCACCCCGGCGCAGGCCGGGGTCCAGTTACGACCGCTCCGATGCTGGACCCCGGCCTGCGCCGGGTCGCAGTGAGCCATATGCAGCGTGACCGTCGCTTCAAATTTCCTAATCCCATGCCGCGCCACGTTATCAGCGGTGGCATTCGCCGCATCACGCGTCTAAAGGCGCGGGCATCCGTCCACGCCTTTATGGAAAGCGCCCCCGATGCGCATCGCTATCGCGTCCGATCACGCCGCCGTCGAGCTCAAGTCCATGCTCGCCGACTGGCTGCGCGAGGCCGGGCATGACGTGCTCGATCTCGGCACCAACGGCAGCGCGAGCGTCGACTATCCCGATTTCGGCCATGCGGTGGGCGCGGCGCTGGCCGACGGCCGCGTCGAGCGCGGCGTGGTATTGTGCGGCTCCGGGGTCGGCATCTCGATCGCGGCGAACCGCAACCCGGCATGCCGCTGCGCGCTGGTCAGCGAGCCGCTCTCCGCGCGTCTCGCGCGCCAGCATAACGACGCCAATGCGATCGCGATGGGCGCGCGGCTGATCGGCCCGGAAATGGCCAAGGCCTGCCTCGAGGCGTTCCTCTCGACCGATTTCGAGGGCGGGCGCCACCAGCACCGCATCGATAAGCTTTCCGTCCGCCTCACGGCTGCATAACCAAGGAGTCTCGCGATGAGCACGAACCCCGCCAATCTCAATGATGTGCAGCCGGACGGCTTCTTCACCCGCGGCCTTGCCGACGCCGATCCGGCGGTGTTCAAGGGCGTCGCCCACGAGCTGGAGCGCGAGCAGACCCAGATCGAGCTGATCGCCTCCGAGAATATCGTTTCCAAGGCGGTGCTCGAAGCGCAGGGCAGCGTCTTCACCAACAAATATGCCGAGGGTTATCCCGGCAAGCGCTACTATCAGGGCTGCCACCCGTCGGACGAGGTCGAGCAGCTCGCGATCGACCGCGCCAAGCAATTGTTCGGCTGCAACTTCGCCAACGTCCAGCCGCATTCGGGCGCGCAGGCCAATGGCGCGGTGATGCTGGCGCTGACCAAGCCCGGCGACACGATCATGGGGCTGAGCCTCGATGCCGGCGGCCATTTGACCCACGGCGCCAAGGCGGCGATGTCGGGCAAATGGTTCAACGCGGTGCAATATGGCGTGACGCCGGACACGCATCTGATCGATTACGATCAGGTCGAGGCGCTCGCGCTCGAACATAAGCCGACGCTGATCATCACCGGCGGCTCGGCCTATCCGCGCGTGATCGATTTCGCCCGCTTCCGCGCGATCGCCGACAAGGTCGGCGCCAAGTTCATGGTCGATATGGCGCATTTCGCGGGGATCGTCGCGGGCGGGCTGCATCCCTCGCCGTTCGAGCATGCCGATGTCGTCACCACCACCACGCACAAGACGCTGCGCGGCCCGCGCGGCGGGATGGTGATGACCAATGACGAGGCGATCGCCAAGAAGATCAACTCGGCGGTGTTCCCGGGGCTGCAGGGCGGCCCGCTGATGCACGTCATCGCTGCCAAGGCGGTGGCGTTCGGCGAGGCGCTGCGCCCCGACTATAAGAGCTATATCGCCGCGGTGGTGGAAAACGCCAAGGTGCTGGCCGCGACGCTCAAGGAGCGCGGCTGCAACCTCGTCTCGGGCGGCACCGACACGCATCTCGCGCTGGTCGACCTGACCCCGCTCGGGGTGACCGGCAAGGACGCCGACGAGGCGCTCGAGCGCGCCGGGATCACCTGCAACAAGAACGGCATCCCCAACGATCCGCTCCCCCCGATGAAGACCAGCGGGATCCGGGTCGGCTCCCCCGCGGGCACCACGCGCGGCTTCGGCGCCGCCGAATTCCGCGAGATCGGCAATATGGTTGCGGACGTACTGGACGGCCTCGCCAAGAACGGCGAAGCTGGCGATGCGCAGGTCGAGGCGCATGTTCGGGAACGAGTACGCGCCTTGTGCGCTCGTTTCCCGATCTATCAGTGAGGGCGTAAAGATGTCGAAGATCGACGAAGTGCAGGAAACCGTCCGCAACACCCCCGGCCTCGGCCGGAAAATGGCGAAATACGGCGCGATCGGCGCGGTATTGGCGATCCCCTTGCCCTTCGTCGGCCCGGTCATCGGCGCGGTGGTCGGCGCCGGCGTCGCCTACGCGCGCCGCGATAAGAACTGAGCTATGCCTCTCCCATCCTCCGTTCGGGCTGAGCTTGTCGAAGCCCTGCACTTTCTTCCGATGAGGAAGGGCAGCCCTTCGACAGGCTCAGGGCGAACGGGAGAGGGTGCTGCTTCTTCCTTCGAGGGCGCGAACTGAATGCGCTGCCCGTTCTGCGGCCATGATGCGAGCCAGGTAAAGGATAGCCGCCCGACCGACGACGGCGCGGCGATCCGTCGGCGTCGCCAGTGCGAGGGGTGCGCGGCGCGTTTCACCACCTTCGAGCGGATCCAGCTGCGCGAATTGGTGGTGGTCAAGAGCAACGACCGCCGCGAGCCCTTCGACCGCGAGAAGCTGATCCGCTCGATCGGCATCGCCGCGCGCAAGCGCCAGCTCGACGGGATCGCGATCGAGCGGCTCGTCTCGGGCATCCAGCGCCAGCTCGAAACCTCGGGCGAGGGCGAAGTGACCTCGAAGCGGATCGGCGAGATGGTGATGGACGGGCTCAAGGGGCTCGATTCGGTCGCCTATATCCGCTTCGCCTCGGTCTATCGCGATTTCAACGAGGCGAAGGATTTCGAGGAATTCGCCGGCACGGTCGAGGAAGCCGGCCGCGGATGAGCGCTGCGCCGCCCCCCGTCATCGTCCTCGTCCGCCCGCAACTCGCCGAAAATATCGGCAAGGCGGCGCGCGCGATGCTCAATTTCGGGCTGACCGAGATGCGGCTCGTCACCCCGCGCGACGGCTGGCCCAATCCGCTCGCCGGCCCGGCGGCGTCGGGCGCCGATCTGGTGCTCGAGGGCGCGCGGGTGTTCGAGAGCGTCGCCGAGGCGGTGGCCGATTGCGCGCATGTCTATGCGACGACGGTGCGCAAGCGCGGGGTGACCAAGCCGGTGGTGACCCCCGAGGCCGCCGCGCGCGAGATGCGCGGCGCGGCCGAGCGCTCGGCGATCCTGTTCGGCCCCGAGCGGTCGGGGCTCGAAACCGACGATGTCGCGCTGGCGCGCACGATCCTCACCGTGCCGATCAACCCCGAATTCGGCAGCCTCAACCTGGCGCAGGCGGTGATCCTCGTCGCTTACGAATGGTCGAAGGGCGAGACGCTGGCGAGCCCGCCCGAAACCGATCTCGCCCCGCCCGCGCCGCAGGCCGAGCTGGAAGGGATGATCGGCCAGCTCGACCAGATGCTCGAACAGGCCAATTTCTTCTTCCCGCCCGATCGCACCCCCGCGACCAAACGCACCCTGCGCACCTTGCTGACCAAGCCCGGCTGGTCGAGCCAGGAGGTGCGCACGTTGCGCGGGGTGCTCTCGGCGCTGGCGGGGGCGAAGGCGAAGCGGCGGTAACCTCCGTTCGTTGCTGATTCGGGATCACCTCGCCCCGTTCGCCCGAACGGAGAGAGATCGCGCTCTGCCTTCTAAATCTGATCCCTGAGCGTCAGCGCCACCGCGCGCGTCTCCCCGCCGCGGCGCACCTGCAGCGCGATCGTCGACCCCGCCGGCCGCGAGCGGAACAGGCGGCGCGCATCGGCAAGCTGCTCCGCCACGACCGGCGTGCCGTCGATCGCAACGATCACATCGCCCACCGCGAGGCCCGCCGCGGCGCCCGCACTGTCCTTCGCCACATCGGTCACTTCATAGCCGCCGTTCTTGGCGTTGATCCACAGCCCCGAGCGATCGAACGTGCCGACATCCTCGGGCTCGGGCACGATCCGCTTCAGATACATGATCTGATTGGCATAATCGAAGGTCACCACGAAGCGCTTGAGCAGCCCGCTGCCGATATTGCCGTCATAGGCCGGGTCGCTGATCGACCCGCCCTTCGCCTCCGACAGCCCGGCGGCGATATTGCTCACCGGCACCTCGCCCAATTTGAGCGCCGGCAGCCGCACGACATAGCTGCGCGCTGGCCCGCCGACGCCCCAGCCGGTCACCGCGCTGGTGCCCTTGGCGAATTTGGCGCGCAGATCGTTGGCTTTCACGAACGGGCTGGTGAAATCGATCTCCGAGCGTGAACCGGTATCGATATCGAACCGCGCGGGCATCCCCATCACCGATCCGGTGACGAAGGGCAGATGATCGTAGAACACGAACGGCACCGCGCTGCCCAGCGCCGCGCTCGCCCTGAAATCCGCCGGCCGGGTGAAGCTCAGCGTCTTGCCGCCGTAATCGATCGTCGTCACCAGCCGGCGGAACAGCTCGAACCCGACCATCCCGTCGACCGCGATCCCCTCGATCGACGGATCGTAGATATTGGTCGCGAAGCCGGTCTGGTCCTTCAGCCGCACGTCGCCGATCGCGATCTCGTCGAAATGGACGAAGCCGGTCGTCTCATGGCCCTCGCCCGCGCCGCTGGTCACCGCCGCGCCGACCGCCTGCAGCCCCACTTCCCTGACCAATTTGGGCGAGAGCAAGGTATGCCCGCCGGTATCGACGATGAACGTATACGGCCCTTTGCCGTTGACCATCGCCTCGACGTAGATGTGGTTGTTGAGGAAGCGGAACGGCACGCTGGCATGCGACGTGCCGCCGACGATCTCCGCCCCGGTCAGCGCCACCTTGGGCATCGCATAGGCGCCGAGCGGGCGCCTCGCGCCGAAGGTCGCAGCCTGCAGCAGCGAGGTCGACAGCGATTCCGGCCCCAGCCCCTGATCGGTCACCATTTTGTGCGCCAGCATCGCGCCGCTTTCGGGGCGATAGTCCGAATAATTTTCGGTGACGTGGAAGAATTGCCGCATCTCCGCGATGCGCGTCAGGAAATGCGTCTCGGCGTCGAACCACGCATCGAAGCGATGCCCCTGTTTGAGCGTGACGACGAGATGATCCTGCGCGCGTCCGTCGATCGTGTCGCGTCCGGCCAAGGTGATTTTCGCGCCGCCGCGATCGGCGCGCCACCACAGATTGGCGTTGCGATAGGCGGCGCTGGCCGCGGTGAGCGGGCGGTCACCGCCGAGCTGCGGCGTATAGGCGAGCGAGATATCCTGCTGCCACGGCGTCTTTCCGTCGAAGCCGTCGCTGCTGCGGATGCCCTGCGCCTCCTGTTCCTCGGCATAAGCGCCGGTGGCGATGTCGTAGCGGAGGGTGAGCGGCCCGGTCAGCCCGGAAGCGGTGTTGGTGTAGCGCAACTCCACCGTCCCCGCCGCGGGCATCTTCACCGCGGCACGATTGGCGGCGAGCACCGCATCGACCGTCGTCGCCGGCTCGGCATGGGCGCTCGCGGCGAGCGAAAAGGTAAGCACGGCGGCGGCAAACGGCCTCATCACGACCCTCATATTGCGAAATTCGAGTGGGTTGCTTAGCCCTTTCCGGATGGGCGGTCTTGAATGCACTTCACATCGGGGCACCCGGTCCGCCGATCCCGGCCGCACCCGCCACGGCCCACGCGAGGACCTGCCCCGCCACCCCCACGATCATGCCTTCGCGGCGGTGGTGCTGTCGGGCGGCTATGTCGAGGCGGGCGATACCGGCCGGCATGCGGTGGAGGCGGGCGACGTCCTGCTCCACCGCGCGTGGGAAAGCCATCTCGACCGTTTCGACGCGCGCGGCGCGGAGGTGCTCGTCCTGCCGATCGCCGATCGCGATACCGCGCCGCTGATCGGGCGCGTCGCCGATCCCGATGCGATCGCGCGGCTCGCCGAACGCGACCGCACCGAGGCCGCCCGGCGACTGCTCGCCGAACTGGCCCCGCGACCGGCGCCCCCCGCCGACTGGCCTGACATGCTGGCGCGGGCGTTGCGCGACGATCCCGATCTGTCGCTCGCTTTATGGGCGGATCGCCTCGGGCTGCACCCCGGGAGCATCAGCCGCGGCTTCCGCCAGGTGTTCGGGGTAACCCCGGTCGCCTTCCGGCTGGTCCAGCGCACGCGGCAGGCGCTCGGCGCGTTGCAGATATCCGCCGCCCCGCTGAGCGCGATCGCTTATGATTGCGGCTTCGCCGACCAGGCGCATATGAGCCGCGCGGTCCGCGGGCTGACCAACGCAACCCCGACGGCGTTGCGCCGCGCGGCGGGAATGGCGTCGTAACGCGCGTTTAACAACAGGATCACTTTGGCCTAGGCTCGCGCTTCGATGGTATTGTAGCGTCCTCGTTCGTCAGCGTTTGTCTCTCTCGAAGGGCGCCCTGATGTACAAGATAGTGCACTGCATCGCGCTCGCCGGCCTCGGCATCGCCGCGTCGAGCTTCGCGCCCGGCCAGCCCGTTTCACCCGCCGCGCTCGACATGCTCGATCCGACGCGACTGGCGGCCTCGCTCTGCGGCGGAAAGGGCGGCGCGGCGGCGCTGACCCGCACGCTGACGCTGGCGGCCGCGGTCGCCGGGCCGGCCGGCAGCGCGTCGCGCCCGATCCCGCTCTACCCCGATCTCACCACGCGGCTGCCGATCACGACGGTCAGCGCGGACGCGCGACGCTATTTCGGGCAGGGGCTGGTGCTGGCCTATGGCTTCAACCACGCCGGCGCGGTGCGCTCGTTCCGCGTCGCGCAGCGGCTCGACCCCGATTGCGCGATGTGCTGGTGGGGCGAGGCGCTCGCGCTCGGCCCGAACATCAACGCGCCGATGGACGATCGCGATCGCGACGCGGCGCTTGCCGCAATCGATCGCGCGCTGGCGTTGCGCGCGCGCGCCACCCCGCTCGAACAAGCGCTGATCGAGGCGATGTCGCGCCGCTATGCGCGCGATGCGCGGGCCGATCGCGCGGCGCTCGACGCGGCCTATGCCGATGCGATGCTCGACGCGGCACGCCGCTTCCCCGCCGACGACGATATCGCGGTGCTCGCCGCCGAGGCGGTGATGGACACGACGCCGTGGAACTATTGGCAGGCCGACAAGCGCACCCCGGTGGGGCGCAGCGGCGAGGCGGCGCGGCTGCTTGAAACGGTGATCGCGCGCAACCCCGATCACCTCCAGGCCGCGCACCTTTACATCCACCTGATGGAAAACAGCGCCGATCCGCACCGCGCCGAGGCCGCGGCCGACCGGCTCGCACGCGCGCAGGCGCCGAGCGCGGGGCATCTCGTCCATATGCCGGGGCATATCTATCAGCTCGTCGGCCGCTATCGCGATGCGATCCGCGTCAACATCGCCGCCGCGCGATCGGACGAGGCGTTCATCCGCGACACCGGCGATCGCAGCCTCGTCCGCTACGGCTATTACCCGCACAATGTGCATTTCATCGTCACCTCGGCGCAGCTCGCGGGGGATATGCCGACCGCGCTGGCCGAGGCGCGGCGGCTGCGGACGATCCTCGATCCGGCGACCTCCGCGCGCATCGCGTGGATCCAGGCGATCGACGCGGCGCCCTATCTCGCAATGGCGCAATTCGCTGAGCCGCGCGCGATCCTCGCCATGCCCGCCCCTGACGCGCGGCTGCCCTATGCCGCCGCGATGCGGCGCTATGCGCGCGCCGTGGCGCGGGCGCGGCAGCGCGACGCACGAGGGACCGAGACCGAACTTGCGGCTCTGGCGAAGCTGAGAGGATCGGATGCGTTCGCCGGGATGATCGCGCAGGGCGTCCCCGCCCCCGATCTGCTGGCGCTCGCCGAGGCCGTGGCGCGCGGGCGGCTGGCTTATGCGCAGAAACATTATGATGCCGCAGCCGGCTTTTACCGGCAGGCGATCGCGATCGAGGCGCGGATTCCGTATCAGGAGCCGGCCTATTGGTATTATCCGGTCAATCAGTCGCTCGGCGCGGCGCTCTATCAGGCGCGGCGCTATGACGAGGCGGCGCAGGCGTTTCGCGCCGCGCTGGCGCAGACCCCCGGCAACGGCTGGGCGCTCTACGGCCTCGCCGAAAGCGAAAGCGCGCGCGGACACGGGCTCGAAGCGACGGCGGCGGGGCGCGCGCTGCAACGCGCGTGGCTGGGCGACCGGCGCTGGCTGAGAATGGATCGTCTGTAGCCTATTCCGGCGCGATCGACTTGCCCTCGAACCGCGCGATCGCGTGGCGCACCACCTTGTCGAGTGCCTGTTCCGAGAAAAAGCCGCCGGGAATCAGGCAACGCTCGATCAGCACGCGCCGGAAGGCGGCGAAAGTCGCGGCATCGGGCGCGACCGGATTCTGCCAAAAGGCATCGAGCCCGCCCTGGAAGGTGATGTCGGGGATATCGTAGACCGCCTGCCCCAGCGCGACGACGGGCAGTCCTTCGGCCAGCGCGAAGGTGCCGCTGGTGCTGTTGATCGTCACCACGCCGCGTGCGCGCCGCGTGACCGGGACGATATCGCCCCAGGCAAGATAATCGACCCGATCCGCCACGCCGAACAACGCCGCCATATCGGCGGTTTCCTGCCGCCAGTCGCGGACGCCATTATCGAGCGGGTGTTCCTTGACCACCAGCCGCACGTCCTTCGGGGCATGCTCGGCGAACGACCCGATCACCCGCCGCAAGGCGTGCGCGATCCCCGCGAACGGCGAATGCAGCCGGATCTGCGCATCGGAATCGAGCTGAAGCGGGAACAGGAAATAGGGCTCGGCCGACGCTTCCAGCCGCGCCATGAGCTGCGCGGCGGAAGCCTCGCGCTCCTTGCGTCGGCGCAGCTTGCGCATCCAGCCCATGCCTTCGACCAGCGGATGCCACGGCCGGTGGTTGGTCCAATGCGGATAATACCAGCGGGTGAAGACGTCGCCGATATTGTAGAGCAACCCCTCCGCGGCGCGGCGCCGGAACGAGGACGGGACCTGATCGTGCGGCGGAACCGGCGGCAAGGCGGCAGCGGTCTCGCGATACCACGCCGGATCGCGCGGCAGCGAGGAATGGCCGTTGACGCCCCCCAGCTCCAGCGTCACCCAATCGGGCCGGATATAGCCTTCCTCGAAGACATGGACCGGCACGTCGAGCTGGCGGCAGACGCGGATCGCGGCGATATGATGATCGCGGCAATCCCCGAACAAGACGACATCGGTGATGCCATGCGTCTCGATCAGGCGGCCGAGCGCCTCGGGCCATGCCCCCAGCGACCCGCGATAGTCGATCCCGTTCGGCAAGCGCCAGAACAGCCGGTCGCCGCCGTTGAAATTGACCTTATGGACCTGGTGCCCGGCGCGAATCAGCTCCTGCCCAAGCCGGCGAAAAAGGGGCCCCATCAGCCCCTGGAGCAGCAGAATGGTGCGTCGTCCCGCCCCGGTATTAGTGTCGGAAAAATCCGGGGCGACAGAAGGTGATACCTGCATTCGGGAAAACTTGCTCCGGCGATTGGCTCCCGATCCGCCTCGTCAGCCGCGCAAAGCGGTAGCTCGCCCGATGCCGCCCAGCAACCCCGCGTGTACGCACTTGCAGCACGATCGGCCGCATCGGGTGACAGTCCGCCCGCGCCCCGCTATCAGCCGCGGCGCTGGGGACTGGTTTGACGCAGGTGACGGTGACGGGAAACGGGCTGACGTTCGTGGCATTGCTGGTCGGCGCGGTCCTGCTCGACAGCCTAGGGCGACCCCGCCCGATCGGGCGAATCGGACGTAGCCCGGCCGGGCTGTGGCTGACCATCTGGCTGACGACGACGACCTTCGGCCTGTTCCTGGCGCTCTGCGGCAGCGTCGGGGTCGCAGCCGCGCTGACGCTGGCGCTGGCGGCGCTGCTGACGCTCGCCTCGAACGCCAAACACAGCATGCTCGGCGAGCCCTTGCTGTTTTCCGATCTGGCGCTGGTCGGTGCGGTCTTCCGTCATCCGCAATTCTATCTCTCCGCGATCCGCGTGTGGCAGCGCGTCGCGGTCATCGTTGCGGCGCTGGTGCTGCTCACCGGGCTGGCGTGGCTCTCGGTCGCGGACCTGCCGGCGCATCTGGCGGGGCTGGCGCTGTTTCTCGCCAGCCTGGCAGCGGGCGGACTCGGCTTGGGCGCCCCGCCGCTCCGCCGCCTCATGCGCGTGCCCGACGCTTATAACGACGTGTTGAAACACGGCCTGCTGCCGACCGTGCTGCTCTACTGGCTGCGCTGGCGCACGATCCCCGATCCTCCGCCCGTCCGCGATCGCGGCCGGCGCGCGATGCATGACGCACCCGAGCTGGTGGTGATCGTGCAATGCGAGAGCTTTGCCGACCCGGTCGCCCTCTTCGGGGACCCGAGCCTCGCGCTGCCGGCGCTTGCCCGCGCCACCGAGACGGCGTGGCGCTGGGGCCGGCTCGAGGTGAGCGGGTTCGGCGCCTATACGATGCGTACCGAATATGGGGTGCTGTTCGGTCGGAGTGAGACCGAACTCGGCTTCCGCCGCTACGATCCGTTTCTCACCGCGCTGGGCGAGCCCTCCTATGCGCTGCCGGCGCGGCTCGCCGCGGCGAGCTGGCGCAGCCTGTTCCTCCACCCGCACGACATGCGCTTCTACGGCCGCGACCGGATCATGCCGGCGGGCGGCTTTGCCGAGCTGGTCGGCGAGGATCGCTTCGCCGCCCCGCTGCCCGGTCAGGGCCGTTACGTCACCGATGCCGCGATGGCCGACGAGATCATCGCGCTTGCCCGGGACGCCGCCGGCCCGACCCTGCTCTACGCCGTGACGATCGAGAATCACGGCCCCTGGGCGTCGAGCGGTGCCGCCGGGGAAAGCGATCTGACGCAGAACTATCTGCGGCTGCTGGCCAATAGCGATGCGATGCTCGCCACGCTGATCGATCGCCTCGGCGCACTGAAACGCCCCGCGATGCTGGTCTTCTTCGGCGACCATCGCCCGAGCATCCCCGGCGCCACCGCGCCCGGCGGCGACCGCCATACCCCCTATGTGATCATGAAGTTCGACCGGTCGGGGCGCCTCGTGCCCGGCGATCGCGCGCGCGCCGACCTTACCCCGGCCGAATTGCACCATATCGTGCTCGACGACATATTGGGCGAGCCGATCCGAGTTTAGCGTCGCGGCGACCGATCCGGCGGCGCGAGACCCGACAGCAGCCGATCGCGCAACCGACGCGGCAATATCCGATCGAATGCGCGCAGCAATGCGAAGGGCCAGGGCAGGATGAGGTGCGCCCTGCCCGCCGCCGCCGCCTGCGCGATGCGCGCCGCCGCGATTTCGGGCTGGATCAGCATCGGCTTCGCGCCGGGAACCCGCCGCCCCGCCTCGGTATCGATGAAGCCGGGCGAGACCAAAGTGACGATCACCCCATGATCGCGCGCGGCGAGGCGCAACGCGTCGGCGAAGCGCGCGAGCCCGGCCTTGGTGCCCGAATAAGCGGCAGCGAAAGGCAGCGCGTGGAATGCCGCCGCGGACCCGATCAGGACGATCCGCCCATGCCCGCGCGCGGTCATCCGCGTCGCCAATGCCGCCGCAATCGTCGCCGGCGCGCTGAAATTGACCGCGCTCAGCCGTGCGACCAGCGCGGGATCCTCGATGCGATCGCCGTGCGCGCGAATATCGCCCTGACCGGCGGCGAGAATCGCGAGGTCGATCGGGCCGGCCGCGTCTTCGGCCGCCAGCGCCGCGAGCGCGGCGTCGAGATCGGTCAGGTCGAGCGACCGCGGCTCGGCCGTCGCCCCCGCCGCGCGACAGGCCGCGGCGACCACCGAAAGGCGCGCAACATCACGGCCCCATAAGGAAAGATGGACACCCGGCCGGGCATAATGACGTGCCAGCGCCCCGCCCAGCCCGCCCGACGCACCCGTGACGAGAATTCGTTCAGGAGCGAACCGATTCTTCATTCCTGCTCATCCATGGAAAGCCTTCCATGATGCCATCGAACGAACATCTCTTGTTACCATCCTGCCTCGTCTGGGGGTATTTTGACTTGACAGCCAACCGCACCTACTGTCCAGCGTCGAACCAATGTCCGCCCTAGACGCCAGTTCGCCGCGTATCAGGCTGTTCAAGAACGAACGCCTGGAGAAGCTTACGCTGATCTCGGCGCGCGTTTTTGCGATCGCCTGGGGCTTCCTGCTGCCGTTCATCGCATGGGTGGGGTGGAAATCGGCGGGCCCGGTGGAGGGCATCGGCCTTTTCGCCGCCGGCCTGCTGGTCTGGACGCTGTTCGAATATGCGATGCATCGCTATCTGTTCCACCTCGAGCTGGAGCAGTCGGCAGCGAAGTGGCTGGTGTTCCTGATCCACGGCAACCATCACGACAATCCGAACGACCCGCTCCGCGGGATCATGCCGCTGTCGGTGAGCCTGCCGATCGCCGCGCTGATCTGGGCCACGTGCGTCGCGCTGATCGGGCAGGCAGGTACCTGGGCGTTCCTCGGCTTCATTACCGGCTATGTGGCGTATGACACGATCCACTATGCCTGCCATCAATGGCCGATGCGCGGGAAACTCGGCGCCGCGCTCAAGCGCCACCATATGCGGCATCACTATGTCGACGATACCCGGAACTACGCCATTTCGGCGATCTTCTGGGACAGCGCGTTCTGCACGCGGATCACGTCGCTCAGGAAGTAAGGCCCGGCCCGCGCGTCTGGAGCGCGGCGATCGCGCGCGCCACGATCGCGATATGCTCGTCCCAGCCCGGCGCTCGCCAGCGTGGCAGCCGCTCCATCTGCGCACGATAGCCCGGCCCCCGGGCCGCATGATCGAGGATCATCGCGCGCCACCCCGGCCCGTCGAGCGGATCGAGATAATCGGGGGTCGCACCGCCCACTTCGCGCAGCGCGGGCAGATCGCTGGCGAGCACCGGCGTGCCGAGCGAGAGCGCCTCGGCGACCGGCATGCCATAGCCTTCGGCGAAGGACGGCATCAGCAGCGCCCGGGCGCCGCACAGCAAGGTCGCCATGCGCGCGTCGGAACAATCGCCCAGTTCCTCGACATGCCCGCGCAGCCCCGGGCAGCGTTCGAGCATGTCGACGACCTGTTCGTTCTCCCAGCCGCGGCGCCCGATGACGAGCAGACGCGGCACGTCGCCCGCCGGCAGCGTTTCGGCGAGATGCCGCCACAGATGGAGCAAGAGAAGGTGGTTCTTGCGCGGCTCGATCGTGCCGAGGCACACGAAATAGGGCCGTTCGTCGGGCTGGGGCGTCGGTGCCGCCGCGGACAAGGGCTCGGTCCCGAGCAAGGCGACATGCATGTCGATCTCGCGTCCGCTCCGGTCGAGCCACGGCTGGAGCGACGCCCCGGTCGCGGCCGAGTTGACGATCACCGCATCGGCCAGCGCCGCCACCGTCTCGATTCGCTTGCGGTGGAGCGCCGCGCCGCTGGGACGCGCATATTCGGGAAATTCGATCGGGATGAGATCATGCACCAGGCACAGGAAGCGCGCCTGTTCCCGCACGAGGATCGCGCGCACCTTGGCGGCATTCGTCAGATGGTGCGGCGAGGCCTGGACATAGACCGCGCCGTCGCTTCGCGGCGCGCGGCGATCGGGCAGTAAAGCGGCGAGCCAGGGCATGACCGACGCGAGCGAACGCTGGCGGGGATTGCCATCCTGACGCGACCAGCGACGTTCCAGTTCGTCGAGATAGGCGAGCGCCTTTGCGCGCGGAATACGCCCGTAGAGCCCCGCGGGATGCACCGCGGCAAAGGCCAGTCCGTCGCCATAATGCGCCAGAAGGCCGCGCGCATAGGCCATCTCCACCCGGTCCACGCCCGAGGGGGTCGAATAGCGCACGCGCGAGATCAGCCGCGAGATATCGAGAATGATGCCGGTCATCGAAACGCCGCCATCACGCGTCCCTGCCAATGACGCAAGGGCGCGATCCAGTTGAGGCGGTTGCGCGCGCTGTTGGTCGCCATCCGCTGCACCAGCACCTCGGGCGGACAGGGAAGCCCGGTCACCGGATCGAGATAGCGCGGATAGAGGATCAACACCCCCGCGACCAATTCGTCGAGCGACAGCACGCGGCCGCGCCGCTCGGGCACCGGCGCGAGATCATGCGTGAGGCCCCATCCGGCATAGAAAGGGGTGCCGTGGCAGGTCACGTCGCGCCCGCGCAGCAGCGCCTCGAACCCGGTGAGCGAGGTGAGCACATGCACCGCATCGACGCTGTCGAGCAGCGCCGCCATGCCCGGTTCGCGCACGATGCGGTCGGCGAAAGCGAGAATCTCCACATCGGGAACCGCCCCTTTCCGGTGGCCGGCATCGACATCGGGGTGGGGACGGAACCAGATTTCGGCCTCGGGCTCGCGCGCGCGGACACGGCGCAGCAGCTCGAGATTCGACTGGAGTCCCCCGCCGCCGGCGACCACCGACATATCATCTTCCACCTGTGCGGGCACCAGCACCAGCCTGCGCCCCGGCTGGCGATCCGGCACCGGCGCGCCGGCGCCGGAAGCATATTTGCTGATCCCTGCGGCGACGATCGCCGCGCGCAATGCACGCGCGCGGTCGAGCAGATGCGGGGAGAAGGCGGTCGTGGCGAGGATCCGTTCGAGATCGCTCGGGCCGGATGGATCGAAATGGATACCCGCGGCGTCGACCACCACCGACGAGGGCGGCACCAGCGCCACGCCCAGCCCGACCGAGCGCACGAAGCCGTCCTCGACCCGGACCAGCGCCACACCCGCGCGTCCGGCCTGATCGATCAGCGCGGGAGACACGCGCGAGGGCCAGATCGCGACCGCCCCGCCGGCGCGGCGTGCGATCGACAGCGCGCGCGTCGGCCGCGAGACGAGCCGAAGCGCGCGCTGCGGATGCCATAGGAAGCGGCGGATCTCGGCGCGTTTCCACCACGCCATCCCGGACGCGACCGCGATCGGGCGATTGGCCTCCAACAGGCGCCGCCACATCGCGAGCAGCTCGATCGTCGCGGCGAGCGTGGCCGGCGCGCCGGTGAACGGGTCGCGATAGGCGGTATCGGTCAGTGCGCGGGCGGCGAGGCGATCGAGCGTCGCATCGTCGTCGCCCGGCGCCCCGAACCGCCCCGGCGAGAGCAGGCGCACCGGCAATCCGGTGATCCGGGCGAGCGCCACCCATTCGTCGTCGCCGTGCGCGACGAGGCGCTGCGCACCGGCGAGCGCCGACCATGGGTCGATCTCGCCGCGCCAATCCCCGCCCTCGGCGGCGACAAGCGCGGCGAGCGCACGCGCCCATTGCCGGTGTCGCACCGGCGCGATCCACAGCGCCGCCTTACGGTCGGCGGCATCCAGCGCTTCGAGATGGACGCGAAGGTCGGCAATCAGGCGCGGGCGCACGATCGTTCCGGCGGTGCGCGCGAGCGCCGCGTCGTCGGCCCAGAAACGCCCGCCGACCCGCGCCGCGCGCATTTGTTCGAAAAGCGCGCCGCAATCGTCGGCCGGCCGGGGCTCATCGCCCTGCAACGCCCGCGAAACCGACGCGTCCACCCCCGGAAAGGGCGGCGCGCGCAGCAGCGGCGGGAACGATGCCATATCGGGCATCAAGGACGTCGGCCCCAGACCGGAACCTCAAGTGCATCATTCCGCCCCCGGCGCACGATCCCATAACCCCCGGTCGGCAGCTTCAGGCTGTGCAATCCGCTGATCGCGGCGGAAAGCGCAGCATCCGCCAGCAGCGCGAAGCGCGCCGCGCCGTTGCTGGTCACGACGAGCGTCGGCGCATCGCGATCGCCCGACGCGAAAAGCGCGCGCCAACCCGCCTTGCGCGCCTCGGCATCGACGATCCAATCAGGCGGCGGGAGCGCCTGCTCGTCCCAGGCGGTCAGCGCGGCGCAACCGATACGGGCGAGCACCGCATCCTCGGGCTTATCCTCATCGGGGCCGTGATCGATCTCACGCAGCCATTCGCACGGCTCGGCGGCCGGGGGATCGGGCTGGTGGGCCAGAATCGCCTCGGCCGTCTGCCGCGTCCGCGCGAGCGGCGACACCAGGACGCGCGCGAAGCGCCAGCCCGATGCGGCGAAATGCGCCCCGAGCCGGTGCGCCTGCGCGACGCCCTCGTCGGTCAGCGACAGATCGGTGCGCGCACCGATCCGGCGCGGCGCCTCCCCGGCGGCGAAGGTATTGCCATGACGGACGATCACGAACATCGCGTGACTTCAACCGGGAAAAGGATCCCCGAGGCGGGCGATCGCGGCTTCGGCGAGCGCGAGATCGGCGGGCGTGTCGATACCGGAAAGGGCATGGTCCGGCGTTTCTACCTCGACCGTGGCGATGGTCCAGCCGCTTTCCAGGAAGCGCAATTGTTCGAGCCCTTCGAGCTTCTCATAAGCGCCCGGCCCCGCGGCCGCGAACCATTCCAGCGCGGTCATGCGATAGCCGTACAGCCCGAGATGCTGCCAGACCGGGGACCGCCCGCCCGCCGCACGCAGCGCGGCCTCGTCGCGGATCGCGGGGATGATCGCCTTCGAGAACCACAAGGCCCGCCCGTCGGCGCCGCGCACGCACGTCGTCCCGCTGAACGGCGCGTCGGCCTTGTGCGCACGAAGCCGGTCGAGCCGGTCCCAGTCGAGCTGATAGACCGGGGTGGCGACATCCGCGCCGCCGCCGCGCAGCGTCTCGATCAGCGTCGCGACCACCGCCGGCGGGATGAACGGCGCGTCGCCTTGCAGATTGACGACGATCGCGGGCGGCACGGCGCGGCCGCGCGCCGTCGCACAGGCGCGCGCCGTTCCCGAATCGAGTTCGGCCGCGGTCATCACGACATCGAGGCCGAGATCGCGGGCATGGTCGGCGATGCGAGCGTCGTCGGTCGCCACCACCACGTCGCAATCGCCGGCTTGCCTCGCTGCGGCGCGCGCCACCGCGGTCACCCGCTCGAGCAAGGTGCGCCCGGCGATGCTGAGCAATGGCTTTCCGGGAAGACGAGTCGATGCGTAACGAGCCGGAACGACGATCAGATCAGGCAACGCCCATCCTGACGATATCGTGCATGTGAACGATCCCGATCAGCATTCCCGCATCGTCCACCACAAACAGCACCGAGACGGCATGGTCGTTGAGCGTCTTCAGCGCCTCCGCCGCCAGCGTATCGGCGGTCACCGTCACCGGCTGGGGCGACATGTGGAGCGCGATATCATCGTTGAGATCGTGGACCGCGATGCAGCGGCGCAGATCGCCGTCGGTGAACGCACCGATCAGCATCCCCGCCTCGTCGACCACCGCGGTGCAGCCGTAGCGCTTGCGGCTCATCTCGATCGTCGCGCTGGTCAGCGAGGCGCCGCGCGTCACGCGCGGGATCTCGTCGCCGGTGCCCATGATCTGCCCGATCGTGCTGAGCTGCACGCCCAGCCGTCCGCCCGGGTGGAAGATGCGGAAATCCGACGGCGTGAAGCCGCGCGCTTCGATCAGCGCCACCGCCAGCGCGTCGCCCAGCACGATCTGCAGCGTCGTCGACGAGGTCGGCGCCAGTTCGTTCGGGCAGGCCTCCCGCACCGTCGGCATGATCAGGCAGATGTCGGCGGCGCGCGCGGCGGTGCTGTCCGCCTGCGAGGTCGCGACGATCAGCGGCACGCCGTAGCGCCGGCAATATTGCAGGATATCGCCCAGCTCGGTGGTCTCGCCCGACCAGGTGATCGCCAAGACCACGTCCTCACGGGTGATGATGCCGAGATCGCCGTGGCTCGCTTCGCCCGGATGGAGATAGAGTGCCGACGTCCCGGTCGAGCACATCGTCGCGGCGATCTTGCGCGCGACATGTCCGCTCTTCCCCATGCCGGTGATGATGACCCGTCCGCGCGTCGCGGCGATCGTCCTGATCGCGGCGTCGACCGATCGGGAAAGCGCCGGCGCCTGCAGCGCTTCTCTGAGGATTTCGAGCGCCTGAAGCTCTATATCCAGCGTCTTCAACGCAGACGAGGCATAGCGCCCCTGGAGAACTTCAACTTTCATAACGCCCCGGCTACCAACACATCGTCAACGAAATGTAACACACCGCCCATCCTAGCGAATGTTCGGCATCGGGAAACCACCATTCGCCTCAATTCGGCTTTAAAAGAATCGACGGTCCGTACCATTGGCGCTGCCCTCTTTCTGCGCTAGCCGGCAATCCACGATGCTTCAAGAATTAGCTGACGGGTATTTTTTATGATCCTCTGCGGACACGCAATTGGCGCCGACACGCCTTTATTCGCGATCGCCGGCCCCTGCGTCATCGAAAGCGAGGAACTGACGCTTTCCATCGCCGAAACGTTGGCCGGGGTGGCGCAGCGGCTGAATCTGTTGCTCATCTTCAAAAGCTCGTTCGACAAGGCGAACCGCAGCTCCGACCGCTCCTTCCGTGGGCTCGGGATCGACGAGGGCCTGCGCATCCTCGAGAAAGTACGCGAGCAAACCGGGCTTCCGGTGCTAACCGACGTCCACGAACCCGGCCAGGTCGCCGCGGTGGCGCAAGCGGTCGACGTGCTGCAGACCCCCGCCTTTCTCGCGCGGCAGACCGATTTCATCGCCGCGGTCGCCGCCTCGGGCAAGCCGGTCAACATCAAGAAGGCGCAGTTCATGGCGCCGGCCGACATGAACCAGGTCGTCGCCAAGGCGCGCAACGCGGCGACCGCGGCCGGGCATGACCCGGATGCCTTCCTGCTGTGCGAACGCGGCACCTCGTTCGGCTACAACAATCTCGTTTCGGACATGCGCGGGCTGGCGATCATGGCCGCGACAGGGTGCCCGGTGGTGTTCGACGCGACGCATTCGGTCCAGCTGCCCGGCGGCCTCGGCGAACGCTCGGGCGGGCAGCGCGAATTCGTCCCGCTGCTGGCGCGCGCGGCGGTCGCCGCCGGGGTCTCGGGGGTGTTCATGGAAACCCACCCCGATCCCGACAAGGCGCTGTCCGACGGCCCCAACGCGCTGCCGCTCGACCGCATCGAGGCGCTGCTCGCGCGGCTGCAGGCGATCGACGCGATCGCCAAGGGCTGATCGGCCGCACCACGAACCTTATGGCCCGGGAAAAGCCCGGGCCACGGCGAAATGCCGCGATCATCGATTGCGCTCAGATAGTTATTGGCGGAAACGTAAAGTCATGGCGTCCCAAGCGAAGCGAGTGAGGGTCGGGACGGCGTTGCTCGCGCCGCTATGGGCGGTGCAACTCGTCACCTCGGCCAAGAGCTTCCTCGACAATCCGATCATCGGATCGCGCCGCTTCAACGCTTACGGGCTCCACCTGGCGCGGGTCAGGCTGGCGGCCGCACTGTGCGCGTGGCGTCGCCGCCGGCTCGCGCGGCACGTCCGCCCCGAATGGCGCGAGGCCTTCGAGCGCGACGGCTTCGTCGCGATCCATGACGTGCTCCCGCCGGGCGAATTCGCCGCGTTGCGTGCGGCGATCCTGTCCTATCAGGGTCCGGCGCGCGAAATGCGCCAAGGCGATGCGATCACGCGCCGGATGGCGATCGATCCCGCGATGCTCGCCGCGATTCCGGCGTTGCGCGCGCTGCTCGCGCGCAAGGATCTCGTCGCGCTGTTCCACTTCGTCGCCAGTTTCCGCACGACGCCGCTGCACTATATCCAGACGATCGTGACGCGCGACGGCGGCAACGAGCCCGACCCGCAGGAAGCGCTTCACGCCGACAGCTTCCACTCCTCGCTCAAGGCGTGGCTGTTCCTCAATCCGGTGGCGGAGGACGAAGGGCCGTTTACCTATGTGCGCGGGTCGCATCGTTTCACCCCCGAGCGGCTCGCCTGGGAACGGCGACGCAGCCTCGCGGACCCGCAGGCGATCGACCGGCTCTCTGCGCGAGGCTCGCCGCGGGTCTCGAGCGAGGACCTCGCGGCGATGAAGCTGGGGCCAGCAGAGCCGCTGGCGGTGCCGGAGAATACCCTCGTCGTCGCTGATACGGTGGGTTTCCACGCGCGGGGCGCCTCCGCACGCGGCGGCGAGCGGGTCGAGATCTGGTCCTATGCGCGGCGCAACCCGTTCCTGCCCTGGCTGGGCGGCGATCTGCTCAGCCTGCCGGGCATCGCCGAGCGGCGGGTGAACTGGCTCTGGGCGCTGCGCGACCGATGGGAGACAGGGATCGGGCAGCCGTGGCGGTCGGTGGGGATACGACGGGCGGTTGCCGACGCAGTCGCTGCGCGCGACACTCCGTAAAACTCATGCCGCTTCGTATTACCGCCGAAACAAATCGGAGCGGCCTATGAAACGAACGCCGAGTCCCACCTATCGCTCGTCGATCAGTTCTTGAGGGCTTGAATCCCACTTGTAACAGTCAAAAGCGGGGCAAACAGCTGGCTGATAAGCTGAATTACCTTACTAGGCTGATTGGCGGCGGCATTACCGAAGTACAATACGTCCTTGTCACGCATGGGGAAGCGCTGCGCGACGAAGTAAGTTCCCGCTTTCATCATATTGAGATGATAAACCATCGGCACATCGTTGCCGCGCTCATCCCGCACGTAACGCAGCAGAAAGATCGCAGCGGGGTCGCCAAGGCTTGGATTGGCTCCTCCTGCCGTCGCAATCGCCTCCGCTAGGGAGACCGAAGATCGACCAAAAGGAATCTGCTCGACGCGTCCGGAAGCGCCCAACACCGAATAAGTGCGCGGATTGTTGATCAGCATCAGGCGGTCACCGGGGTAGGCCCGGATGTCCGAGCTCGGATTTTCCGCCAGATCGTTCACCCGAAGATCGACGCTCCGACCACCACGAACTATCCGCAGCGTCAGATCCTTGGCATTCCCCCGATAACCGCCAGCAAGCGCGATCACATCCGACAGCGTTTCGCGGTTCGTCTGCAGCACGAGCCTTCCCGGTTTCGCTACTTCGCCTCCGACGATGATCGAGTTCGTGATAGTCTGACTCAACGTTACCAGCACTTGCGGGTTCTGCGAAAGGCGACGTAGTGAATTCCGAATCATCGCCTCGACCTGACCGGTCGTCGTTCCCGTTACGTGAAGCGTGCCGGCATAAGGGATGGTGATAGTGCCAGCATCGTCTACCCGCGTCGGCGGGAGCTTCTGCACCTGGACGCCGGGGGCGGCCGCCACCTGGTTCGCCGCGCCAGCACCACCCCTGTCCGAAAACAGCGTAACGCCCGCTTCATATATATTGATATCCAATACGTCACCGGGACCGATCATATCGGTCGGCGGAGGCGCGAGTTCCGGCAGCGCCGCGACCGCTGGCGCGTCCGATGCCACGTTCGGCACGTCGGCGACCGTGCGGATTTCGACCAACTCGATCGGCGCCCCTTCCTCCGGTACGCGGGCCGATTTCTCAATCTGCTTGCCGGTAGGGCCGCTTGAGGGGAGCGTAGCACACCCCCCGAGCCCCGCGAGCAGGACCAGACAAAGGAAATTTTTAGCTTGCATTGCTGAATTAACTCGGGGCTTGCGGCTTCGACGGCGGCACGCCTTAGCATCGGGATTCAAGGATGGACAATAGTTCCCCGTACATTAAGGTCAGCGGGGCGCTACCCGACCTTGCGCGCGGCTCTGCGTTGGCCTAGCGCGAGCGGGTCCTAGGTTCCCCATTGAGCCGCTGCAAAGATATTTATGAACGTCAATCCTTCGTTCCCTGCCGAAACCGAAACGACCGTCCGCCCACCCTTTTCGGACTGGTTAAAAAAAAGGCGTTGGTTCATCATCTTCGTCGTTTTTCCGACGATTCTCGCAGCGCTCTATTATGGCCTGATTGCGTCGGATATTTACATTTCCGAATCTCGCTTCGTCATCAAGAGCCCCGATCAGAAGCGATCGCCAGTGTCTACATTAGCGAACCTTGTCCAGATGACCGGGATGTCGAGCGGCCAGGAACAAGCAAACGAGGTCCTCACCTTCGTCCGTTCTCGAGACGCGCTTAAGGCGCTGGAGAAGAATCCCGACATTCGGGCAAAATTTGCTTCAGCTCAGGCAGATTTCATTTCCCGTTTTCCGCATCCGTTTTCGGAAGATACTTTCGAGAATTTGTTTAAATACTATGACAAGATGGTCGACGCGCGCCTCGACGCCGAGACTGGAACCGCTACGATCAAGGTTCAGGCCTTCACCCCGCAAGACGCCTATGAAATCAATCAGCAACTGCTTTACCTCAGCGAGGCGCTGGTAAATCGGCTCAACGCCCGCGCGCAAACAAAAGCCATCGCCGAAGCCCAGAATCAGGTGCGCGTGGCAACCATCAGGGCAAAGGCGGCGCGTGTCGCGCTGGCGGAGTATCGCAACACACAGGCGTTGATCGACCCAGGCAAACAAGCAGGCGGCGTGCTCGAGATCGCCAATAAGATGATTGCCGAGCGCGCGGCCCTTCAGGCACAGCTCGATTTGATGCAGCGCGTCGCGCCCAACAACCCCTCTATTCCGGCGCTCCGGACGAGGATCAGCGCGATGTCTGCCCAAATCGCTTCGCAAGACAGCCGGGTGGTCGGAACCGATACCGGCATTGCCTCTAAAATCGGAGGCTACGAGAATTTGCTGGTCGAACAGGAATTCTCGACCCAGAGCTTGAACGCGGCCAACGCGGCACTCGTCCAATCTCGAGCCGAGGCCCAGCGCCAGCAATTCTATCTTGAGCGGGTCGTCGATCCGAACCTGCCTGACATGCCGCTGCTGCCAAGGCGCCTTTTGAATGTCATCATTGTCGCGGCGGCTGCGATTTGCCTTTACTTCATTGCGTGGATGCTAATTGTCGGCATCCTTGAGCACGCGCCAGAAGACTGACAATGGCTAGAAACGGGCTTCGCAGGCTTAGAGAAGGCTGGACAATTCAAGTCCGCGTGCTTCACGCACTGATCATCCGCGAATTGACCACCCGATTTGGCCGTGAAAACATCGGCTTTTTGTGGATCATGGCTGAACCACTCCTGTTTGCAGGCTTGGTCTCTCTCCTTTGGCGATTGACCAAAGGCCCCCAGGAGCACGGCATAAGCGTTGTTGCCTTTGTCGTGACGGGCTATATCCCACTCACCCTATTCAGGCACGCCGTGCAGCGTAGCGTCGTCATTTTCACGGTAAATAGCAGCCTGCTTTATCATCGGCAGATAAAGATTCTCGACTTTATCCTAGCCCGCTTCACCATCGAGGTGCTTGGGTGCATGATGGCGTATCTGGCGATCGCAACGGTACTCGTTGCGTTCGACTTATTTCCGATACCATCGGATATCGGCCTTTTTATCGCGGGTTGGGCTGCTTACGCGTTTTTATGCTTGTCGATATGCCTAGTGATATCTCCGATCTCCGAAATGTCCGAGGTTTTGGAGAAGTTTGTCCCGGTTACAACATATATCATGATCCCGTTCTCCGGAGCGTTTACGTTACTTTCGTGGATGACCCCTGGCATGAGAGAATATCTTCTTCTTTCGCCATTTGTTAACGCAATGGAGATGATGCGGAAAGGCCTATGGGGCGACGAGATTATCGCTTATTACGACCCCTGGAATCCCATTATCACCTCGGTTATAATTTCGTTGGTCGGCCTCACGCTTTGCCGCCGCGTTCGCCGGACACTTACAGTCGAATGATTATCTGTAGCAACCTTTCGAAAACCTATACGCACGGCGCGTCGTCCAAGCAGGTTCTTGCCAATGTTAACCTGGTTGTCGAACGAGGCGAGCGCATTGCGCTGCTGGGGCGAAACGGGGCGGGCAAAACCACGCTCATCAAATTAATTGGCGGCGTCGAAATGCCGACATCCGGCAAGGTTATGCGCCGCATGTCGGTGTCATGGCCGCTCGGCTTCTCAGGGGGGTTTCAAGGCAGCCTGACGGGTTATGACAACGCGCGATTCATCGCTCGAATCTACAAGAAAGATTATTCAGAAATACGATCATTTGTTGAAGATTTTACGGAGCTTGGCCGACAATTAAGAATGCCGGTGAAAACATACTCGTCCGGCATGCGAGCACGGCTGGCCTTCGCACTATCACTTGCAATTGAGTTTGAGTGCTATCTGATAGATGAGATTATTTTGGTGGGTGATCAGAATTTTCATCGCAAGTGCCATTACGAGCTATTCGAGAAACGACAGGATAGAACTCTTATTCTAGCCTCTCACAGCACAGATCTCGTTCGAAACATCTGTAATCGAGCAGTGCTTATTCACGATTCACAAGCGGTGAGTTACGATGACGTCAATGCCGCGGTGGACACATACTCTCAGTTATAGCCCCGTTCCCGGCGGCGTCGGACGCTAGAGCCGAACGCCCGCTAGGTGACGGCCGCTCGTGAAATCGACGCGATCAAGCCGCAACACGGTTTGCGAAGGTAGGTTGACCTCAAGACACCGATGTGCTGCGTTCGCCTCGCCAACGGCAACCGGCCCGGACGCGTTACGAGGATCCCATGCACGCGGAACTCCAACGAAGCGGATGAACAGTTGCACTTTATGCAACTGAACGGGATCGGTTTGACGCATCGCAGCGCGGCGCTGAGCACAACCTCGGTCCAGGAAAATGAAAGATAGAAAAATGGATTACGTTGATTTTGCTGCCAGGAATTTGATGGCCGTTGAGGCCACGAGATTCCAGCGATTTTCAGCTTCAGAGGTGCCGTCCTGTAACGAGAAACTGCGCTATCGGGGATTTGTGAATTGCCAGGCAGCAAAAGGCGAAGATTCATTCGTAATGTTTACGAATGCGGATGACGTGGTGGCCGGTCACTATATGTATGCAGGACCCGCAAGTTTCGAAACAGGAACGCTGAAGCTTTGGTGCCATCTTTCAAAAAGATCGGAGTGGGTCTTTGATGTGGGCGCCTTCACAGGCGTATTTTCCTTAGCTGCGGCAACCGCCAATCCCTCCTGTCGGGTAATGGCATTTGAACCGTCGTTTGTTACATACAGCCGTTTGCTCGTTAATATATTTGGCAACGAATTAGACAGCCGGATATCCCCAATGCGTTTTGGACTCGGGATGGAACTGGGAGAGCTTGAGCTTCGTCATCCTTCGGGCGTCTACGTAATGGCGAGCGGCGAGAGCTTTCTTAACACGCACATTTCCGATCCGTGGTTTACCGAGAAGGTTCCAGTTATCAGCCTTGATCACCTTCTCGGTAATCAGGAAGTTTATCGCAAGCAGATTGTTATAGATTCAAATTTCGACCGGGTCGATTTGATAAAGATCGATGTCGAAGGGTTCGAAATTGAAGTCCTGAAAGGAATGAGGGAGGTAATAGCACGCGATCATCCGATTGCGATTGTAGAGATATTGGACACCGAGAGTATCGGCAGCGTTTTGGATTTATTCGGTTCTGAATATCACATGAAGCATATCGACGAAGATAGCGGTCGGTTGATGGATCGGCCGACGGGGACCAATAAACTTTTTATCCATCGCGACCAACTCGGCACGATATCGGATTACATCTGAACACCGCATCGCCTTTTCTGCGCATTGAGTAGCGGACCGCGTCAAGAAAGGTCCGGCTGGCATTTTCATCAAATGCCGGTGATCGGCGAGCTGATAGACGCAGGGAAGCCCCTGGTCTTCGGCCCAGGCATAACGGCCGTCGCAGTCCCGGCGACAACCTGGATTTGTTGCCGTCCGGCGAGCCCGCCGCAGGCGGTGATTGGCTCCCGGTCAGGCGGCAGGCGACGGGGCGCCGGCGCCCGAAGTCGCCGACGGTCATGCCGGGTTTGCCCGGCTCGGCGATCAGCTCGGCCCGCTCCCGCACGCCCCTCCATCCCGAGATCGAGGTGTCAGGTATTGTTCCCGGGGCGCGTCGGCGGCAGTGTTCAAGCCCCGGAACCGACGCCTCGTCGCGATCTGATCGTGCACGAAATCCGGGCTCCAGCGCCGATTGGGCAACACCAGCGCCGAATCCGGTACCCGCGCACCTATTGCACGGCGCCGAATCCCATCAACTTCTCGTCCTGGTAACGTCGCCGGGCCTTCTTGCAATTGATCAGCACGCCCTTCCCGCCGAGGGATGTGTAGCCGACGAGAGGCGAACCGACCGCGCTGCTGGGCGAGTTCGTGCAGCTTCGGTCGACGCTCGCCATCATCGGTAACCGACCGATTGCTACTGCGATGCCTGTGCCTTGAGGCGGTTGGCGAGTTCGGGATCGTCGACGAAGTCATCAAGGAACTGGTGCCAGGTGTTGGTGGTGAGACGCGCTTGGCTGAGCATGTCCGTCAACTCATCGACGCCGTGATCGGTTAGCGCGGTGATGGTCTCGTCGGGGCCGGTACAGACGCGGATGATGGTGCCGTAGGTCAGGTTGTCGCCATTCGAGACGATGGCTTCCAGCAATTCCACGTCCTCGTCGAGTATCCTGGCGACATAATCGAGGGTGAGGACGTAGGTGACCGTGGCCATCAGGCGGCCAGTGCTTGCGGGACGGTCAGCGGTGCCCAGTTCCAGGGGAGTAATTCAGCGATCCTGTTGATCTTGTGGTCGTGGATGCGATTGAGCAGGTCGGTGATGTAGGCTTGGGGATCGAGGCCATTCATCTTGGCGCTTTCGATGAGCGTCATGGCGCGCGCGAGGGTTTCGGCGCCGGCCTCGGAACCGGCGAACAGCCAGTTCTTCTTTCCCAGGCATATGGGCCTGACAGCACGTTCGGCGGCATTGTTGTCGATGGCGACGCGGCCATCGTCCAGAAACAGGCTGAAAGCGTGCCAGCGACCGAGGCCACAGCGAAAGGCCTTGGCGAGATCGCCTTTGCCCGGGATCCGGGTGAGCTGCGTCTCGGCCCAGGTCTGCAGGGCCCCGAGCTTCGGCTTGCTCAGTTCCTGGCGCACGGCCCGACGGATATCGGCGGGCTTGCCGGTGATCTCGCGCTCGATGTCATAGAGCTGCCCGATACGCTCGAGTGCCTCGTGTGCGATCTCGGATTTTTGCGACACCCAGACGTCGTGGAAATCGCGTCGCCAATGGGCAAAGCAGGCGGCCTCGCGGAAGCGCGGGTTCGCATCCGCGCCGGGTTCGTAGAGCTTCGAATAGCCCTTGTAGGCGTCGGCCTGGAGAATACCGCGCGCATCGCGAAGATGGTCCTGGACGTGCTGTGCATTCCAGCTGGGCGCATAGCGATAGACGCCCCCGGGCGGGGCGACGCCGGCCCAGGGGCGCTGATCACAGACGTAGACCCAGATGCGGCCTTGCTTGACACCCTTGCCGATACCCCTGGCGCGTTCCGGAGCCAGCACGCGGATGGGTGTGTCGTCGGCGTGCAGGACGTCGCTGCCCAGGACCGATGCCTCGATCTGGTCGATCACGGGCTGCAGGGCCCGCATCGAGCGGCCACACCAATCGGCAAGTGTGCTGCGCGGAATATCGGCGCCTGCTTTATTGGGACGGGCAAGGGTTTTGCCTTCCCGGCCCAATATCTCCGCAGACGGCCCTCGCTCTCGCTCAGGACGTCCATATCGACGTCCTTATGGACGTCTCTTACCCACTCAACCCACCCTCCGGCAGGCGGTCTCAGCCGTTCGGTTACCATCATCGTTCCGGTGCGACCGGTAACGCACGCTCTTCCGGTCAGCGCCGGTGACGCGGTGCGACCGCCGCTCACTCACCCGCAATGCACTCAGAGATGAGCGACCGCCTCTCGCCCTCAGCGGGCCTCACCAATTCTGACGTAAAGATTCTTCAGGCCAGCATTGTCGGGCATCGCATCAACCAGCAACCGTTCGAGCCTGGCGTTCTCGTTCTCGAGCGCGCGTAGTCGCTTCGCTTCGGACTCCTCAAGCCTGTCATACTTGACTTTCCGGTTGTAAATAGTCGCTTCCGACACGCCATGCCGTCGGGCCAGTTCGGCGGCCTTGGAGCCCGCCTCGACCTCCTTCAGCACCGCAATAATCCGCCCTTCTGTGAATCTCGTTCGCTTCATCGTCCGTCCTTCCATCGGACCAGATTCCAATCGCACTTGAACGAAATCAGGGAGACATGTGAGCCAGGTCAAATTCTGTCAGCCCTTCATCGCAACGCTTAAGGCAAATTCGATACGAGAAATCAACGACTGACCCTGACCACGGTGATAATATTGCGCGGCCTCGTCGGCGGCTTGCTCACCTACCGCAGGCAAAGCATCAAACTCCAGCTTTCGTGAATTAAATCCATGTCGCAATCCTCTTAATATTCAGCCGATACTTAAGCTGTTAAAATGCAAGTCGATGCTTAAGAAAACAATTTTAGAGTTCTCTCCAGAACTATTTTTTACCGGCCTACTGATAAGCAAGATCTTATCCCCGCCTTTGCTTACTCCGTAGCAAGACAGATTGATATCGACCGAAGTACTACGCTCCAGATTTACCCAGTCGCTAACAACTATCCCCTCTACAAGGTCGTCACCTTCAATCGCTCTCATTATTTGTTCGACACCAAGCTCATACCGAGCCAAGCCAATTGCGACCTCCGCGCCGTCATTACTGTCGTCGTCATTGCGAACATGAGCTGTGATACTACTGACCCGTCTATAGGGGCCCGATATCTCTCCAACCGTGATTTCCCCGTCAAGCGGATGCACGAGCGCGCCATTCGCATCGCTCTGCCAGCCAACGGGTTCCCACGAATGTGCCCGTCCCCGCGGGTTGATCCGAAAGATTTGTCGCAGTTTACCCCCATTGTAGGAAATGGGACGACCATCGGACTCCGCCGGGATCTGAACCGGGTCAATACTGAGCAAACGAGCCTTCCAACCGGCCGCAAGACCCATTTGATCGAGCAGACCCGCCGAGATTCTCTTCGTTGTCTCAAGCCGACGGCGCGCGAACGGATCCAACGTTCCGGCCAGCGTCGGCATGATGGCGATTCTTTCTCCCCGTAGTGCGCAGGTCCGCGCAAAAACCTCGAACCACAACGAACCCGCTAGCGCATCGAAGGGAACGCGACTCAGCACATCGGAGCGCATAGCGCACAAAGCCGGCGCAACGCGGCTCGACAGTAGCGCCGTGGACGGCGCCTCTCCGGCGTAAGACCGAAGATAGTCGCTTCTACCGCTATGCGGGTCCACCAGTTCAATATGCCCACTCACGATCGCTAGAGACGAGTCTTCTCGGAACATTCTTATCGCCGACGAGATAAATGAGCGATTAGCCTCGAATCCAAAAGGAAAAAGAAAAATCAATGACTTACCGAGTTTTTTCAGGCGCCGGCCAAACATCTCCGGGCACTCTCGGTTCCCCGACGAGAATACGACTTCCCAGCCTTTCTCACGCACGATTTCCGCCTCAGGGCTTTCGGGAGAGAAACTGCCGCCGGGTAACTGAAAGAAAATATCGTATTTTACATCAGTTCCTTTTAGCTCGTCCTCGATCTGGCAGGCGAGATCGAAATGCCTAAAAAATTCTCCAGAAGATTCTATGCCATAGCACACAACAGCAATATCGCTCGCGCACTCGCCTGAAGAGGCGGGCGACTTGACTCGCAAGCTCGCGTCACCAAGCCAGTAGGGCTGATCGGGAGCGACCTCGACGACCGAACGGGGGCGCCACGACAAGGCCTCGTGCAGGGCCTCCGTAAGGGATTCCACCGAACCGTCGAACAACAGGCAGTTTTCGCCGTTGCGCCAGCGAAATCCATTTCCAAAAGCCGGGCATGCGCCGTTCAAGATCACCTTCCGGCCCGCGATCGCGGCTTCGAACGCGAACAAACAAAGACTCTCATAATCAGACGGTACAACCACGATCGATTTATCAATATAGTATTGCCGCTCTTCTTTGGATGCTCTTTCGATAAACAAAATTCTATCGGAAAATCCTTCGGGCACCAGGGATTTAAGAGCGCTCACAAAAGAGCTGTCCCATCCCGCGCATACCAATCGGAAAACACCCTTATAGGCGACAAAATTTTCAAGAAATAAAATCGCTGCCCGAATAAAAATATCCGGCCGCTTCACGGGTTGAAGCCTCGACGAAAAAATGAAATCAATCGAGTCTTCTTCATCATGAGCAAGCACAATTCTATCGGCTCGCTCATATGCACTGGGCGTGACATTAACGAAAATCGGCGGGAATTCGAGAATCGAACGCCCTTCCCACCTCTCCTCAAGGCCGTAATGCTTCGCCGTGTACTTCATGATCTCGGGATCATGCCCGACGATAAGGTCCGCATTGGCGAATAGGTGCCGCTCGGCATCAAACATGATACCGGCCCAGTGGCCGGGATCGTAGGCGAACCTTTCCACACCATAAAGTACGCCCTGCGTGGAATGGACCCGGGCCGAAATAAGGCTGTTGGAGAAGGCCAACCCCGCCCGCTTCGCCTCGATACTGGCAACCGCCCACCCGCCGAAATCAGGAAATTCGATGATGTCGAACGGTCCGCCTCGCGCCTGTTCGGCCGCGAGGAGGCCAAGGTAGTAGCGATAGGAGTCCGCGAAGAGCCACTCGCCCGTCCAGGGATAGGCCTCCGCCTTTGCAAGCAGCTGGGCAATTGGCACAGGGCTCGACGACAAATTAGGACATACGTGAATTGTCGCGATGTTCTCGAACGCCGATTGAAGGAGATTCCATCCATCAGCATTCGCTTCGATCAGCGACCGGGGAATCAAGAAATGCAAATCCGCCGGAAATCCGATATCCTCATTGTGCTTCGCGAAGTTATAGAGCATCCGCCCAATGCCACCGGGCCCGAGCGGATATAGTTCGTTGGTGACGAAGCAGACGGAAACTTTAGATTTAGACATTAGTCTTTAGAGCTCCAGAAAATCTGCATAGTTCCGCGTTGCAATCGCATGTCGCCGACTCAGATGATCGGCTATCATCTGCTCCATACCTGCCGGATCGCTGCGCAAAACGTCGACCACCCTTTCGATGTCACGCGCGAGAAGCGCCGGATTGTCGAGGAAGTGGGTCGTACAAAGATCAATCAGCGGATCCTTCGCGAATTCGACGACCTCTAGCGGCCCTGTCAACGCAGGAGTGCCCACCGCGAAACTCTCCAACTGAGTCATTGGCTGACACTCGGCCAGGGTAGCGATGAGGGTCAACGAACTGCGCGCCATTTCATCGAGCAGGTCATGCCCACGGAGATACCCAACCAGACGCAATTTCCGAATATCGTGAATATCCTCAAGGCCATTCGGAAAATTGGCCGTTTTCACGACATCTACGTTCTTGGCCAGCGACGCAGCCAGGATATTGGTGAACAGGTTCTTGCGCCAACCCACGTCGAGTGGAGCATACACCTCCACGCGGGAACTCCTTCGTCCCTGGGCCATGGGCACGTTCGGTGCATAATTAATAACGGTTCCGTTCCAAAATCCATCGATCACTTGATGAAAATTTGGTTTTACCGACGCAACTCCGCACAGAACCCCAAATCTTAGCCGATTGAGGATCTTCGATATCACCGTCATCTCGAAGCGATTATCGAATTGCGCCGTGGTGACATGGCTTACCATGTAAAATTTGACGTTCGGCGAAAGGGCGGATCGAAGGTAGAGGAGGAGAAGGTCTACGTTATCGGAATAGCCGTGGATGCAGATCCTATCGATTCCCATTCGAGATATGGTTTCCGCAATCTCCCGCTTATCATCCTCATCAATGGACTCTCCCGCCGGAACGAGCAGCTTGTTTCCAGGGCAATAAGCTACCGCCTGACGGATCCCGTGCCATTCGTGATGCGCAACATGCAGGACCTTCTCAAAGCCCGATGCACGCTGGCTGCTACGTAACATCATCGGACTATTGAATACCGGTCTGACGCGGCTGGACGCCCGCTCGCTACCGATCACGTAACCAGGCTGCTCGGGTTGCGCGGAATATTCTCCGCTGGGACGCGCCCGCCCTTCGTGCCGGCCGTGTAAGATATAGTGCGTGAAGCCTGACTTCTGCGCGCCCTTTTTCACCTCCGCAGCGACGTCGGGGTTCGCACGTAAATAGGCGCCTTCGTCGAAATCGGCTGGGGTTGGCAGCGCGATCTTGAGTTTGCGCAGAGCTGGCAGGGCGAGACTCCACGTTGCATTAGGGGGCAATGGACTCAATTTGCGGTGCTTAAAGAGCTGCTTTAGACGCCGATCCGCCAGAGCCGCGTTGATTGCGCCAATAGCCCATGCAAGGTCCCCATCCCCCCGCGATAGCATTTGAAGCGATGGCGGAGCATTTACGGCCCGCCCCTCCCCGGGCTCGATTCCGTCTCCAGCAGACCGCCCGGGATCAGCCAACGACAAGCGCAGGGATATTGCGGATTGATTGATGTTACGACGCAGAAAGATATTTCGGGTGATCGATGTATATTCTCTGTGTGTCGAAACCTGATCGACGACGGTGTTCTTATACTCCGACGGCGTCAGCTCGGAGCGGTCCCTGTGATGATAAAATGATAGAAACTCCGGAACTACGCCGATATTGGCTCTCAGCAAGAACTCCATGTTGAATAACCAGTCGCCAAGAACCGGCAATGTCTCATCAAAGCCGCCAACCATATTATAAATATCACGGCGGAAGAGGAATGAAATCGGCGGGAACAGATTCCTATCAATCATGGAATCAAGATCAACGCCGGTGATCTTACCTTGGTATGGCTTCTCCGCAAGCTGGATTACTTTGTCGTCTCGAATGAGTTCGGACACGTAATTGGAATAAGTCACGACGCCGCCGAAAAGACGCGCGCCTGGTCCCTCCATAAACGAAGTCGTCTTTAAAAGAAATTCCGGGTCCCAACTGTCGTCATCGTCGTGAATTACAAGATATTCCGAATCCATCGAACGCGCGCCAGCGTTCGACGCCGCCTCCATCCCCACAGATATTGGGTGAGAAACGAGCTTAATCTTGTCTTCAGCGACACCACTCTCTCTCAGGATCGACTCGACTTCCTCCCTATCCCCGCCATCATTAACAACCACCCAGCAATAATCTTGAAATACCTGATTTTTAACACTTTCGGCAGCTCTACGAAGCAATATTGCTCGATTCTTGGTGCGAGTGATTATGCACACTTTGGGAGCATTTTCCGCCCCCTTCTCTCGTCCTTCGATTGAATTTGCATAAATCTCAGACACGGCGCGATTCTCCGCTTATTTCCGTAGTATAATTAGATCCGTACCCTTGATCCGATAGTCGAAGAGAGATCGCGGTTCCAGAGTCCTTTTCCAGCAATAACACCCTCGTTCGTTCTGGGGCGGCGGTTTGTCGAAAGGGTTTTCTGCCTTTCCGCGCGCCGCCGCGGCAAAGACCTGGTAAATACCATAAGGACATGTATTGACGTTCCACCGAGCAATCCGCGATCAAATAGAGGGTGTGTCAGATGCTGGAGTCGGGTCGGAAGGCCAGCGCGTCTCCAATCGAGTGATGGCGTGGTTATGCAAAACATACTCCTCCACTCCTTATCTTCGTAGATACTTCACCAATCGTTGCCTGATTGACTCCCGCCGACCCGCTCGCCGTTTGGAAGAGGTATCCAGAATTTCGCCCATGTAGAAGTTCGGCCGAGGTAGCTCGTCACTTATCGCCACGAGATTACGTAAATCTAGCCGCCCCAGCGCCTCGTCTGAAAAGGCGGGCGTATAATAGATACAATCATTAAAATAATAGTGGGTAACCTGGGACCAGCGCGTTTGGCTCGGATCGTCCTGATGAGTCCCCCCGTGAAGCAGGTTCGCGCACCAGATCAACGCCTGCCCTTTGCGCGCGAGGAACGTCTCCGCAGGCGCCGCATCGACCGCACACAGTGCGCGCCACGCCGCACCATAAGGATCTTGCGCCGAATTGAGCGTGCTGCCGAAGCCACGCCTCCCGATCAGCGCATTGGTCATGATCGGCCAGCGGTGGGAGCCGGGGTGGTAGAATAGCGGCCCGGCATTAGGCCCAACGTCTTCCATCGCCAACCAGACACCGCACATGAAGCGTTCTGGCAGACTGGAAAAATGAACCGAATCCGAGTGAATCTCCTGCTGCGTGCCCACCGGAAAGTTCAAGGTTTGGAACGGGAATGCGCGACGGCCGTAAAGCTTGCTGAGGAGATCGAGCACCGTCTCATTCGCCGCTATTGCGCGAACATCCTCATCGAATTTCCACGCGTCTTGGATCCGGTGCTCCCCAGATGTTTTATCGCTCCGCGGATCGTTGAAATCGATTCCGTAACGAGGCTGTAGATTGTCCTGGATCCTGGCGATTCGGGCGTCGAGTTCCGCATCCGGAAATTCGAATACGGCAAATCCCTTTTCATGTAGGCTAATGCCAATCCGCTCTTCCTCTGCAGTCAATCCCTGCGACGCCTTAAGCATTGGAAATAGAGGGGATTCTACCAGCGGCAAGCCGGGTAACGGATTGATCACGGTTTGCTGGCCTTCCTATCGAGGGTGCTTGGAGAAAAACGCGTTTTCAAGATCGACGTCCCATCGGCATGCTACGTGTCGAGATAATCGAAAATCATTCGAATCGCGCGCCCAATACCGTTGGATCCACGGCTCACGTCTTTCACGATGCTGGCGAGATCGTGCCTTACCGTACCCCGATCATCAAGTTCACGGTAAACTTGCCAGAAAGCGTCGGTCCCGATCGCACGAGGCATGTTCCACACGCCGTGATAGCCAAAGGTCACCCGCGCGTCACCAACGCGCTCGGCCGCAAAAATATCGGCGACGGCTCGTGGTGCAAAGCGCATGCCCTGCCTCTCCAGCCACAAGCGATTCTTCCGTCCGATGGCGAGATCTTCGGGATGCGAACGGCAGAACTCTGCCTTCCTGCAAGCCTCCATAAGTCGGCGGCTGCGGAGGGAAAAGCCACCGTTGCCGACATCATGCCCATCATCGAACTGCGGCCAACTCGCTCCGATATAATCGTAATCAAGAAAGTCCGGACGCCATCGCCGCGCATCAATCACATGCCCATCCCATTGCGCAACAAGGCAATGGGTCGTTTCGATATGGCCAACCATTTGCGAAAGAACGAAATTCGAATAGGCTTCAGATGACGTCAGCGGCTGAATCGGCACAACCGTAATACCGGGATGTCCGGGGTTTACGGATAGATGGGTAAACAGCTTGCAAGCCGCAAAATCGATTTGAGCCAAACTCACCTCGAGCGCGCGTATCGTCGCCGCCACGTTCACGGATGCCGCCGCGCACAACGTCACCTGCGATAAAGCCAACCGCTCTCCGGCAGGCATAGAGCGCGAGGATGTCACCTCTTGTCCTTACAGGGCAACAACGAAGCGCTCGCTCATCCGGCTAAGCTCCGGGTGGTGAAACGGGTCCACCAACTCGTCTGTACGCCATAGCCGCCTGAGCGCCGCCATTTCCCCGGCAAATCGCGCCGCCCCAACCGGATCCCGGTCAAACCCGCGGGACACCGATTCGTGATGGATCAGCGTCGCTCGCGGTTCATAGAGCGATTGCCAACCCTGCCGGTTTAGCCGCATGCACAAATCCACGTCGTTAAAGGCGACCGCAAAATTGAACTCGTCCAACCCGCCAACCTTGAGAAAGCGCTCGCGCATCACAACGAGGCACGCCGCCGTCACCGCTGAAGTGAACTGCGGCAATGCGTGGCGTTTGAAATAACCCTCCTCGTCCGGACGGAGTAGCCGATGCGCATGCCCTGCCGCATTGCCTACGCCAATGACGACCCCCGCGTGCTGGATACGTCCATCCGGATAGAGCAGCCGCGCGCCGACGGCGCCTACATCCTCGCGGACGGCCTGCACAGCCATCGTAGCCAGCCAATTCGGCTCAATCATCTCGATGTCGTTGTTCAACAGGCATAACAGGCGCCCCCGAGCCTCCGCCACGGCACGATTGTTGATTGCCGAATAGTTGAATGCTCCATCGTGGCGTAGGACCCTGTAACGAGCCGGGTCAAGGCTCGAGAGAAGGGCCAGCGTATGTGGATCGTCACTATCATTGTCGACGACGACGACCTCAATATCCGGATAGTTGGTGCCTTCAATGCCTGCCAGGCATGTTTGCAGCAAATCCACACGATTACGCGTGGGTACGATAACGGTGACGGGCGGCAATTCCCGTACCGGAACATCGAGCGCCGCCGGAAGTACCGGACTCGGGCGCGTTCGGCGATGGTGCAACACCCTGCGGACGTGGAGCGGAGTCCCCTGCTCTGCCACGCGCGCGACGATCTGTCGCCGCCAGTCGTCCGCCTCGGCGACGGATTCCAGAAGCTCTGGCGCGACTCGAAGAACGCAAGCGCTCGAAATATAGTCAAAGTAGCGGAATAATTCACTGTTCCAATCAGGCTTGAAGTGCGGCGAGATGCGCCGGCCCGCCTTGTTCAACAAGTCGTCGTCCGCATATGCGATCCGCACCCCGCTCCCAGCCTTTGCGATGGCCGCGCAATAGGCCGCCGCCGTTCCGGGCGCGCACCTATCGCCGACTGCGATCAGCATCAGCCACGGGTCTCGGCCCCAATCTATTTGCCGGGCGACATCAGCCAATGTCGGTACATCCAACGCGCCTAGCTGTAACGCCGAGATGCCCTCGGCATCTAGGCTCCGGAGAGTCTCGCCGAGCCCATCCTGTCCTGCTCGAATATCGATCAACGCAATGATGGGCGGACGCGGTTCGTCCTCAAGGCCCCGCTCAACGGCCCTTTCCCGCAAGCGCCAGAGGTCATAAGCCCTTCGTGAATGGCTGAGTAGCGGGGCAAACTGGCCACGAGCGCGCACCCGCTTTCGTCGAATGTACCACCACAAGGCTGTCAGGTAGGCACGCGGCGCCATGCAAAAGGCATCGAAATGAACCGATAGCCTCAACCAGAATCCAGCGGCCTTTGTTGCCTTACTATCTGTCCGCTCCGGTCGCATGTTCAACCGCAATAACGAAACAAGGGAAAGGGGCAAGGAGGAGCGATCTGAAACGGGACGCTCCGAGTACCGAGCACGCTTCCGGCACTAATTGCGTTTAGAACCGCCGACCACCTCCCTATTCCGGGTACTCGCACCTGCCTTGGGTTGGCCCTTTCCATCTGAACTCGACAAATTGGGCGGCCAGCTTCGTCTGTTTCCATAAAGGCAGCCACCACGCCATTGTTATCGACTGGCGGGCGGGGCTATTATGCGTGGCCGTGTTTGAGGTTCAAAGAGGCAGGAGAAATCGGGAGCAGAGCCCTCGAACCCGTTTCGAACTTGTTCTTCTGAGCTTCACGAAGCCGTTCGTGCAACTTTTCCATTGACTGTTGCGCTTCCGGCATCGCAGCGGATCTAGGCCTCGGCGCCAAAATCCCAGACTTCCTGAGCTTTAACAAATATCTATCAGCAATGGTGCCCAGGGGCGGGATCGAACCACCGACACTGCGATTTTCAGTCGCATGCTCTACCAACTGAGCTACCTGGGCATACCAGCGAACCGCCGGAGCCGCGCTCTCTAGTCGGCGTCTCGACCGCTGTCCAGCCCATTTGGATCGACCGGCTGCCCGGGCAAACGATATCCTTCGCCGAGCCATTGCAACAGGTCGCGATCCTTGCAGCCGCGGCTGCAGAACGGCGCATGTTCGCGCACCGTGGGACGTCGGCAGATCGGGCAGGTCACGGTCTTCATCCGTCCAATATAGGGGTTCGCCCCGTCCGGCGCACCAGTTCGGCGAGCCAGTCGGGGCGGGCGTCGATTCGCGCCGCCACCGCGGGGGGCAGGCGATAGCGATTGGGCGCGCCGGGCGGGGTGCGCTCGATCTCGCGCAGCGCGGCGCGCGCCGCCGCGCCGACCGGATCGGCGCGCAGCAACTCGGGCAGCGACGCGCGCGGGCGCGGGCGAACGATCTGCAGGAAGCCGAAGCCGTTCATCGCGGTGCGCTCGAACGGTTGCGGCAGCGTCGCATCGATCACCGCCGCGACGCGCTGGCGCGCCTCCTTGCCCTGGATCGTCGGGAAATCGACCCCGATCGACCCGCCGATATCGTGCCGCACGATCGCCGCCGTCACCGCCGCCGCGGCGCGATCGGCCAGCGCATCGAGCGCGCCGCCGCCATCGACGTCGAACAGCGTCATGGCGGGGGTCGGGGTGAGGCGCAGCATACCGCCGGGGAAGGCGATATCGCCGCTCACCGCCTCGTCGAGCAATTCGGACCAGCCCGCCGCCTCCAGCGCATCCGCCTCATGCGCGCGCAGCACCCGCACCGGGCCGTCCAGCGTCTCGCGCAGGCTGGGCGCGGGGCGCGGTGCCTCATCGGTGGCGGCGACGCGCGGCGGCTTGACGCGCCCCGGCTCGGGCAACGCCTCGCGCACCACCACCACGTTGAGCCGCGCGCCGAGCGTCAGCCCCGGCGGGGTGCGCGCGATCGTCGCGACCGTGCCGTCGGAGAGCCGGACCACGCCGGGTTCGGTCAGTTGCGCGCTATGGACCGCGCCGAGCCGCGCACCGGCGTCGTCGCGTACGATCCGCGCGGCGATGATCCGGGCGTCGGCGATCAGCGCGGCGCGCGTCTCGCCGATGCCGTCCTCATAGAGCCATTCAGCCAAGGATCACGCCGGCCGCGCGCAGCAGCGCGCCGGTCTCGTAGAGCGGCAGCCCGACCACCCCCGAATGCGATCCGGCGAGCCGGCGCACCCAGGTCTCGGCGCGGCCCTGGATGGCATAGCCGCCCGCCTTGCCCTCGCCCTCGCCGCTCGCGACATAATCATCGATCTCGGCCGGGGAGAGCGGCTTGAAGGTGACGATCGTGTCGGAGAGGCGCTCGCGCAGCCGCCCTTCGGCGTCGATCACCGCCACCGCCGACAGGCAATGATGCCGCCGCCCGGCGAGCAGCCCGAGCATCATCCGCAGATCGGCCTCGTCTTCGGGCTTGCCGAGGATCCGCCGCCCGACCGCGATCGTCGTATCGGCGGCGAGAATCACCTCGCCCGGCGCGCGTTCCACCGCAGCGGCCTTGGCGGCGGCGACGCGGCGCACATAATCGCGCGGGCGCTCGTTCCTGAGCGGGGTTTCGTCGATATCGGGCGCGACGATCCGCGCCGGGGCCACGCCGATGCGCGCCAGCAGATCGCGCCGCCGCGGCGACGCCGATGCAAGGACGAGAGCCGGGCCGGCAGCCACGGACACGCGATCCGGATGTTATTGCGGGCCGGGGCCGCCCCGGCCGGGCATGAAGCGGTAGGTGATCCGCCCCTTGGTCAGGTCGTACGGAGTCAGCTCGACCAGCACCTCGTCGCCGACCAGCACGCGGATGCGGTTCTTGCGCATCTTGCCGGCGGTGTGGCCGAGGATTTCGTGATCGTTCTCAAGCCGGACGCGGAACATCGCGTTGGGCAGCAGCTCGACCACCTGGCCGCGCATCTCGAGGAGTTCTTCTTTCGCCAAACAATTGTCTTTCTGGATTTGAGGGCGCGCGCGCCCTTAGCCGAACAGCGCGACTTTGGGAAGTATCCCTGCCTTGTGGGAATGCGCGAGCGCCGCGGCGAAATGGTGATTGCACGGCGGATGTTCAACAAAAAAAGGCCGGCCCGACTGCCCGGACCGGCCTTTAACCGTTCAACCGATCAAGATCAGCCGGCGACGTGCCCCGCCAGCGCCGCGAGCAGCAGCAGCGCGACGATATTGGTGATCTTGATCATCGGATTGACCGCCGGCCCGGCGGTGTCCTTGTACGGATCGCCCACGGTGTCGCCGGTCACGGCGGCCTTGTGCGCCTCCGAACCCTTGCCGCCGTAATGGCCGTCCTCGATATATTTCTTGGCGTTGTCCCACGCGCCGCCGCCGCTGGTCATCGACAGCGCGACAAACAGCCCGGAGACGATCACCCCGAGCAGCATCGCCCCCAGCGCGGCAAAGCCCGCCGCCTGGTTCTCGACCCCCGAGACGATGAAATAGACGAGGATCGGCGAGAGCACCGGCAACAGCGAGGGGATGATCATCTCGCGGATCGCCGCGCGGGTGACGAGATCGACGGTGCGGCCGTAATTGGGCCGGCTCGTCCCCTCCATGATCCCCGGGTTGTTGCGGAACTGCTCGCGCACTTCCTCCACCACGCTCCCCGCCGCGCGGCCCACCGCGGTCATCCCGAACGCGCCGAACAGATAGGGGAGCAGCGCTCCCAGCAGCAGCCCGACGATCACATAGGGATTGGAGAGGCTGAAATCGACCTGCGTGTCCGGGAAATAGGTCTGCAGATCGGTGGTATAGGCGCCGAACAGCACGAGCGCGGCAAGCCCCGCCGAGCCGATCGCATAGCCTTTGGTCACCGCCTTGGTGGTGTTGCCCACCGCGTCGAGCGCGTCGGTCTTGTGGCGCACGTCGTCGGGCAGCCCGGCCATTTCGGCGATGCCGCCGGCATTGTCGGTGACCGGCCCGTAAGCGTCGAGCGCCACCACCATCCCCGCCAGCGCGAGCATCGAGGTCGCGCCGAAGGCGATGCCGATGATCCCGGCGAGCTTGTACGCCGCGATCACCGCGATCACGATCACCAGGGTAGGCAGCGCGGTCGCCTCGAGGCTCACCGCCAGGCCCTGGATCACATTGGTGCCGTGCCCCGTCTCCGAGGCGCGCGCGATCGATTTCACCGGGCGATAATTGGTCCCGGTATAATATTCGGTGATCCACACGATCAGCACGGTAACCACCAGCCCGATCATCATGCACCAGAAGAGGTCCATGCCGGTGAACGCCACCCCGGTCACCGCCGGTGCCGCCGCGGCCGCATCGGTGAGATCGCCGCCGAGCGCGTCGCTCGCCTGATCGAGGAACCCCGGCGCGCCGATCGGCACGTTGAGATCGCCCAGGGTCATCTTGGTCGCGAGATAGATCGCCGGGACCGAGAGCAACGCCGAGGTGCCGAAGCCCTTGTAGAGCGCGCCCATGATCGAGCCGCTCCCGCCGAGCCGCACCATATAGGTGCCGATCACCGAGGTGATGATGCACACCCCGCCGACGATCAGCGGCAGCGACATCAATTTCATCAGCTCGCCCGCATCGGCGCGGATGAGCAGGGCGATCGACACCATCGTCACGCCCAGCGTCACGACATAGGTTTCGAACAGATCGGCAGCCATGCCCGCGCAATCGCCGACATTGTCGCCGACATTGTCGGCGATCACCGCCGGGTTGCGGGGATCGTCCTCGGGGATGCCCGCCTCGACCTTGCCGACGAGATCGGCGCCGACGTCGGCCGCCTTGGTGAAGATGCCGCCGCCGAGACGCGCGAAGATCGAGATCAGCGACGCGCCGAACGCCAACGCGGTAAGCGCCTCGACGATCACCCGGTCATTGGGCGCATGCCCGCCCGGCCCGGTGAGATACCAGAAGAAGCCCGAGATCGCGAGCAGCCCCAGCCCGGCGACCAGCATCCCGGTCACCGCGCCCGAACGGAACGCCATCGTCAGCCCGCCCTGCAACGATCCGCGCGCCGCCTCCGCGGTGCGGACGTTGGCGCGCACCGAGATGCTCATACCGACGAACCCGGCGACGCCGGAAAGGATCGCCCCGATCACGAAGCCGATCGTCGAGGTGAGCCCGAGCGTCACCGCGAGGATGATCGCGACGATCACCCCGACGATCGCGATCGTGGTATATTGCCGAGAGAGATAAGCCTTCGCGCCCTCCTGAATGGCGGCCGCGATATCCTGCATCTTTTCATTGCCCGCCGAGGCGCGGAGCACCTGTTGGCTTGTGACGATGCCATAGACCACGGCCAATAGGCCGCAGAGGATGGCGATAGTGACCGTCGTCATCGCATTCCTTCCCCTAGTCTGTTCTCCCCGCGCCCAAGAGCTTTTGCCCCTTGTGGCGGACACGGACGGGTGAAGGCGTATAGAGCGCCCGGCGTGGGCGCAAGCCGGGGCGGCGTTTGGGGAAGCCGTTGCTTGCCTTGCGATGTGTCCCCGCGAAGATGAAGCGCATCGACGGAGCGACATTCCGCCCGTCATTCCAGCCTTGAGCCGGGGTAACGGCGCGGGTGCGGTTTTCTCCGGCCGCCTACGCGCGGTGCTCGAACCCGAGCCGCAACGGCAGCGGCACCGCGTTCCCGTGCTCGGTCAGCGATAATCCTTTGCCGGCCAGGAATTTTCCCACGCGCGTCGCCGGCACCGGGATCGGCGCGTCGGGCGCGGCGGCGAACAGCAATTCGTAATCGTCCCCCGCGGTCGTCGCCGCCAGCGCGTCACCGCCGAACGCGCGATAATCGGCCGAGAGCGGCACCAGCGCGAGATCGATCGCCACCGCGCAGCCGCTCGCTGCCGCCATCCGCCACGCGTCGATCAGCAGCCCGTCGGACACGTCCATCATCGCATGAACCTGCGGCGCGAGCAGCCGCCCCTCGGCGACGCGCGGGATCGGCCGGCGATAGGCCGCGAGCAACGTCGCCGGCCCCGCCGCGCCGCGCGCGATCGCCAGCCCGGCGCCGGCATCGCCGATCGTCCCGGTCACCCACAGATCGTCGCCGGGCACCGCCCCGCTGCGCGCCGGCGCCATCGCATCGGCGCCGATCGCGGTGAGCGTCAACACGCGCGGCGCCCCCGCCGGCAGCGACACCGTATCCCCGCCGAGCAATGCGCAATCGAACGCCGCCAGCGCCGCCGCCAACCCGGCGAGGAACGCCCGATCCCATTCCTCCGCGCCGAGCGGATAATTGAGCAGCACACCCTCGGGCCGCGCGCCCTTCGCCGCAAGATCGGAAAGGTTGGTCGCCACCAGCTTCCACGCCACGTCGTCGGGCGGGTCTCCGGCAAGGAAATGCACCCCTTCGACCAGGGTGTCGGTGGTGAGGATATGCTCGCCGAGCCGCGCGACGTCATCGGCCAGCCCGAGCGCGCCGGGGTGGAGCGGCAGGCGGCGCAATGCGGCGATGAACTCGGCTTCGATCATCGCGCCGGGGTATCGGCTTTGCAGCACCTCGTCGCCCCCTTTCGTCATTCCCGCGAAGGCGGGAATCGATTCTGGCTGGCCTCACGACTCTTTCCCCGACCTGCGGGAATGACGGCGAATGTCCTTGTCGCGCGGCGCAACTTTCGGGCAACAAGCGCACATGACCAGCACCAGCGACGTCCTCATCGTCGGTTCCGGCGCGGCCGGGCTGACCGCCGCGCTCAACCTCGCCGACCGTTTCAAGGTCACCGTGCTCGCCAAGGGCGCGCTCAACGAGGGCTCGACCGCGCATGCGCAGGGCGGGATCGCGGCGGTGCTCGAACCGGGCGACACGTTCGACAGCCATATCGAGGATACGATGATCGCCGGCGCGGGGCTCAACGACCGCGCCACCGTCGAATTCGTCGTCGAGAACGCCCCCGCCGCGATCCAACGGCTGCAGGCATTGGGCGTGCCTTTCGCCACCGAGGGCGACGCGCTCCACCTGACGCGCGAGGGCGGGCATTCGCACCGCCGCATCGTCCATGTCGCCGACGCGACCGGCTGGGCGGTGCAGGAGGCGCTCCAGCGCGCCGCCGAGAAACACCCCAATATCACCCTCGTCCCCGATCAGGTCGCGATCGACCTCGCCACCAGCCGGCATGAGGAGCGTTATTCGGGCGCGGGCAACGTGTGGGGGGTCTATGCGGTCGATCGCCGCACCGGGCGGGTCAATCTCTACACCGCGCGCGCGACGATCCTCGCCACCGGCGGGGCGGGGCGCACCTATCTCTTCTCCACCGCGCCGCGCGGCGCGACGGGGGACGGGATCGCGATGGCGTGGCGCGCCGGCTGCCGCATCTCGAACATGGAATTCATGCAATTCCACCCGACCTGCCTCTACAATCTCGACGTCAAGAATTTCCTGATCACCGAGGCGGTGCGCGGCGAGGGCGGCCAGCTCAAGCTGCCGACCAACGGCCACCGCTTCATGCCCGATTTCGATCCGCGCGCCGAACTGGCGCCGCGCGATGTCGTCGCGCGCGCGATCGACCACGAGATCAAGCGGCTCGGGCTCGATTACGTCCACCTCGACATCAGCCATATGCCCGCCGATTTCGTCCGCGCGCATTTCCCCAATATCTACGAGAAACTGATCGGTCTCGGCATCGACATGACGCGCGAACCGATCCCGGTCGTTCCGGCGCAGCATTATACCTGCGGCGGGATCCTGATCGATCGCGACGGGCGCACCGACCTTCCCGGGCTCTATGCCGCGGGCGAATGCACCCAATCGGGGCTGCACGGCGCCAACCGCCTCGCGTCGAACTCGCTGCTCGAATGTTTCGTCTATGGCGAGGCGGCAGCGAAGCATATCGCGGCCAATTGGGACGGCTTCGCCCCGGTCCCCGCGATCCGCGCCTGGGACGAAAGCCGCGTCACCGATTCCGACGAGGAAGTCGTCATCAAGCAGAACTGGACCGAGATCCGCCGCTTCATGTGGAATTACGTCGGGATCGTGCGCACCACCAAGAGGCTGGAACGCGCCGCGCACCGCATCAAGCTGCTGACCGAAGAAGTCGGCGATTATTACGGCCATTTCCGCGTCACCCCGGACCTGATCGAATTGCGCAATCTGCTCCAGACCGCCGATCTGATCGTGCGCTCGGCGCTGCTGCGCCACGAAAGCCGCGGGCTGCATTATACGCTCGACTGGCCCGAGACCTCGCCCAAGGCGGTCGATACGATTCTCGTTCCGTGAATCCGTCGCGGCTCAGGCGCGGTTCATCGCGAACCGCGCAAACTGATGTTTTCTTTCAATGCCGAGATCGGTTTTAACTCGACATCGGGTCGGGTGGGCAATGAAGAAGATGTTAGGGTCGCGAATTCGGTGGGCGATAGCCGCTTCGGGCGCACTGGCGTTGATCGCCTGCGGCCCCGGTACGCGGCCGGGCACGACCACCGCGCGCGCACCCAGTTCGTCCTACGCATCCGCCCCCGCTTATGTCGTGTCGCTCCCCGTGCCGAAGGTCCGCCCGCGGCCGCGCAACGACGCACCCGCCGCGCTGGCCGAGCGGATCGAGACACTGGTCCGCGGTTTCCCCGGGGTCGCGGGGATCGCGATCCGCGCGGTCGATGAAGGCTGGACGGTCGAATATGGCGCGCGGCGCCTGATGCCGCAGCAAAGCGTGAGCAAATTGTGGGTCGCGATGACCGTGCTCGACCAGCGCGATTCCGGCCGGCTCCGTCTCGACGATCCGGTGACGCTCTACCCCGCAGATCTCACCTTGTTCCACCAGCCGATCGCCGCGCTGGTCAAGCCGAGCGGCTATCAGACCACCGTCAGCAGCCTGCTCGTCCGCGCGCTGACGCAAAGCGACAATACCGCCAACGATCGCCTGCTCAAACTGGTCGGCGGCCCCGCCGCGGTGCGCGCGTTCATCGAGCGCAAGCAATTGGGCGACATCCGCTTCGGCCCCGGCGAGCGGCTGCTCCAGGCCAAGACCGCGGGGCTGACCTGGCAGCAGAGCTATTCGCTCGGCAACGGCTTCAATATCGCGCGCTCGCGGCTTTCGCCGGCGGTGCGCGAGGCCGCGCTCGAAGCCTATATCGCCGATCCGCCCGATGGCGCCGCGCCGCTCGCGATCGCCGACGCGCTGGCGCGGCTGGCGCGCGGCGAATTGCTGTCCGAAACCTCGACCCGCTTCATGCTCACCACGATGGGGTCGACCGTCACCGGGCGCGCACGGCTCAAGGCGGCACTCCCGCCCGGCTGGACGCTCCAGCACAAGACCGGCACCGGGCAGGAGCTCGGCCGCCGCAACGCCGGGTTCAACGATGTCGGGCTGCTCACCGCCCCCGACGGGCGGCGCTATGCGATCGCGGCGATGATCGGCGATACGACGCGCCCGATGCGCGACCGGCAATTGCTGATCCAGGCCGCCGCCAGCGCGCTGACCGGCCACCGGCTCGACACGCGCTCGATCGCCGCGGCCGACGACGACGCGCCGGGGAGCTGAGCGCTCGCACCCGTCCCTTCGTCATTCCCGCCTGCGCGGGAATGACGGGTAGATGTGGAAGGGGCGCCAAGGCCACAACACGCCACAAACCCGCCAAATCACCCCACAAGCGGGATTGGTCCCGCGCGCGATCCGAGCTATCCCCCGACCATGCCGCATCTCTACCTCGTCGATGGCTCGGGCTATATCTTCCGCGCCTATCACGTCCTGCCCAAGCTCACCAACCAGCACGGCGAGCCGGCCGGGGCGGTCTATGGCTACACCACGATGCTGTGGAAACTCGCCAAGGAACTCCACGAGGCCGACGGGCCGACGCATCTCGCGGTAATCCTCGACGCGGCCGAGCATACGTTCCGCAACGAGATGTACGATCAGTATAAGGCGCATCGCCCGCCCGCGCCCGAGGATCTCGTCCCGCAATTCCCGATGATCCGCGACGCGACCCGCGCCTTTTCGCTGCCGTGCATCGAGGAAGCCGGGTGGGAGGCGGACGATCTGATCGCGTCTTATGCCAAGGCGGCGCTGGCGCAGGGCTGGCAGGTGACGGTGATCAGTTCCGACAAGGATCTGATGCAGCTTTTGACCGAGCCGGGCATCGACATGCTCGACACGATGCGCGACCGGCGGATGGGGCCGGAGGCGGTGGTCGAGAAATTCGGCGTCGGCCCCGAGAAATTGGGCGAGGTGCTCGCGCTGATGGGCGATGCGGTCGACAATGTCCCCGGCGTCCCCGGGGTCGGCCCCAAGACCGCGGCCAAGCTCATCAACGAATATGGCGATGTCGAGGCCGTCCTCGCCGCCGCGCCCGGGATGAAACCGGGCAAGTTGCGCGAAAACCTGATCGCCAATGCCGAGATGGCACGGCTGAGCCGCAAGCTGGTCGAGCTGGCGAGCGATGTGCCCTTGCCCCAGCCGCTCGAGGAAATGGCGCTCGACGGCATCCCCGAGGCGCCGCTGCGCGCATTCCTGGAGCATCACGGCTTCAAGTCGCTGCTCGCCAAATTGGGGCAGGTGGCGGATGCCCCGGCACCGACCCCCGTTTCGCCGACCGCGCTGCCGCAGGCGGAAGAGCCGCCGTGCGACCACGACAGCTACGCCACCGTCACCGACGAGGCCGCGCTCGATCGCTGGATCGCCGAGGCGCGGCACCAGGGTTATGTCGCGATCGATACCGAGACGACCGGCAAGGACCCGATGCTCGCCGAGCTGGTCGGGGTAAGCCTCGCGCTCGCGCCCAACCGCGCCTGCTATATCCCGCTCGCGCACGGCGGGACCGACATGTTCGCCGAAAAGCCGGTGCAGCTCGACCGCGACGCCGCGCTCGCCAAGCTGCGCCCGCTGCTCGAAGACCCCGGGGTGCTCAAGATCGGGCACAATCTCAAATACGACCTGATCATCCTCGCCCGCGTCGGGGTCGATGTCGCGCCTTATGACGATTCGATCGTGATGAGCTTCGATCTCGACGCCGGGCTCCACGGCCACGGGATGGACGAGCTCGCCGCGACCCACCTGTCGCATTCGTGCATCGCGTATAAGGATGTCGTCGGGACCGGGAAGAAGCAGCTCGGCTTCCACGAGGTCGATCTCAGGACCGCGACCCGCTACGCCGCCGAGGATGCCGATGTGACGCTGCGGCTGTGGCGGCGCTTCCGCGCGCGGCTCCCGGTCGAGGGATCGACGCGTATCTACGAGATGGTCGATCGCCCGCTCGTCGCGGTGATCGCGCGGATGGAGCGCCACGGGATCAAGGTCGATCGCGAGCGGCTCGCGCAATTGAGCCGCGGCTTCGATACCGAGATCGCCGCGCTCGAAACCGTGATCCACGGCCTCGCCGGCGGCCCGTTCACGATCGGCAGCCCCAAGCAATTGGGCGACGTCTTGTTCGAGCGGATGGGGATCAAGGGCGGGCGCAAGGGCAAGTCGGGGGTCTATTCGACCGACGTCAATGAGCTCGAGCGGATCGCCGCGTCGCACGAATCCCCCGGCGCCGAGATCGCGATGCGCGTGCTCGACTGGCGCCAGCTGACCAAGCTCAAGAACACCTATACCGATACGCTGCAGGAGCAGATCAACCCCGCCACCGGGCGCGTCCATACCAGCTACAGCCTCACCGGCGCGCAGACCGGGCGGCTCTCCTCGACCGATCCCAACCTCCAGAACATCCCGATCCGCACCGAGACCGGGCGGCAGATCCGCGACGCCTTCGTCGCCGAGCCGGGCAATGTCATCCTCGCGGCGGATTATTCGCAGATCGAATTGCGCCTCGCCGCGCATATGGCCGACGTTCCCGCGTTGAAGGAGGCGTTCGCGCGCGGCGACGACATCCACTCGCTCACCGCGCAGGAATTGTTCGGCGAATTGAACCGCGACACCCGCGCGCGCGCCAAGACGATCAACTTCGCGATCCTCTACGGGATCAGCCGCTGGGGGCTCGCGGGCCGCCTGGCGGTGACCCCGGACGAGGCGCAGGCGATGATCGATCGCTATTTCGAGCGCTTCCCGGGGATCAGCCGCTATATCGCCGACACGCTGACCCATGCGCGCGACAATGGCTTCACCGAGACCTTGTTCGGCCGCAAGACGCATTTCCCGCGGCTCAAATCGAAGGTCCAGCACGAACGACAGGGCGCCGAGCGCGCCGCGATCAACGCGCCGATCCAGGGCACCTCGGCCGATATCATCAAGCGCGCGATGGCGCGGATGGAACCCGCGCTGGCCGAAGCGGGTCTTACCGGCACACGGATGCTGCTCCAGGTGCATGACGAACTGGTATTCGAAGTGCCGCAAGCCGAGGTCGATGCCGCGCGCGTCGTGATCGAGCGCGTGATGGCCACTGCCGCCGAGCCGGCGGTGAAGCTCGACGTGCCGCTGGCGGTGGAGATCGGCGTCGGCGAAAGCTGGGGGGCGGCGCATTGACGGATCGTTCGGAAATGCCCCAGCGGGGCATTTCGTGCGGCGCCGGCCCGCGAAAATACCTCAGGCGTCGGGAGCGCCAGCGATGAGCGAAACCGCGGAGGATATTGCCACGCTCGCCAAGGGCGGCCGCACCAATGTCGCAGGGTTCATCCTGCGGCTGGCGGCGCGCATCCCGTTCCTGTTCATCGCCGGACGGCTCTACGGCCCCGATCTCGTCGGGCGGTTCGCGATCGCCGTGGTGGTGGTCGAGCTGGCGGCGCTGGTCTCGACGCTCGGGCTGAAACGCGGGCTGGCGCAGGCGCTCGCCACCACCGATCGCCCGCATGTCCATGTCGTATGGGACGCGCTCGTCCTCGGCGGCATCCTCAGCCTCGCCGCGAGCACGGTGCTGTGGATCTTCCCCGAGGTGATGTACCCCAACAGCTATGTCACCGGGCTCGATCGCTATCTGCCGCTGATCATCCTCGCGATCGCCTGGTCCGACATCAGCCTCGCCGCGCTCGCCTATCGCCTCAACGTCCGCGCCGCGGTGACCGCGCGCGCGGTGGTCGAGCCGTGGACGATCTCGATCACCGCCTGGATCTTCTCGTTCATCACGACGCGCGACGGGCTGGTGCTGGCCTATGTCTCGTCGATGCTCGCCGCGCTGACCGCCAGCCTCGTGCCGTTCCTGCGCAGCTACGGCCTGCCCCACGGCTGGTCGCCGCATTTGCGCGAATTGTTCGCGCTCGCGCGCCGCAACGCCCCGCTCGCCGGCGCCGACGCGCTCGAATGGGGGACGCGCAACGTCGACCGTTTTATCCTCGGGGTGATGTTCGCGCCCAAGATCGTCGGCATCTATTATATGGCGCAGCAGGTCGCCTCGCTGCCGCAGAAGCTCAAGACCTCGTTTGATCCGATCCTCGGGCCGGTCATCACCCGCAACCTCGCCACCGGCAACCGCGCCGCGATCGCCGATCAGGTGCGGCAGGTGGCGTTCTGGATCATCGCCGCGCAGGGCTGCCTCGCGCTGATGGGGTCGATCCCCGGCGAGGCGGTGATGGGGACGGTGGGGCCGCAATTCGTCGCCGGCACCGCGGCGCTCGCCTTCCTGCTCACCGCCGAGGTGCTCGCCTCGACCGGGGCGGTGTGCGAATCCGCGCTCGTCTATGTCGCGCGCCACCGCAATCTCGCGATCTCCGCCGCGATGCTGCTGTTCCAGGTGGTGCTGAGCTTCGCGCTGATCCTCACGATGCGCGCGCTGGGCTGGCCGGTCGAATATCAGGCCGCGGGGCCGGCGGTGGCGCTGATGACCAGCGTCGCGCTGACCTCGGTGATCAAGGCGCGGCTGCTCGGGCACCTGCTGCAGGCGTCGGTCTCGCCGTTGCGCTGGCCGCTGCTGTGGGCGGCGGCGGCGGCGATCGTCGTCGGGGGCGCCTTCGCCGCGCTGCCGCATGAATATGAATGGGCCGAGGTGATCATCGGCATCCCCGCGATCGCCGCGACCTATCTGTTCATCCTGTGGCGCTGGGCGTTCGGCCCCGACGACCGCGCCTTGTTCAGCCGCATGCCGCGCGCGGACGAGGCGACCCTGCCCCACGTGGGGGCGGCGACGCGGTAAGCCCCGCTCAAGCAAAGAACCGTTCGCCCTGAGCTTGTCGAAGGGCTGCCCTTCTTCCTTGCGAAGAAAGTGCAGGGCTTCGACAGGCTCAGCCCGAACGGGGAGAGGGAAGCGCGTCTCGCGCGCCCGACCTCAATGCCGGAAGTGGCGCATCCCGGTGAAGATCATCGCCAGCCCGGCCTCGTCGGCCGCCGCGATCACCTCCGCATCGCGGATCGAGCCGCCCGGCTGGATCACCGCGGTCGCGCCCGCCTCGACCGCCGCGAGCAGCCCGTCGGCGAAGGGGAAGAAAGCGTCCGACGCCACCGCCGAGCCGATCGTACGCGGCGCAGCCCAGCCGGCCTTGTCCGCCGCATCCTTCGCCTTCCACGCCGCGATCCGCGCGCTTTCCAGCCGGTTCATCTGCCCCGCGCCGACCCCGGCGGTGCTGCCATCCTTGGCATAGACGATCGCGTTCGACTTGACGTGCTTGGCGACCGTCCAGGCGAAGCGGCAATCGGCCAGTTCCTGCGCCGTGGGCTGGCGCTTGGTCACCACCTTGAGCATCTCGTCGGTGATCTGGCCATTGTCGCGCGACTGGACCAGCCAGCCGCCGGTGATCGACTTGGCGGTGAGCCCGCCGCGCGCCGGATCGGGCAGCGCCCCGGTCAGCAGCAGCCGCAGATTCTTCTTCGCCGCGAACAGCGCGATCGCTTCCTCGTCGGCATCGGGCGCGACGACCACCTCGGTGAAGATCCCGGTGATCGCCCGCGCGGTCGCCGCATCGAGCGTGCGGTTCAAGGCGATGATCCCGCCGAACGCCGACACCGTGTCGCAGGCGAACGCCGCCTCATACGCCTCGGCCAAGGTCGCCGCGGTGGCCACCCCGCACGGATTGGCATGCTTGACGATCACGCACGACGGCGCGGCGTCGCGGAATTCGCTGACCAGCTCGAGCGCCGCATCGGCGTCGTTGAGATTGTTGTAGCTCAGTTCCTTGCCCTGCACCTGCCGCGCCTGGCCGATGCCGGGGGTCGCGGGGCCGGCGTGGTTGTAGAATGCCGCCTGCTGGTGCGGGTTCTCGCCGTAGCGCAGCACGGTCGGCGCCTGGAGCACGAACGGCAGGGTCGCGGGGAACAGCTCGCGCTGATCGGCGAAGCCGAACCAGCTCGCGATCATCGCATCATAGGTGGCGGTGGCGGCGAACGCCTTGGCCGCGAGCCGCTTGCGCTCGGCAAGGTCGGTCTCGCCCTTGGCGACGATCGCATAATCCGCCGGATCGGTGACGATCGCGACATAAGCGTGGTTCTTCGCCGCCGACCGGACCATCGACGGGCCGCCGATGTCGATATTCTCGATGATCTCGTCGCGCTCGGCGCCCTTCGCGACGGTCTGGGCGAAGGGGTAGAGATTGACCACCACCAGATCGATCGCGCCGATCCGATGCTCGGCCATCGCCGCGGCATGCGCGGGATCGTCGCGCACCGCGAGCAGCCCGCCGTGGACCATCGGGTGAAGCGTCTTGACGCGGCCGTCCATCATCTCGGGGAAGCCGGTGAGATCGGAAACGTCGCGCACGTCGAGCCCCGCGTCGCGCAGCGCCTTGGCGGTGCCCCCGGTCGAGACCAGTTCCACGCCGCGCCCGGCCAGCGTGCGGGCGAGATCGACCACCCCCGTCTTGTCGGACACGGAAAGAAGCGCGCGCTTGATCGGGATCGTGGTCATGGTCGGCTTTCGCGAAGCTAGGGAGGGTTCGCGCGGCCTATTAGGGTTCAATTCGCTTGCGCGCCACCCTCACCCTCCGTCATGCCGGGCTCGCCCCGGCATCCAGAGCCACGAGTGACGACATTTGCAGCTCTGGATGCCGGATCAGGTCCGGCATGACGAAATAGAGTAAGGCCAGTTACCCTCAGCGCGCGCGCTTCAACGCCCAGCTGATGCTCGCCCCGCCGGCATCGGCCGCGCCGGTGATGACGAGCTGTTGCGTCGCGATCGGCCGCCCCTCGGGGTCGATCCACAGACTGTCCTCGATCGCCAGCGAATCGCCGCGCGCGCGGAATTGCCACAAGGCCCCGCCCGGCACGCGCAGCACCGCGGCGAGCCCATCGGCGGTCGGCGACGCCTCCACCCCGCGCCCGAGGTGGAAGCGGATCGCGAACGGCGTCGTCCCGGGCCGGCGCCGTCGCCCCTTGGGCAGCAAGGCATCCTCGCCGCGCAGCTCGCGCCCGTCGCCCGCCAGCACCAATTGACGGCGGTGGATGAACCCGAAGCGGCGGACATAGCCGTCGTGATTGGCCTCGATCCGGCTCGCGCCGTCCGATTCCTGCCGCGACAGCTCGACCGCGGTGACCCCCTTGCCGAGGCTGCCGTCGGAAAGGATCGCGGTCGAATTGGAATCGTCGAGCGTCAGCGTCGAATGCGCCGCGGTCGTGCGCAGCCCCTCTGCCAGCGTGCGCGGCAGCCGCGGCGAGGCATCGCGCGCGCCACCGCAATTGACGATCAGCCGCGTCGCGCCGTCGGAAAATTCGAACGCCAGCGTCGAGGCGCACCCGCCGTCGACCGCGCGCGCCACCGGCGGCGGGGCGGCATCGACGATCAGCACCGCCTTGCCCCCCGTCAGCCGCTGATAGCCCCATTCGCGCGCCTGCTTGAGCGGGCGGGCGCGCACCCCGGTCGCCTCGATCACCTGCGCGACGCGCTCGGCCGGCACCGGGCCGCTGCCCTGCCAGCTCGCCAGCCCGCGATCGGCATGACACACCCCGAGCAATGCCGGAACGAGCCGCGCCAGCGCGCTTTCCGCCACCTCGGGCAGCGCCAGCCGGCGCGCTTCATAGCATTCGCGCAACGTCGCGAGCAGCGCGGCGATATCGAGCAACGCATCGGGCGCGCGGCTCACCGCGCCACCGTCTTCGAACAAGGCGGTGCCCAGGGCGCGGGTCAGCCCGGCTTCGGCGAAGGCGAGCCCCGCATCGCCGCCGGGGATCAGCAGCCGCGCCGCGAGCAGCCCGCTCCACGCCGCGACGCGCTTCGGCCCCGGCGGGGTCTTGTCCGCCCCGCGATCGAGATGCCGCGCGCCCCGCGCCAGCGTGTTGAGCACCTTCGAGCGATAGACGAGATCGGTCGACGACAGGATCAGCGGCGCGTGCGCGGTCCAGAACAGGATGCGCCGCCCCCACAGATCGGGCCGCCACGCCGCGCCGGCGACCTTTTCGGCATGCGCCAGCAGCCAGCGCGACATCAGCCCCTCGGCGATCGGCGCACCCTGCACCCGCGTCGCGACTGAGGAAAGATCGCGCAGCCACGCGAAGGAATGGAGATAATCGGCATAGCCCGGCGCGACATCGAGCGTGCGGAAATCGAGCCCGGCGATCGCGAGCTGTTCGCCGCGCCACAGGAAATGCCCGGCGAGCAGCGCCTGCCCGCGCGCGACATCGCCGAATACGGGGTCGTCGGGCACCGCGATCAGCTTGAGCGGATAGCGCCCCTTGAGCCGGAACGAATGGATCGGGGTGCGCCACGTCAGCCGGTCGAAGGTCTGCGACAAGCGCTCGGCGAGCGACAGCCCGCGATCGCCGCCCGACCGTACCAGCCTCTTGCCCTGTTCGATCCCGTCGGGGCCGGAATCAACGGCTTTATCGTCCTGTTGGCTCATTCGCCGCGCAGCGCCCGGATATTGGCGGCATAAGCCTCCGGCCCGCCGCGGAAGGTGGCGGTGCCGGCGACCAAAGCATCGGCGCCGGCGTCGATCGCCAGCCGCGCGGTCTGCCGGTCGATCCCGCCGTCGACCTCGAGATCGATATCGCGCCCGCTCGCCTCGATCATCGCGCGGATCGCCGCGATCTTGCGCAACTGGCTGTCGATGAAGCTCTGCCCGCCGAAGCCGGGGTTGACGCTCATCACCAGCACCAGATCGACGAGATCGATGAGATAATCGAGCACATCGACCGGGGTCGCCGGGTTGAGCACCACCCCGGCGCGCTTGCCGAGGCTCTTGATGTGCTGGATCGTGCGGTGGACGTGCGGCCCCGCCTCCGGGTGGACGGTGATCGTATCCGCCCCGGCCTCGGCGAAGGCGTCGAGATAGAGGTCGACCGGGGAGATCATCAGATGGACGTCGAACGGCTTCGCCGTATACGGGCGCAGCGCCTTCACCACCGCCGGGCCGATCGTGATATTGGGGACGAAATGGCCGTCCATCACGTCGACGTGGATCCAATCCGCCCCCGCGGCATCGATCGCGCGTATCTCCTCGCCGAGCTTGGCGAAATCGGCGGACAGGATCGAGGGGGCGATGCGGACGGGCTTGGTCATACGGTCCGCTTAACGCGCAACTGGCTCAGGCGGAAGCACGTCGCAGCCGTGCGATGAAAAAGCCGTCGCACCCCCCCGTCGCCTCGACCGTTCCGGGCAAGGTGCGGACATAACCGTCGGGGTGGGCGGCGATTCCGGCGGGGAGTTCGCCCGGCGCCGGCGGCATGACGGCAAAATCGCCCCGCTGCCCGAGAAACTGCGCCAATTGCGCCTCGCCCTCGGCGGGTTCGAGCGAGCAGGTGGCGTAGACGAGCAATCCGCCCGGCTTCACCCAATCCGCCGCGCGGGCGAGGATGCGGCCCTGCAGCTCGGCCATTTCGGCGATCACCCCGTCATGCGCGCGGTGGAGCACATCGGGGTGGCGGCGGAAGATGCCGGTCGCGCTGCACGGCGCATCGACCAGCACCGCCTCGGCCGGCGCGTCGGGCGCCCAATCGAGCACATCGCCCACCACCACGTCGGCGGAAAGCCCTGTGCGCGCGAGATTCTCGTTCAGTCGCGCGGCGCGACTTTTCGACGCGTCGACCGCAGTGACCTGCCAGCCGGCGGCGGCGAGCTGGAGCGTCTTGCCCCCCGGCGCCGCGCACAGATCGAGCGCCTGCCCCGCGCCGCTGCCGATCAGCCGCGCGGGGAGCGAGGCGGCGAGATCCTGCACCCACCACGCGCCCGCGTCATAGCCCGGAAGCTCGGGCACCGGCCCGGCATCGACGAGCCGCACATGCCCCGGCGCGAGGCTTTCTCCTTCGAGCCCCGACCACGCCGGATCGCGCAGCGTGAGATCGAGCGGCGGCGGCGCGGCGATCGCGCGCGACGCGGCGGCGACCACCTCCTCGCCCCATGCTTCACGCCAGCGCTCGGCGACGGGTGCAAGCAGGGTCGGCGTCTCCGGCAGAGCCGCGCCGCCGCGCATCAGCGTCCCGAACACGCCGTGGACCAGCCGCCGCGGCCCGCCGTCGACCAGCGGGAGGACGGTGGCGATCGCGGCATGCGGCGGGGTGCCGAGCGCGAGCGCCTGGGCGAGCGCGATGCGCAGCGCCATCCGCGCCTTGGCATCGTCGGGGAGGATCTGGCGGGTGGCCGAATCGATCAGCGCGTCGAGATCGGGCAGCCGGCGCAGCGTCTCGGCGGCGATCGCATGCGCCAGCCCGCGATCGGGCGGCGAGACGAGATCGCGCGTCGCCGCGGGCAGCGCCGCTTCCAGCGCCTCGCCGCGCCTGAGCACCGCATCGAGCAATCGCAAGGCGGCGCGGCGGGTCGCGGTGCCGAGCGGCAAAGCGGGGCGGCGGGGCGGTCTAGGGGGCTTGGCGCGGGTCGTCATCAAGCCCATGTGGCGGGGAACCAGCCAGATCGCCAGCAAGATCGGATATCGCAAATGTCGAAACGCCCCGCGCATGTGAAGCCGCCGGCCTATCTCTCGCCCAACAAGCCGGTCCCCAAGCCCGCCCCGGCGACCCCCGGCCCGACCGATCCCAACGATCGCGACCCGACCCGCTTCGGCGATTGGGAGCTCAAGGGCATTGCGGTCGATTTCTGAGCGCGGCGCACGAAATAAAACCCGTTCGTCCTGAGCCTGTCGAAGGGCTGCGCTTCTTCCGACGAAGAAAAGGCAGGGCTTCGACACGCTCAGCCCGAACGGTGAGAGGTCCTTCCCTTCAGACTCACACCTCGTCGCGCAGCGGGCGCGACAGCAGATCCCGCGTCACCGCGCGCACATCGGCGCCGTCGAGCAGCCGGCACACCGCCTCGACGATCGGCATATCGACCTCCACGTCGCGCGCCGCCTCGACCAGCACCGGCGCGGTGAATGCCCCCTCCGCCACCGTCCGGCGATCGGCGAGCAGGGTCGCGGCGCTTTCCCCGCGCCCCAGCCCGACCCCCAAAGAGAAATTGCGCGAACTGGTCGACGAACAGGTCAGCACCAGATCGCCCAGCCCCGACAATCCGGCGAGCGTCTCCGCCCGCGCGCCGCGCGCCAGCCCGAAGCGCGTCATCTCGGCAAAGCCGCGCGCGATCAGCGCGGCCCGCGCATTCTGCCCCAGCCCCGCACCCTCGACCACGCCGCAGGCGATCGCGAGGACATTCTTGACCGCCCCGCCGATCTCCGCCCCCATCACGTCGGTCGACGCATAGGGCCGGAACGCCGGCCCCGCGAGCCGCGCCGCGAGCCGCGCCTGCAAGTCGCTATCCTCGCACGCCAACGTCACCGCGGTCGGCAACCCCGCTGCCACCTCATGCGCGAAGGTCGGCCCCGAAAGCACCGCGATCGGCGCCCCCGGATGCGCGGCATGCGCCACTTCGCCGACCAGCCGCCGCGTCCCCGCCTCGATCCCCTTGGCGCACATCACCAGCGGCGTCGCGCCGACCGGGGTCTCCGCGAGCACCCGTCCGACATGCTGCGCCGGCGCGACGACCAGCAACGCATCGACCCCGGCGAGATCGCCGAGCGCCCCGGTCGCGCGGATCGCCGGCGACAGCGCCACCCCCGGCAGAAACAGGGGGTTCGCATGATCGGCGTTGATCGCGGCCACCACCTCTGGCTCGCGCGCCCACAGCAGCACCTCGCCGCCGCGCGCCGCCACCGCCGCGAGCGCGGTGCCCCAGGCGCCGCCGCCGATCACCCCGATCCTCATGCCTTCACCCCCGCGCCGCGCACCGCCTCCGCGCTCGGATCGAGCGGCCAGCGCGCGCGCGCCGGCACGTCGAGCGGGTCGCTCAGCCCCGCGACGAACCGTTCGGCCCCCGCCCAGCCGATCATCGCGGCATTGTCGGTGCACAGCCACAAAGGCGGCGCAACGAACCGCAAGCCATTGTCCGCCGCCAGCGCCTCGAGCGCACCGCGCACCGCCGCATTGGCCGCGACCCCGCCCGCCACCACCAGCGCGGTGGCGCCGTCGGCACGATCGAGCGCGCGGCGGGTGCGGTCGATCAGGCAATCGACCACCGCCTGCTGGAACGAGGCGGCGATATCCTCCGCGCGATACTGCCCCACCGCACGCGCCACCGCGCTCTTGAGCCCGGCGAAGGAGAAATGCGGCTCGCCCGATCCGAGCAACGGGCGCGGCAGCGGCACCGCGCGCGGATCGCCGAGCGCCGCGGCGCGCTCCACCGCCGGCCCGCCGGGGAAACCCAGCCCGAGCAATTTGGCGGTCTTGTCGAACGCCTCGCCCGCCGCATCGTCGATCGTCGTCGCGAGCCGGCGGTAGCGCCCGACCCCCTCGACCAGCAGCAACTGGCAATGCCCGCCCGAGACGAGCAGCAGCAGATAGGGAAAAGCGAGATCGGCATCGGCGAGCCGCGGGCTCAGCGCGTGTCCTTCGAGATGATTGACCGCGATCAGCGGCTTGCCGACCGCGTGCGCCAGCGCCTTGCCGGTGACGAGCCCGACCATCACCCCGCCGATCAGCCCCGGCCCCGCCGTCGCGGCGATCGCGTCGACCCGATCGAGCGACACGCCGGCATCGGCCAGCGCCGCCTCGATCAGCGGCTCCAGCGCCTCGACATGCGCGCGCGCGGCGATTTCCGGCACCACCCCGCCATAAGGACGATGCGCGGCTTCCTGCCCCGCCAGCCGGTGCGCGAGCACCTGGCGGTCGCCGGTGACCAAAGCGGCGGCAGTCTCGTCGCAGGAGGATTCGAGCCCGAGGATCAGCATGTCCCGCCCTCTATCGCGTCCGTCCGGGCTTGTCGAAGGGGGCGCGAACCCTCTCCGTCATGCCGGACTTGATCCGGCATCCAGAGCCACGGGCGGCGGTGTTTGCGGCTCTGGATGCCGGGTCGGGCCCGGCATGACGGATAAGCGAGAAGCGTCGGGACAATCCATCCGGTTGAATGTCGCCCCGTCCTGGGCCATCGCTCGCGGCATGATCTTCCGGCTCGGCACCCGCGGCTCCCCCCTTGCGCTCACCCAGGCGGGGATGACGCGCGACGCGCTCGTCGCCGCGCATCCCGGCCTCGAGGTCGAACTCGTCACGGTGCGCACCACCGGCGACCGGGTGCAGGATCGCGCGCTCGCCGAGATCGGCGGCAAGGCGCTGTGGACCAAGGAGCTCGATCGCGCTTTGCTCGACGGCGAGGTCGATGCCTGCGTCCATTCGATGAAGGATGTCGAGACGATCCGCCCGGCCGAGATCGCGATCGCCGCGATGCTGCCGCGCGCCGACGTGCGCGACCGGCTGATCGGCGCGGCATCGATCGCCGATCTGCCACCCGGCGCGATCGTCGGGAGCAGCTCGCCGCGCCGCCGCGCGCAGCTGTTGCGGCTGCGCCCCGACCTGCGGATCATCCTGTTCCGCGGCAATGTCGACACCCGCCTTGCCAAGCTCGCCGCGGGCGAGGCGGATGCGACCCTGCTCGCCGCCGCCGGGCTCGACCGGCTCGGACGCCACGACACCGGGCAGGCGATCCCGATCGACCAGATGCTTCCCGCCCCGTCGCAGGCGGCGGTGGGGATCGAGGTGCGCGCCGGTTCGCCCGCCGCGGCGCTGGTCGCGGCGATCGACGATGCGCCGACGAGCAAGGCGGTGCTGACCGAGCGCGCCTTTCTCGCCGCGCTCGGCGCCGGCTGCCACTCGCCGGTCGGCGCGCTGGCGCGGATCGTCGAGGGCGGGATCGGCCTTCGCGCGCAATTGCTCGCCGAGGACGGCAGCGAAGCGGTCGAGGGCGAGCAGCAGGGCGCGGACGGCGCGATCGTCGCCGCGGCGCTGGCCCGCGACTTGCTCGGCCGCGCGCCGGAATCGGTCCGCCGGCTGTTCGGCGGGTGACGCGCGCCGCGATCGTGCTGCGCCCCGAGCCGGGCAATGCGCGAACGATCGCGCGGCTCGCGGCGCTGGGGGTGCCGGCGCTGGCGCTGCCGCTGTTCGCGGTCGAGCCGGTCGCGTGGGAGACACACGGCGGGGCGTTCGATTCATTGCTTATCACCAGCGCCAATGCGGTGCGCCACGCCGGCGCCGGGCTGACGGCGCTGGGTCACCTGCCGGTGATCGCGGTCGGCGAGGAAAGCGCCGATGCCGCGCGCGCCGGTGGCCTCACCGTCGCGGTGACCGGTACGACCGACGGCGTCGCCGCGCTGGACGCCGCCCGGGCGGCGGGATTTCGCGCGCCGCTCCACCTCGCGGGGCAGGAGCATATCGCCTTCGCGGATGTGGTTTCGATCACCGTCTATCGCAGCGCGCCGCTCGATCTGGCCGCCGGGGCGCTCGCGGCGGCACGCGACCGGGTCGCGCTGCTCCACTCGCCGCGCGCCGCGCGCCGCTTCGCCGAGCTGGTCGACCGTGACGCGGTGCCGCGCGAGACGATCCGTCTTGCCGCGCTGAGCGAGAAGATCGCCGCGGCGGCCGGCGCGGGCTGGGACGCGATCGCCAGCACGCCGCGCCCCGACGACGCATTGCTCGTCGCACTCGCCGCGTCGCTCGCGAGTTGACCCGTGGCGCCGGGCCGGGGATAGTGCGCCGATGAACGATCCACTGCCGAGCGAAACCGCCGCGCGCCGGCCGCGGGTCGGGCTGGTCATCACGACGCTCGTCGTGCTGGCATTCGTCGTCGGCATCGCGCTGATGCTCGTCGCGATGCGTAATTCGGGCGGCTGGTTCGTCCACACCCCGTCGACCACCCAGCCCGCGCCCGACGCCGCCCAGCCGCAAACCGCGCCGCAGCCCGAAGCGCAACCTTCCCCGCAAGCCACCGTCCCGCCGACCCCGGAAGCGCTCGATTCACGCGAAACCGCGCTTGCCGCGCAGCTTTCCGCGCTCGAAGCGCGCACCGCCTCGATCGACAGCACCACTGCCGCCGCCGCCGCGCAGGCCGGTCGCGCCGAGGCGATGATGGTCGCCTTCGCCGCGCGCCGCGCGATCGATCGCGGGGTGACGCTCGGCTATCTCGAGGTCCAGCTGCGCGAACGGTTCGGCCAGATCGCCGCCGGCCCCGTCGCCACCGTGATCCAGGCCGCACGCCAGCCGGTGACGGTCGCCGCGCTGCGCCAGGCGCTCGACGCCAACGCCGATCGGCTGACCAACGGCGGCGGCGACGGCTGGGTCTCGGGCTGGCTCGCCGGGATTCGCCACCAGCTCGGCAGCCTCATCATCCTCCACGACGTCAGCACGCCGTCGCAGCTCCCCGCCGAGCGGCTGGCGCGCGCGCGGCGGCTGCTCGACGCGGGGCAGGTGCAGGCCGCGCTGGGCGAGGTTTCGCGGCTGCCGGGCGCCGGGTCGTCGGGCAATTGGGCCAATGCCGCACGCCGCTTCATCGCCGCGCACCACGCGCTCGATGCCTTAGAAGCGGCGGCGCTGATGGTCCCGCCGCCCGCATCCGCCGACAACAACAATTCAGCCAATGCCGCGCCGCCGCCGCCCGCCGAACCGGCGGTTCGCGCCGAGCCGGCGGGGCCGGCGCGGGAAGCTATCTGACCCGCTCGATCAGCGCCATCGCACCGTGCGGCGCGCGGACCTTGGCGCCGTTGATAAAGAAGACGAAGGCATCGCGCGGCGCGGGCGCCGGTTTCGCCGCCTCGACATAAGGCAGCCCCTCGGGCGCGCCACCCGCGGCCCAGTCGCGCGCCGCCGCCGCCCAGCGATCGAGCTCGGCCGGACTATAGCCCGCCGGTTCCTCCTCGACGCCATTTTCCAGCCGCGCATAGGTGAAATCCCCGGTCACGTCGGCGATCGCGGGATAATCCGCCGAATCGGCATAGACGATCGCCACCCCGGCGGCGCGGCACATCGCAATGAATGCCGGGTCGGCGAAGCTGTCATGCCGCACCTGCACCGCGTGGCGCAGCGCCACGCCCTCATGCGCAGCGGGCAACAGCTTGAGGAAGGCGCCGAAATCCTCCGCATCGAATTTCTTGGTCGCCATGAATTGCCACAGGATCGGCCCGAGCCGATCGCCGAGTTCGACGATCCCCTGCCCGACGAAGCGCCCGACCGATTCGGCCGCCTCGGCCAGCACCTTGCGGTTGGTGCAGAAGCGCGAGGCCTTCAGCGTGAAGACGAACCCGTCGGGCACCGCTTTGGCCCAATTGGCGAAGGTCGCGGGCTTGAACCCGCTATAATAGGTGCCGTTGACCTCGATCGCGGTCATCTTCCCCGCGGCATATTCGAGCTCGCGCTTCGCGGGCCATTTCGGCGGGAAGAAGGTGCCGCGCCACGGTTCATAGGTCCAGCCGCCGATACCGACGCGAATCGTGCCTGTGCTCATGATCTTACCTGTTCCTTGTCGCGGCACCGGCCCGCTCCCCACCCGGCCTCCCATCAAGGATACTTTCGTGGGAGGCCGGGTGGGGGAGCGGGCCGGTGCCGTAACGATAGCACGGGGGTGGCCGCGTCGCACGATACGCTTGCGACGCGGCCGGCGCGATACGCGCGCCAGTCCCGAAAGGGAGGGGGATGGGACCGAACGACAAACGCCCGCCGTGCGATCGGGTTCGATCGCCCGGACTCAACGTACCGTGAAGATCACCCGGTCCACCGTTCGCCCCGCCAGATCGACCAACGCGAGCTGGTGCCGGCCCGGCGGCGGGAAGATCACCGGGGCCGTCGTCGCGGCGCCGAGATCGCGCATATCGAGCCGCAGCCGGTGCGTGCCCGCCGCCCCCGTCACCGATACCGCCAGCCGCTGCCGATCGCGCGGGATATCGGGATCGAGCGCATAGACGCTCCCCGAAACCGGCGCGGCGATCCGCGGGCGGCGCGCCTCGGCGGGCGCGACGTCAGCGCGCGCGAACGAGGTGCCGGCGAGGAACCATTCGCGGCGCGGCTGCTCGCCCGTCCCCGCGAAGGTCACGCGGCGCGCCTCGACCCCCGGCGGCGGGGGCGGCGGCGCACCGGCGCGGCGGGCGTTGAGCGCGAGCATCACGTCGCGCCACACCGGCGCCGCGCCGCTGGTGCCCGAGACGGCGCGCATCGCATCGCCCTCGACATTGCCCACCCATACCGCGACGGTGAAGCGATCGGTGAAGCCGACGCACCAATTGTCGCGCATCGCCTTCGACGTTCCCGTCTTCACCGCCGCCCAGAACGGCAGCCGCAGCGCCGAATCGAGCCCGAAGGTGCCCGCACGCGCGACGGGATCGGCCATCATGTCACCGACGATCCACGCCGCCGCGCGGGTCGTCACCGCGCGCGGCGCGGGGCGCGGATCATCCGCCGCCAGCCGCAGCGGCGCCCAGCGCCCGCCGAGCGCGAGGCTGCGATAGGCGGCGGCCTGCTCGGCGAGCGTCACCTCGGCCGAGCCGAGCGCGAGGCTGAAGCCGTAATAGGACCCGTCCTCGACCAGTCCGCGATACCCGGTATCCCATAGACGATCGCGGAACGGATCGACCCCGACGAGCAGCAGCGTGCGCACCGCAGGCACGTTGAGCGACCCGGCCAGCGCCGCGCGCGCCGAAACCGGGCCCTTGAACGCGCGATCGTAATTCTGCGGCACATACAGCCCCGAGGCGGTATCGAGCTCGACCGGGGTATCGTCGAGGATCGAGGCGGGGGTGAGATAGCCCTTCTCGATCGCCTCGGCATAAAGGAACGGCTTGAGCGTCGACCCCGCCTGGCGATAGGCATTGGCCGCGTCGACCGAGGGCGCGCTGGAATTGCCGCCGACGCCGCCGACATAAGCGAGCACGTCGCCGCTCGCATTGTCGACCACGATCACCGCCCCGTCGCGCGCGCGGGTCGCGCCGAGCCCGAGCAATTGCCGGCGCAGCGCGGCGACCGCGACCCTTTGCACCGCGATGTCGAGCGTGGTGGTGACGCGCATCCCCGGCCTCTTGAGCAGCCGGTCGGCGAGATGCGGCGCCAGCCCCGGATCGAGCGCGAGGCTGCGCGCCGGTCCCAGCGCCGAGGCGGCAAGCGCGGGGAAACGCGCGCAATTCCCCTCGTGCGCCAGCGCGCAGGCGCGCCGCGCGACCGCCTCGGCCGGGGCCTGCGGGTTGGGCAGCAAGGCGGCGAGCAGCAACGCATCGTCGCGGGTCACGGTCGCCGGGGTCTTGCCGAACAGCCCGAGCGCCGCCGCGCCGATGCCCTGCGCCTCGCCGCGGAACCCGGCGAGGTTGAGATAGGCCTCCAATATCTGATCGCGGCTCCAATCCCCCGCGAGCGCGCGCGCCGCCCGGATCTGGCGCAATTTATCGAGCCAGCCGCGTGCGCCCGGCCGCGCGAGATCGGGCGCGAGGAAACCGGCGAGCTGCATCGCCAGCGTGCTCGCCCCGCGCGGGCGCTTCCCCGCGACGCGATCGCGCGCCGATGCGGCGAGCGCGAGCCAGTCGACCCCATTGTGCTGCGCGAAGCGGCGATCCTCGCTGTCGACGATCGTCGTCCGCACCACCGGCGCGATGCGATCGAGCGGGGTCCACGCCAACCGCCGCGTCGCGAAATCGACCCGCGAGGAATCGAGCAACATGCCGTTGCGATCGTAAAGCCACGCCTCCGATGGCCGCCACGCATTGCGCACCTGCGCATAGCCGGGGAGCGGCGGCGGCCGGGTGAGCCAGTCCGCGATACCGAACAGCACGGCAATCGCGAGGATGACCGGAACCGCCCAGCGTTCGCGCGCGCGCCCTCCCCGTTCGTGCCCAACATCCCCCCGTTCGCCCTGAGCTTGTCGAAGGGCTGCCCTTCTTCCGTGGAAGAAAGTGCAGCTCAGCCCGAACGGAGGTTTGGGGAAAGGCATCGCGTCACTTCTGCACCACCACCACCGGCGCATTGGGCACCGCGGCGTGGATCGCGGGCGAATACATCGCCTCGACCCGCGTCGGCGGGAGCTGGAAGCGCCCGGCGCCGTTCAGCCGCAGCATGTACGACGCCTGGAACCGCCCGCGCGGCACCCAGGCGTAGAAAGCGCGCCACGCCGCATTGCCGCGCTCGATATAGGCCGGGACGACCCCGACCTGGACGTCCCACAGCTTGCCGTCGCCATCGACCGCGCCGAATTTGACCCCGTCGCCGCCGCTCGCCTGATCGGCGAGCATCTTCGATTGCCCGCCGAGATCGCCGACGATCGTCGCCCCGCCGGGGATCGGATCGTCGATCACCACCCAGTTGCGCTCGGCGGTCGCGTCGACCGTCAGCGTGATGCGCAGCACGTCGCCGCGGGTCAGTTGCCCGGCGACGCGGCGCTGGACCACCTCGACCTTGCGCGACAGCCGATAGCCCGCCGAGAGCGGCTGGGTGAGCGGCACCGCCGCGCGCACCGAGACGGTCGCCCACGGCCCCGCCCCGCCCGACTGGCGCAGCACCAGCGGCGTCTGCCCCGCCGGCAGCGGCAGCGACGCCTGCCGCCGGTCCGCCGCGAGCGGCCAGGCGAAGGTCGCGCTGCGCTGCCCCAGGGTCGCGGTCGTCGTCCCCGCGATCGCGGTCGCCGGATAGAGCTGGGCGAAGCGCCGCACGGTCAGCGCCCCCCAGGCGTTGGCGGTGGTGGTATCCCAGCGCCCGCGCTGCTGGCGAAGCGCGAGGCCGACCATCATCTTCGGCCCCTCGTCCTGCCAGCCGGGTTTGCCGAGCACCGCGAGCAATGCCTTGATCGAGCCTTCGTCGGCCGAGGACATCAGCCACCACGGCATGTTCGACGCATCGCTGAGATCGAGCCGCGTTCCTTCATAGACCAATCGGCTGCGCAGCGCGGTCTCGCCCGCGCCGCGCAACGCCTGCGCATTGGCGAGCCCCGAGACGCGATCGAGCGCGAGGAGATAATCGGCCAGGCTCGCGGTGGGCATTTCCGCCGGGGTCAACCCGATCTGGCCGAGCATCGCCGGGGTCGCCGCGCCGGCGCGGGCGAGCGCGGCGAAGGCGGCGAGCCGCTGGAGCCGGACATCGCCATATTCCTCGCGCCGCAGCCGCCCGTCGAGCACCGCGCGCAGCCCCTCGACCATCTTGGTCCGGCTCGCCTCGGGGATCGCCAGCCCCGCCTCACCCGCCATCGACAGGACGTAAGCGGTCAGCGCCTCCGATCCCTGCAGGCTTTCGCTCGGCCAGTAGCGCAGCAACCCGTCGGGCGCCTGATAGGCCGGGATCTCGCCCGCAAGCTGGGTCCAGCCGGCGGTATCGCCCAAAGCGACGATACGGCTCATCCGCTGCTCGAAACATTGATAGGGATAGGCCGCCATGAACGCGCGCACCCCCGCCATCGGCGGCGCGAGCGTATCGTCGAGCCGAAGGTCGACCGATCCCATCCCGCCGCCCAATCCCTTTAGCGCCCCGGCGGGCGCGCGGATCGGGATCGTCGTTTCGGCGCCGATGCGCGCGAGCGTCGACGCCCACACCTCGACCGGCACCGCGGGCACCACTTCCTGCGTCACCGTCACCTTGTCCGCCGCGCTGCCGTCGCTGGTCCGCGCGCTGACCTGCCAGCGCAGATTGCCCGGCTGCGGCGGCGCGGTGAGGTTCCACGCGATCGGCGCCGCGCCGCCCGCCGGGATCGTCACCGTGAGCGGCCGCCCGGTGGCGATGCGCGGGGTGAGCGCGACCTCCGCGGTCACCGTCATCGGCTTGTCCGAGCCGTTCCTGAGTGTGAACCCCGCGGCATATTGATCCCCGGTGCGCACCACCGGCGGCAGCCCGGCATAGAGCGACAGATCCTGCGCGGTGCGGATATTGGTCGCCCCCATCCCGAAGCGGTCCGCGCCGTCGGTGGCGATCGCCACCAGCCGGAACGAGGACAAGGCATCGTTGAGCACCACCGGGACGATCGCCCGCCCCTGCGCATCGAGCGCGACGCGGCCCTTCCACAACAGCACCGGCTGGAAATTCTCGCGGTTGAGCGCCGCGCTATCCGCGCCACCGCCGCCGCCCGCCTCGACCGCCTTGCGCCCGTAATGCCGCTTGCCGACCACCTGCATCTGCGCGGTGGCGGTGAGCACCGAGAGCGGGCGTTCGCCCATCATCGCGGTGAGCACGTCCCACGATTCATTGGGGGCGAGCTGGAGCAATGCCTGATCGACCGCGGCGAAGGCGACATCGGCGGTCCGCGCGGGCTTGCCGTCCGGCCCGGTCACCGCGATCGCCACCTGCGCGGTCTCGCGCGCGGCATAACGTTCGCGATCGGGCTTCACTGTCACCGCCAGCTTATGCGCTTCCCACCCGACCTTCACCTTGGCGATCCCGAGGCGATAGGCCGGTTTCGACAGATCGACCGTCGCGGTCGCCGCCGGCGCCTCGTCGCGCGCGCCGAACAGGCTCTTGAACCAGCCCCACCAGCTTTGCGTCACGCGCCCGCGCACCGCCATCACCGAGACATAGACGTCGGGCGCATAGCTTCCCGGCATCTTCACCTCGACCACCGGGTCCTTGCCCGACAATTCGGTGACGAAGCTCGACAGCACGCCCTCGCGCTCGACCGTCACCAGGGCGGTGGCGGAACGGAACGGCATCCGCACCTGGAAGCGCGCGGTGTCGCCGGCCTTATAGGCGGGTTGCTCGGCCACGACGTCCATCCGGTCGCCATTGTCGCCGCCGAACCACCAATCGTCGTCGCCCGCCAGCCACACCGAGCGGACCGCGCGCGCGACATTGCCGTCGGCATCGGCCGCGGTGGCGACGGCATAGACTTCGCCCGACACCCCCGGATCGACCGCGCATTGCGCCAGCCCCTGCGCGTCGGTCGTCGCCGAACAGGAAGCGGAGAGCTTGGTCGTCCGCATCTGATTGTCATAGGCGTAGAAGCCGCCGATCAGCCGGCGCCGCGCGGTAAGGATCTGCCGGCTGTACAGCGCGACATTGATCTTCTGCCCCTTGATCGGCTTGCCCTCGGGGTCGAGCGCGACGAAGCGGAGCCGCAAATCGTCCTGCTTCATCAGCCAGCCGTCGGTCTTGACCCCGAGCTGGACGCGCGAAGCGAAGACGGGGATCGTCCGCGAGGCGGTCAAGGTCTGGCCGTTGGCGTCCTGATAATCCATCTCGACCGTCATGTCGGTCGTGCCATCGAGCCCCTGCGGCACCTCGATCGATTGCCGCCCGGTGCCGTCGGCGCCGAGCCGCGCGGGCAAGGTCTGCGTCGGGGGCAAGGTCGGGCCGTCCTCCTCGCCGTCGCCGTTGAGCGGCTTCACCCCCTCCTGCACCGCGCGGCCGCCGAAGGTATAAGCGTCATAGCCGTCGGGCGTGTTGCGATGCGCGAACCAGCCGACGCGCATATCGACCGGCAGATTGGAGGCGCCCCCGCCGGAGAGGTAACCGACGAACAGGTCGAGCGGCACCGTCTTGGGCCGCACCACCGCACCCTTCGGCCCGCTCACCGTCGCGCGCATCGTCGGCAGGCGATATTCGTCGAGCCGGAACGATTGCTGGGTGTAGATCGTCCGCTCGCCCGCGATCACGCGCAGATCGTAATCGCCCATCGGCGCGCCTTGCGGCGCGGTCCATGTCGTCTCGCCGATGCCGTTGGCGTCGATCGTCAGCGGCACGTCGAATTCGGTGTCCGATCCGCGATGCGACAGCCGCAACGTGCCGGTGAACCCGGCGGGAATCGTAAAGCCGGCGCCGACCGGGCGGCGCACGATATGCTTCATGTGCACCGTCTCGCCGGCGCGGACCAAAGCGCGGTCGAACACGGTGTGGAACACGTCGTCGGGCTTCGAATAGCCGTACGGCAGATCGAAATCATACGGCCGGATGCCGTCGCCCCATTGGGTGAGCGTGAAGCTGAAATCGCCCCCGGCGCGCGCCGAGACCATCAGGGGATGCGTCGACGAATTGTCGTTGCAGCTGCCATAGGTCGCCGGTTCGGGCAGCCCGCCCTTGACGAACAACCCGCCCGAGCGATCGGTGATGCCGCGCGCCAGCACCTCGCCGGTGCAGCTGTCGGTCACCGCGACATTGGCATTGGCGACCGGCTTGCCGCTGTCGAGCGCGGTGACCCAGGCGAGGCTGCGTTCGCGGCCCCATTTGAAATGCACCGCCATATTGGTGACGAGCGCCGCCGCCGCGACATAACGCGGCGCATCGCGCCCGAGCAAGGCGCGGCCGAGCACCGGGCTCGCCAGTTCGACGACATAGAAGCCGGGCTTGCCGAGCGGCACCCCGACCACCTCGAAATCCTGCCCCTTGCCGGGCAAGGCGACATTGAGCGGCGCGCCCTGCTTGCCGAGGATCGAGGTGTCGCCGGTGTGGTTGACCTCGACCGTTTCCTCGCCGCGCTTGACCGATTCGTAGCGCGTATCGCCCGCGGCGGAGACGCGGCGCAGCCAGTCCGCCACCGCGCCGTCCTTGTCCGCGACGCGCAGCGCCTGCCCGCCGACGGTGAGGTTGCGGCCCTGCAGCGCGGGCTCGACATTGCGCACCGTCACCGGCAGCACGCCGCCTTCCTTCGCCTCGAGAATCCCGAACGGCGCGGCGAACTTGACCAGAGGCGGGGCGCGATCGAAGCGGATATCGAGCGGGAAGCGCTCGGCATTGGACAAGGCGCGGCCGCTCTCGTCCTTCACCCCCTGCGGCAGTTCGAGCTTCGCCGCGGTGGCATAAGGCAAGGGCGCGGCGAAGCCGATATCGGCGATCGTCGCCTTCTTCTTCTCGTCGTCGCTGAAGGTCGGCGCGATCGTCTTGCCGTCGGGCAGGGTGATGCGGATTTGCTGCGCGACCGACATCGCCACCGGCGCGGAGAAGCGCACCCACGCCTTTTCGACCGGGCTGCACCCCGCCTGCGGGTTGACCCGCGAACATTCGAACCGCGCCGCGAACGGCTTGCGCACCTTATAGTCGAAGCGCTGGTCGGCCCCGGCGAGCTTGCCGCCGACACCGGCGATATTCGCCCCCCACACCAGCGCCATGTCGCGCCCCGGCGGCAAATTGCGGCGGCATTTCAGCGCCACCACCCCGGCGACCGCGCGCTGGCGATCGGCGGCGGAGGCGGTGGCGAGATCGCCCGGCAGCCCGGCGTTCTCCAGGAAGTTACGCACCTCCCAGCGGTCCTTGCCCATCGCGCCGATCAATTTGCCCGGCAGATCGGCGGGGAGCACGTCGACCGGGATCTTCTCGCCGATCCCGTCGACCGCGCAATAGGCATTGGCCGCGATCGAACGCGGATCGGCGGGCATATTGGCCGCGACGAGGAAGGTCTGGTCCTCCTCGATCTCGTCGCCCCCGCCCGAGGGGAGCACCGCGCGCGCCACCGGCCCGCCGGCATCGACGGTGAAATTCTGCGCGCCGGCCAGCGCATAGCCCGCGACGCTCCTGAGCCCGTCGACCGTCTTGAAGCGGCACGTCGTTCCGCCGGGCAGCGGGCGTTCGAATTCATAGACCCAGGTCTGCTGGTCGACCCAGCGCCCCTGCCCGGCGACCGAACATTCGGCGGTCGCCGGCGCGGCGGCGCGCGGATCGCCGAGCGGCGCCATCGGCTGGCTGAAGCGCAGGGTGAAACGCTCGATCGTCCCGCCGCCGATCCCCGGCTGGGCAAGGATCACCCGCGGCGCATTGTCGCTGAGGGCCGCGACCGGCGCGATCGCCAGCGCGAGCAGGGCAAGCTTGGCGGCGAGCTTCATCGAGTGTCCTCCCGAGACCGCGGCGAGGCTATCGATGAAAAGTGCCGTAAGTCCAGCAGGAAACAGCGTTAATTCGTGTAATCGCTCAGGCGCGGAACCAGTGCCGGCGCGGACGCGCGATCCACACGGATTTTGTGATCAATACCGGCTTTCAACAGCCCCGCTACTTAAGTCTTCATCTGCCGCGCACCTGTGGGGCGCGGTCCGTTACTACGGCCGCCTGCGCGCTTTTACGGCGTTACGCGCCTTGTCGCTGGCCACGGCGAATGGCGAGATTGCATTGGCTTCCGGATCATAATAGCGGTCGATCCGGTTACGAATGCGCGATTGCACGCGGTTCTGAATGCGGTTGTCGACCCGCGCCATCGCCTCGATACCGATGACGCCCTGCTCTTTCGTCTGACGCTTGCCCACCTCGCCGACCGCTGAATTTGCAACGCGGCCGGCGGTAACTTTCTGCGCCATGGCAGGCGTCGTGGTCAGCAAAAATACTGCCAACGCTATATTGCACATCCGCATCACCACGCCCCCGTCACTGTGCCGGCGCAAGCTGCACGCGATCGATCTGGCCGCTCGATCCAGCAATTAAGTCCGACGGGCGTACAACCAACACCAGATATTGTGTCACACACCCGGTCGGCACCCTGATCCGGCCGGCGAAATAGGCGCCTGTCTGCGCCGAATTGGCGATCTCGACGCGGCCCAGTTCCCGCCCGTCGACGCAGGTCAACTGCCAATAGGGTCGCGCGTCACTGGGCTGCTCGATGTTCGAGCTGTGCCCCTCAAGCAAATAATCTCCAGGCGGCAATAGTTGCATCTGCCGCAAAACCGCCCCCCCCACGCTGGGAGGCGCAGAGAAATCGAACACACCACCCTTGTCGCCGCGCTGAATAGAAGCCGAGATGCCAGCATCGCCGATCACGTTCCAATCCAGCGGGGAAGGGGAATCGAATTGGGCAGTGAAACGCGAATCGCGCGATCGGCGGCGATTCGCGCCTGGCCGGAGGGATGCGTAATAAGTCCATGCCTCATCGTAAAAGTCGCCCCGGAGCAAGGCATTCACCAAAGCCACCTTCGCGTTGCTCGGCACCGCCACCCCGATGCGTCTCAGTCCACTTAACAGGCTGAAAGTGGTCCGAGGGTCGGGGCTGTTCACGGCGGCATATTCGATAAATGATGCCGTCCAGGCCGGCTTTGTGGCCAATGTTCGCATCAACGCCTCGCGGATCGCGGGATCCGCAATCGCACTCGCAAGCACCGGAAACAACAGGTCCGGTCCATACTCGGAAGTTCGCAGAGTGATATCATATTGCCGCAGCGCGTCGGCAACGTCACCCCGCGCCACCGCATCTTCGATCGCCCAGAGCTGCGTGCGCAGGTCGCGCCGCGACAGCAGTTGCGCGTAAGCGAAGATACGGCGGGCCCGCGCCGTTTCGCCGCGGATCTGCGCGTCAATCCCAAGGGTCGCCAACGCTGGAACCGCTGTCGGGTCTTGGCGTAGGGCCAACGACGCCAGCCGATCAGCCTCCGCGCGGTCCGTCGCCGTCGCTTCTGGATTGGAAAGCTTTTCCGAGAGAAGCGCGGTGATCCGCCCGTCGCCCGGAGCAAGCTGGTGCGCCAGCTCCGGCATGATGCCGCGCTCTGAATAGGCCAGCGACTGTTTGAGCGACGACACGCCCGCCAGCATAGCGACCAGCGCCAACGCAATCCGGACAATCCACTCGCCGGCTGGGCGCCGTGGCAGCGTGCCGGCACGCCATCTCATCCGCCGCGCGCCGCCTTGTTGGTCTTGCCATCGCGACCATAGCCATAGCCATATTCATAGCCATAACCATAATGCGCCTTACGCGCTTCGAACTTGGTGAGGACACCACCGACGATATGTGCGCTGGCGCTGACAAGCCGACCCAGCGCAGTTCTGACCAGGCTCGATCGGATACCATGCGACTCCACCGCATAGATCACGCCCTCGACACGCGCGGCGATCAATGGCGCGTCAGCGAGCCCCATAACCGGCGGAGAATCGATCACAACATGATCATAGATCTCCAACAACCGTTCGATCAGCAACGCCAAGCGATTGCCGGTTAGCAGCTCGGCAGCGTTGGGCGGAATCGGTCCGGCCGACATGGCGGTAAAGCCGAGATCGCTCATCGTGAAGATCAGCGTCTCAATATTGTCTTCGCCCGACAGGAAGTTGCTTAGCCCGCGCTCGTGATCGACGCCGCCCAGGTGGTGCACAGAGGGTGAACGCATGTCGCCATCGACCAAGATCACCTTGCGCTGCGCGCGCGCAAGCGTGGTGGCAAGCGCCAGCGAGGTGGTCGATTTGCCTTCTGCCGGCCGCGTGGAGGTAACTGCTAGCGAGCGCGGCACACCATGTTCGGTCGTAAACGCGAGGTTGGTCTGTACCGCCAGATATGCGTCGAAAAGATCCGACTTGCGATCCAGCAGCGCTTCTTTGGGTGTTACGCCCTCCACCCTCGGCACCGATCCGAGCAACGGCAAACCAAGGCGCCGTTCGACTTCGCCCGGATCTGCGATCGCCTCGTCAATCTGCTCGAGCGCAAAGGCCGCGAGCGTCCCCAAACCGAGACCCGCCAATAACGAGATTGCGAGATTGAGCAGCAGGCGTGGGCTGGACGGCTTTTGCGGAGCATCTGCCGGATCGACAACAGATATGTTGTTGACTCCTACGCCACCTGCGACGCCGATCTCCTTGAAGCGCTGAAGCAGGCCATCATAAAGCGCGCGATTGGTATCCACCTCCTGCTGGTAGATGTTATACTGGATACTGCGCCGCCGCAGGTCGAGATAGTTCGCCTTGAGCTTCTCGACCTTATCCTGAAGGGCGCGCTCGCGCTCCCGCGCTTCGCGATAATCCGCCTGTAGCGACCCCGATACGCGTCCTTCCTCGCGGGCGATGGAACGATCGAGTTGGTCGATCTGCGACTGGATCGATTTGGCCGCAGGATATTCCGGCTCGAACTGCGTCATTAGCCGCTGATAGTCGGCCGCGAGTTCTGCGCGCTTCTGCCGCAAATAATTTATCGCCTGGTTGCGGAGCGCCTCGGTCGAAGCACCGGCTTTCCCGGCCTGCTCGTAACGCGCTTCCGCTTGGATGCGGTCGGCCGTAGCCTGTGACAATGCCAGATTGAGCGCCGCAAGATCGTCCGCGACGATCGGTCGTTCGGCCGTCGTCTTGCCGTCGCCGCCCGGCTGCGCCGGAAGGTTGATGATTTTTTGGGTCGACGCATAAGACACGAGCTGGCGCTGAGATTCATCCAGCTTGTCCTTCAACTGCGCGAGCTGCCGTTGGAGCAGGTTGCGGCCATAAGATGTCGCCTGAATCTTTCGCTCCAGATTGGTCTGGATAAAATTTTCCGCCCAGGCATTCGCTACCTTTGCGGAAAATTCCGGATCCGGGCTGGTGAACTCGATGTCTACAAGGCGCGAGAGGCGGGTGGGGGCTACATTGAGATATTTGATCAGGACTTCCCCGGCAGCCCGCAGCCTCGCGTTGTGCCCAGACGTAACATAGCGACCATTCACAATGGTGAATTCGGGTTTATTCCTTGAGACTCCGAATTTTTCAAAAAATTTCGGATCATCAATGAGCCGTAACTGCGACGCCACTCGCTCCGACAAGGCACGCGAGCGCAGCAGTCCATATTGGGTTTGATAAAATTCCTGATCCGCAACACTTGTGTCCCGCTCGACTCCCTGAAAGTCGGTGATTTTGCTTGATTCGCGGGCGATCTCGATCGTCACTGCTGCCGTATATTTCGGCTTCATTAACAACGTGGCAATCAAGCCTAGAAGAACGCACGCAACTGTCGCGCCGAGAATAACATAACGCCAGCGCATCACGATGCGCAGATACTGGCGGATTATCGGCACGCTGGTGCCGGCCGCTGGCTCCGCCAGCAAGCGGCCTCCAGCGCCCCCCTCCCCTACGTCATGCAAACGGGTTCCGATCAAGTTCATGCAGTCGAACCTCAGCGCACAAGTGCGATAAGCGGCGCCGCGAGCAACGGCGACAACGAGACGAGATCGCGGAACATACGGCGCTGCGGGGAATCTCCGACAACGACGACGTCATTGGCGTAGATGGCGGGATCCTCATAAACGCCGCGCCGGATCGCGCCAAGGTTATAGAGGGCGGCCATCCTACGATTATTTACCGTGCGCAGGATGACAACATCATCCTGCCGGCCGTATTCTGAAAGCCCTTTGGCCGACGCTATCACTCGCATCAACGTCATCTGATTGGTCACCGGATAGAGCCCAGGCTCGGCGACCTGCCCGTCCACCGTGACGACCTGGCTAACTGAATTCTTGATATTGACCGTTACTTCCGGATTACGGACGAAGCGCCCCCGTAACGCAGCCTCGATGGCGCGCGCCAGTTCCTCGGCGGTTTTGCCGCGCGCATCGACCGTTCCCGCGAGCGGCATTGAGATGCGGCCGCTTGCATCCACCTGCACTTCGCGGCTCAGGTCGGGAACGTTAAAGACATCGACCTGAATGGTGTCGAGTGGGCCGATCAACGACGGTCGGTCGGCCGCCGTCAGATCGTTGCGATCCGGCGCGGGCAATTCTACGCTATCCTTAACTACCGTCAAATGCGGGGTGGATTCGAGGTGCGGCTTGCCTGCGCACCCCGATAAAACCATCGCAAGGAGAAGGGACGTGCGGATTTTATGCATGCGCTCGGGAAGCTTCCGGGAAAATGGCGAGGTGCAAGCCTATAGATGCTGCTTCCCCGGGGGTAAAGTTACCACAGACGCCTTCTTGGGAGTGCCGGCCAGCCACACGCTAGCCAATACCACCACCGCCATGATCATCGGCGTCCGCGCGGGATAATCAAACATGCTGGCAATCAAGACGAGGAGCAGCACTGCCGACCCGAGCCCCGCAAGACCAGGTTGCAGGCCTTCGGCGCGCCACACACGTATGCTCGTGAACCCCCACCACATCAACGCTCCCGTAAGCAGCAGCAGCCCCGGCAGCCCTGTGTCAAGCACGATTTCCACGAAGTCGTTGTGGGCATGGTTGAAATAGGTCGGCACAAGCAGTGCGAATGGCTCGTGCATCCGGAATAAGGGATCGAAACTGCCTGCCCCCGTACCAGCTGGAAAATATGTCCGCACCATTGTCGAAACGACCGGCAAGCTGCGGACACGCATGTCTTGCCCTTGGTCTACCAGAAATAGGCGGTCGATCGATGCCGCTCGGTCGGTAACGGCACTAATCAGAACGAGGATCGCAATACTCGCTCCGATCCCCACGACGGCCGCTGGGAGCACCCAACGCGGATAGCGCCGTAGCTCCCGCGCAAGGCCCCGCCTAGCGAGAAGAAGGCCCATCACCAGCGCCAAAACACCAAGCAACAGACCCGCGCGCGATCCGCTTGCCAACAGCGTCAGTACGAACAAGGGCACAAGACCAAGCGCAATCAGCCCACGCCATCGCGGACGGCGCCCGTCGAGAAAAGCCCATACTGGTGAAACCACGCAGCCGATGGCAAGGAAGAGCGCAAAATGATTCCGGTTGGCAAATGTGCCGCTGACCTGCCCGGGCGTATCGTTGATGAAGGGGTTGTCGAACCAGCCGCCGGAGAATTGTAGCAATCCGATAAGCATCGATAAAACGATCATAACGAGCAACGCCCCAGGCAACCTGCAGCGCTCTTCCCAAGTGCTCGCGCCGATAAGGATTAAGACAACGAGTGGTACGATCAGCGATGACGCGGCGTTGACCGTCGCTCCCGGTACGATCGTCCACGGCCGCCATGGCTGCGGCTGACCGATGAGCCTAGCGGCCTCGACGAATACAGCCCTTCCTGGCAGCGCCATCCATATCATCGGCGGTAGCGGCACCAACTGCAACAGCACGAGCGCAACGGCAGCAAATAGGAAGCCCGATACCGCCTTCATTTCGCCCAGCGCGGGCCGACGGCCCAAAAGAATCACGGCTACTAGCAGAAACCAAGCACCTCCTCTCACCGCGATCTGCCCTGCCGCATCGGCGCGCGATGCCCCCCCGCAGAGCCACAGGATACCCAACAGCACAAGCAGCAACGCAAATGGCAAGCTCGGCATCGCATACGATCGAACGCGAGAAGGCATAGGCATGGCGCTATGATCTAGCCGGCGAGGTTTATCCAGCACAATTGACATAAACGAGGCTCCTAGCTCCATACGCCAATGCGCAGCGATCGCTCCGCTCGATCAGAAAATCCGGCCTCAGATTGCCACACCCTTCGAAAACCTTTATCCGGGCGACCTCTTACCGTTGCCCCCGGAAAAGGCTCGCCATTAGTATGATCAAGTTCGGTGTCGTTGGCTGCGGACGCATTGCGAAACGGCATCTTGATCTTTTGGGAGGCAAGCAAATCGGCGGTGCGGAGCTGGTCGCGATCTGCGACAATAACCCGAACCGGCTTGAACTCGCCCGCCAGCGTCACAACGTCACCGCTTACGACAGCCTCGAGGCGATGTTGGCGGATTCTGCTATCGACGCCGTCACGGTTCTGACGCCGAGCGGTATGCACGCTGAGCATGCTATCGCCGCGGCCAACGCGGGAAAGCACGTCATTGTAGAAAAACCGATGGCTCTCCGCCTTGAAGACGCCGACGCAATGATCGCGGCCTGTGATCGTGCGCGGGTGAAACTGTTCGTGGTCAAACAGAACCGCCTCAACGTCCCCGTGGTAAAGGCACGTGAGGCGCTTGATGCCGGACGCTTCGGCAAGCTCGTGCTCGGCACGGTACGCGTGCGCTGGAGGCGCGACCAAAGTTATTACGACCAGGATAGCTGGCGCGGCACATGGGCGCAGGACGGCGGCGTCCTTTCCAATCAGGCCAGCCATCACGTCGATCTGCTCGAATATTTTATGGGCGACGTCGTCTCCGTTCACGCCCGCGCTTCCCGGACGCTGGTCGATATAGAGGCCGAGGATACCGCGATCGCGACGCTGCAATTCGCTAATGGAGCGCTCGGCATCATTGAGGCGACCAACGCAGCGCGACCGCGCGACCTTGAGGGCTCGCTATCCGTATTGGGCGAAGGCGGCACGGTTGTGATCGGCGGCTTCGCGGTCAATAAGATGGTGACGTGGGAATTCGCCGAACCACAACCTGGCGACGACCAGGTTCTCGACAGGTTTTCAGTAAACCCGCCCAACGTCTATGGCTATGGCCACCAAGCCTATTACGAGCATGTCGTCGATTGCTTGCAGCATGATACCGCAGCGCTAGTCGATGGGCTGGAGGGGCGTCGCAGCCTCGAACTGATTACCGCGCTTTACGAATCGATTGAAACGGGCAAAGAAGTGCCGCTCCGTTTCCGTTCACGGCATTCGCGCCTCGGCGGCTGAATATGGGTGAGATCAAGCGCCACCTGGCGGGCGTGCGCGATGTTACCGCCGGCCACGGCGTAACCATCGTCGAGCCGACCAATCTTTACGAATGCACGCTCGATGACGATGTATTCGTCGGGCCGTTCTGCGAGGTGCAGAAGGGCGTCGTCATCGGCGCGCGCACGCGGGTACAAAGCCACAGCTTCGTATGTGAGCTGGTCGCGATCGGCAGGGATTGTTTCGTTGGACACGGCGTGATGTTCGTCAACGACCGCTTCGCCGATGGCGGTCCGGCGCGCGGAGACACAACGAAATGGGAGGCAACCAGAATCGGCGATCGGGTATCGATCGGATCGAACGCCACGATCATGCCGGTGACGATATGCGACGACGTGGTGATCGGCGCCGGATCGGTCGTTACAAAGCCAATTGCTGAACCCGGTATCTACGCCGGTAACCCCGCCAGGTTGTTACGCCGTTTCAGTTGACCCCTTTTCGAGAGGTTTCATGTCCATTCCGTTCGTCGATCTGCACGCCCAATATCTCTCGCTCAAGGATGAGATCGATGCCGCGATCGCGCGCACCATCGCCAACAGCAGCTTCGTGCGCGGTCCCGACGTAGAATCGTTCGAGGCCGAGTATTCCTCGCTGATGGACATAAAGCACACGATTTCGTGCGCCAATGGCACCGATGCGCTCTACATTGCAATGAAAGCACTGGGGGTGAAGCCGGGCGACGAGGTCATCACCACCGCGCAAAGCTGGATTTCGACGTCAGAAACGATCGGTCAACACGGCGCAACCCCGATATTTGTCGACGTTGATCCCGTCACCTCGACGATCGACGTCGCGAAAATCGCGGAGAGGATCACCTCCCGCACCGTCGGCATCATCCCTGTCCACTTATATGGTCAGATGGCCGACATGCCCGCGATCATGAATCTCGCCGGCAAGCATGGACTGTGGGTAATCGAAGATTGCGCACAGGCGCATCTCGCGACGATCGACGGGCGCAAGGCCGGCCAGTTCGGGACGATTACCACCTGGTCCTTCTACCCGGGCAAGAATCTCGGCGCGATGGGTGACGCCGGCGCAATCACGACGAACGATGATGCACTCGCCCGACATATGGCATGCTTCGCCCGCCACGGCGGACTGGTGAAGGGCGACCACGAGATGGAGGGTATCAATTCACGCCTCGACGGTCTCCAGGCGGCGATCCTGCGAGTCAAACTCCCACACCTCTCGCGCTGGACGCGAGAGCGCCGCGCAATAGCCAAGCGCTATGACGCGCTGCTTGCCGATATCCCCGGTATCGCAACGCCGACCGAGGTCGCGGGGCGCGAGCACGTCTATCACCTCTATGTCATAGAAGCCGACAATCGCGACGCTCTGGCCGCAGCGCTCAAAGACCGCGGAATCCCAACCGTCATCAACTACAAGCGCGCGCTGCCCTTCCTCCCGGCTTATGCCCATCTCCGGCATACGCCAGCGGATTTCCCCGTCGCGCATCGGTTACAGGGCCGCATTCTATCCCTCCCGATCTTCGCTGAACTCAACGAGGAGCAGCAGGATGCGATAGTCGCGGCGGTCCGGGCTGTCGCGACAGCGTGACCGCAGGAGCCGTCGTGCCCCTTTCGCCCCGCAGACGCTCGATATTCCGAGACTTGATGACCGTCATGTCGGGAACCGCGAGCGCGCAGGCGGTCGGGCTGCTAATCCTTCCCGTGCTCGCCCGTGCATTCGCTCCGGCGGCGTTCGGGGTTTTCCAGCTATACTTGTCGCTCCTCGTCTTCTGCACGGTCGCAATTGCCCTGCGCATCGAACTTACGCTGCTCTCCAAGCCAGATGACGAGGCGCATCAGACCGCGTCGACCCTGTTGGGATTGGTGCTGGTCGTCGGGCTTATCCTGTCGTCTTTGCTGGCTTTGTATACGATGATCGTACCGGGACTCGGGTTTCCGATTGTCTTTCTCGGGCTCGGGCTGATCGGAAACGGCTTCTCGCAGGTCGCCTCGTACAAGCTTATTCGTGACCAGCATTTCTCACGCCTCGCCTTACTCAAGGTCAGTCAGGTGTTGGTCTACGCGCTGGTCGCCCTCGCGATCGCGGCGGTGCGCCCCACGCTATGGGGCATCATTATCGCCGATGTCGCCGGCCGGCTGGTGTCCGGCACACTCGCGGTTCAGGCGATAAGGCGCAGCGGGCCCGTGTTGAGCAGGATGACGCGAATCGGCAATCTGGCACCCTTCGTTCGTCGCCACTGGGAACTCGCGGTCATCTCACTGCCGGGGGCTTTGGCCAATTCGGCCGGCGCCATGATGACGCCGTTCATGATCTTCCATGTCTTCGGCGCCGCTGCCGCGGGCCAGTATGGATTGGTCGACCGGGCAATGGGGGTGCCGGTCGCGATGCTCGTCAATGCCGGAAGCCAAGTATTCGCGGGCCGAGTGACAGAGCAGATCCGCGTTGGCAACCGCGTGGGCGTGAGGCGTATGTTGCTCCGGGTGGTAGCCGCGGGTTCGATCCTGTGCGGTTTGGGTGCCGCTATCGGTTATGCCGTGATCCCTTTTGCCTTCGCACTCGCCTTTGGCCATAGCTGGGCGCAGGCGATCGATTTGGCGCGCGTCTTGGTCTTCAGCTACGCGATCGCGCTCGTCGCGGGCGTCATCAACCAAACGCTCGTCTCACTTGGGGCCTTTCGATTGCAATCGGCCTGGGATATGGGCTGGCCCATCTGTATCGGCGCCGGCTGGCTGATCGTCCTGGGATGGCAACTTGATCTCCATGCCGCAGTGACGCTGCATGCGTTGGCGGTAGGCGGGCTGGGGCTGGTTTTCGTGCTGCTATGTGTCTTCAGCCTGCGCGGCGACGAAGGATTCATACAGCCGGGGAGTGTGTGAGCGCGTGTGCGGGATAGCCGGCATTATCGACCGATCGGACCGCGTCGACGAAGGGTTGCTCGCACAGCTGGGCGCAGCCCTATCGCATCGCGGGCCAGATGGGCAGCAAATCTGGCTTTCTGATAACCGTCTTTGCGGGCTCGTTCACACGCGGTTGGCCATCATCGACGTCGAAGCCAGGTCGAACCAACCGTTCGTCAGTGACGACGGGCGGTACACGATTGTCTTCAACGGCGAAATTTTCAATTTTCTTGAATTGCGTGTTGAGCTCGAGGCGATGGGCATTCGCTTTCGTACCGAAAGCGATACCGAGGTCCTGCTGCAGAGCTATGTCACCTGGGGCCGCGCAATGCTCCCGAAGCTCAACGGCATGTGGGCACTGGCGATCCGCGACAACGTCAGCGGCGATGTGTTTTTCGCCCGAGATCGCTTCGGAATCAAACCGCTGCTCTATGCCCACCAGGGCGCACGTTTCGCTTTCGCCTCGGAGATGCGTGCGCTGCTGCAACTTGCCTGGGTCGACGCCTCACCGGCACCGGAAGTAGCCCGGCGCCTGCTGTTCGATCCGTTCGGGATAGAGGGATCGGAATATACGCTGCACGCGGGAATCCGGCGATTACCGGGCGGACATTGCGCAACCCTGGCCGACGGACGCTTCGCTGTTTCACGTTGGTGGAAAACCGCAGACGAATTCGCAACGGGCATCCCTTTAACGCTCGACGAAGCGGCGACACGCTTCCGCGAGACCTTCCTGGACGCCACCCGGCTGAGAATGCGGAGTGACGTCGCGATCGGCACCTGTTTGTCGGGTGGCTTCGATTCTACCGCCGTCGTCTCATCGATGGCACATATCGCCGCTCTTGGCGGCGCGCATCGACGCGAGAGCAGCGATTGGCGCCATGCCTTCATCGCCACCTTCCGCGGTCAACCTCATGATGAGATGCAGGAAGCAACCGAAGCGGCACATCATGCCGGCGTTACACCTCACTTCTTCGATCTAGGAGGGGACGACGGCGCGGAGCTTGCCGATACCGTGCTCGGTGCGCTCGACGACGTCTATATCAGCCTGCCGGCTGCGCCTTGGCGCATCTATCACGAAGTGCGCCGCAGCGGCGTGCGTGTTACACTCGACGGGCACGGGGCCGACGAAATGATCGGCGGCTATCGCCAGCGCGGTCGATCACTGGCGTTCATTCTACGCAATCTGATCGGCGACCAAGCGACTAGCAATAGCGCACGGACATGGGTGAGCGATACGGCCAAACTCGCCGCACTGCGGCTCGACCGCAGCTATTTTTTGCGCGAGCCGCGCGCCGCACCGCCCGAGCGAATGCCGATTGCGAGCTACAACGATCAATTGCCGGACTATTATTCAGGACTGGACCGTCGCCTTTACGCGATGTTTCACGGCAGCGTGCTCCCGACGATCCTCCGCAACTTCGACCGCCTCTCCATGGCGCATGGCGTCGAGGTGCGAATGCCCTTTATGGACTGGCGGCTCGTAACCGACACGATGGCGCTGCCGGCGACGATGAAGGCTAACGCCACCCATTCCAAGTTGGTCGCACGCGAAGCGATGATCGGCATCATGCCCGATTCGATCCGTCGCGCGACTCGCAAGGTCGGATTCAACTCGCAGATGCCGGCCTGGCTCAACGGCTCGCTGGGCGATTGGGCGAACCGCATACTCGCGACGCCGCACGCGGCCTTCGACATGATCGTCGACCGCCCGGCTTTGCGCACGCGTATCGCGGCATTGACCGCGCGCCGCGGCTGGGATTGGACCTCGGTCGGTCGCCTCTGGCCCTATATCAATCTTAAATGGTATCTCGACCACCGATGCCCTTGACCGCTGCGCACCCCGCTGACCCCGAAAATGGAGCACGGCCCGCCGGGGCTTGGCTGGCCGGCGCCCTTGTCCGCTATGGCCTGACGTTAATTTACTGCTTTGCTTTGTGCTATGCCTATGACGTCCTCTCACGCTGGTGGAGCTATTTCGGCTTCACCTACCTGCTGAACGACGATTCATTGCGTATCGGCGCCTGCTTGGTCGCCGCGATCCCGGCGATCCTGCTCGATGCACGGCCGCGTACGTTTGCACAGGCCGCCGCATGGTTTATCTATGCACTGGTATTCTTGCCGTGCCTGATCGTGCCGGTGATGCAATCCCCAGGAAGTACGTCGCGGTTAATTCAGATATTCAGCGCCACTTTCGTGACCTGCATCTTATTTATGCTGATCGTCCGTGGAGAGGTGCGACGTATCACCGTCCCCGCCATCCCGCCGAAGTTGTTCTGGGGGGTGGTGCTCTCCATCTGGCTGGTACTGATCCTCCTTGTCCTGTTTACTTTTGACGGATCGTTTCAGTTCGCCACCGCAGATAGCATCTACGACCAGCGATTTGCGGGTGCCGGTGTGGCGGCCAACCCTGCTGTGCGCTACGCACTTGCGATACTCTCGAGCGCAATTGATCCATTCTTAATTGGAGCTGGTCTCTATACGCGGCGTTATTGGATAACAGGCCTCGGCGCAGTCTCACAGATCATCTTATTCGGTACACTTGCAGCACGCGCAGTGCTGCTTTCACCTTTTATAGTAATTGCCGCGTATTTTCTATCCGACCGCCAAGGTAGAATGCGAGGCCATCTAATGATATCCGGCCTTGTAGTTGTTTTTATTGCAACAATCCCTCTTCTTAAACAATATAATCCCGTAGGAGGCGGACTAAATCAACTTACAACCCTCCTGTATTTGAGGACGTTACTCATTTCTGGTGCAACATATGGGGTTTATGAGCAGTTTTTTTCGATAAACCCCGCCACATACTTGTCGAACAATACGATAGTGGCGCTATTTGTTCCATATCCGTATGGTGATTTCAGCGTTGGTCAAGCTGTTTTGCAGTTTCTTGTTCCAATATCTGGACAAGACATTCCGGAGCTTAATGCGAACTTTCTCGCTACAGACGGGATTGCAGCCTTTGGCATAGCAGGTATCCCTATTGCCGGGGTAATTTCGGGCGTCGTCTTAAAATTTATGTCGCGCTTTATAGCACCCGGCCGCACGATGCTAATGGTTGCCAGCGGCACGGGCTTCCTTCTTTCGTTGGCCAACACCAGCCTTTTGACGTCGCTTGTTACCGGCGGCGGCATTTTAGTTGCGATGTTGGTTTGCGTCGCTCCTCTCGATAGGAACTAGATAGTTGCGCCTCTTCCAGAATAGCGGAATTTATCGCTCCTATCGTCCCCGATTGCAGCACCTGCTTCGGAATAAGTCTACCTTTGCAGAATCGATGGCGGCTTTCTTTGACGATCGCTACGGTATTGCACATGTTTTGCAGCCGGTTTTGACGGGAGATTCTAGCGCCTTCTTCGCCAATGGCGATGATCCCGAAACGCAGCGCCTTTGGGCGGTAGAACAGGGCATGAAAGCCGGAACCGCTCTTGATGTAATTTTACTTTCACAGATAGAGCACCATCGCACAGAGGTATTCTACAACTCGGATCCGATGCGTTACGGCGACGCCTTTCTCAAGCGTTTGCCTGGTTCGGTGCGGCGGACGGTGGCTTGGCGTGCCGCCCCCTCCCACGGAGGAGAGTTTCTGTCGCACGATATTATCGTCAACAACTTCCCTGCGCTACTCGACAGTTACCGCGACCAGGGCGCGCGCGCGGAATATTTGGCACCGGCGCATGATACGGTGATGGACGCCTATGCTGCGCGAACAGATCGGCCGATCGACGTTCTGTTTGTTGGCACTTATTCTCGCTACCATCGAACACGCGCACTCGCGCTCGAGGCGGTCGCGGCGCTGCGACACGAAATGAGAGTTGCGTTCCATCTCGATCGGTCTCGCCTCACACGTCTAGCGGAGACGCCGCTTGGTTGGCTCCCTCCCCTTGCGCGTCATCGTCGAAGCCGCAATATACGCGCTGTCACCTACGAACCCGTTTTTGGGCGCGACCTACTCGATGCGATGGGTAACGCACGGATCATCGTCAATGGTGCGATCGACATGGCAGGCGAAGATCGCGGCAACATGCGCGTCTGGGAAGCGCTCGGTTGCGGCGCGACGTTAGTCAGCGACGCAGGCTGCTATCCCGACGATATGATACCAGGCAAACATTTCATTACTTACCGGAGCGTGGAGGAACTCATTGCGCATCTTCGCGCCCTTCATGCGGATGTAGCGCAATGCCAAAGGCTGGCGGAGGCGGGACACGAAATGATCGCCGATCGCTTTTCCAAGGCGCGCCAATGGGCGCGATTCGAGGAAATTGTCGCATGAAGATGTTATTGAGACGTGCGCTCGATGGCTACGGCAAAAACCGGTTAAAAGGTATTGTAGAAATCGCTGTGGGAGAACGGTCGTCAGTTCGCTTCGATCGGATTGGCCGGGTTCGCGGATGCCATCTGGTTGTAGGGGACGATTGCATCATTAACGCGCGCATTTCATTCGATCGCGCAGGCGCTGATTTTGTCTGTGGTAGCCGCTGCTATGTCGGAGCTAGCCACTTCGTGTCAGCTCAATCGATCAGCCTAGGCAATGATGTCGTCATTTCGTGGGGCGTGACGGTCGTTGATCATAACTCTCATGCTCTTGAATGGCAGTATCGCGCTCGCGACGTGCTTGACTGGGGACAGGGCAGGAAAGACTGGAGCCAAGTAAAGATCGCTCCCGTGCGAATAGAAGACAGGGCCTGGATCGGCTTCAATGCCATCGTCCTGAAAGGCGTCACCATCGGTGAAGGTGCGGTCGTTGCGGCGGGGGCGGTCGTCACGAAGGACGTCGCTCCTTATACGGTGGTTGCGGGCAACCCCGCTCGCCCCATCCGCACGCTGTCGAGAGCCGATATATGACCGAGACATCGCATGGCAGCTGGGAAGAAGCGGTGCGCTGGCTACGCGAGCAGCCGGAGCGGGCGGACCTTGTCCGCGACGCCTATTACGACGATCCACTGATCGAAGCGGCTGACCGGTACCGACGCAGCAACGAGTGGGAAGCGGTTCGCGCGATCATCGGCACCGGCCCCGGGGAAGCACTCGACGCCGGCGCAGGGCGGGGCATCGCCAGTTACGCACTCGCCAAAGACGGTTTCTCGGTGACCGCGCTCGAACCAGACCCGAGCGAGCTAGTCGGCGGGGGCGCGATCAGGGGACTCGCGCGTGATGCTGCGCTGACGATCCGGGTGGAAGAACGCCTGTCCGAGCAATTGCCGTTCGCCGAGGCTACGTTCGACGTGATCTTCGCGCGCGCCGTGCTGCACCATATCAGTGATCTGCCGGCGGCGATGCGCGAATTCCATCGCGTGCTGCGCCCGGGCGGTATTTTCGTCGCCACACGCGAGCACGTCGTCACCACCGCGGCGGACTTGCCGGCATTCTTCGACGGCCATGCGCTGCATCATCGCTACGGCGGCGAGAACGCGCATCCGCTGGAAATCTATCAAAACGCGATCCGTGAATCGGGCCTTATGCTTGAACGTACGATCGGCTCGCTCGACAATCCGATCAACTACGGTCCGCAGTCCACCGCTGAGATTCACCGTCGCATTGCCGGTCAACTCGTGCCGATTCCCATGCTGCGTCCCTTGGCGACCGCCCTGCTCGATCTCCCTGGGGTGGGTAGCACGGTACGTCGCCTCGCCTCGCGCATCGATCGGCGCCCGGGTCGACACGTTTCTTTCGTCGCGCGCAAACCGAAATGAACCTTGCTTGGGTCACAGGGGGCGCCGGGTTCATCGGGCGGTCTCTCGTGCGACATCTCGTCGCCACGGGAACGCGCGTGGCCGGGATCGATCTCGCCGAGGCTGCCGGCCTGACCCACATCACCGCGGGTTGGCAGGTTGGCGCCGTGTCACACGAAAAGTTAGACGCGCTCGCCCAGAATACCGGCCTTCCCGACGTCATTTATCACCTTGCCGGCGGATCGTCGGTCGGCGCGTCTCTTTCCGAGCCCTTTCGCGATTTCACCGCGACGGTCGCCGGCACCGCGATGCTGCTCGATTGGTTGCGTAATCATAGCCCGGTGACGCGGCTCGTCATCGTCTCGTCAGCCGCGGTCTATGGCAACCTTCATGTCGATCCGATTGCCGAGGATGCGGCAACGGCGCCCTTCTCGCCCTATGGCGCACACAAGTTCGCGATGGAAACGATCTGCGCCGGCTGGGCCGGCAGCTTCGGGCTCCCCGTTGTCGCTGTGCGCTTGTTCTCAGTTTATGGCCCGGAACTGAGGAAACAGTTGCTATGGGATCTTTGCGGGAAGCTAACGGTGAGTGATGCGCCCATCGTGCTTGGTGGCACAGGCGCCGAACTGCGCGACTGGACCCATGTCGACGATGTCGTCCGCGCACTGGTCATCGCGACGCCGCTAGCCTCGCCGGCAATGCCCGTCATCAACGCCGGATCGGGCCGCGCGAGAAGCGTGCGGGAGATCGCTGAGGTCGCGGCTCGCGCTTTCGGCCGCGATCCTGCGTGCCTTTCATTCTCGGGCAACAGTCGGCCGGGAGATCCCTTCAGCCTCATCGCAGCGCGGGGCCTGCTCGACGCGATCGGATTCGACTGGCGAGTAGATCCAACCGCCGGTGTCGAAGATTACGTGCGCTGGTATCGCACGCGGGATTCGCTGTGATCCGTTTCGGCGTACCTCCGATCGGCGGCAAGGGATGGTTCGGCGGATGGATGTACATGTGCAATCTGATCCGGGCATTGGCTCGACATGGCGATCCTGCGATCGAGACCGTCCTGTTTCTCGATCCCCGCCGAGCAAACGACCCGCAGGTCCGCGATCTGCCAGCCTTGCCTCGGACCCGCATCGTGATCGACCCGACATTCTCCGAGGATCGGGTGCGCAGCGGAATCGGCCACACCGTCCTGACGGGGCGCAACGCCCCCATCCTCGACGCTCTCCGGCGCGAACGGATCGGCGTCGCGTTCACGCCTGCGATCTATCTCGGCTGGCGCAGTGAAATCCCCAGCGTCAGCTGGTTTCCCGATTTTCAGCATCGCCACCTTCCCGGTATGTTCAGCCGTTCGGCCTGGTGGAAGCGCGAACTCGGATTCCGTGCCCAGATTGCCTCGAGTGCGGCGATCCTATTGAGCAGTCACGATTCCGAGCGCGATTGCCTTTCGTGGTACCCGTCCGCGCGTGGTCGCACCCATGTTGCCCGTTTTGCTGTTCCGCTCGACGACTGGCCCGACGCTGACACCGCGTGGTCCCGATTGCGCGCTGCCGATATTCCGGAAGATTTCGTCTTTCTTCCCAATCAGCTATGGCAGCACAAAAATCACCTGCTCGCTATCGATGCGGCAGCGCTGCTAACGCAGCGGGGCCTGCGTCGTCCAATATTGGCAACAGGTCATGGCGAAGATCCGCGGCGTCCAGGCTATCGCGATGTACTCGCCGAACGAATCGTCGAAGTCGGCGCGCAGGATTCCTTTCGCCTGATAGGGAACGTCGATCATGGGCTAGTCCGCGCGCTTATGGTCGGCACCAATGCACTACTTAACCCATCCCGATTCGAAGGCTGGAGCACGACGGTCGAGGAGGCCAAAGCGGTCGGCACGCCGCTGATATTGTCAGATCTTTCCGTCCATCGTGAGCAAGCCCCCGGCGCTACGTTCTTCGGTATTGACGACGCGGGCGCACTCGCCAGCGCGATCGCCGCCGCGCCCCCGCGCCCACTCGCGCAGATTCGGGCAGCGGTAGCAGCGGCTCGCGACGAAACAGCTCGCCGGCAGCGCGCCTTTGCCGAGGCGCTCAACACTGCCATTTTTGCCGCAGCCCATACCGGCAAGGGAAATTACCCGGCATGAAGATCAGCGTGATTACCGTCAGCTACAATGCTGCCGCGACGATCGCCGACACCATCGCGTCGGTGCAGGCACAGGATCATCCGGATATCGAGCATGTCATCATTGACGGTAACTCAAAGGACGGAACACAAGCGATCGTCGCGCAAATGGCCAACGCCCGGACCATTTTCGTGTCAGAGCCCGATCGCGGGCTATACGACGCGATGAACAAGGGTGTCGCGCGCGCGTCGGGCGATGTGATCGGTATCCTTAACGCCGACGACTTCCTTGCCGATCCGGCAGTCCTGTCGCGGATTGCGCGTCCATTTACCGAAGATCCCTCGCTCGATGCCGTTATTGGCGATATCGCTTTCCTTGCATCGGGTCTGAGGTTCGGGCGGCGCTACGACAGCGGGCGTTTCCATCCCAATCGGATAGGCTGGGGCTGGATGCCCGCACATCCAGGCATGTACCTGACCCGCCAAGCCTATGACTTAGTCGGCGAGTATCGCACCGACTATCAGATCGCGGCCGATTTCGAGTTCATCGTTCGCGCCTTCGCTAAAGCCCGTTTGCGCTACCGCTATATCCCCGATGTATTCGTTCACATGCGGCCGGGTGGGGTCAGTACCGCCGGCTTGCGGGCAAAGTGGACCATCAACCGCGAAATGCTACGTGCCTGCCGCGCGCATGGCGTGCGGACGTCTTGGCCGATGATTCTCAGCAAATACTTCTTCAAGACTCTAGAATATATGAAGAAATAGGCTCTCAGGTCGCCGTCGAGTTCCTCATCCGGACCAGTCGCTTGGCGTAGCCGATCACACCGAAATAAACCACGACGGTGAGCGCAATGATCGTCAGAGTGTTTCGCGGCGCCCCAGCCGCGATAAAGCTCGGCAACACCACCATCATCAAATAGGCAGCGAGTCCCCCCGGCCAGCCAAATGCCGCGAGCAGGTGATGGTGGAGGTGATCACGATCACCAACAAACGGTGATTGCCCTCGCGCCATTCGCACCGTCATCAACCGAACCATATCCAGCACGGGCAAAAGAAAGATAAGCCCGATCTGGTCCGATGCTGCGTGATTGTGCGGATTGGGAGCCCCAGCCGCAACCAGTGACATGAACCCGATGAAAGCCGCGAGCCCGTAGCTCCCACCATCGCCAAGGAACAACGCGCCCGCCAAGTTGAACGCAAGGAGCACAATCAGCACGCCGCTCAAACCCAACACGACGGGCATCATATTATCCGGCAGCGCGTTGCCGAGGAAATAGATCCACGCAAGGCACATACCGATCAGCAGCCCATTCTTGCCATCAGCAAGGTTCGAAGCCTGGATCAGCGCGACGATCGACAGAATCGTAAAAATCATCGCGACCGTCGGCTGTAGCGCGATACTCCCGTGATCATAGTTCCAGGTGATCGCGCGCACGACCAATGTCGGTGCCCACAACAGCGCCCCCACGATCGCAACGAAGCAGAAGGTCAAGCGGAGCAAGGCTGAAAGATGCCGGCGATCATCAATCAGCCCTAGCAGGGTGACGGCTGCCGCACACAGGACGACCGGCAAAAGGATCGTCGCTGGCTGCGGGTTGAGTGCAATCCAGATGCCAACCCAGGGATAAAAGCCAAATAAGAGCACCAGCCCGCCCATCAACGGGGTCGGGCGCCGATGCGATTTACGACCGCCAGGTATATCGAGCAGGCGAAGCTTCGTGGTCAGTGGCCCCGCTGCCAGGCACAGCAAGAGGGTTATCGCCGAACAAATCGGGGGCAGCAGAACGGAGTAGGTACTAAACAGGTTGCCCACGGTGCGCCCACTAGCCCAAGAATCAGGTCAGTGCCAGAGGCGATGGACGTCGCGGAAAAATGCTTTCGTCCCTCGCCGAATCGAGAAGATATTGAGCCGTCCATCGCCCGAACGCATGGTCCGCGACGGTAGACCGACGCGCTCGAAACCGATAAATGCGCCCGTTCCTTTGCCACATTTGGTGACACTACCCCTCTCTTCTGGGACCGACATGACCAAGACCGCACTTATCACCGGCATTACCGGTCAGGACGGCGCCTATCTGGCCGAACTCCTCCTGGCCAAGGGCTATCAGGTGCATGGCCTCAAACGAAGGTCGTCCTCGTTCAATACCGCGCGGATCGATCATATTTATCAAGATCCGCACGAAAGCGGCGCGCAGCTTCATTTGCATTATGGCGACATGACGGATTCGACCAACCTCATCCGCATCGTTCAGGAGATCGTGCCTGATGAGATTTACAATCTCGCCGCACAGAGCCACGTGCAGGTGAGCTTCGACACGCCCGAATATACTGCTAATGCCGATGCCATCGGGACGCTCAGAATGCTTGAGGCGATCAAGATTCTTGGCCTGACGGACAAAACACGATTCTACCAAGCTTCCACCTCCGAACTTTACGGGCTCGTTCAGGAAGTACCTCAGAGTGAAACGACGCCCTTTTACCCACGCTCACCTTATGCTGCGGCAAAGCTATATGCGTATTGGATTACAGTAAATTATCGCGAGGCGTACAATATGTTCGCCTCCAACGGCATCTTGTTCAACCACGAAAGCCCGATCCGTGGCGAAACGTTCGTCACCCGCAAGATAACCCGCGCGGTCGCTGCGATCCATCTCAAGATTCAAGACAAGCTATGGCTCGGCAACCTCGACGCGCAACGCGATTGGGGCCATGCGCGCGACTATGTAGAGGGAATGTGGCGAATCCTGCAGCACGATCGCGCCGATGATTTCGTTCTGGCGACGGGGCGGACTCAAACGGTTCGTCTCTTCGTCGAGCGCGCATTCGCCCATGTCGGTGTCTCGCTCGAATGGCGAGGCAGCGGCGTCGAAGAATGCGGCCTATGCGCCGAGACCGGCCGCACTCTCGTCAAGGTTGACCCGCGTTATTTCCGACCGACCGAGGTCGAGTTGCTGATAGGCAATCCCGCCAAAGCCAAGGCCGAGCTCGGATGGGAGGCCACGACCAGCTTCGAGGACTTGGTGACCGACATGATGGTAGCGGATTTGAAGACAGTTGAGCGCGAAGCGCAGCATCGGCGCATCGATGAGGAAACCGCTTTGCGCCGACGCTCGGTGGCCTGAGCGCGATGCCTGAATTCCAGCTCTCTGGACGCCGTGTTTGGGTGGCGGGTCATCGCGGCATGGTTGGCCAGGCCCTCGCACGGCGCCTGACGCAAGAGGATTGCGCACTCATCGAGGCGCCGCGCGATCGGCTCGACTTGCGTCGGCAGGGGGCTGTCGAGGAATGGATGGGGCATGCACGTCCCGACCTCATCTTCGTGGCGGCTGCGAAGGTTGGCGGAATTCACGCCAACGATACGCGGCCGGCAGAGTTTCTCTACGATAATCTGATGATCGAGGGGAATATCATCGAAGCCGCGCGAAGCGTCGGCACCGCCAAGCTCGTGTTCCTGGGATCATCGTGCATCTATCCGAAGTTCGCGCCCCAACCCATCCGGGAGGATGCGCTGCTAACCGGGCCCCTCGAACCGACCAACGAATGGTATGCGATCGCCAAGATCGCGGGGATCAAGCTCTGCCAGGCATATCGCCGGCAATACGGCCTCGACTTCATTTCGGCGCAGCCGACCAATCTCTATGGCCCGTTCGACAATTTCGACCTATCGTCGAGTCATGTGCTGCCTGCCTTGATCCGCAAGACCCACGAGGCAAAGATCGCTGGCGCCGACACATTCACGATCTGGGGCACCGGATCGCCTATGCGCGAATTCCTGCACGTCGACGATCTTGCGGATGCACTCGTTTTCCTGGCCAAATATTATTCGGGTCCAGAGATCGTCAATGTTGGCAGCGGGCAGGAAATTGCGATTGGCGATCTGGCGGAACTCGTCGCGCGCGTCGTCGGGTTCAACGGAACCGTGCTCCGCGATACCTCCAAACCCGACGGTACTCCGCGCAAGCGCCTCGACACGACGCGACTTGATGATTTGGGCTGGCGCGCTTCAATCGACCTCGAGAACGGAATTGCACGCGTCTACCGGTGGTTTCTCGATCATTACGGCTGACGGATCGCTGTATCGCACCAATCTGATCATCAGCGGGTTACCTGCAACGATCCGCTGGTAAACGGATTTGCGGCTCCTCCCAGATGCAAATTGCGCAATGTCCCTCTGGCCGGGCGCCGGATCGAGCGAGCAGTGTAACCGCAACCGCTCCCAAGGTTCCGGAATATGATGCCATCCCAGTCGAGCGCGGCGCAATCATCCGCGACAATACCGCAACTCAGCCGTCCGAGCCCTTCGATTGCGATTCGCCTGATCGTCAACAATCCCTGCAAACCGGCTGTCATGATCGCGACGTTATTGGCGCGGATGGTCGTGCCTTCGATCCGGTAGCCGCTCGCCCCGGTCGGCGTTTGCTGGTTGAATTCAATGACATTTGCGGCTGTATCGCTGTATAGTACTCCGCCAACAATCTGGACGTCATTGTAATAGCGCCCAGGAACCTGTTCGTTCATCACCCGTAGCACCCGATCGCGCGCGGCAAGTTGGCAGTTGATGAAACGGGCGTGGCCGATCGTGCCTTTGCCAGGGGAGACAGCCAGAATCACTGAAGTGTCGGATCCAGAAGTCCGCATATCACGAACCTCAAGATTCAGTGCGTTAACCCCGCCGTCTGCGACGGAAAGATCGAACCGGTTGCCCGACAGTCTCGCGCCCTCGATCGTGACGCCGGAACAACCATTGAGCACTATCGCCCCCTTTGGCAGGTTGGTGGTCACGGCATCTCGTTGCCCCGTGATCGAGGCGCCAACAACATGGACACGTTGCGCTCCCCGCAGATAGATGCCGGCACTGCGGGGGCGTTGAATGTTAGTCGATATAATCGTGATATCGCTCATCTCGCCGGGATCGGCATAGATCATGACGGCATAGGCGCCGGCGTCGTCACGCGCGCCCGTCTTGCCGGCGTCAACCACCAAGGCCGAATCTATTAGAGCCTGCCGAACCTTGTGGAAGAGCACCACCCCCTGTTTCAGTCCGCTCGCCTGAACCGAAAGACCGCGCACCGCCACATCGCAAATTTCGCCTTCCGCGCCGTAAATCCACAAAGGCGAAGCCGCGATACCGATGGCTTCCGGCGCAAGGGCCCGTCCCGCGGACGCATCGAAATCTATCACGCGAAGTCCGAGCATTCGTTTGCCTGACGCATTCCGCTGGAGGAACTGAAGCCAGCGCTCAGCACCAAACCCCGACAATCGGAGATTTTCGAGGCGAATATCCTCCATGTCGGCCTTCGCACCGCCCGATAGCGAGAACAGTGCGAAACTTCCGCTGCGCGTATCGGCGATTGCTTGGCCATTTCCAGCCGCGACCAGATTGCGCAGCGTGACTCGCGATACATCCTGTGCCGTGAACAGCGGTGGGGCGATGCGGTTTCCCGCGTAGGTAAAGAGCGCGCCCTCCCCTTCCAGAACAACATTGCCCGGCAGCTTGATTGATCCGTTCGCGATCAGATCGTTCGTATCGACTGCGATGGGCCCGGTCTGGAGCCGGACCGTTCCGCCGCCATAACCCGCGACCTCCCGCATCGCAGCACGTAATCCACCCACCGAAGCGCCGCGCCCAGTAACCGAGATCGTTTCACGGCGACGCAACAGCGCGCTTGTCGTTTGTCGCCCCGATTCCAACGCCTGTGTGACCGCCGCGCCGGCCACACCAATGAATCGCCGCCTGCCGATCTCCATCATAATCCTCGGTATAACACCGATTGACCCGCACACACCCCGATGATTTGGCTATTTCGCCGGCACCATCTCCCGGTCGATCGCTCAAGCGCGGAACCAGTGCCGGCGCAGGAAATAGGCAATGATTCCAACCGAAATGACGATACAGGCGATGATGATCGCATCGAATGCCCACGGCTTTTGCGCATAAGGCAGCCCGGCGACGTTCATCCCGTAAAGCCCGGTGATGAAGGTCAGCGGCAGGAACACCATCGCCGCAATCGCGATGATCAGGCTGCGCGTATCGATCAGCTCGGCGCGCAGGTCGGTGAGCGTTTCGTGGATCAGGCTGGCGCGCTCGCGGATCGCCTCGAGCTCCTCGGCCATGCGCGCGGCGCGATCGGCGGCGGCCGCGACATGCGCGCGATCGTCCTCGCTCAGCCAGTCGCCCTGCAATTGCGCGAGCTTGTCGAGTGCGGCGCGTTGCGGGTTGAGGAAGCGGCGATAGCCGATCGCGGCGATCCGCGCCCGCGTCACCTTGCGGCGCAGCTCGTAGACGCGGTTCGCATCCAGCTCCTGCTCGCAATCGTCGATCTGATCGCCGAGCTCGGCCACCACCGGATCGAGATCGTTGGTGATCGCGGTGGCGAAGGTGGTGATCAGATCGCCGGGGTCGTCCGCGGTCCCGTCCTTCACCGCCTGCTCGACCACGTCGGTCGCGACGAGATGCTTGCGCGTCACTGAGATCACCCGCCCCTTGGTGGCCCAGATCCGCACCGAGGCGAGCAGGTCGGACGGATAGACCTCCTCCTCGCTCCGCCCGCGCAGGTTGAGATAGGCGCCGGTATCATAGCCGTCGCAGCGCGGGCGGGTTTCCTGCGCGGTGAGCGCCTCGACGAGATGTTCGGGAAGCCGCGCTTCGTCACGCAGCCAGGCTCGCGTCGCGTCGCCGGTGCCGGAGAAATGGACCCAGACCATCCCGGCGTCGCACGCCGCCGCTTCCTTCACCGTGATACGGCGCGCCACGCCATTGTCGATACGATAGCCGAACCCGCTCACAGCATCTCCACGTCGACGGTCAATCCCGGTCCCGCGTCCAACGGCGGCGCGGCGCATTCGATCCGCGCGGCATCGGCGCGCGCGCGATCGAGGATCGCGCGCGGCACCCCCGGCCGATGCGTCACGCGATCGGCCTGCGCGAGCAGCCGCGCCTCGCGCAATGTCAGATCGTCGGGGTCGGCCGAGCGCAATTTGAGCGGAACGATCCCCGCCGTGACCGCTGCGTCGACCGGCCCGGCATCGGGCGCCTCGCCGTGCTCGCCGAGCGGATCGAGCGCCCCGCCCGGCGCCAGCGCCGCACCGATCGCGCGCCGCCGGTCGCCGGCTTCAGGATAACGCGCACGCCAAGCGCCGCGCGCGGCATGCAGCCCCTCGGCGAGCCGCCCGAGCCGCGCCGGCAGCAAGGCCTCCAGCCGCTGCCTGAGCGCCGCCGCCAGCCCGGCGGAGGCGCCGCCGGTGCCGATCGCGACGATCACCGGCGCACGATCGACAATCGCGGGCAAGGTGAAGTCGCACAGATCGGGACGATCGACCGCATTGACGAGGACGCCACGCGCCCTGAGCCGCGCGACCGCCGCCTCGTCATCGACGACGATCGCGAACCTCGCTTCCTCCGTTCGCCCCGAGCTCGTCGAAGGGCTGCTTTCCCCTTCACCGCGCGTCGAAGAAAAGGGCAACGCTTCGACAAGCTCAGCATGAACGGTGGTGGATGACGGCAAGGGCTTCCCCGCCTCATCCACCACGACCGCGCCGGCACGTTCGAGCAGCCGCCGTTTCGCATCCGCCGCCTCGCCTTCCCCGATCAGGATCACCGGCCGCCCGGCGAGGCTGACGAACAGGGGAAGGCTGGCGAGCGTCACAACCAGTCCGGCACCCGCTCGGCGGCGAGGATCGTCTCGGCCGCGATGCGATCGGCCACCACGGTATAGCGATCGCCGTCGACCAGCACCTCGGGCACCAAAGCCCGGCTGTTGTAGGTCGACGCCATCGTCGCGCCATAGGCGCCCGCGGTGCGGAAGATCGCGAGATCGCCGCGCTCGACGCGATCGATCGTCCGCCCCATCGCGAACGTATCCCCCGTCTCGCACACCGGGCCGGCGATATTGGCGGTCATCGTCCCGCCGCGCGGCCGCACCGCGACGAAATCGTGCCACGCATCGTACATCGCCGGACGCGCGAGATCGTTCATTGCCGCATCGACGATGACATAGGGGTTGATCACCCCCGGCTTGACCCAGATCACCTCGGTCAGCAACACCCCGGCATTGCCCGCGATCACCCGGCCGGGCTCGAACATCAATTCGACATCCCAGCCCGCGGTGGCGCGCGCGACCATCGCGCCGTAATCGGCCGGCGCCGGCGGCGCGTCCTCCTCGCGATACGGCACGCCGAGCCCGCCGCCGAGATCGACATGGGTGATCGTGTGACCGCGCCCGCGCAGCTCGGCGACCAGCTCGCCGACCCGGCGATAGGCCGCTTCGAGCGGGGCGAGATCGAACAGCTGGCTGCCGATATGGATCGCCACCCCGCGCAGGTTGATCCCCGGCAGCGTCGCGAGCCGATCGAAGATCCCGGGCGCGAGATCGATCGGCACGCCGAACTTGTTTTCCTTCTTGCCGGTGGAGATCTTGGCGTGGGTCCCGGCGTCGACGTCGGGGTTGACGCGCAGCACCGCCGGCGCGGTCAGCCCGCGCGCCGCGGCGAGCGCGGCGAGCACCACGCCCTCTTCCTCGAGCTCGAGGTTGAACTGGCCGATCCCGGCCTCCAGCCCGCGGATCAGCTCGCGGTCGGTCTTGCCGACCCCGGAGAAGACCACGTCATGCGCCGGCATTCCCGCCGCCAGCGCGCGCGCCAGCTCGCCGCCCGACACCACGTCGGCGCCATAGCCTTCGTCGGCGAGCACGCGCAGCACCCCGATATTGGGATTGGCCTTGATCGCATAAGCGAGATGGACCCGCGCGCCCGCGGCTTTCAGCCCGTCGCGAAAGACCTGCGCATGGCGCCGGAAGGTCGCGGCGGAATAGACATAGACCGGGGTGCCGACCTCGGCCGCGATCCGTTCGAGCGGCACGCCCTCGCAATGGAGCGCGCCATCGATCATCGAAAAATGGTTCATCAGCGTGGCGGCAGGTCGAACTGGTCCGACCGGCGATCCTGAGAGTTGGTGAGGAGATCGTCGCCGCGCTTGGGGCGCGCCTGGACCGACGGTTCGATCAATTTGCTGCCCGCCGGCGGGGTTTCCGCGCCATAAGGCGCGGGCGGCAGGCTTTCGCCCTTGGCCGGGCGCAGCGGATGCGTCCGACCGCAAGCGGCAAGCAACAACAGCGAGCCGAGAGCGAACACCGCCCCCCGCGTCACAAAGGCGCGCTTCATCGTCATTCTCCCCGCGCCGCGCGGATCGCGGCGCGCACATTGTCCGGCGCGGTGCCGCCGAAGCTCGTCCGGCTGGCGACCGAGGCGTCGACCGACAGCACCGAATAGACCCGGTCGTCGATCCGCGGGTCGATCGCCTTGAGGTCGGCGAGCGGCACTTGATCGAGCGTCACCGCCAGCGCCTCGGCGCGCGCCACCGCGCGGCCGGTGATGTGGTGCGCCTCGCGGAACGGCACGTTCGCCTCGCGCACCAGCCAGTCGGCCAGATCGGTCGCGGTGGCATAGCCGCTCTCGGCCAGCGCGCGCATCCGATCGGTGCGGAAGGTCGCGCTCTCGATCATCCCGGTCATCGCCGCGATGCTCAGCCCCAGCAAATCGTGGCATTCGAACACCGGGGGCTTATCGTCCTGCATGTCCTTCGAATAGGCCAGCGGCAGCCCCTTCATCGTCACCATCAGGCTGACGAGGCAGCCGGTGATTCGTCCGGCATGGCCGCGCACCAGCTCGGCGGCGTCGGGGTTGCGCTTCTGCGGCATGATCGAGCTGCCGGTCGACCATTGATCGGACAAAGCGACGAAGCCGAACGGCTGCGACGCCCACAGCACGAATTCCTCCGCCAGCCGTGACAGATGCAATGAGCATTGCGCGGCGGCGGTGAGATATTCGATCGCGAAATCGCGATCCGACACTGCATCGAGCGAGTTGCGCGTCGGGCCGTCGAAGCCGAGCGCCGCCGCGGTGGCGTGGCGATCGAGCGGAAAGCCGGTCCCGGCGAGCGCCGCCGAGCCGAGCGGGCAGAGGTTCATCCGCGCGCGCGCATCGGCGAAGCGGGTGGCGTCGCGCGCGATCATCTCGTGATAGGCCATCAGATGATGCCCGAGCGTCACCGGCTGCGCCGACTGGAGATGGGTGAAGCCGGGCATCACGTCGCCGGCATGCTGCTCGGCACGCGCGAGCAATGCGGCATCGAGCGCGGCGAGCGCGGTGCGGGTCTGGTCGATCGCGTCGCGCACCCACAGCCGGAAATCGGTCGCCACCTGATCGTTGCGGCTGCGCGCGGTGTGGAGCCGCCCCGCGACCGGGCCGATCGCCGCGGCGAGCTTCGCCTCGCTGAGCATATGGATGTCTTCCAGCGTCAGATCGTCGGGGACGCCGTTGGCTTCATAATCCGCGGCGACCGTATCGAGCCCGGCGCTGATCGCGGCGGCATCCTCCTGCGCGACGACGCCCTGCGTCGCGAGCATCGCGACATGCGCCTTGGACGCGGCGATGTCTTGACGCCACATGCGCTTGTCGAATGGGATCGAGGCGTTAATCTCACGCATCACTGCTGCGGGGCCTTCGGCAAACCGACCGCCCCACATCTGATTGGAACCGCTCATGGCTTCGCGTTCGGCGATCGTCTTTCTCCTCGGGCTGGCATTGGCCGCCGCCGGCTGCGATAGGCAAAGGCCCGGCGACGGGCAAGCGACTGCGGCGCATAATGATACGTCGCCCGACGAAGTGCAGCCGGCATCCAAGAAGCATGGCGCGCACAATGCGGTCGATCGCCACCAGCGCGGCATGGCAGCGGTCGACAGCGTCTTCATCTCGCCCGAAGGCAAGCGCGTGCGGCTCGCCGATTTCCGTGGCAAGCCGGTGCTGCTCAACCTGTGGGCGACATGGTGCGCGCCGTGCGTCAAGGAACTGCCGACGCTCGATACGCTGGGCGGGCAGTTAGGCGATCGAGTGACAATGCTCGCGGTGAGCCAGGATATGGAGCCGGCCAAGGTCGCCCCGTTCGTCGCCGCGCGGCATCTGACGCGGCTGAAGCCCTATACCGATCCCGAAATGGGGCTGAGCCTCGGCTATCGCGTCAACCTGCCGACGACGATACTGTTCGACGCCAAGGGGCATGAAATATGGCGCACCTCCGGCGAGATGGACTGGACCAGCGCCGCCGCGCGCAAGCTGATCGACGAGGCGTTCTGACCCGTCATTGACCGCAAACCGCGGGATGCGCGCGCGGGCGATCGATGCGATCGCTGCCGGCGAAGGAGATCGTCATGTCCCAACCTCTGCCGTCAAAGATCATCGCCTCGCCGGTCGGCGAGCTCACCCTGGTCGCCGAAGGGGACGCGCTCGTCGCGATCCTGTGGGAGGGCGACGATCCGGCGCGCGTCCCGCTGCCCGCGCTGGCCGATGCGCCCGATCATCCGGTGCTGTGCGAAACCGCGCGCCAGCTCGACGAATATTTCGCGGGGAAGCGCCGCGCGTTCGACGTGCCGCTCGCCTTTCGCGGCACCGCCTTCCAGCGCGCCGTCTGGGCGGCGTTGCTGCGCATCCCGTTCGGCGAAACGTCGAGCTACGGCCGGATCGCGCGCGAGCTCGATCGCCCCAATGCGGCGCGCGCGGTGGGCGCGGCGAACGGCCGCAACCCGATCTCGATCATCGCCCCATGCCACCGCGTGATCGGCAGCAACGGCGCGCTCACCGGCTTCGCCGGCGGGCTGGCGGCGAAGGAGATGTTGCTGGCGCTGGAGCGGGGGGATGCGGGCTGAATTCGGCGGGAGCCATCCGCCTCATCGCGCGTTGCAGCATCGGGAGTGATCGCGTGCGACACTAAGGGGCGGGATGGTGCGTGTCGAAATTGGTTACGCGTTGTTGGCGCTGCTGGTGGTGAGCGTGGGATGGATCGTCTGGCGCGCCTTCCGCCATTATCGCCGCGAACACGAACGCGTCTGGGGCCGGCGACGGCGGCGCTGATGTGCCGTCCGACAAGGCGGAAATCACCGATCCTCGAAGAATGCTGGATGCCCCGCGTGCTTCCAGATATTTTGTCATATCTAATTGATATTAAGTCATAATCTTTGGAACGGATCGGCGTTGTTCCCACATTTGAACCCTCCTTTGGGTCAAATCTGCGACCTCCGCGGAGGACTCGCACATGGCTACAACGCCGATGGGCGGAGGACGAGAATCAGAGGCGCCCACGATGGTTGTCGCTCCATGCGCCAAGTCCCCGCACGACAAAAGGCAAGTGACGAACGGTCTACCGGCTTAGGCTGGAGCCTTAATAAAAGCGGCGCCATCGTGGTTTTCTACGATCTTTGCGGCACTCGTTACGCTGAGGCTGTGCATATAACAGTGATGGACCGTAAGGACCGCTTCCTGAAGGGGCTGATTATCCTCAAGGCGCTCAATCTTCAAGCCCAATGCTTCGCAGTCATCTATATGAATATGACGCGCATGTGATTTATTAATATCTACGTCTGATAAGCCTTGAACGATAGAATCAGCTTTCATATCTGCATTTTCCACGCCCAAAAGCATATTATCAAGCAAGCGACGTTTAACAAACTTGGCAGCCAAATCCACGGCTTGCTCACACTGACTTACAAATGTCGGCTGGTATTTTGAAAGAACGTACTGCCAGAATTGCATTCTGTGAGGGTCTTGCCTGACCTCATCAAGCGCGCGCTCAATTTCCTTTTTTACCGCGGCGGCGGGCAATCCCCCTAATTGCGGATCTATCGGTCCAAGGTTGGACTGCTTTCCCATTAAAATAGACTTACAAGCACAAGCAATCATCGTTCCGGCAGACATCGCCAGATGAGGCACCACCGCCCGGATATTACCCCCAAAAACCCGGCGCAGGTAATCTACAAGGGATTCCGCCGCCGCAATCCCACCGCCCGGGGTGTGCAAAATAAGGTCGAGCCCTTTAGCCTTATCCAAGCCATGTATGGCCATCATGAATGCCGCTTTGTCCTCGTCATTTACATCAATGCCGAAAGCTGTCGGATTCGACAGCCAGCCTGAGTAATATGCAATGACATTGCGACCGGTGAGATCGTGAAGCTGCTTGAGATAGCGTCGCCGAACTACGTCAACCGGGCTAATCGAATTGTTTCTGAGTGTAGCGTCTTCACTTCGAATCTCAGAAAGTACCTGCCCCCAATTTGGCATGCTTAGACCGCTCCCGGTATTCGATAGCTTCACCGACGCTGTAAACAGTGCGAGTGGGAACAACGCTGGTACCGGCCACTGCCGGGAACGAGGGCGCGGGCAGAGTCTGGACGTTGACGCCAGCCATAAGGCGAGCGAATTCCTCCGCTACAGACATGTCAACTCCTCCTTGCGCGGCGGCCCCCTATCAACGTTTCTGTCGCCGCAACAGTTCAAATTTTCGTTAAAAGAATCGAAAAACGCTCCCCTTGTCAAGGGAGCCCGAATCTGAAGGTCAGACGCTGGCTCCCGCGAGTCGCGGCCTAGCTTACGAACATCGCCTCCACGATCGCTTGCATCAGCGCACTCCTGCGATGACGCTACCGATGAATTCGAAGGCTGATTCACCTAGCCGCGAAGACCCGGCTGCTCCCTTTCCCAGTCCGGCACCGCGCTACCGAACAGCCGCCCAAGGCTGTCATCAAGCGCGTTGCGGTCCCAATGATCCTCTCCCCCTAATTCCACGGGGAGCGGCAAACGGCCGGCCGTGACCTCAGCTATGAATTTGGCGGGGGCGAGGTCGCAGTATCGGGCCGCTGTTGCGCGCTTCATCGCGCGCGGCCAATCGGGTGGATTCATACGACGTTACTCCGCATTACCGCTCGGCGGATTATCGCCGGGCAGCTCACAAGCAACAAGGCGGACTGAAGGTATGGGAGCGGCCACGCAAGGCAACCAAACCAGCACCCCCACCGCTCTCGCCCTAGTTCGGTGTCGACGAAGCCCACGCCACATGGTTGGGATTCAGTCCCATCGCCATGAGCGCCATTTCGAGGGCTGGCGCATCGTTATTCACGTCATCAAGATCGGCCTCGCGGCCCGGGATGTAGACGACGTCCAACGCCATACGCGCCATCCACTCAGGGGTGCGCGCGGCGGTGGCAAGCGCCCGCACCAATTCGTTGAACTTACCCAACCGGTCGCGCTGGTTGAGATTGAAGGCGCGCCGCCACACAGGCGGCATATAGAGCGTCGAGCGCTGATCGGGCGCCGGCTCTGGCGTGGCGGCTGAAACCGCGATGGTCATGGCCGTCGAAAGCGAAACGAATATGGCCGCCAATTCTTGTTCAGAGCGCATGGGTCATCCTCCTTTATCGTGCGACCGCAATTGGGTCGGAGTGCAGCGAGCGACCATCGCCTTGAGGTGCCGGCTGAATACCCGACGCAGCGCGGCGAACCGCAGTGAGAAGCAAATCTCGCAAGCCATAGTGATCGCCGATCGCCTGACCCACGATCGCGCCGCCCATCACCGCTTTTCGACCGATGAGCCCCTCCCTGATCTGAGACCAATGACGCTCAGTGGGGCGCTTCAGCAGCGTTGCCGCAAAATCAGGATTCAGGACGGCTTCGGTGATCAGGCTTTTGACTTCCTGGCCGTTGCCAAGGGCACCGAGGACGTGAGCAATCAGAAGCTTCGCCTTCTTGCCCACCACCGCCGGGGCATGCCGCATCAGATCAACGAATGTCTTGTTGAGCTGCGTTTCCGATCCGCTCGGCTTGGAGGCGGTCGCGGCAAAATTGGCCTGCTCCAATTCCCGTCGGACGACCTTCAAGACGATGGCCTGCTCACGGGTCAGAGCCGGCGCCGCGCGCTTGAGAACGGTATCGATCGCGGCGCGGGTTTTGTTGATCGCCGGAATGCGGTCACCGGCCGCGGTGAAGTTCGGTCCGGCGCCGGCATCGATTATGTAATCGCCGATCACTCGGCGCAGTCCCGCCATCGCCTCGGGCTTCGTCCTCAGCATTGCCGCCAGTTGACGAAGCTGACGTCCGTCATCCGATCGCTGCATCAACCCCTTCACGAAGCTGCTTGGATCGACCGTGGTGTCCGCCACCTTCGCCAACGGTGAAGCGACAAGCTGTTTGTGCAAGGCTGACATCTCGCTCGCCGATGCAAGTTCCTCCACGGTTGCCTTCATGGAAATGGCGTCGTGCTGGACGCCGCGTGCGGCATCGAGTTCGGCGGCTCGCGCCTGCAGGTTGCGGAGATCGTCTCGCACTGCCGGGAAGCGATTCGCGGCCTCGCCGAAGCGGTTTGCCAAGGCGCGAGCCTGTGCCCCGGTCTGGACACCCCTCTCCTCAGCGACCCTGCGAATTTCCTCGCGGACGATATTTTCCGCATTTTCTGGGCCGATCGCGCGGATCAATTCCTCGGCCGTATCGCCTCCGGCAGCCCCTGGACGAACAAGGCGCGTCGGCACGGTTGTGTTGCCGATGGCGGGATTGCCGTAGCGGTCGCGGGCAAAGGTCGCCGCGGCATCCCCGCCCTCGAACAAGCGCCCCTGCTCCGCTCGCACTGCCTTGGCATTGGCGATCGCGGCACGATACTCGGGCGGCGCAGCATTCTGGACAAAATTGCCGAGATCCGCGCGCACCCGTTCGGCAAATGCTGCTTCCGATCGGCGTCCCTGCATCCTCGCCTCGCCCGCGAAATCTGCGAGCCGGCGATCGATATTCGTGAGGGTGCGGGTCGTGGCGTGTTCATCCGCCATATCATTGAGGATCGATTGGAGGCGCGCCGGCATTTCTCCGCCACCGTCGCCATAGAAATCGTCGGCAGCCAGCCGCAGCTTCTGAAACACGCTCGGCGGGATTTTAATCGGGCGCGGGTTGTTGAGGGCCGCATCTGCGTAAGCTTCGCGCGTCCGTGCCTTTGCCGCATCGTATGCCGTGTCGAACGCTTCCCGTGCGGCAGCACCGGTTGCTTCCCGATCGGCGGTAGGCCCGAGTCGGTCGATCGCCTGCGATACGGCAGCAACCGCGTCACTATGCCCCTGATCCGCCAATTGACGCTCGCCGGCCAGCCGGGTGTCGATGGCCGCCTGTCGAGCCGCCCGTTGATCAACGGTTGCCTGCTCAGCAGAAGCCATGCGCCCAGCGGCATAGTCCTGGATCGCTTGCGGCGAGCCATCGCCCAACGCCTCCGACGTGGCTCGGGTTCTCGCCAGGGCATTCGCCGCATTGCGCTCGCCGATCGCAGCAGCGGTATTCAAATCGGTATTGGCATGCCCGCGCTGAAGGCCGGCCAACCCCGGATCTCCCGCAACCTCTGCCAGCGTCGGCCGCACGCCCGCAACCGGAGGAGCCGCATTGGCAATGTCGGCAACAATATCGCTCGTGGGACGGGTCGCGGAATTGCGCAGGATTTCGGCGGCGGTGTCCTGCGCACCCTCACGCGTGAACGGGGAAATGAGCCGGCGACCACCATTGTAAACCGCATCCGCCGCGCTCGCGATCGAATTGCGGATCGGCGCCGTGATCGGCGACAAGACGCGCCCGGCAACCGGGAGCGCCGCACCAGCTATAGCCCCGGTCCCTGCCCCTACAATGCGCGATCCTGGGCCACCATCAGCGGAGCCCGCGCCATAAGCGCCGCCGTAAATCGCTCCCTCGGTGGCGAGGCGCCGCGCAACGGCACGCGCGCCAATCCGGGCCGCTTCCTCGCCGGAATATCCCTCCATGAGTGCAGCATTGCGAGCTGCCAATCGGACCTCGTTAAGCGAGGCCGTGACGCCGGCTTTTTCAATCGCGCCAGGAAGGACAAGGCTACCCGCCACTTCCCCAGCCAGCGACGCATAGGGATGATCCCTGTCGTCGGCGCCAAGAACCGCGCGATTATAATCGAGGTTCCGGTCATACAGGTCGCCGAAGCTCTGATCGCTATTCCAGATGTTCGGACGCCCATCGGTTCCACCCACCGCGTCGACCAACGCGCCGGCTTCATCGAGAAAGTTTGCCGTCGCACCGCGGCCAACGCCACGAGTGGCAGCGCCAGTTGCGCCATCAGCATTGCTGACCTTCGGAAGCGCATAGGTGACGTCGTAGCTGACGGGGGCGCCTTTCGCGCGGGCTTTGTCCCGGGCAGCCACATACTCATCGAGCCCAGGCTGCTGAAAGTTACCGTGCTCCCAGAGGAAACGCTTCAACGTCGCAGCATCCGCCGTCTTGAGCATGTTCGAGTACGTGGCTTCATCCTTTTCCGACATACGATGTGCCGGCTGGGGAGGCAGTTGATCCGCGAAGCCGCCAATGCGCTCATTATGCGCGGTCGGAGCGATCGGCAGGTTCCGCGGGGTTGGAGCGGCGCCCGGCGAGTAATCCGCCCAAGGGCCATCCTCTGCGGGCGGCGGCGCGCCATGGGGCGCCAGTTCGACGGGATTTGGTACAGGCATCGGCTCGGGCCGCGCCTGGATCGCAACCGCTGCCGGAGAGCCATAGTCTTCCCAAGGGCCACGCTGATCAGTCATTGCACCTTCACCCAGCTATTGCGATCGGCAGGGTTACCGCCCCTGAATTTGTAGCCACGGACGACGGCTCCGATGGCGGGGGCGGCCTTCGCTGGCACCGTTTGACGCCCAGGCGATGAGTTTGGCGCTGGACCGGCCGCCGAATTGCCGGAGATGATCCCGCGCAACGTCGTCGCCCGATCGTCCAAGGACCGAATGCGGAGCTGGGAGTCGGTGTGCATCTGGTCGAGCACCGAGTTCAGCTGATCCAGCGTCATTGCGTTATTGATCAGCGACATTGCCTCGTGACGCGCCGAGTCCGAGGTAACAGCGCCACCGGACGCGCCAGACATGATCTTGGCATTCTCGTTGGCGACCGCATTGATCGCCACGTTGAACTTGGAGACCGCGGGGTCCCCCGTGACGGCCTGTCGCCCTGCCTGTATCCAGCGATTGAAGACGGGAATGCTGCCCCCAACCCCTTGCGGGGCCAGCTTGCGCACCTGGTCCGCAGCGCCATCGAATGTCTTGATAAAGGGATCGAGGCTATTTCGGGTTTTCTGCAGCGCGGTCAGCGCCATTCCCGCGCTCTTGGTGTCGGCGTGCAGCAGATTGCTGTCCCCGCCACTCATGCCCCTTCCCAGTTGGATCTGGGCCGCACGCTGCAAAATCGCCTGACGCAACGTGGCCGCGTCTTTCCCCATCCCGAGTTGAGGCATGTCGCCGCCCGCCGCGACCTTCTGCGCGTAGAAGTCGATGGTGCTCGCGTCCAACGCAGCCTGCTTCGGCGCCGAGGTATAGAGCACCCTGACGGCCGGCTGCGGCTTCGTGCCTGCTACGCCAACGAGGGCCGTTGGCGCGCCCGAGGATTGAGATGGTGCGCCAGACCCCGAATTCGCTGGTGAACCGCCAGCCTCAACCTTCGCCGACAAGGCTGCGATACGCGGCACCGCGTCGATCGGCATTTTGTCGTTGACGCCGATCCCCAACCCCTTCGCGATTGTCTGCGCATAGGCTTGGGGATCGTTCCCGTCACTGGCGGGCGCGTAATGCTGCGCCCAGGTGAGCGGAGTATCGTATCCCGCTCGGATCTGGTTGGCGATCAGCCTCCTATGCGCGCGCTGGCCGTTTTCGGGCGTGTCGAACTGGACGAAACCATTCTGCTGACCGACCTGCCCGACCCACTGGTTACTCGGATTGTACCGGATGGCACCTGGATTATTCAGGCGGATACTGAGCGGCTGGCTACCCCCAGCGCCAGGAGGAGATGACGCGCCCGGTGGCAAATCGTCAGACTCCGAGCCGATGACCACGGGCTCCCCATCGCCACCGACCCCAACAACTGAAGTCGTGCCGTCCGCGTTTCGAACAGTTCGAATTTGCAGCTTTTCGCTGATCGCGTGCTTCAATGAGCCAGTGCGATCGTCAAAAATTCCCAACGGCGAAGATTTAAAATGGCCGTCGCCGCCTTGGTTGATACCGAGGCTTTGCGCGAACTTGCTGTCGAGCGCCGATAGGTGGACTGCGGCAAAATTCCGAAGGTTGGCGGTCGCGGCCTTCACGGTGTCAGGATCATTCGACCGAAGGCGGGCAGACATCGCCTGCGCGTCCGTCGTATCGATCCCCGCTTTCTTCTCGGCGGTGATCAGATCGTCAATCTGATTTGCGAGCAGATCAGGGCGCCCGTTGTCCGCGGCATTGTAGAGGCTTCCGAACTGCACCTTCAGGCCCTGTTGCCGAGGCTCGTCCATCACCTCGTAGCCCTGCTTGAGCGCCTGATATTTATCGGGATATTTCGTCACCAATGTCGCGAGTTGCTGCGGAGTTTGGTTTTGCAAATAGGCATCGGCATCGATGTCGTACTGTGCGTCGCGATCAGCTTGGCGCTGAAGCTGCTGTACCCGCAGCGTCGCATCCTGTTGATCGAGCGCACGTTGCTGACCCTGCGCAAGAGAGTCGGAGATGTTCTTCGGCATGTTGACCAGATTCGTTATCATCTGGTCGACAAGCTGGTCGGTAGCCATTCAGCGTCTCCCTAGCTGGGAGAGGCCGCGATCACCTTGCCTAAATTGAGATGACGGCATGATCGAAGCAACTCTCCACGAGTGCAATGTCCCCGGCGCAGGACTCGATCAGCCGATAGATTTACACTAGACCAATAGCGGATCATCCGCAATGGGATTCCCAAATTTCAGGATCACCACGGAAGACCAAGGCGCCGTGCATCAACCGCGTTCAGCGCGTTGTTGGACATATCGCTCGCGTTTTGGAAGGTTATGCCGCCATTTCCACTCCCAAGACCGGATAAGACTTTGTTGAAATCGACTTGTCCCAGCGCGCTACCGAACGCGGCATAAGGCGCTGCTGCCGCAACCGCGTTCGCATTCCCTAACTGGCCGAGCAGCTTCGAAGACGCGTCGGCATTCGCCTGTCCGAAACCGCCGAGGCTGTTCGCAGCACCGACGCCCGTATTCACCAGGCCGCCGAGATTGCCGAGCTGCTGCTGGATCACATTGGCGAGTGTGTCCGAGCGGAAGTTGGCGAGGCCGTTTTGAATATTGCCCCCACGCAGCCCTCCAGTCGCTGCAGCGTTCGCGAGGATTGAGTTTTCCCCGTTCCGCACAAGCGACGAGAACAGTGGCCCATTCTGCAACTGAGTGATCGCTGCCTGCTGCGCGTCGTTCCCGTTGACCCCGACGAGGTTTCCCAGCGGGTTGACCGCGCTTGTCCCCAACCCAAGGAATGGCCGCAAATTCGTTTGCGTCTGGTTCCACTGCGCTTGCTGCTGCGCGAGGCCCTGCCTGAATGCATCGGCCTGGATCTTAGCAGCCTTCGCCGCTCCCTTGCCGCCTGTCAGTCCGCCGAGGATCGACCCTGCCGCGGAAATTGCCGCTGACGCCATTAATGCACCCTTTTGATTTCGAGGATTTCGGTATCCTGGTCGCCATTGCCGGTCGGACGCATGCCGATCGCGCGCGCAAACCAGATTGTGGGCTTGTTCCAGCGAGGCACCGCGCCCCAGATCACCTCAGCGCTGTGCTCGAACATCCAATCGAGCATTTCGCGCCCGGTCTCGATCGCGCGCTTGCCGCGACACGTCCGCGCAAAGGCAATGTGCCCCTGCCAGATTCCCTCACAGGTGATTTCGAAGAGCCCCACCGCATCGTTGCCGTTCGACAACGCCACCACCCCGGTTTGCGTGATCGGGACCTCAGTGATGGGCGTGAAGTCCATCGGCTCGCCGTCGGGCCGCAGGAATTCCTTCACGCCCTCGCTGTTGGCGATCCGGTTGATGATCTCGGGGTTCTGTTCGATGCCGACCATATGTTCCCGTGGAACAGGGAGCCCCCGGCGCAGGGCATGGTCGGCCGATGCGGTCTTATAACTGCGGACGATCCGCTAATCGACGTTTCACGGGCGTTTCGGCGTCAGTCCTTCACGAACGCAGCATCGCCCTTGTTATAGGCCTCCCGCGCATTCTCGATGCGTTGCTCGACCGCTTCGCGATATGCCGAACACCCTTCCCTGAAGGAATCTGATGCGCCAGAATCGCAATCTTCATCGCCATTGTCGCGCGCGTAAGACCAGCCGGCCTCGTGGCCGCTACAATCGTCGGTGCACTGGGACGAACCCTGCTCACTCTCGTAGCTCTGCCCGGAAAGGTCGTCGTGGGCAGCATCGCGGGCGGCGTCTTCATCAAATTCACGGCCCAAGCTGACCGCCGCAACGGCCGGCTGCGTCACGCCCGGCTTGGCGTCCCCTTCGATGGCGGCTTGTTGGGCTTCGCTCTTGTCGCCGCCGACATGAAACATCGCGTACGCGGCAATGCAGAGCACGATGACTCCAAGGCAACCCAGGCAGCCCTGTCCGTTATTTTCCGCCAAGACCGCTCCCCCTATGCGGGCCTAATCGGCGGTCAGGCATATCCCAATCGCCGTTGCTAGCGCAAACGTACGCCCGCCCCTCCCGGGCCGGCTCCGGTGCGGATCAACGCACCGGCCGGGATGAATTCAATGCCGGCGCCCTCAAAAGCAGCCATCAATGCCAGAAGCGTCACCGCCTTAACTGGCTCCCCGAGCTCAAACCGGCGGACGGTAGCAACGCCAATTTTTGCCGCGACCGCAAGGTCGTCAGCCGTCCAGCCAATCAGGCCACGGGCCGCTCTGCACAAGGAGGGCGTCAAATCCATTCGATATGAATAATATCATTTTTCTGTTGACGCAATGCGCCAAAACGATAGTTTTTATATCACTGCTTTGAGCAGGAAAAGCGACCGGGAGGGAGGTTTAGGCCCCTCCCGCCCGGTCTGACCACAACTCGATCACAAGGAGATCGAACATGGCTACGAACGCCCCTACCACGGGCGCGCGGTTGCGCGCACCTGCCGAAAGCGCTGCGGACGCGCGCAATCTGCCGCCCGCCGTCGTTGAATATCTCGCCGCCAAAGACGCCTACGACCGCGCTTGGACCAAACTCCTCGAAACTCACAACCTCGAATTTGGCCTCGCTAGCGAGGTGCCGGCATGACCACGCAGCTTCTGCGCTCTATCGAGCGATATTGTGCCGACCGCGGCGTAGCGCCGTCGATGTTCGGTCGCGCAGCCGTAAATGATCCTCGCCTCGTTGGGGATCTCCGGTCGGGACGCCGGCCCCGGCGGGAAACAGTGGATCGGATCGTCAGTCTTATCCGTGACGGTAAGGTGCTACCGAGCGCTAATCCCAAGAGCGGAGAGGCGGCCGAGGCGCGACGAGAGGGCGTAGATCGCGCCCGGCGCCAGCATTGGGTCCGAGATCCGCATCCGATCCTGGCGGACATTGCCCGCTTCCTATTGGCCTCGGGGATGAGTGCGAGCGCCTTCGGATCGATGGCGATGGATGATTCGAATTTTGTCGAAAGCCTACGCTGGGGCCGCAGAATTCAGCCGAGGACGGTGCAACGGGTGCACCACTTCATGCAAACGGCGGGGGGCTGCTGACATGAGCGTTTACCTCCATCCGACGTTTGCGCTGGCGAACCGCCAAGCGATCGAGGACGAAATAGAGCGGCTGATCGGACTGCTTGATCTGGTCGACGGAGATTCAGACCGGGAGGATGATGACCCCGCCGGGGACGAGTTGGACGAGCGTGGAGAGGCGGCCAGCTCGCGAGGTATCCTGACCACACTCCCGAAATACGGCCTCGATCAGTCGCTCGGGCCGATTAATTACCTTGAGGCGGAGCGAGCCCATCTGGCCGATGAACTCGGTGCAGCGAGGAAGCCGTCATGAGCGCCCCGTTTAATCCAGCGGTGTGGCTCGCCGCATTCACCGAGGCTGGGGGCGGCTACGCCCTGACCGGTGACGGGCGACTGTGGTTCGGTGGCCTCGACAAGGGCGCCGACCAGTGGCTGCTCATCGCCCAGATCTCCGGCCACGCCGATCGCGTCGCGGCGATCAAAACGCTGGTGCGGGAGCGCTGCCTGATCGCATAATGAAGGCGGGCGCTTCGAACTGTTTTGGGGCGCCCGCTTAAATTTTGCCACCGCATGTCGCGAAAGCTGCGACCTCATCGGCCGAGCGGTGAAACCTCCTGCCGCCAGTCAAATTCGGCTGGCCTCAGGAGAAGCAACATGAAAATCGATCGGGCCGCGTCGGCAGCGGCGCTTGCTACTCGCCTTTCCCTCTACGAGCAGGGGCTCACCGATGGTGAAATAGCGTCACGAACCGGGGCGAAGAAAAACACGATCGTCGTTTGGCGCAGGGCGCGGGACCTACCGGTAAATCGTGGCTCTCGCACCTCCTATCGCCTGACGCCAACGCAGCGAGCAGCGCGAATGCTCATGTATCAACTTGGCTGGAGCGATCGTCATATCGCCCGCGAGCAGGGAGTGCATAAGACAAGCATCCGCGGCTGGCGTCGCGATCTCGGGCTCGCCGCGAATTTTTCCCTCGGCGTGAACGAGCTGCACAACCCGCGCCCCACGCTCGCCGGGATCCTCGATCGGGTAAAGAAGGCGATTGGGCGCGGCCTACCGCGGGATATAGCGGAAGAAGCCACCCAGGCCATGATCGTCGATATACTCGATGGGACCATTCCGGTGGCCGAAATTGAGAAGGCCGCTCGACGCTACGGCAACAAGGCACTCGAGCAATTCGCCAACCGATACGGCCCGCGCTCGCTAAACGAAGAGCTCGGCGACGATGGCGACGGCTTTACTATGATGGATATGATCCCGGACGAGCGATCCAGCTCATGGCTAGAGGAAATGGGCGCGACGGTCTGGTGAAACGCTGGCGCCCCGGTCGAGAGGCTGGGGCAGCCTTGCCGTTCATCGCGCCAAGCCATACCACCCGCTACTGATTGATCTGCCACCTAACGGGCAAATCGACGGTGCGCAGGGGTGCTCCGGGTGAAGCATCGATTCGCGCGGAGTATTTCACTCGCTGGAAGGCAATTCGGCAGGTTGCCGTATCGACAGCCGCATTCCCGGTGCTTTCCTTTATGTCGCAGTTCGTTACGCGGCCGTCCTCGCCGATCGTTAGGTGTACGACCGCACGCGACGGCCCGATGCCGAGTGGCGTTGCGGCGGGCGACCTAGGTGACGGCGGCGATGGCGGTGGTGGCGGTGGCGTAGTTGGTGGGGGTAGAAGCGTCGGCGGTCCCACCGCCTGAATGGCGAGAGCCAGCCCTAAAGACAGGATCGGCACCTCCTGCATCATATTTGCCGCGTCCCTCGAAAGAGTCCTCTCACTTTATCTTCTTCCTTGCGGGGAACGCAACGCGCCCCACCGGCTTGATCTCAGCAAGGGTCAGCGCGACCAGCATATTTTCGCCCCATATCGGATCATGTCGCAGGCGGTTCCGCCACGAAATCCGCTTGTGCGACTCGTTGCTAAGCCGCAACAATAATGAAGCCGACATGATCGGCGCGCGAACGGGGGTTCAAATGAAAACGTATTTCCACGTCGCGGCGGCGGCGTTGGCTGTCGCTACTCCGGCTGCGGCGGAGACGCTCACCAATCAGTCGATCGTGCTGATGACCCAGGCGAAGCTCGGCGACGAAGCGATTGTCGCGAAGATTCGAAGCAGCGACGGGCAGTACAATCTCGACACCAACGATATTATCGCCCTCAAGAATAATGGTGTCTCAGGGCCGGTGATCGCCGCGATGCTGAGCGGCAAGGCGTCGGGGCCGGCGCCGGCTATGTCGCTGGATTCGCCGGACCCGATGGTCCCGCATCCATCGGGCGTGTATCTCGTCTCAGGCCAGAAGATGGCCCGGATCGACGCGACGGCCTCCAACCAGGCTAAAACCGGCGGGATTCTCGGATATGCGCTTACCGGCGGTCTCGCCTCGATGAGCGTGAAGGCGTCGATCCAGAATCCGGCTGCACGCGTGCGAACGGAGAATGCGAGCCCGACCTTCTATTTCTTCTTTGACGAGTCCAACCCGGGTACGGTCGCGCAGTCTAGCGCATGGCAGGCCGGAACCGCAGCGACCGTCACGGCGCCGAGCGAGTTTACGCTTATCAAGCTGATGGAAAAGAAGGGGCGCCGCGAAGCGCGCGTGGGAAGCGTAAACATTGGGGGAGCCAAGACCGGCGTGATGGATAGCGATCGGCTTTCGTTCGACTATCAGATGGTCCGCCCGGGGGTTTTCAAGGTTTCGACCAAAGCCGCACTCGCACCGGGCGAATATGGTTTCATCTATTCGTTGACCGGTGGCGCGGGCGCCGGAGCAATGACAGCCCGGATTTTTGACTTCGGCGTGGATAAGAGCTGAGGAATCTGACCCGCCGATATTCAAAATCGCCTCGCTCAAGCAGCGGGGCCGCTCTGCTGCGATGGCGCGCGAGTATATAAAGATATTCTTATATCTCAAAAGCTCGGCGATGATTTCTTGCCACACGGGAGCCGAAAATCGCGACCCCGTGGCACTCGCACGTAGACAGTGCCAATGGTTAATTTGTATCGATGAGGTCGACATGAATTGGGCCGAGGGTTGCACCCCCCGGCCCGGTTCAATCCGCAATGGCTGCAACCGCTGCGGACAGATGCTTTAAATGCACCGGCTTCGTGGCGGTTTCAGGGCAATAGGTCAAGGCGGTTGCTTCTCCCGATGAAGGGAACAAGTAACCATGTTACATAATTTACCTGTTGCCGCGCTTCAGAGCGGCGTTCGGCTCCGCCTCCAGTACAATGGCTTCCACCGCATCGTGGAAGTCCATGCCGTTGGCATCTCGACGGCGGGAAATCACTGTATGCGCGTGTTCCAAACTGCCGGCGGCAGCGTCAGCGGGGAGCCGGTCGGTTGGAAAATGATGGTGCTGGACAAGGCCTTCACCATGCATATGACGGAGGAAGTCTCCCAGGCTCCCCGGCAAGGATATGCGAAGAACGACCGCGGAATGATCGAAATCTTCGCTCAACTCTAGGCCGCCGCAATCGCAGGCGCCCTGCGGCATCGCGGGCTCGTTATAGATCGCGCAGTCTGAATAATGACCTCTCATGAGGTTGTTATAACAGAGGGGGGATCAAAAAGATTCCCCCCTTTTCCCAGGCCGGCCGCCTAGCCCCGCATCCCCCTCAGCAGCTTAGCCAGCTCGATCATCTCACGGCTTCGCGCCCCATGTTTCAGCGCATTCCGATTGCCCTTGGGCGCGCCGCTTCCCTTTGCTCCGCCGTGCATTCGGCATCGCTTCTTGCCCCTGACAGCCGGCGCTTGGCACGGGCTCCCCGATCTGGTTCGCGCCAGGCAGCGGGGCGACTGGTGCGCCTTGTGTATAGGCTTGATAGGCGATTCCTGCATTTCCGAGACCCCCGTTCATATTCTCGACGAAGACCGCCTTTCCGTCGGGACCGATATGGTAATGGCGGTGATGGACGGTCTGCTCGCGCGGCTGGTGGATTCGCGCCAGCGCTTCGGCGGTGGCGCGCGCGTTCGACTGCGCCTTGAGCGCCATGCCCATGAGCTTCATCGACGCATCAAAGTGCGGACCGATGTTTACGACGGCGCGCTGCGCCAGATCCGTGTAGATCGCATCAAGGCTAATCACCTGAGCCGCGAGCGCTGCCGATACATGCTCTATGTCGCCGCCCTTGGCCGCATCCACCGTAGCGTTCAATTTCGCGAACGTGTCGCCGAAATCGGCGCGATCGCTCGATGCGGACAGGACGCCAGAGGCGGCGAGGCTCGTCAGGTGAGCGTTCCGCATATTCGGCTCGATCTGAAGGACGGCCATCGCCTGCGAAACGGAGCTACCATCAGGGAGCTTCATTTCGATCTGCAACGACGGCTTCTTTTCATCATTCATTTCGGGCTCGCCATCCGTCGGCGGGGTCATCGTCGTCGTCATCTTTGCCGCACCTCACCGTTCACCTGCTGCCGTGCCGCACCACCCCACCCCCTATATAAGGGGGTGGTGGTGCGGCAGATTTAGCGCCCCACTGCCGCACCTTGCCGCGCCGCACTTGTTACAGGTGCGGCAGCCTCATCATCCGCCCATTGCCCGACCACGAGGAACGGACGCTGCTCGCGACGGCCGTCCTGTTTCATCTCGGTCACGATCGCGCCATTGACCTCCCAGGTCCGCAGCAACTCGGCGGCACGGGCCTTATCCGCCTTCCGGCTCAGATCGAGGCCGAGCACCTCCGCGACCGCCTCGCCAGCCCACGGCTTGGCCTGAACGTTCTTGCGGTACTCGCCCGAGGCCAATCGCTCCTGCACCGCGCGCAGATGGCTGACACTCACCCCTTCGAAGGCATCGGGCGGGGACCACGGCACGACCACGGGCAGGCTGTCACCACCGTCGGTGCCATTGCCCAGCGAGACGCTGTGCAGTCGATACCAGTCTGACCGATCGGCCGGCGGGGCACGATTGTTCTTGTCATCGTACACCCGGAAATAGCGGCGGCGATCCTCGCCTTCGACACCGAACCGCGGCGCTTCCTCATCTGACATGCGGTTGAGCGTCAGGACCGAGCGGGCCGCCGCGATCAATGAGCTGGCGCCGCGTGCAGTCTCCGCGCTGACTTGCTCCCCGCCGAGTTTCCGGGCGTGGTGGACGAGGACGATCGCGCAGCCCGTTTGCGTCGCCACCCGAGCCCATTGCTTCGCCACCATGTCGATCGCGTTGTTGTCGTTCTCGCTGACCGCGTGGGACGAAACGAATGGGTCCACGATGAGCACGTCAATCGCGTTGGTTTTAAGCTGCTCGACCAGCGCCGACACGACCGGGCCGTTGATCCGCGCGCCGCCGGGCATCTCATGGGCGACCTTCAATTCGGCACCATCGAGGCCACTATCGACGAACAGGCGCGAATTGCCGTCGCGGTCCAGAGCATCGGGGCCAATGTCCCAATGCAATGCGGCGGCCTGGAGGCCACGCGCCAGTTCCTCTCCGCTGTCTTCGAGGTTCCAGAGCCAGACCGTCTTGGGACCACCCCATACCGTCTTCCCGAGCAGCGGGCGCCCCGAGACGAGCGCGAGCGCCGTTCCGATCATCAGCGCGGTCTTACCGGTCGCCCCCGGCGCGACCACCACCGTCACCGCGCCTCGCAGCAACTGGTGACCATAAATCCACCGACGCTCCGGAATGGAGGCCGGGTCTCGCCACCGATATGGTGTCGCGCGAATCGCCCGGTCGATTGCCGGATGCGGAACGGGCTCAGAGGCAACGCTGTTCAGATCACGCGGCACGACGCGCCTCCATCGTTTCGATGCGGGGAAGCCGACGCGGCCGGTCCAGCGCGCGACGAAGAGTACGCCCCAGCATGTCGTTGCCGCAGCGGATGCGTTCGAACGATCGAAGGCTATCGAGGTCCGGCGCATCCCAATCGACAACCACGGCACCGCGAGCATCGGTGCGCAGCCAATCGAGCGGTGTGGCGTAGAGATCCAGCACCTCACCATCCCAGCGCGTCGAAAAGGCGGTATCGGCGTTGAGCAGCCAACCGAGGCCGGTGCGCAGACCCCAGCGGGTGGGCGCGGCCGGGCGCCAGGCTATCAGATCGACGAGGCCACCATTCTCGACGAGCGGCTGCACGACATGCGCGCCGCCGTCGCCGGGAACGAAAACCCCATGCCGATCAATCGCCCCCGACGCGATGCCGAGCGCCGGATATGCGAGGTTGATCCGCGCGATTGTGGCCGGGGCTACCCCAAGCGCGCGAAGGCGCTCAAGGTGAACCGACAGGACGTTCGTGACCGCGGCGTCGAACTCCCGTTCCAGATCGCGGCCGATCATGCTGGATCTACCGAAGCAGAAGACGGCGCGTGTTGCGGCAGCACCCATACGATGGCGCGCTTGCCGTTCGCGTTACGGCGACGAAGGCCGCTATCCGCAATCAGGCGCTTCAACCTGAGTTCGGAAGTGCGCGGCTGTATCGAGCCACGGTCCAATTCGAGCTGATCGGCGATTTCGTTCGTCGATCGGCCGAGTGGACCGGCCGCGGCGATGGCGGCGAGGACAATTCGTTGAAGGGGGCCCGCCGCTGGAGCGACGTCCTCCGCGGCCGCGATCGACGTATCAACGCCGCGATGCCCGGCAATATCAGGATAGCGATCAATGGACATCGGAGCCTCCCTTGATCAACTGGGGCAGACCGTGGCGCTCAAGCAGGATCCGAAGCCAGTGGGCTTGCCGATCGGTTATCGGCGCCGCGCGAAATGCGAGGCCGCCGCAAAACTGGCCTTCCCGCTCGGTCAGCGTTTCAACGGCCAACAAAGCGCGCGCGGCGTCGGGGACGGTGGCGAAGGGCTCAGACATAGCCACCCTCCCCCGAATCCGATCGCAGCCAGTGGAGTGCAATGATCCGCGGGACGAGCGCAAAGCATTGCGCTGCGTCGGCCCCACGGCTATCTTCGATCGTGCTGTTGTTGAACAAAATTGCGGGGGTCGGGACTGTGGCGGTCCCGGCCTTTCGCGTTTTAGGGCCGCTCGCCCTTGCTGCTGCGAACACGGTGCGTCACGCCGCTTCCAGCATAGCGCGCAGGCTGTCCCAGACGATCAGCCGTCGCCGGCCAACCGTCACCGTCCTCAATTTTCCTTCGGCAATCTTTTGGTAGATGGTCGTCTTACCAAGGCCGGAAGCCAATTCAGCTTCTTGAACCGTACCCGTGATTTTCATCTGTCGCCTCCGATTGCGCTGGGGTTCCAGCGGGCGACAGCGAAATAATGCGGAAAACGGCGGACGGTCCAAGGACATAAAAGCGAGCGTGCGTCCGGACAAAATCGAGAGATTCTGTCCGCTTCTAGGTGCCGCGCGCCCTTCGATAACGATTGCCGCTTCGAGCTAGCGCCGCTTCCCAGTGCTCGTCCGGCCGCATTACCCAGCGACGAAGCGAGCGCGAACCATCGCGGCGTTCCCGCTTCAGTACGTCCGCGACACGATTTTCGCCGAAGTGTTTATTGACGTCCTCACCCCATCGGCGCCGAATGCTGTCCCACACCCCATTGCCGAGATAGGCGGTTGTAATCGCATGCTGCCGGTCGGCGGCGCTTACGCCTAAGCCGCTCAACCACGCTTCCCATTTGAGCGCTTCGAGTTTCTCCCCAAGCAGGCGCACCTTGCTGAGCTTTCCGAGGCGAGCAAAGATTAGCGGATCGTCGCCGTTCGCAACCGCAACCGCTTCATCTGCAACGGCGGATAAGCTCACTGGCTGACCGTGGAATGGCAGAAAAATCCACGCGGCGGCCTCCAGTCGACGCGCGATCAATAGCAGCCGGTCCCTGCCGTCCACATCGTCAGACGGACCGTAAACCTCACGCAGCATCGCTTCTCCGCACAATCCGCGGGCAATGCGAATGGCCGCCTTGAAAAGCATATAGGCCTTGCGCGCCCGCAGAACCGGGTGCTGAATGTCCTCCCAGCCTTCGCGGAGTACAAGGAACCGACGCAGGTCATCGGTCCAGTCACCATCATTCATGCCGGCTGTCCCAAATGGTCAGCGGGCTGGCTTGGATATGAAACAACGAACGTCCCCCATGCCTCCAGCAGCTCACGCCGTAGGGCGAGGAATTTCGTCCGCTTGTACGCGGCAATGACGTCATCAGGCACTTTATGCGCCAGCGCAGCCTCCGCCACCGGATCGGGAATGCGGTGCATCTTCTCCGCCGCCCAATCGCGGAAGCTCGATCGGAAGCCGTGCGGGACGTATGGTAGCTTTGCATCGCGCAGCACTTTCGCCAGGGTCATGTCTGACAGCGGCTTTCCGCGCCGCCCCGCGAAGATCAGCCCGTCAACCTTCAGTTGCCTGTCTTCGTACAGACGCCTCAAGAGTGCGAGCGCGGCGCCGTTCAAGGTGACGTCATGCCCCTCGCCCGTCTTCATCAGCGACGCCGGTCGACGCCACAGCTTGGCGTCGAAATCGATATGCGACCAGCGGGCATGTCGCACCTCACCGGACCGCGCGCCCGTCAGAATGAGGAACAGGAGCGCGCTACGCCCCGTTGTCTCGGACTTCGCGCTCACTGCGGCGTAAAAGCTTGGAACATCGGCATATGGCATGGCGGCGAAGTTGCCGCGCTTTGGTTGTTTAGCGAGGCCCCGCCGCAATTCCTGAGGATCAGGCGCGCTGTCCTTCCGCCATCCTTTGGATTTCGCGAACGCCAATACCGTTCCGATGCGCTGGCGCACCTTGCGAGCCATGACCGGCTTGTCGGTCCAGATCGGCGACAGCGCCTCGATTACACGCCCTGCGTCGATTTGATCCACGCGATACAAACCGATGACGGGGAAAGCGTGTTCTTCTAGCGAGGCGAGAAACGCAGCCGCGTGCTTCGGCGCCCATCCCTTGCTCAAAGCCTCGTGGCAGGTTGTTGCCGCCTCCTTGAAGGTCGGTGCGGATCGCCGTTCCTTGTCGCGCTCTAGGATCGGGTCACGTCCGGCCTTTGCATATTGCCGGAGAATGGTCGCCTTCTCGCGCGCTTCAGCGAGTGTGAGAATTTTTCGGTGCAGCACCGAGACATCACTTAGCCCGTGATTATCGATCAGCGAATCACACTGAACCGCGCCCAAGCCGATGTCGCGACGACGGCCGCCGTCCTGCACGCGCAGCACCCATGATCGGGTGCCCGAAGGCTTCACAAGCAGATAGAGGCCATCGCCGTCGCCGTAACGACCGGCTGCGCGCTTGGCCTTAACGCTGTTGACTGTCAGCCTTCCCATGCGGAACCCTCATTGGTTCCCACATCTTTTCATGGCTGGCCGCGAACGTCAACGGACATAAGCGGAACATGCGTATCCGATCCGTTCCGTTTCCCGAGAGGAAATTGAACGGTGGCGAATGTCGGCGGAAGAAGGATTGGATGCCCCGCGTGGATTCGAACCACGATTGACGGAGTCAGAGTCCGTAGTCTTGCCGTTAGACGACGGGGCAACAGGCGGGCGCCTCTAAGCTGGAACATACGGGCTGGTCAAGGCCGGCTTGCTCGTCGGGTCACGAAACTGTAGCCTCGCGTCCAAGCACCGGGCGGACGATAGGGTCCGCGACGGCAGAACAGAATAGAAAGTGACCCGACGGCAATGGGCGACAGCTCCGCCAGTTTGCCGTACCGGCAGGGCTCAGACCCTGCCCGTTCGGCCCTAGCCTCGGCGCGCCCGCGCACCGGATTCGCGCGCCATTATGCCGCACTCGATCTCGGCACCAACAATTGCCGGCTGCTCATCGCCCGCCCGCAGGGCGACGGTTTCGCGGTGGTCGACGCCTTCTCGCGCATCGTCCGGCTCGGCGAGGGGCTGGCGAGCAGCGGGCGGCTGTCCGATGCGGCGATCGAGCGCACCCTGGCCGCGCTGCGCGTCTGCGCCGACAAGCTGAAGCGCCGCAACGTCGCGCTCGCGCGATCGGTCGCGACCGAGGCGTGCCGCCGCGCGTCGAACGGCGCCGAATTCATCGCGCGTGTCCACGCCGAGACCGGGATCCACCTGCATATCATCTCCGCCGAGGAAGAAGCGCGGCTCGCGGTGCTCGGCTGCCATGTGCTGCTCGAGCCGGGCGAAGGGCCGGCGCTGGTGTTCGACATCGGCGGCGGATCGACCGAATTGGTGCTGATCGACACCGCCACCACCGTCCCCTCGGTGCTCGACTGGCATTCGGCGCCGTGGGGCGTCGTCTCGCTCACCGAAAGCGTTCCCGCGGCCGACGGCTCCGCCGGGCGTGCGGCAACCTATGAGCGGATGCGGTCGCTGGTGCGCGAAAGCTTCGCGCCGTTCGCTGCGCGGCTGCCGGCAGGCGACCGGCAGCGGCGCTTGCTCGGCACCTCGGGCACGGTGACGACGCTCGCCTCGGTCCATCTCGGGCTCGATCGCTATGATCGCGCCGCGGTCGACGGGCTGATCGCGCCGGCGGCGGCGATGCGTATGGTATCGAACAGCCTCGCGCATATGTCCCCGGCCGAGCGCGCCGCCTTGCCGTGTATCGGGCGCGAGCGCGCCGATCTGGTGGTGGCGGGGTGTGCGATCCTCGAGACGATCCTCGATCTGTGGCCGGTCGAGCGGCTCGGGGTGGCCGATCGCGGAATCCGCGAGGGCATCCTGCGCCGGCTGATGGCGACCGCACGATGAGCCGCGGCGGATCGGGCGGGCACCAGCGCGTGCGCACCGCGCGCAACCGCAGCGCGCAATCGACCCGCTGGCTCGAGCGCCAGCTCAACGACCCCTATGTCCGCCGCGCCAAGGCCGAGGGATATCGCAGCCGCGCGGCCTATAAGCTGACCGAACTCGACGAGCGTTTCGGGCTGCTCAAGGGCGCCAAGCGGGTGGTCGATCTCGGCATCGCGCCCGGCGGGTGGAGCCAGGTGGTGCGCCGCCGCCTGCCCAAGGCGGCGGTGGTGGGGATCGACCTGCTGCCGGTCGATCCGATCGACGGGGTGACGATCTTCCAGCACGATTTCATGGACGATGCCGCGCCGGGGATGCTGATCGACGCGCTGGGCGGCGCGCCCGATCTGGTGCTGTCGGATATGGCGGCGAACACCGTCGGGCATCCGCAGACCGATGCGTTGCGCACGATGGCGCTGGTCGAGACCGCCTTCGCCTTTGCGATCGAGGTGCTCGCACCGGGCGGGACGTTCGTCGCCAAGGTCTTCGCGGGCGGCGCCGATTCGTCGCTGGTGGCGGAGATGAAACGCCATTTCACCACCGTGAAGCACGCCAAGCCCCCGGCGAGCCGCAAGGGCAGCGTCGAATGGTTCGTCGTCGCGCAGGGGTTCAAGGGCCGCGCGGCGGGCGACTGATCAGCCGCGCGATCGCCCGCTGAGCGCCAGCACCACCGCCCCCGCCGCCGCCGACAGCAGCGAACCGGCAAGCACCCCAACCTTGACCTCGGCGATCAGCCGCGCGTCGCCGGGGAAGGCGAGCCCGCCGATGAACAGGCTCATCGTGAAGCCGATCCCGGCGAGCAGCGCCATGCCGTGGATCTGCGCCCAGCTTACCCCGTGCGGGCGCCGCGCGATCCCCAGCCGCGCCGCGCCCCAGATCGCGCCGAAAATCCCGATCTGCTTGCCGAGGAACAGCCCCAGCGCCACCCCGATCACCACCGGCGCCGCGAGCGCGCTCCAGCCGACGCCGCCCAGCGCGACCCCGGCATTGGCGAAGGCGAACAGCGGGACGATCGCATAGGCCACCCAGGGGTGGAGCGCATGTTCGAGCCGGTGGAGCGGCGAATGCGGCGCATCGGGCGCGCCGGGGGTCCGCACCAGCGGCACGAAGGCGGCGGTCGCCACCCCGGCGATCGTCGCATGGACCCCCGATTGCAGCACGAGCAGCCACAATATCGCACCGACCGCGAGATACGGCCACAGCGCGTGGACGCCCCGCCGGTTCATCACATACAGCACCGCCAGCGCCACCCCGGCGCCGACCAGCGCAACCGCGCGTATCTCCTCGGTATAGGCAAGCGCGATGATCGCCACCGCGCCCATATCGTCGACGATCGCGACGGTGGTGAGCAGCAGCTTGAGCGACGAGGGCACGCGCTTCCCCAGCATCGCCATCACCCCGATCGCAAAGGCGATATCGGTCGCCGCCGGGATCGCCCAGCCGCGTTGCAGCCCGGGGCTGTCGCCGACCACCAGCAGATAGGTGAGCGCCGGCACCGCCATCCCCGCCACCGCGGCGATGAACGGCAATTGCCGCTGGTCCGCCCGCGCCAGCCCGCCATCGGTCAGCTCGCGCTTGATCTCCAGCCCGACGAACAGAAAGAACAGTGCCATCAGCCCGTCGTTGATCCACAGATGGACCGTCATCGGCCCGAGCGCGGGCGCCAGCACCGGGCCGGTTTCGGCGTGGAGGATATGCGCGTAAAGCGCCGCCGTCGCCGGCAGGTTGGCGACGATCAGCGCCAGCGCCGCCGCGGCGACCAGCACGAAGCCGCCCGCCGCCTCGCCGCGCAGGAAATCGCGCAGGGCGGAAGTCGGGCCGCGCCGCGCCGCCGTCATGCCGCCCGCCCCAGGGCCTCCGCGATCAGCTTGCGGCTGTTGGCGATGCCGTAGAGCTTGATGAAGCTCCCCATCCGCGGCCCCTGGCTCGATCCGAGCAGGGTTTCGTAGAGCGCGCGGAACCAGTCGCGCAATTCGGCGAACCCGCCGGTCTTGCCGATCTCATAGACTTCGTTCTGGATATCCTCCGCAGAGGCGTCCGCGGGCAGCGCGGCGAGCGCCGCGTCGAGCCGTTCGAGCGCCGCCACCTCGACCCCCTCGGGCGCGCGGCGCTTGAGCGTCGGCGCGACGAAATCGCGGTGATAGGCCAGCGCATAGCCGATCAGCCGATCGAGCTCGGGATAGCGCGCCGGCGAGGCATCGGCGACATAATTGCCGAGATAGCCCCATACCTGCTCGGGCGACGCCTCGCCCATCACCCCGACGAGGTTGAGCAACAGCCCGAAGGTCACCGGCAGATTGCCCTCGGGCAATCGCCCGTCGTGGATGTGGTGGACCGGGTTGCCGAGCCGCTCCTTGATCGCCTGCCCGGCATAATTGCCGCGGAACTGCCAATAGTCGTCGACCGCGCGCGGGATCACCCCCATGTACAGCTGCTTGGCCTTCTTGGGCTCGCGATAGGCGTAGAAGGCGACCGATTCCTCGGGGCCATAGGTCAGCCATTGTTCGAGGCTGAGCCCGTTGCCCTTGGACTTGGAGATCTTCTCGCCCTTCTCGTCGAGGAATAGCTCGTAGACGAGCGTCTCGGGCTTCCGCCCGCCGAGAATCTGGCAGATCCGCCCGCCGAGCGCCGCCGAATCGATCAAATCCTTGCCGTGCATCTCATAATCGACCCCCAGCGCCGCCCAGCGCATCCCCCAGTCGGGCTTCCACTGCAGCTTGGCCTTGCCGCCGAGGATGCTCTGCTCGATCGTCTCGCCTTCGTCGACGAAGCGGATCAGCCCCGCCTCGGCATCGACCACCTCGACCGGCACCTGCAGCACCACCCCCGACTTGGGGCTGACCGGCAGCACCGGCGAATAGGTCGCCTGGCGCTCGCCGCGCAGCGTCGGCAGCATCACCGCCATGATCGCATCATAGTTGCGCAGCACGTTGCGGAGCTGCTCGTCGAAGCGGCCCGCGGCATAATATTCGGTCGACGAAGCGAATTCGTAGTCGAAGCCGTAGCGATCGAGGAAGGCGCGCAGCATCGCATTGTTGTGATGCGCGAAGCTTTCGAACTTCTCGAACGGATCGGGCACCTGGGTCAGCGGCTTGCCGAGATATTGCGCGAGCATCGCCTGATTGGGGACATTGTCGGGCACCTTGCGCAGCCCGTCCATATCGTCGGAAAAGGCGATCAGCCGCGTCGGCTGGTCGGACAAAGCCTTGAATGCGTTGCGCACCATCGTCGTGCGCAGCACTTCGTTGAACGTGCCGATATGCGGCAGCCCCGACGGGCCGTATCCGGTTTCGAAGATGATCGCCTCGCCCCCCGGTTTGCCCTCGGGCCAGCGCTTGAGAAGCTTGCGCGCTTCCTCGAACGGCCAGGCCTTGGACTCTAGGGCTGCGGTGCGGAGATCATCAGTCATGGTGCGGTGCGACGTAGCGAGACGCGGCGGCGATGGCTAGGGTCCAAGCCCAACCAGGAAGGCGTCGTGACGGAGCGAATTTTGGCGCCGGGCTAGGAGCAAGGAGTGAGCGATGCTCATGCATCGTGATCGACGCGCGACGCCGCATGGCGCCAAAATCCGCCCGCCCCGAAGGGGTCGCCCGGAGAAGCCCGCCGGACGGCGTCGCTTGCTTGCGCGTAGCAATTGCTACGCGTCTGCGCTGCGCTCCTTGCCGGCGGGCTTCTCCGGG
>NZ_JANFAU010000005.1 GCF_026130605.1 Sphingomonas lycopersici | reverse complement strand
GGGGGGACACCACCCGCCCCCCGCCCCCCCCCCGGGGTGGTGAGGAGAAGCGCGCGGCGCTCGCCGACATGGCCGAACGCGCCGCGCGGCTGGCCAAGGCCGATCTCGTCACCGGGATGGTCGGCGAATTCCCCGAGCTTCAGGGGCTGATGGGCGGCTATTACGCCGCCGCACAGGGCGAACCGCGCGAGGTCGCCGAGGCGATCCGCGATCATTACAAGCCGGTCGGGCAGGGCGACGACGTGCCGACTGCGCCGGTGACGGTGGCGGTGTCGCTGGCGGATAAGCTCGATACGCTGGTAGCGTTCTTTTATGCGGATATGCCGCCTACTGGGTCCAAGGATCCCTTTGCGCTTCGTCGTGCAGCATTGGGCGTGCTTGAATTGCTCACCCGGAATAACCTCCGACTGAACCTCTGGGAGTGGATCAGCCGCGGGCTGCGAGGCATGAATGACTTGCACGCCGCATCGCAGCCCGGCGACGAGGCGTTTGAAACGCATAAGCGCGCGCTCGACGCGACGTTTAAGACGCTTCCTGCCTTCTTCGCCGACCGCCTCAAGGTCCAGCAACGCGAAGCTGGTGTTCGCCACGATCTGATCGACGCGGTATTCGCGCTCGGCGGCGAGGACGATCTTGTCCGGCTGCTCGCCCGCGTCCATGCGCTGCAATCGTTCATCGGCACCGACGACGGCGCCAACCTGCTCGCCGGGTACAAGCGCGCCGCGAACATCCTCAAGAAAGAGGGCGTCGAGACCGCCGAGTGGAAGCCGCTGGCCTACACCCCCGAATCCGACGAGGCGGCGCTGATCGCGGCGCTCGATGCGGCCGAGCCGGCCGCCGCCGATGCGGTGGCGAACGAGGATTTCGAGGCGGCGATGGCCGCGCTCGCCACGTTGCGCGCGCCGATCGATGCCTTCTTCGAGACGGTGACGGTCAATGACGCCGATCCCGCCAGGCGCGACGCTCGCCTCGCGCTGCTTGCGCGGGTTCGTGCTGCAGTGCACAGCGTCGCCGATTTTTCGCGAATCGAGGGATAACGCTGCCGCCGCGCCGCTTATTTCGACATATTTTTTCGCGCCCGCCGCGAAACAGGCACTTAGAGGGTTGATCATGACGCAATACGTCTATCGGTTCGGTGGTGGTGTTTCCGATGGGGGCAAGGGCGACAAATTTCTGCTCGGGGGCAAGGGCGCCAATCTGGCGGAAATGGCCTCGATCGGCCTGCCCGTCCCGCCGGGCTTCACCATCTCGACCGAGATGTGCACGCGTTATTACGAGGACGGCGAGCAATTCCCCGACTCGCTGCGCGAGGAAGTCGCCAAGGGCATCGCGCATATCGAGGCGGTGACCGGCAAGAAATTCGGCGATGCCTCGGCCGACGGCGCCGGGCCGCTGCTCGTCTCGGTCCGCTCGGGCGCGCGGGTGTCGATGCCGGGGATGATGGATACCGTGCTCAACCTCGGGCTCAACGACGCGACCGTCGAGGGGCTGGCCAAGGTGTCGGGCGACGAGCGTTTCGCGTGGGACAGCTATCGCCGCTTCATCCAGATGTATTCGGACGTGGTGCTCGAACTCGATCACGGCGCGTTCGAAGAAGCGCTCGAGATCGCGAAGGAAGACAAGGGCTTCACCCTCGATACCGAGATGGGCGCGGCCGATTGGAAGGCGCTGGTCGCCGAATATAAGCGGCTCGTCGAGGCGGAATGGGGCAAGCCCTTCCCGCAGGACGTCCATGATCAATTGTGGGGCGCGGTCGGCGCCGTGTTCGGTTCGTGGCAGTCGGAGCGCGCCAAGGTCTACCGCCGGCTCAACGACATTCCGGGCGACTGGGGCACCGCGGTCAATGTCCAGGCGATGGTGTTCGGCAATATGGGCGACACCTCGGCGACCGGGGTGGCGTTCACCCGCGATCCCTCGACCGGCGACAATGCCTATTATGGCGAATTCCTCATCAACGCGCAGGGCGAGGACGTGGTGGCGGGGATCCGCACGCCGCAATATCTGACGCTTGCCGCGCGCGAGGCCGCAGGGGCCAAGGCCGCCTCGATGGAAGAGGCGATGCCGACGGTCTATGCCGAGCTCGCCGCCGTCTTCGACCGGCTCGAAAACCATTATCGCGACATGCAGGACATCGAGTTCACCGTCGAGGCGGGGAAGCTGTGGATGCTCCAGACGCGCTCGGGCAAGCGCACCGCCAAGGCCGCGCTCAAGATCGCGGTCGAGATGGCCGACGCCGGGTTGATCACGCGCGAGGAAGCGATCGCGCGGGTCGATCCGCAGGCGCTCGATCAGTTGCTCCACCCGACGCTCGATCCCGAAGCGACCCGCGACGTGTTGACCAAGGGGCTGCCCGCCTCGCCGGGCGCGGCGAGCGGCGCGGCGGTGTTCGACGCCGATACCGCCGAGCGCTGGGCGGCGGACGGCAAGGCGGTGATCCTGCTGCGCACCGAAACCTCGCCCGAGGATATCCACGGCATGCATGCGGCGAAGGGCATCCTCACCGCGCGCGGCGGGATGACCAGCCACGCCGCGGTCGTTGCGCGCGGCATGGGCCGTCCCTGCGTTTCGGGCGCGGGCGCCTTGTCGATCGATGCCAAGGCGAAGATCGCGCGGGTCGGCGGGCGCGAGGTGAGGGAAGGCGAGATCGTCACGATCGACGGCACCACCGGCGAGGTGATGGCGGGCGAGGTCGCGACGATCCAGCCCGAGCTGGCCGGCGATTTCGGCACCTTGATGGAATGGGCCGATGCAGTGCGTCGCCTCAAGGTCCGCGCCAATGCCGAAACCCCGCTCGATTGCCGCACCGCGCGCGATTTCGGCGCCGAAGGGGTGGGGCTGTGCCGCACCGAGCATATGTTCTTCGACGCCGCGCGGATCACCGCGGTGCGCCAGATGATCCTCGCCGCCGACGAGGCCGGGCGCCGCGTCGCGCTGGACAAATTGCTGCCGGAACAGCGCAAGGATTTCATCGAGATCTTCGAGGTGATGGCCGGCTTGCCGGTGACGATCCGGTTGCTCGATCCGCCGCTCCACGAATTCCTGCCGCATGAGGAAGCCGAATTCGCCGAGGTCGCCGCGGCGGCCGGGGTCGATGTCGAGACGCTCAAGCGTCGCGCGGCCGAGCTGCACGAATTCAACCCGATGCTCGGGCATCGCGGGTGCCGGCTCGGGGTGACCTATCCCGAAATCTACGAGATGCAGGCGCGCGCGATCTTCGAGGCGGCGCTCGACGTCGCCGCCAGGTCCGGTCAGGCGCCGATCCCCGAGGTGATGATCCCGCTGGTCGCGACCAAGCGCGAGCTGGAACTGATGAAGGCGGTGGTCGATCGCACCGCGCAGGCGGTGTTCGCCGAGCGTGGCGCCAAGGTCGATTATCTCGTCGGGACGATGATCGAATTGCCGCGCGCCGCGCTGCGCGCCGCCGAGATCGCCGAGGCGGGCGAATTCTTCTCGTTCGGCACCAATGATTTGACCCAGACCACGCTCGGGGTCAGCCGCGACGATGCCGCGCGCTTCCTGACGACCTATGTCGAAAAGGGCATTTACGCCAAGGACCCGTTCGTCAGCCTCGATGTCGAGGGCGTCGGCGAACTCGTCCAGCTCGCGGCGGAGCGCGGGCGCTCGACCCGGCCGGGGATCAAGCTCGGCATCTGCGGCGAACATGGCGGCGATCCGGCGTCGATTGCGTTCTGCGAGACGGTGGGGCTGGATTACGTGTCCGCCTCGCCCTATCGTGTGCCGATCGCGCGGCTGGCGGCGGCCCAGGCGGCGCTGAGGAAATAAGGCCGCACGACGTAAGGAGCGCCGCATGAAGCCTTTGGTCCGCTATCTCGTCCTGGGTGTCGTGGGCGTGGTGGCGGGGCTGGGCAGCGCGATCTACACCGTGCGCGCCGGCGCGCTCGGCTCCAACGTGCAGATCGGCCCGTGGACGACGGGGATGGATTTCGGCACCGCCGACCAGAGCATGCGCACCCGCGCGGTCGTCGCGCTGCGCGGGCTGCTCGCGCTCCCGGCGCGCGAGGCGCGTTATTACACCGCGAGCGTCGACGACGCCGGGCGGCCGCTCAACGGGCGGTGCAGCTATCGCATCACCGGCGGGCAATTGCCGGGGCGGTGGTGGAGCCTGACCTTGTATGACAGCGCCGGCTATCTCACCGGCGGCGGCCCCTATTCGGTGGAAAGCGCGGCGATTCCGGCGGAAAATCAGGCGCGCTGGACGGTGCTCGTCTCGCCGGTACGCCAGCAGGGGCTGTGGCTTCCGACCGCGGGGCTCAAGCATTTCGACCTGACCTTGCGCACCTATCTCCCGCCCGACGAGGGCAGGACCAACCCGGCGCGCGACCAATTGCCCAGCATCCGGCAGGAGGCATGCTCATGATGCAGCGCTGGATCGGGCCGCTGATCGTCGGGGTGGTGCTGGCGATCGCCGCTTATTTCGTCACGCTTTCGCGCAGCCCGCAGACCCTGATGTCGGCGGCGGTGTCCCGGATGGAAAAGCTCGGCGGGATCAACACCTTCGGGCATATGCCGCTCGCGACGGACAAATCGCGCGCGGTGGTGCGGCCGAGCCCGGATCTCGCTTATTCGGCCTGCCCGTTCGATCTGTCGAAGGGGCCGCTGGCGATCAGCGTCGTGCCGGTCCCGGCGAATTACTGGTCGCTGTCGGTGTTCCAGGCCAATACCGACGTCGCGTTCGTCCGCAACAATATCGAGGGGCGCGGCCAGCCGATGCAGGTCGTCGTCGCGCAGGAGAGGCAGGCGACCCCGGCGGGCGCGGCGGTGGTGCGGGTGAAGGGCGCGCGCGGCGTGGCGCTGATCCGCATCCTCGTCGACGATCCCGCGCGCTTCCCCGCGATCGACGCGGCGCGGCGCGGATCGAGCTGCAAGGCGATCGCGGCGGGGTAGTTCCTTGTATCCCCGCGAAAGCGGGAATCCAGGGGCCAAGAGCCTCAACGCCGTAGGGGCTCCTGGATCCCCGCCTTCGCGGGGCCACAAGGTGACGGTTGCGGCTTAACCCCGCTCGCGCGCCTGCTTATAGGTGCCGAGCACGCGCAGCCATTTGGAGTGGAAGCCCAATTCCTCCATCGCGCGATCGAACGCCTCGTCGCCCGGGCGGCCCACCACATCGGCGTAGAATTCGGTCGCGGCGAAGCTGCCGCCGCGTTGATAGCTTTCCAGCTTGGTCATATTGACCCCGTTGGTCGCGAACCCGCCCATCGCCTTGTAGAGCGCGGCGGGGATGTTCTTCACCTCGAAGATGAAGGTCGTCATCCACGGCCCGTCGCCCACCGCCGGGCGCCCGCCGCGTGCGAGGATCACGAAACGCGTCGTATTGTGATCGGCATCGGCGATATCGTTGGCGAGCAGCTTGAGCCCGTAGATATCCGCCGCCGGGGGCGGGGCGAGCGCGGCGGTGGTCGCCTCGCCGATCTCCGCCACCATCGCGGCGGCGCCGGCGGTGTCGGGATAGGCGAGCGGCTGGATATCGTGCGCCTTGAGCCAGTGGCGGCATTGCCCGAGCGCCTGCGGGTGGCTCATCGCCTCGCGCACCTCGTCGCGCGTGCCCAGCCCCATCAGCGCGTAGCGGATCGGCAGGAAATGCTCGCCGGTGATCACCAGCCCCGATTCGGGGAGCAGGAAGTGGATGTCGGCGACGCGGCCGTGCAGCGAATTTTCGATCGGGATGATCGCATGCGCGGCGCGGCCTTCCTTCACCGCGTCGATCGCATCCTCGAACGCGAAGCACGGCAGCGGCAATCCGTCGGGAAAGGCTTCCCGCGCCGCGACATGGCTGTTGGCGCCCGGCGCGCCCTGAAAGGCGACCGCGCGCTCGGGATCGGCGGCGGCGGCCGCGGTCATGGCGGCGACGATCGGGCGGGCGGGGGCGGCGAAATTCTCCATCGCGGCGCGCGTTAGCGGAGGTTTGTTTCGGACGCAAAGCGCCGCTTGCGGTCGCTGGCGGGCTTTTCTATGGGGTTCGAGATAAATTTCAGGGGCGGTTTCGCGATATGAATGATCGTAACAACACCATTGCGGGCTGGGTGCTGGCGGCGTGTGGCGCTGCGCTGGGGTTGTCGATCGTCGGCGGGATGATCTTCCATTCCGAACATGTCGAGAAATTCGGCTATCCGGTCGAAGCGGCCGACGACACCGGCGGCGCCGGCGGTGAGGCCGCGGCGGTGCCGATCGCGGCGCTGCTGCCCAAGGCGGACGCGGCCAAGGGTGCGGAAGTGTTCAAGAAGTGCGCCGCTTGCCACACCGTCAATCAGGGCGGCGCGAACGGCATCGGCCCGAATCTCTATGGCACGCTGGGCGAGGGCGTTGCCGAGGGCAAGGCGGGCTTCGCTTTCTCCGACGCGCTCAAGAAGGTCGGCGGCAAGTGGGACTTCGACAAGATGAACGCGTGGCTCACCAGCCCGCGTAAGTTCGCCCCCGGCACCAAGATGACCTTCGCCGGCCTGTCCAAGCCGGAGGATCGCGCCGACGTGATCCTGTATCTCAACACCCAGGGCTCGAACCTGCCGCTGCCGGCCGCGCCGGCTGCCGACGCCAAGGCCGATGCGGGCAAGGCGGGGGCCGCGCCGGCCAATGCCGCGGCGCCGGCCGCCGAATCGGCTGCGCCTGCTAAGAAGTAAGCGCCCGCGCGAAAATCCGGTGTCCCCGCGAAAGCGGGGACCCAGAGGCCAAGAGCCGCAACGTTAGTGATTGCGGCTTCTGGGTCCCCGCTTTCGCGGGGACACAAAAGGTCTTAGCATTCCGCCCTGCCACCCCGGCGAAGGCCGGGGTCCAGCATCGGGCCGCTCCGTAACTCGACCCCGGCCTTCGCCGGGGTGGTTTGTTTCCGGCCCGTCAGACCTTCGGCGTCTGTTCCTGATAGAAGCGCTGGACGACCGACCAGCCTTCCGCCGCGGTTTCGACATAGGTGAAGATGTCGAGATCCTTCTCGGACACCACGCCTTCCTCGACCAACGCGTCGAAATTGACGACGCGCTGCCAGAATTCGCGGCCGAACAGCAGCACCGGGATGCGCGCGATCTTGCCGGTCTGGATCAGCGTCAGCAGCTCGAACAATTCGTCGAACGTGCCGAACCCGCCCGGGAAAGCCGCCAGCGCGCGCGCGTGGAGCAGAAAGTGCATCTTCCTGAGCGCGAAATAGTGGAACTGCATGCTTAGGCTGGGCGTCACATAAGGATTCGGCGCCTGTTCGTGCGGCAGCACGATATTGAGCCCGATCGAATCGGCATGGACGTCCGTCGCGCCGCGATTCGCCGCCTCCATGATCGAGGGGCCGCCGCCCGAGCAGACGACGAAATGCCGCCGCCCTGATTCGTCGCGCGGAAAGTTGCTCGCCAGCCGCGCCAGCTCGCGCGCCATTTCGTAATAATGCGATTTGGCGACGAGCCGCTCGGCGATGCGCCGACCCTTTTCGTCGGTCGCGAGATCGAGCAGCGCCTGCGCCTTGTCCGGCTCGGGGATGCGCGCCGAGCCGTAGAAGACGAAGGTCGACCCGATATGCGCCTCGTCGAGCAGCAATTGCGGCTTCAGCAGTTCGAGCTGGAAGCGCACCGGGCGGAGATCCTCGCGCAGCAGGAAATCCATGTCCTGAAAGGCGAGGCGATAGGCCGGGTTTTCGGTTTGCGGGGTGGAGATGCTCTCCCTGGCGGTCTCGGCGTCCTGTTTCGCGCGCGGAAAGACCCGGGCTGGTACTCGTGTTTCTGTCATTCCCGTCGAATTAGCGGCAAAATGTTGCGCGGTCATCCTCAAGGTGCAGGTGATCGCGATGCGCGGCGTTGTAATCGGGGGACAGCACGGTGCCGAAGCGCTTGCACGCCGATGCGTGGACGGTGCGGAGGAACTGGCGGACCTGCGGATCGGGCGAGTTCCAATCCTCGGCGATGCTGATTCGCCGCCCGTCCTTCAGTTCGAACGCGCCGACATCGATCGCATTGCCGATCGAATGCCCCGATCGGCGCGCGGTGCCCGCGACGTTGCGGCACGAATAGCTTCCCATGCTCTGGATTCGCGCGAGTTCGCTGCCGAGGATCTGATAGGCCGCCGGCCCCACCGCATTGCGCGCCCAGCCGGCATAGGTGCGCGCCTCGCCGCAGCGCACCGCGCCGAGATTGGTGGTCGGCACCCCGACGTCGAGCAGTTTGACCGTGCCGATGATCGCGCAGCCGGGGCCGAACTGACGGTCGGGTAGCGGCTCGAATTCGACCCCGAGCGCGCGCAGATCGGCGAAACATTGCGCGGTCTCGCGCTCGGACGGGCCGATGACGGGCTGATAGGCCGGGCGGGAGCGCGGCGAGACCGGGCGTTCGGTGCGCCCGCAACCGGCAAGCGTCAGCACGATCAGCGCCATGACCGTCACGGCGCCCCCGCGCCGACGCCCGCCTTTCCCCACGCTCCGCACGGATGAAGTTACTGCGCTTGCGCGGGATTCGCGGCAAGCGAGAGGGGATGAAGCGAATCGTTTATGGGGCGGCACGAGTCGAGTGACGCCGCCCCCTGTCCCCGCCTTCGCGGGGACACAAAGAAAGTTTCGCAAATAATCCCCGTTGCCAGCCTCCCGTCACATCGCTAGGGCCGTCGACGGGCCACGCGGTCCCAACGCCGCGCGTGCTCTCTGCAAGGAGAGTTACATTGACTGATACGCTCGTTACCGGCGCCCAAGCTGCGCCTGCCAAGCCCGCCACCCGGCCGGCTCGTCCCCATTTTTCTTCCGGTCCCTGCGCCAAGCCTCCGGGCTGGGATGCGGCGAAGCTGAATGTCGAGGTGCTCGGCCGTTCGCATCGCTCGAAGCTGGGCAAGACGCGGCTGCAATATTGCATCGATCTGATGCGCGAATTGCTCCGCCTGCCCGATACGCATCGCATCGGCATCGTCCCCGGTTCGGATACCGGCGCGTTCGAAATGGCGATGTGGACGATGCTGGGTGCGCGCCCGGTGACGACGCTCGCTTGGGAAAGCTTCGGTGAAGGTTGGGTCACCGATGCGGCCAAGCAGCTCAAGCTCGATCCGAACGTGATCCGCGCCGATTACGGCCAGCTTCCCGATCTTGCGCAGGTCGATTTCAGCCATGACGTGCTGTTCACCTGGAACGGCACCACCAGCGGCGTGCGCGTGCCGAACGGCGACTGGATCGCCGCCGACCGCGAGGGGCTGACCTTCGCCGACGCGACCTCGGCGGTGTTCGCTTACGACCTGCCGTGGGACAAGATCGATGTCGCGACCTTCTCGTGGCAGAAGGTGCTCGGCGGGGAGGGCGCGCATGGCGTGCTGATCCTCGGCCCGCGCGCGGTCGAACGGCTCGAAACCTACACCCCGGCGTGGCCGCTGCCGAAGGTCTTCCGCCTCGTGTCCAAGGGCAAGCTCGCCGAGGGCGTGTTCAAGGGCGAGACGATCAACACCCCGTCGATGCTGGCGGTGGAAGATGCGATCTTCGCGCTCGAATGGGCCAAGTCGGTCGGCGGCGCGGCGGGGCTGATCGCCCGATCGGACGCCAATGCCGCCGCGCTCGACCGCATCGTCGCGGCGCGCGACTGGCTCGGCCATCTCGCGCCCGACCCGGCATCGCGCTCGAAGACCAGCGTGTGCCTCACCGTTGCGGGCGCCGATGAGGCGTTCATCAAGACGATGGCCGGGCTGCTCGAGAAGGAAGGCGCCGCATTCGACGTCGCCGGCTATCGCGACGCGCCCGCGGGCCTGCGCATCTGGTGCGGCGCGACGGTCGATACCGCCGATATCGAGGCGCTCGGGCCGTGGCTCGACTGGGCCTATTCCGCGGCCAAGGCTTCCAACTAATCCCGTCATCCCAGCGAAAGCTGGGGTCTCAGGCGGCACGCTGTTCGCTTGCCGCATGAGATCCTGACTTTCGTCAGGATGGCGTTTGCAAAAAGGCAAACGTCATGCCCAAGGTACTTATCAGCGACAAAATGGACCCCAAGGCCGCGCAGATTTTCCGCGAGCGCGGCGTGGAAGTGGACGAGATCACCGGCAAGACCCCGGAGGAATTGAAGGCGATCATCGGCCAATATGACGGCCTGGCGATCCGTTCCTCGACCAAGGTGACCAAGGAGATCCTCGACGCCGCGACCAATTTGAAGGTGGTCGGCCGCGCCGGGATCGGGGTCGACAATGTCGATATCCCCGCCGCGTCGGCGAAGGGCGTGGTGGTGATGAACACCCCGTTCGGCAATTCGATCACCACCGCCGAACATGCCATCGCGCTGATGTTCGCGCTCGCCCGCCAGCTCCCCGAGGCCGATGCCTCGACCCAGGCCGGCAAGTGGGAGAAGAACCGCTTCATGGGCGTCGAACTGACCGCCAAGACGCTCGGGCTGATCGGGGCGGGCAATATCGGCGGCATCGTCGCGGATCGCGCCCACGGGCTCAAGATGAAGGTGGTCGCTTACGATCCCTTCCTCACCCCCGAGCGCGCGGTCGAGATGGGCGTGGAGAAAGTGACGCTGGACGAATTGCTCGCCCGCGCCGATTTCATCACGCTCCACACCCCGCTGACCGACCAGACCCGCAACATCCTGTCGGCGGAAAATCTCGCCAAGACCAAGCCGGGCGTGCGCATCATCAATTGCGCGCGCGGCGGGCTGATCGACGAGGAAGCGCTCAAGGCCGGGCTCGATTCGGGTCATATCGCCGGCGCCGCGCTCGACGTGTTCGTCACCGAGCCGGCGAAGGAGAGCCCGCTGTTCGGCACGCCGAACTTCATCTCCACCCCGCATCTCGGCGCGTCGACCACCGAGGCGCAGGTCAATGTCGCGATCCAGGTCGCCGAGCAGATGGCGGATTATCTCGTCACCGGCGGCGTCACCAATGCGCTCAACATGCCGAGCCTGTCGGCGGAGGAAGCGCCCAAGCTCAAGCCCTATATGGCGCTGGCCGAAAAGCTCGGCAGCCTCGTCGGGCAATTGTCGCACGGCGTGATCCCGCGCATCTCGATCCACGCCGAGGGCGCCGCGGCGGAGCTCAATCCCAAGCCGATCGTCTCGGCGGTGCTGTCGGGCTTCCTCCGCACCCAGACCGACACGGTGAACATGGTCAACGCGCCGTTCCTCGCCCGCGAGCGCGGGATCGAGGTGCGCGAGATCCGCACCGAGCGCGAGGGCGATTACCACACGCTCGTCCGCGTCTCGGTCAAGACCGAGGCCGGCGAACGTTCGGTGGCCGGCACCTTGTTCGGCGATTCGGCGCCGCGGCTGGTCGAGCTGTTCGGGATCAAGGTCGAGGCCGATCTTGCCGGGCACATGCTCTACGTCGTCAATGAGGACGCGCCGGGGTTCATCGGCCGGATCGGGACGCTGCTCGGCGAGGCCGGGGTCAACATCGGCACTTTCCACCTCGGCCGGCGTCAGGCGGGCGGCGAGGCGGTGCTGCTGCTCTCGGTCGACGACGAAGTGAGCGCCGAGCTGCTCGCCGGGGTCAAGGCGCTCCCGGGCGTCAAGACCGCGATGGGTTTGGCGTTCTGAGAATGCGGGCCTAACCTATCTCCCTCTCCCCGCTTGCGGGGAGAGGGTAGGGGAGAGGGGCCTTGCCAAGAACCGATCCGCTGTTGCTCAAGCGCGCCAAGGCCATGCGCACCGAGATGACGCAGCCTGAACGCGTGTTGTGGACGGCGCTCCGCGCCAAGCGCTTCGACGGGACGAAGTTCACGCGGCAAGTGCCGCTCGGCCCGTTCATCGCCGATTTCGTTGCGCGCTCGCGCAAGCTCGTCATTGAGGTTGACGGCGATACGCATAACGACGAAGCGCGCGATGAACGCCGAACAGCATGGCTGGCGGCGCAGGGTTATCGCGTCGTTCGGGTGTCGAACGACGATGTGATGCGCAATCTGGAGGGCGTGATGCAGATCATAGGCGAGGCGCTTGCGGCAGCCCCTCTCCCAACCCTCTCCCCAGAGGGGAGAGGGCTGAAGTGACCGCATTGCTCCCCGAAGGTTTCCGCGACACCTTGCCCCCGTTCGCCGATGCGGCGGCGGCGGTGGAGGCGCGGGTGCTCGCGGCGGCGGCGAGCCACGGTTACGAGCGCACCGATCCGCCGCTCGCCGAATTCGCCGACGGGCTCGGCTCGCGGCTCAAGGACGGCGGCTTGCGCAACGCGGTGCGCTTCGTCGATCCGGTCTCGCAGCGGACGATGGCGATCCGCCCCGATCTCACCGCGCAGATCGCGCGGATCGCGGCGACGCGGATGGCGCACCACCCGCGCCCGGTGCGGCTGAGCTATGCCGGCTCGGTGCTCAAGCTGCGCGGCGACGCGCTCAATCCGTCGCGCGAGATGCGCCAGCTCGGGTGCGAGCTGATCGGGCTCGATTCGATTGCGGCGGCGCGCGAGGTGGTGACGGTCGCGGTCGACGCGCTCGAGGCCGCCGGCGCCACCGGGATCACGATCGATTTCACCCTGCCCGATCTGGTCGACACGCTCGCCCCGGTGCTGCCCGTTGCCGATGTCGACGCGCTGCGCGAGCGGCTCGATGCCAAGGACGCCGGCGGGGTCGCGGCGCTGGCGCCGGCCTATCTCCCGCTGATCGCCGCCGCCGGGCCGTTCCCGCAGGCGCTCGAGCGGCTGCAGGCGTTCGATACGACCGGCATCCTCGCCTCGCGGATCGCCGGGCTGGCGGATATCGTCGATGCGCTGGGCGATCGCGTCCAGCTCACGCTCGACCCGACCGAGCGCCACGGGTTCGAATATCAGACCTGGCTCGGCTTCTCGCTGTTCGTCGCGGGCGCGACGCGCGAGGTCGGGCGTGGCGGCACCTATCGCGTGATGCGCGAGGACGGCGCCGAGGAAATGGCGACGGGCTTCACCCTGTACGCCGACGGGCTGGGCGGAAGCGCCAGCCACGAGCGCCGCCGGCTGTTCCTGCCTTATGCCACCCCGGCTGCCGAGGGTGCGCGGATGCGCGCCGCCGGCTGGGTGACGGTCGCCGCACTCGAACCGGGCGACACGCCCGAGGCGCAGCTCTGCACGCATATTCTCGATGCGGGGGTGGCGCGACCGCTCGGCGCCTGATCGCCGGTTGACAGCCTGACCCGCGCACGGCTACCGGCGCGGCGAAATCTTGAGAAAGCCCGCGTGCCGAGTCCTGTCGAAGGGCGCGTGGGTCAGCCCCGGCAGGGGAGTTTTCGTATCCATGGCCAATGTCGCGGTGATCGGCGCCCAATGGGGTGACGAGGGCAAGGGCAAGATCGTCGACTGGCTCGCCGAGCGCGCCGATATGGTCGTGCGCTTTCAGGGCGGTCACAATGCCGGCCACACGCTCGTCGTCGGGGACAAGACCTATAAATTGTCGCTGCTCCCCTCGGGCATCGTGCGCGGCACGCCGTCGGTGATCGGCAATGGCGTGGTGCTCGATCCCTGGGCGCTGCGCGACGAGATCGCGCGGCTCGCCGCGCAGGGCGTGACGGCGACCCCCGACACTTTGCGCATCGCCGACAATTGCGCGCTGATCCTGCCGTTCCACCGCGATCTCGACGCGCTGCGCGAGGATGCCAGCGGCGCGGGCAAGATCGGCACTACGCGGCGCGGGATTGGCCCGGCCTATGAGGACAAGGTCGGCCGCCGCGCGATCCGCGTCTGCGATCTGGCGCATCTCGACGATCTCGGGCCGCAGCTCGATCGCCTCACCGCGCATCACGACGCGCTGCGCGCCGGCTTCGGCGAACCGCCGATCGACCGCGCGCGGCTGCTCGCCGAGCTCAAGGAAATCGCCGGCTTCGTCCTGCCCTTCGCCAAGCCGGTGTGGCGCGATCTCAACGCCGCGCGCGCCGCGGGGCAGCGCATCCTGTTCGAAGGCGCGCAGGGCGTGCTGCTCGATATCGATCACGGCACCTATCCCTTCGTCACCTCGTCGAACACGATCGCGGGGCAGGCAGCGGGCGGCTCCGGCCTCGGGCCGAACGGCGTGGGCTTCGTGCTGGGGATCGCCAAGGCCTATACCACGCGCGTCGGCTCCGGCCCGTTCCCGACCGAGCTGGAGGACGAAACCGGCGACCGGCTCGGCACGCGCGGGCATGAATTCGGCACCGTCACCGGGCGCAAGCGCCGGTGCGGCTGGTTCGACGCGGTGCTGGTGCGCCAGTCGGCAGCGGTGAGCGGGATCACCGGGATCGCGCTGACCAAGCTCGACGTGCTCGACGGGTTCGAGGAAGTGAAGATCTGCACCGGCTATCGCCTGCGCGGCGAGACGCTCGATTATTTCCCGGCGCATGCCGCCGATCAGGCCGAGGTCGAGCCGATCTACGAGACGGTCGAAGGCTGGAGCGAATCGACCGCCGGGGCGCGGAGCTGGGCCGATCTGCCGGCGCAGGCGATCAAGTATATCCGCCGCGTCGAGGAACTGATCCGCTGCCCGGTTGCGCTGGTGTCGACCAGCCCCGAGCGCGAGGACACGATCCTCGTGCGCGATCCGTTCGCGGACTGAGCCGCGTTTTAGTCATTCCCGCGCAGGCGGGAATCCATTCCCTCCGGCCATTGCGATAGAGTCGCGACGACAGTGCATATGGATTCCCGCCTGCGCGGGAATGACGGAGTTTCGCCCGAGCACAAAATAAGGGTGGGGACAGCCGCTATCGGCTGCCCCCACCCCCGGTCCCTCCCGTGGAAGGGAAGGGCGTTATGCCGTGCCGATCAGAAGCGCGGCGGCGTCGGCGCGGCCGACGGATCGGTGCTCGACGGTGACGCGCTGGACGGCGGCGACGCGCTCGGCGCCGACGGGGTGCTCGACGGATCGCTTGCCGCAGGCGGCGTCGCGGTCGTGTCGGCCGGGGCGGCCGAGCTGTCCGGCGCCGGCAACGTATCCTTGTGCTTCTTGCCGTGCTTGCTCTTGGCGGGGGCGGCGGCCTGATCGTCTGGGGTGGACTGGGCGACGGCAACGGTCGGCAGGATCAGCGCGGTGGCGGCGAGGAGTGGGAGGAACTTCACTAGATCTTCTCCTGTCTGTTCCCTGTTGTGAGAACAATATAGGGGAGAAATCCGGCGAGCGGGGGCGCTTGGCCCCGATGAGGCAACGGCTCGTCCATTAAGCCTGGGTGATGAAATATTGCTGCAACGGTGAAGTGTGTCGATCGAAGGGTGAAGTGATTCTTTCGATCTGTTCAGGTTGCGTGATTCGTTTTGTGGGTGGCGTATCGGCAACACACGAGCGTTTGTAGAAACGCGCTCCACCCCGGCGCAGGCGGGGGTCCAGTCACGATCGGCCCGATGCTGGACCTCGGCCTGCGCCGGGGTGGTAAGGAGTAGGGTTCACCCGCATTGCGCGCGGTGGAGCAGCGCCTGATCGGCGAGCACCAGCGCGACCATCGCCTCGACCACCGGTACCCCGCGGATGCCGACGCACGGGTCGTGCCGGCCGCGCGTCATGATCTCCCTCGCCTCGCCGTCGCGGGTGATCGTTTCCACCGGGGTAAGGATCGAGCTGGTCGGCTTGAACGCGACGCGCAGGCGCAGCGGCTGGCCGGTCGAAATGCCCCCCGCGATCCCGCCGGCATGATTGGCGAGGAAGCGCGGGCCGCCATTCCCTGGGCGCATCGCATCGGCATTTTCCTCGCCGGTCAGCGCGGCGGCGGCGAAACCGTCGCCGATCTCCACCCCCTTGACCGCGTTGATCGACATGCATGCCGCGGCGAGCTCGCTGTCGAGTTTGGCATAGAGCGGCGCGCCCCAGCCGGCGGGGACCCCGGTCGCCTCGCACGCAACGATCGCGCCGAGCGACGATCCGGCCTTGCGCGCGGCATCGATGCGCTGCTCCCAGCGCTGCGCGGCGGCGGCATCGGGGCAGAAGAAGGCGTTGCGGTCGATCTCGGCATCGTCGAACGCGGCCGGGTCGATCGCATCGCCGCCGACCGCCTCGACCCAGGCGCGGATGCGCACCCCGGGCACGACCAGCCGCGCCACCCCGCCGGCCGCGACCCGCGCCGCGGTCTCGCGTGCCGAGGATCGCCCGCCGCCGCGATAGTCGCGGAAGCCGTATTTGGCGTCATAGGCATAATCGGCATGGCCGGGACGATAGGCCTTGGCGACCTCCGAATAATCCTTCGAGCGCTGGTCGACATTCTCGATCATCAGGCTGATCGGGGTGCCGGTGGTCCGACCCTCGAATATCCCCGAAAGGATGCGCACTTCGTCGGGCTCGCGCCGCTGGGTGGTGAAGCGCGACTGGCCGGGGCGGCGCTTGTCGAGCCACGGCTGGATATCGGCCTCGGTCAGCGCCAGACCCGGCGGGCAGCCGTCGACCACCGCGCCCAGCGCCGGCCCATGGCTCTCGCCCCAGGTGGTGAAGCGGAAAACGCGGCCGAAGGTGTTGAAGCTCATTGCGTTCCCAGTCTTGCGAAGGCCGGCGCGTGGTGCGCCTCTTCGCGCACGCCGCACGGCACCAGCCCGCCCTGCAGCGCCAGCGCCAGCGCCATGAAATAGTCGCCGGCATAAGGCGAGGCGAAATTGCGCGCCACCGCCGCGTCATAGCCGAAGCGACCGTAGAATTCGGGCTCGCCGAGCACGAAGCTCAGCACCACCCCGGCGCTCTCCAGCATGTCATGCCCGGCGCGGATCAGCGCCTCGGCCACGCCCTGCCGGCGATAATTGGGGGCGACAGCGACCGGCGCGAGCGCGACCGCCGGTACCTGCTTGCCGCCGACCGTCACCGCCATCCGGCTGAACACGATCGCGCCGGCCAGCCGCGCCGCAACCTCGTCATAGGCGACGAGCGTCAGCACCATATCGCCCTCGGCGCACAGATCGCGCACCAGCATCGCCTCGTCGGGCGCGGGAAAGCTCTCGCGCAGCAACGCGTCGATCGCGGCGACGTCCTCGGCGCGCGCGGGGCGGATGGCGATCGTCATCAGGCGAGCGCGATGTCCGGCGCGTCCTCCGCCTTCATCCCGATCACGTTATAGCCCGCGTCGACATGATGGATTTCGCCCGTCACCCCCGATGCGAGATCGGACAGGAGATAGAGGCCGGCGCCCCCGACGTCCTCGATCGTCACGGTGCGGCGCAGCGGCGAATTCAGCTCATTCCATTTCAGGATATAGTTGAAATCGCCGATGCCGCGCGCCGCGAGCGTCTGGATCGGGCCGGCGGAAATGCCGTTGATGCGGATGTTCTCCGGCCCGAGGTCGACCGCGAGATATTTCACGCTCGTCTCCAGCGCCGATTTGGCGACCCCCATCACGTTATAATGCGGGATGACCTTTTCCGCGCCATAATAGGTCAGCGTCAGGATCGAGCCGCCTTCGGGCATCATCGCGCGGGCGCGCTTCGCCACCGCGACCAGCGAATAGGCCGAGACGTTCATCGTCATCAGGAAATTGTCGAGCGTCGTGTCGTAAAAGCGCCCGCGCAGCTGGGACTTGTCCGAAAAGCCGATCGCGTGGACGACGAAATCGATCGTCGGCCATTCCTGCGCCAGCGCCTCGAACGTCGCGTCGAGCGCCGCCATGTCGCTGACGTCGCAATCGAACAGCCGCGCCACGCCGAGCTGCTCGGCCAGCGGGCGGACGCGCTTCGCCATCGCCTCGCCCTGATAGCTGAACGCCAGTTCCGCACCGGCTTCGCTCAATTTCTTCGCAATACCCCATGCCAGCGATTTGTCGTTTGCGAGGCCCATAATCAGCCCGCGCTTTCCGGCCATCAATCCGCTCACGGTCCCGCCTTTTCTTCTTGCTCCGTTGTTGCGTCCCCTAACGCCATTTCCGGCGGTTCCGCCAGTGCCGCGTTGAGATGCGCCCCAAATACCAAACCGAGCCCGATCAAATAGAAGAACAACAGCATCACCACCACGCCAGCGAGGCTGCCGTAGGTGAGGCTGTATCCGCCAAGTTGGGAGAGGACGAACGGCAGGATCGCCGTCATCCCCACCCACCAGCCGGTGGTGAACAGCGCGCCGGGCCATTTGCGGCTGTTCGTGTAGCGATATTTGGGGGGCGTGACGCAATAGAACAACATGTACAGCGCGGCGAACATCACCATGCCGGGGATGATGCGGCTGAGCCCGATCCATCCCGCGACGTCCGCGGCCCAGGGCACCAGCCGGTAGATGAATTCCTCGACCGCAGTGAGCAGACCCTGCACCAGGAACGAGAACAAGGTCAGCATCACCGACGCGACGATGCCGAGCGACAGGCTGAGCCGCGATCGCCAGAGCGATTGCGAGGATTTGGTGCCATAGGCCTGGCGGAAGATTTCGCGGATCGTCTCGACGAAGCCGCCGACGGTCCACAGCCCGACCAGCCCGCCGAGCCACAGCAACCCGCCGGTACGCTGGGTCAGCACGTCGCGGATCGGCTTGCGCAGCACATCGGCGACATCGGGCGGCAGGACGTGGAGAAAGGACGAGACCGCGAACTGGATGCGGTCGTTCTCGCCCAGCGCCGACAACACCGCCGCCACCACGATGAAGAACGGAAACACCGTCATCAGCGAGAGATAGGCGAGGTTGCCGGCATGCATGAAGCCGACGGTATAGACCCCGGTGGCGGCGCGCTTGAGCACGCGGAGCGTGGTGCTGCCGGATTCGGGGAGATCGGGAACGTCGGCGTCACCGTCGCGCCGCGCCGCACGCGCTTCAGGGGTCAGTGCGGTCGCGGCATCGGTCAAGCGGCTCTTCCCCCTGGTTGCTGGCCTCTATAGCCCATCAACGGGCGTTGATTAGCGGGTGTTCCTCAGCTCAGCCACATGATCCCCGCACCTCTATGTCGTCATGCCGGGTCGAGCCCGGCATGACGATGAAAGGCGTTGATCGTGTTTATACCCCCATCGCGGCGCGGGGGTTCCCGCCGCCGTCCCAGTTTTCCACGAACGCCTTGAGCGCGGCATCGTCGGCCGGCACGTCGACCATCAGCGTGACGAGCTGGTCGCCGCGCCCGCCGCCCTTCTTGTGAAAGCCTTTGCCCTTGAGCCGCAGCACCTTGCCCGACGAGGAGCCGGCAGGGATCGTCAGCATCACCGCTTTCTCGACGGTCGGCACCTTCACCGGGCCGCCCTTCACCGCTTCGCCGAGCGTGACGGGCAGGTCGAGCCGCACGTCGTCGCCGTCGCGGGTGAAGAAGCGGTGCGGGGTCACCTCGATCGTGATGATCGCATCGCCCGCGCCGCCGGGGCCTTCCTCGCCCTTGCCGGAGAGGCGCATCTGCGTGCCGTCCTCGACCCCGGCGGGGAGCTTGAGGTCGATCGTCTTGCCGTCGGCGAGCGTGATGCGTTGTGGCGCCAGCGCGGCGGCGTCGACGAACGGCACGCGCAGGCGATAGGCGGTATTGGCGCCCTTGGGCGGGGGCTGGCGCCGCCCGAACCCGCTGGCGAACCCGCCGCCGCCGCCGCGCCCGCCGAACAGCCCTTCGAAGATATCGGACATATCTACACCGTCGGGCTCGAACCCCTGCGAGCGGAACCCGCCCGCGCCGCCGCCGCGCGCGCCGCCGAATCCGGCGCCGAACGGCGAGGTGGGGTTGCCGTCCGCATCGATCTCGCCGCGGTCGAAGCGCGCGCGCTTGTCCTTGTCGGTCAGCAGGTCATAGGCGCTCGTCACCTGGCTGAAACGCTCGGCGGCCTTGGGATTGTCTTTGTTGCGATCGGGATGCAGCTCCTTCGCGAGCTTGCGGTACGCCTTCTTGATGTCCGCCTCGGACGCGCCGCGCGCGACCCCCAGCGTCGAATATGGATCGGCCATCGAATCCCCGTTGGTGTGTTACGCGGCTATGTGGGACGCGGGCGATACAAGCGCAATCCTTACTATTCCGACCAATCCTCCCCCTCCGGGGGAGGATTGGGATCAAAGCTTGCCGAATACAGCCTCGAACCCGGCGCGGTCGCCGGCGGCGAGGAAGCGTGCCTGTTCGAGCCAGCGATCGCGGTTCATCCGCCCGGTGAATGGCCCGAGGCGCGCGTCGAGCGCTTCGGCTTCCGCCTGATCGAGCGCGGCGAGCTGGCCCACCGTCGTCACGCCGAGTTCGGCGAGCCGCTCGGCCAGTTTCGGTCCCAGCCCCTTGAGCTGGGTCACCGGCCCATCGGCGGGCGAGGGCCCGGCCGGCGTGGCCGCGGCCGGTTTCGGTGCGGGTTTCGGCTCGGGCGCAGCCTCGACCACCGGATCCGCATTCGCCCTCGGCGCGGGCGGTGGCGGCGGCGGCGCGACCGGGAGCGGCGGCGGCGGGGGGAGAGGCGAAGGGGGCGGCGGGGGCGAGGGGGCGGCAGCGGCCTGCTGGTCGCGCGCGACGACCTCCTCCTCGATCCGCTCGGCGGCGACGCGCTGACGTTTGAGCCGCGCGCCCCACAGGATGCCGAGGATCGTCAGCACCGCGACGACCGCGATCAGCGCGAGCGCGATCGTCGTCAGGGTGTCGGTATCCGGACGCATAGCTTACTCCCGTTTCGCTTCGGCCGAGCTTGTCGCGCCCGGCTCCTTCTATCCAGCAATCAGATCGCGCGCCAGCCGATGTCGCGGCGGCAGAAACCATCCGGGAAATCGATCGCATCGACCGCGCGATAGGCCGCGGCCTGTGCGCTCTTCACATCCGCGCCGGTCGCGGTGACCGCAAGCACGCGCCCGCCGCTCGCGACCAATTTGCCGCCGGCGTCCTTCGTGCCGGCCTGAAATACCACCGCCCCGGTCGCTTGCGCCGCGTCGATCCCGCCGATCGCGCCGCCGCTTGTCGGGGTGCCCGGATAGCCCTTCGCCGCCATCACCACCGTCAGCGCCACCTCGGGCGAGAAGGCCGGTTCGGGCTCGTCGGCCAGCCGCCCTTCGGCCACCGCGAGCAGCAGCTCGACCAGATCGCCGGTGAAGCGCGCCATCAGCACCTGGCATTCGGGATCGCCGAAGCGGACGTTATATTCGATCAGCTTGGGGCCGTCGGCGGTCAGCATCAGCCCGGCATAGAGCACCCCGACATAGGGCGTGCCGGCCTCGGCCAGCGCGTCGATCGTCGGGCGGACGATCTCGCCCAGCGCACGTTCCTCCAGTTCGGGGGTCAGCACCGCCGCGGGGCTATAGGCACCCATCCCGCCGGTATTCGGTCCGGTATCGCCGTCGCCGACGCGCTTGTGATCCTGCGCCGAGCCGAACGCGGCGGTGACGGTGCCGTCGGACAGGACGAACAGGCTTGCCTCGGGTCCTTCGAGCATTTCCTCGATCACCGCCTCGGCCGGGCCGTCGGCGAACAACGCGTCGATCGCCGCCTCGGCCTCGGCGCGGCTCGTCGCCACCGTCACGCCCTTGCCCGCGGCGAGCCCGTCGGCCTTGATGACGCAGCGCTCGCCGAAATCGTCGAGCGCGGCGAGCGCGCCGTCCTTGCTCGTCACGCGGACATAAGCGGCGGTCGGGATGCCGACGCGCGCACACAGATCCTTGGTGAAGCCCTTCGATCCTTCGAGCTGCGCCGCCGCGCGGCCGGGGCCGAATACGGGGACGCCGATCGTGCGGAGATTGTCCGCCAACCCCTCGACCAGCGGCGCTTCCGGTCCGATCACCACCAGCCCGATCTTTTCGCGGCGGCAGAAATCGATCACCGCGCGATGATCGGTCACGTCGAGCGCGGCGATCGTCGCATGTTGCGCGATGCCGGGGTTGCCCGGCGCGGCGAACAGGGTATCGAGCCTGGGTGATTGCGCCAGCTTCCACGCCAGCGCATGTTCACGCCCACCGGAGCCGACAAGCAAAACGTTCAATGTCCGATCCCTTTCTTGATCCGCCGGGCCGGCTGGTAGCCGACGAAGCGCCCGGCAGCAACGCGCCCGCTCTCTCGGTGGGTGAGCTTTCGCAACGCCTCAAGCGCGTGGTGGAGGGCGAATTCGGCCATGTCCGCCTGCGCGGCGAGATTTCGGGCTATAAGCGCGTCGCGTCGGGCCACGCCTATCTCTGCCTCAAGGACGAGGCGGCGGTGATCGACGGGGTGATCTGGAAGGGGCAGGCGGCGCAGCTCGCCTTCCGCCCCGAGGACGGGATCGAGGTGATCGCCACCGGGCGGCTGACCACTTATCCCGGCCGATCCAAATATCAGATCGTCATCGAGCGGATGGAGCTGGCCGGCGCCGGCGCGCTGATGGCGTTGCTCGAAAAGCGCCGCGCCGCGCTCGCCGCCGAGGGGCTGTTCGACGCGAGCCGCAAGCGCCCGCTGCCGTTCCTGCCGCGCACGATCGGGGTGGTCACCTCGCCGACCGGGGCAGTGATCCGCGATATCCTCCACCGGCTCGAGGATCGCTGCCCGAGTCACGTCCTCGTCTGGCCGGTCAAGGTGCAGGGCGACGGCGCGGCGGCCGAGGTGGCGGCGGCGGTGCGCGGGTTCAACGCCTTGCCCGCGGCCCAGCGCCCCGATCTGATCATCGTCGCGCGCGGTGGCGGGTCGATCGAGGATTTGTGGGCGTTCAACGAGGAAGCGGTGGTGCGCGCGGTCGCCGCGTCGGAGATCCCGACGATCTCGGCGGTCGGGCATGAGACCGATACGACCTTGTGCGATTATGCCGCCGATCTGCGCGCGCCGACCCCCACCGCGGCGGCCGAGCTGGCGGTGCCGGTGCTCGCCGATCTCAGGCTGACGCTCGCCGCGCACACCCAGCGTGCCGAACGTTGCGCGCGCCGCTATGTCGAGCGCGGACGCGAGCGGCTCGAGGCGCAGGCGCGGTTGATGCCGACCCGCGACCGGTTGCTCGGCCCGCAGCGCCAGCGGCTCGACGATGCCGGGATGCGTGCCGATCGCGCGCTCGAACGCCGCGTCGCGCACACCCGCGGGAGCCTCGATCGCATCGCTGGCGCGCTCCGCCCCGCGGTGCTCGACCGCCGGTTGGAGGCGGCGCGGCAGCGGCTCGCCGATTTCGGGCGGCTGCTCGCGGCGGTCGATCCCGATGCCCCGCTGCAGCGCGGCTATGCCCGTGTCACCGCCCGCGCCGGCGCGACGCTGACGACCGTGGCGGCGGCGCGCGCCGCGGGCGCGGTGACGCTCCATTTCCGCGACGGCACGGTCGATGCCAGGGTTGAGGGCGGGCGCTCGCGTGCCTATGCTCAGCCCGAGCCCGAACAGCCTTCGTTATTATAGGTTTTGTCGATTCAATGTTGATGTCCAATTCCGATCGGCCCGCGCGGCTGCACTATCTCGCCAACGGCTTCCGCGTGCTGGTGCCGGGCGATCACGTCGTCTGCGCGGTCTCCGGCGCGCGGATCGCGCTGGAGGACCTGCGTTACTGGGACGTCGCGGGGCAGCGCGCCTTCGCCTCGGCAACGCTGGCGACCGAGGCGCTTTCGCCGCAATGATCCGCACGGGGCGGGGGGCGTTGCTCGCGCTGGCGGTGCTCTGCATGCCGGCAGCACACGCCCAGCCGCTCCGCACCTCGACCCTGCTGCCCCCGGCGGCATTCGGCCCGTTCACCGGGGTCGCACGGCAGGGGGCATTGCTGCTCGGCACCGCGCCCGCCGGGACGACGCAACTCACGCTCGACGACATGCCGATCGAGGTGGCGCGCGACGGACGTTTCCTGATCGCCTTCGATCGTGACGCCGGCCCGCACGCGTCGCTGGTCGCGATCCTCGCCGACGGGCGGCGCGTGACGAAGGAATTCGATGTCGCGCCGGGCGAATGGCGGATCGAGCGGCTCGATCGCGTCGCCAGGACGCCGGTGCCCGATGCGGAATTCGAGCGCCGTCGCCCCGCCGAACTCGAACAGATCAAGGCCGCGCGTCTGGTGCACAGCGATGCCGACGGCTGGCGCCAGCGCTTCATCTGGCCCGCGACCGGGCGCATTTCCGGATTGTTCGGCGCGCAACGTATCTATCGCGGCGAGCCGGGGGCGTATCACGGCGGGGTCGATATCGCGAAGCCCGCCGGCGCGCCGGTCGTGGCGCCGGCCGACGGGGTGGTGATCCTCGCCGCGCCCTCGCCGTTCACGCTGGAGGGCAACCTCCTGATGATCGATCACGGCATGGGGCTCAACAGCGCCTTTCTCCATCTGTCGAAGATCGAGGTGCGGGTCGGCGATCACCTCCGCCAGGGGCAGGAGATCGGCCGCGTCGGCGCGACCGGCCGCGCCTCCGGCCCGCATCTCCACTGGGCAATGATGTGGCAGGGCCGGCGGATCGATCCGATGCGTGTCGCCGGGGCGATGGCGCAATAGCCGGATACTGAAGGCGGTCGGCAGGTCCCGCAGCGGCTGCCGGCGGTCTGTATTCGCGCCCGCTTCACCTGCCGTCCTTCAGTATGGCTGTGCCATCCGTGATGTGGAATCGCGACGGTCAGGCGATGACGGACGGCGTCTTGCTCTCCGCTATGCCGATCATTCCGCAATGAATCCAATCATTGTCGTAAATATGTGGCGCATGAAGTGCTGCACATAATTCATGTCAAATTGTTTTAATCGTGGGATTTTCCGCGGTTTGTAAATTTATTTGATCCATGACTGCCTGTTGCGAACAGGCAACACAGAATTTGTGAACGTCGGATCAAGTAACAGATTCGATTTACATGAACCGAACATGACGTCACCTAGAAGATCGTAAATGGAGCTAAGAATCCCACTTATGTAATCTAAGGTAAAGTCGTGTCAACTTATGTAAAACAAAACGAGTTGTTGCGATTTTTCTTTATTTCTAGCGGACATTTCAGGGGCCGCGTCGAGATCGAGGGAATCAATTCTCCGGTCATCGAAATAGAGGAGGAAAATCAATGAAACGCTTTGCGACAATCTCGGCATTGAGGAGCGGCGCGGCACCCGCGGCGCTTGTTCTGGCGATGGTTCCGGTATCCGCTTACGCGCAGACCGCCCCCGGCACGCCCGCTGCACCGGCCGAGGCGGCGGCGACCCCCGACGTCGTGGTGACGGGCTCGCGCATCCCGCAATCGGTCAATGTCACCTCGGTCGCGCCGGTGACGGTGGTGAGCAACGAGGATCTCAAGCTGCAGGGCACGACCCGCGTCGAGGATCTGTTGAACTCGCTGCCGTCGGTCTTCGCGAGCCAGAGTTCTACCTTGTCCAACGGTGCATCCGGCACCGCAACGATCGATCTTCGCGGCCTCGGCACCAACCGCACGCTGACGCTGGTTAACGGTCGGCGCCTGCTGCCGGGTGATCCCAGCGGCGGTTCTGCGGCCGATATCAACATCATCCCCGCTGCGATGGTCAAACGCGTCGAAGTGCTGACCGGCGGCGCATCGTCGACTTATGGCGCGGATGCCGTGGCCGGCGTCGTCAACTTCATCATGGACACGGATTTCACCGGCGTTCGTTTCGACGGCCAGTACAGCTTCTACCAGCACAGCAACCGCAATAAGCTGATCCGACCGCTCCTCGATGTGCGTCAGGCGGCGGGGCTAGCTGGCTATGGCTATCCCGACGGCTCGGTCGCGGACGGCGGCGCGTTCGACGGCACGATGGCGATCGGCTCGAAATTCGCCGATGACCGCGGGCACGTGTCGGCTTATTTCGGCTATCGCAAGGTCAATCCGGTGCTCCAGTCGCGGCGCGACTACAGCGCCTGCACGATACAGAACACCGGCAGCGGCTCCTTGCGTTGCGGCGGCTCGGCGACGTCTGACAACGGTAATGCGCTGGTTTTCGTCGACGGTTCGGGCAGTTCGACCTTCTACACCTTCAGGCCGAACGGCGGCTTCGAAAATGCGGTGAGCCTGTATAACTTCGCGCCGCTGAATTATTATCAGCGCCCGGACGAGCGTTTTACGGCGGGCGCGTTCGTCAATTACGAGGTCAGCGACGGGTTCAAGCCGTATCTCGAATTCATGTTCATGGACGATCGCACCGTCGCGCAGATCGCGCCGTCGGGCGATTTCGGCAACACGCTGACGATCAATTGCGATAATCCGCTGATGTCGCCGGCGCAGCGTGCGGTGATCTGCGCCCGCCCGAACCTGATCAACGGCGCGCTGGGGAATTTTCCGCTGGCGACCGGCGCGGGCTACAATCCCAACCCGAACACCCCTGCCACGAACTTCATCGATCCGACGACCGGGCAGACCTATAACAAGGGCTTCTTCCAGCTCCTGCGCCGCAATGTCGAAGGCGGTCCGCGCCAGGCCGATTTGCAGCACACCAATTTCCGCGGTGTGCTCGGTGCGCGTGGCGATCTGGGCAAGGCCTGGTCGTATGATGCCTATTATCAGTACGGCAAGACGATCTACTCGCAGACCTACAGCAACGAATTTTCCGTCGCTCGTCTCGGGCGGGCCCTCGATGCGGTGACCGGACCGGCCAATTCCGCTTATGCGGGTCAGACGGTCTGCCGTTCGGTGCTCGACGGATCCGATCCGAACTGCGTGCCGTATAACGTGTTCGGTGGCGCCGGTGCGGCCAGCCCGGAGGCGATCAAATATCTCTCCGCTATCGGCTTCCAGCGCGGCCAGACGGTCGAGCAGGTCGCCAGCATGTCGTTCACCGGCCGGCTCGGCGAATATGGCATCATGTTGCCATGGGCCGAGGAGGGCATCGCCGTGAACATCGGTGGAGAATATCGCAAAGAAACGCTCGAGCTGCAGACCGACCAGGCGTTTCGGGACGGCGATCTGACCGGTCAGGGCGGTACGACCCAGCCGATCTCGGGCGGGTTCCGTGTCCTTGAAGTCTTCGGCGAAGCGCAGGTACCGCTGGTTCAGCGCAATTTCTTCTACGATCTGACGCTGACCGCCGGCTATCGTTATTCGGCCTATAAGACGACCGCCGGCAACACCTACAACACCAATACGTTCAAAGTTGGCGTCGATTTCGCGCCGATCCGCGACATCAAGTTCCGCGGATCGTTCAACCGTGCGGTGCGCGCGCCGAACGTTCAGGAACTGTTCTTAGCGCAGACCATGCAGCTTGCCGGGAACAACGATCCATGCTCGGGCATGATGATCACCGCGACCGATTATGGCTGTCTCGCGCAGGGACTCGCCGTGGGTCAGGCGACCCCGGGGAACCCGGCTGGGCAGTATAACGGTCTGCTAGGCGGCGTCGCGACGCTGCAGCCCGAAAAGGCAACAACCAAGTCGTTCGGGGTGGTGCTCCAGCCGAGCTTCCTGCCGCGCTTCGCATTGTCGGTCGATTGGTTCGATATCAAGGTGAGGGACTCGATCCGCGGGTTTGGCGCCGACGCGATCCTCCTCGATTGTACGTCCAAGGCAACCGCGACCTTCACACCAGAGACGTGCGGCCTGATCAATCGCGACGCGGGCGGCTCGATCTGGTTGACTTCGGGCGGCTATGTGATCGACCTGCCGAGCAATCGCGGCTCCCAGCAGACGCGCGGGCTCGAGATCAACGGCTCGTATACGCAGCCGGCCGGGGCGGCGGGTAACCTGACGCTCACGTTCAACGGCACCTATCTCGATGCCTATAAGGTCAACAACGGCCTGACCCAGCCTTATGATTGCGCCGGTCTTTATGGGCCGACCTGTAGCAAGGGTGGTACGGTCAATTCGGCGGCACCGCTGCCGCGCTGGCGGCACAAGGCGCGGCTGAACTGGCAGTTGCCGGCAGGCGTCGGGCTGTCGGCGCAATGGCGGTACATCAGTTCGGTCCGGGCCGAGACGACGGTCGATAACGAATCGCTCAAGGGCGCGAACAACTTCAACCCCGGCCTGCGCATCCCGGTGCAAAGCTATTTCGACCTCGCGGCTACCGCCACGGTTGCCACGGGCTATACCTTCCGGGTCGGCGTCAACAACTTGCTCGACAAACAGCCGCCGTTAATTACGTCGGGCAACGGCGGGCGCGCGGGGTCGAACCTGTGCCCGAGCGGTTCGTGCAACGGTAATACCTATCCGGCCGTCTATGACGCGCTGGGTCGTTACATCTACGCCGGCTTCACCCTCGACTTCTAAGCCGGGGATCAGCCTGAAAATCAGGGCGGTCGGCGTTATGCCGGCCGCCCTTTTTCGTATGTAACGTCGCGGAAACAATACCGCCGCGCAGCGATCGCCGCGCCGCCGCCGTCAAATCACCCGGCGCACCTTCACCCCCGGCGCATTGTCGACCCGCAGGATATAGCTGCCCAGCGCGCCGCGCCGCACCACGACGCTCACCCCCGGTTTGGGGTTCTTGAAGGTCGGTTTGCCGTCGGTCTGCGTCCACACGCTGCCGTCGTCGAGCTTGATTCGCCAGCCGTCGACGTCGGGCGTCGCGGAGACGATCTTGCCTTCGATCTGCGCCACCTCCTCGGCATCCTGTTCGTCACCGCGCCCGAACAAATGGAAGCTCGGGAGCGATAGGCCGAACAGCCCGCGCTTGGCCTCGCGCACCTGCTGCTTGTCGACGATCACCACCTCTTTCTTTGCAACCGCGTCATCAAGCGACGCGGCGGCGCGATCGAAACAGGCGAGCCGGGCGGCATCGTCCTTGAGCGCGCGGCAATCGATCAGATGCTGGAACGCGGGGGTGCGGCCAGGCGGCGTCTCCGCGTTCGCGACCATAGTTCCGGCCAGCAAAATCAAAGGGATACCGATGAACGGAAGCGCGCGATGCTTGATCAAGAACCCCTCCTGCGTGACGAGCCGGGCGGAGCATCTACGCTCTGTGGCGCCTGCGCAACACCCGAATAACAAACAAAAACCGGCAAGCCCGTTTCAATTTACAAAATGTGACGGAACGTTACGTGAAGAGACATAATTTGAGCGTGGCATGTTCAGGGACCGCGCCGGCGCCAGGGGAAACCACTCCTTGACCGCCGAAACAGAGGAGGAAAAATCAGTGAAGATCTCGGCATTGATGAACGGCTCCGCCCCCGCGGTTCTTGTTCTGGCGATGGTTTCTGTGCCTGCGTTCGCACAAACCACCCCCGGCGCTCCTGCAACCCTGCCTCCCGCCGAAACGGCCCAGGCGACGACCCCGGACGTGGTCGTGACGGGTTCGCGCATCCCGCAGTCGGTCAACGTCACGTCGGTCGCGCCGGTGACGGTGGTGAGCAACCAGGACCTCAAGCTGCAGGGCACGAGCCGCGTCGAGGACATGCTGAACACCCTTCCGTCGGTGTTCGCGAGCCAGGCCTCCACGCTGTCGAACGGTGCTGACGGCACCGCGACGATCGACCTTCGCGGTCTCGGCACCAACCGCACGCTGACCCTGGTCAACGGCCGCCGCCTGCTGCCGGGCGATCCGAGCAACACCAGCGGCTCGGCCGCCGACATCAACATCATCCCGGCCGCGATGATCAAGCGCGTCGAAGTGCTGACCGGCGGCGCATCGTCGACCTATGGCGCGGACGCCGTCGCCGGTGTCGTCAACTTCATCATGGACACGGATTTCACCGGCGTCCGCTTCGACGGCCAGTACAGCTTCTATCAGCACGACAACCGCGACAAGTTCCTGACCCCGCTGCTCAACGCGCGGCAGCAGGCCGGCCTGTCGAACTATGGCTATCCGACCGGCTCGGTCGCCGACGGCGGTTCGTTCGACGGCACGATGTCGATCGGCGCGAAGTTCGACGACAACCGCGGGCATGTGTCGGCCTATTTCGGCTATCGCAAGGTCAACCCGGTGCTCCAGTCGCGGCGCGACTATAGCTCGTGCGTGCTGCAGAACGCCGGTAGCGGCAAACCGCGTTGCGGTGGCTCGGCGACGTCGGATAACGGCAACGCGCTGCTGTTCAACGGTGGTCCTTCGTCGACGGTCTATACGTTCAAGCCGCACGGCGGGTTCGCCAATTCGACCAGCCTGTATAACTTCGCGCCGCTGAACTATTATCAGCGCCCGGACGAACGTTACACCGCGGGCGTGTTCGCGAACTACGAGGTCAGCGATCACTTCAAGCCGTACCTCGAATTCATGTTCATGGACGATCGCACCGTCGCGCAGATCGCGCCGTCGGGCGATTTCGGCAACACGCTGACGATCAACTGCGGTAATCCCGACACCCCGTCGGGGGCCGGTCGCAACCCGCTGATGTCGCAGGCGCAAGCCGACGTGATCTGCGCGCCGGTGAACCTGATCAACGGCTCGTTGGGTGGCTTCCCGCTCGCCGCCGGCGCTCCTTACAACACCAACCCGGGTGCTGCGCCGACGGTCTTCATCGATCCGACGACCGGGCAGCCCTATAACAAGGGCTATTTCCAGCTCCTGCGCCGCAACGTCGAGGGCGGTCCGCGTCAGGCCGATCTGCAGCACACCAATTTCCGCGGCGTGCTCGGCGCGCGTGGCGATCTGGGCAAGGCCTGGTCGTATGATGCTTATTATCAGTACGGCAAGACCAACTATTCGCAGATCTACAGCAACGAATTCTCGGCCGTCCGCCTTGCGCGCGCGCTCGATGTGGTGACCGGGCCGAACGGCACCCCGGTTTGCCGCTCGACGCTCGACGGGTCGGATCCGAACTGCGTGCCGTACAACGTCTTCGGCGGTGCGGGCGCAGCCAGCCCGGCATCGGTGAACTACCTGTCCGCGACTGGTTTCCAGCACGGCCAGACCACCGAGCAGGTCGCCAACGTGTCGTTCACCGGCCGTCTCGGCGAATATGGGCTCAAGACGCCCTGGGCGGAAGATGGCATCGGCGTGAACATCGGTGCGGAATATCGCAACGAAACGCTCGAGCTGCAGACCGATCAGGAATTCCAGACCGGCGATCTCACCGGTCAAGGCGGCGCGACCCTGCCGATCAAGGGCGGGTTCCACGTCTACGAAGTCTTCGGCGAAGCCCAGATTCCGATCGCGCACAACAGCTTCATCTACGATTTGACGCTGAACGCGGGTTACCGTTATTCGGCCTATAAGACGACTGCCGGGAAGACCTACAACACCGATACCTACAAGATCGGCGTGGACTTCTCGCCGATCCGCGACATCAAGTTCCGCGGGTCGTTCAACCGCGCGGCGCGCGCGCCGAACATCCAGGAATTGTTCGCAACCCAGGTCGTTGCGCTCGACGGATCGAAGGATCCGTGCGCGGGCATCACGATCGCCGCCAACAATTATGGCTGTCTTGCGCAGGGCCTCCTCGCCGGTCAGAAGATTTCCGCCAATCCGTCGGGCCAGTATAACGGCCTGATCGGCGGCGTTCAGACGCTGACCCCGGAAAAGGCGACCACCAAGTCGTTGGGCGTGGTGCTTCAGCCGCGGTTCCTGCCGCGCCTGGCGCTGTCGGTCGACTGGTTCGACATCAAGATCCGGAATGCGATCCGCTCGCTCGGGCCTGATGCGGTCCTTTCGGACTGCGTGACGAACGCGACTGCGACCTTCACGCCGGTATCGTGCAGCCTCGTGCATCGCGATGCGGGCGGCTCGCTCTGGCTGACGCCGGGCGGCTATGTGGTCGACCTGCCGAGCAACAACAGCACGCAGGAAACCCGCGGTATCGAGGTCAACGGTTCGTACAGCCAGCCCGTCGGCAATCTGGGCAATCTGTCGCTGACCTTCAACGGCACCTATCTCGATGCCTATAAGGTCAACAACGGCCTGACCCAGCCCTATGATTGCGCCGGTCTCTATGGCCCGGTCTGCAGTAAGGGCGGCACGACCGACGCCGGCTCGCCGATGCCGCGCTGGCGGCACAAGACCCGCCTGACCTGGCAGCTGCCGGAAGGCATCGGCCTGTCGGCGCAGTGGCGCTATATCGGTCCGGTTCGCGCCGAGACGACGGTCAACAACCAGACGCTGCAGGGCGCCAACCCGCTCAACCCGGGGCTGCGTATCCCGTCGTACAGCTACTTCGACCTTTCGGCGACGGCCACGGTCGGCACCGGCTATACGTTCCGGATCGGCGTCAACAACATCTTCGACAAGCAGCCGCCGTTCGTCACCTCGGGTAACGCGGGCCTCGACGGGTCCAACCTGTGCCCGACCGGTCCGTGCAACGGCAACACCTATCCGGCGGTCTATGACGCGCTGGGTCGTTACATCTACGCCGGCTTCACCCTCGACTTCTAAGCCGGGGATCAGCCTGAAAATCGGGGCGGTCGGCGATAAGCCGGCCGCCCTTTTTCGTGCGACGCAAAATGGAGATTGCCTGTGCCCGCGGCGACGTCCAAAAATCGTCCGCGATGACCAGCACGATGACCGCCGATCAGATTACCGCCCACGCGCTCCGCGACGCGATGACCGCGGCGCGCACCGGCAATCTCGCGCGGGCCGGCCAGATCGCCGAGCAGGCGCTCGTGGCCGGCGGGGACGTGGTGCCGCTCAACGCCTTCCTCGGCATGGTGCGTGCGCGCGCCGGCGACGCGGCGGGATCGATCAGGCATCTGCGCGTCGCGCATCAGGGGAAACCGGGCGATGCGACGATCGCATGCAATCTCATCGCTGCGCTGGCCGATAGCGGTGATCAGGAAGGCGCGCTGGATGTCGCCACGCTGGCGCTGGCGCGCGCCGACCCCAGCCTGCGCGTGGCGCGATATCGCGCGTTCCTCGCGCAGTCGCTCGAACGCTTCGGCGACGCGGTCGAGGCTTATGATCATATCGTCGCGCTGGCGCCGAACGATTTCGAAAGCTGGAACAACCTCGGCAATGCGCGGTCAGCGACGGGCGATACCGATGGCGCGGTCGCCGCGCTGGAGCGCGCGGTGGCGCTCGATCCGAATGCCGCCCCGACGCGGCTCAACCTCGCCTCGGCGCTGCGCGCGGCCGATCGCGGCGCAGAGGCCGAAGCCGTGCTGCGCCAGGCGATCGCCGACTTCCCCGGCGATGCCCGGCCGCACCACGATCTCTACGTGCTGTTCAAGGAACTCGGCCGCGATCCGCCGGCGCTGGAGGCGATCGAAGCGGCGGTCGCACTCGATCCGGCGAATGCGAATCTGCAATTCAAGGCCGCGGTCGAATATGGCATCGTGCCGCGGGTCGAGGAGGCGGAGCGCGCCTATCTGGCGGCGCTCACGCTCGATCCGCTGCTGACCGACGCCTATCTCGGGCTCGCGATCCAATATGAACATACCAATCGCGAGGAAGAGTTCGCGCCGCTGCTCGCGCGTGGTGAGGCGGCCGGGGTGGATGCGGGCGCGCTCGCCTTCATCCGTGCGATGGAACTCCGCCGTGCCGGCCGCTTCGACGAAGCGCTCGCCGAGCTGGATCATGTCCCCGCCGAGATCGAACCGGAACGCACCGTGCATATCCGCGCCACCTTGCTCGATCGCCTCGGACGAAGCGACGAAGCGTTCGCCTGCTTCAGCGAGACCAATCGATTGCACGCCGAGGATGCGTCCGACCCGCTCGGACGGGCGGCGCAGTGGCGCGACGTGCTGGAGCGCGAAATCGCGATGATGACCCCGGAATGGGCGGCGAGCTGGCGCCCGCTCGATCCGGCGCCCTTGTCCGACACCGCCGATCCCGTGTTTCTCGTCGGTTTCCCGCGCTCGGGTACGACCTTGCTCGATACGATCCTGATGGGGCACCCCGATACGGTCGTGCTGGAGGAGCGGCCGCCACTCAATCTGGTCGACGAGCGGCTCGGCGGCGCCGAGGCGTTGCCGACGCTGGATGAGGCGGGCGTCGCCGCCGCGCGCGCGCATTATTACGAGGAAGTCGCGAAGCTGGCGACGCTGCGGCCGGGAATGGCGCTGGTCGATAAGTCGCCGCTGTTCCTGCACAAGGCGCTGTTGATCAAGCGGCTGTTTCCGCGCGCGCGCATCATCCTTGCGCTGCGGCATCCGTGCGACGTGGTGCTGAGCTGCTATATCAGCAATTTCAAGCTCAACTCCGCAATGTCCAATTTCCTGCGGCTGGACGATGCCGCGAATTTTTACGATCTGACCTTCCGCCATTGGGAGGCGGCGCGCGCGCTGGTTCCCCTCGATGTCTATCCGATCGTCTATGAGCGGCTGATCGAGGATGTCGAAGGAACGGTGCGGCCGCTGTTCGAGCATCTCGGGCTCGAATGGCACGAGGCGGCGATCGATCACCGCCGGACCGCGCGCGAGCGCGGCTTCATCACCACCGCGAGCTATTCGCAGGTGACGGAGCCGATCTACAAACGCGCCGCGGGCCGGTGGCAGCGATATCGCGAGCATCTCGCCCCGATCCTGCCCGTGCTCCAACCCTGGATAGAGAGGTTCGGCTACAGCCTATGACGGCAAATGGGGGGGCGGATCGCGGGGTGGAACAGGCGCTGGCGGCGGGTGATTTCGGCCGCGCACTCGAATTGCTGCGCGCGGCGTCGGCGGCAAATCCGGGCGATATCGACACCTTGCTCAAACTCGCCGGGGTAAGCCGCGCCGCGGGCCGGCCGCGCGAGGCGCTCGACGCGGTGCATCGCGCGCTCGCGCTCTCGCCGCTGCATTTCACCGCGCTGCTGCTGCGCGCGAGCCTGCTGCAGCGACTGGACGAGGCAAAAGCCGGCGAAGCGTGGGGAGAGGCGCTGGCGCAGCGCCCGGCGGGCGCCTTGCCGCCCCCGTTGGCGGCGGCGGTGGCCGAGGCCGAAGCGCGTCACGCGGCATGGCTGGCGGCGCGCGAGGAGAGACTGGCGGCGGCGATGGCCCCCGTCGAGGCTACAGCCGGTGATGACGAGCGCCGCCGCATCGCGCGCTTCCGCAGCAACGCGCTGCGCCGGACCCGCCCGTTTCACAGCGAGCCGACGCATTTCTTCTTCCCCGAGCTTACCGAGCGCGAGTTCCACCCGCGCGCGCGCTTCCCGTGGCTCACCGATCTGGAGGCCGCGACCGAGGAGATCGCCGCCGAATTGCAGGCGCTGCTCGCCGCGAACCGCGCCGAGCTGGTGCCTTATATCCAATATCCCGATCATCTGCCGATGCGGCAGTGGCAGCCGCTCAACCACAATCCCGACTGGAGCGCGATCCATCTGCTGCAGAACGGGCGGCGCATCGACGGCAATGCCGATCAATGCCCGCGGACGATGGCGCTGATCGATCGCCTGCCGCAACCCGATGTGCCGGGCGCCTCGCCCAATGCGATGTTCTCGCTGCTCGCGCCGCGCACGCATATCCCGCCGCATGTCGGCGTGAGCAACGCCCGGCTCGTTTGCCATTTGCCGCTGATCGTGCCGGAGGGGTGCTGGTTCCGCGTCGGCGGCGAGAGGCGCGATTGGCGGCGCGGCGAGGCGTTCGTCTTCGACGATACGATCGAGCATGAGGCGATGAACCCCAGCGACCGGCTACGCGTCGTGTTCATTTTCGACGTCTGGCACCCCGATCTCAGCCCGACCGAGCGCGCGGCAGTAACCGCGCTGATCGAGGCCGAAGGCAAGGGAGAGCGCGCGGGACTGTAACGAACACCCCGCGAACCGCTTTGCGCGGGTAACCGAATCGCGCTATCAAATCCGCAGGGACTTCGAAAGATACCGCATATGCGTTCGCTTCGTTACGCAATTGTACTTACTGCGCTTATTGGCAGCGCGGCCCCCGCATTGGCGGATGACGCCAAGCCCCGTCCGAAGGCGGATCCCAACCGGCTGATCTGCGAGGACCAGCCGGTGCTCGGCAGCCGGCTTGGCGGAAAACGGATATGCCTGACGCGGGCGCAATGGGACGATAAATATCGTCAGGAGCGCCAGATGATCGAGCGGTCGCAGGTCAATTCGTGCCAGAAGGGCGCGGGCTGCTGATCGTCGCCCGGCGCCGTCGCGGATGACCTTCGCCGAGGCGCTTGCCGCAGTCACTGCCGCACCCGGGGATCCGGACGCGCTGGATGATCTCGCGCGTGCGGCGATGGCGGAAGGAGAGGAGGAACGGGCGCTCGATCGCCTGCTGCCTGCCGCGCGGCAGGCGGGCCGCAATCCGTTATTGTGGCAATGGAGCGGTTTGCTCGCGCGCGCGCTCGAACGGCATGATGTCGCGCTCGCTGCATTCGAACGGGCGGTCGCCAATGCCCCCGGCGATGCCGGTATCGCGCACGGCCACGCCCGCGTTGCGATGGAGGCCGGGGCGCCGGCGGTCGCGCTGTTTGCGCGCGCCCGGCAACTGGCGCCTAACGACGCGGGCGTCCTGCTGGGCGAGGCCGCGGCGCGCTTCGCGGTCGGCAAGATCGAGGCCGCGATCGGGGGGTTGGAGCCGGTCGTCACGGCCAATCCGGGCTGGATCGAAGGCCATGATACGATCGCGCAATTGCGCGCGCTCGCCGGCGATCGCGCCCATGCATTCGCTTCCTATGATCGCGCGCTGGCCGTTGCGCCGCGTCATCCGCCATTGTGGCATGGGCTGGTGGCGCTGCACATTCGCGGCGAAGACTATCGCGCGGCGCTCGCGACGATCGCGCGCGCGCGTGCCGCGCTCGGCCCCAACCCCGATCTCGATGCGCAGGAGGCGATCGCGCGGGGCGAGACCGGCGATCTCGCCGGCGCCGAGCGTCTCTATGCATTGCCGCATGTTCGCACTGCGCCCGGAATGGCGGTGTGGCGGGTACGGCACTTGCTTCGCGCGGCCCGGCTCGATGAGGCAAGCAAGTTGGTCGAAGTCGGGCTCGAGGCTGCCGACGGTGCGATGTGGCCTTATGCGGCGATTACGTGGCGGTTGACCGGCGATCCGCGGCTGGCCTGGCTTGAGGGTGATCCGCGGCTCGTTTCGGTGGTCGACCTTGCCGATCGACTGCCGTCGCTCGAGCGTGTCGCCGAGGTCTTGCGCGGCATACATCGCGCGCGGGGCGCGCATCTCGATCAGTCGGTCCGCGGCGGCACGCAGACCGACGGCCCGCTCTTCGCGCGTATCGATCCCGAAATTCGCGCCCTGCGCGCGGCGGTGGTCGAGGCGGTCGCGCAGCACGTCGCGCAATTGCCGCCGCCGGATGCGCGTCACCCCACCTTGTCGAAGCGGCGCGACCGCGCACCGCGCTTCGCGGGCTCGTGGTCGGTGCGGCTGGTGGGGCAGGGGCATCACGTCAACCACGTTCACCCGCAAGGCTGGATCAGTTCCGCTCTTTACGTTGCGCTGCCCGAAGCGACCGCGGATGGCGGTGCGCACGCCGGCTGGCTGACGATCGGCGGCCCGCAGGCATCGCTCGGTCTCGCTCTGCCGCCGACGCGCATGATCGAGCCCAAGCCCGGCCGGCTGGTGCTGTTTCCGTCGACGATGTGGCACGGCACGGAGCCGTTTCCGGCGGGCGAACGGCTCACCGTCGCGTTCGACGTGCTACCGCCGATCTGACGGCGCCGCCCGGCTCGGGCGCCTGACAGCGACATTGGAGGCAAAAGAAAAGGGCGGCTGTTCGTTGAACAGCCGCCCGTCATTAGGTTGTTACCGTCGTTATCAGAACTTGAACGTCGCACCTGCGTAGATCATGCGGCCGTACAGGTCATAGGTATTCGCAACGGTGTTGGTGCCGGGCCAGCTGACCGGGCTCGTGTCACCGAAGAACGGCGGCTTCTTGTCGAACAGGTTGTTCACGCCGACGTAGAGTTCCATCTTCCGGGTATCGCCAACCAGGAACTTGCCCTGGATGTTGTGATACCAATAGGCCGGAATACGGGTGGAGTCGCTGTCGGCCGGGAGATTATCCCACAGCGGCCCGAGGTATTCGACGCGGTAGTTGAACTGGAAGTTGCTGCTGCCCAGCGTGAAGTTACCGACGACATGGTCCTTGAAGCCCGAGCCGAGGCGGCCGCAGTTATAGCAATCGGCCTGGCCGAGCTCGTCCTGCACCGGACCACCCGGGAACGGCGTCTGCTCCTGCTTGAAGCGATGGTTGTACATCACGTCCATGTCGAGCTTCCACTCGCCCGTAATCGGCACCGAATAACGGCCCTGGATATCCAGACCGGAGACCAGATACGAACCGGTATTCAGGTTGATCGCGTTGACGCGGGTAATGAACCCGTTGGCATCGCGAACGACGTTGTTGCAGAACAACGGATTGCCGCCGGTGAAGCACTCGTCGATCGAGGTCTGCTGACCGATGATGCCGATCGCGTTCTTCACCTTGATGTGGTAATAATCCACCGTCAGGCTGAGGTTGCGAATGGCCCGCGGCGTGAACACCACACCAGCGGTAATCGTGTCGGCGGTTTCGGCCTTCAGGTTCGGGTTGCCGCCGACCAGACCGTCGATCGTCTGCAGCTGCGACGTCGTGTAGGTGAAGCTGCCGCGATTGGCGACCGTCTTGGCGATCCCCGGAATGGCCGCGCAGCCCGCGGGAAGCGGGCCGGTCGGCGTGCCGTCGCCGCCATTGCCGCCGCCCTGATCGCACGGATCGGTGACCGCGAGGAAGGTCTGGCTCTGCGCCGAGAACAGCTCGCTGATGTTCGGCGCACGCGTCGCGCGGGCATAGACCGCCCGGAAGCGGACATCGGGAACCGGGGCGTAGGTTGCGCCGCCCTTGAAGCTCCAGATCCCGCCGATCGTCGAATAATCGGCGTAGCGTGCGGCGCCTTCGAGGCCGAGATAGTAGAGGCCCGGACGGTCCTCGACGATCGGCGCGTCGATTTCGACGAACGCTTCCTTCACATTGAACTTGCCCTTGGTGTTCGACAGCTGGTTGCCCGCGCTGAGACCCGCCTGGGTGAACGGATCGAACACTTCCGAGCTCTTTTCGTGACGATATTCGCCGCCGAACGCGATCGAGATCGGCTTGCCCCACAGCGAGAACAGTTCGCCGGTGACGCTGCCCGAAATCACGTCCTGCTTCACGTTCGCCAGATAGTCGTACAGCACGTTCTGGCCGTTGACGACGTTGACCGAGCCGCCGCCCTCGAGCGCGATCGTCCGGGTCGGCCCGGTGTAGGTCTGCAGGAACTTCGAGGCCGCCGCGGAGACCGTGTTGTACCCGAAGATGTTCATCGGGACGCAACCCGCCGCACGCGCCGCGGGATCGCTGCACTGCACCTGGCCGTTCGGGCCGATCTCGTTACTCAGCGCCGCGCCGTAGTTCGGCATGTAGATCGACTGCGAATAGGTGTGGTCGCGCGTCTGCGAGTGTTCATAGTACAGATCGTACTTCCACTTGCTGTCGCTCGTGATGTCACCCTTCACGCCCAGCACACCGCGCCAGTAATCGCGGTTGTTGTTGTTGCTGCGGCTGAAGATGTCGTTCGACCGACGACGGAACTGGATCACGTCGACGCCGTTCGCGATCGCGGCCTGACGGATCGCGTCGGGAACATAGGGGCTGGTGATCGGGATGCCGGCATAGGCCGAACCGTCGAAGTTGAGCGCGGCGCCCGGCCCGCTGTTGGCGATCGCCGACGGCTCGAGCGACGAGCTCGAGTTGGTGCGTGCATATTGGCCCTGGAAATAGACCTTGAACGCGTCGGAGAAGTCGTAGTTCGCCAGCAACGTGCCCATGTAGCGCTCGACCGGCACCGACAGGTAGCGATCGTGATCGCGGTTGTAACCGTCGATGTTGGCGCCCTGGTAGCGCTTCACGGCATTTTGCGGCGTGAAGGTGTAGGTGCGCCCGCTCGCCGCGGAGAATTGCGTCTGATCGGCATTGCTGACGTCGAACAGGCCCTGCGCCGCATAGGAGCTGCGCGCCGGAAAGTCGTTCGCCGAGAAGCTGCGATCGCGCGAACGCAGGCCGTGGTCGTCATCGTAGCTGAAGTTCGCGACGACATGGCCGCGCCCGTCGCTGAACGACTTGCCGCCGGTGACCGAGACGTACTGACGCCCGGCATCGCCCTTGTCGGAGATCGTGTTCTGGCCGCGGACCGACAGACCTTCGAACTTGTCCTTGAGGACGAAGTTGACGACGCCCGCGACCGCTTCCGAACCGTAAACCGCCGAAGCGCCGCCGGTCACGACATCGACGCGCTCGACCAGGTCGGTCGGGATGTTGTTGATGTCAGCCGCCGAGGTGCCGGCGATACCGACGGTACGACGACCGTCGATCAGGACCAGCGTGCGCGACGAACCGAGGTTGCGCAGGTTGACGGTCGCCTGGCCGTTGCCGGTGGTCGAGAAGTTCGAGCTCGTGCGGCTGAAGTTCTGGCCGACCTGCGGCAGCGTGGCGAGCACGTCCTGGATGTTCGCCGCGCCGGTCTGCTGGATCCGCTCGAGGCTGACGCTCTGGATCGGCACCGAAGCCTGCAGTTCGGGCCGCGCGATACGCGAACCGGTGACGACGACGTCGGCGGTCTCGTCCGCCGGCTGGGTGGCGGACGGCGCGGGCTGCGTCGTGTCCTGTGCATGCGCCTGCATCGCGATCAAGCTCGATCCGAGGATCAAAGCCGAAGCAAGCACACGCCTCTTCGCATGGAATTGCATATGTATAACCCCTCTACGGCGCTGCGGCCGTGATACGCTTAGTGCGGCCGTACGATGTGAGAGGCCGCATGAGGGATCGGCTAAACCCGGTAGCCTTGCTGTCGCAATGGGAAACGGCGCCGCGCCAGAAAGTTGACGCGACGCCGTGGTTTACGTGTCACACTATCGTCATTTGACGGTCAGTACGAGCTTCCCATCCCCCTCGTCGACATCGACGGTGGCCCCATCCTTCACCTCGCCGCGCAGGATCAGCTCGGCGAGCGGGTCCTGCAGATAGCGCTGCACCGCGCGTTTCAGCGGTCGTGCGCCATAGACGGGATCGTATCCCACCCGGCCGAGCCACGCGCGCGCGGCATCGGTCAGCGCCAGCGTCACCTTGCGGTCGGCGAGCAGCTTCTGGACCCGCCCGACCTGGATATCGACGATCGGCCCCATATGCGCCTGCCCCAACCGATGGAACAGGATGATCTCGTCGAGCCGGTTGAGGAATTCCGGGCGGAAATGCGCGCGGACCACCTCCATCACCTGTCCCTCGACCTTCTCGACATCCTCGCCCTCGCCGAGATTGGCGAGATACTGGCTACCGAGGTTCGAGGTGAGGATGATCAGCGTGTTCGAGAAGTCGACCGTGCGGCCCTGGCCGTCGGTCAGCCGCCCATCGTCGAGCACCTGCAGCAAGACATTGAACACATCGCCGTGCGCCTTTTCAACTTCGTCGAACAGCACGACCTGATAGGGCCGCCGCCGCACCGCCTCGGTCAGTACGCCGCCTTCCTCATAGCCGACATAGCCGGGAGGCGCGCCGATCAGCCGCGAGACGGCGTGCTTCTCCATGAATTCGCTCATGTCGATCCGCACCATCGCGTTGGGATCGTCGAACAGGAATTCGGCGAGTGCCTTGGTCAGCTCGGTCTTGCCCACACCCGTCGGCCCGAGGAACAGGAACGAGCCGAGCGGCCGGTTCGGGTCCTGCAGCCCGGCGCGCGCGCGGCGAACGGCGGTCGAGACCGCGCGTACCGCCTGATCCTGCCCGATCACGCGCTGGCCGATCACCTGCTCCATCCGCAGCAGCTTCTCGCGCTCGCCTTCGAGCATCCGGTCGACCGGCACTCCGGTCCAGCGGCTGACGACGCTGGCGATATCGTCGGCGGTCACTTCCTCGCGCAGCATCGCGCCCTTGGTCGCGCCCTGCGCTTCCTCGAGCTGCTTCTGAAGGCCGGGGATCGTGCCGTAGGACAGCTCACCCGCGCGCGCGAGATCGCCGTCGCGCTGCGCCTGCTCCAGCGCGATGCGCGCCGCGTCGAGCTGTTCCTTGAGCTTGGCCTCGGCGCCGATCTTGTCCTTCTCGGCCTGCCAGCGCTGGGTCAGCTCGGCCGATTGCTCCTCGAGATTGGCGAGCTCGCTCTCGAGATTGGCGAGCCGGTCGCGTGACGCGGCATCGCTTTCCTTCTTGAGCGCCTCGCGCTCGATCTTGAGCTGGATGATGCGGCGATCGAGCGTCTCGATCTCCTCGGGCTTGCTCTCCACCTCCATGCGGATGCGGCTCGCCGCCTCGTCCATCAGGTCGATCGCTTTATCGGGCAGGAAGCGATCGGTGATGTAACGATTGCTCAGCGTCGCCGCCGCGACGATCGCGCCGTCGGTGATCCGCACGCCGTGGTGCAGCTCGTAACGGTCCTTCAGCCCGCGCAGGATCGAGATCGTATCCTCGACGGTCGGTTCGCCGACGAACACCGGCTGGAACCGCCGCTGCAACGCCGGATCTTTCTCGACATATTTGCGATATTCGTCGAGCGTCGTCGCGCCGACGCAATGCAGCTCGCCGCGCGCCAGCGCGGGCTTGAGCAAATTGGAGGCGTCCATCGCGCCATCCGATTTGCCTGCGCCGATCAGCGTGTGCATCTCGTCGATGAACAGGATGATATCGCCCTCGGCGGCCTTCACCTCGTCGAGCACGCCCTTCAGGCGCTCCTCGAACTCGCCGCGATATTTGGCGCCCGCGATCAGCGCGCCCATGTCGAGCGCCATCAAGGTACGGTTCTTGAGCGTATCGGGCACGTCGCCATTGGCGATGCGCAGCGCGAGGCCCTCGGCGATCGCGGTCTTGCCGACGCCCGGTTCGCCGATCAGCGCCGGATTGTTCTTGGTGCGGCGCGCGAGGATCTGGATGGTGCGACGGATTTCCTCGTCGCGGCCGATCACCGGATCGAGCTTGCCGTCCTTCGCTGCCTGGGTCAGGTCGCGCGCGAATTTCTTGAGCGCGTCATAGCGATCCTCCGCCGAGGCGGTGTCGGCGGTGCGCCCGCCGCGCAACTGGTTGATCGCGGCGTTGAGCGCCTCCGGGGTCACCCCCGCGGTCTTGAGCGCCTTGCCCGCCGGGGTGTTGAGCGCGAGCGCCAACGCGACGAGCAGCCGCTCGACGGTGACATAGCTGTCGCCCGATTTCTGCGCGATCTGCTCGGCGGCATCGAGCATGCGCACCGCGTCATTGTTGAGTCCCGGCGTGGTCTGCGCGCCCGAGCCGGAGACCGCGGGGATCTTCGACAGCGCCAGATCGGTCTCGGTCGCGGCACGCCGCGCGTCGCCCCCCGCGGACTGGATCAGCCCGGCGGCCATGCCCTGTTCGTCTTCGAGCAGCGCCTTGAGCAGATGCTCGGGCGTGATCTGCTGGTGGTTCATGCGGATCGCGACGGTCTGCGCCGATTGCAGGAAACCCTTGGCGCGGTCGGTGAATTTTTCGAGGTTCATATTGCTCCCCTTGAGATGCCCGAGGATGTAATGTGGCATTTTTGCCACACAAGGGGCGGCGGGTTGGAATTCCGAATACTCTCTCGTCATTCCCGCGAAGGCGGGAATCCATTCCGGCTGGCCTCGCGATTCTTTCCATGACCTGTGCGAATGGATTCCCGCCTTCGCGGGAATGACGGCGGGGAGAAGGCGCACGAAGGCCGCACATCCAAGTCAGATAGCATGATGGAGTCGGCAACGGATCAGGGCTATATGCGTTGCAAATCGAAACAGGAGAGCGACTCATGGCCACGCTGGCGTCCGTCGAGAGCAAGTTGAACTACGTCCCCGGCGAATGGGAGGCGCGGGTCGATCTCGCGGCGGCCTATCGGCTGGTCGCGCTCTACGGGTGGGACGATCTGATCTTCACCCATCTCTCGGCGCGGGTGCCGGGGCCCGAGCATCATTTCCTGATCAACCCCTATGACATGATGTTCGAGGAGATCACTGCCTCGTCGCTGGTCAAAATCGATGTCGAGGGCAATCCGGTCGGCGCGACGACGCATCCGGTCAATCCGGCGGGATTCACGATCCACTCGGCGCTGCACATGGCGCGCGAGGACGCCAATGCGGTGATGCATCTCCACACCCCGCACGGCCAGGCGGTCTCGGCGATGGAATTCGGGCTGCTGCCGCATACCCAGACCTCGATGATCGCGGGGCACGATATCGCCTATCATGACTATGAGGGGATCGCGACCGATCTGGAGGAACGCGAGCGGCTCGTCGCCGATATGGGCGACAAGCATGCGATGATCCTGCGCAACCACGGCACCTTGGCGGTGGGGGACAGCGTCGGCGCGTGCTTCCTGCGGCTCTATTTCCTCGAGCGCGCGTGCGAGGCGCAGGTGCTGATGCTGTCGGCGGGGAAGGAGCACCTCAACAATCCGCCGCAGGGGGTTGAGGACAAGGTCGCGCGCCAATCCGCCCCCAAGGGGATGGGGATGCTCGCCGAGCGGCTCGCCTGGCCCGCGTTGCTGCGCAAGCTCGACCGGATCGACCCAAGCTATCGGGAATAGGGGAGGGGCACGCAACTCAACCCCCTGTTCGCCCTGAGCTTGTCGAAAGGCTGTCCTTCTTCCACGGAAGAAAAGTGCAGGGCTTCGACAAGCGCAGCCCGAACGGGGCGAGGGAATCGCCATTCTCGCGAAGCCGGAACCAGAAGGTTTACCGCGCCTCCAGCACCATATTGAACGGCCCTTCCGTTGCGCGGCGCACCTCCGCGAACCCGCCCTCGCGGACGATTGCTGACAGCTTCGCCTCGCCCGCCTGCGCGCCGAGCCCTTCGCCCACCTCCTGATCGAGCGAGGTCGGCACGCAAATCATCGTCGAAGCGTTGTAATAGAGCCGCCCGACCGGGTTGAAATTCTGCGCCGGCCGGTCCCCCGCGATCGGCTCGACGATCATCCAGCTTCCGCCGGGGGCGAGGATCCGACGCATATGCGCGGCGCACCCGCGCGGGTCGCCCATGTCGTGGAGGCAATCGTACATCGTGACGAGATCGAAATCGCGCTCGGCGATATCCTTCGCGGTCGCGACCTCGAACCGCACCCGCTCGTGCAGCCCGTGCGCGACCGCGTGGCGCCGTGCCTCCTCGATCGACGGGGCATGGAAGTCATATCCGACGAAGGTGCTGTCGGGATAGGCCTGCGCCATCAGCAGCGTGGAGAAGCCGACCCCGCATCCGACGTCCGCCACCTTCGCCCCGCTGCGCAGCTTGGCCTCGACGCCGTCGAGCGCGGGGAGCCACGATTGGACGATATTGTTGACATAGCCCGGCCGGAAGAAGGCGCCGGTCGCGCAGAACAGGCATCCCGCGTGGTCGCCCCAGCGCACCCCGCGGCCGTTGCGGAAACATTCCTCGACCTTGGCCTCGGCCTCGATCATCGCCGCGACCAGCTCGAACGCGCCGGCGAGATAGACCGGGCTGTCGCGATGCTGGAAGACCATTGCCTGTTCGGGCGAGAGGCTGAAGCTGTCGGTCGCGGGGTCGAAATCGATATAGCCGTTGGCGCTCTGCGCGAGTGCCCATTCGCGGACATAGCGCTCATGCAGCCCGCCGGCACGCCGCGCGAGTTCGGGCGCGGTGGCGGGGCCTTCGGCGAGCGCATCGAACAGCCCCAGGCGGAATCCCAGCCGCACGGTCGGCACGCTCATCGCGCCGCCCAGATCGCCCAACATCTTGCCCACGAAGGCGTGGAGCTTCGCCTCATCGAACGACGCCGGCATGATTCTCTCCTCTCGGTTTGCGTGTGCTCGATTCTCCTTGTGCGGCGACCCTATGGGCCGAAATTTACCACATTGCGGTGGGGGCGGCGAATCTGCTTCCTTTCCCTCCGTCATTCCCGCGAAGGCGGGAATCCATTGTGGCTGGTGGAGCGGCTCTTTCCACCAACTGCGCGAATGAATCCCCGCCTTCGCGGGGATGACGGAGGGAAAGCGGGGCGGGTGGGGGGCGATGGTGCGGGCGATCGACGCCCCAAAAGAAAAAGCCCCGGCATCGCTGCCGGGGCCCTTCCTTTTGCTCCGTTGAACGGCGCTGCGATCAGTCGCGGTCGCCGGTCAGGAAGGCGGGGGCGAAGTCGGGCGCCGAGCCCTCGTCCTTGCCGCCTTCGCTGCGCTCGCGGCGCGGGCCGCGGTCGCGGCGCGGGCCACGGTCACCGCCGCGTCCACCGCGATCGCCGCCGCGGTCACCGCGGTCGCCGCCGTCACGGCGCGGGCCGCGATCGCCGCGCGGTTCGCGCGCCGGGCGGGTGTCTTCCAGCTCGGCGCCGGTTTCCTGATCGACGACGCGCATCGACAGGCGAACCTTGCCGCGCGGATCGATCTCCAGCACCTTGACCTTGACCTCCTGGCCTTCGCTCAGGACGTCGGAGACCTTCTCGACGCGCTCGTTCTTGATCTCCGAGACGTGGACGAGGCCGTCCTTGCCGCCCATGAAGTTCACGAAGGCGCCGAAATCGACCAGATTGACCACCTTGCCGGTGTAGATCTTGCCGACTTCCGCTTCCTCGACGATGCCCTTGATCCAGTTCATCGCCGCTTCGATCTGCGCGCCGTCCGACGAGCTGATCTTGATCACGCCCTCGTCGTCGATGTCGACCTTGGCGCCGGTGGTGGCGACGATCTCGCGGATCACCTTGCCGCCGGTGCCGATCACGTCGCGGATCTTCGACTTGTCGATCGTCATCGTCTCGATGCGCGGGGCATGGGCGGAAAGCTCGGTGCGGGTCTCGCCCAGCGCCTTGTTCATTTCGCCCAGGATGTGCGCGCGGCCTTCCTTGGCCTGCGCCAGCGCCGCCTCGAAGATCTCCTTGGTGATGCCGGCGATCTTGATGTCCATCTGCATCGTGGTGATGCCTTCGGACGTGCCGGCGACCTTGAAGTCCATGTCGCCCAAGTGATCTTCGTCACCCAGGATGTCGGAGAGGATCGCGAAATCCTTGCCTTCGAGGATCAGCCCCATCGCGATGCCGGAGACCGGGCGCTTGATCGGCACGCCGGCGTCCATCAGGCTCAGCGAGCCGCCGCACACCGTCGCCATCGACGACGAGCCGTTCGACTCGGTGATGTCGCTGGTGACGCGGATCGTGTAGGGGAATTCCTCCTTGGACGGCAGCACCGGATGCAGCGCGCGCCACGCCAGCTTGCCGTGGCCGACTTCGCGACGACCCGGCGCGCCGAAGCGGCCCACTTCGCCGACCGAATAGGGCGGGAAGTTATAGTGCAGCATGAAATGCTGGTAGGAGAGGCCGCCGAGACCGTCGATCATCTGCTCCGCATCGCGCGTGCCGAGCGTGGTGGTGGCGATCGTCTGGGTCTCGCCGCGGGTGAACAGCGCCGAGCCGTGCGCGCGCGGCAGGAAGTGGACTTCCGACGCAATCGGGCGGATCTGCTTGGTGTTGCGGCCGTCGATGCGGCGCCCGTCCTTGAGGATCGCGGTGCGGACGATATCCGCCTCGAGCTTCTTGACCAGCTTGGCGGCGACGAGCTGCTCCTGCGGCGTCTTGTCGGCCATCGCGGCCTTCGCCTTGCTGCGCGCCTCGCCCAGCGCGGTCTGGCGCGCCTGCTTGTCGGTCAGCTTGTAGGCGGCGGTGATGTCCTTGCCGACGAGTTTCTTGAGCTCGGCCTTGAGCTTGGTCTGGTTGTCCCCCGCGGGGAGTTCCCACGGATCCTTGGCGGCCTTTTCGGCGAGGTCGATGATCGCGTCGACGACCTGCTGGCATGCCTTGTGCGCGAACAGCACCGCGCCGAGCATCACTTCTTCCGAAAGCTCCTTGGCCTCGGATTCGACCATCATCACCGCGTCGTGGGTCGCGGCGACGACGAGATCGAGCTCGCCCTCGGCGACTTCGGCGTCGGTCGGGTTGAGCTGATATTCGCCGTCCTTGTAGCCGACGCGCGCGGCGCCGATCGGGCCCATGAACGGCACGCCCGAAATGGTCAGCGCGGCCGAGGCGGCGACCATCGCCAGAATATCCGGCTCATTCTCGCCGTCATACGACAACACCTGCGCGATGCAGTTGATCTCGTTGTAGAAGCCTTCGGGGAACAGCGGACGGACCGGGCGGTCGATCAGGCGGCTGACCAACGTCTCACGCTCGGTCGCGCCACGCTCGCGCTTGAAGAAGCCGCCGGGGATGCGCCCGGCGGACGAGAACTTTTCCTGATAGTGAACGGTGAGCGGGAAGAAATCCTGCCCTTCCTTCACGTTTTTGGCGGCAGTGACGGCGCACAGCACGACCGTCTCGCCGAGCGTCGCGAGCACCGCGCCGTCGGCCTGACGGGCAACGCGGCCCGTTTCGAGCGTCAGGGTCTTTCCGCCCCACTCGATGCTTACCTTCTGGGTATTGAACATTTCATTTCCTTTGGACCGGCCGCCCTATGCGTCCGGGGCCTCTTTTGCAGGCTGTCCGGCCTGCGCGGTGTCGGGCGAGGGATCGCCCGTGCCCGTTCGCCGGATTGCGAAGGGGCGGATATGAGAAGGGCGCCGCGAGGGCGCCCTTCGTGTCACTTGCGAAGACCGAGCTTCGCGATGAGGGCGAGGTAGCGATCCCCGTCCTTCTTGCGGAGATAGTCGAGCAGCGAACGCCGCTTGTTGACCATCATCAGCAGGCCGCGGCGCGAGTGGTTGTCCTTCGCATGGCCCTTGAAGTGCTCGGTCAGGTTGCGGATCCGCTCGGTGAGGATCGCGACCTGCACCTCGGGGGAGCCGGTGTCGCCGTCCTGACGGGCGTGGTCCTTGATGAGTTCCTGACGGCGCTCAGCGGTAATCGACATTCGAATTTTCCTTCGACATCACATCACAAGTTGAAGCCGCGGACGACGCGGACCTCGCGGTCCGCCACATCGACCAGCGCCACCGGCACGTCGCCGAGCAGCGCGAGGGTCAAGCCATCCTCGGCGACGATCCCGACCAGAACACGCCCCTGGCGGAGCGCCCCTGCCTGATCGGGGGAGAGGGAAAGTGCCGGGATGTCGTCCAGCGCTGCCCTCAACGGCAGGAGAGATTGTTCAAGCGCGTGGCCCATAGCGATTTCGGCCAATTTGTCCAGCGATATCGCTTGGGAGAGGTCGAACGGGCCGGCCTTGGTGCGTCTTAGATAGGTGACATGACCTACGGTGCCAAGCGCCAGCGCGATATCGCGCGCAAGGCTGCGGATATAGGTGCCCTTGGAGACATGCGCCGTCAGCGTCACTTCCTCCAGAACCTCGTCATTCCCGCGAAGGCGGGAATCCATTGCCGCTGCCGGTGCGGCTTCTTCAACGACCTGCGCGAATGGATCCCCGCCTGCGCGGGGATGACAGACAAGGGAATGAACCGTCACGTTCCGGCTGGCGAGCGTCACTTCCTCGCCGGCACGCGCGAGGTCATAGGCGCGCGCGCCGTCGACCTTGAGCGCCGAATAGGCCGGCGGCACCTGCGCGATCGGCCCGGTGAAGCGCGGCAATACCGCGGCGAGCGCAGCGGCGGTGGGGCGCACGTCGCTGGTCGCGATCACCGTGCCCTCGCCGTCGAGCGTATCGGTCTCGCTGCCGAAGCGGATCGTGAAATCGTAGCTCTTGTCGCTGTCGAGCATCCGCCCGGCGAGCTTGGTCGCCTCGCCAAGCGCGATCGGCAATACTCCTGAGGCGAGCGGGTCGAGCGTCCCGCCGTGCCCGACCTTGGCCTTGCCATAGCCCCCTGCGCGCAGCGCGCGCTTCACCGCGCCGACCGCCTGGGTCGAGCCGGTGCCGAGCGGCTTATCGATGACAAGCCAGCCGTTCACAGGAACAGGCTGGCGAAGGAGAGATAGGCGTGCACCAGCGCCTCGGCCGGCGGGCCGACGATATGCTGCATGATGCTCGCCTTGGGGAAGATCATGGGCAATACCACGAGCAGCACGATCAGCAGCGGAAAGCCGAACCGCGCCAGTTTCGCCCATTGGAAGGCGAGCGGACGGGGCAATAGCCCCTCGACGACATGCCCGCCGTCGAACGGCGGGATCGGCAGGAGGTTGAACACCGCGAGAAACACGTTGATCAGCAGGAAATTGAGCAGGTTCGCCGAAACGAACCCGGCGACGCCCTGGGGCGGGCCATTGCCGGCGGCGTAGCCAGTTACCAGCCCGAGCGCGATCGCGGTGACCCCCGCGAGCAGCAGGTTCATCCCCGGCCCGGCGAGCGCCACCGCCACCATCCCCCAGCGCGGGTTGCGCAGCCGCTCGGCGCGCACCGGCACCGGCTTGGCCCAGCCGAACACCGGCGCCTTGGCGATCGCCAGCGCCAGCGGCAGGATCACCGTGCCGATCGGGTCGACATGCCGCAGCGGGTTGAAGCTCAGCCGCCGCTCCTCATGCGCGGTGGGATCGCCGAGCACGCGCGCCATCAGGCCATGCGCCACCTCGTGAAAGACGATCGCGATCACCAGGGGGATGATCCATACGGCGGCGGCATAGAGAACGTTGTCGGGGTTCATGGCCGGTGATCTAGGGACGAACCGTGTCGATGAATAGGCGGAGCGAGCGTATCTTTTGATGTCCGCCGGGTCAGCCCTTCGCCTGAAGGGGAGGGGGGTCTTAAAGCTCCCGCGCTTCGGCCAGCGCCGCGGTGAAATGCCGGCGGCATAGCGCGACATAGCGGTCGTTGCCGCCGATCTCGGTCTGTCGCCCTTCGGCGACCGCGCGGCCGTCGGCATCGACGCGCAGGTTCATCGTCGCCTTGCGCCCGCAGGCGCAGACCGATTTGATCTCGATCAGCGCGTCCGCCAGCGCCAGCAGCCGCGCCGATCCCTCGAACAGCGCCCCACGAAAATCGGTGCGCAGCCCGTAAGCCAGCACCGGAATGCCGTGGGTATCGGCGAGATACGCGAGCTGATCGACCTGCGCCGCGGTAAGGAATTGCGCCTCGTCGACCAGCACGCAGGCGATGCACCCCGCCGCGTGCCGCTCCACTACGATCGCGGCGATATCGGTCGCGGCGTCGAACATCGTCGCGGGTGCGGCGAGCCCGATCCGCGACGAGATCGTCGCACTCGCGAAACGATCGTCGATCGCCGCGGTGAACAGCATCGTCGCCATCCCGCGCTCGCGATAGTTGAAATCGGCCTGCAGCAGGTTGGTCGATTTCCCCGCGTTCATCGAGGCATAATAGAAATAGAGCTTGGCCATCGTGCCGGGGGCATAGCCGCTCGGCCGGCAAAGGAAAACGGCGCCCGCATGTGGGTGCGGGCGCCGTTCCTATTTGTGCAGACCTCGCTGGGGTTCAGGCGAAGCGCAATTGGGTCGGTTGACGGCGGCGATAGCGCATCCGGCCCGCAACCATCCCGAAGCCGAGGATGAGCAGACCCCAGACAGCGGGTTCGGGAACCGCCGCGGCGAGCGAAGTCACCGTGGTGACGCCAAGCCCGGTCGCGCCGTTGCCGTTGACCGCCGCGGTGAAATTATACCCGCCCGACGGCCCCAGGGTGCCGTTCGAGCCGACGTCGGCGCCGAACAGTCGCAGATTGACGCCGTTGAGCACCATATCGAACAGCCCGTTGTTGGCGCTGCTGTAGAAACGGATTTCCGACGGGACCGCGCTGAGCGCGACGCCGTTGAGCGAGAAGCTGAAATTGCTGATCGCCGACGTGAAGGCATAGCCAGCCGCCGCCGTGATCGTATCCGGCAGATCGAATGAGAATTGGAAGGATTGGTTGGCCCTGCTGACGGCAGTGGTGCTGGTGTTGCTGCCCCAGAAGCCGGTGCCCTGGATCAGCACCGCGGCATCCGCGCTGGTGGCAAAGACCGCCAGCGCGACGCTACTGGCGGCAGCGAGAAGCTTTCGTTTTCCAGTCATACTCGAACCCTTTCATACGGCACACGGGGCACCGGCAAATGCCGGCATCCCGCCGATCGACCGCGAAATACACTCGCAGCCGCAGCATGGCCTACGCTTTCGAAGGGTCGATGTTAATCGTTAGGGGCGCGGTAACCGGGCTTTTCGGGGTGGAGAGAGACTCGCCCGGGGTGAGCGGAAGCCGGGTGCGACGAGCCGTTCAATCGAGGTCGCGCGCGACGCCCGGCGCGCGGAGCAGCGAGTCGATATGGCTGCCCTCGTCGAAGCTTTCATCGGCGATGAACTTCAATTTTGCCGCATATTTCAAGTTGATACGCCGAGCCACTTCGCGCTGGAGGAAGGCGGTGTTGGTCCTCAGCGCCTTCAGCACCACCTCTTCGTCGCGGCCCAGCAACGGTTTGACGAACACGGTGGCGTTGCGCAGGTCAGGCGACATGCGGACCTCGGTCACCGACACGAGATGCGAGGCGAGCGTATCGTCGTGGACGTCGCCGCGCTGCAATATTTCCGCGAGCACATGGCGCACCTGCTCGCCGACCCGGAGGGTGCGGACCGAACGGTCGCCGGCTTCAGAGTGCTTCATCTTGAAGTTTCCCGCACGTTTTGGTACATAGGCAAGGTCGCAAAGGTCGAAGTATTTGCTTCACCTCCTGGGCCCGGTTGTTCCAGCATCCGGGCCCAAATCATATCGGAACCCCGGCGTTCCAGCACCGGGGCTCCTTACTGGCTACCCTTGGCCGAGCTTGATCAGCTCAACTACCAAGGCGAGCAACGCGACCAAAAAGGTCGCGAAACCCAAGACCAGTGTCGCAATTGTCTGTGTATTCACCATTCCCTCCTTTCTGACCGGATCGACCGGTCAGGAAAGGAGGTATCAGGAATACAGATCCGCGCCTTTGACGCGGATCTAATTTACAACGTCCGCTCGCGCAGTTCGACCTCGAAGGTTTCCAGGAAGTCGCCCGGCTTGATGTCGGTGAAGTTGTTGGTGAAGGTCACGCCGCATTCGAGGCCGGCGCGCACTTCCGCCACATCGTCCTTGAACCGCCGCAGCGACGCGATCTCGCCATTGTAGATGATGACGTCGTTGCGCGTGATGCGGGCCTTGAGTGCCTTGCGGATAACGCCTTCGACCACCAGCAGACCGGCCGCCTTGCCGTGCTTGCCGGCCGAGAAGACCTCGCGGATTTCGGCACGGCCGACGACCGTTTCGAACGCCTCGGGGCCGAGCTCGCCCGCCATGCCGGCGCGGATCTCGTCGATCAGGTCGTAGATGACGTCATAATATTTGAGCGCCACCTGATGCCGTTCGGCGATTTCGCGCGCCTTGGCATTGGCACGGACGTGGAAGCCGATGATCGGCGCGCCCGATGCCGCCGCGACGTTGACGTCGCTCTCGGTGATCCCGCCGACGCCCGAGTGCAGGATGCGCACCTTGATGTCGTCGGTCGACAGCTTGTTGAGGCTGGCGACGATCGCTTCGACGGTGCCCTGCGTGTCGGCCTTGACGACGAGCGGATATTCGATCGCCTGATTGGCCTTGAGCGCGGAGAACATGCTCTCCAGGCTCGCCGGCGCCGCGGTGGTGCGCTTCTGGAGCAGCACCCCCTGGCGATATTCGGCGACCTCGCGCGCACGCGCCTCGTTCTCGACCACCTGGAGCTGATCGCCCGCCGACGGGGTGCCGGAAATACCCAGCACCTCGACCGGCATCGACGGCTCCGCCTGCTTGAGCTGGCGGCCCTTGTCGTCGACCAAAGCCCGGACCTTGCCGCTTTCCGCGCCGACGACGAACACGTCGCCGACCTTGAGCGTGCCGCGCGTGACGAGCACGGTGGCGACCGGGCCGCGGCCCTTGTCGAGCTTCGCCTCGAGCACCGAGCCCTCGGCAGCGCGATCGGGGTTGGCCTTGAGCTCCATCAGCTCGGCCTGGAGCTGGATCTTCTCGATCAGCTCGTCGAGGCCGGTCTTCTTGAGCGCGGAGACCTCCACGTCCTGGACGTCGCCGCCCATCTGCTCGACGACCACCTCATGCTCCAGCAGGCGCTCGCGCACGCGCTGGGCATTGGCCTCGTGCTTGTCGATCTTGTTGATCGCCACGATCATCGGCTTGCCGGCGGCCTTGGTGTGATTGATCGCCTCGATCGTCTGCGGCATCAGCCCGTCGTCGGCGGCGACCACCAGCACCACGATATCGGTGACGTCGGCGCCACGCGCGCGCATCGCGGTGAACGCTTCGTGGCCCGGGGTGTCGAGGAAGGTGATCTTCGACTTGTCCTTCAGCGTCACCTGATAGGCGCCGATATGCTGGGTGATGCCACCGGCCTCGCCCTTCACCACATCGGTGCCGCGCAGCGCGTCGAGCAGGCTGGTCTTGCCGTGATCGACGTGGCCCATGATCGTCACCACCGGCGGACGCGGCTGGAGCGCGACATCCTCGTCGACCGCATCATCGATCTGCAGATCGATGTCGGCATCCGACACGCGGACGATATTGTGCCCGAATTCGGTGACGAGCAGCTCGGCGGTGTCCTGGTCGATCGTCTGATTGACGGTGACCGGCATGCCCATCTTGAACAGCGCCTTGACCAGGTCGGCGCCCTTTTCTGCCATACGGTTGGCAAGTTCCTGGACGGTGATCGCCTCCGGCACCTGGACGTCACGGACCTGCTTGGCCTGCGGCTCGCGCGGGCCGCTGAACTGCGAACGGCGTTCCTTTTCACGCGCACGTTTGAGCGCGGCGAGGCTGCGCGCACGCGCGCCTTCCTCGCTCAACGCGCGATTGACCGTCAGCTTGCCGCCGCGGCGCTCGTCGCCCTTGCGGTCGCGCTGCTGCGGACGCGCCGGGGCGGCGTTGCGCGGCGTCGCCTGCCCGCTGGGCATGCTGCGCTGCTGGCCGCCGGCCGACGATCCGCTCGATGCGGGCGCGGAAGGCGCGGCCGAAGCGGCGGGCTTGGCCGGCTCGGGCTTGGGCTGCGGCTTGGGAATCTCGGGGCGCACCACCGGGGTGAAGCGACGCGGCGCCGGCATTGCCGGATCGCGCGACAGTTCGAGCGGCGGGGGCGGGGGAGGCGGCGCGGCGGGTTCCGGTGCGGGCGCCGCGGCGACCGGTGCCGGCTCGGCCTTCACCTCGGGTGCCGGCGCAGGCGTCGGCTCCGCTGCCGGCTGCGGCGCGGGCGTGGGTTCCGGGGTCGGTGCGGGTGCCGGCGCCTCGGCGGCTTTGGCTTCGGCCGCGCGCTTTTCCTCGGCGCGACGCGCTTCCTCTTCGGCGGCGCGCTGACGATCGGCTTCTTCGCGACGCCGCTGGTCTTCCAGCGCGTGCATGCGCTGTTCTTCGGCCTCACGCAGCAGACGCGCCTGGCGCTCCTGCGGAGTCTCCCCGGCAGGCGCGCGCGTCGGCGCCGGGCGCGGCGGCTCGGGCGCCTGCTGGACGGGCGGCGGCGGCGGCGGAGCGGCCGGCGTCGCCTCGGGCGTGCCGCCGGGGCCGAGCACGCGGCGCCGCTTCACTTCGACCACCACCGTGTTCGAACGGCCGTGGCTGAAGCTCTGCTTCACCTTGCCGGTCTCGACCGTGCGCTTCAGCCCCAGCGGCGCGCGCATGCCAAGTTTCGGCTTGTCGTTGTCGGTCTCGCTCACTCAAATTCCTCGTCGCGTCGTCACGGCCGGTTGCCCGGATTGTCCGGGCGGCGATGCGCCTTGCGAGGCCGTTTCGCAAGGCGCAGGAGTCAGTTCAGGGCCGATAAATTGCAGCCACCGATCGAGCGCATCGCCCAATCGCGCGGCCGCCATGCGGTCGGTGACGCCGATATGTACCACGTTCTCGCGGCCCAGCGCCATCGACAATATGGGGCGATTCAGCGGCAACGCCAACCCCTTGAGGTCACTTCCTTCGCGATCGGTGCCGACGCGCCACGCCTGCGCCAGTCGCCCGCGCCCATCCGCACCGGCATCGGCGGCGTGGTAAAGCGCGTGAAGTTTCCCTTCGCGCGCAGCGGCTTCGATCCGCTCCGCGCCGGTCAGCAGTGTCCCCGCGCGCGATTCCAGCCCGAGCCGGTCGAGCGCATTGCGCTCCAGCGCGGCGGCGATCAGATCGGGCAGATCGTCGGGAATCGTGAAGTCGTTGGTCTTGAACGCCCGCGCCAGCGCGCCGCGCAACTTGCCCTTCGGCCCGGCGGCGGCGATCAGCTCGGCACGGTTCACCCCGATCCACGCGCCGCGCCCCGGCGCCTTGGCGCGCACGTCGGGCAGCACCTGACCATCGGGGGCGAGCGCGAGGCGAATCAATGCCCCGCGCGCCGCCTGCTCGCGACCGAGAATGCAGGTGCGGGTGGGGGCCGCTACCGTGTCATTGCGAGGGTGCCGCATGTGCGCCTCCCTCGGGCTGGCGGTCGGCGATGAGAATCCCGGCCGAGCCGTAATTCTCCAGCGAAACTTCTTCGATCACGACTTGCACCGCCGCCGGGTTCTTGCCCAGCCGCGCGACCAGCGAGGCGGTGACGTCGGCCACCAGCCCCGCTTTCTGCTCCTTGGTTGCGGAGCCCGCCAATCGGATCGAGACGAACGGCATCAGGCCTCGGACGCCTCCGCGGTGTCGTCGCCTGCGGGCGCGGCTTCTTCCTCGTCGGTGAACCAGTGCGCGCGCGCGGCCATGATGATCTCGTTGCCCTGCTCCTCGCTGAGACCATATTCGGCGAGCACGCCGCCCTTGTTCTCGGTCTTGCGCGGGGCATCCTCGTTGCGGCGGCGCGGCTCGGCGCGGCGCTTCTCGATCAGTTCGTCGGTCGCGAGATCGGCGAGATCGTCGAGCGTGGTGATTCCCGCCTTGCCGAGCGTGACGAGCATCGCCTCGGTCAGATAGGGCAGCTCGGCCAGCGCATCCTCGACACCCAGCGCGCGACGCTCCTCGCGCGCGGCGGCCTCGCGGCGCTCCAGCGCTTCCTGCGCACGGCTCTGCAGCTCCTGCGCGAGATCCTCGTCGAAGCCCTCGATTCCGGCGAGCTCGTCGAGCTCGACATAAGCGACTTCTTCGAGCTCGCTGAAGCCCTCGGCGACGAGCAGCTGCGCCAGCGTCTCGTCCACGTCGAGCTCGTTCTGGAACAGCTCCGAATTGCGGACGAATTCCTGCTGGCGCTTCTCGCTCGCGTCGGTCTCGGTGAGGATGTCGATCGCCTTGGCGGTGAGCTGCGAGGCGAGGCGGACGTTCTGGCCGCGGCGGCCGATCGCCAGCGAGAGCTGATCGTCGGGCACCACCACCTCGATGCGATCTTCCTCCTCATCGATCAGCACGCGGCTGACGTTCGCCGGCTGGAGCGCGTTGACCACGAAGGTCGCGGTGTCGGGCGACCAGGGGATGATGTCGATCTTCTCGCCCTGCATCTCCTGCACCACCGCCTGGACGCGGCTGCCCTTCATGCCGACGCAGGCGCCGACCGGGTCGATGCTCGAATCGTGGCTGATCACGCCGATCTTGGCGCGGCTGCCCGGATCGCGCGCGGCGGCCTTGATCTCGATGATCCCGTCGTAGATTTCGGGGACTTCCTGCGCGAACAGCTTCTTCATGAAGTCCGGGTGCGCGCGCGACAGGAAGATCTGCGGCCCGCGATTCTCGCGCACCACCTTGAGGATCAGGCTGCGGATGCGATCGTTGACGCGCACCACTTCGCGCGGAATCTGCTGGTCGCGGCGGATCACGCCCTCGGCGCGGCCGAGATCGACGACGATATGGCCGAACTCGACGCGCTTGACGACGCCGGTGATGATCTCGCCCGAGCGGTCCTTGAATTCTTCATACTGGCGCTCGCGCTCGGCATCGCGGACCTTCTGGAAGATCGTCTGCTTGGCGGCCTGCGCCTGGATGCGGCCGAATTCGATCGGCGGGAGGGGATCGACGAGGAAGTCGCCGACCACCGCGCCGGCCTGCAGCTTCTGCGCGCCCTTCACGTCGACCTGCTTGTAGATATCGTCGACCTGCTCGACCACCTCGACGACGCGCCACAGGCGCAGGTCGCCGTTGTTCGGGTCGAGCTTGGCGCGGATGTCCATCTCCTGGCCGTAACGGGTGCGCGCAGCGCGCTGGATCGCATCCTCCATCGCCTCGATGACGATCGCACGGTCGATCATCTTCTCATTGGCGACGGAATTCGCGATCGCGATCAGCTCCGCCCGGTTGGCGGTCACGCCGGTGGCCATTAGTCGTGTTCCTCTGCTTCGATTTCTTGCTCCGCGCCCTCGAAGGAGAGCGGGACGGTTGCCTTGATGAGCTTGTCGGTCAGCACCAGCTTGGCGTCGACCACCCCGCCGAACGGGACATGCGCGACCGTGCCGCTTTTCTGGAGGACGATCGCGATCGTCTCGCCCTCGATCCCGGCGAGTTCGCCCTTGAACTGCTTCTGCCCGTCGATCGGCGCGTCGAGCACGATCCGCGCCTCATGCCCGGCCCAGTCGGCGAAGTCCTGCAGCCGCGTCAGCGGGCGATCGATCCCGGGGGAGGAGACCTCCAGCCGGTATGCCTCCTCGATCGGGTCCTCGCGATCGAGCATGTCGGACAGCCGGCGCGACAGTTCGGCGCAATCGTCGATCGTCAGCTGCCGCGTATCGGGGCGCTCGGCCATCACCTGCAGCGTCCGCTCGTCGCCCTTGCCGAACAGCCGCACGCGCACGAGCGCGAAGCCGAGCGCTTCCGCCTCGGGTGCGATCAATCGGGTCAGCGCGGGATTGTCCGCCATCAATGCTCCAAACATGCGTAGTTGCCGCCGCAGGGCGAGCCCCGCAGCCTCTTCATCTGTCGATGTAGAGAAAGCGATCGCGATATAGGCCGAACCCGCGCGGCGCGCAAGCGGGCAACCGCATGGCGCACGCGACGTTGCTCCGGCGGCGCGAAAACCGCCCGTTGCCCCGATAATGGGGGGCATTAGAATTGATGATTGACTCAGGAACATGGCACGGCCAGAGGCTCGCACATCGTGATCCGGGCAACCGGTTCAGGCACGCGCGGGAGAGAGCCGTCGACGTTGCCCTTTCAGGGCAGTCGGGCGGCCGCCGAAGGAGCAACCACCCCGGAATCTCTCAGGCACGCAGGACCGCATGGCGCCGAACGATACTCTGGAAAGCAGGCGCGGCTTTGAGCTGCGCCTCACCGAAGGGGTAACCCGCCGCCGTCGAACGGCGCGGAGGAAGCTCTCAGGTTCCGTGACAGAGGGGGTGAACGGATCGGCCGCGCGGGTTCCCGCGGTGTCGTCACGCCCTTTCTGCCGGAAGATATCTGATGAGCGAAACGATCGACAGCCAAGCCCATAGCGACGACGGTTACGAAGAACCGGCGATCCTGCCGCTGCCGCTCGATGCCTGGCATCGCGCGAAGGGCGGGCGAATGGTCGAATTCGCCGGCTATCACATGCCCGTCCAATATGAAGGCATCATGGCCGAGCATCTGTGGACGCGCGAGGCGGCCGGGCTGTTTGACGTCAGCCATATGGGCCAGCTCACCTTCACCGGCGCGGGCGTGGTGCCGGCGCTCGAGGCGCTGATGCCCGCCGATATCGCCGGGCTCGCGTTCAACCGCGCGCGTTATTCGCTGCTGCTCGATGCCGAGGGCGGGATTCTCGACGATCTGATGCTGACGCGGCAGGCCGAGGATCGCGTCTATATGGTCGTCAACGGCGCGACCAAATATGACGATATCGGGCATATGATCGAGCAACTGCCCGACGATATCACGCTCAACCTGATGGAAGATCACGCGCTGCTCGCGCTGCAGGGGCCGAAGGCGGTCGACGCGCTGGCGCGGCTGATTCCCGGTGTCGCCGATCTGGTGTTCATGCAGGCGGCGGCGTTCGAGTGGCAGGGCCATAAGCTGTGGATCAGCCGCTCGGGCTATACCGGCGAGGACGGGTTCGAGATTTCGGTCCCCGCCGAGGCGGCCGAGGCGCTGGCCGACGTGCTCGTCGCCCAGCCCGAGGTCAAGCCGATCGGGCTCGGTGCGCGCGATTCGCTGCGGCTCGAGGCGGGGCTGCCGCTCTACGGCCACGATCTGTCGCCCGAAACGACGCCGGTGATGGCCGATCTCGGCTTCGCCCTGTTCAAGCGCCGTCGCGAGACGGCGGACTTCCCGGGCGCCGCGCGCATCCTCAAGGAGCGTGAGGAAGGCGCCGCGACCAAGCGTGTCGGGCTGCTCGTCGAGGGCCGTCAGCCGGTGCGCGAGGGCGCGATCGTCGTCGACGCTGCGGGCAAGGAGATCGGCCACGTCACCTCGGGCGGGTTCGCGCCGACGGTCGGTGCGCCGATCGCGATGGCCTATGTCCCCGCCGCGCTCGCGGTGCCCGGCACGCGTGTCCAGCTTCAGCAGCGCGGCAAGCCGCATGACGCCACCGTCGCTGCGCTGCCTTTCGTTCCCCACCGTTACTTCCGAGGAGTGAAGTGAGATGAGCCGTTATTTCACCCAAGATCACGAATGGATCGACGTCGACGGCGAGACCGGCACCGTCGGCATCTCCGATTATGCGCAGGGCCAGCTCGGCGACATCGTGTTCGTCGAAGTGCCTGAGGACGGCAAGAAGCTGACCAAGGGCGACGACGCCGCGGTGGTCGAGAGCGTCAAGGCGGCGAGCGACGTCTATTCGCCGGTGTCGGGCACGGTGATCGAGGGCAATCCCGCGCTTGCCGACGATCCCGCGCTGGTCAATTCCGACCCCGAGGGCGAGGGCTGGTTCTACAAGATCACCCTGTCCGACCCGTCCGAGCTCGAAGCGCTGATGGACGAGAGCGCTTACGAGGCGTTCGTCGCCAAGCTCTGAACCGTTGCCGTCCTGCCGGACTTGATCCGGCATCCAGAGCCGCAAGCGTCGTCGCACGGAACGCTGGATGCCAGGTCGAGCCCGGCATGACGAAGTAAGGGCAAACGCCCGCCGACTATGCCCGGCTCGCGCCCCACGATGAGAAAGCCCGACTGATGCGATATCTCCCGCTCACCCAGCCCGATCGCGCGGCGATGCTCGCGGCGATCGGCGCCTCGTCGATCGACGATCTGTTCGTCGACGTGCCCGAGGCGATCCGCCTCGACGGGCCGATCGCCGGCCTGCCCGGCCACGCCAGCGAACTGGCGGTCGAACGCCATATGACCGCCCTGGCGCGCAAGAACATGTCGGCCGGCGACGGCCCGTTCTTTCTCGGCTGCGGCGCCTATCGCCACCACGTCCCGGCGAGCGTCGATCACATCATCCAGCGCGGCGAGTTCCTTACCGCCTATACGCCCTATCAGCCGGAAATCGCGCAGGGCACGCTGCAGATGCTGTTCGAGTTCCAGACGCAGGTCGCGCGTCTGCTCGGCACTGATGTCGCCAATGCCAGCATGTACGACGGCTCGACCGCCTGCTGGGAGGCGATCGGGATGGCGCGGCGCATCACCCGGCGCGGGAAGGCGATCCTCTCGGGCGGGCTCCACCCGCATTATGTGTCGGTCGCCAGGACGATGGCGAAATATACCGGCGATGCGCTCGACGTCGCGGTCCCCGCGCTGACCGCCGAAACCGATCTCGAGGCGCTGATCGCCAAGATCGATGGCGATACCTCGTGCGTCGTGGTGCAATATCCCGATATCCTCGGCCGCATCGCCGATCTGCGCCCGCTGGCCGATGCGTGCCACGCGCAAAAGGCGCTGCTGATCGCGGTGGTGACCGAGCCGGTCGCGCTCGGCGCGATCAAGTCGCCGGGCGAGATGGATGCCGATATCGTCGTCGGCGAGGGCCAGTCGATCGGCGTCGGGCTCCAGTTCGGCGGGCCTTATGTCGGGCTGTTCGGCTGCAAGGACAAATATGTCCGCCAGATGCCGGGCCGGCTCACCGGCGAGACGGTCGATGCCGACGGGCGGCGCGGCTTCGTGCTGACGCTTTCGACCCGCGAGCAGCATATCCGCCGCGAGAAGGCGACCTCGAACATCTGTACCAATTCCGGCCTGTGCGCGCTGGCTTTCTCGATCCACATGACCCTGCTCGGCGAGGCGGGGCTGCGCGCGCTGGCGGCGGCCAATCACGCCGGCGCGGTCGCCGCGGCGGAGCGGCTGGCCAAGGTGCCGGGGGTGCGGCTGGTCAACGAGACCTTCTTCAACGAATTCACGCTCGATCTCGGGCGTGAGGCGCGCCCGATCGTCCGCGCGCTGGCGGACAAGGGGATCCTCGCCGGGGTGTCGCTCGGGCGGCTCTATCCCGACGAGGCCGGCCTCGCCAACGGGCTCGTCATCGCAGTGACCGAGACGACCACCGCGGAGGATGTCGAAACACTGGCCCAGGCGCTTGAGGAGGTGCTGGCATGAGCGCGATCAACCAGAGCGGCTGGCGCCCGACCGCCCCGCAGCAGGGCGGCAACGCGGCCCCCACCTTCACCGGCAACAAGGCATTGATGCTGGAAGAGCCGCTGATCTTCGAGATCGGCGACAATCACACCACCGGGGTCGAAGTGGCCCCGCCGGTCACCGCGACCAGCCGGCTCGGCGGGCTAGCGCGCACCGCGGCGATCGACCTGCCGGGGCTCAGCGAACCCGAGACGGTGCGGCATTATACCCGCCTCAGCCGGCAGAATTATGCGATCGACCTCGGGCTGTTCCCGCTCGGCTCGTGCACGATGAAGCATAATCCGCGGCTCAACGAGAAAATGGCGCGGCTGCCCGGTTTCGCCGATCTCCACCCGCTCCAGCCGATCGATACGGTGCAAGGCGCGCTCGAGGTGATCCAGCAACTCGCGCACTGGCTGGTGACGCTGACCGGCATGCATTCGGTGGCGATGAGCCCCAAGGCCGGGGCGCATGGCGAATTGTGCGGCATCCTTGCGATCAAGGCGGCGCTGGAGAAGCGCGGCGAGGGGCATCGCAAGGTGATCCTCGTCCCCGAAAGCGCTCACGGCACCAACCCCGCCACCGCCGCCTTCGCAGGCTTTGCGGTGGAGGATATCCCCGCCACCGCCGATGGCCGCGTCGATACCGCGGCGCTCAAGGCGCGGCTCGGGCCGGATATCGCCGGGGTGATGATCACCAACCCCAATACCTGCGGGCTGTTCGAGCGCGATCTCAGGACGATCTCGGAGGCGGTTCATGCCGCCGGCGGCTATGTCTATTGCGACGGCGCGAACTTCAACGCGATCGTCGGCCGGGTGCGGCCGGGCGATCTCGGCGTCGATGCGATGCACATCAACCTGCACAAGACCTTCTCGACCCCGCATGGCGGCGGCGGGCCGGGGTCGGGGCCGGTGGTGTTCTCCGAGCGCCTCACCCCGTTCGCCCCGCTGCCGTTCGTCGAGAAGCGCGGCGATCATTTCGCGCTGGTCGAGGAAGAAACCGCGCAGGATCACCACGCCGACAGCTTCGGCCGGATGACCGCCTTCCACGGCCAGATGGGGATGTTCACCCGCGCGCTGACCTATATCCTCAGCCACGGCGCGGACGGCCTGCGCCAAGTCGCCGAGGATGCGGTGCTCAACGCCAATTACGTGCTGCGCAGCCTGAGCGACGTGCTCGACGCGCCGTTCGCCGCCTCGGGGCCGTGCATGCACGAGGCGATCTTCTCGGATAAGGGCTTCGCCGAAGGCTTCTCGACGATCGACGTCGCCAAGGCGCTGATCGACGAGGGTTTCCACCCGATGACGATGTATTTCCCACTCGTCGTCCACGGTGCGATGCTGGTCGAGCCGACCGAGACCGAGAGCAAGGCGACGCTCGATCAGTTCATCGGCGCGCTGCGCTCGGTGGCCGAACGCGCGCTTGCCGGCGACGAGACGTTGCGCACCGCGCCGCATTTCGCGCCGCGCAGCCGGCTCGACGAAACCCTCGCCGCGCGCAAGCCGGTGCTGGTGTGGAAGGCACCGGAAACCACCGCCGAAGCGGCGGAGTAACATACCCGGATTTCGGCGCCGGCCCGTTTGGGGCTGGCGTCGGCACCGTGTTCATGCCAACCCGTCTTTCGAAAAACGAAAGAGGAGCGGGCAATGGCGATCAGGACGCGCATCACCGAGCTGCTGGGGATCGAAAAGCCGATCATCCAGGCCGCGATGGGCTGGATCGCGCGCGCGCAATTGTCTTCCGCGGTATCCAATGCCGGCGGGATGGGGATCATCGAGACCTCTTCGGGTGAGCTCGACGCGGTGCGCGGCGAGATCATCAAGATGCGCACGCTCACCGACAAGCCGTTCGGGGTGAATGTCGCGCAGGCCTTCGTCCGCGATCCAGAGATCATCCGCTTCGTGATCGATCAGGGGGTGAAGTTCGTCACCACCTCGGCCGGCGATCCGATGAAATACACCGCGATGCTCAAGGATGCGGGGCTGACGGTATTCCACGTCGTCCCCAATCTCGCCGGGGCGTTGCGCGCGGTCGAAGCGGGGGTCGACGGGCTGATCGTCGAGGGCGGCGAGGGCGGCGGGTTCAAGAATCCCAAGGACGTGTCGACGATGGTGCTCGTCCCGCAGGTGGTCGAGGCGGTCGACGTGCCGGTGGTCGCCGCAGGCGGGATCATGGACGGGCGGACGATGGCGGCGGCCTTCGCGCTCGGCGCCGAGGGCGTGCTGATGGGGACGCGCATCCTCTCCTCCGCCGAAAGCCCGGTCCACGACAATTGGAAGCGCGCGATCGTCGAGGCGGACGCGACCGATACCGTCTTCCTCAACCGCAAGGGGCCGGGGCCGGCGCTCCGCGCGCTGCGTACCGAGCGTACCGCGCGGCTCGCGGCGGAGGGCTCGCCCAATATCTTCGGCGAGTTCGCCGATACGCAGCGGGTCTATTTCGCGGGCGATCTGGAGGCGGGGATCGCGCTCACCGGGCAGGTCGCCGGGCGGATCCACGATGTGAAGCCGGTGGCGCAGATCTTCGACGAGACGATGCGGGAATATGAGGCGGTGACCGCGGGATTGCCGCGAGGATAGGGGGCCAGGCGCTTCCTAACCCCCGCTCGCCCTGAGCTTGTCGAAGGGCTGTACTTCTGAACGTGCAGGGCTTCCACAAGCTCAGCCCGAACGGCGAGGGAGTGCGCCAATGAAGCGCTCAATCCCACCCCGCCAGTTCCGCGAGCCACACTGCGGCGGTGCCGTCGCTCGGCGCGCGCCAGTCGCCGCGCGGGCTGAGCGCGCCACCGGCCGACACCTTCGGCCCGTTGGGCAGCGCCGAACGCTTGAACTGGCTGGTACGGAAGAAGCGCACGAGGAATTTCTCCAGCCACGCGCGGATCGTCTCGAGATCGTAGGCAACCCGCGCCGCTTCCGGGATGCCCTCGGGCCAGCGCCCCGCCGCGGCATCGCGCCACGCGTGCCAGGCGAGGAACAGGATCTTCGACGGCGCGAGGCCGAAGCGGATCACATGATGCGCGAAGAAATCGTTGAGCGCATAAGGCCCGATCCGTGCCTCGGTGCTCTGGATCGCGCCGTCGGCGCCGGCGGGGACGAGCTCGGGGCTGATCTCGGTCGAAAGGATCGCGTCGAGCACCGTATCGGTCTCGGCGTCATATTGGTCGGTCGCGATGCACCAGCGGATCAGGAACTGGATCAGCGTCTTGGGCACGCCGGCGTTGACGCCGTAATGGCTCATCTGATCGCCGACGCCATAAGTGCACCAGCCGAGCGCCAGTTCGGAAAGGTCGCCGGTGCCGACGACAAGCCCCTCGCGCTGGTTGGCGAGGCGGAACAGATAGTCGGTGCGCAGCCCGGCCTGCACATTCTCGAACGTCACGTCATAATGCGGCTCGCCATTGGCGAAGGGGTGGCCGATATCCTCCAGCATCCGCGTCGCGGCGGGGCGGATGTCGATCTCCTCGGCGGTGACGCCCAGCGCCTTCATCAGCTTCCACGCATTCGACTTGGTGGCGTCGCTGGTCGCGAAGCCGGGCATGGTGATGCCCAGAATGTCCGCGCGGGGCCGCCCGAGCCGGTCGAGCGCCTTGGCGGCGACGATCAGCGCGTGGGTCGAATCGAGCCCGCCCGAGACACCGATCACCAGCCGCTTCGCCCCGGTCGCCTCGAGCCGCTTGGCCAGTCCCTCGACCTGGATGTTGAAGGCCTCGTAGCAATCCGCGTCGCGCTTCTCGGGATTGTTGGGTACGAACGGGAAGCGCCGCAGCGGGCGGCGCAATCCGACATCGGCGAAATCGGGCGCATGCGCGAATTCGACGCGGCGGAAGCGCGCCTCGGGGTGGCCGGCGAAGGCGGCGGCGTCGTTGAACGTGCCGAACCGCGCGCGCTCCTGCGCCAGCCGCTCGCAATCGACGTCGGCGATGCACAGGCCGGGTTCATGATCGAAGCGCGTCGATTCGGCGAGCAGCTCGCCCAGTTCGTGGATCGTGCCTTGCCCGTCCCACGCCAGATCGGTGGTGCTCTCGCCGGGTCCGGCCGCGGCGTAGATATAGGCGCTGACCCCGCGCGCCGATTGCGCCGCCGACAGCATCGCCCGCTCGCGCGCCTTGCCGATCGTCACGTTCGACGCGGAGAGGTTGCAGCACACCAACGCCCCGGCCAACGCCCCGATCGTCGAGGGCGGGATCGGCGCCCAATAATCCTCGCAGATTTCGGCGTGGAACACGAAATGCGGCAGATCGCTCGCCGCGAAGATCAGATCGGTGCCGAACGGCACCTCGGCATCGCCGATGCGGATCGCCAGCCCCGATAGCCCGCCGCCGCTCGCGAACCAGCGTTTCTCATAATATTCGCGGTAATTGGGCAGATAGGTCTTGGGCACCACCCCCAGGATACGCCCCCGCGCGATCGCCACCGCGCAATTGTAGAGCCGCCCGTTGCGCGCCAGCGCCGCGCCGACCAGCAACACGGGGGACAGATCGCGCGTCGCGGCAACCACCGCCGCCAGCGCCTCGCGCGTCGCCGCCTGCTGCGCCGATTGCAAATGGAGATCGTCGATCGCGTAGGAGGTGAGGTTCAATTCCGGAAAGACGACGAGATCGACCGCCTCGTCGTGCGCGCGACGCGCAAGCGCGATCGTCGCCTCGGCATTGGCGGCGGCATCGCCGACCGAGGCGCGCGGCATCGCGGCGGCGACGCGGAGCAGGCGATGGGCGTGGATCGAACGGAACACTGGCTTCATCGCGTGCTTACCTAATGGGCTTTGTGCTTCAGCGCCATCGTTCCCGCTTTCCGCGGCGAGACGAAGGGGATAGTGCTCTGCGGCGATGAACGGAACGACCGTGGATCCGCGCTGGGTTGCGCATCAGCTCGCCGGCGGCGGGGCGCTGGCTGAGATGATGCTGGCGAAGGACTGGTCGTCTTCCCCGCTCGGGCCGATCGAGCACTGGCCGCGCGCGTTGCTCGGCGCGATCAGCCTGATGCTGCCCGCCGGCGCGGAGATCGTGCTCTTCTGGGGGCCGGACTATGTCGCGCTCTACAACGACGCTTATGCCGCGACGATCGGCGACCGGCATCCGACCGCGCTCGGCCGGCCGGGGCGCGAATCCTGGCGCGAACTGTGGGCGTCGCTCGAACCGATGCTGGCGCATGTCCGCGCCACCGGCGAGACCTATCACGCCAAGGACCGGCCGTTCCCGATCGAGCGCGACGGCGTTCGCGAGGAAGTCTATTTCGACATCTCCTATTCGCCGGTTCGCGAAGATGACGGCGCGGTCGGCGGCGTGCTGTGCATCGTCTCCGAAACCACCGAGCGGGTGCGCGCGGCGCGCGCGGTGGCGGAGGACAAGGCGCGGCTGGCGCAGATGTTCGAGGAAGCGCCGGGGTTCATCGCGGTGCTGCGCGGGCCGGATCATCAGTTCGATCTGATCAACCTCGCGGGCCGCGAGCTGATCGGCGACCGCGACGGCGACGTGCTGGGGCGGCCGGTGCGCGAGGTGCTGCCCGAGCTGATCGAACAGGGCTATCTCGCGCTGCTCGATCAGGTGCGGACCACCGGTCAGCCCTATCGCGGGAGCGGGGCGGCGGTCGCGTTGCGCCGCCGTCACGATATCGAGCCGGAGGTCCGTTACGTCGATTTCGTCCTCCAGCCGCTCGTCGACGCGAACGGCGCGATGGACGGCGTGTTCGTTCAGGGCAGCGACGTCACCGACCGCCATCTCGCGGAAAACGCGCTGGCGCTGAGCCGCGAATCGCTCGAGCTGGCGACCGAGGCCGCCGGTGCGGGCACCTGGGACGCCGATCTCACCGGGGCGACGTCGCGGGTCAGCTGGTCCGATCGCGCCAAGGCGATCTTCGGCGTCGCCGCCGGGCAGGCGATGAGCATCGACGATTTCTACGCCTTGCTCCATCCCGACGATCTGGGGCGGGTGCGCAGTGGCCTCGATGCGGCGACCGATCCGGCGGTGCGCGAATTGCTCGATATCGAATTCCGCATCTTTCGTGCCGATACGGGGGAGATGCGCTGGCTGGCGGCCACCGGGCGCGGCATGTTCGCCGATCAGGCCTGCATCCGCGCCGCGGGGACGGTGATCGACATCACGCGCCGCCGGCAGGACCGCGAGGCGCTGCGCGAGAGCGAGGCGCGTTTCCGCAACCTGTCGGACAGTCTGCCCGCGCTGATCTGGCAGACCGACGAGCTCGGCAATATCGTCTTCGCCAACCGCTTCTTCGAAACCCTGCTGGGGGTGTCGCCGGCCGAGATCATCCGCGATGGCTGGACCCGGCTCTATCTGCCCGAGGATCGGCCCAGGATGGGTGAGGCGCGGATGCGCATCTTCGCGGAGCGCCGACCGGTCGGCGGCGACTTGCGGCTGATGACCGCGAGCGGCGATTCATGCTGGGTCCATGCCGAGGCGCGCGCGCGGATGGTCGATGGCGTCTATCGCGGTTACGTATGCTGCGCGGTCGACGTCAGCGAGGCGCATCTGGCGGGCGAGGCCCTGGAGCGGCGGATCGCCGAGCGCACCCAGCAGCTCACCGAGCAGATCGCCGAGCGGCAGCGGGTCGAGGCGACCTTGCACCAGATGCAGCGGCTGGAGGCGGTGGGGCAGCTCACCTCGGGCGTCGCGCATGATTTCAACAATCTGCTGACGGTGGTGCTCGGCAATATCGCGATGCTGGAGCGCACGCTGGGTGCGGCCGGGGGTGATGCCCGGACGATGCAGCGGCTGGAGCATGTGCGGATGGCGGCGGAGCGCGGCGCGACGCTGACCGCGCAATTGCTCGCTTTCTCGCGGCGGCAGCGGCTCGAGGCTAAGGTGATCGATCTCAACGCGTCGATCGCCGGGATGCGCGAGCTGATGGAAAGCTCGCTCGGGCGCGCGATCACGATCGATACGCGCCTTGCCCCCGGGGTGTGGCCGGCCTTGGTCGACCCAACCCAGTTCGAGCTGGTGGTGCTCAATCTGGCGATCAACGCGCGCGACGCGATGGGCGCGGCGGGGGGCACCGTCACCGTCACCACCGCCAATGTCGTGCTCGGCGAACCGGCCGCGCCGGCCGATCCCCCTGCGGGCGATTATGTGATGGTCGCGGTGTCGGACACCGGCGAGGGGATGACCGAGGCGGTGCGCGCGCGGGTGTTCGAGCCCTTTTTCACCACCAAGGCGGTGGGCAAGGGATCGGGGCTCGGGCTGGCGCAGGTCTATGGCTTCGTCAAGCAATCCGAGGGCGGGGTGCAGATCGAGACCGCGGTGGGCGAGGGGACGACGGTGCGCGTCTATTTGCCGCGCGCGGCGGGGGACGCCGGGCGGCCGGCGGTCGATCCGGTCGGGGCGAACGGCACGTCGGTCGCGGGGCGGACCGTGCTGGTGCTCGACGACGACGATCACGTCCGCGCGGTGACCGCGCAGGAATTGCGCGACGCGGGCGCGACGGTGATCGAGGCGGCCGACGGCGCGAGCGGGCTGATCGAGCTGCGCAGCGCCGCGACGATCGACGCCGCGGTGGTCGATTTCGCGATGCCGGGAATGAACGGCGCCGAATTCGCCGCGCATGCGCGTGGGCTCGATCCGCACCTGCCGGTGCTGTTCGTCACCGGCTATGCCGATCTCGAAGCGCTGGCCCATGCCGGCGAGGATCGGGTGATCCAGAAGCCGTTCGCCCCCGGCGCGGTCGCGCGACGGCTGGGGGAGATGCTGGCGGGGGGATCGCGACCTGACGGCCGCACTTAGCCCGTCACGCCGGCTCAAGCCCGGGGCGACGGGAGGTCAGCGCGGACAGGTCGACGCGGCGGTCGCATCCAGATCGAGGCAGCGCCCGTCGAGCCCGCTGACCGGCAGCCCGATCGTCGCGGCGAGCGTCGGCACGATATCCACCGTCTCGACCGACAAGGGCTGCTCGAACGGCGCGATCCCCTTGCGCCAGAACAGGATCGGCACGCGGCGGTCGTAATCCCACGGGCTGCCGTGCGTCTCGACATAGCCCGGGCCGGGGACCGGGATCGGGGTGACGCGCGGCTTGGTCAGCAGCAGGATGTCGCCCGACCGTTCGGCATCGAACGAGGCGCGCGCGCGCTCCAGCAGCGTCCAGTTTTCCGGCGGCCCCTTGGGCATCGGGGTCGCGGCGATCTGCTCGCGGGTCAGCGCGGCGGCGATCTGCGGCATCGCGGTGTAGCGCCGCACCGCCTCGGCGATCACCCTGGCGCGCTTCGCGGCGGGGACGTCGTTGGCGACATAGACGTCGCTCTCCGCCGCGATCAGCACCGGGCCGGCGATGCCGAGGTCCTTGCCGATCTCCGCCCCGACCTTCTTGGGCGAAAAGCCCGCATCGAGCCGGGTTTCCATCGGCATCGCATGCTGCACCTGGCGTTCGGTGAGATCGTGCGCGCCGTGATCGGCGGTCAGCGCGACCTCATAATCGACCCCCAGCCCGTCGAGCGCGTCGAAGAAGGTTTCCAGCGCGAGATCCAGCTCGTTCATCTGGATGCACATCTCGCTGCCCTGCGTGCCATAGCTATGGCCGACATAATCGGTCGCGGAGAGCCCGACGATCAGCAGATCGGGCGCCGCGCCGGTGCCGAGCTTCATATCCTTGGCGAGGCCATAGGCCATGCCGAGCACCGCGGTGTCGATCGCCGGCGAGGCGCGGAAGCCCTTGGCGTCGCCCGCCGCGCGCTCGAACCGCCCGGTGCCGAGCGTCAGCGCGCCGGCCTGCACCGGGCGCGCGATCGCCGCGCACCAATTGGGCAAGGGCAGCGGCCCCTGCGGCTTGGCGATCAGATCGGCGACCGCGGTCTGTGCGCGCACGACGGTCGGCGGCGCCTTGCGATCGGCGTAGGAGGCGAAGGTCTTGCCGTTCCAGAACCACAATTCATCGACCTTGTGCCCGCCCATCATGATCGCCGCGCGATCCTTGCCGGCGACCGAGACGACGCGGGTGGCGGGATTGGCCGCCTTCATCATCTCGCCCAATGTCGGGACCTTCAGATGCAGGTCCGAGGCGGTATAATCGTCATGCGTCGAGCCGGGGACGCGCTCGTCCTCCGCGCAATAGACCAGTTTGTCGGCGCGCCCGGCCTTCTGGTCGACCCAGGTATTGGCGATGATCCCGGTATGTGCGGGGCGCATCCCCGTCAGGATCGTCGAATGGCCGGGGCAGGTCTCGGTCGCGGCATGGCTCTGATAGCCCGAGGGGAAGACCACGCCCTGCAGCAGCCGCGCGAACCCGCCGGTAAAGCGGTTGCGATATTGCGCGAACAGATCGGCGGAGAATTGGTCGACCGAGATCGCGACGATCAGCTTTGGCGGGGTGGTCGGCGCGGGCGCGGCGGCGGGGGCTGCGGCCGGCGCGGGGGCTTGCTGCGCGGCCACCGGCAGCGCGATCGCGGCGGACATCAGGGCAAGGGGCAGGGCAGCGATCCGCACGTTCATCTTCGGTCCTTGGTGCAATTGGTCGGGCACGGTATGTCCGCGCCATGATGGCGAGACAAGCGTGGTTAGCGGCATTTCTGGTCGGGTTGATGACGCTGTTCGCGTTGCGCGCCGTCGCGCAGGAGCAGCATCTGGCGATGCGGCTGGTCGCGGAAAGCGCGCAGCCGGCGCCGGGCAAGGCGGTCACACTGGCCTTCGATGCGGATCCAGCGCCGGGCTGGCACGCCTATTGGCAGAATCCGGGCGACGCGGGGCTCGGCACGCGGCTCGAATGGACGCTCCCCGCCGGGATCACCGCGGGCACATTGCGCTATCCGATCCCGGGGCGGCTGACGATCGCCGGCCTGATGAACTATGTGTTCGAGCATCGTTTCGCGATGCTGGTCGATCTGAAGATTCCGCCCGGCCTTGCCGCGGGCACGCGGCTGCCGGTGAAGGTGAAGGCCGATTATCTCGTCTGCACCGATCAATTATGCGTCCCCGAGACGCAGACGCTCGAGACTATGCTGACGATCGGCGACGGCGCGGTCGACGCGGCGACGCGCGCGCGGTTCGACGGCTGGCGGCGCGCGCTGCCGCAACCGCTGAGCGCGACCGCGACCTGGGCGGCGAGCGGCGGCATGTTCCGCCTCGCGGTGCCTTATCCCGCCGATGCGCCGGTCAAGGATGCTTATTTCTACGCCGCCGCGGCCGGCGCGGTGGATTATGCCGCGCCGCAGAAGGTGGGGCGCGACGGCGACCGGCTGGTGATCGAGACCAAGGCGGCGGCCAGCCCCGTCTCCGGGCGGATCGAGGGCGTGCTCGCGACGGGGGAGGGGCGCGGCCTCTCGGTGGTCGCGATGCCGGGGCCGGTCGCGGCGCTGCGCGATACCGGCGGCGCGTGGGGCGGCGCGCTGGTGGCGTTCGCCGGGGCGGTGCTCGGCGGGCTGCTGCTCAACATCATGCCGTGCGTCTTCCCGATCCTCAGCCTCAAGGCGCTGAGCCTCGCGCGATCCGGCGAGACCGCGGGTGCCGCGCGGCGGGAGGCCTTGGCCTATACCGCCGGGGTGATCCTCGTCTGCCTCGCGCTCGGCGGGGCGCTGCTCGCGCTGCGGGCCGGGGGCAGCGCGGTCGGCTGGGCCTTCCAGCTGCAGGACCCGCGGGTGATCGGCGCGCTGCTGCTGCTCGTCGCAGCGATCGCGTTCAACCTCGCCGGGCTGTTCGAACTGCCTACCCCGCGCTTCGCCGGCAGCGGCGGGGCGAGCGGGGCGTTCATGACCGGCGCGCTCGCGGCGTTCGTCGCGACGCCGTGCACCGGGCCGTTCATGGGGGTGGCGCTCGGCGCGGCGCTGGTGCTGCCGACGCTCGCCGCGCTGCTGGTGTTCGCCGGGCTCGGGTTCGGCATCGCCTTGCCCTTCCTGCTGATCGGCTTCGTTCCCGCGCTGCGCCGGCTGCTGCCCCGGCCGGGGGCGTGGATGGCGCTGGTGCGGCGCATCCTGTCGGTGCCGATGTTCCTCACTGCGCTCGCGCTCGCCTGGGTGCTCGGGCGGCAGGCGGGGAGCGACGGGCTGACGCTCGCGCTCGCCGCGATGCTGATCGGCGCGCTCGCTTTATGGTGGACCGGGCGGCGCCAGCAGCGCGGGGCGAGCGGGGCGTGGTGGCCCGCGCTGGCCGCGCTGCCCTTTGCGCTGGCGGCGGTGGTGATGCTCCGTCCCGCCGCGGCGGCCGCGCCCGCGGCGGCGATCGCCGGGGCCGAGCCGTTCAGCGAGGCGCGGCTCGCCGCGCTGCGCGCCGAGCGGCGGCCGGTGTTCGCTTATTTCACCGCCGATTGGTGCCTGACGTGCAAGGTCAACGAAAAGGCCGCGATCGAGACCGAGGCGGTGGCGCAGGCGTTCGCCAAGCGCAAGGTGGCGGTGCTGGTCGGCGACTGGACCAATGGCGATCCCGCGCTCGGCCGGTTCATCGAGGCGAACAACCGCGCCGGGGTGCCGCTCTATCTATGGTACGCCCCCGGCGCCCCGGCGCCGCGCTTGCTGCCGCAGGTGCTGACCAAGGATATGCTGGTGGCGCTGCCCGAGGGACGTTGAGCGGAAAATTGATCCGTTGGGGAGTCCTGGTCTAACCTGCGGCCCTAAGCCGAAACCAACGCCGCCGCGCTGGCGGTTTCCTCTTCCGGCAGCACCGCCCAGCCGCGCGGGCCGAGCATCTCCATCGGGCGATAGCGCGTCTTATATTCCATCCGCGGCGAGCCCTTCACCCAATAGCCGAGATAGACATAGGGCAGCCCCGCGGTGCACGCGCGCAGGATGTGATCGAGGATGATCAGATTGCCCAGTCCCGGCCGCTCGGCGAGTTCGGTATCGAAGAAGCTGTAGATCATCGACAGCCCGTCCGCCTGCCGGTCGGTGAGGCACGCGCCGATCAGCCGGCCCTGCGCGCCGTTCACCGAAGGCTCGCGATATTCGACGATCACCGAATTGACCGGCGATTGCTCGATCATGTCGGCATAATCGCTCTCGTCCATCTCGGCCATCCCGCCGCCGGGGTGCCGCGCCGCGAGATAGCGGCGGAGCAATTGATATTGCTCGTCGGTCGCCCAGGGGCGGCACGCCGTCACCTCGAGATCGCTATGGCGGCGGAGCAATTTGCGCTGGGTGGCGTTGGCGGCGAATTCCTGCGCCACGACGCGCACCGAAACGCAGGCGGTGCACCCCGCGCACGACGGGCGATAGGCAACCGACTGGCTGCGGCGGAACCCGATCCGCCCGAGCGCATCGTTCAGCTCGCTGGCATGTGGGCCGGAAAGCTCGGTGAACACCTTCCGCTCCTGCCGCCCCGGCAAATACGGGCACGGTGCGGGACTGGTTACGAAGAAACGTGGAAAGCGAAATGGCGCCGTCACCGCCCAAACCCCCTGACGCGGCGTGACGATTCACGCTCGTGTCGGCGAAATATGAAGCGACTCGGCAATCGTGAAAAGCGTCTTAACCATGAAAAGGAGTTAATGCTGTCCCGCTTTGGCTGCGAGGGGCGTCCCCGTGCGCTAAATCTGGATCATTGGCTCCACCCCGGCGAAGGCCGGGGTCCAGCGTCGGGCCGGTCGCAACTGGACCCCGGCCTTCGCCGGGGTGGCAGGGGGATATGTATCCCGCTAACCCGCCTCGACCTGGCTCACCTCATAGCCGCCGTCGCGCAGCGCGCTGATCAGCCGGTTGAGATGCTGGCGGTCGCGCGCCTCGCATTCGATATCGGCGATCAACCCCTTGGCAGGAAGCGAGGTGAACACGCGCTGGTGGTACACCTCGATGATGTTGACGCGCTGCTCGTCGAAGATCCGCGCGACATTGTAGAGCGATCCCGGCTGGTCCTTGAGCCGGATACGCAGCCGCGCGAGCCGCCCCGATCGCGCCAGATCGCGCAGCAGCACGTTGGCGAGCAGCCGCGTGTCGATATTGCCGCCGCACAGCACGACGCCGACGGTCTTGCCGCGGAACCGCTCCGGGTGCTGCATCAGCGCGGCGAGCCCGGCGGCGCCCGCGCCCTCCGCGACGGTCTTTTCGATCTGGAGCAGCAGGCTCACCGCTTCCTCGAGGTTGCGTTCGGAGACGAGCAGGATGTCGTCGACCAGCGCCTTGACCATCCCCGCGGTGATCGACCCCGGCTCCTTGACCGCGATGCCCTCGGCCAGCGTATCCCCCGCGCACGGCATATGGGTGCCGTTGATGCGGTTGTACATCGAGGGAAACAGCTCGGCCTGCACCCCGATCACCTCGATCGGCCGCGCCGCCGCGCGCGCGACCGTCGCCATGCCGGAGATCAGCCCGCCGCCGCCGATCGGGGTGATGAAGGTATCGATCTCGGGCGCGTCCTCCAGCATCTCCAGCGCGACCGTGCCCTGCCCGGCGATCACGCGCGGATCGTCGAACGGGTGGACGAAGGTGAGCCCTTCGCTCGCCTCCAGCGTGCGGGCATGGGCATAAGCCGCGTCGAACGTATCGCCCTCCAGCACCACGGTCGCGCCGTGGCCCTGGGTCTGCGTCACCTTCACGATCGGGGTGGTGGTGGGCATCACGATCGTCGCCGGCACGCCCAGCCGGTTGGCGTGATAGGCGAGGCCCTGCGCATGATTGCCCGCCGAGGCGGCGATCACCCCGCGCGCCCGCGCGGCGTCGCTGAGCTGGAGCAGGGTGTTGAGCGCGCCGCGCTCCTTATAGGCGGCGGTGAACTGAAGATTCTCGAACTTCAGATAGACCGTCGCGCCGGTCAGTTGCGAGAGCGTGCGGCTGATGAGGGTCGGCGTGCGTACAATCGAGTCGCGAATCCGCATGTGCGCGGCGCGCACGTCGTCGATCGTGACGGGAAGCGATTCGTTGCTCGTTGCAAGGGTGGCCAACATAACCTCCATCTGGAGCGGCGCCGGACCGCCGCCCATTTGTCGTCATGCCGGACTTGATCCGGCATCCAGAGCCGCGAGCGACAGCATGCGAGGCTCTGGATGCCGGGTCGAGCCCGGCATGACGACATAAGACAAAACCGGAAACGCCCTTTTGGGCTGAATGCCGATCGGCCCTAGACCATCTGGCGCGCCGTGGAAACTCCGCCTAATCGACCTCTATGAAGATCGCATTCATCGGCACCGGCGTCATGGGCGCCCCGATGGCCGGGCATCTCGCCCGCGCCGGACACGACGTCACCGTCTACAACCGCACCCGCGCCAAGGCCGAGGCCACCGGGCTCAGGGTGGCGGACACCCCCGCCGCCGCCGCCGCCGGGGCGGATGCGGTGGTCGCCTGCGTCGGCAACGATGCGGATCTGGAGCAGGTGACGCTGGGCGAAAACGGCGCCTTCGCCGCGATGCGCGCCGAGGCGGTGTTCATCGATCACACCACGGTTTCCGCCGATATCGCGCGGCGGCTGGCGGCGGTGCGCGTGCTCGTCGTCGATGCGCCGGTCTCGGGCGGGCAGGCCGGGGCGGAGAAGGGCGCGCTCTCGATCATGTGCGGGGGCAGCGACGCCGCGATGGCGCAGGCGCGGCCCATAATGGAAGCCTATGCCGCGCGCATCGTCCATGTCGGCGCCGCGGGGGCGGGGCAGCAGACCAAGATGGTCAACCAGATCTGCATCGCCGGGGTGGTGCAGGGGCTGAGCGAGGCATTGCGCTTCGCGCAGGCGAGCGGGCTCGATCTCGACAAGGTGTTCGAGGCGGTCTCGGGCGGCGCGGCGCAAAGCTGGCAGATGGTCAACCGCTGGGGGACGATGGCCAAGGACGAGTTCGATTTCGGCTTCGCGATCGACTGGATGCGCAAGGATCTCGGTCTCACCCTCGACGAGGCGAAGCGCAACGGCGCGGTGCTCCCGGTCGCGGCCCTGGTCGATCAATTCTATGCCGAGGTACAGAAGATGGGCGGCGGGCGGCAGGATACCAGCGCCTTGGTGCGGAGGCTGCCGCGGTGAAGGCGGCGCTGCTGGCGGCGGCCGCCGCGCTCGTCCCCGTTCCCGCGCTCGCCGATGCGCTGATCGACAATGTCCAGGGCATCACGCTCGATCGCAACGGGCAGGTCGTCCGCTTCAAGGCGATCGTGATGGACAAGGACGGCAAGGTCGTGCGCCTCGTCCCGCCGAACGAGCCACCGCACAAGCCGACCAAGAAGGATCCCGGCCCGCGCTACGACTGGCGCGCGGACCTCAAGGGCAAGGTGCTGCTCCCCGGCTTCATCGATGCGCACGGCCATGTCGTCGAGCTCGGCTTCGCGGCTTTGTCGCTCGATCTGTCGGACACCAGGTCGCTCGACGAGGCCAAGGCGAAGGTCGCCGCCTATATCGCCGCCAACCCCGATCGGAAGTGGATCATCGGGCGCGGCTGGAACCAGGAGGTATGGGGGCTGGGTCGCTTTCCCACCGCCGCCGATCTCGATGCGATCTCGGCCGGGCACGCGGTCTGGCTCGAGCGCGCCGACGGTCATGCCGGCGTCGCCAACAGCATCGCGATGCGTGAAGCGGGGGTCACCGCCGCCACCCCGACCCCGACCGGGGGGCGGATCGAAAAGACCGCCGGCGGCCAGCCCGCCGGCACCTTCGTCGATGCCGCCAAGCAATTGGTCGAGAAGGTCATCCCGCAACCCTTGCCCAAGGAGCGCGACGCTGCCTTCCTCGCCGCGCAACAGGTGCTGCTCGGCTATGGCGTCACCGCGATCGCCGATATGGGGACGACGCTCGACGACTGGCTGAGTTTTCGCCGCATGGCCGATATCGGCGCGCTGCGCGTCCGCGTGATGAGCTATGCGATGGGGGTCGAGACCGCGAGCCGCGTCGGCGGCAAGGGGCCGACGCCGTGGCTCTACGCCGATCGGCTGCGGATGGGCGGGGTGAAGCTCTACGCCGATGGCGCGCTCGGGTCGCGCGGGGCGTGGCTCAAGGCGCCTTACGCCGACGCGCCGGGGCAGACCGGGCTCGGCTTCAACAGCGACGCCCAGCTCCAGAACCAGATGAGCCGCGCGGCGATGGACGGCTTCCAGGTCGCGGTCCATGCGATCGGCGATCGGGCGAACCAGCAGGTGCTCGATGCGATCCAGGCTCTGTCGGATACCTATGCCGGCGACCGCCGCTGGCGCGTCGAACATGCGCAGATCGTCGACCCCGCCGATCTGCCGCGTTTCGGTCATTTCACCACCATCGCCTCAATGCAACCGATCCACCAGACCAGCGACCGTACGATGGCCGAGGCGCGGCTCGGCGCGCAGCGGCTGGCGGGGGCCTATGCATGGAAATCGATGCTGGCGAAAGGGTCGAAGCTCGCCTTCGGATCGGACACCCCGGTCGAGAAGCCCGATCCCTGGGCCGGCTGGGCGGCCGGCTTCACCCGGCAGGACGCCGACGGGCAGCCCTATGGCGGGTGGCGGCCGGAGGAAGCGCTGACCCGCGAACAGGCGTGGTGGGCCTATACCGGCGGCGCCTCCTACGCGGGCTTTGCCGAGAACAAGTTCGGCATCCTTGCGCCAGGGCAGCGCGCCGACTTCATCATCGTCGACCGCGACCCGCTCAACGCCAGCCCGACCGAACTACGCAAGACGGTGGTCGAGCAGACTTGGATCGGCGGCGAGAAGGCGTGGGAGCGGAAGTAGCGCACCCGCTTTCCGTTCGCCCTGAGCTTGTCGAAGGGCTGCCCTTCTTCCTCGAAAGAAAAGGGCAGGGCTTCGACAAGCTCGGCCCGAACGGGATGGCTTTCGATAACTCCCAGAATCAAGCGGCCGCGGCACCCCCCGATGCCGCGGCCGCCTCCCGGTAGCGATACAGGTGCTGGTCAGGCGACCTGTGCCGTCTCCTCCGGTTCACGCAATACATAGCCGCGTCCCCAGACGGTTTCGATATAATTCTCACCGTCGCACGCGAGGCTCAGTTTCTTGCGCAATTTGCAGATGAACACGTCGATGATCTTGAGTTCGGGCTCGTCCATCCCACCATAGAGATGGTTGAGGAACATTTCCTTGGTCAGCGTCGTGCCCTTGCGGAGCGACAGCAGCTCCAGCATCGCATATTCCTTGCCGGTGAGGTGGACCCGCGCGCTATCGACTTCCACCGTCTTGGCATCAAGGTTGACGGCGAGTTTGCCGGTTTTGATAACCGATTGCGAATGGCCCTTCGAGCGGCGCACGACCGCGTGGATGCGGGCGATCAGCTCCTCGCGGTGGAACGGCTTGGTGACATAATCGTCGGCGCCGAAGCCGAACGAGCGCACCTTCGAATCCATCTCGCCAATGCCCGAAAGGATCAGCACCGGGGTGGTGACCCGGGCGACGCGCAGCCGCTTCAACACGTCGTAACCGTGCATATCCGGCAGGTTCAGGTCGAGCAGGATGATATCGTAATCATAGAGCTTGCCGAGGTCCAAACCCTCTTCGCCCAGATCGGTCGAATAGACGTTGAAGCCTTCCGCGCTCAGCATGAGTTCGATGGCTCGGGCCGTTGTGGGCTCGTCCTCGATCAGCAAAACTCGCATCTGCAATCCCCCATCCGAGACTGCGATCCGCCCCCATTTTTAGGATCGCATTCAGAATCATTAACCAAATACGGTCTGAACGCAAAAGGTTAATTTCGTCTTAAGCCAGGGATTCCGGCGAGTCGCGCGCGATGCAATACGGCGAATCGGGCAAATTATGCGGTGATGGGGAGAAATATGCGCTTGAACCGTTGCGCTATGGTAAAGACCCCCGCCGCGGCTAAATGTCCTGCACTAACCGTCCGTAGAGCTCCGGCCGCCGATCGCGGAAGAAGCCGAAGGCGGCGCGGTGGCGCTTCACGCGATCGATGTCGAGCGTCGCGGTGATCACGCCCTCCTCGGTGCGGTCGAGCTCGGCGAGGATGTCGCCGCGCTCGTCGCAGATGAAGCTGGTGCCGTAGAAGGTCTGGCCGTGCTCGGTGCCGACGCGATTGGCGGCGACGACCGGCACGACGTTCGACACCGCATGGCCGACCATCGCGCGGCGCCACAGCCGCGCGGTATCGAGCCCCTCGTCATGCGGCTCGCTGCCGATCGCGGTGGGATAGAACAGCAGTTCGGCGCCCATCAGCATCATCGCGCGCGCGGTTTCGGGATACCATTGGTCCCAGCAGATCCCGACGCCGATCTTCGCCGCCGGGCCGTTCCACACCTTGAACCCGGTGTTGCCGGGGCGGAAATAGAATTTCTCCTCATAGCCCGGACCGTCGGGGATATGGCTCTTGCGATAGACCCCGGCGACCTTGCCGTCGGGATCGACCATCGCCAGGCTGTTGTAATGATGCGGCCCGTCCGCCTCGAAGAAGCTGGTCGGGATCCATACTTTGAGCTCGGCGGCGAGCGCCTGCATCGCGGCGACCGCGCGATGCTCGCCGACCGGCTTGGCGCGGGTGAACAGCCCCTCGTCCTCAACGCGGCAGAAATATTCGCCCTCGAACAATTCGGGCGGCAGGATCACCTGCGCCCCCTTCGTCGCTGCCTCGCGGACAAGGCGGGAAACATTGGCGATATTGCCCTCCAGATCGTCGGAGAAGGCAAGCTGCAGCGCGGCGACGGTGATCTCGGTCATGCGCGCGCATGTAGGGGATAAGCGCTGGCGAGCCAATGGCGTGCGATGCTCCCCTCCCTGGTGAAGGGAGGGGGCTGAGAGCGGGTGGGCATAAGGCGCGCGGGCCGGATCTTCGCAGGCCAACCCACGCCCGACGCCTCCCTTGTTCAAGGGAGGGGAGTGAAGAAAAGGGTGACGGTTACCCCGGTATCTGCTGGCTGATGCAGTGGAAGCTGCCCCCGCCGGTGAGGATCGCATCGGCGCGCAGCCCGACCACCTCATGCTGCGGGAAGATCGCCTGGATCGCCTGCACCGCCGCCTGATCGTTCGCCGCGCCGTAGAGCGGCACGACCACGCTGGCATTGCCGATGTAGAAGTTCATATAGCTCGCCGGCACAATCTCGTCGTCGCGGATCACGCGGCCGGGGGAGGGGATCGGCACCACCGCCAGCCCGAACGCCTCGGCGCGCGCCGCGGCCTGCTGATAGACCTGCCAGTTGGGATCATTGTCCGCCGCGACCGGGATCGCCAGCCGCCCCTCGCCGACGAACCGCGCGAGATTGTCGACATGCCCGTCGGTATGATCGTTGAGCAGCCCGTCGCCGAGCCACAGCACGCGATCATAGCCGAGGTCGCGCTGGAGCCGCTCCTCGATCTCGGCCTTGCCGATATGGCCGTTGCGATTGGGGTTGAGCACGCATTGCTCGGTGGTGACGACCAGCCCGGCGCCGTCGCCGTCGAGCGCGCCGCCCTCGAGCACCCAATCGCATGGGACGATGCTCTTCTTCGCGCGGCGGGCGAGCCGTGCGCCGATATCGTCGTCGCCGGGCAGGTCATATTTGCCGCCCCAGCCGTTGAACGCGAAATCCCGCGCGGTGCCGTCGCCGGTCAGGATCACCGCGGTATCGCGCAGCCAGATATCGCCGAACCGCTCGACGACGACCTCGGCGAACGGCGCGAGTCTGGTCGCGGCGACACCCGCCTCGGCATCGGCGGCGACCAGCAGCACCTTCTCGCCGCGCCCGTCGGCATGCACCGCCTTGGCGAAGGCGGCGACTTCGGCGCGCGCCTCGTCGAGGTCCTCCTGCCACAGCTCGGCGTGCGACGGGAAACCGATCCACACCGCCTTGTGGTGCGCCCATTCGGGGGGAGGGGGCAGCGTCACTTCGTGGCCCCCCGCGAGGTGTCGCGGATCGCGCGGAATTCGGCGGTCGGATACCAATTGGGCCATGCGTCGCTGTCGGCCAGCTCGCGCCCGAGCTGATAATAGATCGTCAGATCCTGCACCGCGCCCGACCAGTCCCACTTGGGATCATATTCGTCCTGCGGCTTGTGATAGCGGTGGGCGTTATAATCCTCCGCCGCCGCGCGGCCCGCAGCGACCCCGCCGTTGACCAGATCCTCGCCGCTTCCCCCCGACAGCATCGGCACGCCGAGCTTGGCGAAGGAGAAATGGTCGGAGCGGTAATAATGGCCCTTCTCCGGGGTCGCTTCGGCCACGATCGCGCGGCCCTGCGCGGCGAGCAGCGGCTTGACCATATCCTCCAGCTCGGACTTGCCCGCGCCGGTGATCTCGAAATCCCTGGTCGCGCCATTGACGTTGAGCACGTCCATATTGACCCCGCCGACCGTCTTGCCGAGCGGGAACACCGGATGCGCCGCATAATAAGCCGAGCCGAGCAGCCCGCTTTCCTCCGCAGTCACCGCGAGAAAGGCGATCGAGCGCCGCGCCGGCCCCGCCTTCGCCTGCACCTCGGCCATCGCGATTAGCCCGGCGACCCCCGAGGCATTGTCGACCGCGCCGTTACAGATCCCGTCGCCGTCGACCGGATCGCAATGCCCGAGGTGATCCCAATGCGCCGAATAGAGCACTGTTTCGCCCGGCGCGCTCTTGCCCGGCAACAGCCCGATCACATTGTGCGAGGCGCTGCGACGGATCCTGTTCGAAAAACTGCCGGAGAATTTCGTCCCCAGCGGCACCGCCCTGAACCCCTTGTGCTTCGCGGCTTCGGACAGCGCCGCGAAATCCTTGCCCGCGGCGGCGAAGATCTCTTTCGCGCGGTCGAGCTGGATCCAGCTGACGATCTCGCTCTGGTCCATATGGTTGTTGGCTTCGTCCAGCTCGTGCTGCGCGCCGGTCCATGACGAGCGCACCACCGCCCAGGGATAGGCGGCCGGCTCGGTATCGTGGACGATGATCGCGGCGGCGGCGCCCTGCCGCGCGGCCTCCTCGAACTTATAGGTCCAGCGCCCGTAATAGGTCATCGCGCGGCCCTCGAACGGGCCGGCGCCGGCGCCGGCCTCTTTGGTCTGCCAATCGGGATCGTTGACCAGGATGACGACGGTTTTGCCCTTCACGTCGACGCCGGCATAATCGTTCCAGCCCTTTTCGGGCGCGTTGATGCCATAGCCGACGAACACCATGTCGCTGGCCTTGAGCGAAATCTTCGGCACGACGCGATAGGTGCCGGCGACGATATCGTCGCGATAGGCGAGCGAGATCGGCTTTTTGCCCCCGATGACGGTGAACGGCGCGATGTCGGTGGCGGTGATCTCCACCATCGGCACGTCCTGGGTCCATTTGCCGTTATTGCCCGGCTGGAGCCCGGCGGCCTTCATCCGCTCGACGATATAGGCGACGGTCTTTTCCTCTCCGGCGGAGGTCGGCGCGCGGCCCTCATAAGCATCGGAGGACAATTCCTTGGTCACCGTTTTCAGCGTGTCGACCGGGATCGCCGGGGCGGCCGGCTCGGCGAGCGCCGGGGTGGCGAGCGCGGTGGCGAGAAGGAACAGGGACAGGCGACGAGGCATTAAGGGGCTCCGCAATCGGGAAGATGCCGCTGTTTGGCAGCGCCGCGAGCGGGGTGCAAGGCGGCCGGATCGCGCCGATCAGGTGTCGCCCCGCCGCACGATCTGTGTCATGCGCATCGGCGGACGAGGAAGGACGCTGGGAGTATATGACCAAGGTCGGAATCTACGGCAGCGCGGGGCGGATGGGCCGCGCGATCGCGACCATTGCGAATGAGGAAGGCGTGACGGTCGCCGGCGGGGTCGATGCCGGCGGCGACGCGGCGGCGCTGGCGCGCGCGGCCGATGTGCTGGTCGATTTCTCCACCCCCGCGGCGCTCGAGGCGAATCTCGCGGCGGCGGTGGCGGCGGGGACGCCGATCGTGATCGGCACCACCGGGCTGACCCCGGCGCACCACGCGGCGATCGATCGCGCGGCGGAGAGGATCGCGGTGCTCCAGACGGGCAATACCTCGCTCGGCGTCACGCTGCTCGCGGTGCTGGTGCAGGAAGCGGCGCGCCGGCTCGGGCCGGAATGGGATATCGAGATCGCCGAAATGCATCACCGCCACAAGGTCGACGCCCCCTCGGGCACCGCGACCCTGCTGGGCGAGGCGGCGGCGGCGGGGCGCGGCACCACCTTGGGCGAGGTGCGCGTCGACAGCCGCGCGGGGCTGACCGGCGCGCGGAGCGAGGGGACGATCGGCTTCGCCTCGCTGCGCGGCGGATCGGTGGTCGGCGATCATCTGGTGGTGTTCGCGGGCGAGGGCGAGCGGATCGAGCTCGGGCATCGCGGGGAGGATCGCACGATCTTTGCGCGCGGCGCGCTCAAGGCGGCGCTGTGGCTCGCGGGCAAGCCGGCCGGGCGCTATCATATGGCCGAGGTGCTGGGGCTTTGAAGAAGGCGGACATTTTCGAGTTCTACCGCCGGCTCGCCGAGCTCAACCCGCATCCGGAGACCGAGCTCGAATCGGGCAACACCTTCCAGTTGCTCGTCGCGGTGGTGCTGTCGGCGCAGGCGACCGACGTCGGGGTCAACAAGGCGACGCGGCGGCTGTTCGCCGAGGTGACGACCCCCGAGCAAATGGTCGCGCTGGGCGAGGAGGGGCTGAAGCAACACATCAAGACGATCGGGCTGTTCAACACCAAGGCGAAGAATGTCATCGCTTTGTCCGAGGCGCTGATCGCCGAACATGGCAGCGAAGTGCCGGCCGATCGCGACGCGCTGGAGAAACTGCCGGGGGTCGGGCGCAAGACCGCCAATGTCGTGATGAACGTCGCGTTCGGCGCGGAGACCTTCGCGGTCGACACGCATATCTTCCGCGTCGGCAACCGCACCGGGCTCGCCCCGGGCAAGACCCCGCTGGCGGTGGAAAAGAAGCTCGACAAGGAAACCCCGCAGCCGTTCCGCGTCCACGCGCATCACTGGCTGATCCTCCACGGCCGTTACACCTGCAAGGCGCGGACGCCGGAATGCTGGCGGTGTGTCGAGGTGGATCTGTGTGCGTTCAAGCCGAAGACACCGGCGCCGAAGGGGGCGAAGGTGGAGGGTGGGGGCTAGTGGATTGATTCAGACGGATGGTTCCCGCTTCTCTCAGCCGTCATGCCGGGCTTGACCCGGCATCCAGAGTCTCAGGCGGTGTCCTTTGTGGCTCTGGATGCCGGGTCAAGCCCGGCATGACGGGAAAGGATCCCGGGACTCATCCGTTGTGTTCTCACTACTAGCGGTTGGAGTCTTTCGCACGCGGGTGCGGCAGTTACTGGGTGGATTGTTGACGGTCGGCTTAGCGGTGGGCCCCAGACGAAGAGCGGGCATTGCGATTGGTCAGCGGCGTGATACGGTCTTGCCATCATATAGAGGCTCTCCATGACCCTGGCGCGATTTATCGAGCTCTGGACTTCGACCGATTATCCACCTGAACGTGTGACCGAAGTCGACCTCCGTAACATCGAGCAGCGATTGGATTTTTTGCTGCCCGACGATTACCGCCGAGCCGTTCTGGAAACCGGCCTCCCGCGCCCGACCGTTGCGCTCATGGACGCCATCATTGAACGTCACCTCGAATTGAACTGCCTGGGTGATTTCTATTCCCCAGCTGAGATTATTGAGGAGACGGTAGGCTGGCGCGCGATAGGGATGCCAAAGTCACTGGTGGCTTTTGCAAGTGATGGATGCGGTAACAAGTTTTGCTTCGATACGGACCGCCTGAACAGAGGCGGTCGAGAGGGCCGGGCGATCTGGTTCTACGATCACGACTTCGGGACGGTAGAACAGATCGCCGCGACCTTCGACGATTGGATGGACGCGTTCTGCCAGGTGGAGCCGTGGAGCGACGTTGATCCGACGTAGAGTCGGCGGTTAGGGATGGCATTTTCCAGCGGTTAAAGAGAATCCGCCGTCCGGGACTAACGACTTGGCGTGGGTGGATTTCAGACAGGCAACTGTTGGCCACTGCAAGACGCAGAGTTGACCTTGCCCGAGCCTCGGTTCGGTCGTAATTAACCAAGACAGATAGGGGGAGCAGATTTGCGCCTGTCAGCGATCTTGTCATTTTTCGCGACAGCGATTGCCATTGATGCGCAGGCGAGAGCGCAAGAACTTCAGTGCCTCGCCCCTTTTCCAAAATTGCTCTCGGACGAGGCATTTGCCCGGTATTCCGTTAAGATGCCGTCGCGGCCCTCGAGCGCGCACGTGTCGGACGTGCGGATCGGCGAGGCGCACCTTTATCGCACCGTGATCCGGCGGGCGGTAAAGAGCGGACCTGATTTTGCTGGCCATTATAAAATCGTTCGTATCGGCTGCGGTGCAGCAACGGTCTGCGTAGCGATAGCGGACACGCTGAGCGGAAAAGTTTACTTTCCGCCGGAGATTAAGGCTACGTCCGCGCTACTCGTTGATACGGGAAGTGCGAACGTAAATACCCTTAACTATCGCCCGAATAGCTCTCTCTTGATCGTCATTGGGTTACCCAACGAGGATTCTTCGCGGGCCGGAGCGAGCCATTATATATGGCGTTCCGGAAAATTACATCTTGTCCACTATATTCCTGCGGCCAAGCTCTGTTCCCTCCCACCTTCGACGCGATTCTAAAGGGCAGGTTTTAGGCTGCGCTCTTTGCATCACCAGCGGCGGGAATTGGGGCGCTAACTGCCAACGGCCCGCCCCAATCACCCCGCCCGCACCTCGCGAAACGGGATCGTCCGATCCACCTCCGGCTCCTTCGGCAGCCCCAATACGCGTTCGCCGATGATATTGCGCTGGATCTGATCGGTCCCGCCGCCGATCGAGGTGAAATAGGCATTGAGCGTCAGGAAATTGGCGTCCTCCGCGCGGGGATGCTCCGCGCCTTCGAGCAGGCTTTCAACGCCGAGCAGCAAGGTGCGGACGCGTGCTTCCTCGTGGAGGATGCGGCTCATCGCCAATTTGCCCAGCGACATGATCGAGGATGACGTGCCTTGTTGCAGCTCGGCCTTGGCGCGCTGGGTGTTGAGCCGGTTGAGCACGCGCCACGCGATCGTCTGCGCGAGCTGCTGGCGGATCACCGGATCGTCGAGCTTCCCCGCCTCGCGCGCCAGCCCGATCAGTGCGTGGTCGCCCTTCGGCCCCGCCGCGCCCGATCGCGGCCCGCGCGCTGCATCGCCCATCACCGAGCGTTCATAGGCCAAAGCAGTCTGCAACACGCCCCAGCCGCCGTTCAATGGCCCGAGCAGATTGTCCTCGGGCACGAAGGCATTGTCGATGAACACCTCGTTGAAATGCGCCTCGTCGGTGATCTGGCGCAGCGGGCGCACCTCGACGCCGGGCTGCTTCATCGGCAGGAAGAAGAAGCTGATCCCGCGATGCTTGGGGACATCCCAATCGGTGCGCGCGATCAGCATCCCGTAATCGGCGATCTGCGCGCCGCTGGTCCACACTTTCTGTCCGGAGACGCGCCACCCGCCGTCGACCTTGTCGGCGCGGGTGCGGATCGCGGCGAGATCGCTCCCCGCGCCCGGCTCCGAATAGAGCAGGCACATGCCGACCTCGCCCGCGAGCAATTGCGGGACGATCTCGCGCCGGAAGGCGGGGGTAGCGTGCGCCAGCGCGGTATTGGCCCACAGGTTGCTGCGATCCTGCCCCGCGCCGGGCGCGCCGACTGCGGCGAAGGCGCGCTCGACGATCCGCGCCTGTTCGTCGGCCAGCCCCCGCCCGTAGAAATCGCTCGGCCAGCGCGGTACCGCCCAGCCGGCGTCGCGCACCTTGGCGAGCCATTCGGCGCGCGGATCGCGGCCGAAGCTTTCCTTATGCGTTGCGGTGCCGCGCCAATTGGCGGCGAGCCATGCCTCGACCTCGGTTTTCAGCTGTTCGTCGGTCATGCCTCAACCTCCAGCGCGCGGACGTAACGCTCACGCCAATGATCGCTGTCGCCGTAAAGCTGCGCCGCCGATCGCGCGCGGCGCAGATAGAGATGCGCGGGATGCTCCCAGGTGAAGGCGATCCCGCCGTGCATCTGGATGCCGTCCTTGGCGCAGCGGACGAAGGCGTCGGCGCAGGCGAAGGCGGCAAGTGCGACGCTTTCCGCGCGGGCCGGCGTATCTTCCGCGACCTGGCGCGCAGCGTCGCGCGCGGCGCTGGTCGCGCTTTCCGCCTCGAGCAGCAGATCGGCCGCCATATGTTTGATCGCCTGAAAGCTGCCGATCGCGCGGCCGAACTGGTGGCGCTCGCGGGCGTAATCGACCGTCATGTCGAGGATGCGCCGCGCGCCGCCGGCCTGCTCTCCGGCCAGCCCGATCAAAGCGATATCGCGCGCCGCGGCGATCCGCGTGCCGTCGCCGATCAGCGTCGCCGGGCCGCGGAAGGCGACGTCGGCGAGCCGGCGGGTGCGGTCGAACACCGGGAGCGGGACGATCTCCGCATCTTCGCGCGCGACCGCGAACACCGCATCGTCGAGCGTGACGAGGATCGTGTCGGCGATCGCCGCATCGGGGACGAAACGCGCGGTGCCCGCCAGCCCCGCGCCGTCGCGCCGTACGTCGCCGCGCCCGGTCCAGTCGTCGCGCCCGGCGAAGGCGACCGCGGCGATGCTATAGCCGCCGGCCAAGGCCGCGAGCCGTTCGCCGTCGAGCAACGCCGCGGCGATCGCGGTCGAAAGGAGCGGGGCGGGGAGCAGCGCCGCGCCGGCCGCTTCCATCACCAACTCGAGCTCGATCGCGCCGAGCCCGGCGCCGCCATGTTGCTCGGGGACGGTCAGCCCGACCACCCCCAGATCGGCGAGCGCGCGCCACAAGGCCGCGTCATGCCCGGTCTCGCTCGCCATGATGCGGCGCACGTCGCTTTCGGCGCAGCGGTCGGCGAGCAGCCGGCGGAGCGAGTCGAGCAGCGCCGCGCGTTCGTCTGCCGTCAGTCCCGCCATCGCTTTTCCTCTCCCCGGCGCCGTCTTGTCGGCTGCCCATAACGAAAGTTATGATCGCGCGCGGTGGCAAGTCAACCAAGCGTCGGGAGAGGATGATGCGGTTTGCGAACAAGGTGGCGCTGATCACCGGCGGCGGCTCGGGCATCGGCGCGGCGACCGCGCGGCTACTGGCGCGCGAGGGCGCGGCATTGGTGGTGGTCGATATCGCCGCCGATCATGCGCAGGCCGTGGCAGCGGAGACCGGCGGAATCGCGGTCGAGGCCGATGTCGCGCGCCGCGCCGATGTCGAGCGCGCGGTGGCGGTCGCGGTTGAGCGCCACGGCCGCGTGGATATCCTGTTCAACAATGCCGGTATCGGCTGCATCGGGCGCACCCCCGATCTCGATCCCGAGCAGTGGGAGCGGGTGATCGCGATCGATCTCAATGCGGTGTTCTACGCCTGCCGCGCGGTGATCCCGCATATGCCGAGGCCTGGCGGTGCGATCGTCAACACCGCGTCGATCTCGGGGCTGGCGGGGGATTATGGCTTCAGCGCCTATAATGCCGCCAAGGGTGCGGTGATCAATTACACCCGCACGCTGGCGATCGATCATGCGCGCGAGGGGATCAGGGTCAACGCCTTGTGCCCCGGGCTGATCGCCACTCCGCTGACCGCCGGTGCGGCGGCGCTGCCGGGGCTGGAGCAGGCGTGGCATGCCGCGATCCCGATGGGGCGGGCGGGGACGCCCGAGGAGATGGCCGAGGTGGCGGCGTTCCTTGCCTCCGATGCGGCGTCCTATGTGACGGGATCGGTGATCGTCGCCGACGGCGGGCAGACGGCGTGGACGGGGCAGCCCGATCTGACGCGGTTTCTGCCGGGGTGAGTTGGCCCAAACCACCCTTGTGCTCCCGCGAAGGCGGGAGCCCAGTCTGGGTCCCCGCCTTCGCGGGGATACAAGAAGGGCTTACAGCAGCAATTCCTGACGGTCCGGCCGCCCGACATGCCCACCCCCGCGGCGGCGCGCCATCTCGGTCTCGGCGGTGAAGCGCACATCGGGGTCGCGATCGGTGAGAAAGCCGATCAGGCTTTCCTCCTCGATCTCGCGCCAGTCCTTGCCGCGATCGGGGCCGTAGCGCACCCGCGGGAGCAGCCCCGGCAACCGCGACCATTCGAGCAATTGCTGCACCCCCACTTCGTTGAGCATGTCGCGCAGGTGGAAGGCGGTGACGTAAGCGTCGGGGAAAGCGCGATGCGCGGGCAGCCCGGTTTCGTGGACCAGCCCCTCGGGCTTGCGCCAATAGCGCAGCACCTGATTGGAAAAGCTCGGCGAATCCTGCCACAGCCGCAATGCGCATTTCCACGTGCAGATCCATTCCGCGCCGTGGGTCAGCGCCGAGGTGCAGAACACCTGCTCGAAATCGGCGCGATGCGCGGCGAGCGCGACGCGGCGCGGCCACGGATCGAGCACCGGGCGCGCGACATCGTGCCAGTAAGGCGCGTCGGCGACATCCTCGTCGCGGATATGGTGGATCGCCTGGGTGATCGGGGGCATCAGCCGCCCCGGATTGACGAAGCGGGCGCCGCTGTCGCCCGCGACTTCCCACCGCCCGTCGGCGCCGAGCGTGACGTCCTGCCAACCGATTTCGCACACGCCGTGCTGGGGCGGGGTGGGGCCGGTGGTTTCGAGATCGATGACGCGGATGATGCTGGGGGTGGGGCGCATGATCCTAATGTGGGGTGTCGGGCGCCGCATGTCGAGCGACCCCGCTCGGCGCGAGTTGCGCGTCGATCGCGGCGAGCACGCGCGCGAGCGCGGCTTCGTCATGCGCTTCGGCGCGCGCGGTGAGCATATCCTCGGTGTGCGAGACGCGCAGCAGCCACCAGCCGTCGGGGGTGGTGACGCGCGCACCGTCGGTCGTATCGACCGCCGCGCCGGCGGCGCGCAGCCGCGCGATGACCTCCGCCACCACCGCCTCCTTGCGCGCCGGATCTACCGCGAAGCGCAATTCGGGGGTGCTCACCACCGGCGGCATCGCATCGCGCAGCGCGTCGAGCGTCGTCCCCGACGCGGCGACCGCATCGATCAGCCGCACCGCGGCGAGCAAGGCATCGTCGAAGCAATGCCATTCGCCGCCGAAGAAGATATGCCCGCTCATCTCGCCCGCGATCGGCGCGTCGAGCTCGCGCATCATCGCCTTGATGTTGCTGTGCCCCGATTTCCACATCACCGGCTGCCCGCCGAGCGCGGCGATGCGATCGAACAGCGCCTTGCTCGATTTCACATCGGCGACGATCGCCGCGCCGGGGCGCTCGCGCAGCACGGGTTCGACCAGAATGGACAGAATCTGGTCGCCGCGCAGCACGCGTCCCTGCCCGTCGACCGCGCCGATCCGATCGCCGTCGCCGTCGAAAGCGACGCCGAAATGGAGCCGCTTCCCGACGACCAACGCGCGCAATTGCGCCAGATTGGCGTCCTCGGTGGGATCGGGATGATGATTGGGAAAATTGCCGTCGACATCGGTGAACAGCAGGTGATGCTCACCCGGCAGCAGCTTGACGAGCTGCTCGATCGCCGGGCCCGCCGCGCCGTTCCCCGCATCCCAGCCGATGCGCAGACCTCCGGCGCAGCCGGCGGCGACGCGACGGACATAGCGATCGAGCACCGGCGCTTCGGTGATTCGCCCGCTGCCCGTTTCCCAATCGCCGGCCTCGGCGGTCCGCGCGAGATCGCGGATCGCCGCACCGAACACCGGGCGACAATGATGCAGCATCTTGAAGCCGTTGTGATCGCCGGGATTGTGGCTGCCGGTCACCTGGATGCCGCCATCCACTTCTAGCGTCGCGGCGGCGTGATAGAGCATCGGCGACGGACCGAGCCCGATGCGCACGACATCCACGCCGCTCGCGGTGAGCCCCGCGACCAGCGCGGCCTCCAGGGCCGGCGAGGTCAGCCGCCCGTCATAGCCGACCGCGACCGAACGCCCGCCCGCGCGGCGGATCATCGTGCCGAAGCTGCGCCCGAGCGCCAGTGCGTCGGCGGTGTCGAGCGTGCGCCCGACGACGCCGCGGATATCGTAGTCGCGCAGGATCGAGGGAGCGAAACAATGCGCCATCGGCGCGGCTTAAGGTGAGGAAACCGGCACGTCAAAGTTACATGCGGTGGCGCGAACGCTGATGTGCTCCCGCGAAGGCGGGAGACATTCTTGCCACTCCGGCGCAGGCCGGGGGCCGGCATCGGGCCGGTCGTAACTGGACCCCGGCCTGCGCCGGGGTGGTATCTCAACGATCGACCAGCAGATCGCGCGCCGCGTTGAGCGCCCGCGCGCGCTCCGCCGAGCCGCCGCGATCGGGATGCGCCTCGGCCATCAGCCGGCGGTGCGCGGCGCGAATCGCCTCGTCGTCGGCATCCCGCGCGACGCCGAGCAGCGACCGCGCCGCCCGTCGCTCCGCCGCTTCCACCGGCACCGCCCGGCGCGGTTTCGGCCGCGCGCCGAACGCATCCTTCCACAGCCGCCACCCGGCATAAGCGACGAGCAGCGCGAGGACGAACTTCGCCATCAGGCGAACAGCGGCATCGCCGGCTCGGGGAGGGCAAGCCCGGCCATCATCTCGCGCAATTCCTGCCGCGCGGCGACATGGCTCAGCCCCATCGCGCCGAATTCCTTGGCGTCGAGCATCGTCAGCCCGGCGGGGAACAATTCGCGATAGATCACGCGCTCGCCGAGCCCCGGGATGATGCGGAAGCCGACGCGCTTGGAAAGCTGATCGAGCGCATCCGACACGCGGCGCATGTTGCGCGCCTCGATATGCTGGAGGCGGTTGCGCAGCACGACCCAGTCGATCGTCGTCCCGTCCGCCTTGGCGCGCGCCTTGCGCGCTTCCCAGATCAGCTCCGAATAGAAGCTCGGACGGGTGACCTTGAAGGTTTCGGGGTGGACCTGCCCGATCAGGTCGAAATCGACGAAGCTGTCGTTCATCGGCGTGACGAGCGAATCGGCGCGCGACGCGGCGACGCGGGCGACCGGATCGTCGCGCCCCGGCGTGTCGATCACCAGATAGTCGCTGCCCTCGGCCAGCTCGTCGAAGAGCGATTCGAAATTGCCGCTCTCCTTGCCATCGCCGGTGGCGTGGCGCGGGACGGCGAGTTCGGCGCCGGTGCGCTTCACGGTTTCGGCGCGATTGTCGAGATAGCGGCCCATCGTGCGCTGGCGGTGGTCGAGATCGAGACACGCGACTCGCGCGCCCTGCGCGGCCAGCGCGATCGCGACATGCACCGCCGTGGTCGATTTCCCCGTCCCGCCCTTCTCGTTGGCGAAGACGATGACGTGGGTTTGTCCGTTACCGCTGGGCAATTGGTCGAATCCCTTGTTGATCCCCTGGATAGGCACCCATAGAAGCCCGGTCCGTCAAGGACGAGGGGGTAAAGATTAGTGTTGACCGTTCGTGACCTCGCCGCGCTGCGTGAAGCGGTGAGGGAGTTTCGCGCCGAGGGTATGCGTGTGGCGCTGGTGCCGACGATGGGCGCGCTGCATGCCGGGCATATCGCCTTGGTCGAGGCGGCCAAGCGGCCGGGCACGAAGGTCGTCGCGTCGATCTTCGTCAATCCCCGCCAATTCGGCCCGAACGAGGATCTTTCCCGCTATCCGCGTCGCGAAAAGGCCGATCTGACGATGCTCGAGGACGCCGGCTGCGACCTTGCCTGGCTGCCCCCGGTCGAGACGATGTATCCCGAAGGATTCGCCAGCAACGTCCAGGTCGCCGGGGTGAGCGAGGGGCTCGACGGTGCGGCGCGCCCCGGTCATTTCGACGGGGTCGCGACGGTGGTGTCGAAGCTGTTCAACCAGGTCGCGCCCGATGCGGCCTATTTCGGCGAGAAGGATTACCAGCAATTGCAGGTGATTCGCCGGATGGTCACCGATCTTGATTTTGATATCGAGATCGTCGGGGTGCCGACCCAGCGCGACGATGACGGGCTCGCGCTCTCCTCGCGCAACATCTACCTCGACGAGACCGAGCGGCAGAAGGCGGTGGCCTTGCCGCGCGTGCTGGGGATCGCGGCGCGCGCGATCGGCCGCGGCGACGATCCCGCGGCGGCGCTGGCCGAGGCCGAGGCGAGCCTGACCGGCGCGGGCTTCACGGTCGATTATGTCGCCTTGGTCGATGCCGAGACGCTTGAGGCGAATCCGGGCGCAGGCCGCCCGCGCCGGCTGCTCGCCGCTGTGCGGATGGGGGGGACCCGGCTGATCGACAATATTGCGGTCGAAGAGGTTTAAGCCCTGCCTCTCCGATAAGGGTTACCTCTCCCCGTTCGGGCTGAGCTTGTCGAAGCGCTGCACTTTCTCCCGATGAAGCAGGGCAGCCCTTCGACAAGCTCAGGGCGAACGGGTTTTTCTGCGCTCCCAAAACGTCCTTAATGTCGTTAACCATTTTTGAACGACCGGCGCTGCACGCTGTCTTCGGTTCGGTTTGTCACCGCATTGGGGGCGTGAGATGGGAAACAGTCTCAAGAGCGCGGAAATTTTGATCGAGAGCCGGTTGCGCGACGCGGCGCGGGGGGATTGCACGGCGTGCTATGACCTTGGCGTCGCTTATTCGACCGGCACCTCGGGGGTATGCTTCGATCTGATCGAGGCGCACAAATGGTTCAACCTCGCGGCGATCGCCGGCGACGAAGCGGCGCAGATCGCCCGTGCCGAAATCGCGGGGGACATGACCCCGCGCGACATCGCCGTCGCGCAACGCGCCGCCCGCGACTGGCTGGGCGGGCATCGCGCGCAGGCGGCCTGAGCCTACCCCCTTTATGTGCTCCCGCGAAGGCGGGAGCCCAGTCTGGGTCCCCGCCTTCGCGGGGACACAAGGCGTTACGCAATCACTTCTTCGCCGCCGCCTTTTTCGCCGGTGCTTTCTTCGCCGGCGCCTTCTTCTTCGGCGCGGCCTTCTTCTTGCCCTTCGCCGGCGCCGCTGCGCGCGCGTCGATCAGCTGCGCGGCTTCCTCCAGCGTGAGCTGATCGGGGGCGATCGTCTTGGGCAGGGTCGCGTTGGTCGTGCCGTCGGTGACATAGGGGCCGTAGCGCCCCTCCATCAGCTTGATCTCCGCCTCGGTGCGCGGATGCGCGCCCAGCACCTTGAGCGGCTCGCGGCTGCCGCGCTGTGGCCGCCCGCCGCCCGCCGCGGCTTCGGCCAGCTTGACCACCGCGGCGTTCATCCCGGTCTCGAACACCTCGGCGGTCGATTGCAGCCGGGCATATTTGCCGTCATGCGCCAGATATGGCCCGTAACGCCCGATCGAGGCGGTGATCGGGTTGCCGCTGTCGGGATGCGCGCCGATCGTCCGCGGCAGGCTGAGCAGCTTGAGCGCCCATTCCAGATCGAGCTCGCCGATATCCTTGGGGATCGACGCGCGCTTGGCGTCCTTGCCCTCGCCGAGCTGGATATAGGGGCCGAACCGGCCCGATTTGCGCTCCACCTCGAGCCCGGTCTCGGGATCCCGGCCGAGCGATTCGGGGGCGCTGCTCTCGCCCTCGCTGCCGCCCGGCTGGGCGAAGCGACGGGTATATTTGCACTCGGGATAATTGGAGCAGGCGATGAACGCGCCGAACCGCCCGCCGCGCAGCGCGAGCTTGCCGTCGCCGCAATTGGGGCAGGCGCGTGGATCGCCGCCGTCGGCGCGCTCGGGGAACAGATAGGGCGCGAGGAACTGATCGAGCGCGACGGTGATGTCCGACGGCTTCTGTTCCATCACCTCGGCGGTGCGCGGTTTGAAATCGCGCCAGAACGCCTCCAGCACCGCCTGCCATTGCGCGCGGCCGCCGGAGATATTGTCGAGTTCCTCCTCCAGCTCGGCGGTGTAATCGAACCCGACATAGCGTTCGAAGAAGCGTTCGAGGAACGCCGTCACCAGCCGCCCGCTCTCCTCGGCGAAGAAGCGGTTCTTCTCGACGCGGACATAGGCGCGGTCCTTGAGCGTCTGGATGATCGAGGCATAGGTCGAGGGGCGGCCGATGCCGAGTTCCTCGAGCCGCTTGACCAGCGACGCTTCGGAGAAGCGCGGCGGCGGTTGGGTGAAATGCTGCTCGGCCTCGACCGCTTTCTTGGCCGGCGCATCGCCCTCGCGCATCCGCGGCAGGCGGCGCGCATCGTCGCCCTCGGCATCGTCGACGCCTTCCTCGTAGAGCGCGAGATAGCCGGGGAACAGCACGACCTGCCCGGTCGCGCGCAGAATGTGGCGCCCGGTGCCGTCGGCCAGCTCGACCGTGGTGCGCTCCATCCGCGCCGAGGCCATCTGGCTCGCCAGCGCGCGCTTCCAGATCAGCTCGTAGAGCCGCGCATGATCGCCCGATCCCACGCGGTCGCGCGAGAAATCGGTCGGGCGGATCGCCTCGTGCGCTTCCTGCGCATTCTTCGCCTTGGTCTGATATTGGCGCGGCTTGTCCGGCACATAGCTCGCGTCATAGCGATCGGCGACGGCGCGGCGCGCGGCGGAGATGGCGGAGCCGTCCATCTGCACCCCGTCTGTCCGCATATAGGTGATCGCGCCGTCCTCGTAGAGCGCCTGCGCGATCCGCATCGTGTGGCTGGCCGAGAAGCCGAGCTTGCGCGCCGCCTCCTGCTGGAGCGTCGAGGTGGTGAAGGGCGGCGGCGGGTTGCGCGTCGCCGGCTTGGTCTCGACCGACTGGACCGCGAAGCGCCCGGCCTCGACATCGGCTTTGGCGCGCTGGGCGGTGCCCTCGTCGCCGATCGACAGGCGATCGAGCTTCTTGCCGTCCCACTGGACGAGGCGCGCGGCGAACGGCGTGCCGTCCTGCTCCATCGCAGCGGTGACCGACCAATATTCCTGCGAGCGGAACAGCTCGATCTCGCGCTCGCGGTCGACGATCAGGCGCAGCGCGACCGACTGGACGCGCCCGGCCGATTTCGCGCCGGGCAGCTTGCGCCACAGCACCGGCGAGAGCGTGAAGCCGACGAGATAATCGAGCGCGCGGCGTGCGCGATAGGCGTCGATCAGATCGGTATCGAGATCGCGCGGCGCCGCCATCGCGGCGGTGACCGCAGGCTTGGTGATCGCGTTGAAGGTGACGCGCTCGACCTTGTCGGGCAGCGCCTTGCGGTTCTTGAGCACCTCGCGGACGTGCCACGAGATCGCCTCGCCCTCGCGATCGGGGTCGGTGGCGAGGATCAGGCGATCGGCCTTCTTCGCCTCGTCGGCGATCGCCTTGAGCTGCTTGGCCTTGTCGGCGTAATTTTCCCATTCCATCGCGAAGCCGTGGTCGGGATCGACCGACCCGTCCTTGGGCGGCAGATCGCGGACATGGCCGTAGCTCGCGAGAACGCGGTAATCGGCGCCGAGATATTTCTCGATGGTTTTCGCCTTGGCGGGCGATTCGACGATGACAAGTTGCATTGCGGTCCGGATGTTATCCCTCACGTATACGCGCGAGGGTGGAGAAGCCCCGCGGGGCACGTCAAGAGCGTGGCGTCGCGCGCCAGGCGAGGAAGAAGCCGAGACCGAGCATCAGGTCGATCACCCCGAACGGCAGCAGGAAGGCCGGCGCGCGGCCCTGCGCGTAGAGGAGCGTGACCGGCACGCCGAACACCAGCTTTTCGAGCACCGTCACCGGCATCAGCGCGCGATAGCGCGACGGATCGCCGCCGATGATCCAGAAGACGAGCTGGAACACGCTGGCGGTGCCGATGAAGCCGTAAGCGACCGCCTCGGCGCCCGGCGGCGGGGCCTGGAGATATTGCGGGAGCAGGACGGCGAGCCCGTAAATCGCCGCGCCGCGATACCAACGTGAGACCCATTTCGGCGCCATCGCGTCCTCCTTTTTTACTCCCCTCCCTCATAAAGGGAGGGGCTGGGGGTGGGTGTGCGGGATACCGATTCATATCCTCGCAGGCCAACCCCACCCCCGGCTCCTCTCTTGTTCAAGGGAGGGGAGAAATCAGGCTCACCCGCCCTCCCGCATGCCGCTCGAGCCGCCCCGCCAGTTCCAGCTCGAGCAGCACGATCTGCACGATCGCAGGCACATAGCCCGATTGCCGGATCAGCTCGTCGACCGCCACCGGCACCGGGCCGAGCAGCGCGACGATCGCGCGGCGCGCGGCATCGTCGGCGTCGGCGGGCGGGATCGGATCGAAGCGCATCGCCGGCGCGCGGATCGCGCGCGGGTCGATCGGACGGATCTGTTCGAGCACGTCGGCGGCGCTCTGTACCAAGGTCGCGCCTTCGCGGATCAGCAGGTTGCATCCTTGCGCGCGCGGATCGAGCGGGCTGCCGGGGACGGCCATCACCTCGCGCCCCGCCTCATTGGCGAGCCGCGCGGTGATCAGCGACCCCGATCGGGGCGCGGCCTCGACCACCAACGTCCCCGCCGCGATCCCGGCGATGATGCGGTTGCGGTGCGGGAAGTGCCGCGCGCGCGGCTCGGTGCCGGGGGGCATCTCGGCGATCAGCAGCGCCTCCTCGCCGATCTGCTGCTGGAGCGCCTCGTTTTCCGGCGGATAGGGCACGTCGATGCCGCCCGCGATCACCGCGATCGTCTGCCGGCCCGCCCCCATATGCGCGGCGGTATCGATCCCGCGCGCCAGCCCCGACACCACCGCCGTGCCCGCATTCGCCAGGTCGTGCGCGATCTGGCGTGCGAAGCGGCAGGCCGCGGCCGAGGCGTTGCGCGCGCCGACGATTGCCACCACGGGCTTGTGCGCGAGCGCGATGTCGCCGCGCACGACGATCGCCGGCGGGGCGCTTTCCAGTTCGGCGAGCAGCACCGGGTAAGCGCTGTCACCGATGAACACATGCCGCGCGCCGAGTTCGGCGACGCGCCGCAATTCGCGTTCGATCGTGCGCGGTTCGGGGGGCCTGGGTGCGGTGCCGCCGCCGCGCCGCGCGAGATCGGGCAAGGCGGCGAGCGCGCGGGTCGCGTCGCCGAAACGCGCGATGAGCTGGCGATAGGTGACGGGGCCGATGCCCGGGGTGCGGATCAGCCGCAGCCGATCGACATCACGCACTTTTGCGGCCGACGCGCGGCTCGGTGCCGTCGATCAGCCGGCCGATATTGGTGCGATGCTTCCACAGCACGATCAGCGCCAGCGCGATGAGCAGCGGGACGATATCGAACCAGCCGAACGCCGCCGCCGCCACCGGCGCGGCGATCGCCGCCGCCATTCCGGCGAGCGAAGAGATGCGCAGCGTGGCGAGCAGCCCCAGCCAGATCGCGGCATAGATCAGCCCGAGCTGCCAGTGCAGCGCGAGCACGATCCCCATCAGCGTCGCGACGCCCTTGCCGCCGCGGAAGCCGAGCCAGATCGGGTAGCAATGGCCGAAGAACGCCCCCGCCGCCGCCAGCGGCGCATCGCCGGGGAAAAGCCGGTCGACGATCAGCACCGCGGCGAAGCCCTTGGCCATATCGAGCAGCAGCGTCGCCGCCGCGAGCCCCTTGCGGCCGGTGCGCAGCACGTTGGTCGCGCCGATATTGCCCGAGCCGATCTTGCGCAGATCGCCCGCGCCGAACGCGCGGGTCAGGATCACCCCGAACGGGATCGACCCCAGCAGATAGCCGATCAGCAGCGCGGCGGTCGGCGCGGACGAGAGGAATCCGGTTTCCAGTGTAGAGGCCCCCTATGACGAAACGCCCTTTAGCCTGAAAGCGGAGGGCGGTCTTGTATTTTGTCGTCATTGGCGGGGTTGGCAACTGCGCCTTTTGTCTCTCTTCTCCCCTCCCTGGAAGGGAGGGGCGGGGGTGGGTTGGTGTGGGGGGCACCGGGATCGCATCCTCGCAGGCCAACCCATCCCCAGCCCCTCCCTTGTTCAAGGGGAGGGGAGAAAGAAGGAAGCGGGCTTGTCTGGCGCGCGAACCGGCCTAATTGCTCGCACCGATGAGTGACACGCGGCCCGTCCTGTTCTTCGATTCGGGGGTCGGCGGGCTGTCGATCGTCGCGCCGGCACGACGCGCGCTGCCCGCCGCGCAATTCGTCTATGTCGCCGATTCGGCGGGTTTTCCTTATGGCACCAAGACCGAGGCGGAGATCGCCGCGCGGGTGCCGGCGCTGCTCGGGCGGCTCGCCGAACGCTATCGCCCGCGGCTGATCGTCATCGCCTGCAACACCGCCTCGACGATCGCGCTGGCGGCGGTGCGCGCGGCGCTCGATCTGCCGATCGTCGGCACCGTCCCCGCGATCAAGCCGGCGGCGGCGATGAGCGTCACGCGGACGATCGGGGTGCTCGGCACCGAGGCGACCGTGCGCCAGGCCTATGTCGATGATCTCGCGCGGCGCTTCGCCGCCGATTGCCGGGTGATCCGTCACGGCTCGGCCGAGCTGGTCCAGCTCGCCGAGGCGAAGCTGCGCGGCGAGCCGACCGATACGGCGCGATATAAAGCGGTGCTCGCCGGGCTGTTCGATCAGCCGGGGGGCGAGCGGATCGACGTGATCGTCAACGCCTGCACGCATTTCCCGCTGGTCGAGGCGGAGCTTGCCGCCGCCGCCGCGCCGCATGCGGTGCGCTTTGTCGACGGCGGGGAGGGGATCGCGCGGCGAATCGTCCATCTCACCGAAGGGCAGGATATCGCCCGCGCTGCCGCCGACGTCGCGGTCTTCACCGGCGAAGGCGACGAAAAGCTCGCCCCCGCGCTCGCCGGCTACGGCTTCGCGCGGATCGAGCGGCTGTAGCGCGGGCACGACCGGCGCGGGCGATCAGTGCAAGCGAGGATTTCCGCTGGCGCTGCTGCTGACATGACGGTAAGCGACCGGGACATGAGCATCGAGCATAATGAGGCGCGGCCAGTGGATTATGGACGCGTCTTCAATCAGGCGATCGACCGGCTGCATGCCGAGGGGCGGTATCGCGTGTTCATCGATATCCTGCGCAACAAAGGGGCTTACCCCAATGCGCGCTGCTTCGCCGGGCATAACGGGCCGAAGCCGATCACGGTATGGTGCTCGAACGACTATCTCGCGATGGGGCAGCACCCCAAGGTGATCGCGGCGATGGAGGAAGCGCTCCACGACGTCGGCGCCGGCTCGGGCGGCACCCGCAACATCGGCGGCAACACGCATTACCACGTCGATCTCGAAGCCGAACTCGCCGATCTGCACGGCAAGGAAGGCGCGCTGCTGTTCACCTCGGGCTATGTCTCGAACGAGGCGACGCTGGCGACGGTGGCGAAGGTGCTGCCGGGCTGCATCATCTTTTCGGACGAGCTCAACCACGCCAGCATGATCGCGGGGATCCGCAATTCGGGCTGCGAGAAGCATGTCTTCCGCCACAACGATCTGGCGCATCTCGAGGAATTGCTCGCCGCGGCCGATCCGTCGCTGCCCAAGCTGATCGCGTTCGAGAGCGTCTATTCGATGGAGGGCGACGTCGCGCCGATCGCGGCGATCTGCGACCTGGCCGACAAATATAATGCGCTGACCTATCTCGACGAAGTCCATGCCGTCGGGATGTACGGCGCGCGCGGCGGCGGGATTTCCGAGCGCGACGCGGTGGCCGATCGGCTGACGATCATCGAGGGCACGCTGGGCAAGGCGTTCGGCGTGATGGGCGGCTATATCGCCGCCGACAAGGTGATCATCGACGTGATCCGCAGCTATGCGCCGGGGTTCATCTTCACCACCTCGCTGTCGCCGGTGCTGGTGGCGGGGGTGCTGGCGAGCGTGCGTCACCTCAAGCAGAGCTCGGTCGAGCGCGACGGGCAGCACGAAGCCGCCGCGAAGCTCAAGGCGATGTTCGTCGAGGCCAATCTGCCGGTGATGCTGGGCGAGACGCATATCGTCCCGGTGCAGGTCGGCGATCCGGTGAAGGCGAAGAAGATCAGCGATATCCTGCTCGCCGAATATGGAATCTACGTCCAGCCGATCAATTACCCCACCGTGCCGCGCGGCACCGAACGGCTGCGCTTCACCCCCGGCCCGACGCATAGCGAAGCGATGATGCGCGAGCTGACCCAGGCGCTGGTCGAGATCTGGGACCGGCTGGAGATGCGCAAGGCGGCGTGAGGGGTTAACGCCCTATCGCCGTTCGCCCTGAGCTTGTCGAAGGGCTGCACTTCTTTCCGCGGAAGAAAAGGGCAGGGCTTCGACAAGCTCAGCCCGAACGGGGATGGGCAAGCCTTTCCATCGCCCAAGCAGCCGCCTCGCGCACCACCTCGTTCGGGTCGTCGAGCAGCGGCGCCACCGCCGCCTGCAATCCGGCGTCCCCGCTATTCCCCGCCGCGATCAGGCAGTTGCGCATCATGCGATCGCGCCCGATGCGCTTGATCGGCGATCCCGAAAACACCTGGCGGAACGTCGCATCGTCGAGCGCGAGCAATTCGGCGAGCCGCGGCGCGGCGAGTTCCGCGCGCGGCAGGAAGGCGCGGTTGGCGCGCGCCGCTTCGGCGAATTTGTTCCACGGGCAGGCGGCGAGGCAATCGTCGCAGCCGTAGATGCGGTTGCCCAGCGCCGCGCGGAATTCCACCGGGATCGGCCCGGCGTGCTCGATCGTGAGATAGGAGATGCAGCGCCGCGCATCGAGCCGATAGGGCGCGGGAAAGGCATCGGTCGGGCAGGCGCGCTGGCACGCGTCGCACGAGCCGCACCGGTCCCGCCCCGCCACGTCGGGCGTTAGCGACAGCGTGGTGTAGATCGCGCCGAGAAACAGCCAGCTCCCGTCGGTGCGGCTGACGAGATTGGTGTGCTTGCCCTGCCAGCCGAGCCCGGCGGCCGCTGCCAGCGGCTTTTCCATCACCGGCGCGGTATCGACGAATACCTTGAGATCGCCCCCCGCCTCCGCGACCAGCCAGCGCGCGAGCGCCTTGAGCGCCTTCTTGACGATATCGTGATAATCGACCCCCTGCGCATAGACCGAGATCCGCGCGCGCGCGGTTTCGCCCGCCAGCCGCATCGGGTCCTCGCGTGGGGCATAGCTCATCCCGAGCGCGATCACGCTTTGCACCTCGGGCCACAATGCCGCGGGGCTTTCGCGCTGATGCGCGCGCGTCTCCATCCACAGCATGTCGCCGTGCGCGCCCTCGGCGAGCCATTGGTGCAGTCGTTCAGCGGTGCGCGGCGCGGCATCGGCGCGCGCGATGCCGCAGGCGGCGAAACCGAGCTCGGCCGCCTTCTCCTTCAGTCGAATGTCGAGGGGGGTATTTACTTCCACCTTTTCCCGCTAGCACATGGAGGAGAGCATGAGCGACACTCCAGCGATCACCGCCACTGGCCTCGTCAAGCGTTTCGGCGGACGGCGCGTCGTGGACGGCGTCGATCTCATCGTTCCCCAGGGGATGGTCTATGGCGTGCTCGGCCCCAATGGCGCGGGCAAGACGACCACGCTGCGGATGCTGCTCGGCATCATCGAGCCCGACGAGGGCAGCCGCACGCTGCTCGGCTATGGGCATCCGCGCGCGGCGAGCGATCTCGTCGGCTATCTCCCCGAGGAGCGGGGACTCTATCCCGCGATGAAGGCGCGCGAGGCGATCGCCTTCATGGGCGCGCTGCGCGGGCTGCCCTGGGTCGAGGGGCGGCGGCGCGCGGTGGCGATGCTCGAGGCGAACGGCCTCGGCCATGCTGCCGATCAGAAGATTCGCAAGCTTTCGAAGGGGATGGCGCAGCTCGTTCAATTGCTCGGCTCGGTCGTCCACCAGCCCGAGCTGATCGTGCTCGACGAACCCTTCTCCGGGCTCGATCCGGTCAATCAGGAGCGGCTGGAGGCGCTGATCCTCGCCGAGCGCGATCGCGGCGCGACGATCCTGTTCTCGACGCATGTCATGGCGCACGCGCAGCGGCTGTGCGACCGGCTGGCGATCATCGCAGGCGGCACCCGCCGTTTCGAGGGGACGGTGGAGGAAGCGCGCGCGCTGCTGCCGCAGCAGGTGCATTATGTGGCGCATTTCCCCGATGCGGCGATCCGCGCGCAATTGCCGCCCGATGCCGTGCCGGCGGGGGAGGGGTGGCGGTTCGAATTGCCGCGCGACGGGATCGAAGGCCTGCTCCGCCGGCTGATCGATGCGGGCTACGGCATTTCCGGGCTGTCGATCGAACGCCCCGGCCTCCACGAGGCGTTCGTCCGCATCGTCGGCGATGCCGCGCGGGAGGAGGTAGCGTGAGCCACGCCCGCTTTCCCGCACCCGCTTGTGTCCCCGCGAAGGCGGGGACCCAGTCTGGGTTCCCGCCTTCGCGGGAGCACATCTCGTTCGCCGGAATGTCGGCATGAGGCTCCCCCGCGCGCTCCGCCAGACGCTGACGATCGCCCGGCGCGATTTCGTCGCGACGGTATTCACCCCGATCTTCCTCCTGTTCCTGCTCGCGCCGGTGATCATGGGGTCGTTCGCGACGATCGGCAGCCTGGGGGCGATGAACGCCTCCGCCGGATCGGCGGCCAAGGCGCGGCTGGTGGCGATCGTGCCCGCGCGCGAGGCGGCGCTGCTGCGCGATGCCGATGCCGCGCTCCGCCCGTTGTTCCCGCGCGATGCCCGTCCGCCGACGCTCGAGATTCGCGCGCCGTCGGGCCATGCCGCCGCGCCGCGCGAGATGCTCGCCAGCGCCGGCACCGATGTCGAGGCGGTGCTGACCGGGCCGCTCGATCGCCCGCAGATCGTGCGCGCCGGCGATGCGCGGCACGATGCGGCCTATCTCGCCGCGCTTGCCGATCGCGCGTTGCGCATGTCGCGCGATCCGGCGGCGCGCTCCGTCCCGGAGATCAGCGTCGCGCCGCGCGGCGCGCCGAGCGCGGGCGGGCGCAGCGCCTCCGGGTTCCTCGCGGTGTTCGGGGTGTTCTTCCTCACCCTGTTCCTGTCGGGGCAGGTGGTCGGGACGATGGCGGAGGAGCGCAACAACAAGGTGATCGAGGTGCTCGCCGCCGCAGTGCCGCTGGAAAGCGTATTCCTCGGCAAATTGCTCGGCATGTTCGGGGTGGCGGCGATGTTCGTCGCTTTCTGGGGCGTGGTGCTGAGCCAGATCGGCGCGATGCTGCCGGACGGGCTCGATGCCTTTACCCCGGCGGTCGGGCTGGTGCCGTTCGCCTTGCTGTTCGTCGCTTATTTCACGATGGCCTATCTGTTGCTCGGCTCGGTGTTCCTCGGGGTCGGCGCGCAGGCCTCGACGATGCGCGAGATCCAGATGCTGTCGCTGCCGATCACGATCGTGCAGGTCGCGATGTTCGGTCTCTCCTCCGCCGCCGCCGCGAACCCCGATTCGCCGATCGCGCTGGTCGCGGCGGTGGTGCCGCTGTCCTCGCCCTTCGCGATGGCGGGGCGCGCCGCGATCGAACCGGAAATCTGGCCGCATCTGCTCGCGCTCGGCTGGCAGGCCTTGTGGGTGGCGATCTTCATCATGATCGGCGCGCGGTTGTTCCGGCGCGGCGTGCTGCAATCGGGCAGTCCGGCCGGCGCGTGGCGCAAACTGTTCGGCCGATCCGGCCGGACCCGCGAGCGCGTCGGCTATTGACATTTGTGTCAGCTATGGCTTTCCTTGTGCCAGGATGAGGAGATAGCCATGGCTACGTTGGCGACGAACGCGCTCGAAACCTTTGACGTCGATCCGCTCGATGTCAGCCGGGCGGAGCTGTACCGCGACGATACGTGGCACGAACCCTTTGCAAAACTGCGCGCAACCGCGCCGGTCTATAAGACCGAGCATTCGGCCTATGGCACCTATTGGTCGGTCTCCACCTACAAGCCGATCGTCGAGGTCGAGTCGCTGCCCGATCTCTATTCGTCCGAAGCGGGGGGCATCACGCTCGCCGACTTCATCGAGGATTCGGACGTGCGCATGCCGATGTTCATCGCGCGCGATCGCCCGGTGCACACCGGCCAGCGCCGCACCGTCTCGCCGGCGTTCACCCCGTCGGAAATGGTGCGCATGTCAGCGGATATCCGCCGCCGCACCGAGGAGGTGCTCGATAGCCTGCCGTGGGGCAAAGAATTCGACTGGGTCGATACCGTCTCGATCGAGCTGACCACCCAGATGCTGGCGATCCTGTTCGATTTCCCGTGGGAGGATCGCCGCAAGCTGACCTTCTGGTCGGACTGGGCGGGCGATATCGAACTGGTCAAGAGCGAGGAGCTGCGCAAGCAGCGGCTCGAATATATGTATGAATGCGGGGCCTATTTCCAGAATCTGTGGAACCAGAAGGTCGGCAAGCCGCAGACGCCGGATCTGATCAGCATGATGATCCATTCGGACGCGATGAGCCACATGGATCATTTCGAATTCATCGGAAACCTGATCCTGCTGATCGTCGGCGGCAACGATACGACGCGCAACACGATGTCGGGGCTGGTCTATGGCCTCGACCAATTCCCCGACGAGCGCGCCAAGCTCGAGGCGGATCCGGCGCTGATCCCCAATGCGGTGAGCGAAACGATCCGCTGGCAGACCCCCTTGTCGCACATGCGCCGCACCGCGACCGCGGATACCGAGCTGATGGGGCAAGAGATCAAGGCCGGCGACAAGCTCGCGCTCTGGTATATCTCCGCCAATCGCGACGAGACGGTGTTCGGCGAGGATGCCGACAAGCTCGTGGTCGATCGCCCGAATGCGCGGCGCCATCTCGCCTTCGGGCACGGCATCCACCGCTGCGTCGGCGCGCGGCTGGCCGAATTACAGGTCGGCATCCTGATGGAGGAAATGGCCAAGCGCCGGATGCGGGTGAACCTGACCGGCGGGGTCGAGCGCGTCTCGGCCTGCTTCGTCCACGGCTATCGCAAGATGCCGGTCGAACTCACCAAATACTGACCGCCGGGACACAAAATTACGATTTACAGACCTGCGCGGACACGATATCGGCCCGCGTGATGTTTCAGATGGTCAAAACCATTAGCACCAAGCCGACCCGCGCGAGCGGGGCGGTCTGGTCGTGCTGACGGTTTAACCCCAGGCCACCGGACACAGCCCCGCCGAAGCGCGGGGCGGCCTTGAACGACAAGTCCGAAACCAACCCCGCGCCTCCGCTCAAGACAGGAGACGCGTTTCAATGACCTCTTTCCGCACCTCGCCCGATCGCCTCAATGTCGGCATCGTCGGTGCCACCGGCCTTGTCGGCGGCATGATGCTGTCGCTGCTCGCCGAGCGCAATTTCCCGCTGACGTCGCTGCGGCTGTTCGCCTCGGCACGCTCGGCGGGCTCGACGCTGCCGTTCCGCGGCGCTGAGATCGTGGTCGAGGATGCCGAGACCGCCGATTTCGCCGGGCTCGATATCGTCTTCTTTTCCGCCGGGGGCTCCACCTCGAAGGCGCTGGCCGGCAAGGTCGCGGCGGCGGGCGGCGTGGTGATCGACAATAGCTCGGCGTGGCGCGGCGATCCCGAGGTTCCGCTGGTTGTCGCCGAGGTCAACCCGGAGGCGCTGCGCGAACTGCCCAAGGGGATCATCGCCAACCCCAATTGCACGACGATGGCGGCGATGCCGGTGCTCAAGCCGCTCCACGATGCGGCGGGGCTCAAGCGGATCGTCGCGAGCACCTATCAGGCGGTGTCGGGCGGCGGGATGGAGGGCGTCAACGTCCTGCACCGCCAGATCGTCGCGGGCGCCGAGGGGAGCGCCGCGCTGGCGCGGGACGGCGGCGCGGTCGATCTCGGCGAGCCGGAAAAGTGGGCGGTGCCGATCGGCTATAACGTCGTCCCGCTCAATTATGTGATGGCCGAGGAAGGCTATACCGAGGAGGAGATCAAGCTGCGCGACGAGAGCCGCAAAATCCTCGGCATTGCCGGATTGGCGGTCTCCGCGACCTGCGTGCGCGTCCCGGTGTTCACCGGCCACTCGCTCTCGATGAACGTCGAATTCGAGCGGCCGATCACCCCGGCGCAGGCGACCGAATTGCTCGCGCATGCGCAAGGGGTCGAGCTGGCCGAGGTGCCCAACCCGCTCGACGCGACCGGCAAGGACCCGGTGTTCGTCGGTCGCGTGCGCCGCGATCCCACCGTCGCGCACGGCCTCGCGCTGTTCGTCGCGGGGGACAATCTGCGCAAGGGCGCCGCGCTCAATGCGGTCCAGATCGCCGAAGTGCTGCTCGAACAGGGGCGGTGAGATCGCCGACGGTGAAGCCTCGGCGGTGATGCTGGGGCTTCGCTATCCCTTTGCCAAGCCCGCGTGCCGGCGGTATTTCCCGCCGGCGAAAAAGGGGGGCAGGGATGACAGGGATCGAAGCGGGCGCGGATATCGCCACCGGGGCGTTGATCGCGCGCGCGGTCGAGCCGGCGGAGGATCGCGCCGCGCACGACGGCCACGATAGCGGGGTCTGCCTCAATTGCGGCACCACGCTGATCGGCACGCATTGCCACGCCTGCGGCCAGGCGGGGCATGTCCATCGCACGCTCGGCGCGATCGGGCACGATATCGCGCACGGCGTGTTCCATTTCGACGGCAAGATCTGGCGTACCTTGCCGATGCTCGCGTTTCATCCGGGCGATCTCACGCGGCGCTATATCGCGGGCGAGCGGATGCGCTTCGTCTCGCCGCTGGCGATCTTCCTGTTCGCGGTGTTCCTGATGTTCGCGATCGTCGCCAGCCTGCCCGGCTGGCATATGGACGGCGGGAATTTCCTCAAGCCCGGGGTCAACGGCGGGATCATGCAGGCGCGCGCCAAGCTCGCCGAGGAGAACAGGCGCGCCGCCGCGATGGCGAACGAGGCGCGCGCCAAGCTGGCCAAGGAACAGCGCAAGGCCGATCCCGATCAGGCCCGCATCGCCACGCTGCAGCAGCGGATCGGCAAGGCCGACGAAGCCGCGCGCACGATCGGCAATGCGCAGAAAGTGCTCGGCGGCCCGCCGGGCGCCGCCGCCGCCGAAGCACCGCTGCCCGACGAAAATTGGTTCGAGGCCAGGATGCGCCACGCGCGCGAGAACCCCGAGCTGCTGCTCTACAAGATGAAGAACAGCGCGTATAAATACAGCTGGGCGCTGATCCCGATCTCGCTGCCGTTCGTGTGGCTGCTGTTTCCGTTCAGCCGGCGCTACGGGCTGTACGACCATGCGGTGTTCACCACTTATTCGTTGACCTTCATGTCGCTGCTGACGGTGGTGCTGGCGGTGCTCGCCGCGGCGGGGGTGCCCGAATGGATGCTGTGGACCGCGGCGGGCATCATCCCGCCGGTGCATATCTACAAGCAATTGAAGGGCGCCTATCGCCTGAGCCGCCTGACGGCCGGCATCCGCACCGCGCTGCTGAGCCTGATGATCCTGTGCGGGGTGATCCCGATCTTCTCGGTGCTGCTGGTTTATATGGGGGTGGGGTAGGGCGCATCGGCTCCGCCCACCGTCATCCCAGCGCAAGCTGGGATCGCGTGCCGCAGGCGTCGCCCTTGCCGCCCGAGATCCCGGCTTGCGCTGGGATGACGGGGATCAACAAAAAACCCCGGCGGGTTACGCCGGGGTTTTTCGTTTCAGTCTCGTCCGCCCGGTCAGGTCCCGGCGGGCGAGGGGTTGCCGAATGGCCCGGTCGGCCGCCGCGTCTTGGGCACCGAGGTGCCCGCCGCCGCGACGATCGTCGTCTTGGGGCCGTTGTCGATCCGTCCGATTTCCTCGCCGGCGATCAGCTTCTTGATCTCGTCGCCGGTCAGCGTCTCATATTCGAGCAGCGCCCCGGCCAAAGCGTGGAGCTGGTCGATATGCTCGCTCAGCACCTGCTTGGCGCGGTTCAGCCCGCCCTCGACGATCGAGCGGATCTCGTCGTCGATCAGCTGCTGCGTCTGGTTCGACATCCGCACCGGCTGCGACGCCGAATAACCGAGGAAGCTCTCGCCCTCCGGCTGCGAATATTCGACCGGGCCGACCTTGTCCGACATGCCCCATTTGGTGACCATGTCGCGCGCCAGCCCGGTGGCGTATTGGATGTCGCCCGAGGCGCCCGACGAGACCTTGTCGTAGCCGAAGATCACTTCCTCGGCGACGCGCCCGCCCATCGCCACCGCGAGGTTCGCGTACATCTTGTCGCGGTGATAGCTGTACGAATCGCGCTCCGGCAGCCGCATCACCATCCCCAAAGCGCGGCCGCGTGGGATGATCGTCGCCTTGTGGATCGGGTCCGACGCGGTTTCGTGGAGCGCGACGATCGCGTGCCCCGCCTCATGATAGGCGGTCATGCGCTTCTCGTCCTCGGTCATCACCATCGAGCGCCGCTCGGCGCCCATCATGACCTTGTCCTTGGCTTCCTCGAACTCGGCCATCGCGACGAGCCTTTTGCCCTTGCGCGCCGCCATCAGCGCCGCCTCGTTGACGAGGTTGGCGAGATCGGCGCCCGAGAAGCCCGGCGTCCCGCGCGCGATCGTGCGGCTGTCGACGTCGGGCGCCAGCGGCACCTTCTTCATATGGACTTCGAGGATCTTGACGCGCCCTTCGATATCGGGGCGCGGCACAACGACCTGCCGGTCGAACCGGCCCGGGCGCAGCAGCGCCGGATCGAGCACGTCGGGGCGGTTGGTCGCGGCGATGATGATGATGCCTTCGTTCGCCTCGAACCCGTCCATCTCGACCAGCAGCTGGTTGAGCGTCTGTTCGCGCTCGTCATTGCCGTTGCCGAGCCCCGCGCCGCGATGCCGGCCGACCGCGTCGATTTCGTCGATGAAGACGATGCACGGCGCCGATTTCTTGGCCTGTTCGAACATGTCGCGCACGCGGCTCGCGCCGACGCCGACGAACATCTCGACGAAGTCCGAGCCCGAAATGGTGAAGAAGGGCACCCCCGCCTCGCCGGCGATCGCGCGGGCGAGCAGGGTCTTGCCGGTGCCGGGCGAGCCGACCAGCAACGCGCCCTTGGGAATCTTGCCGCCCAGCCGCGCGAATTTCGACGGGTCCTTCAGGAATTCGACGATTTCCTGCAATTCCTCGCGCGCTTCGTCGATGCCGGCGACGTCGTCGAAGGTGACCTTGCCCTCTTTCTGCGTCAGCATCCGCGCGCGGCTCTTGCCGAAGCCCATCGCGCCCGATCCGCCGCCCTTCTGCATCTGGCGCATCACGAAGAAGGCGATGCCGAGGAACAGCAGGAAGGGCAGGGCCTGGACAAGCACATATTGCCAGATCGACGGCGATTCCTCCGGCCGCCCCGAAATCGCCACGCTCGCCTTGCGCAGGCGATCGGTGAGCTGGGGATCGGTGACCGGATAGGTCTTGAACTTGTCACCCGACTTGAACGTGCCGGTGATGAGGTCGCGGCTGACGTTGACCTCCTTCACGGTCCCTTCGTCGACCTTGTCGAGGAAGGCCGAATAGGCGATCGTATTGCCCTGCGGCGCGGGCGTCTTGCCGTCGAACAGCGTGACGACGAGCGCGAGCGCGAGCAGAATGCCGACCCAGATCAGCAGACTCTTCATCCACGGATTGGGGCCGCCGCCGCTATTCTCGGGGCCGGGCTGCTTGTCCTTGTCGATCATACGCTACCTTTCACCGCCCCAATGTAGGCGACGGGAGGTTAATGGCAATGGAACAACCTCGATCAAGCTGATCGACGCGGCGGCGCTTTGGTAACCGTCCAGATTTCGCCGTGCGGTGTCAGCATCACGCCGGCCTGTGTAGCCGATGTTCCCGCGGCGAGCGAGTCGAGCAGCGGCTCGATATTGGCGGCATCGCTCCATTCGGGGACGGTAATGGCGTGACGCGCACGCGTCTCGCCGATCGCGCGGCGGGCGAGACGGCGGCGCAGCTCGCGGGGCAGGTCGCTGACATCGAGGGTGAGGGGTGATTCTTCCGCGGCACCCTTCGCCGTCATGCCGGGCTCGACCCGGTATCCAGAGCCACGAAGGTCACCGTCTGCTGCGCCGGATACCGGGTCGAGCCCGGCATGACGATGCGGGGTCGGATCGCGCGTGCGCTCGGCCCACAGTCGGTCGGTGACGAAGACCAGCGCCGCCTCCGCTTCAGCCAGCGCGGCGGCGGATCGGGCGAGCGCGATGGGATCGAGCGCCGGGGTCTCGGCGAGCAGAGCGCGGAAGCGGGTGCGGTCGTGGCGCGCGTCGGCGTTGCTGGGATCGTCGACGAACGGTACGCCGGCGTCGGTGGCGATGCGGCGCAGATCATCGCGCCGCCAGCCGAGCAACGGGCGCAGGACCGGGAAACCCGCGATCGTGGCGCGCGCGCGTACCCCCGCGAGCCCCGCCGCGCCGGACCCGCGCACGGCGCGCATCAGAAAGGTCTCGGCCTGATCGTCGGCGTGATGTGCGGTGAGCAGGGCGAGCGCGCCGGCGTCGCGTGCCCAGCGCGCGAGCAAAGCATAACGCGCCTCGCGTGCCTGCGCCTGGATGCTGGCGCCGGCGATCGGCGCCTCGGGCGTCAGGATCGTATGAGGAACCGCCAGCGCGGCGCAATATGCGGCGACCATCGCCGCCTCATCGGCCGCCGCGACGCGGAGGCGGTGGTCGACCGTCGCCGCGACGATCTGCCCCGGCAGCGCGGCATATGCGAGCGTGAGCAGCGCCATACTGTCCGCCCCGCCCGACACCGCGATCGCCAGCCGTCCGGTGGCTTCGAGGCGCGCGAGATCGGCGCGGAAGCGATCGAGGTCGGCAGGGGCGATCATCGGCACCTGGGATGTCATGCGCAAAAAATATCCGTTCGCCCTGAGCTTGTCGAAGGGCTGCCCTGCTGGGCGAGGAAGGGCAGGGCTTCGACAAGCTCAGCCCGAACGGGATAAGCGGTTTTACCCTAATGTGAGGCGCCGTGTTCTGGGGCGCCTCACCCCCCTCACTTGCACTTCGCCGCTGCGCGCGCGCGCTCGATATCGCCGCGCATCTGCGTGCTGATCTTTGCGCCATAGACGTCGCTCAGCTCGCCATAGACCTTGCAGGCATCGGCCGGCTTGTTGAGCTTCATCAGCGACTGGCCGAGATAATAAAGGCTCTCCGGCGCGCGCTCGCCGTCGGGCATCTTCTTGTAATTGTCGTAGAAAGCGATCGAGGCGAGGCTCGGCTTGCCGTCGTCGAGATAGGTGCGGCCAATCAGATATTGCGCATAGCTGGCGCGGCGCGAGCGCGGATAATCCGCCACCACCTTTTTGAGCTGGGTCACCGCCTCGGGGTAGAGCTTCGCATTCCACAGCCGGTAGCCGTAGATATAATCGTCCTCGTCGGGCTGCGACGTATTGGGCTTTTCGATCGCCGCGAGCCGCCCGGCGCGCGCCGGATCCTTGCCCGCCTGAGCGGGCGCGGCGGGGGCCGGCGGCGGCGTGGTCGGCTTGCGCCCCGGCGGCGGCGCGGCGCCTGGTTCCTCACCGCCGCCGATGCCGCCGGCGACCGGCGCGGCGCCCGCGCCCCCGGCGATCTTCGCGTCGGTTTCCTTGCGATAGGCGGTGAACTGCTCCTCGAGCTGGCGCATGCGATATTGCGTCTGCTCGACCTGCCCGGTCAGGTTGGTGACCTGCTGTTCGAGCAGATTGACCCTTTGGGTAAGGTCGGCGAGTGGCGCGGTCGCGGGGGAGCCGATCTCGCGCCCCGGCGGCGGGGCGGCGGTGATCTGCGGCTCGACCGAGGGCGGCAGGCCGTTGCCCGGAAACACCTTGCGCTGCACCGCGCGCATTTCGCTTTCGAGCCGCCCGACGCGGCCCTCCAGCCCTGATTGCGCGAAGGCCGGCGCCGCCACGCAGATCGCCGCGCCCGCCAACAACACCAAATTACGCATGTTCATCCCCTAGAGCGTCGTGCGCAAAACCTAATCCGCCCCGGCCTGCGCCGGGGTGGAGGTCGCTAACTTGTGTCCCCGCGAAGGCGGGGACCCAGTCTGGGCTCCCGCCTTCGCGGGAGCACAAGGAGGTTTCGGTGTGATCCCGATCAAACGCACGATGCCCCACCGCGCGGACGCGGTCTGTCAGCAAAGGCTTCATTGCCCCGGCGGCGTACCGGCCGGTGCCGCGCTATTGGCGGCCGGCGCGGGGGCTGCCGGTTTCGGATCGGTAAAGGCCGCCGGGCGCGCCGGGGTCGATGTCGGTGCGGCGGCGGCGCCGGAAGGCGTCGCGGCGCCGGCGGCCGGGGCCGCAGCCGGCGTGCCGGAGACGCGCGCCGAAAGCGCCGCGGCGCTCACCGCGATGCCCTTGATCGGGCGCGATCCGTCGCCGAGCGGCGGCAGCGCCGAGCCGTTGAGCGTCACGGTCAATTTGTCGGGGCGGCCGACGTTGATCTTGGGATCCTTGGCGTCGGCCGGCACGTCGAACTTGTCGCCGGCCTTCATCGTGCCGAGGTACAACGTCTTGTCGTCGGCGTCATAGACGCGCAGCCACACCGCATCGGTCGCGGTGAGCGTGACATGCCCGCTGGCGGGGTTCTGCGCCGCGGCCGGGGTGGCGGTCGGCACCGGGGCGACCACCGCGGGGGCGCTGGCGACGCTCGCGCTCTCCGCGCTGCCGCTGTTGCGCCACATGCCGACCGCGAACCACAGCACCGCGAGCACGACCACCGCGAGCGCAACGCCGGCGGCGACGATCACCACCCCGCGCGAGGGCACCCGTGCCGGATCGGCGATCTCATAGGGCTGATATTGCGCGACCGGCCGGCCGATCCGCGCCACTTCCTCGCGCGTGTCGCGCGCCAGCGACACCTCGTCCTCGCCCACCGTGCGGGCATAAGCGCGCACGAACCCCACCGCATAAGTGGGGGAGGGGAGGGAATCGTAGCTGCCGTTCTCGATCGCCTCCAGATGCCGCAGCGGGACGCGGGTGCGCGCCGCAATCTCCGCCAGCGCAAGCTTTTGCTTTTCGCGCGCACTCCGCAGCCGCTCGCCGACCGAGCGGGGAATAAGCGCATTCTGTTCGCCGTTTGCGGCGTCGGTCATGGAAGTCTCCGGCGCGGGCAACGCTCCCTTGCCCGCGATTTTTTCCACCTGTCCCAAAGCCCGACAAGCGTGTCAATCGGGCGGGCCGACGATTGGGACGGATCGACCCAAGTTCCGCGCTTTTCTACCCGTCGCCATACCGGGGCTGACCCGGCACGGCGGCGCGGAAACTCACCCTAATTCGATCCGCTGCGCCGCGGCGAATTCGCTCAGCGCGCCGCGGAAATCACGCGGACCGCTGGCGAGCAGCCGCTGCATCTCCGCGACCACCGCGGCGTGATCGAGCGAACGGACCATCGCCTTGATCGGCCCGACCGCCGCGGGGGTGATCGACAACCGTTCGATCCCCAGCCCGATCAGCGCCATCGCCTCCAGCGGACGCCCGCCCATCTCGCCGCACACCGTCAGCGTCACCCCCGCCGCGCGTGCCGGCGCGACGACGCTCGCGACGAAGCGCAGGATCGATGTCGAGAGCCAGTCGTAGCGCTCGGCGAGCTTGGGATTGGCGCGATCGGCGGCGAACAGGAATTGCGTAAGATCATTGGTGCCGACCGACAGGAATTGCAGCTTGGGCAGCAGCAGATCGAGCTGATAGGCAAGGCTCGGCACTTCGAGCATCGCGCCATAGCGGATCTCGTTGGGCAGGCGGCGGCCGCGCCGCGTCAGCCAGTCGCGCTGCGCCTCGAACAGGTCGCGCGCCTCGTCGAATTCCCACGCTTCGGAGACCATCGGGAACATCACGTTGAGCGTGCGCCCGGCGGCAGCCTCGAGCAGCGCGCGCGCCTGCACCTTCATCAGCCCGTCGCGCTCCAGCCCGAGCCGCAGCGCGCGCCACCCCATCGCCGGGTTTTCCTCGTCGGCGGGATTGTCCTTCAGATAGGGGAGCGCCTTGTCGCCGCCGATATCGATCGTGCGGAACACCACCGGGCGGTCCCCCGCCGCATCGAGCACCTCGCGATACAGCCGCTGCTGCCGCTCGCGCGCGGGGAGGGTGGCGGAAACGAGGAACTGGAATTCGGTGCGGAACAGGCCGATCCCGTCGGCGCCGGTCAGGTCGAGCGACGCCACGTCGTCGCGCAGGCCGGCATTGACCATCACCGTGATGCGCTTCCCGTCGCGGGTTTCCGGCGCGACCTCGCGCAGCGCGGCATAAGCGGCGCGGCGCTTCTGGCGCAGCGCGAGCTTGGCCTCGAACGCCTCCTCCATCGCGCTCGAGGGGCGGACGAGCACCGATCCCTCGCCGACGTCGAGCAGCAGCAGGTCGCCGTCGGCGATCAGCCGCCGCACGTCGCGCACCCGGCCGAGCACCGGCACCCCCATTGCGCGCGCGACGATCGTGACGTGCGCGGTGAGCGAGCCTTCCTCGAGGATCACTCCCTTCAGCCGGCGGCGATCATATTCGAGCAATTCGGCCGGGCCGAGATTGCGCGCGATCAGGATCGTGTCGGTGCGCAGCCCCATTTGCGCCGCGGTGCCCATCTGCCCCGAAACGATCCTGAGCAATCGGTTGGAGAGATCCTCCAGATCGTGCATCCGGTCGGCGAGCAGGGGATCGTCGATCTGGCGCATCCGCTGGCGGGTACGCTGCTGGACGCGCTCGATCGCTGCTTCGGCGGTCAGCCCGGAATCGATCGCCTCGTTGATCCGCCGGCCCCAGCCTTCGTCGTAAGCGAACATCTTATAGGTGGCGAGCACCTCCTCATGCTCGCCGCCGGTGCCGAATTCGGCCTCGCGCGTCATGCGGTCGATCTGCTCGCGCATCTTGTCGAACGCGGCATAGACGCGGTGCCGCTCCGCCTCGATATCCTCGGCGACGGTATGTTCGATCGTGATCCGCGGCTGGTGGAACACGGCATAGCCCGCCGCCATCCCGTCGACCAGCTTCTGCCCCGCGATGCGCACGCTGGCGGTCGATTGCGGGCTCGCCCCGCCGGCGGGGCCGCCGTCGCCGTCGATCAGCCCGGCATTGGCGATCAGTTCGGAAAGGACCATCGCCACCGTCTGCAGCGCTTCGATCTCGACATCGGCATATTTGCGCGCTTCGCTATGCTGGACGGCGAGCACCCCCACCGCCCGTTCGCGGCGGATGATCGGCACCCCGGCGAAGCTGTGGAAACGATCCTCGCCGGTTTCGGGGCGATAGGCGAAATGCGGGTGGCTGGCGGCCTCGTCGAGGTTGAGCACCTCGACATCCTCGGCGATCGTCCCGACCAGCCCCTCGCCCAACGCGAGCTTGGTGACATGGACCGCGCTCGGATCGAGCCCGCGGGTCGCGAACAATTCGAGCACGCCTTCGCGCAGCAAGTAGATCGAACAGACCTCGCTCTCCAGCGCTTCGCCGATAATCTCCGCCACCTGGTTGAGCTTGGCCTGCGCGTTCGAACGCGCGGCCATGACATCGTGGAGGCGGACGAGAATCTCTCGGGCGGAGGCGGCGGCGGAAAGCGGCATAGGGGACAGCTATCAGACCGAAGCCTTGGGTGCCACGCAACATTATGTGCTTTGTAAATTCGAAATGGGTGCTTTGTTCGGGCGTTACTCCCTTCTTCTGCTCCCCTCCCTGGTGAAGGGAGGGATCGGGGGTGGGTTGGCCTGCGAGGAAGCGGATCGGTAACCACCATACCCACCCACCCCCAGCCCCTCCCTTCACCAGGGAGGGGAGGAAGAAGAGGGAGGGCGTACGCTCAGTCGAACAACCCGTCCTGCGCCCCCGCGGGCGGGTTGAGCCCGAGGTGCTTCCACCCGCCCGCGTTGAGCATCCGCCCGCGTGCGGTGCGCGCGACGAGGCCGAGCTGGATCAGATAGGGTTCGATCACTTCCTCGATCGTGTCGCGCGGCTCGGACAGGCCGGCGGCGAGCGTTTCCACGCCCACCGGGCCGCCGCGATAAATGTCCGCGATCATCGTCAGATAGCGGCGGTCCATCGCGTCGAGCCCGAGCTGGTCGACCTCCAGCCGGTTGAGCGCGCGATCAGCCGCCTTGGCGTCGACCTCCGCGACCCCGGCGACATTGGCGAAATCGCGCACCCGCCGCAGCAGCCGCCCCGCGATCCGCGGGGTGCCGCGCGCGCGGCGCGCGATCTCCGCCGCGCCGTCGCGCGCGATATGCAGATCGAGCAGCCGCGCCGCGCGCGACACGACATGTTCGAGCTCGTCGATCGTATAGAATTGCAGCCGCACCGGGATGCCGAAACGGTCGCGCAACGGGGTGGTGAGCAGCCCCTGCCGCGTCGTCGCGCCGACGAGGGTGAAGCGCGGCAGATCGATCCGCACCGATCGCGCCGACGGTCCTTCGCCGATCATCAGATCGAGCGCGCGATCCTCCATCGCGGGATAGAGCACTTCCTCCACCGCGGGCTGGAGGCGGTGGATCTCGTCGATGAACAGCACGTCGCCGTCTTCGAGATTGGTCAGCAGCGCGGCGAGATCGCCCGATTTGGCGATCACCGGCCCCGAGGTGGCGCGGAAGCCGACCCCCATTTCGCGCGCGACGATCTGCGCCAGCGTCGTCTTGCCGAGCCCCGGCGGGCCGAACAGCAGGACATGATCGAGCGCATCGCCGCGCGACTTCGCCGCCTGGATGAACACGCGCAGATTCTCGCGCGCGGCCTTCTGCCCGACGAATTCGTCGAGCGTCTTGGGGCGCAGCGCGGCATCGACATCCTCCGGCCGGCGGGCGGGGGTGATCAGGCGATCGCTGTCGGTCATCGCGCCGCCTTACGCAGCGCGAGCCGCACGAGCGCGTCGAGCGTCGCGCCCGGCCCCAGTTCCTCCTCCGCCGAAGCGACCGCCGCGCTCGCCTCCGCCGGGCGGAAGCCGAGATTGAGCAAAGCCGACACCGCATCCGCCCCCGCGCCGCTCGCCGCCGCCGGCGCAGCGCCGCCGCCCGGGCCGAGCGCGATGCCGCCGGCCTTGTCCTTCAATTCGCGCACGATCCGCTCGGCGAGCTTGGGCCCGACACCATTGGCGCGCGCGACCATCGCTTTGTCCTGCGCGGCGATCGCGCGGTTGAGATCGGCGGGTTCGAGCGCGGACAGGATCGCCAGCGCGACCCGCGCGCCGACCCCCTGTACCCCGGTGAGCAGCCGAAACCAGTCGCGCTCCTCGGCACGCGCGAAGCCGACGAGGCGGATGAAATCCTCCCCCACCAGCATCTCGGTGAACAGGATGCACGCCTCGCCGACTGGCCCGATCGCCGCCAATGTGCGCGACGAGGCGCCGACGAGATAGCCGACCCCGCCGACGTCGATCACGGCATAATCGACCCCGGTCGATTCCAGCCGGCCCTTGAGGTGCGCGATCATGAATCGCGGCGGGTGAGAAAGATGAGGCGCACGCGCATGGCCGGGACATAACCGGAACAGGCGGGCGGCGGAAGCGGCTTTTAATGCCGGGCGTTGCGCATGATCGCACCGCCGTTTCCGCGGTTCGCCGTGATTACAAAGGTTTAATGGCGGTTGATCGCCGGCGATGCGATTATCCGCACTGTAACGACATTCACTTGGCCCCCGGGAGTATGTGGGAGGCACCCCGCCGGTTCGCGCCGGCGGGGTTTTTTGCGTAGCGCCTGCCTGGTCTCGCTCCCCTCCCTGGAAGGGAGGGGCTGGGGGTGGGTGGGTATGGGGGTTACCGGTCCGCTTCCTTGCAGGCCAACCCTCCGACCCCTCCCTTCCAGAGAGGGGAGAGCCAGCTTCAAACGATCCCCGCGCGCCGGCTGGCGAGGTGATGCGCGTGGGTGATCGCCACCGCGAGCGCGTCGGCGGCGTCGGGCCCGGCGATCTTCGCGCCGGGCAGCAGCCGCGCGACCATCGCGTGAACCTGCGCCTTTTCGGCATTGCCGACCCCGACCACCGCTTTCTTGACCAGCCGCGCGGCATATTCGCCCGGCTCGATCCCGGCGCGGGCGATCGCGAGCAGCGCGACCCCGCGCGCCTGCCCGAGCTTGAGTGTCGATTGCGGGTTGGCGTTGACGAACACCTCCTCCACCGCCGCCGCATCGGGGGCGTGATCGACGATCAGCGCGGCGAGCACCGAATCGAGATACGCCAGCCGCCGCGCCAGCGGTTCGGCGGTATCGGTGGTGATCTTGCCGTTGGCGATATGCGACAACCGGTTGCCCTCGGCGCGGATCAGCCCCCAGCCGGTCGTGCTCAAGCCGGGATCGACGCCGAGAATGATCAAAGCCCCTCCCCTTCAGGGGAGTTGCCGCCCCGTGTGTCCCCGCGAAGGCGGGGACCCAGTCCCTCGATCACCAGCGTCCTATTCCTTCACCCTCGGTCCCCGCCTTCGCGGGGACACACATGCTCTCAGCCCAGCTTTTCCATCACCTCATCGGAGACTTCGTAATTGCCCCACACCTGCTGGACATCGTCGTCGTCGTCGAGCGTGTCGATCAGCTTGAACAGGGTCGCGGCGTCGCCTTCGTCGACCTGCACGATCGTCTGCGGCCGCCACGCGAGCTTGGCGCCTTCGGGTTCGCCGAGCACCGGCTCGAGCGCGCGTGCGACTTCGTGGAGGTCGGCCTGCGCGGTCCAGATCTCGTGCCCGTCCTCGCTCGACTGGACGTCCTCCGCGCCCGCCTCCAGCGCCGCCTCGAACACCTTTTCCGCGTCGCCCGCGCTCGCCGGATAGGTGATCAGCCCCATGCGATCGAAGCCGTGGCTCACCGAGCCCGACGCGCCGAGGTTGCCGCCGTTCTTGCTTACGGCGGTGCGCACATTGGTCGCGGTGCGGTTGCGGTTGTCGGTCAGCGCCTCGATGATCAGGCTTACCCCGCCGGGGCCGAAGCCCTCGTAGCGCACTTCCTCGTAATTCTCCGCGTCGCCGCGCGTTGCCTTGTCGATCGCGCGCGCGATATTGTCCTTGGGCATCGATGCTGCCTTGGCCGCGTTGACCGCGGCGCGCAGTCGCGGGTTCATGTCGGGATCGGGCGTGCCCATCTTCGCCGCGACGGTGATTTCGCGGCTGAGCTTGGAGAATGCCGCCGAGCGCTTCTTATCCTGCGCGCCCTTGCGGTGCATGATGTTCTTGAACTTGGAATGGCCTGCCATGGGGACTCCGAAAATCTGTGGCCGCCCCTCTAGGCCTCTGACAAGGCGCGCTCAAGACGCGCGCGATGGCAAAGCCCGCGACGCGGCGCTATGTGGGCGCGGATGACCCACGATCCCTTCGCCCTGTTCGATGCCTGGTATGCCGAGGCGCGCGCGAGCGAGCCGAACGATTCCAATGCGATGGCCCTGGCGACCGCCGACGCCGAAGGGCGCCCGTCGGTGCGCATGGTGCTGCTCAAGGGGCATGGCCGCGACGGCTTCGTTTTCTATACCAACCGCGAGGGGCGCAAGGCCGGCGAGCTCGCGGCGAACCCGCATGCCGCGCTGCTGTTCCACTGGAAATCGCTGCGCCGCCAGATTCGCATCGAGGGCGCGGTGACGCTGGCGAGCGATGCCGAGAGCGACGCCTATTTCGCGACGCGCAGCCGCGATTCGCAACTCGGCGCCTGGGCCTCGGATCAGTCGCGCCCGCTCGATGCGCGCGCCACCTTTGAGGCGCGCTTCGCGGCGATGGAAACGCGCTTCGCCGGGCAGGACGTGCCGCGCCCGCCCTTCTGGGGCGGGTATCGCGTCGTCCCCGAGCGGATCGAATTCTGGCAGGACCGCGCGCACCGCCTCCACGAGCGCCGGCTGTTCCTCCCGGACGGCGCGGGCGGGTGGAGCGAAGGGTTGCTCTACCCATGACCGGCGAGGAACGCCGCCGCATCATCCCCTTGGCGATGCGCGCCGCGCTCGCCAGCGTGGCGATGGCGACCTCGCTGCTGCTGCTCAAGGGTTATGGCGCGTGGCATACCGGATCGGTGGCGATGCTCGGCTCGCTCGCCGATACCGCGCTCGATCTGCTCGCCAGTCTCGTCACGCTCTACGGCGTCAAGCTCGCCGCCGAGCCCGCCGATCACGATCACCGCTTCGGCCACGGCAAGGCCGAGGCGCTTGCCGCCTTGTTCCAGGTCGCGCTGATCACCGCGTCCGCCGCGGCGATCGCCTGGCGCGCGATCGCCGCGCTGCGCAATCCCGAGCCGACCCACGACGCCGGGCTCGGCATCACCGTGTCGGTGCTGGCGATCGCCGCGACGTTGCTGCTGCTGTGGTATCAGCGGCACATCATCCGCCGCACCGGATCGGTCGCGATCATGGCCGACAATTTGCATTACCAGTCGGATGCGCTGCTCAACGGATCGGTGATCGTCGCGCTGGTGCTCGATCAGCTCGTCGGGTGGAGCTGGGCCGATCCGGTGCTCGGCATCGTCATCGCCTTGTGGCTGGCCTGGGGGGCGTTCCAGGCGTCGAGCCAGGCGATCGACCAGCTGATGGACAAGGAATGGCCCGAGGACCAGCGCGCCGCTTATATCGAGGTCGCCGCGCGCTCGCCGGGGATCCGCGGCATCCACGATTTCCGCACGCGCCGCTCGGGCAGCCATGATTTCGCGCAGTTCCATATGGAGGTGGCGGCCGACCTGACCGTCGCCGCGGCGCATGAGATCGTCGTCAACGTCGAGCAGCGGCTGCGCGATGCCTTCCCCAAGGTCGAGGTGCTGATCCACCTCGATCCCGAGGGCTATGTCGATACCGACAATCCCTTGGTCGAGGCGGATGTGACGCCGCACTGGTTCGGCAAGCGGATCTAGGCGCTTCCCTACTTTCCCCCCTCCCTTCCCCAGGGAGGGGGGAAAGTAGGGAAGCGGGAAATCCCCCTATTTCCCCCGTCGCGTTAGCGCCGAGACGCAGCTTGCGCGGTCGATTGCGCTGCCGTCGGGCTCGCGCGCGTCGATATAGGTGACGCGCTGTTCGTTGCCGCGCGGATAGAGATAGGCGTCGAGCACGCAGATGCGGCTCTGGAACTGCAGCTTGCGCGCATCGCCCTCGCGCACGTCGGCGTCGGGCTGGCCGAACAATTTGACCAGCGCGGCGGCATCCTGCCCGATCACGCGTTCGAGCCCGCTCGACGTATAGGGCAGGGCGACCGCCGCGGGGGTCGCCGGCGGCGCGGTGGTCGCGGTCGAGGCGCAGCCCGCCAGCAGCACCGCGCCCGCCAAAATCGAAAACCTCATGTCCGTCCCCGGTGGAAGAAATGCGTTGCCATCGCCGCGCCGAGCACCGGCGCGAGGATGTTGAGCAGCGGAACCACGAACAGCCCGGTCGCCGCAAGCCCGAGCAGGAAGCGCCGCGCGCCGTTCGTCCGGCGCCACGCGCGCAATGTCGCCGCATCCATATGCCGCGCCGCGACCATATCGCCGAGATCGCGCCCGAGCAGCCAGCCGTTGACCGCGAAGAATAACGCCGCGGTGCCCACGCCGGTGACGAGCAGTACGCCATAGAGCGGGAGCAGCAGCAGGTTGATCGCCACGACCCGCGCCGCCGATCCCAGCCCCATCATCAGCGCGCGATGCAGCGGCACCGGCCGCGCGCTCGCCAGCGCGGCGGGATAATGCCGCGCCTCGACCGCCGTGACCACCTCGTCGGCGAAGATGCCGATCACCGCGATCGCCACCGCGCGGAACAGGAACCAGAAGGCGAGCGCGAGCCCGACGATCGTCGCGGCGGAGGCGATCTCGTCATGCCATTCGCTTTGCGCGAGCCACGTCTCGACGCCCCACCACAAGCCGACGCCGAGCAGCACGAACAGCGCGAGCGTGAGCAACAGGCTCTTGCCCAGCACGCGCAGAATACGCGGATCGCCCAATTGGGCCACCGACAGGGCGAGTGCGCCGAACATTGTCAAAGGGATGCAACGGCAGCAGGCGGTTGCGCAAGATGCGGCGTCCCCCCGCATTCCGTTGTGTCTCCGCCTTCGCGGGAGCACAAGGGCGCCGGGGCGCCGACAGTTGCCCTGATCGGCTTTGCCGCTTAACGCACCGCTCGTTTGCGTTCGCCCAACGGCCGCACCCAGAGATTCGGAGACACCAATTTTGACCAGCCCCAATTACGCCGTGGTGGCGATCGGCAATGCGATCGTCGACATCCTCGCGCCCGCCACCGACGAATTCATCGCCGACAACGGGATGACCAAGGGCGCGATGCAGCTCGTCTTCTCCCCCGAGGAGGCCGATGCGCTCTACGCCAAGATGGGGCCGGGGCAGGAGATTTCGGGCGGATCGGCGGCGAACACGATCGCCGGCATCGCCTCCTTGGGCGGCAAGTGCGGGTTCATCGGGCAGGTCGCCGACGACCAGCTCGGCGCGGTCTTCGCGCACGACATCCGCGCCGCGGGCATCCGCTTCGACACCGCGACGCGCCCGGGCCAGCCGACCACCGGCCGCTGCCTGATCTTCGTCACCCCCGACGGGCAGCGCACGATGAACACCTTCCTCGGCGCGTCGCATTATCTCCCCGCCGCGGCGCTCGACCGCGCGCTGATCGCCGATGCGCATTACCTCTATCTCGAAGGCTATCTGTGGGATCCGGAGGAGCCGCGCGCCGCGATGCGCGCCGCGATCGACGTCGCCCGCGCGGCGGGGCGCAAGGTCGCCTTCACGCTCTCGGCCGAATTCGTCATCGAGCGCCACCGCGGCGCGTTCCACGAGCTGATCGACCACGGGCTGATCGATGTTTTGTTCGCCAATGAGGCGGAAATCATGTCGCTCACCGAAACCGCCGATGTCGAGGCGGCGATCGCCGCGGTGCAGGCGAAGGTGCCGTTGCTCGTCGTGACGCTGAGCGAGCGCGGCGCGCTGGCGATCGCGGGCGGGGAGCGCGTCCACGTCCCCGCCGCCCCGGTCGAGAAGGTGGTCGACACCACCGGCGCGGGCGATCTGTTCGCGGCAGGCTTCCTCCACGCGCAGGCCGAGGGGCGCGATCTCGCGCAGTCGCTGCGGCTCGGCGCGATCTGCGCGGCCGAGGTGATCAGCCATTTCGGCGCGCGCCCGCAGGTCGATCTGAAGCAGCTCGCGGCGGAGTCTGTTGGCTGACGATCTGCCCATCCACGCCGTTTTGCCCGATCTGCTCGCCGCCCTGCGCGAGCGATCGGCGGCGGTGCTGGTCGCCCCGCCGGGGGCGGGCAAGACCACCGCGGTCGCCCCGGCGCTGATCGCGGAAGACTGGTGCACGGGCGAGGTGCTGCTGCTCTCGCCCCGCCGGCTCGCCGCACGCGCCGCGGCAGAGCGGATGGCGGCGCTCGCCGGGGAGCCGGTCGGGCGGACCTTCGGCTATGCCACACGGCTCGACAGCAAGCGTTCCGCGCAGACCCGCGTCACGGTGGTGACCGAGGGCATTTTCGTCGCGCGCATCCAGAGCGACCCCGAACTCGCGGGCATCTCCGCAGTGCTGTTCGATGAAGTCCATGAACGCAGCCTCGACGGCGATTTCGGGCTGGCGCTGGCGATCGATGCGCAGGCCGGATTACGCCCTGATCTCAGGCTATTAGCGATGTCGGCGACGCTCGACGGCGCGCGCTTCGCGCGGCTGCTCGGCGACGCACCGGTGATCGAGAGCGAGGGGCGGAGCTGGCCGCTCGAACTGCGCTACCTGGGCCGCACCGGCGAGACGCGGATCGAAGACGCCATGGCCGCCGCGGTTCGCCAGGCGTTGCGCGAGACGCAGGACGGGGTGCTCGCCTTCCTCCCCGGCGTCGCCGAGATCGAGCGCACCGCCGAGCGGCTGGAGAATATCCCCGGCGTCACGCTCCACAAGCTCCACGGCAGCCTCGATCCCGCCGCGCAGCGCGCCGCGATCCGCGCCGAGCCGGACGGCGCGCGCAAGCTCGTGCTCGCCACCTCGATCGCCGAGACCAGCCTGACGCTCGACGGGATCGGCGTGGTGGTCGATTCGGGGCTGGCGCGCCGCCCGCGTTACGATCGCGCGGCGGGGATGACGCGGCTCGTCACCGAGCGCGCCAGCCAGGCCGCGGTGACCCAGCGCGCCGGTCGCGCCGCGCGCCAGCGGCCGGGGGTCGCCTATCGCTTGTGGGAAGAGGCGGCGACCGCCGGGCTGCCGCGCTTCGATCCGCCCGAAATCCTGGAGGCGGATCTTTCCGCTTTGGTGCTGGCGAGCGCGATCTGGGGGGTCGCCGATCCGCGCGATCTGGCGTGGATCGACGCGCCGCCCGACGCCGCGGTGGCCGAGGCGCGCGCCCGGCTCGCCGCGCTCGATGCGATCGACGCCGACGGCCGCCCCACCGCGCACGGCCGCGCGGTCGCGGTGCTGCCGATGCCGCCGCGGCTCGCGCATATGCTGATCCGCGCCGGGGAGATCGGGCTGGCCGAGACCGCGGCGGAAGTCGCGGTGCTGCTCGGCGAGCGTGGGCTGGGCGGCAACGACCCCGATCTCGAGCTGAGGCTGCGGCGCTGGCGCGGCGATCGCGGGCGCAAGGCGCAGGACGCGCGCGGCCTCGCGGCGCGCTGGGCGCGGCTTGGGCACGTCGCCCCCAACCCCTCGACCGTTCGCCCTGAGCCTGTCGAAGGGCGTCCTGCCGGTCGTGATGTGAAGACGCCCTTCGACAAGCTCAGCGCGAACGGGTCGGGGGATGCGCATGACGCTCCAGCCGATCGCGCCACTCGTGTGAACTTCGTGAACTTTGGCGACGGGCTCGCGACCTGCATCGCCTTGGCCTTCCCCGATCGCGTCGCGCGTCGCCGCGATGCCTCGGGAGAGCGCTGGGCGTCGGTCGGCGGGCGCGGGTTCAGGCTCGACCCGACATCGCCGCTGGCGCGCAACGAATGGCTCGCGGTGGCCGAGACGCAGGGGATGGCGGCCGGTGCGCGCATCCTTTCGGCGGCGCCGATCGACGCGGCGGTGGTCGAGGCGCTGTTCGCCGACCGGATCGAAACCCGCCACACCGCCGAATTCGACCCCGCGAGCGGCGCGGTGCGCCCGTTGCGCGAGCGGCGGCTCGGCGCGGTGCGGCTGTCGAGCGGCCCGGATTCGCACGCCGCGCCCGAAACGATCGCGGCGGCGCTGGTCGAGGGGGTGCGGCGCCACGGCCTCGATCTGCTGCCGTGGAGCGAGGGCGCGCGCGCTTTTCGCGTGCGCGCCGATTATGCCGGGGTGGCGCTCGACGATGAAGCGTTGCTCGCGCGGCTCGACGAATGGCTGCCGGCGGCGGTCGAGGGGCGGCGGCGGCTCGATGCGATCCCGCCGGGCGCGCTGACCGAGGCGATCCGCAACCTGCTCTCGTGGGACGATCTGCAACGCATCGAGCGCGTCGCCCCGGCGCATTTCGCCAGCCCGGCGGGCAGCACCCATGCGATCGATTATGGCGCGGAGGGCGGGCCGCGCGTCGAATTGCGCGTGCAGGCGTTGTTCGGGCTCGCCGAGCATCCGGTGGTGGGGGAGGGGCGGGTGCCGCTCGTCCTGTCGCTCACCTCGCCGGCGGGGCGGCCGATCCAGACGACGCGCGATCTGCCCGGTTTCTGGGCGGGAAGCTGGGCGGCGGTGGCGAAGGAAATGCGCGGCCGCTACCCCAAACATCCCTGGCCCGACGATCCCGCGAGCGCCAACGCCACCTTGCGGACGAAAAATGCCGATGCAAGGCGCGCGCAATCGCGATAAGGGAGCCCATCATGCCAACCGCTCGCATCTATCAGCGCCCGAAAAATGCCATGCAATCGGGCAAGTATCGCACCGACCACTGGGTGCTCGAATTCGAGCCCGCGGAAGCCAAGAAGCCCGATCCGTTGACCGGCTGGGCCGGCAGCGGGGACACGCGCGATCAGGTGCGGCTCGGTTTCCCGACCCGCGAGGCGGCGATCGCTTATGCTGAGCGCGAGGGGCTGGCCTTCACGGTGATCCCCGCGCCCGAACGCAAGCTCAAGCTCCAGGCCTACGCCGACAACTTCCGGTGATCTAACCGCCGTTCCCCCTGAGCTTGTCGAAGGGCAGCCCTTCCTTCTGCGGAAGAAAAGGGCAGGCTTCGACAAGCTCAGGGCGAACGGAAGGATGATCGCCGCTCGCTAAACCAGCGTATCGGCGAGCAGCAGCAGCATCTTCACGTCGATCGCCACGCCTGCCGCGCGCTTCGCCGCGACGAACGCGGCGACCTCGCGCCGCGGGACGAGATGGACGATGATATTCTCGTCCGCATCGCCGCCGCCTACGCCGGTCTTCACCAGATCGTGCGCGCGGACGAGGGTGAAGCCTTCGCTGACCATCCCGGGCGAGGAATAGAAGAAGCCGAGCGGCTCGATGCGCCCGGCGCGATACCCGGTTTCCTCCTCCAGCTCGCGCGTCGCGGCGGGGCCGACCGCTTCGCCCTCCTGCTCGTCGCCGATCAGCCCGGCGGGCAGTTCGAGGCAATTGCGCCCGAGCGGGACGCGATATTGCTCGACGAGCACCACCTCGTCCGCCGGGGTGATCGCCAGGATCACCGCCGCCTCGATCCCGCGCGCGCGTGAGGCATATTCCCATTTGCCGTCCTTCATCATGCGGATGAAGCGGCCCTGCCAGACGGTTTCTGCTGTCATAAGGTGATGAGTCGATCCGGTAGTTCGTTGGTATCGCCCGGCGTGCGCGGGAAATGTTCGGCGAGGACCAGCCCGATCTGCGTCACCGCCGCGGCCATCCCCTCCGCCGCGCGGCCCTGCTTGAGCGGCCCGATCAGCGCGGCCATCGCCGCGCCCCAGGTCGCATCGGGGACGCGATCGTGGATCGCGGCATCGGCGATGATCTCCGCGCGATGCTCGTCGAGGCTGAGGTAGAGCAGCACCCCGGTCGCGCCGATCGTGCGCTTTTCCGCGGCGGCGCGGAAAATCGCGAGCGCGCGGGCGCGGACGCGGCGCGCCTTGGTCGCGCGCGGGGTCAGCGCCAGCCGCAGCGGCCGCCACGCGAAGACGACGCGGCAGATCAGGAAGACGATGACGAGGACGAACAGCGCGATCGTCAGCACCGCGTTGATCGGAACCGCCGGCGCCCAGGGATCGAGCCATTGATGCAGCCGCTCGATCGGCAACGGGAAGGCGGCGAGCAACGCGATCGCGAGCAGCATCGCCAGCATCGTCCAGTGCAGCGCGACATCGTGATAGGCATCGGACGACCGCGCGACGACGGTGACGATCTCGCCGTCGGTTCCTGCCTCCGCCGCGGTGACCGCCGCGGTCACCGAATCGCGCTCTGCAGCCGTCATCCGCATCACCAATCCCCCGAAGCGCCGCCGCCGCCGAACGATCCACCGCCGCCGCCGGTGAAGCCCCCGCCGCCCCAGCCGCCGCCACCCGAATCGCCGCCACCACCACCGCCCCAGCCGCCACCGCCGCCCCAATTGCCGCGCGAGGCTTCACGGCCGATCTCATTGGCGATCGACCACAGCACGATCGGCAACGTGCCTGAGCCACTGCCGTCGTTGTAGCGCTGGCCGCGCCCGCGCCGGGCGAAGAACAGCAGCACGAACACCAATACCATGCCCCAGAAGATCAGGCCGAGCGGAATGCCGCCGCCCGCCCGCTGGCGCCGGTGTGCCTCGTCATATTGCTTGACCGCCGCGTCGAGCCTCGCCTGCGCTTCCTCGGGCGAGGCGCGGAGCTGGGCGATGATCGCATTCGCGCCGGCTTCGATCGCCTCCGGAACCTGGTTCGCGCGGATGCGCGGCATCATCTCCTGCTGGATGATGACGCTCGACAGCGCGTCGGTCAGGATCGGTTCAAGCCCATAGCCAACCTCGATGCGCGGGCCACGTTGACCGGCCGGATTGCCGGGCGCCGCGAACAGGATGACGCCGTTGTTGACGTCGCGCAGCCCGACGCCCCAGTTCCGGCCGAGCCGGTAGCTATATTCCGCGAAGGGATAGCCTTGCGTATCCTTCACCGTCACGATGATGAACTGCCGCTTGGTATCGCGCTGCAACGCCTCGAGCTTCTGCGTCAGATCGGCCTTCACCGCGTCGGGCAGCACCCCGGCCTCGTCCACCACCAGCCCGGTGAACTTCGGAAAGGTCTGCGCCGCCGCGGGCAGTGCCAGCGTCGCGAGCAACGCGATAAAGAGCGCGAGCAACGCCCGGGCCCATTGCCATTCGGGCCGAGCAGCGGCCGGGGGGCGCATCGTCACCTCAATTGCCGAAGTTCACCTTGGGCGCGGTATCGGCGCCGGGGGTGGTCGCCTCGAACGGCACCATCGGCTTCGCGCCGTAGAAGATCTTCGCGCCGATCGCCGCCGGGAAGGTGCGGATCGTGGTATTATATTGCTGCACCGCCTGATTGTAATCGTTGCGGGCGATGGTGATGCGGTTCTCGGTGCCTTCGAGCTGGCTCATCAGCGTGGTGTAATTGCCCTGGCTCTTGAGCTCGGGATAGGCCTCCTGCAGCCGCTGGAGCGACAGCGTCAGTCCGGCCTGCGCATTCTGGAACTGCTGCATCTTGGCCGGATCGGTGAGCTGGTCGCCGGACACCTTGACCTGATTGGCCGAGGCGCGCGCCTGCGTCACTTCGACGAGGATATCCTTCTCCTGCGCGCCGGCGGCCTTCACCGTGGCGACGAGATTGGGGATCAGATCGGCACGGCGCTGATATTGGTTCTGCACATCGGCCCAGCGCGCCTTGGCATTTTCCTCGGCGGTCGGGATGCTGTTGATGCCGCAACCGGAAAGCGTGAGCGCAACGCCGGCAATCGCGACCGAGCGGATGGCAATCGGACGAAACGTCATCGGGGGTCATCCTCCTGTTTCTGTCCTAGCCATATAGGACACTCGCGGCGCTTGGCGAAAGGGCAATCGGCGACTAATCATTCGCCACCCACAGAGGAGAGCGGGAATGTTCAAGGAGTTCAGGGCATTCATTGCGCGCGGGAACGTGATGGACCTCGCCATCGCGGTCATCATCGGCGCGGCGTTCGGTAAGATCATCACCTCGCTGACCGAGGACGTGATCATGCCGGTGATCGGGAAGATCTTCGGCGGCCTCGATTTTTCCAGCTATTTCATCGTGCTCGGCGACGTGCCGGCCAAGCTGCAGGGATCGACCGATTATGCCGCGCTCAAGAAGGCGGGCGTGCCGCTGCTCGGCTACGGCCAGTTCATCACCCAGGCGGTCAATTTCCTCATCATCGCCTTCATCATCTTCCTGATGATCCGGGCGGTGAACCGGGTGATGCCGAAGAAGGAAGAGGAGGTTGCGGCCGAGCCGGCCGATGTCGCGCTGCTGCGCGAAATCCGCGACGAGCTGCGTAGCCGTCGCGGTGCGTAAATAATTGTCGCCGGCCCGTCGCCCCTCGGGGCGGCGGGTCAGGCCGCGACGAGATGCTCGGCGGTGGCGTCGGCCAGGCTGGTGCCGTCAAGGATGCGCGCGGTTTCGTCGCGCACCCGCATCATCGCGTGGCGAATCGCGCAATCCGCCTCGCTCTTGCAATCCTTGCACGGGCGATAGGCGGTGCGGCTGACGCAGGGGACCAGCGCGAGCGGCCCCTCGATCACGCGGATGATCTCGCCCAGCGACACCAGATGGCTGGGGCGCGACAGGCAATAGCCACCCATCTTGCCGCGGTGGCTGAGCAACAGCCCAGCATCGCGCAGATCGGCGAGAATCAACTCGAGGAACTTGCGTGGCACATTCGCCTCGGTCGCGATCCGATTCATCGGAATCGGCGGGCTGCCGGCGGGGGCCTCGGCCAGGAAGAGCATCGCGCGAAGCGCGTAACGGGAACGCTGCGTCAACATGATAGCTTGCTCTATGCACCCCTATTATGGCGAGCGAAAGGCGGGCTTTTAGTTTTCGTACCAAGCCCCTATATCGGTCTCGCTCGCGGGGCTCGCCCCACGGCTATGGCGATAAACGCCGGCGATTAATAGGCGCAGCGGACCCGGGGGCAGTACCCGGCGGCTCCACCACCAACCGTCCGTTCCACGGACGGGTGATGACGGGGCCGAACCAGGATCGACGTGTGTTGAAAAGCGCTGGCTTTTGCTCGGAATGGGACCACCGTGACGGCCCGTACACAAGTGCCAACGATAACGAGGCGCTCGCGATTGCCGCGTAATCAGTGACCTAACGGTCTAGATTACAAGGACAAAAGCGCGGTTGGACCGCACCGGGCAACAGAAGCGGATTCCAGCGGCACGGGGAGCGCCGGGCAACAGAAGCTCCCCACCTTCCATATTCTAGCTTCCACCCCGGCGCAGGCCGGGGTCCAGCATCGGGCCGGTCGTAACTGGGCCTCGGCCTGTGCCGGGGCGGAGAGATCTTGTCCTACGGCTCGATGCTCGTTCCCAAGGCGGCGTTAACGAGTCCGCCGTCGACCACGAGCGTATCCCCCACGACATAATCCGACGCGCGGCTCGCAAGGAAGATCGCGGCGCCCGCCATATCGTCGAAATCGCCGATACGGCGCATCGGGATCGTTTTCGCCACTTCATCGCCATGATCGCGCGCGGCGCGGTTCATCTCGCTGGCGAAGGCGCCGGGGGCGAGGCTGGTGACGATGATCCCGTCCTTCACCAGCCGTGCCGCCATCCGCTTGGTGAGATAGATCAGCGCCGATTTCGACGCATGATAGCTGTAGGTCTCCCACGGATTGAGCCGGAGCCCGTCGATCGAGGTGATGTTGATCACCTTCGACGGGCGGTCGTGGCTCGCCTGCCGCTTGAGCAGCCCGTGAAGCGCCTGCGTCAGGAAGAAGGGCGATTTCACGTTGAGGTCCATCACCTTGTCCCAGCCGCTTTCGGGAAATTCCTCGAACGGCGCCCCCCATGCGGCCCCGGCGTTGTTGACGAGGATGTCGAGATGATCCTCGCGCGCCGCAATGTCCGCGGCGAGCGCCTGGCACCCCGCGACGGTCGACACGTCATGCGGGATCGGGATGCAGTTCGGCCCCAACTCGGCGGCGGTTTCCTCGCAAGCGGGGGCTTTGCGCGAGGAGATGTAAACCTTCGCGCCCTGGTCGATATAGGCCTTGGCGATGATCTTGCCGATCCCGCGCGATCCCCCGGTGACGAGCGCGACGCGCCCTTCGAGGCTGAAAAGTTTGCTCAGGCTCATCGCTCTCTCCTGCATCCTTGTTCGATGTCCTCGCGCTACCGGAGGCGCTCGCGCGAAGCAAACCGATAGTTCGAACCGTCATATGATTGACGTGGGGCAGCCCCATACTATGCTGCCGAAAAACTTGGAGAGGAGAATTTATGCGCTTCACGGGCAAGCGCGCCGTCGTCACCGGCGGCGCCTCCGGCATCGGCCGTGCCACCGCGATCCGGCTGGCGGAGGAGGGGGCCGAGGTGTGGATCGGCGACGTCGACGAAGCGGGCGGGCGCGAGGTGGCGGAAACCTCGAACGGCCGCATCCGCTTCCAGCGCTGCGACGTGACCAAGGCGGAGGATATCCGCGCGCTGATCGAGGCGGCGGAGGCGGCCGGCGGCGTGGACGTGCTGTTCAACAACGCCGGCGCCGGCGGCGCGCGTGAGCATATCGACGAAATCTCGCCCGACGATTGGGATCGCACCCAATCGCTGCTGCTGCGCTCGGTCGCGCTCGGCATCCGCTATGCCGCGCCGTTGATGGCGAAGCGCGGCGGCGGGGCGATCGTCAACACGTCGAGTGTCTCGGCCTTGGGCAGCGGCTATGCCCCGATCGCTTATTCGACCGCCAAGGCCGGGGTGCTCCATCTCACCAAGGTCGCCGCGGCGGAACTCGCCAAGGATTCGATCCGGGTCAATGCGGTGGTGCCCGGGTTCATCACCACCAATATCTTCGTCAGCGCGCTCGATCTGCCGAGTGACAAGCGCGCGGCAGCGAATCAGGTGATCGGCGGGATTGCAGCGCACGCGCAGCCGGTGAAGCGCGCCGGGCGCCCGGAGGATATCGCAGCGGCGGTGGCCTATCTCGCCAGCGACGATGCGGCGTTCGTCACCGGGACGCACATTCTGGTCGATGGCGGGCTGACGATCGGCACGCGGCAGAGCTGGGATCCCGAAATGCCGGGCATGTTCGAGGCACTGGAGTCGATGGCGTGAATGCCCGCATCACGCCCGCCGAGGCGATGCCGCTGACGACTCCGCCGGCGCGTCGCCTGTCACCGGGCGTGATGGGAAGTTACGGCTTCGGCGCCGCGGCCTATGGCGTCAAGGATTCGGGCTTCGGCACCTTCCTGCTGCTGTTCTACAATCAGGTCGTCGGGGTGCCGGCGGCGACCGTCGGCTTCGTGGTGATGATCGCGCTGATCGTCGACGCGTTCGTCGACCCGACGGTCGGTTTCCTCTCCGACCGCACACGCAGCCGCTGGGGGCGGCGGCACCCGTGGCTTTATGGCGCGGCGCTGCCGATCATGCTCGGCTGGGTCGCGCTGTGGAATCCGCCGATCGGCCAATCGCATATGCTGATCCTGGTGTGGCTGTTCGTCACCGCGGTGCTCGTGCGCAGCGCGGTGAGCGCTTATGAGGTGCCGAGCCAGGCGATGGCGGTCGAGCTCAGCGCCGATTACGACGAGCGCACGCGGATTATGTCCTACCGCTATCTGTTCGGCTGGCTCGGTGGGTTGCTGATGCTGGTCGCGGCCTATGTCTATTTCCTCGCGCCCGCGCCGGGCTATCCCAACGGGCTGCTCAACCCGGCGGGCTATCGCGGCTTCGCGATCGCGGGCGCCTTGTTCATGGGGCTGGCGATCCTCGTCTCGGCGATCGGCACGCATCGCGAGATCCCGCGGCTGCCCAATCCGAAGATCGAGAAGCAATCGCTCGCGCGGAACCTGCGCGACATGGTCGAGACGCTGAAGAACAAGGCGTTCGCAGTGCTGATGCTGGCCGGCCTGTGCGCCTATACCGGGCAGGGGATCATCTACGCCATCTCCAATTACGTCGCGAGCTTCGTGTGGCGCTTCGAGGGGATGACGTTCCTCTATTACAGCATCACCTTGTTCGCCGGGGTCGGCGTCGCCTTCGTCGTCGCGCCGGCGGTCGGGCGACGCGGCAGCAAGCCCAGGATGGCGGCCTGGGCGTCGACGATCGCGGCGGTGCTGGGCACCGCGCCCTTCTGGCTGCGGCTTGCCGGCTGGTTCCCGGCGGTCGGCGATCCGTGGCTGCTGCCGCTGGTGTTCCTCTTCGCCGGGCTGTCCACCGCCGCCGGGGTCACCGCCTATATCACCGGCGCGTCGATGCTCGCCGATGTGGTGGAGGAATCGGAGGTGCGCACCGGGCGGCGCTCCGAGGGGCTGTTCTTCGCCGGCGGCTTCTTCATCCAGAAATGCACCAGCGGGGTGGGCATCTTCGTCACCGGGCTGATTCTCGCTGCGGCGGGCTTTCCGGCGAAGGCGGTGCCCGGGCAGGTGCCGGTGCCGGTGCTCGATCGGCTGACCGCGATCTACGGCGCCTGCTACCTGCTCTTCTATTGCCTCGCCGCCTTCTTCTATGCGCGATTCCCGTTCGGTCGCGGCGAACATGAGGCACGGCTGGCGCAGCTTGCTGCAACCGGCGTCCTCGAGTCGGAACCCCGCCAGCCCGCAGCATGACCCCCCCATGAACCGCATTCGGATCGAGTCATCGGCGCGTCGAAACGATTCATCGGAAACGCCGCGGGCGGCACTTGGTTTCCTTGGTTTCTGCCCGTAGCCGGAATTCACCGAACGTCCTGTTGACCGGGGGGTCGCAAGTGAATTTGAAGGTTTTGGCTGCGCGTTTTGCGCTGGTGGCTTCGTGCGGCCTGATGGCAGCCGCCCCGGCGTCTGCTCAATTCTGGCAGTGCGCCACCTATGCCCGCGAGATTTCCGGCATCCAGATCCGCGGCAACGCGAACACCTGGTGGGGCCAGGCCGCCGGCCGCTACGAGCGTGGCGCCGAGCCGCGCGTCGGCGCGGTGCTGGCGTTCAAGCCGACCCGCCGCATGCGCGTCGGCCATGTCGCGATGGTTTCCCGCGTCGTCAGCGATCGCGAAGTGCTGCTGACCCACGCCAATTGGTCGCGCCCCGGCCGCGTCGAAACCAATGTCCGCGCGATCGACGTGTCCCCCAACAACGACTGGTCCGAGGTCAAGGTGTGGTACGGGCCGACCGGCGATCTCGGCAGCTCGACCTATCCGGTCAACGGCTTCATCTACGCCGATCATGCGCCGGAAACGCGTCCGGCGCTCGACAACGGCACCGAGCGCACCACCGCGTTGGCCAATGTGGCGATCGCCGCGGCCGCCAAGGCGCCGGTGACCGGCGGACTTTCGCTCGCACAGTAAGCGCCGCGATGCCGCGCGCCATTGCCAGCGCGCGCGGAACGATTATGGTGCAGCGCATACGGGGCCGCCTTCGATCGCAAGCGCGGCCCCATGTTGTGTTCGAGCCAAGGTATAGCCCCGTGACCCTTCGCCAATCCGTTGCCCCGATTGCCCTTCTCGCTGCGTTGGGGGGCTGCGCGAAGACCGGCGACATCGATCTCACCTCCGGCGTCGGCATCACGGCGGTGCGCTCGGCCTGCCCGGTGGTCGGGGTGCCGGCGGGGACGGGCGACATCACCTTGTTCGATCCGGCAACCAGCCAGGACGAGCGCGCGATCGATGTGGTGGCGAACATCACCAATGTCCGCTCGACCTGTGACGACAGCGGCGCCGAAGTGGCGACCACCGTCACCTTCGACGTGCGCGCGCGTCGGACGCGGACCGAGGGCGCGCGCGACGTGACCTTGCCCTATTTCATCACCGTCGTGCGCGGCGGCAATGCGGTGACCGCCAAGCGCATCGGCCGCGTCGGGCTGCATTTCGACGCGGGGCAGGCGATCGCCTCGACCAACGGCCAGGCCTCGACCACGATCAACCGCGAGGCGGCGACGCTGTCGAAGGAAGTTCGCGACAAGCTCAATCGCAAGCGCAAGGCGGGCGAGCAGGATGCCGCGGTCGATCCGCTGAGCGCGCCCGACGTGCGCCAGGCGGTGCTCTCGGCCAGCTTCGAGGCGCTGGTCGGCTTCCAGCTGACGCAGGATCAGCTCAAATATAACGCCCAGCGCTGAACCGTAAGACCGGGTGACGCCTATGGCAGGGTATCGTGCGCAAAATATGCTCCGTTCGCCCTGGGCTTGTCGAAGGGCTGTCCTTCTTCCTCGCGAAGAAAGTACACGGCTTCGACAAGCTCAGCCCGAATGGGAGAGGTAATCGCTGCGTAACGCCGCGTGCGGCTCAATCCCGCTCGATCAGATAGTTCATTCGTGCCGCGGCGATCGGCCGGCTGCGATCGTCCTGCCACGCGAAGGCGTCGACATTGGCGACGCGGTTGCCGAGCCGGGTGATGCGCCCCGCCGCGCGGGTTTCCAGCCCGCGGCCGCCGCGCATGAAATCGACCGTCACGTTGATCGGCTTGATCCGGCCGCCGCCTTCGTTTTCCAGCGCATGGCGCAGCGCGGCGATCGCCGCCACCTCGAGCAGCCCGGAGATCGCGCCGCCTTGCAGGAAACCGGGCCGGCCGAGCACGTCGTCGTGGAACGGCATCACCATCACCGGGGTGCCGTCTTCCGCCAGCTCCAGCGTCGCCTTGAGCAATCCGGTATAGGGGGGCAGCTTCATTTGGCGGCTTTCGGATAGGCGCCGTTGGGCACCATGAAGGTGGCCGCGACATGCGCGATCGGGTCGTCGATATCGCCGTCATGCGCGATGCCGCGCGTGAAGGAGATCGATCGCGCGATGCGCAGGCATTCGGCGCGGCCGATCACCGTTTGCCCCGGCCGCGCCGGGCGGAGGTAATCGATCCGCAGGTCGAGCGTGGCATGCGGCGCGAAGGCGCCGATTTTCTGCCACACCGCGATGCTGGTCGCCATGTCCATCATCGCGATGATCGGGCCGGAGGCGAGCACGCCGCTTTCCTCGTCGCCGATCAGCTCGTCCGAATAGGGCAGCGCCAGCTCGACCCAATCGTCGCCGCGCGCATGATAGCGAATGCCCAGCCGCCCGCCGTGGCCGCCGAACGACCGGCCATTGGCCATCCCGATCGGCATGGTTGTGGGATCGAAGTTCATGGCGCGTCTCTACGGACCAAACTCGCGCAGGACAACGCCGCGTGCCGTTGTCCTTCGCGCGATTGGACCGTAACGCTGGTGCGACAAAGCCATAGGAGAGCGCGATGGAACAGCGGGTGACGATCACGGTTGCGGACGGCGTGGCCGATGTCCGGCTCAATCGCGCCGACAAGATGAACGCGCTCGATCCCGCGATGTTCGCCGGGATCAACGATGCGATCGCCCAGCTCGCCGGGATGAAGGACGTGCGCGTCGCGGTGCTCTCGGGCGAGGGACGGGCGTTCTGCGCGGGGCTCGATATGGCGTCGATGGCCGGCGGCGGATCGGGCAACGATCTCGCGGCGCGCAGCCACGGCCTCGCCAATGCGCCGCAGAATGTCGCCTGGGGGTGGCGCGAGCTGCCGATGCCGGTGATCGCGGCGGTGCACGGCGTCGCGGTGGGCGGCGGCTTTCAGGTGATGTCGGGCGCCGACATCCGCATCGTTCACCCGGCGACGCGGATGTCGATCCGCGAAACCTATTGGGGGCTGGTGCCCGATATGGCGGGCGTCGCGCTGTGGCGGACGCTGGCGCGCGACGACGTGCTCCGCGAGCTGACCTATACCGCGCGCGAATTCTCCGGCGCGGAGGCGCTGGGCTATGGTTTCGCGACCCGGCTTGACGAGGAGCCTCGCACTGCCGCGCTGGCGCTGGCACGCGAGATCGCCGGCCGCAACCCGCAGGCGGTGCGGGCGTCGAAGCGGCTCTACAATCTTGCGGCCGACGCGGATGCCGCAGCGGTGCTTCGCGCCGAGAGCGCCGAGCAGATCGCGCTGCTGCGCTCGCCCAACCAGATCGAGGCGGTGCGCGCCAATATGGAGAAGCGTGCGGCGGTTTTCGCTGATTGACGGGGCAGACCGGCCGACCTCAGCACATTGGCCAGTTCGTCGTCACGCCGGGCCTGACCCGGCATGACGGTAAAAGAGCGGACCCGGGTTGGCTGCTCAGAAGGGCAGCCACTTCGATTTATGGCTGAACTTCATATAGCCGACATTGACCCCGGCGCGCCAGCCGACCCCCAGCCGCACCGGGATCAGCACGACATTGCCGCGCCGCAAATAGGTCGCGGCGAAGCCGCCGACGAAATAGAGCCGCCCCTCCGCGGCGGGGAAGCGGCGGTACAATTCCTCGGTATCGTAAAGGTTGTAGACCAGCACGAAGACCTTGTTGGCATCCCCGCCGAGGTCGAAGCCGACCGACGGCCCGGTCCAATAGACCGGCATCTGTCCCTCGACCTTATGGGTCATGATCCCCGAGCCGTAACGCAGCCCGACGACCACCGCGCCCGATGCCTCGCGCCCGGCGATATAGGCATTGGGCTCGCCCTGCTCCTTGAGGATCTTTTCGATGATCCCGGCAAGGCCCGCGGCGCCCTTGCCGAACACGCCTTCGCCCGCGCTGATCAGATCGTCGCGCTTGAAGGTCTCGGCGGCGTTGCTCGTCTGCTGCGCGCGCTCGGTGCGCATCGTGCTGCTGTTGTCGCCGGCCGGCGCCGGCGCCTGGGCCGGCGGCGGGGCGGACTGTTCGGGCATCGGCTCGTCGGGATAGTTTTGCGGCGCGGGCGGCGGCGTCTGTGCCGATCCGCGCGGGGCGGGGGCGATATCGTTGTCGATCGCCTTGTTGGGGTCGATCGTGCGGACCTGAGCGGGGGCGGCCGCGCCGACCATCACCGTCGCGGTCAGCCCTAGGGCCAGCATCACCTTGCGCATCTTCGTCATCCCCCCGGGCACAAAATCGTCCCGATCAGCGATTCTAGCGCCGTCGCGGCTTTCGCGGCAATGAACCGGACGACGACCCGAGTCGATTTCGCGCCGAGGCGAATCGTTGCACGATCGGTTGATCGCACCGATTCCGCTCGCTATAGGCCCCCCTCACGCCGCACCGGAGACGTGGGTGAGTGGCTGAAACCAACGCTTTGCTAAAGCGTCATACGGGAAACCGTATCGAGGGTTCGAATCCCTCCGTCTCCGCCAGTTTTCCTTAAAATTCATGTAGTTAAACTGGGTGTGCGGCTCGCCGGCCCCGGTTCTCCACGCGCTTTCGCGGCCAATTCCAGCGCATGATCGCGTCGAATCGTCGTCCCGCCCGTCCGCTTTGGGGGGGCGGACGGGCGGGAGTTTGACGCGACCGATCGCGCTTAACGTTCGATCTCGCCGATCTTTTGCCAGTGCGCGTGAAGCGCCGCGATATCGCCACTGGTGAGCAGCGGCATCGCCGCGTGGAGCTGGTCCTCGCTCCAGTCCCACCATTTCAGCGCGAGTAGCCGCGCGATATCGGCGTCGTCGAACCGTTTGCGGATGACCCGCGCGGGATTGCCGCCGACGATCGCATAAGGCTCGACATCGCGCGCCACCAGCGCGCGGGTGCCGATCACCGCGCCGTCGCCGATCGTCACGCCGGGCATGATGATCGCCTCCGAACCGATCCACACGTCGTTGCCGATGATCGTGTCGCCTGCCGGCTGGTAGCCGTTCGCCGCGCCGGCGAAGGCCGGCACCTCCGGCATCCAGAAAAAGGGAAAGGTGCTGATCCAGTCGTTCCGGTGGCCCTGGTTGCCTGCCATGATGAACGCGGCGCCCGATCCGATCGAGCAGAAGCTGCCGATGACGAGCTTGTCCGCGTCGGCATCGGGCAACAGGAAGCGGGCGCAGTCGTCGAAGCTGTGGCCGTGATAATAGCCGGAATAATAACTGTAGCGCCCGACCGAGATGTTGGGGTGGGTGACCTGACGATCGAGTGTGATGCCCTTGAACGGGCTTTCGAAGAAATTGCGCATTGAAAAATACCACCGAATGCTGGCCGCCGGTGTGGCAGCCGATCGCGCGTCGACGCACGCGCGGAGAATCCGGCGAGCCGATCGGGCCAGCCGGGGCAACGGCTTCCCGCGGCGAAACGCGGAAAGCGGATTCAGATGGTACAGTCTGCCGACTTCATCGCGGCATCATGCGCCGGATCGCACCTCGGACACAAGGACGCCCTGTTCCTTAGAAATCGAAGCCGGGCTGCTCGGGCTTCTTCGCTTCGGGCTTCTTCCCCGCGTCGACCGCGATCGACACGCCTTCGAGCTCGAGCATTCGCGCCTTGGAGAAGGAGCCGCCCGGCGCCGAAAACCCGCCGATCTTGCCGCCCGCGGCGGTGACGCGGTGGCACGGGACGATCAGCGGGATCGGGTTGCTGGCCATCGCCTGGCCGACATCGCGCGCGAATTCCGGCCCCGCGCCAAGCTCCTTGGCGATCGCGCCATAAGTGGTGGTCTCGCCCCAGCCGAGCTTGCGCACCCGATCGTAGACGCGCGCGAAGAACGGTTCCTGTTCGCCGAGATCGATCGGCACATCGCCGAAATCGACGCGCTCGCCGGCGAAATAGCGACACGCTGCGTCGACGATCGCGCGGACCGGGGCGGGCGGGTCGACGATTGTCGCATCGGGCGCGCGCCGTAGCAGCGCCCAGCTCGCTTCGCGCGCGGTCCGCGCCGGCAGGCGAAAGCTCGATATGCCGCGATCATTCCATCCGATCGCGGCATGGCCCGCCGCGGTTTCGAAGACATGATAGCGGGTGGCAAGTGCTGGCTGAGTCACATCTAACCCCGATCGGCAACCTTGCCGATGTGGGACGGGATCGTCGAAACGTCCAGATCGCTCGCGGCCGCGATGATCGAGCGCAAGGAGCGGTTCGAGAACATCGCGCTGGATTTCCTGCTCGCGCGATAGCTAGCCCCTCGTCGTCCCGGCCGCTCGACAAACCGGACGCGCGGCTTCAACATCGTGCGCGCTCAACGGGCCGATGTGACGTGGAACGATCCAAACCCTTCAAACTGAAAATGCAGATTTTGTGCGGTGACGAAATCGCGTTCGGGCCGGGCAAGGCGGATCTGCTCGAGGCGATCGCGCGCGAAGGATCGATTTCGGGCGCCGGCCGGGCGCTGGGCATCAGCTATCGGCGGACGTGGCAATTGGTCGATATGATGAACCGCTGCTGGTCCGAGCGGCTGGTCGAGACGCTGCACGGCGGCGGGCGCGAGCGCGGTGCGCGGGTGACGCCGTTCGGCGAAAACGTGCTTGCGCATTATCGCCGGGCGGAAGCGCGCCTCGCCGAGGAAGCCGCGGCTAGCCTCGCGGGGCTGATGCGCGACCTGCGTCCGGCGCCGCTGCCGGCGAAAGCGGGCGCGGGCAGCCCGGCGGCGGCAGCGACAAACGAGGATCGTGCAGGAAAGCCGCGTCGGTAAGCCCGGTCAGGAAATCCGCGAGCGCGGCGATCGTCGCGTCGTCCAGCCCGCGCGCGGTGTCGTGGCGGCGGATCGCATCGGCGAGCATCGGCGCGCTGCCGTCGTGGAGATAGGGGGCCGAGACCGCGACATTGCGCAGCCCGGGGGTCTTGAACCGCCCCGCGTCCGCCGCGCGTCCGGTGATTTCGGCGAGGCCCGTGTCGCGCGCATTCGCCGCGGGCGGGGCGATCGCGTGGAAGCGATCGTCGGTCAGGTCGGTGCCCGCATGGCAGGCCGTGCAACCCCGCGTCGCAAAGGCGCGCAGTCCTGCGCGTTGCGACGCGGATAAAGCATCCTGCCGCCCGGCGCGATAACGGTCATAGGGCGTGTCGCGCGAGATCATCGTGCGCTGGAACGCGGCGATCGCCGTCACAACCTGCGTGGCGTCGATCACCCCGCCGCTCGGGAAGGCGGCGCGGAATTGCGCGCGATAGCAGGCGTCGGCGCCCAGCCTTTTGCCGATCTCCGCCTCATGCCCCTTCATCCCCATCTCGATCGGATGCGTGCCGAACAACGGGATCGCGGCCTGCGCCTCCAGCGTCCGCACGCGCGGATCGCCCCAGGTCAGCGCGGCACGCGCGGCGACATTGGCGAGGCCCGGCACGTTGCGTCGCCCCGGCGCGCCGGTGACGCCGGGATGCGTCGCATTGCCGTCGCTGAACCCGCGGCGCTGTTCGTGGCAGGTCGCGCAGGCCATCGTCCCGTCGACCGACAGATCGGCATCGTAGAACAGCCGCCGGCCCAGCTCGACCTTTGCCGCCGCCGTGTCGTCACGCGCGGCCGCCACCGCGATCGCGCCCGCGGCGAGCGCCGCCGCGGCCAGAGCCAAGCGAACCGGCATCGGCGATCAGGGCAAAGGTGCGATCAGCACCGTCAGTTCGGCCGTGGCATTGGCCGAGATCTGAAGCACGTAATCGCCCGGCTCGAGCGAGAAATCGACCATCTTGCGGATCGTCGAGCAGGCGGGGCCGTGGCCGTGCGCGGTCGAGACGACCGCCTTGCCGTCGCGCACCACATCGATCCACGCCGCTGAACCGAGCGCGACGCGATAGCCGCCCGCGCGCGCGATCGTGAATGCCAGCAACCCGCCGTGGCTCACGCTGCCGCCGGGCTTTTCGGGCTGGAGCGGGTAATGCACCGTCGGTGTCGGCAGCAACGTTACCGTCGCGGCCTTGCCCGGAACGAGCGTTGCGCGCGCCACCCCGTCGCGATCGGTGGCGGCGGCGAGCGGTGCGGGGGTCGCCCAGCCCGCCAAAGCCGCGGGCAGCGCGGGTTTCGCTTCGGCGGAGCAGGCGGGGGGCGTTTGCGCCGATGCCGCCGGCGCGGTCATCGCCATCATCGCCGCCGCCCATATCGCGCGCGTCCACTGCCGATCCATCTTTGCCCCCGTTTCGAATCCGATCTCTATATCTGGATATATACAGAGCTTCGATCGCGGTCTATGCGCGCCGGGCGAAACCGCGAGGGGGAATGCGATGCGAACGATCGTTGCCGGGCTGCTCGTGTCGAGCGCGATCGTCGCCGCCCCGCCGGTGCTGGCGCAGGCGCAGGACAATGACGCGGCGTTCGGCCTCGGCCAGATCGTCGTCACCGCGCCCAAGGTCGAGGGTGTGGCGATCGGCGGCGATACCCTGTCGTCGGATGCGATCTTCGCCTTCGATCGGCAGCGGCTCGACGATGCGGTGAACCTCATCCCCGGGGTCACTGCCTCGAACACCGGCGGATCGCGCAATGAACGGCTGATCCTGGTGCGCGGGTTCAACCGCTTCCAGGCGCCGCTGTCGATCGACGGCGTGCGCGTGTTTCTCCCTGCCGACAATCGGCTCGATTACGGCCGCTTCCTCACCAGCGACATCGCCGAGGTGCAGGTCGCCAAGGGCTATGCCTCGGTGCTCGACGGGCCCGACGGGATGGGCGGCGCGATCAACCTCGTGACGCGCAAGCCGACCCGGCCGATCGAGGCGCAGGTGCAGGCGACGCTCAACCTCGGCCGCGCGGTGGACTATGCCGGCTATAATGTCGCCGGGCTGATCGGGACGCGGCAGGACAAATATTATGCGCAGGCGAGCTATGCGCGCAACGATACCGATCATTGGGATCTCGCCGGCGGCTTCGTCCCGACGCCGAGCGAGAATGGCGGGCGCCGCAACCTTTCGGCGGCGCGCGACTGGCGCGTGAACTTGAAGGCAGGGTTCACCCCCAATGTCACCGACGAATATTCGATCAGCTATACCAAACAGAGCGGGATGAAGCTCGCCCCACTCAGCACCACCGATCCGGCGGCGATCCAGCGCGCCTGGACCTGGCCTTATTGGGATATTTCCAGCGTCTATTTTCTGTCGACCACCGCTTTGGGCGAGATGGCGACGCTCAAGACCAAGATTTATTACAACCAGTTCGACAATCTGCTCAGCGCGTGGGACGACGCCAGCGAAACCACCCAGACCAGGCCGCGCGCGTTCAACAGTTTCTATCACGACAAGGCGTGGGGCGGATCGGCGCAGCTCGATCTGCGCCCGCTGCCCGGCGATACGCTGAGCCTCGCGGCCTTCTACCGCCGCGACAAGCATGTCGAATTCCAGCAAAGCTTCCCCGGCGGCGGGTTCGAGCCGCCGCAGACCTCGATCGAGGACGGCTATAGCATCGCGCTGCAGAATATCGCCGAGCTGGCGCCCGCGCTGACCTTCACCGCCGGCATCAGTTACGACTGGAAGGATCTGCGCCGCGCGGAGGATTACGCCAATAACGCCTTCGTCTTCTATCCGCTGGTCAATCATTCGGCGCTGAACGGGCAGGGGCGGCTGTCGTGGAAACCGTCCGAAACGAGCGAATTGCACGCCAGCATTTCCGATCGCACGCGCTTCCCGACCTTGTTCGAACGGTTCAGCTCGCGCTTCGGCGGGGCGGTGTCCAACGCCAATCTCCGGCCCGAGCGTGCGGTGAATTACGAGATCGGCGGATCGCGCCGCTTCGGCATCTGGCGCGCGGAGGGCGCAATCTTCTATTCGCACCTCACCGACGTGATCGTCGCCGAACCGTTCATCTTCACGAGCTGCACCCCCGCCGGGGTCTGCACGCAGAATCCGGTGACCAAGAGCTTCAACCTCGGCCGCGGCAATTTCTACGGCGGCGAGCTGTCGGTCACCGCGCAGCTTCTCCCCGGTCTCGCGATCGGCGGCAATTATACCTACACGCATCGCGACTTGCGCGATCCCGGCGTACCGATCTTCCGCCCGACCGACGTGCCGACGCACAAGGCGTTCATCTATGCCGATTGGTCGCCGGTCGCCGCGGTGCATGTGCGGCCGAGCGCCGATATCGCCTCCGATCGCTGGACGGTGAATACCGCCGGCACCGCTTATTTCCGCACCGGGAATTATGTCGACGTGGGGCTTGCCGCCGATTGGGATGTCTCGCGCCGGCTGACGATCGGGGTGGGCGCGCGCAACCTGCTCGATCGGAATTACCAGCTCGCGGCGGGCTACCCCGAGCCGGGGCGCAGCTTCTTCGCGCGTGTTGCGGCGCGCTACTGACGCGTATCGACCGCAATCCAGTTGGTTTCCCAGCTTCGGCCGTTATCCGCGGAATAAGCCTGTTCGAAACGGGCTTCTTTCGCGGTCGCCGTGATCACGAAGCGGACGAGGATCGCGCGCCCGTCGAGCGTATCGTGCGCATAGAACAGCCCGCGGCCGTGATCGCCGAAGCCGCCGTAAACCGGGGTCGTCAGCGTGCCGCTGCGTGCATTGGCGTAGTTGAGGCTCCATTGCCGCGATCGCGGATCATACAGCCGCAGCGCCGCGCCCTCGATGCGCCCGGCGGTGCCCGAGACCGACAGTTCGACGAGATTGAACCGGCCATCGAGGATCGGGCGGACCACGCTCGTTCCCTGATAATCGGCCCAATCCGGCGCGGCGCCCGACAGCGGATTGCGCAGTAGCCGCAGCCGCGTAGTCCAGGTGCCGAATTCCCAGTCGAAGTCGTGGCGACCGTCGCGGCTGGCCTGGGCCTTGGCGGGATCGGGCGGCGGTGGCGTCTGTGCGACTGCACTCCCGGCGATCAGCGCAGTAACGGTGCAGATCAACGTCGATTTTCGCATCGGTCGTCGCTCTTTGCTGTGTCGGGCGCGATATAGGGCAAATCCCGCTGCCCCGGAAGCGCGCCGGCCGCCCGCTGACAATGCCGGCGCATCCGGCTAGGGCGAACCTCCGGTCCCGGAGAATCACTGAATGTCGTCGATCGATTTTACCGCTTTCGCATCGCGCACGCTGGACGATGCGACGATCCCCGAACTGCCGAACCATTATCGCGGCAAGGTGCGCGACAATTACGATCTGGCCGACGGGCGGCGGATCATCATCGCCAGCGACCGGCTGAGCGCGTTCGATCGCATCCTGTGCGCGATCCCGTTCAAGGGCGAGGTGCTGACGCAGACCGCGCGTTTCTGGTTCGAGCAGACTGCGGACATCTGCGCCAATCACGTCCTCGATTATCCCGATCCCAACGTCCTCATCTGCCGCCGGCTCGACATCCTGCCGGTCGAGATCGTCGTGCGCGGTTATCTCGCGGGGACCACGGGCACCTCGATCCTGACCCTCTACAAAAAGGGCCAGCGCACGATGTACGGCATGACGCTGCCCGATGGCCTGCGCGACAACGCCCGGCTCGCCGCGCCGATCATCACGCCGACGAGCAAGGAATTCGACGGCGGACATGACGAGCCGCTGACCCCCGCCGAAATCCTCGAGCGCAAGCTCCTGACCCCGGCGCAATGGGACGAGCTGAGCGCGACCGCGCTGGCGCTGTTCGCGCGCGGGCAGAAAATGGCGGAAGCGCGCGGGCTGATCCTCGCCGACACCAAATATGAGTTCGGCGTCACCCCCGACGGCACGATCGTCCTCGCGGACGAAATCCATACGCCGGACAGCAGCCGTTACTGGCGGCAGGCGACCTATCAGGCGCAATTCGAGGCCGGCGAGCGGCCCGACAGCTTCGACAAGGATTTCGTGCGCTCGTGGGTCGCGGCGCGGTGCGATCCCTATCATGATCCGATCCCGGCCATCCCGCGGGACCTGATCACCGGCACCGCCGCGGTCTATGCCGAGGCGTTCGAGACGATCACCGGCAAGACCTTCGCACCCGATCTCGGCGGCGCGACGGTGCTGGAACGCATCCGCGCGCGGCTGGCTCCGCTGTTCGGCGCGGGGTGAATCACGGTAACGGGCGCACAACACGATCCACCCCGGCGTAGGCCGGGGTCCAGTTACGAGCGGCCCGATGCTGGACCCCGGCCTTCGTGGTCCCCGCAAAGTATTACTTTGCGGGGTGCCCCTTCGCCGGGGCGGAAAAGCGAACGCACGATGCGCTAGTGGTGAGAACACAACGGATGGTTCCCGCTTCTCTCAGCCGTCATGCCGGGCTTGACCCGGCATCCAGAGTTTCAGGCGGTGTCCTTTGTGGCTCTGGATGCCGGGTCAAGCCCGGCATGACGGGAAAGGATTCCGGGACTCCTCCGTCTGAATCAATCCACTAGCGGCGGTAACCGAAGCGGCTGCTCTCGAACGATACCACGGCGCCGGCATTGTCGCCGAGCGGGATCGCCGCGGTGCCATAGATGCCGCGCGTGCCGTAAGAGCCGATCATCATCCCCACCTCGCCGTGGATTCCGCGATCCATGCGTTGCGACTGGGTCAGTTCGCCGCGCGCGGCGGCGGCGCTGTCCACCGTGTTGCGATCGAGGATCGCGTTGCGCTGTTCGTCGGTGAGGCGAACGGTGTCGGCGTCGCCGGCGGCGGGCGCCGGCGCCGTTTGTGCGAGCGACGGCACCGCTCCTACAAGGGCGAACGCAGTCGCGAACACACGGAAGCCGAGCGGCGTGGGGCGAGTCATGGCGCCCTTCTTATACCGTCCAACCCGACTGGCAAATGAACGACACGCGGTGTCGATCACGGCTTCACGAGATGGAAGGTCTCATAAGGCATCGAGGCGAAGGACAGGCGCGGGTCCTGGCTGTCGCCGAAGAACTTGATCCGATCGTACGGACCGCCGGCACGCGCGCCGGTGATTTCCTCATATTCCGCCGGCCCGATCTGCTCGTAGGCGGTCTTGCGCCCCGCCGCGGTGACGGTGACGATATGCGCGCCGCTCGCCTCGACCTTGATGTCGTTCTCGGGATCGGCCGGCGCCGAATAATCGCGGCGGTTGGCGCGATAGCTGCCGAGCACCGGTGCCGATTTGCCCGTGTAGCGCGGCGCGGGCGCCTGGGGAAACAGCCGCCCGATCAACGCGTTGCGCAGCTCGGTCCGCGCGATCCCGCTTTCTGGGCCGCCGGTGAACGAGATGAAGAGACCGATGTTGCGTTCGGGCGCGATGACGAGATCCGAGTGGAAGTCGACCGTGTTCCCGGCATGCCCCACCATTCGCGGCCCGGCCTGACGCTCGACGAGGAAGCCGTGCGCCATCCCCGGCAGGCCGGGGACATTGGCGTAAAGATCGCTTTCGAGCAGCGCGACCGATTGCGCGCTGAGGATGCGCTTGCCGTCCAGCGCGCCGCCCCCGAGCAGCGCCAGCATGAACCGCGCCATATCCGGCGCGGTCGCGCTCGCCGAGCCCGCCGGCATGATCGAGCTGAGATATTCATAAGGCTTGGGGACGAGCTGACCGTCGACCCATTTGTGCCCGTCCGCCATCCGCGCGGCGAGCGCCGGGGGCAGAGGCTCGCGGAAGGTGGTCGAGGTCATGCCCAGCGGGGCAAAGATGTGGCGCTCGACATAATCGGGATAGGCTTCGCCCGATACGCGCTCGACGATATAGCCGGCGAGCGCGGCGCCATAGTTCGAATAAGCGATCTCGGTCCCCGGCGCCCACAGCCGCTGCGGAATATGCGCCTTGATCCACTGCTGATAGGGGGTGATCTTGTCGGGGCTGTCGAACAGGAAGCCGCCGAGATCGCTCATCCCCGGGCTGTGCGACATCAGATCGCGCACGCGGATCGGTGCGCCGTTGAAATCGGGGATGCGATAATCGAGGTAGCGGTTGACGTCGGCGTCGAGGTCGACCTTCCCCGCCTCGATCTGCTGCATCAGCGCGACCCAGGTGAACAGCTTGGAGACCGATCCGGGGCGAAACAGGGTGCGCGCGCCGTCGACCGGCACCTGCTTGGCGACATTGGCGAAACCATAGCCGCGGGTGAACAGCACGCGGCCGTCCGCCACCACCGTCACCACCGCGCCCGCTACCTGTCGGCTGGCGATCTGCCCGGCGACGACCCCGTCGACGAAATCGGGGAGCCCGGCGAGCCGATCGGCCTGAACCGCCGGCGCCGGCCGGGGCGGTTCGGCGAAAGCGAGCGACGATGAACAGGCAAGCGCGGCGCAGGTAAGAGCGCGAATCCAGGGCATCAGAATTCTCCGAACGAAATGAAGAGGGCGCGGCTCACGGTACGCCGAGGCAGCTCGCAACCAGTTGGTCGAAGGCGGCGCCGCGCCGGATCGGGTCCGCAACCGGAAGCCCGAGCCGCTCCGCGTCGCGCGCCATCAACGCCGCGGCGGCATCGGCGTCGAGCGCGGCGGTATTATAGGCGAAGCCGGCGCAGCGGATCGCGGGGTTGGTCCGCCGCCCGAGCGCGATCGTCAGGTCGACGATCTCCTCGACGGTCGGCACGCCATAATCGGGAACGCCGAGCAGGTGCGCGCGCCCCGGTTCGTGGCAGACGACGAACACGTCGGGCTGGCTGCCGTGGAGCAGCCCCAGCGATACCGCGGCATAGGCCGGATGCAGCAACGATCCCTGGCCCTCGATCACGTCCCAATGATCGGGCGCGGCGTCGGGCGACAGCGATTCCGCCGCGCCGGCCTCGAAATCGGAGACGATCGAATCCATCGGTATCCCGCCGCCCGCGATCATGATCCCGGTCTGCCCGCTGGCGCGAAAATCGACCGCGACGCCGCGCGCGGCAAAGGCGTCGGCGAGCGCTAGGGCAGTATATTTCTTGCCGAGCGCGCAATCGGTGCCGACCGTCAGCAGCCGCTTGCCGCTGCGCTTGCGCCCGGTGGCGATCGGTAGCCCGGCGGGCGGGGTGCGCACGTCGAACAGCCGGCGGCCATGATCTTGTGCGGCTTGCGCGAGGCCGGGCACATCGGTGAGCCGGCTGTGCATCCCGGCGATCAGATCGAGCCCGGCGGCGAGCGCCTCGATCAGCGCGGGCCGCCAATGCGGCGGGATCACGCCGCCGCGGTTGGCGACGGCGATCACCATCGCCTTCGCGCCCCTCGCCGCGGCGTCAGCGGGGGAGAGCTGCGGCAGCCCGGTGCGCACCGCGGCGGGATCGCAGGCATATTCGCCGATGCATTTGTCGGCGGCCCAGTCTCGCAATCCGAATGCGGTCTTGGCGAAGCCGGGTTCGACGACGTCGCCGACGAACAGAAGATAGGGAGAAGGAAGTTCAGTCGCGTTGTTATTATTATCCAGGCTCATCCGGTCATCCTCTCGACGTGGCATAGATGGTGGCGATCATCCTGCATGACCGCCACCACGCTTCGTCAATATTTCGTCGAGATCGACAGGAGGCTGTAGCTGTAGCCGACGTAAAGGATGATCAGCGTCGCGAGGAGGATGAGCACCGCCCAGAGCTTGCTCGTCCACTTGCGCCCGTCGTGCTGCGCCAGCCAGAGGTTCCAGCCGGCAACGCCGACCGCGCCGATCAGCACCACGATGCTGAGGATCTGGAGCAGCACCAGATACGGATCGAGCACGCCCGACAGGTTGCGCAGATTGGCGAACATCGCGGTGATCATCGCCGCCCAGCCGATCACCACGCCGACGACCAGCCCGGCGGCGATCCGCGTCGCGCGATAGACGGTGAGCGGGCGACCCGAGAGGTTGAGCGAGGCCTTGTAGCGGCGCCGGATCGCCCAGCCGATCGGCCATGCGAGGAAGGTCAGCGCCAGCACCGCGAGGCTGAGATAGGTCGCCGGCGTCAGCCACGACGGCGAGATGCTCGCGGGAACGCGATCGAACACCATGAACGGCGAGATGCCGCCGATGCTCCAGCGGACGACCTTGCCGTCGACCACCTTCGCGGCGAGCTGTTCATGACCGAAGCGGTCGCGCCACACGAACGGCGCGATCTCGACCCATTCGCGCGGGCGGCCGCCGGGCGTCTTGAGCGACGGCACCACCAGATTGCCCTTTTCGTCGACTGTCACCTCGGTCGGCCCGAGCAGCCCGGCGAGCGCGAGGAAATTGGTTTCGGAGCGGCGGCTGTTGCGCCACGTCCCGGCCATCATCTGCGCATGCTGTTTCGCGGTCTGCGCATCGACCCGCGCGGTCACCGGCTTGCCGGGGAAATAGCGATCGGCGAAATCCTCGAACAGGCTGGTGCGCAGCGCGCCGACCGCGCCCATCTTCCCCGGGCTGTTGAACGACACGTACAGCCCGACATGATCGTTGATGAACAGATGCAGCGAGGTGTGGAACGCCACGGTATCGCCGAGATGCGCGATCACCTCATGCCCGTTCACATTGGTCTCGAAAAAGCCGAGCTCCATCCGGTTGAGCGGCGGGATCAGCGATTGCGGGTTCACCTTGTCGAGCGGGCTGTTGTGCATCATCGCCGCGATCTGCGGGCTGAGGATGCGCTTGCCGCCCAGTTCGCCGCCCTGCAGATGGGCGAGCATGAACTTCGCCATATCGACGCCCGAGGCGGAGAGCGACCCGGCCGGCGCGGGGCCGACCAGTTCGAACGCTGCGGCGGTGCCTGGCTTGGGATAGCCCGTCGCCATCTGCCCGACGAGCTGCTTGGGGAGCGGCTGGCGGAAGGTCGCGTTGGTCATGCCGAGCGGGGCGAAGATGTGGCTGTCGACATAATCGTCGAACGACTGGCCCGAGGCGCGCTCGACGATATAGGCCGCCAGCGCGGTCGCCCAGTTCGAATAGGCCGGAGTGGTGCCCGCATCATAGATGCGCACGGGCTGCGACGCCTTGAGGAAATCGCCGAGCGGGCGCAGGTGATCGGGATCGTAGAAGATCACGTCCTTGCCGGTTTCCTCGAACCCGGCGGTGTGCGTCATGATCTGGCGCAGCGTGACCGGCTGGCCGTTGCGCGGCGGAATCTTGAAATCGATGTAGCGATTGACGTCGGCATCGAGATCGAGCTTGCCCGCCTCGACCTGCTGCATCACCGCCGTCCAGGTGACGAGCTTGGAGACCGAGCCGGGGCGGAACAAGGTGCGATAGGGATCGACCGGGGTGCGCTTCGCGACATCGGCATAGCCGAAGCCGCGCGCGGTGAGCAGCTGCCCGTCCTTGACCACCGTCACCACCGCGCCGGGGATGTCGCCGCTGCGCAGCGCATAGGGCATATAGCCGTCGAGCCAGACGTCGACGTCGCTCTTGGTCAGCGCCGCGCCGGCCGGAAGCGCGGCGGCGGGGGTGGTGGCTGCCGCAGGGGCGGGGGTGTTCGGGGCTGGTTTGTCATTCCCTTGGGCGAGCGCGGCGCTGGCGACCAGCGCCACCGCTCCTAATGCCCAGGTCCGCATCGACCGCATTCTCTCTCTCCCTGTTCTGCCCGTGGCGCGCGATTTGGCCCCATCGGGAGAAATGTGCCGATAGTTTGGCAATAGCAGGATGTATGATCCTAATCGGAGAAATATGTCAATCCGGGACCTTCTTCGGAAACGGAGGAGATTGCGTCGCCAAGCGCAACGATGCTACGCGCATCTCCAATTAGAGACTGGGATGATGAGCGAATGGCGAAGCGACGCTCGACGTTAGGCGCGGTGATCAGGCAGTTGCGCGACAGCAACGGATGGACGCTGCGCGAGATGAGCGAGCGCACCGGCATTCCGGTCTCCACCTTGTCCAAGGTCGAGCACAACCGGCTGACGTTGACCTACGACAAGCTGCAGGAGCTGAGCGTCAGGCTCAACATCCGCATGTCCGATCTGTTCGCCGAAAGCGACGCCGCGCCGGAAGCGGCGCCGGTGACCGCGCGGCGCAGCATCGGCACGCGCGAAAACGCCTTCCGCGTGCAGACCGCCAATTACGATTATTATTATCTCTGCACCGAATTGCGCCGCAAAAGGATGATTCCGAATATCACGACGATCCGCGCGCGGACGCTCGAGGAATTCGGCGAGCTCGTCCACCACGGCGGCGAGGAATTCATCTTCGTGCTCAAGGGCAGCATCGTCGTCCACACCGAATTCTACGATCCGGTGACGCTCGAACAGGGGCAGTCGATCTATATCGATTCGAACATGGGCCACGCCTATCTTGCCGCGCCCGATTGCGACGAGGCGGTGACGCTGGCGGTGATGTCCAGCGCGGACGACGACCTGATGGATTCGCTCCTCAACATCCACGGCGAACGCTGAGGCTATTCTTCCTCTGACTCCCCTCCCTCGTGAAGGGAGGGGCTGGCGGTGGGTGGGTATGAGGCGGGTGCTGCGGTATCCCCCACACCAACCCACCCCCGCCCCCTCCCTGGTGAAGGGAGGGGAGAAGGAAGAAGCGATCGGCCGCGCCTCACTTCCACGTCGCGCCCAGCAGCCGCCGGAAATTCCCCCCGAGCACCGCGCGCACATCGGCGTCGCTATAGCCGCGGCGCACCAGTTCCTCGGTGAGATTGTAGATCTTGAGCGGGCCGCTGAACGCCTCGATATCGATCTTGTCGCGGAACGCGTAGCTGCCCTTATACCCCGCCTTGAGCGCGGCATATTGATCGGGCGCCATCTTGTCATAGCCGTAGAGATCAGCGTCGGTGCCGATCCCGACATGATCGATCCCGATCAGCTTGCGGACGTGATCGATATGGTCGGCGACATTGGCGATCGTCGTCGGTTCCTGCCCGCTGACGAAATTGCGCACCCCGGTGATCCCCATCACCCCGCCCTTGGCGCCGAGCGCCTTGATCGCCTCGTCGGTCTTGGTGCGGGGGTGGTTGTTGATCGCGCGGCAATTGCTGTGGGTGATCGCGATCGGCACCGGCGATACCGCGATCGCGTCGAGCGTCGTGCGATCGCCGCAATGCGAGGTATCGACCAGCATCCCGGCGGCGTTCATCGCCTTGACGACCTCCACGCCATAATCGCTGAGCCCGCCGTCGACCCGGTCGGTGCAGCCCGATCCGATCAGATTTTGCGTATTATAGGTGAGCTGCGACACGCGCTGGCCGAGATTATAGAAGCGCGCGACATCCTTGGCGGTGCGGAAGTGATCCGAATCCTGCAGCCCCATCATCACCGCGGCCTTGCCCTGGCGCTTGGCGCGATCGATGTCGGCGGCGTCGCGGACGAGCGTGAACACCTCGTCATTATGTCCGACGAACGCGCTCCACCCGGCGAGGAATTCGAGCACTAGCGCAAAGGCATCGGGGCCGCCGACGCCGACCGAATTGTGGAAGGCGGTGATCCCGCTCGCGCGGAAGTCGGCGATCTGCGCCTCGGACAATTTGGCCGCGACGGTCTCGGGGCGGAAATCGAGCGACAGCGGGCCGAGCATGTCGATGACGAGCGAGCTCTTGACCAGATCGACGACGCGCTTGGCATAAGTGCGCGTCGACGCGGCGTGGACGCGATACATGCCGGTGTTGAGCATCGGGAAGGCGACGAGCGTCGATGCCGTCGCCATGCCGCCGATCATCGCCCGGCGCGTCACGCGGGTCTTGTCCATCTTATTCACTCCCTTGTTTGGCGGATTGCGGCTTCAGATGCGCGTCGAGGAAGCGCACCATCGCGCGATCGGCGCGCAGCCAGGTGTCGTGGCGCAGGAAGCCGTGGATCTCGTTGGGGAAGATCAGCTCCTCGAACGGCGCGTTCTGCGCCGCCAGCCGCCGCGCGAGATCGACCGTCTGGTTGAACGGCACGTTGCGATCGTCGTCGCCGTGGATCAGCAGCACCGGCGAGCGCCAGCCGGGCAGCGCCGCCTCGGGCGAGCTGTCGAACGCGGTGCGCAGCGCCTCGGCGTGGTCGCCCTGTTCGTAGCGTTTCGGCGCGGCGAACCCGAACATCGACCAGTCGTGGACGCCGTGGAAATCGACCCCGGCCTTGAAGATGTCGCTGTTGCGCGCCAGCGCATGTGCGGTGAGCAGCCCGCCATAGGAGCCGCCCCAGATCCCGATCCGTGCCGCGTCCACCGCGGGGAGCGACTGGAGATAGCGTGCGCCCGCGACGACATCCTGATATTCCGCATTGCCCGCCGCGCCGGCCTTCGCCGGATGCTGGAAATCGCGGCCATAGCCGATCCCGAGCCGATAGTTCACCGACAGCACGACATAGCCGCGCGACGCGAGATATTGGTTCATCGCATAGCTGTGGGTGTAATAATCCATATAGGACCAGCCGAGCAGCATCTGGCGCGGCGGCCCGCCGTGGACGAAGATCAGCGCGGGATGCTTGCCCCCGCCGCCCTGCGGGGTGAACAACTGGCCGTGGATCGTGAGGCCGTCGGGCGCGGCGAAGGTAACCGGGGTGGGGACGACCAGCCGGTCCGACGGATAGGATGCGGCGGTCGCGGGCAGCACGCGCCCGCCGCGCCCGTCCGCCTCCGCCAGCGTCACGCGTGGCGGCTCGTTCGTCGTTGCGGCGATATAGGCGAGCTTGCCGCCGGCGAGCGGGGTCGGCGTCCATTCGAGCCCCTTGCCGCCGCTCAGCGCGACCGGCGCCGCCCGATCGACCGGGACGCGATAGAGGTGGCGGCGATCGATATCCCCCGCCGCGCCGCCGGTATTGGCGCTGTAGAGCAGGCTCGCGCGATCGGGCGCCATCGTGACATGTTCGACGATGAACTCGCCCGGGGTCAGCAGCACCGGCTCGCCGCCGGTCGCGGCGAGCGAGTAGAGATGCGCCCAGCCGTCCATTTCGGCGCGGAAGGTCAGCCGGTCGCCCGCGCCCCATTTGAGATACAGCCCGCCCGGCACCTGCGGATAGGAGCCGCGCAACGTATTCGGGCTTTGCCACACGCGCTTCGCGGTGCTGCCGTCGGCGGCGGCGACCCATAAGGAGAAGGGGTTGGGCTTGGCGACGAGCGGCGATTCGAGGATGCTCACATCCCCCGCGCGCCGCGCGAAGGCGATGCTTTTCCCGTCGGGCGACCAGGTGGGGGAATCGTCGATCGCGGTCGCCGGCGCGAGCCACACGATCGGCCGGTCGGGGCCGTCATAGACGCCGATGAAGCTGTGATCGCCGCGATCCGACACGAAGGCGAGGCGCTTGCCGTCGGGCGACCAGGCGATCTCCTCGATCTTCCCGCGATCGTAGAACAGCTTCTGCGGCTTGTCCGTGCCGTCCGCGCCGACCGTCCACACCTGATTGTCGCGCAGAAAGGCGATCCGCCCCGACGCCGACACCTTCGGCCCTTCGCCGTCGGCGACCTTGACCGGCGCGCCGCCGTCGACCGACGCCCAGATCTCGATCGACGGCTGGGTGACGACCGAAGCCGGGTTGGCGGCGGGAAGCCCGTCCGCAAAAGGATTATGCTCGACCGCGCCGTGCGTCCACGCCAGCACGCGTCCGTCGGGCGAGAAAGCGAGATCGGACAATTCCTGCCCGTCGTCGTCGGTGCCGTTGGTCAGCCGCCGCGGGCGGTAATCGGGCGCGGTCGCATACCAGATGTTGCGGCGCCCCTGATGCAATTCGGTCCAGGCGATGCGATCCGCGGCGGTCGGCGCGGCCAGTTCCCCGACGAACGTATAGGAGAGAAACGCTTCGAGCGGGGCCGGCGACTGCGCGAGCACCGGAACCGTGATCGACAGTCCCGCGACGGCCGCGAGCATCAACGAGCGCTTCAACTTCATGCGACTTATCCCCTCTTCATTCCGCCGGGGCGGACCCGGAATCGAAAAGCTGGCTCGACTCAACGGGTCGATTGTCCGATGGGAACGCTATTGTCCTGATTGAGACTCGTCAATCGCAGATCAGGACAAGGGGGAGGGCGGCCACATCTCCGTTACCCCGGCTCAAGGCCGGGTGACGGTGGGGTAAAGGGGACGGACCTTTGGAATGTCGTCCGTCCCGCGACTTGCAAAATTTTCCGAACAGGCTTGAAAAGTCCTGATAGGGCAAATAGTGCCCGATCATCTGAAGGAGAGGGTGCTCGCGCCCGGGGGCAAGGCCGGCGATATGCGGCCGCGCTCCCCCGAACGTCGCTCCTCCGCAACACCGCAACGGGAGTGTTCCGCATGGCCAAATTGTCGCTGGATGTTCAGGTCGAGCGCCTGCCCTACAAGGCCGCCTTCCGCATCTCGGGCTATGTGTTCGACGGCGTGAATTGCGTCATCGCGACGTTGAGCGACGGCACGTATCGCGGCCGCGGCGAGGCCAATGGCATCTATTATATGGGCGACGACGTGCCGCATATGCTCGCCGCGCTGGAGCATGCGCGCGCCGATATCGAGGCCGGGGCGGATCGCGCCGCGCTGCGCGAGATCATGCCGGCGGGCGGCGCGCGCAATGCGGTCGATGCCGCCTTGTGGGAATTGGAGGCGCAGCGCAGCGGGCTTCCGGTGTGGAAGCTCGCCGGGCTGCCCGAGGCGAAACCGGTGGTCACCACCTTCACGCTCGGCGCCGACGATCCCGCGCTGATGGCGGCGAGCGCGGTCGCGTTCGGCCCGGTCAAGGCGATCAAGATCAAGCTGACCGGCGATCTCGATCTCGATATCGCGCGCGTCCGGGCGGTTCGCGCCGCGCGGCCCGACGTGTGGCTGGGGGTGGACGGCAATCAGGGGTTCAAGATCGCCGATCTCGATGCGCTCGCGGCGGCGATGGTCACCGAAAAGGTGTCGCTGATCGAACAGCCGCTCGCGCGCGGGCGTGAGGCGGATCTCGACGGCTATCGCTCGCCGGTCCCGATCGCGGCCGACGAAAGCGCGCTGACCCTGGCCGACGTGCCGGGACTGGAGGGGCGTTTCCAGGTCGTCAACATCAAGCTCGACAAGTGCGGCGGGCTGACCGAGGGGCTGATGATCGCCCGCGCCGCGCGCGACATCGGGCTCGACGTGATGGTCGGCAATATGGGCGGGTCCTCGCTCAGCATGGCGCCGAGCCTCGTGCTCGGCCAGCTTTGCGATATCTGCGATCTCGACGGGCCGATCTTCCTCAAGGAGGATCGCAATCCGGGGATCGTCTATCAGGACGGCACCGCCTGGTGCGACGAGCGGGTGTGGGGCGCGGAGTCACGGGTCGCCGCATGACCGAGATGCGGCAGGCGGGTGAGGGGGAGGCGACGTGGTTCGGTCAGCCGCGCGGGCTGACGATCCTGTTCCTCACCAACATGTGGGAGCAATTCTCCTATTTCGGCATGCGCGCGCTGCTGGTCTATTACATGACCCGGCAGTTGCTGTTCACCCAGCCGCATTCCTCCTTCGTCTACGGCGCCTATACCGCCTGCGCCTATTTCACCCCGATCGTCGGCGGGGTGATCGCGGATCGCTATCTGGGCAAACGGCGCGCGGTGATCATCGGTGCGAGCATCATGGCGCTCGGCCATTTCCTGATGGCGTTCGAGGCGATGTTCTACATCGCGCTCGCGACGATCGCGCTGGGCAACGGCTTCTTCCTGCCCAGCCTGCCGAGCCAGATCAACGGCCTCTACCGCGGGGACGATCCGCGGCGCGGCTGGGCCTATAATGTCTATTATGTCGGCATCAACATCGGCGGGTTTCTCGCGCCATTGATCTGCGGCACGCTCGGCGAGCTTTACGGCTGGCATTACGGCTTCGGCGCGGCCGGCGTCGGGATGCTCGCCGGGTTGCTGATCTATCTCGGCGGGCAGCAATATCTGCCTGCGGATGTTCGCGCGAAAGACGCGGCGCCCGCCCCGGTCGATGAAAGCGGACCCTCGGGCCGTCGATTGGTCCTGGTGCTCGGCGCGGTCGGGCTCGCGGTCACGGTGTTTCGCGGCGCTTACGAACAGGTCGGCAATACCGTTGCCTTGTGGGCGGAAAGCGGCGTCGATCGCCGGCTGGGCGGTCTGTCGATCCCGATGACCTGGTTTCAATCGCTCAATCCGTTGCTGGTCATGCTGCTGACCCCGATCCTGCTCGCGGTGTGGCGGCGTCGCGCGGCGGCTGGATATGATGCCCCGCCGGCGCGGCGGATGGCGCTTGGCGCGCTGATCGTCGGCGGCGCCTATTTCCTGCTCGCGGCGGTGACGTGGTTCGCGGGGGACATGAAGGCGAGCTGGCTGTGGCTCGCGCTGTTCTTCCTGATCTTCACGATCGGCGAATTGTTCGTGCTGCCGATCGGTCTCGGTCTCTTCGCCCGCCTAGCCCCCCCCAAGCTGGGGGCGACCACCGTCGCCGCCTGGTATCTTGCGATCTTCAGCGGCAGCCTGTTCGCCGGATTGGTCGGCGGGCTGTGGAGCCTGCTCGATCGCAGCAGCTATTTCACCCTGCTCGCGGTGATCGCGACGGTGGCGGCGGGGCTGCTCCGGCTGCTCGATCAGCCGATCCGACGTATCGATTTGTCTCAATCAGAAAATTGAGTTGAAATTTTTCTAATTAGGATCATGATGCCTGTATAGAGCATCACTCGGATAAGGAATATGACGATTCTACACCAGGCCATCACCGCTGGCGCGCTGTCGCTGCCGCAGCCTTATTTGCTGTTTCTGGGAGATGCGGCCGAGCGTGGTTATGCCAAGACCGCGCTGGGCCTGGCCGATTGGGCGGGGGATCGCTGCGTGGGCGAATTCGTCCTGCCGGAATGCGCCGTCACCACCGGCCTCGCCCGGATGACGCCTGCCGAGGCTCACGCGCGCGGTGCGCGATCGTTGCTGATCGGGGTCGCCAATATCGGCGGGGTCATCCCCGAGCGCTGGCTCGGCGCGCTGGTCGAGGCGCTCGAAGCGGGGCTCGATCTGGTCAGCGGGCTCCACGAGCGGCTGAGCGATATCCCGGTGCTGGCGAAGGAAGCCGCGCGGCTCGGCCGCCAGCTGATCGACGTGCGCAGCCCGCCGCCGGGCATCCCGACCGGCTCGGGGCGCAAGCGCAGCGGCAAGCGGCTGCTGACGGTCGGCACCGATTGCGCGCTCGGCAAGAAATATACCGCGCTCGCGCTCGCCGAGGGGATCAAGGCGCGCGGTGTCGCCGCCGATTTCCGCGCGAGCGGCCAGACCGGGATCATGATCGCCGGCGCGGGCATGCCGATGGATGCGGTGGTGTCCGATTTCCTCGCCGGTGCGGCCGAATTGCTCAGCCCCGATGCGGCGGACGATCATTGGGACGTGATCGAGGGGCAGGGCTCGCTGTTCCACCCGGCCTATGCCGCGGTGTCGCTCGGCCTGCTCCACGGCAGCCAACCCGATGTGTTCGTCGTCTGCCATTTGCCGGGGCGCGAGACGATCATGGGGATGCCGCAATTCCCTATTCCTTCGATCCGTGCGGTGATCGATCAGACGATCGCGCTTGGCAGCCTGACCAATCCGGCGATCCGCTGCGCCGGGATCAGCCTCAACACCGCTGCGCTGGATGCCGCCGCGGCCGAGGCCGAGATTGCCGCGCTCGCAAACGCTTATGGCCTGCCCGTGGCCGATCCGGTGCGCGGCGGACCGGCGCTGGAGCGGCTGATCGATTCCTGCCTGGCATAACAACGGGACAGCTCGCATGAAGCGCATCCTCACCGCCGTTATCCTCGCCTCGGTCGCGTTTCCGGTCGCGGCGCTCGCGGCGCCGCCCGAGGGGTTCGAGGCGCGGGTCGAGGCGCTGCGCCGTGCGACCGGGGTGCCCGGCATGGGCGTGGCGATCGTCGAAAACGGCGCGCCGGTGCTGGTGAAGGGCTTCGGTGAGAAGCGGATCGGGTCGGGTGAGGCGGTCACCGCGCACACGATCTTCCCGACCGGGTCGACCGGGAAGGCATTCACCGCGGCGGCGCTCGCCTTGCTGGTCGATCAGGGCAAGATCGGCTGGGACGATCGCGTGATCGATCATCTCCCCGATTTCCGCATGTGGGACGCCTGGGTCACGCGCGAGATCACGATCCGCGATCTGCTGGTGCATCGTTCCGGGCTCGGGCTCGGCGCGGGCGATCTGCTGTTCGTGCCGCGCAGCCAATTGTCACGCGCGGAGACGGTGCGGCGGCTGCGCTACCTCAAGCCGGTGACGAGTTTCCGCAGCGCTTATGCCTATGACAATGTGCTCTATATGGTCGCGGGTCAGCTGATCGAGGCGGTGAGCGGCCAGCGCTGGGAGGATTTCGTTCGCGAGCATGTGCTCCGCGCCGCGGGGATGCGCGATTCAGTCACCGACGACAATGATCGCTTCGCCAGCGCCGACCGCGCCCAACCGCATGCGCGGATGAACGGTGGGCTGCGCGGGGTGGGCGATCAGGAAGCGCTCGACGAGCGTGACGGGCTCGGGCGCAATGCCGCTCCGGCGGGTGGGTTGGCGGTGAGCCCGGCGGATATGGCGACCTGGCTCCAGATCCAGCTTGCGCACGGCAAATTGCCGCAGGGCGGGCAACTCTTCAGCCCGGCGCAAGGCGCCGAGATGTGGAAGCCGGTGACGCCGATGCCGATCGGCGAGGAGCCCGAGGCGCTGAAGCTCACCCAGCCCAATTTCCTTAATTATGCTTTGGGCTGGACGGTGAGCGACTATCGCGGGGCGCGGATCATCCAGCACAGCGGCGCGGTGTTCGGGTTCCAGACGATCGTCGTGCTGGTCCCCGAAAAGAATGTCGGCTTCGCGATCGAGATCAACAGCGAGGACGGCGAGATCCTGCGCGGGTTGGCGTATGAATTGCTCGATCATTACCTCGGGCAGCCGGCGAACGACTGGCCGGCGAAATTCGCCGCGGTAAAGCGCCAGCGCGTTGCGGCGGGGCTCGCGGCGTTCAAGGAAAAGGCCGGCAAGCCCGCGAAAAGCGGGCCGTCGCTGCCGCTCACCGGCTATGTCGGCACCTATAACGATCCATGGTACGGCGATATCGCGGTGACCGGGGACCAGCGCGGGCTGCGGATCGATTTCAAATCGACCCCGCGCATGTCGGGGCGGCTCGAGCATTTCCAATATGACAGCTTCGTCACTCGCTTCGACGACAAGACGATCGAGCCGGCCTATGTGACCTTCAACCTCGATGCCGAGGGGAAGATCGCGCGCGTCACGATGAAGGCGGCCTCGCCGATCGCGGATTTCAGCTACGATTATCACGACTTGCTGTTCACGCCGGTAAAGGGGCGCTGAATCGCGCGCCACAATCCAAAGGGAGAGAGGGACGCCATGAGGAAACATTTCGCGCTCGCCGCCGCGCTGCTGATCGGCACCGCGCTGGCCCCTGTGGCGACGCCGGCACCGGCGCAGGCGCCGGCCACCGATTACGACATCGTGATCCGCGGCGGGCGCGTGCTCGACGGCGCGGGCAATCCCTGGGTCTATGCCGATATCGCGATCAAGGACGGCCGCATCGCCAAGATCGGCGTGGTACGCGGCAAGGGACGCGACGAGATCGATGCGCACGGCCGCTATGTGTCGCCCGGCTTTATCGACATGATGGATCAATCGGGCGAGGTGCTGCCGAAATCGGGCGCGGCCGAGAATAAGCTGCGGATGGGGGTTACCACCGTCATCGCCGGCGAGGGCGGCACTCCGGTCGATGCGGCCGAGATCGGCAAATATCTCGACGGGCTTGAGAAGACCGGGATCGCGGTCAATTTCGGGACCTATTACAACGCCGCCCAGCCGCGGATGAAGGTGTTGGGTGACGGTGCGGGCACCCCGACCCCGCAGCAGCTCGAAACGATGAAGGCCGAAACGCTCGTCGCGATGAAGAATGGCGCGTTCGGCGTGTCGACCGCGCTGATCTATCCCCCCAACAGTTTCCAGTCGACCGACGAGGTGGTGGCTTTGGCTTCGGTCGCAGGGAAATGCGGCGGCTTCTACGCCAGCCACATGCGCGACGAGAGCGCGAAACTGATCGAGGCGATCGACGAGGCGATCGCGATCGGCGAGCGCAGCGGCGCCAAGGTCGAGATCTTCCACCTCAAGGCCGCCTATCGCCCGCTGGCGGGCAAATTGATGCCGCAGGCGCTGGCGCGGATCGCCGCGGCGCGCGCGCGCGGGGTCGATATTGCGGCGGACCTTTATCCCTATACCGCCGGCGGCACCGGGCTCGACATCACCGTGCCCAACTGGGTGTTCGCGCAGGGGGCGAAGACCGGGTACGAGCGGCTGCGCGATCCGAAGATCCGCGAACGGCTCAAGCGCGAGGTTGCGGCGGGGTCGCAGCCGGGCTGGTCGAATCTGGTCGAGGCGGCGGGCGGCTGGGATCATGTCGTCCTCGCCAATGCCTATGATCCCAAGATGGACGCCTATCGCGGGCAAAGCCTCGCGGCGATCGGCAAGGCGCTGGGGCGCGATCCCGCCGACGTGGCGTGGGATATCCTGCTCAACGCGCTCCCCAACCGCGCCTATGGCCTCTATTTCATGATGGACGAGCCCGATATCGAGCTCGCGCTGAAAGCGCCGTGGACCAGCATCGGCACCGATGCTGGATCGGCGGCGAAGTTCGGCGAGATGGATGCGCTCGGGCTGCCGCACCCGCGCTCTTACGGCACCTTCCCGCGCATCCTGGGCGACTATGTCCGCAAGCGGCATGTGCTGACGCTGGAGGATGCAGTGCGCAAGATGACCTCATGGCCGGCGCAGCGCATGGGGCTGGCGGATCGCGGCGTGCTGCGCGAAGGGTTGCGCGCCGACATCACGATCTTCGATGCCGATACGGTGGAAGAAGGCAGCAGCTGGGAAAAGCCGCTCGGCGCGCCGAAGGGGATCGACGATGTGATCGTCAACGGCGTCGCGGTGCTCCGCGCCGGCAAGACCACCCCCGCGCGGCCCGGCGTGGCGCTGCGGCATAGCTGTAGCTAGGTGTCGGGCGCCACTTCGTAAATGCCGTCATCCCGGCGCAAGCCGGGATCTCCGGCCGCAGGCGCCCGCCGAGTGCCGCCCCCCACTTCCCGAACATAGTCCTTCATCGTCTCTTCCATATCCGATTGACACAATCGTAGGCGCCTACATAATTGTCGGCAACGACGATTTGAAAGGTTGAGTCATGATCCTGTCGAGACGCTATGTCTTGGGCGGAGGGCTGGCGCTTGCCTGCCTGCCGCGACATGCTTCGGCCGCGCAACCGCTCACGCCTGCGGACTGGCTATCTGGATGGCTCGCTGCGTTCAACGATCCTGGCGGCGCCACTTATCCGGATTTCGTCAGGCGCAACATACCGAACCTCGCCCCCTATCTGGAGGAGGATCTGGGGGTGCGCGAAGCGTCCGGCGGTCTTGTCCTTCTACGCAGCGAGCAGACCGCGCCCCGGGAAATCACCGCCTGGGTTCGCGACCGCAACTGGGATCGCTTCTCCAAGGTCGTGCTGTCGATCGGCGATAACACGATAGATGACCTGTCCTTTACAGGCGCGCCCGCGCCGCCAAGCTTCGCCGTTCGGCGGATGGGTGAAGCCGAGGCGCTGCGCGCGTTGCGCCGGAAATTGCGCGCCGAGGCAGCCGCCGGCCGTTTCTCGGGATCGGTGCTGGTCGCCAAGGGAGATCAGCTTCTCCTGCGCGAGGCCTATGGCGCGCAGGATGCGGGAAATATGCGGGCGGTGATCCCGGCCACCCGCTTCTGTATCGGCTCGGCTGGCAAGATGTTCACGGCGGTTGGCGTGCTCCAGCTCGTGCAGGCCGGCCGGCTGAGCTTGGCTGATACGATCGCGATGCGCCTGCCCAACTATCCGGACACGCCGCTCGCCCGATCGGTGACCGTCCGGCACCTCCTCACGCATACTGGCGGGACCGGCGATTTCTTCGGCCCCGATTACGACATGCATGAATCGGCGCTTCGCACGCCGTCCGACTTCGTCCGGCTGTTCGGCCGGCGCGATCCCCTGTTTCCACCTGGTTCTCGCTGGGGCTACAGCAATTTCGGCTTCATCCTGCTCGGCGCGATCCTCGAGCAAGTGTCTGGTCAGAGCTGGGATGCCTATTTGCAGCAGAACGTCTTTAGCCCCGCCGGTATGACGGCGACCTCGGCCGTCGCGTCCCCGGAAGAGACGGCCGAGCCGCTCAACGGCGCGGCGCAAACGGGGCTGAAACCGTTACCCTATTATGTCGGCCTGCCTGCCGGAGGCGGCTATTCGACGGTGGACGATCTGCATCGCTTTGCGCTGGCGCTTCAGCAGGATACGCTGCTCGATCCGACGCATCGCCGCATACTCACGACCCCGGTGATCCCTGCCGGCAGTGCACGATGGTCGCTCGGTCTGCGCATCGCCATGCGCAACGGCGAACCCTGCTTCGGCCACGGCGGCAGCGCCCCGGGTGTGAACGCCGACTTCGCCGTCTATCCACGCGCCGGGTACGCAATCATCACGCTGTGCAACCGCGGGCACCCCCACGCCTTGAACGTGGCCGAGTTCGTCGGCACCCGATTGCCAATCGCGTAACCCCGGTTTCGTTAAGAACGTCGGCTTCGGGTTCGCCGCACGATCTTGTGAATGGCCATAAGGGGCGCGAGGCGAGATTGTTGGCTCGGTGCGCCCCGAACGGCGGCTTCTATCGCCAGCGGCCGTTCACAGTTTAATGTGCGAGTAGCCGGGTCTGGTCGGGAGCGGCCATTTCCGCCGAATGCGATCACCGGCAGCTATAGCGTTCGATCTACACCAAAACCGCCGTGCGGATTTCTGCCCATAAGCCGCTCTCAAGACCCTATTCTCAATAATTCACCGACATCGCCAGCAGCCCGAACATCCACGCCGTATAGCCGAGCATCAGCAGCGCAAGCAGCAGCGCCACGCTCCACATCCGTCCGAACCAGCCGCGCTTGCGCCGGAACGCCAGCAACAGGTTCCACCCCGCCACAGCGACCCCGCCGAGCAGCACGATGAGGCCGCCGATCTGCAGCAGCCACAGCCACGGATCGTACTTCCCGATCATCTCCATCGCATTGAGGCAGGCCAGCCAGCCGATTACCAGCGCCAGTGCCAGCCCCGCGGCAACGCGCGCGCCACGATAGGCGAGCAGCGCGCGACGCCCGAGTGTCAGCGGCGCGCGATAATGCCGCCGGATCAGCGCCGCGACGGGCCATTGCACGAAAGTAAGCAGCAGCACGCCAAGGCTCGCGATCAGCGCGGGGATGATCCACGCCGCCGAGCGCGACGGCGCGACGCGATCGAACACCGTGAACGGCGAGGCGGAATCGACGCTCCAGCGCACCACCTTGCCGTCGACCAGCTTGGCGGCGAGCCGCTCGTGCCCGCCGACATTGCGCCAGACGAAGGGCGCGATCTCCACCCATTTCATCGGCTTGCCATTGGTGCCGCGCGATACCGGGACGACGAGCCCGCCCTTGTCGTCAACGCTCACCTTCACCTGCCCGAGAAGATTGGGCAGCGCGAACATCGTCGTTTCCGCGCGGCGGCTCTTGATCCAGGTGCCGGTGAGCATCCTGGCATGTTGGGCGGCGGTCTGCGCATCGACGCGGCCGTCGGCGGGGCCGATCGGTGGGAAATAGCGATCGGCGAATTGCTCGAACAATTCATGCCGCACCGCGCCGACCGCCGTATCCTCGCCCCAGGAATTGAGCGAGACGTAGAGCCCGACCTTCTCGTTCATGAACAGATGCAGCGCGGTGTGATAAAGCGTTGTATCGCCGAGATGCCCGATCACCTCGCGCCCGTTGATATTGGTTTCGAAGAAACCGAGTTCCATCCGGTTGAGCGGCGGCAACAGAGTCAGCGGGCTATCGTGCATCATCCGTGCGGTGGCCGGCCGCATCAGCCCGGCGCCGTCGTCGAGATGCGCGATCATGAAGCGCGCCATATCCGCCCCGGAGGAGGTCAGCGCCCCCGCGGGCACCGTCGGCAGATATTCGAACTTCCCCGATTTCCCCGAAGCGAGTTTGTATCCCGACGCCAGCAGCGGCGCGAGCGCCTTGGGCAGCGGCTGACGGAAGGTCGAATGGCTCATCCCGAGCGGGTGGAAGATATGGCGCTCGACATAATCGTCATACGGCGTTTTGCTGACGCGCTCGACGATATAACCGGCGAGCGTGGTGCCGTAATTGGAATAGGCCGGGGTCGTGCCCGGGGCGTAGATCCTGCGCGGCAGCTGCGTCTTGACGAACTGGCCGAGCGGCATGAACGCGGTCGGATCGGTGAACATCACATATTTGGCATGTTCCTCGAACCCCGCGGTATGCGTCATCAGCTGGCGCATCGTGATCGGTTTGCCGTCTTTCGGCGGGATCGTGAAATCGAGATAGGTGTTCACGTCGGCATCGAGATCGATCCGACCGGCCTCGACCTGCTGCATCACCGCCGTCCAGGTGAACAGCTTCGAGACCGAGCCGTTGCGGAACAGGGTGCGCGCCGGATCGACCGGCGTGCGCTTCGCGACATCGGCATAGCCGAACCCGCGCTGGGTGAGGATCTTCCCGTCCCTGACCACCACGACCACCGCGCCCGCGATATCGCCGCGCTTGAGCGCATAGGGCATATAGCCATCGAGCCAGGCGTCGGCATCCTGTCGGGTCAACGGTCGGGCGGCGGGGGCGCTGGCGCTGGCGGCGGTCGGTTCTGCGAGCGCATCGCCCGCGCCGAGCAACAGCAGCGCCGCGATGAAACTCCCTGATCGTGTCTTTATCGTCGTGCCGGCCTTTCTTGTGCTCCCGCGAAGGCGGGAGCCCAGACCGGGTCCCCGCCTTCGCGGGGACACAAGGAGGGGCGACGGGCTCACTTGGCGTGGCCCGCGGCCTGATCGGCGCGCACCGCCGCGATCATGTCGCGCACAGCGACGACCACCGTGTCGGGATAGTCGACCTGAATATAATGGCCGGAATCGGGGGCGATCCGCTGCTCGCCGCGGGTCGACCATTGCGTCATCTCGCTATGCAAGCCCCGCCACAATTGCTTGAGGCGTACGCCGTCCTGTGGCTGGAGCCCCAACATCTTGAGCTGCGTCGGCGTATAGGGCGCCATTGCGGTCAGCACGATCAACGGGCGGTTGCCGAAATTGTGGCTGGCGCGCGCCTCGTCGAGCGTCCGGTCGAAGCCGTCGAGTTCGTTCAGCGATCCGTCGATCGAATGGCTGCTATAGGCGGCAGTCTCGGCATTGGCGCGCGCGGGCAGTTTCGGCGATCCGCTGCCGAGCGCGACGACCAGCCGAGGTACGCCCATCCACGACAGCTTCGCCGCCGCGCGCACTATGCCGATCTGGCTACGCGGATTGAGATCGGCCTTCACCGTCGCATTCATCCGCGAGACCTGATCGGGATGGCTGGGGTCTACCAGCACGAGCCCGGCGACCTGATCGCCATATTTGGCGGTGTAGATCGTCGCATAGGGCCCGCCAACCGAGTGCCCGACCAGCACGATCGGGCCGGCGATGCCGGCGCGGTTCAGCAGGACGTGCAGATCGTCCGCTACCGCCGCGCCGTCCTGCGGGGTGGATTTGGCATCGCTCCACATGATCCCGGCGCGATCGTAAGCACAGGCGCGCGTGAAGCGGGCGATCCTGTCGTGCACCAGCCGCCAGTCGGTCGAGCCCCCCGAACCAAGCCCGGATTCGAACACGACGATGGGAGAGCCCGCGCCGCGGCAATCGAGGTGCATGTTGCGCCCACCGACATCGACCAGCTTGCCCGGCGGCGGATAGGAGCTTTTGGCATTGATGCGGCTAATCGCTTCATAAGTAGTGCCGGCTACGACGGTCAGCGCGAGCAGGCCGGCGGCGCCTTTCGCGATCCGCTTGGTCCAGCGCCAGTTCTTTTTGGGAGTGTCGTTAGTCGGCATGAAGCGCGCGCTCCTCTCCTGATCGGGCGGGCTTATGCCGGTCGGTCCTAAAGTTTTCAATATGTGAAAATTCTCTGACCAGGATTCATCGCGCCCGGATTGTTGGCCTATTCAAGGTTTGGTGGAATATAACGTATATATTACAGATAATTATGTGGAAATTCCGGCGACTTCGGTTCGGAGTGGGCGGGCCGTTTCAGCGCGATTTTCATTTCCCGAGACGGGCATATAATCCGTATTGGGATTGCATTTTCTGATAAGGCGTGCTCAATCGCGATCGGACTGCTCCTGCCGAGATGGCGAGCGGGAGCGGGGAGGGGCGTCACCGGGAAAACCGCCGCTGCGGCGCCAATTTAGAAACGACGAGGGGAGATTCATGACAGCCAAGCGCACATTCTGGTCGGCAGGCACCGCTCTGGCGGTGGTGTTGGGGTCGACCCCCGCGCTCGCGCAAACCGCGCCGGGCGCGCGCGATGTCGCCGCCGATCGCACCGCATCGGATTCGAACCAGGATGTGGTCGTCACCGGATCGCGCATTCAGCGGCTCGGCTTCGATGCGCCGACCCCGACGACGGTTATCAGCGAGACCGAATTGCGCATCGGCAATCGCCCGAGCATCGCCGGGGTGCTGAACGACATGCCGCAATTCCGCGCGACGCTCACCCCGGCCACCACCACCGGCAATACGACCAGCGGCACCTCGACCGCCGATTTGCGCGGGCTGGGGGCGTTACGGACACTGACGCTGCTCGACGGGCACCGGTTCAACGGCAGCGCCGATCTCAACACGGTGCCGCAAAGCCTGATCAAGCGCGTTGACGTCGTCACCGGCGGTGCCTCGGCAGCGTGGGGCTCGGGCGCGGTCGCGGGGGTGGTCAACATCATCCTCGACGATGAGATGAAGGGGATCCGGCTCGGCGCGCAGACCGGGATTTCGACCCGCGGCGACGGCGAGCGCTATAGCTTCGACGGCGCCTGGGGTACCGACTTCGCCGGCGGGCGCGGCCATTTCATGGTCGGCGGCGATTATACCGACGACAAGGGCATCTTCGGCCGCAAGAGCAGGCCCAATCTGGAAGCGGGGGTATTCCAGCGCGCCGACGGGCAGCTCATTCGCGCGCAGGACGTCAATTATACGATCCTCAACCGCGGTGGCTCGATCCTCAGCCTCACCGGCGCGCCGCGCAATCTGGTGTTCAATCCAGACGGCACCGTCGGGCCGCTGCCGCTCGGCAGCCAGACCGCCGGGCAGTTCACCGTCGGCGGCAATGGACAGAATATCTACGATTATGTCGCGGTCTCGTCGCCCTACAAGCGCACCAACGTCTTCGCGCGCGCGACCTATGATCTGACCGACTCGCTCAAATTATGGGCGAACGGCAGCTTCAACCGGATGACCGGCGATTACGGTTTCTTCCCCGAAACCCCGCTCGCGGTGATCATGCCGGACAATGCCTTCCTCACCCCCGCTGCGCGCGCGCAATTGGCCGCGAACGGGGTGACGGGGCCGTTCGTTCTCGGCCGCATCCTTGACGATGTCGGCCCGAAGAAGATCCTGAACTTCAAGTATAGCCGCCGCAATCTGGAGGGCGCGATCGGGCTGAAGGGCAAGATCGGCGACCATTGGGGCTATGACGTTTATTACGATCACGGCGAGTCGCGGATCGATCAGTCGCTCTACAATCAGCGCATCACCAGCCGCTTCAACAACGGCGTCGATTCGGTGCTGGTCAACGGCAAGGCGGTGTGCCGCATCAACGCCGACGCCAACCCGGCCAACGACGATCCCGCCTGCGTGCCGATCAACCTGCTCGGCAACGGCAATATCTCGCCCCAGGCGCTCGCTTACGCCTTTGGCGGCAATCACTTCATCTATACCAACAAGCTCGACGCGGCGGGCGCCAGCGTTCACGGCCAGCCTTTCTCCACCCCGGCCGGCCCGGTCGACATCGCTTTCGGCACCGATTGGCGCTGGGAAAAGATGATCACCAATTTCGTCGACCCGCTGTCGCAGGCCAATGCCTTTGCGACGCTCAATTCGTCCGCGACCAACGGCGCGTTCAGCGTCAAGGAAGCGTTCGGCGAGGTCAACGTGCCGGTGATCAACGTGCCGGACACGATCAAGCTCGAGGTCAACGGCGCGGCGCGTTATTCGGATTACAGCACCAGCGGCGGGATCTGGACGTGGAAGACCGGCGGCACCGCCCGGATCGCCAGCGATCTGTTGCTTCGCGCGGTCTATTCGCGTGACATCCGCTCGCCGAGCATCACCGAATATTTCCTTTCGCGCGCAACCAATATCGGCAACCTGCAGGATCCCTATCAGGGCGCCCCGCAGGCGAATGTCGTCATCTATTCCGGCGGCAATCCCAAGCTGACGCCGGAAACCTCGCATACGCTGACCCTGGGCGGTTCCTATTCGCCGCGCTTCTTCAAGGGGTTCAGCGTGTCGCTCGATTATTATTCGATCGACATCCGCAACGTGATCACCACGGTGACGGCGCAGGACGCGTTGACGCAATGCTATAATGCGTCGCCCAACGACCCGACCTGCGGCGGGATCATCACGCGCAACCCCAATGGCACGATCGGCTCGATGCTGGTCCTATACCGCAACCTCGCGGCCTATAAGACGCGCGGCCTCGATATCGAGGCATCCTATCGCCGCCCGCTCGGCGACGGCATGGTGACGATGCGCGCGGTGGCCAACCATATCTTCGATCTCAATATCAACGGCACCGACGTCGCCGGCATTGTCGGGGGCGATACCGCTTTCTCGACGCCGAAATGGCGCCTGACCGGATCGGTGAGCTATGCCGACGACAATTTCGGGGTCGATCTGCGCGCGCGTTACGTGGGCGGCGGCATCTACAGCACGGTGAAGGGCGGCAACGGGCAGTATATCCTCAACAACGATGTGAGCAGCCGGACTTATGTCGATCTTGGGCTGCAGTTCAAAGTGCAGCAGCAGTTCACCTGGTTCGTCAACATCAACAACATGTTCGACGTCGATCCGCCGCTGACCCCGTACAACAACCCGAATTACGATGTCATCGGTCGCTACTTCTCGACCGGTGTGAAGCTTAAATTCTGAGCGCTCCCTCTTACGCCAGAATTGACTGGGGCGGTGACCATCACGGTCGCCGCCCCTTTTTCTTTGCGGGAAGGGGCATGCGACGGTGCGCCTTATCCACACCGTCATCCCGGCCTTGAGCCGGGATCGATCGTGCCTCAAGCTTTACGGCAGGAGCCGCTTGTTCCGCGCCTGCCTCCCGATCGACCCCGGCTCAAGGCGGGGTGACGGTGGAATGCACGGAGTGAGGAATCCCCACACGAAACCGGCCCGGCATCCGGAATTCGGATGCCGGGCCAGCGTAACCGCAGCGCTGGTCGGCCCGCGAGCGGGCCGCGCTATCTCAGGCGATGCTTTCGTCCGCAATCGGCGCGGCGCGCTTCGGCCGCAGCAACCGCGCGACCCCGATCGTCAGCAGCGGCGCGATGTAGATCAGCAGGATCGCATAGGCCATCATGCGATAGCCGTCCGCGATCAGCGCGACGAGCCCGACATTGGCGGCGATGAACACCGATCCCAGCGTGATCGCACCGGGCACGACGATGCGCAGCGCCGGCGGCGTCTGGCGCCCGCGACGCTCGTTATGCACGTCGAGCCGCGCCATGAACGCCTGGACGAACCCCACGCTGCATTCGAGCAGGGCGAAGAACACCATCCCCTGGAACGCGAAGTGGAACACCGGGATATGGAGCGCCTTCAACGCGAAGTCCGACGGCAGCGGCTCGTGGAGGATATTGGGATAGAAGGGGATCAGGCAGGTGAAGAAGGCGAGCGCGGGGATCATCGCCAGCGGGCCGGAGAGCAGCCCCGCGATCACCGCGTCGCGATCGGATTTCAGATGCCGCAGCACCGGCAGGATCAGTACCGCGCCGATGACATTGTAGGAAGCATAAGTGATCCCCCCGGTCGCCCAGCCGGTGGTCGGGATCGCGCGGCTCAGCCCCGCGCGGATTTCCGGCATGAACGAGGCGAGGCACAGCACGAGGAAGATCGCATAGACCCCGTAAAGCAGCACCGAGACATATTTGAACAAGGTCTCGGCCGCGCCCTGGCCCAATGCGACGACGGTCAGGGTCAGCGCGATCAGCGCCAGCGTGCCGACCAGTTCGGGCAGCCCGAACAGCGAGGCGCCGAGCGCGCCCGCCGCCGATCCGAAGATCGACAGCACCAGCACGAGGAACGCGAAATAGATGACCTCGAACAGGAAATCGAACCGGCCGAGCAGGTTGCGGAAGAAATTGTGATAGTCGGTCGCGCCGATGCGGAACGCGAACAGGAAGGTCAGCGCGCAGACCCCGCTCCACAGCGCGGTCGCGAGCAGCATCCCCTGAAGCCCGCCAACCGGACCCGCCGGCATGAAGAATTCGACCAGCTCGCGACCGGTGGCATAGCCCCCGCCGATCACCACCGCCTTGAAGGCGAGGCCGGGCAGCAAATAGCGATTAAGCGCACTCCAGAACTGCATCCCGCGGCCCTCCCTGCTCGTCATTTTCTTATTGAGACAAATATGTCCTAATTTGAAATTGAGCTGTCGGCAAGAGGGGGAGCGCTGGCGTAGACCGGCATTGGGGTGATCGACGCGCTGCGTTCCATTGCCCCCGTCACCCGGCCTTGAGCCGGGTCCATTGCGCCGTCAGCGTAGGGGTAGTGGTCAAAACATAACGGATGAGTCCGGAAGAAATCCCCACCGTCATGCCGGACTTGACGGTTGAAAAAAGACCGGAACCATCCGTCTGAATCTATCCACTAGACCCTCTTGCCCTGCCTTGCCTCCCGATGGACCCCGGCTCAAGGCCGGGGTGACGGGAGGAAAGCCGACGGTATCCTAAGGACCCAACTAAATATCGATCCGCCCTAGATCGCTTCGATCGGCTTGAGCAGCGGCCTCAACGCCTCGTTGCCGGCCGAGCAGACGCACAGGATTCGGCACGGCGCGTCGCCCGTCGCGACATAAGCGTGCCCCATCATGCCGTCGAAATAGATCGAATCCCCCTTCTCCATCGCGACGGGCGCGTAAAGGTCGCAATGGAAATCGCATTGCCCCTCGAGCACCATCGCATATTCCTCGCCGGGGTGACGCATCAGCTCGCCGAAAGCCTCGATCGACCGCACCTGCACGTCGAGGATCATCGGGTTGAGCGATTTCCGCAGCAGATCGGCGGCGGGATAGATATAGTCATAGGTCGCGGTGCGGATCGACGGGCCGTGATTGGCGCGGGTCACGCTGCGACGCCCGCTGGTCGGCTCGGCCCCCCGCGCGGGAGAAAGCGCGCGTGCAGGCGCGCCGGCGGCGAACAGCCGTGTGATATCGAGATCGAGGCTTTGGCTCAGCCGAAGCAGCTTGCTGTAATTCAACGGCATCTTGCCGGTCTCTACCTTGGACAGGGTTGAGACAGGCAGCCCGGTCAGCCGGCTGACGTCGGCCAGGGTCATTTTCCGCTCGATCCGCAATTGCCGCAGCACCGCGCCCGGATCGACGTCCTCGTCTGGCCACTCGCGCTGTGGTTTGTGGGAATCGGCCGCAGACATTCAAATCCTCCCGGCAATCGGCCCGATCGGCCTGAATGGAAAATAGCGCCGATTTTTTCAATTTTCATCCCATATTGACAAAAATTCAGATTATGAAAATTTCGCGCGCTTGCTGGGGAGATGATGATGCGAACCGACCGATCGCGCGCCAATTGGCTGGCAAGCGCCTTGCTGCTGAGCGTTGCGCCGATCGGCCTCGCCGCGTCGCCGGCGGCGCTGGCTGCGCCTGCCGCATCGGGCGACGTCATAACGCCGCCGCAGGTCGCTGCGGTCGCCGCGCGGGTCGCGGCGGCGGCGCAGGCCGAGGTCGCCGACAAGCAGATACCCTCGATCGCGATCGCGCTGGTCGATCGTTCGGGGGTCGTCTGGCAGCAGGCGTGGGGCGATGCGGGTGCGGCGGACAGCTTGTATCGCGCGGGATCGGTGACCAAGTTGCTCACCGATGTCGCGGTGATGAAGCTGGTCGAGCAGGGCCGGCTCGATCTCGACGCGCCGGTGACGCGCTATCTGCCCGATTTCCATCCGCACAATCCGTTCGGCGCACCGATCACGCTGCGCCAGTTGATGACGCATCGCAGCGGGCTGGTGCGCGAGCCGCCGCGCGGGCATTATTTCGATGCGGCGACGAAGGGCGAGGCCGATACGGTCGCCAGCCTCAACCAGACCACGCTCGTCGCGCGCCCGGGCACGATCACCAAATATTCCAACGCCGGGATCGCGGTGGTCGGCGAGGTGATCGCGCGCGTGATGCGCATGCCCTATGAGCGCGCGATCGGCGAGCTGGTATTGTCGCCGCTGGGGATGAACGCCAGCGGCTTGTCGCGCGCCGCGCTCAAGCATCCGGTCGCGCGCGCGCAAATGGCGTCATTCGACGGCGCGCGTTTCCCCGCGCCGTCGTTCGATCTCGGCACCCCGGCGGCGGGGAGCCTTTATACCAATGGAACCGATCTCGGGCGGTTCGTGCGGATGCTGCTCGACCGCGGCGCGCTGCCCGGCGGCAAGACGCTTCTCCGCGCCGATACGCTGGAGGGGATGTGGCGCGCGCAATATCCCGACGGCAAATACGGGCTCGGTTTCGCGCTCGGCTCGAGCGCGGGCGTGCGCACCGTCGGGCACGGGGGCGCGGTCTATGGTTTCGCCACCGACGTCCGGCTCGCCCCCGAGGCCGGGGTCGGGGTGATCGTGTTCAGCACGGTCGATGCCGGAACGAGCGCGCGACGGCTGGGCGATTTCGCGCTTGCCAGCCTGCTCGCGGCGCAGCGCGGCGGCGATGCCCCCGTTTGGCTGCGCTCGACCGCGATCGGCGGTGAGCGCGCGGCGCGGCTGTCGGGGCGGTTCGTCGACGGCGACGATAGCGTCAATTTGCGGGTCTATCAGGGCGGGCTGGTGCTCGATGCGCCCGAGGCCGCGGGGGAGGTGCGCGAGGCTGGCGGGCGCGTGCTGCTCGACGATGCACAGACCTTCGACGACCGGCTGGCGCTCGATCCCGCCGGGCAATGGGTGGAATTCGCCGGTCGCCGTTACACCCGCGCCGAGTGGCGCAGGCCGCCCCCGCCGGATGCCGAGCTGTCGGCGCTGATCGGCGAATATGGCTTCGATCACAATATCCTGCGCATCTACCAGCGGGACGGCAAACCCTATGTGCGGATCGAATGGACCGACTGGCGCCCGCTCGGCCGCGTCGCGGCCGATGTCTATGCCTTCCCCGCCGATCGCGGCCTCTATCCGCACGAGCAACTACGCTTCGAGCGCGATCGCGACGGCAAGGTCATTGCCGCGATGCTCGGCGATATCCGCTTCCCGCGTCGCGATTTCGGCGCCGAGGCCGAGGCGGCGGTGCGCGCGACGATGCGCAGCGGGATCGCCGACCTCCGCCGCGCCGCGCTGAGCGCGACCCCGCCGGCCGAGCCCCCGACCGCGCGCGCCGCCGATCTGGTCGCGATTCGCCGGATCACCCCGGGCATCCGGCTCGATATCCGCTATGCCACGCCGAACAATTTCACCGGCCATCCGATCTACGAAAGCGCCGGGGCGTTCATGCAGCGCCCCGCGGCGGAGGCGCTCGGTCGGGTGCAGCGCGAATTGGGCGATCAGGGCTTCGGGCTGCTGATCCACGACGCCTATCGCCCGTGGTATGTCACCAAGATCTTCTGGGACGCGACCCCGCCGCAGAACCGGATGTTCGTCGCCGATCCCAGCCAGGGGTCGCGGCACAATCGCGGCGCGGCGGTCGATCTGACGATGATCGATCTCAAGACCGGCACGCCGATCGTGACGACCGGGCGCTACGACGAATTCTCCAGCCGGTCCTATACCGATTATGTCGGGGGGAGCGACGAGCAGCGCTGGCTGCGCGAGGTGCTGCGCCGGGCAATGGAGCGCAACGGCTTCACCGTCTATCCCGAGGAATGGTGGCATTTCGATCTCGACGGCTGGCAGGCCTATCCGATCGGCAACCAGACGTTCGAGCAATTGACGGTGCGTTGAGCGCGGGCTTCACCTGCGCGCAAATCGCCGCCTACCGCCGCAGATTATCGGTCCGCCGGATGAAATCCGCGACGTCGGTGTGAAACGCCTTGAGCACCGAGGGATTGACGTAGACCATGTGCCCCGATTGATAATAGCGATAGTCGATGTTCCCGCGCAGACTGGCGGGAATCGGCAGGTGGCGCATCTCATAGCGTCCCGAGAAATAGGGCGTCGAGATGTCGAAATAGCCGCCGCTGACCAGCACCTTGAGATTGGGGTTCTGCTTCATCGCTACCGCCAGATCGGGCAACACATTGGGCAGCGCGATCAGCGCGCGTTCGGCACCTGGCGGCTGATGCTTGTAATCCCAGCTCTCATAGACGCTGATGCCGGATTTGTGCGCGATCCCCTCGCCATAGCCCAATGTGCCGCGCGCATAATCGTTGAACGCCGCGACATAAGCGGCTTCGATCCCCGCGCTCTGTGGATCGTAGCTCGATAGCTTGCTGAGCGGATCGAGCGTCGCGCCGGTGAAGCGCGTGTCGAGCGTGCCGGTGGTCAGGCCGTCGCTCGCCAGCAATTCCTTCTGGAACGCGCCATATTCGATCCGGAGGTCGCTTTTGAGCAGATAGTCCGTCGACAACCCGGTATAGCCGGAAAGCTTCGCCGCAATCGCCTGCCGTCTGTCGGCGGGAAGCAGATCGCCCTGCATCAGCGCCGCGGCATAATCGCCGGTCGCGAACCGTTCCACCTCGTCGAGAAACGCGGTGAGATCGGCCGGCCGGTTGGCGATCTTCTGGTGGTACCAGGCGGTCGCGGCATAGGTCGGCAGCGTGACGACATAGGGCTGGTCGACGCCCGGATTGACCCGCGGATCGTCCGGCAGCAAATCCCAGTTGAGGATATCGGACAAGAGGACGACGCCGTTGAGGTCGATCCCTTCCTTTTGCAGCGCGAGCGTCATCCCCGCCGCGCGCATCGTGCCATAGCTTTCGCCGAGCAGATATTTCGGCGAATTCCAGCGGTGATAGCGCGAAAGGAACTGGACGACGAACTTGCTGAAGGCATGGATGTCCTGATCGACGCCGTAGAAAGCCGCCGCCTTGTCATTGCCCGCGACGCGGCTGAACCCGGTGCCCGGCGCATCGATGAACACCAGATCCGATACGTCGAGCAGGCTCTCGTCATTGTTGATCGTGCGATAAGGCGCGGCGGGGGTGTGCTGCTTGTCGGTGGTCTCGACCCGTACCGGGCCGAAGGCGCCCATGTGCAGCCAGATGCTCGACGATCCCGGACCGCCGTTGAACAGGAAGGTGATCGGGCGGTTGGCGGCGGGGGCGCCGGTCTTGAAATAAGCGGTGTAGAACATCGACGCCTCGGCCGGCTTCTTGGCGTCCTTGTCGTCGCTTTTGGCCGCGTCCCGCTCGAGCGCATCGGTGTCGCTCCAGCCCTTGGGGTGGACCACCAGCGTCCCCGCCACCGCGCGATAGGCGATGCGCGTGCCGCCGACCGTCACGCTGCCGCTCGACGAAACCTCGGTCGGCTCGAACAGCGAGTGGGCGGGCGCGCTCTTGGCGTCCTCCTTCTTGTCGGCGGCCGGGGCGGCATGAACGGGGGCGGTCGACGCGAGCAGCGCCGCGATCGGGAGCAGGGCATATTTCATAAGCGCAATGCCTGCCCGCCCGCGCGCATCGTGTAAACGGGTGCGGCGAACAAAAGGCGTGCTACGATCGATCTTGTTGATTATGCTCGGCAAACCGGGGGACTCATGGGAGCAGAATTTATGCGTTCGATTGCACCGGCCGCCACGGTCGCCGCGCTCGTCTTGCTCGGCGCGTGCGGGAAGCATGACGGCAACGCCGTTTCGATGACCAACGCCTCGGTCGACACCGTCGCCAATGTCGCCAAGGCACAGCAGATCAAGCTGCAGCCCGGCCAGTGGGACATGACCGTCGAGATGGTCAGCCAGGAGATCAAGGGCGCGCCCGCCGGCATGCCCGCGCAGCCCAAGATGCCGCCGGTCTCCACCAAGATCTGTCTCACCAAGGAGCAGGTCGAAAAGCCCGAGAATATGTTCGCCAACGGTCAGGCCGACTTCAAGAAGAACTGCGTCTTCGACAAGTTCGACATGAGCGACGGCAAGATCAGCACCCAGATGCATTGCACGATGCCCAACGGGATGAAGGTCGAGGGCGCCAACAGCGGCACTTTCTCGGCGACCGAGATGGCGTCCGAATCCACCGCGACCGTCTCGGGCATGCCGGGCGGGATGAGCAGCACGACGCGCACCAAGATGAGCGCCAAGCGCACCGGGGAATGCAGCGCCACGCCGACCGCGGGCTGATCGACCCTATTCCCGTTCGCGCTGAGCTTGTCGAAGGTTCAGCGCGAACGGGCGGTTGGACTCGATGCCCTCCAAATGGACGAAGCGGAGTCGCGCGAATCCGCGTATAACCCGCCCATGACGCAGGAATCCCAGCTCAGCCGCATCCGCCACGCGTTCCTCTCCAGCCCGGAGGAATTGATCGACGAGGCGAAGAACGGGCGGATGTTCATCCTTGTCGATGATGAGGATCGCGAGAATGAGGGCGATCTCATCATCCCGGCGCAGATGGCGACCCCCGATGCGATCAATTTCATGGCGCGTCACGGCCGCGGGCTGATCTGTCTGGCGATGGCCAAGTCGCGGGTCGACCAGCTCGGGCTCGATCTGATGAGCCGCAACAACGGCACGCGGCACGAAACCGCCTTCACCGTCTCGATCGAGGCGCGCGAGGGCGTCACCACCGGAATCTCCGCCGCCGATCGCGCGCGCACGATCGCGGTGGCGATCGATGCCGCCAAGGGCGCCGAGGAGATCGTTACCCCCGGCCATGTCTTTCCGCTCGTCGCGCGCGAAGGCGGGGTGCTGGTTCGTGCCGGGCATACCGAGGCAGCGGTCGATATCGCGCGGCTTGCCGGGCTCAATCCGTCGGGCGTGATCTGCGAGATCATGAAGGACGACGGGACGATGGCGCGGATGGACGACCTCGTCGCCTTCGCCCAACTCCACAATCTCAAGATCGGCACGATCCGCGATCTGATCGCCTATCGCCGCCGCCACGACCACCTCGTCGAATGCGTCGCCGAGACGAAGGTGACGAGCAATTTCGGCGGCGACTGGACCGCCAAGACCTATTTCAACAAGGTCGAGCACAGCGAGAATCTGGTGCTGGTGAAGGGGCGTATCGTCCCCGGCGAGCCGACTCTGGTGCGGATGCATGCCTTCTCGGTGTTCAGCGACATGCTCGCCGAAATGGGCGACCGCGCGACCCTGCTCCACCGCGCGATGGCCGCGATCGGCGAAGCGGGCGCGGGGGTGATCGTGATCCTCAATCCGGTGCGCAGCAATTACCTGCGCGATCAGATGCGCTCGCATGCGGGCGCACAGCCGGTGGTCGAGGAATTGCGCGATTACGGCATCGGCGCGCAGATCCTCGCCGATCTCGGGATCCACGATATGGTCCTGCTGACCAGTTCGCACCGCAATATCGTCGGGCTGGAAGGCTATGGGCTGAATGTGGTGGCGGAGAAGCCGATCCCGGGGGTCGAGGCGGGGGAATAGTCAAAACCTTCGTTCGCCCTGGCTTGTCGAAGGGCTGTACTTCCTGCCGCGGAAGAAAAGGACAGGGCTTCGACAAGCTCAGGGCGAACGGGGGTAGGTGCTTCCGTTCTAGCGAGGCAAGCGCATCACCCCACCGCACTCGCCGGTATCCTGGTCAACTCCGCATCGACCCCGCCGGTCAGCACGCAGGCCGTGCCGCCGGGCGAATACATCATCGTCACGCACAGATTGCATGCGGTGCAGCCCGATCTGCGCTCGCTGCCGTCGCGGAAGCGGTTGATGATATCGGCGTCGTGGATCAGGATCCGCCCCAGCGCGACCGCATCGAACCCGTCGGCCATCGCCTGTTCCACCCCGTCGAGCGACTGCACCCCGCCGAGATAGGCGAGCGGCATCTTCACCGACCGGCGGATACGCAGCGCGAGATCGCGCAGATAATTTTCGTGGAACACCACGTCCTTGGGCTCGGACAAGGCCTGCAGCCACATGCCGAGCGCGATGATCGGATTGGCCGGGCGCGCACGGTTCGATTTGGGGAAGGGCGAGCCGAACATCGCGGTGATCGATTCGACGTTCATCCCGTTCGACAGCACCGCCATATGCGCGCCTTCGGCCTCGATCGCGCGCGCCACTGCGACGCCGTCCTCGATCGTGTTGCCGCCTGCCTTGCCGTCGGTCATGCTGAATTTGACCAGCACCGCCAGATCCTTGCCCACCGCATCGAGCACCCGGCCGAGCACCTCCGACGGGAAGCGCACGCGGCGTTCGATCGCCCCGCCATAATCGTCGCGGCGGCTGTTGTAGAATTTCGAGATGAACTGGCTGAGCAGATAGCCGTGCCCCATGTGGAGCTCGACCGCGTCGAACCCGGCGCGGCGCGCGCGCTCGGCGGCGGCGACGAATTCGGCGATCATCGCGTCCATATCGGCGCGATCCATCCGTTTCTTGAGCCAGCGGTTGGACATCACGCCGACCTTGTTGAACCCCCCGCTGGCGCTCAGCGGGCGCGACGCCTTGAGCACGTCCTTGGGCAAGAAGGTGAAGCAGCCGGCGTGGGTGATCTGTGCCGATGCGGCGGCGCCGTGGCGATGCACCCCGTCGGTCAGCGCCTTGAGATCGGGCAGCGACGCCTCGTCGAGCGTCACCTGATCGACGAAGGTGCGCCCGTCGAGGCTGGGCGAGCAATAGGCCACCGTCGTCAGCCCGACGCCACCCGCGGCGATCTGTTCGTGGAAGCGCGCGAGCGCCTTGGTCACCACGCCGCCCTTGGCCTTGCCCTCGTTGGTGGCGGATTTGATGAAGCGATTGCGCAAGGTGAGCGGGCCGATCGTCACCGGGCTGAACGGGGAGGGGGCGTCGTTCGCCTGCACTGCATCATCTCCATTATGATTTGACGCAATTTGGCGCTGAATCCGGGGTTTCGTCAATGACTAGCGTAGAATTTCAGGATAATTTCTACGAAAAGTACATGTCGTCGGTAACTCCCTCCCTCACCCCGGCGTTGAGCCGGGGGGGCGATGGGAGATACGATCGTCGTCAATCGGGCTATTGCAAATACGCAAAATGTATCTCACAAAATTACGCAAATAAGCAATACGCAGCCGAATCGGCGATCGAATCGGCGCGACAAAGGTGGAGAGGGAGATGGCGGCGGCCGATCCGATCTTTGCGGCGCTCACCGCGCCCGGCACGCCGTTCGAGATCGGCGAGCGCGGCGGGATGCAGCAGTTCGTCCGCGCGCCGGCCGACCTCAACAGCCTGATCGAAAGCGCGCGGCGACACGGGGCGGCGACCTTCATCGTCGAGGGCGATCGCCGGCTCAGCTATGACGAAACCTTCGTGCGGCGCGACGCGCTGGCGGCGATGCTGACGATCGCGCCGGGCGAGCGCGTCGCGATCTGCATGCGCAACCGCGCCGAATGGATGATCGCCTTCCTCGCGACGATCCGCGCCGGCGGCGTGGCGGTGCTGGTCAACAGTCGCGGCGCCCCGGCGGAATTGCGTGCCGCGGTCGAGGAATGCACCCCGGCGCTGGTGCTGGCGGACAGTGAGCGCGCCGCGTTGCTCGTCGCGGCGGCTTATCCCGGCCGGGTGATCGACGCGCGCGACTTCCCCAGCGAAGGGCGCTTCGATCGCGAGATCGCGCCCGCCGCGCCCGACGATCCCGCCGCGATCCTGTTCACCTCGGGCACCACCGGGCGGGTCAAGGGCGCGGTGCTCAGCCATCGCAACCTGATCACCGGGCTGATGAGCGTCCAGCTCGCCGGGCTGATGGTGTTGCAGAATGCGGCGCAGCAATATGGCGTGCCGGTCGAGACGATCCTCGCCAACCGCCCGCAATATGCGACCCTGCTGGTCTATCCTTTGTTCCACATTTCGGGGCTGGGCTCGGCCTTTCTCTCGCCGATGTTATCGGGCGGCAAGGTGGTGATCATGCGCCGCTGGGAGCCGGAGGAGGCGCTGCGGCTGATCGCGGCCGAGCGCGTCACCGCGCTCAACGGCGTGCCGACGATGCTGTGGGACGTGCTCAACCGCGCCAAGATCGACGCGGTCGACATCTCCTCGCTCAACAATATCGGGACGGGCGGGCAGGCGCTGCCGATCAACCTGCTCGAGGCGGTGCAGGCGGCGGTGCCCAACGCCTTTCTCGGCACCGGCTTCGGGTTGACCGAGACATCGGGCGCGGTGGCGATGGCGCTCGGTGCCGATTTCCTGCGCAAGCGCGAGGCGGCGGGGCGGGTGCTCGAACTGGCCGAGGCGCGGGTGCTCGATGCAGCGGGGAAGGTGTTGCCGCCGGGCGCGATCGGCGAGATCGCGGTGCGCGGGCCGATGGTGATGCTAGGCTATTGGAACCGCCCCGAGGAAACCGCCGCGGTGCTCGATGCCGAGGGCTGGTTCCGCACCGGCGACATCGGGCGGATCGACGAAGAAGGCTATATCTTCATCGTCGACCGCAAGAAGGACATGGTCATCTCGGGCGGCGAGAACATCTATTGCGCCGAGGTCGAGCGCGCGTTGAGCGAATTGCCCGAGGTCGCGGAAGGCGCCGCCTTCGGCCTTCCCGACGAAAGATTGGGCGAGCGGCTCGTTGCGGTGGTGCTCGCCGCTGGGCTCAGCGAGGATCAGGTGCGCGATCACGTCGCGACGACCCTGGCGCGCTACAAGGCGCCGGTCCGCGTCGCCTTCGCGCGCACGCCGCTGCCGCGCAATGCGGTGGGCAAGGTCGACAAGATCAGGCTGCGCGCGATGTGGCCCGAGCTTTCAGGAGAAGCATGACATGGCAATGCCGACCGACATCCGGGTGATCGACTGTATGCTCGGCATCCCTGAGGCGGAAGACCGCTCGGCGTGGTTCGAATTCTTCCGCCCGTTGCTCAAGGACGCGCAGAGCGTCGAGCAGTTCACGATGCCGGCGCAATATATGTTCAAGGACATCCCGCAGAGTGGGAAGACCGACGATTTCGTCGCCTGGACGGTCGACCAGATGGACCGCTTCAACATCGAAAAGGCGCTGGTCGGGTGGAACGGCAACGCCACCTCGCTGCGCGCCAAGGAGCGCTATCCCGATCGCTTCTTCTTCGACATGCCGGTCGATCCCAATGGCGGGATGGCCGAGGTGCGGCGGATCAAACAGGCGCATGCCGAACATGGCATCAAGGCGATCAGCGTCTTTCCGGCGGGGACGCTGCCGCAGGTGGCGATCAACCACAAATATATGTTCCCGCTCTATGCCTGCGCGGTCGAGCTCGACATTCCGATCCTGCTCAACGTCGGTATTCCCGGCCCGCGCATTCCGATGGAAACGCAGCGCGTCGAGCATCTCGACGAAGTGTGCTGGTTCTTTCCCGAGCTCAAGGCGGTGATGCGCCACGGCGCCGAGCCCTGGGAAGCATTGGCCGTCAAGCTGATGCTCAAATGGCCGAACCTCTATTATTCGACCAGCGCCTTTGCCCCGAAACATTATCCCAAGGCGATCATCGACTACGCCAATACGCGCGGCGCCGACAAGGTGATCTACGCCGGCTATTTCCCGATGGGGCTGAGCCTCGATCGCATCTTCAGCGACATGCCCAACGTGCCGTTCAAGGACGAGGTGTGGCCCAAATTCCTGCGCGACAATGCGCTCAAAGTATTCGGACTGGAGAAATAAGATGGCGGACCAGGCGTTGACCGATGCGCGCACCGCACCCGTCGCGGTGTGGCAGATGCTCGCCGGGTTGAAGGGCGATGCGCTCAAGGAATGGCGGATGGCCGAACCGCGCAACCGCGCGCCGGTCGCCGATCGCAACCTCGATCTGCCCTATCCGTTCGGCTGGTATCCGATCCTGCTGTCGAGCGAGCTTCAGGTCGGCGAGGTCAAGCCGCTGCGCTATTTCAGCACCGATCTGGTGGTGTGGCGCGGCGAGGACGGTGCGGTGCGGATGCTCGATGCCTATTGCCGCCACCTCGGCGCGCACATGGGCTATGGCGGGCGGGTCGAGGGCAATATGCTCGAATGCCCGTTCCACGCGTGGCGCTACGACGGCAGCGGGGTGGTGCATGAGATCCCCTATGCCAAGGTGATCCCGCCGCAGGTCCGCCGCCCGTGCGACCGGCAATGGCCGTTGACCGAGGCCAATCGCTGGATCTGGATGTGGTATCACCCCGAGGGCGCGGCGCCGCAATGGGAGGTGGCGCACGTCCCCGAGGCATCCGACCCCGACTGGACCGATTACGACATCCAGGAATGGTATGTCTGGGGCAATATCCAGAACATGGCCGAAAACGGCGTCGACGCCGCGCATTTCAAATATATCCACGGCACCGCGACCTTCCCCGACTATAAGTTCGAGTGGAACGGGCACCGCCGCGCCGCCTATGTCGATGCCAAGCTCGGCACCCCGCAGGGCGAGGTCGACGGGCGGATCGCTTATGAGACGGTCGGCCCGGGGCAGAGCTGGACGCGTTTCACTGGCATTTCGGAAACACTGCTCGTCGCCTGCCTGACCCCGGTGGAGAAGGACAAGATCCACGCGCGCTTCTGCTTCACCCAGCCCAAGTCGCAGGCCGAAGGGCCGATGGCCGGGCTCGCGCGCGCGATCATCAAGGATATCTGCAAGCAATTCGATCAGGACAAGGTGGTGTGGGACCGGCAGAAATATCTGCCGCGTCCGTTGGTGTGCGATGGCGACGGGCCAATCGGGATGTTCCGCAAACATTATGCGCAATTCTACGCCGGCGCGGCGGAAGCCTGACGCGTGGAACTGACGCGCAGGGCGGTGGTCGCGGCGGGGGCTGCGGTTGCGGTCGGCGGCGTGGCCAGGCCCGCCGCCGCTGCCAAGGCCGGATTGCTCGACCGGCATGACGCGCTCGGCCTCGCCGCTTTGGTCAAGACGCGGCAGGTCTCGCCCAGCGAATTGCTCGATGCGGCGATCGCGCGGTGCGAGGCGATGAACCCGCGCTTCAATTTCCTCGCGCGCCAACATTATGATTATGCGCGCGAGGCGATCGCGCGCGGACTGCCGCAGGGGCCGTTCACCGGCGTGCCGTGGTTGGAGAAGGATCTCAACACCTTCATCGCAGGCGAGATCACCGGGCAGGGCAGCCGTTACTATAGGGATTATCGCCCGACGGTCACCTCGGAGCTGGTCAGGCGCCACGAGCGCGCCGGGCTGGTGATCTTCGGCAAAACGACGACCCCCGAATTCGGCCTCACCGCGACGACCGAATCCAAGGCGACCGGCGCGACGCGCAATCCGTGGAACCCCGAGCATATCGCCGGCGGCTCGTCGGGCGGCGCGGCGGCCGCGGTGGCATCGGGCGTGATCCCCGCCGCGCACGCCACCGACGGCGGCGGTTCGATCCGCATTCCGGCGTCGTGCTGCGGGTTGTTCGGATTGAAGCCGAGCCGCGGCCGCGTGCCGATGGGGCCGCTGAGGACCGAGGGCTGGGGCGGGCTCTCCTGCCACCACGCGGTCACGCATAGCGTGCGCGACAGCGCGGCATTGCTCGATGCGACCCACGGCGGCGAACCCGGCTCGCGCTATGTCGCGCCGACCCCCGAACGCTCGTTTCTCGAGGAAGTGACGCGCACGCCGGGCAAATTGCGCATCGCGCTGATGATGACCCCGCCCGGCGGGACCCCGGTCGACGCGGAATGCGCCGCGGCGACGATGAGCGCGGCCAAATTGTGTGAAAGCCTCGGTCATATCGTCGAGGAGGCCGCGCCCAAATTGGATGCCGGCGCGATCGGTCAGGCGGGGTTCGTGATGATCGGCGCCTCGGTCGCGGCCGATCTCGATGCGCGCGCCAAGGCGACGGGCATCCCGCTCGGCCGCGACGTGGTCGAGCGGGTCACTTTGTCCTTCTATCGAGAATATGGCGAGAAATTCAGCGCGATGGACTGGGTGCGCGCCAATAACACGCTCCAGGAAGCAGCCGTCACCTTGGCGCAATTCATGACGCGCTATGACCTGATCCTGTCGCCGACGCTCGCCGAATTGCCGCTCAAGCTCGGCACGATCGATCTGTCGCAGGAGGATGTGCAGCTGTTCATGCGCAACGTGACGCCGTTCACCCCCTTCACCGGGGTCTATAATATGACCGGCCAGCCGAGCATGTCGGTCCCGCTCGGCATGTCGGCATCGGGCTTGCCGATCGGGGTGATGTTCTCCGCGCGCTACGGCGACGAGGCGATGCTGTTCCGCCTCGCCGGGCAGCTCGAACGCGCGGCGCCGTGGAAGGGCCGCCGGCCGCCGATCGCCTGACACCGACAACCGCTGGGAGGAATGCATGATGCATCACGTCGCGCCGCTGCTGGGATTGCTCGGGCTGATCGGCCTCGCCGGTTTCGCGGTTTTGAAACATCCGGTCGATAAGGCGCGCCCCGGCGGCTGGATGCGGCACGGGGGGCTGCTCGGCCTTTTCGGACTGGCGGGCTTCTGGATTCCCGGTGCGGGGGCGGCCGGGGCGTTCGGCGCGCTGGGGCTGTGGGACCATCAGGACCCGCGGCTCGCCCTGTGGGGCAAGCTGGGGCTGGTCGGCATCGTCGGCCTGCCGTTCATCGCTTTGGCGATGCTGTAGGCCTTTCTCCCTTCCCTTGAACAAGGGAGGGGAGGTGCAAGCGGAACAGATCGAATGCGTGGATTGCGGAACAAGATAGGGATCGTCGCCGGGGGCGGGCGCGGGATCGGGGCGGCGACCGCGCGGCGGCTCGCCGAGGAAGGCGCCGCGGTGGTGATCGGCGATATCATGGCCGATTGGGCCGAGGAGGTCGCCGCCGCGATCCGCGAGAGCGGCGGCCGCGCGATCGGGGTGCGGCTCGACGGCACCTCGGCGGAATCGCAGGCCGCGATCGTCGCCACCGCCAGCCGCGAATTCGGCGGGCTGGATTTCTATCACACCAATCTCGCCGGCGGGACCGACGGCGACGTCGATGCGCTCAACTGCGCGGTCGACGTTCTGGAAACCTCCTTCGCGATCAATGCCAAAAGCCATTTCCTCGCGACTCAGGCGGCGCTCCCCCTGCTGCTCGCGCGCGGCGGCGGGGCGATGATCTACACCTCGTCGGGCGCCGCCTCGGGCGGGGCGCCGTGGCAGGTCGCCTATCCGATGGCCAAGAATGCGATCCACGCGCTCGCGCGCCATGTCGCGTCGCGCTGGGGCAAGGACGGTGTTCGCGCCAACGTGATCTGCCCCGGGCTGGTGCTGACCGAGGCGGTGAAGCAGCATCTGACCGCGGAATATGTCGAGCGCGGGCTGAAGGCGGTGCCGCATCGCCGGCTCGGCCAGCCCGAGGATATCGCCGCAATGGTTGCTTTTCTCGCCTCCGATGACGGTATCTGGATCAACGGGCAGGTCTATCACGTCAACGGCGGCGCGCAGATGCGCGATTGACGGCGGCATTGACGAGCGGCCTCGACACGCTCAACGGGCGAGCGAGAAGAAGGGCAGCACGATGAATGACAATTTCGTTCTCGATGAGGTGGATCGCGCCATCGTCCAGCAATTGCGCGACAATGGCCGCGCGACCAACCAGCAGATCGCCGAGACGCTCGGGCTGACCGCCGCCACCGTTTCGTCGCGCATCCGGCGGATGGAGGATGCCAATAAGCTGCGCGTCGTCGCGGTCTCCGATTTCGCCGCGCACGGCTATAACATGCTGATGCAGGTCGCGATCGAGGTCGACGGGCGCCCGGCGACCGAGGTCGCGACCGAGCTCGCCGAGCTGCCCGAAGTGTTCGCCGCGCATCTCGTCACCGGGCGGCACGATATCGACATCCTGATCGCGCTGCACGATTCGGACGAACTGCCCGATTTCCTGCAGCACAAGCTCGCGCCGGTACGCGGCATCCGCACGATCGTGCCGTCGATCGTTACCGACGTGCTCAAGTATAAATTCGATGTTGCGCCGATCGAGGCGCGGGAGGGCGAATGACCGCGCCGACGCTGGATCAGCTCGATCGTCAGCTGATCGATATTTTGGCCCATGACGCACGGGTCAGCAACCGCAAGATCGCCGCCGATCTCGGGGTGACCGAGGGGACGGTGCGCGGCCGGATCAAGCGGCTGCAGCAGGACGGGCTGATCGCCTTCACCGCGATCACCAGCCTGCGGCTCGAGGATTCGGTCAAGCTCGCGATCATCGGGGTGCAGGCCGAATATGCCAGGCTGCGCCCGATCGCCGAGCAGATCGCGGCTTTTCCCAATGTCGATGCGGTGATGATCGCGATGGGGCGGTTCAACATCCTCGTCGTCTGCCTGTTCAGCGAGCTGGACCGGCTTTACGCGCTCGCGTCCGACCAGATTCTCGTCATCGACGGGGTGCACCACGTCGAAACCTCGATCGCGGTGAAGACGGTCAAATATAATTCGCGCGTCGTGCGGATCGCGGAGGCCGAGCGAGTCGTCGACGCCGACGGGGGCTGATGCTCCGCGAACGACAATATATTTTGCATCCTTTTACTTGGATGCGGAATCTTGATTGACATAAATTACGAACTTTGAAAACCTCCCCGCTGACGCCGGACAGGGGATCGCACCCGCATGAACGCGGGGCGGACCGCCGGCAGGGGAGGAGAGGCTCATGAAGTCTTGGCATCGGGCGACCGTGCGCGCCTTGCTGGCGAGCGGCGCCGGGCTGGTACTGCCGATCGCGGCGCAGGCGCAGAACGGACAGCCCCCGCAGCAGGCCTCGACCGGCGGGCTGACGGAGATCGTCGTCACCGCGCAAAAGCGCGAGGAAAACCTCCAGCAGACCCCGATCGCAATCTCGGCGATTTCCGCCAAGCAGGTGGAGTTGCGCGGCATTTCCGAGATCAAGGATCTCAGCGCGCTGGCCCCCAATGTCGCGATCGCGCCGGGCACGACCAATGCGACCGCCGCGGTGGTCTCGATCCGCGGCATCCCGACCCCGGCCGACGAGACGCAGGGTTATGATTCGCCGATCGGGCTCTATCTCGATGGCGTGTATCTCGCGCGCTCGTCCACCGCCTCGTTCGAGGTGGCGGATATCGAGCGCGTCGAGGTGCTGCGCGGGCCGCAGGGCACCTTGTTCGGGCGCAACACGACCGGCGGCGCGATCAATTTCATCACCAAGCTGCCGACCGACTATGCCAGCCTGAAGTTGCGGTTCGGCTACGGCAATTTTAATCAGTTGACCGGGCGCTTCATCCTCAACAGCGGGACGATCGGCGACGTGCTGCGCATGTCGATCGGCTATCTCCACAAGCAGCGCGATGGCACCGTCGACAATCCGCTCCAGCCCGATCGGCTGCTCGATCCGGGCGGCAACAAGACCGACAGCGTGCGCTGGGCGGCGACGCTCGATCTGGCGCATTGGCTGAAGATCACCAACATCTTCGATTATACCCGCGTCGACGGCGTCGCATCGGCGCAGCAGCTCGCACAAGTGGGGGACGGGACCTTCCGGCCCAATGTCACGATCGGCGGCAACACTTTCTCGCAGGTTCAGCCGGCCAATGTCGCGGGCTATCTCGCCGAGGCCAATGTGCTCCAGCCGGGGTGCGGCAAGCCGGTGCAGCTCGCGCGGCTCGATACCCTCTGTCTCGATCAGGCCCGGCTGTCGAGCGACCGCGTGTGGGGCGAATTGTTTCGCGTCGAGGCCGATCTCGGCGGGGTGACACTGCGCTCCTCGACCGCGTGGCGCGGCTGGAAGAACAGGATCGAGGGCAGCGATCTCGACGGGATGGGGACGTTGCGCGGGCCGCTGTTCACGCAGACGTCGCTGCTCAACGGTTTCCCGGTTGGGGTGCTGTCGTTGTTCCAGCCGGCGGGCACCGCGGCGTTCCTCGCCGGCCAATCGGTACCGACGACGACGCAGCCCCTGTTCCAGGCGAGCAACGTGCGCCGCCAGCATCAGTTCAGCCAGGAGCTCGAGCTTGTCTCGGGCAAGGGCAGCGCGTTCGAATGGGTGGTCGGCGCCTTCTATTTCCGTGAGAACGGTTATGAGCGCAACGACCAGAGCTTCGGCTTCGTGCTCGACACCAATCAGGCGGTGTTCACCCCGACGAACTTCGGCGCGCTCGCACCGGTGCTGCAGGCGGCCAACCCCGCACGTTACCGGCTGGTGCCGACGCCCAGCTCGGTGCTCGGCTATAACGCTTACGGTTCGTCAAAGGCGATCTACGGCCAGGCGACGTGGCGGCCGGGTGGAGCCGATGCGCCGCTCGGGTTCACGCTCGGGCTGCGTTACACCTGGGATACCAAGCGGATGGCGCGGTTCCAGAACGGGCCGACGCCGTTCACCGCGCCGGTCGATCTCGCGCTCAACGACCAGACCGCCAAGTTCAGCGCGCCGACCGGCAATTTCACGGTCGATTATCGCGCCAGCGACGAGGTGAACCTCTATGCCCGCGTCGCGCGCGGCTATCGCTCGGGCGGGTTCAACGCGCGCCAGTCGACCAGCGCCGCGGCCAATATCCCGCTGATCCCGTTCAGGGACGAGAAGATCTGGTCGTATGAAATCGGCGCCAAGACCGAATTCGCCCACCGGCTGCGGCTCAACGGTGCGGTGTTCTACAACCAATATTCCGATCAGCTCGCGACGATCCCGATTCCGGGCGGCGCGACCTTCGGCACGCAGGTGGTGAATGCCGGCAAGACCAATTATCTCGGCGCCGAGCTCGAAGGGCAGCTTGTCCTCACCGACGAACTCTCGCTTGACGGGTCGGTCGGCTATGTTCACAAGAACGTGAAGCAATTTCCGGCGGCGGATATCAACGGCGTGATCCAGAATATCGCCCCGGTGATCACGCTCGGCAATTCGCCCGATTGGACCGCCAATGCCGGCGCGACCTACACCCGGCCGATCGGCGGCGGCGCCCGGCTCACGGCGCGGGCGGGGTGGAATTACGTCTCGTCGCAGGTGATGTTCGCCAACCCGCTCGCCGCGCCGTTCCAGCAGGTGACCTCGGGCAGCGCGCGTGGCTTGTGGGATGCGCAATTGCGGATCGACGATTTCGATCTCGGCGCGGCCAAGGTCAGCGTGACTTTGTGGGGAAAGAACCTCACCAACAAGGCTTATGTCGCGCGCGGCATCGATTACGGCCAGCTCGGCTGGGGCGGGGTGATCTACGGCGATCCGCGGACCTATGGCGTGACGCTCGATCTGAACTTCTGACGAAAAGGCGCCGGTCGGGAAGCACTGACCGGCGCTTTTCGTCGTCCCAGCGCAGGCTGGGATCTCAGGCCGCAAGCGCGAGCTATGGGGCACGCGATCCCAGCTTGCGCTGGGATGACGGGATTATATCGACCCCCGCGGCTCGCGCGGCAGGCCGAGCGCGCGCTCGGCGACGATGTTGCGCTGGATCTGGTTGGTCCCGCCGTAGATCGTGTCCGCGCGTGCCGAGAGGAACAGGTTCGGCAGCATCGGGAAATGATAGTCCTCGTCGTCGGTCACCTCGCCGGCCTGGCCCAGAACGTCCATCGCCAGCTCGCCGAGCGAACGCCGCCAGCTCGCCCATTGCAGCTTATAGGTCAGCGCCGCGCCGTCCGGGCGCGCGTGATCGGTGTGGCTCAGCATCCGCAGCGCGCCGTAACGCATCAGCCGCAGCCCGATCTCGGCCCTGGCGATGCGCTGGCGGATCAGCGGGTCTTGCGCGCTGCCATTCTCCCGCGCGGCGGCGATGATCGCATCGAGCTCGTTGCGGAAATTCATCTGCTGGCCGAGCGTCGAGACCCCGCGCTCGAACGCGAGCAGTCCCATCGCCACCTGCCAGCCGTTGCCCGGCGTGCTGACGAGATTGCCCGAGGCGGTGCGCGCGCCGTCGAAGAAGGTTTCGTTGAACTCGGCCTCGCCGTTGATCTGGCGGATCGGGCGGATCGTGATCCCCGGCTGGTCGAGCGGCATCAGCAGGAAGGTGAGCCCCTTCGGCCCCTTCGAGCCTTCCTCGCTGCGCGCGACGACGAAGATCCAGTCGCAGATCTGCGCCAGGCTGGTCCAGATCTTCTGCCCGTCGACCACCCATTCGTCGGTCGCCGCGTCGAGCCGCGCCTTGGTGCGGACATTGGCGAGGTCGGACCCTGCGTTGGGTTCGGAATAACCCTGGCACCACAGCACCTTGCCGGAGGCGATCCCGGGGAGGAAGCGTTGCTTCTGCTCCTCGGTGCCGAAGGTCAGGATCGTCGGGCCGGCGAGTTCCACCCCCATGTGCGCGATCCGCCCCGGCGCCCCGGCGCGGGCATATTCCTCGGCGAAGATCACCTGCTGCGCCAGCGTCGCGTCGCGGCCGCCCCATTGGCTCGGCCAGCCGATCACCGACCAGCGGTCCTCGCCCAGCTTGAGCTCCCATTCCTTGCGGCGCTCGGCCGCCGCGGTGAGCCCGGTCAGCCCCTTGAGGTCGCTGAATTCGCCGTGCATCTGCGCGTTGAGCCAATCGGCTGCCTCGGCGCGGAACGCCTCATCCTCTGGCGAGAAGCCCAGTTTCATGCGGCGTCTCCCAGCCCGATCAGTTGCGCGATCCGCTCGCGATGCCAGGCGCTCGTCCCGAGCATCGACTGGATCGCCTTGGCGCGTTTGAAGAACAGATGCGCGTCATGCTCCCAGGTGAAGCCGATCCCGCCGTGGAGCTGGATCATGTCGCCCGCGCAGCGGAAATAGGTGTCGGCGGCGAAGCTCTTGGCCGAATGGAGCGCGATCGGCGCTTCGTCCGATCCTTCGTCGACCGCGCATGCCGCCCAATAGACCGCCGAACGCGCCTGCTCGATCTCGACCATCATGTCGGCGAGGCGGTGCTTATACGCCTGAAAGCTGCCGATCTGGCGTCCGAACTGGACGCGCTCCTGCGCATAGCCGACGGTGCGGTCGAGCGTCGCCTGCGCGCCGCCCAAAGCCTCGGCGGCGACGCAAATCCAGCCGCCTTCCTGCGCCGCGCGCAACGCCGCAGCGGCATCGCCGAGCGGCTCGGCCGGGGTATCGATGAGCGTCAGCCGCGCGAAGGGGCGCGTCTGGTCCAGCGTCGTGCAGGCGGCGACGATCAGCCCCGCCGCGCCGCGCTCGACCAGCCACGCGGCGCTGTCGGTGGCGATCAGAAATACATCCGCCGACGCGCCATGCGCGACGAAATCGACCGTTCCCGACAGTCGGTCGCCCGACGCAGTGACCTTCGCGGCGAGCCCCGTCGCGCCGATCGCCTCGCCGCTGGCGAGCTTCGGCAGCCACACGGCCTTTTGCGCCTCCGATCCGCCGCGGGCGAGGCCATGTGCGGTCATCGCCAGCGAGCCGAGCATCGGCAGCGCCGCGACCTGCGCGCCTGCCGCTTCGGCGAGGATCGCGAATTCGACCAGCCCCAGCCCGGAGCCGCCATGCGCCTCGGGCAAGGCGATCCCGGCGAGCCCCAGTTCCTGACAGAAGCTGTGCCACAAGGCGCGGTCGACGCCGTCATTGTCCATGGCGGCGCGGGTGCGCTCGCTGGTGGCGTTTTCGTCGAAGAAGGCCTTGGCCGTCTCCGCGATCATCGCCTGTTCGTCGGTGAATGCGAAGTTCATCTGTCTTCCGGTCAGCCGGCCTGCAACACGGCCGAGAGGTTGGGATTGCGACGCAGCTCGTTACCGCCGTCGACCGCGAAGCTCTGCCCCGTGACCCACGACGATTCCGGCCCTGCGAGATAGCGTACTGCCTGCGCGATATCGACCGGTTCGCCGAAGCGGCCGAGCGGGAATTCGGGGGCGAAAGCGTCGAGCACGCCCGGCGTCTGGAACATCGGCCCGGTCGCGTCGCTGCGGGTGAGGCCGGGGCGGACGGCGTTGACGCGGATGCCGCGCACGCCGAGCTCCTCGGCCGCGCCGCGCACCAGGGCCTCCAGCGCGCCCTTGGCGATATGATAGCTGGCGAGGAAGTGGAACGGCAGCTTCGCCGCGGTCGAGGAAATGCACACGATCGCGCCGCCCGGCTGCATCAGCGGGACGCCGTGGCGGATCGCGAGGAAGGTGCTGGTGACGTTGAAGTCGAAATCGTGGCGCAGTTCGTGCGCTTCGAGCGACATGAACGGCTTGAACCCGCCGCCGCCGACCGTCGCGACGATTACGTCGAGCCGCCCCGCGATCGAATGCGCGGCGCCGAGCGCCGCCTGCACGTCGCCCTCGATGGTCGCGTCGCCCGCGAACACTTCGATCCGCGCATCGGGCACCGCGGCGAGGATTTCGGCGCGGCTGCGCTCCAGCGCGTCCAGCCGGCGCCCCATCAGCAGCAACGTCGCGCCGTCGCGGGCGAGAAGCAGTGCGGAGGCAGTGGCGATCCCGCCGCTACCCCCGGTGACGATCGCGGTCTGCCCGTCGAGCGGGCGCGTCATTGGCCCATTGTCCGCGTTTCCTCCCAATCGACGATCAGCGTGCGCTGGCTGAAGCGCCATGCGCCGCCCTCGCGTCGCCACTGATCCTGATAGCGGATCGACCAGCACAACAGGCTCTTGCCCCCGTCCGCCGCGACGAGATGGTCGGCGGTCGAATAGGTTTCGCCCTCGGCGCGATCGCCATGGATCGTGACGAGCTGGTTGTGGACGCGATGCTGGGTCTTGAGGAACATGCGTTCGAGCAGGTCGATGCTGCCGAGCACCGCATCGCGCCCCTCAATGCGGAAGCCCGGGCCTTCGACCACGCAATCCTCGGTCATCACCTCGGTCCACAGCGCCTTGTCGCGCCGATCGGCGCCGGCGGCGTAGAGTTCCGCAGTGCGGCGCAGCGCCGCCTCGTCCTCAAGCCGAGACATTGGCCCCGCCATATTGCGCGACCACCTCGGCGACCGCATTGGCGACATCATTGCGCGTATAGCCAAGCAGCGCCGTTTCGGCCGGGTCCGGCTCGTAGCGGATCCAGTTGCCGCGCCCCTGCGGAATCGCGACATCGGGGAGCAAGGGGTGCGATTCATCGCGCGCCTCGGGGCGCGCGGCATTGCCGGCGGCGGCGAAGAACAGCCCGAAATAATCCGCGAAGCTCAGATTCTCGTCGCCGACCAGATAGGCCTTGCCCGGCTCGCCGCGCAGCAAGGCGCCTTCGAGCGCCTGGCTCAGCGAGCGGAACGACATGAAATTGGTGCCCCCGGCGGGTGCGTACACCGGGATGGGCAATTTGCCCTCGGCCCAGGCGACATAGGGCTCGAAGATCATGCTCGACAGCCCCGGTACCGCGCCGACCATGAAGGGCGCGTTGACGCTGATCACGTCGAAACCCGGGCGGGTCTCTGCGCGCGCGCCCTCGCAGGCGAGTCGGCGCGAGCGGATGTAGAAATTGTTCTTTTCGAGCTCGGGCGCGGCCTGCGGGTAGAAGCTGCCGAGCTGGATCACGCGCTTCACCCCGGCCTCGCGCGCGGCGCGCATGAAGGCGGGGACCGCCTCGGTATTGGCGCGGTTGAGATGCTCCTGCGCATCGATCGAGGGCGGGATGTGGCGCGGATCGTTGCCCGCGGCGAAGATGATCGCGTCAAACCCCTTGAGGCGATCGGGGGTGAAATCGCCCGCGACATAATCGCCCTTGAGGAACGGCATATCGGCCATTGCGGTGCCCGCCGGCGCGGGGTTACGCGCGGCGATCGACACGTCATGGCCCTTTTCCGCGAGATGGATCGCGGCATGGCCGCCAAGACCACCGGTGCCGCCGACGACGAGGATTTTCATAGTCTCTCTCCTAGAGCGCCGAGCGCCAAACAGCCCGAACCGTGGGGGATATTGTCATTAGGCCGGAATCCGCAGGCCGTTGCCGCTGACCAGCGGGACGACCGTCCATTGTCCTTCGGGGGTCCGCGTCCAGCCCGCCGCGGCGAGCGCGCCGCCGTCGACGTGGATCGTCGTCCCCGTCACCCAGCTCGCGAGCGGGCTGGCGAGATACAGCGCCGCGCCCGCGATGTCCTCCGGCTTGCCGAAGCGGCCGAGCGGGATCCATTTGTCCATATGCGTGCGATTCTCGGGCGGGATCATGTAATCCAGCGCGACCTGCGGCGTATCGGTGGTCTCGGGAGCGATATCGTTGATGCGAATGCCATCCGGCGCCAGTTCGAGCGCGAGGCATTTGCTCAACGCGGTCACCGCCGCCTTGCACGCGCCATAGACCGCGCAATTGGGGATGCCGCGGAACGCCTCGATCGAGGTCACGCTGACGATGCTCGATCCCGGCGCGGCGGTGCGCAGCAGCGGCAGCATCGCGCGGGTGACGCGCATCACCTGGCCGAAATTGATCTCGACGATGCCGTCGATTTCCTCGTCGCTCATCGTTTCGAACGGCTTGGCGTGGAGGAAATCGCCGACATTGTTGACCAGCACGTCGAGCCTGCCGAAGCGTTCTTTCAGCGTCGCGGCGAGCGCGGCGACCTCGGCGCTCTTGGTCACGTCGCAGCGTAGCGCGAGCGCGGCGGGATAAGCCGCGGCGAAATCGGCGCGCAATTCCTCGCTCACCTCGGCGATCGCCACGGTCGCGCCGGCGGCGGCGAATGCCTCGGCACAGGCGCGGCCGATCCCGCGTCCGCCACCGGTGACGAGCACCGTCTTCCCGGAATAATCGAGCGGGTTCATCGCGGCGGCTCCCATTATGACGGCAGATAGAGTTGCGCGGCCTTGCCGCCGTCGACCGGCAGCGCGGTGCCGGTGATATAGCTTGCGGCGTCGGACAGCATGAACAGGATCGCCTCGGCGAGTTCGTCGGGCGCGCCGCCGCGGCCCATCGGGATCGCGTCGATCGTCTTGGCGGCGGTATCGGGCGCGGCCTTGCCGAACGCCTCGGTCGCGGCGGTCTGCACCTGTCCGGGGACGATCGCATTGACGCGGATGCCCGATCGCGCGCCCTCCATCGCGGCGACCGCGGTGAACTGGATCAGCGCCGCCTTCGACGCCGAATAGCTCGCCATATAAGGCGCGGCGCGGATGCCGCAGGAGGAGGAGATGTTGACGATCGAGCCCTTGCCCTGTTTCGCCATCACCCCCATCGCCGCCTTGGTGCCGACGAACACCGCATCGGCGTTGACCGCGAAATCCTGCCGCCACTGATCGAGCGTCAGACTGCCGATCGGCGCATAATGGACCGACATCGCATTGTTGACCATCATGTCGAGCCGGCCGTGGCGCCGCGCGACATCCTCGACGAGCGCGGTGAACGCCGCATCGTCGGAAACGTCGAGCTGGTGGATTTCGACCTTGCCCCCGGTCGCGGCGATTTCCGCCTCGGCCTCGGCGAGCTTGTCCGGCCGGCGCGCGCAGATCGCGACGGTCGCGCCACGCTGCGCGAGCAACCGCGCGGTCGCCCGGCCGATGCCGTCACTCCCGCCGGTGACGATCGCCACCTCTCCCGTGAAATCCTGTGTCATTGGCGCGGTTCCACCGAATCCGATTGCGCTGAAGTCAACGCAATTGGCGCGTTGGCGGCGTGACTGTCAATGCATAGCGTAAAATATATGACGTTGAACTACGAAAACACTCAATGCCGCGCTCCTTTCTTGGGTCTCCGCGAAGGGCCCCCATCTAAAGTATTACTTTGATGGGAACCCAAGGCGGGACCCAGCCTGGGCTCCTGCCTTCGCGGGAGCACAAGCCGGGCTTGGGATGACGGGAATAGCTACCGCGCCCCGCGCACCAATCGGCCCGGCAGCGCGCCGGTCGCCTCGCCGTGGCGGCGGATCACCGCGCCCGACACGATCGTCGCATCGTAACCGCTGGCGCGCTGATCGAGTCGTCGCCCGCCCGCGGGCAAGTCGCGGACGATCTCCGGGCGGTGCAGCTGCAGGCGATCGAGGTCGATCACATTGATATCCGCCTTGGCGCCGATGCGCAGCACGCCGCGATCGCCGAGCCCCACCGTCTGCGCGGTCCGTGACGTGAGCATATGGATCGCCCGCGCCAAGTCGATCCGCTGCTCCGTCGCGTCGCGCACCCAATGCGTAAGGAGGAAGGTCGAATAGCTCGCGTCGCACACCGCGCCGTAATGCGCCCCGCCGTCACCGAGCCCGGGGACGCAATTAGGGTGGGTCAGCATCTCATATGCCGCGTCGAGCCGGCCGTTCTCATAATTGCCCAGGGCGGCGAGGAACATCGCCTCGCCCGCGCTGTCGAGGAAGGCGTCATAGGCATAATCGGCCGGGGTGCAGCCGCGCGCGGCGGCAAGCGCGGCGATGCTCTGATCGGCAGGTGGGGCGTAATTCGGCGGATCGTTGAGCGGGAACATCCACTGCCAGATTCGCGCGATGCCGGAGAGCGGGTGGCCCGGCTCGGGGGTGTCGGAAAGGATCGCGCGACGCACCGCGGGATCGCGCATCGCCGCGATCCGCTCGGCGAGCGGGAGGTGCGCGATCGCGCGATAGCTCGGGCACAGCACGAAGGGGTGGACCGATAGCTCGATCCCGGCGATTAGCCCGATCGGCCGCGGCATCACCTGCGCGGTGATCGACGAGCCGGCGGCATTGGCCGCTTCCATCCGCGCGATCGCCTCGCGCCAGGTCGGCGGCCCGTCATTGCCGCAAGCGAGCGTATAGGTCGCGGGGCGGCCGCATGCCTTGACCACGTCGGCCATCACGTCGAACTCGTCGGCCCAGCCGCGATAGGCGTCGAGCACGATCTGCAATATGCCCGAACCGGCATCGCTCATCCCCGCGCAGATCGCCTTGAGTTCGGCGGTGTCGGCGTCGTAGCTCGGGATCTGATCGCCGTCGGCGGTGCGGTGGATGTTGAGCCGAGAGGTGGCGAAGCCGAGCGCGCCGGCCTCGACCGCCTCCCGGCTCAGCGCGCGCATCCGCGCGAGATCGCCCTCGGTCGCTGCTTCGCGTTTCGCGCCGCGCTCGCCCATCACATAGACGCGCAGCGGGGAGTGCGGGAGATAGGCGGCAACGTCGATATCGCGCCGCCCCGCCTCGAGCCGGTCGAGATAGTCGGGAAAGGTCTCCCAATCCCAGCGCAGCCCTTCGGTCATCACCACGCCGGGGATATCCTCGACCCCCTCCATCACCCGGACGAGCAGATCGCGGTCGTCGGCGCGGCAGGGCGCGAAGCCGACCCCGCAATTGCCCATCACCGCGGTGGTGACGCCGTGTGACGAGGAGGGCGCGAGCCGCGCGGACCAGATCGCCTGACCGTCATAATGGGTGTGGACGTCGACGAAGCCAGGGGTGACGATCCGGCCCCTGGCGTCGATCTCCTCGGCGCCACGCCCGCCGACATTGCCCAGCGCGACGATCTGCCCGTCCTTCACCGCGACATCGCCATCGAACAGTGTCCCGCCGCTGCCGTCGACGATCGTCCCGCCACGGATCACCAGATCATGTTCGCTCATGCGCCGCGCCTCTCCAGTCGGATATTTCTAATCCTAAGCTTCCCGCGGCGACAGGGGCCAGGCATCATCCATTTTGGCTAAAAGCGCTCAGAAAACCTCCTCGTCATTCCCGCGAAGGGAGGCGTCGACATTGGCCTTGTGCGCAGATAATTACGTTTATAAATTCGAGTCTGTGGGCTATTTTGATAAAAATACGCTAGTTTGCGTCGAATCGGGAAAGGATTGTCATGGTCGAGCCGAAGGTTGCACTGGTCACCGGCGCCAGCCGGGGCGCGGGGGCGGGAATTGCGCGCGGGTTCGGCGAGAAGGGGATGACGGTCTATGTCACCGGGCGGAGCACCGCGCCGGGGCTGGCGCACGGCTGGGACGGCACGGTGCTGCCGGGCACCGTCGGCGAAACCGCCGAGGCGGTGACCAGGGCAGGGGGCAAGGGGATCCCGGTGGTGTGCGATCATAGCGACGACGCGCAGGTCGCCGCGCTGTTCGAACAGATCGAGCGCGAGCAGGGGCGGCTCGATATCCTCGTCAACAATGCCGCTTACATGCACCGGCAATTGATCGAGAAGAAACCGTTCTGGGAAAAGGAACTGGCGGCGGTCGGCATCCTCGATGTCGGGCTACGCTCGGCCTATGTCGCGAGCTGGCACGCGGCGAAGATGATGGTGCGGCAGGGTTCGGGGACGATCGCCTTCGGCTCGTCGTTCGGCGCCTCCTGCTACATGCACGGGCCGGCCTATGGTGCGCAAAAGGCGGGGATCGACAAATTCGCACATGATATGGAGCATGATCTGCGCGAGACGGGCGTGCGCACCTTCTCGATCTGGATGGGCCCGCTGGTCACCGAGCGCTCGGCGATCGCGCGCGAGACCAACCCGGAACAGTATGAAGGCTTCATCGAGACCGCCGAGAACCCCGAGTTCACGGGGCACATCATCTATGCGCTGGCGACCGATCCCAAGGGCGCGGCGCTCAGCGGGCGGACGCTGATCGGCGCGGAAGTGGCGCGCGATCTCGGCGTCACCGACCGCGGCAAGGAGCGGCCGTCGTATCGCGAGATGCTCGGCAGCCCGCCGGAGCCGAACCCGGCGGCGGTTTATTGAGAGGCCCGCAGCGACTCCCCCTATTGTGCTCCCGCCAAGGCGGGAGGCCAGGCTGGGTCCCCGCGTTCGCCGGGACACAAGGGGGGCTGGCGATGTCAAACGGAAAGGACATTAAGTGACATCCAAGTTGAACCTGCCGGCGACCGGCGTGATCGTGACCGGCGGGGCCTCGGGGATCGGGCTGGCCTCGGCGAAGGCGCTCGCCGCGGTCGGCCGCCCGGTCGCTTTGTGGGATATCGCGGCCGATCGTGCGCGCGATGCCGCGGCGGCGGTGGCGCAAGAATTCGCCGTCAAGGCGATCGGCCTCGGCGTCGATATCCGCGATCTCGACAGCTATGACGCCGCGATCGAAGAGAGCCGCGCGGCGATGGGATCGATCGGCGGGTTCGTCCACGCCGCGGGCGTCGTCGATACCGCATCGATCGACGGGATGACCGCCGAAAGCTGGGACGCGGGGATTCACACCCATTTGCGTCCGCTCGCGTTCCTCGCGCAGAAGCTCCAGCCCGATCTTGCCGCCAACAAGGGGGCGGCGATCGTCGCGATCACCTCGATCAACGCGACGCTCGGCAATGCGATCAACCCGATCTACACCGCGGCGAAGGGCGGGATGCTCTCGCTGGTCCGCTCGCTCGCCGACCGGCTGGCGCGGGACGGGGTGCGGGTCAATTCGGTGTCGCCGGGGCAGATCATGACCCCGATGATGAAGCCCGCGGTCGACAACCTCCCCGGTTTCTTCGAGAAGCGCATCCTGCTCGCGCGGATCGGCGAGCCCGAGGAAATCGGCAGCGTGGTACGCTTCCTGATGTCCGACGACGCAAGCTACGTCACCGCCGCCGAACTGGTGGTGGACGGGGGCAATATCTCGTCGCAGCGGGTTTAGTCCAAACGGACCAAGCGCGCGCATCGCTCTCCGCTTATTCCGGCTGCAAGTCAGATCAGGAAGGTGGAGAGCGATGAAATTCTCGATCATTTACGAAGCCCAGATGGTGGACACGTCGCGCGAGAACGAGGCGCGGACGTTCCATGAAATCATCGAGCAGTCGTTGCTCGCCGAGGAAATGGGCTTCGATAACGTGTGGGCGGTCGAGCATACCGCGCTGACCCAATATGCGCATATGTCGGCGCCCGAGACCTTCCTCGCCTTCCTCGCCGGCAAGACCACGCGGCTCGGGATCGGTCACGGCGTCGTCTGCCTGCCGCCCGCGATGAACCACCCGGTCAAGGTCGCCGAGCGCATCGCGACGCTCGACATCCTGTCCAACGGCCGCGTGCATTTCGGCATGGGCAAGGGCGGCACGCAGCAGGAGGCCGGGACGTTCGGTTACGACCTGAATGACCTTCAGCCGATGATCGACGAGTCGATGTATCTGATCCCCAAGATCATGGTGCAGGACGAGATCGAGCACGAAGGCACCTACATCAAGATCCCGCGCCGCCCGATCCACCCCAAGCCGTTCCAGAACCCGCACCCGCCGATCTATATGGCCTGCACCCGCGAGGCGACGCTCGTCGCCGCCGGTTCGCGCGGCATCGGCGCTTTGGTGCTGGGCTTCGCCGGCCCGGACGATATCGCCAAGAAGAATGCGGTCTATCGCGAGCATTTCCGCAATCGTAAGCCCGAGGATCAGGTCGGCTTCCGCCCGACCGAGCATCTCGCCGCGCTGTGCCCGTCGATCGTGCTCGATGACCGCGAAAAGGCGCGCAAGATCGGTCTGCGCGGGCAGCGCTTCTTCGTCGAGAGCCTCGGCCACTGGTATCAGGGCGGCCCGAAGCCGACGATCGACGAGGAGCTGACCGGCGACCAGCAAGCCGCGATCCTCCAGCAGGAGAAGGAAGCGGTGGTCGCCTATCTCTCCGAGGAGAAGATCGCGATCGGCACCGAACATACCGGCAGCTACGAGGAAGTGCAGGACGCCTACGGCACCGCCGACGACTGCATCCGCTATGTCCAGCGGCTGTTCGACTCAGGCGCCGACGAGATCCTGTTCCTGTTCCAGATGGGCGGCGTGCCGCACGCCGCGATCATGGAGACGATCCGCAACATCGGCGAGAAAGTCATCCCGCACTTCCGCGCGTTGGAAGCGGCGAAAAAGGCGGCCGAATAATCTCCCTCCCACCTGGCCTGCCCAATCGGGCGGGCCATTTTTTTAGGCGAGGAGAGAGAGATGCGCGCGATTGCGATCACCGGCTTCGGCGGCCTCGAGCGGCTGCAACTGGCCGACTTGCCCCAGCCGACGCCGGGACCGGGCGAGGTGCTGGTCAAGGTGGCCTATGCCGGGGTCAACCCGGCCGACTGGAAGGCGCGCGAGGGCAAGCTCTCGCGTTATTTCGAGTATAAATTCCCGTTCGTACTTGGGTTCGATCTTTCCGGCACGGTTGCGGCGGTCGGTGCCGGGGTCGAGGGGGTGAAACCCGGCGACGCGGTGTTCGGCATGTCGAAACAGGGGCAGGGCGAGAATGGCGCTTATGCCGACTATTGCCTCGCCTGGCCGGCGATGCTCGCGCCCCCGCCGCCCGCGATGAGCGCGGCCGAAGCCGCCGGGCTGCCGGTGGCGGGCGTCACCGCTTATGGCGGGCTGGTCGATGCCGGCGCGCTCAAGGCCGGGCAGAGCGTCCTGATCAACGGCGGCGCCGGCGGGGTCGGCAGCCTCGCGATCCAGATCGCGCGCGCGGTCGGCGCGCGGGTCGCGGTGACCTGCGGTGCGCGCAACGCGGATTATGTCCGCGAGCTCGGCGCCGAGCGCGCGATCGATTATGCCAACGAGGATGTCGTCGCCGCGGTGCGCGACTGGACCGGCGGCGCAGGGGTCGATCTGGTGCTCGATGCGGTCGGGCTCGATACGTTGCTGCCGCGCGCGACCGAACTGGTGAAAGCGGGCGGCCGTTTCGTCGAGATCGAGACGTTGATCTCGGCGGCGAGCGAGGAGCAGGTCGCCGCCGCGGCTACGAAGGGCGTGACGATCCTCTCCAATATGGTCGCGGTGATGCGCCAGCCCGAGCATCTCGCGGGGCTCGCGGCGATGTGTGCCGCGGGCAAGGTGCGCGCCGCGCCGACCGAGGCGCTGCCGCTCGCCGATGCCGCCGAGGCGCACCGGCGCGTCGAAAGCGGGCATGTCCGCGGCAAGATCGTGCTCGCGGTGGCGGCGCAATGACCGCGGTGCAGATCATCGACGATCTCGTCGCGCGGCCGGGCGAGGGCAAGGCGCTGCTCGATGCCTATATGGCCGATTACGCCCCCGGCGCGCGGGCGCGCGGGATGGTGCTCGATCGCGTGCTGGTCAGCCCGCCCTTGTGGATGGACGATCAGCCCAACACGCTGACGATCGTCTGGAATGTCGAGGGGGCCGCGGGCTGGTGGGGGATGCGCCTCGCCGCCGGCGCCGATCCGAGCGCGACGGCGTTCTGGGAAACCGCCGGCGCCCGGCTGGTCAGCCGCGCGCGCCGCTTCGCCGCGGCGCCCGAGGATGTGGAGACGCTGTGCAATGGCTAAATTCACCGCGCTGATCACGCTCCAGCCCGGCGCCGATCGCGACGCCTTCGCGCGCAATATCGGCGATGCGACGCTCGCCCAGCCGACCTTGCCGGGGGTGTTCGACGGGGGCGACCTGATCCTCCACCGTCAGGTCGCGAACGAGGCCGTCCCGAGCGACGCGGCGATCGCGCATATCGACAGCGCCGTCTACGAACCGATCGGCGGCGGCGCGCATGAGCCGGGGCTGCGGAACGGGGTCTATCGCTGCCTGCTGCTCGCGGTGAAGCCGGGCACGCCGGAGGCGACGGTACGTCAGTTCGAAAGCGAGACGCTGGCGATGCCGCATTATATCGGCACGATCCGCAACTGGCGGTTGAGCCGGGTGACCAAGGCGAGCGGCGCGCGCGTGTGGACGCATGTGTGGGAGCAGGAATATGCCGATATCGGTGGGCTGCTCGGGCCGTATATGACCAACCCCTATCATTGGGCGCGGGTCGATCGCTGGTTCGATCCGGAATGCCCGGAGTGGATCGTCGATACGCGGCTGTGCCACAGCTTCTGTGCGTTCGAGCGGAGCGTGCTCAATCCCTGAACAGCGCGAACGGCCCCATCAAAGTACTACCTTGATGGGAACCCAAGGCGGGGACCCAGACTGGGCCTCCGCCTCCGCGGGAGCACATTAAGTCCGCGCGCTCGTCACCACCGGGCCTTGCGACAGCGCGCAAGTATAAACGCGCGCCTTCACCCGCCAGCCGTCGGAGGTGCGGACCAGCACATCGTCATATTGCCCCCACATCGAATAGAGCGCGCCGGGGAAATCACCCTGGCCGAGATGCACCGCATAATAATGCACCTTGGCCCGCGCACTATCGCCGTCGATCGCGATGCGGAAATTGCCGACATTGTGATGCGTCGCGCCGCAATTGGAGTTCGGCCCGAGATTGGCGTGCATCGAGGCAATCAGGCTTGCGCGGTCGGGGCTGATCACACCGGGGCCGAGCGCCTGGGTATAATCACCCGTCGCATCGGCGGCGAAGACTTCGTGCAGATCATCGAAAGTCTTCCCGTCGACGATCTCGCAATAGCGGATATAGACCTGCTGGATCGCGCGCTCGTCGAGCAGCATTTGCAGCGACATAGGAATCCTTCCTCTCACGAAGCCTGGGGGATTGCGGCACCGAGCAGCGACGGATCGCCGACATGCGCGGCGAGCGCATATTCCCAGCGCGTCGCGCGCCACCCCTCGGCGGTGCGGCGCCAGCGCACATGATAGCGGCCGATCGCCTCGTAGACGCGCGTCGCGTAGAGCTGATCGCAATGGAAGGCGCGGAACGGAGTGGTGCTGGTCGCGGTATCGCCCTCGACGGTAGCGAGCGTTGGCCCGAACAGATGCTGCGTCGGCCCGCACGGATCGAGGAAGCCGCTGATCATCGCGACGAAATTGGCGCGTCCGCGCACCGCCTCGGGGGCGAGCGTCACCGCGGCGACGTCTTCGGCGAACACCTGATCGAGCAGCGCCCAGTCGCGCGCGTCGAGCGCCTGCGAATAGGTCGCCATCGCCACTTCGATCGCTTGCCGATCGTCCATCGCTCTCTCCTGATTCGTAATTTGATTGCTTGAATGTAGCGCAAAGTGGGTCGAAGGTGCGTAAAAGATATCTGCTTGCGTGAAGGAGACGGGTGTGGGGCGGTTGAGCGGAAAGATGGCGCTGATCCTGGGCGTCGCGCCCGGCAATCTCGGCGAGCATATCGCGCAACGCTTCGCCGACGAGGGCGCGCGGCTGATGATCGCCGGGCGTCGTGCGGAACCGCTCGACGAAGTGGCCGCGCGGGTCGGCGCGCTCGCGCAAGTCTGCGATATCGAGAAGGAAAGCGATATTCGCGCGCTGGTCGCGGCGGCGCAGGAACGGCTGGGTCGAATCGATATCGCGCTCAACGCCACCGGCTGGGGGCTGCTCAAGCCGTTCACCGAGCATGACCGCGCCGAGCTGGAGCGGATGTGCGCGGTGCAGTTCATCGGGCCGTTCCAGCTGTTCCAGTCGCTGGTCGAGGTGATGCCGGCGGGCGGGTCGATCATCCAGATCTCCTCGGTCACCGCGACGATCATGTTCGATCACCACGCCGCTTATATGGGGACCAAGGCGGGGCTCGATCACGTTATCCGCTGCGTCGCGCACGAATATGGCCATAAGGGCATCCGCGCCAATTCGCTGTCGCCGGGCGGGATCGCCGATACGCCGATGTCGGGCGGCGGGCTCGATCTGCCCAAGGTGCGCGATCTCTATGCGCGCGAAATCCCGCTCGGGCGGCCCGGCGTGGCAGGGGACGTGGCGGATGCGGCCTTGTGGCTGGCGAGCGACGAATCCGCCTTCGTCACCGGGCAGAATATCCATGTCAGCGGCGGGCAGACGCTGCGCCGCAATCCGTCGATCGGGGAAGTGTTTGCCGCTTTCGGAGGGTGAGCGCGATGCTTGAAGGGGCGTATCGGATCGGGCTGGGGCTGATCGTCGCAATGGGGCTGATGGCCTTCGCGACGACGATCCGCGCCCCCAACGGCTATGGCCGCTATCTCAATAAGTTCGAGGGGACGATCGCCGCGCGCCCCGGCTGGCTGATCTTCGAGGCGCCGCAGTGGATGGCCTTCGCGCTGACCTTCTGGTTCACCGCGCGCGCGATCAATATCAATGCGGCGACCTTGCTGCTGTTCGGCTTGTGGCAGGCGCATTATCTCTATCGCGGGCTGGTGATGCCGTTTCTGATGCGGATTGGCAGCAAGCGGCTGCCGATCGCGACGATCTGGTTCGGGCTGCCGTTCAATGCCCTCAACGGTTTCGTGAATGGCTATGCAGTGGGGCATGCCGAGCATCTGGCGAGCGCTTCGTGGCTGGGCGATCCGCGCTTCATTGCCGGCCTCGCGATCGCGGGCGTAGGCTGGGTGATCAACGTCCATTCCGACAATCTGCTGTTCCGGCTGAGGAAGCCCGGCGAGACGGGGTATCGCGTGCCTTACGGCGGGATGTTCCGCTTCGTCTCCAGCGCCAATTATCTCGGCGAGATCATGTTGTGGATCGGCTGGGCGATGATGACCTGGACCGCGGCGGGGCTGATCTTCGCACTGTTCACGATCGCCAACCTCGGCCCTCGCGCGCTGAGCCACCACAAATGGTATCGTGCGACCTTCGCCGATTACCCGCCCGAGCGAAGGGCGCTGATCCCGTTCATCCTGTAACGTCATCCCCGCGGAGGCGGGAATGACGGAACGGGCGCTACCGGTTCGCCCGCGCGACATGCCGGGCGACGCGGCGGCCGGAGAAGAAGCAGTCGGCGTAGGACAGCCCGCTGACATAGGTCTGCGAGGCGATGCCGACCGCGGTGCGCCCGGCGGCGTAGAGCCCGGGGATCGGCTTGCCCGCCTTGTCGAGCACCAGCCCGCTCTCCTCCTCCACCCGCAGCCCGCCGAAGGTGATGACCGGCAGCGGCAGGAATTTGCTCTCTACCGAGATATCCATCGCGTAGAACGGGCCGCGCTCGATCGGCTGCATATCGCTGCGCTCCTTGCCGAACGCATCCTCCACCTCGCCGCGCGCGGCGCGGTTATAGGCCGCAACCGTCGCCGCGATCGTCGCGCGGTCCAAGCCGATCTTGTCGGCCAAGGCATCGAGCGTCGGCGCCTTCACCGCGTTGAACGCCAGGTTGAGCAAGGTCACGTCGCGCTGGAACGGCACGAGCATCGGATCGCGCGCCTGTTTGAACGCCTGTTTGCGCAACGCCGCGTCATAGATCAGCCAGCCGATACCGCCCTGATGATCGCCGATATGTTCGCCGAGCGTCGCGCCATAAACGGTTTCGTCGACGAAACGCTCGCCTTTGGCGTTGACGACGATCGCATCGGACCACGCCTTGGGCGGGTTGATGAAGCGCCACGCGCTGATCTTGTCCATCAGCGCGGTCGATCCGCCCGCGGTCATCCCCAGCACGATCCCCGCGCCCTGATCGCCGAGCGTGCCGTTGGGCATCCCCTTGGCATAGGCCGGCGCATAACGCGCGACCATCGCCGGGTTCATGATGAACCCGCCCGCGCTGAGCAACACACCGTCGCCTGCGCGCAGCCAGCGTTCCTCGCGCGCGCTCGCCTCGATCTTCATCGCTTTCCGGAGGAAGTGATTGCCGAGCCCGATCGTCACCGAGGCGAAAGGGAGGGAGGGCGGCAGCGCGGCGAGCAAGGTATTGGCGCGGCGGATATAGCGGGTGAAGCGCGCCGCGGCGGCAGAACCGGCGGGGATCGACAGCACCTTGATCCCGACCACCCGGCCGTTGCGGTCCATCACCAATTGCCGCGCCTCGGTCAGCGGGTGAAAGGCGAGGCCGAGCCGCAGCGCCGATTGCCGCAGCGGATCATAAATCCCGACACCGAGCCCCCAGGCTTTCTTGCCGTTGCGGGTATAGGCGCGGTGGCCGCGCGCGGCTGGCCTTGCGATCTTGCGATAGCTCGCGACGAGCGAATTGTCCGGGTGGTAGAGGAAGTAATCGAGCGGCGGATAGGACGCCTTCTTGCGCCACACCTTGGCATTGAGCTTGCCGCCGTGCTTTACAATCCAGTCGATCGTCGCCGGGCTTTCCTCGACGAAGCGGCGCAAGGTCGCATCGGCGACGACCTCGCCCGCCTCGACTTTGAGATATTTGTACATCTCCTCCGGCGTGTCTTCCTCGCCGGCCTCTTTCTGGATCGCCGTCCCGCCGCCGGCATAGAAGACGCCGCCGTTCGCCGCCGTCGAGCCGCCGCCCTCGTAGCGGTCGATCGCGATCACGCTGACTCCGCGTTCGAGCGCCTCCAGCGCCGCCGCCACCCCTGCACCGCCGAGCCCGACGACGACCAGATCGGCGGTCTCGGACCAGGGGTGCGCATCGGGATCGTCGAGCACAAGCGGGTCTTCGACCGCGAGGTTCAAACCGGCGGCAAGCGGCGAAACGGTCATGCTGCGGCGATTGTCCCGAGAAATTCGACAAGTGTGGCGTTCACGTCCGGGGTGCGTTCGAGCTGCATCATATGCCCCGCCTTGGGCAACATGCGCACCGCGCGGACATCGGCGTGATGATCGGGAATATGCGCGATCGGATCGTCGCCGTGCCACGCCTCCAGATCGACGTCATTCTCGCTGCCGATGAAATAGAAGGGGGGCGTGCTCTTGATGCCCTCGAACGCGCGGCGCTGTTCCCAGCGAATGTCCATCGCGCGATACCAGTTGAGCCCGCCGGTGAACCCCGAGCGGCTATATTCGGAGACGAAGAATTCCAGCTCCAGCTCGTTCAGCCACGCCCAGGGCAGCGGCGGCGGCTCGGGCAACGCGTCGATATAGGCGGTGCCGGGCGGGTGGCTCCAGACGTTGAGATAGCGGTAATCGCCCGACAGAGCGTAGAACACTTTCGACAGGAACCGCCGTGGTTCGGCGTTCAGCGCGGTATCGGCCGGGCCGTAGGGGCGGAAATAGTCGATGTGGATGAAATGGTCTTTGGCGTGTTGCGCCGCCTCGGCCAGCGGCGAGATCGCCGGATCGTGGACCGGGAAGGGGTTCTCCAGCCCGATCACCGCGCGCACGCGCTCGGGGTGGCGCAGCGCAAGGTCGTAGATCGTGAGGATGCCGAAATCGAGCCCGACGAACACCGCCTGTCGTTCGCCGAGATGGTCGAGCAGCCCGATCAGATCGCCGACGGTGTGATCGACGTCATAAGCGCGCGGGTCGGCCGGCGCCTCGGTCTGTCCCATCCCGCGCATGTCGGGCGCGACGATGCGCCACCCGGCGGCGGCGAGCGCGGGTATCTGGCGGTGCCAGCTGAACCAGATATGCGGAAAGCCGTGGCACAGGATGACCAGCGGGCCTTCACCCTGTTCGACATAATGCATGTCGATATGGTTGATGCGGGCATAGCGGTGCATCCACGCGGCCATAATCAGCCCTCCGTCAGCGCGGGATAATCGGTGTAGCCCTCGGGGCCGGCGGCATAGAGCCCCTTGAGCTCGAATGGCGCGAGCGCGGCGCCCTCGCGGAAGCGGCGGACAAGATCGGGGTTGCCGATATACGGGCGGCCGAACGAGACCGCATCGGCGCGACCGTCGCCGACGATCTGCTGCGCCTCGGCGAAGTCGATGCTTTCGTTGAGGATCAGCTTGCCGCGCCAATTGGCCGCGGCGACCGCCACCCCGTCGACCTGCGGCACGTTGAGCCGGATCAGGTGGAGATAGGCGACGCCGAGCGGCGCGGCCGCCTGCAACAATGCGGCATAGGTTTCGGCCGGGTCGTCGTCGTGGATGTCGTTGAACGGATTGCCGGGGCAGATGCGGAAACCGACGCGATCGGCGCCGATCGCGCCCGACAAGGCCTCCAGCACCTCTACCGTGAAGCGGATGCGATTGGCGACGCTGCCGCCGTAGAGATCGGTGCGCCGGTTGGTCCCGGTCGAGAGGAATTGCATCGGCAGATAGCCCGAGGCGCAATGCAGCTCGACCCCGTCGAACCCTGCCGCCAGCGCGAGCCGCGCCGATTGCGCATATTCCTCGACGATCCCCGCGATCTCGTGCGTTTCGAGCGCGCGCGGCATATCCATCTCGACCTGCCCGGCGCCGTCGGCGAAGATCTTGCCGCGCGCCTGCACCGCGGAGGGGGCGATCGTCTCGGCATCGGGATGCTTGTTGAGCCGGCTGGCGATGCGCCCGCAATGCATCAACTGGACGACGATCCGTCCGCCCGCGTCATGCACCGCATCGGTCACCGCGCGCCACCCGGCGGCCTGTGCCGCATTGTGCAGCCCCGGGGTGCGGCAATAGCCCTTGCCGGTCGCGCTCGGCTGGGTGCCCTCGGTGACGATCAGCCCGGCGCTGGCGCGCTGGCGGTAATATTCGGTCATCAGCGCATTGGGCACGTCGCCCTCGCCGGCGCGGCTGCGCGTCATCGGGGCCATCACGATCCGGTTGGCGAGCGACATCGCGCCGAGCTTTACGGGATCGAACAGGGTGGCCATCGTCAGCGTACCCGGACGCGCGGCGCCTCGGCGGTGCCACGCATACGATTGATGAACTGGTCGAGCGGCGCCGGTTCGGGCACCGGTCCCTCGGGCGCGCCACCACGCGCCCAGAATTCGCGCCACGAAGGGAAGAGTTCGTGGAACCCGCCTTCATAGGGTTCGCGCCCCGGCCAGCGCATCTTGCGGTCGCCGATCGGCGGCTTGTTGAGATCGGTCGCGTACCAATAGAGCGGCAGCCGGCGACGGAAATACCAGCGCCCGTCGATCCGCTCATAATCGTCGACATACATCATCTGCATGATCACCCATTCGGGGCCGGTCTCATGCTCGTTCTTCGAATAGACGATCCCGCGCGCGTGATCAGGATCGTCGAACTCGATGATGTGCCCGCCGATATGATGCGAGGTGCCGTTGAACTGCACCCGCATCGTCTCGTCGAGATAAGCGCGCAGCGCCTCGCGCCCGCTGGTTTCCTTGCCGACGCGGACATCGACGGGGAACAGCCCGACCATCGCGTCCATGTCGCGCATGTCGAGCGCCAGCGCATATTTGGCGGGCAACTGGCGGATCGTGTCGAGCGATTCGAGCCGGTCGATCCGCGCGGCGAGATCGTCAGACAAAATACGAGCCTCCGTTGACGGTGACGACGCTGCCGGTGGCGTAGGAGGATTGGTCGCTGGCAAGGAACAATGCCGCCGCGGCGATCTCTGCCGGCTGCGCCATTCGGCCGAGCGGGACGGCGGCCTCCATCGCTTTCACCGCATCGTCAGGGACACTTTGCATGATCGGGGTGTTGGTCGGGCCGGGGTGGATCGCGTTGACGCGGATGCCGCGCGGCGCGACCTCGCGCGCCAGCCCGCGGGTCAGCCCGACGATCGCCGCCTTGCTGGTGACATAATGGATCGGGCCTTCGCCCGACGCCGCCGAGGTGGAGGCGATATTGACGATCGATCCCCTGGTGCCGTCGCGCGCCATCAGCCGCAAAGCGGCGCGCGCGCACCAGAAGGCGCCGTCGAGATTGACCCCGATCACCCGCCGCCAGCCCTCGTCGGACATATGGATCGTCTGATCGGGATAGACGCTCGGCGTCTCGCCGCGCGCGATCTGTGCCTGTCGCTCGGCGACCGCGGCATAGAGCTCGGTGCTGCCGTCATTCGGCCCCTGGCCGGTGCCGGCATTGTTGACGAGGACATCGACCCCGCCGAACTCGGCATCGATCCGCGCGAAGGCCGCGTCGACCGAGCCGCTGTCGCTGATGTCGCAGGCGACGCCGAGCATCCCCGCCGCGATGCCGTCGACCCGCATGTCGAGCACCGCGACCCGCGCGCCCTCGGCGCGGAACGCCTCGGCGATCGCGCGGCCGATCCCGCTCATCCCGCCGGTCACCACCGCGCGTTTGCCGTCGAGCCGCATCGCTCAGTCTCCCCGCTTGAGCAGGCGGAAGAAATCGTAGGAGGGGTCGGTCGGACCCGGCTGGCCGAATTTCGATCCGGCGAGGAACGGGTGGTCGCGATCGATGATCGAGGGCGCGTGGACATTCGCCCAGTCGGTGACGATCGCGCGGTGGAGGAATTTCCACTTGCCGCCGCGGCGTTCGTATTTGTCGAAATAACGCCCACCGACCAGCACGTCGATCGGCCCGTCTGGCGTCCGCGCGCGGTGCATCGCCAGCAGATAGACCTCGCCCTCGGCATAATCGCCGTCGATCGCGAGATTGATCGTCGTGACATTGTGATGAAGGATTTCCATCGGTGCCTGGATCTCGGGCAGCTTGTCGATGAACTCCATCGCCGGCCCGCAAAAGAACGCGCCGTGATCGTCGATCGCATCCTCGTGATAGAGCGTCCGCATCTTGGCGTGGTCGTGCCGGTCGGCAGCGTTGCAATAAGCCGTGATCAGCGCGCGGATTTCCTCGCGGTCGAGCAATTCCTGCACGCGCGGATCGAGCCCGGTGTCGGTCATCATCGTCATCCTGCAGTCTGCCCGCCGTCGACCGCGAGCATCGCCCCGGTGATGAAGCGCGCTTCTTCGGAGGCGAGGAAGGCGATCGCCGCAGCGATATCGCCCGGCTCGGCCATCGGCGCGATCTTCGGCGACATGCGCTCGACCAGCGGCCATTCGACCCCCTCGATCGCGTTGAACCCGCCCGCGATCAGCGGCGTATCGACCGCGCCGGGGCATACCGCATTCACCCGCACCCCGCGCGAGGCATATTCGATCGCCACCGCCTTGGTGAACCCGACCACGCCGTGCTTCGACGCGGCATAGGCCGAGGCATAGGCCGTCCCGACCAGCCCCGCCGCCGAGGCGACGTTGACGATATTGCCCTTCACCGCTTCGAGGAACGGCAGGGCATGTTTGCTGAGGTGGAATACCCCGGAAAGGTTGATGTCGATCAGCTGGCGCCACGTCGCCTCATCGATCTGCGCGGTATGGCCGAACCCGCCGATCCCAGCGACATTGCACAATATATCGAGCCGACCGCGCCATTTGCGCGCGGTGGCGATCAGCGCTTCGCACGACGCGGCGTCGCCCGCGTCGAACGCGAAGACCGCGCTGTCGGTGGCGAGGCTCCCCGCGGTGCGCATCGCGCCGTCAAGATTGCGGTCGGCGCAGATCACCAGCGCGCCCTCGGTCGCGAGCCGCACCGCGGTGGCGCGGCCGATCCCCGATGCGGCGCCGGTGACGAGCGCGACTTTGCCGTTCAAGCCTTTCATCGATCCTCCCAGTCGCGCGGTCGAAGGGGGCGGGGGGCCGGCGGCGCGGCGCGCCGGCCCCCTTTGCCGTCAGAATTTCAGCGTCGCATCGAACCCGAAGGTGCGCGGCTCGCCGTAATTCACCCCGGCGATGCCGATCGACGGGCCGAAGTCGATCCCCGCTTGCCGCGTGTGCTGATCGAGCAGGTTGTCGCCATAGACGCTGAGACGCAGCGTCGCGCGACCGGCCAGCGCGATGTCCGACAGCGCGATGCGCACCCCGAGCAGATCCTGGCCCGGATCGGCGATCACCTCGTTCGCCGGGTTGAGCAGGTCGATCGTGTGGAAATAGCGCTTGCTGGTGTGCGCATAATCGACCCGGAACATCAGATCGGCGAAGCCCAGCGAATGCGACGCCTGCGCCCCGACATGCACCGTCCAATTCGGCACATAAGGGAATTTGGCCTGTTTGGCATAATCGCCGACGACCCCGGTCGCGGGATCGACGATCAGGAATTCCTTATATTTCGGATCGACATAACCCAGGCTGGCATCGAGCTGGACGCGCCGGATCGGCACCGCCAGCGCCTCGATCTCGAACCCCTGGTAACGCGCATTGGCATTGGGGATGAAGCCGTTGCCGCCGGCATATTGCGGCACCTGCAGATCGTCATAATCGGTGCGGAAGATCGCGCCGTTCAGCCGCAGCCGGTGATCGAAGAATTCGGTCTTGAACCCGGCTTCATAGGCCTTGGCCTTCTCCGGCCTGAAGGTGAACGGGAAGGTCCGGCCGGTCGCGAGGTCCACGCCCGCGCGCGCATCGAACCCGCCCGACTTATAGCCGGTCGAGAAACGCGCATAGGTGAGGATATCCTTGGTCCACTGGAAGCTGACCGAGCCGAGGTACGACCAGTTGCTGAACGACAGATCGCCGCTGCGCGACGGGCCCGGGGTCGGGCCGGGGTTCGGCAACTGCCCGGTGAAGGGCTGGGCGGTGGGGATGCTCGTTTCGTCGATCGAGCGGCTGTCGTGGGTGTAGCGGATGCCGCCGGTGAGTTCGAGCCGCTGGTCGAGGATCATCGGCTTCCAGCTCACCTGCCCGAAGCCGGCGACGGATTCGCTGCGCGTGTGATAGGCGAGCGTCTGGCCGAGGTTGACCCCGATCAGATCGATGTTCTGCGCGCTCAGCGCATTGCCGACCGCCGCGGGGAAGCCGAGCGCGGCGAGATAGGCCGGCGGCAGGACGAGCGTGAAGTCGTTGGTGTTGAACTCGCTGGCATGTTCGTTGAAATAATAAGCGCCAAGGACGTAGCTCAACGTATCGGTCTTGCCGAGGATCTGGAATTCCTCGCTGAACTGGCGCTGCTTCAGGTCCTGCTCATAAGCGACGAACGGCGAGACGCGCTGCACCGACCAAAGTGTCGGCGAGGTAAAATCAATCACCTGTCCCTTGAGATTGCCGGCATAATTGGTCGGCTCGATCGAATCCCAGCCGCGCCACGCGGTGATCGACTTGAAGGTCAGCGCCTTACTCACCTCATAAGCCGCGGTGATCGACGTGCCATAGGTCTTGGCGGTCTGCTGCCCGACATATTCGTAAGGCACCTTCTCCATATATTGCGGGCTGACCACGAACTGGTCGCCGCCATAGGACGGCGAACGCGCGAAATAGGTCGCCGCCGGCTGATAGGCGCTGACGATCTCGAACGGCCCGCGCTGGCCCTTGGCATAGCTATAATCGCCCGTCACATCGACGGTCAGCTTGCCCCAGTCGCCGTGGATCTTGCCCCACGCCGAGGTCGCCTTGCGCGCCCCCGGATCGCGGTTGCTGGGCGTGTTGGGATTGTCGACATAGCCGTCCCGCTCGCGCTGCATCACCGAGAAGGTCGCGGAGAGGCCGGTGTCGCCCCATTTGCCGGTATCGACCGAGGCGCGCGCGAACCAGCTGTTGAAGCTGCCGTAACCCGCCTTGAGCTCGGCGCCGAACACGTCCGACGGCTTCTTGGAGATGATGTTGATCGCGCCGCCGGTGGTGTTGCGCCCGTACAGCGTGCCCTGCGGCCCGCGCAGCACCTCGATCCGTTCGGGGTCGACCAGATCGAAATTATTCGCTGCCTGCCGCCCGAGATAGACGCCGTCGAGATAGACCCCGACCGGGCTGTCGATCGTCAGCAGCGGCTCCTGCGAGCCGATGCCGCGGATATAGGGCTGGGTGCCGGTGATGCTCCCCGAGGATTCGGTGATCGACACGTTGGGGACGAGTTGGCTGAGCTTGTCGACGCTCTTGAAATTGAGCTGGTCGAGCGTCTGCGCGCCAAGCGCCGAGACCGACACCGGGGTCGACTGGAGGTTTTCCTCCTGCCGGCGCGCGGTGACGACGATATCGGTGATGCGGCCTTCGTCGACGCCGGCCCGCTGGGGGGCGGCCGGCGCCGGCTGCGCCGCGCTATCTTGCGCCCGTGCCGGCGCGGCGAGCGCGACCGACAGGGCGGCAAGGCTTGCCGCGACGCAGATGTGGGAACGGTTCATTCGGAACTCCTTGCGAGACTTAGAACTTCACGCCCGCCGTCACCCCGAAGGTGCGCGGATCGGGGAAGTAAGCGACCGTCAGCCCGCCGAAGCCGGGGCCGAAATCGATGAAGTTCTGCGGGTTGCGTTCGTTGGTGAGGTTGCGCACCCACAGCGAGATTTCCGCCTTGGTGCCGGCGAGCTGGATATCGCCCAGCGAGGCGCGCATGTTGACGATCGTGCGACCCGGCGACTTGGTGTTATTGGCATTCTGATCCGACGGGCTCGCCGTCACCAAAGCATAAGGGAAAGTATAGTAAGACGACACGAAGTTCATGTCGGCGATCAGGTTGAACTTGCCCCAATCCCCCTGCGCGACGCGCCAGTCGGCCCCCATCGAGACAGTATATTTCGGCGCGTGCGGGAAGGCGCGGTTGTTCGACACGTCGGTGGCGACCCCGTCGATATAATCGATATAGTTCTTATACTTCGCGTGGAGATAGGCGAACGAGGTGTTGAACGTCAGCCAATCGGCCGGGCGCGCGATCGCCTCGATCTCCAGCCCGCTGATCCGCGCCGCAGCGGCGTTGCGCACGATCGACGCCGCCGCACCTTCGGCGGTGAAGATCGATAGCTGGATGTTCTTGTGATCGTCGAGGAAGCCCGCGACGTTGAACTGCAGCGTATTGTTGAGCAGCTTGGTCTTGATGCCCACTTCGTAGCTGTTGACCGTCTCCGCCTTATACGGGCAGGTCAGTTCGGCCGGCGCGGCGCAGCCGGGCAGCGAGGCGGTGGTGCCGACGATATTGGTCTCGCCGTTGAACCCGCCCGATTTGAAGCCCTTGGCATAGCGCGCATAGAGATTGATGTGATCGGTCGGCTCGTATTTGAGCGTCACTGCCGGGCTGAAATCGTGGAACTTCGCATCGGGCACCCCGCCGAACGGCACGTTGATCAGCGTCGTCGCCTGCGGCGTGTTCGGCTGCGCGATCAGCAGCCGGCGGATATCCTTGCGCTCGTGCGTATAGCGGATGCCGCCGGTCAGCGTCACCTTGTCGACGATCTTCAGATCGGCCTGCGCATAAGCGGCATAAGCTTCGGTATGCGAAGCATAGTCGGATTCGAATGCGGTCGCGCCGCCGAAGAAGGACTGCGGCCCGAGCGTCTCGGCGAAATCCTTGAAGTAATAAAGGCCGGCGACATAGTTCAGCCGGTCCTGAAATGCCTTGCCGGTGACCTGCAATTCCTGGCTGAACGCATGATAACGTGTCCGCCGCCCGGTCGCCGCGACCGGCAGCGGCGAGCCGTCGAGATCGAGATTGTCGTCGAAGCGCAATTGACGGAAGCCGGTGATCGACTTGATCGTCGTCTGCGCCCCGACATCCCAGGTCGCGGTCAGGCTATGCCCCTCGGTCCGCGTCCGCTCGTAGAGCGGGTTGGCGTCGAGGCTGGCGGTCGATTGCCGCGTCTGGTTGGTGTAGAGATTGAGCGGGAAGAAGGCGCCGACGAAGCCGTAAGACGGCGAATTCGGATCGAAGATGTCGCGCGGATCGCCGTTGCGGTTGACGCGATAGAGCTGCGCATAATCCGGCCGCTGGTGATAGCGGCTGTAATCGAACGAATAGTCGAACGTCAGATTGTGCGCCGGCTGCGCGCGCACTTGCGCCATGAAGCTTTCGCTCTGCAGGTCGTTGGTGCGATCGGTCGGGTTCTTCCCCGCAAGGAACGCCTGCGGATAGGGATTGGGCACCAGCTTGATGAAGCCGTCGCGGCGCTGGATCGTCCCCGACAATTTGACCGAGAAGATGCCGATCTTCGGCAGATCGAGCACAGCCTTGCCGCGCCAGAAATTGTAATTGCCGTAAGTGATCTCGGCTGAGCCGCCCCATTCGCCGCTCGGCTTTTTGGTGATGAGATTGACCGCCCCGGCGAGCGCATTGCGGCCGTAGAGCGTGCCTTGCGGGCCGCGCAGCAGTTCGACGCGCTCGAGATCGGCGACGTCGAAGATCGAGCCCTGCGCCTTGGCGATATAGACGCCGTCGAGATACAGGCCGACCGCCGGCTCCCAGGTGATCGCCGGGTTGATCGTCACCGAGCCGCGGATCGAAATCTGGCTGATCGTCTTGTTCGAAGGCGCGCGCTCGATCTTCACGTTCGGCGCGATCGAGCCGAGCCGGTCGATCGAACTGATGTCGCGCGACTGGAGGAACTGGCTGCTCACCGCGGAAATCGCGATCGGCACGTTCTGGACATTTTCGGCGCGCTTCTGCGCGGTCACCACGATATCGCCGATCCCGGCGCCGCTGCTATTGTCGGCCGGGACGGGCGCGGCCTGCTGCGGCGTGGCGGGCGCGGTCTGCGCGAGCGCGGGCGGGGCGCCCAGCGCGGTGATCAGCGCGAACAGGCTGGCGCTCGATGCGTAAACTCGGTTTCTCATCATTCCATCCTCCCCAAAGGCATTCATTGCGCCGTTTCGGCGCCGGTAAGCTTGTGGCTGTGATCGTGGCGTCCGCGCCCGAAGAAGCGATCGAGCGCATCGGCATCAGCCCTGCCGAACGCGGCCCGATCGGCGGGCAGCAAGGCATCGAGCGCGGCGGTGGCGCGCGGCGTCGCGGGCCGCTCGGCGACGCGATCGAACCAGCGGCGCAGCGCGGGCAGCCCGCGCCAGCGATCGCGCCCGTCGGTGAGCAGCGGGAATATCGCGTCGGCGGTCCTGACCCACGGCCAGGTCGCGATATCGGCGAGGCCGTAATCGTCGCCCGCCAACCACGGCGATTGTGCCAGCCGCGTGTCGAGCACCCCGAGCAGCCGCGCGACCTCGCTCTCATAGCGCTTCAATCCGTAGGTCTCGGTCGGCGCATAGCGGAAGAAATGGACGTACTGGCCGAACATCGGACCGATCGAGGCGGTCTGGAACATCAGCCATTGCAGCGCGATCGAGCGCGGCATCGCCACGGCCGGCAGGAAGCGCCCGGCCCGTTCGGCGAGATAGAGCAAGCCGGCGGCGCTTTCGAACACCGCGAACGGGGCGTCCTGCGCGTGATCGATCAGCACCGGCACCTTGCCGCTGGGATTGAGCGCGAGGAATTCGGGCGTCCGCTGTTCCCCGGTGAATACATCGACATGCCGCAGCCGATAAGCCAGCCCGCATTCCTCAAGCATGAGGACGAGCTTGAGCACATTGGGGCTGGTCATGCCGAGGATCTCGATCATGCCGCTGCGCCCCCGAGAATGTGGAAGGTCAGCGCCGGATCGGGATCGTTGAATACGCGCTCATAGATGCGGGTATAGGTCGCGCGGCGGATCTTCCACGCGCCACCCTCCAGCACATATGTGTCGCGATAGGTCGCCGCGCCGATCGTCGTGAGATTATTCTCCTTGAGGTTCAGCGCATAATCGACCAGCCGCCACTCGCCGTCGGCGGTGCCGTCGCCGTGGACGTCGATGATCGGGTGGTGGACGGTGTGGCAGGCGACGAAATCCTTGTTGAACGCCGCGCCGAGCGCCTCGAGGATCGCGTCGCGCCCCTCCGCCTGAAAGCGATAGCTGCCGCCCTGATAATCGACCGCCGCATCGGCGGTGAACAACGTCTCCAGCAGCGGCAGATCGCAGGTGTCGATCCCGCGGCAATAGAGATATTTGACGCGCTTGATGCGTTCGATCGCTTCGAGGTCCAGCGTCATGCCGTCGCCGCCTCCTTGCGGCGGGCGTGGATCGCCTCGGCGCGCGCCTTGAGCGCCTGCGCGGTATCGTCGAACGCGCGTTTCACCCACGGCCCGCAGAAGCGCATGACGTGGATGCCGGTGTCGCCGAGGAAGGCGTCGGTCGAATGATAGGCGCAGCGCTCCGGCCCCAGCGCCTCGATGATCTGGTCGCGCCGCGCCGGATAGGGCCAGGCATCGTCATAAGGGAGCTGCCACGACAGCAGCTTCTCCGGCTCGAATGCGCAGACATATTCGCAATTGGGGAAGGTCGCGTCGGGCTCGGTGTAGCTTTTCAGCGTCATGTGGACCGGCGCGCCCATTTCCAGCGTCGATTCGGCGGCGATGCAGAACGGGTTCCACTCGCCGTAGCGCGGCAGATCGGTGAGGATTTCCCAGATCAGCGCGGCGGGGGCGTCGATCTCGACACGTTCCGACCTCACCACCGCATCGGGGTTGAACCAGGTCCGGGGGTCTTCGCCGTCACACATCACCGCTCTCCTGCTGCGCATCCTGCGGGCAAACGCCGTCGATGCTGCTTCTTTGCGCAGAATATTGGCGCCAAGCGGCGGGCTACGTCAAGCTTGCAATACGCATTTCGTGGTGATTTGCCGAAAAAAATCCGCATTTGCGGAAATGTGATGCGGCTTTGTCACAAGACATCCGCTTTGCTCTCACGCCCTCAAAAGGAGCCGGGATGCGCGTCTTACGACGCGACCCGTCCCCCGGCCCCTCCCTTTTGGGGAGGGGATGCGCGTTTTCAGCGGCCCAGCCGCTTGATCTCGAACTGGCTGGTCGGGATGCAATCGATCCGGTCGAAATCGATGAAGCGCGCGCAGCTTTCCATCATCTGCTGCTGGTTGGCGGCGAGCTTCGCCGGGTCGTTCGGCGCGTCGAAATAGACCCCTTCGTCGGTCAGCGCGGCGCGCGGGAAACATTCCTCGACCATCGCGGCATAATCGGGCGCGCCATAGGTCAACGGGCGGATGACGAGGTTCTGCACATATTCGAAATTGGCCTGCGTCTCGATCCCGGTGACGGTGTGATCACGCTGCCAGATCTCGCGCCACGCCTCCCACGTCAGCCGCGGCGGGCGGCCGAGGAACACGACCTGCGAGAAGCCTTCGGTGCGCACGCCCGGCTGGGGCGGGTGCCGGTTATTGGCGATAGCGGTCGATTCGCACACCAGCCACGCAGCGAAGCGCGGCGCAGCTTCAGCGACGATCGCGTCGAGGGGCTGGCGGGCGATATCGCGCGCGCTGTCGATCCACAGCTGGACCACCGCATCCATCTGCGGATTGGTCGAGGCCATGCGTGGCGATGTGCCGTTGGCGACATCGGCGTCCTGCAGATTGATGCGCACCGCATAGGCTTGCTCGGCGAGCCGCGGGGCGATTTCGTCCTTCAGCCGGGCGTTGAACGCGTCGCGGTCGGTGGCGGTGTCGCGCCACAGCGCATAGACGATCTTTTCCATCGGATGGCTCTCCCAAACAGTCCGTTAGAGTAAACTACCCCCCGTTCGCCCTGAGCCTGTCGAAGGGCTGTCCTTCTTCCTTGGAAGAAAAGGGCAGGGCTTCGACAGGCTCAGGGCGAACGGAGGAGGGGAAAGTGCGATCTATGCCGCGTGTTCCCGGTCAGCTCGCGAAATCATATTCCGCGCCCGCGCTCGCGCCGTCCCAGTCGCGCGAGGCGACGACGCCGCTGGTGAAGCCGTCGAGCGTCGCGGGATTGGCCTCGATCAGCTCGAGCAGGATCGTCGGATCGTGCGGCGCTTGCAGATAGGCGACGCGGGTCGCGCCGCCGCCGGCTTCGGCGTCGAACAATAGCTCCAGCCCGTTGCGCGCCGCCGTGACCTTGGCGGTCGCGACATCGTCGACCAGCCATGCAATGTGGTGCATCCCCACGCGCACCCGCCCCGCACCGTCATGATAAGGCGACGGGCCTTCGCCAAGCGGACGGATGATCTCGATCTGCATCCCGTCCTGATAGGAAAGCGCGACGTCGATCGTCACGCTGACCGGTTGGCCGCGATACCGCCCTTCGAGCGTGACGTTGCGATAGACCGTCCATGGCCCGACCCCGGCGAAGCGCCGCCAGCTTTCGGTCGAGGCGTCGAGATCCTCGGTCAGCCACGCGGTCTGGCGGATGGCGCCGAGCGACGCGATCAGCCCGTCACGCGTCATGCTGCGCCTCGGCCTGTTCCAATATCGCGCGGGCACGCGCCGCGGTGGCGATCTCGCGCCCCATCTGATCGAGCATCGCCGCGATCTTGGGATCGAGGCACGAGCCGTCGGGGGCGAACACCGGCTCGATCGTGTTGACCGCAACCCCCATCGGGGTGTTCCACCCGCGCAGCGCGTGGACGATATTGCGCAGCGCGGTCAGCGTGTTGACCGCGCCCTGCCAGCCGGCGCCGGTCGCCACGCTGCCCACCGGGCGGCCGTGGAAATAGGGGTTTTCGTCCTCGCGCATGTCCTCGGTGTAATCGAGCGCATTCTTGACCAGGCCGGAGATGCTGCCGTGATAGCCCGGCGAGCCGAGGATGATCCCGTCGGCGCGACGCAGCGTCTCGACCATCTCGCGCGCCGCGTCGCAGCGATCGGAGGTCGAGGGATTGAACAACGGCATGTCGAGCTGCGCGCCCGCGATCAGCTTCACTTCCGCGCCAACGGCTTCCGCCCCCTTGAGCGCCAGCACCAGCGCCTTTTCGGTCGAGGAATCGGGCTTCAGCGTCCCGCCGAGCGCGACGACGAAGGGGCGGGGCGTGGGATTCGTCATGCAGCGGACCTTTTTTCTTGCTGTTTCAGGGTCTAAACTCATTCAGGACAGCGTCGTGATCGTCCGGAGAAGCCCGCTGGCAAGGAGCGCAGCGCAGACGCGTAGCAATAGCTACGCGCAAGCAAGCGACGCCGTCCAGCGGGCTTCTCCGGGCGACCCCTTCGGGGCGGGCGGCTTTTGGCGCCATGCGGCGTCGCGCGTCGGTCACGATGCATGAGCATCGCTCTCTCCTTGCTCCTTGCCTGGCACCAAAATCCGCTCCGTCACGGCGTTGTCCTGAGTGAGTTTAGACCCTAGCGCGGCGCGCACCCGGGCTGTGAGGTGCTTGGGGCAGATCAACAGATCGGGCAAGCTGGGGTTGGCACTATTGTAGCGCAAGGGCGCGCCGTCGATGCGGGTCGCCTCATAGCCCGCGGCGAGCGCGACCGCGGCGGGGGCGCAATTGTCCCATTCATATTGCCCCCCGGCGTGGAGATAGATGTCGCCCTGGCCGAGCAGCACCGCCATCGCCTTGGCACCCGCCGAGCCCATCGGCACCAATTCGGCGCCCAGAGCTGCGGCGACCGCCTCCGCCTCGGCGGGCGGGCGGGTGCGGCTGACGAGCAGGCGGACGCGTTCGGGACGCGGCTGATCGGCGGGCGGCGCATCGGTGCGCAGCACGAGGTCCTGCCCCGGCAGCGCGACCGCGCCGATTGCCGGCGCGCCGTCGATCGCCAGCGCGATATGCACCGCCCAGTCGCCGCGGCCTTCGGAATATTCGCGCGTCCCGTCGAGCGGATCGACGATCCACACGCGGGACTTTTCCAGCCGCACCGGATCGTCGACGCTTTCTTCGGAGAGCACGCCGTCGTCGGGGCGCTGCGCCTTGAGCGCTTCGAGGATGAAGGCATTGGCGACGAGATCGCCCGCCTTGCCGAGCGCCTTGCCGGCGATCAGCCCGCTGTCGCGCAGATCGAGCAACAGGCGGCCCGCGGTCTCGGCGATCTGCGCGGCGAGCTCGGCGTCGCAGGACAGGGCATGGGTGTCGGTCATCAGGCGGTTACCTCTCCAGTCATCAGCGCTTGTGCATTGTCGAGATAACCCCAGCCTTCGCGCGCCAAATCCTCCACTTGGACTAAATGGACCGTGACCGGCGGCGGGGTTTCGGTCTTGATCAGCCGCAGGCTCATCCCCCCGCGGACATGGCCCCAGGTCGGCACCCAATTGCCGCCGTCGAGCGCGGGGCGCGTCGCCGAAACCACGATCCGCACGGAGCCGTCGGGCTCGTAATGCGCGCGCAATTTGTTCACGTACCCCAGCCCGTCCTCGTAACAGTCCAGATTCTCCTGCCACATCGAGCAGAGCTGGAAGATCCACGTTTCGGTCTCGGGCGGGGTGAAGCTGAGCACCAGCGCCTGATCCGGCTCGATCCGCCACGTCCCGAAGGCGTGGTGACGATCGGCGACCCCGCCGTTCGAGAGATAGAGATTGCGTGAGAAGCGGAGCATATTGGGGAGGTCGGCAAGCCGCTCCTGCCACCAGGCGCGGACCAGCTCGACATAGCCGAGCACCTCATTGCCCGCCTTGGCCAGCCCGCTCGCCACATCGGCAGGGGCGATCGGGGAGGAGGCGGTGCCGTCGACGCGCTCGATCCGCATCACCGGTTCGCGCTCATTGGCGCGATCGAGGTGGACGATGCGGATCAGCAGCCCGCAGCTGTCGGCGGTCAGCGGCAGCCAGTTGCGCGCGCGCTCGGCGCCGCCCACCCACACTTCGAAATTTCCCTCGGCGTCGAAATCGATCGCGTCGCTCTGCAGGAAACCGGTGGTGTTGAGCCGGGTGACGTCGAAATCGGCGAGCGCGGCAAAGCCCTCGCCCGCCCAGTCGCGCGCGGCATGATCGCGCGGGATGGGCGCGTTCCACGCCGCCATCACGAAATAGGGCACGGTGCCGCGATTGCCGGTGATGCGATATTCACGCGCTTCATCGAATTCGCAGAGCAGATGATCCTGATCGGGGCTCTGGAAATTGATCGTCGAGCGCCACGGCACGTCGCGCAGCCGCGGCCGGTTGGGCTCGCAATTCTCGACGAAGCGCTCGCAGCCGTTGCGCACCAGCCTGGTGAGGAAGCGGTAGAATTCGGCGCGATCCTGCGCGTCGGGCTCGTCGCCGAAACGATCGATCGCGCGCCCGGCGAGTTTGAGCTGGTCGCAGAAATCGTCCCACGCGCGGCCGGTGAGGAGGCGTTGTTCGGCGCTCATGCTGCTTCTCCGAAAGTGACGAGAACCTTCGCCGCACGTTCGGTATCGGCGGCGGTGGCGAAAGCCTCGGTGAAATCGCGGAAGTCGAAACGGTGGCTGACCAAAGCTGTGGTATCGATCGCGCCGCGCGCGAGGATATCGACCACCTCGGCGAATTCGGTCGGATAGGCCATCGCGGTGGTGATCCGCATCTCCTTCGCCAGCACCAGCGCGAAATTGACCGGCACATCCTGATGATGCACCGCGATCACCGTGAGATGCGCGTGGAAGCGGGCATTGGCGAGCACCGCGGGGATCACCGGCGGCGCGCCGGACACCTCGATGAACTGGTCGGTATCGACCACCTTCATCCCGTAAAGCTCGCTCGTGCCGTGTTCGGCGCCGATTGTGTCCCAGATATCGCCGTCATCGGGGTTGAGCGTGACGCGCGCGCCGAGCGCACGGGCGCGGGCGAGCCGGCCGTTCGAGCGATCGACCGCGATGATATCGGTGATGCCCTTGTGGCGCAGCATCGCGACCACCCCGAGCCCGATCGGCCCGGCGCCGAATACCACCGCTTTCTCGCCCGGCTCGGCGCCCGAGCGATAGACGCCGTGGAGCGCGACCGACAGCGGCTCGACCAACGCGGCGGTCTCGAAATCGAGCGTGTCGGGGATCGGATAGACCATCGGCTGCGAGCTGATGTCGCGGACGAGGATCAGCGGGGCGAAGGCGCCCGCGCCGCCGCTGCCGATATAATTGCTCGGCGTGGTGGGATCGACGACGACCCGCTGGCCCGGCGCGACCCCGCTGACCTTGCTGCCGACGGCCTCGATCGTCCCCGAGAATTCATGCCCGAGCGGCACCGGTGCGCCGGTCCCGCCGACCGGCAGGCCGCCGGCGCGGGCATAGCCGAGATCGGTGCCGCAAATCCCGCAGGCGGCGACGCGGACGACGATATCGTCGGGGCCGGGCACCGGGGTTTCGATCTGGTCGATCCGCACGTCATTGGGGCCGTGGACGGCCACGCTGGGCATCATCGCGGTCACAATTTTTCCTCCGCCACCGGGAAAGCGTCGAAGTAGAAAGCGAAACGTTCGCGCAGCGCGGCGATATCGACGTCGAAATCGCCCGCGAGATCGTACACCACCTTGCCGTGCATCGCGCGCGGGTGGCTGGCGACATAAGCGTCGATCGCCGCGCGCGCCTCGGGGGTGCGTTCGAGCCCGGCGAGCGCGGCGATGCGATCGAGGGTTGCGTCCTGATCGGCCATATAGCGATCGAAATAGACGTCGAGCGACCGCTCCGGTCCCCACGAGGCACGATCGCGCACGCAGCGGCGCAGCAAGGTCTCGATCCGGTCGATCCAGTAGCGCGCGGTGGCGGGGGGATCGGTGTCCCTGCGGCGCAGGCGATCACCGTAGGCGATCATCGTCACCGCCGACTGGATCACCGCCAGCGGATCGCGGTGGGTGATCACGAGGGTCGCGTCGGGGAACACCGCCTTCAACGGCCCGAGCTGCTCCATATGCTGCGGCGATTTGAGCACCCAGCGGCGCGGCCCGCGCAGCCAGGTGAGCAATTGCAATACCTTCTTTCCGTAAGCGTAATGCGGCGTCTGATCGTGGGTCAGATAATATTCGCGCCACGCATGCGGGCGGCTGAGCCATTCGAGTTCGTAGGAAGCGAAATCGATCTTCTGCAGCTCGATCTCCTCATGCGTGTGATCGGGCGCCATTTCGTGCATCGCGCGCATGTGCGGCAAAGCTTCCTCGAACGCGCCCCAGAATTGCCGGGTCTGGAGGAAACGCGGGTCCTGCGATCGATCGGCGGGCGGTGTGCCTTCGGGCACCGGCTGCATCGATTCCCACAAGGGCATCGAATTGAGCCGCGGATCGGCCGACAGGATATTGACGAGATGCGTCGTCCCCGATCGCGGCAGCCCGGCGATGATGATCGGGCGCTCGATCTCGATATCGAGGATTTCCGGTTGGCGCCGGATCATGTCCTCGACCTTCAACCGGTTGATCGCGAGCCGGATGAAATCGTTGAACAGCGACGCGCGGCCCCATGGGTTGAGCCCGGTATCGGCGTCGACCGAGGCGCACCATAGATCGAGCCGCGCGACGAATTCGCGGTCGCCGAAATCGGAGAGCCCGGTCGCGGCGCTCGCGGCATCGAGCACGGCTTGCGCGGCCAGCCGCTCGGGCGGCGCGGCGCGCGCGATCATCTCCTCGAGCAGCGGCGAAAGCCGCGGCCGGGCGAGATCGTCGATGCGGATGGGGGAAGCGCTCATCGCGTCACCCCACCACGCTATAGCCGCCGTCGATCAGCAGCGTCTGGCCGGTGATGAAGCTCGCCGCCGGGCTGGTGAGGAACAGCACAGCGCCCGCGATATCCTCGGGGACGCCGATTCGCCCCAACGGCGTCCGCGCGATCGTCGGCGCCAGCACCTCGGGCATATGCTTGACCCCGGCGGTCATCTTGCTTTCGGTCAGCCCCGCGGCGACGGCATTGGCGCGGATATGATGCTTGGCCCAGGCGAGCGCGAGCGTCTTCATCATCTGCACCAGCCCCGCCTTAGCCGCGCCGTAACCCGGCACCTGCTCGATCCCGAAGAAGCTGGAGAGCGAGGCGATGCCGATGAACGACCCGCCGCCGGCGATGCTGCTCGCCGCCAGTTTGTCGCGAAAGGCGTGGGCGAGGCGATAGGCGCCGGTAAGGTGCATCCGCACCGCGCGATCGAAGATGTCGGGCTCATATTCGTCAAGCCCGATCGTCATCAGCGCGATGCCGGTGGAGTTGATCAGGATATCGCACCGCGCGGTGGCGGCGGCTAACGCGGCGATGCTGTCGGCGCTTTCGATATCGAGCTGGCGATAGCCGCAGCCCGGAACCAGATCGTCGTAATCGCTCGCCGACGCGCGGGTGCCGGTGATCGTGACATTGGCGCCCGCCTCGCGATAGGCCGCGGCGATCGCCGCCCCGATCCCGCCGCTACCGCCCGCGACCAGCACTTCCGCGCCGGCATAATCGAAACGCACGCCTTTCATCGTTGTGGCTCTCCTGTCGTGGTCGGCGCGGTCGTTGCCGCGCCTGTCCAAATACAATCCGTTCGCCCTGAGCTTGTCGAAGGGCGTCCTGCCGTTCGCGAGTTCGGGCCGCCCTTCGACAAGCTCAGGGCGAACGGGGATAAGTGACCCCGATCTAACGCACGATGCTTTCGCCGACCGCCGTTGCGGCCCGACGCCCGGCCATCCGGCCGAAGAAACTGCCGTCGGCGAGGCTCATGCCCGAGCTGTAGCCGTGGCCCCAGCGCGGCAGCCCGCAGGTCGCGCGACCCGCGGCGTAAAGCCCCGCGATCGGCTGGCCGGCGCGATCGAGCACCTCGCCGGTCGGCAGGGTGTTGAGCCCGCCGAGCGTGAAGAAGGAAAAGAAGCTGGTCCTGAAATTGAGTTCGAGCGCGGCGAACGGCCCCCGATCGAGCACCTTCAGCCACTCGGGCGCCTTGTGGTAGATCGGGTCGTGCCCCTCGGCGGCGTAGCGGTTGAAGGTTTCCACCGTCGCCGCCAGCGTCGCCTCGGGGAGCCCGAGTTCGCGCTCCACCTCGGCCCAGCTATCCCCGACCGCGGCGATCTCGATCCGCGCGAGGTCGATCGGGCGGCCGAAAATCTCGTTGTCGACCAGCAGGAAGACGCGCTCGCCCGGCTGGTCGAGCATCGTCCGGCTGACCCGGCCGTGATAGCAATCCTCGTTGATGAAGCGCTGCCCGCGCTCGTTGACGAAAATGCCCTTCACCAGACTTTCGGGCATGATCCACGGGCAGGTGGTGAAGAATTCGTCCATATGGATCGCGTCGCCGCCCGCGGCCATGCCCATCAGGATGCCCGAGCCGTTATCGTTCTCGCCGATCGGTTCGGATGCGCGCAGCGCGCCGGGGGCGTAGCGCCTGACCATTTCGGCATTCATGCAGAAGCCGCCGGTGGCAAGGATCACCCCCTTGCTGGCGCGCACGTAAAGCGGCTTGCCGTCGATCCGCACGACGACGCCGACGACACGGCCCTTGTCGCCGACGAGGCAGAGTGTCCGCGCATCGGTGTGCACGTTGACGCCGAGCGCGCGGACGCGCGTTTCGAGGATGTCGATCAGCTTGCGCCCGCCGCCCCAGCCCATCCACTGGATTGTATGGCCGCGCGGGGCAGGGGTGGCGGTCTCGGCGAACGGCCATGCCGCCTCGCTGCCCGACCAGATCAGGGTATCGTCCTCGGCCGGCTCGATGATTTTGCCGGGAAGGAAGCTGCCCTTGTAGGGCACGCCCTGATCCTTGAGCCATTGATAATGGTCGAGGCTCTCGGCGGCGTAGAGCCTGACCTTGGCCGGATCGGCATCGGGGCCGCCGGCCATCATCAGATAGCCCTCAAGCGCCTCGGTCGTATCGGCGAACCCCGCGGCGCGCTGCGCATCGGTCCCGCCGCCGCCGCCGATATACATCTCCCCGCCCGACAGCGCCGAAGCGCCGCCGCTGCCCGAGGTCGCCTCGAACAGGGTCACCCTGGCGCCGGCCTCGGCCGCCTCGATCGCGGCGCAGGCGCCGGCGATGCCGAAGCCGACGATCGCCACCTCGGTCTCGACGTCCCACGCCGGAACCTCGCTTGCCGCGAGCAGGCGGTGCGGCGCGAAATCGGTCACGCCGGCGCTCCTAGACGAAGCGCGCGGTGCAGCTGCCCACGCCCTCGAGGTTCATGACGAACACGTCGCCGATGCGCGCCGGTTCGAGCGGCACGAGTGAGCCCGAGAGGATCACATCGCCCGCATCGAGCGTCACGCCGTAGCGCCCGAGGGTATTGGCGAGCCACGCCACCGCGGTGAGCGGCGATCCCTGCACCGCCGAGCCATAGCCTTCGGACAAGGGCGCGCCATTCTTGGTCACCGTGACCTTGAGCCCCGGCAGATCGACCGAGCGTGGATCGACCCGCGCCTCGCCGACGACATAGACCCCGCACGAGGCATTATCCGCGACGGTATCGACGATGCCGATCTTCCAGTCGTCGATCCGGCTGTCGACGATCTCGAAGCACGGCGCGATCGCCGCGGTCGCCGCGAGCACGTCGGCGTCGGTCACCCCCGGACCGGTCAGCGGCGCCGAGAGGATGAAGGCGATCTCCGCCTCGGCGCGCGGCTGGATCAGCCCGTGCGCATTCACGTCGATCACCCCGTCTGGCACGTCCATCCGATCGGTGAGAAAGCCGAAATCGGGCTGGTGGACGCCGAGCATGTCCTGCACCGCCTTGCTCGTCACGCCGATCTTCTTGCCCACCACGCGCTCGCCTTCGGCGCGGCGCCGCGCAAGGAAATCGAGCGAGATCTGATAAGCGTCGTCGATCGTCAGCTCGGGATTGCGCGCGATCAGCGGGGCGACCGTGTTGCGGCCGCGCAGCGCGGCGAACAACTCGGCGCCAAGGGCGGAAACGTCAGCCACGCAGAAAATCCAGTGCGTAACGGTTGAACTCGGCGGTGCGTTCGACCTGCACCCAATGCCCGACCTTGTTGAAGATCATGAAGCGCGCATCGGGGCAGGCGTCGAGGAAGCGCTGCGCCCCCGAAGCGGGGCAGAATTCGTCATTCTGGCCCCAGAAGCCGATGATCGGCATCGGCAATTCGCCGAGCCGCGGCGCGAGATTGGGGGTGCGCATCCGCGCCAGCACGTCCTTGGGCTGGGTGCGCGCGACCGCATAGCGTTCCGCGACCAAAGCATCGGTGATCACCGATGCGTCATAGACGAGGTTCGAGACGAGCTTGCGCTGATCGTCGAGCGTGAAATCGGGGCTGGTGAAATCGCCGACCATCTTGGCGATCCCCGGCATCGCGAAATAGACCGGCAGTTCCTCGATACAGCCGGGCGCCATCAGCACCAGTTTCTCGGCGAAACCGGGATGATCGAGCGACATCTGGATCGCGACCCCGCCGCCGAGCGAATTGCCGACCAGCACCGCTTTGGTCACCCCGGCCTGGACGAGCGCGTCGTACAAAGTGTCGGTGAACAGCGCGAGCGTATAGTCGATGCCCTCGGGCTTCGATGAATCGCCGTAACCGATCATGTCGGGGAGCAGGACGCGGTAACCCGCGTCGACGAAGGCGGCGATATTCTGCTTGAAATTGGAATAGCCCGACGCGCCCGGCCCGCTGCCGTGGACGAACACCACCGCCGGCCCGCTGCCCGTCTCGGCGATCGAAATCTCATATCCGCCGGCGACCTTGTAGATCGTACGCTTCACGTCGTTGGCCATTCGATCCACTCCGTTTTTTTCTATCCCGCCATTCCCGCGAAGGCGGGAATCCATTCACCCAGGTTCTTGCGATAAAATCGCAACGGCAGCGCATCTGGATTCCCGCCTTCGCGGGAATGACGAAGAAGGTTTCTTCTCAAATCATCGCTCAGAGGAACATGAAGCTCGGCGGCTCGCCGAGCAGCGCGTTGACCACATCCGGCCCGAAGTTATTCGGATCGTTCGCGACATGCGCCCGCGCCGCGTGGAGATCGAGCCACGGCTGGATCACCGGGCTCGACATATAGATCGCGCGCCCGCCGAGCAGCGGCAGCAGCCCGTCGACCAGCGCGGCGCAGCGCCGCACCACCGAGCCCGACTGGAAGCGGAACAACGTGCGCTCCTCCATCGGGATCGGCTCGCCCGCCTCGGCATGCGCGATCATCGCGTTGAAATTGCGCGCCAGCACCGCTTCCATCTCGTCGATCTCGGCCCAGGCCCTGGCGATCGCATTCTGCAGCAGCGGATCGGCCTTGGAAGCCTTGCCGGTGTTGGTCGAGATGCGCGTCTTCATGATCTCGATCGCGCTTTTGGTCGCCGCCTTGGCGCCGCCCAGCGCGGCGCTGGAGACGAGCCGCACGAACACCTGCGCCCAGGGCAGGCGATACATTGGCGCGTCATTCTCGACCTGCCCCGGATTGGTGCACAGGAAGCCATCGCTCGCCTTGTGGGTGCGATGCTCGGGGACGAAGGCGCGGTCGACCACGATATCCTGGCTGCCGGTGCCCTGCAGCCCGAAGACATGCCAGGTGTCCTTGATCTGATAATCGCTGCGCGGGACGAGGAAGGTGCGCATATCGGGCGCATCGCCTTCCTTGGCGGGCGGGATCATCGCGCCGAGCAGCACCCATTCGCAATGTTCCGACCCGCTCGAAAAGCCCCATTGCCCCGAAAGATAGAAACCGCCTTCGGTCCGCTCGACCTTGCCCACCGGCTGATAGGAGGAGGAGACGAGCGTCGCGTCATTCTCGCCCCACACTTCCTGCTGCGCCTGATTGTGGAACAGCGCGAGCTCATAGGGGTGGCCGCCGACCACGCCATAGACCCAGCCGGTCGACATGCAGCCCTCGGCGAGCAATTTCTGCACCTCGAAGAATATATTGGGGTGCATCTCATAGCCGCCCCAGCGCTTGGGCTGGAGGATGCGGAAGAACCCCGCGGCTTGCATCTCGGCGATCGTCTCGTCGGGGATGCGGCGCTGTGCGGTCGCCTGCGCGGCGCGCGCCTTGAGCGCGGGGATCATCGCCCGCGCGCGCTCGATCAGTTCCTCACCGCTCGGAATGCGTGCGCTCGCCTGTTGTGCGGCTGTCGCCATTATAGTCTCCTTGCCCGCTATCTGCGCTTGTCGCGGAGAAATCGAGGCTGAAAGTTCGATATTCGTAATGAAAACTATATTTGGCTACGCAAGCCGTCAATCCGGATTCAGGGGCGCAATGCAAATTTCTGCACCTTGCCCGATGCGTTGAGTGGGAGCGCCTCGACGATCTCGATGCTGCGCGGCGCTTTGTAATTGGCCATGTTGGCGCGCGCCCAGACGAGCAGTTCGTCGGCATCGGGCCTATGCCCGGCGCGCGGCACGACGAACGCCTTGCCGACTTCCCCCAGCCGTTCGTGGGGAATGCCGATCACCGCGGCGAGCGCGACATCGGGGTGGCGTTGCAACGCGCGCTCGATTTCGGCCGGGTAGCAGTTGAAGCCGCCCGAAATGTACATGTCCTTGATCCGGTCGGTGATCACCAGCTCGCCGCCCGGCTCGAACCGGCCGATGTCGCCGGTATGGAGCCAGCCGTCCGAGTCGATCGCCTCGGCGGTCGCGCCATCGTCCTCGAAATAGCCGCGCATCACGTTGAAGCCGCGTACCAGCACCTCGCCCGCGCCGCTCTCGTCGGGATCGGCGATGCGCACCTCGATCCCGGGGATCGGGCGGCCGGCGGTGCGCGCGACGATCTCGGCCGGGTCGTCGGCGGCGGAGATCGAGACGATCCCGGCGGATTCGGTGAGGCCGTAACCGGTCAGCACGGTATCGATCCCCAGATCGCTGCGCATCCGCTCGATCAGCGCGGCGGGGACCGAAGCGGCGCCGGTGATCGACAGCCGCAGCGACGACAGGTCGGCGTCGCCGAGATCGGTGGCGAGCAGGGTCTGGAAGATCGCCGGCGGCCCCGGCAGCACGCTGATGCGGTGCGTCGAGACGAGGTCGATCAAACGCTTGGTATCGAGGATCGCGAGCGGATAGATCGTCGCCCCCGCGATCAGGCAGGCGAGCCACCCCGCCTTATAGCCGAAGGTGTGGAAGAAGGGGTTGACGATCAGATAGCGGTCGCCCGCGCGCAACCCGACCGCATTCACCCAGGTGCGGAACGAGCGCACCGACGCGCCGTGGGTCGCGACGACGCCCTTGGGGTCGCCGGTGGTGCCCGAGGTGAACAGGATGTCGCACGCATCGTCGGGGGCGATCGCGGGGAGGGCGATGCTTTCCGGCGCGGTGGCGACGAACGCGTCCCATTCGGCGCCGAAGCAGATCGTGCGCTCGAGGTGCGGCAGATCCTCGCCGGCGAGCAGCGTCGGATAATCGGTGTCGAGGAAATCGTGGACGGTCAGCAGCGTCCGCGCACGCGACTTGTTGAGGATATAGGCTGCTTCATTGCCCTTGAGCCGGGTGTTGAGCGTCACCACCACGCAGCCCGCGGCCTGCGCGCCGACGCAGGCGAGGATCCATTCGGGGCTGTTTGGTGCCCAGATCGCGACACGATCGCCCTTTGCCAGCCCTGCGCCGGCGAAGGCGCGCGCGATCTTCTGCGATTCGGCCCACAGGCCGGCGAAGGTCACAATGCGCGCGCCGTCAACGATCGCCGGCTGGTCGCCGAAACGGCGCGCGGCGGCTTCTGCGACGGCGGTAATGGTCATCGGCTCAGATTCGGCCACAGGCTCATCCTCTAGTATGCGTAGTCAAAATAGCATCAGGCTACGCAAATTGTACATTGCCTATCGACTCGCTTCGACTATCTTGTTGCGCGACGCGAGGATGGGGCCGGAATCGGCCGGTATAGGCCGCCCGCCGTCGCCATGTCGGTCAAGCCCCGAATGGTGATGGGAATGCGCGGGAAACCGGGCAACGACGGGGATCGGCCAGGATGGAGGATGCGCAGGGAATGTCGGTCGATCCGCTGAATTTCGCAGGCCGCGTGGTGGTCGTCACGGGGGCGAGCCGGGGCATCGGCCGCGCGATCGCGACGCGTTTCGCCGCGGCGGGGGCGACGGTGATCGGCTTCGGCCGCAGCGTCCCGGTCGAATCGCTCGGCTATGAATTTCAGGCGTGCGACGTGCGCGATCCCGAGGCGGTGCGCGCCGCGATCGATGCGATTGGCGCCGCGCACGGCCGGATCGACGCGGTGATCAACAATGCCGGCGGCTCGCCCGAAAGCGACGCCGCCACCGCCAGCCCGCGCTTCGCCGAGCGGGTCATCGCGCTCAATCTGCTCGGGCCGCTCTATGTCGCGCAGGCGGCGCATCGCTGGATGCAGGCCAATGGCGGGGCGATCGTCAACATCGCCAGCGTCTCCGCGACCCGCCCCTCGCCAGGCACCGCGGTCTATGCCGCGGCCAAGGCGGGGCTGGTCCAGCTCACCCGCAGCCTCGCGCAGGAATGGGGGCCGACCGTGCGGCTCAATTCGATCATCGTCGGCTATATCGCCACCGAGGATGTCGCGACGACCTATGGCAGCGCCGATGCGCAGGCCGCGATCGCCGACACGCTCGGGCTGCGCCGGCTCGGCCGTCCGGAGGAGATCGCCGACGCGGCGTTGTTCCTTGCCTCGCCGATGGCCTCCTATGTCAGCGGTGCCTCGCTCGCGGCGGACGGGGGCAATGAATGGCCGTCGTTCCTCGCGATCCTCAAGGCGCACTCTGGCAAGTGATCGGCTCGTAACTTTCGGTTTGCGTATTACTTTTGGCAAATTGATGCGCATTCCGCTTGAAATGGCAAAAGGGCGTCGGTAAGCCGGTGAGAGGGGAGGCGCGAGCGGCCCCGACTCAGAGGCCCGATCCAGAGAGGTATGCCGAATGGCAGTGAAATCATTGGCCTATGCCGTCATCGACTCGGCCGATATCGACGCGTGGCGGCGCTATGGCGAAGAGGTCATCGGTGCGCGCGCGCTTGAAAACACTGGCGAGGGCGGCGCGGACGAGGTGCGGCTGCGCTTCGACGAGCGCCCGTTCCGCCTGCTGATCCGCAAGGCCGATGCCGACAAGTTCCACGCCGCGGGCTGGGTCTATGGCTCGAAGGCCGATTATGATGCCGGCCTCGCCAAGCTGCGCGCCGCCGGCGTCGCGCTCGAGCCGGCGAGCGCGGCGGAGGCGAAGGATCGCCATCTACGCGAATTCGTGCGGCTTAACGATCCCTCGGGCAACCTGCTCGAACTCGGCTGGGGCAACATCGTCGACGGCAAGCCGTTCATCTCGCCGGTCGGTGTGCCGCATTTCGAGATGGGCGAGATGGGGCTGGGGCATGTCGTGCTCCCCGCGATGAAGCTCGCCGAGACGCGCGCTTTCTATATCGATCTGCTCGGCTTCGGCGACAGCGACGAGATGCGTGCCTTCATGCAGGGCGGGCCGGACGATCCCGGCATCGGCTTCCACTTCCTGCATTGCGACAATCCGCGCCACCACAGCATCGCGCTGGGCGAATATCCCGCGCCGTCGGGGTGCATCCACATGATGTTCGAGGTGCCGACGCTCGATGCGGTCGGCCAGGCGCTCGATCGCGCGATCGCCGCGGGGACGCACATCTCGTCGAGCTTCGGCAAGCATATGAACGACAAGATGTACAGCTTCTACATGCGGACCCCGTCGGGCTTCGACATCGAATATGGCACGGGCGGCATCCGCCCGGACTGGACCACCTTCACCCCCACGATCAGCCTCAAAGAGGATGAATGGGGCCATCACTGGAATTTCGGCGGATGACCTTCGACAAGCGCATGACCGCGGCCGATTTCGTCGGCCAGCTCAAGGACGGAATGACGATCGGCATCGCCGGCTGGGGCCCGCGGCGCAAGCCGATGGCGCTGGTGCGCGAAATCCTGCGCTCGCCGCTCAAGGACCTGACGATCGTCGCTTACGGCGGCCCCGATATCGGGCTGCTGTGCGCGGCGGGGAAGGTCAGGAAGCTGATCTTCGGCTTCGTCTCGCTCGATGCGATCCCGCTCGAGCCGTGGTTCCGCAAGGCGCGCGAGAGCGGCGCGATCGACGTGCTCGAGCTTGACGAGGGGATGTTGCAATGGGGGCTCAAGGCGGCGGCGATGCGGCTGCCGTTCCTCCCGACGCGCGTCGGGCTCGGCACCGACATCATGACCCACGGCGGGTTCAAGACGGTCAAATCGCCCTATGCCGATGGCGAGGAATTGCTGGCGATGCCGGCGCTCCGCCTCGACGCCGCGCTGATCCACGTCAGCCGCGCCGATCGCTTCGGCAATATCCAGGCGCTCGGCCCGGATACTTATTATGACGAATGGTTCGCCCGCGCCGCCGACAAGGCCTATGTCTCGGCGGAGGAAGTGGTCGAGCGGATGGACGAAAGCTATCCCGATCCGGCCGACGCCAAGACGTCGATCTTCGAGCGCTGCTTCGTGACGGGGGTGATCCCTGCGCGCTTCGGCGCGCATCCGACGTCGATGCCCCCGGCCTATGGCTGGGACATGGGCTATTTCAAATCCTATGCCGCGGCGGCGGGCGAGGAAGGCGGCTGGGATCGCCTCAACGCCGATATCGCTGCGGGGGAGGAAGCCTATCTGGAGCGCGTCGGCGGCGAGAAGATCGCCAGCCTGCCGCTGCCGATCTTCTAACGAAGCGTTTGGAGATGCAGCTCAACCTCTCCCCGTCATTCCCGCGAAGGCGGGAATCCATTCTGGCTGGCCTATGGGCTCTTGCCGCGACGCCGGCGCGAATGGATTCCCGCCTTCGCGGGAATGACGGGAGATCGATGGGCAGGGGCGCTCCCCGGCACATTTTTCGAACCGATTATAAAAGAGGCGAAGCATGAGCGCTTCCGATTTCACCCTCGCCGAACTGCTGATCGTCGCCTGTTCCGAGGCGTGGCGCGGCAATGGCGAGGTCGTCGCCACCGGTATCGGCCCGATCCCGCGCATCGCCGCGGGGCTCGCCAAGCTGACCCACACCCCCGAATTGATGATGACCGACGGCGAGGCGTTCCTCGTCGAGGAGCCGGTGCCGCTCGGCCCGCGCGGCGATTACAAGCCACGCTTCGCCGGTTACCTCCCGTTCTCGCGCTTCTTCGACGCCGCGGTGTGGTCGGGCAAGCGCCACGCGATGGTCACCCCGACCCAACTCGATCGCTTCGGCCAGACCAACATCTCGTGCCTCGGGCCGGATTATCGGCAGCCCAAGGTGCAGATGCTCGGCGCGCGCGGCTTTCCGGGCAACAGCATCAGCCACATCAACTCGATGTTCCTGCCGCAGCATTCGAAGCGCGTGTTCGTCGAGGGCGAGGTCGATATGGTCTCCAGCGTCGGCTACAATCCCGCGCGGACCAAAGGCGTCAACACCGATCACCTCGACCTGCGGCTGATCGTCACCGATCTCGCGGTGATGGATTTCGGTGGGCCGGATCATGCGATCCGCGTCGTCTCGCTCCACCCCGGCGTCACGCTCGACGAGGTGCAGGAAGCAACCGGTTTCCCGTTGGCGGTGGCCGACGAGGTGCGTGAAACGCCGGCGCCGACCGCGGAGCAGCTTGCGATCATCCGCCGCCTCGATCCGCACGACATCCGCGCCGGGGTGATCAAGGGCAATCCGGCCGGCATCCGCGAAAGGGCTTGAACATGAGCGATCTCGTCACCCCGCAGCAGGTCGATATCACCTACGAAACCGACACGCCCGTCACCTATACGGTCGAGAATGGCGTCGCCTGGGTGATGATGAACCGGCCGACGTTCAACAATGCGCAGAACAGTCAGATGACCTATGCGCTGGACGACGCCTTCCGCCGCGCGACCGACGACGATGCGGTGCGGGTGATCGTGCTGGGCGGGGAGGGGAAGCATTTCTCCGCCGGGCACGATATCGGCACCCCGGGGCGCGATCTGCACAAGAGCTTCGATCGCAAGCTGCTGTACGCCGATCACACCAACAAGCCCGCCGCGGAACTGCTCTATACCCGCGAGCAGGAAGTCTATCTCGGCATGTGCCGCCGCTGGCGCGACATTCCCAAGCCGACGATCGCGATGGTGCAGGGCGCGTGCGTCGCGGGCGGGCTAATGCTCGCCTGGGTGTGCGATCTGATCATCGCCACCGACGACGCCTTTTTCCAGGATCCGGTGCAGAAACTGATGGGCATCCCCGGGGTCGAATATTTCGCCCACGGGTTCGAGCTGCCGCCGCGCGTCGCCAAGGAATTCCTGCTGCTCGGCGAGCGTTTGCCGGCCGAACGCGCCTATAGCTTCGGGATGGTCAACAAGATCGTGTCGCGCGCCGAATTGCGCGATGCGGTGTCGGATTGGGCGCAGAAGCTCGCGGTGCAGCAGCGGCTCGGGCTGTGGCTGACCAAGCAGGCGTTCAACCATGTCGAGGATCTGCGCGGCAAGCGCACCGCGATGGATGCGGTGTTCCACATGCATCATTTCGCGCATGCGCAGAACGATCTCACCACCGGCCATTCGCTTGGCGGGGTGACCGCCAAGAGCGCCGCTGCCGACAACAAGAAAGCGGCAGACGCCAAAGCTGTGGATGGGGCATGAGCGACCCGCTCGCCACGATCCTGACCGAGCGGCTCGGCTGCCGCCTGCCGGTGATCCAGACCGCGATGGGCTGGGTCGCCGAGCCGGCGTTGGTCGCCGCCTCGTGCGAGGCGGGGGCGTTCGGCTTCCTCGGCGCGGCGGTGATGACCCCGCGCGAGGCGGCGGAGAAGATCGCCGATGTGCGGCGGCGCACGTCGCAGCCGTTCGGCGTCAATTTCCATATGTTCCAGCCCGGCGCGGGCGAGATCGTCGACCTGATCCTCGCCAATCGGAATCAGGTGCGCGCGGTGAGCTTCGGGCGCGGGCCTGATGCCAAGATGATCGCGCGTTTCAAGGACGCGGGCATCCTGTGCGTGCCGACCGTCGGCGCGGCGAAGCACGCCAGGAAGATGGTCGAGCTCGGCTGCGACATGATCACGGTGCAGGGCGGCGAGGGCGGCGGGCATACCGGCGCGGTCGCCACCACGATCCTGCTGCCGCAGGTGCTCGATGCGGTGAAGGTGCCGGTAATCGCCGCCGGCGGGTTCGCCGACGGGCGCGGGCTTGCGGCGGCGCTGGCCTATGGCGCGGTGGGCATCGCGATGGGGACGCGCTTTCTGCTGACGGTCGAGAGCGCGCCGCCGGAAGTCGCCAAGAATGTCTATCTCAAGGCCGGCACCGACGACATCCACGTCACCACCAAGATCGACGGCCTGCCGCAGCGCATGGTCCGCACCCCGATGTTCGACCGGATCGAGAAATCGGGCCCGATCGGCATGTGGCTGCGTGCGATCGAGGGCGGGCTGGCGATGAAGGCGCGCACCGGCGCGAGCTGGGGCGAGCTGATCGCCGCCGCGCGCGGGATGACCAGTCACGGCGGGCTGAGCTTCATGCAGGCGATGCTCGCCGCCGCCGCGCCGACCTTGATCCAGAAAGCGGTGGTCGACGGCGATATCGAGCATGGCGTGATGGCCACCGGGCTCGTCGCCGGGCGGATCACTTCCTTGCCGACCTGTGCCGAACTTCTCGCCGATATCGAGCGCGAGGCGCGGGCGCGCATCGCCGCGCTGACCGCGACCGTCGCCAACGAAAGAGCCGCCTGATGCCGATCCGCACTTATGTCGCCGACAATATCGGCGAGGTCATCCTTGATCACCCGCCGGTCAACGCGCTCGACAGCGCGGGCTGGAACGAGCTGCCGGGCATCATCGAGACGCTTGGGCGCAACCCCGACGTGCGCTGCGTGCTGATCCGCGCCGAGGGCAAGGGTTTCTGCGGCGGGGTCGATATCAAGGAGATGCAGGCGCATCCCGAGCGGATCGTCGATCTCAACCGCGGCAATTACCGCACCTTCCGCGCGGTGCGGAACTGCGAGGTGCCGGTCGTCACCGCGGTGCATAATTTCGTGATCGGCGGCGGGATCGGCATCTGCGGCGCCTCCGACGTGGTGATCGCCGCCGAGGGCGCGTTCTTCTCGCTGCCCGAGGTCGATCGCGGCGCGATGGGCGGGGCGAGCCACCTCCAGCGCATGTTCTCGATCCAGAAGGTCCGCGCGGCCTTCTTTACCGGTGGGCGCATCCCGGCCGAGGAAGCCTATCGCATCGGCGCGATCGAGAAACTCGTGCCGCTCGATAAGCTGTACGAGGAAGCGCGCGCCTTCGCCGCGGTGATCGCGTCGAAGAGCCGCAAGGCTTTGGTGATCGCCAAGGAGGCGCTCAACGGCATCGAGCCGCGCGACGTCGATCACGGCTATCGCTTCGAACAGGGCTTCACGCTCGAAATGTACATGCACGAGGACAGCCAGAAATCGCGCGACGCCTTCGTCGAGAACAAGGGGGCGGCCAAGTTCTGATGGACCTCACCTACACCCCTGAACAACAAGCCTTCCGCGCCGAAGTCCGCGCGTGGATGGAGGCGCATGTCCCCAAGGAGCCGCTGCTGACGCTCGAAGGGCGTGCCGGGTTCGACGCGCACGTCGAATGGGAACGCACGCTCGCCGGCGGCAATTGGGGCATGGTCACCTGGCCCGAGGCTTATGGCGGGCGCGGGCTCGATCTCATTCGTTGGCTGATCTTCGAGGAAGAATATTATCGCGCCGGGGCGCCGCTGCGCGCCAATCAGAACGGCATCTTCCTGCTCGGCCCGACGGTGATGGAATTCGGCACCGACGAGCAGAAGGCGCGCTTCCTGACGCCGATGGCGAAGGGCGAGATCATGTGGGCGCAGGCCTGGTCCGAGCCCAATGCGGGATCGGACATGGCCGCGATCCGCTCGCGCGCGGTGCGTGACGGCGACGATTATGTCATCTCGGGGCAGAAGACCTGGTCGAGCCGCGCGGCCTTTGCCGATTGGTGCTTCGGGCTGTTCCGCACCGACCCGGAGTCGAGGCGCCACAAGGGGCTGAGCTTCATCCTCGTGCCCTTGGACGCGCCCGGGGTGACGATCCGCCCGATCCGCCAGCTCCACGGCGAGACGGGGTTTGCCGAAATCTTTTTCGACGAGGTCCGCGTCCCCGCCGCCAACCGCATCGCGGGCGAGGGCGAGGGGTGGAATGTCGCGATGGCCACCGCCGGGTTCGAGCGCGGGCTGATGCTGCGCAGCCCGGCGCGCTTTCAGGCGGCGGCGAAGCGGCTGGTCGATCTCTATCGCGCGCATCAGCGCGATGCCGCGCCGAGCGCGCGCGAGGCGGTGATCAAGGCGTGGGCCGAGGCGGAAGCCTATGCGCTCAACACCTATAAGGTCGCCTCGACCGTGATGGCCGGGGGCAAGATCGGCGCCGAGGCGAGCCTCAACAAGATCTTCTGGTCCGAGCTCGATCGCGCTTTGCATCGCACCGCGATGAGCCTGCTGGGCGCGGCGGCCGAGCTGAAAGAGGTCGGCGGGCGCGTCAATCAATGGCTGGAGGGCTATATCTTCTCGCTCTCCGGGCCGATCTACGCCGGATCGAACGAGATCCAGCGCAACATCATTGCCGAGCGGCTGCTCGGTCTGCCGCGGTTGGGGGCGGGCTGATGAACTTCGCGTTCACCGACGAACAGATCGAATTGCGCGACGGCGTTCGCGCCTATCTCGAAGGCACCCACGGCGCCGAGGTGTTGCGCCGGCTCGACACGGAGGGCGGGCGCGATCCCGTGATCTGGCGCGGGCTGGTCGAGATGGGGCTGACCGCGCTGATCGTCCCCGAGGCGCAGGGCGGGCTCGGGCTGGGGCTGATCGAAGCGGCGCTGGTCGCGGTCGAGCTGGGCCGCGCCGACGTGTCCGAGCCGGTCGCCGACAGCGCGTTAGTCGCGCCGCGGCTGATCGCCGACGAGGCGCAGCTCGCGGCGATTGCCGCGGGCGAGCTCAAGGTCGCGCTGGCGCATCCGGTCAATCCATGGGTCGCCGATGCCGATCAGGCTGGGCTGGTGTTCGGCGGCAGCGCGACCGGCGAGCGGCTGGAAAGCGCCGATCCGCTCCGCCGGATGTTCGCGGTGGCGCGCGCGGAGGCCGATGCGCGGATGCTCGATCACGCCGCGCTGATCGCGGCGGCGCAGCTTGTCGGGGCGGGCGAGCGGATGCTGACGCTGGCGACCGATTACGCCAAGGATCGCGAGCAATTCGGTCAGGCGATCGGCGGGTTTCAGGCGATCAAGCATCACCTCGCGAGCGTCGCGGTGGCGTTGGAATTCGCCCGGCCGGCGCTGTGGCGCGCGGCCTATGCGCTGGAAAACGGGCATGAGCGCGCCGGGGTCCATGTCAGCCACGCCAAGCTCGCCGCGACCGACGCCGCGGTGCAGGCGGCGGAGACCGCGATCCAGGTCCACGGCGCGATGGGCTACACCTATGAAGTCGACCTCCATTACTGGATGAAGCGCGCCTGGGCGCTCGCCGGTGCGTGGGGCGACCGCGCCTTCCACCTCCGTCGCCTCGACGACGCCGTGATCGGCGGTGCGATGGCGATCGGCCCCGATCAGAGTTTCGAGACAGGAATGACACATGGCTGAAGCCTATATCGTCGACGCGGTGCGCACCCCGATCGGCCGCAAGAAGGGGACGCTTGCGGGGGTCCACCCCGCCGATCTCGGCGCACACCCGATCAAGGCGCTGATCGAGCGCACCGGCGTCGACCCCAAGGCGGTCGATGACGTCGTCTGGGGTTGCTGCGACACGATCGGGCCGCAGGCGGGCGATATCGGCCGCACTGCATGGCTCGCTGCAGGGCTGCCCGAGGAAGTACCGGGGGTGACGGTCGACCGCCAGTGCGGCTCCTCGCAGCAGGCGGTGCATTTCGCCGCGCAGGGGGTGATGAGCGGGACGCAGGATCTGGTCGTCGCCGGCGGCAGCCAGGCGATGAACGCGATCCCGATCTCGGCCGCGATGTTCGCCGGCCAGCCTTATGGCTTCGATAGCCCGTTCCTCGGTTCGGCCGGCTGGCTCGCGCGCTACGGCGACGAGGAAGTCAACCAGATCAAGTCGGCTGAGATGATCGCCGACAAATGGGGCATCGGCCGCGAAGCGATGGAGGCGTTCGCGGTCGAATCGCACGCCCGCGCGCAACGCGCGACCGAGGCCGGCTGGTTCAAGCGCGAAATCGCGCCGCTCGCCGGGCTCGAAGCCGACGAGACGATCCGCCCCGCGACGAGCCTTGAGGGCCTCGCCGCGCTCAAGCCGGTGCGTGAGGGCGGGGCGGTCACCGCCGGGGTCGCCAGCCAGAATTGCGACGGCGCCGCTGCGCTGCTGATCGCGAGCGAGGCGGCGGTGAAGGCGCATGGGCTCAAGCCCCGCGCGCGCATCCACCACCTCTCGGTCCGCGCCGCCAATCCAGTGTGGATGCTGACCGGCCCGATCCCCGCGACCCAGCACGCGTTGGCCAAGGCGGGCATGTCGATCGCCGATATCGATCTGTTCGAATGCAACGAGGCGTTCGCATCGATCCCGATGGCGTGGATGAAGGAACTCGGCGTGCCGCACGAGAAGGTCAACGTGCAGGGCGGGGCGATCGCGCTCGGCCACCCGATCGGCGCCACCGGCGCGCGGCTGATGACCACCCTGCTCAACGCGCTCGAGCGCACCGGCGGCCGCTACGGCCTCCAGACGATGTGCGAGGGCGGCGGGCAGGCCAATGTGACGATTATCGAGAGGCTGTAATGGGAATTTGCGAAGGACGGGTGGTCATCGTCACCGGGGCGGGCAACGGCCTCGGCCGGGCCTACGCGCTCGGGCTGGCGGCGGAGGGCGCGAAGGTCGTGGTCAACGATCTCGGCGTCGGGACGCACGGCGAGAGCGGCGAGACCAAGGGCGCGGCCGAACGCGTCGTCGACGAGATCCGCGGCGCGGGGGGCGAGGCGGTCGCCAACACCGACGATGTCGCGGATTGGGATGCCGGCAAGCGCATCGTCCAGACCGCGCTCGACGCGTTCGGGACGTTGCATGCGGTGGTCAACAACGCCGGCTTCGTGCGCGATCGCATGTTCGTTTCCTGCACCCCGGAGGAATGGGATGCGGTGACGCGGGTCCATCTGCGCGGACATTTCTGCACCAGCCGCCACGCGGTAGACTTCTGGCGCGCGCGGCAGAAGGCGGGCGAGGCGATCGATGCGCGGATCATCAACACCACCTCCGGCGCCGGCTTGCAGGGCAGCATCGGGCAGAGCGCTTATTCCGCCGCCAAGGCCGGGATCGCCGCGCTGACCCTGATCCAGGCCGCCGAGCTCGGGCGGTATGGCATCACCGCCAATGCGCTCGCGCCCAATGCGCGCACCCGCATGACGATGACCGCCTTCGCCGACACGATGACCTCGATGCAGGAAGCCGCCTTCGATCCTTATGCGCCCGAAAATACCGCGCCCTTGGTCGCGTGGCTGGCGAGCGAGCAGTCGCAGGCGGTGACGGGGCAGGTGTTCGAGCCGTTCGGCGGCACGATCCGCCTCGCCGAAGGCTGGACCGACGGCCCGACGTCGGCCGATGTCGGCCGCGCGCTGCGCGCCGATGAGGTGGGCGTCGTCGTCGGCGATCTCGTCGCGCGGCGCAACCCGGCCAAGCCGGTCTATGGAACCGGCGCATGATCCCGCCGGTCTATCCCACCCCGCGCGGGCTGCTCACCGGCAAGACCGTCGTCGTCACCGCCGCCGCCGGCACCGGCATCGGCTATGCGGTCGCCAAGCGCGCCGCCGAGGAAGGCGCGCGGCTGCTGATCAGCGACTATCACGAGCGCCGGCTCGGCGAGGCCGCCGACCGCATCGCCGCGGAAACCGGCACCCCGCGCCCCGCGACGATATTGTGCGACGTGACGGTCGAGGCCGATGTCCAGCGGCTGCGCGATGCGGCGCATGACACGCTCGGGCATGTCGACGTGCTGATCAACAACGCCGGCTTGGGTGGCGAAGTGCCGATCGTCGACATGACCGACGATCAATGGTCGCGCGTGCTCGACGTGACCCTGACCAGCGTGATGCGGATGACCCGCGCCTTCCTGCCGGGCATGTATGCCCGCAAGTCGGGGGCGATGATCAACAACGCCTCGGTGCTCGGCTGGCGCGCGCAAAAGGGGCAGGCGCATTATGCCGCTGCCAAGGCGGGCGTGATGGCCTTCACGCGCTGCGCGGCGGTCGAGGCGGCGGAGCATAACGTGCGGGTCAACGCGGTCGCGCCGTCGATCGCGATGCACGCTTTTCTCGCCAAGGTGACGAGCGACGATCTGCTCGCCGAGCTGAGCGCGCGCGAGGCGTTCGGCCGTCCTGCCGAGGTGTGGGAAGTGGCCAACGTGATGATCTTCCTCGCCTCCGATCTGTCGAGCTATATGACCGGGGAGACCGTCTCGGTCTCCAGCCAGCGCGCATGAGCGGGCCGGCGGTCTTCGCGTCGCCGCGCGACCTGATCGGGCAGGAGGGGCGGCAGTTCGGCCCGACCGACTGGCTCCCAATCGAGCAGGACCGGATCGACGGCTTCGCCGACGTGACCGGCGATCATCAGTGGATCCACGTCGATACCGAGCGGGCGAAGCAGGGCCCGTTCGGCAAGACGATCGCGCACGGCTATCTGACGCTCAGCCTCGCCAATTATTTCCTGCCGCAGCTCGTCGAGGTGCGCGGCTTCGCGCATGCGGTGAATGTCGGTGCCGATCGGCTGCGTTTCCTCGCCCCGGTCCCGGTCGGCTCGCGCATTCGCGGGGTGGGCGAGCTGGTCAAGTTCGAGGAGGTGAAGGGCGCGGTCCAGTCGATCGTGCGCATCACGATCGAGATCGAGGGCAGCGACAGGCCGGCCTGCGTCGTCGATACGATCAGCCGCTATTTCCCGGAGTAAGCACAAGATGTTGAGCCACGAAGACAAGGTGCGCGTCGTCGAGAGTTATATCGACGCCTTCGCCAATCAGAATCCCGAAGGCGTGGTCGCGCTGTTCGCCGAGGATGCGACGGTCGAGGATCCGATCGGTTCGCCGGCGCATCGCGGGCTGGAGGCGATCCGCACCTTCTACACCGCCTCGATGGCGACCGGCGCCAAGCTCAAGCTTGAAGGCCCGGTGCGCACCGCGAGCGATTATGCCGCTTTCGCTTTCTCGGTGACGCTCAACTACGGCGGCGAGAAGCGGGTCGACGTGATCGACACCTTCCGCTTCAACGAAGACGGCAAGGTGATCGAGATGCGCGCCTATTTCGGCCCGGCCAACATGCACGGATTTGAAGGATAAGACATGCGCGAAGTCGTTATCGTCTCCACCGCTCGCACCGGAATCGGCAAGGCCTATCGCGGCGCCTTCAACATGACCGAGGCGCCCGCGCTCGCCGGCCATGTCGCCAAGGCGGCGGTCGAGCGCGCCGGGATCGATCCCGCGCGGATCGATGACGTGATCATGGGGGTCGGCAACCAGTGGCTGACGCAGGCGGCCAACGTCGGCCGCCTGACCCCGCTGGTGGCAGGCATCCCCGAAAGCGTCGCGGGGATGACGCTCGATCGCAAATGCTCGTCGGGGCTCAACGCGATCGCGCTCGCCGCGCGCTCGATCATCGCGGGCGATAACGATGTCGTGCTGGCGGGCGGGGTCGAGAGCATCTCGATGACGATCACCAAGGATGCGCCGCGCTATCAGAACAAATCGGCCAAGGCGGCCGATCCGACGATCTATATCCAGATGATCGAGACCGCCGAACTGGTCGCCGAGCGCTACAATGTCAGCCGCGAGGCGCAGGACCGGTTCAGCGCGGAGAGCCAGCAGCGCGCCGCCGCCGGGCAGGCCGCGGGCAAGTTCGCCGACGAGATCGTGCCGATCACGGTCGAAAAGCAGCTCTACGAAAAGGACGGCAGCAAGGCCGGCACCGAGACGGTGACGCTCGACCGCGACGAGGGTGTGCGCGCGGGCACCACCTACGAGGCGCTCGCCGGGCTGAAGCCGGTGTGGAAGGACGGCGAGTTCGTCAAGGAAGGCAAGTTCGTCACCGCCGGTAACGCCAGCCAGCTGTCCGACGGCGCCTCGGCGCAGATCGTGATGGACCGCGCCACCGCCGAGCGCGAGGGGCTGCCGATCCTCGGCGTCTATCGCGGTTTCCAGGTTGCGGGTTGCCGGCCGGACGAAATGGGGATCGGCCCGGTGTTCGCGGTGCCGAAACTGCTCGAGCGCGCCGGGCTGACGGTCGACGATATCGGGCTGTGGGAACTGAACGAGGCGTTCGCCAGCCAGGCGCTCTATTGCCGTGACCAGCTCGGGATCGATCCCGACAAGATCAACGTCAACGGCGGCGCAATCGCGATCGGCCACCCGTTCGGGATGACCGGCAGCCGGTTGACGGGGCACGCGCTGATCGAGGGCAAGCGCCGCGGGGTGCGCTACGTCGTCGTATCGATGTGCGTCGCCGGCGGGATGGGCGCGGCTGGGCTGTTCGAGATTATCTGACAAGCATCCGTCATTCCCGCGGAGGCGGGAATCCATTCTGGCTGGCTTCGCGACTCTTGCCGTGACCTGCGCGAATGGATCCCCGCCTCCGCGGGGATGACGAACCTACAAAGGAGAGCGATGATGGCCGGCCTGTTCGAAGGGAAAACCGCGTTCGTCACCGGCGGCGGCAGCGGGATCGGCCGCGCCACCGCTTTGTCCTTCGCGGCGGAAGGCGCGAAGGTCGCGGTCGCCGATCTGCGCGGCGCCGATGCGGTCGCCGACGAGATCAACGCCGCGGGCGGCGAGGCCTTTGCGATCGCGCTCGACGTGACCGACGAGGCGGCGGTCAATGCCGCGGTCGATGCGGTGGTGGCGCGTTGGGGGCGGCTCGACTGCGCGTTCAACAATGCCGGCGTCACGCTCGAGATGCTCGATACGCCGTGGGGCGATGTCGGCGCCTATGACAAGACGATCGACATTAACCAGCGCGGCGTGCTGCTGTGCATGGCCGCCGAATTGCGTCACATGGCGCCGCGCAACAACGGCGCGATCGTCAACACCTCGTCGATCGCCGGCCTGTCGGGCGCGGGCGGTGCGGGTTATTGCGGCAGCAAGCACGCGGTGATCGGTCTCACCCGCTCCGCCGCGCTGCGCTTCGCGGCGGAGGGGGTGCGGGTCAACGCGGTGTGCCCCGGGGTGATCGAAACCCCGATGACCGCCCCGATCGCCGCCGACCCGCAGGGCCGCGCCGTGCTCGATCAGATGACCCCGATGGCGCGGATGGGCCGCGCGCAGGAGATCGCCGATGCGGTGATCTTCCTCTGCTCGGACAAAGCGAGCTTCATCACCGGCCACCCGCTCGCGGTGGACGGGGGGTATATGGCGCGGTGAATCGCTGAACCGACACCGTAATGCCGGGTCAAGCCCGGCATGACGGTAACTTATTGTATTAGCCGGAATACTTGGAGCCGGAGCCCAATTCCCGCCGATCGTCACTCGTGTGAACTTTGTGAACTTTGCCGTTCAGATCTCGCTGCGCCGTTCCTCGACTACGAACATCCGGGTCCTCGCGCGGTCGATGAAATTCTCCTCATCCGCCGCGAGCCGTGCTGCCGCTTCGGGCTGTGACACCGCCGCGATCGCCGCGTCGTAACTCGCGCGGTCGGCGTACCAGATCTCGGTGACGCTGTCGTAGTCGAACGGCGGCGTCTCGGCGAACGCGAACGCGCCTTCGGCCTCGGGATAATTGCGCCGGTAATCGACGATCCCCGGCATCAGCGAGCGAACCAGCGGTGCGTGGTTCGCCTCATAATAAGCGATGAACTCAGCCCGGCTGACCCCCGGCTTGGCCTTGAGCAGCGCGATCGTCTTGACCGTCATACCGCCTCCACATCGACCCAGCGTCGCTCGGCGGCCGAGCGGCGCACCGCGTCGAGCACCGCCTGTCCGGCGGCGGCGTCGCGGAAGTCGGCGGCGTGCTCGCGGCTGTCGACCGCGCGGCCCTCGATCCGCGCCTTCATCTCGCCGAACAGCCGGGTATAGGGCGCGACGTCGAAGCCCTGGCTGTGCCAACGATCCTGCTCGGTCTGCACCAATTCGCCGATCGGGAAGGGGGTAGGGGGCGGATTGACCAGATCGGCCGGCGTCTCGATCTGCCGCGCCTCGCCGCCCCGCGCGACCCACACCTGCTCAGGCTCGCCGAACGCATTGCCGCTCTGGATCCATGCGCCGCCTTCGCTGCCGACGACGCGGGTCGACATGACCAGCGGCCCCGGCATCGCCATCCCCGCGGCGATCAGCCCCTGTGCGCCGTTGGCGAGCTCGAACTGGAAGCTGTAGCAATCGTCGGCGGTCATCGTCGGCCGCCCCGGCGCGAGCTTTTGCAGCATTCCGCTTACCCGGCGGAATTCGCCCAAAGTGGTGCGCACCTGATCGATCATATGCGCGCCGAACGCGCCAAGGAACCCGCCGCCCTGCGCGGCATCCTCCCACCAGGGCGACAACGGCTCGGTCGGGTCCTGCAACCCGGGCTGGAAATAGAAACGCTGGAAATGCTGCGGCTCGCCGATCATCCCGTCGTTCACCACCCGCGCGAGCAGCGCCTGCGCGGTATCGAAGCGGAATTCGGCGCCGAGCATATGCACGATGCCCGCCGCTTCCGCCGCCCGCAGCATCGCGCGCGCCTCGGCGAGATCCTTGGCGAAGGGCTTTTCGCACAGCACATGCCGCCCGGCGGCGATCGCCTCCATCACGATCGGAAAATGCGTGTGCGGCGGGGTGGCGACCGTCACCAGCCGGATCGACGCATCGGCAGCGAGCGCTTCGGCAAGGCTGGTCGCGACATGCGGGATGCCGAGCGGCGCGGCGCGCTCGGCGGTGCGCGCGCGATCGCGCCCGACGATCGCGCGGACCTCGATCCCCGCATCGCGCAACGCGCGGACATGCGTGAACAGCCCGAAGCCGGTGCCGACGACGACCGCGCCAAGAGTGTCCGTCATGCGTATCAGCCCCTTGCTTTGTGCAGCGTCGCGCGGGTGGTCTCGGCGCAGCGCCGCGCGGCTTCATCGGCGGGGAGCGCCGACAGCGTATCGGAAAAGACCTCGATCGAGATCGGCGCCTTGCTGCCGATCGCGTCCAACGTGCGGATCATGCCCACGAGATCGAAAATGCCTTCGCCCGGCATCAGCCGGCCCTTGGTCATTTCGCGCAGCGGATCGGCGTCGGTCGGCGGCGGGCCGTCGTTGATCTGGACCCCGAACACGCGGTCGCCGGGGGTGCGCGCCAGTTCGTCGAGCGTCACATTGCCGCGGAACAGATGCCAGCTGTCGATCATCAGCCCGCCGTTGCCGCGGCCCGCGCGCCGGACGACCTCGCAGGTGTCGGCATAGGTCGCGATGCCCCCGCCGACGACATATTCGAGCTGGACGGTGAGCCCCAGATCGCGCGCCCGATCACAGATGTTGGCGAAGGCCTCGGCGGCTTGATCGATATCGACCGCGCCGTCGAACATGTCGATGACGGTGATCGACGAGGCGCCCGCCGCCACCGCCACCGCCAGATAACGCGGCGCATCCATCCCCTTGAGCAATTGCGCGAGCGACGCCGGCATCGTCGGGCCGGGCTCGCGCCCCGGCAGCCCGAGATAAATGCCCTCCACCTCGGTGACAACCAGCCCCTCGTCGGCGGCGCGCTCGCGCAGGTCTTCCGCGCTCACCCCGCTCGCGACCATCTGCTGATAATCCGCCCCCATCAGCGAGACCCCGGCGAACCCCGCCTCGCGCGCCGGGCGCAGCCGATCGAGCACCGGCACCGACATCATGCTGCCGGCGGAGAGGATCAGGTCGGTCGGCGCGAGCGTCACTGGTTGACCCGGGTCGCGTGGCGCGCGGCGAGCCAGCCGAAGGTCATCGCCGGGCCGAGCGTCGCGCCCGCGCCCGGATAGGTGCGGCCCATCGCCGCCGCCGATGCGTTGCCGATCGCATAAAGCCCGTCGATCGGCCGCCCCTCGGTATCGAGCACCCGGGCATTGGCGTCGGTCGAGAGCCCGCCGTTGGTGCCGAGATCGCACGGATAGATCGGGATCGCGTAAAACGGCCCCTGTTCGATCGGCGCCAGCGTCGGATTGGGCGAGACCGAGGCGTCGCCGTAATGCCGGTCATAGGCCGAGACGCCGCGGTGGAAATCGGGGTCCTCGCCCTTCACCGCAAAGCCGTTGAAGCGCGCCACCGCAGCGGAGAAGGCCGCCGGATCGACCCCCATCTCGCGCGCCAGCCCCTCGATCGTGTCCGATTTCCTGAGGATCTTGCGCATCGCTGCGGGGATGCGTTTGTCGGCGCTCGGCTTCCCGGCCATCATCGGGCCGAGCATATATTTGCCGCGATACCGCGCATCGAACACGAACCAGCTCGGCACGGTCGGCCCCTCGGGGCTGTTGGCGCGATGCATCTCGCCGCCGGCGACGTGGTAAGACGCCGCCTCGTTCATGTAGCGCTTGCCCGCCTGGTTGACGATGATCGACGAGGGCAGGGCGCGCTCGACGAACATGATCCGCGCGCGATCCTCGCCTTCGAGCATGAAGCCGGGTCCCCACCACGCCGAATCGAGCAGATCGGTGCCCGCGCCGACCGCGGTGCCCGCCGCGAGCGCGTCGCCGGTGTTGGTCGGCACGCCCGCGCTCCAGTCGCCGGTTGGGCCGGGGAGATATTTCTGGCGCAGCGCGAGATTGTGATCGAACCCGCCGCTCGCCAGCACCACGCCCTTGCGTGCGCGCACCGTCACCTTCTGCCCGTCGCGCTCGACGATCGCGCCGGTGATGCGGCCGTTCTCGCGTAGCAGCTCGACCATTGGCGCATTGAGCCACAAAGGCACGCCCTTCTGATCGAGCGACAGCTTGAGCCGCCCGATCAGCGCATTGCCCCCGGTCAGCCGGCGCGAGCGCTTGGTCTTGAAGCGCCACGGAATGTCGAAAATGTAGCGCGTCATCAGCTTGAACAGCAAAGACTTGGCGCCGGGGCTCATCGTCAGCAGCAGCTTCGCCTCTTCCATCGTCCAGGTGAAGCGGCCGAAGGTGAGGGTGAGCGTGTGCGGCGGCTCCATCCGCTCGAAATCCTTGCCGAGCCGGTCGGCCATCAGCGGGATCGGATCGTGCGTCCGCCAGCCGCCGCGCGCGCCCGCCACGTCCATATGATAATCGGCATAGGCATAGGCGGTGTAATGCACCTCGGACTTCTGCTCGAGGTAGCTCAACATGCGATGCGCATTGTCGATATAGGCATGGAGCTTGGCATCGGGGACGTCGTCGCCGATCAGTGCCTTGATGTAGCCGAAAGCCTCGCCGGGATCGTCGGCATGGCCCTTGGCGCGTGCGTCGTCGCTATTGGGGATCCAGATGCCGCCGCCCGAGGTGGCGGAGGTGCCGCCGAACTTCGCCGCCTTTTCCACCACCAGCACGCTCGCACCGACGTCGGCCGCGGTGAATGCGGCGGTCAGCCCGCCCGCGCCCGAGCCGATGACGAGCAGGTCGACTTCCTCATTCGCTGCCACGGTAAAGCAATCCCTCTCTTGTTTGCCGGCGGTTGTCGCACGCGAAATGCGTTACGAAAAGAGAAAATTAATACGCAAAGTGTGATATTCGACCGTGTTCGGTGAAGCGTGTTGACGATCGGGCGCGCAAATGTACATCTGCACCCAACTGGAGAAATTGCGTTGCGAGCAGAAGCCAAGGGGGAACGTCGCGGACGCGGCAAGGCCCAGAACGGCAGGGAAGCTGCCGAGTTCGAAACCGACGATATGGATGAGCGGATCATCGCCGCGCTGCGCCAGAACGGCCGCATCGCCAACCGCGATCTCGCGCGCGACATGGGCGTCAACGAAGCCACCGTCCGCACCCGGCTGCGCCGGCTGGAGGAGGCCAATATGTTGCGCGTCGTCGCGATGCGCGATCTGTCGGCGATGGGCTTCGAATATCTCGCGCCGGTCGGGGTGCAGGTGAAGGGCCGCGCGGCGACCGCGGTGGGCGAGGAGCTGGCGCGGCTCGAACGGGTGATCACCGTCAACGTCGCGATTGGCACGCACGATCTGGAAATCCAGGTCGTGTCGAGCTCGCTCGCCGAAATGGAGGAATTGCTCACCAACGTCATCGCCAAGATCGACGGGGTCGAGCGGCTGTTCCCGAGCCTTGCGCTCAAGGTCCTCAAATACAATCCGGAATGGGCACCTCTATGACTCGCATCGCGCTCGACGAACTGGACGAGCGGATCATCGAGCGGCTGGGGCACGACGCGCGCGTCTCCAATCGCGAGATCGGCCGCGAATTCGGGCTGACCGAAGGGACGATCCGCTCGCGGCTCAAGCGGCTGCTCGACAATAAGGTGATCCGCGTCGCCGCGGTGACCAATGCCAATCGGCTGCGCAACCCGATCCTCGCCTATCTGTGGGTCGAGGCGAACAGCGCGTCTGATATCGAGCGGGTGTCGCGCGCGCTGGCCGATCTGCCCGAGATCGGCTTCGTCGCGACGATCCTCGGCCGCGCCGACGTATTGGCGATGACCCTGGTGGAAAATGGCGCGGAACTGACCGACTATCTCCACCAGACGATCGACAAGATCCCCGGCGTCCACCGCATCCGCTACAGCCTCGGGCAAAATTTCATCAAGCACGACTATCGCTGGTGCTCGCTGGTCGATTGAGCGAAAAAGGGGCGGATAGGTTACCGCCCCGGCGAAGGCCGGGGTCCAGCATCGGGCCGATCGTAACTGGACCCCGGCCTTCGCCGGGGTGGTTAGTCTTTGTGTCCCCGCGAAGGCGGGGACACAGACTGGGCTCCCGCCTTCGCGGGAGCACAAGTTCTGTCGCGTCCCTACCCGGCCGCGACCCAGCCGGCCTTCACCCCCTCCGGCCCGATCGCGCCGTCGACGATCGCGCGCGGTTCGGAGCGCGAATAGCAGATGCGCCAGCCCTCGGGGGTCTTGCGATAGCGATCCTGATAGAAGTTCGCGAGCAGGCGGAAGGTGCCGCTGCGCGGATCGTAGGTCGCATAGCCGAGGTTCCAGCGCGCCTTGGCCTCGTCGCCGTCGACCTCGATCTCGCCATTATGCCCCTGATGGACGTCGACGATCGGCGTGGTCGCCGCCATTTGCGTGAACACGTCGATCAGCCCGTCGACCCCGAAGGTGCCGATCGGCGGAAAGTCGATCTCCGCGTCGGGGGTGAAGCAGGCGCGGATCGCGTCGACATCCTTCGCGTCGCAGGCGTTGAGATAGCGCGCCTTCAAGCGGCGGATATCGCTTTCCGCTTCCAGCCGCGCGATGCGGGTTTCGAGATCACTCATGCAAATTTCTCCACGCGTGTCACCGGCACGGGATGCTCGGTCGCCCCCGTCCAGCGCAGCAGCATCGTGCCGTGTCCGTGCCCGGCGGTGTCGACCCAATTGCCGAAGCCGGGATCGCGCGCGGCGACCACGATCGTCACCGTGCCATTCGGATTCAGCGTCGCGCTATGCGCGTTCACATGCACCTTATGGTGGCGATAATCGAGCGATTCGAACCAGATATTGTCGACCTGGAAATTCCAGAAGGTGCAATCGGGCACCGGCGTTTCGATCACCAGCATCTCGTCCCGTGCGAGCTTCCAATAGCCGTGAAGGTAGAAGATCGTCGGATCGCCGCCGGCCTTGTAGAACATCGTCTGGTCGGTGGTGGCGAGCTGGTTGAGCGCCGGCATCAGCATATCGGTCCAGCGCAGGAAGGTCCGCGCGGTGCCCTCGACGAAGGCGGCGGCGCGTTGCAGCCCTTGCTCCAGCTTTTCCGCGGTGAGCGGCTCGGGGGTTTCGCGCGGGCGATCGATCGCCTCGATTTTCACCGTCGCCGGCACCTCATTGTCGCGATCGAGGAAGGTTTGGCGGACGAGCAGCATCGATGAATCGTCGGCCAGCGGCAGCCAGTTGCCGTTCTCGCGCTCCTTGCTCGCGATGATCTGGAAGCTGCCGTCTTCCTCGAACTCGATATCCGCCGAATCGAGTTCGCCGGTGGAGGCCATCGTCCCGTCGATCGCATAGCGGTTCGCCTTGGTGCCGAAGCTCAGGATCGGCACCGACCCGCGATTGCCGCTGATGCGATAGCGCCGCGCCCCGCTGATCGCGGCGTTCATGTAGATATTGTCGGGATTGTCCGCGCCGATCTTCGCCGTCGGGTGCGACGCGGCGTAGAAGCCGGGGAAATCGGTGTCGGCATTCTCCAGATGCATATCGAGTGCGATGCGCGTCAGCCGGCTGAGGTAGCGATAGCCTTCGGCCTGATCGATCGGGGTGTCGGCGATCCTGGTGCTCAGCACCACCTCGCCGATCGCCTCCAGCCGGCGGCAGAAATCGCGCCACACCTCGCCCGAGGCGACGCGCTGTTCGGTGTCCTTGGTCATGATCAGGGTGCCATATACTGGCCGCCATTCACGTCGAGCGACGCGCCGGTGACGACCTTGGAATAATCGGAGAGGAAGAACAGCACCGCCTTGGCGCAATCTTCCTCGGGCGGAATGATGTTGAGCGGGATGCGCGAGGTGATCTCGCCTTCCACTTCGGCGCGGTCGCGCCCGGCGGCGACTTCGCGCGCGATCCAGTCATAGACCGGTTTGCCGCCGATCCACCCCATGCGGGTCGCGTTGACGCGGATGCCGTGCGGGCCGAAATCCTTCGCCATATGCCGGGTCAGCGCGTTGAGCGCGCCCTTCCCCGAGGCATAGCCGCCCTCGCCGGGGAAGGGGTTAACGGTCGACATCGTCGAAACATTGATGATCGCGCCGCTGCCCTGCGCCTTCATCGTCGGGAACACCGCCTGCGCCATGCGCAGCGCGCCGAGGCAATTGACGTCGAGCACCTTGAGCCAGTCGGCGGGATCGGCCCGATCGACGGTAGTCCATTCGCCGTGGATATAGGCGGTATTGACGAGGCCGTCGATGCGCCCGAACGCGTCGAGCGCCGCCTGCACGAGCGCCTGGCACTGGCCCGCATCGGTCACGTCGGTCGAGCGGGCGACGGCTTCGCCGCCCGCGGCGCGGATTTCGCCCGCCACCTCATCGAGAAATTTCTGGCTACGCGCGCCCAATGCGACCTTGGCGCCTTCCTCGGCGGCGATGCGGGCGAGCGACTGCCCCATCCCAGGGCCGACCCCGCTGACCACGATGACTTTGCCTTTGAGCAACATATGTTTTCCTCTCTCCTCCCCGCGGCTGCCCCTGCCGTCATGCCGGGCTCGACCCGGCATCCAGAGCCACGGGCGATGTCCCTTGTGGCTCTGGATGCCGGATCAAGTCCGGCATGACGATGAAGGGGTGTTCGGGTTCATTCGCTTCAATCCAATCAGTAACGAAAAAAGATGCGGACCAGCGGTTCAGCCCGCCTTCTCCGGCGTGAAATTCTGCGGCGGATCCTTGACCCACGGGTCGGCCTCGGCGCGGCGCGTGATGCGCCAGCCGTCGGGGGTGCGGACGAGATCGTCGACATAGGTTGCGCCGACGAAGAACAGGTGATCGCCGCCCGGCTGCGCGAGCTGCATCGGGTTGAACAGCATCGTGCGCGAGGTGGCACGATCGCCGTCGACGCGGATCAGCGGCAGCCCGATCAGATGCTGGGTGACGGGGAAGGGGGCCAACGCCTTGGCGAGCCACGGCTTGATCGTGGCATAATCGCCGATCTCGCCGCCGGTCACCGAATAATCGAACGTCGCGTCCGGGGTGAACACGCGATCGAGCGTGTCGAAATCCTTGGCGTCGATCGCATAGACATAAGTGGCGAGGAGCTGCTGGATCTCGATGATGTCCGATACGGCGCGCAGGTCCATGCCCTTCCTCTCCCTTATCCGTCAGTCGAAATTGGCCTGCCCGCCGTCGAGCGGGATCGTCGCGCCGGTGAGATAGGCGAATTCGGGGCCGCACAGCCCGGCCACCGCCTCGCCGATATCCTCTTCGCATTCGCCGACACGGCGCAGCGGGATCGTGCGGAAAAAGGCTTCGGCCTCCGCCGGGTTGTTCTCGATCCACTGGACGAGCCCAGGCGATTTGGCGTGGGGCGCGATCGTCAACACGCGGATTCCGTCGACGCCCCATTCGGCCGCCGCGGCGCGGCTCAGCGAGCGGATCGCCTGTTTCACCGCGGCATAGGCGCCGTAATTGGCCATGTCCCAGCGCACCGCCGCCGAGCTGGCGAGGTTGAAGATCACCCCGCCGCCGCGCCGCTTCATGTGCGGGTGACATGCCTTCATGAAACGGAAGGTGGCGAGCGGGCCGGAGTCGAACCCGGCCTCGAATGCCGCGTCGCTCACCGCCATCAGCGGGCCGAGCGGGACTTCCTGCGCATTGTTGACGAGGATATCGACCCCGCCGAACGCGCTTGTCACCCCCGCCACGGCATCGCCGATCGAGGCGGCATCCTTGACGTCGCAGGCGAAGCCCTGTGCCGTCCCGCCGAACGCGGCGATCTCCGTCGCGACGCTATCGAGCTTGGCCTTGGTTCGCCCGAGCAACGCCAGCGTGGCGCCGCGCTTCGCCAGCGCCAGCGCGATGCCGCGCCCGACGCCTTGGCCGGCGCCGGTGACGATCGCGACCTTGCCGGAGAGCGCAGCCATCGCCTTAGACGCCCAGACCGGCGGGCGCGCCGGGGAGCACCGGCTGGTAATAGCCGGCGGTCCAGCCGCCATCGACCGCCAGTTCGGCGCCGCTGATATAGCTGGCCTCGTCGGAAGCCAGGAACAGGCTGGCGCGCGCGATTTCCTCGGGCTCGCCGATGCGCTGGAGCGGCACGCGCTCATAGCCGCGGTTGAGATCGGCGCCGGTCGCGCCCATCGGGTTGCCCATCTGGGTATTGACCCCGCCCGGATGGACCGAGCAGACGCGCACGCCGCGCGGTCCCAATTCCATCGCCAGCGATTTGGTCAGCCCGCGCACCGCCCATTTGCTCGCGGTGTAGATCGGCAGGCCGTTGCAGCCGCGGAGGCCGTCGACCGACGAGATGTTGATGATCACGCCGCGCCCTGCCTTGGTCATCACCGGGGCGATATGCTTGGCGCCGAGCATCGTGCCGATCACGTTGATCGACAGCACGCGCTCGGCGTCCTCGACCTTCAATTCCTCGATCGCGGTGAAATGGACCACCGCGGCGTTGTTGATGAGGATGTCGACCGTGCCGAACGCCTCGGTCGCGGTGGCGACGATCGCCGCCCAATCCGCCTCGGAGCGGACGTCGAGCTTTGAGAAGCGCGCAGCGGCGCCGATCTCGGCGGCGAGCGCCTGGCCCTTGTCCTCGACCACGTCGCCGATCACGACCTTCGCGCCCTCGGCGGCGAACAGCCGCGCGGTTGCCGCGCCCATGCCCTGCGAGCCGCCGGTGACGATCGCCACCTTGCCGTTCAATCGTCCCAAAAATTCTCTCCTCGAAATAGCATGGCGGAATTGAAATCCTCCGCCGTCATGCCGGGCTCGACCCGGCATCCTGAGTCACGAGCGATGGCCTTTATGGCTCTGGATGCCGGATCAAGTCCGGCATGACGGTATCTAACTAGGCGGCTTGTTCTTCGTCCCACGGCGCGGTGGTGGTGCCGCGCGTCACGGTGGTGCCGTTGACGCGCTTCTGGAATTCGCCGGCGCGGGCGCGCGGGTTGTAGAATTGGCGATACCAGATGCGGACCTTGCCGATCGGCCCGTCGCCGCGCACCGCCAGCGGGTTGAAGCACGGGCGCTTGTTCGACCAGATCTCGAAATCCTGGCTGAACGCGGCGAGGCTGGCATCCTGATAGGCGCGGGCGAGACCGATATCTTCTTCGGTGGGCGTCGCATTGCCGACCTTGACGAGCAGGCCATGCCACACGCGCACCACGCCGTCCTCGACCGGGGTATGCGCGATGAGGATGATCGAGGGATATTCCCCCGCCATCTCAGAGATCAAGATGCCCGGCCCGGTATACCAGGTGTTGGTATAGAGCGCGCCCTCGGTAACCAGCGTGCGGTGCCCCGAGCGGAAGCGCTGGACGACGATATGATCGTTGAAATCATTCTCGAACAGCTCGATCCCCTCCGAGCCGTGGACCGGGCCGAAATGGCCGCGATCGGCCATATTGTCGAGGATTTCGATCGGGTGGCTCTTGAGCTCGCCGAGCTGGTCGATCTTCCAGTCGACCCAATGCGGGGTGCCATATTCGGCGAAGGCGGGAAGATCGTAATCGGGCTCGCCACCCTCGGGATCGTTCCACATCCAGATGCAGCCAGCGCGCTCCTCGACCGGCCAGCTCGGCAGGCACGCGGCCGCCGGGATCTTCTGCGGCGAATAGGGGATTTCGTTGCATTTGCCGTCCGGCCCGAAGCGCCAGCCGTGATAGGGGCAACGGATCGAATCGCCCTCGATCTGCTCATCGTCGCGGATGACATAGGAGGTGGTGTTCTTCGCCAGATGCGCGCCCATGTGCGGGCAATAAGCGTCGACGAGATAGACCTTGCCCGAACGCCCGCGATACAGGACCATGTCGCGCCCGAAAAACCGGACGGCGTGGGCCTTGTGCCCCTCCAGCTCGTCCGACGCCGCGATCATGAACCAGCCGCGCGGGAACTGATGTTCGCCGAGACCATATTCGGCGGTCGTTGCCATGTTTGCCTCTCTCTATCCGCAGATGTCCGTCGGTAAAATCACAATATGCGTGTTTTTCACGCTTATCAATTGCGCATTTCGATGTAACCTCGCATGAACGGCCGCATCATGCAAGGCAAGCAGAGCTAATGGAGGATGTAATGGGCGATGAACGGCTCTTTCCGGAGGGCGCGGCGCTGATCTTCGGCGCGACGGGCGGGATCGGGCGCGTCGTCGCGCTGGAATTCGCGCGCGCGGGCAGCGATGTCGCGATCACCTGGCGGTCGAAGCGCGAGGAGGCCGAATCCATCGCGCGCGAGATCGAATCGCTCGGCCGTCGCGCCAGCGTCCACGAATGCGACGTCACCGACACGGCGATGCTCGATGCGACGATCGCGGCGGCAGCGGCGGCGCACGGGCGGGTGCATACGATGGTCTGGGGCGCGGGGCCGCTGGTGGCGCAGGTGTTCCTCACCGAGACGACGCCCGAGCAATGGCGCCGTGCGATCGATGTCGAGGTGCATGGCTTCTTCAACGCCAGCCGCGCGGCGATCGCGCATATGCGCGGCGCGGGCGGCGGGTCGATCGTCCATCTCGGCTCGGCGGGCGATTTGCGTTGGCCCGACAAGGACGGGCTGTCGGTCGCGCCCAAGGCCGCGAACGAGGCGCTGGTGAAGGGCTTCGCGCGCGAGGAGGGCAAGAACGGCATCCGCGCCAACACCGTGCTGGTCGGGGTGATCGAGGCGGGGATGTTCCTCGAACTCAGCAAGCAGGGCGTGTTCGACGAGGAATGGACCCGCGAGGTCCACAAGAATCTCGCGCTCAAGCGCTGGGGCCAGCCCGAGGAGATCGGCCATGCCGCGGTGTTCCTCGCTTCGTCCAAGGCCGCCTATGTCACCGGGCAGCAGATCGCCGTGGCAGGCGGCTATGGGATTTGACGATAGGGTCACCAACCCGTTTATCTAACTCGTCATTCCCGCGAAGGCGGGAATCCATTCACTCAGCCCTCCGCGAAGAATCGCAACGGCAGCGTCAATGGATTCCCGCCTTCGCGGGAATGACGGAGAGAAGATGGCGGAGTCCTGCCTCCCCCTACAGCCCGAACGCGCGGCGAAGATCGGCACCGGCGAGATCGAGCGCGGCGTCCGCCGGGGGCAGCACGCCGGGCATGCTGGCGAAGCCGTGGAACACCCCGCCGACCCGCTCCAGCCGCACCGGCACGCCGGTCGCCTGCAACCGCTCTGCATAAGCCACGTCCTCGTCGCGCAGCGGGTCATATTCGGCGGCGATGATCGTCGCGGCGGGCAGCCCGGCGAGATCGGTCGCGCGCAGCGGCGCGGCGAGCGCGGGGGGATTGTCCACCGCGTCGCCGACATATTGCTCCCAGAACCAGCGCATCATCGGGCCGGTGAGGAAATAGTCGGTGCCGTTGGTGCGATAGGAGGCACGGGAGAAATCGGTATCGAGCACCGGATAGATCAGCAGCTGATGCGCGATCGCCGGGCCGCCGCGCTCCTTGGCGAGCAGGCACAAGGCCGCAGCGAGATTGCCCCCGGCGCTGTCGCCAGCGACCGCGATTCGACTGGCGTCGACATTCGGCCCGACGGTGGCAAGCGCCGCGAGCGCGCGATAGCTCGCGTCGAGCGGGGCGGGGAATGGGTGCTCCGGCGCACGCGGATAATCGAGCGACACCACCGGCAGCCCCGCCTTGAGCGCGAGCGCGCGGCAGGTGACGTCATGCGTTTCGATATTGCCGCATACCCAGCCGCCGCCGTGGAGAAACAGGATCACCGGCAGCTTTTCGTCGGGGCGCGGGTGATAGAGCCGCGCCGGCTGCGCGGCGAGAATCAGGTCGCGCACCTCGGCCACCGGGGGCTTGGGGAACGGCATCGGCTGCGTATCGCCGACGCGGAACGCCTCGACCGTGAACGGCCCGACGGCGGACGGAAGCTGCTTCATCATCTCGAGGATCGACGCCGCGGCGGGGTGCAGGGCCATAGTCATTCTCCGTTGGTGGTCGGTGGGAAAGGGGAATGGGTATTTCCGCGCTTACCGTCATGCCGGACCTGATCCGGCATCCAGAGCAACAGGCGCTGCCGTTCGTGGCTCTGGATGCCGGGTCGAGCCCGGCATGACGATGGGTGGGCGGGATGTAGATTCCCCTCTAAAGGAAACGGCATGGCGAAACGAGATCAGGACGGGTTTTCGGCCCTGCTGGAAGCGCTTTACGGCGGGTTGCTGCAACAGGCGCCGTGGGAGCCGTTCCTGCGCGCGCTCGCGGCGTGGCTCGATGCGACTTATGCAACGCTGATCCTCACCGCGCCCGGCATGACGACGCCGGGGACGATCCTCACCCCCGGTGCGCCGACGGTAACCGCCGACGAATATGCCGAGAGCTTCTTCGCCAGCGATCCGTTCAAGGGATTGCCCGAGGGCAAGGTGACCGCCTTCGCCGAATTCCTCGGCGGCGAGGCGGCGCGCGACAGCGATTTCTACCGCGATTTCCTCGCCGCGGCGGGGGGCGACCAGATCCTCGGGGTCGATCTGCGGTTCGAGAGCGGGTTCGAGGCGCGGCTGCGCGCGACGCGCGATCGCAGCCTGCCCGATTTCGGCTCGGCCGAGCGCGAAGCGTTCCAGGCGATCGTCCCGCATCTGCGCCACGCGATCGGGCTGTTCGAGCGGCTCCAGGTCTCGGGCGCCGAACACGGCGTCTATCGCGGCACGGTCGAGCAGATGGGGGTCGCCGCGATCATCCTCAATCGCGACGGGCGGGTGGTGCGCACTAATGTCGTCGCCGATCGCCTGCTGGAGGCGGGGGACGGGCTCACCCTCGCCGATTGCCGGCTGCGGCTGAAGGACGGGGCGCAGCGCAAAGAGTTGGAGGCCTTGCTCAAATCGCTCGACGCCAACCCCGCGCCGCAGCGCTTTCGCATCGCCCGCGCCTCGGGGCGCGATCTCGCCGCGATCGCCAAGCCGATTGCCGCGCCCGCGTTCATGCGCGGCGGCGCGGCGCTCGCGCTGTTCGTCAGCGATCCGGGGCAGGAGGCGCAGCTCGAACCCGAGGCGATCCGCGATCTGTTCCAGCTCACCCGGATGGAGGCCAATCTCGCGGTCGCGCTGGCGAGCGGGCGATCGCTGGTCGATGCTGCCGATGCGCTGGGCATCGCGCACAATACCGCGCGATCGCATCTGCGCTCGATCTTCGCCAAGACCGGCGCGCGCCGACAGTCGCAGCTCGTCCATCTGCTCCACGGCGGCGTGCAATAGGCTTGAAAGATTTTGCGTCTCTGCTAGCATGAATTGATACGAATCCTGTGAATCAAGCGCAGGAATGACATCGATATGCGAAGGAGAGACGGCGTGGGTCAAGAGCGTGTTCCGGATCGTGAGGCGCTGGTCGCCGAGGCGCGAGCGCAGACCGGGTTGGGTGATTTCGGCAACACTTGGTTTTTCGCCAATATCGATGCGCTGATCCCGTCGCTGAACAATGATGCGCAGCTCAGCCCCGCGGGGGTCGCGGTGGCGAAGGGGATGATCGTCAACGGGCTGGTCAACCGGCTGCGGCATGTCGAGCTGCTCAAGCAGCATCCCGAAATCCTCGACGAGAAGGTCGAGGTTGCCGCGGTGGTGGTCGGGTTGCCGCGCACCGGCAGCACGATGCTCCACCGCATGCTCGCCGCCGCCCCGGGGATGACCGGGGTGCGCTGGTTCGAGGCGCAGAATTATTCGCCTTTCCCCGGCGAGGAGCGCGGCAATCCCGCGCAGCGGCGCGCGGCGGCGCAGGGGCTGCTCGACTATATGGTCGCCAATATCCCCGATCTGATGTCGATCCACCCGATGAGCCTCGACCAACCCGACGAGGAACTGATCGTGCTCGGCCAGCTTTATTCGAGCACGATGATCGAGGGCACCTATCACGTCCCCGGCTTCGCGCACTGGCTGACCGCGCCGGAAACCGATCGCACGCAATGCTATCGCGATCTCAAGCAGATTCTCCAGTCGCTCCAGTGGCAGGATCCGTCGCGCAAGGGCGCGCGCTGGGTGCTCAAGACCCCGGGGCATCTGATGGCGCTCGATGCGGTGATCGAGGTGTTTCCCGAGGCCAAAATCGTGATGACGCATCGCGATCCGGTGGCGACCGTGCCGTCTTACTGCAGCATGGAATATAGCCTCTATCAGATGGTCTCCGAGACGATCGATCGCGAAAGTGTCGCGCGTTTCTGGGTGCCGCGGCTGGCCGAATTGCTCGACGGATTCATGCGGGTGCGGCGGGAGACCGGCGGGCGCAATTTCGTCGACGTGCGTTATGCCGACCTCCTGTCCGATCCGATCGGGCAGGGCGCGCGGGTGCTGGAAGCCGCGGGGGTCGATGTTACCCCCGAGGTGCGCGGCGGGATGGAACAATGGGTCGAGCACAACAAGCGCGAGGATCGCGCGCCGCATAAATACAGCCTCGAGGATTTCGGGCTGAACAAGGCCGAGGTCGAGCGTCCGTTTGCCGATTATCGCGCCAAATTCCTCGCGGCCTGAGCGGTGGGCGGCGATGCCTATGAGGAAATACGCGCGCTCAAGGCGCGCTATTTCCGCGCGATCGATACGCAGGACTGGGCGCTGCTGCGCACCCTGTTCACCGACGATGCCGTGACCGATTTCCGCGATTCCGTGTCCCCGCGCGACGAGGCGTTGCTGATCCGCGGGGCGGACAGCTTCGTCGCGTCGGTGTCGGGGGCGCTGGCGGGGGCGCGGTCGGCGCATCACGGGCATAATCCCGAAATCACGCTCACCGGCAGCGACACCGCTGAGGGCATCTGGGCGATGGACGATTATATTTGGGCCGGCCCTGCTTGCGCGTTGCCGTTCGGGACGCTCCACGGTTTCGGCCATTATCACGAACCTTATGTCCGCCAGGACGGTCGCTGGCTGATCGCCGAAACCCGTCTGACCCGCATCCGCGTCGAGACGCATTGAGCGACTTCCAATCCGTCATTCCCGCGCAGGCGGGAATCCATTCTCGCAGGTCGTCGAAAGAGCCGTTCCGCCAGCCAGAATGGATTCCCGCCTGCGCGGGAATGACGTGAACCTCACGCCGCGGGCATCGGCGGATAGCTGGCGAGGAACCCTGCGTCGGCGATCATATATTGGCCGTTGATCCCCCCCGAGCGCGGGCTGGCGAGGAACAGCGCCAGTTCGGCGATATGCTGCGGGGTGAGCATCCCGGCATAGGGCGTCGCTTCGAGCGTATCGGCCGGGGCAATCGAGGGCACGCCCTCGATCCCGAGAATCGCGGTCGCCACCGGGCCGGGGCAGATGCCGTTGACGCGCGTGCCGCGCGCCGCGAATGCCTGCGACGAGGAGCGTACCAGCCCGATCACGCCATGTTTGGCCGAGCTATAGGCGGCGGCGACGCTGAGCCCGATCACGCCGGAGGTGGACGCGGTGACCACCGCCGCGCCATTCTTCGACAGCGCCGGGAGCACCGCCTTCAGCCCGAGGAACGCGCCCTTGAGGTTGATCGCGAACATCCGCTCGAAATTGGCTTCGGTTTCTTCCTCGAACGGCGTCTGCACATAAGCGCCGGCGTTGAGATAGGCGGCGTCGAGCGCGCCGAACCGGTCGATCGCGGCCTTGACCATCGCCTGATTGTCGTCGGCCTTGGCCACGTCTGCGGCGACGGCATGCGCGCGCGCGCCGGTCTTGCGGATCAGCTCGGCGACGGCTTCCGCGCCATCGCGGTTCATGTCGGCGACGACCACCGCCGCGCCTTCCTCGGCGAAACGTTGCGCCGCGGCGGCGCCGATCCCCGACGCCGCACCCGTCACCAGCACTGCCTTGCCTTCGAACATGCCCATCTTTCGCGATCCTCTCCTAAGTGGCGCGAGCCTAGCCGCGCGCGGGCGGCGGCGCCTGCTCCAAATGGACCAGATGGGGCGATGACGAATTGGTCCAAATTGATGAGGCGGGGGTGGGGGTGCCGATTACGGTCGGCGGGGTAGTTCATGTGAGAAACGCTATGAAATTCTCGATCATTTACGAAGCCCAGATGGTGGACACGTCGCGCGAGAACGAGGCGCGGACGTTCCATGAAATCATCGAGCAGTCGTTGCTCGCCGAGGAAATGGGCTTCGATAACGTGTGGGCGGTCGAGCATACCGCGCTGACCCAATATGCGCATATGTCGGCGCCCGAGACCTTCCTCGCCTTCCTCGCCGGCAGGACCACGCGGCTCGGGATCGGTCACGGCGTCGTCTGCCTGCCGCCCGCGATGAACCACCCGGTCAAGGTCGCCGAGCGCATCGCGACGCTCGATATCCTGTCCAACGGCCGCGTCCATTTCGGCATGGGCAAGGGCGGCACGCAGCAGGAGGCCGGGACGTTCGGTTACGACCTGAATGACCTTCAGCCGATGATCGACGAGTCGATGTATCTGATCCCCAAGATCATGGTGCAGGACGAGATCGAGCACGAAGGCACCTACATCAAGATCCCGCGCCGCCCGATCCACCCCAAGCCGTTCCAGAACCCGCACCCGCCGATCTATATGGCCTGCACCCGCGAGGCGACGCTCGTCGCCGCCGGTTCGCGCGGCATCGGCGCTTTGGTGCTGGGCTTCTCCGGACCCGATGAGATCGCCAAGAAGAATGCGATCTACCGCGAGGCATTCCGCACCCGCGCGGCAAGGGATCAGGTCGGCTTCCGCCCGACCGAGCATCTCGCGGCCTTATGCGCCTCGGTGGTGCTCGACGATCGCGAGAAGGCGCGGCGGATCGGGTTGCGCGGCCAGCGTTTCTTCGCCGAGGCGATCGCGCATTGGTATCAGGGCGGGCCGAAGCCGACGATCGACGAGGAGCTGACCGGCGATCAGCAGGCCGCGATCCTCCAGCAGGAGAAGGAGGCGGTGGTCGCCTATCTCTCGGAAGAGAAAATCCCGGTCGGCGACGAGGTGACGAGCAATTACACCGTCGCGCAGGATGCCTATGGCACGCCGGAGGATTGCATCCGCTATGTCCAGCGGTTGTTCGACTCAGGCGCCGACGAGATCCTGTTCCTGTTTCAGATGGGCGGCGTGCCGCACGCCGTGATCATGGAGACGATCCGCAACATCGGCGAAAAGGTCATCCCGCACTTCCGGGGGAAATAAACCCAGGCATATGTGTCCCCGCCTTCGCGGGGACACGATTCAGAACGCGAACCCCGCAGTCAGCCCGAAGGTGCGCGGCACCTGATAGACGCCGATCACCGTGGTCGACAGATTGCGCGCGAATTCCAGCGCCTTGTTGTCGGTGAGATTCTGCACCCAGGCGCTGACCTTCACCTTGGTCCCCGCGACCGGCAGGTCGAACACCGACAGCCGCGCGTTGATGTCGAACCGCGAGGGTAACGTCGTCAGATTGCCGGTCGCGCTGTTGGGCAAAGGATCGCTCAGCCTCTTGTCGCGGAAGAAGCCGTCGATGCGGAGCGAGGCATAGCTGCCGTTGGAGAGATGCACGAAATCATATTGGCCGCCGACGCTGGTGGTGAACCGCGGTGCGAGCGAATTGACCGGGCCGTTGACCGGATCGGGCGACAATTTGTTGTCGAGATAGCCGAACGAGGCGTTGAAGGTCAGCCCCGCGGTGGGGAGCGCGGTCAGCTCGAGCTCGAAGCCATTTTCGCGCGCCGTGGGGGCGGAGATGATATAGGTCCCCGCCGCGGCGGTGAACGCCAGCGTCTGCACGTTGCGCCGATCGGCGTGGAACAGCGCCGCGTTGATTCGCAAGGTCCGCCCGATCAGGTCGCCCTTGAAGCCGATTTCGTAGCTGTTCATCGTCTCGGGCTTGAACGGGATCCCGCCGACCACCCCGCCGGAAAGATAGCCGGTCGCGAACCGCGCATAGGCGCGCATATTGGGGTTGAAGATCCAGGTCGCGGTCGCGTCGAAATCCCAATGATCGCTCGACGCGGCGAAGGTGGCGGCGGGGATTGCGAAGGGCCGCAGCCCGCCGGCGATGATCCTCTCCAGCCGATCGTCCTTGGTGTAGCGGAACCCGCCCGCCAGCTCGATATGATCGGTCTTGTAGGCGAGGTGGCCGTACCCCGCGATCGACTTGTTGCGTACCGCGACGTTCGATCCCGCGAGATAGTCGCTCGGCACCCCGAACAGGCTGGTCGTCGTCCCGGTGCCGGGCCCCTGGCTGGGGACGATCGTGCCGTCGGTCGGAAACAGATCGCCGAGAAACACCGGATTGTCGTCGCGCCCCACCTCGCGGAACCAGAAGCCACCGAGGATCCAGTCGAACCGCCCGGTCTTGCCGAGCAATTGCACTTCCTCGCTCCATTGGTTCTGGTGGCGATCCTCGACGCTGCTGATCACGGTGAACGGCCGCCCCGTGCCGGTGAACGGATCGACCAAAGCCGCGCCGTCGATATCGTTGCCGCCGACGAACTCGTCGAGCTTGCGATAGGCGGTGATGCTCTTGATCGAGATATCGTCGGTCACATCGTAGCGCAGCGTCAGGCTGTGGCCCTGGATGCGCAGCCGCGACGGGGTGGTGAAATCGAGCGGCAACGCATCCTGCCGCCTGGTCGAGGGCGGGATGACGACGCTTGCGCCGCGATAGATCGCGCCGGCGGTGGCGGCGAAGCTCGGATCGAAGCCGAGCAATTGCTGGCCGAGCTGGGTGCTGACCTTATCGGTATAATCGAATTTGTAATCGGCGACGAAGCGCCCGAGATCGAGCCGCGCCGCGACGCCGACCGCATCGGTATTCTCCGCGCCGAAGCTGTCGGCCGAGCGGATCGTGCCGAATGGCGCGGCGAAATTGTAGCTGCGCCCCGGGGTCAGGTTACGGACATAGCCGTCATGCTGATCGTGGAGGTAGCTGACGCGGACCGAGAGCGGACCGAGCGCGGGCAGGTTGACCGTGATCTTGCCGCCGTAACGATCGAAATTGCCGACCGTCGCCTCGGCCCTGATGCCGAACGTCCCGGTCGGCGCGGCGGTGATGTAATTGATCGCGCCGCCGGTCGAATTGCGGCCGAACAAGGTGCCCTGCGGGCCGCGCAATACCTCGACGCGCTCGATATCGGCAAGATCGAACGCGGTGCCGGCGGGGCGGCCGAGATAGACGCCGTCGATATAGAGCCCGATCCCCGCATCGCTCTCGAACTTGAGCGAACCGGTGGAGATGCCGCGCAGATAGAATTGCGGCGCACTGGCCGAGCCGAACTGTCGCTGGACGTCGAGATTGGGGACGGTCTTGCCGATATCGGCGAAGCTCTTGATGTCGAGCGCGGCGATCTGCGCCTCGTTATAGCCGGTGACCGCGGCGGGAACGTCCTGCAGCCTTTCCTCGGTACGCCGCGCGGTGACGACGACATCGCCCAGCCCGGTAGGCGCGCGGCTCGTCTGATCGGTGGGCGGGGGTGCCTGTTCCTGCGCCCGGGCCAGCGCCGGGCACAGCGCCGCGGCGGCCGAATAGCCAAGCAACATCGCGCGCGAAAACCGCATCGTTCCTCTCCCCAACCTGCCCGATTGTTCGGGCTTTTGCGTTGGGGTGAGCTTCAGCGAGGTGGGCGCGCGCCACTACGTCAAAATTGACTAGGGCGGCGGGAAAATCGCCCCTTCTTCTCCCCTCCCTGGTGAAGGGGGGAGTGATGTCGTCAGTTGGCCCGGCTCGGCCGGATCACGTCGAGCGCGCGGCCGTGGGCGGTGAGGTCGCCGATCAGGTCGTTCGCCATATGCCGCTCGACGAACCGCCAGCGGCCGTCGCGCTTCTCCACCGTGTCGCGATAATCGCCGCCGATCACTGCGCGCAGCGGCCCGTCCGGCACCTGCTGGAACACCATGACATAGGAACTGACGATCGCTCGATCTTCCCCCGCGGGCATGATCATCACATTGGCGAGCATGTGGCGCGTGCGAGGGGTGCCGTCGGGATAGACGATCACCCAGTCGCGGAATGCCCGCGCATAGGCCGCCGCGTCGCGATCGGCGAGCAACGTGCCGCCGCTATACACCCGCGCCTCGGCGAACAATTGCCCGACCGCGTCGAAATCGCCGCGATCGAGCGCATAGGGATATTGGAACAGCAGATTCTGGATCGCGAACCAGTCGTCGGCCTGCATAGGTCACTCCTTGGAGAATGCGGCGGTCGTGCGCCGGGCGAAGGCGGCCGACCGGCGCGTGCGGCGCTCGGCGGCGAGCAGCGGCAGCAGCACCAGCGCGGCGACGAACAACAGCCCGATCGTCACCGCGACCGGCAGGGCATAGCTACCCGACCGGTCGTAGAGCAGCCCTGCGAGCGGGGTCATTCCGAACAGGAAGGGCAAGGTAGCGATGCTCATCAACCCGAAGACGCGCGCGAAATTGGCCGGGCCGAACAAATGGCTGAAGATCACCCCTTGCGTTGCCGACACCCCCGCGCCGCACGCGCCGATCAGCACCGCATCGATCACCAGCGCCGGCACCCCGACGGGCGCGAGCAGGATGAAGAAGGTGGCGGATTGCAGCAACGCGTTGGCGATCAGCGCGCCGACCCCGCCGATCCGGTCGGCGAGCCAGCCAAACAGCGGCGAGCCGAGCATCCCCGCGCCGCCCGAGATCGCGAGCAGCAGGGTCGCGGTTTCGGCGCTATGGCCCTGGCCGGTGACGATCGCGACGAGATGGCTGATCTTCATGATCCCCGCGCCGACGATGATGCCGCCGGCGATCGCGAGCAGCCAGAATTCGCCGCGTACGAGGATCGCGCCCGATCCCGCACCGAGGTCTTTGCCCGCGCTTGCGCCGGCATAAGGGCCGTCGCGCACCGCAAAGGCGAAGGGCAGCACCGCGAGATGCGCGACCGCGACGCAGGCGAAGACCGCGCTCAGCCCGTGCGCCGCGAGGATCGCTGTGCTGGCGAGCGGGACGAGGGTGATGAACAATGGCATGTTGACCAGCCCGAGCGCGCGCCCCGGCCGGTCGCCGAACCAGCTCGACACCAAGGTGTTCGACGGCAAGGCCCCGAACATGACGAGGCTGGGGCCGATGATCAGCAGATAGATGGCGAGCGCCGCGCGGATATCGTCGACCAGCGCGAGCGACGCATAACCCCCCGCACCGAGCACGATCCCCGCGATCATCACGCGACGGATCGGCACACGGCGCACCAGCACCGTGCCGAGGAACGGCGCGAGCAGCGACAAGCTGACCACCGCGAGCGAAACCCCGAGCGAGGCGAGGGTGCGCGTGGTGCGGAACTGCGCCTCGATCGCCAGCACGATCGCGCCGAACGACCCGAAGGTGAGGCCGGTCGCGCTGTTCTGCGTCAGAAAGGCGAGCGCCGCCATCCGCCACGCACCGGGCGGCGGAAGCGATTGCGGGGGACCGGTCATGGCGCACCTCTCCGTCGCGCCGGATCGGCCCGGTCGCATGTTTGCCGCAAGCATAGGGCGCGCGGCGCGCGGCGCTTAGTCCGTTTGGAGGAGATGGGCGTTTAGCTCTCCCATTATCACCCCGATCTTGAGGCGGGGTGATGTGGCTTACGCCGCGCCGCGCTGATGCCCCGCCAGCTCGGGCATGCTGGTGTGGATCAGATGAACGAGCTGCGACTGCCGGCACACCCCGGTCTTGGCGTAGATCGCGCGGAGATGCGCGCGCGCGGTGTTGATCGCGATCCCCAGCCGATCGGCGCTGTCCTGCACCGTCAGCCCGTTGGCGAGGCACGCCGCGATGCGCGATTCGGTGCGCGTCAGCTCGAATAATTCGCGCAACGCGTCGCTGGTCACGTCGAACTGCCGCTCGGGATCGCCGAGGAACAAGGCGATCGCGGGCGCGCTGCCGGCGTGGAGGAAATCGGGGGTCGCCACCGGGCGCGCGACCACGCCGAGATCGCGCTTTCCCGACGGGCGCTGGACGCGGAAGATATGCCCTTGCGCATCGCCTTCCTCGCCCGGCACTTTCTTGAGGAAGGCGCGGAAGGCGGCATCCTGACCGGGGGTGGCGAGCACGATCCGCGTGCCCGATAGCGCGATCCCGTCCGTCTCCTTCAATATCCCGTCGGCGATCGAATTGTGGCGGATGACGTTATACTGGCGATCGAGAATGATCGTACCGACCGCGAATTGCTCGATCGCCCCCGAATAAACCGCATGTTCGGAGCGCGACGCTTCGAGCCGCTGGAAGATCTCGATCGCCTGCCGCAGATGCGGGACGATCGCGGCGCAGCGCTGCCGGTCCCCGGCGGTGAAGGCCCTGTCGCCGCGCGCGCGGGTGATGCGCAGCCGCGTCTCGAATCCGCCGCTGCCGTGGAGATCGACCCCCAGGATATGCGCCGCATCCTCGAATTGCAGATAGTCGCGGTTGAATTCGGATTCGGTGAAATCGCCGAGGAAATCGTGGAGCGACACCACTTCGCCCTCGGGCAGATTGACGAACGGATCGATGCGGAAGAGGTGATCGCGATACGCCTCGATATGCGACGGGTCGGCGGTCGGGGTGATCATCAGGCTCGGCGGGGTCGCCGGCGAGCGGGTGATGATCAGCGTCGCATGTTTGGCGTGCATGTACTGGCGCAGCCTGGAGAGGAAGGCGCGCCACGGCTCGTCCTCGACCAGCGATCCGTAGAGCGCGGTGATCAGCGTGAGCAATTCGCTCGTCGTGGCCTGTTCTGCCGGCATCGTCGCCACGAAGCTTAGCGGTTTCGCGAGGGCTAACAAGGCGCGGCGCTCCGACGGAAGGCGGCGAGCGCCGCGACGAGCAGGCCCAGCGCCGAGGTCGCGACGCCGACGCCGATGAACGCGCCGTTCGCGCCCAATGCCGTGCGCAGCGGATCGGCGGCGAGCGGGTTGAGGAACTGGCCGATGAACATCGCGCTGATCATGATGCTCGAGGCGCGGGCGTGGAGCGCATGCGGGGTGCGGCCGAGGATCGTCGATCCGATATTGGGCTCGACCAGCCCCGCGCCGACGCCGATCACTGCGAAGCCGATCAGCAACGCCGGTGCGCCGCCCGCGGCGGCGGCGATCAGGCACCCGGCGCCCATCAGCAGCGCGGTCGCGGCGAGCAGCGGCAGCGCGTCGACCCGCGCGCGCAAGGCAGCGAACATCGCCGAAGAGAGCGTCGCGCCGAGCGGACAGGCGGCGACGATCAGCCCGGCGGTCGCGGCGCCCTCGATCCCCTTGGCGGCGACGAGGAACGGCCCCTGGATTCCCGGCATGAACATCGCCAGCGTGAAGGCGAGGATCAGCGCATAATAGAGCATCAGCGGCTTGAGCGCGGCGAGGCTGCCGCCACGCGGCGGGCGCTCCCCGGCGACGCCGCGCTCGACCGCCAGCAGGACGAGGATGAGCACCGGCACGCCGAGCAGATAGAGCGAGAAGGCACCGCGCCATCCGAACAGGTCGACCAGCCGCCCGCCGAGCACCAGCCCGCCGATCGCCGCCGCCGACGAGACGCTGACGATATTGCCGAGCACGCGCTCGCGCCCGCCCGGCGCGTACCAGCGCCCGACCAGCGCGAGCGTGCAGGTCTGCAACGCGCCGCCCGAGAGGCCGAGCAGCAACCGCGTCGCAGCGAGCGCGGTGAAGCCGGAAAGCAACAGCCCGGCCGATCCGGCGACGGTGAACAGCGCGGCGGCGGCGGCGAAGGTGGTGCGGATGCCGATCCGCTCGCACGCGATGCTCGCCGCGGGCGCGCCGAGGATCAGCATGATCGCCGGCATCGTCATGATCATCTGCGCGAAGAACGCGCCGTCGCGCCCCGGCGCGAGATCGCGTGCCATCGCGGGCAGCGCCGAGGCGACCGCCATCGGGATCAGCGCGACGAGGGCAGGGGCCGCGAGCGCGAGCGTCACGCGGCATTGCGCTTGAAAAGCGAGGCTGGCTTTACCCACCACCGTCAGGCCGGGCTCGATTTGATGACCACCCCGGCCTTCGCCGGAGTGGTCGGGATCCAGTCTGGGCTCCCGCCCTCGCGGGAGCACAAGCGCGCGCGGTCAGCCACTCATGCCTCCGCGATCATATAGCCGCCGCTTGCCACCAGGCATTCGCCGGTGACGAACGCCGCGGCGGGGCTAGCGAGGAACAGCACCGGGCCGGCGATATCCGCAGGGTCGCCCCAGCGGCCGAGCGCCATGCGTTGCGCGGTGCCGGGGCCGTAGATCGGGTCGTCGGCGAAGCGCGCGGTCATCGCGGTGCGCACCGGGCCGGGCGCGACCGCGTTGACCCGGATCCCGCGCGGCCCCCAGCCTTGCGCGAGCGAGCGGGTCAGCAGCAAAAGCCCGGCCTTGGCGGCGCTGTATCCGGGGAAGATCGAATTGCCGAAGATCGCCATCATCGACACGATCGATACGACCGCGCCGCCGCCCGGCATGTCGCTGCGCTCGAGCAACGGCGCGAGCGCGGTGGTCAGGCGGTGCACGCCCTTGAGATTGACATCGATTGCGGCGTCGAAATCCTCGGGCGCGCTCGTCGCGCCGGCGTTGTTGATCAGGATATCGAGCCGGTCGAACGACGCGGCGAGCGCATCGGTGCTGGCGTGGTCGCCGAGCTGGAAGCGGCGATAATCCGCGCCGGGCAGCGCGGCGGCATAATCGCGCGCGGCGGCGCGGGTGCCGGTAATCGTCACCGCGGCACCGCCTTCGAGAAACGCCTGCGCGATCGCCGCGCCGATCCCGCTCGTCGCCCCGGTCACCAGCACCCTGCGCCCGGTGAAGTCGAACCCGTTCATATCCTCACCCCGCGGTCTGGCCGGCGTCGACCGGCAAGGCGATGCCGGTGATCTTGCGCGCCGCGTCGGAGGCGAGGAAGGCGACCGCTTCGGCGATATCCTCCGGCTCGCACAGATCGCCGAGCTTGGGCGCGTTGCGCATCACCAGCGCCATATCGACCCCGTCGGGGAGCGCGACGCTGCCGTGCATCGCGGTCTTGACCCCCGTCGGGCAGATGGCATTGACCCGCACTCCAGCAGCGGCGAACTCCACCGCCAGCGATTTGGTCAGCGCGTTCACCCCCGCCTTCGCAGCGCAATAAGCGGTGGTATAGGGGATGCCGACCAGCCCCGCGGCCGAGCTCATGTTGACGATCGTTCCCTTGCTCTCGACGAGGTGCGGCATCGCCGCGCGGCACATGTGGAACACGCCGGAAAGGTTGATGCGCAGCATCCGTTCCCAGCGCGCGTCGTCGAACGTGTCGAGCGGTCCCCAGTCCATGATCCCGGCGATGTTGCACAGCACATCGAGCCGCCCGGTCGCCGCGATCGTCTCGGCGACGAGCTGACGGCAGGAAGCTGCATCGCCCGCGTCGAACGGGATCGCGATGCATCCTGCTCGGGTGACGCGGTCGATGTCCTTGCGAACCTTGCCAAGCGCCTCGGCATTGACGTCGGCGATCACCACTCGCGCGCCGCGTACCCCGAGCAGTTTCGCGGTGGCGCGGCCGATCCCCGATGCGGCGCCGGTGACCAATGCGATCCTGCCCTGCATCAGATCGTCTCCGCCAGTTGCGCGGCATCGTGCATCGCGCCCTCGATATAGCCGACCCCGGTGCAATCCCCGGCGGTGTGGACGCTGAAGCCCGCGGCGCGCAGTTGTTCGGCGAGCGTGGTGTCGCCGGTCGCGCCCTTGGCGACGATCACCTCGTCGGCGTGGATCGTGCGCGTCTGGCCGAGCGTGTTGCGATAGCTCACCGTCTTGTCGCCGATCGCGATGTCGCTCGCCTCGGGGAGCAGGGTGACGCCCAGCTCCTTGAGTTCGTCGAGTACCCGCCAGCGCCGTACCACCTGAAGCCCCGCGCCGAACTTCGCGCCCTCGTCGAGCACAATCACCTTGCGCCCGCGCTTGGCGAGGAATTCCGCCAGCTCCAGCCCGACCAGTTCGCCGCCGACGATCGCGACCGTGTCGTCGAACGGCATCCAATATTCGCTCGCGGTGCGGATGAAGCCAGGGCGTTTGGTGAGCCCGGTCATCGCGCCCGCCTTCATCGCCGCGCGGGTTGCCCAGCCGGTCTTGTCGGCGATCGCGCCGAGATCCTGCCCGAGCATCAGCTTGCGCATATCGTCGCCGCTATAGACATTGGCGCGATCGGCGCCGGGGATCGCGGGCATCGCGCGTCGCGCGCCGGTCGCGACCACCACTTCCTCGACTCCCATGTTGCGCAGCAATTCCGGGGTGGCGGGCGTGCCCAGCCGCACCTCGACCCCTTCGGCGCGAAGCTCGCGCTTGAGCCAGTCGACGATCCCCTGGTTGGGCTTGTAGGCGATCGAGGCGAATTGCGCGGTGCCGCCGAGCCGCCCCGTCGCCTCGATCAGCGTTATGCGGTGACCACGCCGCGCGAGCCGTCGCGCGCTTTCCATCCCCGCCGGCCCGCCGCCGATCACCGCCACATGCTTGGGCGCGGCGGTGCGCGGCAGGGTGCGCTCCAGCTCGAACCCGGTTTCGGGATTGACCGCACATTTCACCGGGCGGCTGAAGAAGATCTGGCTGATGCAGGTGTAGCAATAGATGCACGGCCGCACCGCCTCGCGCTGCCCTTCGGCGAGCTTGCGCGGCAGATGCGGATCGGCGAGCAATTTGCGCCCCATCGTCACGAAATCGAGCTTGCCCGCCGCGATGAAGCGATCGGCATCCTCGGGCTCGATCCGCCCGGGGCAGATCACGGGGATGCCGAGCCCGGCCTTGATCCGCGCCGCGGCGGCGACGAAATTGTTGGGGATATCGGTGGCATGCCCGGTCGAATAAGTCGCCCCGCGCCCCGGATGACCGTCCGCCGAGACGTGGATCGCATCGGCGCCGGCCGCCTCGGCAAGCCGCGCGGTCGCCGCGGCATCCTCGACCGTGATCCCGCCGTCGATCAGGAAATGCTGGCTGTCGAGCCGCGGCCAGACCGGCACATCGCGGCCGACCGTGGCCTTCACCGCGCGGATGATCTCGCACAAGAGCCGCGCGCGGTTTTCGATCGGGCCGCCATAGTCGTCGTCGCGCCGGTTGGAGAGTGGCGAAAGAAACGACGAGATCAGATAACCATGCCCGGCGTGAAGCTCGATCGCATCGACCCCGGCGCGCACCGCGCGCTCCGCCGCGCGCGCGAACATCGCGATCAGCGCCTTGATGTCGTCGGCGGTCATCACCTGAAAACGGATCTCGTCCATCGCCGCCATCGGCGCGGTGAAGATGCGATATTCGTCCTCGAGGAACCCCTCCATCATGTCGCCGCTGTCCTTGCCGACCAGCGGGATCGAGGGGGTCCATAACGGCCGCCCGGCGAGCATGTCGTTCATCGCCACCAGCCCGGCATGCTGGAGCTGGATCGCCAGCTTCGCGCCATGCGCGTGGAGCGTATCGGCGAGCGCGCGGACCCCGGGGATATGGCGCTCGTCGGAGATCGCCTCGTTGCGCCAATTGCCCGATCCGTCGGGATAGCCGATCGACACCGATCCCATCGTGATCAGCGCCGCGCCCCCCTTGGCGCGCTCGACATAATAAGCACGCAACCGCTCGCCGGTGATCCCGTCCTCATCGGCGAGGTTGGAGCCCATCGGCGTCATGAAGATGCGGTTGCGCAATTCCATCGCGCCGATCCGGCCGGGCGAAAGCAGGTGGCGGAAATGCCGCGACATTCTTGTTCCTCTCCGTTGCGCGTCGGTCAGCCGATCGCGCCGTCCTTCACCGCCTGCCACGTCGCGCTCGTGCCCAGCGCGCGCTCGACGACCTGCGGGTTCACATATTCGCGCCAGCGCGTGATGCGCCCGTCGGCGAACTCGAACAGGCTGATGTAGTTGTTCGAATAAGGCGCGCCGGTCGGCAGATATTCGCTGTGCGAGCTATATTCGGCGATCAATTTGCCGGGGTCGGCCATGTCGTGGATCGCCGCGATGCGATAGGCATAGGGGGTGAAATCGCGCAGGCTCTCCTCCAGCGCATCGCGCAGCCAGCGCGCGCCGCATTGCTCGGTCGGAAAACCGTCCATCACCGGATAGGGCCATTCGAGCAGGATATCGTCGGCGAGGCACGCCTCGAACGTATCGAAATCCTTGGTGCCCAGCGCCACCAGCATGCGCTCGAACAGCGCGACGTTTGCCGGATCGGTCATCCTTCGCCTCTCGATTATCGTTTTTCGCGCTCAGGCTATTGCCCCGCGAAGAAGCGCGCCTAGTCAATTCTGAGGAGATCGCGGATCATCGCCGCGGTTAAGCTCGACCGAAATCGAGTGGGAGAAGGATCGCCGTGGCGCTCAGGCTGGAAGATATCGAGCTGATCAAGCAGCTCAAACACCGTTACTGTCGCTTCCTCGACACGGCGGATGCCGCGGGGCTGACGAGCGTGCTCGCGCCGGACGTGGTGGTCGATTATGTCGGCGCGACCTATCATTTCCACGCCGAGGGTAGCGCCGAGGTCGTGCCGCTGCTCACCGCCGCGTTCCACGAGGATTTCGTCGGCGTGCACACCGTCCACCAGCCCGAAATCACGGTCCACGACAGCGGGGAGAGTGCCGAGGGGCGCTGGACGCTGACCGACTGGGCGGTCGACCTGCGCACCGGGATCGAGACCAGCGGCGCGTGCCTCTATCGGGACGAATACCGCCGCATCGACGGCGAATGGCGGATCAGCCGCTCGGCCTATCGTCGGCTGTTCGAGAAGGTGGCGAAGCTCGATCCGCTGCCCGACTTCCCGGCGCGTTATCTCGCCGAAAAAGCCCAGCGCCCGGAGATTTGAGCATGAGCTATCCGCGCGAGGAAGTGGCGGCGGCGATCAGCGGCCTCAAGGACGCGTTCGTCGAGGCCGAGCGGCGCAATCAATGGTCGTGGCTGGCAGACGAATTCTACCACGAGGATTGCGTCTACATTTGCCCCTATGGCGGCGCGATGCCGGTGGTGGCGAACGGGCGCGAGGAAATCCGCCGCACGCATTACGGGCGCGATATGGACGTCGGCTCGGGCTGGGAGGGATGGAGCTTCCCGATCCTCGACTGGGCGATCGAGGGCGACCGGATCATCAGCCATTGGGTCAACCGCGGCCCCGGCCGCCGCGCCGACGGGAGTTTTTACGAAACCCACGGGGTTTCGCTGATCACCTACGGCGGCGGGGGCAAGTTCAGCTACCAAATGGATCTGTTCGATATCGCGCACCAGATGCGGCTGTGCGACGAGCTCGATGAAGCCGGACTGCTCAGCGCGACGTTGAAGCGCGATTGGGTGCAGCCGATGAAGGCGCGGCTGGTCGCGATGTTGCAGGTTTAGGCTCCCGCCTTTGCGGGAGCACAAGGGGTTTCCGCCCGCTGCCGATCCGGCCTAAGAGTCCGCACAACGAGCGTCGACCGGGGGAGGGCAGGGCAAGTGAAGACGGAGCGGCTCCACGGCCAGTCGGTCTATCTCGTCGAGGCGGTGAAACGCGCGCTCAAGGATCGCGGCATGACCTATGCCGATGTCGCCGCCGCGCTCGGGCTGAGCCACGCCAGCACCAAGCGGATCTTCGCGCAACGCAGCTTCACGATCGATCGCGTCGAGCAATTGTGCGAGCTGATCGGGATCAGCTTCCTCGATCTCGCGCGGATGGCGGAGGAGGGGCGGCCTGCCGCGCGCGACACGCTCAACGATGCGCTCGAACAGGCATTGGTCGACGATCCGATGCTGCTGTTCTGTTTTCACCTGCTGCTCGGCGGCTGGACGGTGGCGCGGATCGAGAACCATTATGGCGTCGGGCAGGCGATGCTGATCCCCGCATTGGTCAAGCTCGAACGGATGGGGCTGATCCAGCTCCTCCCCGGCAATGCAGTGCGGCTGATGACCGCGCGCAACATCAAATGGCGCCCCGGCGGCCCGATCCGCCGCTTCTTCGACCAGCGCGTGAAAGAGGAATTCCTCGCGCGCGATTTCTCCTCGCCCGGCTCGGTATGGGAATTCGAGATCGGCGAGCTTTCCGAGGCGTCGCGCGCCCTGTTGTCGCGGCGCATCGCCAATCTTTTCCGCGAGGTGCGCGATCTCGTCGCGCAGGATGCGGCGCTGCCCCCGGCGCTCAAGACCAATGTCGGGATGTTGATCGCCTCGACCCCGGTGCCGCTCGAACTGCTTGCCCGCGATATAGCTGATAGTCTTGAAAGTCAGGCTCCCGAGTATTGAAATACGCTACTTCGTAACCCGCGCTCGCGTTGATCGGGCGCGTCTGACGATACTCTTGTCCAAAGCCGGCACGAACCGGCGACAAGAGGAGATGATGCGATGGCGGCGCTCGCCCTTGAAGCACCGGCTGAACCACCGACGCTGGACGGTGGCTTACCCCTGTTGGGGCATCTGACGGATTTCTTCCGCGACCCGGTAAAGTTGCTGCGCGATGGCTATAACAAGCGCGGGCCGATCTTCAGCTTTCGCATGGGCGGGCGGCGGATGGTCGTGCTGCTCGGGCCGGACAATAACCGCTTCGTCTTCCAGGAAACCGACAAACTTCTGTCGATCCGCGAGTCGATGCCGTTCTTCCACAAGATGTTCTCGCCGAACTTCTACTCCTTCGCGGAGATGGAAGAATATCTCCGTCAGCGCGCGGTGATCATGCCGCGCTTCAAGGCGTCGGCCATGAAGCAATATGTGCCGGTGATGGCCGAGGAGTCGATGGCGCTGGCCTATAGCCTCGGCGACAGCGGCGAATTCGATCTGGTGCAGACGCTGGGGCCGGTGGTGATGGATATCGCCGCGCACAGCTTCATGGGGCGCGATTTCAAGCAGAAGCTGGGCCACGAATTCTTCGATCTGTTCCGCGATTTTTCGGGCGGGATGGAATTCGTGCTGCCCTTGTGGGTGCCGACGCGCAAGATGCGCAAGAGCCAGGCGGCGAAGCGCAAGCTCCACCGCATCCTCACCGACTGGATCGCCGAGCGCCGCCGCAACCCGGTCGAGCCGGCCGATTTCTTCCAGGATATCGTCGCGGCGACCTATCCGGACGGCACCCCGATCCCCGACGAGTTGATCATCCATATGATCCTGCTGCTCGTCTGGGCCGGGCATGAGACGACCACCGGGCAGGTGAGCTGGGCGTTGATCGATATCCTGCAGAACCCGGGTTATCGCGAGACGCTCCAGGGTGAATTGCAACAGGTCCTCGGCTCGACCTCCGGCGCGGATATGAGCTGGGATCAGGCGATCGCGATGCAGAAGATGGATCTCGCATTACGCGAGACCGAGCGGCTCCACCCGGTCGCCTTCACGATGATCCGCAAGGCCGCTGCCGATTTCGAGCGCGAGGGTTATCAAGTGCATAAGGGCGACTGGGTGCTGCTCGCACCCTCGGTCAGCCACCGGATGAGCGAGGTGTTCACCGCTCCCGATGAGTATCGCCCCGAGCGGTTCGATACCGAGCGCGCCGATGCGAAGGTGGAGAGCAACAGCCTGATCGGCTTCGGCGGCGGGATGCACCGCTGCGCCGGAGTCAATTTCGCGCGGATGGAGATGAAGGTGCTGCTCGCGGTGCTGCTCCAGCGTTACGATATGCAATTGATCGACGAGCCGCGGCCGATCGCGGGGGCAGGCACCTATTGGCCGGCGCAGCCGTGTCGGGTGCGTTATCGCCGCCGCAAACTGGAGGAGGCCGCGCCCGCCGATATCGCCGCGCTTGCCGCCGCGGCCGGTTGCCCCGCCCATGCCAAGGGTGGTGCCTGATGGCGCGGGTCACTTACGTCCAGCCCGACGGCAGCGCGCGGACCTGCACCAATTTCGAGGGCATGGCGGTGATGCACCTCGCGGTCGGCAATCTCGTCGACGGGATCGACGCCTTGTGCGGCGGCGTGCGCCAGTGCGGCACCTGCCACGTCTATGTCGACGATGCCTGGGCGGCGCGGGTCGGCGGGCCGGGCGAAGACGAAGCGGCGATGCTCGAGGCGCTGGGCGACAGGATCGAAGTCAGGCCGACGAGCCGGCTAAGTTGCCAGATCCATATTACCGAAGAACTCGACGGTCTTGTCGTGCATGTGCCCGACGATCAGCCCGGCGTATAACGCGTTTGCGCGCAAAATATCATAACAAACCTCAATTTGCGTATTGATTTTCGGTTACGAAGTACGCAGTCTCGCGGGGAATTCGATCCGAAAGAATCAAGCGCCCGATCAAGAGGCGTGGTTTTCCACATGCGTAATTCGACGTCGGCCACGCTTTGTCGGGGGATCGGCGCGACCAGTTTCGGGGAGGGATGATGCTGAAAAAGTCACTTCGCACCGCGCTGTTTTCGTTCACGGCGGTCGGCGCGCTGAGTTCATCGCAAGCGTTCGCACAGGCCACCGATGCCGCCCAGGCCGCGCCCGCGGCGGCGAGCACAGGGGGCGGGCTGAGCGATATCGTCGTCACCGCGCAGCGCCGCGCGGAGAATTTGCAGAACGTGCCGGTCGCGGTTACCGCGCTCAACCAGGATACGTTGGGCAATTTTCGCGTCACCGACGTATCGGACCTGACCGGACTTGCGCCGAACCTGCAGATCCTGAGTCAGGGTTTGCAGTCGATTCCGACCATCTCTATTCGTGGCATCAGCTCGGGTGTATCCAACAACTCTGTAGACCCCAAGGTTGGTATCTATCTTGACGGCGTCTATATTGGTCGCTCGGTCGGCGCGATCTTCGATCTCGCCGATATCGAGCGGGTCGAGGTGTTGCGTGGGCCGCAGGGTACGCTGTTCGGGCGCAACGCGACGGGCGGCGCGATCAGCCTCGTCACCGCGGCGCCGACCGGCGAGTTCGGCGTCAATGCTTATGCCTCCTATGGCAATTACGACGCCTTCCGCACGCGGGTGACAGTCAATCTCCCCGCGCTTGGCCCGCTTAGCGTCAAGGTTACCTACCTTCACGATCAGAATAACGGCTATATGAAGAATCTGATCGGCGGGCGTTCGATCAATCTCAGCCTGCGCGACCCGAGTTTCGGCACGCTGACTTATGGCGATCGCTTCGGCGCGAAGAACGTCAACGCCTTTCAGGTCGCGGCGCGACTGCAGGCGACCGATAACCTGACCGTCGATTACAAGTTCGACTATACCCAGAGCAAGACGATGGGCAGCGCGGTGCAGTTGCTCGGCACGCCGGCGGGGCCGACCGCGCCGCTGGCGGGGGGGATCCTGGCGTTCCAGCCGCTGTTCGGCGGCATCACCAACCTCAGCACGACGCGGCTCGATCCGGTGGCCAACGCCACCAGCCCCGAAGATCTCAACGTGCAGGGCCATAACGTCACCGTCACGCTCCACGCCAACGACAATCTCGAAGTCAAGAGCATCACCGGCTTCCGCAGCTTCGATCAGCAGCCGAATATCTTCGATCTCGCCGGCACCGGCGGGATCCGTTTCACCGCGGGGCAATTGGCGGCGTTGCTCCAGGGCAATGTCCCCGGCGTCTTCAACCCGGCGGTCGCGCCCGGACCGAACGACAGCATGTTCTCGCTGCTGACGTCGCGCAAGACGCGGCAGAAGCAGTTCAGCGAGGAACTGCAGTTCGTCGTCACCACCAAGGCGATCGACTTGACCGCGGGCCTGTTCTACTTCCACGAGCGCTCGCCGGCGACCGATATTCTCGGCATCTTCCAGCCGGTCGCCAGTGGAGTGGTCATTCCCACGCCGTTCGATTCGATCTTCGGCAGCGGCGTGACCGAATCGATCGCGGTCAACAGCTCGATGGCGGCTTATGCGCAGGGCACCTATCATGTCACCCCCAAGCTCGACATCACGCTCGGCGGCCGCTTCACCGCGGACAATCGCGAGACGATCCTGATCCGCACCGGGTCCCCCGGCGTGGGTGGCGGCGGGATCCTGCCGCCGGGGACCTATAAGAAGAGCTATGAGAAGTTCAATTATACCGGCATCCTGACCTATCGGCCGACCGGTGACATCACGGCTTATGCCAAGATCGCGACCGGCTATGTCGCTGGCGGCATTCTGAGCGCGATTCCGTACAATCCCGAAACCGTGACGTCTTACGAGCTCGGGCTGAAGTCGGAATTGTTCAATCGCCGGTTGCGCGCGAACTTTGCCGGTTTCTACGTCAACTATAAGGATCTCCAGATCCAGACCTTCCAGAACGGCGTCCAGCGGTTCGAAAATGCCGGCAAGGCGCGCATCTGGGGCGTCGAGGCGGAAATCGATGCGATCCCGGTCGAGCGGCTCACGCTGAGCGGAACCGCCGGCTATACGGACTTCAAATATCTGAAATATGTGTCCGAACTCGGCGACATCACCGATATCGTCCGCGCCAATTATATCCCCAAGTGGAACGTGCGCCTCTCGGGACAATATGACTTCCCCGAATTCGGCGGTGGCGGGAATATGTATTTCCGCATGGACGGCCGTTGGCAGTCCAAGGCCTATCCCGGCGCGCTGCCGACCGGGGTGCCCGCGCTCGACGCGCTCGCGGTCACCAGGCCTTATTGGATCGTCGACGGGCGCTTCGGCCTCGTCAACCTGCCGATGGGCGGGGTGAAGCTCGGCGCGTCCTTGTGGGTCAAGAACCTGCTCGACAAGAATGACGTATTCGTCTTCGGCCCGCAGGTGATCAACCAGACCGCCGAATTCCTCGTCGGCCGCACCTTCGGCGCCGACGTGACCGTGAAGTTCTGATCGTCATGAAACGCGTGTTTGCTTTCGGTCTTTTGTGTTGCACTGCGCTGGTCGGCGCCGCTCTGCCGGGCGACACCTTCCGGCCGGTGGCGGGGGCGGCGATCGGCAAGGCGGCGCCGTGGAGCGCCGCGCCGGTCGCCGATGCCGAGACATTGCGTTTCGCGGTGATCGGCGACCGCACCGGGCTCGCGCGGCCCGGGGTGTTCGAGCAGGCGATGAACCAGATCGGCTGGATGCGCCCCGAATTCGTCATCAACGCGGGCGATCTGATCGAAGGCTATACCGACGACAAGGGAGAGATCGGCGCCGAATGGGATCATATCAAAGGGGCGGTCGCCAAATTGGGCGTGCCGTTCTTCTACGTCCCCGGCAATCACGATCTGGGCACCGATGCCGAGTTGCAGGTGTGGCGCGAGCGGCACGGCAGCCCTTATTATGCGTTCGAATACAAGAACGTGCTGTTCCTGTGCCTCGACACCGAAGACCCGCCGATGCCGATGTCGCCGGAAATGTCGAAGCAGTTCCGCGGGGTGCTCAAGGCGCTCGCCGCCGATCCGGTCGGGACGGAAAAGGCGATCAATGCGCAGCTCGCGCAGGTCAACAAATCGCGCGCGCTGGAAACCGCCGGGATCAATGGCGCGCGGTTCAGCGACGCGCAGGTCGATTTCGTGCGTCGCACGCTCGCCGCGCATCGCAACGTGCGCTGGACCTTCGTGCTGATGCACAAGCCGGCGTGGACGCTCAAGTCCGCCGCGTTCGACAAGATCGAGGCGATGCTGGCGAACCGGAAATATACCGTGATCGCGGGGCACAATCATTATTACAGCCATGAGCTGCGCAACGGCCGCGACTATTTCCAGATGGGGACGGTCGGCGCGATCTCGCATCAGGAAGGGCCGGGCAAGATGGATCATCTCGCCTGGGTGACGGTCGACAAGGCCGGGCCGCATTATGCGCTGGTCCGGCTGACCGGGCTGCTCGATAAGAATGGCGAGACCGGGCAGACGTTGGCGCGTTAGCCTCGCTTGTGCTCCCGCGAAGGCGGGAGCCCAGACTGGGTCCCCGCCTTCGCGGGGACACAAGCGGGCTTGGGCCGCCGCTCGATTTTAACCCTGCGACATTTCCCGCAGCTGCGTCAGATCGAGCGGCCGCGCCGCGCTCAGCACCGCGTGCCAGCCCCGCGGCAAGTGGCTTTCGGCGCGATCCGCCACCGCGAGCGCCGAAAGCTCGCGGCGGTGGCGCTCGATCATCTCCGCCATTTGCGCCGCGCCGGCCTCCGACAGCTTGATCACCGTCGAGCCGTAAACCGCGTCGTCCGCGCTGAAATCCATTTCGAGGAACTGGCGCTTCATCTGCAATTCGAACTGACGCCGCATCGGCAGCTTGCGCCATACGATATGCGGATTGATCCGCGTGCGCGCACGGCCGCCGGGCAGCCGATCGATCAACGCCAGTTTGTAGAGCCGGCCGAGCATCGCCTCCATCGTCGCCGCGGGGATCGCGAGATCCTGCGCCAGTTCCTGCCAATTCTCCCCGCTCAGGATCGCGATGAACAGGAAGGAGAGCAGGATATCCTCGCTCAACGCCTTTTCCTGCGCGAGCGTCAGCTCGTTGGCGAGGTGCGGCGGGGGCGCCTCGCTCTCGCGGACCAGATCGGCGAGCGACACGTCGCACAAGCCTGCCAGCGCCTCCAGCCGACCGAGCGTCAGCCCGCGCCCGGCGAGCCAGCGCTTGATCGTCGGCTCGCTCGCCGCCAGCGCCTCGGCGATGCGCCGTACGCTCCACCCGGCGCCGCGCAAATGGCGCCGCAGCACCGCGAGCAACGCCTCCTGACCAGGGGAGCGATTCACCGTTCGAAGATCATCTGGCGATCCATATCGTATCTTTATGTGATCCGATTGACCCTGTCCAATTTGGTCCGCGCGGCGCGGCGTGAGCATAATCGCCGGGTGTTTGAACGAGTCCCGGCGAACGGGTCGGGCACAAGGAGAGGAAGAGGCAATGAGCGCGATTCTGATCAAGGGCGGTACGGTGGTCGACGGCACCGGCGCGCCGGCATTCGCCGCCGACGTGCGGGTGAAGGGCAAGACGATCGCGGAGGTCGCGCCCGGCCTCACCCCGCATGACGACGAGCGGGTGATCGACGCCACCGGCTGCTATGTCACCCCCGGTTTCATCGAGAGCCACACCCATTTCGATGCGACGATGTGGTGGCAGCCCGATCTCGATCCGCTCCCCAGCTATGGCGCGACGACGGTGGTGATGGGCAATTGCGGCTTTTCCGCCGCGCCGATCTCCGACGATCCCGAAGTCGCGTTCGAGATGATCAAGATCTTCTCCTTCTTCGAGGATATCCCCGAAGGGCCGTTCCAGAAGAATTTGCCGTGGGATTGGCGCACATGGTCCGAATATCAGCGGTCGATGACGACGCGGCTCAAGATCCCGGCCAATTACGGCGCCTTCGTCGGGCATCTCGCGATCCGGCTCGCCGCAATGGGAATGGACGCGTGGAAGCGCGTCGCCACCCCCGCCGAAATCGCCAAGATGGCCGAGTTGCTCGAAGACGCGATGGAGGCCGGCGCGCTCGGCATGTCGTCCAACCTGCTCGATCATGACGGGCAGGACCGGCCGGTGCCGACCTTGATCGCCGACGATGCCGAATTCGCCGCGCTGATCGACGTGCTGGCACGCTACCCCGGCTGCACGATGCAGGTGATCGTCGACACCTTCATGCGCATGTCCGCCCCGGCGAGCCTCGAACGGCTGGTGCGGCTGCTCAAGGGCAAGAAATTGCGCGTCCAGATCGCCGGCGCGATCCCGACGCTCGAATTCCAGAAGCCCGCGCTGGAGATCATGAAGCCGCTGGTCGAGCAGGCGCAGGCCGACGGCTATGATATCTGGCCGGGCTTCGCGCATGTCTCGCCGACCAACACCTTGTCGCTCACCCGCTCGCTGATCTTCGCCCAGTCGAACGATTATGTCTGGCATGAGGTGGTGCTGGCCGAGACCGAGGAAGCCAAGCTCGCGCTGCTCAACGATCCCGACTGGCGCGCGCGGGCGCGCGAAAGCTGGGATACCAAGGTGTGGCCGCACGCCCCGATGAACAATCCGCACCGGCTGCACTTGCGCAACTCGGACAACGGCATGGGGCCGATCAACATCACGCTCAAGGAATATGCCGACTCGCGCGGGCTGCATCATTCGGATGCGATGGCCGAGTGGATCATCGCCAATGGCGTCCGTTCGACGGTGCATATGGCCCCGTTCCCCAAGCTCGAGGACCTCACGGTCGAATTGCTCAAGCATCCGCAGACCGTCGGCAACATCTCCGACGCGCCCGCGCACGGCCAGATGTTCTGCGGCGGCGGCGAGAATATCCTGCTGCTCACCAAATATTGCCGCGACGAAGGCAAGGTGACGATCGAAGAAGCGATCCATGTCATGACGGGCAAGCTCGCCGGGCATTTCGGCTTCCACGATCGCGGCGCGATCAAGCCGGGGCTGCGCGCCGATATCGCGGTGTTCGATCTCAACGAAATCCAGCGGCGCGAGGAATATAAACGCTTCGACGTGCCGACCGGCGATTTCGGGGTGACGTGGCGCTACACCCGCGATGCGGCGCCGATGCGGCTGACGATGGTCAACGGCATGCCGACCTTCTTCGAGGGCCGTTTCACCGGCGCGATGCCGGGCGAATTCGTCAGCCCGCCCGCCGCACCCGCGCTGGCGCAGGCAGCGGAATGATCGGAGCGGCCCGCGACGCACGCGCGTCGCGGGCCTGATTTTTCAGGAGAGATCGTCATGGTCGAAGTCAGCCAGGCCGATTACGAATATTTCAACGGCTCGATCGTCCAGCATGCCACCGAAAGCTCGGTGCTGATCAGCTCGTCAAAATATCTCAACAACGCCCCGCTCCGCGCGCTGATCGCGCAGGAGATGTTGCGCCGCAACGGGCCCGATATGCCCAACACCGCTTTCATCCCCGAGGTGGCGCAGATCCTGCACAATCTGGAGGACATGCCCGCGATCTTCCGGCTGTTCGAGGAGGAAAAGGCGCGGCTGCCGGAATTCCGCGACTGGCTCGATCGCCGTGTGCTGTCCGACTTCAAGGTCGAGGACGTCAAACATTGCAAGCCCGGCACTTTGGGCCATGTAATCCACGATTTCCTCGCCAACAGCGGCTATCAGATGGATTATTTCTTCCAGGGGATGAAGGTCGACAGCGATTACACTTTCTATCTCAAGGAACGCACCTTCACCCACGATATCGAGCATATGGTGACCGGCTTCGAGACCAATCACGCCGGCGAGGTCGCGCTGCTCACCGCCAATATGTACGCCTTCTACAATTATTTCTGTCCCGAGCTGGCGGCGTTCTTCAACCGCGTCTCGACCTATCTTCGCGCCAAGACCTATATGAAGAGCGGGCTGCATTATCCGGAAGGCTTCAAGGTCCAGCTCGATGCCGAATTCGTCGGCGCGGAGCAGGGGCGGAACTGGAAGATGCCGCTGATGCTGGTGCCGTGGCGCGAGATGATCGACCGTCCGCTGGTCGAGATCCGCGCTGAATATGGCATCACAGACGTGCTCCCGGCGGGGCATTGGGACTGGACCACCGCGGTGGCGGAGGACCCGCGCCCGACCGAACCTGCGCTCGCGGCTGCGGCGGAGTAAGCCCTTGCTACCACCCCGGCGAAGGCCGGGGTCCAGCATCGGGCCGGTCGTGACTGGACCCCGGCCTTCGCCGGGGTGGAAGGGAAGGGGGGCGGCCCTAACATCCGCCTTCTTGTGTCCCCGCGAAGGCGGGGACCCAGGGGCCAAGTCAAACAACGGCGTATTGTTTGGCTCTGGGTCCGCGCCTTCGCGGGGACACAAGGAGGCGGAACGTCCCGCCTCGTCGAGCGTTGAGACCACAGCCGGTCGTTCCGGCTGGGAAATGACACCATGGCCCCGATCGCACAGGAAACCGATCACGCGCTGATCCTGTCCAGCCGCGTCAACGGCACCCCGGTCTTCGATCGCGCCGGCAACCGGCTCGGCCATGTCGACGATCTCTCGATCGACAAGGTGAGCGGGCGGGTGCTCTATGCGATCATGTCGTTCGGCGGCTTTCTCGGCATCGGCGAGCGTTTTCATCCGGTGCCCTGGGGATTGCTCGATTATGCGCCGGGGCACGGCGGGTTCGTCGTTCCGCTCGATCGCAACATCCTCAAGGATGCGCCCAATTACGATGCGGTCGAGCTGCGCAACCTCGGCGGGCCGAGCTTCCGCAGCTACAGCGATATCATCTTCGGCTATTATGGCGCGCCGCCCTGGTAGACGCAGGTCGATCCTCGCAACCCCTCCTTCGTCATTCCCGCGAAGGCGGGAATCCATTCATACCGTCGTTGCGCTTCTATCGCTGAGGTCTGGGTGAATGGATTCCCGCCTTCGCGGGAATGACGAACGAAAGGCATTTTCACCCGATCGTTACGTCGCCGTTGACGCGCGCCATCTTGTCGATAGGGCGCGGCGATGGCGTTTGAAGATCCCACACGTTCGCTCGCCGCGACATCCGATGAGACACTGGGGCCGCTGCTCCACGATTTCCTGCGCGCTGCGGTCGCGCATCATGCCGACCGGCCGGCGCTGGATATTCCGCCGGGGCGCAACCGTCCCGCGCGCCAGCAGCTGAGCTATGCCGAGCTCGACGCCGCCTCCGATCGGCTCGCGCAGCATCTCGCGGGGCTGGTGCAGGGCGAGGAGATCGTCGCGATCCACCTGCCGCGCACCTCGTCGGCGCTGTACGTCGCGCAGCTCGCCGCGCTGAAGGCCGGCGCCGCCTTCACCTGCCTCGACGCATCTTTCCCCGACGAGCGGATGCGCGAGATCGTCGAGGACGCGAGCGCGGTCGCGGTGTTGACCGACCAGCCGGGCATCGCGCGGCTCGCGCCGGTGTGCGGCGACATGACGCGGTTGCTCGATGTGCCCGCGTTGCTCGCCGAGGCGCCCGCAGCGAACGCGTTGCCGCAGGATATCGCCGCCGATCGGCTGGCGTATGTCATCTACACCTCGGGCACCACCGGGCGCCCCAAGGGGGTGATGATCGAGCATCGCAACATCGCCAATCTCGTCGCCTCGGATCTGGGGGAGTTCGCGCTGGGGCCGGGCGATCGCGTCGTGCAGGGATCGTCCTCGGCCTATGATTCCTCGATCGAGGAAACCTGGCTCGCCTTCGCCGCGGGCGCGACATTGCTGGTGATGGACGATGATGCGGCGCGGCTCGGCCCCGATATCATCGGCTGGCTGCGCGACGAGAAGGCGACGGTCTTCTGCCCGCCGCCGACCTTGCTGCGCAGCAGCGGGTGCAGCAATCCCGCCGCCGCGCTGCCCGATCTCAAATTGCTCTATGTCGGCGGCGAGGCGCTGCCGCGCGATATCGCCGATCTGTGGTCCGAAGGGCGGCGGCTGGTCAACGGCTACGGCCCGACCGAATGTGCGGTGACCTGTCTGCGCGGCGATATCGTCGCGGGCGGCCCGATCACGATCGGCTGGCCGGTGCCGGGGATGACCGGCTTCGTGCTCGACGACGATCTCGCGGTACTGCCCGACGGGCAGCAGGGCGAGTTGTGCATCAGTGGGGCGGGGGTCGCGCGGGGCTACCGCAACCGGCCCGAGCTGACGCTCGAGAAGTTCGTCGATCATCCGCGGCTCGGGCGGCTCTATCGCACCGGCGATCTCGTCCACCGCGAGGAAGACGGGAGTTTCTTCTACCACGGCCGGATCGACGCGCAGGTCAAGATCCGCGGCTATCGCGTCGAGCTCGGCGAGATCGAGACGCGGCTTGCCAGCCTGCCCGGCGTCCGCGCGGCGGGGTGCCGGTTGCAGGATCATCGCGGCACGGCGGAGCTGGTCGCGTTCGTCGTCGCCGAGGATCCGGCGACGCCGCCCGACGGCGATGCGCTCCGCGCGCAGCTCGCCACGACCTTGCCGCGCTATATGGTGCCGACGCGGATCGGGGTGATCGACGAATTGCCGGTCAGCGTCGGCGGCAAGCTTAACCGCGCCGCGCTGCCGATGCTCGAACTCGCGGCTGTGGTGGTCGATCGCCACAATGTCCCGGCCGAGACCGAGATGGAGCAACTGCTCGCCGTTGGCGTCGCGGATATCCTCAAGCGGCCGGCGGCCGTATCGGTCGAGGACGATTTCTTCGAGGACCTCGGCGGCGACTCGCTCAGCGCCGCCTTGCTCGTCACTTTGCTGCGCGAAGACCCGCGCACCGACTGGATCACCGTCAGCGATATCTATGACGCGCGCACCGTCCGCGCGCTGGCGCTGCTCGCCGATCGCGCGGTACCGGAGGACGACGCCGGCGAGGTGCTCGTGCGCGAGGGGCAGGTGCGCCCGGTGCTCGCCAATGTCGTCCAGCTAAGCTGGCTCACCGGCGAGTTGCTGATCGGATCGTGGGTGACGTGGATCGCGGCGTTCCGCTTGCTCCCGCCGGTGTTCGGGCGGCTCGGGCTCGTCTCGTTCATCCTGCTCTCCCCGCTGATCGCGATCGCCGCGGCGGCGGTTTACGTGCCGGTGTCGATCGCCTTTGCGGTGGCGGTGAAGCGTGTCGTGATCGGCCGCTATCGCGCGATCCGCGCCCCGGTGTGGAGCAATTATTATCTCCGCCACTGGGTGGTGTTCCAGGCGGTGCGGCTGATTCCGTGGCCGCTGCTGCAAGGCACGGTGTTCCAGCAGATCGCGTTGCGTGCGCTCGGCGCGCGGATTGGGCGCGGGGTGCATCTCCATCGCGGGGTCGATCTCAGGCGCGGCGGCTGGGATCTGCTCGAGATCGGCGATTATGCCGCGATCGGGCAGGATGCGCGCGTCGGGCTGGTCGAGCTCGACCGCGGCGATATCGTCGTCGCCCCGATCACGCTCGAAGCCGGCGCGACGATGCGCGTACGCTCGGGCGTCGAGGGCAATTGCCGCGTTGGCGCAGGGAGTGTGCTGACCGCGCTTTCGGTGCTCAACGCCGGCAAGTCGATCCCGCCGGGCGAATTGTGGGACGGGGTGCCCGCCGGACCCGTCGGCCCCGCGCCCGCCGCGCCGCCGGTGCCGCCACGCCAGCTTTCCCCGCTGGCGCACGGCGTATCGCTGATGCTCGCCGAGGGCGCCGCCGCCTTCGTCGCGGCGCTCCCTGCCGAGCTGCTGACGATCGCCACCTGCCTCGCCGCCGGGATCGGCTTCGAGGAGGTGTGGCGCTGGATCTATCACCCGACGTTCGACTCACGCGTCGCGGTGGCGGTGCTCGGGCTGACGGTGCTCAGCATCCCGCTGACCCTGATCTGGACCGCGCTCATGTCGCGGATGATGGGCCGCGTCCGCGCGGGGACGATCGGGCTGAGGAGCCCGGCCTATATCCGCGTCTGGGTCAAGACCGGCCTCCTGATCCGCGCCGGCGAATGGCTCAGCGGCACCTTGTTCTGGTCGATGTGGCTGCGGCTGGCGGGGATGCGCGTCGGGCGCAAATGCGAGATCAGCACGATCATCGACGTCACCCCCGAGCTGTGCGAGATCGGCGCCGAGACCTTCTTCGCCGATGGCATCTATCTCGGCGGCGGCGAGGCGCGCAACGGCAGCATCGCGCTCGCGCCGATCCGGCTCGGGCGCAACACCTTCCTCGGCAATCACGCGGTGATCCCGGCGGGCGAACATCTCCCCGACAATATCCTGATCGGCATCGCCACCGTCGCGGATTCGCGCGAGATCGTCACCGGCCAGTCGCGTTTCGGCCATCCGAGCTTCGATCTGCCGCGCCGCGAGGTGATCGAGGTCGATCGCAGCCTGACCCACGATCCCTCGGCGATCCGCTACATCAACCGGATGTTCTGGGAGGTGCTGCGCTTCACCCTGCCGATCGTCCCGCTGCTGCTGACCGCCGTCTGGTATGCGATGCTGGTCCACGCGCAGGATATGGTGGCCTCGCCTCTGGTTTATCTCCTGTTGGTGGTCCCGGCGGCGACGCTCGTCCCGCTGGTGGCCTTGTGCTTCACCGTGCTGGCGCTCAAATGGCTGCTGATCGGGCGGGTGAAGCCGGGGCAGCATGCCTTGTGGTCATGCTGGTGCAGCCGTTGGGACTTCGTCTACGTCGCCTGGGCCAAGCTCGCCAACCTCGTGCTGCAAGGGCTGGAGGGGACGTTCATCCTGCCGATCTACCTCCGCCTGATGGGGCTGACGATCGGCAAGCGCGCGGTGCTCGGGCCGCAATTCGCGCAGGTCGTCGATCCCGACATGATCCATATCGGCGACGGCGCGACGGTCAGCGCGATGTTCCAGGCACATACCTTCGAGGATCGCGTGCTCAAGACCGACAAGGTGTTCATCGGCAAGGGCGCGACCGTATCGGGGGCGACCGTGCCGCTCTACGGCGCGGTGATCGGCGACCACACGCATGTCGGGCCGCATAGCGTGATCATGAAGCACGAGCATCTGCTGCCGGGGCTGCGCTTTCAGGGTGTGCCGACCAAGGTGTACGGGCGCGAGGGGTAAGATCGCCCCCCCCCCCCCCGTTCGCCCTGAGCTTGTCGAAGGGCTGCCCTTCTTCCTCGGAAGAAAGACAGGGCTTCGACAGGCTCAGCCCGAACGGGGAGAGCGCGGGGCGCTATTTCAATGCGCCCGGCGATCCTTGCCGCCGCCATGTCCGCCGCCGTGGCGCGGCGGGAATTTCTTCCCCGGCTTGCCGCCGCGCGGCCCGTCATGACGCGGCCCGCTCTCCCCCGTCCGGCGTGGCTTGTGGACCTTGCCGTGCGCGCCCGGCTGCGGCGCGCCGGGCGCCGGCTCGATGCGGATGCCGCTTTCGTCCTCGGCGCCCTCGCGCGCGGTGCGTTGCAGCGCCGAGCGGAACTTCGCCTCGATCGCGCGGCGCACCTCGAAATGCGTCTCATTGGCGAGGATGCGGATCGCGCCGACATCCGCGCGGGTGATATGCCCGCGGCGGCACAGCAGCGGCAGGATCCAGCGCGGATCGGCATTCTGCCGCCGCCCGATATCCATGCGGAACCACGCGGTGTCCTCGAAGCCGGGGCGATGCTGTTTCTCGCCCGCCTCGCCGCGGCGGTTTTCCGCCGAGGAAAGGTCGATCAGCTCCTCGGGCTGCGGCATCGTCTGGCTGTGCGCGCGGACCAAAGCCAGCGCGATATTCTCCGGCGTCTGCTCGGCGAGCAGCCGCTGGGCGAGCTGGGTTTCCTCCTCGGTCGCCTCGACCGGCTCGGCGAGCTTTGCCAGCAGCCGATTGCGATCCTGTTCGCGGATCGACGCCGCGCTCGGGGCGGGCATCCACTCCGCCTCGATGCGGGCGGAGCGCAGGATGCCCTCGACCCGGCGCCGCCGCGAGAAGGGAACGATCAGCACCGCGGTGCCCTTGCGCCCGGCGCGGCCGGTGCGCCCTGAGCGGTGCTGGAGCACCTCGGCGTCGCGCGGCACCTCGACATGGATGACGAGGCTCAGGCTGGCGACGTCGATCCCGCGCGCCGCGACGTCGGTCGCGACGCATACCCGCGCACGGCCGTCGCGCAGCGCCTGCAGCGCGTGGTTGCGTTCGTTCTGGCTATGCTCGCCCGACAGCGCCACCGCGGCGAACCCGCGTTCGACCAGCGACGCGTGGAGGTGGCGGACATTGTCGCGCGTCGCGCAGAACAGCATCGCCGTCTCCGCCTCGTGGAAGCGCAGCAGGTTGATGACGGCATTCTCGATATCCGATGGGGACACCGCAACCGCCTGATAGGAAATGTCGCCATGCCCCTGACGCTCGTCGAGCGTCGAGATGCGCAGCGCATCGCGCTGATAGCGCTTCGCCAGCGCGACGATCGGGCGCGGCATCGTCGCGGAGAACAGCAGGGTGCGGCGGTTGTCGGGGGTCGCGTCGAGGATTTCCTCGAGATCCTCGCGGAACCCCATGTCGAGCATCTCGTCGGCCTCGTCGAGCACCGCGCAGCGCAGTGCCGAGAGATCGAGCGCGCCGCGTTCGAGGTGATCGCGCAACCGCCCCGGAGTCCCGACGACGATATGCGTGCCGTGCGACAGGTTACGCCGCTCGCGCGCCGAATCCATCCCGCCGACGCAGGTCGCGATCCGCGCGCGCGCCGGGGCATAGAGCCATTCGAGCTCGCGGCTGACCTGCATCGCCAGTTCGCGGGTCGGCGCGATGATCAGCGCCAGCGGCGCGCCGGGGGTGGAGAGGTTGCCGTCGGCGTCGAGCAATTGTTGCGCCATCGCAAGGCCGAACGCGACGGTCTTGCCCGAGCCGGTCTGCGCCGAAACGAGCAGGTCGCGCGCCTCGGCGTCGCTTTCGATCACCGCCGCCTGCACCGGCGTAGGTTGAGTGTAGCCGCGGCCGACGAGCGCGTCGGCAATAGATTGCGGAAGTTGCGAAAAGGGCATGTTTCTCCGTCGGGTGCGCAGGCTCGTCGGCGATTGTTCGCGCGACCTTTTGCGTGCTTGAGCTGAGCGTGCAGCAGCCCGTCAGCAAAAGGCCAGGCACGTCCGTTGCGCGCCCCTTAGCCGAAATGATCCCCGCGCGCCATGCCAATCGCGCGAGGGGTGTCAGCGACGCGAATGGCGCCGCATCTCGTGGAGATTTACGTGTCATCCCAACCCCGTTCGCCCTGAGCTTGTCGAAGGGCTGTCCTTCTTCCTTGGAAGAAAAGTGCAGGGCTTCGACAAGCTCAGCCCGAACGGGGTTGGGGGTCCTTCAATCGGTGCCGGGCGTGGTTTTCGTCCGCCCGGCACCTGCCGGATCAGAACCCGACGCTCAGCTGCACGCCATAGCTGCGCGGCTCGCCGAACATCGCGCCGGGCAGCCCGGTGTTGAAATAAGCGGCGTAATATTTCTCGTCGGTCAGGTTCTTGGCATAGACCGCCAGCTCCCACTTGCCGAAGCCGACCGGGATGTCGGACAACGTGAGCCGCGCGTTGAGCAGCCCGTAATCGCCGACGATATAACGCGGATCGTTCGACGACGTGTATTTCTTGCTCTGCATATAATATTGCACGTTGGCCGAGAAAGTGCCGATCGACGTCTTGGGGAAATAATATTCCGCGCTTGCACTCAGCGTGTTCTTCGGTGCCTCGACGAAGAAGTAATTCTTCGTGACATCGGCGCCGGTCTGCGACACGATCTTCAGATATTTCGCGTCGAGATAGGCGTAATTGAGAGACACCGACAGATTGCTCGACGGCTTCATCGTCAGATCGAATTCGGCGCCCTTGATCCGCGCCTTGCCGGCGTTGAGGATATCGGTGATCGCGGGGTTGGTCGGGTCGCTCTGCACGTTGACCTGGATGTCGCGATAGTTCGACTGGAACACCGCGAGATTGGCGCGCAAATGGTTGTTGAGCCAGCTCGACTTGATGCCCGCCTCATAGGAATCGAGCGATTCCGGGCCGAAACCCTGCTCGAAGCGCGCGATCGTGCTGGCGCGCAGATTATAGCCGCCGGCCTTATAGCCCTTGGCATATTTGAGGTAGAGGTTGACGTCGCGATTGACGTTATACCCCAGTACCACCGTCGGGCTGACGTTGGAGAAACTGTTGTCGCCCGCACCCGGCGCCAGCGGGATCGACGCCCCGGCCGCCGGGACGACGGTCTGCGCCAGCGTCGCCTGGCGCTGATCGTGCGACCAGCGCAGTCCCCCGGTCAGATACAGGCCGGTGAGGAAGGTCGGGCGCCACGTCGCCTGGGCATAGACCGCATAAGCGGTGTTGTGGACGGTCGCGGTGCGCGCCAGCGACGGGCGGCCCGCCGGCACCGTCGTGTCGAAGCTGTGCGCTTTCTCGTCGAACCAGTAACCGCCCAGCACATATTCGAGCTGGTGATCGGCGGTCGATCCGATCAGTTGGAGCTCCTCGCTCCACTGGTGCTGATGCTGGTCGAAATTGGTGATGAACAGCGGGAAGGGGCCGACCGCGCCGGTGAGGTAATTCTGGTCGGTGCGGTTATCGAGCTGGCGATAGCCGGTCAGCGACTTGAGCGTGATATCGTCGCTGACCTGCCAGCTCGCGGTCAGGCTATGGCCCTGCACCAGCACGCGATTGGGCCGCAGGTTGCGGACCGCGGGCGAGCCCTGCGTCGGACGGTCGATCACCGACGGATAGAATGCCGGCACATAAGCGATATAGGCCGGGGTATCGCGGGTCAGCGAGCGATCGTAGCTGTAGCGCAGCTCGACCGTGTCGACCGGCTTCCATTCCACCGCCGCGCGATAGGCATCACGCAGCTGATCGCCGAACCGTGCCTCTCCGGTGCCGGCGTTCCGGACGAAGCCGTCCTTCTGGCTGTGGAGATAGGCGAGCTGCACCGCGAGCTTGTCGCCGATCGGCACGTTGAGGTTGGTGCGCGTGGTGAAGGCGTTGTAATTGCCGTAATCGATCGTCTGCTTGCCCGAGAAGACGCCGAGCTCGGGGGCCTTGGTGATATAATTGATCGCGCCGCCGGTGGCGTTGCGGCCGTAGAGCGAGCCCTGCGGGCCGCGCAGCACCTCGATCCGCTCGACTTCGGCGATATCGGAGGTCAGCCCCTGGCCGCGCGCGATATAGATGCCGTCGAGATAGACCGCGACGCTGGGATCGACGGTGATCTGATCGTCATTGTTGCCGACGCCGCGGATGAACACGCGCGCGGTGGTCGCGCTGTTCGGGTGCGGGGTGACCTGCAGGCTGGGGACGACCGAGCGCAGATCGGTGATGTCGGCGATGCCGAGCTTGTTGATGTCGGCGCCGGTCACCGCCATGATCGAGATCGGGGTCTTCTGCAGCGGCTCGGCGCGCTTCTGCGCGGTGACGACTACCTCGCTCAGCCCGCCCGACGTGTCGGCGGCCGGCGCGGCGGCGGTCTGGGCCATCGCCGAAGCGGCGCAACCGGAAAGAAGCAGGGCAATCGCCCGGATCGAAATGTCTGCGGCCTTCATCTGCAAACCCCTCCCCAATCATCTGGGCTAGTTAAGCCTCAGAGATCACATGAAATATTCCTGCGCGTTCGCTGTTGCGGCGCGCTCAACCCTGTTGCCGATGGACCGATGCCGCGCTCCGTCCCGGAGCAAGGCGACGGGTGTCATCGCGACTCGCTATCTACCTTCAAGTAGGTAAAACTCAAGCGTGATCGGCGGTTTTTCGCGCAAACCGGTGTGGAACTGCCGGATTTGCCTTCATTTGCGTAGTTTTGGGCGGGCGCTGTGATGGTGCGCAATACACGCCGCCGTCGTGCGGCGGCGCGTCATACGTGTGAACTTCGTGAACTTTGGCGGTGTGCGGGGGCGGCGCTCAGGCGAGAACCGCGGCGCAGCAGGTGCGGTGGAGCAGCGCGCGAAACTCGCGCAGCATATCGGGATCGGAGGGGGAATAGGCGCGGGCGTCGCCGAGCTGGCGGCCGTTGCAGACGTAGAACAAGGTCGCCGCCGAGACGCCGTTGATCACCAGCATCGTGTTGATCGGGCGGAAGCAACCGGCGCGCACGCCTTCCTCGATGACGGCATCCATATCGCTGAGCGCGAGCTCGGAAAAGCGCACCGGATTGCCGTGGCGCGGGGTGACGTCGGCGACCAGCCGCTGCAGGATGCGCGCGGCGGTCGGGCGCTGGACGATATAATCGAGCCACGCGTCGAGCAGCGCCAGCAGCCGTTCGAGCGGGCCTTGCGCTTGCTTGAGCGCCAGCCGGCTCGCGGCGTGCATCTTCTCGAACAGATCGGATTCTACCGCGTCGTAGAGATCCTGCTTGCTCGGAAAATGATAGACGATCGACGGCCGGCGGATCCCCACCACCTGCGCCACATCCTCCATCCGCGCGGCTTCATAGCCGACATCGGCGAAGACCTGTTCGGCGGCGGCCAGGATGGCCTTGCGCGTGGCCTCTCCACGCGGGTGTTTGGACATCGTCAATTCGGCATCCCCCACGGCGCGGCTCGAGGCGATGTTCTAGAGCCAGTCGCGAACCGGCGACAAGGGGCGTGGCGGTCAGCGCGCGGGGCTGAGTCGTCCGAGGAAGATCAGCGCGTCGAACGCGATGCCCGGTTTCACCAGCAGTTCGTCGGTGAAATTGGTCCGCACGCTGCGCTCCCGGGCAAGCCAGCCGTCGTGTCGCACGGGGCGCAGATCGAGGAGGAAGCGGTCGCGCCACGTGCGGGCGAGCGCCGTATCGAGATCGGTGTCGGGACCGGCCGGCGAAACGATCGGCACGATCAGCAGCCGCGCGCCGAGCGCTGCCTTCAGATGCACTCCCATCGCCGCGGGGGCGCGACGATAGACCGACCAGCTTCCCCCGCGCGTTGCCGCGTTCATGATATGCCCGTCGTGCGCGAACAGCAGCAGGCGGCCGTTGGGGGCTTCGCGCCGGCTGGCCCATAACGCATTCTCCGCCATCGCCGCGTCGCGCGCGATATCGGCCTTGTAATCGTCCGGCGAGAGTTCGTCGTCCGCCGTTGGCGGCCGCGATACGCGAAACAACCGTTCGAGCTGTCGTGCGCCGACCGCATTGCGCCGCGCCCACGCCCAATCCGCATCGTCCGTGCGATGGCGATCGAGGGAGCCGATCAAGGCGGCGATCGCGCGGCGCAGCCGGCTGCGCTCGGCCGCCGTCATCGCGGCATAGCCCGGCGCACTGAACCGGTCGAGGAAGGGGGCGAGCGCCTTCCGCACCGGCCGCGACCGATCGGGCATGACGCGCGCGAGATAGGCGATGCTCGCGCGCAGCGTGACCGCGGCGTTGCGCCACGCGCCGCTCTTGTCGCCGCCGCTCAGGTCGATGCCGTAGAGGTGGAGCTTCCGCGTATGCGCCGGATCGGCATTATAGCCGCGCATCCATTCGAGCAGCGCGACATTCTCGGCGTACCGTCCGAACCCCCAGGAGAAATTGTCGCGCGCGAGCTGGCGTGCATCGCCGCTGTCGCCCGCGACATAATCGTCGAGCGCCCGCGACTCGCTGACCCCGGTTTCGAGGGCGATCGCTGTGAAGCCGTGATGTTCGACGAGATAGCGGAACAGGCAATTGCGCAGCGCGAGCGGCTCCTGCGCACCGTGCGCCGGCTCGCCGAGCGCGACCAGGTCGACGTTGCCGACGATCGTGCCGACCTTTTCCCACTGCTTGCTATCGGGCGGGCAGGGGGGCAGCGCGACCGCATGCTGCGCGGCCCAGGTGGTGAAATGCGCGGCGGGCTGCGCGGCGGCGGCGAGCGGCGCGAGCAGCGCGGCCGCGCTCCACCGCAGCCAGCGCTTCACGGCAGATCGATGCGATAGAGCGGGACGCCCGACATCGTCAGCCGCTGCGCCTGCCCGTCGATGACCGTGTCGAACGCCAGCCGCTCGGGGGCGAACGCGGGTTCGGCGAAGCGGAAATGCGTCTCGTCGATTGCCGCCAGCGGGGTGGGGGGCGCATTGGTGTCCGCGTAGGATATCATAAGTTGCCCTTGCTGGACGAAGACGCGGACGCCGGGGCCTTCCTCGCCGTGCGTCGCGTACCGGCCGACGAATGCCCGATAGCCGGCCGGCGCGGCGGCGGGGGCGGGACTTCCTTCGCGTGCATAGTCCGACGCTCCTTCCGACACCCCGGTGATAACGCCCCCGGCATCGCGCCGGAACTGGAAGGTGCGCGGCCCATGGGGGGTGAGATACGCGCCCCACAAATCGTTCGCGAGCCGGGTCAGCGGCTGGTCGCCAGCGCGCAGCCCGCCGTCGTTCGTCGCCGCAAAGGTGAGCGCCGCCCCGTCGCGCGCGACGAAGCGCCCGGCGAACGAGGATGTCGCGGCAGGCGGCGTCGTTTTGGGGAGCGTCGGCGTGTCGCGCGACAGCCGCGCGACGATCCGCCCGAGCAATGCCCCGTCGAGCGGGCCGTTGGAGAGGAACACCAAAGCGAAATTCTCGGTCGGGTGCATCTCGAGATAGGATTGGAAACCCGCGATCCCGCCGCTGTGCGAGAGCACCCGGCCGTCGTGCGCAATGTTCATGCCATAGCCATAGCCATCGAGCACCGGGGTCGCGAACCGCTCGAACGCCCTGGCCGAGACCAGCCGCCCATTGGGCAGCGCGCCGCGATTGAGCAGCATCCGCGCATAACGGCTCATATCCGCGGCGGTGGAGGTGATCGCGCCGTCTGCGGCGAGATAGCTGAACCACGGCGCCGCGACGAGCCGTCCGTCGACCTGGCGGGTATAGCTGACCGGCAGCGTCGCGCGCAGCCGGTCGTCGATCTGCGGCGTGGTTTCCGTCATGCCCAGCCGATCGAGCGTGCGGTGCTGGAGGATCAGCGGGAAGGGCAGCTTGTCGATCCGCTCGGCGGCATAGCCGAGCAATTGATAGCCCGAATTGGAATACCAGAAATGCGCGCCGGGCGCGTAGCCCGGCTCGATCCCGTTGAGCGCGGCGATCAGGAACCGCATCGACGCGACGTTGGTGATGTAATTGGGCAGCCCGGCGGTGTGGGTCAGCAGCGCGTGGCCGGTGATCGCCGGATAGGGCGAGCGCGGGTGGAAATCGGGCAGATAGCGCGCGATCGGCGCGGCGGGATCGAACCGGCCCTCGTCGGCCATCTGCATCAGCGTCAGCGCGGTGAAGGATTTGGAGATCGAGCCGATCGCGAAATGCGTCTCCGCGGTCACCGCGCGCTTGGCGGCGATATCGGCATAGCCGTGCGTCGCGACGAGCAGCACCTGCTCGCGATCGGTGACCGCGACGACCAGCCCGGCCTCGCCCGGTGCCGCCTCGATCATCGCGCGGATATCGCGCAACGCCGCTTCGCGCGGGGTTTCGGCGTTCGCGGCGGGCGCCAGCGAGAGCAGGAGGAGCGCGGCGAGCGCGCGGGTCAATCGATGCATGAATCTACCAGCGCGTCGAGCGCCGCTCCCTGTCGCATTGGATCGGCCACCGGCATGCCCCAGCGATCGGTGCATTCGGCGATCACTTTCGCCGCTGCCTCGGCGGAAAGCCCGGCGGTATTGAGCGATACCCCGCCGCAGCGCGCATCCGGATTGGTGAGCCGTGCGAGCCGGAGCGTGAGGTCCACCGCCTCGCCGATTGCGGGCAGCGGGTAATCGGGCAGCCCGACGATCCGCCTGCGGCCATAAGCGTGGCACAGCACGATGACGTCGGGCTGCGATCCGTGGAGCAGCCCGAGCGAGACGCCGGCATAGGAAGGGTGGAAGATCGATCCCTGGCCCTCGATCACGTCCCAATGATCGGGCGCGGCATCGGGGCTGAGCAGTTCCGCCGCGCCCGCGACGAAATCGGCGATCACCGAATCGATCGGGATGCCGGCGCCCGCGATCATGATCCCGGTCTGCCCGGTGGCGCGGAAATCGGCGGCGAGCCCACGCGCGCGGAACGCCTCGGCGAGCGCCAGCGCGGTGTATTTCTTGCCGAGCGCGCAATCGGTGCCGACGGTCAGCAGGCGTTTGCCGCTGCGTTTGCGCCCGGTCGCGACCGGCAGGTCGGCGGGGGGCGTGCGGACGTCGATCAATTGCCGGCCGAGTGCTTCGGCGCGCGCCCTGACCTGTGGATTGTCGGCGAGCCGGTGATGTGCACCGCTGACGATATCGAGCCCCGCCTCGAGCGCCTCGATCAGACACGCGGTCCAGCTTGCCGGGATCGCCCCGCCGATCGACGCCGCCGACAGCAGCATCGCGCGCGCGCCGGCGGCATGCGCCTCGCGCGGCGTCATCGCCGGCAGCCCCAGCGTCGCGCCCGCGCCGGGGCATTTATATTCGGCGACGCATTGCCCCGGCGCCCAGTCGCGCAGCCCGAGCCCGGTCTTCAGGAAGGTCGTGTCGTCGGCGTCGCCCAGGAACAGGAGGTACGGCCGCGGCAGATCGAGCGGGGTCATCGGCGCATCCCCGAATAGACCGGGCGGCCGGGCCGCACATCGGGCACCAGTTCGCCGCGATCGACCACCAATATGCCGTTGACCATTACGTACTGAAATCCTTCCGAATATTGCGCGGCATCGCCATAGACCGCGCGCGCGCCGACGGTGCGCGGGTCGAACAGCACGACATCGGCGTCCGCGCCGGCCTGCAACCGCCCCTTGCGCCGCATCGCGGGGACGAAGGATTGCAACCGCTCGGCCGGCATCAGCGCCATCTTGCGGATCGCGTCGCTCAACGAGAGCGTCTTGGCCTCGCGGACATAATGGCCGAGCATCCGCGCGAAGGTGCCGGCGGAGCGCGGGTGGCCGTTGGGTCCGTCGATATTGCCGCCGTCGCTCGCCACCAGCACCAGCGGGTCCTTGAGCAAGGCCTCGATCGTCGCCTCGCTGTTCATGTGCATGATCACGCCGTCGTCGCCGGTGCCGCTGCGCAGCGCGTCGAATTCCGCCTGGGTCAGCCTTTTGCCCGTGACGCGCGATTGCAGGTCGCCGACCTTCACCCCCCAGCGCTTCTCCCAGCCGGGATCGAAGATCACGCTGCGGATCACATCGACCGAGCCGTCCCACGGATAGGTTTCGGTCGAGACGTCGACGCCGTGCGACCGCGCATCATGCATCAGCCGCACCATCAGCGGCGCGTCGGACATCGCCATGCTGTTGATGTGAACGATATGGACGCAGGCGCCGGTGATCGCCGCATTGGCGATATTCTCCTGCACCGCCTCCAGCGTGCTCCCCGGCTCGACGAGGCTGCCGTAGCGGATGTGGGTGAAGACGCAGCTATGCGCCTTGCCCGCGACGCGGGTGACGTCGAGCATCTCGCGCCGCGTGATCCCGGGCGAATATTGCGTCCCGCTGCCGACCCCGATCGCGCCCTGCCGCAAGCCTTCTTCGAGCAGAGGCGTCAGCCGCGCATAAGCCGCATCGGGAATCATCTGCGAGATTTCCGGCGCGCTGAACATCGCGTCCGGGTCCTTGAGCGCGGCAAGCCCCGCCGCGCCCCCGCCTTTCTGGAGGAAATAGCGGATCGCGGTATGCCCGACGCTGGTGCCGTAATTGATCAGCGCCTGTCCCTGCCGCGCGGCGTACCAGCGATCGACCGGATAGGTGCCGAGTTCCAGCTCCAGTCGCGTCGTGACCCCGTCCTTTGCCTGATAGCGCGCGGTCTCGAAATTGCCGGCGTGCGAGTGGAGGTCGATGAACCCCGGCGCGGCGACCAGCCCGCGCGCGTCGATCGTCCTCTTGCCCTGCAGCTTGGCGGCGGTGACGGCGGTGATCCTATCGCCGTCGATCGCGATGTTGCGGATCGCGTCGAGCCCGCTCGCCGGATCGATCGCGCGCGCGCCGAGATAGACCACATCGTGGACCTTCGCCCCGACCGGCGCCGCCAGCAGCGCGAGCGCCGCGGTCGCGGCGAACAATCCGCGCATCGTCAAAAGGTCCGCCGCAGCGAGAGGGTGAAGCTGCGCGGCTCGCCGACCACGTTGCCATAGAACAGGGTCTGGTAATTGTTGATGTAATAATGCTTGTCGAAGATGTTCTTGAGGTTGAGCTGCAACCGCCACTTGCCGAGATTGTACCCGGCCGAAGCGTCGACCAAGGTGTAGGACGGCAGATCGCGGGTCGAGCCGTCGAACGAGGTCTTCACCGCATCGACGAAGCGCACGCCCGCGCCGAGGAACAGCCCGAAGTTGAAGTCATAGCTGGTATAGAGGCTGGCGGTGGTACGGGGGAGATAGGTCTCGGCCTTGCCGATCACCGTCGGATCGTCGTCCTTCCTGATCTTGGCGTCGAGCAGGGTGAAGCCGGCGTTGACCTGCCACGATCCGGTGATGCGGCCGATCGCCTCCAGCTCCAGCCCGCGATGCCGCGTCTCGCCGAGCGCGCGGTAGCGGTCGGTGCCGTCGGGGCCGATCTCGTCGAACAGCGCCTGATTGGCCTGGGTGATGTCGAACAAGGCGGCGGTGAGCAGCAGCCGGCGGTCGGGCGAGACATATTTGGCGCCCAGCTCATACTGACGCCCGGTGAGCGGTTGCAGGATGCGTCCGGCGACGTCGATCCTGAGCTGCGGCTGGAAGGATTCGCTGTACGATCCGTAGAGGTTGACCCCGGTGACCGGCTCCACCGTCAGCGCGGCGCGATAGCTCATCTTGCTGTTGCCGCTGAAATCCTGCCACGGGCTGTCGAGCCGCGTGCTGTTGTCGGGCTTCGACCACGAAAGCCCGCCGAGCACGGTCGCCCACGGGGTCACCTTGAGCACCGCCTGGCCCGACAGCGTGAGATATTTCAGCCGCTGCCCGTAATTGTAGATCGGGCCGGGGAAGGCCGCGCTGGCGATTGTCGCCTCGATAGCCTTCACCCCGTCGAAGATATTCGCCGTGCCGGTATCGCTGCCGTCGATCTGCGGCGTGCTGCCCACCGCGGTGAGCGAGGTTTCGTGGTAGATCGCCGAGGCGGAGAGGAAGCTGTCGGCCATCCCCACGCCGTCGAGCTTGAGGATCGACGAGGCGCCGATGCTGAAATCGCGCTTGTCGTTCTTGAGGAGATTCTGGATCGAATAGGAAAAGTCGCCGTTGGGCATCAGATCGAAGCCATAGGCGGCGGGGCCGTGGGTATTGGCGTCCTGGAAATTGGTCTTGAGGCTCACCGACCAGGCCGACGAGACCTTCCAGTCGAGCCCCGCGCTGACGCGCTTGACCGTGGTGGTCAGCACGAAATCGCGCGCGCCGATGAAGAACGAGCGGTCGACCGGGGCGGGGGTGCCGTCGGGCAGCGTCGGGATGCCGTCGAACGCGGTGCGGCGATAGCGTTCGTAAGCCGCGTGGATATAGCCGGTCAGCCCGCTCGCGATATCGGCATCGACCCCGCCATAGAGCACGGTCTTGCGCGAGCGGACGTCGGTCATGAAGCTATTGGCTTCCTCATGCGCGGCGACCCCGATCGCGCGGATCGAGCCCGAGCTGTTGAGCGCGCCCGCAACCTGCCCCTCCAGCCGCCAGCGGCCCCACGATCCGCCGAGCGCCTCGACATAGCTTGGCGTATTGGCGCGCGCGGCCTTGGTCACGAGGTTGATCAGCCCGCCGGGGCTCGCCGCGCCATAGACCACCGAGGACGGGCCCTTGACGATCTCCATCCGGTCGATCGTCGCATAATCGGGGTCGAAATCGAGCGAACCGACCGTCAGCCCGTCGACCGCGCTGCCGGCGGTGAAGCCGCGCAGCTTGACGATGCTGCCGAACCCTTCCTGATTGCCCGCGAACAAGGCGCCGGGCGAATATTGCGCAATTTCGCCTAAGGACTTGAGGTCCGCAGCCTTGAGGAAATCCTGGCTGACGAGGCTGATCGACTGCGGCACCTCCTCGATCGGCAGCGGCAGGCCGGTGGTGCCGCTGGTATCCTCGCTGAGATAACGATAGCCCGAAACGACGATATCGCCGCCGGTGTCGGCGGGCGCCGCCGCGGCACCCTGCGTTTGCGTCTGCGCCAGCGCGGGCGAGGCGAGCGCCACCAATGCGCTCGCCGCCAATAGCCCGCCGATCCTTTGCCGAGAAACCTTCATCACCGCGCCTCCCCATCCGGCAGCATGTTCGAAATTCGCGCGCCGATCCCTGCGGCGTCGTGGCGTGTGATAGAGCGGTAGTGAAATATTTCTGTCAATTGATAGTTTTGTTGGACAACTAACATCTGAGGAGATAGCCAGATCGCGGCGAAACGGGAGGAGCGCGATGGACAAAGGCGAAATCGACGGCGCGGATTCGCAGGCGATCCCCAACGTCCCGTTGCTGCGGCGGCTACAGGCCGGGCTCGACGATTATACCAGCGCCGAGCGGGCGATCGCGCAGCATATCCTGGCGCATTATGCGACGCTCGCATTCGAAACGGCGGTGTCGCTGGCCGATCGCGTGGGGGTGAGCGAGATCACCGTCGGCCGCTTCGCGCGCCGACTGGGCTACCGCAATTTCAAGGCGTTGAAGCATGATCTGAAGGACAGCGCGACCGATGCTTTGCCGTGGCTGATCGGGGACGATCTGGTCGAATTCGTCGAATCCGCCGATCGCGCGCCCGATGCCAGCTTCCAGCGCGAGATGGCGTCGTTGATGGCGGTCTATCGCCTGACCGAGACCGATAATTGGGCCGAGTGCGTCCGGCTGCTCGCGCAATCGCGCACGGTGCAGATCGCGGGGTTCCAGACCGAGCGCGGGATCGCGATGCTGCTCGCCAACCATTTGCAATTCATGCGCGACGGGGTGCGGCTGGTCGATCTGACCGCGGGCAATTACGCCGATGTGTTCGCCAGCGACGAGGCCGATTCATGCCTCGTGGTGATCGATATCCGGCGCTATTCGCGACAATCCTATCTGATCGCCGAACAGGCCAGCCAGCGCGGTATCCCGCTGATCATGCTGACCGATATCTTCTGCGATTGGGCACCGCGCTTCACCCCCAACGTCGTCGCGGTGCCGACCCAGACCGGGATGTTCTGGAGTTCGCCGGTGGCGCTGGTCTGCGCGGTCAATCTGTTGGTCAATGCGGTGATCCGCCAAATCGGACCGCGGGTCGAACAGCGGCTCGAACAGCTGACGCGGCTGCATCAGACCTTCACCGGGTTCGCGGGCCACCAGCCGCCGCGGGCACGACGCGAGTGACGATGCCGGGAAGTTAGTTTTGCCGTCCAAAGCAACATGGACAGAAAAATCCCACCTCCTTACCCGTCGTTTGAAACAAGGCCGGGAGCGGGTGTTGGCGACAGACAGAAATGGTTCGCGCGATCGGGAAGGTTCGGGGCGGAGAAATGCCGTGCTGGCCGCGCTGGCGCTGCTGCTGCCCGGCGCCGCGCCGGCGCCCGACCGCGCGCAGCAATGGATGGCGGATGTCGGAGAGATCGCCAGCGATGCCAATGAGGGGCGCGAGACGGGATCGCGCGGCCATTTGCGCGCTGCGCTTTACGTCGAGCAGCGCTTTCGCGCGATCGGGCTGGCGCCGGCCGGCGAGAAGGGCGGTTTCCGCCAGCAGGTCACGTTCGAACAGCAAATTATCGATCATGCCGCGTCGACCGCCGCGCTGATCGGCCCGGATGGCAAGGCTGCGCCGCTCGCGCTCGGCGCGGACATGCTGATCTCGGCCGACGGCGGGCCGCGCCCGGCGACTGTCGACGCGCCTTTGGTCTTCGCCGGCTATGGCCTGCATCTCCCCGAGCGCGGGCATGACGATTTCGCCGGGCTCGACATCAAGGGCAAGATCGTCGTGACGATCGCGGGCGGCCCGGCCAGCCTGCTCGGCCCCGACAAGGCGAGCAACCGCGCCGAGCGCGCCAAATTCCTCGCGCGCGCCGGGGCGGTCGGGCTGATCACGCTCACCCCGCCGGCGCAGATCGAGATCCCGTGGGAGCGGCAGAAGCTGCTCGCCGGGCAGCCCGGCATGTATCTCGCCGATCCCGCGCTGCGCGAGGTGCCCGCCGGGTTCCTCGTCGCACGGGTCGATGCCGCGACGAGCGAGCGGCTGCTCGCCGGCTCGGGGCATAATTTCGCCGATCTCGCCGCCGCCTCGGATGCGTCGCGCCCGATCCCGGCCTTCGCGCTGCCGCAACGCCTGCGCGCGAGCATCGTCACCCGGCATCGCCAGTTGGTCTCGCCCAATCTGGTCGCGAAGATCGTCGGGAGCGATCCGGCGCTGGCGCGCGAGCATGTCGTCATATCGGCGCATCTCGATCATGTCGGGATCGGCCCCGCGATCGGCGGCGACCGCATCTACAACGGCGCGATCGACGACGGCTCGGGGGTCGCCACGGTGCTCGATATCGCGCAGCAGATCGCCAAAGGGCCGCGGCCCAAGCGGTCGATCCTGTTCGTCATCGTCACCGCGGAGGAGGCGGGGCTGCTCGGATCGAGCTATTTCGCCAAGCGGCCGAGCGTTGCCGGCACGATCGTCGCCGATATCAATTTCGACGTCCTGCTCCCGCTCTGGCCGCTAACCAGCGTCCAGGCGCAGGGCGACCGCGAGAGCACGCTCGGCGACATCGCGCGCGCGACCGCCGCGCGGCACGGGCTGGAGATCGTCCCCGATCCCTTGCCCAACCGCAACAGCTTCACCCGCACCGACCAGTACAGCTTCGTCCGCGCGGGAATCCCGGCGCTGGCGTTCAAATTCGGCTTCACCCCCGGCAGCGAGGCGTTCCGCATCGAGCATGACTGGCGCGCGACGCGCTATCATTCGCCGAGCGACGATATCCACCAGCCCGGGCTGCGCCCCGCCGAAGCGATCCGGCTCGATGATTTCGCTGCGGATGTGGCGCGATCGATTGCCGATGATCCGCAGCACCCGCAGTGGCTGGAGACCAGTCTTTTCCGATCACGCTAGGGTCCAGACCCATAAGCGGCAACGGCCTCGACGGAGCGGATTTTGGCGTCAGGCAAGGAGCAAGGAGGGAGCGATGCATTATGCATCGTGACCGACGCGCGACGCCGCATGGCGTCAAAAGACGCCCGCCGCG
>NZ_JANFAU010000004.1 GCF_026130605.1 Sphingomonas lycopersici | reverse complement strand
CGGCGTCGCTTGCTTGCGCGTAGCTTCAGCTACGCGACTGCGCTGCGCTCCTTGCCGGCGGGCTCCTCCGGGCGATCGAGGCCATTGCCGCTTATGGGTCTGGACCCTGACTTATTGCGGAGCGGCGAGGAAACTGCATAGATGCCTCATCAATGGGAGGATTTGCATGAAATCGTTGGTGATGATGACGACAAGCGCGCTGTTCCTGGCGCAGAGTGCGCTGGCGGAGACGCCCGCGCTGCGCCCCGATCAGCAGGCGTTCCGCGCAATCTATCAGGAGCTTGTCGAAACCGACACCAGCATCACCACCGGCAGCTGCACCGCGCTCGCGGCGAAGATCGGCGCGCGGTTCAAGGCGGCGGGGTTCAGCGACAGCCAGATCACCTATTTCTCGGTCCCCGAGGCGCCCAAGGAGGGCGGGGTGGTCATCGTCTATCCCGGCACGTCGCAGGCGGTGAAGCCGATGCTGCTGCTCGGTCATATCGACGTCGTCACCGCGAAGCGCGAGGACTGGACGCGCGATCCCTACAAGATGATCGAGGAAAAGGGCTATTTCTACGGCCGCGGCACCGCCGACATGAAGGCGATGGACGCGATCTGGATCGATACCTTGCTGCGCTTCAAGGCGAGCGGCTATAAGCCCAAGCGCACCGTCAAGCTCGCGCTGACCTGCGGCGAGGAAACGACCGGGGCGTTCGACGGGGCCGAATGGCTGTCGAAGAACAAGCCCGATCTGATCGCCGCCGAATTCGCGCTCAACGAGGGCGGCGGTGGCCGCGCGGGGCCGGACGGCAAGCCGACCGTGATGACGCTCCACGTCGGCGAGAAGATCGTCCAGAATTACCGGATCGAGGCGACCAACCCCGGCGGGCACAGCTCGATCCCGATCCCCGACAATGCGATCTACGAACTGGCCGATGCGCTGGTGAAGATCCGCGCCTATGAATTCCCGACCCAGCTCAACGACACGACCCGCGCCTATTTTGCGCGCTCGGGCGCGGCGCGGAAGGACGAGGTCGGCGCGGCGATGATCGCGGTCTCCAAGAATCCGCAGGACGAAGCGGCGGTGGCGGTGCTCAACAAGGATCGCTCCTATCATTCGATGCTGCGCACCACCTGCGTCGCGACCCTGCTTGACGGCGGGCATGCCAATAACGCGCTGCCGCAGCGTGCCGGCGCCAACATCAATTGCCGTATCTTCCCCGGCAACGATGTCGAGGCGATCCGCGCCGATCTCGAAAAGGCGATCGGCGACCCGCGGATGAAGGTAACGCTGGTGCCGCCGATCCGCCCCGCGGCGGTGCCCCCCAAGCTCGATCCGAAGATCGTCGCGCCGGCCGAGAAACTGGTCGCCAAATATTATCCGGGCGTCCCGCTGGTGCCGGTCATGTCGACCGGGGGGACAGACGGTATCTATCTGGAAACGATCGGGATTCCGTCCTACGGCCCGCCGGGCCTATATGGTGATGCGGATAGCGGCGCGCATGGTCTCAACGAACATGCGCGAGTCGATGCGGTCTATAAGGGGCGCGATTTCCTGTTCGATCTGGTCAAGGAATATGCCGGCGGCAGTTGAGCCGTGGCGGTCGCGCGCTGAATTGCGACGGCCTCCGTGCTTCGACTTCTAAGGCGTTGATCGAATTATCTTTCAGATGATACAATGCCGATGCGGGGTCTTGTGCGGAGGCTGTCAATGGATAGGAAATTGGCGAGCGAACGCGATTCCGAACAAAAGGCGCTGGCGGCGCGGTGGAGCATCGCCGCCGAGGCGATCGAGGCCTTGGCCGGTGCCCGTTCATTGGAAGCGGTGGTGAGCGTGCTGCGCGCCTTCGCACGTCGCGCGGTGGGCGCGGACGGCATCACGGTGGTGCTGCGCGAGGAAGATCAATGCCATTATATCGCCGAGGATGCGATGGAACCCTTATGGACGGGCCAGCGCTTCCCGATCGGCACCTGCGTCTCGGGCTGGGCGATGGAGCATCACGAGACGGCGGTGATCGGCGATATCTTCGATGACGAGCGCGTGCCGATCGAAGCGTATCGCAACACCTTCGTCCGCTCGATGCTGATGGTGCCGATCGGCCAGATCGATCCGATCGCCGCGGTCGGCGCTTATTGGTCCGAGCTCGGCCAGCCGACCGACAATGAGATCACCTTGCTCGAGGCGCTGGCGCGCGCGGCCTCGGTGGCGTTGGAAAACGAACGCCTGTCGCGCCGCGCGGGATATTAGGGTCCATCCGGCTTTCTTGTGCTCCCGCGAAGGCGGGAGCCCAGACACGATCACCCCGCGCGCTCGAAGATCGCGGCGATCCCCTGGCCGCCGCCGATGCACATCGTTTCGAGCCCGTAGCGCCCGCCGCGCCGCTGCAGCTCGCGGGTGAGGTTGGCGAGGATGCGCCCGCCGGTCGCGCCGATCGGGTGGCCGAGCGAGATCCCCGAGCCGTTGACGTTGAGGATGTCGCGGCGACCGTCCTCGTCCGACCAGCCCCAGCCCTTGAGCACCGCGAGCACCTGCGGCGCGAACGCCTCGTTGAGTTCAACGAGATCGATATCGCCCCAGCCGAGCCCGTTGCGCGCGAACAGCCGCTCGACCGCCGGCACCGGCCCGATCCCCATCCGCGCCGGATCGCAACCGGCGGCAGCGGCGCTGTGGAACCAGGCGATCGGCTCGAGCCCGAGTTCGTCGAGCTTTTCCTCCGCGACGACGAGACAGGCGGCGGCGGCGTCATTCTGCTGGCTGGCATTGCCCGCGGTGACGATCGCGCCGGGGATCGTCTTGCCCTCGATCGGCCTTAGCGCGCCCAGCGTCTCCATGCTGGCGTCGGCGCGATAGCCTTCGTCATGCGCGAAGATCACGGGATCGCCCTTGCGCTGCGGCACCGGCACCGGGACGAGTTCGTCGTCGAACAATCCCTTCTGCCACGCCGCCGCGGCGCGCTGGTGCGAGCGAACGGCATAAGCGTCGGCCTGTTCGCGGGTGATATCGTAGTCGCGCGCGAGATTCTCCGCGGTCTCGATCATCCCGGTGATCACCCCGAAACGTTCGACCGGCTGCGACATCACGCGCCCGCGGGTCAGCCGGTCGTGGAGCATCATCCCGCCCGCCCGGTTCCCGCGCCGGCCCTCGACGGTATAATATTCGACGTTCGACATGCTTTCGACGCCGCCCGCGACCACCACGTCGCTCATCCCGGTCTGGACCATCAGCGCCGCATTGATCACCGCCTGCAACCCCGAGCCGCAACGCCGATCGAGCTGATAGCCCGGCACCTCGATCGGCAGCCCGGCGGCGAGCCACGCCCAATGGCCGATCGCGGGCGCCTCGCCATTGCCGTAACCCTGGCTGAAGACGACATCATCGACCCGCGCCGGATCGATCTTCGTCCGCTCGATCAGGGCCTTGAGCACCACCGCGCCGAGCCGCCCGGCATCGAGGCTGGCGAGGCTTCCCCCGAATCGGCCCACGGCGGTGCGGATCGGCGCAACGATTGCGGCGCGTCTCAGGGTCATGGCGATGTCTCTCCGATTATCCTCGTCGCGCCGGCCATAGCTTGGGCGATTACGTCCCGCCACCCCGCTGCCCGAAGCGGGCATAGAGCGTCGGCAGGACGAACAATGTCAGCAATGTCGCCGAGATCAGCCCGCCGATCACGACGGTGGCGAGCGGCTTCTGGACCTCGGCGCCGGCGCCCGCGCCGAGCGCCATCGGCACGAAGCCGAGGCTGGCGACCAGCGCGGTCATCACCACCGGGCGCAATCGCTGCATCGCCCCGGCGCGCGCGGCCGCGACACGGTCCATCCCCGATCGGATGAGATCCTGGATCGAGTTGACCATGACGAGCCCGTTGAGCACCGCGATCCCCGATAGCGCGATGAACCCCACTGCCGCCGAGATCGAGAAGTCCATCCCGCGCACGAACAGCAGCAATACTCCGCCGACCAGCGCGAACGGCACCCCGGTGAAGACGATCGCGGCATCGCGCACATTGCCGAGCGCGCCGTAGAGCAACAGCAGGATCAGCACGAAGCACGCCGGGATGACGAGCTTGAGCCGCGCGCTCGCCGATTGCAGATTCTCGAACTGGCCGCCCCATTCGAGATAGTTCCCTGCGGGCAGGCGCACCTGCGCGCCGATCGTCCGCTGCGCATCGGCAACGACGCTCCCGACGTCGCGTCCGCGCACATTGGCCTGGACGACGACGCGGCGCTTGCCGTTCTCGCGGCTGATCTGATTGGGGCCGTCGATGATGCGGATCGTCGCGACGCTCGCCAGCGGGACGAACGCGCCGCCGGCGACCGGCACCTGCACGCGCGCGAGCAGCCCGAGATCGGCGCGCTGCGCGTCGGACAGGCGGATCACCACCGGGAAACGCCGGTCGCCTTCGAAGATCATCCCCGCGGTGCGGCCGCCCACAGTCGCGGTGATCACGTCCTGCACGTCCTGCGCGGTGACCCCGACCCGCGCCATCGCATCGCGATCGACGCGGATGTCGAGCATCGGCAGCCCGCTGGTCTGCTCGACCTTGACGTCGGCGGCGCCCGCCGTCTTGCGCAGGATGCCGGCGATCTGCTCCGCCGTCCGCGTCATCGCGGCGAAATCGTCGCCATAGACCTTGACCGCGACGTCGCCGCGCACCCCGGCGATCAGCTCGTTGAAGCGCATCTGGATCGGCTGGGTGATTTCATAGGCATTGCCCGGAAACTTCGCGAGTTTGCCTTCCAGTCGCGCGACCAGATCCGCCTTGGCGAGCCGGGGATCGGGCCATTCGCTGCGCGGCTTGAGGATCACGAACATATCGGTCGCGTTGGGCGGCATCGGGTCCGAGGCGAGCTCGGCGGTGCCGGTCTTGGAGAAGACGAACTTCACCTCAGGCTGGCGCGACATCATCCGCTCGATCGGCACCTGCATCGCCTGGCTTTGCTGGACCGAGGTGGCGGGGATGCGCAGCGCCTGGATCAGCAGATCGCCCTCGTCGAGCTGCGGCAGGAACACCTGACCGAGCGCGGCGAAGGCCGCCCCTGCCAGCGCGAGGCTGGCGACCGCCGCGCCGATCGTCAGCGAGGGGCGCCGCATAGCGCGGTCGAGCCCCGGTTCGTAGCGGCGCTTGAGCCACGCGATGATCCGCCCGTCCTCCTCCTCGATCTTCTTCGACAGCCAGATCGCGATCAGCGCGGGGACGAAGGTGAGCGAAAGGATGAAGGCGAAGGCCAGCGCGATGATCACGGTCAGCGCCATCGGCACGAAGGTCTTCCCCTCGACCCCGCTCAGCGTCAGCAGCGGGACATAGACGAGGATAATGATCGCCTGCCCATAGACCGAGGGCCGGATCATCTCGCGCGCCGCCGCGGCGACCGTCGCCAGCCGTTCGCGGCGTTCGAGCAGCCGTCCCCCGCGATGCTGCTGCGCGGCGAGCCGGCGCAGCGCATTCTCGACGATGATCACCGCGCCATCGACGATCAGCCCGAAATCGAGCGCGCCGAGGCTCATCAGATTGGCCGAGACACCCGCGCGCAACATGCCGAAGCCGGTGAGCATCATCGTGATCGGGATGACCAAGGCCGCGATCAGCGCCGCGCGGAAATTGCCGAGCAGCAGGAACAGCACGACGATGACGAGCAATGCGCCCTCGCTGAGGTTCTTCGCCACCGTCTTGATCGTCGCATTGACCAGCGCGGTGCGATCGAGCACCGGCTGGACCACCACATCGGGAGGCAGCGAGGCGTTGATCGCGCGCAGCCGCTCGGCGACCGCGCTCGCCACCGTGCGGCTGTTCTCGCCGATCCGCATCACCGCGGTGCCGACCACCACCTCGGTGCCGTTCTCGGAGGCGGAGCCCATGCGGATCGCCTGTCCGGTGCGCACCGAGGCGACCTGATCGAGCGTGATCGGCACCCCCTCGCGCGTCGCGATCACCGTCCGCGCCAGCTCGGCCTCGTTGCGGATCAGCGCATCGGAGCGGACCGCAAGACCCTCGCCGTTGCGGTTGATGAACCCGCCGCCGACGCTGGTGTTGCCGCGTTCGAGCGCGATGCCGAGATCGGTCAAGGTCAATCCGAGCGACGCGAGCTTCTGGACATCGGGAACGACCAGATATTGCTTGGCATAGCCGCCGATCGAATCGATCCCGGCGACCCCCGGCACATTCTTGAGCAACGGGGTGACGATCCAGTCCTGCGCGGTGCGCAGATAGGTCGCCTTGTCCTCCTCGCTCACCAGTCTCTGGCCCTCGGGGGTGATATAGCTGCCGTCGGGTTGCTGACCGGGCTCGCCGGGGCGGTGGTTGTCGTCCTCGCGATGCTGGAGCCGGACGGTCCACATATAGACTTCGCCAAGCCCGGTCGCGATCGGCCCCATTTCGGGGTTCACCCCGGCGGGGAGGTTTTCCTTCACGCCCTGCAGCCGCTCGCCGACCTGCTGGCGGGCGAAATAGATATCGGTCGAATCCGCAAAGACCGCGGTGATCTGCGCGAAGCCGTTGCGGCTCAGCGAGCGGGTATATTCGAGCCCGGGGATACCGGCGAGCGCGGTCTCGATCGGGAACGACACCTGTTTCTCGACCAGTTCGGGCGAGAGCGCGGGGGCGCGGACATTGATCTGGACCTGATTGTTGGTGATGTCCGGCACCGCATCGATCGGCAGCCGGGAAAGCGAATAGGCGCCGATGACGGCGGCGAGGGCGGTGAAAAGCAGGACGAGCCAGCGCTTTTCGACCGCCCAGGAGACGATACGGGCGATCATGGCTCAATCCTCATGCGTGGCTTCGCTCTTGCCGATCTCGGCCTTGAGCGTGAAACTGCCGGTGGTGGCGATCTGCTCGCGGCCGGTGAGGCCGGAGCGGACGATCACCGCGTCGCCCGCGGCGTCGCCGAGCGTCACCGGGGTGACCCGGAAGCCCTGCGGCGTGCGGACGAAGACGACGCTGCGCCCCGCGATCGTCTGGATCGCGGTGGTCGGCACGCGGATCGCATCGCCGCCGGCGTTGCCGGCGAGCTGGACCGAGGTGGTGACCGGTTCCCCGACGCGCCACTGCCCGGCGGTGTTGTCGAGCGTGGCGATGACGGGGACGAGCCGGGTCTGCACATCGAGCGCGGGCGAGACGAATTTGACCCGCGCCGCCGCTTGTCGCCCCGGCGCCGAGACGGTGACGACCGCGCCGGGCCGCACCCTCCCGGCATCGGCGGGCTGGAGGTTGAGCGACAACGACACCCGCGCGAGGTTCGCCACCCGGTACAGCTCGGCATCGGCGGCGACCGTCTGGCCTAGAGTCACCGCGCGCGCGATGATCTGGCCCGAGATCGGTGCGACGATGCCGAGCCGGTTGAGTCCGCCGCCCCCGCCGCCGGCGGCCGACACCTGTTGCTGCGCCTGACGATAGGCGATGCGCGCCTCGGCCGCGGCGGTGCGCGCGGCGATCAGATCCTGCTCGGGCGAGACGCGCTCGGCGAACAGCCGCTGCTCGCGCGCGAGGTTGGAATCGGCAAGCGCGAGCCGCGCGCGCGTGGCCTCGACCTCGCCCTTGAGCTGCGCGGCCTCGCGGCTCTCGATCACCGCCAGCGTCTCGCCGCGCGCGACCGATTGGCCGAGGTTGCGGCCGAGCGCGACGACGCGGCCGCCGATCGCCGCCGACACCACTTGCGTGCCTTCGGGGTCGCCTTCGATCGTCGCGGGCAGATCGATCGTCCCCGCGCCGCCGGTGGTCGGGCGGGCGAGCTGGATTCCCGCCGCCGCGATCTGATCGGCGGTCAGGGTGATCGCATTCTCATTGGCGTGGGCGGTCTCGTTGCCCTCCGCCTTGGGGGCCTCGGACGCGCTACCACATCCGGCGAGTGCGAGCGCGACGCTCAGAAGGATAAACCCAAACCCGTTCGCCCTGAGCTTGTCGAAGGGCTGTCCTTCCTCCGTGGAAGAAAAGTGCAGGGCTTCGACAGGTTCAGCCCGAACGGAGGAGAGCTGCGTCCGCTCAGACGTGGCGCTGTTTCGGATGAAATGCTTCATGGTTGATCCCCCTGGGGCGCGGGGGCGGTGAGCCGCTCCAGCCGCGCGCGCGCATTGTGGTAGGCGGCGAGCGCATCGATCGCGGCGACGCGGGTGTCGGCGAGCGTGCGTTCGGCATCGAGCAGGTCGAGCTGGCCGAACTTGCCCTCGCGATAGCCGATCCGCGCGATCCGCGCGGCTTCCTGCGCGGCCGACAGGGCGGGCCCCGATGCGGTGCGCGCCGCGATCGCGGCATTGGCGACCTCGGCGCGCGCATCGGTGATCGCCTGCTCGATATCGAGCGCAGTGACGCGACGCTGGGCATCGGCCTTCGACCGCTCGGCGCTGGCCTGCGCCACCGACGCGCGCCCATTGTTGAACAGCGGGATCGGGATCGAGATGCTCAGCACCGCCGCGGTGTCGTTGGTCGCTTCGAGCCGCCGCAGCGCCGGTCCGATGTTGAGATCGGGCACGCGATTGGCACGCGCCAGCCGCACCCCGGCGTCGGCGATCGCAAGATCGGCATCCGCCGCCGCCAGCGCGAGCGTACCTGCGGCGGACGGTGCCGCCTCGGGTCCGTAGCTTGCTGCCGGCACTCGATCGAGCAAGGCATCGTCGAGCGCGTCGTCGATCGGGCGGCCGATGCGCTGGGCAAGGTTGGCGCGCGCGGCGACGGCCAGCCGATCGGCGCGCTCGACATTGGCCGCGGCGTTGATGCGCGCGACATCCGCCCGCTGTTCCTCCAGCGGGGAGGCGCGCCCGGCGCGGACGCGGACGCTCGCTGCACGCAGAGCGTCGCCCGCGATCCGCGCCTGATCGCGCGCGGTGATCAGCCGACGCTGGGCGGCGATCGCCTCGACATAGAGCCGGGTAACCTGAAGCCGCACGTCCGCCGCGGCGACCGCCGCCCGCAGTTCGGCGCGGGAGAGCTGCGCATTGGCCACCCCGACGCGCGCGCCGCGCTTGCCGCCCAATTCGATCGGAAAGGCGACGCCGATCGTCGTCTCCGCGCTGCGCAGCCCGCGATAGGGGCCCGATCCGACCACATTCTCGATCTGGCCCTGCGCGACGGGATTGGGCCGCAGGCCCGCCGCGGTGCGGCTGGCGCGTGCCGCCGCGATTCCCGCCGTTGCCGCCTCGGTGGCGGGTGCGGCGGCACCGGCGACGGACAGCGCCGCCTCCAGCGTGAGCACCGGGCGTGCCGGTGGCTCGGTTTGCGCCTGCGCCATCGTGGCGCAGGACGCCGCGGCGAGCATCGCCGCGAGCATCTTCTTCATGTTCGATGATCCTGACAGATGGTCTCGCGCCGGCGCTGCGGCCGGCGGGCGGGACGGGGTCAGGCTCTCGGCGGTCTCGCGGGGACGCGTTGGCCGGTCGCGACGAGCGCGCGCGCCGGTTCCCCGTTCAGCAGCTTCGCGTCGCGGGTGGCGCAGGGCTGGGGCTGGCCTGTCTCGGGTGTCCCGAGATCATGCCCGTGGCACAGGCCGTGATGATGCGGCAGGCCGTTGTCGCTATCCGCTGGCACTTCGTCGCCGTCGCCGGGGATATGCAACGTGAAGGCGATGCCACTGGTGGTGCCCCCGGCCGCCTCGGCGGCGCGCGCCATCACCGACCAGCTGGTGAACACCAGCATCAGGCAGGCGAGAAGGGGCAGCAGCTTGCGCATCGCGCGCCTTCTATCATCGCTTCGCGGCGGCGGCCAGCGCGACGCGCACGGAACCCGCCTTCGCCGCAAGCGCTTAGCAAGCGGCACGACCAGCCAGTTCATGCAGGGGATCGACAGGCCATGTCCCACCACAAGATCGCGATCGTCGTCGGCAGCCTCAGGAAGGACAGCATCAATCGCAAGATCGCACGCTCGATCGCGACCTTCGCCGCGGACCGGCTCGACAGCAGGATCGTCGAGATCGGCGACCTGCCGCTCTACAATCAGGACTATGATGCCGAGGCGCCGGGGCCGCCCGAATATGCGCGCTTCCGCGACGCGATCAGGGCGGTCGACGGCGTACTGTTCTGCACCCCGGAATATAATCGCGGGATCCCCGGGGTGCTCAAGAATGCGATCGATGTCGGGTCGCGACCCTATGGGGCGAGCGTGTGGGACAAGAAACCCGCCGCGATCGTCAGCGCCTCGCCCGGCGCGATCGGTGGGTTCGGCGCCAATCACCAGCTCCGCCAAGTCTGCGTCTTCCTCAACATGCCGATGATGCAGCAGCCCGAAGCCTATCTGGGCGGGGTCACCCCCGACAAATTCGATGCAGACGGCTGTTTGCAGGAAGGGCCGCTCCGGCAGTTCGTAGTGGGGTTCGCGGCCGCGTTCAGCGAGTGGGTCGAGCTGATCATCCGGTCGCGCAAGATGATCGCCGAAGATGCCGCGCATAGCGCCGCCAAATAAAGGATCAGGCTTTCCCGCCGATCCGCGACCAGGCGGCGCGACCGGCCGGCTCGGGCGGCAGGTTGGGGCTGACGCTGCGCAGCCCCTCGAAATCCAGGATCGTTATCTGACCCTTCTTGCGATCGACATAGCCGGTCGCGTCGAGCCGCTTCAGCGTACGATTCACATGAACCGCGGTGAGGCCAAGAAGATCACCGATGAATTGTTGCGTCAGCGGGAAATCGAAGGTGCCGTCGATCACCAGACCGGCGCTGTCGAGCCGGTCGTGGAGGTCGAGCAGGAAGGCGGCCATCCGCGCAAGCGCGGAGGCGCTGCCGATCCAGGTCAGCGCCTGCATCAATGCGACGCGCTCTTTCTGCGTGTTGAGCAGCAGCGCGGCGGTCAGCCGGGGATTGTGCTCGATCAGCCGCCCGATCGCGGCATTGGGGATCGGGCACAGCGAGACATCGGTGATCGCCTCCAATGTCTCGCCCGCGCTCGACAGGACGAGGCTCGGAAAGCCGAGCATGTCGCCCGGCAGATGGACTTTGATCACCTGCCGCTGCCCGTCGCGCAGGATCACCGACGAGGCCGCCCAACCGGCGAGAAGGAAGAATACGCCGTTGACCGGATCGCCCTCGCGGCGGATCGGCTGGTGACGCGCGACCCGGCGGGGGTTCGCTGCCCAGCCGCGGACGAGATTGATGTCGGAAGGCGTGAGGCCGACGAATTCTTCGAGACGATGAAATGGTGGCTGCATCCGGCTTCCTCAAATGCGATCGCCATCATTCAACGCCTAACGTGCCATATTCACCGATGTCACTAACATAGGTGATTCGGACGGAACGGTTATCGCCTACTCGCCAAGCACATTCCGCGGCTCTGCGATTAGCTGCGAAGGTTGCGCCGCGGACGGCGGCGTGGCGCTGAAGCGAAGCCCGAAAAGGACGGCGCCGCTCTCGTCGGTCACCTCCATCCGCCATTCTTCGCCGCGCCAGAAATTCTCGCCCATTTCGCGGATAAGATCGCCCGACAACCTGATGGCGACGCGCTTCGCCGCATCGAGATCAGGAAGCTCATGCGCTTCCGGATCCGGAGCGGCGCCGCCGTCATGGATATTGAAATAATATGTCGGCATACGGTTTTCCGTCCGGAAGACGGCCGATCTCAATATTCCGGTCCGCAACATTATATAGTGTGCGGCAGTTTGCGCCACGGCTAATTTGTCGAGCCAGTCGTGATCGCCCGCTTCACTCAGGTTAATGCCGCATTCGCTGTCCTATGGAATCAGATATCCGCTTTAAATAACAGGAGCGGACATGTTCGATCAGCAGGATCTCGCCTATTTTGCCAAACGGGCGAAGCGGGAACGGGAAATAGCCGAAGCCTCGACTGATGCGGCCGCTCGGCGCGCGCATCTGGAACTCGCCGACGAATATGAACGGCGCGCGCAAGGCTTTGAACCGAAACCAATTCATCATCGTACGACCTGAGCGGCACGGAGGGGGGGCCTACCGCACGGACCATTATCGAACGCGTCGCGTTTATCTCCCGAACGGGAAGGAGATATGGGTGCGTATTGGCCTGATAGGTTCGTCGCTGGTAGCGATGTCGTTGATGCTCTCCACCTGCGGCTCGGCGGAGCAGAATGCGGCGCAGCCCGCCAATGTGACCGTGCCTGATCAGCCGCAGTGGAGCGAGGCGAATGCCGGCCAGCTTCGCGCAGCGATCGCCCATCGCGCGACGCATGGCCTCGATCGTATGAAATTCGGCAGCGCCGCCGATCCCGGCGCACCGCTCGACGATGCGAAGCTGACCGAGCTGGCGCTTACCTATGCAGGGGCGCTGGCGCGGGGCGCGACCGATCCGTCGAAGCTGTTCGCCATCTATTCGCTGCCGCGGCCGCAGCCCGATCTGCGCAAGGGGCTCGCCGACGCGCTCAAGGCCGGCAATGTCGGCGCATGGATCGAGAGCCTGGCGCCGCAGGACGATAATTATCGCAAGCTTTCCGCAGCCTATCTTGCGCTCATCAAACAAGGCGGTGGCGGGGCGGCTGCGATCTCCCCGACGGATACATTGTTGAAGCCGGGGATGAGCGATCCGCGCGTTCCGGCGATCGCCGCGCAGCTCGTCGCCTTCGGTTATCTCGATGCGGGAACGCACGGCCGCCGTTATACCGCGGCGATGGCCCGCGCGGTGCAGCAGATGCAGGCCGATTACGGCATCCGCCCCGACGGCGTGATCGGCGGCGATACGCTCCAGATCCTCAACCTCTCCGGCGCCGACCGTGCCCGCGCGATCGCGGTCAATATGGAACGGATGCGCTGGCTCCAGCGCGATCCCCCGGCGACCCGGATCGACGTCAATATCGCCGCGGCGCGGCTGACCTATTGGCGCGACGGCGAGATCGCCGATACGCGCAAGGTGGTGGTGGGCAAGCCCGATACCGCGACCCCGCAACTGGGCTCTCCGATCGTCAGCCTCGTCGCCAACCCGACCTGGACGATCCCGCGCTCGATCGAGCGCAAGGAGATCGCGGGCAAGGGCGCAGGCTATCTGCGCCGGCACAATATGGTGTGGAAGAACGGCCGCATCGTCCAGCAATCGGGGCCGGACAATTCGCTCGGGCTGGTCAAGTTCGACATGCAAAACCCGCATGCCATCTATCTGCACGATACGCCGGCCAAGCAGCTGTTCGACGCGATCGAGCGCCAGCGCAGCCACGGCTGTGTGCGGGTCGACGATGCGCTGGGCTTTGCCGAGATGCTGGCGGGCGACGAAGGCGTGCTCGATCAATGGCAGGAGGCGAGTGCCACCGACAAGGAAAGCTTCGTCAAGCTGCCGCACGCGATCCCGGTCCGGCTGCTCTACCAGACCGTATTGTTCGACGCGCAGGGCGAGCCGGTGACGCGCAGCGATCCCTATGGCTGGAACGATCGCGTGGCGAAGGCGCTGGGCTTCGATGTCGGCGGCGGCCGGCGGGTGATGAACAGCTACACCGATATCGCGCCGTGAGGCGTAACCCTTCCGTCAGCCCGGCCTTGAGCCGGGGTCCATCGGGAGGCAGGCGGAGGGTAAAGGCTCCGGCCGCGGGATCTGAGGCACGATGGACCCCGGCCCGAGGCCGGGCTACGGTTGCGGTGATGCCACGCCCCTCAAATTTGCGGAGCGCCAATCCGCGCAGGCTGTTCTAATCGCGCCGCCCGCGATATCGGCGCGCGATGGCACCGCGGAGGCACAGGAGACAAAGGCGTCGCCGCCCGCGGCCGGCCACGCCGCTTTCTCCGTTTCTGTTTCTCGGCGCGTTCGCGGTCGGGCTTTTCCTGATCTGGGTCGCCGCGCATGAGCGGCACGAAGCCAAAAAGGAAAAGGCCAAGCAGCCGAAGCTGACGATGGAGCAGGCGCGCGCGGCCAATGCCGCGATCCCGTTCGCCGATCTCAAGCCCAGGCCGGCGCGGCCGTTCTACTTCCGCGGCAACACCGCCTCGCGCGAGCAGGCGACGCAATGCCTTGCCACCGCGGCGCTCTACGAGGCGGGGAGCGACGAGCGCGGCCAGCGCGCGGTGATCCAGGTCGTGCTCAACCGCGTCCGCCGCGCGGGCTTCCCCAAGACGGTGTGCGGGGTGGTCTATCAGGGCGCGACGCGCACCACCGGCTGCCAGTTTTCGTTCAGCTGCGACGGGTCGCGGGCGCGCCGCCCCGAACATGCCGGCTGGGCCGCCGCCCGCCACGCCGCGCAGCGCGCGTTATCGGGCTATGTCTTCCGCCCCGTCGGCACCGCGACGCATTACCACACCGACTGGATCGTGCCTTACTGGATTGGCTCGCTCGACAAGATCGCCAAGGTCAAAAGCCACATCTTCTACCGTCCGCGCGGGTGAGCCCCGGTCAGCGATGCGTCGCGCCGACATGCGGCTCGCCGCGTGCCTCGGCGAAGCGCGTCTGGCGCATCCGCTCGGCATAACCCGCGCGCTGGTCGTCGCTGCGCTCGGCATGACAGGCGGGACAACTGACCCCCTCGACATAGAGCGGCGACGCGCGATCCGCCGCGCCGATCGGCCGGCGGCACGCGCGGCACAGATCGTGGCTGCCCTTCGCCAGCCCGTGCACCACCGTCACCCGCTCGTCGAAGACGAAGCATTCGCCTTCCCACAGGCTTTCCTCGGCCGGCACGGTTTCGAGATAGTTGAGAATGCCGCCCTCGAGGTGGTAGACCTCGTCGACCCCCTCCGCCTTGAGGAAGGCGGTGGCTTTCTCGCACCGGATTCCGCCGGTGCAGAACATCGCGACCTTCGGCGCGACGCCGCTTCCCAGCAAGGTGTCGCGCTGCGCGCGGAACCAGGCGGGGAAATCGCGGAAGGTCGGCGTCTGCGGATCGATCGCGCCGCGAAAAGTGCCGACCGCCACCTCATAATCGTTGCGCGTATCGATCACGATCGTATCGGGCGCCGCGATCAGCGTATTCCACGCCTCGGGTGCGACATAATGGCCCACATCGGCGAGCGGATCGATATCGGGTTCGCCCATCGTCACGATCTCGCGCTTGATGCGGACCTTCATGCGATGGAACGGCATCGTCGCCGCGCGCGACAGCTTCGGCTCCAGCGCCGCGCAGCCCGGCAGCGCGCGGATATGCGCCAGCACCGCCGCGATCCCGGCGTCGCTCCCCGCGATCGTCCCGTTGATCCCCTCGCGTGCGAGCAGCAGCGTACCCTTGACGCCCTGCGCACGGCACAGCGCCTCGAGCGGCGCCCGGATCGCGGCGCAATCCTCGAACGCGGTGAAGCGATAGAGCGCGGCGACGCAGATCGGCAAAGGAGCTTCGGGTAGCATGACGGCGGCGCTCTTAGAGCGCACAGCGCGATTGTGCCACCTCCGGCCCCGCTGCGGTTGAATTCTAGGAGGTTTTGCCTTACTTTCCAGACCGGGAAGGGAATGCAAGCCATGCCGACGCTGACGGTCACCTCGAAAGGACAGATCACGCTGCGCAAGGATATCCTGCGGCATCTCGGCGCGCATCCCGGCACCAGGCTGGAAATCGACAAGCTGCCCAACGGCGGCATCAAGCTGACCGCGCGTGAGCCGAAGGGAAAGATCGCCGATTTCTGCGGGTTCCTGAAGCGCGAGGGCCAACGGCCGATCAGCATTGAGGAGATGAACGAAGTCATTGCGCGAGGCTGGGCCGGCGAATGAAGATCACCGTGGACACCAACATTCTGGTGAGAGCGGTGACCCAGGATGACGCGGTGCAAGGCCCGATTGCGCGGAAACTGGTGATCGACGCGGCGTTGATCGCCGTCACCCTGCCGGCGCTGTGCGAAACATGCTGGGTTCTCAGCCGCGCGTATAAATTCGGGCATGGCGAGATCGCGGCCGCGATCCGGCTGCTGCTCGAAGTCGACAATGTCGCGATCGAGCGGCAGGCGGTCGAGGCGGGGCTCACGATGCTCGAGGCAGGGGGCGATTTCGCTGACGGCGTTATCGCCTATTCGGGAAAATGGCTGGGCGGTGAAACCTTCGTCTCGTTCGATCGCCAGGCGATCGACTTGCTCGAACGGCAAGGGGAAGCCGCGCAATTGCCCGGCTGACGCGCCGCATCCGCATTGACCGCCCCGCGCGTTGCCGACACTTTATCGGGCGACAAAGGGGGAGGGGATATGGCCGGCTTTTACCAGAAGCACATCCTGCCACGGTTCATCGGCTGCGCCTGCGGCACCAAGCCGATCATGAAGCAGCGCGCCAAGATCGTTCCCAAGGCCGCCGGCGATGTGCTCGAGCTTGGTATCGGCGCCGGGCATAACCTCGCATTTTACGATCCCGCGGCGGTGACCGGCGTGACCGCGATCGAGCCGTCCGCCGAATTGCGCGCGGCGGCGGCGGTCGCGCCCCGCGCCCCGGGTCTCAGGCTCGATCTGCAGGACGGCGTTGGCGAGGCGCTGCCGTTCGATGCCGGTCGGTTCGATTGCATCGTCTGCACTTATACTTTGTGTACCGTCGGCGATGTCGCGGCGACCCTGTGCGAGGCGCGTCGCGTGCTCAAGCCGGGTGGGACCTTGCTGTTCTGCGAACACGGCCTGGCGCCCGATGCGACGGTCGCGCGCTGGCAGCGCCGGATCGATCCGGTGTGGAAACGGATCGCGGGCGGCTGCCATCTGTCGCGCCCGGTGGCGTCGGCGATCGCCGCGCAGGGTTTCGCGATTGAACGGCTCGATACGATGTACCTCCCCGGAACGCCCCGGTTCGCCGGCTGGAACGAATGGGGCACCGCGCGGCCGGCCTGAGCAAGGGGCGGGCTTTCGGCCGATCGTCGTTCGGGATAAATTCGAGGCAGCGCAGGAGAGGAAGGTCGGATGAGCAAGGTTCTCGTCGAACATCGCGGCCAGACGACGATCGTGACGATCAACCGCGCCGAGCGGCGCAATGCGGTCGATACCGAGACCGCCGATCTGCTGCGCAGTGCCTTTGCGGCATTCGATGCCGATCACGACGCGCGCGTCGCGATACTGACTGGGGCGGGCGGCACCTTCTGCGCCGGCTATGACCTCCACAGCGTCAGCACCTCTCCGCCGCCGTACGAGGCGCACGGCCCCGGCCCGATGGGGCCGACGCGGATGCTGTTGTGCAAGCCGGTGATCGCCGCGGTGGAGGGTTATGCTGTCGCGGGCGGGCTTGAACTGGCCCTGTGGTGCGATCTGCGCGTCGCCGCGGCCAATGCGGTGTTCGGGGTATTCTGTCGCCGCTGGGGCGTCCCGCTGATCGACGGCGGGACCGTCCGGCTGCCGCGGATCGTGGGGCAGGGACGGGCGCTCGACATGATCCTGACCGGGCGACCCGTCGCCGCCGAGGAAGCGCTGGCGATCGGGCTCGCCAACCGCGCGGCGCCCGAGGGCGGGGCGCTCGACGAGGCGCTGCGGCTTGCCGAGATGATCGCCTCCTTCCCGCAGATGTGCATGCGCGCCGATCGCATGTCGTCGTACAAGCAATGGGACAGCGATCTGGTCGAGGCGTTGCGCGCCGAGGCGGTGCGCGGCGAAGGGCCGCTCAACGCCGAGGGGCTGGCCGGCGCGTCGCGCTTCGCCGGCGGCGCCGGCCGCGCGGGGCGGTTCGACGGGTAGGGGCGATCGGAGGGTGAAGGCATCATACTCGAAATAACCGAACGGTTCATATTTTTTCGCGCGCGATGCTTCCGGTTACCGATAAAGCTTCTCCACGCGGCCGTAGCTGCCGCGGACATCGCCTTTGATCCAGTCGGCGAGCAGCTTCAGATAGCCGTCGGTGATCCGTGTCGCGGTGCGGCTGCCGTCGGCATTGGTGCGGAATTCGACGATGCCATGGTCGGTGTCCGGGAAAAGATAAGCGTCGATCGGCTGGCCCGCGGCGTGGAGCTTCGACAGGATCGCCTGCGTCGCGGCGATCGGCGCCTCGCGATCCTCGCCGGCGAGCACCCAGAGCAGCGGCACCTTGAGCTTCCGCAATGCGGCTTCGGCGTCGTAATCCCAGATCAGTTCGAGATTGTCGAAGCGCGCCCGCCCGATGCGGCGCAGATCGGCGTCGGTCATCCGCAGCATGTCGCCGCTATATTCGCCCGCGATCGTCTTCGCCCAGGGCGCATTGCCGATCTCGCGCCGGACCTGCGCAAGCGCTTCGTACCCAGTCGCGAAATGGCTGCGCACGAGTTGCGCGGTGGCGCGCGAAAGCCGTTCGACCTGCGCGATCGCCACGGCATCGAGATGCTTCTCACGCGCCTCATCGAGCAATTGCTCGCGATCTTCCTCGATCGGCGAGACGACGAGCCCGAAACCGACCGCGACGAAATCGGCCGGCGAGCGCGTCGCGGCGAGCGGCGCGACCCAGCCGCCCTGGCTCCCCCCGAAATAGCCCGCGCGGCCGAAACGCCCCGCCGCCATGCGTCGCGCCTCGCGCAGCGCGGCCGCGGCGTCGTCGGCAAGCAGCTCGAAATTCTGGGTATATTCGCCCTCGGAGGTGCCCGTGCCGCGCTTGTTATAGGCGAAGACCGAAATCCCCTGCGCGGCGAGCATATGCCCGTAGATCGCGGCGGCGGCCATCGTCCGTTCCGACCCGTGGACCAGCACGACCAAAGGGCGTTTGGGATCGGCCGGCCCGGCGGGCTCGATCAGCTCGCCGGTCAGCCGGGTCGCATCGCTGTCGAAGCTGGTCTTGGTCTCGCGCGTCGCGAGCCGCGGCCAGCGCTTCACCTGTCCGTCGGGCGCGCGATAGACCGCGATGTCGTCAGCGCAGGTAACCGGCGCGCCCGCATCGCCGGTGCTGCCGCGCAGCCCGCTGCGGAACAGATAGCGCTGCCCGGTCGCCGGCGCGGTCGCCGGGGTGCCGAGGACGACGAAGTCGTCCGGCCCGGTGCCGTAAGCGCCCGGGGTGCAGGCGGCAGATGCGACGCCCGGCAGCGCCACGCCGGCGAGCGCCGCCGCGACGATCGCCAGCATCTTCTTTTTGTTATCGGATAAATTCAGCACGCTCGGTCCCTTCCGCGCCCGCCATAGACGGCGCCGCGCGGGCCGGATTGAACATTATTGCTGGCGATAGCGCTGCGGCGACACCCCGACGATGCGCTGAAACTGGCGGGTGAGGTGGCTCTGGTCGGCGAACCCCAGTTGCAGCGCGATATCGGCGATCGGCTGGCCCGCGAGCAGCAAGCGCCGCGCCGCCGCGATCCGCCGCTGGTTGCGCCAGGCGATCGGGCTCACCCCGGTGCTTTGCTTGAAGAGATGCGCGAGGCGAAACACGCTCAGCCCGGCGACTGTGGCCAGCTCGGCCAGCCCGAAATTGTCCGCCAGATGCGCCTCGATCCAATCCTGCACTCTGGCGACCACCGCGCGCTCGCTGCCGGCAGCGGGCTCGCCTGCGCCGGCGTCGCTTGCCGCCAGCACGCGGACCAGCAGCATCATCGCGCTTTCCTGCGCCAGTTTTTCCTCCGGGGTCGCGCGAAGCGCGGCGTGAACGCTCGCCACCGTGGCGGCGAGTTGACGATCGCCGCTGACCGCGCCGCGGAAGGTCAACCTGGCCTTGCCCGACAGATAGGGCGCGACGCTGTCGGGCGAGAGATAGAGGACGAGATAGCGCAGCGCCTCCGCCCCGAGGCTGCGATTGGCATGAGGTTCGCCGGGATGGAGCCGCAGCACGTCGCCGGTGCCGACCAGATGGCTGGCGCCCGCCACGTCGAGTTGCTCGGCGCCGCCGATGACGGTGCCGACGACATAGCCGTCGTGCGCATGAACCGGAAACGCACGGTCGCGATAGCTGACTGAAACCAGTTCCACCCCCGGCAGAAAGCGCGGCCGCGAAAAATCGGCCCGATCGGGGGAAACTGTCCTCGACATGATGCGCGCCGCTATATCGCCCGAGGCCAATCCACGAAAGGACAGTTCGGCCGCGCTGTTGTCGCCGCTGCGATGAAATACTTGATGTTACGATGAGTTACAGGGGCGCCGCTGGTTTTGGGATAGACGCGCACCTTGTCCTTCCGCATGAAGATCAATCGCGGTAGCGGCACGCCGCTGCTGCGACCGGGAAAGGGGAAGTCCATGTCCGCGCGCGGACCCCATAAGGCGATGCTGCTTGCTGCGGCGGGGATTCTGGCATGCACCGGCGCGACCGCCACGGCGCAGGGCAAATGTTCCGACATCGTCGTGAGCGGCGTCTATTGCTCGGTCGATATCGCGATCGCCGATCATGCCTTGCCGGCGCCGCGGGTCGATATCCTCGCCCCCGGGATCGCGCGCCCGCTGGCCTTCGCCGCCGCGCCGGCCGAGCATCGTCCCCAGCATGAGGGGGCGCCGCCGACGCACGATGTCGTCGTCACCGGGCGCGCGAGCTGGGAGGCGCCCGATCCGCTCGCCAAGGTCAACCTCAAGACGTTCGAGGTGACGCAGGAATTCGACAAGGCGCTGCTCGCGCCGATCGCGCTGGCCTATAAGGATGTCGTGCCCAAGCCGGTGCGCGATGGCGTGCACAATTTCATCTACAATATGCGCGAGCCGGTGGTTTTCCTGAACTTCCTGCTCCAGCTCAAGATCGGGCGCGCGCTGGAGACGGCGGGGCGGTTCGTGGTCAACACCACGGTCGGCGTCGCGGGGGTGTTCGACATGGCCAAGCGCAAGCCGTTCAAATGGCGGCGGCGCAGCAACGGCTTCGCCAATACTTTGGGGTTTTACGGGGTAAAATCGGGTCCGTTCCTGTTCCTGCCGATCGTCGGGCCGACCACCCCGCGCGATCTGTTCGGCGGGGCGATCGACCGGCTGCTGTTCCCGTTCATCTACGGCCGGCGCATCACCCGGCCGCAATTCACTATACCGCTGGCGGTGTTGGGCACGCTCGACCATCGCGCGGAGTTCGACGATACCCTCCACCAGCTCCACGACGGCCAGCCCGATCCCTATGCCCGGTCGCGCGATTTCTACCTCCAGCGGCGGCAGAACGAGATCGACGAGCTGAAGGGCAAGGGGCGGAAGAATTCGAGCCCGATGTCCGAGGCGCCGACGCTGCCGATCACGGTGAAGGAGCGCTCCCCCGAGCACGGCGTCGTCGAACCGTCGCCAACCCCGCCGCCCGCCGATCCGCCGCACGTCCCGGCGGATCGTCCGCACCCTTGATCCGATCGTCGCCGGCGGGCGAATGAACCCAAGCGGCTCCCCGTCGTTGACGTTGCGCACAACAGCGGAAAGACACGGGAGCCGACCGATGAACGCAACGATCCACCAGCGTGCGCCCGAATGGCGCAACATTCTCGCGGCGGCGGCCTGTTCGGCGGTGGGCGCGGGGCTGGCGGTGGTCACGCACGGGTTGCTGCGGCGGCGCGCGCAACGCGCGAACGCGACCCCGGTCGCGCTATCGCCCTCGCACGGCCCGATGGAGAGCTTCGACCAGACGCGCGACGCCGGGCCGGAGAATATCCGCGACGAGAGCGGGGAAACCTGGGACGAGGTCGATCAGGGCTCCGACGAAAGCTTCCCCGCGAGCGACCCGCCATCCTATTCGCATCCGCGATCGAACGCGGACTGATGCTCGGGCAGGACGGACCCAGCAATTTTTGGATAAGGTGCTTTCCAGTGCCCGCCCGTCACCCCGGCCCTGAGCCGGGGGCCATCGGGAGGCAGGCGCGGAGCAAGAGGTTCTTGCCGTGGAGCCTGAGGCACGATGGATCCCGGCTCAGGGCCGGGGTGACGGGAAAGGATTCCGGGACTCATCCGTTGTGTTCTCACCACTAGTTGCCGATCCGCGACATTTCCGTTTAGGAATCCGCCCCTGACGAACGGGGGGAATGACGATGATGCGGTTTGTGGCTCTGGGCGCGTTGCTCGCGTCGGCCGTTGCGATGCCCGTCTCTGCCGGGGTGCGCGATTACCGTATCGCCAACGAGCATAAGATCCTCGGCGAATTCGTCGATCTGCTGGCGATCCCCAATGTCGCGACGGACACCCCCAATATCCGGCGCAACGCCCAGGCGCTGATGGCGATGATGGAGAAGCGCGGGCTTTCGCCGCGGCTGCTGGAAGGCGCCGATTCCACGACCCCGCCGATCGTTTACGGCGAATGGAAGGTTCCCGGGGCGAAGAAGACGATCGTGCTCTACGCGCATTATGACGGCCAGCCGACCGTCCCCGCGAAATGGACCGCCTCGCCGCCGTGGCAGCCGACGCTGCGTACCCGCGCGATCGAGGCCGGCGGCACCGTCCTGCCGATCCCGCGCGCCGATCAGAAGATCGATCCCGAATGGCGGCTCTATGCCCGCTCGACCTCCGACGACAAATTGGGGGTGATCGCGGTGCTCACCGCGATTGACGCGCTCAAGGCGGAAAAGCGGGTTCCCGCGATGAACGTCAAGATCGTGTTCGAGGGCGAGGAAGAGGCGGGATCGCCGCACCTCGGCGAGATCTTGGCGCGCAACAAACCGCTGCTCGCCTCCGACGGCTGGATCATCTTCGACGGGCCGGTCCACCAGTCCGGGCGGCGCCAGGTTGTGTTCGGGGTGCGCGGAGTGACCGGGATCGATATCACCGCTTATGGCGCACGGCGCCCGCTGCATAGCGGGCATTACGGCAATTGGTCGCCCAATCCGGCGATGATGCTGTCGCGGCTGCTGGCGTCGATGAAGGACGACAAGGGGCGCGTGCTGGTCAAGGGCTTCTACGACGACGACGCCCCGGTCGGCGCGGCCGAACGCGCCGCGATCGCCGCCGCGCCCGATTCCGATGCCGCGATCAGGAAGGAGCTCGGCATCGCCGCGTCCGAGGGCGGCGACGGGCTGCTCGATGCGCTGATGCGCACCTCGCTCAATGTCGACGGACTGATGAGCGCCGATGTCGGCGCCAATGCGCGCAACGTGATCCCGGCCACCGCCACCGCCTCGCTCGACATGCGGCTCGCCAAGGGTGCGGACGAAGCGAAGCAGATCGACAAGGTGATCGCGCATATCAAGGCGCAAGGCTTCCATGTCACCGAGGCCGAGCCGACCGACGAGGAACGCGCGCGCTATCCCGCGATCGTCCGCGTAACCCGGCGGGTGGGGGGCTATAACGCGGTGCGCACCCCGATGGACGCGCCGCTCGGACGCGCGACGGTCGCGGCGTTGAGCGCGCTGGAAGACCAGCCCGCGATCGCGCTGCCGACCTCGGGGGGCAGCCTGCCCCTGTTCATGATCGAGCAGAATTTCCCGGTGCCATTGCTGTCGGTCGGGTCGGCCAATTACGACAACAACCAGCACGCCGAGGACGAGAATGTCCGCATCCAGAATCTGTGGAATTCGATCGAGACCGTGGCGGCGATCATGACGATGAAAATCTAGCGTATTATTTGCCGTTACCCCCCGTTCGCCCTGAGCTTGTCGAAGGGCTGCACTTCTTTCCGTGGAAGAAAAGTACAGGGCTTCGACAAGCTCAGCCCGAACGGGGTTAGGTGGTTCCGATCTGGCCCGACGCGATCCTAGCCCGCCTCGCTCGCCAGCCGGTACCCGATCCCCAGCTCGTTGACGATCAGCCGCGGCTGGGCGGGATCGGCCTCGAGCTTGTGGCGCAGCGCGCGGATCACGATGCGCAGATATTCGACATGATCCTCCTGCGCCGGCCCCCATACGTTGCGCAGCAATTGCGTATGGCTGATCACCCGGTCGGGGTGCCGCGCCAGTTCGGCGAGCACGCCGAATTCCTTCGGGGTCAGATGCACCTCCTCGCCCGCGCGCTTCACCCGGCGGCGCGCGAGATCGATCGTCACCGGCCCGGCCTCCAATTGCTCGCTGGCGCTCGTTCCGCCGCGACGGTGGCGCAGGGCGGTGCGGATGCGGGCGAGCAGTTCCTCGGTGTCGAACGGCTTGGTGATATAATCGTCCGCGCCCAGATCGAGCGCGGCGACCTTCTCCTCGGTCTCGCTCCGCGCCGAGACGACGAGCACCACCATATCGCCGCGCGCCTTGATCAGCTGGACCAGCTCGAGCCCGTCGCGGTCGGGCAGGCCGAGATCGAGCAGCACCGCATCCGGGCGCTCGATATCGACGAGCGTCATTGCCTCGCGCGCGGTGCCGACCTGGCTGGCGCGATAGCCCGCCCGCGTCAGCGCCGCGTGGAGCAGACGGCGGATCGCGGCATCATCCTCGACCAGCAGGACGCGGGGGGCATTGGTCATCCGCATCCTGTTAGGGGCGCGGGAAGGCCGCGTCGAGCGCGCGATTGAGCGCCAGCACATTGACGCGGCGCTCGCCGATCACGCCGAGCAGCGGGGTATCGATATGCTGGTCGACCAGCGCATCGAGTTGCGCCGTGCTGACGTGGCGCGCCTGCGCGACGCGCGCCACCTGATACAAAGCCGCCTCGGGGCTGATATCGGGATCGAGCCCCGAGGCGGAGGCAGTCACCAGATCGGCAGGAGGAGCCAATACGTCTGGCGAGGGGCGGTTGGCGGAAATGTCGCCTTTGACGCGGTCGGCGAGCGGCTTGGCCGAGGCGCCGAAGTTCGAGCCCGAGGAGGCGAGCGGGTCGTAACCTTTGCCGGCGGCGGAGGGGCGGCCGTGGAAATAACCGGGGCCGGCGAATTGCTGGCCGATGATCGCCGAGCCGATCGCCTGCCCGCGTGCGTCGCGCACGATGCTGCCATTGGCCTGCCACGGGAAGACGAGCTGGCCGACGCCGGCGATCAGCGCCGGATAGGCGAGGCCGAGCAGAGCAGCGAACAGCAGGGTGAGGACCAGCGCGGGGCGCAGCCCGGATTTGATGTCGTTCAACATGGGATGAACCCCTCAAGCGAGATGGAGCGCGCTGACCGCGAGGTCGATCAGCTTGATGCCGGCGAACGGCGCGATCAGCCCGCCGACGCCGTAGATCGCGAGGTTGCGCGCGAGCAGCGGGCCGGCGCCCATCGGCTTGTAGCGCACACCCCGCAGCGCGAGCGGCACCAAAGCCGGGATGATCAAGGCGTTGAAGATGATCGCCGACAGGATCGCGCTTTGCGGGCTGGCGAGGTGCATCACGTTGAGCGCGGCGAGCCCGGGATAGAGCACGACGAACATCGCCGGGATGATCGCGAAATATTTAGCGACATCATTGGCGACCGAGAAGGTGGTCAGCGCGCCGCGCGTCATCAGCAATTGTTTGCCGAGCCCGACGATCTCGATCAGCTTGGTCGGATCGCTGTCGAGATCGACCATATTGCCCGCCTCGCGCGCCGCCTGCGTGCCCGTATTCATCGCCACGCCGACATCCGCCTGGGCGAGCGCGGGGGCGTCGTTGGTGCCGTCGCCGCACATCGCGACGAGCTTGCCGCCCTGCTGCTCGCGGCGGATCAGCGCGAGCTTGTCCTCCGGGGTCGCCTCGGCGAGGAAATCGTCGACGCCCGCTTCCGCAGCGATCGCGGCGGCGGTCAACGGGTTGTCGCCGGTGATCATCACGGTGCGGATTCCCATCCGGCGCAGCTCGGCGAAGCGCTCGCGCACCCCGGCCTTGACCACATCCTTCAACGCTACCGCACCCATCAGCCGCCCGTCGCGCACCACCGCGAGCGGAGTCTGGCCGGCGCGGGCGATCTCGTCGGTGGTGCGGCGGAGTTCGGCGGCGGTGACCGTCTCGGCGAGGTCGGGATAGGCGCGCAGGATCGAATCGACCGCGCCCTTCTGGACGAGGCTGTCGCCGAAGCTCAGCCCCGAAAGCCGGGTCTGCGCGGTGAAGGGGATTGCCTCGGCGCCCGCCGGCAGCGGCTGGGCGAGGCCGTATTTCTCGCGCGCGAGCGAAACGATCGAGCGGCCCTCGGGGGTTTCGTCGGCGAGGCTGGCGAATAGCGCCGCCTCGGCCAGCATGCGCTCGTCGACCCCGGTGACCGGGCGGAAGGCGCTCGCCTGGCGGTCGCCGATCGTGATCGTCCCGGTCTTGTCGAGCAGCAGCACGTCGCAATCGCCCGCCGCCTCCACCGCGCGGCCCGATTTGGCGAGCACGTTGAAGCGCACCAGCCGGTCCATCCCCGCGATGCCGATCGCCGAGAGCAAGGCGGCGATCGTCGTCGGGATCAGCGTGATGAGCAAAGCGGCGAGGATCGAGACCGGCACGGCGCCGCCGGCGTAATTCGCAAAGCTGGGGATCGTCCCGACCGCGATCAGGAAGATGATCGTGAGGCCGACAAGCAGGATCGTCAGCGCCACCTCATTCGGGGTCTTCTGCCGCTCGGCGCCCTCGACCAGCGCGATCATCCGATCGAGAAAGCCGTGCCCCGGCTCCGCGGTGACGCGCACCGTGATCCGGTCCGAGATGACGCGGGTGCCCGCGGTAACGGCGGAGCGGTCGCCGCCCGCCTCGCGGATCACCGGTGCGCTTTCGCCGGTGATCGCGGATTCGTTGACGCTGGCGACGCCCTCCACCACCTCGCCGTCGGCCGGGACGAGGTCGCCGGTCTCGACCAGTACCAGTTCGCCCTTTTCGAGTTGGGTCGCGGCGACCAGTTCCCAGGTGCCGCCCACCCCGGTGAGCAGTTTGGCGCGCAGCTCGGATTTGGTCGCGCGGAGCGAGGCGGCCTGCGCGCGGCCGCGCCCTTCGGCCAATGCCTCGGCGAAGGTGCCGAACAGCACCGTCAGCCACAGCCATACGATGAGCTGCGCGAGGAAGCCGCTCGTCACGTTCTCGCCGCCGATCGCGAAGAAGATCGTCAGCAGCAACGCGACGCAGGCGGTGACGAACAGGATCGGGTTCTTCACCAAAGCGCGGGGGTCGAGCTTGCGAAAGGCATCGCCGATCGCGGGCACGACGAGCGTGGGGGAAAACATCGAAGTGGGGGTTGCGTGGGCCATGATGCGTGAGCCTTCAGAAGAGCTGGCCGGCGGCGGCGGTGAGGTGATCGGCGATCGGGCCGAGCGCGAGGCCGGGGAGGAAGGTGAGCCCGCCGATGATCAGGATGATCCCGACGAGCAGCCCGACCCACAGCCCGCCGGTGGTGGGGAAGGAGCCCGCGCCGGCCGGCGTGTGCTTCTTCGCCGCGAGGCTGCCGGCGATCGCCAGCACGGGGACGATGATGAAGAAGCGACCGATCCACATCGCGATGCCGAGCAAGGCATTGTAGAACGGCGTCCCCGCGGTGAGCCCGGCGAAGGCCGAGCCGTTGTTCGCGGTGGCCGAGGAGAAGGCGTAGAGGATCTCCGAAAAGCCGTGCGGCCCCTTGTTGAGCGGCCCGGCGAGCCCCGCCTGCGTCACCGTGGCGATCGCGCTGCCGCCGAGGATCATCAGCGGGAGGACGGCGATCGCCAGCACCGCGAGCTTCACCTCGCGCGCCTCGATCTTCTTGCCGACATATTCGGGGGTGCGCCCGACCATCAGCCCCGCGACGAACACCGCGAGGATCGCGAACAGCAGGAAGCCGTAAATCCCCGCGCCGACCCCGCCGACGACGACCTCGCCCAATTCCATGTTGAACATCGGGATGAGCCCGCCGAGCGCGGTGAAGCTGTCGTGCATCGCATTGACCGCGCCGCACGACGCGGCGGTGGTCACCACCGAGAACAGCGCCGAGCCGATGATCCCGAAGCGGACCTCCTTGCCCTCCATATTCCCCCCGGCGAGGCCGAGCTGGTGCATCAGCGGGGTGGGGTGGACCTCCATCGCATAGGCGACCGCCGCCCCGGCGAGGAACAGGATCGCCATCGCCGCCAGGATCGCCCAACCCTGCCGCGTGTCGCCCACCGCCTTGCCGAAGGTGTAGGTAAGCCCGACGCCGATCAGGAAGATCGACAGCATCTGGACCAGATTGGTCATCGCGGTCGGATTCTCGAACGGATGCGCCGAATTGGCGTTGAAGAAGCCGCCACCGTTGGTGCCGAGCATCTTGATCGCTTCCTGGCTGGCGACCGGGCCGAGCGCGAGCGTCTGTCTGGCACCCTCCAGCGTATGCGCGTCGATCGAGGCGGCGAAGGTCTGCGGCACCCCCGCGGCGACCAGATAGAGCGCATAGACGACGCAGATCGGCACGAGCAGGTAAAGCGTCACCCGCGTCATATCGGCCCAGAAATTGCCGACCGTCGCGCTCTCGCGCCGCGCGAAGCCGCGGAACAGCGCGAAGGCGATCGCGATCCCGGTCGCGGCGGAGAGGAAATTGTGGATCGCCAGCGCGAGCATCTGGCTGAGGTTCGAAAGCGTGCTTTCGCCGGTATACCATTGCCAGTTGGTGTTGGTGACGAACGAGATAGCGACGTTCATCGCCCCGTCCGCGCCGACGCCGGGCAGGCCGCGCTGGTTGAGCGGCAGCATGCCTTGCGCGCGCAGCAGGAAATAGGTCAGCAGCGCGGTCGCGAGCTGGAACAGCAGCATGTGCAGCGCGTAGCGGCGCCAGCTCTGCTCCTTCGCCGGATCGACCCCGGCGAGGCGATAGAAACCGCGTTCGACCGGCCCGAGCAATGCGTGGAGCGGCGTGCGGCGTCCCTCATAGAGCGCGAACAGCCACAGCCCCACCGGCTTGGCGGTGAGGCCGAGAATGGCGACGAAAAGGGCGATCAGCGCCCAGCCAGCCAGCGTCATGTCAGAACCGCTCCGGCCGCACGAGGACGGCCACCAGATAGGCGAGCAGGGCGAGCGCCGTGAGGCCGGCGAGCCACAGGTGAACGGTCATCGCGGGTTACGCCGCGTCGCACAGGCGAACGAATGCCAGTGTCAGCACGAACAGCACGGCCAGCAGGCCAAGCCAGAGAAGGTCGGACATCGATATGCCTCGCCGGCCGCGGGATGCGGCGTCGGCGTGTCAGCTAGGGCGGGCGGGCATAAGGTTTCGCGGGGGATTGCGCCGGTTTCGCATAAGGATTGCGTAAAGTTACTAGCGCGGCCGGGGGTACATGCCGCTAGGATAGCCGTGTGCGTACGTGGGAGGCAGCGCCCGAATGCTCAAGACGTAGCTCCACCCCGGCGAAGGCCGGGGTCCAGCGTCGGGCCGGCCGTAACTGGACCCGGCCTTCGCCGGGGCGGAAAGGAAAGTGAGCCGGATTTACCGTTCGAGGTTCTAAGGAATATCCCAGGAGGATGCATTTGACCGATCGTCGCCCATCGCCCGAGGCCTTGCTCCGCGCTGCGGCGCGCGAGGGCCGGGGGCGGCTCAAGATCTTCCTGGGCGCGGCGCCCGGAGTCGGCAAGACGTTCGAGATGTTGCGCGAGGGCGCCGAGCGGCTGGCGGCAGGGGTCGATGTCGTCATCGCGGTGGTCGAGACGCACGGCCGACAGGATACCGAACGGCTCGCCGCGCCATTGCCGACGATCCCGCGCCGGCAGATCGATCATCACGGGCACAGGCTCGAGGAAATGGACCTCGACGCGGTGCTGGCGCGCGCGCCGCAGCTCGCGCTGGTCGACGAACTGGCGCACACCAATGCGGAAGGATGCCGGCATGCCAAGCGCTGGCAGGACGTCGAGGAACTGCTCGCGGCGGGGATCGACGTGCTCAGCACGCTCAACATCCAGCATGTCGAGAGCCTCAACGATGTCGTCGCGAGCTTCACCCGCGTCCGCGTGCGCGAGACGGTGCCCGATCACGTGCTGGAGGGCGCCGAGATCGAGGTGGTCGATCTGCCTCCCGACGAGCTGATCGAGCGGCTCCAGCAGGGGAAGGTCTATGTCCCGGCCGAGGCGACGCGCGCGCTGGGGCATTTCTTCTCCAAGGAAAATCTCTCCGCGCTGCGCGAGATGGCGCTGCGCCGCGCCGCGCAGAATGTCGATCGCAGCCTGGTCGATTTCCTCGACGCGCATGCCGTCGCCGGCACCTATGCCGGGGGCGAGCGCGTGCTGGTGGCCGTGAGCGAATTGCCCGGCAGCGACGCGCTGGTCCGTGCCGGCAAGCGGCTGTCGGATGCGTTGCGCGCACCGTGGCAGGCGGTATTCATCGAAACCCCGCGCGCCGCCGCTTTGGGCGCGGACGAGCGGCGGCGCGTGGCGGATTCGCTCCAGCTCGCCGCCAGCCTCGGCGCGACGATTGCCAGCGTTCCCGCGGAAACGGTGATCGAGGGGCTGACGACGCATATCGCCGGGATGCGCGCGACCCAGCTTGTGCTCGGCCGCTCGCGCCGCAGCTGGTGGTTTGAGTTGCGGCACGGCTCGGTGGTCGAACGGCTGCTCCGCGTCAGCGAGGGGCTGGCGGTCCACGTTATCCCGTCGGAGGATGCCACCCCGTCGCGCGGCGCGGCGCGGGTGCGGCGGCGCGTCGACTGGCGCGGGATGGGGGCCGGGATCGCCGCGGTCGCGGTCACCACCGGGCTGGCGACATTGGTCGAGCCGGTGATCGGCGCGGGCGGGATCGATCTCATCTATCTGCTCCCGGTCATCCTGATCTCGGTGATGTTCGGCCGCTTGCCGGGGATCGCCACCGGGGTGATCGCCGGGCTTGCGTATAATTTCTTCTTCCTGCCGCCGATTTACACCTTCACGATCGCCGATCCGCAGAGCGTGCTGACGGTGATCGTGCTGCTCGGCATTGCGGTGTTCGTCGCCAGCCTCGCCGATCGGCTGCGCACGCGCGCCTCGATCGGGGCGCGGAGCGCGATCGAGAATGCCGCGGTGGCGGCGTTCGGCCAGGCGCTCGCACGCGCGTCGGACTGGCAATCGACCGGCGACACGGTGTGCACCGAGCTGGCGCGGGCGCTCGACGTGTCGGTGCTGCTGCTCGCCCAGCGCGACGGGCAGCTCGCGATCGTTTCGGCCTATCCGCCCGATATGGCCGAGCTGAGTCCGGTCGATCGCGCCGCGGCCGAATGGGCGTGGAGCCGCGGCGAGGTGACGGGGCGCGATACGGGCACGCTCAACGCGGCGGACTGGCAGTTTCATCCCCTGCGCACCACGCTGGGAACGCTCGCCGTGGTCGCGCTGGCGCGAAGCGACGGCGGGGCGCCGGTGCAGGCGACGCGCGCGACGCTGCTCTCCACCCTGCTCGGGCAGGCGGCGCTGGCGCACGAGCGGCTGCGGCTGGAGGATCAGCTTCGCGAGGTGCGGGTGATCGAGGAGCGCGATCGGCTACGATCGGCCTTGCTCTCGTCGATCGGGCATGATCTGCGCACCCCGCTGACGGCGGTGGGCGGCGCGCTCGATGCGATCGCGGTCAATCACCCCGACGAGCCCGCGCTGGGGATCGCGCGCGGCGAGCTGGCGCGGCTCAGGCGCTTTCTCGCCAATCTGATCGAGATGGTGCGGATCGACAGCGGCACGCTGGCGGCGGCGATCGAGCCGGTCGACCTGACCGATGCGGTGGCGGGCGCAGTACACGACGTGCGCGATCTGTTGCCCGACGCGCGGCTCGATTTCCGCGTGCCCCCCGATCTGCCGCTGGTGCCGGCCGATCCGCGGCTGCTGCATCATATCCTGCTCAACCTGCTGACCAATGCCGCGACCCACGGCGCGGGCAAGGTGACGATCGCCGGCGAGCGCCTGCCACACGGCGTGCGGCTGTCGATCGCCGATCAGGGGCCGGGGCTGCCGCCGGGCGGCGCGGAGGCGCTGTTCGAGGCGTTCGCGCGCGGCACCGGATCGGATAGTCGCGGCGGGAGCGGGCTCGGGCTCGCGATCGCCCGCAGCTTTTCGGAGGTGATGAACGTGCGGATCGGCGCGCGCGACGGCGAGGGGGGCGGGGCGGTGTTCACGCTCGATTTCGCGATCGATTGATTGTGTGACGCGAACAAAGCTCTTTAATGTCAGCGTATTAAGGCGTCGTGCGTAAAGAGCGATCCACCCCGGCGCATCGACGGCGCCTGTACGAAGGCGCGGCGATCCGGTAGCCGGCCGCATCCGATCCACGATGTCGAAAGAAGGAAGCAATGAAGAAGCGCGCGCGTGGAGCCCTGATCGCCTTGGCAGGCGTCGTCGCATTGAGCGGCGTGTCGGCGGCGCCCGAGCCGAACGCCGCCGCGACCGAGGAAGCACGCGCGCGACTGCGCGAGGCGTTGCAGAACGATCCCGATCTGCCGAGCGTCGCGCCGGCCGGTTATGACCTGACGATCGTCGTCTTCTCGGACTATCAATGCCCCTATTGCCGCAAGCTCCACCCGGCGCTGACCGGGCTGCTGCGCGACGACAAGAAGGTCCGCATCGTCTATCGCGACTGGCCGGTGTTCGGCCCGGCGTCGGAGGAGGCGGCGCGCGCGGCGATGGCCTCGCGCTATCAGGGCAAATATACCGCGTTCAACGATGCGCTGATGAAGACCAGCGGCCGCATCACTGCCGAAAGCATCCGCGTCGCGGCGCAGGCGGCGGGGGTCGACTGGCAGCGGCTGCAGGCCGATCTGACGACGCACAAGGCCAAGATCGACGGCGCGCTCGCCCGCACCGATCAGTTCGCGCGGATCATCGGCCTCACCGGCACCCCCGGGCTGGTGATCGGCCCGTATCTGTTCCCCGGCGCATTGAGCGAGGAAAATCTGCGGACGGTGGTAAAAGCCGCGCGGCAACGATCCGCCTCATAAGTCGAGGATAGATAAGGAAGAAGCGTGATGCAGTCGAACAGGAACCGCTCGCGCAAAGGTCGGGCGGCGTTGCTGGCGGGGTTCGCGCTGGCCGTGCTTTTCCCCGGCGTGGCGTCCGGCGAGCCGGTGACGGCTTTCCGTCACGTCAACGTCGTCCCGATGGATCGCGAACAGGTGCTGCGTGATCAGGACGTCGTCGTGACCGGAGACGCGATCACCGCGATCGGCCCGAACCTGCGCCTTCCCGCCGAGGCGCGCGTGATCGATGCGCACGGGAAATATCTGTCCCCCGGCCTCGCCGACATGCATAGCCATTCGGAGAGCCGCGAGGACATGAAGGTCTATCTCGCGAACGGCGTCACGACGATCCTCAACCTCGGCGGCGCCACCGCCACCTTCGTCGATCAGCGCGTGCCGCTGTTCAACAGCGGGAAACGGCCGGGGCCGCACGTCTATCTCGCGCTGCGGATCGACGGTACGCCCGAATACGGCCAGATCGTCGTCAAGACGCCGGACGAGGCGCGCGCGGCCGTTCGGCTCGCCAAGACCAACGGCTATCAATTCATCAAGCTCTACAACAATCTTTCCGCGGACGCCTTTGTCGCTGTCGCCGACGAGGCGCGGCGCGAGGGGCTCGGGCTGACCGGCCATTATGTGCGCGCGGTCACGCTCGCGCAGCAGCTCCAGTCGCACGATGTCCTCGTCGCGCATCTCGAGGAGCTGATGTACGCGCTGTTCACCCCGCCCGATCAGGACCCGCTCGCCGCGCCGCCGGACAGCGTCATCGCCACCGCTGCGCAGACGCTGAAGGCAAATCGCGCGTTCGTCGTCGCCGATCTGTTCACCTTCGAAACCATTGCGGCGCAATGGGGGCGCCCCGCGGTTGCCGCCGCTTATTACACCGGGCCCGAGGCGAAGTTCGTGCCCTACGAGTGGCGGCTCGATTGGATGCGCGAAGATTATATCAGCAAAAAGGGCAGCCTCGATCCGCGCGCAACATTCGAGGCGCGCCTTGCCAAGGGACTGAGCGACGCCGGTATTCCGCTATTGGCCGGCACTGATGCGCCGACCATTCCCGGGATTTATCCGGGATTTTCGCTCCACGACGATCTCGATCGGCTGCAGGCGGCGGGGCTGACGCGCTTCCAGGCCTTGTCCGCCGCCACCCGCACGCCGGGCGACTATATTCAGGCGACGCTCCACGAGCCGAAGAAGTTCGGCGAGGTGAAGGCGGGATATCGCGCGGATCTGGTGCTGACCGACCGCAACCCGCTCGACGATCTCGGCGTGCTGCGTCATCCGGCGGGCGTCATGGCGGGCGGCCATTGGTATTCGCAGGCGGACCTCGGCGCGATGCTCGCACAGGTCGAGGGCGATTATCGTCGCGCGGCGGCAATGGGTGGTGCGGACAAGCCCTGAGCGGGGTTGCTACGACCGTATACGATCGGTTAGCCCCTCGCGCATAACGAAAGGGGATTCAGTAACATGCGCCTTGCCGCACCTTTGCTCGCCTCCGCACTCGCGATGGCGATCGCGCTGCCCACTTATGCCGCCGACAAGGCGCCCCGGCCGCAGCCGGCCAAGCATGCCGACGAGCCCGGCAATGCGCCCGACGACGCGGCGCGTGCTTCCGACAAGGCCGATACCGCGCAGGCCAGCGCGATCGAATATTCGGTGTCGCGCCACCGCTCGATCCCGTTCCACGGTGCGACGCTCGGCTATACCGTCACGCCCGGTACGCTCACGATCCGCAACGACGAGGGCGAGCCGATCGCCTCGATGTTCTACACCGCTTATGTCGCCGATGCGTCGAGGAGCGGCAAGGCGCGGCCGATCACCTTCATGTACAACGGCGGCCCCGGCTCGTCGTCGATGTGGCTGCACATGGGCAGCTATGGTCCGCTCAAGGTCGACGTGCCAGGGCTCGATGCGCTGCACGGCGAGCCGGGGCGGCTCGTCGCCAATCCGGATACGATCCTCGATCGCACCGATATCGTCTTCCTCGACGCGATCGGCACCGGGCTGTCACGGCCGCTCGGCAAGGCGACCGGCAAGGATTTCTGGAGCGTCGACGGCGATCTCGATGCCTTTGCGCGCGGCATCCAGCGCTATCTGACGATCAACAACCGCTGGGCCTCGCCCAAATTCCTGCTCGGCGAAAGCTATGGCACGACGCGCACCGGCGGGCTGGCCTATGTGCTCCAGCAGCGTGGCGTCCAGCTTGCCGGCGCGACGATCATGTCGACCGTGCTCAACATCCCGTTGCTGTTCGATCCCTCGGTCGATCAGATGCACGTCAATGCCTTCCCGACCTTCGCGGCGACCGCCTGGTATCATAACCGCGTCGCCAACAAGCTCGCCGATCTCGATGCCTTCGCCAAGCAGGCGCAGGCCTTTGCGACCGGCCCTTATGCCGCCGCGCTCTCCAAGGGCGACCGGCTGACCCCCGAGGAACGCACGCAGATGGCGCAGCAGGCGAGCGCGCTGCTCGGCGTCTCGCCCGATTTCCTGCTGCGCACCAATTTGCGCCCCGGCCCTGATCGCTTCCGCAAGGAATTGCTGCGCGATCAGCGGCGCACCGTCGGCCGGCTCGACAGCCGCTTCGACGGGATCGATGTCGACGCGGGCGGCGACAGCCCCGAATTCGACGCCGCCAACGAGGCGATCTCCGGCGCGTTCATCGCCGCGATCAACAATTATCTGTTCAACGATCTCGGTTATCAGACCAAGCTTTCCTATCGCCCGAATTTCTATTCGAGCATCGGACCGGCCTGGGATTGGAAACATCGCGCGCCGGGCAACGGCCGCCAGTTCGCCGCCAACACCTCGGTCGATCTCAGCCAGGCGATGCGGCAGAATCCGAAGATGAAATTGCTGTCGCTCAACGGCTATTACGATATCGCGACGCCCTTCGCGGGCGCCGATTACGATCTTGAGCATATGGAGCTCGATCCCGCCCTCAAGGCCAATATCACCTATAAATATTATCCCTCGGGCCACATGATCTACATCGAGCCCGGGTCGGCGGCGCGGCTGCGGCAGGATATCGACGCCTTCTACGACAGTATCACCCGCTGAGCCGAAGGAGATGAACCCGATCCTCCGTCGGCGGTTGCGTCTGCCCGGTGCGTTGCTCGCGCTGCTGTCGCTCGGCGTCGCCGGGATCGGCGTCGCGAGGGCGCGCGTCGACGCCTTTTCCGGCCTCGTCGCGGCCGAGCGGCGGTTTGCGGCGGATGCGCGGCGGCTGGGGATCGGCGCGGCGTTCCTCGCGCATGTCGCGGCGGACGGCATCCTGCTGCGCCCCGCGCCGGTGCCCGCGCGCCCGGCGCTGAGCGCCGACAAGAACGATCCGGGGGTCGTGCTGGAATGGCAGCCGGCGACCGCGCTGATCGCGCAATCGGGGGATTTCGGCGTGACCACCGGGCCGTATCGCCTCGCGGCGGCGGGCAAGGCGTCGCACGGCCAGTTCCTGACGGTGTGGATTCGCGATCCGGCGGGGCAATGGCATTGGTTCCTCGATCACGGCCTGCCGCCCGCGCCGGGCGACCTGGCGGCGCCGTTGCCGCAAACGGTCGAGCGGCTGGCGGCGGGGAAGCGCACAGCCGGCAGCGATCCGGCGCAGGCCGACGACCGGCTCAACGATGCGGTGCTGAAGGGCGAGGGCGATACGCAATTCGCGATGCTTGCCGCCGATGCGCGGTTGCTGCGTCCGCGCCGCGCGCCGCTCCCCCCGGCCGAAGCGAAGGCCGCGCTGGCGGCGGATGCGCCGGCGACGGCGATTGCCCGGCTCGGGATGCGGACGGCGCGAACCGGGGATCTGGGGGTGACTTACGGCAAGGTGACGAGCGCGGGCGGCAAGGATTTGACCTATGTGCGCATCTGGCGGCGCGATGCCGCGGGCTGGCGGGTGGTGATCGACGAGCGAACCTGAGCGGGAGCACGAGGGGAGCGACGTGTCGTTGCCCCCCTCGTCGGGTCGACCTCAGGCGATCGTCGGGATGATCCCGCCCTCGACGCGGATCGCCGCGCCGTTGGTGATCGCGCCGAGCGGGCTGGCGAGCAGCGCCACCTGTGCCGCGATCTCGTCCGCCTCGATCAGCCGCCGGATCAGCGACAGCGGGCGCATCGTCCTGAAGAACTCGGCCTCGCGCTCGGCCTCGGGCGCATCCTTGTTGTCGACCACCGACCGGATGAATTCGACGATCCCCTCCGATCGCGTCGGCCCGGGCATCACCGAATTGACCGTCACCCCGGTCCCGCGGGTCTGCTCGGCCAGCCCGCGCGCGATCGCGAGCTGCGCGGTCTTGGTCATGCCGTAATGGATCATCTCGCTCGGCACGACGAGGCCGCTCTCGCTCGCGACGAACAGGATGCGGCCCCAGTCGCGCGCCAGCATCCGCGGGAAATAATGCCGCGCCAGCCGCGCGCCGCTCACCACGTTCACCTCGAACAGATGATGCCAGTCGGCGTCGGTGATCTCGGTGAATGGCTTGGCTTCGTAGATGCCGAGGTTGTTGATCAGGATATCGGTGTCGGGCACCGCCGCGATCAGCGTGTTCGCGCCCTCGGCGGTGGCGGGATCGGCGAGCACCGCCTCGACCTTGCCGACCGCGGCGATCCGCGCCGCCGCCTCGTCGAGCTTGGCCTGGTTGCGGCCGCAGATCGTCACCGTCACGCCTTCGGCGGCGAGGCGCTCGGCGATCGCGAGGCCGATCCCGGCGGTCGATCCGGTCACCAATGCGGTCTTGCCGGTCAGTTGAAGGTCCATCCGTTTTCTCCGTGATTTCGAAGGCGCGAGAATAGGAACGATCGGCAGCGCCGATTAGATCGCATCACATCATGACAGTCGTGCATCGAAATCACAGATCTTTACATGCGCTGCGCGACGGCCGCGGAATATGTTATGCCGCTGCCGATCGGCGCGCCGCCGGCAATGCCGGAGATGGGACAGGGGAATATGGATCGATTCGACGCGACCTTGGCTAACCTTCTGGCCCGGCGCAGGCTGTTGGCGTCAGGCGCGGCGGCGCTGGCCGGCGGGGCGATCGCGCGCGCGGCGGGCGGTTTCTCGCGCCCGGCGCCCGATGCGGGGCTGGTCGGCCGCCCGGTCAGCGGGTCCTTTCCGCAAAAAGGCGCGATGATCGTCCAGCGCAACCGCCCCCCGCTGCTGGAAACCCCGATGGAGGTTTTCAACGACAACGTCTTCACCCCCAATGATCGCTTCTTCGTGCGCTGGCATTGGGCGGATATCCCGCTGGAGGTCGATGCCGCGGGTTTCCGGCTGACGATCGGCGGCGCGGTCAAACGTCCGCTCGCGCTGCGCCTCGACGAACTCCTCAAGATGCCGCGGATTTCCTATGCCGCGGTCAATCAATGTTCGGGCAATAGCCGCGCCCTGTTCGATCCGCGGGTTCCCGGCGCGCAATGGTCGCATGGCGCGATGGGCAATGCACGGTGGGAAGGCGTGGCGCTCAGCCACCTGCTCGAGCTTGCCGGGATCGATCCGGCGGCGACCCGTGTGCGCTTCGGCGGGCTCGACAAGCCGCTGACCGCGGTCGATCCGTTCAAGAAATCGCTCGCCGTGAATCATGCGATGGACGGCGAGGTGATGGTCGCCTTCGCGATGAACGGCGAGCAATTGCCGATGCTCAATGGCTTCCCGCTGCGGCTGATCGTCCCCGGCTGGTTTTCGACCTATTGGGTCAAGTCGCTCGACAGCATCGAGGTGCTGAACGGCCCCGACGACAATTACTGGATGGCCAAGGCCTATCAGGTCCCCACCACGCCGCATGCGAACGTCGTGCCCGGCACCAAGGAATTCCCCAAAGCGCCGATCAGCATCATGCCGCCGCGATCGTGGATCACCAACCTCAAGGATGGCGCCACCCTGCCATATCGCCCGCGCATCGGGGTCAACGGGATCGCGCTTGGCGGCGACCAAGGGATCAGGAGCGTCGATATCTCGATCGACGGCGGCAAGAGCTGGATCGCGTCGCGGCTCGGCCCCGACGAGGGGCGGTACAGCTTCCGCCGCTTCAGCACGGTCATTCCCGTTCTCGCGCATGGCACGATGACGATCATGTCGCGCTGCACGAACGAAAAGGGGGAGGCGCAGCCGATGGCGCCCAACTGGAATCCGGGTGGCTATATGCGAAATTGCGTCGAAGCCTGCACGGTGCGGCTGGTATGAGGGGCGCACGCATTGCCCTGGCGGCGCTCGCGATCGGCGCGCTCGCCGCCTGTTCCGGCGCGGTCCGCGAGCCGGCATCCGACAACGGGCAACAGGCCAAGTTCGCCGCGCTCCGCTCGACGAGCATCGCGCTGCCCGAGGACGATCAGACGTTCGGCGAGGGCGCGGCGGTCGCCCCGCTCAACGCGCATTGCCTCGCCTGTCATTCGACGAGCATGATCCTGTATCAGCCGCAACTGTCGAAGGCGCAATGGCAGGCGATCGTCGACAAGATGCGCGACGCTTATGGCGCGCCGGTCCCTGCCGATCAGGCACCGGCGATCGTCGACGCGCTGGTCGCGCTGCAGGCGAAACACGCCGACGGGCGCTAACGGTAATCGGGATCATGCCGAGCTTTCCTGGGCTCCCGCCTTCGCGGCGACACAAGGAAGCGCGTACCACCCCGGCGAAGGCTAGGCGGGCGTCTCGGTCAGTTCGACGATCTCGAACGCATAGCGCGACCAGCCGCGCTGCCGGGCGGCATCGGCGGTGGCCGCTTTCTTGGCGGTCGCCTCGCGGAGCGACTTGGTGTGCCCCCAGAAGACCTCGGTGCGCCCGTTGGCCAGCTCGGCGACGATCCGCCAATAATGCGTGAAATCGGCCGCGGTCGGGCCGATCGTCTTGACATAGCCGTCGGGCAGCGTGGCCGTGAGATAGCGCTTCTTCTTCGCCATGCGGCGGCGATAACCGATTTTGCGCGACGGCGCATGGCCGGGGCCGGCGATCGTCACTAGTGGTGAGAACACAACGGATGAGTCCCGGAATCCTTTTCCGTCATGCCGGGCTTGACCCGGCATCCAGAGCTACAAAGGACACCGCCTGAGACTCTGGATGCCGGGTCAAGCCCGGCATGACGGGTGAGCGATTCGGGACCCATCCGTCTGAATCTATCCACTAGATATCGGCGATCCAACGAGAAAGGTGAAAGATGAAGGGGTTTGCGGCTTTTCTGGCGATGGCATCTTTGGCGGTGCCGGTTGCGGCGCAGGATAGTGTGGGGCCGCATAATCGCGCCGAGGCGGTGAAGATCATCGCCGGGTTGCGCCAGATCGTCAGCCCCAATGGGCTGCAGGCGATCGAGACGATCCCGATCGGCGGGATCAAGCAGGTCGTGTCGATCCGCAGTCAGGATCTGCGCAACCCGGTGATCATCTATTTCCACGGCGGCCCCGGCTTCGTCGAAATGCCACTCGATTGGTGGTGGGATCGCGGGTGGGACGAATATTTCACCGTCGTCCAGTGGGATCAGCGCAATGCGGGCAAGACCTATACCGCCAGCGGCGCGAACGACCCCGCCTTGCTCACCCCCGAACGCTATCAGCAGGACGCAGAGGAGCTGGTGCAATGGGCGCGCAAGCGGTTCGGCAAGCGCAAGGTGTTCGTTCTCGGGCATAGCTGGGGCAGCATGCTCGGGCTCAAGCTCGCCGCGGCGCACCCCGAATGGCTCTATGCCTATATCGGGATGGGCCAGATGACCAACGGGCGCGAAAGCGAACAGCGCGGCTGGGCTTGGACCCTGGCGCAGGCCAAGGCCGACAATAATGTTGAGGCGATCCGCGAACTCGAATCGATCGCGCCTTACGCGCAGGGCGATGCGCCGCTGCCGGTCGATGCGTTGCTGATCCAGCGCAAATGGCTCGGCCATTATGGCGGCGCGGCGTGGCGGCGGACCGGCGGCGATTTCGAGATGGCGGCGTTCAAGCTCGCCCCCGAATATAGCGACGAGGATGTCCGCAACGCCTTCAAGGGCCAGCCGCCGGTGACGCAGGCGCTGTTGCCGAAGATCCTGACGACCGATCTGTCGACGATCCGGACGCTCAAGGTGCCGCTGATCCTGCTGCTCGGGCGGCACGATATCAACGTATCGAGCGACGTTGCCGCTGAATGGTATGCGCAGGTGAACGCGCCGTCGAAGCGGCTCGTGTGGTTCGAGCGCTCGGGGCACCACATCACCAGCGAGGAGCCGGGCAAGCTGCTGATGACGCTGGTCGATTACGCGCGGCCGATTGCGGCGAAGGCGGGCGACGTCGCGCCGTGAAACGCCGGGGGAGGGGCGAAACCTCCCCCGGCCTGATCGGCGTCAGGCGATGCGCGCGCGGACCAGTCGCTCGAGCACGGTGAGCGGCATCGCGCCCTTGAGCAGCACCGAGTGGAAAGCGCGCGGGTCCCAGTTCGCGCCCGCCTTGGCGCGTGCCTCATCGCGCAATTTGGTCCAGACGGTGTGACCGATCTTGTAGCTGCACGCCTGCCCCGGCCAGACGGTATAGCGGTCGATCTCGCCCTGGCTGCGGCCGCGCGCGATGCCGGTGGTGGCGATGAGGTAATCCGTCGCCTTCTCGCGGCTCCAGCGCTTCGCATGCATGCCGGAATCGACCACCAGCCGGGTCGCGCGGAACAGCAGCGACTGGAGATAGCCGACCTGCCCCAGCGGATCGCCCTCGAACATTCCCATTTCGTCGGCGAGCTGCTCCGAATAGAGCGCCCAGCCTTCGGAATAGCCGCTGAAGAAGCCGCGCCGGCGGATCAGCGGAATATCCTTCGATTCGAGCGCCAGCATCACCTGCAAATGGTGGCCCGGGATCGCCTCGTGATGCGTCAGCGTGGCGAGGCCGAACTTCGGCCGATCGAACGTGTCGCGCAGGTTGATATAATAGATGCCGGGGCGGGAGCCGTCGAGCGAGGCGTTCTGATAATAGCCGCCCGGCGCGCCGGCCTGGATCGCCGGGGGCACGCGGCGCACCTCCACGGGGGCCTTGGGCAGGGTGGCGAATTGCTCGGGAAGCCGCGGCTCCATCCGGCGGATCTGCCGGTTGAGCTGGTCGAGCAGCGCGGCGCGGCCTTCGTCGGTATTGGGGAAGACCTGATCGGGACGCTCGTTGAGCGCGACCAGCCGTGCGCCGACCGTCCCCTGCGACATGCCCTGCGTTTTGAGGATCGCGTCGATCCGCGCGCTGATCTCGGCGACCTGCTCCAGCCCGAGCGTGTGGATCTCGTCCCCCGTCAGCCGGGCGGTGGTCGCGGCTTCGGCGGCGGCGGCGTAATAAGCGTCGCCGTCGGGCAGGCGCCACACCCCGGCGTCATGCGCCGCCTTGCCGCGCAATTCCTTGACCAGGGCGCGCTGGCGATCGAGCGCGGGGAACACCTTGTCCGCCACCAGCGCGGCGGCCTGCGTCGCGCGTTCGACGGGCAGCCCGGCCTTGTTCAGTTTCTCGGCAAAGCCGGTGACGAGCCCGGTCTCGGCCGCCGGCTTGTCGCGCAGCGCGGCAAACTGCTTGAGCGTGGTATCGAGGATATAGTCCGGCGCGAACACGCCCTTGCCGGCGTCGATCCGCTGCTGCTCGGTCTCCTGATCGAGCACCGTCGCAAAGGCGCCGAGCCGCGCGAGATAGGCGTCCGCATCGGCGGCGTCCTTCACGCGATGCTGGGTATCGAGGAAATCGGGGATGTCCTGATAGGCGCCGGTCAGCTGGCTCAGCAGATAGGGCGAGAAGCGCCCGCCGTTCGAGCCGTAGTGGAACCGCTCCTGCCCGGCGATGCTGCGTTCGAGCTGCCAGGTGACGACGTCGTAATCGAGCCGCGCATCCTCGCCGAGCGTCGCCGGGTCGATCGCGCGGATCGCAGCGAACTCGCTCTTGGCGCGGGCGAGATCGCGCGCGGCATCGATCGCGCCGCGTCCTTCGAGCCGCGATTTCAGCGCGGCGTTCTTGCCGGTATCGAGCCCCAGCCGCGTCGCGCCTTCGGGATTGCTGACCAGCCGGTCGGCGAAAATCCGGTCGAGCAGCGCGTGGAGCTTCGCATCGTTGCTGCCGGCGGTGGCGGCGCTTGTCGCGGCATAAGCGCCGGCGGGCAGGCTCGCGGCGACGGCGGCGATACTGGCGTGGCCAAGAAACGAACGGCGATCCATTGGAATATTCCCCCGGGGATTGGTAACCGCGCGGGGGTAAACGTGATCGCCCTGCGGAGGCAATGCTCGCCGGTCCGCGACGGGCGATCAATGGCCGGCGGTGGCGGAAAACAGGTTCATCACGACAACCCCGGCGATGATCAGCCCCATCCCGATGAGCGCCGCGGCATCGAGCTTCTGCCCCTGAACGATCCAGGCGATCGCCGCGATCAGCACGATCCCGACGCCCGACCAGATCGCATAGGCGACCCCAGTCGGGATGTGGCGAAGCGTCAGCGACAGGAAATAGAAGGCTACGACATAACAGATTCCCATGATCAGCGTCGGCAACGGGCGGGTGAACCCCTCGGATTGTTTGAGGAACGAGGTGCCGATCACTTCGGAGATGATCGCGATCGCGAGAAAGGCGTAGCTCATCCGCTCGCGATAGGGGGAGCGGCGATGCCGGACAATATTGCTGTCCTGATCGGCGCAACTGGCCTCCGCCGCGCGAGCGCGATAGGAAGCGCCGATGCCGCTGATGATATTGGTCGATGCCGATGCCTGCCCGGTCAAGGAGGAGGTGTACAAGGTCGCCTTCCGCCACGCGGTGCCGGTCACGATCGTCAGCAACAGCCCGATCCGGGTGCCGGCCCACCCGCTGATCGCGCGCGAGCTGGTCGGGAGCGCGTTCGATGCCGCCGATGACTGGATCGCCGAGCGTGCTGATGCGCAGACCGTGGTCGTCACCGCCGATATCCTCCTCGCCGATCGTTGCCTGAAGAATGGCGCGGCGGTGCTCGCGCCAAATGGCCGCCCGTTCACCACCGCATCGATCGGCGGGGCGATCGCGACGCGCGCGATCATGGCCGATCTGCGGGCAGGCGGGGATGTGATCGGCGGGCCGCCGCCCTTTTCCAAGACCGACCGATCACGCTTTCTTTCCGCGCTGGACGAGACGCTGGTGCGGCTGAAACGGCGCGGCTGACCGGTGCGCTACCGCTGATTGCGCGCGGGTCGTCTCACCGATAGACCGGCGCGATGGACGCCCTGTTCCGCTTTCCGACGGCGGGTCGCCGCGACCCCGCGGTCGAGGCGTGGTTCGCCGGCGGTGATGCGCTGCGCGGGCTGGCCGAGCCGTGGTTCGAGCGACTGCGCGCGTGCGGCCCCGACGTGCGCGAGCTGATCCACGACGCGCGCCCGACGGCCTGCGCCGGGGATGCGGCTTTCGCTTATGTCGACGCTTATGCCGAACATGCCAATATCGGCTTCTTCTTCGGCGCCTTCCTCGACGATCCGGCCGGCCTTCTGGAGGGCGCGGGCAAGCGCATGCGCCACGTGAAGCTGCGGGTGGGGCGGATGCCCGACGAAGCCGCGCTCGACCGGCTGGTCGCGGCGGCTTACCGCGACATTCGCCGGCGTCTCGACGCTGCCGGGGGCTGAGAACCGCGGCTCAGCGCTGCAGCGCGCGCCGCGTCTCCTCATTGGCGGGGTAAAAACATTCGAGCGTCAGCTCGGCCAACGTCACGTCGACCGCGGTGCCGAACACCGTCGTCGTCGAGAGGAACGACAATGGCATGTCGCTGGCCGGATCGCGGATGACCAGCGGCACCGCGATCCGTGCGGTCGGGCCGTGCGGCCTTTCGCTTGCCGGCGCAGGCAGCGCGCGCAACTCCTGATGCAGCGCGAACAATATCGGATCGCCGGACCGTTCGGCATCGTCGCGCAGCCGTGCGAGCAGGTGATGCCGCCACTCGGCGAGGTTGACGATCCGCGGCGCGAGCCCGTCGGGATGCAGGCTGGCGCGCAACACGTTGGTCGGCGGCGCGAGCAGCGCCGGATCGACCCCCGCCAGCAACGCCCCGGCCGCATCGTTCGCGGCGACGAGATTCCAATGCCGGTCGACCGCAAGCGCTGGAAAGGGCCCGTGGCCGCGGAGCACCGCGCCGATCACCTCCTTTGCGGCGGCCATATCGGGTTCGTCGATCGATCGCTCCGGGTGGAGCGGCGCGAAGCCGGCGGCGAGGAGCAGCCGGTTGCGCTCGCGCAGCGGCAGCGCCAGCGGTTCGGCGAGGCGCAGCAGCAGGTCGCGGCTCGGCGCGGCGCGCCCGCTCTCGACGAAGCTCAGATGCCGCGTCGACACATCGGCCTCGCCCGCCAGATCGAGCTGGCTCAGCCGGCGCCGCGCGCGCCAGTCGCGCAGGAGATCGCCGACGCCGTTGGTTTGTGTAGCCATAAACCGATCCTAAACCCCAGCTGCGTGCGTGCCATTACCTGTGAGGTAATCGCTTTGGCCATGCGGCGGCGTCATTTTCTCCGGACCAACAACGGAGACGAAAGATGACCGACCCCAATACCATTGCCCACAACTATCTGGCGGTGTGGAACGAGGCCGACGATGCTGCGCGGGCCGACCGGCTGTTCGCCGGCTGGTCGAACGATGCGCGTTATGTCGATCCGTTGATGAAGGGCGACGGGCGCGAAGGGATTGCGGCGATGATCGCGGCGGCGCGGGCGCAATTCCCCGGACATGCCTTCACGCTCGCGGGGACGCCCGACGGCTACGGCAATTACGTGCGCTTCTCCTGGACGCTGGCGGCCGACGGACCGGCGGTCGCGGCCGGGACCGATGTGGTGCGGCTGGACGAAGCCGGGCGCATCGCCGAAGTGGTCGGCTTCCTCGACGGCACCGCCGCATAATGACCGATGTGCGGTGCGGGCCGGCGCCCGCACCGCACCCCTTTCAGGAGAGGCACGCGATTTTTCGGTAATCCGCTGTTGAGCTTGCCGCGCGGATTGCGGCAAAGGCGCGCGCCTGATGTTGAGTAAATTACCCCGCAAGGTCGCCGTGGCGATGGCCCTCCTCCTTCTCGCCGTGGTGGGGGGCGGGATCTGGTTGCTGTCGCGGCCGGGCGTGCTGTCGCCCGCGCCGACGCGGTTCGGCTGGCCCGCGGCGCTGACCAATGTGGCGGGCGACGGGGTGCGGGGTCATACCGACGGCGCGGCGGCGCAGGCGCGCTTCGGCGATCCGTTCGCGGTGGCGATCGATGCGCACGGGGCGCTTTACGTCGCCGATGCCGGGCGCGTCCGCAAGATCGACCCCGACGGCAATGTGACGACCTTGCCCGGATCGTTCGATACCCCGTCGGGGATCGCGCTCGATCGCGCGGGGAATGTCTTCGTCGCGGAGACCGGTGCCAATCGTATCCGCCGGATCGGCGCGGACGGCACGGTCACGACGCTCGCGGGCGACGGGACGGCGGGCTATCGCGACGGCGCGGCGGCGCAGGCGCGGTTCGACGGGCCGATCGGCGTCGCGGTGGACGACAAGGGCAATGTCTATGTCGCCGACACCTATAACGATCGCATCCGCGCGATCGGCGCCGACGGCCAGGTGCGGACATTGGCGGGGCAGGACATGCCGGGTTTTGCCGACGGGCAGGGCGCAGCGGCGGCTTTCGACACGCCGACCGGCGTCGCGCTCGATCGCGGCGGCGCGTTGCTCGTCGCGGATACCGGCAACGACGCGCTGCGCAAGGTTTTGCCGGACGGCCAGGTCTCGACGCTCGCGCGCACCGACCCCAAGGACGGCACCGGGTTGCTCAGGGGCGCGGTCGGGGTGGTGCCGACCCACGACGGGTTCGTCTATATCGCCGCCTTCCAGCGCGGACGCATCGTCCAGCTCTCCCCCTCGGGTGCGCTGGAGGTGCTCGCCGGGCCGGGATCGCCGGTCGAGGGCAATGCCGCGTTGCCGCTGATCGGCCCCGCCGGGCTGGCGATCGATCGCGCGGGCGCGCTCTATGTCGCCGATGCCTCGGCCTATGCGCTTCGCAAGCTCGCCCCGCGTCGCGCCGGCGCCGCATCGGCTCCCCTTCCGCAACCCGCGCCGCCCGCGCTGGTCCGCGCGTCGCTGGTCCCTTGGCCGTTCCGCCCGCAGCTCGGCTGGCACGAAGTGGTCGGCGATCTCGGCGAGGTGCGCGGCAATTACGAAGGCGAGAGCCGCGATCACCTCCACGCCGGGCTCGATATCAGCTCCCCGCCGGGAACGACCGCGGTCGCGTCGGCGGACGAGACGGTGCGCGATCCGATCCCCAATTGGGGCTTCGACGGGCTGAGCGAGGGGCTGCGCATCGACGATATGACCTATATCCACATGCGCGTCGGCCGCACCGAGGCGGGCGCGTCGCTCGATCCGGCGCGCTTCCGCGTCACGCGCGATGCGCAGGGGCGGGCCGCCCGCGTGCGGATCAAGCGCGGCACGCGCTTCCGCGTCGGCGATCCGCTCGGCACGATCAACCGCATGGCGCATGTCCACCTCGAACTCGGGCCGCCGCGCGCCAAGGTCAATGCGTTGCTGCTGCGCTTTCCCGGGTTCGGTGATCATGTCGCGCCGCATATCGATGACGTGCATGTCCTCGACGGCAAGGGGCAGCGGCTGACCGCATCGGACAAGGGGCGGCTCGTGGTGCCGGCGGCGGGCGGGGATGTCAGCATCGTCGTCGAGGCGTGGGATCAGGTGGACGACAATGCCGCGCGCCGCCGGCTCGGCCTGTACAAGGCCGGGTTCCAGATCCTGAAATCCGACGGGACGCCGGTCCCCGGCTTCGAACAACCGCGCGTCATGATCGAGTTCGATCGCATGCCGAATGCCGCCGACGCGGCGCGGATCGCTTATGCCCCGGCGAGCGGGGATACGGTCCACAGCGACCAGCGGACGCGCTTCCTCTACGTCGTCACCAATATCGTGCGCCACGGCCGCGCGGAGGAGGGCGGGTGGAGCCCGGCGGATCTCGCGCCGGGGGATTATACGATCCGCATCTATGCGGCCGATCACGCCGGGAATGTCGCCTCGGGGAAGCGCGATCTGCCGATCACGATCCGCTGAGCCGCCGCCGCTCGGGAAATGCTATGGCGCGATCAGCACTTTGCAATCGTCCGTCCGGTGGCGCAGCGCCTCGAAGCGGGCAGGGGTATCCTCCAGCGCGATCGTACCGGTGACGAGCAACCGCGGCTCGACGGCGCCGGCGTCGAGCGCATCGAGCGCGGCCTCATATTCCTGCCGGGTGAAAAAAGCCGAGGTGATCAGCCGCACCTCTTTCGACAGCATCGCGAAGCTGTTGAACGTATCCGGCTGGGTGCATAATCCGAGCAGCAGGATCGTGCCGCGGTTGCGCACCTGGCGCACCGCCTGCGCGATCAGCCCCGGCCTCCCGACGCATTCGAACACGATATCCGCCGCGCCCAGCGCTCGCGCAGCCGCGCCGACCGGATCGTCGCGATCGGCGACGAAATCGGTTGCTCCCATCGCCAGCGCGCGCTCGCGCTGGTGCGTGGCGATATCCTGCAGCACCACCGCGCTCGCCCCGCGCCGCCGCGCCCAGAAGGCGACCGCCAGCCCGATCGGCCCCGCGCCGAGGATCAGCACGCGATCGCCGGGTTGGAGGCCGCTCATATTGACCCCGTGCAGCGCCACCGCGAGCGGCTCGATAATCGCGCCGTCGGCAAGGCTGGCGGTTTTGGGCAGGCGCACGCATTGATTGGGGCGGGTGACGGCATATTCGGCATAGCCGCCGCCCTGCAGCCCAAAGCCTGCGCACCACGCGGGTTCGCCGGCAAGGCACGCGGCGCATTGTCCGCAACTGGCGAGCGGGATGACCGAGACGAGATCGCCCAACCCTATCCCGTCCGTCCCGCGTCCCAGCGCGACGACCTCGCCCGCGAATTCGTGGCCGAGCACGGTGCCGGGGCCTTTGCCATAGGCGGGGTCCTCGGTCATGTGCAGATCGGAGCCGCAGATGCCGCAGCGCCCGACCCGCACCACCAGCTCGCCCGGGCCGGGGGTGGGATCGGGCAGCCGCTCGATGCGCAGCGGCTGCCCGAGTTGCTGCATGACCGCCGCGCGCATCACGTCAGCGGCTTGACCGGGCCGAGCTGCATCCCGCCGTCGATCATCACGTGGCTTCCCGTCATATAGCTGCCGGCGTCGCTCGCCAGCAGCAGCGCGAGCGGCTTGATCTGATCGGGGTCGGCGATCCGGCCGACCGGCACCAGCTCGTCCCACGCGGCGCGGGCCGCCGGATTGTTCTTGACCCAGCCGCCGCCGATATTGGTGACGAACGGCCCCGGCGCGATCGCGTTGACCCGGATGCCGAACGCCGCGAGCTCATAGGCCATATGGCGCATGAAATGCTTCACCCCCGCCTTGGCCGGCATATAGGGCACGCCGACGATCGCCTCATTGACCTCGGCGGCGTTGGACGAGGTGATGACGATCGATCCGCCGCGGCGCCCGGTCGCGCGTTCGTTGCGCTTCATCACACGGGCTGCCTCGCGCACGGTGTGGAACACGCCGGTCAGATTGACCGCGATCGAGCGGTGCCAGCGCGCCGGATCGTAGACGTCGATCTGCCCTTCGGGGTCGCGCTTGCCGTCGGGGGTCCAGAAGCCGTGGCCAGGATCGAGCCCGGCGTTGGCGAAGGCGATGTCGCACCCGCCGTACGCCGCGACATGCGCATCGAACGCGCGCGCGACCTGATCGAGATCGGTGACGTCGCACCCTTGCGCGCGCGCATCATATCCGGCGTCGCGCAGCCGCGCTGCCTCGCGGGCTGCGCCTTCGGCGTCGATATCGGTCAGCGTCACGCCGGCGCCGGCCTCGGCCATCGTCTCGGCATAGGCGAGACCGATCCCCGATGCCGCCCCCGTCACCAGTGCCGATCGACCGGCGATGGCGAACTGGTCGAGCGTGCTCACAGATAGAGCTTCGGATTGATCGCGATGCCGTGCGCGCGGCAATGGCTCTCATAATGGTTGATGAACCACCAGACGTCGGTCGTATCGACGAACTTGCCGTCGGCGTCGTAGAATTCGATCGGCCCCTGCATCCAGCCGAACAATTTCACCCCCTCGGGATGCTCGGTGACGAGCGTATGGCTTTCGCCCGGCACCTCGAGGATCAGCCCGCCCGGCGAGGCGACCCAATCATATTCGAGATAGCGCACGCTGCCCTCGAGGCAGACCATCACGATCGTCCCGCGATGAAGGTGGGTGCCGACGACCCCCGGCTCCTTCACCCACAGGATGTTCGAGAAGATGCCCTGACGCACGTCGAACGCGAGATGCTTGATCGCGGCCTTGTCGCCGAACGGCACCCACGGGCTGTCGACGTCGCTCTGGGCATCGATATAGCGCCCGCCGGGGCTGAGCCGGTCGACCAGGGATTTGAACGGGAAACCGACATCGACGATCTCGGCGCGGTCGGACGGCGGCGCCGTCATGACTGAAGACATATCAAGCTCCTCTCAGCCGCTCGACGATGGCTCGCCTTGTCCGTCCCGTCTTGCACTGGGGCGAAGCCGACCCGGACGATCGCGAAGCGCCGGCGCGGTCTCCTTGAGCCAGGCGGCGCAGAAAGCGGCGGCGATCGCCAGCCCGAGCATGATCCACAGCGGCGCCGCCAGATTTGTCGCATCCGCCGCGCGCCCCGCCGCCCAGGGGGTGAGCACGCCGCCGATCAATTCTCCCGCCCCCATGCACAGCCCGAGCGCGGTGGCGATGTGGAGCGGCTTGACGCTTTCCGACGGCACCGTCGCCATCACCAGCGGGAGGATGCCGTTGAGCCCCCAGCCGATGAAGAAGGCGGCGGCGAGCAGCCAGGTCGGCCCGAACAGGAACATCGCGCTGAGCGGCAGCAAGGCGCCGATCAGCGGGGTCGCGATCATCAACGGGCGCCGCCCGATCCGGTCCGACAGCCCCGAGACGAGGAAGCTGCCGAGCGCCGCGGAGAGCCCCAGCGTGCCCATCAGCCATTGCATCACCTTCGGCGCATAGCCGCGCGTCTCGGTGAGATAGAGCGGCATGAACACCCAGCAGACCACGACATAGGAGACGAGCAGGACCGACATCAGCGCGCAGATCAGCACGTTGCGATTGGCGAGCAGCCCCAGCCCCGCGCCGCCCGCCGCCGGCTCCCGCACCGGCCGCTGCGCCATTTCGGGTTCGCGGACCAGCAGCCAGATCAACCCCGCGCTGATCAGCCCCGGCACCCCGGCGAGATAGAACGCCTCGCGCCAGCCATAAGCCGCGGCGAAGGAGACGAGCAGCACCGGCGCGACGAACGAGCCGAGCAGGTTCGATCCCAGGTTCTGCGCGATGCCCTGCGCGATGCCGCGCCGCTCGGGCGAGACCCCTTCGGCGACCATCGCATGGCTGATCGGCATCACCCCGCCCTCGGCCGCCCCCATCAGCAGCCGCGCGCCGAGTAGCAACGCGAAGCCCTGCGCCAGCCCGGTGAGGAACGAGCAGACCGAAAAGGTCAGCGTCGACAGCACCAGCAGCAATTTGCGGTTGCGGATCGCGTCGGACAGCCGGCCGATGCCGAAGGCGGCGAGCGCCCAGGTCAGCGAAAGCCCGCTCTGGATCAGCCCGACCTGTTCGTTGCTCAGCCCGAATTCGGGCTTCACGAACGGCATCAGGAAATTGAGCGCGTTGCGATCGAAGAAGACGATGCCGAAATTGAGGCTGAGCAGCCCGACCAGCAGGATCTGATAGGCATTCGACGGGGCGGGCGAGGGGGGCGATGCGGTGGTCAAGGACACGTTCTCCGATGCGCTAGTGGATAGACCCGGACGCGGGATTCCCGTTTTTTCCAGCCCTCATGCCGCGCTCGGCCAGGCATCCAGAGTCGCAAGGACCACCGCCTGTTGCTCTCGATGCCGGGTGAGAGCCCGGCATGACGGCTGGAAAGGCGGAACCATCCGTCAGAGCCCATCCGCTGCATGACGAAACGATTGCGCAGCATGCCGCGTCAATTGTCGATCCCGAAATGATCGGCCAGTTCCTTGCCGCTGAAGCCATAGCTTGGCGCATTGGGATCGTTGAGCATCTGCACATTCCATTGCGCGAATGCGGCCTTGAGCGCGGCGAAGGTCTGCGGATCGCGATCCTTGAGATTGGCGCGTTCGAGCGGATCGGCGACCACGTCGAACAGGAATTCGTTGCCGGCGATCGACAGATATTTCATCCGCCCGCGGCGCACCGCTTTCTGGTCGTGATTCTTGAAGCGCCAGTACAGCGTGCGCTCGGGCAATGCTTGCCCGGCCAGCGCGGGCCTGAGATCGATGCCGTCGCTGGGGTAATGCGGATCGGGCGCGCCGCCGGCCGCGGCAAGGAAGGTCGGCAGCCAGTCCATCAGCATCGTCTGCTCCGCGCATGTCCGTCCGGCCGCGGTGACGCCCGGCCAACGCACGATCGAGGGGATGCGCAGCCCTCCTTCGAGCAATTCGGTCTTCTTGCCGGTGAACGGCCAGGTGCGCGAGAAACGCTCGCCGCCATTGTCGCTGGTGAAGACGACGATCGTATCCTCGGCCATGCCGAGTGCAGCCAGCTTATTGAGGATGCGCCCGATATTGGCGTCGAGCGACCCGACCATCGCGGCATAGGTCGCCATCGATCCGCCGTCATAATGGAAATAGGCGTCGGGGTTGCGCGAGGCGGCGATCCGATCGGATTCGGCCTTGCCCGCGGCATCGGGCGCCTCCCACGGCCAATGCGGCGCGGTGAAGTGCAGGCTGATGAAGAACGGCTTGCCGTCGGCCTTGCGCCGATCGAGCGCGAGGAGCGTGCGATCGGCGAGCAGGTCGGTCATATAGCCGGCCTGCGCCACCTCGGTCGTGCCGTCCCACAGATCGTGTGCGCCTTGAAAGGCGTGGCGGTAATAATCGACCCCGCCACCGCGCAACCCCCAGAATTCGTCATAGCCGCTCTTGAGCGGGCCATATTTCGGCAGCGCGCCCATGTGCCATTTGCCGATCAGCGACGTGGCATAGCCGCGCGCGCGCAGCAGCGAGGCGATCGTCGGCACCGCGGGCGGCAGGCCGATATCCTGCCGGCCGAGCGGCTCCTGCAAGCCGATCGGCAGGCGATATTGATACCGCCCGGTGATCAGCGCGACGCGCGACGCGGTGCATACCGCGCTATTGGCGTAGGCGTGGGTGAAGCGCACCCCTTCCGCCGCCAGCCGATCGAGGACGGGGGTCTGATATTCCTGCCGCCCGTAACAGGAGAGATCGGCGAACCCCATGTCATCGGCCATGATGAACAGGATGTTGGGCTGCGTCTGCCTGACCTTGCCATTGAAGGTCCGCGCGACCGCCGGCGCCCCCGCCAGCGCCGCCGCACCTGCCACCCCGGCGATCGCCTCACGACGTGAGAATGCTTTGGGCATTACCGTTTGGTTCATAGCGCGAACTTCATCCCGACGGTGAAGCGCCGGCCGAGCAGATCGAACAACACCGAGTTGAACTGGATCGCCCGGGTGTAGAAGTTGCTGTAATAAGGTGTGACCGGTGGCGAACGATCGGTGAGGTTGGTGACCGAGCCGAATATTTCCACTTCGCTGTCGGTGCCGAACTTCACTTTCTGCGCGAGCCTGAGATCGAGGTAGAAGGCTGAATCGACCTTGTTATAGGCAGCGTCCCTTGGCCGGGCGTTTTCCTGCGTGCCCGAGCCGATGTAGCGCGCCTGGGTGAAGAACGAGAAACCGCCGCTCGTATAAGTGACATTGCCGGTCAGCTTGAACTTCGGCAGGCCATAAGGAAAGCCATCTGATTGCTGGATACCGGTCTGCCCGGCGCGATCGATATAGGTGCCGTTACTGAGGGTTTGCGAATTTTCGAACAGCCAATTGGCGAAGAGTCGCAGATTGATTGCCTCACCCTCGCCGCCGGTCAGGTTCATCGGGCGGGTATAATTGGCCTCCACGTCCAGCCCGCGCACGCGATTCTGGTTAACGTTGATGAAAATATCGCCGATCAGCGTCGGCTGTCCGGCCGTGTCGAAACTCACCAGCGCGCACAATTCGGGAGCAGCATCGATCACGCAGCCGTTAAACACGCCCTGCGAGCCAAGCCGGGCGATCGCCCCTTTGACGCGGATGTCATAATAATCGGCGGAGAGTGACAGGCCCGGGGCGAAGCCGGGGCGGATCACCGCGCCCGCCGTCCATGTATCGGCTTTCTCCGGGTTCACCCTGGGGTTGCCACCCGAATAATTTGTCACAGAGATGGATTCGATGACGCCTGGCGTCCGCGGATCGTCGATTGATGTGATCCCGCCGGTCTTGTCGAACCGCTCGGACAGATTGGCGGCGCGCACGTCGCGCGACCAGGTGCCGCGCAAGCGCAGGAAATCGCCGATATCGGCTTCCAGTCCGGCCTTATACGCCCAGATTCCGCCTGACCCGGTGTAATTCGCCCAGCGTCCGGCGAGATGCAGATTGGCCGAGCGGATCGGGCCCGCCTCGCTGAGCAGCGGCACCTGAGTCTCGCCGAACAATTCGGTGACGTTGATCGCGCCGCGGATATTGGACACTTTCGAATATTGCAGCGCGACCGAATTGCCGCAATCGGCGTTTGACACGTTGCGCAGACCAGGCGGCGGATTGGCCGTAACCTTCGGATCGCTGCACTGCACCGGTCGGAAGGTATCGTGGTTGGCGGCGGGGTTGCCCGGGTCCTGCACGACCTGCCGGATCGCCTCGCGCCGCCACGATCCGCCGAACGCGGCCTTGATCGGTCCGGCCCAGCCTTCGACCAGCGTGCCATTCATCGAGAATTCGAACTGATGCTGGCGCAGATCGGTGATGCCCACCTTTTCCGTGCCGGAGACGTAGCTCAGCGTCTCGCCGCGCGCGAAACCGGTATCGGCATAATAGATCGGGGTGGTGATCTGCTGCCCCGGCTCATAGCCGGTGACGTAATCGATCGCCGCGGCCGATGCATTGCCCTGACCGAACAGGTTGATCGGCACGCATCCCGGAAAGCTGTTGCCATAGAGTGATACGCGACAGACCGGCTGGCCGGTTGCCGGATCGGTCACCGCATCGAGCGCGGCGAAGATACGATCGAGCCGCAGCCCGTTCTGATAGGCTTTCCGCTTGTTGGTGCCATATTGATAATAAAGATCGGCCTGCCAGCCATCCAGCGCCCCGCCGGAAATATCCCAGGTGAGGCCGCCGGCGAACGAATTCATCACGCTGTTGTCGCGTTGGGTCGACAGCCTGCCGAAATCGCTGTCACCGCCGATCCGGCGGAACTCGAACGACTCGATTCCATCAGCCGTCATGATTTGCTGCACCGACGCGGGCAGGAACGCATTGCCCGAATAAATCCTCGCTACGCTGGGCGTGCCGCTCAGCGAGCCGGTCGGCTCGTTGTAGCGGAAAGTCTTGTTCTGTCCGCGGATATATTGCGCGTAGACCGTCACATGATCGGCGATCTCATAATCGGCATAGGCATAGATGCTGCTGCGATCGGCGTCGGGAAAGATCGTGAGCTGATCGCGCCCGATATAATCGCCGCTACCGCCGTTGGTGATCGATTGGCTGCCGGCCAGGGGCCCCCGGCCGCCGATCGTACCGGCGCTGACGCCGCTGGCAACGAACGGTGTGATCCCGCTGCCGTCGCGCAGGAATTGCATCGCGTTGAGGCGCGTACCCGGCGCATAGATGAGGCCGTTGAACGAGGTGGAGGTCGAGACGACATCGGGATAGACGTTGCCGTTGATCACGCCATAGGCTTTGTACCAGTCCCGCCCGCGCATCGTGTGTACGCCGTCCTGCATCGAAAATTCGCCCGAAAGCAGGATATGCCCGCGATCGCCTAACTTGGTGCCGTAACTCACCGACGCCTGCAGTCCTCGGTTGTCGCCGCGCGAGGTGATGCTTTGCTGCACATCGGCGCGCAGCCCGGTGAAATTGCGGTTGAGCTTGAAATTCACCACCCCGGCGACCGCGTCGGTGCCATAAGCGGCGGAGGCGCCGCCGGTCACCGTCTCGACGTTGCTTACCATCGCCTTGGGGATGACGTTGACGTCGACTCCCCCGAACGCGCTCGACGAGATGACGCGATGGCCGTTGAGCAAGGTCAGCGTGCGGTTGATACCGAGCCCGCGCAGGTCGAGGTTGCCATAGCCGCCGCGCAGGAACCAGCCGTTGCCGCCGACCCCTGCGGTCTGCACCGCGGCGACCGACTGGCTGGCGAAGAATTGCGGCAATTGGCTGACGCCTTCGACGAGGCCGCTCGGCCCCATCGCCGCGAGCTGATCGGCGCTGACCACGGTGAGCGGGGTCGGCGATTTGCTGCCGTCGCTGCGGATGCGCGATCCGGTGACGACGACTTCCTGCACGGCAGGGGCCTCGGTGGCCGGCGCTTCCTGCGCCGATGCCGGCGTTGCCAAGGATACCAGCGCCGCGGCGCCGCTGCTCCCCAACAGCGCCGCCAGCGGCTTGCGCCCACGCCCGATCGATTGCCGCATTGCTTCCTCCCCCTCGCATTGCCTGGGCGGGAGCTTCGCGACTGTTTCCCAGGCAAGCAATGCATCGCCAAGTGATGACAGGACATTGATTGTAGATTATGATTTTGTGGCGGGAGGATCATATGGCGAATCTGCCATTCACATTGCGCCAGCTCGAAGTATTCTCGAGCCTCTGCGCAACCAAAAGCTTCAGGATAAGCGCCGAGAATCTCGGTATTTCTCAGGCATCGGTCAGCAATCAACTCAAGACGTTGGAAGAGCAACTTGGGGTCGCGCTGCTCGATCGCAAGCCGGGCCGGCGCCCGCTGATCACCCCGACGGGCGCAGCTTTCCTGCAAGATCTCCAGCGCTTCGAGGCAGCGACCACCGCGCTGGCGGCGCATCGGCGGGCGAATCCGGTCAAGACCGGATCGACACGCTTCCAATTGTTGATCGGGCAGGGGCTGGCGGAAAACTTCATTCGGCCCAAGCTCGGCGGCTTTCTTACCCGTCACCCGGAGGTTGAACTGGTGTTCGACCTTCATTTGCCGCGCAAGGAACTGGACGCGGCCTTGGCGCGCGCAAAATATGACTTCGCGCTCGTCCATCAGATCGAGCCCGCCCCGGTCGCCGATTTCCTGCGGCCGGTCGCGCTGGTCCGCGGGGGCATATACGGGCACCGTCGGCTGGCCGGGGGGCGGGCGTTGCCGCTGACCGCCGACGAGGTTGCGGCGCTGCCCTTCGCCTTGCCGCGGATCAGCGGCACTTATGAGCGCGACGAGCTGAAAGCGCTGGGACGGCACGGCATCCGGCCGGCGCAGATCGTCGGGCGCCCGCCCTATTTCGACGTGTTCGTCTCGATGCTGGAGAGTGGCGTCGCGGTCGGCATGTTCACCGAGGCGATGATCCCGCTGGCGATGCGCGAGGCGATCGTTCTGCTTTATCCGACCGAAACCTGGCAGCTATTGTGGTTCCGAAAGGATGACAGCTGCGGCTATTACGGTGATATCGTTGAGAATTTCCTGTTGGAGAGCGTCGTCGGCGATCCGCGCTACGGCTCGGCGCGGATCGCGTGACGGCGGCGCGCCACAACCGCTCACTCGTGTGAACTTCGTGAACTTTGACGCTACAGGTAAAGCTGCTCGTTGATCGGCAGCCCGTGTTCGCGGCAATGGCTCTCATAGTGGTTCATGAACCACCACACATCGAGCGTCTCGATGTGGTTGCCGTGCTCGTCGTAGAATTCATTGGCGCCCTGCATGTGGAACAGCGCCTTCATCCCATTGGGATCGTCGGTCACCAACGTGTGCGCCGTCCCCGGCGTTTCGGTGATGAACTCGCCCGGCCGGCACACCCAGCCATATTCGAGATAGCGGAACGACCCCTCGAGCCCGATCGCCCACACCCGTCCGCGATGCTTGTGGGTGCCGATCACCCCCGGTCCCTTGATCCACAGGATGTTGACGTAGATGTTGTCGCGCACGTCGAAGGCGAGGTGGCGGATCGCGGCATTGTCGCCGAACGGCACCCACGGGCTCTCCGCCTCGGACGCGCCGACATAGCTTCCCTCCACCCCGCGCGCGCGGATCAGATCGGGGTAAAGCTCCGGGATGTCGACGATCTTATATGCGCCGGACGGGGGTGCCTTCATCGTGCTCATGGGGGGTGTTTCCTTCTGCATCAGAATTTCACGCCAAGCCGCGCATACCATTCGGCCGGGCGGTTATAGGTGCCGAAGATCGGGCCGCCGGCGAGCTGCGCCTGGCCGGTGACGATCAGCCTCTTGTCGGTCAGATTGGTGCCGCCCAGCGTCACGTCCCAATTGCCCGACGGTGCCTTGTAGGTGACGCTCGCGTTGATCAGCGCATTGGCGGGGCGCATCAGCAGATAGGTCCCCTCGGTGTCGTTTTTGACCGCGCTGGTATAGGTCACGTCACCGAGCAGCACGATCGTGCCGTGGCCGCCCAGCTCCGCCTCGTACCGCGGGCCGAAATTGAGCTTCCATTTCGGCGTCTTGGGCAAGGTCGCGCCCTTGAACACGCCGACCTGCAGCGCCGAGGGCGCGACCGCCGCGCCGGCCAGCACATTGGTGTAATAAGCATCGGTATAGCCCGCCGATCCGGTCAGCGAGAGGCCGCGCGCGGCCAGCGCGGTCATCTCCAGCTCGAAGCCTTTGATCCGCGCGTCGCCGGCATTCTGGATCACCGGCGAAACCCCCTGCTGGAAGTTGAGCTGGATGCCCTTGTAATTGGTCAGGAATGCCGCGGCATTGATCTGCAGCCGCCGCGCCAGCAATGTCGATTTGACCCCGGCCTCCCAGGTCTCGGCCTTTTCCGGCCCGAAGGTCGGCGCATAGGGCAGGGGCGCGGACAGCCGCGTCGTCCAGCCGCCGGTCTTGTAGCCGCGCGACCAGTTGGCGAAGATCATCACATCGTCGCCGGGATGATATTGCAGGCCGACCTTGGGCGAGAAGTTGCTGAACGTCTGCTTCTGCACCCCGGCGATATAATAGCGCAGCGGCTGGCCGGGATTGGGGAAGCCGTTATCGATCCGGCATCGATCGCTGATCGGATCGAGCGACGCGCAATCGGGATTGCCGAAGGCTTGCGCCAATTTGTAGTTCAGCCCGTTGAGATCGGACTGGAACCCTTCGAATTCCTTGTTCTCGCGGGTGTAACGCCCGCCCAGCGTCAGGCCCAGCCGCTCGGTCACCTTGTAATCGACCTGGCCATAGAAAGCGAAATTCCGCGTCGCCAGATTGTTCGGCCCGTCGACCTGCAACAGCCCTTCGGCAAAGGTGACGAAATCGCGCATATTGCCGGATTCGGTAAAATAATAAGCGCCGAGCACATATTTGACGTGGTCGTCCAGCGCATTCCCGGTGAGCTGCAATTCCTCGCTGAACTGCTTCTGAAACATCGGGAAGCTGGTGTTGAGAAAGTTGAGCGGCGACCCGTCCAGGTCCATCGCGACCTTCCAGCGCAATTGGCGATAGGCGGTGATCGACTTGAGCGTCGCGTTGCGCGACAGATCATATTCGAGCGTCAGCGCCGCGCCGCCCTGCTTCAGCTTGTTGAAGTTGTTGCCGTTCGCGTAACTGGTGTCGATATCCTTGGTGATGAAGCGACCGTCGTAGGGCAGGCGGTTATTGTCCGGGTTGGCATCGGCATTGACCCCGAACAAGGCGGGATGATCGAACAGCCCGGTCAGCCCGCCGCGGCGCGCGGCATAGGCAACCGCCGGCGGGCCGGCGATCTGGGAATCGCACCTGCCCCCGCCGGCGACCACCGGATTGCCCGCGATCGCGCAATTATAGGTGCCTGCGAAAATCCCCGGGAAGATCGCGATCACGCGATTGGCGATCTGTGACGTATCGGTATTGCTGTAATCGGCGGAGAGCACCGCGCGGAAGCCGCCGCCCGAATATTTGATCTTGCCGCGCAGGTTATAGGTCTTGTCGCCGCCCTCGGTGCCGTAGCCGATATTCTCATAGCCCGACGCGCGGAACGCGGTCACCGGATCCGATGCGTAAGCCGTGGCACCGGGATAGGGTATGCGGCGCAGATAACCGTTGCGGCTGTTGACCGCGAAGCTCAGCGACGAGGCAAGGCCGGTGGCGATCGGGACATCGACCGTGCCCTTCACGTTGATCAGATTGTAGCTGCCGGTGGTGGCGCTGCCGATGAAGCGGAATTTGTCGCCCGGATCGTGGGTGACGATCGAGATCGCGCCGCCGATCGTATTGCGGCCGAACAAGGTGCCCTGCGGCCCCTTGAGCACCTCGACCCGCTCGACGTCGGGCAGATCCTGATTGGCGCCCACCGATCGCGCGAGATACACGCCGTCGAGATAGATGCCGACGCCCGGATCGATGTTGAACGCGAAATCGTTCGCGCCGATGCCGCGGATATAGGCGGCGAGCACCTGGCCCGAACCGGAAAACGGCGTTCCCGCATCGAGCGTGACATTGGGCGCGAGGTTCGACATCGCGGCGACGCTGGTCACGGCGCGCTCCTGCAGCGCGCTGGCGGTGAAGGCGCTGATCGAGATCGGGACGTTCTGTACATTCTCCACGCGCTTCTGCGCGGTGACGACGATGTCCTGAATTCCCTCGCTGGACGCCTTTTGCTCCTGCGCCGTCGCCGGCGCGGCCAGCGCCGCCGCAAGAACGGCGAGTGAAACCGATACGCGCTCGATCATCGCAAACCTCCCCCGAACCATCTGCGCCTGATCCGAAGCCTTCGGGCTTCGCCGCAGATGACCGGGGAACACTGCCGTCGCCGGCGCCGCCGGTGCTTGCACTGCGGCGCAGATCGTCAGGACGGAAACGCAGACGCAGCGGTGGGGATCAGCGCGCGGCGCGCCAGTCGCGCGGGGCGGCGCCGAAATGCCGGCGGAAGCAACGGGTGAAATAGGCGCTGTCGTTGAACCCGAGGTCGAAGGCGATATCGGTGATGCTGGTATCGGGGGCGACGATCAGCCGGTCCGCCGCGCGGCGCAGGCGGCGTTCGAGGATATAGGCGGTCGGGGTCGTGCCCATTGCGGCGAACACGTTCTGGATCGTGCGGATCGAGGTGTTGCATGATGTCGCCAGCATCGCGCTGCCCAAGGCCGGATCGCCCAGGCTCGCCTCGACCAGCGAGACCATGCGTTCGCTCAGCGCGTGATCGCCGGCATGCGCGCCGCGCGGGGCGTGCTGCGCACCGCGCATCGCCAGCGCGAACAGATCGTAGAATACCGTGGTCACGCCGCTTTCCCATTCGGGGTCCAGCTCGCTCTGATCGCCCAATTGCCACAGCGAGAGCAGGAAATCGTGGAATACGCGCCCGCCGGGGGTGCCGCCGGTCATATGCCGGCGCAGCATGTCGTCCAGCTTCGGTATCCGCTCCGCCAGCGGCGCGCGCGGGAATTCGACCACCAGCAATTCATGCTCGCGAAGATCGATCGTATAGGGCTGGTGCGGCGAACTGAGCACGAAATCGCCCGGCTGCAGCACGCATTCGTCGCCGTTCTGGGTGTGGCGGCTGCTGCCGCGGCACTGCAGGTGCAGGATCACGCGCTCCTCGCCCCCGGCGGCGGCGCCGCGCCGCCCGACCGTCGATTGCGTGGAACGCGGGCGGATCATCGCCAGGTCGCCGATGTCCCAGCGCCACATCTCGCCGCGGAATTCCTCGCCCTGCGTGTTGACCCAGGTGCCGGTGTAGATCCGGTCGACCAGATCGTTCCAGTAACGCAGCCGCTGGCGCGGCGCGATCCGGGTCGTTGCGAACTTTTCGATCGTTCCCACGCCCACCCTCCCGTCACAGAAAGGGCCGGACGGGATCCCGTCCATCCCATGCCCGTGAGGCGCGCCAGAAGCGCGTGAAATGCTCGTTCATCGCCGGGGTGGCGGGCAGAAGCTCCAGGAAGGCCGGCGCGGCCACGTCGCCGCCTTCCAGATACGCCACGGCACCGCCGGTCGGAACGGCGGCGCGAAAGGCCAGTTGATAGCCGCGCGCCTGATACCGGCCCAGATCGGCATCGACATCGGCGCAGGCGATGCCGAAATGGTGAAAGCCATAGCCGCGCCGGTCGATCGTCTCGCGATAGACCGATGGATTGTCGTCGAGCGGCTGGATCAGCTCGATCTGCATATGCCCGGCGAACCCCATCGCGATCGTGACGTCAGCGCGGGACGGCTCCCCGCGATAGCATTGATCGGGCGCGAGAAAGTGTTCGAGCACGAAAAACGGGCCAGCCCGGCAATCGCGCACGAAATGGTCGATCGACGCGCGAAGATCCTCGACGACGAACGCCGTCTGCATGATCCCGCCCAAAGTCTGCCCGAAGCCCAGATCCATGCTGCCGCTCTCTTCTCTCTCCCGCGGCGATCTTCCGGTCGCCTTTCGACATCGGAAGTTCTTATAGGTGAAATTTTCAAAAATGCGAATCCGGGCTTGGAACTTCGATGATCGGGCTGCCGCCGGTCAGCCGGTCCAGCCGAAGCGTTTGTCGAGCTTGGTGAGCTGGCTGGTGAACCCCATGCGCTGCATCTGCGTCATCTTCGCGTCGTGCATCTGGTGCAGCGTGACGATCATCCGCACCTTCCCCTCGGCGGCCGGGATGAAATCCACCTCGATCGTGCTGTCATAGGGCTGTACCCCCGGCAGAAAGTCGATGATCTGCGTCAGGACCAGCCGGTCATAGGGGCGGAATTCCGAGAAGCGGCCCTTGCATTCGGTCGATGTCGGCTGGCCCATCTGCTTCATCGCGGCGACCATGTCGGGCGCGTCGGCCACCATCGCATAGTGCAACGCGCCGTCGGGCTGCGCCTCGATCTCCCGCACGTCCGCCCGGAATCCCTCGGGGCCCCACCAGGATTCGAACCCGTCCTTCGTCGTCCACAGCGCCCACAATGCCTCGCGGTCGGCGGCATAGCTGCGCTCGATCACGATGCTCGACTGGATCTGATCGGTCATTCTTCTTCACTCCGTGCTTGATCTTGTTGCGCCTGCCGGGCCTCGAGCGCGGCGCCGAAGCGATCGAGCCGCTTCTCCCAGAGCGCGCGATACTGGGCGAGCCATTCGTCGATTTCGCGAAACGGGCCGGGCGCCAGCGAGTAGAGCCGCCGCTGCCCGTCCGGCCGCATCGTGACGAACCCCGCCTCGCTGAGGATGCGTAGATGGCGGGACACGCCCGACTGGTGGATGCCCACCGCCGCGACGAGATCGTTCACCTGCCGCTCGCCGTGCCGCAACGCCGCAACCACGCGGCGTCGCGTCGGATCGGCCAGGGCGTCGAAAACATCTATATCCATATCCGTGCATATGCATGATTGCACATATTCGTCAATAGCGGATCACGACGGTCGTGTTGCCGGCCGATGCCGGTGCTGATAAAAGCGCGCCGTCGAAAAAGGGGAGGCCGGTGCGGTTAGCCCGGTCCCCGTGAAAACGGGCCCTGACCTTCGCTGCGGCGTTGAGTCCCAAGACCTTGAACGCTGCCCGCACTGGCGCGGGAGCGAATGGAAGGTTTTGGTTATGCAACAACAGATATCGGTCATCACGCTTGGCGTCGCGAATCTGGCGCGGTCGCGTCGATTCTACGTGGACGGATTCGGCTGGGCGCCGGTGTTCGAGAATCACGAGATCGTCTTCTATCAGATGAACGGATCGGTGCTGGGGACGTTCGACAAGACCGCGCTCGAAAAAGACATGAATCGCTTCGGCTTATCCTCTCCCGGCGCCTTCTCGCTCGGGCATAATGTGTCGAGCGAGGCCGAGGTCGAAGAGGTGATGGCCCGCCTGACCGCGGCGGGCGGACGTATCGTCAGGCCCGCCGATGCGCCGCCGCACGGCGGCGTTCGCGGCTATGTCGCCGATCCCGACGATCACGCCTGGGAAATCGCGTGGAACCCGGCGTGGCATATCGACGAGAAGGGATTCGTTACGTTTTCAATCTGATGGCTCTGCCGCTCATGCGGGGCGGGCTGGGACCGACAGCGAACCAGCCCGACTTGCCCTGCACGAGCGCTTCCGCGACGCGGCGACACCTGCTTAGATCGCGTCATGCGTATCCTTCTTTCTCTTGCACTGGTGATTTCCGGCACGGCGGCGGCGCAGACGACCGTCCCCGCGCCGATCGATGCGGTCGATCCGATGATCGGGACGGGCGGGGAGGGGCATACCTTTCCCGGCGCGACCGCGCCGTTCGGGATGGTGCAATTGTCGCCGGACACCGACACGAGTTGCGAGATCCGCGCCTGCTACGGGCATGCCGCGGGCTATCGCTTCGAGGATCCGACGATCCAGGGGTTCAGCCACACGCATTTCTCGGGCGCGGGCCATTCCGATCTCGGCGACGTGCTGGTCATGCCGCAGGCGGGCGAGCAGGTGCGGCTCGATCCGGGCGATCCGCGGCGGCCGAGTTCGGGCTATCGATCGCGCTTTGATCACGCGTCGGAAGTGGCGCGGCCCGGATATTATGCGGTGACGCTCGCCGATCACGATATTCGCGCCGAACTGACCGCCGGGACGCGGATCGGGGTCCACCGCTACAGCTTCCCCGCCGGCCGCGCGGCGCATCTGCTGATCGACCTGCGCACGTCGCTCTACAATTATCCGGGCAAGATCCTGTGGTCGGGGCTGCATCTCCGCCCGGATGGCACGCTGACCGGATTTCGCGAGACGCGCGGCTGGGCGCCCGGCCGCAAGCTCTATTTCGCGATGCGCTTTTCCGCGCCGCTGACCGGGCATGCGTTCGTCGATCGTGATACCGCGGTGGCGTACAAGGGCTTTCAGGGGCCGGGCCGGGGCAGCGATGCGGTGGCGGAGAAGCTGGGACGGGCGCTGGAGGCGCGGCTCGATTTCGGCCGGCTGACCGCCCCGCTCGAAGTGCGGGTGGCGCTGTCCGGCGTCGACGAGGCGGGGGCGGTCGCCAATCTCGATGCCGAGCCCGGCGGTTTCGACGCGATCCGTGGCGCCACCGCACAGGCCTGGGCGAAGGCGCTGGGGGCGATCGAGATCGACGCGCCCGCGCCGATGCGCACCAATGTCTATACCGCGCTCTATCACGCGCTGCTCGCGCCGAGCGTGTGGAGCGATGCCGACGGGCGCTATCGCGGGCCCGACGATCAGGTCCATGTCGCCAAGGGCTTCACCTTCCGCTCGACCTTCTCATTATGGGATACGTTCCGCGCCGAACATCCGCTGCTCACGCTGGTTCAGCCAGCGCAGACCAACGTCGACGTCGTTCGTTCGCTCGTCGAGAGCCGGCGGCACAGCCCGTATGGCATCCTGCCGGTGTGGCAGTTCGCGGGGCGCGAGACCTGGACGATGATCGGCTATCACGCCGCGCCGGTGATCGCCGACGCCTATCTGAAGGGCATCCGCGGGTTCGACGCCGATGCGGCGCTCGACGCGATGGTCGCGAGCGCGGATTATGCGCCTTACGGCGGGCTCGGTGATTATATCGCGCGCGGCTATGTCGCGACCGACAAGGAGCCCGAGGCGGCGTCCAAGACGGTCGAATATGCCTATGACGATTGGACGATCGCGCGGATGGCGCGCGCGATGGGGCGGACGCAGATCGCCGACCGTTTCGAGCGTCGCGCGGGCTATTGGCGCAACAGTTTCGATGCCAGCACCGGTTGGGTGCGCGCGCGGCTGTCGTCGGGCGCATTCCGCACGCCGTTCGATCCGACCGCGATCAATTACGGATCCGATTATACCGAGGGCAATGCGTGGCAATATAGCTGGTTCATGCCGCAGGACGAGGCCGGGCTGATCCGCCTGCTCGGCGGCGACGCGAAGGCGATCGCCAAGCTCGACGCGATGTTCGACTATGACAATTCGAAGCTCGATTACAGCCATGCGGAGGATATCGCCGGGCTGATCGGCCAATATATCCACGGCAACGAGCCCAGCCACCACGTCGCCTATCTCTACAATTTCGCCGGCGCGCCGTGGCGCACGCAGGAGCGGCTCGCGCAGATCGTGGCGTCGCAATATAAACCGGCGCCCGACGGCCTCGCCGGCAACGACGACCTCGGCCAGATGTCCGCCTGGCTGGTGTTCACCGCGCTCGGTTTCTATCCCGTCGCGCCGGGATCGAACGAATATGTCATCGGCCGGCCGTTCGTCGATCGCGCGATGCTCAACCTGCCCGGCGGCAAGCGCTTCACCGTCATCGCAGACGGCCTGTCCGGCACCAACCGCTATGTCGCCGGCGTGACGCTGAACGGCGCCGCGCTCGAACGCAGCTACATCCGGGACGAGGAGGTGCGCGCCGGGGGCGAGCTGCGCTTCACGATGAGCGCATCGCCGAACAAGCTTTGGGGCAGCGGGGAGGCGGCGCGGCCATTTTCGATGTCGAAGCGATAGCGGGCAGATCGATCCGCGGGTGCGCATTGGCGGGCGCGCGCGAATTCATCTCTTGATTTCGCTTCGCCCAACCCGAAAAGCAGCCGCACGTAAAAGGGGAGCGAGAATGAAGGCGTCGGCTGCCATCGTCACCGTCTTGATGATCGCGGCCACCGCCGCGTCGGCTGCGCCGCGGGCGCGGGAGGCGGGGGTGCGCATCGGCGTTCTCCAGCCCGGCGCGCTCAACGCGATCACCGACGTCGCCGGCGTCAAGGTCGGGCAGGTGACGATCGTCCGCGGCGATCATGTCCATACCGGGGTGACCGCGGTGCTGCCGCACGGCGGCAATCTGTTTCAGGACAAGGTGCCGGCGGGTTTCTTCGTCGCCAACGCGTTCGGCAAGTTCGTCGGCTCGACCCAGATCGAGGAACTGGGCGAGATCGAGACGCCGATCCTCCTCACCAATACGCTCAATGTCGCGGAGGGCGCCGCGGCGGCGGTCGAATGGACGCTGGCGCAGCCCGGGAACGAGCAGGTGCGGTCGGTCAACGCCGTCGTCGGTGAAACCAATGACGGTTTTCTGAACGATATCCGCGGCCGACACGTCACGATCGCCGATGCGCGCCGCGCGATCGAAGACGCGAAGGACGGGCCGGTCGCGGAGGGCGGCGTCGGCGCGGGCACCGGCACCGTCGCGTTCGGCTGGAAAGGCGGGATCGGCACGGCGTCGCGCAAGCTTCCCGCGTCCCTCGGCGGCTGGACGGTAGGCGTGCTCACCCAGACCAATTACGGCGGGGTGCTGAGCATCGCGGGCGTGCCGGTCGGCGTCCGGCTCGGTCGCTATGATTTCAAGCGCGAGATCGAACAGAAGAAAGCTGACGGGTCGGTCGTCGTGATCGTTGCCACAGATGCGCCGCTCTCCGATCGCAACCTGCGCCGGCTGGCGGAGCGCGCCTTCGCCGGGATCGCACGCACCGGCTCGGGCTTCTCGAACGGCTCGGGCGATTATGCCGTCGCCTTCTCAACCAATCCGGCGGTGCGCCGCACGCCGGCGCGGCGATCGGGGGTGGCGGCGTCCGACCAGCTCGCCAATGACGCGATGTCGCCGCTATTCCAGGCTGTGGCGGAGGCGACCGAGGAAGCCGCGATCAACTCGCTGTTCGCCGGCACCACGGTCAAAGGGGATCAGGGGACGATCGAGGCGCTGCCGCTCGACAAGGTTCTGCCGATGCTGCGCGTCCCATGATCGGCGGTGAAGATGAAAGCTGAGCAGATGAACGGGGCCGCCACGATGCGAAATCTGATTCTCCGAATATCGTTCGCGATCCTCGGCTTGTCCTGCCTCGGTGCGGCGCCGGTTGGCTTCACCGATCTCGCCACGCCCTTCGAGCAGGTGGCCCTTGCGACCGCGGGGCAGCCGGAGGCGATGCGGATTGCCGCGGTGCGCCGCACGCTCTCCGCCTTGCTGCCGGGGGTTTATGCCGACGGCGCGGCCACGGACCGGCGCATCGCCAGGGCGCTTGCCGATTTCCCGGCGAGGCAGGACGGATATGATCGCGCGATCAGCACCTTTCCCGGCGCACTGTCCGACGCCGTGACAAAGTTCCGCACCGTTTTTCCGAGCTTCACGCCCCCGCTGCCGATCTATCTCTATCATTCGCTCGGCGTGCGCGACGGCGGCTCGGACTATCTGGAGCCCGGGCACCGCCTCGTCATGCTGTTCGGCGCCGACATGATCGCGCGGCTCCACGCCGACGATTCGCTCGAGCCCTTCCTCGATCACGAACTGTTCCACCTCGAACACCAGCGGGCGTTTCGCGATTGCGATCAATTCTGGTGCGTGCTGTGGCAGGAGGGGCTGGCGGTCGATGCCGCGGCCTCGATGAACCCGGGCGCGACCGATCATCAGCTTCTGCTCGACATGCCGGCGCCGATCAGGGCCGCGACCGATCAGCGCTGGACGACGGCGCTCTGCTTCGTCGCCGCCCATTTCGACGATACCGACGACGCGGTCGTGGCGCAGGCGTTGCAGGGCGGGGGCCACCCGCCGTCGGATTTGCCCGAGCGCTTCGGCTATTATGTCGGGTTCCGGATCGCCACCGCGACCGGGCGGAGGATCGATCAGCTCGATCGTCTCGATCATCCCGCGGCGCGCAAGCTGCTGCGCGCGACGCTCGTCCGCCTCATGGCCGATGCCAAGGCGAATTGTCCGCCGCCGGCGCTGAAGGCTGCGACGACCCAGCGAGCGGCTCATCCCGTTTGACGGAATCTGCTCCCGGGCGCAACGCGCAGGAATCCAACGGTTGACACCGATCGTTACGCTGCGTTTACTGACGACATGGGGGTTGCGATCTCCCCACGAGGCGACAGGCTGAAGCATCGCGTCCTGCTTTTGCGAAAGGGCGCGTTATGTCTGTTTTGAATATTATCTCATCCGACAAGCTCGCGCGGCTGATCGGCATTCCGACCGGTCCGGCCTTGATCGACGTGCGCGGGGGCGATGAATTCGCCGCCGAGCCGCTTCTCGTTCCCGGCAGCTTCCATCGCCCGTCGCCCGATATCGCGAGCTGGGCGCCGGCGTTCCGCGGGCGCTCGGCGGTCGTCATCTGTCGCGATGGCGGCGCATCGAGCCAGGGTGTCGCTGCCCGGCTGCGCCACGAAGGGGTCGCGGCGGAGGCGCTCGACGGCGGTCTTGCCGAATGGGCCGGCGCCGGCCTGCCGCTCGTGCCGGAGACGGCCTTGCCGCCGCGCGACGCCGAGGGGCGGACGATCTGGGTGACGCGCGCCCGGCCCAAGGTCGATCGGATCGCCTGCCCGTGGCTGATCCGGCGGTTCGTCGATCCCGGCGCGGTGTTCCTGTTCGTGGCGCCGTCGGAGGTGCAGGCGGTTGCCGAGCGCTTCGACGCGGCACCGTTCGACATCGAAGGCGAAGGAGTGCGCTGGAGCCACCGCGGCGAGCTTTGCACCTTCGACGTGATGATCGAGGCGTTCGGGCTCGGCGGATATCCCGCGCTCGCGCGGCTCGCGCCGATCGTGCGCGGCGCGGATACCGCGCGGCCGGATCTCGTGCCGGAGGCGGCGGGGCTGCTCGCCGCATCGCTCGGGCTTTCGCGCATGTATGCCGACGATCTGGAGCAGCTCGAGGCGGGGATGCTGCTCTACGACGCCTTCTTCCGCTGGTGCCGCGACGCGACCGACGAAACCCACAATTGGGTATCGCACCAGCCGGCAAAGGCGCGCGCCGCGGGAAAGGGGCGGTCATGAGCGGCGCGGTCGATATCGCCGCGGCGCAGCGAAGCCACGACATCACATTGGGCGAGGCAGTGCGCGTCTGGGCGCGGATCGCGGCACTGAGCTTCGGTGGCCCCGCCGGGCAGATTGCGGTGATGCACCGCATCCTCGTCGACGAGAAAAGATGGATCGGCGAGGCGCGTTTCCTCCACGCGCTCAATTATTGCATGCTGCTTCCCGGCCCGGAGGCACAGCAGCTCGCGGCCTATATCGGCTGGCTGCTCCACAAGACCAAGGGCGGGCTGATCGCCGGGGGGCTGTTCGTGCTGCCCGGTTTCGTCGCGATCCTCGGGCTCAGCTATCTCTATGTCCTGCTTGGCCATACACCGCTGATCACGGGGCTGTTCTTCGGGCTCAAGGCGGCGGTGCTGGCGGTGGTCGTCCAGGCGGTGGTGCGGGTCGGATCGCGCGCGCTCAAGAACAATGTGATGCGCGGGGTCGCGGCCGCGGCGTTCGTCACGATCTTCTTCTTCAATGCGCCATTCCCGCTGATCGTGCTTGCCGCCGCAGTCGTCGGTTATCTCGGGGGCCGGCTCGGTTTGCCTGCCTTCTCGGGAGGAGGGGGGCACGGTCCGTCCGGCGGGAATGTCGTCCACGACCGCGATACCGTGCTCGGGGAAGACTTGCCGGACCATGCGCGTCCCAACCTCCGCTGGTCGCTCACTATCTCCAGCGTCTTCCTGATCCTCTGGCTGGCGCCGGTCGCGCTGCTCCTGGCGCTGTTCGGCCCGAGCAATGTGTTCAGCCAGATCGCGCTGTTCTTCAGCCAGATGGCGGTAGTTACCTTCGGCGGTGCCTATGCCGTGCTGGCCTATGTCGCGCAGGAGGCGGTCGGCACCTACGGCTGGCTCAGACCGGGGGAGATGCTCGACGGCCTCGGGCTCGCCGAAACGACGCCGGGGCCGCTGATCATGGTGACGCAATTCGTCGGCTTCCTCGCCGCTTATCGCGATGCGGGCGTGTTGCAGCCGCTGGTCGCCGCGACCTTGGGGGCGATCCTCACCACCTGGGTGACGTTCGTGCCGTGCTTCCTGTGGATTTTCGCCGGAGCACCGTTCGTCGAGCGGCTGCGCGGCAATCGCGCGCTCTCCGCCGCGCTTGGCGCGATCACCGCGGCGGTGGTGGGGGTGATCCTCAACCTTGCGGTGTGGTTCGGCATCCACACGCTGTTTCGGGCGGTACGGCGGGTCCATTATGCCGGGCTCGGGTTCGACGTGCCGGTGCTCGCGTCGCTCGATCTCGCGGCATTGCTGCTCGCGCTGGGCGCCGCGATTGCGGTATTTCGGTTCAAGGTCGGGATGATCCCGGTTCTGGCGACGACATCGGCGGTCGGCGTGTTGCTCTATTTGTCCGGCGTGGTGGCCTGAGGCGAGAGGAGAAAGACATGATGCGCGTTGCGGCAATTGCCCTGTCCAGCCTTCTCGCCTTCACGGTTCCCGCGCAGGCGGCCGAACCGTGGCAACAGGCGGTCGCCGCGGCGATCGGCAAGCCGGGCGCGGAGATGCCCGGCGGCGTCTATCGCATCGGCCTGCCGCGCAGCGATCTCAAGGTGACGCTCGACGGCGTGACGCTGAAGCCGGCGCTGGCGCTGGGATCGTGGCTGGCGTTCGCGCCGCACGGGCCGGGGCAGGCGATGGTCATGGGCGATCTGGTGCTCACCGATACCGAGGTGAATCCGGTGATGGCCAAGCTGATCGCCGGCGGGATCGAGATCACCGCGCTCCACAACCATCTGCTGCGCAACACGCCGCACACGATGTACATGCACATCGCCGGACATGGCGACCCGGCCCAGCTGGCGCGGACGCTGCACGACGCGCTGGCGCTGAGCGGCACCCCGCTCTCGGCGCCGCCCGCGAATGCTTCGGCTGCGCCCGAGGCGCTGGATCTCGATACCGGGGCGCTCGACCGCATCCTTGGCCACAAGGGCAAAGCGGGCGGCGGAGTCTATGCCTTCGGCATTCCCCGTGCCGAAGCGCCGCGCGAGGGCGAGATGGTCTTGCCGCCGGCGATGGGCGCGGCGGAGGCGATCAATTTTCAGCCGACCGAGGGCGGCAAGGCCGCGATCACCGGCGACTTCGTACTCACCGCCACAGAGGTCAACCCGGTGCTGCGGACGCTGCGCGCGAACGGGATCGAGGTGACGGCGCTCCACAACCATATGCTCGATGACGAGCCGCGGCTGTTCTTCATGCACTTCTGGGCCGATGACGACGCGCAGAAACTGGCGCGCGGGTTGGCGGCGGCGCTGAAGCACGTGGCCGTCGCGGCGAATTGAGCCGCGGCGATGCGCCGCCGCACACGCCTCTCGGCCGCGTTGCTGATCGGGCTGCCCGGATGCAGCCTGGCGCAGCCCGAACAGTCGATTTCGTCGTTCGTGCTCGAACGGACGATCCCGCTCCCCGACACCAGCGGCCGGATCGACCATCTCGCGATCGATCTGGCGGATCGTCGCCTGCTCGTCGCCGAAATCGCCAACGGGACGGTCGATATCGTCGATATCGAGGGCGGGCGCGTCGAAGCGCGGATCGCGGGTCTTTCCGAACCGCAGGGCGTCGCCTGGCTTCCGGCAGTGCGGCAGCTGGTCGTCGCCTGTGGTGACGGCACCGTGCGCTTTTATGCCGCCGATCACCACGAACTCGCGCGGCTCGACCTCGGCGACGATGCCGACAACATTCGGGTCGACCAGCGCAACGGGCGTGTCGTCGTCGGCTATGGCAAGGGCGGCCTCGCGACGATCGATCCGGCGCGTCACATCGTCGTCGCCCGGTTAGCGCTGCCCGGTCATCCCGAGGGGTTCCAGCTCGCGGGCGCGCGCGCCTATATCAATGTGCCGGGGAACGGATCGATCATCGCGGCGGATATCGATCAGGGACGGCAGCTCGCACGTTGGCTGACCGGGCTCCAGCGCCTCAACTTTCCGATGGCGATCGAGCCCAGCGGGCAGTCGATCAAGATCGCCTATCGGCTACCCGCCGGGCTCGCGAAGATCGATACGCGGAACGGAAGGACGCTGTCGCTGAAGTTCGCTTGCGGGGATGCCGACGACCTGTTCCTGGCGGGCAAGCGCGTGCTGGTGATATGCGGCACCGGCCATGTCGACATCGTCGACGATGACGGCCGACGCGAGCGCATCGAAACCCAGGATGGCGCCCGCACCGGGCTCTATGTGCCTGAACTCGAAAGGTTGTTCGTCGCGGTCCCGTCACGCGGGCAGCCCGCGGCGATCTGGGTGTTCAAACAGAGCCTGCTTCATCGCCGCTGATCGCATGGCGGTCGCGCCGGTCGCGGCTCCAATGCCAAAATAGCCGAGGGCCGGCGTTTGACGGTTGTCCGGAGGGATTCTCGCGCTAGCAAGGAGACATGGGGCCACTCGATATCGCCGTCGCCGGTTGCGGGCCGGGGGGACTCGCAGCCGCTCTGCTGTTGAAGCGCGACGGACACCGCGTGACATTGTTCGAGCGGTTCGAAACGCCGCAGCCGATCGGATCGGGGCTCATGCTCCAGCCGACCGGCCTCGCCGTGCTGAAACGGCTCGGGCTGGCCGAGATCGCGCTGGAGAGCGGGGCGCGTATCGATCGGCTGATCGGTCAGGCCGGGACGGCCGGCCCCGTCGTGCTGGACGTGCGCTATGCCGCGCTGGGCCGCCCGTCCGCCTTCGGCATCGGCATCCATCGCGCGAGCCTGTTCGCGCTGCTTCACGATGCGGTCACCACCGCCGGCGTGCCGATCGCGACGGGACGGACGGTGGCGGGCAGCGTTGCTGACGGCGCGAAGCGTCGCCTGCATTTCGCCGACGGCGATATGGCCGGGCCTTTCGACCTCGTCGTGGACGCGCTGGGAACGCGCACCCCGCTTGCGCCACCCACGGGGCATTCGCTGGCCTATGGCGCCTTATGGGCCAGCCTCGACTGGCCCGACGCGACGACCTTCGACGAGGCGGCGCTCGAGCAGCGCTATCGGCGGGCGAGCACGATGGTCGGCGTTCTCCCCGTCGGTGCGTCGCCGCACGCCGGGCGGCGGCAGGCTGCCTTCTTCTGGTCGCTCCGCGCCGATCGGCTGGACGCCTGGCGCACCGCCGGGCTGGATGCGTGGAAAGCCGAGGTTCTGGGGCTGTGGCCCGCTTGCGCGCCGTTGCTCGATCAGATCGTCAGCCCCGATCAGCTCACCTTCGCGCATTATGCCCATCGCACGTTGCGGGATCCGGCCGAACCCGCGCTCATCCACATCGGCGACGCCTGGCATTCGGCGAGCCCGCAACTCGGGCAGGGCGCCAATATGGCGCTGCTCGACGCCTGGGCGCTCGCCAAGGGGCTCCGCGAGAGCAAGGGCGTGGGGGAGGGGTTGGCCGACGCGGTCGCCCGACGGCGACGGCATGTCCATCTGTATCAGCGGCTCACCGCGCTGTTTACGCCGGTCTATCAGTCCGACAGCCGCCTGTTGCCGCTCGTTCGCGACCGGCTGGTCGGGCCGCTGTCGAAACTGTGGCCGGCAACCTGGATACAGGCGGCGATGGTCAGCGGGCTGATCGGCAATCCGCTGCGCCCGCTCGGCCTCGACGCGCGGCAACCGGCTCAGCCGGACGAGCCGATCCGGCACGCGGCATGAGAAGCAAGACATCGGCCCGGGCTGATCCCGCGGCTGAACCAGCGTCGCGCCTGCCTTGAGCCGCATCCTCGTCCTCGGCGGCTACGGCGGTCGTATTGTCCGCCGGCTAGGTTTTATGCCCGCCCCTATCTTGCCGCCCGCCCTTGTATTCGCGTCGGCGCCGAGGCAGTTCTTCGCGGATGTCCACCGAGCCGGAACTAGAAACCATCCTGCTGGGGCCGGTGCTTGCCGATCGCGAGTGCGGCGGGTGCGTGGCATGTTGCACCGTCCTGACGGTGGATACGCCCGAGTTCAAGAAACCAGCGGGAACGCCCTGCGCGCATCTCGTTCCGGGCGGGTGCGGCATTCACGAGACGCGCCCTCCGATCTGCCGGACATGGTTCTGCGCTTGGCGCCGGATCGCGAGCCTGCCCGACGAAGCCCGACCCGATCGGTCCGGTCTGCTGGTTTCGCTCAATTTCGTGCGCGAGCCGCGCAATTGCTTCGAGGGTGTCTCGATCAATGTCCGCAAGCTCGCCGGCAGCGACGCGATAGAGAGCGGGATGGCGCGCATCGTGCTCGACAGCCTGTGCGACCGGCTGGTGCCCGTCTGGTTCAGCGACGGATCGGAGAAGATGCTGATGCATCCCGACGGCGATGTCGCCCGCCTGGTTATCTCGGGCGATCCCGCGCCGGCGCATCTCCGCGACGAAGTGGCCGCGTGGCGCGAGCATTACGGCGTCTTTTCGACCGAGGGCTAGAAGCTCGTTCGAACAGCGGGTTGATGCGGGGCATCCTCAACCTGCATCAGCGCCTCGGGCAGCAGGTTTACCGCGTCGGCCAATCGCTGATCCAGCAATGGCAAGAGATCGGTCCACCCGGTGATGCCGTCGATCTCCCCGGGGCCGTCGGATATCCCGCGTAGGCCGATCAACGACAGGCCGAAGCCCTGGCACGCGCGCGCCACGGCATAGGTTTCCATATCCACGATATCCGCGTCGATCGCGGCGAAAGCCTCGCCACCGACGATGTTCGCCCCGGTCGAGAGCCGCGCCGTTTCCAGCCGTAGCGGTGTCGACAGCGATATCTCGGCGGGCTGGCCGAGAAAGGGCGTCACCCCCTTCGGAAAGCCGATCCGCGAGGCATCCATATCGCGCCAGGAGACGGTACTGACCTGATAGACCTCGCCAAGCGCGCACCGCCGCGATCCTGCCGACCCGAGCGAAACGACCACATCCGGCAGGCCGCCGGATTGCTTCATCGGGGCACATGCTTGTCCCATCGCCAGCGCCGCCTCGATCGGGCCGACGCCGGTCATTAGCGGCCTGAACAACTTGCGGAGGTGAGGGCCATATTCCGCGTCCGTCGCCATGACGAACAGGACGCGCTTGCCCGCGATAAGCTCAAAATCGCCCACGAACCCTCACTTCTATCGGGAAGCCTCTTATGGGCTGCGCGAAGTCTTTTCTGCAACAAGACCCGCAACCGCTAAAGATTTTGACAGCGCCGCTCGGCCGGTTTGGCGCATCACCGCCTCCACAAACGGAGGACCCGCTATGAACCGCAGAGATATACTGCGCTTTGGCGTAGGCGCGATCGCATGCGCCGCGATCGCGCACCCCGCGCGCGCCGCACCGAGCTTCGATCGGTTTCGCGTGCCGGAATGGAGCCGGCGTCGACGCTTCGTCAGCAACGGTTTCGGCCGGATCGCCTTTATCGATCAGGGATCGGGCGACCCCGCGCTCTTTCTCCACGGCTATCCGTTGAGCGGTTTCCAATGGCGGGATGCGGTGGAGCAGCTCGGGCTGTTTTACCGCTGTATCGTGCCCGATTTCCTAGGGTTGGGTGCGACCGAAGCGGCCGAGGGGCAGGACCTGTCGGCGCCGAGCCAGGCCGCGATGCTCATCGCGCTGCTCGATGCGCTGAAGATCGCCCGTGTCCATGTCGTCGCCAACGACAGCGGTGGTGCGGTGGCGCAATTGCTCGCGGCGCATCACCCCGATCGCGTCCGCACCTTGTTGCTCACCAATTGCGATACCGAGCGGCAGAGTCCACCGCCGGCGATGCGGCCGGTGATCGAGCTGGCGCGCAACGGCCTCTATGTGAAGCAATGGATCGAGCCGTGGTACGCAAGCCGCGACCGCGCCCGTGCCGCCGATCAGTTCGGCGGGATGTGCTACGCCGATCCGGCCAATCCCACCGACGAAGCGATCGAGATGTATTTCGGCCCGCTTCTGTCGAGCCCGGCGCGCGCGCGTCAGGCCGAGGCGCACGCGATCGCGCAGGGCGGCAACGCGTTGCGCGGTATCGCGCCGATGCTGGCGCGCTGTCCCGTCCCGACGCGTATCGTGTGGGGAACGGCCGATACGATCTTCGAACCCGCGAACGCCGATTTTCTCGCGCAGGCTTTCGGCAATTCGCGCGGCGTCCGGCGGATCGAAAAGGCCAAATTGTTCTGGCCCGAGGAGCGGCCGGACGTGATCGTCGAAGAGGCCGACGCGCTGTGGCGCGGGGCCAAAGCGTGAAAGGGCCGATCGTGCTGCAATCGCTGTCCCGCGCCGTGCAGGGCGCGGCGTTGCTCCTGGCGACTATCGCCGCGACGCCGTCCGTTGCATCGGATCATCTCGATTCGTCGTCGGTGATCGCCGATCCGCGCGCCGACATCGGCGATCTCTTCGCCTGGATCGCGCCCGACGGACGGCATCTCAATCTGGTGATGACGATCGTCGGGCACAGCCTTTCCGACAAGATCGCTTATGCCTTTCATATCGACAGCGGACGCCGCTTCGGCCGGACGACCGCGACGATCGATCTCGTTTGCCGCTTCGCCAACGCGACCGCCGCCGATTGCACGTTAGGGAAAGTCGACCGGGCGCGCGGCGATGCCAGCCATACGGAGGGGCTGCTGAGCGGCGAGAAAAGCTTCCGCGTCTATGCCGGGCTGCGTGACGATCCCTTCTTCAACAACGTCCGCGGCACGCGTGACATGTACAATGTCGCGACCAAGGCGCTCGCCGGCTCCGCGCGCTATGATGCTGCGAACTGTCCGCGGTTCGATGCGGCGCAAACCGCCGCGATCCGCGATGCGTGGCGGCACACCAACGGCGGACCACCGACGAACTTCCTGCGCGGATGGACGCCGGATTCGATCGTCGTCTCGGTCGATCTCGCGCCGGTCACCCGGGGTGGCCCGCTGATCGCGGTCTGGGCATCGACGCGCGGCCCCAAAGGGCAGATCGACCGGGCGGCGCGTCCGCTCACCGGCAATGCGCCGCTCGTCACGCTGGGATCGGACGATGCGCAGAACGAGATCAAGGAGCGATACAATCACGCGAGCCCGGCAACCGGCGCGCCCTTTGTCGCGGAGATCGCCAAAGGGATCGCATTGTACGACGGCCTCGACGGCCGATGCGGCGACAGCCTGCTGGTCGACCACAATGCCCCGCCGGCGCGGCGATACTGGCCGTTGGCGCGGTTGCTTGCCGACGACCGGTTATGGATCAACAGCCGCTCGTCGATCTGCACCCAGCTTTTCGCGGCCGAGCGCGCCGCGCTGAACGGCGAGCGCGCGCTGGAGAAGGATTGCGGGGGCCGCACGATCAATTACGACGCGGTGAACGTCTATCGATCGTTGCTCGCCAATGGCACCACCAGCGGCATCGACGACGGCGTCCATGCGGATGAGAAGGTGCATTCCACCTCGATCTTCCCGTTCCTGGCTGCGCCCGATCCTGCGGTGCCGGGGTCATGAGGAACATCGTGCCGGCCGTCGCCGCCGCGGCGCTTGCGATCATATCCAGCCCGGCGGCCGCGCATACCGGGACGGGGCTCGCCGGTGGGTTCGCGTCGGGGTTCATGCATCCGTTGAGCGGGTGGGATCATCTTCTCGCGATGATCTCGGTCGGGCTTTGGGGCGCATTTCTCGGCCGGCCGCTGATCTACCTGCTGCCGGTTACTTTCCCGCTGATGATGGTGGTCGGCGCGGTAGCGGGCATGTTCGCGCTGCCGATGCCGCCGGTCGAGATCGGGATCGCCTTGTCGGTGCTCGTTCTCGGCGGCTGCGTCGCAGCCGCTTTCCGCGCGCCGGTCTGGCTCGCGGTGACCGTCGTTGCGACGTTCGCGCTGTTCCACGGCTACGCTCATGGCCGCGAACTGCCCTCCGCCGCCGATCCGATCGGCTATAGCACCGGCTTCGTTCTCGCCACCGGCGCTCTCCATGTCGTCGGCATAGTGATCGGCCTTGCTGCGGATCACCGGCACGGCGCGATCGCGATTCGGCTGGCGGGCGGCGCGATCGCCGTGCTGGGCGTCGTCTTTCTGGTACAGGCGGCGGGCGCATGAGAGATCCGCATCTCGCGCTCGCGTTGCTCGGGGTCGCGACCGGGGGGCTGACGGTCGGTTTCGGCCGGAAAGGGGGCGTGCTGCTCGGCGCGATTGCGCTCGCCGCGACCGTCGGTGCGGTCTTGCCCACGCCCGACGCGGGAACGGGCGAGCCGCTGCTGGCGCTGGCCTGGGGGCTCATCATCATCGCGGCGGGCAGCCTGTGGTTGCCCGATCGCTTGCGCCCCCACGCGCTGAACCTCGTGATCGCGATCGTTTCGGGCGGCACGGCGGGACTGCTCGGCCGGGTGGCGGGCGTGGGAACGCTCGGCTGGTTCGCCGTGGCGCTCACCTTCTCCACCGTCGTGAGCATCCTGCTGGCAAGGAAGCGCTGGCGGTTGCCAATCCGTGTGGTTGCCGGCTGGCTTGTCGCGATCGGGGCGCTGAACGCCACGCTCACGATCCTGCCCGTGACGCCGGGCTATCTGCCCGATCATCTGGAGTAAGCGATGCCTCTTCGTTTCGCCCCGCTGTGCCTACTCGCCGTCGCCGCCGACGCGCATGATTTCTGGCTCCAACCCGCGCGCTGGCAAGCCGCGCCGGGCGAGCCGATCCGGATGACGCTGCAGGTCGGGCACGGCCCGTATCGCCAGCGCTCGCCGATCCCCGCGCGACGGATCGTGCGGTTTGCGGCGATCGCGCCGAACGGGCGGCAGATCGACCTCAGGCCTGGCATGCATATCGGCGGCGCGGATGACGCGACGGCGGCGTTCGGTGCGCCGGGAACCTATGTCGTCGTGCTCGAAACCGACAATCGCGCCGAAAGCCATCTGCCGGCGATCCGCTTCAACGATTATCTCAAGGTCGAAGGTTTGACGCCCGCGATCGCGCTGCGCACCAGCGCGGGGCGCATGGATGCGGACGGCGCGGAGAATTATAGCCGCCACGCGAAGACGATCGTACGCGTCGGGCTTGCGGGTGCGCAGCCGGCGAGCCGCGTGACGAAGCCCGCCGGGTTGGCGCTGGAGATCGTGCCGGAGGCCGATCCACTGACGATCGGGCGCGGCGGCGCGCTGCCGGTGCGCATCTATTATCGCGGCACGCCGCTCGCCGGCGCGCTGGTGAAGCTGAACGACCTCGACCACGATGCCGAACCCGTCGCGATGCGCCGCAGCGACGCGCAGGGGCGTGCGGTGTTTAGATTGCCCGGCAAGGGCAACTGGCAGCTCAACGTCGTCTGGACGCGGCCGCAGCCGAAAACCAGCCTCACCGATTTCGACACCAGTTTCTCCAGCCTCAGCTTTGGCGCGATCGAATGATGCGCTACATTGGCGGGGAGATGGGCAGGCCATGAACGAATTGCGCGTCACATCGCTGCTGGAAACGACGACGCTGTCGATCCGTGACATACGGTGCAGCGGCGACTGCAAGCATAAGACGCCGAGCGAATGCGCGACCGCGCTCCACCTCGTCTATCCCTATCGCGGCGCGTTCATGCGGCATGTCGGCGCGGGGGAAACCGTCGCGGAGGCCAATCAGCTCGTCTTCTTCAACGAAGACGAGGAATATGCCGTCAGCCATCCCGTATCGGGCGGCGACGGTTGCTTGTCGATCGCGGTCGATCCCGCGCTGATCCGGGAATTGGCACCCGCCGACCAGCTCGCGGAGGGGCCGGCGACCCGCTTCAGGCGCGCCCATCGCGGCATCGATCCCAGGGCGCAGGCGCTCGTCGCGCTGCTGCGCCACGGCCTCGCGCGCGGGGCAATGGAAACGCTGGAGGCGGAAACGCTTGCCCTCACGCTGATCCGCCGGTCGCTCGGCGAGCGCACCTCGCACGAACGGGCGACGAGCTATGGGCGCGAGAAATTGGTCGACCGGACCAAGCTGCTGCTCGCCGCCGATCCCGGGCGTCGCTGGACGCTGGCGGCGATTGCGCGGGAGGTCGGGGTGTCGCCGGTGTATCTCACCCAGGTCTTCGCACAGGCCGAAGGGGTGCCGCTCTATCGCTATCAGCTACGCCTGCGGCTGGCGCGCGCGCTCGATCTGCTCGGCGATTGCCGCGATCTGACCATGCTCGCGCTCGATCTCGGCTTTTCCAGCCACAGCCATTTCACCTCCGCGTTCCGCCAGCTCTATGGTCGCTCGCCGGGGGAATTCCAGCGCGCCGTCCGGGTACGGTGACCTTAAGAGCGGCTAAGTAATCGACAGCGGACAACGCCTTCCGTCGGCATCGTTGAATCGAGGAGAAAAGCTATGCAGGACAATTGCGCAGCATGCGACATGCCGCTCGACGAGGCGCGCCGATCGGTCACCATCGGCGGCACCGTCGTCGAAGTGTGCTGCGAGCAATGTGCCATCGCGCTGCGCGAAGCGACGGCGTCCGTCGATCGGGAGGGTGTGTGACGGTTCGACGCACTCGATGTGCGTGGGGCGTCCACAAGGCTAGCCACGCGCACCACAGGTCGTAATCACTGCTCGTCAAATCGGCTTGGCCGGCTAAATATAATCCGGAGCGGAGGCGGGCGAATGAATATTTTCATTGGGGAGTTATTGGGGACGGCGGCGCTTATCTTGTTTGGCAACGGTGTCGTCGCCGGCGTCCTCCTCAAGGATTCGAAAGCCGAGAGCGCGGGATGGATGGCGATCACGACCGGCTGGGCCTTCGCCGTTCTTATCGGCATCATTGTCGCCAAGGCATGCGGCAGCCAGCCGGCTTATCTCAACCCCGCATTCGCGATCGGCATGGCGATATTGCACAACAATTGGACGGATATAGCCCAAGCAGTGGCGGGCGAAATGCTCGGCGCGATCTTGGGCGCGACGCTGGTTTTCCTTCATTATTTGCCCCATTGGCAAAGAACGCCCGATCCCGCGATCAAGCGCGCGGCGTTCTGCACCGAGCCCGCCATTCGCCGCCCGACGGCAAATTTCGTGAGCGAGGTCATCGGGACATTCGCTCTGACGTTCGTCGCCGGCGCGCTCTTTTCCCGGCAGGTATCGCCGAACGGGGTCCCTGACGGGATCGGCCCTTATCTTGTTGGCGTCCTCGTCTGGGGCATCGGCCTGTCGCTCGGCGGAACCACCGGCTATGCCATCAATCCCGCACGCGATCTGGGACCCCGTATCGCGCACGCGCTGCTGCCTGTTCCCGGCAAGGGCAGTTCGGATTGGGGCTATGCCGCGATTCCGGTCCTCGGGCCGATTGTCGGCGGCTGCCTCGCCGGCCTCGCGCTTTTGTGCGTTATTGGTTGAGGTTCGGAAACGGGCGCGCGCACGGGGGCGTGGAACAATCTTACATGGCAGAAGCCCCGCGCGACCTAGGTTATCGTCGCTGACGCCCCTTTCTCGGTGATCGCCGCCGGGAGATCAGGGCAGCGACAAAGGTTCCTGATCTACCCGATAGACAAAGAGTCGCTCCTGCGCCTTCTGTCCGAGCGGGACGAAAAGCGGCAGCAGCAAATCGCGCAGGCGCAGCGAGAGCCAGCCCTGGGCCTTTTTGGGCGTGCCGCTCTGCCGACCGAGGCGAACTGCCGCTTCGACCCGCGCGCGGCGCAGCGATTCGAAGCGCTCGAACGCCCGGGCGGGCGTGGGTTCGGCCGCGATCGCGGCCGCGAGCACGAGCGCGTCCTCCAGCGCCATCGAGGCGCCTTGGCCGGAATGGGGCGTGACTGCGTGGGCCGCGTCGCCGATCAATACCACCCGCCCGAGCGACCAGTGCGAGAGGCTTGGAATGTCGAAATCCGGATAGACACGAATGTCCGCTGGATCGACTGCCGCGATGATCCGTCGATTGACCTCAGGGTCGAGCCGGTGAAGGCCCGCCAGGAATTGCGCCAGCGGTGCGCCCGTCAGGGGTGTGGCGCGGTTTTCTTCGGCCTGGGGAAAGGTGTTGAACCAATGGACTGGGGCGGCTGGCGCCTTGATGTAGCCGAAGAAGGCATTGCGACCGAAGGTCATGTGCATGAGTCCGTCGGTGGGGGGCACATCGGGCATGTCGACGATGCCGCCGCTGCCCTGCAGGCCGTTATAGGCGGGCGCCGGGAGGTCGGGCATGGCGAGGCGGCGCACGCGCGAGCGCAGCCCGTCGGCGCCGACCAGGATGTCAAAGCGCTCGCCGCCGCCGTCCGATCCGGTCACCAGCAGGTCGGACGAGGTTTGCGTGACAGCGTCGACCGCCGTGCCGAAGCGGATGGCGATCCCGGCGGCCCGCGCCGCCTCGAGCAGGATCGCGCCCAATTCGCCACGGGGGATAGTGACCGATGGCGCCGCGAAACGCTGGACGTGCCTCGTATAATCGAGCGCCCCCAGCACGCGGCCATGTTCGTTGTGAAAGACCAGACCGCGGGTCTCGATGCCGCGCGCGAGCGCCGCGTCCGCCAGGCCCAGTCCGCGCAGCGCGTTCATGCCGTTGGGCGCCAGCGTCAGGAAGATGCCTTCGTTCAGCAGCTGCTCCTCGCTTCTCTTCTCGATGACGGTGGGCGCAAAGCCCCGGCGGGCCAGCGCCAGGGCGAGGCCCAACCCGGCAAAACCTGCCCCGACGATACCGATCCGTGTTTTCATCCTTGCCCCATCGATCTTGCCGGTACATGCTATGACAATTGAACTATTAGACGATATGATAATTAGATGATCGAATCAAATGAGTCGAGCAAGGCCGGGCTGATCGAGCGGCTTGGTGGCCTGATCATGCGCTGGCAGGACGCCACCCAGCGCTACGACGAAACCGTGGGCGAGATCTTTCGGCTGGGTCCCGCCGAGCGGCTGTGCCTGAGCTTCCTCGCCGGCGGCCCGCAGCCGGCGAGCGCGATTGCCCGGGCTACCCGGCTCACCCCTGCGGCGGTGACGGCGCTGGTCGACCGGCTGGAAGCCCGCAACTATGTTCGCCGCCGCCGGGACCCGCTCGACAGGCGCAAGGTGTTGGTGGAGGCGGGCCCAGCAACCGAAGCGCTGATCCAGAAGGCCTATCTGCCGCTGGCCCAGGCCGGCGCCGCCGCGTTCGACCAGCGCAGCACCGAGGAATTGCGGATCGTGGCCGACGTGCTGGAACAAATCATCGCCATCCAGGACGGCATGACCGAACAATTGCTCGCCCCTTAGGGAGAGCGAGCCGCTTGCAAGAGCATAACATGCGGCGTTGATAATATTCGAGCGCGCAAACTCTGCCGCGCTCCCTGAGAATCGTGGCGCCGGGATCACCGTAGTTACCGGCGTTTAATAAATCCGGCCGGTTTATACCTGTTTTCGGGGATACTCGCCGCACTCATTCTGAACTAATTGGACGTCCGATTTTGCATCGGGCCGGCGCTGGGGTGAAGAAGCCCGGCCCGTTGCACCTTAAAGGAAGGGCAACGGGGAATGAAGCGACGGCGGCATGGCTTGATGCTGGGCGTATCCTGGCTGTGGGCGAGCGCGCTCGGCGGCGCGCCGGCGCAGGCCCAGACCGCGAGCCAGATCACCCCGCCGAGCTATGTGCCGGCGCTCGAACGCCCCGCAGCGCCCGTCGTCATCCCCCAGGGGCCGGGGGTGACCGCGCCGCCGGGATCGGAAGCGCTGATCGTTACCCTGTCGGGGGTGCGCGTCGACGGGCTCGCGATCGAGCCGGCCGAACTGGCGACCTTGCGTGAAACCCTGGTCGGGCATCCCGTGAGCATCGCCGAAATCTTCGCGACGGCGCGCGCGCTGGAAACGTGGTTCGCGGCGAGCGGGCGCGTGCTGGTGCGGGTCAGCGTTCCTGCGCAGCACCTCGATAACGGTGCCGAGCTTCGCCTCGTCGTCACCGCGGGGCAGATCGAAAGCGTCGATACGAGCAATCTGCCCCCGCCGGTGCGCGGCCGGATCGCGCACATGCTGGCGCCGCTGGTCGGGCAATCGGCGGTGACGATGGCGGCGATCGAGCGACGGCTGCTGCTGGCGGGGGATATGCCGGGCGTCGCGCTGCGCTCGACGCTGGCACCGGGCACGACCCCCGGCGGCACGGTCCTCATCATCTCCGCCGATTATCGCCCGGTGAGCGGCTATCTCACGCTCGATAACAATCTGCCGCGCGCATTGGGCGGCGATGCGTTCGGGCTCGGCGTCAATTTCAACACGATGCTCGGGCTGGGGGAGACGATCTATCTGCGCGCGAGCGGTTTTCCGAACGGCGGCAACGGGATCAGCCTGCTCGACGCGACCCCGCGCAACCGCGCGCTGGTCGGCGGCGTGATCGTGCCGCTCGGCACCAACGGGCTGACCTTCAACGTCGAGGCGACCGACGCGCGCACCGCGCCGCGCCACGACGCGCTGTCGCTGGGCACCGCGAGCAAATTCCAGCGGATCAGCGCGCGGCTCGCTTATCCCTTCATTCGCAGCCGCGCGCTGACCATCTCGGGCGAGCTTGCGTTCGATACGCAGCGCGAGGCGGTCGATGCGATCAGCCCGTTGCGGCTGCCGCTCTCGCTCGATCGGATGCGGATCGCGCGCGCGGCCGGGTCGGTGGCGGGGGCACTGGCCGGCGGCGGCAACTTCTTCGCGCGGCTCGAGGCATCGGTCGGGATCGACGGGCTCGGCGCCCGCTCGGCCGCCGATGCGACGCCGCTGTTGCCGCTCTCGCGGCAGGGAGCAGACGCCAGCTTTACCAAGCTGATGCTGGATATGTCGCTGCGCCAGCCAGTGCCGGCGGGATTCACGATCGCGGTCAATGGCCGCGCGCAGACCGCGTTCGGCAATGCGCTGGTCAACGCCGAGCAGATCGGCCTCGCGACGCTCGACGGGGTTTCCCCGCTGCGTTCGGGCACCTTGCAGGGCGATAGCGGCTATGTCGCGCGCGCCGAGCTGGCGCGCCCGATCGACGTCGCGCTCGGCACCGGGCGGGCGGAGATCGCGCCCTATCTGTTCGGGGTCGCCGGCAATACGCGTCTCGCACGCCCGACGATATTCGAGCGCCGCTCGACCGACGTTTATGCATTCGGTGCGGGCGCGCGGTTCCAGTTGCGCACGCGGCGCGGCGCGCCGGCGCTGTCGACCGCGCTCGAATGGGGCCGCGCGCATATCGAGCGCGCCGGCAACGCCGATCGCGTCACCTTCACGATGATCACCCGGTTCTGACAGGGGGAGCCGCCATGACCCGTCCATTTTCCATCCTGCTCCTCGCCACCAGCGCGCTGGCCCCGGCCGTCGCTCATGCCGGCGATTTGCCGACCGGCGGGCAGATCGTGCGCGGCGACGCTGCGATTGGCGCGCCGGCCAACGGCGCGATGACGATCAACCAAGGCAGCGATCGCGCGATCATCAACTGGCAGCGCTTCTCGATCGGCGCAGGCAATCGCGTCGATATCGTCCAGCCGAGCCGCCAGTCGGTCTTGCTCAACCGCGTCACCGGCGATGCGGGCTCGACCATCGCCGGGGCGCTCAACGCCAACGGCCAGGTGTTTCTGGTCAACCCCAATGGGATCCAGATCACCGCGACCGGCAGCGTCCGCGCGGCGGGGTTTGTCGCCTCGACGCTCGATGTGGCGGACGATGCCTTCATGCGCGGCGATATCGTCGTCACCGGCAAGGCTGGGCGGGTGAGCAATGCCGGGACGATCTCGATCGTCGCGGGCGGCTATGCGGCGCTGATCGGGGGCAAGGTCGACAATGCCGGGCTGATCGTCGCCCCGCTCGGGCGCGTCGCGCTGGCTTCGGGGAGCCGCGCCACGCTCGATCTGGCCGGCGACGGTTTCCTCCAGATCGCGCTGCCTGCCGATGGTGGCGCGGTCGGCATGTCGGGGCGGATCTCGGCGGACGGCGGCAGCGTGTTGCTGAGCGCGGCGAGCGCGCTCGATGCGGCGCGCAATCTGGTAAACCTTTCGGGCGTGATCGAGGCGCGTGGGGTGAGCGGGCGCAGCGGATCGGTCACGCTGACCGGCGACGCGGTCGCGCTGACCGGGGCGACCATCGATGTGTCGGGTGCCGGCGGCGGAGGCGCGGTGCGAATCGGCGGCGGGCGCCAGGGCGGCGGCGATCTGGCGCATGCGGCGACGGTGACGGTCGATGCCGGCAGCGCGATCCGCGCCGATGCGATCGGCAGCGGCAATGGCGGCGATGCCGCGATCTGGTCCGATCGCGCGACACGTTTCGCGGGCACGATTTCGGCGCGCGGCGCGGGCAGGGGAAGCGGCGGCGAGGTGGAAGTCTCGTCGGCCGGGCAACTCGACTATCGCGGCACCGCCGATCTGCGCGGCGCGCGGCTCGGCACCTTGTTGCTCGATCCCTATAATCTCACGATTTCCGACGACGCCGATGTCAATGCGCCGGGCTTCACCGCTTCGGGCAACGACAGCGTGATCAACGCCACCACGCTGATCGACGCGCTTGCGCTGGGCAATGTCATCGTCTCGACCGGGACGGGCGGCGGCCAGGCGGGCAATATCACGCTGGCGACCAGCCTCGCCTGGGCCTCCAACGCGAAGCTGACGCTGACGGCGGCGAACGACATCATCCTCAACGGCGGGATCAACGCCGCGGCGGGTGGATTGGCGCTCGATGCCGGCGCGAATATCAGCGCCAGCGGCGATATTGCGCTCGGCAGCTTCAGCCTGCTGCGCGGCAATTGGCAGCAGCTCGGCGCGGCGCCGCCGGCATTCCACGCGGCCGATTTCAGCCTTGCCGCGGGCACCACCTTCCTCCGCGCGTTAGGCGGGACGGGCAGCGCGGCCGATCCGTGGCAGCTTGCCGACATTTATGGCGTGCAGGGGATCAACACGCTGCTGAGCGGCAATTTCGCGCTCGCCACCGATATCGACGCGTCCGGCACCGCGAATTGGAACGGCGGGCGCGGCTTCGTCGCGATCGGCACCAACGGCGCGGGTGTCGCCGCCAATGGCGGCAACGGTTTCACCGGATCGCTCGACGGCCGCGATCACATGATCAACGGGCTGAGGATCAACCGTGGTAGCAACGGCTTCGGCTATGGTCTGTTCGGCGTCGTCGGCGCAGGTGGCTTGCTCACCGCGATCGGGCTCGACGCGGCCAATGTCACCGGTGGGGGCGATGTCGGCGCGCTGGTCGGCCGCAACGCGGGTACGGTGCGGTTCGCGCGGGTTGGTGGGAGTGTGACCGGTCTTACCGCGACGGGCGGGCTCGTCGGCACCAACCTGGCCGGCGGAACGATCACCGATTCCTATTCGATCGCGACGGTGAGCGGCCCGCTCCAGCAAGCGAGCAATCTCGGCGGGTTCGTCGGGGAAAATTACGGGGGCATCGCGCGTGCTTATGCGCGCGGCGCGGTGAGCGGGTTCATCTATGCTGGCGGGTTCGCCGGGCGGAATGCCGGCGCGATCGATCAGGTCTATGCCACCGGGCAAGTGACCGGCGGCAATAGTGGCGGGCTGATCGGCTTTTCAGATTCGGGGAGCAGCCTCAGCAACAGTTTCTGGGACACCGCCGCCACCGGGCAGGGGTTCGCGCGCGGCAGCACCAGTTCCAACGCGGGCGCGCAGGGGCTCACCACCGCGCAATTCCAGGACAGCCAGGCATTCGCGACGCTGGCACGGGCGTGGAACTTCCGCACCGTCTGGGCGCCGCCGAGCGCCGGCTATTATCCCGAATTCTACCGCTGGTCGCGCGTGCTGACGATCATCCCCGATGCGGTGAGCCGCGTCTACGGCGATGCCAATCCCACGCTGACGGCGGGCTATTATGGTCTGCGACCCGGCGACACGCCACTGACCCAGGCGACATTATCGACCGCGGCGAACGCCGCCAGCGGTGTCGGCAGCTATACGATCGTCGCCACCGGCGGCTCGGCCGATCCGTCGTACCGCGTGATCAATTTGCTCTGCACGCTGACCGTCACCCCGCGCCTCCTGACGATCACGCCCGATGCGGTGAGCCGCATCTACGGCGACGCCAATCCGCTGACCGGCAGCGCGACCGGCACCGGGCTGGTCAATGGCGATACGATCACCAGCGTCCGCCTGTCGTCGATCGCGACCGGCATGAGCGGTGTCGGCGGCTACGGCCTCACCGCGTCGAACGCGGTCGGGTCGGGGTTGAGCAATTACGCGATCACTTATGTCCCGCTCGCCAACGGGCTGATCGTGTCGCCGCGCGCGCTGACGGTCACCGCCGATCCGGTGAGCCGCGTCTACGGCAGCAGCAATCCGGCGACCGGTACGGCGACGGGCACCGGGCTGGTCAACGGCGATACGATCAGCGCCGTCAGCCTGTCCTCGCCCGCCACCAGCATGAGCGGCATCGGCAGCTACGACCTCACCGCGTCGAACGCGGTGGGGACGGGGCTCGGCAATTACGCGATCAGCTATGTCACGCTGGCCGGCGGGCTGACCGTCACCCCGCTCGGGCTGACGCTGACGATCACCCCCGACGCGGTGACCCGCCTTTACGGCGACGCCAATCCGACGACCGGCACCGCGACCGGCGTGGGGCTGATCGGCAACGACCGGATCGACAGCGTCAGCCTCGCGTCGACCGCGACCCGCACGAGCGGGATCGGCAGCTACGATCTCGTCGCGTCGAATGCGGTCGGCGTCGGGCTCGGCAATTACACGATCAGCTATCAGGTGCTCGCCGGCGGCTTGACCGTCACGGCGCGCCCGCTGGTCATCACTGCCAATGCGGTGAGCCGCATCTACGGCGACGCCAATCCGCTGACCGGCGGCGCGACGGGCGTGGGCCTCGTCAACGGTGACACGATCAGCAGCGTCAGCCTGTCCTCCTCGGCGACCGGCGGGAGCGGGATCGGCGGCTATGATCTGACCGCCTCGAATGCGATCGGGACCGGGCTGGGCAATTACGCGATCAGCTATGCCACGCTGGCCAACGGGCTGACGGTCACGCCGCGTGCGTTGACGATCACTGCCAATGCGGTGAGCCGCATCTACGGCGACGCCAATCCGCTGACCGGGGGCGCGACGGGCGTTGGGCTGGTCAATGGCGACACGATCAACAGCGTCAGCCTGTCCTCGCCGGCGACTGGCGGGAGTGGCGTCGGCGGCTATGATCTGACCGCCTCGAATGCGGTCGGGACGGGCCTCGGCAATTACGCGATCAGCTATGCCATGCTGGCCAACGGGTTGACCATCACGCCGCGTGCGTTGGTCGTCACGGCCAATGCGGTGAGCCGTATCTACGGCGATGCCAACCCGACCACGGGCAGCGCGACAGGCGCGGGATTGGTCAACGGCGATGCGATCACCGCGGTCAGCCTGTCTTCGGCCGCGACGAGCGGCAGCGGCATCGGCGGTTATGACCTCAATGCCTCCAACGCGATCGGCACCGGACTGGGCAATTATGCGATCAGCTATCGCACGCTGGCGAACGGCCTGACGGTTACGCCCCGGACCCTGTACATTACTGCCGACAGCAAGAGCATCCTGGCCGGCGCGGCGATCCCGGCGCTGACCTATAATGTTCAGGGGCTGGTGAACGGCGATACGCTGAGCGGCAATCTCGGTACGACCGCGACGACGACGGCGAGCGCCGGATCCTATCAGATCAATCTCGGCTCGCTGGCCGCGTCGAAAAACTACAATATCGCGTTCACGACAGGGACTCTGGATGTGAAGAATACGACCGGGCCGTCGCCGACTATCTCCCCGGCAACCCTGCCCGGCCTCGATTTGCAGGGGATAGATATCGAGACCGCGCTGATGGCGGTGCAGAGCGACCGGGCGAAGCTTCTCGACAGCCAGTTGGCGCAGCAGATCGAGGATGTTCAGAAGAGGAGCGGGGAAATCGCGAGCCTGAACGATCAAATCACCGAAAAAACAATAGAATATCAGAAGAAGATTTACCTGGAGACCTCGAAATCGCAACAGGCGAAGCTCCAGAAAGAGCTGGAGGATATCGTGGCGTCGCTCAAAGTGAAGATCGATGCGCTGTCCAGCTATCAGCAAATTGACATACTGCTGCTGCAAAGCCTGACCACCAAACGCAACGAGGCGTTCGAGGTCATGACGAAATTCCTCGAGAAAATGCAGAAATCCCGGCAATCGATTGCAGGCGAAATGCGGTGACGTCAGCCGTCGGCGTCGGCCGCTTCGCGCGGTCGCGCGGGGAAGGCGAGGTCGAGGTGGGTTCCCTCGCCTGAGGAATGCACTGCGAGTGCGCCGCCCATCGCCGCGGCGCGCTCGCGCAGGCTTTCCATCCCCGCGCCGGCATGACCCGCCCGCGCCGGCGCGATGCCGTGACCGTTATCGGCGATGCGCACTAGGACGCGATCGCCGTCGCGGATGATCTCCACCTGCGCCCGGGTTGCGCCGCTGTGGCTGAAGATATTGGTCAGCCCCTCCTGCAGAAACCGCAGCAGATTGAGCCCGCGCCGCCCGTCCAGCTCGAAATTGTCGACATTGCTCAGCCGCCAGTCGAGCTCGATCCCCGCGGTTTCAAGCAACTGGCCCGATCGATGCCGCAGCGGCGCGAGCATTTCGACCAGCCCGCCCTGATCGATCATCGTCTGGTCGATCACCAGTCGCAGATCGTTGCGCATCGCCTTGAGCATGGCGAGCGTCGCGTCGCCGGGGGCGGGACCGGGGGCATTTTCCATCCGCGCGATCGCGCTGACCAGCATCCCGCCGAACCCGTCATGCAAATCGCGCACGATCCGCAACCGCTCCCCCGCGCGCGAATGGGCGATCGCGAGCCGGTGTTCGCGCTCCAGCGTCGCGCTCAGTTCGGCGGTGGCGGCGGCGACTTCGGCCTGCAATTCGGCGTTGAACTGCTCGATCCGGCGCGTCGCGCCGACCAGTCGATAGGCGACCGCGAAGCTGCCCCCCAGCAAAGCCAACATCGCCGACGCGCCAAACAGATAGCTATCGCCGCGAATCCAGTCGAAATAGAGCGCAAGATCGTGCGTCGAGGCCAACACCGGCAGGCTCTGGCATACGAGGAGCGCGATATTGTCCGGCCGCGGCACGCGGATCGCATGGCGCGCGAACCACGCCACGCCGGCGTAATAGAGCAATACCCCGGCCAGATGATAATAACCGACATAATGGCCCGCCATGCGCGGAGCGACGATGCCGATCATCGTCGCGACAAGACAGGCGGCGGCAGCCCAGCGCTCCACCCGCGGATAAAATGCATCGCCGTAGCGGAGGAGAAAGGTCGCAAAGGCGGCGCCGGCGAGCATATTGGAGATGCCGACGAACATCTGCCACCCGTCGGTCGTCTGGAACGGCCAGATTTCCCGCGCGACGAAATTATAATAATAAAGCGAGGCGCAGAATTGTGCGACGGCGATCCAGCCGAACATCCCGTCCCGCCGCCGCAGCAGCCAGATCAGCAAGAACAAGGCCGCCATCGTCAGCGCGGCGACGATTGAGATCAGCTTCAGGTCGTAATTGACGAAGGTGGCACGGCGGAATTGAGCGTCGATCGCCGCGGGCGCGCCGATCTCGATCTTGCCGAGCCCCGGCTTGTATCGCGCGAGGCCCGAAACCCGGATCGTCAGCAGGTTTTCGCCTTTGCGCAATGTCGGTGCACTCAGCAGGAAATATTGCGGCATTGCCCAATGCCGCGACAACGGCTCGGTCAGGTGCCGGTCGCGCGCGATCAGGCTGCCGTTGACGTAGATCGCGCCGGCAAGCGTGACCTGATCGACCATGATCGCAACCGGGCGGCGCGCATCGTCTTGTCGCCAGCGCAGGCGATACCATGTGACGCCATCATGCTCGGGCCAGCGCGCCGCCCACAGATCGGGCAATTGCACCCTGGTCCAGCCGGTCGGCGGCGGCGCAGCGCTGTCCCAGCCGGCCCGTACCGCTTCCGCCTCGGTCAGCGCCGTCGGCTGCGTGCCTTGGTCGCGGAGTGCGCCGAAGGCCAGCACCAGACACAGCGCGATCAGCGGGATCAGCAGCAACCAGGCGCGCAGCGTCACCCGAGCAGGCCCAGTGATTTCGCCTTGAACACCGCGGCGGTCCGCGAACTCACCGCCAGCTTGCGATAGATCGTCTTGGCGTGGGTCTCGATCGTCAGGCGCGACAGGCAGAGCTCGTCGGCGATCTCGCGATTGGTGCGGCCGAGCGACACGAGGTGCAGGATTTCGCGCTCGCGCGTCGTGATCTGGCTGGTCGACGCTTGTGGCGCGCTGGCGGCATGTTGCTCGGCGGGGAGGAAGGTGAGGATCTGGCGCGCGATCGCCGGGTCGATCGGTGCGCCGCCGCGCTGGATGCTCCGCAGCAGCAGATCGAGTTCGATGTCTTCGCGTTCCTTGAGCAGATAGCCGATCGCGCCGCTGCGCAGCGCGTTGATGACGACGGATTCGCTGCCCCAGGCCGAGATCACCACCGTCTGGGTGCTCGCTTTGCGTTCGTGGAGTTCGGCGATCAGATCGCAGCCATTGCCGTCGGGCAAACCGATATCGATCAGCGCCAGCGCATAATTGCTCCTGACCAGCAGCGCGCGCGCCTCGGCGAGCGTGGCGGCGGTGTCGATCGCGGCATCCGGCCCCTCGATGCCCCTGACCAGGCGCCTGATGCGAAACTGGATCGCCGGATCATCCTCGACGATCAATGTCGGCGACAGCGCCGTTCGCCCGTCTTGCACCCCATTTCCTTTGCAACCCCGTCGCGAGCGTCACAGCATTATGCCGGGCGTCGATCAAGCGCCACGCGCGGTCGTTATGGTTGCACATGGCGCTCGACCCGCGATTGAGGCAAACAGCGTCGCAATGGCGGATTTCGCATCAGATCCGGACTCCGACCTGTTGTCCGCCGCGGTCGATGGCGACCGGCGCGCGGTCGAGGCGCTGCTACGCCGGCATTATGACCGCATCCACGGTCTGGCGTGGCAGTTGACCGGATCGCGCAGCGACGCGGACGATATCGCACAGGATGTCTGTTGCGTTCTGGTCGAGAAAATCGGCGGGTTTCGGCGCGAGGCCAAATTCAGCACCTGGCTGTGCGGCATCGTGTTCAACGCGTGCCGCGACTTCCGCCGCCGCCGCCGGTCATTCGCGGGGTTTACCGAGCGGCTGGCGGTCGTCGTCGGGCTCGCACGCGCGCCCGACGGGCGCGACCTCCACGACGCGATGTGGCTGCGCAGCGCGATCGCACGGCTGAAGCCGGCCTATCGCGATGCGGTGGTGCTGGTCGCCGGGCAACAGCTCAGTCACGCCGAGGCGGCCGAGATTCTGGGCATCGCGGAGGCGACGGTGTCGTGGCGGATGCACGAGGCCCGGCGGCTGATCGCCATCGCGCGGGGAGAGGACTGAAAAAAATCTCATGGGGGTCCCAAGGATTCGCCGGGGAGGCGCGTCCCAGTGATTGACGGGCGGTTTTGCCCGCCATTGTCAGGGAGACGTCCATGCCTCGCTTCCAACCGATCCTTGTCCTTGGATCAGCGGCCATCCTGCTCGCATCCTGCGCTGCGCCGTCGGCGCCGCCTCCGCCGCCGCCTTGGTCGGCGCCCCCGCCGCCGCCACCGCCACCGCCGCCGCCGCCGCCGCAATCGTCACCGGAGGCTGAGATGGTCGTAACGGCCGCGCGACTTCCTTCGCGTGGCCGCCATGCCGGCTCGCCCGTCGGGGTCGTCCAATCCTATGCGGCACCAGTGCCGGTGCCGCGGGAAACCTATCAGCCGCGGCTTCCCGCCTACCACGATGTCGGCCGCGACCGTTTCACCGCCAAGGACGAAAACCCGTTCAAGCGGGTCGGTGAGGATCCGGTGTCGACCTTTTCGATCGATGTGGACACCGCGTCCTACGGCTTCGTCCGCGCCTCGCTGAACCGCAATGTCCTGCCCCAGCCAGCGGCGGTGCGGACCGAGGAGATGATCAATTATTTCCCCTATGATTATGCCGCGCCCGCCTCGGCGGAACATCCGTTCAGCACCAATGTGGCGGTGTTCCCGAGCCCGTGGTCGGCCGGTCGCAAGCTGGTGCGGATCGGGATCAAGGGCTTCACGATCCAGCGTGCCGCGCGGCCGCGGGCCAATCTGGTCTTTCTGATCGATACGTCGGGGTCGATGAACGAGCCCAACAAGCTGCCGCTGGTCCAGCAGTCGCTGGCGATGCTGCTCGATCAGCTTGCGCCGGACGATCGGGTGGCGATCGTCACTTATGCCGGCAATGCCGGCGTCGCGCTGGAGCCGACCGCGGTGAGCGAGAAAACCCGCATCCGCGCGGTGATCGACCGGCTGACCGCCTGGGGCGGCACCGCGGGCGCGGAGGGTATCCGCCAGGCCTATAAGCTGGCCGAGCAGAACCTCGATCCGAAGGGCGTCAATCGCGTCATCCTTGCCACCGACGGCGATTTCAACGTCGGCATCACCAACGAGAATGAGCTGAAAGGCTATGTCGAGCGCGAGCGGGGCAAGGGCGTGTTCCTCTCCGTCCTCGGCTTCGGCATGGGGAATTACAATGATGCGATGATGCAGACGCTGGCGCAGAACGGCAATGGCGCGGCGGCCTACATCGACACGATCAGCGAAGCGCGGAAGACGCTGGTGGACGAAGCCAGCTCGACGCTCTTCCCGATCGCCAAGGATGTGAAGATCCAGGTCGAGTTCAACCCCGCGACCGTCTCCGAATACCGGCTGATCGGCTATGAAACGCGGATGCTCAATCGCGACGACTTCAACAACGACAAGGTCGACGCGGGCGATGTCGGCTCGGGCCAGACGGTGACCGCGCTCTACGAAATCGTGCCGGCCGGCGGGCCGCGGGCGATGGACGATCTGCGCTATGCGCGACCGGCGCCGGTGGCCGCGAGCGGCGGCGAATATGGCTTTGTGAAAATTCGCTACAAGCTGCCGAAATCGGACACCAGCCGGCTGATCGCGAAGCCGATCGACCGTGCCGCGGAGGTTTCGCTCTTCGCCGATGCGCCGCAGGATGCGCGCTTTGCCGCGAGTGTCGCCGCCTTTGCCGAGCTGCTGCGCGGCGGGAAATACAGCGGGACGATGAGCTATGACGAGGTGATGAAGATCGCCAATGCGGCGAAAGGATCGGATGAGTTCGGCTATCGCGCCGAGTTCGTCCAGATGGTCCGAACCGCGAAAACCGCCGCGGCGTTGCCGCAGCTAGAACGTTGATCGCGATGCGGCGGCGATATTCCGTCGCCGCCGCATCACAGGATATTCGACCGGCCGGCAAAGGGGCGGTATAGGGACGCCAGATGCGCGCCAAGCCTTTCAGATGGGTCGAGATCCTCCGCTTCGTCAGCAGCCGGAGCCGCTGAATGGCGGAGGACGACGATCTCAAGGCCGTGTTGCCCGAGCCCCCGCCGCCCGCGCCCACCCGGCGGGAGGCCGCGATCGAGCGCGCGATGCGGCGGTTCGACGGAAAGCCGCCGCTTGCCGAAGCGCCGCCGCGTCGCGGCCGCCGCGCCGGCTGGTTCCAACGGCCGCAGGTCGGGGCGCTCGTTGCAGTGGCGCTGATGGCGGTGATCGGCGTGCCGGCCGCCTGGGTCACGATCGAGCGCTACGATCAGGGGCCGGGCGAGCAGGCAGCATCGCCGGCGCCGGCGCCGGCTCCAGCGCCCGCCGTCACCGCGCCGGCCGGCGAACTCGCGCCGAATGCCGCCGCGCCTGTTGGCCCGGCTATGCCCAAAGAGGTGGCGAGCACCGGTCCGGCGCCGGAAGCCAAAACCCCTTCCAGCGTGCCGGAGACGCCCTCTGCGCCGTCGCCGGAGGCTTCGGCTTCCCGGCCGCCGGAGGTGGCAGCGGAGACGCGCGAGAGGGCGAGGGTCGCGTCGCGCGCGTCATCAGGGTTTGCGATGTCCGCCGCGCCGATCGTGGCTGCGGCGCCACCGCCTCCTCCTCCTCCTCCTCCGCCGCCGCCGCCGCTTCCGGCGCCAGGCCGGCACATGGAATCATCCCAGGCGGATGGTGCTTCGGATATTGTCGTTACGGGTGCGCATGCCGCGCCGTGGCGATCGCGAAGGGGGGATTGGAATGCCTGTACGGTGGACGATCCGAGTCGTGATTTGTCACTGTGTCGCAACTTCGTCGGTGCGGCCCGGCGCGGCCCCGCCGGGGTGGCCGGCGCGCATGTCGCGGACGGCCTGACGCGCGCCTGGCAGGGCGATATGAGCGGGGCGATCGAGGCGTTCGATCAGGCGATCGCGATCGCGCCCAAATTGTCGCAGGCGTATCTCAACCGCAGCATCGCTCATGCGCATGACGGCGATGAGGAACGTGCGCTCGAGGATGCGGATAAGGCAATCCGCTACGCCCCCGGATCGGCGACCGCTTATTTCAACCGCAGCCTCGTGCTGCGCGGCATGGGCAAGACGAGCCGGGCGCGGGCCGACGAGCGCCGCGCGGTCGAACTCGATGCGAGCTACGAAGACATCCTGCCGCGATGATCGGATTTCCCCGCGGGGCCTGGTGCCGTCGCGCGTCCTGCCGCTGGTGACCCCTACGGGACTCGAACCCGTGTTTTCGCCGTGAGAGGGGATGTTTCTTTATATTTGCGAGATTTTTAGAAGTCCAACGGACTCCTGTGGATTCAGGTATATCATTGAAATATCGAAATTAATTAAGGTTCTAGTCCAAGAAGGTCCAAGGCAGTTCGCCGACCGATATTACCGCATATTACCGCATTTTTCGAATTGTGATATTAGGTCGCGGCGCGGCGACTTTCCGCTGTGCTTTTGATCCTAAGGTATTGAAATGGCGAAATATGTCGTCGAAGTCAGGATCCAGGATCGAACTGCGCGGGCGCGGCTCGCGTCCAGGCGGGAACCATATTGGCGCGCAATTGGGGAGGGGAAGCATCTCGGGTACGTCAAAGGGCTCCATCGAGGCGTGTGGATGGCTCGCGTTCGACTTGGGGATCGATACATCAAGCAACGTATCGGCGCCGTCGACGACGTGCATGATGCCGATGGCGAATTGATATTGAGCTGGGATCAGGCTGTCGGCGTCGCAATTGTCTGGTGCGAGCGTCAATTGGCAGGCGGGGCGTCGGAAGATGATCCGAAGGCGCCCGCGGTAACCGAAACCATAGTCGAGGTTCCGACCGTTAACGAGGTGGTTTCAAAGTACGTTGCGATGCGTGATGCGCGACATTCGGGACGGGTCGGGCGTCCTGTGAAATCCGGCGCGAACCGCCTCACGATAACGATTGATGGTTTCGAATTCGCGAAATCGGGGCTGGATAAACTATCGGTGGCGCAGCTTGAGGCTTGGAGGTCGAGTCTGCAGGTCAAGGCCTCCACCCGGCGCCGGATTTCGAATGACCTCAAGGCGGCGTTGAACGATGCGTACGTTTCGTATCGGGAGGCGCTCCCCGCGGACTTCCCAAGCACAGTCAAATTGGGCCTGCGACAGCCAGGTGGCGAAATTGAAGAGGATTCGAACGGCGTAAGGGAAAGCCAGATACTATCCGACCGGCAGGTCCGCGCGATTGTGAAGGTCGCGTTCGAGATCGATGATACGGGCGATCTAGGCCGAATGGTGCTTCTGCTAGCGGCAACCGGCGCTCGATTCTCGCAAATCGCCCGCATGAAGGTCTCGGATGTTCAGGCCGAACATGGCCGGGTCCTGATGCCTTCGTCGCGAAAGGGCAGGGCGCGGAAAGCAAGCTTTGCGCGCGTCCCTGTCGGGAGCGACGTCTTGAAGGCCCTCAACGTCGTTACTGTCGGGCGCTCCGGCGAGGCGCCGCTTCTTGAGCGCTGGCGCTATGTGCAGGTAACGGCGACGGAATGGCGGAGCGATTACCGCGGGCCTTGGCTGGCTGCGGCTCAAATTACTCGGCCTTGGAAGGAAATCACGAAACGGTTGGGCATCGCGGATGACATCGTTCCATATGCGTTGCGGCATAGCTCGATCGTTCGAGGCATTCGTGAGGGGCTGCCAATACGGCTCGTCGCCGCCCTGCACGACACGTCAGTGGTAATGGTCGAGCGCCACTATGCCAGGTGGATTACCGAAGGCCTTGATGAGATAGCGGCCAAAGCTGTTGTGCCCCTGATCTGATTTGGGTCGATTGACTAGATGTCGTAATGGACCGGCGTCTCCAAGGTAGCCGAGCGGGTGACGCGACGGGGCAAGGGCGGGCCGGGCGGATTCTGTTCAGGCAGGGTGACCGGGCCATATTCGCCTTCGGGTTGGCCAAGAGCGCGCGCGCTAACACTTCGAAGGCCGACTTGGCGCCGCTGCGAAGCGCGGTAAGCGCGGCGCTGGAGTGGAGTAACGAGGAGCTGGACCGGCTGACAGCTTCGGGGGGCTGGTGGAGATTGAGGGCGGTAATAATGACGAAGGATAAGGGCTATCGCAGCGAGATCGCTGGCCCGATACATGAGATGATGAGCGATGCACATGACGGGGGCGTGGTGACGCGCTCTACGCTACGCAATTCTGCGAGGCGCGCCTTGCGCCGGCTCCGGCGTTAGTCGCCGCGGTAGGTCCCGCGCTGCGCGAGCGGGAGCACGTTTCGCAGCCGGTGTTTGTCATGCGGGTTCGGCTATTTGCTGGGTCCGTACGATCAGCAACGTAAGTGCTCGCAAATGGGTTCCTCTTCGACTTCGATAGGTCCCGCGCCGCTCAAAGCGGAGAGGCTGCACTGGCGCGGCGCGATCAGCCCGCGGACGAGGCATAGCTCGAAAAGGGAGGTGCCAGGTTGGCACCTCCCTGAATGCCATCTCGACAAATGCCTCAGACCGGCATCGACCATTTCCCGCCGTACCCGCCCTCGGAGCGAAATCCTGATTATGGACATTCCAAACTGTCTCGCGACAAGTCATTCTGGGCAGGAACGTGTGAACCGGAGGAAAGAGAAACCGATGAGCTTGAAGTCGCAACGCCTCGGGCAAATCGGTGTGAATGTCGTCGAGCGCATCATCCTCCGTGATTGGCAGGCGCGATGGCAGGCCCTTGATTCACATAACGATGACGGCGTCGACGGTCTCATTTTTCTCGAATCGAATGGCGAGGCGACTGGGCAAGTCATCTATGCACAGGTCAAAACCTACAGTGATATGGAGCCTAACCGGGCCGGCGCGTTCACGCTGCCGATCGGGACTGAGCGTCTCACAAAGGCTATCGCGCGATGGCGAAGGCTGATCGGAGCCGCGATCGTTATCTACGTTGATCCGATCTCGCTCCATGCTTTCTGGGCCGACGCCAAGTATGTCCCGCCGGGACAGTCGCAAATTAGCATTCCGTCGAACCAAAAGTTTGATAGGACCGCGCGCGCCGTCATCTCGCACCTGTGCGGGACACTGTATCGCGATCTCCTTGTGCCTCGGCTCGTCGCCGAGCCGGGGCATTTCACGCATCTGACCAGCGACGAGTACATAAAAGTTGCCGCGCACAAGCTCTATCACAGCCTAGAAAGCAACCCTGTCATGCTCGGCAGCTTGGGCCCGCGCGTACATTTTCCGCGAGAGGGTTGGCGCCACATCATCCGCCGCGAACGGCCCAAATTGACACGATATCAATCCTTCGTGCTCCTTGGCGTGGTGCGCCCCATCCTGGAGTTGACGCACGAGTGGGATCTCCGCGATGCGCGCATTAGCTCCTATCGCGGTAACCGCTTGGTTGCCGCACGGTGCGCTGTCAGCTTTCCATTTCGGCAAACCGGAATCGTCAACGTGGTTCTGCGCAAGCGTCACGCCAAGGGCGATCTCGACTACCAATTTCACACTGTTTACGAGCCGCGGCGGCGTCGCGACGTGCTTGGTGTGCGAGAACCGCTTTCCCAATAACCGCGAGGGCGCCAAGCTATTGCTTAGTGGGTTCAGGGCGGTTCTCGCAGCGTCGTTATATATCTGTGCTCGACGCTGGCAACCATATCGAACCACGGACACATCCCTTAATACGTATCGATTATCATTCGTGGCCTTCGGCAAAAAATGAGTGGCAAAATTGGTCGCCAGCACCGGTCGGGCGGTTCGCGACCAGGTTGCGACGTTTGCTTCGGGCGGCGTGAACGTCGCAATCTGAAAAGATCGGTCATTCCGGCTACGTCAGGCCGTCCGGCGAGATCCCGCCGACATAGCGGCCGTTTGACGGCATCGTGATTGTCTTTACATAGATTTTGGGGAGAACCGTATTACGCCATGGATGTGATCGATCTTCAGACTGGCGTGGACAAGGCTATCGATGCCCTGTTTGCTGATCGGTTGGCATTGTTGTGCGGCGCCGGTCTGTCGATGGCCGAACCGAGTCAGGTACCGAGCGCCGCGGCGCTGGCTTTGAAGGCTCAGCAATCATGGGCGGCGAAGTTCGGCACGTCCCGTCCGCCGCTGCCGGATAAGATCGACGATCAGGCGGAGCTGTTCTTCCAGAACGGCGATCTCGCAGACGTCTATCTGCGCAGCTATATCGACCATGACGTATTCGCTGTCGAACCCAATGACGGGCACTTTGCCGTAGCAGACCTCCTGCTGACCGGCGCGATCGGCACCGCAGTATCGACGAACGTCGACATGCTCATCGAGACCGCGGGAAGCCTGCTGTTCGGGCATGTCGGAGCGGGCGTCGATCGCGACAGAGTCGCCGCGTTACCTGCCACCAAATCACCACTGCTCAAGATCCACGGTTGCTGGAGCGATCCGCCGGGTACGGTCTGGGCTGCGGGTCAGGTGGCCGCCGAACCGATTAGAACGCGGCTGGCTGAAGGCGCAATCTGGCTGACCCAACGATTGCTGAACCGCGACCTCGTGATCGTCGGCTACTGGACCGACTGGGATTATCTGAACGCCGTGCTTGAAGAAGCTCTGGCCGCGGTCAGTCCGAGCCGCATCATCGTCGTCGATCCCTGCGATACCGCTACTTTTCCGGTGAAGGCCAAGGCGCTGTACGACCTGGGGTCCCGTGCAACGTCCGGCTTCTTCCACGTCCCGATCTCGGGTGCCGACTTCCTCGACAAGCTGCGGGTGGATTTCTCGCGCGCAATGCTGCGCTCGATCCTGCACTCCGGCTCGGGATCCTACCAAAGTCAGACGGGTGTGGCGCCAGACCCCGCTTGGCTCGAGCCGCCGTGCGCCGATGCGAAGACGCTGTGGCGCATACGGCGCGATCTCGAAGGCGCCGGACCCAATGAGCCGGCGAGAAGCCATCAGCCGGCAAGCGAACCGCTGCTCGGCATGACACTTCTCCAGCTGCAGGCGAAGGGCGCGACGTCCGAGGACTTCTGCTGGAACCTCGGTGGCACGCGCGTGCGGGTCCTACGTACGGTCAACCGTCCGCTGCACGAGGTCGAGGCCGAATATTCCCGCGAGACAGCGCCCGTGCTTGCGCCCGAATATGTGATCGCCGTCGGAGCCGAGGCGCTACCTTTGCCGCCAAGCATCGCACGGGGCCCGGCTACCGGCTCGATCGCGCGAGGATCCTTCACCAAGTGGCGCTCACGCACCGATGCCGTCGGGGAACTGGGATTATGAGCATATTGCACCTAGCCGCCAGGCAACTCAACGATGCGGGCTATTCGGTCGCTGCGCTGACTGATGCCGATATCCGGTATCTCGCGTTTGAAGGCGAAACCGTCCTTGGATTCGTGCTGGCCTTCAATGACGCCGGCGCCCTAATCGAGCGCTGGCATCAGGACAGTCATCGCGTTCTGAAAGCCTCCCAGTTCGGGCTTCGCCGCGCCGAGACGAAGGCTTGGAACGCTTATGTAATTCTCCTGACCGACGGCGTATCGGATTACGCCTCGACGACCCGTCTCGGGGCAATCGAGGAAGACCTGACCGGCACCCGCAAGATCGCCCGTGCCGGCGTCGTGTCGGAGGACGATATGCGCGCTGCGCTGTTGCCGCTTCTCGCCATGCAGCACGCGCCGAGACTGGACGCGGTCGACATGGCGGGGGAGATCCGCCTGAGGACTTCGGAACTCCCCCCTGAACTTATCGACGCTTTCGTCGGCGAGGCGCCCGACGCGACCATCCTGCAGCTGCTCGAGGTCGGCCAATGAGGCTAAGATATGTACATCTGCACGGCTTTCGCGGCTATCGGAATCCGGTCCGGATCGATTTCGCCGAGAGCTTCACGATCATCGACGGACGCAACGGTGTCGGCAAATCCACGATCTTCGATGCCGTCGAATTCGCGCTCACCGGCACGATCAGCAAATATCTCGATGCCAAGGCGGACGGTGAGTCGGTTACCGACTATATCTGGTGGACCGGCCCCGATGGGCAGGAAGACAATCTGTCCGATCATTTCGTCGAGGTGGGGTTCGGCGAAGAATCAGCATCGTTCGAAATCCGGCGAACGCCGCTCGATCCGACGAGCTTCGATGTACGCTCGCGCGTCGAAAAGCTCTATCTGCCCAACGCGGCGCCACGCGAAGCCATCGCGCAGCTCTGCAATTCTACGATCATCCGCGACGAGCATATCGCCCGTCTCAGCCTTGATCTGAAGGAAAGCGAGCGCTTCAGGCTGCTGCGCGATGCCATCGGCGCGGTCGATGCCGACGACTGGATCAAGCGCGCGCAGGCGATCCACTCCGCGGCCGCCACCAAGCTCAAAGTTGCTCAGGCCGACGCCGAGGCCGCGACGAGCGCGCAGGCGGCCGCAATCAGGCAGATCGACGAGGCACAGGCGTCCCTGCCTGCGGCGGATCTGGTAGGGCAGGCAAGCGACCGGCTCCGGCGTACACTTGATACGCCCGCAACCGGTGCTGCGCTTGCCGAGCTCGCGCGACAGCGCCTTGCCGAAATCGGATCGTCGATCGGGAAGCTCCAGCCGCTGATCGATGGCTTTGGCGGCTACGAGGCCGCGCGCATGGCGTTGCCGCCAAGCGAAGCACGGGCGTCCGATGCGTCCGTCAGCGAGACGCTCGCGCAGATGAGTTATGACGAGAGCGTCGCGGCGCTCGGCGCCGCGACGGTCGCGACGACGCTCTCGGCGCAGGCGCGGCAGCTCGAGAACCTCGTCGAGATCGGCAGGACGTTGGGGCTGCGTGACGGACACTGTCCGCTCTGTGCGAGCGACATCAGCCATGAAGCCTTTCATCGCGGCCTTGACCAAGCGATGTCGATCGCCCGGACTTTGGATGCGCAGGCGGTCGAGCAGGCGCGCAAGGAGCGCGAGCGCGACACCGCGTTGACAGCGCTACAGACTGCTGAACGCGAGGCCTTGGCCGCCAATGCGGAAAGCGAGCGGCTCGCCGGCATCGTCAGCGGTTTCGAGCGACTGCTGGCCGAAAGCGACCTCGCTGGCGCAAGCCGGAACGACATAGAGTTGCGCCTTAGCGGTCTGGAACGCGATCAGCAGGCCATCGCCGCCGATATGCGGATGCTCGACACGCTTTCGTTCGACCGGGTCATCTCGCGCGCCACATCCGATCAAGCCACAGCGGCCGAACGGGTACGACAGACGGAGCTCCGCCTCGGGCGTGCGCGTCTCGGGGAGACCCGTGCGAAAGCGCTCTACGATGCCGCGCGGCGAGCGTCGGCCGAGACGCTTCAGCAGCGGCTGGACCGCGTGATTCCGCTGATGTCCGAGCTCTACCGGCGGTTGCGGCCGCACCCGCTTTGGGGCGACATCGAGTACAGCGTGCGCGGCGATGTGAACCGGTTTCTGACGCTCAAGGTCAATGGCGATGTCAATCCGCAGTTCGTGTTTTCCAGCGGCCAGCGCCGTGCGACTGGGCTCGCTTTCCTCCTCTCGGTCAATTTATCGATCGCGTGGAGCCGGTGGCAGAGTATCCTGCTCGACGACCCGGTCCAGCACGTCGACGATTTCAGAACGGTCCATCTGGCGGAGGTACTCGCGCAGCTTTGCAGTTCCGGGCGGCAGATCGTCTGCGCGGTCGAGGATCGTGCCCTGGCGGATCTCATGTGCCGACGGCTGCCGTCATCGATGGCATCGCCGGGGAAGCGGATCAGTCTCGGAACCGATGCATCAGGTGCGCTTGCCGTGGTGCACGAACAGACGATCGCCACGTTGAGCCGGCGTTCACTGGTCCTACCGGACGAACCACTGAGCGCATGACCAGCGCAGCGATGTTACCGCGCCTGCGTCGCGTCTTCGATCGTTCGCTGAGAACCTTTCTCGAGGATGATCTGGAGAATATTCTCAACGGCGTGTCCGAGCGCAACCTGTGCCAGCGGTTGTCGATGCCGATGGAAAGGCTGGCTCATGACGCCGGATTCCTGGAATACCGGGCGGACGTGGAGTATAACCGCGCCAATGACGGTCGGTTGAAGACGATCGCCGGGGAAAACTTCGAGACCGTCACAATCACCTGCGACCTGATACTTCACAGTCGCGGCAGGGTCGCCGATCCGGACAACCTCATAGCCATCGAGATGAAGCGACGCTCGCATCCAGCGGCTGAGAAGCACAAGGATCGAGTGCGGCTGATCGCCTTGACACGCGAGCCTTACGAGGGCGTGTGGCCGGCCGACGGCCGGGTGGATCCGGCGCATGTCGGGAACTATCGCCTCGGCTACTTTGTCGAGATCGACGAACGGCGGCGATCGCTGCTCGTCGACGAATATGTGCGCGGTGAGGTATTACGAACAGAGCAGCTGAACTTCTGAATCTCGCGACGGGATTGCTGGCGTTGATCGCGGAACACGATCTGGCCTCGGAAAGCGATCTGGTCACAACGGTCACGAATTGCGCGACCCAATCCACCCAACGATAAAGGTCTGCTTCACCGGTTTTCGCGGCTTAAGTCCGGACAGTCCCCATCGTCCAACCCACCGGACCATCGGCTTGCTGAACCAACGGCGGCTTCATAGCGTCGCCGAACGGATCCCGTTCCGTCGCAAACCACAAGGCCGGGAAACGGGGCTTAAGCGGTTCCACGAATGGCCGGTGTCGGCGCAATCAGACGTTGCCAATCGCGGCGTCGACCGGCAGCAATGTCCCAGGCGCCGTCGATCACCACGGCGAAATTGGGCGGCAGCTGAGGTTGGGAGGTTCGCGACCACAATGGACCGTTCATGCGCCTTTTGGCCGTTGCCGACGCCTTAAGTGTTTCTCAACGAGGTGAAGGCACTCCTGATGCGTCAGCACGCGCGAGCCCCGATATGAAACGCATAATTGTCCTGGCGCTTTTGGCGGTCGCTGGTTGCAATGGCGACTGGCGATCCAGGGCGATCGACGAGTCCGAGGCGCTGGTTCGCCGCCAGGTCAAGGAACCGTCGCTCAAATTCTCCAGCGTCCAGTTCGTCGGCGACAGCAGCACGGGCCAGACCTGCGGCTATTTTGAGTGGCAGAACCCGGGCATCGGCATTGCAAAAGTCCGCTTCATCTCGTTCATCGACGGTGCCGGCGGCCAGAATCCCTATATCGACGACCCGTCTGCACCCTACCCGAGGATCAAAAGCGATTTCGAGCTGAACTGGCGCACGCAATGCCTCGAACTTGGCTACCATGAGTGACCGAGCCACGCCCGCCTCCAATCACTTTGATCGGCCCGCGGAGTGTTCGCGATGAACGGTAGCCTGCCCGCAGACCCGACGGGCCCGAAGCCCTTTATCAGTGATCCGTTGGTCCTGGAACGGGACATGGCCTAAATTTGCGCAATTGGCCGGGCTTTCGTAACCCGCGCAGAGCGCCGCCGCGCACGATGCAATCCGGATCGATGCCCGCGATAGCCGAAGCCGCTCAGCTATTGCGTGCCCTCGCAGTTGTGGCAAACTGGCCTCGTGCACGACACTGGCTTCTCTCGTAGCGAGCGAGACCCGCCAATCATGCCTTGGCGCCTGGTTGGCGGCGCTTTCATCCATTTTGTCGTGCCAATCTATCTTGTCGCCGTGATCCTGGACACGCTCCTGACCGCTCCGCCCGAGGCTACGCCTGAAATCCTCCTCAGGCACGCGCTGCAATTCAGCGGTCGGTTCATCATCAGCTATCTGGCGGCGGCATTGCTTGTCACGCTCGCGGCCGCTGCTATCGATCCGATCCTTCGTTCGAACCGCGCGCGGCGGCGCAATCGAGCACCGCGGAGTGAAGCCGAGCTTTCCGATGCGCGGCTGACAGGAGCTCTGTCACAGGGCCGGGGTTTGTTCGATCCGGAGGCCGATACCGTCCTTGCCGCCATTCGGGCGATGCAGTGGGACCATCAGGACAGTCGCTACCAGGCGCTCTCCCGTGATCTGGCAGAGGTGATTTCAACCACCGCCGCGGCCTTGCCCGGTGCGACGCACGAGCGCCGACTCGCGTTAGGCGCGATGGCGACGAACGCGATTGCCCGGATCGAGGCGGTGTTGCGCGACCTTGAGGCCGCGCGAGGTCGCCATGTAGAAAGCCGTGCGGAGACCGTCGCGCGTTATATAGAGCTCCGATACGGTCCTTCCGATTTCTCTGGCAGCGGTCAATGAACAGGCGTAAATGGACCTTCGAGCGCAAGAAAAGGGGCGCTCGTCTATAGGTCCAAAGGACACCTCTCCCAGATGACAAATATGTATGTGCTCGGCGCCTCGGCTGTCGTGGCCCTCGTCGTCGTCTTTCTCTTCGTCGTGTCGCGCAGCGTGCGCTATGTCGGCAACAACCGCGTCGCGATCGTCGAAAAACTGTGGAGTCGCAACGGATCCATTGCCGGCGGCCTGATCGCGCTTTCGCGTGAGGCGGGCTATCAACCCGTCGTGCTGCGCGGCGGCTATCATTTCTTCGTGCCATTTCAGTATCGCGTCCACGCCCAGCCTCTGGTCACGATTCCGCAGGGTCAGATCGGTTATGTCTTCGCACGTGACGGCGCGCCGCTCGAGCCAACGCAGACGCTTGCCAGCAACGCGAGCACGGCGGATTTCCTCGACGTTCGCGCATTCCTGTTGAACGGCGGCCAGAAAGGCCCGCAGCGAACGATCCTGCGTGAAGGCACCTATGCCATCAACCTCGCGCAGTTCGTGATCATCACGCGCGAGCATATCCATGGCCTGATGCTTGAACGGAACGATGCCGACCTCTTTTCGCAGATGCAGAGCGTGATCGCGGAGCGCGGCGGGTTCGAAGCCGTGGTGATCAGGGATTCGTCGGATCAGATCGGTATCGTCACCGTCCATGACGGCCCGGCGCTCGCCTCGGGCCAGATCATCGCCGCGGAGGTCGGCACCGATCAATCCATACCGGCCACCTTCCACAACAGCTTCCAGGATCCGGAGAAGTTCATCGCGGCGGGCGGCCGCCGCGGGCGTCAGCTGCAGGTGCTGGTCGAGGGTAGCTATTTCATCAACCGTTTGTTCGCGACTATCGAGATGGTTTCCAAGACCGTGATCGACGTTGGCCATGTCGGTGTCGTGATCAGCTATACCGGCGAAAGCGGCGCGGACACCTCGGGCGAGGACTATCGCCATGGTGAACTCGTCGGGCGCGGTCATCGCGGCGTGTGGAGCGAGCCGCTCTTGCCGGGCAAATATGCCTTCAACACCTATGCGGGCAAGGTCATTGCCGTACCCACCACCAATTTCATTCTTAAATGGGATCAGGAGGTGACCGGGCAGCATAAGCTTGATGAAAACCTCTCCGAGGTCTCGCTGATCACCAGGGATGCGTTCGAACCGACGCTGCCGCTCTCGGTTGTCGTCCATATCGATTACCGGAAAGCACCTTTGGTCATCCAGCGCTTCGGTGACATCAAGAAGCTCGTCGAGCAGACGCTCGATCCGATGGTCTCGGCTTATTTCAAGAATGTCGCCCAGCGCAAAACCCTGATCGAACTCCTGCAGGAGCGCTCCGATATCCAGGAGCAGGCGGGCGACGAGATGCGCGCCAAATTTGGCGGCTATAATCTGGAGTTGCAGGAAGTGCTGATCGGCACGCCGCGCGCGACCGCGGGCAACGATCAGATCGAAAAGGTGCTGCAACAACTGCGCGAGCGACAGGTCGCCGAGGAGCGCGTCACGACCTACGAGAAGCAGCGTATCGCCGCCGAAAGCGAGAAGACGCTGCGCGAGGCGGAGGCGAGGGCGCATCAGCAGACGTCGATCACCGAGTCAGAGCTATCGATCACTGTCCAGGAGAACCAGGGCAAGGCGGCATTGAAGCGCGCCACGCAGGAGGCCGAGCAGACCCGTACCGTGGCGAAAGCCGAGGCCGATCGCATTCGGATCGTCGGTGAGGGCGAGGCGGCGAAAACCGTGGCGCTCGCCGGGGCCGAGGCGGAGCGGATCACCCGCACGGGTCTTGCTATGGCCGAGACGATCGAGAAGCAGGCCGCAGCATCTGGCGGGGCGCAATACCAGCTCACCCGTCAGGTGATCGAGCGCCTTGCCGATGCCCTGGAAAAATCGGGCGTCGACATCGTGCCTCGGGTGCAGATCAGCACCGGCGGCGCGAACGGTGCCGAAGGTGGTGGCGCGCTGCAGGCGCTCATCGGGATGCTCCTTTCGGAGAAGGGCATGGCGATCCTCGGAACGCCTACTGCCTCGGCGGCAAATGACGAGAAGCCCGGGCCTGCAATCGCAGCGGAATGACGACCTGAAGGGGCGGCTTTGGCTGCCCCCTCAGCCCATGAGATCCGATGAAGCGCGCTGCCTCGTCCAAGTAACGCGCGGAATCCCCGATTCTGGCGACTGACGGCTAACTGAACCCCCTTGAGTTTGCCGGGGGCTTCAACTCCGAGCTGGAAATGTCCGCTTTCTTCTTATCGGTACCCCGAAGCTGCCCGAGCGCTTTGTCCCCAAGCCCAGTCATTCCGCCGCGTGCGTGCGAATGGTCCACGACCGCGAGTTCAGCAGCTTGCCCGAACTCGAGTGCTCTGTTTACGGGCCGGTGGAGCGTTATGCCGCGGAGGCAGGTTTTCGGCATGGCGTACAGTTTCCAAGCTCAACGGGTTGACCAGGCCGTCGTTGAGGCGCGCGCTATCTTCGGCGCGCCACGGAGGAGCGGTTGACGGGGAGTTCAACGAAGCTGTCGCCGAACCATTTTACCTCGAGCGGACTGCCGGCGTCGGCAATCGTTTCGTCGACCACCCGCTTGCCGCTGCCATAGTTGATTTCGCGATCTGACGCTTTGATGATTTTAACGACCGCCACAAGGCGACTGCCTTTTGCGACCTTGCGGCTCATGAGGCGCAATCCTTCAAACGCGATGCGGTTGCGACGTCCGGGGCGCAGCAATCTTCGCGTCGACGGATCGATCGCCTGACTTGCTCGCGCCCAGTAAGGTGCGAGCATGAAATATTCTCCGGAGGGCATCATCTCGTAAAGATCGATCTCGAAATCGAAATCGCGCTTGTTGGTCGAGAAGTCCAGCGTGCCGGACGGCAGACCGCTCATCTCGGTCGCCTCGGGGAACGGCGCACTGATGAACGTCAGGCCGTTGGCGGTATCGATCTCCTTGTCGACGACGCCGCCGACAGCGGGGCGATCGACGTCGCCTCGATCGGCCATATCGACCCTGAGCGTCGTGAAACTGCCTGTCGTGCCGGCTACCGGGCTCAGGCGCCGGTTTCCCCCGGCGCGCTGGTTGGTGAGATAGAAGCGCAGGTGGCCATTGCTCATCGCGGAAATCGACGGTGCATGTTTCCAGCGATCGGCGCCGGTCATCTCGTAATTGACGCGATCTTGCAGGAGCGCCGGCTTTGGAGCGCCTCTCAGCGTATAGTCGAACCACTGGAAGCGCAGCGCCACCAGATCGACCAGCGCCGAGCGGTCCATCTTATAGCCCGCAAGCGTATCGTTGGCCGGCCCGGCACCGCGCTGGGCCATCGGATGGTCCCATGGCCCGGCGACGAGATAATGCTGCGCATTTGGGCGGTATTGGTAATGCCGCTTGAAATACCAGGTGCCTGCGGCCGGCCCGCCAAAGAAATACCCCACGGTCTGGAGCACCGGTATGTCGAGCGAGGCGAGTTCCGGCCCGGTGGGGGCGAGGTCGCGCCAATAAGTGTCGTAGGTCGGGTGCGACAGCCAGCGGTCCCAGTAAGGATTGGGCACACCGTCGATCTTGTCGAGATCGCGATAGGCGCGGCCTCCAATGTACCAGGCGCGATTGAGCCGATTCCAACGCGCGGCGTCGGCATAGCTCGCGTCGTCGAGCGTCTTGTTGTTCGTAGTGTAGAGCGGCCAGGGGTAGAGGAAATTCCAGACCACCCCGTTCTCGCTCGGCGTGTCGATCGCCGGCCCCTCGGGGGCGCCGACCATGATCGCCTTTAACGCCGCTGGCTTGCGCTTCGTTGCGGCCCAGGTGGTGAAACCACCGTAGCTGCCCCCATACATGCCGATCTTCCCGTTGTTCCATGGCTGGCGTGCGACCCAATCGATCAGCGTGTCGGCGTCGGCGCCATCGTGCTCGAAAGGCACCGGCTCGTCGGGGCTGCACCCTTTGCCGCGCGTCAGGCCGACGACCCCGGCATAGCCATGCGCAGCGGCAAGCCTCGCCTCGGACGCCAGTTTGCGCGCGTCCGCATAGATTGTGAATTCCACGATGGCCGGCACCGGATCCGTCGTTCTCGGTCGGATGACGAGTGCGCAGATGGTCGCGCCATCGGGCGTGCGGACCTGGAGATCCCGCTGGACGAGATAGAGGCGCTCGTCTTCGTCGCGGATTGCCGGCGGAATTCCCGGGGCTGCTTGAGTGAAGGCGGATGCTGAAATTGCGAGCGAGAGTAAGGCAAAGGTGCGCAGCATAATAAACCTGTTCCCAACAGCCAATTGGGACCTCCGGGACGAAGCGGGCGGCCTGTCCTCCCCCCAAGTGATCGGATTTCGACGCTATAGCAGGCTTGGCGAGAGCGCTACGTCTGCTCGGCAGGCGGCGCGTGCGTCAGCCGATCGATCGGATACGCGCGGCACCTTTTCGCGAATCCCGGCAGCCGACGGGCAGTTTCACCCTCGTTAAGCATGGTGCGGGCGAACGTCGAACGCCTTGAGCTGATCAATCTTAAGCGAGGCGTGGCGCTCGTGCCTGAGCAGGCGCTTGCTAGCGGCGGACCGGCTGCTATTGGCATCTCTATATCCGGAAGATAATAGTGACTCGCCTCGACGCAAAGGGCGGCCGTCAGGGGCGTCGACGCTGCGCCTCGCCATTCTCGCGTCAACGATTCCTGCGTTCCCGATACCCGCTCTTGCGCAATCAGCACCGGTTGAAGGAGCTGCGGCGGGAACGAACGATAATATCGTCATCGTCATCGTCATCGTCATCGTCATCGTCATCGTCATCGTCATCGTCATCGTCATCGTCATCGTCATCGTCATCGTCACGGCCCGGCTGCGGGCGGAGGATGCCCCGACGGTCCCGGCATCACTCGCCGTGGTCGGCGGACACCTTGACCCGCGCTTATACTGTCAACGCCAACCAGCTCCCGCAGCTCGTGCCGACGCTCAATTATTCGTCGCCCAACCCGCGCAACACCGCCTTCACGATCCGCGGTTTCGGCAGCAGCGTGGTCTCGATCAGCCACGCGAACGACAGTTCAACAGTGAGCGCGGCGGAATGCCGAATTGAGATTATACCGCGGCTAGCGGCAGTGTATTGTTGTCCATGCTGCGGGATGATGGACGCGGAGACCAAGATCCCGACGAAGTCAGACCAGGGCTATTGCAGCGGAACGCCGACGATCGCCTTGACGGTCCAAAAATCCGTGTTGGCGCCATAGCCCCGGCCGACGCCAAGGTTGAGGTCCCATTTCGCGACGCGAATGTCAGCGGCAAGATAGGTTGACTGGTCACTCGATCCGAATTTGCCGAGGCGCTGAAATTCGCCCACGCCGTTGTAGTTTTCGAGCCCGAGCGAGAAGGTAGGCGTGATCGCGTAACTCGCTTTGGTGGCGATTTCGAGCGCTGCGGGTGACCGTGCCGGCCCCGAGATTTTGAAATCAGCGTTAGCGTTGGCAGCGAGCGTCCATCGCCCCGCATGCGTTCCGCCGATCAATTTGAATTCGGCATTATAGGGGTTTTGATCCAGCGCGTGGGCAACCCGCCCGATTTCGAAGTTCGCGCCCCAGAACCAGCGCGCATCGCGCTTGCTCCCGATATATTTGAGGCGGAGCTTGACCCCGTCGACCGTGAATTTTTCGCGATGGTCGATCGCCACCAGCGGCAAATAGGCGCCAAGCTCGAAATGATCGGTGAGCCCGAGCGAAAACTCCGGGGTGACGCGATATTGATGGAGGGATTGTCGCTGATCCGGATAGTCCAAGGGTATCGCGCCGCTGACGACATAATTGTTGTGGACATCGAGTCCGACCTCGCCCGGTTTGCCCATCTCGTCCATGTACACCTGAATCTCTTCCGGCGCCGCGCTGGCGGGAGCGGACCACAGCACCAGCGTGATCGCGGCCGCGCAGGTATTGGCGAGATTTCTCAACGGATTTCTGGCTCTGCTGCGGCCACCCCACCACTCGCGCGACGCTGCGCGGAGGATGCGCGTCGGCGAGACCAGAGCAGCGCGCCGAGGCTGGACATGGCGGCGAGCCATAGGCCGAGCGCGGTGGCCAGGACGCGTCCCACGAGGCCGGCGGCCTCACCGGTGTGGATAGCGTAAAGGTCATCGACGAGCGCGCGTGGTAGTGGAGCGGCCGCAGCAGAAAAGATGCCGCGCACCGAACCGTCATTGGCGTTTACGAGGACGGTGCTGGTGCCATAAGCGCGCCGCCACTCGCCCGGCGCCAGGACGCGCACGCGATAGGTTGCGTCATTCGGCGAGGGCAGGGCGGCCATGGTAAAGCGGCTGCCGGGAAGCGCGGCGGTGGCGGTGCCGATCGCGCGGGCAAATCTGATCGGCGTTATGGCGATGGGCGCGATCGGCGGGAGCGACACCTCCTTCGCGCCAAGCAGGGTTGAGACACCCGTCTCAAAACGCCGAAGCACGCCGGCGCTCACCAGGACAAGTGCCGGTACCGCCGCCCACAGGCCGATCGCACGGTGCCAGGAGTAGACTCGGGCAACAAGCGCGCCGCGTGTCGCCGGCGTGAGGGTGCGGCGCCAGCTCCCTTTGCGCGGCCAGCCAATCCACAGTCCGGCGACGAGGTTGGTGAGGAGGAGCGTGCCGCTGATTCCTACGATCCATTCGCCGATGTCGCCGGCGAGGAGCGTCTGGTGGATCGAAACCAGCGTCCCCATGACGCCAAGCGCGCCTTTCCTTCTTGTGCCGAGGATTGTGCCGTCGCCGGCGATCCGAACCGCGCGCTGAACGCCGTTGTCGTCGAGGTTGATGTCATAACGGTCAGCGAGACCGGCGGTGGTCCAGACCGATTTGATCACGACGCCGGAGCCAGGCGGGGCAAGCGCACCGAGGCGGCGCTCGATCCGCCCGAAATCGGTCGCGCGATGCACGGCGGAATAACCGAGGTCCTCGGCTTCCCAGTGGAACGTGATGAGACAACCGGTAATTGCCTGGACCAACCAGAACAGGCCCGCTGCAAGCCCGAGCCAGCGATGGACCTTAAGCAGGGCACGGCGCCAGCCGGCAGCATATTTCTTGCTCGTCATCGTGGCGGTTTTCACTCGAACCGGGACGGCCGGACCGATGGTGCCGGCAGAAAGGTTGCAGGTGCAGCCCGGCCCCATGGGACCGGGCCGCGGGAGCGACGCCGGGCAGGGGGCACCCGGCGTCAATATTCGAAGGTCAGCGATGCCTTGACCGTCCGCGGCGTACCCTGGACGAGGTACCCGCCGAACGATGAGGCCCAATAGGCCTTGTTGGCGATATTCTCGGCGCTGACGCGCATCGTAATCGGATGCCCGTCCATCACCATATTGTAGCGCAGGCCGAGATCGAACCTCGCCCATGCGGGTAGTTCCTGCGTATTGGCGACATCAATCATCTGTTTGCCGGTGAGGACGACGCGACCGGTGAAGGTCATCTTGCGCATGAAGGGCAGGACGATCTCGGTACCGAAATTGACCTGATAGTCAGGGACGCCGACGACCTTCTTGCCGTCGTTGGTACCGCCGAGCGTATGGGTGAGCTTGGCATCGTTGATGCTGACGCCGCCGATGAAGCGCACCCCCTTGGTGGGTTCGCCGTTCAAGGTCAGTTCGATGCCCTGATTGCGCTGCTCGCCATCGACGACGAACTGGACCTGGGTCGGGCTGACCGGTACGCTATACGCGCTCGGCTGCTTCGTCTGATAGAGCGCGATCGTGCCCGTAAGACCGCGGAAAGCGATCTTGCCGCCGACCTCATATTGAACCGAGCGGAAGGGAGGAAATACCTCGCCCGGGTTGATCGTTGCCGCGTTGAGCGGTGCGGTCGGGCCCTGCGCCAATCCTTCGATGCGGTTGGCGTAAAGCGATATATTGTCGGTCGGCTTGAAAATCACGCCGACCACCGGGGTGGTCGCGCTCTTGTCGTATTCGCTGGTGCGCAGCCGCGTTCCGCGGCTGTAGGCATCGATGATCATCTTCTGCTGGCGCAAGCCTGCGGTGATCTGGAAGCGATCGTCGAAGAAGCCGATCGTATCCGAGGCGAACAGGCTCAGGAATTCAGTCCTCGCGACGCGCGGCAGATCGGTGAGGCTCCCGCCCGAACTCGGCAGCGTCGAATTGGTCGGCCGGTCGACGATCGGCGCATTGTAGAGGTTGGTGCAGAAGGAGGTCGAGGCGGCACCGCACGCGGTTCGCACGGCCTTGGGGAAGGCGCCGAAGCTGAAGGAATTGCGGTTCTCGGTGAAGTTCATCGACACGCCGAGATTGAATTCGTTGGAGATCCCGCCGGTCGTGACCTTGCCGCGGATGCCGATCTGCCCTGCCTGATTGTGATCGGTTCGCGGCACGTAGAGCCGGCTCGCGGTACCATCGCCCGTTACGCCATTGGTGATCGTCAGCGTCGAGTAGTCGCCATATTCATGGCCGTCGCGAAAGCCAAAGGCGCTGTAGAGAAGCACGTTGGATGCAAGATCGACCTCGGCGCGGGTCAGCACATAGAGGTCGCGCAGCCGGGTATAGGTCCAGGGCTGCCCGTAATTGTAGGTGGGGTCCGGTGCTCTTGGCACCGCGGCACCAGGTGCGAGCCGCACCGATGGCCGGCTCCAGGACGCTTCCTGATCCTCATAGCCGAAGTCGACGAAGAAGCGGCCTGGACCCTTCCTGAAGTCGAAGCTGCCGCCGATCACGCCCACCTTTCGATGCTCATGGTCGACCGAGGTTTCGCCATCACGATAGACACCGACGAGGCGCAGGCCGAACGCATCGTCACCGCCGAACCGCCCGCCGGCGTCGAAATTCCCGCCGAAGATCGAATTCTGATTGTAGCTCGCGGTCGCGCGGAACAGAGTCTTGTCAGCGCGTTTGGGAACGAGGTTGATGCCCCCGCCGATCCCCGAACCGCTCGGCGCGGCGCCGAACAGGAAGGCATTGGCGCCGTTCAGCACCTGGACCCCCTCATAGAGTTCGGGCGACACCAGCTGGCGCGGCGTCACGCCATAAAGGCCGTTGATCGACACGTCGTCGCCGTTGAGCGCGAAGCCGCGAATGACGAACAGCTCCGACTGGTTGCCCGATCCATAGGTCGTGCGCACGGCCGGGTCGTTTTCGAGCACATCTCCGAGGGTCGTCGATTGCTGGTCGAGCACCAGTTGCGCGGTATAATTGCTGACGTTGAACGGGGTCGAGAGCGCGTCCTTGCTGCCAAGGACGCCGATATCGCCGCTGCTGACGACCTGTTTCAGCGCCTGTTGCGCGGTGACGATGACATCGTCCTTGCTGCTCTGATCATCGCTCTGTGCCTGTGCGAGCGCCGGGTTGCCAAGAACGAGCGCGGCGGCGGTGGTCGACAGGGCCAGCGCCAGCTTGATAGTGTTCGATTTCATCACCTTTTCCCCCACCTCCCGAATGTTCTTGCGCAAGGCCATCTATCGGGCCGTTCCGATGCGCTGATCCCTTCAATCACCGTGGATCATTCACCCTGCGGGGCGGACCTGAAAACATCCAGTTTTGAGAAGAATTGAGGGTCCAAGTCGCGAGCGACTATCCGTAACGCTGGACGCCGCCGACAATGGTCCGCAGCACTTTTGCGTCGGTAAGGGTTTCCGGATCGATCGCGAACAGGTCGCGGTCGAACACGACGAGGTCGGCGAGATAGCCCGGCGCGAGAAGGCCGAGTTTCTTTTCGGTGAAGCCTGCATAGGCTGCACCCGTCGTATAGCCAGCGAGGGTCTGGGCAAGCGTCAGGCGCTGCATCGGGAACCAGCCGCCGGGATTCCTGCCGTCGAGCGTCTCGCGCAGCACGGCGGCCTTGAGACCGGTCAACGGGCCCAGTGGTGCGACCGGCCAGTCGGACCCGCAGCAGATGCGCGCGCCGGCCGCGATCAGCGAATGGAACGCATAGGTCGTCTGGAGCCGTTCGGGGCCGACCCGCTTTATCGCCCAGCGGCCGTCATCGATCGCATGATAGGGCTGGATCGAGGCGATGACCGCCTGCTTCGCGAACCGGGGAATGGCGCTTTGTGTCAGGTGCTGAGCGTGCTCGATTCGGAAACGGCGGTCGCGCGGGCCATTGGCACGGGCGACCTCGGCGATGATGTCGAGGACGATATCGTTGGCGCGATCGCCGATCGCATGGGTTGCAACCTGGAGCCCCGCGCGATCCGCTTCGCCCATCCAGCGCCTCAGATCCTTGGGATCGGTGACGATGATGCCGCGCGTCGAGGGGTCGTCGTCATAGGCCTCGTAGAACAATGCGGTGCGCGAGCCGAGCGAACCGTCGAACACGACCTTGGACCCGCCCCAGCGGAACCAGTCGTCGCCCGTGCCGCGCGTCCTGATCCGCGCCGCGAGTTTCTCCCAGTCCTTGAGCGGGGTCATGCAATAGAAGCGCATGCTGGTCTCGCCGCGTGCGTAGCGTCGCTCGATCGCGTCGAATGTGATCCACTCGAGTTCGGGCGTATGGGTCTGGGTGATCCCTTTGCTCAGCCCGAGCGCAATCCCTTCCCGGATCGCCGCGTCGATCTGGGCGTCGGTTGCGGGGCCGATCGCGCGGAGGACGAGATTCTTGGCCGCGTCCTTGATGATTCCGGTCGGCTCGCCCGAAGCGTCGCGTTCGATCACGCCGCCGGCGACATCCGGCGTGTTGCGATCGATCCCGGCGAGCCGCAGCGCCAGCGAATTGAGCAGCAAGGTGTGGAGATCGTAGCGGATGACCGCGACCGGGGTCTCGGGCGTGACCGCATCGATCCATTCGCGCGTCGGCATCTTGCCGCCCCAGCGATCCTGGTCCCAATTGCCGCCCTGGAGCCATTGGCCGGCTGGAAGCCGCCTTGCCGCTTCGCCGATCCGCGCCACGAATTCCTGGGGCGAGGCGGCATCGCGCAACGATGGCTGCGACAGCATGAGCGATGCCTTGGTAAAATGGGTGTGGCAGTCGACGAGCCCGGGCGTGACGAAGGCACCCTCGAGATCGATCACCCGGGTGCGTTTGCCCGTTCGGGCGCGCACCGCGCCGGCGCCGATCGCGACGATCCGCTCGCCGATCGTGCCGATCGCGTCGGTGCGATCGACCGGACCTCGGCCGGTCCAGGCACGCGCGTTGATATAAGCGATGTCGAGACTGGTATTGTCCGCGCCGCTTGTCAGCGGCCACGCCAAAGCTGTGCCTGCCAGCCCGCCGATGAAGCCGCGACGATCGACCATGACCCTTTATTCCGGCTGGCCTGACGCGGGTCGGCTATGGTCGGCGCGCCATCGATCGAGGCGGCTGAGCCACTGTCCGGCGCTGATCGGGCCATAAGTGCGTGTATCGGTGTGCGATGCCACCAGTTCGCGCAGGGCGATGAAATAGGCAGGCCCGCTCTCCATGCCGAGTTCGCGGCGCTTGGCATTCATCGCAGCCTGTTGCGCCGCGCTCGGCTTTGTCGTGCGGATCGGTTTGTAGACGAGGACGTCCCAGTCCGCGCCATCCTCATGGACGTAGATCTGCACAGGCGGAAAGCCGCCGGCGGCCGACACCTGATCGTCGCGCGCGATGCGGCGAATGAAGGCCTCTTGCTTGCCCGGCGCGAGCTTGAAGATTTCGAATTGTGCCTCGGGCCAGCTTTCATCGACGGCCACGGCCGGCGAGGAGGCGGGTGCCGCCTGGCTACCCGAAGCCGCCGATCCCATGGTCCAGGCAAGCGGCACGGCTGCGAGCAACAATGCATGCGTCAGCGTGAATTTCATATCGGCTCCCCTACAGGGCGCTTATTGCAAGGCGCCGCCGGCAATGAGGTTCATCGCACCGCGTGGTTCGTTGAAACATCCAGTTTCCGCAATTCCTACGGGCCAAGCGCTGTCACCGCGAGGCGCGCTCGAGCGCTGCGACCGCATTTGCCGCTTCCTCGCTGGTAAGGCTGGCAAACCCCACTCTCATGCCGCGCTCGGCGGTATCGGTCGTCATGAACGAGCGCGATGAGGCAAAACGCAAGCCGGCTGCCTGGGCATTGGCCTCGATCCGGTCGAGATCGCCCTTGAAGCGGAGCCAGAAGGCAAGGCCGCCCTCGGGCATGCGATATTGGACGCGGTCGCCGAGCCGCGTGTCGAGTTCAGCCGCGAAGCTCTTGCGGCGCTCGGCGTAGATCTGGTGGACCTTGCGCGTGTGGCGTCGCAGTTCGCCATTTTCGATCAGTTCGGCGGCGGCGTCTTCGGTCAGCGTGTTGCCCATACCGTCGCTCAGCGACACGCGATGGGCAATGGCATCGATCACGCCGGGCGGCGCGGCGAGATAGCCAATCCGCAGCGCCGGAAGCAGCAGCTTGGACAATGAGCCGACATAGATGACCTGCTGCGGGCCGTAGCCGGCCATCGGCAGCAAGGGCTGGCTCTCGAAGTGGAATTCGTGATCGTAATCGTCCTCGATAATGGCAAAGCCGAACTGGCGGGCAAGATCGAGCAGCCTGAGACGCCGTTCGGGTCGCAGCGACACCGTCGTCGGAAACTGGTGGTGCGGCGTCAGGAATACCGCACGCACCGCATTGCGCCGCGCCGCGGCCTCGACCGCCTCGACATCGATGCCGTCGGCATCGAGCCCTACAGGCACGACCTTTGCCCCGCAGGCGGTAAAGGCCGCGACCGCGGGCTCATAGGTGAGGGCCTCAACGACGACCGCGTCGCCGGGACGAACCAGCACCTGGGCTGCGAGGAAGATGCCGTTCTGACTTCCGCGGGTAATGCAGATATTCTCGGTTCCGACCGGCAGGCCGCGATGCGTCTTGAGCATCGTCGCGATATTACGACGCAGCATTGGCGAGCCGCGCGGATCACGATATTGCAACCGGTTCTCGCGCGAGGCGCGCTGGATCGCGCCGCGATATGCACGGGTCAGCTGCTCGGCGGGAAACAATCGGCCGTCGGGTGCGCCCTCATCGAGCTTGAGTCCCGGGCCGCCGGGGATGGCGAGCGGACGGGAAGGGGGTGCAATGAAATCATAGTCAGGCTCGGTCGATTGCTCGTCCGCCGCGGGAATGACGTCGTGACCGGGATCCGGGAGTGAGGCCGATACCATCGTGCCGCGGGTCCCTTCCGAGGACAGCCAGCCTTGCGCGATCAGGTCCTCGTAAGCGAGCACAACGGTCTTGCGATTGACACCAAGCGCGGTGGCCAGCTCGCGGCTGCTCGGCAGGAACGAGCCTGAGGTAAGTCGTCCTCGTTCGATGTCGCGGATCAGCGCCTGGATGATCTGCATATAGAGTGGTGTGCTATGCGAGGGGTCTATCCGTTCGCTCAGCCGTACCTGCCAGGGGCGAAGCATTGGACCGTCTCCATCGCGGATTGTAGGCGACTCGATGGGCCAGATCGTCGCCGTATCTCGTTACCCCGAGGGCCGTCGCGCAGCAAGCATCGGCCACTGCTCGCAAATGAGAGTTGGACCCTTTGGATTTTAACTCTTGGGACTTGTGGGGGAGCCATGTCGGGCAAATGATGCCTTCAATGGTGATGACCGCGGGGGCTTTGGTGTGACGGGAGAAATCGGGGGAAGTCGGCGGGGCGGATCGACATTATGAACCCCGCCTTCGACGAATTGTCACCGTTCGATGTCGCCAGCCTTGTTGAGGCCTATCCGCTGGCCTGGGTGACGGCGCATTTTGCCGGGGTTGATGGCGCGAGCCTTTTGCCGCTTGTCGGTGTCTATGACGAGCATCGAGGGCTGACCTCCCTCATTGGTCATATGTCCCGCGCCAATCCGCTCGCGGAAATGTTCGCGACCGATCCGCGCGCCTTGATTCTGTTCACCGGGCCGCAGGGCTATGTTTCGCCCGAACATGCCGGCCTTCGCGACTGGGCGCCGACATGGAATTACGCCCAGCTCAGAGTCGAGGCGGAAGTCCGCTTCACGCCTGAGCGAACCGATGCCGCGCTCGACATGCTGATCGAGCAGATGGAGCAAGGGCGCGTCGCGCCATGGCAATCGACGGAGCTCGGCGCGCGCTATGCCGGGATGCGCAAGGCGATCATCGGCTTCGAGGCGAACGTGAAGCGGCTGGCCGGACGGTTCAAGCTCGGGCAGGATGAGAACGACACGGCGCTGACTCGGATCTTGGCCAGCCATCCCGATCCGGCGCTGGTCGAATGGATGCAGCGATCCAATGCGGGGAGGGGGAAATCGCGCGCTTCAAGCTAAGCCTTGCCTTGCTGCTCGGCATCTTTGCCGTCTCGTCTGGCGGCGGCGAAGGGAATGCGGCGCCGACCGATGTGCCGCCGTGGCGCGTCGATCCGAACCCCAGCACCTATGTGCCGCCCGCACGGACCGATCTTCTGATCCGTCATGCCACGATCCTCGATGGCGCGGGCCGGAAGATCGTCGATGGCGATATCCTGCTCCGGGACCGCAAGGTGGTCGCGGTCGGCGAGGGGCTCTCCAATCCCGGCGGTGTCAGGGAGGTCGACGCCAGGGGGCGTTGGGTGACACCGGGCATTATCGACGTGCACAGCCACGACGGCACTTACGTCCAGCCGCTGACCAAGATCGACCATGACGCGGGAGATTTCGGCGAAGACAGCGAAATGAACGCTGCCGATGAATGGATCGAGAGCGGGGTCAACGTCCAGGACCCCGCCTTCTCGCGCGCGCTCGAACATGGCGTGACGATGATCCAGATCCTCCCGGGGTCGAGCCCGATTTTCGGCGGGCATAGCGTGATCGTCCGGCCGATCCCGGCCAATAGTGTTGCCGGAATGAAGGTGCCGGGCGCGCCGATGGGCTTCAAGATGTCCTGCGGCGAAAACCCGAAGGAGGAGGGCGCCGAAACCAAGCGTGGGCCGACCAGCCGGTCGGGCGTCGTTGCGTTCACCCGGCAGGCGCTCAGCGACGCGCGCGACTATCTCGAACAATGGAACAATTATCGCCTCGGGCGAGGACCAAAGCCGCGTCGGGATCTCAAGAAGGAGGCGCTCGCCGGCATCCTCGCTGGCGACACCAGGGTCCATATCCATTGCTATCGCGCCGACGACCTTGCGATCTATCTCGCGATGGCGCGCGAGTTCAATTTTCACATCACCGCATTCCATCACGCCGTCGAAGCCTACAAAATTCCCCAGTTACTGCATGCTTCAGGCACCTGTGCGCTGGTCTGGGGCGATTGGTGGGGGTTCAAGATGGAAGCGCTTGACGGTGTCCGCGCCAATGCGCCGCTGCTCGACCGCGCAGGTGTCTGCGTCGGCATGCATTCCGACTCTCCCGAGGCCGGACAGCGGCTCAACCTCGAAGCCGCAAAGGCGATAGCTGCCGGGCGGCGCGCCGGGATCGACATTCCAGCAGAACGCGCGATCCGCTGGACGACGAGCGTACCGGCAGCGATCATCGGCCTGGACAAGAAGGTCGGAACCCTTGCGCCTGGGTTCGGCGCCGATGTGGTCCTCTGGTCGGGTGACCCGTTCAGCGTCTACAGCAAAGCCGATCTGGTGCTGATCGACGGCGGGATCGTTTTCGATCGCGCTAAGCCACACCGCGACCCGGTCTCCGACTTCGAGCTTGGGCGCCCCACCATGGATCATCGGCAATGATCGGGCGCACGCTTCTTGCGGCGTCGCTTGTGGCCTGTGCGCTACCCGCCGCCGCACAAACACTGGCAATCGTCCACGCGCGGACCTGGACGATGACGGCTGACGCGCCTGCCGAGGGTGCGACGATCCTGATCGACGGGCGAACGATTGTATCGGTCGTGCCCGGTGGTGCGGTGCCGCCCGGCGTCCGGACAATCGACGCCACGGGCAAGCTCGTGACACCCGGGCTCGTCAACGCGGCCAGCCAGATCGGGCTGGTCGAGGTGTCTTCGGCGCCCGACACTCGCGACACAAGCGACAAAGGGCCGCTTGGCGCCTCATTCGACGTCAGTCGCGCGCTCAATGGCAATTCCGCGCTGGTGTCGCTGGCGCGGGCCGACGGCATGACCCGCGGGGTCAGCTTTCCCGCGGCATCGTCGAGCATTCCATTTGCCGGGCTCGCCGCGATGGTTCGCTTGCGCGACGGCGCGGACATCCTCGATCGCGCCGCGGTTGCCGAATTTGTTGTGATCGGCGGAACGTCGGAGAATCGCTCGCGCGCAGCTCAGTGGCAACGCCTGCGCGAGGCGCTGGGCGACGCTCGGCAAAAGGTCGCGGCCGGCAAGGGCGTCGAGGGCGACCTTGCGCCGCTCGGGCGCGTCCTCGGCGGTGAATTGCCCCTGGCGATCATGACCAACCGTGAGAGCGATGTGCGGCAGGCGATTGGGTTGGTCAGGGATTTCGGTGTGCGGGCCGTAATCGTCGGCGGAGCCGAGGCATGGCGGGTAGCAAGTGAATTGGCCGCGGCTCACATCATGGTGGTGGTCGATTCGCAGGCCAACCTTCCCGAAACCTTCGATCGGCTTGGACTTAGGCAGGATAATGCCGCAATCCTGGCGCGCGCTGGGGTTCCGATCGCGTTCGGGATGGTCGGCGGCAAGCTTGAATATAATTACAACGCTGGCCTCAACCTCAGGGAGGACGCCGGCTTGGCGGTCGCGGCGGGACTCCCCTACCGCGCCGCGCTCGAGGCGCTGACGGTCAACCCGCTGGGCGCATTCGGCATTGCGGGCGGCAAGCTCGAAGCCGGGGCCGAGGCCGATCTGGTCATCTGGGACGGTGATCCGCTTGAGCTTTCGACCAATGCCCTCGCGGTAATCGTCGAGGGCCGCGAGTCTTCGCTTGAAAATCGCCAGTCGCGATTGGTCGACCGGTATGCGCCGCCTGTGCCGCGCTGATCCGCCGATTCCTTATCGGCCTTATCTGCCATGTGAAATCAACAAACCTCCCATTCGACGCTGTTGAAAGCCTGAAAGGCTTGGCCTATGTAGGGCAAGCTCTTGGCATGAGCATGGCACTCGCCGTTCCGAAGCTGCTGGCAGCAATGCTCTGAAATCCGTAACGACCCTTTCGACAGACATTCGGGTCTGGAAAGGCGGTTGGCGAGTGACGCTTGCTTATCCAGGCCAGGAGAATGGCTATGTTGATTGGTGACGTGCGGCCCACGACGCTCGATGGTGTTAAATCTCTCGCGGCGCAGCTCCGCAGAGAGCAGGGCATCAAACATTCCAATGCGCTCGATATCGCGGCACGCGCCGCAAATTGCACGAATTTCCGGAACGCTCGGAAGGTGCTTCCAGCACGCGGATCGGCTCTCGAGCGGCCCTATGTCCTTCTGACGATCTATTGGTGCGACAAGGATAAGCATTACCAGGTCGGCCGCGAAACGCTGCGAATCGAGTTGGCGCAGCCGATCCTCCAGACCTGCAGCAAATTCCTGCTCAAGGAGGTGAGGGGGTTCGAGCGTCTCCGGATGGTCGCCGCGGACCATTTCGTCTCCGATACCATCGTCCACACGCAGGACTATGCTCGCGACCGCATTTCGACCGCCGAACGGTCACTGCGATTCATGGAGCGGACGGGCCTGCGTCCATCGCGAGATCATCGCAAGGGCTATCCGGGAGGATCGCCGGGCAACAAAATGCCCAATGCGGACCACTCGAGCGACTGGGTGGATGCGGACTCGGGGCAGGTGATCGTTGTCGATGAGCCCTATAGCGGGGTGCCCGACGAGGATAAGCGCGCGGCCTGGGCAATGCGCCACAACTGGCGCGTTGCCCGGACCTCGTGGCCTGGCATGTATTTTCCCTACAGTTGCGATCTCTATGTCGCGACCGATGGGGCTACCGGCTATGATTTCGACGCGCTGGTGGCAAAGATCAATGCGATGCCAGCACCGCTCGTCGTGGAAGACTGGGCTGGCGAGTCTGTGCCGTCCTGGGAGACCTTCGTCAGTCCGATGGCGAAGACGCCGCAGGACACCAGACGTGCTCGCTGCCGCGGAATGATTTATCCGATCGATAGTGCGACGACGGTCCCCTACAGCTACAATATGGGCTCGTCGCGACGCCGTCCGAAAGGCGAGCTGGGCGTCGAGGGACACATCGAGGTTGGTCGGATGATCAAGGCGGTGCTCTCGTCGCGAGAACGGCCTTTCTCAGTCTACCGCCGGATGAATAGCGTGCGCTCGACGCTTGAGGACTGGATGAACAAGGAAATCGGCCGAGGGCAGTTGGAAGGGCCGGAATTCTTCGACGTCTATTATCACGAGCTCGAAGACGAAGATCCGCTCTTGAGCCGGGCAGCATCTCGCGTTGGTCTGATCGCGATCCTTGGGATCCTGAAACAGAAGCTGCAGGCGGCGTATCCGGATTGCGCGCCACTCCGAAGCCTGCTGAACAGCATCGATATGTCCGTGAAGATGATCGACCGAATGAAACCAGCAAGGGCCTGAGCTGCGACGGCCGCGCATCTTTTGATGCGCGGCCGTCGTCGAAGATAGCTTCCTGGCAACCTTTTCTTGCGAGGTATCGAACGCATGGCGCACGCTAAGTTAAGCGAAGGCTTCCGCAAATTGAGCCTCGGTGGGATGTCAGAGGCGTCCAGCTCGGCTTGGCTCCGGCATCAGCAGGGCGGTCAGAAATGCGATGCCGGCGGCGAAGGCAACGTACCAGAAGAAGAGCGCTTCATGACCTAACTGTTTGGCGAGGAGGGCGATATATTCGGCGGTCCCGCCGAACACCGCCGCAGCGACGCTATGCGCGAGACCGACCCCGAGTGCGCGGACGTGCGATGGAAACAGTTCAGCTTTGAAAAGACCGCTCACTGAGGTGTAGAAGCTCAGGACCAGCAGGGACGCGACGATGAGAAGAAAGGCGTTCATCGGTGACGTGCCGGCATGGGAGAGGGCCGCCAGGAGCGGCACCGCCACGACTGTCATGCCGCCCGAATAGATGAGAAGGCAGGTCCGCCGTCCGATCGAGTCGGACAATCGCCCGATCAGCGGCTGCAGGCACATGAATACAATAACCGCGCCAGTCATCACCTCGCTCGCGCTGCGAGCGGTCATCCCCGAGGTGTTGACCAGGAATTTCTGCATATAGGTGGTGAAGGTGTAGAGACAGATCGCGCCGCTTGCGCTGAGCGAGACCACGAACAGTAGCGAGCGCGGATAGGCAAGGAGCGCGCGTAGCGAACCGGCGCTCGCGATCTCGCTGTTGTGCGCATTGGTCTCGTACATGTGCTTGCTCAACAAGAGCACGGTGAACGCGAGCCCAGCGCCGATCACGAACGGAACGCGCCAGGCCCAGTCGTGGATCGCTGCCTCGCCTGCCACTCGCTGGAGCACGAACAGGACGAGCAATGCGCAAAGCTGGCCGCCGATCAGCGTGATGAACTGGAACGAGCCTATGAAGCCGCGCTTCCCGTGCGTCGAAATCTCGCTGAGATAGGTGGCGGCGGCGCCATATTGCCCGCCGGTCGAGAAGCCCTGGACGATGCGCGCCACGAGGAGAAGCAGTGGGGCGAGTGCGCCAGCGCTCGAATAGGTCGGCAGCAGCGCGATCATCAATGAGCCGGCACCCATCAGGATGACGGACAGGACCATGCCGGCGCGGCGCCCATAGCGATCGGAATAACGACCAAAAAACCAGCCGCCGATCGGGCGGATGAGAAATCCGGCGGCGTAGATGCCAGCGACGTTGAGTAACTGCGCGGTGCGGTCGCCGCTGGGGAAGAAGGCGGCCGCGAAATAGAGCGAGGTGAAGGCGTAGACGTAGAAGTCGTACCATTCGATGAGGTTACCGGCCGACCCTGAGATTACGGCAGCAATGCGCTGGTGAGAGGTAAGGTCGGTGCCGGCCTGCTCGGCGATCGCGCGTTCCGCGTTGGCAAGATCCATCAGATCGCGTCTCCCTGGAAGGTGGCTGCCACGGTGTCGGTTGCTGCGACAGCGACACCCGAGGCCAGCAGCGCCTCAATTTCATCTCCTGGTATGCCGCAGTCGGCGAGCACCGCGCGCGTGTCGCAACCGATTGGCCGCGGCGCGATATCGGGGAGTGGTTCGATCGCGCCAAACCCGACCGGCTGTGGCAGGACGCGGCGGATTTCATCCGAATAGCCGGGGCCTGGCGCGAAGAAATCCACGTCGGCGAGATGCGGGTCCGCCAGCAGGTCGTCGAGCAGGGCGATCTTCGAACATGGCACGTCGCACGCTTCGAGCGCGGCGATCCAGTCGGCCGTCGATCGCCCGGGAAGGACTTCGGCGACCAGCGCATAGAGGTCGTCGATTCGGGCCTGGCGGGACTTCGAATCGACGAACCAGGCGCTCTGGCAGATGTCAGCGCGGTCGACCTCTTCAAGGAAGCGACGCCATTGGTCGCCAGTGTAGGGCAGAACCGCAATCCAGCCGTCAGCCGTTCGAAACGGCCGGCGATCGGGTGAGAGAACTCTGGGATAACCGGGTTTGCCGGTCTCAGCGAAGGTCGCTTCGGCGAGATGCTCGTTCAGGACGAATGACGCCAGCGCTTCGAACATCGGTACTTCGATCCGGATCGCGCCATCGCGGCCGTTGGCGCGAGCGACGAGCGCGGCGAGGACCCCATAGACCGCGTGGAGCGCACCGACTTTGTCGGCGAGGATGGTCGGGAGGAATTGCGGGTCGCCGCCGCGCGATGCGCTGAGGCCGGCCAGCCCACTCGCCGCCTGGATGATGTCGTCGAAGGCCGGGCGATCACGATATCGGCCGCGCTGTCCAAAGCCGATCGCGGCACAATAGACGATGCGGGGATTGATTGCCGCAACCTGTTCGAACCCAAGGCCGAGCCGTTCGGCGGCGCTGCTGCGCATATTGTGGAGCAGGACATCTGATGACGCGATGAGGGCCGAAATCACTGGGCGCGCGTCCGGGTGCTTGAGATCGAGGGCGATGGCGCGCTTGTTGCGATTGTTGTTGACGAAGAGGGCGCCATCGCGCTTCCCACGCGGCCAGGAATCGCGGGCGACGTCTCCGGTCGGCGGCTCGATCTTGATCACCTCGGCGCCGAGATCGGCAAGCATTTGCCCGGCGAGCGGCCCGAGGACGACAGCGCTGATCTCGATCACGCGAATGCCTGTGAGTAGCGGGATCAACGGGCGAGCCCCCTGGCACGCAATAACCTCTGCACTTCAATCCTCCCCTTGCGGCCCTGCCGGGTTCACGGCCGATGGCGCGTTGAGGAAAATTAGCCGGTGGCGGCGGGGGCTCAATGACAGCGGAGATATCAATTGATGCAAAAAGCTGATCGCTGCCGACCGATTGGCCTTTGTCCCGATCTGCTATCGCGTTAAGTCCGGCAGATATCGCCATGCATCAGCGCCTCTCCCTCTCGCAGCTGGAAGCCTTTCTGAAGCTTGGTGAAGCAGGCAGCTTTCACCAGGCCGCGCTTGAACTCGGCGTGTCGCAACCTGCCTTCAGTCGGACGATCCAGCAGATTGAGACCCGGCTCGGCGTACGATTGTTCGACCGGGATACAAGACATGTCCGGCTAACGCTTGCCGGTGAGCGCTTGCGCCCGGTCGCCACCCGGTTGCTCCGCGACTATGACGATTCCTTTCGCGATTTCGAGGCCTATGTCGGCGGGCGCTCCGGACGAATCCGCGTTGCGACCCTGCCGTCGGTTGCCGCGACCTTATTGCCAGGGGCGATACGACGCTTCAGCGCGGCCTTTCCCGGGGTGACGATCGATCTCTGGGAGGATGTCGGCACGCCGGTCCATCGCGCGGTGGCGGAAGCGGAGGCGGATTTCGGCATCGCGCCGCCGCCCGCCTCGTCGCTGGGCCTCAATTTCAAGACGATCTATCAGGACCCTGTGGTGCTGGCTTGCCGCATCGACGATCCTCTGGTGGCCGAAACCCGGCACGACTGGCAGGTTTTTCGCGATCACCCCTTCATCGCAATGTCGCCGGATACCGGGCTGCGCAACCTTATTGATCAGGCATTTGAAGCCGCTGGCGTCACGGTCGAGCCGCTGTTCAATTGCAAGCAGCCGGCCACGGCTTGCGCGCTGATTGCGGCGTCACTTGGCATCGGCGCGCTGACCCGCATGACGATCGCACAAGTCAACCATCCTGACCTCACCTGGCGCAGCCTCGGAAGGCCAGAAGCTTCGCGCCCGATCGGCCTGGTGACGAGCGCGGCGCGCACGTCCATGATGCCGGCGCGAGCCTTTATGCGCGAAGTCGAAGCGGAAGCCCGGACGCTGGCGCTTCGCTGATCGAAGGCTTGCCGCTCGCGCCCCCGGACGCGGCGCAACCTGGTTGCTGGTGCGGTCTCTGCCGTCACAGCATCATGCGCTTCATTTGGTTACAAACATCAGCGACGCGATCCTGCGGCCGTGTCCGGGAATTCGGCTTTCCTTGTACCATTGGACGCGAGTGACCTGATCCTTGATCGGGGAAGGGCTCGACCTGCGAATAGGTTTTGGGAGGAGAGGCGCTCGCTATCTTTCGAGCTCACAGCTTGAAAGGCCCGCAACAATGGCATTACTCACCGGCAAGACCGCGCTCATTACCGGCGGAAGTAGCGGCATCGGGTTGATGACGGCGAAACGCTTCGCAGCGGAAGGCGCCCGGGTCGCCATTACCGGGCGTCGGGGCGACCTCGTGAAAAAAGCCACTGCCGAGATCGGGCAAGGCGCGATGGGAATCGTCGGCGACGTTTCCGATACCGCGCACCACGATCACGTCGCGACACAAATCGCGGCGACGTTCGGCGGGCTCGATATCTATATGGCGAACGCAGGCATCATCACGATCCGCCCTTCCTTCGATGTAAACGAGGAAGAATATGATGCGCAGTTCGCGGTAAATGCCCGCGGCACGTTCTTCGGTGTCCAGAAGATGTTGCCGGCGATGCGCGATGGGGGGTCAATCATCCTGACCGGTTCGCTTGCGAGCGAAAAGGTCCTGGACGGTCACGCCGTCTATGCCGGCTCGAAAGCGGCGATGGGCGCCTTCGCGCGGGTCTGGGCAATCGAGCTCAAATCGCGACGGATTCGCGTCAATGTGCTGAGCCCGGGGCCGACGGACACGGATATCGTCAATAAACTGGGCGTGCCTGCGGACAAACTTGAGGAATTCGAGGCAGGCATGGCGGCAGCGATCCCGCTTGGTCGCTTTGGCCGGCCGGAGGAACTGGCGGAGGCCGCCCTGTTTCTTGCTTCCGACGCCAGCAGTTTCATCACCGGCATCAATCTTCGAGTCGACGGCGGCATGGCGCTGCTGTGACCCAATCGATCGATATCACCAAAAATCTAGCCTGGAGGTAGTTCATCGTGGCTGACGCAATCATTGATCCTGCGATCGAAGGCTTCATTGCCGATGTCGTCAATATCGGCAGCGCTTATGACCTTGACGGAATGGAACGCCTTTATACCGCTGATCAGTCATTTCTGATCCTCACCGGCGAGGGCGAGGTGATGCGCTTTACCAGGGCAGAGGTGTTTGCCGAATTCAGGTCGCGTCGCGACGCGGGGGAGGCGCCGCTGTCCACCGAATATCGTATCCTCCATGTCGAGCGCCAGGGTGAGGATGCGGTTGCGTTGCTCTACCGGCGGATGAGCCCGGAAGCGCCGCCGGTGATGTACGAACTTCGCCTGCGCCACCAATCCGGAAAATGGGCGGTGCGCGGAGAGACGGTAACGCCGTGGCCCGGCGCGGCGGGCGGGTCATTCCTGCCACCGCGCAAGATGGCAGCCTGATCAATGACAATCCCGGATTACTGGCGGTTCCGATGAGCTTTCCCTGGGCGCGGCACTATCAGCCAAAGCATCCCATCATGCGCTGGATCGATGGCAAGCTGCCGCTGCCGCGATTCGTCTACAATGCAACTGGCGGTGGCTACCCGGTTCCAAGAAATCTCAACTATTTCTGGAATTTCGGTGTACTCAACGGCGCGGCGCTGCTCATCCAGATCGTCACCGGAATTGTGCTTGCCATGCATTACGCGGCAAACACGGAGTTTGCGTTCGATAGCGTCGTTCACATCGTGCGCGACGTCAACAGCGGATGGTTCATCCGCTATGCGCACATGAACGGCGCTTCGTTGTTCTTCATCTCCGCCTATATTCACATGCTCCGCGGTCTTTATTTTGGATCTTATAAGGCGCCGCGCGAAATGGCATGGCTTATCGGCGTGGTGATCCTGCTGCTGCTGATGGCAACGGCGTTCATGGGATATGTCCTGCCATGGGGGCAGATGAGCTTTTGGGGCGCGCAAGTCATTACGGGGCTGTTCGGCGCGATCCCCATTGTTGGACAGCCGCTACAGACGTGGCTGCTCGGCGGCTATACCCCGGATAACGCGACCTTGAACCGCTTTTTCGCGCTTCATTATTTGCTGCCGTTCGTGATTGCGGGTGTCGCGATCCTGCATGTGTGGGCGATCCACATCCCTGGCTCGAATAACCCGACGGGCGTAGACGTCGAGGGTCCGCAGGACACCGTGCCCTTCCATCCCTATTATACCGCCAAGGATGGGTTCAGCCTCGGCGTCGGAATGACGATTTTTGCGGCATTGATCTTCTTTTGGCCCAATGCTCTCGGTCATCCGGATAATTATACTCCAGCAAATCCGATGCAGACGCCGGCGCATATTGTTCCTGAATGGTATTTCTGGCCATTTTACGCGATTTTGCGCTCATTTACGGCCGATTTCATTCTGCCAGCGAAATTATGGGGTGTGCTGGCGATGTTTTCTTCGATCTTCCTTCTCTTTTTCCTTCCATGGCTCGACATCTCCCCGGTGCGATCGGGGCATTATCGCCCGCTCTTCAAAAAATTCTTCTGGTTTGGCCTGGTGCCGAGCATTCTGGCGCTCGGCTATTGTGGCGGCGCGCCGGTCGAACCGTTCAACCTGATCGTCTCGCAGGTCGCGACCGCTTATTATTTCGCCCATTTCCTAATCATTCTGCCGTTGGTCGCGCATTTTGAGAAGCCGCTGCCGCTGCCCGCCTCGATAACGGCGGCGGTGCTGGAAGCTCATAGGGAGCGGCGGGCTGGAGGCGCGTCGGGGTTTCGAATTGCAGACAGAAACGCGGACTGATATTATCCGCGTTATGGCTCATATCACGGTCGGCGTCGAATACGGCATTCACAGCCTGTTATGGCTGGTGGACTCGGGCAAACCGCTCAGCAGCCGCGACCTTGCGGACCTTCAGGGCATTTCGCACAGCTTTCTCGCCAAGATCTTCCCGAAACTCGAAAAGGCCGGGATCGTCCGGGCGTCGGAAGGCGCGCGGGGCGGATATCTTCTGGCGCGCGCACCGGAGGAGATCAGCTTCCTCGAGATCGTCGACGCGATCGAAGGCCGGAAGCCATTGTTCGATTGCCAGGAGATCCGCGGGCGATGCGCGATTTTTGGTCAGTCGCCGCCGAAATGGGCGACGAGAGGGCTGTGCTCGGTACATGCCGTCATGCTCCGTGCAGAAAAGGCAATGCGCGACACGTTGGCAGGTCAATCGCTTGCCGATCTCGGGCAGGCCGTCGCGGACAAGGCGCCGTCTGATTTTTCGTCCGACGTCCAGGCCTGGATCGGCAACCGGCTTGAGGGACGTCTCGCGAAGTCGCCAACTGCGCCAGCAGGCGAGGAGGTTCCGTCGTGAACGGTTTGATCGCCGATGAAGATCGCCCGCTGGTCGTGATCGTTGACGATGACGAGGCTGTCCGCACGTCGCTTGAGGAATTGATGCTCTCGGTCGGCATCGAGGCCGCGGCCTTCGGCTCGACGCGTGAATTGCTGGAAGCAGATCTGCCCGAACGTCCTGGCTGCCTTGTCCTCGATGTTCGCATGCCCGGATCGAGCGGGCTCGATCTCCAGCAGCATCTCGCTGCGACCGGCAATTCGAAACCGATTGTCTTCCTGACTGGCCATGGCGACATCCCCATGACGGTGCAGGCAATGAAGGCCGGCGCGGTCGATTTCCTCACCAAACCGGTCCGCGATCAGTCGCTGCTCGACGCTGTGACTGCCGGTATTGAACGCGATGTCGCCCAGCGCGCCGATGCGCGGTTGATGAAAGAATATGCGGATCGGCACGCCGCGTTGACGCCGCGCGAGCGCCAGGTCTTCCGACTTGTCGCGCAGGGGCGTCTCAACAAGCAGGTGGCCTTCGAACTCGGAATTACCGAGGTTACGGTCAAGCTGCATCGCAGCAGTGTAATGAAGAAGATGGAGGTGTCGACGATCGGCGAGCTCATTCGTGTCTGGAACACCTTGCCGCCATCGCTGCGCGAGAGAGCCACCTAGACCATGGTATGGTTCCAATCCACTCGTGCCTCGGCGACATGCGGTAAATGCCGATCCGGCTGTGTCAGTAAGGGCTGCTCGCTTGTCCAAACCGCCTGTGATTGCAATCGTGGATGACGACCGGGCTGTACGCGAGGCGCTCCTCGATCTGCTGCAGGTTGAGGGACTGTCCGCCCGGATGTTCGAGAATGGTGCTGCCTATCTTGCCGACGCGCATTGCCTGGATTTTCACTGTGTGATCACCGACGTCCGGATGCCCGAAATGGACGGCCTTGAGCTCCAACGCCGGCTCCGGGCATGCGGTTCGACAATACCGGTGATTTTCATCACTTCGTCGGTCAATGAAGGAACGCGCGAGCGAGCGCTGTCGGACGGCGCGATTGCCTGGTTCACCAAGCCTGTTGCCAACGAAGAACTGCTGTTCGAACTACGAACCGCGCTCAGGGACCCCGGAGCAAGAAAATGAACGCCGGACCGATTTCGGCGGCAAAAGCCGATCGCGGCGGAAGGAAGCTGAACAGACGGCTTGTACCGCCCCAGAACGGCTCAATGCTGTTCGCCGAGACGACGGCGTGGTGGGCACTTGATATCTCGGCCGCCCGCCCGACCATCGACGCGATCGTCGGCGGTGATGCGCCGACTCATTGGGTCGAGGCGCTGCTGGCCGGCGTCACCATTGCCGACATCGACGAAAACAACCTTCATTTTCTCGGGCCAGCCGGCGGGCGTGCGCGGATGATCGGGCAGCCGTTCACCACCTTTTGCCCCCCGGAGAGCTGGCAGACCGGCGCGGAGTTCATTCTGGCCGCGGTGGCCAATTATCCTCCGGGCGCGGCAAAATCGCGGCCGATCACCTCAATCGCCTTTCGTGACGGCTGGGCTGAAGTTTCGACTGACGAAGCGCATCCGGACATCGTCTTCATCGCCGTTGGCGGCACCGTCGCCGATGACCGCTCGTTCTGGGCAGTGCGTGCGAGCGAGGAACGTTATCGCAGCCTGATCCACCATCTTCCCGGAGCGCTGCTGCAGGTCGACTCCCGAGCGATGACAGCCATTTTCGACAACCTGCGCGATGAGGGAGTCGCCGATATCGGCCCCTACCTCGATGCTCATCCGGAGCTTGTCGACCTTTCGCGAAAAATCGTTCAGGTCACCGATGCCAATCGTGACGCGCTGAAGCTGTTCGGGGCCAGTCGCCCGGAAGAGTTGATCGGCGCCGTAGATTTCCTGTTCGCCGCGTCGTTCGATACGGCAAAGCGCGTGATCATTACGCATTTCGAAGGGCGGCGGACCTATCGCGAAACGACGAAGGTCAGCACGTTCGACGGCCGCCTGCGAGACGTTGAAATGGTGGTGACATATCCGACCCCGCCTGAGCGGGTCGATGTCACGCTCATCAGCCTTGACGATATCACCGACCGGCTTCGGACCGAGGCGCAGTTGCGGCAGTTGCAGGCCGACTATACGCGGGCGACGCGAATCTCGATGCTCGGCGAGCTCGCCACCTCGATTGCGCATGAGGTCAATCAGCCGCTCTCCGCCATCGCCACCAATGCAGAAACGAGCCTGCGCTGGCTTTCGCGAGAGGAGCCTAACCTCGTCAAGGTCCATCAGCTCACGACAAGAATCGCGGCTAGCGCCCGGCACGCCAGCGACATCGTCCAGCGTATCCGCAACATGGCGGCCCGACGCCCACCCGAGAGGGTCGAACTCGACCTCAACGAAGTCGTCGAGGAGGCGTTGCAATTCGTTCGCTACGAAATCGAGTCGCGCTCGATCGAACTGTCGGTCCGGCGCGGTCGCCGGCTGCCTCCGGTGCTCGCCGATCGCGTTCAACTTCAGCAGGTTATTGTAAATCTGCTGCTCAACGCCGTGCAGGCGCAGACCGGGCAGGAAGGGCTGATTGACGTAAGCACATTCGCAGCGCTGGACGGCTCGGTCCAATGCACGATCCATGACGGCGGGCCAGGTATCGCAAATGAGAATCTGGGGCGCGTGTTCGGCAGCTTTTTCAGCACCAAGGAGGAGGGGATCGGTATCGGCCTGGCGATCTGCCAGTCGATCATCACCGCACACGGCGGGACCATCGTCGCGGCGAACCATCCCCGGGGTGGTGCAGTCTTCCGCTTTGCGCTGCCGGCGGCGGGAAAGAGGTGAGGCCCGGTGCCGGCTCGCGGCACCGGGCGACCCGTTGTCAGGATTTCAGGAATGCGAGCAAATCGGCGTTGAATCGGTCAGCATGGGTCGCGGTCAGGCCATGCGGGAGCCCGGGGTAGTAAAGCGTCCGGGCGTTCCGGATCAGTTTGGCGGCCTTATGTGCCGAATCATGGATCGGCACGATCTGGTCGTCCTCACCGTGGACGATCAGCGTCGGCACGTCGAACCTTCCGAGATCGTCGGTAAAGTCGGTTTCCGAGAAGGCCGCGATGCAATCATGCGCGTTCTTCAGCCCCGCCTGCATGCTGAGCAACCAGAATTCGTCGAGCAGGCTCTGCGGCACCTGCGCGTTCGGCCGGTTTGCGCTGTAGAAGGGGATCGCGAAATCCTTGTAGAATTGCGAACGATTCGCGATGATGTCGCGGCGCAATCCATCGAACACGCCGATCGGCAGGCCCTCGGGATTAGCCTCGCTCTGAACCATCACCGGCGGCACCGCGCCCAGCAGAAGGACCTTCGCGACGCGACCGGTGCCGTGCCGGCCGATGTAGCGGGCAACTTCGCCGCCACCCGTCGAGTGACCCACCATCGTGATGCCATGAAGGTCGAGCGCCTCGATCAGCTCGGCGAGATCGTCCGCATAGCCGTCCATGTCGTTGCGCGTCGCGGTCTGCGCCGATTTGCCATGGCCACGCCGATCATGGGCGATGGTCCGAAAACCGTTCTGAACCAGGAAGTTCATCTGGACGCCCCAGGCGTCGGAGTTGAGCGGCCAGCCGTGCGAAAATGTCACGACAGGGCCGGTGCCCCAGTCCTTGTAGTAGATTTCGTGTCCGTCCTTTGTGGTGATCGTCGGCATCAGAGCCTCCTTGGATTGCCCGGTGGCTCGCTTTGAGGCACCTTCGGGCAAGGCTTTGCCTATGTTCGGCGGATGGGGTCTTCGATCAGACGGTCGGCCTGCGTGCCCTCTTCCTCAGGAGAAGCACCCCTCAACAAAAGGCTAGGTGTCGGCGCCGGGGTGGCATCATCGGCGCGCGCCGGATTTGCCCCATAATCGATGCCGCGCGCCGGACCTGCCCTAAAGGCGAGGTTCGCTCGACCAAAGTCGAGTCTCACGCATCCATCTGAACAATGGTCGGATGAGCGGCTCTCGGTGATGCTCGGCTCCGTTGCCACCATAGCTGGGAGGAGAAAATATGAAGATCGTCGTCATCGGAGGTACGGGCCTGATCGGCTCGAAGGTTGTTGAGCAGCTGAAGCGACAGAAGCACGAGGCGATCGCCGCAGCGCCCGGCACGGGGGTCAACACCATCACGGGCGAAGGACTCGCAGAAGTGATGACGGGGGCCGATGTCGTGGTGGACGTCTCCAACTCGCCCTCGTTCGAAGAACAGGCCGCGACGGATTTCTTTCGGACCGCCGGCGCGAATATTACCGCCGCCGAAGTCGCTGCGGGCGTTCGTCACCATGTCGCCCTGTCGGTCGTGGGCACGGACCGCCTGCAGGCCAGCGGCTATTTTCGCGCCAAGCTTGCCCAGGAGCAGCTGATCAAGGCATCGCCGGTTCCCTATACGCTGATCCACGCCACCCAGTTCTTCGAGTTTCTGCGCGCGATTGCGCAGTTCTCCGAAGTCGACGGGGCCATCCGTCTGCCGCCGGTTCAATTCCAGCCAATGGCCGCGCAGGATGTCGCGAGTGCCGTCGTCGACGCGGCTGTTTCGGCTCCATTGAACGACACGATCGAGGTGGGCGGCCCGGAGATCTTCACACTCGACGAACCGGTCCGCCGGCTACTCGCGCTTGACCGCGATCCGCGCAAGGTGATCGCTGATCCAGCGGCTCCCTATTTCGGTGTCGCCGTGAGCGAACGCACGCTCGTTCCGGAGGCGAATGCCCGCCGTGGGACGACCAGCCTTGACTGGTGGCTCGCGCGAAACCCGGCCCCGCAGGCGCAATAGCCGCGCGCTACGCGCCGCGACCATCAACAAGTGCGAGGAGATCAAACGATGTTGAGGCAATTTTGCCTGGGGACTGCCATCGTGCTTGGAACAGCCGCGCTGGCCAACGGAGCGTTCATGCTCATATCGCCGCTGAGCTGGTATTTTGCGGTGCCTGGCGTGACCACGACGGGACCGTTCAACCAGCATTTCCTGCGCGACATCGGTCTCATCTTTCTGTTCGTCGGCGGCGCGTTCCTGATCGGAGCTGCGCGGCCTGCGTGGCGCGTCGCGCTCTGGTCGGCGGCGTCGCTGTGGTTATGCGGTCACGCGCTATTCCATTTCTGGGAAGTCGCGGTGGGCATCTGCGGGCCGTCGGTCCTGATCCGCGACTTCGCGGCGGTCACCTTCCCGGCCCTGGTCAGCGGGATGCTCGCATCCTGGGCAGTGCGCGAGAATGCTGTTCGTCCGGTCACGGGATCGGTGGTCACGATGTGACTGCCGCGGCTGCGGGGCGTCCGCCCCGATGCGCCCCGCAGCCAACTTTTTGAAAAAAGGGACCCAGGTCGTGAAACCTCTTCAGATATCCACGCCCGACACAATGGGCCACGCTCGATCGGGTGAGGGCGAGCCGTCGACCGGGGCAAGCGGTCCGGGATCGATCGGTACGGCGGCTGTCGTCCACGATCTCGGGAACCTGATCCAGATCGCATCCTCGGCAATCAATATTGTCGAGCGCTCGAAGGACATGGCGCCCGCGCATGCCGGACCGATGCTGCATCGGGCGCGGGTTTGCCTTGAACATGCGGGTGCGATCGTCAGGCAGAATGTGGGCCACATGAGCGAGCGCGCCGTTGTGATCCGTCAAAGCGACGTTGCGGGATGCCTGGCAGATGTCCTTACCCTGGTCGAGGCAATGGACGAGCCAGGCCTGTCACTTGAACTAGACGTCGCGGCAAATCTGCCCGCGATCAGCTGTGATCCGGTGGGATTTCGTCGAGCCGTCCTGAACCTCGTTCTTAACGCCCGAGACGCGATGGGCGGCAAAGGGATCGTCGGCATCGACGCGCGGCTGGCGCAGGACGGAATTGAGGTTCGAGTCCTCGACGACGGCGTCGGCATGTCGCGCGAAACCCTCGCCCAGGCTTTCGATCCCTTCTTCACGACGAAGACGGACGGGCTGGGCGGCATCGGACTGCCGATGGTTCAGCGCTTCGTCCGCGATGCGGGCGGAACGATCACCATCGAAAGCGAGCCCGACATCGGGACAACCGTCGCTTTGCGGTTGCCGGCTGTCGCCCGCGCCGCGGGCGAGGTCACCAGCGAGCATTCTCAAGACGAGTCAGGCCGATGAAACTCTATTACGCACCCGGTGCCTGCAGCCTCGCAGGTCGCATTTCGTTGCACGAAGCCGGCGTCGTCGCCGAATTCGAGCGGGTCGATATGAAGACGAAGATCACCGAACAGGGGTATGACTATCTCTCGATCAACCCGCGGGGTTATGTCCCGATGCTGGCGCTCGACGACGGCAACGCCATCACCGAAAACATCGCGGTCCTTGAGTTCATTGCCGATCATGAACCAACGCTTGGTCCGGATGGGCCTCTGGGACGCACGCGGCTGATCGAACTTCTGTCGTGGCTTTCGACCGAATTGCATGTTGCCTTCAGGCCGTTGTGGGATTCCGCCTCCCGTGCCGAAAAAGCGAACGCGCTGAACATGGTGGCGAAGTTGCTCGACATCATATCGGAGCAAATGCGCGAACATTATCTGTTCGGGCCGCGCTTCAGCGTGGCCGACGCTTATCTTTTCGTCATGCTGCGCTGGGCGGGCGCGTTCTGCGTCCCGGTTTCGCCCGAGATGCACGCCTATTTCGCGCGTGTCGCCGCGCGGCCCACGGTGCAGCGGGCGCTATGGGAGGAGGGACTTCTCGATGCACGCAGCCTGATCGATATTTCATCGATCGAGGCGCTGAAATGAAAACCGTCGTAGTCGGCGCTACCGGGCGCGTGGGCGCGCATCTGGTCGGGATGTTGCGACGGCGCGGTCACAATGTCGTGGAAGCGTCGCCCAGGTTCGGCATCGACGCCGTGACCGGCACCGGGCTGGCCGAGGCCCTGGACGGCGCCTCGGTTGTGATCGATGTCTCCAACCCGCCCTCGCCGGATGAGGCCGATGCACTGCGATTTTTCGCTAGGGCGGGCAGCAACATCCTGATGCGCGCGCGCGTCGCCGGGGTACGGCACCATGTCGCGCTGTCCGTCATCGGTGTCTATCGCCTCGCGAGCGGCTATTTCCGTGCAAAGCAGCTGCAGGAGCAGCTGATCCGGGCGTCCGGGCTGCCCTTCACCATATTGCGCTCGACACAGTTCTTCGAGTTTGTCCGGGACGTCGTGCAGGAGGGGACAGATCGCGAGATCTCTATTTCTCCAGCATTCGTTCAGCCGATAGCGGCCGAGGACGTTGCCATCGCGCTCGCGGACATCGCGGCTGGCGAGGCAAGAAACGCTCTACTGGAGGTTGCCGGTGCGGAGCGCCTGCGTCTCAGTGACGTTGCCGCCGAGGTTGCCACGGCATTCGAAGATGGCCGGCGGATCGTGCCCGATGTCCACGCGCGATATTTCGGCGCGGAATTGGGGGAACGCTCGCTCCTTCCCGGTCCCAACGCTCGAATTACCTCACAGGGGCTCGACGACTGGCTGCGCGACAGCCTGCAGCCGCCATGGGCGAGGGCCTCGAGCTACCCCGGCCGTTCCGAACCAACAATCACACCGCGACATCCGGAGGCATGAATGCGTATTCCTTTTATTGGCAGTCTTCTTCTCACTGTCGCCCTCGCGTTTCCCGGCCTGGCGGCTGGCCAAAGTGTCCGCCGGGAAAAGCCCACGATCATCCTGGTCCATGGCGCGTTTGCCGAATCGTCGAGCTGGGACGACGTGGTGGTTCGTCTCGCCCGCGACGGTTTCCATGTCGTCGCGGCGGCCAATCCACTTCGCGGTGTTGCCAGTGATGGCGCCGCGATCTCGCGCATCGTCAAGGCGACGGAGGGGCCCGTCGTGCTGGTCGGGCATTCCTACGGTGGTCCGGTCATTACCGAGGCCGCGGCGGGCAATGGGAACGTGACCGCGCTGGTCTATGTCGCGGCCTTTGCGCCCGACGTCGGCGAATCCAGCTCGTCGCTCTCGGGCAAGTTCCCCGGGAGCACGCTGGAATCAAGCTTGACGAGCGTGGCACTGCCCGGAGGCGACAAGGACCTGTACATCCAGCCCGAGAAGTTTCGGGCGCAATTTGCCGCGGATGTTCCCCCCAGCAGGGCCGCGCTGATGGCGACCAGCCAGCGACCCATTGCACTCTCGGCATTGGCTGAACCTTCGCGCGTCGCCAGTTGGAAAGCGCTGCCGACATATTCGATCTACGGAACCGCCGACCGCAACATTCCTGCCGCCGTCATGAAGTTCATGGCAGAGCGCGCCGGCGCGCGCGACACGGTGGCCATTGCCGGCGCGTCGCACGCGGTAATGGTTTCACATCCGGCCGAGGTCGCGGCGATGATCGAAGAAGCCGCCAACGCGAAATAGCATTGTTGCGCCGCCGATCGCGCGGCGATCCTTCCGAGGAGGAAGAATAATGTCCCAGGATAACCCGGTCCCGGCGGTGAGCCGGGAAAAGATCATGCACGCGCTCTACGAAGCGGCAGAGATCGAGCATTGCCTGATGTGCACCTATCTTTATGCCGCATTCAGCCTGCGCGATGGCGAAGGCGAGGGGCTTACCGCGGAAGAAGCCGCGGCGGTCGCGCGATGGCGCCGCATGATCCTTGGTGTGGCGGTCGACGAGATGAGCCATCTGGTCGCGGTGTGGAACATCACCGCGGCGCTCGGCGGGGCGCCTCACTTCGGGCGCGCGAATTTTCCGCTCGACCCCGGCTACCTCCCGGCGGGCCTGGTCGTCAGGCTGGCGCCGTTCAACGAGGCAGTGATCCAGCATTTCGTTTATCTGGAACGGCCGGAAGGATCGCATGAACCCGATGGCGAAGGCTTCGAAGGCCCCGCTGGCCTGACGCGGGCAATTCCCGGCCTGCGGCTTACGCCAACCGGATACGATTATCGAACGGTCGGCGAATTCTACGAAGAGATCAGCGCCAATCTGCGGCAATTCGTCGAGCAAATCGGCGAAGAGGCGGTGTTTTGTGGCGATCCCGCGCTCCAACTGAGCCAGGCTGAAAGCCGTCTGGTTGGCGCAAAGCCGGTGACCCATCTTGAAAGCGCCCTGTCCGCGATCGAGACCATCATCATCGAGGGTGAGGGCGCGCCTGCCGATCGTGACAATTCGCACTTCCAGCGCTTCACCGCCATCCGCGAGGAGTTCAAGGCGCTCAAGAGCAAAAACCCGGGCTTCGTCGCGGCGCATCCCGCCGCAGTGAATCCCGTTCTGCGCCGCCCGCCGCAGCCCGAAGGCCGTGTCTGGATCGAAAACGCGGACGCGATGGCGACGATTGACCTTGCGAACGCCGCTTATGCCTTGATGTTGCGGCTGCTCGCCGAGGTTTATGCGCTGCCCTCGAGCGATGATGACAAGCTCCTGTACGTCGGCACGGCCGTCGGCCTGATGCAGGCGCTCACCGTGCTGGCGGAGCGCGCCGCCCGGCTGCCGGCGGGACCGTCCAATCCGCACTGCAATGCCGGGGTCTCGTTTACAGCCCTGCGAGATACCGCCTCGTTTCCACCGGGGGCGAGCGCGCGGCGCTACTATCTGGAGCGAATGGAGGAATTAGGTGCAGCTGCGGAAAGCATCGATCAGTCCGACCCTCGCTGTCTCCAGGCGGCGAAGGTACTGCACAATCTGACCGCGCGTCTTCGCGATGCGCCCGCGCCAAAAACGTTGACCGCCCCGGTGACGCCACCGTCGGCTCCAGTTGCTCCGCCTGCCATCAAGACCGATCAGGGCATTGAGGTGGTCGAGGGTGAAAATCTCACGATCATGTTCGACGAGCAGCGCTGCATTCACGCCCGCTTTTGCGTGACGCAGGCGCCCGCTACCTTTCTCGCCAATATGAAGGGTTCCTGGATCAACGCCGATACGACCGAGCCGGAACTGCTCAGCGGGACAATTCGGCAGTGCGCGTCAGGCGCGCTCAGCTACCGACGCAAGGATGGCCACAACGAGACGGCGCCGCCCGTCAACCTCTTGTCGCTGCGCGAGAATGGACCCTATGCGGTTCGTGCATTCCTCAAGATCGACGGGAAGGAAGCCGGGTTCCGCGCCACATTGTGCCGGTGCGGCGCGTCGGCCAACAAGCCGTTCTGCGATGGTTCGCATGTCCGGATCGGATTCACGGCCACCGGCGAACCGCCGAGCGAGGATTCCCCGATCCTCGCCGTGCGTGACGGCCCGCTGTCGGTGACGCCACAGACAGACGGTCCATTGCAGGTGGAAGGGAATCTGGAAATCACCAGTGGCACCGGTCGGCGGATCACGAGCGTACGGAGCACCAGGCTCTGTCGCTGCGGGGGAAGCGCGAGCAAGCCCTTCTGCGATGGCACCCATGCCCGGATCGGCTTCCGGTCGGCCAACTGATCGCACGACCATGGTCGCTTGTCGTTGCAATGGGGTCGCGCACCTCGACCCGCCTTGCAATGCGCCGGCGCCTCCGTTAAAAACTCCACGGACGTGTAGTTTTATTGGGCATGTCACATTTGGCGGATCTGGTTCGTCATGGAGGCGTCGGGTCGCGCTCGCGCGTCTCGGCAGGCGAACGCCGGAATTTGGTTTGGCGCGCCTGTTTTCGCGGATCGTAAGTCGAATGCCACTAACGGGGAGGTTTCAATGAGCAATTTCAATAAAGGCATGATGGCACTGCTTGGTGTCGCCATGGGCGTCAATGGCATCGTCATGCTCTACGATCCGCAATTCTGGTATTATGCAGTGCCGACGGTGCCGGCGACCGGCCCCTTCAACCAGCATTTTATCCGCGATATCGGCATCATCTACGTCATGATTGGGGCGGGTTATGTCACCGGCATTTTCTTCCCCGCTCAACGGATCTGGCTGTGGGCAGCTGCTACCGCCTGGCTCAGCCTTCATGGCTTTTTCCATCTTTGGGAAATTGGCGTCGGAATCTGCGGCGCCGATACGATCCTGAAGAACGGCCACGCCGTCTATCTTCCAGCGATTATCGGCTTCCTTGGCATCGTCATTGACGTCCTGGGACGGCGCTCGGTCATCCGCTCCTGACGAAGCGGCTGATGCGGCTCGCGCAACGGACGGCATGTTACGGCTCTATCAAACAAGGATTATCGAGATGCTGCCCAACGTTTGCTCAGGTGGAATAAAGATCTTTGGTGCATTGGCGCTGATCATGTCGTGCTGCGCCAGCACCTATGCGCGAGCGCAACAGTCGCCGGCGGCCAGCGACGCGGCAAGTGCGAAGCCGGGCGTTCCCGATATCGCGCCGATCGGTGTTCCTGTCGCCAAGTTTCTCGACATTCCCGAAGCCGCTCGGGGGCCGAGGATCGACCCTTCCAAGGGCTTTCGGATCGAGAAGCTGGGTGAGGGGCTCTACCTCGTCACCGACAGTTTCTATCAGTCGATGTTCATGGTCTATGAAACCGGGGTTGTGGTCGTCGACGCGCCGCCATCATATGCCGGCAAGATCGGACAGGCGATCGCGAGCGTCACGAACAAGCCGGTCACGCACCTCATCTATAGTCACGCCCATATCGATCACATCGGAGGCGCGGGGACCCTCGGCGGTCATCCAATTGTCATCGCGCAGGACGAGACCGCCCGTCTCTTGCGGCGCGCGGCGGATCCGGACCGCCCGTTACCCACCGTCACCTTCGCGAAGAGCTACACTTTGAAAGTGGGGTCGCAACTCCTCGAATTATCCTATCCGGGCAATGGTCATGAACCCGGCAATATCCAGATCTACGCGCCGGCGCAGAAGACGTTGATGTATGTTGACGTCGTCTTTCCCGGCTGGATTCCCTTTCGACGCTTCGGGGTCGCCCAGGACGTGCCGGGATATTTTCAGCAGGTCCGTGACCTTGATCGCCATCCGTTCGAAAAACTCGTCGGCGGCCATGTCAATCGCATTGGCACTCACGCTGATGTGAAGCTGCAGATCGCATTTGACGACGATATCAAGGCGGCGGTCGGCGCAGCGCTCAAGAGCCAGCCGTTCGGGGCCGTCCCGAACAGCGCCGACGCGGGCAACCAATGGGCCGTCATCGCCGACTATACCGGCCGTGTCGCGCGAACCTGTGTGGCGACCATGACGCCGCGCTGGAAGGACCGGATCGCCGGCTTCGATACGTTCATCTGGGACCAGTGTTACGCCATGGAACAGAGCCTTCGCGTCGATTGATCAATAAAATACCACGATCGTAGAAATTAATTGGACAGCGTCGGGATGAGTTGATAGCCCCGGCGACGCACCGGAGCGGGTCGGATCAACGCCCGCCGGGAAGAGGAGAAAGAGCGATGACGGAGAGGGTTTCCCATTATGTAAGGCCGGACGTGGCCAAGTTCCTCGAATTCCTCAATTCGCAGGAAGGGCCGCCCATGGAAGAGCTCGGCGTCGAGACCGCGCGTGCGATGATCGCGGGGCTGGGCCAGGCCGCCGACGCGCCGCGCGGTGAAATCGCGAAGGTCGAGGAAATAATGATTCCCGGACCGGGCGGCGATCTGAAGCTGCGCATTTACGACAATCGTCCGGATCGGGCGGCAGGACCCGTGATGGTCTTCTATCACGGCGGCGGTTGGGTGATCTGCGACCTCGACACGCATGACGCCTATTGCGCAGAGGCTGCCCGCCAGCTCGACATCCCCGTCATCTCGGTCGACTATCGTCGCGCGCCCGAACATGTCTTCCCGGCGGCTCACGATGATGCAGAAGCCGCGGCGCGTTGGGTTGCCGGCAATTTCCCATGCACCGGGCTCGTGCTGTCGGGCGACAGCGCGGGCGGGAATATGGCGATCGCGACCGCATTGGCCTTGCGCGAGAAGCCCGCGGCGACGCCGGTCATTGCCATCAATCCGATCTACCCGGTCGTGACGAGGGGTGGCGACTGGCAGAGCTTCAGGGATTTTGCCGAAGGCTATCTGCTGTCCGTCGACGGAATGAAGTGGTTCAACAGCCTCTACGCGGCGGATCCGGCTGACCGGCGCGCGGCGCCACTGGACTTCCCGGCAGAAGGTCTGCCTCCGACCCTGCTGATCACCGCTGGTCTTGATGCCCTGCGCGACCAGGGGCGGGCCTATGCCGGCAAACTGATCGAGGCGGGCGTGCCAACGATTTATCGCGAAGCGAGCGGCAATGTGCATGGTTTCATTTGCCTCGCGCAAGGGGTGCCCAGCGCAAAGGCCGATATCGACGGCGGGCTCGCGGCGCTGAAGATGATGATCGCCGAGGCCACGAAATAAACCCGGCGATACCCTTCGGGCCGATGCCGCAATGACAATGGTCTCCTCAGCCGCGGGCGACGCCGTCGCCTCGCGGTTGAGTGACGTTCGCCGCCGCGTCAGCCCCTCAGGGATCGCGGAGGGTTGAAACGATCCGGAGCAGGATACTACAAATTCGTCATGGCATGTCCGCGGACCCCGGTTCGTTTGGAATTGCGTCATTCGCAAAACGGCCGACAGCCGCTTTGGGATCGGCGCTGGCCGGGAACAGGAGCATCATGACGTCGAGCATCGCGGAAACGAACCTCAATTCTCCGCCCCAGCCGAGCCGGAGACGCAAGACGAGCCGGCGCGAGCAGCAGCGTTCGGTCGACACGCGCAAGGCGATCCTGGATGCGGCATTGGCGGAATTCGCCGAACGCGGCTTCGATGGAGCCAGCGTCCGCCGCATCGGCGAGCGCGCCGCGCTCGATTACACCCTCATCACCTATCATTTCCGCAGCAAGGATACGTTGTGGAAGGCCTGCGCCGAATATGCCTTCGAACAGATTGAGGCGCAGTGGGACAAGGCCATTCCACCGGATTCGACGATGAGCCCCTCCGATCGGGTTCGAACCGAGTTTCGCGCCTTCCTGCGGTTCACGGTCGAACATACCGCCTTTCATCATTTCATGCTGCGCGAGAACCAAGGCAGCAGCCCACGGCTCGCGTGGCTCGTCGAGAACATTCTGCGCAAAACGCGGGAGCGCATTCTCCCCCAGATCGAGGCCGCGCAAGCAGATGGCGAGCTGATCAATGCAGATCCGGACATGGTCTATTACATGCTGATCGGAATGACCTCCGTTCTGTCGTCGCTAAGCGGTGAACTGTCTCAAACCATTGGATTTTCCTTGTCGGACGAGGCGGCGGTCGAACGCTACTGGAACCTGATTGAGCGCGCCGTGTTTCAATAAATACTACGATCGTGTAATTTTACTAGACATCCGCCGCCGGGCTGTGTTAGCCCGCGCTCCACAACGGCGACCCGCCGAAAATGGAGAGGACATTGGTGGATTTTCCGGTCATCGTTGCCGGCGGGGGACCTGTGGGCCTCGCGACCGCCTACGAGTTGCAGTCTCGCGGGATTCAGGTGCTCCTCGTGGAGCGGAATGCATCGACGACGCGCCATCCCAAGATGGACGTGACCAACGGCCGGAGCATGGAGCTCTTCCGTCGCTTCGGCTTGGCCGAGGCGATCCGCGACGTGGCCGTCCCGCGCAGCAGCCCGATGGACGTGGTCTGGGTCACGCGGCTCAGCGAATGGGTCTTGGCGCGCTTCGCCTATCCCAATGTCGATGAGTGGCGCGACGAGATCCGGCGGGTCAACGACGGAGCGCAGCCGCTCGAGCCCTATATGCGCCTCAGCCAGGTGGTTCTCGAACCGACGCTGCGGGCGCTGCTCGAACAATCACCCCATGTCGAGGTCCGCTTCGGCTGGTCGTTCGAGCATTTCGACGACGATGGGGAAAGCGTCCATGTAACATTGCGGGAAGTTGCGACGGGCCGGCTCGAAAAGAAACGCTGCGCATTGCTGGCGGGGTGCGACGGAGGCGGGAGCCTCGTCCGCGAGAGGCTCGGCTTCTCCTGGGAGGGCGAACACAATGTCGCCCGCTTCTACATGGTTCATTTCCGGTCTGAGGCGCGCGATCTCCTGCAACGGTTCGGGATCGCGTGGCATTATCAGTCGCCAACCGGGAGCACGTTGATCGCGCAGGATGATCGCGAGATCTGGACGTTGCATTGCCTGTTGCCCGAAGACGCCGCGAGCGAGGATATCGATCCCGCGCAGCTGGTGTTCGATGCGTTGGGTCGCGAAATCCCGATCGAGGTCATCCAGGCCAACCCCTGGTCGCCTCATCTCGTCCTATCGACCGGCTATGGTCGAGGTCGGGTCTGGCTGGCGGGCGATGCGGTTCACCAGGTCATTCCAACAGGCGGTTACGGCATGAATACCGGGATCGGCGACGCGGCCGATCTCGCATGGAAATTTGCCGCGGTGCTTGAGGGTTGGGGAGGGCCGTTATTGCTCTCAAGCATCGAAGCCGAACGCCGGCCGGTGGGCGCGGGCGTCGTCAAGGCCTCTGGCGGCCACATGCAGGTGCGCTTCGAGATCGCCAAGGCCTATGATCCCATCATCCATGAGGCGACGCCCGAAGGGGCTGCCGCGAGGATGAAATATGGAAAGCTGATCTCCTCGCTCGGAAATCTGGAGAACGAAGCGCGCGGCGTCGAACTCGGTTATCGCTATCGCCATTCGCCGATTGTCTGCGCGGAGGGTGACGAGCCGGGATGGACGGCGCGCGACTATGTGCCGAGCACCTGGCCGGGCGCGCGGGCGCCGCATGTCTTCCTCGAGGATGGGACGGCAATCTTCGACCTGTTCGGGCCATGGTTCACGCTGCTTCGCTTCACGGATGCCTCCGCCGAGCCACTGCTCGACGCGGCGCGCCTGCGCAATGTCCCGGTCGAACTGCTCGACGTCCGCGATGAGAAGGCACACGCGATCTACGAGCGCGATTTCATCCTCATTCGTCCCGATCAGCACGTCGCCTGGCGCGGCAATGTCATGCCGGACGACCCGCTTGCCGTCGTTGATCGCGTCAGGGGAGCAGCACAATGATCCCGCCGGTTGAACCCATTGTCCGCGCCGATGCGATCGCGCGGGTGAGCTTCGAGCGTAGCGATCCGGTACGCATGGCGCGCTTTCTTGCCGATTTCGGTTTCGTGCCGCTCGCGCCGCCGGCCGAGGGTCGACAATATTTTCGCGGCTGTGGGCCCGCGAGCTATTGCGTCGAAGTGATTGCGGGCACGCATGACGTTTTTCTCGGTTTTGCACTGAGCGCGCGTTCCCGCGACGATCTCCATGCGCTCGCGCGTTTCGAGCGTCGCGGACTGGGTCCAGCAGAGGGGCCAGGAGGTGGCGAACGCCTGCGGCTCCATGACCCCGATGGCCATCGCGTCGACCTTCTGTGGGGCGCGGAAACCTTGAGTCCGCTCTCGGTCAGGGAACCGCTTGCGGCGGTAAACCTGCCCAATGCCGCCACGAGGATCAATCGGCCGGTTCGATCGGAACCCGCGCCCGCGCCGGTCTTTAGAATCGGGCACGTCGTGCTCCAGACCCCGAGGTTTGGCGAGATGATGGATTGGTATCGGACGCGGTTCGGCTTCCTTGCATCCGACATCGCGACGATTCCCGACGGTACTCCCGTCCTCGGCTTCTTCCGCTTCGACCGTGGAGAGGAGCCGGCCGATCATCACAGTCTTGCCTTGCTGGCCGGTCCCGACGCGCGCCTGCTTCACGTTTCGGCCGAGACGATCGACCTCGACGCAATTGGTCAGGGCCAACAGCATCTCCGCGCGCAAGGGTGGAACCATCATTGGGGCATCGGCCGCCATGTGCTGGGGAGCCAGATTTTCGATTACTGGAAGGATAACGCCGGCGACGAGTGGGAGCATTATGCCGATGGCGACATCATGACGGCCGACTATCCCACAGGTTTCCACCCGCTGTCGCGCGCCGGGCTCTGGGCCTGGGGCGATGATTTGCCCGACTCCATGCGCCCGCCCGGGCCCTTGCCTGCGGACGCGCCCGCTCAGGCACGCGCGATATTCGAAGCATTGTCGGTGGCGCCACGGCCCTGGCTTCGCTGACGTACCTATTCGGAGAGAAATATGGCCTCGATGATCATTCGGTACGACGTCGGAGAAGGGGCGCAATGGGCGGTGCTCACCGGCGATGCGCCAGTTCAACCCGATGAGACCGTGGCGGTGCGCGATCTTGATACGGTCGCCGTCACGCTTGGGGATCTTATCGGCGAGCTCGACGCGGACCGCGCTTTGCCAGGCTGGGCGGCGACAATTCCCGCTCGTGCGATCCTCAGCCCGGTTACCACGGACGCGACACTCGTCTGCCAGGGCTTGAACTACCATGGGCATGCGGCCGAGTCCGGACATCAGGTCCGAAAGGCCAACCTCCTGTTCGGAAAGGCGAGCAGCACGCTTTGCGGTCCCTATGACGATATCGTGCGGCCGGCCGGCGTCGATCTACTCGATTACGAAGCCGAGATCGGAATTGTCCTGCGCCGCGCGCTCCACGCCGGCGCGATGGTCGACCGCGGGACGATCGGAAGCTATGTCGCGGGCGTCGTCCTGTGCAACGACGTCTCGGCGCGCGACGCAATGTTCGCCGCGTCCTTCCTTCAATGGTATCGCGGCAAGAGCTACCGAACTTTCTGCCCGGCGGGCCCGGTTTTCTATTATCTCCGGGAAAGCGAGGTTGCCGATACGATCGCCAATCTCGCACTGTCATTGCGCCGCGGGACCGAACTGCGCCAGGCGGCGAACAGCGGGCAGCTCATCTATCCGCCGGCCGAGACACTGGCTGAGCTGGCGAGTTTCCAGGACCTGAAGCGTGGCGACATGCTTCTCACCGGAACGCCGGGCGGGGTCATCGCGCAAAACTCGCCGGCGGTTGCGGATGTCATGAGGACGCACCTGTTCGACGACGCGCGGCGTCGGGACGAGCTGCGCGCGGCGCTCGACGCGCCGCGCTTCCTCCAGCCCGGGGAAACGCTCTCGCTCACGCTCCACGATATCCGGGCGGGAAAGCATCTCGGCGGACAGCGGAGCGTGATCGTGGAGGAAGCTGCCGATGTATATTGAAGACGCCTGGTACGTTGCTGCCTGGGGACGCGAGATCGACCGGCAGCCGTTCGCGCGCCGCATCTGCGACGTCCCGATCGTCCTGTATCGCACGTCGGATGGCGCAATCTCCGCCTTGCACGACCAATGCCCGCATCGCTTTGCGCCGTTGCATCTCGGTGTCGTCGAGGGCGATCGGATTCAATGCCCTTATCACGGGCTGGTCTTCGCAGCCGATGGGCAGTGCGTCCACAGCCCGCACGGACATGCGCCGAGCGCGGCAAGGATCCGCGCGTTTCGCGTGGTCGAGCGCTACTCTCTGGTGTGGATCTGGTTCGGAGATCCTGACAAGGCGGAAGTCGAGCTGATTCCCGATTTTTCCTGCCTGGTGGACCCCGACCTGCGGACCGTCAGCGGCGTGTTCACGGTCGGTGCGCATTACGAGCTTGTCACCGATAATCTGATGGACCTGTCGCATGTGGCCTTCCTTCACAAGAACGGCATCGGCAGCGACGCCATCGCGACAGGCAAGCATCGCGTTCAGCAGCATGGCACGACGATCTTCTCCGATCGCTGGTGCGCCGATGCGCCCGCGCCGCCGGTCTGGGATGCATTGTTCGGCGATTACGGCAGGAACGTCGATCATTGGCTCGACATGCGCTGGGATCCGCCGGCGAACATGCTGCTCGACGTCGGCGTCACGCCCACCGGACAACCGCGCGATGAAGGGATATCGACGCTCGGCCTCGACATTCTGACCCCCGAGACCGCGACGACAACCCATTACTTCTGGGCAATGACCCGCGATTTCGGGCAGCAGGATGCGCAGCTCGACGAAATGATTGCTGGCGCGACCGAGCAAGCCTTCCAGCAGGAGGATCTGCCGATGCTCGAGGCCGTCCAGAAACAGATGGGCAGCCGCGCATTCGACGCAATGAAGCCGCTGCTCCTGCCGTTCGATGAGGGCGCTGTGCGGGCACGACGTGTTGTTGCCGCTGTCGTGGAGGGCAGGCGGTCGATCGAACGGCCGCTCACGAAGAAAGACCTAAGATAACAGTCCCAGGAACTTGGGGTGGGGAGGGTATAATGAAAAAGCATCTTCTGGTTCTATTCGGATCGACAGCGATCGGTGTTTGCGGCCCGGCTTATGCAGCCCGACCTGCAGCGACGACTGAACCCGCGCGCGGCAAGATTGCTCCTGCCGCACCGTGCGTCGCACCGGCGGGGGCGCCTGGCGGATCGGCCGGTGTCGCTCCTTGCATCGCGCCATCGACCGCGGGCGAAGCCGGCAGAACTGATCTCGGCACGAACGACATCATCGTGACCGCTCAGAAGCGCTCCGAACGGCTGAGCGACGTCCCAGTGTCGATTACGGCGGTATCCGGAGCCCATCTGGCGGATATCGGCATTACCCGGCCGTCGGACCTCGAAAAAATCGCGCCAGGCCTGACCTATCGGCCTAGCACTTACGGCTCGCCGGTGTTCACGATCAGGGGCATCGGCTTTTACGACGTCGCGGTGGCGGTTGCGCCGACGGTCAGCGTCTATAGCGACCAGGTGCCCGTTCCCTATCTCGCGATGACCGAGGGCGTATCGTTCGACGTCGAGCGCGTTGAGGTATTGAAGGGGCCGCAAGGTACGCTTTTCGGGCAGAATTCAACCGGCGGCGCGATCAACTATATTCCCGCAAAGCCGACCGATACCCTGACCTCGGGCTTCGATCTTACCTATGGCCGCTTCAATGAAGTCGATGCGCAGGCATTCGTCAGCGGGCCGATCGCGGGGAACCTCAACGGGCGCCTCGCGGTGCGCCATGAATATGCGGACGGATGGCAGATCAGCCAAAGCCGGCCCCTGGACCGGCTGGGACGACGCGATTTCACCACCGGTCGTATGATCCTTGACTGGGAGCAAGGTCCGGTCCGTCTGGAGTTCAACGCCAACGGGTGGATCAACAAGAGCGAAACTCAAGCCGGCCAGTTTATGCGCTACGATCCCCAGGTTCCGGCGTCGGCGGGCGGATATACCGATCTCCAGGCCGCGCTTCTGGCGATCGCGCCGGCGCCCAAAAACAGTCGCATCGCCGACTGGGATCCGGGCGTCAGCCTTCGTCGCGATGACTATTTCTATCAATTCTCGCTGCGCGGCGATGTCGATCTGTCGGATTCGATCAAACTGACCTCGATCAGTGCCTATTCGCGATTCAAGCAATGGTCGCCGGTCGATACGGACGGTGTACCCGTGCCCAACATGCGGCTGACGATCGATGCCCGGATCGAGAGCTTTTCCCAGGAGCTACGGGTCGCCGGGCAGTCCGGGCCCTTGCGCTGGATGATTGGCGGCAACTACAGCCACGATAAGACCGACGATCGCGAAATCGGTAACATCGACGCCAGCAATAGCGGGGTTGGACCGTATCGGTATCGCGAGTTCACCATCGGCAACGCTCAGAAGATCGATGCGAAGGCCGTGTTCGGCAGCGTCGACTATGAGATCGTTCGCGGCCTGACGTTACAGGCTTCTGCACGGTACAACGATCAGACAAATCGCTTCCGCGGCTGCCTGTATGACAGCGGAAACGGTGACATCGCGACCGTGTTCAGCTTCCTTTCCAATTTGCTGCGCGGTTTCACCGATCCTGTGGTCGCGCTCAAGCCGGGCGCATGTGCGACGCTCGGGGAAGTTGGCTACGGCACGCCGCTCGTGCCCGTTCCGATTGTTGAAAAGCGCTTGTCGCAAGATAATGTCTCGTGGCGCGCCGGACTCAATTGGAAGCCGACCCAGGACACGCTGCTCTACGCCAATGTGACGAAAGGGTATAAGGCCGGGAGCTTCCCTACCGTTCCTGGATTATTTCCAACCCAGTTCGACCCGGTAACCCAGGAATCGGTACTGGCAGTCGAAGCGGGTTTCAAGGTTGCCGCGCTCAATCGGCGTCTTCAGCTCAATGGCGCGGGTTTCTACTACAAATATAATGACAAGCAGATTGCCGGCTATGTCGCCACCGCGTTCGGCAATCTGCCGAGCCTCGTGCAGATACCCCGGTCCTCGGTGCGGGGAGGCGAGCTTACCATCAACTGGCGGCCGGTGGAGGGCCTCACCCTCAACGGCGGCGTGACCTATGTCGACACCCGGATCGACCGCAGCTTCGTTACCAACGACCCCGATGGTACGGCGATCAACGTCAAGGGCGCCTCGTTCCCCGGGACGCCGAAATGGCAGATGAACGCGGACATTGATTATCATGTGCCGCTGGATTCCACACTGGAACTCACGATGGGGGGCAACCTGAGCTATCGCTCGAAAGTGCAGGCGGCATTCGGCAATCTTACGGAGTTCGAGATTCCAGGCTATGCGCTGCTCGATCTTCGCCTTGGCCTCGGCGCTCGGGACTCACGCTGGAAGGTTCAACTCTGGGGGCGCAACGTCACCAACAAATTCTACCTGACCAACGTGACTGACGTCGTTGACACCGTGGTTCGGCTGACCGGCAAGCCCGCGACCTATGGCATCACGCTGAGCTATCGCTACTGACATGCGTGATGGAAAATACGCTTGGAGCGGGGCCGCCGGATGCGATTGGCGCATCCGGCGGGAACCGCGATTGCCGAGATCGCAATTCATTCGCCCGGTTCCAGGGCAGGACCGATGACAAGTCAATCGCTCATTTCCGAATTCACCGCCGAAGTTTCCCGTGATCTCGGATTGAACTTCGCGCAATTTGAGGACCTGTACCGCTGGTCCGTCGATCGGCCGGCCGATTTCTGGGAAGCCTTATGGCGCTTCGACGGGATCATGTCGCGCACGCCTTATTCGCAAATTCTGACCGAAGATCCCATGCCCGGCACCAGATGGTTCGTCGGAGCCGAGGTGAATTACGCGCTTCAGGTCTTTCGGCATGCCGCGGCTGGCACGGCTGCCGGACAGCCCGCCATTATCGCCGAAGACGAACAAGGTTCGGTGCTGTCGCTGGACTGGTCCGAGCTGCGCCGCCGATCCTTCTCGCTGGCCTGCGCGCTTGAAAGGCTCGGGGTGGCGCCCGGCGATCGCGTCGCGGCGTTCCTGCCGAACCGGATAGAAGCGGTGGTGGCGTTTCTTGCCTGCGCCTCGATCGGTGCGATCTGGACGATCTGCGCGCCCGACATGGGAACGGCTGCCATTCTCGATCGCTTCCGCCAGGTCGAGCCCAAGCTGCTGATCGCGACCGATGGTGCGCTTTATGCCGGAAAAGCGCGCGACCTCACCGATATTGTTTTGGAGATCGTGGCGGCGTTGCCAACGCTCGATCATGTCGTTCAGGTGCGATCGGGGCATGCCCGCGGCAGCATCGGGGCCACGCTCGATTTTGAGGAGCTGATCGCGCGCGACGACGACGAAGTTCGATCGTTCGAGCCGCGCTGGCTGCCGTTCGATCACCCGCTCTGGATATTATATTCGAGCGGTACGACCGGGAAGCCAAAGGCGATCGTCCACGGCCACGGCGGGATCCTGCTCGGTGCTGCTGCGATGCGTCTCCATATGGATTTGCGTCCGAGCTACGCGGCGGACAGCGAGGGCGAGAGATTCCATTGGTTCAGTTCGACCGGATGGATGGTGTGGAATGCTCAGGTCGGCGGGCTTTTGAGCGGCACCACCATCTGCCTCTACGATGGCAGCCCCTCGGGGCCGAGGGACCGGACCGATTGGAGCATTCTGTGGCGCTTCGTTGCGCGGCACGGAATCAGTTTCTTCGGCTCGGGCGCGCAGTTCTTCACGATGTGCCTGCGAGCCGGAGTCGATTTCTCCACGGTCGGCGGTCTCTCGGCACTCAGAACCATCGGGAGCACCGCGTCGCCATTGCCGGCCGACGTGCAGCTTGGCCTTTCGGCACATCTGCGAGCCGCCGGATATGATGCCCCCTGGTGGCTCAACAGCTCCGGGGGGACGGATATTTGCGGTGTTTTCTGCACCGGCAGCCGCGATCTGCCGCCGGCGCCAGGACGGATGCAATGCCGCCAGCTCGGCGCCGCGGTCGAGGCATGGAGCCCGGAAGGGAAGTCCATGGTTGGCGAAGTCGGCGAGCTCGTATGCACCCGCCCGCTGCCCTCAATGCCGCTCTACTTCTGGGGCGACCGCGAAGGGCGGCGCTACCACGAATCCTATTTTGATATGTATCCCGGTATCTGGCGCCATGGCGACTGGGTCCGCATCGATCCTGATGGCAGCTGCACGATATACGGGCGAAGCGACGCCACGATCAATCGCGGTGGGCATCGAATGGGGACAAGCGAAATCTATCAGGCGATCGAGGGTGCTGAAGGGGTCGTTGACAGCCTGGTGGTCGATGTTCGGACCGGGGACGGTGAAAGCGAGTTGCTCGCCTTCATTGTCGCTGCGGAAGGCAAATTGCCGCAGGACCTTGTCGTTCGGATTAGAGAGTCGATCAGGACATCGCTGTCACCGCGCTTTGTGCCCGACCAGGTCTATTTCGTTGCTGCGATTCCGCGAACGCTTTCAATGAAGAAGCAGGAACTGCCCATTAAGCGGTTGTTCGAAGGACGATCGCTGACAGAGATTATCGACCCGTCCGCCATGGCGAATCCCGATTGCCTGTCCGACTTTGTCAATCTGGCGACGGCGTTTCGTGCGTCTCGATGAGAGCAGGGCCCGGTACAAAGGGTGACAGGACCTATACTCTTGTATGGTTTGGCCACTGCCTCGACCCAATCGACCGCCAAAATTGCCGCCACTAACCTTCTCATTGCCATGCGCGTGACGCGCTTGTGGGCCGAGATCAGGAGGTTAGGACCATGAAACCCGACAATATCATGAACCCGGTCGGACCGGGTGAGGACGAGCTGGTTCCGTCGCGCTACGCGGTGCGGATCGGTGATATCGAGGTGCTGGTGATCAGCGACGGGGTATTGCCGCTACCGACCCAAACCATGTCGACCAATGTCGATCCCGCCGAGCGCGAGGCATGGTTCAAGGACATGTTCCTGGGGCCGGATGCCTTCGATTGGGCGCTGAACGTGCTGCTGGTTCAGAGCGGCGATCAGACCATCCTCGTCGACGCCGGCCTGGGTGGACAATTTTCGGGATTTCCGCGCGCCGGCCAGTCGCTTCGGCGACTTGAGGCGGCTGGCGTCGACCTCGGGTCGGTGACCGACATCGTGCTGACGCACATGCATATGGACCATGTCGGCGGGCTGCTCGGCGATGATGTGAAGAGCCGGCTGCGCCCGGACCTGCGGATTCACGTCGCCGCGGCCGAGGTCGATTTCTGGGGCTCGCCGGATTTCTCGCACACCGATATGCCCGCCCCGGTGCCGGACGTGCTTCGCTCGACCGCCAAGCAGTTTCTGGACCAGTATCACAACAAACTGCAGACATTCGAAAACGAGCATGAGGTGGCACCCGGTGTGGTCGCGCGGCGTACCGGCGGCCATACCCCCGGCCATAGTCTGGTTACCGTGACCTCGGGTGGCGAGCGCCTGACCTTTGCCGGCGACATCCTCTTCCCCGTCGCGTTCGACCATCCCGAATGGCATAACGGCTTCGAACACGACCCCGAGGAATCGGTTCGCGTTCGCGTCCGTTTTCTCCAGGAGGCGGCGGCGAGCGGCGAGCTGGTTGTGGCGACGCACATGCCATTTCCGTCGGTCGGTCGCGTGGCGCTCAACGGCGACCGTTTCCGCTGGGTGGCTTCGTTCTGGGATTATTGACGCACTTCAGCGCCGATAGGGCAATCGGACACGTTCTCGAAATGAGATGCGAGGACGTGTCCGTTGTCGCCTGACCGAGGGCTGGCGTCTCCGGCGCCTGTAAGCGACGCTCGTCATGGGCATTATCGTCCTCATGGACACGCTCGGAATCGAGAATGCGGTTATGGCCGGTTTCGACTCGATCGCGCGAACCACCAATTTTGTCGCCGCATTTTGGCCCCGACACTGCAAGGCGTTGGTATCGGAATGCGGCTTTCTCATCGGAAGCCAGGAACTGGAAACGACGCGGCTTCCCCTCAACGCCCGTTACCAATGGCAGTATCAATATTATTTCGGCATCGAGCGGGGCGCCGCTGGATGCGCCAGATATGCCCATGATTTCGCTCGACTGACTTGGGAGCTTGTTTCCCTCCCGTGCGAATTCCACGATACGACCTTCGCACAATCGGCATCCGCGCTCGACAATCCGGACCATGTCGCGATGACCATTCACAATTATCGACGCTCGCCCGGTCTTGCGCACGGAAAGAGGAAATCTGACGGCATTGAACGGAAGCTTGCCGTTTTTTCGGCATCGCCGTCCCGACCATCACGATCGAGGGTGTCGCCAATGGCGCGCCGCATCCCGATCCGTCCGCTTACGCCAGGCGTTTCGCCGAGCGCGACGAGCACCGATTGTTCACCGTTGCTATCGGGCACAATCCACCTCGGGCATCGCCGGGCGAATCTGCCAGAGCCGTCATCAACACGGACCGGTTCCTGGCCCGGCGCATGCTCCAGTTCCAATTCCGGCGCGCGCGCTCGACCTCAAGCCACCAGGAAGGAAGGGCCCGGTCGGTAGAATGTGTTGAATACCGGCAGGAGCCAGTGCGGCGATACCTGTTCACGGGAACCCGTCGGCGCCACGAACCATCGAGCCAGTATCGCGGCCCGCCACCAGACTAATTCAGTCTCTCGATTACAATGACGCTATTAATCAAGAGGACGATCGTGCGGGCCCGGCTTACTCATGGGCCCCGGTTCCAAGAACAACGAGGATTTATCGATGAGCAAGGTGCATCCCGACGCCGGTCAATGCCCGGTTTCCCATTTGACCACCGCGTTCGGCGCCCCGGTGCCCAACAATCAGGACAGCCTCACCGCAGGCCCGCGTGGGCCCCTGCTGGCCCAGGATGTCTGGCTGAACGAGAAGCTCGCCAATTTCGTGCGTGAGGTGATTCCTGAGCGGCGCATGCATGCCAAGGGCTCGGGTGCGTTCGGCACCTTCACCGTCACCAATGACATCAGCCGCTATACCCGCGCCAAAATCTTCTCCGAAGTCGGCAAGAAGACCGAGATGTTCGCCCGCTTCACCACCGTCGCCGGCGAGCGTGGCGCGGCGGACGCGGAGCGCGACATCCGCGGCTTCGCCCTCAAATTCTATACCGAGGAAGGCAATTGGGATCTTGTCGGCAATAACACGCCGGTCTTCTTCCTGCGTGATCCGCGCAAGTTCCCCGACCTCAACAAGGCGGTGAAGCGCGATCCTCGCACCAACATGCGCAGCGCAACCAACAATTGGGACTTCTGGACCTTGCTACCCGAAGCCTTTCACCAGGTGACGATCGTCATGTCCGATCGCGGCATCCCCAAAGGCTACCGCTTCATGCACGGCTTTGGCAGCCACACCTACAGCTTCTGGAATGATGCCGGTGAGCGCTTCTGGGTGAAATTCCATTTCCGGACCCAGCAGGGCATCGAAAATCTGACTGACGCGGAAGCCGCGGCGCTAGTCGCCGGCGATCGCGAGTCGCACCAGCGCGACCTTTACGACGCGATCGAGCGCGGCGATTTCCCGAAATGGAAGCTGTTCGTCCAGATCATGCCCGAGAAGGACGCTGAAACCTATCGCTTCCACCCGTTCGACCTGACCAAGGTCTGGTACAAGGCTGATTACCCCTTGATCGAGGTCGGCGAGTTCGAGCTCAATCGGAACCCCGAGAATTTCTTCGCCGACGTCGAACAATCCGCCTTCGCGCCATCGAACCTGGTCCCCGGCATTGGGGTCTCACCCGACAAGATGCTCCAGGCCCGGCTGTTCAATTATGCCGATGCCCAGCGCTACCGCCTCGGCGTCAATTATCACCAGATTTCGGTCAACGCCGCGCGATGCCCGGTCATGAGCAACCATCGCGATGGCTACGGCCGGGTCGATGGCAATTATGGCAGCCGTCCGCATTATGAGCCGAACAGCTTCAGCCAGTGGCAGGAGCAACCCGACTTTGCCGAACCGCCGCTCCGGATCTCGGGCGATGCCGCACACTGGAACTATCGCGAGGATGATGCCGATTATTTCACGCAGCCCCGCAAGCTGTTCCAGCAGATGAGCCCCGAACAGCAGCAGGCGCTATTCGACAACACCGCCCGTGCAATGGGCGACGCGCCGGACTTCATCAAGCAGCGCCATATCGACAATTGCACGCGCTGCGACCCAGCCTATGGCGAGGGGGTGGCCGCAGCCTTGGGCATGGCCGTGGCGGTATTTGCTGACGGCTGAACCCGGCTACCGATCCGGCGGTCGCGCGCTCAGGCGCCCGCCGGTTCAGGGGATCGGCGGGCATCAGCGACGCGGCGCGTCTTTGGTTGCCGCGCTCCTCGGTACCGGGTCTTCGCGCCGACGCTCACCTCAACTGAAGAGGAAGCGGAAAGCCGGCTTCGCCGTGACGGGTTGAGGGTTGCGAGAGAGGCTCGCTGCCGGCCCGTTCACGGAGACGGGAAATGGCACAGCACCAAACCGGCCGCGGCGAGGAGGGTCGGCCGAACCTCTACGAGCAAATTACCACGCGGATCATCGCCGAGCTCGAGGCGGGGCGCTTGCCCTGGATTCAGCCCTGGGGAACAGCCAGAGCCGCGCTCGGCATGCCTTATAATGTTGTGTCGGGCCGGCGTTACAGCGGGATCAATATCCTCACCCTGTGGCACGCGGTTGTCGAACGAGGGTTTCAAAGCCAAGCCTTTCTCACGTTCCGCCAGGCGGTGGCGCTTGGCGGATCGGTGCGGCGCGGCGAGCATGGCGTACCTATCGTCTACGCGCGTCGTTTCGTGCCCCAGGACGAGCGGCGGCGCGCCGCTGTCGAGGGCCGTGAGATGTCGGGCGGCATTCCGTTTCTGAGGCATTTCACCGTCTTCTCGGCCGACCAATGCGACGGCCTCCCCGATGATATCGCGATGCCGCTACCCCCGGTGCCGGAGGGGCTCATCGCCCCCGAGGCCGAGGCCCTGATCAAGGCGACCGGGGCGGATTTCCGCATCGGCGGCGCGATTGCATTCTACAGTCCGGCTCACGACTATATCGCGGTCCCGCGCCCCGATGATTTTCATGAGCCGGTGAACTGGCACAGGACGGCGTTTCACGAGCTTGGGCACTGGAGCGGGCACAAGAGCCGGCTCGATCGTGACCTCACCGGCAGCTTCGGTTCGAAGCAATATGGGCGTGAGGAACTCGTCGCCGAAATGACCGGGGCATTCGTCTGCGCATCGCTCGGCATCACGCCCACCGTCCGGCATGCCGATTATATCGGATCATGGCTCGATATCATCCGCGAGGATGCGCGTGCGATCGTCCGCGCCGCCAGCGCCGCCTCGCGCGCCGCCGATTTCCTTCTTGCGTTTCGGCCGGAAGTAGCGGCCCACAACGCGGCCAACGATGACGGCGACGATCCCGACGATCCCGACGATCCGGCGGGCATGGCGCTCGGCCGCGGGCGGTCACGCAATGCGGAACCGACCATGCGAATGAACGCTGCGATGGCGGGGGAAGTGGCATGAAACTCCTCACCCCCGAACTGCACGACCGGCTTCGCGCCAATGATCGCGCTCATCGAGAGGCGCAGGCCTGCGGTACGCGCGAGCCCGACCCGGTTCCCGTCGTGCGCTTCTTCAATCCCGTGGGCGCCGCGACCTGGCTCGCCACCGAAATCGACGAGGATGGCATCCTGTTCGGCCTTGCCGATCTTGGCTTTGGCAGTCCGGAACTGGGCAGGTTTGCCTTGCGTGAGCTTGAAGAGATCCGCCTGCCATTTGGTCTCGGTATCGAGCGCGAGCTCTTGTGGGAAGGGAAGTTCCCGCTCTCGGTCTATGCCGAGGCGGCGCGACGCGCAGGGTCGATCGTGCTCGCCGAGCAACTGCTGCATCGCGCAGCCTCGTCCCTGAAGGGAGTTCGCTGATGGGCCGGCGCCGACGCACGGGAGCGTGCGCCGGCGCGGTTCCACGCCGCTCCTCAGGCGTTCTCGACGCCGCGCGGGACCGCCTGACGCCGGCCACCGTCGTCGATCATCAGCACCGGGCTCCCGGCTATAACAACGGGCCGCCTCTGGACGACGATGGTCCACCAGTTCCGCGATATTGCAAATATTGTCGCTACTGGTCGCCACCATCCATTGGGGCGTCAGCGCCTATGAGGCATTCCGCCTCGGTCTGTCGCGACGGCGGGTGCGACGGCCGTCCGGCACGTGCGACCGCGTGTTGATGCGGCCGGGAAAACCGCTCGCCTTCGGCGCCACGGCTGACACTTTCGGCTGCCTGAACTTTTCCGCCAGATCGCCCGAGCCGATGTCGCGAGGGCAGGGGTTTGTCACCGTTTACTCAGGCGATGCGATTCTCTGGTCCGGCCATGAGGAAGATCTGCCCGACGAATTTCGCTGACCGCCGAGCGACCTGGGCGCCAATGTCTGCTATGGTCCGCCCCAAGGATTCCAGGGAGCCGATGATGCCCCAGAATCGCCAGACCTTCCACGACCCGCTCGACAAGCTTCCGCCGGTGACGGTCGAGATTCTGAAAGACGATCTCCTGCGCTTCACGCAGGTCGATGCCGCAGGACGCACCAATGTCGTCACCTTTGCCGGCCGCTTCGCGATCGAACGCCGTGCAGATCCACTTATCGTGGTGTCGTCCGACGAACGCTGACGCGCGTCGCTCGTTCAGAGCGGCAGGTTGAGCTGGTTGCGATCGGGGGCAGGCGTGCTCGCCAGCCGTTCGCTGATCGTCGCGGCGAGTGCGTCGGCCGCGCGCTCGCGCAGCCGTTCGTCGGGCATGGCAAGTCCGACCCGCGCCCAGCCGGGAGCCGCCAGCAGGATCGCGGACACCGCTCGTTCGTCGATTCGTTCCATCCGACGATAAGAACAAATATGGAACATCTGTGCAAGCCGGAATGCGACGAGCGGCGCTGCCCGAAGCCGGTGCAAGTCCCTCATTGGGGTAGCGCTCCAGGCAACCTGGGCAAGAGCAAGAGGGAAGCCTTGCGGCTTCATGACGGGCTTTCAGCCGGGAGAGAGTCTCACCGGCGGTCCGTCATGGAGAATGGCCATGGCCAAAGCATCCCAGAAGATCGTCCTCAACGGCTCGCGCGACATTCCGTTCGACCAGCTGGTCCTGTCGCAGTCCAACGTCCGTCGGATAAAGGCCGGCGTCTCGATCGGCGAGCTCGCGGCAGATATCGCGCGCCGCACCCTGCTGCAAAGCCTCAGCGTCCGTCCCATCCTTGGGGAGGACGGCGAGGAGACCGGTCGGTTCGAGGTGCCGGCCGGCGGCCGCCGGTTCCGCGCGCTCGAACTCCTCGTGAAACAGAAACGCCTTGCGAAAGATGCGCCGGTCCCGTGCATCGTCAAACCCGCCAACGACATGATCTCGGCCGAGGAGGACAGCTTCGCCGAAAACGCGCACCGCGAGCCGCTTCATCCGCTCGACCAGTTCCGCGCGATGCAGCTGCTGGTCGACCAGGGGTCGGACATCGAGGCGATTGCCGCGCAATTCATGACCACGCCCGCCGTGGTGCGCCAGCGCCTCAAGCTCGCATCCGTCTCGCCGGTGCTCCACGACGTTTATGCCGAGGACGGCATGACGCTCGAGCAATTGATGGCCTTTGCGGTCTCCGACGATCATGCGCGGCAGGAGCAGGTGTTCGAACTCCTCGCTCACAGCTACAACAAGTCAGCGGCGTGGATCCGCCAGCGGTTGACCGAAGACAGCGTGCGCGCGGCCGATAAGCGGGCGCTGTTCGTCGGTATCGACGCTTATGTCTCGGCTGGCGGCTGCGTGATGCGCGACTTGTTCGACGAGGACGATGGCGGCTGGCTGACCGATCCGGCGCTGCTCGACCGCCTCGTTGGCGAGAAACTGGCGGGCCAAGCCGAGCGCATCGCCGCCGAGGGCTGGAAATGGGTGTCGACCGCGATCGACCTCCCGTGGAAGGTCACCTATGGCATGCGCGAAATCGAGGGCGTCGAGCAGCCGATGACTGCGGATGAGGAGGCTGCACTCGCCGCGCTCGAGGCCGAGGCCGAGCGTCTTGAGGCCGAGTGGGCCGATGCACCCGAATTGCCCGAAGACGTCGCGGCGCGCATCGATGCGATCGACGAGCAGGTCGGCGCACTGGTCGATCGACCGCTCATTTATGACGCCGAGGAAATGGCGAGGGCAGGGGTGGTGCTCTCGATCGACCGCGACGGTTCGCTCTCGATCGAGCGCGGTTTCGTGCGGCCCGAGGACGAACTGGCTGTCGAGCCCGAAGCCGGTGAGGGCGATGATGGCGCCTTTGCACCGGCCGGCGAGGAACGGGACGGTTCGCCCGCAAGCGTTGGCTCCGGGCCCGCGCCGAACAATGGCGCGTTCGATGATGACGATGGTGACGGCGGCCTGAAGCCATTGCCCGAGCCGATCTCACCGCCTGGCGCACGCTCGCGCTGCAGGATGCGATCGCGCAGCGTCCGGAGACGGCCTATCTGGCGATGCTCCACGCGCTGGTGCTCGATGCATTCTACTACGCCAGCCACGAAACCTGCCTCCAGCTATCGGTGCGTGATGTTTCATGGGTCGGAGGGCCAGCGGGATTGCGTGACAGCGCGCCGGCGCAGGCGATCGCGGCCCGCCATGCTCAATGGGAAAAGCGCCTCCCGCAATCCGACCATGACCTCTGGGAAGCATTGCTCTCGCTCGACGCGTCCGAGGCGTCGGCGCTCTTTGCGCATTGCGTTTCGCAGGCGATCAACGCTCAAGCCGAGATCGTTTCCAAATATGACAATGGCCGGGTGTCGAAGCACATCGTCGAGCGCCGCATCGCGCACAGCCATGTGCTCGCGCGCGCTGTCGGTCTCGACCTCGTCGCGGCGGGATGGCGTCCGACCGCTTCGGACTATTTTGGCGCGATCACCAAGCAGCGCATCATCGCTGACGTTACCGAGGCGAAGGGTGAGAATTTCGCAGGCATGATCGACCATCTCAAGAAGGGCGATATGGCGCGCGAGGCCGAGCGGATGCTCGACGATGCCGGATGGTTGCCCGAGCCGATGCGGACGCCGGCTGCTTCGGACGGTTCGCCGTATGACCATGACGACAATAATGGTGACGTGCCCTCAGATGCGAACGGCGGCGAGGAGCCTGATGATCTTGATGCGGATTACGCGATCGCCGCGGAATAGTGCGCGATTGCAGGAGACGCGCGACGGGAGATGTGGATCTTCCCGTCGCGCACCTCTTCGTCACCGATTATTTCAGCGCAAGGCCCAGCTTCCGGCGCTTGCCCGGTGCGGCCTCGTCAGGCGTGGGCCTCGCGACCTTTGTGCCGGGCTTGCGACCGAGGCCGGTGCGTTTTGCCATTGCGCTCCGCGCCTCGCTATAGGCGGGCGCGGTCATCGGATAATCGTGCTTGAGGCCGTAGCGCGCGCGATAGGTCTCAGGGGTCAGTCCATGCCTCGACAGATGACGTGTCAACGTCCGGTAGGGTTTCCCATCGATCAACGAGATGATGTGCTCGCGAGATGCCAGCGACCGCCGTACGCTGACCGCCGGCGGATTATTCTGCTCGTCCCCGGCCTGAGGGTTTTCGCTGGTGGGTGCAGCGCCGTCGAGGCGGGTGACGGCGTTGAATACCGACGCCAGAAACGCCGGAACGTCGTCGATCTCGGCCTTGGTATTCGGATTCGCGAGCCAGGCAATCGTGATGTCGGTCGCAAGGTCGACCGGCGCAGGCTTGTCGTTCATCAGGTCTCCATTCCCCCCGGAAAAGAATGACGATCCGCGCCAGCATTGGTGCCCACTTGCCGGCTTTACTGACAAGATTCGCTGGCGCGGAAAGTCGGCGACAATCTATCCGATGCTTTGTTGTCAAAGCAAATGACAAGATCGCATGCACCCTGTCCCGGTTGGGGGAAAGAGGTGATGGCAATGGCATTGTCGCATTTTTCGTGAACTGTCTTTGCGCAAAACGTTCGTCAACCTGACAATGTGTCGTGGTGCAATGATGGAGCTTGACGCCCACGCTCAACGATAGCGTGATCGGCTCCGGTGTGCCTCAATTCACCCTGATCTTTTCGAACCGACCGGGTCCAAGATCACGCGCCTGGTTCGCGACCATCGGCGCACTCGATGAATCGAAGGGCCACACCTACAGCGACAATGTAACCCCAATGCGGAAGGGCGATCGGCTCGATGGCGTACAGCCCGCGCGGGAAGGTCGCGATCACCAGCAGCCCGACCTCTCCGCCAGGAGCAGGACCGCGCGCGCACCTTCGTTCGAGGGCGACTGCGGCAAGCGGGTCTGGGCAGCAATGGCAAGGGGCGGGCTATTTTCCGCCGGGGCGTGAAGCCCCTTTGCAGCGCGAAGCAAAATAGCCTGCCCCTTGCCATCCTCCGCGCTACTCCGGCCGCTGACCCTGGACGGGCGCGGTGCGGCCCCGAACCGCTCGCCGCCGGGGCGTCGCCACGAAGGCCGCGAGAGGCGCGGGTCCATCCAGGCGACGGAGATGTCCCATGGCGATCGACTTTGACACACCCGAACAGGAGGAGCCGCAGCCCGGTTCTTCCGCCCATCTGCTCCAGGAGATGCAGCTCCTTGGTTACCGCCCCTTCGAGGACGAACCCGACCATCGCCCGCTCCCGGACGATCGCATGGCAGGCGGCGCGATCGCCGATATCTTCGACGCCATGGTGTCGTGCCTTACCGACACGCGCATCGAACCCGATCTCGAAGACCTGCTGTGGCAAATCGTCAACGTCTTCCATCGCGCCGGCGAGCGGATCGAGCGGGAGCTCGATACCAATGAACGCGCGCAGCGCCGGCTGCAGCGCGAGCAGGACGGGAGCGAGGTCGCGTCGGTCGAGCTCGAGCGCAAGACCGCCGAAGGCATCACCATGATCGAACGGCGCGACACGATGGAATTCTTCCGCGATACCGCGGCCGACCAATTCCGCCTGCACATGCACAAGGCCTGGCTGCCCTATTCGGCGCCGATGGTGAACCGCAAGGCGCTGACCTCGGCGGTGCTCGACAGCCGCCGGCAGATTGCGCGGCGCGCTTATCAGGATGCACGCGTCCTCAATCCCGACGGCACGCGGATCGTCTTCACCGCGGGGCCGAACTTCAACGACCATGCGCGCATCTATGCCGCGCTCGACAAGGCCTTCGCTCAATATCCCGACATGATCCTCGTCCATGGCGGTACACCCACCGGTGGCGAGCGCATCGCCGCCTGCTGGGCGCGCGACCGCAAAGTTCCCCAGCAGCCCTGCCAGCCCGACTGGGGCAGCCACGGCAAAGCCGCGCCGTTCAAGCGCAACGATGCGATGCTCGAGGATATGCCGAAAGGCGTCATCGTCTTCCCGGGCTCCGGCATCCAGGACAATCTCGCCGACAAAGCGCGTAAGCTCGGCCTTCCTGTCTGGGATTTTCGGAGGCGGTAGAGGCGCCGGATCCAGAGCGGTCAGCAGTAGGATAGGCACAATGGCGCCTCCTGTGTCACCCATATGCTGCGGCGCAAGATGTGGGCGCCGCGGCAGTGAGTTTCGACGTGCTGCTGTCACGATATCGTAAGTAATCTTGTCCGCGCAATTTCGCGGAGGTCCTGTTCGGGCGGTAAACGCTCGTCCAGTTAAATTGATCGTACCGGTGCCCGAGCCGGATTTGATGCGGCGAGAGTTGAAGTGCCAGACGCTAATGGGCGCTGTTCAAATCGAGAATTTAATTCATCATGTAAAATAGATCGTATATTTCACATGAATAGGGAAGTGCCATTTGCCGGCTGCCTAACGACGGATCGAGCTTCACCGCGGTGATTGTGCTCAAGGAATCGAAAACCGGGAGGCGGTCGCGTCACCGCTTCCGAGACGGTGGTACCAGGATGTAATTGTGGGCGGGTTCCGACGTGATGGTGGGGCGGTCGCGCGGCGAAATCAGGAATTCTGCGCAAGCCAACCGAATCTGTGCCGGGTTATCGAGATCATATGTGTCCTTCAATCCGACCGCCCCGGCGATATCGGCGCGCGGCCTGACGATATTGTCGGCCGCGACGCGGGTGGTCGCATATGGGCTCGTTCGCTTGAGAAATGACTTCCGCATCGCTGCGGTCGCTGAGGCGAGAATCTCGGGCGCGGTCCGCTTAATCTCCTCGTCGATACGTTCGGCATAAATCCATAACGGGCCAACGGACAGCGATCGAGGCCGCGCCTCAGCGAGGCGCTGTTCGGGGACGATCTTTTTGATTGCTGCAACGGTCGCAGGAACCAGTGCCGGCACGAATTCGACGGCCACTTCGCGGCGACTGTCGGCGACGGCGCGGCAAGCATTCGCAAACCCTACGCGCTTGAACTCAGCGCGCATTTCCGGGTCTTCGTAAAATGCCTTCGACAGATATTGCTGTAGCCTGCTCTCGCGCGTGGCAAGCTGTTCAAGCGCCTGATCCGGCAGCGCAGACTGTGCCGCAACCGGATTTGCGGTCAGCGTCGCGAGAGCGATCATGGTCGTGAGCTCGGTATGCCGCATAAATTTCATCGTCTCATGTCCCCACGAAATCCCCGCCGGATTAGCGCCCGCTCGTCGAACCGTCAGGCCTGGATTCCAACTCTTGGCTTTACCGCGACAAACTCATGTACCTGGGCGTAGATTTCGGCGACACCCGGCATCTCGACTGTCACCGCCAGGCCAAATGAAACAGGCTCGTCGATCGGCGTTCCCTGGTCCTTTTCCCGCTGAATTTGCAATGGGATGGTATCGCCTTCGGCCAAATTGCCGATCCGCGAATCCTGCCAGCGCCGATGAACGACCGTACCGCTTTCCGACTGGCTGTTCGAAGGCTGGCCGGTCGTTGTCGAAACGCCCGCGATTTCGAGCGCGTTGGCATCGAGCGCCGCGATCTTCAGCTTGACCGCGCGATACGCGAGGTGGCCCGGCCGCACCGGCGACAGCCATGCAAGAGTCGCGCGGATCTCACGCCGATGCGCATTGGCCGCGAGGCTTGCGGGCATTGGGACATCGAAGGAAATGGCACCCTCGCGCGGCAGAACGCCTGTTGCCCAAAGTGTCGCGCGGTCATTGGTGCATGCGATGCAATTCTCCGGGTCGACGAAGCCATATCCGATATGACGCCCGACCTCTCGCCGCCAATGCTCATGGTGGAGATCACCATTGGGGTCGACGATCGGCCGAATGAATTGCTCGACGTCGCGCCACGACGCGCAATGGACGAGCAGCGCCTTGATCAGGACCGCGCGCTGCCCTGGAGGCATCGGCTCGATTAGCTGAGGATAAGCGCGCTCAAGCGCATCGAAGATGCGATGGGCGGTATGCGTCGCCAGTGCATTGGCCGCGCTGGTCCCCATGGTAAAATGCGTACCAGCGCCCGCTTCCACGGCGGGCGCTGCAACCTTCAGACCCCAGAATCGCGATGGATTTGCGTGCGGCTGGAGGACGGTGGGCGGGTCGATCGGGCTGAATCGAACTGGCTGCCTGCCCCCGGCCATCAGGATGTCAGGCTTGGTGCTGCGGCGATGACCAAGTCCGAGGCGCGACGTGACACTCGGCATGTCTTGCGCCACATAAGGCGCAAATGGACTCGGCCCGCCGAAGGGGACGGCGATTGCGTCGCGATTCCATGCCCCGATTGTCAGCGCATTAAGGCTTTCGGCCGGTGCCAGCATACGGCGATCGGCCTTTACCGCGTCGAGCGCGCGAAGGACCGCTTCGTCCCTTTGTTGAGCCGGCGCGGCATGAAATGCGGCGCCATTGGCAAAGCCGGCGATGACCAGCGGCTCCATGATATTGCCGGCGCTGGCGAGGAACAGGATCCCGTAGGTGTAGGAGAGGTAGTCGAGCGCGCGCGCCCAGGTCGAGATCTTGCCCGCGAAAGGTCGGGTCCGGTCGCCCAGTGACAGATTGACGATAAAGACCTGTTCGCCGCCATTTTCGCGCATGCGCATCACCGCGGTCACGATCATGTCGATCACGAGCCGATTGTCGGCAAACAGCTCATCGCCAAATTCAGGGGCGTACATCACCGGTCGGAAGTAGATGCGACGCGAGACGGGTGAGGGCGGGTCATTGAGGTCGCCATGCAGTACGAGCGACGCCATCGCCGTACCGTGGATGCGCTCGCCAACCGCACGAGCCTCGAGATCGTCCGGGTCATCCAGCTCCAGGCGGCCCGCGAGCAATGGGTGAGCTTGAAGCGGTACTGCATCGAACACCGCCGCTATCGGATCGCCGAGGGGCGGTAATGGCATGACTTCGCCGAGCGGCGCGCTATCGCCCGCCTCGAGCGGGACACCGACACTTTGCGGGAGGATGGACGCGATCGGGTCGGCGCCCGCGAGCGAACCGGGATCGAGCGAGCAGATTCGACGAATTTCCGCTGCCGGAATGTCGGCAAGCACCGAATGATAGGCAAAGGTCGCACGCTGCGCGCGATCGATCACTCCGCCGCCAGCGGCGGCGATGGCCGCGACAAGGTCATGCTCGGCAGCGGCGCGCGCTTCGGGTCTGTGCCGGAACACCAGCTCGATCTCGATCCGCACCTGAAAGTCGTCCGGCGCACCGTCGATCCTGGCCAGGAAATACTCGCGGTTGCGCTCTGAAACACGATCAGCCGGACCCCAGACGCGAATGGCACGCAGGTGCTCGAACAAGTCGCGCCATGGTGTGAAGCCGTGAGGAACCGTTCCCGTCTTCTCCCAACCGTCCCAGAGCGACAGGATCTGACGTAACGCGCCAAGCTGCGGGACAAGCATGTAGAATTCGGGGTTCGTGTCGAATTCGTCCGCTTCGAGCTCCTCCTCGCCAGCAAATTCGAGACCTGGGATGCGTGCAACCGCATTGGCAAAATTCGCGATCGATCCCGTTACCTCGAACACCAGCAGCCGCTCCGGCGCGAGCGCATTGGGATCGGCGCGCAGCTCCATTGCCGCGTTGGGGCTGTTGAGGACATCACGCAGTTGCTGGAAGATGGGGCCGTGAGCATTCTTCTGCTCCGCGCGGTCGAACTTTCGCGACCTTCCGCCGCCGCCGCCGCCAGGGCGGCGTGGAGTTGCTTTAGGATCGTTTAGACGAAGAAGTGGCTTGTCCGGATCGTGCGGCATTAACTTCTTCAGTCCCCACCCTTGTTGCCCACAAGTCTATCTGCTCACGCAGAATATTCTTCAAGCTACGACTTGCAAGCGACAGAATGTGCTGTCGCCGGACCGTTTGGCAGAATTCGAGCGCTTCGGCGAAACTAATTGCCCCCAGTTTGGCTGCGAGCGTATCTGGCTGCATGCCGGGGTCTTCGGGCCAGAGCGCAAATTGCCGCTCAAGGAACGCGGCCAGCGCCTCGCGGGACGGCTGAGGCAGGGCCAGCCTCAGCTGGAACCGCCGCCATACCGCGCGATCGAGCAATTCGGCATGGTTGGTTGCCGCGATGGTTACGACATAGCTCGGCAGCTGGTCGATCTGCATCAGCAGGAACGAGACCACCCGCTTGATCTCGCCGGTCTCGTGCACGTCCCCGCGCTCTTTCCCGATCGAATCGAATTCATCGAAGAACAGGACACACGGGACCGTTCGGGCATAATCGAAGAGCCGCGCGAGCCGGGTATTGGTCTCCCCAAGGTAGGAGCCGACCAGCGCATCGTAGCGCACGGTGAAGAACTGAACCGCGAGCGCCTCGGCGACCGCCTCGGCGACAGAGGTCTTCCCGTTCCCGGGCGGTCCGGAGAGCAGCACGCGGTGGCGCGGCTGCATGCCATGCGCCCGTAGCAGCTCGGCGCGATGCTGCTCCTCGACGAGCTGCGAGATCTGACGCGTAACGGGAAGCGGGAGAACGAGATTCTCGAGCTGCTGGCGCGCCTCCGTTTCGAGCACGGTGTCGCGCCCCGCCTGGCTGTTGGCAAAGGACCGGGTCGGCGGCGTGACCGAGACCGCATTGAGCGCACGCTGAAGCCGATCAGCGAGAATGTTGTGATTTTTGCCGCGCTCGTCGGCGACGATCGCTTCGACCGACGAGCGCAGGGCAGCCTGATCCCCCGACGCGCCAGCGCGTACAATCGATAGAAGAAGATCGCTGCGCGCCACCCGATGTTTGCCTTTGATCCGAAATCCGCTTTTTCCAACGTTACCATCGCCGATTTTGTTGCGACAGGAAATTCTAATCCGCGAGCCTGATCCGTGGCGGGCTCTTGGCGACATGCCCCGATGCTGGGACAATTCGCGGCGTGGCGCGACCGGTCGCCCGGTTACAAATTTGGCTGAGCCGCGCCAATGCGATCGGTCTCACGGACCACAGCCTCGCGCTGGTGTGTCGCAGCGGTTCCTGCCGGATGATCGGGCTTCGATCGGGCGGGGCCGCCTTTCGGAACGAACGGCTCCAGCGAGTTCCGAAACTGAAAGCATGGTTCGATCGACGGCGGCCTTGCCGTGTTGGACGAGTGAAGCAGGCGGCAATTTCGACCGGCCCATCGGGTTGCTCGAGGTCATCCATCCTTGTCGCCGTTCTGCGGGCTCGGCACGCCTAATGCCGTCAACCCCGTGCGGGGTTCGCCCTTCGCTGGCGCTTCGGTGACGGCGGCCTGCCGGCCCTTTGGTTGGCGCCATCGGGGATAGTCCCCGAGCAACCGAAGGAAATCGATCATGGCTACCACCGTCGCTAATCTCACCGTCAAAGGCGATACGCTCGAAGGCACGCTCGCGACGCTCACCGTCAGCGCGCCGATCGCGATCATCCCCAACGGCCGCAAGGCGAAGGAATCCGAACCCGATTATCGGATCGTCAGCCGCAAGAACGGCTATGAGCTGGGTGCGGGATGGAAGAAATTCTCGCAGGCGACCGGCGCCGAATATGTCTCGGTCGTCCTCTCCGCCCCCGAATTCGGCACCATCTACGGCAATGTCGCCAATGCCCCCGGCGATGATCCCTCGAAGAAGGTCATCATCTGGAACCCGCCGGCCTGATCGGCCGGCTCCGGCCCCGCCTTCGGGCGGGGCCATTCTCTTTTGTGAAAGGAATGATCCATGAGCCGTCATCCCGTCACGGTTCGGTCGGAAGACGCCGCGGATGACAATGCGGTCATCGGTTACGACCCGCCGCTCCGGACCTATTTTCTGCACGCCTTCGAAGACCCGGACACGGGAGAACTGGGCCTCTGGCTCGGCACGAAACTCGAAGAATTTTCGAGCCTCGCCGAACTGGTTGCGGCCGCAGCGGCGGCCGGCTTCACCCTGGCGGACCTTTCCAGTGCGGACGTGGCAGACATGGCCGACGAAGCGCGCCGCCCGGCGCAACGCTCGCCAGCCGAGCGCCTCGGCTGGCGGTTGCGCTGACATTCGCAAATGCGCCGGGGCGGACGATGGCCCGCGCTCCGGTGCTCGTGTGGATTAGCCGTTCAGCCGGTCCTTGACTGCCTTGGCGGGCGCAAAGGTCAGTTTCTTCGACGCCGCGATCTTGATCGCCGCGCCGGTCGCCGGATTGCGCCCTTCGCGCGCCGGCGTGTCCTTCACCTTGAACTTGCCGAACCCCGACAGCGAAACCTCAGCGCCTTTCGCGGCGGCATCGCTGATCGCGGCGAAGACCTCGTCGACATATTTGCGCGCGTCGGCCTTGGTGATGCCGTGGGCGGTGGCGAGCGCGTCGGCAATTTCACTGTTGTTCACGAACTCATCCTTTTTCGTTCATGCGGAAAACTGATTGCCCGGGCGACTCAAGGTCCCCGGGCGACGGGCATATCAGCGAAATCGCCCCAGTCACGTCATCTTCGTGAAATCGAACCTCCGGTGAGACTGCGGGACGCCCTTCACGGTTGGTCGAGGCCCAGCGGGAGGGAAGGGGCGGAGGGAGCACTCATCCCCTGATGTGCGTAGCGCAAGCCCATCCCCGCTCTTTGGTGCTGGTCCCTGGCCCGAGGCTGCGACCTCCTTCAATCAACCCGTAAAGGGTCCGCTACGCGAGCGTGCGGCCGCGCGTGCCGCGCGGTGATTGCGGTCGATCCTCGGGCGGGCGGGGCACCTGTCGAGCGGGGACGGTCTTCCGCTCCAAGGCAGGAGCCGCAACGATGTCGCTTTCCACCGCCCAATCGCTCGCCTGGAACCTCGCGAAGACGCTGATGACCGTCACCGTCCTCATCGAAACCGACGGCGGTTATGCCGTCATGCCAAGCGACGAATTCGATGGCGACCCCGACCTGGTGGTGCGCGAATATGATCCCTTCTCATCATGAAGCGCCCGGTGGCGTGACGCCGGCTGGCGCAATCGGTGTTTGCCGTGCTGCGCCAGCGCGCTATGTTCGCCCCGCACAATCGCGCTGTGGAGGTGGTGGCAGGCGCGTCTCGAAAGGACGCCCATGCTGATCATCCTTGCGCCCCTCGTCGGCCTGTTCCTTTTGTGGCTGATGTTCCGGCTTGCCACCTATGCGCTGCCATTTGCCGTCGGCACCTGGAGCGCATTTTGGCTGCTCCACCATGGCAATGGCTATATGCTCTCGATCCTTGGCGGCTTCACACTCGCCGTCATCGTTCTCGCCATTGGCCAGCTCTTGTTCGATACCGTCCGATCGCCCGCCCTGCGGGTGGCGCTCGGTCTTGTCTTCGCGCTTCCGGCCGGCATCGCGGGGTACAATCTGGTCAACGGCCTTGGCCGACTGATCGCTGACCAATGCCCGGGTTTGACGATCCTCAGTTGGGGTGGCGGCGGGGTCATCGCGATTATCGCCGTGCAGCGCCTCAGCTACGCGCGCCGGACAGAAAATCCCTGAACGCGGCCGCCTGTCCCCACAGTCTCGAATTCGGCTGCGGCCGTGAGGCCGGTTAGGCCTTCTTGCAGGTCGACATGAAGCTCTTGCGCGGCTTTCCGTGCAGGTGCTTGGCATCGGCTTGCTTCGAGCAGTCGAGTGACTTGGCGGTTCGAGCGACCGGCGCCTTGCCGGGCTTGGCCACGGCAGCCTTCGGGGCGGGGGCGGTCGCGGCGGCTTTGGGCGCCGACGAGGCCGCAGGTGTCTGAGCGAACGCGGTGCCCGCCATCAAAGCAATCGCGGCGGCGGCAACAATCTTGAGTTGCATACCAAACTCTCCTCCAGTCCCAAGGACGAGCCGAGGCTACGACGGGGTCTGGGCAACTGTCACGTTACAACGGCGCAAGGTTTCCCGGCGCCCGCTTCTGGCATGGCCTCAAAACAGCCAGCCGGTTAATTACCAGCTCAGGCCGTATTCGATCGATCTTCGTCGGGTTGATCGCGCGGGTGGTGCCCATTGTCTTGAAGCAGCCGCTTGGCCGAAATGGCTCCCTTGCGCGTTGCCCGCACCGGGCACGGCCTCTCTTGGATGCGCTCGATGCCGGCAGGACGCTGAAGCTCGCCCGGTTTGCCGCAACGGCGATCACGCGAACTTTCTTCCCCCGGCGTTCCCGCCGTTCCTCGCGAGACAAGAAATTCCTTCGCCCGCCGTCCTTCGCTGACGCTGCGGGCTGGCGCTGCAGCACCGGGCGCCTGCCGGCCTTCCCGGCGCATCGAGGCCGCGATCGGCGCGGGTCTCGAAGCAAAAGGAATGACATCATGGCCAAGATCGGCACCTTCAAGAAAGTCTCGGGCGAACTGCGCGGCGAGATCGTCACCCTCTCCGTTCAGGCGACATCGGTCCGTATCGCTGCCGATGAACAGGCGAGCGGCAATGCGCCCAGCCACCGCGTCTATGTCGGTGACGCCGAAATCGGCGCCGCGTGGAGCAAACGCACCACCGACGACCGTCCATATCTCTCGGTCAAGCTCGACGACCCGAGCTTCGTTGCCCCGATCTTCGCGCAATTGTTCGAAGGCGAGGGCGACGAATTCGACCTGGTCTGGTCGCGACCAACGCGCCGCGACTGAGCCGGTTCGCTCCGCCGGCTCACTCACGCGCCGGCGGAGCCATCCCCTTTTAGGGGGAGGGCCGCCCTCATTTGTTGGAATGTTAATAAAGATTAACCGTTGCCAGTGTGCCTTCCCTTTCGAGGGAAACGAGGATGCGCTCCAATCCCGGCACTGGCGATGATCGGCGGCGACTGGACCTTGCCGGATTCGCACAGGAGTTTCTTCGCCGCAATCCTCGCTATCGGTCGGATTATCGGAAAATCGCGCCTGTTCCACCCGATCGACATCCTGCGATGGCGCAGGAGGTGATGGCCCGACGCTGGGGCCTCGCCTTTCCCATGCTCGCCGGATGCCTTTGCCGCCGACGCACCGGCGCTCTGGCTCCCGGCACGCACGCCCACCATCGTTGTTTTCGATCATGCGCCGCCAGGTTATGCGGACGCGCCGGCGTTCGATCTCGCGGCATGGCCGAATGTGGTTGCCGATCGATCGCTCTCGACCGGCCGGCATATCGTGCTTGCCGATCCGGACGGGCTGCACCGCATCTGGCTCCGTACCGCCATGCCCGATCGGGTGCTGGCCTATGTCATCACGCGCGATGCGGCGATCGACCTTCGGATCGCCGCCATGCGCCGGCTCGATCGGCGCCTGGCCGGCGAGCGCCCGATGCCCGTTCCGGCGGGCTTTCAGCCATCGGCCTTCCAGCGTCACCGGCTCGGCCTGCTCCTCGATATCCTCGATGCTTTCGACACCCGCGAGCGTGGAACGATCACGACCTATGAGGTCGCCAGCCGCCTGATCTATCGCGGGATGACCATCGGTCATGGCGATGACTGGAAGACCTCGTCGCAGCGTCGGCGCACCCAGCGCCTGATCGAAGAGGCCTTTGCGCTGATGGAGGGCGACTACCTCAAGCTGCTCAACCCTGATCCTGCCGGTGCGACAAAAGTCACGCGGTCAAAATAGCCGCTCCACCCCGACAATCGCGCTCCGCCACAACGCGCCATCCCGATCAAACGCCGCCGCGCGGCACCGACGGCCTGATGGAGAATGTGAGATGGTTCAACCCGGATATCTGCCGGAGGCGCGCTTTCTGAGGACCCCCGATGCCGCGCTGCGGCTCGGCCTCAGCCCGCGCACGCTCGAAAAGCACCGCTGCTATGGGACGGGTCCCGCTTACCACAAACTCGGCGGCCGCGTCGTCTATGCGATCGATGTGCTCGATGCGTGGGTTGCCCTCGGCAAGCGTCAGTCGACCTCGGATCCCGGTGCCGGCGTCTGCTTGCCCGCGAAGCGCCAGAACGGCCCGGTCCGGCGCTGAACGATGCATCGGCAACCCGTCTTTCCGGACACGGCGAGCGCCGATCGCGGCCAGCTCGATCTGTTCCGCTCGATCCCGGGGCCAATCGCTGCGCGCGATGCGCAGGATCTCATGGCCTGGCCGTTCTTCAGCCTCGCCAAATCGCGGCGCACCGCACCGATCGATTTTCGCATGGGGGCGACCTGGATCTCGGTCGAGGCAGTTCCCGAGCACGGCATGGCGACGATCTGGGACGCCGATATCCTGATCTGGGCGGCAAGCCAGCTGGTCGAGGCGCGTGATGCCGCGCGCCCGACCTCGCGGCTGATGGCGACCACACCGCATGAAATCCTGACGTACATCGGGCGCGGTACGGGCCGCGACAATTACGACCGGCTGAAAGCCGCGCTCGATCGCCTCCAGTCGACCACCGTCGCGACTTCGATCCGCCAGCAGCATCAGCGCCGCCGCCATCGTTTCTCCTGGATCAACGAATGGAAGGAGCGCCTCGATCCCGCCGGCCGCCCGCGTGGCATCGAGCTTATTCTGCCCGACTGGTTCTATGCCGGCGTGCTCGATCGCTCGCTCGTCCTGACGATCGATCGCGCCTATTTCGGGCTCACCGGCGGGCTCGAGCGCTGGCTCTATCGCATCGTCCGTAAGCATGGCGGGCGGCAGTCGGGCGGGTGGAGCTTCGACTTCGCGCATCTCCATCTGAAGTCCGGCGTCCTGTCGCCCCTGAAGCGCTTCGCCTTCGAATTGCGCGGCATCGTGCGGCGCCAGCCCTTGCCCGGCTACACGCTGTCGATCGAGCGCGCATTCGGCCGCGAGCGGCTGAACTTCGTACCTTTGCCGATCGACAGCTTCGACGCGGCGATGCGCCGGGTGCGGCTTCGCGACGAGGGCGCGCGGCCATGACGTTCGTCCAATCAGGAACCGCCGGAGTCGTCCAATCCGGAACCCGAGGCGCGTCCTATCGGGAACCGAGGTCTGGTGTAACCGACTGGAATCACGCGTCGAATCGAGCGCCTTATAACCATGCTAATAGAGAAGAATCCTTCGGATTGTTGCTAACGCCGTGCGTGGCGCTTGAGCGGGGGCTGTCATGACCGGGGCGCCGCCAGCGCCCGGTCGCCGCATCGATGCCCGGCCGCGCGCCGCGTTGACCGAGGTCGAACTGATCTGGATCGAGAAGCGGCTCGAACATTGGCTGCGTTTCGGGCGCATCGCTGGCGAGCGCATTCTGACGCGCAAGACCCGCTTGGTTTCGTTCCGGCCGGGCGCGGTGTTCGCGTTCATCCGCTGGTCGTCGAATGATTATGGCACCGTCCATTCGCGGATCGACATCCTGCGCGCAGTCGGGCCGGGAGAGCCCTGTTCGACCGCGCCATTCGTGCGGCCTGGTGGAGAAATCTACCTCTCGCTCAAGGGCTGGCCGATGGTCAGTGCGGTCCTCGCCGCGATCAATGCGATCGAGGCGGTTGGCGTCGATCCCTGCGATGTGGCGCCCGATCATTGGCGCCATCTCCACAATCGACTGACCGCGGGCGTGCCGGCGCGGCCCTATACCGCCGAGCGCCATGCCGCCTGGCTCAAGCGCAAGGCGCTCGGGCAATGACGCGCCGGACATGTCGCATCGCGGCCGTTCTCGGAGGCCCGGTGTTCGCGATGCTTTTCATCGCGGATGCCGCATTGCCATCGCGGCCGCGCTTCATCTGGAATGCCAGCGCCAGCGCGCCGATCGGCCTTTACGCGATCCATGCCGGCGGGCCGATCAGACGCTTGGACTTTGTCGCGGTCACGCCGCCCGAACCGCTCGCGACCTTCCTCGTGCGCCGCGATTATCTCGCGGTCGGCGTCCCGCTGCTGAAGCACGTCGCCGGCGTTGCCGGGCAGCGGATCTGCCGTTCCGGCTCCATCGTCACCATCGACAGCATGGCTGTTGCCGCCACCTTGCCGCGTGATCGCGCCGGGCGCGCGCTGCCGGTCTGGCAGGGCTGTCGGCGCCTCGCCGCGGGCGAGGTCTTTCTGCTCAATCGGGGCGCCCGCGACAGTTTCGACGGCCGTTATTTCGGGCCGATCCCCAGCCGCCAGATCATCGGGCGCGCGGCGCCGCTGTGGACTGATGAACATGCCGACGGTCGCTTCGAATGGCGCGCATCGCCGCGCTGATCGCGCTCGCATCGGCGGGCGCGGTGACCGCCGATGACATTCCCAACGCCACCGCAAAGGACGCTGACATGCCGCAAATTGGTCAATTCGTGCGCGACGAGGCCGGCTTCATTGGCAATCTCGCAACGTTGCTCCTGCACCAGGACATCATCATCGTCGCGGCCGAGCCGTCCGACGTGGAGAATGCGCCGGATTTTCGCGTCCATGTCTTCGACGCGATGAGCAATGAAACGGGCCCCGAGATCGGCGCGGCCTGGAAACATACCGGCGAACGGGCCGGCGAATATCTCGCGCTCGACCTCGACGATCCGACTTTCCCCTATCCGATCCGCGCAAACCTGTTCCGCAACGCTGATGCTGGCGCGTCATGGTCACTCCATTGGCGCCGCCCGCATAAGCGCGATGCGAAGGATTGAGCTGATGCCTGCTCGCCGCCCATCGACGAGCCATTCGACTGCGTCGGGGCGGCGCTCCGCTGCCCGGCGCATGGCTCTCCATCTGCTTTCAGGCCTTACGCTCGCGAACCTCTTGCCGGCGGTCGCGCTGGCGCAGGGCCTGGCCATCGGCCGGCCAATGCCGCGCGATCCTTATGCCGGTCACATCGCTGAAGCATCGCACCGCTTCGGCGTTCCGGCCGCGTGGATCAAAGCGGTGATGCGCGCCGAAAGCGCCGGCGATCCGCGCGCCGTCTCGCGTAAAGGCGCGATCGGCCTGATGCAGATCATGCCGGCGACCTGGACGGCGCTGAGTGCGCGATATGCGCTCGGTGCCGACCCGTTCGACGTCCGTGCGAACATTCTCGCTGGAACCGCATATCTGCGGGAGATGGTCGATCGCTATGGCGACTTCGCCGCCGCACTGGCCGCCTATAATGCCGGGCCGGGTCGGGTCGACGCCCACCTTATCGACGGTCGCGCGCTGCCCGCAGAGACGCGCACTTATGTCGCCAGAATCCTGCCGGATGCGGGAGGTGAACTTGCGCTCTTGCCGTTGTCGGCGGCCGCCGCGGATCGTCCAACCTGGCGAAATGCTGCGCTGTTCATCGAGCGCGGTGATGGGCGATCGGACACCAGCGACGGGACCAATGTCCTTCCGACGACGGGTACGCCGATAGCCGGTGAACGCACTCGGGAACCGACGGTCTCCGCCCATTCTCAGCGTGCCGATCGCAGCGGCTTCGGTCTCTTTGTCGAGCGTTCCGAAGGGGCCGGACGATGATTGAGCTTTGCCACCCGACCGTGACGACCGTGGCGCTGTCTCTTGGGATGAGGGAGCGCGACGGCTGTGAAATCAGGGGGGTTCAGCGATTGCGAGATAAAAAGGGCGCCAGTCGGCGGCCCTTATGTGGTTGTATTTTTGGAATTATTCTGTCGGGCACGCGAATGCCGCGTCTGGCACATTTTGCCGGGAATGCCGCATTTCCGGCGCTTCTGAGTCTGGCACCCTACTCCTGGGTGCGGGTATGACCTTCGACGACCTCGACTTTCGCATCCGCCCGGGACGGAGCAGGGATGCCGGCGGGAACGGCCCCGGCAAGAGCCAGAGCCTTGCCGGTCAGGTCAGGCGGGCCGCGGCGAAAGCGGGTTATACTCGTCGCGGTCCGGTCACCGGCCGCGGCACCGGGCGACTGGGGCGGGGCCGCATCGCGCGGCTTCGGGTGACAGGGCGGGCGGGCAACCGGCGGGTCGTGATCAAGGCGCGCGTGGTTCGCCATAAGGGCGCCCGGTTCCGCGCCGCGCCGCTCGCGCGGCACATGAGCTATCTCAAGCGCGATGGCGTGACCCGTGACGGACGCGATGCCGATCTGTTCGATGCGCGCAGCGAGCATGCCGATGGCGAAACATTCGCCGGACGCTGCGCCGACGACCGCCACCATTTCCGGTTCATCGTGAGCCCCGAGGACGCCGGCGCGATGGACGACCTCCGCGCCTTCACCCGCGAACTGATGGACGATGTGGCGCATGATCTCGGCACCGGGCTCGACTGGGTCGCGGTCGACCATTGGAATACCGACAATCCGCATATCCATGTGCTGGTGCGCGGCGTCGCTGACGACGGTGCCGATCTCGTCATCGATCGCGATTATATCCGCGAGGGGATGCGCGCCCGGGCTGAGGAACGGGTCACCATCGAGCTCGGTCCGCGCAGCGAGCATGACATCCGCTCGAGCCTCGAACGCGAGGTCGATGCCGAGCGCTGGACCAGCCTCGACCGCAATCTCGGGCGTCTCGCCGACGAGGTGACCGGGGTCATCGACCTGAGGCCGGGCGGGGCCGACGACCCTGACATGCGGCGCTTGCTGGTCGGGCGCGCCGCGAAGCTCGAGGCGCTGGGTCTTGCCGATAGCCGAGGACCAGCGATGTGGACGATGCGCGCCGATGCCGAACAGGCGCTGCGGGACCTTTCGGTCCGCGGCGACATCATCAAGACCATGCATCGCGCGATGTCCGCCGAGGGACGCGGTGTCGACCCGGCAACCTTCGCGCTCCATCCCGCAGCGCCGGCCGATCCGGTGATCGGGCGACTGGTCGAACGTGGTCTTGCAGACGAACTCGCCGGCACCGCCTATGCCGTGATCGACGGCGCGGACGGCCGGCTGCATCATGTGACGTTCGACGACCTCGAAATCACCGGCGATGCGGCGCCGGGCGCGATCGTCGAACTGAGAACCTGGCAGGACAGCCGCGGCCGCGAGCGCCTGTCGCTGGCGACCCGGTCCGACCTGCCGCTCGATGCACAGGTCTCCGCCCCCGGCGCGACCTGGCTCGATCGGCAGCTCATCGCGCATGAGCCGGTCCCGACCGGGAACGGCTTCGGCATTGCGATCCGCGAGGCGATGGACGCGCGGGCACGGCATCTCGAGACCGAAGGGCTGGCGAAGGCGCGGGGGCAGGGGTTCCTCTTCTCGCCCAACCTGATCGAGACGCTTCGCGCGCGCGACCTTGCCGCCGAGACCGATGCCATCGCCGCGCGCGTTGGCCTTCCCCATCGTCCGTCGGCCCCCGGCGACTATGTGAGCGGCATCTATCGCGAGCGGGTGACGCTGGCGTCGGGGCGCTTCGCCTTGATCGATGATGGTCTCGGTTTCCAGCTCGTGCCGTGGCGTCCTGCGCTCGACCAGCATCTCGGTCAGCAGATCAGCGGCACGATGGGACCCGGCGGCGGCGTCGACTGGGCGTTGGGGCGCGGTCGGGGGCTCGGCCTGTGACCAGCATATTCCTCGCATCGGAGCCACCACGATGAACGCTACGAAGATCTTGTGGGGCCAGGTCCTGACCGTGTTCTCCATCGTGCTCGGCGCGATCTGGGGCGCGACGCAATGGACCGCCCACGCGCTCGCCTATCAGCCCGAACTGGGTGCGCCCTGGTTCTGGCTCGCCGGCTGGCCGGTCTATCCACCGCCGGCCTTCTTCTGGTGGTGGTTTGCCTATGATGCCTACGCGCCGGACATCTTTGTCACCGGCGCCTTCATTGCGGCCTCCGGCGGGATTCTCGCGATTGTCGTCGCGATCGCCATGTCGGTCTGGCGGGCGCGTGAGGCGAAAAAGGCCGAGACCTATGGATCGGCGCATTGGGCGACCGACCGGGAGGTGCGAGACGCCGGCCTCTTCGCCGATGCCGGCGTCATCCTTGGCCGCCTTGGGCGCGATTACCTGCGGCACGATGGCCCCGAACATGTCCTGTGTTTCGCACCGACCCGGTCGGGGAAGGGCGTCGGGCTGGTCGTACCGACGCTCCTCGCCTGGCCGGAAAGCTGCATCATTCACGACATCAAGGGTGAGAATTGGAAGCTGACCGCTGGTTTCCGGGCGCGGCACGGCAGAGTGCTGCTGTTCGATCCCACCAATCCGGCCTCGGCCGCCTACAATCCGCTGCTCGAGGTCAGGAAGGGCGAATGGGAGGTGCGCGACGCGCAGAATGTCGCCGACGTGTTGGTCGATCCCGAAGGGAGCCTTGAGAAGCGCAACCATTGGGAAAAGACCAGCCACGCGCTCCTCGTCGGCGCGATCCTCCATGTCCTCTACGCAGAGCCCGACAAGACGCTCGCCGGGGTTGCGGCCTTCCTCTCTGATCCGAGGCGCCCGATCGCGACGACGCTGCGTGCGATGATGACGACGCCTCACCTTGGTGACGCCGGCGTCCATCCGGTGGTCGCGTCCGCGGCGCGCGAATTGCTCAACAAGTCCGAGAATGAGCGATCGGGCGTGCTCTCGACCGCCATGTCGTTCCTTGGCCTTTATCGCGATCCGGTGGTCGCTCAGGTGACGCGCCGCTGCGACTGGCGGATTGCAGATCTCGTGAACGGGCGCCAGGCGACCTCGCTCTATCTCGTCGTGCCGCCATCGGACATCAGTCGGACCAAGCCGCTCATTCGCTTGATCCTCAACCAGATCGGCCGGAGGCTGACTGAAGAGCTCGGTCCCGCCGGAAACCGGCACCGCGTTCTCCTCATGCTCGACGAATTTCCCGCGCTCGGCCGCCTCGATTTCTTCGAAAGCGCGCTCGCCTTCATGGCCGGCTATGGCCTCAAGGCCTTCCTCATCGCCCAGAGCCTCAACCAGATCGAGAAGGCCTATGGGCAGAACAATGCGATCCTCGACAATTGTCATGTCCGGGTGAGCTTCGCGACCAACGACGAGCGTACCGCCAAGCGGATCTCGGACGCGCTCGGCACCGCGACCGAGCTTCGCGCGATGAAGAATTACGCCGGGCATCGGCTCAGCCCCTGGCTGGGGCATCTGATGGTGTCGCGCACCGAAACCGCGCGGCCGCTGCTCACCCCCGGTGAGGTCATGACGCTGCCGGCCAATGACGAGATCGTCATGGTCTCGGGACTACCACCGATTCGGGCGGCCAAGGCGCGATACTATGCCGATCCGCTGCTTCAGCAGCGGGTTCTGGCGCCGCCCGACCTCCGAGCGGTTGACGGAGCGGTGGTGCCGAGCGACGCGTGGTCAGAGCTGGTGCCAGTATCGCCGGTAGCGGAAACGCCCGACATCGAGCCAGCGCCTCCGGCAGCTCCGGTCGGGGCATCGGAGGCCGCAGAACAGCCAGCGGCGGAAGGAGAGGGCGATGAAGCCAATGCCGGCATCCGCCGCGAACCCGAGCTCGGCGAACACGAGGAAGTCGTTCAACCGCCGAAGGCCCCGGCGGGCGAGTTTGATTTCGACCGAGCGGATCAGGATGACGAGGCCAATCAGCTTAGGCGTGCGGCGCTCGATCCGAATGATGGGATCGAGCTGTGACCGCCGCCCGCATCAAATATTCCGTGCGTTTGCCCGCCGACCTTACCCGTCGGCTGGCGGATCATGCCCGGTCGAAGCGCGCGTCACAAACCGCGATCATCGAGGCGGCGCTGGAGTCTTTCCTATCGCCTGACGGGGTTGAGCGGCTCGAGGCCGCGCTCGCCCGGCGCCTCGATCATATTGGGCGGCAACTCGATCGGCTCGGATGGAATATCGAATTGTCGAACGAGACGCTCGCGCTGTTTGTTCGGCACTGGCTGACGAGCACGATGCCATTACCCGATACCGCGCTCAAATCGGCACAGGCGATGGGGAAGGAGCGGTGGGAGCGGTTCGTTGACTCGCTCAGCCGCCGGATGGAGTTGGGCCAGCGCCTTCGGCGCGAGATTTCACGCGACCTGTCAGGAGGGGATTAGCGCGATCACAGCGCGACGTTTCTATCCGATCTGGTACTCACGCGTAACGGAATTTCAGATTCCGTCGGACCAAGATTTGAACCGAACATCGTCATCGCCACGGATTTTTGCGGGAATTGGGAGCCGACGTTCGCTAGTCCGTGGCAATAATCGGCTTCCGGCAGGAGCGGACATTCTAAGCCTTCAGGTATCCGGCCTGTCAGGCTGCCGAATGCAACGCGGGCTTCACTTCGGTTGCGATCGGACCTTTGTGATTGCGACCGATGACAAAAGAGACTGGATCACCTGGCGCGAGCGATTCCAAAGTGAAGCCGTCACACAAATTGGATCGGTGAAAGAAGAGGTCACCGCCGTTCGCGTCCGTTAGAAAGCCGAAAGACTTGTCAGTCAAAACGGCCTTCACAGTACCCAATCGCGTTTGAGCGGCTGCATCGCTATCGGAACTCGGTCGAACCCGAACAGCGCAAATTCGCTCGTCTCTGCGTTCGATAAGAAACTCGACACTGATTCCAGGCTTCGCGTGCAGGATTGCATTCTCAAATTCGGAGAAGTGAAAAAATATGCGTTTGTTATCGCCAAAGTTGATAAACCCGAACCTCTTGGCCACGTTGACTGTATGGATCACGCCGATGGCACTTTTGCCGACATCGGTTTCGTCGCAGATTTGCACCGGAGTCCGCGGTTGGGAACACTGCCGGATTGCCAGGAGGGGGTCAAAGCGCAAGCCCTCGATATCTTGGTAGCACCGTTCAACTTCGGGGCGTAGCCCGCTCACGGAAAGCTTCTCGGACAAAAGTGCTAGGATACCCAGCCCGCGCCGGATCGTCCCGAAAATACGTTCGTCATAAAGATCCTCTGGAATGGTGACAAAGCGATCATAGCCAGCCCGGACCTCGTCCAAGCTGTCGGAATAGCGCCCCGCCTCCAGCGCGTTCGTTGCGCTCCGGATTTTGACTTGCAGCCAGGTATCATAGGCCATTCTACGATGACGGGTCGATGCAGTGACATTTAGCAACAAACGTTCGAGCCTGTCGTCCGCCTCCTCATATTGCCCGAGATACATTTCGACACGTGCCAGTTCGAGCAGGATGGCGGGGGAATCGGGGTCCAACGCCTCCGCGATCAGTAGCTGCTCTGCGGCCGCATGCGCATCTTCGGAGACCCGCAGAAGAAAGCCCCCATACCAGTAACGCAACGGCGCTGAGTTGGGCTCAATCGCGAGGGCGTTGTCGTAGGCCTCCGCAGCGGCCGCCGGCCGGTCGCCATAAGCTTCAATCCAGGCTTCAACACGGTAAACCTCTGAAAATGTCCGGTCCAGTTCTTGCGCCTGTCCGACCAGGCGGACAGCCTCCTCATAATCATTGGCCGCGCTTCTTGCGAGAGCCTCTCCGAGCAGCTTAGCCGTGATGGCATCCGCCTGGTTGCGACAAGCGATACTGCGAGGATTATATCTGTTATTGCCGCGGTCGGCTTGCAGTCTTTGAAATTCCTTAGCGACATCTTTTTTACGCTGCCTGAACAAAGTTGTCTCACTCGCAGACGGCGCATGGTTCTTGAGAATATACAGGCGCGGTAACTCGTTGAGCTCGTAAACCGTCTCCGTGCCCGACCCGGTCAGGGCGTTGTGCATCCCCACGAGATTGGCTGATTGCAGCGCCGCCAACGCCTGCTGCAAATCATCGCCATGTAAGCCAGAAAGATACGAAATCATCGCGAGCGGGTGACGGCCTGGCACAGCAATCATGGCCTTACAGATCTCTTTTCCGGCCGACGAAACATGCTCGTAGACGTTGGACAGGCAGAAATCCAAGAAAGTTTTGGGATTGGTAATTGCGACATCGGGCTGGCGGCCGCATTGTACACAGGACACAAACCATTTTATAAAGCCAGGATTGAGCTTCATGCCCTGAACATAGCTGCGCAAAACTTCAGTCTTGGCCTTGTAAATATCTGCAATTCGTCTAACCTTGGCCGTCGTCCGCAGAAGCTGCACGGCCTCGTTAACCGACAGGCCGCCCAGTTTAAAAGGGTAGCTCATCTCTCCAATGCCGACCCGCGACGTGGCGAGGATTTTGCTCTTGCCGGTAGATCGCCTGATAAACCGAGTGAGAAGCGGGTCGAGAACGGTTTCGAGATTGTCCAGGATCAGCAGGATTTTGAAGCTGTTGAGATATTCCGCCACCTCGTCCATTACAACGTTCTCGTCGGTCGAGGCTCCGAGCGCGGACGCCGCGCATTTGATCAATCCCAACGAATCCTGGATAGCGTCATCGATCGTGCGGATGTCATCAAGGGTTAGAACAGTCCTCTTGGCTGTTGCCCAAACAATAGCCTCGAAGCCGGAGTTTTCGTCGTCGAGCAGCTCATAGGCAACCCTCAATGCTAGTGCAGTTTTACCGAACCCTCCCTCTCCGACCACCGTCACTACTGGCCAGTTCGACTTGCACGCGGCCAGGAGGTCGGTAGTTTCCTGCTCACGCCCAAGAAAACCTGTCTCGTCATAGTCCGGCAGCGGCAGATTATGTGGTATACGGTCGGCAACAGAGCTCAGCCTGGACAGATCAAGCGAATAGACAAAATTCGGGTTCTCCCGAATGCGGTCCTCAAACTCGATGACTTGAGGAAACCACCGCGCGCGGGACCCTCGTATTTTCTGAACAAAATCATCGACCACAGAGAAATCGGTGAATTGTAGAGGCCGACCATGCATCACCCTGTTTCGGATCGGAGTCAAACGATCCAGGTCGGCCCCGTTCTTCTGAATGAATCGTGCCAAATCCTGATCAAGCTCAACTTTGTGCCGCCGAAGCGTCTGCACGGAGTCTGGGAAATCAAGATAATCATAGACGTCTACATCTTCGATCAAGCCGTCGCGCGCAGCCCGGTCACGTACCTTCGTGAGCAGATCAGGAGCGAGTACCTGATCGACAGGCCGCGTCTCGCCCAGTTGGTTCCGGACGAGTCTTCGCAGGTCAATGTCGGTTGCTACGATCATCCCGTAGAGCGTGAGACGTACGAGATTCGAACTCAAAGCTGCTTCCCCCCTCGTAACCGACCGAACGCGGCGCGGCATCCATTGGTACTATAGCGTGCCCTGATGCCAGGTGGTGGTCAATGCAGATCGTCTACACTTGACCAGGGGGCGGAACGCCAACCGCCAGGCAAAGTTCTTTCGTAGCTGCCAACAATGCGTCCACCGACGTGACGCAGATCGAGGGTAACTCGATCGACGTTAGGAGTTCGGATCGGTCAGAATGAGGCGCCTTGCTGACCGGCCACTAGAAAGCCAGCGAATGACAGCTTCGCTCACAACGGACATTCGCGATGGAATTGGGGGGTGCCGGAGATGGTCTCAAGCCGCCGGTTAGGCATTCGCGCGCGGTTTCGCCTCTCGTCGTTAGCCATTTGCCACCGCTTCTCAATCGTGGCTCATTCGTAAGGCCCATACGCAGACTTTTTACGCCAGAGCTTCTATTTCTTCGCCTTCTTTTGCAATGCGTAAATAGTTGTTGCGGCTGGCGAATTGCTCCGTCTCTTAATTCTCCCCGTTGCGCCGGGCGCTTTGGCCAGGCGGTTCGAACGGGGATGTGATGACAACCGAGCCCTTCCGATCTGAAGCGATTGTCCGCGGCGTAAAAATGCTGCGCACCGCGATGGGCGCGTCGATCGCTGCGTGGCTCGCAGACCCCCAGATTATCGAGGTGATGCTCAACCCCGACGGGCGGCTTTGGGTCGATCGCCTGGGCGGGGGCATTTCCGACAGCGGAACCACCCTGACGCCCGCCGATGGCGAGCGGATCATCCGCCTTGTTGCGCATCATGTCGGGACCGAGGTGCATGCTCGACAGCCGCGCGTTTCGGCCGAGCTGCCGGATACCGGCGAGCGGTTCGAAGGATTGCTGCCGCCGGTCGTCGCGGCACCGGCCTTTGCGATCCGCAAGCCCGCGGTCGCTGTCTTCACGCTCGACGACTATGCCGATGCCGGCATCATGTCTCTGCCGCAGGCCACAGTCTTGCGAGAAGGAGTTGCAGCGCGCTCCAATATTCTCGTCGCCGGTGGGACGGGGACAGGCAAGACCACCCTGACCAACGCGCTGCTGGCCGAGATCGCCCGTAGCGACGATCGGGTGGTGCTGATCGAGGACACGCGCGAGTTGCAATGCGCGGCACGAAATCTTGTCGCGATGCGCACCAAGGACGGGGTCGCATCGCTTTCGGATCTTGTCAGGTCCTCGCTGCGTCTGCGTCCCGACCGCATTCCGATCGGCGAGGTGCGCGGGGCTGAAGCGCTCGATCTCCTCAAGGCCTGGGGAACGGGCCATCCCGGCGGTGTAGGCACGATTCACGCCGGGAGCGCGATCGGCGCGCTGCGCCGGATGGAGCAGCTCATCCAGGAAGCGGTGGTCTCTGTGCCGCGCGCGCTCATCGCCGAGACCATCAACCTCATCGCTGTGCTGGTGCGAGACGGTTCGGGTCGGCGGCTCAGCGAGCTGGCGCGCGTCGAGGGGCTCGACCCTCTCACCGGCGACTATTGCCTGTCCTCCATTGCCACCCCCAACATCGGAGAAACCTCATGACCGCATCGATGCGGTGCCATGCACGCCACCTGTTCCAGGACAGCGCAGTCGCCTTGGTATCGTTGCCGTTTCTTGCCGGGTCGGCCTGGGCGTCGGGATCGTCGATGCCCTGGGAGAGCCCGCTCAATTCGATCCTGCAGTCGATCGAGGGACCAGTCGCCAAGATCGTGGCGGTGATCATCATCATCACGACAGGCCTGAGCCTCGCCTTCGGTGAGACCGCGGGCGGCTTCCGCCGCCTGGTCCAGATCGTGTTCGGTCTGTCGATCGCCTTCGCGGCGTCGAGCTTCTTCCTGTCTTTCTTCAGCTTCGCGGGCGGGGCGCTGGTATGATGTCGGAGGCCGACAACCCGCCTTTGGGTTATTTCGCGCCGGTTCATCGCGCGCTGAGCGAACCGATCCTCTTGGGCGGGGCGCCGCGTTCGCTCGCCATCCTGACGGGGACGCTCGCCGGCGCGGTTGGACTTGGCTTGCGGCTCTGGCTTGTCGGCCTCGCGATCTGGGCGATCGGCCACGCGCTTGGCGTCTGGTCGGCGCGTCGCGACCCGCAGTTCGTCGAGGTTGCGCGCCGGCATCTCAAATATCCAACCTGGCTGCGGCCATGATGAGCCTCGCGGAATATCGCGGCCATGCGGCGCGTCTTGCCGATTTCCTGCCGTGGGCGGCTTTGGTCGCGCCCGGCGTGATGCTCAACAAAGACGGGGCGCTCCAGCGCACCGCGCGGTTCCGCGGGCCCGATCTCGACAGCTCGACCCCGTCGGAACTCGTCGCGGTGACCGCGCGGCTCAACAATGCGCTACGCCGGCTGGGATCGGGCTGGGCGGTGTTCGTCGAGGCACAAAGGCTGCCCGCGCTTGATTACCCCGAGTCCGTTTTCGCCGACGACGTTTCGCGGCTCGTCGATCTCGAGCGGCGTGAGCAGTTTCGGGAGGAGGGGGCTCATTTCGAGAGCCATTATTATCTGACCCTGCTGTGGATGCCGCCGGCCGAGGATGCGGCGCGCGCCGAAAGCTGGCTCTATGAGGGCCGCGCGCGTGATGGCGTCGATGCGCAGGAATTGCTCCGCAATTTCATCGATCGCACCGACCGGCTGCTCTACCTCGTCGAGGGCTTCATGCCCGAGAGCGGCTGGCTCGATGACGGCGATACACTGACCTACCTTCACAGCACCGTCTCGACCCGGCGTCAGCGCGTCCGCGTGCCCGAGGTCCCGGCCTATCTCGACGCGTTCATTGCCGACGAGCCGCTCACCGGCGGGCTCGAGCCGCGGCTCGGCGAGCATCATTTGCGAACGCTCACCATCACTGGCTTCCCCAGCGTCACCTTTCCCGGGCTGCTCGACGAACTCAACGCGCTCGCCTTTCCCTACCGCTGGTCGACCCGCGCGATCATGCTCGACAAGACCGATGCCACGAAACTGCTGTCGAAGATCCGCCGGCAATGGTTCGCCAAGCGCAAGTCGGTCGCGGCGATCCTCAAGGAGGTGATGACCAACGAGGCGTCGGTGCTGACCGACAGCGATGCCGCCAACAAGGCGGTCGACGCCGACCTCGCGCTGCAGGAGCTGGGCGCCGATACCGCCGGCATCGCTTATGTGACCGCAACCGTCACGGTGTGGGACCAGGACCCCGCGCTCGCTTCGGAGAAATTGCGCCGGGTCGAGAAGGTCATCCAGGGCCGTGATTTCACCTGCATGGTCGAGGGCTTGAACGCGGTCGAAGCCTGGCTCGGCAGCCTTCCGGGGCAGGTCTATGCCAATGTCCGGCAACCGCCGGTCTCCACCCTCAATCTCGCCCACATGATCCCCCTCTCCGCCGTGTGGGCGGGGGCGGAACGGGACGAGCATTTCGGCAAGCCCGCCTTGTTTCATGCAAGGACCGAAGGCTCGACCCCGTTCCGCTTTTCGCTTCATGTCGGCGATGTCGGGCATACGCTCGTCGTCGGTCCGACCGGCGCGGGAAAATCGGTCCTGCTTGCCATGATGGCCCTGCAGTTCCGGCGCTATCCCGACAATCAGATCTTCGCATTCGATTTCGGCGGCTCGATCCGCGCCGCGGTGCTCGGCATGGGCGGCGACTGGGAGGACCTTGGCGACAACCTCCTCCATGCGGAGTTCGGCTCCGATGTCGCGCTGCAGCCGCTGGCGGGTATCGACCAGGTGGCCGAACGCGCCTGGGCCGCCGAGTGGGTCGTGGCCATCATCGCCGGCGAGGGCGTCGCAATCGATCCCGGCGCCAAGGAACAGCTGTGGGCCGCGCTGACCTCGCTATCCTCGGCGCCGTCGTCCGAGCGCACGATCACGGGCCTTGCTGTCCTGCTCCAGAACCAGCTGCTCAAGCAGGCGCTTGCACCATATTGCGTCGGCGGCGCCTGGGGGCGGCTGCTCGATGCCGAACATGAGCATCTCGGCCAGGCGAGCGTACAGGCGTTCGAGACCGAAGGCCTGATCGACTCGGCTGCCGCTCGAGCTGTCCTTGCCTATCTCTTCCACCGCATCGAAGCCCGGCTCGACGGCCGACCGACCCTCATCATCATCGACGAAGGCTGGCTTGTGCTCGACAGCCCGGCCTTCGCCGCGCAACTGCGCGAATGGCTGAAGACGCTGCGCAAGAAGAATGCGAGCGTCGTCTTCGCGACCCAGAGCCTCGCCGACATCGAGACTTCGAGCATCGCCCCGGCGATCATCGAAAGCTGCCCGACGCGGATCTTCCTGCCCAACGAACGTGCCGCGGAACCGCAGATCGCACGCATCTACGAGCGTTTCGGGCTCAATGCGCGGCAGATCGATATCCTCGCGCGCGCCACGCCCAAGCGCGACTATTATTGCCAATCCCGCCGCGGCAATCGCCTGTTCGACCTGGGACTCGGCGACGTTGCGCTCGCCTTCGCCGCCGCCTCATCGAGGACCGATCAGCGCGATATTACCGAACTGGTGGCGCGCCATGGCCGGCAAGGTTTCGCGTCCGCATGGCTCCGGCATCGCGGCCTCGGCTGGGCCGCCGATCTCATCGCCGCTGCGGCCCCGATCGAATCTACCGGCGATCCGCTTCCCCTCGACCTCAAGGAGCCCGACCAATGATTGCGCCCTCTCGCCATCGACTGCTCCCCGCCGCGCTCGCCGTTGCGGGCCTCGCGCTGGCGGCAATCCCCGTGCCGGCATCCGCCCAATTCGGCCTTGGCGGGATCGTCTACGACCCCACCAATTATGCCCAGAATGTTCTCACCGCGGCGCGGTCGCTGCAGCAGATCAACAACCAGATCCGCCAGATCCAGAACCAGGCGCAGTCGCTGATCAACGAGGCGCGGAACCTTGCAAGCCTGCCGGTCTCGACGCTCTCGACGCTCACGAACCAGATCAACCAGACCCGCCAGCTGCTCACCGAGGCGCAGCGCATCGCCTATCGCGTCCGCGATATCCAGCAGGCGTTCACCCAGCGCTACAATGGCGCGAACCTCACCGCGTCGAGCAGCCAGATGGTCGCCAATGCCAATGCCCGTTGGCAGGACAGCATTGGCGCCTATCAGGATGCGCTTGAAGTCCAGGCCGGGGTTGTCGGCAACCTCGACGGCGCACGGGCCTCGATCGAGACATTGGTCACCGCGAGCCAATCGGCGACCGGTGCGCTCCAGGCCTCCCAGGCAGGCAATCAGCTTCTCGCGCTCCAGTCGCAGCAACTCGCCGACCTCAGCGCGGCAGTCGCCGCGCAGGGAAGGGCGCAGGCGCTCGAAGCGGCGCGAAACGCTGCGGAGGAAGCGGAGGCGCGCGAGCGGCTGCGTCGTTTCTTCAAGAGATGATCGCGTCAGCGAAAATCGTCGGCTTTGCCGTCGTGGCCGGGCTGATCGGCACTTGCCTCGTCGGCATGGCGCTCCGGCGACCGCCAGCACCCGGCGCGACCGACGAGCTGCCGGTGATGACGCCAAAGGTCGACCGGCTGCGGTTGGCGCATTGCCGAACGCTTGCCGCGCCCGATGCCGATTGCGCGGCCGCCTGGGAGGCCGAGCGTCGGCGCTTCTTTCGGGATGACAGGCGATGAACGACACCAGCGTGATTGACCGCTTCCTCGAGGTTTATGGTCGCTACATCGACAGCGGGTTCGGGCTTCTCGGCGGTGAAATCGGGTTCCTGTCGTCGACCCTGATCATCATCGACGTCACCATCGCGGGGTTGTTCTGGGCCTGGGGCGCGGACGAGGATGTCCTCCAGCGCCTGATCAGGAAGACGCTCTATATCGGTGTCTTCGCCTATATCATCGGTCATTTCTCGAACCTTGCGACGATCCTGTTCCAGAGCTTTGCCGGCCTGGGCCTGAAGGCAAGCGGGAGCGGCCTCGCGATCGGTGACTTCATGAAGCCCGGTACCATCGCTGCGACCGGCCTCACCGCTGCGAAGCCGCTGACCGATGCGATCTATCTCCTCGCCGGCCCGATCGGATTCTTCGTCAACATCGTCCAGATCCTGATCCTGTTCCTCGCCTGGCTGATCGTCGTCCTCGCCTTCTTCGTCCTCGCGGTGCAGATTTTCGTCACCATCATCGAGTTCAAGCTCGTGACGCTGGCGGGATTCATCCTCCTGCCTTTCGCTTTCTTTGGCCGCACCGCCTTCATGGCCGAGCGCGTCCTCGGCCATGTCATTTCCTCGGGGATCAAGGTGCTGGTGCTGGCGGTGATCACCGGCATCGGCACGACATTGTTCAGCCAGTTCACTAACAGTCCGATCGCCACCGTTCCAGATATCGATCAGGCGATGACGCTCGCGCTCGCCGCGCTGACGTTGCTCGGGCTGGGCATCTTCGGGCCGAGCATCGCCAATGGGATCGTCACCGGCGGACCGCAGCTTGGCGCGGGAGCCGCTGTAGGCACCGCTCTTGGCGCTGGCGCAGTCATTGGTGGCGGCGCGGCAATGGCCGGGATGACGGTTGCCGGCGCAGGCGGTGCTGCTGGCGCCGCGGCCTTGGGTGTCGCGCGCGCGGCCGGGACCGCCTCGGGTGCTTATGGCGCCGGCGCAGCCGGAAAGAGCGGTGGCGCCGCCGTTGTGGGCGGTGTCGCAAATATCGGCAGAGCGGCGGGTAACACCGCTGCCTCTCCATTGCGCAGGGCCGCGGCAGCGCTGCGCTCGAACTTCGAAGCGGGAAAGGCGGCGGCAGCAGGAGATGCGGTCGCGGTGCCCGCGACGACCGGCGGCGACGGTCCGCCCGCCTGGGCCAAGGCGATGAAGCGCCGGCAGACCGTGTCGCATTGCGCCTCCGTCGCCAGTCACACGCTCAAGTCCGGCGACAGCCACGGCGGCGGCGCCGGCCCCGATCTCTCTCAGAAGGATTGATGCATGTTTCGACGTCCATCGACGCGTTACGGACTGACGCCCGAGCCGGTCACTCCCTATCAGCGCGCCGCGCAGGTCTGGGACGATCGCATCGGGTCCGCACGGGTCCAGGCGAAGAACTGGCGCCTCGCCTTCTTCGGGTGCCTCGCGCTTTCGGGCGGCCTCGCCGGCGGGCTCGTCTGGCAATCGGCGCGTGGGACCATCGTTCCCTGGGTGATCGAGGTCGACAAGCTCGGCGAGGCGCAGGCGGTGGCGCCGGCCGAGGCTTCATATCGACCGAGCGACCCCCAGATCGCCTTCCACCTTGCGCGGTTCATCGAGCATGTCCGCGCCATCCCCGCGGACCCGATCGTGCTCAAGCAGGACTGGCTCCGAGCTTATGACTTCACCACCGACAAGGGCGCGGTCGCGCTCAACGATTACGCCCGCTCCAACGACCCGTTCGCCAGTGTCGGCAAGGTCCAGGTGGCGGTCGACGTCTCGAGCGTCATTCGCGCGTCGCGCGACAGCTTCCGCGTCGCCTGGGTCGAGCGGCGTTATCAGGATGGCGCGCTCGCCGCGACGTCACGCTGGTCGGCGATCCTGACGGTGGTGATCGAACCGCCACGGACGCCCGATGGCCTGCGGCGCAATCCGCTCGGCGTTTTCGTCGATGCCCTCAACTGGTCGAAGGAACTCAGCCAATGACGACGCTTTCACCGGATCGCGGACGCCGCCCGCTCATTCTCGCAATTGCTTCGTTGCCGGTCCTGATTGCTGCGTCCGCGCAGGCGGCGCCGGCCGATTCACCGGCATCCCAGCCGCGGGGACCGGTCGAGATCGTCACCGTGCCGGTTCCGCTTCCGCTGCCCGGTCAATTGAAACCGATCGGTCCGCCGCGATCTGCAGCGGCGCCAACTGACCCAAGGGACGGCGTGGTCCGCGCCAACGCCATCGCCCGGGTGCAGCCGCAGCGCGCGGGCTGGCTCAACGCCATCCAGCAATATCCCTATGCCGATGGTGCGCTCTATCAGCTCTATGCGGCACCCGGGCAGGTGACCGACATCGCGCTTCAGGAAGGCGAAGAACTGGTCGGCCCGGGGCCGGTCGCCGCCGGCGACACCGTCCGCTGGATCATCGGCGATACGGTAAGCGGGACGGGCGCGACCAAGCGGGTGCATATCCTGGTGAAGCCCACCCGCGCCGATCTCGTGACCAACCTCGTCATCAACACCGCGCGCCGCACCTATCACCTCGAGATGCGGGCGACCCCGGCCACCTATATGGCGGCGGTCTCCTGGACCTATCCGCACGACGAGCTCATCGCCGTTCGTGCCGCCACCGCTGAAGCCGCGCGCGCGGCGCCGATCGCCGGGGGCCTCGATCCGGCGACGCTCAATTTCCGCTATCGCATCGGTGGCGACAAGGTGCCCTGGCGCCCGGTCCGCGCCTTCGATGACGGTCGCCAGGCCTTTATCGAATTCCCGGACCTCACCAGCGTGACCGACATGCCGCCGCTGTTCGTGCTTGGCGCCGACGGCAAGGCCGAGCTCGTCAATTACAGGGTGCAGGGCCGCTATATGGTGGTCGACCGCTTGTTCGGTACAGCCGAGCTGCGGCTGGGAACCGGGAAGGGCGAGTTGCGGGTCCGGATCGTCCGCGACGAAGGCGGCCGGCGTCCACGGGGGCGGCCGTGAGCGAGCTGGAAGAAGCGGGCAGGGAAGGGCCTGAGCCTTCGGCCGCTCCGCCAGTCGAAACGGTGCCGGAATCGCCCGCGCGCAGCGACGCGGAGGCATTCCGATTGCGCCCGCCGGCGCCACGCGTCGTCCGCCTGTCGCGCAAGGTCCTCGCGGTGATTGGCATCGGTGCCGGTCTTGGGATCGGCGGATCACTGACCTATGCGTTGCAGCATCGGCCTCCAGCCGCATCACCCGAGCGGACTACGAGCGGCGAGGGGAGAACAAAATCCGAGGTCGTGACCGGCGCGCCGGATGATTATTCGAAGGTGCCGAAACTTGGAGCGCCGCTTCCAGGTGACCTTGGCCGCCCGATCCTCTCCGCGCAACAAGGGGGGCAGCTTGGTGCCGGCCAGCCCGATCCACACCTCGCCGCGGCCGAGCAGGCAAGGCAGCGAATGGCGCAGGAGCAGGACGCGGCGCGCAACAGCCGGGTATTTCTGGGCGGTGGAAATCCGTCGATAGCGGAGAGCGGCATTGCCGCATCCGGCCCCGGTCTTGACGCCGACGCTTCGAACCGCCCGAGCGGTGCCGGTAGTTCCCTGCCGGCGGTGTCTGCAGCTGGACAATCCGCAAGGCGTGCCTTTCTTGAAGGAAAGACGAATGGTGCGAACGAAAGCGCCGAACGGCTTGTCGCGCCGACATCCCCGAACATCCTGCAGGCGGGGACTTTCATTCCGGCCGCGCTGATCACGGGAATACGCTCCGATCTGCCCGGGCAGGTCAGTGCCCAGGTGACGCAGAACGTCTACGACAGCCCGACCGGTCGCATCCTCCTGATCTCGCAGGGCGCGCGGCTGCTCGGCGAGTATGACAGCGAGATCTCAGCCGGTCAGAACCGCGTGCTGCTCGCCTGGACGCGGCTCATCCTGCCCGATGGACGCTCGATCCAGCTTGACCGCCAGCCCGGCGTCGACCCGGCGGGTATGGCGGGGCTTCAGGACCGCACCAATCATCATTGGGGCAATATGCTGCGTGCGGCGGCGATCTCCACCTTGCTCGGGGTCGGGAGCGAGCTTTTCACTGGGAACGACGATAGGCTGACGCGCGCGTTGCGCTACGGGACGCAGGACACCGTCAATCAGACCGGGCGCCAACTCGTCCAGCGCGAGATGAATGTGCCGCCAACGCTGACCATCCGGCCCGGCTATCCGGTTCGGGTGCTGCTGACCCGCGATCTGATCCTCGAATCCGTTGAAGGAGGTCGCTGATGGCGAAACTGAAGCTCGGTCCGATCGAGGACGACAAGCCGGTCAAGGTTGCGGTCGAGTTGCCGGCGGCCATCCACCGCGATCTCGTTGCCTATGCGCGCGCTCACGCCGAGGACAATGGACTCAACCATCCCTTGCCTCCTGAGCGGCTCATCCCGGTGATGATTGCCCACTTCATGGCCAGCGATCGTTCCTTCACGCGCAAACGGCGTTGAGAGGAGGTCTGCGAAATATCCAAAGTGGTGGTATTTTCAGATCAATAATCAAAGAAGGATATTTTTGGCCTTCCGTGCAATGATGGTTTCCGGAAAGTAAAACAACGTATCGAGTAGCGGTGAATATATTCAATTATAATCGGATTATAAACTGGAAGGCGGTTGTCAATCGCGCCAGCCTTCATTTGCGACATCGAGAGTCGCATATGAAAGGAGTAATGACAATGAATCGCATTGACATTGAAGACGTCGTCGACCTCGGCGAAGCCACCGTCCTGACGCGTGGTGGGGATCCTTCCGGCGTGCTCGATACGGACGGCATCCTCTTCCACAAGCGCGAAGGCCTCAGCAACGACGACTGAAGCCGCTTGCGGGGCGCGCCGCCGGGCGGCGCGCCCCGCTCACGTAAGGGCGTTCTATGCTCAAGATCAGGCACGACCTCCACCACGCTTCAGTCGGCGGGACGCCAGTCTTTCTTGACGTCGCGGCAGATCGTTATTTTCTCCTGTCCGGCGGCGCGACCCGAAGCTTCGAAGCTTTCATTGCAGGCGATGCCACGGCTGACGATCTTCAAAGGCTCACCCAGCTTGGAATAGTTGCCGACGTGCCCGAGAATTCCGGCACGCCGCACGCGCCTCGGGAAATGCCGCAGGCCCGGTCGAGCCTCATCCATACCGGAGCTTCCCGGTCCTCGCTGACCATTCTGGCACGCGCGGTCGCGCTGCAGATCGGCTATTCGCTCCTCGTGCCGCGACGGCAATTGCTCGCGACGGTGAATGCAGCGCGGGCGGCAAAGGCTAGAGCGGCGCGCCAGCGCCGCCACGCGTCAATTGACGAAGCCGCGGTCGCCGCGGCGTTTTATCACGCTCAATATATCCTTCCGTCCGCGGACAAATGTCTGCCGCGCAGCTTTGCAATAGCCAATCTGCTTCGGCGCACCGGTCACCACCCGACGATCGTGTTCGGGGTGCAATTGCCATTCGCCGCGCATTGCTGGGTCCAGTGCGAGGATCGCGTGGTGAGCGATCCGCTCGCGCATGTCGCGTCATTTACCCCGATCCTCGCGATATGAGCGCACCGCGCTTCATCGCCAGGACCCATCACGGTGAGCCTGTGGCGCTCGATGAGCGAGTGGACGGTCTCCCGCGAGTGTTTTCGAGCGAGCGGGTCCACGTCTGGGGAAGCGAACATTGCGTCGCGATCGGCGACCGCAGCTGTCTCATCGGCCATCTGTTCACACGAACGCGACCCAGTCGCCGCGTCAGCTCCTTTTCACAGCCCGAAGTCGAGGCGATTCTCGCGTCGCGGGGCGCCTCACTGATGCGAGATTATTGGGGCGGCTATGTCGCCTTTCTTCATATCCCGGCGGGCATAACCAGGATCATTCGTGATCCCAGCGGGACACTGCCGGTTTACTGGCGCCGGATCGACGGTGAATTTGTCCTGGCGGCCGAATTGGGCCGCCCGCCGTTCAGTCGATCGGACGGGCTCCGCGTCGATCCCGACGCACTGGCGGTCTATCTGTCGTCACCTCACTTCGCGGGGCAGCAAACCTGTCTCGCCGGGGTGTCGGAGCTCTTGCCCGGCTATGCGCTCGACCTGGTGGCGCAGCAGGCAATCGAAACCTGCTTATGGTCCCCATGGGATCATATAGGCGCTGGCACGGCCGGTCCGGGGGATGCGGCGCTCGACCTGCGCGAGACCGTCAATGATGCCGTTCGGAGCTGGGGGGAGTGCTTCCAGTCCATCCTCCTTGGAATGTCGGGCGGGCTCGATTCGACCATTGTCGCAGCGGGACTTGCCGCCGGGGCCGCGAATGCGCGCGGCGTCTCCATGTACGGGCCCGATCCCGGCGGCGACGAGCGTCCCTTTGCCACGATGGCGGCGGAGGCCTTCGGAATAGCGCTCACCGTGGAGGCCTATGGCGATTGGCCGGTCGACCTCGCGAAACCGATTGTCGAAGGCAGCCCGCGTCCATTCCTGGCGCATTACGTTCAGCCGATCGCGCAGGTTCGGGATCGGATGCGCCGCGAGGAGGGGATCGATGCCTTCTTTTCCGGCAACGGCGGAGACAACGTCTTCTGCTCACTCAATTCGGTCACGCCGATTGTCGATCGGATCCTCGCGCGATCAAGGCCTCGGTCGATTGCCGCGACTATTCGCGATATCGCCCGGCTTACCAATGCAGACATATTCACGATCGGTCGGTCTGTGGTCGCCCGCCTTGCGCGGCGCTCGCGCCGTGTAAGCAGCATCGATCAGACATTCCTCGACCCTGCTCGGCTCGCGGCTGCTTTCGAGCGCGTGACACCTCATCCCTGGCTCGAGCCCAGGCGCGAGGTGCTGCCCGGCGCGAACGCCCATGTGAGGATGTTGCGCCGCGCCCTGGGCAATGATGGTTTCCATAGTCGCGCGGCCTATCCGCCGTCGATCGCGCCATTGCTTTCGCAGCCGATCGTCGAATTGTGTCTCAAGGTCCCATCCTGGGCCTGGGTCAGTGGAGGGGTCGACCGTGCACTCGCGCGCAAAGCGTTTCGCGGCGTCATACCCGATGTGCTGCTCGACCGTCGAGGCGGCGGCGGGCCGAGCGGGTTCGTCGATCGGCTCTACCGCCAGAATGAAGCCATGGTGCTGGACGAATTGCGATCCGGCTTCCTCCAGGACCATGGGATCATCGCCGCCGCGGAGATTCCGGATCATGCAAGGTCAGGCGGCGGACAGCATCCGCTTCATCCGCAGCGGCTGCTCGCGTTGCTCGCCGCCGACACGTGGGCGCGACACTGGGAGGACGGCTAATCCGTCGCCTTTCGGGCGGTCACGCTTTGTGCGCGCATCTTCTCCCATCGCGCCGCGCGTTCCGGATGGGAAGTCGGCGCAATGCCGCGGAGCCAGAAGTCGAACCAGTCGAGATTTTCGATCAGCGCCGCGCGCCGGTTGGATGGAATGTGGAAGAGATGGGTTTCGTCGGCGCCCGGCGTCTCGCCCGGATAGAGCGTGATGTCCGCCGGTACGTTTGCGCTCTGAAGCGCCTGATAGAAATCGACCGCGCCGACGCGTGGTTCGGCAAGCTGCTGCAGGACCGGTGTCGTCACATATCGCGCACGATAGGAAGGCGCGAGCGCGAGGTAATTGGGCATCGCCTTGGGATCGCCCGGCGCGCCGCCATAAACCGCCTGATAGCTGCATTGCAGGTAGCGGTTCGCGGCCGGTTCGAGATAGGCGCCGTCACCGCTCGACGCGGCCTTGAACAGATTGCTTTGCGTGACAGCGACATTCACCATCTGCGATCCCGCGCTATAGCCCGCGATCCCCAGCCGCTCGCGGTCAATCAAGCCTTCGGTGCTCAGCAAGTTGATGAGGCTCCGGTAGCTCTCGACGGTGTTGAGCCAGGTCAAACGCTGAACCTCCCACGGCGGCGTCCGGCCATCGCAGCTGTTCCAGGTCTCCTGCGCTTTCTGCAGGATCGGACTCTGGGAGACCGGCGGATCGTTGACCAGCAAGACGACATAGCCGCGCTCGGCGAGAAGATAGACCGGATAGCTCCAGACCAGATCGGGCGACGCGAAACGCTGATCGGCATCCGGCGAGTGGGTCACGATGATCGCAGGATAGCGCACGCCACGCCGGTAGCCGCGCGGATAGATGATGAAGCCATTGTTCTTGAACCCGAAGCTGTTGCTCCAGCTTCTTTCGGCCAATTGAAGGGGCTCGATCGCGACATAGTGCGGCGCGATCTGAGATACCGGATCGATCCTGCCCGACGCGGTGGTGACCGCGACCAGCTCGGGCGATTTGACCAGCCCCTCGCGGATACAAACGCCGCGCAGCGCGTCGCGGGTGAATGCGCAATGCCGCAAGCTGTCCTTCGCCGGCAGGATCGTCGCTTTCCCGCGGCGGTCGAGGCGCACCAGACCAAATCGGGCTTCATCGATGAGGCGAACTGACAGCATGACAATGCCATCGGCTGTGCGCCATGACCCGTTGGCACCATCGCCCAGCAGCTGGACATTCATCGCGCCATAATCAAACGAGGCGCCATTGTGCACGCGTTCGATAAGCCGGGCCTCATCTCCTGTACGCGTGACGAGGATCTTTCCCTCGTTGGGGCCGGTCGGCGCATCGCCCCCAATCAGCTCGGGCGCGCCGGGGAGCAGCGTCGATTTGGCCCCGCCGAACTCCCACCGATAATGCCAGACCGACGGCGTTGGATTGTTCACCGCCTGAAGCGCATAGTCGAGGTGATCGCTCGCCCAATGCGGAAACGCGCCCATGTAACGTGCAACGCGATCCTCGGCCGGCGCCGAGGCAATTTCGACGGGCTTGTCGTTCCCGCCGCGCAAATGGAGCCGGACACGCACCCTGGGCCTCCAGCGTCGCTGGGCGCTGGCATCGGTAACGTCCGCTCCACCGATGACGCGGCTTGCGGCCTCTTCGGCTTCCAGGGTCGTGTAGAACAGCCGCGTCCCATCGGGCGACCAGTCGTAAAATGCGACGCCGACCGGCATTGGCCCGACTTCATCATATCCGAAATTCGCGCCATCGGCGTTGCCGACCAGCACATCGGTCCGGCTCTCGACGATCGGTGCGATGCCTGCATCGTCGCCGACCTCGTAGAGATTGAGGCCCTTTCCGAAATTCGCCAGCACGCTCCATGTCGCGCGGCCGGGGCGCGCGCTGAGCCGTGTCATTAGCACCGATGTCGCGACAACCCTGTCTCGGCGCGCGCCGATATCCACGACATGCAGCTCATATTGCGGCCGGTCCTTTGCGACATCGACCGTGCGCAGCACATAGGCGGCGCGGGTGCCGTCGTGCGAGATCGCGAGATCCTTGACCTCGGGCACCTCGACCATGTCGTCGAGCGTCCACACGCGCCCTTCAACAGCCCGCTCGGCGGTAGCTGGAGCGGGACCGGCAGGCAGGGCGAGAGTGAGAAGCGAAATCGCCGCAAGATGGCTCGTCCTCACCACGACTTGCGCACCGAGACGGAGATGAAGCGGCCGATCGGCGAGTAATTGGTCGTGTCGAAGGGCGTCTGATAGGCCGAGCCGGTGACGATGGCCTTCGGCCTCTGGTTGAACAGATTGTTGATCGTCGCGCCGAGCTCGAACCCGTGCCCGGCTTTGAATTGTGCGGCGAGGTCGAAGGTCGACGGGCCTGCGAACCGATAGACCGCTGTGGTGCGATTGTCGGTGAGATGCGACGAGAGATTGGCGTAGCCCGCGATCGACAGCGTATCGGTCCCATAGCTGACACCGAACCGCCCTCGCCAGTGCGGCGGATTGAAGATTGTTCCGGCGAGGTCGACGGTCGGCAGGCCGGGGAGCAACTGCTGGGTGCTGGCGATCCACGTGCCGTCGGCGGAGAAGCCAAGCGTTTGTCCCTGCGGGAGATGGGCCAGATAGCGGATCGCGAGATTGACCCCGTGATAATTCTGGTGCGCGACGTTGCGGTCACGGTCGTCGATCAGCGCAACGACATTTGCCGGATCATAAGGCTGGTCGGTCGCATTCTGCAGCCCGACCGTCGCGCCGGAGATCGCCGCCTGAAGGAGCGCGGCACTCGGCGAGAGCGTGACGAGCGAGGCGTAGATCGGATTGTCGATGATGCCGCGTGACGAGATCGCCGGCGTGGCGACGCGATCATTATAGTCGAAGTTGAAATAGCTGACCGTCGCCGACAGGCCGGGAAGCGCGGCGGGCTTGATCTCCGCGCTGATCGTCCAGTTTTTTGACCGCTCGGGCTTCATGTTCGGCCCGGCGCCGCTCAATACGAGCGCGGTGGTTCCTGCCGGATAGCGCGCGCCATAATAAGTCGCGTCGTCGAGTACCGCGGCATAGCCGAGATATTGCTGGTAGAAGGTCGGCAAACGGAACGAGCGCCCCCAGGTTCCCTTGAAGGTAAGCCCGTCAAACGGCGTGTAGATCAGGCCGAGCTTGGGAAGTGCGACCGAGCCGACGCCGGTATTGCGTTCGTAACGGAAGGCGGCGCTGAGCGAGAGCGCGCGGCCAAACGATGAGTGCATGTCGGCCGAGAGCATGGGAAGATAGAGCTCGCCGTAGACGAAGTCGTTGTTGCGATGCCGATCAAGCTGCTGAAGGACGACCCCTGCATTGGTGCCGACGAGATCGAGCCCGATATAGCGGTGACCGATCCCGACCGCCGCGCGAAGCGGGCCAGCGGGCAGATCGATGATCGAGCCCTCGCCGCCGAGTTCGATCGAGGCCGATTTGTTGTTGTAGCGCCGCGTGCCGCTCGAAATGATTGATCCTGCCGAATAGACGCTGGAGGCGATATCCGTCTTGTCCTGTGCATAGGACGAGGTCAGCCTGACGACCCAGTCCCCGCCAACCTTGACCGAAACATTCGGGGCGATCGAGAAATTGGTCGATATGGCATGCGCATCGGCGCCGAACGCAAAATGCGGCTGTCCCGCGACAAAGCCCTGAATGATGTCCTGCCGGCTGTCCTTGTAAAGCGCGTCGAGCGAGAAGGAGACACGATCGCCAACGTCCTGGAACAGCCGGATCAACCCGCTGTGGCGTATGATCCCCGGGTAGAGCGTCGCATCCGACGCCATCTTCGCTGCATAGCGCCGCTGCGCGGCATAGATCGGATCATTGGACAGATAATCATAGGTCGCGAGGATGCCGCCGCTCGCCCATTTGTGTCCGGCGACCACATTATATTGCTGCTGGAAATCCCCGCCGTCGGTTGCCGCGCCAATGCGGCTCATCACCGAGACGCCGTCATAGTCACGTCTCAGCCGGACGTTGACCACGCCCGCGACCGCGTCGGCACCGTAGATTGCCGACGCGCCGTCGGCGACCACCTCGACGCGTTCGACGGCGGCAACGGGAATGGCGCTGATATCGACCGCGGCGTTGATGCCGGTATAGCTGAGCCGGTTACCATCGAGCAGCGTCAGGGTCGCGTTCGGGCCCAATCCGAAGAGGTTGACCGACGACGCCCCGTTCACATTGCTATTGGCGGCGCCCTGACTGGTGCCGATCCCCGGGCTCTGCCCCCCGGCGAAATTGAACGGCAGGCTGCGGGTGACCTCGCCAAGATCCGCTTGCCCCGCCTTGCGGATATCGGCTGCGGTCACCGTCATCACCGGCGCCGCGATCTCCGCCCCCTGAATACGCGTTCCGGTGACCACCACATCACCCTGAAGAGCCGATGGCGCCTCCGATCGCGCCATGACCTGCCGCCGGATGATCACCGCGCCCTTGTCGAACCGGACCGAAAGACTCGTGCCGCGAAGTAGGCGCTCGATCGCCTCCTCGGCGGTAAAGCTCCCGTGCAGGTCGGGGGCAGTGATCCCGGCGACATCCTCGGCCGACGCATAGAGCTCCAATCCGGCCTTCGCGGTGATTGACCGAAGTGTGGCGCTCAGATCCTGCGCGGCAAAATCGAACTGAAAAACTTCGCGATCCTGCGCGGATGACGGTGTCGGCGCCAGCGCAAGCGCCGCACCCGTCATCAACGCCGCCATCAACTGACCCCGACTTTTCGCCATCATTCCCCTCCGTCGTCGGCGAGCACGGTCGGCTCGCTTGCGAAGAGGAAGTTGACGCCAGCAATCGGTCGGGGGTGGCCGCCGCTAAAGAATTTTCATCGGCTCAAATGTATTCCGTCACTGCGCCGCGAGACGCGCAGTCCGAACGGCTCCGCGATATGCTTCGCAAATGCCTCGGTATCGAGGAGCCTGAAACGACCGGTTGCCTGGAGGTTCGAGAGCTCCGGATCATCGAGGATGATCGGCGATTTTGCATAGCGGTTGGCCTGCTCGATCAGCGTTCCGAGCGCTACCGTCCGGTATTCGACCCAGCCAGCCGGCCAGTCGCGCGTATCCGCGGGAGGCGCCGCCAGAACAGTCGGCGTGACATTCTCGGGCGAGTAGACGATGGGCTGATTGATCACCAATGCCTTGGTCGTGCCTGCATCGGTGCTCAGATCAGCAGATCCGGCGCGTAGCCGAACATCAGCGCGCCTGGCAGCGTCGAGTTCGACGTCGACCGTACCGGCTTTCGAGACGACCTCCCTTCCACCCGCCTCGATCGCGAACGGGCGGGGATCGTCCTTCACGATGAACCGCGCGCGCCCCTTGTGGAGACGCGCGTGACGACGGGTACGGTCGATCGTCACTTCGACCCGGCTGTCGGAATCGAGCGTGATGTCGGTCCCATCCGACAGCGAATAGGAGCGGATCTCGGCATGGCCGGTTCTGAAGCTTTCTGCAGTCGCCGGTGACGCGATCAGGTCGGAAATCGGATTGGAGGTAAGACCGATTGCAGCTGCCGCAATTGCCGCGGCCGCGGCCGTCGCGAACCAGATCTTCCGCCGGCCGTTCCCGGCGCCTCGCGACGGTTCTGCGGTCTCAGGGCGACCCGGTCCCCAGGGCGTACCTTGCGCGTGACCTGCGCGTTCCTGCGACATCTCCGGGCTGACCCCTGGCAGGTCGGGAAGGATGTTGAACTTTCGGCCGAGCGCGGCCTCGATCAGCGCGCGAATCGCGTTCGGCATGTCGGCCGAGAACATCACCGATGCGAATGCCTTGCGGTTCTCCGGCGACGCTGCATACCACGCCTTGAGGCCCGCGATATTCTGCTCGGAAGGATCGGAGGAGAGGTCGGAGATCCAGCCGGCCGCCTGTCTCAGAAGCGGCGATGATGGAAGGTCGTCGTGCGACGCCTCGTCGGTCATCGATGTTCCTCCACGGCCGCCGCAATGAAGGCGTTCGCTCGCGTCATATGATATTTGACCGTATCCATCGCGATGCCAAGCTCTTCACTTATCTGCTGATATGACAATTGCTTGTCCCTGCGCATCAGGAATACGCGAAGCGTCTTTTCTGGCAAGCTGGCGACGGCGTCATTGTAGATCCGCAGCAGATCCTCCGCCTCGATTGCCAGTCCCTGTTCCGGCGCAACGCTCAGCTCGCGCTCATCGTCCAATGGAAACATCACAATGTTGTTTCTTTCGCGGCGGCGTGCCCGGTCGATGAGGAGATTGCGGGTGATCCGTCTGATGAACCCGATCGGGTTCGCGAGCTGCGAGGCCTGCTGGCTGCCGGCGGCGCGCGCGAATACCTCCTGCACCAGATCAGGCGCGCTTTCGCTTCCCACACGCCGGGTGAGGTAGCGTAGCAGCCGGTCGCGCTCGGCGCGAAACGTCTCCTCGAGTGTCGGCACCGGCAGCGGGTCGGCCTCGAGCGCGATCGCATCCGACAGGCTGTTGTGGCAGCCGGACGATACTGAGCGCGGCGGCCGGTTCGGCGGTGCGGGCGGGCAGGGCGAGAAGGGCACGAAAACGAACCTCACGCGGCATTGTCCAGCCCGAACGATGTCGGACTGCCGCAATACCAGCGCGATGCCGCCATCAGGCGACAAACGGCGCCATGATATCCTGCGGCCGACGGACCGTCCTGGTCTGTCGTTCTTGATGCCTGGCTATGATCGAGACGCCCTGACAGCCAGGGTCATGGCGTTGAAACAACATGATTCATGCCGATCGGAAAGGCAAGCCGGTGCAATCGCAATGGTGATTGTTCAAGCCGCGGCGCGCTCGAGTTCCGCGATCCGCTCGGAGCAGATTTCATGGACGACCCGGCCGAGTTCCTCGATCCGCTGGCTCAGCCATTTCAGTTCGGCCTCGGAAATCTTGTAATGCTTCGAGTACCTCGCCTTCACATAGGCGTCCTTCAGCTTCTCGAAGGTCGCTTGCTCGAAACGATTCTCGCGCGGCCAGGCATCAACCAGCCGTCGATCCAGCCGCTCGGCCTGCGTTCGCAGAAAACCGATGTTGTGAACATGGGGTGTGTAGAAGGTCACCACGAGAAGGACGCAATTGTACAAGCTTTCCGCCGTCTGATGGAGATCAAACGCGGCCTGCTTCGAGTAGCCTTTATCGACGAGGAATTTGGCGGCTTCAAAGCGCTTCATCGCGTTGGGAAACCACTCATCGAAATATTCCCGCGCCATCTCCAGCGCCTTCGGCGGCGTCTTGGGCTTGGGTTCGTGCAATTCGGTAGGGAGCGTCTGGTAGATCGCGATGCCGTCGCGCTTCACGTCCATGAAGAAGTAGCGGCCGTGCGCGAGGCCGTCGTTCACCTCCTGCAGCGTGTGGACGATGAAATTGACCGGGGTGTGCAGCGCCTTGGTGATCGCAAGCTCGCGGTTGAGCCGCTCCTCAAGCTTGAGCCAGTAATCGACGCGATCGGTCAGCCGCTTGTCGTTGACGATGATCAGCAAATCATAGTCCGACTGATAGCCCTTGGCGGTGTGCGGCTCGTCGACCCAGCCGCCGCGCGCATACGAGCCATAGAGGATGATCTTCTCGATCCGGCCCTGTTTCTTCCACTTCTGCTTCGCGAGGGCGAGCGCGTCGTCGAATTCCTCGAAAACGATCTGGACGACGCGTTCCAGTTCGCGGCGCTTCTGTGGGGGGAGGTGGTCGAGGTCGGTCCGCATCGTGGAACAGGCTAGCAACATCGAGACTCCGATGCACCCCTGAAAGTGCGTCGGAGCGGCCTATCGCGGCGCCTCGGCAGGTGCAACTTCAAGAGCTTGGGGTGCTCGGAACAAGCATGCCGGGGCGTGCCCGCACGGCGACTCCAGCTCCTCTCGGCCATATCTCAGGCGTTTTAAGATTTTCGGGCGGCATTTTCGGCCGCGCCGTTCAGGGCCTCGCAGGGATGCTGAGGTGCGCTCCCGCGCTTTGAGGTCATTTTTTGGTAAACACGGCGACCATGATGAGCGATCCGAACAGGACGACGCTGAGGAAGAGGAAAACGAGATTGATCTGGCGCGTGCTCTTCAGCACCTTTGCGTGCAGATCGGCCGCGGAAATCAACGTTCCTCTCCGCGCCGCTTCGATCGCCTCCATCAATTCGCGGCACTCAATGCCAAAGTCGTCCGGAATGATCTTTAGGAGATTGCCCTCGCCGTCGACCTTCATCCTGACGGAACCGGGACCCCGGCCGTTGGAAGAATAGACCGCGTCACCGAGTTGAGGCCAGGAATAGGCTCGCGTTGTCCCGAAACGCGTATAGGTCAGTCCGCCCGTCGTGATGACGATGCTATCCGGCTGGCCCACTCGCCTGAAACCGAGATAATAAGCGAGGGCCGCAAGCCCGCCGCCGATCAACGCGAGCACGCCAATTATGATGAGCGCGCCTGCGGGCGCTTCGAAAGCCCGCCTTCCGTCGAAGCAGATCCACAGGATCAGCGGCAGCAGGAACACCGCCGCCAGAACGAGCGTCATGCTGCCATCCGCAGCCCCGCGCCACCGATCGGTGGTATAGGCGATCTCGCTGTCGGTTTGCACGATCATCGATGCTGCAAGCTCCCCGGTTGCAATGACCGCGGTTATGCAGCGGCAGAAATTGTCTTTAAATTAAAGCGCGATCGGTGGCCCTCTGGCTCGATCGAGCGCTGGCATCGGCCGGGACGAACGGACGGTTTGATGGTTCAGCCTTCCAGCCGCGGGTCGGGACCGAAGGAATTTGGTCCATTCGTTCCGGCGATCAGGCACAGAACGATGATGATGATGCCGCACAGGCCCGAAAGAAGGTTGGCAGGGGATCGCTCCGCGGTAAGGATTTCATCCACATTGCCCCGAAGCTCGGCAATCATGACCGGAATTCTCAGAAGCACCGCCAGGAAATACAATGAACTCCATTGTGCCGATTTGTTCTGGTCATGCAGCCGTCGAACAAGAAGGGCGAACATCGGGATCATCGTTGCGACCTGAAAGGCCGAGGTAAGCGCCACCGCCGCACTTGCGGGAAGAAGCGTCGTGACGAGAAACTCGAAGATCACACCTGCAAGGGCGGTTGCGATCCAGTAATAGATGACCTCGGTCCGCCGCGAGCGGCCGGAGAGATCCGCGAACCCGGTGATGGTTCGCCGCAAAAGCTCGGCATTGTCGCCGAATGAATCCTGATAGGCCATCGCGCCCCTCCATTGCGGGTCTGACGGACCAGCGGAGGCGTCGCAACGGGTAAATTGCACCAGAATGGAACCAATCGACCCGGTGAGTCCGGGTGAATTCGATCTGTCTCGTTTCGAAAAAATACCCCAAATTAAATGTATTGCCTGAATAGGTCCTCACGCCGCATTCTCCGCTTCGAGTGAGCCTCCTATCCTTCTTGTGGTACGCATCCTCGGCCGCGGTAGGGCAGGAGGCGACCAGGTATCGCCGTTCCTGTGTGGTGGCGCGAACGTCCGGTTCTGACAGGAGCCGCCGGCCGGCAAGCGCCCTCTTTTAAAACGCTCATGCGGAAACTTGCGGTTCCAGGAATCGTCCGTTCGTCCATCTCGACGCGGACGATGATGATGAGGAGGAACGTATGACCTTGGCCGGACTTTGCGGCCCGGCGGCTTCTCCAAGATACGACTCCGATATCTGAAAATCGGCGATGGCGGGGTGACGTGACGCTCGGCATTACTTTGCGTCGACGACCGCACTAGAGTAGCGGCTCGATGGATGGACAACCGGGAGTGATGGGTGAGCAGCGAATCATCGTCAAGGAGTGCCGAAGCCGCCATCGGCAACTCGCCATCGCCCGGACCGTGTCTCAATATCGCGCCGCTGAGCTTCTCGGACGATTGCTTCCGCGCAGGTCGTCAGCCTTACGCCGACGAGGAGACCTATCGTGCGCTGCGCGAACGGCATCGCGCAAGCCATGTCTTTCGCTTCGATGTTCGCGACGGGATGATTTGGAACGTCGCTGTAGTGCCCGACGTCGCACCACTCGGCGAAACACAGGTCGCGCGGGTCGACGAGCATCTTCTCCTTCTGGGCAAGGTCGTCCAGCATCTGCTCCTCGAATGGCTGCGCGCCACCCGTACCATCCTCCGCCCCGTGCGCCCGCTGCAATGCTGGGGCAATCGCAAGGCGGCCTTGCTGTCGGCCGCGATCCGAGAGTGTAATCTCCAGCCGGTTGAGGGTCTCGATGTGCTCGTGCGCCACAGCTTCGATACCCGCGTCCTTCAGACGCGGGGCGCCGCCGCCCCAGCCTTCCTCGCGCTCCTCCTTGACGTCGACACATCCAACGAGCTCGCGATCTCCGGTGACGCACTGATCGATGCGCGCTTCGACCTCATAGGGCGGTGGGTCTGCCGCCATGCGCCGGTCGAGGATGGTATGCGACCACGCCTAGAAACGCTAGGTCGCGTCATCGGGGTTGAGAACGGGATCCTCCGGCTGGCTGATCCCAGCGGCGACGATAGCGTCGCGGCTAAGCATGTGCTTCTTGAGCCGCGCCAGGAATATCTCGAAGCCCTCGTGCACCACCAATATGACCGCGCGGCCCACCGCATCTTGACCGGCTTGGCCAAGCGGCGCCGGGACTATTGGTCTGGCGCCCAGAAGCTCGATCACATCCGGCGGACCCTTGAAGGCGTCCGCGACAAATTCGCCAAGGACCTGCATCTGCCCGATGGGCTCATAATCCGTGTCGGAACGCTCCTCGGTGCCGGCGACCCGCTCTTTCCCGATACGATCGAGACATCGCGTCCGACATTCCTGTTCGGGGCACAGGGTAGCCAGACAAACCGGTCGCCCGATGCTGGCGTCAAAACCTTCGGTCCGTACAAATATATGCAGCATGCTCGTAACGCGCCGTTGGTCGCCGTGATCTGCGAAAAGGGTAAGGAAGGCAGTGCCGACGAACTGGCGTGCGCGCTACGCGACGGCTTTCCGGATGACGTCTGGCGCGAGATCGTTAGCGGGCGCCCCAACCCCAAGGTCAATCCCTTCCAGGGTGGACTCGTGGGAAAGTTCCGACTCGCCCGCGTGCAGTTTGAGTTCGAAGCGGCGGCAAATTCTTCTGTCGACGCGTACGAGAAAGCTATCCAGCAACTGCTGGGCCGTCTGCCCGCGGCCCCCGATCTCGCGCTTGTCCAGACCCGACAGGCCCATCGCGACCTGCCGGCGCCAAGCAATCCCTACCTGATCTCGAAAGCACGGTTCATGACTGCCGGCGTGCCGGTCCAGGGTGTCCGTCTCGAGACCATCGAAAGCGACGAAGCCGGTCTCGCTTACACGCTGAACGGCCTTGCGCTGCAGGCCTATGCTAAGCTCGACGGCCTTCCCTTCGTCATGTCCATGCGTGGGCCGGCTACGCACGAGCTTGTCATCGGGCTTGGCTATGCCGAGACACGTGAAGGGCGGTTCGGCATTCGCGATCGCTATGTTGGCCTGACCACCGTCTTTCAAGGCGATGGCCGTTATCTGGTTTGGGGCCAAACGAAGGAGGTCGAGTTCGACGAATATGCCGACGCGCTGATCCAGCAGCTGCGCACCAGCATCGCTTATGTCCGCGAGCAGAACAACTGGCAGGCCGGCGAGACGGTCCGTCTGGTCTTCCATGTCTTCAAGCCGTTGAAGAACACCGAAATCGATGCGGTAAAGGCGGTGGTCCGCGAATTGATCGCCGATCGCCATGCGGTGAAGTTCGCCTTCGTTAATATCTCGCAGCACCACGAATATCTGCAATTCGACCCGTCCCAGCGCGGCAAGGATTATTGGGCGGGGCGGGGTGATCGTCGCCTGAAAGGCGCGGGCGCGCCCACGCGCGGGCGATGTCTCCAGCTCGGGCCCCGAACCGCTCTGCTGCAGCTAATCGGGGTCGACGAGGTAAAGACGGATCAGCAGGGCCTTCCCGTGCCACTCCTGATCGACCTCCACGCGGATTCTGACTTTACGGACATCACCTATATCGCCCGGCAGATCTTCCATTTTTCCTGTCTGTCTTGGCGGAGCTTTTTCCCGTCGCACGAGCCGATCACGATCCTCTATTCGCGATTGATCGCGGCCTCCCTCGCTAACCTTAAGCCGGTACCGGGGTGGAACAGCGCCGTGTTGGCCTCCGAACGGCTGCGCGGCTCGATGTGGTTCCTGTGACCCCGCAGGCGTTGCTGGCGGATCGCCTAGCGGAGCTTTGCAGGACGATTGCGTCTTCGGCGCAGGACGCCGCTCCTTCGGCACTCGGCTTTGCTGAGCGGCTATGTCGGGGCGGAGATGTCGCAACCGACTGGATGCTTCCCGCCGCGTCGATCGCGGACGCCATCGAGGCGGCGCGCTACGGCGGCGTCCCGGCGATCGCAAATGCCGGCTACGTCCTTGCCCTCAGCGACGATGCGACGGCCGCCCTGAACGCCCGGGCCTTCCTCGACGAGATTGCCCGCCTACGCGGACGGCCCGGTACCGCGACCGGTCAGATGCTCGCCGACGACATCGCGCTTCTCGGCGTTGCCGACGGCCTCAACCGGATTCGCGATTTAGCCGACGCGCGGGACGAGCGGACCTGGCTTGCAGCCTATGCGGACTCCTGGTCCGGGCCGCCCCACTGGACTGGTCGCGCCCGGCTGCTCGCTGCCGACCTGATGGACGGGCGCGGGCGCCTCAAAGCGGCTGCGCCGGGCGGTGATGTCGACGCGCAGGCACTCGAGCTCGCTCTCCGCCGTGTCTGGCCGCTTGCCGCGACCCTCTCACCGGCACCGTCCGACGACCAGCGCATTGCGACGATGACCGCGCTCCTGCGCCGGACCGCACCGGTTGCAGGCGAGCTCGAGCGCGCCGCCGCCTGGTCGGTGGGACTTGCTGTGCTCTCGGGGGAGGCGGCGGTATCGCTCGTCCCCACGGTCGACGAGGTCGTAACGATCCTGCGCGCGACGCAAGGGGCGCTCAAGCGCTGGCCCTGGGAGGAGGACGGCGCACGACGGCGGGGCGCGCGCTGGCTCATCGACCGCGAGGCGCATGTTCAGGCCTTCCTGTACGCGATCCTCTATCCCCGCTTCGGGGCGTCGCTCTGCGACGAGCGCTACACTGCGTCGACCGGCCTAGTGCAGCCTCGCATCGACTTCGGCATTCGCGACCTGAAGCTCGTCATCGAGGCGAAGGTCGTGCGCAACTGGGCCGAGGCGGCCAAGATCGAAACCGAGATCCGCGAAGACTGCGTTCGCTATTTCGAGCGGCCGGAGGAGTGGAGCCGCATGGTCGCCTATATTTATGACGATGCTGACAGCTCCCATCCCGAGCGATGGGACAGCCTGCGCGACGCGCTTAGACGGCACGACACCCGCATCATCGACGTCGTCTTCGTGCGGCGCCCGAGCAGTCTGCCACCGCGCTCCGACGAAGCTCGTATGACGGCGCGATGAGCCTGAATGCCGCCTCCTAGGGCGCCTCTCTGCGGGCTGTCGGTCGGCTCAGTTGATCATATCGAGCACGCTTGTTTCCGAGCCGCTTTATCGGACTGGCGGCGTTCAGCCATTCGCATGCGAGGTGCGTGGCGGCTCCGCTTATCGTGAAGATGATGCTAGCGTCGGCGAAACCGCGATTGACCTCGCGATCAGACAAAAACGGGAACGCTGAACGTGAGAATATCAAGGGTTCGCATCGTCAACTTCGCCAACTTCTCGAACCTCGACGTCCAGACCGGCGATAGCATCGTCGTGGTTGGCGAAAATAAGGTGGGAAAGAGCAACTTCCTGCGAGCTATCCAACTCATCCTCGATCCTGCCTTGTCGGAGCGGGATCGCCAACTCGGCTTGGATCAGTTCTGGGACGGCCTCGGGGAAGAGAAACTCGGCGCCACCGTTGAAGTATCGGTCGAGCTTACCGACTTCACCGACGATCCGCGCCTGATGGCGCATCTTAATGATTGCATTGTCGATCCCGGTCCGCCGATGGTTGCCCGGCTGACCTACCGGTTTCAGCCGAAGGCTGGGCTCGAAGGTGATCCCGAAAGTCTCGCCGATTACGAGTACGTGATTTTCGGCGGCGACGACCCTGACATGGTGATCGGCGCGTCGCTGCGCCGTATGCTGCCGCTCGATGTTCAAGTCGCACTTCGCGACGCCGAGAAGGATCTGTCGAACTGGCGCAACTCGCCGCTGCGGCCGTTGATCGAGGAACTGGCCACCTCGTTGGACGAGGAGGCGCGGTCCGAAATACAGGAACAGGTGAACGCTGCCCAGACGGAGCTTGTCGGGCGGGCCGAGGTGGTCGCAACGGCTACCCGCATTAGCGACCGCCTGTCCGCGATCGCCGGCACGCAGCACGCAACACCTGTCGCGCTCGGACTTGCACCGACGCGGCTAGATGCGCTCCTGCGGAGCCTGCGCCTTCTCATCGACAATACTACTCGTGGCATCGCGGACGCGAGCCTCGGCACCGCCAATCTGGTCTTTCTCGCGCTGAAGAGCCTCGAACTCGACCGCTTGGTCGCTGACGGTGAGCGAGACCACACCTTCTTCGCCATCGAGGAGCCCGAGGCGCATCTCCACCCGCACGTTCAGCGCCTGGTCTACCGCTACTTTCTTGATGGGACGGACGGCGACGAGGATGAGCCGCCGCTGACGACGATCCTCACGACCCATTCCCCGCACATCGCCAGCGTGACGCCGATCCGCTCCGTAGTCCTGCTGCGTCATGACCCCACAGCGGGAGCTACGGTCGGAGTGTCCACCGCCGCCGCGCCGCTCACCACGCGCGATGAAGGCGATCTACAACGCTACATTGACGTGAGCCGCGGCGAAATGTTCTTTGCTCGCGGCGTCATCCTGGTGGAAGGCGACGCAGAGCGCTTCCTCGTCCCGGCTTTCGCAGAGGCGCTTGACATGCCGCTCGACATGCTGGGCATCACGGTCTGCTCGGTGGCCGGCACCAACTTCACCCCCTACGTCAAGCTGCTAGGATCGCGGGGTCTCTCTATTCCGCACGTCATCATAACCGACCGCGATCCGAACGGAACGCACCCACCGTTTGTCCGGCGGCGCTTGATCAGCGCCCTCGAAATTGTCGACGAGGACGTCGACTTCGATGCGATGGACGCCGACGAAGTGATCGAGCACGCTGAGCCGTTCGGGTACTTCGTCAACGGTGACACGCTCGAGCTCGAACTGTGGCGAGGCGGGCTCGCCCAGCGGATGCAGCGGGTGATGCTACGCGAGCTTTCGCTTGTTCAGGCGGCAAGAAATCGGATCCAAGGTTGGGTCGATGATCCGGCCACGCTGGAGCCCGATCGGCTGCTCGGCTACATCGAGCGGATCGGCAAGGGCCGCTTCGCTCAGGCCTTAGCTCCTCGAGTCACCGCCGCCGCCTGTCCTGACTATATCCGCCGTGCGCTGGAGCACATCCGCGATGCCGTCGCGTAGCATCAGCGCAGCCTATCTCGGCCAAGCGGCCGATCTCGCCGGCAACCCCGGCCAACTCGCGGCTTACGACTCGACCGGCCACTGCGTCGTGCTCGCCGGCCCGGGCAGCGGCAAGACGAAGACGCTCGTCCTAAAGCTCGCGCGCATCCTTGCGGAAGACGTTCGGTCCCCGCGCGGAGCCGCTTGCATCACTTACAGTCAGGAGTGCGCGCGCGAGCTGACCCGCCGGTTGGAGGGGCTCGGGCTGCGCGAAGCGTCCAATCTCTTCATCGGGACAGTCCACGGCTTCTGCCTGCGTCATCTGCTCATGCCCTATGGCCGGCTCGCGGACCTGCCGCTGCCGTTCCCGCTCACCATGGCGACGCAGCGCCAGAGCGAGGCGCTTCTCAAGCGCTCGGGAGACCGGCTATTCGGCGTCAATCACCCTTGGAAGTCAATCGATCTCGGACGACACCGTCGCTCGGTACTCGACCGCACCGCCGACGATTGGGAGGCCGAGGCAGAACTCGCGGCGTGGACGGAGGCCTACGAGGCGGAGCTGCGCCGCACCGGTCTGATCGACTTCGACGATTTGATCGTCTTCGGTCAGCGGTTAATCGCCGAGCATGACTGGGTCTTGCCGTTGGTGCAGGCCAAGTTTCCCGTACTCGCTGTAGACGAATATCAGGATCTCGGTGTCGCTCTCGACCGGATCGTTCGTCGGCTTGCGTTCGAAGGTGATGTGCGGCTCTTCGCAGTCGGCGACCCGGACCAATCGATATACGGCTTCACCGGCGCCGATGGCGGATTGCTCACGGACCTCGCCGAACGAGGCGACGTTGAGCGCGTGCAGCTTCAGCTCAACTATCGTTCGGCCGCGCGGATTGTCAGCGCCTCTGAGATGGCGCTCGGCGAAACGCGCGGCTACCAAGCAAGTGATCAGGCGCGACAGGCGGTGATCGCCTTCGTGCCTTGCGATGGCGGTCTCGCAGGACAAGCCGCGCACGCTGTCGCGGAGATCATTCCCGTCGCGCTCGCCTCGAAGCCGGGGCGGAGCCTCGGCGACATCGCCGTCCTCTACAAGGACTTTCGCGCGGGTAACATCGTGGCCGATGCCGCGACCGCCGCCGGCTACGATTATGTGCGCGTTGACACCGCCGCGCCCTATCGCAAGGTCGCGCTCACCAGTTGGATCGAGGATTGCGCGGCCTGGTGCGCGGGTGGCTGGCGCGAGGCCCGACCGCAGCTGCGCGGGCTTCTTGACCGTTGGCATGGCTTCCGGCGCACGCGCGTCCGCGACCAGCAGGCGCGGGACGAGGCTCGGCGCCTGACCGCCTTGCTCTGGTCGTTGCGAGATGACGAGGCGCCCGCCCGCGGGTTCGTGGCAGCGATGCGGGCCGGCTTGTTAGACGCGCTGATGGCTACGGAGCCGGGCCTCGCCGATCAACGCGAGCAGGTCGACCGCATGACGGAGGCGCTGGCAGTAGGGGGCGCACTAGCCGAGGTGGACATGGCTAGCTTGGGAGGCCGCGACGGCTCGCCGCTACACCTGAATCTGCTCACCCTGCACTCGGCGAAGGGATGCGAGTACGACGTGGTGATCATGGTTGGCCTCGATCTCGGCAGTTTGCCGTGGCATAACGAGTCGCCTACCAAGCTGCGGGAAAGCCGGCGACTTTTCTACGTTGGCCTGACGCGCGCGCGCGACGAGGTTCACATGCTTTATTCGGGGTTCGTCGATACCCCGCGCGGGCGGATGTACCGCGGCCGCTCGCCATTCCTCGACGAACTCGAGCAGCGCATGGCTGAAGCGGGGACCGCCTGATCGATGCCGATGTTTCAGTTCCGCGAGGTCAGTCGTCTGAGCTTATACGCGGGTGTAACACCGACTGACGAGTGTCCCGAGGTTGGGGCGGGCGGTGCGCCCTCGACCACCGCTTCTGGGTCATGCCGTTAACAGCGAGCAGGCGGATGATTCTTCAATGGGACGTCGGCTCTTGTCGGGAACCGCCGTTTGGCGGAAAAATTCGGACCGTCGGCTTCGTCCCACAACACGCCGTTCTAGCGCCTTTTCGCGAATCCCGAGAGCCGGCCGGCCGCATCGCTCCCGCATATATGTTCAATCTGGATCGCGGAAAGTGTCGAGGAATGAAGTGGTCCCATGTCGACGTCAGGAGGCCCATTTCGGAGGTGCGCATGGACAAGAAATCTCCGCGCCATTTGAGCGCGACCGCCTTTCAACCATGCCCTAATGACGGCGGTGCGGGAACAACAACGCTCGCAATCAAGCCCGGCGCCGCATTTCCCAGGACCAGTTCGCCGCTATGCAGGCGTGCAATCGCGTCGACCAGGGCAAGCCCGAGGCCTGATCTTGAGGTGCTTCGGGCGGTATCAAGGCGCACAAATCTGCGCTTGATCCGCTCATATTGATGCGAGGCGACACCCGGCCCGTCATCGCGGACACCGATCTTGACGTTCTTGTCGTCGCGAATGCCGTAGAGTTCGATGCGGCTGCCGCCCGTGGCATAATGGATCGCATTGTCGAGCAAATTCGAGAGGGCCTGCCTCAGAAGGTTCTTGTGCGCCGGAACGGAAAGACCCGGCGCAGCGGCGATCACGATGGAAAATCCATTCTCCGCTGCAACCGGTTCATACATTTCGGCAATATCACGCAACAGCGCCTCGATATCGGTCGCTTCCTTTGAATCGACACCAATGCCTGCCTCGGTCCGGGTGATCTGCAGCATCATCGCAAGGGTCTTGAGCACCAGCGCCAGATCATGCTCGACGGCGTCAAGCAATGGGGAGCCGGTTGCAAGCGGCGTACCCTGAAGCTCCTCGATGCGATGTCGAATCCGCGTCAATGGCGAGCGAAGATCATGAGCCAGGCTTTCAGTCACCAGCCGGAGTTCCGAGACAAGCTCATTGATCCGATCGAGCATCGAGTTCATGCCCGCGGCAAGCTCGTCGAACGCGTCATCGCTCGCATCTCGCGGCACGCGCCGGGATAGATCGCCTTGCTCGACCCCCGAGGCGGTCGCAGTGACCGATCGTAGCCGGGTGCTGATCTGGCGCGCGATCAGAAGGGCTGCAACAAAAGCGAGCGGGATCGCGAGCAGGAGCGCGACGATGCTCGCCTGTGTAAAGCCAGAAATCAGACGAAAGTCGTCCTCAACCACCGATCCTACGAGCAGCTCTTCCCCGGAAGGAAATTTCGCGATCGTGATAAGGGCCCGCTCGGGCGTCGCGCTACCAATGCGGCGGGTGACGATCCGATATAATCCGGTCCTCGCCGTGGGGATTGTCGGACGATCGACGATGTTGCCCGCGATCACCTGGCCACCGGGCACGCGCAGCTGGATGACCTCGTCAGCCGTGAACTCACCGATGGCGGCGTTGATTGTGCGGGCGAGCTGTTGGATGCCCTGCAGGCGCTGCAACGCGGACAGGTCTCGCAGTCGATGCGATACAGCGTCGCGTTGCATTGCCTGTAGCTGTTCGCGATTTTGCCATTGTACGAAGCTGAGCAGCAACCCGGCGGCCACCAGCTGGAGCAAGGCGACGGTGACGATGATTTGCCATGTAAACGACTGCAGCCGGCCGAATGGCACACGCATCAGCGTTCCGTTCCAAGCTTGTAACCAGCTCCTCTTATCGTGTGAAGCAAGGGCATGTCCCCATCGTTCTCGAGCTTCTTGCGCAGGCGGCTGATCTGGGCTTCGACGACATTCGTGCCCGGGTCGAATTCACAGTCCCAAACCTGCTTCAGCAGCATGGCGCGGGTTATCACCTGGTCGCGGTGACGTAGAAAATATTCAAGCACCCGAAACTCGCGTGGCTGGAGCTCGATATCGCGGCTTCCACGGCGTACCTTATGATAGGTCAAATCCATCTCGAGGTCGCCGCAGGTCAGTCGCGCTTGTTCGAGCCGCGAAAGCGAACGGCGATCGACCATGAGGTGAAGCCGCGCGATGAGTTCGGCCATCGCGAATGGCTTGATGAGATAATCTTCCGCGCCGGAGGTGAGGCCGGTGACACGATCCTCGATCTTGTCGAGGGCTGAGAGGATCAGCACCGGCGTGTCGATATTCACCGCCCTGAGGGCAGCCATCACCGCCATGCCATCAAGGCTCGGCAGCATGCGGTCGAGAATGATGGCGTCGAACCTGCCTGCGCTCGCCTGATAAAGGGCGTCACGGCCATCGGCGGTGCTGTCCACCCTGAAGCCTTCGGCGGTCAGCGCCTGAACAATATGCTTTCGCGTCGTCTGATCGTCTTCAACGACGAGAATATATTTCGGCAACGCGATTAACTCCCACTAATTCAAAGGATTGAGGTGAGACGTTCTGGAACGTTACACCTGAATGACGCGAAAATAACCCGCCGAATGAACAAGCGGCAATGGTGCGATTTTTCGGTGCGGGGCCGGGGGCTGGCTGCCGACCCGCGGGCCGAAATCCCGTTTTAAGAGCAGGTTCCGTGATCTCATCGCCCATCCGACCGCGATTCATCGGCGCGATTCGGTCTGGATGGCCGATCGCTCCAAAATGGCTTAAATTTGTGAATTTTCTGCATTGCCGGATGGTAACGTTCGTGCAATTTTCAGTTCATCATACAGGGGTTGCGGCCTTTTATTCCTGAGAGGCCAAAGTATCGGATCTACAATGGCGTCGACGGGGGAAGGGCGCGAGACCAGCGCGTCTGGAGATAGCGGCCTTGCCGCGCTGGTGATCATGCTCGGCTTTCTCCAGCGCTCCGCGGATGCGGACCAGCTGCGTCATCAGCTTGGACACGGCGATCCATCGAGCATCGACGACCTCGCAAGGCTAGCGAAGCGCGACGGCGTGCGTGCAAGGATTACGCTGCTAGAATGGGCCGCATTGTCCCGGGCGCCGCTTCCGGCGATCGCCGAGACACCGGATGGATTTCTCCTCGTCGGCAAGATCGAAGGCGATCGGGTGCTGGTGCAGGATCCGGTATCGGGCAAGGTCGGTGAACAGGACAGTGCGGCCTTTCTTGGCGAGGTTACCGGCCGCTATCTGCTGCTGACCACGCGCGAGAGCATCGCCGGGGTCCGCCGAAAGTTCGATGTCAGCTGGTTCATTCCAGCGCTCGTCCGCTACCGCCGATTGCTCGGCGAGGTGCTGCTCGCGTCGCTTTTCATCCAGATCCTCGGCCTGATCTCCCCGATCTTCTTCCAGGTCGTGATCGACAAGGTGCTGGTTCACAAATCGCTGACCACGCTCGAGGTGCTGGCGATCGGCATGGTCGGCATGTTCACGTTCGAGACCCTGCTGTCGGGCCTCCGTCAATATCTGTTCGCGCATACCACCAGCCGGGTCGACGTCGAGCTCGGCGCAAGCCTCTTCAGGCATCTGCAGAGCCTGCCGATGAGCTATTTCGGCAGCCGTCGGGTTGGCGATACCGTGGCGCGCGTGCGCGAGCTGGAGACGATCCGGACCTTCCTGACCTCGAACGCGGTGACGCTGGTCCTCGACCTCCTGTTCACCGTGATCTTCCTTGCGGTGATGTATCTCTATTCGCCGAAGCTGCTGTTGATCGTGCTGATCAGCATCCCGCTGTACATCGGCATTTCGCTCGCGGTGCTGCCTGGCCTCAGGCGGCGGATCGACGAGAAATTCAAGCGTCATGCTGAGAACCAGTCGTTCCTCGTCGAGAGCGTGACCGCGATCGAGACGCTCAAATCCATGGCGATCGAGCCGCAGATGCAGAACCGGTGGGAGCGACAGCTCGCCGGCTATGTGGGATCGGGCTTTGACGCGGCGATGCTCGGCAATTGGGGCAGCCAGGCGATCCAGCTGGTCTCGAAGCTGACGACGGTCGCGATCCTGTTCTTCGGCGCGCGTGCGGTCATCGCCGGCGATCTGACGGTCGGGATGCTGGTCGCGTTCAATATGCTGGCGGGGCGCGTGTCCCAGCCGGTGTTGCGCATCGCCCAACTCGCACAGGATTTTCAGCAGGCGCGTCTCGCGGTCGATCGGCTCGGCGACATCCTCAACGCGCCGCCTGAGCCCGCGGCGCCGTCGCGTTCGGCGCTTCCCGCGATCAAGGGGCGGATCCGGCTCGACAAGGTGCGGTTCCGCTATCGCGCCAACGGGCCGGAGGTTTTGCGCGGGATCGACCTCGACATCGCACCGGGCGAGATGATCGGCATTGTCGGTCCGTCGGGATCGGGCAAATCCACGCTGACCAAGCTCATTCAGCGGCTGCACGTCCCAGAGCAAGGCCGAGTGCTGGTCGATGGAGTCGATCTCGCGCTGGTCGATCCGGCGTGGCTGCGGCGACAGGTCGGGGTGGTGTTGCAGGAGAACATTCTGTTCAACCGCACGGTGCGCGAGAATATCGCGCTCGCCGACCCGAGCCGGCCGATGGAGCGCGTCATGGCGGCGGCAACGCTCGCCGGCGCGCACGATTTTATCCTCGAACTGCCCGAAGGCTATGACACGCGGATCGACGAGCGCGGCGCGAACCTGTCGGGCGGGCAACGACAGCGTATCGCGATCGCGCGCGCGCTGATCGGCGACCCGCGCGTCCTGATCCTCGACGAGGCGACGTCGGCGCTCGACGCGGAGAGCGAGGAAATTGTCCAGCGTAACCTCAGGCGGATCGCCGAAGGCCGGACCGTGATCATCATTGCCCACCGCCTGTCGGCGGTGCGGCAATGCCACCGCATCGTTTCGGTCGAGGCGGGCGAGATCACCGAGGCGGGAACCCACGCGGAACTGCTGCGCCAGGGGGGCCGCTACGCGCAAATGTACAACAGGCAGATGGGCCTCGCCGAACTGGAGGTCGCCTGAGCCATGGCCAGCCACGCGGATGGAATCGAAGGCGGGTGGGCAAGGCACTGGCGCGTACTGCGCGACAGCTGGGCGCTCGAAACCGAGCGGCTGAAATCGCGCAAGGCATGGTCGGAGACCGATTTCCTGCCCGCGGCGCTGGAGGTCGTTGAGACCCCGCCCAATCCGCTCGGGCGCATTATCCTGTGGTCGCTGATTGTTTTTCTCGCGCTTGCACTTGTCTGGTCGATCGTCGCGAAGATCGATGTCGTGGCGGTCGCGCCGGGCAAGGTGATCGCGGCGGGACGCAACAAGCTCGTCCAGTCTGCCGATGGTGGGGTGGTGCGCTCGATCCTCGTCCACGACGGCCAGACGGTGCGGCGCGGTCAGCCGCTGGTCACGCTGGATCCGACCGCGACCGGCGCGGAGCGCGAGCAGGCGCTCGCCAAATTGCAGACCGCGGGGCTGGATGCCGCACGGTCGCGCGCAATCCTCAATGCATTGCACGGCGGCGCGGCGAACTTCGTGCCACCAGAAGGCGTGTCTGGCGACATCGTCGCCGTACAGCGCCAGCTGATCGATAGCCGGCTGGCTGAACTCCGCGCCAAGGCGCAGACGCTCCAGGAACAGGCGGGGGAGGCGGAGGCTTCGCGTGCCGCGTCGGGCGCCGAAATCGCGCGGCTGCGCGACACCCTACCATTTCTCACCGAGCGGGCGAACAAACGCCGTGTGCTGACCGACAAGGGCTATGCGTCGCGCCTCGGCCAGCTCGAGCTCGATCAACAGCGCGTCGACCATGAACGCCGGATCGGGGTCGAGGTGCAGAACCAGCGCAAGGCCGCGGCAAGCCTCGCCGGGGTGCGCCAGCAGCTGGCCGAGGTGCGCTCGCAGGCGATCCGCGAAACGCTGGCCGACCTCGCCAAGGCGGACGCGGAGGTGCGGGTCGCACGTGAGGAACTGGTCAAGGCGACTCAGCGGACAGGCTTGCAGATCGTCCGGGCGCCGGTTGACGGGACGGTGCAGCAAATCGCGGTGACAAGCGAGGGCTCGGTGCTGAAGCCCGCCGATCCGATCCTGGTGGTGGTGCCGAGCAACGCTCAGCTTATCGTGGAGGCGCAGGTGCTCAATCGCGACATCGGGTTCGTGCGTGCGGGGCAGCCCGTGACGGTGAAGCTCGAGGCGTTTCCGTTCACGCGCTACGGGACGCTGGAAGGCAAACTCATGTGGGTCAGCCGCGATGCTATCCAGGATGAGAAGCTGGGGCCTGTCTATCAGGCGCGGGTAGCGATCCTCGACAATCATCCGACCGGTGGCGGCGCGCCGCTGGATGTTTCGCCTGGGCTTCAGGCCAGCGCCGAAATCAGGACATCGGAGCGGCGAGTGATCGACTTTTTGTTGAGCCCGATCGAGCGGCGGGTGAATGAGGCGGGGAGAGAAAGGTGACGCGAATAAAATCGACACAGATCAGTCGCCGGAGCTTAGCTCGTGTTGGACTGGCGATCTCGGCGCTCTCCGTCCTCGTTGGCTGCAAGGCATCCGCCACCGATGCTTTGGGTTATCACATTGAAATGATGTATTTGGCGGGTGGCAAGGTTGGGTCGGCCTGGGTTGAATATCGCTGCATGGATCTTGGGCCTCAACCGTTTGGCGTTGCCAATAGGGCCCTTGACGAGAAAACCGTTCGGACTGGCGGTAGTGGCCCGCTCGGTCTAACCCTTTCTTGGGACTGGCTCTATCGCGGCGCCCCATGCCCACCCACCTATGCCAAGCGGTCAGCAAATCAGCTGGAGGCTGATCCGCCCGTAATAGTGTTAGAAGATCACGGTCGTCGGGCTACTTGGTTTGTTCGCAGCGTTTCAGTAAAAGTCCCAAAGTCGCTCAGCAACAACTATACCATCACTAAATTCAGCGTTCAACGCCTGGCAGATCAAAAGGAAGGGCGACCAGACGGACCGGCCGACTATCGCGCGTTGCCTGTCTTTGCACCATTTGTCGAACTAGTTTTCCTACCCGAATCCAACACAGGCATGCCGGCTACACGCTCACACCCACTCTGGAAATGGCTTTCAGGCCAATCAAGTAGAGTAATAGCAATATGCGATATCGCGCATTTCCGCGACATCATGATCGGTTTGCAGAGAAAAGGAATCGGCATCGACTGCGGTCAGCATTTCCAGAGCAGCGAAAAGGCGGCGGCAGTGCAGCTCGTGCCACGCTTTCTTGACTATAGCGGAAACCGCGTGTGGCAAATATCCGGCGACGGAGGAGGTGCGGCGGAGGCAACGGCGGCGATATCGATCAATCATCCAGATTGCTCCACACGCGGCGCAGATACCATGATTTGGACGAAGTGCATTGGGAAGTTAAAGATCGACGATAAGAACGTCATCGATATTTCAGAGAACGGGCCGCCGATTCTCGTTTGGCGTCAATCAGACGGACTACTTTTCCTGGTCAGCGGGAAATCAAAAAGAATATTTGAGGAAGCGATGGGGGAGCGTAAATGACCCAGCCGATTAAAGCTGAAACCGTTCGGGATCTCGCGTCGCGAACTGCTGACCTCTCGGCAATGAATTTGCCTGCTGATAAAATATCGCTCAATATTGAGGGCGTTCAAAATATTTCATCAATATCTACATTCTCAAATATTTATTCGACGGCGATGAACTCGGTCCGGTCGGAATTCAATCTAACGGCAAGTCAAGAGCTTGGCGGTGCATTCAGGTCGAGCGTTATTGCAGTTCGCAGCGCAAATGACAGTCATCAATATTTAATTTCGATCGGGTCTGGAGATTTTTTAACGCCGATTTCGCGCGGGAGTAATGGAGCGCTGTCAAGAGATTATGCGGCGACCCTTACGTACGTCGATTCCATTCGGAAGCAGATCCTCGCCGTGGACCCCACGGCTCGAGTCGATCTTGTTGGCGCTTACAATGGCGGACTACTTGCAAAGGCTTACTCGACGCTCACTGGCGCAAACTCGATTTCATTCAATGCACCGTTGTTAGAATCGACACTTCTTGGACCGGTTGACCAGTTTGCTAAAGAGTCATTGGGATATTCCTATGGGGCGCTGTATCAAAGTGACAAAAATCTAAGAATAAATTTCACATCGTTCGAGCTAAAATCAGATCCTCCATATGAGAATTCGATCAGGGCACATATAGACGGATTATCGCAGGGCTTCGACGAGACTCTGGCCCCGGTATTGAATGTTTTAAACACGCTGTCTGATTTTGTCGGGTATGGAAAAGGCGCATACGGAATATTTAATGCGATAAAATCATCAAATTTCAGGGAGGGAATAGGTGTCGCCGTCGATCAGTCATATGACTTATCAAAGAAATACGGAAGCGAATTTTCAAAGAATCACAATGGAATAGAATTTTCGACAGACCCGTTTGGACTCGGGCTAGATACCTTGAAAAGGCTTGGTACGGGGAGCCAGGCCGATATAGCCAACTTCGAATTCGATGGAGCGCTAATTCATTTTGGAGCAGAATCGCCTGTTCCAACTCCGCGCATGACAATTGAGGGGGTTCTAAACTCGTATCAATTCGTGCAGTACGAGTTTTCACGCACGATACGTGATTCTATTAAAGACAATCCGCTGATAGTAGACGAAATATTGCGAGATCTTGGATTCTCTTCGCCATTCAGCGATCCAACATTTAAGACATTTATATATTCTGATTCTCTGTATGGAAAGTTTAGGCAAGAAATTCTTGATAGCAATGTTTCATCTGAGATCTTCTCCTCTTGGAACATAAAGGGTCACGTTTCTGTCATAAACGGATATCTACATTCTATCACCGATGCGCTTTTGAGATCTGGGGCAACGCCGACCGAGGCGGATGTTGCCCTATTTTATTATCGCATGGGACTGCTTTTTGGCCCGGGCGGCGCCATGGAAGGGCAGTTTGATTCGATTGGTGCGGTTCAGGCGCGTAACTTTCTTGTCGACGGTACGGTGACAGAAGCGCTTGAGGCGCAACCTGCATTAGCTAGGCATTTTGTCCCAACCTGTTTTCCGGCTGGAACCCAGATTGCGCTGCCGGATGGCTCGACTCGATCGATTGAGAGTCTGAAAGTCGGCGACGAGGTGCTCTGCTTTCCCGTGGCGGAAGCTGCCTCTGGAACTCTCGTTGCAGGGCGAGTCAGTGGCTTTCGGCAGCTTACAGCTGGCGGAATGATTCGAACAAATTTGTTCAACGCCACCCCCGACCACGAGTTCGCTTTGGCGGATGGAACTTTCCGCGCGGCTGGAGACCTTCATGCCGGAGACTTGCTGGCGACTGCTGAGGGGGTCGCGGCTGTGGAATGGACCGATTTCATTCCCGGAGCCGTTGACGTTTACAGTATCGCGGTTGAGCCTCACCCGACTTACATTGCCGATGGAAACCGCGTTCACAACGAGGCCCTGTGCAATCCCGAGCAGACGCACGTTCAGCTCGCGCCTAACCGCACAGCTATTCTCCAGCAGAATCAGGACGGCAGCTTCACGGTGTCGATCGTCACCGAGCAGGGGCGGGAAATTGAGCGCTACGACGTCACTTCTGACGCAGCGATCAAGCGAGTATGGTCCGAATATACCGATTTTACTGGGATCGAGGAGCCAGACAGTAACGGTATTCGTCGAAGCCGTCTTCCTGGGGGAGCGCAGGCGGTCGTATTGAACGGCGAGTTGGCAAGGGCTAAGCGGATCGATACCGCTGGTGCGTTGGGGGCGTCCTTCGGGTCGACACTCGGAAATATTCTTGGGCAAAGCGCTGTCGGAAAAATTGCGCTTAGCGGTACTTTGGCAACGTTGCTCGAAAATACCTTTGAGGTGATTACAAATGGAGGAGGGTGGACGCTTCCGCTCACCAACCACGAAGTTTTGGCGAATATTGATACTGAGTTCGCGGGTAACTTGATTGGTGCGGCATCATCTTACCTGATAGCTTCACTTGTAAATGAAATTGGGCTCGACGGAATTCCGGGGCAGGTGCTCCAGACGGGGCTGAACAGCGTAATATCGACCGTGGCGCAAAATCTTCTACAAGGGGCGGCGAACCCATTTGCGGGAGTTGGCGCGGGACTCGCGAATGCGGGGGCTTCGTTCCTTGGAACCAAACTTGCGAGTGAACTCGTTCACTTCGATACGGTCGGGGGTCAAATCGGCAGCTCTCTTGGAAGTTCAGCGGGTTCTATTCTCGCAGTCGCTTCCGTTGTGGGAACGGGCGCTGAAGCAAGTCTGCTGGGCGTTAAGCTTGGAGCATGGGCGGGTCCGGTAGGTGCGCTCGCGGGAGCATTCGTAGGATTTATCGTCGGAGGGTTGATCGGTTCGGTTTTTGGCGGGACTCCGCGATCTGGTGCGGACGTTCTTTGGGATCCTGAATCGGGGTCGTTCGAAGTAGCGAATTCGTATAGTCGGAAGGGCGGATCGCGGGATGCAGCGATAAGTGTTGCCAGCTCGGTTGCCGCAACGCTCAACTCGGTGCTGTCTATGACGGGAGGGATCCTGTCCAATCCGGATAAAGTGCAATCTGGAAACTACGGAACTCGAAAATCAGATTTTGTCTACCGGCCTTACTCGACCACGGACGAGGCGGCTATTACCAAGCGATATACTGGTAAGAGCGCGGCCGAAAAACTCATCAATTTTGGCACATATACCGCGCTGACCGACTCAGATTTTCAGTTGATGGGCGGCAGTGTAATTCTAAAGAGAGCATTCTACAACGGAATCAAACTTCCAGGAGTAGATCCTGAAAATTTTGATGCTAATATTGTACTCGGGAATCTTGCCGCTGGCGCACGCTACGAGCAATTTCTAGCCGCATCCTCGTCGGTTCTCTCTCTTATCGCTTCCGATCCGACGACAAAGTTCGCTGCAGAGTGGGCGATTGTATTCGCGCGAGCAAATGAGCTTGGTTTGAATCGTCGCGCCGAGTCGGACTGGTTTGGCGGCTTCGGCTATTTTCTTGAGCAATGGGGAATCACCGCGGCCGGTATGTCGGTCGATTTCGGGGTCGAGGCATCTAGCAGCTTACCGTACAGACGCGTCCGAGGCGCTGGGCGTGAGTACCAGGATACGATCGATGTAACTGGCCAGACAAAGATTGTTGGTTCCGCGAACGGTGACTTTATTGACCTCCGGGGCAACATGGTTCTGGGGCAACAAGGGTCGCGCAATGCCGGGCTTGTCGTTAATGGCGCCGCACATAGCACCTCAGATTTGGCGATCCAAATTGCGGCACTCGTTGAGGCGGGTGACGGCGCGGACCTCGTCTACGCTTCAGATCGGGGTGATAATGTCCTCGGTGGAGCGGGCAACGACACGCTGGTTGGCGGCAGGCTTGACGACTGGCTGCTGGGCGGCGAGGGCGACGATAAGCTTTATGCGGGCAGCGTCGCCGATGGCTCTGTTTCGACCACAGCTGCGCTGAGCGTTAACGGTGGTAACGGCAACTATCTCGACGGCGGGGCTGGGAATGACAAGCTTTACGGCTCGATCGGGTCCGACTGGCTGACAGGTGGCGATGGCGTCGACGAGCTCTATGGCGGAGCCGGCGGCGACATCCTGAATGCCGGCACGGGTAATGAGACGATCATTCGTGGTGGCGCTGGCTCGGATCAATATGTCTTCAACCGCGGCGACGGGCAGGATATCTATTTCGACGCCGACGACCCCAATGCGACCCCCGGCGTCACCGGGGACAGCATCGGCCAAGCGGTGCGCGACCGGACCAGCGGCGTGCTCCAGAAGAACTGGTCGGGCGGCGGCGAGTTTCTGGTCGACGGGTCGACCAAGGGCGGCGAGGACGCGATCAGCTTTGGTGCCGGGATCACGGTGAAGGACCTGGTGCTGGTGCGCTCGGGCTATGTCGGGGCGCCGGGCAACGACATGATCATCCGCATCCTGCGACCCGACGGGACCTGGCAGATTGGCGACGATCAGATCACCGTCAAGGATTGGTTCGAAGGGACCCGGCGGATCGAATGGCTGCGCTTTGCCAACGGCGACGAGATCCACGTCGGGAACTTCATGAGTTTCCAGGCGGGAACGAGCGGCAACGACGTGCTGATCGGAACCGCGGGCAATGATTTCCTGTACGGCGCCGACGGGGATGATCAGATCTTTGGGCTCAACGGCGACGATTTCGGATCCGGCGGAGCCGGCAACGATCTGATTGCGGGTAACGACGACAATGATGGCGTCTTCGGCGGCCAGGGCAACGATCTTGTGCTCGGCGGCAATGGCAATGATTTCGTTTCCGGCGATGATGGGTTCGATACGGTTCTTGGAGGGGCAGGTAATGACATTCTTTCCGGGGGGCGCGGCTCGGATGAAGTCATCGGTGGCGCTGGTGATGATATTTTCAAATATGATCGAGGCGACGGGCAAGATACATTTATCGATGATCTATCTGGGACATGGGAAACCGTGTGGCAGGATGGTGGTTATGTAAACGGTTATGTATTTGACCAGACGACCGGACAAGTCACCAAGAACGGTACCGTTTATTACAACGGTATCATTTGGAACGGAAATTATGATTATACCGAGGCGGGTGGTGCTCGTAAGCTGGTGCGGTGGGTACCGGCGACCACCGGCAGTCTCTACAAGAATTCGGGAAATGATACGATCGAATTTGGTGTAGGTATCGATATTCAGGACCTCGTTTTCGTGCGTAACGGTAACGATCTCCAGATCGCCGTAACTCCTTCCGGGTCGAATATTGATCGATTCGGCGAAGTTGCGGACCGAATTACGATCAAGGATTGGTATGTCGGTGCGGGCCCGCCGATCGAGAATTTCTCGTTCGTCAATGTCGGGACTGTCACACTCGTTGGTCGGCGGATCGGAACCGGTTACGACAACAATGACACGATCTTGGTCAATACGGTCGTGTCCGGTAGCACGCTCGGAAATTGGGCAACCGGGGGCGCGGGCGACGATACGATTACCGGCAGCGTCAACGGTGATATCCTGGCCGGTAACAGCGGTGCGGACAAAATCGACGGTGCGGCTGGCGAGGATATTCTATACGGTGGCGATGGCGATGACACGCTGATCGGCGGGGCAGGCGCGGACAAGCTGTTTGGAGGCTCGGGGTCCGACACCGCAAACTACACGACGGCGACTGCCGGCGTGACCGTCTTCCTCAATGCGGCACAAGGGACGAATACCGGCGACGCGGCCGGCGACACCTTCGAGTCGATCGAGAATCTGACCGGCTCCAATTACAATGATGCGCTTTACGGCGACGCCGGCGACAATGTGCTCGATGGGGCAAACGGTACGGACTCGCTCTATGGCGGTGCCGGCAACGATATCTACGTGTTCGAGCCTGGCACGGGCAACAAGGTAATCGTCGATCGCGTAATGAACGGCACCAGTGTACTGGCCGGTTCCGGCGGCGATGATCTGATCGAGATTGGCGGTACGCTCAGTCTCTCCAACCTCACTTTCTCGAGGGTATCGAACGATCTCGTCATTGCAAACAGCGCGCAGACTCTCACGGTCAAGGATTTCTACCTGACCTCGGATGCGATGGTCGAGAGTATCCAGCTTGCCGATGGCCTGACCGTTTCGCTGACGTCGATGGTGATTGGAGCGGCAGGAACCACCATCGGGTCGGCCAACGACGACTTCCTTATCGGCACGACGTCGGCGGATACGCTCGATGGGGGTGCCGGCAATGACGTTCTGTCGGGGTACAATGGCAATGATATCCTGCTGGGCGGCGACGGGGACGATGTCCTCGAGGGAGGTGTTGGTGCCGATCAGTTCAACGGTGGATCGGATTCCCAGACCGCGGGCCTCGTTACGTCGACCGGCTTGCGTGGCGACACGATCCGTTATGTCGGCTCATCCGCTGCTGTATCGATCAACCTCGCGACCCGAACAGCGAGTGGCGGCGATGCAGCCGGCGACGTGATTGTCGCCGATGCCAACGGCGTCTCGACGATCGAGAATGTCACCGGGTCGAAACTGGCCGACACGCTCACGGGAGACGCGCGCGCCAACGTACTCGTTGGCCTTGATGGCGACGACACGCTTGATGGCGCAGGCGGCGATGACGTCATCCTCGGCGGCGCGGGTGTCGATGTCATCCGCGGTGGCGATGGCGACGACAATATCGACGCTGGCGTAGGCGATGACGTTGATGTGCACGGCGGCGCGGGGCGAGACTTTATCGCGGGTGGTGAAGGCAATGATACGCTCTATGGCGACGATGGCGACGATACGCTGAACGGTGGAGCTGGCGCCGACACCTTATGGGGTGGGCTGGGGGACGATGTGCTTTCCGGCGATGATTCCGACGACGTTCTTTACGGAGAAGCCGGCGCCGATAGATTGGTTGGCGGCCGCGGCAGTGACTGGCTTCTGGGCGGAGATGGGGACGATATTCTGTCGGGAGGGACAGGCGATGATACCCTCGAAGGCGGTGCTGGTGCGGATACCTATGTATTCGATGAAGACAGCGGCTGGGATAGTATTACTGACGCTGAAGGCTCAAATCGCGTCGTATTGGATGGCATAACGGCCGACCGGGTTTGGCTGAGCCGGGTTGAGGATGGTCTCGATATCGGCATTATCGGCGCTGATACCGGAATCTGGATTCCAAATTTCTTTGCGCAGAACAGCCCGAGTCTGATCCGAGAGATCGTAGCTTCTGATGGCTCCATATTCCTTAAATATGCGGGAGGTGAGAGTTATACCGGCTCACTGATCGAAGCGATGACTAATGACGTCGATTGGAAGCCCGATACGGTTGCCGACATTCCGGCTTCAATTGCGACCTGGCGCGACACTTTGTGGTGGAAAAGCGGCAAAGCCGTTCCTTCAATCGCCGATCAAACGCTCGCGGGCGTTGAGGATGTCGCGCTGTCGGGGACACTGGCTGCGATCGATCATGACGAGAATATCACCGGCTATGGCGTGACGACCCAGGCAGGACATGGCACGATCACCGTCAACGCGACGACCGGCGCATGGGTCTATACGCCTGACGCCGATTATTTTGGGACGGACAGCTTCTCGCTGTTCGTGAAGGATGCCGACAACCAGGTCGGCACCGCCAAGTTCACCGTGAACCTTGCCGGCGTGAACGACGCACCCCGGTTCGGCGTCATTCCGACGCTCAACATCGCTGAAAACGCTGCGGCGGGGTCTCCCGTCGGCGCGCTGACCGCGGTCGATCCCGAAGGCAACAGCTTCGCTTTCTCCATTCTCGATGTGAACAGTCCTTTCGCGATCAGCGCATCGGGTGTGCTGACAGTCAGGGATGGAGCGCTGCTCGACTACGAGACCGCAGACAAGGCGACCGTCAATGTGCGGGTCGACGATGGCATGGATCATCGCGACATCACGTTCACCGTCGGTGTAGTCGACGTGAACGAAGCGCCCAATGCGCCTTTGCTTGTCGGTGGCGCGGTCACCCTCGTGTCGGAGCCCGCGTCAGGTGCACCGGCGATCGGCGGGACGGTCATCGCGACCTTCAGTCTCACCGATCCCGACCGCACGTTGCCGACGCTGCGGATCAAGAGCGCGCCGGCTGGGGTGTTCGCGATCTCCGGCAACAAGCTTACCTTCGCGCCGGGTTATGCGCCCGACTTCGAGACGCTGGCACAGGCGTCGGGCGCAGTGCTAGTCGACCGCGATGGCGACGGGCTGAAGGAGATCGAGTTCACCGCCACCTTGGAAGCGTGGGATGGCGCGCTTGCTTCGGCGCCGGTCTCGGTGACGATCGGCATCGAAGATACCAATGAGGCACCGAGCGCAATCAACTTCACCAGCCCAACGATCGACGAGCGTGATCACCCGATGCTCGGCGCGCCGTTGCCGGCGATTTCGCTGGGACTCCTCTCGACAGTCGATCCCGATCTTGCGATCGCCGGCGAAAGCTTCGTCTATTCGCTCACCGACAGCCGGTTCGAAATCGTCAACGGCAACGAGCTCCGGCTGCGCGCCGGCGCCGCGCTTGATTACGAAGCCGCGAGCGTCGAGGCGGGTACCGGCAAGCGCTATGTCGATGTCGCGATCACCGTGAAGGATCGCGGCGGCCTGGCGAACAGCATCAGCCTCACGCAGAACAAGCGTATCTACATCGCCGACCGTGACGATTATATCTATGGAACCACGGCGGGCGATACGCTGACCGGCGATACGGGTCGTGACCTGATCTACGGCGGCAACGGCAACGACACGATTTACGGGCTCGATGGCGATGACATGCTCGCCGGCGAGGCCGGGAACGATACGCTCGAGGGCGGTGCCGGCCAGGACGAGCTTTATGGGGGTGCCGGCGACGATATCCTGCGCGGCGGCGCCGGCGTCGACCGGCTCTATGGCGGCGACGACAATGACCAGCTCTACGGTGGCGCCGGCGGTGATATCGTGTACGGCGGGTTTGGCGACGATCTGCTGATCGAGACCGACGATGCGTCCGACGATACGCTCTATGGCGAAGACGGCAACGACACGATCGATGCAGGCGCCGGCAACGACACGCTTGATGGCGGTGCGGGCAACGACACCCTCTATGGAAATGCCGGCAACGACATTCTTCGTGGCGGCGAGAATGATGACGAGCTTGCCGGCGGCGATGGTGCGGACACGCTCGATGGCGGTGCCGGCGTCGACCGCGCGACCTATTACTGGAGCGCGCGTGGTGTTGTCGCGACGGCCGGGGTAACGGCAGACCTTCAGAACGGTGCGCGCAATACCGGCGCGGCGGCAGGTGATACCTATATCGGTATCGAAAATCTCTATGGCACCGCCCAGGCCGATGACCTGGCGGGTGACGCCGGCGCGAACAGCATCTGGGGCGATGGCGGCAATGATGTGATCGACGGCCGCGACGGCAATGACATGTTGTGGGGCGATGGCGGGAACGACACGCTGACCGGCGGCAATGGCACCGATCAGCTGTTCGGCGGGTCCGGCAATGACACATTGTCAGGCGGCGCGGGCGATGACCGGCTCGAGGGCGGGACCGGCGACGACCTGCTGCTCGGCGGTGCTGGCAATGACGCGTTCGTCTTTGCGCGCGGCGATGGCAATGACACGATCGACCAGACCGGGTCGCTGACCAGCGATGTCGACGTGCTCGGGTTCACCGGCACGATCACCAACAGCAACCTCTGGTTTACCTGGTCCAACACCAACGATATCCTCGTGACCGTATTGGGCGGATCGGGAACCGACGGCAGCGTCCGGCTCAAGGATTTCAAGATCAACAGCGCCAGTCAGCGCGCGAATGTGTCCTATGTGGTTGCCGGCGATACCAGGACCAAGAACCTGGCGATCGGCAATCTCGCCGGGACGATGGATCGGTTCGTCAACGAGGGCGGGGTCGTCCGTCCGACGACCCAGGCGCAGTTCGATGCCCTGTACCAGAATACGACGATCAAGATCGATGGCCTGACGTTCAAGCAGCATTGGGACAACTTCTGGTCGGCCAATGAGGCGCCGAGCCTGTTGTTCAACAATGCCGCGCAGCTGGCGGCGGGTTGGGCCGAGGATGCGCGAAGCGCGCCGGGCAGCGAGTTCAACCTCGACTTCCGCCTCTCCGACGACGTCGATGCGAACGGCACACTGGAGAAATGGGTCAAGCTCGTCACCTCCGACGGGAGCACGACCGAAGACGTTAGTGCGAACCGCCTGCTCGACAGCATCAACGTAACCTGGCCGACTAACGGGACCGCGGCGGGGACGGTCAGCGTCCGTGGCCGTGCCAATGCCAGCGGTACCGCATATCTGTGGGTGCATGCGCGTGACAGCGGCGGCCTGACTTCCAACCGCTGGCTGCCGGTGACGATCACCCCGGTCGCCGATGCGCCGACGGTCACCGGCTCGTCGCCGGGCGGAAACGCCGGCACGGCGATTCCCATCTCGATCATCCCGCAGCTGACCGACAATGACGGATCGGAAGCGATCTATCGCATCGAGGTGCGCGCGGTCCCGGTCGGGTTCACGTTCTCGAACACCGCGGGGACGGTGTCCGCGGCGAACAACCGGCAAAGCGATGGCAGCTGGTTCTTCTCGCTCGCGGATCTCAGCGGGCTCAAACTGACCCCGCCAGCGGGCTGGTCGCAGGACCTCACCGGCACCAATGCGCTTCAGGTCACCGCGATCTCGCGCGAGAGCGCCAATGGTGCGACCGCCGCCAGCACGATCCTGTCGCTGCCCGTCGTGATCAATGGCGCGCCGAGCGTGCCCGTCCTTACTCCTGCAAACATCAACGAGAATGTCGCACCTGGGACGGTGGTCGGTGTGCTCACCGCGAGCGATCCCGATCAATTGGAGACCAATCCTTTCGACTATAATGCGTCATCGATCTGGATGGGCGAGTCGCGCTGGCTCTCTGGCGTGACCGGGCCGCAAGGCGGCAGCGTGACCGTGCTCCAGACCGGTCAGTTCGACACCGAAGCCGGCGGTGGCGTCCACTCCAACAGCTTCACGATCGATCCGACGAAGGCCTATAAGTTCAGCGTCTATGTGAGGCCCGATCAGGCGGCCGATACGCGCATCTACATGGGGGTGACCTCGGAGGGCCCGGCTCTGGTCGAGAACGCGACCACGGGTGCCGATGATACCAATCCCTATTTCATGTATCCGGTCGTCAATACGCTCACGACCGGGAAGTGGTATCGCTTCGAGGGTTATGTCCTGCCGCAGGGCTCGACGCTGGTGCCTGCGGGGATGCTGGGCGGCGTCTATGACGTTGCGACGGGACAGAAGGTGCAGGACGCGACCACCTTCCGGTGGAACGATACCAGGCCCGACAATCAGGCGCTGATGCGGTTCTTCAACTATTACGGAAACGCGCAGGGGTACTCAACTAGCTGGTATCAGCCGGTCGTCGAGCAACTCCCCACCTTTACGATGAACGCGGGCTCCGGCCTGTCGGTCGATGCGGCGGGCGTGGTCCGGGTGACGTCGAGCCCGGACTATGAGGCATTGGGGCCGAATTATACCTTGCCGCTGACGGTCACCGCGACGGACGCTGGCGGCTTGCAAAGTTCGGCCAGCTTGCCGGTCACGGTCAACAATGTGAACGAAACGCCCAACACGCCGACCGGCGCCACGGCTGCTGAAACGTTCACCGAGACCGGCCTCGGCGGCCGGCCGGCAAACGCGGGCATCGTGTTCGGCAGCTATGGGCTTTCCGACCCGGACAGGACGACCCCGGCGCTCGAGTTCGTCAGCAATCCGAACGGCTGGTTCTCGATCGTGGGCAACCAGGTCAAGTTCAACGCCGGACTGAACTTCGACTTCGAATGGGCAAAGGGCGCAGGCTATGCGGTGAGCACCGGTCCCAACGGCAAGCGCCGCGCATATATGGGGCAGGTTGGCGTGCGCGCGACCGATGGGGCGCTCGCCTCGTCACCGGTCTATACCGATTTCTACGTCGAGGATGTTGACGAAGCGCCCGTCAACCTTCGCGCCGACCGGGCACTGTCGTTCCCGGAGAATACTGGGACCGGCGGTATCGCATGGATCGTGGCCGACGATCCCGAAAGCGGGCCGCTGACATACAGCATCGCCGACGGGATGGATGGCGGCGGCCAGTTCTCGGTGCGGTCCGATGGTCTGCTGATCGCCAATCGCGGCTTCGACTATGAGCAGCCCCAGGGCAAGAACTACACCGTTCGGGTCAAGGCGGTCGACGCGGCGGGCAATTTCGTCGTGCGTGATTTCCCGATCGACATCACCAACGTGAATGAGGCGCCGAGCGCGCCGGTGGTTTCGACACAGGTGCGCTGGAGCGAAACCGTTGGTGGCGCCTCTCACGCCGGTCAGACGATCGCGAGCTTCGCGATGAGCGATCCGGATGGTACGTCGACCGAGCTTCTGATCACAGGCGGCAACTCTAACGGCTGGTTCACGACCGTCGGGAATGAGCTGCGCTTCGCTGGGGCCAACTTCACCGCGGACTGGATGCGCGCAACGAACGCCGCGTTCATCTATGACGTCGATAGCGATGGCGCTCTGGAAGCGAAGGTCGCATCGCTCACCTTGCAGGCGCGCGATCCCGGGGGTCTCCTTTCCGCGCCGATCAGCTATGACGTCTACATCGAGGACACGAATGAGGCGCCGACGATCACGTCGACCCAATTCTCCGTGCCCGAGAATAGTCCGGGCGCGAACCTCACGCCGATCGGAACGATCAACTGGACCGATCCGGATCCGTCACCGCGATTCCGGGTAAGCTCAATGAGCGTCAACGATACCGCGATGTTTTCTGTGAGGCCAATTCCCAACAATCCTGGTCAGTTCCAGCTTATGTTGCAGGGGTCGGTAAACTACGAAGGAGTTCGCTACTACTATCCACAGCTGACGGCTGTTGATGGCGGCGGCCTTAGTTCATTGGTGGGCGCTACCGTATCTGTAACTGACATGAATGATGCTCCAAACCTTACATATATCACAAGCTCTGTTCAATATTCGAACAACCTTACTAGTTTTGATATAGGTGTTTCAGACGAGGATGATACATCAGGGTTCGTCGTAACCAGCCTTACGTCGACAAATCAAAGCTGGCAGTTGGATTGGTCCTCGACAAAGCCGGGAAAGATCACGATCTGGGCTACTGACTTTTATGCGCCAAGCGGAGGGTCGTCTTCTTCGGTGATATCTATAAAGATAACTGATAAAAATGGATCTGGGCTTTCTAGCAACATCTCGGTCAACTCGATCGTTTTGGGATCGTATCCACCGGATCTGTTTACAATACCGGGAGGCGTTGACCCCTTTGTTCCTCCGGTCGTTCTCGACCTGGATGGAGATGGGATAGAGTTGATGTCGCTTCAGACGTCCAGTGTCTATTTCGATATGGATGCTAATGGTTCGAAGGAAAGGACCGGATGGGTCTCCGGCGATGACGGATTCCTCGTGCTTGATCGGAACGGGGACGGGGTAGTAAACAATTCCAGCGAGTTCAATTTCTCGGCAGATTACCCAGGCGCGGCGTCCAGCCTCGAAGGCCTTCGAGCGTATGATAGCAATAATAATGGATATTTCGATCTGGGGGATGGAGAATTTGCAAAATTCAAAATCTGGCAAGATAAGAACCAGGATGGGATCAGCCAATCGGATGAACTGAGCAGTCTTGCAGAAAACAAGATCAGCGCTATCCGGCTCGAATCCGATGAAACGGGGGCGACCATCGCCGGCGCTACGGATAACGTCACCTATGGCCGCTCCAATTTCGTCAGGCCGAATGGCACCGGGGGCGATATAGGCGACGTATTCCTGGCTTATGAGGACGGCGACTCTGCCATGAGCATGAGGAGCGCGGGAGACACGGCTTTCGCCCCCTCGACCGCGAGCGGATCGAGCGAGCCGGGAGCGGGGGTGCAAGGTGAGAAGAATGCGGCCGCGTTGTCCTCACCCTCCATGTCCGACGCAACCAGCCACGCTGGAAGCTCGGCTTCGGAAACCGGCCGCGCGACGGATGGGGCTAAATTGGCATCGGTGTGGCTGCCTTCCGATGAAGCGCCTTTTGCCGATCAGTCCGGGTCGTCCTTCATCGAAGATGATCAGGACCCGCTGGCCAAGGCGATCGCGATTCTTGGCGGCAGTCGCGCCATCACGCTGAACGCCGGCGATCAGGATCTTCTGGGTGACGAGATCGGGCAGGGGAATGTCGCGTTCATCCAGGCAGGCGGGCCCGATGGCCTCAACCGGTTGCTTGTTGCGATGGCGGGATTCCACGCCGGGGAAGGGGTTGGAGCGGTCACCCAAATGCCGCTACCGGTCGTCGATGAAACCGCCCAGCTAGCGCCGGCGATCTAGGAGAATGAATGTGGAAACGACTAACGGCCCTCGCTCGATTGCGGAGGCGCTGGGCCAAATCACCTGGCTCCTGACCCAGTCGCCGGTGCACAAACACCTGAAACTCGCCGATTTGGAATGGTCGATCATGCCGGCGCTGCTCCAGGAGCAGTTCCGCGTGTTTCGGTTCGGGCCGTTGCCCGGACTGGAAGCGGTCAATCCCGGGGACTTCATTCCCGGCGTGACGAAGGAGGGCCTTGAGCAGATGCCGCTCGGCGTAGCGCTCTGGGCGTGGCTGTCGGAGGCGGCCGAGCAAAAGGTCGAGCGTGGCGAGCGGCTCGATCCCGCGGAGTGGAACGCCGGTGACCGGCTTTGGCTGCTCGAATTGATCGCGCCGTTCAGCACAGCGGAAAACCGGCTTGCCGAGGCTATGATGGCCGATCTGATCAACGGGCCGTTTGCAGGCCGGACATTTAGTCTGCACCGCACCGACCCCGCAACCGGCCGCAAGGACAAGGTTACGTTTGGGTAGTCACAGGAAGCAGGCGGGGAACGACAGCAATGGTGGTTGTCCCCGCCAAAACCAAACCGACGCTTTAGTCCCCAGATCCGATCGGCGAAGTCACGACCATCGCCGGGTTCAGGCTGCTGCTCGCGAATTGAGAATAGGAGCCCGCTCTTCGCCGACATTGCGTCGGAACGGGCGAGCCTGCTGTTCCCGACGAGCGATGTAATGGCGGTGTACGACCACAATATGCCGTTCAAGCGCTTTGGTAGGAATCCTAAAAGCCGACCGGCCGTTTCCTACTACTGACCGTGCCATCGCTTAGACTCGGCCAGACCGCCTTAACCAGTTGCCGCGACGATGGCCTGGTTCTTCTCCTCATTTGATGGATTTGCCGCTTCCGACGAAAGCGGCCGAAGATAGCTCCGGGCGCTAGAGGCGGCTCCACGTCCCCAAATCTGCGATCGATCGGAGGCGAAAGAGGCGCGAGGTATCTTCCGGAATTCAGGCCCTTATCCCGGGATGACAATATTGATGTTGGCAGATCAGGGCTATGGCGCGAGGCGCTCTCGGACCGTTACGCGCGATATTGAGGGATTTCCCCCATTGTCGGTAGACTTCCGGCTGTTATCGTCGCTAGCTTCCATGCCCTGGAGGACCCCATGTCCGAAATTCAAGCAGACGACAAGAAGCCGCAGCCCGATCCGGCGGAGGAGAATGCGTACTTTCCCTCAAGCTATTCGCTGAGCCAGTTCACTTCGCCAAAATCTGACCTGAACGGCGCGGATTATCGGACTCCATATCAAGGTAGAAAAAAGGTCCTGATGATTGGTGCCGACGAGCGCTATTTGCTCACCGATAACGGTACATTCTTCTCAACCGGCAATCATCCGATTGAAACACTCCTACCGATGTATCATCTCGATAAGGCCGGTTTCGCATTTGATGTGGCGACGATCTCAGGCAATCCGGTCAAGTTCGAGTTCTGGGCGATGCCATCTCAGGATGATGAGGTGAAAGGGTTTTTCGCCACATATCATCCTCGGTTCAAACAACCGCTCAAGCTCGCCGATGTGATCGCGCAAGGGCTCGATGACTATGCGGCCGTCTTCATTCCGGGCGGCCATGGCGCACTGATCGGCCTGCCCAAGAGCGCGGACGTCAAGGCTGTGCTGGAATGGGCGGCAGCGAACGAAAAATTCGTGATCTCGCTTTGCCACGGTCCGGCGGCGTTCCTCGCGGTCGGCGACAGTGACATCTATCGTGGTTACAAAATCTGTGCCTTCCCCGATGCACTTGACGCCAAGACTCCTGACATCGGCTACATGCCGGGGCATCTGACCTGGAAGTTTGGCGAAAAGCTGAAAGCGCTGGGCTTCGAGATCATCAATGACGGCATTTCCGGCGCTGTGCATCAGGATCGGAAACTGCTGACAGGCGACAGCCCATTGGCTGGTAACGCACTCGGCAAACTTGCGGCCGAGACGTTGCTCGCAAACGTCGTCGGTTGATCGGCTGGAAAGGTCAATGAGCGCGGTCGCGGCTGAAGTGGCTGTTCGGAGCGTCCTCGCCATCGAGGATGCAGAAGATCTTGCCGCGATTGAGAGTGAGGTTCGCGCCTTCGCCGGGCCGCTGGGCTACGACCGTTTCGTGCTGTTCTCGGCATCTGCCGCGCAGGATGAAGTGCTCCAGAGTATTTATTGGGTCGAGGGCGACTGGTTCGGGGATGGCGAAAGCGTCGATGCTGAGACCTACATCCGGCGCTGTCCGGTGACGCGTCACATCCTTGAAGCCCATGAGCCATTCTTCTGGACCAAGACGGTTGGGGATAATGGCGATCTTTATAGGATTGTTCGTGCGCCGCGAGGGCGAGGGATTCATGGACTTCAGGTGCCCATCTTTGGTCCGCTTGGGCTGGAAGGAGCGATGAGTCTCGGCGGCGAGCAGATCGACGCATCGGCGCACGCCCGGCTTACTCTTGGCCTCGTTGCGGTGTCAGCTTTCCTCGCCGCGCGGAGGATATTGGAAGGCCCTGCCGGTGATGCGGCCGGCAAGCTCTCGGGACGGGAGCGGCAGGTTCTGGCTTGGACTGCCGCCGGACGGCGACAGGTCGAGATCGCCGCAACGCTTGGCCTGTCGGAGCGCACCGTCGAAAATCATCTGCGGCGAATCCGCAAACGTCTTGGCGTCGCGACGACCGCGCAAGCGATCCGGGTCGCGATCCGCAATGGCGAGATAGCGGCCTAGCCGCCGCGGGTCGGGAGATAAGAATGGGAAAGACAGTCCTCATAACCGGTGCGGCGTCCGGTTTTGGCCGAGGTGTCGCCTTCGGCCTTGCGAAGCGCGGGCATCGCGTGATCGCGGGGTGCCAAATCTGGCCGCAGGTCCGGGAATTACCAAATGCTATCGAAGCTGATGGCTTCGATATGGCCGGAGGTTCCGACTCTGAGCCAGGAATGTGTCCTATCGCGTTGTCGGGGCTCCGAAGCGGTCCGACCAAAATCCCAGGCCCTGCCGACCAAGGCGACAAAATCGGTCGCCAGCACCGGTCGGGCGGTTCGCGACCTACTTTACGCCGTTCGGGCGCCTTTTCGCGGATCCCGATAGCCGCCAGGCTGCTTCACCCTCGTTGAGCATGGCGCCCGCGATCATCGAGCGCCTTGAGCTGGGTGGAAGGCGGCCCGGCAGTTATCGGGCGATCAATGGGGAAAGCCGACAAAACACGGTCCGATCATTGCTTACCCATCGTGCTGGCCAGCGATTCGAGGTAGGATGCGCGATCCGAGATGAGTACAGCCTTGCACTCGAGAATGACTTGATTTCGATACGTCAACGCCGAATTGGCGACGTCAAGAGTTTCTGCAGAGCATTGCAAGTCCAGATATCGTTTCCACTCACGCTGCGCATGTCGTTGGCGAGATGAACGCATAGACGAGATGATTTTCCGGAGGCGATCAGATTGTCTGGCAACGGCCGCGTCTTGGCACATCATAACGTCGAACTCGCCACGGCCTTCACCTTCCCCGGCGATTTGACAATCACCTGCATGGTACGCTGCTGATCCGGTCTGTGCTAAGTCAGGCCGAGGATAAGAGTCCGCTTGCTCTCCGGAAGTTATGATAGCGAGACTGATCACGAGGGTTCGAGTCAGCATCCTTCGGCTCCGGTCATTAGGCGATATTAATACACGTGATAGGGTCGTCAACCGGGCGTCAATCTCGAAGGGGCAAACGTCCATTTCTGGGGCGACAACGGCTTGACCGGTGCTGACGGCCGATTCCATCCCCCCGAACAGCTCAACGTGGTTTTTCAACGGCCGGCTTTCAGTCTGAGATCGCCACTAAGCTGCCGGTCGTCGCAAGTTCCAAGTTCGGCACCGGTCCCCGCCGTGCCGCGAGGTAATGCGTGTTCAGGTGGACTGCGGTAAGTTGATGTAGTCGCGCCGATCGGTACAGTGAGGTTGATGCTATCCCTTGACGATCCCAGATGGAACGAATTGCAGCATGCCTTCGGTGATGCTGCTGATGTCCCCGGCCTTCTGAGAACATTGGCCTCGTCCACCGCCCCCCAGACAGGCCATCAAGCCGAACCATGGTTCACGCTCTGGTCCAGTCTGTGGCATCAAGGAGATGTGTACACTGCTTCCTACGCCGCGGTTCCCCATATCGTGCATATCGCAAATCAGGCTATAGAACCTGTCGATTCCTCATTCTTCCAACTCCCCGCCGCCATTGAGGTGGCTCGGCAAACCGGGCATGGACCGGAGATTCCCGCGATTTATGCTGACGACTATCATCGTGCGATTGCGCAATTGGTGGAGAATGTGAGCCTTCACCGGAACGAGGCCTGGGATCAGTCGATGCTCCTGTCGGCCGCAATGGCGCAAGCCGTTGCCAAGGGGCATATCGACGTCGCTGAAGCGCTGCTTTACCTGGATGCCGATTGGATCCGTAAGATCATTGACTGCGAGTACGATTAGGCTTCCTGCGCCGACGAGCCCGAGTTACCGGCCGCTCATAAGCCGTCCACACCTCGACGGACCGCGGCGCTATGGTCCTCGCTCGCAACAAGCTTCCCCCCGGCCGTCAGCCTTTGATCCCAAGACGGGCGCTCCTAAATGACCATGATTGCGGCGCCCTCGGTCAGGCGGAAGATGCAGGCGCGGCTGGACAGCCATTCAAAATCGTTTTCTTAAATCGGGGCCGGTCGTTTTGCCCGCTGGCGCCTGCTCGCTTTCGACGGCCGGCCACCATGCATTCATTCCTAATATTGTTTTCATTCCAAATTCATCTCGCTATCCAATAGCCATCAACGGTCTCCATTGGGGTCGAGAGCTCCGCGGCATTCAGGGGAATGTGCCGCGGGAACGGGGGCAAGATGGATTATTTCAAAAGATTCAGTGGGCGTATGCGCCTGGCCACGGAGACGATAGCAGCGATCGCGTTCGGCCTAAGCAGCGCGGCAAGCGCCGCTCCTGTGGATTCCCGCGAGGCGCAGATGCGTGCGGCGACAGAGGCCGCCTGGTCGGCGGCGCAGGCTGGTCCGCGCGACATTACGCTCGAACGACAAGGGACGATTCACATTCCCGCCGGAGAGGTCTTTATCCCGGCGCGGCAGGCCAACGACCTGATGGCGTCAATGGGTAACAGCCGCGAGCCCGGGCGAGTCGGACTGATTCTGCCGCGGGGCGAAAAGGCCCGCTGGCTGGTCGACGTCAGTTGGGTGCATGATGGTTATGTGCGTGATGGGGACGCCAAGGAATGGCAGCCGGATGCGATGCTCGAGAGTCTGCGGGCAGGAACGGAAAAACAGAACGACGAACGGCTAGCGCGCGGTATTCCCGCGCTCGACATCACTGGCTGGGTTGAGAAACCGAATTATGACGAGAAAACCCACCGCCTGATTTGGTCGCTCGCGGGTCAGATACGCGGGGCGCCCGCGGACCAGGCGCAAAATATCAATTACAATACCTACGCTCTCGGCCGGGAAGGGTATTTCAGCCTCGACCTCATCACCGATTCCAAAGCTATTGAAGCCGATAAGATAGTGGCTCGCGATCTCCTCGCGTCGCTCGATTTCGCGCCGGGCAAGCGATACGAGGATTTCAACAACGCCACCGACAAGGTCGCCGCATACGGCCTTGCGGGCTTGATCGGCGCGGTTGCGATCAAGAAGTTGGGCCTGTTCGCGATCATTCTTGCATTCCTCCTTAAGGCCTGGAAGATCGGATTGCTGCTGCTCTTGGGGGGATGGGCAGCCACCAAGCGCTTCTTGGGCCGCCTCCTTGGCCGCGGCGACGCCCCGGAACCGGACGACGCCAGCATCGATGCGCTGGCAGACGCTCCCACGGGAGAAGACATCGAGCATCTCCGGCAGCCTGCAGAGACCGCAAACGGCCCTTCCGTGTAAGAGATGGTGAAACTCCTCATTCTCGCGCTTAAGCTGTTCAAGCTCGGAAAGCTTGGCGGCACGGCGATCACGATGATCGCGTCGCTCGGGGTTTATGCGCTGGCCTTTGGCTGGCGCTATGCGGCCGGCTTCATCGGCCTGCTTTTCCTGCATGAGATGGGACACTATCTGGCCGCCAAGCAACGCGGTCTCGCGGTCGGTGCTCCGACGTTCATTCCATTTGTGGGAGCGTGGATCGAACTCAAGGAACAACCGGCGGACGCTGAGACCGAAGCGTATGTCGCGTTCGCCGGGCCGCTCCTTGGTACGATCGGCGCGATGGCCTGCTATTTCGCGGCGCGCGAGTTTGATAGCCGGATTATGCTGGCGATCGCTTATTCCGGATTCTTCCTGAATTTTTTCAACCTGATCCCGATATCACCGCTTGATGGCGGCCGCATAACCGGCATACTTTCTCCGCGCGTCTGGTTCCTCGGTGTGCCGATCGTCCTCGGCGTGATGGTCTACCATCCGAGTCCGCTGCTGTTTGTGATCGCGATCATGGCACTGCCATCGCTGAAGCATGCCTGGCAGTATGATCCGGCCGCCCCGGAGAACCAAGCCTATTACGGCGTGCCGCTGGAGAAGAAGATCGAATATGGGCTGTTCTATCTCGGCCTTGTGGTCTTTCTCGCCCTCATGACGAGCAATATCCATGAACTCCTAGGGCCGGCCATTCGATAGGAGGTGGTGGAAATCGACCACGGCAATTTGCTCGATGGGCGGGCTGTTCGCAATGGCAGGTATCAGGCTAGCGGATCACCTCTCCCCGAGCGTCCGGAAATGGGGCGCCTTCTGCCGGACCGGTTGCCCGCCCGATTTCCGTCCGGCAGGAATCGAGAGCCATCCACTCAGATTCCAAGCGCGGAACGCGAAGGGCTGGGCGGACTCCGGTCGGGCGACTGTCTGCTCGTTGGCAACTATATCGGACGCTGCTCGCGAGCGAACCAACCGCTTGCTTCAGGGAAGAATAGACAGGCTACAGCGACAATCTTCAGCAACTCAGCCATGGCCGCAATGAAAAACATGCGTTGGGAAGCGATATTTGTATTTTGTAAAAATGTTGCAGCGAATCCAAGGATTCCACACACTACAAGCGTGGTCAAGATCCACCGCGCAACATTGCTTCGTTTTTTAGAGATAAGAAACCAGAAAAAGATACCTACTGCTACCGGGATGATGCTAACGATAGAAATCGTAATCTCGTTATACAGAAATGCACGAGCAGACTTGCTCGCGGCAATCGCACTCCTTGAGGAAATGTTGTTCGCTAGGTCAACTAGCAGAGCTGCAAGAAGAAAACGCTCGAACCAGCGGATAGCTTTCGGTCGCACTCCTTCCTCCCAATTTTAGCTGCATATGCAAAGTCGATGGATGAGTGGCCACTTTGAGGCAAGACTGTTTAGTCGGCTTGCGCCTGCAGCGAGGGCGCTTTCCGTCGGGCCGGTGGCGCGCCTGATTTCGGCCGGGCGGGGTATCGAGAGCCCCCAGTCGGATTCTGAGCACGGAACGCGGAGGGCTGGATGGGATTTGAGACGGTCCGCTTTCCGGTTAAGCATCTAAAATTGCAGACGATCAGCCTTCACTCCACCTCGCTGTATTCCTCTACGAGTTGCAGGGTGTTGGACCGATAACAGTAGATCGGCACCCCGCCTACGCCATCCCTCAGCCTCAATTGAATGCAGTTCTTATCGGGGAAGGCAATGTATCGCGCGTATCGGTTCGACATCGCCATAGATGGTGTTTCGTGTACTTTCGCCGCCCAGCGCTTCGCGGCGTCCTGCGCTTGCCCGATAGAACCGTTCCAATCGTGCAACCGCCTCTCGCTTTCAAGCGCACGCGACTGGCCGGTCTCATAGCCAATGTCGAATGTACCTACGCCCGCAAGCCCAACGAGGAGGATTTTGGACGCCTTGTTCATGCAGGCAGCAAAGCATTTTCAGCGCCTGCTTCCAAGCCCATATCACGCCTGCTCAAATGTCCACTACTGGGGCGAATGCCGCCGGTCTGTCCCTCACGACGCCGGCTCGGACAAACTTTACCGAAAGGCAGGGCGCCAGACGGTGAGGGACGGGGACACCCTGTTCCAGTATCTTTCGAGCCGAAATTGCGTGAACGGTGACGGCCGATTAACCAGCGAGGACCTAATTCGACGCTATGGGTGATCCCGGTCCGACGTTGAGTTTTATGACGAGCCGCGCGAAGGCGTTGCCGCTCGCGATCATCATTCCCGCTTTTTTCCCACTGTTCACCGCGGGCGCTTTCCTGTTCCTCGGCGGGTTCCTTTATGGCGAGGTTCCCGATCATTGGTGGTTCGGGCTGGGGTTCGCGCTCGTGCTCCTTGGCATGCTCTGGTGGGAAGTGGGTTTGCTCCGTCTCGTCATCCAGCCGGACACGCTCACGCTTTCGAAGGAGGGAATGACCATGACGCGTTATGGTCGCCCCTCAAGCTATCGCTGGGCGGATTATCGCATGGCGACCGTGCAATTCGTCCCGACCGGCCGTTCTGGAGAAAACTGGGTGCGACTGGAGCCGAGAACGGGTGGTGTCGGCACTGTGATGATCCCGGGCGACAAATACGTCTATCCGCTGGACACGATCTTCGATGCCGTTCAGCAGGCACAAGCGGGAAAGCTGGTGGATCCCGGGCCAGAGAAGGCGCCGCGCCTCTTTGTCTATGGCGTGGTCCCGTTCTGCGCCTTTGCCACGCTAATGTTCCTCGGCGTTCAGTTAGCTGCGGGGGTCTTGGTGTGGAGGATCACGCATTGACGTTTGCCCCTGGCTGCGCCGCGCGACAAGGAATGCCAAGAAGCGGTCCCTTCATCGTCCAACGATGCCCCTCATGCGATTGTTCGCCGTTGTCGGGCTGCAAATCGAAATCCAGCCCGGCAGCTACCTGCGATTCGTTTCCCAATAGCTGCCTGAGCACTTTGTCCCCAAGCCCGGTCATGCGGTGAATGGCTCGTCCTTTAAGTTGCCCGCCCACTTACCTCGTGCGCCCGGAAAAATGGCCCCGGATTGAGTGTATTGCGGGTTGAGTCCTTATGCTCGCGTTCCCAAATTCCACGGTGCCTCCCGATTGCTTTCTGGAGGCGGGACCGGGCGGCCGGTGCGCATGTCCAGGCGAAAGCTAAAGGTGCCGGCGCGTGCATCTATCGCGCGTTGCCAGTGCTCGGTCCCATCAGCCGTTTACGCCGGTCAGCCGCTCTTAGCCAGTTCGGCAAGCCTGTCTGCACTGGCCTTGCGCCGGGCGTGATATGCGCCGATTGCCTCCAATAGGACGCTTCTCGATGCGCCGCCGGCAAGTGTCTCGATAGCGCCGAGTTCCCGCTCTACGTCGGGAAACACGTCGTTTTCGATCTGACGATAAGGCGTGAGACGCGCCGCAGCCTGGCTGACCGCGCGCATAAGCTCTGAATTATGCGCGGTTGCCGCGATCGCTCCGAACAGGAGCGCGGTGCGCTCTGCGATGCCATCACGCCCTTGTGGAATATCGGTCGCCGGAAACGGGCCGCCCCGCCACCGGATCGCCATCGTCATCAGCCGATGATGCCAGGCGAAGATCGTCCTCAAGTCGCCCGCATCAAGCCGCGGTACCCGAAATCCGTCGCCGGGCGTCGATTCGACCAGACGCTCGCCGGCCAGTCGCCATAATGCGTCCCGGACCGGCGTGGCGCTGACGCCCAATTGCTCCGCTAGGCGTGCAGCCTCGAGCCTGTGGCCGACGGGCCAGTCGCCGGCAATCAGCCGGCGCCGTAGCGCATCATAGGTTGGCTCGAGGACATGAGCGGGGCTCACGGCTCAGTCCTCCGGCCTGCGGCAAAATCCGCGAGCATTGCCGCCTGGTCGGGGCGGAGCGCGTCGATTGCGCCGATCCGCGCCGGTATGTCGTCGCCCAGCAGGATCGAGGGGCATTGCCCCTCGTAATTGCCGAGATTGGGACGATGCTGAACGTAACCGACGAGCTCGGCGAGTTCCCGCGGGAATGTCCGGGCGATCGGCGGCGGATAAGCGAGCCACTGGTTCTCGTAAGGCTTGAGCCAGCCCAGGCAGTAGCCGATGACGATCCCGCGTCGCGGCATGTCGGTGCGGTTTGCGCCGGCACCATGCGCGGTCGAGCCAAGAATGCAGATCGCCGATCCGGGTTCGCACTCGGCAGCAACTGGCTCAACCAGGTCGCTGCGCGCCATGCCGGCGGATCCGTGGCTGCCGGGATAAATAAGCGTGGCGCCGTTCTCCCGGCGGAACGGGGTCAATGGCCAGATCACGTTGACGAGATATTCATGCCCGCCTTTCTCGCCCTGCCACATATCATGGTCGCGATGCGGAAATTGCTGCGCCTCGCCCGGATGAATCTCGATCGCCTGCGCGACGTTGAGCTGGATCCGGTCGCAGGCCGCGCCAAGTACGCTCTCGACCATCGTCAGGATCGTCGGATTGAGCACCAGCGCCGCCGAGCGCGCGGAGCGACGTAACAGGCTTCCGAACCGCTTGGTGCGCTCGCCATAGAAATGCCCCCAGCAGAAGGGCGTCGCGACGAAGTCGGCTTCGAGGTCGGCCTCCAGCGCCCGGATGATGGTTGGGGGCAGGGCGTTGGGGACGATGCACCAGCCGTCCCGGAGCAGGTCTTCGGTCTTGCGCAGCGCGATCGTGTCGAATGACGAGTGGGCGTTCATTGTCCACCCTCCGGTCCGGTCGTGGCAAGCGCATGGGTCAACGCCTCATAGGTGCCGGCGCCGCGCAGCCGGTCGAGCGTATCCGGCTCGATCCTGATGTGGAGCGCAGTGAGCAATTCAGCGCCATGCTGCATTGGCTGCCCTAGCGCCTCACAAGCCCAGCCAAAGCGCCTGACCTGCTCGAACCACGCGAGCTCAGCGACCCCGGTATAACCGGTAAGGCCGGTTTCGAGCGCATATTCGACGAGGGCGGTGACCAGCTGGTTGCGCGCGCTGCGTCGCTCGTCCGCTCGCTGGTGGCGATCAAGACAGAATCGCGTGATCTCGCGGATCGTGGGCCCGGCGGGCAGGGGGCCTGCACAGAGATGAGGATAGAGATCGCCTAGCAGGTGCGGGCGATCGGTCTTGAGGAGACGCGCTGACGCGCGATGCATGCACCCGTCCGCCAGCAGGATCAGATATTCGGCGTCGGGATTGTCGAACTGGTCGAGCTCATATTCGCCGGCGAGCGCCGGCACGTCCCATTGCAGGAGGTCGATGAACACCTCCTTTCTCGCGCGGAACATCGCGCGCATCGCCGCATCGCCATCGATGGTCGGCTTGTTTTCGGTTCGAGGTAACATCACGTGTCTCCCACGCGGCGCATCCGCTCGCGCAAGAAGAACACCGATTGGGGAGGCTTTCCCATACCGCGAAATGGGGATGGGAAATGCCGCCCCGCATCCAAAATCAAGCGTCGCCGCGATAGATCAATGATCCTCGCGCCATCGGAAAATATCGGAAAAGCTGATCAGGCCGTCGTACAGCGCGGCCACGACGAGCGAGGTTTGCTTGGGCACCTCATAGCGCTCATGGGCGGCCTTCAGATGAGTGATTACCGTGGCGCGGCTGATCCTGAGCATCTCGGCAATTTTCCCGGTGCTCTTGCCGCGCGCCGACCAGAGGACGCATTCGCGTTGCCGGTCGGTGAGTTTGGGTGCGGACACCGGCGGCACCCAGCCGGAAATCCGCCGCGCGCGCTCGATCGCAAAGCCGCCGAGCAGTTCGGCTGCCATAAGCATGTCGGTTGGCAGCGACCGGTCGAGACCGGTGACGAAGCTGCACGAGGCGGTCACCTCACCCGGAAGGTGGCGTGGAACGGTGAAGCCGTCAGCGATCCCGTGGCGGCGACCGATGTCGAACATCGCCCGTTCGCCGCGGGTGATCGGGATGAGATCGGGCATCTCGGCCCAGCGAAAGCCGATCAGGCTGTGCTCGCCGGCGCGCCGCACCGGATCGCTCGCGGCGAGATTGAAGCTGGTGTAAACATCAGCCCAGGCGGCGGGATAATTATGGAGCAGGATCGACGCCCCGGACTCGCTCCCGCAACCGATCTCGAGCGACAGCGCGAAATGGTCAAATCGCATCTCGAATGCCGCACGCAGCAATGCTTCCTGCAGCCCGTCTGCTGACCGGGCTGAACGGACGAGGCCGCCAAGGGCCTCGACGAATTCAAAGTTCATACTCCTGCTTCGGCCGCTGGTCGTGGATCTATCCCATCAAGCCCAGGGCACGCCCTTCATTCTCCGGTCCCCGCCGCATCAATTGCCACGTTGAGCATTGGGGAGGATCCACCGGCGCCGAACAGGACATCAGCGCTCAGGGATCGATTGGTGGTTGCTGGCTGCGAAATCCGTTTCTCAGCGCGGGTGATGCGTCGCGCGGCATGTGCCAGGTCCCCAGGAATAGCGCTCCCAGTGCGAGATAGGCGTATATGCCAAGGCCCGAATGATAGGCCAGCAGGGGCGTCCGGGGCAGCAATGGCGCCGTCACGCTGGCGACAATGTTTGCCAGCGCGAACCCCGATGCCCAGATCGGCCAGAAACGAATCGTCTTTAGCGCAAGCCAGTAGAACGCCGCCGCGACCGCGAGATCGATCCCCAGCACGACGGTTTGGGCCGGCGCATAAAATTGTGGATCGATCAGCCGCAATACGGTGGTCGCAAGGGAGGCGACGAGATTGACCATTGCGCCAATGCGCTCGGGCAGACCGCCCCGCACGAGTGCAAATCCCGTGACGCCAAGCAGCACGGCATTGAACAGTAATGCGAGACCCCAGCGAAGGTCCATCCGCGCCTCCCTTGCCGTTCAGGCTGCCACGGCCTCTTCGAGGCCCGCCAGCATCGGCTTTGGTGCGCCTTCGCCCCAGGCGGTAACATCGAGCCCGAGGTCGCGCCCGACAGTCTCGGCGCTGACATGGGCACGGATCGCCATCTGGCATTGTCCCTCGGTCAGCGCCGCGAGTGCTCCCACCGTCGCCTTGACCGTCCGATGCGACATCGCAGGCGACAATTCGTGCGCTTCGGTCGCATCGAGCGTGGTCAGGAGGAATTGCGCGATGTCGCGCTGGGCCAGGTTGATTGACCGTTCGGCCTGGCGCAGCTCCGTTGCGATGACCCTGCTCGTTTTTACCAGTGACTTCATGCTCATTCTCCGACGGCCCGAGTTGCCGTTTATTGCGGGTTGGCGCCGATCAGCAGGGAGAGGACGAATAGAAGCAACGCGGCGGTACCGACGGTGAGCGGAGCCGCGATCGCTATGATCGCGGTCCAGACCGTCAGATGTCTCCAGTTTTGCCAGTTCATCCGTCCCTCTGCAGTCGGCAAGGGCGACGGAAGCGGCCAAAGTTCCGGCGGTGAAGGTAGGATGGTTCCCGGGTAGAATCCCTCTACCCCTGATGCATGGAGGGAAAACATCCGAGCGGCCTCGAAGCGGTCAGCCGCACCGAGGATATCCTTCGCTTGTAGAAGTATCTTGTCGACCGCACGGGGGCTGACGCCCTCGATCTTGGCGATCTCTTTCGATTTTCGATTCTGCGTGACGTGCCAAAGATATAGCCGGTGGCGGTCGTTCAACTTGGTAAATGGGTCTTCAACCGTGGCGGATGGACCTGACCGAGCCATTACGCGATCTCTATGCTGTTTCTGCCATCCGATTCGGGAGGCTTTGGGGTCAACTTCGCCAGCGCTACGATCACCGCTATCGTGTCCGTCATGTTATCTCATTTGATTGTATGACGATTGCTTCGCAGCGGCAACGCCGGCTGGTCCGTGACACGCCCATAGATCAACATTGCCGGGCGCATGGAGGCCGATGGCGAGACAAGGCGGTTCGGCTGGCGCTGAGCGTCGCTCAGTGGGCCGGCTCGCGGTCAGAAAAGGGTCGGCGACTCGGGGGGCGATGGCGCGGCGGTGGCGACTCGCGGTCGCGACCATGGATCGGCGGTGCGCGTGAGCTCGATCAGCTCGTCAGGGAAGCGCCGCGCCTGGAACGCGATGAGGTCGTCAAAGTCGCCGTGGAGCCAGAGGTCATAGTCGTCTGGCCTCAACAATACCGGCATCCGGTTATGGACTGGCGCGATCGTCCCGTTGGCCTCGGTCATTGCGCCCGAATAGACCGGACCCCACTCGCTGCTGTCTCTCCAGAGGCCGCCCCAGGCGAAGATGGGCTGGTCCCTGAGATTGAACCAGGTGCGTGTCATCGACCCCTTCGCGCCTTCGGCCTCGGCAAAGGCGGTAACCGGGATAAGACAACGCCATTGCGGCTTGCGGGCGAGGCCGATCCACATGTTCTTGCTGAGGTCGGCGATATTGTTGACCGCTTTGGGCTTGGCGGTCGGCTTCATCGTGCGAAGCCGCAGCGGAAATCCCCATGCCATCGATTGCATGACGCGCTGGCCATCCTGCTCGCGCACGACAACGCCGGGATAGCCAGGATAGACTTCGTCGCCCGCATTGGAAGCGACGGGGTTCTCCACCCCGAAATGCGCCGCGACTTCGGCTGCGCTTCTGCGAACAGCGTAGAGGTTACACACCGCCGAAGCTTACCAGCGGCAGGTCGCGCAGGAAAGGCAAGCGCCGTGCGGCTCTGGCGCCTATTCTAGGAAATCCGCGAGATTCTTGAGCGTCGATTCCATCCCCTGTCGGTGGTCGCCTTCGGAGATGCCCGACGGTACGTTTTCGGCGGTGATCGTGACCTTGGTGCCGTCGCTCACCGGCGCGAGCGTCGTTGTGACACGCATCGTCCCGGCATAGGCAGGATCGTCGCTCTGGAAGCGCACTTCCTCGACAACCCGTTCCTCGGCGATCAGCTCGGCGAATCGCCCCTCTACGATATCGCTGTTCGCGCCGGATTTGCCGGCGCCCGCTGCGGGATCGTCATAGCTCAGGACCAGCCTGAACCGGCCGCCCGGGCGCGGCTCGAGTCGCTCGACGCGCATATGCATGCCCTTTGGTGCGCGCCATCGCGGCATCGCCTCGGCGTCGATGAGCGCCCGGAAAATCGCGCGCGGCGTCGCAAGTATCGTCCGGGACGCTGAGTGGATGTTGGTCATGGCCGATGCCTTCGGTAGCAGGTGATCAACCCGCGACGAAAGAGCCAAGAGCCTCGGCATGTTTCACGACAGTCCGATCTGCGTTCGGCGCGCTCGCATGCACCAGCGCTTGTGTCGAACACCAGCGGACTAATTTGCCATGATCGGCGTCGCCGGCGCCCAACCCGACTGGCCGGTTACCATCTCGGTGGCCGCAAGCTCCCTGAGGAGGCGCTTGCGCGCATAATCGGCGATTTCCTTGCGCGCCGCCGGCGTTTTGGTCTGCCCGCAATTGGTGCACATCATCGCGAGGCCCTGCAGGATGCCATCGATCGCGCGGCCGACGTTCACCACGCCCGCGACGCCATCAAGGCTGGTCTGATCGATCACGGCCGCGACCACCGCCCAGGCGATGTCGGCTTCGTAGGTCTCTCCGAGCTTGTCGTTGAATTTGTACACCGCAGAACGCTCCTTTCGATCACAGCAAAGCCAGTTTGGGCTGGCGCGAGGGAAGGCCGTCGCTTCGCCACCGATCATCGCTCCGTTCGACGATCATGCGATCGGCGGCGATCGGCTGGCCGAATTGAAAGCCGATCACGTCCTGGATCGATCCGTGCAGCCAGCGGTCATAGTCTTGCGGCTCGAGCAGGACCGGCATGCGGTCGTTGGTCGGCGGAATGGCGGCATTCGCGTCCATCGTCATGCCGGCATAGACCGGCCCGAATTCGGGGGTGTTGCGGCAAAATCCCGCCCAGGCCAGGATCGGCCGATCCCTGACCGAGAACCAGGTGCGCGTCTTCGCGCCCGGGTCGCCATCGGGGTTGGCAAAATGCGTGAGGACGATGAGGCAGCGGTAGCGCGGATCGACCACCAGTGCGTCCCACATCGGGTTGGTGAGATCGGCCACCATGCCGACCCGGCTCGGATCCTCCCCGCGTCGCTGCGCTTCGCGGCTGAGCCGCGGAAAGCCCCAGGTCAGTGATCTCACGCGACGCTGCCCATCGCGTTCGAGGACGACAATACCCGGCAGACCCTCAGTGGTTTCGGAGGGAATGACGAGGTCGGCAGGGGCCTCGGCGCCGAAATGCGCCGCAATCTCCGCCGTGCTTGCCATGATGGTATGGAGTCGGGACATCGAAATCGCCTTTGCCGACTCGGGTCATATCATAAGAACGAAATGAGAACAAATGCGGCGCGGCGGTTCGCGTGCATGCGCGCCGGGCCGACGCAGGGAGCCGATCCCGACCTCGCAATCGAAAGGACGAGAATCGGGTTATCGCTTACGCAGGGAGGGCCCCCGCACGCGGGCGCGTCGTCTCATTCGTCGACAATATCGGCGCGTCGCTCGTGTTCGGCGGCCATCTGCAGATGCAACCTGCGGATCGAGAGCGATGAGGCGCGGGTAGCCATTCCCTGCGCCTGTTTCGCCCGGCGCTCATGGAATTCCCGGTCGCCCCCACGCTTCGTCGCCTGGCCGTCCATAACGCTACTCCTGAGTCGCGCGCTGACTCTACCACCACTGTCCCGTTTCGGGACTAACCTTGGTTAGCCGCGGCGGCGACTGGATCGCTCCTGCAAGTGCGGATCAAAGCGTTGCGAGAGGGCAGGAGTTTGCGAGGTCATTCGCGCCAGGCGCGGATGGCCCGGTCATATGCCGACCGCGCCCTGGCCACCTCGCGTTCGAGTTTTCTGCGCTCGGCATCGTGCTGCTTTTCGAGTCCGCGACGCTCACGGTCGATCTCGGCCTGCCGCCGCGCCAATGCCTCGCGTGCGCTGGCGTGCTGTGCCTCCGCCGCCTCGAGCCGCTGCTCGGCTGCGCGAAGCGCCGAGGCATCCGGTTTCAGCTTCGGGGGCTTTTCCGGCTTTGCCGGTTTGGCCGAAGTCACGTTGGCCTTCCGTTGTGCCCGCGGTCTGGGCGCTTCTTTTTGCGGTCGCCTTGCGGGTGAGGGTGGGCTCTTCGGCAGCGCTGCCAATTGTTCGGTGACGCTGCCGCGCAAGCGACGGACGATTTTTCCGGGATGTTCAAGCGGCTCGCGCATCAGGTCGGGATCCTCGACGCGCTCCGCCACGCCGCGCGCGAACAGATCGGCATCGCTGCCCCAGGCCTTCAGTGCCGCTTTCTGGCTCGGAGCGGCAACATAGGCGTCATGGAAGCCGATCGCGGTGCGATAGACCCTCAGCTTCTGCTGCTGCGGCATGGCTGGCTCCCTCTCGTCGAGCGTGACGCTCGGGAAGGTAAATCCCGACGGCGGTCGAGGTTTCGCGGGGCTTGGACCGTCGCGCCCAACAGCAGATGCGCGACGGTGCGATCACCGCCCGGGTTCAGGTCGGGGAGGATTGTCCGCCATGAGAGGTCATCCGGCGGACAGGCGCGGGCCGGGCCGTCCGCAGGATCACGCCGAGTGAGGCGAGCCTTGCGGCATAACGGTCGGCGAATTCGCGATGCACGCGGGTGACGCGCTGATCGGCGGCTGCAAGCGACATCTCGGCCGACTTGCGCAGTCGGGCCCTCAGATATTCCTGTTCGGTTAGCTGACGCATGGCCGAGCTCCCTTTGAGCGGCAGCTCTCCATCTGCGGTCGGTCGGCGCGGTGCCTGTTCTTTGTGGCGTCAATGCCGCGGTTATATGGGCGGCAACGTGCCGCAGCCAGTACGGGCGCGCGGAACGTTCCTCGCTTTGCCGTGCCGATCCCCCATTTGACGGCGTTCGAATTCATCGGGGTGGCTCGGCGGTGATGACGCGGTGGTTCCGGTTGATCCGCGCGAAGCCCGGCGGTTCGGGCGCGTCGGTCAATATTTCCAGGCGCTTCAATTTGTCCGCGAGCAGCCCCGCGGCAATGAGCCGGGCGCGCAATCTGCGCTCGGGGTCGTAATGCTGAAGGTCCTTCAGCATCGTCTTCGTCCAGTCGCGCATCCCGGCCTGCAGGATGTGAACCAGTTCATCTCGGTTGACCTGTCGCATCGCGAATCGCTCCATGATTGGAGCCGTCACAGATTGCGCGAATTCTCCAACATCGCCAGCGTTTTTGTTCTCACAATGTTCCTGTATGATGCGGTGGCGATCCCGAGTCGCGGAGACCCGAAATGACCGAACCCTTCACCCAATGGGGCGTGGCGCTGCCGGCGACGACGCCCAGGCCGGCACCGTCGCGGCCCGGCATGATCGTCCATATGATGAGAGACGTGACCAAACATGCTGGCGAGCCGGCATGGTATCGCTTCCTCGACGCAGCCTGCGATGACGAGAAGGAGGCGGCTGCGCTGGCTCAGATGCCGCTGGCGACGGTGCGCTATGTCGAGATGCCCGACGACTGGCCGCTGGACGTGATGCCGCCGTATTGATCCGATGGTCAAATGGGATGCCGATGGCGGTCGTATCGCGACGACGATGTTCGAGGCCGCCGCGTTTCGGCGCGGCGTGCGGATAAGGTGCGATTGTGGGCACATCGCGGTGCTCAACCCCTATCGCCTCTGGTGGCACTTCCATTCGAAGCATCTCGACGACGAGATCGAGGCGACGATGCGTTGCTTCCGCTGCACAAAATGCCGGCGCCGCGGCCATGTTTCGATCGACATGATCGATGGCGGTTGGACCGAGACCAAGCTGCCCCTGCCGCCGGAGAGCGAGTGGAAGCGCGCGGTCGCTCGCTTCCGATGTTAGGGTTTGTGCGTAGGTTCGAAGAGCACTTGCATTGGCAGATTCCGACATCACACTCGACGATATCGCTGCCGTACTCGACCGACGCGGCTATATTTATCTGCCTTCGCCGGCTTTGCAGGAGGTGGTCGGCTGGAACAGCGAGCAATGGTCGGGGTTTGCCGCGTCCTGGGACCGGCTTGGGGACGATCGGTTCATGGCCGATGGGGGCCGGTATCGGCGCCGGCGCCACGCGGCCTTCGAAGCCAGCGCCGAGCGCCTCCGTTGCAAAGTTCACCAGCCCCATTTCCAGAGCCGTGACTATAATCCGCTGAACGGAGACGTGCAGCGCTGGTTCGACCCGGTGGAGAACGGCATCGCTCAATGTGAGATCCTGCAATCTATCTTCCGGTCGCTGACGCCATTTTTTGCGAAGCTCGACAATCACGAACCGACAGGCTCGTGGCATAGCGAGATGCACCAGATCAGGATCGAGACCTCGCCGCGCGAGCTCGGTCGTCCCACGCCGGAAGGCCTCCATCGTGATGGCGTCGACTGGGTTCTTGTGATGCTGATCGCACGCAAGAATGTCGAGGATGGAGTGACCGAGATTGGCGACCCGGATGGACAGCGTCTTGGCCGCTTCACGTTGACCCGCCCCGGCGACGCGGTGATCCTCGATGACCGCCGGATCAGACACGGCGTCACGCCTATTCGCGCGATGTCAGATACTGAGCCCGCTTACCGCGACGCGCTGGTCCTGACCTGGAAAGCAAGCCTCGCGGCCTAGGCGGATGATCGTCGAACGCCAACTGGGCTATCATGGCATCGCGGCACTCTGCCTCCCACGCCCCGGCAAGTTTTCCTACGCCACGGCTTGCACCTCCACGGGGAGGCCTTGCTCGCGGTGAATCGCCCGCATCATAACTCGCCGGCAGTCATGGAGGATGTTGGCGATGCGTAGAAAACCAGTGCGCCTATCACGGTCAGCGCCGTCGATGATTACGATCGATCCGGAACCCATCTCGGTTCGGATTCCCGCGGCAATGAAGATGACAGGCATCAGCCGCTCGCGCCTATTCGAGCTATTGCGAGCTGGTGAAATCGATTCGGTCAAGCTCGGTACGTCGCGCCTTATCCTGGTGGAGAGCTTGCGCCTGTTTCTGGAGAAGCTTCAGTCAGAACAGCAGACGGCGCGGAGCGCTTGAGGGGCCCCTGACAGGTGAGCGCCGTCCCGATGCGTCCTGGTCAGTCCAGCGTGGTATATTACCGCAAATTACCGCAAAAGGCTTTAGGCCGAACCCGATTTTCCAGCTAAGTCATTGAAATTGCTGGTGACCCCTACGGGACTCGAACCCGTGTTTTCGCCGTGAGAGGGCGACGTCCTAGACCGCTAGACGAAGGGGCCATCTTGCAGGTGGAGGCGGGCGCTTAGGGCCCGCCGCCGTCTACGTCAAGCGGCAGCTTTGCGTCGCTCCGCCATTTCTTCGTTGAGCATCTCCGCGAGCAGGAATGCCAGCTCGAGGCTCTGGCTCGCGTTGAGCCGCGGATCGCAATGCGTGTGATAGCGATCGGCCAACGTTTGCTCGGTCACGTCGATCGCGCCGCCGGTGCATTCGGTGACATTCTGCCCGGTCATCTCGGCGTGGATGCCGCCGGCGTGGGTTCCCTCGGCGCGGTGCACCGCGAAGAAGCCGCGCACTTCGGCGAGAATGCGCTCGAACGGGCGCGTCTTATAGCCGTTGGCCGCCTTCACGACATTGCCGTGCATCGGATCGCAGCTCCACACTACCGGATGCCCCTCGCGCGTCACCGCGCGGAGCAGACGCGGGAAGGCGGCCTCGATCTTGTCGTGGCCGTAGCGCGTGATCAGCGTGATCCGCCCCGCGGCGCGCGCCGGATTGAGCGTGTCGAGCAGCCGCAGCAACTCGTCCGGGTCGAGGCTCGGGCCGCATTTCACCCCGATCGGATTGCCCACGCCGCGCAGGAACTCGACATGCGCCGATCCCTCGAACCGCGTGCGATCACCGATCCACAGCATATGCGCGCTGGTGTCATACCAGTCGCCGGTCAGCGAATCCTGCCGGGTCAGCGCCTGCTCATAGGGGAGCAGCAGCGCCTCGTGGCTGGTGTAGAATTGCGTCTGCGACAATTGCGGCACGGTTTCGGGATCGATCCCGCACGCCGCCATGAAATCGAGCGCCTCGCCGATGCGATCCGCGGTCTCGGCATATTTCGCCGCCCAGGGCGAACGGCCCATGAAATCATGCGTCCAGCGATGCACCTGATGCAGATTGGCATAGCCGCCGCCCGAGAAGGCGCGCAGCAGGTTGAGCGTCGCCGCCGACTGGTTGTAGCCCTGCACCATCCGCGCCGGATCGGGGATGCGCGATGCGGGGGTGAAGGCGATGTCGTTGACATTGTCGCCGCGATAACTGGGCAATTCGACGCCATCGATCGTCTCGGTCGGTGCCGAGCGCGGCTTGGCGAACTGGCCCGCCATCCGACCGACCTTCACCACCGGCAGCTTGGAGGCAAAGGTGAGCACCACCGCCATCTGCAGCAGCACGCGGAAGGTGTCGCGGATGTTGTTGGGATGGAATTCGGCAAAGCTCTCCGCGCAATCGCCGCCCTGGAGCAGAAAACCCTTGCCCTCCGACACGCGCGCGAGATCGGCGGTGAGGTTGCGCGCCTCGCCCGCAAACACCAGCGGCGGATAGCTGCCGAGCTGATCGGTCGTCGCCTTCAGCGCGGCGGCGTCGGGATAATCAGGGAGCTGGCGCGCCTCATGCGTGGTCCAGCTTTCGGGGGCCCAATTGGCGGCCATGACATCAATTCCATCGATACAAAGAGCAATGAAGCTGCGCGCGATAGCGCCGCAACGCAACGAAGGGAAGCTTTGGCTGTGTGAAGAAGGATGCGGGCGGGCCGTGGAGGGTGGTTCGGACGCGCTTCTGATCGCAACTTCAAGGGAATAGAGTGAATGTCGGGCTTAAAGCCCCTCCCGTTCGCGCTGAGCTTGTCGAGGGGCTGCACTTCCCCGGAAGAAAGGACAGGGCTTCGACAAGCTCAGCCCGAACGGGGAGAGGTGGTCCCGTTCTGGTCCAGTGCGCTACATGATCCCGGTGTAGCTGCCGCCGTCGATCAACAGGCTTTGCCCGGTGATATAGCCCGCCTGCGCCGAGCAAAGGAACGCGCAGGCCGCGCCGAATTCGGCGGGATCGCCGAAGCGACGCGCCGGGATGCGCTCGCGGTTGCGGCGTTCGGCTTCGTCGGGGGTGATGCCGGCGGCGTCGGCGGCGAAGCGGTTCACCCCTTCCAGTCGGCGGGTCGCGAACAGCCCGGGGAGGAGGAAGTTGATCGTCACCCCCGAGGCGGCGACCTGCCGCGCCACCCCGGCGAGGAAGCCGGTGAGCCCGACCCGCGCGCCGCTCGACAGATCGAGCCCCGCGGTCGGCGATTTCACCGAGGATGAGGTGATGCACACGATCCGCCCGAAGCCGCGCGCGGTCATGCCGTCGATCACGCGCTGCACCATCTCGATCGGGGTGACCATATTGGCGTTGAGCCCGGCGTGGATCGCGGCGGCGTCGAGCTGGCGGAAATCGCGCAGCGGCGGGCCGCCGTTATTGTTGATCAGGATGTCGCAGGTCGGGGCGGCGGCGACCAGCGCCTCTTGCACCGCGCTGTCGGCGACATCGCCGGCGACCGTCTTGACCGACACGCCGGCTTCGGCGCGGATCGCCGCGGCGGTTTCCTCCAGCGCGGCAGGGTCACGCCCGTTGAGCACCACCGCCACCCCGGCGCGGGCAAGCTCGGTTGCGCAGGCGCGGCCGAGGCCGTGGCTGGAGGCGCAGACGATCGCGGTGCGGCCGTTCAATCCGAGGTCCATGCGCTGATCTCCTTATCCGTGAGAGACCAGCGCAATGGACCGGATCAAGCCGGTTGTGAAGGCAACCAATTGCCGTGGAACCCCGGCGGGATGCGGTGCGGCACGCGGACGCTCGCGACCGGCGTGCCGGCGAAGTCGCGCACGTCGATGATCACCAGATCGGTCGTCTCATGCGGCAGATCGATTACCAGCCCGATCAGCCAGCCCTCGTCCTCTGCCGCATCGGGATGCGCGGGGACAAAGACGAACTCGCCGGGATAACGGCCGGTGCCGAAATCGTGCGTCTCCTTCGCGCCGGTTTCGAGATCATGTTTGTAGAGCCGTGTCGCGCCGATGAAAGCATCGTCGTCACTCTCGGGCAGCGCCATCGCATAGGCATAGCGATAGGGTTGGCCGAAGCGGCGCTCGTCGGGGCGGGGGAATTCCTGCGGCGCGGCGTCGATCGTCTGCCGCGTCACTTTCTTCGCCAGCGGGTCGACCGTCCAGCGTTCGAGCCCGAGGTTGCGGCCGTTCGGCCCCTCCGGCCCGCCGGCGAACATGGTTTCATAGGCGCAGACGTCCATCACCACGCGGCCGTCGGCATCGTCATAGGCATTGGCGACGTGGAAGACATAAGCGGGGTCGACGTCGCACCAGATCACGTCTTCTGCCGCGCCGTCGCGCGGCAGCAGCCCGACGCGGGCGTGATGCTCCGGGTTCCAGCGATAGGGGAAGCGGTGTCCGCCGATCAGCGCCTTCATCGAGAAGGTGACCGGCAGGTCGAGGATCACCACATAGCGCGCGGTGATCGCGCAATCGTGGATCGACGGGCCGTGCTTCACCGCGATCGGCAGCTCGCGCGTCACTTTGCCCTCGGCCGAGACGACGACGTGGCGGATCGTTTCCGGGTCGGTCGCGTCATAGGTGATCGCATGATTCTCGCCGGTCAGCGGATCGAGATGCGGATGCGCGGTGAAAGAGCCCTGCAGCGTGCCGTCGAACGGGTTGAAGGTCTGCTCGTCGAGCGTCTCGTTGAGCTCGACCGGATAGCTGCCCGCCTCGACCAGCGCCCAGGTGCGCCCCGCGATCTCGACGACATTGGTGTTGACCGTATCGAAGTCGCCGCGGCGCGGACCGGGGGCAGGGGGCTCGCCGAGCGCCGCGCCTACCGCGCGCGACCGGATCCAGCGATTGCGATACCACAAGGCGCGGCCGTCCTTGATCGCGATGCCGTGGACCATCCCGTCGCCGACGAACCAATGATAGCCTGCGGGATCGGGTGCCACCGGATTGGGGCCGATGCGCAGATAGCGCCCGTCGAGCGCGGCCGGGATCGCGCCGGTGACGGGCAGGTCGACCAGCGTCATCTCGCCGCCGAGCGGTTTGTGAATGCCGTTGAGAAAGGGATGATCGGTTTCGGGCATGCGCTTGCGGTTGAAATCGGCGACCGCGCCGATGCCCTTGGTGACGACCGAGCGGATCGCGGTTTCGATAGTTCCGGCCACGGCGATTCTCCTCATGTGAGTGGCGTAAACATAACATTGATGTGAGCGTTGTCAACATCGCTCTTGCCGGGGGCGGTGGATGCGCGCTATCGACCGGTGATGACGGCTGCGGCGAAACCCTATCACCACGGCGATCTGCGCGCGGCGCTGGTCGCGGAAGGATTGCTGCTGATCGAGGAGCAGGATGCCGACGATCTGTCGCTGCGCGAACTGGCGCGGCGGGTCGGGGTCAGCGCGACCGCGGTCTATCGCCATTTCCCCGATAAAGCGGCGCTGATGGCGGCACTGGCGGGCGAGGCGCTGACGCGGCTCGCGGCGGCGCAGCGCGCGGCGTCGGAGCGCGCCGGCGGCGGCTCGGCGGGGTTCAGCGCGACGGGGGCGGCCTATGTCCGCTTCGCGCGCGACAATCCGGGGCTGTTCCGGCTGGTCTTCGCGCATCCGGTGACCCCGGGGCACGCCGAAAAGTCGAACGACGAGGCGATGACGATGCTCAAGGCTGGCGCCGCGGCGCTGGCGCCGCCGGGGACAGACGCGCGCGTCTTCGCGTTGCGCTCATGGGCGCTCGCGCACGGGCTGGCGATGCTGATGCTCGACGGTCAGGTCCAGGTAGACGATGCGACGATCGATCGGGTGATCGACGTAACGATGAGCGGCTAGGCCGACCGCCCCTGATCCTCGCGCACGGCGTTGACGATCGCGCGGCCGTAGGCGGTCTTGCTCAGTGCCTCGCCACGCGCCAATGCCTGCTCGGCAGTAATGAAGCCCTGCTGATAGGCGATTTCCTCCAGGCAGGCGATCTGGATACCCTGGCGATGCTGGATCGTGCGGACGAATTCGCTGGCTTCGAGCAGGCTGTCGTGCGTTCCGGTGTCGAGCCAGGCATAGCCGCGCCCCATCTGTTCGACGTAAAGGTCGCCTGATTCCATATAGAGCCGGTTGAGATCGGTGATCTCCAGCTCGCCGCGCGCCGAGGGTTTGAGGTCGCGCGCCAGATCGAGCACGCGATTGTCGTAGAAATAAAGCCCGGTCACCGCGCAGTTCGACCGCGGCTGCGCCGGCTTTTCCTCAAGGCTGATCGCGCGGCCGTCGCGATCGAGTTCGACCACGCCGTAGCGCTCGGGATCCTCGACGCGATAGCTGAACACCGTCGCGCCCTCGGTGCGCGCCACCGCGCTCGCCAGGAGGTTGGTGAGCCGCGCACCGAAGAAGATATTGTCGCCCAGCACCAAAGCGACATTGTCGCCGCCGACGAAATCGCGCCCGATCGTGAACGCCTGCGCCAGCCCCTCGGGGCGCGGCTGCTCGGCATAGGAAATGGCAAGCCCCCAGTCGCTGCCGGTGCCGAACATGCGGCGGTAATTGTCGATGAATTCGGGGCTGGAGATGATCAGGATATCGCGGATGCCGGCCATCATCAGCACCGACAGCGGATAATAGATCATCGGCTTGTCATAGACTGGCAGCAGCTGCTTGTTGATCGCCAGCGTCGCCGGATGGAGCCGCGTGCCGGACCCGCCGGCGAGGATGATGCCCTTCATTTCTTGGCGGCTCCGATCAGTTCGTCGAGGATGTCGTCGAGCGCGTCCTGCCACGCGCGCGGGGTGATGCCGTAAGCGGCTTGGATCGCGGTGTGATCGAGCCGCGAATTGGCCGGGCGACGCGCCGGCGTGGGATAGTCGGCGGTGGCGATCGCCTCGACATGGGGGGAGGGGCCGCCGCGTTGCGCCGCGCGGGCGAATATCTCCCGCGCGAAGCCGCACCACGTCGTCTCGCCGGCGTTGCTGAAGTGGAAGGTGCCGGCGGGGGCTTGCGCGTCGTCGGCCATGCGCAGCGCGATCGTCGCCACCGCGGCGGCGAGATCGGCGGCGGCGGTCGGCGCGCCATGCTGGTCGTCGACGACGCGCAACGTGTCGCGCTCGGCGCCGACGCGCAGCATCGTCTTGATGAAATTGTTGCCGTGCGCCGAGACGACCCACGAGGTACGAACGATCGCATAACGCCGGCAGCTGGTGGCGACCGCGAGATCCCCGCCGAGCTTCGACGCGCCATAGACGCCGAGCGGCCCGGTCGCGTCGCCGGGCGCCCAGCGACCCTGTTTGGCGCCGTCGAATACATAATCGGTCGAAACATGGACCAGCGGGATATCCGCCGCGCGGCATGCCTTGGCGAAGGCGGCCGGGGCGAGCGCGTTGACCGCCCAAGCGGTGACGCTGTCCTCCTCGGCCTTGTCGACCGCGGTATAGGCGCCGCCCGAGATCACCGCCGCCCAGGGGCGCGAAGCGACCGTCGCCTCGATCGCGGTGGTATCGCGCAGATCAAGCTCGTCGATATCGACCGCGACGATCGCCCAGCCCGCGGGCCACGGATAGCGTTTCAGCTCGGTGCCGAGCTGCCCGTTGCCGCCGGTGACGAGGATCTCACGCATCAGGCGGCCAGCCCGCGCCGCTTGTCCGCCTGCCGCTCGTCGACGATCGCGCGCCACCACGGTTCGTTGGCGAGATACCAGCGCACCGTCTTCTCGATCCCGCTCTCGAACGTCTCGGCCGGCTCCCAGCCGAGCTCGTCGCGGATGCGCGTGGCGTCGATCGCGTAGCGCGCGTCATGCCCTGGCCGGTCGGCGACGAAGCCGATCTGCTCCTTGTACGATTTGCCGTCGGCGCGCGGGCGCTCGCGATCGAGGATCGCGCAGACCGTCTCGACCACTTCGAGGTTCTTCTTCTCGTTGTTGCCGCCGACATTATAGGTCCGCCCCGGCGCGCCGCGCTCGAACACCGCCTGCAGCGCGCGGACGTGATCCTCGACGTAGAGCCAGTCGCGCACATTGGCGCCCTTGCCGTAGACCGGCAGCGTCTCTCCCGCGAGCGCCTTGACGATCATCAGCGGGATCAATTTCTCGGGGAAGTGATATGGCCCGTAATTGTTCGAGCAATTGGTGATCAGCACCGGTAGGCCGAAGGTATGCCCCCAGGCGCTGACGAGATGGTCGCTCCCCGCCTTGGACGCCGAATAAGGCGAACGCGGATCGTATGGGGTGTCCTCGGTGAACAGCCCCTCGTCGCCGAGCGAGCCATAGACTTCGTCGGTCGAAATATGGTGGAAGCGGAAGGCGTCCTTCGCCGCGCCCTCCAGCGACTGCCAATAGCCGCGCGCCTCGGCGAGCATCGTATAGGTGCCGACGAGGTTGGTCTGGATGAAGGCGTCGGGCGCGTCGATCGAACGGTCGACATGGCTCTCGGCCGCCAGATGCGTGATCACCTCGGGGCGGAATTCCTCGATCGCCTGCCGCACCGCGGCGGCGTCGCATACATCGCCCTGGACGAAGCGATAGCGATTGCTCTGCGCCACTTCCTCGACGGTCGAGAGCGTGCCGGCATAAGTGAGCTTGTCGAAGTTGAGCACCTCGTGGCTGGTGTTGGCGATCAGGTGGCGAACCAGCGCCGAGCCGATGAACCCGGCGCCGCCGGTGACGAAAATGCGCATATCAGGCCTCAAGCAAGCGGCGCCAAGGGGCGACCGTCATAGGGAAAGGGGCTGTCGAATTCGGCCAAGGTCGGAAGCTTGGCATCCTTCGCCGACAATTCGGGCGAAGCACCCGCGGGGAGCGGCCAGTCGATCCCGACGCTGTCCCAGCGGATGCCGCCGTCGCAATCGGGGGCGTAATAATCGGAGACCTTATAGGTCACCTCGCAATTGTCCTCGAGCGTCAGGAAGGCGTGCGCGAAGCCGATCGGCACGAACAATTGCCGCCCGTTCTCCGCCGACAATTCCGCCGCGACCCAATTGCCATAGGTCGGCGACCCGCGCCGCACGTCGACCGCGACGTCGAGGATGCGGCCGCGGATGCAGCGCACCAATTTGTCCTGCCCGTGCGGCGGGGTCTGGAAATGCAGCCCGCGCAAGATGAGCGCGGGGACCGACAGCGAATGATTGTCCTGCACGAAGCGGCAGGTGATGCCGCGCTCGGCGAAACGGCGCTCGGTATAATATTCGGTGAACCAGCCGCGCGCATCGCCGTGACGCACCGGATCGATCAGTTGGACGGGATTATCGCTCATCGGCAATCGCCATAGCGGGGCATAGCTTTACGGACAATCAAGGTAACCCTCATCATCAATAGCCGGCGTCCAGATTTGCGACATTTTCCATTGGCTTGCTTTCCAGGAACGCCGTCAGATTGCGCAGGAACAAGGCGGCTGCGCGGCGAAACATCATGCCCCGGCCGCTGCGCCCCGAAAGATGCATCGTGATCATGCAATTGGGCGCCGACCACAATGGATGATCGGCAGGCAGAGGCTCCGGATTGGTCGGATCGAGGAACGCGCCGCCGATCTTCCCGCCGTGGAGCGCGGCGAGCAGGGCATCGTCGTCGATCATGTCGCCGCGCGCGATATTGATGATCCACGCGCTCGGCTTCATCGCGGCGAGCTCGGTCGCGCCGATCATCGCCTTGGTATCGGCGGTGGACGGGGCGGCGAGCACCACCCAGTCGAAATCGCCCAGCCGCGCGCGCCATTGATCGGGCGTCAGCGTGCCGCCGCGCCCCGATCGGGTCACCCCGGTGACCTCGACGCCGAGCCCGCTGAGCCGCTCGCCGATCACGCGGCCGATCGCGCCCATCCCGATCACCAGCGCACGCGACCCGGTGACCTCGATCATCCCCGGCGCTTCGAGCAGCCATTCGTGGCGATCGGCGGCGCGGACGATATTGTCGAAGCGCTTGGCGGCGGTCAGCACCCCCATCACCGCATATTCGGCGACCGGGATCGCGTTGATGCCGGCACCGTTCGTCACCGTAACCTGCTGCGCGCGCAGGAAATCCAGCGGAAAGGCATCGAGCCCGGCGTAGATCGTCGAGACCCATTTGAGCTGCGGCCCGGCGGCGCGAATCGTTTCGGCGACCTTGGCGCTGTTCTCCATATCAACCCACGCGATGTCGGCCTCGGCGATCATCTCCTTCGCCTCTTGCGCGTGTTGCCACCAGTCGACGGAGAGGCCGGCGGGGAGGTGGGGCTCGACGAGCGGACGGGCGAGCGCTGGCAGAACGGCTTTCATCGCCACGACGATAGCGTCGCGATCGTGCCGCGCCTATCGTTACGATCGTGAGGAAAGTTCATATCGTCGCAGCGACGCTGCTGCTTGCCCCAATCACCCCTGCGATCGCCGCGGCTCCCACCGGGCTATCGGTCGAAAGTCTTGAGGTTCTGCGCAGTTACGATCAGCGCCTGGCAACGATCGGCTGGCGGCTGGCGACCGCCAATGCCGCGTTATGCGACGCGCGCGCGCCGGCGACCGGGGCGGTGCTCCACGCGATCACGCAATATGAGGTGGTGACCGAGGCCGCGGCTCGGCGCGCCTTCGACTTCGCGACATCGGTAGCGATCGAGGCGGTGGTCGCCGAATCGCCCGCCGCGCGCGCGGGGCTCCGCGCCAATGACGCGGTGGCGGCGATCGATGGCCACCCGCTCACAGCGACCGCCAAGCCGCCGTCGGTGGTCGATCGCGATGCCGCGCTGGCGGCGATCGCGCGCGGCGGGGAGACGGTGCGCTTCACGATCGTCCGCGACCGCGAGCGGCGCGACGTGTCGGTCGCGGCGACGCCGGGCTGCGCCGCGACCTTCGAGGTGGTGCTCGGCCCGGAGATGACCGCGCAATCGAACGGCCGCGTGGTGCAGATCGGGGTCCGCTTCCTCGAGCGCTACCGCGACGAGGAGGTGGCGGTGGTCGCGGCGCACGAGCTGGCGCATATCGTGCTCAGGCATCGCGCGCGGCTCGAGGCGGCGGGGGTGAAGGGGGGGCTGTTCGGCGAGCTTGGCCGCAATGCGCGCCTTTCACAGCGTGCGGAGGAGGAAGCGGACCGGCTGGGCGTTCATCTGCTCTACAATGCGGGTTATGATCCGGCGGTGGCGGCGCGTTTCTGGCGGGCGCACGGCGGGGAGATCGACGGCGGCTTTTTCCGCAGCCGTACCCATCCGGCGACAAAGTTGCGCGTCGCGGCGATCGAGGCGGAGGCGGCGACTCTGGCTGCCGCGCCGCCGCGCCCGTCGATCCCGGCGCTCGTCGCCCAGCGCGATCAGCCGATGAAATAGGGGAGAGCTCATGACGAAACGAACAGCGGCGTGCAGTTGCGGACAGCTCCATCTGGCGTGCAACGGGGAGCCGGTGCGCATCTCGATCTGCCATTGCCTCGAATGCCAGAAGCGGACCGGCAGCATCTTCGGCGCGCAGGCGCGCTATCCGCGCGAACAGGTGACGATCGAGGGAGATTCGTCGCAATGGACGCGGCGCGGCGATAGCGGCGAATCGGCGACGTTTCATTTCTGCCCGACCTGCGGCGCGACGGTCTATTGGGAGCCCAACGCCATGCCGGGGTTCGTCTCGGTTGCGGTGGGCGCGTTCGCCGACCCCGATTTTCCGCCGCCCTATGTCTCGGTCTATGAGGAACGGGTCCACCCTTGGGCGCTTGCGCTGGGCGAGCTGCCGCTGGAGCGTCATTTCTAGAGCATCGAGCGCAAAATATGATCCGTTCGCCCGGAGCCTGTCGAAGGGCGTCCAACCTATCGGGCGACACGACGCCCTTCGACAAGCTCAGGGCGAACGGGGAGAGGTGATCCTGACGCTCAAGGGAAGCGAGGCATTTGCCGCCCGATTACGATTTCGCGACCCGCGGATCGCGAACGACGACCTCGACGATGATATCGTCGCGCTGCAGGAGCCTGGCCTCTTTTTCCCAGAAACCATAGGCCTTGCCCTGGCGATACAGGCTCAGCCCGCGTCCGCTGGTCGCGAGTTCGTCGATGCTGCGACCGATTTCATCGTCGACGATCGCCCGCTCGCGAAGCTGGACGCGCCCGTCGATCCCGGCGAGATCGGCGATATAATCGGCGACATGCTCGCCCTGCGCCGATCCGGCGAGCAGCAGGCCGGTGAAGCTGACCGGATTGATGACATTGGTCGCACCGGCCTGCCGCGCGAGCAGCTCATTGTCCTGCGAGCGGATGACCACGCTGATCGGGACCTGCGGCGCCAGATGGCGCACCGTCAGCACGATCAGGATCGTCGTGTCGTCGCGCCCCGCCGATACCAGCACCGACCGTGCCCGTTCCACGCGGATGTCGAGCAACGTGTCGTCGTTCGACGCATCGCCCTCCAGCACGTTACAGCCCATCTGTTCGGCGGCGTCGACGCGGTGGCGCGCGCCGTCGACGACGACGATCTGCGCCGGATCGGTGCCGCGCGCGATCAGCTCGCGCACCGCTTCGCTGCCGCTGACGCCGAAGCCCAGGACGACGATATGGTCGGTAAGCTTTGCCTGAATGCGGGCCATGCGCCATTTTTCCCATGTCTGCTTGAGCACGAAGCGATAGGCGGTGCCGATGAAGATGAAGAGGACCGCGATGCGGATCGGGGTCACGATCACCGCCTCGATCAGGCGCGCACGATCGGACACCGGCGTGATGTCGCCGAAGCCCGTCGTCGTCACCGAAATCATCGTAAAATAGACAACGTCGAGGAAGCTGATCTGGCCGTCGTGGCTGTCATGCAGCCCGGCCCGGTCGGACCAGTGGACGAGCACGACGATCCCGACCAGCAGGAACGCCACGCCAAGCCGCAGGAGGACATCGAGCCAGATCGGCCATCGGTTGGCCCGGCGCAACGGCGCGCCGCGGCGGAGGCGCTGGTGCCTTGAGGTCCGGCGACTGCTCATCGCGACGATCGCTATCCGATCTTCACCCCGCCGAAAATGCGACGTGACAGATTTTGACGGGATGACCGTGCTTTAAACCGTCACCCGCCAGTCCCATGCCAGCGCATCGCCGTCCATCACCTCGACCCCGGCGGCGATCAGCTCGTCGCGGATCGCGTCGGAACGGGCGAAGTCCTTCGCCGCGCGCGCCTCGCGGCGTTCGGCGAGGCGCGCCGCGATGCCGGCCTCGTCGAGCGTCGCGCTGGCCGGTCGTACGCGCAAATCCTCGCGGCGGAGGCGCGACAGATCGAGCCCGAGCAGGGCGTCGAAATCGGCCAGCGCGAGCAGCCGCTCCTGCGGCGCGATCTTGCGCTCGGCGAGCATCGCATCGAGCACCGGCAGCGCCTTCGGGGTGTTGAGATCGTCCGACAGCGCGGCGTCGAGCTGTTCGCGATACATCGCCGCCGATTGCGCCGACGGGGCGGGCGGGCGGGCGCGCAGCCCCTCGACCGCCTGGACCAGCCGCTTCAACCGCACCTGCGCCGCGGCGAGATTCTCCCACGAGAATTCGAGCTCGCTGCGATAATGCGCCTGCAGGCACAGCATCCGATAGGCGAGCGGGTGGAAGCCGCGATCGACCAGCGCCGCCAGCGTAAGGAACTCGCCCGAGGATTTGCTCATCTTCCCCGCGCGTTCGACGAGGAAGTTATTGTGCATCCACAAAGTTGCGCCGGTATCGGCGCAGCCGCAATGCGCCTGGTTCTGCGCGATCTCGTTGGGGTGGTGGATCTCGCGGTGGTCGATCCCGCCGGTGTGGATGTCGAATTTCTCGCCGAGATATTTCTTGCTCATCACCGAGCATTCGAGATGCCAGCCCGGCGCGCCGCGGCCCCAGGGCGAATCCCATTCCATCTGGCGGTTCTCGCCCGGCGGGGAGGTGCGCCAGATCGCGAAGTCCTGCGCGTGGCGCTTACCGGCGACGGGGTCGATCCGGCTTTCGCCCTCATCGTCGCGCGCGCGGGCGAGCCGGCCGTAATCGGGGACGGTCGAGACGTCGAAATAGAGCCCGCTGTCGAGCTGATAGCAATGCTTGGCCTCGATCGACCGCGCGAAATTGATCATCTCGGCGATATGATCGGTGGCGAGCGGGAAGCGGCTGGGATCGCCGATGTTGAGCTCTTTGAGGTTCTGCTTGAACGCCTGCGTATAATGCGCGGCGATCGCCCAGATATCCTGGCCCGATTTCTTCGCCGCCGCTTCCATCTTGTCGTCGCCGGCGTCGGCGTCCGAGGTCAGATGGCCGACATCGGTGATGTTGATGATATGGGTGAGGTCATAGCCCTTCCACCGCAAGGCGCGTGCCAGCGTGTCGGTGAACACATAAGCGCGCAGATTGCCGACATGGGCGTAATTATAGACCGTCGGCCCGCACGAATAGACGCCGACCTTGGGGGCCGCGAGCGGCGCGAAGGTTTCCAGCTCGCGGGTGAGGCTGTTGTAAAGGACGAGAGGGGCGCCGTGCATATCTGCGCTCCTACGGGTCAAACCGGGCCGGGGCAACGCCGGGATCACCCCGGAAACGAAAGCCCCCGCCAGCCGGGAGTCTGGCGGGGGCGGGCGCGGCGACGAATCGCTGCGCCATCTCGTGCGGCGGATCGCCGGCCTGCTCGCAAGGCCGGTTGCCGCCGTAAGCGTCGAGGGACCATTTCGCGGGACAACATCACGCCGATATTTCAACAGGCCGCCCAAACATTTCAGATTGTTTCAATGCGGCCACGCCGGGGATGCTCGATTCCCCCGTCATCCCCACGAAGGCGGGGGTCCGTTCGCACAGGTCAGCAATAGAGCCGCGCCGCCAGCCGGAATGGATTCCCGCCTGCGCGGGAATGACGAGAAGGATCAGCGCCCCAGCGCAAGCGGCAGGTTGACGGTGGCGATCGCGCCGCCGCTGTCGCGGTTGGCGAGGCTGACCTGGCCTTCGTGTCGCGCGACGATCGCGCGGGCGATCGCCAGGCCCAGCCCGGTGCCACCGGTCGCGCGGTTGCGCGAAGGGTCGCCGCGGACGAACGGGTCGAACAATCGCTCGGCCTGCGCCGGGTCGATCCCCGGGCCGTCGTCCTCGATGCGGATCGTCGCGGTGGTTTCCTCGGTCGTCCAATTGACCCGCGCCGCGCCGCCATAGCGGATCGCATTGCCAATCAAATTGGTGAGCATCCGCCGCAACGCGCGCGGATCGCCGCGCACCACCGCGCGCGAGCCGGGCGAAAGCGACACCGCCGCGCCGCCGACGCTCATATCCTCGACCACGCTGTCGAGCAGGCTGCCGAGCTCGACCAGCGACGCGTCGCGCTCGCCCGCCTCGTCGCGCGCGAAGCCCAAAGTGTCGCTGATCATCGCACGCATCTCATCGATGTCGGCGACCGCGCGGTTGCGGGCTTCCTCGGGCAATTGCTCGATCCAGAAGGCGAGCCGCGACAGCGGGGTGCCCATATCGTGCGCGATCGCCGCGAGCATCGCGGTGCGCTGCTCGGCGTGGCGCGCGAGGCGATCGTGCATGTCGGCGACCGCGGTAGTCAGCGCGCGCACCTCGGCCGGGCCGCGCGCGGGAAAGACCGGGCGCGCCGCCCCCGCGCGCGCCTGATCCGCCGCATCGGCGAGCCGGCGCAGCGGGCGTGAGATGGCGAGCGCGATCCACCACGCCGGAATCGCGAGCAGCGCGATCGTGATGAGCATCGCGACGAGCGTGCGGCTGTGCCAGTTGCTGAAGCGCGGGCCGGGGCGTCCCTCGACGATCCGCCACCCCGCCGGGGTGCGCCAGCCGAAGGCGAAGCCGCCGATGAACGCGCTGGGGATGCCGGGCGGGGTGCGGAAGATCAGCGCGACCACGTCCTGCGCCGGCACGTTGAGCGCGGCGGCCAGCCGGCGCGCGGCATCGGCATCGGGACGCTCCCGCCCCAACGACACCGGCGGACGATCGGCGGTATAGATGCGCAGCGGCGGGCCGGGATCGCCGGGCTGGCGCCCGGTGCGCATCGCATAAGCGATGCTGGCGATGCCGCGCGGCGGGTCCTTCGGCGGGGGGCCGTTGAAGGTGACGACGAACAGCACCACCGCGGTGAGCACCACCGCGCCCAGCACCAGCACGACGATCGGCGCCGCGATCGAGCGTGACGCGCGGGGATCAGCGACGGTCGACATCGACGACGAACATATAGCCTTCGTTGCGCACGGTACGGATCAGCTCGTCATCCCCGTCGCGCGCGAGCTTGCGGCGGAGGCGGCTGATCTGCACGTCGATCGCGCGGTCGAAATGCTCGGCATTCACCCCGCGCGACAGATCGAGCAGCTGATCGCGGGTCATCACGCGGCGCGGATGCTCGACGAAGGCGAGCAGCAGGCGGAACTCGCCGTCGGACAGGTTGATCACCACGTCTTCGGGATCGATCAGCTGCCGCCCGACCGGATCGAGCCGCCAGCCAGAGAAGCGCAGATGCGGCCGTTCGCCCGGCACGGCGCGCGCGCCGCCCTGGTTGCGGCGCAGCACCGAGCGGATTCGCGCGAGCAATTCGCGTGGGTTGGCGGGCTTGGCGACATAATCGTCGGCGCCCATTTCCAGCCCGACGATCCGATCGATCTCCTCGCCGATCACCGACAGGATGATCACCGCGGGGGAAGTGGCGCGGTCGAGCGAGCGCAGGATCGATAGCCCGTCCTCGCCCGGCATCATCACGTCGAGCACGATCAGCGCGTAATTTTCGGTGGCGAGCAGCCGGCGCATCTCGGTGCCGTCGGCCGCGGTGTCGACGATATAACCGTGGGTGGCGAGGAAGCCCGCGGTCAGCTCGCGGATGCCGGGATCGTCGTCCACGATCAGCAGGCGCGTTTCCATATCCATATCGGCGATGGGATGTAGCATGAACCGCCGATTAGGCGAGCCATGTCTCGCGCGCGTTTCACCGCTGAAACAATTGCACTTGTATGACGCCTAACTTGCCTTTGTGGCGGCACGCTGATAGGGGGCCTTCGTTCACGGCGCGGACGTTGTTCGTCGCCGGGTTAGGTGTTTGGCCGAAAGCCATCGATTCGGAGAAGTGCGGGTTTATGCAGATCATCGTTCGCGACAATAACGTCGACCAGGCGCTGCGCGCGCTCAAGAAGAAGCTGCAGCGTGAGGGCGTCTATCGCGAGATGAAGCTCCGTCGCCACTATGAGAAGCCGTCGGAAAAGCGCGCGCGTGAGCGTGCCGCTGCCGTGCGCCGCGCCCGCAAGCTGGAGCGCAAGCGCGCCGAGCGCGACGGCGCCCGGTAAGCAAGACCTATCGTGCCGCCCCCGCTCCGGCGGGCGGCGCGTGGAATCCGAATCGCGACGGGGCGTGCGTGGCGCGACCCGGCTCATCCTTGAGGGTTAGTATGTCGACCGTCACCGCCGTCCCGATTCCGCCCGTCAAGCGCAGCTATATCGTGTGGCTGGTGGTCGGCATCGTCGCCGCGCTGGTCGCGGCGACCGCGCTCGCGTTTCAGGGCGACGATTTCCTCACCCGCAACGCGCGCCAAAAGGGCGTCGTGACCACCGCCTCGGGCCTGCAATATAAGGTGCTGACCCCCGGCAACGGTGCGAAGCCGACCGATACCGACGTGGTGCTGGTGAATTACGAGGGCAAGCTGCTCAACGGCACGACCTTCGACAAGTCGCAGCAGCCGACCCCGTTCCCGGTGACCGGGGTGGTGCCGGGTTTCAGCGAAGGGCTGAAGCTGATGCCCAAGGGCTCGAAGTATCGCTTCTGGATCAAGCCGTCGCTCGGTTATGGCGCCGAGACGAAGGGGCCGATCCCGGGCAATTCGACCCTGGTGTTCGACGTCGAGATGATCGACTTCCTGCCTGAGGCGGTGATCCGCCAGATGCAGATGCAGCAGCAAATGGGCGGCGCGGGCGCGGCCGGTGCTGCTGGTGCTGGCGCAGAAGGCGTCCCGGGCGCGCCGCCGCACCCGTAAGCAGGGCGGACTCCCATCGTTTTCGTCATTCCCGCCTTCGCGGGAATGACGATGTTTTGAGATTGCCTGACGATCAGGCCTCGTTCGATTTTCAGTAGTTGCCCGGCGCCTTGCGCGATTCGATGATCCGCTGGCTTTCGCCCTCGAGCACCAGCGCGGTCAGGCGGCCGCTGGCGAAGGCGCCGGTATCGATCCCGATCCGGTTGTGGCGGATTTCCGGGGCATCGCTGATCGTATGCCCGTGGACGACCACACCGTCGAAACTGCCCTCATAGGTCAGGAAATCGCGGCGGATCCACCGCAGGTCGGAGTCGCGCTGTTCGTCGAACGGCAGCCCGGGGCGCATGCCGGCATGGACGAAGCGATAATCGCCGAGCGCGACGCCGTTGCCGAACGAATCGAGGAAGGCGAGATGCTCGGCGGGCACCGCGTCGCGGATCAGCCCGGCGAGTTGCTCGAAATCGCATGCGTCATAGACGTCGGGGTCGACGCCGTAGCTGAGCAGCGTCTCGCGCCCGCCTGCGCGGTGGAAGACCGATAGCGCGCTGCGATCGCCCTCGGCGGCGTGGAGCAGCAATTCCTCGTGATTGCCCTTGATGAAATGGCAGATGCGGTCCGACGCGGCGAGCGCCATCGCGCGCTCCACCACGCCGCGCGACTCGGGGCCGCGATCGATCAGGTCGCCGAGCAGGATCAGCTGCACTTCGCCCGTCGCGGTCGCGCTGTCGCGGTCGATCAGCGCGAGCAAATCGTCGAAGCAGTCGCGCCGCCCGTGGATGTCGCCGATCGCATAGACGCGCAGCCCCGCGGGCAATCGCGGCGGCTCGACGACGGGGGCAGGGGCCGATTTACGGAAGAGACGCGAAATCACCATATGGACGCGCGACGATATAGCCGCGCCGCCGGCAGGCTCAAGGGAATCCCGCGTTCGGGCCCGTCGTTAGGCGGCGTGCCGGCGGATCGCGGGCAGCGATTTGCCGGGGATCGCGTCGCCCCAGATGCCGCGGGTGTCGAGGACATATTTGTCGGCGCGTTCCTCCGCCGGCACCGAGCGGAAGATATCGTGATCGACCAGCACGATCATGATCGGGCAATCGGCCAGCGCGCTATCGATGTCGATCAGCCGCGCGCCGGCCGCGGCCAGTGAAGCGGGGAGCGCGCGCGCATAGGGCTCGACCACCGCGATCCGCTCGCCGAAGCGCTCGGTCAACGCCTCGACCGCCTTGAGCGCGGGGCTTTCGCGGAAATCGTCGATATTGGGTTTGAAGGCGAGCCCGAGGCAGGCGACCGGCGCGCCCGGCAGCGCCTCGAGCAATTCGGTTGCGCGCTCGATCACCCAGTCGGTCTTGCCGTCGTTGACTTCGCGCGCGGTGCGGATCAGCGGGGTTCCGGCGGGATCGGCGTGGACGAGGAACCACGGATCGACCGCGATGCAATGCCCGCCGACGCCGGGGCCGGGCTGGAGGATGTTGACCCGCGGGTGGCGGTTGGCGAGGCGAATCACCTCCCATACATCGACCCCCATCTTGTCCGCGACGATGCTCAGCTCGTTGGCGAAGGCGATGTTGACGTCGCGGAAGGCGTTTTCGGTCAGCTTGGTCATCTCCGCCGCGCGCGCATTGGTGGTGACGCAGGCGCCGCGCACGAAGCGGCGGTAGAAGGAGAGGGCCTTGCGCGCGCAGCGCGGGGTGATCCCGCCGATGACGCGATCGTTATCGATCAGCTCGACGAGGATGCGCCCCGGCAGCACGCGTTCGGGGCAATAAGCGATCGCGACGTCCGCCGCCTCGCCCGACGCGCCCGGCACCTTGAGGTCGGGGCGCAATTTGGCGAGCAGATCGCGCACCTCCTCGGTCGTGCCGACGGGGGAGGTGGATTCGAGCACCACGGTGTCGCCCGGCTTCAATACCGTCGCGATCGTCGTCGCGGCGCGCAGCACATAGCCGATATTAGGCGCGTGATCCTCGCCGAAGGGCGTGGGGACCGCGATGACGAAGACGTCCGCTGGCTCGATCGCGAGCGAGGCGCGCAGATTGCCGCGCGCCACCACGCCCGAAACCAGCCCGTCGAGATCGACTTCCTCGATATGCACGCGGCCCGAATTGACCGTCTCGACCACCGCCGGATCGACGTCGATGCCGACCACCTTTGCCCCGGTGCGCGCGATCACCGCGGCGGTGGGCAGGCCGATATAGCCCAGCCCGAGCACCGCGACCTTCAGCTCAACCTCGCCCATCATCGGCAATCAACCCCCTGCAATCACCCGTGCGATCCGCGAGGCGGCCTGGCCGTCCCCGAACGGATTATGGGCGCGCGCCATCGCGGCATAGGCTGCCTTGTCGTTGATAAGCGTGAAAACTTCGGAAACGATGCGATCGGCGTCGGCGCCGACTAGCCGCGCCGTGCCGGCAGCGATCCCCTCGGGCCGCTCGGTCGTATCGCGCATCACCAGCACCGGCTTGCCCAGCGCGGGCGCTTCCTCCTGCACCCCGCCCGAATCGCTCAGCGCGAGGTGGCACAGCCCCAGCGCGCGGATGAAATGCGGGTAATCGAGCGGATCGATCCGCGCGACGTTCGGCCGGTCGCCGAGGATCGCGTCCATCACCGCGCCGACATTGGGATTGGGATGCATCGGGAACAGCACCGCGACATCGTCATGCGCGGCGATGCGCGCGATGGCATTGGCGATATTGGCCATCCCGTCGCCGAAATTCTCGCGGCGATGCGTGGTGACGAGAACGATCTTCTTCCCCGCGAAGCGCGCCGCGATCGGGTCGAGCCCCGTGGCGAGCGCGGGATCGGCGGCGATCCGCGCGCTGGTCCATTGCAGCGCGTCGATCACGGTATTGCCGGTAACGTGAACCCCGGCGGTGATATTCTCGCGCGCCAGCGCCTCGGCGGCGGTGGCGGTGGGGGCGAAGTGCAGGTCGGCGATCGGCGCGACGATGCGGCGGTTCACCTCCTCCGGCCAGGGGTGATAGATATTGCCCGAACGCAGCCCGGCCTCGACATGCGCCACCGGGATGCGGCGATAATAAGCCGCCAGCGCTCCTGTCATCGCGGTGGCGGTATCGCCCTGGACGATCACCCGATCCGGCTTGAGGCGGTCCATCGCCTCGCCGAGCCCGGTGAGCAGCCGCGCGGTGAGCCGATCGAGCGTCTGCCCCGGCTCCATCAGGTCGAGGTCGACATCGGGGGTCAGCCCGGCGATCGCCAGCACCTGATCGAGCAGCCCGCGATGCTGCGCGGTGACGCAGATCAACGGGTCCACGCCGGGCGTCTCCGCCAGCGCACGGGCGACCGGAAACAATTTGATGGCTTCGGGCCGGGTGCCGAATATGAGCAGGATCTTCATCGCCGCCTGCTCTATTCGTCGTTGTTTAAGGACGGGCTAACCTTGCCCGCATAGTTAAGGGAATTGTCGCCGCCGACGGCGACGGATAATGCCGGCCGCGTTGCATCGGGGATGAATGAATGTCGATCAAGCCATTGCGTAAGGCCGTTTTTCCCGTCGCGGGCCTCGGCACCCGCTTCCTTCCGGCGACCAAGGCGATGCCGAAGGAGATGCTGACCGTCGTCGATAAGCCGCTGATCCAATATGCGGTGGAGGAAGCGCTCGAGGCGGGGATCGAGCAGATCATCTTCGTCACCGGGCGCGGTAAATCGGCGCTCGAGGATCATTTCGACATTTCCTACGAGCTGGAGGCGACGCTCAAGGACCGCGGCAAGAGCCTCGCGGCGATCGAGGGCATCCGGCAGAAGCCCGGCTCGCCGGTTTATGTCCGCCAGCAGGAGCCGCTCGGGCTGGGCCACGCGGTGTGGTGCGCGCGCGAGATCGTCGGCGACGAGCCGTTCGCGGTGCTGCTGCCGGACGAGCTGATGGTCGGCCAGCCCGGGCTGCTCGCGCAGATGGTCGAGGTCTATCAGCGCACCGGCGGCAATGTGATCGGGGCGCTGGAGATTCCGGCGGAGCAGACCGACAAATATGGCATCATCTCCCCCGGCGCGCGCGACGGCCGCGTCGTGGAGGTGGCGGCGCTGGTCGAAAAGCCCGTTTTGGGCACCGCGCCGTCCAATCTGATGATTCCGGGCCGTTACATCCTGCAGCCCGAGGTGATGAAGATCCTCGACAATCCCGTCCGCGGCGCGGGCGGCGAAATCCAGCTCACCGATGCGATGGCGCAGCTGATCGGGCAGCAGCCGTTCAGCGGCGTGATGTTCGACGGTCAGCGGTATGATTGCGGCGACAAGGCCGGCTATATCCAGGCCAATCTCGCGCTCGCGCTGGCGCGGGACGATATCGGGCCGGTGGTGCGCGATTTCGCGCGGCAGTTGCTCGCTTGACGGTCCTCGTCACCGGGATCGCGGGTTTTATCGGCCACGCCGTTGCCGCCGCGCTCGCCGCGCGCGGCGAGCAGGTGGTCGGGATCGACAATCTCAACGATTATTACGATCCCGCGCTCAAACACGCGCGGCTGGCCGATCTGCGCGTGCGTTTCGGTGACGCGGTCGCGTTCGTGAAGGGCGATATCGCCGACGACGAAGCGCTCGATGCGGCGGTCGCCGGGCGTCAGGTGGACCGGATCGTCCATCTCGCGGCGCAGGCGGGGGTGCGTTACTCGCTGGAAAACCCCCGTGCCTATGTCCGCTCGAACCTTGCCGGCCACGTCAACATGCTCGAACTTGCGCGCGGGCTGGCGGTGCGCCATCTCGTCTATGCCTCATCTTCCTCGGTCTATGGCGGCAACCGCCAATTGCCGTTCCGGGTGGAGGATCGCGCCGATCATCCCGTCTCGCTTTACGCGGCGACCAAGAAGTCGGACGAGTTGCTTAGCGAAAGCTATGCACATCTGTTCCGCATCCCGCAGACCGGGTTGCGTTTCTTCACGGTGTACGGGCCGTGGGGGCGGCCGGAGATGGCGGTGTGGCTGTTTACCGCGGCGATTCTGGCAGGTCAGCCGATCAAGGTGTTCAACGGCGGCGCGATGCGGCGCGACTTCACCTATATCGACGATATCGTCGCCGGCGTCCTCGCCGCGCTCGATCGGCCGCCGGCTGACGACGGGGCAGCGAAGCCCGGCGGCAGCATTTCCCCGCATGCCATCTACAATCTCGGCAACAATAATGCCGAGGAACTGACGCGGCTGATCGAGGTGATCGAGGAAGCCTGCGGCCGGCCGGCGGTGCGCGAACTGCATCCGATGCAGCCGGGCGACGTTTCGGCGACCTATGCGGATATCGCCGCGGCCGCGCGCGATCTGGGCTTCACGCCCTCGACGTCGATCGAGCGCGGGGTGCGCGCATTCGTCGACTGGTATCGCGCGCATTACGCGATCTGACCGCATAATATCATCCGCCCCGGCGGAGGCCAGGGTCCAGCATCGGGCCGATAGTAACTGGACTCCGGCCCGCGCCGGGTGGAAAGCAATGTTGCCGGCCAACGCTCTACGCTCATTCGGACGGATGCGTCGTCGCCCTGCCGCCGGATCGCAGGCAAAAAAAATAGCGGCCCGAAGACCGCTATTTCTTCCGATTTCTCGGGGAAATCAGTTGCTGCTCGACTTGCTATCCGAGTCGGCGATCACAACGATGCCCGCGATCACAGCAGCCGCAGCGAGAACGGCGACGATCACGCCACCGCCGGCCAGCTTGTCCTTCTTCGCGCTCGGCGACGCCGCACGGGCCTGGCCGATCGAAAGGCTGGACGCCGGATTGGCCGAAGCGGCCATAGCCGGGGCAACCGCCAGCGAAGCAGCGGCAGCAGCGGCAATGTACTTGGCAAGACGCATTGAAAAACTCCCTTTCCGGTCCGTCGGCCTAATTGCATCAACCTCCGGGCTTTGCAAGCCTCTAAAGCCCGACCGTTAACAAAGTTCCGCGGTGCTGCGTCATCCAGTTGTAATTCTGCAACGGCAGCCGGGGTCCTTCGGCAATCGGATGGTGCGAAATGTAAAATAGAGTAAATCCGCGAGTAACAATTTCCCCGCCGGGTCTTCGCCGAACGGCACGATCGCACGAATCGCTTCGAGTGCGGCAAGGCTGCCGATCATGCCGACCATTGGGCCGAGCACGCCGTCTTCTGCGCAGGACACGCCTTCGCGCGCGGGATCGTCGCCGACGAGGCAGCGGTAGCACGGCTTGTCCGCTTCCCAGCCACGATAGACTGCGACTTGTCCTTCGAACTGGCCGACCGCCGCCGAAACGAGCGGGATGCGCGCGCCGAGCGCAGCATCGGCAACCGCGAGACGGGTGTCGAAACTGTCGCTACCGTCGATCACGACGTCCGCGCCGTCGAGCAGCGCGGGTGCATTGTCGCGATCGAGCCGCACCGGTCGTTGTTCGATTGCGACATGCGGGTTGATCGCGGTTGCCGCCCGCGCGGCGGCGGCGATCTTCGGCGTCCCCACGTCGGCGGTGCGGAAGATCGTCTGTCGCTGGAGATTGGAGGCGTCGACGCGATCGTCGTCGATCAGGATCAGCCGCCCGACCCCCGCGCCGGCGAGATATTGGATCGCGGGTGAGCCGATGCCCCCGGCGCCGACCAGCGCGACGGTCGCGCGCTTCAATCGCAGCTGCCCGGCACCGCCGATTTCCTTGAGGACGATATGGCGTGCGTAACGCGCCAGTTCGTCGCGCTCGAGCGTCAATCCTTCCATGAGAAGGTGAGCGCGGTGCGATACCAGGTATCCGATTGCGGGGTCGGCACATTGTCTCGCGTGACGCGCGAGACGATGCCGGCCGAATATTGTTCGACCGTCGGGCAGCCGATCGCGCGGGGCACGATCCGCCGCACCGTTCCGGCATTGTCGATCAGCACCGCCAGATCGACCCGCAGCACATAGCCGTCGCTGCCGCGCTGCGCCGCCGCGCACCGCCCCGCCGCGACTTCGGCCTGCACAAACGGCGACAGGCTCGCGCCGCTCGGCCAGTGGCGGGCCAGCGGCAGATCGGGCAGCTGCGTCCAGTCGGCGGGCGGCGGTGCGATGACCGGGGCGGGCGCCGGCGCCGGCGGCGCTTGAAGTTGCAGAAGAAGGGCGGCGAGCAGGATCACAAGCCGGTCGACCCGAACCCGCCGGCGCCGCGCGTCGTATCGTCCAGCGTCGCGACCTCCGCCAGCGTGGCGCGTTGCACGAGGGCAGGGACGAGCTGCGCGATTCGCTGGCCGCGCGTTACCGCGAATGCCGCGTCGCCGAGATTGGCGAGGATCACCTTCACCTCGCCGCGATAGTCGCTGTCGATCGTGCCGGGGGTGTTGAGGCAGGTGACGCCGTGATTGAGCGCAAGGCCCGAGCGCGGGCGCACCTGCACCTCATAGCCCGCCGGAATCGCAAGCGCGAAGCCGGTCGCGACGGCGTGGCGCGCGCCGGGGGGGAGCGTCACGTCTTCCGCCGCCACCACGTCCATTCCCGCCGCGCCGGCGGTCGCGTAGACGGGGAGCGGCAGACCTTCGCCATGCGGCAGGCGCTTCAACTTTATCGAGATCGGTTCGAGCATCGTCGCATCATATAGCGCGGCCATTGCAACGCGCTAGCGGGGCCGACGTAAGCCGTCGACAATCAGCGGGGCGATCCCGGGAGACGGGGCGGTCTTAGTCCAAGGCGTCCGCGATCCGCGTCGCCAGCCGATCGGCGACCGCGTCCTTGGGCAATTTCTCCCAGCTTTCGACCCCGTCGGCGGTGACGATATGGATCGTATTGGCGTCGCCGCCCATCACGTCGCCCGATACGTCGTTGGCGACGATCCAGTCCGCGCCCTTGCGCGCGCGCTTGGCGGTGGCGTGATCGATCACCTGCTCGGTTTCGGCGGCGAAGCCGATGACGAGGCGGGGGCGGTGGTCGCCCTTCGCCAGCGTCGCCAATATGTCGGGGTTCTCCGCCAGCCGCAGCGTCGGGGTGCCACCGCTGCCGTCCTTCTTGATCTTCTGCGGCGCGGCGCCCTTCGCGCGCCAGTCCGCCACCGCGGCGACCATCACCGCGGCGTCCGCCGGGAGCGCCGCATCGACCGCCACCGCCATCTCGCGCGCCGTCTCGACATCGACGCGGGTCACCCCGAGGGGGGTCGGCAGCGCGACCGGGCCGGCGACCAGCGTCACCCGCGCGCCGAGCCGGGCGAGCGCGCCGGCGATCGCGAACCCCTGTTTCCCGGAGCTGCGATTGGCGATGTAGCGCACCGGATCGATCGGCTCGTGGGTCGGCCCGGCGGTGATCAGGACATGCTTGCCGGCGAGCGGCGCGGGCGCATCGCGCGCGGCAAGCGCGGCCTCGATTGCGGCGAAGATCGCCGGCGGCTCGGGCAGCCGGCCGGGGCCATATTCGCCGCACGCCATCGCGCCTTCATCGGGTTCGAGCACGGTAACCCCGTCGGCGCGCAATTGGGCGACGTTGCGGCGGGTCGCCGCGTGCTGCCACATGCGCACGTTCATCGCCGGCGCCGCCAGCACCGGCTTGTCGGTGGCGAGCAGCAAGGTGGTGGCGAGATCGTCGGCGATTCCTGCCGCCATCCGCGCGAGCAGATCGGCGGTGGCGGGCGCGACGACCACCAGATCGGCCTCGCGGCTGAGCTGGATATGCCCCATCTCCGCCTCGTCCTTGAGGTCCCACAAGGTCGTATAGACCTTGTCCTCCGACAAAGCCGCGAGCGTCATCGGGGTCACGAAATGCGCGCCGCTTTCGGTCAGCACGCAGCGGACGCGGTGGCCGGCCTTGCGCAACAGCCGCACCAGCTCGCACGCTTTATAGGCGGCGATCCCGCCGCCGACGATCAACAGGATGCGCTTCATCTTCCCATTCCTATCGGACCACCCGGGTCACCGTGATGCGGCGCGTGTTACGCGCGGCGGCGATCAGGTCGCGCAGGCCGTCGGGAACGAACGCCAACCCGACGAGCAGCACCGGCGCGGCGAGCAGCCCCCAGTAGAAATTGTTGAGCCGCGCGAAACAGCCGATCAGCACGCCATAAGCGATCAGCATCGCCGCGACGCGCGACGCCAGCGGATGATCGGGCACCGTCCAGCCGAACAGCGCCAGCGCGATCACCGGCGCGGCGACGGCGAACGGGAAAACCTCCAGGATCGTCGCGTGCTTCAGCGTCATCGCGTAGAACCACGCGCCGTTGAGGCCGCTCCAGCCGTCCGACGCAAGGTCGAGCGGCCCGGTGACTCGCGACACTGCGAGCGCATGGAATGCGACCACCGCCGCGAGCACGAGCAGCGACAGGCACCAGCCCAGGGTTTCGCGGCGGTGTCCGCCGAACAATGCAAAGCCGGCCATCACCAGCACATATAGTGCGGCGGTCTCGCGAATCAGCATCGCGCTCGTCGCCAGCGCGACCGCGGTGATCCAGCGCCCCGCGCGCCGCTCGGCGAGCGACCAGGCGATCAGCAGCGCCGCCCAGATTTCGTGAAAGGCGACGAGCGCGGGCTGGAGCGCTGCGATCAACCCGCCGGCGAGCAGCAGCCCCGCCATGATGTGCGGCGCGCGTGCGGGGAGGAACTCGCCGAGCCGCGACAGCCACGCCGCCGCGGTCGCGGCGACCAGCCCCCATAGCAGCAGGACCGCGCCCCATTCGGGCATCGCCGCCCTGACCCGCGCCAGCGTCGGCAAGCGGACGGTGACGAACGGGCGCAGCGGGTAGCTCCGCGCGCGCATCTCGCGGGCTGCCGCCTGATAATAATCGTCGCCGTGCCGCATATCGCCGACGATCACGTCATAGAGCGCGACGTCGAGCGAGCTGCTGTCGTGGCGCGCATTGTCCGGCGCCGCCGCGCCGCGCCACGGCTGGATCGTGAAGGCGGCGATCAGCAACAGCAAGACGATCAGCGCGCCGCGTGCTCGTGCGGCGGGCCAGCCGGCATAGCGCGACGGAGCGGCGAGCCAGATCGGCGCGAAGCGACTCACCACCAATGCAGCGCGAGCAGTGCCGCGCCCGCTCCGGCGACCGCCGCGACCAGCGCCACCGCGGCATAGCGCCAGCCGCCGCCGATCCGCACCACCTCGATATCGCGCAGCGGCGGGGCAGGGGGGGCGCCGCCGGGCGCGGGAAAACGCTCCTCGATGCGGCGGACCAGCTCGGGGAGGCGCGCCAGCGTGCGGAAATCGCCGATCAGCCGGTCGGCGATCGCGGCTTCCGGCCCCAGCTCGGTGCGGATCCATTCCTCCACCACCGGTCCGGCGGTGTCCCACATATTGATATCGGGATCGAGGCTGGTCGCCACGCCCTCGACCATCACCATCGTCTTCTGGAGCAACAAAAGATGCGGCTGGGTCGCCATGTCGAAATCGCGGGTGATCGAGAACAGCCCGTCGAGCATCATCCCGATCGACATTTCCTTCACCGGCAGGCCGCGCATCGGCTCGCCCACCGCGCGCAACGCGGTGGCGAACTCGGCGACATTGTGGTGCGGCGGGACATAGCCGGCCTCGAAGTGGATCTCGGCGACGCGGCGGTAATTGCCGGTGATCAGCCCGTAGAGAATCTCCGCCAGCCAGATCCGTGCGCGTCGGTCGATCCGGCCCATGATGCCGAAATCGATCGCCGCGATGCGATTGCCGGGGACGGCGAACAGATTCCCCTGATGCATGTCGGCATGGAAGAAGCCCTCGGCGATCGCCTGCCGCAGAAAGGCGTGAACCAGGGTGCGCGCCAGCACCGGCGGATCGAAGCCCGCTTCGAGCAGCGCGGCGCGATCGGTGAGCTTGATGCCGTCGATCCATTCGATCGTCAGCACCTTGCCGGTGGTGCGCTGCCAGTCGACCGTCGGGACGATATAGCCCGGCTCGGCGGTCATCCCCTCGGCAAGTTCGGAGGCCGAGGCCGCCTCGCGCCGCAGATCGAGCTCGCGCGCCGTCCAGCGCTTGAAGGTCTCGATCACCAATCTCGGCTGGAGCCGCGCGATTTCGCCGCCCATCGGCTCGACCTGCGCCGCGGCCCATTCATAGGTCTCGATCGCACGGGCGAATTCGTCCTCGACCCCCGGCCGCAGCACCTTGACCGCGACCTGCCGTCCGTCGGTCGTCACCGCGCGGTGGACCTGCGCGATCGAGGCGGCGCCGACCGGCTCCTCCTCGATGCTCTGGAACAATTCCTCGAGCGGGCGGCCGAGGCTCGCGCGCAAGATCGGGCGAATTTCCGCGAACGGCACCGGCGGCACCGCATCCTGCAGCCGCAGCAGATCGTGCGCCGCGGCCTCACCGATCAGATCGGGGCGCGTCGCGAGCGTCTGGCCGAGCTTGATCGCGGCGGGGCCGATCGCCTGGAATGCATCGGCATAGCGCGGCACCGCCGGGGTGCGCGCGCCGAACCGCGCGACGCGCAGCAGGTGGCGCAGCCGCGGCGGGGTATTCGCGTCGCGTTCGATCCCGCGCAGCGCCCCGTGGCGCGCGAGAATCCGGCCCCATTTGAGGAGCCGCCAGCTATGGACGAGCGCGGAGGTCAAATCTTCCAGCCGCTATGGATCGCCACCAGCCCGCCGAGCAGCGGCTCGACCTTGGTCTGGACGAAGCCGGCGTCGCGGATCATCGCCTCGAAGGCGGGCATGTCCGGGAAGCGGCGGATCGATTCGATCAGGTAGCGATAGCTGTCGCGATCATGCGCCAGCGCGGCGCCGATGCGCGGCACCAGATGGTGCGAATAAGCGTCATAGACCTCGCGGAACCCCGGCCATTGCGTGGTCGAGAATTCGAGGCAGAAGAAGCGCCCGCCGCGCCGCAGCACGCGATGCGCCTCGCGCAGTGCCTTCGGGATATCGGTGACGTTGCGGATGCCGAAGGCGATCGTATAGCCGTCGAAGAAACGATCGGGGAAGGTCAGCGTCTCGGCATTGGCCTCGGTCCAGACGAGATCGTCGATCCCGCGCTGCTGCGCGCGCTCGATCCCGACTTCGAGCATCGCCGGGTTGATGTCCGCCACCGTGACGCTCGCCCCGGCGCGCTGGAGGCGGAAGGCGATGTCGCCGGTGCCGCCCGCCATGTCGAGGATCTGCTCGCCCGCGCGCGGTTTCACGCGGCGGACGAAGCGATCCTTCCACAGCCGGTGCATCCCTGCGGACATCGCGTCGTTCATCAGATCGTAGCGGCTGGCGACGCTGGCAAAGACCCCGCCGACGCGGGCGGTCTTTTCCGCCGGCGATACTTCTTCATAGCCAAAGGAGACGGTTTCGCTCATGCGACGCAGCCCTAGCGGGGGCGGGGCGCGCGGGCTAGGGTCGATCGACATTCCCGGCGGGCGGCGGCATCCCCGCTATCCCATTCATCGTCATGCCAGACTTGATCCGGCATCCAGCGCAACGAGCGATGGCCTGTGTGGCTCTGGATGCCGGGTCGAGCCCGGCATGATGCCAAGAGGCAAGCGAGAACCATGCCCGAGCTTCCCGAAGTCGAAACCACCGTCCGCGGGCTCGCGCCGGTGCTGGAGGGCGCGACGATCGCCGCGATCGAAACGCGCCGCGCCGACCTGCGCCGCCCGTTCCCGATCGATCTGCGCCAGCGGATGACGGGCGCGCGGGTCGTCGCGCTCGGGCGCCGCGCCAAATATGGCCTGATCGACACCGATCGCGGCGATACCTTGATCTTCCATCTCGGCATGTCGGGGCGGTGGCGGATCGACCCGGGCGAATTGCTGCCGCACGATCATCTGCTGATCGATACCGGCGCGGGGCGGCGTGTCGCGCTCAACGATCCGCGTCGATTCGGCTCGGTCGATCTGTGGCCGAGCGACGCATTGGCCGAATTCCCTGCCTTCGCGGCGCTGGGGCCGGAACCGCTCGGCCCGGGCCTGACCGGCGCGGGGCTGCACAAGGCGCTCGCGGGGCGGCGCGCGTCGATCAAGCTGATGCTGCTCGACCAGCGGATCGTCGCGGGGCTCGGCAATATATATGTCTGCGAGGCGCTGCATCTCGCGCGCATCGCGCCGCAACGCCCCGCGGGCGATCTGTCGCGTGCCAAGCTCGACCGGCTGGTCGAGGCGATTCGCGCGGTGCTGCTCTCCGCGATCGAGGCGGGGGGATCGACGTTGCGCGATTACGCCCGCCCCGATGGCGAGCTCGGCTATTTCTCCAAGCAGTTCGCGGTCTACGGCCGCGAGGGCGAGGCATGCGCTTGCGGGGGAATCGTGGCGCGTTATGCCGAGGGCGGGCGATCGACCTTCTGGTGCCCGAAGTGCCAGCGTGGTTGACCGCGCCGGCATCCCGCGCTAAGGGCGCCGCTTCCAGGGCGAAGGGATTTCCCGGCGCCCTTTTTTCATCGACCAGATTTCGAGGACGTCAATGGCGAACACGCCGCAAGCGAAGAAGCGTATCCGTCGCAACCAGCGCCGGGCCGAAGTCAACGGTGCCCGCGTGGGCCGTATCCGCACCTTCGTGAAGCGGGTCGAAGCCGCGCTTGCCGCCGGCGACAAGACCGCGGCGACCGCCGCGCTGGCCGAAGCGCAGCCGGAACTGGCGCGCGGCGTCGCGCGGGGCGTGCTCCACGGCAATACCGCCAGCCGCAAGTTCTCGCGGTTGACGAAGCGCGTCGCGGCGCTCGCCTAACAGCTTCAGCACTTATTAAGCATAAGGCCCGTCGGATGCGTTCCGGCGGGCCTTATGCTGCGTCTGCGTATTGTCATCAAAGAGTCATGGATTCCCCGCGATTCGCGTGCAGCCATATTTGTGCGTTTTGGAATTCTGGCCTGATTTCAGCTGCTTGTTAAATTTTCGACGGATTTTGGCCGCTCCACGCGAGTCAACTTGTTTATTTCGAGAATGTGTCAGGCATCGGTCTTGATCGACTCACCGGCTTGTTCCTAAACCTCCCCTTGTCGCGCTGGCAGCCGTCGCGCGCCCAGACATTCAGCGTCGTATCCGACCGTGGCAGGGAACCACATCGGGGGACTTTTTTTGGTGGATTTCATGAGCCGTTGCGACACCCGTGTCGCGGCCGGGGGAGGGTTGTGCGTGGCGTTCAATGGTCGATATGCGGTGCAGGAGAGCGAAGCGGCACGGGCCTGGACCCGCGTGCGCGCCAGCCTGCGCGAATCGGCCGGCGCGCGTCTGTTCGAGCAATGGCTGAAGCCGATCGAACTGGTCGAGACGGGTGACGCCGATGCGATTCGGCTGACGCTGCCGTCGGCGTTCATGACCAACTGGGTCCGCAATCATTATGCGGACCGGTTGCTCCACGAATTCCGCGCGATTCTGCCGACGGTGCGCACCGTCGCGATCGAGACCGCGGCGGCGGCCGAAGCGCCGCTGACACTGGTGCCCGCGGTCGCCGCGCCGGCCGCCTCGGCCCCGGCACAGCCGGCCGGCGAGCGCCCGGTACTCGATCCGCGCTTCACCTTCGATCGCTTCGTCGCCGATGCGTCGAACAAGGTCGCGTTCAACGCCGCGCGTGCGCTCGCCGCGCCGGGGCCGGTGCGGTTCAGCCCGTTGTTCCTCCATTCGGGGACCGGGCAGGGCAAGACCCACCTGATGCACGCGATCGCGCATGAATTTCTCGCCGCGCAGCCCGATGCGCGGGTGATGTTCATGTCGGCCGAGCGCTTCATGTTCGATTTCGTCGCCGCGCTGCGCGCCCGCGATACCTTCGCGTTCAAGGCGCGGCTGCGCGGCTGCGATCTGCTGCTGATCGACGATCTGCAGTTCATCGCTGGCAAGGATTCGACGCAGGAAGAATTCTTCCACACCGTCAACGAGATCATGGCGGCGGGCAAAAGGCTGGTGATTTCCGCCGACCGCTGCCCGCAGGCGCTCGACGGGATCGAATCGCGTATCCTGGGGCGGATGGCGATCGGGCTGGTCGCCGATATCAAGACCCCGCCGCTCGAGCTGCGCCGCGCGATCCTCGATCGCAAGCTCGCCGACATGCCCGAAGGGGTGAAGGTGCCCGCCGAGGTGCTCGATCTGCTGGCGGGGCGGATTCGCACCAGCGTCCGCGAGCTCGAAGGCGCGCTCAACCGCGTCATCGCTTATGCCCAGCTCACCGGGGATGCGATCGACCTCGATTTCGCGATCAGCGTGCTCGGCGACGTGCTGCGCGGCGGCCAGCGCCGGATCACGATCGACGAGATCCAGAAAGCGGTCTCGGCGCATTTCGAACTGAAGCCGATCGACCTGGTTTCCGCGCGCCGTGCGCGGGCGGTGGCGCGGCCGCGGCAGATCGCCATGTATCTGGCGAAGCGCCTCACCACGCGCTCGCTGCCGGAGATCGGGCGCAAGTTCGGCGGACGCGATCATTCGACGGTGATCCACGCGGTGCGCCGGATCGAGGAGTTGCGCGACAGCGATAACGATATCGACGGCGCGGTGCGGTTGCTGATGCGGCAGCTCGAAAGCTGAAAATTCACGCCACCCTCACCCCCGGCTTCGTGCGGGGGTGGGGGACCGTGGCGATTTACGCGGCCTGCTGGAATTCCGGGGTGCGGACGGCCTCGCGCGTCACGACCGGGGCGGGGGTGTCCTGGCGAACCGCGGCGCGCTTCGCTTCCGGCGCGAGCAGCCGGCTGACCAGCACGATCAGCCCCATTGCGGCATAGGCCGCCACGACGCCCTCGATGCTGAACACCAGCCCGACCGCCAGCGCGATGCGCAGGATGTTCGGATGAAAGCCGAAATCGTCGCCGAGGCGGCGGCAGACGCCGAAGATCTCGGGCTTGTCACTGGCGTTCTTGGCGTTGGCAGCGGACATCTTACAGGCTCCAATCGGGTGGCGAAGCGGCGCTTCGCGCTGATGCCCGTTACTCCGCAGGAGCCGTGCCAGATTATTATCTGATTGAAATTCAATGATTTAATTTCAGGGCTTGGCTGAGGCGTACGCCCGGCTTGAGGTGTTGCGCCAATAGTTGGCGAATTCCACCAGTATCCCCGCGAAAGCGGGGCCCCAGGGCCAAATCAACCGGCGCTATATTGTTTGGCTCTGCGTCCCCGCCTGCGCGGGATACAAGGGCTACGCGACCAGCCCCATCGCTTCCTGCGTGCTGCGCAGCACCGGCGCGGCGAGCGCGCGGGCCTTTTCCGCGCCGCGCGCGAGGATCGCGTCGATTTCGCCGCGATCGCCCAGCAGGCGGAGCATCTCGTCGCGAATCGGGCCGAGCTTGGCCACCGCGAGATCGGCTAGCGCCGGCTTGAACTGGCCGAAGCCCTTGCCGGCGAATTCCGCCACCACATCCTCCGGGGTGCGATCGGCCAAAGCGGCGAAGATCGTGACGAGGTTGCGCGCCTCGGCCCGACCCTCCAGCGCGTCCCACGAATCGGGCAACGGCTCGGGGTCGGTCTTGGCCTTGCGGAACTTGTCGGCGATCGTCTCGTCCGAATCGATCAGCTTGATCAGCGATTGCTCGGACGGGTTGGACTTGGACATCTTGGCCGAGGCGTCGCGCAGGCTCATGATGCGCGGCGCCTTCTTGCTCACCAGCGGCTCGGGCAGGGTGAACAAGTCGCGGCCGTAATCGAGGTTGAACTTGGTCGCGATATCGCGCGCCAGCTCCAGATGCTGCTTCTGATCCTCGCCCACCGGCACATGGGTGGCGTTGTAGATCAGCACGTCCGCCGCCATCAGCACCGGATAATCGTACAGCCCGACCGAGGCACCCTCGCGGTTCTTCCCCGCTTTGTCCTTGAACTGCGTCATGCGGTTGAGCCAGCCGACCCGCGCGACATTGTTGAGCAGCCATGCCAGCTCGCTATGCGCCGGCACGCGCGTCTGGTTGAACAGGATCGAACGCGCGGGATCGATCCCCGCGGCGACCAGGGTCGCGGTCATCTCGATCGTATTGGCGTAGAGATTGGCGGGCTCGATCCACTCGGTCAGCCCGTGGAGGTCGGCGATGAAATACATCGTCTCGCCCCCGGCGGCCTGCACCTCGTCCTGCATCGCCACCCACTGCTTCACCGCGCCAAGATAATTGCCGAGGTGGAGATTGCCGGTGGGCTTGATGCCGGAAACGACGCGCATGTTCTTCCCTTGCTGAGAATTATCGACGGATCAGCCTTCGTGCGTCGGCGAGCCGGAACGCGCCAAACAGGAAGGTCGCCGCCACGTAGACCAGCCCGCCGAGCGCGACCAGCACGAACATCGCCCCCCAGCGTTCGAGGCTCGGCCCGGTGGTATAGGGGCGGAACAGATCGTTGGCGAAATACATCACCCCGCCCATCAGCAGCGCCGCCGCCGCCAGCCGCCACGCGCGGCGGCGGAGTTGCGCATCGGGGGTGAAATGCCCGCGCCGGCGCAATTCGTGCCACAGCATCCAGACGTTGACGGTCGAGGCGAGCGCGGTGGCGAGCGGCGGCCCCATATGTTTGAGCGGGAGGATGAAGGCGAGGTTGAGGATCAGGTTCACCCCGATCGAGATCGTCGCGAAACGCACCGGGGTCTTGGTGTCCTGCCGGGCGTAATAGCCGGGGGTCAGCACCTTGACGAGAATGTAGCTCGGCAGCCCGATCGAGAAAGCGGCGAGCGCCTGCGCGGTCGCGACGGTATCGCCGGGGTTGAACTTGCCGTGCTGGAACAAGGCCGCGACGATCGGCCCACCACACACGATCAGCGCGACCGTCGCGGGGAGGGTGAAGAACAGCGCGAGTTCCATGCCCCGGTTCTGCGTTTCCATCGCCGCGGCTTCCTCGCCGCGCCCGAGCTGCGAGGAAATGGTGGGGAGCAGGACGGTGCCGAGCCCGATCCCGATCAGCCCGAGCGGGAGCTGGTTGAGCCGGTCGGCGAAATAGATGTAGCTCACCGACCCCGCCGACAGCAGGCTCGCGGCCAGCGCGGTGGAAATGACGAGGTTGATCTGCACCGCCCCCGCGCCTGCCGCCGCCGGCCAGATCAGCGATAGCAGTTTCTTGACGTCGGGGTTGAGCCGCGGCCAGCGGAAGCGCAGGTGGACTCCGGCGCGGCGGCACGCCCAGGCCAGCCACAACAACTGCAGCGCCCCCGATATCGTCACCGCGATCGCCTGGTTGCGCGCGGTGAACAAGGGCTCGTGGCTGTGGAAGAACAGCAGCGCCGCGATCAGCGTCAGGTTGAGCAGGATCGGCGCCGCCGCCGCGACCCAGAAACGGTGCAGCGAATTGAGGATCCCGCCGAGCAGCGAGACGAGGCTGATCAGCAGCAGATAGGGAAAGGTGATCCGTGACAGCTCGACCGCGAAGGCGAATTGCGCGGGCGTCGCCTCGTTGAACCCGCCCGAGAGCAGCCAGGTCACCGGCCAGGCGGCGATTTCCATGATGATCGTCATCACGATCAGCACGGGGAGCAGCACCGACAGCGCGTCCTCCGCGAAGGTCACCCCGTCGCTTAGGCCGCGTCCCTCCGGGTCGGCGACCTTGCGGTTGAACATCGGGATGAACGCCGCGGAAAACGCGCCTTCGGCGAAAAGCGCGCGAAACATGTTGGGCAGGCGGAATGCGATCAGGAACGCATCCGACGCAAACCCCGCGCCGACGAACCGCGCGAACAGCGAATCGCGCACCAGCCCGAGCACACGGCTCGCCAGCGTCAGCCCGCCGACCGAGCCGAGCGCGCGGGTCAGGTTCATGCGATCACCAGTCCGCTCAATGCGGCGTCAGGCGTTGCCGACGGTGCCCGTGTCGCCCTGCTGCTCGCGCGCGGCGGCCTGCTGGAGATAGAGGCCGTTGAAATCGACCGGCTCGAGCAGCAGCGGCGGGAAGCCGCCGTCGCGGATCGCATCGGCCACCACCCGGCGCGCGAACGGGAACAGCAGGCGCGGGCCTTCGCCGAGCAGGAACGGCTGGACTGCATCGAGCGGCACGTTGCGCAGCCCGAACAGCCCGGCATAGGAAAGCTCGACGAGGAAGGCGACGGTACCCGCGCTCTCGGCGCGGATCTCGACCTTGAGCGTCACTTCGTGGACGTCCTCGGCCACCTGCTGCGCGCCGATGTCGAACTGCACGTTGATCTCCGGCGCCTGCTGGCTCTGGTAGATCGCCGGGGCGTTCGGGTTCTCGAACGACAGATCCTTCACATATTGCGAGATCAGCCCGACCTGCGGCAGCGTGTCGGCGCCGTTGGGCAGCGGCTCGTTGCCGGTCGTCACGCCATTATCCTGTTCGGCCATCTCGTCCTGTTCCTCAAAAAATGATGCGATGGGGAGCGCTTCCTGCGCCCAAAAAAACGGTGTCCGCGCGCCTAGCAGCAGCATTGCACTGTTTCAACGCCGTGAAAAATTGAATCGCGGGCACATCGCGCCTATGTTGGGCGTTCAGTTAGCGGAGGCCGAGTGTTTTATATTGTCCTTCTCGCGATGGTCGCCGGGTTTCTGGCGTTGCGTCTCTACTCGGTGCTCGGCAAGCGCACCGGGCATGAGCAGCCGTTGCCCAAGCCTGCCGATGTGCCGGCCGGCGCGGTCGCGCGTACCATCGACGTGACCCCGGAAGTGCGCGAAACCGCCGTCCGCCCGATCGAAAGCGGCGCGGAAGCCGGGCTTCGCGCGATCGTCTCCGGCGAACCCGGCTTCGATGTGCCGCGCTTCCTCGAAGGCGCGCAGGCGGCCTATCGCATGATCCTCGAAGCCTTTTGGCGCGGCGACGACAAGGCGCTGGCCGGGCTGGTCGAGCCCGATGTCGCGCATGCCTTCGCCGAATCGATCGCCGCGCGTACCGCGGCGGGCGAGGTGCTGGAGAATCGCCTCGTCTCGATCGAACGCGCGACGATCGTCGGCGCCTCGCTGTCGGGTCGCGACGCGCGGATCACCGTGCGCTTCGACGCCGATATCGCCGCGGTGACCCGCAATGCCGAGGGTCAGGTGATCGCCGGATCGACCAGCGACGCGGTGGAAACCCACGACGTCTGGACCTTCGCCCGGACGCTCAAGAGCGGCGATCCGAACTGGAAGCTCGCGGACACCGACGAAGCTTAAGCGCAGGGTTTGAACCCTAGCCTTAGAAACCCGTCACCCCGGCCTTGAGCCGGGGTCCATCGCGCGGCAAAGGCAGGACAAGAGGTTCCTGCCGCTGTACGTGCGGCATGTGGACCCCGGATCGAGGCCGGGGTGATGTGGGATAAGGGGCAGAGTTGCGTAATGTCGATTGGTCCTGAGGGTAGGGGCGGGATGATCCGTCGCTGGGGGTTCACGCTGGCCGGGGCGCTTGCTTTGTCGGCCTGCGTCGGGGGCGTGGAGCCGCCGCCGCGCCCGGGTAACGTCCGCCCGCCACGCCCGTCGGGCGAATTGCCGGTGCGTCAGCCGACCCCCGCCACCCCGCTGCCGCCGGTGCCGCAGATCGCGACCCCGGGGGCGACGACCGCCGCCACCACCGGCATCGCGCGCGGCCCCGATATCACCTCGCTGCCAATGACGCGGGACGGCGCGGCACAGGCGCTCGCCGCCTTCCGCACGAGTTGCCCCTCGCTGGTGCGACGCGCCGACGTTTCAGGGCTGACGACGGGGGCGGACTGGCAGCCGGCCTGCGCCGCCGCGGCGACGACCGCGCCGGGCGATGCCGCTGCCTTCTTTTCGCGCTGGTTCGAGACCGCGCAGGTCGGTGACGGGCGCGCCTATGCCACGGGCTATTACATCCCCGAGATCGCGGGTTCGCCGACCTATCGCGAGGGCTATGCCCCGATCTATGCCCGCCCCGACGATCTGATCGACGTCGACCTCGGCCTGTTTTCCGACGCGCTCAAGGGCAAGAGCGTCCGCGGCCGCGTCGACGGGACCAAGCTGGTGCCTTATTACGATCGCACCGCGATCGAGCAGGGCGTGCTGCAGGGCCGCGCACGGATCCTCGGTTATGCGGTCGATCCGGTCGAATTCTTCTTCCTCCAGGTGCAGGGATCGGGGCTGGTGCGGATGCCCGACGGGCGCGAGCTGCGCATCGGCTATGATTCGCAGAACGGCCGTGATTACACCGGCATCGGCGCGCTGATGCGGAAACGCGGACTGCTCGGCCCCAACCAGCTGTCGATGCAGGGCATCGTCCAGTGGCTCCACGACAATCCCGAGCAGGGCCGCGCGATCATGCGCGAGAACAAGAGCTTCGTCTTCTTCCGCGTGCTCGACGGGGCACCGGTCGGCGCGCTCGGGCTGCCGGTGGTCGGCGGGGCGACCGTGGCGGCCGATCCGCGCTTCATCCCGCTCGGCGCGCCGGTGTTCCTGTCGATGGATCGCACCGACGCGACCGGTTTATGGGTGGCGCAGGACACCGGGGGCGCGATCAAGGGCGCCAACCGGTTCGACACCTTCTGGGGCATCGGCAACGAGGCGCGGGCGATCGCGGGCGGGATGAGCGCACGCGGCACCGCCTTCCTGCTGCTGCCGGTGGGAACGATCGACCGGGTGCAGCGCGGGGTTGGCAATGCCGGGCCGTCGCCGTCTCGACGCTGAGGAGGCGGCATTATGGGCGCGGGTGAAGGCCAGCGTCCGCCCGCTCCATCCGACAGCAAAGGCCAAAGCCGCGCCGGAGCCCGATCCGGCGCCGGCTTCGGGCAAGCGCCGGGTCGCGACACCGCCCCCGGCGCGCATCATCCCCGCACCGCGCGCGCCGAAGACGCCGCCGGCAAGCGCGGCGACGCTCGACGGCAGCTGGGATCGCCAGATCACGCGCGGCGCGATCCAGCCCGATGCGACACTCGACCTTCACGGCCACACGCTCCGCTCGGCGCATGCGATGCTCGATGCCGGGCTGGAGCGCTCGATCGCGCGCGGCGACCGAGTCCTTCTGCTCGTCACCGGCAAGCCGCCGCGCCCCGAAAGCGAGCGCCCGCATGCGCGCGGCGCGATCCGTGCCGCGGTCGCGGATTGGATCGGCGCGTCGCGTCATGCCGCTGATATTGCTGCCTTGCGCAACGCGCATCCGCGCCACGGTGGGAGCGGCGCGCTTTACGTGATCTTCCGCCGACGGCGACCGAAACATTAACCTTTCTGTGCGAGGAATAACCTCTCGCGGCGCAATCCATCGCGTCATCGTTTGAAAGGTTCGGATCGGCGCAATGCAAAGCGTCACGCTGAAGAGTCGCGCGGTCAGATTCGCGTTCTACGCCGGCGGCGTGGCATTCTTCCTGTCGCTGCTCGCCACCGCCAACGGCAATCTTTCGGCGGATTCGTTCGCGCGCGCGCTGATTCCGGCGATCGTCTGCGCGACGATGTGCTGGGCCTCGACCCAGCAGGCGCTCGCCACGACCGCTGAGGCGGTCGACAAGGCGGTCGACCAGCTCGCCGAAGCCGCCGACGGCGCGCTCGACCGGCGCGTGCCCAACGAGATCCGCAGCGCGGTGCCGCAGCTTGCCACCGCGATGGACCGGCTGTTCGGCCAGCTTTCGGACAATATGGAGAATATCCAGCGGCTCGCGCTGTTCGATCCAGTGACCGCGCTGGCCAATCGCACCAATTTCCGCGCCAGCGCCGAACGCGTGCTGGCCGAAGCCGCCGAGCAGCCCGGTGCGCTTTTCTTCATCGATCTCGATCGCTTCAAGAAGGTCAACGACACCCACGGCCACGCCTGTGGCGACATGCTGCTGGCGATGGTCGCGGATCGGCTGCGCGCAGTGGCCGACCGCGCGGTCGCGGTGGTCGATATCGATCGCTACCCGCCGCTGATCGGGCGGCTGGCGGGCGACGAATTCACGATGCTGTTTCCGGTGCTGACCGACCAGCGCGATGCGGGGTGGATCGCCACGCAAGTGCTCGACGCGCTCGCCTCGCCGTTCGCGCTGCCGAGCGGGGAGGTGTCGATCGGCGCGTCGATCGGGATCGCGCTGCGCCCCGATCACGGCTTCACGCTCCACGATCTGATGCGTTCGGCCGATGCCGCGATGTATCACGCCAAATCCGACGGACGCGGGCGGTTCGAATTCTACAGCGAGACGCTGGCGGCGGAACTGGCCGAACGGCTGCGGCTCGATGCCGAGCTGCGCGCGGCGCTCGACAATGACGAATTCATCCTGGTGTTCCAGCCGCAGGTCGCGCTCGCGGCGGGCAAAGTGGTCGCTGCCGAGGCGCTGCTGCGCTGGCAGCATCCGACCGACGGGCTGCGACTGCCGGCGACCTTCATCGGCCGTGCCGAAGAGAGCGGGCTGATGATCGAGATCGGCGACTGGGCGATCGGGCGTGTCGCGCGGACGATCGCGCAATGGGCGGCGCTGGGGGTGGAAACGCGGCTGGCGGTCAACATCAGCGCGCGGCAGATCGATCGGGTCGATTTCCTCCTGCGGCTCCATGCCGCGATGCGCGAGGCGGGGGCGCCGGGGCGGCTGCTCGAACTAGAAATGAACGAAACCGTCGCGGCGCACGCCCGCACCGATGCGATCGCCGCGATCTCGATGTTGCGTGAGGACGGCGCGAAGATCGCGATCGACGGCTTCGGCACCGGGCTGTCGAGCGTCGCGCGGCTGCGGCAATTGCCGATCGACCGGATCAAGCTCGATCGCAGCCTGATCGCGACGATCACCACCGATTCCTCGACCCGGCTGATCGCCGGTGCCTTGGTCGGGCTGATCCACGGGCTCGGGTGCGAGGCGGTGGCCGAGGGGGTGGAAACCCCGGCGCAAGTCGATCTGCTGCGCGTCATCGGGTGCGACGCGGTGCAGGGCTTCGGGATCGCGCGGCCGATGGCTGAGGTGGATTTCCTCGCCTGGTCGGCGGCGCTGGGCGGCCGCGCGCCGGAGATCAGGCGCGCGTCGCTCGCGTGATGATATCGGCGTAGATATCGGTCAGCGCGGCGAGATCGTCGATCGCCACCGCCTCGTCGAGCTTGTGCATCGTCGCATTGATTAGCCCGAATTCGACCACCGGGCAGATCGCCGAAATGAACCGCGCGTCGGACGTGCCGCCGGTCGTCGACAGCGCCGGGGTGATGCCGGTGCGTGCGAGCACCGCCGCCGAAACCATCGCCGACAGCGCGCCCGGCTCGGTGAGGAATGCCTCGCCCGAGATGCGCGCCTCGACCTTCGCCGCCGGGGCGTGGGCGTGGACGGTGCGTTCGATCAGCCGCACCAGATCGGGGCCGTGCTGCTCGTCGTTGAAGCGGATCGACAGCCGCGCCGTGGCGCGCGCCGGGATCACATTGGTCGCGGGGTTGCCGACGGTGATGTCGGTCACCTCGATGTTCGAGGGCTGGAACCAGTCATTGCCGTGATCGAGCGTGATCGCATCGATCGCCGCCAGCGCCGCGACCAGCTTGGGGATCGGATTGTCGGCAAGCTGCGGATAGGCGACATGCCCCTGCCGGCCGGGCACCTCGATCCAGATGTTGACCGACCCGCGCCGCCCGATCTTGAGCGTATCGCCGAGCCGGTCGGCCGAGGTCGGTTCGCCGACGAGGCACAGATCGGGCTTGAGCCCGCGTTCGGCCAGCCGATCGAGGATCGCGCGGGTGCCGTAGATCGCCGGGCCTTCCTCGTCGCCGGTGAGCAACAGGCTGACGATCCCGTCGCTCGGGGTGCGTGCGGCGGCGGCGATGAAGGCGGCGATCGCGCCCTTCATGTCGACCGCGCCGCGCCCGTGGAGCAGATCGCCGCGGATCTCGGGGGAGAAGGCGCCCGAGGTCCAGCCCTCGCCCGGCGGCACCACGTCGAGATGGCCGGCGAAGGCGAAGTGCGTGCCGCCGGTGCCGCGCACCGCGATCATATTCTCGACCGGCCCGTCGGGCGCCTCGCCGACCGTGAAGCGATCGACCGCGAAGCCGAGCGGGGCGAGCAGCGCTTCCACCGTGTCGAACACATGGCCGGTGGCGGGCGTCACGCTCTCGCAGGCGATCAAAGCTTCGGCGAGGGCGACCGGATCGGTTAGGGTAGCGGGCATCTTCATGGGAGGCCTCCTTGCCCAAGCTCGATCTCGATACAATCCCGCAGACCAATGCGACCGGCTATCCGCCCGAATATGCTGCGGCGGTGCAGGGGCGCTGGTATCGCCGGCTGGCCCCCGCCGCCGGGCTGGCGGACTTCGGCGTCAGCCATGTCGTGCTCAAGCCCGGGGCGTGGTCGTCGCAGCGCCATTGGCATGAGGGCGAGGACGAAATCGTCGTGATGCTGGCGGGCGAGGCGGTGCTGGTGGACGATTCGGGGGAAACGATCATGCGCCCGGGCGATATCGCCGCCTTTCCCAAGGGGGACGGCAACGGGCATGTGCTGCAGAACCGCGGCGCGGCGGATTGCGTGTTCGTCGCGGTCGGGCGGCCGTCGGAAACCGACTGCCATTATCCCGATATCGACATGCATCTGTTCGAAGGGGAGGGATTCCGGCGGAAGGACGGGCGCGAGTTCTAGCGAACGGGGAGAGGGAAACCTGTGTTGCCTCAACCCGTCGCAGGCTGTTCGAACTTCTCGATCACCCATTCCTCCTCCTGCGCGGCGGCGATCCAGTCCTGCATGAAGGGGTGGTTGAGCACCGCCTCGACATAGCCGGTGGCGAAACGCGCGACGGGCAGCGAATAGGTCACGATCCGGGTGCAGACCGGGGCGAACATGATGTCCGCCGCGCCGAAGGTGCCGAACAGGAAATCCCCGTCGCCGCCGAATCGCGCCCGCGCCTGCGCCCACAATTCCATGATCCGCGTGAGATCGGCGATCACCTCGTCCGACGGTCGCTTGGGCGGATAGACCTGGCGGATGTTCATCCCATGCTCGCGGCGCAGCGGGGCGAAGCTCGAATGCATCTCGGCCGCCATCGACCGCGCCATTGCGCGCGCGGCATTGTCCTCGGGCCAGAATTTGTCGCGCCCGACCTTGTCGGCAAGATATTCGATGATCGCCAGGCTGTCCCACACCACGGCGTCATCGTCCCACAGGATCGGCACCTTGCCCGATGAGGGCGCGAATTCGTCGCCCTCGCGGCGCTGATCCCACTCCTGATCGTAGAGCGGGACGACCATTTCCTCGAAAAGCAGCCCCGATTGGCGGCAGGCGAGCCAGCCACGCAGCGACCACGACGAATAGGCCTTGTTGCCGATGATGAGCTTCATGCGCCGCTGCCCGTTTCTGGCTCGAGGTTACGGACCAAGCGATAGGGAAGGGCGGGGGGGTGGGGCAAGCCCCTCGCCCGGCAGGCGGGCAAAGTTCACGAAGTTCACACGAGTGGCGGTCGCGGCCGTTCTCGTGAAGTCTATAATTTGTGTAGTTAAAACAAAGGCTTAATTTCAACGCCGTCGTTCCCGCGAAGGCGGGAATCCATTGTCGCTGTCGGTGCGATTCTATCGCAGGGCCTGCCTGAATGGATGCCCGCCTTCGCGGGGATGGCGACGGGTACGAGAACGCGAAAAGCTTAGCCGATCGCTTCGATCACCGCCGCGCGCAATTCGGGAATGCCCATCCCGCCCTCCGACGAGGTGGCGATGATCTCCGGATGCGCCGCGGGGTGTTTGCGGGCCTCGGTCGCGGTCTGGTCGAGCACCGCGGCGAGGTCGGTCGCCTTTACCTTGTCGGCCTTGGTCAGCACGAGGCGATAGCTCACCGCCGCCTTGTCGAGCATCTCGAGGATCTCGCGGTCGACTTCCTTGATGCCGTGGCGGCTGTCGATCAGCACCAGCGCGCGCTTCAGCGCCTGGCGACCGCGCAGGAAGTCGTTCACCAGGAAGCGCCACTTCTTGACCATGTCCTTCGGCGCCTTGGCGAAGCCGTATCCCGGCATGTCGACCAGCCGGAACACCGGCGGGGTGCCGATATCGAAGAAGTTGAGCTCCTGCGTCCGCCCCGGCGTCACTGAGGTGCGCGCCAGCGCCTTGCGCCCGGTGAGCGCGTTGATCAGCGAGGATTTGCCGACGTTCGATCGCCCCGCGAACGCCACTTCCGGCGCGACCGGATCGGGCAGGAATTGCAGCGCGGGGGCCGATTTGAGGAACTCGATCGGGCCGGCGAAGATCTTCCGCGCAGCCTCGATCGCGTCGGCGTCGAAGGTATCCGTCACTTGGCGGGCGCCTCCAGCAACGCCGGATGACGCGCATAGAGCAAGCGCTGCTGGATGATCGTGATGATGTTGGAGGTGATCCAATACACCTGCAGCCCCACCGCGAACGGCGCCATCACGAACATCAGCACCCAGGGCATCAGCGCGAAGACCTGCTTCTGCGTCTCGTCCATCGGGGTCGGGTTCAGCTTGAACTGGAAGTACATGCTGATGCCCAGGATGATCGGGATCACGCCGATCGCCAGGAAGTGCGGCGGGGTGAAGTTGAGCAGCCCGAACAGATTGAGCGGGGTCAGCGGATCGGGCGCCGACAGATCCTTGATCCACGCGACGAACGGCTGGTGACGCATTTCGATCGTCAGCATCAGCACCTTGTACAGCGCGTAGAAGATCGGGATCTGCAACAGGGTGGGGAGGCAGCCCGCGAGCGGGTTGACCTTCTCCGACTTGTACAGCGCCATGATCTCCTGCTGCTGGCGCGGCTTGTCGTCCTTGTAGCGCTCCTGGATCGCCTTCATCTTCGGCTGGATCGCGCGCATGTGCGCCATCGAGGCATATTGCCGTTGCGCGATCGGGAAGACGAGCGCGCGGATCGTGAAGGTCAACAGGATGATCGCAACGCCGAAGTTGCCGATCATGCGGAACAGCCAGTCGAGATAATAGAAGATCGGCTTTTCGACGAGGCGGAACCAGCCCCAGTCGATCGCGTAATCGAGCTTGGTCGCGCCTTCCTTGTCGGTGTAGCGATCGAGCAGCTTCACTTCCTTCGCCCCGGCGAAGAAGCGCGCGGTCTGGGTGATCTGGCGCCCCGGCGGGAGAAGCTGCGGCGCGGCGGTGTAATCGGCCTGATAGGTCTTGGCGTTGCCCGCGCGGAACTGGCCGTCGAAGCTGCGCGCCTGATCGGGGAGCAGCGCGGTCAGCCAATATTTGTCGGTGAAGCCGAGCCAGCCGCCGGTCGTCGTGAACTTCTGCGGCGCGGCGTCCACATCTTTGAAATTAGGCGAATAATTCGCGCTGCCATTGGCGACCGACATCGGCCCGGTGTGGATCGTCCAGCTATCGGGATCCTTCGACACGCCGGCACGGTTGACGAGGCCATATGTTGCCACCGGCACCGGCGCCTGCCCGCCGTTGGCCACCGTCTGCTTGACGGTGAACATATAATCCTTGTCGACCGAAAGCTCGATCTGGAAGCGCTGGCCCTTGGCGTTGGCGGCGGTGAGCGTCACCGGCTTGCCCGGCGCGAGCACCGGCGACGAGGCGGTCCAGACGGTTTCGGCGGCGGGCGGCGCGAGGCCGTCGTCGCGCCACCCGAACGCTGCGAAATAAGCGTCGGTGGTGCCGGCCGGCGACAGGAGGCGGACGGGCGCCGAATCCTTGGCGATCGTGTCCTTGTAATTCTTGAGCACCAGATCGTCGATCCGCGCGCCCTTCAGGTTGATCGAGCCCTGCAACGTCGGCGTGTCGATCTTCACCCGCGGGCTTTCGCCGATCACGAGGTTGCGGTCGCGGATCGCGCCCGGCGCGTCGGCGGTCGCCGCGGCCTTGCCCTGCACGACCTCGGTCTTGCCGCCCTCGATCTTCGTCACCGGCGGGTTGGCCGTCGGGAAGAAACGGTTCTGGATCAGCGGCCAGCCGAACAGGATCAGCGCCGCAACCACCGCGAACAGCACGAAATTCTTGTTGTCTTCGGTCACGTCAGATCCTGTTTACGGCTGTCCAGTTTACGGGACGGGGTCATAGCCATGCCCGCCCCACGGATGGCAGCGCGCGATGCGTTTCGCCGCGAGCCAGCTTCCGCGCGCCGCTCCATAGCGGCGAAGCGCCTCAATTGCATAGGCCGAACACGAAGGTTGATAGCGGCAGGTGGGCGGCATCACCGCCGACGGCCCGATCTGCCAGGCGCGCGCGACGAGGATGAGCGCGCGAGCAATCATCGCCGCTGCGCCTTGGCCAGCGCCTTGGCCAGCTCGTCGCGCAGGGTGGCATAAGGGCGTTCGACGCCGCCCTGCCGCCCGATCAGCACATGATCCGCGCCGCCGATGCCGCCTGCCGGCAGCAGCTCGCGGGCGAGCGCGCGCAGGCGGCGCTTCATGCGGTTGCGCACCACCGCATTGCCGATCTTCTTGGTCACGGTGAAACCGACGCGGACCGTCTCATCGCCGTCGCCACGCGGGCGGACAAGCAAGACAAAGCCGGGCATCGGCACGCGACGCCCGGCGTTGACGGCAAGAAATTCGGATCGCTTGGTGAGCCGCGCGAGAGTCTGTTTGGCAAATGCGGTTTCACCGCCTTTGCGTGCGGCACCGGCCCGCTCCCCCTCTCGGCCACCCATCGGTATCATGACTGGGTGGCCGGGAGGGGGAGCGGGCCGGTGCCGCCCCCAATCAAATGACTCAGGCCGACAGCTTCTTGCGGCCGCGCGCGCGGCGCGCCCGGATCACCGCACGACCGCCCACCGTCGCCATCCGCGCACGGAAGCCGTGACGGCGTGCGCGCACCAGGTTGCTCGGCTGAAAGGTCCGCTTCATCGTTCATTCCCGAATCTGAAAAACTAAAGGCCGTCACGTAAGGACGGCCCGAACGGGTCGCCGCATAGGCCAATGACGGGGCCAAGTCAACGCGAGTGCGCCCGTCGTTCCGCGCGGCGCTGGTCTTTGCCATTATCGTTCGCCTGGCTCTTGGCACGTGCATGGCGGCGCAACGCGCTCCGCCGCCGCATCGTGCGGTCGACGAGATGCCCGACGCGCGGCCAGCGGCGCTTGAGTCGCGCCCAGCGCACCTGTGCCCAGCGCGAGTTGCGCAGAATCAGCACCATCCCGCCTGCGAACAGAAAGACTCCACCCGGCCCGGGCAACGGCCCCATCACCGCCGCCCCGATCAGCAGCAGCACGCCGAGCGTGAGCTGGATGATACGCGAAACCGGGTGACGCTGAGACATAGGGAGCATTTGGGACAGCTCGTTGAGGATCGCAAGGCGAGGAAAGGATGGTTTCGGTTGGTGAACGAGCCAGTATGAATGATCGCTGAGGGGCGTGGTGGGGCCGAGCCGACCCGTCACCCCGGCCTTGTTGGGGGAGTGGCATGGCAGCAATCGTCGCGACGGTGGCGTATCTCGGGCTCGAGGCGCGCGGGGTGGAGGTGCAGGTGCAGCTCATCCCCGGGCTCCCCGCGTTCAACCTCGTCGGGCTGGCGGACAAGGCGGTCGCGGAAAGCCGCGAGCGGGTGCGCGGGGCGATCGCGGCGATGGGGCTGGCGTTGCCGCCCAAAAGGATCGCGGTGAACCTGTCGCCGGCCGACCTCCCCAAGGAAGGGTCGCATTTCGATCTGCCGATCGCGCTGGGGCTGCTCGCCGCAATGGGGGTGGTCGATGCCGAGGCGCTCGCCGATTATGTCGTGGTCGGCGAACTGGCGCTCGACGGGCGGCTCGCGCCGTCGCCGGGCGTGCTGCTTGCCGCGCTGCACGCCGCGGAGACGGGACGGGGGCTGATCTGCCCGGCGGCGCAGGGGGCGGAGGCGGCGTGGAGCGGATCGATCGAGGTGGTCGCCGCGCCCGACCTGATCGCGCTGATCAACCACTTGAAAGGCCGGCAATTGCTCGCCGCGCCGCCGCCCGGCGCGGTGGAGGAGGCGCACACCGGCCCCGATCTGGCGCAGGTGAAGGGGCAGGAGGTCGCGCGGCGCGCGCTGGAGATCGCGGCGGCCGGTGGGCATAATCTGCTGTTCGTCGGGCCGCCGGGGGCGGGGAAATCGCTGATGGCGGCGTGCCTGCCGGGGATCCTCCCGCCGCTCGACGCGAGCGAGGCGCTGGAGGTGAGCATGGTGCAATCGGTCGCCGGCACCTTGTCCGGCGGCCGGCTGACCCGCGTGCGGCCGTTTCGCGCGCCGCACCACAGCGCGTCGATGGCGGCGCTGACCGGGGGCGGATTGCGGGTGAAGCCGGGGGAAGTGAGCCTCGCGCATCTCGGGGTGCTGTTCCTCGACGAATTGCCCGAATTCCAGCGGGCGGTGCTCGATTCGCTGCGCCAGCCGCTCGAATCGGGAACGGTGAGCGTCGCGCGCGCCAATGCGCATGTCACCTTTCCGGCGCGGGTGCAGCTCGTCGCCGCGATGAACCCGTGCCGCTGTGGGCATTTGGGGGACGCCAGCCTCGCGTGTGCGCGCGCGCCGCGATGCGCGGCGGACTATCAGGCCAAGGTCTCGGGGCCGTTGCTCGATCGGATCGATCTGCATGTCGAAGTGACAGCGCTGACCGCGATCGACCTCGTTTCGCCGAGGGCGGCGGAGAGCTCCGCCGAGGTGGCGGCGCGCGTCGCGGCGGCGCGCGCGGTGCAGGCCGCGCGCTATCGCGGCGAGGCCGCGCGGACCAATGCCGAGGCGGACGGCGCGGTGCTGGAGCAAAGCGCGACGCCCGACGAGGCGGGGCGCGCCTTGCTGGCGCAAGCGGCCGAGGCGATGCGGCTTTCGGCGCGAGGCTATACGCGGGTGTTGCGCGTGGCGCGGACGATCGCCGATCTTGCTGGCGCAGCGCAGGTGGGGCGGGGGCATATTGCCGAGGCGCTGAGCTACCGTCGGCAACCGCCGCGCAATTGAGCCCCTTCGTCATTCCCGCGAAGGCGGGAATCCATTGGCGCTGAGGGCGCGATTCTATCGTCAGACCTGTGTGAATGGATTCCCGCCTTCGCGGGAATGACGGGAAAAGGAATCGAGCGCATTGCCAGAGAAACGTCGAGGAACCCGATCCATGCAGATTCGCCCCGCCACCGCCGCCGACGCCCCCGCGATCTGGTCGATCATCCGCCCGACGATCCGCGCCGGCGAGACCTATACGCTCGATCGCGCGATGCCGGAGGCCGAGGCGCTGGCCTATTGGCTCGCGGCGGACAAGGACACGTTCGTCGTCGAGGATGAGACGGGCGCGCTGCTCGGCACCTATTATGTCCGCGCCAATCAGGCCGGGGGCGGGGCGCATGTCGCCAATTGCGGCTATATGACCGCCGCCGCAGCGACCGGCCGCGGCGTCGCGCGGGCGATGTGCGCGCATTCGATCGATCACGCCAAGGCGCGCGGCTATCGCGCGATCCAGTTCAATTTCGTCGTCAGCACCAACGAACGCGCGGTGCGATTGTGGGAATCGTTCGGCTTTGCGGTCGTCGGGCGGCTGCCGGGGGCGTTCGCGCACCCGACGCACGGCTTCGTCGACGCGCTGGTGATGTTCCGCACCCTCTGATCAGGCGGCGGTCACCGGCTTCCCGACATCGAGCTTCTCGCCGCGCGTCACGATCACCGTGTCGCCGAGCTTGACCGCCTCGAAGAGCTTCTTCGCAAAGGCGGTGGGCACGCCGATGCAGCCGTGGGTCATATAGCCGTCGCGCACCTCGCTGGCGTGGATCGAGATGCCGTCGTTGGTCAGCCGGAGCATATAGGGCATCGGCGCGTCGTAGATATTGGAGACGTGCGTCGCGTCCTTCTGGGTGATCGGATAGACCCCGGTCGGGGTCGGCTTGGCATCGGCGCCGTAGAGCACCGCCGCGGTGCCGATCTCATAGCCGTCGCGGAAGATGCTGATCACCTGCGCGGCGAGATCGACGGTGACGATCACCCGGCCCGTGCTGGGGGCGCCGGCTTCGTCCCAGTGGAACTCGCCCATATGCATCGCGCCCTTGATCGGCAGGACGCGCTTGATCGTATAGGCGGCGGACGCGGCTTCGTCTTGGTGCGGCAATTTCGTCACCGGCGGCACCACCCGCGAGACGAGGACATGCGCCGGTACGGACCGCGTCGCGGCGATCGTCACCGAGGTCGCCGCGCACATCGCGGCCACGCCGAGCGCAAGATAGGAGGGGTGGAGCATCCCGCCGCTCATAGCGCCCGAGACGTTGCCATTCCGCTACCGGCGCGTCACGCCCCGGCGTCGGTGAGCCGGGTGAGCTGGTCGCGCGTGAGCGTCAGCGTCGTCGCCGGCATCAGCTCGGCGAGCTGCGCCGCGCTGGTCGCGCTGGCGATCGGCGCGGTGACGCCGGGTTGCGCGATCAGCCAGGCGAGTGCGATCTGCGCCAGCGTCGCGCCGCTTTCCGCCGCGACCGCGTCCATCGCGTCGAGCACCTTGCGCCCCTTGCCCTCGAGCAATTCGCCCATCCGCCCGCCGCGCACGCTTTTGCCGAGATCGGCGGTGGTGCGATATTTGCCGGTGAGGAAGCCCGAGGCGAGCGCGTAATAAGGCACCACCCCGATATTGTGGGCGATGCAATAATCCTCCAGCTCGCCTTCGAACTTGTGGCGGCTGACGAGATTATATTCGGGCTGGAGCACCTGATAATGCGGCAGCCCGGCGGCCTTGGCCGCCTCGTTCGCCGACTGGAGCCGCGCGGCATGGAAGTTGGAGGCGCCGAGCACGCGCACCTTGCCCGCCGCGACCAATTTGCCGAACGCTTCGAGCGCGGCTTCCTGCGGCACCGCCTCATCGTCCTGGTGCGCGAAGTAAAGATCGATGCGATCGGTGCCAAGCCGGCGGAGCGAGGCCTCGCATGCCGCGGCGATCCGCGCCGGGGCGAGCTTCTCGCCGCCTTCGCCAGGAAGCATCCCGACCTTGGTGGCGATCAGCACCTTGTCGCGCTTGCCGCTGTTGCGCAGCCAATCGCCGATCATCGTCTCGGATTCGCCGCCCTGATGCCCCGGCACCCAGGCCGAATAGACATCGGCGGTGTCGATCATCGTCCCGCCCGCATCGACGAAGGCGTCGAGCACCGCGAAGCTCGCCGCGCGGTCCGCGGTCCAGCCGAAGACATTGCCGCCCAGCACGAGCGGGGTGATCTCAAGCTCGCTGGCGCCAAGACGACGTGTGCTCATTGTCCGTCCTCGTCCCCATCTTCGTCGTTGTGCAGTACGGCCGCCGCGCTGACGCTATTGGCGTCGAGCATCGCGGCCGCCTCGCTCAATTGCTGGTCGTGATCGACGCTAGCATCCGGCAGCGTCGGTTGCGCGGAGCAGGCGGCGAGCAGCGCCAATAACGCGCCCGCCGCCGCCCGCCCGATCAATGGTTCTGGATCGCGTTGCCGGCATCCTTCAGCGCGCCGCCGGCGGCGTCGCGTGCCTTTTCGGCGCCGTGCTTGATCGTGTCGCCCGCCTTGTCGGCCTTGTTCTTTACCGCGTCGCCGGCATTGTCCATCGCCGCGCTGGCACCGTTGAGCGCCTGATCGGTGGCGGCCTGAACGTCGCCGACCGCGTTGCTGGCGGTCGCGCTGACATCGGCGCCGACCGCATTGGCGGCTTCGAGGCTCTGGTCCTGCGCATTCTTGCTGCACGCGCCGAGGCTGATGAGAGCGGCGGCCGCGACGGCGGTAATGGCGATACGCTTCATATCGAATCTCCCTTTTTGCCTGATGCCGGGCAGGCGGCATCGGGCGGCAAATTGGCGCAGCCGCGCCGGCTCCGCAACGATTTCATCGTTTTGGGGTGCGTTGACCTCATATAAAGATATCTTTATATCTTCATCTCGATGATCGATGCGCTCGAAATCTTCCGTGCTCTGGCCGATTCGTCACGACTGCGCATCGTGCGTCTGCTGCGCACGATGGAGCTGTCGGTCGGCGAACTGGCGCAGGTGCTGGGGCAAAGCCAGCCGCGCGTGTCGCGGCATGTGAAAATCCTGTGCGACGCCGGGCTGGCCGAGCGGCGCAAAGAGGGAAGCTGGGTATTCGTCGCGCTTGGGCCGGCCGATGCGGTGGCGCCGGTCGCGGCGGCGCTCGACGGCTGGGATGCGGCCAGCCCCGATCGCCAGGCGGCGGCGGACGTCGCGCGGCTCGCCGCGGTGCGCGCCGATCGCGCGGCCTCCGCGGCGGCGTGGTTCGAGGCGAATGCCGGGCAGTGGGACGCGATCCGCTCGCTCCACATCGCCGAGGAGCAGGTCGAGGAAGCGATGCTCGCCGCGCTGGGCGACGCGCCGGTCGGACGGCTGATCGATATCGGCACCGGCACCGGGCGGATGATCGAATTGTTCGCGCCGCGCGCGGAGACCGCTTTGGGGATCGACCGCAGCTCCGAGATGCTGCGGCTGGCGCGCGCCAAATTGGGCGAGCAGGGGCTCGCTAATGTCGAATTGCGCCAGGCCGATCTCTATGCGCTGCCGATGGGCGACGGCGAGGCCGACGTGGCGATCATCCACCACGTGCTGCATTTCGCGCAGCAGCCGGGGGCGGCGATCGCCGAGGCGGCGCGGGTGCTCGCGCCGGGCGGCCGGCTGCTGATCGCCGATTTCGCGCCGCACGATCGCGAGGAATTGCGCGCGCAGGATGCGCATACCCGGCTCGGCTTCTCCGACGCGCAGATCGAGCGGTGGTTCGCCGCGGCCGGGCTGACGCTGGCGCAGGTGGAGACGCTCGCCGGAGGCGAGCTGACGGTGAAATTGTGGCTCGGCGTCCGTCACGGCGCGGCCCTGAAAGAGGTAAAAGCGGCATGACCCTATCGCTCAACCAGCTGGAGGAGGCGCGCCGCGCGCTCGATGCGCCGCTCTATGCCGATGTCGCGGGCGACATCGACGTCAGCTTCGAATTCTTCCCGCCCAAGACGGAGAAGATGGAAGAGACCTTGTGGCAGTCGATCGGCACGCTCGCGCCGCTCGCGCCGCGCTTCGTCTCGGTGACCTATGGCGCCGGCGGCTCGACCCGCGAACGGACCCACGCCACCGTCGCGCGGATCGCGCGCGAGACCGCGATCCCCGCGGCGGCGCACCTCACCTGCGTCGAGGCGACGCGCGAGGAGATCGACGCGGTGGCGCGCGAATATTGGGCGGCCGGGGTGCGGCATATCGTCGCGCTGCGCGGCGACCCGCCGGTGGCAGGCGAGCGTTATAGCGCGTGGCCGGGCGGTTATGAGAATGCCGCGGCGCTGGTCGCCGGGTTGCGCCGGCTGCATCCGTTCGAGCTGTCGGTCGCCGCCTATCCCGAGAGCCACCCGGATTCGCCCGATGCGGCGGCCGATCTCGACAATCTCAAGCGCAAGATCGACGCCGGGGCGACCCGCGCGATCACGCAATTCTTCTTCGAGCCCGAAACCTTCTTCCGCTATCGCGATCGCGTTGCCGCGGCGGGGATCGCGGCGGAGATCGTGCCGGGGATCATGCCGGTCTCCAATTTCGCCGCGGTCCAGCGGATGAGCGCGATGTGCGGCACCGCGGTGCCGGCGTGGATGGGGCGGGTGTTCGCCGGGCTCGACGATCTGCCCGATGCGCGCCAGCTCGTCGCCGCGACGCTCGCCGCCGAATTGTGCCGCAAGCTCTACGCCGGCGGGGTGAAGCAATTCCATTTCTACACGTTGAACCGCGCTGAACTGTCCTTCGCGATCTGCCACCTGCTCGGTGTGCGTGCCAAGATCGGCGCGCAAGCGGCTGCGGCGTAATGCTTAATTTTTTCCCTCGTCATTCCCGCGAAGGCGGGAATCCATTCACGCCGGGGGTGCGGCTCGAGTCGATGGACCAGCCAGAATGGATCCCCGCCTTCGCCGGGACGACGAAGTGGGCAGTTCGTAGCGGGTCTGAGGATTTATCATGAGTGTACGTGACGCGTTCAATGCCGAGGCGGCCAAGCGCATCCTGATCACCGACGGCGCGTTCGGCACCGAGATCCAGGGCTGGAAGCTCGCCGAGGCGGACTATGCCGGCGATCTCGGGCTGGCGCGCGATCAGAAGGGCAATAACGACATCCTGGCGCTGACCAAGCCCGAGGTGCCCGAATCGATCCACCGCGCCTATTTCGAGGCGGGGGCGGATATCGCCGAGACCAATACCTTCTCCGCCAACCGCATCAGCCAGGCCGATTATGCCGCCGAGCATCTGGTGCGCGAGATCAATGTCGAGAGCGCCAAGCTCGCGCGGCGCGTGGCGGACGAATTTGCCGCGAAGGACGGCCGCCCGCGCTTCGTCGCGGGGGCGATCGGGCCGACCAACAAGACGCTGTCGCTCAGCCCCGACGTCAACGATCCCGGCTATCGCGAGATCGATTTCGATTATCTCAAGGATGTTTACCGCGAGCAGATCGACGCGCTGGTCGAGGGCGGGGTCGATTTCGTGCTGATCGAGACGGTGTTCGATACATTGAACGCCAAGGCCGGGGTGATGGCCGCGATCGAGGCGGGCGAGGCGCTGGGGCGCGATCTGCCGATCATGCTGTCGATGACGCTGACCGACCTTTCGGGGCGCAACCTCTCCGGCCATACGGTCGAGGCGTTCTGGCATGCCGTGCGCCACGCGCGGCCGCTGACGATCGGGCTCAACTGCTCGTTCGGCGCGGAGCAATTGCGGCCGCACGTCAAGGTGTTAAGCGAGATAGCTGACACGCTGATCATGGTTTATCCCAATGCCGGGCTGCCCAACGAACTGGGCGCCTATGACGAGGCGCCCGCGACCACCGCGGGGCTGGTCGGCGAATGGGCGGTGGCGGGACAGGTCAATGTGCTCGGCGGCTGCTGCGGCTCGACCCCGGCGCATATCAAGGCGATCGCCGACGGGGTGAAGGGGCTCGCGCCGCGTGCGCTGCCGACCCCGCCGGTGCGCACCCGGCTCGCCGGGCTGGAGCCGTTCACGATGGCGGGTTGATACCGACCATCGTTCGCCCTGAGCTTGTCGAAGGGCTGTACTTCTTGGCCAGAAGGGCAGGGCTTCGACAAGCTCAGCCCGAACGGAAATGAATCGATCGCTATGACTGCTACCCCCTCTTCCACCTCCTTCGTCAACGTCGGCGAGCGCACCAATGTCACCGGATCGGCGGCGTTCAAGAAGCTGATCATGGCGGGCGATTATACCCGCGCGGTCGAGGTCGCGCGGCAGCAGGTCGAGAATGGCGCGCAGGTGATCGACGTCAACATGGACGAAGGCCTGCTCGACGCGGTCGAGGCGATGACCACCTTCCTCAAACTGATCGCCGCCGAGCCCGATATCGCGCGCGTCCCGATCATGATCGACAGCTCGAAATGGGAGGTGATCGAGGCCGGGCTGAAATGCGTCTCGGGCAAGCCGATCGTCAATTCGATCAGCATGAAGGAGGGCGTCGAGCCGTTCCTGGCCTATGCGCGCAAATGCATGGCCTATGGCGCGGCGGTGGTCGTCATGGCGTTCGACGAGACCGGGCAGGCTGATACCCAGGCGCGGAAGGTCGAGATTTGCGAGCGCGCGTACAAGCTGCTCACCGGGATCGGCTTTCCGCCCGAGGATATCATCTTCGATCCCAATGTCTTCGCGGTCGCGACCGGGATCGAGGAGCATAATAATTACGGCGTCGACTTCATCGAGGCGACGCGCGAGATCAAGGCGCGCTGCCCGCATGTCCATATCTCGGGTGGGCTGTCGAACCTCAGCTTCTCATTCCGCGGCAACGAGCCGGTGCGCCGCGCGATGCATTCGGTGTTCCTCTATCATGCGATCCCCGCGGGGATGGACATGGCGATCGTCAACGCGGGGCAACTCGACGTTTACGATACGATAGACCCCGAACTTCGCACCGCATGTGAAGATGTCGTGCTCAACCGCGACCCCGAGGCGGGCGAGCGGCTGGTCGCGCTGGCGGAGAAGTTCCGCGGCAATGATGCGGCGGCGGAGAAAGCGGCCGAGGAATGGCGCGGCTGGCCGGTCGGCAAGCGGCTGGAACATGCGCTGGTCAAGGGGATCGACGCGCATATCGTCGCCGATACCGAGGAGGCGCGGCTGTCGCTGCCGCGCCCGATCGAGGTGATCGAAGGCCCGCTGATGGACGGGATGAACGTCGTCGGCGACCTGTTTGGCGCGGGCAAGATGTTCCTGCCGCAAGTCGTGAAGTCGGCGCGCGTGATGAAGAAGGCGGTCGCGCACCTCCTGCCGTTCATCGAGGCGGAAAAAGAGGCCGGCGCCAAGGCCAAGGGCCGGATCGTGATGGCGACGGTGAAGGGCGACGTCCACGATATCGGCAAGAACATCGTCGGGGTCGTGTTGCAGTGCAACGGCTTCGAGGTGGTCGATCTCGGCGTGATGGTGCCCTGGTCGACGATCCTCGCGGCGGCGAACGAGAATGACGCCGATATGATCGGGCTTTCCGGCCTGATCACCCCGAGCCTCGACGAGATGGTGACGGTCGGCGAGGAGATGGAACGCGCGGGCATGAAGATGCCGCTGCTGATCGGCGGCGCGACCACCTCCAAGGTCCATACCGCGCTGCGCATCGCGCCGGCCTATTCGGGACCGGTGGTGCATGTGCTCGACGCCAGCCGCGCGGTCGGCGTCGCCACGACGCTGGTCAGCGATACCCAGCGCGACGATTATGTCGTCAAGGTCGCGGAGGAATATGCCGCGGTGCGGCGTGCGCGCGAGGGCAAGGGGCAGAACGAGCTGCTCCCGCTCGCCAAGGCGCGCGCCAACGGCTTCGTCGCGGATATGGCGCTCAAGCCGCCCGCCCCGCTGCAGCCGGGCATTCACGCGTTTCGCGACTGGGATCTCGCCTCGCTGCGCGATTATATCGACTGGACGCCGTTCTTCCGCGCGTGGGAGCTGGCCGGGGTGTTCCCGGCGATCCTCGATGATGCGGTGGTCGGCGAAAGCGCGCGCTCGCTGTACGACGATGCGCAGAAGATGCTCGATCGCATCGTCGCCGAGAAATGGCTCACCGCGCGCGCCGTCGTCGGGCTGTGGCCGTGCGCGCGGCACGAGGACGATGTGATCGTCGACCTTAAGGGCGATTTCAACGCCGAGGAATTGAAGGGGCTCGACCTGCTCGATCTGGTCCAGGGGACCGACGTGGTGCGGCTCCCCTTCCTGCGCCAGCAGATCGTCAAGCGCGAGGGGCGGGCGAATATGTGCCTCGCCGATTTCGTCGATCCCAAGGGCGACTGGATAGGCGGGTTCGCGGTGTCGATCCACGGCATCGAGCCGCATCTCGCGCGGTTCAAGGCGGCGATCGACGATTATTCGGATATCCTGTTGAAGGCGCTGGCGGATCGTCTCGCCGAAGCGATGGCGGAGGCGCTCCACCAGCATGTCCGCACGACCCTGTGGGGCTATGCCCCCGACGAGCAGCTCGATAACGAGGCGCTGATCCGCGAGAAATATCGCGGCATCCGCCCCGCGCCGGGCTATCCGGCCTGCCCCGAGCATAGCCTCAAATCGACCTTGTTCGAGATGCTCGACGCGCATCACGCCACGGGGATCAGCCTGACCGAGAGCTTCGCGATGCTGCCGACCGCTGCGGTTTCGGGTTTCTACTTCGGCCATCCGCAGGCGGAATATTTCGGTGTCGCGCGGATCGGCGAGGATCAGGTGAGCGATTATGCCGCGCGGCGCGGGGTCGATCTGGAGCGCGCGAAGCGGTTGCTGCGGCCGAATCTGGATTGAGGATTTCGCGCATTACCTCTCCCCGTTCGCCCCTGAGCTTGTCGAAGCCGTGTAACTTTTCTTCCGGCGAAGAAAGTACAGCCCTTCGACAAGCTCAGGGCGAACGGAGAGGAGGCTAAATCAACCCCTTGGCGCGCAGGCTGACATGCCCTTGCGCCCCGATCACGATATGGTCGTGGACCGCGATCCCCAGCGGGCGCGCGGCGTCGGCGATCGCGCGGGTGATGTCGATATCCGCGCGGCTCGGCGCCGGGTCCCCCGAGGGGTGGTTGTGGACCAGAATGATCGCCGCCGCGCCGAGATCGATCGCGCGGCGGATCACCTCGCGGACATGCACCGAGGCCTGGTCGATCGAGCCCTGGCTCATCACCTCGTCGCGGATCAGCATGTTGCGGGTGTTGAGATGGAGCACGCGGAAACGCTCGATCGCGTGATGCGCCATATCGGCGTGGAGATAGTCGAGCAGCGCCTGCCAATTGCCGAGCACCGGCCGCGCCGCGACCGCGCCGTGCAGCAGCCGCAACGCGGCGGCGTGGGCGATCTTGATCGCGGCGGTGGCGGTTTCGCCCATGCCGGGGATGCGGGTCAGCGCCTCGGCGTCGGCGGTCAGCAACCCGCCGATGCCGCCGAATTCCCGGAGCAGCGCCTTGGCGAGCGGCTTGGTATCGCGGCGCGGGATGGCGAGCGCGAGGAGATATTCGATCAGCTCGTGATCGAGCAACGCATCCCCGCCGCCGCGCGCCAGCAACCGTTCCCGCAGCCGCGCGCGGTGGCCCGCGGTATCGGGAGAGGCATCGCCGTCGGCCATCGAAGCGGAGGGTAAGGGGCAAACCCCCGCGGGGCAACGGCGGGGGGTGTTTTCGCCGCGATCGCATATCATCCGCCACCCCGCCGTGACCCGGGGGCCACCGGGAGGCATCGGATGAGCAAGAGCGTTTTGCCGTAAGGCGGGCGGCGCGGTGGGGCGCCGGCACAAGGCCGGCGTGACGGGTAACGTCCGGCTGACGAACGGGCCGATGGCTCCATGCAATTGCATGCGCGTTGTATCGGCGGTTATGGATCGATCCTCGGGCGATTTGGAAGGACGGCGGACGGCGGTGGAGGAAAGCGAAGTACCGCGCCGCCGTTTCCTCAGGAGCAGACGCCGCCGCATCGGCGCCGCCGCCGGTGCGATCGCGGTCGCGGCGCTCGGCGTGCTGTGGGTGCAGCGCGTGCCGATCGCGACCGACTTCATCGATCGCGAATTGGCGCGCGACGGGGTCACCGCGCGCTATCGCATCGCCGACCTCGGGCCGGGGCGGCAGCGGCTGACCGATGTGGTGATCGGCGACCCGGCCGATCCCGATCTCGTGGCCGATTGGGTCGAGACCTATACCGCGATCGGGTTGACCGGACCCTATGTCGCCGGGGTGAGCGCGGGGCATGTCCGGCTCCGCGCACAACTGGCCGACGGCAAGCTCTCGCTCGGCACGATCGATCGGCTGCTGCCCGCGCGCGGCGGCAAGGGCGGCCTGACGCTGCCGGCGATCGATCTTGCGGTGGAGGATGCGCGCGTCCGGCTCACGACGCCTTATGGTGTCGTCGGCCTGAAGATTGCCGGAAACGGGCGCCTCGACAATGGCTTCCGCGGTACAGTTGCGGCGCTGGGCAAGGAGCTGACCGCCGGCGGATGCACCTTCGTCGAGCCCAATGCCGTCCTGAAAGTCGCGATCGGCCGGGAAGGGCCGCGCTTTTCGGGGCCGGTCGGCCTTCCCGAAACGCATTGTGGCGGGGTGACGCTGGAGGGCGCGCGGATCGGGGTCGACGCGGCGCTCGGCGCGGCGTTCGACCATTGGTCCGGCAGCATCGGGCTGCGCGCCGAGCGGTTGGCCGGCGCCGGCGCACGCGCGGCGAGCGTCGGCGGGACGATCGCTTTCGCGGGCAATGCGCGACGCACCGAAGGAACCGCCGATCTCGGCAGCGGGCCGTTCGCCTTGCCCGCGGCGCTGGGCGAGCGGCTCGGGTTCACCGGCAAATGGCGGCTGATCGACGGCCGCCCGACGCTGACCGGCGAGGCCCGGGCGCGCGGGGCTGCGCTCGACGACAGGACGCGCGGCACGATCGCGCGCGCCGGAGAAAGCGGCGCGGGGACGCCGATCGCCCCGCTGGCCCGCAATCTGGCGGCAGCGGTGGAGCGCGCCGCGCGGCGGTTCGATGTCGTCGGCACGATCGCGCTGGCGCAGGATAATGTGCTCACGCTGTCGGGTCTGTCGGCGACCGCGGCGAGCGGCGCGCGGCTCGCGCTCGACAGCGGCGGCATGATCTTGGGCAAGGCGGCGGGCTGGCAGCTCGACGGCGCCGCGTCGCTGTCCGGCGACGGCTTCCCGACGACGCGAATCGCGCTGCACCAGCCGCGCGCGGGCGCGCCGCTCACCGGCACCGCGACGGTCGCGCCTTATGCGGCGGGCGGGGCGAAGCTGGCGCTCGCGCCGGTCTCCTTCGCCAGCGACCCGCACGGCCGGGTGACGATCCGCACCGCCGCCGCGCTTTCCGGCCCGCTCGCCGACGGCGCGGTCGAGAATCTGCGTCTCCCGTTGATCGCGACGGTGGCGCGGGGTGGGGTGACGCTCAACCCGATGTGCACCCCGCTCGCCTTCGATCGGCTCGCGGCGGGCGGGCTGGTGCTGCGCCCGGCGCGGTTGACCTTGTGCCCGACCGGCCGCGCGCTGTTCGATACGCGCACCGGCTATGGCGCGCGAATCGCCGCGACGCGGCTCGAAGGGACGATCGGGTCCAGCCCGGTGACGCTCGCCGCTACCGGCGGGGAAGCGCATGCCGGCGGCTTCGCGCTCGCCGGCGTCGAGGCGCGGATCGGGCCCGCGGATCGGCGGACCGCGCTCGATTTCGCGCAGATCGACGGCGCATTCGGCGCGAAGGGTCTCGGCGGCACCTTCTCCGGCGGTGCGGGGCAAATCGCCCATGTGCCGCTGCTGCTCAGCGCGGCGGACGGGCGCTGGACCTTTGCCGGCGGCGTGCTCGATCTGACCGGGGCGCTTGCCGTCGCCGACGCCGCGGCAAGCCCGCGGTTCGTGCCGCTCGCCGCTCGCAACGTCGCGCTGCGGCTGGCCGACGGGGTGATCACCACCACCGGCGAATTGCGCCAGCCGACCAAGGATGTGAAGGTCGCCGACGTCACGATCCGTCACACGCTGGCGAGCGGGGCGGGGACGGTGCGGCTTGCGGTGCCCGGCGTCACCTTCGGCAAGGATTTCCAGCCCGATGATCTGACCAAGCTCACCTTTGGCGTGATCGCCGATGTGCAGGGCAGGGTGACGGGCGAGGGCGATATCGCGTGGAATGCGGCCGGGGTCACCTCGACCGGTGCCTTCCGCACCGGCGGGCTCGATCTTGCCGCCGCCTTCGGCCCGGTCACCGGGTTGAAGGGGGAGATCCGTTTCGCCGATCTGCTCGCGCTTGAAAGCGCCCCGGGGCAGGTCGCGACGGTCGTGTCGATCAACCCCGGCGTGCCGGTGACCGACGGGCGCATCGTCTATCAGACGCTCGCCAATACGCGGGTGAAGGTCGAAAGTGCGCGCTGGCCGTTCGCGGGGGGCGAACTGACGCTCGATCCGGCGCTGCTCGATTTCTCGGTGCCCGAGGTTCATCGGCTAATCTTCCGCGTCAACGGCGCCGAAGCCGCACAATTCCTTCAACAATTCGATTTCAAGAACCTCGACGCGACCGGGGTGTTCGACGGTTCGCTGCCGATCGCGTTCGACGAGAGCGGCGGGCGGGTGGAGAGCGGCCATCTCATCGTCCGCCCCGGCGGCGGCGGGATCGCTTATGTCGGCGAGCTGACCGCGAAGGATCTTGGCACCTGGGGCAATATCGCGTTCCAGGCGCTCAAATCCTTGCGCTACAAGAGCCTCGACATCGTGATGGACGGGCCGCTGGCGGGCGAGATGGTGACCGAAGTCCGCTTCGCCGGCGTCTCGCAGGGCGAGGGCGCCAAATCGAACTTCCTGATTCGCCGGCTGCAGAAACTGCCGTTCGTGTTCAACGTCCGGATCAAGGCGCCCTTCCGCGGGCTGCTCGATTCGGTCGCGTCATTTTACGATCCCAAGAGGCTGATCGAGCGTAATCTGCCCGCCCTGCTGGAGGAGCAGGAAAAGCAGCAACAAAAGGCGAAACCGCCCGCCGCGCCCGTTCAGCCCACCGCAAGCGAGAAAATGCCATGAAGCAAGCCGGATTGACGAAGCAAGAGAGGCGCACGACCTTCGAGACGATGAGAGGAACGATGGCGATCCTGTTGGGTGGCGTGTTGGCCGGCGGCACCGCGGCGTGCGTCAACGTCTCCGCGCCCGACAAGCCGATCGTGATCAACCTCAACATCAACGTGACGCAGGAAGTGGTATATCGGCTCGACAATGAGGCGAAATCGCTGATCAAGCAGAATCCGGGGATTTTCTGACGATGACCTACGCTAAGAACTTCAGGACTGTGCTGATGGTCGCCGGCGCGCTGGCGGTGACCGGCGTTTCGGCCGTCGCGTTCGCGCAGCGCGACCCGGCCTATGCCGCGGCGCGCGCCGAAGGGAAGGTGGGCGAACAGCCCGACGGCTATCTCGGCGTGGTCGGCGCGGGCACGCCCGAGCTGCGCGCCTTGGTCAATTCGATCAACATCCAGCGCAAGGCGGCCTATACCCAGAAGGCGCAGGCGTCGGGCGCGACGGTGGAGCAGATGGCGTTCACCTCGGGCTGCAACCTGATCCAGCAGACCAGCGCAGGCGAGAAATACAAGACGCCATCGGGCGCCTGGGCGACCCGCGGCGCCGGTGCGCCGGAGCGCGATTCGCGCTGTATCTGATCCAGGTTATCGATCCTCATCCCGGCCTTGGGCCGGGGTGGGCGGCGCGACTGCGTAATCCGACGCGATGTCGGAACCTTGCCATCGGGTGACGAAGTGTTGACACCCCCGGACCCCCCGGCTAACCGGACCCGGCCTTGGCGGGCTCGCCCTTCGGCTTGACAGCGCCTGCCCGTCGCACGGGGGAGCGCGGATGGCCGAACAAGAGCCCGGACCGGAGAATCTCGACGAGGACGCGCGCCTCAAGTCGCTCGACGAGCGGCTGAAAGCGGCGCGGAACGACGAGGCTAAACGGCAAGGCGCGAGCAAGGCGAACGACGATGCGGGTTACCGCCTCGGCAATCGCGTGCTTGCTGAGCTTGTAGGGGGAATGGCGGGCGGCGCCTTGATCGGTTGGGTGATCGATCGGTTCGCCGGCACTTCTCCCTGGGGCCTGTTGGTGATGCTCGCCCTCGGGACGATCGTCGCTTTCAGGAACATCATTCGGATTTCACAGCGCCCGAAGTGATTTCGGGCGCTTTGTTCAAGGATTGAGCGAAGTGGCAGGCGGCGGCAAGATCGATCCGATGCACCAGTTCCTGGTGGAACCGCTGTTCGGGACGCAGAATTGGTCGATCGCGGGCTATAATGTGGCCTTCACCAATTCGGCGGCGTGGATGTGCGTGGCGACCGTGGCGCTGATCGCGTTCATGACGATGGGGACGCGCGGCGCGCTGATCCCGGGTCGCGGGCAGATGATGGTGGAGGGCTTCGTGCGCTTCATCGACAATATGCTCGCCGCGAACATCGGGCCGGAAGGGAAGCGCTACGTTCCCTATATCTTCTCGCTGTTCATGTTCATCCTGTTCGCCAACGTGCTGGGGCTTCTGCCGCTCGGCATCTTCGGCATCCACCCGTTCACCTTCACTAGCCATTTCACGATCACCGGGGTGCTGGCGATCATCAGCTTCTCGATCGTGCTGATCGTCGGCTTCTGGCGCCACGGCTTCCATTTCTTCAGCCTGTTCGTGCCGCACGGCACGCCGATCTGGCTGCTCCCGCTGATCCCGCTGATCGAGTTCGTCTCGTTCATGGTCCGCCCGTTCAGCCTCGGCCTGCGACTGTTCGTCGCGATGACCGCGGGGCACGTGCTCTTGAAGGTGCTGGCGGGCTTCATCATCAATTCGGGCGCTGCCGGGATCGGCACCGGGCTGTTCGTCGGCGTGCCCTCGTTCGTCCTGATGGTCGGCATCTCCGCGCTTGAGCTGCTGGTGGCCGGCATCCAGGCCTATGTCTTTGCGCTGTTGACCTCGCTGTACATCAACGACGCGGTCAATCTGCACTGAGTTTTCGTCTGAGTTTCAAACCCCTTATAAACTGGAGTTAAATCATGGATCCTGCAGCTGCTAAGCTCATCGGTGCCGGTCTCGCGGCGATCGGCGCCGGCATGGCCGCCATCGGCGTCGGCAACGTCTTCGGCTCGTTCCTCGAAGGCGCGCTGCGCAACCCGGGTGCCGCCGACGGCCAGCAGGGCCGTCTGTTCATCGGTTTCGCCGCGGCCGAACTTCTCGGTCTGCTGTCGTTCGTCGTTGCGATGATCCTGATCTTCGTCGCGTAACGAACGATAGTTTCCCCAGGCGGGGCGGCGCGTTTATGATGCGCGCCGCGCCGCCGAGGCAGGACGAACATGCCACAGATATCCCAGCTCGCCGCCGTCTATGCGTCGCAGATCTTCTGGCTGCTGCTGACGTTCGGCATCGTGTTCTTCGTCGTGGGCCGCGGCATGCTGCCCAAGGTGCAGAAGACGATCGATTCGCGCGACAAGTCGATCGCCGACGATCTCGCCGCCGCGTCCCGCGCGCGCGACGAGGCCGACAAGGCCGAGGAAGCATGGCGCCAGCGCGATCATGCCAACCGCGAAAAGGCGCAGGCGCTGGTCGCCGAAGCCCGTTCGCGCGCCGCCAAGGCGACCGAGGCGACGCTCCGCGCGGCGCATGAGGAGCAGGCGGCGAAGGTCGCGGCCGGCGAGGCGGAGGTCCGTGCGGCCACCGATCGTGCGCTGGCCGAGATCGAGGCGGTCGCCGCCGAGGCCGCGCAGGAGATCGTCTCGCGCGTATCCGGTGCGTCGGTGTCGCTGGACGAGGCGAAAGGGGCCGTGAAGGCGGCGATGACGCATGGCTGATCTTCTTCTTCTTTCGCAGGCCGCCGAGGCTGCTGCCGAGGGCGCGGAACATGCCGCCGATCCGGCGCTGTTCGGGGTGCTGAACAGCACCGTCTGGGTGTCGATCGCGATGGCGGTGCTGATCGCGATCGTGATCTGGAAGGGCGGCATCCGTGCGATCGGCGCGATGCTCGATCGCCAGATCGCCGATATCCGCAAGCAGCTCGACGAAGCCAAGCAGCTGCGTTCCGAGGCCGAGGCGCTGCGCGACGAATATGCGCGCAAGATCGCCGATGCCGAAAAGAACGCCGCCGAAATGGCGACCCAGGCGGAGCATGAGGCCGAGGCCGTGATCGCCCAGGCCAAGGCCGATGCCGCCGAGCTGGTGCAGCGCCGCGCCAAGATGGCCGAGGACAAGATCGCCGCCGCCGAGCGCGCCGCGATCGCCGAGGTCCGCGCCAAGACCGCCGATGCGGCGGCCAAGGCGGCCGGCACGCTGATCGCCGAGCGCCACGGCGCGAGCGCGGACAAGGCGTTGGTCGACCGCACGATTGCCGGGCTGAGCCGTCCGCACTGAGCGGTTTCGTCTTAGTGAAGATACGAACGGGGCGGCCTTGGGGTCGCCCCGTTTCGTTTTGGGCGTCCGTCGTCAGGGGCGCCACCTTTCCTCCGTTCGGGTTGAGCCTGTCGAAGCCCTGCACTTTCTTCCGACGAAGTAGGGCAGCCTTTCGACAAGCTCAGGGCGAACGGAGGGGTTTTTCAGAATGGCAGCGGGGCGATGTCCGGTTCGCGCCAGTCGTGCCGCGCATCGCGACAGAACAGCCGGTCGCGCCGCCAGTAGCCGAGCAGCCAGTCGGGCTTGCCGAGCGGCGAGGCGAGCAGCGCGGCGAGGATCGCGGACAGCCCGATCTCCCCCGGATAACCCGCCAGATGCGCCGCCGCCGCCCGTAGCGACGCAATCGTGATCGTATGGTGATAGCCGCCTTCGTCGGTGTTGGGCGTATCGGTCGCCTCGTTGTAGCGACGGATCGTCTCGCGCATTGCTGCGGGTGTCGCGACGTGGGGCCGGTGGCGGAGCAGCCAGAGCGCCGCCGCGAAATGCGCGGCGTGGCTCCATTCGCTTTTGGGCAGCGTGCAATCGAGCACGCCGAGCGCGATCCGCTCGATCGCTGCGTCATCGAGATCATGGGTCATGTCGGTCATCCGTCAAAAAAGGCCCGACCGACACGAAAAACCCCGCCGATCGGGCGGGGTGGTGGAGTGTCGCGAGGCGGGTCGGCTGCCTTCAGCAGCGCCCTCGATCGAGCACGCGCGCCAACGCCGCGAGAAAGATGCGGGTTTGTTGGGTGTGCTTGCTCATGCTGTCGGGATTATCAGGCGCGGGCGGCAGGCTCAAGCGCCTCCCGAGCGCCGTTGTGCTCCCGCGAAGGCGGGAGCCCAGGCTGTTCGCGGGGACACAAGGCGGATTACGCGGATGCTCCTGCCACGCTAATGCACCGGCATGAGCGACGCGCGCGAATCGGGCTTGGCCCTCGATCCCAAATATGATGCCAACGGGCTCGTTACGGCGGTGGTCACCGATCGGGCGAGCGGCGCGGTGCTGATGGTCGCGCATATGAACGCCGAGGCGCTCGCCGCGACCCGGGCGAGCGGCGAGGCGACCTTCTGGTCGCGCAGTCGCGGGCGGCTGTGGAAGAAAGGCGAGACCTCGGGCAACGTGCTGCGCGTCGCGGAGATCAGGATCGATTGCGATCAGGACGCCTTGTGGCTGATCGCCGACCCCGCCGGCCCCGCCTGTCACACCGGCGCGTTGAGCTGCTTCTACCGCCGCCTCGCCGACGACGGGCTGGAGCGCGTCGATTGAGCCGAGCCGCGCTGGCGTTGCTCGTTCTGCTCGCCGGGTGCGGCACATCGCCCGCGCCGGCGCCCGAGCAGAGTGGTGCCGGGGCGCAACTCGAACGCGCGGCGATCGCGGCCGGGATGGTCGGTGACCCTACGCATGTCGACCCGGTCGGGGTGTTCGCATCGGAGAGCGACCATGTCTGCATCCTCCGCGCCGGCGGCGGCTATCGCATCGGCGCGAGCGTCGATTACGGCGACGGGCATCATTGCATTGCGCGCGGCACCGCCAAGGGGGTGGGGACGCTTGCGGTGACGCTGGGCGCCGGGTGCCGCTTCGAGGCGCGGCTCGACGGCGCCAAATTGGCCTTCCCGCCGGTACTGCCCCAATCCTGCGAGCAACTATGCACCGGCCGCGCATCGCTGAGCGCGCTCACCGCCGAGCGACTGAGTGCGGCCGAATCCGAAGCCGCCTCGCTGCCCGCACCCGACGGCAAGCCGCTCTGCGGGGGCGCGGGTTAAACCCGTCTGCGTCATTTCCGCGAAGGCGGGAATCCATTCGGGCTCGTCTCACGACTCCTTCCGTGACCTGCGCGAATAGCTTCTCGCCTTCGCGGGAATGACGGAGGGCGGTCACCGGTTCGGAGTAAGTTGACGTTCACGTAAAGGGAAGTTAGCTTCCTCTTATGTCGAGCGTTGCCGCCTACGCCCAGATTCCCCCGCTGCCCGATCGCGACGATTTCTCGATCACCGATCTGGCGGCCGAATTCGGGGTCACCGCGCGGGCGCTGCGCTTCTACGAGGACGAAGGCCTGATCGCGCCCGAGCGGCGCGGCACCGCGCGAATCTATTCGCACCGCGATCGCGCGCGGCTGGCGTGGATCCTGCGCGGCAAGCGCGTCGGATTCAGCCTCGCGGAGATCCGCGAGATGATCGACCTCTACGACCTCGGCGACGGCCGCCACACGCAACGCGCGGTCACGATCGAGCGTTGCCGTGCACGCATCGCCACGCTCGACGCGCAAAAGAAAGACATCGACGCCGCGATCGCGGAGCTGGGCGATTTCGTCGCCTTGCTCGAGGCCGGCGCAACCAAGGAAGCCTGATCCATGCCGCAATATACGCCGCCCGTCCGCGACACGCGTTTCGTGCTCGATCACGTCGTCAAGCTCAACAATTACACCAATCTGCCGAGCTTCGCGGCGGCGACCCCCGATACGGTGGACGCGGTGCTCGAAGAGGGCGGGCGGTTCGTCGCCGAGGTGCTGTTCCCGCTCAACCAATCGGGCGATCAGGAGGGGTGCACCCGTCACCCCGACGGGACGGTGACGACGCCCAAGGGCTTCAAGGACGCCTATGCCAAGTTCGTCGAATCCGGCTGGGGCACGCTTTCCGCGCCCGAGGCATTCGGCGGGCAGGATATGCCGCACGTCGTCGCGACGGCGTTTCAGGAATTCATGGTTTCGTCGAACATGGCGTTCGCCATGTATCCGGGGCTGGCGCACGGCGCGATTTCCGCGCTGCGCGTGAAGGGGTCGCCCGAGCAGCAGCAGACCTATCTGCCGAAGCTCGTGTCGGGCGAATGGCTCGGCACGATGAACCTGACCGAGCCGCAATGCGGCACCGACCTCGGCCTGATCAAGACCAAGGCCGAGCCGCAGGCGGACGGATCGTACAGCATCACCGGCACCAAGATCTTCATCTCGGCCGGCGAGCATGACCTGACCGAGAACATCATCCACCTCGTGCTGGCCAAGACGCCGGGCGCGCCGGACAGCTCGAAGGGGATTTCGCTGTTCGTGGTGCCCAAGATCCTCATCAACGCCGATGGCTCGCTGGGCGAGCGCAACGCGGTGTCGTGCGGGTCGATCGAGCATAAGATGGGCATTCACGGCAACGCCACCTGCGTGATGAATTACGACGGCGCCAAGGGCTGGCTGGTCGGCGAGGAGATGAAGGGCCTCGCCGCGATGTTCATCATGATGAACGCGGCACGGCTCGGGGTCGGGCTGCAGGGGCTGGCGGTGGGCGAGACCGCCTATCAGAATGCCGTCCAATATGCCGGCGACCGGCGCCAGGGCCGCGCGCTGACCGGCCCCGCCGAACCGGCCGAAAAGGCCGACGTGCTGTTCGTCCACCCCGATGTGCGCCGGATGCTGATGCATGCCAAGGCGTGGACCGAGGGACTGCGCGCCTTGTGCCTGTGGGGCGGGCTGCAGGTCGATCTCGAGGATCATGCCGAGACCGAGGAGGAGCGGCAGGCGGCGAGCGACCTGATCGGGCTGCTCACCCCGGTGATCAAGGGCGTCGGCACCGACAAGGGCTATGAGATCGCCACCAACGCGCAGCAGGTCTATGGCGGACACGGCTACATCCAGGAATGGGGGATGGAGCAATATGTCCGCGATGCGCGGATCGCGATGATCTACGAGGGCACCAACGGGGTGCAGGCGATGGACCTCGTCGGGCGCAAGCTGGCGATGAACGGCGGCCGTGCGGTGCAGGCGTTCTTCGCGATGGTTGCCGGCGAATGCGCGGCGGCGAAGGGCGACGCGGCGACCGCCGATTTCGCAGGCCGGCTCGAAAAAGCGCTGGGCGAGATGCAGGCCGCGACGATGTGGTTCATGGGCAATATCGCCAACCCCAACAATATCGGCGCGGGGGCGGTGCCCTATATGCACCTCACCGGGCTGGTCGCGGTCGGGCTGATGTGGCTGCGGATGGCCAAGGCGGCGGCCGAGCTCAAGGCGGCGGGCGAGGGCGATGCCGCCTTCCTCGACGCCAAGCTCGTCACCGCGCGCTTCTTCGCCGAGCGGATGCTGCCCGAAGCGGGCTCGCTGCGGCGGCAGATCGAGGGCGGCGCGGATGCGGTGATGGCGCTGCCGCCGGAGATGTTCCGGGCGGCGTGAGGACGCCGGGCGGACCGTCGAACGACGTGCCGCCCCCGCGAGTCACCGCCCGTCATCCCAGCGAAAGCTGGGATCGCAGGCCGCAAGCGGAGCCCCTGCCGCGCGAGACCCCAGCTTTCACTGGGGCGACGGCTTATGCCGTCAGGCTTCGGGCAGGAAATCCGGCACCGACAGATACCGCTCGCCGGTGTCATAATTAAACCCGAGCACCCGCGATCCGGCCGGCAGCTCGGGCAGTTTCTGCGCGATCGCGGCGAGCGTCGCGCCGGAGGAGATGCCGACCAGCAGCCCTTCCTCGCGCGCGGCGCGGCGTGCCATTTCCTTGGCGGCTTCGGCCTCCACGGTGATCGCGCCGTCGATCGCCTGGGTGTGCAAATTGGTCGGGATGAACCCCGCGCCGATCCCCTGGATCGGGTGCGGCCCCGGCTGGCCGCCGCTGATCACCGGCGAGGCGATCGGCTCGACCGCATAGACCTTGAGGTCGGGCCACGTCTTCTTGAGCGTCTCCGCCACCCCGGTGATATGCCCGCCGGTGCCGACCCCGGTGATGATCACGTCGATCGGCGTATCGGCGAAGTCGGTCAGGATTTCCTGCGCGGTGGTGCGCGCATGGACCGCGATATTGGCGGGGTTGTCGAACTGCTGCGGCATCCATGCGCCGTCGGTTTCGCGCACCAGCTCGAGCGCGCGCTCGATCGCGCCCTTCATGCCCTTTTCGCGCGGGGTGAGATCGAAGGTCGCGCCATAGGCCAGCATCAGCCGGCGGCGCTCGATGCTCATGCTGTCGGGCATGACGAGGATCAGCTTGTAGCCCTTCACCGCCGCGACCATCGCCAGCCCGATCCCGGTGTTGCCGCTGGTCGGCTCGATGATCGTCCCGCCGGGCTTGAGCAGCCCGTCGCGCTCGGCCGCCTCGATCATGCTCAGCGCGATACGGTCCTTGATCGACCCGCCGGGGTTCGAGCGCTCCGATTTGACCCACACCTCGGCATCGGGGAACAGCCGCTGGATGCGGACGTGCGGGGTGTTGCCGATCGTTTCGAGGATCGTATTGGCCTTCATGGCTGCGCTACTCCGTATTGCGGGGTCGTTGCGGGGATTTCGGGCGGATCGAACGTCTTTGCAAGCTTCAGCTCGGGATAGAGCCGCGCCCATAACAGGGTGATGACAATCGCGGCGACGCCGCCGACCGTCACCGCGCCGACAGGGCCGAGCATCGATGCCATCAGCCCGCTTTCGGCCTCGCCGAGCTCGTTCGACGCGGAAATGGTGAGCTGGCTGACCGCGCCGACCCGCCCGCGCATCGCATCGGGGGTGTGGAGCTGGATCAGCGAACTGCGGATATAGACCGATACCATATCCGCCCCGCCCGCGACGATCAGCGCGGCGAGGCTGAGCGGAAAGCTGGTCGACAGCCCGAAAACGAGGATCGCAAACGCGAAGACGATCACCGCGGCGAGCATCTTCACCCCGACATTGTGGCGCATCGGGCGGATCGAGAACCACAAGGCGGTCGCCGCGGCGCCGATCCCCATCCCGGCGGCGAGCACGCCGAGCCCGCTCGCGCCGACGTGGAGGATGTCACGCGCGTAGACCGGCAGCAATGCGGTCGCGCCTGCCAGCAACACGACGAACAGATCGAGCGTGATCGTCGCCTGCACCAGCCGGTTGCGCTTCACATAAGCGAAGCCGTCGAGAATGCGCGCGATCGGGTGGCGGTCGCTCTCGGCCAGCGGCTGCGGCACGCGCCCGATCAGGAAGATGCCGATCAGCGCGACGAGGTGCAACCCGGCGACCGCGGCATAAGCGGTCTCGGGGTGGATCGCATAGAGCAGCCCGCCGAGGCTCGGCCCGGCGATCGTCCCCACCTGCCACGCGATCGACGACAGCGCGATCGCGGTCGGCAGGCTGTCGCGCGGCACGAGATTGGGGGCGAGCGCCGAATAAGCGGGGCCGGAAAAGGCGCGCGCCGTCCCCACCAGCACCGCCGCGCCGAACAGCGCCGGCAGCCCGAGCATCCCGGCCCAGGTCAGCACGCCGAGCATCGCGGCGATCAGGACCAGCAGCGAGGTGGTGATGCGGACGATCCAGCGCCGATCGAACGAATCCGCCGCCAGCCCGACGAACGGGGTGAGGAGAAACAGCGGCAGGAACTGCGCGAGGCCGATCATCCCGAGCAGAAAGGCGGCCTGTTTGATGTCCATCGTCTGGCGGGCGATGCTGTACACCTGCCAGCCGATGATGATGCCTTGCGCGGTCGTCCCGATCGTTCCCGCCAGCCGCGAGCCCCAATAGGCGCGGAAATTGGCGATGCGTAAGGGGTGGATCGGCTGGTCCATCTTTCCGCCGGTTAGGGGAGGATGAAGCGCGCTGCAACGCCGCTTGTCGTCCGGTCGACGATAGCTGGCCTATCGCCGCTCTGGTCGGCCGCTGGCGCCGCTTGCGCTCCCGCGAAGGCGGGAGCCAGACTGGGTCCCCGCCTTCGCGGGGACACAAATGTTACTGAGCACTGATCCTCGTCAGTTTGCCACTCCGCGGATTGCGCGCCGCGCCGCTGGGAGACTATAGGCGGGGTTCTCCCTACGGAATACGAGGTCTTTCCAGACGTGGCAAAAGCCCCAGCGCGGAACGCACGAACCAAAACCGCACCCCCGCCGACGCCCAATCGCGAGCGACCGGCCGAGCCGCAGCTCTACACGGCGTCGAAGGAGGAGCTGCTCAAATTCTATCACGACATGCTGCTGATCCGCCGCTTCGAGGAGAAGGCCGGGCAGCTTTACGGCCTCGGGCTCATCGGTGGCTTCTGCCACCTCTATATCGGGCAGGAAGCGGTCGCGGTCGGGTTGCAATCCGCGCTGACCGAGAAAGACAGCGTGATCACCGGCTATCGCGATCACGGGCACATGCTGTTGTGCGGCATCCCGCCAAAGGACGTGATGGCCGAGCTGACCGGGCGCGCCGCCGGCATCTCCAAGGGCAAGGGCGGCTCGATGCACATGTTCAGCGTCGAGCATAAATTCTACGGCGGCCACGGCATCGTCGGCGCGCAGGTGTCGCTGGGCGCGGGGCTCGGCTTTGCGCACAAATATTCCGGCGACGGCGGGGTGTGCCTCGCCTATTTCGGTGACGGCGCGGCCAATCAGGGCCAGGTCTACGAAGCGTTCAACATGGCCGAGCTGTGGAAGCTGCCGGTGATCTTCGTGATCGAGAACAACCAGTACGCGATGGGCACCTCGGTCAACCGGGCGTCGTCCGAAGACCAGCTTTATCGCCGCGGCGAGAGCTTCCGCATTCCCGGGCTGCAGGTCGACGGGATGGACGTGCTGGCGGCGCGCGGCGCGGCGGAGGAAGCGCTTGCGTGGGTGCGTGCGGGCAAGGGGCCGATCATCCTCGAGATGAAGACCTATCGCTATCGCGGCCATTCGATGTCCGACCCGGCGAAATATCGCAGCCGCGAGGAAGTCCAGTCGGTGCGCGACAAGTCCGACCCGATCGAGCACGTCAAGAAATTGCTCGAGGCCGAGGGCGTCAAGGAAGACGAACTGAAGGCGGTCGAGGCGGAAATCCGCCGCCAGGTCAACGAATCGGCCGATTTCGCGGAGAACACCCCCGAACCCGAACCGCAGGAGCTGTATACCGACGTGCTGGTGGAGACTTATTGAGATGGCGATCGACATCAAAATGCCGGCGCTGTCCCCCACGATGGAGGAAGGCACGCTCGCCAAATGGCTCGTCAAGGAAGGCGACACGGTGAAATCGGGCGACATCCTCGCCGAGATCGAAACCGACAAGGCGACGATGGAATTCGAGGCGGTCGATGAAGGCACCGTCGCCGCGATCCTGATCCCCGAGGGGACCGACGCGGTGAAGGTGGGCGAAGTGATCATGCGCATCGCCGAGGAGGGGGAGGACGCTTCCGCCGCTTCGCCGAAGCCCGAGCCCGTCACCCGCGCCGAAAAGCCCGAGGTGCAGGAGCAGGCCGCGGAAAGCGGCACGCCGGTGCCGCACAAGGTCGAGACCGGCGCGCGCCAGATGTTCGAGGCGGCGAAGCATGACGCCGAGGTGCGCGATCCCGAAATCCCGGCGGGCACCGAGATGGTCAAGTTGACGCTGCGCGAGGCGCTGCGCGACGCGATGGCCGAGGAAATGCGCGCCGACGACCGCGTGTTCGTGATGGGCGAGGAAGTCGCGCAATATCAGGGCGCGTACAAGGTCACCCAGGGGCTGCTCGACGAATTCGGCGACCGCCGCGTGATCGACACGCCGATCACCGAATATGGCTTCGCCGGGGTCGGCACCGGCGCGGCGATGGGCGGGCTGAAGCCGATCGTCGAGTTCATGACGTTCAACTTCGCGATGCAGGCGATCGATCACATCGTCAATTCGGCAGCCAAGACCAATTACATGTCGGGCGGCCAGATGCGTTGCCCGATCGTCTTCCGCGGCCCCAACGGCGCGGCGAGCCGCGTCGCGGCGCAGCACAGCCAGAATTACGGGCCGTGGTACGCCAGCGTCCCCGGGCTGATCGTCATCGCGCCTTATGACGCGTCGGACGCCAAGGGGCTGCTCAAGGCGGCGATCCGATCGCAGGACCCGGTGGTGTTCCTCGAGAACGAGCTGCTCTACGGCCGCACCTTCGAGGTGCCCAAGCTCGACGATTGGGTGCTCCCGATCGGCAAGGCGCGGATCATGCGCGAGGGCAAGGACGTCACGATCGTCAGCTATTCGATCGGCGTCGGGCTCGCGCTCGAAGCCGCCGACCGGCTGGCCGAGGAAGGCGTGGACGCCGAGGTGATCGACCTGCGCACCCTGCGTCCGCTCGACAAGCAGACGGTGCTGGCGTCGCTCGCCAAGACCAACCGGCTGGTGGTGGCGGAGGAAGGCTGGCCGACCTGCTCGATCGCCAGCGAGATCATCGCGATCTGCATGGAGGAGGGGTTCGACGACCTCGACGCCCCGGTGGTCCGCGTGTGCAACGAGGATGTCCCGCTGCCTTATGCGGCGAACCTCGAAAAGCTTGCGCTGATCTCCGCCGACAAGATCATCGCGGCGGTGAAGAAGGTGACATACCGCCAGTAAGGCGGAGTGGCCTGCACGGCGTCAGAGGCCGGCGGCGTCATCGCGACGCCGCCGGCTTTTTTCGTCAGTTGGTCAGGCGGGCGGTGGCGACGGCGGTCTGGAACAATTGTGCGAGCGCACCGGAGATGTCGCCGTCAGTCGTCACTTTGGAGTAGAGGCCGGGGGAGGCGCACTGCTGCAGCGGGGGGCTGATCTTGTCGACCGGCGACAGATACGGCGCCTTCACATTGGTCTTTGACCAGTCGTCGCTCGCGGAATCGGGCAGATATTCGGTGTAGAGAACCGCGATGCGGATACCGCGATTCTTGATTGCGGTGCACGAAGCGGTCGAAATCGGGCCCTCCGGGGGGCCGCCGGGTCGCTTTTCGTCCCACATGCCGTCGGTAATCAGGAACATTACCGCCTGGGGCGTGTCATTGTTGTAATTGGTTCCGTTGCCGGCCTTGAGCGGCATCGCCCCGAGAATTCCGCTGAACGCGGCGGTGAAATTGGTGGCGGTGTCGTTGTCGTTAGTGCTGCACTGGTAATAATTGTTCTGACAATAGACCAGAATCTTTGCATCGGTCACATGCGTCTTGACGGTGGACAAGCTGGCATCGACGTTGGGCAGTGATACGGTGGTCGGCCATAATTGCTTGAAGGTCTTGTCGAAGGAAAACAGCCCCATCCGATATTGCGCTTTGTTGGTCGATGACGTGCTCGTCGCGAGATCGGTCAGGTTGGAAACGGCGGTGTGGAGCAGATCGGTTCGCAAGACGATGCCGTTGTTCACGGCAACGGTATAGAAATCCTTGCAATTTTTGTTCCTGCTATCGCACACTAGCTCGGTGTTGTTGCTGCCGTAGGTCAGGTTGGTCTGGTGGCAGGCGAAAGCGCAGCCGTTGGTCGCGGCAACCATCGAGCTTAGCCCGGCGGAAGTCGCCGGCAACAGCATCGACGGCGACGTATCGAGCAGCATGTAGAAATCGATGTTCGGCGCGGTCATGTTGTTCGCGCTGGACGATCCGCCGATCGCGATCGTCGCCATGCCGAGAATACCGCCGAACACATTCTGCGACTGCGCGGAATAAGTCACCGTTATCGTGCGCGAGCCGGGGCCGTTGGGTTGCGAGGGGACGACGGACAATGTCGCGGGATTATAGATCACGCCGCTGAGCAGCGCCGCTTGCGAATTGAACATGTCGGTCGCGGTCTGTACCGCGGTCGTCTGGTCCTTGTTCATCATCGTTGCGGTGACGCCGGCGAGCGCGGCGGCGTCGGCCAGCGCGTTCATCTTGGTGCGAAGCCTGGCCGCCCGCGCATAGTCCACACCCATGCCGGTGGCGAAGGCCATCGGGATCGCCGCCAGCGCGAACAGCATCATCACATTGCCGGACCGCTGGCGGCGGAGCCGGGAGAGGAAATGTCGCAGGCCGGTGAGGAGCGATGGGATCGGCATGGATCAGCAGCCCGTGCAGGGGATGTCGACGGAGCGGCGGGGGTTCATGAAGATCTGGTCACGAAAGGTGATCGGGCCGATCAACTGGCCGCCCGCCGGCGGGACGTAGGAATAGCTCACCTCGGCAAAGATGAGGTTCGTGCTGGCGATCCTGAGCTTCACCGGGACCACGTTGTTCGGCGTCGTCGGATTGGCGAGCAGATCGGATGTCTTGAGCAAGGTGCCGCTGCTCGCGCGGCTCCACACGACGCTCGGCATCCCCGTCGCGCTGATCGCGATCTCGGAGACGCGGGTGGTGGTGTTGCTTGCCGAATAGGGCGTCATCACCGCGCCGGCGGCGCCGAGGATGCTGTCGACGTCGCTCGCTTGCACCGCGGTGAATTGCGTCGTCACGTCGGCCAGCGTGCGCGCGGTGGTGGTCACCTTGCGATAGGCGGAGGTGGCGTCCATCAGCTGATAGCCGCCGAGGTAGAGCAGCAGCAGGAACGGCGCGACGATCGCGAATTCCACCGCACCCAGCCCGCGCCGATCGTCGCGCAGGCGATGCCAGAAATGGAGGAGGGCGGGGATCACGCTCAGCTGCCGTAAGGTTCGGTCTTGAACACCGAGGTGGCGATCAGCAGCCGCTGCCCGTTGGTCATGTTCGACAGGTTGAAGCCGAGCGGCGCGGGGACCACCGGCAGGCGATACATCATGCGCATGACGACGATGCTGCCCGGGCCGCCGGGCGAGAAGGCCCAGGCGTTGGTGACGTTGCCGTTGGCGTCGAAGGTCAGTTTCGGCGCGGCGGTGCTGACCGCCGAGAAGGAGCTGACGTTCTGCACGTCGATCATCAAATTCGCGCATTTCATGAACGACGGCAGGTTGGCGCATGCGGTGTTGCCGAAATTGGTCGCGGTCATCGACGTGCGTTGCGCGCTGCCGGTGACGAGCTGGCGCGCGGTGCGCTCGGCGGTGCTTTCGAGATTCTGCTGGGCGAAGAATACCAGGGCGGTCTGCACGATCGCGACGATCAGTGCGATGACCGGGGCGAGCACGATCGCGAATTCGATCACCGACGCGCCGCTTCGCTCGCGGGCAAGCGCACGCATGTCACGCCGCCTTGCCGCGCGGCGCTGCACGTGCGGCCGCCGGGTTGCCATTCGCTGTTCCTGTCCCATTCTCTGGTCGCGACCCCTGATCAGGCCCCATCGGCGGATATGCGGATAACATTAAGAAAATCTCACGACGGCACGGTTGACGGCGATCGAGCGGCGGGTCACGCGGCGAAGCGATGGAACCGTCCGATCCAGCCCCCGGCCAGCCCGATATGGAGGCGCGCGCGATCGAGCGCCGTATCGTCCTGTCCTATGTCCCCGCGGCGACGCGGCCGGCGCTTGCGGCGCTGCTCACGCTCGACGATCGGCTGGGGGAGATCGTCCGCGCGGCGCGCGATCCGCTGATCGGGCAGATGCGGCTGACCTGGTGGCATGAGGCGCTGGTCGCGCTCGACGCGGCGCCGGCGCCGGCCGAGCCGATCCTGCGCGCGATCGCCGCCGGCTTGCTGCCGCACGGGGTGGCCGGCGCCGCGCTCGGCCGGATCGTCGACGGGTGGGAGGCGGTGCTCGCGATCGACTCCGATCCGGCGGCGGCACTCGCGGTGCATGCCGCCGAGCGCGGCGAGATGCTGTTCGCGCTCGCCGCGCGGTTGCTCGGCGGCGGCGATGCGCGCCTCGCCGATGCCGGCGCCGGCTGGGCGCTCGCCACATTGTGCGATCCGCGTGCGCAAGCGTCGGCGGCGGCGCGGCTCGCCGGGTTGACCGATCGCCGCTGGCCGCGCGCGTTGCGGCCGCTGTCGGCGATGGCTTTGCTCGCGCGCGACGACCTCGATTCGGCCGCTCGCCCGGGAAGTATCGGGCGCGCCGCGCGATTATTTCGTCACTGGCTTGGCGGCCGATAGTCTGATCTTATCGCCTCCAGCGGGAGGGGCGAGACGATGTGGCGCTATGCTTTGGGCGGCGTGGCCGCGCTGTTGATGATCGCGGCGGGGTGGCTGTTGTTCAACGGCAAGGCGGCGCGCGAGCCGTTGCTCCCGCCGGCGCCCGACCTGCCGCAGATCGCCGACGCCGGCCGGCCCGGCGTGCCCGAAGCGAGTGAGCGCACCCGCGAGCAGAAGCGGTTCGATCGCTACGACAAGGATCGCGACGGCCGGGTCATGCGCGAGGAATATCTCGCGTCACGGCGCAAGGCCTTCGCGAAACTCGACGGCGACGGCGACGGCCGGTTGTCGTTCGACGAATGGGCGGCCAAGACGATGACGCGCTTCGCCACTGCCGACGGCGATCGCTCGGGCGCGCTCGACCGCACCGAATTCGCCACCACCGCGCCCAAGCGCCGGCCGAAACCGGCCTGCGTTTGCCCGGCGCCGTCACAGCCCGACGGCGAGGAATAGCCACCGCGCACCGCCGGTGGGCCGTGAGCGGCGCGCTAAAGCACTAAAAAACAAGAATAATACAATAATTTGATCCGATTTGATCTGGATCAAATCCATTCTGACGCGCGTCATTATCTATGACGAACAATATCATCCACATGAGAAGATAAATTTTCCAGATTTGATCTCCAAAACGCCATTGTGGAGATAATTTCATCTCCTAGAATGCGATAAGTAATAAATCATATTATCTTTTCAATAATATTGAATTTCGGGAAAGTATTTTCCTCGTCGTAATTATCTATCAAGATTTTTAGGGAGGATTTCGATGCGAATTTCGCATGCGACGATGCTTGCGCTCTCCGTTTCTTTTCTAGCGTTTCCGGCGGCCGCGCAGGAGTCGAAAGCGCCCGCGGTGGAGCCGCTGCCCGGAGAGGAAGTGATCGTCACCGGGACGCGTGCCGCGAACCGCACCGTCGCAGACTCGCCCGTGCCGGTTGATGTGATCAGCTCCCAAGCGCTGACCACCGGCGGCTCGGGCGAGACCAACACCGTGCTGAATGCGCTGGTCCCGTCGTTCAACTTCCCGAGGCCGTCGATTGCAGACGCATCGGATGTGATCCGGCCGGCGACGTTGCGCGGGCTGTCGCCCGACCAGACATTGGTGCTGGTCAACGGCAAGCGCCGCCACACTTCCGCGCTGCTCAACATCAACGGCACCGTCGGGCGCGGCTCGGCGGCGGTCGATCTCAATACCATCTCGAACCTGGCGATCGACCGGATCGAGGTGCTGCGTGACGGCGCGGCCTCGCAATATGGCTCGGATGCGATCGCGGGGGTGATCAACATCCGGCTGAAGACCGCCGATCATGGCGGCAAGGCCTCGGTCACCTACGGCAAATATGTCACCCGGATGGACGGCGTGCGCGAGGTGCTCGGGCTGCAGACCGATGCTGCCGGCCAGCCGTTCTTCGATCCGGCCAACCCCGAATTTCTGGCCGCCAACCTTGGCGGCAGGCCGTCGCGCAGTGACGGCGATACCTGGACGCTGGGGATGAACCTCGGCGTGCCGATCGGCCAGGGCTTCATCAACGTTACCGGCGAGTATCGCGACCGCGACACCGTCAACCGCGCGGGATACGATCTGCGCCAGAATTACAACCTCGTGGACGGGGCGTTCGACGCGCGCGAACTCACCTTCAACCGGCTGAATTTCCAATATGGCGATCCGAAGACCGAGGACTGGAACGTCGCGGTCAACGCCGGGATGCCGCTCGGCGCGAACTGGGAAGCCTATGCCTTCGGCACCTTCTCGCAACGCAACGGTCGCTCCGCGGCGAACTGGCGCCTGCAAGGGTCGAGGAGAAACCGGGATTATTCGGTACTCAGGCCTTCGGAAGCGCCGAGCGAGGGCAATTTCGCCCCGATCTACGCCAATGGCTTCCTGCCGTTCATTGCATCCGATTATACGGATTATTCGATGGCGATCGGCGTCAGGGGCGAAGTCGGCCAATGGTCGGTCGATCTGTCGGGGGTCTATGGGCGTAACCGGATCGACTATCGCACCGAGAACAGCATCAACGTCTCGTTCGGCCCCACCGCGCCACGCAATACCGATTCGGGCGGGCTCCGCTTCGGCCAGTTCACGGCCAACCTCGATGTGACGCGCGAATTCGCGGTCGGCTTCGCCAAACCGCTGACGTTGGCGTTCGGCGGCGAATATCGCCGCGAGAATTTCCAGGAGCGACCGGGGCAGCTCGAATCCTACGCCGCCGGGCCCTATACCTTGCCGGCGCGTGCGACGACCGCGGCGGAATGCGCGGCGGCGGACGGCGTCTATGCTGCGGCGACTGGCCTCTGTTCCTTCCCGGGCCGTTCGGCGCCGGTCGGCCAACAGGGCTTCGAGGGCATTCCCGCCTTCGCGAAGGTCAGCGCCAGCCGCAACAGCTTCGCCGGCTATCTCGAGCTCGATACCGATCCCTTCCGAGGCTTCACGGTCACCGCCGCCGGCCGGTTCGAGCGTTATTCGGATTTCGGCAGCACGGCGAACGGCAAGCTCGCCTTGCGCTACGAATTCATTCCGCAGCTCGCGCTGCGCGGTGCGATTTCCAACGGCTTCCGGGCGCCTTCGCTCCACCAGCAATATTTCGGCGCCACCTCGACCTTCCTGTCCAGTGCGGCCGGGCTGGTGAACGTCGTCACGACCCGGGTGGACAGCCCGGTCGCGCGCGCGCTCGGCGCGCAGCCGCTGAAGCCCGAGAAATCGCGCAACATCTCGGCCGGTCTTGCGCTCAATCCGTTCCGCGGGTTCAGCCTGACCGCGGACTTTTTTCACATCAGGATCAGGGACCGCATCGTCCTGACCGAAAACCTCGGTTTCGAAGGCACCGGAACCGCCGAGCAGAAGGAAGCCATTAAGGCGATACTCGATGCCAATGGCTTCAACTCGGTCGGTGCCGCGCGGTTCTTCATCAACGGGCTCGACACCACGACCAAGGGGGTCGACGTGGTCGGCAGCTATCAATTCGACGCCGGGGGAGCTGGCCGCTGGTCGCTGTCGGCAGCGTATAATTATACCAGCAACAGGATCGACAAACGGCTCAACAATCTCGGCCCGCTCGCGGCGGTGCCGGGGCTGGCGCTGTTCGGGCGGCAGGAGGGGCTGCGTTTCGAGAAGGGCCAGCCGCGCGACAAGATCGTGCTGTCAGCCAATGGCGAGATCGGCGTATTCGGGCTGACCGCCCGAACGACGCGTTACGGCAAGGTCGTGGCGGTAGCCGAGGCCGAGCCGCTGGATGAACCGAGCAGCCTGACCGCTTATGGCCCCGATGACATCTTCCTGCAGCCGCGATGGCTCACCGATGTCGAGGTTCGCTACACCTTCAAGAAGCATATGACCTTCTCGCTCGGCGCAGACAATGTCTTCGACGTCTATCCGACGCGCAGTCCGACCGGGAGGCGACCGGACGGCGGATTCTATCCGGAAGAAAATTCCTTCCTTCCCTATATCGATTTCTCGCCGTTCGGGTTCAACGGGCGCTACGTTTACGCCCGGTTCACCGCACAATTCTGAAAGACGCGCGCGGGTCGGCCTGGCGCCGGCCTGCGCCCCACCGTCGCCCCGGCCTCGCGCAGGGGGTGGCGGCGGATCGCGCCGCTACCCGATCCACGCCGCCAGCGCGGTGCGGGCGCGGTCGGTGTACATGCGTTTGCGGTCGGCCTTGCGCGTGCGCCCCTCGATCGGCGGGAACAGCCCGAAATTGACGTTCATCGGCTGATAGGTCTCCGCCACCGCGGCGCCGGTGATATGGTGGAGCAATGCCCCCAGCGCGGTCTCGACCGGCGGCGGGGCGAGCGGCTTCCCGGCGAGCTCGGCGGCGGCGAAACGCCCCGCCAGCAGCCCGACCGCGGCGCTCTCGATATAGCCCTCGCACCCCGTCACCTGTCCGGCGAAGCGGATCGCGGGGCGCGATTTGAGCCGCAATTCGGGGTCGAGCAATTCGGGCGAGCGCAGGAAGGTGTTGCGGTGCAGCCCGCCGAGCCGCGCGAATTCGGCCTGTTCAAGCCCCGGGATCGTGCGGAACAGCCGCACCTGCTCGGCGTGTTTCAACTTGGTCTGGAAACCGACGATGTTCCACAAGGTGCCGGTGGCATTGTCCTGCCGTAGCTGCACCACCGCATAAGGCCAGCGCCCGGTGCGCGGATCGTCGAGCCCGACCGGTTTCATCGGGCCGAAGCGCAGGGTTTCCGGCCCGCGCTCGGCCATCACTTCGATCGGCATGCAGCCCTCGAAATAGGGCACATTCTCCCAGCCGCGATATTCGGTCTTCTCGGCGGCGAGCAGCGCCGCGACGAACGCCGCATATTGCTCCTTGTCGAGCGGGCAGTTGATGTAATCCTTGCCGTCGCCCTTGTCCCAGCGGCTCTGGAACCACGCGACGCTCATGTCGATCGTCTCGCGGTGGACGATCGGCGCGATCGCGTCGAAGAAGGCGAGCGATTCCTTCCCCGTCTCGGCGCCGATCGCTTCGGCCAGCGCGGGCGCGGTGAGCGGCCCGGTGGCGATGATCGCCGGCCCCTCGGGCAGCGCGTCGACGCGTTCGCGGACGATCGTGATATTGGGGTGCGCGGCGAGCGCTTCGGTCACGCCCGCCGAGAAACCGTCGCGATCGACCGCCAGCGCCGAGCCGGCGGGGACGCGATGCGCGTCGCCCGCGCGCATGATCAGCGAGCCGAGCGCGCGCATCTCCTGATGCAGCAGCCCGACCGCATTGCTCTCGGCATCGTCCGAGCGGAAGCTGTTCGAGCAGACGAGTTCGGCGAGCGAGTCGCTCTGGTGCGCCGGGGTCGTGTCGCCGCCGCCGCGCATTTCCGACAGGCGCACGCGAAACCCCGCCTCGGCGAGCTGCCACGCGGCCTCCGAACCGGCGAGCCCGCCGCCGACGATATGGATGTGATGAGTCATGGCGGCCGGCGTTAGCCCGGTGGCGCGCGGATCGCCAGAACCCCGTTGCGGGGACCCAAGGGGCAGAGGCAGGCACTAGTGGATAGATTCAGACGGATGGTTCCAGTCTTTTTCAACCGGCATGACGGTGGGGATTTCTTCCGGACTCATCCGTTATGTTCTGACCACTAGCGCCACGGCGAACCCGCGCTACAGTCGCCCGCATGGGGAGAGGATTCATCGCGGCGTTGATCGCCGGGGCGGCCTATATGGTCGTTGTCTTGGGCTATTGGAGCGGGCCGGGAGCGGTGGTGCTCAAGGGCGCCGGGGTCGCGCTGCTCGCCTTATGGGCGGCGATGCGCGCGCGATCGACCGACGGCTGGATGATCGCGGCGGTGATGGCGCTGGGCGCGACCGGGGACATGCTGCTCGAACTGGCCGGGATGGTCGCCGGCGCGGCGGCGTTCCTTTCGGGGCATATCGTCGCGGTCGCACTCTATCGTCGCAACGGCGCGGGATGGGTGCTCACCGCCTGCGCCGCGGTGGCGGTCGCTGCGGTGGCGCGGCTGGTGGCGCATGACGCCGGGGTCGCGCTCTATGCGCTCGGGCTCGGCGCGATGGCCGGGGCGGCGACCGCGTCGCGCTTTCCGCGGCGGTTCGTCGCCCTGGGGGCGTGGCTGTTCGTGGTGTCGGACCTGCTGATCTTCGCGCGGATGGGGCTGCTCGCGGACAGCATCGTGCCGCGCCTTTTGGTCTGGCCGACCTATTTCGGCGGGCAGGCATTGGTCGCCTGGGGTGTCGTCACGACCTTGGCGCGGAAGCGATGACGCGTGTCTACACCATCGGCTATGAGGCCGCGACGATGGCCGAATTCCTCGCCGCGCTGCAGGCGGCGGGGGTCAGGCGCGTGATCGACGTCCGCGCGCTGCCGCTGTCGCGCCGGCCGGGCTTCTCCAAATCGCCGCTCGCCGCCGAACTGGCGGCGCGCGATATCGATTACGTCCACCTCAAGGCGCTCGGCACCCCCAAACCCGGGCGCGACGCGGCGAAGAAGGGCGATGTCGCGACCTTGCGCGCGGTCTATGATGCGCAGCTCGCCTTGCCCGAGGCACAGGCAGCGGCGGCGCGGATGCGCGACCTGATCGCCGAGACCCCGTCCGCCTTGCTGTGCTTCGAGCGCGATCCCTGCCACTGCCATCGCAGCTTGCTGCTCGCCGCGGAGGGCGAGGGGCTGGCTGTGGTCCACCTCTTTGCCGGAGCCACGCCATGACCCGCACGATGACTTTCGACGTGATCTCGGACGTGGTGTGCCCGTGGTGCGTGATCGGCCTGCTCGGGCTGGAGCGCGCGCTGGCGGCGACCGGAGATGTCGTCACCCCGGTGATCCGGCTCCAGCCGTTCGAGCTCAACCCGGATATGCCGGCGGGCGGGCAGGATATCGGCGAGCATCTGCGCGAGAAATACGGCGCCTCGGCGGGCAGCGGGGGCGAGGTGCGCGAGCGGATCCGCACGATGGCGGCCGGGCTCGGTTTCGACATGGCGCAGCGGCCCGGCGCGCGGATCTACAACACCTTCGACGCGCATCGCCTGATCGACTGGGCGGCGGGGCAGGGGAAGGCGTTGCCGCTCGCGCATGCCTTGTTCCGCGCCTATTTCACCGACGGGCGCGATCCCGGCGACCCCGCGGTGCTGGCGGCGGCCGCGCAGGCCGCCGGGCTCGACGGGGCGGACGCGGTGATCGCCGGCGATGCGCGGGCCGCGGAGGTGCGGGCGGCGGAAGAGCGCTGGCGGACGGACGGTATCACCTCGGTGCCGTCGATCATCGTCGACGGGCGTTACCTCATCCAGGGCGCGCAGGAGCCGGCCGCCTATGAGCGCGCGATCCGGCGCATCGCGGCCGAGGCGGCGTAAGGAGGTGAACGATGCTCACGATTGACGTGGCGGACGACGGATTGGTCGAGCTGGTGGTCGATGGCGCCATTTCGCGCGAGGATTACGATCGCGTGGTGGCAACGCTGGAGGCGCAGTTCGCAACGCATCGCAAGGTCAATGTGGTCGAGATCGTCCGCGCCTTCGGCGGAATCGCGCCGGCCTTGTGGTGGCAGGAGGTGAAGTGGAGCTTCGGCCATCTCGATCGCTTCGGGCGCTGCGCGATGGTGACCGATTCGGGCTGGATCGGCCCGGTCGCGCGGACCTTGGGGGCGATGCTGCCGATCGAATTGCGCACCTTCGGGACGAACGAGCTTGCGGCGGCGCGCGCCTGGGCGCGGGGAAGCGATTGATCCGGTTTCTTTCGTCATGCCGGGTCGAGCCCGGCATGACGGTGAGTGCGTGGGTGAAAAACCGGCTTCTGCTTGCGCGCGATCCGCCCTAGGGCGGCGTGATGGATGAAGACGATCCGCTCGGCCCGCTCGACCCCGATTTCGCCGCCGCCTTCGTGCGCGACGACAAGCGCCCGCCGTGCCAGCTCTATCTGATCTCGCCGCTCGACGTGTCGGGCGGGTTCGGCGACCGGCTGGCGCGCGCGCTCGACGCCGGACCGGTGGCGGCGTTCCAGTTCCGCGTGAAGGGCGTCGACCAGCATGAGGCGGCGCGGCTCGCCGAGCCGCTCCAGCGGATTTGCGCGGCGCGCGACTGTGCGTTCATCGTCAACGATTCGATCAGCCTGGCGAAGCGGCTCGGCGCCGACGGCGTCCATCTCGGGCAGGAGGACGGCGACCCGCGCGAGGCGCGCGCCGCGCTCGGCCCCAATGCGCAGATCGGCGTGACCTGCCACGACAGCCGGCATCTGGCGATGGAAGCGGGCGAGGCAGGGGCGGATTATGTCGCGTTCGGCGCTTTCTATCCCACCTCGACCAAGGAGGTGCGGCACCGCCCCGAGCCGGTGATCCTGTCGTGGTGGTCGACGCTGTTCGAACTGCCCTCGGTCGCGATCGGCGGGATCACCCCGGCCAATGCCGCGCCGCTGGTCAAGGCAGGGGCGGATTTCCTCGCGGTCAGCAACGCGGTGTGGGGCGGGGACGAGGCGGGGGCGGTGCGCGCCTTTGCCGAGGTGCTTGGCGGGCGCTGAAGCGGGCCCAACCTCCGTTCGCCCTGAGCTTGTCGAAGGGCTGCCCTTCTTCCGCAGAAGAAAGTGCAGGGCTTCGACAGGCTCAGCCCGAACGGGGAAGGGGGCTCGATCGCCAGCATCTTGCCGGATCGCGCCCGCGCCGCTAGACGCGCGCCACCGGAGCCGACGGCGGCTCTGATCGCTCTTTCCAGCAGGTCAAGAACCATGAAGATCAGCGGCGTGGACATCCGTCCCGGCAATATCATCGAATATGAAGGCGGCATCTGGCGTGCGGTCAAGATCCAGCACACCCAGCCCGGCAAGGGCGGCGCCTATATGCAGGTCGAGATGAAGAACCTCATCGACGGCCGCAAGACCAACGTCCGCTTCCGTTCGGCTGAGACGGTCGAGCGCGTGCGGCTCGATACCAAGGACTTCCAGTTCCTGTTCGCCGACGGCGACGGCCTCGTCTTCATGGACAAGGACACCTACGACCAGGTGACGCTGCCGCGCGACCTGCTCGGCGACGCCGCCGCCTTCCTGCAGGACGGGATGGACGTGGTGATGGAATTGCACGAGGAAAAGCCGATCTCGGTCCAGCTTCCCAACCAGGTCGAAGCGACGATCGTCGAGGCCGATGCGGTGGTGAAGGGGCAGACCGCCTCCTCCAGCTACAAGCCGGCGATCCTCGACAATGGCGTGCGCATCATGGTGCCGCCGCATATCGCCAGCGGCACGCGGATCGTGGTCGACGTCTACGAGCAGACCTACGTCAAGCGCGCGGACTGATATCTCCCCTTGTGCTCCCGCGAAGGCGGGAGCTCAGTCTGGGTCCCCGCCTTCGGTTCCCGTCAAAGTACTATTTTGATGGGGGCACTTCGCGGGGACACAGTTTTCGCTATCGGCGAAGCGACACGTTATAGAAACCGACCCCTCGCTGGGGTGGAGTAATCGAAATGCCTTCCCATTCCGGCCTGTTCACCGTCATCGAGCGCGCTGCGCGCAAGGCCGCGCCGCGGCTGCGTCGCGACTTCAACGAGGTCCAGCAGCTGCAGGTGAGCCGTAAGGGGCCGGCCGATTTCGTCTCGATGGCCGACAAGCGCGCCGAGCAGACCCTCTACGAGGAACTGTCCAAGGCGCGCCCCGACTGGGGCTTCGTGATGGAAGAGCGCGGCGAGGTCGCCGGCGATCCCGGCAAGCCGCGCTTCATCGTCGATCCGCTCGACGGCACCTCCAACTTCCTCCACGGCATCCCGCATTTCGCGATCTCGATCGCGGTCGAGGAGCCGCTCGCCAACGGCAAGCGCGAGGTGACCACCGCCCTGGTCTATCAGCCGCTGACCGACGAGAGCTTCTGGGCCGAGAAGGGGCGGGGCGCCTGGGTCCAGTCCGAGCGGCTGCGCGTCTCGGTGCGGCGCGATCCGTCCGAGGCTTTGGTCGCGACGGGCATCCCGTTCCTCGGTCACGGCGATTTCGTGCAATGGACACGGATCTTCGGCGCGATCGCACCGCAGGTCGCGGGGATTCGCCGGCTCGGCTCGGCCGCGCTCGATCTCGCGTGGGTCGCCGCAGGACGGTTCGATGCTTTCTGGGAAAGCGATCTCAACGTGTGGGACGTCGCGGCCGGGATGCTGCTGGTGAAGGAAGCCGGCGGCTTCGTTACCGATTTCCGCGGCGGCGATCGCGCGATCGAGCGTAGCGAATATCTCGCCGCCAACGATGCGCTGCACTCCAAGCTGCACAAGCTGGTGGCGGGGGCGCTGCGTTAAGCCACCTCCCGTCATTCCCGCGAAGGCGGGAATCCATTAACGCTGTCGGTGCGACTCTATCGCGAAGGTCCGAGTGCATGGATTCCCGCCTTCGCGGGAATGACGGATTGGCGGCGACGGCGGGGAATCGGTCCGATCCGTCACCAACCGACGGAACGTTATCCCCTTTCTTTCGTAGCTAACGCCAAGCAGGCGCCGGAAATCCCTGCAAAACCGTTCAGTTGCGAATCATTCTCATGCCTCCGGCGCTTGCCCGTGCGGACCCATCCGCCTAAAGCGCCCCCATCAATTTTCGCATCTGCGAGAGCCTAGTGGTCGACCTGTCGCAATATCTGCCGATCCTCATGTTCCTCGGGGTCGCGCTCGTGCTGTCCAGCGCGTTCGTCTTCCTCCCGATGATCGTCGCGCGCCTTACCGGCGCGCACAATCCGACGCCGGAAAAACTGGCGGAATATGAGTGCGGCTTCCCCGCCTTCGAGGATTCGCGCGCGCAATTCGACGTGCGTTTCTACCTCGTCGCGATCCTGTTCATCATCTTCGATCTGGAGGCCGCGTTCCTCTATCCGTGGGCGGTCAGCGTGTTCACGCTCGGCTGGACCGCGTGGATCAGCATGATGATCTTCATCGGCGAGCTTGCGCTCGGCCTCGTCTATGCCTGGAAAAAAGGCGCGTTGGATTGGGAATGAGCATGTCTTCCAACCTCCACAGCGGCCCGGTCGAACTGCGGCATGATCCCAGCGGGCAGGCGATCGTGCCGCCCGATCAGGGCTTTTTCGACGGCCTCAATGGCGAGCTGACCGACAAGGGCTTCCTCGTCACCTCGACCGAGGAATTGTTCCAATGGGCGCGCACCGGCAGCCTGTGGTGGATGACTTTCGGTCTCGCCTGCTGCGCGGTCGAGATGATCCACGTCAACATGCCGCGCTACGATCTCGAACGGTTCGGCGCCGCGCCGCGCGCGAGCCCGCGCCAGTCCGACGTGATGATCGTCGCCGGCACGCTCTGCAACAAGATGGCCCCCGCGCTCCGCAAGGTCTACGACCAGATGTCGGAGCCGAAATACGTCATCTCGATGGGCTCGTGCGCCAATGGCGGCGGCTATTATCATTATAGCTACAGCGTCGTGCGCGGCTGCGACCGGATCGTGCCCGTGGACATCTATGTCCCCGGCTGCCCGCCGACCGCCGAGGCTTTGCTCTACGGCATCATGCAGCTCCAGCGGAAGATCCGCCGCAGCGGGAGCATCGAGCGATGAGGGCGCCGGCACCGGCTTATGCCGCCGATCTCAACGGCGCGACGATCGCCGCGGCGCGCGATGCGCTCGGCACTGCGTTGGTCGACGCGCGCGACGCGGTGGGCGAGGTGGCGCTGTTCGTTACGCGCGACGGGCTGATCGACGCGATGATCGCGCTGCGCGACACGCCGGGGCTCGAATATCAGCAGCTGATGGAAATCGCCGGGGTGGATTTCCCCGACCGCCCCGAGCGGTTCGAGGTGGTCTATTGCCTGCTGTCGCTGACCCGCAACCATCGTATCCACGTCCATGTCGCAGCGAGCGAGGAGACCCCGGTTCCCTCGGTCACCGGGATCTGGCCGGTCGCCGGCTGGCTCGAGCGCGAAGTGTACGACATGTATGGCGTGCTGTTCGCGGGCAACCGCGATCTGCGTCGCATCCTCACCGATTACGGCTTCCGCGGCCACCCGCAGCGCAAGGACTTCCCGCTCTCGGGGTTCGTCGAGCTGCGTTATTCGGAAGAGGCGAAGCGCGTCGTCTATGAGCCGGTGCAACTGGCGCAGGATTTCCGCACCTTCGACTTCATGAGCCCGTGGGAAGGCGCCGAATACGTCCTCCCCGGCGACGAGAAGGGGGCGCTGCCCGAGGCGAAGGGCGCGCCGACGCAGCTCAGCGCCGACCAGATCCAGAAGGCCGATGCCGCGCAGACCGCCAAGGCTACCGCGACGACGCCGAAGACGACCGATTCGACCGCGCAGACCGGCGTCGGCAAGGCCGAGCCCGATGCGAAGCCGAAGCCGGCGGATCCCGATGTCTTGAAGGGCAAGGGAGAAGGCAAGTGACCGATACCCTGATCGACGATCCCGCGCTCGACAAGCTGCTGCATCGCACCGATGCCGCGCACCCCGACGCGGGGGACGTCGCGATCCAGAATTACACGATCAACTTCGGCCCGCAGCATCCGGCGGCGCACGGCGTGCTGCGTCTAGTGATGGAGCTCGACGGCGAGATCATCGAGCGCGTCGATCCGCACGTCGGGCTGCTCCACCGCGGCACCGAAAAGCTGATCGAATATAAGACCTATGCGCAGGCTTTGCCCTATTTCGACCGGCTCGATTATTGCTCGCCGCTCGGGATGGAGCACAGCTTCGTCCTTGCGGTCGAGAAATTGCTCGATTTGGAGGTGCCGGCGCGCGCGCAGTACCTGCGCACCTTCTTCGCCGAATTGACCCGCATTTCCAATCACATGCTCAACCTCGGTTCGCATGTGATGGACGTCGGCGCGATGACGCCGAACCTGTGGCTGTTCGAAATCCGCGAGGATTGCCTGAACTTCTTCGAGCGCGCCTCGGGTGCGCGGATGCATTCCAATTACTTCCGTGTCGGCGGGGTGCATCAGGACGTGCCGCTCAAGCTGCTCACCGATATCGGCGACTGGCTCGACACGCGGCTGCCGCGTCTGTTCGAGGATGCGATCAGCCTCGTCGCCGACAACCGCATCTTCAAGCAGCGCAACGTCGATATTGCGGTCGTTTCGCGCGACGATGCGATCAAATGGGGCTTCTCCGGCCCGATGATCCGCGGTTCGGGCATTCCCTGGGATCTGCGCAAGTCGCAGCCTTACGACGCCTATGCCAAGATGGATTTCGAGGTGCCGGTCGGCACGCGCGGCGATTGCTACGACCGGTTCATGGTCCGCGTCGAGGAAGTACGCCAGTCGGCGCGGATCATGCGCCAGTGCCTCAACGAAATGCCGGACGGGCCGATCGCCTCGCTCGACCGCAAGGTGGTGCCGCCCAAGCGCGGTGAGATGAAGAGCTCGATGGAAGCGCTCATCCACCACTTCAAGCTCTACACCGAAGGGTATCACGTGCCTGCCGGCGAAGTATATGTCGCGACCGAAAGCCCCAAGGGCGAATTCGGCGTGTATCTCGTCGCCGACGGCAGCAACAAACCCTATCGCTGCAAGATCCGCCCGACCGCCTTCAGCCATCTTCAGGCGATGGACATGATGTGCAAGGGCCACATGCTCGCCGACACGACCGCCATCCTGGGCGCGATCGATGTCGTCTTTGGTGAATGTGATCGCTGATGGCTGACGCTCCAGAAATCCCCGACGAGGCAGAGGTCCGCGCGCGCTGGGGCGCGTTCGCCTGGACCGATGAAAACAAGAAGAAGCGCGACGAGGTGCTCGCGCGCTATCCGGCCGGGCGCGAGCAATCCGCCTCGATTCCGCTGCTCGATCTCGCCCAGCGGCAGGTCGGCGCGGAGACGCAGACGCAAGGGTGGCTGCCGATCCCGGTGATCGAATTCGTCGCGCGCGAGATCGGCGTGCCCTATATGCGCGTCTACGAGGTCGCGACCTTCTACACGATGTTCAACCTCGCGCCGGTCGGTCGCTATCACGTCCAGGTGTGCGGCACGACGCCATGCATGCTGCGCGGCTCGGACGACGTGATGGCGGCGTGCAAGAACAAGGGGCTGATCAAGGGCAAAACGACCCCCGACGGCCTGTTCACGCTGACCGAGGTGGAATGCATGGGCAATTGCTCGTCCGCCCCGATGGTCCAGATCAACGACGATAATTACGAGGATCTCGATTACGATCGCACGATCGCGATCCTCGAGGCGCTGGAGCGCGGCGAGCACCCCAAGACGGGGACGCAGGAGCCCGGCCGCCACACCGTCGAGCCCGTCGGCGGCCCGACCACGCTGACCGCGATGGTCAAAGAGAACCACGATTACCGGCCGGAATGGGGGAATGCGGCATGAGCGCGATCACCTCATTGACCGACAAGGACCGGATCTTCACCAATCTCTACGGCTATCAGTCGTGGCGGCTCGATGCCGCGCGCAAGCGGGGCGATTGGGACGATACCAAGGCGCTGCTCGCCCTCGGGCAGGACAAGATCATCGACGTGATCAAGGCCTCGGGGCTGCGCGGGCGCGGCGGGGCGGGCTTCCCGACCGGCATGAAGTGGAGCTTCATGCCCAAGGAACCGCGCGCCGACCGGCCGAGCTTCCTCGTCATCAACGCCGACGAATCCGAACCGGGCTCGTGCAAGGACCGCGAGATCATCCGCCACGATCCGCACAAGCTGATCGAGGGTGCGCTGGTCGCGGGCTTCGCGATGCGCGCACGGGCGGCCTATATCTACATCCGCGGCGAATATATCCGCGAGGCGGAGACTTTGTTTGCCGCGGTCGCCGAGGCGTATGACGCCGGGCTGATCGGCAAGAACGCCGCCGGCTCGGGCTATGACTTCGACGTCTTCGTCCATCGCGGCGCGGGCGCCTACATCTGCGGCGAAGAGACCGCGATGCTCGAAAGCCTCGAGGGCAAGAAGGGCCAGCCGCGGCTCAAGCCGCCGTTCCCGGCCGGCGCGGGGCTCTACGGCTGCCCGACGACGGTCAACAACGTCGAATCGATCGCGGTCGCCCCGACGATCCTGCGGCGCGGCGCCGAGTGGTTCTCGAGCTTCGGCAACGAGAACAACAAGGGCACCAAGCTGTTCCAGATCAGCGGCCATGTCGAAAAGCCGTGCGTGGTCGAGGAAGCGATGTCGATCAGCTTCCGCGAGCTGGTCGAGAAGCATTGCGGCGGGATCCGCGGCGGGTGGGACAATCTGCTCGCGGTGATCCCGGGCGGCTCCTCGGTGCCGCTCGTGCCGGCGTCGCAGATCATCGATTGCCCGATGGATTTCGACGGGCTCAAGGCGGTCGGCTCGGGGCTCGGCACCGCGGCGGTGATCGTGATGGACAAGTCGACCGACGTGGTCCGCGCGATCAGCCGGCTCTCCTATTTCTACAAGCATGAGAGCTGCGGCCAATGCACCCCGTGCCGTGAGGGCACCGGCTGGATGTGGCGGGTGATGGAGCGCCTGCGCACCGGCGATGCCGATATCGGCGAAATCGACATGCTCCAGCAGGTGACGAAGCAGGTGGAAGGCCACACGATCTGCGCGCTCGGCGATGCCGCGGCGTGGCCGATCCAGGGCCTGATCCGCCACTTCCGCCCCGAGCTGGAGCGCCGCATCAACGAGCGTAAGGGCGGCTCGTCCGTCCCCTTGCAGGAGGCGGCGGAGTGATTTCGTGGAGCTTCTCGCTGAGCTGCTCGGTTGGCTATGGCCTTCCGGTGAGGAACGCCAGCGCCGCTGGGAGCGGGTTGGTATTGTCTTGGGGCTCTGCTTCCTTCTCGTCGGCCTTGCGGTCGTTGTCATATTCTCAGTGCGAGGCAGCTAATGCCTAAGGTCAAGGTCGACGGCGTAGAGATCGAGGTGCCCGCGGGCGCCACCGTGCTGCAGGCGTGTGAGCTTGCCGGCAAGGAGATCCCGCGCTTCTGCTATCACGAGCGGCTTTCGATCGCCGGCAATTGCCGCATGTGCCTCGTCGAGGTGAAGCCGGGGCCGCCCAAGCCGCAGGCCTCGTGCGCGCTGCCGGCGGCGGACAATCAGGAAATCTTCACCAACACCCCGATGGTGAAGAACGCCCGCGAGGGCGTGATGGAATTCCTGCTGATCAACCACCCGCTCGATTGCCCGATCTGCGATCAGGGCGGCGAGTGCGACCTGCAGGACCAGTCGGTCGCTTATGGCCGCGGCTCCTCGCGCTTCGAGGAAAACAAGCGCGCGGTGACCGAGAAGTACATGGGGCCGATCGTCAAAACGGTGATGACGCGCTGCATCCAGTGCACGCGCTGCATCCGCTTTGCCGAGGAAGTCGCCGGGGTCGAGGAAATCGGCGCGATCTATCGCGGCGAGAATATGCAGATCACCTCCTATCTGGAGGAAGCGGTGACCAGCGAGCTTTCGGGCAATGTGGTCGATCTGTGCCCGGTCGGCGCGCTGACCTCCAAGCCCTATGCCTTCGAGGCGCGGCCGTGGGAGCTCAAGAAGACGCTGACCATCGACGTGATGGACGCCGTCGGCACCAACATCCGCCTCGACAGCCGCGGCCGCCAGGTGCTGCGCTGCGTTCCGCGCATCAACGAGGACGTCAACGAGGAGTGGGCGACCGACAAGACGCGCCACGCGGTCGACGGGCTCGTCCGTCGCCGGCTCGATCGCCCGTTCGTGCGGCGTGACGGCAAGCTCGTCGAGGCGACCTGGGACGAAGCGTTCGCGGCGATCGCGGACGTCGCGAAGACCGTCGGCGACAGCGTGGCGGTGGTCTCGGGCGATCTCGCCGATTGCGAAACGCTGTTCGCGGGCAAGGCGCTGGCGAAGGCGTTCGGCTCGTCGCTGCTCGAAGGGCGGCAGACCGGGATGGACTATGACACGTCCAGCCTCGCCGCGGTCAATTTCAACACCACGATCGCCGGGGTCGAGACCGCCGACGTGATCCTGCTGGTCGGCACCAACCTGCGCTGGGAAGCCGCGCTGGTGAACACCCGCATCCGCAAGGCGATCAAGAAGGGCGCCAAGGTCTTCGCGGTCGGCCCCGAAACCGATCTGACCTATAAGGTCGAATGGCTCGGCGCCGATCTGGCGGTGCTCGGCAATCTGCCGGCGGCGGTGACCGATGCCTTCGCCAAGGCGCAGCGCCCGATGATGATCGTCGGCGGCGCGGCGATGAAGGGCGCGCAGGGCGCGACGCTGGCGCTGGTCGACACGCTCGGGCTGATCAAGGACGGGTGGAACGGCTATAACGTCCTCCACTTCTCGGCGAGCCGGATGGGCGGGCTGATGCTCGGCTATGCGCAAAAGGGCGGGATCGCCGACCTTCACGCGGCGAAGCTGGCCTTCTTCCTCGGCGCCGACGAGTGCGATTTCACCAGGTTCGGCGGGTTCAAGGTCTATATCGGCCACCACGGCGATGCCGGCGCGCATCATGCCGATGTCGTGCTGCCGGGCGCGAGCTATGCCGAGAAATCGGGCACCTGGGTCAATCTCGAAGGGCGCGTCCAGCGCGGCGAGCGCGCGGTGTTCCCGCCGGGCGACGCGCGCGAGGATTGGACGATCCTGCGCGCTCTGTCCGAGAAGCTCGGCAAGACGCTGCCGTTCGACACGCTCGAGGAATTGCGCGCGGCGATGGCGGTCGATTGCCCCGATCTCGCGACGCTCGGGCTGGCGAAATTCGCGTGGAACCCGCCGGCGCTCGCCGCCAAGGCGGAGGGCGTGCTCGCGGGCTATCCGATCAAGGATTTCTACCTCACCAATGCGATCTGCCGCGCGTCTCCGACGATGCAGCGCTGCTCGGCCGAGCTGATCCACGGTGAGACCTTCGCGGAGGCGGCGGAGTAATGGGGATCGTTCACGCCCAGATCGAACTGACCAACGCACGGCGCGACGATCTCCTGCCGATGTCGGTCGACGCGCTGGTCGATACCGGCGCGTTGCATCTGTGCATTCCACAGCATGTTGCGAATCAGCTCGATCTTGCCGTGCAGGACCGTCGTGAAGTCACCGTGGCAGACGGGCGCAAGCAGATGGTCGATTATGTCGGCCCGGTGCGCGTGCGGTTCGCCAATCGCCAATGCATGGTCGGCGCGCTCGTGCTCGGCGATCAGCCGTTGCTCGGCGCGATCCCGATGGAAGACATGGATCTCGTCATCAGCCCGGCGCGGCAGAGCATCATCGTCAACCCCGCCAATCCGAACATTCCGGGCGCGATGGCGATGGGATTGAAGGCATTTCATTCATGACCGCCTTTTTCCAAAACTTCGTCGGCCTGCCCTATGAATGGGCGTGGTTCGTCGCCACGCTGGTCGGCATCCTCGTTATCGCATTGCCGCTGATGCTGGCGGTGGCGATGATCATCTATGCCGATCGCAAGATCTGGGCGGCGATGGCGCTGCGCCGCGGGCCGAACGTGGTCGGCCCGTTCGGGCTGCTCCAGTCGTTCGCGGACGGGCTCAAGGTGTTCCTCCAGGAAACCATCGTCCCGGCGGCGGCCAATCGCGGGCTGTTCATCCTCGCGCCGATCATCACCTTCACGGTGGCGCTGATCGTGTGGGCGGTGGTGCCGTTCCAGGTCGGGGTGGTGCTGGCCGATATCAACGTCGGGCTGCTCTACGTGCTCGCCGCCTCGTCGCTCGGGGTGTACGGGATCATCCTCGCGGGCTGGTCGTCCAACTCGAAATATCCCTTCTTCTCGGCGATCCGCGCCGCGGCGCAGATGGTCAGCTACGAGGTCGCGATCGGCTTCATCCTGATCTCGATCGTGCTGTGGGCGGGGACGTTCAACCTCAGCGGGATCGTCGAGGCGCAGCGCGGGGTGTTGGGAACGCCGATCAACGGCTTCTTCCTCAATCCCTTGCTGTTCCCGATGGCGATCATGTTCCTGATCTCGTCGCTGGCCGAGACGCAGCGCGCACCGTTCGACCTCACCGAGGCGGAGAGTGAGCTCGTCGCGGGTTACCAGACCGAATATTCGTCGATGAGCTTCGCGCTCTACTGGCTCGGCGAATATGCCAATGTGATCCTGATGTGCACGCTCAACGCGACCTTGTTCTGGGGCGGCTATCTGCCGCCGATAGATATGCCGTTCTTGTTCTTTTTCCCGAACATTGTCGTGCCGGGGATCATCTGGCTGTTCGCCAAGATCCTGTTCTTCTTCTTCGTGTTCAGCTGGGTGAAGGCGACTGTCCCGCGCTATCGCTATGACCAGCTGATGCGGCTGGGCTGGAAGGTGTTCCTGCCGGTCTCGCTGTTCTGGGTGTTCCTCGTTTCCGGCGTCCTGATGTGGACGCGGGTAGGGTTCTGACGATGGGTATCGCATCGACCGTCAAGGCCTTCACGCTCTGGGAGTTCGTGAAGGCGCACGCTTTGACCTTGAAGTATTTCTTCAAGCCCAAGGCGACGATCAACTATCCGTTCGAGCGCAATCCGGTGTCGCCGCGCTTCCGCGGCGAACATGCGCTGCGCCGCTATCCCAACGGCGAGGAACGGTGCATCGCGTGCAAATTGTGCGAGGCGATCTGCCCCGCGCAGGCGATCACGATCGAGGCCGAACCGCGCGACGACGGCAGCCGCCGCACGACGCGCTACGACATCGACATGACCAAGTGCATCTATTGCGGCCTGTGCCAGGAGGCATGCCCGGTCGATGCGATCGTCGAGGGGCCGAATTACGAATTCGCCACCGAGACGCGCGAGGAACTGATCTACGACAAGGCGAAGCTGCTCGACAACGGCGACCGGTGGGAACGCGCGATCGCGGCCAACCTTGCCGCCGATGCGGCGTATCGATAATGCGCGCGCACCGTCGATTTTTCGCCGTTCGCCCTGAGCTTGTCGAAGGGCTGTACTTTTCTTCCTTAGTAAGGGCAGGGCTTCGACAGGCTCAGCCCGAACGGTCTCTCGGGGGGCTCGTCGAGGCATGATACAGGCCTTCGCCTTCTATTTGTTCGCGATCGTCGTGCTGCTTTCGGGCGCGATGACGATCTCGTCGCGCAACCCGGTGCATTCGGTGCTGTGGCTGATCCTCGCGTTCTTCAACGCCGCCGGGCTGATGGTGCTGGTGGGGGCGGAGTTCATCGCGATGCTGCTCGTCATCGTCTATGTCGGCGCGGTCGCGGTGCTGTTCCTGTTCGTCGTCATGATGCTCGACATCGACTTCGCGGAGATGCGGGCGGGCTTCGTGCGCTATGCCGCGCTCGGGCTCGCGCTGGCGGTGGCTCTGGTGTGCGAGATCTTCATCGGCATCGGCGCGTGGAGCGCGGGCGGGATCGATCTCGCGCGGCGCGCCGCCCCGGTCGATCCGGCGATCCCCAACATCCAGGCGATCGGCAATCTGCTCTACACGCGCTATCTGTTCGTGTTCGAGGGCGCGGGGTTGGTGCTGCTGGTGGCGATGATCGGCGCGATCGTGCTGACCCACCGCGAGCGCAAGGGCGTCCGCGGGCAGAATATCGCGCGTCAGGTCGCTCGCCGGCCAGAGGAAGCAACACGCAACATGCGGCCCGAAGTGGGCCAGGGGGTGCAGCTGTGAACGGCGCAATCGGCCTGATCCACTATCTCGTCGTCGCGGCGATCCTGTTCACGATGGGCGTCTTGGGGATTTTCCTCAACCGCAAGAACATCATCGTCATCCTGATGGCGATCGAGCTGATCCTGCTCGCGGTGAACATCAACCTCGTCGCCTTTTCGGCAGCGCTCAACGATCTGGTCGGGCAGGTGTTCGCGATGTTCGTGCTGACCGTGGCGGCGGGCGAGGCCGCGATCGGCCTTGCCATTCTCGTCATCTTCTTCCGTGGCCGCGGCTCGATCTCGGTCGATGATCCCAGCCGGATGAAGGGATAAATCGTGATCTCTATCCTGTTCATCGTTTTCCTGCCGCTGGTTGCGGCGGCGGTCGCCGGGCTGGGCAATCGCGCACTCGGCAATACGGTCGCCAAGTCGCTGACGACGGGCGCGCTGTTCGTCTCGTGCGCCTTGTCGTGGCCGATCTTCATCGGCTTCATGACCGGCTCGCTGAGCGAGAGCGTCACCCCGGTGCTGCACTTCATCACCTCGGGCACGATGGATGTGAGCTGGGCGCTGCGCGTCGATGCGCTCACCTCGGTGATGCTGGTCGTCATCACCAGCGTCTCCGCGCTCGTCCATCTGTATAGCTGGGGCTATATGGCGGAGGACCCGGATCAGCCGCGCTTCTTCGCCTATCTGTCGCTGTTCACCTTCGCGATGCTGATGCTGGTGACCGCGGACAATCTGATCCAGATGTTCTTCGGCTGGGAAGGCGTCGGCCTCGCGAGCTATCTGCTGATCGGTTTCTGGTTCAAGAAGCCGAGCGCCAATGCCGCGGCGATCAAGGCGTTCGTCGTCAACCGCGTCGGTGATCTCGGCTTCATGCTGGGCATTTTCGGCACCTATCTGGTGTTCGATACCGTCTCGATCCCGGCGATCCTGCACGCGGCGCCGGGCATGGCGGGGGCGACGATCGGGTTCCTCGGTTATCGCTTCGACACGATGACGGTGCTGTGCCTGCTGCTGTTCGTCGGCGCGATGGGCAAGTCGGCGCAGCTCGGCCTCCACACCTGGCTCCCCGACGCGATGGAAGGCCCGACCCCGGTCAGCGCGCTGATCCACGCGGCGACGATGGTCACCGCCGGTGTGTTCATGGTCTGCCGCCTGTCGCCGATGTTCGAAACCTCGCCGACCGCGCTGCATGTCGTGACGATCGTCGGCGCCGCGACCTGCTTCTTCGCCGCGACGATTGGTACGACGCAGAACGACATCAAGCGCGTGATCGCTTATTCGACCTGCTCGCAGCTCGGCTATATGTTCTTCGCCGCGGGCGTCGGCGCCTATGGCGCGGCGATGTTCCACCTGTTCACGCACGCTTTCTTCAAGGCGCTGCTGTTTCTCGGTGCCGGCTCGGTGATCCACGCGATGCACCACGAGCAGGACATGCGCTATTACGGCGGCCTCAGGAAGCATATCCCGATCACCTTCTGGGCGATGCTGCTCGGCACGCTGGCGATCACCGGGGTCGGCATCTATGGCGTCGGCGGCTTCGCCGGCTACCATTCGAAGGATGCGATCATCGAGGCGTCGTGGGCGGCCAAGCAAACGGGCGCATTCTGGGCCGGGGTGATCGCCGCGCTGCTCACCAGCTTCTACTCGTGGCGGCTGATGTTCCTCACCTTCTGGGGCAAGCCGCGCTGGGCCCAGTCCGAGCATATCCAGCACGCGGTGCACGATGCGCACGGCAACGGCCACGCGCACGATCATCCGGCGGACGAGCATACCGCGCCCGAAGCGCACGCGCACGACGCGGGCGCACACGAACTGGCGACCGGCACCGCGGGCTATCACCCGCACGAGAGCCCGCTCAACATGCTGATCCCGCTGATCGTGCTGTCGACGGGGGCGGTGCTTGCCGGCTTCGTGTTCCACGGCTGGTTCATCGAGCCGACCGCGGGCGAAGGCTTCTGGCGCGGGTCGATCGCCTTCAACGAGCATCTGATGCACGAGATGCACGGCGTGCCGGTGTGGGTGAAGCTCGCCGCGACGGTCGTGATGCTGCTCGGCTTTGCCGGCGCGGTGCTCGCCTATCTCGTGCGGACTGACATCCCGGCGCGGTTCACCGCGACTTTCGAGGTGTTGTACGATTTCGTGTACAACAAATGGTATTTCGACGAGCTGTACAACCTGCTGTTCGTTCGCCCCGCTTTCGCGATCGGCCGCTTCCTGTGGCACAAGGGCGATGAGGGGACGATCGACCGCTTCGGGCCGAACGGCTGGGCATGGGTGGTGCAGCAGGGCAGCCGCGTTACGGCGCGCGTCCAGACGGGGTATGTTTACACTTATGCGTTCGTCATGCTGATCGGGCTTACCGCCGCGGTCACCTGGGTCATCGCGGGTTGAGGTGGGGCAGATGAACGGCTTTCCGATCCTCTCCGTCATGTTGCTGGTGCCCGCGCTTGCTGCGGTCGCCTGCCTGTTCCTGGGCGCCAGCCAGGCGCGCTGGCTCGCGCTGGGCGCAACATTGGTCAACCTCGCGCTCGGCGCCCTGCTGTGGCTCAATTTCGATATCGGCGGCGCGCAATGGCAGTTCGTCGAGCATCATGAGCATGTCTTCGGCCTGTTCGGCTGGTCGCTCGGCATCGACGGCTTCGCGCTGCTGCTGATCGAGCTCTCGGTGTTCCTGATGCCGATCTGCATCGGCGCCTCGTGGGAGGCGATCGAGATGCGCGTCCCGGAATATATGAGCCTGTTCCTGTTCACCGAAGTGCTGATGATCGGCACCTTCGCGGCGCAGGATCTGTTCCTGTTCTACATCTTCTTCGAAGCCGGCCTGATCCCGATGTATCTGATCATCGGCATCTGGGGCGGGGCGAACCGCATCTACGCGTCGTACAAGTTCTTCCTGTACACGCTGCTCGGCTCGGTCGTGATGTTCATCGCGATGCTCTATATGAGCATCGTCGCGGGGACGACCTCGATCCCGGCGCTGATGGCCTATGATTTCCCGCCGCATGTGCAGACCTGGCTGTGGCTGGCGTTCTTCGCCTCGTTCGCGGTGAAGATGCCGATGTGGCCGGTCCACACCTGGCTTCCCGACGCGCACGTGCAGGCGCCGACCGCCGGGTCGGTGATCCTGGCGGGCGTGTTGTTGAAGCTCGGCGGATACGGCTTCCTGCGCTTCTCGCTGCCGATGTTCCCGGAGGCTTCGGCGCAGCTCACCTGGCTGGTTTTCGCGCTCTCGGCGGTGGCGGTGATCTACACCAGCCTCGTGGCGCTGGTGCAGTCGGACATGAAGAAGCTGATCGCCTACAGCTCGGTCGCGCATATGGCGATCGTTACGATCGGCCTGTTCGCGTTCAACACCCAGGGCATCGAGGGCGCGATGATGGTCATGCTCGGGCATGGCCTCGTCTCGGGCGCGTTGTTCCTGTGTGTCGGCGTGATCTACGACCGGCTGCACACCCGCGAGATTTCGCGCTACGGTGGCCTCGCGATCAACATGCCGCGTTATGCCGCATTGTTCATGCTGTTCACGATGGCTTCGGTCGGGTTGCCCGGCACGAGCAACTTCGTCGGCGAATTGCTGAGCCTGATGGGTACCTATCAGGTGTCGACCACGATCACCTTGCTGTGCACCACCGGCATCATCCTCGGCGCAGCCTATATGCTGTACCTCTATCGCCGCGTCGTGTTCGGCGAACTCAAGTCGGATGACGTGCGCGCGATGCCCGATCTGTCGTCGCGTGAAATGTGGCTGCTCGCGCCGATCGCCGCGGTGGTGCTGTGGATGGGCGTCTATCCGGAAAGCTTCCTCGCGCCGATGCGCAAGGATACCCAGACGTTGCTCGCTCGCATCGACCGCGCCAAGCCGGCGGGTGACTCGCTGCCGACCAAGGGAACCGGTATCGTCCCGGCCGCCCATGCCGAAACCGCCGCGCACGGGGAGGCGCACTGATGAACTACGCCGCTCAACTTGCGATGACGCTGCCCGAGGTGGTGCTGTCGCTGGGCGCGCTCGCGCTGATGCTGGTTGCCGCCTGGAGCGGCCCGAACGCGACCCGCGCCATTTCCTGGGCCGCGGTCGCGGTGCTCGCCGGCGCGTGCGTCGCGCTGGTCGGGCCGGCCACTTCGGGTGGCAGCGCGTTCGACGGCATGTATCGCGCCGACGCCTTCGCCGGCTTCGCCAAGACATTGATCTATGTCGCCGCGGCGGTCGCGATCCTGCTCGCGCCGGGCTTCTTCCAGCGCACCGCCGGGGACGATCTGCGCCCCGAATATCCGGTGCTGATCCTGCTTTCGGCGGTCGGCATGGGGATCATGGTCTCTGCCGCCGATCTGCTGACGCTCTATGTCGGGCTCGAACTGCAGAGCCTCGCCGCTTATGTGCTGGCGAGCTTCATGCGCCGCGACGCGCGGTCGGCCGAGGCGGGGCTGAAATATTTCGTGCTCGGCGCGCTGGCGAGCGGCATCCTGCTCTACGGCATCAGCCTGGTCTATGGCTTCACCGGCTCGACGCTGTTCGACGAGATCGCGGGGGCCTATGCCGCCGCGCCGCTCGCCGGCAGCACCAAGTCGCTGGGGCTGATGTTCGGGCTGGTGTTCGTCTTTGCGGGGCTGGCGTTCAAGATCTCGGCAGTGCCGTTCCATATGTGGACCCCGGACGTGTATGAGGGTGCACCGACCCCGGTGACCGCCTTCTTCGCGACTGCGCCCAAGGTGGCGGCGGTCGGCCTCGCGCTGCGCGTCGCGATCACCGCGATGGGGCCGGCGGCGGAGCAGTGGCGCCAGATCGTGATCTTTGCTGCGCTCGCCTCGATCCTGCTCGGTGCGGTGGCGGCGATCGGGCAGCAGAACATCAAGCGACTGCTCGCTTATTCGTCGATCAACAACGTCGGCTTCGCGCTGATCGGGCTTGCTGCGGGCACGCCCGAGGGCGTCGCCGCGGTGCTGGCCTATATGGCGATCTATATCGCGATGACGCTCGGCTCGTTCCTCGTCGTGCTGCAGATGCGCGATACGGACGGCCAGCCGATCGAGACGATCGCCTCGCTCTCGGGCCTGTCGCGGACGCGGCCGGCGCTGGCGTTCGGGCTTGCGGTGTTCATGTTCAGCCTCGCGGGCATCCCGCCGCTGTTCGGCTTCTATGCGAAGTTTGCGGTGTTCTACGCCGCGGTGCAGGCCGGGCTGTTCCCGCTCGCGGTGTTCGGTATCGCGTTCAGCGTGATCGGCGCTTATTATTACCTGCGCGTCGTCAAGACGATGTACTTCGACGAGCCGGCGGGTGAATATGGCCCCGGTGACCGGCTGGAGGGCGGGCTGATCGTGGCGACCGCGGCGATCGTCTCGCCGCTCGGCTATCTTGCGATCCCGCTGCTCACCGCCTGGACGATGGCGGCGGCAAAGGCGCTGTTCTGACCCGCATCCTTACCGTCGCGGAGACGGGATCGACCAATGCCGATCTCCTCGACCTCGCCGCCGGCGGGGCCGAGGACGGCATCTGGCTCCGCGCCGAGCGCCAGCTCAGCGGGCGCGGGCGGCAGGGCAGGGCGTGGGACTCGCCCGCCGGCAACCTTTACGCCAGCCATCTCGTCCGCCTCCGCGCGGGCGATCCCCCGGCCGCCTCGCTCGCGCTGGTTGCGGCGGTGGCGCTGGAGGAAGTGATCGCGCGGCTGGTGTCGCGCGGCACGATGCTCAAATGGCCCAATGATCTGCTGATCGGCGGCGCCAAGATCTCCGGCATCCTGCTCGAACGCGTCGGCGATGCCGTGGTGATCGGCATCGGGGTCAATGTCGCGCATTGCCCCGATCTGCCCGACCGCGCCGCGACCAGCCTCGCCGAACAGGGCGCGGCGATCACCCCGGCCGAACTACTCGAACGACTGGCGGCGATGGTCGAGGCGTGGCTGAGCATCTGGCGCGGGCAGGGGCTGGCGCCGATCGTTGCGCGCTGGATCGAGCGGGCGCATCCGGCGGGCACGCCGCTCCGCGCCCGGCTTGCCGACGGCACCAGCCTCGATGGCACATTCGAGACGCTCGCGCCCGACGGTGCGCTCGTCCTGCGCTTGGCGGACGGCACGACCCGTGCCATCCACGCGGGCGACGTTTTCCTGGTTTAAAAGGGGGAGAGGATCATGCTGCTGGCGGTCGATGCCGGAAACACCAATGTCGTTTTCGCTTTGGTCGACGGGCGCACGATCAAGGCGCGCTGGCGCATCGCCACCGATCCGCGCCGCACGGCGGATGAATATGCGGTGTGGCTCAATCAGTTGCTGATGCTGGAGGGGTTCGATCGGTCGCAGGTCGATGGCGTGGCGATCTCCACGGTCGTGCCGCGCGCGCTCCATAATCTGGAGGTGCTGGCGACCAAATATTTCGGCCGCGACGCGTTGATCGCCGGGCGTCCGCCGCTCGAATGGGGCATCGCGATCGATGTCGACGAGCCGAGCTCGCTCGGCGCCGACCGCGCGGTCAACACGATCGCGGCGCACGCGCTGCACGAGGGCGATCTGATCGTAATCGATTTCGGCACCGCCACCACCTTCGACCACTCGGATTATACCGGGGCATACAAGGGCGGGATCATCGCGCCGGGCATCAACCTGTCGCTGGACGCGCTTGTCAACAACGCCGCCAAGCTGCCGCGCATCGCGATCGAGGCGCCGGGCGGCAATTTGAGCGTGATCGGGCGCAACACCGTCGATCAGATGAACATCGGCATCTATTGGGGCTATATCGCGATGATCGAGGGGCTCGTCGCGCGGATGAAGGCCGAGGTGGGGCGCCCGGTGAAGGTGATCGCCACCGGCGGGCTCGCCACCTTGTTCGAGCAACATACCAATGCGTTCGACGCGATCGAGCCGGACCTGACCATTCAGGGGCTGGCGATCATGTGGGAACGCGCGCATATCCAGTGAAAATCGCCGGCGGTCATTGGATCTGATCCGTTCGCCCTGAGCTTGTCGAAGGGCTGCCTTCTTCCTCGCGGAGAAAGTGCAGGGCTTCGACAAGCTCAGCCCGAACGGGGATAGAGGACCGCGGCTCAACTTAGGAATACAATGACTCCCAAAAACGAACTTCTTTTCTGTGCGCTCGGCGGTTCGGGCGAGATCGGCATGAACGTCAACCTCTACGGCACCCAGGGAAAATGGGTGATGGTGGATATGGGGGTGACCTTCGCCGATCACAGCTATCCCGGCATCGATCTGGTGCTGCCCGATCTCTCGTTCATCGAGGAGCGGCGCGAGGAGCTGGTCGGCATCCTCATCACCCACGGGCATGAGGATCATATCGGCGCGCTGCCCTATCTCGCCGAGGACCTCGGCGTGCCACTTTATGCGACGCCGTTCACCGCCGGGCTGATCCGCGGCAAGCTGGAGGAGGAACGCGTCGCCGATCGCGTGGACCTGCGCGTGGTCGAGCCGCGCGAACGCGTGTCGGTCGGGCCGTTCGATGTGCGCTTCGTGCCGATGGCGCATTCGATCCCCGAGGCGAATGCGCTCGAAATCACCACCCCGCACGGCCGCGTGTTCCACACCGGCGACTGGAAATTTGACGCCAAGCCGGTGATCGGCAAGCCCGCGACCGAGAAGGAATTGCGCGCGATCGGCGAGGCGGGGATCGACGTGCTGGTGTGCGATTCGACCAATGTGTTCAACGCCGACGAATCCGGCTCGGAAAGCTCGGTGCGGCGCGGGCTGGCGGAGGCGGTGGCCAAGGCGCGCGGGCGCGTGCTGGTGACGACTTTCGCGTCGAACGCGGCGCGGCTCTCGACGCTCGGCGCGGTGGCGAAAGAGACGGGGCGCAAATTGTGCGTCACGGGTCGCTCGCTCGATCGCATCCTGCGCGTCGCGCAATCGTGCGGCTATCTGCGCGATTTCCCCGAGACGGTCGATCCCGAGACCGCGATGCGGCTGCCGCGCGACAAGGTGCTGATCGTCGCGACCGGCGGGCAGGGCGAGGCGCGCGCCGCGCTCGCGCGGATCGCCGAGGGCAATCACACCGTATCGCTCGATGCGGGCGATACGGTGATCTTCTCGTCGAAGCAGATTCCCGGCAACGAAGTCGCGATCGGGCGCATCCAGAATATCCTCGCCGGGCGCGGGGTGGAGATGGTGACCGAGAAGCAGGCGCATGTGCACGTCTCCGGCCACCCCGGCCGCCCCGAACTGGCGGCGATCTACGAGTGGCTCAAGCCGGGGCTGCTGCTGCCGGTCCACGGCGAGATGCGCCACCTGATGGAGCAGGCGCGGTTCGGGCTGTCGCTCGGCGTGCCGCGCGCCTTGGTGCAGACCGACGGCGATATCGTGCGGCTGGCGCCGGGCGAGCCGACCAAGATCGGGCACGCGCCGGTCGGGCGGCTGGTGCTCGACGGCGATGTGATCCTCCCCGCGGACGGGGTGACGATCAACGAGCGCCGCAAGCTCGGGGTCAACGGCCAGATGTCGGTCGCGGTCGCGACGCAGGGCGGGAAGCTCGCGGGGACGCCGCAGGTCCGTATCCAGGGCGTGCCCGTCGAGGAGGAGCGCCTGCCGTTCATCGCCGAGGCCGAGGAGGCTGCGGCGGAAGCGGTGCGCACCGGCCCGCGCGATCGCGAGCGGCTGCGTGAGGACGTGCGGCTCGCGGTGCGCCGCGTCGCGACGCGCTGGACCGGCAAGAAGCCGGTGGTCGACGTGCTCATCGTGGAGGTGTGACGATGCGCTGGACGTCGATGCTGGCGATCTACGTCCTGTTCTGGGCCTTTTCGGTCTTTCTCGTGCTGCCGTTCGGGGTGAGGACCGCCGAGGAAGCCGGGGTGGAGCGCGTGCCCGGACAGGCCGAAAGCGCCCCGCACGAATTCCGCATCGGCCGCATCGCCTTTCGCGTGACGATCGTCGCGACGGCGCTGTTCCTGCTGTTCGTCGCCAATTACCATTTCGGCTGGGTCACCACCGATATGCTCGACTTCCTCGACGTCGCGAACGGGGTTTAACTTCCCTTCCTTCTTCTCCCCTCCCTTGAACAAGGGAGGGGCCGGGGGTGGGTTGGCCCGAAGGGGCACCGTCGCCCGCGCCTCACACCCACCCACCCCCAGCCCCTCCCTTCACGAGGGAGGGGAGTAAGAAGGGGAAGGGATCAGGCCAGTTCCTCGTCCGCGAAGGTCTCGGTGTCGATCTGCGCCTGCATCGCGGCGGAATAGCGCGGTCCCTTGATCGATCCGGGGGCGAAGATCGTTTCCACCTCCGCCAGCACCTCGGCGCCCGGATCGAGCGCGATCGCGCCGAGATCCTCTTCCAGATGCGTGATGCTGCGCGTGCCGGGGATCGGCACGACATTATCCCCGCGCGACAGCACCCAGGCGAGCGCGAGCTGCGCCGGAGTCGCGCCGATCCGCGCGGCGAGCGCGTTGAACGCGGCCACCGCCTTCAGATTGTGGCGCAGATTCTCGCCGTTGAAACGCGGCATCGCGCGGCGGATATCGTGTTCGGCCTCATAAATGTCGTCGTGCACCGCGTCGCACAGCAACCCGCGTGCGACCGGCGAGAAAGCGACGAAGCCGATCCCCAGGGCGCGACAGGTATCGAGCACCGCTATCTCGGGGTTGCGCACGACCGGCGAATATTCGCTCTGCACCGCGGCGACCGGGTGGACGGCGTGCGCGCGGCGGATCGTTGCCGCGCCCATTTCGGAAAGCCCGATCGCGCCGATCTTGCCGGCCTCGTGTGCACGCGCCAGCGCGCCGACCGATTCCTCGATCGGTACGTTACGGTCGAGCCGGTGGAGATAATAGAGATCGATATGATCGGTCCCGAGCCGCTGCAGCGCCGCATCGAGCGTCGCGGCGATCGCGGCGGGCGAGCCGTTGAGCCCGCGCTTGCCGTCGTACATGTCGAGCACGCATTTCGAGGCGAGCGTGAATTCGCGCCGACGGTGGATCACCGAGGCGCGGATCAGCTTCTCGTTCTGCCCCGCGCCGTAGAGCGCCGCGGTATCGAGCAACGTGACCCCGAGATCGAGCGCGCGATTGAGCAGCCGCCCGCCTTCCTCCGCGCTCGGCGGGATGCCGTAAGCGTGGTTGAGGTTCATGCACCCGAGCCCGATCGCCGAAACGGTAAGCGGCCCGAGATTGCGGGTGGGAAGTGCGGTCACGGCGGCGCTCCTATGAGGTTTGCGGCGTGTGCTAAAGCATCGGATGCGAAATGGCACCCCGCCATCCTTCGCGCTCTCTTCTTCCTCCCCTCCCTGTTCAAGGGAGGGGAGGAAGAAAGGTCAGCCTCGTGCCAGTTGCTTCTCCAGCTGATCGAGCACGCGGTAGCACGGCATCACCTGCGCCACCGAGGCATTGGGCTCGCGCCCTTCGCGGATCGCGGCGACGAACTCGCGATCCTGCAGTTCGATGCCGTTGTTCGAGACAGTGACCCCGGTGAGGTCGATCGGCTCCTCCTTGCCGGTCACCAGATCGTCGTAGCGCGCGATCCAGGTGCCGGTGTCGCAGATGTAGCGGAAGAAGGTGCCGAGCGGCCCGTCGTTGTTGAAGCTCAGCGACAAGGTGCAGATCGCGCCGGTCGCGGCCTTGAGCTGGATCGACATATCCATCGCGATGCCGAGTTCGGGGTGGATCGGCCCCTCGATCGCATTGGCGGCGACGATCGGTCCGGCCTGATAGGCGAAGAGATCGACGGTATGCGCGGCGTGGTGCCACAAGAGGTGATCGGTCCAGCTCCGCGCCTCGCCCTTGGCGTTGATATTCTGGCGCCGGAAGAAATAGGTCTGGACGTCCATCTGCTGCACCTGCGCCTCGCCGCTGGCGAATTTGCGGTGGAGATATTGATGGCTCGGGTTGAACCGCCGCGTATGGCCGACCATCGCGACGAGCCCGGTTTCCTGCTGCTTCGCCAGCACCTTTTCGCCGTCGGCAAGGCTGTCGCACAGCGGGATTTCGACCTGCACATGCTTGCCGGCGTCAAGGCATTGCAGCGCCTGTGCCGCGTGCATCTGCGTCGGGGTGCACAGGATCACGGCGTCGACATCGTCGCGCGCCAGCGTGTCGGCCAGCTCGGTCGTGGCATGGCCGATGCCGTATTTCGCGGCGATCGCCTGCGTCGGCTCCAGCCGTCGCCCGACAAGGCTGGTCACCGCCACCCCGTCGATATTCTTCAGTCCGTCGAGATGCTTCTCGCCAAAGGCGCCGGCGCCGGCGAGCGCGATGCGGAGGGTCATGTTCGTCTCTCTTGTCGGGAAGGGGAAATCAGGCCGCGCCGCTGCCGGTCATGTCGAGGCCCTCGCCGTTATCCGGGCGCAGGACGATATGGCCGATCGCGGTGTTCGAGCAGGGGACGTGATAATGGCGGTGGAGCGCGCGCGTTCTTTTGCCCAGCGCGCCGCGCATGATCAGCCACATCACCATCTCGATCCCCTCGGAGCCGGTCTCGCGGAGATATTCGATATGCGGCACGTGGCGCAGCTCGTCGCCCTCGCCGATCAGCCGATCGAGGAAGCGATTGTCCCATTCGCGGTTGATCAACCCCGCGCGCGGCCCCTGAAGCTGGTGGCTCATCCCGCCGGTGCCCCAGATCTGCACGTTGATGTCCTCCGGGAAGCTCGCCACCGCACGCGCGATCGCCTCGCCCAGCGCCCAGCAGCGGTTGCCCGAGGGCGGCGGATAGGTGACGACATTGACCGCCAGCGGCACCACCTTCACTGGCCAGGCGTCGGGCTTGCCGAACATCATCGACAGCGGGACGGTGAGCCCGTGATCGACGTCCATCTCGTTGATGATCGTCATGTCGAATTCTTCGAGGATCAGGCTCTGCGCGATATGCCAGGCGAGATCGGGATGCCCCTCCACCTCGGGCACCGCGCGCGGCCCCCAGCCTTCGTCGGCGGGTTTGTAGCGCTCGCCGCAACCGATCGCGAAGGTCGGGATCACCTTCATGTCGAAGGCGGAGGCGTGATCGTTATAGACGAGGATCACGACATCGGGCTTCTCGGCCTTCTCCCAATCGCGGGTCCATTGGTAGCCTGAGAAGATCGGGCCGAAATAATCGTCCCCATCCTTGCCGAAATCGCTCGCGACGCCGAGCAGGGGGACGTGGCTGGAGCCGACGCCGGCGGTGATCCGCGCCATCAGTTCTTCCCCTTGATGCTGCGCGCGCCTTCGGGCGAGCGGCCGCCTGCGATCATCATTTTGGTATAGTCCTGGAAATTCATGTCGGTCATCGACGAGACGGCTTCCGCGAAGCTCAGCCCGTCGGTGGAGAACAATTTGGCGAGAAAATAGACGTTCCCGCCCAGATCGAGGCAGCGGTTGTAATCGCGTGCCAGCAGCGCCGCTTTCTGCTCCTCGCTGAGCGGCCATTCGTCGAGATAGGCGCGCTCGTCGGCCTTGAAGCGTTCGCGATTCTCGGGCTTCATCAGGCTCATCGCGAACTGGTTCATATGATAGCCGGCACGCGCGCGCTTCGCGGTGAACACGCGGGTGCCGGGGATATCGTCGAATTCGGCGAGATATTGGTGGATATCCTTCGGGCCGGTCATCGCCCTTTCTCCTTGAGCCGGGCGTCGAGCCGCGGGAAGACGCGGCGCGCATTGCCTTCATAGATTGCGTGGCGCTGATCGTCGCTGATCGGCAGCGCATCGACATAGCGTTTGGTGTCGTCGAAATAATGCCCGGTCTCGGGATCGATACCCCGCACCGCGCCGACCATCTCGCTGCCGAACAATATGTTCTTGGTGTCGATCACCTTGGCGAGCAGATCGACGCCGGGCTGGTGATAGACGCAGGTATCGAAATAGACGTTGTTCATCACATGCCCGGCGAGCGCGGGCTGCTTGAGCATGTCGGCGAGCCCGCGATAGCGCCCCCAATGATAGGGCACCGCGCCGCCGCCGTGCGGAATGATGAAGCGCAGGTCGGGGAAATCGCGGAACAGATCGCCCTCGATCAGTTGCATGAAGGCGATCGTGTCGGCGGCGATATAATAAGCGCCGGTGGCGTGGAGCCCGGGATTGCACGAGCCCGAGACGTGGATCATCGCCGGCACGTCGAGCTCGACCATCGCCTCGTAGAAGGGATACCAGAAGCGATCGGTGAGCGATGGGGCGGTGAAATGCCCGCCGCCGGGATCGGGGTTGAGGTTGCAGCCGATGAAGCCCAGTTCCTCGACGCAGCGCCGCAGTTCAGCGACCGAGGCGGTGAGATCGGCCTGGGGGTTCTGCGGCAGCATGCAGACCCCGGCGAAGATGTCCGGATAGAGGTCGACGCAGCGCTTGATCAGATCGTTGTTGGCGCGCGCCCAGGCGATCGCCACCGCCTCGTCGCCGACATGCGGCGCCATCGCCGAGGCGCGCGGGGAAAAGATCGTCATGTCCGCGCCGCGTTCGCGCAGCAGGCGGAGCTGGTTCTGCTCCAGCGTCTCGCGGATCTCGTCGTCGGAGATGACGGGATAGGGCGGCGCGGCGGTGCCGGCCTTGAACGCCGCCTTCTGCGCCTCGCGCCATTCGTTATGCGCGGTGGGGGCGGTGGTATAATGGCCGTGGCAGTCGATGATCATCGTCATGCAGGCTGTTCCTGACGCGTCAGCAGGGGGAGGATGAGGTCGAGCTTGGCGGCGAGCCCGTCGGGCGGCGCGGTGTTCAGCGATCCGATCGCGCGCTGTCGCTCGACCGTGCCGCGTGTCATCGCGCTGCCGGTGCCGAGCGCGTCGAGCGTCTTGGTCGCCTCTTCCATCTCGGCGGCACGGCGCTGGCCGTGGAGCATCATGCGATCGAGGTTGTAATCGAAGCGCTTCGCCCAATCCGCGCCCGGCCAGCTCGCGTCGAGCGAGGCGATCACCGCCGCGCGCACCCCGGCGGCTTCGGCGGCGAGCGCGCATTCGGCGGTCAGCGCCTCGATCCCCTTGACCATCACCGATCGGATCATCTTGATCGCCGACGCGTCGCCCACCGAGGGGCCGGCGATCGCGATATTGGTAAAGCCGAGATCGCGCAGCGCCGCGGCCCCCGCCTCGGCATGCGGGCCGGCGACGAGCAACGGCGTCGCGTGGCGGCCGGGGTGGACCGGCGCCATCACCGCGACATCGACATACCGCGCGCCGATCGCGGCGGCGGCGGCGCGCTTGGTGTCGGGCGCGACTGAATTCATGTCGAGCCACAAAGCGTCGGATGCGAGATGCGGCGCGGCGGTGTGCGCGGCGACCAGCGCCTGATCGGCGGTGACGAGCGACAAGACCGTTTGGGCACCTGCCAGCGCCTCGGCCGCGCTGTCGGCGCGGGCTACACCGGCAGCAGCGAAATCGGCGAGCTTGTTTGCGCGCGTCGCAGGGGTGTCGAGCTTGATGTCATAGCCGCGAATGTCGCTACGCCCGGGCGGCGCGAACGCCGCGCCTGCCTCGCCGAAGCCAATGAACGTCGCGCCTCTCATGGCGCTGGTGGTAAGGGGCGTCGCTGTCCGTGCGCCAATCGGAAGCGGGGCGTGGCTATTCGTTTTCCTGAATTCACCTTCGTCACCCCGGCCTTGAGCCGGGGTCCATTGTGCCGCGAGCTTTGCGATCAGAACCTCTTGCCCTGAGCCTGCCTCGCGATGGACTCCGGCTCAAGGCCGGGGTGACGGACGTTTTACAGGCTGGCCGACGCCTCCTCGATCAGCGCGATCAGCCGGCGTTGCATCGCGGTCGGGCGCCAGTCGGTGCGGGTGGTGAGGCCGATGTGGCGGATGCTGCCGGCGAGCGGCGGACCGATCGTGGTGAGCACCCCCGCCGCAATCTCCAGCGCGACCTGATCGGGCGAGAGCAAGGTGAGCAGATCGCTTTCGCCGAGCAAGCCGCGGATCACCATCACCGACCCGCACGCGATCGGCGCGGGGGGCAGCGGGTGATCGTCGAACAGCCGGCGCCAATGCGCGTGAAGCGGGGTTTGCGGCGAGCCCACGACCCAGGGATAAGCCGCCAGCGCGGCGCGATCGGGAGCGGCGATCCCGGCGAGCGGGTGCCCGGCGCGTGCGATCACCGCGAGCCGGTCATCGAACAGAGCGCGCTGGGTCAGCCCCGGCGGCGGCGGATCGCGCAGCGCGCCGATCATCAGATCGATCACCCCGTCGCTGAGCGGATCGACCAATTCGCGCCACGATCCCTCGACCACCTCGACGGTCACCCCCGGCGCCTGACGCGTGAAGCGCGACAGCGCGCGCGGCAGCACCAGAGCGCGCGACAGCGGCATCGCGCCGATCGTGATCCGCCCGGTGCCCGCAGGATCGGCGGACAGCTCGGCGATCCCGGCGGCGATTTCGCGCTCGGCGAGGCGGATGCCGCGCGCAAAACGGCGGCCGTGCGCGGTCAGCGCGACCCCCCGCCCGCGACGCTCGATCAGCGGCAACCCGATCACCTGCTCCAGCTCGCGCGCGGCGCGGTGCAGCGCGGGTTGCGAGAGGCCGCTGGCGCGCGCCCCGCCGACGAAGCTTCCGGCATCGGCAACGCGCAGGAAGGCATCGAGCTGGGTCGCGGTCATCAATTGCTCGGGGCGGGAGAAACCGCGCCCGCCGTTCATCGTCGCACGGCTCGCCTCGGCCAGCAGCCGGAAGGCGGTCGCGGCGCGCGCCGCCATTTCCGCGCCGGCGCTGGTCGGGGTCAGCCCGCCGGGGTGGCGCTCGAACAATCGCGTGCCGAGCTGCGCCTCGAGCTTGGACAGCCCCTGCGTCAACGCGGGTTGCGAGAGCCCGACGCGCGCCGCCGCGGCGGAGAGCGTGCCCTGTTCGACGGCGGCCGAAAGCGCGCGCAAATGGCGCAGGTTGAGATCGAACGGGCGCAGGTTCATCGGATGACCTATATCAAATTCTTATATGCCATACATGCATTCGATTGGGCGGGGAGGGGGCGGCGCGGCTAGGTCTGGCCGATATTCAACTTAGTCGTCATGCCGGGCCTGACCCGACATCCAGAGCCAAGAACGACGCCGCTTATGACTCTGGATGCCGGGTCAAGCCCGGCATGACGGTGCGTGGCGAAGGAGACATCAATGGCAGGCCGCGTCGTTCGCAATATCCCCCGCGCATCCGGCGCGGTGATCGACGGGTTGGCGCATGCCGGCGTCGCCACGGTGCACGAGGCGCAGGGGCGCATCGGCCTGCTCGCCAGCCGCTTGCGGCCGATCTATCCGGGCGCGCGCATCGCGGGGTCGGCGGTCACCATTTCGGCGCCGCCGGGCGACAATTGGATGGTGCATGTCGCGATCGAGCAATTGCAGCCCGGCGACATCCTCGTCCTCGCGCCGACCAGCCCGTGCGAGGACGGCTATTTCGGCGACCTGCTGGCGACCTCGGCGATGGCGCGCGGGTGTCGCGGGCTGGTGATCGACGCCGGGGTGCGCGACGTGCGCGATCTCACCGCGATGGGCTTCCCGGTCTGGTCGCGCGCGGTGTTCGCGCAAGGAACGGTCAAGGCGACGCTCGGCTCGGTCAATGTCCCGATCGTCTGCGCCGGGGCGGCGATCGAGGCGGGCGACGTGATCGTCGCCGACGATGACGGCGTGTGCGTCGTGCGCAATGCGGAGGCCGAGGCGGTGCTCGCCAAGGCGCAGGCGCGCGAGGCGGCGGAGGAGGGCAAGCGCAAGCGGCTCGCCGCCGGCGAACTCGGCCTCGATATCTACGATATGCGCGGCAAGCTGGCGGCGATGGGGCTGGTTTATGAATGACCTTGCCGGCGTCCGCTGCATGTGGATGCGCGGCGGCACCTCGAAGGGCGCCTTCTTCCTCGCCGACGATCTGCCGAGCGACGCCGCCGCGCGCGACGCTTTCCTGCTGCGGGTGATGGGATCGCCCGATCCGCGTCAGATCGACGGCATGGGGGGCGCCGATCCGCTGACGTCGAAGGTCGCGGTGGTTTCCCGCTCGACGCGGCCGGGGGTCGATGTCGACTATCTGTTCCTGCAGGTGTTCGTCGACCAGCCGATCGTCACCGACAGCCAGAATTGCGGCAATATGCTCGCCGGGGTTGCGCCCTTCGCGATCGAACGCGGGCTGGTCGCGGCGGCGGGCGAGGAGACCCGCGTCGCGATCTATATGGCCAATACCGGGCAGGTCGCGGTGGCGACGGTGCGCACGCCGGAAGGGCGGGTCGCCTATCACGGCGAGGCCGCGATCAGCGGGGTGCCGGGCACCGCCGCGCCGATCCCGCTCGCGTTTCGCGATACCGCCGGATCGAGTTGCGGCGCGCTGCTGCCGACCGGCAACGGGGTGGACGAAATCGACGGATTGGCCTGCACGCTGATCGATAACGGCATGCCGTGCGTCGTGCTCGCCGCCAGCGATGTCGGGGTGACCGGATATGAGGATCGCGATACGCTCGACAATGATGCGGCGATGAAGGCGAAGGTGGAGGCGATCCGGCTCAAGGCCGGGCCGATGATGAACCTTGGTGACGTCACCGAAAAATCGGTGCCCAAGATGATGCTCGTCGCCGCCCCGCGGGAAGGCGGCGCGATCGCGGTGCGCTCGCTGATCCCGCATCGCGTTCATGCCTCGATCGGCGTGCTCGGCGCGGTAAGCGTGGCGACGGCGTGTCTGATCGAAGGATCGCCCGCGGCCGCGGTGGCGGTGGTGCCGGCGGGGGAAAACAAGACGCTGGGGGTCGAACACCCGAGCGGGGTCACCGAATGCGTGGTCTCGGTCGACGACAGCGGCGCGCCGGTCGAGGCGGGAATGCTGCGCACCGCGCGCAAGCTGATGGACGGGGAGGTATTCGCATGAGTATCGATCGCGAAGGGCGCATCCGCAGCTGGACGCTCGATCCCTCGCGCCCGCGCTATGCCCCGCCCGCCGGGGCGATCGACGCGCATTGCCATGTCTTTGGTCCGGCGGCGCAATTTCCGTTCAGCGCCAAGGCGAAATATCTGCCGCAGGATGCCGGGCCGGAGATGCTGTTCGCGCTGCGCGACCGGCTCGGCTTCGCGCGCAACGTGATCGTCCAGGCGAGCTGCCACGGCACTGACAATCGCGCGACGCTCGCTGCGATCGCGCAATCGGGCGGCGCGGCGCGCGGGGTGGCGGTGGTCGATCCGGCGATCGGCGAGGGCGAGCTTGCCGCGCTCCACGAGGGCGGGATTCGCGGCATCCGCTTCAATTTCCTCAAGCGGCTGGTCGACGATGCACCCAAGGACAAATTCCTCGAGGTGGCGCGGCGACTGCCCGCGGGGTGGCACGTCGTGGTCTATTTCGAGGCCGATATCCTTGCCGAGCTGCGCCCGTTCCTCGATGCGATCCCGGTCCCGCTGGTGATCGATCATATGGGGCGCCCGGATGTGCGACAGGGGCCCGACGGCGCCGATATGCGGGCGTTTCGCGCCTTGCTCGACTCGCGCGACGATATCCATTTCAAGGCGACCTGCCCCGATCGGCTCGATCCGGCCGGCGCGCCGTGGGACGATTTCGCGCGCGCGGTGGCGCCGCTCGTTGCCGATTATCCCGATCGCTGCTTGTGGGGCACCGACTGGCCGCATCCCAATATGCAGGATGCGATCCCCGACGATGGCGCGCTGGTCGATATGATCCCGCGCATCGCCCCCGACCCGGCGGCGCAGCGCAAGTTGCTGATCGACAATCCGATGCGGCTTTATTGGGCGGATTGACCCGAGGCACTATACCGGCCCGGTGAGCGGCGAGCCTTCATCCCCGGTCTGTTATGCGGCAGAGGGGCGGCGATGCCTATATGGGCTATGCCGGCCGCGACGAGATCGTCGCCGCGCTCAACGCGTTGCTCGAGGCGGAACGCGCCGGCGCGCGGGTCGCGCTGGCCAGTGCGAGGGACGCGGATCCCTTCTAACACCATCACCCCGCCGCTCGATCGGCTGATATTCCTCAACCGCGGCCTATCCTGGGTGGTGCGACGGCTGGAGGCGCTGATGCCGAGAGTGCGTGACGCCGATCTCCACGCCGATCTGCGCGCGATGCTCGACAGTCACCGGGAGAATATCGCGCGGGCAGAGGGCTATGCGCGACAAGGGCAGGTCCATTCCACGCTGAGCTCGTCAAAGGTCGAACGGGGGACTCCCGACATCTGCGGTCCGCCGACTTAATGCGCTGATCAACCAGCCGGAGGCGATGGGGCCGATTCATCGAGAGGTGGCGGGCGACGGCCGCCGCTGCGTCTTGAGCCGCCTGACCGCCGAGGCTTGTCGGCTGCTGCGGGTGCTTTCGGCGGCGCATCGCGGCGGAATCCCCCGACGATGACCTTCGCTTCCGCAGATATTCGCCAGTTGCGCCTGAATGATTCCGTATCGATGATCTCGGCTTTGCGGATCACCTCGCGTCGGGCCCGGTCTCGGGCGATATCATCGAGCACCTCCTCCTGCCCGCGCGGATGCGAGAAGAGAAAGCCCTGCGCGTGGCTGAATCCGGCTGCGCGAACCAGATCGAGCTGTTCGTGCGTCTCGACCCCTTCGGCGATGATATGAATGCCCAGCCGTTCCCCGAGCGCCGCGACCGCGGACAGGATTTCGCGGCTTTTGTAGTCATAGGGCGCGTGTGAAGCGAAGCAGCGGTCGAGCTTGATCGCGTCGAACGAGAAGCGCTGCAGGTTCCTCAGCGAGGAATAGCCCGAGCCGAAATCGTCGAGCGATAGCGAGACCCCGGCGTGGCGCAGGAGGCGCAATTGCTCGACCACCTCGCGCGTCGGGACGAGCATCGCATTTTCGGTGATTTCGAGGTGAAGACGCTCGGCGGGCAGATTATGTCGCGCGAGCGCGTCGAACGTCTGCGCGGCGAAGTCGCCCGCGAGCAACTGGTGCGGCGATACGTTGACCGCCACGGCACAGCGATCGGCCCATTTGGCGGCGTCGCGGCATGCCCAATCGATGATCTTCCCGCCCAGTTCGACGATCCGCCCGGTCGTTTCCGCCACGTCGAACAGCGTCTCGACGTCGCACGGAATAGCCTGATCGGAGCCGCCCCAACGCAGCAGCGCTTCGCGCGCTGCGGTGCGGTCGTTGATCAGCGAATGGATATCTTGATAATTGAGCCGAAACATCTCTTCCTGTAAACCAAGGCGGAGAAATGCAGAAAGATGCTCGTTGCGCTGGAGTAGCGAAAATTCATCTGACATGTTCATGACATCGTCTCCCGAGTCGAACGGAGAATGACTGCAAATTTCGCCGATCCAAGGAGCAACAAAATTAGCGATTTTAATCTCGCGCTGCGCATCCGTCCGAATATTTCAACACCAGATACTCTACGCGGGGCGGAAGCGTCGGCCCCGTCTCGCAGCTGTCAAAAAGCGTTAAATGAGGGGGTTAAAAGCGTTACACGTAAATGACGTGACCGACTTCAATTTATCTGGAGTATAGAGTGATGAGACCGGCTGAGGCGGAAGCGCAGCCCGATCCGAGCGATATCCGTGAAGCGTTGCGCCTCATCCATGAATCAGGGGTTTTGGGCGAAGGAAAGCTGTCGCTGCTGCTCGATTATCTGGTCGAGGAGGAGCTTGCGGGGCGCGGCGATCGTCTGAAAGGCTATTCGATCGCGCTCGACGTGTTCAAGCGCGGCGAGGATTTCGATCCGTCGATCGACAGCGTGGTGCGTGTCGAAATGCTGCGGCTGCGCAAGGCGCTGGCGCGATATCATGCACAGCTGGATCCGGCGGCGCGCGTCGTGATCAACCTCGCCAAGGGCAGCTATCGGCCGACCTTCGGCAAGAGGGCCGAGGCTGCGGCGCCCGAAAGAGCGGATCGCAAAGCCGCGCCAGGCGCCTTCTTCGCCGCGCGGCGGCTCGCGCTGGCCGGGCTGGCCCTCGTGCTGCTCGCGGCGCTGTCGATCGTCGTTTTCAAGCCGTTCCAGGCCGCCAAGGATTATCATTGTCTTCGGCCCTCGCTGGCGCTGCGGTCGAACGGCTTCATGCCGGTTCGCGAGACCCAGTTTCAGGGTGTCTTCAGCAAGATTCTGCAGGCTTATCCTTTGGTGCTCACCGGCGCCGCGCCGAAGAGTTGCCCGGCAATGCAGCGCAGGCTCGAACTCACGCAGGTCTCCGAGCACTCGCTGCAGGCGGCGCTATACCGTGCTGCCGAAACCAACCCTTATTGGGCGCAGACCTTCACGATCGATCGCGGCGACGTCGAGCTCGTAATGGCGCAAATCCTTTATCGTGTCGCGTCGCATGAAGGCGCGCTCGTCAAGGATATGCTGCGAGGCAAATGGGAAAATCAGCAGGCGAAGCAAGATTATGCCTGCCATGTGAACGGCTATTCGCATTTCATCAATCCGATGACCGACAACCCGGCTGATGATGTGGCGTGCCTGCGCGCGAGCATGAAGGAGAAGTCGCCTTTTGCCGATACGTACAGCACTTATGCGATCTTCGTTCAGCTGCGATATTATGACCAGACTCTGTACGGCAAGGCCGATCGCGAGAAGCTGCTCGCGGAATATCGGCAGGCGATGAACCGCGCGCTGGCGATCGACCCGACCGAATGCCTCGCGTTGGTCGCGCGCCTACGCGAATATCGTCGCGCCGTTCCGCCCGATCATGAGCGGCTTGCCGAAACGGTGGAAACGATCAACCGCTATTGCGTCGGCAATCCGTTCATGTCGAGCCACGTCGCGATGATCGAAGGCTATGTTTTCAACGATTGGGCCGCGTCGCGCAATCTTCTGGACCGAGCCATCGCCATTTCCGGGCTGAAGCATTGGTATTCGCATTCGCTGTTCGGCAATTTGCTCGTCGCCGGGAAATGGGCCGAGGCTCATGATAAAATCAAATGGTTTCAGTCAATTCTCAATCCGGTCGACGCGATCTGGCTTGTCGTGATCGGCAATCATGTCGGCGATCGGGCAATGATCGGTGAGGGGCTCGAATATCTGCGGCGGCGATCGATCCGCACCTACGAAGACGCGGAGAATTTCATCGGGAGGGCCGGATATCACCCCGATTTCGCCGGCAAGTTGCTGGACGAACTGTCCGACGTGCTCCCTCACGCCGGCGCGGCGAACAAGTCGGACGTAACAAAAATCCCCGCGTCGCCGCGGGGATGATCGGATTGCGAGGCAAAGGGACGGCGGTCGCCGCCGTCCCCCACCGGATCAGAATGTCTTGCGCAGGTTGAGCCCGATCGTGCGCGGCCGCGCGGAGGTGACGCTGGTCAGCCCCACGCCGATCGCGCTCGACGAGGCGCGCGAGATCGCCAGCACATCGAACAGATTGTTGACGAAGATATAGGCGCCCCAATCGTTCGGCTTCTCGATGCCGATACGCGTGTTCACCAGCTCATAGCCGTTGATATAGCGCGTATAGACGTAGCTCGGTCGGAAATCGGAATAATAGCCGCTGGAGTGGCTGAAATCGCCGCGGACCAGCCCGTTGACCTCGCCGAACAACGGCCATGTATATTGCGCGCCGACCCCGGCGGTGAATTTCGGCACATAGGGGATGCGATCCCCCGCGCGGCCGGAGCTCGCGGTGGCGAGATTGGCGGCAAGCTGATCCTCGGTCAGCTTGGCGGTCATATAAGTGGCGTTGCCGTTGATGCTCAGGCCATGGACCGGCTGGATCGAGGTTTCGAACTCCACGCCCTGCACGCGCGCCGCGGCGGCGTTGCCGATATAGGAGAATGCGCCGTTCGGGGTGCGCTGGGTCACCTGCATGTTCGTCCAGTCGATACGGAACGCGTCGAGATTGACGATTAGCTTGTGGTTGAGCCACGAGGTCTTGAAGCCCGCCTCGTAATTCCACAGCGAGTCAGAGCGATAAGGCGTCAGCGACTGCGCCAGCCCGAGCACCTGATTGACCCCGCCGGGGCGGAAGCCCTGCGCCGCCTCGGCGTAGAACATGATGTCCGGCGTGATCTTGTACGAAGCGTTGGCCTTCACCACCGTGCCGTCCTCGCTCGACGACAGATAGGTCGGTGGGGTGAGCCGCGCGCCGACGAGGATCGACGGCACGTCGGTGTGGCCGACGACGTTCTTGGTATATTTGAAATAGCGCACGCCGCCGGTGATGTTCAGCCGCGAGGTGAGATCCCACGAAAGCTCGCCGAACGCCGCGACCTGCTTGAGCTGATCGTAGATGAAGCGGATCGTGTCGACCTCGGTCGGGATGACATAGCCGTTGAGCGGATTGACGTTGAGCTGCGGGTTGGCGACGTTGGTGCGGCGGCGCGAATAGAAGCCGCCGACCGTCCAGTGGATCGGCCCCTTGCTCGCCGAGCTGAGCCGCAGCTCCGCGGTCAGCGCGTTCAGATCCTGTTGCGGATAGAGCGAGCTGGTCGACTGGCCGGCGACGAACGCCTGATATTGCTTGAACGAGGTGATCGGGTTGAGGAACTGATCGGTGCAGCCGTTGGGCGCGCCGGTCGCGGTGAAGCAGCGCGCATTATAGCCCGCCAGCGTGTTGGTCCCCTGGATGAAGCGCGACGTATCGCTCTGGCTGACGAGATTGCGCTCCATATAGGAGACGACGCCGGTCGCGATGACCGGGCCGAAATCGTAATTGCTCGTCAGGCTGTACAGCTTCACCTCGTCGCGCACGACCTGCCGGGTGCGGGAATCGGTCTTGTACTTGCCGCTCTCCAGCAGCCAGGTCGGCGTGTCGGTGGTCGATTTGTTGTAATAGGCTGCCGCGTCGATCGTCCATTGCTCGACTGGCTGGATGCGCAGCATCACGCGCCCGCCGTAGCTTTCCTCAGCGTTGATGTCCTTCACGCGCAGCCACGTGTTGTCGATATAGCCCGAATTGCGCTTGAAGAAGCCGACCGCGCGGAGCGCGACCTTCTGGTCGACGATCGGGACGTTGATCATCCCGTTCATTTCCTGGTTCGCGCCGCCGTGCTGCGTGCCGGAGAGGCTGCCGTCGAAATCGGCGCCCAGTTCGTAGCTCGGCTTCTTGTAGATGATGCGCAGCGTGCCGCCCATCGAGCCCGAGCCGTAGAGCGTGCCCTGCGGGCCGCGCAGCGCCTCGACGCGCTCGACGTCGAACAGGCGAAGCTCGGGGGTCGAGCCGCCCGCGTCGTTGCTCGCGCCCACCGTGCCGGTCACCGGGGTTTCGTCATAATAGACGCCGACGGTCGGCTCGCCGGTGGCCTGGATGCCGCGGATCACGACGCGGCGGTTGGAAGGGCCGCCGTCGACGAAGCTGAGGCTCGGCACCTGGCTGCGCAGGTCGGCGATATTCTGCACGCCCGAATTGGCGATCGTCTGCGCCGACACCGCCGAGATCGCGATCGGGGTTTCCTGCAGGCGCGTGTCGCGCTTCAGCGCGGTGACGACGATATCCGCATCGCTGCCGCCGGTCACGGGCTGCGCATTCTGCGCGAAGGCCGGGGCGGCGAGCCCGCTCAGGAAGGTGGCGGCAAGCAGCGCATGGCCCATCGCACGGCGCGGCTGGATAACGTCGGTCATCGGGTTCCCCTTATCTCGTCGCCGCCCGCCCGCATCGCTTGCATGTCGCCAGGTCGGGTAGGGCGGCGTTCATGTCCCCATCACGCGATTGAGCAGGATGTGTGCGTTCGTCAATAAGTTCGTCAACTAATTGTGCGTGGCGCGACGATTTGATGATCCACCCTTGCGCGCGGTGGTGCGATGTCGCACGATTAGCATGTGAAGTGATCCGTCGCCGCAAGCGACGGGTTTCTCATGAGAATATGTCGGGGTCGGCGCGGGAACGGGCATCTGCCGTGTCCGCGCGAACGGGAGGGAATTGATGAAGCGGGTTTTGACGGGCGCGTCGCTGATCGGCGTCGCGATGTCGCTGGCGAATGCGGCCGGCGCGCAGCAGCAGGCGCCAAAGCAACAGATGGATTCCGATTTCGCAGCGTCGGTGAAGCAATGGACGACGCGTCCCGAATTCATGACCCCGCTGGTCGATCATCTCCCGCTGTCGACGACGATTCCCTCGCCCAAGCAGGTTTTCGGCCACCATATCGGCGTGCCCAACGTGCTTCACAGCCAGGCGGAAATTAACGGCTATTTCCGCAAGCTCGCCGCCGCCGCGCCCGATCGCGTGCGGATCATCGAGATCGGCAAGACCAACGAGGGTCGCGACAATATCGTGGTGATGATCTCCGACGCGGAGAATATCGCCAGGCTCGATCAGTATAAGGCGAACCTAGCCAAACTGGCCGACCCGCGGCGTATCACCCCCGCGGAAGCGACGCGGATCATCGGCGAGACAAAGCCGATCTATCACGTCACCGCGGGGCTGCACTCGGCCGAGACCGGCCCGCCCGAAATGGTGATGGAATTGGCCTATCGCCTGCTCACCGAGGATAGTCCGCTAATCCGCCAGATCGGCAAGAACCTCGTCGTCGCGTTCACCCCGGTGCTCGAGGCGGACGGGCGCGATCGCTATCGCGACTGGTATTATCGCCACCTGATCGACGAAAAGGACGATCTGAACAAGCCGGCGAGCACGCCCTATTGGGGCAAGTACATCTATCACGACAATAATCGCGACATCAATTTCTCAGACCCGAGCGCGCGGGAAATGATGCAATATTATCTCGAATGGCATCCGCCGATCATGCACGAACTGCATGAATCGGTGCCGTTCCTCTATACGTACAGCGGACAGGCGCCGCAGAACCCCGATCTCGATCCGATCCTTTACGGCGAGCTGCCCTTCTATTCCAATTTCGAAATGTCGCAGCTCACCAAAATGGGGCTGCCGGGGGTGTGGACGCACGGCTTCGTCGACGCCTGGTCGCCGGGGTACGTCGGCTTCATGGCGTCGAACCATAACGGCATGCTGCGCATGTACGAAACGTTCGGCAACGCCGGCGCGACGACGATGCTGCGCCACGTCGATACCGGTGAGGTCGGCCCCGGCGCACGCGGCGGCAACCAGACCGCGCGCGACTGGTATCGCCCGTCACCTGCCTACAAGGAGGTGGAATGGTCGATGCGCAACAACACCAATTATATGGAAACCGGGGTGCTCACCGCGCTCCAGCTCGCCTCGACCTTCCCCGATGTGATCCTCGAGAATTTCTACAAGAAAAGCGCGAACGGGGTCGCGGCGGGCGCGGCCAAGGCACCCTATGCCTATATCATCCCGGCCAATCAGAGCGACCCGACGCGGGTGAAGTTCGTCGTCGATACCCTCCAGCTGCAGGGAATCGAGATCGGCAAGGCCAATGGCGCGATCAAGCTGGGCGACAAGAGCTATCCGGCGGGGTCGCTCGTCATCAAGCTCAACCAGCCCTACGGCCGGCTCGCCAAGACCCTGCTCAAGGTGCAGGACAATTATCCCGACGACGACATGACCACCTATGACGATGCGGCCTGGACGATGGGGCTGATGACCCACACCAATATCGTCCAGATCGCCGACAAGGCCGTGCTCGATGTGCCGACGACGCCGCTCGACCGCTTCGTCGTCAACGGTGCGATCGGTGGCGCGGGGGCTGGGGGCTATGCGGTGCTCGACACCGGATCGGTCAATCTCGCGCAATTGCGTTTCCGGCTGAAGGACGTCGCGGTGCGCGTTGCCGAAAAGCCGTTCAAGGCGGGCGGGCGCGAGGTGCCGGCGGGGTCGTTGTTGATCCCGGCGAGTGCGGGCGGGCAGCTCAAGCCGCTGATCGAGGAACTAGGCCTCACCGCGGTCGCCGCGCCGGGCGATCCCGGCGTGCCGACCCACGACATGCCGATCCCGCGGGTCGCCTTGTTCAGCACCTGGGGGTCGACCCAGAGCGTCGGCTGGGTGCGCTATGCCTTCGATCGGTATAAGACGCCCTATGACCTGATCTTCAAGGAACAAGTCCGCGCGGGTGATCTGCGTGCAAAATATGACGTGATCATCCTGCCCGATCAGGGGCGGTCGCCGAAGGATGTGGTGTTCGATCTGCCGATGAAGGGCAAGCCCTTGCCCTATGACGCGTCGAAGGATTTCCCGACGATGGGGATGTACGGCTCATCGCCCGATATCCGCGGCGGAATGGGGCTCGAGGGGCTGGAGGAGCTGCGCAAGTTCGTTGCGGCGGGCGGGCTGCTCATCACCACCGGCAAGGCGAGCGGGGTGCCGGGCGGCTTCGGGCTGGTCGACGACGTGTCGGCCGGCGGGGTGAGCAAGGATTTCTACGCCCCCGGCCCGATCGTGAAAGCCAATGTGCTCCAACCGGCGAGCCCCTTGTTCTACGGCTATTCGCAAAAAACGATGCCGGTACGCTGGGCGAGCAACGTGCTGCTCGGCGTGCCCAAGACCGCCAAACAATATGTGCTGATGGAATTCCCGGGCGGGAAGAAATCGGTGATGAGCGGATTCATGAAGGGCGCCGAGGAGGTCAAGGACCGTCCTGCGATCGTCAATATGCCGGTCGGCGCTGGGCGGGTAGTGATGTTCGCCACCAACCCGATCTGGCGCTGGCAGAACCTCGGCGAATATCGGATGCTTTATAACGCGATGCTCAACTGGAAGGCGTTGGGCGGGGCGAACAACCTGGCGCCGGTCAAGCCCGACGAGGGCGCGCCCTTGGGCAAGACGCCGCGGGTCGACGACGGCTCGAAGCCGACCGGGCTCACCGGCTCCGACGATACCGGCACGCCGAACTGAACGACTTGGGGGACAGAGGAAGATCATGAAAACGAAGACGATTGCGCTGGCCGTGGCGGCCGCGCTGCTGGGGGTGTCTGGTCAGGCGCTGGCGCAGGCGGATAGCGTGCTCGCGCCCAAGGCGGAGAAGGCCCCCGATCGCTGGACGATCATCCACGCCGGTACGTTGATGGCCGATGCCGGCAAGCCGGTGGCGAAGGATGCCAGCATCATCGTCAAGAACGACAGGATCGAGGCGGTGCGCCCCGGCTTCGTCGGCGCGGAGGCGATCGGCAACGGCGTTACCGCGGCCAATGTCGCGATCGTCGAATTGCGCGACAAATTCGTCATGGCCGGGCTAATCGACGCGCATGTCCATGTCGGCGCGGGCGATCTGACCGCGGCACTGCGCAACGCGCGCGAGAAGGTGATGGGCGGGGCGACCACCGTGCGCGACGCGGGCGGCACCCCCGAAATCATCTTCCCGCTGCGCGATGCGATCAACAAGGGGCTGGTGGTCGGGCCGCGCATCCTCGCCTCGGGCGCGCCGATCACCACCACGGGCGGGCACGGCGATTTCCGCAACGGCAATTTCCAGGCCTCGCTCCAGCCGCCGGCCTTCTCCAGCGGCGTGTGCGACGGCGACGGCGAATGCGCCAAGGTGACGCGGCGGCAGATCCAGCTCGGCGCGGATCAGATCAAGATCATCGATACCGCGGGCGTGGTCGACGACAGCTATACCGGGCTCGACCAGCAATTCACCGATGCCGAGCTCCACGCGATCGTCGACGCCGCGCATCTGATGAAGCGCAAGGTGATGGCCCACGCGATCGGCGCCGAGGGGATCAAGGCCGCGGTGCGCGCCGGTGTCGATTCGATCGAGCACGGCAATTATCTTGACGACGAGGGCGCCAAATTGATGAAGGCGCACGGCACCTATCTGGTGCCGACGCTCGAAGCGCCGACCGATGTGCTGCGCCGCGTGCGCAACCCCAAGCCGGGCGATCGCCCGATCAGCGAGAATACCCGCATGAAGGTGCTCGGCATGCCCGAGGCGCAGCCCGACGGGATCGGCCGGCAGGTCAAGGTCGCGCTGCGCAACGGCGTGACGCTCGCGGTCGGCACCGATTTCGGCGGGACGCCGGGCGACGAGATGGTGCTGATGGTGCGCCAAGGCGGGATGAGCTCGGCCGCGGCCTTGCGCGCGGTGACGCTGACCAACGCCGAACTGCTTGGCATCTCCGCCAAGGCGGGGACGATCGAGCCGGGGAAATCGGCCGATATCGTCGCGTTCGACGGCAATCCGATCGATCAGATCGAGGCGTCGACCCGCGTGGTCTACGTCATGTCGCAGGGGCATCAGTTCAAGGCACCGGGCTTTCAGCTTCCGTAAAAGCGCCGCGGCGCGGTGCGATTGTAAAACTCTGTATGAATCTGCGAGCATCATCTGCATTCGATGTGAGATTATCGGGTGCGGATGATCTGCCGTGGAAGGTGGCAACCAGTTTGCCATCAGCTTCAATCATAACGTAAAAAACTTCATCGATATTACCGCACGCGCTGTCCGGCTCCGGCCGCGGAGGCGAGGTGGCGCGATTTCCGGCTTATTCGGAGCCCGTGGAGCGGCTTGCAATCGGCCTGCGGTTGCCAGTCTGCGGACCGTGCAAGAACGTTGCGACCCGCCGCCATCGCTCTGTTGGTGACCATTCGGACCCGGCGCCAATGGGGCGAGGGAGGTGGCGCCGCTCTCGCGTCGCGCGGGTCGCCTCGCCGACATGTGTCCCAAAACGGATCAGTCGCTACGCGACGGCCATTCCGCAGTTGCGTTGCGCGACGAAATATCGGCAGGGGAAATTAAGTGTAGATTAACCAAAAAGGTCAACATGCGATACAGCCCAAGTCTGGACGGCTTGCGCGCCGCGGCGGTGGCGCTCGTCATGGCTTCGCATTTCACCTGGGGGCGTTTGCCCGGCGGATGGGTGGGCGTCACCCTGTTTTTCGTACTTAGCGGATATCTGATCACGAAGATCCTTGTGCAAGAATTGGACAGCACCGGGACGCTGAATCTCCAGCGCTTCTATCTTAAACGATTTCTGCGTCTGTCGCCTGCGCTTGCCCTTGTGCTGGCGGCATCGCTGGTGATCGCGATATTGACCGCGAAGCTGGACAGCGCGGTGGAAGCGGCGTTGTTCGCTGGTAGTTATACGATGAACTTCAACCGCGCATTCGGTTTGGGGGAGGAAGGCGCGCTCGGTCACACATGGTCGCTGGCGATCGAGGAGCAATTCTATCTGCTATGGCCGCTGATGCTGCTTTTCGTCGTCAAACGGCGGCGTATCCGTCTGCTGCTCACGGCGATTTCGATCATCGTTGCGTGGCGGTTCTACCTGATTGTCGACGGTGCAGAGGTTCAACGTATCTATAACGGCTTCGACACACGAGCGGACGCGTTGCTGGTCGGCTGCCTTCTGGCGTTGGTCGAAAAGTCGATCCCGTATCGCGCGTGGATGCCTTATGTCGCGATCGTGACCCTGTTCGGATGCTATATCGCGCTGAAGGCCGACGCGAGTTTCATCTGGGCTAGCGGGCTCTTCGCCGCGACGCTGGCATCGGCGGCGCTGATCAAGTTCACGGTGGTGGACGGCTGGGCGCGCGTTTTCCTCACGTTCAAGCCCTTCGTGTTCGTCGGCAAATTGTCCTACGGCCTGTACCTCTGGCACTATATGCTGCTCATATCGGCGATCCGGTTTCAGCAGGATGACAACCGGGTGCTGTACGTAACCGCGGTAGCCGTCGTTTCGATCGGCCTGGCAATCGCGAGTTATTTCCTGGTCGAGCTGCCCTTCAACAAGCTCAAGGATCGGATCGGCCGGCGGCCGCGCACCGGAGCGGCAGCAGAATTGCCTGCGTAGCGAAGCGGTTTGCGATTTCCGAAGGTTCCGGGTGGTGGAGCCGAGGGGAATCGAACCCCTGACCTCTGCAGTGCGATTGCAGCGCTCTCCCATCTGAGCTACGGCCCCGCCCGGTGCCCCGGCATCGCCGGGAGCGACGCCATTAGCGGCCTCTGCCGGGCGATGCAACGCCCTCATGCAACAAATCTGAACTTTGTCCGCGCGGGCCGTGTCGCAGGCGATCGAGCCCCCTTGTTTTTATTGCCCACCGCACCATACCTTCGCTTCGAACAAGGCGATAGAGGAGGAGAGCGATGGCACGTGCCTGGACTTTGAAATCACGCCCGGCGGGAATGCCGGAGGACGATAATTTCGCGTTGATCGACGTGCCTTCGGCGCCGCTCGGCGCGGGGCAGGTGCGCGTCGCCAACCGCTGGCTGTCGGTCGATCCCTATATGCGCGGCCGGATGAACGACGTGAAAAGCTACGTCCCGCCGTTCGCGTTGGGCGAGCCGATGCAGGGCGGCGCGATCGGCGAGGTGGTCGAAAGCAACAGCCCCGATCTCCCGGTCGGCGCCAAGGTGCAGCATATGCTCGGCTGGCGCGAGGAAGCGGTGCTCGACGCCGCCGAGGCGCAGAAGCTGCCCGCGCTGGGGGTCGAGGATCAGGCTTATCTCGGTCAGCTCGGGATGCCGGGGATGACGGCCTATTTCGGGTTGCTCGAAGTGGCGTCGGCCAAGCCCGGCGACGTGGTGTTCGTCTCCGCCGCGGCGGGCGCGGTCGGCTCGACCGTCGTCCAGATCGCCAAGGCCAAGGGAATGACGGTGATCGGTGCCGCGGGCGGCGCCGACAAATGCGCCTGGGTGAAGGAACTCGGCGCGGATCAGGTCATCGATTACAAGGCCGGGCCGGTCGCGCGCGGGCTGATGCAGGCGGCACCCGACGGGATCGACGTCTATTTCGACAATGTCGGCGGCGACCATCTCGATGCGGCGTTGCTCGCTGCGCGACTGCACGCGCGGTTCGCGATCTGCGGGATGATCGACATCTACAATGATGCCAAGCCGCAGGAGCTGCGCTATCTCGCCAAGGTGATCGGCGCGCGGATCAATATCCGCGGCTTCATCGTCAGCGATTTCTTCGCGCAGATGGGCGATTTCTATCGCGACATGGGCGGGTGGCTGAAGGAAGGGAAGCTCAAGCGCCACGAAACCGTGCATGAAGGGATCGCGGCGATGCCCGAGGCGTTCCGCGGGCTCTTCACCGGGGGGAATATGGGGAAGATGCTGGTGCGGCTGTAACGGCGCGGCTTTCGTCACCCCGGCGCAAGGTCGGGGTGACCTAAGCAGCGAAGCTGAAGTCGTTCAGGCGGCGCGTGCCAGTCTCGGCCGTGCCACGCTTTCGAATGCGGCGACCACCGTCGGGATCACCTCCGGGGGCAGCGTGTGACCCATGCCGGGGATCTCGACAAGCCGCGCGCCGGGGATCGCGGCGGCAGTATCGCGTCCGCCCTCGGCCGGGACCAAGGGATCGTCCGCACCGTGGATCACGACGGTGGGGGCAGCGATCGTCTTCAGCCGCGTGCGGCGATCGCCGTCGGCGAGGATCGCGGCCATCTGACGAACGAAGCCCGACGGGTGATGGTTGCGGACGATTTCGTCGCGATAGCGCTCGGCCATCAAGCGATCGTCCTCGGGGAAGCTGCCGCCGACCACCTTGGCCGCTTTCACGCCGTGGGCGACGATCGCCTCGAGATCGTTGTCGCGCGGTCGCCGCAGCAGGATGCTCATCGCCTGCAACGAGGCGCCCGGGAGCGCGGGATTGCCGGTGGTCGACATGATCGAGGTGAGCGACAAGGTCCGCTCCGGCCAGTGCGCGGCGAACAATTGCGCGATCATCCCGCCCATCGAGGCGCCGACGACATGCGCGCGCTCGATCCCGAGCGCGTCGAGCAGTCCGGCGGCGTCGGCGGCCATGTCGGTGAGCGTATAAGGCGCGCGGATCGGGCGGCGCAGGATGTGCGACACCGCCATCAGCGCGAAATTGGGGGTGCCGGCGGAATCGCACTTGGTCGACAGACCGACATCGCGATTGTCGTAGCGGATCACGCGATAGCCCCGCGCGACCAAAGCATCGACGAGCGCCATCGGCCAGCGCACCAGCTGCGCGCCGAGCCCCATGATCATCAACACCGCCGGCGCATCCTTCGCGCCGAACTCGTCATATTCGATCTCGATACCGTTGGCGGTTGCCTTCGCCATTGCGCGCGTCACTCCTTCGAACGAAGCAGCTTGCCGTATTCGTCATCGAACTGCAATAATTTAGGATCAGGCGGTGACGATCGTGCCGTCCCGGATCGTGACGGGCCAGCGCGTCAGCCCGGTGCCGGGGCAGGGGCCGCCGCGGCACTTGCCCGAGGCGGTATCGAAGACCGCGCCGTGCCAACTGCACGCGATCATATCGCCCGCGACATAATCGTCGAGTTTCTGCGCGAGCGGCAGCCCCATATGCGGGCAGCGGTCGACATAACCATATACCGCATCGCCGCGACGCACGACGAAGCCGTGGAAACGGCCGGCGCGCATCTCGATCACGAACCCGCGCGCCGCGCCGTCGGCGATCAGATCGAGCGGGCCGAGCGCGATGCCGGCAGGCGTGACGATGAGGCGTTCGGTCAGCGGACGTGCTTTCGGGGTGGGGGCGCGGAACGTACCACAAAATGTGCTCCCGCGGAGGCGGGAGCCCAGTCTGGGTCTCCCCTTCACGGGGACGCAATTTGGAACGCGATGACCCTGCGATCAGGCGTCGACCTTGATCACCCCGCGGCGGATCTGATCGAGCTCGATGCTTTCGAACAACGCCTGGAAATTGCCGTTGCCGAACCCTTCGTTGCCCTTGCGCTGGATGATCTCGAAGAAGATCGGGCCGAACATATTCTCGGTGAAGATCTGCAGCAGGATGCCTTCGCCGGTCTCGACCGAACCGTCGATCAGGATGCGGTTCTTCTTGAGCCGCTCGAGATCCTCGCCGTGGCCGGGGACGCGCTTGTCGACCAGCTCGTAATAGGTCTCGATCGTGTCCTGCAGCTTCACCCCGCGCGCACGCAGCCGCTCGACCGTGTCGTAGATATCCGGGGTGGTCAGCGCGAGATGCTGGATGCCCTCGCCGTGATATTCGCGGATGAATTCCTCGATCTGCGAATTTTCGTCCTGGCTCTCGTTGAGCGGGATGCGGATCGCGTGATCGGGGGCGATCATCGCCTGGCTGAACAGCCCGGTCGCCTTGCCCTTGATATCGAAATACTTCTGTTCCTCGAAGTTGAAGAGCGTGCGGTAGAATTCGGACCATACCCGCATCTGTCCGCGGCGGACATTGTGAGTGAGGTGGTCGAGCAGGTCGAGCCCGACATTGTTCTTCGCCTCCGCCTCGCGCCAGCCGGGGAATTCGGCCCAGTCGGCGTAGAGATCGGTGCCGTCCTCGATGAAATAGAGATAGCTGCCGCCGATCCCCTGGATCACCGTATCGTCTTCGTCGGTGCGCTTCGCGCCATGCTCCAGCGCCCATTTCATCGCCGCATCGGGATCGGCGACGCGGAACGCCATCGCGCTTGCTGAGGGGCCGTGTTCGCCGCGGAACGCCGCAACCCGCCCGGCCTCGTCACGGTTGAGCATCAGGTTGATGCGGCCCTGCTTGTAGCGGGTGATATTCTTGGTCGGATGACGGTGGGTCGCCGTGAAGCCGAGCTGCTCGAACTGCCGCCCCATTGCCTCGGGATCGGGCGAGGTGAATTCGACGAACTCGAAACCGTTGAGGCCAAGCGGATTGTCGGGGGTCATGACAGGTCTTCCCAAAGGGGTTGGTATCAATTGAAACTATTATTGCGTGTTGAGCAAGTCGTGTCAAATGCTACCGTTCCCGTATGACCAATCGCCTACAGCTCGATCGGTTCCTGCCGTATCGTTTGTCGATCACCTCGAATCTGGTGAGCGACCGGATCGCCCATGCCTATGAATCGATGTTCGGGCTGACGATTCCCGAATGGCGGCTGGTGGCGGTGATCGCCGAGGTCGATGCGATCACCCAGGCGGAAATCGGCGAGCGGACGCGGATGGACAAGGTGACCGTGAGCCGCGCCGCGATCGCTTTGGTCGGGCGGGGGCTGCTCGAACGCGCGCCGAACGAGAGCGACAAGCGCTCGCACCTGTTGTCGCTGAGCGCGGCGGGGCGAGAACTCTATGCGCTCGTCGCGCCCAAGGCGCTGGAGCTGGAGGCGCGGGTCTTCGCGCGATTCACCCCGGCGGAACTGGAGGCGTTCACCACGATGCTGCGCCGGATCGACGCCGCTGCACTGGAGGAGGATTGACCTGACCCCGGTTCGGGCTGAGCCTGCCGAAGCCCTGCACTTTTCTTCCATGGAAGAAGGGCAGCCCTTCGACCAGCTCAGGGCGGACGGGTTTTTTTAATCCAGCGGCAGCACCGGCTGATCGCGCTCCTCGGGGTCGAGGATGCCGGAGAGCGTAAGCCCCAGGAGCCGCACGCCCCCCTCGACCGGTAGCTCGCGCGTCATCAGTGAATGGCCGATCGCGGCGAATTGCGCGCGGCCGGCGACCGGATCGGCCAGCGAGCGCGCGCGGGTGAAGGTGCGGAAATCGGCGCGGCGGAATTTGAGCGTCACGGTGCGGCCGCGCTCGCCGCTACGCATGACGCGCTCCCAGGCCGCTTCGGCGACATGATCGATCGCCGCGGCGATCTCCCCCGGATCGGCGAGATTATGGTCGAAGGTGCGCTCGGCGCCGATCGACTTGGTGGGACGGTCGGGGCGCACCGGGCGCTCGTCCACGCCCCGCGCCGCGCTATGGAGATAATCGGCGTGGCTGCCGAAATGCGCACGGAGGAAATCGAGCGATTGCCCGCGCAGGTCCTCTCCGGTCTCGATCCCCAGCGCCGCCATCCGGCGCGCGGTTACCGGGCCGACGCCGTGGAAACGCGCGACCGGTAGTGCGGCGACGAACGACGGTCCCTTCGCCGGCGGGATCACGCATAGCCCGTCGGGCTTGTTCTGGTCCGATGCCAGCTTGGCGATGAACTTGTTGTAGCTCACGCCCGCCGAGGCGGTGAGACCGATCTCCGCGCGGATGCGGGCGCGGATTTCCTGCGCGATCGCGCGCGCCGAGCCGAGCCCGCGCAGATCCTCGGTGACGTCGAGATAGGCTTCGTCGAGCGCCAGCGGCTCGATCAGCGGGGTATAATCGGCGAAGATCGCGCGGATCTGGTGACTGATCGTGCGATAGACGTCGAAGCGCGGGCGGACGAAGACCAACTCAGGGCAGCGCCGCCGTGCGGTGATCGAGGGCATCGCCGATCGTACCCCGAAGGCACGCGCCTCATAGCTCGCCGCCGCGACGACGCCGCGCGCTTCCGCGCTGCCCACGGCGACGGGGCGCCCGCGCAGCTCGGCGTTGTCGCGCTGCTCGACCGACGCATAAAAGGCGTCCATGTCGATATGGATGATCTTGCGCGGGGAGGGGGTGTCCGACACGCGCACGACCTTGCCACGAAAGTCGCGCGAGGAGAACAGGGCGCGAACGAAATGACGGTTGAGACGCAGCGCTGTTCGCGAAACCCCTATTTGCTCCGTCCTTCCCGCGAAGGCGGGAATCCATCGACGCCGGTGTAGCGATTTAGCCGGAAGGCCAGCCCGAATGGATTCCCGCCTTCGCGGGAAGGACGAAATGAGAAGCCCCGACCGCACAAACGGCCGGGGCCTTTTTGTTTTCGCCCGTCAGGCGGCTTACAGGACCTCGAACAGCCCCGCCGCGCCCATGCCGCCGCCGATGCACATCGTGACCACGACATATTTCGCGCCGCGGCGCTTGCCCTCGATCAGCGCGTGGCCGGTCATGCGGGCGCCGGACATGCCGTATGGGTGACCGATCGAGATCGCGCCGCCGTTGACGTTGAGCAGCTCGTTGGGGATGCCGAGCTTGTCGCGGCAATAGAGCACCTGCACCGCAAACGCCTCATTGAGCTCCCACAACCCGATATCGTCCATCTTGAGGTTGAACCGGTCGAGCAGCTTCGGGATCGCGAAGACCGGGCCGATCCCCATCTCGTCGGGCTCGGTGCCCGCGACGGCCATCCCGACATAGCGGCCGAGCGGCTGCAGCCCGCGCTTCTCGGCCAGCTTCTCCTCCATCAGCACGCTCGCCGCAGCGCCGTCCGACAGCTGCGAGGCATTACCGGCGGTGATGTTGAGATCGGGGCCGAGCACCGGCTGGAGCGACTTCAGCCCCTCCAGCGTCGTTTCGGGGCGATTGCCCTCGTCCTTGGCGAGCGTCACTTCCTTATAGGAGACTTCCTTGGTCTCCTTGTTGACCACCGCCATATTGGCGGTGACGCTGACGATCTCGTCGTCGAACTTGCCCGCGGCCTGCGCGGCGGCGGTGCGCTGCTGCGACTGGAGCGCATATTCGTCCTGCGCGTCGCGGCTGATGCCATAGCGCTTGGCGACCACCTCGGCGGTCTGCAGCATCGGCATGTAGATGTCCTTGTGCATCGCGATCAGTTCGGGATCGGGCTGCACGCGCATCTGCGGGGTCTGGACGAGGCTGATCGATTCGACGCCGCCGCCGATCGTCACGTCCATCTGATCGGTGATGATTTCCTTCGCCGCGGTGGCGATCGCCATCAGCCCCGAGGCGCATTGGCGGTCGACCGACATGCCCGAGACCGTCACCGGCAGCCCGGCGCGGAGCAGCGAGGTGCGCGCGATATTGGTCGCCTGCGCGCCCTGCTGCAGCGCGGCGCCGAACACCACGTCCTGCACCTCGGCGCCGTCGATCCTGGCGCGCTCGACCGCGGCCTTGATCGCGTGGCTGGCGAGCGTCGGCGAAGGGAGGTTGTTGAACGCCCCGCGATAGGCGCGGCCGATCGGGGTGCGGGCAGTGGAAACGATAACGGCGGAACGCATGTGATGCTCTCCTGAAGGATCAATCGGTTAAAGCTGTGTCGAGCGGATCAGGCGAAAACCTGCGTGATCCATTCGGCGATCATCGCGGGCTTGTCGGCGCCCTCGATCTCCACCGTCGTCTCGGTGGTGAACTGGAACTGGCCGGGGCGCTTTTCCTCGAATTCGGTGATCTTCGAGCGGCCGCGGACGCGCGAGCCCGACGGCACCGGGGCGAGGAAGCGCACTTTGTTGCCGCCGTAATTGACCCCCATCTTCACCCCGTCGAGTCGCGGCATCCCGGGGTTCTTGGCGCTGAGCTGCGGCAGCAGCGAGAGCGTGAGGAAACCGTGCGCGATCGTCGTGCCGAACGGGGTGAGCTTGGCGCGCTCGGGATCGACGTGGATGAACTGATGATCGCCCGTTGCGTCGGCGAACTTGTTGATCATCTCCTGCGTCACCTCGATCCACTCGGAAACGCTTTCCTTGCCGATGCTGGCCTTCATCTCGTCCGGGGTCACAATCCCTCCATCGATTTATTGCGCCGCAGCGCAGCGTGATCGCCTCCTGTAGGCGCGGAACGCCCGGCGCTGCAAGCCTTGGCTGACCGAAGGCTTGAAAAACGCGCGTTCCGCTAGGGAAACCTTGCCGAATTAATCCGAACCCGATCTTCGAATTCGTGAAAGTCAGGCATGCGGCGAGTCGCCGGCCGGGGTCGCCGGCGGCGGTGGCGGGATGTGATTGCCGGCCGTGGGGTTGGAGATGGTGTGGGTAGGGAAGGGGATGGAAATGCCCTTTTCGGCACACATCTTGATCAGCGCGATGCCGACCTTGTGTCGCCCGTCGAAGGCATCGGCGAAATCGGGGGTGTCGCTGTCGAACTCGATGTCGAAATCGAGCGTCGACGCATTGAACCTGAGGAAGCCGCAGCGGACGAAGACCAGCCCGCACGATTCGACCACTTCCTTCACCATGTCGGGGAAGGCCTGCAGCGTTTCCGCCGGCGTGTCATAGGCGATGCCGAGCGTGAAGGTGGTGCGGCGGAACTGGCGCCGGGTGTTGTTGCAGATTTCCTGATCGAGCAATTTGCGGTTGGAGATGATCCGCTCCTCGCCGTTGGTGCCGCGGATGCGGGTGGATTTGAGGCCAATCTCCTCCACCGTGCCCGATGACTGGCCGTAGGAGATCGCGTCCCCGCGCCGGAACGGGCGATCGAAGATGATTGCCAGCGCCGCGAACAGATCGGCGAAGATGCCCTGCGCGGCGAGGCCGATCGCGATGCCGCCGACGCCGAGGCCGGCGATCAGCCCGGTAACGTTGACCCCGAGATTGTCGAGCACGACGATGAACGCGATCGCGAACAAGGCGAAGCTGACGAGCACGCGGATCAGCCCCATCGCGCTCATCAGCGCTTCGCCCGAATAATGTTCCGAATGGGTGCGATGCTCGATCGCGCCGAGGATCACCTCCCGCGCCCAGATCGCGGACTGGAACACCGCGACGATCGTGAACAGGAAGTGGATCGTGGCCGAAACCGGGTGAGGCGCGCCGGCGAAGCCCTCGACCAGCCGGATCGTCAGCAGGACGATGAAATAATTGTTGGTACGCTGGATCGCGCGCCCGAGCACCACCGGCCAGCCGGTGCCGTGCTTGTCGCGCCCGGCAAGCCGCGCCCCGCAGGCGCGGAGCCACATCAGCAGCGCGGCGATGCCAACGCCGATCCCGCAGGCGATCGCGATCTGCAGCCAATGGGTCGCGACCCAGGTGATGCTTGCGTGATAGAGCGTCTCGAACTGATTGTTCCAATCTTCATGGGGCAGGATCGGCGCCTTGGCCGGGGCGCTGGTGTTGCTCATGTCGTTTCCTTGATCGGGCCGTGCGGGATGTGGCGGCCGGGACATATGCCTCGCCGCCTTCGATACCTGTTCGTAACGAAACGTCCAATCCGCGGTTCCTGCACTCCGACGCGGGTTTCGCGCCGTTCCCCTTCTTCTCCCCTCCCTGTTCAAGGGAGGGGAGCAGGAAGTCGGATGAAAAGACGGGTCAAGCTGCGGCGGGCGTCAGGCGTTTGCCGAACATCGGGCGCCACGTCGCCTCGCGCCGCCGCCGCGTCAGATAGGTATCGAGCCCGATCTGCGCGCCGATCAGCATGTAGATGAACGGCTGGAATGCGATCCCCACGAAGGCGCCGCCGAGCAGGTAGATCAGATGCGCGTGCTGCAACGCCCCCGCCAGCGCGCCGCCCCAGGCGAAGTCGCCCTCGCGGTGGCGACGGCGCAGAATCTCCATGCGGATCAGCCCGGAAAGGCTGAGCAATAGCCATAGAGCAAGCCCGGGATAGCCCTGTTCGCCGAGCATCTCGAAATAGCTCGAATGATAGGCGCGGCTCTTGTCGACCGTCAGGTTGCGCTCGACCGTGGTCGACGCGCCCGATCCCTTCACTGCAACCGTGTCGTACCGGATGCGGTTCTGCCGATAGGCTTCGAAGCCGCCGCCGAACGGGTGGGTCTTGGCGTATTCCCACGTCCATTGCCACACCGCGAGGCGCGTCGAGGCGGATTCGTCGGCCTGATAGGTCTTGATCGTCGCCATCCGGTCGCTGAATGCCGAGGGGAGGAACGGCACCGCGACCAGCCCCGCCAGCGCCAGCGCGCCGAGGTAGAGCATCGGCCGCTTCACCTCGCGCAGCATCAGCACCGCGAGCAGCCCGATGCACATCAGCCCGGTGCGCGCCGAGGTGCCGACCGGGATCAGCAGGCAGGCGAACACCAGCGCATAAGCGAACGCCTTCACCGCGTGCCCGGTGCCGAACAAGGTGCCGTAGCGCGCCAGCCACAACACGATCGGGATGATGCAGATCGCGACCGCGGAGATGATGCTGCCTTCGTACAGCCCCGAATTGTTGGCGACCATCAGGTTGAGTTCGCCATAGCCACCGCCCGAGAACAACGTCTTGATCCCGCCGACGATGACGATCGACGCGGCCGACAGCGTCATGAACAGGAGCAGCGCCTCGATCCGCAGCCGCGTCCGCAGGGTGAGCGGAAGGAAGGCGGCGAAGGCCAGCGCCTTCCACACCCAATCCCATTTATCGAGCGCTTCCGCCGGGAAGTCGGCGGTGCGGGTGGTGATGCCGCAATAGAGGATCAGGAGCAGGATCAGCCCCTGCCGTGGCGCCACGCGGCAATCCTTCTTGTCGTCGAACACCAGCCAGCCGCCGAACGCCGCCGCGCCCGCGATCAGCGAGATCGGCAGGCTGTTGAGCAGCATATAGGTCAGCCGCTGCGGCGAGACGATATCGATATAGACATAGGCGAGCACGAACAGGAACGGGCGGCGCAGCCCCATCCCGAACAATGCGAGCAGGAAGCCGATGAAGGCGAGATCACGCACGCGGTTCACGCTCCTGCGGGGTATCGCGACCCGGTGGCGGCGTTTCGCGGTCGAGATCGGGCCGGCGCAGCAGCAGCCACGCCGCGAGCAGCATCAGCCCGTGGGTGAGGCCGAGCGCGAAATTGTCGATCATCGGCGCGAAATCCCTCGTGCTGCGTGGCGCCGGCTTTATCGGCACGCGGTTGACGCGGCGTTAAATGATCGTGTGGCAAGCATATTCTTGCGATGCGTATCCTCCATATCCTCGATCACGGCCTGCCGCTGCACAGCGGCTACACCTTCCGCACCCGCGCGATTCTGACGGCGCAGATCGCGCGCGGCTGGGAAGTCGCGGCGATCACCGGGCCGCGGCAGGGCCGGTCCGCGGCGGCGTTCGAACAGGTCGACGGGATCGATTTCCACCGCACCGTGCCGCCGCGCGCCTTTCCCGCGCCGGTCGGCGAGCTGGCGGAAATCGCCGCTTTCGCCCGGCGCATCGATGCGGTGGCGGAAAGCTATCGCCCCGATGTGCTCCACGCGCATTCGCCGGTGCTCGGCGCGCTGGCGGCGCTGTGGGTGGCGCGGCGACGCAGGTTGCCGCTGGTTTACGAGATCCGCGCCTTTTGGGAGGATGCGGCGGTCGGCAACGGCACGGGGCGCGAGGGGTCGGCGCGGTATCGCGCGACACGTGCGCTCGAGACCTGGGCGGTGCGACGCGCCGACGCGGTGGCGGTGATCTGCGAGGGGTTGCGCGGCGATCTCATCGCGCGCGGGATCGACGCGGCGAAGATATTCGTCTCCCCCAATGGGGTCGATCTCGGGCTGTTCGGCACGCCGGGGCCGCGCGACGAGGGGCTCGCGGCGACACTCGGGCTCGACGGCGAGACGATCGGGTTCATCGGCAGCTTCTACGATTATGAAGGGATCGACGATCTGATCGCGGCGATGCCGATGCTCGTCGCGGCGCGGCCCGCGGCGCGGCTGCTGCTGGTCGGCGGGGGGCCGATGGAGGCGGCGTTGCGCGCACAGGCCGCCGCGTCGCCGGTCGCCGATCGCATCGTCTTCGTCGGGCGCGTGCCGCACGATCAGGTCGAGCGTTATTACGGCGTGACCGACGTGCTCGCCTATCCGCGCAAACGGATGCGGCTGACCGATCTGGTCACCCCGCTCAAGCCGCCGGAGGCGATGGCGCAGGGGAAGCTGGTCGCGGCCTCCGATGTCGGCGGGCATCGCGAGCTGATCCGCGACGGCGATACCGGCACCTTGTTCGCCGCCGACGATCCGTCGGCGATCGCGGCGGCGCTCGCCGGGCTGCTCGCCGATCGTGCCGGCTGGGATGCGCGGCGGGCGCGGGCGCGCGCGTTCGTCGATGCGGAGCGCAACTGGGCGCTCAACGTTTCTCGTTATCAGCCCGTTTACCAACGTCTGGCAAAAGCCGAGCGGATGGATGAATCATGGCCGCAACCCAGCACGACACCCGCCTGAACCCACGAAAATTGTTGCCGGCGCTGGCGCTGGCGACGGGGCTGATCGCCGCGGCGCTGGTCGCCGCCGCACCGGCGGGGGTGTTCGATGCGGCGGTCGAGGAGTTGCCGCTTGGGGCATTTGCGCCGGTCGGGATGACCGGCCGGATGTTGGCGGCGATCGCGGTGGGGGGCGTGGTCGCCGCGCTCGGTGCGTTGCCGTTGCTCGCGCCGCGCCGGCGCCGCGCGACCCGGCTCGGCGCGATCCCGCTGCTGCGGCGCGCCGATGCGCACCCCGATGCCCCCGCGCGGCGACCGATCGCCGCGCATAGCGAGCTCGGCGCGCCGGTGCTGCTCATCGACGCACGGACGGCCGAACATGGGCAGCCGATTCCGGCCGATCTCGATCAGCCGCTTGCGGCATTCGATCCCGGCGCGGTGCCGGCGGTGCCGCGCGCGCCGGTTCGGGCGGTTCGCTCGCTGGCACCCGTCCGGCGCGCGCGGATCGAGGCCTCTCCGGTGCCGGCGGGGGAGGGGGAAGCGTCGATCGGCGCGTTGCTCGACCGGCTCGAACGCGCGGCGGCGCGGCGTGCCGCGGCGCGGATCGACGGGCTGGAGGATATGCTTGTAAAATTGCGTAAGCTTGCCGCGGGTTGAAGCGAGACCGTCATCGTCCGCTGCTATCCTGCCGTAAAACCGCCGCACGGTGCGGCAATGGCGTTCTGATGTTCGATTATTCCCGTGTCGCTTTTGCGGCCCTATTGATGACTGCAGGTGCGGCGCCGGCCGTTGGCGCCGGCGAAGGCGCGCCGATCCTCGGCCCCGATGCGGCGGTGTGCGCGCACGGCAAGTCGCCCGCGATTCTCGTCGACATCACCGGATTGAGCAACCGCAACGGCACGGTGCGGGTGCGCACCTTCGGCGGGGCGACCTCGACCTGGTTCGACAAGACCAAATGGCAGACCAAGGTGGAAATCCCCACCCCGCGCACCGAGCCGATCCGCGTCTGCATGCCGGTCGCAGCGCCGGGCAATTATGCGATCGACGTGCGTCACGACGCCAATGCCAACGGCGAGACCGATCGCAAGGACGGCGGCGGCGCCTCGGGCAACCCGCGGGTGACGGTGTGGGATTTCATCTTCGGCCGCAAGCCCTCGCCCAAGCAGACCGCGGTGCATGTCGGGCAGGGCGTGACCGAGATTTCGGTGACGATGATGTATCTGAGCGGGACGTCGCTCAAGCCGCTGAGCGAGACGCGGAAGTAGGAAGGCAACCGTCATCCCAGCGCAAGCTGGGATCTCAGGCGGCAAGCGCAACCCATGTGGCACGCGGCCCCAGCTTTCGCTGGGGCGACGGCCGTTCGATTAAAGGTCGATCAGGATCCGCGTCGGGTCTTCCATCGCATTCTTGAGCGCGACGAGGAAGGTCACCGCCTCGCGGCCGTCGATCAGCCGGTGGTCGTAGCTCAGCGCGAGATACATCATCGGGCGGACGACGACCTGGCCGTCGCGGACCACCGGGCGATCCTCGATCCGGTGCAGCCCGAGCACCGCCGACTGCGGCGGGTTGATGATCGGGGTCGACATCAGCGAGCCGAACACGCCGCCGTTGGAGATGGTGAAGGTGCCGCCCTTCATCTCGTCCATCTTGAGCGTGCCGTCCTTGGCGCGGCGGCCGAAATCGCCGATCGTCTTCTCGATCCCGGCGACCGACAGCTGATCGGCATCGCGGATCACCGGCACGACGAGGCCGTTGGGCGCGCTGACCGCGACCGAGATATCGGCATAATCGTGATAGATGATCTCATCGCCCTCGATCGAGGCGTTGACGGCGGGAATATCCTTCAGCGCCATGCACGCGGCCTTCACGAAGAAGCCCATGAAGCCGAGCCGCACGCCGTGCTTCTTCTCGAACAGGTCCTTGTACTTGGTGCGCGCCTCGATCACCGCGCTCATGTCCACGTCGTTGAACGTGGTGAGCATCGCGGCGCTATTCTGCGCATCCTTCAGCCGGCGCGCGATCGTCTGGCGCAGCCGCGTCATGCGGACGCGCTCTTCCTTGCGGCCGGTCGATGCGGCGACCGACGGGGTGGCGGGCACCTCGGCAGCGGGCGCCTTGGCGGCGGTCGCCGCGGTCGCGGCGGCGGCGACGTCCTCCTTGGTCAGGCGGCCGTCCTTGCCGGTGCCCTTGATCGTCGCCGGATCGACGCCGTGTTCGAGCACCGCGCGGCGCACCGACGGCGAGAGCGCGGCGGGCGCATCGGGGCTCGCGGCCGGGGCCGGTGCAGCCGCGGGGGCAGGGGCCGCGGCAGCCGGCGCAGCCGCGGCGGCGCCGCCACCGGCCTCGACCGTCGCGATCATCGCGCCGACCTGCACCGTATCGCCGACCTGCACGGCATGCTGCCCCATCACGCCGGCGACCGGCGAGGGGACTTCGACCGAGACCTTGTCGGTCTCGAGGCTGGCGATCGGCTCGTCGGCGGCGACCTTGTCGCCCGGCTGCTTGAGCCATTCGCCCAGCGTCGCCTCGGTGATCGATTCGCCCAGTGTCGGGACCAGAACTTCGGTTGCCATCTTAAACCTCGTCATTGACGCCCCGGCCGGAACCGGGGCGACGGAACGTCACGCGCCGGCCTTGCCGGCCTTTTTCGCCGTGCCGCTTTCGCGGGTACGGCGGATTTCCTCACGCACATTATGGCCCAGCGCATCGGCGACAAGGGCGCCCTGCTCGGCCTGGTGGCGCTTCATCAGCCCGGTCGCCGGCGATGCCGCGGCGGCGCGGCCGGCGTAGCGCGGGCGCTTCACCGGGCAGTTCGCCTTGATCAGCGCCTGCTCGATGAAGGGTTCGACGAAGAACCAATAGCCGTTGTTGCGCGGCTCTTCCTGCGCCCAGATCACTTCCTCGAGATTGGGCATCCGCGCGAGGCGGACGGCCAGCGGCTCGCCGGGGAAAGGATAGAGCTGCTCGACGCGGACGATCTGCGTATGCTTGTCGCCCGCCGCATCGCGCGCCTCGATCAGGTCGTAGGCGACCTTGCCGGTGCACAGCACGAGCCGCTTGGTATCCGCATCGGCCGGCGCCGAGGGATCGGAGAGCAGACGGCGGAAGTGGCTGTCGCCCTGGAAGTCCGCCGCGCTCGACACCGCCATCTTGTGCCGCAGCAGCGACTTCGGCGTGAAGATGATCAGCGGTTTGCGGAACGGGCGATGCATCTGCCGGCGCAGCAGGTGGAAATAGTTCGCCGGCGTGGTGCAATTGGCGACCTGCATATTATCGCCCGCGCACAGCTGGAGGAAACGCTCCGGCCGCGCCGAGCTATGCTCCGGCCCCTGGCCCTCGTAACCGTGCGGCAGCAGCATCACGAGGCCGTTGGCGCGCAGCCACTTGGCCTCGCCCGCGGCGATGAACTGGTCGATCATGATCTGCGCGCCGTTGGCGAAGTCGCCGAACTGCGCCTCCCACAGCACGAGCGTCTTGGGATCGGCGAGCGCATAGCCGTATTCGAACCCGAGCACGCCATATTCGCTCAGCGGGCTGTCGAGCACCTCGAAATTGCCGTGTTCGACATTGGCGAGCGGCACGTACTTATGCTCGTCATTCTGGTCGACCCACACCGCGTGGCGTTGCGAGAAGGTGCCGCGGCCCGAATCCTGCCCCGAGAGGCGGACGCCATAGCCTTCCGACAGGAGCGAGCCGTAGGCCAGCGCCTCGCCGGTCGCCCAGTCGAAGCCCTCGCCGGTGCGGAACATCTCGCGCTTGGCGTCGATCACGCGTGCCAGCGTCTTGTGGATCGAGATCGAGTCGGGAACCGTGGTGAGTAGCCGGCCGATCGCGTCGAACAATTTGGGTTCGATGCCGGTATCGACGCTGCGCCGCGCGGTTTCGGGATCGGCCGGGATCGAGAGACCCGACCAGCGCCCGGCGAACCAATCCGCCTTGTTGGGCTTGTAGCTCGCGCCCGCCTCGAACTCGCCTTCGAGCAGGGTGGTGAACTGCTGGCTGGTCGTATCGATCCACGCCTGATCGACGACCTTCTCGGCGATCAGCCGCTGGCCGTAGATCTCGCTGACCGGCGCGTGGCTGCGGATCGCCTTGTACATCAGCGGCTGGGTGAAGCTCGGCTCGTCGCCCTCGTTATGCCCGAAGCGGCGATAGCACCACATGTCGATCACGACGTCGCGGTGGAACTTCTGGCGATATTCGATCGCCATCTTGCACGCGAAGGTAACCGCCTCGGGATCGTCGCCGTTCACATGGAAGATCGGCGCCTGCACCCCCTTCGCCACATCCGACGGATAGGGCGAGGAGCGCGCGAATTGCGGGCTGGTGGTGAAGCCGATCTGGTTGTTGATGACGAAATGGATGCAGCCGCCGGTATTGTACCCACGGATGCCCGAGAAGCCGAGGCATTCCCACACGATGCCTTGCCCGGCGAACGCCGCGTCGCCGTGGATCAGCACCGGCAGCGAATGCGAATGCTCGGTGAGGTCGTTCGCGATCGTCTGGATCGCGCGGGTCTTGCCCAGCACCACCGGGTCCGCCGCCTCGAGGTGCGACGGGTTGGCGACGAGCGACATATGCACCTTGTGCCCGTCGAACTCGCGGTCGGTGGAGGTGCCGAGGTGATATTTGACGTCGCCCGAACCGCCGATGTCATCGGGGTTGGCCGAGCCGCCGGCGAATTCGTGGAAGATCACGCGGAGCGGCTTGGCCATCACATTGGCGAGCACGTTGAGCCGGCCGCGGTGCGCCATGCCGATGACGATCTCGTTGACGCCCATCTGGCCGCCGTACTTGATCACGCTCTCCAGCGCGGGGATCATCGATTCGCCGCCGTCGAGCCCGAAGCGCTTCGTGCCGACATATTTGCGGCCGAGGAACTTCTCCCACTGCTCGGCCTCGATCACCTTGGTGAGGATGGCCTTCTTGCCGGCGTCGGTGAATTCGATCGCCTTGTCCTTGCCCTCCATCCGATCCTGGAGGAAGCGACGCTCCTCCACGTCGGCGATGTGCATATATTCGAGGCCGACATTGCCGCAGTAATTGGCGCGCAGGATGTCGACGATCTCGCGTACCGTCGCCCATTGCAGCCCCAACGTGCCGCCGAGATAGATCGGGCGATCGAGATCGGCGTCGGAGAAGCCGTGATATTCGGTCGTGAGATCGGCCGGCAGTTCGCGCAGCCCGGAGAGGCCGAGCGGATCGAGATTGGAGGCGAGGTGGCCGCGCACGCGATAGGTGCGGATCAGCATCTGCGCGCGGATCGCATCGGCGGCGGCCTTGACCACCGCGTCCTGATCGGGGGCGGGGGCCGCGGCCGCCGGGGCGGGTTTGCCACCCTTCGCCGGCTTGGGCGCGGGCTCCATCTGCGTCGGATCGAGCGCCGCGGTGAGGTCGTCGGTCGAGGTCAGCGGCCAGCGGGCATTTTCCCACGACGGCCCGGACGTCGCGCCCTCCAGCCCCTCGAAGAAGGCGCGCCAGCCCGGCTCGACGCTGTCGGGCGATGCCTTGTAGCGCGCATAGAGCGCATCGATGAACGCCGGCGAGACGCCGCCTGCGATATCCGCGAAATCCTGGCCTTCGTAGCCCATGACGCTTTGTCCTCGGGCATCCTGGGGAGAGATGCCGTTGTCGCCCCGGAAGCAACATGCCCCCGGGGCGGAATGATCAACCCTTCAACACTTCGAGCAAGGTCGAGCCGAGCTCGCTCGGGCTCGCCGCGACCTTGATCCCGGCGGCTTCCATCGCCGCGATCTTGTCCTCGGCGCCGCCCTGGCCGCCCGACACGATCGCGCCGGCGTGACCCATGCGACGGCCCGGCGGCGCCGTGCGCCCGGCGATGAACCCGGCCATCGGCTTCTTGCGCCCGCGCTTGGCCTCGTCCTTGAGGAACTGCGCCGCTTCTTCCTCGGCGGAGCCGCCGATCTCGCCGATCATGATGATCGACTGGGTCGCCTCGTCGGCGAGGAACAGTTCGAGCACGTCGATGAAGTTGGTGCCGTTGACCGGATCGCCGCCGATGCCGACCGCGGTGGTCTGGCCGAGCCCGGCGTTCGAGGTCTGGAACACCGCCTCATAGGTCAGCGTGCCGGAGCGCGAGACGACGCCGACCGAACCTTCGCGGAAGATATTGCCCGGCATGATGCCGATCTTGCACTGGTTCGGGGTCAGCACGCCCGGGCAGTTCGGCCCGATCAGCCGCGACTTGGAGCCGGAGAGCGCGCGCTTCACCTTGACCATGTCGAGCACCGGAATCCCTTCGGTGATGCACACGATCAGCGGCACTTCGGCGTCGATCGCCTCGAGGATCGAATCGGCCGCGAAGGGCGGCGGGACATAGATCACGCTGGCATCGGCGCCGGTCTTGGCGACCGCCTCGGCGACGGTGTCGAAGTTCGGCAGCCCGAGCTCCTCATGCACCGTGCCACCCTTGCCCGGCGTCACGCCGCCGACCATCTGCGTGCCGTAATCGAGCGCGGCCTTCGTGTGGAAGGTGCCCGTCTTGCCGGTCATCCCCTGGGTGATGACCTTGGTGTTCCTGTCGACGAGAATGCTCATGCGGGTTCTCAACTCCTTGTGTCCCCGCGGAGGCGGGGACCCAGCCTGTGCTCCCACCGGGAGCACATTGCCGATCAAAACAACGACTCGAACAGATCGTCCCAGCCGGGGTTCATTCGCTCAATCTCCGCCAGCTTCCACTGGCGGTTCCACTTCTTCATGCGAAGCTCGCGTAAGCGGGCCTCGTCGAGGTCGTCATACGCTTCGTACCAGACGAGACGGTGACAACCATATTCCTTCGTGAAGCCGTCGATCAGCCCGTTGCGGTGCTGATAAGCGCGGGCGGCGAGATCCGAGGTGACACCGATATAGATGGTGCCGGCGCGACCATTCGCCATGATGTAAACATACCCGCGCTTGTTCATCGGCTCCTTGTAATGTGCCCTCGCGAACGACAGCGTAAAATGTGCTCCCGCGAAGGGCCCTCATCAAAGTATTACTTTGATGGGAACCCAAGGCGGGAACCCAGTCTGTGTCCCCGCCTTCGCGGGGACACAGCTGAGCGCCTATGTCACGCCAGCGAGCTATCGATCGCCTTGCACGCCACGAGCAGTTCCTTGACCGCATCGACCGAGACCTGAAGGTTGGCCTTCGCCTCGTCGCCGAGCTTGACCTCGACCACCTTCTCGACGCCGCCGGCGCCGATGATCACCGGCGCGCCGACGTACAGATCGTCGACGCCATATTCGCCCGACAGATGCGCGGCGGCCGGCAGGATGCGCTTCTGGTCATAGAGATAGGCCTCGGCCATCGCGATGCCGCTGGTCGCCGGGGCGTAATAGGCCGAACCGGTCTTGAGCAAAGCGACGATCTCGCCGCCGCCGCCGCGGGTGCGCTTGACGATCTCGTCAACCTTTTCCTTGGTCGAGAAGCCCATCGCGATCAGATCGCTGACCGGGATGCCGCTGACCGTGCTATACTCCAGCACCGGCACCATCGTGTCGCCGTGGCCGCCGAGCACGAAGGTGTTCACGTCCTTGACCGAGACGTTGAATTCCTCGGCGAGGAAGTGGCTGAAGCGCGCCGAGTCGAGCACGCCGGCCATGCCCACGACCTTGTTGGTCGGCAGGCCGGAGAATTCGCGCAGCGCCCAGACCATCGCGTCGAGCGGGTTGGTGATGCAGATGACGAACGCGTCGGGCGCGTTGTTCTTGATGCCTTCGCCGACCGACTTCATCACCTTGAGGTTGATGCCGAGCAGATCGTCGCGGCTCATGCCCGGCTTGCGGGCGACACCGGCGGTGACGATGATCACGTCCGCCCCGGCGATATCCTTGTAATCGTTGGTGCCGATGATCTTGGCATCGAAGCCTTCGACCGGGCCGCATTGCGACAGGTCAAGCGCCTTGCCCTGCGGCACGCCCTCCACCACGTCGAACAGGACGATATCGCCCAAGCCCTTGAGGGCGGCCAAATGCGCGAGCGTACCGCCGATGTTGCCGGCGCCGATCAGCGCGATCTTCTTGCGGGCCATTCCATCCCTTTCACTAGAGGTTGCGACGTGAATGGAAAGGCCGCCTACGCCTATCCGTCACCCGGGGCAACCCGTTAAAGCAGGAAGGTTAAGGTTTTTATTGCGAGTGTTTTGCAATATCAACAACGAGGGGCGCGCTGAGTGTTCGTCGTCATTCCCGCGCAGGCGGGAATCCATTCTGGCTGCCCTCGCGACTCTTTCCCCGACCTGCGCGAATGGATTCCCGCCTGCGCGGGAATGACGGGGGAGAGGGGCCGCGCCGGACCTGTCAGGCGCCGTGGCCGGCGGCGAGATATTCCTCCGAGCGCATTTCCTCCAGCCGGCTGACGGTGCGCTGGAACTCGAAGCGGCCGTCGCCCGTCGGATAGAGCGCGTCGGGCTGGGCATCGGCGGCGGCGAGCAATTTGACCTTATGCTCGTAGAGCGCGTCGATCAGGCTGACGAAGCGCGCCGCCTCATTGCGGTTCTCCGGCCCGAGGATTGGAATACCGACGAGGATGATCGTATGGTAACGCCTTGCGATCGCGAGGTAATCGGCGCTGCCGCGGGCTTCGGCGCAGAGCCGCTTGAAGCTGAACACCGCGACGCCCTTGAGCGATTTGGGGACGTGCAGGGTGCGACCCTGGACGATGATATCCTCGCTCGGGACGTGATCGCGATCCTCGGGCGGATAATCGGTCAGGCGGAAGAAGGCGGCGGAGAGTTCGGCGGTCGCCTTGGGGCCGTTGGGGACGAGCCAGGTGTCCTGCTGCCCCAGTCGGTCGCGGCGATAATCGACCGGGCCGTTGAGCGCGAGCACGTCGAGCCGCGCCTCGATCAACGCGATGAAGGGCAGGAAATGCTCACGGTTGAGGCCGTTCTTGTAGAGATCGGCCGGCGCGCGGTTCGAGGTGGTGACGACGGTGACGCCCGACTCGATCAACGCGGTGAACAGTCGCGAGAGGATCATCGCATCGGGCGAGTTGGTGACCATCATCTCGTCGAAGGCGAGGAGGCGCGCTTCCTCGGCCAGCGCATTGGCGACGGGGACGATCGGGTCGCCCTGTTCCTTGCGGCGTTCGATCGCGATGCGGCCGTGCACCTCGAGCATGAATTCGCCGAAATGGACCCGCCGCTTCCGCTCGATCGCGACATTGGCGAAGAACAGGTCCATCAGCATCGATTTGCCGCGGCCGACGTCACCCCACAGATACAGGCCGCGCGGCGGGATCGGGCGACGGCGGAACAGCCCCTTGGTACGCGGATGCTCCAGTTCGGCGGCGAGCGCATCGAGCCGACGCGCGCCGACGGCCTGCTCCGCATCGGGGCGGAGCTCGCCGGCGGCGACCAGCGCGTCGTAAGCGGAGAGAACCTTGCCCATCATTCAGCCTTTTGCGGTAATTGGGATCACCCACCCTCCGGTCGCCCTGAGCTTGTCGAAGGGCGGCCCGAACGCTCGGGCGACAGGACGCCCTTCGACAAGCTCAGGGCGAACGGGGAGGCGCAAGAAATCAGTTTCGCGGCGCCGACGGTTTCCTGATCGTGCCGGAAAATTCCGCCACCACCTCGCGATCGCCCTGCAACACCACACCGCGCAGGAACAGCAGCCGCCCGGTTTCGCGCAGCAGCTCGACCTCGGCCTCCAGCGGCTCGCCGATCCGGCCGCCGCCGATGAAATGCGTGTTGAGATCGAGCGTCACCGCGGTGCCCGCGGTGATCAGCCCGAAGCTGCGCGCCGCGGCGAACAGCGAAACGTCGATGAAGCCGAGCATCGCCCCGCCATGGACGACATTGGCGAGGTTCGAATGCCGCCGCTCGGGCGTCATCCGCACGCGCGCGCGGCCGCCATCGCGGCGCACGATCATCTCGCCGAGAAACGCGGTGTAGCGCGTCTCGTCCTTGAACCCCCATTTCATCCAGCCGGGATGATCGGGATGTTCCTCGTAGAGAAATTCGGGCTTGGGCTCGGTCATCGAAGCGGGGGACGAGCGCTCAGACGAGCCGCTCGACCTCCATCTTCTTGATCTCGGCGATCGCCTTGGCCGGGGAAAGGCCCTTGGGGCAGGCGTTGGCGCAGTTCATGATCGTGTGGCAGCGATAGAGCCGGAAGGGATCCTCCAGCGCGTCGAGCCGCTCGCCGGTCATCTCGTCGCGGCTGTCGGCCAGCCAGCGATAGGCCTGGAGCAGGATCGCCGGGCCGAGGAACTTGTCCGAATTCCACCAATAGCTCGGGCAGGAGGTGGAGCAGCAGGCGCACAGGATGCACTCGTAAAGCCCGTCGAGCTTGTTGCGATCCTCGGGCGACTGCAGCCGCTCCTTGCCCGCGGGGGGCGGGGTCACCGTCTGCAGCCACGGCTTGATCGAGGCATATTGCGCGTAGAAATGCGTGAAATCGGGGACGAGATCCTTGATCACCTCCATCGCCGGCAGCGGGGTGATCTTCACTTCACCCTTCACGTCTTCGATCGCCGTCGTGCAGGCGAGACCGTTCTTGCCGTCGATGTTCATCGAGCACGAGCCGCAGATGCCCTCGCGGCACGAACGGCGGAAGGTGAGCGACGAATCCTGCTCCGCCTTGATCTTGATCAAGGCGTCGAGCACCATCGGGCCGCATTCGTCGAGATTGATCTCGAACGTGTCGTAGCGCGGGTTCTCGCCCGAGTCGGGATCGTAACGATAGATTTTGAAGTTCCGCATCTTGCCCCCGGGCTGGGGCGAGGGGATTTTCCGTCCGCCCTTGATCTTGCTGTTCGCGGGCAAGGTGAATTCGGCCATCGTTTTTTCCCGATTCAGTCGGTTGCGGTCGCGGAGCGGAGGCCGCTCCAGTCGATTTTGCGCGTCAGGTACATGATGCCGGCCAGCGCCGCAAACAGGAGAATCGCGCCGATCAACAATGAATAAGCCTCGAGGCTCAGCAGGACGTAGAGAATCGCGTAGAGCGCGATGAGCAGCGCGGCGATATAGCCCGCGCGCTGCCAGCTTCTCAGCACCGCGGCCGAATAAGCGGTGAGCAGCCCGACGATCGCCGCCGCGGCGAGGATATAGGCGAGCGCGAAGCCGATCACCTCGGCGAAGGCGAGCAGCATCACGAAGAACAGCACCAGCCCCGCGCCGACCAGCAGATATTCTGCGGTCGCGACGCGCACTCCGGCGATCACGTCGAACATCAGAAAGGCCATGAAGGTGAAGCCGATGAACAGGAAGCCGTATTTCACCGAGCGATTGACCTGGCTGTAGAGATCGACGGGGGAAATCAGATCGACTCGCGCCTCGTAATCGCCCGCCTGCTGCGACGTATCGTATCGATCGCCGACCGGGGTTTCGCGGGTATCGGGCGCCGATTCGCCCGCCGAGACGAGCGTGCGGCCGAGCGCGAGATTGCCGACACGCCAGGTGGCGTTGAAGCCGTTGGCCGAAACCTGCTGCGCGGTCGGCAGGAAGCCGCCCTGGAAGCTGGGGTGCGGCCATTTCGAGGTGACCGTCCAACGGGTGTCGCCCGCCTGCGGGGCGAGCGCGATCCAGCCGTTGCCGCGGAAGGTGAAGCGGAAGCTCGCGGCGATCGCGCGCGTGCGCAGCGGGGAGGCATCCAGCCAGGTGAAGAAGCCCGCGCCCCCGGTGGCCGCCGATCCCTTGCCGGGTTGCAGCCCGAGCCTGACCCCGTCGACCGTCACCGCTGGCGGCGCGCCGTAAAGCCCGCGCGCGTCGCGCAGGCCGAAGCGGAGTTCGGCGCGGTCGAAGAATAGCCGATCCTGTGTGATGCCGAAGCGCGCGAGGTCCGCCGGGAGGACGAAACGCGCGGTGCCGCTCGCCGCCGCCTCGAACAGGACGGCTTCGTAGATCGACCGGCGTCGGCGCTCGGGCGTCAGGTCGGTACGGAGGTCAGCCTGTTCGGGCGCGAGCGTCAGCTCGCGCCACACCGTCTGTGTCTTGGCGACCTGCTTGCCACCTTCGCTGACGGTTTCGGTCGTCTGCTCCTGATAGGGGATGACGAGCACGGGGCCGGCGATCGTCTGCGGGCCGCCCCAGCCTTCCGCGATCGAGGCGCGCGCGACCTGAGACTGCGATTGCCGATCGTAGACCAGGAGGTAGACCGCGAAGAGGGGGATGGCGAGCAACGCGCCGATCAGCACGGCGATCAACAGCTTTTTGCCGGGAGTCCGCTCGTCTACCGCCATGTCACGTCCTTTCGCCGACGAAGCGAGGCAAATTAGCGGTGAAATGAGACCGCGGCAATGCGCGCCGGTTCATGAAGTCAACGCAGAATGGATCGCACGCCCTCTCGCTGCGTTAGATTGTGGCAGAGGGCTGATTGGAAGGGAAGGTTCAACGATGCATGTCGCCGGTATCGCCGTGATGATTGCCGCCGTGCTGCTGCCGGCCGGCGCGATCGCGCAGGAAGTGCGCGAGGCGCAGGACAATAAGCAGGATTCGACGCTGTCCGAAGCCGGCAAGATCGCGGCGCGCCCGGTGCATGACGTGGGGCTGGCCAACAAGAAGGTCCCGCCGGTGCTGCTCAACGCCGAGGACGCGCCCTATAGCACCAGCGGCACCGCCTCATGCGCGCAGATCGCCGGCAGGCTGCGCGATCTCGACAAGGTGCTCGGCCCCGATTTCGACGTGCCGTCGGAGGACAAGGGCACCCGCACCGGTCAGATCGCCAAGATCGCCGGCGAGACCGCGATCGATACGATCATCCCGTTCCGCGGGCTGGTACGCGAAGTGAGCGGCGCCGCGGCGGCGCAGCGCCGGATGCAATCGGCCACCTATGCCGGGCTCGCGCGGCGCGGCTATCTGCGTGGGGTCGCGCGTGCGAAGGGGTGCAAGCGGTAGGTTTTGGCGATCTACAGCCGCGTCCCGACCACCGCGCAGGCAAGGAACATCAGCAGCCCGGCGAACCGGTTCGAGCGGAAACGCGCGAGCGCGCCCGCGCCGTCGTCGGGATCGAGCGTCGCGATCTGCCACATCAGATGCGCCGCGATCGGCAGCAGCGCGGCGAGCGACAGCGGATCGGGGCGTACCAGCCAGAAGGCGCCGCCCCACAATAGCAGCGCCGCGACATAAAAGCCGCCGACCCCCGGCACCACCGATTTGCCCATCCGCAACGCCGACGAGCGGATGCCGATCAGCGCATCGTCCTCGCGATCCTGCAGCGCGTAAATCGTGTCATAGCCGATCACCCAGCAGATCGACCCGGCGTAGAGCAGCAGTCCGGGAATCGCGATCCACCCCCAGGTCTCGTTCCACCCGACCAGCGCCGCCCAGGAAAAGACCAGCCCCAGCCACGCCTGCGGCCACCAGGTGATCTTCTTCATGAACGGATAGGCGGCGACCAGCGCGAGGCTGGCGACCGCGACGATCGCGGTATCGACGCGCAGCTGGAGCAGCACGACCAGCCCGACGAGGCTGAGCATGCCGAGCCATATCCAGGCGGCGGTAAGCGATACCGCGCCGCTGGCGAGCGGGCGCGAGCGGGTGCGCGCGACGCTGGCGTCGAGCTTGCGGTCGACGATATCGTTATAGACGCAGCCCGCGCCGCGCATCGCGATGCTGCCCGCGAGCAGCCACAGGATCAGCGGCCAGCGCTCGATCGTGCCGCCGGCGAGTGCCACCGCCCAGGCGCCGGGCCAGAACAGCAGCCACCAGCCGATCGGCCGATCGAACCGCGCGAGCAGGGCGAAGTTGCGCAGGCGGAGCGGCAGCGCGGCGACGATGCCGCGATGCTCGCTGTCGGGGACGATATCCGGGGCGTTGCTCACGCCGGCCATCCTATCCGCCTCGTCACGCTTCCGCCACAGCCGGTTCGTAGATATCAGTGGCTTGTGGTTCAGTTGAAGATACCGACGAAACCCCTCGTCATTCCCGCGCAGGCGGGGATCCATTGACGCTGGTCTCGCGATAGGGCCGCAACCTCAGCGTCAATGGATCCCCGCCTGCGCGGGAATGACGAGAGACGGGAGCGAAGGGAGTAGAGTATATGCGTATGTCTCCGATGCCGATCGCGATGCTGGCCGCTCTCGTCGCGATCGCCGGCCCCGCGGCGGCGCAGAACGGACCGGCGCTCGCCGGCATCTGGCGCAACGACGCCGACAGCGTGCGCATCCGTATCGCGCCGTGCGGACAGGGGCTGTGCGGCCGGGTCATCGCGGCGAGCGAAAAGGCCAAGGCGGATGCCGCCGCCGGGGGCACCGATCAGTTGGTCGGCACCGAATTGTTCCACGATTTCCGGCGCGAGGACGACGGCCTGTGGTACGGCGAAGTCTATGTGCCGGATATCGACAAGACGTTCGACGGCACGCTCGAACTGGTCAACCGCGACACGATCGTCGGCAAAGGCTGTCTGTTCGCCGGGTTCGGCTGCAAGACGCAAAGCTGGAAGCGCGTCCGCTGATCCATCTGTCGGTAGCGATCGGTCGGTTCGTCGAGGCCCTGTTCTACGCCATCCTGCGGGTGGCGGGGGTGATCACCTTTGGCGTGATCGGGATTGCCATCCTCGCCGTCCTCCTGTTCATGACCGTCAAACGGATGACCGGACGAAACCGCAAATAATGATCGCCACCCCCGCCTGGCCGCCGCGCTCGACCCCGCGCCTCTACGTGCCCGAACCGCTCGCGCCGGGCGCGCGTCGGATCGACGGCGCGGGGGCGCATTATCTCGCCTCGGTGATGCGGCTGAAGGCCGGCGATCCGGTGAAATTGTTCGACGATGCGACCGGCGAGTGGCTGGCGGTGGTGGAGAGCGCCGGGCGCCGCGATGTGACGCTCGACGTACGCGAATTGCTCGCGCCGCGTGAGCGCGTGCCCGATCTGTGGCTGGTCGCCGCGCCGCTCAAGAAGGGGCGGGTCGACTGGATGGCGGAGAAAGCGTGCGAGCTGGGCGTCGCGCGTTTCGTGCCCGTCGTGACGCGGCGCACCGTGGTCGATCGCCCCAATGTCGATCGGCTTCGCGCGCATATGATCGAGGCGGCCGAGCAATGCGGGCGTACCGCGCTGCCCGAGGTGGCCGAGCCGGTGAAGCTCGCCGCGCTGCTGCGCGACTGGCCGGACGGGCGGGCGCTCTATTTCGCCGACGAACAGGGCGGGGCGCCGGCGCGCGCGGCGATGAAGCCCGGCGCGGCGGCGATCCTGATCGGGCCGGAAGGCGGGTTCGACGACGAGGAGCGCGCGGCGATCCGCGCGACGCCGGGGGCGGTGCCGATCTCGCTCGGCCCGCGCATCCTGCGCGCCGATACCGCCGCGGCGGCGGCGGTGGCGGTGTGGATGGCGGCGGCGGGGGACTGGTAGTCGCGGCCTGTTCGACGCGTGACGCAGCACGCAAAAGCGCATGAAATTTCCTAATGTACCGTCCGATAGCTAAACCCGTAACGGTTTCGCTAGCGGAGCCGTTCATCCCCGCGTAAGGCGCGCTTATGACGACCAAGACGGTTTCGGAAAGCAACTCGCCAGTCATCGAGTCGCGCGAGCAACTCATCGCCAGTTTCGCCCGTGGCGAAAAGCCCAAGGAACGGTGGCGGATAGGCACCGAGCATGAGAAATTCGTCTATGCCGTGTCCGATCACCACGCGCCGTCGTGGGACGAGCCGCACGGCATTCGCGCGTTGCTCACCGAGCTCCAGCAATATGGCTGGCGCCCGGTGGAGGAGAACGGCAACCTCATCGCGCTGACCGGGCTCGACGGCAGCGTCAGCCTCGAGCCGGCGGGACAATTCGAGCTTTCCGGCGCGCCGCTCGACAATCTCCACGAGACCTGCGCCGAAACCGGCCGGCATCTGGAGCAGGTGAAGGCCGCGGGCGAGAAGCTCGGCATCGGCTTCCTCGGGCTCGGCATGTGGCCGGACAAGACGCGCGGCGATCTGCCCGTGATGCCCAAGGGGCGCTATGCGATCATGTTGCGGCATATGCCGCGGGTCGGCTCGCTCGGGCTCGACATGATGCTGCGCACCTGCACGATCCAGGTGAACCTCGATTACGCCAGCGAGGCCGATATGGCGCAGAAGTTCCGCGTCGGGCTCGCGCTGCAGCCGCTTGCGACGGCGCTGTTCGCCAATTCGCCGTTCACCGAGGGCAAGCCCAACGGTTATCTCTCCTACCGCAGCCATATCTGGTCGGATACCGATCCGGCGCGGACCGGGATGTTGCCGTTCGTGTTCGAGGACGGCTTCGGTTACGAGCGCTATGCCGAATATATGCTCGATGTGCCGATGTACTTCGTCTACCGCGAAGGGCGCTATATCGACGCCGCCGGGCTGTCATTCCGCGATTTCCTCAAGGGCGAACTACCCGTCCTTCCCGGCGAGCTGCCGACGCTGGAGGATTGGAACGACCATCTCTCCACCGCTTTCCCCGAGGTGCGGCTCAAGACCTTCCTCGAGATGCGCGGGGCGGATGGCGGGCCGTGGAACCGGATCTGCGCGCTGCCGGCCTTTTGGGTCGGGCTGCTCTACGATCAGGCGGCGCTCGACGCGGCCTGGGATGTGGTGAAACATTGGACGATGGAAGAGCGCGAGGCGCTGCGCAGCGCCGCGCCCAAACTCGCGCTCGGCGCGCCGATCCCCGGTGGCGGCACGCTGCGCGATATCGCGGGCGAGGTACTGGAGATCGCCAATGCCGGGCTCGCGGCGCGCGCGCGGCACAATCGCTCGGGGGATAACGAAACTGGCTTCCTCGATCCGCTGCGCGAGATCGTCCGCAGCGGCAAGGTGCCGGCGGAGGTGCTGCTCGAACGCTATAACGGCGCGTGGGGCGGGGACATCTCGCGGGTATACGGCGAAGCGAGCTTCTAGCGCCCCGCGATCCACGCGAAGGCGCGCGGGATCGGGGCGTTGCGCGTCATCCACGCGTCATAGGCGCGATAATCGGGGTCGGCCGAGAGGTGGCGTTCCTCGGTCTTCGCGCGCCAGTAATAGACTGCGCTGACCACGCCGAGCAGCACGGTCGCGCGCGTCGCGTCGACCAGGCTGCCGGTCGACAGCATCGGCAGCGTGGAGAGCCACCAGAACAGGTTCTTCGACAGATAGGCCGGGTGGCGCGACCAGGCATAGGGGCCGTGGGTCAGGATGCCGCGGTTGGTGAGGTTCGAGAAGCGCAGGCCGAACGCCACCGTCGCCCAGGCGTAGATCGCGGTCAGCGCCACCAGCAACGCGCCGACCAGTGCGAGCGCGATCGGATAGCCGGCGAGCCACGCGGTCCAGTCGGCGGTGCCGGGGTGATAGTCGAGCGGGCCGCCGGGGTTCATCAGGATGAACGGGGGATAGCAGATCAGCGCCGCCGTCCAGCCCGCGGCATAAGGGTTCGCGGTGCGGATATGCGCGTCGAGCGGGCGCATCGTGAGAAGATAGCCGACGGTGGCGAAGGCGACGTCGACCACGAACATGAAGGTGATCAGCCAATTGGCCAGCGCCACCGGATCGCGGAGCACCGCCGCCGGGTCGGCGCGGACGAAATCGCCGAACCCCGACGGGACGATCGCGAGCATGAAGGCGAGGAAGAAGCCCTTCACCGCCCAGGAACGCAGGTGGTTCCAGATCGCCTCGCGATCCGGCGCGCCTTGCCCGAGCAGCCACGCGCCGAGCGCCCAGGCGCCGTCGCGCGGTTCGACCAGCCGGCGGTCGAGCCAGATCGTGTACGGGATCGACAGCACCAGCAGCGGCGGCGCGGCGCGTTCGAGGCACCACATGGCGAACTGGAAATTGCCCTGCCAGTAGAAGCGCCCGACGGCATAGGCCAGCGTGATCGCCGCCCAGGTTGCCCATAGCCCGGTGAGCTTGACGAGGCTGATGTCGATCGTCGCGCGCAGCGGGCGCCGCATGTGCCAGTCGATCCCGGTCGAGCGGTGGCGGTGCACCTTGTCGACCAGCAGCGACCACAGCACCATTGGCACGCCGCAGGCGGCGACCCCGACCAAAGCGGCATAAGGGCCGTCCATCCCGAAGTGTCGCGCCACCGCGATCCACCCCGCCAGCCCGGCGAGCCCGGCCAGCCCGACGCCGCGCGACACCGCCGAGGCGGGGCGCGGATCGGCGCGATTGGCCGAGGCGAGTGCTGGATCGAGATACATCGCGCCGCCCCTGCCACGCGAATGGTAAGGATCGCGTGAAGGATCAGAGGTTTGGCTGGGGGGAGGGGTGGAGCGGGTAACGGGAATCGAACCCGTGTATTCAGCTTGGAAGGCTGCTGCACTACCATTGTGCTATACCCGCATACCGTTGAAAACGCGTGGTTTTCTATGCGGCTCCGGCCGGTATTCCAACTTCATGTCCGTCGGAATGCCAACACGGTGCGGGTGCGAGATAACCAGCGGCGCGCATCGGCGCAAGCCGTGCGCGCGGCTTCGGATCCTTTTTGGAACCTTAACCATAGTCAGGAATTGTGCGTCCGGGACCTGACCCCACCGGTTGCGGCGCACGGAGTTAATCTTCCGGGCGCCGTAGCTTTGTGCGGATCGCATGTTACGCTGCGCTCCCGGTTCACGGAGCGGATCATGAGCGAGGCGATCACCCCCTTCCACCTCGACGTGCCGGAGGCTGCGCTGGACGATCTCCGCGTGCGGCTCGCCAACACCCGCTGGCCCGAGCGCGAGACGGTCGGCGATTGGGGGCAGGGCGTTCCGCTCGATCGCGCGCAGGCGCTGGTCGCGCATTGGCGCGACCGCTACGACTGGCGCGCGTGCGAGGCACGGCTCAACGCGCTGGGGCAATATCGCACGACGATCGACGGCACCGGAATCCATTTCCTCCACGTCCGCTCGCCCGAGCGCGATGCGTTGCCGCTGATCATCACCCACGGCTGGCCGGGATCGGTGGTCGAGTTCCTCAAGGTGATCGGCCCGCTGACCGATCCCGCGGCGCACGGCGGGGATCCGCGCGATGCCTTCCACATCGTCGCGCCGTCGCTCCCCGGCTACGCCTTTTCCGACCGCCCGGCGGATCGCTGGCCGGTGCCGCGCATCGCGGCGGCGTGGATCACCCTGATGAAGCGGCTCGGTTACGATCGCTTCGTCGCCCAAGGCGGTGATTGGGGATCGGCGGTCTCCTCGGCGATCGGCGCGAGCGGCGACGCGGCGGTGGCGGGGATCCACGTCAACATGATCGTCGCCCCGCCGACCCCCGAGGACATGGCCGATCCCACCCCCGAGGAGCAGGCGGCGCTCGCGGCGTTCCAGCGCTACATGACCGACGGCAACGGCTATGCCCAGCAGCAGGCGACGCGCCCGCAGACATTGGGCTACGCGCTGGTCGATTCGCCCGCGGGGCAGGCGGCGTGGATCTTCGAGAAATTCCACGCCTGGACCGATTGCGACGGCGACCCGCTCAATGTGCTGACGCTCGACGAGATCATCGACAATATCATGCTCTACTGGCTGCCCGGCACCGCCGCCTCGGCGGCGCGGCTCTATTGGGAGAGCTTTCGCGATTTCGCCGCGGCGCGGGTCGAGGTGCCGGTGGCGTGCAGCCTGTTTCCCAAGGAGATCTTGCGTGCCTCGCGGCGCTGGGCGGAGCGGCGCTACCCCCATATCGTCCATTGGGGCGAGCCCGCGCGCGGCGGTCATTTCGCGGCGTTCGAGCAACCCGGGCTGTTTGTCGAGGAGGTGCGCGCCGGGTTCCGCCCAATGCGCTGACACGCTGGCCGCCGCAGCGGCTGGTGGTGGAAGGGGCTGGATTCGAACCAGCGTACACTTGCGTGGGCAGATTTACAGTCTGCTGCCTTTAACCACTCGGCCACCCTTCCACAGGGCCGCTTCGTCAAAGCGAGGGCGCCCAATGCCGAAGCAGGCGGGCGGTGTCAACGCGCTCATGTCGATGATGTCGCATTTTGTTCATCATGCGGCGGGCGAGCCGAAAAAACTTGCCGCGCACGCCGCGGCCGATCAAATCGCGGGCATCTGTCCCTTCGTTTGTCCGGAATTGAATGATGGCCCGTCGCAGCCACCGCCCCTCGCAGCCCCCCGGCAGCCGCCCGCGTTTCTGGGGGCGCCATGCCGTCATCGCCGCGCTGGCCAACCCCGAGCGCAACGTGCGCAAATTGTGGGGCACGCGCGAGGCGCTTGCCGCGCTGTCGCTGCCCTCGGTCCTGCCGGTGGTCTATGCCGATGTCGCCGATCTGGGGCGGATGGTGCCCAATGACGCGCCGCATCAGGGGCTGGTGGCGGAAGTCGATCCGCTCGAGGAAATCTGGCTCGGCGACCTGATCGAGCAGGGACGCGACGATCGCCGCCCGCTGGTGGTGCTCGATCAGGTGACCGATCCGCACAATGTCGGCGCGATCCTGCGCTCGGCGGCGGCGTTCGACGCGCTCGGCATCGTCACCCAGGATCGCCACGCGCCGCCCGAATCGGGCGCGCTGGCGCGGGCGGCGTCGGGCGCGCTGGAAACGGTGCCGTGGGTGCGCGTGGTCAATCTGTCGCGCGCGCTCGATGAGATCGCGGAGGCGGGCTTCTGGCGGATCGGGCTGACCGGCCATGCCGCGCTCAATCTCGCCGAGGCGATGGGCGAGGCGCGCGTCGCGATCGTGCTCGGCGCGGAGGGCGAGGGGATGCGGCAGAATACCGAGGCGCATTGCGACCAGCTCGCCAAGCTGCCGATCTCGCCCAAGGTGGAGAGCCTCAACGTCTCCAATGCCGCGGCGATCGCGCTCTATGCGGCGGCGGCGCGGGGCTGAGGCCGGTCGACATTCAGCCGTTCGAGCCTCGCAAACTGTCACCCCGGCCTTGAGCCGGGTCCATCGTGCGGCACGCTCTATGGTAAGAACCTCTTGCTCCGCGCTTGCCTCCCGATGGAGGCCGGGGTGACGGAGGGGGGTGGGCATCCCAGGCGAAATAACTGGATGCCGATCGGCCCTAGCGCGGGCCCGAAACCGGCCCGGCGCGGGCCGGGGCCCGGTCGCTACCGGCCCGATGCTGGACCCCGGCCTGCGCCGGGGCGGTGCGTAGGATCAATCTTCTTCGGCGATTCGCACCTTCATCCCGTCCAGCGCGTCGCTGAACGGAATCTGGCACGACAGGCGCGAGGTTTCGTCGCGGTCGCTCGATGAATCGAGCAGGTCGTTCTCGTCCTCGCTCATCGGCGGCAGTTTGGCCGCAAATTCCGGGTCGACATGGATGTGGCAGGTCGCGCAGCTGCAGCAACCGCCGCACAATGCCAGGATTTCATCGATGCCGCCGTCGCGGATCACTTCCATCACAGACAGGCCTGCCTCGCCGTCCAGCGCGCGTTCTTCCCCATCCCGCGTTACGACGATAAGCTTGGGCATTATGGTCTCCGTGCAAAATCCCATCAGATTCGCATCGCCCCATGCCTGCCTTCGCGCGAGCCTGCAATGGGGCTGAGCGAAGCGCAGCTTCGTTCGGGGATTGATGCACTAGGCGCAATCGAACCGAAATTCGCGGTCGCGGTGGCGCGGGTCGGCTATCCGGCACCGCGCATCCGCGCGCGTGGTTATGTTACTTTGTTGCGCACGATCGTCGGCCAGCAGGTGAGCGTGAAGGCGGCGGACGCGGTGTGGCGCAAGCTGGAGGCTCAGATCGGCGATCCGACCGATCCCGCGGTGATCGCGCGCGCCAGCGACGAGGATCTGCGCGCCTGCGGCTTTTCGCGGCAGAAATCGGGTTATGCGCGCAGCCTGGCGGAGGAGGTGCTGAGCGGCCGGCTCGACCTGGACGCGCTCCCGGCAGCGGACGAGGAGGCGATCGCCAGCCTCACCCGGGTGAAGGGCATCGGGCGCTGGTCGGCCGAAATCTATCTGCTGTTTGCCGAGGGGCGGGCGGATATCTGGCCGGCGGGCGATCTGGCGGTGCAGATCGAGGTCGGGCGCATCCTGGGCCACGAGACGCGGCCGAGCGAGAAGCTGACCCGCGAGCTCGCCGAGGCGTGGCGCCCGCATCGCGGCGCGGCCGCGATCTTCACCTGGCATCATTACGGCGCGGGAATCGACGCGGCGCCGGTGTGAAGGGGACGCCGGTGTGACGGGGCGTGAGACCTCTTCTTGTTCCCCTCCCTTGTTCAAGGGAGGGGAGAAGGAGAGAGCGTTACCGCGCCGGGCGCCAGAGCTGCGTCTGGCAGATAAAGGCGAGGCAACCCTTCACATTGAGCGTGCCGTCGGCGTTACGGCTGACGACCGACTTGAACGTCTTGCCGCGGCGCGGGTCGTAGATTTCGCCGCGCCAGTCGCCGCCCTTGTCGGTGAGGCCGTTGAGGATCTGCATCCCGAGCAGCGGGCGCGTGCGCAGCGCGGGGTCGGGATTCTTCACATCGGTGGTCGAGCCGTTGGGGGTGGGTCGCACGATCGTCGCGAGCTTGCCGCACATCGCCTTGCCGCAGGCGCCGATCGCGACGATGCCCGATCCGTCCTCGGTCAGATAGCGGCCGGCAATCGGATCGGCGGCATGAGCCACTCCCGGCAACGTGAGGAGCAGGGGGGCGATCAGGGCGGGCAGGGTGGGGCGAGTCATGTCGCGAAGATGCCGCCCGTGGCGGCGGTGCACAAGCGGTCTGCGCCGGGGTGGAAGCTCAAGCGATCCCGATTGAGGGCGTGCGCTCCAACGGTCCCTCCCGCATCTTTCGCTCAAAGCGCACGGGCAGCGTGCGGAATATCGGTTAGCCCCCGCAATCGCGGTTGAACCCGCGCGCGCGCTCCCGCATTGAGGCGCGCGATGACGCGGCCCGCCACCGACATGATGCGCTCGCTCCCCGAAAGCCACGGCACGATCGCCGTGCCGCGCGGGGGCGGTTTCTGGCGGCGGCTGCTCGCCTTCATCGGGCCGGGCTGGCTCGTCGCGGTGGGCTATATGGACCCGGGCAACTGGGCGACCGACATCGCCGGTGGGTCGGCGTTCGGCTATACCTTGCTCTCGGTCATCCTGCTTTCCAACCTGATGGCGATCGTGCTGCAGGCGCTGGCGGCGCGGCTCGGGATCGGCGCCGGGCTCGATCTCGCCCAGGCATGCCGCGCCCATTACCGGCGCGGGCCGGCGCTGATCCTGTGGCTATTGTGCGAGATCGCGATCATCGCATGCGATCTCGCCGAGGTGCTCGGCACGGCGATTGCCTTGAAATTGCTGTTCAATATGCCGCTGCTCGTCGGCGTGTGCGTCACCACGCTCGATGTGTTCCTGATCCTCGCGCTGCAGCGTTACGGGTTCCGCCGGCTCGAGGCGTTCATCGCCGCGCTGCTGATCGTCATCGCCGGCTGTTTCGCGTTCGAACTGGCCTGGGCCGGGCCGGACTGGCGCGCCGCGGCGGCCGGGCTGGTGCCGACCGCCGAGATCGTCCGCAATCCGGCGATGCTTTATATCGCGATCGGCATCCTCGGCGCGACGGTGATGCCGCACAATCTCTATCTCCACTCGGCGATCGTCCAGACCCGCGCGTTCGGCGAGAGCGAGCGCGAACGACGCGACGCGATCCGGCTGGCCACGGTCGATTCGACCGTCTCGCTCGGGCTCGCCTTCTTCATCAACGCGGCGATCCTCGTGCTGGCGGCGGCGACCTTCCATGTCGCGGGGCGCACCGGGGTGGCGGAGATCGAGGAGGCGCATCGCCTGCTCGCGCCGATGCTCGGGGTCGGGGCGGCGAGCACGGTGTTCGCGATCGCGCTGCTGGCGAGCGGGCAGAATTCCACCGTTACCGGCACGTTGGCCGGGCAGATCGTGATGGAGGGGTTTCTCGATCTCCGGCTGCCGATGTGGCTCAGGCGGCTGATGACGCGCGCGCTGGCGATCGTCCCGGCGGTCGCGGTGATCGCCTGGGCGGGGGATCGCGGGGCGACCCCGCTGCTGCTGCTCAGCCAGGTGATCCTCAGCCTGCAATTACCCTTTGCGGTGGTGCCGCTGGTCGCCTTTACCGGCAGCGCTAAGGTGATGGGCGCGCATGCCGCGCCGCGTTGGCTGACGGCGCTGGCGTGGGTGATCGCGGCGCTGATCGTGGCGTTGAACGCGATCCTGCTGTGGGGCGTGGCGTTCGGTTAGGAGACGTTCCCTATCCCCGTTCGGGCTGAGCTCATCCAAGCCCTGCACTTTCTTCGAGAGAAAGAAGGGCCGCCGTGCGACAAGCTCAGGGCGAACGGGAGGGGTTAGGCCACCAACCGCGCCGCAATCGCCTGGCGCCGTGCCGCATCGACCCCCAGCACCTCCGCCGCATAGGCCTCGACCCCGCCGTGCCGCTCGTCGATCGCAGCGAAGGCGGTGCGGAGGTAATCCGCCTCGACCGACATCAGCGCGACGATCGCCTCGTCGCTCATCTGCGGGCCGTAGCGTTCGCGGATCGATGCGGCGGCGCTGGCGATGCGGCGCCCGGGGTCGCCGGCGGTGTTGGTGAGCAGATAGTCCGCCATCACATCGTCCGCGTGGACGCCGAGCAGCCGGTGGAGCAGCGCCGCCGCCAGCCCGGTGCGATCCTTGCCGGCGAGGCAATGCAACAGGCTGGCGCCGTCGCGCGTCGCCAGCGCCTCGAAAAAAAGCGTCAGCGAGCGGACCAGGATCGGGCGATAGGGCATCGCGGCATAAAGCCGGGTCATCGCCCCACGCGCTTCGGCAGCGGTGGTGATGCCGCGCCCGGCCTCTTCATGCGGGGCGAGTTCGATCCCGGCGGTCTCGCCCGGCGCGAACAGCACCAGGCCGTCGAAGCCGTCGTGACGCAGGCACGGTGCTAGCGCCCGCTCGCTGTCGCCGCGCAGGTCGATCACGGTGCTAATGCGGAGGTCGGCGAGGCTCGCGAGATCGGCTGCGGTCGCCGCGCCGTGCTGGCCGGAGCGCCACAGCAGACCGGTGCGCAGCCGGCCGACGGGGGTGTCATAGCCGCCATAGTCGCGGAAATTGTGGATGCCCTCGAAGTTCAGCACGCGATCGCTCATGCTGGCCGCGCTAGCCGATCGGACGTCCCCCGTCACCCTGGCTCAAGGCCGGGTGACGGTGCTAGGGTTAACCCTCGTCGCCGCGATATTTGACCTCGAGATAGCGCCCGCGCGTCGCGAGCGAATCGAGGTCGCCCTGCGCCAGTTCTTCGGACATTTGCCCGATCTGGCGCTCGATCAGTTCAAGCCCGTCGGTGAGCTGGCGGTCGGGGGTCTTGCCGTTGCGCGGGGTGCCGCGCAGCTCGCGCGGGACGCGCTGATAATCGCGGACGAATTCGGGCAATTGCTCGCCGACCAGCCGGCGGATTTCGCCGGTCGCGGGGGTCTCTTCGTTCAGCCCGGCGAGCTGCGCGCCGAGCGTATCGAGCCGCACCCCGATCCGGTCGGCCACCGCCACCGCAGGCGCAGGGAGGGCGGCGCGCTGCGAATCGAGCCAGCGCGCGGTCTGCGTCGGCAAGGCGCGGATATCCGCCTGGCGCAGCCGCTCGGGCGCGACCGGCGCGTCGGGCGGCCAGATCGCCAGCGTCACCGTCGCGGCGAGCAGCAGCGCCATCACCGCGGTGGCCCCCATGATGCCGAGCGGGATGATCAGCCCGATCACCACCGCCGCAACGAGGATCGCCGCATCGGCGATCGCGATCCGCGCCAGCCGTTTCCCGAGCCGCTGCACCCCGGAGTCACGCCGCCGGCGCAGCATATAGCCCGCGTCGTAGCGCGCGCCGGTGATCCGCTCGTAGGCAGCGCGCGCGGCGGCGATGGTCTGTTCGGAGGTGTCGCTCACACCGACTCCAGTTTGAAATTATCCTGCGGGGCGCTGAGCTGGCTCTGCGCGGCACCCTCGGCGCGGGCGATATAGCCGCGCGATTTCTCCACTTCGCGGCCCAGCGTGTCGACCGTCGTCTTCATCGAATCGAGCGCCTTCATCTTGAAGGTGTCGATCGCGTCCATCGTGTCATAGATGTTCTGGAAGGCGCGCTGCAGCGTCTCCAGCGGGATGGTCGAGCCCGCGGCCTGCTCGTGGATCGTCGCGGTGTTCGAACGGAGCAACTTGCCGGTCGAATCGATGATATTGGCGGTGGTGGTGTTGAGCTGGGTGATCTGCTCCAGCACCAGCCGCTGGTTGGTCATCGCCTGCGCCACCGTCACCGCGGTGCGCAGCGCCGAGACGGTGGTGGTGGAGGCGCGGTCGACGCCCTTGATCAGCTCGACATTGTTCTTCTTGACCAGATCGAGCGCGAGATAGCCCTGCACCGTCACCGCCATCTGCGTCAGCAGATCCTGCGTGCGCTGGCGGGCGTAGAACAGGGCGGTCTCGCGGATCGCCTTGGCCTTGGCCGGATCGGTCGCGTCAAGCTCGTTGGCCTTATCCTCCAGCTTGGCGTCCATCAGCTTGGAGAGGTGGATCATCTGCTCCAGCCGGCCCATCGCCGACCACAGATTGGCGCGCTCGGTATCGATCGCGGCATTGTCCATCAACAGCTCGTCCTTGCCCGAGGAAAGGCTCCTCAGGATCGAGGCGATATGCGTCTGGCTCGATTTGTAGCTGTCGAAATAATTGCGCATCTTGTTGCCGAACGGGATGATCCCGAACAGCTTCTGCGGCGCGGTGAGATTGCCCTTCCGGCCCGGATCGAGATCCTCGACCACGCGGCGGAGCTGGGCGAGATCCTTGCCGACCCCGCCTTCCTGATCCATCGCGCGCACCGGGCGATCGAGGAAGCGGTTCGACTGGCCGGCGGCGTCGCGGATTTCCTTCGCGCCCATCGCCGTGATCGCATCGACGCGCTTGCCGAATTCGGGCGAATTGGCGTCCTGCGCGACGAGCTGCGCGATGAACTGGTCGACGCGCTCCTCCAGCTTCGACTTGGTGCCGTCGTCGACCGGCACCAGTCCGGCGGCCTGCTCGGTCGCGACGGTCGGGACGGGATCGGGGGGCGTCAGCTTCAGCGCGGGCTCGGCGGCTGTCGTCGTCTCGGGAGTTGTCGCCATCTTTTCCTCCAGCGGTGCCGGCGAGGATGACCCGCCGCCGCCGCATATTCAACTGTATTGCATATGTAACACGCTGGCGGGCGGGTTCAACTGTCAATGAAACCCTAGCCGCAATGCAGCAAATAGGCTATCGGCGCGCGCAACAGGCCGCAGCGCTTTGCGGCCATTCCAGGATTTTCTGATGAATCTGCGCAATATCGCCATCATCGCGCACGTCGATCATGGCAAGACCACCCTGGTGGATCAGCTGTTCCGCCAGTCCGGCACGTTTCGCGACAATCAGCGCGTCGAGGAACGCGCGATGGATTCGAACGATCTCGAAAAGGAACGCGGGATCACCATTCTCGCCAAGCCGACCTCGATCGAATGGCAGGGCACCCGCATCAACATCGTCGACACCCCCGGCCACGCCGATTTCGGCGGCGAGGTGGAGCGCATCCTGTCGATGGTCGACGGGGTGATCCTGCTGGTCGACGCCGCCGAAGGCGCGATGCCGCAGACCAAGTTCGTCACCGGCAAGGCGCTGGCGCTGGGGCTGCGCCCGATCGTGGTGGTCAACAAGATCGACCGGTCGGACGCGCGCGCGCAGGAAGTGCTCGACGAGGTGTTCGACCTGTTCGTCTCGCTCGACGCGACCGACGAGCAGCTCGATTTCCCGGTGCTGTTCGCCTCGGGCCGCAACGGTTACGCCGGGGACAATCCCGACGTGCGCGAAGGGACGCTGGAGCCGCTGTTCCAGAAGATCGTCGGCCATGTCCCGCCGCCCGCGCTCGATGAGGAGGCGCCGTTCAGCTTCCTCGTGACCTTGCTCGACCGCGACAATTTCCTCGGCCGCATCCTCACCGGCCGCGTCCAATCGGGCGTGGTCAAGGTCAACCAGCCGATCCACGCGCTCGATCAGGAGGGCAAGGTGATCGAAACCGGCCGCGCGTCGAAGCTGATGAGCTTCCGCGGGCTGGAACGCGTTCCGGTCGAGGAAGCGCGCGCGGGCGACATCATCAGTCTCGCCGGGCTGGCCGTCGCGACCGTCGCCAATACGATCGCCGATGTCGCGGTCGAGACCCCGATCCAGGCGCAGCCGATCGACCCGCCGACGCTGTCGATGCGCTTCGCGGTCAACGATTCGCCGATGGCCGGGCGCGAGGGCAGCAAGGTCACCAGCCGCATGATCCGCGATCGCCTGTTCCGCGAGGCGGAATCGAACGTCGCGATCAAGGTCACCGAAGCCGCCGACAAGGACAGCTTCGAGGTGGCGGGGCGCGGCGAATTGCAGCTCGGCGTGCTGATCGAGACGATGCGCCGCGAGGGCTTCGAGCTCGGCATCAGCCGCCCGCGCGTGCTGTTCCGCGACGGCGACGCCGGCCGCGAGGAGCCGTATGAGACGGTGGTGATCGACGTCGACGAAGAATTCTCGGGCACGGTCGTCGACAAGATGAACCAGCGCAAGGCCGAGATGACCGATATGCGTCCCTCGGGCGGCGGCAAGACCCGCATCACCTTCTCCGCGCCGAGCCGCGGGCTGATCGGCTATCACGGCGAATTCCTGTCCGACACGCGCGGCACCGGGATCATGAACCGGCTGTTCGAGAAGTACGGGCCGTACAAGGGCCAGATCGACGGCCGCAAGAACGGCGTGCTGATCTCCAACGGCTCGGGCGAGGCCAATGCCTATGCGCTCGGCAGCCTTGAAGAGCGCGGCATCCTGATGGTCGCGCCGGGCGATCCACTCTACGAGGGCATGATCATCGGCGAAAACGCCAAGACGGACGACCTCGAGGTCAATCCGATGAAGGCGAAGCAGCTCACCAACTTCCGCGCCTCGGGCGGCAAGGACGATGCGATCCGGCTGACCCCGCCGAAGCGGATGACGCTGGAACAGGCGATCGCCTATATCGACGACGACGAGATGGTCGAGGTGACCCCGAAGTCGATCCGGCTGCGCAAGCGCCACCTCGATCCGCACGAGCGCAAGCGCGCGGCGCGGTCGAAGGAAGCTGCATAATCCCGGTGCCGTCACCCCGGCGGAAGCCGGGGGCGCGTGCCGCGAGGTGCGCGCTCGCGGCCTGAGATCCTGGCTTTCGCCAGGATGACGGGAAATGAAAAAGGGCGGGACGGCATCAGCCATCCCGCCCTTTTTGTGTTCGGTTAGCGCGGGCCGGCATGCGGCCCGCGCCCTTCGATCAGTTGAACTTGCCCGAGATCGAGACCCCGATGACGCGCGGTTCGTTGAACACCGCCGCCATGTAATTCTCGATCACGCCCTTGAGGTTCTTTTCGTTGGTGATGTTCCGCGCGAAGGCGGCGATCTCATACTTCTTGTCCGGGGTGGTGTAGCCGACCTTCAGACCGAGTTCGAGGTTGCCGTCCGAGTAGAACTCCTTCGTGTGGTACAGCACGAAGTTGGTATAGCCCTGTACGTTCGCATCGGCGTTGACGAAGAAGTTGCCGCCATTGCCCAGCGGGATATCGTAGCGGATCGCGCCGTCGATGTTGAAGGTCGGCGCGTTCGGCAGCGGATTGCCGTTGATCGACGCGAAATAGGTCGTGCCCGTCCCGGTGCCCTTGGTGAAATAGGGATCGAGCACGGTGCAGACCATCACGCCGTTGAGGCTGCAGGTCTGCGCATAGACGCGGCTGTCCTTGATCTTGCTGTGCAGCGCGCTGGCGCCGAGCGTGAAGGTGATGTTGCGGATCGGGCGCCATTCCGCCTCGGCCTCGATGCCATAGGCATTGGCGTGATCGGCGTTGAACAGCACGCCGTTGCCGAACGAGTCATTGCCGTTGAGCTGGATGTTCTTCACCGTATACGCGAAGGCGGTGGCGTTGAAGCGCAGGTTGGCGGTCGGCTGCGACTTGAAGCCCGCTTCATACGACATGATCGTTTCCGAATCCGCCGTGGTGAAGGGGGCGCCGAACACCGCCGAGCGGCCCTGGATCGTCGGGCCACGGAAACCGCGCGCGACGCGGGCGTAGACGTTGAGATCCGGGTTCACTTCGTACAGCGCCGACACGTCCCAGCTCGGCTCCTTGCCGACGAGGCGCACGTCGCGCGGCGCATTCGCCGGGAAGTTCGCGGTCGTGCCGGCGGCGTTGAGCGCGGCCTGCAGCAAGGTGGTGTGCTTGCGATCCTCGGTGTAGCGCGCGCCGCCGGTGAGGGTCAGGTTGCCGATCTTGTAGCTCGCCTGGCCGAACACCGCCCAGGAGGTGTTGACGTCATGCAGCCGCACCCAGTTGTTCGGGTTATAGCCCGCGCTGGTCGGCAGCAGGAAATAGCCGCGCTGGTAGAAATCGGTGATGTCGCGGCTGTCGAAATAGAAGCCGCCGAACTGCCACTTGAACGGGCCGTTACCGTCCGAGGCGAGGCGCAGTTCCTGCGTCCACTGATCGAGCCCGCGCAGATAGCCCTCGCTCTGGCCGAAGCCGTTGGGGTTGCCGTTGAACGGGAAGTTCACCGCCGCGCCGCCGTCGGTATCGCCGCGGCTGTAGCCCGAGCTATGTTCGTAGGCGGTGATCGAGGTCAGCGTCGCGCCGCCGAAATTCCACGCCGCGCGCACCGAGGCGCCCTGCGTCTTGTAGGACTGCACATTGTTGTTCGCCTCGTCATAGGCGACGATATCGCGCGGCTCGGCCTGGACGTTGTTCGAGCCCTTCTTGAGCGCGGCGCGGTGGAACAACGTCGAGGTGCCGTCGTAATCGCGGACATGGCCCGAAACGTCGATTGAGAAAGTGTCGGTCGGGGTGAAGAGGAGCTGCAGGCGCGCGTTGCGGTCGTTGAAGCCGCCCATCACATCCTTGCCGCCCTTGGTGCCGTCGGCGCTCGGGCCGGCGTAATTGTTGCTGACCCAATTGTCGCGATGCTGCCACATGCCCGAGACGCGGAACGCCAGCTTGTCGGCGACGATCGGGCCGCCGATGCCGACATCGGCCGACACGGTGTTGTAGCTGCCCCACGAGGCGGAGCCGCGGCCCTGCCAGTCCATCGTCGGCTTCTGGGTGTCGAACTTGATGATGCCGGCGGTGGTGTTGCGGCCGAACAGCGAGCCCTGCGGGCCACGCAGCACTTCGACCTGCGCGACGTCATAGACCGGGTTCGACTTGAGCACGACATGCTCGAGCACCACGTCGTCCTGGATGATCGACACCGGCTGCGAGGCGCCGAGGTAGAAGTCCACGTTGCCGAGGCCGCGGATGTAGAAGCGCGGGAAGATGCGGCCGGTGGTCGTCTCGATATAGAGGCTGGGCACGCGGCCCGAGAGCGACAGGATGTCCTCGCCCGCCGCCTGGAAGTTGCGCAGATCCGCGCCGCTCACCGCGGCGACCGACACCGGCACTTTCTGCAGATTCTCGCTGCGACGCTCGGCGGTGACGACGATCTCGCCGAGCCCGTCGCCTTCCGGCGCGGCGGCAGGGGTGGGGGCGTCCGCCGTCTGGGCGTGCGCGGGGGCCGCGAAAACAGCAAGGCTGGCGGCCACACCCGCGAGCAGCGCGGGGCGAGTGCGATTGATCGACACGATGATTACCCTTTTTTTGACTTATATCGGTGAGCGAGGCGCGACGCCCGGTGCGGCGAGGGCGCGCGTTTCGGCTCAGCTGGAGTCGATCCGCTCGCATCCCCCGATTCGCGCCAGGTTTGTCCCGCCTGCTGCGATCGGCCGCTAGGCGCAGTTTATGTCCAAATAATGAAACGAAAGTGCGCCGAGACGGGTGGCGGTCAACGGGCCGCCATTGCTTCGATCGTTTTCCATTCGGCATCGCCCACCGGGGAGGCCGAAAGCCGCGACTGGCGCAGCATCTGCAGCCCGGCGAGCGCGGGTTCGGCCTTCATCGCCGCCAGCGTCACCGGATGGGGTAGCGGCGCGATCGGGCGGATCGCGACCGATACCCAATTGCCCTCGTCGCCGTCCTTGCGCGCGGCGCGGGTGATCTCGGCGACGCCCACCGCGGCCTTTTCGCCCCCGCTGTGATAGATCAGCGCGCGATCACCGGGCTGCATAGCGCGCAGGTGGAGCGCGGCGGCATTGTTGCGGACGCCATCCCATTCGGTGCCGCCGTCGCGGACCAGATCGTCCCACGAATAGCTCTCGGGTTCTGATTTGAGCAGCCAATGCGCCATGAGCCTACCTAAACGCGGGGTGAATGCCGTATTCCAGCCTCATTCAGCCCGACTCGGCTAGCAAAAGCAACAAGCTCGCAGCGTCATGCGTTGACACCGCGAGCCGGTTTTGAGTTCTGGAGGTTCGAGATGAGCGGCTTTCTGAAAAAGGCGGGCCTCGGCGTGGCGCTGGCGGCGACGGCATTGACCGTCGCGGCGCCGGCTGACGCGCAGCGCTGGGGCGGGTATCGCCATTACCACCGCGGCGGCGACGCGGCGGGCGCGGCGCTGGTCGGTGGCATCCTTGGCCTCGGCATCGGGGCCGCGATCGCCTCGAGCGACCGCCCGCGTTATTATTATTACGACGCGCCGCCCCCGCCGCCGCCGAGCTATTATTACTACGAACGGCCCTATTATCCGCGCTGCTACACGAGCTGGCGCTGGGATCCTTATTGGGGCCGCGAGGAACCGGTGCGGGTCTGCCGCTAAGGCGCCCGCTTCCGGTCACGCAGGGACGGCGCGGGTAGCCCCCGCGCCGTTTTTGCGTTGATCCGGCGGTGCTGACCGAGGTTTTTTGCTTTTGCGCATTTCCGAAGCGGAAAACCGGTATCCACTTTTCCCGAAAATGCTTTAAGCGCCGCGCCCATGAGCGATACACCTCCCGACCATCTGTCGATCGATCCGCGCAGCCCGCACTTCCACCAGGAAGCGCTGGAGCGCGGCGTCGGCATCCGTTTCAAGGGCGTCGAGCGTAAGGACGTCGAGGAATATTCGATCAGCGAAGGCTGGATCCGCGTCGCGCTCGGCAAGAAAGTCGACCGCCACGGCCGCCCGCTAACGATCAAGCTCTCCGGCCCGGTCGAGGCGTGGTTCGAGCGGCCTGCGGAAGAGGCCGAGGGCGAAGAATAACCTCTAACCCCTCCCCTGAAGGGGAGGGGCTTTTGAGGCTTACGCCTCCTCCAGCGCCTCGCTCGCCTCCAGCCAGCGCGCTTCCGCCGCCTCGATCTTCTCGGTGAGCGACGCGCGGCGCTTCATCAGTTCGGTCATCGTCAGCTTGGCGAGCGCGGCATCAGCCCCGGCGGGATCGAACATCGCGCGGTCGACCGCCGAGCGTTCGGCATTGAACTTCGCCAGCTCGCTCTCGGCATCGCGCGCCGCCTTGCGCCACGCCTTGGCCGCTTCGCGCTTTTCGGCGGCGGCGCGGCGCTCGTCCTTGCGGTTGGGCTTGCCGCCCTCCGCCTTGGGCTCCTTCGCCAGCACCAGCGAAACATAATCGTCGAGGCTGCCGTCGAATTCGCGCGCCGTCCCGCCGTCGACCAGCACCAGCCGGTCGGCGGTCAGCTCGACCATATGCCGATCGTGGCTGACGATCAGCACCGCGCCCTTATAGCCCGCCAGCGCCTGCACCAGCGCCTCGCGCGCGTCGACGTCGAGGTGGTTGGTCGGCTCGTCGAGGATCAGGAGATGCGGCGCATCGCGGGTAATCAGCGCGAGCGCCAGCCGCGCGCGCTCGCCGCCTGACAGCTTGCCGACCTGCGTCGTCGCCTTGTCGCCCGAAAAGCCGAACCGGCCGAGCTGCGCGCGCACCGCCGCCGGGGTCGCGCCGCGCATCACCCGCGTCATATGCGCCAGCGGGGTATCGTCGACGTCGAGCTCTTCCACCTGATATTGGGTGAAATAGCCGACCTTCATCCGCGACGAGGCGGCCATATCCCCCTCCATCGGCGCGAGCTGCGCGGCGATCAGGCGGGCGAGGGTGGTCTTGCCGTTGCCGTTGCGGCCGAGCAGCGCGATGCGATCGTCGGGATCGAGCCGCAGGTTGAGCCGCTTGAGGATCGGCGTTTCGCCATAGCCGACCGCCGCGTGATCGAGCGTGATCAGCGGCGGGCGCAAAGGTTCGGGGTCGGGGAAGTCGAACGCCAGCGTCGGATCGTTGGCGATCTCGGCGATCGGCTGGAGCTTGGCCAGCATCTTGGCGCGGCTCTGCGCCTGTTTGGCGGTCGAGGCGCGGGCCGAGTTGCGCGCGATATAATCCTGCAGCTTGGCGCGCTGCGCATCCTGGTTGGCGCGCGCGGCGGCAAGCTGCGCCATCCGCTCGGCGCGCTGGCGCTCGAACGCGTCATAGCCGCCGACGTAGAGCGTGGTCTTGCCGCCCTGCAGATGCAGGATGTGATCGACGACATTGTTGAGGAAATCGCGCTCGTGGCTGACCACGACGATCGTCGCGCGATAGGATTTGAGGAAATCCTCCAGCCACATCACCGCTTCGAGATCGAGGTGGTTCGAGGGTTCGTCGAGCAGCAGCAGATCGGGCTGCGAGAAGAGCAGCGCCGCGAGCGCGACGCGCATCCGCCACCCGCCCGAGAAGCTGTCGAGCGGGCGCCCCTGCGCCTCCTCGTCGAAGCCGAGCCCGACGAGGATGCGCGCGGCACGCGCCGGGGCGGCGTGGGCGTCGATCGCGATCAGCCGTTCGTGGACTTCGCCGAGCCGCTCGGGATCGGTGACGGTTTCGGCCTCTTCCATCAGCCGCGCGCGCTCGACATCGGCGGCGAGCACCGCCTCGAACGGCGTGGTCTCGCCGGCGGGGGCCTCCTGCGCGATATAGCCGACGCGCGCGCCGCGCGGCATCTCGACCGCGCCGGAATCGGGCTCGAGCATCCCGGCGATCGCCTTCACCAACGTCGATTTGCCCGCGCCGTTGCGGCCGATCAGCCCGACGCGGCTGCCCGGCGGCAGCGCGGCGCTCGCGCCGTCGAGGATCGCACGCCCGCCGAGACGGACGGTGATGGCATTAAGGGTAAGCATCGGGCGCGCCTAGCAGAGCGGGGGCGATGTCGCCAGCGGGGGAGGGGCGTTCTCAGGCACACCCCTCGTCACCCCGGCCTTGAGCCGGGGTCCATCGGGAGGCAGGCGCGGGGCAAGAGGTCCTAGTCGCGGCGCCCGAGGCACGATGGATCCCGGCTCAAGGCCGGGATGACGCAGGTGGGTGAAAAGGCGCGCCGCCCTCAGTGGACGAAGCGCGCCACCACGTCGCGATACGAGCGGCTGACCTTCACCTGCGCACCCGAATCGAGGATCAGGAAGCATTCGCCGTTGGTGTGCGGCTTGACCTGCTTGACGAGATCGAGGTTGACGATCGTCGAGCGGTGGACGCGCTGGAAACGCCGCGGATCGAGCCGCTTTTCCAGATCCTTCATCGTCTCGCGCAGCACGAGCGAATTATCCGCGGTCTTGATCACCATATAGTCGCCGGCTGCCTCGATCAGCTCGATCGTGTCGACATCGACGCGGAAGATCTGCCCGCGATCCTTGATATTGATGAGCTTTTCGAATCGGTTGGCGTTGACGTGATCGCCGTCGCCGGCACCGATCTCGGCCGCCGCCTCGGGAGCGTGTTCGGCCAGCGCCTCCTTCAATTTCTCGGTTTCCTCGGCGCCGCGGCGTTCGGCGAGGCGCTGGCGCACGCGATCGAGCGTGTCGGCGAGCCGGGCTTCCTCGACCGGCTTCATCAGATAATCGACCGCCTGCGCCTCGAAGGCGCGCAAGGCGTGGTCCGAATAGGCAGTGACGAAGACGAACAGCGGCGGCTCCACCTCCATCATCCCCTGGACGACCGAAAAGCCGTCGAATCCGGGCATCTGGATGTCGAGAAAGACGAGATCGGGCTTGTGGGTCTTGATCGCGCTGATCGCTTCGCGCCCGTTCTGGCACTTGGCGATGATCTCGACGTCGTCATGCGTCTGCAGGCGCAACTCGAGCCCCTGGATCGCCAGCGGCTCGTCGTCGACGAGAATGGTGCGGATGGTCATTGCCTTGGTAGTCTCCAATACGTCCGCCGCGCCGGCGCTGTTGCGATCCGCCGCGGCTTCACTTTTCCATCCCCCTGTTCATCTGCCCCCTGGGTTATTCGAGCTGGAACGGAATCTCGATCTCGACCCGGAACCCGCCTTGCGGCATCGCCTGGATCTCAAAACGATGATCCGCGCCATAGGCTTGCGCCAGGCGCTCCCTGATATTGGCAATCCCAACACCGGTTGAAAGGCTCGGCCGGTTCTTTGTCGCCTGCAAGCCCGGTCCTGTATCAGATACGATGATCTGCACCCGTTCCCCGGCGAGCCGCGCCGTAACGCGGATTTCGGCGCCCTCTTCCTGAGGCGTAACCGCATATTTTATCGCATTTTCGATCAGTGGCTGGAGCAGCAAGGAGGGCAGATGCGCCTTTTCCGCGGCCGGATCGATCTCGAATTCGGGGCGCAGCCGATCCTCGAAGCGCATCTTCTCGATCTCGAGATAGAGCTTCAGCGTCTCGATCTCCTGCGCCAGCGCGACATGCGCGGTCGGCTCGTTGATCAGCGTGTAGCGCAGGAACGAGGCGAGCCGCGACAGCATCGCATTGGCGCGCTCGGTCTGCTTGAGCAGCACCAGAGTCGAGATCGAATTGAGCGTGTTGAACAGGAAATGCGGGTTGAGCTGGTAGCGCAGCATCGCGAGCTGCGCCGAGGACGCCTGGGTTTCCAGATGCTGCATCTGATCGATCTGCTCCTCGATGATCAGATAGAAATTGATCCCGAAATACAGCGCCGACCAGCCCGCGAGCACGGTGAAATTGAGGAACAGCGCGCCGATCAGCAGCTTCACATCGATGCCCGGCGCGGCGAATTTGATGAAGCTGAACGAGAAGGTGTCGAGCAGCGCATAAAGGAAGGTCGCCGCACCCAGGGTCAGCAACGTCAGGATGATGCCGGTGATGCGCGGGAGCCCGCGATAATAGCCGTAGAGCGTCGAGAGCAGCAGCGTGATGCAATAGCCGACGATCGTCTCGATGATATTGGTGACCACCCCCTGCAGCGTGAAGCCGTTCGAGATGCTCGAAACGGTGCGCAGGATGAGATAGCCCGACCAGCCCGCCGCCTGGAGGAACCAGAAGGCGCGGGCCTTGTCCTCGAAAAACGGGCGGACGAACATCGTCGAGGCGCGCGCCTGCGCCAGCGCCGCGGCAGCGGAGGGAGCGCCGGTCATTACGGGCGGAGTCGCCTGGGGGGCGGGAAGCGTCGCCATTCCATTCGCCTTACACGGCCTGTCGAAAGGGTGCAAAACAAGAGGGCCGCCGCTCCCGCGAAAGGAGCGACGACCCGTGAGATTTTACCGAGCGACGGGCGCTTAGAAGGTGAAGCGCGCGCCGATGCGGATCGTGTAGAGGGACGGACGCGACGAAATCACGTTCTGTTGATCCGGCGTCACGGTCGGGGCAGAATATTTATACTGTCCGCACGGCTGCGACGTGCTGGTCACGACGGCGCCACCCGGCGCGGTGAGGCACTGAACGCGCACCGCCGCGATCGTGTACGGGAACGAATATTCGCGAACCTGGCCCCACTTCTTGTTGAGCAGGTTGGTGAAGTTCTCGATATCCGCGAAGATCTGGACGCGGCTGTCACCAAGCCCGGTCGGGATTTCCTGCGACAGGTGCAGGTCAATGCGGGTGAACCACGGCGAGTTGAACGCGTTACGCGGGGCGACCTTGCCGCGATATTTCGCCAGACCCGTGCTGTTGATCAGGTTGTCGAGATAAGTCGCGGTCGTCGGGTTGTCGTAAGACACCAAAGCGTCCGAGGTCGAGGTCGGCACGTAGAGCAGGTAGCGCGCGCCGGTTCCGACGTTGCCGAAGATCGCGCTGCGGCCCTGCGAGATGTCCTGCATCGTATAGCTGTAGGGCTTGCCGATGCGGGTTTCGCCGAAGATCGAGAACACGGTCTTGTAGTCGCCGAAGAAGGCGTGATCGAACGTCACGTTATATTTGAAGAAGTGACGGACTTCGTCGTTCGAGACGCCATAGGCCGCGCCGCTGGCATCGAAGAACGCACCGTTGCCGTAGTTCGATCCTGCGGTCGAGGAGGTTGCCGGCGTAGCGTCCTTGACGTTCTGATAGGTGTAGCTCGCGCCGATATTCACGCCGATGTCCCAGCTCTTGTCGAACCGCGCTACCGCGATGTAGCCGCGGCCCTTGTCGGTATTGGTGAGCAGGATATCCTGGTTGGTGTCGTTGAAGGTCGTCAGCGCGGCGTAGCGCGTCCGGCCGTCAGGCGTCTTGAGCGCGGTCGGCACCGAGCGGATGTCGGTGAAATACACCTGGCTGCGGACCTTCGAGTAGAGGAAGTCGGCGCCGAAGTGCCAGCCGCCGCCCAGGAAGCCGCCCAGATTGGTGTCGTAATCGGCCGACAGCGTCGCGCGCCACTGCGACGGCAGCTTGAAGTGCGGATCGAGCGCGTTGGTCGGCGCGGTGGCCGACGACGAGGCGTTCGTCAGCACCGTATTGGCGCCGGCCGGGATGGTCTTGCCGTTCACGCCGCTCAGAATCTGATCGCCGGTGACCGTGCTCCCGGCGGGCATGATATAGCCGCCGCCGTTGGTCTGGCGGATATCGATGCTGTTCGACAGATAGCCGGTGTTCGAGAAGCTGTTCGAGACATAGACGTCGGGCGAGCCGCCCGAGAAGATGCCGCCGCCGCCGCGGATCACCAGGCCCGGGGTGGGCTTGAAATCGAAGCCGACGCGCGGCTGGAAGATGCCGCGGCCCGAGATATAGGCGTTGTTCGCGAAGCCGAACCGGTTGACGAAATTGGTGTTGAGCGCCGGACGGCTATCCCCGGCGTACAGGTCGTAACGCCCGCCGTAGTTCACCGTGAGGATGTCGCTGACGCGCCAGGTATCCTGGAGGCCGAAGACGAACGACTGATATTTGAACCGCGCCGCGGCATCCGCCGGGTTCAGGCTGGGAACCGCATTCGTATAACGCAGCCGCTGTGCGTTGCCGGCCTGGAAATCGGCGATCGAGTCGAAATAATAATCGCCCGCCGTGCGCTGCACGAACAGGTTGAAGATCGACGTGCTTTGCACCTCGGCAAAGAGCCGCACGTCATGGTCGTTGCGGGTCAGGCGCGCCTGGACGAGGCCGCCCCAGGTCTTGCTGCTGAGCTCGTTCGACTGGCGCGAAATATCCGGGCCGAACGACACCGTGCCGTAGCCGGGGGCGCAATTGTTCGACAAATCGGTGTTCGTTGCGGCGCCGGTGCCGCGATCGGAGGTCGGCGCGGTGCAGACCTGGAACTGGCCGAAACCGCGGCCGAGGATCGGATCCTGACCGCGCTTGTAATCCTTATAGAAGGCGCGGACTTCGGTCGAGAATTCGTCGCTCCAGTCGGAATTGAGCTGGAACACGCCGGTGTGCAGCCGGTTCGACGCGATATAGCCGTTCGATTCGAGCCCGAGGCCCGGCGCGCTACCCGTCGCCGCTGCTGGGCCGACGTTGGTGTTGTTGCCGAACTGGATCGAATCCTTGGTGTACATGTACGTCAACGACACGCGCTGGCGGTCGGAGATGTTGGCGTCGATCTTCGCGACGAGGCGGTCGTCGGAATCCTTCGAATTGTTGAGGATGCCGCCGGTGTTGTAGCCGTATTTGGACTTCGCGATGTCCTGGATCTGCGAGACGGCGGCATCGGTGATGAGCGGGATGACGGTGCCGGCATTGTTGCCCGGCGTGCCTTCCGCGATCGGCGTGCCGGCGCGGATGCGCTCGCCGGCGACCATGAAGAACAATTTGTCCTTGATGATCGGGCCGGAGATCTCTCCGCCGTAATTCTCATATTTGAACTTGGGCAGCGTGACGACGCCGGTCGGCACGCCGGGGCCGGCCTTGGTCTTGGTGCCCGTCAGGCCGTCCGACGAATAAGCGTAGAAGCCGGTGCCGTGGAACTGGTTGGTGCCCGATTTCAGGATCGCGTTGATCGCGCCGCCCTGGAAATTGCCCTCGCGCACGTCATAGGGCGCGACCTTGGTCTGGAACTGGCCGATCGCGTCGAGCGGCACCGGCGAACGGCGGGTCGGCAGGCCGTCGGGATTGATGCCGAAATTGTCGGTGACCGGCACGCCGTCGATCGAGAAGCGGTTGAAGCGCGCATTCTGGCCGGCGAAGCTCACCGCGCGGCCGTTGCCGTCCGAATAGTCGAGGCGCGCGAAGGGATCGCGGCGCATCAGGTCGCGGATGTCGCGGTTGACCGAGGCGACCGCGGCGATCTGCGTCGCCGAGAGGACGGTCGCCGGTCCCTGGCTGACGGTGCGTGCGTTGGGCAGCTTAGCCGCGGTGACGACGACATCGCCGCCCGCGGTGGTTTCAACGCCCTGCGCCGGCTGGAGATCGATCGGCAGGTCGAACGCTTGGGCAACGACGGTATTGATGTCGGTGATGCTGGTCTGGGGATGGCCCTCGGCCTTGACGGTTACGGTGAACGGACCGCCCACGCGCAGACCGGCGGCGTTGAAATTGCCGTTTGCGTCGGTGGTGGTGTTCGCCGTCGTGCCCGACGGAACGTGCGTGATCGTCACGGTCGCGCCCGCCACCGGGGCGCCGCCCGCGGTTACCGAGCCGCGAATCGTGGAAGTGGTTTCTTGTGCCATTGCCGCGACCGGCACGATGAGCGCGGCCGCAGCCACGCCCAGAAGCAGGTTATTACGCATCTATGTGTCCCCTATCGAGCTTTTTGCTCAGGTGCCCGGCGGTTCCCTGACCGACTGCCGCGCCCGTGCCTGCGTAATATGAAGCTTAGATGACGGTCGCGAGTCGATTCAGGATTAATCGGCGACTCACGTTCCGATGCGTTGCATAAAAGCGACACCGGGGCGGATATTCACGCGACATCCGTTTCGCCCTGAGCCTGTCGAAGGGCTGCATTTTCCCCTACGAAGAAAAGTGCAGGGCTTCGACAAGCTCAGCCCGAACGGCAGGTAGGGCAAGCCATCACCCCGCCGCGGCGACGATCGCCTGCCAGCCGGCCTCGTCGACCACGCGGATGCCGAGGTCGGCGGCCTTTTTCGCCTTCGATCCCGCGCCGGGGCCGGCGACGACGAGGTCGGTCTTGGCCGAGACCGATCCTGCCACCCGCGCGCCAAGCGATTCGGCCTGCGCCTTGGCCTCATCGCGGCTCATCGTCTCGAGCGTGCCGGTGAAGACGACCGTCTTGCCCGATACCTCCGAGGCGCGGGTCTCGTGGATCACGTCGGCGGGGGTCAGCTCGGTCAGCAGATCCTCGACCGCGGCGTCGTTCTGCGGCTCGGCAAAGAAATCGATCAGCGCCAGCGCCACTTCGGGGCCGACCTGTTTGGTATCGACGATCGCGGCGAGTTCCTTGGCGGTGCGCTGGAGCAATTTGTCGTCGCTCTCGCCGATCGCCTGGAGCATCGTGTCGCGCTTCTCGATCCCCGTCGCGATCATCGCGCGGAACGCCGCCCAGCTCTGCCAGCGGCGCGCGAGATCGCGCGCGGTGACCTCGCCGACGTGGCGGATGCCGAGCGCGAAGAGCAAGCGATCGAGCGGGGGATTGCGCCGCGCGTCGATCGCCGCGACGAGATTGTTGGCCGAGACCTCCGCCCAGCGCTCGCGCGCGAGCAATTGCTCGGCGGTGACGCGGAAGATGTCCGCCGGCCGCGCGATCAGCCCGTCGGCGAAGAAATTCTCGATATTGGTGATCCCCAGCCCCTCGATATCGAGCGCGTGGCGCGAAGCGAAATGGCGCAGCCGCTCGACCTGTTGCGCCGGGCAGACCAGCCCGCCCGAACAGCGCCAGTCGACCTCGCCCGGCTCGCGCACCGCTTCCGATCCGCATTCGGGACAATGCGTGGGGAAGGGCCAGGGATCGCGGCCTTCCTCGCGCGAGAGATTCTCGACGATCTGCGGGATCACGTCGCCGGCGCGCTGGATCACGACGCGATCGCCGGGATGCGCATCGAGCCGGGCGATCTCGTCGGCATTGTGCAGCGTCGCGTTGGAGACGACCACGCCGCCGACCGTGACGGGAACGAGCCGCGCGACGGGGGTGAGCTTGCCGGTGCGGCCGACCTGGATGTCGATCGCCTCGATCGTGGTCTGCGCGCGTTCGGCGGGAAATTTGTGCGCGATCGCCCAGCGCGGCGCGCGCGCGACGAAGCCGAGCCGCTCCTGCCAGTCGAGCCGGTCGACTTTGTAGACCACGCCGTCGATGTCGAACGGTAGATCGGCGCGCATCGCCTCGATCGCGCGATAATGCGCGAGCGCCGCGGCGGTATCCTCGACGCAGGTAAAGCCCTCGGCGACCGGGAAGCCCCAGCTGCGGATCGCCGCGACGACCGCGCTCTGCGTCGTGCCGGGGAGCGCGGAGACATCGCCCCAGCCGTGCGCGAGGAAACGCAGCGGGCGGCTGGCGGTGACGGTCGCGTCCTTCTGGCGCAGCGAGCCGGCGGCGGCGTTGCGCGGGTTGGCGAACTGGCGCGCCTCCTTGCCGGTCTCCGCCGCCTCGGCCGCGAGCCGCGCGTTGAGCGCGGTGAAATCGGCCTTGGCCATATAGACCTCGCCGCGCACCTCGAACAATTCGGGGGCGTCGGCGGGGAGCGTCTTGGGGATATCGCCGATCGTCGCGACATTGGCGGTGACGTCCTCGCCGGTCGTCCCGTCGCCGCGGGTCAGCGCCTGGACGAGGCGGCGGTTTTCGTAGCGCAGCGAGCAGGACAGGCCGTCGATCTTCGGCTCGGCCGTCAGCGCGACCGGCGTATCGTCGGCGAGCCGCAGGAAACGACGGACGCGCGCGACGAATTCCGCGACATCCTCGTCGGCGAAGGCATTGTCGAGGCTGGTCATCGGCTTGGCATGCGCGACTTTGGCGAGATGCGAAGCGGGCGCGGCGCCGACGATGCGCGACGGCGAATCGGCGCGGATCAGATGCGGGAAGGCCGCCTCGATCGCATTGTTGCGACGGACCAGCGCGTCATAATCGGCGTCGGAAATCTCCGGCGCGTCGTCGGTATGATAGAGCCGATTATGGTGGGCGATTTCGCCGGCCAGCCGCTCCAGTTCGGCGGCGGCTTCGATATCGGAGGTGGGGAGGGCGGTCATGCCAGCCCTCTAACCCGTCCGCCCCATTCTTGCGAAGGGGCGAACAGGCAGAAGTGTCAGATTACGGCTGCTCGCCGACCGGGGCGACATATTCGCCCATATCGGGGCCGGGTTCTTCGTCGAGGCCCTTGGCGAGCCGCGAATTGCGCATCCCGTAGACGAAATAGAGCACGATCGCGCCGATCGTATACCACAGGAAGAACAGCAGCACGCGGGTCTCGACCGAATAGATCAGCCCGAAGCAGAACAGGATGCCGAGCACCGGCACCACCGGATAGAAAGGCACGCGGAACCCGCGCGGCAGATGCGGATGCGAGCGGCGCAGGTAGATCACCGTCAGGCAGACGATGCCGAACGCCGCCAGCGTGCCGACCGAGGTCATATCGCCGAGCGTGTTGATGTCGAAGAAGCCCGCCGCGCCGGCCACGACGATCGCCACGACGATCGTGTTGATCCACGGCGTCTTGAAACGCGGGTGGACGCTGGAGAAGATGCGCGGCAGCAGCCCGTCGCGCGCCATCGTGTAGAAGATGCGCGTCTGGCCGTACATCAGCACCAGCACCACCGAGGTGAGGCCGACGATTGCGCCGACCTTGACGATCTTGGCGAACCAGCTCCACTGCGGGCCGAGTGCGTCGACCGCCACCGCGACCGGATCCGGCACGTTGAGCATCTTATAGTTGACGATCAGCGTCATCGAGACCGAGACCAGCATGTAGATCACGGTGCAGACGACGAGGCTGCCGATGATCCCGATCGGCATGTCGCGTGCCGGATTCTTGGCTTCCTGCCCGGCGGTGGAGACCGCCTCGAACCCGATATAGGCGAAGAACACGATCGAGGCCGCGCGCATGATGCCGCCCCAGCCGAATTCGCCCTTGTCCCCCGAAGCGGGCGGGATGAACGGCTGCCAATTGGCCTTGAGCGTGCCGATATTCTGGATCACGAACCAGCCGACGATCGCGATGAAGGCGAGGATCACCGCCACCTTGATCACGACGATCGCGTTGTTGACCTTCGCGCTCTCGCTCACCCCGATGACGAGCAATGCGCCGAGCAGTGCGCAAATCGCAAAGGCGGGGAGGTTGAACAGATAGGTCAGCGGCGCGCCGTTCGCGCCGAGCACCGCGCTGCCGCCCTTGACGATCGCGTGGCCGGTCGGCCCGGTCAGCTCGACGGGGATGTTGATCCCGTAATCGCCGAGCAGCGACACGACATAGCCCGACCAGCCGACCGCCACGACCGAGGCGGCAAGGCCATATTCGAGCAGCAGCAGCGCGCCCATCACCCACGCGGCGAATTCGCCGATCGTGGTGTAGGAATAGGTATAGGCCGAACCCGATACCGGTAATGTCGAGGAAAGCTCGGCATAGCAGAGGCCGGCGAGCCCGCAGATCACGCCGGCGACGATGAACGAAATGACCACGGCCGGCCCGGCGTGAAGCGCCGCGGCATTGCCGGTACGAACGAAGATGCCGGCGCCGATGATGCAGCCGATACCGAGAAAGACGAGATTCGCGGCGCTGAGTGTTCGTTTCAGCTCGCTTGATTGGGTCTCGCGCTGGACCTGCTCCACCGTCTTGCGAAGCATCATCCGCCCGAGAAGACCTTCTGCGGGTCTGGTTGCCATAATCCTCCCTCGACCGCCCCCCGGACGGCCTGAATGCGTGAAGCGCGCGAAACTAGCGGCGAAAGCCGCGAGAGCAAAGCCCGAACGCGTTAAATGGATTACGGGCCGTTACGGCACGCAACACGCGCGCGCTCTCGGCTCGCCTCACTCGTGAAGGGAGGGGCTGGGGGTGGGGTGGGTATGGGGGGATACCGGCGCGCTTCCTCGCAGGCCAGCTCACCTCCGGCCTCTCCCTTGTTCAAGGGAGGGGAGCAGAATGAAGATTCAGCGCCGGCTGTCGTTCTGCACCAGCATCGGGCCGAGCGGGCGGCCGGCGAGGATATGGACGTGGAGGTGCGGCACCTCGGCGTGCGAATCGAGCCCCGTGTTGGCGAGCAGGCGATAGCCCGGCTCGACCAGCCCCTGATCGCGCGCCACCTTGCCCACCGCGCGGACGAAGCCGGTGATCTCGGCATCCGAGGCGCGTGCGGTGAAATCGTCCCACGAGACGTATTTGCCCTTGGGAATCACCAGGATGTGCGTCGGCGCCCAGGGGGCGATATCGTGGAAGGCGAGCGCGTAATCGTCCTCGTACACGCGGCGCGAGGGGATTTCGTCGCGCAGGATGCGCGCGAAGATATTCTGGTCGTCATAGGGCAGGGTGGCGTCGACGGCCATCGGTGGCCTCCTATTCGGGGCGGAAGGAAAGGGGGCGGCCGGCCTTTTCATCGTGGCCCGACTGGCCTTCGCGCCGTTCCAGCTCGCGGCGCACGTCGTCGAGCCCGAGATCGGCGTCGGCGAGCAGCACGAGCAAGTGGAAGATCAGATCGGCGGCCTCCGGGACGATCGACGCATCGTCGCCCGAGGTGGCGGCAATCACGGTCTCGATCGCCTCTTCGCCCAGTTTCTGCGCGATGCGGCTGCGCCCCTGGAAGAACAGGCTGGCGGTATAGGATTTCATCGCCGCGGCGTCCTTGCGCGCGCGGATCGTCGCCTCGAGGCGATCGAGCGTATCGTCGGCCATGCCCGTAGCGGTGCCGCGTGGCGCGCGCGCGGTCAACCTCCTTGCGGCGGGTCCTTGCGCATCCGGCGGCGCAAGGCGCGCCGCGTCAGCCACACGATCGCCACCGCGACGACGAACAAAGCGATGTCCGACAACTCGGGCGCGGTGCGCGGGCGCGCGACGCCGGTGTGGCCATTGTCGGTCGTGGCGGCGGCGAGAAGCGGGAGCGCGGGCATCGCACGATCCTAGCGCCAGCCTCTTGATCAAAAGGTTACGCCCGATATCCATCGCGACCGATTCCGCATAGGACAGGCGAATGGAACCCAATGTGACCGACCATGACGATCCGGCGAGCGGCGCGCGGCGCGATTTTTCGGATGCGATGTCCTATGGCGATTATCTCAAGCTCGATCGCATCCTCGATGCGCAGGCGCCGCTCTCCACCGCGCATGACGAGATGCTGTTCGTCATCCAGCACCAGACCTCCGAATTGTGGATGAAGCTCGTCGTCCACGAATTGCGCGGCGCGATGGCGGCGATCCGCGCCGATCGGCTCCAGCCCGCGTTCAAGATGCTGACCCGCGTCGCGCGGATCTTCGAACAGCTCAACAGTGCGTGGGACGTGCTGCGGACGATGACGCCGAGCGAATATACCGAATTCCGCGGGTCGCTCGGGCAATCCTCGGGCTTCCAGTCGTGGCAATATCGCGCGATCGAATTCCTGCTCGGCAACCGCAATACCGCGACGCTGGCGGTCCACGCGCATCGGGACGAGGTGACCGCCGGGCTGGAGGCGATCCTCGCCGCGCCGAGCCTGTACGACGAGGCGCTGATGCTGCTCAAACGGCGCGGCTTCGCGATCGGCGGGATGCCGCGCGACTGGCGCAAGACGCGCGAGGTGGAACCCGCGGCGATCGCGGCGTGGAAGCTGATCTACCAGGCGCCCGAGGAACATTGGGAGGCCTACGAACTGGCCGAGAAGCTCGTCGATCTGGAGGATTATTTTCGCCGCTGGCGTTTCAACCACGTCACCACGGTGGAGCGGATCATCGGGCTGAAGCGCGGCTCGGGCGGCACCGCGGGCGCGGCCTATCTGCGCAAGATGCTGGAGGTGGAGCTGTTCCCCGAATTGTGGCGGGTGCGGACGGAGCTTTAGGTTCGCCTTCACCCCTCGCCCTGAGCTTGTCGAAGGGCTGTATTTCTTCGTCGGAAGAAGGGCAGGGCTTCGACAGGCTCAGCCCGAACGGCGGGAGGTTGTGCGCTTAAGCTCTATTACACCGCCGCATCCCTGATCGTTTCCATCGCGACGAAGGTCGAGGTGCTCGCGACATGCGGCAGGCTGGAAATCCGCTCGCCGAGCACGATGCGATAGCGGCGGATGTCGGCGGTGCGCACCTTGAGCAGATAATCGAAGCTGCTCGCGATCATATGGCATTCCTCGACCTCGGGGATCTTGAGCACCGCGCGGCGGAATTCGTCGAGCGCCGCCTCGCGCGTGTCGGACAATTTCACCTCTGCGAAGGCGATATGGTCGAGCCCCAATTTGGCCGGATCGATCACCGCGCGGAAGCCGCGGATATAGCGCTCGTCGATCAGCCGCTTGAGCCGCACCTGCGTCGGCGTCTTCGACAGCCCGACCCGTTTCGCCAATTCGGTGATCGACATCCGCCCGTCGTCGCGCAGCGCGTCGAGGATACGGCGATCGAAGGCGTCGATTTCACCTTTGATCGGGTATTTTCCGTCCATTCGATCTGTCTTCCGGGTGAAATGAGGGAAATCTGCATCGATTCTGCCCGATGATTGGGCGGAACGCCAATAGCGAATCTGCTAAGGGGCGCGGATGACCGATCTCTCCCCGCTGTTCGCCGATTTCGCCCCGCCGATCCGCCCGCAGACCGCGCTGCGACAGGCGATCACCGCCGCCTATCGCCGCCCCGAGCCCGAGTGCGTCGCGGCGTTGCTCGGTCAGGCCACGCTCCCTGCGCCGGTCACCGCCGCGGCGGCCGCGACCGCGACCAAGCTGATCACCGCGCTGCGCGCCAAGCACAAGGGCGACGGCGTGGAGGGGCTGGTCCACGAATATGCGCTGTCGAGCCAGGAGGGCGTCGCGCTGATGTGCCTCGCCGAGGCGTTGTTGCGCATCCCCGACGACGCGACGCGCGATGCGCTGATCCGCGACAAGATCGCCGGGGGCGACTGGCGCGCGCATCTCGGCGACGGGCGCTCCTTGTTCGTCAACGCCGCGACCTGGGGGCTGGTGGTCACCGGCAAGCTGACCAGCAGCGTCAACGACAGCGGGCTCGCCTCCGCGCTGACCCGGCTGATTGCGCGCGCCGGCGAGCCGGTGATCCGCCGCGGGGTCGATATGGCGATGCGGATGATGGGTGAGCAATTCGTCACCGGCGAGACGATCGAGCAGGCGCTGAAGCGCGCGCGCGACCTCGAAGCGCGCGGTTTCCAATATAGCTACGACATGCTCGGCGAGGCGGCGACCACTGCCGCCGATGCCGAGCGTTACTATCGCGATTACGAGGCGGCGATCCACGCGATCGGCAAGGCGTCGGGCGGGCGCGGCGTCTATGGCGGGCCGGGGATTTCGATCAAGCTCTCCGCGCTCCACCCGCGCTACGCCCGCTCGCAGGCCGCGCGGGTGATGGGCGAACTCTTGCCGCATGTGAAGACGCTGGCGCTGCTCGCCAAAGGCTATGACATCGGCTTCAACATCGACGCGGAGGAGGCCGACCGGCTCGAACTGTCGCTCGACCTGCTCGAAAGCCTCGCGCTCGACCCCGATCTCGCGGGGTGGAACGGGCTCGGCTTCGTCGTGCAGGCTTATGGCAAGCGCTGCCCGTTCGTGATCGACTGGATCGTCGATCTCGCCGCGCGCGCCGATCGGCGGATCATGGTCCGGCTGGTCAAGGGCGCTTATTGGGACGCCGAGATCAAGCGCGCGCAGGTCGACGGGCTCGCCGGTTTCCCGGTCTATACCCGCAAGATCCACACCGACGTCGCCTATATCGCCTGTGCGCGGAAGCTGCTCGCGGCGACCGATCGGGTGTTCCCGCAATTCGCCACGCACAATGCGCAGACGCTGGCGACGATCTATGAGATGGCAGGGCCGGACTTTGCGCTCGGCCGCTACGAATTCCAGTGCCTCCACGGCATGGGCGAGCCGCTCTACGACGAGGTGGTCGGCGCGGACAAGCTCGACCGGCCGTGCCGCATCTATGCGCCGGTGGGCACGCATGAGACATTGCTCGCCTATCTCGTGCGGCGCTTGCTGGAGAACGGGGCGAATTCCTCGTTCGTCAACCGCATCGCCGATCCCGAAGTGTCGATCGCCGATCTCGTCGCCGATCCGGTCGAAGCGGTGCGCGCGATGCCGGTCGTCGGGCAGAAGCATCCGCAGATCGCCTTGCCGCGCGAACTGTACGGGGCGCGGGTCAATTCCGCGGGTATCGATCTCTCCGACGAGACCGCGCTCGCCGCGCTGGGCGAGACGATGCGCGCAGGCGCCGGCAACGACAGGCGCGCCGCGCCGGCCGACGGGGAGGGGACGCCGAGAGCGGTGCTCAACCCGGCCGACCAGCGCGATCGTGTCGGCACGGTGATCGAGGTGTCGCCGGAGGCGGCGCGTGCCGCCGTCACCCGTGCGGCTGCCGCCGCGCCGAGCTGGGCCGCGGTGGCGCCCGGCGATCGCGCCGCGTGCCTCGATCGCGCAGGGGAGATTATGCAGGCGCGGATGCCGGCATTGCTCGGGCTGATCGTGCGCGAGGCGGGCAAGTCGCTCCCCAATGCGATCGCCGAGGTGCGCGAGGCGATCGATTTCCTGCATTATTATGCCGATCAGGCGCGGCGGACGCTGGGGCCGGCGCATCGCCCGCTCGGCCCGGTCGTCTGCATCAGCCCGTGGAATTTCCCGCTGGCGATCTTCACCGGGCAGATTGCCGCGGCTTTGGTCGCGGGCAATAGCGTCCTCGCCAAGCCGGCCGAGGAAACCCCGCTGATCGCCGCGCAGGGCGTCGCGATCCTCCACGAAGCGGGCATTCCGGCGGATGCGCTGCAATTGCTCCCCGGCGACGGTGCAATCGGCGCGGCGCTGGTCGGCGCGCCCGAGGCAGCGGCGGTGATGTTCACCGGCTCGACCGAGGTGGCGCGGCTGATCCAGCGCGAACTCGCCACGCGGCTTTCCGCCGACGGCGCGCCGATCCCGCTGATCGCCGAGACCGGCGGGCAGAATGCGATGATCGTCGATTCCTCGGCGCTCGCCGAGCAGGTGGTGGCGGACGTGATCGCCTCCGCCTTCGACAGCGCGGGGCAGCGCTGCTCGGCGCTGCGCGTCCTGTGTCTGCAGGAGGATATCGCCGATCGTACGCTGGCGATGATCAAGGGCGCGCTCCACGAACTGTCGATCGGGCGGACCGATCGGCTCGCGGTCGATATCGGCCCGGTGATCACCGCCGAGGCCAAGGCCAATATCGAGCGGCATATCGAGCGGATGCGCGGAATGGGCCGCGCGGTCGAGCAGATCGCGCTGGCCGGCGAGACCGCGCACGGCACCTTCGTCCCACCGACGATCATCGAGCTTGACGATATCGCCGATCTGGAGCGCGAGGTGTTCGGACCGGTGCTGCACGTCGTCCGCTTCCGGCGCAACGCGCTCGACCGGCTGATCGATGCGATCAACGCGACCGGCTATGGCCTGACCTTCGGCTTGCATACTCGGCTCGACGAGACGATCGCGCATGTCACCCAGCGAGTGAAGGCGGGCAATCTCTACATCAACCGCAACGTGATCGGCGCGGTGGTGGGGGTGCAGCCGTTCGGCGGGCGCGGACTTTCGGGTACCGGGCCCAAAGCGGGCGGTCCGCTCTATCTCGGCCGGCTGGTGAGCGGCGCGCCGGTGCCACCGCGGCTCTCGTCCAACGCCGCCGATCCCGCTGCGCGCGATTTGGCGCTGTGGCTCGAGGAGGCGGGGGATGTCGGCGCCGCGGCGCGGGTGCGCGAGGCGATCAGCGCCTCGCTGGTCGGCGGCGAGGTGACGCTGCCGGGGCCGGTCGGCGAACGCAACGTCTATGCGCTGCATCCGCGCGGGCGGGTGCTGTTGCTGCCGCAGACCTATGAGGGGTTGATCGAGCAGCTCGGCGCGGCGCTTGCCGGGGGGAATGACGTGGTGGTGGCGGGCAAGGCCGCGCTGCTCGACGGCCTGCCCGACAGCGTGGCGCACCGCGTCCGCCGTATCGCCGATTGGCCGGAAGCGGGGCCGTTCGCCGGCGCGCTGATCGAGGGCGATGCCGAACGGGTGCGGGCGGCGCTGGAGGCGCTCGCCGCGCTGCCCGGGCCGATCGTGCTCCCGCAGACCACGGGGGCATCGGGCTATCGGCTCGACTGGCTGGTCGAGGAGGTCTCGACCTCGATCAACACCACCGCCGCCGGCGGCAATGCGAGCCTGATGGCGATGGTGTGACCGGCCGGGCCGTCAGAGACCGATAGCGTGGCGCAGCGCTTCGTCGATGCGGCGCTGCCAACCGGGGCCGCCGGCCTTGAAGTGGTTCAGCACTTCGGGGGAGAGCCGGATCGTCGTGCTGATCTTGGTAGCGGCTTTCTGCGGACCGCGCGTTGCGCGCATTTTGGCGGCCAGTTCGGGAAACGCCTGCGCGAACGGAACCGCCTTGGCGATGTCTTCGGCGGTCAATTCCGGGTTGTCCGACACCGCGTCCAGGTCGGCCTGGGTATATTTCGGGGCTGTCACGGCAACAGGTTCCTTTCCTTTCGGTTCGCCGGGCGCGCGGAAACGATTGAAATCCCCTCCGTCCCGAGCTTCGCGAAGATGACTACGATTACACCGTTCAGTTCGCCGATCGCGAAGTAACGGCCGTTCCTCGCTTCACCGATCAGGGCTTCTGCGAAAAACGCCTCGTCGACGTCGGCGAAATCGATGCCGTGCTTGGCGAGGTTAGCTTCGCGCTTCGGCTCATCCCAAACGATTATCACATCTTTTTGTAGTAACAATTAGCTTCGAAGTCAAGCTTTGACGCGGGCAAAACCACGGCGAATTTGCTTGTCCGACGCGCTTTAAGCCCCCGTTCAGGTGCCGGCGACGAAGCGTTTCGTCGCTCGTTCCAACGACTCAACGCAGCTTCGGTGCGCCCCGACGCGCTATTGTCGTGCGGCGCTTGCATAAAAACGACAGCGTGAGCCACAACCCATTTGTCCGGGCGCGGGGGTGCGATCCGAACAGATTGAAGACGAACGTCGCCGGGCTTCTCTGGCGTCGATCGCGCAACGATGGGTCGCCAATGTCGCAGCTTTCTTCATCGCAGCTTGTTCGCGGGTTCGGCCGGAGCGCCGCGCTTTGCGCCGCCGCTCTGGTGTGCGCCGGCGTCGGCACCGCAGCGAACGCCGCCCCCGATGCGGAGCAGGCGCGGACCGCGCAGGTCGCGACGCGCGGCGCGGTCGGCGGGCCGATGATTTCCGCCAGCACCGTCGGCGCGGCGAGCGAGGTCGGCGGCGACGCGCAATTCCGGTCGCTGTTCATGACCTGGAAGAAGATGGACACGATGGAGCATGGCTCGATCGCCATTCCTTCGGTCCAGCCGGTCCAGAAGCTTTCCTTCACCAGCAATTTCGGCATCCGCAGCGATCCCTTCCGGGGCACCGCCGCGATGCACGCCGGGGTCGACATCCCCGGTCCGGTCGGCACTCCGATCTATGCCACCGCAGACGGCGTCGTCGCCCATGCGGAGCGGATGGGCGGTTATGGCAACATGGTCGAGATCGATCATGGCAAGGGCATCGCCACCCGCTACGGCCATCTTTCGAAGATTCTGGTCAGCGACAATACGCGCGTGAAGCGCGGGCAGCTGATCGCACTGATGGGTTCGACGGGTCGCTCCACCGGACCGCACCTCCATTATGAGGTCCGTATCGACGGGCATGCGGTGAATCCGATCCCGTTCCTCACCACCGCCGATTACCTGCTCGCCGCGCACGATCGCTCGGTGACCGAAATCCCGGTCTCGACCACCGGCCCGGTGGCGCAGGACAGCCTCGATCAGGTTGCCAGCCGCTAAGTATTTTAGCGCTCGACCGTTTTAGGACGCTTTCGAACCCCGGCCGTTGCGCCGGGGTTTGTTGCGTTTGAGGGACATTGCGCGAAATATGATCCGGTCGCCCCGAGCTCGTCGAAGGGCTGCCCTTCTTCCTTTCGAAGAAAAGGGCAGGGCTTCGACAGGCTCAGCCCGAACGGCGGGGGGGGGGGGCCGGGCTCAGGGCGAAGCGTTCAGCCCTCGTCACCCTCGACCACCCCGGCGCTGCCGATCGACCGGTCGACCATCCCGGTCCGGCTCATCCACCAGAACAGCGCGACCCCGGGCAGCGCGATCAGCGTGGTGAAGAGATAGAAGTTCACATAGCCCATCGCCTCGATCAACGCCCCGGCGGTGGTGCCGGTGACGATCCGCCCGAGGATGCTCGCCGCCGCGGAGATCAGCGCATATTGCGCCGCGGTGAAGCGCAGGTCGCACAAAGCCGAGAAATAAGCGACGACCGCCACCCCGCCGAACCCGCTGGCGAAATTCTCGAATCCGATCGCGCCGGCCATGCCGATGTTCGAATGCCCCGCCGCGGCGAGCCCGGCGAAGCTGAGGTTCGATATCGCCATCAGGACGAGCGACAGCAAAACCGATCGCTTCATCCCCATCCGCGCATAGAGCACCCCGCCGACGAAGATGCCGATTAGATAGGCCCAGAAGCCGAGCCCGACGTCGTAGAAGGCGATCTCGTCATTGCTGAACTTGAGGTCGTCGAACAGCAGGCGGAAGGTGAGGTTGGCGAGCGTGTCGCCGATCTTATGGATCAGGATGAAGGCAAGGATGATCACCGCGCCGGGGCGCGCGAAGAATTGCACGAACGGGCGCCAGATCGCCTCGAGCGCGGCCGCGAGCCCCTTGCGCGGGGCGACGACATGTCGCCGCTCGGGCTCGCCGACGATCAGTCCGGCGAGCATTGCGGGCAGCGCGAGCCCGGCGCAGGCGAGATAGGCGAGGCTCCATCCGTGGCGCGCGGCGATCACCAGCGCGAGCGCGCCCGCGCCGGCCGATCCGATCCGCCAGCCATATTGGCTCATCCCGGCGCCGACGCCCAATTGGCGTGGCTCCAATATCTCGATGCGATAGGCGTCGATCACGATGTCGAAGGTCGATCCGGCCGCGCCGACGAGGATCGCGGCGAAGGCGGTCGCGGCGATATCCGCCTTGGGATCGATCAGCGCGAGATGGACGACCGCGGCGATCACCAGCGTCCCCGCGACGAGCAGCCACGACACGCGCTGCCCGAGCCGCCCGATCACCGGCAACCGCACCCCGTCCACCGCCCAGGCCCAGAGAAATTTGAGATTGTAGACGAGGAAGGCGAGGCTGAACGCCGTCACCGTCTTCTTGTCGATCCCGCTCTGCGCCAGCCGGGTGGTGAGCGTCGCGCCGATCATCGCATAAGGAAAGCCCGACGAAATCCCCAGCGCCAGCGCCGCCAGCGGCGCCTTCTCGACATAGGGACGCACGCCATCCAGCCACGTCCGTCCGGTCGCTGCTTCCATCTCGCCCCTTGCTCCCCGCGTTCGCATCCGCGACACTTAGGGTCCAAACCCGCTCAGGACAACGTCGTGATCGCCCGGAGAAGCCCGCTGGCAAGGAGTGTAGCGCAGACGCGTAGCCGTGCTACGCGCAAGCAAGCGACGCTGGCCAGCGGGCTTCTCCGGGCGACCCCTTCGGGGCGGGCGGAGTTTTGC
>NZ_JANFAU010000003.1 GCF_026130605.1 Sphingomonas lycopersici | reverse complement strand
GCTCGATCCGAGCCCACTCCGCATCGCTCAACCAGGTCAGTTGGCTCGCCATCACCGCCTCCGCTTCAAGCAGAAGCTTTGAATCAGCCAAATCACTCAACCGCAAGCTGATTGAGTACGGACCCTAGAGCCTGACGTTGAAATTGACCGCGAGAACGTGGTTCATGATATTGGGCCCGGGCCGGGCGATCAGTTGATTGAGATAGCCCGGTTCCAGCCTGACCCGATCGATCAGCGGAAGGTTGAGCCCGACGAAGGTGCGGGTCTGGTCGAAGCCGGCCCGGGGCCCCCAGCCGGTATCGTTCAGCCCGAAAAAGGTTTCGTTCCAGACGACCGCATTGACCTTGCTCGCGGTATGCAGCGGCGCCTCGATCCGGACCTGCTGGCGGACGCGCCAGCCGGTCTCGCCGCCTTCGCGGAAACGCTGTTCGAGGCGGGTTCGACCGGTCAGTCGCAAGCCATCGGGGCGGGATAGGATCGTATAGCCGATCTGTTCCCAGACGCGATGTTCGTTGGTCGTCCGCCCGGCTTCGGGATCGTGACGAAAAAAGAGATAGCCCGCGGTCAGCGCGAGATTGGGGTTGAGCTTGTAGCTGACGCTCGGGCGCACCAGAAGCTGGGTCAGGCCCGTCAGGCTGTCGTCGACCCGGGTATGCAGTTCGAGTGTCGCATCGACCTTCTCCGACAAGGCCGTGACCGCGTTGACGGCAAACCATGCCTGGCCGTTTTGCTCGGTCTGCGCATGCGCCGGGGCGGCAACGAGCAGCGCGACGGCGGCCGGAATCCAAATCCTGTACACCGTGTCAGCCTTGGGCCGTATCGAAGCGGTAAGCTAAATTGATCGAGGACCTAAAACAGACCACGGTTGAATCTCATATTACATGCATCGTTACGAAATATGTTTCATCGATCGTCGGTGGATCTTTGCTCCGGCGAGGCGATTGAATTTCCATATATACATTGCATGTTTCTGAATATTGCCAAATTGTAATTTAATGTTGTCTTAAACGAGCAAGCTTTATTGCTTGATTTTGTCCGTACGCTCGCCCGCCAGGATCGTGCCGCTGGGCCGCCATCGGATGCGGCGGACCCTCAGTGGCGGGTCACGCCCCCGGCATCATCGGTGCGACCCGACCGGATGGCCGCGCGCCCTGCGGCAACCGCGAACAGGCACAAGGCGAGGTAGCAGGCGGCCGGCAGGATGAAGGAATGGTGGTAACCGAAGGCATCGGAAATCGCACCGGCCGCAAGCGGCAACACCGCGCCGCCGACGATGGCGGTGCACAACAGCCCCGACGTCGCCTCCTCGCTCGCGGTCGATCGTTCGAGCGTGAGCGTGAAGATCGTCGGAAAGGCGATCGAATTGCACAGCCCGACCGCGAGTGCGGCATAGCCGCCGATCCCGCCGCCGACGAGGAACACGATAAGGCACAATGCCGCCGCCGCCGCCATCGCGCCGGCGAGCAGCCGGTGCGCGGGGAAGGAGATCATCAGCCCCGATCCGATGAAGCGGCCGATCATCGCGCCGAGCCAGTAGAGGCTGACGAAATAGCCCGCCTGCTGGAGCGGGATGTTCCACACGTCGGGAGCGTGGAGGAACAACGCCATCTGCGTGCCGATCGATACCTCCGCGCCGACATAGAGGAAGATCGCGAGCGCGCCGAGCACCGCCCAGCGCGCCGACAGCGCGGCGCCGATCGATGCGCCGGCGGCAAGCGGGGGCGCAGCGGCCTCGATCCGACGGCGCATCGCCCAGATGAAAACGCCGAGCAGCACGATCAGCCCCGCGATGAGAAGGAAGGCGGTGTCGATCGACGACAATGCGGCGTGGCGCGCGGCGTCGCTCAGGATCTCGCCGGGCTTGGTATCCAGCCCGCGCAGCAACAGGCTCGCGCCGACCAGCGGGCCGAGCACGGTGCCCAGCGAGTTGAAGCCCTGCGCGAAGGTAAGCCGGAAATGGCGCCGTGCGGGCGGCCCCAGCGCCGAGGCGAGCGGGTTCGCCGCCACTTGCAGAATCGTGATGCCGCTCGCGATGACGAACAGCCCGAGCAGCACGCCCGCATAAAGCGCGGCATTGCTCGCCAGCAGGATGATGACGCAGCCCGCCGCCATTAGCGCCAGCGCCACGACGATGCCGCGCACGTGCCGGAGCCGCGCGACCAGCATGCTCGCGGGCAGCGAGGCGAGCGCATAAGCGATGAAGAAGGCGAAGGCGCTGAGCTGCGCCTCGACGTTGCTGAGGCTGAAGATGTTCTTCACCGCCGCGACGAGCGGGTCGACCAGCGAGGTGATGAAACCCCAGCCGAAAAACAATGCCGTCACCGCCGCGAAGGCGCCGCCGGCGGGAGCGGATCGGTTCATGACTTTTCTCCGGCGCGCCGCGCGGGGCGGGGCGCGCGTTGTTCCAGGGCGAGCGTCTGGTCGTGCAACATGAGGGTCAGCCGGCGAGCTTCGCCGTCGAACCGCGGATCAGCAATTCGTGCTTGATCGCCGCCGGATCGAGCGCGCCGCCAAGCAGGATCGTCGCGGCGGCGGCGCCGAGAAGCTGGGTCGGCTGCCGTACCGTCGTCAGCGCGGGATAGGCGAGGCGGCTCGCGGGGGAATCGTCGAAGCCGGCGATTGCGAGATCGTCGGGCACCGAAAGCCCGCGGCTATGCGCGACCCGCAGCGCGCCGAGCGCCATTTCGTCGTTGCTGGCGAAGATCGCGGTGGGGGGCAGCGGCAGATCGAGCAACGCCGCCGCCGCCTGCGCGCCGGATTCGAGATCGAACCGCCCCGGCTGGATCAGCGCCGGCTCGGGCTCGATCCCCGCTTCCGCCAGCCCGTCGAGATAGCCGCGAAAGCGTCGCTGGGCGAGCGCGTGCTCGGGATGCGGGAGGACGAAGCCGATCCGGCGGTGCCCCTTTTCCATCAGATGCGCGACCATCGCGCGTGAGATCGTGCGATCGTCGATGACGATCGATTCGCCGTAGAGATCGAGCCCGCCCGCGATGCGGACCAGCGGCACTTTGAAGCGCGCGACATGCTCGACCACCGCCGGCATGTCGCACAGCGGCGGGGTCAGGATCATCCCGTCGGGGCGGAGCGTGGTGATGAGACGCTCGATCACCGGTAGCATCTGATCGTCGAGCTCGACCGGCTCGGAAACGAGGTGATAGCCGTGGTCGCGGCAGGTGCGCGCCGCACCCATCAGGATCTCGGTGATATAAGCGGCGCTGGGGTTGTTGAACGGATAGGCGATGATGAACGATTTGTGCCCGGCAAGCTGGCGCGCCGCCAGATTGGGCCGGAAATCCAGCGCCTCCACCGCGGCCATCACGCGATCGCGCAACTGGGGTCGGACGTGCGCCTCCCCGTTGAGCACGCGCGATACCGATTTCATCGATACGCCGGCGTGTTGCGCCACATCGCGGATGGTCGGCACTCAATTCTCCATTACGGCGCGTGCCGGTGATCGCACATGCCTGTCGCCAGCGTGATCCGGTTCGAACGATGCGGGCGGCTGATGGCGCCGGCCGCAGGTTCGGGATATCCAACCGGTCTGTCTTTGTCACATCCGGCGCGGCGGCGGGTCGGTATGTTCCTGCCGCCGCGCCGGATCATCAATGCCGGGCCGTGGCGCGCCGTTCGGTGAAATCGAGCCGGGCCTTATAGGGATCGTCGCCGTGCCGCGCGCCCGCGCCGTCGATGATCTGGACGGTGTCGTCGCCCGCTACCGCCTTCGGCCAAAGCGGGACGCCCCCTGCGCCGTCGGGGCGGCCGGTCTTGACGAAATTGACCCAGTAACGGTGCGTCAGTGCTGCCACCGGGGCCTCGGCGGGGATCATCTTCGGATCGCGCCGCGCGGCGACCGTGTCGAACGCATAGGGGATCTCGCTCGCATGCGGGGCGCCCCCCATCGCCGCGGCGACGGGCGGAACGGCATAAGCGAAGCGATAGAGATAGACCGGCTGGCGCGCGGCGAGCGTGCGGGCGACCGCGCGTGCCGGCTCGATCATCATCGCATCGGCGCTGGTCGCGGTGCCGAGCGCGAGGCCGGTGGCCTTGCCCTCGGGATCGTAAAGTCGGCGTGCTTCGTCGGCGTCCGCGCCGAACGCGGCGAATATCTTGTCCTTGTCGGTCACGAAGGGAAAGCCGTCGGCCGAGTTCGCGCCGATCATCACCGGCACTTGCGCATAACGACCTGCGGTCGCGGCGGCGACCGGCGACCCGGTGATCGTCCGGCCGTCGATCATCGGCCCCGAATAGCCGGGCTGCCGCATCGTCATCATCGAAAGATCGCCGGTGATCTTCTCCGCCGGCAGCGCGCGGAGCTGATCGGCGGTGAGGTTCGGCGCGAAGGCTTCTCCGGCCTTCGCCGCCTCGGCGAGGGTCGGCTGCGGCAAGGCATCGCGTCCGCCGCCGGATTCGACGATCGCGCGGGCAAACAGCCCGCGCGCCAGCGGCGATTGCAGCAGCATGTGCATCGACATGCCGCCCGCGCTTTCGCCGACCACGGTAACCTGCGCCGGATCGCCGCCGAACTTGGCGATATTCGCCTGGACCCATTTCAGTGCGGCGATCTGATCGAGGAAGCCGAAATTGCCGCCGTAGCCCTCTTTCTCGAGCGCCGGGTGGGCGAAGAAGCCGAAACGCCCGAGCCGGTAGTTGAGGCTGACGAAGACGATCCCGTCGCGGGCGAAGGCGTCCCCTGCATAGACCGCGGGCGAGCTGCCGCCGTTGACGAACCCGCCGCCGTGGACCCACACCATGACCGGCAGCTTGGCCCCGGCCTTCGTGCCGCTGGGCTGCCAGACGTTGAGATAGAGGCAATTCTCCGAAGGCTGGGTTGCGATCGGGGCGGCATCGGGCGGGAAGGGGGCCTGCGCGCAATCGGGCGCGAAGGCGCCGGCGTCGCGCACCGCCTTCCAGGCGGTGACCGGCTGTGGCGCGCGCCACCTGTTCGCCCCGACCGGCGGTGCGGCATAAGGGATGCCCCTGAAGACGGTGACGTCGCCGCTGGTGGTGCCCTTGACCGGGCCCGACAGCGTCTGGACCGTCTGGGCGGCGGCAGGAGCAGCGCCGGCGAGTGCGGCGAGGCCCGCGAGCGCGATCAGCTTTCGCATCGTCAATCCTTCCAGCTACGAGCGGCGATCCGCACGGTGACCGCCGGCCCCAGATGCTCGGCGTCCGATCCCAGCGCGAAGGCATAATCGCCCGCAGGGATCTTCCAGCCGCCGTTATCCCAGTCGGCGAGCAACCGCGGGTCGATCGTCACACTGACCTTCTGCGACGCGCCGGGTGCGAGTTCGACGCGTTTGAAGCCGACCAGCCGCTGTTTGGGGTTGCCCGCTCGCGAGACGAGGTAGAGCTGGCCCACCGTCGCGCCGGCGCGGCCGCCGGTGTTGCCCAGCGTGAAGGTCGCGGTCCTGCCGTCGGTCTTGAGCCCGCCCGCGGTGAAGCTGGTGTAGGAGAGCCCGTAGCCGAACGGGAACAGCGCCTTCTCCCCCTTGCGGGCGAACCAGCGATAGCCGACGTCGGAGCCTTCGATGTCGTAATCGGCGGTCAGCCGCGCATCCTTGCTCGGGGCCTCGCCGGCGAAATTGGGCTCCAGCTCGGCATAGCCATCGAGGATCGGGCGCGGGAGCTGGCCGGCGTTTTTCGGGAAAGTGATCGGCAGCCGGCCCGACGGATTGGTCTCGCCGAACAGTACCGAGGCGATCGCCTCGCCGCCGCGCGCGCCCGGATACCAGGCTTCGAGCACCGCCGCGGTCTTGTCGAGCCACGGCATGTCGACCGGATTACCGGTTTCGAGCACGACGATCGTGCGCGGGTTGGCGGCCGCCACCGCCTCGATCAGCGCATCCTGCCCGTGGGGGAGCGAGAAATCAGCCTGGTCGAGTCCCTCGGTCGACCATTTGGTCGCGAACACGATGACGACATCGGCCTTCTTCGCCTGGTTGACGGCATCGGCGACATAATCGCCCATCCGCCACACCACCTCGGCGCCCGGCGCCATTGCGCGGATCGCCTTGACCGGCGACGAGCGGTGATAGTTTTGCTGCATCAATGCGGCGAACGGCCCCTCCGCGCCGATCGCGACGGTGACGGCCGGTCCGCCTTCACCCTGCACCTGGCTCGAGCCGCCGCCCGACAGCACGCCCTGCGTCGCATAGCCGCCGATCACTGCGATCCGCTTCGCGGTCTTGGCGAGCGGCAGGACATTCCCCTCGTTGCGCAGCAGCACGATGCCCTGCTTGGCGGTATCTTCCGCCACCTTGGCGTGCGCGGCGAAATCGATCGCGCCGCCCGGCTTCGCCGGATTCTTGTCGAGCCCCGCGGCATAGATGGCGGTGAGCACGCGCTTGTTCATATCGTCGAGCCGCGCGGCATAGCGCGGGTCCTTCGCGGCGGCATCGCCCAGCGTTCTGGCGAAGAACACCGCGGGATCGAGCTGCTCGCCCGATTGCTGGTCGAGCCCGTGGAGCGCGGCGTCGAGGCCCGGCACCGCGCCCCAATCGGACATCACGAAGCCCTTGTAGCGCCAGTCCTGCTTCAGCACCTTGTTGAGCAGATAGTCGCTGTCGCAGCCCTGGCTGCCGTGGATGCGATTGTACGAGCACATCACCGACAAGGGGTTGCCGCGCTCGATGCCGATCTGGAAGGCGAGGAGATCGCTCTCGCGCGCCGCCGCATCGGATATCTTGACGTCGATGAACTTGCGCCCGGTCTCCTGCCCGTTGAGCGCGAAATGCTTGATCGTCGAGATGATGTTGTTCGATTGGATACCGGTGATCGCCGCGCCGACCAGTTCGCCGGTCAGCAACGGATCTTCGGAGAGATATTCGAACGTGCGCCCGTTGCGCGGATCGCGCGTCAGATTGGCGCCGCCGGCGAGCAGCACGTTGAAGCCCTTGGCCCGCGCCTCCGCGCCGATCGCCGCGCCCCCCTGGCGGAGGAGATCGGGGTTCCAGCTCGCCGCCATCGCCAGCCCCGAGGGAAGCGCGGTCGCGCCGTCGTGGCGGATGCCCATGACATAGGAGACGCCGAGGCTGGCGTCGGTCTCCTTGAGCGCCGGAACGCCGAGGCGTTCGATCCCGGCGATATAGCCCGCGCCCGGGATCGCATCGGCGGGCGGCCGCGGCGCGTTCGGCGAGAGCGGCAGCGGCATGATGCCGTGGGTCAGCACGGTTTTCTCTTCGGGGGTCATCTGCCGCACGGTCGCCGCGGCGCGCGCCTCGGCCGCCGCGACATTATCGGTCGTGCCCGCGGTGACCGCACTGGGCAGCATCGCCAGCGACGTGGCGGAGGCCATCAGGATCAAACGCATCTTCTTCTCCCGGTTCGTAATTCGGCAATGCGATGGCAGGAGAGGGAAGACCGGCCGCCGGGCCGGCCTCCTCGCTCCGTCAGTTGATCGGATCGGCGCGCCGGCATCAGAATTTGATGCCGGCACGGACGCCGAAGCGACGCGGATCCTGGAAGTTGACCGTACCGTCCCGGCCGAAAATGGGCGTGTTGGGCTTGTTGAAACTGCCGAAGGTCGCCGTCGTCAGCACGACATTATTCTCGAGATTGAGGACATAGGCTCCGATGTAGAATTTATCGTTCGCCGCCTTGTAGGTGATCGAAAGATCGGTCTTGGTAAAGGCCGGCTGGATATAGTCGATCAGGCTGGCGAGATCGGTGAGATAATATTTGCTGCTGTAATTGAGCATCGCATTGGCGACCAGCGAGCCGGCGCTGCCCAGATCGATCGTATAGGTTGCGCCGACACGCCCTGAGACGCGCGGGCTGCGGTTGAGCGCATGCCCGTCGAAGTCGAGCGAAACCGGGCCGTTGGGGCCGACGCGGCCCGGATTGAATTGCGCGTAGCGCGCATCGAGCCAGTTGAACCCCATTTCCACCTGCAGCGCACTCGTCGGCCGGAGATAGGCTTCGAGCTCGACCCCGTCGATCTTCGCCTTCGCGGCATTGGTGGTCAGCTGGCACAGCCCGCAGCCGCCGAAATTGCCGACCTGCGACAATTGCAGCCCCTTGTAATCGTAATGGAAGACCGAGGCGTTGACGCGGAGCGAATTGTCCGCGGTGTGGAGCTTCACGCCCGCTTCATAGGCGGTCAGCGTTTCGGGCTCATAATAGAGTTCTTTCACGCTATAGACGCATTGCGGCAGCGCGCCGGGGCCGGCGAGGCAGCCGTCGTTGAAGCCGCCCGCCTTATAGCCGGTCGCGACGCTCGCGTAGAACAGCCCGATCGGGGAATCGTAATCGATCCCGCCGCGCCACGTCGTCTTGGAAAAGCTGCGCGAGGCATTGTTGATCTGCAGCGTCACGCGGTTGCCGGGGATGCCCAGCGCCGGATCAGTGTCGAACACCGTCGCGCCGACCCGCGATTTGTCGTCGCTCGAATAGCGCACCCCGGCGGTGAGCCGCAGCTTGGGCAGCAACTCATAGCTCGCCTGGCCGAACGCCGATTTGTTGCTCGCGATCGTCGGATCCTGCGGAAATCCGAAGCGCGTGGCGAAGGGCGGCAGCCCGAGATCCTGCGGGTTGAGCAGGAAGAAATAGATGCCTGATTCTTCCTTGAAATAGTAACCGCCGGCCTGGACCTTGAGCGGGCCGTGATCATATGCGAGCCGCACCTCGTGCGAGGTCTGCCAGTAATTGCCGTCGAAGGTGCTGCGGTTCAGCCCGCCGAGCCCCGTTGCATGTTCGTGGCGTTCGCTTTCGCGATACGAGCCCAAATAAGTGAGCGTGAACGGCCCCATGCCGATGTTGAGTTCGCCCATGATCCCCTTGTCGGTGTTATCGACATAAGGGGACCACAATTGCGGGGTGTTGCTGCTGCGTAGCTGGTCGCTGCTTGCGCCGCGGGTGTTGTAGATCGCCTGCGCCGGCCGCGTCGCATTGACGTCGATCAACGGCGCGGCGCCGGTGAAGAAATTGGTGGTGGGCACCGATCCGATGCGCGTGCCCTTCAGCTTGCTGTAATCGCCGACCAGCAACAGGCTGATGTCGCTGGTCGGCTTGAACAGCACCGACAATCGCGCCGATTTATTGTCCTTATAGGGATCGAGCGAGAAGCCGTCGCCGGACGTGTTCTTCACATAAGAATCGTAGCGATCGAAATTGCCGGCAAGCCGGACCGCGAGCACGTCGGTCACCACCGGCGCGTTGACGATGGCGGTCACATTATAGTGGTTGTAGCTTTCGTAGCTTGCGTCGACCTGTGCACCGAGATCGAATTTCGGACGCGCGCTGATCAGGTTGATCAGGCCGGCGGTGGTATTGCGGCCGTAAAGCGTGCCCTGCGGCCCGCGCAGCACCTCGACCCGCTCGAGGTCGAAGAAGCTGACCTCCTGCGCCTGCGGTCGTGCGACATAGACCCCGTTGACAAGGAATGCGGCCGAGGGATCGCCTTTCTCGGTGCCGTCGGTGCTGGTCACGCCGCGGATCGTGATCTGCAGGCCGTTGTTCCGGACGATCGAGACGTTGGGAACTTTCTCCGCGAGCTGGGTCGGATTGGCGACGCCCTCCTGGACGAGCTGGTCGCCGGCGACCGCGGTCATCGCGATCGGGGTCTTTGAGAGGAGCGTCGCCGAGCGAGTCGCGGTGACGATGATGTCGCCGCCGTTCGCGGTGGAATTGGCGCTGTCCTTCGGCGGCTGCGGCAGATCCTGTGCGGCGGCGGGAACCGCCGCGAGCGCGAGTGCCGATGCGCAGGTCGCCCATGCAATTCTGTTCATGATCCCCTCCAATAATGTAATATTATTGTTTTTGTGCACGCTAGGGGCGTGTCTTTCTTACTCCCGGGCTTTGGCGTAACCGATTTGACAACGTAGTCAAGATAGCGTTGTCAATTTTTTCCGGCTGCGTTGTCCGGTGGGCGTCGCCATCGCCGCGGGCTGATCGGGCCGGTAACGCCTTTCGTCGCAAGCCGCGGGAAACGAACGCAAAAACGATGCCAAGCGCGGGTTGGGCGGTTGAAACATTCCGTTTCCGAAACCGCTCTTGAGGGCTGGGCGGGGGATCACGATCTGCGCTGACAGAACAGACCTTGGGAACAGGCAGCGATCCCCCGATCAAGGATCGACCTCAGGCGAGGGACCAAAGCGCAGGGGTATCCTGCTGATCGCGGCCCTTCTTCTTGAACAGCCAAATGGAGCCCGTCGCCCGCCGTCTTCGGCGGGCGGTGGACGCGCCCATCGCCCGTTCAGCAATGAATGGAGAAACGAACATGCGTACGATCCTTGCAGGCACCGCTCTTCTGGCCGGCGTACTGGCCGCCGCGCCGGCGATGGCGCAGAATTTCAACGGGCCTTATGTCGGGGTTCAGGGCGGCTGGTCCGAGGAGATCGCCCGCAATCCGCGAACCGATCTCGGCGTCGCGCCGCTTGATGCGACGCGCGACTCGGCGACATTGGGCGTCTTCGCGGGCTATGATCACCAATATTCGGACAAGATCGTGGTCGGCGCCGAAGGGTCGTTCAACTTCAACACCAAGGACAATCTGCGCAGCTCCACTGCCGCGAGCGACGTGACGATCGATCCGAAATATTCGTTCGATATCACCGCGCGCGCCGGGTACCTCGTGACGCCCAAGACGCTCGTCTATGTCCGCGGCGGCTATGCCAACGAGCGCTTCCGCACGACCATCGCGCAAGCCGCGGGGAGCGCATCGGCCGCGCAGAACCGCGACGGGTGGCTGGTCGGCGCCGGGGTCGAGCGGATCATCATCCCGCACGTCTCGGGCCGCGTGGAATATCGCTATACCGATTTCAGCAAGGACGGCGGCCAATTCGATCGCCATCAGGTGCTCGCCGGCGTCGCTTATCGCTTCTAGGTCACCACAATATCCCGCGGACGGGGAGGAGCGCCGGCGGCGCTTCCTCCCCGAGCGACTGAAGGAGATCGATCTCGATCGTGCGGCACATCGCGGACAGCGGCACGTCGTGGACCGTGTTGGAGAAAGGATCGACCAGATCGTCGCCGATCCGAAGCACCGCGAGGAACATCAATCCCGCGACGGTCGAGCCGAGCGGGGTCGCGATACCGAGCGTTTCGACCAGCCCGACCGGCAGCAGCAGGCATAGCAGGTGGGTGAAGAAGGTCGGCACGAAGCGATATTGCGTCGGGAGCGGGGTATTTTTCAGCCGCTCCATCCCGCCTTGCGCATTGGCGATATCGACCAGGGTCGCTTCCAGCCGCGATTGCAGGATCGTGTCGATCCAGCCGTGGCGCCGCGCGTCGTCGATCCGGCGGCCGGTGCCGTCGAGCAATCCATTGGCGATATTCGCGCGGATCAGCGCCGGTTCGGCCTCGCCCTTCGACAGGAAGTGCAGCACCTCGTCATCGACCGGCTGGCGGCGTAGCTGGCAGCGCAACGCGTTCACATAAGCGAGCTGGCGCAGGACGATCCGTCGCCGCAGATCGTGCGCCTCGGCGATATTGAGGAAATTGCGGAGTTGCCGCGAGAGGTTGCGGGAGGCGTTGATCATCGCCCCCCATAAGACGCGGCCTTCCCACCAGCGCTGATAGGCAGAGTTGCTGCGGAACCCCAGGAACAGCGCCAGCGCCGAACCGAACAGCGTCAACGGCAGCGAGGGGGCGTGAAACGGCAGCACGAAATAGCCGACCGTGACGGCGACATCCCACACGAACAGCAGCGCGAGCGGGCGCCACACCTCCTCGACGAGCCGGCTGAGCCGGGGAACCGCGGCGACGATCATGGCGCGGGGAAACCGCGCGTCGCTTCGCGCGACTCAGCGCCAGGGCGCGGCGCGGTCAATCAAGCGCCCCGATCGTGCGGCGCCAGGCTATTGTATCGCGACAAAAGTCGGGTGGTGCGTCCGCGCTCATATCGTTCCCCGCTAGCAAGGCTCGCTAATTCATGACAGCGCGACGGCGATCGAGAAAGCCCGCAAATTCCGGAGCCGGTCGGGTGCCGATTTTATCCCGTCGGCGGCGGCGCTTAACCCTCCTTGACAAATAAACCGTCGGATTCGAAAAAAATCGAAAGTCGATGCGGACGACCGCGCCGCAAGGCCGTTGCGGTTCCACCGTGCGACGAGAAGCAAAAACATGAAAAGAGGTGCTGCGTGGGACGGCGAGAGGGTCTGAAGGCGATTGTCGTCGCGCTGGCGGTCTGCGTCGCGCCGGCTGGTCTCGCGCAGACGAGCAAAGCGCCGCCGCGCTATCTCGAGACCCCCGCCGGCGCGAAACCGCGCGTGGTGATCACCGCCGACCCCGAACTGGACGACAATAATTCGCTGATCCGCTATCTGCTCTACAGCACCGATTATCGCACCGAGGGGCTGATCTACGCCAGCAGCCAGTTCCACTGGAAGGGCGACGGAAAAGACACGAGATTGTCGGTGCCGGGGCGCGAATATACCCGTTTCGGGCTTCACATATGCCCGTGCACCTCGTGGCGTTGGGATCCGCACGAGCGGTTCATCGACGATGCGGTCGCCGCTTATACGGCCGCCTATCCCAATTTGCGGGTCCACGATCGCGACTATCCGTCGCCGACACTGCTCAAGTCGAAGATTCGCTGGGGCAATGTCGCGTTCGACGGCGAGATGGCCAAGGATACGCCGGGGTCGGACCTGATCAAGTCGCTGTTGCTCGATCGGGAGGAGGCGCCGATCTATCTGCACGCCTGGGGCGGGCAAAGCACGATCGCGCGCGCGCTCAAGTCGATCGAGGAGCAATATCAGGGCACGCCGCAATGGCCGGCGATCCGCGCCCAGGTGATCCGCAAGGCGGTGATCCACCCTTCCGGCGATCAGGACGACAGCTACGCTCATTATATCAAACCGCACTGGCCCGAGATCCGTTATCGCCAGCAGGCCGGCGGGGTGCCCTTGGGCTATAATGCGCAGGCAATGGTCAGCGAGGCGGACGCGGCCTATTTCACCCCCGCCTGGATGAGCGAGAATGTCGTCGAGCGCGGCCCGCTCGGCGCGCGCGAGCGCGTCTGGGGGGACGGCAAGCAGATGGTGAAGGGCGATATCTTCGATTATTTCGGGATCGCCGATACCCCGGTCGAGGACCTGCGCAAACAGGGCTATATCGTCTGGACGCCGCCGCACGCGAAAGGTGCGTTCCTCGGTGAGGGCGATACGCATACGTTCCTGAACCTGATCGACAACGGCCTGCGCGGCTATCGCGGCGACAGTTTCGGTGGCTGGGGCGGTTATGCGCGCAGCGGGCCGCCCGACGGCGGTTTCGGGCTGGCGATGGTGGAGGCTGCCGCCAACAGCCCCGACGGTTTGCGGCGGCCGATCGTGCGCGCGGCGACGCATCCGTTCCTCGCCGCCGCGCAGCGCGACTGGGCGGCGCGGTTCAAATGGGCGGTGACGCCGGTCTATGCGGGCGCCAACCACAATCCGGTGATCACGCTCGCTGGCCCGCACCAGCTGCGGGCGCGTGCGGGGCAGCGGATCGCCTTGTCGGTGCGGACGTCCGACCCTGACGGCGATGCGGTCTCGGTCAAATGGTGGATCTGGAAAGAGGCGGGGAGCTACAAGGGCGATATTGCGCTGGCCCCCGATGCCGGCGAGCGCGGCGGTTTCGCGGTGCCGGCCGATGCCGCGCCGGGCGATCAGATCCAGTTGATCGCGGAAGCGACCGACAATGGCGCCCCCGCGTTGACCCGTTACGAAAAGGTGGTGGTCACCGTCGTGCGGTGAGCTGGGCGCGGCGGCCGCGACGGGCCGCCACGCTCGGGCAGTCTATGCCCGCATCAGTTTGCGCAGGTCGGCGTGGGGATCGCTTTCTACGCGGCTTTGCAGATCGAAGATCATCGTCTGGCGCCGCGCAAGGTCGTAGCGCGGCCAGGCGGGGATCGCCGGCGATTGCGGGTCGCCTGTCCGCGCGAACGCGACCCACGCCGAATGCATCTGCGCGGACATCCGCGCGGGGGGATCGCCGGGGCCGACGAAATCGCGGATATTCTCGTATGTGCCGAACACATAGGACAGTTCGGTGGCATGCCCGGCCTTCAGCCGGCCGCCGAGCGTCGGCAGCTCGCGGTCCATGCGATACATCCACACCGGCGCCGGCTGCTTGAGCTTGCGCTCGACGAGCGTGATCGAATCGACCCAGAACATCCGGTTGCCGTTCATCGCAGTGATCAGGTCGCCGGGCGAATAGCCGGGATAGGCGGCGCGCAGCGCCGGGACGAGTTGCGCGGCCGTCTTGGGATAGGCCTTGCGCGCCGCCGCCTCGAGATCGCTCTCGGTCGCGCTCGCCAGCCCCTTGTCCCCCATCGCGAACATCGTGCCTTCGTCCTTGTTGGTGCCGATGATCAGCGGGATGTTCGCCGCCGTCGCCGCCGCTTCCGGAGTGAAGGGGCCGCGCGACAGCGCGTTGCCGTCGATGCTCGGGGTGAACCCGCCGGACAGAAAGCCGCCGCGATCGAGGCTGGCGACCTTGCCGATCGCGGTCTGCTGGCTGTCGAAGATCTTCTGCGCATCGATCGCCGCGAGCGCCGCGACGTCGCCCGGCTTCACTCCCAGGGTCTCGGTCAGGGCGCCGCCCAGCGCCTGGGCATAATCGCGCGGAGTGGCGTTGAGCGCAGCGCCGCTCTGGATGATCGCCTTGTGATAGAGACCGCGGGCGGGGGGCATGCCGAGCAACAGCGAGACCTTGGCGCCCCCGCCGCTTTCGCCGAAGATGGTGACGTTATCGGGATCGCCCCCGAACAGCGCGATATTGGCTTTCACCCATTTCAGCGCCTCGACGATATCGAGCATCCCCGCGATGCCAGAGGCGGCGTAATCCGGCCCCCAGCTTGCGGGGAGCTGCGTATAACCGAACACGTTGAGGCGGTGGTTGACCGAAACCAGCACGATACCGTCGCGCGCGAAATGATCGCCCCAATAGGTCGGCCGGCCCGCCGCCCCGGTCGAGAAGGCGCCGCCGTGCAGCCACACCATCACCGGCCGCTTGCCTTTCAGGTCCGGCGTCCAGACGTTGAGGAATAGGCAATCCTCGCTGTGCTTCTCGTCGAACGGCATGTCCCCCTGGCCGGGGCTTTGGATCGCGGCATTGCCGAACGCGGCGGCATCGGCGACCTCGGTCCACGGCGCGAGCGGCTGCGGCGGCCGGAAACGGAGCGGGCCGACGGGTGGGGCGGCATAGCGCAGGCCCTTGAACGCCTGTACTCCGCCCCATTCGAAACGCCCGCGCACCGGGCCGTTGACGGTGTTCACCACCGGCGTCGCCGCGCCGACATCGCCGGCATCGCTGCGGGTGGCGGTGAGCGCGCCGACTGCCGCGATCGATCCCAGCAGCACGCGCCGCGTGATGCGAGTTTCGTTCATCATCGAATACCCCTCCTGCACGCGGATTCCTGCCTGTCGTTTCCCGTCGTTCTATTTTTGATATGAAGATAATCGAAAGTAGTCAATTGCTATCCGTAGTTCGTGCCGCTATGAGGCGAAGCCGATCGTCGTGCTCGGGCGACAGATTCGTGCCGCAAATCGTGCGGGCGGATCAATCAGGAGAGGGGATAAATCAGTGAAAGAAATCGCAATGCGGCGTACCGCGCTCGGCACGGCAAGCGCGCTGGCGCTCATTCTCGGCTGGGCCGGTGCCGCCTCGGCGCAGACCGCGCCCGCGCAGGATGAACTGCCCGCCGCCAAGCCACAGGGCAGCCAAAGCGACGCCCCCGAAATCGTCGTCACCGGCACGCTGCTGCGCGGGATCGCGCCGGTCGGCACCAACGTGATCGGTGTATCGCGCGAGGATGTGACCGCAACGGGCGCGCAATCGTCTAACGATCTGCTCGCGACGATTCCGCAGGTAAGCAATTTCAACACGATCCCGACCGGGACGGCAGGGTTCGGCCAGCCGATCGTGCAGACCAATTTGCGCAACCTCGGCGCATCCGGCGGGACGACGACGCTCACCCTGATCAACGGCCATCGCGTCGTCGGGCAAGGCATCCTGCAGACCTATGTCGATCCGCAGATCATCCCCCCGGGCATGATCCAGCGCGTCGAGGTGATTCCCGACGGGGGCTCGTCGATCTACGGCTCCGATGCGATCGGCGGCGTGATCAATTTCATCACCCGCAAGCGCATGAACGGGATCGAGGCGAACGCGCGTTACGGCTTCGCCGCCGGATATAATACGTTCGATACCAACATCACCGCGGGCAAGGATTGGGGCTCCGGCTCGCTGATGGTGTCCTATGCTTATGCCTGGCACAATAATGTGCAGGGTTACGAGCGCGATTATGTCACCCAGGATTTCCGGGCGCACGGCGGCGCGGACAATCGCAGCTTCAACTGCACACCGGGCAATATCCAGATCGGATCGACCTTTTATCCGCTTCCCGGCAACACCGCGGGCGCGCCCAATCGCTGTAGCACCAACAGATATGCCGATATCTATCCGCGCGAGAACCGGCACACCGTGTTCGCGACGCTCGATCAGCAGCTCAGCAGCAGCATCTCGACCAATATCACCGCTTATTATTCGCGGCGCGAAACCAGCATCATGCAGGCGACGCTCGCCGGCAGCGGAACGATTACCAGCGCCAACCCCTATTTCCGGCCGATCGGCAGCGAGACCAGCCAGCGCGTGACGTTCGATTTCGCGCCGGTTTTCGGCAATGGCATCGCCAGCCCGGCGCGGTTCGATTCATGGGGCATCACGCCGACGTTCGACGCCGATCTCGGCGGCGGGTGGCATGTGCGCGGCCTCGCCAATTACGGCCACAGCTATAACGAGACGATCGAATATCAGGCCAACGCCGGCAATATCGCGAGCGCGCTGGCCGGCACCACTACCGCGACCGCGCTCAATCCCTATAACGTGGCGCAGACCAATGCCGCGGTGCTGACCGCGATCCGCGACGCACGCAATTTCTCCCAGGCGAAGCAGGATCTCGCCGAGGCGCGGCTCGTCGCGGACGGGAGGCTGCTGACCTTGCCTGGGGGCGACGTGAAACTGGCGGTGGGCGGCGAATATCATTTCGAGAAGATCGCGGCGAATATCGCGTTCGGCTCCGCCGCGGCGCCGTTCCGCAATTCGGCAACCGGTTCGCGCAACGTCGCCTCGGTCTTCGGCGAGGTCTTCGTGCCGATCTTCGGAGAAGCGAATGGGTTCGTCGGGGTCCGCGCGCTCGATCTGACCGGTTCGGTCCGCTATGATCATTACGACGATGTCGGCGGGACGACCAACCCCAAGATCGGCTTCAATTACAAGCCGATCGATGGGGTCACCATTCGCGGCAACTGGGGCACGTCGTTCCACGCGCCCAGCCTGGCGGATACGGTGGGTGCGGTCGATTCGCGCATCTCCTTTACCACCGGCGTCGGCTATACCGCGGGCGCGCCGCTGATCTGGATTTCCGGCGGCAGTTCGACGCTGAAGCCGGAAACCGCGCATACCTGGTCGTTGGGGGCGGACATCAACCCGTCCTTCTTCCCCGCGCTGACGGTGAGTGCGACCTATTACAACATCGATTTCACCAATATCATCAGCGTCAATGCCGGCGGTCTGGTCGGCGGATCGACCGCCTGGTACGGCGATCCGCAGAACGCGCCGTTCTTCATCCGCAATCCGACGATCGCGCAGGTGAACGCTTTTTCGGGCGGTTTGCGGCCGGACAACTTCCCGTCGCTGGGGTTCCTCTACGGCAATTTCGGCACGCCTTATGCGGTGCTCGATCTGCGGCGCTACAACCGCGGCCGGTTGTTGCAGGATGGCATCGATTTCAACGTCCGGCTGAATCAGGCGACCGGCTTCGGATCGATTAACGCCAGCTTCGGCGGCACCTATACGCTGCATCGCCGGTCCAGCCCGTCCAACAACGGCATCTATATCGAGCAGTTGGACAATGGCGTCAGCCGCTTCAGCTTCATCGCCGCGCTCGGCGCGGAGGCGGGGCCGGTCACCGGGCGGGTGCAGCTTAGCCATAGCGGCGGCTACCCGATCCAGTTCGACGCAACGCAAAATCACGTCGGGAATTTCGATACGGTCGATCTCTATTTCGCGCTCGACCTGGAGAAACTCGGCGTGCTCAAGGCGACCTCGCTGACGCTCAATGTCGACAATCTGTTCGATCAGAACCCGCCGTGGCGCAACGCGACCAATGGCTATGCCAATGGCTCGACGCTTGGCCGGCTGTTCCAATTCGGTATCCGCACCAAATTCTAGTGCTCCTCCCTTCCCGTGGGCACCATTTCCGGTGCCCACGGGACTTTTTTGTTCCCATCGCGCGAGAGATGAACATGAGCCAGATTTCGGGGTCGGTTCGCAAGATCTGCCACCTGCTCGCGGGCGTGGCGCTGGCGATCGGCGGCGCTGCCGCCGCCGCGGCGCCCGATCCCAAGCCGCGCGTGCTGGTGTTGACCGATATCGGCAACGAGCCCGACGATTCGGAATCGTTCGTCCGCCTTCTGCTCTATGCCAACGAATTCGACATCGAGGGGCTGGTGGCCGTCACCTCGACCTGGCAGCGCACCCGCGTCCAGCCGCAATTGCTGAACGAGCGGATCGACGGCTATGCGCAGGTGCTCGCCAATCTGCGGCGTCATGCGGACGGCTATCCGGCGCCGGCCGCGTTGAAGGCGGTGGTGCGCGCCGGGGTGGCCGACTATGGCATGCGCGCCGTCGGCGACGGCAAGGACACCGATGGATCGCGCCGCATCATCGAGGTGGTCGACCGGCCCGATCCACGCCCCATCTATATCCCGATGTGGGGCGGCGCGGCGGATCTGGCGCAGGCGCTATGGACCGTGCGCCGCACGCGCACGCCGGCGCAGGTGGATGCCTTCGTCGCCAAGATCCGCGCTTATTCGATTTCCGATCAGGACGATTGCGGCCCGTGGATTCGGCGGAATTTTCCCGACCTGTTCTGGATCGCGAGCGTCCACGGCTGGGGCCAATATGGCTTGGCGGCGTGGACCGGCATTTCCGGTGATCTGTTTCTCGAACAGAAATGGCCCGCCGCCGAGACGGTGACCAACGCCTGGCTGGAAACGCATATCCGCCGTGGCGCGCTGGGCCGGCTCTATCCGCCGCACGCTTTTATCATGGAGGGGGATACGCCCTCCTTCCTCGGGCTGATCCGCAACGGGCTGAACGATCCGGAGCATCCGGAATGGGGTGGCTGGGGCGGGCGTTACCTGCCGGTCTATGAGGGCGCTGGGCATCGCGCGGATGCGCAGGATCTCTACGCCGATCCGAGCGGCAAAAGCTGGATGAGCAGCCAGGCGACGATCTTCCGCTGGCGACCGGCATTCCAGAACGATTTCGTCGCGCGCATCGCCTGGACGCTGTCGCCCGAAGTGAAGCGCGCCAACCATAATCCGGAGGTGGTGCTGAACGGCGAGCGCGGGCTTGCGCCCGTCATGATATCGGTGAAGTCGGGGGCGACGGTTCGCCTGTCGGCGGCGGGAACCCGCGACCGCGACGGGGATCGACTTACCTATCGCTGGTGGCAATATGCCGAGCCCAGCGGCGCGCCCGGGATCCCCACGCCGAAGCTGGTGATCGCGGGTGCGGACACCCCGGAAGCGCAATTTTCGGTGCCCGCGTTCAAGATCGCCGCGGCCAATGTCCCGGTTCCCAGCACCCCGCTTGCCTATCATGTGATCCTCGAGGTCACCGATTCGGGCGAACCGGCGCTGACCAGTTATCGTCGGGCGATCATCAGCGTCCTTCCGTAGAGCATCGTCCATTTAATTGGATTGCCCTTGTGTCCCCGCGAAGGCGGGAGCCCAGACTGGGGCCCCGCCTTCGCCGGGGTGGATCACATTTCGTGCGCGGCGCCTAGACGGTCAGAACCGGCGTTCCTCGACGATTTTCAGGCCATAGCCTTCGAGGCCGATCAGATCGCGGTGGCCGCGCGTCAGCAGGACAATGTCGTGAATGCCGAGGTCGGCGAGCACCTGCGCGCCGATGCCATATTCGCGCAACTCGCCATCGGCCTCGCGCGGCCGGCTTCCGTTGTCGAGCAGGACCAGCACGCCCGCCTCTGCCTCGTCGATCGCGCGCATCGCGCGCTCGACGGCGTCGGCATAATCGCCCGTGCCGCCGAGAATGTCGGTCAACGGATCAGAGCGGTGCATCCGCACCAGCGTCGGCGCCGGCGAGACGAGGCGGCCCTTCACCAGCGCCAGGATCGCGGTGCCGTCGAGGCGGTTGCGATAGGTGATCGCCTTCCAGGCGCCGCCCCAGCGCGAGTCGAACGGCTCTTCGTCGATCCGCTCGACGAGATTGTCGTGGCGGCGGCGATAGGCAATCAGGTCGCGGATCGTCCCGATCCTGATGCCGTGCTTCGCGCCGAAGGCGACGAGATCGTCGAGCCGCGCCATCGTCCCGTCGTCGTTCATCACCTCGCAGATCACGCCGGACGGGTTGAGGCCGGCGAGCCGGGCGATGTCCACCGCCGCCTCGGTATGGCCGGCGCGCACCAGCACCCCGCCGTCACGCGCGATCAGCGGGAACATATGCCCCGGCGTGACGATCGCGTCGGCGCCATTGGCCGCGTCGATCGCCACCGCCACGGTCCGCGCGCGATCGGCGGCGGAAATGCCGGTGTCGATGCCGTGTCGCGCCTCGATCGACGCGGTGAAGGCGGTGCCGTGGCGCGTGCCGTTGTGGCGCACCATCGGCGCTAGCCCGAGCGCGCGGACGCGCGCTTCGGTGAGCGTCAGGCAGATCAGCCCGCGACCGTGCACCGCCATGAAGGCAATGGCCTGCGGCGTGCATAATTGCGCAGGAATGATCAGATCGCCCTCATTCTCGCGATCCTCGTCGTCGACCAGAATGACCATCCGGCCATTGCGGGCATCGTCGAGAATGTCTTCGACCGGGGAGATGACGGGCGAGCGGGGAGCGGTAACGATCATCGGAGAAGCCTTTAGAGAGGTGGTGTCGCTTGCAGGATGCTCGCGGTCCATTGGCGGTGAATGGCCTGCCGGCGGTCGTCGCGCATCGCGGGAACGAAGAGTTCGAGGTTGTCGGCAGCCGCGGGCCGTGCGGGCAGACCGAGCGCCTCGGCCGCCATCCGCGCCGCGCCCAGCGCGCTGAGCTCGGGGTCCGCGCGGCGTTCGACCGCGCGATCGAGCAGATCGGCAAGCAATTGCAGCAGGAAGGCGTTGCGCGTCGCTCCGCCGTCGACCGAGATCGCGGGCATCGTGATGCCCAGATCGGCCTCCATCGCGCGGCACAGGTCGACGATCTGCAGCGCGATCGCCTCGAATGCGGCGCGCGCGATATGCGCCGGGGTGGTGCCCAGCGTCATCCCCGCGATCAGCCCGCGCGCGCGATCCTGCCAATGCGGCGCGCCGAGTCCAGCAAGCGCCGGGACGACGACCACCCCGCCGCTGTCATCGACCGTCTCGGCAAGTGCGGACAGCGCGGCTTCGTCCGCCATCCCCAGCAGCCGCGCGACGAAGGCCGCGGTATGCCCCGAAACCGCGATATTGCCCTCGAGCGCATAATGCGCGCGATCCCCGCGGCTCCACGCGATCGTGCTCGAAAGGCCGTTGGCCGATTGCACCGGCCCGCCGGTGAGCGCCATGATCGACGATCCGGTGCCGATAGTTACCTTTGCGGCGCCAGGCTCGCGGATGCCGTGGCCGAACAGCGCGGCGTGCGAATCGCCCATCACGGCGTGGATCGGGATGCCGGCGGGCAGCGCGGTGCGCCCGGCCGCGACGGTGCCGAACAGGCTGTCGGAGGCGCGCAGGTCGGGCAGCAACGTCCTTGGCACGCCGAACAGCGCAAGCAGCGTCGCATCCCATTCGAGCGTACGCAGGTTGAGCAACTGGGTGCGCGCGGCATTGCCGTGATCGGTCGCATGGACCGTCCCGCCGGTCAGGTTCCACAGCAGCCAGCTATCCACCGTCCCGGCGCGCAATTCGCCGGCGGCGGCGCGATCGCGCGCGCCGGGGATCGCATCGAGCAGCCAGGCGAGTTTCGCCGCCGGGAACAGCGGGTCGAGCCCAAGGCCGGTGCGTTCCAGCACCATCGCCTCGTGCCCGGCGGCGCGCAATACGGCGCATCGATCCGACGAGCGACGGCATTGCCAACTGATCGCGGGGGCGAGCGGCCGGCCGGTCGCCGCATCCCACAGCACGATCGTCTCGCGCTGGTTGCTGATCGCGACCGCGGCGATCGTCGTGTCGGGCGCGCCGGTGACAAGCTCGTCGACGGCGGCGGCGACGCTCGCCCATATGGCATCGGCCGATTGCTCGCTCCACCCCGGCTGCGGATGCGTCAGCGTCATCGGGCGGCTGGCGCGCGCGCGGATCGCGCCGTCGGGGGAGACCAGCAGCGCCTTGGTGTTGGTCGTCCCTTGATCGATCGCCAGGATCGCCGGCTGAGGCATCAGCCCCGCTTTCGGGCGGCGAGTTCCCGTGCGGCGTCGGCGATTCCCGGCGCGGTGAGATGGGCGCGTTCCATCAGCCATTCGGCCGAGCCGGTCGGCTGGAACCCGTCGAAACCGAGGATGCGCATCGGCACCGGATGCCGCGTCGCGACGATTTCCGCAACCGCCCCGCCGAGCCCGCCGCGCACGACATGCTCCTCCGCGGTGACGATCGCGCCCGTCTCGCGCGCCGCGGCGAGCACCGCGTCCTCGTCGAGCGGCGCGATCGTCGCCATGTTGACGACGCGCGCCGTGACGCCTTCGTCGGCTAGCGTCGCCGCGGCATCGAGCGCGCGATGCACCAACGTGCCGGTGGCGATGATCGTGAGGTCGCTGCCGTCGCGCAACGTTTCCGCCCTGCCGATCGCGAACGGCGCGGGATGCTCGATCCCCGGCACGGGCATGCGGCTGATGCGGATGAACACCGGCCCCTGGTGCGCGGCGGCAGCGCGGATCGCGGCGGCCGTCTCGGCCGGATCGGACGGCACGATCACGACAAGATCGCGCATCGCGCGCAGCCAGGCGAGATCCTCGATCGAATGATGCGTCGCGCCCAATTCGCCATAGGCCACCCCGCTGGAGATGCCGCACAGCTTCACATTGGCGTTGCTGTAGACGAGATCGGCCTTGATCTGCTCCAGCGCCCGCGCGGTAAGGAAGCAGGCGGCGCCGCTGACGAAGGGGATCTTGCCGCCATTGGCGAGCCCCGCGCCGACCCCGACCAGATTCTGCTCGGCGATGCCGACATTGATCAGCCGATCGGGGAACAGGTTGCGGAATTTGCCGAGTTTGCTCGATCCGACGCTGTCGTTGACCACCGCGACGATCCGCGGATCGTCCGCCGCGAGCGCCTCCACCGCGCGCACATAAGCGTCGCGGCAATCGAACATGCCGGTGGCGGCGGGTGCGGCGGCGCTCATGCCTCTTCCTTCGACGCCAGTTCGGCGAGCGCCTGCGCGAATTGCGCCGCATCGGGCACGCCGTGGTGCCAGTTCACCTGATCCTGCATGAACGAGATTCCGTAACCCTTCAGCGTGTTGGCGATCACGCAGCGCGGCCGATCGCGCGGCGGCGCGCCTAAAGTATCGAGCAGCGCGGCATGATCGTGGCCGTCCACCTCCACGACCTCCCAGCCGAAGGCGCGCCACTTGTCCGCCAGCGGCTCGAGCGCATTGGTATCCTCGGTGCGCGCGCCCTGTTGCAGGCGGTTGCGATCGACGATCGCGGTGAGGTTGCCGAGCTTGCGGTGGCCGGCGAACATCGCCGCTTCCCACATGCTTCCCTCCTGCAGCTCACCGTCGCCGGTGAGCACGAAGGTGCGATAGTCGGCGCCGTCGATCTGCCCTGCCACCGCGATCCCCACGGCGACGGGAAGGCCGTGGCCGAGCGGCCCGGTGTTGGTCTCGACCCCCGGCAGATAGGTGCGATTGGGATGCCCGTTGAGCCGCGAATTGGGCTGGAGATAGGTTGACAGTTCCTGCTCCGGAAAGAAGCCCGCGCCGGCCAGCGCCGTATAGAGCGCCCCGGTGCAATGGCCCTTGCTCATGACGAACCGGTCGCGCGTAGGATCGTCCGGGCGCGCAGGATCGTAACGCATCACCCCGAAATAGAGCGCGGCGAGCACGTCGGTGGCGGACATGTCCCCACCGGGGTGCCCCTGCCGGGCGTCGAACACCATTTGAAGGCTGCGTCGCCGCATCCAGTTTGCGCGGGCACGGACCACGCCGACGCGCACTTCGGCGTCATTCGGCCCGGCGATTGGATTCTGTAGCAATTCGCCCTCCTGATGCGGCGACCGTTAACCGGATCGCTGCGCAGCTACAAGCAAAACTTTCGATTATCTTCGTTTCGCGCTTCGTATTGCCCTTACCGCAATAGACGAAAAGCGCCGGGCCCGCGCTAAGATCGTTTGACATCGCGGATTTCTGAAGCCAATCCGTGTATCGGAAAATGAAAGTTACCGAAGCTAATGCGCCATTGTGCGCTTCGGGAGGGGCTTTGAATCGCATTGCACGCTCATGCCGGTCGGGTTGCGCGATCTCGCTTGCCGCGCTGCTTGGCGCGCCGCTGTTGAGCGGGTGCAAGGTGATGACGATTCAGGAGGACGCCGCCTTGCGCGCGCGCCGCGCGGCGAATTTCGATGCGGCGCATTATGTCGATGAAATCTGGGCGAAGAAGGCGGTGCCGACGATCGAGCGCCGCGCCGTGCCGGCGGACAAGCTGGTGCGCGCGATCGATACGGGGCTTGATCGCGCCGGAGACGATTATGGCCGGCGCGTCGGCGAAGGATCGGCCTGGACCTTCGTGATCAGCGGCACGGGCGTGGTGACCGCTATCGATACGACCTCGCGGCGCGGGAGTGCGGACGTTGCCTTGTCCGGCGGGGCGGCGGGCCGCGTCGTCCGGCTTCAGATCGGCCCGATCGTCTCGGGCACCGCGATTCGCGACGCACTGCCGTTCGTTTCGTTCAACGATTTCGCCGATCAGCTCGCTTTCGCCGATGTCGGCCGCGCGCTGACGAAGCGTTCGCTCGACAATCTGCGCCCGGTGCTGGCTCGATTGCGGCCGGGCGCGTCGATCCGCTTCACCGGCGTCGCCAATGTTCGCGCGCCGGGCGAGCCGCTGACGGTGACCCCGGTCGCGATCAGCGCCGGCGGGGTGAGCTGACCGATCATGTCGCTCCTCTCGTCTATCAAAGTCCCGCTTCGCGCCGAGGGCGTCGCCAAATCCTATGGCGCGACGCGGGCGTTGCGCGGGGTCGACTTCGATGTCGTGGCGGGCGCGGTGAACGTACTGATCGGCGAGAATGGCGCGGGCAAATCGACGCTGATGCGGATTCTCGCCGGCGTCGAGCGCCCGGACGAGGGCCGGCTGCTGCTCGATGGCGAGGCCGTATCCTTCCTGTCGGTGCGCGATGCCGCCCGGCGCGGGATCGGCATCGTCTTTCAGGAACTCAATCTCTGCCCGAACCTGTCGGTGACCGAGAATATTTTCCTCGGACGGAGCGTCTCCGCCGGCCTCGGGATCGACAAGAAGCGCGAGCACGACCGCGCCGCCGCCGTGCTCGCGCGCCTCGGCGCGGCGATCGACCCGGATGCGTTGGTCGGCGACCTGCGGATCGGCCAACAGCAGATCGTCGAGATCGCGCGCGCGCTCGCGGAGGACGCACGCATCCTGATCCTCGACGAGCCAACCTCTGCGTTGAGCGACAGCGAGGTGGCGACGCTGTTCGAGGTGATCGCCGAGCTGAAACGCGACGGCGTCGGCATCGTCTATATCTCGCACCGGCTCGAGGAGCTGATGCGGATCGGCGATTTCATCACCGTGATGCGCGACGGCGCATTGGTCGCCTCAGTGCCGGTGGCCGAGGCGTCGGTGCCGTGGATCGTCGAGCAGATGCTGGGCGAGACCGGCGGGCTCGACGTCCGCTCGGCCGCGAATACGCCAGGCGCACCGGTGCTGGAGATCGAGCACGCCACGGTGCGACGCCCCGACGGCATGGCCTTGGTCGACGACGTGTCGCTGACGCTGCGCGCGGGGGAAATCGTGGCGATCTACGGCCTGCTCGGCGCCGGGCGCACCGAATTGCTCGAACATATCTGCGGCGCGCGGCGCGGGGAGGGGACGATCCGGCTCAATGGCGAACGGATCGAGCGGCTGTCGATCGCCGCGCGGATCGAGCGCCGGCTGCTGCTGGTGCCGGAGGATCGCCAGCGCGAGGGGCTGTTCCCCAATCTCCAGGTCGGGGGCAACCTCGCCATGTCGTTCCTCGATCAGCTGGCGCCGCGCGGGTTGATCTCGCGCCTGTCCGAAAACCGTGCGGTCGCCGCGATGATCGGGCGGCTGGGAATCAAGGCGCGGTCGGGGGCGACGCTGATCGGGGCGCTGTCGGGTGGCAACCAGCAGAAAGTGGTGATCGGCCGCTGCCTGATGCGCGATCCCGTCGCGATCCTGCTCGACGAGCCGAGCCGGGGGATCGATGTGGGCGCGCGCGCGGAGGTGTTCGCGACGATGCGCACGCTCTCCGCGGAGGGGCTCGCGATCCTGTTCACCACCTCCGACCTGTTCGAGGCGCTGACCATCGCCGATCGCGTCGTCGTGATGGCGGCCGGGCGCGTGACGGCGGACCTGCCGGCCGATGTGGCCGACCAGACCGGCCTCGTCCGGGCCGCGAACGGCATTCCTCTCCGCCCGCCGGCGATCGCCGCGCACGGGGCGATTTGAAGGCGATCATGGCAACCAATATTTCCTCCGCCGCTGTCGATGGCCGGGCCGATGCGAAGGATGGCGGCGTGGCGCTTCTCGCGTTGCTGATCCGTCTGCGGGCTTTGGTCGCGCTATTCGTCGTTTTCGGATTCTTTGCGGTGCTTGCGCCCAATTTCCTGTCGCTCGGCAGCATGTTGATCATGGCCAAGCATATCGCGATCATCGCGGTGCTGGGCATCGGGATGACCTATGTGATCCTGACGGGTGGGATCGATCTGTCGGTCGGTTCGATCGCCGGCTTGTCGGGGATGGTGGCGGGTGCGCTGATCCTCAACGGGCTGACGGTGGCGCCTCTCGGTTGGGTGATCTATCCCTCGGTGCCGCTGGTGCTGCTGATCGCGCTGGCGCTCGGCGGGTTGATCGGGCTGGCTAATGGCGTGCTGGTGACGCGCTTCGGCGTCGCACCGTTTATTGCCACGCTCGGCATGCTCTATGTCGCCCGTGGTGCGGGGCTGTTGCTGTCGAACGGCACGACCTTCCCCAATCTCGTCGGCAGCGCGGATTACGGCAATCAGGGTTTCCCCTTGCTCGGCGCGAGCCGCGTACTCGGCGTACCGCTGCCGGTGCTGATCGTTGTCGCGCTCGCGCTCGCCGCAGCGCTCGTTGCGGCGCGTACGCCGTTCGGGCGGCATGTCTATGCGGTCGGCGGCAATGCGCGCGCGGCATTGCTGTCGGGGGTGCGCGTCGCGCGGGTCAAGATCGCGGTCTATGTGATTTCGGGCATTTGTGCCGCGCTGGTCGGCCTGATCGTCGCATCGGACCTTGTCTCGGCGCATCCGGCGAGCGGCGAGACCTTCGAATTGAGCGCGATCGCGGCGGTGGTGCTGGGCGGCGCGTCGCTCGCCGGGGGGCGCGGCACGATCGGCGGCACGATCATCGGCGCATGCGTGATCGGCACGCTCGGCGACGGCATGGTGATGATGGGCGTCAGCGAATTCTGGCAAATGGTGATCAAAGGTACGGTAATCGTTGCAGCCGTGGTACTCGACCAGCTTCAAGGCCGATTTGTCGGCACGAAGGACTGAGGGCAGGAATGGCACGGCAGCGCAAGATCCAGACCGAGAAGACACAGACGCCGCAGGCCGGGGCGAAGGCGCAGCCCGGTCGGCGCGGTGCGATGCATTCGAACAGCTCGCTGCTCGGCGAGCCGCGCCGCATGAAAATGCTCGACTGGTTCCAGGAAGTCGGCAGCGCGCGCGTGCGCGATCTGGCCGAAGCCTTTTCGGTATCGGAGGTGACGATCCGCCAGGATCTGGAGCGTCTCGAATCCGAAGGCCATATCGTGCGGGAGCATGGCGGCGCCTATCTCAAATCGGTGCCGCAACAGGTGCGCGCGATGGCGCTGCATCATCTCGTCAACATGGACGCCAAGCGCCGGATCGGGCGCGCCGCGGCTGCGCTGGTCGAGGATGGCGAGACGATAATCCTCGATTCGGGCTCGACCACCACCGAGGTCGCGATGAACCTCGGCGATCGCGAGCATCTGACCGTGATCACCAATGCGCTCAACATCGCGTTGGTGTTGGGCGCGATGCCGACCTGTACGGTCCATATGCCCGGCGGCCAGTTCAAGGCCCCGACATTGTCGGTTTCGGGGGAGCGTTCGGCGGACTATTTCAAGGGATTGTTCGCGCAGAAGCTGTTCCTGGCGACCGCCGCCGTCTCGTTCGAGGCGGGGCTCACCTTTCCGGCGCTTGCCGATATTCCCGTCAAGCGTGCGATGATCGAAACCGCGTCGCGCGTCTATCTCGTCGCTGATTCGAGCAAGATCGGGAAGACGTCCTTCTCCTCGCTCGGCGGGATCGAGAATATCCACGCGCTGATCACCGACAACGGCATCCGCGATGAGGATCATCGCGCCTTCACCGACGCAGGTATCGAGGTAATTGTTGCATGACAGCATGGCGCTCCCGAACCTTTCTCATTGCGGGAGCGCTGGTCGCGGCACTGGCGGCGGTGTGGATATTTGCCGTGCCGGCGTCACGCGGGCCGAAGCTGATCGTGATCGTTACCCCGTCGTTGGACAACCCCTTCTTCGGGCAGGAAGCGCTCGGCGCCGAGGAGCGCGCACGCGAGCTAGGCTATCAGACGCTCAAATTCTCGCACGGAGACGATGCGTACAAGCAGAGCGAGCTGATCGACACCGCGATTGCGCGCAACGCCGCGGCGATCATCCTCGACAATGCGGGCGCGGATTCGAGCGTCGCGGCGGTGACGCGCGCGAAGAATGCCGGGGTGCCGGTGTTCCTGATTGACCGGGAGATTTCGGCGCGGGGCGCTGCGGCGGTACAGATCGTGTCGAACAATTATCAGGGCGCGACGCTCGGCGCGCAGGCCTTCGCCGAGGCGCTGGGCGAGCGCGGCACGTATCTCGAACTGGTCGGCCGTGAATCCGACACCAATGCGCGGATCCGCTCACGCGGTTTCCACGACGTGCTCGATCAATATCCGGGACTGAAGATGGCCTCGCGCCAGAGCGCCAACTGGGATCAGGCGCAGGCGTTCGCGGTCACGCAATCGGTGCTGCAGGCACATCCCGAGATCAAGGGCGTGATCGCCGGCAACGACACGATGGCGCTCGGCGCGATCGCCGCGCTGGAGAGCGCGGGGCGCGGCGACGTCACGGTGATCGGCTTCGACGGGTCGAACGACGCGCGCGACGCGATCCTGGCCGGGAAGATGCGCGCCACGGTGCTCCAGCCGGCGCGGCGCCAGGCGCGCTATGCGGTGGAGCTCGCCGATCGCTTCCTGAAGACGGGGACGACGCGCCAGCCCGAAAAGCTGCTGATGGATTGTTTCCTGATCGAGCGGGCCAATGCGCCGCAGCTCAAGGATTTCGCGCTGGCCGAAAAGCCGGTCTCAATCGCCGCCAATTGAGGATATTATGACGACTAAGCAACGCTTCGGTGCCGGCATCTGGCACTTCGCAACCTATGTCGACCGCTATGCGACCGACGGCTACGGCCCGCCGCGTAGCTTGCTGGAGATGATTGATCTGGCCGGGCAGGTCGACGATCTCTCGGTGGTCGACATCAATTTCCCTTTTCCCGGCGGCACGGTGTCGCTTGCGGAAATCGACGCCGCGCTGGCGCGCAACAAGCTGTCGGTGATCGGGATCACGCCGGAGATCTATACCCGGCAGTTCGCCAAGGGGGCGTTCACCAACCCCGATCCGGGCATCCGCCGCCTCGCCAACGACTTGTGCAACGAGGCGGCGCAGGTGGTTCGTCACTTCGGCGCGGATTATGTCAAGCTGTGGCCGGGGCAGGACGGCTGGGACTATCCGTTTCAGGTCGATCACAAGGCGCTGTGGACGCATTCGATCGAGGGCGTGGCCGAACTGGCGGCGCAGAACCCCGATCTCAAATTCGTCATCGAATATAAGCCGCGCGAGCCGCGCGTGCATATGAGCTACGATTCGGTCGCGCGCACCTTGCTCGGGATCGAGCGGATGGGGGTGCCAAACGTCGGCATCCTGCTCGACTTCGGTCACGCTCTCTACGGCGGCGAATCCCCCGCCGACGCCGCGCAACTTGCGATCGATCATGGCCGGCTGTTCGGCATGGACGTCAACGACAATATGCGCGGATGGGACGATGACATGATCGCCGGTTCGGTCCATCCGATCGAATTGTTCGAATTCTTCTGGACCTTGCGCAAGAACGGCTGGGAGGGCGTGTGGCAGCTCGATCAATTCCCGTTCCGCGAGGACTGCGTCGCCGCGGCGAACAGCGCGATCGGTTTTCTGAAACGGATCGAAGCAGCGCTCGACCGGCTCGATGTCGAGGCGCTGCGCGCCGCGCAGGCGCGACAGGATGCGGTCGAGGCGCTCAACCTCGCGCGCAAGGCGTTGTTCGGCGATTGATCCGCCGCCGGCAGGCGAACTCGCTGATGCTCTGCAATAACGGCGATTCCGCCAGCACATGTAGCCTTTGCCGTCGACGCGCGTTGACCGCCCGACATGTCCTTCTTGCATCGACATAGCGCGAAAAACGCATTCGACACCGCCGGCAGACCGCCTATTGAGGTGGGGCGATAGCTCATGCATCTTTCTCCCCTCCGCTTCGACGCGCTGCGTTTTCTTCGGCCCCGCCGCCGCGGGATCGCCTCGGTCAATGCCGAGGTGCGCGACGGGATCGTCCCCGCAGCCGATGCGCTCGCGCGTACCAGCGATCTGGAGGGCGGTACGCCCGCCAGCGCCAATTACCGCACCGTTGCGCTGATCATCGCCTGCGCGATGTTCATGGAAAACCTCGACGCCACGGTGCTGGCGACCGCGCTGCCGACGATGGCGCGCGACTTCGGCGTGCGCGCACCGGAACTCAGCATCGCGCTGACCGCCTATCTGCTCGCGCTGGCGATGTTCATTCCGGCATCGGGGGCCGCGGCGGATCGTTTCGGCGCCAAACAGGTGTTCCGGGCAGCGATCGGGCTGTTCCTCGCGGGCTCGTTGGTGTGCGGGCTGGCGCCGAACCTGACGATCCTGGTGATCGCGCGTTTCGTCCAGGGGATCGGCGGCGCGATGATGCTGCCGGTCGGGCGGCTGGTGTTGCTGCGATCGGTCGCCAAGCGCGATATGGTATCGGCGATGTCGTGGCTGATCATCCCCGCGCTGATTGGCCCGATCATCGGCCCGCCGGTCGGCGGCCTGATCGTCACCTATTTCGACTGGCGATGGATTTTCTGGCTCAACCTTCCGATCGGCATCGTCGGGATCTTCCTCGTCGGGCGGTTCATCGCCGACATCCGCGAGCCTTCGGTGCATCGTTTCGACCGGATCGGTTTCGTGCTGTCGGCGGTCGCGCTGGGCTGCTTGTTGTTCGGGTTCGAAATGTCGAGCCGCTCGGGGGCCGGCGTGCTGGCCGCGATCTTGATCGTCCTGGGGGCGGCGAGCGGCGCGCTCTATCTGCGCCACGCGGCACGGACCGAGCATCCGATCCTCGATTTCTCGCTGATGCGCATCCCGACCTTTCGTTTGTCGCTGCTGGGCGGGTCGCTGACGCGCATCACCCAAGGCGCGCAACCGTTTCTGCTGCCGCTGATGATGCAGCTTGGCTTCGGGTTGTCCGCCGCGCAGAGCGGCGCGATGACGCTGGCGACCGCGATCGGATCGCTCGGGATGAAGGGCGTCGCGCCGCGCTTGCTGCGGCGTTTCGGGTTTCGCTCGAGCCTGATCTGGCTCGGATTGCTTGGGGCGGGGAGCTATGCCCTGTGCGGACTGTTCCGCCCCGGCTGGCCGCTGGCCGCGGTATTTGCGGTGATGCTCGTATCGGGGTTTCTGATGTCGTTCCAGTTCACCGCCTATAACACGATCGCCTATGACGAGATCGCGAAGGATCGGATGAGCGTCGCGACGAGCTTCTATTCGACCTTCCAGCAGCTCATGCTATCGCTCGGCATCTGCACCGGGGCGACCGCGCTCCACGTGTCGATGGCGATACGCGGGGAGGTCACGCCGGGCTTCACGGATTTCTCCGCCGCCTTCTGGACCGTCACCGCGATCTCGCTGTTGTCGGTGTTCGTCAACGCCCGGTTCGATCGCGACGCCGGCGCCGAAATCAGCGGGCGTGGCTACGGATCGCGCGGCGGCCTATCCAACCGCGAGTCTCCCGCCGGCTGAGCCTGGCGGCATCCGCTTTGGTGGTCCCGGCGATATCGAACGCGCCGGGACCGCCGAAAGCGACGATGGTCAACTACGCCAGTCGGCCGGAACCTGGCCACCGTTGGCGGCAAGGCCATCCATGACGGCCTTGTGAAGGGCGATATTCTGCTCGGCCGTACCAGCGTCGCCGGCATGGACGTTGAGTTCGTCGGCGAGCTCCTTGCGGGCGTCGAGGCTCGAATCGAGATCGAGCAGCTTGAGCAGATCGACGATCGAACTCTGATAATTGCCGCCGCCACCTTTCTCGGCCGCAATCTGCGCCAGTACGGCGCCGACATCGACCGGCGCAGCGGGGGCTGGCGGGGCGGCGACTGTCGTATCGGTATTGGTATCGGCATCCGCCGCAGGGGCCGCGGCCGCGTCGGCGGGCGCGGGTGCCGCAGCATCGGACCCACGGTGGAAAATCTTGTTCATGATCGAGCTGAAAATACCCATCGCGCTACTCCTATACCGTGACAGGAAGTCGGCCATGCGCTTCGCCATGATCTGCGGCGGAGGATTCGGCTTGGCACACCTCCAAGCCGAGTAAGCCCGTCTCGACGAAGGTTGGCAAGCCCCCCAGTGATGGGAGACCGCGCGATTGGGCCGCGAAAATTCGGTCGCCTGCGAACCACTTCGCAATCCAGATCAGCTTTCGCGGGATTTTGCCCGATATGGCGCGATCCCGGCCGCTCAGGCGGGAACCCGGTCGTCGGGCTGGCGTCTGTTGGTCGAACGGACAGGAGCTGAACATGCCCGATCGACCGAAAGACAGTCATGCCCGCAGCGATGCCGACCTCCGGGACCGGGAAAAGACTCCGACGCAGTCGGGGTCGGCAGGCGGCGAAATGGCGCGCGATGTGGGATCGCGCGACGAAGAGCGTAGCGCAAAAGGCGCCGACCCCGAGATGACGCGGGTCCAGAAGAAGGACAAGATCCAGCCGACGACGAGGACGCGCGCCGATCACGAGGGCGCGTCGCGATAAGCCGCCGATATCGCCGGTTCGCTGCAATGGCGCGGATCGTGACGGATCGCGGGACATATCGGCGCTGACGGTGCGCGCTCATCTGGTTGCGATCCCCGTTCCCCGATTGGGTGACGTCCGAGCGATATTGCCTTTCCGGCGGGATAGATGGGGGGATCGCTTGGCGCGTCCGCCAGCGGAAAGGGCCTTGGAAGGGGCCTGCCGCAGATCAGCGGGAAAGATATCGAAGAAGTTCAACGCATCGCGCGCGTCCCGAGCGGTGTCGGTCTCCGCGCCCTTCGATTTGAAGAACGCGATCTTCCTGAGCGCGGGAAGATCGTGCACGCGCAGTTTTTTCGCACTGAGGTCGATCAGCCCGGATCGCCGCATCTGTCGCAGCGTGCGGTTGACGTGGACGGGTGTCAGGCCGGTGATGTCCGCCAGGTCCACCTGGGTCAGCGGCATCTCGCACGAGCCGCATCCCTTGCTCACCTGGCCGGCGCGTTCGACGAGCTCGCAAAACAGATGCGCCAGCCGTTCGAGGCCGTTGCGCCGGCCAAGCGAGATCAGCCATTCGCATTGCCATTCGGACTCGAGATGCGCCTTCTTGCGGATGACATGTCGTGCAAGCGGATCGCATTCAACCAGCCGTTCGAGCGTGGCGGTCTCGATCCGCACCGCGCGAACCGGCGTCAGCGTAATCACATGCTGGGGAGCAGCCGGCGTCCGCCGCCACGCGAGGTCGCAAAAGTCGCCCGGCACGTAAAGCGCGGTTATCTGGCGTCGGCCGTCGCTGAGGAGGCGATAGCGCGCGGCCCAGCCGTCTATCAGCAGGTAGATATGGGTCGTCTCGTCCCCCGGTCTCGCAAGGTAGCTGTGCGCCTTGCGGGTGATCAACCTGTCGGTCGTTTGCATATCCGTCATCGCCGAAACCGTTTCGGTGGCTGCAATCGGTGACCCGTGCACCCTCTCCTCCTGTTCGTTCCCCGGAACCGAAATGCTTGGAACGGCGCGAGGGTGCGGCCTCTTGATCGCGCCCGCGCAAGAGAGGGCCGACGCGTTTCGTTTATGCGGTCAACGGTGTCTTCAGGCTCGCGGAAAGTCAGCATAACATATTGGTTTTACGAATTTTATTACGGTGGCGTCCTAATCCCAGGTCAGGATGATGCGGCCGTTCGCCGACACGCGGAAATCGATCCGGTCGTCATAAGTGGCGTGAGGCTGCACCGCGTCGCCGGCGGCGGTGACGAGCGACGCTTTGGGCAGTTTTCTTCGTCCTGCTCGCACGACGCTCAGATCGGCCGTGCATGTCTCGCCGCCTTCGAGTTGCAGGCTGATCGCGCGCTCGCCGGTTCGCTCGCTGGAGCGGATGAATTCGTTGCAGAAAATCCGGAACGGCGCGTCGGTCACGAGATGGTGCGAGCGAGTCGCGTAGACGAATGCGGCACCGCAACCGTAAATCTCCTGCCCCACCTGGCCGGCGGGCTGGCCGTCGCCGTAGAGATCCTCGAGCGGAAAGGAGAGGTTGCGGTCGATCCGACCGCTGCGCGATTTATCGGCCAGTGCGTCGGGCGGCAGGATATCGGGATAATAGAACCACGCACGATCGAGCGAATATTTGCAATATTCGCTGACCAGCAGTCGAACGGCGGGTTCGACATCGGGGCCGCAGTTGGAAAGATAATGCTCGAATGCCGTGAAGGAATCAAAGCATTCGTAAATCGCCATATAAGGTGCATCGTGCAGGCAGGTCGGGCCGAGGAAGGTATGATAATGCTGCGCGTTGCCGATCTCCGATTCCCAGATCTCGCAATTGTGGAAAAAGCTGGCGAGATAGGCGTAGCTTTGCGCGAGATACTGGTGCTCGGTGGTGATCCGCCATAGCCTGAGGCATGCCGCCGCTCCCCAGGCGGTGAGGTTAGCCTGATACATGAGGTTGAAGCGCTTGCCGATCGCCGCATCGATCGCGGCGCGCGCTTCGCGAAGATATTTGTCGTCATCGGTCAGCTCGTAGAGCTGGATCATGACATAAGCATAGATGCCGTTGACGTCGGTCTGGCCGAACTTGCCGTCGTCGCGCGTCTTGGTCTTGATCGAAAAGTCTTTGATGTCGTAGGTTATCGGCCAGATATAGTTGAAATGCCGCGCCGCGCGGATGCCGTAGTCGATCGATTTAAGCAGCAATTCCCGCGCTTCATCATCGCCGTCGAGCGCCAGCCGACCGAGGTTGAGCAGCGGGTGATAGAAATACCATGAATCGATTGCGTCGGCGTCCTTGTCGTCGCCGACATTGGGGAGGTAGCGCCGCGTGGTGCCGACTGCGGGGTCGTAGAATTTTCCCAAGCCGCGCTTGAGCTGGCCTTCGAGCGCCACCGGCGCGCCGCGCCATTTGCCATAATCGTGCAACGCCGCGATCACCGACATCTGCACCATGAAATCGGGATATTCGGCGTCGAGATAGGGCATGACATAGGATTGCCCGTAATGGCGGACGACCGTCGGCGATCCCTTTTCGAGATCCGCGAGCGTCCGTTCGGCGCGCCAGATCCAGTCGCGATATTCGAATGCGGGCGGCGTCAGCTCCTGATAGGCGACGCCCAGCATCTGCAGGAACTGGCGCGCCATCTCGGCCTCGTTGTCGGCGGCCCAGTCGCGGAAAACGAGGATCGCGTCGGACACCACGACGTCCTCGCCCGCCGGGAGCGGCGCGGTGGGCGGCGTGCCGCTTTGCGGCGGGGAAGGGGGCAGATAGCCGAGCTCGGGCCATTCGCCACCCACCGCGCCGTCGGGCTTGGTGTCGGTGGCGCGATAATATGCGTTCATCGCGGTGAGGTTCTGGAAATAGAGCGCGCTGCCGAAGGCGGGCTCGTCGAGCCGGAAATAGAGCAGCCCGCTGTTCATCCCGCGCTGTGCCGCCTCCACCTTTCCCTGGGCGCCGAGCGGATCGTCATCGCTGTCGAGCGGATAGAGATCGCGCGGCGCGAACGGGATCAGCAACGGCGCCGCCGGCGTCAGCCGCACCGTCATCCGCAGCCGGTGGAGGTCCGCGCCGCTGGTGCGGAAGGCGACGACGTGCCGGCCGACCGGGCTGTCGATCTCGAGCCGCAACGCCTCGTCATCGGAGCGTTCGGCCTTGCGGCAGGAGAGATTCCCCGCCGCGACATAAACGGCGCGCAGCGCAAGGCCGCCGCGCCCCGGTCGGCGGATCAGCGCCCACACCGAGTCCGATCCGACGCAGACCTCCACCGTCAGATCGCCGAGCGAGAAATCGCCCAGTTTCTTCATCCCGGCGCGCAATTGCTCGCGCAGCGCGAGGACGAAGCCGCTGACGCCGGGCAGGTCGCCGTCGAGCGCGGGCGCACGATCGGTGGACGATTTTTTCGCGGCCGGGGCGGCGCCGTGCGATCGGGTCGCGTTCATTGCAGCGACGCCTCGACGCGATAATGGATCGGCTTGAAGCTGCCGCCGTTGGAATCGGGCGCCGAACAGGCGGTCAATCCGATCACCAGATCCATCTCGGCGCGAAACGCGATCCGGTCGCCGGCCTTGCTGACCGGCGGCAGCACGCTGAGCTTGCCCGATTCGCCGTCGACCGCGACGTTCATGAAGCAATTGAACGCGATCGGGATGCGATCCGGCGCCACGCCATAAGGGCGCAACGCTTCGGCGAGATTGCCGAAACATCCGCGATGCGGCGGCAGATCCGGGTAGAAATGCAGGAAAGTGTCGATCGAGCAGGGCGTCAGCAGAAAATCATGCACCCCGACGCTGTCGTCGATGATCGTCAGCATCGCGCGCGAGCGGTTCGAATAGAGCCGGTGCCCCGTGGTAAGCCTGATCGTCTCGGCATAATCGAGCGTCCGCCCCGACGAGATGACTTCGTCCATGTCGCGCGCATTGTACGCCAGCAGATCGGCGACCTGCTCGCCACACGGATCGATCACCGTCAGCGTCGCGCCGCGCGGCAGGGAAAAGGCGGTGCCGCTGCGTTCGGCGATGATCTGCACCTCGGGAGTCACGCGTCGTCCCCGCGATATTCGAAGGGCGCTTCCCAATTGCCGTCGACCATCCGGCCCGAATATTGCCGCGCCTCGCTCGCCTCGCCGTAGCGCGCGAGCATCGGATTGCTGGAACCGGCGAGCTCGCGATCGCGCGCCAGTATCTTCTCCCGCAGTCCTTCATATTTGTCGGCCTCGCGCAGCCGCTCGAACTGGTCGTGAAGATTGAACACCAAAGCGGGGTGATCGAAGCGCCGCGCGGGCCGGCTGGCATTGGGGTTCAGCCCGACGATGAAAAAGGCCTCCCCGCCGAAACTCAACGAGAAATGCGGATTGGCCGGGTCCGCGCTGACCCGCGCGTCATAGCGCTGGCCGCGCCACACGTCCTTGTCGCTCAGCGATTGCACGCGCGCCCAAAGCGCGGCTTCGAATGCATCTTCGCTCAGATCGGTGGGGCCGTTGAAGACGACGGCATAGCTTTGAAACAGGATCGGCTCGCCACGATAGCTTTCGACGAACCGCAACAGGCCCTCGTGGATGCGCAGATCGTCCCACGCGCTGTCGATCCTGTCGCACGCCAGAACGGTCAGCCGCCCGCGCGCCAGCGCGGATTTGGCGCCGACGCAGGGAAATGACGATGCGGCGACGTGCGCGAAAAGTTTTCGCTCAAGTTTCGCCTGCGCGTCATGAGTCCAATGAAACATCGATCGATCTCGCCGGGGAAATTGGCCTGTGGGATGACGACTAACGATCCGGGCGCATGCCGGTTTCAAAACATTAGAAGCGAATCCAGCCGCGGCGCGTTGTGGAGCGGTGGCGAAAGACGTCTTCCTGATCCCGCAAGTCTTGCCGATGGAAGCGCGTATCGCGGCCACGCTGCCCGACGGCCCCGAGTGGCAATATGAACCCAAGTGGGATGGCTTTCGGTGTCTCGCCTATATCGCGCCGGGAAACGTCAGCCTCTATTCGAAAACCGGCAAGGATCTCGCGCGCTTCTTCCCCGAAACCGTTGCGATGCTCGCGCGGCTTTTCGCCGAACCGTGCGTTCTCGACGGCGAGCTTGTCATCACTCGCGACGGTCGTTCCACGTTCGAGGCGCTGCAGGCGCGATTGCATCCTGCGGCGAGCCGGATCGAGCGGCTCTCGCGCGAGACCCCGGCGCGCTATGCGCTGTTCGATTGCCTGCAATCGGGCACCGAGCGGCTGATCGACGCGCCGCTCGATGCGCGGCGCGCGGTACTCGTCCGATTGCTCGCCGGGGTCGACGATCCGGGGCTGTTCCTGTCCGACGCGACCTTCGATCGCGCGCGCGCCGCGGATTGGCTGGCGCAGAGCGGCGCGGCGACCGACGGCGTGATCGCCAAGCGACGCAGCGACGGCTATCACCCGGGCGAACGATCGATGATCAAGGTTAAGCGTCGACGCACCGCCGACTGCGTCGTCGGCGGCTTCCGATATGCCAGCAACGCGCCGATCGTCGGCTCGTTGCTGCTCGGGCTGTACGACGAAGACGGCCGGCTCGATCATGTCGGCTTCACCTCCGGGCTCAGCGATGAAGAGCGCGCGGTGCTGACCCCGCAGCTCGAAAAGATGATCGAACCGCCCGGATTCACCGGCCGCGCCCCCGGCGGCCCGAGCCGGTGGTCGACCGATCGCTCGGCGGAATGGCAGCCGTTGCGCGCCGAACTGGTTGTGGAGGTCGAATTCGATCAGGTCACCGGACAGCGCTTCCGACACGGCACGCGCTTCCTGCGCTGGCGGCCCGACAAGGCGCCCGGCCAGTGCACGATGGAACAATTGTGCGGCTGATCCCTGAGGAGGAAGAATGATCGTCGACGCGCTGGGGTGGATCGCGCTTGTGGCGACGTGCATCGCCGCGCTGCTGACTGCGGCCAACCTCGGCGCGCGTGCCACCGGCGCCGGCTTCGCGGTGTTTTTCGTCGGGGCGCTGGCGTGGTGCGTGGTCGGCTATGCGACTGGGCAGCGCCAATTGCTGCTGTCGAACGCCTTTCTCGCGCTGGTCGATCTGTTCGGCGTGTGGCGCTGGTTCTATCATCGCGCGCGCGCCGATGATGCGGTCGATCGCGTCAAGAACGAAGAAGAGCGCCGCGCGCCGCTGTTTGCGCTCGAGGAACTGATCGGCAAGCCGCTGCGCGGGCGCAACGGGATCGCGCTCGGCACCGTGCAGGGCGCGCTTGCCGACGGCCTGACCGGTCAGCTCCGTTTCCTCGTCGTCAAACCCGAAAGCACGATCGCATCGGAGGACTTTCTGCGTCTCGTCTGGCGTCGCGGATTGACGGTGTCGGCCGAGGCGATCGATTGCAATCTCCTCCCGCACGACCTTGCTGCGGCGCCACATCGTGACGCCGATCGGCGAAGCGATGTGGCGGTGATCGACCAGCGCAATTGATCCACGACCGGGGTAGGTTCAGGCCTTGGTGCGCCCCGATCTGGTGGTGGCGTTGGGATTGGGTGGCCCCTCGTATTTCTTGTCGCTCTGCCCGCCCGCGAAGCGCCCTGTCGGGTGGTCCTGATGCGGATTGGGATAAGCGCCGCCCGTGCTTTCACCCGCGCCGGCGGGCTCGCTGACGCCGTCCTTGTGTGCGGGACGCTGGCGGTTCGCGGTCGATTTCCTGGGCATGGGGCTCTCCGTATCGCAGGTTCGGGTTCCCGGCGCCCCCGGGGGAGGGGGGAAGGGGCGCCGGGAGCTCTGGATCAGACGGCCTGCGCCTGACGCGTAGCCTCGGCGATATCCTCTGCGCCGCCGAGATCCTCGCCGGACATGCGGCCGGCACCCGGACCCGCGCCGAGATCGGCGCCGGTGGTGACGTCGTGATCCGGGCGCGATCGCGTCCGTTTCATCAGGTCGGCCGCTGCCTTTGCCGCGGGGTCGGGCAGGTCGACGGACGCGCCGCCGCTGCCGCCGTCGACCGGGAGATTGCCGACCACATCGTCGATGCGATCCCATTGCTCGCCGTCGTTCCACGGCCCGGTCATGTCGCCTTCGCCCTGCGAGGTATTGACATAGGTGCTGGCATAACGCGCGATACCGGGCAGCTTGCCCGGCGGGAAATTGTCGCTGATCGCGTAGAGCGCCTTTTCGAAACTCTTCTGGTGCGCGATCTCTCGGGTCATCAAAAAGCCCAGAGCATCCTTGATCCCGGGATCGTCGGTGATGTTGATCAGCCGTTCGTAGATGATCTTGGCGCGGCTCTCGGCGGCGATGTTCGAGCGCAGATCGCAGGTGGGGTCGCCGCGACTGTCGACATAGGCCGCGGTCCACGGCGCACCCGACGAATTGGTCAGCGCGGGGCCGCCGCCGAACAGGATTGACTGGGTATGGCTGTCGCCGCCCTTGGTCAGCGACATATAGAGTTCCGCCTCGGACAGCGCGGCTTCAGCGAGCTCGGCCTTGGCGCCCTTGGTGAGCATCGCGACGATCGAGCCGATCACTTCGAGGTGGCTGAGTTCCTCGGTCGCGATGTCGAGCAGCATGTCCTTGCGCCCCGCATCGTCCTCGCCGAGCCCTTGCGTGAAATAGCGCATCGCCGCCGCGAGTTCGCCGTCCGGGCCGCCGAATTGTTCGAGCAATAACGAGCCGAGCACGGGATTGGGTTCGGCGACGCGGACCGTATATTGCAGCTTCTTGTTGTGCATGAACATCGCTTTGGCTCCCAAAGCCGCGATAACCGGCAGGAAAGCCGCCCGTTCCGGCCACAACAACTTAGTTTAGCAAATCATCATTTTGCCGCTCGATTGTTGCGCTTGTCGAACGATCGATCGGAAGGAACCGCGATCAATCAATGTCGTTCTGATCTTCATCGAGATAAGGAGAAAGACATGGGCGAGCTGACGGACAAGGTCAAAGGCAATGTCAACGAAGCGGTCGGCAAGGCGAAGCAGGCTTTGGCGCGGAAGGAAACCGATCCGAAACGAACCGCAGAAGACGATAAACTTGCCGCCGAAGGCAGCGCTCAGGAGCTGAAGGGCAAGGGCCAGCAGTTCAAGGGCAAGGTCAAGGGACTTCTCGGCGACGATATCTGAGCGGCGGTATCAGGCGACTGCGCGGCCGGCGTCCCGATAATCCTCGGCGTCGCAGAATTGGACTTGCGCCTTGCCGCGCGCTTTCGAGCGATAGAGCGCGGCATCCGCGCAGGCCATCAGATTCTCGAGATCGACGCCGAATTCGGGCGCCAGTGAAATGCCGACGCTGACCGTGACGCGCATCTCGATGCCGTCGATCAGATAGGGTTCGCTGAGCTGGCGGATCACGCGGCGCGCGAGGATTTCGGCCTGGTCGCGGTGCTGGACGCAGGTCTGGACCAGCAGGAATTCGTCCCCGCCGAGCCGGCAGGCGACATCGTCCGCGCGGACGATCGCGTTCAGCCGCCGCGCCACTTCGAGCAGCATTTTGTCGCCGGTGGGGTGGCCGTAGCGGTCGTTGATCGACTTGAACCCGTCGAGATCCATATAATGGATTGCGAGCTGGCTTGTCGCCTGCTGCGACGATCGGAGCCCCGACTGGAAGGATTCGCGCAGCGACAGCCGGTTGGGCAAACCGGTCAGTGCATCGAAGCGCGCCAGCTTGGCGAGATCGTGCTTGGTGGTGAGGTGGTCGACCATTACGGTGTAGAGGTGACCGATCGAGCCGAGGCTCATTCCGGCGACGGCGAGCAGCAGCAGCGCCTCGAAAATGAAGAATTCCGCGTGGAGCGGCTCGGCATAATCGCTCGCGGCATGGATGAACATCGTCAGGGCGGTGGGCACCACCGAGAGCGCCAGGGCGATCACGCAGAGCCGCGGCCGGCCGGCGTTCCGCGAGACGATGCCGGCGCCGAAGGTGAAGACCAGGCTGATCGTGCTGATATGGACCAGCGGCTCATGCTCCATCAGCACGCGGATGTTGATCCCGGCCAACAGCAGCGCGAAGAGATAGGTCAGAATCTCGTAACGACGTTCCCAGCGCCGGAGGCCGGCGACGGGCTGGGCCGAGCCGCCGGCGCGATCATAAGCGGAAATCAGCATGACGCGCGCGACGGTGACCGCGATCGCGCTCACCGTCAGCGCGGCGATCCCCACATCGTGCCACTTGGAATAGATCAGCGCGCCGACGATGACGTAAAGCGCGCCGAAACCGACGATCACCGCGCGCATCGAAAAGAGCGTCGATACGAGATCGCGATACACCGGATCGGGCAAGTCGCCCGCGCAACGCATCCAGAATTTGCCGATGGCAAGACGTTGCCGGCTGCTCGTCCGGGTCGGTTCCATGACCCATTGTTCAACGGAGAAGGTTAACGCATTGCTATCGGCGCGCCGAACCGACGCGCGCGGCGGCGATCGCCGGGGCGGTTACGCCTCCTGGATCGCCGACAATTTCCAGACCCCGTCCGCGCCGCGCACGAAGGTCCAATATTCGAGCGTCTCGGTGACGCGGTCCTGCGAGCCTTCGGCGATCGCGCCGGTGGCCCGGTCGCGCATCACGTCGCGGCTTTCGTAGCGCATCGCGATCGTCGCATAATCGCTGTCCGCCTCGCGCCACGCCTCCGAAACCTCGGCATCGAGCAGTCGCGTGCCGGTGACGTCGTTGCGCAGCCCGTGGGTCGCATTCTGGCTCAGTTCCTCGGAGAGATAGGACATGATCTCCGGCGTGGTGAGCTGGCGCAGCCGCGCATAATCCTCGCGGCCGAACGCATCCTGCACGTCGATCAGCAGCCGTTCGAAATCGCGCTGGTCGGCGGGAGTGACCGGAATGTCGATGCCCTGATCGGCGACCGGCTGCGGCTGCGACGGCGCCACGGCGCCGCCCCACGGACCGGCGCCGGGCGAGGGGGCTTGCGGCGTGTAACCGGCAAAGGCCTCGCGCGCATTGGGCATGGCCTGCGGCTGCGGCTGTTGCCGGCGGCGACGGATGAAGCCGATCACCAGCCACAGCACGCCGCCGATCAAGGCGATCTGGAGCAGCGCGGCGAGCATCCCGCCGCCGGCGGCGCCCCAGCCGCCGCCGAGGAAATGACCGATCAGCCCGCCGGCGACGAGCCCGCCGAGCAGCCCGCCCGCAAAGCCGCCGAACCGGCTGCCCGGCCGCGCCGCCTGGTTCTGGCCGAAGCCGGGATTGTAGCCGGGCGCCTGCTGCGTCGCGGTGCGCGGGGTCATCGAGCGATCGACCGGCGCGACATAGCGCGGCGAATTCTCGGTCTGGCGCGGCGCGGTATAGGTGCGCGAGCCGCGGCTGCCGAAACTGCCGCCGCGGCGCGCATCGGCCGGGGTGATGGCCGCGCTGGACAGGCTCAGCATCAGCATCGTCAAGGCCAGCGCGCGGGTCGACTTCTTGGTCACGGGGTATCTCCTTGGTGCACTGATATAGTAGAATAAGGCACCGCTTCCAATCTCCCCCGGCGGGAGATTTCGCACCGGACACATTTTGATACCGAATCCGCGCCCCCGGCACGCCACAAACCGGCCGTCACCCCGGCATGACGGTTGAAAAAAGACCGGAACCATCCGTCTGAAGCTATCCACTAGCCCCCGAACAGCCCGACCACCGCGTCACGCTTGATCTTGCCGGTCGGGGTGCGCGGCAGGTCGGCGACGAAGAGGATCGTGCGCGGATATTTGTACGGCGCGATCGCCGCCTTGACGTGGTTCTGCAATTGCGCGGCGAGATCCGCGTCGGCGCTGACGCCGGCGCCGACGACGATCGCAGCGGCGACCTGCTGCCCGCGCTCGGCCGAGGCGATCCCGACCACCGCGCATTCTGCGACCGCCGTATGCGAGAGCAGCGCCGCCTCGACCTCCGGCGCGGCGATATTGTAGCCGCTCGAGATGATCATATCGTCGGTGCGCGCGACATAGCTGAAATAGCCGTCGGCATCGCGGCGATAGATATCCCCGGTCACGTTCCAGCCGTCGACGACGTAGCGCGTCTGGCGCGGGTCGGCGAGATAGCGGCAGCCGGTCGGTCCCTTCACCGCGAGCCGGCCGGTGCCGGTCGCGATCGGCGCGCCGGCGTCGTCGAGCAGCGTCGCTTCATAGCCCGGCACCGCCTTTCCGGTCGTGCCGGGGCGGATATCGTCGCCCGCGGCGCTGATGAAGATGTGCATCATCTCGGTTGCGCCGATGCCGTTGATCAATTTGATCCCGGTTGCGCGATGCCAGTCGTGCCAGATCGGCTCGGGCAGATTCTCGCCCGCCGCGACGCAGCGGCGCAGCGTGGCCGGCGCGCCGGCATCGCCGAGCATCGCGAGCATCGCCTTATAAGCGGTGGGGGCGGTCGCCATGATCGTCACGCCGAGCGATCGCGCCGCCTCCAGCAAGGCTTTGGGGCCGGGCACCTCCACCGTCGCCGCGGTGCCGCCGAAGCGGAACGGGAAGATCACCTGCATCCCCAGCCCGAAGGTGAAGGCGAGCGGCGCCGAGCAGATCCAGATATCGTCGGGACGGGGTTCGAGGATCGTCGCCGCGAAACTGTCGGCGCAGGCAAGGATATCGCGGTGGAACTGGACGCAGCCCTTGGGGACGCCGGTGGTGCCCGAGGTGAAGGCGATCAGCGCCGGATCGTCGCGGTGGGTCGTGACAGGGGTGAAATCGGCGTCGATCGCGCCGAGCAGGCGTTCGAGCTCACCGTCGCCCGCGTCGCCGTTGTAGCAGAGCGTTGAGCGTAATGTCGGCGACGCAGCGGCCGCAGCGGCGAAATCGTCGCGGGTGCGGCTGTCGACGATCGCGTGGCTCACCGCGCCCTGCGCGATGATCGTGCCGATCTCCGCCGCGCGCAGGATCGGCATCGTCGTCACCACCACCCCGCCCGCCTTGAGCACCGCGAGCCAGCTTGCGATCATCATCGCGCTATTGGGCCCGCGCAACAGCACGCGGTTGCCCGGCACCAGCCCCTCACGCTCGACGAGGATATGCGCGATACGATTGGACAGCGCGCGCATCTCGCCATAGGTCCAGCGGCCCGCTGCGTTGACCACCGCGATATGCGTTGGATCGCCGCGATCGATCAGCTCGACCGCTGCATTGAACCGGTCGGGATAATGCAATGCAGGGAGGTCGAAGCGGAAATCGGGGAGCTGGTCGTCGGGCGGCAGGCGATCGCGCACGAAACGATCGACATGGGCGGTGGGGCGCGCGGCCATTTCCATGATGTCCTTGTTTATTATGCTTCATTCCGCGGCGTGGACCGCCGCTCTCCTGTGGCGGACCTTCCTCAACTGTCGGTCGCCGGTCAACGGTCGGATCGCTCGATTGCGGCATCGTCGGTTGATGCGCGCAGCAATTATCGGCATCTTCTGTCGCGCAGACGGCGGGAGGCCGGACGATGACCCCAGAACAAGACAAAGCGTGGTTCGCGCCGAAGCGGTTTGGCTATCGCGCGGGTTTGCCGATCGCCTGGCAGGGGTGGGCGGTTCTCGCGCTCTATTTTATCGCCATCGCGCTTGCGCTGGGGCTTCTGTCGTCGGTGGTGGCGCGCCTGGTCGCGATCCTGGTCGCGACCGTCGTGCTGATCGGCATATGCAAGAAAAAGACCGCCGGCGGATGGCGCTGGCGCGACGGCACCTGACGCCGCCGCGCGCGGGGTCTAATGGCGCGCGGCTTGCCCCGCGGCGTCATGAAGCTACGATGATGCGGATGGAACCATCCCCCTATAAAGCGACGCCGCGCGAGACGGCCGGTTTCACCTTGCTGCTGATTGCGGTCACCGCGGCGATGATCTGGTCGGTCTGGGCCTTTTCGGGCGCGATCCTGTGGGCGATGGTGCTGGCGGTGGTGTTCAGCCCGCTCAAGGAGCGCATCCAGCAGAGCATGCCCGAACGGGCGGGGCTGGCCACCGCGATCACGCTGCTGATCATCGTCGGCGGGGTGATGCTTCCGGTCGTCATGCTGGTCGAGATGATCCTCGGCGAGGCGGCGGGGCTGGTATCGCGGCTGCAATCCAAGTCGGTCGACTTCCCCGCGCTGTTCAACCAGACGGTTCATTCGCTGCCGGATTGGGCGCAAAGCTGGCTGCATCAATCGGGCTGGGACAATCTTTCGACGTTGAGCGACCGCGTGGCCGCCAATATCCAGTTGCTCGCGCAGGCGGTGGCGAAGCGCGCGCTGTCGATCGGCGCGGATCTGTTCAGCTATCTCGTTGCGCTGCTGGTTGCGCTCTATCTGATCTATGTGCTGCTGCGGCACGGCAAGACGATCGTCGCGCGCGCGGGCGCGGTCGTACCGCTCGCGCCGCACCGCCGCGCAGTGCTGGCGACCAATTTCGTCTCGGTGGTGCGGGCGACGGTGAAGGGCACGGTGGTCGTCGCGGTGGCACAGGGCAGCGCGGGCGGCGTAGTGATGTGGGTGCTCGGGGTGCCCAACGCGCTGCTCTGGGCGGTGGTGATGACCTTTTCGGCGCTGCTCCCCGCGGTGGGCACCGGATTGGTATGGGTGCCCGCGTCGCTCTATCTGCTCGCGATCGGCCATGTCTGGCAGGGGATCGTGATGGCGCTGATGGGGGCGTTCGTCATCGGCACGATCGACAATATCCTGCGCCCGATCCTCGTCGGGCGCGAGACGCAGATGCCCGATGCGCTGGTGTTGCTCGTCACGCTGGGCGGGCTTTCGGCGTTCGGGTTCAACGGGTTGATCATCGGGCCGGTCATCGCTTCGCTGTTCCTCGCCACCTGGGAAATGGTGCGCGAGGAGCAGGAGCATGCCGTCGCCGAGGCCCAGGCGCGATCTCCCGGCCACCCGCCCGCCACCGTGCCGCCTGCGCCTGCCGCAACCGCGGGCGAAGGTTAATAAGTGATCGTGATCACCACGCTGTCGGTATAGGCGCCGGCCGCCACCCATTGCCGCGCGGGAATGCGGCCATAGACCGGCACCGAGTTGGTGAAGCTGAGCACGCCCAGGGGCACGGTGCTGGTCACCTTGCTGGTGCCGCCGGTGCCGTCGCCCCATACGATCGTGCGCGCAACGTCGGTATAGAGATTGTAGTTGAGCTGGTTCGAGCCCTTGCGAAGCTGACGGGCGAGCGCGGTGCCCGAAACGCCGGGGCTGAGCGTGACGTCGATCGTTCCCGACAACGCGAGCAACCCGGTGCAACTGATCGAGATATTGCCGTTCACATCGTCCGCGGTCGGGGCGGTGGGGTCATAGGCGCCGAAGGCGATATTGGTGGTGCTGACGGTGCAGGTGCACAGGGCGCACAGCGCCGCTGCGGGCAGCGGAAAGGCGAGCCCGGCGAGGAGCGCCGCGATGCGGATGCTGGTGCTCATTGATTTTCTCCGTTGGTCGCCGCGATGCAGCGCACCGGTTTCTTGTCTTGCGGGGCGGCGGGGACGGTCGCGCGGCAGGTCAGCGCGGCGCCGCGCACCGTGATTGTCGCCCCGGGCCGGGCATCGGGCAGATAGATTTGCCCGTCATAGCCCGTCACCCCCGCCACCCCGCCTGCCGATACCGCGAGCCCGGCGGGCAGGATCGCGCCCTGCGCGTCGACCAGTGTCAAGGTCGCGGGATGGACTGGCGCCCCGCCGAACCGCACCGCCACCGCCTGCCGATATCCCGGCACCACGGTCTGCTCGGCATAAGTGACTTCGGTGTCGAGCGGCAGATCGTCGAGATCGACCGCGATGCGATTGGCGGCATAAGGTTGAAGCCCGGTGACGATCGTCCGTGCGCCGCCGCCGGCGCGCCCCGCGACCGGCTGGTTCTCGAAATAGACCTGCGCCTTGGCGTCGCTCTCCACCTCGACCGCGGCAAAGGCCGAATCGAGCCGTTGCGCGGGCGCGAGCGTGCCGCCGATCATCAGCAACGCGCCTTGCGCGTGAAGCCGCACCCCGGTCGACCCGTCCTGTTGCGCCGCCGCCAGTTCGAAGTCCCCGGCGCGGTTGCGCCACGAGATCGCCCCTTCCGCCAGCGACGGATCGCCGGCACCGCGCGCGAAGAGCAGGCGATAGCCGATCCCCTGATCGGGCGGCGGAACATGGGTGAGCGTTGCGGTGGTGCGACCGCCGTCGACGAACAGGCTGCTGCTGGTGCGCCGGCCGAGCGGCACGGTCAGCGCCGCGAACACGCCGCGATCGCGGTTGCCCGCCGTATCGGTCTGCCGCGCGCTCACCGACATATAGGCGGGGCCGACATTGCTCGAGAAGGACAATGCGCTGATCGAATAATGCAGATTCTCGCCATGCCTGTCTTCGGCGTGGCTTGCGCTGATGCTGCCGAGACGGCCGAGCGAGACGCTGCCGGCGACGACCAGCTCGCTGCGCGACGCGCCGTCCGGGGCGGGACCGCCGACCTGGACGAAGGCGGCGCTTTCCTCCTGATAGCTGGCGGAAATGGTATAGATGGCGGTGATCTGCTGGAATTGCGCGCGCCACAAGATGCCGTCGCCCCATGCGCTGTGCGAGGCGGCGGCGGAGACGCTGAATTCGCCGATCGGCGCGATGACCAGCCCGGTGCCGACGCCCGCGGCCTGCGATCGCGCATCGCCTTCGATCCGGCCGAACACGGTGAGCATGTTCGACAGGCCGTGCCGCCACGAGGCGGCGGCGAAGGGCGCGCCGTAGGAGAAGCTGCGCCACCCATAATCCTTGCGCAGGAAGCCGGCTTCGAGCGAGAAATCGTCGAGCTCGGGACGCAGCAGGCGCGGCGAGGTGTAGAAATTCTGCGTCACGGTGCGCAGGGTGCCGGCGGCGTCGCGGATCGTCATCGACACGCTGCCGGCGCCGTTGAAGGTCGGCTGATAATCGACCGTGAAATCGCCCGGCTGGACATCGAACCGCCGCCCGCTGTTCGCGGCGACCAGATCGACCACTGATGGCAGCGCGGCCGACCCGCGGAACACCGGCAGCGGATAGGTGATCTCATTGGGGGTCAACGAGAAATCGGTGCCGAGCCGGATTCCGGCGAACCGCACCGGCAAGTTCCAGTCGCCTGCGTTGGTCAGCGTATCGCCGATCGCGAGGCGCAGCCGCTGGTCGGGAAAATCGCGCCGGAAGCTGGTGTCGAGCCGGATGGCGCCGCCGTGGCTCTGCACCGCGGCGGTCGAGCCGAGCACCCCCCAGGCGCCGGATATCCCGCCGTCGAGATAGGCGGAGACCGCGGCATGTCCGTCGGCGCCGATCAGCGACAGATCGTAGCCGAGGAAGGCCGCCGGCACGATCCGCGTCCGCGCCAGCGGCGTCCGCGCGGGGCCGAAATGGGCCGTGGGGAACAACCGGTGGTCGGCGTCGACCAGCAGCGTCGTCCCGTTCGCGTCGAGCCGCACGGCGATCCCGGCGCGGCCGTCGAGCGCGGTGAACGCCTGCCCGTCCAGCGTGAAATCGCCGGCGAGCGGGGGCAGATCGAGCCCCCATTGCCGTGCCGCCTCGGTCGGCACGAACAGATGCCCGTCGCGCCGCGCGACCAGACAGGGATCGTCGAGCGAGCGGCCATTGAGCGCGACCCCGACCGGGATCGGGAGGCGACTGTCGGGCGTGGCGGGGTTGCGGGCGGGGGGAATGGCGGCGGTGCCGGGCGGTTCGTCGGCGGCGATGGCCGCGGCGGGCGAGAGTATCATCAGCGCGAGCAGCGCGCCTTTCGGCATCCGTTGCGCGCCGCGGCAGGGGCAGGTGATTGTGGGGATCACCGTCGCCGCCGTGGTTCAGCCGCCGCCGCCCGGATCGGGGGGAGAAGCGCGAAGCCGGCCGTCGGTCGTCTCCAGCTCCACCGCGGCGATCCCGCCGGGGGGCATGTCGGGCAGCGCGAGATCGATGCTGCCTTTGGCGAGAAGGTAGAAGGCGCGCACGACGCGGCGTGGCGCCGCGCCCGGCGCGCGCGGCTGCACCACGATCGCGGTGACCTGGGTATGGCGATCGCCGTGGTTGCCGATCACCAGATGGGTCGCGCCTTCCTGCGTCGCTCGCGTCGCCCAATCGAGCGCGGGCGCGGCGCGGGCCGGCGCGCGGAACACCGGGATGCTGATCCGCAACCGCGCCTGGATCACCCCCGGCAACGGGTTGGCATCGGGCAGTTCGTCGACGATCAGCCGCCAGCTTTGCTCGGTCGCACCCGGCGGGCCGGGCAGGCTGCAGCGGATCAGCCGCGTCTCGCCCGCGGGAATCGCCACGATCGAGGGGTTGAGGCTCGGCCCCTCGGCGGGATCGAGCAGGTCGTTCCCCGCCGTGTCGCGCCGCCACGCGAAGGCGCGGATCTGGATCGTCGTCGGCCTGGCATCGTCGTTGGCGATCGTCAGCGCGCAGAACCTCTTGTCCTGCGCGACCTCGATCCGCACCGGCAGGATGCGCAAGGTTCCGGCGCTCGCTCGCCCCGTCGGCGCCGCGAGACAGACGCACAGCAGCAGCGCTCCGGCGCGGCATGGGATCCGCGCCCGGCTTTTCTTTTCCATGACCCCGCCGTCAATAGTTGATGGTGATCGTGATCGTGTCGGTATAGGCCCCCGCCGCGACATTCTGCTGCGCGGGGATGCGGCCGTAGATGGTGAAGGTGGAGGCCGAGGTGCCGGCGATCGTCGCGGCCGGCGTATCGGTCCCCGGGGTATTGCCCCAGTTGGTCGTACGCGTCGTGTCGCTGTAGAGCGCATAGCCGAGCGAACTGGCCCCGTTCGCCATCTGCCGCGTGGTGACCGTGGCGCCCGATGTCGTGCCCGCGTTCAACCCCACCGTGAAGCTGGTGCCGGTGGTGCATGTCACGTTGAACGTGCTGGTCGCGTCGGTCGGGCTGGCCGCGGTCGGGTTGTAATTGCCGAAGGACAGATTGTTGCTCGTCACCACGCAGGCGCTCTGCACATTGGCGGAGACGCCCATCGTCGTGGTCGCGGTAGATGCCGCCGCCACATTGGGCAGCAACATGGCGATGGCGGTGAAACCTACCCCCAGCGATTCAAATCGCATCACCGACCTCCTTTCATCAGAGTGTCCCGGCCGGCTTTAAGGCAGAATGGTTGTAACGATATTAACATTGGTGTCAGGTGGGTTGTAATGCGCCGCGGGGTTGCTGGCGAAAGCGGTTGTTGTAGAGATGCCGCCCGATCCGGCGCCGTCGCGCGATGCGGACGGGATGAGGCGGGGGGCATCGATAGTGGCTGTTGAGAATGTCTCCGGGTCGGGCAGCGCCGGGTCGCTCGATTTGCGCCTGTGGGTCCGCCTGCTCGGCTGCGCGCGGATCATCGAAAAGCAGCTCCGCCGCAACTTTCAGGAGCAATTCGATACGACGCTGCCGCGGTTCGACGTGATGGCGGCGCTCGATCGCGCGCCCGATGGGCTCAATATGGGGGCATTGTCGCGTGCGTTGCTGGTGTCGAACGGCAATGTCACCTCGATCGTCCGGCAGTTGCAGGAACAGGGCAGCGTCGTCGCGCGCCCCGATCCCGGGGACGGCCGCTCGGCGATCGCCGCGCTGACCCCGGCGGGCAAGGCGCATTTCGCCGAGCTGGCGCGTGCGCATCACCAATGGGTCCGCGCCGCGCTCGCCGAATTCCCGCCCGACCGGCAGGAGCAATTGCTGTCTTTGCTTGGCGAGTTGCGCCGATCGCTCTTGGGGGAAGAGGGGGAGTGAGCTTCGAAACCACCCCCAATTTATTCTGCCGACCTCCCAATGCCCGCGAATATATTTTAAGCTTGAAATAAATCCCGCGCCCGATACACTGCCGTCAATTCCCGGTGAGGATGCGCAGATGAAGGTGGCGTGCGTAGGCGGCGGCCCGGCGGGGCTGTATTTCGCGATCTCGATGATGCTGCGCGATCCGTCGCACGACATCACCGTGTTCGAGCGCAACCGCGCCGGCGACACCTTTGGCTGGGGGGTGGTGTTCTCCGATCAGACGATGGAGCATCTCCAGGCCAACGATCCCGTCAGCGCGCAGTCGATGATCGACGAGCTGGCGCATTGGGACGATATCGAGGTCCATATCGAGGACGGCGGGCGCACCGTCACCAATCGCTCCAGCGGCCACGGCTTCATCGGCATCGGGCGCAAAAGGCTGCTCAACATCCTGCAGGATCGCGCGCGCGCACTGGGGGTGAAGCTCGAATTCGAGGTGGAGGTCGAGCCCGACAGCGATTTCCTCGCCGATTACGATCTGGTGATCGCCGCCGACGGATTGAACAGCAAGTTGCGCCGACGCTACGAGGCCCAATTCGCGGTCGATCTGGACGTCAAGCGCAACAAGTTCGTCTGGCTCGGCACCCGCCAGAAGTTCGACGCGTTCAACTTCATCTTCAAGTACACGCGCTTCGGCTGGATCTGGGCGCACGCCTATCAGTTCGACGCGGACACCGCGACGTTCATCGTCGAATGCGATCCCGAAACCTATGAGCGCGCCGGCTTCGGGCGGATGTCGCAGGAAGAAAGCTGCCGGTTGTGCGAGGAGATCTTCGCCGATCACCTCGGCGGGCACGAACTGATGACCAACGCCAGCCATATCCGCGGCTCGGCATGGATCAACTTCCCGCGCATCATCTGCCGTCAGTGGAGCTACAGGAACATCGTCCTGCTCGGCGATGCCGCGCATACCGCGCATTTCTCGATCGGCTCGGGGACCAAGCTCGCGCTGGAGGATGCGATCAAGCTCGCCGAGGTGATGAACCGGCCCGGGTTCGGCAGCGGCGAAGCGTTGCAACAGGGGCTGGAGGAATATCAGGCCGAGCGCCAGCTCGAGGTCGTCAAGCTGCAGAATGCCGCGCGCAACTCGACCGAATGGTTCGAGCATCTCGATCGCTATCTCAAGATGGACGCGATGCAATTCACCTATACCTTGCTGACGCGCAGCCAGCGGGTGAGCCACGAAAATCTGCGGCTGCGCGATCCGGCATGGCTCGCCGCGCTCGAACGCAGCCTCGCCGAAACCGCATTGGGCGCGCCGGTCGAGGCGCCGGTGCCGCCGATGTTCCTGCCGTTCCGGTTGCGCGGGATGACCTTGCGCAACCGCGTCGTGATGTCGCCGATGGCGATGTATTCGGCGGTCGACGGCGTGCCCGACGATTTCCACCTCGTCCATTATGGCGCACGCGCGCTGGGCGGGGCGGGGCTGATCGTCACCGAGATGACCTGCGTCTCGCCCGAGGCGCGGATCACCCCCGGCTGCACCGGTCTGTGGAATGCCGAGCAGGCCGCGGGGTGGCGGCGCATCACCGATTTCGTCCACCGCACGTGCGATACGCGGATCTGCATGCAGCTCGGGCATAGCGGATCGAAGGGCTCGACCCGCGTCGCGTGGGAGGGGATGGATGAGCCGTTGGCCGAGGGCAATTGGCCGTTGGTCGCGCCGTCCGATGTCGCGTGGAGCGCGGAAAATCAGGTGCCCTCGGCGCTAACCCGCGCGCAGATGGACGAGATCCGCGACCGGTTCGTCCAATCGACGCGCTACGCCGACGCGGCGGGGTTCGATATGGTCGAGCTGCATTGCGGGCACGGCTATCTGCTCTCGGGGTTCATCAGCCCGATCCAGAACCGACGCAGCGACGATTATGGCGGCAGCCTCGACAACCGGCTGCGCTATCCGCTGGAGGTTTTTCGCGCGATGCGCGCCGTCTGGCCGGTGGACAAGCCGATGTCGGTGAGGATTTCGGCGACCGACTGGATGGGCGACGCCGGGGTGACCCCCGAGGATGCGGTCGAGATCGCGCGCGCCTTCACCGCCGCTGGCGCCGATCTGATCGACGTTTCGGCAGGGCAGGTGACCAGGGATCAGAAGCCGGTTTACGGCCGCATGTTCCAGACGCCATTCTCCGATCAGATTCGCAACGAACTGGGAGTGGCGACGATGGCGGTCGGCAATATCTACGAGGTCGATCACGTCAATTCGATCGTCGCCGCGGGTCGCGCCGATCTGTGCGCGATCGGGCGGCCGCATCAGATGAACCCCAATTGGACGATCGAGGCGGCGGCGGCGCAGGGGCTCGGCGAGGAAAATGTGCCGGTGCAATATCTGAGCGGCTATGCGCAGCTCAAGCTCAACAAGCTGCGCGCGGCGCAGGTGGCGGCGGCGCAATGAGCCACGCGATCGTCACCGGCGGCGGCAGCGGGATCGGGCTGGCGATCGCCAAGGCGCTCGTCGCCGCGCGGCATCGCGTGACGATCATGGGGCGCAGCGAGGCGCGGCTTCATGCGGCGCTGGTCGACTTGCCCGGGGCGAACGCGGTCGTCTGCGACGTGGCGGACGCGGCGTCGGTCGCGGCGGCGTTCGACGCGGCGGCGGCGCGCCACGGCGCGGCCGGCATCCTCGTCAACGCCGCGGGGGCCGCGCGCACCGCGCCGTTCGAGGCGTCGGCCGATGCATTGTGGGACGAATTGTGGCGCGTCAACGTGATGGGCGCGGTCCATACCAGCCGCGCGGCGCTCCCCGCGATGCGCAAGCTGGAGACGGGGCGGATCGTCAACGTCGCGAGCACTGCCGCGCTCAAGGGCTATGCCTATGTCAGCGCTTATACCGCGACCAAACATGCGCTCCTCGGGATGACGCGGTCGCTGGCGCTCGAGCTCGCCAAGACCGCGATCACCGTCAACGCTTTGTGCCCCGGCTATACCGACACCGATCTGATCCGCGATGCGGTCGCCAATATCGTCGCCAAGACCGGGCGCAGCGAGGAACAGGCGCTCGCCGCCTTCACCGCGAGCAACCCGCAGGGGCGGTTGGTCGAGCCGGAGGAGGTTGCCGCGACGATTTCGTGGCTGGTTTCCCCCGCGGCGCGCTCGATCACCGGACAGGCGATCGTCGTCGCCGGCGGCGAGATCATGTGAGGAGACTAAGGATGGAATTCGACGCGGCGGGCTACCGGCCGAGCCATTTCGCCTATGAGTTCAAGGATCGCGTCGCGACGATCACGCTCAACCGCCCCGAGCGCAAGAACCCGCTGACGTTCGATTCCTATGCCGAGTTGCGCGATCTGTTTCGCGCGTTGGTCTATGCGCCGGCGGTGAAGGCGGTGGTGATCACCGGCGCGGGCGGGAATTTCTGTTCGGGCGGCGACGTGCACGAGATCATCGGGCCGCTGACCGAGATGACGATGCCCGAATTGCTCGCCTTCACCCGGATGACCGGCGATCTGGTCAAGGCGATGCGCAAATGCCCGCAGCCGATTATCGCCGCGGTCGACGGGGTATGCGCCGGGGCGGGGGCGATCATGGCGATGGCGTCCGATATCCGCTTTGCGACGCCGGCGGCCAAGACCGCTTTCCTGTTCACCCGCGTCGGGCTCGCCGGGGCGGATATGGGCGCGTGCGCGATCCTGCCGCGGATCATCGGGCAAGGGCGTGCGGCGGACCTGCTGTTCAGCGGGCGCTCCTTCTCGGCCGAGGAGGGCGAGCGCTGGGGCTTCTTCAACCGCGTGGTCGCGGCGGAGGCGCTGGCGGGCGAGGCGGCAGGCTATGCCACGATGCTCGCGCACGGCCCGACCTTCGCGCACGGCATGACCAAGAACCAGCTCGAAATGGAATGGGCGATGCCGGTCGAGACCGCGATCGAGGCCGAGGCACAGGCGCAGGCGATCTGCATGCAGACGCAGGATTTCTCGCGCGCCTATCACGCCTTCGTGGCGAAGCAGAAGCCGGTGTTCGAAGGGGATTGAGATGGCAGGCGAGAGCTTCATCAACGAGCGCGACGATCGCGGCATTCCAGACGGGGCGAGACGATGAGAATCCTGCAACCGGCCGGCTGGCCGCGTCCCAAGGGCTATTCCAACGCGATCGAGGCGCGCGGGCGGCAGATCTTCGTTTCGGGGCTGGTCGGCTGGAACGAAGAGGAAAAGTTCGAACGCACCGATCTCGCCGGGCAGTTCGAACAGATCCTGCGCAATCTGGTGGCACTGCTCGTGGAGGCCGATGCCGGGCCGGAGCATGTCGTGCGGATGACCTGGTACATCACCGATCGCGCCGACTATCTCGATAATGCGCGGCGCATCGGCGAAATCTATCGCGCGATCATGGGGCGCAATTATCCGGCGATGGCGGTGGTGCAGGTCGTCGCGCTGATGGAAGCCGCCGCAAAGATCGAGATCGAGGTGACCGCGGTTGTTCCCGACTAGCGCGGGCTTCAACTATTGCCGGGCGTCTCGATCTTTACGTTGGCGTCGACCTTTTGCGGGGCGTTGCGCAGCAGATCGGTGCCGAAGACCACATAGAGTGCGACCAGCACCACGATGATCCCCAGGATGAAAGCGACCACCGTACTACCGCCGCCGCCGGTTTTGACTATGGTTGTCTTGTCCTCTGACATCCCATCTCTCCTCAGCCCGCACGAACGCCCACGCCAACATTCTGGTTCCGTTTAAGAGGACTACCGGTGCGCTGCGAGCCGCAGCGTCGCCGTCAGATGTCGGGCAGCCCGGCGTGGAGATAATCTTCCAGCCCCGCGCGCGCGAAATGGTCGATCAGCCACGCGCCGGCCGGGCCGGGCGGCACGTCGCGCCGCCAGATCCCGGCGAAGCGATAGATGCCGCCGGGATGATCGGGCATGTCGAGCCGCACCAATGTGCCTGCGACGAGATCGGGCTCGACCATCGGCAGCGGCATATTACCCCAGCCGATCCCCTCGCGCAGCAGGGCGTGCTTGGCGCCGAGATCGGCGAGCCGCCAGGTCTTGGGGCTGACCACCGAAAAGTCGCGCCCCTCGGTGAAATGCGAACGATCGGTCAGCACGAGCTGGATATGATCGCGCCCCGCGCCCGGCGCGATCCGCGCCATCCGGCCGAGCGGGTGATCGGGCGCGGCGACGGGGACCAGCGGCACCGCGCCGGCCGAGACGCTCTCGATCTCCTCGACGCCGACGAACAGCGGCCCGGAAAGCCCGATCGAGGCGGTGCCGTCGAGCACCATCGCGGTGACCGCGCCCAGCGCCTCGACGTGTAGCCGAAGCTGGACGGTGGGAAACTCGGCCGCGAAGGCGCGCAATGTCTTGGCGAGCCGCTCGGCCGGGAGCATCACGTCGACCGCCAGATCGACCTCCGCCTCCAGCCCTTCGAGCAGCCCCTTCACCTTGGCGCGCAGCCCGTCGATCCCGAGCGCGACGCTGCGCGCCTCGGCGAGGACGGCGCGGCCGGCGAGCGTCAGCCGGGGCTTGCGCGTTCCCTCGCGCTCGAACAGGGTCAGCCCGAGCTGCGCTTCGAGATTGCCGATTCCGTAGCTGATCACCGAGACCGCGCGGTTGAGCTTGCGCCCGGCGGCGGCGAAGCTGCCCGTATCGACGATCGCCAGAAAGATGCGGAGCTGGTCGAAGGTCGGGGTGCCGGGGTTGGCCACTTTTCAAGTTCCTGGAATAGTCGGGTCGATTTTATCCCTCTGAAAAGAAAAGTGCGCAACCTCTAAATCGTTCTCAACAAGGGCGGCCGGCGCCGCCCGACAGGAGATGCACGATGATCGAACTTCGCCCTTTCGACGGCCTCGGTGGTGCCAATCACGGCTGGCTCGATGCCAAGCATCATTTCTCGTTCGCCGGTTATCATGATCCGGCGCGGATGCACTGGGGCAATTTGCGCGTGTGGAACGACGATACGATCGCGCCCAAGACCGGCTTTCCGCCGCACCCGCACCGCGACATGGAAATCATCACTTATGTCCGCGAAGGCGCGATCACGCATGAGGACAGCCTGGGCAACAAGGGCCGCACCGAGGCCGGCGACGTCCAGGTGATGAGCGCGGGCACCGGGATCCGCCATTCGGAATATAATCTCGAGGATGTGACGACCAGGATCTTCCAGATCTGGATCATTCCGACCCGTGACGGCGAGCCGCCGCGCTGGGGCGCCAAACCCTTCCCCAAGGGCGAGCGCGCCGGGCAGTTCGTCACGCTTGCCTCGGGTTATGACGGCGACGGCGATGCGCTGCCGATCCGCACCGATGCGCGGGTCGTCGGCGCGACGCTCAAGGCCGGGGAGAGCGCCGATTACCCGCTGGGCAAGGACCGCAAGGCCTATCTCGTCCCGGCGACCGGCGCGATCCGGATCGACGACGTGCAGGTCAATGCGCGCGACGGCGCGGCGATCAGCGACGTGGAGGTGATCCGCGTCACCGCGATCGAGGATAGCGAGATCGTCCTCGTCGACGCGGCGTAATCGGGGAAGGCGGGCGATTGTCGCCCGCCTTTTTCGCATCTTGCGCCCCGTGCATTGCCAACCACGGGTCAGCCGCTAAGCTCTTCTCCCAAAAGGGGAGATGTGCATGCGGCCGATCGTGCTGGGCGTGTTGCTGGCGATCGCGCCGGCGGGAATTGCAGCAGCGGAAGCGCCGCCGCCGGGGCTGGAGGCGGCGCTCGCTTATCCGTTCCAGACCGGGCTCGTCGCGGCCGAGCGCGCCGATCGCATCGCCTGGATCAATGTGGTGAAGGGCGCGCGCAACGTGTGGAGCGCGGCCGGCCCCGATTATCGCGCCCGCCGGCTGACCGACGCGACCGCCGATGACGGGCAGGAACTGACCGGGCTGGTGCTGTCGCCCGACGGCACGCGCGCGATCTGGGTGCGCGGCGGCGATCACGACGCCAATTGGCCGATCGAGGGCGAGCCCAATCCGGCGAGCCGCACCGATGCGGCGACGCTCGAAATCTGGTCCGCCGCGACCGCCGGCGGGGCGCCGGTGAAGATCGCCGAAGGCGATGCGCCGGCAATCTCCCCCACGGGGCGCGTCGCCTTCATCAAGAGCGGCAAGGTGTGGAGCGTCGATGCCGCGGTGAAGGACAAGCCCGCGCTGCTGATCGCCGATCGCGGCAAGGCATCGGGGCTCGCCTGGTCGCCCGACGGGACGCGGCTCGCGTTCGTTTCGGGGCGCGGCGATCATGCCTTCGTTGGCATCTGGTCGGGCGCGGACAAGCCGGTGATATGGCTCGCCCCTGGCACCGGGTTCGACGGCGGCGCGGTGTGGTCGCCCGACGGCCGGCGCGTTGCCTTCACCCGCCAGCCCGGCGACGGCGGGGCGCCGCAACCTTTGCTGACCGAGGCGCCCGAGCCCTGGTCGATCCTCGTCGCCGATGCGACCAGCGGCGAGGGCAAGGTCGTGTGGCGCAGCCCGCGGACCGCCGAGGGTTCCTATCCCAGCGCGATCTCGGACGGCGCGGCACTGATGTGGGGCGCGGGCGACCGATTGGTGTTCCGCGCCGAACTCGACAATTGGGCGCATCTCTATTCGTTGTCGGCGAGCGGCGGTGAGCCGCTGCTGCTCACGCCGGGCAAATATATGGTCGAGCACACGAGCTTGTCGCGTGACCGCACCATGTTGTTCTACGACGCCAATAATGGCGCGACGAGCGGCGACGACGATCGGCGGCACGTGTTCCGCGTACCGGTCGACCGCGCTGCGCCGCAGGCGGTGACGCACGGCACCGGGCTCGAATGGACCCCGGTTGCGGCGGGCGGCGATCGCATCGCCTTTGTCGCGGCGGGGCCGACCCGCGCGGGCGAGGTGCGGATGATCGGCGCGGACGGACGTGAGACGCTGATCGGCGACGCCTCGACCGGCTACGCCCCGCCGATGGTCGTCCCCAAACAGGTGACCTTCAAGGCGGCGGACGGGATGCTGATCCACGGCCAGTTATTCGAGCCGGCGGGCGGCGGCAGGCATCCCGCGCTGGTCTTCGTCCACGGCGGGCCGATGCGGCAGATGCTGCTCGGTTTCCCCTATATGGATTATTACGCGCACAGCTATGCGATGAACCAATATCTGGTGACGCGCGGCTTTACCGTGCTGTCGGTCAATTACCGGCTCGGCATCGGCTATGGCCGCGCGTTCCAGCATCCCGCGCAGGCGAGTTTCCGGGGCGCATCCGAATATCGCGACGTGCAGGCGGCGGGCGCCTATCTCAAGTCGCTGAGCAGCGTCGATCCCGAGCGGATCGGGATCTGGGGCGGGTCTTACGGCGGCTATCTCACCGCGATGGCGCTCGCCCGCGACAGCGCGACCTTCAAGGCGGGGGTCGACCTTCACGGCGTCCACGATTGGTCGCGCACGCTGGTCGAGGAGGCCAAGCCGGCCGAGCGCTACGAGAAGGGTGATTGGGAGGCAGCGCTCAAATCGGCATTCGAAAGCTCGCCGGTCGCCGATGTCGCGCGGTGGAAATCGCCGGTGCTGCTGATCCACGGCGACGACGACCGCAATGTCCGGTTCAACCAGACGATCGATCTCGCGCGCCGGCTCGATGCCGCGGGCGTGCGTTATGAGGAACTGGTGCTGCCCAACGAGATTCACGGATTCCTGCGCTATTCGGACTGGCTCAAGGCGGACACCGCGACGGTGCGATTCTTCGAGGCGGAGCTCAAGAAATAGGAGGGGATGCCCGTGCCCGGATCGATCAGGGGTTCATGTCTTTGCGGCAAGGTCGCCTTCGCGATCGAGGGCAATTTCGGGCCGGTCGGGCAATGCCATTGTTCGAAATGCCGCAAGGTTTCCGGCACCGACGGCAATGCGGTTTTCTATACCGCGGTGAAAAGTTTTCGCTGGCTCAGCGGCGAGGGCGATATCCGCAGCTATCTCGTCCCCGGATCCGATGGCTGGCTATCGACCTTTTGCGGGACGTGCGGGAGCCCGGTGCCGCACACCGACAGCGATCGGAAAATCTATTTCGTCCCCGCCGGGCTGCTCGACGATGATCCGGGTTTTCGCGGCTATGCGGCGCATATCCACGTCGCGTCGAAAGCACCGTGGGTGCGGATTACCGATGACGCGCCGCAATTTGCCGAGGGATTTACGTCGTTGCGTGATGCATAGCGCATCGCGTGAAAGATGATCTGCCCCGGCGAAGGCCGGGGTCCAGTCACGACCGGCCCGATGCTGGACCCCGGCCTTCGCCGGGGGGGGGGGTGAGCAGGATGTGATTCAGCGCGCTCAGCGGAATTTCATCCCCCAAAACCCAGCCAGCGTTCCATCCGATCGAGTTCCGCCCGAAGCGCCTCCTGCGTATGCTCCGGCGCGCCGGGCTCCAGATGTACCGACTGGACGATCAGCCGCCGCGCCTGCCGGTCGGCCTTGAGATCGACCCGCGCGACGAGCCGGTCGCCGAGCAGGAAGGGCAAAACGTAATAGCCATATTGCCGCTTCTCCTGCGGCACATAGATTTCGATCCGGTAGCGAAAGCCGAACAGCCGTTCGGCACGGTCGCGTTCCCAGATCAGCGGGTCGAACGGTGCGAGCAGCGCCTGCGCCTCGATCCGGCGCGGCTGGCGCGCATCGCGATGCAGCCACGCGTGCCGCCACCCCGGGACGGCGACCGGGATCAGCGTGCCTTGCTCGGCGAGCGCTTCGATCGCGGGCCGCGCCTCGGCGGGTGACTGGCGGAAATAGTCGCGCAATTCCCCCTCGGTCGCGATGCCGAGCGCGGTGGCGGCGCGCTCGATCAGCGCGCGATGCGCCTCGGCATCCGATGGCGTCGGTTGAGCGAGCACGTCCGCCGGGATGACGCGCTCGGTGAGATCATAGACCCGTTCGAAACTGCCGCGGCGCGTGGCGGTGGTGATATGGCCCGCCCAGAACAGCCATTCGAGCGCGCGTTTGGTGTCGCTCCATTCCCACCAGCCCGATTGGCCCTTGTGGCTCTCGAAGTCCGAGGCGGCGAGCGGCCCTTCGGCACGGATCCGCTCGAGCAGCGCCATCGGCTCGGCGCGGCGCTCGGTGGCATAGAGCCGCATCCGTCCCCAGCCCGTCTCGCCGCGATCGGCCTTGGCCATCCGCCAGCGCAGCAACGGATGCGTCTCGAACGGCAGCAGCGAAGCTTCATGCGCCCAATATTCGAACAATTTGCGCTGGCGCTTCGGCCCCCAGGCGAGCCGATCGAGATCGGCCCGGTCATAGCCGCCGAGTCGCGAGAAGGCGGGCAGATAATGCGCGCGCAGCAACACGTTGACGCTGTCGATCTGATGGAGCTGGAGCCGTTCGATCGTGCGGCGGAGGTGGGCCGCCGTCGGCACATCGGGGCGTTTCGCGCCGAAGCCCTGCGCGGCGAGCGCAATACGCCGCGCCAGCGGCAACCCGATCCGTTCGACCGCCATCAGCCTTGCTCCACCGCGGTGCCGGCGGGCGGCTCCCAGCCGAAGACGCTGCGGCCGCCATAATCGTGCGAGCGTGCGAATTCCTCGGCGATGACCGCCTCGACCGACGGGCCGGTTGCGGTCGCTTCCAGCCGGCGCGCCTGCGCGTCGAGCCGGCGGATCGCCGCCAGTTCCTCCTCATTCCCCAATCTGGCCTTGAGCACCGCCGACTTCATCACCGCGATCGTATGGTCATAGACCTTGGTCGGCACCGGATAGGGATGCCGGTCCTTCCCGCCGTGGGCGAACGAGAAGCGCGCGGGGTCGCTGAAGCGGCACGGCGCGCCGTGGACCACCTCCGCCACGAGCGCCAGCGCGCGGACGGTGCGTGCGCCGACCCCGGGAACGAGCAGCAGATCGGCGAAGTCCGCGGGGCCACGTTCGGCGGCGGCGGCGAAGGCGGCGTGGAGCCGGCGGTCGATGATATCCTCGGCCCGCACCTCGTGACGATCGGGCAGGACGAGATGCGGGAGCAGCGGCTCGGTCGCGGGCGCTGTGCCCTTCTTGCCGTCGAGCCGCGCCAGTTCGCGCGCGATTCCGGTGGGGCCGATATCGGCGAGCAGCTCGAGCTGACGATCGCGCGACGCTGCGGCGCGGCGATCGGCCAGATTGACGATCCGCCCCTGATGATGCCCCTCGATCGCGGCATGCGGGGCGTCGACGTAGCTCTCCAGACCCTCCGACAGCCAGTGATAGCGGCGCGCCTGCCGCCGATCGCCGTTCATGCCTTGCTGGACGACGACCCAGCGGCCGTCGTCTGCGACGATGAAGCCGTGGAGGTAGAGATCGAACCCGTCCTGCACCGCGGCATTGTCGACCTTCGCCACCAGCCGGCTGACCCGGCCGAGCGCTGCACCGTCGATCCCGGTGCGATCGCCGACCGCCGCGAGCTCCTGCGGGGTCGCGCGGCTGTGCCGGCCGCGGCCGCCGCAGACGTGGATGCCGAGTTCGCCCGATAAAGGCGCGAGTCCGCGCTTGAGCGCGCCGATCACGCTGGTGGTGATCCCCGACGAATGCCAGTCCATCCCCATCACCGCGCCGAACGACTGGAACCAGAAGGGATGCGCGAGCCGGCGGAGCAATTCGTCGCGGCCATATTCGACGACGATCGCCTGCGCGATCACAGCGCCCAGCCGCGTCATGCGCTGGCCAAGCCACGCGGGGACGCGCCCGCCGTGCAGGGGAAGATCGGCACTGCCCGCGCGGCGCCCCATCAAGCGGTTCGCATCGGGAAGCGCCGGGCCGGGGCGGTGGAAAGAGGCACCATCGGCACCGTCTAGCACCGGCGGAACATGAAGTGAACAGGCTGGAACGACGGCGGCCGCTCGGTTCGCCGCGATTTCATTATTTTCTTCCGCTTCGACAAAGAAATGCACAGATAGATGCGCTTGCCGAGCGACCTTCGTCCGGCCGATGCGGAAGGAAGATCGATGACGCTTGCCGCCAAATCCGTCGGGGCGCTGGGGTTTGCGCTCGTCGCGCTCTCCGCCAGCGCGCTCGATGCCGCGTCGGCGCCGAGCGTGCCGGTGATCGAAACCGAGGATGTTGAGCGCTTCTATCGGATTTACGATGCGAACCACGGCAAGCCCAGCGCCGAGCAGCTCCAGCGCGACTATCTCGACGCCGGATCGGACGGGCTTCACACGCTGGCGCGACTGCGCCGGGTGACTGGGCAGCGCATCGCCGACCAGATCGCCGCGGACCCCTCGCTTTACGAACAAGCGCGGCGTTGCGCCGCGGTCCTTCCGACGACGGTCGACCGGCTCGCGGCGGTGACGCGCAAGCTCAGCCGGCTCTATCCGCCGGCGCGGTTTCCGCCGATCTCGATCGTCATCGGCCGTGGCCGCCCGGTCGGGGTGGGCGGGCCGGCGACGGGGCTGCAGATCGGGCTGGAGGCGCTGTGCGGGGTCACCTATTTCGACGCCGATCCGGCGGACCGCATCGTGCATGTCGTGGCGCATGAATATGCGCATGTTCAGCAGCAAAGCGCGCTGGTCGACGATCCGAAACCGACAGTGCTCCAGGCCTCGCTCGCCGAAGGGGCGGCCGAGTTCCTGGCCGAACTCACCTCGGGCGGCGTTTCCTATCCCCGGCTGGCGGGCTCGGTGCGCGGCCGCGAGGTCGAGCTGGGGCGCGCCTTCCTCGCCGATCAGGATAGCCGCGACCTGTCGAAATGGCTCTACAACGGCTCGATGCAGCGTGCCGGGGATATCGGCTATTGGATCGGATACCGGATCGTCCGCAGCTATTACCGGCAGGCGAAATCCAAGCGCGCCGCGATCCGCGGGATCATCGAGATGCGCGATCCCAAGGCCTTCCTCGCGGCGAGCGGCTGGCATCCGGGCGCGTAAGCTGCGCCCGGATGCGCCCGCGCGCCTTTAGGGATAGCGGCTCGGCGTCGACGGCATGACCACCCCCACGTCCTTGCCGTAAATGTCCCACGCCGCGGTAAGCTGGCGCAGCCGCTCGGGCTCGGCGGCGGCGAGGTCGCGGGTCTCGCCCGGATCATTGGCGAGGTTGAACAGTCGCCAGCGGTCACCGAGATGGACCGCCTTCCAATCGCCCTGCCGGATCGCGCGACGGCCGAACAGCTCGCTGCCGACCGCCTCTTCGGGCGCATGGATGCGTTCGGCCGCACCGGTGAGATAGGGAAGCCAGCTCAGCCCGCGCACCGGCTGGACGGCGCGGCCGGCGTATTGACTGCCGCGCCAGTCGCCGCCGGCCGCCTCGACCAGCGTCGGGACGATATCCATTACCGTGCCATAAGCGTGGCTGACCCCGGTCCGTGGCGATCCGGGCCAGTCGATGAACGCCGCGACGCGGGTGCCGCCTTCGGTGGTATAGCCCTTGTAGAGCCACGACGGCGCGGTCGCCGCCTGCGCCCAGCCGGGGCCGTACCAGGCGTAGGAGGTCGGCCGCCCGATATTGTCGAGCCGGTTATCGGCGGTCCTCACCCGCTCCTGAAACGCCGGGATCTCGAGCTTGGCGAGATCGGCGCCTTCCGCGCCATTGTCGGCGGTGAACAGGATGATCGTATTGTCATATTGCCCGGTGCGCTTGAGGTAATCGATCACCCGGCCGACATTCTGGTCCATGCGATCGACCATCGCGGCATAGACTTCCATCCGGCGCGATTGTTCGCGCTTCTGTTCGGCGGAGAGACTGGCCCATGTGCCGCCGCCGGGCAATTCGAGCGTATGCGCCGCGACATCGGCGGGGATCAGCCCGAGCTGTTTCTGGCGCGCCAGCCGCTCGGCGCGCAACGCCTCGAACCCCGCGTCATAGCGCCCGCGATAGCGCGCGATGTCCTCCGCCGGCGCCTGCAGCGGCCAGTGCGGGGCGGTGAAGGTGAGGTATGCGAAGAAGGGCTTGCCGCGATCGGCGCGGCCGAGTTGGTCGATCAGCTTGGCCGCATAAGCATCCGACGAATAGAAACCGGCGGGGAGCTGGCTGACACGGGTGCCATTCTCCCAATAGGTCGTCCCGCCGTCCCCGGGCTTCTGCGACAGATCGGTGCCGAAGTGATTGCCGCCGCCCTGCGCGAGATCGAAGCTCTGGTCGAAGCCGTGGCGCGCCGGGCTGTCCTCGGCGCGCACCCCGAGATGCCATTTGCCCGACATCATCGTCGCATAGCCCAGATCGCGCAGCCGATCGGCGAGCGTGACGATATCGGCGGGGAGATAGCCTTCATAGCCGCGCTGCCCGACCTGGTTGGGGGCGAGCATCTCCGCCATATTGCCGAGCCCGGCGAGGTGGTTGTCTGTGCCAGACAAGAGCATCGAGCGCGTCGGCGAACAGGTCGGCGCCGAATGGAAGCCGGTGAGCCTGAGGCCGCGTTTTGCGAGCGCATCGAGGTTGGGGGTGCGGATCTCGCCGCCGAACGCGCCGATATCCGAATAGCCGAGATCGTCCGCGACGATGACGAGGATATTGGGTCGCGCCGCAACCGGCGTCGCCGGTGCCGGGGGCGCGGCAGGCGCGGTTCGGGCGGGCGCGGCCTGATGCAGCGCCGCGACGGCAAGGAAGGTGGTGGCGAGCAGGCGACGGCGCATCGATCGTAGTTCCTTGGGAAAAGACGCGAAGCCGGCGACATCGCGCCGCCGGCCCCGCAAGAGCGTTATTCGGCGGCTTCGAGCGCGGCGACCGGGACCGGCTCGGGCTTGAGCGCGCGGCTGCGCGATCCGTCGAGCGCGACCGGGATCGTCCCGGCGATCGTCGCGCGGCGCAGGTGGCGGCGTTGCTTGCCGAAATCGGCGATTGCGCGATGCTGGGTCGCGCGATTGTCCCAGATCGCGACGTCGCCCGGCTGCCAGCGCCACCGCACAACATTTTCCGGCCGGGTGATCTGATCCTGCAGAATCTGGAACACACGCGCGCTGTCGTCGCGGTTCAGGCCGACGATATTCTTGACGAAATTGCCGAGCAGCAGCGATTTCTCGCCCGATACCGGGTGGACGTGGACCACCGGATGCTCGGTTTCGTAAACGGTGGAGGCGAATATCTCGCGATGCCGCCTGATCTGTTCGTCGGATGCCTCGGGCCGACTGGCGGCATAATCATAGGCATTGGTGTGGACCGCGCGCAGATCGGCGACCAGCGCTTTCAATGCGGGCGGCAGCCCCTCGTAAGCGGCGACGCCGCTCGCCCACAATGTATCGCCCCCCGTCGGCGGGATCACCAAAGCGCGCAGCACCGAGGCGGCGGGGAAGGCGGGGAGAAAGGTGATGTCGGTATGCCATTGCGACGCCGCCTCGCCCTCTTTCGAATTGAGTTCGAGCAGATATTTCGACCCTTCCGCGACCGGCACGGTGGGATGCGCCAGCGGATTGCCGAGCCGCGCGGCGAATGCCTCGTGGCTATCGTCGTCGAGGTGGGTCTGGCCGCGGAAGAAGATCACCTTATGCCGCACCAATGCGGCCTTGATCGCCTCGATCGTGAGGTCGTCGAGGTCGCCGGCGAGGCGGACGCCGCGCACCTCCGCACCGATCCGGCCGGCGACCGGCGCGATATCGAGCGGGCTGTCCGCGTCGGCGGCATTGTCGAACGAATGGGCAAGCTGGGTCATGGTGATGTTCCTTCAGGCTTGGGCGGTGGAGGCGGCGCGCCGATCGAGCGCGCGGCGGATCGCGGCATGGCGGGTCTGGTCGAGCGGGAAGCGCCAGATCAGCGCGGCCGAGATGATGTGCGCGACGGCGGGGCCGAGCGCGAAGACATATTTGAGCGCTTCGAGCGAATGGGCGGTGCTGTGCCCCCTGGGCTGGAAGCCGAGCCACGCGAGCAGCGGCAGCGCGATGCCGATGCCGATCGCCGGCCCGGCCTTGGTCGTCAGGCTGAACACCGAAAAGAACAGCCCGGTGCGATTGTGCCCGGTCTCCAGCTCATGCGCGTCGGCAACGTCGGCGACCATCGCGCGCAGCATCAGATTGCCCGAGCCCTGCGTCAGCCCCTGCGCCACCGCGAGCGCGACGAGCAGCCACAACAGGCCGGGAAACACCGCGAGCAGCGCGAGGTTGATCGCCGCCTGCGCGAGTTCGCCGGCGATCGCGGTCTCGCGCTTGCCGAAGCGGCGGCCGATCGTCAGCCAGATCGGCCCGGCGAGGATGCCGAAGGCGAATTGCAGCAGATAGAGCCCGCTCGCCCATTGCGGCAGCCCCATATAGCTCACCGTGAAGAAGGCGATCAGCCCGGCGCGGATCGATTGCCCTGCGGTTACCGCCACATCGGCGGCGAGCACGCGCAGCAGCAGGCGATCGCGGAAGACAAGCCCCGCGGCGCGCCAGAAGCCGGTGTGCGGGCCTGTCGCGGGCGGGGCGGGGGGCTCGCCGATCATCGTCAGGTTGAGCAGCAGCGCGGGCACCAAGGTCGCGAGGATGAACGCGCCGGTGACGTGGAGCTTGAGCACCCCGTCATCGGGGCGCCATTGTTCGATCAGCGTCGGCAGGATCAGCACCAGCAGCAGCCCGATCGAGCGCATCGTCTGCTGATAGGTCACGATGCGGGTGCGCTCGTGGTAGCGCCCCGATATCTCTCCCGCCCAGGCGGAGAAGGGCACCTCGATCATCGTGAACCCGGCGTAGAAAACGAACAGGGCGGCGGCGAGATAGGCCGGCGCGACGACCGCTGGCGGGAAGAACAGCAGCGCCGATCCGATCGCGAACAGCACGCCGCCGGCGGCGATCCACGGGCGGCGGCGGCCGATGCGCGTGCGGGTGCGATCCGAAAGCCCGCCGACGATCGGGTCCGTGGCGATATCCCAGAAGCGGCTGACGAAGAAGATCGCGCCCAGGGTCGCGAGCGAAATGCCGAAATGGCTCGCGTAAAGCTGCGGCAGGAACAGCGCGAGCGGGAGGCCGGCGGCGGCGAGCGGGATCGCGGGCGAGCCGAACGCGACGAGTCGCGCGCCGCTCGGGCTGTCCCGCTCCGCCGCGGGCGCCGCAAAGGCGGTGGGCTCGAACGCGACGCTCGCCATCTTAGAACCGCACCTTGAGCGTGCCGCCGAAGGTCCGCGGATCGCCGAGCGTCGCGGTGACGAGCCCGTAATTGAGCACGCTCAACGTCTGATAATAATTCTTGTCGAACAGGTTGCGCGCCCAGACCGACAGTTCATAGCGACCGTCCTCGAAGCGGAGCCCGAGCCGCGCGTTGACCAGGCCATAGCCGGGGACGAGCCCGTAGCTGCTGTTGCTGGCGACGGTGTAATAGGACGAGCGGTACGACCAGTCGCCGTGGAGGAACGCCTCGGTCCGATCGCCGACCGGCTGGGTCACGTCGCCGCCGACCGACGCGGACCATTTGGGCACCCCGGCGAGCGGCTGGCCCGACATGTCCTGCACCGGATTGCCCGCCGGATTGGCCGGCGTGGGATTGAGCGCTTCCACCGGGGTCGGCCCGTTGGGATAGCGGACATAGGTCGCGTCGGTATAGGCGAGCGAGCCGGTGAGGCTCAGCCAGCGCGCCGCGCGCCACGCCACATCGCCCTCGAAGCCGCGCGAGCGGACCTTGGGGATATTGGCGATATAGTTGATATAGGTATTGGTGCCGACGATCTGCTGGACGATCGTCGTCTGATATTGATCGACATCGGTCTGATAAGCGGCGAGGTTGATCGTCAGCGCGCGATCGAAGAACTGCGATTTGACCCCGATCTCGTAATTGTTGACCTTCTCGGGATTGACCACCGGGTTCACCCCGGCCGGGATCGCGGTGAGATTGAGCCCCTGGGACTTGGAACCGCGCGAATAGGTTGCGTAGAGCAGCACGTCGTTGCTCGGTTTCCAGCCGAGGGTGGCGAGGCCGGAGAGGCTGTCGTCGCTGGTATCGACGTTGAACGACTGGATCGGCCCGAGCGCATTGCGGATCGTGTTGACGCGGGCGACCTGCACATCGGTGAGCCCGGTGGTCGGCAGCGCGAAGGCGCGGACGCTGGTATAGCCGCCCCATTTGTCCTCATGCGTGTAGCGCAACCCGAGCGTGAGGCTGAGCGCCGGGGTGATATGCCAAGTGCCCTGACCGAACAGCGCGGCGCTGCGTGTATGCGGATCGGAGGTATAAGTGGTGAGCAGCCCGTTGCTGGCGATGTTCGCCACCGCCTGATTGTCGTTGGGATAGAGCGCGAGCGCGGCATCCGGGCCGAATTGCGTGCGGCCGTAGCCGCGCACCACCTGCCAGAAATAATAGCCGCCGATCAGCCAGTCGATCGTGTGCGTGCCGGTCGAGGCGATGCGCAGTTCCTGGCTGAACTGGCGCTGGAAGTTCCGGATATGTCCGACGGTGTTGATCGACCGGGCGATATAGTCGCCGTCGTTGAGCGGGAACCAGTTCCAGTTGCGCACCGCGGTGACCGAGGTGATCGCCGCGCCGCCGAGATCGTAATCGACCTGCCCGGATACGCCCCAGGTGTTCATGTTCGCCTGGAACGGCGAATTGGCGTCGGTGCGGCGCGCGAAGGGATCGAGCGGCTGCGGGGTATAGCCCAGCCGCGCGACGCGCTGGTTGAAGTTGTTCGCGATCGTCGTGCCGTTGCGATAGGTGTCGAACGTGCCGGCCAGCAGGTTGATGCAGCAATGCTGTTTCTGCTGGCTCCAGTCGCCGATCAACCGGATCGTCAGCCGCTCGCTTGGGGTGAGGAGAAGCTGGCCGCGCACCGAGGCATTTTCGTAATCGTGGACATGTTCGCGGAGCGTGGTGTCGTAGAGGAAACCGCCGCGATCGGTATAGGCCGCGCTCAGCCGGAAGGCGGCGAGGCCTTCGGCGATCGGGCCGGTCAGCGAGCCGCGGACCTGGCGGTAATCGTAATTGCCGAGATCGGCCTGGCCGTCGAAATGCCAGTCGAATTGCGGCAATCGGCTGGTGATGTTGATCGCGCCCGCGGTGGTATTCTTGCCGAACAACGTGCCCTGCGGCCCGCGCAAGACTTCGACGCGATCGAGATCGACGAGATCGAACTGGCTCTGTCCGACGCGGCCGTAATAGACATTGTCGATATAGAGCCCGACACCGTTTTCGAGGCCGTCGGTGGTCAGCGCGACATTCGAGCCGAGCCCGCGGATATTGATATTGGTATTGCGCGGGTTGAAGCTGAACACCTGAAGCGAGGGGACGAGCTGCTGGACCTGATCGAGCCGATAATCACCGCGCACGCCGAGCTGCTCGTTGCCGATGACGCTGAGCGCGATCGGCACGTCCTGCGCCTTTTCGACGCGGCGGCGGGCGGAAACGAGCACTTCGGCGGCGGCCGCCGGCTCGGCATCGGCGCTCGCCGCCGCCGCGGCGACGGGTTCGGGCGCCGCGGCGTCGTTGCTGGCGAATTGGGTCTGGGCGGTGGCGGCGACGGGGAACAACGCCGGCAGCGCGGCGGCCGCGGCGAGCAGATATCGACGGTAATTCAGGGCGTGACTGGTCACTTCCTCTAACCCCCTTTCCGGTTGAGGCTGGTTGTCGTTGGCGAGCGGGGACGCACGGCTCCCCGTCGCGTGACGCAGTGCGTCACGCGTGAAGGGCGAGCGGAACCGGGCCGCCAATCGTGCGGCGCGACGGTTTCCGGCGATTATGCTCGATGGATCAGCGGGCGGTGCGGCAGCACCGACACCGGGGCGGATCGTGGTGGCGGGGGTGTATCATCATACTCGCCTCGCAAGATGGAATGGGCCGCGACTGGCCCGCATCTCAATTCCTACCGGATTGGAGGAGATTTAAAAAGAAGAGATGCTAGGGGCGGTGTAAGCTCGGCTATCGAGCGCCGGAGCGTCGGCGCCGAGGGCGCGCGCGGCGCGAGGAAGGCACGCAGCGCCGCGCGCAGCGATGCCTCGGTGCTATCCCCCGCAATATCATTCTGGATTGCGTCGCGGGTGGCGAAGCGGCTGCGCCAGCGCGCGGCGAGCGCGAGGATATGCGCCGCCGTGCCGATTCCCGATGCGACGAGCAGCGACGGAAAGGGCAAAGGGGTGGCCGGGGTCGATGCGAGGCCCAGCCGCGGCCACTCGCGCGGCGCCGCCGGATCGAGCAGCACCGCCCCCGCGATCTGCCGCGAATAGCGCAACGGGCTGAGCTGCGCCCAATGCGCGAAGGCGATCGCGGCCAGCTCCGCCGCGACGACGATCACCGGCTGGGCGAGGTCGATCAGCGCCGCATCGAGCTGCGCGGCCCATTTGCCGGTCCGCTCACCCACGTCGAGCCGCAATTCGTGGCGATCCGCCTGCGGCAGATCACCGGCGGTCACGATTAGCAGAGCAGCATCGCCGATCGACATCGGATCACTCCCGCGCCTGATTGCTGAGGGGCACCGGATCGCCCCGATCGCGCGCAGCCGGTGGTTTAATATATACTGAATAGGTAGGAAATCGAGTCGCGCCGAAGCGACCGGTCGTCGCGCCCGGGTGCGATCTTATTGCCGCGCCGCGCTCGCCGCGCGCAGCGACTCGCCGAGCAGGGCGAAAAAGGCTTTGCTGCCCGCGCAATGCGCGACATCCCATTCGGGATGCCATTGCACCGCGAGCACGTCGGCGCCGCAGCCGGGCGCGCGGATCGCCTCGATCAATCCGTCGTCGCTCGCCACCGCTTCGATCGCGAGGCTCGCGCCAAGCCGTGCGATGCCCTGCTGGTGGACCGAATTGACGGTGAGGTGTCGATGCCCGGCGATTCCGGCGAGCACCCCGCCGTCGATCAGGTCGATCGCGTGGCGGTGATCGAACAAGGTGGCGTAATCCTCGTCCCACGAGCCGCGGTGATGCCGCCCGCTCGTGTCGGTCGCCGCGAGCGTGCCGCCGAACAGCACGTTGATCTCCTGCAATCCGCGGCAGATGCCGTAGACCGGCTTGCCGCGCGCGATCATCTGCTCGGCGAGTTCGAACGCGACCGCATCGCGTTCGGCATCGACCACGGCGCCTTCATCGGCCGGCCCCCCGCCGTAGCGCGCCGGCGCGACATGCGATCGCGCGCCGGTCAGCAACAGCCCGTCGAGCACCGTCGCGACCGCGCGCGCATCGACCGCATCGCTGACCGCCGGCACCAGCAGCACCGTCGCGTCGCACAATTGCGTCACCGGCGCGATGAAGCGCGTCGCGACCGACTGCACCGGCCGCGCGGCGACTTCGTTCGCGCACATGATGCCGATCACCGGGCGCCGCATCATCACGCCGCCTCGAGCTCGTCTTTGAGCGCGCGCGCGGCGCCGGCGGGAAGCTCGCGCGCCTCGGGCTGGACGATCACGCTGTCCGCCGGCACGTCCGACAGCAGCCAGACATTGCCGCCGATCACCGATCGCGCGCCGATCGAGACGCGGCCGAGGATCGTCGCCCCGGCGTAGATCACCACATCGTCCCCCACCACCGGATGCCGCGCGAGCGCGCCGCCGGGCGCGCGCGTCGCCGAGCCCAGCGGGCTGCACGCGCCGAGCGTGACATGCTGGTAGAGCCGCACCCGATCGCCGACGATCGCGGTCTCGCCGATCACCACCCCGGTGCCGTGGTCGATGAAGAAATTGCGCCCGATCGTCGCGCCGGGGTGGATGTCGATCCCGGTGCGCTCGTTGGCGAGCTCGGAGATCAGCCGCGCGACGATCGGCGCGCCCAATGCGTGGAGCTGGTGCGCGAGCCGGTGGTAGAGGCTGGCAATCGCGCCGGGATAGCAGAGCAGGATCTCGTCGACGCTGCGCGCCGCCGGATCGCCGAGGAATGCCGCCTCGACATCGCCGTCGACCAGCTCGCGCACCTCGCCGAGCGATGCGCCGAACAAGCGGACGATCGACGCCGCCTGGTCGGCCGGGAAATCGGCGCGCGATTCCTTTTGCCAATAGCCAAGCTCTGCGGCGATCTCGCGTTCGAGCGCGCCGAAGCCCGCGATCAGCTTGGCGGCGACGAACCGGTCTTCCTCATCCCCCGCCGCGCCGCGGAACCGCCCGAGCCGGCGCGGGTAGAGCGCGGCGGCCAATATGTCGACGATCGCCGCGATCGCCTCGCGCGACGGGAAGCTTTCGACATCGCGCCCCTCCTCCTGCCGCGCGCGCCAGCGATCGCGCGCGCCGCGCAGCGCGGTCACCGTCTCGGCGAGGGTCGTCATCGCCGCGCGCCCGGTTGCGGCACAGTGCGCAGATAGGGGGTGATCGTCCGCCAGCTGCCGAACAGCCGCCGCGCGGTTTCGTCGTCGACCGAGGGCAGGATGATGACATCGTCGCCGTCGCGCCAATCGGCCGGGGTCGCCACCTGTTGCGTCTCGGTGAGCTGCAGGCTGTCGATGCTGCGCAGCAGCTCCGCGAAATTGCGCCCCGTCGAGGCGGGATAGGTCAGCGTCAGCCGCAGTCGCTTGGCGGGATCGATCACCAGCACGCTGCGCACCGTCACCGTATCCGACGCATTGGGGTGGATCAGATCGAGCAGATGCGAAACGCGCCGGTCCTCGTCCGCGATCAGCGGGAAGTTGAGCGCGACGCCCTGCGTCTGTTCGATGTCCGAAGCCCAGGCGCGGTGGCTCGCCACCGAATCGACCGAAAGCCCTGCGACCTTGACCCCACGCCGGTCGAACTCCGGCTTGAGCCGCGCGACCGCACCCAGCTCGGTCGTGCACACGGGGGTGAAATCGCGCGGATGGCTGAACAGCACCACCCAGTCGTTGCCGGCCCAGCGGTAGAGACCGAAGTCTCCCTCGGTCGACGCTTGCGTAAAATCCGGCACCGTATCGAAAAGCTTGAGCGACATGCTTCACCTCCGATGCACGATCATATCCTATCAATTTAATAGGATATGGAATAAAAGCTATCGCGGCGGCAAGGCGACCTTTTGTCGGACGAAGCGACGAAGCGGTCGCGCGCTCACCCCGGTTCGTACCCGAAGCGCCGACGAAGCTCGGCCGCGCCGGGCGGGGTGACGCGGATCGCGCGGCTGCCGTCGACCCGCGCGATCCAGCCGCGGTCGAGCAGCCGTTCGAGCAAGGCGGCGCCGAGCACGCCGGCGAGGTGCGGGCGGCGCTCGCTCCAGTCGAGGCACGGACGGCAGACCGGCCGGCGGCCCCACCCGCGCGGGGCATCGAGATCGATCGCCATCTCGCCGAGCCACGCCCGCCCGTGATCGGTCACCGCGATATTATTATCGTCGATCCGCACCGCGCCGTTTGCGACCAGCGTATCGGTGATCGCGATGCCCAGCCGCCCCGCGAGGTGATCGTAACAGGTCCGCGCCTCGCGAAGCGCGTTTGGCACGCGCGGCGTCGCGCGATGCCGCGTAACGAGCGGTGCGGTCACCGCCATCAACCCTTCGAGCAGCCGCGCGACCTCGGGCGAGGCGAGCCGGTAATAGCGATGCCGCCCCTGCGCCGCGACCGCGACCAGCCCGCCGTCGAGCAGCTGGCGCAGATGCCCGCTCGCAGTGGCGGCCGAGACGCCGGCGATCGTGGCGAGCTCGCCCGCGCTATGCGCCTGCGCGTCGAGCATCGCATCGAGCATATTGGCGCGCGCCGGATCGCCGATCAGCCGCGCCACCGCCGCCATATTGTTTCCCGTCGTCATGTCGCGCTTTTAGCATGGTCGGCGGCGATGACATTTCGCTCGCGGCCAAAAGGTCGCGTTCCGCGACCATTTTTTTGCGGATCGGAGTAGCGTGATCGCCCGGTCCGTGTGATTTCGCCGGCGATGAACAACCTGACTCGCCGCAATATCTTCGCACAGGCATGGCCGATCATCGTCGGTCAGGCGCTGGTGCCGCTGGTCGGGGTGGTCGATGCGACGGTGATCGGGCGCACCGGCGACGCCGCAATGCTCGCGGGGGTCGCGCTGGGCGTCACGACGGTCAATCTGATCTTCTGGACCTTCGGCTTCCTGCGGATGGGGGTGACCGGGCTCACCGCACAGGCGGTGGGCGCCGGCGGCGGGGAGGAATTGCGCGCGCTGCTCGTGCGCGCATTGTTGCTCGGGCTGGGGCTGGGTGCGATATTGCTGCTGCTGTCGCCCGCGATCGTCCCGCTCGCGCTGCTGCTGATGCACGTGCCCGCCAACGCCGCCGCGGCGGCGCATGACTTCACCGCCGCGCGCTTCCTCGGCGCGCCCGCCGCGCTCGGCTTCTACGTGCTCAACGGCTGGCTGCTCGGGCTCGGCCGGACGCGGCTGGCGCTCGCGTGCCAGGTCGCGTTCAACGGCATCAACATCGTGCTCGACGTGCTGTTCGTCGCGGTGTTCGGGCTCGGGCCGTGGGGGGCGGGGATCGGCACCTCGATCGCCGAATGGGTCGCGCTGGCGAGCGGGCTATGGGCGGCGCGGCACGTGTTGGGGGCGGGCTGGTGGCGCATCGGCCGCGCGACGACCTTTGCCCCCGGCGCGTTTCGGCGGCTGTTGTCGGTCAATGCCGATATCATGATCCGCACCGTGGCGTTGCTGCTGCTGTTCACCTGGTTCGCACGCGCCGGCGCACGGCTCGGCGCGGTGCCGCTCGCCGCCAATCATGTGTTGATGCAGTTCGTCAGCATCAGCGCATTCGTGCTCGACGGGTTCGCCTTCACCGCCGAGGCGCGGGTCGGGGCGGCGATCGGCGCGGGATCGCGCCAAGGCCTGCTGCGCGCCGCGCGACTGACCGGCGAATTCTCGCTCGCGGGCGGCGTGCTGTTCGCCGCCGCGATCGCCGCGAGCGGGCCGTGGCTGATCACGCTCGTCACCCGCGATCCCGCGGTACAGGCGCAGGCGGTGGCGATGCTGCCCTTTTGCGCGCTGGTGCCGCTGCTCGGTATGCCGAGCTGGCTGCTCGACGGCATCTTCATCGGCGCGACGCGCGGGCGGACGCTGCGCAACGCGGCGATCCTCTCGCTCGCGCTTTATCTCGTCACCGATGCATTGCTGCGCGGGCTGGGCGACGCGGGCGTCTGGATCGCGCTGCTGGCGAGCTACCTCTATCGCACGGCGGCGCTGGGGCTCGCTCTGCCGCGTCTGGTGAAGCAGGTGGGGCGCTGATCGGCGGCCAGCGCTCCCGCCCGGCGCTCAGGCGCAGGATCGACGCTGCGGCGGCTTGGTGCCGTTCGGTGTCAGGATGACCTTGCCGACACGCGGATCCCACACGCTGGTGAAGCGCGGGAGGAAGCCGATGCCGAGCGTCAGCCGTTCGTCCTGGCGCTCGCTGCGCTCGAGATCGACCAGATCGACACGCTTCCCGCCGAAGGTGGCGGGCGTCACCGCGATACATCCCTTGCCGGGGCGCGGCTTGACGACCTTCGAGGGCGCGATCCGCTTCCAATTGGCGGGCTGCAGCGCGAGGCTGTCCCAGCCGGTCGTCCTGACGACGGTCGGCGTGGAATGGCCGCCGATGCTCGCGACGAACGGTCGCACCGGGCTGGAGGGGAGGAACGAGAGCGTGATACTCTCGGGCGGGCGCGGCGTCGGCGGCGCCTTGGCCAAGGGCATCAGGCGGACGACCTGCCGGCGATAATCGATCGTCGTGACGTATTTCTTGAAAAAGCCCCAGCCGAGCCAGCCGAGGAAGCGCGGGTCGATGTCCTGCTGCTGCTGACGGGCATCGATGCTGAGCGCGGCATCCGGATTCTTGCCATTGCCCGACGAGGCGGGAACCTTGAGCACCCCGGCGAGATCGGCCTTGTGCGCGCCCGCGTGGCGGCGAAGGACGATCGACTCGTCGCCACCGACGTGAACGCCCTGATCGAGCGGGACATAATGACGGTTCAGCAGGAAACGATCATAGGTCCCCGTATCGAGCAGGAAGACGCCGGGCTTGCCGTCCACCGCGCCCTTGATGAGCGGGAACCCTTCCTTGTTGAGCTGGAACGGCAGGACGGTCTCGCCCGTCGCGGGGCGGGGGCTATGCTTCTTTTCGGTCTTTGCGACGGCGGCGAACGGCACGGCCGCGAGGAGGATGGCGAAGGCTGCGACTTTCATGCGGCGGATCATGCCGGGCCGCAACGCCGCGTTCAAGCCGAACGCGGCAGGAAGCATCGGATTTCTAGTGCTTATGGGCGCCGCCGCCGCCCATTGCTCAGGACGGCCTCACCTTGAGCAACGCCAGCCCGAACCCGACGAAGATCGCCCCCGTGATGCGGTTGAACGCGCGCTTGATCGCCGGCCGGCTCAGATAGCGCGAGAGCGAATGGCCGCCGAACGCGTAAACGGCATACCAGCCGCATTCCACCGCGGCGAAGGTGAGCACCAGAATGGCGAATTGCGGCGCCTGCGGCTGGGTCGGCGTCACGAATTGCGGCAGGAACGCCGCGGCGAACAAGATCAGCTTGGGGTTGCTGATGCCGATCGCGAAGCCGCCGCGAAACAATCCGCCCGGCGACACCGCGGCGGGAAGCTCGTCGCTGCCCACATCGATCGGGCCGGCCTCGCTGCGCCACGCCTTGATGCCGAGATAGATCAGATAGGCGACGCCGGCGTAGCGCAGCACCGCGAAGGCGCCCGGCACCGCGAGCAGCAAGGTCGTCAGCCCGGCCGCCGACGCGGCGAGAACGGTAACCACCGCGGCGAGGCAGCCGGCCATCGCGGCGACGCTGCGCTTCATCCCCATTTCCACGCTTCGCGACAGGATGTGGAGCATATTGGGGCCGGGCGTGCCGGAGAGCAGGAAGACCGCGCCCGTAAACAGCCACCATGTGTGAAGCGTCATCCCTGCGTCCTTTGCCGACCGAAAGCGAGCGACGCGTTAGTACCTGAAATCGGCAGCTTTACGGCGAAGCGATAAGATTAGCATTGACTAATGAATTAGCGAAGACTAATTGAACTGCATGATGCAGTCCGTTGCGATCGACAATGTGCTTCGCGCGCTCTCGGACCCGACCCGCCGGGCGGTGTTCGAGCGTGTCGCGCGATCGGAACTCAACGTGGTCGAGCTGACCCGCGAGAGCGGGGTGACGCAGGGCGCGGTGTCGCAGCATCTGAAATTGCTCAAACAGGCCGGGCTGGTGACCGAGCGGCCGGAAGGTCGCCGGGTCTTCTACCGCGCCCGCCCGGAGGGGCTGGCGCCGTTGTTCGACTGGCTCAGCCATTATGACGCTTTCTGGCGCGACCGGTTCGCCGATCTGCGCTTGCTTCTCGAGGAGATCGATCAATGACCGACAGCCTGGTGCAGACCGACGCGCGCGTGATCGCGGTCGACGAGGTGTTCCCCCACGCGCCGGAGACGATCTGGAAGACGCTGGTCGACCCCGAACTGATCGCGCGCTGGCTGCGGATGACCCCGGTCGGGTTCGAGCCCGTCGTCGGCAATCTCTTCACTTATCAGACCAGCCCCGCGGGCGAATGGGACGGGACGATCCGCTGCGAGGTCATCGAGGTCCAGCCGCATCGCCGGCTCGCCTATAGCTGGCGCGGCGGCCATGTCGCGAACACCGGCTACGGCTCGCTGCTCGATACGGTGGTGACGCTGACGCTCGAACCGGTCGACGGCGGCACCCGGCTGCGCGTGGTCCATTCCGGGTTCGAGCTGCCGCGCAACGAAACCGCTTATCGCAACATGAGCGGCGGCTGGGTCGGCGTGGTCACCCGCGTCGGGGAGATCGCCGATGAGCAGGCGTAACGCATTATCCGTCCGACGAGCAGGAGCGACGTCATGAGCGAGGAACTGCCGAAAAACCATCCGCCGATCGTCTCGCCCGAGGCGTGGCGCGCGGCGCGCGAGGCGATGCTGGTGAAGGAAAAGGCGCTGGTCCGCGCCCGCGACGCGCTCGCCGCCGAGCGGCGGCGGATGCCGTGGATGGCGGTCGAGAAGGACTATGTCTTCGAGGGACCCGAGGGATCGGCGACGCTGCTCGATCTGTTCGCCGGCCGGCGCCAGCTTATCGTCTATCGCGCCTTTTTCGAGCCCGGGGTGTTCGGCTGGCCCGATCACGGCTGCCGCGGCTGCTCGCTCGGGGCGGATCAGGTCTCGAACCTCGTCCATCTCAACCAGCGCGATACGACCTTGGTCTATGCCTCGCGCGCGCCGCAGCCCGATATCGCGCGGCTCAAGGCGCGGATGGGGTGGGAACAGATTCCCTGGTATACGATCACCGACAGCTTCGACGCCGATTTCGGGGTCGACGAATGGCATGGGCACAATGTGTTCATCCGCGACGGCGCGAAAATCTATCGCACCTATTTCATCGACAATCGCGGTGACGAGGCGATGGGCAGCGTGTGGAGCTATCTCGATCTCACCCCGCTCGGCCGCCAGGAAATCTGGGAGGATTCGCCCGAGGGCTATCCGCAGACCCCGCCGTACAAATGGTGGAACTGGAACGACAATTATGACGCGGAGGACAAGCCCGACCCGCAATGGGTCGCGGTGACCGACGCCGGCGAGGCGGCGTTCCGCGATCCCGACGCGCCGGTGAAGGCGTGACCGCGTCGCGCTGGCTCGCGCTCGCGGCCAGCCCGACCTTCGCGGTGATGGCGCTGCTGAACCTCGCTTACGGCAGCGATGCGCTGATCTGCTCGGCGATGGGCACCGGCGCGACCGGCGGGATGACCGGCATGTATGCGTTGATGAGCCTGTTCCACGCCTCGCCGTGGCTCGCGCTGCGCGGCAGGGCGCGTGTTCAGGGCTGAGCGGCAGCGGGGAAGCGCGTCACCTCGGTGAAGACGACCTGCCACCGGCCGCCGCGTTTCGCCCATATGTCGGCGAACCGCATATGGCTGACGAAGGGCTTTCCGCCGTCGGTGCCGCGCAACGTCACCTCGCCCGACAGCACCGCGCCGTCGCGCCACACCCGGTTGATCGGATGCTCGATGACGAAAGGCTGGAGCGAGAAGCCCGGCGCGGTCGAATCGCGGATGAATTCGGCCTTGGTCGATATCTCGGCGGCGCCGTTGACCAGGGTATAATCGTCGGCGAGCAGCCGCTGCAGCGCGGCGCCGTCGTTATGCATTTGCGCCTGATCGTAATCCGCCGCAGCCTGCGCCAGATCGGGCGGCAAGGCCGCATCCTGTGGCGCGGCCGTTGCGAGCAGGGCGGTCCATAATATCGCGTGCATCCGTTTCTCCTTCAGGCATCGGGGACAGAAATCGACGGCGCGAGCCGCAGCACCTCGGGCTTCTGCATCAACGCGGGAAGCAGCGTATCGGCGATGCCGTCGCGCCAGCCGCTGCGCGCGCGCAGGCGGGTGTCGAACCCGCGCTCGCCGGCCTCGTCGGGGAAGTGCGCGATCCACAGGAAAACCGGGTCGTGCTCGCGCACCGGGAGCCGCGGGAAATTGTTCGCGGCCGCCTCGCTGGCGAGCGTCACGACCAGTTCGCCGCCGGCGCCGCGGATCTCCGGGCGCATCCGCGCGTCGAAGAACGCCGCGAACGCCGCCGGGTCGACATCGCGCAGACGATGGATCGCGATGCGGGTCACGCCCTTGTTCCCCAGCGCCTTCGGCCCGACCGGCCCGGATATGCGCTTCAGCAGCAGCACATTGTCGCTGTCGAGGATCATCGCATTGGCCTCGTTGCGATGCGCTTGCCACGCCGGACCGGTGTAGAAGGTCTGCAGCGCCGTCTTGCGCGCATCCATATCGGCGAAGCCGCGTATCCAGACGAAGCGATCGGGATCGTCGAGATCGCGGAATACCGCCAGCACATGACAGCCGACCGCATCCTGCGAGGTGACGAATTGCTGCTCGAACAATCGCGTGAAGGCGGTACGCGTGCCGCCCTTCAGTGTATATTGCCGCAATTCGAACACGCTGAGCTCGGGCGATGCCGCCGCGAGCAGCGGCACGGCCGCCAGCCCCGCCGCGCCGGCCACGAACAACCGCCGATCGATCACCGCCGGAACTCCATCACCCAATTGGTCTCCCACGTCGCCCCTCGATCGGGCGAGAAGGCCTGTTGCCAGCGCGGCACCCCGGCGGTGGGCATGTCCCAGATATAGCGGACGCGGATCGCCTTTCCGTCGAACATGCTGTCGCCGAAGAAGGTGCCGATGCCGTTTTCGAACCGGCCGGTGACGGGCGGATCGATCTCGGCAAAGCGCCCGTCCCACCACCAGATCGACCACAGCCCGGTCTTGGGATCGAGCCGCCGCAGCCCCTCGGCATGATAGGCGCCGAGCGGATCGTCGAGGAAATTGTCCTCATAGCCGGCGAGCCCGGCCATCAGCGGCCCGGCGGTGGTGGTGCCGGCGAATTCATACCAGTCGGTGCTCCGCGCCAGCCGTCGCCGCAGCTTGCGGTGGTGGACGGTCCAGCGCCCGTCCTGAAACGAGAAGTCGCGCAACGGCACGGCGCCGGTAGCGGTGGGCGGCGCGGTGGCCGCGGCGGTGAGCAGGGCGCCTCCGGCGATCAGGGCGCGGCGATCGAGCGGGAAAATCTCTGTCATGCCCCGAGCCATAATCGGGTAAATATGTCAGCCTGCGTCAACATTGATGCGCTAAGGCCGAATGATGCGTGCGAGCCGTCTGCTTTCGATCCTGATCCTGCTCCAGATCCACGGGCGGGTCTCGGCGCGCACATTGGCCGAGCGGTTCGAAGTATCGAAGCGCACCATCTATCGCGATGTCGACGAGCTGAGCGCGGCGGGGGTGCCGATCTATGCCGAACGCGGCGCGGCCGGGGGCTTCGCATTGCTCGACGGCTGGCAGACCCGGCTCACCGGGATGACCGGCGAGGAAGCCGAGGCGATCCTGCTTTCGGGCATGCCGAGCGCGGCGGCCGACCTTGGTTACGGCGAGACGGCGGCGACCGCGCGGCTCAAATTGTTCGCTGCCATGTCGGCGCCATCGAGCGCGGCGGCGCGGCGCGTCGCCGATCGTTTCCATTTCGATCCCATCCCCTGGCATCGCCGCCCAGCGCCGCGGCGCGAGGATTTGCGGCTCTTGGCGCGCGCGGTGTGGGAATGCCGCCGGCTTCAGCTCGTCTATGATAGCTGGGCCGGCCCCACGCCGCGCACGCTCGAGCCGCTCGGCATCGTGCTGAAGGCCGGGGAATATTATTTCGTCGCGCTGCGGCGCGGGCAGCCGGCGATCCACAAGCTCGACTATGCGCGCGATCTTGTGCTGCTCGACGAGGGCTTCGCGCGGCCGCCCGATTTCGATCTCGCCGCCGCATGGCGGGATGCGCTGGCGCGGTTCGAGGCGGCGTTGCGCCGCGATGTCGCGACGCTGCGCGTCGCCCCCGCGGCGATGTCGCGACTGGGCGCGCTCAACGCCGATATGACCGAACCGATCCTCGCCGCGGTGCCCGATGCGGACGGCTGGCGCCGCGTCACCGTGCCGATCGAGAGTGTCGATTTCGCCGCGGGCCAGCTGCTCGGCTTCGCGGCCGCGATCGAGGTACTCGCGCCCGCGGCGCTTCGCGCGGAATTGAAGGAGCGGGCAGAGGCTGTGACCGCGCTCTACGGATGACGGCATGTCCGCCGTCGTTGCGACGTCCGGCGACCGCGCGATCACCGAAGCGCGCGGTCGAACAGGTCGAGCGCTGCCGCGATCGCCGCCCGATGCGCGCTCTCCTGAACGGTTGCGTCGCGACAGACCGAAACCTCTTTCACCGCGGCTGCCGAACAGGTGGCGAGGAAGCTGTAGTGCGTGACGCCGGGAAGGATCGTCACGGTCGCGCCGGGGATCAGCGGCTTGGCGACCAGCGCATGGGTTGTCGGCGGCACCGTCACATCGGCTGCGCCGGCGATGATCGCCACGGGCACGCGCATGGCGCTAAGGCTCGCCGGCGTCAGCGGCTGCACCACCGGCGCCATCGCGAAAACCGCTTTCACACCGGGAAGGGAATGGTCATCGCTCGCCTTCGCCCGCTCGGCCGCGAGTGCGGGACTTTCGAGCGTCGCGGCCGCCTCTTCGTTGCTCAGCGCGAACTCCAGCTGCGGCTTGCAGGTGCCATCTTCGGGGTGCTCGTGGCAGAAGCGGATCATGTGCGCGGGATCGGTGCGCGCGCCTCCCGCGACCAGCGCGGTCAACCCGCCGATTGAGAAGCCCGCGACGCCGACGCGCGCCCGATCGATATGCGGCGACAGCCGCGGATCGGCGAGTACCGCGGCGAGCGCCACCTTCAGATCGTCGGCCCTGTCCCACCAGAGCACCGAACCGGCAGCGGTGGGGCGATCGATTCCATTGTTTCCGGGATGGTCGACGGCGACAACGACATAGCCTCGCTCGGCAAGTGCGCGGCCGAACCATCCCATCATCCGCGCCGATCCGCCGAAGCCATGCGACAAGAGCACGACGGGGTGCCGCGCCTCGTCAACGAATAGCGCGTCCGGTGCCGTGGTTCCGACCAGGAAGAGCGGCTGGTCGGGCGGAATGTCGATCGAGCGCTCGGGCGCACCAGCCTTCGCTGGATACCATATCGTAACGCGCAGGTCGGGGCGGTGCTCTGCATCGCGTAGCGCCGCGCTCGGCTGAGTGGCGAGCCGGTGCTGTTCCCCCACCGCCGCAGCCGCGGGCGCGGCGATAGGCAGGCAAAGCGCCGCGGCCATCAGGGTCAGCATTCTTGGGTTCATCCTATGGCTCCACGGCGTTGTGTCGCGGCTGTTCGGCACACAGCCCGTCCAGATAGAAATCGAGGTGACGATGCGCGAGCAATCGCTCCTCGTCCGGTGGCAGCCCCACCGCCAAGGGCCGCGCGAAGCGGGTCAAGGCGAAGACGATGTCGCGCTCGGAAAGATCGCTGCGCAGCGAGCCCTCCTGCGCGGCGCGGCCGACGATCGATTTCATGAGCGTTGCCGCACGCGCGCGAAGGTCGGGCCAATCCGGTTTTTCGAGCAGCGGGTGGAGAATATTCACCACCCCGATCCCGTTATCGAGGGCCATGTGCATATACTGACGCAGGGCGTCGACACCGCCGGGAACGGTTTCGACCAGCGTTTCTCCCGCGCCGATGCTCTTTTCCAGCACATGACGAATGACAGCGTGGAGGAGGGACTGCTGGTCCGGGAAGTGCCGGTAGAGCGTCCCGATGCCGACGCCGGCGCGCTCGGCAACAGCGTCTCGCGCGGGCTCGCCGCCGGCTTCCAGCGCCAGGTCGACGGTGACCTCGATGAGCCGCTGTCGATTCCTTTGCGCATCAGCCCGCATCCTGCACCCGCGCTCGACTCCAGAGCGATTGCCTTGACGCATCCATAAACGGAGGATATCACTCCGTTTGTTGTGCTGTCAATGTCGCTGCGAGGCCCATCGGGTTCGGGATCGATGAAACCACGGGCAACCAAATCTCGCTGGTCATCGGGAGGGGCGGCGATCCCCTGCCGTGTTCGCGACGCCAGTTGATCCACTTCGCGGCGACGGACTCAGTTCAAGGAGGCGCTAATGTATGCAAAAGATGTCCCGCCTGGCACCACGTTCTATCACGGCACCAAGGCCGACCTCGCCGTCGGCGACCTGATTGCGCCCGGTTTCGGAAGCAATTTCGTCGAACGCGGACTGAAGCACGTCTATTTCAGCGCGACGCTCGACGCAGCGACGTGGGGGGCGGAACTCGCCAAGGGCGAAGGCCGGGGCCGTATCTACGTCGTCGAGCCTACCGGTTCGTTCGAGGACGATCCAAACCTCACCGACAAGAGGTTCCCCGGCAACATAACCAGATCCTATCGCTCAACGGGACCGTTGCGGATTACGGGCGAGGTGAAGGACTGGATCGGCCATTCACCCGAACAACTCCAGCACATGAAGGACAGTCTTGCCCGCATGAGGGAGGAGGGCAGCGACACGATCATCGAGGACTGATCCGCACGAGTCTCCCCTTATCGCTTTTGCGCTGCGCGCGGCCCCCGGTTGAGCAGAAACACGACATAGCCGCGAAATTGCGGATGCCGTGCCAGCATCGGCGGCGCAGCCCACTCACCGCCCTCGACCAGCGCGACGCGAAAGGGAATCGGAAAATGCTCCATCCGTCGGAAATAGCGTTCGTAACCGGGAATGGTGGTGCGCCCCTGATAGGTCTGCACCACCGCCTCATCGATGATATGCGACAGCGCCGCGAGCGCCTGCGGGTCGCCGTGTGCGCTCCAGTCCATCAGTCCGGTAACCGACAATTTCCATCGCCGGGGCAAACGCTGCCGAAGATCGGCGAGGAAACGGGCATAGCCATCGATTCCGCGGGTCGCGGCGTCGAAATCGATCTGGAGCCCGGCAAGATCGTTGCCCGCCGCCTGCCAGCGTTCGAGATCGGCGAGGATCGCGTCATAGACCGCTGCATCCCAATCAAGTCGGTTGGCGCGCACCACCAGCCACAGCGCTTTTCCCGGCAGCCGCGGCACGCCCATGCGGAGCCGCTGGAAGCGCCGCGGCTGCCGCACCTCGCCGTCAAGAAGGTAGAGCGTCCTGGGGCGAAGCGCCGCCGCCGGCCTGACGCCGGGCCACAGGTAAAAGGCATCATAGCCCGCAGCGGCCACCTTTGGTGCGACGGGGGGCTCGGGCGCCGGCCGGCAGGCCGCAAGCAGCAGCAGCGCGCCGATCGCAAGCCGTCTCACCAATAATAACGCAGCGATTTGGCCCAGCGGCTGTTGGGATAACGCGTCTTCAGCTCGGTGAACCATGCCTTTCGCCGCGCGATCGGCGCCTGCGCCGCGTCGCTTTCCGCGCTGGTCGCATGGGGTCCGCTACACCCGTTATAGGCCGATGGCGCATAGCACATCACCGCGCGATAGAGCGCATAAGCGCGCTCCTCCGGCGCGGCGCGCTGATCGGCTATGACCGCGTCATACAGGGCGTCGCGCGACATCGGGCGCCCCGGGAAGCCGTCCGGCCCCGCGCCCAGCCATTCCTTCTCGCCGTCCGGCCTGAACAGGCTGAAGCCATCGAAGCCGTTGAGGCGATAGAATTCGCCGAGGCACAATTGCGCTTTGCGATCGGCCGGCGCGCGCGCGAGCGTGGCGGCGGTCTGGGTGATGGAGGGGCAGGCGTAATCCTCGGCCCAGGTCCCTTTGCGGAACAGGCCCGCCGGCACCCTGTCCTGAAGCGAGAAACTCCAGAGCCCGCCATCGGCCCCGGCATCGACGGGAAGCGACGCGATATCGCGGCCGAAATCGCCATAAGCGCCGCGATTCAGATCCTTGTACAGCAACGTGAACCAGGCGATGTCGCGTTCGTGCGCCGGGCGCGTGGCATCTTTCCCCACGCCTCGCAGGATCGCCGGGGTCGCCACCGTCTGCAACAGGATTTCTCGCGTCGCGGCGTCGGTGATCGGCGATCCGGGCGCGAAGATTTGCGCCACCCGCCCGTCGCGCTGCCACCGGATCGCCAGCCCCATCTCGACCAGCGGCCGCTGGAACAGCGGCGCGGCGCCGCCCATCATGTCGCGCCAGAAGCCGGCCTCATTGACGTCGCCTGTCCGCGCGAGCGCCATGCCGCGCAGCATCTGGCGGCTGAAGGCCAGCGGGGTGAAGCTGCCCGCTTTCGCCGCATCGGGAAGCAACGCGAGGATCGCCTTCGGATCTTCGCCGGCATAATAGCGCCGCGTCGCTTCCAGCAGCGTGTAGAGATCGGGGCGGGCGGCGAAGTGCGGCTTCTGTTGCGCCAGCTCGTCGGCGGAGAAGCTATATCCCTTGCCATCCTCGCGGCGCATACGCTTCAAATCGGCGATGGCGAGCAGCAGCGGCGTGTCGCCTGCCGCAGCGATGCGTGCGGTGACATCATCGGCATCCAACAGCTTGCGATCGATCTCCTCGGCGAGCAGCGCGCTTGCCTCGCTATCGCCAGGCGTCGTCGCGAGCAGTTTCTCATAAGCGCGGATCAGCGTTGGATTGTCCCCGCCGAGCCAGGCGACGCGCCGCTTCAGGCCCTCGGCCGATTCCGCGTAAAGCCCCTTGGGATAGGCTTTGAGATAGGCGGCGATCGCCTCACGCGCCTCGCCCAGCGCCGCGCGGTCCACCTTATCGGTTCCGGCGAAATCGCCATATTGATCGGTGGTGCCCGCCACCGCCGCGCGCAAGCCGATGCGGATCGGCATATAATGCGCGGCTTCGGCCACCCAGCCGGTCCGCGCGCGGGCGAGTGCGGCAAACCCCTGTCGCGCGGCCGCCCAATCGTTGCCGTAAAAGGCATAAGCCGCCTTCAGATAGGCGAGATAGTCGCGCCCCGGCTTGCTCGTAACCGGGGCATCCTCCCATTTCACCTCGTGGCAGCTCATCTGCGTCCGTAACGCGCCGAGCGCATCGCGCTCGGCCGCGGGGAGCGCACGCTCCTGCGCCAACGCCGCCTTGAACGCATCGACCGCAACATCCTGATCCGCGCAGATGCGGGGCGCGTCGGCCGCACCCTGCGACTGGGCCGATTGGGTCGTCGCCGGTTGCGGCCAGAATGCTTGCCGCAGCCCGTCCCAGGACATGAAGGTGTGCCCGAACTGGCGATCGTCGCTCCCGGGCGTCGCGCGCGCTTCGCCGCCGCGCGGCGGCATCAGGCTGCGCATCAGCAGCACCATGTTGATGCGCGTATCGTTGCCGGGGTTGAGCATCGCCTCTCCCCCGCAGGCGAAGGACGGCGAGGCCAGCCGCCATTCCGCCGAACAGCTATTGTCCGCGCACGCCCAGACCGCACCACCCGCTACGATCGTGGACGCCGCAAATGCCGTCAGCCCGGCGATCGCCCTGCGCTTATGCCCCTTGACCATATGGCCGCTTCCATCCCTGCTTCATTGTTTTTCTGGCGGATTTTTCCGCGAAGCGAAAGGCGCGGATCCGCCCGATGCCAAATCGGCGAAACGGGGCGGTTCGCCGCGTCGTTGCCCACCGCATCATCTGCGCGCGAAATAAATTCCGCTGCGACGGGAATAATCCGCATCGAGCCACGGTCTTTTCCCATGAACATGGTTTCAAGGGACCAAGCCGATGACCGATCACGCGGACGAAAGCCTCAGCCGGCGCGGCCTGCTGACCCATTGCGCGGGCTGGGCCGGTGCCGGGGCGCTCTACACGCTGACCGGCGGGATCGCCTCGTCGATCAGCCTCGATGCCGCGCTGGCGGCGCCCCCGCGTCGTGGCGCGAGCAAGCCGTTCACCTTCCTCCAGATAAGCGACACGCACATCGGCTTCGACAAGGCTGCCAATCCCGATACGCGCGGCACCGCGATCGCGGCGGTCGAGAAGATCAAGGCGCTGCCCGACAAGCCCGACATCATCCTCCACACCGGCGATATCACGCATCTGTCGACCGAGGAGCAGTTCGACGACGCGCGGCAGATATTGTCCGGGCTGGGTGCCCCGGTCTTCTATGTCCCGGGCGAACACGATTTCCTCGATGAAGGACAGGGGCGCGCCTATCTCGCGCGTTATGGCGCCGGGACGCTCGGCACCGGCTGGCACAGCTTCGATCATCTCGGGGTGCATTTCATCGCGCTCAACAATGTCGCCAATTTGAAGGCCGGTGGGATGGCGCATCTCGGCGAGGAGCAGCTTGCCTGGCTCAAGCGCGATCTCGCGGGATTGTCGGCGAGCACCCCGATCGTGGTGTTCGCGCATATCCCGCTGTGGACGGTCTATGAGGCATGGGGATGGGGGACCGACGACAGCGGGGCCGCGCTGGCGCTGCTCCGCCGGTTCGGCTCGGTCACCGTGCTCAACGGCCATATCCACCAGATTCTGCAGAAGGTGGAAGGCAATGTCTCGTTCCACTCGGCGCGGTCGACCGCTTATCCCCAGCCCGCGCCGGGTGCTGCGCCGTCGCCCGGTCCGCTCAAGGTGCCGAGCGAGCAGCTTCCCATGATGCTCGGCATCCGTACCGCGCGCTTCGTGCGCGGCAATGAACCGATCGCGCTGATCGACCAGTCGCTCGCCTGACCCAGTTTTTCGGAGTATCGCCATGACGCATGCCGTTGCCGCCGCCCGTCGCCTTGCCGCGCTGGCGCTGATCCTCGCTTTGCCCGCACTTGCCGCGTCGTCCGGCCCCGCGGCGGCGGCCACCCCGGCGAAAACCGTGACGGTGGCGATTAAGACGTTCGCCTTCACCGCGCGGGTCATCACCGTGGCGCCGGGGACGACCGTCGTCTGGACCAATGAGGATGAGGATCCGCATACCGTGACCGCCGCCGACCGGAGCTTCCATTCCGCCGCGCTCGATACCGGCGGCAAGTTCAGCTTCACCTTCACCAAAGCGGGCGATTTCGGCTATTTCTGCTCGCTCCACCCGCACATGACGGGCCGGGTGATCGTCAAGGCGAATTGACCATGATGCGATCGGGCGAGGGCCGGTGAAGATGCGCGGTGGTCGCCTGTTTCGCCCGCGCCTCGTCTCGCCGTCGCGCGACGCAGCGGGGCGGGAGGCGGCGCAGGCCGAACGCTTCCGCCTCGTCATGCTGCCGCACCTCGATGCCGCTTACAGCTTCGCGCGCTATCTGACCCGCGACAGCGTGGCGGCCGAGGATGCCGTGCAGGATGCCTTTCTACGCGCCTTCCGCGGCTTCGACGGTTGGCGCGGCGATAATCCGCGCGCGTGGCTGTTCGCGATCGTGCGCCATCGCTGCCTCGACGCGATGACGGCGCGCCGCGATCCGCTGCGCGGCGCCGAGCCGGTTGAGGCGATCGATCGCGATTCCGCGGTTGCCGCAGCAGAGCCCGGAGCGCTGGAGGATCAAGCGGCGCGACGTAGCGAGATCGCGATGCTGCGCGGCGCGATCGAAAGTCTGCCGGAGCCGTTTCGCGAAGCGCTGGTGCTGCGCGAGCTGGAAGAGCTGAGCTACAAGGATATCGCCACCGTCACCGGGGCGCCGATCGGCACTGTCATGTCGCGGCTGGCGCGGGCGCGGCAGATGCTCGCGACCTTGTTGTTGCCGCCCGTATCGCGAAAGGCGCAAGCATGACCGCGCATCCCGACAAGCTGTCGCTGATCCACTGCCTGTTCGACGGCGAGCTCGACGCCGCCAATGCGCTGGCGATCGAGGCGCACCTGCGCGAATGCGACGATTGCCGCAACGAGTTCGAGCGGATTAAGTCGCTGCGCGACCTGCTTGATACGGACCGGCTCAGCGAACCGGCACCCGAGGGACTGCGCGACCGGATCCTTGCGACGCTTGAGGCCGGGGCCGGTGTCCGCCCGTCCCCGCGCAGCGGGATCGCCGCGCATGTGTTGAATGGCCGCTGGGCGTCGGGGGCGCTGGCGGGGGCGCTCGCAGCGTGCCTCGCCTTGACGCTGGGGATGCCGCAGCTCACCCGGACCGACACCGCGGACCAGCTCGTCCAGAGCCACGTCCGCTCGCTGCTCGCGAGTCATCTCGTCGATATCCCGACCTCGGACCGGCATGTCGTGAAGCCGTGGTTCAACGGCAAGATCGACTTCGCCCCACCGGTGCCCGATCTCAGGGACGCGGGCTTTCCGCTGATCGGGGGGCGGCTCGATTATGTCGATGATCGACCGGTTGCGGCGATCGTCTACGGGCGGCGCCGGCATTACATCAATCTGTTCGTGCGCCCCGCGGGCGGACTGTCGCTGTCGCGCGGGTTCGCCGAGCGTCGCGACGGTTATAGCCTTGCGCGTTGGACGGCCGGTGGCCTCGAATTCTGGGCGGTTTCCGATGTGGGGGCCGACGATCTCGAGGCGTTCCGCCAAGCCTATATCGCGCACGGCGGCTAGCTCGGCCGGCATCCATCGCCGAAAAAGACCGTCCGCGCGACCGCAATCATATTGCCTCGCCCTCGTCATATTGTCGCGCGTGAACGGCGGTTCGTCTGGCCCACGCGCCGCGTCGGCAATTCATCGGCAATTGTGACGCGTTCCTTGGTCGCGTGAACCGGCCATGCTGATCGTGGCAAGGACCGCTTTCTGCCCTTCGTCTTTTCGCCCGCAAGGCAAGCGCCTCCCGATACGAAGGCAGGAAGGATAGCGCGCCAAAAAGCAAGTCAATAGGAGAACGGATCATATTGATCCTTTCTCTTCAATAAGATATTCAACGACTCGCCATGATGTAATACGGATATCATCTTCGGGGTTGATGGTTGAAACTGCGTAATGCGGTCGTACTATACTTGGTTAAAAAAGAATTAATAAGCCATTTTGTTCGCAATTGCACAATGATTACTTTCTGAACGATCGTTGTAACGCGATTTTGCCCTGATCCCCGGTTGGCTTTGCCGGGAGAGCGATATGGGTCATTCGGTTTCGGCGCGTCGCATGAACCGGATTTCGCGGTCCTTGCGGTCGGGAAGCGCAGCTTCCGTCATCGCGTGGCTCGCGTTATTCCCAACCGAGGCCGAGGCGCAATGCGCAGCAAATCCAGTCGGCAGTTCGACGATCGTCTGCTCGGGCGCTGTCGTTGTCTATTCCAATACGAGCAATGGCCTCGACGTTACGGTTGATCCGAGCGCGACGATCACGGTGGTGCCGATTGCCGGTGGAACCGCGCTTTCGCTCACCGGCAACAATGTCACGCTTACCAACAACGGCTCGATCAATGCCGCCGCCGGGCCGACGTTCGCGACGAACGGTGCGATCGTCGGGAATACGGCCACCGGCAGCACAGTGAACGTCACCAATAACGGATCGATCACCGCGGGAACGTCGCTCCTCGCCGGCCCGGCGCTCACGGTGAACAACGGTGTCGGCGGCGTAAGTACGATCGTCAATTCCGGGACAATTGGCGCGGCGGGCTTTGCGATCGGCTCGGCGGCGGTTTCCACCGCAGGCAGCGGCACCGTCAATTTCACCAACAATTACGGCGGAGCGATCAACGGGTCGGCGGTCTTTGCCGGCGGTTCGAGCGGCAACAGCTTCATCAACGGCGGCACGATCACCGGCGGCGTCTCGCTCGGCGCGTCGGCGGGCGCGCTCAACAGCTTCACGGCGATGACCGGTTCGTCGATCGGCACGACCGTCGATGCGGGTATCGGGACCAACAGCACCCTCAACCTCGCGCAGAACAGCGGCGGTGGCAGCCCGACGAGCGGCTCGATCGCGATCGGCAGCTACACCAATTTCTCCAACCTCTCGGTCCAGGGCGGAACCTGGAACATCACCGGTGCCTGGGTGCCGGCGGCGGCGTCGACCCCTGTCGTGACGCTTGGCGGCGGGACCGCGATCGTCAACCTGCCCGGCGTTTTCGCCACCGCGAGCATTACCGGCAACGGCGGGGCGCTGCAGGCAGGTGTCGCAGGCCTGTCGCTCGCCAACGCGATCAATCTCACCGGCGGCCTGGCGATCAGCGGCAGCAATGGACTGACGCTGAGCGGGGCGATCGGCGGTGCTGGCGGTCTGACGATGGGTGGGGCCGGGACGCTGACGCTGACCGGCGCGAACGCCTACGCTGGCGGCACGACATTGAATGGCGGCGGCGGCCTCGTGCTCGGCAACGGCCTTGCGCTTGGCACCGGCACCCTGGCCTTGAGCGGTCTCGGCGGTTCGTTGAGCGCGAGCGTGCCGGGCGTTGCGCTGTCCAATGTGATCAATCTGAACGGTGCCGGCCTGATGCTTGGCGGTGCCAACAGCCTCACGCTCGCCGGCGCGATCGGCGGTACCGGTGGATTGACGCTCGGCGGCGGCGGAGTCGTCACCTTGAACGGGGCCAACAGCTATAGCGGTGGAACCCTGTTGAACGGTGGTGGTGGGCTCACCGTCGGTGCGAATGCCGCGTTGGGCATCGGCGCGCTGACGGTGGCCGGCGCTGGCGGCACGCTCAGCGTGGGCGTGCCGGCAGTCACGCTCGCGAATGCGGTTAACCTCAACGGCGGCCTGACAATTGGTGGCGGCAACGCGCTGGGTCTGGGCGGCGCGATCGGGGGCACCGGTGCGCTGACGCTTAGCGGACCGGGGACGGTGACCCTGAGCGGCGCCAATGCCTATAGCGGCGGCACGACGCTGAGCGGTGGTGGCGGTCTTGCGGTGGGCGCGAGCGCCGCGCTGGGAACAGGCGCGCTGACGGTGAGCGGCCTCGGTGGGACGCTGAGCGCGGTGACCGCGGGCGTTACGCTGGCGAATGCGGTCAGCCTCAACACCGGGTTGACCGTCGGTGGCAGCAACAGTTTCGGGGTGAGCGGCGCGATTGGCGGCACCGGTGGGCTGACGCTCGGCGGAACGGGAACGCTCACGCTGAGCGGGACGAACAACTACACTGGGGGAACGATCGTCAACAGCGGCACGCTGGCGCTCGGCGCGGGCGGCCGCCTTGCGGCGGGCGGCGCCGTCAACCTTGCCGGGTCCGGCGCAATATTCGATTTGAGCGCCGCGGGCGCGGCGCAGACGATCGGCGCGCTGACGGGTGTCGCGGGCAGCAGTATCTCGCTCGGCGGCAACGGTCTGACGGTAAGCGGCAGCGCCAGCACCACCTTCGTCGGCGCGATCGGCGGCACCGGCGGGTTGACGCTGGGCGGCACGGGTTCGCTCACCCTCGCCGGCACGAACACCTATACCGGCGGAACGACCGTCACCGGCGGTACGCTCGCAATCGGACTTGGCGGTAGCCTTGCCGCCGGCGGGCCGGTCAATCTCGCCGGCGCCGGGGTCACGCTCGATTTGAGCGCGGCAGGGGGGGCGCAGACGATCGGGACGCTGACCGGCGTTGCGGGCAGCGCCATTGCCCTTGGCGGCACCAATTTGACCGTCGCCGGCAACAGCAACGGCACCTTCGGCGGCACGATCGGCGGCACCGGCGGCCTGACGCTTGGCGGGACCGGAACGCTCACGCTGACCGGGGTCAACACCTATACCGGCGGGACGGTGATCAATAGCGGGACGCTCGCGATCGGCGCGGGCGGCGGGCTTGCCGCGACCGGCGCGGTCAACCTCGCCGGTGCCGGTGCGTCGTTCGATCTCAGCCTCGCCGGTGCCGCGCAGACGATCGGCGCCCTGTCCGGTGTCGCGGGCAGCAGCATTGCGCTCGGCGGCAACGGGCTGACGGTGGGCGGCAGCGCCAGCACCACCTTCGCCGGCGTGATCGGTGGTACGGGCGGCCTGACGGTCGGCGGTACCGGGACGCTGACGCTCGGCGCGGCTAATGGCTACAGCGGCGGCACCACGCTCAACGGCGGCGGCGGGCTCGTGCTTGGCGCAAATGGTGCGCTCGGCACCGGGGCGTTGACCGTGAGCGGGCTCGGCGGCGCGGTCAATGTCGCCGCCCCCGGCATCGCGCTAACGAACGCCATCAATCTCACCGGCACGGGCCTCACGCTCGGCGGCAGCGATGACGTCGTGCTCGACGGCACGATCGCCGGCACGGGCGCGCTGACGCTCGGCGGCACCGGCACGGTGACGCTGAACGCTGCCAACAGCTATAGCGGCGGCACCAATCTCAGCGGTGGCGGCGGGCTTGCGCTCGGCGCCAATGGCGCGCTGGGCAGCGGCGCGCTCACGGTCAATGGGCTGGGCGGGACGCTCAGCGCTGCGACCGCGGGCATTACGCTGGCGAATGCGGTCACCCTCAATGGCGCCGGGCTGGCGATCGGCGGCGCCAACAGCTTTAGCATCAGCAGCGCAATCACCGGCACCGGCGGGCTGACCTTGGGCGGCACCGGCACGCTGACGCTGACGGGAGCGAATGGCTACACCGGCGGGACGCTGATCAACAACGGAACGCTTGCGCTTGGCGCGGGCGGTAGTCTCGCCGCGGGGGGCGCGGTCGACCTTGCAGGCGCGACCTCGGTATTCGATCTGAGCGCGGCTAATTCTCCCCAGATCATCGGGGCGCTCTCCGGTGTCGCGGGCAGTCAGGTCGCGCTCGGCGGCACCAGTCTGACTTTGGGCGGGAGCGCCAATGGCACTTTTGCCGGCACGATCGCCGGCACCGGCGGGTTGACGCTCGGCGGGACCGGGACGCTCATCCTCGCGGGCGCGAACGGCTACAGCGGCGGGACCACGCTCAACGGCGGGGGTGGCCTTGCGGTCGGCGTGAACGCCGCACTCGGCACGGGGGCGCTGACCGTTGGTGGGCTCGGCGGCACGTTGAGCGCCGCGGTAGGCGGGGTTACGCTCGCCAATGCGATCAACCTCAACGCCGGTCTCACGCTCGGCGGCAGCAATGATTTTGCGCTTTCCGGCCTGATCGGCGGAACCGGCGGGCTGACCCTGGGCGGGACCGGGATGGTCACGCTCGGCGCCGCCAACAGCTATAGCGGCGGTACGGCGCTGAGCGGGGGCGGCGCGCTCGCGCTCGGTGCCAATGGCGCCCTGGGTACCGGCGCGCTGACCGTAAATGGGCTTGGCGGTACACTGAGCGCATCGATCCCCGGGGTCGCCCTCGCCAATGCGATCAACCTGAATGGTGCCGGACTGACGCTGGGCGGCGGCAATGATATCGCGCTGGGCGGAGCGATCGGCGGCAGCGGCGGGCTGACGCTCGGCGGCCTCGGAACGGTCACCTTGAGCGGCGCCAATAATTATGGCGGCGGCACGTTGCTCAGCGGCGGCGGCGGCCTTGCGGTCGGTGCGAATGCCGCACTGGGGACGGGCGCCCTGACCGTGAGCGGGCTCGGCGGCACGCTGAGCGCGGCAACGAGTGGCATCACGCTGGCCAACGCCGTCAACCTCAACGGTGCCGGTCTGACGATCGGCGGCGGCAACAATCTTGGCGTGAGCGGCGCGATCACCGGCACTGGCGGGCTGACGCTGGGGGGCACCGGGACGCTGACCCTGACGGGGGCGAACAGCTTTACCGGCGGGACGACGATCAACAGCGGCACGCTCGCGCTGGGGGCGGGCGGCAGCCTCGCGGCGGGCGGTGCGGTCAACCTTGCCGGCGCGACCGCGGTGTTCGATCTCGCCGCGGCAAACTCGCCGCAGACGATCGGCACCTTGTCGGGCGTCGCTGGCAGCCAGATCGCGCTGGGCGGTACAAATCTGACGCTGGGCGGCAGCGCCAACAGCAGTTTCGCCGGCATGATCGGCGGGACCGGCGGATTGACGCTCGCCGGCACCGGCACGCTGACGCTGGGCGGTACGAACACATATAGCGGCGGGACGACGCTGAGCGGTGGCGGAGGGCTCGTAGTTGGCGCTAATGGCGCGCTCGGCACCGGCGCGTTGACCGTCAGCGGGCTCGGTGGAACGCTGAGTGCAGCCGCGCCGGGCGTAGCGCTCGCCAATGCGATCGACCTTAACGGCGCGGGGTTGACCCTCGCCGGCAGCAACGACCTCGCGCTAAGCGGCGCGATCGGTGGTACGGGCGGGCTGACGTTCGGCGGCACCGGGACGGTGACGCTGAACGGCGCGAACGCCTATAGCGGCGGCACGACGCTCAGCGGCGGCGGCACCCTCGCGTTCGGTTCCGATAATGCGCTGGGGACGGGCGCGCTGACGGTGAGCGGGCTCGGCGGGACGCTGAGCGCCACCACCGTAGGCCTTACCCTCGCCAATGCGATCGATCTCAACGGCGCCAATCTCACCTTCGGCGGGGCCAACAATTACACCCTGAGCGGCGCGATCAGCGGCACGGGCGGGCTGATGCTGGGGGGAACCGGCGTCGTGAGCCTCACCGGCGCCAGCAGCTATACCGGAGGGGTCGGGCTCAACGGCGGCAATCTGGTGCTCGGAGACAGTATCGCGCTCGGGAGCGGGGCGCTCAGCGTGGGCGCGCTTGGCGGCACGTTGAGCGCCGCGAGCCCCGGCATCGCGCTTGCGAACGCGATCGACCTCAATGGTAATCTGACGCTCGGTGGCGCCAATAGCCTCGCGCTCAACGGCACGATCGGCGGCACCGGCGGGCTGACGCTTGGCGGGACGGGCACCGTGACGCTCGGCGCGACCAATAGCTATAGCGGTGGGACATTGCTCAAAGGCGGTGGCGGCCTCGCGCTAGGCGCGAACGGCGCGCTGGGCACGGGCGCGCTGACGGTCGGTGGCCTCGGCGGGACGCTGAGCGCGGCCGCGCCGGGCATTGCATTGGCCAATGCGATCGATCTCAACGGGGCGAACCTGACGCTTGGCGGCGCCAACGATCTCGCGCTGGGCGGCGCGATCGGTGGCAGCGGCGGGCTGGTGCTCGGCGGCACCGGCACGGTGACACTCAACAGCGCGAACAGCTTTGCCGGCGGCACGATACTCGACGGTGGCGGCGGGCTAGCGCTGGGCGCGAACGACGCGCTCGGCACCGGTGCGCTGACGGTGAGCGGCGCTGGCGGCACCTTGAGCGCAGCGGTGCCCGGCATCGCACTGGCCAATGCGATCGATCTCAACGGCGCGACGCTGACGCTCGGCGGTGCCAATGGCCTCACGCTCGCGGGCGCGATCGGCGGTGCGGGTGGGCTGACGCTCGGCGGTACCGGCACAGTCACCCTTACCGGCGCCAACAATTATAGCGGCGGGACGACGCTCAACGGCGGCGGCCTTGCGCTCGGCGCAAATACGGCGCTCGGCACCGGCGCGCTGACCGTGAATGGCCTCGGCGGGACGCTGAGCGCATCGGTCCCCGGCATCGCGCTGGCGAATGCCGTCGACCTCAACGGCGCCGGCCTGACGCTTGGGGGTAGCAACAGCATCGCGCTCAATGGCGTGGTCGTCGGCACGGGGGGCCTGACGCTTGCTGGCGCCGCCGCGGTGACCCTGGGCGGTGCCAACAGCTATAGCGGCGGCACGACGCTGAGCGGCGGGGGGGATCTTGCCCTTGGCACGAACACCGCGCTCGGCACCGGTGCGTTGACGGTGAGTGGGGCCGGCGGTGCCTTGAGCGCAACGCTGCCCGGCGTCGCGGTGGCCAATGCGATCAACCTCAATGGCGCGACGCTGACGCTCGGCGGCACCAACGACGTCGCGCTCAATGGCGTTATCGGCGGTTCCGGCGGACTGGTTCTCGCGGGCGCCAATACGGTCACTCTCGCCGGCACGAACAATTATGCCGGCGGGACGACGCTCAACGGGGGCGGCGGCCTCGCGCTCGGCGCGAACGCTGCGCTAGGAACGGGTGCGCTGACGGTCGCTGGACTCGGCGGGACGCTCAGTGCGGCCGTGCCCGGCATTAGCCTCGCCAATGCGATCGATCTCAACGGCGCGAACCTGACGCTCGGCGGCGCCAACGATCTCGCGCTGGGCGGCGCGATCGGTGGCACCGGCGGGCTGACGCTCGGCGGGACGGGCATCGTGACGCTCGGCGCGGCCAACGGCTACACCGGCGGCACCGCGCTGACCGGCGGCGGGACGCTCGCGCTGGGTGCAACCGGCGCACTGGGGACCGGCGCGCTGACGGTGAGCGGGCAGGGTGGGACGCTCACCGCTGCGGCATCCGGCATCACCCTCGCCAATGCGATCGATCTCAATGGCGCGGGCCTCACGCTCGGCGGCGCCAACAATCTCGCGCTGGGCGGCGTGATCGGCGGAACCGGTGGGTTGACGGTCAATGGCAGCGGAATCGTGACGCTGACCGGCGCTAATAATTACACGGGCGGCACCGCGATCGACGCGGGTACGCTCGCGCTCGGCGCGGGCGGCAGCCTTGCGGCAGGCGGCGCGGTCAACCTCGCCGGCGCGACCGCAGTGTTCGATCTGAGCGCCGCGGGCTCGCCGCAGACGATCGGCACCTTGTCGGGCACGGCAGGCAGCCAGATCGCGCTCGGCGGCACCAATCTGGTGATCGGGGGGAGCACCAACAGCGCCTTCGCCGGCGTGATCGGCGGCACCGGCGGCGTGACGCTCAATGGAATCGGTGCGCTGACCCTGACCGGCACCAACACTTATACCGGCGGCACCACGATCGACAGCGGCACGCTCGCGATCGGCGCGGGTGGCAGCCTCGCGGCGACGGGCGGCGTCAACCTTGCCGGCGCGAGCGCGGTGTTCGATCTGAGCGCCGCCGGCTCACCGCAGACGATCGGTCTGCTTTCGGGTGTCGCCGGCAGCCAGGTCACATTGGGCAACACCGGTCTCGCCATTGGCGGTGCCGGCAGCAGCACGTTCGGCGGCGTGATCACCGGCACCGGCGGGCTGACGCTCGGCGGCACCGGGACGCTGACCCTGACGGGGGCGAACAGCTTTACCGGCGGGACGACGATCGACAGCGGCACGCTCGCGTTGGGGACGGGGGGCAGCCTTTCGGCCGGTGGCGCGGTCAACCTTGCCGGCGCAACCGCGGTGTTCGATCTCAGCGCGGCTAATTCACCGCAGACGATCGGCACCTTGTCGGGCGTCGCCGGCAGCCAAGTCGCGCTCGGGGCCACCAGCCTGACGCTGGGCGGCAGCGCCAATAGTAGCTTCGCGGGACTGATCAGCGGTACGGGTGGCCTCGGTATCGGCGGGTCGGGGACGCTGGCGCTCACCGGGGCGAACAGCTACAGCGGCGGCACCGCGCTCAGCGGCGGCGGTGGACTTGCGCTCGGCGCGAATGGCGCCTTGGGCAGCGGCGCGCTGACGGTTAGCGGGCTGGGCGGTACGCTCGGTGCGACCGTGCCCGGCATCACACTGGCCAATGCAATCAACCTCAATGATGTCGGCCTGACGCTGGTCGGCAGCAACGACCTCGCGCTCGGCGGTGCGATCGGTGGGACCGGCGGGTTGACACTCGGCGGGACCGGGACGGTGAGGCTGAACGGCGCGAACGCCTATACCGGCGGCACGACGCTGAGCGGCGGTGGCGGTCTCGCGCTGGGCGGGAACGCGGCGCTCGGTTCGGGGGCGCTCATCGTGAGCGGTCTCGGCGGCACATTGACCACCGTCCTGCCCGGACTTGCGCTTGCCAACGCGATCGATCTCAATGACGCGACACTGACGCTCGGCGGCGGCAACAATATCGTGCTGAACGGCGTGATCGGCGGCACCGGCGGGTTGACCCTGGCCGGCACCGGGGCCGTGACCGTCAACGGCGCGAACAGCTATGCTGGCGGGACCGCGCTCAGCGGCGGCGGCGAGCTTGTGGTTGGCGCGAACAACGCTTTAGGGGCCGGGGCGCTCACGGTGAGCGGTCCTGGTGGCACCCTGGGCGCGGCCGCGCCGGGCATCACGCTCGCCAATGCAATCAATCTGAATGGCGCCTCCCTGACGCTCGGCGGGGTCAATAATGTCGGTTTGACCGGGGTCATCGGCGGGACCGGCGGGCTGACGCTTGGCGGCACGGGCACGGTGACCCTCAGCGGCGCGAACAGCTATAGCGGTGGCACGACGTTCGGCGGCGGCGGTGGCCTCGCGGTCGGCGCGAACACGGCGCTCGGCTCGGGTGCGCTGACCGTGAACGGCCTCGGCGGCACGCTGAGCGCGAGCGTCCCGGGCGTCACGCTGGCCAATGCCGTCATCTTGAACGGTGCCGGTCTCACGATCGGCGGCAGAGCCAGCCTAGGGCTGGGCGGCGTAATCGGTGGGAGCGGCGGGCTGACGCTGGCCGGAACCGGCACGCTGACCCTGACGGGCGCGAACAATTATACCGGCGGGACGACGGTCAACAGCGGCACGCTCGCGATCGGCGCAGGCGGCAGCCTTGCGGCGGGCGGCGCGGTCAGCCTCGCAGGCGCGGGTGCGGTGTTCGATCTGAGCGCCGCCAATGCGGTCCAAACCATCGGCACTCTGTCGGGCGTCGCGGGGAGCCAGATCGCGCTCGGCGGCACCAGCCTGACCGTGGGCGGCGGCGGTAGCAGCGATTTTGCCGGTACGATCGGCGGAACGGGTGGGCTGACGCTCGGCGGGGGCGGCGCGCTGACCCTGACGGGCGCGAACAGTTACACCGGCGGCACGAGGGTCAACAGCGGCACGCTGGCGATCGGCGCGGGGGGTAGCCTCGCCGCGGGCGGCGCCGTCGACCTCGCCGGGCCGACCGCGATCTTCGACGTGAGCACCGCATCGTCACCGCAGAGCATCGGCACTCTGTCGGGCGTCGCGGGCAGCCAGATCACGCTCGGCGGGACCAGCCTCGCCTTGAACGAGAACGGCAGCAGCAGTTTTGCCGGCGCGATCGGCGGCACCGGCGGGTTGACGCTGAACGGTACGGGCACGCTGACCCTGGCCGGCGCCAGCAGCTATAGCGGTCCGACGACGATCAACGGCGGAACACTGGCCGTCACCGGCGCGATCGGCAATTCGATCGTCGCCGTGAATAATGGCGCGATGCTGACCGGCACCGGCAGCGTCGGTGGCCTCGTCGCGGCGGCCGGCAGCACCGTCGCCGCGCTGACCCCGGGGCAAGCGCTCTCGATCAACGGCGATGCGACGCTCCAGCCCGGGTCGACATTGCAAATCGCGATCAACCCGGTGCAGCGCGCAAGCCTTGCGGTGGCCGGATCGGCGCAGATCGGCGGCGCGACGCTCACGCTGGTCTCGGCGCCGGGCCAATATCGTCTCGGGACCACCTACACCGTCCTCAACGCGACCGGCGGGGTCCAGGGACAATTCGGCGCGGTCAATTCGACTTTCGTCTTCGTCGATCCCAGCCTGACCTATGGCTCGACCTATGTGTCCGCGACGCTCGAGCGCAACAGCATGCCCTTCGCCAGCATCGCCGCAACGCCCAATCAGGCGGCGGCGGCCGTTGCGATCGATCGGCTTGGCGTCAGCAACCCGATCGTTGGCGTCATCGCGGTTTCCGACGTACAAACCGCGCGCAGCGGCTTTTCGCAGCTCGCCGGTCAATTGCATGCCAGCGTGAGCTCGTCATTGCTGTCCGACAGCCATTATCTGCGCGATGCCGTGCTCGAGCGCGCGCGTACCGGGGCGGCTGGCGGCTCCGGTCCGCTCGGGGCGCTGTCCGCAGCGGGCAATATTCTCTGCCAGAATGCGGACCCGGTCGCGGCGGGCGAGGGGGCGATCCGGCATTGTGCAAGCGATTCGCCCTACCAGCCGGTCGTCTGGGGACAGGTGCTCGGCGGCTGGGGCAAGCTGCGTGGCGACGGCAATGCGTCGAGCCTCCACCGCGATCTCCAGGGGATGATCGCCGGCGTCGATGTCGCGCCGAGCGATGAGGTGCGGTTGGGCATCGCCGGCGGCTATACGCACAGCGGGTTCGACATTGCCGACCGGAATGGCACCGGGTCGATCGACAGTTATCATATCGCTGCCTACGGCGCCGGGCAGTTCGGCGGCTTCGGCGTGCGCGGGGGCGTCGCTTACAGCCTTTATCGCATCCACGGCGACCGCACCGTCGCCTTCGCCGACTTCCGCGACCGGCTGCGCAGCGGCTATGACGCGTCCGGAACGCAGGTGTTCGGCGAGATCGGCTATGGCATTCCGGTCGGCAAGGCGGCGGTCGAGCCGTTCGCGGGAATCGCCTATGTCGCGCTGCGTACCAACGGCTTCCACGAGCGAGGTGGCGCGGCGGCGCTGGTCGGGAACGCCAACCGCGCGCGTGTCGGCTTTTCCACCCTGGGCCTGCGCGGCGCGGTCGAGCTGGGCGATGCCGCCGGGTTCGATCTCAGAATTTATGCGACGGCGGGTTGGCGCCACGCGTTCGATGATGTCCGGCCCGTCGCGGCGCTCGCTTTCGTGGGCGGCGACGGATCGCGCTTCCAGACGGCAGGCGTGCCGATCGCGCGCAACACCGCCTTCGTCGAACCCGGGGTCGATATGACGATTGCGCGGCATCTGTCGCTGGGCGTCTCGTATCGCGGCCAGTTCGGCGACGGCGCACGCGACAATGCGGTGCTCGGGAATATCCGCTGGCGGTTCGGCGGCGCGACACGCCGGGCGCCGGAGACCGGGGTGCGCGCGACGGACGCGATGCCGGTCCTCTCGCCGCCGGTTCCCGCGCCGGCGCCAGCGGTTACGCCGGCCGCGGCGCCGGTCCCGGTGGTCGTCCCCGCGCTCGCGCCTCAGGCCGAGGCGGTCGCTCCCGCGCAGCGGACCCGGGCGAAACGGCTGGTCCCGCGCAAACCGCGACATGCGATCAAGGGCGAGATGGGTGCCCTCGACCGGTCGGTGCCCGTGGTCATCCGGGCTTCCGCGCGTGCCGGCGAGTAGAAGGCTGCGTCGAAGCGCGGGTTTCCTCGCCGTGCTGCTCCCCGTCTCGATCATTTCGGGCGCGCACGCACAACGAGCAGAGAGCCGGTGGACGATCGCCGACGCAAGGGCGCTCCTGGCCTATATCGACGGGATCGAGAATGAAGGACTGATTCCCGCCGATTATGCGCCTCAAACGCTACGGCGCGCGATCGAAAATAGCGAAGGCGCGGTCCTCGACGCTGCCGCCGATGCTTCCTTCACCGCGCTGGTCGAGGATTTGCGTGATGGTCGCACGCCCGTCGATGACCGCGGCGCATGGTATGTCGACGACGACGACGAGATTCGTAACCCGACCGACGCGGTGTTGGCGCGTGCCCTCCGCACGCACGATGTCTCCGGCACCCTTGCGGCGCTCGATCCCACGGCGCCCGATTATGCCGCGCTGAAGGTGGCTTTGGCCGGAACTCCTGCCGCCGACACCCGCCGACGAGCATTGTTGCGCGTCAATATGGATCGTTGGCGCTGGTTTCCGCGCGACTTCGGCAGCGACTATCTGTTCGTCAACGTGCCCGAGTTCCGGCTTCGGCAGGTGCGCGGTGGCGACGTCGTTCGGAACTATCGCGTGATCGTCGGCAAGCCTGGCGATACCGCGACGCCGATTCTGGCGGAGAAAGCTGCGGCAGTCGTGCTCAACCCGGTCTGGACGGTGCCTGAGCCGATCGCCGAGGGCGAGAGGCTCGGCGCGCGCCTCCTCGCCCGTCCCGACATGGCGCGGGCAGGGGGTTACGTCGTTCGCCGTGAGGCCGGCGGCAAGATCGCCGTTATCCAGCAGCCGGGGCCCGCGAATGTGCTGGGCAAGGTCAAGATCGACATGCCGAATGCCTATGGGATTTACCTCCACGACACGCCGGCGCAGGATCTGTTCGATCGCGCCGTTCCCGCGCTTAGTCACGGTTGCATTCGCGTGGAAGGCGCAATCGCGCTGGCGACCGATCTCGTCGGGACGAAGGCGGATATGCCGCCGGCTGCGGTGAAGGCGATCGTCGACGCCGGCCAGACGCGCAACATTGGGCTGTCGCGCCCGATGCCGGTCTTTATCGGCTATTTCACGATCGGCCCAACATCGAACGGCGGCTCACTGGCCGTCTTCGGCGACATTTACGGTTGGGACCCACCGGCAGCGGCAAGTTTCCAGCGGCCGCTTCGGGTCCTCGCGGCCCGGCAGCGTCGCGTTCTAGCGCCCAGGTGAAATACTTACGTTCGCAAGATGCGCGGCCGCTGGTTGGGGCTTCATGGTCTAACGCTGCCTGCCACATCGCAGAGCGGCGCGATCGCATCCTCCGCGACATAGTGGCAAAGATCCCCCTCACGCGTAACGAAGGCTATGCCCTGCGCGCGAGTGACGTTCCTTGCTGTCTTACGTACGACGTCGACCACCTCGTCGAGCGTTCTCGCGCGGGCCAGCCTCTCCGCCGCATCAACAATGCGTTCCACTGCTCAGTCAACCCTGCCTGTCCTCTCGCCATGGACTGAAGTGCCCCAGGTCAATGGAATTTTTCTCCGACGGGAAACCTGTCACGGGGAAGAAGGCTCCGTTGGCGATGCGCGTCGGTCACGCGAGTGGTAGTCGTGTCGTCCTTAACCGGGCCTGAGAACCAGGGTGGCATCGTCCGAAAACTCGAAAGTGCTTCAAAGTAGTCTAACTCGTTGCTCTCCGTGATGATCTGATGATCGTCAGAGCTTGTCATCTCTTGGTGAGACCAGCACGACCATGGCATCCAAAAGAGCCTTCATCCGCTCAGCCTCGAAGCGCTCGGGTTCGATCGGAAACATGATCATCCAGCCGTCGGCCATGGCGCAGAGCTGGTCGGCGAGCAGATCCGCCGGAATATCCGAACGGATTTTGCCCCGGCGCTGCTCTTTGGCAAGCCGCGTCGCGAGCGTTTTCCGGTAATGGGCGTACCGTCGCTGATATATAGTGGCAAACGCAGGATCGAGCCGGGCATGCGCAATGAGCTGGAATCCGGCTAGCCACGGATCGGATTCATCGGCTTTTGCCCAATTCAGGAAGCGTTCGAAGCCGGATTTCAGATCATCCTCAGTGGCTGCAAGGTAGCTGTCCCACTCATCCCACAGGCCTTCGACGATCGCGAGAACCATCGCTTCCTTGTTCTCGAAATAATAGGTTACCGCACCGGTCGTGCAGCCTGCGCGTTGTGCCACCTTCCTCAGCGACGCGCCGGAAAATCCTTCCTGGGCGACCACCGCGATTGCGACCTTCACCAATTCCGCGCGCTTCGCCGCATGATCGCCCGCAGGCCTGCCGCGGCCTCGTTTTGCAGGCATTTCACCGGGAATATTCGGCGATCGGGGTGCGGATTTCAGCTTAAGGTTGTTTCTCGCGGCCATGAGCGGAACCTTAACCGATCGCGTCACGATATCAAATACCATAACGGCAGTTACCTCAAAACGTTCCTCTTGGACCTCGCGGTCGTCGGCACCTGGCGGGGACAGAGCGGTCGATCGCGCATTTTTCTGGCTGACCGTTATTTTTATTCTTGCCAAAGCCCCGATCTAAATATTATTACGTCAGTTATAAAAAAAGACGCGCTCCGGCATCGGGCTGCGCGGACGGAAGAGGGTCGGCGGGAAAGCGCGAAACGACCCGGAAAAGACCGCAGGCAGTGATCGCGGGGAGGAGAGAGACATGAAGAGACTGGGGTATTGCCTGATTGCCGGCGTTAGCGGTTTGGCACTCGCCGTGCCTGCTGCAGCACAAAATGCGGCAGGGGCCGAGGCATCCGTGAGCGCGCCGCCGTCGGCGCCGGGCGACATCGTCGTCACCGCGCAGCGGCGTTCGGAACGTTTGCAGGACGTCGGCGTCTCGGTCTCGGCGGTAACGAGCGATGCGCTGCGCGCGAGCGGCATTTCCAACGCACAGGCGATTTCCAAGTCGATCGCGGGCGTCACGCTCGATTCGGTCAATTCGGGGACGGCGAACGCGCAATTGGTGGTGCGCGGCGTCTCGCAATCGGACTTCTCGTCGTTCCAGGAATCGCCCAACTCGATCTATATCGACGACATCTATCTCAGTTCGTCGGGTGCGGCGGGGTTCGCGCTCTATGATCTCGATCGCGTCGAGGTGCTGCGCGGGCCGCAAGGCACGCTGTTCGGCCGTGCCTCGAGCGGCGGCCTCGCCAATTTCCTTCCCAAGCATCCGACCAAAGAATGGGACGGTTATGCCGAGATCGGCTTCGGCAGCTATGCCGATGCCTATGCCGAGGCGGCGGTCGGGGGGCCGCTGACCGACAAGATCCGTTTCCGTGTCGCGGGCCGTCGCGAGGTGACCAACGGCTGGTGGATCAACGATATGCCGGGCGGGCGGGACACGCTCGAGAACGATTTCGCCGGCATCCGCGGGCAGATCGAAGCCGACGTCACCGATAATTTCACCGCGCGGCTGTCGGTCAGCTACGACAAGAACCCGCGGCATCGCGACGGCATCTATCGCTCGGTGCCCTTCTACCTCGTCAACGGCCACCCGGAGCCGCTGCCGGCCAATGTCGATGCTTATGGCACCGGGCCGGGCAACGACATGACCGGCTATCGCAACACCAATTCGCGCGCCTCGGAGGGGTCGTTCAACAATGTCGGCTTCTTCGAGAGCGAGCGCTTCTCGCCGTCTCTGTTCCTGACCTGGCAGATCGGCAATGCGACGGTGACGTCGATCAGCAATTACACCCGCTTCAAATCCAATTATCGCGAGGATTGCGACGGCGGCCCGGTCGATTTCTGCCAGGAAGCCTTCAAGCAGAATTTGAAGCAATATTCACAAGAATTGCGCATCAACGGCACTGCCGGGAACCTCACCTACACCGCCGGCATCTATTATCTCAACACCGATCAGAAGGTACTGAGTGCCTATCGCGCGCCGGCTTTATCGGGAAGCGATTTCGCCTATGACGATTTCAATCCCGTCCGGCAAAAACTGAGTTCGATCTCGGTCTTCGGGCAGATCGAGTATAAATTCACCCCGAAGCTCAAGCTGACGATTGGCGCGCGCTATTCGCACGACGTGAAGAAGTTCGATTCGAAGGCCTATTTCAACGAGCTCGGCAACGCCTATATCGACGGCAGCGCGGGCTCCACGGTGTTCGACCCTCCGCTTCTGGCTTATGACTTTTCGCAGGCCAATCCCGCGGTCGGCAATCTCGCGCGGGTCGTCAACGATCTCTGGTCGGGCAAGGTCCAGCTCGATTACAAGCCGAGCGACAATGTGCTGATCTATGCCGGCGTTTCGCGCGGCAGCAAGGGCGCGGGGTTCAACGGCAACACCACCGCGGCGCTGAGCCCAGCGAACTACGGTCAGACGGCGTTCAAGAGCGAATATCTCTACGACTATGAAGCGGGCGTCAAACTGCAGATGTTCGATCGTCGCGCGACGCTCAACATCGGCGTGTTCAATTACGATTATCACCGCTTCCAGGGCTTCGCCTATGTCGGGCTGCTCGGCATCGTCGGCAATTACAACGGCTATTTCCGCGGCGGCGAAATCGAGCTGAATGCCTATCCCGTGCCGTCGGTCAATGTGACGATCGGCGTGTCCTATGTCCGCTCGAAGCTGCACGACGTGCCGACGCTCTATGACGGCGTGCGCGACGAGCAGGGGGTCAATACCCCGCACTGGTCGGTCAAGGGCGCGATCTCGAAGGACTTCCAGATCGGCGCCGACAAGCTGACTCTGCGCTGGTCGGGTGACTATATCGGCGATCGTTATTCGTCGATCGACAACAATGCCGCGACCTTCGTCAAGGGATCGTTCGTCCACGGCGCGCGCGTAACCTATCATGTCGAGAGCATGGGGGTCGATCTGTCGGCGTTCGTCGACAACATCAGCAACGTCAACCGCCAGACCTTCTCCTACGACGTGACCGGCACGGAGGGCGCGGTGCTACGTGCCTATGCCCGGCCGCGCTGGTTCGGCGGATCGATCCGCAAGCAATTCTGACGAATAGCGGGAGCGCACTACCCGTCGCTTCAGGTCACCAAACAGAAAGGAGAGATTGTAATGGATGCCTCATTGAGCAAACGATTTCGCGAGGATGGCGCGGTTCTTGTGAAGAACGCCCTCGATCGCGAGCAGCTTTCACGATGCCGCGAAGCGTTCGATTGGGCGGTCGCCAACCCTGGCCCGGCAGCCTTTCAGATCTTCAACGGCACCGAGCACCAGACGCACAACGACAACAGCAATCCGAAAGCGAAGGAAAAGCTCGACGCGCTGATGACGACGCTTCCGTTCGGCAAGCTGCTTTCCGAGCTATGGGGCTCGAAGCACGTCTGGTACTTTGCCGAGGAAGTTTTTCTGAAGGCGGGCGGAAAGACGGGGCGGTCGCCCTGGCATCAGGATACGTCCTATCTGCCGTGGGCCGGCGATCATTGGGCCAATGCCTGGATCACCTTCGAATCGCTCCCGAAGAAAAATGCGCTGGAGGTGGTACGCGGTTCGCATCGTGGCCCGATCTACGATGGCACGACCTTCATGAATCCCGACGATCCGACCGAGCCGCTCCACGGCGAACATGCGGTGCCGCCGCTGCCGCGCCTTCCCGATATCGAGGCGGAGCGCGCGCGCGATCCCAATGCCTATGACACGGTTTCGTTCGCGAGCGAGCCCGGTGACGTATTGGTTCTCCATCCCGGCAGCCTTCACGGCGGCGCCCCGGTCGACGCCGATTTCCCCGAACGTCACACGCTGGTGTTCCGTTTCTTCGGCGACGACGCGACATTCCGCGCGCTGCCGACGCAAAGCGCCGGCGGCTATGATCGGAACGGGGTGTTGTTCGTCAAGGAGATGGCACAGCTCAACGAAGGTGAACCCTTCCGCTCGCCCGTCTTCCGCCAACTCATCTGACTGAAGGGAATATGTCCATGACGACAAAGAGCGCGCCGCGTCAGGTGATCAAGCCGGCTGGCACCGAAATACTCTATGACAACTTCCACTTCGCTCCCGCCACCCGGGTCGGGAACATGGTCTGGGTATCCGGGCAGGTCGGCATCGACGCCAATATGGTGCCGGGCGACGGGATGGAGGCCCAGGCGCGCCTGGCCTTTCAGGCGCTCAAGACGGCGCTCGAAGCCGCCGGCGCGAGCATGGGCGATATCGTCGAGCTGATCACCTTCCACATCGATCTGCGCGGCGAGATGGAGGATTTCGCCAAGGTGAAGGACGAGTACCTCCCCGATCGTTACCCGTCGTGGAGCGCGGTCGGGGTGACCCAGCTCGCGATGCCCGAACTGCGGGTCGAGGTGCGCGCGGTGGCGGTGATCGGCAGCGGTAGCGCCTGAAGGGAAAGCCGCCTTTGGCCGCGGCTGCCATCGCGTTGACGGCGGTCGCGGCAATTGACGTCTGGATGGAGAGGAAAGAGATGGCGGGAACAGCAGAGTCCGCATCGGCCGACGGAACGCATGTCGATGTATTGATCATCGGCGCAGGCGTTTCGGGAATCGGATCGGCGTGGCACATGAAAAGCCAGTGCCCTGACAAAAGCTTCCTTATCCTCGAAGCCAAGGATAGGTTCGGGGGAACCTGGGATACGCACAAATATCCCGGCGTTCGGTCCGATTCCGATCTTTACTCCTACGGGTATCGCTTCAAGCCGTGGGTCGGCGCACCGATCGCCAGCGGCGCCGACATCCTCAAATATCTCGGCGAGGTGATCGACGATAACGCGATCGGTGCGCATATCCGATACGGTCATCGCATCATTTCCTGCGCCTGGTCGCGCACAGACGCGCGGTGGAAGGTCGAGGCGAAGCGCGCGTCGGATGGCGCTACCGTCACCCTGACGGCCGGCTTCATCTGGGGTTGCCAGGGCTATTACGATCACGAAAAGCCTTATGTGCCCGATTGGCCCGGGCTGTCGGACTATCAGGGGCTGTTCGTCCACGCGCAGCTGTGGGATCCGGCGATTGACTATGCGGGCAAGCGGATTGTCGTGATCGGTTCGGGTGCGACCGCTGCCACGGTCATCCCGGCCCTTGCGGAAAAAGCCGCGCATGTGACGATGCTGCAGCGTTCCCCCACCTATTTCTATTGTAACGAGAACCGGAACGAGCTCGCCGACCGCCTGCGCGAGATCGGGATTGACGAACCGACGATCTATCGCGTGGTGCGGGCGCAGGTGATGTACGATCAGGACATCATTACGCGTCGCTGCGAGACCGAGCCCGATGTGGTGGTCGAGGAGTTGAAAAGCCTCGTTCGCGCCTTCACCGGTAAGGCCGATTTCGAGTTCGAGCCGCATTTCACCCCGAAATATCGTCCGTGGCAGCAGCGGGTCGGTTTTTGCCCGGACGGGGATCTGTTCAGGGCGATCGTCTCGCGCAAGGCCAGCGTCGTCGCCGACACGATCGAGCGTTTCACCCAAACGGGTGTGCGGACCAGGGGCGGACAGGAACTCGACGCCGACATCATCGTCGCCGCGACCGGTTTCAGAATGTCCGTGATGGGCGACATTCCGTTCGAGGTGGAAGGCAAGCGCGTCGATTGGGCGGAGACGATCACCTATCGCGGCATGATGATGACCGGTGTCCCCAATCTCGTGTGGGTGCTGGGCTATTTCCGCGCGAGCTGGACGCTGCGCGTTGACATGATGGGCGATTTCGTCACCGACCTGCTCAAATATATGGATGAGATCGGCGCGCGACGGGTCGAGGTCGCCTTGCGCCCGCAGGACCGGGATATGGCGATCCTGCCGTGGATCGAGCCCGAAAACTTCAATCCCGGTTATCTCATGCGCAGCATCCATGCCATGCCGCGTCGCGGCGACAAGCCCGAGTGGCGGCACAATCAGGATTATTGGGCGGAGAAAGACGCGTTCCCGCTGATCGACCCGACCGATGCGGCCTTCCTCTACGACGGCAGCCCGATCGCGCATCGGGAGGCCGCGGCGGCCGAATAGCCGCGGAGCAGGCTGGGGAGAGATCGCCAAAATGGCGGATGCCGGGCGACATATTTGGTGCCGGATATCCCGCCCGGCGCGACCGGCAAGATCGACAAGAAGGCGATCCGGGCCAGTCTGGACGGTGATGCACCGCCCTTCGACGCTATTCGCTGACAGGAGAGGGAAGAATGAAATCGAAACTGGCGGCCGGAGAGAATGGCGGTCTTGCGCGACGTTCGCTGCTTCAGGCGATGGGCGGCGGCGCAATCGCCGGCGGGCTTTTTGCCGGCGGCGAAGCGGCGGCGACCGTGGCCAAGGGAAAGGATCATTCGGTTCTCGACGTAGCGATCATCGGTGCCGGCCTTTCGGGCCTGACATCGGGCAGGGATTTGAAACGTGCCGGCTGCGAATCCTTCGTCATTCTCGAAGCGCGCGATCGTGTCGGCGGTCGCACCGTCAATCACGATATCGGCAATGGCGTCATCTCCGAAGGCGGCGGCCAGTGGATCGGCCCCGGCCAGACGGCGGTCGCCGATCTCGCGCGTGAACTGGGCGTCGCCACCTTTGACAGTTTCTACAAGGGCAAGACCGTCTATCTGGTCGGCGATCAGCGGATCGAGGCGGGCAGCGGAAACGGTGGTCTCGGCGCCGCCAGCCCGGTGATCGACAAGCTTAACGCCATGGCCCGCGAGGTGCCGAGCGCCGAGCCGTGGAACGCGCCGCGCGCGGCCAAACTGGACCGCCAGTCGCTCGCCGACTGGCTCGCGAAAGAGAAGCTGACCGACGACGACAGGCTGACCTTCTTCCTGTCGGCGACATTGACCTACGGCGCGCCGCCCGAGCAGCTCAGTCTGCTCCACTATCTGGCGATCATCAATTCGTCGGACTGCAATCTCGAGAAGCTCGAATCCATGCCCGGCGGCGCGCAGGAAAAGCGGCTCGTCGGCGGCTCTTATATGCTGAGCGCCAGGATGGCCGAGGATCTGAAGGATAAGATCAGGCTCTCCTCACCGGTACGCAAGATCGTTGGCTGGGACCGTAACGTGGTCGAACTCCACACCGATCGAGGCATCATCAGAACGCGGCAGGTGATCGTCGCGATGAGCCAGTCGCTGTGCAACCAGATCGCATTCGATCCGCCGTTGCCCGCCGATCGCGCGGCAATGCACAAGGCCTGGCCGACGACCGCGCATATGCGCAAGACCGTCCATGTCTATCCGCGTCCGTTCTGGCGTGATGCGGGGCTGAGCGGACAAGTCATTCAGGTCGGCGGGCCTGTGCTCTGGTGCACCGACAATTCGCCGTCCGATCTTTCGGTCGGCATCATCACCGCCTTCGTCAAGGAGGGCGCTCTGTCCGCTGATCCCAACGTGGCGCAACGTGAATTGTCTGCAATCTACGCCCGGGCATTGGGCGAAAAGGCCCGAAATCCTACCCAATATCATGAGATCGACTGGAGTAAGGTCGACCGTTGGAGCCTGTCGTGCACTTCGCCTTACGCGCCCGGGTTCCTCACCACATTCGGCAAGGCGATGCGAATGCCGACCGGCCGGCTGATCTGGTCGGGGACCGATATGGCGGAGCTCTGGCCCAGTTCGATGGATGGCGCGATCAGGGCCGGCCATCGTTCGACCTTGAAGGCGCTCGAAGCATTGGCGCGGTCCTGAACGAGCGATCGCGGGGACCGAGCTGACAATGAATGCCCGCGGGTACATCTCCCGCCACCGATTTATATCATAACAAGCGCGATATTAATTGTGCAAACCGCGATTCCGCCGCTTGCCAACCTGTGCGCGCTCATTTATCATCACATCTGTAATAAAAATATGCGTGACGAAAATTCCCGCGCGCATCGAAATTGCAGGGGAGGCGAAATGTCTCACGAATCGCGTTCCGATGACCCGTCGCTGGTCGAGCGAAGGGGCCTGCTGAAGCTAGCTGGCGCCGCGGCGGTAGGCGCGCTTAGTCTGGGCAATGCGTCGCCGCGGATCGGCGGTGCCGCTGACGGCGATGCATCACCCGGCATTCTCGATGTCGCGATCATCGGCGCGGGGCTCGCCGGGCTCACCGCGGCGCGCGATCTGGTCCGCAGCGGGTGTACGTCGGTCGTGGTGCTTGAGGCACGCGACCGGGTCGGCGGGCGGACGCTCAATTTCGATGTCGGCGGCGGGCACGTTTCCGAAGTCGGGGGGCAGTGGATCGGGCCGGGACAGACCGCGGTTGCTGATCTTGCGCGCGAGCTCAACGTCGGCACCTTCCCGACTTACTATGATGGAAAGACCACGATCCTCGGCGGCGAAGGCCGTGTCGAGATCGATCTCCACGGCACGTTCGGCACCGATGAAGCGCTTGCGGCAAAGCTGAGCAAGCTTTCGCGCGACGTACCGTCGGGCGCACCGTGGACATCGTCCCGCGTGCAGGAACTCGACAAACTCTCGGTTGGCGATTGGTTGGCAAAACATTCGATCAAGCCCGAGGACCAAAACGGCTGGAACAGCAGCATTGGCTTGTCTGGAGGGACCTTCCCCGCGAAAATGGGGCTGCTCCACTTCTTGTCGATGATCAATTCGGCGAATTGCGATTACGAGCAACTCGATTCGATCAAGAATAGCGCGCAAGGGACGCGTCTGGTCGGCGGGTCGCAGATCCTGTCGACCAAGCTGGCCGAACAGCTCGGCGACAAGGTGCGGCTGTCCTTTCCGATCCGGCGGATATCGGGCTGGGATCAGGAAGTGATCACCCTGCATTCGGATCGCGGCGAGATGCGCGCGCGCCGCGTGATCATGGCGCTCAGCCCGCCCTTATGTAACCAGATCCAGTACGAGCCCGCGCTGCCGACGGCGCGCGCCGCGCTGCATCGCGCCTGGCCGGCGCATTCGCCCGCGCGCAAGACCGCGATGGTCTATGCGCGCCCGTTCTGGCGCGAGAAGGGGCTCAACGGCCATGTCCTGCAATTCGGCGGGCCGATCATCTGGGCGTGGGACAATTCGCCCCCCGGCGGCGAGATCGGGATCATCAACGCCTTCGTCACCAATGCGATGCTGCCGACCGATCTCGGCGAGGCGAAGAAGATCCAGACGGCGATCTATGCGCAGGCGCTGGGCGACGAGGCGCTGTCGCCGGTCTCCTATCACGATCGCGACTGGGGGTTCGCCGATCCGTGGACGATCACCTGCGTCTCGGCGATCCCGCCCGGTTTCTGGAGCATCCACGGTGCCGCGCTGCGCCCGCCGTGCGGCGGTCTCATCTGGGCGGGCACCGAAACCGCCGACATCTGGGCCGGCTATATGGATGGCGCGGTCCGCTCGGGCCACCGGAGCGCGCTTGAGGCGCTCAACGCGCTGCGGCGGGCATGAGGGGGCATATGAAGAAATATCTTCTGCTCGGCGGGCTCGCCGTGGCCGCATTGCTGCTCGTCATTTTCGGGCCGACGCTGCTCAATCTCTATCGCCTGCAGAATTACGTTTCGGCGAGCGCTGAGGCGGCGCAGGCCGATGCCGGGCCTTGGCCGCGCACCACCGAGGTCTGCACCACCTGTCACGGGGTGAAGGGCAATTCGGTCAACGGCAATTATCCTGCGCTGGCAGGGCAGCCCGCGCCCTATCTCGCGGCACAATTGCAGCATTTCGCGAGCGGCGCGCGGGTCAATCCCAACATGGGGCCGCTGGCGATGACGATGAAACCCGCCGAGGTGGATGCGCTCGCGGCCTATTTCGCGCGACAGCCCGCACTGCCCAATCCCTATTTCAAGCCTGACCCGCAGGTGAGCGCCAAGGGCGAGAAACTGGTGGAGGGGGCCGGGTGCGCTGCGTGCCACGGCGCGCAGATGATGGGGCAGGAGCAATTCCCGCGGCTGGCCGGGCAGGGATATGAATATCTCGTCCGCCAGCTCGATGCCTTCGCCGGCGGCGCGCGAACCGAGGCGACCGGCACGATGCAGCGGTTGGCTGTCGCCGCCTCTCCTGACGATCGCAAGGCGATGGCTACCTATCTCGCCAACCTCCCGCCGTCGGCAAAATAGCGGCGCCCGCGACAGCATCCTTTTTCGAGGATTTTCGTGATGGATCTTAGATCATTCATCCTGTGCCTAGCGGCTTTCTCGCTCGCGCTGACTGGCTTCGTCTATGGCGCGAAATTCATAAGGAAGAAGAACTATCTCATCGGTATAGAGTGGTTCATCCTTGCGACATCGTCATCGAATGCGGTCGTCTATTTCGCGACCAATTCGCCCTTGTCGTTCAAGATCGCGCATTTCTTCGACACATTCTCGCGGGCGTTCGGCGTGCCGATCGTCATCCCGGTCGGGATGATGGTGCTCACGCACGGGATGAAGCCCTCGATCAGGTTCGATATCGCGATCTTTGCGCTGTCGTTCGTCGCGACGATCGCGATCTTGTCGCTGGGCTTTTTTCAGCCATTGCTCGCCTATTTCCTGCTTGGAATGTCAATATTGTACACGATATATCTGATTTATCTCGTCGCAATATTGCTCAAGGCGGGAGAGAAGTTGCAGGCATTGGGTGTGGCGCTGGTCACGGCGACGACTTTTTTCGTAGCGGCGGTCTATGATTTCTACAAAATACCGGGCGAGGATACGAACGTAATCTTCAATTTCTTTACCATCGCCCTCTTCACGTGGTCGTACATGACCGTCCAGCTTTACTACGCCTATTGCGCGCTCGAGCGAGCCCGGCGTGGCGGTGCGGCAGTGGGTAACAGCGCCGATTTAGCATGAAACAACGCCGAGTAAGCGGCGTGGGAGAAGATGTCATGAGTGAGATTGAAGGCGGCGGCCCGTTCGATCGCGAGACAATTGCGCAAGCGAAGCCGTCGCGCCGCGATTTCTTCAAGGGCGCCGCGGCGGGCGTGGCGATGACGACGGTGGCCGCGGCCGCCACGACCGTGGCCGTCGCCGGACCAGGTGCCGCTGACGATGCGATGGCTGCCGCCGATATGGAGAAATATCGCGCCCTCGGCGGCTGGATCGAGAAGCCGAGCGACATCCGACCGGCGCTCGACGGCGACACGATGGCGGATGTGGTGATTATCGGGGGCGGGTTCGCCGGGCTGTCGACGGCGCTCGAATTGCGACGGCAGGGCGCGAACGTCGCCGTCATCGAGCGCGAATTCTGCGGGTTCGGCGCGAGCGGGCGTAATGCGGGCTATCTCGCCGGCGCGGGCGGGCTGGAGCACGATCTGTTCCTCAAGCGCGTCGGCGACGAGACCGGCAAGAAAATCATCCAATATTACGACGGCGCGGTCGATTACGTCGAAGCCAGGTTCAAGGAATATGACATCGCCTGCGATTACGTGCCGTCGGGGGTGCTGCGCGCCGCGGTCGATCCGTCGCAGGAGGGAAGGGTTCGCGAGAGCATGGAGATAGGGCACCGGCTCGGTCACAAATCGCAATTCCTCGATTCCGCCGAGATGCGCGCGCGCGGGATTCCGCCCGCCTTCCTGTTCGGCGAATATGATCCGCGCGGGGGGACGCTCAACCCGGGTAAATATGTGCTGGGGCTACGTGCGGCTGCGTTGCGCGCTGGCGTCAGGATCTACGAAACCACGCCGATGCTATCCTATGCCGAGGGGCGGACGATCAAGGTGCAGACGCCGCGCGGCGCGGTGAGGGCGCGGGCGATGGTGTTCGCCACCAACGGCTATACCCCGGGGAACGGGTTGCTTGAAACCAAGGTGATGCCGGTCCGCGTGTCGGCGATCGAGACCGAGCCGTTATCGCCCGCGCAGCTGAAATCGCTCGGCTGGCCGCGGCGCGAGGGGATCGTCACCGCGCATTATATGATGGAAAGCCACCGGCTGACCGCGAGCGATACATTGGTCGTGACGACCAAGAAGGTGCGTTATCCTTACGGCTCGCGCACCCCCAATGTCCCGGATTACGATGCTTATCACGCGCTGCGTCGCGCGCTGCACGAGCGCTTCCCCACGGTTCGCGGGATTGCGCTTCGGACTTGCTGGAGCGGCTATATCAGCTTCGCGCAGGATGCTTTGCCGGTGATCGGGGTGACGGGGGCGGACCAGAATATCTTCTATACCGCCGGCTGTTCGGGACACGGCGTTGCGTCACAGTCGTTCGTCGGGCATCTGCTGGCGCAGCGCATCCGCGGCGTCGTCGACCCGATCCTTGCCGGGATTCGCCATGATACGCCGAACCTGCTGCCCGAGCCGCTGCGCTGGTGCACGGTAAACGGCGCTTTCGCGGCGACCAATGTGATGGATGAGCGGCTCAACGCGAAGATTGCAGCGCGTTCGGCGTAGCGATAGCGCGTGCACAATCGTGGACGGCAATTAACGGAGAATGAGGAAGGCATTGGTTCGAGATGGGCTGGGTCCGGGCTCCGGTGATCCGAACCCGGACCGCCCAAATATCCGGAATTAGCGGCAGCGCACCTGGCCGCGATCGACTGAACGGCCGAGCAAGGCGCCGCCGGCGCCGCCGATCAGCGTGCCGAGCGTATCGCCGCCGATCGCGTTGCCGAGCAGGCCGCCTGCCAGACCGCCGATCACCAGCCCGGTCGTACCGTCGTTCCGGCGGCAATAATAGCGCCCGTCGCGGCCGCGGTAGATGCGATCGTTGCGGCTGAGGCGGCGCTCCCGATAGCGCCCCGGGCGATAGGAATGCGATGCATCCCAGCCCTGCCTGTCCCCCTGCCAGCGATAATCGCGATCGCGATGCTGGGCGGCAGCCGGTGCCGGCAACGCGACCGGCAGCGCGACGGTGGCGGCAGCGATAGCGGCGACCAATTTCATACGCATGGGACATCTCCTTATTAGCGGAGGTTCAACGCTTCATTGCAGGTCGGGTTCACCGCGCGCTGGCGCCGCTCTCGTGCTTGATTGAATTTACATTCTTTACTGAATGTAAATTCAATCTCGGCTTTAACATCTTTGGCGGGCCGCGCGATCGGGAGCACCGTCGATCGATCGGGCGCCCGGCCGGAAGTCGATCAAAGGGAGAGGCAGATGAAGGGATTATCGCGAGCGGCCGTTGCGGCGCTCCTCGCCACCGTAATACCGGTGGTTCCGGCGCTGGCGCAGTCGGTGCCGAACGCACCCACCGGGCCGATCGAAACGAAATATTATGCCAACGGCCCATTCGCCACGACCCAGACCCGCTCGGCGGCACCGTGCGATTCAAAGGGCAACCAATGCGATATCTTCTATCCCAGCGACGTCACTTCCTCGACGACGCGGTGGCCGCTGGTGGTGTGGGCCAACGGGACCGCGGCGACGCCCGACAAATATACCTATTGGCTGCGGCATCTCGCGTCCTGGGGTTTCGTGATCGTCGCGACCCGCGATCAACAAACCGGATATGGCAATACTGCGCTGGATTCGCTTGCTTATATGCAGGGCGAGGAAGCCAATCCGGCCAGCCCCTTCTATCATCGCATCGATTTCTCGCATGTCGGCGCGGCGGGCCATTCGCAGGGCGCCTCGGGCGCGGCGAATGCGATGTTCCATTCGAACGGGGTAATCAGTACCGCGGTGGTCTTCCATCTGCCGAGCCAGATGTGGTGCAATCCGGCCGACAATTGCCTGCTGACGCCGACGCTGGCCGGCGGCGCGGGGTCGATCTTCTATGTCAGCGGCACCGCCGACGGGCTGATCGCGCCGGATACGCAGGGCAGCGGAACGCAGCTCAATTCGCAAACCGCTTATTACAACGCGACGCCGGCGGCGATGGCCAAGGCCAAGGGATTGCTCAAGGGCACCAATCATAACGACATTTCGGGCACGCCGGGGTGCGGGCTGCTCGGGATTCTCCAATCCTGCAACAACGGGACCTACGGCTATCTCGGCTTCCCGACCGCGTGGCTGGTGTGGAAGCTCAAAGGCGATGCCGCCGCCGGCGCGGCGTTCAAGGCCGGGTCCGGCGAGTTCTTCACCGCTACCGCGTGGACCGGGCAGGTCAGCAACGTGCCGTGATCGTTCCGGCCGCGCGTCCGCTGCGAAAAAGCGGCGCGCGGCCGAGGATCGGTTTCCCCGACAGAGACGAGAATGATCGATGCCGATGCGTCGCGTAACAGGCCGTTATTTGCTTGCCCTCGCGGTGGTCGCGGTGATCGCGGCCGCCGCCTTTCTCTTCTTCCGCGCCCCCGCCACGCCCGAGGTCGCGCGGACGAAAGCGATCGATACCGGCACTGCCGAACCGATGGAGCCGCTGCGCGCCCACGCGGCGCCGACTCCCACGGAATCGCCGGCCGCGACCGCGCCCCCGCCGGCGATCGAGGCCGCGATCTTCGCGTCGATCGCCGATCGCGGTGCCGAATTGCGCAGCGTCGCGGTCCGCCGCGATGCCCCACAGATCGCGTGCGGCGAAAAGCGCACTTCGAGGGATCCGGCGTTCAGGCGCTTCGTCTGGCTGGGGCATCTGAAGATGCTCGCCACCGACGACGGCTCGCGCGAGTTCGACCGGATCGCGATGATATGCCGCGAAGGCCAGTCGCTGCCTTAGCGCGGTCAGTCGGTGCGCCGCGCCGGCCCCGGGCGGCCCTGCGCGTCGACCAGGCCCGCTTTCGTCGCCCCCTCGATCAGCATCTTGAGAAAGTCGATCGAGCGGCGGGTGTCGGCGGGGTTGGGCGTCAGCACCTGCGCGATCGAAAGGCCGCGCACCGCCCAGACGAACAACCTGATCGCGGCGCGGGTCTCGGCCTCGTCGTCGCTGCCGAACTGCTCCTTGATCGCCTCGAACGACATCTGCTCGATCTGCGCCTGCATCGGCATGACGAGCGCCGCGAGCTCGGGATCGCTGCGCGACGCCTGCAGCACTTCGAGCACCGCGAGGCCCGAGGGTTTGCTCAGCACCGCCCACAGCATGTCGGGCCAGTCCGAAAGAACCGCCGCACGACCGCGGCTGGCGGCGATCTCGCGATAGCTGCGATGCTCCTGCTCGTAGACGGTGCGGATCACCGCCGCCATCAATTGCGCGCGCGTGCGGAAATGGTGACGCATCGCGCCGCGCGTCACGCCCGCCTCTTCGGCGATCAGTTCGATCGGCGTCTTGCTGTAACCGTTGCGATAAAGCAGCCCGATCGCGGCTTCCAGCAGCGCCTCGCGGGTTTCCGCGGTGCGCTCGGCCTGGGTTCGACGTTTCCTTGCCGGTGCTGCTGCCGTCACCCTTTTGCCCGTCCCTTCGATGCCCGGCCGGTCAGGGGCCGCGCTTTCCGCCGATGTGGCGGGACGGGGGAGGGTGCGTCAAGGACGACGCTCAATCATATTCCAGCTTCGGATACCAAGTTTCTCCGCGCCCTTCGGGGGTGAGATCGAGCGCGGTCCATAAGGGCGCGAAATCGGGGCCGCCGCGCGGGTCCTTGCCGGGGTCCGCCATCTCGCCGGTCATTTCCCCTTTCCAGAACAAGCGGACCTCGTCGCCATCCTTCCGGAACACCGCAAGCAGCGGATATTCCGCCTTGGTCGCCGGATCGAACACGCCGAAATCGAGCGGATAGCTGTCGCCCACCGTCTGGTGGAACCGCAGGTGATGCCAGCCGCGCTCCTGCGCAAAGGCGATCTGCCGCTCGACCGGGCTGCGCCCGAACACCGCCAGCGCGACCCGCTGTCGCAGATCATTGGCATTGGCGTTGAGCGGCCCGAGCAAATTGGTGCACATCGGGCACGGGCGCGCGCGCTCAGGGCCGTACATCCAGAAATAGGTCAGCAAGCTATTCTTGTCGCCGAACAGGTCGATCAGGCGGACCTCGGTGCCGTTCGCGTCGCTAAAGCGATAGTCCGCTTTAATCAGCGGGCCGGGCGGCAGCTCTCGGCGCAGCGCCGCGACCCGGTCGAGATGGCGCTGCAGCTCGATCTCTTCCGCCAGCAGGCTTTGCCGCGCCCGCGCATAATCGGCGGATTCATCGGGGGAAGGTTTGCGCAATGCAGCCAGTTCGATTGACGAGGCAGGCATCTTGTCCCCCCAATTTGCGACCGGTTCCGTGCGCAACAAATTGGCGGGCGGCTTGGTTCCGTGCGCCGGTCAGGCTCGCGCGGCGGGGTGATGCAGCGACACGGCAGTCGCGCCGAGAATGCCCGAGACGATCGCGGAGACGGCAAGGTCGTCGGTCGCCTGCTGGAGCAGCAGTGCGACGGCGCCGAGGACGACCGTCCCCCCAAGGAACGTGAACACCGAACGAAGCCGCGATGCGGCGTTATGGGAACGGTTTGCGACATGCCGGTCGACGAGCAGCCGCACGTCGCGAAGCGCATGCCGATCGAACCCGGCGGCGGCGATCGCGGTTTCCTCAATCGGATCGAGCGCTTCGCCGTCGAGACGGTAAAGCACGGCATAGCGGCGCAACGCCTCGAGCCGCGGATCGGCAAGCGCCGGCTTGGCGCGCCGGCCCGCGAGCCAGCCGCCGATCCGGGCAAAATGGCCCGGCGCACCGAGCGACGAGCGCGTGTCGCCGTAGGACAGTCGCAGCACCTCGCGCTCGATCGCGCCGAATTCGGCGCGCGGGCGCCGCACCGCGCCGGCCGCCGATGCGTCCGGCATCTGTTCGAATTGCACATAGGCCATGATCGTCATGCTCCTGTTCGTGCTGCGCGATGTCGCCGCGCCCTCATTCATATCGGCCGATCGCATGCTCGATAAAACCGGCAAAAGATCGATAATTCTTTTCTAGTTTCTTGAAACTCTCCACGCTCGTCGGGGCCTCAATGCGCTGCTCCTGGTTCGATCTGCCGCGCCGGCTTGGGGGCGGCCCAGATCAGCATCGCGGCGACGAAGAACATCCCCGCCGAGACCAGGAAGACATGATTGGTCGCGAGCGAGCTCGCCTCGGTGCTCACCAGCCGCTCGATCTGCCCGGCGATCGATCCGGGGTCGAACCCCTGGCTCTGCAGCGCGGCCACGGTGTCGTCGGTATTGAGCTTGCCGACCAGCTCGCTGTGCGCGGCGCGGGTCTGATTGTCCCAATAGGTCGTGACGATCGAGGTGCCGACCGCGCCGGACAAGGTGCGCAGGAAGCTCATCAGCCCCGCCGCCGATTCGAGCTCGTCGGGGTCGACCGCGCTCAACCCGATCGTGGTGATCGAGATGAAGAAGAACGGCATGCCGACGCCCTGCAGCAATTGCGGGATCGCCAGCGTCCAGAAATCGGCGCCGCTGAACCAGTGCGTCCGCAGCAATGATGTCGCGCCGAGCCACAGCACGCCGAAGCAGACGAGAATTCGTGCGTCGACGCGATTGGACAGATTGGCCGCGATCGGCGCCACCAGCAGCGCCGAAACGCCCGTGAACGCCGTCGCATAGCCCGCCCAGGTGGCGGTATAGCCAAGATCGGCCTGCAGCCATTGCGGGATAATCACCGCGGTGGTGAAGAAGGTGCCGAAGGCGAAGGCGAGCGCGATCACGCTGGCGGTGAAGCCGCGGTGGCGGAAGACGCGCAAATTGACCGCGGGATGCTCCTCGGTCAGCTCCCAGGCGCAGAACACCGCGAAGCCGACCGCCGCGATCACCGCCAGCGCGATGATCAGGTGGTTGTTGAACCAGTCGCGATCGTGGCCGAGATCGAGCATCAACTGCAGCGCGGCGATCCACACCACCAGCAGCGCGAGCCCGCTGCGATCGATCCGCGCCGGGCGCAGCGCGGTCTCGACAGGGCGCAGCAGCAGGATCGCGGCGGCAATGCACGCGATCGCGACCGGCAGGTTGACGAAGAAGATCCAGTGCCACGACCAATTGTCGCTGAGCACGCCGCCGAGGATCGGGCCGAAGATCGGCGCGGTCACCGTCGTCATCGACCAGATGCCGAGCGCCTGCCCCTGCCGCTCCTTGGGGAAGATGCGCATCATCAGCGTCTGGGTGATCGGCATCAGCGGGCCGCCGCAGAAACCCTGGCCGAGCCGGAACAGCACGATCTCGGGGAGCGAGGTCGAGATGCCGCACAGGAAGGAGAAGAGCGCGAAGCCGATCAGCGCGCCGATGAACAATTTCACGCTGCCGAAGCGCGCGGTGAGGAAGCCGGTGAGCGGCACGCACACCGCCTCCGCCACCGAATAAGAGGTGATAATCCACGTCCCCTGATCGGGCGCCACCCCGATCGCGCCCGAAATATGCGGGACGGAGACGTTGGCGATCGTGGTGTCCAGCACCACCATGAAATTGCTCAGCCCCAGCCCGAGCGCCGCGAGCAGCAGCGGCAGGCCGGAAAGCGTGACGGGTTGTTCGGATTGCGTGGCCACGGATGTTGCCCTCCTTCGGGCTGGCGGCGGAGCGCTCAGAGGTGGATCTCGGCGTCCATCGACAGCCCGACGCGCAGCGGATGCGCCTTGAGTTCGCGCGGATCGAGCCTGATGCGCACCGGCAGCCGCTGGACCACCTTGATCCAGTTGCCGGTCGCATTCTGCGCCGGGATCAGCGCGAACGCCGCGCCGGTGCCGCCCGAAAAGCCGGTGACCGTCCCGTGGAACACGACGTCGCTGCCGTAGAGGTCGGAGGTGACCGTCACCTTCTGCCCCGGCTTCACGCGGGTGAGCTGGCCTTCCTTGAAATTGGCGTCGACATAAAGCTGGTCGACCGGAACGATCTTCATCACCGCGGTGCCGGCGGCGAGCCGCTGGCCGACCTGGACCGCGCGGCTCGTCACCACGCCGTCGACCGGCGCGCGGATCACGGTGCGCGCGAGATCGAGCCGCGCCTGATCGACCCGCGCCTGCGCGGCGAGCACGTCCGGGTTGGTCTCGACCGTCGTGCCGGTGGTCAGCGCGCGATTGGCGGCGAGATCGCCTTTCGCGGCATCCTTGGCCGCGATCGCCTGCTGCACCGCGCTGCGCGCGCTGTCGAGGCTGCTCTTCGCCGCGGCATAGCCGTTGACCGCGGAGGTCAGCTCGTCGGCCGAGACCGCGCCGCTCGGCGCCAGCTTCCTGCGGCGGTCGAGATCGACCGACGCCTTCTGGAAAGCCGCCTGAGCCGAGGCGAGGCCGGCCTGCGCGCTGGCGATCGCCTGATCGCGCGCCGCCAGCGTCGCGGCAAGCGATTGGCCGGTCGCGCTGGTCTGCCCGAACTGGCGCTTCGCTTTGGCCAGCGCGGCCTCGGCATCAGCGAGCGCGATCCGCGCATCGGCATCGTCGATCCGCACGAGCACGTCGCCGCGCTTCACATTCTGCGTGTCCGACACCAGCACCTGCGCCACCTGCCCCGCGACCATCGGGGTCACCTGCGCGGTATCGGCGCCGACATAAGCGTTGTCGGTCGAGACATAATGGCTGCCGACCGCCACATACCAGATGCCATAGCCGCCGCCGGCGAGCAGCACCGCGCCGGCGATGCCGATCAGCGCCTTGCGCCGCTTGGGATTGCCGGGGGCGGGCGGGGTGGCGATCTCGGCGCTCGCGTCGAAACGGGGATCGGCGTCAGCCATGAATCTTGTCCTTGGAAACCGCGCCGGCTGCGGCGCTGACGGGGGAGGGGGAAGCGGCGACCGCGCCGCCGCCGAGCGCGCGCACCAAGGCGACGTCGAGGGTGAAGGCGCGCGCCTCGAGATCGACCACCACGCGCTGCTGCTGGAGCATGCTGTTCTGCGCGGTGAGCACCGAAAGGTAATTGGAGAGCCCGCCCTGGTAGCGCAGCTTCGCGACGGCATAGGCCTCCCGCGCGTCGGCGAGCGACTGGCGCGACTGGGCAAGCTGTTCGCCGAGCATCGACTGGCTGGTGACCGCATCGGCGACATCGTGGAACGCCGTGGCGACCGCGCCGTCATAGCTCGCGACCGCTTCGTCATAGCTGGCGCGCGCGACGCGATATTTGCCCCTGATCTCGCCGCCGTGGAAGATCGGCAGGCTCACCGCGGCGGCGGCCTGCCCGTTGTGCGATCCCGATACGAACAGGTTCGAAAGCCCGAGCGATTGGAAGCCGACCAGCGCGGTCAGGCTGACCGACGGATAGAAATCCGCCCGTGCCGCCTTGATCCGCGCCGCGCTCGCCTCGACCCGCGCGCGCGCCGAAACGATGTCGGGACGGCGACCGATCAGATCGGTGGTGACGTCCGCCGGCACGCTGCGCGCGGCGAAGGAGAGCGTCGGGCGCTGGATCGTAAGCCCGCGATCGGGACCCTTGCCGATCAGCGCGGCGAGCCGGTTGCGGGCGAGTGCGATCGATTCGTCGATCTGGGAAAGCTGGGTCCGCTCGGCCGGCACCGCGGCATCGGCCTGTTTGAGCTCGGCGCGGGTATCGAGCCCGACCGCGACGCGATCGGCAACCAGCTTCTGCGTCTCGACGCGCGAGGCCACCGCATCGGCCTGGACATCGCGCTCGGCGAACAGCCGCGCGAGATCGGCATAAGCGCTGGCGATATTGGTTGCGAGCAGCAGCCGCGCCTGCGCGACGTCGATCGCCGCCGCATCGGCGTCGGAAGTCGCCGCGCGCAGATTGGCGCGGTTCTTCCCCCACAGATCGAGGTCGAAGCTGAAATCGAGCGCGGCGCTGCCGGTATCCTTCCACCCCTTCGGGACGAAGGCGGCGGGGACGCCGTTGTTGTAGCTTTGCTTGGCGCCGCCGGCCTGCGCCTGCGCGTCGACCCGTGGAAGCAGCGCCGCGCCCGCCTGCTGGCGATAGCCGTCGGCCTGCCGCAGCCGCGCGATCGCGGCGGCGATATCGGGCGCGCCGGACAGCCCTTCCTCGATCAGCGTGGTGAGCTGGGCATCGCCATAGCCGCGCCACCAATTGCCGTCGGGCCAGGTCGCCGCTGGCGAGACGGCGGGGGCCAGGCTTTGGTCGGCCGCGAAGCTTTGCGTCGCGCGCATCTCCGGCCGCGGCCCGAGCGGCGGGACGGAGACGCAGCCCGACAAGAGCAGCGCAAGCGCCGCCGCTCGCAGCGACGCCCGATGATCAGTGACGACTCGCACGATTGAAACTCCGTACCAGTAAGTACGGTTTTTCGCCTGATCCCGCGCGTCGCCCTTGTCAATATAAAATCGTACTATATGGTACGAGAATATGAAGGAAGCAGCGAAGCCCGCACCCGGCCGCCGCGAAGCGCGCAAGGCCGCGCGCCGCGCCGCGATCGTCGCGGTCGCGTGGCGGCATTTTCTCGAACACGGCTATGATCGCACCTCGATGTCGGCGATCGCCGAGGAAATGGGCGGCTCCAAGGGTACGTTGTGGAGCTATTTCGCCTCCAAGGAGGAATTGTTCGCCGCGGCGATCGATGAGGTGACGACCGCCTTCCGCGCGTCGGTGATCGAAATTCTCACGCCCTCGCGTGAGCCGCGCGAGGCGCTGACGATCCTCGCCGAGCGCCTGATCGATCGCATCACCTTGCCCGATGCGATCGCGCTCCAGCGCCTCATCGTCGGCGAGGTCGAGCGTTTCCCCGAAATCGGGCGGATCTTCTACGATCGCGGACCGGGTGCCGGTCAGGCCGTGCTGATCGATTATATCACCGCGCAGGTCCGCGCCGGCAATCTGTCGGCGGACGATCCGCGGGAAGCGGCGCTGATGTTCTTCAATCTATGTGCCGGCGGCTATCATCAGCATGTCCTGTGGGGCATCGCCGATCACGACGACCGCCGCGCGAAATGCGAGGCGGCGCTCGCCGTCCAGCACTTCCTCCATTGCTATGGCGCGCATCGCCCGGCTGCCGGCTGATCTTTCCGGCGCGGGCGATGCGTTCATCAGGCATCGGCTGCGCCGACAGGGAGACGCAGCGAGTTTCGTGATCCCGTTATGTGCGGAAATAAGCGCATGATTGCGCTGCTCCTCACCGATCGCGACGCTCGCAGGCGCGAAGCCGTCAGCGCCCGAGATGATTGCGCTCAATGCGCAGATCAAATGTTCGCGCCGACACGTCACTCGGGACATGACCGTGAGATACTGCGGCTACTTCCTCGGCATCGCGTTCGGCGAGGAAGAAAGCGATTGACAATAACGTAGGTGCCTACATTATTGTCCGATGAGACGGCGGGACATGCTTGCGGGCCTGAGGCGCCTTCGTGCGGGCGTCCGCCCGGTAGCGCTGCCGTTGCTCGGCCTGGTGCTCGTCGCTGCATCGCCGGCCATTCCGCCCTGGGGGTTCGATCTCGGCGGGATGGATCGTTCGGCAAAGCCGGGCGACGACTTCGACCGATACGCCAGCGGCGCCTGGAAGCAGGCGATGCCGATCCCGCCCGATCGTAGCGCCTGGGGGCCCTTCGCGATGCTCCGTGCCAAGGCCGAGAGCGACGTCAAGGCGATCGTCGATGACATTGCCGGGCGGCCGCAACCAGCCGGGTCGATTGAGCGCAAGATCGCCGATGCCTACAACGCCTATCTCGACACCAAGGCGATCGAGGCGGCGGGATTGGCCCCTGCCAGGGCGGACCTCGCGCTGATCGCCGCGGCTCGTTCGCATGAGGATGTCGCGCGGCTGATGGGGCATCCCGAGCTCGGGCTCGGCGGCCCCTTATCCCTGACGCCGTGGCCGGACGCCGCGAACCCCGATCGCTATGCGATCAATATCGTCCAATCGGGCCTCAGCCTCCCCGATCGGGATTTCTATCTGAAAACGGACCCGCGGTCCGCCGAGGTGCGGGCCAGGTTCCGATCCTATGTTGCGCGGATGCTGGCGCTCGGCCATTATCCGGATCCCAAGGCCGCGGCCGACAATATGCTGGCGCTCGAGACCGCAATCGCCCGGGCGCACTGGACGCGCGAGAAGCGCGCCGAGCGCGATCTGACCTATCATCCCAAATCGCGCGCCGAGCTCAAGGCCTTCGCACCCGATTATCCGTGGGACGCGACGCTCGCCGCGCTCGGGATCGCCCCTCACGACCTTTACGTCCTCAAGGAGGACAGCGCGATCCGCGAACTGGCCACGCTGTTCCGCCGCACGCCGGTCGCGACGTGGCGCGCCTATATGACGTTTCATTATCTGAACGGCATGGCCGATGTGCTTCCCGCGGCGTTCGACGACCTGTCATTCGACTTCAACGGCCGCGTGCTTTCCGGCCTGCCGCAGAAACGGGAGCGCTGGAAACGCGCCACGGTCGCGCTCAACGCGGCGCTCGGCGAGGCGGTCGGCCAGCGCTACGTCCAGCGCCATTTCACGCCCGATGCGAAAGTGCAGATCACCGCGCTGGTTGAGAATCTGCGGACTGCGTTCCGCGCCCGGATCGAGCGGCTCGACTGGATGTCGGCCGGCACGAAGCAGGCCGCGCTGACGAAGCTCGCAGCGATCCGTGTGAAGGTGGGCTACCCGGAGAGCTGGCGCGACTATGCGACGCTGGAGGTCCGCGCGGGCGATCCTCTCGGCAACCGCAAGCGCGCGCTGCTGTGGGACTGGAAACGACGGATCGCGCGCCTCGCGCAGCCGGCCGACCGCGACGAATGGGGAATGACCCCACAGAACGTCAACGCCTATTCCAACAGCTTCTTCAACGAGATCGTCTTTCCCGCCGCGATCCTGCAGCCGCCCTACTTCGATCCCGCGGCCGATCTCGCGGTGAATTACGGCGGTATCGGCGGCGTGATCGGTCATGAGATGAGCCATGCGTTCGACGATCAGGGCGCGAAGACCGACGCGAAAGGCGCTCAGCGCGACTGGTGGGACAAGGCCGACATCGTCCGGTTCAAGGCACTGACCTCTCGCCTTGCCGAGCAATATTCGCGTTATGAGCCGATCCCGGGGGTCCAGCTGAATGGCCGGACGACGCTTAGCGAGAATATCGGCGATCTTGGCGGCCTCAATGTCGCGCTGGAGGCCTATCATCTCGCGCTCAAAGGGAAGCCCGCGCCGATCCTCGACGGCACCACCGGCGATCAGCGGGTCTTTCTGTCGTGGGCGCAGACCTACCGGGAAAACATCCGCGACGAGGCGCTTAGGGCCGCCCTCGCATCGGACCCGCATAGCCCGTCAACGTTCAGGGTGAATGGCGTCGTCCGGAACATCGACGCCTGGTACGACGCGTTCGGTGTGAAACCGGGCGATCGTCTCTACCTCGATCCCGTCGACCGTGTGCGTATCTGGTAGCGACGCCCCGGGGTTTTCCGCGCTTATGACGCGAGCCGAGTGCATTAGTTCCTGCAAGCCAGCGCGATCGCTCGCTATAGCGTTCCCCATGATCAAGACGCTGCTCGTAGCCGGCCGGGACCGCAATCGGCTCGCGGAGATTTTTCGTGTCGCTTCTCGATTTGGGCTCGGCATGCTCCTCGCGCGTCTTGGGCTCGAACAGGCGGAGCAGGCGGAAGAAGGCGCCGACGAGCCGCAGAGCCTGCCGCGGCGGACGCGCCTCGCGCTCGAGGCGCTCGGCCCGACCTTCGTCAAGCTCGGCCAGATCCTCGCAACGCGCGGCGACCTGTTGCCGCCCGAGTGGATCGCCGAACTGGAGAAGCTGCATAGCAGCGCGCCGACCCTGCCGTTCGAAGAATTGCGCGCGGCAGTGGAGGCGGCGCTCGGCCAGACCCCGGAGGCCACGTTTGCCCAATTCGACGTGGCGCCGCTTGCCGCCGCATCGATGGCGCAGGTGCATCGCGCAACCTTGCACGACGGACGACAAGTGGTGCTCAAGATCCGCCGCCCCGGCATCCGGCCGCGCATGGAGGCGGATCTCAGGCTGATTGCACAGCTCGCCGCGATCGCGGAGGCGGCAAGCGCCGAGGCGCGCCGCTTTGCGCCGTCCGCGCTGATGCGCCAGTTGGCAGAGGCGGTGCTGGAGGAGCTCGACTTCACCGCGGAGGGTCGCAACGCCGATCGCCTGCGCGCCGACTTTGCGCGCGAACCGCGCGTGGTGGTGCCGGAGATACATTGGGCCTGGACGTCCGAGACCCTCTTGGTGATGGATTATGTCGAGGGCATCGCGCCGCGCGACGGCGACACATTGCGTGCGGCCGGGATCGATCCGGCCGCGATCGCCGAATTGGGCGCCGACCTCGTCCTCGATATGGTGCTGGTCAACGGCCGCTTCCACGGCGATCCGCATCCCGGCAACCTGATGTGCCTGCCCGGCAATCGCATCGCGCTGCTCGATCTCGGTATGATCGGCCACGTCTCGCCGCGCCGCCGCGAGGAGTTCATCGGCTTCACGCAGGCGCTCAACGCCGGCGATCCGGCGCCATTGGCCGATGTCCTCGCGGCCTGGTCCGTGGGAAGCGGCGTGCCCGCCGAGCGGGTGCGGGCCGCCGCCGAGCGGTTGATCGCGCGGCACGGCGGTGGGCGCCTCGTGCTGAGCGCGGTGGTCACCGACTTCATGGCGCTGATACGGGACGAGGGCATGACCCTGCCGTCCGATCTGTTGCTGATCTTCAAGGCGCTGATCACGGTCGACGGGGTGTTATCCGGGATCCAGCCGGACTTCGATCTGTCCGAAGCGATGCAACGCTCCTCGCTGCGGATCGCGCGCAAACGGCTGTCGCCCGAGCATTGGATGCCGACCGTGCAGGCGCTGGCGTGGGAACTGAGCAAGATCGGCGACGACGCGCCGCGCCTGCTGCGGGCGGCGATCCGTCGCCTCGAAGCCGATCCTGCCGGGACCGCCGCCGCGCGGGGAGAGCGGGCGGCAATCGCGTCCGCGGCCCGTTTGATCGCGGGCGCCATCCTCGTCGCGGCGGTGATCGTGGCCGGCGCGCTGCTGCTCTCCTGAGCACTTTCGCCGGGACGACCCTAATCTGCGCCGTTCAGATGTCCCTCCGCTGGCGAGGCTCAACGTCGAATACCAGCAGCGTCGAAGTGGCCGTCGCGCACAGCCGGCCTTCGCCGTCGTGGAGTTCGGCTTCGGCGAACGCCACCCGGCGGCCAACCGAGACGGTGCGGCCGGTCGCGCGTACCGTGCCGCTGTTCTCGCTTAGCCCACGCAGGTAGGAAACCTTGAGTTCCAGCGTGGTATATCCGCGTTCCGGCCCGAGTTGGGAGTGCGTGGCGATGCCGCATGCACTGTCGAGCAGCGTCGCGGCATAGCCGCCGTGAACCGCGCCGAGCGGGTTATAAACGCTGCGGTCAGGCTTCCCCTCGAACACCACGTGCCCGCGCTCGACCTCGACCAGATCGAAGCCGAGCGTCTGTCCGATCGGGGCCTTCAACCCGCCGCCCAACATCGCCTGAAGCTGCGCCAGGCCATCGGGGCCGCTGCCTTCGTCCGCCATCTTGCTCACCACGGCTCATGGAACGGCCGGATCTCCGCGAGGAACGACCAGGCGTCGCGCGGTTGGTGCGCGAGGTGGAACACCTCGGCCGCGATCGATGTCGGCGAGATGAAAAAGTCGTCCGGCTTGTCAGGCTGAAGTTCGCGCTGCCACGGCACGTCGATCGCCGCGTCGATGACGAGATAGGCGACATGGACGCCTTTCGGCCCCAGGTCGCGCGCCAGCGATTCCGCCAGGATGCGCTGCGCCGCCTTGGTCGGTGCGAAGCCGGCGAACGCGGCCTTGCCACGCTGCGCCGAGGTGTTGCCGGTGACGATCAGCGCGCCTTCGCCCGCCTCGACCATTGCCGGCGAGGTCAGCCGGGCGAGATGGAACAGCGCCATCGTGTTGATGTCGAAGTTCTTCCGCAGCGTCTCGGGCGCGATGTTCATGAATGTGCCGAACGCGCCGCCGACCGCATTATGAACGACGACCTTCGGGAATCCCATGTCAGCCACCGCTCGCTCCAGCGCCGCGGGGTCGCTGACATCGCACGGCACCGCGATCGTATCGGCGATCTCCTGCTCAAGCGCGGCGAGCCGGGCGGCATCGCGCGCCAGCATCGCCACACGATAGCCGGCCTCGGCGAAGCGTCGCACGACGGCGGCGCCGGTTCCCGGCCCGACCCCGGTGACGAGCGCCAGCGGCTTTGCCCTGTCGGTCACGCGGCTTCCTCCAGGCGCTCGAGTTCCTCGCGTACGAAATCGAGCCGATCATTGCCGAAGAACATCGTCTCGCCGACAAAGACGGTGGGTGAGCCAAAGACGCCCCGCGCGGCGGCTTCGTCGGTGTTCGCGTCGAGCTGCTCGATCACCGCTGGCGTGTCGATCCGCTCGGCAATCGGGATGGCGTCGATGCCCGCCGCCGTGATCGCGGCGAGAACATCGTCCTTCGTGGCGAGCGCGTTCCCCTCGCTCCAGCACGCCCGGTACAGCGCCAGCGTGATTGCCGCCGCCTCCGACGGAGAGCGAGCGGCGAGCACGGCGCGCGCGCAGGCCTCACCGTCGACCTCGCGCATGTTCGCCGGGTTGAGCGTGAGGCCGTAGCGCTGCGCCCAGCGGCCGAGATCCGCTCGCGCGTAGCGCCCCTTGGCCGCGCAAGTGATCGTGGTCGGCACGTTGCCGACCTTCTCCATCAGGGTCAGGACTTTCATTGGCCTGAGCGCGATGTCGACGTTCATCCCGCGCAACTGAGTGAAGGCGAGATAGCTGTAAGGACTACGGAAATCGTAGAAAAGCTCAATTGGCTGGGTCATGAATTGGCTCCCGTCGAGCGTTCGAGAAGATGGCGTACCGTGTCGTCGGCGCCAGGCCCTGCGCGAAGCCGGACGCGGTCGCGCGGCACCGCCTCGCGCGTTTCGGCGTCAACGAGCGCGAGGATCAGCGGTCTGCCGGTTTCGCGATCGACCATTTCGATCGCCGGCTGGCCGAAGCCGCTGGCGTCCCAGCGATCGCCCCATTCGCGGAGAGCAACGCTGACCTTCCACAGGTCACGCCCCTTGGGCGTCAGACGATATTCATCGCGGGGAGGGCGTTCCTGGTAGCGGACGCGCTCGACGATGTCCGAGGCGGACAGATGCTTGAGCCGCGCGGCGAGCGTCGCGGCCGGGATGCCCGTGCTCGCGCGAAGGTCGTCATAGCGGCTCAGGCCCAGCGAAAGATCGCGGATGATGAGCAATGCCCAGCGATCACCGATCAGCTCCAGCGCGCCGGCGATCGAACAGCGCATTCCGGCGAACGACTTCGGCTTCATGGCTCGACCGTCTCGTTCCAGCTTTGCAACCGATCAAACCAGCGCATCACATCTCCATCGTTGACGGACACTTGCCCTGGGAAGGGTCTTATTACTTCAATTATTGAAGCTTTACGCCCGATGTGGACGAAGCGCAAGGTGGGCGAATGCCGAGCCGGATGACAGGAAGCGCGTGCGAGATGATGGCCCAGGCGGCGTACCGTGACACCGGCACGAATGGCCGACTTGAACGGTAATCCGCTTGATGATCGTGACGCCTCGTCGAAGCGACGCGTTTTCATACCGGCTCTTGATGAGCGGGAGTGCGATGCCGAGCCCGCCAATGTGCCAGATATTCGAGCGCCGGGCGCAGCGAGTCCGCGGAAGGCGCGAGCGCATAGACCTGGCTCGCAGCCGGAGGCGGCAGATAAAGCCGACGCACAAGCCCGGCCGCTTCGAGATCACGCATCCGTTGGGCCAGAACATTGGCGCTGATCGCCGGCAAGGCGGCCCGCAGGTCGGAAAAACGCAGATCATTGTCCTTGAGCCGCAGGAGAATCTGCAAAATCCAGCGCCCTTCCAGCAGACCCAGCGGATCGCGCGGGGTGGTTACCCCGGATGAAAAAGCGCGATCGGAGAGACTCATCGGAACAATGGCAAGCTCGCTGGTATCGGCTCGTGTTACATTACTTCAATGATTGAAGTCAATCAGGCCATTCGCCGTGAGACCAGCGCATTCCCGGAATGTGCTGCTCGATTGCGGTGGGGTGGGCCAAGGCGGCACGGCGCGACGATGTGGTCGGAAGTATCGCTGCTGCGGGAGGCCGGAAAAAGGCTGGACGGCTACGCAGGAGTGCGCCCACGATCGGCCCTTTGGCGCAGGTTCCTTTGAGCCCGAAAGCTGCCGCGGGTTTTCGGCGCCGCGCACCGCGTTGCGCGGTAAGGCGCGCGACGGCGCGGCGGCTAATCGGATGTTCTCGGGGGTTGCTCGGGCGCCGCCTGTCCGCCGACAATTGTCGACGGGTGGGTGCGGAAGGAGGCGAAGGTTTCGCGCGCGCGAGCAAGACGCGCGGCCAGATCGGCGAGAGTGTCGGGGTGGCGCTCAGCCACGCTATAGCTTTCGCCCGGGTCGGTTTGCATGTCTTATATTGCGGATAGCCGCGCGACGGCAAATCCTTATAGTAATTGCGATAATAGTGGTCGCTCAGGCAGCCGAGCGGGTTCACCTGCATGAGCGGGGGCTCCTTCGAGCGCTAGGTCGCGCGCACCACGCAGCGGAAGCCGATATGGCTGGTCGAACTGTCGATCGCCTGGGGATGCCGCGCGGCAGGGCGATAGCGCTGGCAATAGCTCGGCGCGCACAGGTGCGAGCCGCCCTTGATTACCTTGCGCGGGACCTTGCGCGCCGCGTTGGCCGGGTCCCAGCTCTGGAATATCTTGGCACCGCGTGGATTGTCCGCGACGCAGCATGAGGGCTTGGTCTTGGTCTTCCCGCGCGCCGCGGTCGCCGAGGCGTCCGCATACCAGTCTTCGGTCCATTCCCAGACATTGCCGATCATGTCGTAGAGCCCGAAGTCGTTCGGCGGATAGGCGCCGATCGGCGAGGTGCGTTCCCAGCCGTCGAGCAGCTGATTGGCGAAAGGAAACAGGCCCTGCCAGGTGTTGGCGCGCCATTGCCCGTCGGGGGTCAGTTCGTCGCCCCAGGCGAATTCGCGCGCCTCGAGCCCGCCGCGCGCGGCATATTCCCATTCCGCCTCGGTCGGCAAGCTCTTGCCCGCCCAGTCGGCATAAGCCTTGGCGTCCTGATGGACGACGTGGACCACCGGGTGATCGTCGAGCCCTTCGAGCGAACTGTCGGGGCCGGTGGGGTGGCGCCAGTCGGCACCGAGCACGAACCGCCACCATTGCGACGGATCGGAGAGATCGACCGGCCCGGCGGACTTGGTGAACACCAGCGAGCCGGGTTGCGCGAGCGCGGGGTCGACATCCGGATAATCGGCGGGATCGGGGGCGATTTCCGCGAAGGTGACATAGCCCGTCTCGGCGACGAAGCGCGCGAATGCGCGGTTGGTGACGGGGGCCGCGTCGATCCGGAACGGGTCGACGCGCACGCGCCGAACCGGCGCCTCCTCCGGGTAGAAACGCTCCGACCCCATCGTGAACGTGCCACCGGGCAGGGCGATCATCGTGTCCGCGGCAATCGTGTCCAAATCCTGTTTCCCGTGCAAGCAGCCGACCGAGCGACGGGCGGTTTTTCCGCCCCGATCGGTTCAGAAGCTATCCTAACGAAGCCCCCTTATGGCGGGAAGCGCCCTTGGGGAGCGCGATGAGATTGTGACCCCTCAGCGCGAGTACCCGATCGGTCGCGCGGCCGGGGCGTGACGTTTACCCCTGAACTTTTCCAATCTATAGTACGATCGTCTCGAAAGCGTAATATTCATCGACTATCGCGCCCCTCATTCAGGGTTTAAGAGAGAGAAAATTCTATGTTGCGCGAGTCGCGGATGTTCGTACGATCGTTCTTATCCGTTGGCGCAAGCGGGCTCGTGTTCTTTGTCTTTCCCGGCGCGGCGGCCGCGCAGGCGCAGGCTGGCGATGCAGCGCGAACGCAGGATTCCGGGGGATTACAGGAGGTGGTGGTTACGGCGCAGCGGCGGAGTGAGAATAGCCAAAGAGTGCCGCTGTCGATCCAGACGATCGACGGGCAAGCGATCGCCAATGCCGGCTACACCAATGTGACCGACCTCCAATATCTCGCGCCGGGCATGCAATATGATCCGACCCAGGGCGCCGCGTTCCAGATCCGCGGCGTCGGCACCACCTCCTGGGACTTTTCCAATGCCAAATCGGTCAATGTCGTGGTCGACGACGTGGTGATGGACGGCCAGCGTGCCAACGGGCTGACCGGGATGGTCGATATCGCGCGCGTCGACGTGCTGATGGGCCCGCAGGGCACGTTGTTCGGCAAGAATTCCACCTCGGGCGTGATCGCGGTTTCGACCAACAAGCCCAGGCTCGGCGTCACCTCGCTGCGCGCCAGCGCGAGCTACGGCGAGCATAATGACCGCATCCTCAACGCGACGGTCAACCTGCCGCTGGGGCAATATGCCGCGCTGCGCATTTCGGGCTTCGATCAGGCGCAGGAGGGTTTCGGCCGCAACGTCACGCTCAACCGGCTGGTCGGCTCGGTCCACGAATATGGCGGCCGCGCTAAACTCTATTTCGAGCCCAACGCCAGGTTCGACGTCACGATCTCGGGCGACTACGCGCATCATTGGGACAGCAGCGTGCGCACCCCGGTCTCCGGGCAGCCGGCCAACGTTACCGCGATCCTCAATTCGCTCGGCGTCTATCCCGGCCCGAAAAATGCCGACACGGCGGATTCGAGTTACGGGGCGATCGAGACCGAGGAATGGGGCGCCTCGGCGCGCATCCACGCCAAGCTCGGCGATTACGACCTGACCTCGATCAGCGCCTATCGCTACACGCTGTACAACAACAACACCCCGGCGAGCCTCACCCCGATCGACAAATATGCCTATATCCCGTTCAACTACGGGCATCTCTTCACCGAGAAGGTCAGCCAGGAATTCCACCTCGCCTCGCCGCAGGAGCGGCCGATCGCCTGGTTCCTCGGATTGTTCTACAACCGGCTAGAGGCGACGCAGACCCAGCTGCAATGGGCGACGCTCGGCGCGCCGGTCTATACCAATGGTGTGCCGATCTCGACGCTCTATGCGCTGACCGGCGCGATCGGAAAGAGCGGTAATACCTCGCTGTTCCACGCGGTGAACGAGACCGCGGCAGCATTCGGGCAGGTCCAGTTCAACCTTTCGGACCGGTTTCGCGTCGCGGTCGGCGGGCGCTATACCCACGACAACGTCTCGCAAAGGCTGTCCTATATCACGGTCGATCCGCAGCAGGTCGCGGGCTTCACCCCCAAATTCGTCGCGACCACCGCGCCGCCGGTCTTTCCCTATGGCAGCGTGAAGGGCGGCAATTTCTCGGTCCGCGTCTCGCCCGAGTTCCAGATCACGTCGACGGCGATGCTCTACGCGACCGTCAGCACCGGCTATAAGCCGGCGGGGATCGCGTTCGTCGGCAACAAATATGCGCCTTATCGCCACGAGACCGTCAAGGCCTATGAAGTCGGGCTGAAATCGGAGTGGTTCAATCACAAGCTGCGCTTCAACATCGACGTCTTCCGCTCCGATTTCACCGATTTCCAGGCGACGATCCTGACGCAGGTGCCCGACGGCGGCGGCGGTTTCCTGCTCGCCACCGCGATCGGCAATGCCGGGGGCCTGAGGACGCAGGGCGTCGAGGCGACGCTCGCGGTGCGCCCGACCCGTTCGCTCTCGCTGAGCGCGTCGGGCAGCTACACCGATGCGTGGTTCACCAATTACGTCTACAACCCGACGACCAACTACACCAATACGCGCTTGCCCAATTCGCCCGATTTCTCGGCAACCGCCGCGGTCGATTATGACCATGCGATCAGCGACGGCATGAAGGTAAGGGCGCATGCCGATTATGCCTATCGCAGCACCTATTGGACGGTGGTCGGCCAGCCCGATTATTCGCGCGTCCCCGGCTTCGGGCTGGTCAATGCGCGGCTGAGCGCGGTGACCGCCGACAACAAGCTCGAATTCGGGGTGTTCGCACGCAATCTGTTCGACACCTATTTCTCGACCGGCTGGCAGCTCTACGGCCAGCTCGGACTGCTTCACTATACCTCGCCCAATGCGCGCCGCACCGCTGGCGTGTTCGCCAACCTCAATTTCTGATCGACGCCCCGAAAGAAGGTTCACACCATGTCGAAACATGTCATGCGGGCGTTGCCGCTGATCGCGCTCGCCTTTGCCGCCGCCGCGGCGGCACAGCCCGCGCGCGAGGCGCCGGAATTGCCGGATTCGCTGCCGCTCAACCGCATCCAGGTGCTCGGCACGCACAACAGCTATTCGATCGGGGTCGACGCGCGCGTGCTCGCGCTGCTCGAAACGCGGTTGCCGTCGATGGGCAAGCTCGCCGCGCAGATGCCGGAGGAGCGGCGCCGTGAGATGCTGATCGCCCACCCGAACGACGTATCGTTCAAGGAAGCGCTGAGCTACCGCCACCCGAGCCTCACCGAGCAGCTCGATCTCGGCGTGCGCGGGCTGGAGATCGACGTGAACGCCGATCCCGACGGCGGCGCTTATGCCGATCCGGGGGCTTATCGGTTGCTGCGCGCTGAGGGAGTGACCGATCTTCTGCCGTTCGACCCCGCGGCGATGAAGGCGCCGGGGATCAAGGTGCTGCATATGGCAGACCTGGATTTCCGCAGCTCCTGCCCGACCTTCCGCGGCTGCCTCGCCGAGATGAAGGCGTGGTCGGACCAGCATCCGGGGCATATCCCGATCTTCGTGATGATCGAGGCGAAAGTGCAGGCGATCCCGATCCTCCCCGGTTCGACCACCCCGCCGCCGTTCACCAGCGCGACCTATGACGAGATCGACCGCACGATCGCCGAGGTTATCGGCCGCGCCAATGTCGTCACCCCCGATGAGGTGCGCGGGACCTATCCGACGCTGGAAAAAGCGGTGCTGGCGGGCAATTGGCCGACGCTGGGCAAGGCGCGCGGCAAATTCATCTTCCAGCTCATCACCGCCACCGGGCATGACGGCGCCTCGGCCTATCTGGAGGGGCATCCCGGCTTGAAGGGGCGGATGGCGTTCCTCGATTCCCAGCCGGGGCAGGATCATGCCGCCTTCATCCTCGACGATAACGCGCTAGTTCGCGGCAAGGAGATCAGGGACGAGATCGCCAAAGGCTATATCGTCCGCTCGCGCGCCGATATCGAAACCTATGAGGCGAAGACCAACGATCAGCGCCGCGCGACCGCAGCCTTCGCGAGCGGCGCGCAGATCGTCTCGACCGATTTCGAGAAGCCCGGCAACGCTTATGGCACCCCCTATGTCGTGACCCTGCCGGGCGGTGGCCCGGCCCGGATTGCGCCGCCCGCCAGATAGGTGCGCGCCCCGGCGGCGGCTCTCCCCGGCCGCCGCCGGCAGAGTCAGCTGCCGTCGCGCAACCGGGCGAGCGCGGCGATATCGAGCGCGAAGGCGGCGCCGTCGCCGCGCGCCAGCGCACCGAGGCGGGCACCAACCAATGTGACCACCGCGGCCTGCGTCGCGGCGGCGTCGAGCCCCGCCGCGCCGCCGACGCCCGCGGCGATCTCCGCCCGTACATTCTCGCCGCGCCGCCGGCGCATATCGAGCGCGAACGGGATCAGCCGCGCGTCGCGCAGCGCGGTCAGCGCGACCGAATGGGTGGCGCGCAACAGCGCATCGCCGCGCGCCGCGCGTTGCTGGGCGATGCCCTGCGTCAGCTCGCTGCGCATCCCGAGGATCAGCGCGCCCATGCCGGCGCGCAGCAAATCGTCGTGGGTGCGGAAATAATGCGCGACATTGGAATTGGCGACGCCCGCACGGGCGGCGACCGTGCGGTGGCTGAGCGCCGCGATCCCGCGCTCGGCGATCAATGCCGCGGCGTACCCCGCCAGCTCGGCCTTGCGCGAGCCTTCGGGCAGGTCGACCGGCAGCACGGCGGTATCGCGCGGTGTGCCGCAGCGGTCGACCAGCGCCTCGAAATGGCTGGCGATGCCCGATGCCGGCGCGCGAAACCGCGCCGCGAGCCGCGCGGTCGTCGCGGCGCGCAGCAGGCGGTAATCAGGGTGACCGGATGCGACGAGCGTGAAAGGAAGCTCGTCGCGGCAATAGCCGGCGATCGCGCGCCCGAAGAGCGCCGCATCCTCGCCGGCGGCGGGGCGCAGCAGCCCGATCCAGAAATCGTCTTCGGCGCCGAGCATATCGTCCATTCCCGTGCGCGTCGCGAGATCGATCGTCGCCTCGAGCATCAGCTCGCACCCGGCGACGGCGTGATCGCGGCGCAGCGTCGCCGCCTCGTCGAGCCACGCGGCGATCAGCGCGGCGAGCGTATCGGGCACCGACAGATCGAGCGCCGCGGCGCGGGGCTCCCATGTCGCGGCCATCCGTCGCCGTTCGTCGGCTTCCTCGGCGGCCAGCATGCCGATCAGCGCGCCCTTGTCGCCGATCCGATAATGCAGCGATCCGAGCGAACTTTCCGCATCCTGCACGATCGCGCGCAGGCTCAGCCCCGCCATGCCGTGCGCGACGATACGCGTGCGGGCGGCGTGGAGAATCTGCACGATGCTGGAACTGGCCATCATCGCCTTGTGGCGCGATGCTGGGCGCCGCTCAACGGAATTTGGTCAACAAACCGCGGCCGTTGCGCGATGCAATCGCGCTCGGCGCATCATACCGCCGATATACGCGGTCGCGCCTGCCATTTTCGGCGGCGACCGGGGCGTGATCCTACATCGGCGGGGCCAGCCGATCGGCCGGCTCAGAACTTGTACCCCAAATTAGCACTCCGGAGCCTTGCTTCAAAGAATTTATAGCAAGTTATCGATTGGACGAAGAAAATCGACCGTGGCCCGGGGCACTCGTTGTGCGCAGATTCTTATATGCTTCGAGCGCGCGCGCCCGCGCGCGCTTATGTTCAACTATTCTCTCGGGATAGCCCGCTGTGATGGCTTCAAGTTCACGAGGTCGATGGATGCTGGAGCTTGGAAGGCCGGATAGCTCGGGCAACCAGCGTCGGATATAGGCCCCGTCGGGATCGAATTTTTCCCCCTGAAGAACAGGGTTGAAGACCCGGAAATAGGGCGCCGCATCCGCCCCACTTCCCGCTACCCATTGCCAACTCGCCGGGTTGTTGGCGGGATCGGCATCGACCAACGTATCCCAAAACCATTGTTCGCCTTGGCGCCAGTCGATGAGCAGGTGCTTCACCAAGAACGACGCGACGATCATGCGCACACGATTGTGCATCCATCCAGTGTGCCAGAGTTCGCGCATTCCCGCGTCGACAAAGGGGTAGCCGGTTCGGCCGGTTTGCCAGGCGCGCAATGCTTGCGGATCGACCCGCCACGGCATCGCGTCGAACTGCGGCTGCAGGTTTCGATCGGCGAGGTCAGGGTGACGATAGAGAAGATGATAGGAGAATTCGCGCCAGCCCAGTTCGGTTTGGAATTTCTCGAGATTTCGATAGGATGTTCCGTGCTCTGCGGCATGGGTTGCAGCGGCGGCGGCATGCCAGAGCTGGCGCGGGGAGATATTGCCGAAGCGCAGATAGGGTGAGAGGCGCGAGGTCGCCGCGCGATCGGGATAGTCCCTGAAGCCGGCATAATTGCCGAAATGCTTGTCCAGAAAACAGCCGAGCTGATCGTGCGCGCCCTGCTCTCCGCGTTGCCAGCTCGATCGCAGGCCGCTGGCCCAGTCGGGTGTGGACGGTTCGAGCGAGAGATCGGCGAGGGTAACCGCCTGCAGCCTTTTGCGATGGTCGCCGCGGAACGGTTCCAGCTGCGCGGGGGCGGGGAGCGGCGCGACGGGGTCTCCGGTGTCCTGCGCGGCGCGCCAGAAGGCTGAAAAGACGCGGAACGGCTGGCCCGCCTTCGTCCTGATCGCCCATGGCTCATGAAGCAGATGGCCGTTGAAGCTCTTGGCCACGATCCGTCGCTCCTTGAGTGCCGACTTCAGTGTTTCGTCGAGCAGGCGCTCGGCCCCGCCATAGCGCCGGTTCCAGAATATCGCCGCCGCGTTGGTTTCGGCGGCGAGCGCGAGGATGATGGTCTGGGCCCGTCCACGATAGATCGACAGCCAGGCACCGCGCCGGCGCAGGTCTCCGTCCAGCGCTTCGAGCGAGCCGTGAAGCCACCATCGCGCGGCGCCCCCAAGCGGCCGCAACCCGGGCGATTCCTCATCGTGCACGAAGATGCAGATGATCTTGCGGCCAGTTGCGGCGGCGGCGTTAAGCGCAGGATTATCCGATATGCGCAGGTCGTCGCGAAACCACAGGATAACAGGGCGCTCCGGATCAGAAAGAGTTGGCTCGGCGGGCCGTTCGTGCAACGCAGGGCTAGCCATTGAGGCGCCAGATTTCGAAGTTCAGCACTGAGGCGAACGCAACCCATGCGGCCAATGGCATAAGGCACCGTGCCGCCACGAGATCAAGCCGGCGAAATCGATCGATCGTTGCAATGATCACCACAAATTGCGGCACGACGTTCACGAGCCCGGCAAGAGGGCTGTTGAGTCCGAAAAACAGCCATGACCACGAAGCATTGAGCGCGAGCTGCACGAAGAATAAGGTTAAAGCAATCCGGCGCTCGATCCGTCTCGCGGGGACTTTGAGGATACGCCAGACCGAATAGGCCATCAGCACATACAGGCTCGTCCAGACTGGCGCGAATATCCAGTTTGGCGGGTTGAACGACGGTTTCAGGAGGCCGGCATACCATGGGGCGAGATTGAGCCAGGTCGCCCATTGCCCGAGAAGCGAGGCGGCGATCACCGGAATGGCGGCACGTGCAGCCCTTAGCCAGGCGGGTTCGGCCGATTTTTCCGTCCTGTCCATCGGGTGAAACCTCACGCTTCGACTTTCACCAACGTTCGCGCTTTGCGGGACGCCGTTGAAAACCAATAAGGCGGTTTGCAAGAGTGCGGCAATCATTGTTCCGATCCGCGCATGGCACTCCCAATCTCCGTTCGCCGCTGCCGCGCCGCGGCATCGTTCTTTCGACAATCGGCGACAGGGCCCGCTGCTCGCGGGACCTGGGAGCGCATCCCCCTCGGACTAATGCGGGGGTCGCCGGGTACAACATGAAGGATCGCTCATTCGTCACCAATTGGGACAGAAGGCGAGGAACTCTACGCGGATGTGCCCACCCTCCGGCCGATGCGGTCGATATCGATCGAATAGGGCCGATCGGAATCGAGCGAGCGATATGTCAGACCGCTCGTCGCCGGATCTTCCCATTCGGCAATCGTCATGGGCTGGCCCGACGGCGACAGCCAGTCGCCCTGCCGCGGAAAGGTCGCGAACCAGCCGGCGCGGGCGGCGCGCCATTGCGCCAGCGCCGCGACATGATCTTCCAGCAGACGGTCGCGCGTGCCCCAGTCGAGCCATGTCAGGTGATTGTCCTGGCAATAAGCATTGTTGTTGCCGAGCTGCGTTCGGCCAAACTCATCGCCGGCGGTCAGCATGATCGACCCGGTCGAAGCGAACAATGTCCCCAGCAATGCCCTTGCGTCCGCGGCTCGATGCGCGACGACGTTCGGATCATCGCTCGGCCCTTCCACGCCGTTGTTCCACGAGGCGTTGTCACCTTGCCCGTCGCGGTTTTCCTCGCCGTTCGCCCAATTGTGGCGACCGGCATAAGCGACCGTATCGGCGAGCGTCATCCCATCATGCGCCGCGATGAAATTGACCGAGCGGCTATGAGGCCCGAACAAGTCCGAGGATCCCGCAAGCCGCGTTGCCAGCGTGCCGACCGTGCCGTCGCCGCGCCAGAAGCGGCGCACGTCGTCGCGGAAACGGTCGTTCCATTCGAGCCAGTTTTCCGGAAAGGCGCCGAGCTGATAGCCGCCGGGACCCGGGTCCCACGGCTCCGCGATCAGCACGCGATCGGCCAATATCGGGTCGGCGGCGATTTCGGCGAAGATCGGCGCGTCGGCCTGGAAACCGGGGCTGCGCGCCATGACCGGCGCGAGATCGAAGCGGAATCCATCGATCCCGCAATGCCGCACGAAATGGCGCAAGGTCGCGCGGGCGAGTTCGCGGACATAGGGCTCGCCAAAGTTCAGCGTGTTGCCGCAGCCGGTGTCGTTGATCAGCCGGCCTTCGCGATCGTGCGCATAGACGCCCCGATTGTCGAGCCCGCGAAAGCTCAACGTCGGCCCGAGCACATCGCTTTCGCCGGTGTGATTGAACACAAGGTCGAGGATCACGCCGATTCCGGCGGCGTGGAGCGCAGCCACCGTTTCACGCAACTCGGCGACGCCTCCCGGGCACAATCCGGGATCGAGCGCCATCGGCACCACCGGGTTATAGCCCCAGGCGTTGCAGAGGCCGAGCGGCGGCAGATGCCGCTCGTCGATCCAGGCAACGATCGGCATCAGCTCGATCGCGCCGACATGGAGCCTGGTGAGATGGGCGATGATCGCCGGATGAGCCAAAGCGGCGACGGTTCCGCGCAATTCTTCCGGCACATCGGGATGGAGCATGGTCAGTGCGCGGACATTGGCTTCGTAGATCAGCCCGCCGTGCGTGAAGACTGGCAGTGCGGGCTCCACCACCGGAAGGTCCCCGGGGACGATCGCTTTCGGCACCATTGGGCCTGTGTCGGTGCCGAATGCGTGGAGCGATGGCGTGTAAGCGAAGCGCCGGTCGAGCTCTGTCGCATAGGGATCGACGAGCAGCTTCGACGCGTCGAACCAGCGGCCTTGTGCGGGGTCGAACGACCCGGCGGCGCGATAGCCATAAAGAGTGCCGGGCGGGGCAGGGGCTTCGGCGACCCAGTCGGTTCCCTCGCGCCGCATTTCCCGTCGCACTTCGTGGTCGCGCTCGAAAAGGCACAAGGTCACGCTTTGCGCCTCGGGCGCGCGCACGCGAAAGATCGTCCCGGCGGGACCGGGGGTGGCGCCGTAGGTCATATGGCGCGAGCGGGACAAAGCGCGCGGTAGAGCGCGGCATAGGCCGCACCACTCCGCCGCCAGGAGAAATCCTGTTTCATCCCGGCGCGCTGGATCGAACGCCAGTCGTCCGGACGTTGCCATAAGGCCATTGCCCGCTCGATTGCGGCGCTGAGCGCGGCGGGTGTGACGCCGTCGAACTGAATTCCCGTCGCCGCCCCGATCGACAGAGCGGCGAGGTTGGCGTCGATCACGGTGTCGGCAAGGCCGCCGGTACGCGCGACGATCGGCACGCAGCCGTAGCGCAGACCATAAAGCTGGGTCAGCCCGCACGGCTCGAACCGGCTGGGGATGAAAATCGCGTCGCCGCCCGCCTGCAACCGGTGGGAAAGCGCCTCGTCATAACCGGTGCGGATGGCGATGCGGCCCGGGTGCCGCGCGGCGGCGGCAAGATAGGCCTGCTCCAGCGCGACATCGCCCGAACCGAGCAGCGCGAGGCGGCCGCCGAGCGAGACGAGATGATCGAGGACCTCGAGCAGCACGTCGAGGCCCTTCTGCCAGGTCAGCCGGCTCACCACGACGAACAGCGGGCCGTCGTCGGGCTCGAGCGCGAATTCCTGCTCCAGCGCGCGTTTGTTGGCCGTTCGCTTTGCCAGCGTCCGGACCGAGAAGGGGCTGGCGATGGCTCGATCCGTCTCGGGATTCCATTGGGCCGTGTCGATCCCGTTGACGATCCCCGAAACCCGCTCGCCCCGGCTGACGATCAGCCCCTCCAGCCCCATGCCAAACTCCCCGGTGCGGATCTCGCGCGCGTAGGTGGGGCTGACGGTGGTGATCGCCGCGGCACTTTCGAGCCCCGCTTTGAGGAACCCGACGCCGCCATGATATTCCACGCCGTCGAGCGCCCAGGCATTTCCCGGCAGGCCGAGCGCGTCGAAAATGGTGGCGGGGAAATAGCCCTGGAAGGCCATGTTGTGGATCGTCATGACCGCCGGCATCGCGCGCTTGAGCTGTCGCGGCGGTGCGAAGCGCAGATAGGCGGGGGCGAGACCGGCTTGCCAATCATGCGCATGGACGAGATCGAATCCGCGGCCCTTGACCGCGCCGCCTGCGATATCCGCCGCCGCCCGGCCAAAAGCTGCGAAGCGCCGCCAGTTATCCTCCCAGTCGCGCCCGGCATTGTCGGCATAGGGGCTTCCGTCGCGATCGAACAACGTAGGGCAATCAAGCACCAGAAGCGGATGCCCGGCGATTTCTCCCGCCAGGAGCCGCGCTTCCTCGCCGAGCAAATTGGCCCATTTGTGGATCGGCTTGTTGCTGTCGAGCGCGCGGCGCACCGAAGGGTAACCCGGCAGCAATGTGGTCAGCTCGATATCGTGCGGCGCCACCGCTGCCGGAAGCGCGCCGGCAACATCGGCGAGGCCGCCGGTCTTGATCAACGGGACCGCTTCCGAAGCGACCGAGAGTATGGAAAGCGTCATATCAGCCGATCGATCATCGCCTTGTTGATCAGGCACACGCCGTTTTCCGTACGGCGGAAGCGGCGATCATCGAGTTCCGGATCCTCGCCGACGACCAGCCCCTCGGGAATGCGCACGCCTGAATCGACGATCACCCGGCTGAGCCGCGCATGCCGGCCGATATTGCAATAGGGCAGGATCACCGCATCGTTGACGCTCGACCAGGAACCCATCTTCACCCCGGTGAACAACAGGCTGCGGCGTGCGACCGCGCCGGACACGATGCAATCCTGCGAGATGAGCGACGAGATCGCATGGCCGCGGCGGCCTTCCTCGTCATGGACGAACTTCGCCGGCGCGGACACGATCTGGTCGGTCCAGATCGGCCAGTCGCGATCGTAGAGGTTGAGCTTCGGCACGGTATCGGTCAGGTCGAGATTGGCTTCAAAATAGGCGTCGAGCGTGCCGACATCGCGCCAATATTCCTCGATCTCCTCCGCCGCGCGGATGCAGCTGTCGGCGAAGCGGTGGGCCACCGCCTTTCCGTGCTTGACGATATAGGGGATGATGTCCCCGCCGAAATCGCGCTTCGAATCCCGCTCTGCCGCATCGCGCTGCAATTGCTCGAACAGGAATCGCGTCTCGAACACATAGATGCCCATCGAGGCGAGCGAATGCCCCGGATCGCCGGGGATCGAAGGAGGATCGGCGGGTTTTTCGATAAAATCGGTGATCACATTGTCGGCATCCACCGCCATGATGCCAAAATCGCTCGCATCCTTGCGGGGGACGACGAGGCAGCCGACGGTGACATCCGCGCCCGAGTTGACATGCTGTTGCAGCATCAACTCATAGTCCATCTTGTAGATGTGATCGCCGGCGAGAACGATCATATAGCGCGGCGCATGGGCCGCGATGATGTCGATATTCTGATAGACCGCGTCGGCGGTGCCCTCGTACCACAAGAGTTCGGAAATGCGCTGCGAGGCCGGCAGGATATCGAAGCTCTCATTGCGCTCCGGCCGCATGAAATTCCACGCGCGGTTCATATGGCGGATCAGCGAATGTGCCTTGTACTGGGTGGCAACGCCGATGCGCCGGATGCCCGAATTGATCGCGTTGGAGAGGGCGAAGTCGATGATCCGGCTCATCCCGCCGAAATAGACCGCGGGTTTTGCGCGATTGTCGGTCAATTCCCGCAAGCGGCTGCCGCGTCCTCCCGCAAGGACATAGGCCATCGCCTCGCGCGCCAGCGGCCGGCCTGAAACGTCACGCATCCCGCACTCTCCCGCTCACCGCCCGTTCCATTCGAACATCAACGTCGCGAGCGGTGGCAGCGTTACCTCAGCCGCGCCGCCCGAGGCGATTATCCGGCCGAGATTGCCTGTCCCGGTGCCGCCATAGATTTCCGCATCGCTGTTGAGCACCTCGTCCCAGCCGCCGTCATGCGGCAGGGGCAGGCGATAGCCTTCGTGTACCGCCGGGGTCATGTTGGATATGACCGCGACGGGCGCCGCCCCGGGCGCCTTGCGCAACCAGGCAAATACCGAATTTGCCTTGTCGTCGACGATCAGCCATTCGAACCCTTCCGCTTCGCAATCGCGCGCGTGCAGTGCGGCTTTTTCGCGATAGAGCCGGTTGAGGTCGCGCACGAGATTGCGGACCCCTTCATGGGCCGGCGCGGCGCGCAGGTCCCAATCGAGCGGCCGGGCCTCAGACCATTCGCGCCGCTGGGCAAATTCCTGGCCCATGAACAGAAGCTTCTTCCCCGGATACCCCCACATCAGGCCATAATAAGCGCGCAGGCCGGCAAATTTCTGCCAATCGTCTCCGCTCATCTTGTTGATGAGGCTGCCCTTGCCGTGGACCACCTCGTCATGGCTCAGCGGCAGGACAAAATTCTCGCTGAAGGCATAGGTGAGGCCGAAGGTGATATCATCATGATGATATTGCCGATGGATCGGATCGCGCCCCATATAGGCCAGCGTATCGTGCATGAAGCCCATGTTCCATTTGAACCCGAACCCCAGGCCGTTCTCATGGACGGGGAGCGTCGCGCCGGGCCAGGCGGTCGACTCTTCGGCAATGGTCATGAAGCCCGCATGGCTGCCATAGACGGCCTTGTTCATCGCCTGCAGGAATGCCACCGCTTCCCAGTTTTCGCGCCCGCCATCCTTGTTGCGGATCCATTCGCCGTCCCGGCGAGAATAATCGCGATACAACATCGAGGCGACCGCATCGACCCTGAGGCCATCGACATGGTAGCGCTCGGCCCAGAATAAGGCGTTGTTGACGAGAAAGCTCGCCACCTCGCGGCGGCCGAAGTTGTAGATGGCGGTGTTCCAGTCCGGATGGAAGCCGAGCCGGGGATCCTCATGCTCGTACAAGGCGGTGCCATCAAAGCGGGCGAGGCCATGCGCGTCGGTCGGGAAGTGCGCGGGCACCCAGTCGATAAGGACGGAGATTCCGGCCCGATGCGCGCCGTCGACGAAGCGTGCAAAGCCCTCGGGGTCGCCGAAGCGGGACGAGGGGGCATAAAGGCCCGTCGTCTGATACCCCCAGCTCGGATCATAGGGATATTCGGAAACAGGCAGAAACTCGATATGGGTGAAACCGAGCTCGACGACATAGGGGATCAGCTCGTCGGCGAGCCGGTCCCATGAGAGGAACCAGCCCGCCGGATCGCGGTTCCAGGAGCCGGCATGAACCTCGTAGATCGAAATCGGCTGGCGGCGGGGGTCGACGCTTGCCCAGTGAGCACGGTGCCGCTCGTCGCCCCAGCGCACTTTGCCCGGGGTGGCGACCAGCGACGCGGTTTGTGGTCGCAATTCCGAGGCGAAGGCAAAGGGATCGGCCTTGAGCGGCAAGATCGCCCCGTCCGGTCCAATGAGGCGATATTTATAGGCGTTCCATTCGCCGATATCGGGGACGAAAATCTCCCAGACACCAATGTCCGCCCGCCGCCGCATCGAATGGCGCGCCGGGTCCCAGTCGTTGAAGTCGCCGACCACCGAGACGATCCGCGCATTGGGCGCCCATACCGCAAAATGCACGCCCTTTGCGCCCTGATGCTCGACGATATGGGCGCCCATCTTGTCGAACAGCCGCAAATGGGTGCCTTGCGCGATCAGGAAATCGTCCATCGGCCCGAGGACCGGCCCGAACGAATAAGCGTCGGTGACCCACCATTCGCCCACATCCGCCCGGCAATGGTATTTTACCGGTACGGGAGAACCAGCGATCCATCCCTCGAACAGTCCGCGCGGATCGACCTGTTTCAGCGCGCCCAGCGGGTTGCCGCTCAGGTCATGGACCTCGACCGTCGTCGCGCCGCGAAGGATCGCCCGCGCGAAAACCCCCTTTTGCCCGCCATGCACCCCGAGAAGGGAGAAGGGATCGGCATGGGTGCCTTCCAGCAGGGCGTCGATGGCGGCCTTCGATGGCTTCACTTAACTCCCCAGATATCCCTCGCATATTCACCGATTGTGCGATCCGAACTGAACCAGCCGACATTGGCGATGTTGCGGATCGCCATTGCCTGCCAGGTCGCGGGCGTCTCCCAGACCTGATCGACCGCGCGCTGCGCGGCGGTATAGCTGTCGAAATCGGCCGCGATCATGAACCAGTCGTGGTCGTAGATCCCGCCCATCAGATCGACATAGCGCTTGGGATCGTCGTGCGAGAATACGCCCGAGGCGATCGCGGCCATCGCCTGCTGGAGTTCGCTCGAGCCGTCGATCGTTTTGCGCGGATCGTATCCGTTGTTCCTTTTCTCGAGGACCTCGTCCGCAGTAAGGCCGAAGATGAAGATATTGTCGTCGCCCACGCGATCCTTGATCTCGATATTCGCGCCGTCGAGCGTGCCGATCGTCAGGGCGCCGTTCAGGGCGAATTTCATGTTGCCGGTGCCCGAGGCTTCCATCCCCGCGGTGGAAATCTGTTCCGACAAATCGGCCGCGGGAATGATGCGTTCGGCGAGGGTGACATTGTAATTGGGGACGAACACGACCTTGAGCAGCCCGCCGACCGACGGATCGGCGTTGATCCGCCGGGCGATGTCGTTCGCCAGTTTGATGATCAGCTTGGCGTTGGAATAGCTGGGCGCCGCCTTGCCGCCGAGGATCTTGACGCGTGGTACCCAATCCTTCTCGGGATGGCTGCGGATCTGATCGTAAAGCGCGACGGTCTCGATCAGATTCAGCAACTGGCGCTTATATTCGTGGATACGCTTGATCTGGACGTCGAATAAGGCGTCGGGGTTGAGCCGGACGCCGGTCAGTTCCTTGAGATGAGCGGCGAGTTTCACCTTGTTCGATCTTTTGACCTCGGCGACGCGCTCGCCGAGGGCGGCATCGCCGGCCAGCGCGTTCAGGTCCGCGAGTTTTTCGGCATCATCGAGGAAGCCGTCGCCGATCGCGTCGCGGATGACCGCGGTAAGGCCCGGATTGCACTGTTGCAGCCAGCGGCGCGGCGTGACGCCGTTGGTCTTGTTGTTGATCCGGGTCGGATAGAGGCGGTGGAGATCGGCGAAGACCGTGCTCTTCATGAGCTCGGTATGCAGCGCCGCGACGCCGTTGATCGAATGCGCGCCGACGAAGGCGAGGTTCGCCATCCTCACCCGCCGCTCGCCGCCCTCGTCGATCAGCGAAATCGCCGCGATCGCCCGTTCGTCCATTCCCGCGCGCCGCGCCTCGCGCAAGACGCGGCTGTTGATCGCGTAGATGATCTGCATGTGCCGCGGCAGCAATCGTTCGAACAGCGGCAAGGGCCAGGATTCCAGCGCTTCGGGCAGCAAGGTATGATTGGTGTAGCCGATGGTCTTCCGGCAGATGTCCCAGGCTTCGTCGAATTCGAGGCCATGATCGTCGATCATCAGCCGCATCAGTTCGGCCACCGCGACCGACGGATGCGTGTCGTTGAGCTGGATCGCCGCGTGGTCCGGGAGGCTGCGGATATCGCCCTCATATTGGACATGCCGGCGGACGATGTCCTGGATCGAGGCCGAGGAGAAGAAATATTCCTGTCTCAGCCTCAGCTCCTGCCCGGCCGCGTTTGAATCCGCCGGGTAGAGTACGCGAACGAGCGCATCGGCCCTTACCTCGTCCGCCAGCGCGCCGACATGATCGCCCGCGTTGAAGGCATCGAGCTTGATCGGATCGAGCGCGGTTGCGGTCCATAGCCGCAATGTGTTGACCCGCGTGCCGCGCCAGCCGACCACCGGCGTATCGATCGCGCTCGCCTCGACCTTTTCGGCCGGGCGCCATTCGACGCTGTCGCCGTCCGCGACGACCTCGCCGCCGAAGCCGATCAAATAGGCGCTCTCGCGCCGGTCGAACTCCCACGGGTTGCCGTGCGCAAGCCAGGTCTCGGGCAGTTCGACCTGCCAGCCATCATCAATGCGCTGGCGGAACATGCCGTTCACATAACGGATGCCATAGCCATAAGCGGGAATGTCGAGCGTCGCGAGGCTCTCCATGAAACAGGCGGCAAGCCGCCCGAGACCGCCATTGCCCAAGGCCGCGTCCGGCTCCAGTTCCTCGAGTTGCGCAAGGTCGAGCCCGTGGTCGCGCAACGCCTGCTCCATGTCGCGCGTCAGGCCGAGATTGGAGAGCGCGTCGCGGAGCAAACGCCCGATCAGGAATTCGAGGCTGAGATAATAGACCCGCTTGCCGTCCGCCTCATAGGTGCGCCGCGTAGACTCGATCCAGTGATCGACAATCTTGTCGCGGACGGCGAGCACCGTGGCGTTGAACCAGTCATGCGGCTTGGCGGCGAGTTCGTCCTTGCCGACGCGATGGCGCAAAACATCGAGGATGAGCGTGTCGAGCTGGGCGGCCGAGGAAGCGGGGTCGAGGGTCACGGCAGGTGCTCCGTCCGTCAGGCAAGCCACCTGACAGGCGGCCGCCGGTTTGTCTCCACGTCCTCTCCCGCGTCCATCCGCGTGGCCATATCGCTCATGCGCGGGCGGGTTGACCCGCTGTCGCGCCGAGCCCTGGCAGCGTCGGCTCCTCCTGCATTCTCTCCTTCTGCGGCCGAGCGTAGGACACGGCAGATCGATTCGACAAGATCGCTCGGTCGTCGATTGTCGCGCGATTGAGCATTTGCCTAGGCGGGCGCCCCCGGTCATGCTGCGTATGCGAACGGCAGGTGGAGCATGCTCATGGGGTCCGGCGACGATCCGTGGTGGAAGGGAGCCACGATCTATCAAATATATCCGCGCAGTTTTCGTGACAGCGACGGCGACGGGATCGGCGACCTTCCCGGAATCACCGCCGGCCTCGATTATGTCGCTTCGCTGGGCGTCGACGCGATCTGGATCTCGCCATTCTACACCTCGCCGATGCGCGATTTCGGCTATGACGTGTCGGATTATTGCGACGTCGATCGCATTTTCGGGACGCTTGCCGACTTCGACGCGCTGGTTGCCCGGGCGCATGCGCTGGGTCTCAAGGTGATCATCGATCAGGTCTATGCCCATACCTCGGACCTTCATCCGTGGTTCGCCGAAAGCCGCGGGAGCCGCGTCAATGAAAAGGCCGACTGGTATGTCTGGGCCGATCCGCGTGACGATGGAACACCGCCATGCAACTGGCAGTCGGTGTTCGGCGGTCCCGCCTGGACCTGGGATGCCCGACGCGGGCAATATTACATGCACACCTTTCTGGCTCAGCAACCCCAGCTCAACGGGCATAATCGCGACGTTCAGGATGCCCTGCTGGCGGTCGCGCGCTTCTGGCTCGATCGCGGTGTCGATGGATTTCGGCTCGACGCGCTGAACCATTCGATGCACGATCCGCTGCTACGCGACAATCCGCCGGCGCCGGATACCGGGCGGGTTCGCACGCGTCCGTGTGATTTCCAGACCAAACTCTACAGCCAGTCCCAGCCCGGCGTGATCCCGTTCATCGAGCGCATCCGCGCTGTCTGCGATGAATATGGCGCGATCCACACCGTCGCCGAAGTGGGCGGCGACAAGGCGGAGCCCGAGTTGAAGAGTTATACCGCCGGCTCGCGGCACCTTTCGAGCGCCTATGGCTTCGATTTTCTCTACGCGCCCGATCTCACCCCGCGGCTGGTTGCCGAGGTGATGGCAAAATGGCCGGGCGAAACGGGCGCCGACGGGGAGGCCGAAGGCTGGCCGAGCTGGGCGTTCGAAAACCACGACGCGCCCAGGGCGGTGTCGCGCTGGTCCGCGCCGGATATGATCGAGCGCTATGCGCGAATGAAGCTCGCGCTGCTCGCCTCGTTGCGCGGCAATATCATCCTCTATCAAGGCGAGGAGCTTGGGCTCGAACAGGATGAGATTCCGTTCGAACTGCTCCAGGATCCCGAGGCGATCGCCAACTGGCCGATGACCTTGTCGCGCGATGGTGCGCGAACGCCGTTGCCCTGGACCGCGGACGAACTTGGCGGTTTCACGACCGGCAAACCGTGGCTGCCGCTCGGCGCGCCCAATCGTGCGCGCGCGGTTGCCGTGCAAGAGGCGAGGCCTGATTCCCTGCTCAGTCACGCCCGGCGTGTACTGGCGTTGCGCAACGATCAGCCGGCACTGCGTCGCGGCGATTTCCGGCTGATCGAGGCGGGGACCGAACTCCTCGTCTTCGACCGGGTTGCTGGCGCCGAGACGATCCGGTGCGCTTACAACCTCTCGCCCGACCCCGTGACGTTCGATGGCGCGCGCGATCGGCACGTTGTCCTTCGGATCAACGGCGCGGAGGATAATGTGCTGTCCGGCTACGGCGCGCTGTGGTTCGTGCCTGGATAAATGAAATTCGCATCCGCCCTTTCCTATTGGCGGCCGGGGGTCCATGTCTGCTGACCGTCGTAATCCGTTGCGCGATGTGGGGCATCAAACCGAGGCAAAAGCGGGACGAGGTCGACAAGAAAAGGGGAAGGAATATGAAGCGCGCGATCGCGGCAATGCTCGTCCTGTTTTTCTCCTTGTTTGCCGCGCAGCATGCATCCGCGCAGGAATTTGCCTTTCCGGCGGGCTTCAGGACGACGGACATCGCGACGAACGGCACGACGCTGCACGTCCGCGTTGGCGGCGCAGGGCCGGCCGTGCTGCTCGTCCACGGCTATGGCGATACCGGCGACATGTGGGTTCCGCTCGCCGCGGCGCTGATGCGCGATCACATGGTCATAATCCCCGACCTGCGCGGCATGGGTCTGTCGGCCGTCGCGACAGACGGCTTCACGAAAAAGAACCAGGCGCAGGACCTGGCCGGCATCCTCGACAAGCTCAATGTCCGGCGGGCCGATGTGGTCGGACACGACATCGGCAATATGGTGGCTTTCGCTTTCGCGGAGGCATATCCGGATCGCACCACGCGGCTCGTCATGATGGATGCGCCGGTGCCGGGGGTCGGGCCGTGGGACGAGATATTGAAGAGCCCGCTATTGTGGCATTTCCGCTTTGGCGGGCCGGATATGGAGCGGCTCGTCGCTGGCCGCGAGCGTATCTATCTCGATCGCTTCTGGAACGAATTCGCGGCGACGCGAACTGCGTTCCCGGATGGCGCGCGCGTCCATTATGCGACGCTCTATGCCGCGCCGGGACGGATGCACGCCGGCTTCTCGCAATTTGCCGCTTTCGACCAGGATGTGATCGACAATCGCGCCTCGGTTGCTCATGGTCCGTTGAAAATGCCGATATTGGCGATCGGCGGGGATCATTCGCTCGGGCCGACGATGGCGGTAATCATGCGTGCCGCGGCGGACAATGTGACCGGGTTGGTCGTGCCGAATTCGGGCCATTGGCTGATGGAAGAGCAGCCTGGCCAGACGGTTGAGGCGATCGCCTCTTTCCTTCGAAGATCGTAGCGGGACCAGCGGCCGGCCGGCGGAATTTGGGTCAGTCGATCGCGGCGTAGAGCGCGTCGATCAATGCCTTGGCGCGCGGGTCGTCGCGGAGCTGCGTGCCCATGCGGTTCATCGTGTAGCTCATCGCGACCTGCGCGCCCGGATCGCCCATGGCGAAGGAGCCGCCCCAGCCGGAATGACCGAAAGCCGCAGGATTGGGGCCGTAGATGCCGTCGGTATTCATGAGGAAGCCCGCGCCCCAGCGAACCGGCAGGCCGAGCACGAGATCGACGCCTTCGATCTGCGTGCGGGTGGCGCGGACAAGGCTGTCGCGGCTGACTAGTCGGCCGTCGAGCAGCGCTGCGTAGAGCGCGGCGAGCCCGCGTGCATTGGCGTGGCCATTGGCGGAGGGCAGGTCCGCGGCGCGCCATTCGGGGGTATTGGGCGCGAGCGGATCGAGCGGCGGATTGGCGAGCGCGGCGATCTGTGGTGCGGTGAGCGATCCGACTTGCGCCGAATCCATATCGGGCGGTGCGATCATCTCGGCGCGGCGGGCTTCGTCTTTGGCGTCCAGCCCGATCGAGATTTCGAGTCCGCGCCGGCCGCGCAACTCGTCGGCGACGAACTGGCGCAGCGAAGTGCCGGTGATCCGCTCGAAGAGCTCGGTCGCGAGAATGCCGACCGAGATTGCGTGATAGCCCGATGCGGTCCCCGGCCGCCACAGCGGCGCCTGCGCCGCGAGTCGGGCTGCCGCCGCGCTACCGCCGAGCAGATCCGCGAACCGCGCCGGGGCGGTGAAGCCGCACAAACCCGCCTGATGCGAAAGCAATTGGCCGATCGTAATCGTCGCCTTTCCCTCGGCGGCGAATTCGGGCCAGTAGCGCGCGACCGGATCGTCGTACGACAGGCGCCCAGCATCGACGAGCATCGCAAAACAGGCGGCGGCGACCCCCTTGGTCGACGACCAGACGTTGACCAATGTGCCGGGCTGCCACGGCTGGGTGCGCCCCGCGTCGCGCCACCCGCCGATCAGATCGACCACGACCTTGCCGCCGACGATCACCGCGACCGCCGCGCCGATTTCGTTGCGTTCGGTGAAATTGGCATGAAAGGCCTCGCGCACCGCCGCAAAGCGCGGATCGCACACGCCCGAGATGGCAAAGTCGTCGCTCATCATCGATCTCCGCATCAATGCCGCCAGGAAAGCTCGACGCCGAAGGTACGCGGCGCGTTGTAATTCTTGTTGACGATGCCCAGCGTCGCGAGGTCGGTACCCTGCACTTCATATCTCTTGTCGGTGAGGTTGCGGCCCCATATCGCGACTTCCCAGCCGGCATGATGGGTCAGCGCGATGCGGCCGTTGAACAGCCAGTAGCGCCCCGCCGCGATCAGCGGGTCGTTGGCGGCATCCTTGAACACCGACGACGAATAACGCGTCTCGCCCTGGAAGCTGATGCGCATCGCATCGCCGACCGGCAGATCGTAGCGGATGCGGCCGGTGAACGAGGTCGTCGGTGCATTGGGCAGGCGGTTCCCGGCCGGGATCGTTCCGGCGGCGGTGGTGAACGAGGCGAGACGCGTATCGAGCAGCCCGATGCCGCCGGTCAACGTCCAGCGCTCGGTCGGGCGCAGGATCATGTCGATGTCGCTGCCGAATACGCGCGCGTGGCTGACGTTGCCGACCTTCTGGACCGACAGCCCGGTTGCCGGGTCGACATAGCGCACATAGGTCTGCGGGTCGTGATAATCGTACCAGAAGCCCGCGATGTTGAAGGTCACCAGCCGCGAGAATTGCGTCTTCGCCCCCACTTCGAACGCGTTGAGCGTCTCGGGGCGATAGGGGATGAGCTGGGCATCATTGTTGGTGAAGCCGCTGAAGAAGCCGCCGCTCTTCCGCCCGCGCGAGGCGGAGGCGTAGAGCAGCACCCCCTCGCGCGGGCGGAAGTTGAGCGCGACCCGCCCGGTGAGATTATGGTCGCGGATCGTGCCGTCGATGAAGGTGTCGTTGATGCCGAACAGCGGCGAGGGCGTGTCGAAGGTCGTCCCGCCGACATAATGCCGCTTCTCGCTGGTGTAGCGTAGCCCGGTGACGAGATCGACGCGCGGCCCGAAATGCCACGTCGCATTGGCGTATAGCGCGGCCGAGCGGGTGACCTGATTATAGGTCGTCGTGCCCGCGCCGCTCGCCGCGCCGAACAGCACGAGCGGCCATTGCTCGGTCACATTGGTGTTGTCGCCTGCCACGCGATCCCAGGAATAGAAACCGCCGGCGATGATATCGACAAGCTTTGTCTCGCGGCCGACGCGCAATTCCTGGGTGAACTGGCGGATCTTCTCGTTCTCGATAAAGTCGAACTGGTCGAGCGGGGTGGCATCGACATCGATGTGATAGAGCCGCTTGAAGTCGATATAGCCGGTGATCGAGGTCAGTTCGAACCCGCCTACGCGATAGCGGATCTTCGCGAGCAAATTCACCTGATCGATATTATAGGGGAAGCTGCGCTTCCAATCGCCCTTGTAGGGGTCGCTGCGGGTCTGGCGATAGCCATAGGCATCGGTGCAATTGCCGTTGTCGAGATGCCCCGCCAGCACCGCGGGGCATAGCACGAACGGCATCCCGGCGGCGAACGTGCCGTTGAATTGCGGCACGCCCATTTCGGAGCGCGAGCGCTCGCCCTCCACCTTGAACAACAAATCGAGATCGTCGGTCGGCTGGAGCGCAAGCTCCGCGCGGCCGAGCCAGATGTTGCGGCTGCCGATATCGCGGCGCCCCGGCGTGCCGTTTTCGAGCAGCGAGCTGGTCCAATATCCCGTGCCCTGCTGCACCGTCTTGCCACTGAGGCGAAGCTGCGCGCGATCGCCGAGCGGGGCGTTGATCATGACATCGGCATCGACCGTATCGTAATTGCCGTAGCTGATCCGCGCGGCATAGCCGAATGTCTTCTCGGGCGGCGCGGACAGGATGTTGATCGCGCCCGCGGTGGTGTTGCGGCCGTAAAGCGTGCCCTGCGGCCCTTTCAGCACCTCGATCCGCTGCAGATCGAACAGATTGCCGCTCATCAGGCCGGGCGAGGCGAGGGGGATCTCATCGACATAGACCCCGGCGGCCGGGCTCGACACGGTGCTGAAATCGTCGAGCCCGATGCCGCGGATCGTGACGGTCGGCAGCGCGCCGGGCACCGTCTCCTTGATGTCGACATTGGGGGCATAGGACGACAGGTCGTTGATCCCCGCGATGCGCGACGTGCGCAGTGTTTCGGCCGACAGCGCCTCGATCGTCGCGCCGACATTCTGCAGCCGTTCCTCGCGTTTGTAGGCGGTGACGACGATGTCGCCCGCGCCGTCGCTCCCACTGGCGGCCGGCGTGGGCGGGACGGCCTGCGCATAGGCCTGCGATAAAGGGCCGGCGATCGCCAGGCCGGCGATCATGCCCCCGCAAAGGCGCGCGCGCGGAAAGATCCTGCTCACGATATCCTCCCCATCGGATCATGCCGATCTGTTATTATCTCTGACATATTGGTATGTCCGGGCATACCGAGTTGTCAATATGCTTGCGATCGGGCACGGATGAGACGATGAGCCGGACCATCGACAGGAGCGCGGCGGGCAAGCCGCTCCGCGACGCCGCACGCGCGGCGCGACGCGCGGCGGTCCTGGAGGAAGCGTGCGCGGAGTTTCGCCGAGTCGGGGTCGCGGCGGCCGATCTCGCCGCGATCGCGCGCGCCGTCGGGGTCTCGCGCGCGGCACTGTATAATTATTGCGCCGGGCGGGAGGATCTCGCGCGGCAATGCTATCTCGAGTCGCTCGGCGCGCTGCAGGCGCTGCTTCACGACGCCATGTCGCTCCCCGGCATGGGGCTCGCCAAGGTCGCTGGTTTCGTGCGCGAGGCGATCGGGCATGACCGGCCGATCGCCGCGATCGCCGCCGAGCTTGATCTGCTGTCGGGCGAGGCGCGCGCGGAAGTTGAGCGCGGGCAGGACGAATTGTTCGATCGGCTGGCCGCGCTGATCACCGCGGGCCAGCGCGACGGCTCGGTGCGCGCCTGCGATGCGGCGATCGCGGCGCGGACGATCTGGGGGCTCGTTTTCTGGGCGCCGCTCGGCGAATTGTGGACCGGGCGCGCGGGCGAAAATCTTGCCGCCCGGATCGGGGCGGAACTGCCGCCGCTGGTCGAGCGCGGAATCGTCAGCAACAAGGCGCGCGGGCTGCATCCGGCGGAGGCGGCGAATTTGCTGGCGCCGATCCTTGCCGCGCGGCCAGACGATCGCATTGAGGAGGTGGCGCGCGCGGCGTCGCGGCTGTTCAATCGGCGCGGGGTCGAGGGCGTCTCGCTCGACGACGTGGCGGCTGAGGTCGGCGCGACCAAGGGGCTTTTCTATCATCACTTCAAGAGCAAGACCGCGCTGGTCCGCCATTGCTTCGAGCGCGGGTTCGAAATCTACGATCGCCTGATGAGCGTTGCCGAGGAAGGCGCAGACAGCATCGAGCAATCACGGCGCGCGCTGGAGTTGAATGTGATGGCGCAGCTCTACGGGCTGCATCCGATGTCGCTCAACATCTTCTTCCGCTGCCTGCCGGCGGAAGATCAGCGGCGCTATTCGCAGCGCGCGTCGGCGTTGCTCGATCTTTCGGTGGGATTTGCCGAACGCGGCATGGCGGCGGGGCTCAACCGGCGATTCGACGCCCAGGCGGTCTCGCTTGCCTCGGCGGGGACGTTCCTGTTCCTTGGCCGCTGGATCGAGGGCGAGGATCTCGATCGCGCGGAACGCACCGCGGCTGAGGTAGCGGATTTCTTCCTTTACGGTCTGACCGCCGCTGCTGAGCCGATCGATTGAAGCAACAGACAGGGGAGCGATGATGAACGAACTCGCGGAACGGCGGCTGCAGACGGTGCGCGATCACATGGCGCTCGAATGCGCGTGCGACTGGGATGCGGTGATCGCCACCTTCGAGCATCCGCGCTACGAAATGTACGGGACCGGGACGGTCTATGACGGCGAAGAGGCGGTGCGCGGCTATTTCCGCGCCTCGCGGACGCCCTTTCCCGATCAGGGCAATGAGATCATCGCGCTCGCTCATGCCGGTGACACCGTGCTGGTCGAGTTCTGGCTGACCGGTACGCATCTCGGCCCGCTGCGCGTCGGCGGGCGGGTGATCGAGCCGACCGGGCGGCGCTTCCGCGTCAGGATGGCCGCGTCGTTCGAATTTCCGCCGGGCGGCGACAAGATCATCTGCGAGCGGCCCTATTTCGATCCGATGCAGGTCTTCCACGCGCTTGGGCTAGGCTGACCGGAACCGGCCCGGCGAGCAGCCGAGCCTCTTGCGGAACGCGGTGCTGAACGCGCTGGCCGATTCATAGCCGATCTCGTCCGCGATCCGGTCAAGCGATTTCGCCCCGCGTATCAGCGCATCCTTGGCGAGCGCCATGCGCCAGCGTGCGAGATATTCGATCGGCGCACACCCCAAGGCTTCGTGAAAGCGCGCCGCGAAGGCCGATCGCGACATGCCGGCGATCCGCGCCAGTTCGGCAACCGTCCACCCGGCGCGCACGTCGGCGTGGATCGCGCCAAGCACCCGCGCCAGCGCCGCGTCACGCATGCCGCGCAGCAGCCCTTCCGCGCCGTCGGTCGCGCGCCAGCGCAATGCCTCGATCAGCAGCACTTCGAGCATCCGCCGGATGACGAGTTCCTTGCCCGGATCGTCGGACGCGCATTCTTCCGACAGCAGCGCGATCAGCCGGCCGAACCGCGTCGCCCGGCCCGCTGCGGCCGGAATATGGATCAGATCGGGGAGCAGCGCGAGCAGCAGCGGCGCATTGACCCGCTCGAATGCGAAGCTCCCGCCGAGCGCGACGAAATCGGGGTCGCCGTGCGGGTCGCCGTGACGGACCGGCGCGTTGCGCGGCTCGACCGCGATGCAGGGGGCGCCCGGCTTGCTCGAGAGCGAAAACGCCGGAGTCGTCGGCAGCAGCACGAAATCGCCGGAGACGAGGCGTAGCGGCTCTTTTCCGTCGAATGCGATCCATGCTTCGCCGGCAAGAACGATCGTGAAACCGGGTGCGTCATGCGCCGCATAGCACACGCCCCACTCGCCACGCGCCGAGATCGGCTTCGACACGGCGGCGCTCGGCTGAAGCAGCGCAATCATATCGCTCAGGGGATCCATCGTGGACGATCCGTAATCAATATTGGACGTTGAATTATAGATCGTCCGTGCCTGCCTGTCTATCTCGGTATCAATCGACCCAAGGAGACAGATGATGACCCGAACGATCCTGATTACCGGTGCCTCGTCCGGCTATGGCAAGGCGACCGCCGAATTCTTTCTGTCGCGCGGTTGGAATGTCGTCGCGACGATGCGGCGCCCCGATCCGGCGTTGTTCGACGATCGGAGTGGCCGGCTGCGCGTCCTGCCGCTCGACGTGACGAGCGACGAGAGCATTGCCGCGCTGATCGATGCCGCCGGCCCGATCGACGTGCTGGTCAACAATGCCGGAGTCGGTGGAGTGGGGGCGTTCGAGGCGATGCCGATGTCGCTGGTTCGCCAGCTGATCGAGACCAATACGATTGGCGTCATGGCGATGTGCCGGGCGGTCATTCCGCAGATGCGCGTGCGGCGATCGGGCATTCTCGTCAACGTAACGTCGAGCGTGACGCTCGGCGCATTTCCGCTCGCCGCGGCCTATACCGCGACCAAACAGGCGATCGAGGGCTTCTCGGCCTCGCTCGCGCATGAGCTTGGTCATTTCGGCGTTTCCGTGAAGCTTGTCGAGCCGGGCTATGCGCCGACCACCCGGTTCGGCGCGAATGCGATCATCCCGGTCGGGGACCTTCTCCCCGGCGGTTATGCCGATTTCGCGCAGCCGATCCTCGACGCCTTCGCCAACCCGCCGATGACGACGAAGGAAGGCGACGTCGCCGAGGCGGTGTGGAGCGCGGTCCATGATACCACCGGCACGTTGCACTTTCCCGCGGGTGACGATGCGGTCGCCTTGGCCCGGATGCGGCGAAAAGAGCTGGACGGATGATCCGCGAAGCTCGGTAGAAATTACGTTGCCGGCGTACTCCTCGCTGCGTCCGTGTTTAGCTTCATCTTAAGGCAGTAGTAAGCTGAGGCGGTGTGGCACTCGCGCCGTGCGGCGATACAAGCCTAAGCGAACGCCGCGACTGACCGTCAGGTTGATGTTGGCCGGCGACGGCTGCGCGCCGCGCGGTCGCCATAAGATTGCCGACGAGGCGAAATGGGGGCGGAGGGACCGTGTACCGCGGGAAATTACAGCTCTTGTCCGGATTGGCCGCGATCGCCGTGGCAACGCAGGCTGGCGGCGCGGTCGCGGAGCAACTGCCGAAGCGGGAGGCGCTTCTGCAATGGCGCGGCGACGCGCAGGTCGCGGGTTACCGCCACATCGACCGCATCTTCTCAACGCATATCGTGCGGCGCGGTGCGAAGGTCCGCCCGTTGCCCGTCGCGGCCGCCGCGATCCGCCCTGCCTATCGCTACGGGGCGGAAAGCGGTTCGGCCGACGATTATATGGCGCGCAATCGCACCGCCGGCCTGCTTGTCATCCATAAGGGGCGGATCGTTCTCGAGAAATATGCGCTGGGGATCACGCCGCACGATCGCTGGATATCCTTCTCGATCGCCAAATCGCTGACCTCGACGTTGCTCGGCGCGGCGATCGCGGACGGCAAGATCGCCGGCATCGACGCCCCGGTCACCCGCTATATCCCGGAATTGAAGGGCAGCGCCTATGACGGGGTGACGATCCGCCAGGTGTTGACGATGCGCTCGGGCGTCGCGTGGAACGAGGATTATGCCGATCCCGATTCCGATGTCGGCCGGCTCGCCGCGTCGATGGCGCATGACAGCGGCGCGTCGCTGATCGCGACGATGCAGAAACTGCCCCGCGCTGCACCCCCCGGCACGCGCTGGCATTACAGCACCGGCGAGAGCAACATGATCGGCATCATCGTCACCCGCGCGGTCGGCGAGCCCCTCGCCGACTATCTGTCGCGCAAGATCTGGCGGCGCTACGGCATGGAGAGCGACGCGAGTTGGGTGACCGACGGTGGAGTCGAGATCGGCGGCTGCTGCCTCAACGTCACGCTCAGGGATTATGGCCGCATCGGCCTGTTCGCGATGGGCGGAGGCATGGTCGAAGGCAAACCCATCCTCCCCCGCGGCTGGATGGCGCAGGCGACCAGCGCTTATACCGACCATGCCGAGGGCGATCTGGGCTATGGCTATCAATGGTGGGTGCCTTCGCCCGGCACCTTCGCGGCGATCGGCATCATGGGCCAGTATATCTACGTCGATCCGCGGCGCGAGACGGTGATCGCCGAGATCAGTGCCTGGCCCAATGCCGGTGACGACGAACATCATGCACGACAGGCCGCGTTTCGCGCCGCGGTGATCCGGGCCTTGCCTGCTGCGGTCACATCGCGACGGCGGCCGCGACACCGATAACATAACGACAATGACGCCCGGCCGCTTCCCATTGGGCGGCGGACATCGGCGCGCCGCGCGAGAACATCGCGCTTCTTATCCAGCATTCAAAAGGGAGGACGATATGGCGGTCTGGAAACTGGCGTTGCTGACAGGCGCGGCGCTCGCGCCGCTGGCGGCACAGGCGCAGCGCGCGGAAAGCGGACAACAGGGCGCCGCGGAACAGACGGGTGTGCCGGGCAGCGCCGGCGTCGGCGATATCATCGTCACCGCGACACGTCGCCAAAGCTCGATCGCCGATGTCCCGATCGCGATCACGGCGATGAGTCAGGCGGCGCTCGACGATCGCGGCATCCGCAATGTAAGCGATCTCAGCCGGATCACGCCGGGCCTGACCTTCACGCCGGCCTGGGGTGGTTCGACCCGTATTTCGATCCGTGGCATATCCTCGACGGTCGGCGCGGGCACCACCGGCATCTATGTCGACGATACGCCGATCCAGGTCCGCACCCTCGGCGCGGGCAACACCTCCTCCAACGCCTATCCCGCGATCTTCGATGTCGAGCGGGTCGAGGTGCTGCGCGGACCGCAAGGGACGTTGTTCGGTGCCGGTTCCGAAGGTGGCGCGGTACGCTTCATCACCCCCGAACCGTCGCTGACCAAATACAGCGGCTATATGCGCGCCGAGCAGGCGTTCACCGAGCACGGCGACCCGACCAACGAGGTCGGCGCGGCGATCGGCGGCCCGATCGTCAACGATAAGCTCGGCTTCCGCGTCAGTGGTTTCTATCGACGCGACGGCGGCTGGATCGACCGCGTCGATCCGCTGACCGGCGCGCAGATCGACAAGAATGCCAACGCGCTCGAGACGATCTCATTGCGCGGCGCGCTGCAATTCGCGCCGACCGATCGGCTGAAGATCACGCCGGCAATCCTGTATCAGGAGGTCAAGGGCCGCGATTCCAACCAGATCTGGCGCAATCTTTCGAACCCGGCAAATGGCGTGTTCAAGAGCGGGCAGGCATTGCGCCAGCCGTCGCGCGATCGCTATCTGCTCTATAGCCTGGCGGCGAACTGGGATCTGGGGCCGGCTTCGCTGATCTCGAATACTTCCTATTTCGATCGCAAGAATCCGCTCGACGTGGATTATACCGCTTATACTGCGGAATTGCTCGGCGGTGACTATCTTGCCGCCTATCGCAGCAAGAGCCCGTCGGTCGCGGCGATGAACAACCGCCAGAAAGTGTTCACGCAGGAAGTACGGCTGCAGTCGAACGGCACCGGCCGACTGAAGTGGGTATTCGGATTATTCTATCAGGACGCCAAACAATATGCGACCGAGGACGTCCATATCACCAACGGCGACGATCTGACCCAGGCGCTTTTCGGCACGACGGTCGAGGGTGCGTTCGGCATTCCGCTCGTCCAGCCCGGCAACGTGATCTATTACGGTTATGACCAATCACGCGACAAGCAGATCGCGGGTTTCGGCCAGCTCGACTTCAGCCTGACCGAACAGCTCACGCTTACCGCCGGGTTGCGCGTGGCGCGCACCAAATTCCGTTCGAGCAATGTGCAGGGCGGCCCGTTCAACGGCGAGGTCACCCGCGGCAGCTCGCGGCAGTCGGAAACCCCGGTCACCCCCAAGTTCGGCATCGAATACAAGCCCGATCGCGATCTGATGCTCTATGCCTCGGTGGCGAAGGGCTTTCGGACCGGTGGGGGCAATAACCCGGTGCCGACGCTGACCTGCGGCAAGGATCTTGCCGCGCTCGGACTCAGCGGCGCGCCGGCCGATTACAAGTCGGACTCGGTGTGGAGCTACGAGGCCGGGGTCAAGGGCGCCGCCTTCAACCGCCGGCTGCGGATCGAGACCAGCGCTTTCTACATCGACTGGCAGAATATCCAGGCCTCGATCCCGCTCAATTCGTGCGGCTTCACCTTCATCGGCAATCTCGGCGCCGCGCGCAGCCGCGGCTTCGATCTCCATATTACCGCCGCCCCGGTCCACGGCCTCACGCTGGAAGCATCGGTCGGCTACACCGATGCGAAATACAAGGACACGGTCTACGGCGGCGTGCTGCGTAACGGCTCGCGGTCGATCGTGATCTCGAAGGACGATCCGCTCTTCGTCGCGCCGTGGACCGTCTCGCTGTCGGGCGATTATGAAACCGACCTCGCGTCGAGCGCGGGGATCAGTGGCTATCTTCACGGCGAATATAATTACGGCGCCGGGTGGAATTACGGCCGGGTCGCGACGATCGGTTATGATCCGCTCGACACTTCCCAGGCCGCAACCCATGTCGCCGCGTTGCGGGTGGGGGTGCGCAAGGACGGAATCGACGCGTCGCTGTTCGTCAACAACCTGTTCAATTCTCGCGACCGGCTCGCGGTCAGCCACGATCCGATCTCGTCGGCGCTGTTCCGTGACGTGATCTTCCGCCCGCGCACGATCGGCGCGACGATTTCGTATCGCTATTGAACGCAAAAGGAGCAGAGCGATGAAATTACCTTCCTTGCTGCTCGCTCTCATGTTGAGCGCTGGCGTCGCGCCAGGCGCATACGCCCAGGCCAGCGCCGCGAATTCGGCGGCAAGCGCAGCGGCAATCGAAAACGGGCTGCGCCCGGCGTTCGACATCGCCGGCGAGGTGCCGGCGCGCTGGACGATCGAGGAACGGATGGAGCACTGGCGCGTCCCCGGCGTCAGCATCGCGGTGATCCGCGGGGGCAAGCTCCTCTGGGCCAAAGGATATGGCGTCCTGCAGCGCGGGCGACCGGAAAAGGTCGATGCCGATACGATGTTTTCGGTGGGGTCGGTCAGCAAGGTCGCCGCGGCCGGGATCGCGCTCAGGATGGTGGACGCCGGGATCCTCGATCTCGATCGCGACGTGAACGCCTATCTGCGCCGCTGGAAGGTGCCGGCGAACGATCTGGTCGCGCAAAGCCCGGTGACGTTGCGCGGGCTTATGTCGCATTCCGCCGGGCTCACCGTCCACGGTTTCCCCGATTTCCAGCCGGGCGCGGCACTGCCGACGGTGTTCGACACGCTCGACGGTCGCCCCCCGGCGGTCACCGCGCCGGTCCGCGTGACCTATGTGCCGGGCAGCCACTGGCGCTATTCGGGGGGCGGCATCACCGTCGAGCAACTGCTGATCGAGGATGTCTCGGGCATCGCGTTCAACGCCGCGGCACGACGCTACCTGTTCGAACCGCTCGGCATGACGCGTAGCAGCTACGAAGCGACGATCGCCGACAAATGGGGCAATATCGCCAAGGCGCACGGCCCGGACGGCGCGGCGCGAGCGCTGCCGCGCGGTTACGAATCGATGCCGGAAATCGCCGCGTCGGGTCTTTGGACAACCCCCTCCGATTATGCCCGCTACGTGATCGCGATGATCCGATCCTATAACGATCGCGAAGGCGCCTTCCTTGCCAACGCCACCGCGCAGCAGATGATGACCGAGGTCGGCGTCAGCCCTTATGGCCTCGGCCCCCAGCTCAGCGGGCACGGCGTCGACCGCATCTTCTCGCACGGCGGATCGAACGATTCGTACAAGGCGTGGATGGAAGGCCATCTCGCCACCGGCGACGGCGTCGTCATCTTTACCAACGGCGAAAACGGTGACGGGCTGCTGAAGGAAATCCGCCGCGCCGTCGCCGCCGCCGAGGGCTGGCGGATGGGCGGCAGCATCACCATTCCCGCGGCGACGCCCAGCGCCGACATGCTGCGGGCCTATGTCGGTCATTACCGCGTCGCTTCGCCATCGACGATCGCCAGCCAGCGCTCGCTCGCCTTCTCGCTCGACGTAAAGGACATCGAGATCGCAATGCGCGAGGATCGGCTCCGCGTCACTTATCGCGATTCCGAAGGCAACAAGCTCGAAGATACGTTGATACCGGAAGGCGGAAGCTGGTTCATCGAGGCCGACGACGGTGTCGAGCAGGTCGAGTTCGTCCGCGGCTATGACGGCAAGGTCAGCGGGCTCGTCATCCACAATGACGATTATTCGATGGACGCGCAGTTGATCCGCTGATCCCGCCGACCCGGCAAAAGAGGAACCCCGATGCCGTATCGTCTCTCCTGCGCGTCGCTTGCGCTGCTGATCGCCACCATTGCGGTGGGGCCGGGACTAGCGTCGCGCCCGAGCGGGTCGCCTGTCCATTACGATATCGTGATCCGCGGCGGCGAGATCGTCGACGGCACGGGCGGCAAGCGCTTCCGCGGCGACATCGGCATTCGCGGCGAGGTGATCGCCGCCATCGGCGACCTTTCCGCCGCCGCCGCCGATCGCATCATCGACGCCAAAGCGCGGATCGTTACCCCCGGCTTCATCGACATGCACGCGCATGTCGCCGACGACGAAGCGGGCGAACATGGCTTCCTGTCGACCGACCCCCGGCTTCGTGCGGGGCAGAATTATGCCGCGCAGGGGGTAACGACGGTGCTGGGCAACCCGGACGGCGCCCAACCCGCTTCGCTGCGCGACGAAGGCGCGCGGATGCGAACGCTCGGCATCGGCACGAACATCGCGCTGACCAATGGGCATAACGGGCTGCGTGCGCTGGTGATGAAACCGGCCGACACGAAGCGGCCCGCGAACGATGACGAGATCCGGCGGATGCAGGATATCATCCGCCACGATATGGCTTGCGAAGGCTCGTTCGGCCTTTCGCTGGGCCTGGAATATGACAGCGGCCGTTACGCCGATCGGCATGAACTGATCGAATTGGGCCGCGCCCTGCCGGCCTATGACGGCATCTTCATTCCGCATCTGCGCAGCCAGGGCATCGCGCCGATGTGGTATCTGCCCAGCACCAGCCGCGGCGCACCACCGCCCACGCTCGATCAGTCGATCGACGAAGTCCTGGCGGTTGCGCATGAAGCCGGGGCGACGGTGGTGTTCACCCACATGAAGGCGTGGGGCCCCGGCTATCGCGGCGAGGCCAGGCGGCTGGTCGCCAAATTGCAGGCGGCGCGCGATCGCGGCGACCGGGTGTTCATGGACGTCTATCCTTATGACAGCAGCGGCTCCGACGGCGATTTCGTCGCCATCCCGCGCTGGGCGTTCGGCGCCGATGGGGCGACACAGCCGGCATCCGATTATCGGACGCGGCTCGACCGTCTGCTCGCGACGGCAGATTCCACCCGTCGCGCAGATCTGATCGAAGACATCCGCCACTTCGTCGCGCTGAAGGGCGGGCCGGAGAATATCGTCGTCCTCGCCTATCCCGATCGGTCCTATGTCGGGAAACGGCTTTCAGAGCTGATGGCGCTGCGCAAGCTCGATCTGCCCGATCTCGTCCTGGCGCTCCAGCGCGAGGGGGACCCAAGCCTGCCGGGCGGCGCGCGGATGCGCGCGTTCAGCATGCTCGACGACGATATCAAGACCTTCTACCGCCAGCCCTGGGCGGCGACGTCGACCGACGGCTGGATCATCCTGCCCGAGGAAGCGACCGGCAGCCGCAAGTATATCAACACCAACCGTCGGCTGTTCGGCAGCTTCCCGCGCCGCATCGCTTATTATTCCCAGCAGCAAGGCGTCGATACGCTGGAACAGGCGGTGCACTCGATGACCGCGCTTCCCGCGACGATCCTCCATATCGGCGATCGCGGGCGGATCGCGGTGGGGATGAAGGCCGATCTCGCGGTGATCGATCTGCCGCATCTGCGCGACAATACCACAGCGCTCGAACCGAGCGTCTATCCCGACGGGATCGACTATGTCCTCGTCAACGGCCGTCTTGCGGTCGATCGAGGCAAGCGGACGCTGGCGCTGGCGGGCAAGGTGCTGTCGCCCGATCGCCGGCCCGACCAGCGCTGCCCGGCCCCCGGCCGCGCGATGAACCCCGCCACCGGAGGCCGACCGTGAGCGGACCTTTCGAGCGATATTCGGACGCGGATGTCGCGGCGCTGATCGCCGGCTATCCGCTCGCATGGGTGATCGGCGATGCAGCCGACCCCGCCGCGGTTTGCCAGCTGCCGATGATCGGCGAATATGATGTCGCCGGGCGGCTGGTCTCGTTGATCGGGCATATGGCGCGCCGCAACCCGCTCCATGCGCAGTTGACCGCCAATCCGCGCGCGCTGTTCCTGTTCAGCGGCCCGAACGGCTATATCTCGCCCGAACATGCCGGCCGGCGCGATTGGGCGCCGACCTGGAGCTTCGCGCATCTTCGTATCGCCGCGGCCGTGGCCTTTGACGCGGCGCTGACCGATGCCGCGCTCGACGCATTGATCGACGCGGAGGAGCACGGGCGGGCGAGGCCGTGGCGAGCGGCGGAACTGGGCGCGCGCCGCGACAAGCTTGCCGCGATGATCATCGGGTTCCGCGCCGGGGTGGAAAGCGTCCACGGGCGTTTCAAGCTGGGGCAGGACGAGCGGCCCGAAACCTTTCGCGCGATCGTTACGCACCACCCTGATCCTGAATTGCGCAGCTGGATGGAGAGGTTCGCCGCCCGGCGGAACGATGGGGGAGAGCCGAAATGATACGGGTCGATCGCCGGGACATGATCCTGTCGGGCGCCGCGGCGCTGTTGTGCGGCACCGCCTTCGCCGCCGGCCGGCTGCTCGACACCGCGCTTGTCAACGCCCGGGTGTGGACCGGCGGCGGCGGGCGTAGCGACGCCGTCGGAATCGCCGGCAACCGGATCGCCGCACTCGGCGACGGCGCTGTTCGCGGCTCGATCGGACGCAGCACGCGGGTGATCGACTGCGGTGGTGCGTTCGTCATGCCGGCGTTCACCGACTGCCACACGCATTTCCTCCGCGGGTCGGCGGATCTTCTCCATCCGGACCTGCTGACGGTAACCACGCGTGCGGAATTCATCGAGCGGATCGGCCGGGCTGCGCGCCAGCTTTCGCCCGGCCAGTGGCTGCTCGGCGGGCCGTGGGATGAGCAGAGGTTCGGCGGCGCGGTGCCCGATCGCGGCTGGATCGATCCCGTCACCGCCGATGTGCCGGTGGCGATCCCGCGCACCGATCTCCACGCGCTGCTGCTCAATTCGGTGGCGCTGAAGCTGGCAGGAATTACCCGCGACACGCCCGATATTCCCGGCGGCGTGATCGAGCGCGATGCCAGGGGCGAGCCGACCGGCATCGTCAAGGATAATGCCGCTTATGCCGTGCTGAAAGCGATCCCGCCGATTGCGCCGGCGGAGGCGGACAGGCTGATCAAGACGGGCATCGCTTATGCCCTGTCCCGCGGCGTCGCGCAGGTCCATAATACCGAAGTCGACTGGTCGGTTCACGATGCGGTGCGCCGGCTGCGCACGGCCGGGCCGACCGGTCTGCGCTTCTATTCGTTTGTACCGCTGGCGGATTGGCAACGCATGGCCGCGCTGGTCAAAGCGGAAGGGCGCGGCGACGATTGGGTGCGATGGGGTGCGATGAAATGCGTCTCGGACGGGTCGCTCGGTGCCCGCACCGCGCGCTTCTACCAGCCCTATGCCGATGCGCCGGCCGCGCGCGGCGTCTGGTCCACCAGCGTCGAGACGATGCGGGCATGGGTCGTTGCGGCCGATGCCGCGGGGCTGGCGATCACCACCCATGCGATCGGCGACGAGGCGAATGACGCGGTGCTCGACATCTATGCCGAGGCCGTCCGCCGCAACGGCGCACGCGACCGCCGGTTCCGCATCGAGCATGCGCAGCATCTGTCGCCCGGCGCGGTTGCGCGGATGCACCGACAGAAGGTCATCGCCTCGGTCCAGCCCTATCACGCGATCGACGACGGGCGATGGGCGGTCAAGCGGATCGGCGAGGAACGGCTGACGCGCACCTACGCCTTCCGCTCGCTGCTGGAGGCAGGGGTTGCCACCTGTTTCGGCTCCGACTGGCCGGTCGCGCCGATCGATCCGCTGACCGGGATCGACGCGGCGGTGCGCCGCGCGACGATCGACGGGAACAATCCCCGTGGCTGGCATCCCGAACAGCGGGTGACGGTGGAACAGGCGCTGACCGCTTACACCCGCACCGCCGCTTATGCCGGCTTCCAGGACGATCGGCTCGGCCGATTGCGGCCGGGCTATCTCGCCGACATCGTGGTGCTCGATCGCGACCTGTTGTCGGCGGCGCCGGCGCAATATTCCGGTACGCGCGTCCTGCGCACCTTCGTCGATGGGGTCGAGCGTTACAGCGCCGCATGATCGCGGGGCGCGGCCAGCACCGGCTCAGCCGGCGACCTGCCCGCCGCGCTGCCGCCACGGCACCGGCCGTAGCGAGCGACGCAACAAACCGAGAAAATCGTCCACCCTTGCCGCCCGCTCGCCGCGGCGGCCGAGGATCGCAGTGATATCGGCATCGGGGAGCTTCCAGCCAGGCAGCAGTGGCACCAGTCGCCGTGCGGCGATATCCTCCGCCACGTCCCATTCGGATCGGACCGTGATCCCGGCCCCGGCGAGCGCCAGCGCCTTGGTCACCGCGCCGTCGTTGCTCGACAGCAACGGCTCGATCCGGACGTTGATCCGCTCACCGCGCGCATTCTCGAACCGCCACAAGGTCACGTCCTCGTCATTCTCGCGCAACGCGATGCAGCGATGATCGCGCAGATCGGCGGGCGCGGCCGGCGCGCCGTAGCGATCGAGATAGGCGGGCGCGGCGCACAGCAAGCGCCGGTTGGGCGCGACCACCGTCGCGACCTGTTCGCTATCGCGCAATTCGCCGATCTGGATCAGGATATCGCAGGCGGTGGCGAGCCCGATGCCCGGGCGATCCGACAGATTGAGATCGACCCGTACATCGGGATGCGTCGCATGATAATCGATCACCAGCCCCACGACATAGGCCCGTCCGAAACCCAGCGGGGCGACCACCCGCAACACCCCCGCATTCTTGCCGCCGCGCTGGGCGAGCTCGTCTTCCATCCGGGTGAACTGCAACAGAATCTCATTCGCCCGTTTGAACAGCAATTCGCCGTCGCTGGTCAGTTTCAGCCCGCGATTGGATCGCTCGACCAGCCGCAGCGCCAGCTTGCGCTCGATATGCGTCAATCGCTGGCTGACCGCCGGGGGCGTGATCCCCAATGTACGCGCCGCCGCCGCCAATGACGCCGACGATCCCACCGTGACGAACAGTTCGAGGTCGTCGGCCGACAACATAAGATGCACCTTATGGTTACACTAAGCGAAGCCAGCATAGCGCAGCGAGCAGCCGGCGGTACAACCCCCTTTCGCCACACCGACACGGAGCAACCGGTGCCAGCACAGTCCGCGGCAACCCCGATCACCCAATTGGATACCCCCGCGCTTCTCCTCGATCGCGCGACGATGGACCGCAACATCGTGCGGATGCGCGACAAGATCGCGTCGCTCGGCGTCGCGCTTCGGCCGCATGTCAAAACCGTGAAATGCCTGGAGGCGATCGAGCGCATCGCGCCCGGGCGCGGCGCCGTCACGGTCTCCACGCTGCGCGAGGCCGAGGAACTGGCCGCGGCGGGCTATCGCGATATTCTCTACGCCGTCGGCATCACGCCGCAGAAGATCCCGCGCGTGCAGGCGCTGCGCCGGCGCGGTGTCGACCTCAAGGTTATCGTCGACAATCACGAGGTGGCGGCGGCGGTGTGCGCGGGCGGTTTCGACACGAGCGATCCGATCCCGACGCTGATCGAGATCGACACCGACGGGCATCGTGCCGGCGTGCGCCCCGACGACGCCGCGCTGCTCGGAGCGATCGCCGGCGGGATCGGCGGCGCGCTCCGGCTGGGCGGGCTGCTGACCCATGCCGGGGGCAGTTACGAATGCCGCTCGATCGAGGCGCTGAAGGCGAGCGCGGCGCAGGAGCGGGACGGGATCGCCCGCGCGGCGGCGATCCTGCGCGAGACCGGCCACCGGCTCGACATCATCAGCATCGGCTCCACCCCGAGCGTGCTGTTCTCCGAAAACATGACGGGCGTGACCGAGGCGAGAGCGGGTGTCTTCGCCTTCTTCGATCTCGTGATGGCTGGGATCGGCGTGTGCACGCCGCAGGATATCGCGCTGTCGGTGCTGGCGACCGTCATCTCGGCACAGGCGGATCGTGGACGGCTGATCGTCGATGCCGGATGGATGGCGATGTCGCGTGATCGCGGCACCGCCCGGCAGCCGATTGATCAGGGCTATGGCATGGTCTGCGATCTCCACGGCACGCCTTATCCCGATCTCATCATGATCGACGCCAATCAGGAACATGGCGTGCTCGGTCTCCGGCCCGGAAGCGCCGCAGCCTTCCCTGACCTTCATGTCGGCGATCAGGTGCGTATCCTCCCCAATCACGCCTGCGCGACCGCCAGCCAGCATGACGCCTATCAGGTGACAGACGAAGCGCGCGGCGCAATCATGCATATCTGGCCCCGCTTCGGAGGATGGTGATGAGCGATATCGTAGCAATACAGACGACCGAGGCGCCCGCGCCTGCCGGGCATTATTCGCAGGGCATTGCGTGCGGCGATCTGGTGTTCGTCTCCGGGCAATTGCCGGTGCGCGACGGCGGGGATCATTCGCTAGCGCAGGAGGGGTTCGAACCCCAGGCGCGCCGGGCGTTCGCTAATCTGCTCGCGGTGCTGAAGGCGGGCGGCGCCGCGCCGCGCGACGTGCTGCGCGTCACCATCTATCTCTCGGATGTCGCGGACTGGCCGTCGTGCAACGCGATCTACGCGGAGTTCTTCGGCGACAGCCGCCCCGCGCGGACGATCGTTCCGGTCGGCCCGCTGCATTACGGCTATCGGATCGAAGTGGACGCGATCGCCCGGCGGCGCTGACGCAACGCCTGGGCCGGGCAAACCCTGCGCCGACCACCCGGCGCGTGGGTAGATCGGCGCAAGCACGATATGCCTCAGAGGGCCTTCGCACCAAGGGCTAGACCTGCGCGGCTGGCGTTCATAAAGGGCCACCACCAATCAGAAGGAAATCCCTCGTGAACAATACCGATCTTGCCGACCGTATCGCGGAGACCCATGGCCTGACCAAGGCCGACGCCCGCAAGGTCGTCGACAGCGTGTTCGGCGTCATCGCCGAGGCGTCGGCCAAGGGCGAGGAAGTCTCGATCAACGGGTTCGGCAAATTCAAGGTCAAGGACATGCCCGCTCGCCAGGGCCGCAACCCTTCGACCGGTGCGGCGATCGAGATCGCCGCGTCGAAGAAGCTGGCCTTCGCGCCCGCCAAGGCGGTCAAGGACAAGCTGAACGGTTAATGGGCATCGAGGCGGTCCGCGCCTTCCTCGCGGCGCGGGCACCGGATATCGTCATCATTGAGCAGGCCTCGAGCACCGCGACCGTGCTCGAGGCCGCCGACACGCTCGGCGTTGCCCCGGGCCAGATCGCCAAGACCCTATCCCTCAGGGTTGGCGAGCATGTGATCCTGATCATGACCGCGGGCGACACGCGGCTCGACAATCGCAAGGTCAAGGACCTGCTCGGCGGCCGGCCGCGCATGCTATCGGCTGAGGAAGCAGAACAACTGACCGGCCATCCCGTTGGCGGCGTCTGCCCGTTTGGGCTCGCGACGCCGCTTCCTGTCTATTGCGACCTCTCGCTCAGCCGATACGATGAGGTCTATCCCGCCGCAGGCGCGCGCACCGCCTCGGTGCGGCTCAGTCCCGACCGTCTGGCGGCGCTGGTTGACGCGCGATGGGCCGATCTGTGTTCGTTGCCGGGCTCGGCTTGAAAGAGGCGTGATCGGCGGAACCGGGAACGTCTTTTTCCTTCCTCTCGTCCTGTTTCCGGGGGCGGATAGCGGCGGTGCGATGTGTACGACCCGCAAATCCTTCTCAGGCGTTCACTGATCGCGCGCGCGTTGGACGGTCATGCCGTGCTCGCGAAACGCAGCAATTCCGGCAAGGTGCTTGTATCCGCCCGGGCGGCGCGCCAGCTTGCGCGCAACGCAATCGTCAGGGTTTCCCCCAATGAAGAAGATCGGTTTTCTCTCGTTCGGCCATTGGTCGGCGGCATCGCAATCGGCGACCCGTTCGGCCAGCGACGTGCTGCTGCAATCGATCGACCTGGCGGTCGCGGCCGAGGAACTGGGCGCGGACGGCGCCTATTTCCGCGTCCATCATTTCGCGCAGCAGCTCGCTTCGCCGTTTCCGCTGCTGGCCGCCGTCGGTGCCCGGACTCGCCGGATCGAGATCGGCACCGGGGTGATCGACATGCGGTACGAAAACCCGTTCTACATGATCGAGGATGCGGGCGCGGCCGACCTCATCAGCCGGGGACGACTCCAACTCGGCATCAGTCGCGGTTCGCCCGAACAGGTGATCGACGGCTGGCGTTATTTCGGCTTTGCGCCCGCGGAGGGCGAGAGCGATGCCGATATGGGTCGGCGCCACGCCGAGGTTTTCCTCGAGCTGCTGGAGGGCAGGGGCTTCGCCCAGCCCAATCCGAATCCGATGTTCCCCAACCCGCCCGGCCTGCTCCGTCTGGAGCCTCATTCGGAAGGGTTGCGTGAGCGCATCTGGTGGGGATCGGGGGCGAACGCGACCGCAATCTGGGCGGCGCGGATGGGGATGAATCTGCAGAGCTCGACGCTCAAGGCCGACGAAACCGGCGAGCCCTTCCATGTCCAGCAGGCCAAGCAGATCCGCGCCTATCGCGAGGCCTGGAAGGAAGCAGGCCACAAACGCGAGCCCCGCGTGTCGGTGTCGCGTTCGATCTTCGCGCTGATGAACGACCAGGATCGCGCCTATTTCGGACGCGGCGACAGCAGCGACCAGGTTGGTATCATCGACAAGATGCGTGCGATATTCGGGCGGTCCTACGCCGCCGAGCCCGACGTCCTGATCGACCAGTTGCGCGCCGACGAAGCGATCGCGGAGGCCGACACCCTGCTCCTCACCGTGCCCAACCAGCTCGGCGTGGACTATAATGCGCATGTGCTCGAGGCGATCCTGACTCATGTCGCACCGGCGCTCGGCTGGCGCTGACGGGGCGACGCGGCGGCGGGGCAGGTCCGTCCGGTTCTATTGAAGGGGTAAGAAGCGGGCAGCGCTGTGGCGCCCGGCGCAACCATTTATCCAGTCTATCTGATCAGGCTATCTTTACAGCTTACCTGTCGATCTGATAGCTAGTCCAACATGAGTGCCGAACCGGATGATCAGGGACCTGCGCCGACATCGCTTCTGGCGCAGGAGCTCCGCGCGCTGATGGGCAGGCTGAAGCGACGCTTGCGCGATCAAGCCCATATCGGGGACCTCGCGCCCTCTCAGGTGTCGGTCCTGCTCCGCCTGGAGAAGGACGGGCCCGCTACGGCGTCGAGCCTCGCCCGTGCCGAGGGGATGCGGCCGCAATCGATGGCTCCGGTGCTCAACGCGCTGAAAGATGCCGGTCTCGTGAGCGGAACGCCCGATCCCGCGGACGGACGGCAGACGCTGTTCTCGCTCACCGAGGCGTTTCGGAAGTCGGTCGAGGAGGGTCGCGCCGCGCGTCAGGACTGGCTGACGCGCGCACTTCAGATGCGGCTTTCGCCGCAGGAGCAGGACGAGGTGGCAAGGGCTGTCGACCTGCTGAAGCGGCTCGTCGACGAGTGAAGGTGTTTCGCGGCCGCCAGCCGCGAAACCGATGCTGGAACTCAGGAGGATATTCCGATGGCGCTGACGATACTCGATCCGAACACGGCCCTGATCATCATCGATCTTCAGAAGGGCATCGTCGGCTTGCCTGTCATCCACCCCATAGATGGGGTCATCGAACGCGCCCGTGCGCTGGCCGACGCCTTCCGTCGGCGCGGCCTGCCGGTCGTGCTCGTCAATGTCGCGGGCGGGGCGCCGGGCCGGACCGAGCAGCCCCCTCAAACGGGCGCCCGTCCGGACGGATGGACCGATCTCGTTCCGGAACTCGACCGGCAAGCCGGCGACATCGTGGTGACGAAGCGGACCTGGGGCGCCTTCGCCAGTACCGACCTCGAGGCCCGGTTGAAAGCGCGAGGCGTCACCCAGGTGGTGGTCGCAGGTGTGGCGACCGGAACCGGCGTCGAGGCGACGGCGCGTCAAGCCTATGAGGCGGGCTTCAACGTCACCCTCGCGCTCGACGCGATGACCGACATCCGCCCCGAGGCGCATGACTATAGCATCAGGAACATCTTCCCGCGGCTGGGGGAGACCGGCACGAGCCGGGAGATCATCGATCTCCTCGCGACGAAGGATGCCTGAGATGCCCTGGCTTTCACTCCTGTCATATGGCTTCGGCGGCGCATTCCTGGCGAATGCTATCCCTCATGCCGTCAGCGGCATGATGGGCAGGCCTTTTCAGAGCCCCTTTGCACATCCGCCCGGACAAGGGCTCTCGTCGTCGACGGTCAATGTGCTCTGGGGATTCTTCAACCTCTTCGTCGGCTATGTGCTGGTCTGTCGCGTCGGTGATTTCGCATTGAAAGATACCGCAGACGTCCTCGCCCTAGCCGTCGGCGCCTTCGCGATCGCGCTGTTTTCGGCACGGCATTTCGGTCGCTTCCATGGCGGCAACGGGCCGGCGCATCGATGAAGGCTCGCGCGAGCAACACCTTCCGATCGCTGCGAAGCTTCAATTATCGGGTCTGGGTGGGCGGCGCCTTCGTCTCCAACGTCGGCACCTGGGTCCAGCGCACCGCGCAGGACTGGCTGGTGCTCACGCAACTGACCCATCATGATGCCTCGGCGGTCGGCTGGGTCATGGCGCTGCAGTTCGGGCCGCAACTCATCCTGCTGCCGTGGACGGGCTTCGCCGCCGATCATTTCAACCAGCGCAAGCTTCTCATCGCCACGCAGGCGACGATGGGTGCGCTCGCTATTGCATTGGGGGTGCTCACCGTCACCGGCATCGTCCAGCTCTGGCATGTCTACGTCTTCGCCTTCCTGTTCGGCAGCGCTGCGGCTTTCGATGCCCCGGTGCGTCAGACCTTCGTCGCGGAACTGGTCGGGGACGAGGATCTGCACAATGCGGTGGCGCTCAACTCCACCTCGTTCAACGCCGCGCGGATCGTGGGTCCGGCCGTCTCCGGCATCGTGATCGCCGCGGTCGGCACGGGCTGGGCCTTTCTGATCAATGGCGCCTCCTTCGCCGCCGTGCTGGTCTCGCTCGCCTTCCTGCGCACGGCCCAGCTTCGTCCGAACGCCCGGGCCGTCCGTGGGAGGGGCGGCTTCGCCGACGGGCTCCGCTATGTGTGGGATCGCCCGGACCTCAAGGCGATGCTCGTCATGCTGTTCCTGATCGGGACGTTCGGCCTGAACTTCCCGATCTTCATCTCGACCATGGCGGTCAGCGTCTTTCATACGGACGCCCGTGGATACGGGCTGTTGTCGTCGATCATGGCGATCGGCACGATGTCCGGCGCGCTTTTGGGCGCCGGGCGCGAAATGCCGCAGTTCCGGTTGTTGCTGGTCGGCGCCACGATCTTCGGTTTCGGCTGCACGTTCGCCGCCTTGGCGCCTGGCTATTGGCTGTTTGCTGGCGCGCTCGTCATCATCGGCGTGGCGGCGCTGACCCTCACCAACACGACGAACAGCCTGATGCAGCTCTCGACCGAGCCCGCCATGCGCGGGCGGGTGATGGCGCTGCGCGTCGGCATTGCGCTGGGCGGCACACCGATCGGCGCCCCGATCGTCGGTTGGGTGGCAAGTCATTACGGTCCGCGCTGGGCGCTCGGCATCGCTGCGGCTTCGGGCTTTGCCGCCGCCATCGTGGCGCTGGCCACCGCGGGCCGCCGCCGAGCAGGATAGCGCCAAGTTCGCGCCGACGGATAGCGATCGAAGGGGCGGCGAAGCGGGGCATTGGTCCGCACCTTGGCGCTTGATTTTTCTGACCGAACGGACAAATGTTAGCGCTAATATTTCAGACTCCCGATCCACACAGCGGGAGGGGTGCCAGGGGAGGAAATCCTGTGAAGATCGCTTTTGCTGCCTCGCTTGCGGCCGTCCTGATCGCGCAACCGTCGCTGTCGCAGACGCAGCCTCCCGTGATCGCCGAAGACTTCAAGCCGTCCTCGTTGAACCAGCCGGGGCAGCAATATCCGCAGGTCAATTCGCAAGGCTATGTCCGCTTCCGCATCGTCGCGCCCGCCGCGACAAGCGTGAAGGTGAGTCTGGGCCTTGGGGGCCGGGGCGGCACCGTCCTGAGCAAAGCCGCCGACGGAAGCTGGACGGGCACCTCCGAAGGGCCGCTGGACGAGGGCTTCCATTATTATCACCTCACGATCGACGGTGGCACGTTCAACGATCCCGGTGCGCTCAATTTCTTCGGATCGACGCGCTGGGAGAGCGGCATCGAGATTCCCGCGCGCGATGCTGATTTCTATGCGCTCAAGGATGTCCCGCACGGCCGGGTCGAGCAGATTCTATTTCCCTCGCCCAGCACCGGCGGCCCGCGCCGGGCGTTCGTCTATACGCCGCCGGGTTATGACAAGGACCCGAACAGGCGATATCCGGTCCTATACCTGCAGCACGGCTGGGGCGAGGACGAGACGGCCTGGTCCAGCCAGGGCCATGCCAACCTGATCCTCGACAATCTGATCGCCGCCGGGAAGGTGCGGCCGTTCATTATCGTCATGGCCTATGGCATGACCAACGATGTCCGGCCGGGCAGTCCCGGCGGGCTTGCCAGCTTCGACATCAAACCGTTCCAGACGCTGCTGCTCGACGAGTTGATCCCCTATGTGGATCATGAGTTTCGCACCCTGTCCGACGCGGACCATCGCGCCATGGCGGGTCTTTCGATGGGCGGGTTCGAGACCAAGCTGATCGCGCTGAAGAACCTCGACAAGTTCGCATATATCGGCCTGCTGAGCGGTGGTACCGTGTCGCTGGACGATATCAACGCAACTCCGGGGTATAAGGAGAAGGTCAAGTTGACCTTCGTGAGCTTCGGCAGCCGCGAACTCGAAGGTGGCCGGGCAGGCCCTCCCGGCGGCCCCCGCGTCGATCCGCGCGCGAACGCTGAGGCGCTCAAGAACGCCGGTATCGATAGTGCCTTCTATGTCTCGCCCAATACGGGACATGAATTCCAGTCGTGGCGGCGAAGCTTGCGCGAACTGGCGCCGTTGCTGTTCAAGGACTGACGATCGCCAGCCTATCTTTAACCGGCTGAGCTTCGGCGGGCAAAAACCGTCGACCGCCGAGGTACGTTCCCGCTCAGCAAATTCGCAACGACATGCGGTACGAACCTTGCGGCGTTGCCCGTTATCAGGCCGTCCTCGCGAATTCCCATCCCCGCCGATTTGAAGGCGAACGCAGACAGGGAGGCCGACCGAACGCAGACCACTGGTGCTCCGCTGGAGCAATCGTGTCGTCATGTTCGCGCGATCGACGCATGAATCGGCAGTAGCGCCGCGCCCAGCGCGGAGCCGGCGCCGCCGAGCTGGGAGATTTCGATGTCGTACCGCTCCTTCTCGCTCTCGGCGATATGGTCGCCCCATTTGATCGCCCGGCGGTTCAGCCGTTCGGCAAGTCCGTGCATGATCGCGGACGGCAAAGGGCTCATCAGCCGGATCGCCCCCGGATCGAACCAGGCGAGCGCCGAGTTGATCGTCTGGAGAAGCTGATCGGCGGCCCGTTCCAGCCAATCATCGATCGTCGCCTCATATCCCGGGATCGCCTCGGCAAAATCGGCCAGCGATCCGACCTTGCATCCGTCCGCCTGCAATGTTGCGATCAGATCGAGCGTCGTCGGGCGCGGCTGGTTACCCGGGTAGAACATACCGATCTCACCGGCGCTGCCCGTTTCGCCGCGCATCAGCCGGCCTTCATGAACGATTCCCGCCCCGATGCCGTGCCCGAGCAGGATCACCACCGCGGCGGTACAGCGCCGGATCAGCCCGCCCAGATAATATTCGGCGAGCGCCGCCGCCGTCGCGTCATTCTCGATCCAGATCGGCAGCCGCAGCGTTTCCTCGAAGATCGCGCGCAGCGGCGCCTCCTTCCACCCGGGCAGGTTCTGAACCACGTGCCAGCGATTGCCGTCGCGCGACAGCGCCGGGCCGGGCACGCTGAAGCCGACGCCGTACAGCCGGCTGCCCAGCAGTCGGTGTTCCATCGCGAGATCGTGGATACGGCGATCGACGTGGCGGGCGAAACAAAGCGGGTCGACGGGCTCGATCTTCTCGGACGTGAGCGACACCACGCCCCCGGCATAATCGACCAGCGCGATTTCCAGCAGGCCGGCATAGATCGCTACCCCGACCGCATAGCCCCCAGCCGGGGAAATCCGCAGCGGCACCGTCGGGCGCCCCCGACCCGCCAACGTCTCGGCGGGCAATTCCTCGATCAAGGCCTGCCCGATCAGCGTTTTGGTCAGCTTGGAGATGGCGCCGTTGCTGATCTGCAGAGACTCGGCCAGGGCAGACCGCGATTGTGGGCCGCGCGTGCGCAGCTGCCAGAGCAGCCGCTTCTCTTCCTCGAGCAGCGTGACCGGTGGATGCCTCATCATGCGGAGCCAATAGCAGCCCGGTACGCAGCCCGTGATTTATTTTCTCAGAAATAAATAAATCTGTCATCCGCGCCGCGCATCGGCGCCGCGAGTTCACGATATCTCGGGGGAAACGATCCGATGAAGAAGCATAATTTCGCCGCCGGCTGCGCGGTGCTCGCGCTCTGTGCGCTATCCGCGCCGGCCTTCGCGCAGACCGCCGACACGCCGGCCGCCGACCCGGCGCAGACCGCCGACGATACGGGTGCGGACATTATCGTCACCGGCTCGGCGCGCGCGCAGCGCCGTTTCGACGTCTCCTATGCGATCAACTCGCTCAGCCAGGCGAACGTCGAGAAGATAGCGCCGAAGAGTTACGCCGACCTGCTCGGCACGGTCCCCGGCATCCAGGTCGAGGCGACCGGCGGTGAGGTGCAGAACATCACCCGCGTGCGTGGCATCCCGACCGATCGTGGTTATCTGATCTTCCAGCAGGACGGGCTGCCGCTCTACCACGAAATCGACGGCGTCTTCTTCAACTCCGGCGAAGGCATGAACCGCTACGACTTGATGACCGAGCGGGTCGAGATCGTGCGCGGCGGCCCGGCGCCGATCTATGCCAGCAGCGCCGCGGCGATCGCCAACAACATCACCGTATCGGGCGGCCCGCAGGCGCGCGGCAAGGCGCAGGTCACGCTCGGCGACACCGGCCTCTATCGGCTCGACGCGATGCAATCCGGCCCGATCAGCGACAACACCTTTTTCGCGATCGGCGGCTTCCTGCGCCAGCATGACGGTTATCGCTATGCCGGTTTCCCCAGCGACAAGGGCGGCCAGATCCGCGCCAACCTCAAGCGCGAGCTGAACAATGGATATGTCAAGATCTCGGCCGAATATGTGAACGACCACAACGTCTTCTATCTGCCGATCCCGACCAACGATCCGCGTAACCCGGCGGTCTCGCTCAATCCCTATATCGACTATTTCACCGGCACGATGAACTCGCCGTCGCTGCGCAACGTCAACATCAAATATCGCGACGGCTCCGGAGCGCTGCAAAGCATGCAGCGCGACCTCGCCAACGGCCGTCACATGCGCTTCTTCAACGCCGCGGTCGATTACGAAGCGGACTTCAACGGCTGGCACGTCTCCGCCAAGGTCGGCGGGACCAAGGGCAAGTCGAGCTTCGACGCCTTTTATTCGACGACCAACCCCGCCGATGCCACCACCTTCGCCGCCGGCTATCTGACCGCCGCGCGCACCGCGTTCGGCCCCAATGTCGCGCGGCTGGGCTATGCGCTCGCGGGCACCAACGGCGCAACGGTCTACGATCCCTCGACCGCTTCGGGCCTCGTCATGTCCGGCCAGTATCGCGCCTCGGAATCGGACTTCTATTCGGTGCAGGGCGACCTCAGCGTTACCCGCAAGTTCGAGACGGGCATCGGCACTCATGACGTGCGCGTCGGCCTGTATGGCTCCTTCTACGGCAACACGCTGCTCCAGGCCTATCAGGACATGCTCATCGAGGTGCGCAGCCAGCCACGCACCCTCGACCTGGTCGCCTATTCGTCGACGGGCGCGGTATTGGGCTCGGTCACGCAGAACGGCGTGCTGCGCTACACCACGACGCTTAACCAGGGTCAGGGCGACGCGCAGATGATCGCCTTCTACGCGAACGACACCTGGGATATCACGCGTGGCCTGCGCGTCGACGCCGGTATCCGTACTGAACGCTATGGCTATAAGGGCATCGCGCTGCCCACCACGCAGGTCAATCTGGGTGACGCCACCACGCTCGCCGACGACACCACCCGCGCCTTCACCGGCCAGGTGCTCGATCAGCGGCTGAATCCCAAGGCGACCAACTGGACGGTCGGCGTCAACTACGACCTGAACGGCCATTTCGGCGCTTACGGGCGCATCTCCAACCTCGAAGTGCCGCCGCAGCTGGGTGTGGTGACCGGCATCAATGCGACCATCGTCAAGACCAAGGCGCGTCAGTACGAAGTCGGCCTGAAGGCGAGCTTCGGCCCGAACTATCTCTACGCGACCGGCTTCTACACCAAGTTCAACCCGTTCAACGCCTCGTTCGCGGCGTTCAACCCGCTGACCGGCCGCAACGACCAGACGCTGCCGTTCATCGGCGAGGCCTCGGTCAAGGGCGTCGAAGTCGACGGCCGGGTCGTGCCGGTCCGCTGGTTCTCGCTCGAAGGCTCGGTGACCTGGCAGAACCCGGAATATGCCAATCTGCAGAACAGCTCGGGCGCCGATCCGAGCGCGGTGAACGGCAAGCAGATCATCCGCGAGGCGAAATTCTTCGGCAATTTGCGGCCGAGCTTCGACTTCGACCTCGGCGCGCAGAAGGTCTCGATCTTCGGGCGATTCGAATGGGTCGGCCGGCGCTATGTCGACTTGTTCAACCGCACCGCGATGCCGGGGTACCAGACGATCGGCGCGGGCGCGTCGCTCGATTGGGGGGTGTGGCACGTCCAGGTCGTTGGCGACAATCTGTTCAACGCCCACGGCCTGACCGAGGGCAACACGCGTACCGACCAATTCGCCGGCCAGGGCACCAGCGAGGCGATCTACGGCCGCCCGTTGTTCGGCCGGAACTTCCGCCTCATCGTCAGCCGTAGCTGGTGATGCGTGCGCTGCTCCCCGCCGCGGCGCTCGCGGTGACGGCGCTCACCGCTCCGGCTTCGGCCGAGGCGGTGGACGACGGGATGATGGTAACGCTGTCCGCGCGACTCTTCCCGTTGCTCGATGCCGCCGGGCATGATCCAGCAGCGCTCGGGCGGATCGCCAGGGCGCCCGGCATGGAGGATGTGCTGCGCCTGCGGCGGGAGCGACGCGCCGTGTGCGGCGCCGATCTCGTCTGCCGCGCGCAGGCGCTGCTCTGGAGCGATCGCGAAGCGGCGGCGATGCGTCGCGCCGTCGCCCAAACGCAAGGCCTTCCCGCGGCAGATGATACGCCCGCTGCGCAAGTGGATCGCGAGATCGCGGGGATCAACACGATCGTGCGGACCTATGCGCTGGGGGCGATCCCCGCGACCGCGATCGATGGCCCCGGCGCGGTCTCGCCGCAGGATCATCAGGCGCGCCTCCAGGCAGCGGACTGGATCGCCGAGACGCCCCGCGACGGATCGGCGCAGCGGCTCGATCCCAGCATCGACTATGCGCTCGCGCTGCTCGACGTGAGCGATCGCACTGATGCGATCGGCCATGAACCGCTGACCGCCGGCGCCAACGCTGCGGCGATGGCGCGGGCGAAGACGCTCGACTGGCATCGCTATCGCTATAGCGCGATGATCGTCACGGGCGTTGGCCCCGAGATCGAGGGCGAACCGCTCAGCCCGTTCGGGAAATATCATTTGCGCCTTGCCGCGCGCCGGTTCGCGCAGGGTGACATCGCCTTCATCCTGCTCACGGGTGGACGGGCGCATCCACGCGCGACGCCGTTCACCGAGGCCGACGAAATGCGCAAGGCGCTGATCGACCGCTACGGCGTGTCGCCCGACGCGATCATCACCGAGCCCTATGCCCGCCACACCACCACCAACCTGCGCAACGCCGGCCGGCTGCTCGCGCGGTTAGGCGCGCCGCTGGAGGCGGAGACGGTGATCGTCTGCAACTCGCTGCAGAGCGCCTATATCGAAAGCGCGAAGTTCGCGGAGCGCAACGCGGCCGAGCTCGGCTATCAGCCCGGCAAGGTCGTGCGTCGGGTGTCGCCGACCGAACTGGTGTTCCGTCCGTCACCGGCGTCCGAGCGCGTCGACCCGCGCGATCCCCTCGATCCCTGAAAGATACCGTCATGCGCCGCTTCGCTTTGGCCGCCGCCCTCATGCTGTGCCCCGCCGTCGCCCATGCCTGGGGCGGCACGGGGCACGCGGCGATCGACCGCGCGGCGATCCAGACGATACCCGATGACGGCCCGGTCTTCCTCCGTCGCTATGTCGACTATATCTCCGCTTCGGCCGCGCTGCCGGACAGCTGGCGCGGGGATTCGGAGGGCTTTTCGAAGATCGAGGAAGACCCGAACCACGGCTGGTTCCGCGAACAATTCGCCTTCCTGAAGCCGATCCCGCGCTCGCGCTACGAGTTCATCCTCGCGCTCTATAAGCATTACGAGACGATCAAGCAGAGCGATCCGGCCACCGCGGCACGCACCAACGTCCGCTGGACCGGCACTTTGCCTTATGCGGCGATGGAAGCCTATGAGCGGCTAATCGTCTGCATGCGCGCGATCCGCGCGGCGCAGGCCGGCGGCGGCGACGCATCGGTTCCCGAGCAGCACTGCGCGTTCCAGGCGATCCGGCTCGGCCATTATATCGGCGATGGCGCGCAGCCGCTGCACATCTCGGTGAACTCGGACGGCTGGCTCGGCGCCAATCCGAACGGCTATACTCGCGACCGCAGCATTCACGGGCGGTTCGAGAGCCGCTTCGTCGACGGCATCGGCCTCACCGCTGCGGACATTATACCCCGGATCGGCGCGCCGGCGCATCGCCACGGCGACATGTTCGATGCGGTGCTCGCCTTTCTCGATCAATCGGGCGATCGAATGGAGACGGTCTACAAGCTCGAGAAGCGTGATGGCTTCAGCAACATGGCGGACAAGGACGTCCGCGCCCTGATCTACGAACGCACCGCCGCGGGCGCGGCGATGCTGCGCGATATGCTCTGCCGCGCCTGGGCGGAAAGCGCGGTGCTGCCGGCCAAGACGACACCCTCGCCACTCGATTTCTCCAACCCGCGCTTCAATCCGGAGACGGGCTCCGCCCCCGCCTGACGCCAGGCGAGCGCGCGCAACAGCCGCGCATGCCGGCGATGGTCGAGCGTGAAACGCCTGAGCAGCAACATGGCCAGCAGCGTGCCGGCGAGCGGCACGCCCAGACCGAGACCGAACATGCCGAGACGCACCGCTGTCGGCTGTACCGCGCCGGGAACGTAGCCGAGCGCGTTCAGCACCCAGCCGATCATCGCGGTCGCCCCGGCGCCACTGGCCTTCACCAGGACCAGGTAAAAGGCGAACAGCCCCGTCTCGAACCGCCGGCCGTGGCGCCATTCGACGACGTCGACCGCGTCGGCAAGCAGGCCCCAGGGCAGCATGAACACGCTCGCAAAGCCGAAGCCGATCAGCGCCGCGCCCGCCACCTGTCCCGCCGGCCACGCGATGCTCAGGGCGAAGAACAGGAGGCCCAGCGCGCTCACCGCATGTCCCGCCCCGAGAAGAAGGCTCTTGCTGAAGCGGTAAGTGAGCGTGGTCCAGGCGAGGACGCCACCGCATTGCCCCGCCGTCAGCGCGGTAAGCAGCAGGGTGACCGCGCGCGGCTGATCGACGACATAGGTTCCCAGATACATCAGCATCCGACCGAAACACGGCATCGCGAAACCGGTGAGCAGGGCCAGCGCGCCCATTGCCAACACCATCGGATCGCGTAGCGGAACGGCGATGCGATCGCCCCGAAGCGGGGATTCCGTGCCGTTCCCGCCGCGCGCGCCCGAGCCCCAAACGCACAGCAGCATGGTCAGCGCGAAGACCAGGCCCGCACCGATCCCGGTGAAAGCCAATGCGCCAAAATGTCGCGCCCGCCCCGCTTGCTGCACCAGCGGGGTGAGCACGGTGGCGATGGCCAACGCGCTCGCGGTGCTGAAGAGCAGCCGGTAGCCGGAGACGCGCCCGCGCGCCCGGCTGTCGCGGTTGATCTGCGCCATCAGCGCATTGTGCGGCACGTCGACGATCGCATAGGCGCCGCGGAAAATGAGGATCGCGGTCGCAAGCATCCAGCCACGACGCAGGCCCAGCACCGGCATTGCGTAGATCAATCCGAACGCCGCCCCACAAGGCAGCGCGGCCAAGGCTATCGTCCAGCGATAGCCTCGTCCCGCCGCCCGCCAATGGAGGACGAGCCGGGCCGCAAGCAGATCGAACACCAGATCGCCGAGCACCGCGAACAGCATCAGCCCCGCTGCCTGGGCACCGTTCAGCCCCAGCACGTCGGTCAGCAAAAACAGGATCGTCAGATCCGCGCCGCTGAACACCAGGGCCTTGCCGAAATTGCCCGACGAATAGGCGATCATCCGATATTCTGTGGTGATGTTCGCGATCGGGGGCATCTTTCGCATCAATGGCGACGGCAAGCCTGACGCCGTACCGCTACCGCCCGTACGACCCGATAATTTCAAATTGGCGACAGCGCTGAACGGCATCTATCGGAAGGCATGGCAGTCGCCGTTGGCTGTCCGTCATTGCGGTGGGCAGCGGTCAGGGGATTTGCTGACGTCGCAAGGCGCCGGCATAGACTTTCATGGCGAATGCGCAGCACCCGAGCGCAATCAGCAGCATGAGCGGCAGCGCGATCGCCAGCGACCACGCGACCGCAGCTGGCCGGGCGAAGACTCGATCGGTGATCAGCGCGACGATGGTCGGCCCGAGCCCCAGTCCGAGCAGGTTGGCGGTGAGCACGGCGATCGCGTGCTGAATGCCGCGCATCCGGCCCGGCGTGATCTCCTGCACCGTCGCCGGCCCCGAGCCGAGCGCGGCGGACAGGCAGAACAGCAAGGCAGCGGCGAGGGCGAGGAACAGCCCGGGCACCGGCATCAGGGGAGCCGCGATCGCGAGCGGGATCGCGGCGGCGAGCGCACCTGCCATCACCATCAGCCGCCCGGTCTCGCGACCGCGCGACCGCAACGCATCACCGGCCAGCCCGGCGGCGAAGGTCCCGGCACTGCACGCAAGGATGACGATCCAGCCCAACCGCCAGCCTGCCGCCGCCGGCCCCATCTGGAACGTCCGCGCCATCATCGCCGGGGTCCAGGAAAGCAGCCCATAGGCCGCCATATTGGTGAAGCCGACCGCGGCATCGACGCCCAGGATCGGCCGCCAATGCACGGCGAAATAGCGCCGCACCTCGCCCCAGCCCGGCGTCTCGTCGCTGCCCCCCGCGCCCCGGCGCGGTTCGCGCAAGCTCGCGACCCATAACGCCACGCCGAGCCCGATCGGCATCAGCAGCAGGAAGATCGCTTGCCAGTTCCGAACCGCACCGACCAATGGCAGGGAGACGTCGCCCTTGGGCAGCATGCCCAGTATTGCTCCCCCCAGGATCATCGCGAGCCCGGACCCGATAAAGGCCCCCATCGAATAGATCCCCACCGCGAGGCCGAGCCGGCGCGGCGGGAAATAATCGCCCAGCAACGAATAGGCCGACGGCGTCATCGTCGCTTCGCCGACACCTACCCCGATCCGGCTGAGCAGCATCACGGCATAGATACGGGTCAGGCCGAAGCACCCGGTCGCGATCGACCAGAAGGCGATGCCCATGCTCAGCACCGTGACTCGCCGCCTGGTGTCGACCAGCCGCCCGATCGGCAGGCCGCCGATCGACAGGAAGAGCGCGAACGACAAACCCTGAAGCAGGCTGATCCCGGTGTCGCTCAGCTTGAGGTCGCGCTTGATCGGTTCGACCAGCAGATTGAGGACCTGACGGTCCACGAACGCCAGGACATAAGCGACCATCAGCACCGCGAGCGCATAGGGCGCGTAACGCGGTCCGATGCAGCGGTCTGTCATTCGCCCAAAACCGCGTCGAGCTTCGGGAAGATCGCGCGATAATCGCCGAGATCGCGATGCGCCACGCCCGGCACCCGCTGGAAGTCGAGCCTATAGTCGTCGCCGTCGAGCGTCAGGACAGCCGCGCCGACGATCTTCTCGCCGATCCATTCCTGCATCCTGTCGGGGACGACGAACGCGGTCGACGGTACCCAGAAATGCTCGACGCCATCGACGGTCAGCCGGCGCAGCTGATGCGTATGCCCGCTCGCGACGAAGCGCAGATCGTGGCCGGCCAACACTTCCGCAAGGGCGAGCCGCTGTTCCAACGGAACATAGCGCGGGTGTCGCTCCTGATCGCTGAGCGCGACGCGCAGCCAGGGTTTGTGCAGGAACAGCCCGATCGGCCCGTCGACCGCCGCCAATGCGCCGCACAGCCAGTCGAATTGCCGGGTCTCCTCCGCGCTGTCGGTGTTGAACAGCTGGGCGTTGAGGCCGATCAGCGCCCAGTCGCCCGCCGGGTAGAGCCAGTGATCGGCCCCGAAAGCAGTGCGGAACAGGCCGAGCGCGGCGGCGTCGAACGGTTTTTCGCCGAGCGCCCGGCCGGGTACCGGATTGTCGCCGATATCGTGATTGCCGGGGACACAGAGCAACGGCACGTCGAGCCGGTCCAGCACCGTTTTCGCTTCCTCGACTTGCCCGGGCGCGGCGATGCCGTCGGCGGTCACGTCGCCGAGATGGATGACCAGATCGCAGCCGTCGCCGTTGATCCAGTCGATCGCCGCCACGGCGTTGCTGACAAAGTCTGTGGCCATCGCGGCCAGATGGGTATCGCTGATCAGCGCAATCTTCATGACGTGTCGCGGTCCCGCGCGGTTGGTGGGCGTCGCTTCCTGCCCCGGCGCAATTCGTTGCGGAAAGCGCAACCGCGGCATCGCGCGTTGCGTCGCGTGCAAATTGCATCGCCCGCAACACGCGACGCATGCTTTGCGTTGGCCGATCAGGGCTCCATCCGGTCAAGGCCGCGGCGACCAGAGGGGACCGACCGATGATTCGCCAGCTATGCCTGACCAGCGCAGCCCTTGCCCTGGGGACCGCTACCGCCGCCCGCGCCCAATCGGCACCCGATCCGCAAGCTCCCAACGCCGAAGCGTCCACCGACATCGTGGTGGTGGGGTCGCGCGGCACGCCGCGGCTGCGCACCGATACGCCGGCGCCGGTCGACGTGCTGAGCGGCGATACGCTGACCGATCAGGGGGCCGATAACCTCACTCGCGCTCTGTCGGCATTGTCGCCCTCGTTCAACTTCGTGCCGGCGGTCACCTCTCCCTCGGCGGCAGGGACGCGGCCGGCGACGCTGCGCGGCCTGACGCCGGATCAGGTGCTGGTGCTGGTCAACGGCCATCGCCGCCACGCCGCCGCGGTCATCAACACCAATAACGGCGTTGGGCGTGGCACGGTGCCGGTCGATCTCAACACCATCCCGGCGTCGGCGATCGAGCGGATCGAGGTGCTGCGCGACGGTGCCGCCGCGCAATATGGCTCGGACGCGATCGCCGGCGTCATCAACATCGTGCTGCGCAAGGATGCCGGGGGCGGCTACGCCTCGCTGCGCGGCGGCGCGACCGAGCGCGGCGACGGCGGCACGCTGGCGGCGGCCTCCCGCAACGGATTCTCGATCGGCAACGGCGGTTTCCTCACGGTGACATCGGAATTCCGCTCGCGCGCCCATACCAATGCCGCGGCGGTCGATCCGCGCTTCGGCCGCGTTACACAGCGGCTCGGCGATCCCAGATCGAAGGATGCCAATCTCGCGCTCAACAGCGAGATCCCGCTCGGTGCCAATATCACCGCTTACGCCTTCGCCACCGCCGCCGGCCGCTTCACCGAGTCCACCCCGCTGTTCCGGCTGCCCAATGTCTCGCCGGGCTTCTACCCCCGGGGCTTCCTGCCGCTGATCCGCCAGCGGACGCTCGATATGGGCGGCGCGGTCGGGTTGCGCGGCGCGATCGCCGGCTGGAAGTGGGACCTCAGCGACACCATCGGCTACAACCGCGCCGACATTCGCGTCGCCAATTCGGTCAATACCTCGCTCGGCGCGGCGAGCCCGACCAGCTTCGACGGCGGCGGCCAGCGTTATGCGCAGAACATCGCCAACCTGACCATCGACCGGAAGGTCGATCTACTGGCAGGCGCGAACCTCGCGATCGGTATCGAGCATCGCTACGAATGGTACAAGCTGCGCAAGGGCGAGCCGCTGTCCTATGCGGGCGCCGGCGCGCAGGGCTTTCCCGGCTACAACCCGCCATCGCCGGTCCATGTCGATCGCCACGCCTTGAGCGCTTTTCTCGACGCGGAACTGAGCCTGCTTCCCGGTCTCGATCTGGGCGGCGCGGTGCGGTACGAGGATTATAGCGATTTCGGCAGCCGCACGATCTGGAAAGGCTCGCTGTTCTGGCGCCCGGCGCCCTTCGCGGCGGTGCGCGGCGCGATCAGCACGGGATTCCGCGCGCCTTCGCTTCAACAGCAATATTTCTCGACCGTCACCAGCCAGCTGTCGAACGGCGTGCTGGTCAATGTCGGCAATTTCGCGGTGCGCGATCCGGTGTCGAGGGCGCTCGGGGCCTCGCCGCTGAGGGCCGAGACGTCGCGCAACTATTCGGGCGGGATCGTGCTCACGCCGATGCGCCGGCTCGACCTGTCGATCGACGTCTATCGCATCGACATCAAGAACCGCATCACCTTCAGCGAATCGCTGACCGGGCCGGCGGTGACCGCGATCCTGCTGGCGAACGGCATCACCAACGCCTCGCAAGTGCGGTTCTTCACCAATGCCGCCGACACCCGGTCGGAAGGGATCGAGGCGACATTGCACTGGTCGGCGGGCAAGGCGTCGACCGGGCTGCTCGACCTCTCGCTTGGCTATGGCGGATTCCGCAACAAGCTGACCAGGCTGAGCACCAACAGCGTGCTGCCCAGCCTGCCGCTGCTCGGCACCACCTCGATCGGCGTGCTGGTCGACTCGCAACCGCTCAGCAAGATCACCGCCAATGCCGGCGTCACCCTTGGTGCCTTCCACCTCAACGCCAATGTCGTCAATTACGGGCCGTTCCGCGCGGCGCCGCTCGGCACGGTGCAGCGGTTCGGGCCAAAGACCCAGGTCGACCTGACGCTGGGCGTCGATGCCGGCAAGGGCACGCGGTTCGATCTCGGCCTGCTCAACCTGACCAATGTCTTTCCCGATCAGGTGATCGGCCAGACCGACGGCCGGCTCTATACCGAGGCCGGCGGGCTGAACTTCAACGGCCGCGAATTCTTCGCGCGTTTCTCGATCCGCTATTGAGAGATCAGGCGAGCTGCGGTGTCGCCGCGGCTTGTTCCTCCAGCCAATGCCATACCGCGCCGACCGGTCCACGCCGCTTGCGGTCCGGCGCCGCGGCGAGCTGATAGCCGCCCGGGAAACGCGCCACCGGCAGGCCGATCCGCTCCAGCCGCCCGGCCTCCAGGAAGGGCCAGACCGTCGGGCTGGAACCGATCGCAACGCCCAGCCCTTGCGAGGCGGTCTCATAGAGCGCGTGGATGAACTCGAATCGAGTCACTTGCCCGCTCGGCATCGGTCTTCCCGTGGACCGGGTCCACCAATCCCACAGATCGGTTGGCTGGGTCACCGACAGGAGCGGATAGCGATCGAGACCGTCCTCCGCGAACGCCCGGGCGATCTGCGGTGCCGCGACCGGCGTGGCGGCGACGTTGAGCAAGTCGACATGGTCGAGCCCGGTCAGATCGATATCGGTGAAGCATATCCCGAGATCAGCTTCGCCGCTGCGCACCCCGCGGGCGCCACGATCGGTCTTGAGCGTCAGCGCGATATCCGGGTGCCGCGCGCGGAATTTCTCCAGCCGGGGGATCAGCCACCCGACCGCAAGCGAGTGCGACAGCGACAAGGTGACATCGCGGCGCCCGCGGTCGCCGACCTTTTCCGCGATGCGTCGGAGCTCGAGATAGGCGGGTTCCAGCTCCGCGAGGCAATCCTTGCCCGCGTCGGTCAGCCGCGCGCCGCCCGCGGTCCGCTCGAACAGCCGCGCTCCGACATGATCCGAAAAGGCCTGGATGCGGCGGGAGAAAGCTGCGGCGCTCAGCGCGCATCGATCGGCCGCGGCGCGAAACGTGGGGCCGCGCGCGCCCTCGATGAACGCCTCGATCTGCTCAAGCCGAGGAAGGGATCGCCGCATACCGGCAAGCCTATATCACTTGCGTGACAGTTGAGGGACGTTCCCTGGTTAGGAGCTGGCAGTACGCTTCCGGCCGATAGGAGTGGCTGGCCAAGGGCACGGAGGCGTCGCGGGCGCCCTGAAGCCTGGTCGCAGAGCCTCCATTTTGCCCGTCGCTGCCAAGAGGACGCGCAGGTACGCGGTCAACACCGGCGAGCATATCTTCATGACGATCAACGGCCAGGGCGCACAAGTGTATCAGGCGCTTGCGGATAATGAGTCCGGCACCACGATCACGGCTGTCGGCAGCGAAGGAGCCGTCACCGCGGACGGCAAGTGGAAGCTGATCTACAACTCGGTTTCCACGACCAGGGCCGGGCGGCGCTGGTATGCCGATCGCTCGCGCGAGGTATGGGCGATCTGGGGCGCTGCGATGGCGGCGGCGGGGCGTCGGCGCACGCTCCACGTCATCGCGTGGCAGGCGGCGCTCGGATTTGGCAGCGCTGCACGGGACTCGACTGGGAAAATACCTATCAGAGCACCGACCGCTTCGCGATCGCGCCTTATTGGGGCGGTGGCATTGCCGGCCCGACCGCAAACAAGGGGCCGGCAGACATAAACACTTACGACACCAACGCACGCCCCTCTCAAGATCAAATTGCCATACTGCGCGGCAGGTAGCGACACCGTGCATGTCAGCTTCGCGGAACCGCGGCGATGACAAGTAAAGGCGTGGAACGGGGCGGCACGGGTAGATGGCAGTCTCTCAGCTACCTTTGCGAAGCCGGCTGGGCCAACCCACGCGCACGAGCGTCTCGTCGGGGCCGTTCAGAGCGAACTCATACATGCCCCAGGGCTTGTCGCCAGCGCCTTCTCGCTCGATGATCTCGTCCGCAAAGACGGCGGCCAGGGCGTCGACATTCTCGCGATAGAGGTATAGCCCAAAGGGGTTTCTCCCCGGCGTCAGCCAGCCAGGAACGGCGGGATTGAGGTGGATATCTCCCCCATGCCCATCGCTCAGCATCCGGTAGTCGTCGGGGCTTCCATCATCGCGCGTGAAGCCCAGACGCTCGAAAAAGCGCTGCGCCGCATCGAGATCGTTGCAAGGCAGGATCGCCGTCATTCGCTGCAGCATTGGCCGGTCTCCAAGCGTTCTGCCATCACCAAACACTCAGTTGACGGCCGCATAATAATACGCAATGCGTATGAAATGACAAGCGGAGACGATCGTGAGAGCAGCGAAGCCCGGATCGTTCGAGCAGTGTTGCGGCTGGCGCGTCGACTACGCGGCCCCGCGTTCGATGGAGAGGTAACAGGCAGCGGTCTGGCGTTGCTCGCATCGCTGCATCGAACGGGTCCGATGAGTGCGGCGGCGCTGGCGCGCAGCGAGGGCTTGCAGCCGCAGTCGCTCAGTCGCCTGCTGGCCCGGCTGGAAGCCGACATGCTGATCGATCGGCCGATCGATCCAGTCGATCGACGCCGGCAACAGATCGCCCTCACGCCTGCCGGCACGGCGGCTTTGAAGCGGGCGATGACTCGCCGTCGCGCATGGCTCAGGGATGCCATGTCCCGCCAACTGAACGATGCCGATCGTCGGGCGTTGCTGGCGGCGACCGACGTGATGCTCCGGCTCGCCGGTCACGCGGGGGAAGATGGTCATGAATGAGGAACCCATCCTGATCGCGGCCGAGCCCCAGCTTTTCGTACCGGAATTGAGTGCGGCCTGCGCCTTCTATGTCGATCGCCTCGGCTTTACGCTCATGTTCATGCACGGCGATCCGCCTTTCTACGCGCAGGTCAGGCGGGGCGGCGCTTGCTTAAACCTGCGGCACACAGACGGCGAGGTGTTCGCGCGCGGCTTCCGCGACCGGGAAGCCGACGCGCTTTCGGCGACCGTAACGGTTCAGGGTATCGAGGCGCTGGCCCGAGCCTTCGACGCCGCCGGTGTCGAATGGCACCAGCGCCTCAAGCGTGAAATATGGGGCGCGCAAACCTTCATCCTCCGCGATCCCGGCGGCAACCTCATCGCTTTTGCCGAATAGCCGGCACGCGTCGCGCGGATATAGCAGGCCAGCATCGCGAGATCGACGGCAAGGCTGGCGCCGAAGCGCCCCAGCTTGTCCAACGCTTTTCGCGATGCGGGACGGCTCGCCACGACAAAATCCTGCCCAATTACTGTCGTTTGCTCGCGCCTGCGCAATAAGCGCGACACTGCCGAGACGCGCAATGGCCGAGCACCCTGGTTCGCAGCAGAGTTCGTCGTCGTGAAGGCCGCATTGTTCGCGGCGTTGGGCCTCATGCTCGGCGCCGCTGCGCCCGCGGCCACCGACGCGCCGGCCGTCGAGCCGACTTTCTGGCTTCCCGATGCCGGATCGGGCTGGATCGACTTCGATCCGGGCGATGGCGGCCAGGTCGTCATTCCGGTCGTCGTCAACGGCCAGCCGGCACGCGCACTGGTCGATACCGGCTTCGATCAGCTGGTGCTGAGCAAGGCGTTCGCCGATGCGCACCATCTCGCGTTAACGCCGTTGAACAAGCCGATCGGGTTCGGCGGCGCGTCGCAAACATACGCGACGCCCGGCATATCGCTCGATATCGGCGCGATGCGGACGACCCGCCCCGGCGCGTTGGTCGTGACCGATTTCGACAATGTGAGGAACGCTGGCCTCAACTTCGACGCGGTGATCGGTCTTGCGTTGCTGGCCAGGCTCGAATGGCAGCTCGACGAGGATCATCACCGCTTTCGATTCTTGCCCAGTCACGCCGAGCCGATCGTCGGCGGGACGCCGGTTCGGTTAGGGCCCCGCGGTTCGCGTCTCGTCACCACGATCGGCGTGAACGGCGCGCCGCTCGCCTCCGCGATGATCGACCTGGGAAGCGATGACGAGGTGAGCGTGCCCCCCGCGGTGATGCAGCAGGCGAAAGTGCATGTCGACACCGACCTGATGGCGGCGGGCGCGGGGGGCGCGGTCGTCGAGCCGGTCGGGCGACTGGGTTCGCTGACCATCGGCGGCCTGCAGGTCGAAGGCGCCCATGCGACGAGCGACGCCGGCTGGTTTCCCGGAGACGACATCAAGGCCTTGATCGGCATGGGCATATTGCAGCGCTACGACCTGACGGTCGACGTCCCGGCCGGTATGATGAAGCTGACCGCCCGGACCACGCCGGCGATACCCAGACCCAAATCGACCTCGGGCGTCCAGGGGGCCTATGCGGACGGCCGGTTGCTGATCGCCCATGTCATGAAGAATTCGCCCGCCGAGGCCGCCGGGCTGAAAGCGGGGGACGCGATCTGCGCGCTCGACGACAAGCCGATGTCGCAGCAACTGGTCGACCAGCATTGGGGTCGCGCGGCGCCCGGCACGCGATACGCCGTCAGGCTGTGCGACGGAACGGCACGGCAACTCGTGCTGCGCGACTTCTACTGAGCTGCAGCCGACGAAGGCGAGGAGCGATCGCCTCGCACGGTGGGTGAAGACTCAGCGGGATTGTGCGAGGAAGCCCGACCAACCTGGGGCGGGAAGGGGGGAGGGGGGAAACAACCGGCTGTTCGCCGTGGATTGCACGCACGGCACGCAGGTCGGCGACCCGGTAAGGCTCAGATTACCTTGCTCGGTTCACGGACCGGAAGCAGGCTGATGCTGTGTCCCGTGGCTGCTTCGGCTGCGCGACGCAGCATAGCCGGGTCCGACATGCCCTGACGGTCGAGCCGAGGCGTATAGGGGGCTTCCAGCCGTGCTGCCTCGTCGTCGGTGAGGCTGATCGATAGCGAGGCCACAGCATCGTCGATATGTTTTTCCTTGAGCGCCCCCACAATCGGCGCCGCCACCACAGGATTGCGACGCAGCCAGGCAAGCGCAATCATTGCCCGGCTGACGCCCCGTTCTTCCGCAATGGTCCCCACCGCCTCGATAATCAGCTTGTCGCTGTCGGCGGTGGCCGCACCCAGATTATAGGCCGCTTCGGTTTCCGCCCTTGCGGTGGTCGCTCCCCACGGCCGGGCCAGCCGGCCACGGTTGAGTGGGCTGTAGATGATGGTCTGCACCCCTTCGTCGATGCACAGCGCGTGCATTTCGCGTTCTTCTTCACAGTCGAGAAGATTGTAGCTATCCTGCATCGACACGAAGCGAGCCCAGCCGTTGGACTTCTGCAGGTGCAGCGCTTTGCCGAATTCCCAAGCCATCATCGACGATGCACCGAGGTACCGGACCTTACCGGCCTTGACGACATCGTTCAGGGCCTCGAGCGTTTCCTCCCACGGGGTGGTCGTGTCGCGACGATGGATTTGATAGAGGTCGATATAGTCGGTGCCGAGGCGTTTGAGGCTCATATCGACTTCGGTCATGATCGCCTTGCGCGACAGCCCTATGCTATTGGGCCCATCGCGCATCGGCGCGCTGATCTTGGTGGCGATCACGACGTTTTCGCGGTGCGCAAAGTCCTTCAGTGACCGCCCGAGAATCTCCTCGCTGGAGCCATTCGAATATAAATTGGCGGTGTCGAAGAAATTGATGCCCGCCTCAAGCGCGTGGCGAATGAGACGTCGACTTGCTTCCTCGTCGAGCGACCAGGAAGGGTAACCGCGTGACGGCTCTCCGAATCCCATGCAGCCAATGCAGATAGGCGAAATATCGAGGCCCGTCCGGCCGAGCTTGGCATATTGCATGTCCATCTCCGCATACGCTATATTTGGACAATTGTCCGCTTGCTGTTCCGTAACGGACAATTGTCCGTTTAGTCAAGGGGCGATATGGCCGTGAAGGAGGATGGATTGCGTGCAGACGCCCGCGCCAACCGTGATCGCATACTCGAGGTGGCACGTGAGGCGCTGACCGCCGATCCCGAAACGCCGCTCAGCGCTATCGGCAAGGCGGCCGGCGTTGGGCAAGGCACACTCTATCGCCACTTCCCGACGCGGGAAGCTCTGGCGCTGGCCATGTATCGCAAGGAGATCAGCGCCGTTGTGGCGCTCGCGTCCACATTGTTGGAAGCGCATCCGCCGCTTGAGGCGTTTCGCTTATGGTGTGCCCAGTTGGCGGATTCCAGTGCGATGAAGCGCGGCGTGGCGAGACTTCTGCAGGGAGCCACGTCCGAGGATGACAAGCGCGAGACCTATCAGCAGATGGTGTCGGCGGTGCGGTCGCTCCTCACTGCATGTGAGGGCGTGGGCGCGATTGATCGCGGTGCCAATGCCGACGATGTTTTGATGCTTCTCGGCGTACTTTGGCAGCTTCCTTCCCATCCCGGGAGGGATGCTCAGTCGACGAGGATAATTGCGCTCATCTTGAGGGGGTTGGGCGCCAAAGACTAGCTATGGCCGTGCGGCTCATTGCCATCAAAGCGAGAGGGAATGCGAGATCGCGCGCGAGGCTACCTCTCAGTCGTTTTCGACATGAATTGGCTGCCGGCCGATGCGACGGCGGACTTGTCGAAGAGTGGCCATGAGGGAGATCACAGGAACGTCGCGCTCGGCTGTGCGTCTTGGACGAATCGGCGCCAGATTCTGAATTATCATCGTGCGCTGTCAGGCCGGGGACGTGCCGGTCAGGAGCTGTCGGACCTATGATGGCTGTGCGGCTGTGAAGATCGCCACTTACAACGTCAACGGCGTCAATGGCCGGCTGCCGGTGCTGCTCCGCTGGCTCGCGCTCGCCGAGCCCGACATCGTTTGCCTCCAGGAATTGAAGGCGCCGCAGGACAAATTTCCGGAAATCCCGATCCGCGACGCCGGTTATGAGGCGGTCTGGCACGGCCAGACCCGCTGGAATGGCGTCGCGATCCTGAGCCGGGTCGGATCGATCCACGAAACCCGGCGCGGGCTTCCCGGTGATCCCGCTGATGTGCAGAGCCGCTATATTGAGGCGGCGGTCAATGGTCTGCTCGTCGCCGGTCTTTATCTCCCAAACGGCAACCCGCGACCTGGACCCGCATTCGATTTCAAGCTGCGCTGGTTCGACCGGCTCCAGACGCATCTGTCGTCGCTGGTCGGGCTTGACGCGCCGGTGATCGTCGCAGGCGATTTCAATGTCATGCCGGCCGACATCGACGTCTATGCGCCCGAGCGCTGGCGCGACGACGCGCTGTTCGCCCCCGAAGTGAAAGCGGCGTATCAGCGGTTGCGCGATCAAGGCTGGACCGATGCGGTCCGTCATCTCCACCCGAACGAGACGATCTACACCTTCTGGAAATATTGGCGCGGCGCGTTCGAGCGCAACGCGGGCCTCAGGATCGATCACTTCCTGCTCAACGCTCCGGCCGCCGCGCGGCTGCGAGCGGCCAAGGTCGATATCCGGCCGCGCCGCTGGGAAAAGACCAGCGATCACGCACCGGTTTGGATCGAGCTTGAGGAACGTTAAAGTGCGGCGTGGCCGCAAAACCGCGGCTCCGAGGGCGATCTGATTGCCAAGTCGCTATCCGCGCCAGGCGCGCATCGCCCGGTCATAGGCTGATTGCGCCTTGTCGACCTCACGCTTCAGTTTCGCTTGCTCCGCATTCTGCTGCTGCTCGAGTTTCCTCCGTTCGCGGTCGAGATCGGCCTGCCGCTGACCGAGCGCGGTACGCTCCATCTTGTGCCGCGCTGCGGCCTCTTCCAGCGCCTGCTCGGCTGCGCGCAACGGCGCTGCGTCGGGTTTGGGCTTGGGTGGTTTTTTCGGTTTCGTTGGTTTTTGGGTTTTGGCCGGTCGCGGTTTCGCAGTTCTCCGCAGCGCCGGTTCGGCCGCTTCCTGCTGCCGTCGTTTCGCCGCCGACGGTGGGTTTTTCGGCAAGGCGGCTATCTGCTCGCTGATGCTGCCGCGCGAGCGTCGGATGACGGTGCCGGGATTTTCAAGCGGCTCGCGCATGAGATCGGGATCGGTGACGCGCTCGGCGACCCCGCGCGCGAACAGATCCGCATCGCTCCCCCATGCCTCCAGCGCCGCCTTCTGGCTGGGCGCCGCGACATAGGCGTCATGGAAGCCGGTCGGCGTTCGGAACACCTTGAGATTCTGCTTGCGCGGCATCGCTTGGGGAACCTCGATCAGACCGGAATAGTAAAAATCCCGATCCGGCGCTGAAGTTTCCCAGGCGCTCGCCTCCGCATCGGAGCGGCTGAAGCGGGTCAATGCGCGGACGCGACCCGCCGGGACAGTTGTGGGTTGGAATCACGGCTTCCGGGAATTCGCGCTCTTGGCTATCGACTGCAACCATTGACTTAACATGGATAACTGAAACATCCAATAAAACACGGGGATAGGCCGGAACTGCGGCCAGTCGCGCGCGCTTGGGGAGAACGATCCACGGGAGCGCACGATGAGCGAACATTTGACCGACAGCGCGCCGCCGGCGGCGTCGAAGGACCGATCCGCAAACCAATATGCCGGGGAAGGTCTCGGGCACGTCGCCGGCGAAACGGTGGTCGGACAGGCTGTGACGATTAACCGGTCGGCGACCGAATTGTTCTCCTTCTTCCGCGACTTTGCCAATCTTCCGGCGTTCATGGAGAATGTCGCGCGGGTCGAGGTGCTCGACGACGAACGCTCGCGCTGGGCGGTGAAGGCGCCTGGCGGGAACATTGTCGAATGGACCTCGAGCATTACCGATCTGGTGCCGGGCACGCTGATCGCCTGGGCATCGGAAAAGGGGGCCGATGTTCCCAACCGCGGGCGGATCGATTTCCGGCCTGCCGGCGCGCGTGGCACCGTGGTGACCGCGACGATCGTCTACGATCCCCCGGCGGGCGCGATCGGCCGGCTGGTGGCGAAGCTGTTCCAGCGCGAGCCCGCGATCCAGGCGCGCCGCGATCTGCGCCGGTTCAAGCAATTGATGGAAACCGGCGAGGTCGCCACCGCGGCGCGCACGCGGCGCGCGCATGACGAGGAGAAAGGCTGATGCGCGCGCTCACCTGGCACGGCAAGCACGATGTTCGCGTCGAAACGGTCGAAGACCCGGAAATCGTCAATCCCCGCGACGCGATCATCCGGGTGACCGCCACCGCGATCTGCGGCTCGGACCTGCATCTCTACGATGGTTTCATCCCGACGATGCGGAAGGGAGATATCCTTGGTCACGAGTTCATGGGCGAGGTGGTCGATACCGGGCCGCGCTCGACGCTGCGCAAGGGCCAGCGGGTGGTGGTGCCGTTCACGATCGCGTGCGGCAATTGCTACCATTGCGGCAAGCATCAATATGCGGCGTGCGACAACGGGCTGCCGGCCGACAATCAGGATATCGCGCAAACGCTCTACGGCCAGCCGATGAGCGGTCTTTTCGGCTACAGTCACATGACCGGCGGCTACGCTGGCGGTCAGGCAGAATATGTCCGCGTGCCGTTCAGCGATGTCGGACCGATCGCCGTGCCTGATGGCATCGACGACGAGAAGGTGCTGTTCCTGTCCGACATCCTGCCGACCGGCTGGATGGCGGCCGAAAATGCCGAGATCGAGCCGGGCGATACCGTCGCAGTCTGGGGTTGCGGGCCGGTCGGGCTGTTCGCGGTGCAATCCGCCTTTCTCATGGGGGCGGAGCGGGTGATCGCGATCGATCATTTCCCGCACCGGCTCGAACTCGCGCAGAAGTTCGGGGCCGAGACGATCAATTTCGAGAAGACCCAAACCTATGATGCGTTGATGGAAATGACCGGCGGGATCGGGCCGGACGCGTGCATCGACGCCGTCGGGCTGGAGGCGCACGGTTTCTTCGTCGACAATGTGTGGGATCAGATCAAGGCGTCGACCTTCCTGGGCACCGACCGCGCGCATTCGATCCGCCAGGCGATCATCGCCTGCCGCAAGGGTGGGCGCGTGTCGATGCCGGGGGTCTATGGCGGCTTCATCGACAAATTCCCGCTCGGCGCCTTCATGGAGAAGGGGCTGACGCTCAAGACCGGGCAGACCCATGTCCAGCATTATATGCCGGGGCTGCTCCAGGCGGTCCTCGAGGGGAAGATCGACACCACCTTCCTGATCTCGCACCGGCTGCCGCTCGAACAGGCCCCGCAGGGCTATAAGATGTTCCACGACCGGCAGAACGAGGTCACTAAGGTAGTGCTGAAGCCCGGCCTCGCAGCGGCCTGAGGAGAGCAAGCATGGCGAAATTCGCGATCGTTACCGGGGCCTCGACTGGGATCGGGCGCGAGTTGGCGAAGCTCGCCGCGACCGACGGTTACGACCTTCTGCTTGCCGCCGATACGCCGTTCCACGACCCGCCAGCCGGCGCGCGCGACAATGTCGAGACGCTCGAGGTCGACCTTTCGACCGTCGAGGGCGTCGATCGGCTGCTCGACGCGGCACGCGGGCGGGAGATCGATCTCCTCTGCGCCAACGCCGGGCATGGGCTGGGCCATGCCTTTCTCGATCAGGAGGTCGCGCAATGGCGGCATGTGATCGACACCAATATCGTCGGCACGCTCTACCTGCTGCAGCGAGTGTTGCGGCAGATGGCGGCGCGGAACGAAGGGAAGGTGCTCGTCACCGGTTCGATCGCCGGATTCATGCCCGGCAGCTTCCAGGCGGTCTATAATGGTACCAAGGCCTTCATCGACAGTTTCGTCGATGCCGTTCGCAACGAGATGAAGGAAAAGCAAGGCGTCACCATCACCACGCTGATGCCGGGCGCGACCGACACCGAATTCTTCCGGCGCGCCGGGATGGAGGACACGAGAGTCGGTCAGCAGCGCAAGGACGACCCCGGCGAAGTCGCGAGGACCGGGTGGGATGCGGTCATGTCGGGCAAGGCGGATGTCGTCCACGGCTTCAAGAACAAGCTGCAGGCGGCTGCCAGCCATGTCCTGCCCGAAAGTGTCACCGCCGAAATGCACCGCAACATGGCTGAGCCCGGCTCGGCGAAAGATGGCTAGGGAGGAAGCGTCGATGGACGACAAGGCGATCAAGCCCACGCGCGAGACGCGGCGACCGAATCTCTCCACCGAGCATCAGCAGGAGGGCGATGCGCGGCGTCCCTCGGATCAGCTCAACAAAAACCAGCCGCCACCGCGCCCTGACGGCAGGAAAAAGAGTTCGCTGACAAAAAACGGCTGATCCCGAAGCACCGCCCGAAGGTGTCCAAGGCCGTCCCCTCGCGGCCGCAGGCGACCGGGCAAGCGTTGCTGGCGGATTTGGATAAATACCGGCGGGAGGCGCGGACGATGCAGACCAGACAAAAGCCAAACGAAAGGCGCCTCCGAGACAGGCGCCGCATTATTCGGCGGAACAGGTTCGTGGCGCGGAGATCATCATGCGCTTGCCCGGGCGGCCCCTGTTTCTATTGTGGGAACCTTTGCTGGCAGGCCGCTGGACATCATGGCGCGCGGGGGTCTTAACAGATCCGTACCGTTGAATCGACCGGTGTGTCTCCACCTTCAGATCATCCAGCTCATGTGATGCCGAGCCTCTTCAAACCGTCGATAATCGATTGGACGGTATAGGGCCGTACAAGGCGAACGACGGCCTGCGCGGATTCGGCCGACGGGGAAGCGGCCCCCGTGATCAGCACGGGGAGATCGGCCCATTGGCCGCGAATTTCCTTCAAAAGCGCGTCACTGTCCTTTTCGCTTGGGCCGGTCGCGATGACCACGGCGTCATATCCGCCCTGCGCGGCGCGCAACCGGCCCAGGCCTTCGGCGGCATTGGCTGCGGGCTCCGACAGATATCCGGCTGAACGAAGCGCTTCGATCGCGAGCGTGCGGACGGCCGGGTCGTCCTCGATGAGCAGCAGCCGTTTACCCGTTCGCGCGTCGAGGAGGTCGCGCACCCGCAACATCAGGCTCCGCGACGTAAATGGCTTGGGCAGAAGCTCGACGCCCGGGTCGAGGCGTCCCCCGTGAACGATCGCGTTGCGGGTATAGCCGCTGGTGTAGAGCACCTTGAGATTGGGGCGAAGCTGGCGAGCCCGATCGCTGAGTTCGCGGCCCGACAGGCCGGGCATCACGACGTCGGTAAAGAGCAGATCCACGCGTTGATTGCGGCGTTCGAGGATGCGCAGCGCCGCTGCACCGTCGCCCGCTTCAAGCACCTGGTAACCCGCGTCACGCAGCACGTCGGCGGAAAAGGCGCGGACTTCGGCATCGTCTTCGACGACCAATACGGCCTCGCCCCGTGCGCTGCGCGGCTCGTATGCGGTTTCCACCGGGGCATCCTCGATCGAGGCGCCGGTGAATCGTGGAAGATAGATTTTGACCGTGGTGCCGCATCCTTCCTCGGAATAGACGTTGACGTGTCCACCGGACTGTTTGACGAACCCGTAAACCTGGCTCAGTCCGAGTCCGGTACCATGGCCGACTTCCTTGGTGGTGAAGAAGGGCTCGAAAACGCGCGCCAACACGTCGCGAGGCATGCCGACGCCAGTATCGCTGACCGCGATGACGACATAATTGCCCGGCGGCACCTCGGCGTGCGCCGCCGCATAATCGGCATCGAGATAGGCATTGGCGGTCTCGATCGTCAGCGTCCCGCTATCGACGATCGCGTCGCGCGCGTTGACCGCGAGATTGACGAGTGCGCTTTCGAGCTGGTTGGGATCCGCCTCGACTGGCCAGAGGCCTGGACTGCTCACGACCTCGAGATGAATCAGCTCGCCAAGCGAGCGCTTGAGCAGGTCGGAGAGGCCGGCGACGACCTTGTCGAGATCGAGCGGTTTGGGTGCGAGCGGCTGACGGCGCGAGAAGGCAAGCAGGCGCTGGGTAAGCGCACTTGCCCGCTCGGCGCCCTTCATCGCGTTGCCGATCGCGCGCCGGACGCGCCCGCCGTCGGCAGGGTTTTCGAGCATTCGTAAGGCGATGTCGATATTGCCGGTGATGATGGTGAGAAGATTGTTGAAATCATGCGCGATGCCGCCGGTGAGCTGACCCACGGCCTCCATTTTCTGCGACTGGCGGAGCTGCTCCTCTATCTCGCGTTTCTCGGTCAGGTCGCGGGTGATCTTGGCGAAGCCGACGAGCTGACCGTCCTTGTCGCGGATGGCGTCGATGACCGCGCTCACCCAGAGCTGCGACCCGTCCTTGCGGATGCGCCACCCTTCGCTCTCATAGCGGCCGGTGCGGGTTGCGATCTCCAGCGCGCGAGCAGGGATGCCGGCCTCGCGATCCTCCTCGGTATAGAAGGTCGAGAAATTGCGTCCAAGGATCTCATCGGCGTTATAGCCCTTGATCCGCTCGGCGCCGGGATTCCAGTTGGTGATATTGCCCTGCGGATCGAGCAGGTAGATCGCATAGTCCGATACACCCTCGACCAGCATGCGGAAGTGCCGTTCACTCTCCGCCAGCCGGTCGGCCTGCGCCTGGATTTCCGCGGTGCGCTCCGCGATACGGTGTTCGAGCGATGCATTGAGATAGCGCAGCTCAGCTTCGGCGGCGCGGCGGGCGCGGATCTCGGCCTCGGTCGCCTGGTTGAGCCGGGCATTGTCGATCGCGATCGCGGCATGCCCGGCGATCCCGAGCAGGGCAGTTTCATGGTCGGCGGTGAACCGCGCCTCTTGATGATGACCGAAGAACAGCCCACCGTGCACCTCGCCGCTGCGAGATTTGACCGGCACCGCAAGATAGCTCGTCACCGGCAGATGGCCTTCGGGCATGCCGTGATAGGGCGCGCTCTTGCCGTAACGTGGATCGAGCCGGATATTGTCCGAGCGCACCACCCCGGTCCCTGTAAAGGTCGGCGCGAATACCTCGGTGTTGCGCGGCATAGGGAAGCGGGCGAACGCTTCGCGCGGCGCGCCAGACAGGCTGTACAGCGTGTAGCGCTCTCCCTTTTCGTCGACCTCGTTGTAGAAGAATGCACCGAACTCGGCGCCGGTGAGCTCGACCCCGGCGTCGGTGACCATCTGGACGATCGTATCGAGATCCCGCTCGACCGCGACCGCCGCGGCCGTCCGGTTGAGCAGCTCGAAGCTGTCCTGCAGCGCCACATTGGCGATCGCCGCGCCGACATAGCGTGCGAGCATGCCGATCAGCTCGACGGTCGTGTCGTCTGGCGCGCCCGGCTCGGACCAATAGGCGCCGATCGCGGCCTCGTCGGCGCCGGCGCGGACCGGCATCATCACCACGCTTTCGACAAACGTTCCGCGGTAGAAATCCTTGGGGACGCGCGGATCGGCGCGGACATCGGGAATGATCGCCGGTTCGCCATGCAGCATGACCCAGCCCGGAACGCATTCAGAAAGGCTGAAGCTGCGCCCGGCCCAGAGCGGCGCGATGGCGTCCTCGGCGATATAATGGCAATGATCGCCCTCGCGGACGACGAAGGTTACGCCCTGAGCGTCGATGACATTCCTCGCCGTCTTGCGCACCACATCGACCACCTCGTCGAGCGCTCGGGCGCGGGCGAGTTGTTCGGCGGCGTCGAATAACGCGTTCCACCTTTCAGACAATCTTGCCTGTCCTGTTGTCATGGACTGAAGCGCCCCGGATCAAAGGATTTTTCTTTGGGTGGAAACTTCCGACGGGGAAGAAGGCTCCCGTTGCGGGATCGATATCAGTCTTACGGGCCGCGGCGCCAATCGCTGGGTCATAAGACTGATGCGGGCGTCACCTTGGATGCTAACGTCGCTGTTCACTGCCGACGCCGCGCCGGCAAAGCCCGGCCGCCCCAAGAAGACGCCCGCCGAAGCCTGACCGTCACGGTTATCCGGTAAAACGCCTCCGCGCGGCGCGTGGAGGCATTTTTCATGCGCACGGCCGGTGGAGTCCCTGCAATGCGGCGCCCACTTCAGCCATGCGATTGGCGGCTGCAGGTCTGAGGATCGAGCGCGGCCGCGCGAAATAATCACGCGGCGACATCCCCATGAAATACCGAAACTCGCGATTGAAATGCGACTGGTCGTAATAGGCTTGATCGACGATCCGTCCGATCGGCTGGCCGTCGGGGTGCAGCAATTGCGCGAGCGTGCGCAGGAAGCGCTGGCGCCGCAGCAGCGTCTTGGTGGGAAAGCCGAACCAGCGTTGCGATGCCCGCGCGAGCTGCGTCATGGTCAGGCCGAGCCGATGCGCCAGTTCCTCGACATGGACATCTTCGGCTTCGTTGACCGCGGTGGCGATCACACCGATCCGGGGATCGCAGGCCGGCCGCGCGGCCGATCGCGCCGCAAAATAACGCTCGAGCAGATCGACACGGGCTTCGTCACTGGTTGCGCCGGCGAGCGCGATGTCGAGCGATCCGATCCCCGGCAGGATCGGTCCCGCGGCGGCGAACTTGTCGGCCAATGTCGCCGCATTGATCCCGATCAGATGCGCCCAGCCTTGCGGGGTAAAGCCGACCCCGGTCACGATACCGGGCCGGCCGCGGATCGGCCGCGCGCATGAGGTCGGCCCGAACAATGTCGCCGATTGCGGCGTCGCGAACTGGCCGTCGCCGGTCGCGACATCCCAGTCCTCGCCGCTATGGAAGCGCAAATTGCCCCATTCGGGATGGAGCAGATCCTCGATTTCGCTTCCCGCCGGGCCGCTGATCTCGACGAAATAATAGGCGGTGATGAAGTCGCTCAGCATGCCCGTGGGACGCCGAAACCGTACGTCCGCGACAGGTTCGATCTTGCCGGCTTCAGCCGCGTCAGTCTCCCTCACCCCATGCGCCCGCCACCCTGTTATCGCCAACCCGTTGGCGTCCTGCTTACGCTAATTCGCGTGGAAACCCATAGGTTCCGTGACGGAATCTGAGACGGCGTCGATCCTGGCAATGCCGGACTGATCGGCGCGATGAGCTTCGGCGGGACGAGGATCGACAGGTCCATCGATACCCGGCTGGCGTTCTCCCTCCTTGCGGTCGCTGCGTTCGCAACCGGCCGAGCGCGTCCAGCACCACACAGGCCGTCCACCTCCTGATGCGCGCGGGCGAACTGGAAGGACGAGTGGGTCCAGCATTTTTTCGCGGATCGCAGGCCTGTCCATTGCAGGCGCGATCTATATGGTGGGTGAGCGGGCAAGCGATGTCATCATCGCCGCTCTTGTCCAGAAAAGGATGGTCGAGGATGCGTGACGGGATCGACCCCAGCGTTCCGCCGAGCGGGACCGGATGCAAGGAATGCCTCGAAACCGGAGGCTGGTGGGTCCACCTCCGCCGCTGCGCGCAATGTGGCCACATCGGGTGTTGCGACACATCGCCTTCTCAGCACGCGACACATCATTTTCACGACACCGGCCATCCCGTCGTGCGCAGTTTCGAACCGGGAGAGGATTGGTTCTACGATTATCGCAGCGAGGCGGCATTTCCGGGACCTTCGCTTGCCGCCCCCCTGGCGCATCCGGTGGATCAGCCGATACCGGGTCCAGAAGGGGCCGTGCCCGAGGACTGGATGGAGCGGATTCATCGATGACAGATGAGCGGATCGGATCCTTCTACGAGAGCCGGGCAACCGTATCGCCTCGCTGTCGCCTGCTCTCCCGTAAGACGGCGAGAGCATGGGCGTGCACGGTCAATGCGGTTTGCGGAAGCGGAACATGAAGCGATCCGTCTTGCCGCGAATGGCAGGGTCGAACACCAGTTTCGCATGATCGTCCGCCGGATTGGCAAGCAACGGGCTCTCCGCTTCGAGCACGAAACCGGCGCTCGTGAAGTCGGTCTTCACGGTCGCAGGGTCGATGCGATGCAATTTCTCGACCACCGCGCGCGTGTCGCCGGCGGGGCCGACATGATCGATGATCCCGACGATGCCGCCGGGTTTGGTCGCGGCATAGAGCGCCTTCACGAACGCCGCCGGGTCGCTGCGAGGGATGCGATATTTGGCCGATTCCCAATAGAGGTCGTGGTAGCTGAGGTTGATGATCGTGAAATCGAACTGGTTCGGCGCGGCGCTGAACGCCTCGAACGGGTAGCGCACGAAACGAATGTCGGGTCGGCGCGCGACCAGCGCCGCCCATTTCTTTTGCTCCTCCGGCGTCGAATAGAATTGGCTCGGCTCGAACGCCGTCACCTTGCCTTTGGGGCCGACCGCATTGCCCATGATCTCCGCCCAATAGCCCGAGCCGGTCATGATATCGGCCGCCTTCATGCCCTTCTTCAGGCCGAGAAACGCCAGCACCTCGGCCGGTTTGCGGCTTTCATCGAGCGCGATTTCCTCCGCTGGCCGGCCCGGTTTGGCGACCGCGGCGGCAAAATCGGGCGTCGGCTCGCTGCGCGCCAGTGCCATCGATCCGCCCTGACACATGACCGCGAGCGCCGCGACCCAGACGATCTTCCGCATCCTCCATCCCCTTTGCGAAGTGTATCGAGCAGATAATACGTTGCGGCGCGGCGATGAAAAGCGGCATTGGGCGTTGGCGGCTCGTTACCGCTGGCGCAAAGGGGGTGCGTTTCGATCTGAAGGTTCTGAAAACCGCGTTTCATGACGCTTATGTGTAAAAGCGCCCGTCCTCTCGGCTAAGCAGCGCGCGCGCCGAGCATCGAAGATCGTCCGATTAGCACGGCGCATCCCATTGCCGATGCTATTGGGAGGGTATGAAGATGGTGGGGAAGAAAGACCGGCGGCTATTTTGCGCCACGTCGCTGGCCGCGCTGCTCGCGCCGGGGATCGCGGCCGCGCAGGATGCGGGAGACCTCGCCCACCCGAGCGACGTCGTCGTCACCGCGCAGCGCCGCGAGCAAAGCGTGGTGGATGTGCCGCTGACCGTCAACGTGCTGTCCGGCGCGGACCTGACGAAGCGCAGCGCAAGCTCGCTTCAGGATATCGCGGACAATGTGCCGGGTCTCGACGTTTTCTCGCAAGGCGGCGGGAAACAGCTGATCCAGATTCGCGGCATCAACAGCCTCAGGGGCACGTCGTCGCTGGTCGGGATCTATCTCGACGAGACGCCGCTCACCGGTTCGCAGGACGGCTTCTATCCGGTCTACGCCGATGCGGGAACGCTCGATCTCGCGCGGGTCGAGGTGCTCAAGGGGCCGCAGGGCACGCTGTTCGGCGAAGGCGCGATGAGCGGCGTGATCCGCTACGTCACCAACGATCCGACGCTCGATCGGATCGGCGGCACCGTCGACTATTCGATCTTCGCCACCGATGGCGGTAGCGCCTCCGCGCAGGTGAAGGCGGCGCTCAACCTGCCTTTGTCGGATACGCTTGCGGTGCGCTTCGCCGGCGAATATCAGGACAATGGCGGCTGGTTGAAGAACGTCGGCACCGGCGCGAAGAACGTCAATTCCAACCGGATCTACGACGGCCGCGTCAAGCTGTTGTGGCAGCCGGATTCGCGGCTGCGTGTCGTCGGCATGATCGATATCCGGCATAATAATGAGGATTCCCCGTCCTACGCCAATATCCTGCCTTATGAAGACGGGCTTTACCGCCACGCGATCGACCCATATGGGCGGACGAGCGGCGTGTCCGAACTCGATCTTTACAGTTTGAGGATCGAATACGACTTGGGATTCGCCGAGCTGATTAGCAATACTGCGCACAGCCGGCGCTACAGCAACAGCAATCTCGATCAAATCTATTACGCCACCGACGATCCGGCCGCGCCGATCACCCTGGAGATCGCCAATATGCGCTATCTCAACAAACAGTCGATCACCAGTCAGGAACTGCGGCTGACCTCCAAGGGCGACAGCCCGCTCAAATGGGTAGTCGGCGGCATCTACAAGGATGATGATCTGCTGCGTCATTTCCTCGACGGCGCGGAATTGCTCTATCCGCCGTCCACCACCGTGACGATCCTCGAGGAACCGATCAGGACGACATCGCAATCCTGGGCGATCTACGGCGACGCTTCATACACCCTGTTCCGCCGGCTCGAGCTGGGCGGGGGCGTGCGTTATTCGCATGACAGTCGTAGCTTCACCGACGGCGATCTGCCGACGCTGTCGGGGACTTTCGCGCGTGTCACCTATCGCGCATTCGTGAAATACGACATCGCGCGCGACGCGAACCTCTACTTCAACGTCGGCAACGGTTTCCGCAGCGGCGGGTTCAACGCGGTGGTCAATCCCGCCTTTCCGCCACCGCTGACCTATGCCCCCGAACGCTCGATGGCCTATGAGGCGGGGTTCAAGGCGACGCTGCTCGACGGGAAGCTCGGGGTGAACCTTGCTGCTTTCCAGCAATATTATCGCGGGCAGGTCTATGATCGTGTCGTGCTGACGCCGGTGTTTCTGCAATATACCGCCAATGGCGGCAACACGCGGATCAGAGGTGTTGAATGGCAATTGACTGCGAATCCGGTGCGGGCGCTGAAGCTGTCGGCGAGTGGCACCGTGATGGGATCGGTGTTCATCGCCTCCAGTCCCGAAGCGGAGGTGGATTTCCCGCCGGGCACCAGCCCGCTCGCGCTGCCCAAATATTCGATCCAGCTTGCGGCGAGCTATGCGTTCAATTGGTCGGCCGCCATCCCCGGTTTCATCGATCTGGATTTCAATCACAAAGACAAATTGGTCGGCGGGCAGGGCATAACGCGGATCGTTACCGGGCCGCAATCCTTCCTGGGGGCGAGCCTGGGTGCGACGATCGAAGGGTTCGAACTGGCGATTTTCGCGCGCAATCTGCTCAACGAGCACTCGCCTTATTATCCGACGCTCGGCGGGATCGGCGGGGTGCCGCGGCCGCGGCAGATTGGCTTCAGGATCGGGAAAGCGTTCTGAAACACGTCGCGTTGCGTGGCCCAGGGCTGGCCAGGTCGCGGTCGAACCCGTGAAAAGGGGTAGCCGATGTATCCGATCGACGTCGCTGCCTTTGCGCTGTTGACCGCGGCGGGCGTGCTGGCCGCGACGGGGCAGAGACGGCCGGCGGTGCTCGCCGCGCTGCTCGCGCTGGCCATCGCGCTGGTGGCGCTGGCCACGCTTCATTGGCAGGCGGCCCCGGCGGCAACGATCGCCGCGATCGCCGCGATCTTCATGCGCCGCCGCCGTGCCGCGCGGCGCGCGACGCGGATCGCGGCGCTGACGATATTCGTAATCGGGATTCTCGCGGCGGCGATCCCTTATTATCTGTTCCCGCTCTTTTCGCTTCCCGAGCCGGACGGCCGTTACCCGATCGGCGCGACGCGGATCGAGCTGGTCGATACCGCACGGCGCGGGGTGTTGGAGGATGGGCCGGGCGAGCCTCGCCGCATGATCGTGCAGCTTTGGTATCCCGCCTCGTCCAGCGGCGAGCCGATCGCGCGCTATCTGCCGCGCGCGACCATCGTGGCGGACGCCGGGTCGATCGCGCGCAACGCGTTCCATCATCCGTTCGAACTGCTCCATCTCGCCGCCGTCCCCACCCATGCGCGGCGCGATGCGGAACCGGCGGGGGGCAGCCATCCGTTGTTCGTCTTCAACCACGGCTATACGATGTACCCGGCGCAGAACACGCCGCTGTTCGAGCGGTTGGCGAGCCACGGATATGTCGTGGCGAGCATCAGCCACCCCTATGATTCCGCCCGGCAGCAATTCGCCGACGGGTGGAGCCGCGAAACCACGCCGTTGGTGGTGACCCCGGCAATGGCCGAAGCCTTGGGGGCGCTGGTCAAGGATCAAAGCGTCGCGGCCTGGCGTCGGCATTTTCCCGCTTATGCCGCGGCGGCGAAGGAGGACCGGCTGATGCGCAGCACCGCGGCGTGGCTTTCCGATACCCGCTTTGCGCTCGCCGCGCTCGAACGCGCCCGGCCGTCGACACTCGCGGGCAGGGTGGCGCGCTCGGTGGATTTCTCGCGGCTCGCGTTCGGCGGCATGTCGTTCGGCGGCGGGATCGCGGCGGAAGCCTGTGTCGAGGAGCCGCGATGCCGCGCCGCGATCAGCCTCGACGGCGTGACCTATGACCCGGCGATGTTCGATCGTGCGGCCGGCCGGCCGATGTTGTGGCTCCAGTCGGATTGGCCGCGTTATCCGCTCTACCCGAACCAGCCGCGCGATCCTCGCACGCATCCGATGGACTTTGCGTTCCGGCAATGGGCGGCGGTCGCGCCGGCGGACGATTTCCGCTTTCGGGTGGAGGGCGCGGGGCATCTCGCCTTCACCGATCTGATCCGCATGTTCCGCGTGCGCACCCCGCCCGCGGTCTACGGCACGATCCCCGTTGCCGAGATCGACGGGTTGATCGGCGATTTCGCGCTCGATTTCCTCGATCGGTTCGTCAGCGGGCAGGATAATGGGTTCCCGCATATGCAGCAGCGGCGGCATCCAGCGGCGATCCGGCACGTTCCCGCGCGCTGATCGTGCTCCCGCGCGGGCGGGAGCACGAGCCGGAAGGGTCAGTTCAGCAGCACATCGAGAATACGGTCGACGCCATGCCGGATCGGGTCGCAGCACGGCAGACCGGTCTGCGTCTCGATATCGCGGATGGCGGCGTCGATCGCCGTCGGCTCCATGCGCGACGTATTGACGCTGATCCCCACCACGCGCGCCTCCGGATTGGTGAGTTGGGCGGCGGCGACATTCATGTCGATGCAACGGCGCAGATCCGGCACCTTATAGTCGAAGCCGAGCAGATGCGTGCGCACCGGCTCATGGCAGACGACCAGCGCATCGGGTTGACTGCCGTGGATCAGCCCCAGGGTGACGCCGGCATAAGCCGGGTGGAACAGCGAGCCCTGCCCCTCGATCACGTCCCAATGATCGGGCGCCGCGTCGGGTGACAGCCATTCGGCTGCGCCGGAGATGAAGTCCGCGACCACCGAATCGATTGCGACGCCGCGGCCGGAGATCATGATGCCGGTCTGGCCGGTGGCGCGGAAATCGGCGGGGATGTTGCGCGCGCGCAACCCCGCCTCAAGCGCCAGCGCGGTATATTTCTTGCCGACCGAACAATCGGTGCCGACGGTCAGCAGGCGCTTGCCAATCCGCTTGCGCCCGGAACCTGGGGTGAAGGCGCGATCGGGCTGGCGCAGATCGAGCACCGCGCGCCCGGTGCGGTCTCGCGCCTCGGCGATCGCTGGGATGTCGTTCAGCCGCTGGTGCATCCCTGCGGCGAGGTCCAGTCCCTGTTCCAGCGCCTCGACCATCGTCGCGACCCAATGTTCGGGGATGAACCCGCCGACATTCACCACCCCGACGATCATCGTCCGCGCGCCGGCGCGGGCGGCCTCGGCCGGCGTCATCTCGGCAATGCCGAGATCGACCGCGCAACCGGGTAATCGATGCTGCGCCGCGACCAGCTCGCCGCGCCATTGGTTGACCCCGGCAGCGGTCTTGGCCGCGCTGAATTCGCCCACGTCACCCAGGAAAAGCAGATATGGTGCCTGCATCGTTACCCTCGTCTCGTCGCCATGTCGGCGATGACGGATGGCGCAGCGCGCGGCGTATCGCTTTGCCATTCCGGGCCAGCCGTTAGCCGTCACGGTGTCGGCCGAAAAATCGCGAACTGGCGGACCCCGATGGCTAAACCATCCCACGCGGAATGAGTGAAATCCTTGTCGACCAATCATTGCGGGACGGGCGACGGAACCGATGCAGCAGAGGCAAGCGAAATCAGGATCGACGATGGCCTGGGAGATCGGCCGGCTCGATGCGCACGATCAGGCCGCGCTCGTCCGTCGCGGCGAGGTGTCGGCGCGCGAATTGTGCGAATGGGCGATCGAGCGGATCGAGGCGCTGGACGGCGCGCTGAACGTCATCACCTATCGCGACTATGACGCCGCGCTCGACCGTGCGGGGCGAGCGGCCGGGCCGATGGCGGGCGTGCCTTGGCTGCTCAAGGACGGCCTCGATTATCGCGGCATGCCCAACCGCAGCGCGAGCCGGTTGCACCGCGACGCCCCGCCGGGCGCGGTCGATTTCCCGTTCACCCGGGCGTTCGACGATCGCGGACTGATCGCGCTGGGCAAGACCAACGCGCCCGAATTCGGGCTGCTGCCCACTACCGAGCCGTTGCTCTACGGCCCGGCGCGGAACCCGTGGGCGCGCGATCGTTCGCCCGGGGGATCGAGCGGCGGCGCGGCGGTGGCGGTGGCGACGGGAATGGTGCCGCTGGCACATGCGGCGGATGGCGGCGGATCGATCCGCATCCCGGCGTCATGCTGCGGGCTCGTCGGGTTGAAGCCAGGGCGCGGCGCGACGCTGCGCGCCCGCGCGCCGCATCTTATGGAGGATCTGCTCGCCTGCGACATGCTGCTGGGACGCAGCGTGCGGGACGTGGAATGGGCGATGGCCACGGTCGCCGCGACCCCGCCCGGCGCCACGGCGCCGCGCGACAAGCGGCTACGGATCGCGGTGATCACGACCAACCTGAACGTCGATCAGCCGCATCCCGAGGTGCTCGCCAGTACGATGCGTAGCGCGCGGCTATGCGAAGAACTCGGCCATCACGTGTTCGAAGCGCCGCTGCCCTATGACGGGCCGGCGGTGATGGCGGCGTTCAAGGCGATCTGGGCCTATCTCGCGCGTGACGTGCTGCAAGCCGCGCGCGCACGGTTCGGCGCGGCGGCCGATGCCGGCGTCGAGCCTTGGACGCTGGGGCTGGGCGAATGGGCGGCCGGCGCCGCGATCGACGATGTCGACCATCTGTTCCGCGCGATCGAGGATGCGCGCCGCGCGCTCGACACCGCGTTCGGCGATGCCGATGTGATCCTGTCGCCGGTGCTCGGCCTTCCCGCGCTGCGCATCGGGGAACTGGCCCCCGACGTGGATTTCGACCAGATCATGAAATTGATGTTCGATTATGTCTCCTATACCCCGCTGCACAATCTGACCGGTCACCCGGCGATATCGCTGCCGGTCCAGCCCGGATCGGACGGCGTGCCGATCGGCACGATGTTCGCGGCGCGGCGCGGGGGCGAACCGTTGCTGATCGACCTCGCCTATCAGCTCGAACGCGCGGTGCCGTGGAAAGATCGCTGGCCTGATTGCGTTCCCGGCGTCAGCATCGGCTGATCCGATGACCGATCCGCACCCGCCCGAGATACTTTCCCGCAGCCTGCATGACATGCTGATGCAGCTGCGCGATCCGGCGTCGGCGGACGGGCTCTCGACGCGCAAGGCGGACGGATGGAGCCACCCGACGCCTGGCGGGCTTGGCTTTCGCCACGAATATGACAGCAATGTCGCCAAGGGCGGGTGGGAGTTCTACGAGCTTCACAACGGCATCTGTGTCGCGCTGGTGAACATGGTCGCGCGGCGACAGATCGCGCGCAACCACCGTTGCGACGATTACCTCGCGCTGTCGGCGGTGCTCAACGGCAATGTCCGGCTGGCCGATCCGGCCGGCACCGATGGCGAACTCGCCGACGGTTATTGCACGATTTATGGCACCGGCGGCGAGCGCAGCTTCGATACGCTGTACGAGGCGGGCGATCATCTGCGCTGGGTGACGCTTTATTTCGAGCGGCGGCGCTTCTTCGCGCTGACCGGGCTCGCCGAGAGCGATATCCCCGCGGATCTTGCGCATTATATCCGCGAGGGCGGCGATTATCCGATCCGCAACGTACCGTTGTCGGAACTGGCCTCGCTGACCGCGCATCAGCTGATCTCGCCGCCGTTCGCGCGTGCCTTCCGCGGCTCGTTTATGTCGGCCAAGGCGCTCGAGCTGGCCTGCCACATCCTGTTTGGGCTGTCCCAGCCCGACAGCGAGCAGTTCGGCGGTCGTTTCGAGGCGGAAGACCACCGACGGTTGAAGCGCGCGATGCAGATGATCCGCGGCAACATCGATCAGCAGATCAGCGTCCATGAAATCGCCGAGGCGGTCGGCATGACGCGCCATCGCCTGCAGATCGGCTTTCGCATGATCTACGGCGAGACGGTGGGGCGCATCCGCGACAAGCTGCGCATGGAACTCGCGCTCGATCTCATCCGCGATTCCAAGATGTCGATGATGGAGATCGCACTGGAGACGGGATACGAGCATGCCGCGAGCTTCACCCGCGCGTTCAAGGCGGCATTCGGCGTTTCGCCGATCCAGATGCGCAAGGTAGCGAACGACGAATTGCGCGTCCGCCATCTCGCCTCCAGCCTCAAGCGCGGGAGCAAAGTGGCGGCCGACGACGATGCGTGAGACGCGCGGTGCGAGGATCCCGCGCGGTGCGATCGTGTTGCTGCTCAGCGCGATCTATGCGGTCAATTACATCGACCGGCAGATCCTTGCGATCATCCTCGAACATATCAAACACGAGTTCGGCGTTTCCGATACATTGCTGGGGTTGCTGGTCGGGCCCGCGTTCGCCTTGTTCTACGCGACGCTGGGGATGCCGATCGCGCTCGCCGCCGATCGGATGAGCCGATCGCGCATCATCGCCGCCTCGCTCGCCTGTTTCAGCGTGATGACGCTGGCATGCGGGCTGGCCGCGCGCTTCTGGCAACTCGTCGTCGCGCGGATGCTGACGGGGGTGGGCGAGGCGGGAACCGGCCCGGCGTCGCAATCGATCATCTCCGATCTCTACCCGCCGGCGGAACGGGCGACGGCGCAGGCGATCTACGCCACGGGGGTCAACGTCGGGCTGATGATCGCCTTTTTTGCGGGGGGCTGGATCGCCGACAATTACGGCTGGCGCGCCGCCTTCATCGCGGCGGGCGTGCCCGGCCTCGTGCTCACGCTGCTGGTGGTCCTGATCCTGCGTGATCCGCCGCGCGCTGTTGTCGCACGGACCGGCGCGGAGGCTCGGCTCGGCTTTCTGTGGCGACAGCGATCCTATCGTTACATCGTGCTCGGCACCGCGATGAGCGCCTTTTCCGGCTACGGCATCACCGCTTTCGTCCCCGCCTTCCTGATCCGTTCGCATGGCATGGGATCGACCGAGGTGGGGCTGATCTTCGCGCTGATCGTCGGTCTGGGAGGAGGGCTGGGCACCTATGCCACTGGCCGTATCGCCGATCTCGCCGCGCGGCGCGGCGGGATCCAGCGCAACCTGCTGGTGCCCGCGGTTGCGGCGATCATTGCCACGCCGTTCTGGGTGCCTTTCTTCCTTTCCGGCAAGGTCGCGGTCGCGATCGCGGCGGCGGTGATCCCGGTCTCGCTCAGCGCCTCGTTCATTGGGCCATGCGTCGCGACGATCCAGACGATTACCCCGCCCGCGATGCGCGCGCGGGCGGCGGCGATCCAATTGTTTGTCGGCAATCTGATCGGTCTCGGCCTTGGGCCTTTGGTGATCGGCGTGCTGAGCGACCTGCTGAGGCCGCTGCTGGGCGCGGATTCGCTACGTTATGCGATGTTCGCCGGCGTGGCAGCGGCCTTTGCCTCGATCCCCTTCTACCTCATCGCCGCGCGGCATGTTCCCGAGGATCTGGCGCGGCTCGACGCTTAACCGCCGCGCCTGAGCAATCGCCCGGCGCATGTGCCGGTTACGCCCTTCGCTTCGCGATAGGCGAGGCGCCCGTTGACCCAGGTGGCGACGACCCCGATCGACAGTCGCGTCGGCGCGGTGAAATTGGCCCGATCGATGACCCGCGCCGCATCGAACAAGGTGAGATCGGCATAGCGGCCCACCGCCAGCGTACCGCGATCCTTCATCCCGAAGGTGCGGGCGGTGAGCCCCGTCATCTTGTGGATGGCGGTCTCGATCGGAAACAGCCCGAGATCCCGGGCATAGTGGCCGAGCACGCGGGGAAAGGTTCCCCACAACCGAGGGTGCGGCCGCTCGTCGTGCGGCAGCCCGTCGCTGCCGATCATCGTCAGCCGATGTGCCATGATGTGTTGCACCTCGCGCTCGTCCATCGAGAAATAAACCGCGCCCGCCGGCACCAGCCGCGTCGCCGCCGCTGCCAGCGATACCCCCCATTCGGTCGCAATATCGGCGAGTGATTGCCCGGCGCGATCGGGGTGCGGTACCGACCAGCTGATCACCGTCTCGATATCGGCGCGGACCCAATCGGGGCGCAGCACGGTGCTGGACGCCGAATAGGGATAGACATCCAGCCCGATCGGGTGCCGCGCGGCGCAGGCGTCGATCATCGCCAGCGTCGCGTGCGATCTGCCGAAATTCTCCGGCGCGGTACATTTATGATGGCTGATGACGATCGGCAGGCCGCCCGTGATGCCGATCTCGATCGCCTCCGCGACGGCGGCCTCCACCTGATCGCCCTCGTCACGTAAATGGGTGACGTAGAGACCGCCGCGCGTCGCCGCGCATCGCGCCAACGCGGTCAGCTCGTCCAAATCCGCGCCGCCGCCGGGGGCGTACCACAGGCCGGTCGACAACCCCGCACCGCCCTGATCGAGCGCCTCGGCGAGCCGCGACTCCATTCGGGCGATTTCGGCGGCGGTGGCGGCGCGCGCGGTGTCTCCGCCCATCGCCTCGATCCTGATCGGCATATGGCCGATGAGCGCGAGCGCATTCACCGCCGGCGGCGATTCCGCGAGCTGCGCGGCATAAATCGAGAAGCGCGGGAATCGCCACCAGCGCGCGTCGCCGAGCAGATCGAGCGGGGCGGGGGGGCGGCAATCGAACGCAACCGGCGAAAGGCTGATCCCGCAATTGCCGACCACCACCGTCGTCACGCCCTGCGACAGCTTGCACAGCATCGCGTCCGCGCCGCCGAGAATCAAACGATCGTCATGGGTATGGGCATCGATGAAACCGGGCGCGAGCGTCAGGCCGGCCGCGTCGATCTCCTCGCGCGCGCCGTCGATGCTGCCACCGATCGCGACGATCCGGTCGTCCTCGATCGCCACATCGGCGATGAAGCCGGGCGCGCCGGTTCCATCGATCACCGTGGCGTCGCGGATCGCGAGATCGATCACGAATCCTCTCCCAGCCGTTCGGCATTGGCCGTTTCGACCCAGCGGATCAGCCCCTCGTCCGCCAGATGCGCGATCGTCTCGCGCACGACCGCCGGCGGCTCGTCCTGTGCCAGCTTGAAGCGGGCATCGACCTTGGCGATCGTTGCAGTAAAACCGATCACGCGGTCGCGCAGCGCGGCATAGCGGTGCCCGATCTCGGCGACGCGCCAGCGGTCGGGCCGTCCCTCCTCCATGCGGTGGACCAGCAAGTTGACCGCGCGGTCGGTCAGATCGTCGCGGATCGTGATATCGGCGGTCAGCGTCGCGTTGACGTAAATCCAGGTCGGCGCGGAATCGCGATCGGCGTACCAGCTTGGCGAAACGTAGGCATTCGGCCCCTGGAACAGGATCGCGGCGCGCGGCTGATTGCGAAGGCGCGCCGCCAACGGGTTCGTGCGCGCCATATGACCGAGCAGCACCATCGCGCCATTTTCCGGCCGTAACGGAATGAGCGGCAATTGGCTGCTCAATATTTCGCCGCCCGGATCGATGCTTACCAGCCACGCAAGCGGACAGGCCGTGACCAGCGCGGCGATGTCGTCCGGAGAGGAGGATGCATAAGACGAATTCACTCGACGCTCCGGGCTCGCCGTCGATCAACAACTTCGGCGGCACGATCCCGGCACGCAGCCACATCCGGCGAGGGGCTGCTTTGCATTTCGACCGGCCAATTGGCGAAATCGTCAACCGGACTGCAAAGCGCTTGCGCCGGGAGCGCCTATTCGGGTCAAGCCGCTGGAGGAAATGGTGATGAAGGTCGAAGCACGAACCGAGCAATGGGAGATGGCCGAGCCCTTCCGCATCTCGGGAGAGACATTCAGCCATGCCGAAATCGCGGTGATCACGATCGAGGATCGCGGTGTCGTCGGGCGCGGCGAAGCGTGTGGCGTATATTATCGCGACGATACCTCGGCACGCATCGTCGAACAGGTGACCGAGCTTGCGCCGATTCTGGCGGCTGGCGGGGTCGGCCGCGCTGAGCTTCAGCATTTGCTGCCAGCCGGCGGTGCGCGCAATGCGATCGACGTCGCCTTGTGGGAAATCGAGGCCGGGCACGCCGGAAAACCCGTGTGGCAGCTTGCGGGGTTCGCCGAGATCCGGTCGCTGCCGACGGTGTTCACGATCGGAGTCGCGTCGCCGGGTGAAATGGCACGCAAATCGGCCAGCATGCACCATGCGCACTCGATCAAGCTCAAGCTCGAAGGCGAGGGCGAGGATGCGGAACGGGTCAAAGCCGTGCGCGCCGCGCGGCCCGATGCGCAAATCGCCGTCGACGGAAACCGCGGGTTCGATGCGGAGTCTCTCGACGCGATCATGCCGACGTTGCGCGCCGCGGGGGTTATGCTGATCGAACAACCATTCGCGCTCGGGAAGGACGCGGACCTGCGGTACATCGATCGCACGATCCCGATCGCCGCGGATGAAAGCGTCCAGGACAGCAACGATCTGGAGCGGCTGATCGGGCTGGTCGATTTCGTCAACATCAAGCTCGACAAATGCGGCGGGCTGACCCACGCGCTGGAGATGGAGCGGACAGCGCGCGCAATGGGCTTCCGCGTCATGGTCGGGAATATGACCGGGACAAGCTGGTCGCAGGCGCCCGCGTTCCTTCTGGGCCAGCGATGCGACTTATGCGATCTGGACGGCCCGACATTTCTCGCCCGCGATCGCGTTCCAGGGGTCCGTTATGCGGATGGCATGGTTCACTGCCCCGATGATGTCTGGGGAAGAGGTCACGTCCGCTGAGTAGCCGGATTGAGCTTACGGCGCCACAAACTCAGGAAAAATAGGAGGTCAGTAGGCGTGCGCTGCGGACTCCCGAGGGCTTTTCCATGAAGCCGAAAGCTGAAACCGACGGAAGGTATTGGACGATGGCGTTCAAGTAACGGACAAGTAACAGCGAGGGTATACTCCCCAGCAGCGCGTCATCATTCCTCGTTCGCTCGCTTCCGGTAATAACTCAGGTCGTCACCGAACATACCCCTTCGTCCCCGTCGCATCGGCCGTGCGCGTTATGTAGTGACCGGGGCCGCGCGGCCCCGGTCGGCTTTTCAATAGTCCATCGGCGACGTCGCCGCCGGCTTTTCGTCCTTGGGCAGCTCGGCCACCAGCGCCTCGGTCGTGATCAGCAGCGACGCCACCGAGGCGGCGTCCTGGAGCGCGGTGCGGACCACCTTGGCCGGATCGATCACGCCGGATTTGACGAGATCCTCATATTCGCCGGTGGCGGCGTTGAAGCCCCAATTATAATTGCCGTTCTCGAGCAGCTTGCCGACGATCCAGGCGCCGTCTTCGCCCGCATTGTCGGCGATCTGACGCGCGGGTGCGCGCAGGGCGCGTCGCACGATGTCGATCCCCGATTGCTGGTCGTCATTGGCAGCCTTGAGCGCGTCGAGCGCCTTCAACGCGCGCAGCAGGGCAACGCCGCCGCCGGGAAGGATGCCTTCCTCGACCGCCGCGCGTGTCGCATGGAGCGCATCGTCGACCCGGTCTTTCTTCTCCTTGACCTCGACCTCGGTCGCCCCGCCGACACGGATCACCGCGACGCCCCCCGCGAGCTTCGCAAGCCGCTCCTGCAATTTCTCGCGGTCGTAATCGCTGGTGGTCGTCTCGATCTGCTGGCGGATCTGGGCGACGCGGCCGTCGATGTCGTCCTTCGCGCCCACCCCGTCGATGATCGTGGTATTGTCCTTGTCGATCGTCACCTTCTTGGCACGGCCGAGCATGGCGATCGTGACATTTTCGAGCTTGGTGCCGAGTTCCTCGGAGACGACATTGCCGCCGGTGAGGATCGCGATGTCTTCCAGCATCGCCTTGCGCCGGTCGCCGAACCCGGGCGCCTTGACCGCCGCGATCTTGAGCCCGCCGCGCAGCTTGTTGACGACGAGCGTCGCGAGCGCCTCGCCTTCGACATCCTCGGCGATGATGAGCAGTGGACGGCCCGATTGCACGACCTTCTCGAGCAGCGGCACGAGCGGCTGGAGATTGGCGAGCTTCTTCTCGTGGATCAGGATATAGGGCTCATCCAGTTCCACCTTGAGCTTCTCGGCGTCGGTGATGAAATAGGGCGAGAGATAGCCGCGGTCGAACTGCATGCCTTCGACCGTCTCGAGTTCGGTCGCGAGGCTTTTGGCCTCTTCGACCGTAATCACGCCCTCGTTGCCGACCTTCGCCATCGCTTCGGCCAGGATCTTGCCGACCTCCTCGTCGCCATTGGCCGAGATGGTCGCAACCTGGGCGATCTCGCTGTTGGCCGACACCTTTCTGGCGTGGCTCGCAAGATCGCTGACCACCGCGTTCACCGCCAGATCGATGCCGCGCTTGATATCCATCGGATTCATGCCCGCGGCGACCGCTTTGGAGCCCTCACGCACGATCGCCTGCGCCAGCACGGTCGCAGTGGTGGTGCCGTCGCCGGCCTTGTCATTCTGCTTGTTGGCGACCTCGCGCAGCATCTGCGCACCCATATTCTCGAACTTGTCGGCGAGTTCGATTTCCTTCGCCACCGTCACGCCATCCTTGGTGATGCGCGGCGCGCCGAAACTCTTGTCGATCACGACGTTGCGCCCCTTGGGGCCCAGCGTCACCTTCACTGCATTCGCAAGCGTATCCACGCCGCGCAGCATGCGATCACGCGCGTCCGACGCAAATTTCACTTCCTTGGCAGCCATCCTGGCTAACTCCTTTCTATCGATCCTTCCTGAGAGTTGGGAGGCGAGCCGCTTATGCCGCCCGCTTCAGTTCCGCGACGACCTCGACCACGCCGAGGATGTCGCTTTCCTTCATGATCAGCAGATCCTCGCCGTCGATCTTCACTTCGGTGCCGGACCATTTGCCGAATAGGATCCGGTCTCCGGCTTTGACCGAGAGCGCGGCATATTTTCCGGCATCGTCGCGCGTGCCGGGGCCGACGGCGACGACTTCGCCCTCCTGCGGCTTTTCCCTGGCGGTATCCGGAATGATGATGCCGCCCGAGGTTTTCTCCTCGGCTTCGAGGCGGCGGATGAGCACGCGGTCGTGCAAGGGGCGGAAATGCATGGCAAAACCTCCAGTTGCAAAACGAATGTCAATGTCCCCGTCGCCCCGTAGGAGGCGACGGGCAGCGATCAGCTAGGGCACCCATTTTTTGTGTTCAAGGGGCCGCTCGAAATTTTTTGGCAGTCGTGCCTCTTGAGTGCCAATTCCGCTGATTGCAATCGCTTAGCAGGCGATATCCCCCTCTTGACGCGACTCGCCTGCTTCCCAAATCTTTGCCCATCGCGGGCGCTCGTCGTCCCGCGGAGGAAAGGAGAGTTACGAGAGAGGACAGGGCTATGTCGGAACCGTTTTCACGTTTTCTGCACCCCTTCGACGTTGCGCACCATCCAAGCCTCGAACCGGAGGTGAAGCGCGCCATCCTCGCGTCCTGGGCATCGGACCGGCACGCGGTCCGCGACAGGCCGGCCGAGCGAAAGCCCCCGGGCGCGCGGCGCGCCGTTCCGATCGACGAACTGTTTGCCGCGATGCGGACGCTCGATCAGCGTCCGGGGCGGGAGCTATCCTCCTGATGACCGACCGGGCTTTCGTCGCTCAACTCGAAGGCTATGGCGTGACGACGGCGGAGATTCATTATTATCGTCCGGATGCCCCGTCGTTGCTGCAGCTGTTCGTGTGGCAGGAATATGATCTTGCACCGGACTTTCCGGTGCTGTTCGATTTCCTCGATCACTGGCAACGTGAGATCAAAGCGGCGCTCCATTCGGTTCGGATCGCGCATGACAAGCTCATCGGGCCGCGGGAATGGCGCGCGGTGGATGGCATCATCCCGCTCCAGTGATCGAAGCGCGCTTTCGCTGGGGAAAGTTTGCGGCGGGGCGGGTGTCGGTGGAGATAACTGCCATCCGCCGGTCCGTCGAAGGCGAACTGGATCGCGAAACCCGCAAGAGCGACCCCTCAATCGCCCCTGCGCCGCTTCTCGGAGATAGGGCGTGGCGCGGTGGCATCTCAGCCGGGTTTGATCATCTCGGCACTCCTGACGACCCGGTGATGCTCGACATGGTCGGGACGGGTCAGCAGGAAACGGTCGTCCTCGGGATAGTAACGCGCCACCTCGATGTCTTCCCCGGCAAAGGCGCGGATCGCGTCGAGCGATTCCCACCAGCTGAGGGTGGAGACCTCGCTCTCGCCATTGCCGAGCGTGCGGACCAGCATCTGCGCGCCGAGATTGCCCGGCGTCGCGCGATAATCGTCGAGCCCGGTGCCGGCGATATAGGCGATATAGTCGGCCTCGTCGGCGGTACGGATGCGCGCCGACCAGCGGCGCAGGATGATTGTGTCGGACATGGGGCGATCCTCCTGTCGACAGTTTAAGAGATCGACTGCGCCTTCCGAAATCGAATGCGGCGGCACCGCGATAAGGCGGGATTATGATCGGTGATCGCCGAGTTATCGCGTGGTAGCAACCCGCCACCGAGGTGCCTTCAGCATGGCCAGCCCGTCCGGTGGGGGTGCGGTGTCGGTCATGATCGCTCCTTGCCGTCGCTCATCCATCCGCCGCCGAGGGCTCGGTAGGCGGCGACCGCCGCGCGGGCCTCTTCCGCCCGGACGCTCGCGAGGGTGTCCGAAGCGGCGAGCAGTTCGCGATCGGCGTCGGTCACCTCGATCAGCCCGACGATGCCGCCGGTATAGGCGTCCTGGGCTTGCGCGCGGGCGCGGCTGAGTGCGCTGACCTGTCGCTCCAGATTCGCCCGCTGCCTATGTGCCTCGCCCAGGCGCGACAGCGCGGTTTCGACCTCCTCGGCGGCGCGCAGCACGGTGCCGCGCCATGTCGCGAGCGCTTCGGCGCGATGGGCGCGGGCGCCCGCGACTTCGGCATCGACACGGCCGAAGTCGAACAGCCGCCAGCGCAAGGCCGCACCGCCTGAAGCCTGCACGGCGTTGCCGGTAAACAGATTGCCAGTACCGAGGCTGGCCACCCCGACCAGGCCGGACAGCGAGACATGCGGGTAATAGTCGGCGAGCGCCGCGCCGATCCGCGCATCGCTGGCGGCCACCCGGCGCTCGGCGGCGATGATGTCGGGTCGTCGGCGGAGCAGTTCGGCAGGCGCGGAACTGCCGGCAGGCATCGGCGCGGACGGAATGGGAGAGACGGGTTGGAGTGCGGCACGCTCGGTGCCGGGCTGCTGGCCGAGCAGCACTTCCAGCCGGCTGAGCTGGGCGTCGATCGCCGCCCGCAGTGGCGCCGTCGATGCCTGGACCGCTTCCGCAGCCGCGCGCGCGCGATTGAGTTCGCGCTCGGCAGCCACGCCTTCGTCGACCCGCTGCCGCACCAGGGCAACGAGCGTCGTCTGGTTCGTTGCCTGTCGCTCCGCGACCTCGAGCCGCGCCTGGAGCCCGCGCAGCATAAGATAGGCGTCGGCGGTTTCGGCGGCGATCGCGACGCGGACCGCCGCTTCCTCAGCCTCGCTCGCCTCCAGCTCGCGCAGGCTGGCTTCCCGCAGACGTCGGTTGCCGCCGAAGAGATCGAGTTCCCAGCCCGCCTGGGCGCCCACCGAATATTCGGTGTAGCCGCGGTCGAGCCCGAGCGCCTGGGTGACCCGGCCGATCGCCGTCTCCCGCGACTGGCTGATCGTTGTCACTCCTCCCGTGGCATCGACGTTCGGCAGCAGCGCGGCGCCGGCTGCCCTGGCTACGGCACGCGCCTGACCGATACGCGCGCGGGCGACCTCGATGTCGGGATTGTTCGCAATCGCGCGCGCGACCAGCTCGGCGAGCAGCGGATCATCGAAGCTCCGCCACCACGCGGCCGTATCGCCGTGAGTGTCGATGGCACCGGCGCGGACGAAGGTCGGCGTCAGCGCGATAGACGGCGCGACATGGTTCGGGCCAACCGTGCAGGCGGTGAGCGCGGCGCAGGCCACGGCGGGCAGGGCGCGCTTCATCAATGCGCCTCGGCCGGCATGGCCGGCGCGTCGGTGGCGGGCAGGCGGCAGAACGGCACCAACACCAGCGCCGCGATGAACATCCACGCCATGATCCGGAACACCTCGTCAAATGCGATCGTCACCGCTTCGCGCGCAATCAGCCGGCCGAGCGTCGCCTGCGCCATCAACAGCGCGTGGTCGGGATCGGGGGTGATCGCGCTCATCCGCGCGGTGAGCGCCGCGAGCACATCGGGGGCGGCGCGATCGGGGGCGCCCAGTGCTTCCCCGAAGCGGAGCGCCTGTGTCCGTGTCGCATCGCCGAGCCAGGTGTTCACCGTCGCGATGCCGATCGCGCCGCCTAGATTACGCATCAGGTTGAAGAGGCCGGACGCATAGCGAAGCTCCGGCCCCTGGAACACCGACAGAGCGAGCCCGACGCTCGGCACGATGCACAGCATCACGAACAGGCCGCGCAGGAGCTGGGGCGCCAGCAACTCGTTAAAGCCCCAATTCGGTGCGACGTGCGAGGTCGCCCACAGGCTCGCGGCGAAGCCGACCAGCCCGATGGCGATGATGATCCGTCGATCGAACGCGTTCGAGGTGGCCGCTGCGATCACGGTGCTGACAAGCTGGGCGCCGCCCACAACGAATACCGTGGTGCCGATCTGCAGGCTGTCGAAGCCACGCACCCGGCCGAGGAACACCGGCAGCAGATAGGTTGACGCATAGATGCCGAAGCCGATCACGACGTTGAACACACAGGCGAAGGCAAAGGTCGGGCTGCGGAACGGCGACAGGCGCACGATCGGGTTGGCGGAATAGAAGGATCGCTCGAGGAACAGGCCGAACGCGACAAGCGCGATCCAGGCCACCATCATGATCCCGGGATCGCCGAACCAATCCTTTCGCGGACCTTCCTCAAGCACATATTGCAGGCCCGCGAGGGCGATCGCCATGCCGGCAAGCTGCGCCCAGTCGATACGCGCGAACATCGACGTGTCGGCGCGGTCGATGCGGATCAGGACAGTAGCGAGGACCGTAACCGCGGCGCCGGGCACGATATTGATGAAGAAGATCCAGCGCCAGTCGGCGGCGTGGGTGATGATGCCACCCACGGTCGGTCCGATCGTCGGTGCGAGCACCGAGACGACGCCGAGGATCGCCGGGATCATCGCGCGTTGTTTGCCCTCGAACAGGGTGAAGCCGACTGCGAACACCGTCGGCACCATGGCGCCACCGACGAAGCCCTGGATGGCGCGAAAGGCGATCATCGACTCGATGTCCCAGGCGAGACCGCAGGCGATGCTCGCCAGAGTGAAGAGTCCGGCCGAGGCGGCGAACAGCCAGCGCGTCGACATCGCCTGGCTGAGGAACGCCGACAGCGGGATCATCACCAGCTCGGCCATCAGATAAGCGGTTTGGACCCAGCTGATCTCGTCTGGCGCGGCGGATAGGCCGGCCTGCACCTCGTTGAGCGAGGCGGCCACGATCTGGATGTCGAGCAAGGCCATGAACTGGCCGAAGGCGAGCACCGCGAAGATCAGGAACTTGCGCGAGTTTGGCAGCGCGGCCGGGCTCGCCGCCGCTTCGCGGCGCTGCCCGCTCGCGCTGTCGATCACCGCACTTGCCACCACCGAAGACTCGCCTTGAAGGATTACGATCATAATATTATGGACATAATCTTAATCTGGCAAGCGGGTAGCTATGAGCGAATATCTGGAACCGACAAACTCGACGGCGGCAGCACCCAGGCGTTCGCGGCTTGCCGGCCGTCGCGCCCTTATCGCGGTGGCGGTGGCGTCGCTGGTCGGTCTTGCGGGAATCCTGTGGATTCTCGCCCCGGCGCGGTCGCACAGCACGGACGACGCCTATGTCGGCGCCGACGCCACCACGGTCGCCCCGCGTGTTCGCGGCTTCCTTGCGCGCGTGCTGGTGAGCGACAACCAGCCGGTTCATCGCGGTCAGCCCCTGATCGAGATCGATCCCGAGGAGTTCGACGCGCGTATCGCCTCGGCGCGTGCTGCCCTTATCGACGCCCAAGCGGGGCTGGACTCGGCGCGTGCGGCGCTCGCCAGTCTGGATCAGGACGAGCGGCTGTCGCGCGCTCAGGTCGACATGGCCCGCACCGGCATCCGCGCAGCCACCGCGCAAGCCGCGCTGGCGACGGCGGACCGGCGTCGCTATGCCGCGCTCGCCGAGACCGGCGCCGCGCCGCGACGCGAGGCGGACAGCTTTTCGACCGCCGCGATCGCCTCGTCACAGGAGGCTGCGCGGGCGGCCGCGCAGCTACGCGTCGCACAGGAAAATGCCGGGGTCACGAGCGCGCGCCGTGCCGGCTTGCGAGCCGACGTCGGCGCTGCCGAGGCCAAGTTAGCGCAGGCGCGCGCTGCCCTTGATCTTGCCTTGCAGGATCGCCGTCACGCCGTGATCCTTGCGCCAATTGACGGCGTGGTCGGCAGTCTGCAGGCGCGACCCGGCGATTACGTCCAACCCGGCTCCCGCCTGCTGATGCTCGTGCCGATGAACACGCTCTATGCGACCGCCTTCTTCAAGGAGACGCAGATCACCCATATGCATCCGGGACAGCGTGCCTCGATTGCAGTCGATGCGCTGCCCGGCGTGAAACTGAGCGGCCGCGTCGAAAGCCTCGCACCGGGAACGGGCGCAAATTTCGCGCTCCTCCCGTTCGAGCCCGGAACCGGCAACTTCACGAAGATCGTCCAACGGGTCGGGGTCAAGATCCGCTTCGACCCCCGCCAAAGCGATGTCGCGCGGCTGCGTCCCGGCCTTTCGATCACCGCGACGGTGCGAGTCGACGGAGGGTGAGGCGCTTGTCCCGATGAACCACACACTTAAATGATTGGCTGATGCGATACGATGCCAACCATAAGCGCAAGACGCGCGACCTCATCCTGACCGAAGCGGCCAAGGTCCTGCGTACGGCCGGACCCGAGAAGCTGAGCGTGGCCGAGGTCATGCGGGCGGCCGGCATGACCGTTGGCGGCTTTTATGCGCACTTCAAGTCGAAGGACGACCTGCTCGCGCACGCCGTCGAGACGGCCATCGCCGACTTTAACGCCGATGTGGAGCGGGCCGAGACCGATGCCCCACCGGCCGAACGCTTCGAGCGGCTCGTTCGCTTCTACCTCTCACGCCGGCACCGGGACGCCCCCGAGGCCGGCTGCCCGTTGCCGAGCCTTGGCGGCTACGTTGCCGGGATGGACACGGAGGCGCGTCGCCGCTTCGGTGCAGGTCTCGACATCCTGACGAGCCGGCTGGAACGGCTGCTGAGCGCGATGCAGGTTGAGCAGCCCGAGGAGGCCGCGAGTTCGGTCGCAGCGGAGATGATCGGCGCGATCACGCTCGCCCGCGCGGCGATGGGCAGCGGTCAGTCCGATGCGATTTTGAGGCGGTCGAAAGACGCCATCCTTTCGCGCTACGTGCCGCGGCAGGCCGACTGAAGAGAGGATCTCGGCCGCTGAGTCTCCGACGTGGAGCTAGGCTAGGCGGAGGCGATGTAGCCCAATTCAACCCGTCGCGGTGTCCGCCAAATCGGCGGCAGGCCAGGTCGGGGTCGCGCACGCTCTCGCCGCTCTACGCAGGTGAGAGCGAGCAGGCGCATTCTGGGGCGGCGAGCCACAGTCGTCGAGGTAGAGGGCTATCGATTGCCTAATACCTACTTATCCGATAGGAATATAGCTCTGCTTGGCGTGGTCAGAGCAAGCCTTTTGCCCGCCGATGCGTGAACCGTGTCAGGATCGCGCGCGTTGAGAGGATGAGGAGCAGCGCCATGGCCACCGCCTTTCGGGTCAGTACCGACTTTCAGGAACACGCCGCGAGTCGCGGTATCTCCATCACGCTGCCCACGCCCACGATCGGTGCGGAAATAGCGGGAATTGACCTCAATCTGCCGCTCAAGAGCGCTGACGTGGAGATCATTCGCGAGGCATGGCTGACGCGGAAGGTCATCTTCTTCCGCGATCAGGATATCAGTTACGAGAGCCATTTGCGGCTCGGTCGGCTGTTTGGCGAGCTCGAAGGGCACCCGGTGATTCCCCATGTCGAGGGACATCCCGAAATACTCATCATCCAGGGCGTCGAGGGTGTGAAGCTGACCGAAGAGTCGCTAATCCCGTTCAAGGCGGCGAACAAGTGGCATACCGATGTGACGTTTCGCGAGCGCCCGTCAATCGCCTCGATCCTGCGCGCGCGGCTGTTGCCTCCGCTGGGCGGCGACACGATCTGGTCGGACGCGGCGGCGGCGTACGAGGGCCTGCCGATCGCGGTCAAGGAGCGGATCGAGAATCTCGACGCCGAGCACGACATCGTCCGCAGTTTTGGCGGGCGCGTCACCGAGGAGAAGCGCGCCCAGCTTGCGCGTGATTTTCCGCCGGTGCGGCACCCGGTCGTCCGCACGCACCCGGAGACCGGCGAGAAGATATTGTACGTCAATTACACTTTTACGACGCGCATTCTGGGCGTGAGCGAGGAGGATAGCGACCGCCTGCTCCGAACCCTTTTCGACCGCATCAAGGTGCCTGAATATCAGGTCCGGTTCCGGTGGACGCCTCACGCAATCGGCATCTGGGACAACCGGTCGACGCAGCATTACGCGGTCGGGGACTATTGGCCGGCCGACAGGATACTCGAGCGCGTCACTGTTTCTGGCGATATTGTCACGCCCTGAGCGGGCCTCTCATGAGCGGTAGCGATCCGATCCTCCGGAAATGGACCGGCGGGCGGCACCCAGCCTGTTTGAAAGCAGTCGTCGGTAGCAGCACGAATCGCCCGAGACGAGGCGCAGCCGCTCCTTAACCCGACGGTGTCTCGCGCCACGCTCGAGGAAATATCGGCGACACAGGCGCCCAGCATTGTGGTGATAGAGGTCTGGGGGCACCGCTGCATGTGCTCTGCTACGCCCGATTTTGTACAGCGGTCGCCCGAGGACGGCCCGCTTCAGAGGGAGGGAATGGCCGGCTCCGCCGTGACGGGTTAAGGGGGGCGAGAGAGGCTCGCTGCCGGCCCGTTCACGGAGAGTGGCAATGGCATACCAGCCACAGGCCGGCGGCCGTCAGGGCAGTCGACCAATCACTATGTGCAGAACATTGCGCGGATTATCGCTGAGCTCGAAGCCGGAGGCCTTCGCTGGGTTCGGCCTTGAACAGTGCGGGCCGGGCTCGGTATGCCCTATAATGCTGTGTCGGAAAGGCGTTACCGCAGGATCAATGTTCTTACGCTTTGGCATGCGGTCGTCGAACGCGGATTTCGGACTCACGCGTTTCTGACATTTCGCCAGGGGATGACGCGGATATTTGTTTGGCGTGTCATTGCCGCCCTCGCCGAGCAGTTGATTCCTGCGTGCGGGAGCCATGTCGCTCTGGTCGCGCCAGAACCAGATCCGATCCTTGAGCACGCTATCGTCGGGATCGACATAGAATTCGGGCCAGGTGCAGTTGTGGCGGTCGGAAGCCAATTTGACGCCTTCGCGCAGCAACTCGGCATATCGTCCGCGCGAAATACCGAACAAGACGAAGTCTCGCTGTTGCTGGCGGACATGTATCTTCACCTTGCTACCGGTGTCCAATCCGGCGCAGATCTCACGGAACACATCGTCCCAGCGACACCGATCCGCGTCATGATCTCTGATCACGAATTTCCGGCAGGAACGCGCCCAATGGCTGCCGTAGAACCGCATTCGCTCGCTTCCCGATTGCCGTCTGTCCGCTTTCTCCAAACCGGAAGCAAGCCGGCGCGCCGCGATCGGTTTCGTACCGCAAATCGCCTCGCTTCAAGCCCCCAACGGGAGATCGGTTTCCTCGTTGTTTGACCGAAAGGTTCACCGTGATAGTTTCAGCGTAGCTGCGGGGGCGCACGATGACAGGACGGGGCAAGACCTATCTTTTGTTTGTGATCGGGCTTGCGGCGATCGTCGCAGGTTTCTGGCGGACCTTCTTTGGGGATCCGCTCAGCAACGATGGTTGGCACACGCTGCACGGGATCGTCTCGACAGCTTGGGTGCTGTTGCTGATCGTGCAATCATTGCTGATCGGTCGCGGCAGCTATCGCTTGCACCGGCGGTTAGGCTGGACGTCGCTGGCGTTGGTCGCTTTGCTTGTGGGGACAAGCAGTTACATGGTCTGGATCGAGCTCGTCGGGGACGAAGGCTTTCCGCGCGACCTTCGGCTCAGCCTTGTCTTTCTCGATATCACATTCCTGCTCCTGTTCATGGCGATGTACGGCCTCGGCATTGCCTACCGTCGGAACCGGCGGCTGCATTCACGCCTGATGGGCTCGACCATCCTGATTGGCCTTGGGCCTGCCCTCGGGCGGCTCTACGCCCAGCAGATACCGGCGCTGCATGGTCTTGCCGGCGGCCTGACATGGACCTTTTATACCATCGAAGCGGTGCTGATCATCGCAATCATGGCGGAACTGTTCAGAAAGCGATTGTCTTGGCCATTCCCCACCTTGCTCGCGATCTTTGTCGCGATTCAAGCTGGTACGATCTGGGCGACGGGCGATACCTTTGCAGCGATCGCCCGTGCGGCGGGGGCGCCAGTCTAGGTCGAGCCGACAGCGTGAACCCGCTGCCGCCGCTTATTGTTTGGCATTGAAGACGCGAAGTCGCGCGACCGAAAACCGCCCATCGGCGACGCGCCTAAAACCGATCGTCCCTGGTTGTGATATCCCTTCCAGAAACTTGGCTGTCGATTTTTGGCACAGCGACAGCCGGGCTGCTATGCGCTATTGCGCGCCGCGTTCCTGGATGGCGTAGCGGACTGCGGCCGAGGGAAGCATGAGCACAGCGGGCTTCTGCCCAGCTGTGACTATTATTTGATCCACGGGAATGGCGTCCTCTGCTTCACTCGCGAGAAATGCCTGGACCAGCCGTGTTCCGGATGTCGGCAGCAGCGATTGCGGAACGGCTACCGGCTTGCGCCCCATCGCTGCAAGCCAGTCCGGCCGGCCGGCGACGGAGGTCGTGCGGGGATGGACGACCTGCAAATCGACCGAACCCGCGAGCAGCCCGACCGTGAGGGGCTTGCCATGACGCATCAGCACCACCGACCCCGCGCGCGCTTTGGGTTCGGCGAGGGCGTAGAGATCCGCATCTGGCCGGTTCATCGGGATCGACGACAGACCTGCTTGATCGATCGTCAGCGGATCGATGCCGGTAGCACGTTTGAGCCTTTCGGCCATCATCACGACCTTGCCGCCCTCGGCCGCGATCGGCCGTTCGGCCGCGTGATGCTCGCCGGCATAGATCAGGAGCTTCGCGTCGGGATATTGCTTGAGCGCGCGCCGGACGATGTTGTCTGCCTGATCCTGTTCGCGCTGCCCCTGGGCATTTTCTGCCAGACCGGCATAGTCCGTGCGAATCATCTCGTAGGAGACGGGGCGATAGCCGAGCGCCAGCGATTGACGGAGGAAATCGGCAAATATCGGATCGTCGAGATAATAGCCGCTCGATCGACGCGGGTATTTCTCCGCAGATAGCTTTTCCATCTTGGCACGCGACGCCGTGTCGTCGGTGTCGCGCTTCAACGCTTCTACCGCCAGAACGGTATAGCCGAGCGGGCGTAGCGCGCGGGCGACTTCCAGCCCGAAGGCGCGCCCGCGCGGATCGAGATGATTCTCGTCGAGAATGACGATGCTGGTCCGCCGCGCGCGACGCACGATCTCCGGGATCGCCGAAACCCCCTTCGCGGCACGAAGATCGGCGATCTGTTCGGCAGGCACATGGAAATCGGCCGACTTCACGGGATTGAAGGTGGGGGTGCTGGTCATGCACGACATGACCTGCGCCCATTGATCGAAGACGTCCGGATCCTTGATATCGGCTGCGGATGCGATGCCGAGATGCGCAAGAAGGCCGAACGAAGCATCGAGATAGCGGCCATGCACCGCATCCTGGACCGACTGGTTGTTGGCGTCCTGGAGGCGCTTCTCCTCCATTTGCGCCGCCGAGCCAACCGGAACGGATGACGGGGGAAGCCCCTGGGCTGCGCTTGCCGCTGTCGTGCTCGCCGCGAGCAGGCTACCCAGGATCGCAAGAAATCGCATAATCGGCCTCATAGTACGATTCGTACTATGAGGCCGGGAAAAGTGGAAGGCAAGTGGTGCAGGTGCGGAAGATCAGCGAACTCGAAGGGGCGATCCTGTCGGAGATCGAGCATCGTGGGCAGCAAACCGCATTTCAGGTGCGGAAGGCCTTTGCGGATTCGTTCTCGCTGGAATGGAAGGGAAGCGCCGGCGCTATCTATCCGGCGGTGCGACGCCTGGAGAAGGACGGCCTTTTGCAGGCCAGCGCGGCGCAGGGGGGAAGAGCGACGCGGCACCTGTCGCTCACGGCGGTAGGGCGACAGGCGCTCAGGGACTGGGCGTGCGATCCGGTGCTGGCGACGAGCATCGGCGTCGATCCCTTCCGGTTGCGGGCCGGCATCTGGGCGATCCTGACGCCCGAGGATCGTAAAGGGCTCTTCCTGGAACTGGAGGCGGCGATCGAGGCGAATGTCGGCGCGCTGGAGGATTATCTCGGCAAGACCGATCCGGTGGAACGCGTGCGGATTGAGATGGCGATGACGGTTCAAAAGGCTCGCCTCGAAAAGCTTCGGACTTTTGGCGACTGAGCGGTGAAAGGCGCGTTCGTTCCCAGCGTGCGGCACGCTGATTGAGCGGCTTTCTATGAGTCGAAAACGGCCGCTGCGGCTAGCTGAGGCGGCGTTGCCGCTAGGCGCCTCAAAGCAGTCGTTCGATCACCCTCACCCGATTTCCAGAAGCGGCCGGGCCAACGGGCGCTTCGTCGACACTCGTGGCTATGCCACGATCTCCAGCAAGCGCGCGAATTGCTGTCCGCCATGCATATCGCGTTCGATCATGCCGCCCTGAGGCGCGGTTCGCGGGTAAGAGAATTTGACGACATTGAGATCGGGGACAGCAAACCATTTCACCGAATCTTCCGGTACCCCGAAAATCCCGGCTAACCGCCCGGCAGAAAGAGCCTCGGACCGCGAATAAAGATCGAACGAGCTCCGATCCTTGAAGAACAGATCCACCGTAATCCAGAACGGGCCGGCGTTCTTCGAGCGTATGTATCGGCAGATCTCATTAACCCTGGGCATCGGCGAACTCCGCGCTTTCGATCATGACGGTGCGTACCAGCGCCATCGGATCATCGACCCGGATGACGTGGTTCAGCTTGAACTCGAACACGCGCCCGCGCTCGATCTCGGCGGGGGAGAAGGGGAAGCCGTAGCTCGGCAATTCCATCTCGCGATCGAGCGGCATGTGGAAGAACAGCGGATTGCAGGTCTTGGCGATCAGCGTGGCCAAGTCCTGCGTCCGCGCGGTGGCGACGAACAGCAGCCCGACCTCGCGCGGTGGCGTGGCGGGCGGGGCCACCGTCGTGCCGGATACCGCATTCCAGCCATAGGCGCGCAGCGAGATGTTGAAATCGCCGATCGCCTTGCCGAGCACGGCGTAGATGCGGGCCGTCATCATTTCCTGCATCTGTGCGAGAAAGCGGTCGATTTCGCCCAGGACCTTCGGGTCCTGGATACCGACCAGCATGATCGTCTGGAACGGGCCGCCCGCAGCGCCCTCCAGCTTCATCGTATAAGGACGCGGATCGAAGCGCGAGCCCCGCACCTGCACCACGCGATCGTCGACGGCGCGATAGCGTGCTTCCGTCACGTCGAGGATTCCGCCGGGCTCGACCAGATGGAAGGGGTCGCTGTTCTCGTAGAGCATGTGCGACGACGCCGAATAGGGATCGCAGACGTTGGCGGCGTCGAGCGGCTCGATCTCGAACGCTTCCGTGCCGATGCGGATCAGCACGCCGCCCTCGCGCGGGTTGCGAGTGCACAAGCCGCCGCACTCGGCGATCTTCGCTGCATGCCAGGCCGAGCCCACATCCGCACCCTTCATCAATGGGATCGCGGCGAGCACAGCAGTGTCGGTGGTGCGTCCGCCGAGCACGATGTCCGCACCCGCCTCGATCGCGGCGACATATGGCTCCGGTCCCATCAGCGCGACGATATGGTCGCACGCCGCGAACATCGCCGGATCGACCGTCGTCATTGGGGCGAGCGGCGTGATCGCACCGGCGGCGGCAGCAGCCGCCATGTCGGCGGGCCGCTGCTCCGAATAGAGCAGGGCGATCCGTGGCGAGAGACCCTCCTCCCGGGCGATCTCGATCGCGATGTCGCGGGTCCAGTCGAGCGCGGCGTCGGCACCGCTCGTCCCGCACGATCCGATCAGCAACGGTATCCGGGCTTTTGCCTGCGCGAGCATAAGCAGGCGCAGATCAGCCTTCACGGCGTCGCGCGAATATTTGGGTTGTGCGGTGGCGAGATATGCGGGGCCGCTATCGGTCGAACCCGCGTCACATGCGATCGCGTCTGCGCCAAGCGCCAGCCCCTCCTCCAGGTTCGATGCGCGTACGCCGGTGCCCAGCGCCCCCACGGGCACGATCACGTTCACTGTGTTGGTCAGTCGGGTCATGCTGGTGCCTGCAGGTTCACAAGATTTTCGAGGAAGCGTTCGACCGCAGGGGTTGCGCTCAGGCCGGCGTGGGCGATGCCGGGGACGATTGTCTGCGTCGCGGGCAGGCTGTGCTCAAGCCAGTTGCGGAGCAGGGTGGCGTTACGCTCCAACCGGTTGCGCCCGAGCGATGCCATGTCGGCCGAATGGGCGGCGAAGCCCGGCGGATAGACGAACTCCTCGGTATCGAGTTCGCCGATAATTAGTTGCGAGGGCACCTTGCGCATCGCCTCCAGATCGAGCGGCGCGCCAAAGCGCTGCGCGAAATCGCGCGTGCCGATCCAAAAGTCCCGGCTGTCGTCGATCAGCGTGACTCCTCCCGGCGCACCGACCGATACGGATGCGAGCCGATCGGGATGCAGATAGTAGAAGCGGTGCGCAAAATGCCCGCCGCCGGAGAAGCCGAACAGGTCGAAACGAGGGAAGGCAATGCCGAGCAACGCTTCCACCTCCGCAATCATGCCGAGCAGGATGCGATCGTAGCGGATGCTGCCCTCCGCGATATATTTATACCCGTCAGGATTGCCGTCCCCCAGCACGCCGACCGGGAACAGGGGCGCAAGCACGACATAACGGTTGCGATCGGCGAATGGCGCGAGCGCGTCGCGATAGGCCATGCAGCCGCGCGCGGAGCCGTGGACGGCGATCAGCAGGCGGAACCCCTTGGGATCTTCCAGCAGCGCTGTCGGTAGATGGAGGCAATAAGAGAAGCGCGGGTCTGCCGCGTAGGCGATCTGCGCTTTCGGGAATCTAAGGCGGGGGTCGGAAGAGGCGGGCATGGCATGTCAGTCCTCAGGTAAGCGCGGAGGGAGCGGGCTCGGCGGTCCGTTTCGCAGCATCCTCGGCCAGGGTGCGGAGGTTTTCCTCGTGCCGGTGGCGATCGATGCGGAACATCCAGACCATCGCGATGGCGGCGGCGTTCACCAATATCACGATCGGTAGATAGAGAGCGCCGAGCCACCAAAGGGTTGCAGCCGGGACCGTCGCTGCGTGCGCGTGCGCCGGGAAAGCGATGAACGCCAGCAGGCCGCCCGAGATCATCACACCGAAACCCGATACTGCCTTGGTGAAGAAGCCATCCGCGGCGAACAGCAAGCCTTCGGAACGACGGCCGGTGGCGACCGCCAGTTCATCGGTCACATCCGCCAACATCGAGTTCAGCAGCACGGCGGTCATCACGTAGAGCACGCCCGAGACGAAGATATCGGCCATCAGAATGGCGTAGAGCGCCATCGTTCCGTTGGCGGGCATCAGGCCGATCAGCCGCAGCAAGATCGGCAGGCCCGCGAAGAGCACCGCGAGCGTAAAAGCCGCGAGCGCCGCCTCGCGCTTGCCCATGTTTCGCGCCACCACCGGCACCAGCGCCGCGCCGGCAAAGGTGGCGATCGCAGTCATCGTCGCGATCCCAGAAAGCTGATGTTGGCTCAGACCCCAGAAATAGAGGCCGAAATAAAGTTCCAGCCCATTGCGCACGCCGCTCGATATCGACACCAGCATCCCGACCGAAAGAATCGCGAGGGCGGAACGGTTACGTAACATGCCGAACATCTCGCCGAAGGCGCGCCACGGCCCGCCACCGTCACGGGCGGGCTTCGACAACCAGGGGACGATCCACTGCGTTGCCCGTGCGGAAATCAGGATCACCACCAGGATCACCACCGAGCAGAACAGGGCGAAGGCGAAATAGCCGTTTCGATCCGTTACGCCGCCGGTACCATCCGGCGCCACCTTCAGGAAATATTGATAGGCGAGCACGGTGGCCCCAAGTCCCGCCAGCGTGCGGAAGAAGATGCGCAGCGACACCAGCGTGGTGCGACGGTCATAATCGGTCACAAGCTCGGGGGCGAGCGCCTTGGAACTGTTCTCATAGAGCGAATAGCCGAAACGGACGACCAGATAGCTGGCGATCATCCACACGTAAGTGGCGGTGTGCCCGAACGATATCGGCGGGTTCCACAGCAGGAAGAACGCGATCGCCAGCGGCAGCGCCGCACCATACATCAGCGGATGGCGCCGCCCCAGCGGGGTGCGCAGGCGATCCGAGTACCAGCCGACTACCGGATCGGTGACGGTATCGAACACCGTGGCGATCAGGATTACCGAGGACACCGCAGCCGGCGGCAGCCCGATCGCCTGATTGTAGAAGATCAGCAGGAAGGTCTCGAGGATCTTGAGCTTGATCCCCGACGACACCGCGCCCAGCGAATAGAGCGTCAGTGTGCCGTTGCCGACGCGCGGCATGGTGGTGGAGGGGGCGGCGTCGGCCATCAGAACTTCGCCTTGAACCCGATGAACATCCGCCGTCCCACGATGTCATAGGTGTTGAGATCGATCGTATAGGCGCCGACCGGCGACAGCACCGAAATCGGTGGCGTGCGATCGAACAGGTTGGTTACGCCACCGCGCAGCTCGAAATTGCCGGCTACCTTTACGCCGAGGTCGAGGTCGAAATAGCTGACCGAGGCTGTGTGGGGCAGCGCCGGCTTGGCCACGCCGACATTGCCCGAATTGTTCATCGGCCCGATGTAGCGCCAGCGTAAGCCGAGATCGAAAGCCTCGCCCGAATAACGCAACGAGGATGTGGCTTTCCAGCGTGGCCGGGCGGAGGAGAACAGGTCGATCTGCGTGTTCTGGATCGTGCCCGCATAATCGAGGAACGCTGCGCCCGGCAGCGTCTGGATCTCGAATTTGTCGAGATAGCTTAGGTCCGTGCCCAGCGTGACGGTACCGCTCTTCAGCCCCAATTCCGACAGCGGGATCGGCCAGCTCGCGGCAATATCGATCCCCGCTGTCCTGTAGCCGCCGAGATTGAGGCGCGGGTTCGAAATGCCGCCGATCTGCCCGGTCGCGGATTCGCGGCTGATGAGCTGGCAGAACTGGTTGTTCGGGTCATAGGTCGGATTGCTGCCGTCGGCGTTGAAGCACCTCTGGACAGCGAGCGGGCCGCTGATGTTGCCGAGCGCGTCCTTGATCTTGATGTTGTAATAATCGACCGACAGTGTGAATCGTCGGAACAGCCCGCTCGCATGGACGGGCGCGAACACCATGCCGATCGAGAAGGTGTCCGCCGTCTCCGGTTTCAACGCCAGATTGCCCGCTGTGATCGTCCGCGCGCGGGTCGCGCCGTTGATATAGCTGTCGATCAGATTGGCGGGCACGCCCTGCGCGAGGCACAGGCTGCGCACCTGCGTTGCGCCGGCATAGCCCCTCGCGCGATAGCCGCTGCGGATATCGCACGGGTCGCCGCCGGGGATCGGCCCGAGCGTACCGAGCGACGCTGAGTCCAGCGTCGTCGCGCTGAACATGTCGCCGACGCTCGGTGCGCGGATCGCGCGAGCATAGCCGCCGCGGACCATTACCGCGTCGATCGGTTTCCAGTCCAGATCGGCCTTGTAGGTGCTCGCGCCGCCCGAAATCCGATAGTCGGAATAACGATATCCGAGGTCTACGTTGAGCGATCGGAACATCGGTACATCGGCCAGCACCGGAATCAGCAACTCGCCATAGATCTCCTTCACGGCGTCATGCCCGCCCGATGACGAGGTCGGCAGGAAATTGGCGAGGTCGCCCGAGGCGATCACGGCGTCCGGCGTGAAGGCATAGGAGGTGCGCCGATAATCTGCGCCGGCGGCGAAGCGTACCTTCCCCGCGGGCAGGGCGAACAGGCTACCGGTCAACGTACCCTCCACGACGAGCTGGCGCAGGCTGGTCGTGCTCTCGGCGTTGCGCGCGATATAGGCGCGGCACGCGTCAGAGATCGGCTGTGGGCCAAACGGGTTGAAGCCCCCCGAGCACAATTCATTGCCGCCGTCCGCCGCGTTCAGCAGATTCTGTACTGCGCTTATGCTGGGATAATTGATCTCGTGCGCGGTGTAGAGCGTGCGGCCGAGCGTCGCATAGGCGCTCCATGCGACATCGCCGAGACCGAGCTTCCCATCGGCACCGGCGGTGATCTGATAGACGTCGTAGCGGTCATGCTCGGTTCGCGCGCCCAGCACGTCGAACCTCTTCTGGATCGTGAAGGGTGCCGTCGGATTTGCGCGGGAGGCGAGCAATGCCTGAAGATCCGCCGGAATGAAGGGGTTGGTGACGGGAACCGTCAGGATGGAGGAAGTGGAGCTTGAATTGGGCGGTGGCCCGGCAGTCGTGGCGTCGTAGCGGGTGTAGAGCCCCTGCACGAACATCTTGGTCGACGAGCCCAGCTCATATTCCGCGCGGCCATAGCCGGTGTAGCGTTCAAGGGGCACCTGCGCGTAATTGAAATAACCCGTGTCGGCATAAAGGCTGTTGTTGTAGGTGGTGTAGATACCCGTCGTCGGGCCATTATAGCCAAGCAGGCTGTTCTGCGCGCGGAAGATCGTGCCGTCCGCGTTGAAGCTAAGGGCAGTCGATCGGGAGACGCTGCCCGTCGCTGCGCCGTAGCGTGCGAAGATTGCGTTGACTGCTGCCTGGCTCGGCAGGTTCGCAGCGTTGACCAGCAGGATGCCGTTGGGCGTGTTGGTCGAAAGCGCCTGATCGTCGAGATAAGGACGAGCGCGGAAGCCCAGGCTGTCGCGCGCCGAATAGACGGCCGCCAGCGTGACGTTGCCGCGCCCACCGGCGAAACTCGTACCCGCCGTGATCGAAAGCTCACGCGTCGCCGCATCGCCCTTGTCGGTGATCGACGTCTGGCCGCCCAGTTCGACACCCTCGAAACGTCGACGGAGCTTGATATTGACGACGCCGGAGATCGCGTCAGAACCATAGACGGCGGAAGCGCCGCCGGTGATCGTCTCCACGCTCTCGATCAGCGCGGAGGGTAGGACGTTGAGGTCGGCCGAGCCGTCCGGATTGGCCGGCTGGAGCCTGCGGCCATCGACTAGCACGAGCGTCCGCTGGCTTCCCAGTGCACGCAGGTTGAGATTAGCCTGCCCGCCGCGCGCGTTGAAGCTCGATGCCGATCCCGCGGACGGTGCGAACTGCGGAAGCTGGTTGAGCGTCGTCTCCAGTGTTGGTGACCCGCGAGAGGCGATCGCCTCCTGCCCGATGGTGACGATCGGAGTCTGCGATGTCGTATCGCGCCGAGCAATGCGGGAGCCGGTGACGACGATATCGGGCTGCGTATCGGCTCGCGCGGTTGCCGCAGGAGCCGGTGCGGTGTCCTGAGCGCGCGCTACGCCGCTCCACGTCCCCGAAACAATGGCGATCGCCAACGCACTCCGGCTGACCAGCATTTACTCCTCCCCTCATATGTTGACGATTTCCGTCAATTCGTCTGCTATCGTCGATATTGTCGATAGGGTGGGTAAGGAATCAATCTTGATGATTTCCGTACATGGTGAGGACGGCCAGATGTATCTTTCGGCGCAGGAGGCGGCAGACGCCCTGGGCGTCTCGCGTACGACCCTCTATGCCTATGTCAGCCGGCGCGGTATTCGGTCGGTTGCGGTTCCCGGCAGCCGGGAGCGGCTATATTGGCGCACCGACATCGAGCGTGCGAAGACGGCGCGAGGAAGACCGCCCGTGCGCCGCGAGAATGCGCCGCCGCCGGAATCGGCGATTTCGCTGATTGGGCCGGATGTGCTTTATTATCGCGGCATGGACGCAGTCGCACTGGCCGAGCACCACAGCCTCGAACAGGTCGCGGCTCTATTGTGGGACCAGCCGGAGGCGGCGGTTTTCACCGATCGTCTGCCCATATTTCCAGAGACGATGCGGCAGGTCGCGGCGACGTTGCGCACGTCAAGCGGCACCGCGCGCGCTGCCGCTGCATTGCCGTTGATCGAGGACGCGAACCCTCGGTCGTTCGATTTCTCGCCCGCCGGCATGGCCTCGACCGGCGCCGATGTGTTGCGGAGCCTCACCGCGCTCAAGCTCGGCGTCCCCGCGCCATCTGCCGCACCGATCCATGAGCAGGTCGGCGCTCACCTCGGCCTGTCGTCCGCTTGGCAGGATTTCGTGCGGCGGATGCTCGTTCTGTCAGCGGATCACGGTTTCGAACCCAGCACCTACGCCGTCCGCAGCGTTGCAGGCATTGGCGTGTCACCCTACAGGTCGGTTGCCGCCGGCCTGTTGCTGGTCGGGGGGCGGCGCACGCAACTTGGCCGGTTCGATGTCATCACGCGGTTGCTGACCGATATCTGTGAAGGCGATCCTGACGAAGTGATGCTCGCCCGGCTAAAGGGGGATGATCAGGTACCCGGCTTCGGCTACGACGCCTACCGCCACCGTGACCCGCGTGCCCGCGCGTTGCTCGATCAGCTCGATGTCGTGATGGGGGACGCGATCGGCCTGAAACGTCTCAAGCGCGCTATCGCCATCGTCGAGGATGCGCGGGGCCTTTATCCGGATTATGCGCTGGTGTCGGAGTTTGCCGGACGTCAGTTCATGGAAGATAAGCGGGATTCGATGTTTGTGCTGGGGCGGTGCGTCGGCTGGATTGCTCATTCGATCGAACAATATCGCACCGGTGAGGCGATCCGGCCGGCGTCAATCTACACCGGGCGACTTCCGGATCAGGTTACTTGAGACCGCGACGCGCTCAACCTCGGTCGTTCAACCCTGTTCGACGCGATCCCGAAACCGCCCTCGCTCACCTCACTCTAGGCTACGGTCCAGACGGCGGACATTGCTCGCCTTCAATGGTGGCTAAGCTGCTATTTGCGACGCCTAATCCTGGAGCTACTTCCGCACGTTCGCCACGAAGGGCGAGCGTCGGGGCAGGGCTTCAGACGGTCGGAACAGTGCCACCGTCAATAACGAACTCGGAGCCGTGGATGGCTGCAGCGCGATCCGAGGCCCTGGCAATTCGAGAAGGATGGTCAGCCCGTCCAAATCGACGTTCAAGGCCCGATCACGCTGGACGAAGCCAGCCTCTCCCGCATCGCGGTGCTCGATCACATCGGCATCGGCTCCTTCATGGAGTCCGATGTGCGCGAAGACATCGAGGCAGGCCGTCTCGTTCGGGTTCTGAAAGAATGGACGCCGCCACTGGCACCTCTATGTCTCTATTATCCGAACAGACGGAATTCCTCGGCCGCATTCAGGGCTCTGATCGACATGGCGCGTGGTCATAGCCAGAGCTGAGGTCAGCTAGGCGGGCTCGAAAAATACTGGTCTCGCGGGTCGCGAAGCCTCAGTTGTTGTGGTAAGCGTGCGGCGGTTCTAGGCGACTTGGGCCCTGAATTCACTACCCCCGACTTTCGCAACAGCTGTTGAAAACCAGAATCGGCGCCTATCGCTCCATGGCTTCGACATTCGCCATCACCCGCTGCAAGAGATTGATCAGCATGGCGAGTTCCGCCTTGGTGAAGCCCGACATCATCTCGCTGTTAGCCTGTTGAAGAATTGCCCGCCCTTTCGGCAACTTGGCCTGTGCCGTTTCTGCCAGTGATACCAGACTGCTCCGCCGATCGGCCGGATCCGGCTTGCGCTGCACGAGGCTGTCGCGTTCCATGCGAGCTAGCAGCTGCGCCATTTTCGGTTGCTGGCAGCTATCAGCGACTCGCATCTTGATCCGGTCCGACGGCAGTGTGCCAGGGCTCCGTTCACAAAGTCGCCTCGAGACGGAGACGAGTGCATTCTCCGACCGATGCAGAGATAAGATGTGGACACCAACCCGCCGAGCGGCGTTATGCTGTCGCGGACGGAGGGCGCGATGCACTTTACGATCAACGGGATGCAATATGATGCGGATATCGACGTCCGCACATCGTTGCTCGATCTGCTGCGCGAGCATCTCGGCCTCGCCGGAAGCAAGAAGGGGTGCGATCACGGCCAGTGCGGGGCGTGCACCATTCTCGTCAACGGGCGGCGGATCAATGCCTGTCTCACGCTGGCGGTGATGCACCAGGACGATGAGATCGTGACGATCGAGGGCCTCGGGACGATCGACGATCTCCACCCGATGCAGGCGGCGTTCGTCCAGCACGACGGCTATCAATGCGGCTATTGCACACCGGGCCAGATATGCTCCGCGGTCGGGATGCTGGACGAGGTGGCGCGCGGCTGGCCGAGCCACGCATCCGCCGATCTTGCGCGCCCGATATTCGATGACGACGAGATATCCGAGCGGATGAGCGGCAATCTCTGCCGCTGTTCGGCCTATCCCAATATCGTCGACGCGATCCGCGAGGCTCACGCTGCGTCGATCGAGTCGGAGCAGGCGGCGTGAGAGCGTTCGACTTCACCCGTGCGGATAGCCCGCAAGCAGCGGTCGCGGCTGGCGGGCGCTTCATCGCCGGTGGCACCAATCTCATCGATCTGATGCGGTTGGAGGTGGAGACCCCCGAGCGGCTGATCGACATCAGCCGGCTCGATCTTGCGCGGATCGAGGACCGCGCCGATGGCGGGTTGACGATCGGCGCATTGGTGCCGAACAGCGATCTCGCCGCCGACCGCCGCGTGATCGAGCGTTACGAGGTGCTGAGCCGCGCGCTGCTCGCCGGTGCTTCCGGGCAGCTCCGCAACAAGGCGACGACCGGCGGCAATCTGCTCCAGCGCACCCGCTGCTATTATTTTTATGACACCGCCGCGTCCTGCAACAAGCGGTCGCCGGGCGCTGGGTGCGACGCGCGCGGCGGCTTCAACCGTATCCACGCCGTGCTGGGGACCAGCGACGATTGTATCGCCACGCATCCCGGCGACATGCCGGTCGCGATGCAGGCGCTGGATGCGGTTATCGTCACGCTCACGCCCGGCGGAGCGTGCCGGCGGTTGCCGATCGCGGATTTTTACCGCCTGCCGGGAAACACGCCGCAAATCGAAACCGTCCTCGAGCCTGGTGAACTCATCACCCATGTCGAGTTGCCGCCGCCGGTCGCCGGTGCGCGACACCTCTATCGCAAGGTACGCGACCGCGCCTCTTATGCCTTTGCGCTGGTCTCGCTCGCGGCGCTGGTGAAGGTGACCGACGGGCGGATCGCTCATGCGGCGCTGGCCTTCGGCGGCCTCGCGCCGCGACCGTGGCGCGATCCGGCAGTGGAAGCCGCGCTGATCGGCCGGGAACCGAGCGTCGAAGTCTTTGCCGCTGCGGCGGACATATTGCTCGGCGAGGCGCGAGGATCCGGTCACAACGATTTCAAGATGCCGCTCGCGCGCCGTGTGCTGATCGCCGCGCTTCGGGATTTGACACAATGACCGAATATCGCATGGACGAGGCGCACGCCGGCCTCGCGCTCGATCGCGGGGTGCAGGGCATCCTCGGTCGTCCGCTCGACCGGATCGACGGCCCCGCCAAGGTGACGGGCGCTGCCCGCTATGCGCTGGAGCATCGGCTCGAGCATCTGGTGTGGGGCGTGGCGATCACCGCACCTGTCGGCAAGGGGCGTGTCGTGGCGTTCGATACCGCCAATGCCGAGGCCATGCCCGGCGTGCTCGCAATCTATGCCGGGGATGAGGCGCTTCCCCGCCAGACGCCGGTATTCGGGCAGGATCGGGCGCAACCCTATGACGGGACGATCGACAGCTGGGGCGAGATTGTCGGCGTCGCGATCGCGGAAAGCTTCGAGGCGGCGCGCGCCGCCGCCCGCGCGGTGATCGTCACCTGTGCGACGGAGGACGGCATATTCGCGACCCGCGACGGCGAGGGCGATGCCTTCGGGCCGCCGGAAGGCGCGCTGCTCCCCAATATCGTCAAGGGCGATCTCGATCGCGCGATGGCCGAGGCGGCGGTGGCGCTGGACGTCGATTATTCCACCCCGCGTCAGGTTCATGCCGCGATGGAACCGCATGGCACGATCGCCGAATGGCATGGCGACAAGCTGACGTTGCGCTGTTCGATGCAGATATTCCGTCAGGCGCGGCCGGTGCTTGCCAATTCGCTGGGTATCGCGCCGGAGGATATCAGGCTGATCTCGCCGTTCATCGGCGGGGGTTTCGGCGGCAAGAATGTCAGCGCGGATGCGCTGCTGGCGGCGGTGGCGGCCAAACGACTGGGGCGGCCGGTGAAGGTCGCGCTTGCGCGGGCGCAGATCTTCCACGCCTGTTATGGCCGGTCGGACACCTATCAGCGCATCCGGCTGGCGGCGGATGCGCAGGGGCGGCTGATCGGCTATGGGCAGGATAGCCTTGTCAGCCAGAAGGTCGGCGCCAATTCGTTCGAGCCGGTGCCGCTCGGCGCGATCGCGCTCTATCGCGGCGAGCATCGCAGTTTCACGACGCGCGTGGCCCCGGTGAATCTCGTCGCGCACGGCCCGGTCCGTGCGCCGGGCGAAGCCGTCGGCATGATCGCGCTGGAATGCGCGATGGACGAGCTGGCGCGCGAACTGGGGCTCGATCCGATCGAACTGCGCCGGCGCAACGAGCCGGAGCGCGATCCCACGACCGGCCGCCCTTTCTCGTCGCGCCGGCTGATCGAATGTTTCGACGAAGGCGCGCGCCGGTTCGGCTGGGACAGGCGCGAGCGGCGCCGTGAGGGCGAGTGGCTCGTCGGGCACGGCGTCGCCACCGCCGCGCGCGTCAATTTCCTGGCGGATTCGAGCGCGCGCGTGACGCTGACCGGCGAGGGCCGCGCGATCGTCGAAACCGACATGACCGATCTCGGCACCGGAACTTATACGATCCTTGCGCAAGTTGCGGGCGAGGCGCTGGGGCTGCCGGTCGAATCGGTCGACGTGCGGCTGGGCGACAGCGATTTCCCGACCGGCGCCGGATCGGGCGGCTCGTTTGGCGCAGCCTCGTCCGCCTCGTCGGTGGCGCTCGCCTGCGACGATATCGTGCGCTCGCTCGCCGCCGCGATGGGCGCGACGCCGGAGGAAATGACGCTCAAGGACGGTCACGTCATCGCGGGCAATCGCCGCGTGCCGCTGGGCGACTTGGTCGGCGATACGCCAATTGTCGCGATCGGCACGATCCATCCCGGCGCGAACAACCGCCGCTTCAGCCAGGCTGCGCACGGCGCGCAATTCTGCGAGGCATGGGTCAATGCGGTGACGGGCGAGGTGCGCGTGAAGCGGATGCTCGGCGTGTTCGATTGCGGGCGTATCCTCAATCACAAGACGGCGCGCAGCCAGGCGATCGGCGGGATGATCTGGGGCCTCGGCTATGCCTTGCATGAGGAGGTCCATATCGACCCGCGCACCGGCGCGATCGCCAACCGCGATTTCGGCGAATATCACATCCCCACCAATGCCGACGTGCCGCAGATCGAGGCGTGGTTCGTCGAGGAGGTCGACCGGCACGCCAATCCGGTCGGCGCGAAAGGGATCGGGGAGCTCGGCATTTCCGGCGCGGGCGCCGCGGTCGCCAATGCCGTCTTCGATGCGTGCGGCGTGCGCGTGCGCGACATGCCGATCACGCCGGACAAACTTCTCATGGGGCTACCGCCGATCTGATGGCCGACAATGATGCTGTTCTTGCCGCCGCCCGGGCATGGAAGGACGCGCCGATGGCGCTGGCGACGGTTATCTCCACCTGGGGCTCCGCCCCGCGCCCGCGCGGCAGCCATATGCTCGTCCATGCCGATGGCCGGTTCGAGGGATCGGTTTCCGGCGGATGCGTGGAGGGCGATATCCTCGATACCGCCGCACAGGTGATCGCGGGCGCCCCGTTCCAACTAAAACATTATGGGGTGGCGGACGCGAATGCGTGGGAGGTCGGTCTGCCGTGTGGCGGCCAGATCTCGGTTCTGGTGCAGCCGGTAACGGCGCAAGGCTTTCCGCCCGACCTGTTCGAGCAGATCGGCGCGGCGCGCGCCGAAGGGCGTCCGCTGGACATATTTACCGACCTTGCGAGCGGAACAAGCAGCGTCGAGCCTGTGGCCGGCGAAGCGTTCGTCAATCGTTATGACGCACCCCGTCGGCTGCTGATCGTCGGCGCGGTGCAGATTGCGCAATCGCTGGTCGCGCTGGCGCGGTCGCTCGGCATCGCGACGGTGGTGATCGATCCGCGTGGCAGGTTTCTCACCGAGGAGCGCTTTCCCGAGACGACGCTCGACGATCGCTGGCCGGATGATGCCGTCGCCGCTTATCACCCGGGCCCGGCGACGGCCGTCGTCGCGCTGAGCCACGATCCCAAGATCGACGATCCGGCACTGATCGCGGCGCTCGCTGCCGGCGCGGGTTATGTCGGCGCGCTCGGCAGCCGCCGCAGCCACGCGACGCGGCGCGAGCGACTGGCGGCAGCGGGGGTATCGTCGCTTATGCTTGACCGTATCGATGCACCGGTGGGGTTGGATATCGGTGCGATCGGGCCGGCAGAGATCGCGCTTTCCATCGCAGCCGCGATCGTCGCGCGATTCAATGGACAGAGTTGATGGAAACGACGGCCTTGCGGCGAAGGGGCTAATCTGGATGCCGAAGGCATTGCGCTATCAGTGATGCTCATGTTTCATTGCCACGGTTCCCGACCAGGGTCAGTCAATCAGCGGCGGACTAGGGGACGGCACGTCCCGGATAGGGGCGAGCGTTCGTTTCTGGCGTTACAGTTCTGCGCGGGTGGCCGGTTCTGCGCCGAAGTACGGCTTGTGGGTGGACTACGACCAGGCCGCTTTCAGACGGGAATCAGGGTAGAGTTGTCTGACGGCCGCGGGCCGTGCGGCCGATCAGCTAAGTCGGTCGGTCGCCGGCCTGGTCCACCCCCCGCCGGTGGCGCGGATCAACCCGACCGCGGCCTGCACCCGCCGCGTTTCGAGTGACAAAGCGGTTTCGCGCATCCTGAGCGCGGCCGTCTGCGCCGTCACCACGTCGAGATAGGTCGCCGCGCCCTTCACATAGCGGTTGAGCGCGATCGCCTGCGCCTGTTCGGCGTCGGCCGCTGCCCTTTCCTCCGCCGCCTGCTCGGTGCCGAGGTGGTTGAGCAAGGCGAGCTGATCCTCGACATCCTGGAACGCGCCCAGCGATATCGCGCGATAGCGCGCGGTCGTCTCGGCCCATTCCGCACGTGCGGCCGCAAGCTGGGCATGGCGTTTCCCGCCGTCGAACAGGCTGAGTGCGATGCTGGGCCCGATCGACCAGAAGAGATTGGGCGCGGCGATCAGCCCGGCGAGCGCGGTATTCTGGAAGCCTCCCGATCCACCCAGGGTGATCGCGGGGAAGAAGGCCGCCTTCGCCACCCCGATCCGCGCATTGGCCGCCGCCATCTCGCGCTCGGCGGCGGCGACATCCGGGCGGCGCTGGAGCAGGGTGGAGGGCAGGCCGACCGGCACCGCGGGCAGGGCGAATATCGTCGCCGCTTCGGGCAGCGAGAAAGCCGAGGCGGGATTGCCGGTCAGGCTGGCGATGGCATGTTCGGTGAGCGCGCGAGCGGTGCGGACGTCCTCGGCTTGCGCGCGCGCCTCTTCCAGCAATGATCCGGCGCGCGCGGTATCGACCCCGGAGGCGATCCCGCCGGTGAAACGGCGCTGCACCAGCTGATCCGCCTGGTTATAGGCCGCGACCGTCTGGCGGAGCAGCGCCAGCTCGCGATCCTGCCCGCGCAGCCGGATATAGGTCAGCGCGAGCTGGGTCTGCAGGCTGAGCCGGACATCGGCCATCAGATCGCGGCTCGCCTCCGCCTCGGCCTTGCCTGCGGCGACCGAATTGCGCACCCGGCCCCACAGATCGGGGTCGAAGTCGATCGATCCGCCGATCGTCTCAGCGCCATAGAGATCGGGCTGATGCGCACCCCGCAACGGGCGGTTGTCCGACTGGCGGTTGCTGGTCAGATTGGCGCCGACGCCGATATGCGGCAGCCCGGCGGCGCGCGCCCCGCGCAGATCGGCGCGTGCGCGATCGTAACGCGCCAGCGCGATCGCGAGCGTGGGGTTGGCGGTGTCGATGCGTTGTTCGAGCGTATCGAGCTCGGCGTCGCCGAGCAGGCGCCACCATTGCGCCGGGAGCGCCGCGGCCTGATCGGCCGGCTTCCACGTCGCATCTTCCTTGAAATGCGCCGGCGCCGCGATGACGGGCGGGTGGTAGGCGGGCGCCATCGAGCACCCGCCGATCGCGCAGGCGGCGACGATCGCGGTCAACCTGCGTTTAGCCACGCGCACCTCCGACGCGGACCAATTCGCCTTCGGCGAGCGAGTCCGGCGGATTATCGACGATCCGCTCTCCGGCGGAGAGCCCGGCGCGGATCTGTACCGTCTGCCCGCGATCGAGCCCGATCTGGACATGCCGCAGCCGGATATGCCCGCCCGCATCGACCGTCGCGACCTCGCTGCCCCCGGCGCGGAACAGGAGCACGCTCGACGGCACCTCGACCCCGCCGGCTTGTCCCGGCAGGTCGAATACCACGCGCGCAAAGCCGCCAGGCTTGAGCAGATTGCCGGGATTGTCGGCCTGCAGCTCGACCTGGAAGGCGCCGCTCTGTGCATCGACCGCGCCCGATGCGCCGGTGACATGCGCGGGGAAATTGCGGCCGGGGAAGGCGGGGACGGTCAGCGTCGCTGCCATGCCGGGGTGGATCGCGGCGGAATCGGCCTGCGGCACGCTGACATAGACGCGGATCCGCCGTGTATCGGCGACCGCGAACATCGGCTGTTGGGTGCCGCCGCTGCCGGGGCCGACGAGATCGCCGATATCGGCGTTGCGCGCGGTCACCACCCCGGCGAAGGGCGCGCGGACCACCGCGAAGGACTTCATCGCCTGCAACCGGCCGAGCGCGGCCTCCGCCTCCTTTACCGCGGCGAGGCGGACCGCAAGATCGCCGTTCTTTTCGTCGGCCTCCTGCTTGGAGACCGATGCGGTGGTGAGCAGGTCGTTCCAGCGCAATGCGGTGCTCCGCGCCAGCCCGGCATGCGCCCGCGCGCTGGCAACGGCGGCGCGCGCCTCGTTGATCTGCTGATCGAGCTCGGGGGTGTCGATCGTGCCGAGCGGGGTGCCCGCCGCTACTTCGGCGCCGATATCCTTCGCCCAGCCACGGACATAGCCCGAAACCCGCGCATAGAGCTTGGCCGCATTCCACGCCTGCATCGTGCCGGGAAGGTCGAGCGTATCGGCGGCGGTGTCGCCCTTCACCGTGATCAGATGGACGGTGGGGATCGACTGCACATCGGAGACATGCGTCGCGGTGTCGACATCGTGGCCGCGCGCCACCACCCCCGCAGCGACCACCCCGGCCGCGATCAGTGCAGCGACGATCCCCGCCCGCTTCAGCCCGCGCGGGGCCGCCGCCGGAATGGTCACATCATGCATGGATCGGTTCTCCGACAGGTTCGGGCGTGGCGGCCGCGTGCTCCTTGCGTCCGTGGACCATCGCAAAGACGACGGGGACGAAGACGAGCGTGGCGATCGTCGCGCAGATCAGCCCGCCGATCACCGCACGGCCGAGCGGGGCATTCTGTTCGCCGCCTTCGCCGAGGCCGAGTGCCATCGGCGCCATCCCGATGATCATCGCCAATGCGGTCATCAGCACCGGGCGGAAGCGGGTCGCACCGGCCTCTGCGGCGGCGCGCACGGCATTGTCGCTGGCGGCGAGCCGTTCGCGGGCGAAACTCACCACCAGCACCGAATTGGCGGTGGCGACGCCCATGCACATGATCGCGCCGGTCAGCGCCGGTACCGACAGGGGCGTGTGGGTGGCGAACAGCATCCACACGATCCCGGCGAGCGCGGCGGGCAGCGCGGTCACGATCACGAACGGATCGAGCCAGCTCTGGAAATTGACGACGATGAGGAGGTAGATCAGCACGATCGCCCCGGCGAGCCCGATGAACAGCCCGGTGAAGGCGGTGTTCATCGTCTCGACCTGCCCGCGCAGTGCGACCTTGGCGCCCTTGGGCAGGGCGCCGTGGGTGGCATCGAGCACCTTCTGGATGTCCCCCGCCACCGCGCCGAGATCGCGACCCTGCGTCGTCGCATAGATGTCGAACACCGGCTGCACCGCATAATGCGACACCACCGCCGGGCTGATCTCGCGATGCAGCGTGCCGAGTGCGCCGAGCACCTGGAACGTCCCCGGCTTGGCGCCCGAGACCGGCAGGTTGGTGAGCTGTGCCATGCTCTCGGTGCGATATTGCGGCGCCTGCACCACGATCGGATAGGAAACGCCGTTCTTGGGGTTGAGCCAGAAGGTCGGCGCGATCTGGAAGCTGCCGGCGAGATCGACTGACAGGTTGCGCGTCACGTCATTCTCGGTGATGCCGAGCCGGTCGGCCTGCGCGCGATCGACGTCGAAGCCGAGTTCGGGATAATTGTCCGCCTGTTGCACGCGGACGTCGGCGATCCCGGGGACGCGCGCGAGCCGCGCGGCGAGCATCCGCGCATAGGCCGCGCCACCCTTCATGTCCGGCCCGGCGATCTGCACGTCGATCGGGGCGGGGGCGCCGAAATTGAGGATCTGGCTGACGATATCGGCGGGCAGGAAGGAGAAGGTCGAGCCGGGGAAGGCTGCGGGCAGCGCGCGGCGCAAGGTGCGGGTGAAGCCGGCGGTCGGCGCATGGTCTTCCTTCAGCGTGATCATGATGTCGCCGTCCTGCGGGCCGACCCCGCCGGTGTTCGAATAAGCGCGGTTGATGCCGCTGACCGGCAGGCCGATATTGTCGACGATCGCGTCGAGTTGATCGGGAGGGACGATCTGGCGGATGCGATCCTCGATATGATCGAACAGCGCCGCGGTCTCCTCCAGCCGGGTGCCGACCGGCGCGCGGACGTGGAGGTTGATCTGGCCCGAATCGACCGTCGGGAAGAAGGTCCGCCCGAGCATCGGCGCGAGCGCGAACGACAGCAACACCACCGCCATGAAGCCGATCACGAACGGCTTGCGGCGCGCCAGTGCGAAGGCCAGCACCTCGACATAATAGCCGCGCACATGCTCGAAGCGGGTCTCGAAAGCGTGCTGGAAACGACGGAACGGATTGCGGGTTTGCGGGCGCCCGGCCTGCGCGTCGTGGCTCAGCATCACCTCGGCGGTGTGGGGGGTGGCGTGATCGCGCAGCAGGTAATTGCCCATCGTCGGGACGAGCGTGCGCGACAGGACGAACGAGGCGATCATCGCGAACACCACCGCCATCGCCATCGGCGCGAACAGGAAACCCGCGACCCCCGGCAGGAAGAACATCGGCAGGAAGGCGATGCAGATGCACAGCAAGGAGACGAACGCCGGGCCGACGATCTGCTCGGCGCCGTCGAGGATCGCCTGGCGCACCGATTTGCCTCGTTCGAGATGCCAGTTGATATTCTCGATCGTCACCGTCGCATCGTCGACGAGGATGCCGACCGCGAGTGCGAGCCCGCCCAAGGTCATGATGTTGAGCGTCTGCCCCGCCGCGGCGAGCCCGGCGACCGCGGCGAGCACGGCGAGCGGGATCGACGCGGCGATGATCACCGTCGAGCGCCACGAACCAAGGAACATCAGGATCATCAGGCTGGTCAGCGCGGCGGCGATCGCGCCCTCGCGCACCACCCCGGAGACCGCCGCCTTCACGAACAGCGACTGATCGGCGAGCAGGTCGATCTTGAGCGTCGGCGGCAGGGTTTCGCGCAATTTGGGCAGCACCGCCTTCACCTGATCGACGATCGCGATCGTCGAGGCCGAGCCGCTCTTGAGCACCGTCATCAGCACCGCGCGGCCCCCGTCGACGCGCACCGCATTGCGCTGCGGCGGCGATCCGTCTCGAACGTGCGCGACATCGCCGATCGTCACCGTCGCGCCGTCGACTGTTCTGATCGGCAGCCGGTTGAGATCGTCGATCGCCGAGGGGCTATTGTTGAGCTTGAGGTTATATTCATATTGCCCGATCTTGGCGGTGCCGGCGGGGACGATCTGGTTCTGCGCGGCGAGCGCGGCCGCAACGTCGGTCGCCGACAGGCGATGCGCGGCGAGCTGCGCCGGATCGAGATCGACCTGGATCTGTCGCTCCTTGCCGCCATAAGGCGAAGGGATCGCGGCGCCCTGCACCGAGGCCAGAGCGGGACGGATGAAATTCTGCCCAAGATCGAAAATCTTCTGCTCGGACAATCCCTTGCCGGATAATGCGAGCTGCAGGATCGGCACTGTCGAGGCATTGTAATTGAGGATCGTCGGCGGGGTGATGCCCGGCGGCATCTGTTTGAGCACGGTCTGCGACAAGGCCGTGACCTGCGCGGTCGCGGTGCGGATATCGACCCCCGGGCGGAAAAAGATCTTCACCACCGCGATCCCGGCGAGCGACTGGCTCTCGATATGATCGATGTCGTTGACCGAAGAAGAAAGCGAACGTTCGTAATAATATACGACCCGCCCGGCCATGTCCTCGGGCGGGAGGCCGCGATAGGTCCACACCGCGGCGATCACCGGGATCTTGATGTCGGGAAAGATGTCGGTCGGGGTACGGAACGCCGCCGCGCCGCCGAACAGGACGATCAGGATCGCCAGCACGACGAAGGTATAGGGCTTGCTGAGCGCGATCTTGACGAGCCGGAGCATGAAACGTCCCGTTCACCTGAAAAGGTTGCCGGTGACGCCATGACGAGGGGGGTGCCAGCGGGCGTCACCGACGGGGCGGCCTAATCCTCCTCAATCGGCGGTTTGGCGAGTGAAATGAATTTCACTCGGCCGGGGTGATGCGCGCGATCAGCCCCGGTTGCGCGTCGCGCAGATCGAGCCGCAGCCCGTGCGCACCGAGGATCGCGGACACCACGCTGAGCCCCAGCCCGGAGCCCGGCGCGCTGGCGGCGTTGCTGCCGCGGTGGAAGCGGCGCAACACCGCCTCGCGCTCGTCCGCGGCAATGCCCGGTCCGTCGTCCGCCACGTCGAGGTGCCAGCGCGCCGCATCGCCGCCGGTGGTGATGCGGACATGCCCGCCCGCGCGGCCGAATTTGATCGCATTGTCGACGAGGTTGCTGACCGCTTCGAACAGCAATTTCTCGTCGCCGTGAAGCGGCAGCGGATCGCAATCGAACGACAGCGTGATGCCGCTGTCCTCGGCGAGCGGCTCATACAAGTCGGCGACGCTCGCCGCGATCGCGCCGAGATCGACCGCCGCGAACCCCGCACGCCGGCTTCCCGCCTCGAGTTCGGAAATGCGCAGCAATGCGGCGAAGCGCTCGAGCACGGTATCGAGATCGTCGACCGCCTGGGTCAGCCGCGCGCGGTGATCGGGCGCCAGCGCATCGTCCTGCGCAATCCGGTGGAGATTGGCGCGCACGCGGGTAAGCGGGGTGCGCAGGTCGTGCGCGATCGCATCGGTCACGCCCTTCACCTGCGCGATCGTGCGCCCGACATCCTCGACCATCGCGTTGACGGTATCGGCGAACTGATCGAGTTCGTCGTGCCGCCCGGCGAGCGGCATGCGGCGTTCGAGATGCCCTTCGGCAATCGCGCGGCTCGCCGCCTGCAGATCGCGCACGCGGCGCAGCGGCCCGAGGCTGAGCCCGATCGCGGTGGCCCCGACCCCGATCGCTATTGCCACGCCGCTCCACACCAATATCCCGAGCATCCGCACGCGCAGATCGCGGATCTGGGTGATGTCGCGCCCGACGAGCAGGGTTTCGCCGCGGTCGGTGCGTTTGGCGAGCAGCCGGATCGGGCCGATGCCGTGGCCCGCGTCCTCGATATCCGCCGGCTGGTCGTAACGCAGCGAGGGCGGCATCCTGAGCATGCCCGCGACCGGTTCGCCGTCGCTGCCGAGCAGACCGTAATAATTGAGCCCCGACCCTGCGCGTTCGGTTTCGAGCCGGACGCGCGCGGGGAGTGCCTGCGGCGCGACCGCGAGCATCCGCCCCGCAAGATCGGCGAGGATGCGGTCGCTGCGGTCGGTCAGTTCGCGGGCGGTGAGGAGGTAGATCGTGCCGGTGAGCAGCACGATGCCCGCGGCGAAGGTCGCGCCGAGCATTGCGGTGAGGCGAAAGGCGCTGGTGCGGCGGATATCCGCGAAGCGCAGCGGCTCAGCCAGCATCGAGCCGATAGCCTTCGCCTTTGATCGTCTGGATCGCCGAAGGCGCGCCGGGGCGATCGAGCTTCTTGCGCAGCCGCGCGATATGGACGTTGATCAGATTGGCGCCGGGATCGAAATAATAGCCCCACACCTGCTCGAAGATGATCCGCCGGCTGACCACCTCGCCCCGGTTGCGCATCAGGAATTCGAGCAGGCGAAATTCCATATGGAGCAGCCGGACGGCCTCGCCCGCGACATGCACGGTGCGCCGCACCAGATCGAGCTCGATATCGCCGGCGCGCAGCAGCATCGTATCCGCGCGATCGTGATGACGCCGGATCAGCACCTCGACACGCATCGCCATCTCATTGGGGGCGAAGGGTTTGATGAGATAATCGTCGCCCCCGGCGCGAAGCCCGGCGATCCGCTCGTCGACGTCGCTCAGCGCGCTGATCATCAGGACGGGGGTGGTGATGCGGCGCTCGCGCAGGATGCGCACCACCTCGAGCCCGTCGACCGCGGGGAGCATGCGGTCGAGCGTGATCGCGTCGAACCCTTCGCGGGTCGCGCGGTCGAGTCCGGTCGCCCCGTCGCGAGCGATCGTCATGTCATGGCCATGCCCGGCCAGTTCCGCGGCGATCTCGCGCGCGGTGCCTATGTCGTCCTCGATCACCAGGATGCGGGGCATGACGCGGGCATAAGCGTCGGAAACGCTCACGACAACGCTCTTGCGAGCACAGCGAATGCCGCACGCCCTCCATCGCGCGCGAGTGCGTAATATGCAGTGAGCTTGGATCCTTTCGCATCTGATGGACGTTTTTGTCGATTGGACCGTCGTCAGGGCGGCTCAAAAGGGTGTTGAGATGCGTCTGAAGCTGCTTCCGGCACTACCAGAGCCGGCGACCGGGGTCATGATGATCGCCGGCTTCGGTCTGCTGGATGGGGGAAATCGCCCACCCTGGGGCGTGGTTCGTCCACCTGCAAGGCCTCACACGGAGCCGGCGCGCGACACTAGCAAGCGCGTCCATTTGCATCGCTCTGCGAGCTAACGAAAATAAGAGCCATATTTTGGGATACTAATAGGGAGTGACGTTTATGAAGGGGATCATCCTAAGCGCCGCAGTGGTCATGCTCGGCTTTGCTCCCAACGCAGTAGGGGCTGTGTCAACCGTCAAATTCAAGTTCTCGGGCAATCTCGATTATCGTAATGCTTACGGTGCGCGTGGCAGCATTCTGAACAACGCTCTTCCTTGCGAACGGGGGTGCCCCTGGACTCTTTCGGTGGAGTTGCCGGACCACGCCGGGCCGTCCTTCAAGGCCCAGTCAGCGGTGCTAAGCTTTGGAGGCGAATCATATAGCCTCTCTGATTTTTCCGCCTACTCAGCCTATATCTTCGGCAATTCGCCCTACGACGTAATGATCATGCATGGTGGGGTGGACTACCCAGTGACTGGGGTGCCCGGCGCGACGGGTCTTGGTTTCGAATTGGGTTTCAACTTTCCGAGGGGCACATTGGTAGCCTCACATCAGACTCCACCGACGGATCCGAACCTATATCTACACGGCCTTCTGCCTTCCTCGTTCGCCTATCTCTTTATGACAAACTTTCCCGGCGAAGCCGGTGGCGGCGAATCCGGATTGCAACTCGAGACGTTTGACCCTTTAAAAGGCCCGTATCAATATCCTTTGACGGGGTTTTCGGTGTCCGGAGCGTTTTCCAGCGCCGTTCCCGAGCCGGCAGCGTGGGCAATGATGGTCGGGGGCTTCGGTCTGATGGGCGCTGCAGTCAGACGCCGCCGCCCCGTTTGTCCCTATGTCCTGACCTGAAGGGTCAGTAGCGGGACGCGCTACACCGGTCGGCCGTCGAGCACGCCATTTTCGGCGACCCGATTGTGCTTCGGGGACGACAGGAGTGTGCCACGCGTCGCTTTGCCGATGTTCTAAGCGGCTAGGGAGCTTTAATGCCCGCAACGGATCACTCCACCAAGGCTACCGGAAATGGTGGGCGGCGCTCCCTCCGAAAAGGGGAAAGTCGAGACGACTTCAGCAAACTCCCTGAGATTATTCTGCGCGAAGACCAAGCAGTGCTGACACTCGCGAGCCGTCCGCAGCTATGGTCGCGGTGAGTTGGCCGAGCCATTCGTCATCAGGCTGAGATAGTGGGCAAAGCACACCCAAGGGTTTTGCTCAAGCCGCCCCCGCCCTTTCCGATGTCTGCTGTCGGGTATCTACAAAAGGCGTCTCTATGGAAGAGATTGGGGCGGCAGCGGTCGGCCGGTGCCGGCTGACGTATTCACCCGGCCGAAGAGCTCGGGGTGGGTGGAAACCTGCATAGCGGTTTTAGAGTAGATCGAAAGCTATGCCTGCGGGTGATCGCATTCGATGGAAGTGGCAACGTCCGACCCGGTTCAAGTCGCTGTGCGTTCGGTGTTCAGCCGGCTCTCGGCAAAACGGCCGTTCGTAAGGAGAACGGTGTCGATCGGGGCTCCGAACGTCGCCGCACCAGCGCTCGGTCGGCCGCATTTCTTCAACCTCCGGAGCATCAGTTATGCCGCCACGGATCGCCGGCGGATCAACACTGTCGCCACGGCGAGCGCCGCGATCGGGGCAAGCAATGTGTAAAAAGCGAGCGTGCCGTGGAAAGCGGCGAACACATGGCCGACGATGAACGAGCCGGTCGTGCCGCCCAACGCCGAGAAGACCACGATCAGCCCGACCATCGCGGGCTGCTTCTCGGGCGGCATCGCCGAAAGGATCGCCGAATTGAGTGCGGGATAGATCGGCGCCATCGCCAGCCCGATCAGCGGAAAGAGGAAGGCAGCGAGTGGCGCGCCGGCCCATGACGTCACCTCGCCGTGATGCGCTTCGGCGAGCGGCAACACCGCGACGATCAGGATTGCCATCATCACAAGGCAGCCGCAGACCAGCGGAAACCACCCGGTGCGGCGAACGATCACCCCGGCGCCGAGCCGTCCGACGGCAAGACTGACCGCGAAAATCGATGCCGCCTGCACGCTCATCGGCGCGGACAGCCCGAGCAATTCGCGGTTGAAGGTCGGCAGCCACGAGCCGATGCCCTGCTCGACCAGCACATAGCAGAAGATCGCCGCAATGAACGCGAGCGTCAGCGGGCGCCACGCCAGCCGGATCATATCGGCAAAGCGTCTCTCGGGCGCGCCCGACGCGGCAGCCCTGCCGATCGCGCCCTCGTCGAACGGCGTCACGACGAACAGCGCTGCCACCCCGAGACATAGTGCCGCCAGCACATAATAGACGTCGAGCCACTGGAGGTTCCCTGGCGCGACCGGATCGATGAAGGCGGCGAAGATCCAATAGCCGCTGAGCACGCCCAGCATGAACACGCCCTCGATCAGGTTGAGCAGAGAGGCATGCCGCGCGCTACCCTGCGTCAGCAGCCCGACGAAGCTGTAGACCGACACCTTGGCGACGCCGAAACCGATGCCGACTGCGAGGAACATCAGCCGCGTCGTCCAGAAGCCGGGCACGAGCGGCATCGCAAGGCAGGCGAAACCGACCCCGGTCAGCGCGACGATCAGCGCACGGCGCAATCCGAAGCGCGGCAATTGCGCCGCCAGAAGGAAGCTGGTCGCCGCGATCGACAGGTCCTTGAACCCCTCGAGCGAGCTCGCCGCCCCCTTGGTGACACGGAACGATTCGATCGACTGGAGGATCACCGTCCCCACGCTGTTTAGCAGCACCGCGAATATGGCGTAGCTAAGCGCCAACGCGATCGTGATCCGGGTCCTGTTCATCATCCTCCCCCAACCTCACTCGCAATCCGGTTTATGGTCTTGACCGCTTCCTATTATGAAATGCATATCATAAGCAAATCGGGCGAGCGATCGTCATCCTCGGAGAGCAATGCAGTGGGGCGATCATTACCGGAAGCAAGCTTTTCGTCGCTCCGGTTCGCGCGCGACGGCTGGCACCTCTCGGCGGCGGGAACGGATGCGCAATCCGGCCATGTCGCGGCGCTGTTTTCGATCGGCAACGGCTTCGTCGGCACGCGCGGGCCGGGCGACCCCGTCGGCGCCCCGCGGGTCTATCTCAACGGAGTCTATGAGCGCGTGCCGATCGCCTATCACGAGGCGGCACACGGCTTCGCGCGGGAAAGCGACTTGCGGCTGGCAGTGGCCGATGCGACGCGCCCCGCGATCATGGTCGCGGGGCGGCTGCCCGGCGCGACGGCGGCGGTCGAGCTCGATCTCGCTCGTGGCGTGCGCACCGAAACGCTCGCGATCGACGAGGTGGCAGTGACGGTCGAGCAGTTCGTCCCGATGACGCGTCAGGGGCTGGTGCTGACCCGCGTCCGCTTTCCGGCGGGGCAGGACGTGACCGTTCTGCCTTATGTCACCGCGCCGCCGGGCGCGGGCGAGCCGGCGGCGGCGGCGGATGCGGTCTATGATCCGCGGATCGCGCCGACGATGGCCGACAGCCCGTGGATCGAACAAGCGGTGCGCGCCGAGCCGAACCACGCGCTACGCATCGACCGGCTGGCGCGCAGCTGCTTTGCGGTCGCGGCGGGGATGCAGCTCATCGGTCGGCGGTCGGTCGACGGCACGGCCGAGATTGACCTTGTCTCCGTTTATCGCGCGACGCGCGACGGCGATCCCAGCCATGAAGCGATGGAGGCGATGCGGCACGCCGGCAGCCATGGCTATGACGCGCTGCTCGCTGAACAGACCGGCTGGTTCGCGGATTTCTGGGCCGCTAGCAACGTCGACATCCCCGCCGATCCCCGCGCCGCGCTCGCGATCCGCTTCGCGCTCGCCGAACTGGCGATGGCAGTGGGACGCGACGGCAAGACCTCGATCGGCGCCAAGGGGCAGACCGGCGAAGGCTATGAAGGCCACGTCTTCTGGGACGCGGATCTCTATGTGCTGCCGGTGTTCGCCTTCACCCGACCCGAGATCGCTCGGGCGATGCTGATGTGGCGGATTTCGGGGCTCGATGCCGCGCGCGACAATGCGCGCGCGATGGGACAGCAGGCGGGCGCGCTCTATCCGTGGCGCACCATCGGTGGGCACGAATGCTCGGCCTATTTTCCGGCGGGATCGGCGCAATATCATATCAACGCTGATATTGCCTTCGCGCTGGAAACCTATCTCGCGGCGACCGGGGATCGCGCGATCCTCGCCGAAGGCGGTGCGGCGCTGCTGGTCGAGACCGCACGCATCTGGCTCCAGATCGGCTACCATGACGCGGCGCGCGGCGACGCCTTCGTCATCAATCGCGTGACCGGGCCCGACGAATATTCGGCGATCGTCAACAATAACCTCTATACCAACATGATGGCGGCGCGGCATTTGCGCTTCGCGGCGCGCGAGGGCGTCGCCGCCGGGCTGATCGACGCCGTCGAAGCAGCGCGGATGACGCGCGCGGCCGAGATGATGTTCCTGCCGTTCGACGCCGAGCGGCAGATCCCCGCGCAGGACGAGGCGTTCTTCGCGCTCGAGCCCTGGCCGTTCGGGCAGACACCGGCCGATGCCTATCCGCTGCTGCTTCATTTCCACCCGCTGACCATCTATCGCCACCGCGTGTCGAAACAGGCCGATGCGGTGCTCGCGCTGGCGCTGATGCCGGAAGCGTTCGGCGACGCCGGGCGGCGGATGCTCGATACCTATGAAGCGACGACAGTGCATGATTCGACGCTGTCGGCCAGCGCCTTCGCTACCGCCGCCGCGCGGGTCGGCGACGGCGCGCGCGCGGCGCATTACTGGCGCGTCGCGGCCTTGACCGACCTCGCCGACCTGTTCGGCAATGCCGACCACGGGCTCCACATGGCGGCGCTGGCGGGGAGCTGGACCGCACTCGTGATGGGCTTTGCCGGGATGCGGGTGGAGGGTGACATATTGTCGTTCGATCCGGTCGAGATTCCGGGGCTCGCGAACTACACTTTCACCGTCACGTTTCGCGGCGCGCGGGTCGAGGTAGCGGTGTCGGGCCGGGAGGCGCGCGCCACGGTTGACGGCGGCGATAATGTCGTCGTGCGATGCGGCGGGGCGGAGGCGAAGTGACGATGGCGTTCCGCGCGGCGATCTTCGATCTTGACGGCGTGCTCGTCGACAGCGCCCGGCTGCATTTCGTGGCGTGGAAAAAGATCGCCGAGGAACTCGGCGTGCATTTCACCGAAAAGGACAATGAAGCGCTGAAGGGCGTCGATCGCTTGGGCTCGCTCGAGCATATCCTGGCGCTCGGTGCGCTGGCGCGGACGCCGACCGAAAAGGACGAACTCGCCACGCGCAAGAACGGCTATTATCTCGAGGCGCTGGAAACGATGGACGCCAGCGCAGTGCTGCCCGGCGCGACCGCGTTGCTGGGCGCCGCGCGGGATGCGGGGCTGGCGCTGGCGGTTGCCTCTGCCAGTCGCAATGCAACGACGGTCCTCGCGCGCGCGCAGCTGCTCGATGCTTTCGATTTCGTTGCCGACGCCGGAAAGATCGCGCGATCGAAGCCTGCGCCGGATATTTTCCTTGCCTGCGCCGAGGCGCTGGGGATCGCACCCGAAGCCTGTGTTGGTTTCGAGGACGCTGCCGCCGGCATCGCTGCGATCAAGGCGGCGGGGATGACCGCGATCGGGATCGGCGACCCGCTGGTGTTGGGCGCGGCGGACCGGGTGTTCGCCACGACTGCCGCGGTCGAGCTGGCGTCGGTGCTGCGGCTGGCGCGCTAAGCGGGAATGTCCCCGTTCGCGCTGCTCGCCGCTCAGGTCTGACGGACGATCAGCCGCGTCGGCAAGATGCTCGATTTGGGTTTCCCGCCCTCCAGCATCTGCATCAGCTTCTCCACCAGCAGCGCGCCAGCGAGATGTGTCTCCTGCTCGATCGTCGTGATCGCCGGGGTGAAATGCGCGGCGGGCGGAATGTTGTTGTAGCCACACAACGAATAATCGCGCGGCGCTTCCAGCCCCGCCTCGCGGAAGGCGGCGATGATCGCCATTGCGGCGGTATCCGAAAAGGCGAACACCGCGTCGGGCGGCTGATGGTTGCCACGCAGCCACTGCGCCGCGCTTTGGAAGATCGGCGCATAGGCCATTTGCTCCGCCGCGAGATGCTCGACGCTGACCTCGCGGTGTTTTGCGGCGATCTCGCGCAGTCCCTCGAAGCGCATGTTGATCTCGCTATGCGCGATATTGCCGACGAACAGCCAGCGTTTCGCGCCGCGCCGGACGAACAGCTCCCCCGCGAGCCGCCCGCCGAGGTGGTTGTCGCTGCCGACGGCGCAATAAGGATCGGCCGGGTCGACCCCGCCCCACACCACGAACGGCGCGCCGGCGCGGGCAAGGTCGCGCAGCATCCGGCCGCGCACGCCCTGGCCGAGGAAGATGAACCCGTCGGCCACGCGCGAGCTGATGAGATCGACATGGCTTTGCGCGTCGGACAGGTTTGGCGGGGAAAGCAGCAGATCCTGATTGCGCACCGACAGCGCTTCGGACACCCCCGCGAGCAATTCGAAGATGAACGGGTCGGCGACGCGCCCGGCGCGATGCGAGGCGAGATCGAGCACCACCGCGATCGTATCGTTGCGCGTCTGCCTGAGCTTTTGCGCATTGCGATTGATCGCATAGCCATTTTCCCGCGCGACCCGCAGCACGCGCTCGCGCGTCTCGTCATTGACCAGCGGGCTGTTGTTGAGGACGCGCGACACCGTCGGCTTCGAGACGTTCGCCAGCCGGGCGATATCCCCCATATTCACATCCATGCCGCGGCGACGCGCCAATATCCTCACTCCCCAACGTTGAAACGGTTGCAATCGCTGCGGCGATCGCCGCCATCATGGCCGTCTGTGATCTTCCGGCAAGAGATAAGCGCGGGCAAAGCGCCGGCGCAACAACCAGCTTGTGTACCAGGGTGGGGATCCGTGCCCGGATGGGGAGGAGGGCACTCATGATCTCTTTTGCACCAACTGTTGCATTGCTGCCACGCGATCGCATCGATGTTCCGATCTAAACCACTGATAAATATAACTTTTATTCGAAGGCGCTGGATGTAACATTTTATTGAAATGCAATTCAGGGCGGTATAACGTTCGTCGCGAAGACGCGCTTGAGAGCATGCGTCGATCGCAGGAGAGGAATATGATGTTGTCCCGCAATCGCACTTTCATCGCCGTTTCTGGCTTGGCAATGTCGGTTGCTCTGGCCAATCCGGCCTTGGCGCAGGATACATCGGCGCAGCCGGCCGCGGCGGCGCAACCCGCCGATACCGCCCCCGAAATGTCCGATATCGTCGTCACCGGCCGCCCGGCGGGCAGCGGGATCAACAAGCTCGAAGCGGGCTATTCGATCACCACCATGTCCGCCGAAGACATCAAGCTGCAGGCGCCGAAGAGCGCGGGCGACGTGCTCAAATCGATCCCCGGCGTGTGGGTGGAAAGCTCGGGCGGCGTCGGCACCTCGAACGTGTTCGTGCGCGGTATTCCCAGCACCGGCGACGCGCCGTTCGTGACGATGCAGTTCAACGGCATCCCGGTCTATGGCGCCAGCAGCCTCTCGTTCATGGATCAGACCGGCATGACCCGCATCGACGACACGGTGATGGGGATCGAGGGCGTCAACGGCGGCCCTGCATCGCTGTTTTCGGACGGTCAGCCGGGTCTGACCACTAATCTGCGGCTCCGCGAGGGCGGCGAAGAAATGCACGGCAGCCTGACCGCCTCGGTCACCGACTATAGCGCGTGGCGCGTCGACGGCTATTTGAGCGGCAAGCTTGCGCCCGATACTTATTATATGGTCGGCGGCTATATCTCGCGCGGCGATACGGTGCGCCGCGCCGGGTTCGACACCGAAAAGGGCGGTCAGATCACCGCCAATCTCACCCACAAGTTCACCAACGGCAGCATCAACGTGTTCGCGCGCTACACCGACGATCACGGCGAATGGTTCCTGCCGTTCGCAACCGCCGTGCCGGGGCTCGATCTCGGCACCTACAACCAGCTCAGCAAATATTCGCGCTACGCCACGATCATCACACCCGGCAGCGCGGGCAGCGGCGCGACCGAGACGGTCGACCTCAACAAGGGCCGCGGCTGGAAGGGCATCGTCACCGGCGCGAACCTCAATTATGATTTCGGCGGCGGCATCTCCTTCGCCGATCGCTTCGGGTACACGAGCGGCACGCTGCGGACGACCGGGCTCGTGCCGGCCGGCGCAGGGGCGATCACCGTGGCTGATGCGCTCGCCGCCGGGAACGGTACGCCGGGCCAGATCGCGGTCCACGGGATCAACACCGGCGCGACGCTGGCACCGACCGATTACGTCCAGCAATTCGGCGCCTGGGTAGTCGAAAAGAAGCTTCGCAACATCTCGAACGAAGCTGTGCTGACCTTCAAGACCGGCCCCAACACGCTCAACCTCGGCTATTATTTCTCGCATTTCTCGTCGCGCGACGCATGGAGCTTGGGTGCCAACCGCTGGATGCAGGTGGGCGGGTCGCGCGACCTCGTCGATCTGGATAACGGCACGCTCGGCGCGTTCGCGATCGCCGATTACGGGCGCGCCGACGTCCATGCCATCTACGCGTCGGACTCGTTCAACATCACCGACGCGCTGCGCCTCGATGCGGGGGTGCGGCACCAGTGGACCAACATCAAATTTAATATCCAGGGCAATGGCCTGCCCGATTATGCGCATATCACCCGCGAGGCGACGCCGTGGACGGTCGGCCTCAATTATCGCGCGACCCGGACGTTCGACGTCTACGCGCGCGTGTCGCAGGGCTATCATTCGCCGTCGTTCGACGATGTGCGCTCGCAGCTCGGCAACACCGGCCCGCGGCTCGACCTCAACTGGAGCGTGCGCTCCTACGAAGGCGGCGTGAAATATCACGACCGCGGGCTCCAGCTCGCGCTGACCGGCTTCTACGACGAGGTCGAAGGTGCGGTGTACAATGACGTCGGCGTCCCGCCGCAGATCGCAGGTTCACGGACCAAAGGCATCGAGTTCGATGCCTCGTGGCAGCATGCCAGCGGCTTCGGCATCACCGGCAACGCGGTGCTGGAGGATGCCAAGACCCACACTCCGAACATTCCCGATTTCGACGGCAAGCGCGCGCAGCGCATTCCCTCCTATCAGGTGCGCGTCACGCCGACCTTCACCGTCACCGCCTCGGATACGTCGGACGTGACGCTTTACGGCACGTTCGAGGCGATCGGGAAGCGCTACAGCGACCTCAAGAACCTGCAGGAGCTGCCGGCCTACCAGACGCTCAGCGCGGGCATCAAGGCGAAGGTCGACGGCTTCACGCTGCAGATTTCGGGCGACAATCTCACCAACTCGCATGGCCTGACCGAAGGCAATCCGCGCTTCCTCGCCGGGCCCGGCGTGGCGATCCCCGATGTGCGGCCGATCTTCGGCCGGTCATATCGCTTCTCGGTCGGTTACGCTTTCTGATCGACCGCGAGGCAGCCCTCATCTGTTCCGGTCCAAATCCCCGGATCAGATGACCTTGCGCCGTCGACGGGGTTCCGGACGCGGATTGAACCGCATCCGGAACTCCGCGTTACCGCATCGCATGCATTGTCCCCGGAATTTCTGCTCGAACCGCGATGGCAGTATCGCGATTGGGGCCGCCGGGAATTCTCGGAGTGCTGGGTCCAACGACTTCGCTAAGTTCTCGACCAAGTGATGACCAGGGCCGCACGGCCCCGGTCAGTTTTTCAATAGTCCATCGGCGACGTAGCCGCCGGCTTTTCGTCCTTGGGCAGCCCGGCCACCAGCGCTTCGGTCGTGATCAGCAGCGACGCCACCGAGGCGGCGTCCTGGAGCGCGGTGCGGACCAGTTTGGGCTCGGTGCACACGGATTCCTAGGGATCTCACTCGGAATTATCAGTGGGTTTGGGGGGAAGGTCGGCATATGGCTCGGCGGCCAGCTTGGCGACCGGTTCGGCCGCGCCGACGCACGCGCCTATTGCGCGATTCCTGCTATTGCGAGTCTGGCGGCGCTTCCCTTCACGATCGCTGTCTATCTGATACCGAGCGCGCCGGTGGCAATGGCATTGATGATCATACCGATCATCCTGGGTTCTTTCTGGTTCGGGCCGGTCTACACAGTCGGTCAGAGCGTTGTCCCGCCGACGATGCGGGCGACCTCGTCAGCCATCCTGCTGTTTATCCTCAATGCGATTGGCTTGGGCCTTGGGCCGCTAAGCGTGGGCCTTCTCAGCGATCTCCTGGCAACATCGTTCGGTCTGGGTGACGCCGAAGGCGTGCGGTGGGCATTGATCGCGTCGAGCCTGTTGGCGCTCGGAACATTCGCGCTGTTCTGGACCGCGAAACGCACTGTGCGGGTGGATATGGTCCCGTGAGGTTACTGGATGAGATAATCGGCAAGGAGAATAGTTTCGCTCCAAATAGCTTCGTCGCTCCGGTCCTTCGCTCGCGCCTGTCGCCCGAACGGTTCTGGCGCGCATCAAAGGAGACGTGCAATGCCTGTCATCGGTTATGTCACCCGCAACAACGGCGACTTCAAGGGCCAGATCCGGACGCTCTCGATCCGCACCGACGTCGAGATCGTACCCAATCGTTCGAAGGCGCACGAAAGCCAGCTCTGCGTCACGAGACAAGTCGCAAGATAGGATGCCAGCGGAAACCCGATCGAAGCGGCCCGCGGCTCCGACCGCGGTTTCAGGCGTGAGCGAATCGTGCCGCTGGATGCAGCAGCCGCGCGATGCCCCGATCCAATGACCAGGCGCCGCCACCCCGGAAGATCAATGGCAGGAGGACTGCGGCCCAGCTGAGATGAGTCGGCCATGCATCGGGATAGACGAAGATCTCGATCGTCAGCGTCATCATGAACAGCGCCAGCGCCGAAAGGCGAGTGGCGACGCCGAGTACGAGCAGGATCGAAAAGACATGTTCGGACCAGGTCGCGGCGACTGCCGCAATGGTCGGCGGCACCAGCGGCAGCGCATATTCGGTGCGGAACAGCTCGTAGGTGCTGTCGGTGATATGGATGATACCGTCGACCTTGGTGCGACCCGACATGAAGAAAACGCCCGCGATGCCGAGCCGCGCAACGAGCAATAGAAGGGCATCGGGCACCAACGCCGACGCGCGGCTGATCACGCGGTCGTAAAGGGCGATGAGCTGTTCCATCGGAAGTCTCCGTGAACGGCCAGCCGGCGCCTTGACGGCCCCGGCTGCGCGCGATTGTCAGGCCTTGGGGCTCAGCGAGCCGGGGCCTTTGGGGGTCTTGATCGTGGTGCAGGTGCCGGCCTTGACCAGCTTCCAGGCATTGCCCTGATAGTCGACCTTCGAGGTGCCGGCGCAGCTCGTCCCCGCGCCCGCCTTGCAGTCGTTCTTGCCCGCTTTGGCGACGCCGTAGCATTTTTCCATTGCGGGCTTGGTCTGCGCGGAGGCGGAAGCCGCAGCGGCAAGCGCGGTGCCGGCAACCGCCATCGCGAGGGTGGCCGCGATCGTCGCGTGAGTCTTGTGCATCGGAGTGGTCCTTCGTGTCTGGGCCTCTGGCGCGCGGCCCGGATCCGTGGGATGCCAGGGCCGCGCGGTGACCCGGGTAGGAGGCGGTTGCACCGGATCATGACGGCAATTCGGCCGGCGCCGAGCAACGGTTACACATCGACCTCAAATAAATTTCGTCACCGGCTGTAACCTTTCGGCCGGCTACGCCGAACTCTCCCGTGAGGAGCGCGAATGAAGGCGAACGAGGACGAGTTGCGCCAACTGATGATCAGTGGCCTCGACGGCAATGCTGCCGACCATGCAGCGCTGTTGCGCCACCTGGTCCCCTTGCTGCGCGGCTTTTATCGACGCCGGGCGAACGGTTCGGAGGACGACATCGAAGATCTGGTGCAGGAAACGCTCATCGCCGTGCATACCCGCCGGGCGAGCTATGACCGCGATCGGCTATTCACCGCCTGGCTGTTTGCGGTCGCACGTTACAAGATGATCGACCATTTCCGCCGTAATCGCCGCCTCCAGCCGATCGAGGGACTGGAGGAAATCCTGATCGTCGAAGGGTTCGAGGACGCATCCGGCGCCCGGCTCGATGTTGATGATCTGCTCGAAACCCTGCCGGTCAAACAGGCGCGGATGATCCGCGCGACGCGGATCGAGGGAATGAGCGTCGCCGAAGCAGCCACCGCTGACGGGATTGGCGAATCCGATGTGAAGATCTCGGTCCATCGCGGCCTCAAGACCTTGATGGCGCGCTTTCAGGGAGGCGGTCGATGAACACCGAGGACCTGATCACCAAACTCTCCGCCGACGTGCCGAAAGTGCGTCGTCATGCCGTCGGCTGGCGGCTCGCAATCGGCCTGTTGCTGGGTGCATTGGTCGCAAGCGCAGCGGTCGTATCGATGCTCGGCATCCGGCCCGACCTTCATGTCGCGATGCGCGGCTTCGCCTTCTGGATAAAATGGACCTACACGATCTCGCTGTCGGCCGTGGCGCTGGCCGTAACCGCGCAACTTGCACGGCCCGACAGCGGCAGCGTGCGCTGGGTCTGGCTGCTTGCCGTTCCGGTTACGCTCCTTGCCGGTGCCGGCGTCATCGAGCTGGTTCGAACGCCCCCTGCTAAGTGGCTCGCCATGTGGCTCGGGCATAGCTGGATGGTCTGCCCGTGGATCGTGCTCGGCCTCGCCATGCCGATCTTCATCGGCCTGCTCTGGTCGTTCCGACGATTGGCGCCGACAAGGCTGCGCGCCGCCGGTGCTGCAGCGGGCCTCTCGGCCGGCGCCTTTGCCGCCACGGTGTATTGCGTGCATTGCCCGGAGGTCTCGGCGATCTTCGTGCTGACCTGGTATTCGCTCGGCATCCTGCTCGCCGCTTCGCTCGGGGCCTTGCTCGGACCCCGGCTGCTGCGCTGGTAATTTTTCGTGGCGTACGCGCTTTTTTCTCGGGCGATGTAACCGGGCGGGCGACGGCAGCGAACTAGGGTGGCCAACCAGGCAGAACCCTTCTCACGGAGCTATTTATGACCGTTATCCGCACTACCGCCAGCATCGCCGCCGCCGCCGCAGTCGTCGCCATTTCCGCTGCCGCGCCGACCGCCGCGATCGCAAAAGGGGCGGCGGCAAAGGTCCATTGCTACGGCGTCAATACCTGCAAGGGCCAGTCGGACTGCAAGACCGCGAAGAACGACTGCAAGGGCCAGAATTCGTGCAAGGGCCAGGGCTTCAAGGAACTGACCGCCAAGGCCTGTGCGGCGGCGGGCGGCAGCGAGACCGCGCCGAACTGATCCTCCTACCGGCCCGGCGCGCTCGTGTCGGGCCGGCTCCCCTGCAGGAGCGAAGCAATGACCATTGCTCCCTTTTCCGGCTTCGGGCTCGGGCTACGCAAGCCGTATTATGCCGAGTTTCTGGACACCCCCATCGCGGTCGATTTCGTCGAGGTAATCTCGGAGAATTTCATGGTTGATGGTGGCCGGCCGCGCCACATCCTGCGCGATGTCAGGGCGCGCTATCCGGTCGCCTTGCATGGCGTGTCGATGTCGGTCGGATCGGCCGACGGCGTCGATGGCGCCTATCTCGCGCGCCTGCGCGCGCTGATCGACGAGATCGATCCGCTGTTCGTCTCCGATCATCTGAGCTGGTCGCGGATCGAAGGCTTCAACTCGCACGATCTGCTGCCTCTCCCCTATACGGAGGAAGCGCTCGACCTCGTCTGCGCGAATATTGCGCGGGCGCAGGACGCGCTGGGCCGCGAAATGCTGATCGAGAACCCGTCAACCTATATCGATTTCGCCTCCGCCGACATGACCGAATGGCAGTTTCTCGATGCCATGTGTGGCCGCACGGGCTGCGGACTGCTGCTTGACGTCAACAATGTGTTCGTCAGTGCGACCAACCACGGCTTCGATCCGATCGCCTATCTCGATGGCGTGCCGCATGATCGCGTGCGGCAGATCCACCTTGCCGGGCACAGCCGGGGAGCCGAGATGCTGATCGATACGCATGATCGGCCGGTGCCCGCTTCGGTCTGGAACCTCTATGCTTACGTCATGCCGAAGCTCGGGCCGGTCGCGGCGATGATCGAACGCGACGACGATATTCCCCCGCTCGCCGAGTTGCTCGCCGAACTCGGCACCGCGCGGACGATCGCGCGTGGCGCGCTGCGAGAAGCGGCATGAGCCTGATCGAGCTTCAGCGCGATATGCGCGCGTGGCTGACCTCAGAGGACGCAGTCGCCGCTGCGCGTTTCGGCGAAGCGGCCGCGCCGGGCCTGCGCGTCTATCAGAACAATTATCGGGCACAGCTCGCGGCGTGCCTGGAAGAGAGCTTCGAGCACACGCGCGACTGGATCGGCGGCGAGGCTTTTCATCGGGCGGTGGTCGCGCATGTCGATCGCCTGCCGCCAAGCAGTTGGACCCTCGACGCTTATGCGCGCGATTTTCCCGCGACGCTGGAAATCCTTTATCTCGCCGACCCCGAGGTAGCCGAGCTTGGCTGGCTCGAAATGGCGCTCGGGGAGGCATTCGTCGCGACCGATGCCGACGCGGTTTCAGCCGGCGAACTCGGTGACGTCGATTGGGACCGTGCCACGCTGCGGATCACGCCGACGCTCGATCTCGGCAGCCTGACGACGAACGCTCCCGCGATCTGGTCGGCGCTCGCGACCGGCGAGGTGCCGCCCGCGGTCGAGTTCTTGCCCGAGCCCGGCGCTATCCTCGTCTGGCGACATGGCGATGTCGCGCAATTTCGCGCCATCGATCAATATGAGCATCAGGCGCTGCTCTCGGTGCGCGCCGGCATGTCCTTCGCGAAATTGTGCGACCTGATGGTCGAGGCGTTTGGCCAGGAGATTGGGATCGCGCGCGCTGGCGGGATGCTGGGCCAATGGCTTGCCGATGGTCTGGTCGTCGGGATTGCGACATAAGACAGGGGCCGGTCTTGGAAAGGCGCTGCTGGCCGCTCAACGGCAGGAATTGGGGCGCATCGGTCCGTCCGGTGCCAGCGGCAGACTCCCTGCCAACGAAAGGGCATGAGGTGGGTGGGAAGCGATCATTGACCAGGGGCCTTTTCTGCCGACGATTCCGACATGCGGACGCTCTCACCGAGCAAACGCAGCATCTGATGGAATGGCTTCCCCGGCGTACACCCCGGAAACACATAACCATCGGGCCGGGGCTTTGTCATGGCTGCCTGTTCCCGGAGGATTTCCATGCAGCTATCGGTAAGGGGAATGCGATGTTCCCCGGCCAGATTTGATGCGATTGCCCGGGATCGTCCAGACCCGATCGATGAGGTTGAACTTACGCCAGGTGGCAAGCCGCGTCTCCGCCGTCCTGGTCGCGCATAGGATGATCATCTGCAGCGCCCGCGCCGCGATAGCGGAGCGTGCCGCCAGACGCTCATAGAACTTCGGCAGATCCTGGTAGGGGACGGCAGGATGATGCCTGACCGCATATTTACGCTTCTGCCTTGGCAGCAGGTGGAGGAAGTCGCCTCGCCATCGGGCTGGGTTCTCCCACGGGCCGATAATGAGCTTTGTCGCCCTGGCCGCATCGAGGATGGTTTCAATGCGCCCGCGCAAAATCCCGGCGGTCGGCGATATGGTCAGCCAGATCGGCTGCACCGCGGCCAGCACGTCATCGGTTGTGATCGCATCGATGGGCATGTCCAGCAGATTGGTCGCGTGGTTTTCGACCGACGCCCACCAATGCTTATGATGCTTGATGGCTCGCCACCCGTCTCTGTGGCTCTCGATATAAGCGTTCGAGCAACGCGCCGTCAGTGCCATGGATACGATAAGCCGATACCTCTGATGAGCCCGCTCGATCAGGCGCTTCCCGTGACGATACGCGCTACGTCAGCCAAAACGGCTTCCTGATCCGCCACGGCACCATGCGCTATGCTGAGATATGCCGCGACAACGATCGGCCGACGGCCGGGCGGAAAGATCACTCCGACATCGTTGGTCGCTATGCCTTCCCACGTCCCCGGCTTGTTCGCAATCAGCCACCCCGTCGGCAAACCCCGCCGCAGGCGTAGCGCTGCCGCGTCCCTAGATGCCGTCATCCATTCGGTCAGGCGCGCCCGCGACGCTGGCGAAAGGGCGGAGCCGAGCAAGATGTGTCGCAGCGTGGCAACCATGGCCCTGGGCGACGTCGTGTCGTGCACTTCTCCCGGCTTGACGATGTTGAGGGCCAGTTCGGTCCTGTCGACGCGGGTCGTCTGGTCTCCGATCGAGCGTAGATAGGTGGTCAGCGCGGAAGGTCCGCCGAAGCCGGCCAGCAAGAGATTTGCGGCGGTGCTGTCGCTGACAATTGCTGCGGCTTCGCAAAGTTGCTGGACGGTCATGCCATCAGCGATGTGCGGCCTGGTTGCCTTGAAGGGCGTCACCAGATCCTTCTCACTGAAATAAACTCTCCGATCCAGCTTTTCCTCCCCGCGGTCAACGCGAGCCAGTGTGAAAGCGATCGCCAAAGTCTTGAACGTACTGCACAGAGCGAAGCGTTCATCGAGACGACGCCCAACCACCTCACCGGTCGCGGTGTTCAGGACGGCGACACCCAGCCGCCCGCCACTGCGGATTTCAAGCGCCTTGAGCTGGGTTTCGACAATGGCTCGGCGACTATTTGCCCGCGTTGAAGCCGCAAACAGCCATGGCAGCGCCGTAAAGGAAGCGAGACATATTCTGCGTCTCGTTATCATCATGGACATGCGGTCTTTCTTTCAGGAACGATGTCTGCTTGCACCGCATGCGATGCCCTGCGGTGGTTGCCGACGTTGCATCAGAAACTGGCGATCAAAGAAGCGCAAATCCTCGAGGCGCGAGGCCGAGATCATTCGTCGTGCCGCAAATGAATGAGCGGATAGGGCCTGCCTTGATCATCGACGGGCGAACGGCCGGTGCGTTTGAACCCCATTTTCTCATAGAAGCCGACTGCCTGGCTATTTTGTTCATTGACGTCGGTCGTCATCTTCGGATGAAGCTTCAGCCCATGGCGCACGAGCGCGGCACCGACACCAGTCCCCCGAAAGAAGGGATCGACGAAGAGCGCCTCCATATGGCCGCTGTCGATGAGCATAAAGGCCAGCGGGTAATCATTGGCATCTACTGCCAGCCACGGCCGCGCCTGAGGCAGAAAGCTGCACACCATCTCATCAAGCGCGAGACGATCCTCGGGCAAGAGGAAGTCATGCGTCGCCTCAACCGCGCCACGCCAAATTTCGATGACACGGATGCCTTCGTCGGGGCGGGAATGTCTGATTGTAATCACTGCGGTATCGTCTCACGTTTTAATTCGTTGTCGGCTTGCCGAAGGAATATACGCGCGATGCCGACAACGCATACGGCTGCGGTGCTATTCACTCGGGCTGAAGCGGGTGAGCCGATAGGCCGCCCAGGTGCCAATCAGCGCCAATGGAATCACGCTGACAAAAACTCCAACGGAGGTCGCCCGCGCGCTCTCCGCGTTCATCCCGTGAGAGAAGCCCGCAAGGTTTGCTGCGGTTCCGGCGATTGCTGCCCCTGCGGCGGAGCCCCTCTGGCGGACGGTGGTGATCGCGGCGGAGCCAATAGCGCGATCCTCCTCCATCAGTGCCCCCAGCAAGCGTCGGCTCATGAAGCTCCACGAGAAGCCGAACGCGGCGCCCATAAGCGCACCGCCCAGCAGTACCCAGCCCAGCCACCCCTCGGCAAGTGTCAGCGGCAGGATGAGCAGGCTCGCGGTCAGCATGAGCGCCCCCCAGCGGATCCATCGGGCCTCCCATCTACCGCTTACATGCGCCACGGCAGGAGCCTTCCCCCATACGCGGATTCCGCAGTGTGAATCGGCATCGGATTGGACGCGGGTCGACGCAAACGGGTCCACGAATTCAATGACCAATGGGGGATGAAATCGGAATCCGATTCACAGATGAGATCGGTCACTCTTGGCAAACCCAGATGGGCGGCGTTCTCTGCCCCCATTCAATCGCTGCTTCCAGTTGATATGCCAGGCGAAGCAGCAAGGTCTCACCGCCCGGCTTTGTCGCGAATTGAATACCGACAGGCAAGCCGTTGTCGCTGAAGCCCAAAGGCAGGCTGATCGAAGGGGTGCCGGCGAAATTGTCGATCCAGCAATAGCCGGCATAATCGATCAGATGGTCGCGCGTGGCGTCCCACGATGTTTCGGGCCCAAACACCCCGATGCGGACGATCTCGGTGCTGAAGGTCGGTGTCATCCAGATATCGATGGCATCAAACCGTTCAAGATAAAGCGCTACATTCTTCTCCATCTGTTGCAATGCGCCAGCGTATCGCTCATCGTCGATATGTCGTCCCGCGGCGACAAGGGTGGCCGAGCGATATTCCAGATCCGCAAGCTCGATCGGGCGGCCGATCAAGGCCGCCATGTCATTGATGCTGCGAACGAACCGGCCCTCGGCGATATCGTTCAGCGCGCCGATGGCGCGCGGGCCGTCGAAGGGCAGCGAGCCGTCGGCAACGCGATGCCCAAGCCGGCCGAGGAGATCGATCGTGTCGGCGAAGACGCGCCCGACGCTTGCATCCGGCGCTGCGCCGGTGCGCATGACCGCGCTATAGGCCTGGATCGAAAGCCTCGTGTCGATCGGCGCTGTGACCATAGGCGCGGGAGCGAAGGCTGCATCGGGGCTGCGTGTCTGCGTCGCATCGAACCAGGCGGCCGTGTCGCGAACGGTGCGGCTGACGCATCCGTTCACGCCCAGGTCGCTAATCGCTCTCATCGCCACGTCGCCGAAATTTCGTCCCCGCGATGGCTTGAGGCCGACGAGACCGCAGGGCGCCGCGCCATGCCGGATGGAGCCGAGCCCATCGCTGGCGTGCGCGATCGGAACCACGCCCGCCGCCACCGCCGCGGCGGCGCCGCCCGACGAGCCGCCCGGTGCGTAATCGCGGTTCCAGGGATTGCGCGTCGCGCCGACAAGCGGCGATTCGGTCACCACGTTGAGGCCCAGTTCGGGCATCGTTGTCCGGGCGATCGAGATCGGGCCGGCGTTGGCGATCGCCTGGGTATAGGGCGAGTCCTCGCGGGCAATATGGTCGCGCAGCGCTGCGGACCCCCAGCTCGCAGGCACGCCCTTTTCCATGATCGCGTCCTTGATCATCGTCGGAATGCCTGCGAGCGGCCCCGTGCGTGTGACGGCCGCCTCGGCGCGTGCGCGCTCAAAGTTCGGCCAGGCGATCAGGTTGAGTTGCGGATTCACCGCCTCGGCCCGTTCGATGGCGCGCTCAACCAGCGCCGTGGACGTGGTGAGACCCGCTTCCAGCGTTTCGCGCATGCCGGTCATGTCGTCTGCTCTGCCGGTGGAAGCGTTGCGGCTTGTCATGCTTGATCTCCGGGAAATAGCGACCGGACGGCCCGGGCAGTAACGGCAAAGTGCCGCGGTGCGAGTGAAATGAGGATCGCGGCAAGGATCAGCGACGGCACACTGACGATCGCGATCGAATAGAGCATTCCGCGCGTCCCGCCGATCAGCCCGGAGACCGTTCCGACCGCGAGCGGCGAGACGGCGAGGGCAAGCGCATTCACGATGCCAAGCAGCGCGAGCACGCGTGACCGCAGATGCTCCGGCGCAAGATCCTGGATGATCCCCGGCATCAGCGCCGAGCCGGCAATCCCCATCGCGCCCTGAAGCGCAGCGATGGCATAGGCCTGGAACGGCGAGCTCGCCAATGGCAGAAATGCCGCCGGCAGTGGCGCGATCCATATGAAGAGACTTGCGGCCCGGAGCGGTGACCAGCCCGGGATACGTTCCCCGAGCTTCAATGCGATGCCGGGAAGGAACACCCCGATCAGGGTGGCGATGGTGACCGCGGTGCCCAGGCCGACGCCGACCGTCGCGGGGACGACTCCAAAGGCGCGGGGCAGGGCAAGCGGGAACCAGTTCAGCGCCGCGGTCATCGCGACGGCCATCGCGAATATCGATCCGAAAATGCAGGCGAGCGTGCGACCATGCGCGCGCGCATAGGGCAGGAAGGCGAGTATCGGTTCGCCGCCGCCCGCGCGAGTGGCCCGGGCGGGAGCCGCATGCTGCGACAGCGGCATGGTTGCAACGAGAAGGAAGAACAGCGGACCGGGGAGCGCGAGTGCCATCATGGCAATGCGCCAGTTGTCGAGGCTTGCGAGCCCAGAGGGCAGGCTGGGCGAAGCCGCGAGCCATTCGAGCATCGCGCCGCCGAGCGCCACGCCGAGGCCGGCACCGAACAGAGTGCCCCCGTAGAAGATCAGGTTGGCGGCGTGACGTTTTCGCTCGGAAAAAAGGTCGGGAATGAGGGCGTATACGATCGGCGCCAACCCGGCTTCGCCGATCGCTATTCCCACCGTTCCCAAAAACAGTCCGCCAAAACTGTCCTGAAACACGCAGAAGAATGTTGCGGCTGACCATATCGCGACGCCGATCGCGAGGATCAGGCGGCGGCCGAAGCGGTCCGCAAGCCATCCCATCGGATAGCTCGCGGCACATGCGAAAACCGCCATGCCGAGACCCTGTAACATTCCCAGCTGAAGGTCGGTGAAGCCGAGCGATGTTTGCAGTGACGGCGCGATCAGGCTGAGCATCTGCCGCACCACTACCCCGAGCAATGACGTCATCATCAAAACGCCGAGGCCATACCAGGCCAGCATCATTGCACCGCGCGACTCGTCCGCGGCGTGCTGGTCGATTGCGGGACTTTCGGTTTGCGAAGGGGTGAGGGGAGGGTGCGTCGCGATGCTCTTTGTTCCGCTTGTCATTCGCGCCTCCCTTGCCGCCATTTTTCGCCATCGACCGGCATCGGCAATCGAAGATATAAACAAGTTGACTTTATTGTAAAGTGAGCGGATGAAGCGGCATGGTCGGGCGGGCGGCGTGGCAAGCCCCTCGAACCTCGCGGCCAAAAAAAGGCGCGCGTAGAGGAGCGGAAAGATGGAATTTTCGGTACGGGCATCGCTCGAGCAATTTACGCTTGTGCATCCCGCGGGCGGAGCGCCAATCACGATCAGCGTAGCGGCGCCCGCGGTACCGCCGGATGCGAATGTGCCGATACTCTTCGTCGTCGACGGCGATCTCGTCTTCGGGATGGCCGCCGAGATTGCGCGTGCCATGTCGAGCGTCGGAGCCGTGCCGGCCCATTATGTCGTCGGCATCGGATATGACGCCGACTACGCCGCTTTTCTTAAGTTGCGAACCGCCGATCTGACGCCGCCGCTGGCGGCAGCGGCCCGCGAAGCTATGGGCGCGTTCGGTACGATGATCGGCAGCGAACGCAACGGCGGAGCCGATGGCTTTCTGGCCTTTCTCGTCGATATGGTGATGCCCGAACTGGCGGCGCGCCATCCGCGAACGGTGGGCGGTGCGCATATCCTGTTCGGCCATTCGCTGGGCGGGCTTTTCGCAGCGAATGCGCTGCTGACCAGACCGGCCAGCTTCTCTGCCTATGTCATCAGCAGCCCGTCGCTGTGGTGGGACGGATTTTCGATCCTGCAGAAACTGCCGGCCTTTGCCGGTCGGCTGGCGGCGCTGCCCCGGCAACCGCGGATCTTTGTCGATGTCGGTGGCAAGGAACAGGATGTGCCGACCCATGTGCCGCCCGAATTGGGTGCAACGCTTGAGGCGGTGCAGGCGCAAATTCTGGCGTGCCGGATGGTCGACGCGGCGGTGGAGTTCGCCGACGCACTGGCGGCTGCCGGCGCTTCGGGCCTGCGGCGGGTCGTGTTTGCCGAGGATGACCACATGTCGGTGGTGCCCGCCGCGCTTCTTCACGGCGCCCGCTTTGCGCTGGGGCGCGAAGGCTGAACGACAATAACGATAGAAATGGGGGGATATATGCGGCGTTTCAAAACCATATTTGCAGGAACGGCCCTTGCCATCGTCATGGCGTCGCCCGGCGCGGCCCGGGCGCAATCCGCGGGCGCCCCCGCCCCCGAAGCGGGGCGCGACCTTGGCAACGACGAGATCGTTGTGACGGCGCAAAAGCGAGAAGAGCGGCTGATCGACGTGCCGTCCGCGGTTACCGCGATCGGCGGCGGGGTGCTGACCGAACGCAATTTAACGCGGATCGAGGAAATCGCTGCGCACACGCCGGGCCTCAGCGTCAGCCAGACCGGGGTCGGCGTGCAGCTCACCCTGCGTGGGCTCAATGCGAGCGGGCAGGGGGCGACGACGGCGGTCCTCGTCGATGATGTTCCGCTGACATCGGCATCTTCCTATCAACAGACGACGACGCCCAATTTCGACACCTATGATCTTCAGCGGATCGAGGTGCTGCGCGGGCCGCAAGGGACATTATACGGCGCCTCGGCACTCGGCGGGCTCGTGAAATATGTCACCAAAGCCCCCAATCTGACGCGCGTCGAGGGGCGCGGGCAAGTCGAGGTCGACGCTGTCCGCGGCGGCCAGATCGGCGCGGCGGTGCGCGGCGTGGTCAATATCCCGATCACCGAAGACACCGTCGCCATCCGCGTATCGGGTCTTTTCGAACGCCTGCCGGGCTATATCGACAACAATTTGCGCGGCGACCGCAACGCTAATGGCGGCGAGCGCTATGGCATTCGCGGCTCGCTATTGTGGCAGGCCAGTCCCGATTTCAGCGTGCGGCTCGCTGCGATCTGGCAGCGCGACGATCTGGACGCCACGCCAACCGTCGAGCTCGTCGGGGCGATGCTGACGCCAACTCATCCGCCCGCTGATGCTACAGCAATCGCCCATGGCGGCGATCTGCAGCGCAATTCGCGCATCGCCGAGCCGGTGAAGCGCGACGCGCAAATCTATAGCGCGACGCTGAACTATAATGCTGGCCCGGTCGCTATCACGAGCGTGACCAGCCTTGCCCGAACGCGCGTCAATATGGTGCTCGACGTCAGCTATGAAAGCGCGGCGCCCGGCGTGACTTTCGGGGATTTCGTCGGTCCGCTCTATGGCCAGCCGATCTCGATCCGAAGTGGCAATCTCGCGTCTGTGCGCCGGTTCAACCAGGAAATCCGGATCGCGTCGGTACCCGGCAACGGCCCTTTCGACTATCTTGTCGGCCTTTTCTACGCCGATGAGAAAAGCCGTGTCACCCAGGTTTTCGATATCCTGTCGGTGGCACAGCCGGCGCAGGTGCTGACGGCGCCGTTTCCGGGTGGCGCGCTCGATATTCCGGCGAGCTATGAAGAGCTGGCAGGGTTCGGCCAGCTGACCTGGCATGTCGCGCCCAATGTCGAAGCGACCGCCGGCGCGCGTTATTCGCGCAACTGGCAACAGTCCCAGGCGACGAAGCTATTTGGCTTCGCCACGCAGTTGACCGGCGACGTCACCGATCCGCTGTCGAAAGTCAGCGACGGCAAGGCGACCTGGTCGGGCGCCATTAGCTGGCATCCGGTTGAACGGGTCAATTTGTACGCCCGTGTCGCAACCGGTTATCGTCCCGGCGGTCCGAACGCGATCCCGTCGGTCGCGTCGCCGGGATATTTGACGCGCTATAAGCCCGATACGACGGTAAATTACGAGCTGGGTGCAAAAGGTGAACTCTTCGATCGACGCCTCGCGTTCGATGTGTCGCTATTCACGATCGATTGGTCCGACATCCAGATTCCTACGATATCGATCAATCCCGACACTGGCGTCCCGCAGAACTTTACCGCCAATGGCGGCAAGGCGCGCAGTCGCGGCGCGGAATATGCTTTGCGGCTTTCCGCAACGTCGCAGCTATCCTTGTCGGTATCGGGCTCGTTGGTCGACGCCGACCTGCGCGCCGACGCGCCGACGATCGGCGGCGTCCGCGGCGACCAACTGCCCTATGTGCCCAGGTTCTCCAACACGGTGAGCGTCGATTACCGCGCGCCCGTCGGCGACGACGCTAAGATCTTTGCCGGTATCGACTGGGCCTATGTCGGCGCGCGCTATTCGAACTTCGCCGCGACGCCGGTGCACACGATCCACCAGCGGTTGCCCGACTATCACAGCGTCAACTTGCGCGGCGGGGTTGATTTCGGCCGCTTTCAGCTCGACGCCTTTGTGACCAATGTCGGTGATTCGAGGGGGCTTTATTCCTATCTCAGTGGCGCGGGCGCCAATGCGACCGGTACGGGGGTGATCCAGCAGCCGCGAACATTCGGGTTGCGCTTCGGAGCCGAATTTTGAGGTCGCCTGGGCAGAAGCCGAGGCCGAGCGGCCCCGCTTGCCGGTCGCAAGCGAGGCGCGAGCAATCGGGGAAACGCAGCTATGAGCCAGGCCGCTGATGTCATAGAGGAGGTTTCCGATATGACGGAAAAAGCCGCAAAACCCCGGCGTAGCCAAGCGGACCGAAGCGCCGCCACTCGTGCCAAGGTGATTGCCGCGGCGCGCGATATTTTGTGCGTGCAGGGCTATTCGGGCGCCACGATGCATGCGATCCGCGACGCTACGGGGATGAGCCTGGGAGCGATCCAGCACCAGTTTCCGACCAAGGCCCGCATCATGGCCGCCGTCGCGGCAGAGTTTTCGGAATATCGCACGAAGATTTATTCCGAAGCGATCAGGCGAGGAACGACACCGCCGCAATCGCTCGAGAATTTGCTCGACGCCAACTTCGCGATGCTGGGGCGGCCGGAAATGGCGGCGTTGCTGGAAATTCATCTGGCGCGCCGGAACGACCCCGACCTCGATCGCGAGGTCGCGCCAAGCACGCGCCGGTTTGACAGGCGTGTCCGGCTCTGGGCTCATATGATCTTGCGCGCGGCGGGAATCCGCAACGACGAAGCCCTCATGAGCCTTCAACTGCTCAACAATGCGATCACGCGCGGGCTTACCGTCGAATATATTCGCAATGCGAATAAGGATGAGATCGAGCGAGCCGTCCGGATATGGAAGAGGCAGATGCTGACGCTTCTGTTCGGAGACTGAACCTTTCGATTTGCGGTTAGCGCGAGACGGTCTCGCGATCGAATTGATGTGGAGGTATTGCGCCGTCCGCGCCGCGAAGCGCGGGGCGATTGCGTCGTCGCTCGTAGTTGCTAGAAGGCGAAACCATCGTCATTTAATTAGGCATGCCTACCTGTTGTGCGCTCGGCGTTGGCTTGGCACAGGACGCCTCGCGGAAGGGCAGACAGGACGTGCGAGACGGCGGGCGCAGATCGTCGAGCAGCTTGCGCACTTCGCTTTGCCGACCCCATTGGCGTGGCGATCAGTTCATGCGCTCGTTCCCAGATATGGGCGCATTATCGAGCCATTGAAGTTCCCGATCAGCGTCCGCACAGCGTGCGCGAGAACGATGTCGGCGGTCATTGCAACATTTCTTCTGCTAGCGGTCGACCGAGCTGAACCAGTACATTTTGCGTTGACTACCGCGTCGGCGCTAAGCTTCCTTGCTGAAAACGGACGCCTTGCGGACACCGGTTTTCACTTCGCCGACAACGGTATAGGGCCGGCCGGTGCCGCGGACGGCGCCAACAATCTCGGAGGAGGGGCGCCGGCCGACAGCAACTATATTCTCCGGCGCCTGATCGAACGGGCCATGACGGATGTCCTCATCGCCTTCCGATACGATCCGCAGGCGGCGAACATTCTGTTTGAGGCCCGGATGGGTGCCGCGCTCGATATGCGTGTCGGTGGCAAGATCGGGCTAGCGTCCGGCGATCGGGTGGACGGTCAAACCGTGGCCTTCGACGGCCTAGACGGCATCCGCCGCGCCAGCGCGACGAGGGTCGGCGCACGCGCTCGACACGCCATCTTCGCTGATGTGTACACCTTCGTAGCTGCCGGCGTGGACGCTCCACGGGCCGGTCAACTCGAAGTTCAGCCCGCGTTCGCGCGCCGCGGCCTGGATCTCCAGCGTTCCGCAGTCGAGTTCGATGGAGATGCTGTTAGGGGTAAGGCTGGTATAGACCGGTCCGCCGATGCGCGGCTGATGAACCGAAGTCTCGATGTCCATGCCGAAATCCAAGATGTTGAGCGTGTTGGTGATGCAGGTCTGGATGAGCGCAACGCTTGGCGAGCCACCGGCGAGTACCGGCCTGCCGTCGGGACCGAAGATCACGTGCGGCGCGATATAGCAGGTCGCGCGGTCGCCGGGCCGCGGCATGGTTCGGAAGAAATGACCGCCGCCTGCCCAAAGGTTCATGCCGTCGACGATCAACCCGTTGCTCCACGGCATCGCCATTACCGAATGCAGCATCGTTGCGACATTGCCGTCGCGGTCGACAACGGTGAGATGCGTCGAGCCTGGATAAGGGGTGCGCGCCCTGTCGACCGGTCGCGGATCGCGCATCTTCATCAGTTCGAAGCGGGTGGCGGCATAATCCTTCGACAGGATCGTCTCCAGCGGCAACGGCCAACTGTTGGGATCTCCCTGGTCCGCACCATCGAGCGAAACCTCGAGGCAGAAGCGTGCGAGCCAGTAGAGCGTATCCGCGCTCTCGGTTGGCATGCCCCAATCCTGCAGGGGAAGTTGCTCGACCAGATTGAGTATCTCGATAAGGTGCGTCCCGCCATTGTCGGGTGGCGGCGAGCCGGCAATCCGATAGCCGCGGTACGTGCCCCAGGCGGGTTCCATCCACCGCGGTTCGTAGCGGTCGAAATCTTCCATTGTCAGGACGCCGCCCGCCTTGCGGACTGTGTCTACTACTTTCTCCGTGAAACCCGAGCGGTAGAAATAATCAACGCCATCGGCGGCCATCCGCTCCAGCGTATCGGCGAGGCGCGGATTGGCGATCCAGTCACCGGGCCCCCGAAGCGCGCCCTCCTGGAAATAGATGTCGCGGCCTTCGGCGCTGAGACCGATCTTGCCAGCCTGCTCGAACATCATGCCGTACAGGAACGGATAGATCGGAATGCCCGACCGCGCGAGCTCGATCGCGGGCGCGGCGAGTGTCTCGCGAGATCTGGTCGCGAGCCGTTCGCGAGCAGCCTCCCAGGCCGACCAGAAGCCCGGCACCGCGACGCTGCGACCATTGGCGAGGTCTGCAGGGGAGAAGCCGGGCAGCCCCGCCAGCGGCGCGTTCATCGAGCCGTTGACGTAGCTCGTGACACCGCTCTTCGCATCGTAGTGCATCATGCTGAGCACGCCGAACGCGGTCGTCATATGCGGCTCCACGACCGTCTGCGCGAGCGAGGCGGCGAGGATGGCGTCGACCGCGTTACCGCCGGCGCGCAGCACGTTGGTCGCGACTTTCGATACGATCGGATGGGAGGAAACGGCGATGCCGTCTCGCCCCTGTGCCTTCGCCTTGCGCCCGAATACGGCCCGAGCGCTCAGCCGCGCGATTTCATCCCTGTCGAACATCATCGAGACTCCCGCTTGTCGTGTGTCAAAGTGGCGGCCTCAGGCGAAGCTGCTCATGCCGCCAGCGGCACCGATGGCGTAATCGGCTGCCGGGGCCTCTCCCATCAGATGCTCGACGAAATAATCCCAGAGCCGCCGCAGGAAATAAGGCTGAGCCAAGTAGAAATGCGTGCCGTTCGGAATATAGAGTAGATCATAGCTACGATTGGCACGGTTCAGCGCGTCGCAGAGTTGCAGTGTCACCGCGGGAAAGGCATTCTCATCCATGTCTCCATAAGCGAGCAGCAACTTGCCGCGCAGATTGGCAGCATAGAGGGCGTTGTCGAGTTGGCGATAATTGTCCGGCACTGCCGCCACGTCGGGCTTCAGGCGCTGGCCGTCGCCATAATCCGGCAGCGGGCCGCCACCGCCGAAATACAGGCCGTGGAAATTATGGCTGCCGGCGGATGAGAAGGCGACCTTGAAGATGTCCGGGTGACGCAGGATCGCCCGAGCGGAGGTGTAGCCTCCAGCGCTGTGGCCGTAGACGCCGATGCGGTCGCGATCCAGCGTCGCGTCACGGGCGCAGAGTTGATCCAGCACCGCGACATGATCATCGAGGCAGATGTCGCCCGAGGATTCATAGCCAGCGTCGTGGAACGCCTTCGATCGCAGCGGCGTGCCGCGGCCGTCGACCACGACGACGGCGAAGCCGAGCGCGGCCAGCGCGGCGCGGCCGTGATATCCAACGCCATATCGTGCCGCGGCGAAATTGTGCGGCGTCACCACGATCTGCGGACCGCCATAGATGCCGTCGATGACCGGTGCGGGCGCGCCGGTCGCCGCGTACGGGCGATAGAGCACGCCGTACAGATCGGTCTCACCATCAGCTGCCTTGGCGACGAACGGTTCCGGAGGCCGCCAGCCGGTTGCGAAAAGTGCGCTGGCGTCGGCGGTTTCGAGTGTCGCGACGATCGCACCGTCCCCGGTCGATCGCAGCACCGTCGCACCAGGCCTGGATGCGGTGGACCAGCTATCGATGAAGACGCTGCCGTCGGGCGAGATCGGGGATGGGGGGTTGGGCAGGCCAAAGATGCGCGCAAGCAGCGATTCCGGCGGACCATCGATCGTGTGGTCGGCGACCTCGGGGCTGAGCAACGTGAGGTTGCGCCCGTCGAGATCGACGCGATAGGCGCGGCGCTCATAGGGATTGCCGCCTTCGCGGCCCGCTGCGGTGAAATAGATGCGGCCCTCGCGCTCGTCCACCCGCAGGATGTCGCGGACCGACCAGTCGCCTGTCGTGACGAGATTGACAAGAGCGCCGCTTTCCAGATCGTAGCGATAGAGATGTCCGTAGCCGCTCCGCTCCGAAAACCAAATTGCCTCGCGGCCGCCGGCAAGAATCCGGACGTTAGGCTGTTTGTAGAGCTCCGCGCCGAGTTTGAGGAATCCGCTCGACGGCTCCTCGATGACGCGACGAACCGCGCCGCTCGCGACGTCAATCTCGAGCAGGATGGTTGCGTGGATGCTATGCGCGGCGACCGCGGCGAAAACGCGGCGGTGATCGTCGGACCAGCCGATCGGCTCGAGCTGAATCATGTCCTGTTGGCCGAGGTCGTGCCCGGATTCGGCGCGCAGGTCGATCGCGATTGTGCGGCCGGTCGCAACCTCGATCGCGCAGGCGGTGAAGACCGGACCCGCCTCGCCTACCAGTGCCTGACGGACGGCATGGACGCGCGGTCGTGCTCCGCCGTCCTGCGGCACGGACTCGAGGAACGGATAGGGTTCGATGTGACGCTCGTCGACGCGACCACCCACCACGAACTGGCCATCGGGCGACCATGACCAACCGAACGGCAGGATCGGCAGGGCGGCCCGCTTTCGCGCGATGGCGAGCAGGCAAGCGTCCGGGATCTTGCCCCAGGCGAAATTATCCTCGCCATCGGTCGTGAGCGCCCGTTCATCGCCAGTGGCGAGATCGACCAGGTGGAGATCGTGGCCGCGCACTGCTAGCACTTGATCGCCGGCGGGGGAGAGTAGCAGCCCCGGAGCAGCGACCGGGACCGGTCCCAGATCAACTGCCTGTCCGGCCGTGATCTGCCAGCGCCGACCCTCGTGATGAAGGACCGGCTGCCTGTCGGCCGTTATCGTTTCGACCACGAGTTTCCACGGATCGGCCGATGCGCCAAGCGCGGCCGCAGCGGCGACATGGTCGAACGCGGGACCTGCCTGTCCATTATCAACCCAGATGAATTCGGCGCCATCATGTCGCTGGCGTCGATACCAGAAGGCCTGGTCGCCGATCCAGTTCGGCGCCACGCTTTCGTTCAACACCAACGGCATGACGCGAGCATCGAGCACCGCCTCCGCGGCCTGGTAGCGCGTGAAGATATCGGTGGCTGGCAGACCATCCTTGACGGCTTGCGGACTTCGGATCGGTTCCGCGAGGGTATCAGTCATGAGGACAGCTCCAGAGGCGGGCAGGGGCTCAGTCGGGCCTAAGGCTGAGGTCCGCGAGCGATCGGATTGTTATCCTGGCCTAGTGTCGCCTCCGAAGCGCGATCAAGGACGAAGCGGAGGCCGCGGACGCTCTCGAAAGAGATTTGGCGGAATGCGAAAACAGGAAACGGCCGAGCGGTGAAATGATCGCGGTTTTCACCCCAGCGCGGTACGCTCCAGGGGCGCCGTCTGCTGCTCCAGCCAACGCCGAATGTCTGCAGCAAGAAGCGGCCCGATCGTCGACAGCACTGTTCGGTGGTAGGTGTCGATCCAGTCGATCTCCGCGTCCGTCATCAGCGCGGGATCGATCAGCTGTCGGTCGATCGGTGCGAGTGTAATCGTCTCGAACCTCAGCAGCTTCTTCTCCGCTCCCGCAACCACGCATTCGACCGCAACGACAAGGTTCTCAGTCCGGATTCCGTAATCTCCTTCCTTGTAATAGCCCGGTTCGTTGGACAGGATCATGCCGCCTTCGATCCCCGCGTCACCCGGACGGGGTAACGCCAGCATATGCGCTGGTCCCTCATGGACATTCAGGAAGTGCCCAACACCGTGGCCGGTACCCAACGGGTAATCCAGGCCGACTTCCCAGAGCGCCAAGCGGGCCAACGGATCGAGGCGGAACCCCATGGTGCCGGCCGGGAAGACGAGGCGCGCGATTGCAATGTGACCCTTCAAGACCCGCGTGAAACGATCTCTAACCTCGGGGCGCGGGATGCCGATAGCTATTGTACGCGTGACATCGGTCGTACCGCCAGGATATTGGCCACCGGAATCGATCAGGTAGATGCTGCCCGGGCCGATCGGCCGGTTGCTCTCCGGCGTCGGCGCGTAATGGGGCATTGCGCCGTTCGCGTCGACGGCGGAAATCGGTTCGAACGAGATACCGTGGAAGCCTGGCAGTTCGCGACGCAAGGCGGTGAGCTGCGCCGCTGCGGACAATTCAGTCTGCTCCCCCGTGGGTCCTTCGATTGCGATCCAGTGCAGGAAACGGGTGAGCGCGACACCATCCTGGACGTGCACCTGCTTCATGCCCGCGATCTCGACCGGGTTTTTCATCGCTTTGGGGAGCCGGGTCGGATCGCGGGCTTCGCATATGCGCGCACCGGCACGGTCGAGCGTGTGATGGATAGCGACGGGTGAGAGATCCGGATCGATTGAGACGCGCATTCCGGCGAACGTCGCCAGTGCCGGATAGAAATCCTCATATGCCGCTATGCGAACGCTGTCGCCGAGATGGTCGCGGACGCCGTTGTTCAGTTTCGAGGCGTCGACGAACAGATCGGCGGTGCCGTCACGGTGACAGATTGCGAAGGAATAGCAGAGCGGTGCGGTGGCGATGTCGCACGCGCGGATGTTGAAGAGCCAGGCGACTGAATCGAGCGCGACAAGGATAGCCGCATCCGCACCGATGGCGCCGAGCCAGTCGCCAACTTCCCGGCGCTTGCTCGCTGAAGGCCGGCCGGAGAGGTGATCGGGTTGGATGAAGACCGGCGTTGCCGGACGTGGCGGCTGGTCTATCCAGATCGCATCGATCGGATTGTGCTCTACCGGCGCAAGCGTCACATCGCCGCCGGCCAAGGGCTGTTTGATCGCCTGGACTGTGCCCCGCGTGCAGAGGCGAGGGTCATAGCCGATGCGGGCGCCGCGTGCGGTCCGCCGCGCCAGCCATTCTCCGACGGCGCCAGGGGTAGCAGGCTCGACGTCATAGTCGCGCGCCTCAACCTGGCCATGTGCCGCGGCGGTGTAGCGACCATCGACGAAAATCGCGGCATGGTCAGCCATCACGACCGCCGTACCGGTCGAGCCCGTGAACCCAGTCAGCCAGGCAAGGCGGTTCGCATAGGCCGCCGGGATCTCGGACAGGTGCTCATCGCCGGTGGGCAGGATGAAGCCGTCCAGCCGCTGGCCCAGAAGGTGCCGGCGCAGTGCGCGCAGCCGTTGGTGACGATCAGCCGGCAATCGAGCGGGCCCGCACATTCTCCACCGTGGCGAAGATCTGCTTTTCGGCCAGCCGCAAGACGATGGCCGCGCAAAGCATGCAGGGAAAGGCGACGATCACCGAGGCGGTCAGGAGCCCGGTGGTCTGCGTGAAGACATGGTCGGACAGCAGGCCGACAAGCAACGGGCTGACCATCTGGAATATCGTCGCAACCACCGTCGAGATCGCAAAAAATCGCCCTCGCAGCTCGGCCGGTGCAAGATCCTGCACCAGCGTCGGCATCAGCGAGTTTCCGCCCACGCCTATCCCCATCTGGATCGTGGCGATCAGGAAAGTCTCGCCGGGCGTGCGCGCGAAGAAGTAGAGCGGCGTAAGCAATGCATAGGTGAAATAGCCCATCTGCGACAATCGGACGGGCGTCAGCGCGCCCCATCGCGGCCGCAGGTAGCTCGCCGCCGCCGCGGCGACCGCCAGCCCCGCGACGCTGCCGAACACCAGCGCTCCCCCCAGTCCCGTGCCGACGGCTCCGGGAGAGAGGCCGAACTTGCGCGCGAGGATTACCGGCATCCATGTGAAGACAGCCGACGCGGCGAGAAGCGCGAGCCCGAACGGCACGAACACCGCGAAGATCGCCTTCCAGTTGGTGGCCAGATAGGTGCGAATCTTCGACGGCTCTTCGGGCGCCGGGCGTTCGGCCGTCGCCTGAATGGCGCGAGGTTGCTTGTTCAGCCTGATCATCCGGATCGCGAGCGCAATGGCCGGCCCCGGAACGGCGACAACGAAGAACACCAGTCGCCAGCTTTCCCGCGTGAAGATGCCGTCGGGGATGAAAGGCGTCAACAGGCCGATATGCTGGACGACGAGGCCGGCGATGGCCATGCCGACCCCTGCGCCCAGCACGGTCGCAGTATAGAAGATGAAGTTCGCGGTTATCCTGCGTCGCTCGGAAAACAGCTCCGGGATCATCGCAAAGACGATTGGGGAGAGTCCCGCCTCGCCTGCCCCGAGCAGGGCGACGGACAGCAGCAGCGTCCAGTAGCCCGTTGCGAGGCCGCACGATGCGATAGCGAGCGACCAGACGATGATGCAAAGTGCCAGCAGCAAACGCCGGTCCATCCTGTCCGCGAGCCAGCCAAGTGGAATGACTGCGATGCTCGCGAAAAGGACGGCGCCGACGCTTTGCAAGCTGCCGATCTGCGTGTCGCTGAGAAGCAGGTCCGCTTTCAGCGGCTGTGCCAACAGGATCAGAACCTGTCGATCTATTACCGCGTACAAGACAGCTACCGAGACAATGATGAGGGCGTACCACGCGGCGAAAGGCGTGCCATTCTGCGTCGAAGCGTCAGGTTCGATCGTTGGTGAAACTCTCATGATGACCGTTGAAGCGCCGCGACGATCGCCTGGTCAATGCATCTCGGCCATTCGACACGCGCGCGAATGAGATTTGGCCGCAAGCGAAATTCATCGGCCCGGGTCTATCCGCATCATCGCCGCCAAATAGCGCATTGCCCCGGCTCAGAGCGGCAACGCGAACCGCAGCCCGCGGCTGATCGCGGCTGGGATGACGCTCAGATGAGTTTCTTCTCCGAAGATAATCGTCTCGGCTTCATAGCCTGGGGGCCCCTCCAGTGCCTTGAGACGATCTCCCAGCGCGACGACATTGGTTACCATGCCGAAAGCGGTAAGCATCTCCTGCATCTGCTCGCGCGTGACGCCTGGATGCAGTTTTACATGTCCGGCGAGTCTTTCCTCATATTCCCCGGCGGTCAGCAGGACCCGAGGCGCGACCTGGTCCTGAAGCATAGCGGCTGTGAGCTTGGCCTCATTCTGCAAGATCGCGCCCCCGCTCCAATTGATTGAAGGGCTGTTCACAAGATAGGTGCGATATGTTTCGGGGTGGTTGAACAGGACGTGTAAGGCGAAGAGGCCTCCAAATGAGTGGCCCCAAAGGACCGTCTCGCCATGATCTACAGGGTAAGATGCTGCGATCAGTGGCCGCAATTCCTTGATAAGAAACTGGTGGAAAGCTTCTGCCTCTCCGTAGGTTGCGCCTTTCGTGAGCGGTGAAGCTTCCAGACCGGCCAGAGTCGCAGCGTCAGGCTGCGTTGGCAGCAAGTCGGCGCAACGCGTACGAGACGCGGTTTGCCAATCCTTGCCATAACCGATCCCGACGAGATAGGCGGGCCGAATCTCGCGGCCGATGCCCTGCATGACGAGCGCGTCGGCCGCGGTATGAAAGTCGAAGTCACCGTCGTTGAGGTAGATCACCGGATATCCGCCTGGGGGTTGCTCCTCTGCACCGGCAGGCGCGGCGACATAGATGCGATATGTTCGCCCTGTGATCTCGGAGGTGATGTCCCATTGTTCCGCGTTGGGGCGGACAAGCGGCGAGCAAGCGGCCGCATTAAAGATCGTATCACTCATGGAACGGGGCCTTTTTCTGTGTAGAGCCAAGCGATAGGCGAGCGCAGCCACAGCGTCTTTCGATCGTCGCGAAAAAGCTTTTGCCAGCCGCCAAAGACTCCGCAACTTGCCAGCGCGACCCCCGAGCGAAGCACTCGGTTAGCCGGCAGAGGCGATGGCCTTCCGGCGCAATTCAGAAGGGGTTGTACCGAACCTGCGTTGTACCGCGACCGAAAAGCTTGAAGCGCGATTATAGCCGACGGCATAAGCGATCTGCGTGATCGAGGCGTCGCGATCGCCCAGGAGCAGCAGCGCCTTCTGCATGCGCAATTCATGGATGTAGTCGAACACCGACGTACCCAGGACCTGACGGAACCCGTTGCACAGACTGCTACGACTCAATCCCACGGTTTCTGCGAGTTCTTCCAGCGTAGGTGGCGCCGCGAATTTCTCCGCCAGCAGATTTTGTGCCTTGAAGACCCCTCGCACGGTAGTTGGTGTCGCCTCTGCCAGGTGAAGTGCCTCCCGGCATTCGAGAGCGTCAACCATGCGGCATACAATCTCCGACACTTTCGCTTGCAGGAAGAGCCTGCGTCGCCCCCCCGTAGCGGCGCAATCGTGCACTTCGCCAAGACAGCGCAGGAGTGAACCGTCGAGCCGCACCGCACGTCCGACGGTGTGGCGCAGGTCGCCTTTCAGAAACGACTGGAGCACGAGCGGCAACTCGTGCGCGCAGCCCGCGAAGATCGCCTGCAGGGCGTCTCGCTGTATGGCAATGTAGATGTACTGGGTATCGCCTGCGAAGCAAACCTCGGCGGCCGCGGCACCGGCCGGCTCCAGCATAATCAGGGCGGCGGGCGCCTCGAAGCTCAATGGCTCGCCGCCGGCCGGGACATACTCGCCGTCGCCCCCATTCGCGAGATAGATGTGCGCGGTGTCAGGCGATGACATATAACCCGCCTGCGGCATATGGTATTTTATCTCGCTGACGATAGCGAAATAGCCGTCGTTCAACCGGCAGAATTCATGCCATCCATGTCCAAACGGGCCCTCGATACTTAATCGATAATGCCTGCTATGGCGGACCTGATCTGCGCTGTGCGTCCGCTGCGAGTCCGGACCATCAATTTCATAATCGTCGATGTGATGGCGAATGGACACCTGTCCGACATCCGGGGCGGGCGGCGGAAAGCGGCGCGGCGACAGTCCCGGACGATTGTTGCCCGGTGCTACTCCCGGCAGCGCCGATGATGGCGACACCCGTACCCCCCCGCTGCTGCATGCTGATGGAGCAGGAAAATCGCCACGTGCTTTGGCCGATGGAATCATGCAATTCCTCGAACGGAAAACCGGTCCGAGTTGACCGCCATTCGGCCGCCGCGGTCAAGGGTAAAAATACACTAATGTCATCGCGCGCTTTTGGCGCCGCGCGAAAGCCTTTTCGTCGCACGAGAAAGCGGACCAGCGCTTTATGGTCTAGCACCGTCATAACGTCGTTATGATCGGCAGAAGTCGGCGAGGCGAACGGCGGGGCCGCAGGATCAACAAGAATACAGTTATGTATTATTTTAGGGCGGGAAAGGGGAAGGATAGATGTCTGCACGAAGAATGGCGTTAAGGGCGTCGGTTGGTGTGGTCGCGCTGTGTTTGGCGGCGGCCGGGACCGGGGCGCAGGCTCAACCGCAGATGTCTGCAGGTGCGCAAAGCGACACGGTCGAGCCGACGCACAATGTAAATGGTGATGTCGTAGTGACGGCCAGCAAGCGTGACGAAAAGCTGCGCGACGTACCGTCAGCCATTACCGTTCTCGATGGCAACAAGCTTGACAACCTGGGTGTCCGCTCCGTGCGGGACTATGCGACACTGACCCCCGGTCTTACGGTCCAGGAGGATGGCAATCCGGGCTCCGGCAAGGTCTTCATTCGAGGCCTGCAGACAGGTGCGCTTCAGCAATCGGCAACGACTGTCTTCTACCTCGATGATGTGCCGTTTACTTCCAGCTCGGCAAACGGCGGTGGGGCGTTCATCGCGCCAGACACGGAATTGGTCGACCTCGATCGTATCGAGGTCCTGAAGGGACCACAGGGCACGCTTTATGGCGCGTCGAGCCTCGGCGGCGTGATCCGGCTGATTTCGAAAAGGCCTGATCCATCACGCTTCTCCGGAAGCGCGCGCACCGAAGTTAGTGCCGTGGATGGTGGGGGCGTCGGCTATCTGGCGAATGCCACCATCAACCTTCCGCTCGTTTCCGATCGGCTCGCACTTCGAGCGACTGGTTTTTACCGGCGCTTGCCTGGCTTCGTCGATAATATCGGCACAGGAAGCAAGAATGTTAACGAGAGCGACTCCAAGGGAGTTCGCCTTGCGCTCGGCTGGACGCCCAGCAGCCGCCTGACAATCGACGTGGTCGGTCAGCTCCAGGACACGGATACCAAAGGCCTGACCCTGCAGGACGATGTTCCAGGCACTTTCACGCCGCTATACGGCCACCGTCAGTATAGCCAGTTCTTCGATGCGCCCGCCAAAGTTCGATATCGACTGGTGTCCGCTACAGGCCGATATGACGTCGGGATCGGCAGGATTATCGCTACCGGAGCATATTCCGAGTCGCGGCTTCACACCGAGAACGACTTCTCGACCACTTACGTGCCTCTTTTTCCGCTATTTGGTCTCCTGGGCTTCCATTATCCGGCAAACACGGGCGCTGCTTACGAAAATACCATTCCGCAAAAGAAGAGCACGGCAGAGCTGCGCTTCGTTTCCAATCGCCTGGGACCGATCGAGTTCATCGTTGGCGGCTTCTATACCCACGAGCGCGCATCGATCGCGACTGATATCGTTGCGCGGGATATCGCAACCAACAGGCAGCTTCCTGCGCCCTTAGGCTCCATTCTCTCCTCGCCGATCGAAGACACTTACGAGGAGCTTTCAGCGTTCGGCAATATGACTGTATACCTGAAGGATAATCTGGACATCACGGGCGGCGTGCGATTCGCGAATTACAAAGAAGATTTTTCGCTCGTCTATAGCGGGGTATCGCTTGGTGGCGCGACGCTGGCAACGCCGGAACGCAACATCCGTGACGACAATGTTTCCTACCTCGCGACGTTGCGGTGGCGGCCGACCAACAATCTCAGCTTGTTTCTCCGCGCTGCAAGCGGCTTTCGGCCGGGTGGGCCGCAGCCCGCGATCATCATCCCGCCGGGAGGGCAAACCGAGATCAGCCCGGACACCGTCTGGAATTTCGAAGCCGGTATCAAGGGCGACTTCCTCGACAAGCGATTGAGCCTGGAAGCCTCGGTGTTCCACATCGACTGGAATAACATTCAGCTCTATACCAACTATCAGAATCAGGCACTGCTGGCGAATGCGGGCAAGGCAAAGGTCGATGGTTTCGAAATCGCGGCTTTGGTGCGACCAAATGATCTTCTCACCGTCGGAGCCAATGCCGGTTACAGCAATGCCAGGCTGACGGAGGTCGATCCCGGGGTTAGCGCCGGCGCGATCGGCGCGGCCGTCGGAGACCCCATTCCTCAAACGCCGCGATGGACCGTATCCGTAACGGCCGACCAGCTTGTTCCGTTGGGTGGCGATCTGCAAGGGCAACTCGGAGCGACGTTGCGGTTCCAGTCGGAATGGTTCACCTCGTTCCCTGGCAGCGTCGTAAGTCCCGACGTAAAGCTGCCGAGTATCGCCACGGTCGACTTGAGAGCCGGGGTTAGCTTTCAGCGTTACCAAGTGCAATTTCGCGTTGAGAACGTCCTGAACGAAGCGGGGCTCCTCAATTATGCACCGGGCTTGCCAGGGACGCCGGCAACAGCGAACATAATTCGCCCGCGTAGCTTCACCCTGTCCCTCAGCACCCGCTTCTGAGAAGCGGATCGCTTCTTATGGATTTTGCTGTCCGTCGCTGCAACGGCGGACAGCTTCCCTGGCTCTGTCTTGGCTCATGCGGCCTGAAAGCAGGCAGCCGCGTGACCCTCCAAATGTCCACTGGGCGAAGAGAGGAACTGATGTCGGAGCCGATCGTGGCCGTCACCATCGTCAGTCATGCCGCCTTGCAGATCGCGGCGCCGGCGGACGCTGTGTGGCAAGCTATCTTGAACAACCTTCTTCAGCCCGACACGTGGCAAATAGCGGGCTATCGGTTTGTCTCCTTGCGTGATGCGGCGGTTCCGCTGGGTGGCTATCGGCTCGCGAAAGAGGAAGGGGGGCAGGTTGTGGACGAGCGCATCGTCCACGTAACCGAACGGGATACGCGTGCGCGCCGCCTGAGCCTGTTCTCAGATCATCTGTCAGAGCGGAACGGGTTGTCCGCTTACGCGACCTATCATGCGCGCGAGAGACCGACCGGGACTTACTGCGCGATTGATTGCCACACCCGGGTTGGTGTCGAAATGCTGAAGAATGCTGATATCACTGGCCTGATTGGCGACTTGGGCGGGCAATCGGAGGCGCATCTGAGAGATTATCTCGCACGCCTCAAATACGCCCTCGAGCGCCGGCAAATTCCATGACGGCGAGGATCGTCGACGGGCGGACCCTGGCTGCACGGCTTCGCGCGCAATATGCGATGCGTGTCCGCGACCTGCTGGATATGGGCGCACAACCGCCGGGACTCGCAGTTATCCTGGTGGGCGACGATCCTGCATCGGCGGTCTATGTCCGAAACAAGATCCGCGCATGTGAGGCGACGGGCATAAGATCGATTGTCTTGCGGCTGCCCGAGAGCGTCTCGAACGCCGAACTTCTCGGCCGGATCGTCGAACTCAACGCAGACGAAACCGTGCACGGCATCCTCGTGCAACTGCCGCTGCCACCGCAAATCGATCTACCGCGCGTGCTGGAGACGATCGCCGTTGAGAAGGACGTCGACGGCTTCCACCTGTATAATGTTGGTGGTCTCGTGACCGGCAGCACGGTCTTCTCGCCATGCACTCCTTATGGCGTTGTAAAGCTGCTCGAGGCCGAAGACGTTGCCATTGAAGGACAGAATGTGGTGGTGGGGGGGGGCGAGCAACATCGTCGGCAAGCCAATGGCGCTGATGCTGATGGCACGCGATGCGACCGTGGCCATCTGTCACGCGAAAACGCGCGATCTCGCGCAGTTTACGATGCTCGCCGACATACTTGTTGTTGCAGCGGGCGTCCCCGGGCTCATCGTGCCGCAGATGGTGAAAACCGGCGCCATCGTGATCGACGTGGGCATCAACCGCCTACCCAATGGACGGATTACCGGCGATGTCGATTTCGAAGGCGTGGCGCAAAAGGCGTCTCTTATCACACCGGTGCCCGGTGGCGTCGGTCCGATGACGGTCACCATGCTGCTGGAAAATACGATCGCTTCGGCGGAGCGCGCGGCCGCTCGGCGCGGGCGCTGATGCGCGCGCGGTCGTCGACGTATAGCCTTGCCGATTGGCATGGGTCTTGTAAGAATCTGCCTAGGGCCACGGCAGGGCGTTTCCGGGAATCGGGATCGTCGGCAGTTACAGTGCTGAGTGCCGGATACAGCAGGTCAGCGGGGGGAGGGGGTGAGGCGGGATTGGAACATCGATCCGGCGAAGATTAACATAGCCAATAATCGAGTGCCGCGCGCGGGCACGACCGCGCTACATCGGCGCGCCGTCGGTCAGGCGATGGCACGCCGACGACGGGAGGCCCATCACAGCCGATCCTTGATGATGGCGCCATCGCGCATGATGAGGCTGAGGTTGCGTCCCTGCGCCGCGAGGAGGCTGATGTCGGCGAGCGGATCGCCGTCGACGACGATCAGGTCCGCCGCCGCGCCCGGCGCGATGCAGCCAAGCTCTCCCTCGCGATCGAGAATCTCGGCCGAAATCGATGTCGCCTGGCGCAGGATCTCGATCGGCTCGAACACTTGCCGACGGATGGTGAATTCCTGGCACTGGCGCACATAGGTGTCGCCGAGAAGATCGGTGCCGAATCCGATCTTCACCCCAGCCGCGCGCATATGCTCCAAGCCCGCAAGCGCCGCAGCATAAACGATCTTGACCTTTTCCTGGCTCACCGGCGGCAGGCCGAGCGCAGCACCTTCCTCCATCAGGGCATAAATGGTCGCCATAGTCGGCACTACGAAAGCGCCGCTGCGGGCGACGTGCGTCGCGGTCTCGGGGTCGATCAGTGTGCCATGTTCGATCACGCGGACGCCAAAATCGACCGATCGCCGGATGGCCTCCGCACCGTGGCAATGCGAGCTGACATAGGTGCGGCGTTCCCGGCACTCACCGACAATCGCCCGGATCTCATCCTCGCGATACTGGTTCATCCAGATCGGATCGGCCGGCGAGGTTACGCCGCCGGAACCCATGATCTTGATGCAATGCGCACCTTGACGGAGTTCCTCACGCGCAGCCTTCACGCATTCGTCCACGCCGTCCGCAATCACACTGAGTACGCCCGCTTCGCCGCATTGACAGAGGCCGGGGTCATGACGGCGGACATGCACCGGCCGCAAATCGCCATGGCCACCGGTCATCGAGATGATCCGCCCGGCATAGAAGAAGCGCGGGGCGCGGATCAGGCCGTCGGCGATCGCAGTAGCGAGGCTCCGATCGCCCCCGCCGATGTCGCGGACGGTTGTGAACCCGCAATCAAGCGCATGACCCAGCATGCGCGCTGCATGGGCGGTATTATATGCGACGCCGGCCTGCTCGACGTGCAGGTCGTTCACGCTCGACGCATAAGCATGGATATGGAGGTCGATGAGCCCGGGCATCAGCGTGCGCCCGCCGACATCGACGCGCCGCGCGTCCGAGCCTTCGATCCGGTCGGGGCGCACGTCGCCGATCCTTTTGTCGATGACGCTGACTGACATGCCCTCCCGGCATCGCGCAGTCACGCCGTCGAAAAGGCGGGCGTTCTCGAAGATGACCGGCGCCATGCAATCGCTCCATGCGAACCGGATGGGTAGCCCGCTTGCCATACCATCCGCCCGGACTTTCTCCGATCAACCAGAGCAGTGCAAGGATGTATTTAATTATTCTGCCGCTATTTTTTGCAGTCGGAGCGCTCGCCGATCCCGTAGATTATGCCTATTTGTCAGTGATTTGGCTGGATTTGGCGCATTTTTCCCGCAGCGATCTGGCGAAATTCGCGCGAAAAGCCGACTCAATTCCTCTTGTCCCAAACAATGCATATATGCATTAAATAGCGCGGAGCTAGGGGAATGACGTGACCAGGCACTATTCTGCACTGTCGCTGATTCGGGAGGGGTTGAACGGCCAACGCGGCTGGGAACCTGCCTGGCGCGACGCCCGCCCGCAGGCGCATTACGACGCTATAGTTGTCGGCGGTGGCGGGCACGGGCTGGCCACGGCCTATTATCTCGCCAAGAACCACGGGATCACCAATGTCGCCCTTCTGGAGCGGGGCTGGATCGGCGGAGGCAACACCGGGCGCAACACCACGGTCATCCGCTCGAACTACTTCTTTCCCGAGACCGCCGCATTCTTCGACTTCGCGCTGAAGCTCTACGAAGGCCTCTCGCAGGACCTCAATTACAATATCATGTTCTCCCAGCGCGGCATGTGGTTTCTTGGCCACGACCGGCATGCGATGGAGATGCTGAGCCGTTCGGTGAACGCGATGCTGCTGAACGGCGTCGATGCCGAGTTGCACGATAGCGATTCCGTGCGGCGGCATATCCCTGGGCTGAACGACCGTCCGCGGTTTCCTGTCCTCGGCGCACTGAACCAGCCGCGCGGCGGCACGGCGCGCCACGATGCGGTGGCATGGGGCTATGCGCGCGGCGCCTCGCGACTGGGCGTGGATATCATCCAGAATTGCGAAGTGCACGACTTCATTATCGAAGCCGGGCAAATGCGCGGTGTCGAGACGAGTCTCGGCACGATCCGCTCGGACCTGGTCGGGATGGCGGTGGCCGGCCATTCGACCGTGCTCGCCGCGAAGGCCGGCATTCGGCTTCCGATCAGCTCCTATGCGTTGCAAGCCTTCGTGTCCGAACCGGTCAAGCCCTGCCTCGACACAGTCATCCTCTCACCCGCCACCGGCACCTATCTCAGCCAGTCTGACAAGGGCGAGCTCGTCATTGGGGCCGGGCTCGACATGTTCTTGTCCTATGCCCAGCGCGGCAGCCTGCCGTGGATGGAGCGCGCGGCGGCGGGTGTTGTCGAGCTGTTTCCGGCCTTTTCGCGGATGCGCTTCCTGCGGCAATGGGCTGGCCTCGTCGACATCACTCACGACTCCACGCCGATCATCGACAAAACGAAGGTCAGTGGGTTTTACATCAGTGCTGGCTGGGGAACGGGCGGCTTCAAGGCGATACCGGCGGGTGGTTGGTGTCTCGCCCACTTGATGGCGACGGGCACGTCGCACCCCCTCGCGACGGGCTTCTGCCTCGATCGCTTTCGCTCCGGCGCCCTGATCGATGAGGCGTCGGCCTCCGGCATTTCGCATTGAGGGAATGAAAATGTTCCTGATTGATTGTCCCTATTGCGGGCCGCGCGCGGAAACCGAATTCCGCTGTGGCGGCGAGGCGCATATCGAACGGCCCAGCCCGCATGGCGAGGTTACCGACGAGGCTTGGTCGAACTATCTGTTCTACCGTCAGAACCCCAAGGCCGAGCATCGCGAACGCTGGGTTCATACGGCGGGGTGCCGCCGCTGGTTCAACGTCGCACGCGATACGGTGACCCACCGTATCATCGCCGTCTATGCGATGGGTGAGACGATGCCCGCCGCCGCGGGAGAACCCCGATGAGCGGATGGCGCGGCAAAGGGGGCGCCACGATCGACCGACAGCGTCCGATCGCCTTCACCTGGGCAGGCAGGAGCTATGCGGGGTTCGCCGGCGACACGCTCGCCTCGGCCCTGCTTGCCAATGGCGTCTCGATCGTCGGGCGCAGCTTCAAATACCACCGTCCGCGCGGGTTGATCGCCGCGGGGCTGGAGGAGCCCAACGGCATCGTCCAGCTCGAGACCGGCGCGGCGACGATCCCGAACGTCAAGGCAACGCAGATTGAATTGTACGAGGGACTGGCGGCACGGCCGGTGAATGCCTGGCCCAGCCCGCAGTTCGACCTTCTGGCGATCAACTCGCTGGCCAAGCCGTTCATTCCCGCAGCTTTTTATTACAAGACCTTCTTCTGGCCGAGCTGGATGGCGTTCGAGCCGACGATCCGGAAGGCCGCCGGTCTCGGCGTCGCCCCGCAAGACCATGATCCGGACAGCTATGAGCACAGCTTCGCGCACGTCGATACGCTGGTGATCGGCTCGGGCGCCGCCGGCCTCGCGGCTGCTGAAGCCGCGGCGGAAAGCGGAGCGGCCGTCCTCCTGGTCGAGGTCGATCCGATGCTCGGCGGCGGCCTGCTCGCGACGCGGGAGGAGGTCGGCGGTCAGTCCGCCGCCGCCTGGCGGGCCGCGGTGCTCGCGCGCCTCGCCGCGATGGGCAATGTGCGCACCATGCCGCGGACGATGGCGTTCGGCTTCTATGATCACGGTATGGTCGCGCTGTGCGAGCGAGTGACCGACCATCTCCCGCTTGAGCGCCGCATCGGGCCGCGGCAGCGGCTGTGGAAGGTGCGTTGCCGGCGCGCAATCCTCGCGACCGGCGCGTTCGAACGCCCGATCGCTTTTTCCGGGAACGATCTTCCAGGCGTGATGCTGGCGTCTGCCGCACAGACCTATGCCCTCCGTTATGGGGCGCTGCCTGGACGCCGCCTCGTCGTCGCGACCAACAACGACAGCGGATATGAGTCGGCGTTCGCGGTGCAGGATACCGGCGCCGCGATCGTTGCGATCGTCGACTCCCGGACCAATCCCGGATCGATCGCCGATCTCGCCCGGAGCCGCTCGATCCAGGTGATCGCGGGCTCCGCGCCGCTTGCCGCTACCGGAGGACGTAGTGTGAAGGCGCTGTCGATCACCAGGATGTCAGGGCATGCAACGCAGGAGCGGCTGCGCTGCGACGGGATCCTCACCGCGGGCGGCTGGAATCCTGCCGTTCATCTCCACTCTCAGTCGGGCGGGTCACTGGCCTTCGACCAGGCGTTGCAGGCATTCCTCCCCGCCGGCGCGGCGCAGAATACGGCGAGCGTTGGCGCTGCCGCAGGCATTTTCGATCTGGCGCGTGCCATCGCCATGGCGCGTGCGATCGGTCGGGGCGAGCAGCTGCCTGTCGCCGTGCCGGCGCGCGCGATCGGCCCGACGCGCGAGTTCGCCGATGGCGATATCGCGGCGCAGACGGCCTGGCTCGATTTCCAGAACGACGTCACTGTCGCGGATGTCCAACTGGCCGCACGCGAAAACTTCCGCTCGGTCGAGCATCTGAAGCGATACACGACGCTCGGCATGGCGTCAGATCAAGGCAAGACATCGAACGTTGCCGGCATTCGAGTGCTTTCGCATCTGTTGGGCAAACCTGCCCAGGAGATCGGCACCACGAAGTTCCGCCCCCCGTTCGATCCGGTCACAATTGGCGCTTTTGCCGGTCGAGCGGTAGGTGAGAACCTGTTCCCGCTGGCACATATTGCCGCCCACGCCGATCATGTCGCCGCCGGCGCCCGGATGGAAGGTTATGGCGCGTGGTTGCGCCCCGCTTATTATGCCAAAGGCAACGAGGCCGAGGAAGCCGCAGTCGCCCGCGAAGTCCTCGCCGTCCGCAATGCCGTTGGGCTTTTCGAAGCCTCTCCCCTGGGAAAGATCGAGGTGAAGGGCCTCGACGCGGCCGAATTCCTCCAGCGGATGTATGTCAATGATGTCCGCAATCTGAAGATCGGCCGGTGTCGCTACGGCCTGATGTTGAACGAACATGGGGTCGTCTATGACGACGGAGTCTTCGCCCGAATTGCAGAGAACCACTTTCTCGTCGGCACTACCAGCGGCCATGCCTCGGCGATCGCCGACCAATTTAACGAGTGGCTGCAATGCGAATGGCCTCATCTGCGCGTCATGGTCGAGAATGTCACCACCGCCTGGGCGGTGATGAATCTCGCTGGCCCGAAAGCGCGCGAGGTTCTCGCGACGCTCGGCACCGATATCGACCTGTCGCCGTCGGCCTTCCCGCACATGGCCTATCGCGAAGGGCATGTCGCAGGCGTGAGAACACGCATCGAGCGGGTCAGCTTCTCGGGCGAGCTCTCCTATGAGATTGCGGTGCCGTGGGGCTATGGCGCGGCCTTGTGGCGCGCCCTGCTGCGCGAGGGACGCAAATTCGGGATCACGCCGTTCGGGATCGAGGCGCTGATGACGATGCGCGTCGAGAAAGGCTTCCTGCACGTCGGCTCGGATACCGACGGCACGACCTATCCGCAGGATGTGGGTTTCGGCCCCGCCATCGGGAAGAAGATCGGGGATTTTGTCGGTCGGCGTTCGACAACCCGCCCGGAGGGAAGGCGCGATGACCGGCGGCAGCTCGTCGGCCTTGAGGTCACCGATGGGGGCGGGCCAGTCGCGGTCGGGGCGCATGTCCTATGGGTGAACGACATCGAGGCCAGCCGGACGCGGGGTTGGGTGACATCGAGCGTGATGTCGCCGACCCTGAAACGCCCGGTGGCAATGGGACTCGTCGCCGGGGGCTTCGATCGGATGGGAGAGGCAGTTCGGGTGTGGCATCTCGGGAAAGTGCGTCCTGCGCGCATTGTCGAACCGCGCTTCTACGATCCTGAAGGAGCGAAGCTTGATGGCTGACCCTCTCGTTAACTTGATACATCTCGATCGTCAGTCGCCCATTGCCAAGGGCTTCGTGCAAGCCGGCGCGACGCTCACGGTGGAAGCCACGACCGGGATCGGCAAGGTCCAGTTCCTCAGCGGCACCACCCACGACCGCTTTGCGCCGGTCTTTGGCGTAGAGGCTCCCGGTGCGGGCGCTAGCTGCGCTTCAGGCGATGTGACCATATCCTGGCTCGCGCCGGACGAATGGCTGGTGACCGGCGAGGACGTGACCGTGCAGGTGGTGTTGGCGCGAGCGGAAGAGCTTGAAGATGCTGCGCTGGCGGTTGATCTCAGCCATGCCCGCGCATCGTTCCTCCTCACCGGTGAAGCGGCGCGAGATCGGCTCGCTGCCCACACGCCGCTCGACATTTCAGACGCGGCGCTGCCGGTAGGACATGTCGCTCGTGCGCCGCTGGCCGACACGACGATGTTCGTCGCGCGCGTCGCTGACGCGGAAGGCGTGAGCGTATTCAGGATCATCGTCGATCAGACGATGGCGAAATATGCGGTCAGGATGCTGGCCGGGCCCAACGCAGCCTAGGAGCTTAAGTCGTGACCGAATTAGTCCTGCGTTTTCGTGCCCCCGACCGGCCCGGAATCATCAGCGCTATCGCGCCGCTTCTGGCGGCGCATGGCTGCGATATACGCGGCGCCGAGATTTACGGCGACGATGACACCGGCGGCTTCTTCTGCCGAATGCGGCTATCCAGTCCGACGGCCGGGCGCAACGCGCTCGCGTGCGTCATCGAGCCGGTCGCGCGTGAATTGTCGCTAAGCTGGGAACTGCATGACCTTGACGCGCGGATGCGCGTCCTCATTGCGGTGTCGAAGTTCGGACATTGCCTGGTCGACCTCATTCACAAATGCGAAATCGGGCAGTTGCCGATCGAGATCGTTGGCGTGGTCTCCAACCACGAGACGATGCGCAAGACGGTCGAGTGGCATGGCCTGCCCTATCATCATCTGCCGATGGGCGAGGGGAAGGCGGCGCAGGAGGCGGCGTTCCTGGCGCTGATCGAGGACACGGACGCGGAGCTTATTGTGCTGGCGCGCTATATGCAGATTCTGTCGGACGATTTCGCCGCCAAGCTGCTCGGACGCTGCATCAATATCCATCACAGCTTCCTGCCCAGCTTCAAGGGCGCGAAGCCCTATCATCAGGCTCATGCCCGCGGCGTGAAGCTGATCGGCGCGACCGCCCATTTCGTGACACCGGACCTCGACGAGGGCCCGATCATCGAGCAGGACGTGCGGCGAGTGACCCATGCCGTCACCGCCGATGAAATGGTCGCGATCGGCCGCGAGATCGAGGCGTCCGTGCTGAGCCGCGCGGTGCGCTGGCAAGCCGAGCACCGCATCTTCCAGAACAGCAACAAGACCGTGGTGTTGTGAACGTCCCGCGCTTGCGCGCGTCCCGCGCTGTGCTGCCCGACGTGCAGAGCAGTGTGGCGTTCGCCGAGGTCGAAGCCTTCTACCGCGCCTTGTTCGCGCCGGCCGGGGGGCGTCCCTATTCGGCACAGGATCTGCGCTGGTCGCCCGGGCGCGGTAAATTCCTCGCGACATGCTCGCGCTTTCCAGGCACTCTCGCGCAAGGACCGACGACCGACGTCGGTGAAATCGACGTCATGAGCGGAGAAATAAAGTTGGTCGGCGCCGGCGCGCGGCTGGCGCGCCCGTCGCCTGCGGGCGAGACACTAGCGTACGTCGATGATAGCGGCGTCACGCTGCTGGATGGCGAGGACAAGGCCATGACCTACGCCATCGCGGGGCGCATCGAGCAGATGGAATGGTCGCGCGACGGCGCACGATTGGCGTTGCTCGTCGCCGGAACGGGCGCGGATATCTCTGGCGCGGAAGGCGGCTTCGCGCTCGACGCCGCAGAGGGCGATAGAAATATGGGGCCGCCGACCATCGACATCGGCGATGATGACGATCGCTGGCGGACTGTCTGGATTCTGGATCCCCGCCGCACGAGCGTCAATCAGGTGACCTTCGCGCCGCTTAACATATGGGAGCTCTGCTGGCGCGACGATGCTACGCTGGTTGTGGTCGCAAGCGACAGCCACAGCGAAGGAAGCTGGTATCGCGCGACGCTGCGCCAGATCGACTTGGGTAGCGGGGAGGCCGCGCCCCTATACCAACCTTGCGATCAGATCGGTCAGCCGCGTGTCTCGCCAGATGGGACTTGCATCTCGTTCATTGAAGCCATTTGCAGCGATCGCGGGATCGTCTGCGGCACCTTGCGTCTGCTGCGGGACGGCGCGTCGCGAACGGTGCGGACGTTGGACGCCGATGTCAGCGATCACCATTGGAGCAGTCGCGGACAATTGATCTTCGCCGGTTTAAGGGGGACGCAGACGATCATCGGCCTCCTCGATCCACGCCTGGACATGGCGGAGGAGCTTTGGGCGTCGAACGCGCTGACCTGCGGCGACTGGCACCCGTCGATTGCGATCGACAGTACCGACACGCCGTTCGCGATGTTCGAGGCCTATGCGCGTGCGCCGTTCATGGGGGTGGTGCAGCGATCGGATGTAACGGTGATCGCGGACTTCGCGCAGAACGATGCGGCAGAAAGCATTCCCGGCATGATCGAAGCCGTGTCCTGGCGGGCACCCGATGACATGGAGATCCAGGGCTGGCTGATCCGCGATCCTACGATGCAGCATGGTCCCGCGCCACTCCTGCTGGATATTCACGGGGGCCCGGTGTGGGCGCATCGTAACCGCTGGGCGGCGCGCCTGCGCGCGGCGGGGCCGCTGGTCGCCCGTGGCTGGTCAATCCTGTTGCCCAATCCCCGCGGCGCGCCGGGGCGGGGACGCGAATTCGCCAGCGGCGTCGTGGGCGACATGGGCGGGGCGGATGCGCGGGATCTTCTATCCGGCATCGACCACCTCGTCACGGCGGGGATCGCCGACCCGGACAGGGTGGCGGTGACCGGAACCAGCTATGGCGGCTTCATGGCTGCGATGCTGGTCACGCTCACCGACCGGCTGGCCGCGGCCGTGCCCATCTCGCCGATCACGAACTGGTACAGCCAGCATTTCACATCGCATATTCCGGCGTTCGACACGGCGTTTCTTGCAGACTCGCCGGACATGGCCGGCGGCCAATATCTGGAGAGAAGTCCCGTGTTTCGTGCGGCCGGGGCAGTCACCCCGACACTCATCATGGCCGGCGGGCTGGACCGCAACACGCCGCCCGGGCAGGCGCTGGAGTTTCATGCGGCGTTGCTCGAGGCGGAGTGCTCGTCAGCGCTGTGCATCTATTCCCAGGCAGGCCATTCGCTGCGCGGTTACCCCGAATATCTCGACAGCGCGACGCGCCTGATCCTTTGGCTGGAGGAGCATTGCCGGGGTGCGAGAACGGCCGTGGTGTAGCGAGCGATCTGTTCAGGCTGCTGCGGCTGACCGTCGGGACTTTACACTTCCGCCGCGCGCCAGCCTCAACTGTTCTTCCCCGCACAGGATCTCGATGTAAAGCGCCGCCGAGCGCCGTCGCTCGGCAACGCTTTGGTGCACGCCGATCGCGTAATAGCCGACCTGGTGATAGTAGAAGACCCGCGCACGGATCGTGGCGTGCGCATCGTCATAGCCGATCGCCTCGAAGAATTTGCGCAACGTATCGAGCCGTTCGCGGTCCGCTCGCTCAATCGCCCATTCGGCCCGCTTCTCGGATCGAGCCCATTCGCGCACGGCGAGGTCGAGCTGATAGTCATAGCCGTCGCCCTCGATGAGCCGGTCGGCTGCCATCTCGAGCCACGCGACCGCTTCCGCCGGCTTCGACGGCGGCGGCGTGTCGGGAAGGAAGCGGCACGTCTTCTCCCATTGTTCGAGGACCAGATCGAGCAGATGGTCGCGATCGCGGAAGTGGTGGTAAAACCCGCCGCGCGTCACGCCGAGCCGGCTGGCGAGCCGATCGACCTTTACCCCTGCAATTCCCTCGTCGACCAGCGTTCTGAGCCCCGCCTCCACCCAGTCCTCGACGGTATTCTTTGGCATGCGTCCGGCCATGATCTCGTAATTCCTGCATTTTCACCCGGCATAGGATCATTCCGCGCGAATGGGCGCCTCCGGGCTTACGTTGGTAGCTGCGCGCAAATGGCTCCCGCATGCAAGTCCGAAGGATCATTACCTTCCCGAGACGATCCATCGCGTCACGCGAGCGCCGCCTCGATATTGCGGGCGACCAGCGGCAATGGCAGCGCTCCCGGTTTCAGCACGATATCGTGGAAATCCCGGATATCGAAGTCGTCGCCGCGCGCGACGCGCATCCGTTCGCGCTGTTCAAGCAGAAAGGTATCACCAAGCTTGTACGCGAGCGCCTGTCCGGGAATGCCGCAGGCGTAGCGCAACGTTTCTGAATCGATCTCGCGCTCCGACATGAAGCTATGCTCGCGCATATAGGCGCGCGCCTGTTCCAGCGACCAGCCCAGAGTATTCATCCCGGTGTCCACGACCAGCCGGCTGGTGAGGAACGCGTCCATCATCAGGCGGCCGAAGCGGTCGGCGGGCTCCTCGTACATCCCGAGCTCGCCGGCGAGGGTTGCGGCATATTCCGCCCAGCCCTCATTGTACGCAGTGAAGCTTGGTTGCTTGCGCAGCTCGTGTAGCTCGTCATTCTCGTTCTGGGAGGCGATGTGGAAATGGTGCCCCGGGACGAGCTCGTGGTAATTGAGCGCGCCGATATTGGCCAAGGCCGCTTGCGACAGGTTGACTGCATTGAACAGGTAGGTGCCCTCGGGCTGATGGGGCGACGGCATGGAATAGTAACCGAAGGTCATTGATCCCGTCAGCTCAGGCGCAAGCGGCTTTACGCCATAGCCGGCCTTCGGCCGGAAGCGGAACATGTCGTCGATGCGGGGCGCCATCCGGTCGATATATCGCTGGAAGAAGGCGGCGATCTCCTCCGGCGTCTCGGCGCGCCAGGCGCGGTCGGCCGTCAGCGCGTCGAGATAAGCACCGGGCTCGCCGTCGAAGCCGGCCTGCTCCAGCAGGTCTCGCATTTCGGAGCGGACCCGCCGCATGCGCTCATGGCCGCGCGCGTGGACCTCCTCGGGCGTGAGCTCCAGCGTCGTATGGAGCTTGACCAGCTCGGCATAGACCTCCTTGCCGCCCGGATATTGGCCGAGACCCACCTCCTCCGGCGCTTCCCCGACATAGTCCGGGGATTCCAGCAAGGCGATGAGGGTGTCGAAGGCGGGCAGTACCGCGCGGTCGATCACATGCTGAACCTGCGCCACGAAATTGGTTGCGTCGGGTCCGACCACCCGGTCGGGCGATAGAGCGAGGTGGGCAGCGGCGGCGTCGCGCGATTGGCGCATCAGCGGAGCGCATGACACCAGTTGCGCCTGTGGTATGACGATGCCGCGCGCCGCCTGTCCGCGGGTCCGTTCCTCCATCTGCAGCACCAGTCGTGCGTAATCCTGCACCAGCGCGAGATAGCGCTGCTGGTCGCCCTTTGAGGAAAGCGGGTAGTTTGCGAAGATCGGCTTGAGATTGTTGAGCAGATATCCGCCCCCATAGACCGTCGGAAGGAATGCGACCGGGAACCCGATATCGACAATCAGCCAATACCAGCGTTCGGCGCGCGACCAGGTGTGCGCCTGAACCCTGGCTACCTCGAACGTGAGGCCCAGATCGCCCGGCAGATCCGCGACGCTGATGGCTTCCGTGCGCCGGAGCAGCGCCTCGCCGAGCGCTGCAACGCGCAGCGCCTCGTTGTAGCTGATGTCCGGCAGGCGCGCAGGCATGATCCCCTTAGCGAGCGCGGCGAGGGGGGATCGGTTGACCTCCATGGTCACGTCGTCGATGATCTTCAGCGCCAGGTTCATGTTTCGACTGTCAAACTTCATGGCCGCTTTCCTCCTGGATGCCGTCGCCGTGCCGACGGCATCGAATTTTTCCCGATCGAGCGGGCCGGCGGCGATGCGCCGGCCTCAGATCTTCAAGGTGCTGCTTCTTCCAGATATCGTCGGCGAAGATGCCGTTGCAGCGCGGCGGCTGACAGCGGTTCGCCGGTTGCCTCCCGCACCAGATCGGCGAAAGGCACCATGCTTGCGCGGGCATGCATGCGGGGGACGATCCAGTTGCGGAATGGTGTGAAATCCCCGCGCGCCAAATTTTTGAGCACGACCGGGTCGTCCTGCACCGCCTGCTCGAAGAGTTGCGCCGCCAGGCTCACGCCAAGCGCATAGTTGGGAAAGTATCCGAATAGCCCGACTGCCCAGTGCATGTCCTGGAGACAGCCGTGTGCATGGTCCGGCGGTCGCCGACCGAACAGCACCTCGGAGAGATCCGACCAAGCGCCGGGAATCTCTGCGACGTTGAGGTCCCCGCTGAGCAATGCCCGTTCGATCCGGTAGCGCAGGATGATGTGAAGCGGATAGGATATTTCGTCCGCCTCCACCCGGATGAACCCGCCGCCGACACGGCGATAGGCGTTCAGGACGTTGGAGACCGTCCAGCACATCGGATCGCCGCCGAAGATTTCGGCGCACTTCGGCGCGAGCCAGGACAGGAACTCGCGGCTGCGCCCGGCCTGCATCTCGACCATCGTCGACTGGCTTTCATGTGCCGTTGCGCCGCGCGCGCCGCCGATCGGCGTGAAGGCATGGGTACGCGGCAGGCCCGCTTCGTACAACGCGTGCCCGGCCTCGTGGAGAGTCGCCATGATCGCGAAACGCACGTTGTCGGGGTCAAACCGGGTGGTGATCCGGTTGTCGCCCGGCGACCCGGTCAGCGCGAACGGGTGGGGGGCGGAATCGATACGGACATGTTGCAGGTCGTGCCCGACAGCTTCCACGAGTTGATAGGCAAGGGCACGTTGTCGATCGGGTGAGAAGTCACCGCTAAACGGTATCGGATTCGGCCACCTTGCCTGTCGTTCCACTGTCTCTGCCCGCAACGTCGGCAGCGATTGCTCCAGCGCGGTGAAGATCGGGTCCACCACCTGGGTGCTCAGACCTGGGTCGAACTCATCCATCAAGGCGTCGAATGGCGACAGGCCAAGCGCTCCCGCCTTCGCCTGTGCGGCCTCCCGATACAGCGGCAGCAGCTCGGCGAAAGCCGCGGCGAAGGACGCGAAGTCATTTTGTTGCCGGGCGGCCAACCAGACCGGCTGGATCGCCGAGACGCGCCGCGATCGCTCTAGCAGCAACGCCTTCGGAATGGCGGCGGCGTGCCGCCACTGGCGCCGCATCTCAGCCAGATTGGTCCGCTGGATGGGCGACAGGGCGTCGGTCGCGCTATCCGCGGTCTCAAACAAGTCGTCCGCGTCGGGCCTGACGATCAGGTCCGCACATGTCGCATCAAGCGCGGCGAGTTGTTCGCCGCGGCTCCAGGCGCCAGCCGGCGGCAGGTAGGTCTGCCCGTCCCAGAACAGCGTAGAGCGTGCCGCAGCAAGGCGCGCCGCCGTGCCGAACCGCTCGGCGAGGGCCGCATAAGCGGAAATTTCGCCCGGGTCGCTCATAGATTCTCACCATTGGGCGCGTGGCCGATTCCATTCTCCGTACAGTACTGTATGTTTTTGGGCAGGAAATCAAGGCCGGCCGATGACCAATGGGAATGCCCCCCGGCTCGGTAGGGTGGTTCAATTCTTCTCCGCAATCGGTCCCTCGGTGGCGATCAACAATATGATGCTGTCGGTACCGAGCCGATAGCGCGCGCGCAGCGACGTTTGTGCTGCTGTCCGTAGCAATCCCGCCAGGCCCGCGGCGCCTGAAGGCGTGGTGCGCGGGCCACCTGATGCAATCATGACTGCGACTGCTTCATCCAGCGCCTGTTCGTCGACCGTTACTGATTGCGCGCGGTGCCGTTGAAGAATTTGCAGGGCTGATGCCGAGGCAAGGCCACACGACAGCATATGCGCGGATGTATGAAGGTCGCCTGGAACTTGCACCGGATGTCCCGCGACCAGCGCGGCGGCGACGCAGGCGGCATTTTCCGGCTCGACCACCAAAATCGCGCCTGGTGGCTGAAGGATGGTCTGCAGCCCTTCGGCCATCGCCGCCGCAAGGCCGCCGACACCGGCCTGCACGAACAAGTGGGTGGGGCGAGCAGCCTTATCCGCGTCGAATTGCTCCACGAGCTCGGCGGCGAGCACGCCATATCCGGCCATGACGTCCCTGACGACTATATCGTCCGGGTCGGGGCTGGTGTCGGCGATGAGCAAGCCCTCGCCGCGCGCGGCCGCCGCTGTGGCGATGGCTACCGCATCGTCATAGGTCCCGTCGATCCAGCGAACCTCCCCGTCCAGCGCCGCGATCCGCTCGGCGCGCGTTCGGCTGACGCTGGTAGGGAGGTAGACCGCGGCCGGCACCCCCGCGCGCTGTGCGGCCGCCGCGACGGCAAGGCCGTGGTTGCCGTCGCTCGCACAGATCAGCCGCAAGCAAGCCCCGTCGGCCCGCTCGGCCGCCCGGGCTAGCGCGCGCTGGCCGGCGAGCATGCCGCCGAGCGACTTGAAACTGCCGAGCGGTCGCTCGCCCTCCACCTTGATGAACAGGCGCCCGACGCCCGCGCGCCGCGCGAGTCCGGGACATTCGATCAACGGGGTGGGGCGATGGTCGGGGGGAGCGCTCGTGATGCTGGGCGTTGTCGAGGGAGCGTTGATCGTCACGGTTCCTGCTTCCTTGAAGATGTCGGCATCGGGCCACCAAGGTGATCCATGAAGAAGCGCATGCCGCGCTCAACACCATAAGGCTCGGCTCCCACATGATGCGGGGAATCGGGAACCAGCAGCAGATCGAATTGCTTGTTCGCGCGAACCAGCGCATCGATCAGCTTGAAGCCCGATCGCATCGGAACGATTTCATCGATCCCACCGTAGATGAGCAGCAGATTTCCCTTCAATCGATCCGCCAGGCGAACATTGCTGATCAGATCGAAATAGTCGCGCGCCTGCTTGGATTGGCCGGGCACGCCGAAGAAGCGCTCATTGCTGGTATCGCCCGGAAAATCGATCCATTCCCCCGGTCCGACGCTCGACACGCACGCTTTGTAGAGATCCGGGTGGAGCAGCATCGCGCGCAGCGATCCATAACCACCAAAGGATTGGCCTACGATGCCGACCCGTTCGAGATCGAGGTAGGGCCGGGTCTTGCCGAGATTGCGAAGCGCCGCGGCGTGGTCGGCCGATCCGAAGGGGTCGTCGGTGCCGCGAAACGTGTCGCGGAATTCGCGCGACCTGTACGCGGTGCCGCGCCCGTCGAGATAGACCACGATAAAACCGAGTTCGGCGGTTGCCGACGGCTGCATATAGTCGAAATAGCCGCGAAAGGTTGTCGGCGCGAATTTGCCCTGCGGGCCCGGATAGGTCTGCTCGATGACCGGATATTTCTTGGTCGGATCGAAATCCCTCGGCTTGTAGATCACGCCATAGAGATCGGTCGCGCCGTCCGCCGCCTTGGTGACGAATTGCTCCGGCGGCGCCCAGCCGGACGCGCGCAGCGCGCTGTCGTCGGCTTCGGCGAGTTGCCCCACCAATTTCCCCGATGCGGCGCGAATGACGTAACGCGCCGGCGTGGTCGCGGTCGAGAAGCTATCGACGAAATATCGGCCGTCCGGCGAAAAATCCGATCCGGGCCGGGGGCCTTCCCAGAAATCCTGATCGGCGTCGAATTCATGGTCGGCGTCTTCGGGTGTCAAAAGCTCCGGCGTGCCGCCATCGAGGGCGACGCGGTAAAGGTGACGATAATAGAGATTGCGTCCACGCTCGCGGCCGGTCGCAGTGAAATAGACCTGCCGGTGCGCCTCGTCGATCCGCACCAGATCGGCGACGACCCACGCACCCTCGGTCAGCTGGCGCTTCACTTTGCCCGTCGCGACATCGTAGAGATAGAGATGCCCCCAGCCGTCGCGCTCGGAATACCAGATCGCCTCGCGCCCGTTCTTCAGCACATGGACATTGGGGCGAGCATAATCATAGGGATTGAGGCGAAGGCTGAAGCGCCCCTCCTCGGTCACCACGTCGCGAACCGCGCCGGTCTTGATATCGATCTTGCTGAGCCGATAGCGCGTGCCGCCGCGGTTGGCGCCGATGATGAAGGCATCCCCCGCTTCGTCCCACCGGATGAACCCGCCAAGTGTGAAATAGGGCAGCGCCCAATCGTTCATCGATTGCGGATCGATCTGCACCGGCGTCGCAGCCCCGGTGCGGACATCGACGATCGTCATCGCGCTTGCGGCGCGCTGCGGGTCATTGGGCACCGCGGCGTGCCGGACATGCATCACCGGATCGGTCCGGTCGGGGGGAAGATATTCGGTCAGCACCAGCCGCGCGGGCACCGCGCGCAGATCCTGGCGAAGTGCCAGGATGCGGCGGCCATCGGGCGACCAATGGACGCCCAGCAACGGTGCCGGGGCGCGGGCGCGGCGCGTCGCAACCTTGGCTTCGTCGATATAAGCGTCGGTATCGCCATAAGCGAAGTCCTTGATCCCGTCGTGCGTCAACTGGCGTTCCTGCCCGGTGGCAAGGGTTCGCAGCCAAAGATTGTAATCGCGCCGGAAGATGATGCTGCTGCCGTCGGGCGACACGATACGGTCGGCACCCGGCTCGGTATCGGCGCTGCGCGCGCAGAGAATCTTTTCGAGATCGCAACGGAACCGTGCTTCCTCAAGCCCCACGGTCAGACGTCGCGGATCGCCCGAGAATTCCAGCGATGTCAGCTCCAACTTGTCTGCCTCCAGCGTTCCGCCGGTCGCCTTGCCGAGTGCGGTTGCCAGCGCGTGATGATCGAAGGCCGGCCGGCGATTGCCAGTTGCTGCATCGACCAGCAGATATTCGTTGCCCTGCGTCAATTCGTGCCGGAACCAGAACCGCTCCCCCGCGCCGATCCAATGGATCTTGATCGCATGGTTGCGCACTTTCTTGAGCAACCTGCCGCTCGTGAAGGCGAGTGCCCGATTGAGCCGCGCCTCATCGTCCGCGGCGGGCTGCGCGATGACGCCGGCCGATCCGCATACCAGGCCGATCGCGAATCCCGCGGTCAGGCAGGGCCGGAACCGAAATATTTGATGTCCGATCACGCGCATAACCTTCGTTCTTCTGGTGTGGGAGGGGCCGGGCGCGCCGGCGTCAGAATTTCGCGCGCATATCGATCCCCATCGTGCGCGGGCGCCCGGCCGCGATCCGCGGCCGATTGGGGTCTTCGAGCGCGAGCGGGGGAACGTCGGCGAGATTGGGGATCTTGTCGAAGACGTTTTCGATGAAGAAGGTGAGGTTGAACCGCTCGAAATCGGCGCCGAGGCGCAGATTGGCGAGATCATAAGCGGGGCGGATGCGGCCGGTCAGCAGATTGCTGCGGCTGAGGCTGCTCCCGACATGCGAAACGTCGCCGTGGAAGGTCAGCGGCACGGTGCCGATGGCGAAGCGATAATCGGCCGAGGCGGTAAGGTTCCAGCGCGGCACTTGCTGGATGCGCGCGCCGGCGGTCACAATGGCGAGCGCGCCGGGATCGGTGATCCTCGCATCGGTATATCCCACGCCGGTGCCCAGCGTCAGGCCCTTTGTGGGGCTGGCTTGCACCTCCAGTTCGAAACCGTCGCTGTGCGCGCGGCCGCCATTCTGGTCGATCGAAAACCCGCAGGCGAGTGCTACACTCTGCTGGATGTTGGACCAGTTGACGTGAAACCCGGTCGCGTTGACGACCAGCCGGTTGTTGAAGAACGAGGATTTGATTCCGGCTTCGTAGCTCCAGACCGAATCGGAGCGATAGGAGCGCGCGGCATCGGCGCTTATTCCCAGGGTTTGCCGGTCAGCCGCGCAGAGATTTTCAGAATATGCGTTCGCGCCGCCGATGCGAAAACCCTTTGCCGCATCGGCGAACAGATTGACGTTGGGGGCGAGCGCATATTTGACCCCGAATTTGGGGTTGAATCCGCTTTCCCGTTGAACCTCGTTGAACGTCCCAGCCCCGGAGCCGACCGCGACACCGCCCTGGCTCACCGAGAGCGAGACGATATTGCGGAAATAGCGCAGCCCGGCGATCAGCTGAAGCTTGTCGGTAAGATTGAGATTGGCTTCGCCGTAAACCGCTTTTTCCGTCGTCCGGTTGCGCGATCGATAATTGTAGAAATCGCCGACGCCATCGATGATGTTCTGGGGGATTTGCGTCAGGATATTGGATTTCTGGTAGAATGCGCCGAAGGTGACCTGGAGCGGGCCCTCGAATGCGGATGTGAAGCGGAATTCCTGGACGAAGGTTCGCCCGCGGCTCGTGCCACGGAAAAGCGAGGGGGTGGTGAAGCCGAGCAGCCCGGAGATCGCCTCCGACGCATTTTCCGAATCCGACGCGTCACGGTTGAACTGGGATGTCACGGAGACGAACTCCCCGAAATCGGCGCCGTAGCGGTTGGTCAGGCTGAACAAATTCCAGTCGTCGGCGCCTTTGTCGTCAAGATCGAACAATCTTTTCTGGATGAAATTGCCGGCGACCAGATCGGCATAGGGCTGCGCGTTGGTGCGTGAACGCTGAAAGACCACACGCGGCGTGATGCTGATTGCATTGTCGAGCAATTGCAGGCGGGCAGCGATCGCGCCGCCATAGCGCCGGCTCGCGCCGAGATTGTCGCGCGGGCTATATTGCGTCGGCGCATCGGCCGAGGGGATCCGGGTGAAGACGCCCGACTGATAATCGCCGAACGCGAAGGCGCGGATGGCGAGCGTGTCGGCCACTAAGGGAATATTGAGCGACCCGTCGATCGTGCCGTTCGCGCCGCTGTGGCGGGTCGACGATACGATGCCGTGCGCGCTGCCGCTGAATTCATTGACGTCGGGCTGGCGGGTGATGAGCCGCACCGTGCCGCCCATCGATCGCGCGCCGTAGAGCGTGCCTTGCGGGCCGCGCAGCACCTCGATCCGCTCGAGATCGACGACCTGCGGATCGACGCTGCTTGGAAGCGGGGTCTCGTCGAGATAAACGCCGGTGGTGTTGGTGCCGTAGATGCCGCGCAGCGAGATCGCCTGGCCCAATCCGCCGATGCTCGATCCGCCCTGCGAGAAGGAGAGATTGGGCACGCGCGTCGCATAATCCTGGAACGAGCGATAGCCTTCGCGTTCGATCTGGTCGGCGCCGAGCACGGTGATGCTGAGCGGCACTTTCTGCGCGCTCTCCGCGCGCCGCTGGGCGGTGACGACGATATCGCCGATGCCCGTTTCCGGCTCCGGCGCGGCGGCGCTTTCGTCCTTCTGCTGCGCAATGACGGCGGTCGCCCCCGCAACGAGCATCGCCAAGACGGATGGCGCCACCAAACCCATCCTTATTGCTGCGCGCATGATTCGGCCCCGGGATAAAAGTGAGAAGTATCTCAACTTTTACGCAATTTCCGATCTTGTCAACAGCATGTCATTTTGCCGGAGAATTCAGCGAGATCGCCGGCCGTATCGGCCGCGTTTCATCCCGGCAGAAGGACGTTGGCGAAGGCCTTTACGGCGCGCGGAAGGTTGCGGGGCAGCGACTCGCCGGGATAGAGCACGCGCAGCCACACGATGCTCGTCGCATCGGCGACCATCTCGTCGTCTCCGTGAAGTGTCTGTAATAAAGACAGAAAATCCCGGTCCGGATAGATGATCAGTTTGCGCAGCAGCTCGTCCATCATCGCCCCGAGCAGATAGACGGCGAAAAGCATCGGTGCCTGATCGATAATCCCGCGGCGCTGTGCCACGCTCCGCGCGACATGTCCGAACCAGGTGCGATTGGCGCGCTGCACCACCGCCGCGAAATCGGGGTTTTCGTCACCGAGCTGTAGCACGCAGCGCATGAGCCCGGGGTTGGCACGCGCGACCGAAATCCACCGGCGGTTCGCACGCCGAATCGCCTTGAACGGATGCTCGGCGGTATCCGGCGATTGCGAGGGCAGCAGCACGAATTCGTCAAGAAGAGTAGTCAGAACATTGATTGTCGAATCGGTCTTGTCTTTGAAATATATATAGAAAGACCCTTCGGCGACGCCCGCTCGCGCCGCGATGTCGCCCGCCTTGGTGGCGAGATAGCCCTTTTCCTCGAGCACCTCCGCCGCGGCGATCTTCAGCCGCTCGCGGGTGCGTGCGCCTTTTTGCGGCGGCGGGTTCTGCACCAGCCGTTCCTTGAGGAAGGTGATGAAGCACGGATTCTCGGAGATCATCGGCATGGCCATAAGTAGGGGGTCTTGACTCGATTAAAAACTGAGATAGTTCTCATATTTAATTCTCCCAGAAATCGGAATCTATAATGAGCGCAGCATCGCATACAAATGGTCTCCTGGCGGTCGAGCCGGGCGCGCTGATCGGGGTATCGAACTGGATGACGATAACGCAGGCCATGATCGATCGCTTCGCTCAGGCGACGCTGGACGATGATCCGATGCATGTCGATCCCGATTGGGCGCGCGCCGAGACGCCTTATGGCGGGACGATCGCGTTCGGATTTCTCACCATGTCGCTGCTGACGCATATGCTCCATTGCGTGCAGCCGCGCGATCGGCGGACCGAGGTCGCGACCGCCGGCTATTATCTCAATTACGGCTTCAACCGCCTGCGGCTGATCTCGCCCGTCCCGACCGGGAGCGCGGTGCGTGGGCGGTTCGAGCTGACCGACCGCCGCGAGGACGAATGCGGACGGGCGCAGCTGACGATCGGCGCGACGGTGGAAATCGAGCATGCCGAAAAGCCCGCGCTGGTCGCGGAATGGCTATCGGTATGGGTTCCGCCTGCGGGGTTTCGGGAAGCGTGAGCGGCGTGCTGGACGATCAATCGCCTGTCGCGCGGATTAGCGATTTCGTCTTCGCGCACGCCGAGACGCAGCCCGATGCGATCGCGGTCGTCCTCGACGAGCAGCGCTGGACGTATGCCGCGCTGGCCGCGGCGGTCGACGCCTTGGCCGCCGCGATGATCGCCGCTGGGGTCGCGCGCGGCGATCGCATCGCCACCTTGCAGACCCCGCATCCCGATTTTCTCGTCGCGCTTCTCGCCACCGCCTCGATCGGCGGCATCTGGGTCGGGCTCAATCCGCGCTATCAGTTCGCCGAGCTTCGGCATGTGCTCGAAGATGCGGCACCGAAATTGCTCCTCGCGCGAAGCGAGGTGGCAGGGCGTCATTATGAGCGGGAACTGGTCGAACTGCGCGCCGCGGTGCCCTCGATCGCCCAACTCGTCATCTTCGACGGCGATCCGCCAGTGCCGGGCGCGGTGACGATGACGGACTTTCTGCGCGGCGGCACCGCCGTTGTCTCCGCGCAGCTGCAGGCGGCGCGAACGGAGGTCGGCGGGCGGATGCCGTGCCTGATCGTCTATACCTCCGGCTCGACCGGCCAGCCGAAAGGCGCCGTCCTGCATCATGCGGGCATCAACCAATTCTGCGTGGCGCAAAACTGGCTCTGGCCGCTCGATCCGCACCGGGTGGTCAGCTATTTTCCGATCAACCATATCGGCGGTGTGGTGGATACCGTGCTGCCGTGCATCGCGGCCGGCGGCACGATCGTCTTCATGGAGCAGTTCGATCCGGCCGGCTGCCTCGCGCTGATGGAGCGTGAGGCGGTCACCCTGTGGATTTCGGTGCCGGGTGTGTTCCGGATGCAGCTCGATCTGCCGGGCTTTGCCGATATCGATCTGTCCGCGGTACAGCTTATCGTGTGGGAAGGGGCGGAAATGCCCGTCGATCTGATCGCGGCGTTGCTGCAGATCTGCCCGAGGCTCGCGACCAATTACGGGATGACCGAAACGACGAGCGCGATCACCGTGGTCGAGCCGACCGACGATATCGCGCGGCTGTGGGGTTCGGTTGGCCACGCATTTCCGAATGTCGAGATCAGGCTGGTCGATGCCGAGGGTATCGTGGTTGCTGACGGTACCGAGGGTGAAGTGCAGGCGCGCTCCGCGCTCAATCTGCTCGGCTATTGGCGGCGGCCCGAGGCGACCGCGGCGTGCTTTACCCCGGACGGCTTTTTTCGCACCGGCGATCTCGCGGTGCGGCGCCCGGACGGCAGCTATCGTCTCGTCGGGCGGCTTAAGGAAATGTACAAATCGGGCGGCTACAATGTCTATCCGCGTGAAGTGGAGACGGTTCTGGAGCGACACCCGGCGGTGGCGCTGGCGGCGGTGGTCGCGCGTCCCGATCCGGTCTGGCAGGAGATCGGGGTCGCCTATGTCCAGTCCTCGGACGAGGTGGATGCGCAAGCGCTCGCCGCGCACTGCCGGGCGCACCTCGCCAATTACAAGATTCCGAAGATCTTCGTGATCGAGCGCGAACTGCCAACGCTCCCGATCGGCAAGATCGACAAGCAGGAGCTCGCACGGCGCGCACGGCTGCTTGCGTCGTAAGGAACAGGTTCGGGCAATGCAGCGGCGCCATCGTGCATTCGTTGCTGGAAAGAAAGAGTGATGATGGATTTGGACGAAGCGGTTCTGCGCTCCTTTTCGACCAGCTATGCGGAGGCGCGGACGCGCTTTCTCGACGCGGCGGGCGCGGCGGGGGCGGCGATCGCGCATTTCGCATGCCCCGCCCAAGGCCCTGCCGGGGAGGTGCTGGCGATGGACGTCGCCTATATCGAACGCGCGGGCGCCGAACTGGTCGTCATCTCGTCGGGAGTGCACGGCGTCGAGGGTTACGCCGGTTCGGCGGTGCAGATCGACACATTGCTGCGCGGCTGGCCCGCCGAAGGGCCGGGGCTGCTGCTGATCCATTTCGTCAATCCTTACGGCATGGCCTGGACGTGCAGCGACAATGAGGACGGCGTCGATCTCAACCGCAATTTCGTCGATTTCCGCCAGCCGCCCCGCCACAATATCCTGTACGACGAGGTCGAGAGCTTCGTCTGCTGCCCGGACCTCGACGGGGAAGGGCGAGCGGCGGCGGATGCGGCGATGGCCACTTATATCGAACAAGAGGGTTTCGATCATTTCATCCGCGCGGTTGCCGACGGCCAGCATCATCGTCCCGGCGGCTATCTCTACGGCGGTCATGCCCCCGTCTGGTCCAACCTGACCTTGCGCGGGATCCTTCGCGACTACACCCGGCGCGCGCGGCGCGTGGCGATCATCGACGTGCATACCGGGCTCGGCGATCGCGGCGCGGCATCGATGCTGTGCATCAATGCGCCGACGCCGGCTGCCGAGCGCGCGTCGAGGTGGTGGGATAATCTGGTTCTCGTGCCGAGCGTCGATTTTCCCTTCGCCCCGGTCGGGACGTTCGTCGGGTCGGTGTGGGATTTCGGGCTGGACGCGGACCTGACGGTCGCTGCGCTTGAAGTCGGCACCGAGCCGGTGGAGCGTGCCTTTGGTGCGCTGCGCGATCGCAAATGGCTTGAGAAGTTTGGCGATTTCGATGGCCCGGCGACGGCGCCGATCCTGGCGGAAATGCATGCGTGTCTCGCGCCGCGCGATATCGCATGGCGGCGCGCCATGCTCGAGGCGGGGCGCAAGGCGGTGGACGCCGTCGTAGCCGGTATCGCCCACGATGCAGGCGCTTAGCCGACATCGCAATCGACCGAGAGAATAATGCGAGGAGAGGAGCGCAAATGATGCGCCTGAAGATATGAGCGTCGCCGATCCGGCCGCGCCGCAGTCGCGTTGGTGGACCCGCAGAAATTATGTGCTGTTCGTCCTGACGACGATCTATGCGCTCAATATCGCCGACCGCTTTGTCCTGGGCACACTGATCGAGCCGATCAAGGCCGAGTTCCATTTGTCCGACGGCGGGGTCGCGTTTCTGACAGGGGTGGCGCTCGCGATCTTCTATGTTGCTGCCGGTGTTCCGCTGGGACTCCTGGCTGATCGGACGAATCGCCGGAATATGATCGCCTGGGCGCTATTCATCTGGTCGGCGTTCACCTTGTTGTGCGGGCTTAGCCAAACCTATTGGCAGCTTCTGCTCGTTCGGATCGGTGTGGGTGTGGGGGAAGCCGGGGGGACGCCGCCGTCGCAATCGCTGCTGGCCGACGAATTTCCGGCCGCCAGTCGCGGCGCGGCGATGTCGATCTTTTCGATCGGTTCGACGGTCGGCGCCGCGCTCGGCATGGCGGGGGCGGGCTGGCTCACCGATCTCTACGGGTGGCGCCAGAGTTTGATCGTATTCGGCGTGATCGGCCTGCCGCTCGCGCTGCTGGTCCGCTTTTCACTGCGCGAGCCCGTGCGTGGCGCCAAAGACGACAGCCGAGCTGATCCTGCGGTCGACGCCCCCGGCATCATCGACACGCTCCGCTATATTCGAGGGCATGCCGCGATCTGCCATGTCCTGCTCGGTGCGACGGTGGTGACCTTCTCGGGGGCGGGGCTATTGTGGTGGACCTCGGCTTTTCTGATGCGCTTCCATGGCCTTTCTGCCGGCGAAGCGGGGCTGTCGTTGGGGATCATGAGCGCGGTGGGCGGATCATCGATGATGCTGGGCACTGCCTGGGTGATGGCGCGGCTCTCGTCCTGTGATCCGCGCTGGCAGGTCTGGCTGATTGCGCTGGTCAGCGTCGCGGCGATCGTCCCCGGGGTGATCGCTTATTCGGCGCAGTCGCTCAGCCTAGCGACGCTGGCGCTGTGGATCTTTGTACCCGCGAGCAGCCTCTATATCGGCCCGACGCTGGCGCTTTGCCAAAGCCTCGTCCCTGCCGAGATGCGCGGCCAGACGGTCGCCATCCTGCTGTTCACCGCGAATGTCGCCAACCTGGTAATCGCGCCGCAACTGATCGGCTCGGCATCAGATTTTGTCGGTTCGTTCCTCGCCGATCCACATCAGTCGCTCCGCTGGGTGCTGGTGGCGTGCAGCTTCACCGGCATCTGGGGCGGCTGGCATTACTATGTGGCGGCGCGCACGATCAGAGCGGACATCCTGTGAGATGCAGCCGATTCCGTGTGATCGGCGTCCAAACGGGGCCTAGCGCGATTTTGATGACGGAGTTTATGGTGCCGCCGCCCTGGCCTAAAAATGGATGATTGAAACATCCGATAAAACATAAGGATAGCCTGGAAGCATGGCCAGCCTCACGCGCTTGGGGAAAAACAATCCGCAGGAAAGCCCCATGAGCGAACATTACTTACCCCGCTGGTGCGTGATCCTGACTAGGCTGTAGGACGACGTTAGATGTAAACAGGCGCACCCGCTTCTTCGCAAATGACGGGACGATTGTCGCTTGTGCCCGCCAGCGCATCGAGATTTTTCGGTGCGCCGGCAATGGTCACCCGCTCGCGGCGTTCAACATCGTGCGCCTATCCGGGGCAGGGGAGATGCGGTTGATCGCCCGGTTCCTCGACGACCGCTCGACACCGAATACGGTAGCGACGCCGCATCTTATGATCTTCATTGCCGATTCGGAGGCGCAATTCGGTATACCCGAAGATCTATTTCGCAGTCTTTTCGGGCTGACACGCGCGGAGGCCGCGGTCGCGGCGCTACTGGCGAAGGGGATGTCGGTCGACGAGGCCGCTGGCCGGCTCGGTGTCTACGTCAGCACCGTCAGGTCGCATCTTCGGTCGATCTTCAGCAAGACGGGTGCAGCGCGGCAATCTGAACTGGTTCATCTCATCCATAGCGCCGTGCCGGGCAATTGCCTCATTCCGCTGACGCCACGGGCGCCAGGGGTTCGGGCTCGTAACCGCTGATTGCCGGAGCAAGGGCGAAGGTTGCGGTGGCGAAATATTTGCCTGAGGTCGTGAAGAGTGATCAGATCGAAATGGCGCGAGCAATGACGCTAAAGGATATTTATCTATTCGCCATATCATCATGGGCGCAAAGCTGAAGTCGATCGATACCGACCTCGCCGCTCCTCTCCAAATAACGGCACATGCGCGCATCCTCGCTGGTGCGCGCGACCCAGCGGACGGCCTTAAACTGGGCAGTCCGCATTTTTCGGGCAAAAGGAAATTGGCGGCAGCCACGATGGTTGAGTTTGGGTGGCTAGCCGTCTGGCGGATTCATGGCACTGGTAAGGGCTTAGCTGCCGTTGCCGACCTGCTCCCATTGCAATCCCGCCGGCGTTGCCGCCATTGCCTGCAATCGGCCCTTGCCCAAATATATGAGATAGCAGCCGCTGGCCGTCGAAAACTTTCGCGCCCATTTTCCGCTTGGGCACGCGCTCTCTAGGCGGCGTAAACCCTGACCCGACAAAAAATAAGATCGCCCTTCATCCGAGATACGCACACCTCTTATACCCTGTATCCAATGCTCGCAGGCAAGCGGCATTGCCTTGCCAGCGGAGACGGGAAATCTAGAAGACCAGTGATCGTAGCCCTCATAAAGATATTGCACCGAATCTGTGCGCGCGTTCGATTGTCCACGATGGTGGGCCATGCATCGCAGGCGACGGTGGGCCACGAGTTCCGCGCTATTGCTAATATTGCCGGCATTGGTCGCCGCCGCCCGATCAGGAAGTCAGCGCGTATCAGGCGTTTCAGCTCGGGCTGCCGCGTCGGCGGGTGCGGCGGCCAGCCGGCTCCTGCGACCGCGTCCTGTTGCGCCCCAGCAAGCCTCTGGCATTCAGCGCTACGGTCGACACATTCAGCTGTCTCAACTTCACCGCCACGCCGCTGATGGAGCCGACGCCCGGGAAGGGCTTCGTTACGATCTACGAGGGTGACCGGGTCATATGGTCCGGCCACGAGGAGGACGCGCCCGAGGAATATCGCTGAGCGGCGCAGGCACGACCGGGAAACCTTTCCCCGCTATGCTGGCGCACAGGGATTCCAGGGAGTCGAAGATGCCCAAGAATCGTCAGACCTATCACGATCCGCTCGGCGAATTCCCGCCAGTGACGGACGAAATCCTGGAGAACGACCTGATGCGCTTCACGGAGATCGGCGCTGCCGGACGCGCCAATGTCGTGACCTTTGCTGGCTGCTTCGCCATCGATCGTCGCGCAGCACCGCTTACGGTTTCTACCGACGAGCGCTGACGTTCCGCGCCGGCTAAAGCGGCAGGTTGAGCTGGTTTCGATCGGCGGCGGGCGCCCGGAACAAGCGCTCGTTGATTGTCGCGGCCAGCGCATCGGCGGCGCGCTCGCGCAGCCGCTCGTCGGCGAAGCGCACGCCACCCGATGAGGCCGCGCATAGCAAGGGCGCTGCCTGTGCATCATCGAATCGCGCGGGTAGCGCGAAGCAATATCGCGCGTCTGCAATTACGTGGGTTGCAAAGCCGCAGTCGCGAGTGGCGCCGGTGAACTCGGCGCGGTCGCAAAGATTTTCCTGGCCTGCGCGACAATAGGCGCAGATGCCGCACGTCCGCCCAAGCCACGGGACACCGACACGCTAGTCGAGGGAGACTCCATCAAAACCGGCGCCCACCGCTCGCACCCGGCCGACGATCTCATGCCCAGGCACGATCGGACAATTGGCATGAACCTCGCCATCGATCACGTGAAGATCGGTCCGGCACACGCCGCAGGCGCTGACCTCCACCAGGACCTCGCCCGCATCCGGAGCGGGAATCTCGCGCGTGACGCGCCGGAGCATTTGCCCCGGCGCGCCAGGCACCATCGCCATCATCTGTGCCACCGGCCGCAGCTCATTCGGCCTTGCGAATGGCGATGCGGCGGCCGCGGTCCGCGGTTTCCTTGCCCTTCGGGACCGTAACGGTCAGCACGCCCTTGTCGAAGGTCGCATCGATCCCGTCCTCCTGCGCGTCGACCGGCAGGATCACATGCCGCTCGAAGCTGCCGTATCGGCGCTCGCGCAACATGAAACCATCGTCCTTGCGCTCGTCCTTCTGGCGCTTTTCGCCGGAGATGATGAGCCGATGATCGCTGACCGAGACCTTCACATCCTCGTCGGTGAGGCCCGGAAGCTCGGCAGTCAGCCGATATGCCCCATCGCGTTCGACCATGTCGATCGCGGGCGCGGAAAAGACCGTGAAGGGAGCAAAGAAATCGCGGGTTGGCCGATCCATCTCGTCGAACATGCTGCGCAGCCAGGCGAGCGGGCTGGCGGGGTTGCGGGAGTGGGTGAGAGCCGGAGTCGTCCTGGTCATTGCCGTCTCCTCGAGTTGAACGTCGCGCCCGAATGAGCGGGCGACGCATTGTTGCTAAGCCGTCGAGCGCGCCGCCGTTATCGGGAAGTTTACGGATAGGAGCCGGACGCATTCTCAACGATCGATTGGCCTCCACACGCGCTCACGAGCGCCTTGTTCACGGGACAATCGATCATGATCGCCAGTGACCTCACGCAGCTGCATCACCCAACGAGCGTCGCGGTCATCGGTGCCTCGCGGCGTGCAGGCACGGTCGGCCACGAAGTGCTGGCCAACATCCTCGCCAGCGGCTTTGCCGGACCGATTTACGCGGTAAACCCGCATCCGGTTGCTTTCGACGGTGCGACCTGGATCGATGCCATCCTAAATCTGCCGCAACCGCCCGATCTCGCAATCATTGCCTGTCCCGCAGCGCATGTCGTCAACGCGGTCGAGCAACTCGGCGAGCTCCGGGTCGGCCTTGCGGTTGTCGTGTCGAACGGTTTCAGCGAACCGGCTGACCGGGCTGCGCTGCAGCGCGCCGCACGGCAAGGCGAGGTCCGGCTGATCGGTCCGAACAGTCTGGGCGTCGTAATCCCCGGTGCTAAACTCAATGCGTCTTTCGCGCCTCACGGCGCGCGGGCCGGAAAGCTTGCGTTCCTTTCGCAAAGTGGTGCCCTCATCGCCGCGATGCTGGATTGGGCGGCAGCGCGCGCGGTCGGCTTTTCAGGCATCGTGTCGATGGGCGATATGGCAGACACCGACCTTGCCGATCTCATCGATTTCTACGCGGCTGATCCGGGGACCGATGCGATCCTCACCTATGTCGAGGGTGTGAGCGACGCCCGCCGCTTCATGTCTGCTGCGCGGGCGGCGACATTGCTGAAACCGGTGATCGCGATCAAGGCGGGGCGATCGCCGGCCGCCGCGCAGGCGGCCTTGTCCCATACCGGCGCGATGGCCGGGGCCTATGACGTTCATGCAGCCGCATTCCGGCGCGCCGGCGTGGTCATGGTCGACACATTGACCGATCTGTTTGCCGCGGCGCAGGTGCTGTCACGCTACAAGCCCGGTGCCGGGAATCGCACTGCCATCGTCACGAATGGCGGCGGGGCGGGTGTGCTCGCCGCAGACGGCCTTCCTGCGGTTGGCGCGACCTTGGCAACGTTGGCCGCCGCGACCGTCACCGAACTCGACCAGATGCTCCCGGCGGGCTGGTCGCGTGGCAATCCGGTCGATGTCGTTGGCGACGCCCATGCCGATCGTTTCGGGGCCGCGCTCGCCGCGGCGCTCGCCGATCCCAATGTCGATGTCGTGCTCGCGCTCCATTGTCCAACCGCAGTCGAGAGCGGTGTGGCAATGGCCGCCGCCACGATCGAGGCGGCCGCCAGCTCCGGGAAGCCCCTGCTCGCCTGTTGGCTTGGACCGCATAACGCGGCACAGGTTCGGCGATCGTTCGAGGCAGCCCATCTCGCGCTGTTCGACAGCATCGACGAGGTTGTGCGTAGCCTCGGCTATCTGCATCGCGCCGCCGAGGGCCATGCGGCGCTGCGCGCACCGCCACGGTTGAGCATTCCCGAGCATGATCGCGAGCTTGCGCTGACAACGATCAACGAGGCCCGGCTCGAAAAGCGCTTCATCCTCTCCGATGCGGAAGGGCGCGCGATCCTCGCAGCTTATGGTATCCCGACAGTCGCAGCGCGGGCGGCGCTAAACCCGCGGGAGGTCGGCGCGGCATGCGAAGGCATGACGCCTCCATTCGTCCTCAAGATCGTCTCCCCCGACCTTGCGCACAAATCAGATGCGGGCGGCGTGGTGACCGATCTTCCTGATGCCGCCGCCGTCGCCGCTGCAGCGCGCCTGATGCAGGAACGGATCGCGCGCGCGCACCCGGGGGTTCGCATTGCCGGCTTCGAGATCGAGCCGATGGTCCGCGAGAAGAATGGCCTCGAATTGCTCGTCGGTGTGGCCGACGACGCCATATTCGGGCCAGTGCTCACGGTGGGCGCGGGCGGAAAGGCGGTCGAGGTGCTGCATGACCGCGCGCTCGAGCTTCCGCCGCTCGATGATGATCTCGCACGCGCAATGATCGCACGAACGCGCATTTCGGCATTGCTTGCCGGCTATCGTGACGTGCCTCCATCGGCGGTCGATGGCGTGGTGCGGGTGCTTGAGGCCGTCTCGACGATGGTCTCGGACCTCCCCGATATCGTCGAACTCGACATCAATCCGTTGCTGGCCGGGCGCGACAATGTGATCGCGCTCGACGCGCGCGTGCGGATTGCCGGGGCGCCACGGTCGAGCCGAATGGCAATTCGCCCGATGCCGATCGAATGGAGCGCGGATCTGACAACGCGAGGCGGCGTCCTGCTCCATGTCCGCCCGGTTCGCCCGGATGATGAAGCGCTCCTCTCCGAATTTTTCCATCGCGTCTCGCCCGAGGATCTGCGCTTCCGCTTCCTCACCGGCTTGCGCGAGGTAGGGCGTGACCGGCTCGTCGCGATGACCCAGATCGATTACGCACGGACGATGCACTTTCTGGCTTTCAACGAGGGTCGGTTGGTCGCGAGCGCGGTTCTCGCCTGCAATCCCAGGCATACCCATGCCGAAGTCGCGCTGTCGGTCGATGCCGGATTCAAGGAACAAGGCGTGAGCTGGACCTTGATGCAGCATGTCATCGCTTATGCTCGCGCCGAGGGTATTGAGACGATCGAGTCGATCGAAAGCGCCGATAATCGAACCGCGCTCGCGCTCGAACACGAGATGGGGTTCGAAACCGTCGCCGCAGAGGGCACGGAGCGCCTCGTAAGGCGGTCGATCGAAGCATGACGGGAGGCGCCGGGGACAGGCTGGTCCCCTGACGCTCGTCAGCGATCACGCCCCAGCGATAGCCACAGCCCGACCGGACATCGCACGATCGAGCGCTATACGTGCGCGGTAGCGGACCCGGCTCGAGCTGCCCGTTCCAGCCGGCGCTCATTTCTATTGGAGAAGGGAAATCGCGGATCGCTGTGCACGTGTGGGCGCCCGCTTTCCATGGCGGAGGTGTGATCTGCAATGTTGCGCGCATCGCCCATCATCGGCAATGCGCCCGCTATGGACGATATTCAGCCGATCATTCTCACCGCGGTCGAGCGCGCACCGCAATGGGTGCGGCATGACCTGGCCTCGCCCGAAGCGACAATCCGGACCCGCGCTGAAGAAGCGATGGCTGCGATCATCGCCCAGGCGTTGCGTGATGCGGAAGGCTCGGGCGTCTGAGCCTTTCCGCACCTGGGCGATCAATGCGCGAGGAAGACCGGGATTGCGCTCTTGCTCAGCATCGAGCGGGTGACCCCGCCGAACATCGCTTCGACGACCCGCCAATGGCCATATCCGCCCATCACCGCATAGCCGAACAACCCGGAATTTGCCTCCGCCAGCAAGGTTCCGCCGGCGCCGCCATCCATCGCGCCGATACGCCGGATCTGCGCATGAACGTTATGCCGCGACAGATAGCTCGCTGCATCCTCCGCGGGCGTGGTGACCGATCCATCCTGCACTTCGAAAATCGTGACCTCGCCGGTTTGCTGCAGCAACGGCACCGCGGCGCGTAACGCGCTCGCCGCGCACGGCGATCCATCCCAGGCGACGAACCCGCTATCGAGGTCGAGGCGCTGACATTCGGCCGGCACGGCGAGGATCGGCTTGCCCGAACGGACAATCAGATCGGCCGCATCATTTGGCGCATCGGGAAACCAGAAGCCACCGATCTGCCGATTGACCACGATGACGTCAGCGAGTTCCGCCGCTTCCTTCAGATAGGAGGGGATATCCCCGCTGGCGTCGATCCAGTTCCACGGCACGTCCTCAGCGGCGAGCCGCGCTCCGAGCTTGCGCTTGTTTTCGGTCTCGCGCTCCGCCTCCCGCTCGACCAACGTGCCGATCATGTAGGAATTGTCATACATGCCGGCACCGCCAACCGCCGGCGGGATATACAGGACATCGAGGCAGGTGAGGTGTCCGTCCACGGCACGGGCGAGATCGAGGGCCGCCTGGAGGCGGCTCTCCTGGCCGATGTCGTCATGGACGAGAAGGAGAATGTTCTTCATCGTAACGGTGCCTTTCCTGGTCAAAGATGCCGCACTGTTCGTGCCGGATCGGGGAAATTGTGCCCGGTGTTCGCGAGATTGCGGCACGGGCGGCCCGGGCCTTGCCATTGCTTGTGAGCATAAGCCGGAGCATGGGCGTCATCGCCTCTCAGGCCCGCCGGGCAAGCAGGAGCGGGGTGCTGCTCGCGGTGAGCAGGTGGCGGGTAACGCTGCCAAAAAACACGGCATGGACACGCGCGTGGCCAAATGCTCCCATCACCACATAATCGGGCTCGTGACGCTGCAGATAATGCTCTATCGATAGCGCCGCGTCGTTGCCGGTAATCTCGTGGCGAACGGCATGCGCGATGATATCCTGATGGAGCAGGTAGCTGGTCGCGTCGTTCAACGAGGCCCCAAGCGATCGGTCATCGGCATAAAGGATCGTGACCTCGCGGGCGCGCGCGAGAAGCGGGACGGCAGCGCGCAACGCTGCCTCCGCGTCGGCCGAGCCGTCCCACAGCACCACTGCCTTGCCGGTCGCCTCAAACGCCTTGAGATGTCGCGGCACCGCAAGGATCGGCGTCGACACATGGCGCAATATTGTCCGGATCTTCGCCGCCATGTCGGGGTCGGCGATATCATCGGAGAGATAGCTGTTGAGAACGACGAGGTCGGCGAGCCCCGCCGCGTCGATCAGCATCGTATCGAGCTCACCGATGGCATCGTTCCAGGAAAAGGGAATATTGTCAGCGAGCAGCCTTGCCTGGACCGCCGCCTTGTTGTGGCGCCCCTCATTCTGCCGCTCTTCGAGCACCAGCATGCCGATCGGTCCGCCGCCCATGCGGTAAAAGCCGTCGGACGTGACGATGACATCAAGGCACACCAGATGCCCATCAAGCGCGGCGCGGACGGCAAGTGCGGCAGATAGCCGGGCTTCCTGGCCATCGTCATCGTGAACGAGGAGCAGGATATTCTTCATCGCAACGGCGCCTTTGATCGGAATGGAAGGGCTGGGGGTATAATGCTGCACCGCGATGCTCGCGCCGATACGCAATTGCCCGTATCCGTCAGGACGCTGCGAGCATCGCGGAGGCCGCAACGTGTTCCGCGCCTGGGCCAGCCAATTCCTGCACGGGCAGCGCTTCGACTGCACGGACAATCGCCTCCAACGCATCGGCGCGCGCAGCGTCGGACGGCAGTCGGGCAAGGCGGGCGTCGAGAAGCTCGCGCAGCCGCGCAGCGCGGCTATGCCAGTCCTCTCCGCCGACCAGCCGGATCGCATCACTGCGCGCTTCCCCGGCGACGCTGCACGCGGTTCGTGGCTCAAGCCGGAAACGCTCACCAAGCGATGGAATGACCGGCCTGGGGATGCCGGGAAGCGCCGCGACATCCGCGGCCAGCCGGGCGAGGGCGGGCGGCTCGCCATGGTCGAGGAACAAACTGCCGTTGATCGGCGACCGCGCCGCAATCCAGCGCATCAGGCCCGCATGGTCGGCATGCGCCGAATAGGTATCGAGCGAGGCAATCTCGGCGCGCACTCTCACGTCGGCGCCTGATATCCGCACCAGCTTCGCGCCGCCCTGGAGAACGGCGCCCAGGGTACCGCGCGCCTGATAGCCGACGAACAACACCGTCGAGTCCGCGCGCGGCAGATTGCGGAGCAAATGGTAGCGGACGCGCCCGCCGGTGCACATGCCCGAGCCGGCGAGAATGATCGCCCCGGAAATTCGGTTCAACGCTTTGGACTGCTCGATGCTCCGGACGAAACGGATCCTGGGATGATCGAAGGGCGACGGGCCGCGGCGTTGCGGAATGTCGAAGCGGCGATAGGCCTCGGTTACCTTATCCGCCAGCGGCGCGTCGACGTACACCGAAACCGGCTCGAGCTTGTGCGCGTCGAACAAGGCCACAAGATCCTCGATCAATATCTGCGTACGCTCAAGCGCGAAGGCGGGAATGATCAGGTTGCCGCCGCGCGCGAGCGCCGTCTTCACGGCCTGGGCGAGCTGCTTGCGGCGATCGTCGGGCGCCGGCACCTCGCGGTAGCGATCGCCATAGGTCGCTTCGCAGATGACATGATCCCAGCCGCCCTCGGGCGATGGGGGATCGGCGAGATGAGTCGCGCCATCGCCGATATCGCCCGAGAAGAGCAGGGATTGGCCGTCGAGATTGAGTTCAACCGAGGCGGCGCCGAGAATGTGGTGTGCGTCCCACAAGCGCAGGCGGAGCCCCTGCAGCGGCTCGATCCATTTGCCCGCGCGTACCGTGTCGAGCCGCCCGATGAGCCGCGCCACATCCTGGAAATCGTAAAGCGGCTCGAATGGTTTGCGGCCCGCGCGGTCGGGGCGATCGTTGCGGCGTTCGGCATCCGCGGCCTGGAGCTTGGCGGCATCGTTCAGCATCGGCCCAAGCAGCTGCCGATTGGGCGGCAGGCATATGACCGGCCCGCTGAGCCCATGCTGAACCAGCGAGGGAAGCCGGCCCGCATGATCGAGATGCGCATGCGTCAGGACGACGAGGTCGAGGCTATGCGGATCGAAGGGGAGCGGCTGGAAATTGAGCGCTTCGAGTGTCCGCGAGCCCTGGAACAGGCCGCAATCGATCAGCACCCGATGCCGCGGCCCACGCAATTCCATGCAGGATCCGGTGACCGCGCCCGCGGCGCCATGAAAGATAAGTTCGATCGACATGGGAACCAGGTCTCCGCTGAGCTCGTCCATTCGATGCAGCCGCAAGTGCCCGGCTTGAATCCGTATTGTTCCTAACGCCGTCGTGACACCGACCCGATCCCGGGCGAGGCACGAGGCGCCTAAGTACATCCCCTCATGGCGGCCCGACGACGGGTGCGGGATGAAGAACGGATCAATCCTAAGCCGAGAAGGGCAGATCGTGACCGACGCAAGAACAGCCATCCGCCACCTCGTCGTTTGCGCGAGCCCGGCTCCCGGCGGGTTCGGGCATGCCGTGGTCGACGCTTATGTCGATACGGTCAGCCAGGCCGGCCAGCACGCGATCGTGCGCGATCTCTATGGCATTGGCTTTGATCCCGTGCTCAAGGCCGATGAGCGGCCCGATGCACCGCATTGGGCACCCTCGGCCGATGTAGCAGCCGAGCTCGAATTCGCGCGCCAGGCCGACATCCTCGTTTTGGTCTATCCGATCTGGTACGGCCTGCCGCCGGCGATCCTCAAAGGCTATGTCGACCGGGTGCTCGGTGCGAACTATTCGTTCCACCGCTTTCGCGATGAGGCCGGCCAGCCGCCGCTCGTCGGCAAGCCGCTCCTGTCGTTCAGCACCTCCGGAACGCCGATGGCATGGCTTCATGAGCGAAGCCAGATTCTCGCCTTGCGTGAGATCTTCGACGTCTATCTCTGGCGCGGGTTCGGCATGAAGCAGAGCCGGCACGTCATGCTCGACGAGGTCGTCGCCAACATGCCCGCCGCCGCCGCTGCCGAAAAGCTTCAGCGCGTCCGGCAAGCCGCTGCCGAGACCTGTGCGACGCTCGCGGGAGAGCGGCCGACGATGACTGGATTTGAAGCCTGAGCGGACGCCCCGCGAACCGGCCGATCAGCATGCAACAACAGGCGCGTTGCTCTCAAGCCCAGACGGAAATGATCTTATGTCCCGGCCACTTGGCGAACACGACCTTTCCGATCGCGATAAAAGCGCGGGCCGACGGCGTGACCGGCTGTTCGAGCGGCATCCATGGCTTCGCCATCCCCTAAGTTCGCTCGGGCCGGGGCTCATCACCGGGGTCGCGGACGACGACCCCAGCGGTATCGCCACTTATTCGCAAGCCGGCGCCGCATTCGGCTTCGGCCTGCTCTGGACCATGCCGCTGGCCTATCCGCTGATGTCGGCGGTGCAGGAACTGACCGCGCGGCTTGGGCGGGTCACCGGCATGGGCCTCGCCGCCAATATCCGGCGCGTCTTTCCGCCCTTCGTCCTCCAGGCCCTTGTCCTGCTGCTGCTCATGGCGAACATCTTCAACATCGCCGCGGACGTTGCCGCAATGGGGGAGGCGGCCGAGCTCGTGCTCGGCTTCGACCGCCATCTCATGACCGCGCTATTCGTTACCGCAACCCTCCTCCTGCAGGTGCTCGTGCCTTATCATCGCTATGTCTTTTATCTGAAATGGCTGACATTTTCGCTGCTCGCTTATGTTGCCGTGCTGTTCGTCGTGCATGTCGATTGGGGTGCGGCGGTGCGCGAGACGCTGCTGCCGCATGTCGGCCTCGACGGCACGGCCGCGATGATGATCGTCGGCATCTTCGGGACGACGATCAGTCCGTATCTCTTCTTCTGGCAGGCGTCCGAGGAGGTCGAGGATATGCGCGCAGGCGCGCCGTTGCTTGATGAGCCTCATCAGGCGCCGGCCGAACTGGCGCGGATCCGCTGGGATACGTGGAGCGGCATGCTCTATTCGGACGCCACATCCTATTTCATCATTCTCGCTACCGCCGTCACCCTGCATCCCGCCGGCATCACGCAAATCGACACCGCGGCCGAGGCGGCAAGCGCGCTTCGTCCGCTCGCCGGGCCTTTTGCTGAAACCGTCTTCGCGCTCGGTATCCTTGGCGTCGGAATGATCGGCGTGCCGGTGCTCGCAGGGTCAGGCGGATATGCGCTGTGCGAGGCGATGGGGTGGAATTGGGGCCTTGAGCGGCGCGCGGGCGACGCGCGGGCGTTCTACGGCGTGATCGCGATCAGCGTCCTCCTCGCACTCATTCTCCAATATCTTCCGATCAACCCGATGCGCGCGCTCGTCTGGAGCGCCGTCGCCAACGGGATGGTCGCGGTGCCGCTGCTCGTCGCGCTGGTCGTGCTCGTCACTCGCAAAGCGGTGATGGGCGATTTCATTCCGTCGCGGACATTGATCTGGCTGACGATTGCCGCCGCCGTCGTCATGGGGATCGCTTCGATCGCCACGATTGTCGACGCTGTGCCTTGGCAGCTCGTCGCCAGCGCCGCGCGTTGGCGGCACCAGTGATGACCAAGTGGCGAACGGGGGCAGGGCGGCAATTATCCCGCGAACGTCGGGGTGACGCTCCAGAATTTTCCGGCGTCGAGCAATTGCTCATAGCCGCGCTCGGCGCGCCGCAGCAATTTCCTTTGATGCTTGCGATGCCGACGCCGCTTTTCGCCCGGGTCTGAGACGTGTTTGAGGAGCCGACGCTCGAGTTCGAGATCGTTGAGCTCGCCCAGACTGTCCTGGAGCACGCCTAGCGCCGCAATGAATTTCTCATGGCGCCGCGTTGCTTCGGGCGCGGGGAATAGCGAGACGAAGAAGTCGGACGCATAACGCAGCTTCTTGACCGTGATACGCGCGCCGTGGCGCTCCTTCGGGCCGAGCGCCGCCAGTCCCTTGCCACGCCGCTTGAGCCGTTTGCGCAGCTTTCGAAACGCCTCGTGCGCAAATGACGTCGCGCTCTCGGTCGCATTGCCTGACGACGGCGCCCGGATCCGCCAGGCGCCGATCGCCAGCCATTCGGCGAGATCGAGCATCGTCGCCCTCGCGCGTGTGGAGGCAAGGTCGGTCCGCAGCACCGCCATCGCCTCTTCGCGCGCGCGCTGGAGCCGTTGAACGGCCGCTTCACGCGCATGTGGCACAATCACATCGACATTGCGCACCTCGCCGAGCCGACCGGTCAGCCAGCGAAGGTCGGCCTCGAACGCTTCGGCTTGCGGATCATCGGCAAACAGCGACCGAAACAGCCAGAGCGCGGTGCGCAGGCGCCGCAACGCGACGCGCGCCTGATGCACCGCTTCGACATTGCCGCTCTCGATGAGCAACGTCTCGTTGATGCGAAACTGGCGCAGGCATGAATGGGCGATGGCGGCAAATGCCTCGCGCGCATCGTCATCACGATCGAGCACGATCGGCTCGGCATGGGCCGGCGTTGACATCGAGCCGCCGAGCAGGCGGTAGCCACGCTGGGACTTCGATAGCACGGCAATACGGACGGGCACCCGGCCAGCGATCTCGCGTGCGACATCGAAGAGGATCTTGGGCGATCCCCTTTTGAGCTCAAGCTCGATCTCCCGCAGCGGTGCGACATGACCGCTGGCGCGGATCTCGCCCTCGTCGATCGCCCACTCGATCTCGCCGTCGCCCCGATCGATCAGACTGCGGATACGGTGAAAATCGGTGACGATGCACGGGTCGAGCCGATTGACGCCGATCGCGCGAAGCGCCGGGCCGAACGGCCCGCTTGTCGCATCAAGGACCGGGCGATCGCCGGTTACCGGCCGCGTCCATTCCGTGCGGGTGAAGAGCCCCGATGCTGGCTCCCTTGCGCCCTTGATCGTTTGCGCGCGTGCGCCATGCTCGCGCCGGATCCGCAATGAACAACCGGCCCGCCGCACGTCCGCGTCCGTGGTGTCGTAATAGGTGGTGACGAGATGCACCGTCTTGCCGCGTGCGCCGACGACATCGGTAGCGCTGAAAGGCCCGGCGCCCGGATCAACCTCCAGTTTCAGTTCGATCTCGCGCACGCCCGGCGTCGATGTTTTCGTTCGGGGGCGGACGGGAGGGCGGTCCGTGCTGGCAAGTGCGGGTGCTGATCGGCCCGGCATAACGGTCAATGGCTCATGAATACCGGCAACGGCGCATTCAAAAGAACATACCTCGTCGTGCCGCCGAATGTCGCCTCAATCCGGCGGCTATGTCCATAGGCACCCATGATGAGCAGATTGGCGCCGGACACCTCGCAAATGTCGAGGATCCCCTTGCCCGCGTCGTGGACGTCGGCATGCCGGACCTCAACGGCGATATCATGCTGCCGGAGGCGCGCGCCAAGCGCGGCCCCGCCGCACACGCTGTTCCCCGGGGGCCGTCCGAATGTGACGATGCGAACGCTTCCGGCGCGCTTCAGGAGCGGCAAGGCGTCGCTGACCGCCCGAGCCGCTTCGCGTGACCCGTTCCAGGCGATAACCGCGCGATCGAGCGCGACCGGCATTGCCAGCGCTGGCGGAATGAACAGCGTCGGCGCACTTGCCCGCAGCAGCAATGCGTCGGCGAGCCTTATGCCATGCGGATCGAGCCTGTCGGGCCGCGGCATTATGGTGAGATCGGCAAGCCGAGCGCGGAGCGGGGCGAGGTCCTCCGCCTCTTCCGCCGGGATGCGCGCCCAGTCTCCCGAGGCGCCATATTGCAGGAGCCGGGCCTTGAACGCCTTTTCTTCCGCTTCAGCCGCCTCGTCCTCACGAAACGCGAGATGCTGCATGACCTCCGCTTCTGCTTCGGCGCCAAGTGCGAAACACTCCGCGACCGAGGGAATGGCAGGAGCGACAAGGCACAGCCCGTGGACCCGGGCGTGGAACCGTGAGGCGAGAAAGGCGGCAACGCTGAGCGCCGGGCTGTCCGCCTGTTCGCTTGGCTCGATGATGAGGATGTCCTTCAATGCCATCATGATCGCTCCGACCAATCGCTCCCGATCAGTGTGAAAACAGCACTGGTACCGGCGCACCCTCGACGAGGTCGCGCGTGACGCCGCCCAGCACGACTTCCTCGAAGCGCGAATGCGCGAAGGCGCCAACGGCGAGCAGCTGCGCATGGAGCTGATCGACGAACCGCAACAGGAGGTCGCTCGTGGCATCTGCGCCGCTGAGCGCGTGCTGCGTCGGCGCATAGCCAAGCCGCGTGAGGTGCTCGCTGATCGGATCCAGCGCACCCGGCGAGCCGCCCGGCGATACCGAAACGATATCGATCCGCGCATGGCTCTCAAGCAACGGCAACGCGTCGTTGAGCACGCGCGCCGCCTCGCGCGACCCGTTCCAGCCGATGACGATATGGTCGAAGCGATCAGCGGCACCGCGTGGCGGAACGGCCAGTACCGGCCTCCCCGAGAAGAGCGCCAGATCTCCCAGCACCCGGCTCCGGAATTTGTGATGTCCGTAAGCACCCGGCGGTCCGACGAGCGTGAGGTCGCCGACACTCGCCCGCGCCGAGAGCATCTTGCCGAGTTCGGCAATCTCTCCCTCGTAGCAGCAAAAGTGAACCGGCCGACCAATTGTGGCGAACTGGCCGGCGAGCGCGCTCTTCTTGTCCTTGGCGTAGCGCGCAAGCTCGTTGGTGAGCGGATAGCCGCTCGCCGCGGCCAGCGAGAATTCGAGCGTGCTGACCGGCGCCGCCACCGCGATCGTCAGTCGCGCGTTGCGCGCATGCGCGAACTGTTCCGCCTGAGTGACAAAATTGGCGTCGGTCGAGCCCAAATCGACGACAGCCAGCACGTCGGCAACCATGACCACCTTTCCGCGCCTTCGAAGCGCTCGCTTCGTTGTCCGCCTGGAATGGCAGGAAGGATGGCATGCGCGCTATACGGGATAATGCGTGGTTGCCGACGGGTGCGGCGGAGGCGAAAAATGTCTTCGACACGTCCGCACGGTTGCTCGCCCCAAGTCGCACAGCGGTCAGTGGAGACGATGACATGCCGCACCCCGTCAAGCCCGCGCCCCGGCCGCTCGCCACGCCGGATTTTCTCGCGCTTGGCGAGACGCCGACCTTCGGCCGCTTGCGTGCCTGTGCGAGTCTCGCCGGCGGGCGGATCGACACCAGCGCCGTCCAGGCTGACCCGACGATCGCGCCGCTGATCGAGGCGGCGGGCCTCGTCTTCCTGTTTCGCTACGGCGTGGTGGTAACCGTCGGCGCCGAAAATGACGCGATCGTCGGATTGGTTGAGGCCGTCAAACCCCATATCGCCGATCCGACCACGTTGAATGAGCGCGAGTCGGCCCATATCGAGCACGACCCCGGTGCTCACGACAATATCGGCAGCGAAGGGCAAATCCGGCTGGCGGATCTCGGGCGCGAGCGGCTGACATTGGTCGCGATCGTGCTCGCGCGCAGTGTGGCGCTGGCGCGCGACGAATTCCTGCTGTGGGACGCCTTTGACCGGATCGCGCCACTGGTCACCGATCTTCAGGAGAACGGGCGTGCGCGCCTGCCCATCCGCTCCGCGATGCGGCTAGTGGGGAATGTGCTGGCGGCGCGGCACCGTATCATCGGAACCGCGCAGGTCGACGAGCGGCCGGACCTCCTGTGGGATCATCCCGCGCTCGACCGGCTCTATGCGCGGCTTGAAGCGGAATATGAGCTCAAGGAACGCGCCGACGTCGTTCAGCGCAAGCTCGACGCCCTGGGCGGCTTTACCGAGGCCTTGCTCGATATCGTTCGGGACAAAAGGGCGTTCCGCGTCGAGATCGCCATCATCGCGCTGATCGCCTTCGAGGCGGCGCTGTCGCTGTTCGCGCTGCTTGCTCGATAAAGCCGGCGCAGATCGGCTCGAGCGTCCAGCGGGCGAATGCGAACGGCCTCGTGGCGGATAGCCCTCGACCGACGGGCAGTTTCTGCGGCCAAATCCGCCGGACATCCGGATCGGGAGCTTTTCAGCCTACTCCTACGGGAACCCGGCACGGATCAATGTCCCGTCGGAGAGCTGACAACGCCCAATCGCCCCGCCTGCGATTCCAAAGCTCGGCCTGGCAAGCGTGAATCGACAGCGCATTCGCTCACCGTCCGCCTTGATGAGATTGGCCAGGATCCGCGGGGAATAGATCATGGTCGTCGACAGATCCGCACCCCATCCGTCCCAACCGCGCCACCAGCTCTTGCCCTCCCAACCGAGCCAAAGCGGCACCAAACGGTCTGTCTTGGTTCGGCGGTCGATTTCAAAATATGACCCCTCGTAAACATCGCCGTTCGGCATGGTTGCGGTCATCGTGCCGCGCATCCATCCTTCGGCATGCCAGGAGAAGCTTGCCTGGGTGGGAATTGAATCTGAAGGTTCTGGGTCGTTACGGTTTGTAACGCAACCGGCCGCAGGTAGCGCCAGCGTCGAATACAGCGCAATTCTGGCTAGCCAATTTTTCACGGCGGCACCTCTTCGCTAAGAAAAGAGGTAGACATAATGCGAGGCGGGTAATTCATCGAGAATGGGGATTATTACGGATGATCGGGAAGTAGCATGAATATCGATAACCGGTACAAGATCTGATCCGACTTCATGTTTGCGTCCATCGGGAAGGAAATGAGCGCGATGCTTGAGGAATAACCGGCTCGGCGCGGTCAATCCTGGTGTCAGACTAACGCCTGCCTGGCAACATCGCGACGACGATTTGACGCCCGCTCCGGCGCGTTTCGAACAGCACTCCCGCGAGATGCAACGCGATGAGGACATAAAGAATGTTGGCCGTGATTTCGTGGAGTTCGCTGAGCGGGCCATCCTCGCGCTCTTCGTCCCGCTCTTTCCGATCGCCGGCCGCGACGGCGGTTCGCTCGATCTTGAGATTGGCGGAGTTCCGATGGCTTGGACCAGCGGCCGGGCCATCAGCAAAACCAGCCATGGCGATACCGCTCGCGATCATGATTCCAAGGCACGACCAGATTGCATAGACCATCAGCGCTCCCAGCGGGTTGTGCGACGGAAATTGGCGGTGATCGCCGGCCAGGATTTCGCGGATATGCGTCAATGCCCGACGCGGACTTGGCGGGAACGCCGAAAAGCGCGCTTCGGTCGGCCCAACCAGACCCCATAAGAGCCGCAGGGCAAGAATTGCTGCAAGTGCATAGCCGACCCAAACGTGCGCTCGCGAGCCGCCCTCGGCAAAGATTGCGTTGGTCACCACGGCGGCGACGACCGACCAATGGGTGAGGCGCACCACCGCGTCCCAGCGGCGCGGCCGTTGCTCGTCAAACTTCGTTGCGGTCACCGATCTTATTCCCGGCAATTTGATGTTGGTTGAGCAAACCACGGGACCTGTGGTGCGGGAAATAAGGGAAGCTACGGATCAGGCAGCCCGTCCGCGGCGCGCTTGACGCTTAATCTGACGCATCGAAACCAGTCGTGAATCGACATCACGTCCCGCCGACCCGTTCGGGCGCCCCCGGTAGCTTGCCGATCGGGCAGCGCTCGGGCTTCAACTTTGCTGGCTTTAGCGGAAGCGCAAGGCTGAGCCTCACGCCGAAATAGCCCCGGTCCTTCCTGCCGCGGTCCCAGCCTCCAACTATCTTTGCCTTGCACATGACAGGCCTGCCTTCCGGGTTCAGCGTGCCAAGCGCCTGGCGGACTAGAGGCGCGAGGTCATGAGGCAGCCATCCGACTGCCCGGCCGCCGATCATTACTCCCACCGCAGCGCGATCCAGCTGGCTATCGTCAAAAACGAGTTGTGCGGGAAAATGACAATTGTGACCTTCAGCGCACCGGCCGCCGACAATGGCGCTGATCTCCTGTTGCCATTGCGACTCACCGACGAGCGAAACATTGAAACCGCGTCCGGCGGCGAGCGGGAGCACATCCCGCTCGCTCCACCAGCAGCCCAGTCCATCATAATTGGTGGGGAAATGCGGCTTGCCCGCGATCCGGTGCGGCTTCGAGAAAATCTGATCGAACAGGCGCATTATCCTGTTTCCGGTTCAATGCGACAGCAACACTGGCAGGCGAACACCGTCGAGCATTGTCTGCGTCGCACCACCCAGGACGAATTCGCGTACGCGGGAATGTCCAAAGGCGCCCATCACAAGGAGGTCACTTCCCAGCGCGCCCGCCTCATCGCACAGCGCAGTGCCGGCGTCGCGGTGCTGCGCTTCGATTGTCCGCATGGTCGCGGAAATGCCGTGCGCCGCGAGATGCCGTTGCGCTTCCCCGCGTCCGGCTACGGGGGAAAGTTGCTTGTCGCCTGTCACCACAAGGAGCTCGACCGTATCGGCCGCAGAGAGGAGGGGAAGGGCGTCAGCAATCGCCCGCGCGGCCGCCCTGCTGCCGTCCCAGCCGACCGCGATCGAGCGGTAGCGATGCGCAGCACCATTTGGCGCGGGCAGCAACAGCACCGGCCGACCGGATTCGAAGATAAGCCCTTCTGCGACGTAACTCCAATCCAGCCCGTCACAAGCCGGGACCACTGTCAGGTCGCGAGTGCGCGCCCGTTGAGCAAGGTCGCGTGGCTTGATCAACGAACTACATTCGATAAGTATCTCGTCTCCTCGGCGCGACCGCGGGATCCGGGCCGAAAAGGCCGCGAGAAGCTCCGTTGCCCACGTCAGGCTCTTGCAGTTCTCGGTCGCAATCGCTTCGTCCGCATGGGCAAGTTTATCAGCGAGCCAGTTCGAGACGTCGGGCGCGTAAACCCGGCACAGACCAGCTGACAATAGGGCGCCAAGGGATTCGGCGAGTGTCCCGGCCGCATCAATCGCCCAATGAGGCGTCGGAACCGGATAGCTCACCATCTGAAGAAGAATATCGCGCGCCGGCATTGCCTTCTCCAACGTCATCTGGCGCGAGAGTAGCCGTGGATGCATCTGTGTCGAATGCGTAACATTACGCATAAGAGCGGCTCGCCAAACACGTATTCGTCAACAACGCGGGCGAGCCCTTTGGTCCCTGACATCAGATTCGGATGATGCGTGAAACCTGCGCAGCGGCCAAGGTCGAGCACGCCGGATTCCATATCCTGCGGCATACCTATGGATCGCGGCTCGCCATGGCCGGCGTGCCGATGGCGGTGATCGCGGAAGCGCTCGGGCACGCGGGCGAGCGAATCACGCGAAAGCACTATGCGCACCTGGCACCCTCCTATGTGCGCGACGCCGTGCGCGCTGGTCTCGGGTCGCTCGGGATCTTCGCCGAGCAGAAGTTGAAGGTCGTCGCCTAGCGTCGATGCGCCGTTGCCGGTCATGGCAGTGCCGCTGGCCCGTCGTGGCTGCATCGAGGAGCTGGCATCTTGAAAGTAAACCTTAAAGGTGTATGCTGATGGCCGTAAAGCGGAAGCCGCATCACGATCTTGCCGGCATTCAGGCGAAGTTCGCCGATGTGGAGACGCTTGAGATCACGGGCAGGGCGGCCTGCGATGCTCGGGCATTGGGCTATTCGCTCGAGGATGTAGTTGATGTGGTGCAGGCACTGGAACCTGGCGATTTCGTCAAGTCGGAGACGGCGCACAACCCGCGGAATTCGCGGGTCTGGCACGATACCTATCATATCCCGTGCGACGGCCTGTTCCTGTATCTGAAGTTCGCCGGCGCGACGCTGATCGATATCGTGCTGACGTCGTTCAAGGAGGTTTGAGGTGACCGAGACGCGCATTCATCCGGAGACCGGAAAGGTGCTGCAGCGGGGTGTACGGCAGCAGATCGTTTCGGTTGGTTCCCTGTCGCGCGCCGTCGAGGTCCCCGGCTGGTATCCGGATGACGACAGCGATTCGATCCACAGCGGTGCCGACCTCAAAGTGGCGAACGATGCGTATGTGGAATTGCGCGCCGCCTATGCCGAGCGCGTGCGGGCGGTTCGCAAGCGTCTCAAGCTCACGCAGGAAGAAGCAGGGCGGATCATCGGGGGTGGTCGACGGGCGTTTCAGAAGTACGAAAGCGGCGCGACCCCGCCCAGCGACGCTGCGGTTGGCCTCCTCGAAATTCTGGATCGCCATCCAGAGGAGGTCGAGACGCTACGGCAATTGCGAATGTTGGCGCCCGGGCAAACACGCGCTCTAGGGCCTGGTGATCGCAAAGGGAGGCGAGGGTGGCGGGAACTAGCGCGCGCTTGAGGCGGTATGACTGACGAGTTCAGGTTCTAATGTTGATCAAAGAGCCGGAGCCTGCGCCGCTCGACACAGGCAGGCGAGGCGCTCCAACGGCGCCGTCGAGTAATTGGCACGTCACCGCCCCATCGATCGCAGGCAACTTTCGTATTATTCCCGATATCCGCGGCGCTTGAGAGACCCTTATGCCTGCAGGGACTCGGCATGATGCCGACATAAGAGGGAAGCCGCCGAATGAGGACGCATCGGGAACAGCATCTCGTGTCAAGGATCGGCTGGCTGCGTGCTGCGGTCCTTGGAGCAAATGACGGCATTGTGTCGACGGCAAGCCTTATCCTGGGCGTGGCGGCATCCGGTGCTGCTCGGCCGGCAGTGCTTGTCGCGGGCGTCGCGGGACTGGTGGCAGGAGCGATGTCGATGGCCGCAGGCGAATATGTGTCGGTAAGCTCACAGGCTGACACTGAGCATGCCGAGCTGGCGAAAGAACGGCATGAACTGGCAACCATTCCCGCGGCGGAACTCGACGAGCTGACCCACATTTATGTGTCCCGAGGCGTCGACCAGGCTACGGCCCGCGCCGTCGCCGAGCAGATGACGGCCTTCAATGCGCTTGAGACCCACGCGCGCGACGAGTTGCACATCACCGACCTGACCGCCGCGCGTCCGATCGTCGCTGCCTTTACATCAGCGATAACCTTCACTGCAGGCGCCTTGCTGCCCCTCCTGCTTGCGGCAGTGCTGCCTGTGTCGATGATCGTGATCGGCGAAGCGGCAGGGACAATCCTGTTTCTTGGGCTTCTCGGCGCGGTTGGCGCAACGACAGGCGGCGCCCAACCTTGGAAACCGGTCATGCGGGTCGTATTCTGGGGCGCGCTGGCGATGGCCATTACGGCCGGAATTGGACGGTTGGTTGGCACGAGCATTTAGCGTGATCGGGAGACCATGAGTCAACCTCATATTGCCTCTTCGTTCAAAGGCCTCACCCGCGACAGCTGGCTGCTCGCACTGGCAAGCCTGTTCACCGATATCTCGACCGAGATGCTCTATCCGGTCCTGCCGGTCTATCTGACCCAGACGCTCGGCGCGACGGGGCTGGTGGTGGGCGCGATCGAAGGCGCGGCGACCGGCGCGCAGAACCTGATCCAGGGAATCTCGGGCAGCCTTTCCGACAAGCTGCAATGCCGCAAGCCAATTGCGCTGGCGGGCTATGCGATGGCGGCGCTCGCCAAGCCATTGATCGGCGTCTCGAGCGCCTGGCAGGGCGTCCTGGGCGCGCGATTTCTCGATCGGCTTGGTACCGGGGTACGTTCGGCACCGCGCGATGCGCTGATCGCCGCCTCGGCCGACAGAGTAAGCCGCGGTCGCGCGTTCGGGCTCGAGGGTGTCGGTGACAATCTCGGCGCATTTCTAGGGCCGCTGATCACGGTTGGGCTCCTGCTGCTTCTCCATATCGAACTCCGGACGATTTTCTTCCTCGCAATATTTCCTGGTTTGCTGGCGTTCGCGACGGTCGTGCTGGTGCGTGAGCGCACTGCCGAGGTGCAGGCCAGGGCAAAAATCGAGGTCAGCCTGTCGCACCTTCCCCGTTCGTATCGGCGTTATCTGATCGCGACGCTCGTGTTTGGCATCGGCAATTCGAGCAATGCGTTTCTGATCCTCAAGACGCGCGAACTCGGCGCGTCGCTCGTAACGACAGTGCTGATCTACGCCGGGTTCAATCTCGTCGCCGCGCTGGTATCCTATCCGGCCGGCGCGATCGCCGATCGCGTTGGTCGCCGCGAATTGCTGATCGGCGCCTATGCGATCTTCCTCCTTACCTACCTCGGCTTCGCCTTCGCCCCGAGCCTCAGCTGGGCCGCGGTCCTCTTTGTCCTGTATGGTGCCTTTCAGGGGATTTTTCGCGCCGTTGGCAAGGCGCTGGTCAGCGATCTTGTGCCTGACCATCTGCGTGCCAGCGGCATCGGCTGGTATAGCGCAGCGATCGGCCTTTCCGGATTGATCGCGGGGCTGGTCGGCGGCCTGCTGTGGGACCGTATCGGCCACGCCAGCGTGTTTCTTTACGGGGCCGCCTTTGCAGCGCTGGGCGGAGCGACATTCGTTGCGCTCGTTCCGGCAGGAACGGCGGGCGGTTACGCTCGTAGAAATCCGGATTGACGCTATCGTCCCGAGCGAGCGATCGCAGATGCCATGATTGCTGCTTTGCTTCTTTTCTTGATCGTATTCGGGATCAACCTGCTCCCCGCGTTCGGACCGCCGACCTGGTCGATCATCGTTTTCTACGGCCTCAATAGCGATGTGCCGACCGCCGCAATCGTGTTGATCAGCGCTGCTGCCGCGGCGAGCGGCCGGTTGGCGCTGGCCCATGGCTTTCGGTATTTGCGCGGTCGGCTGCCCAAAAGATTGAAGGGCAATCTCGAAGGCGCGCGTCAAATATTGGAGCACCGCCGCCACGGCGTGATCATCGGGCTTGGCCTTTTCGCACTCTCGCCGCTCCCGTCCGCGCAGCTCTTTGAAGCAGCGGGGCTGGCGGGGATCCGCCTCCTGGGGTTCACCGCGGCATTCTTTACCGGGCGGCTGATTTCCTATTCGGTCTACGCCGCCTCGGCCAAGACGTTACGCGGCACATCGCTCGGAGGTGCGTTCGCCAATTCGCTCACCAGCCCCTGGGGCATCGCGCTTCAGGTCGGCATGATCCTCTTATTGGCCGGGCTCGCGCAGGTCGACTGGCGTAAATTCGCGCCTCACGCCGATGCGAGGGAGCGAGAAGGGGAATTGCCCTGAACCGCGGGCAAAGCCGGATGGATTGTCAGTGTCAACGGGGGTGCGCGGTGCCGCCAGGGCCGCCGGTCGTGATAAACAGACCAGGCCAGCTCGATATCGCGCTGCCACCATTGTTTGTGGAGGGTGAAAATGGCCGAATCCGAAATCGTGATCTGCCCGGCATGCGCCACTGCAAACCGTGTCCCGCCCGCACGTTTGCGCGAAACGCCCTTGTGCGGGAAGTGCGAAAAGCCGCTGTTCAACGGAAAGCCGGTCGCGATCGATAATGCGGGGTTCGATCGGTTGATGCGACTTGGGACCCTGCCGGTTTTGGTCGATTTCTGGGCCGAGTGGTGCGGCCCATGTCGCATGATGGCGTCGCAATTCGAAGCAGCTGCAGCGGCGCTTGAACCTGCGGTTCGGTTGGCCAAGGTCGATATCGAGGCGGAGCAGGCGCTTGCGGCTCGCTATTCGATCCAGTCGATCCCGACCATCGCCTTGTTCAAGGGCGGGCGCGAGCTTGGGCGACAGTCTGGGCTGGTGGATCGCGTGGCGCTGGTGCGCTGGGTCCAGGCGATACTGGCCTAGCGCCCGGCGCTTATTCCTCGCCCGGGACCGAATGGACCTCGTGCCACAGTCCGTTGAGAATGGCGAAGGCAACCGCGAGGCCGAGCCCCAGCACCCAGGAAAAATACCACATGGAGAAATGCCCTCAATAGAAGTCGGGGTTGCTTCGCACATCGCCGAGCGTGACCCGGCCGAACATCACCTTGAATGCCCAGCTCGTATAGATGAGCACGACCGGCAGCAGCACGAGCGTGACCAGCAGCATGATCCACAAGGTCATATGGCTCGATGATGCGTTCCACACCGTGAGACTGGAAGTAGGGTCGATCGAGCTCGGCAGGATGAACGGGAACATCGACGCGCCGACGCTGGAAATGATGCCGATCGTCGCCAGGCTCGAACCTGCGAAGACGAGCAGATCCTGACGCCGCGCGATTCCAGCCCACGCGATCGCCGGACCAAGGAACCCGAGCAGCGGCGCGAGCCACAGCCACGGATAAGAGGCATAGTTGGCAAGCCACCCCTTCGCGACCTGGGCCGTGGTGGTATCGAGCGGATTTGACGGGTTCGCGTGGTGGGGCGCGCTGGTGATGGTGTAGCCGATATTCCCCCAGGCGAGCATCGCAAAGCCCGTGGCGTAGAGCAGGATCGCGACTACCGCCGCGACCGCGCCAAACCGCTGCGCGCGTTCCAGCACCGCGCCTTTCTCGATCTTGAGCGAAAGCCAGCCGGCACCGTGGAGAACAAGCATCGCGACCGAGAGGAGGCCGGCGATCAGCGTGAACGGCGTGAACAGTCCGAGCAGGCCGCCCTCATAATGGAGGCGAAGGTCGCTGTCGAAGCGGAAAGGCGCGCCCATCAGCACGTTGCCGACCGCAACGCCGAACACGAGCGCCGGGACAAGGCCGCCGATAAACAATGCCCAGTCCCACCCGCTGCGCCAGCGCGTGCTCGTCCGCTTGGAGCGATACTTGAACCCCACCGGGCGAAGGATCAGCGCCGACAGCACCAGGAACATCGCGAGGTAGAAACCCGAGAAGCTCACCGCATAGACGAATGGCCAGGCTGCGAAGATCGCGCCCGCACCGAGGATCAGCCAGACCTGATTGCCCTCCCAGGTCGGCGCGATCGTGTTGATCACCAGCCGCCGCTCCTCGTCGCCCCTCGCGACCCAGGGAAGTAGCGCGGCGACCCCGAGATCGAAGCCGTCGGTGAGCGCGAAGCCGATCAGCAGCACGCCCATCAGCGCCCACCAGATCACCCGCAGCACCTCATAATCGAGCGGGATTGTCATCTCACAATCTCCTTAATCGGCTGCGAGCGGGGCATAGCCGCCCGGATCGCGCGGTGTTGCTTCTGCCGGTGCGGCGACGGGCTCGGGTCCCTTGCGGATCGCCTCGACCATCAGCCGCACCTCGACCACCGCAAGCGTGCCGTAGAGCGCGGTGAACCCGGCGATCGTCGTCCAGAGCTGCGGGACGGTGAGATCGGACGCGCCGAGGAAGGTCGGCAGGACGCCGTCGATCGCCCAGGGCTGGCGCCCGATCTCGGCGAGGATCCAGCCGAACTCGATCGCGACCCACGGAAGCGGGATGACCCATAAGGCCGCGCGAAGAAACCAGCGCCGATCGAATTGCCGCCTGGTGGCGAAGACGAACGCCAGACCGAAAAAGGCGATGAAGAAGAAACCGAGCCCCGCCATGACGCGGAAGATCCAGAACATCGCGGGCACGTTGGGCACCGTGGTCCAGGCGGCCCTTTCGATCGTCGCACGATCGGCGCGGCGCGGATCGGCAACGAAGCGCTTCAACAGCAATGCATAGCCGAGATTGCCCTTATTCTCCTCGAAGCTCGCACGGGCCGCCGGATCGGCGCGATTGAGCTTGAGATGCTCGACTGCATCATAAGCGAGGATGCCGCTGCCGATCTTGGCCTTGGCGTCCTCGACCAGTTCGGTGATGCCGGTCACCTCGCCGGTGACGCTGCGCGTGGCGATCAGCCCGAGCGCATAGGGAATCTTGATCTCGAACGCGGTCTCGCGTGCCTTGTTGCTCGGCAGGCCGAAGGCGGCGAAGCCGGCGGGGGCGGGTTCGGTGTGCCACATCGCCTCGATCGCGGCGAGCTTCATCTTCTGGTTGTCGGTCAGCGCATAGCCGCTCTCGTCGCCCAGTACGACGACCGATAGCGACGAAGCGAGCCCGAACGCCGCGGCGACGGTGAACGACCGGCGTGCCAGCGGCAGCCATTGCCCGCGCAGCAGGAACAGCGCCGAAATGCCAAGGACGAACACCGATGCGGCGACATAGCCAGCGCTCACGGTATGGACGAATTTCGCCTGGGCGACGGGATTGAAGATCACCGCGGTAAAATCGGTCACTTCCATGCGCATTGTCGCCGGATTGAAGGCGGCGCCCGCGGGATGCTGCATCCAGCCGTTGGCGATCAGAATCCACAGCGCCGAAAGGTTCGTGCCCAGCGCGACCATGAAGGTCACAAAAAGATGCGCCTGCTTGGACAATTTGTCCCAGCCGAAGAACATCAGGCCAACGAACGTCGCCTCAAGGAAAAAGGCCATCAGCCCTTCGATCGCGAGCGGCGCGCCGAAGATGTCACCCACGTAATGCGAATAATAAGCCCAGTTCGTACCGAACTGAAACTCCATGGTGAGGCCGGTCGCGACTCCCAGCACGAAGTTGATGCCGAATAATTTCCCCCAAAAGCGGGTAATCTGTCGCCAGACCGGACGATCGGTCATGACGTAGAGACTTTCCATGATGACCAGGAGAAAGGACAGGCCGAGCGTCAACGGCACAAATAGAAAATGATAGAGTGCAGTAAGCGCGAACTGGAGCCGCGACAGCTCGATGACGGCCATATCCATGGCAAGATCCTTCTTTGAGGCTCAGCATTGCCGTCCGGCGAAACGCTGGATATTTGTAATTCGATATTTATGCAAGCAGATGAAGGAACTATGACGTTAACGATCCCGCGGCGCGGGGCCTTCGCGCCGTCGCTGTGGTGGATATTCGATGCCGCCGCCGCGGCTTTGTTCGCTGCGGCGCTCGCGCTATCGCTCAAGGCCGTGCTGGCCGGCTATACGTATTGGCCCGTAGTCGGTGCGGCCGCGATGATCGCCGCGGTACTGATTCGCTCGGCGGTACAGGCGCGGGCGGAAGTCGCCGGGGTCACCGCCGCGAATCGGGCCAAATCGCAGGTTCGTGCGGCGTTGTTCCCGCAGCTGCTGCGTTCCCGGCGCTCGGCGCGGCGGCTGCTCGGCGAGGAACTGGCGGTTGCGGTCGACCAGGTCTCCGCGCTTACCGGCTATTATGGGCGCTTCGAGCCGATCAAGCGCGCGGCAGCGATCGCGCCCTTGGTGATCGCCGCGCTGGTCGCGCTGGCGAGCCCGGTCTCGGCCGCAATTCTGATCATGACATTGATACCGTTCGCGCTCGGCATGGCGCTCGCTGGCGGCGCGGCACGACGTGCCGCCGATGCGCAGGTGGCGGCGCTCGCCCGACTCTCGGGGCTGTTCGTCGACCGGGTCCGCTCGCTGCCGATCATCCTCGCATTCGGCGCGGAGGATCGCGTTACCCGCCAGGTCGAAACGGCCACCGGCGAAGTGGCGGACCGCACTTACGCCGTTCTCAAGATCGCTTTTCTCTCGTCGGGCACGATCGAGTTCTTCTCCGCGATCTCGGTCGCGCTGGTCGCGGTCTATTGTGGCTTCAATCTCCTGGGCCTGCTGCCGTTCCCGGTTCCCGAGCATCTCGACTTGCCGCGGGCATTTTTCGCGCTCGCGCTCGCGCCGGAATTCTATCTGCCGCTGCGCCGCCTCGCCGCCGCTTATCATGAAAAGCAGCTCGGCGAGGCAGCGGAGGCCGTGATCCGCGCGCGCGCCGTACAGGCGCCGCCCGAGCCAGCGCGCCGTGTCGGCCCGATCGACGCGATCGAGATCGAGGATGGCGTGATCGATTATGGCGCAGGCCGGAAGGTCGGCCCGTTCAGCCTGTCGGTCGCGTGCGGCGAACTGGTGGCGCTCACCGGACCGACTGGAAGCGGCAAATCCTCGCTGTTGCAGATGATCGTCGGGCTTGCGCCGCTCTCCGAGGGCGGACTGTCCGCGGGCAGGGAGGCATTTCTGCCTGGCGCGGCCAATGCGTCGATCGGCTGGGCCGGTCAGCATGTCGTGCTGCTTCCCGGAACGATCGCCGACAATATCGCGCTCGCCCACCCTAACGAGGATCGGGCCGCCATCGAAGGCGCGGCCCATCGCGCAGGGCTCGGCGCGCTGCTTGCCACGCGCCCCGCGGGCCTCGACACCTGGATCGATCCGCGCGGCGCGGGGCTGTCGGGCGGCGAGCGGCGGCGTCTCGCGCTGGCGCGCGTGCTGCTGTCGCGTCGCCCGGTGTTGCTGCTCGACGAGCCGACCGCCGATCTCGACGGCGCCACCGCCGCATCGATCGTCGCCCTTTTGCAGACGCTAAGCACGTCTCACGCGATCCTTGCGGCGACACACGATCCAGTGCTGATCGCCGCCGCGACGCGCACGGTTGCGATTGCATGAACGCGGCCGGGCTCTCCGCGCTGCTGACGGCAAGCGCCGCGCCGTGGCGCCGGACGCGCCGGCTCGCCCTGTTGAGCGGCATCCTGGTCGCGGTCGCGACGATTGCGCTGCTCGCCCTTTCGGGCTGGTTCATCACCGCTGCCGCGATCGCTGGCACCGCCGGGCCGACGATGGCGCGCGGGTTCAATTATCTCGTTCCTGCCGCCACGATCCGCTTGCTCGCGATCCTGCGCACCGCCGGGCGCTATTTCGAACGGTTGCTGAGCCACCGGGCCGCGCTGGGCACCCTCGCGTCGCTGCGCACGACGTTGTTCGGCAGGGCGGCCGCGGCGGAAGCGAGCGGGCGATTGCGCTTGTCGGGCGGGGAGGGGGCGAGCCTCCTCGGCCGCAACGTCGATCAACTCGAGGACCGTGTCATTCGCGCGCCGCAGATCGCCGGCGCATTTGCGGGTCTGTCGGTTGCCGTGTTCCTGGCGGCGGTCACCGGGGTTATCCCGGCGCTTGGCGTCATGCTGTGCCTTGTCGGGGCCTGCGTGATGACCAGCTGGCTGGTCCGGCGGATGCTGCCGGATCTGGCGCGGCGCGAAGCCGCCGCATCGGTCGATCTCAAGGTTGCCCTTGCCGAATATGCCGCCGCTGCGGGAGAGATCGCCGTCTACGACCTCATCGCGCGGGTCTCCTCGGAGCTCGAGCATGTCGCGGCGCGTCACGACGACGCGCAATTCAGGCTGGCACGCGCGGAAGCGGCGATTGCGACGATCCCGACGGCGGCGGCCGGTATCGCCGGCGCGCTGGCGCTCGCAACGGCGCATGGCGGGGCCGCGCTGGCGGCGATGGCGGCTTTGGCCGCGGTTGCCGCGGGAGAGTCCATTGCAGGCTATGCGCGCGCGCAGATCCGTGCCCCGTCGGTCGACGAAGCAAGCGCCCGACTGGAAATGGTCGCAGCCGTGGGCGTGTCCGATCCGGTTTTAGCTTTGCCGGCGGTTCCCAGTCTCACGATCATCACGTCCGGCGAGACGCACCGCCTCATGCCCGGCGCGCGGGTGGCGATCGTCGGCCCGTCAGGCTGCGGAAAAACGCGGTTGCTCGCCACGCTCGCCGGATTACGTGCCGACGCCCCGCAAGAGATTGTCGTCGGCGAGCATGCGGTCGCTGAAATGGGGCTCTACCGGCTGCGGCAGCAATTCGCGCTGGTGCCGCAGGACCCGATGCTGATCGCCGGAACGATTCTCGACAACCTTCGCCTCGCCCGTGCGGGTATCGGCGAGAACGAGATCTGGGAGGCGCTGTCGACGGCATGTCTCGATCAGGAGGTCAGGGCGCTGCCGGATCGGCTTGACCAGTGGATCGGCGAGGATGGTGCCCAGCTTTCGGGCGGGCAGCGCAAGCGCCTCGCGGTGGCGCGGGGCTTGCTCGCCGCGCGCCCGTGGCTGCTGCTCGATGAACCGAGCGAAGGGCTCGACGCGGGCACCGAAGCAAGGTTGGTCGCGGGACTGCGCGGCTGGCTCGACCGATCCGGGCAGGGGGTTTTGCTGGTCAGTCATCGACTGGCGCCATTGGCTCTGTGCAATGAAGTCATACGCCTTGGTGAGGGCTGACGCGCCCTGTGCGCGAAAGAACTAGGCGGCTTCAGCGTCCCCGTCCTCGCCAAGCCAGTGAAGCGCGGCTTGCTCTTCGTTGGCTTCGAAATGGCGCATTTTCATGCGCAGGAGCGGCGCCGATAGTTCAACGATGCGCTTCATCCACTTCGGGCCCCCAAGCACGGCGTAGCAAGAGACGTGACGCAGCAGCATAAGCTTCAGTTCAAGATATCTGGGATCCAGCAGCATGGCGGGATCGAAACCGTCATAGCCTCGAATGTCCGTCAGGATCCTGAGCGCAGCGTCGCTCTTGGCCGCGTCAGCAAGATAGCCGTGCACCACATCGCCGCTTTCACGTGTGATCCTGCCGCTCACTTTGAGCGTCGTGATCCCCTTGTCGCTTGTGATACTCACGGCGGCAGGGCGGGGCGTATCGCTTTCGCCTTTCACCCAGGCGAGCGCGTGATCGCGTTGCTCAGGCGGATAGACCTCATAGGAAACCAGCGGCAGCAATGCGCTTTCGATGCGCGAGGCGGTGCGAATCCAATTCTGGTTGCTGACGATCGCGACCCGGCCAAACTGGTTGAGGCGGGTAAGATAGCGCAGCCCGTGGCTGATATCGCTGATCCATGCGTCAGCTGGCATCCCCGCGAAATCCGTTACCTCCGCAAAGATGTGAACCTTGCCGCCGAGCGCAAATGCCGCATCGAGCCGCTCCATGATCCGTTCGACATCCTGTTTGTCGAGGTGCCCCGAAACGGATACGATGATAATATCGGCGTTTCCGGAAAGATCTTTCAACATCTCTTGATCCTTGGATATGCATGATTGTCTCAGATGGGCGAAAATCCCGTGATACTAGCAGGCAGTTGCGAATCATATTGTTATAGAAGTATCGGCTAGCAGGCTCAGTGTTCATGAAAATGTCTGAGCTTTTCGATTTTCTGTTGCTCATGTGCGCGGCACAATACCGCGCTGCAGGCTTGCCTCGCGCGATCGGCGATGCGTCCCAGGCACTGGGCAGCATAATCCGGAGATAATGGGGAAACGATCGAGTCGAGGTGTTCATGCTCGACGGCTGCGAAGGAGAAGATCGTTTCAAGATAGGAATCGAACGCTTCGCGCATCCCTTCCCATTGCCCCCGTTCAGCAAGCCAGGGCAGCGTTGAACCTGACGTCGTGATCAGCACGAAATATTTGTTCGCCAGCATCTCATGCGGCTGATTGTGGCGGATCGCCGTGGCGGTAAGCCCCGCGCCGAGCACACGATCGATATATCCCGTGATGATCGCGGGAGGCATGCCGAACCAGATCGGATAAACCAGCGTGATGATGCTGGCCGTTCGCACCAGTTCCAGCTCCCATTCGACGTCCGGCGACAGGTGAAAGTCTTTGCTCTCCGGCCGCTCGGTCGAACGCAACAACGGGTCGAAACCGATCGCGTAAAGGTCGCGGATCGTCGGTGATTGACCGCACTGCCGGACCATATCGGCATAAGCGGCGGCGGCCGCGTGGTTGAAGCTATTTCGCTCCGGATGCCCCACCACGATCAGGTGGTGCAGATCGGCTGGCGTCATGTCTGACATCGGACTCTCCATGGTGAAGCGCGCGGCCCGCGGGCTGTTGCCCCAATGCAATCGCGATCAGGCCGGCGAAGGAGGAGGCGTTGAGTTTTCGCATGATATGCGCGCGATGGATCTCGACCGTTCGGTGGCTGATCCCGAGCGCCTGTCCGATCGCACGATTGGTGAGACCCCGGACGATATTGTCGAGCACCTCGCGCTCGCGCGGAGAAAGCCGGTCGAACGCCGGAAGTTGCGCCAGGCCGCCGCTGATCGCCGATCGGAGGTGGCGGCCGGTCATGTCATTGTGTTCCGCGCGCGTTTCACCAGATCGGCGATCACGCTTACGAGCGCCTGCGCGCCCTCGATCTCAGGCATGAGGGCGCCTGAGCCGGGTGTCGAGCGAAGCGGCTGAAGCGCGCGTCGGCGATGCACCACAATCAGGGGGACTTGAGCCGACCAGCCGCGCGCATGGAGCGCTTCCACAAGTGAGACATTGGGCTCGCCCCCTCGATCACCGTGGTGAGATGCGGAAACTCGTCCTCGAACCGCCGCGAGCTGCAGCAGATCGGCTGGCGCACGCGTCTGTACCTCGAAGGCGATTCCTTCGCAAAGAAGGTGAGGGGACCCGCGTCCGCCACCGCCGAGTGTCGCGACTGGCGTCCGGAGCTTGCGACGGCACCGCGGATTGGGTTTCGTTTCCATCTCTCGCATCCTGTGGATGCCGATCAATGCCCGCCCGCGGCGCTCACGTCGTTACGTATTGACCCTAAGGCGCGGCCACCGCGGCTGTCCGATTGGACGTCGAGGCCGGGGTAGAGGCGGTTTCGGTTGCCTTTCGGAAACGCGGCGGCACGGTCAGCCGCCAAAGCAATGTCGAACCGCGCCGGAGAATTCCCCGAGCGCGGCTCAATTGCAAAGCCAAGCGAATTCAGCCTGGCTGATCGGCACGGCTGAGCCCATTCCCGTCGAGGTTCTGCGCCACGAAATCCCAGTCGATCGCATTGCGCAGAATCGCCTCCGCGTAGCTCGGCCGCAAATTCTTATAGTCGATGTAATAGGCATGCTCCCACACATCCAGGATCAGGAGCGGCGCGGCACCGTGCGCGACGGGTGTATCCGCGTCGTGATAGGAGGTGACCTCGAGCTTTCCGTCCTTCAGATTGAGCGCCGCCCAGCCGCTCGCGAAATGGCCCACGGCCTCGGTCTTCAGCTTGTCGATGAGCCCATCGACCGAGCCAAATCCCTCATTGATCAAAGCCAGCAGTTCGCCCGTTGGCTCCTTCTTCACCGGCGACAGCCCCAGCCAATAGAAGCTGTGGTTCCAGATCTGGCCGACCTGATTGAAGAGCCCCTTGGGGCCGGACCTGGCGGTCAATTTGATGAGGTCGACGAGTGACTTGCCCTGAAACTCCGGGTTCGCGGCGACCAGCTCGTTCGCCTTCACGACATAGGCATTGTGATGCTTGCCGTGATGATAATCGAATGTTTCAGCCGAAATGATCTCGCCAAAAGCATCCTTGGCGTAAGGCAGCGGGGGAAGTTGAAAGGCCATGCTTTTGCTCCGGGTTTCAAAATGATCGAGGGAGATAGACCGTCCCGGTCGCGCTCGTGCAATATTGGATCGCTTGCCTCGGCGATAGAAATCCTGATCGCGCTACTCCCCCAGCAACCCACGGAGGTGACGAAGCGAGCATCCTTCTCAAGCGTCAGAACACGTCATGATAGCTGGCGTTGATCAGCCGGTTGATGCCGTTGATGAGCGCGTGGTCCTGGAACGGTTTTTCCAGAAAAAGATCGAAACCGGCGGTTCGCGCCGATGATCTCAGTTCCTCCGAGGGAAAGCCGGTCGTGAGAATCGCCGGCCCCATCCATCCGCGGGCACGCAGCGCGCCAAGAAGCGAAATGCCGTCCTGCACACCGAGCCGGTAATCGGCCACCAGGCATGCGGCCTCGACATTCTCTTCCCGAAGAAGCTGGCCGGCCGACGCGTAAGTCAGAACGTCAAAGCCGCGTCCACGCAGGAAAAGCTGCATCGACCGCCGCATGCTGTCATCGTCCTCAACCACCAGGATGCGGGGTTTGCGCCCGGCTTGCGCCCTCGATTGTGTACTCATCACATACTTTCCCATCCGGCGGATCAATGCCCGCCGGCGGCGCTGACGTCGTTACGTATTGGCCCTAAGGATCAATCCCCATGCCGGCCGCGAATGCGATGCGCAGCGCGTCGGACAGGCTGCGAACCTCGAGCTTCGTCATCAGATTGGCGCGATGCACCTCGACCGTGCGCGGCGATATGCCAAGGTCGTAAGCGATCGTCTTGTTGGGAAGCCCATGCGCCAGCCCGTCCAGCACATCGCGTTCACGCGGCGTAAGCACGCCGAGCACGACCTCCGCATCGGCAGCGCGCGCGGTGACCGTCTCGGCTTGCGCAATGCGCGCGCAAGCGGCCTCAATCGCGCCCAGAAGTGTGGTGCGTTCGAAGGGTTTTTCAAGGAAATCAGCCGCACCGCCCTTCATCGCGCGCACGGCGATCCCGATATCGCCGTGCCCGGTCATCACCACGACCGGCATGGTCACGCCCCGCTCGGCGAGAATCTGCTGGACCTCGAGCCCGTCGATCTCGGGCATGCGGATGTCGAGCAGGATGCAGCCGCGCTCGACATGCCGGACCTCCTTGAGAAAGGCCGCGCCCGAAGCCCAGGTCGTCACCGCATAACCCGCGGTCTTGAGCGCGTAGCTCGTCGACCGGCGCATCGCTTCCTCGTCGTCGACGATGTGAACAAGCCGTACGCTCGTCATGTCAATTCTCCGTCCGTGCGCGGGGCAGGGTGAAATGGAAACAGGTTCCGCCGCCGGCGCGCGCTTCCGCCCAGATGCGCCCGTCATTGGCTTCGACAATCGTCCGGCAGATCGAAAGGCCGAGCCCCATGCCGCCCTGCTTGGTGCTCACGAATGCCGTAAACAGCCGATCGGCCACTTCTGCAGAGATGCCGGGACCGGTATCGGCAACCGAGACGCGGATCATATTGTCGCCGTCGGGCCGGCTGGTCACCGTGAGCTTGCGCTCGGGGCTGTCGGTCATGGCCTGACAGGCATTGCGGATGAGATTGATCAGCACCTGCTGGATCTGGACCCGATCGACGAATACCGGCGAGGCATAAGGGTCGAGGTCGAAACTTGCCTCGATCCCACGCTCATGCGCGCCCATCAGGCCAAGGACCGATGCTTCATTGATGAGTGCGGGCAGCGGCTCGATCGTCCGCTCGATTTCGCCGCGGGCGACGAAATCGCGCAGGCGCCGGACGATATGACCGGCGCGAAGCGCATCCTTTGCCGCATCATCGAGCGCCTCGCGCATCAGCACGACATTTTCAGGCCGAAGATCGGCGAGCTGATCGCGCACCGCTTCGACATAATTGGCAATCGCGGCGATCGGTTGGTTGAGCTCATGGGCCAGCGTCGACGCCATCGTTCCCATCGCGCTGACGCGAGAAACATGGATGAGTTCGGACTGGAGGCTCTCCAAGCGCTCCTCGGTGCGGCGCCGTTCGGTAAGATCGCGGATGAAGCCCGTGAAGATCCGCTGGGCCGCGCCTTTCGCCTCGCCGATCGAAAGCTCCATCGGGAAGGTCGAGCCATCCTTGCGCGCCGCAAACACCACGCGGCCGGTGCCGATGATGCGTTTCTCGCCCGTTTCCAGGTAGCGCTGGATATAGCCGTCATGCCGCTCCCGGTCGGGCGACGGCATCAGAATCTTGACATTTCGCCCGATCAGCTCGGCCTCGTCATAGCCGAACAGTTTCTGCGCGGCGTTGCTGAACGACATGATCAGCCCGGCTTCGTCGATCACCACCATCGCGTCGGGAACGGTCGACAGGATCGAGCGCAAATGGCTTTCCCGTACCTTGGCGGTCTCCTCGGCGGCGCGCCGTTCGGTGATATCGGAGACGACCTTGGCGAAGCCGCGCAGGTCGCCCTTGTCGTCATAGAGTGCCGTCAGCGACACCGCGGCGAGAAACTCCTGGCCGTCCTTTCGGATGCGCCAGTCTTCTTCCTCGAGACGACCCTCGGCGCAGGCGCGGGCGAGATCGGCCGCCGGCTTGCCCGACGCGCGACTATCCGGGGGATAGAAGAGCGAGCTATGCTGTCCCAGCGCCTCAGCCTCGGTCCAGCCCTTGAGCCGCTCGGCGCCCTGGTTCCAGATCGTCACATAGCCGGCCGCATCGAGCATGTAGATCGCATGGCCCTGCGCGCCGTCGATCAGCAGATTGAGTTCTTCCGCCACGCTCGCCGCGTCCCGCGCATGCGCGGCGGCATTGCGATCACTGGCCACGGCGCGGTCGCGCGATCGCCTGATCGCTTCGCCCAGCAGGATGACGCCGGCGGCGACGAGCGAAAATGTCGCGGCCTCGACCACATCGGCCGGATGAATGCTCGGATAGCCCGAGAAATAGATCCCGAAACCCAGCGACAGGATCGCCGCGACAATCGCCGGGAGCGATCCGCACCACAATACCGCGCCGAGGATCACTGGCGCGAAGAGCAGATAGGGCGCCCGTTCGCCTAGCGCCGGCTGCAACGCCCAGCGTACGGCGGCGGCGACCAGGACAGCGCCGATCGTTACGCCGAGACGGGATGGTAGCGAACGCTCCCATAACGGCATTGCCACCGCGCCCTCCGTGCGCACGGTCAGGTGGTTGGAAAGCGTGGGTGCCTTGTTTTCGCGCCTGACCGTGGTCGCGCTATAACTGATTCGCAAAGGTAACAAAACGACCTCTTCGCCGCCGTGCCGTCGCGACCCGGGTGACGACCAGCTACAGCGAGGTTTGCTTTGTGGGTATGCGGGATCTTACCGATTGCCTCCTCGCGGAAGCGCGCCTCGCCTCTCGGAGCTCGATGCGGGCAAGCGGCGCATCGCACTGCGCATCAGCACCATTCCCGGAATGAGCGGGATCCAGAGCGTCAGGAGGCGCAGGAGCATCGTGCTCGCAAATGCTGCTTCAAACGGGACGCCGAGCAGCCTCAGCGTTGCGACCGAGGTCGCCTCGAACGTGCCGAGCCCAAGCGGGATTGGCCCAAGCGTGGCGACGATCGACGCCATGATGAGCGCAATGAAGCAGGTCGGGAATGCCGCCGCGCCGCCGAGCGCGCGAAGCGATGCGAACAGGGTCGCGGCATCAGCGAAGAAGACGAACGCGTTGCATGCCGCGACGCGCACGAGCAGCCCGCGGTCATTCAGCAATCCGGCCGGAGCCTGGCCGACGCTCTCAAGCAACGATCGCACCGGTCCGATTTGCTCCAGCCGGCGCGGAAGGGGAGCGCTCCCACGCTTGCGCAGCCACAATGCCAGGACTGGGATGGCAATCGCGACGCACAGGAACAAGGTCACTGTGCCGGCCATCAACGGCGTCGCACGATCATGCAGCCACAGGAGAATGAGCATCAGGATCGCGAACAATGCGTAAGCTGCATAGAAGCCGATCGTCGAAAGGAGCGGAACCGCAACGGCGGCCCCGCGCGAGATACCCGCTGCGCGAAGCTGCGCGACCAGCAGCACGTTTCCGCCAAGCCCTGCGCCAGGGAGCGCCTGATCCGCGAAGAGCTTGGTTATGGCGATCCGGACGAGAAGCGTCAGCCGGCGCGGCGCGCCCGCCTCGCGAAGGATCTCGCGCCACGAGATCGCCACGCTGACGTAAGTCGAAAGCTGGAGAATGATCGCGAGGCACAGCCAGATCGGTTGGGCCTCGCGCAACAGGCGCGCAAACGCCGCGATCTCGCCCCAATGCGCGATCGCGGTGACGAGCGCGGCGATGACCACCAGGCCGAAAAGCCAGCCGCGCCAGTTGCCTGAGACAAAGGCGCTGACACCGGAACCCCGGTCTTCCCGTCGATCCGATTTCACGGGCCTTTGCGACATCGCCTCTCCATCGCCTGGGGTGCCAAACGGTGAACATGCCGGATCCGGCGCGGGATCCCGCTTTTCCGCACTCTCCGTCGAACGAACCCGGCGGTCAGGCAGATAATGGAGGCGAGTGACGGCCGCTCGCGCATGCGCGGGCGGCCGTCCTGCTCCTCAGCGAGAGACGATCAAAATGCGACGATAATGTCGTCCTCGACCTTGTTCACGCCGGGCGCGGCCCAGGCCGCCCGCTCGGCGACACCGCGCTCGTTCCACGCCTTCACTATGCCGCCGAGCCGCACCGTGCTGCCCTCGGTCACGACGGTGACACCGCTCGCGTCGAGGTTGGCCTGCCGGCGAAACGCCGCCATGATCCGCTCCTTGACGTCCGCAGCCACCGGCAGCTTCTTGACCTCGATCAGGTTGCTGATGCCGAGGACCCCGGTGATCCGGCCGGCGGATTTGGCGGCCTCTTCCTTCTGGTAGAACCAATCGACATCGCCGGTGAGCGTGACCCAGCCATGCTCGACCGTGAGCTTGACCCTGTCCTTCGGGATCGAGACGTGCCAGGCGAACAGGTCGAGGATGCGCTTGGCGATCTCGTGGTCGGCGGTCTTGGGATCCGACGCGAAGCGAACCTTGATCTCCTCGGCGATCGCCTTGACCCCGGCGACGCGGCGCGCCGCCCGTTCGGCCGCCATTTTTTCAGGATAGCTTTTCACATAGCCCGAAAGCGTCACCACGCCGTCGTTCACCGCGATGCCGATATCGGCGTGATCGACGCGCGGGTCCCATTCGAGCTCCGCCATCACGTCATGCTGCAACTGGTTGTCGGTCTTGATCATCGCTCTTCTCCTTGGGTTTGCGCACGAAAGGGTATGGACGCGAAATCGGCTGGGCACCGGCGAGGCCGAGAATATTGGGGAATGTGAGCGCCACCGCGCGGCCCCGCGCGACGGGGTATTTTGCTCGCACGCGACCATGTGAGCCCAGTCTGAAATCGTGAATGCGAGGAGCCTCCGCGCCGGATGGACAATGATCTCCATCGTCACACACGAGAACCCACAGCCGCGAACCGATCTTGCGGTTGCGCACGATAATCCGGCGAGCACCGGCGATGCAGGCACCGGTGACCAGCTCGACGATCGTGGCGTCGAACGCGAACGGATCGGCGCGCATGCGGGCGTTCGGATAGCCGAGCGCGAGATCGAACTCGATTGCAGGACCGGCAAGAGCGCGCAGGATCGGCGCCAGCTCGAGAAGGCGCGCACCCGGGTCAATCGCAGCGATTCCCGTGGTCCTGCGCTTGCCATCGCCCGGGTTCGGCACGACGCGAGGTGGCGTCGGAAGATCGCCAAAAACCCCGAGCGGGAAGGGGGGCACGAGTCCCCGAAATCCTGATTGAACCTGCATTGGAATAAGTCCTTCCCGTCAGTCTCGGGTTCTTTTGAAACGACGGGGGCAGGGGCTCTATTCGCAATTCCCCTTAAGGGTCGGCTCGAGCGTCTCTCGGCCGTCACAATCATTTGCGCTGTGCACTGGTCTCATGACGTCGCGGTCGAAGTGCCTATTCTCCTCGCGTGGGCTGCTCCCTATCATCAGTAATCATGGCTATTGCCGCGCACCGCAGCCACAGCGCCGGGTTGCTGATCTATCGTCGCCGGGCGGGCGGGCTTGACGTCTTGCTGGCCCGCCCTGGTGGCCCGTGGTGGCGCAATCGCGATGCCGGCGCCTGGCAAATTCCCAAGGGTAGAATCGAGCCCGGTGAGGATCCTGAGGCCGCGGCCTTTCGTGAGGCACAGGAAGAACTCGGAGTCAGGCTTACCGGAGATGCGGTTGCGCTCGGCATTATCAAGCAGGCCGGCGGCAAGCGCGTTGCCGTCTGGGCACTCGAGCAGGAGCTGGATCCCGCCACCTTTAGAAGCAATGAGTTCGAGCTCGAGTGGCCGCCGAAGAGCGGCAAGATCAGGACGTTTCCCGAGATCGAAGAGGCGCGGTGGTTTGACCTTGCCGAGGCGCGCCTGATGATATTGCCAAGCCAGGGCCCATTGCTCGATGCGCTCGAGCGCGAGACAGCGAGCGTGCGCTAAAAACAAACCATCGGGGGCGTCTGATGTCGGTGAGGCCTGGCCATGGGCGTATCGCAACGGCTGCCACGCCTGGCTATCGTGGAGCGCAGCAAAGAGATAGCTCCGGTCTATCACGTATTTCCCCTGATATGAGGGCGATTATCATTCTGCCCGGAAACGAAAACCGGCAGATCCAAAGATGTCAAAGTTCGCGAAAAACCCGAAACGACCTTCGATGGCGAATGGCCATCGCATTTCGTTTGCTGCCTTTGTCGCGGCGGCGACCCTGGCGTTCATTGTCTTGGCCGTGCAGCACAGGATCGATGACATCTGGTGGATTCTCAACGGGCTATTGCAGCCCGCCGACTGAGCGCTGCCGGGGATTATGTTCAGCTATGGCAGGAACCTGAGTCATGCACCGCATTCTTGTTGCAACTGACTTTTCCTCCAACTCGGCTGCAGCGGGCGCAGTCGCTCGCCAGCCTGAATTGTGCCGAGCTTGACTTGGTTCACGTCGACGCGCGCCGCGACGATGAAACCGACCGGGCGCGCGCGGCCGGAAATCTCAAGGCGATCGCCGATGCGGAGGCATCAACTTCGCCATGCATCGCGCATGTTCGCACCCATCTGGCGACGGGCGACCCCGCGCCGTGTATCGCCGAGATCGCCGAGCGCCATGATGTCGACCTCATTCTGCTGGGAGCGCATCACAAGGCAGGCTGGAAGGAACATCTGCTTCCGACTGTCGCCGAGCAGTTGCTGCGCCTGACGCACCGGCCCGTCCTGGTCGTCCGCCGCCCTTCCGACGCACCCTATCACCGCCTGCTGGTGGCTGTTGCCGATGGCGTGCTGGCCCAATCGACGCTCGACCTGGCGCTGGCGGTGACCTCGCTCGACGAGATCGTCGCGGTTCATGCGTTCGTGCCGGATCTGCGCAATCGGATCCTTGCTGGCGGAGACGTCAGCCGAATCTGGCGTGACCAACAGGAAGCCCTCGAATCAACGCTGCAGGGGTTCGCCGCGCGAAATCCCCAGCTGCGTTTTTCCACAAATGCCATTGCGGTCGTCGGAGACACTGGCGACGTGCTTCGTCAGGCGGAGCAGGATTTCTCGCCCGATCTGACGGTCATTGTCACACATGCGCTACGCGGTCTCGCCAGGGCGCTGCACGGCAGCATCGCCGATACGCTGATCGAAGCTGGCGAGCACGATCTGCTGCTACAGGCGACGGCCGCCGATTGAGGTTGTCGCGCAGCGGAAATGAGAATTCCGAGCAATCCGGTTCGTCATTCAGGCGGCGAGTCGACCAAGAAAGGCTTGCGCCCTGACCCGGCGGCACAAGCCACGTAGAGCACAATTGCTGCAAATGGTGCGATCGAGCTCGGGTTGTGCTGCGCATTGCCCGATCAGCAGTCGCAGCATCGTCTGATGCGACGATTGGGCGTTGCGTCCCTGTGCAAGCCGCACCATGCTGCGTTCCTGCTCGGCGCGTTCGCGATACCAGTCGATCATCTTTTCGACTCCATGAATGAGGATGCAGTTGGAGCCGAATCCCCTCGAAACGAGAATCCGTATCATTCCCAATGATGCCGCAGCGAGAGTTGCCGCACTCTCCCGTTGGTCCCTTGGGAGATTGCTGATGTCGCGGATTTCGCCCGTATTGATCGCCGTCCTGCTCGCGGCCTGCTCGCATCCGTTGCCGAGCGCGGAGACAAAGGGTCACGACAATGTCGAGGGCGCTGCCAAGTTCGAGCATCTCAAAGCCTGGGATCGGGAGGGCGTATTGTTTCGCGCGGTTCGCGACGCCGGCTGGTCCTGCCAGCAGATCACCGAGGAAGCCGCGGTGGCCAGAAACCACGGCAATCCCGTCTGGCGGGTGCGCTGTGAAGACAAACAATATTATCTCGTCGAAATCGCGAAGGACGGCACCGTCGCCCTCGTTTCTCGGGCGATTATCTGAAGCCGATATCGGCGCCGGGCGGAACCAGAACGGCCGCGCCCTTTACCTGCCCGTCACGAAGTCGCTGCCCTGGCCGCATCGAGGATGGTTTCAATGCGCCCGCGTAAAATCCCTGCGGTCGGCGATATAGTCAGCCAGATCGGCTGCAAGGCAGCCAGCACGTCATCGGTCGTGATCGCATCGACGGGCAGGTCCAGCAGGTTCTTCGCGTGGTTTTCAATGCTGGCGCGCCATTGCTTATGGAGTTTGACACATCGCCAACCGCCCATCTGGCTATCGATATAGGCGTTCGCATATTCTCTGAAGGTTGGTGTGGCGCTTCTGGCACAGGTTTCATCAGCAACTGCCGCGGCAGCTTCCTCCTGGTCGCGCTTGGCTTCGAGAGGGTCATGGCCGGCGGCGAGCAACTCGCGTGCTTCCTCGGCCTTTCTGCGTGCGGTTGCGAGCGAGATGCAAGCAACTGAGCCAAGCCCCATCTCCCGACGACGCCCGTCGAGCGCCCATTTGAAGATCCACCTCTTCGAGCCCTTTTCGGTGATGCGCAGCCATAAGCCGCCGCCATCGCCATGCCAACCGGGGGTATTGAGTGCCTCGATGCCTCGCACGCTCAGCTTATTGATACCTCGTCCCATAAGAATTGCCTTCGGTTTGTCATACTCCGCCTCCGTGGCTGCGAGTTCCGAATCGCCTGATCTGTGTCCGTGTTTCTGTCCGTGTTTTGGCGTCGGATTGGATCGGATTGTTCCGAACCGGTCCGAACCAGCTAATTGACGAAAATGCGTCACGGGCTAAGGAGCTCTGCCGCAAATTTAGCAGAATATCGCTGTTTTTCAAAGCGATGAAAGACGGGTTGCCGATGCCATAGATGGCCGCTAGGCTATTGATCTTGCAGCCGCTCGACCGCCGATCCCTCGCCCTGGCGACCATTTCGACCGTCGTCGAATGGTACGACTTCACGCTCTTCCTCTATCTCACGACCGTCCTCTCACGGTTGTTCTTCGTCGGCGAGAATGCGGTGCTGACGACATTGGCGGGGTTTGCGGTCGCTTATCTGTTGCGCCCGATCGGCGCGATCGTCTTCGGGCATTTCGGCGACCGTCACGGCCGCCGCGCGACGCTGCTCGCCTCGATGACGCTGATGACCGTGGCGATGGGACTCACCGCGCTCTTGCCGACGGTGGCGCAGATCGGCCCTGCCGCGGGGATGTTGTTGCTGCTGCTGCGTTGCGTAATGGGGTTCGCGGTCGGCGGCGAATATACCGGGGTGGTCGCCTATCTGCTCGAGGGAGCGCTGCCGCACCGGCGCGGGCTCGTCACCTCGCTTGCGGCAGCGACGAGCGAGATCGGCGGATTGCTCGCGGCGGGGGTGGCGGCGCTGACGGTGAATTTGCTGCCGACCCCGGCGCTCGACGCCTGGGGATGGCGCGTGCCGTTCCTGATCGGCGCAGCCCTCGCCGGCGCGATCCTTGTCGCGCGGGCGGCGATGCGCGAATCCCCCGAGTTCGAAATCCAGCGCGCCGCCGGGACGCTGGTGCGCCACCCGCTCGGCCATGCGCTCGCCCGACACCGCCCCGGCGTGCTGCGCGGTTTTGCGATCTCCGCGTTGGGATCGATCACTTATTATGTCGGCATCACCTATGTGCCGATCTATCTGGTGTCGACCGGTGGGTTGACCGAGGCCAAGGCGTTGCAGCTTGCGACGATCGCCGGGGTTGCGGTGATCGTGGTGACCCCGCTGGCCGGCGTGCTGGCCGATCGGTTCGGGCGGCGGCCCGTCCTGGTCGGGCTCGCCTTGCTGTCGGCTTTGCTGCCTTACCCGCTGTTCCGGTTGCTTGCCGGCGCCGAGACCGGGCCGGCGATCGCGGGGGCGGTGCTGCTCGCGATCCTGGCAGGCGGAGTCAGTGCTGTCGGCGCGGTGGCGACCGCCGAGCAGGTGCCGGTCGAGGGCCGGCTGAGCGGGCTTGCGCTCGGCGCGACCAGTGCGACCGCGCTGTTCGGCGGATTGACCCCGTGGTTGGCGCAGATTCTCACCCAGCGAAGCGGCGCGCCCGCTGCACCGGGGATGATGATCGCGCTGGTCGCGCTGGGGGTGCTCCCGGTGTTGCTTGCGCTTCCCGAGACGCGGCCGCGCGGCGCGGACTGACGGTCAGCCCACGCCGCGCGGCCGTGCCGTCAGAGTGCCATCCGCGCGCCGAGCGACAAGACGAAGGCGTGGGCCTTCTGCAGCTCGCCGTTGGTCAGGATCGGGGTCTGCGCCGGGGTCCCGACATAGGCCGCGGTGATGCGGTCGATCGAGGAATCGGCGAAATCGACGTAATTCGCCGCCGCATCGACGGTGAAATGACGGTTGACCGCATAGCTCGCGCCGACGCCGTAATTCCAGCGATTGGCATCGGGGACGCGCGCGTCGCGTTCGCCGTCCTGCGTCGGGGTGAGCGCGCGCTGGACGCCGGCGCGCAGCGTGAGCGCGGGGGAGACCGCATAATCGATGCCACCGGCGAGGCTCCAGCTATCGCGGTAGTTTTCCGGGATCGCGGTGTTGAGCGGCGCGCCGAGCCCGATCGCGTCGAACTTGCTCCAGGTATAGCGCACCGCCTGCGCGTTGAGCGTGAGCGCCTTGGTCGCGCGGAAACGCCCGCCGACGATGATCTGCGCCGGAGTGTAGAAGCTCGCGCGGACGCCCGAGAGCGACATGTTCGATCCCGCCAGCGGCCCGAGCAGCCCCGAGACCGTGAGATCGCCCTTAAGATTGTGCTTGATCGCTGACTTATAGGCGATGCCGACGGTCGCGAAATCATTGTGCATCTGCAGCCCGGCGGTCCAGCCGACATCCCAGCCGTCGCCCGACAGCTTCTGCTCGCCGTCGGGCAGCGCGGCGGACAGGTTGGGCAACTTATTGCTGAGCGAGGCATCGGTATATTCGACGTTGACCGCGCCGCCGACGCGCAGCCAGTCGGTCAGCGCCACCGCCAGCGACGGCTGGATATCGACCGTGCGCAGCCGGGTGCGATCGGCCGAATAGCGCGCCCAACTCGAGCTGCTGTAATCGGTGGTGAAGCTGTACGGCGAGGTCACCGCGAGGCCGAAGACCACGCCGCGGGCGAGTGGCGCGACGAACGCGCCCGACGGCAGCACCCCGTTGTTGATCGGGTTGCGCGACACCGCGTCGCCGCCGACTGGCGCTGGGCCTTGCGCGGGGCGCACGATCACCGTTCCGCGATCGACCACCTGGCCGCGCGGCAGGATCGCGGAGGCGCTCAACGTCCCCTCGATCCCCTCGGCGTCGGCGATCGCCGCCGGGTTCCACCACAAGGACGCCGCGCCGGTATCGGCGACCTCGCCCGAAAAGGCGCGGCCGGCGCCGCGCGCGGATTGCTCCTGCAGATAGAAGGCCTGGGCATTGGCCTGCCCGACCAAGGCGAACATTGAGGCGAACGCGCCGGCGGCAATGGAAACTTTGAGGGAGGGGGACATGCTTACTCCTTTACGCTTACGCTTCACTCGAACTTTTGGGAGAGATTGACTCAATTGACGCGGACCCAGGTCTGCGTCTTGCACAGGGGCACGAAGACGCAGCCGCGCACGCTGAGCCTGTCGGCGCCGAGCGGCGTGACCTTGGCGCTATAGGTGCGCCCGTCGTCGGCGTTGTAGATCTTGCCGCCGCTCCAGCCGTCGGCGGATTGGGTAAAGCCGCTGAGGATCATCAGCCCCTTGAGCGGCCGGTTGCGCAGGCTTTCGTCGCGGTTGTTGAGATCCTTGAGCGCGGGATCGGTGCGCAATTTGTCCGAGGTGACCAGCCGGCCGCAAATCGATGCGCCGCAGCGCTGGATCTCGACGATGCCGTTCTTGGTTTCGGTGCGCCAGCGGCCGATCACCGCATCGGGGGTGGCGCTGCCCGCCGCCGCGAGTGCCAGCAGAGTCGTCGCGATCATTTTCCTCTCCCTTCCTCGAACGACGTGATTGCGGGTGACCTATTGGTATTCTATCTTCCCTATAGGTCAGGTCGCATAGGCAAGAGCCGATCGGTCGACAACCGATTTGTGACGAGCTGCGGCAAACGGTGGCGAATTGCGTCGAGCACGGGAGAGAAAATGGTGACGAAACAGGCAATTGCGACAGGTGCCCGACTCGATTCGACGCCGCGCCCGCTTACCGACCTGTTCGACGCCACCGTGCTGAAACACCCTGAATGGGCCGCGATCGACTTCATGGGGCGGGTGACGAGCTATGCCGAGCTTGCCGAAGCCGTCCGGCACGCGGCGGCGGGATTGCAGGACCTCGGCGTCGGAGCGGGCACGCGGGTCGCGCTGTGCATGCCCAACATGCCGCATTATCCGATCCTGTTCCTCGCGACGCTGCGGCTCGGCGGGGTCGTCGTCAATGTGAACCCGCTCTATGTCGAGCGTGAGCTTCACCATCTGCTCGAGGATTCGGGGGCGCAGGTGATCGCGACCTGCGATCTTACCGATGTCCACGCGCGCGTCTCGGCGGTCGCGGCCGAGCTCGGCGTCCAGCACGTCATTACCTGCCCGATCGCGGAGGGGCTGCCGACGCTCCAGCGCATCGCCTATCGCCTGTTCCGGCGGAAGGACATCGCCCCCGCCCGGCACGGGCCGCAGCATATCACCTATCACGATATGGTGGCGAGGCGCGGGGAGCCGACGCCCGTGGCGGTGTCGCCCGATGGGGTGGCGGTGCTGCAATATACCGGCGGGACCACCGGGCTGCCCAAGGCGGCGATGCTGACCCACGCCAATCTCGTCGCCAATGCCGATGCGATGGTCGTCCATGTCGGCGGCGAAAGCGCGACGCAGGATCGCGTGCTCGGCGTGCTGCCGCTGTTCCACGTCTTTGCGCTGACAACGGTGCTCAGCTTCTCGATCCGGGTCGGCGCGCAGATGATCCTGATGCCGCGGTTCCGGCTGGAGGATGCGCTCAAGACGATCGCGCGGACGCGCCCCACCTTCTTCCCCGCGGTGCCGACGATCTTTGGCGCGATCGCCGGCGTCGCGGCGACGCGGTCGATCGACCTCTCAAATATCCGCGCGTGTATTTCGGGTGGCGCGCCGCTGCCGGCCGAGGTGCATGACGCCTTCACCCGCACCACCGGCGCGCGGCTGGTCGAGGGCTACGGCTTGTCCGAAGCCTCGCCGATCATCACCTGCAACCCGATCGACGGCCCGGCGCGCGCGGGATCGGCCGGGGTGCCGTTTCCCGGCACGACGATCGAAATCCGCGATCTTGCCGATCCCGCCCGGCTCTGCCCCGAGGGCGAGCGCGGCGAGATCTGCGCGCGCGGGCCGCAGGTGATGAAGGGCTATTGGGGGCGCGACGACGAAACCCGCAAGGTGTTCGTCGACGGCGCGCTGCGCACCGGGGACGTGGGCTATCTCGATCCCGACGGCTATCTGTTCATCGTCGATCGCATCAAGGATGTGATCATCAGCAGCGGCTATAACGTCTATCCGCGGGTGATCGAGGATGCGCTGTACGAGCATCCCGCGGTGGCCGAGGCGGTGGTGATCGGGGTCGACGATCAATATCGCGGCCAATCGCCCAAGGGCTTCGTCACGCTCAAGCCCGGGGCGAGCGCGACGCCGGAGGAATTGCGTGCCTTCCTTGCCGACAAGGTGAGCAAGATCGAGCTTCCCCATGACATCGAAATTCGCGATGCTCTGCCCAAGACACTGATCGGCAAGCTTTCGAAGAAGGAGCTGGTCGAAGAAAGCAAAGGCCGCGGGGCGGCGCTCGGGGGAGGGGGCGGACAATAGTGGAACAGCAAGACGATCTGCGCGGGATACAGGATGTCGCGACCAGCCTCGGCATCACGCCGCGCGCGCTGAGGCTGTACGAGGATCGCGGGCTGATCGCGCCGTGCCGCGTCGGCAATGCGCGTATCTATACCCGGCGCGAGACCGCGCGGATGAAGCTGATCCTGCGCGGCAAAAGGCTCGGCTTCACGTTGCGCGACATCAAGGAATTCCTCGATCTATACGACGCCGATCCGCAGCATATCGAGCAATTGGCGACGCTTGCCGAACGGTGCCGCGGGCGGATCGACGAGCTGGTCGCACAGCGCGAGGCGCTGACGATGACATTGGTCGAGCTCGAGGCGATCGAGCGGCAGGCGCTCGCCGCGATCGCCGAGCGGCAGGCGGCACAACCGGTCAGCTGAGCTTGTCGTCGCGCGCGGCGACACCGACATTGCCCGGCATGTCCGATCCCTTCGTCCAGCTTCTGGCGGATATCCGCGCGTGCCGGCGGTGCGCGGACAATCTCCCGCTCGGTCCGCGTCCGGTGGTGCAGGCCGATCCTGCCGCGCGGCTCAGGATCGTCGGGCAGGCGCCGGGGCGCAAGGTGCATCAAAGCGGGGTGCCGTGGGACGATGCCTCCGGGGTCCGTCTGCGCGACTGGCTGGGGCTGACGCCGGCGCAATTCTACGATCCCGCGAAGGTCGCGATCATCCCGATGGGCTTCTGCTATCCCGGCAAGGCGGCGTCGGGCGATATGCCGCCGCGTCGCGAATGCGCGCCGCGCTGGCATGATCGGCTCAATGCCGCGCTGCCGCATATCGGCCTCACGATATTGGTCGGGCATTATGCGCAGGCGCATTATCTGGGCGGTATGCGCAAGGCGACGCTCGGCGAGACGGTGCGCAGCTGGCGCGATTATCTGGCGTCGGGCTGGCTGCCCTTGCCGCATCCGTCGCCGCGCAACCAGCCGTGGCTGGTCAAGAATCCGTGGTTCGAGGCGGAACTGATCCCGGCGATCCGCGCGACGGTTGGGGCTATGGCGCAGATAAAGTCCGACTCATCTCTCCGCCATTTGCCCTGAGCTTGTCGAAGGGCGTCCGGGGCGAACGGCTCGTCTGCAAAATACGGCATAAGCTATTATTTTGCATATATTTATCTAAAAATCGGCCACCCTCGCGGCACGCGCTACTCGTGTGAACTTCGTGAACTTTGCGCGGGTCCCGTCCTAGACGGTCAACTCGACACCGATCTTCAGCGAGCGCCGATCGCGCCCCACCGTGGCGAGCGCGAGCAGCCGGCCGCCGCTGGCGAACGCGACCTCGGCGTCGTGATGCGCGAGCGACCCGCCGACATGCGGCGGATCGAACGCCTCGGCGTGCCCGATATAGCGGATCTCCGCACCGGGATGGACGCTCCAGAAATAGGGCGGATCGGTGAACGGCGCCGCGTCGCCAAGGATCGCCCGCGCGACATGCTGCCCCTGGCGCCCGGCGTGGACCCAATGTTCGATGCGGATCGGCTGGCCGTTATGCGGATCGGGAAAGCGCGCGACATCGCCGGCGGCATAGATGCCCGGCGCGCTGGCGCGTAGCTGCGCGTCGACCATGATGCCGCGATCGACCGCCAGCCCGGCCGCCTCGGCCAGCGCGACGCGCGGGCGCACCCCCATGCCGAGCACCAGGAAATCAGCGTCGATCGCCGTCCCGTCGTCCAGCGCCAGCCGCCCGTCGCTCCACCCGGTGACGCCGTGCCCGAGATGGAAGACGACGCCCGCCTGCCCATGTAGTCCACGCACCCAACGGCCGATGTCGTCGCCCATCACCCGCGCCAGCGGGATCGCCTCGGGCGCGGCGACATGCACCTCAAGGCCCCGCGTACGGAGCGCCGCGGCGGTTTCGAGCCCGATGAAGCTCGCGCCGACCACCGCGACGCATTTGGCCTGCCCGGCGGCGGCGATGATCGCATCGGCGTCGCGCAGGCTGCGCAGGACGTAGGCGTCCGGCCGGTCGAACCCCGCGATCGGGGGACGGATCGGCTCCGCGCCGGTTGCGATCAGCAGTGCGTCGTAGTCGAGGCTCTCCCCGTTCCCAAGCGTGACGCTCTTTGCAACGGGATCGAGCGCCGCCGCGTCGGTGCCGAGCCGCAGGTCGATGTCATGATCGGCGTACCAGCTCGCGTCGCGCATCGGCATCCATTCGGGTTGCGCGTCGCCGGCGAGATAGTCCTTCGAGCAATTCGGCCGGTCATAAGGCGCATCGGCATCGGCGCTGAGCATCGTCACCGATCCGTCGAACCCCTTGCGGCGGAGCATCTCGACCGCGGCGAACCCGGCCGCGCCGCCGCCGATCACCACCACCCGGCGCGGCTCGCCTGCCGACGCGCGGCGCGGCGGGGTAGGCGTCTCGTCGAGCGCTTTGCCGACGCGATCACGCCACCGGCTTCGGAGATCGCCCAGCGCTTGAGCGGATCGGTCGCCGGCGCGGCGAGCGCCTCGCCGGTGCGCAGGCAGAAATGCGCATGATGCCACGGGCACCGCACCGTTTCGCCGACCAGCAGCCCGTCGACGAGCGGGCCGTGATAATGCGTGCAGAGCGCGGCGACGGCGAACAACCTGCCGCCTACCCGAGCGATCAGCACCTCCTCGTCACCGACGGTGCCGGCGATCATCGTGCCCTCGGGAAGATCGGTCGAGGGGATGCCCCCGGCAAGATCGGGAACCCGCGTTTCCTCGCTCATCGGCAGACCCTCCTTGCCTGCTTCGCGCGCAGTCGGCGGCCGCAGGGCAGGCGCAGGTCCAATCGATCGAGCGTTGTTATTGTTCCGTAATCAACCCGCCAGCGCCTGGCCTGCCGCTTGTGCGCTCGCCCAGGCCCATTGGAAATTATAGCCGCCGAGCCAGCCGGTGACGTCGACCGCCTCGCCGATGAAATACAGGCCGGGCACTTCGCGCGCCTCCAGCGTCTGCGACGAGAGGCCGGCGGTGCTCACCCCGCCGGCGGTGACTTCGGCCTTGGCGAAGCCCTCGGTGCCATTGGGGGTGAAATGCCACGCGGCGAGCGTCTGTTCGGCGGCGGCGAGCTTCGCGTCGGGAATGTTGGCGAGTTCGCCGCTCAGCCCGATGCGCTCGACCAGCGCGGTAACCAGCCGCTCGGGCAGCGTACCGGCGAGCGCGCGCGCCATCGTCGCGCGCGGCGTCGTGCGTTTGGCCTGTTTGAGCCACCCCGGCGCGCGATCGGGCAGGAAGTCGATCGTCACCGCCTCGCCGTGGCGCCAGTAGGATGAGATTTGCAGGATCGCCGGCCCGGAAAGCCCGCGGTGCGTGAACAGAGCCGCCTCGCGGAACGCAGCCTTGCCCGCGGTCGCGGCGACATTGGCCGAGACGCCCGAGAGGGTGCGGAACAATTGCTCGTCGTTGCCGAGCGTCAGCGGCACCAGCGCGGGACGCGGCTCGACCACCTTGAGCCGGAATTGTCGGGCGAGGTCATAAGCGAAGCCCGTCGCCCCCATCTTGGGGATCGACGGACCGCCGGTCGCGACGACCAGCGCGGGCGCCTCGGCCGAGCGGTTGCCCCAGCGCACCCGGAACCGCGCATCGGCATGATCGATGGCCGCGATCGGGTGACCAAGCGCCAGTTCGACCCCGCCGCGCGCGCCCTCGTCGAGCAGCATGTCGACGATCTGCCGCGCCGAGCCGTCGCAGAACAATTGGCCGAGCGTCTTCTCATGCCAGGCGATGCGATGGTGCGCGACCAGATCGAGAAAATCGGCCGGCGTATAGCGCGCCAGCGCCGATCGCGCGAAATGCGGGTTGGCGGAAAGGAAGCGATCGGGCGCGGTGCCGATATTGGTGAAATTGCACCGGCCGCCACCCGAGATGAGGATCTTCTTGCCCGGCCGGTCCGCGTGGTCGATCAGCAGGACGCGCTTGCCGCGTTGCCCCGCGACCGCGGCGTACATCAGCCCGGCCGCGCCGGCGCCGAGCACGATCGCGTCATAATCCTTGGCCGACACGGCTCAGTGCAATTTGGCGATCGACAGGCCGTCGAGCTTGGCGCGTTCCTTGACCGATTCCTCGCTGCGCGTCAGCGCCTTGGCGATCGCTTTCAGCGCCATTCCCTTCTTGGCGAGGGTATGGAGCTTCTGGATCTCGTCGGGGCGCCACGGCTGGCGATGTCGTTCAAAGCGTTCGGCCATGCCGCCTCTTAGCGCTTCGGCGCGGGAAGGGCCATGTTGTTCCGAGCACCTTCCCTCCCTTGCCCAAGAGAGGGGAGAAAGCGCAGGCTTACAGCGTCTTCACGCCCAGGCTGACGAAGAAGGTTCGCCCCGGCCCCGGGATCGCGCCGCTGCCGACGCCGGCGGCATAATCATAGTTGCGCGCGTCGCCGATGTTGCGCACCCCGCCGCGGATCGTCCACGGGCCGTTGAGCAAAGCGGCGGTCACGTCGACCATCGTCGCGCCGGGCAGAAGCCGCGTCTGCGCGGTGTCGCCGAAATAGTCGCTGCGATAGCGCAGGCCCGCGGCGAGCTGGAGCGTGCCGATCTTCTCGGGCAGCGCGATGTCGTAGCTGGTCCAGACATTGCCGATCCGCTTCGGCACGCTCGGCACGCGCTTGCCGATCTGGCTCGGGTTCTGCGGATAATCGGTCAGCACCGCATCCTGCAGCGTGAAATTGGCGTTGATGTTCCACGCCGGCACCGGGCGCAGGCTGAGATCGGTCTCCCAGCCCTTCACGCGATAGGAATAGACCTCGGACTCGTTGAGCACGATGACATAGACGTTCTTGCGCGTCGTGTGGAACAGCGAGGAGGAAAGCGAGAGCCAGTTCCCCTGGCGGAAACGCAGCCCCGCCTCGACCTGCGTCCCCGTTTCGGGCACCTGGCCGATGCTTTGCGGCTCCTCGGTATTGAAGATCGGATAGCTGTTGCTCGCATAGCCGCTGAACAGAGCGAAGGAATCGGCGATCTGATAGACCGCGCCGACATCCCATTCGAAGCGTTCGTCGTTGCGCACCACCGGCTGGCCGGGGATGAACGCGCAGGTCGTCGTCGGCTGCGGCGCATTGCACGGATGCTCCGATCCGGGATTGGCCGGAATGACCGAGCGGCCCTCGGCCGCGGTCCCGAACCAGTCCTCGCGCCCCGCGAGACGTAGTTTCAGCCGCGGGGTGATATCGATCTGCGCGGTCGCATAGAGGCCGTAGAACCGTCCGTCGACCTTGGCGTCGTTGCAGCTATGCGCCCGGTCGCACTGGAAGTTGAGCGCGGCGAGGTTCGTTTCCGGTGTCACCGGATGATAGATGTCGGGGATATTGGGCAGATCGGCGGTGCTGCGCCGCGTGGTCGCGCTGACGTTGCGATATTCGAACCCGGTGAGCAGGGTGATCGGCATCGCGCCGGCGGTGAACTTCCACGTTGGCTCGGCCTGAACGACGAAATCGTGGATATTGTCCTGCTGCTGGCGAAGCTGCCGGCCGGTGAGCGCGATGCCGGCGATGCGGCCGCCTGCGTTGCGGGCGAGACCGATGTTGCGATCGGTGTAAGCGGCGCGCAGATTGACGACGAGGCTGTCGCTCACCGTCCACGCATCGCTGAGGAACGCGCGCTTGATCGACTGATCGGCGAAGGCGAACGGCGTGTAATAACGGCTGTCGAGATCGACCTTGATCGGGTCGACTCGCGTGCTCCCCGCGGCCGGCAGGGCGAACGGGATGCCGATCGCATCGGGGCGCATTTCGATCCGGCGATATTCGAACCGCGCGAGGATATCGTGGTCGGCGGGGTGGAAGGCGAGCGCGCCAGAGACCTCGCCGCTGCGGTTGCGCGTGCCGCGATAGCCGTCCGAGCGCTGGAACTGGCCGTCGATGCGCGCATTGATCCCGCCGCCGATCGCGCCGTCCAGTGATCCGTTGGCGGTGACCGTGTCGAACGAGCCATATTGCAGGCTGGCGCTCGCCGCGGCGCGGTCGGTCGGGCGGTAATGGACGAGATTGATCGTGCCGCCGGGCGCGCTGGTGCCGAACAGCGCCGATCCCGGCCCCTTGAGCACCTCGACCCGCTCGACGCCGGTCAGCGAATGGACATAGCCGCCAAGATCGGAGGTCGTGTCGGGCAGGCCGTCGTTGAGGAAGGTGACGTTGAGCCCGCGCGAGACGAAACGGTCGTAGAAACCGAACGAATATTGCCCGCCCTGGACGAGCCCGCTGACGTTGCGCAGCGTATCCTTGAGCTGGGTGCCGCCTTGCTCGTCGATCAATTCGCGCGGGACGATCTGGATGCTGCGCGGAAGATCGAACAATGCAATGCCGGTCTTGCCAAGCGCTGCGGCCTCGTCGAACGGGGTGGTCGACTGCGCGGTGACGACGACGGTCTGATCGGCGGGCTCGTCCGCAGCGAGCGCCGGCGTGCTGCCGATCGTGGCCGCGAGTACCAGCAGCGAGGCGCTACGGATAAGGGGCATTTTCATTCGATACTCCCGATGAACCTGTTGGCGGCCTGCGCGCCGCCGCAACCTATTGTTTCTTTTATCTATAAGTGGAAACGCAGGACGCGCTTACCGGCGTGGTCGTTATGACCGGTGGCTGACACGTCGAACACCTGCCGGATGAGATTGGGGGATATGTCGACCGAATCGTCGGCGATCGCCTGCACCTGGCCGTCGCGCAGGAAGACGAACCTGTCGCCATAATCGAATGCGAGGTTGAGATCGTGCAGGGTGACGACGATCGTGCAGCGCCGCGCGGGCAGCGTGCGGATAAGATCGAGGATCTGCAATTGGTGGTGGATGTCGAGGCTGGCGACCGGCTCGTCGAGGAAGATCGTGCGCGGGGCGGGGGTCGCCGTATCGTCCCACACCTGCGCGAGCACGCGGGCGAGCTGGACGCGCTGCTGCTCGCCGCCGGAGAGCGTGGGATAGATCTGGCGGCGGCGGGCGCTCATCCCGACCAGTTCGAGTGCGGCGTCGACGATGCGGCGGTCTTCGTGGCCGGGCGCGCGCGCGAAATGCGGATAGCGGCCCATCAGCACGACTTCCTCGACGGTGATCGCGAAATCGATCTCGACATGCTGCGACAGAAAGGCGCGCCGGAGCGCCAGTTCCTTCGCGCCGATCGCGAAGATGTCCCGGTCGTCGAGCAGCACGCGGCCGTCGGTCGGCCTGAGCCGGCCCGCCGCGATCTTCATCAGCGTCGATTTGCCCGCGCCATTGGGGCCGAGGATCACGTTCACCTTGTCGGGGGCGAAAGCGAGGCTGGTCGGCGCGACGATCGAGGTGCCGCCGGCCGACCAGCTCGCCTGATCGAGGACGATCCCCGTCATCACGTCGCGATCCGCCGCCGATAGGCGAGCAATATCCACAGGAAGATCGGCGCGCCGATCAGCGCGGTGATGATGCCGACGGGCAATTCGGCGGGGCGGATGACGATGCGCGCGACGACGTCGATCGCCTCCATCAGCAATGCGCCGAACAAGGCCGAGGCGGGGAGGAGGAAGCGATAGTCGGAGGAGCGCAGCAGCCGCATCATATGCGGCACGATCAGCCCGACGAAGGCGATCACCCCGACCATCGCGGTCGCCACCGAGACGATCAACGTGTTGAGGATCAGCAGGCGGAAGACGAGCTTGTCGGGATCGAAGCCGATGAACGCGGCATCGTCCTCGCCGAGCATCAATGCGTTGAGATCCTTGCCGCGCCTCAGGATGAACCACAGGCAGGGCAGGAAAATCGCGGTGACGAGCAAGGTGCCGCGCCAGTCGGCGGTGGTGAAGGTGCCGAGGTTCCAGAAGGTGATGTTGCGCGCCTGCGGGTCGCGCGCGATGTACGACAGGAAACCCGTTCCGGCATTGCACATCGCATTGACCGCGATCCCGGCGAGCAGCAGCGCGAGCACGTCGGTATGCCCGAACAGCGTCGCGATGCGATAGACGAGCAACGTCGCGAGGAACCCGCCGACAAAGGCCATCACCGGCACCGCGGCGGTCCCGAGCGGCGAAGTGAAGGCGAGCGCGGTGTTGCCGAGCACGAACACCGTCGACGCGCCGAGCGCCGCGCCCGAAGAGGTGCCGGCAAGGCCGGGCTCGACGATCGGGTTGCGGAACAATCCCTGCATCAGCGCCCCCGAAACGCCGAGCGTCGCGCCGGTCACCCCGCACAGCAGTACGCGCGGCACGCGCAGCGTCGCGAAGACGTTGAGATCGAGCGCTTCTTCCGGCGCGATCGGCGCGAGGCCGAGCCAATGCCCGACGAAGCGGAAGATCTGCGCCGGCGAGAAATAGAAGGACCCGATCGACAGCGACAGCAGCACCGCCGCAACGAGCGCGCAGGCCAGCAGCAGATGGATCTGTCCCCAGGATCGGTGGCGTGCCGCCATGTCAGCGCCCGGGATGCAGCCAGCCGGCGATCTTGCGCAGCGCCGCCGGGGTGCGCGGGCCGAAATACATGATTTCGGTTTCGAAGATGCGGTGGATACGCAGCGCCTTCGCCGCCGGGGTCAGCCCGACGCCGGGCAGGTCACGAAATTTCGCCGGAGAGCCATAGCGATCGAAGCCGACATCGGTGGCGATGATGATGTCGGGCGCGGCGCGCGCGATGATCTCCGGGGTCAGCCGCGCCATCCCGCCCATCTGGTCGAGCGCGTTGACCCCGCCCGCCCAATTGATGATCTGATCGGCGGCGCTGCCGCGCGTGAGGCCGAGATAGGTGTTCCCGATCTGGCCGAAATGGATCATCAGCACGCGCGGCTTGGGGGCCTTGGCATAGGGCGCCACGGCGGCGAGCGCGGTCTTCATTTCCGCCTGCCAGCGCGCGACGATCGCCTTCGCCGCCGCCTCGCGCCCGAAATAGCGGCCGAGCCTGAGCATCAGCTGCTGCGCGGTCTGCAAGGTCTCGCCCGGCGCCATCGTCTCGATCGGAATGCCGACCGAGCGGACCTGCGCGAGCACCGGGTCGGGGCCGACATTGCCGTCAGTGAGCAATACGCTCGGGCGCATCGAGATGATGCCCTCCGCGCTCAGCGCGCGATGATAGCCGACCGAGGTCAATCTGGTGATCTGCGGCGGATAGATCGAGGTGAGATCGCGCGCGACGAGATGCGATTGCGCGCCGATATCGAAGATGAACTCGTTGATCTGCTTGGAAACGCACACCACCCGATTTCCTGGCCCGGCGGCAAGGCCGCGCGCTGGCAGCGCCGCCGCGGCGCCGGCGGCGAGCAGGAGCCGGCCGGCGTCTCGGCGGGAAAGCGAGGGGTGGTTTGCGGACATGTTACTGGATCCTCCCCGGATCGTTCGAACCCATCCCCCGTTCGCCCTGAGCCTGTCGAAGGGCTGTCCTTCTTCATCGGAAGAAAGTGCAGGGCTTCGACAGGCTCAGCCCGAACGGGGATAGGACGTCGAGAACCGACTTCTGAATGATTGAGGAAAGGCGCCGCCGGTGCAAGCGACGCCCCTCCCCATAACGATCAAATCCCCGTCGAAACGTGCGGCGTGATCGTGATCGGCTTGAGCCTGGCCTGCCCGATCTGGGTGTTGAAGCTGGCGAGGTCGCCCGACTTCAGCTGGTTCCATTCGGCGAGATAGGCGGTCGCCTGCTGCTTGAGATCGTCGAACTCCTGCCGCGCCTGCTGGGTCGGCGGATTGTCCCCGGTGCCGACGGTCAGCGCGAGCGAGGCGAGCTGGTTGTTGAGCCGGATCGGGAAGTTGAGCGGATCCTCATTCGCGACCGACAATTTCTGCGTCAATTTATCTTCGATCGCATTGACCTTGCCGTCGAGCGCGTCGGCCGCAGCGACGAGTTCGGCCTTGCCGCCCGCTTCCTTGCGGACTTCGGCGAGCTTCTCGTGGAGCTGGCGGATTTCCAGCACCGCATTCTGCACCTCGCTCAATTCGCGGTTGACCGCCATCGCGAGGTCGAACTGCTCCTTGAGCTGGGCCTGGGTCAGCTTGACGTTGGGATTGGCGACGATCTCGATCGGCTGGGTCTGCGCCTTGCCGTTGACGGTGAGCCGCGCCTTATACTGCCCCGGAATGGCGACCGGCCCGAGCGTCGAGGCGTGCCACATCGCCAGTTTGGGCACATGCACCGGCCCCTGGACGCGCATATCCCAGGCGAAGCGATGCAGCCCCGCCGTGGTGCTGAGCGGGATCGGCGGCGGCGGGCCCCAGCCTTCCTCGTCGTCGTCCTCATCCTTGTCCTTATGCGCCGGCTTGCTGGTCGGCTTGAAGGTGCGGATCACCTTGTCCGAGGCGTCGAGGATCTCGAGCTTGATCGCCTCGGGCGAAACATCCTGCTTGAGGTTGTAATAGAGGATCGTCCCCTGCGGCGGATTGGCGCCGGTGAATTTGGTGTTCGAATCCCCGCGCCCGGTGAAGACCATGCGGATCGTCTGGCGCGGCTTGAACAGATGCACCGGCGCCTGCTCGACTGCCGCCGACCATTGCCGTAGCGGGCTCACGTCATCGAGCACCCAGAAGGCGCGGCCGTGCGTCGCCACCGCAATGTCGCCGGCGTGGACGACGAGATCGTGGATCGGCACCCGCGGCAGGTTAAGCTGGAGCGGCTTCCAATGCGCGCCGTCGTCGAACGAGAAGAAAATCCCGTTCTCGGTGCCGGCGTAAAGCAGCCCCTCGCGCTCCGGATCGGCGCGGACGACATGGACATAGGCGTCCGCCGGCAACCCGTCGGTGATCGAGGTCCAGGATTTGCCGAAATCGTCGGTGCGGAAGGCATAGGGCTTGTAATCGCCCAGCTTGTGCCGCTCGACCGCGATATAGGCCGTGCCCGGCTTGTGCGGATGCGGCTCGACCATGTCGACCGTGCCCCATTCGGGCATGTCCTTCGGGGTGACGTTGGACCACGCCTTGCCGCCGTCGCTGGTCATCTGAATGAGGCCGTCGTCGGTGCCGGCCCACAACAGATCCTTCTGCGCCGGGGATTCGGCGAGCGAGAAGACCGTGCCGTACAGCTCGACGCTGGTATTGTCCTTGGTCAGCGGGCCGCCCGAGGAAAGCTGCTTCGACTTGTCGTTGCGCGTCAGATCGGGCGAGATGATCTCCCACGATTGGCCGTCGTTGGTCGTCTTATACACCACTTCATTGGCGTTATAGAGCACCTTGGGATCGTGCGGCGAGAAGAGGAGCGGTTCGGTCCACTGGCCGCGATGCTTCACGTCCTTCGGCGCCCAGCCCATCGTCTCGTGCGGCCACGGCTTGATCGGGATCGCCTGCCCGGTGCGGTCGTCGAAGCGCGATACCTCGCCCCAATAGCTCCCGCCGATGACGATATGCGGGTCCTTCGGATCGGGGATGATATAGCCGCTCTCGCCGCCGCCCACCGGGCGCCAGTCGCGCATCGTGATCCCGCCGGTCACGCTCGCCGAGGCGATGCGGACGCTCGTATTGTCCTGCTGCGCGCCGTAGATATTGTACGGCACCTGATTGTCGACCGCGATGTGATAGATCTGCCCGGTCGGCTGGTTGTCCCCCTGCGTCCAGCTTTCGCCGCCGTTGACCGAGACGTTGACCGCGCCGTCGTTGCTGTTGACCATATACCGCGTGTCGAGCGGGTTGATCCACAATTGGTGGTTGTCGCCGTGGAAGGTCGGCATCGACTTGAAGGTCTTGCCGCCGTCGGTCGACTTATACGCGCCGGTGTTCATCACGAACACCTTGTTGGGGTCTTTCGGGTCGGCGAAGACGTTGGTGTAATACCAGGCGCGCTGGCGATATTCATTGTCGCTGTTGATGAGCTGCCACGATGCGCCGCCGTCGTCGGTGCGATAGAGCCCGCCCTTTTCGGCCTCGATCAGCGCATAGACGCGCTTCGGATCGGCGGTCGGCGCGACCCCGATCTTGCCGAGGATGCCCTCGGGCAGCCCGTTGCCGGTCATCTTCTGCCAGGTGGTGCCGCCGTCGGTCGAGCGATAGAGCCCGCTGCCGGGGCCGCCGCTTTCCATGATCCACGGCTTGCGATGCACCTGCCACATCGCCGCCCAGACGATATTGGGATTGCCCGGATCGATCTGCACATCGACCGCGCCGGTCTTGTCGTCGACGAACAGCACGCGCTCCCACGTCTTGCCGCCGTCGCGGGTGCGATAGAGGCCGCGCTCGCCGCCGTCGCGGAACAAGGGGCCGCCCGCCGCGACGAAGACGAGGTTGGGATCGGTGTTGCTGATCGCCATCCGGCCGATGAATTCGGAGCCGCGCAGCCCGGCGAACGCCCAGGTCTTGCCCGCGTCGGTCGACTTGTAGACGCCGTTGCCCCCGATCACATTGCCGCGCGGCGCGCCGCCCTCGCCGGTGCCGACATAGATGACATTGGGGTTGGAGGGCGAGACGACCAGCGCGCCGACCGCGGGCGCGGCCTCGGGGAATTTATCCCATAACGGCACCCAGGTGCGCCCGGCGTCGGTCGTCTTCCACACCCCGCCAGAGGCCATGCCGCCGTAATAAGTGGTGGGATCGCCGGGTACCCCCGAAACGCCGGTGGCGCGCCCGCCGCGGAACGGGCCAAGCTGGCGATATTCCATGCCGCCGAACGGGGAGGCGGCGGTCTTTTCGGCCGCGGGTTTGGCGGGCTTGGTCTTGGCAGCGAGCGGAGCCGATAGAAGGAGAGACGTACCGGCTAGCAGATATGCCGCAAAAACTACCTTCTTCTTCATCATCGGCTCCCCGTTTGATATTCATCCGTCTCTCAGGAGACGGGCGCTTATTGCTGTATTGTCGTGGTATTTAATGGCGTGGGCAAAGCCGTGACCGGCACCCCGATGCGGCCACAGGCCACATCGGGATGCCGACCGCCGGCCTCACTTGAACTTGGCCATGACCTGCAGGCCTACCACGCGCGGCGCGGTGGTGACCGCGAAGTTCGGCTTGACGACATTGCCGTTGTAACGCCAGCCAAGCTGGGTCGCGCTGGCCTGGCCGTTGGTCAGGTTGACGAGGCCGATCGTGTTGAACAGGTTGTTGGCGAACAGATAGACGCCCCAGCGGCCCTGATCCTTCTCCAGCCCGACGCGCAACCCGACCGTGGCGAAACCCGGCAGGGTATAGAGCGCCGCGCCGCCCGGCGTGCCGCCCGGGCCATTCGGATAATTGCGGGCATATCGCGGCAAATCGTAGGTGGTCAGCGCGCTGCTGCGATAGCTGAGATCGCCGTGATAGATGATCTCCAGATCGTCGCCGACCGGCGTACTATAGTCGGCGCTGGCCTGGAGCGTCCACTTCGGCGAATAGGGGATCGGATCGCCCGACTTGCCCGCGGCGATCGCCGCGCAGCCGAGCGAGCCGTCATAGGGAATCGGGCATTGCGCGATGCCGCTCGGCAGCGACTGATCGCCCTTCAGCTTGGCGTCGATATAGCTGCCCGACACCTTCAGCGACAGCCGGTCGACCGGGTAGAAGGCGGTGTCGAATTCGATGCCCTGGATCCGCGCCGGGCTCGAGCTGTTGGTGATGAACCCGAACGCATTGTTGAACGACGCCGAGACCTGCATGTTGGTCCAGTCCATGCGGAACGCATCAACGTTCAGCACCACCTTGCGATCGAACCAAGAGGTCTTGAGACCGGCTTCGTAGTTCCACACCGAGTCCGAGCTATAGACGGCGGCATAGCTCGGCAGGCCCAATGTCTGGTTCACGCCGCCGGGACGATAGCCCTGCGTCGCCGAGACGTAGAACATCACGTCACGGTTGAACTTGTAATTGGCGCTGAACTTCAGCAGCTTGCCGTTCTCATCGCCCCCGGTGGTCAGCGGTGCCTGACGCGTGTTGCCCGCGATATAGCTGGGGATGAGGACGGTCGAGGTCGTCCGCTTCTTGTAGTTGAAATAGCGGATGCCGGCGGTCAGGCTGAGTTTGTCGGTAGCGTCCCAGGTGCCTTCCGCAAAGCCCGCATATTGTTCGAGCCGGTCGTCGATCGTGCGATCCAGCCCGACACTGTCGACCCCGACCGTATAGACATTGCCCGCCGGGAAGCCGACCGGGTAAAGCTGGATACCGGTGACGGGATCGGCCGGGCTCAGGATCGATTCGGTATAGTTCTTGCGGTAGCTGTGATAGAAGCCGACCGTCCATTTGAAGTCGTGGCGATCGTCCGCGAGGCGGATTTCTTCGGTCGAAGTCTTGTTCGACTGCGGCTGATAGGTCGTGCTGTTGCCATAGCCGTTGACCAATGCCTGATAGCCGGCGCCGTTACAGGTGGTGCCCGCGATGAAGCCCGCGTTGCAATCGCTCACGAAGGCGGCATAGCCCGGGATCGCCGTGCCCGCGCCGGTATAAGCGGGGACCAGGCCGCGGGTATGGTTCACCGACTGCCATTTCGAGAAATAGGGCGTATAGTCGAACTTATATTGCAGCTTGCGATCGGAATAGGAGGCGGCGACCGTCAGCGTCGCGAAGTCCATGTCCCAGTTGAGCGTGCCGGAGAACAGTTTCATCCGGTCTTCCTGCGGCTGCTGCATCAGCAGCGTCTGATCGAATTTCTTTCCGGTCAGCTGATATTCGGTATAGTTCCAGCTCGTCCCTGCGCCCTTGCGGTCCTGATAGACTGCCATCAGGTCGAGCGTGATATTGTCGGCCGGCTTGATCCGCGCGGTGACGCGTCCGCCGTAGCTCTTGTTAGTGTTGATGTTCTTCAGGCCGAGCAGCGTGTTGTCGATATAGCCCGCGGTGCGGTCATAATAGCCGACCGCGCGGACGCCGATCAGGTCCTTGATCACCGGGATATTGACCATCCCGTTGACCTGCCGCCCGATCGCGCCGTCGCTGCCGGTGGCGGTGTTGATCTGCGCGTCGATTGCGCCTTCGTAGCGGTCGAGCTTGGGCTTGGCGAAGATGATGCGCATCGTGCCGCCCATCGAGCCCGCGCCATAGAGCGTGCCCTGCGGGCCGCGCAGCACTTCGGCGCGCTCGACGTCGAACAGGCGCAGGCTCGGCTGGGTGCCGCCGGCATCGTTCGAGACGCCGCCGGTGCCGCTCAGCGGGACGTCGTCATAATAGATCCCGACCAGCGCCTCGCCGGTGGCATAGAGGTTGCGGATGATGACGCGGCTGCCGCCGTTGGCGTTTTCGTTGATCTGCAGGCCCGGGGCGATGCGGCTCAGCGCCGCCGAGTCGGTGATATTCTGCTTGGTCAGCGTTTCGGCGGTCACCGCCGAAATGGCGAGCGGGGTCTGCTGGATATTGGTCGCGCGCTTCAGCGCGGTGACGACGATTTCATTGGGATCGGCCGCGGCGGCCGGCGGCGCGCTCGCCTCGGGCGCGGGGGCAGGCGCGGTCTGCGCGGCGGCGATCGCCGGATAGCAAAGCGACGACGTCAGCAGCAGCATGGCCGCGGTCGTACGCCGAGCAGTGGTACAGGACATATTGTAAAAACGTTCCGACATGGAACCCCCTCCCTAGTGAACCGAACCCCGTTCCCCTCCCGTCGCGCGGCCTTTGACCGCGCCTTATCCGGGCATCATGACCCGCGGCCTTGGTTAGTGATTTTATTACTCGCTCCCCCGAGCCGCCAAGGGAGCACGGTACATAAATGACTCGCGGGGCTATTAAAATTACTTAGCCTGTAAACGTCAAGGCGCAAACTTCGGGTGACGTAGCGGAATTTCGAGTCGGGTCGGGAGCGCGCGCTTTCGGAAACCTCATTGCCGGCTCCGGCGGACGGCGTAGCGGTTGTACAGGATGGGCGGGAGGGGTGCTGCGATTGGCCCGGAGCGGGGCGCGGGAATCAAAAAAAGGGCCCCGTCGCGCCGGGCGACGGGGCCTTTTCGATGTCGGTCTGTCGGCGATCAGGAATAAGCGACCGAGGTCTTGACCTTGCGCTTGCGCATCACCCCGCCGACCGCGCCGAAGCCGATGATCATCATCGTCCAGGTCGCCGGCTCGGGCACGCCGGGCGTGACGGAGGCGTTGGAAAGGTCGATCGAGACCTGCTTCAGGCTGTCGAACTTCTGCGACACCACGCTGTTCTTTTTGCCGTAGCTCCACAGATTTTCGAACTCGATCGAGGAGAAAATCCGGTTGTCGTCGGAAGAAATCCCGAAATGCTGGTTGCCGTTGGTCTGGATCGCCACGTTCTGGAAGGTGATCGATCCGCCCGCGAGCAGGTTGAGCACGATATCGCCGTAATAGGTGTTGTTGCCCTTGCCGAGCGCGTCGAGCCCGAAGTTGATCGCGGTGAAGCCGTCGAAACCGGTGTAGCCGGCGCTCGACCCGCGCGGATCGATCGTCAGCGACGAGAAGCCCGCGCTGTTGGCGCCGTTGCCGATGCCCGAGACGCTCGCGAAGCCCGCGCCGCCCGACTGCTTCAGCTTATCCGGCGACGAGAAATCGACGAGATAGCCGCTGTCGGTGATGAGCGGCAGGTTGTTGGCACTCGTCGCGCCATTGCCCTTGATCTTGTCGGTCAGGTTGACCGGGCTCGGCGAGAAATTGAGCGTCACGCCGTTGATCGTGGTCGTGCCGGTGATGAAGGTGGCGGCCATCGCCGACGAACTGGCGGTGATGGAGAAGGCCAACGCCAAGCCTAGAGACAATGCTTTCATCTGATCGAACCCCCGTCGCTATGTGCGCCTTGGTCCCGATGTGGAAAGGGTGGGCCGAAACCGGAGCGCTGACGGGAGTGGCTTTGTAATCTTTCGTAAATTGATTCAAGGTTAACAAAAGGGGCCGTGTCCCATTTTGGGAGATGAGATTCGGAGGTGCGTTGAGTGAATTATAGTTAACGAGCATTGGCTGCGAGGGTAAGGCCGTTAATATTGTTTCTGTGCGCGATGTCTCTTGTTTCGCATCCCGTCAGAGAGCGCCCGACGGCACCAGTTCCGGTGCGCCGGACGAATATTCGCCGCGCTTCGTCGCATCCAATCGGATCGGGTGAAACCGGGCGTCGACGAACCGACCGTGGGCGAAACGCGCGTCGACGATCACCGATTGCCACGCCGATGCGCCATAGGCGCCGTCGGCCTTGCGCGTCTGGAAGATGAAATTGCCGAGCCCGTGAAACAGCGGCGCGCCGCGATAGAATTCGTCGCGCTGCATCGCGGGCGTGCCATGCCCGACGAACGCCGCCGCCCCGGCGTCGGCACAGGCGCGCGCGAATGCTTTCTGCCACACCGGCGTATCGCTCTGCACCGGTTCCCAATAATGGTTGTGGAGACACATCAACACGGTCGCGCCTGAAGCGCGCACGGTGCGGATCGCGGCGAGCACCCGCGCGACATCTTCGGGTTCGAGCGAGCCGTCAACGCCGCGACGCAGTTCGTTCACCCCGGGATGATCGGCTGCGGCGGCCGCGTCGGGGCGAATCGCGCCAGCCGCCGCCGCGACCAGCGCAAAGCCGCCGTGGGGTGTCTGCTGAATGGCGGGCGCCGCCGCGGCGTCCAGATCGCGCCCCGATCCCGCATGGACGATCCCGTGCCGATCGAGCGCGTCGATCGTCGAGAGGATTCCGCCGGTGCCGAGATCCCAGGCGTGGTTGTTGGCGGTCGTCACCAGCGTGACGCCGAGCGCCCTGAGGCAATCGAGCACCGCGGGCGGGGCGTGGTGGAGCGTTGCATCGCTGCGGGTCGGTTCGCCCGCGCCCTCGCCCTCGATCGGGGTTTCCAGATCGGTGAAGACCACATCGGCGCGGCGCAGCAGCGCGGCGATCGCGGCCATTCCCGGCCAGCCGTCGTCACAGATCGCGCGCTGGATCAACGATTGGCCGAGCAGCATGACGCGTAGCGGGCGCTGGTCGCGCGCCTGTGCGATGCGCGGCAGCAGCATCGCGCCGCCGATTGCCGCCAGAATCGTTCGCCGATCAGGATTCATCGCCCGCTTTTCGCTTTTATTCCCGGGTCATAATCGGAAAGCTCGCGACGCCGGCAACCCTATACCTGTTTTGGTATGGGCTGATGAAGTTCCGCCATCAGCTTTCGCCCCCCGTGCGATCGGCTAGCTGTGCGGCGAATCGAAAAATAATCTGGGGGGCTGTGCCATGATCGATCGGGGTATTTATCGGCGCGCCAGCGCTATGATGCTGGGCGCGAGCCTGTTGACGATTGCGCTGATCGCGCCGGCGGGGGCGCAGGAACTGGCGGCGACCCCGGCGGCCGGCGCGCCGGAAGCGGGGGAGGTCGTCGTCACCGGCTCGCGTATCCAGCGGCGTGACGCGGCGACGGTCGGCCCGCTGCTGACGATCACCGCCGACGATATCGCCAAATCGGGCAGCGTCTCGCCCGGCGATCTGCTCCAGAAATTGCCCTCGGCGGGGGTCAGCCTCAATTCGAACGGGACGCAAGGCACCTCCTACGGCGCTTCGTCGATCAACCTGCGCTACCTCGGCGGTAGCGAGGGCAGCGGCAACCGCGTGCTGGTGCTGGTCGACGGGCATCGCTGGGTCGACGCGGTCGGGCAGCGCGGCTTCCGCGATTTCGTCGATCTCAACACGATCCCGATGGGGATGATCGAGGGGATGGAGGTGCTGAAAGACGGCGCCTCGGCGATCTACGGCGCCGATGCGATCGCGGGCGTGGTCAATATCAAGACGATCCGCCCGTTCGACGGCATTCGCGGCTCGACCCGCATGGGCATCACCGACAAGGGCGACGGATCGGAATATTCGGCGACGCTCAACGTCGGCAAGCGCTTCGGGCGCGCCTCGATCGTCCTGTCGGGCAGCTATTATGAATCGAAGGCGATCCGCACCGACGCGCGGCCGCTGACCACCACCTCGCTCGTCCCGGTGACCGCACCGGGCACAAGCCCGAGCGGGCTCTACATCCTGCCGGGCCTCTCCTCGAACGGCTATTTCGGGACGCGTCCGGGGTTCGCCGGTTCGAGCGCGCCGATCGCGCTCAACACGCCGGGGACGCTTTATGGCTCGGGCGCGAGCGCGGACAATGCCTTCCACACCGCCGCGCTGCCGGGCGATTATTACAACACCCAGGCGCAAGGCATTTACTCGGCCGGCCCGTCGCAGCGCTACGGCTTCTACGGCCGGTTCGATTACGAGCTCGCCGACAACCTCAATTTCAAATTCGAAGGGCTGTATAACGAGCGCAAGTCGGATCAGCTCTTCTCGCCGGTGCTGCTCGATATCGGCGGCACCGCGGGAACGGTGCGCGGCTTCTACATCCCCAATAATCAGGCGTTCAATCCGTTCGGCACCGCGAACGGGGTGCCGACCGCCAATGCGCTGGCGTTCGGCGCCAATTCGGCGTTCCGCGTCCGCAAGGTGATGACCGACGTCGGCAATCGCGACAATATCCAGGACGTGCAGACCTGGCGCATCGCCGCCGGGCTCGACGGCAGTTTCAAGCTGTTCGGCAACAATTGGCGTTGGGACGCCTTCGGCAGCTACGCCAAGAACAGCATCCAATCGACCGCGCTCAACGGCATCAATTACGACAATCTCTATCTCGCGCTCGGCAATCCGGCGACCTGCGCCGCAACGGCCGGCTGCGTGCCGGTCAATCTGTTCGGCCCGATGACGCCGGCGCAGGCGGATTATATCCGCTTCACCACGCGCGAGAGCAATTATACCGAGCTGTGGAACGGCACGATCAACGCCACCGGCACCTTGTTCAACCTGCCGGCGGGGGAGGTCGCGCTCGCGGTGGGTTATGAATATCGCCGCAATCGCGGGGTGGATAATCCCGACGCGATCGCCAATGCGCCGTCGCTCTATCTGAACAATGCGCTCTATACCAAGACCACCGCGCAGACCCGCACCGCGACTCGCGGCAGCTATGATCTGCACGAAGTCTACGGCGAATTGTCGGTGCCGGTGCTCAAGGATTCGCCGGTCGGCAAGAGCCTCGATCTCAGCCTGGCCGGGCGTTACTCGCGCTATTCGACCGTCGGCGGCAAGGCGACCTTCAAGGGCGGCCTCGGCTATCGCCCGGTCGAGGGCGTGCTGCTGCGCGGCACCTATGCGCAGGGCTTCCGCGCGCCGTCGATCCTCGAACTCTATCAGGGTGCGCGCCAGACGAGCTTCCAGGGCAGCGATCCGTGCAACGGCGGCGCGGCGGCCAATGCCGGCAAGCCGGGCTGCGTCGGGGTGCCGGCGGGCTATAATCAGGCCAATTACAATCTCAACGGCCTGATCCCCGGGGTGATCAGCGGCAATCGCAATTTGCGCCCGGAAACCTCGGACAGCATCAGCGCCGGCGTCGCGCTGACCCCGCTCCACGGGCTGTCGATCACGGTCGATTATTACAATATCAAGATCAAGAACGCGATCGCCTCGCAATCGCCGACCCAGATCATGCAGCTGTGCGCGCAGCGCGCCGGGGTGTTCTGCGAACTCGTCCAGCGCGACGCGAGCACGGGGGCGATCATCAACCTGCTGCAGGGCGCGCAGAACCTCAATTCGATCAAGACCGACGGCGTGGACGCGACGGTGCGCTACGATTTCACCACCGGCGTCGGGCGGTTCGGGGCGGTGGTAGATGCGTCGTGGCTCGGCTCGTTCCGCACCGTTTCGCCCGATCCGGCGACCGGCGGGACGATCGTCGACGACCGCGCCGGCAAGGGCGATCAGCCGCGCGCGACCTATCCGCGCTGGAAAGGACAGGCCTCGCTCAACTGGGACGGCGAGGGCGCCAATGCCACCCTGCGCGCGCGCTATATCGGCAGCACCACCGATGTGGTGAACCCGGTGAAGGACGCGCGCACCAAGGCGGTGACCTATATCGATGCCGAGGTCGGTTTCGACGTCGGCGAGGGGCGCACGCGCTTCGGCATCGGCGTCAACAATCTGTTCGATACCCAGCCGCCGGCTTCCTATGCCAATGCGCCGATCAATTACGACATCTACACCTATGACGCGCGCGGGCGCTTCCTCTACGCGCGTTTCTCGGTGAAGCTGTAAGTGACGCGGGCGGCAGCGGGGCGCTGACACGATGAACGGGCAGGCGAGGCATCACGGGTCGCTCGATCCGGTGCTGATGATGCTGGCGGCGATGATCCTCGCGATCGCGCTGACCTGGATCATCCCCTCGGGCGAGCACCAGCGCACCTCCGACAAGGAGAATGCGCCGGTGATCGCCGGCACCTATCAGCCGCTCGCCAAGCCGCTCGGCGCGGCGCTGCTGCTGCCGGGCAAGGCGAAGGAAGGGGAGGCGCGGCCGGTGAGCCCGGTCGCGCTCGCCACTTCCATCCCGGCCGGACTCAAGAAATCGGCGCCGCTCATTTTCATGATCCTGTCGCTCGGCGGGATGTTCGGGGTGATGCGTGCGACGGGGGCGCTCGATGCCGGAATCCAGCGGCTGATCGGGGTCAGCGGCGGGCGGATGGCGATCCTCGTGCCCATATTGATGCTCGCCTTCTCGGCGGGCAGCACCTTCCTCGGCATGATTTCCGAATATCTGCTGCTGATCCCGGTGATGGTCGCGCTGGCCGAGCGGCTCGGGCGGAGCCGGATGTTCGGCTTCGCGATCGTCACGCTCGCGGCGAAGGTCGGGTATCTCGCCTCGGTCACCAGCCCGGTCGCGCTGCTCATCGCACAGCCGATCGTCAATGTGCCGGTGTTCAGCGGGCTCGGTTTCCGCCTCGCGATCTGGATCGTCTTCCTCGCGATCGCGATGCTCTATGTGCTGCGCGAGGCGCGGATCGTCTCGTCCCCCGCGCCGATCGAGCATGAGCGCCTCTCGTCACGCCACCTCGCGATCCTGCTGATCGCGGCGGCGACGCTGGTGCTGCTGGTCGTCGGGTCGCTTGAATTCGGCTGGCACGACGGCGAATTCACCGCCTTGTTCATCGCCGCCGCCGCGGTGATGACGCTCGTCGCGCGGGTGCCGGCGCGCAAGGGCGTCGCCTTGTTCGTCGACGGGATGAAGTCGATGATGCTCGCCGCCTTGCTGGTCGGCATGGGCCGCGCGGTGGAGGTGATCCTGCGCGACGGGCAGATCCTCGATACGATCATCGAGGCGGTGTCCTCCGGCATCCACGGCATGTCGCCGGTGATCGTCGCGCCGATCGTGATGGGGGTGGAGATGATCCTCACCCTGCTCATCCCCTCGACCTCGGCCAAGGCGGCGCTGAGCATCCCGGTGCTCGGGCCGATCGCCGCCTCGGCGGGGGTGTCGGGGCAGGTGACGGTGCTCGCCTTCCTGTTCGGCAACGGCCTCGTCAACATGCTCGCGCCGACCTCGGGGATGCTGCTCGCCTATCTCGCCGCGGCGGGGATTCCCTATAACCAATGGTTCCGCTTCGCCGCGCCGCTGTTCGCATTGCTCGCGCTCCTCTCGGCGGCGGCGCTGATGATCGCCGTATTGATCGGTTACTGACGATGACGACGATCCTCAGTGACCAGATGGTCGCGATGCGCGACGGCGTGCGGCTGGCGACCGACATCTATCTGCCCGACGGGCCGGGGCCGTTCCCGGTGCTGCTCGAACGCACGCCCTATGACAAGACCGGCACCAACCACGGTGACTTCACCGCGCGGGACCCTGAGCCGCGTTCCAAGCCGGAGATCGCGCGCTGGTTCGTCGAAGCGGGCTATGCCTATGTTCTGCAGGATTGCCGCGGCCGGTTCGCGTCCGAGGGGGTGTTCACCAAATATCTGCGCGAGGCGGAGGACGGGGCGGATACGCTGGCCTGGCTGCTCGACCAGCCATGGTGCGACGGAAGGGTGGGGACGCTGGGCCTCTCCTATGGCGCGCATGTGCAGAATGCGCTGGCCTGCCTCAACCCGCCGGGGCTGGCGGCGATGTTCCTCGATTCAGGCGGTTTCTCCAGCGCCTATCACGGTGGCGCGCGGCAGGGCGGGGCGTTCGAGCTCAAGCAGCTCACCTGGGCGCGCAAACATGCGTTGCAATCGCCTGAAACCGCGGCCGATCCCGCGCGACGCGCGGCGCTGGAAAGCGAGAAGATCGAGGATTGGATCGGCCGCCGCTGGCGCATCGGCCATTCCCCGCTCTCCGCCGCGCCCGAATATGAAGCCTATATCGTCGAGCAATGGGACAATGACCGGCTGACCGATTTCTGGAAGCAGCGCGGCATCTACGCCTTCGACAGCTATGGCGATTATGCCGATGTGCCGGCGGTGCACATGTCGAGCTGGTACGATCCCTATTCGCAGACCGCGATCGACAATTTCACCGCGCTGGCGCCGATCAAGCGCGGGCCGATCAAATTGGTGCTCGGGCCGTGGACCCACGGGCAACGTTCGGTCACTTCTTCAGGTGACGTGGATTTCGGCGCGGATGCGGTGCTCGACGGGCAGGTCGGGCCGGATTATTTCGCGCTGCGCCGCGACTGGTTCGACCGGCATATGCTGGGGCGCGACGACGCGCCGGAGCATCTCCCGGCGCCGGTGCGCCTCTTCGTGATGGGCGGGGGCAGTGGGCGGCGGACCGCCGAGGGTCGGCTCGATCACGGCGGGCGCTGGCGCGACGAGGCGGCATGGCCGGTGCCGCGCGCGCGCGATGCCGTGCTGTATCTCCACCACGACGGCGGGCTGCGCGGCGAAGCGCCGGCGACGGGGGTGGCGCCGCTATCCTATGATTTCGACCCGGCCGATCCGGTGCCGACGATCGGCGGCGCGATCACTTCGGGGGCGCCGCTGATGTTCGCCGGTGGTTACGACCAGCGCGAGACCGAAGATCTGTTCGGCGCGCGCCACCCGGGCCGCGCGCTCGCCGAGCGGCCCGACGTGCTGGTGTTCGAAACCGAGCCGCTCGCGCATGATACCGAGGTGACCGGGAGTGTCGTCGCCGCGCTGCATATCAGCTCGTCGGCGATCGACACCGATTTCACGATCAAGCTGGTCGACGTCTATCCTCCGAACGAAGACTATCCCCAGGGCTATGCGCTGAACCTCGCGCATGGCATCCTGCGCGCGCGTTTCCGCAATTCGTTCGAACATCCCGAGCCGCTGGAGCCCGATACGGTTCATGTCATTACGATCCGGGCATTTCCCACCAGCAACCTGTTCCGCGCCGGGCATCGCATCCGCATCGAGGTGTCGAGCAGCAACTTCCCGCATTTCGACGTCAACCCGAACAGCGACTGGCGGGACGCGGATGCTGCGCCGGTGGTGGCGCGCAACAGCATCTTCGTCGATCGCGATCACCCCTCGCATATCCTCCTGCCGATCGTTCCCCACGCGAAAGGCTGAGCGATGAAGCGCGAGCCCAACCGGCCGCTCGCGACGCTCGGGGTGCGTGCGCTCGAAACCTTGTCGGAGGTGATGCGCACCGGTTCCGCGACCGCCGCCGCGGCCAATCTCGGGATGACCCAGCCGGGGGTCAGCCGCACACTGGCACAGCTCGAACGCACGATCGGTTTCGAACTATTCTACCGCGATCGCGGCAAGCTCGTGCCGACCAAGGACGGGCGGCTACTCGCCGAGGAGGTCGAGTTTGCGCTTGCCGGGTTGCAGCGGGTTGCGAACCTCGCCGACGATATCGCCAATTCGGCGGCGGGCGAACTCAGCGTCGTCGCGCCGCCGAGCTTCGCTGAGGGCGTGCTCCCTGCGATCGTCGCCAGCTTTCTCCAGAAACATCCCGGGGTGCGCTTCAACCTCGATTCGCGCAGCCTCGAAACCAGCCGGATGATGATCGCGACCCGCGTGGTTGATTGCGGCTTCATGAAGATGCCGATCGCGGGCGACGATCTGCATTGCGAGCCTTTGGTGTCGAGCGGATCGGCGTGCGTGCTCCCCGCGCGGCACCCGCTCGCCGCGCATGAGGTGCTGACCCCCGATCTGTTACGCGCCGCGCCGCTGATCCTGCTCGGTTCGGGGCGGCAATGGCGCATCCAGGTCGATCAGGCGTTTGCGGGCTATCGCCTGCGCCCGACGGTGGCGATCGAGACGCACACCCACGGCTCGGCCTGCGCGCTCGCCGCGCGAGGGGTGGGGATTGCGATCGTCAACCGGTTGCTCGCGCGCGCCTATCTGCGCGACGATCTGGTCATGCGCAGCTTCGCGCCGCCGATCGTCCACCAATATGCCTCGGTCACTTCGATCAACCTGCATGGATCGCGGCTCGTTTCGGCGTTTCTCGACGAGGCGCGCGCCGAACTCGCCAAGATCGCACCGGACGATTGATCGCGCGGTTCGTCGCACGCGAAACGATCGCACGGAACGCTTCGGGCGATCCCTTCGTTTTCGCGCGGGTTTCACACGGAGAACATGGAGAGAAACGCGATGCTCTGGACGATTGTCGTAATCCTGCTGATCCTGTGGATCCTCGGTTTCAGCCTTCATGTCGCCGGCGGGTTGATCCACATCCTGTTGATCATCGCGCTGATCGTCGGGCTCGTTCAGCTGTTCACCGGCCGCAGGGTATAGGCCGGGTCAGTTCCGCGCCGCGGCGGGCTTGAGCGCGATCGAGCAACGCGCGCCGTCCGGCGGGAATTCGAGCGAAACCGCGCGAAACGCGGGATGTCGATCGATCAGGCGTGAGCCGAGCCCGCGGCGCAGCGGTGGCTCGACGCGCGGGCCGTTGCTTTCCTGCCAGACGATCGTCACCCCGTCGCGGCCGGCGCCGTCCCAGCTCACCGCAACCCGCCCCTCGGGCACGCTGAGCGCGCCATATTTCGATGCATTGGTCGCCAGCTCGTGAACTGCCATGACCAGCGGGGTGCATTCGGCCGCAGAAATCGGCGTCTCCGGTCCCTCGACCGAAATGCCGCCGTGATCGGCGAACGGCTTCAACGCATCCTCGACGAGCGTGCGCAATTCGCACGGCTCGCAGTCGCGCCGGGTCAGCAGATCCTGCGCCTGAGCAAGCGCCTGGATGCGCGGCAATAATCGTTCGAGGAAATCCTCGGCCGATTCATCGGGCCGAAGGCAGCGGCGCGCAATCGCGCCGATCAGCGCCAGATTGTTCTTGGACCGGTGGCCCAGCTCCGCCGCGAGAAACGCCTCGCGCCGCGCGGCGGCATCGAGTTCGGTGACGGTGCGCCGCAACGTCTGCCCCAAAAAGATCAGCGTCGCGCTGACCAGCAGGAACAGCAGCTCGCGCGCAAGCGCCTCGTTGGCGGTGAAGCTCGCCGCCGGCCTGAACAGCAGGTCGTTGGTGATCAGCGAGCCCAGGGCGACGATCGCCGCCGCCGGCCAGTCGACCAAAATGCCCGCCAGCATCACCGCGGGGAAATAGGTGAGATAGGGAATCCGCCCCTGGAGCAACGGCTCGAAACCGAAGCGGACGAGGGTGGGAACGGCGATCGACAGCACGACGAACAGCACAAGCCCGGCCCTGGATCGCGTGCCGGTGAGAATGGCGTGTTTGACGAATCCAATGCGTGTCATGCGTCACATCGCTTTCGATATGGCCGTATGAACTGCAGCCCACCCCTTGCTCCCGGCTTCGCTGCGGAAGGGGAGCTTGCCCAATAGGATCGCGAATCTCTCGCGAGTCAAGCATTTGAGGTTATCGTCGCACGGTTTCGCCTGCCTCAGGGAAGCGCATAGCCGACCGTCGACTGGGCGATCAGCCGGTCCTCGGTCCGCTGCCAGATCCGCACGTCGACCGTGGCGAGCCGGCGACCGAGCTTTAAAAGCCGCGCATCGGCGAAGATCGGCTCGAAGCGGCAGGCGCGCAGAAAGGAAATCGACAGCGCGTTGGTCACTGCCATCGCGATTGGGCCGATATGCGCGAGGATGATGCCGTAAGCCGCGACGTCGACCAGCGCCATCAGCGTCGGCCCCGAGACGATATCGCCGGGGCGCTTCATCGCTGGCACCGGATCGAGCCGCATCCGCAGGTGATTGGGGGCGAGGCGCTCGACCTCCCCGAGCGTCGGCCGCACCGAGGCGGGGAACGCACCATCGAGAAATGTCGACAGCTCTTCGGCGGTCAGGCGGAGTGTTTGCGGGGAGGGGGCGGTAAAGCTTGTCATTCAATCGCCTTAGCCGAACTTTTTGGTCAGGACTCCTGCGATCTTGATCACGCATAGAGCCGGGCGTCGGCGCGCCTGCGTTGCTCGTCGCACTGGTTGGCGAGGTAATCGAGCAACGCGCGCACCGACGGCAGCAGGCCGCGCCGCGACGGGAAAACGGCGTGGATGATGCCGGCGCGCGGTCGCCATTGTGGCAGCGTGTGGATCAACCGCCCCTCCGCGATGTCGCGCCAGATCATCATCGTCGGCAATTGCACGACGCCGACCCCGGCCAATGCAGCCTCGCGCAGCGCCGCCATATCGTCGGTTACCAGCCGCGGGCGATGCGGCAGCGTCGCGGTCTCGCCAGCGGGGCCTTCGAGCTGCCAGTGATGATCGCGCCGCGGCGGGCCGAGATCGAGGCTCGGCAGTGCGGCAAGATCGGCGGGCGAAGCGAGCGCGGCCGGGACGAGCGCTGGGCTGGCGACCAGGCATTGCGTGCTGGTGTCGAGCTTGCGCATCACCAGGTCGCTCGGCTCGAGCGGCGGGAAGCGGACGCGGATCGCGATATCGAAGCCCTCGGCCATCACGTCGACCCGGCGATTGGTCGCCTCGAGGTGGATGTCGACCGCCGGGTTCTCGATCATGAAGCGGGCGAACAGCGCGCCGAACTGGAAGCCGATCAGTGCGATCGGGCAGCTCACGCGGATCACCCCGCGCGGTTCGGCGCGCAGCTCGGCGATGACCTGATCCGCGGCCTCCGCCTCGACCAGCATGGCGACGCAGCGATCGTAATATTCGCGGCCGACCTCGGTGATCGAGAAGCGCCGTGACGAGCGATTGAGCAGCCGCACGCCGAGCCGGTCCTCGAGCAGCTGGATGCGCCGGCTCAATTTCGATTTCGGGATATCGAGCGCGCGGCCGGCGGCGGCGAAGCCGCCGTGGTCGACGATCTGGACGAAATAATAGAGATCGTTCAGGTCCTGCATCGTTCTGTTGATAGAACGATGCGTCGGAAATTGGCAATCTTTCGCGCTGCTCGTTCCTGCATATCTTGCTCTCGACGCGGTATCGCCAAAGCGATCGCCGCCCGGAGACAGAAGATGACCAAGGCAATTCTCGGCCGCTACGGCAACAATCGCGGCCATTGGGTGGGCGACGGTTTCCCGGTCCGCTCGCTCTTTTCGTACAACAATCTCGGCCAGCATATCAGCCCGTTCCTGCTGCTCGATTATGCTGGACCGCACGATTTCGCGCCCACCACCGATCGGCGCGGGGTCGGCCAGCATCCGCATCGCGGGTTCGAAACGGTGACGATCGTCTATGATGGCGAGGTCGAGCATCGCGATTCGGCCGGCAATGGCGGGATCATCGGGCCGGGCGACGTGCAGTGGATGACCGCGGCTGGCGGAATCCTCCACGAGGAATATCATTCGCCCGCTTTCGCCAAAACCGGTGGCCGATTCCGCATGGTGCAATTGTGGGTCAATCTGCCCGCGAAGGACAAAATGGCGCCCGGCGGCTATCAAGGCATCGTCGCGGCGGACATTCCCGCCGTCAATCTGCCCGACAATGCCGGCACCGCGCGGGTGATCGCGGGCGAGCTGCTCGGCGCCAAGGGGCCGGCGCGGACCTTCACCGCGATCAACCTGTGGGACGTCAAGCTCAACCGCGACGCGGACCTGACGCTCGATTTGCCCGAAGGCCATACCGCGATGATCGTCGGGCTCGGCGGGCATGTCACCGTCGAGGGCAATCAGGCGCTCGGCGAGGCGGAGATGCTGCTGCTCGGCCGTGAGGGTGACAGCGTACGGATCCACGCCGATGGCGACGCGACCTTGCTGGTGCTGACCGGCGAACCGATCGACGAGCCGATCGTCGGTTACGGCCCGTTCGTGATGAACAGCGAGGACGAAATCCGCCAGGCGGTCGACGATTTCAACAACGGTCGCTTCGCCCAGGCGGCGTGACCGACGGCCCCGGCGCTTCACCGCGCCGGGGCTTTTTTTCATCCCGTGCGGCGGCCCGCGCCGCCCGGATGTTCCCACCGCGGGCATGGAAGGAAAGCAATATGGCGAGTGACCCGATCCGCGATCCCAAGGCCGATCGCCTGCTGACGCCGCAGAATGCCGCGTTCATCATCATCGATTACCAGCCGGTGCAGGTGAATTCGATCGCCTCGATCGACCGGCAATTGCTGCTCAACAACATCGTCGGCTGCGCCAAGGCGGCGGTCGCTTACGGCCTGCCGGTGGTGCATTCGACCGTCAATGTGAAGACCGGGCTCAACAAGCCGCCCGTGCCGCATATCCGCAAGGTGCTCGGCGACTATCCGACCTATGACCGGACCAGCATCAACAGCTGGGAAGACACCGAATTCCGCAAGGCGGTGGAGGAGACCGGCCGCAAGAAGCTGATCATGACCGCGCTGTGGACCGAGGCGTGCTTGACCTTCCCCGCAATCGACGCGCTGGCGGAAGGGTATGAGGTCTATGTGCCGGTCGATGCGGTCGGCGGCACCTCGTCGACGGCGCACGAGGCGGCATTGCGCCGGATCGAACAGGCGGGCGGCAAGCTGATCTCCACGGTCCAGCTGTTCTGCGAATTGCAGCGCGACTGGAATCGGCTGGTCACGGTGCCGGCGTTCATCAACCTGTTCATCGAAACCGGCGGCACCGCCGGCATCCAGTTCAGCTACGACAAGGCGGAATAAACCGGCCGCCATCCAATCAAGCGCGCGATCTGCAATATGGCCGACACGGCTCGATTGCAGATCGGCCGCTTGATGAAGTAAGAATGAGCACAGCGGAACATCGACGGAGGACCGCCGTGAGATTGTCGTTACTTTCTGCGCTGTTGCTGGCGGAGCCGGATGCGCGCAGCAAGAGAAACCGATCGGCATGGCCAACCCAGCGTCGAAGAATTGCATCAGGCTCGGCGGCCAGTTGGAAATTCGCGGGGAGACCGCGGGCGAGACGGGGTATTGCCGTCTGCCCGACGGACGCGTGATCGAGGAATGGGCGCTTTTCCGCGAAAGCGAAGGCAAGAAGCCGGCGAACTAAGGGATGCCGGCGCGGGCTTCTTAGGCGACGGTCGGTCTTTTCGCCTAGTTTATCTTCTTGCCGGGCTAAATTATATTAATGAGGACGTGAACTAAATAACGCTCGCCATTAGCGTTATTTAGTCGAAGCACCGCTGCCCGGTCATCATTCTGTCGTCTTGCTGAAACAAAAGCGACGCCGCATTGCAAAGATCGACGGTTAGGCCCCGCCGCAGACGGGGCCATTCGCGACCCCGCGCAAGGGGAAAATCATGACGCGCAAGCCGATGTTCGCAATGATGCTGCTCGCCACCACGGCGTGGCCGTCGCTGGCGATTGCCGAGGCCCCCGCCGATGCCGCGCCCGCCGTGGCCGATGCGCCGGCGGCGGCGGACGATATCGTCGTCATCGGTCGCGGCGAAACGCGACAGGTGCAGGAAATCAGCACGCGCGATTTCGATCTCGTGGTGCCGGCGACCAGCCCGCTGAAGGCGATTGCCAAATTGCCAGGCGTCAATTTCCAGTCGGCCGATGCCTTCGGCAATTACGAATGGTCCGAGCGCGTCTCGATCCGCGGCTTCAACCAGAACCAGCTCGGCTTCACGCTCGACGGCATTCCGCTCGGCGACGGCAGCTACGGCAATACCAACGGTCTGCACATCAGCCGCGCGATCAGCTCGGAGAATATCGCGCAGGTCCGCGTCGCGCAGGGTTCGGGCGCGATCGGGACGCAGGCGACCAACAATCTCGGCGGGACGATCGAATTCATCTCCTCCGATCCGAAGCGCGAGGCGGGGCTGACGCTCAACGGCACTTATGGCAGCGACAATACGTGGCGCGCCTTCGTCCGGCTCGATACCGGCACGCTCGGCGACAACGGGCCGAGCGCCTATGTCTCCTACGGGCATTTCACCACCGACAAATGGAAGGGCTGGGGCGTCCAGCGGCAGAATCAGGTCAATGCCAAGGCGGTCGCGCCGCTCGGCGACAGCGGGCTGCGGCTGGTCGCCACGTTCGACTTCTCCGACCGGCGCGAGAACGACTATCAGGACATGTCGCTCGATATGATCCACCGGCTCGGCTATCGCTGGGACAATATCTCGAACAATTATCCGCTCGCGATCCTGGTATCGGATGTCGGTGCGAACACCGGCTATACCGGGGTGACCCCGACCAATCCGGCGGCGGGCAAGACCTATCCGGCGCCCTTCGCCAACCCCGACGACGCTTATTACGACGCGGCCGGGTTGCGGCAGGACTATCTCGCCTCGGTCGGCATCGAGACCGCGAAGGACGCCAAGATCCACGGCGAGCTGCGCGGCTATTATCACGACAATCACGGCCGCGGCATCTGGTTCACCCCCTATGTCGCCTCGCCCTCCGGCGTGCCGATGTCGGTGCGCACGACCGAATATGACATCCGCCGCAAGGGCGTGTTCGGATCGGTCGGCACGTCGCTGGGCGGGTTCGGCGATCTCACCGTCGGCGCCTGGTACGAGCGCAACGATTTCCGCCAGGCGCGGCGCTTCTACGGGCTCGACAGCCGCACCGTGCCGACGCGCGACAGCCTCGATTTCCCGCTGCTGCCCTTCTTCACGCAATGGGATTATCGCTATCAGACCGATACCTTCCAATATTATGTCAGCGACAGGATCGCGCTCGGCAATCTGACGGTCGACCTCGGCTGGAAGGGCTATGACGTGCGTGTCACCGCGACGCCGCTGACCGCCGGCAGTCTCGCCTCGGGCAAGATCAAGACGACCGACTGGTTCCAGCCGCGCGCCGGGCTCACCTATCGCCTCGGCGCCAATGCCGAATTGTTCGGCGGGTTCAGCCAGGTGACGCGCGCCTTCACCGGCTCGGCGACCAGCGGTCCGTTCGCGACGACGCAGGCCGGGTTCAACGCGCTCGGCAATCTCAAGCCCGAGCAATCCGATACCTATGAGGCGGGTACGCGTTTCCGCAGCGGCATCTTCACCGGCTCGATCGCGGCTTATTATGTCGATTTCCGCAACCGGCTGCTGGCCTATTCGGTCGGGTCGGGAATCCAGGGCAATCCGCCGATCCTGCAGAATGTCGGCGGGGTCCGCTCCTATGGTGTCGAGGCGACCGGGCAGATCAAGCTGCCCAACGGGTTCGGCGCGTTTGCGTCCTATGCGTATAATGACTCGCGCTACCGCGATAACGTCTTTGTCGTCGATCCGCTGACCCAGCAGAAGGTACTGCTCGGCGGGGTGCCGATCAAGGACAAGACGGTGGTCGATGCGCCGCGCAACATCGCCTCGGGCGAGGTGACCTATGACAGCGATCTGTTCTTCGGCCGCATCGGCGCGAATTACATGAGCAAGCGCTATTTCACCTATAGCAACGATCAGTCGGTGCCCGGGCGCGTGCTGTTCGATGCCTCGATCGGGGTGCGCTTCGCGGTGGCGGGGGATCGCAAGGTGGAGCTGCAGCTTTCCGGCACCAACCTGCTCGACAAGCAATATATCGCGACGATCGGCTCGAACGGCTTCACCCAGAAGGGCGACAACCAGACCCTGCTGGTCGGGGCGCCGCGGCAGGTGTTCGTTTCGCTCAAGACGGGTTTCTGACCGGCCTGCAGGACTCGAACGGCGCGGAGCCGGGTACGCTCCGGTTCCGCGTCTTTCCGCGCACCTGCCGCAACCTCGACCTTGCAAAGGAAGGAGGTGGCGGGGCGGTTCGAGATAGCGTAACCACGCGCAATTCCCGCCGCTTGATGGAGCGAATATTCGTGCCGACCCCCGAAAGCCAATCCGTCACAGCAAGGCTCTCTCGATCGGCGATCTTCCTGGTAGCGACGATCAATCCCGAGCCAGCGGCACTCGGCACGGTCAAAGCTTTTCTCGCCGATTTGTCCGGGATCGTCCGCGCGATCAGGTTCCGCGATGTCGATGCCGATCTGTCGTGCGTGACGGGCATCGGGTCGGGCGCGTGGGACCGATTGTTCGGCGCGCCGCGGCCGAAGGAGCTCCATCCCTTTCGCGAGATCAGCGGCGTCCATCATGCGCCGTCGACGCCGGGCGATCTGCTGTTCCATATCCGCGCCTCGCGGATGGACATGTGTTTCGAACTCGCCGCACAGATCATGGTGCGGATCGGATCGGTCGCGACGATCGTCGACGAGACGCACGGCTTCAAATATTTCGACGATCGCGATCTGCTCGGCTTCGTCGACGGGACCGAAAATCCCGTCGGGCAGGAGAGCGTGGACGCGACGATCATCGGCGACGAGGACCCGGCATTCGCCGGTGGCAGCTATGTGATCGTCCAGAAATATCTGCACGATCTGCCGAAATGGGAAAAGGTGCCGGTCGAGCAGCAGGAGGGCTTTGTCGGCCGCAAGAAGCTGTCCGACATCGAATTGCTCGACGACGTCAAACCCTCTTTCGCGCACAATGCGCTGACCGTGATCCACGACGAGGACGGCAACCAACTCGATATCCTGCGTGACAACATGCCGTTCGGCGCGATCGGCAAGGGCGAATACGGCACCTATTTCATCGGCTATGCGCGGTCGCCGAGCCGCACCGAGCGGATGCTCGACAATATGTTCGTCGGCAATCCGCCCGGGAATTACGATCGCCTGCTCGATTTCAGCCGCGCCGTGACCGGCACATTGTTCTTTGTGCCGACATCGGCGTTTCTGGATGAGGTGACGCCGGACGGCCCGGCGCCGGCGGAGGCGCGTGCCGCGTCGCCGGACGTCGCGCCGGCATCGCACGGCTCGCTCGCTATTGGATCGCTGAAGGACGGGGACTGACATGAACAATCTTCATCGCGAATTGGCGCCGATCTCGGCGGCGGCGTGGGACCAGATCGAGGAAGAGGCCAAGCGCACGCTCAAGCGCTACCTTGCGGCCCGCAAGGTGGTCGACGTGATCGGTCCCAAGGGGTTCGATCTCTCCGCGGTCGGCACCGGCCATACCAAGGAGGTCGCGCCGCTTCGCGAGGGGCTGCAGGTCGTCCAGCGCGAGGTGACCCCGGTGATCGAATTGTGCGTGCCGTTCAAGCTGACGCGCAAGGCGATCGACGATGTCGAGCGCGGCTCCAACGATTCCGACTGGCAGCCGCTCAAGGATGCGGCATGCACGATCGCCTTCGCCGAGGATCATGTCGTCTTCGAAGGCTATGCGCAGGCCGGCATCGACGGCATCCGGCAGGTCACGAGCAATCCCAAAGTGAGCTTGCCGGCCGATGTTCGCGGCTATCCCGAGGCGGTCGAGAAGGCGATCAATGCGCTGCGCCTCGCCGGGGTCAATGGCCCCTATGCGCTGGTGCTCGGTGCCGATCCCTATAGCAAGCTCACCGGCGAGAGCGATGACGGCTATCCCGTGCTCAAGCATATCGAGAAGCTGGTCGACCGCGAGGTGATCTGGTGCCCGGCGATCAAGGGCGGGGTGGTGGTCACCACGCGCGGCGGCGATTTCGATCTGACGATCGGGCAGGATCTGTCGATCGGCTATCGCCACCACACCGCCGATGCGGTTGAGCTCTATATCCTCGAGACGCTGACCTATCGCACGCAGACCTCGGAAGCGTCGGTGATCCTCGACCTTCCGGCGGCGGGATAAGGCGCGGCGCGGCGGCTCCAGCGGGGCGCCGCCTTCCGCGCTCGATTTCAGGGACTTGCTGCGCACACTTACGATCGGTACGCTCCGTGACGCATAATAGGAGAGTGCCGATGAAGTGGCTTCCCCTCGCGTCCGCCGGCCTGTTGCTGGTTCCCGACATCGCCATTGCACAGGCCGCCGCGCCGCAAGTGCAGCCCGTTCCGGGGCAACCCGGCCGTCCGGGTGGCCCCGGCCAGGGGCAGCGCCCGCCCGGCGTGCGCCCGCCCAATCCGGGGCCGGGCAATGGCCAGCGTCCGCCGATCACGCGACCGCCCAATCCGGGGCCGGGCAATGGCCAGCGTCCGCCGATCACCCGTCCGCCGAACCCCGGCCCGGGCAACGGCCACCGGCCGCCGGTGACGCGGCCGCCGGTCGTGCGCCCGCCGCACGGCATTGGCCACCGCCCGCCGAACTTCCGGCCGATCCCGGCCAAGCCGTTCCGCTATCCGCGCGGCTATCATTATCGCCGCTGGACGATCGGGCTGATCCTGCCGCATCTGTTCCTGTCGTCGGCTTATTATTTCGACAATTATGCGACTTATGGCTTCGGACCGCCGCCGCGCGGCCATCGCTGGGTGCGCTATGGGCCGGATCTGCTGCTGGTCAACACGCGGACCGGGCGGATCGCCGACGTCATCTACGGCGCGTTCCGCTGATCTTGTGGGGCGGGAGCGGGCGCGCGCGGCCGCTCCCTGCGCGCCCGTGCAAAAAATCGGTGCACGATCGGGACGGCGCCGCCCTTTCCTGGCGCTTGTCATCGCGACGGCAGCGTGCGACCCTCGCTCAATAGTCGATCCCGCATCGCCGATATCATTTGATTTAGAGATAACGCTTTGAGGGCATTGAGAATGTTGCCGCGCGCCGATTCTCTGCTTTCCCAATCGTCCGGGGTGATGACGCCGCGTCGCGATGCGTGGCCTTAAAGTGGGGGAGGGCGGCCTTTGTACAAACATCTTTTGCTCGCGAGCGACGGGACAAGGGAAAGTCTGGTCACCCTCCGCGAAGGCGCGCTCATCGCCAAGCGGTTCGAGGCGACCGCGCATCTGCTGATCATCGATCCCGAAACCGCGTCCACGCGCATCGCCGAAAGCCATTGCGCGGTGGAGCGCTCCGCACACAGCCGGGAATTGCTCGATCTCGGGCTTTCGCGGCTTCGGCAGCTCGGCGTGAAATCGACCGGTGAATTGTTGCGCGGCGAGCCCGTCCGGCTGATTTCGGAGCGGGTCGGGCCGCTGGGGATCGATCTCGTCGTGCTGGGGCACCGGCGGCAATCGTTTCTCGATCGTTGGTGGTCGGGCGCAAACGGCGGGTATATCGTCGACAATGTCGCGTGCAGCGTGCTGGTGGTGCGCGACACGATCAGCGACGAGGAATTCAACTGCCACCTGGCAGCCGCGTCGGCCGGGTAATACCAAGGCTTCGTTATCGCGCGTGGAGCCGGGCCAGCGCGATGCCCGCGAGGTTCTGCGCGCGTTTCACATGCCGGATATGCAGCGGGCCTGACGCAGCGCGCAGCGCTTGCAACGCCTCGAAGTGCTTGGCGGCCGCGCCGCGGCATTTCGCCGTGCCGTTCGCCTGACTGACGACCGCGAGCGAGTCGCCGACAAACAGCGGGTTCGCCAGCCCCAGGTTGCGCGCAATCTGCACCGCGTGGCGCAACGCCAGCCATTCGGCGTCCATGCTCGTGCCGGGGCCGAGATCGCGCTGCAGATAGCTGCGCCCGCCCACCACCACCGCGGTTTCCATCCCGATCGGGGCAGGGCGGTAGCCGCCGTCGAAATAGACCTTTACGCGGGGTGGCATTGCCACTCCCCGGGCGACAGACCGTCGAGCGTCCAGTCGCCGACGCGCCAGCGCACCAGCCGCAAGGTCGGGAAGCCTACCGCGGCGGTCATGCGGCGCACCTGACGGTTGCGGCCTTCGCGGATCGTCAGGCTGATCCAGCGATCGGGGATGCTCTTGCGCACGCGGATCGGCGGGTCGCGCGGCCACAATTGCGGGTCCGCGATCGCCTCCGCCTCCGCCGGGCGGGTCGGCCCGTCCTTGAGCCGGACGCCGCGGCGCAGCGCGGTGAGCGCGGTCTCGCTGATCTCGCCCTCGACCTGGACCAGATAGGTCTTGGGCAATTTGAACGCCGGATCGGCGATCCGCGCCTGCAGCCGGCCGTCGTCGGTCAGCAAGAGCAGCCCCTCGCTGTCGAGATCGAGCCGCCCCGCCGGGTACACGCCCGGCACATCGATGAAGTCGGACAAGGTGCGCCGCGCCGATCCTTCAGTGCCGCGGTCGGTGAACTGGCTCAGGACATCATAGGGCTTGTTGAACAGGATCAGCGTCACGCGGCGATGCTCCGCGCGACCGCCTCGGCGACCTTGATGCCATCGACCGACGCCGAGAGGATGCCCCCCGCATAGCCCGCGCCCTCGCCGGCGGGGAACAGCCCGCGGGTGTTGAGGCTCTGGAAATCGTCGCCACGGGTGAAGCGCACCGGCGACGAGGTGCGCGTCTCGACCCCGGTCATCACCACATCGGGGTGGTCGTAGCCCGCGATCTGGCGCCCGAACACCGGGATCGCCTCGCGCATCGCCTCGACCGCGAAGGCGGGGAGGCATTGCGAAAGGTCGGTCGGGGTGACGCCGGGGCGATAGGAGGGGATCACGCTGCCCAGCGATTCCGACGGGCGGCCGGCGAGGAAATCGCCGACGCGCTGCGCTGGTGCGCGATAGTTGGAGCCGCCGGCGACGAAGGCCAGCGACTCCCAATGCCGCTGGAAGGCGATCCCGGCGAGCGGGTCGCCGGGATAGTCGCGCGCCGGGTCGATCGCGACGACGAACCCCGAATTGGCGTTGCGCTCGTTGCGCGAATATTGGCTCATCCCGTTGGTCGCGACGCGCCCCACTTCGGATGTCGCGGCGACCACGGTGCCGCCGGGGCACATGCAGAAGCTGTAGACCGTGCGGCCGTTCCCGCAGTGATGCGAGATATGATATTCGGCCGCGCCTAGGATCGGATGGCCCGCGTCGGCGCCGAAGCGCGACCGGTCGATCCACGATTGCGGATGCTCGATCCTGACCCCGATCGAGAACGGCTTGGCCTCGACATGCACCCCCGCCGCCTGGAGCATCGCAAAGGTATCGCGCGCGCTATGCCCGATCGCCATCACCACGCGATCGGCCTCGAGATAGTCGCCGGTGTGAAGGTGCAGCCCGCGGATATGGCGCTCACCGTTCGCGCCGGTCTCGATATCGAGGCCGTCGACACGCGTCTGGAAGCGATATTCGCCGCCGAGCCCCTCGATCGTCTCGCGCAGACTCTCGACCATCGTGACCAGCCGGAAGGTGCCGATATGTGGATGCGCCTCGGTGAGGATCTCGGGCGGCGCGCCGGCCTTGACGAATTCGCTCAGCACCTTGCGGTCGAGGTGCCGCGGATCCTTGATCCGGCTGTAGAGCTTGCCGTCCGAAAAGGTGCCGGCGCCGCCCTCGCCGAACTGGACGTTGGATTCGGGGTTGAGCACGCTGCGCCGCCACAGCCCCCAGGTGTCCTTGGTCCGCTCGCGGACGACCTTGCCGCGATCGAGGATGATCGGGCGGAACCCCATTTGCGCAAGGATCAGCCCGGCGAACAGCCCGCACGGCCCCGCGCCGATCACCACCGGCCGCTTCGCGCCCGCGGGGGGCGCTTGCGTGACGAATTTGTAGCTGGTGTCCGGCGTCGGCTGTACGTTGCGGTCCTTGCGGAAGCGCGCGAGTACCGCGGCCTCGTTCTTCACATTGACGTCGACCGAATAGACGAGCTGGATCCGGGTCTTGTCCCGCGCATCGTTCGCCCGACGCGCGACGACATAGCGGATCAACTCGCGCGGGGTGATCCGCAGCCTTTTGCAGATCGCAGCCGGCAGGGCTTCGTCGGCGTGGTGCAGCGGCAGCGTCAATTCGGTCAGGCGAAGCATCGGCCGCGCTGTAGCCTGCACGCCGGCCGCGCGATAGCGCCTCAGTTCTGGCGGCGCAGCGCGGCGACCTCCTTCGCCGTGATGCTCGATCCCGCGGCGCCGAACCGCGCGGTGACATAATTGGCGACCGCGGCGACCTCGCTGTCCGAATAGGCATCGGCGAAGCTCGGCATATAAGGCCGCCCGGTGCCGGGCCTGCCCGCGCCGTTGAGGATCATCTGCGCGACATTGGTGGCGGTGGGATCGTTGACCGATCGGACGCCGGTAAGCCGCGCTTCCTCGATGATCGCCCCCGCGCCGGTCCAGGCGTGGCAGGCGACGCAATTGCCCTCGAACATGCGCTTGCCGACCGGATTGTCGATCGACGCGAGCTTGGGCGAGGCGGGCGCGGGGCCGGCGGGCTGGGGCAGGCGATCGCTGCGGATCGCGGGGACGGTCCTGAGATAGGTGACCATCGCGGCTATATCCGATTTGGTCAGCTTGGAGATACTGAGCGCGACCGCCTCGTGCATCGGCCCGGAGGCGACCCCGCGGCCCTTCGCGTGACCGGTGGTAAGATAAGCGGCGAGCTCGTCGTTGCTCCACGCGCCGATGCCGCTGATCCGGTCGCTGGTGATATTATAGGCGTTCCAGCCCTCGGCCTGTCCGCCGGCGAATTTCTGGCGCTGGTCGAGCGCCTGCAGGAGATTGCGGGGGGTGTGGCATTCGCCGCAATGACCCGCGGCCTCGACGAGATAGGCGCCGCGGTTCCACGCCGGGCTCTGCTCCTGGACCGGCTGGAAGCGTTTGTCGTCGTTGAAGAAGGCGGACCAGATTCCCATCAGCCAGCGCTGGTTGAACGGGAAGCCGAAGGTGTTGGGCTTGTTCGCCTGACGCACCGGCTTGAGCGAGAACAGATAGCTCTTGATCGCCAGCACATCGGCATCGGTTAGCCGGGTGTAGGAGGCGTAGGGGAAAGCGGGATAGAGCCGCGATCCGTCCGGCGCGATGCCCTTGTGGACCGCGGTGAGAAATTGCGCGTCGGTCCATTTGCCGATCCCGGTTTCGGGATCGGGGGTGATGTTCGGGGTGTAGATCGTCCCGAACGGCAGGACGAACGGGCGACCGCCAGCAAAGGGCGTGCCGCCCTTGGCAGTGTGGCACGCCTCGCAATCGGCCATGCGGGTGACATATTCGCCGCGGGTACGCGGATCGGCGGCGGCAAGCTCGGCCGGGACGCCGGTGGGCGAGGCGCCCTTGTAGCTGGCGAGATCGACCCGATTGCCGCCGGCAAAGCCATAAGGCCCGGGCTGGAGGATCATGCGGCCGAAGATCGCGCCGAGCACGACGATGATCGCGCCGGCGATGAGCGTGAGGATCCGCCGCATGCTCAGGCTCCCTTCGCGATCAGCGCGCGATCGATCGGCATGCGCGTCAGCTGCACCCCGGTCGCGGCATAGACGGCATTGGCGACGGCCGGCTGCGTGACCACCGTGCCCGGCTCGCCGATCCCGCCCATATTTTCCTTGCTCGGCACGACATGCGCCTCGATCACCGGCATCTCGTCGATGCGCAGGATGCGGTAGTCGTTGAAATTGCCCTGTTCGACCTTGCCGCCGGCGAAGGTGATCTTGTCGAACAGCACCGTCGATAGCCCGAAGGTCGCGCCGCCCTGGATCTGCGCCTCGAGCGTATCGGGGTTGACGACCTGCCCGACATCGGCGGCGATCACCAGCCGGGTGACGCGGACGTCGCCGGTATCGTTGACCGCCACATCGGCGATCGCCGCGAGGAAGCTGCCGAAGGCGTTCATCAGTGCGATCCCGCGCCCGCGCCGCGCGCCGTGGGGCGAAGGCGGGGCCGGGGTTCCCCAGCCAGCCTTCTCCGCCACGAGGTTGAGGACACCCAGCGCGCGAGGGTTCTTCTCAAGATGCGCGCGGCGGAAGTCGAGCGGATCGCTCCCCGTCTTGCGCGCGATCAGATCGATGAAACACTCGACCGAGAAGATGCTGCCGTTCGGCCCGACACCGCGCCAGAAGGCGACCGGCACCGCGCTTTCGTGACGGATATATTCGACCAGCCGGTTGCCGATCGCATAGGGCACGTCCACCGCGCCCTCGACCGCATCGCTGTCGACCCCGTTGGTGAACGCCACGGGCAGCCAGCGCGCCATCACCGATCCGCCGGTGACGCGATGATGCAAGGCGGTGATCCGGCCGTTCTCCACCCGCGCCTTGAGATGCTCGTTATAGAGCGGGCGATAGAGTTGCTGGCGGATATCCTCCTCGCGCGACCAGATCACCTTCAGCGGCCCGTCGACATGCGCGGCGATGCGCGTCGCCTTGACCACCCCGTCGACCTCGAGCCGTCGCCCGAAGCCGCCGCCGATCATGTGGTTATGGATCGTCACCTTCTCGGGCGGGATGCCGAGCGCCTTGGCCGCGCCGGCCTGCGCGAAGCCGGGGACCTGGGTGCCGGTCCAGACTTCGCAGCCGCCGTCATGAACGTGGACAACGCAATTGGTCATCTCCATCGGGGCATGCGCGAGATAGGGCAGCTCGTAGCTCTGCTCGAACAACGTGCCGTCCTTGAGCTTCGCCGGCGCGTCGCCTTCCTTCTTGGCGGTGACGCCGGGGCCTTGTGCGGCCTTTTCGAGCCCGGCCCAGAGCTGCGCCTGATCGAGCCCGGCATTGCTGCCCGGCGCCCATTCGATCGCGAGCGCGTTGAGCCCCTGCATCGCGGCCCAGGTATTGTCGGCGACCACCGCGACGAGATCGTCGAGCACCACCACCTGCCTGACCCCGGGGACGGTCATCGCCTGCGCCTGATCGACCGATCCTACCTTGCCGCCGAGCACCGGCGAGGCCATCAGCGTCGCGAACTTCATCCCCGGCAGCATCACGTCGATGCCGTAGACGGTCTTGCCGGTCACCTTGTCGGGCGTGTCGATGCGATGCACCGGCTTGCCGATCAGGCGGAAATGCGCAGGGTCCTTGAGCGGGACGTCCTTGGGCGGGGTGAGCCGCGAGGCAGCGTCGGCGACCGCGCCATAAGCGATCGTCCGGCCGCTCGGCGCGTGGGTGATCACGCCGTTTTCCGTCGTCAGGCTGGCGGGATCGACCTGCCACCGTGCCGCAGCGGCGGCAACGAGCATCGCGCGCGCGGTGGCGCCGGCCTTCCGCAACGGGCCGCTCCACGCCATCGTCGTGGTCGACCCCCCGGTCGCCTGGACGATCAGCGCCGGGCTGCCGTAATTGGCCTGATCGGGCGGCGCGGGGACGGTCATCACCTTGTCGAGGGCGACGTCCAATTCCTCGGCAAGGCATTGGGTTTGCGAAGTGAAGGCGCCCTGACCCATTTCCACCGCGGGGAGCGTGAAGGTCACCGTGTTGTCGGGGGCGACATGGATGAAGGCGTTGAAACGCTTGCCGGTTGGCTCCGGCTCGTCGGCGCGCGCGGCGGCCCAGGGCAGTTCGATCGCGACCAGCAGCCCGGCGACGAGCGCGCCGCCGCCCTGCAGGATGGCGCGGCGCGAGAGATCAGGCGCGAGCGGCATGCTTGATCCCCTCGCGGATGCGCACATAGGTGCCGCAGCGGCAGAGATTGCCCGCCATCGCCGCGTCGATCGCCTCGTCGTCGGGCTGCGGATTGGCGGCGAGCAATGCCGCGGCCGACATCACCTGCCCCGGCTGGCAATAGCCGCACTGGATCACTTCGAGATCGAGCCACGCCTTCTGGATCTTCGCGCCCGCCGGAGTCGCGCCGACGCCCTCGATCGTGGTGATCGCGCGTCCCCCGACCGCGCCGACCGGCAACTGACACGAGCGCACCGCGACGCCGTCGAGATGGACGGTGCATGCCCCGCATTGCGCGATGCCGCAGCCGAATTTGGTGCCGGTCAGCCCGATCACGTCGCGCACGACCCATAATAGCGGCATATTGTCGGGGACGTCGACCTGGTGATCCGCGCCGTTGATCTTAAGATCCATCGCACCCCTCGCTTTGCCGCCAGCCCCTTGGGACGGCGACGAATAGGCGCTTTTTCGGTCAGAAGGTCAAATGGATCGTCAACGCAGCCGGTCGAGCGGCACGAGCATCGGGGTGGCGCCCTCCCCGAAATAGGCGGTAATGCCATAAACGCGCGCCAGCAACTCGGCGGTCAGCACATGGCGCGGCGCGCCGTCCGCGACCAGCGCGCCCTCCGCCATCACCAGCACGCGATCGCAGAAACGCGCGGCGAGCGTCAGGTCGTGGAGCACCGCGACGACCAGCCGGCCGGCGTCGGCTTCGGCGCGGAGCAATTCCATCCCCTCGATCTGATGCGCCGGATCGAGGCTGGCGAGCGGCTCGTCGACGATCAGCGCGGGCGCCTCAACCGCGAGCGCCCGCGCGAGCAATACGCGCGCGCGCTCGCCGCCCGACAATTCGGTCGCGAGCCGGTCGGCGAGCGACGTGACCCCGGCGCGCGCCATCGCATGATCGATCGCGGCGTGATCCGAATCGGCGAGCCGCGAAAAGGGCGCGAGGTGCGGCAGCCGCCCGAGCGCGACCAGCCGCGCGACCGTCAGCGGCCAGTGCAGCACCTGCCCCTGCGGCAGATAGGCGACCGCCTGCGCGATCGCGGCGCGCGACATCGCGGTGCGCGCGATGCCGTCGATCGTCACATTGCCGTGATGCGGGACCAGCCCGAGCAATGCGCGGACCAGCGTCGATTTGCCCGCGCCATTGGGGCCGAGCACGCCGACCAGGCGGCCCGGCGTCAGCGCGGCCGATACCTCGCGCACCACATGCCGCCCGCCGAGGGAGACGCTAACCCGATCCGCGGCGATGCTCACCACAGTCGCCGCTCCCGCATCAGATGGACGAGGAAGACCGGCACGCCGAGAAAGGCGGTGACCACGCCGAGCTTCAATTCGTTGGTCGCGGGGATCACCCGCACCGCGACATCGGCCAGCGCGAGCAACGCCGCCCCGGCGAGCGCGCTCGGCCACAGCACCGCCGACGGGCTGCGATCGGTGAGCGGGCGGACGAGATGCGGAACGATCAACCCGACGAACCCGATCGCCCCCGAAACCGCGACCGCCCCGCCGACCCCGATCGCCACTCCGAGCATCAGCCGCATCCGCGTCGCGCGGAGATCGATCCCCAACGCGGCCGCGCCGTCTTCGCCGAGCGTCAGCGCATCGAGTGCGCGGCCTTGCCCGGCGAGCAGCACGATGCCGATCGCGATGCAGGGAAGCGCGAGCAGGACGTGGCGGAACGAGCGATCCTCGAGGCTGCCGAGCAGCCAGGTCATGATCTCCATCGCCGCGAAGGGGTTGGGCGACAGATTGAGCGCGAGGCTGATCCCGGCGCCGGTCAATGTCGCCACCGCGATCCCGGCGAGGATCAGGGTCAGCGGGCTTTCCGATCGCCCGGCGAGCGCGAACAGCGCCGCGAGCGTCACCAGCGCCCCGGCGATCGCGAGCACCGGCAGCGCGACCGCATTCCACTCGGCGATCCCGAAATAGAGCGCGACCACTGCGCCGAGCGCCGCGCCGTTCGACGCACCGAGCACCGAAGGTTCGGCGAGCGGATTGCGCAGATAGCCTTGCAGCGCGGCGCCGGCGAGCCCGAGCATCGCGCCGACCGCAAGCCCGAGGATCGCGCGTGGCAGCCTGAGCTCGATCAGGATCGCGCGCTCGATCGGATCGCCATGCCCGGCAAGCGCGGCAAGCGCGTGGCCCGGCGCGATCGAGGTGCTGCCGATGCCCACGCCGAGCACGCCCGCGACCAGCATTGCGAGGATCAGGGCGGGCCAGAGCCAGCGGCGGGTCACGATCGGGCAGCCTCGTCGGGCAAGGGGGTAGGCCCGACGCGGGCGCGCGGACCGGCGGGTGCCTAGCGCGGATCGGAACGGAGGAGAACTCGTTTTTCCGTCGTGCAGACCCTCCTTTGTGCTGCCGCGCAGGCGGGAGCCCAGACTAGTGGGTAGATACAGACGGATGGTTCCCGCATCTCTCACCCGGCATGACGGGAAAGGATTCCGGGACTCATCCGTTGTGTTCTCAGCATTAGGTCCCCGCCTTCGCGAGGACACGGGGGAGCCGAGTGGAGCGTTAACGGACCTAAGATCACCCCTCGCCTGGACGCCGGCAATCGGGCAAAGGCGCGGATGCGATGCGCCGCTTGCTCCTTCTGCCTTTGCTGACGATCCTGCTCGGCGCCGCCCCGCCTCCGCCCGCTGCACCTCGCCGGATCGTGTCGCTCAACCTGTGCGCCGACCAATATCTGCTCGCGCTCGCCGATCGCGGGCAGATCGCGGCATTGACCAATTTCGCGCGCGATCCGCAAATGTCCGCCGTCGCTGCCGCGGCCCGGTCGGTGCCGATCACCCGCGGTGGGGCGGAGGAGGTGCTGGCGCTGCGCCCCGATCTGGTCATCGCCACGCCCGGCCGTCGCCGCGAGACGATGGCGCAGTTACGCGGCCGTTCGATCGCGACGCTCGATCTCGTGCCCGCCGAAAGTTATGCCGAGATCCGTGCGCAGGTGCGGATGGTTGCTGCGGCGGTCGGGCATCCCGAACGTGGCACCGCGCTGATCGCGCGGATGGATGCCGCGCTGGCGCGAATCCCGCGCGACGCCGGGCACCGCGCCACCGCGGCTTATTATCAGCGGCGCGGCTATCTCACCGGCACCGGTACGTTGGTCGACGATCTGATGCATCGGGTCGGGCTGACGAACCTTGCCGCACGGTTGGGCAAGCCGGCGCTGGCCCGCGTCGGGCTGGAGGAAATGGCGCGGGCGCGGCCGGACTATCTGATCGTCGAAACCGCGACCGATCAGGTGACCGATCAGGGCATCGAATTGCTCCATCATCCGCTGCTCGGCACGATCCCGCGGTTGAAGCTGCCCGAAGCCTGGACGGTGTGCGGCGGCCCTGCCTATGTGCTGGCTGCGGACTCGCTCGCGCGGCAATTGCGCCGGCGGGGGCGATAACGCGCTTTCGCCGGAACCGCGCCCGATCCGGCGCGTTGAAACCACGCCGATCGATCGAAAGACGATCCGGTATCGAAGGCTTTGGTCACACCGAGCGTGTTGAGTAAACCTTCAGGGAGCCCCGCCGCTGAAAAGCGACGGGGCTTACTTGTATCGCCGATAGTGAGGTTCGCGGTGGGCGCGGTTAACCCGGAGAACCGGGTTGCCGCGGCGCGGTTTCCTCGCCGCCTTCGGCCGGTTCTTCGCTCGACTCGCCCTCGTTGGTCTGGTCGCGGTTGCGTTTGGTGCCCGGCGGGCCCTCGACGTCGCGGCCGGATTGCCGAGGTTCGTTGCTGCGGTTGTTCATCGCGCTGCTCCTGGCATTTCCAAATGTCGTGGCGCGCCGACGTTCCGTGCGCTTTGCCTAACCTGGATCAGTTCCGGGGAGCGGCCGCGTGCAACGGCACGTTGATCGGGCATTCAGGAGAAGCGGCATGAACCAACCAGCCAAACGGCAGCGTCCCGATCTGCCCCCGGACAACGGCAAGCGCGCCCGCGTCGATCCGGAGACCGGCGAGGTGCGCGGCGCCGGATCGGGGGCGGGGGGCGGCAACGCCGGCGAGGATTTCGACAGCGACTCCGCGACCGGCTCGGGTTATCCGCAGACTGGCGGCGATCGGCAAAAGCGCGACCACAAGCAGTAATGGCCGAAACGGCGCTCAGCCGCGCGGCTTGAGCCGTTCGGGTGACATCGCCTCCCGGGTGACGCCCCACTCGGTCAGCATCTCGGGCCAGGCGGTGCCGGCGATCAGCGCCTCGGTGATCGCGCTCATCGCGGGAGCGGTCTGCAGCCCGTATCCGCCCTGACCGGCAAGCCAGAAGAACCCCGATGCGTCGGGCGCGAACCCGGCGACGGGGACGCGATCGTGGGTGAAGGTGCGCAGCCCCGCCCAGCTATGGCTGATCCGGCGGATCGGCACCGAGGTATATTCCTCGACCTTCGACGCGGCGAGCGCGATGTCATATTCCTCGGGGTGCGCGTCGCCGGGATCGCTCGGGACCTCGTCGACCGGGCAGGCGAGCAGTCGGCCGGATTCGGGGAGCATGTAGAAATCGTCGACCGCGGTCTTGGTGAACGGCCAGTCGCGCACGTCGAGCTCGGCCGGCGCGTCGAATACGATGATCGTCCGCCGCAGCGGTTGCAGCCCAAGCGGCGCGACTCCGGCGAGGCGCGCGATCTCGTCGCACCACGCGCCGGCGGCATTGATCAGGACCGGCGCGGCGTAACTGTCGCCGGCGGCGGTGGTGACCGTCCACGCACCGCCTTCGCGTGCGACCGCAACGACCCGCGCGTCGGGGATCGCCTCGCCGCCCGCTTTCTTGAGCGTCGCGCGATAATCCTGCTGCAGCGCCTCGCTATCGAGCCGGCGCGCGGTGCGATCGATCACCCCGGCGACCACGCCGTCGCCGCCGGTGTTGAGGATCGGCACGATCGCCTTCACCCCCGCCGCATCGAGCCGTTCGAGCCGGTCGCTGTAACGCGCCATCTCCGCCTCGAGCTCGTCGAGCCCGTCGACCATACCCGGCGTGGCGATGAACAAGGCGGCGGAGGGGCGCGAAAGCTCCACCCCGGCGGCGGTGGTGGTCTCAAAATGCGTGCGGCTGAACGCGGTCATCCCGCGGACCACCGATTTGCCGATCCCGAAATGATAGAAGGTCGCGCTGCGGCCGCTCGAATGATAACCGAACGCACTTTCCGCTTCGAGCAGCAGCGTCCGGCCGTGCGGGGCGAGGCGGGCAGCGGCGGAGACGCCGGCGATGCCGCCACCGATGATCAGGAAATCGGCCGTTTTCAAAAAATACACTCCCTCTTCGGCGCGCGAGGTGCGGCGAATGCGCGCGAAGGTCAATGCTCGACTTACGCGCGGCGCGGCGCGATGGTGCGCGAAACGAATCCGCTCCGGAAGGAAATGACGTGACGATCGAACGCATTATCGACAAGCGCAGCCGCGATCTGGGCGGCGGCTTCGTGGTCGGCCGGGTGTTGCCGTTCCACGCGCGGCGGATGGTCGGGCCGTATATCTTCTTCGATCACCTGGGGCCGCTCGAGCTGGCGCCGGGCATCCCGCGCGAGCTCGACGTGCGCCCGCATCCGCATATCGGGCTCGCGACGGTGACCTATCTCTATTCCGGGCAGATCACGCACCGCGACAGCCTGGGCTATGAGCAGGAAATCCGTCCCGGCGAGGTCAATTGGATGGTCGCGGGGAGCGGGATCACGCATAGCGAGCGGCTCGAATATGCGCGGTCGCACGGCGCCAACATGCACGGCATCCAGGCGTGGGTCGCGCTGCCGCTGGCGGACGAGGAGACCGACCCGAGCTTCGATCACCGCGAGGGCGACGACCTGCCGCAATGGACCGAGGACGGGGTGCGCGGCCGGCTGATCGCGGGCACCGCCGACGGGCTGACCGCCGGGGTCAAGGTCCATTCGCCCCAATTCTACCAGCATTGGGAAATGTCGCCCGGCGCGCGACGCAGCGTGACCACCGCCTACCCCGAGCGCGCGGTCTATTGCGCGAGCGGCGAGGTGACGGTCGGCGGGACGGTGCTGAACGCGGGACAGATGGCGGTGCTCGCCGGGCGCGACGCGGTGGACGTCGAGGCGCGCCAGCCTTCGACGGTGATGGTGCTGGGCGGCGAGCCGATCGGCGAGCGCTTCCTGCTGTGGAATTTCGTCTCCTCGTCGAAGGAGCGGCTCGAACAGGCGGCGGAGGATTGGCGGCAGCAGCGGATGAAGCTGCCGGTCGGCGACGATCGCGAATTCACCCCGATGCCCGAGGCGGCGCACTGATGTTGGCGGCGAGACCGGTGGCGGCTGTCATGACGAAGGAATGAAGGCGATGGCCGATATCACGATCACCAAAGAGGATGGCGCGCGTCACGGCCGCTATGTCGCGCGGGTCGCCGGGATTGACGCCGAGGCCGAACTCACCTTCACGCATCGCGGGCCGGGGCTGATCAGCGCCGACCATACCGGCGCGCCCGAGGCGCTGCGCGGCACCGGCGCCGCGGCGGCGTTGGTCGACTATCTGATCGCCGATGCGCGCAGCGGCGGGTTCAAGATCATCCCGCTCTGTCCCTATGTCCGCGCGCGATACGAAAAGCACCCGGACTGGCAGGATGTGATGACCGTCGGGCCGGGGGAGATGCCGCGGATCACGGTGTGAACTCTCTCCTCACAGGGGAGAGCGAGAAAAAAATCAGAAAAATCTTCGCCCGATGTCACGCCCGGCATCGTGGGCTCGTCATGTCACCGGAACCCACGAAAGGACCCCGACCATGACTGCCAAGCTCAACCCCTATGCCGCTGCCCCGCAACTGATGAAGACCTGGACCGGCGCGTCGATGGCGATCGCCGCCAGCCTCGAGCCGAGCCTTATCGAACTGGTCAAGATCCGCGCCTCGCAGATCAACGGCTGCGCCAATTGCATCAATATGCACACCGTCGAGGCGCGCGCGCAGGGCGAGACCGAACAGCGCATCTACCTGCTCTCCGCGTGGCGTGAGGCGCCGTGCTACACCGATCGCGAGCGCGCCGCGCTGGGGTGGACCGATGCGCTGACCCGCCTGTCCGAAGGGCATCACCACCGAGAGGCCTATGCCGCCCTCAGCGCGCATTTCTCCGAGGAGGAGCAGGTCAAGCTCACGCTGATGATCAACATCATCAACGGCTGGAACCGGCTCGCGGTCGGTTTCGGGCTGTGGATCGAGCCCGAGGCGGCCAAGGCGGTGCAGCAGCAGGTCGCGGCATGACGAGCGCCGGCGCGGCGGAAAGCTTCGATCCGCTGCGCCCGCGGCTGCTGCGCGTCGCCTATCGCATGCTCGGTTCGGTCGCCGATGCCGAGGACGTGGTGCAGGAGGCCTTCATCCGCTGGATGGGGGCCGACCGCGCCGCGGTGCGCGAGCCCGAGGCGTTCCTGCGCCGCACCGTGACGCGGCTGTGCCTCGATCAGCTCAAATCGGCGCGGCACAATCGCGAAACCTATATCGGCCCGTGGCTGCCCGATCCGATCGTCGAGGAAGAGGAAGAGGCGGAGGACGTGACCCTGCCGCTGATGCTCGCGCTCGAACGGCTTTCGCCGCTCGAACGGGCGGCGTTCCTGCTCCACGACGTCTTCGGGGTCGGCTTCGACGAGGTGGCGACGACGATCGCGCGCGATGCCGCGGCGTGCCGCCAGCTCGCCGCGCGTGCCCGGGCGCACGTCCGCGAGGCCCGGCCGCGCTTCAAGGTCGAGAAAGAGCGCGGGATGGCGATCGCCGAAGCGTTTTTCGCCGCGTCGCGCGGGGGTGACATGACCGCGCTCGGCGCGATGCTCGCCGCCGATGTCAGCATCCATTCCGACGGCGGCGGCAAGCGCCCGGCGGCGATGAAGCTGGTACTCGGGTTCAAGCAGGTCATGCAGGTCCACAAGGCGCTGGCGGTGCTGTTCCGGAAACACCGCTCGCAATTGGTGCGGACCGCGTTCGTCAACGGACTGCCCGGCTTCGTGACGCGCGAATCCGACGGCGAATTGCAGACCACCGCGCTGGAGATCGAGGACGGCAAGGTCGTCGCTATCTATGTGATGCGCAACCCGGACAAGCTGCGTCACCTCCACTGAATTGGCGTGGCCCGGCATCGGGCATCGCTCTATAGTGGAGCGATACCCGGTTTCAGGCGTATCTTGGTGCGGACGACCTTCTGCGCGCGGGTGCGCCGGGTCGAAAAGCACAGGAGGGCGAGAGCATGACGCTGCTGATCAACGATATCGCGCCGGATTTCACCGCAAACACCACCGAGGGACCGATCAACTTCCACGAATGGATCGGCGACGGCTGGGCGATCCTGTTCTCGCACCCCAAGGATTTCACCCCGGTCTGCACCACCGAGCTCGGCTATATGGCCGGGCTCAAGCCCGAGTTCGACAAGCGCAATACCAAGATCATCGGGCTCAGCATCGATCCGGTCGACAATCATGCGCGCTGGGCCGCGGATATCGAGGAGACACAGGGGCATAAGGTCAATTACCCGATGATCGGCGATACCGATCTGAAGGTCGCCAAGGCCTATGGCATGCTGCCGCGCGACGCCGGCGAGACCTCGGAAGGGCGCACCGCGGTCGACAATGCCACCGTCCGCGCGGTGTTCGTCATCGGGCCGGACAAGCGCATCAAGGCGATGCTGATCTATCCGATGAGCAGCGGGCGCAATTTCGACGAGGTGCTGCGGCTGCTCGATTCGTGCCAGCTCACCGCCAAACACACCGTCGCGACCCCGGTGAACTGGCGCCCCGGCGACGATGTGATCATCCCGCCCTCGGTCTCGGACGAGGCGGCGGCGGCGAAATATCCTGAGGGGTGGAAGACGCTCAAGCCGTATCTTCGGGTGATCGCGCAGCCGCGCGATTGAGGTTGCGGGTGCTCGCGCGGAGGAGGGCGTGATGATCTTTCGCCAATTGTTCGATTCCGCGTCGAGCACCTATTCCTATCTGCTGGCGAGCCGCGCGGGCGGGGAGGCGCTGATCATCGATCCGGTGCTGGAGCGGACCGACCGTTACCTGCAATTGATCCGCGAGCTCGATCTCAAGCTGGTCAAGGCGGTCGATACGCATCTTCACGCTGATCATATCACCGCGCTCGGCGCGCTGCGCGACCGGACGCATTGCATCACCGTGATGGGCGAGCAGACCAAGGCCGATATCGTCTCGATGCGGCTCGCCGACGGCGACAGGCTGACGATCGAGGGCGTGTCGCTCGATGTGATCTACACCCCGGGGCATACCGACGATTCCTATAGCTTCGCACTGCCCGACCGCGTCTTCACCGGCGATACCCTGCTGATCCGCGGCACCGGACGCACCGATTTCCAGAACGGCGACGCGCGGATGCAATATGAGTCGCTGTTCGGGCGGCTGCTCAAGCTCCCCGATGCGACATTGGTCTATCCGGCGCACGATTATAAGGGCGATACGGTATCGACGATCGGCGAGGAGCGCGCGCACAATCCGCGGCTGCAGGTTTCCAGCGCCGACGAATATGCCGAGCTGATGCACAGTCTGAAGCTCGCCGATCCCAAGATGATGGATGTCGCGGTGCCCGCCAATGTGCGCGTCGGGCTCGATCAGGAGGCGATCGCGCGTGCCGGCTGGGCGGTGTGCGCCAAGGAAGCGGTAAGGCTGGTCGGCGCGCCCGACGTGATGCTGATTGATCTGCGCGAAGAGGGCGAGCGCGCGCGCAATGGCGTGATCTGCGGCTCGCTTCATCTGCCCTATCCCAATCTCCACGACAGCATCGGGGAGGGGGGGATGCTCCACGAGCTGGCGAAGCTGCCCGACCGGCGGCTGCTCTTCTATTGCGCGTTCGGCGAGCGTTCGGCGATGGCGGTGCAGGAAGCGCGCGCGGCGGGGCTCGCGGTGTTCCATATCCAGGGCGGGATCGATGCGTGGCGCAAGGCGGGCGGGCCGTTGAGTTAACGCGCCGAGCACAAACCCTCCCCGAGGAACGACGCAACCTAGAGCAAAGAGTTGAACAGTCGCGCGACATTCTCGGCCAGCCGCCGCGCCAGCGAGCGTTGCCGCCATTGCGCCAGATCGATCGTGTCGGACTGGGCGAGATATCCGCGCTGGATCGCCTCGACCGCGGCGACCGACGCGGGGTCGTAGAGCAAGAGGCTCGCCTCCTCGTTGAGCTGGAACGAGCGCAGATCGACGTTGCTCGAACTGACGATCGCCAGCCGACCGTCGATCCCGACATTCTTGGCGTGGAGCAGGAAGCCGCGGAACAGGTGGATCCGCACCCCCACCGCCATCAGCTCGTCGTAATAGGAGCTTTGCGACAGGTTGACGAGCCGCTGGTCGACCACTTCGGACAGCACGATGTCGACCGTCACCCCGCGCGCGGCGGCGGTCTGCAGCGCGGCGAGCACGCCTTCGTCGGGGATGAAATAGGGCGCGACCATCACGATCCGCTCGCACGCTTGGTGGAGCTGCCAGACAAGCAGAGATTCGAACCCTTCCAGCCGGTAATTGGCGCCGCTCGGCATCAGCTGCGCATCGGCGTCGCCGGTCGCGGCGGGCAATTCGATCCGGTGTTCGGGGAGGATGCCGGTTTCGAGGCACCAGTCGCCGCGGACGATCGCCTCCATCGCCGCGACCACCGGCCCGGTGACGCGCGCGACCAGCTCGCGATTGACCACCCCCGGGCGGAAATCCTTCGCGACGATATTCTGCGATCCGGCATAGCCGATGCACCCGTCGATCACGAACAGCTTGCGGTGGTTGCGCATGTCGCGGCGCGAGCGGTTGCGCCACAGCCGCCACGGCAGCGATTCCATCACCTCGACGCCGTGCGCGCGCAGCATCGCGAGCGTGCCCTTGCGCCAGTGATGCGAGCCGACCGGATCGAACATCACCCGCGCCTCGACCCCGCGTGCCACCGCTCGTCCCAAGGCGGCGGCGATGCGCCGGCCGACATGATCGTCGGCGAAGATATAGACGAGGATATGGACGAAGCGCTGCGCGGCATCGATATCGGCGACGAGCCGGTCGATCACCGCGTCATAATCGTCGATCAGCGTGATGTCGTTGCCCGTCGTCGCGGGCATATGCCCGAGCGTCGCGGCGAGATCGGCGGTCGGGCGATTGTCGCCCAGCCTCGGGGCGTGCGCGGCAAGGCTCGCGGCGGTCTCGCGGAAAAAGGGCTGCAGCGCCGCGAAGCGCTGTCGGCGCCACGCCGGGAAGCGCGGATTGCCGATCAGCAGATAGAGGATCAGCCCCGGGATCGGCAGGAAGAAGATCAGCAGCAGCCACGCGCGGGTGGCGTTGGGCGAGCGGCGCTGCGGGACGACGATCAGCGCGCCGATCCGCACGATCCATTCGACCGCGTAGTAAAGGACCTCAATCTGGTTCGACACCCGTTGCTCCCGGCTGCGTCAGCATCTCATGCTCAGACGCAGACCGGGAGGCAAGGGTTTCAGCCGGCCGCCTGAGGGCCCAAATCTAATCGGGACGACGTCGTGATCGCCCGGAGAAGCCCGCTGGCAAGGAGTGCAGCGCAGACGCGTAGCAGTCGCTACGCGCAAGCAAGCGACGCCGTCCAGCGGGCTTCTCCGGGTGACCGCTCTGCGGCGGGCGGCTTTTGGCGCCATGCGGCGTCGCGCGTCGATCACGATGCATCAGCATCGCTCTCTCCTTGCTCCTAGCCTGGCGCCAAAATCCGCTCCGTCACGACCTCGTCCCGATTAGATTTGGGCCCTAATCATGTCGAGCGCGACGTCGACGATCATATCCTCCTGCCCGCCGACCATCTTGCGGCGGCCGAGCTCGACGAGGATCGCGCGGGTATCGAGGTTGTAATCTGCGGCGGCCTTTTCGGCGTGACGCAGGAAGCTCGAATAGACCCCGGCATAGCCGAGCGCGAGCGTCTCGCGGTCGACCCGCACCGGGCGGTCCTGCAGCGGCCGGACGAGATCTTCGGCGGCGTCCATCAGCGCCATGACGTCGCAGCCGTGGTTCCACCCCTTGCGATCGGCGGCGGCGATGAACACTTCGAGCGGCGCATTGCCCGCGCCCGCGCCCATCCCGGCGAGGCTGGCGTCGATCCGGATCGCGCCTTCCTGCGCCGCGACGATCGAATTGGCGACGCCGAGCGAGAGGTTGTGATGCGCATGCATCCCACGCTGCGTTTCGGGCTTGAGCACCTTGTCATAGGCGCGGAAGCGATCGCGCACCCCGTCCATATCGAGCGCACCGCCGCTATCGGTGACATAGACGCATTGCGCGCCATAGCTTTCCATGAGGAGCGCCTGCTGCGCGAGCCGATCGGGCTCGATCATATGGCTCATCATCAGGAAGCCCGACACGTCCATCCCGAGATCGCGCGCGATGCCGATATGCTGTTTGGAGACATCCGCTTCGGTGCAATGCGTTGCGACGCGCACCGAGCGCACGCCGAGATCATAAGCGCGGCGAAGCTCCTCGACCGTGCCGACGCCCGGCAGGATGAGCGTGGTGAGCACCGATCTGCTCAGCACGTCGGCAACGGCCTCGATCCATTCCCAATCGGTATGCGCGCCGAAGCCGTAGTTGAAGCTCGCGCCCGACAGGCCGTCGCCATGCGCCACTTCGATCGCGTCGACGCCCGCCTCGTCGAGCGCCTTAGCGATCGCGCGGACGTGATCGATGCCGTACATATGGCGGATCGCGTGCATCCCGTCGCGGAGCGTGACGTCCTGGACGTAGAGCTTGGTGGTGGTGGGATCGAAGGTCATGCGGTCACCTTTTCAGCGATGCGTTGCGCCAGCAGCTCGCCGGTCGCCTTGGCCGCCGCGGTCATGATGTCGAGATTGCCCGAATAGCTCGGCAGATAATCGCCCGCGCCCTCCACCTCGAGGAAGATCGAGGTCTTGAGGCCGGTGAATTCGCCGCGGCCTGGGATCTTGAGCTTGTTGTTGTCGCCGTAGCGCTCGAACTGCACTTCCTGCTTGAGCCGATAGCCGGGGACATATTTCTGCACCTCGGCGACCATCTTCGCGACCGAGGCGCGGATCGCCGCCTCGTCGCCGCCCTCGGACAAGGTGAACACCGTATCGCGCATGATCATCGGCGGTTCGGCCGGGTTCAAAATGATGATCGCCTTGCCCTTGGCCGCGCCGCCGACTTCCTCGATCGCGCGCGCGGTGGTGCGGGTAAATTCGTCGATATTGGCGCGGGTGCCCGGCCCGGCCGAGCGCGACGAGACCGAAGCGACGATCTCGGCATAGTGGACCGTCGCGACCTGGCTGACCGCGGCGACCATCGGGATCGTCGCTTGCCCGCCGCACGTCACCATATTGACGTTGGGCTGATCGAGATGCGCATGCATGTTGACCGGGGGGATCGTGAACGGCCCGATCGCCGCGGGGGTCAGGTCGACGACCTGCTTGCCGTCGGCGCGCAACGCCTCGTCATGCACCTTATGCGCATAGGCCGAGGTGGCGTCGAACACGATGCCGATCTCGGGATAGACCGCCATCGCCTTGAGCCCGTCGATCCCCTCATGCGTCGTCGCGACGCCGCGCTCGCGCGCCATCGCCAGACCCTCGGAGGCCTCGTCGATCCCGACCACCGCGACCAGCTCCATATTCTGGGGATATTTGACCATCTTGATCATCAGATCGGTGCCGATATTGCCCGAACCGATGATCGCCGCCTTGACCTTGCCGCTCATCGCCATGTCCTCGTGATTTCCCGCGCAAATTACGCCCGCGGCGGAGGCGGAACAACTTGCGCCGACGTCCGGATTCTCGGACAATGAGAGAATGGCCGGAAAAGAGACCGAGAGTGGCGCCGTCGATCGCGCGCTGGCGCTGCTTGCCGCGCTGCTCGCCGATAATGGCGAGCGCCCGCTGGCGGCGGTCGCGGCGGATCTCGCCTTGCCACTGTCCACCGCGCATCGCCTTGTCGCGGCGCTGGTGCGCCACGGGCTGCTGATCCGGGTGGGGCAGGGGCGCTATGCGGCCTCGGCGGGGTTGACCCAGCTCGGCGCGGCGGCGCGCAGCCATGCCTTGCTCGCGCGGATCGCGCGCCCGGCGTTGCGCCGGCTGGCGGGCGCGACCGGGATGGTCGTCCACCTCGGGGTGATGCGCGGCGATATGGTGAGCTATCTGGTCAAGGAGCCGATCGATTTCCCGCTGTTCACCCGCGAGGGAATGGAGCTGGAGGCCTATTGCTCGGGGATCGGCAAGCTGCTGCTCGCGCATCTGCCCGATGAGGCGCTCGATCAATATCTTGCCAATGGCCCGTTCGTCGCGCTGACGCGCGCGACGATCATCGTCCCGGAGGCGATCCGCGCGCATCTCGCGCAGGTCCGCGCGCATGATTTCGCGACCGATGCGGAGGAGGTGGTCGAAGGGCTCGGCTGTATCGCGGTGCCGATCCGCGATGCGGGCGGGGCGGTGATCGCGGCGCTGTCCGCCTCCGCCTCTCCGCCGCGGCCGGTAAGCGCGCCGGTGTTGCGCCGGTTGCGGCGCTGCGCCGGGGAGATCGAGCGAGCACTGGCGGGGGTTAGAACCTCTCCCGCCCGTTCGCCCTGAGCTTGTGAGGGCGCCCATGAAAGTAATACTTTCATGGGCCCGCCGAAGGGCGGCGCTTCCTCGTGTGAAGAAAAGTGCAGGGCTTCGACAAGCTCAGCCCGAACGGAGGTTTGTAGCAGGCGGCTATGCCTCCGCCTTCTCCGCCGGCAACAACCCCAACAGCACCGGCATCGCGAGCAGCACCAGCGGATATTGCAGCAGCAGCCCGGCGATGATCGCGATCGCCAGCGGCTGCTGGATCCCCGCGCCCGAACCGATCGCGAGCGCCAGCGGCAGGAGCGTCAGGATCGCGGCGAGCGTCGTCATCGTGATCGGGCGCAGCCGGTTACGGCTCGCTTCGCGCAGTGCCTCGGCGCGCGGCATGTGCCGCGTCAGCTCCTGATATTCGCTGACATAGAAGATCGCCATTTCGGTGCCGATGCCGATGATCATCGTCATCCCCATCAGCGCGGTGATGTTGAGATCGACCCCAGTGATCCAGAGCGCGGTGAACACCGCGGTGGTCGAGACGAGCGAGCAGCCGATCACCACCAGCGGGGTGGTAAAGCGGCGATAGAGCACGAGCAGCAGCGCGAATTCGGCGACCAAAGCGGCGAGGAACACCTTGGTCAGCCCGGCGAAGGCGATCTGCTGTTGCTGGTAGAGCCCGCCCAGTTCGTAGCGAACCCCCGGCGCGAGCATCCCCGGCCGGGCGAGCACGGCGCGGATATCGGCGATCGTCGCGCCGAGCCCGCGCGCCTGGATCCGCCCGGTGACCGCGACCATCGGCTCGAGATTCTCGCGCGCGATCTGCGGCTGGCCGGTGACCGGCACGAGATCGGCGACGCGCGAAAGCTGGAACACATGCCCGTCGCCCGCGCGGATCGGCAGCGTCGCGAGTTCCTCACGGGTCAGCGTCATCGCCGCCGGCAGGCGGACGCGCACGTTCACCGAGCGCGAGGGCTGGGGGAGGGTGGTTGCGACCACGCCGTTGAGCGCGGCGTCGATCGCATTCTGCACATCGGCCGGGGTCACCCCCTCGAACCCGGCGCGGACCGGATCGATCCGCACGTCGATTGCATCGCCGGCAAGCTGCACCCCGTCCTTCACCTCGACCACGCCCGAAACCTTGCCGATCGCGGCGGCGACCTTGCGCGCCTGATCGGTGAGGATCGACGGATCGGCGGCGAACAATTTGACCTCGATCGGCTGCGGCACCGCGGTGAGATCGCCGATCAGATCCTCCATCAATTGCGCGACCTCGATCTGCACCCCGGGCACCTCGGCGCCGATCCGCTTGGCGACATCGGCGGCGACTTCCTCGGTCGCGCGATCGTGATCGGGCTTCAGCCGGACGAAATAATCGCCGTGATAGCTCTGCCCGAGATCGCCGCCGAGACCGGTGCCGAGCCGTCGCGAGAAGGTGAGCACGTCGGGATCGGCGCGGATCAGCGCGTCGACCTGGCTCATCCGCCGCTCGGTCTCGTCGAGCGAGGTGCCGGGCGGGGTATAATAATCCATCACGAACCCGCCCTCGTCGACCTTGGGCATGAAGCCGGTGGGGACATTGGCATAGCCGAGATAACCGATGAGCAGCAGCGGCACCCCGATCGCGGCGAGCAGCCACGGACGCGCGAACAATTTGTCGAGCCCGCGCGCATGCCAGCGCGACAGCCGGCCTTGCTCTCCGTCGGCGGCGGGATCGTGGACCTTGTCGAAATCGACCAGCCACGCGGTCAGCACGGGGACGACGAAGGCGGTCATCGCCCAGGAGATCGCCAGCGCCGCGCCCATCGTCAGCGACAGCGCTTTGGAGAACGCGCCTGTCACCCCGGTGAGGAACGACAAGGGCAGGAAGACGATCAGCGTCGCGAGGCTCGATCCGGTGAGCGGCGTCATGAACTCGCGCGCGGCGGGGAGCACCGCGGCGCGCCCGCCGCCGGTCCCGGCACGGCGCACAATATGCTCGACCATCACGATCACATCGTCGATCAGCAGCCCGACCGCGGCGGCGATCCCGCCCAGCGTCATGATGTTGAAGCTCATCCCGCAGATCGTCAGCACCAGCACCGTTGCCGCCAGGGTCGCGGGGACGATCAGCGCGGCAACGAGCGTGATCCGCCAGTTGCGCAGGAACAGCAGCAGCACGAGCGCCGCGAGTACCAGCCCGATCAGCACCGCATCGCGCACGCTGGCGAGCGATTGCGTCACCAGCTCGCTCTGGTCGTACCAGGAGACGAGCCGCGTGCCGGAGGGCAGGCGGACCGCGGCGAGCTTCTGCTGTACCGTTTGCGCGATGCGCACCGCGTTGCCGTCGGGCTGTTCGTAGATGTTGAGCAGCACAGCGCGGCGCCCGTCCTCGCTGACGTGCATCCATTGCGGGGCGACGCCGGGCTGGACGCTCGCGACGTCGCGGACGCGTACCACCCCGGCGGGATCGGCCTTCACCACCACCTCGCCCACCGCCGCGGCGCCAGGGAGGGTGCGGTCGGCGACGACCAGCGAGAGCCGCCCGCGATCCTGCACCCGCCCGACCGCGCTCAGCACATTGCCGTTGGCGATCGCGGTCGAAAGGTCGCTCATCGCGAGCCCGTGCGCGGCGAGCCGCGCGGGATCGGCGAGCACCTCGACCTCGGCGGTATCGCCGCCTTGCACGTCCGCGCGCGCCAGCCCGGAGATGCCGCTGAGCAGCGGCACGAGCTGGTAACGCGCGAAATTCTGCAGCTCGGCGGGCGAGGTGCGATCGGATTCGAGCGCGTAGGAGATGATCGGGAAGACCGTCGGGTCCATCCGCCGGACGTTATAGCTCGTCCCGGGCGGCAGCGCGCCGAGCGCGCGCGACATCGCCGCCTCGACCAGCAAGGTGGAGGCAGTCATGTCACGCCCCCAGCCGAAGTCGATCGAGATCTGCGCCGACCCGCGGGTCGTTTCGGAGCGGACGTTCTGCACCCCCGGCACCGCGCGTAACGCCTGTTCGACCGGGGTGGTGACGCTGCGTGCGGTCTGGTCGGCGGGGCGCGAACCCGCGTCGATGTCGACCACGACGCGCGGGAACGACACCTGCGGGAACAGCCCCACCGGCAGCGACAAGGCCGCGACCAGCCCCGCGATCGCCAGCGCGACCGCAATCGTCACCAGCGCACGCGATTGGCGCGCGAGCAGGGCGGCGTAGGTCATTCCTCCGTCGCCCCGGCCTTGAGCCGGGGTCCATCGGGAGGCAAGCGCAGGGCAAGAACTTCCTGCCGCCGCGCCTGAGGCATGATGGATCCCGGCTCAAGGCCGGGATGACGCCGGGCGGCGGAGCCAGTGCCGCGCGAAGCCGCGGCGTGACGATCAGCTCCCACGCGCACCGCATCACCGTCCCCCACCTGATAGGCGCCGTCGACGATCAGCCGGGCGTGGGGATCGATCGCGCCGGTAACGAGATCGTCGTCCGATCGCGCGACCGCGATCGTCACCGGCACCGCCTTGGCCTTGCCGCCGACGATCTGGAACACATTGGCCTTGCCGTCCGCGTCGATCACCACCGCGCGATGCGGCACGCGCCAGCCTTGCGCGGTACCGGTTTCGATCGCGACCTTCATCGCTTCGCCGGAAAGGATCGCGCCCGCCGGATAGGCGATATCGACATCGATCTGGCGGGTGCGCGGGTTGAGTATCGCATCGACCCGCTGGACATGCCCGGTCACCGATGCGCCGCCCTCGAGCCGGGTCAGCGTCACCGGCGCCCCGACGCGCAGATCGCCGCGCCGCGCAGGGTCGACCCCGACCGTCACGATCAGCGCCCCGGCGCGCGCGACCGTCGCCAGCGCCTGCCCCGGCTGGGTGCGGTCGCCCGGCGCTACGGGGACGGTGCTGACCACCCCGGCGAATGGTGCGCGCAATGTCATCGTCGCCGCACCGGCGCCTTCCTTGGCCAGCGCGTCGAGCGCAACACGCGCGTCGATGACGGCTTTTTCGGCCTGAACGAGCTGGTCGCGCGTGGCGAGCTGCTGGGTCACCAGCCGCGCGGTCGTTTCGCGCTGCGATTCCGCCGCCTTCACCGCGCTCGCCGCCTGCTGCCACGCGCTGCGCGCCGCGGGGGCGAGCGCGAATATGACGATCGGCTGGCCCGCGGCGACGGTCGTCCCCGCCACCGCCGGCACCGCGACGACCTGCCCCGGTTGCTGAACGCTCAACGTCACCGTGCCATTGGCCGCGGGCACCGCCTGCCCATAAGCCTCGATCACCCGCGGCAGGCTGCCCTGCTGCGGCGCGACGGTGGAGACCAAAGCGGTGCCGCGCGCGCCCTCGTCGGCCGGCTCGCCCGCGCCGCATGCCGCGAGCGGCAACGCAAGGAGGATCGTTGCGACGCGCTTCATCGGGCGGCCCCCTTGGTCCCCGGATCGATCAGCCCGAGGGTATCGACCCCCGGCAGCCCGGCGCCGATCAGCGCCTCGATCGCGATCTGCCGGTCGAGCAGCGCGAGTTTCAGCGTCTGCACTTCCTGTTCCTTCGTGAAGCGGTTGGTGACGAGATCGACGTAAGCGCGCTCGTCGAGCGCGGCATTGCCGAACGCGGCGCTCGCCCGCACGGCGGCAGCGCGCGCGGCGGGGAGGTCGCGCTCGACCGTGGCGAGCTGGTCGCGCAGTTGCGCCAGCTCCGAGAGCAGCGCGCCGACCTGCCCGACCGTCGCCGAGAGCCGCGCGGCATATTCGGCGCGGAGCTGTTCGCGCGTGGCGCGCGCGATCGCGACATTGCCCTGGTTGCGATCGAACAGCGGGAGGCCGAGCTGCGCGGTCGGGCCGGCATTGACCACCCGGCTGTTGTCGCTCGACGCGTTGCCGCCGAGGATCAGATCGGGGAATTGCGCGAGGATCGCCGCGCGCAGCGCCTCGTCCTGCGCGGCATAGCCGAAGCGCAGCGCGAGCAGATCGGGGCGCCGCGCCGGGAGCGTATCGAGCGCGGCGCGTGCGGCGGCGATATCGAGCGGCGCGACGGCCCCGACCGGCGCGAGCGGCAAGGCTGCGTCGGGCGTGAGGCCGAGCAAGGCGTTGAGCTTGTGCCGATCCTGCAATTGCTGCTGGTCGAGCGTCTGCAGATTGGTTCGCGCCTGCTGATAGCCGACTGCGCTCGGCGCGGCGGTCACCAAGGTCACGTCGCCCGCCGTCAGCGCGCGCTGGGTGACCCGATAGCGATGCTCGAGGATCGTCACCGCTTCCTGGAGCAGCAGGCGGGTCTGGTCGCGGCTGGCGATATCGGTGGCGAGCTGGCGCGCCTCGCCCGCGACTTGCCATTCCTGCCACAACAGATCGGCGCGGACCTGCGCCGCGCTGTCGCGCGCGCCGCGGCGCTTGGGGCGATAGACGAGCAATGCCTTGATATCCTGCGCCAGCCCGAGGTTCCACGCCGGCACCGTCCCCGCGCCCGAGATCAGCGGCAGGAAGGCGCCGGTCAGCGAAGGATTGGGCAGCACCCCGGCCTGCACCAATTGCGCTTCGGCGACGCCGCCTTTGGTGCGCGCGGCTACGAGATCGGGATCGCGCGCCACCGCGAGCGTCGCCACCTCGGCCGCCGACAGCGGGTGCGTCGGGACATCGGGCAGCGTGGCGACCAGCGCGGGGCGTTCGGCGAGCGGCGCCGGCTGGTAATGCGCGCAGCCACCCGCCAGCGCGGCAAGCGCGAGCGGCATCAGGTGGCCGGGCAATCGAATGGTCATGGCGGCGTCCGTCGTCTCGTCGGATTTGGCCCATAAACCCAGCGCGATGCCCGCCGACATTGTATTATCCCAATGTTGCCGAAAGCGCTGGCGGCGAGGGGCGGTGCGACGGCAAAATCGCGCGAAGGAGACTCGCTCGATGTTTCGCACGATCACGTTCGCGCTGGCCGGGCTCGCCGCTGTGACCGCCGCCGGCGCGCAAAGCTACCGCATGCAGCCCGCGATTTCCGTCCCCGGCGACGGCGGCTGGGATTATGCGACGGTCGATCCGCTCGCGCGCAAACTCTATGTCGCGCACAATGACGCGGTGGCGGTGGTCGATCTCGCCACGATGCGCGCGGCGACGCCGCTCGGTCCGGTCGCGCACAGCCACGCGGTGGTGCCGCTCGCCACCCGCGAACTGGCGGTGACCAGCGGTGGCGACGACAGCGTTCGCTTCTTCGATCCCGCGCGCGGCACGCAAAGCGCGAGCGTCGCGGTCGATCGCAAGCCCGATGCGGCGATCGTCGATCGCGGCACCGGCCATCTGCTGACGATGAACGCCGCCGCCGGCACGGTGGCGGAGATCGACGTGACTGCGCACCGCGTGATGCGGACGATCCGGGTCAAGCCGGGGCTCGAATATCCCGCGATCCGCGGCCGCACGCTCTACATCAACAATGAGGACGCCAATGAGATCGAGGTGGTCGATCTCGCCCAAGGCACCATAGGCAAGCCGATCGCGCTGCCCGGCTGCGAGGGGCCGACCGGGCTGGGGCTCGATGCCCCCCACGCGCGACTGGTGAGCGCGTGCGGCAACGGCGTCGCCGCGGTGGTCGATCTGGCGACGGGCAGGCTCGCGCAGCGCGTCCCGATCGGGCGCGGCCCCGATGCGGTGATGATCGACGCGCGGCGCAAGGTCGCGCTGATCCCGGCGGGGCAGGACGGGACGCTCGACGTGCTCGATCTGTCCGCCGCGCGGGTGACGCCCAAGGCCAAGATCAAGACCGCGCCCGGCGCGCGCACCGGTGCGGTCGATCCGGTGACCGGGATGGTCTATCTGCCCACCGCGACTTTGGTGGCGTCGCAAGGCAAGCGCCCCGGCGCGGCGCCGGGGACGTTCCATATCCTGGTGCTCAAGCCCAATTGAGCGGCACGGATTGCGGTTTCGCGTGGCAGCGCGCAACACGGCCCCGATGCACATTCTGCTTGCCGAGGACGATGCCGAAACTGCGGCGCTGGTCGAACGCGGGCTGGCCGACGCCGGTCATAAGGTGACGCACGTCGCCGACGGCGATGCCGCGCATCGCGCGGGCGACGCGGCGGATTTCGATCTTGCGGTGGTCGATCGCATGCTGCCCGGGGTCGACGGGCTGGAAGTGGTCCGCCGCTGGCGCGCCGCGGGGATCAGGGTGCCGGTGATCATGCTGACCGCGCTGGGCAGCATCGGCGATCGCGTTGCCGGGCTGGAAGCGGGGGCGGACGATTATCTCGTCAAGCCGTTCGCGTTCGCGGAGCTTTCGGCGCGGGTCGGGGCGTTGCTGCGCCGCCCGCCGCTGGCCGAGGCGCCGACGCGCTTCCACGTCGGCGACGTGACGCTCGATCTGTTACGGCGCGAGGTGCGGCGCGGCGCACGCGAGATCCGGCTCCAGCCGCGCGAATTCGGCATCCTCGAGCAATTGATGCGCAACGCCGGGCGGATCGTCACCCGCGCGATGTTGCTGGAGGAAGTGTGGGGTTTCCACTTCGATCCGCAGACCAATATCGTCGAAAGCCATTTGAGCCGGATGCGCGGCAAGCTCAACGAGGGGTTCGACAGCGACCCGATCGAGACGTTGCGCGGGGTGGGATATCGGATGCGCGGCGGTGACTGAGAAGCGGCGCAGCGCCGTCTATCGCATCGCGTTCATCTATTCGGGGGCGTTCGCGCTGGCGGTCGCGCTGCTCGGGGTGCTGGTCTATGTCGCGGCCGAGCGGGCCTTGCGCGGCGAGCAGGATCTCGCGCTGGGCGAGGCGACCGCCGCGCTCGAACGCAGCTATCGCACGGAGGGTTATGCCGGGCTGATCGACGCGATCGGCGAACGGGGATCGACCAACGGCGTGGTCACCTTCGGCTATGCCCTGTTCGACGCGTCGGGCAGGAAAGTCGCGGGCAGCTTCGACCTCGATCTGCCCCCGCCGGGCTATTCGAACGTCGCGTTCCGCGATCCGGTCGAGGGGCTCGATCATGCGCGCGCGCTGACGACGCGGCTCGATCGCAACCTGTCGCTCGTCGTGGGGATCGATTCGCAGGTGCTGGAGCGGCTCGACCGGCTGATCCTGTCACTGTTCGCCGGGGTGCTCGTGCTGATCCTCGCGATCGGCGCGGGCGGAGCGCTGGTGCTCGGCAGCTATCTCCGCCGGCGACTCGACCGGATCAGCGGCACCGCGCAAGCGATCATCGCCGGCGACATGCGCCGCCGCGTGCCGGTATCGCCGCGCGGCGATGAATTCGACCAACTCGGCATCGCGCTCAACCTGATGCTCGAACGGATCGCGCGGCTGCTCGACAATCTCCGCCAGGTGTCGGCCGATGTCGCGCACGATCTGCGCACCCCGCTCGCGCGGCTGCGCGCCGGGCTCGAAGCGGCGCTTTCGGTCGACGATCCCGCCGCCCAGCGCGCGGCGATCGCCAAAGCGGTCGAGCAGGCGGATGCGACGCTAGCGCTGTTCGGCGGAATCCTGCGCATCGTGGAGGTCGACGCCGGGGACGTGCGGCAGGGCTTCGTCACGGTCGATCTCACCGCGCTCGCCGAGGATCTCGTCGACAGCTACGCCCCCGCGGTTACGGACAAGGGGCGGACGCTGGCGTGCGATATCGCGCCGGGCATCGCGGTGCCGGGCGATCGCGAGCTGATCGCGCAGGCGGTGATCAACCTGCTCGACAATGCCCAGGCGCACACCCCGCCGGGCACCGCGATCCGCCTGACCTTGCGCGCCGAGCCGGGGATCGCGCGGCTGGAGGTGGCCGACGACGGGCCGGGGGTGGCGGCCGCGGACCGCGCGCGGATCGTCGAGCGCTTCGTGCGGCTCGATCGCAGCCGCGCGGCGCATGGCCATGGGCTGGGGCTCAACCTCGTCGATGCGATCGCACGCGCGCACGGCGGCACGCTGGCGATCGAGGATGCCGCGCCAGGGCTCAGCGCGGTGCTGCGGTTGCCGAGGATCTGAGTGCGTCAATCCGCATCGTTCCGCCTCCGGGGCACCGCGTGTAGACCTTCGCAAAGTTCACGAAGTTCACACGAATGATACTTCGCCTAAGAACAACGGATCGCCACTTAAGATATTGTAAAAAAGTCATTCATTGCATGAGTCGTCTGGCGCGTCGCGTTTAATTGGGGGTACACCAAGCCCCTTGTGCTCCCGCGAAGGCGGGAGCCCAGACTGGGTCCCCGCCTTCGCGGGGACACAAGGATAGGACTAACCACCCCGGCGAAGGCCGGGGTCCAGTTACGACCGGCCCGTTGCTGGACCCCGGCCTTCGCCGGGGTGGACCACGTTTCTTACGGATACTCTAATCGGGATCTATGAGCCGTCGTCATACAGGCTACCGACATATTCGTTGTCGACCGGCCCGTCGCTTCCGTCCTGCCGGTCCGCCGTCGCGTCATTCCGCCGCTCGCCCCGGCGCGGGCGCGATCCGTGGGGCGGGTCCTTCGGCGCCGGTCAGCGCGATCGACCCGTTGGCGGTCGTCACCGCGGCGATCGCGAAGCTGCTTTTCAGCGCCTCGACGAATTCGCGGCTTTCGTGGATCCCGAACCGGCCCGAGATCACCAGCGAGCCGATCCGCGGATCGGCCACCACGATCGGCTGGTCGCGATAGCGGTTGAACTCAGCCACCGCCTCCTCGATCGTCTCGTCGTTGAGCTCGATCACCCCGTCCTGCCATGCGGTGCGCTGGCGGATCAACGCCTCGCCGGGGTCGGCCACCGCGAGCACGCCGGGGCGGATCAGCGTCGTCTCGCCCGCGCCGACGCGGATCGATTGCCCTTCGACATCGCTTACCGCGACCAGCCCGCGCGTCACGGTCAGTTCGGTGCGATCGGCGCGTTTGCGGATGTTGAAGCTCGTGCCGATCACCCGTACCTCGGCGTCACCGAGATCGACGATGAACGGACGACGCGGATCGCGCGCGACGTCGAACAGCGCCTCGCCCTCGATCATCCTTACCTTGCGCCGCGCGCCGCTGAGGCTGATCGCCAGCGTCGTCGCGGTGTTGAGCCGGATCGACGAACCGTCGGCAAGCCGCGTCAGGCTTTGCTCGCCGCGCGTCGTGGCGCGGCGCTCCTCCCCGGGAAGGAGCAGCCGGCCGAGCCCGACCGCCCCCACCGCCGATGCCGCGAGCAACCCGAGCCCCACCGCGCGCCGGCTGATCATCGGCGCGGCGGGGACCAGTGCCTCCTCGGGCGCGGTCGCTTCCTCGTCCTGCCCCTCCTCGTCGCGTAACCGGGTGTGCGGCGCGGCTTCCCAGGCGAGCTGCGCCTCGGCGAACGCGACCGCGTGGCGCGGATCGGCGTCTATCCAGCGATCGGCGTCGTCGCGCAGGCTGGGATCGCCCGGGGCGGCGTCAAGGCGCACCACCCAGGCCGCCGCCGCGGCGCGGATCGCCTTGCGCTCGTTCGCCGCTTTCGTCCCGCTGGACAACGCAATTATCCTCCTGCTCGGCGCGCTCGGCCGCGATACGGGCGAGCGCCTTCGTCAGATGCTTCTCCACGGTTGAGACGGATATCCCCATGATTTCCGCCACCTCGCCGACCGAATGCCCCTGCACGCGGCGCAGCAGAAAGGCGCGGCGCGGTTGCGGGGGCAATCGTTCGATCACCGCCTCCAAGTGACGCAGCGCATCGCGCGCGTCGAACATCTCGTCATAGGAGACGCTGCGCTGCAACGTCTCCAGATCGGCCATATAATCGAACGAGACGATCACTTCGCGGCGCTGCTGGTCGATCAGGATATTGTGCGCCGCGCGGGTGATGAAGGCGAGCCCGTTGCGCACCTCGCGCCAGCCGTCATAGGCATAGGTGCGCGTCATCACCTCCGCGACCAGATCGTCGAGATCGTGCGGATTGCGCACCAGCCGCCACAACCGGCGCCGCAGCACCGGCTGATACGGCAGGATCACGGCCTTGAACCAGGCCAGCCGCTCGTCGCGATCGTTCAGCGCTTTCCCCCCGGCCTTTTCGCTCGCTGGCATGAAAGCGGGCGGCGCGGGGCTTGTCGAGAGCTAATGCGCGAAGCGTGGATTTCTGCGGTTGGGAGGTAAAAAGGCGCGGGATTACCTTTGCTTGTTCGGTGGAGGGGGTGATGAAAATCCGCTTTCCTACATGCAATGTTCCTGCTTCGTTCCAAATCCCCCCACGGAGTGATTCGCGATGCGACAGGTTAACCGGGACGAGCTGGTCACCGCCTTGCAGTCCGGAATAGGCGATTGGTCGACGACGCTGCTCAACGAGCTTCAGCACCACGATCCGGATCGCAGATTGATGGCCCGGCTCGTCGCCGCGCGGCTGCTCACCGACAAGCTCAGGCGGCTGGAGGATGTCGCCGACGAGCCGGCGCGGCCGCTTTCCGCAGAAGCGTAACGGTCGTAAGCGCAAACTTGCGCGAACCGCGCCGCTGAGAGGCGCAGAAACGCTCGCGGCGCACGCGCCGAGACATAAAAGTGCAAGAAATTCCTCCGCGAGGGTGGGGGGAATGCGCGCATCGCCCGTCTTGGAAGGATGAGGGTCGGAAAATGCCGGCTCGGTCGTACCGGGGGGTAAGATTGATGATCGGTGGAATCGGGCGTTGGGCGCTTATCGCACAGGCAAGCGCGGCGGTGATGGCGGTGGCGACGATATCGCCCGCTGCGGCCGCGGCGGCCCAGGCACAAGTGACGCGGTTCGATATTCCGGCGCAGTCGCTGGGCGGCGCGCTTCAGGCGTTTTCGAAGCAATCGGGCTATCGCCTGCTGTTCCCCTCCGCCAATGTCGCGGCATTGCGCGCGCCGGCGGTGGTCGGCAGCTATGCCGCCGAAAGCGCGCTGGCGAAGATCCTGGAGGGTACGCCGCTCAAGATCGCCTCGATCAACGGCCGCGTCGTCGCGCTGACCTTGCGCGAGCCGGCGAAGCAGATGTCGCGGCGGATCGCGTCGACCACCCATTTCGTTCCCGCGCCGCAGGAGGCGAGCCCCGGCGCGGCCGCCCCGGCGCCGGCCCCGGCGGAGGATGTCGATCAGACCCCGGTTCAGGATGTCGTCGTCGTCGGCTCGCAGATCAAAGGCGCCAAGATCAACGATGCGCTGCCGGTCACGCTGATCGGCCAGCGCGAGATCCAGGACAGCGGCGCGGTTTCGGGCGATGAGCTGTTCCGTTCGGTCCCGCAATTCGGCGACGTGACGTTCAACAGCTCGTACCTGCCGCAGAGCAGCAACGCCGCGCGCGGCGACGTGGGATCGGTCAACCTGCGCAACCTCGGGATCGGCAACACTTTGGTGATGCTCAACGGTCGCCGCGTCGTCCAGCACCCGACCAGCCAGGCGAACGATCAGCTCGTCCCGGTCCTCACCTATAATACCAATGCGATCCCGGTGAACGGGCTAGAACGGCTGGAGGTGCTGCGCGACGGCGCGGCGGCGATCTACGGCGCGGATGCGGTGGCGGGCGTCGTCAACACCGTGCTCAAGAAGGATTACAGCGGCGGCGACGTGTCGCTGCAATATGGCGGCGCCGAGGGGACGCGGCTGCGCGAGCTCAACGCGAGCGGGGTGTTCGGCAGCAATTTCGCGGGCGGCAAGGGCAATATCACCTTGTTCGCGAGCTATGATCGCGGCACCGGCTTGCTGACCACCGACCAATATTTCACCGCGTCGGCGGACCGCCGCCCGCTGTTCGTGGGTACCCGGTTCGAGGGCAACAGCAAGCTCGACGGCCGCAGCACCACGACACCGTGGCTGGGCGGTACGGTCGTGAAGACCGGCAGCAGCCCGGTCATGGCCGGCGGCACGGCAGTGACGACCAGGGCCGGCGCGTTCCAGATTCAGCCCGCGACGCTGTCCGGCTGCAACACTGCGCTGGGCAACGGGCTGTGCACCACGACCGGCGGGCTCAACGCCGCGTTGCGCGAAGACCATATCGCCGAGGGCACCTCGGTCATCCCGCGGCTCAACCGCGTCAATTTGTTCCTCACCGGGCACTATGACTTCGACGACGTCACCGCCTTCTGGGAAGCGGGCTATTATTACGCGAAGACCCATGCGGTGCAGCGCCCGATCGAAACGCTGACCTCGATCCCGATCACGGTGCCGGCGAGCAATTACTGGAACCCGTTCGGCCCGGTCACCTTCGCCGACGGCACCCCCAATCCGAACCGTATTCCGGGGCTGAACATCCCGGCCGGCGGGTTGCCGGTCCGGATCAACAATTATGCCTTCCGCGATTTCGGCCAGATCAACGTCGATGTGACGAACAAGCAGTTCCGCACCCTGTTCGGGCTGCGCGGCGAATGGAACGGGTTCAACTGGGAAACCGCCGGCAGCTATTCCGAGGCGACGGTTCGCGACGTCAGCGACAATATCTCGCGCACCAAGCTCGCCGAGATCCTCGCGCTGTCGACCCCGGCGGCCTATAATCCGTTCAACGGCGGCACGCTCGCCACGCCCTCGCTCGGCGACGGCACCCCGAGCAACGCGACCAGCATCGATGCGGCGCGGCAGAAATTGGTGCGCTTCACCAAGGCGACGCTGGCGACCTACGACTTCCGCGTGTCGAAAAAGGATCTGATCACGCTGCCGGGCGGCGACGTCGGCTTCGCCTCGGGGATCGAGGCGCGGCGCGAAACCCAGCTCGACGATCGCGACGCGCGGATCGACGGGACGATCGACTATATCGATCCCTATACCAAGACCGCGGTCAGCGATTTCGCCAATCTGAGCAAGAACCCGGATACTCGCGGCGCGCGTATGGTATTCTCGGCCTATGGCGAGCTCGCGGTGCCTGTGGTGTCGCCCGAAATGTCGGTGCCGCTGGTCCGCAGCCTCAATCTCCAGGTCGCGGGCCGCTTCGAGAATTACAGCGATTTCGGCGATATCGCGGTGCCGAAGGTCGCGGGCTCATGGGATGTGGTGAAGGGTTTCCGCCTGCGCGGATCCTGGGCGAAGTCGTTCCGCGCGCCGAACCTCGAACAGGTCAATGCGCAGGTCATCGCGCGCACCAACACGCGCACCGACTATGCCTTCTGCGAGGCGGATTTTCGGCGCGGGGCGTTCGCCAAATTCTCCGATTGCTCGGCGCCCGGCAGCCCGCGCCGGATGAACGTGACCGCGCTCCGCTCGGGCAACCCCGATCTCCAGCCCGAGCGCGCCACCACCTGGTCGGTCGGCGCGGTGGTCGAGCCGCCGATCCCCGATCGCTTCGGCCATCTGACGCTCACCGCCGATTATTGGCGGGTCAAGCAGACCGGGCTGATCGGCATCTTCGGCGAAGGCAATGCGCTGATCCTCGATTATCTGCTGCGCCAGTCGGGCGAGACCAACCCGAACGTGGTGCGTGCGGCGCCTACCGCCGACGATCTCGCCGCCTTCGCCGGGACCGGGCTCGCGCCGGCCGGGCAAGTGCTTTACGTCAAGGACCAGTACGTCAATCTGTTGCCGCAAACGGTGCGCGGGCTGGATCTCAATGCGGTCTATTCGGTCCGCGATACCGGGATCGGCGACTTCAACGTCGCGGTGAACGTGTCGCATCTGTTCGAATTCTATCAGGATCCGTCACCGGGGATCGCCGCGCTGATGGCCGCGCGCGCGGCGGGGAAGATCAACAAGGATACGGTGATCACCGGCGGCGGCAGCCTGCTGCGGCTCAATTCGCGCCCGGCGTGGAAATGGTCGGCGTCGTTCAACTGGTCGCTGGAGAATGTCTCGGTCGGCGCCTTCACCCAATATATCGGCAGCGTCGAGGACGACAGCATCGACAGCGCCTCCGCGCCGTGGGTAGTCGACGGGCAGCTCACCGCCAATCTTTACGCCGAATATCGCTTCACCGGCGCGCTCAAGGGCGCAAGCATCCGGATCGGCGCGCGCAACATCACCAATGAAGCCCCGCCGCTTGCGGCGACCGGCTATCTGGGCACGCTCTATACGCCGATGCGGCGCTATTGGTACGCCAACATGAGGTATCGTTTCTGATGTTCAGACGGGGGGCGGCAGCGTTGGTTCTTGCCGTGGCGCTGGCGCCCGCGGCAGCGGTCGCGAAAACGGGGGATGCGCCCTTGTTCGCGATCGCGGCGGGGGAGGGCGGACGCATCACGATCCGGCTTCCCGCGGCGGGCGCGGACGGAATCCTCGGGCGCTACCTCTACACCCCGCAGATCGCCGGCGGGCTCGGCGCGACCGAGATCGGCGCCGACCGCGCCGGGCTGGGGCAGACGCAGGTCATCGTCTTCCGCCGCGTCGGCAAGCGCGTGCTCGCCGAATTCGAGAATAATCGCTTCCGCGCGCTCTCCGGCGATGCCGGGGAGGAACGCGCGGTGGCGGCGTCCTTCGCGCCGTCGGTGGTCTGGGCGGGGGAGGCGACCGACTTGCCCGACGGCGGCGTCTCGGTCGATATCTCGGGCTTCCTGCTGCGCGATGCGGTCGACATTGCCGCGCGGCTCAAGCGCGGCAAGGCGGGGGCGTATAAGCTCGCCCCGGCGCTGAGCTATGTCGATCCCAGGCAAAGCCTTGCCTTCCCCGACAATGCCGAATTCGAGGCGGTGCTGACCTTCCAGAGCGACGATCCCGGCGGCGCGCTCGGGCGGATCGTCCCCGATGCGCATGCGGTGACGCTGGCGATCCACCACAGCTTCGTGCGGCTGCCCGACGCCGATTTCCACCCACGTGGCTTCGATCCGCGCACCGGCACCTCGGCGCAGGTGATCCGCAACGATTATGCCGCATCGCTCGATCAGCCGATTGTCAGCCGACTGGTGCGGCGCTTCCGGCTCGAAAAGACCGACGCCAATGCGGCGCGCAGCCGCGTCGTCAAGCCGATCGTTTTCTATGTCGACCGTGCCGCGCCCGAGGCGATTCGCACCGCGTTGATCGAGGGCGCGCGCTGGTGGGCGCAGGCGTTCGACGCGGCGGGCTATATCGACGCCTTCCGCGTCGAGACTCTGCCCGAAGACGCCAATCCGATGGATGCGCGCTACAATATCATCGCCTGGGTCCACCGCGCGACGCGCGGCTGGTCGACGGGCACGACGGTGGTCGATCCGCGCACCGGGGAGATCGTGCGCGGGGTGGTGCAGCTCGGATCACTGCGCGCGTGGCAGGACCGGCTGATCTTCGACGGGCTGATCGGCGCGGCGCATGAGGGCAGCGGCGCGGCGGACGATCCGCTCGAGCTGGTCCGCGCGCGGCTGCGCCAGCTCGCGGTGCATGAGGTAGGGCATGCGCTCGGCCTTGCGCATAATTTCGCGGGAAGCACCTATGCCGGGCGCGCCTCGGTGATGGATTATCCCGCGCCGCTGATCCGGGTGAACGGCGAGAAGCTCGATTTCTCGAATGCTTATGCCACCGGCGTCGGCGCGTGGGACAAGTTCGCGATCAACTGGCTGTACGGCGCAGCGCCGAAAGGCGCGAACGAGGCGGCGTGGCTCGACGCGCTCGCGCGCAAGGCGGCGGACGACGGCTATCGCTATGTCAGCGACGGCGACACGCGCGGGGTGGGCGACGCGCAACCTTATGGCAATATGTGGGACAATGGCGACGACGCGGTGGCCGAGCTTGCCAATGTCCTCGCGGTGCGTCGCATCGCGCTGGCGCGGCTCGGCCCGGACAATCTGCCCAAGGGATCGCCCGCCGCCGATCTTCGGCGGATGATCGTGCCGATCTATCTCTATCACCGCTATCAGGTGACCGCGGTGTCGAAGCTGATCGCGGGGGTCGATTATCGCTATGCCGTCGCGGGGGACGGGCATGATCGTGCGTCGGTCGTTCCGGCGGCGAAGCAGCGCGCGGCGCTGACCGCGCTGATCGGTACGCTCGATCCGGCGCTGCTCGACCTGCCCGATCGGTTGCTGGCGCAGCTCTCCTCGGTGCAATCGGGAACCCCCGATCCGCAATATGAGATCGAGCTGTTCCCCTCTAACACCGCCGCGCCGTTCGACCTTCCCAGCGCCGCCGAAACCGCGGCGGACCAGACGCTCGAGGCGCTGCTCGCGCCCGAACGGCTCAACCGGCTGGTCGAGCAGGCGCGGGTCGATAGCGGGCAATTGTCGCTCGCCGAGATGCTCGACAAGCTTTCCGCCGCGCTCGCCCCGGCGGCGCGCGGCCGCGAAGCGGAGCTGCGGCGTCGGATCCGCGCGCGTTATGCGGTGCGGCTGGCGACGGTGATGCAGGACAAGCATCTCTCCGCCACCGCGCTCGGCGTAGTGCGCGGCGCGGCGATGCGCTTCGGCGAGCGGCTGCGTAGTTGCGCGGGCGATGCGACCGAGACCGATGTTTGCGCCTATCTCGCCGCGATGCTCACCGGCCCGCAGGCGGAGCTGCGCGCGCTGGCCGAGCCCGTTGCGACCCCGCCCGAAATCCCGCCCGGGGCGCCGATCGGCGAAGACGATTGGCTGACCGGACCCGTGCCGACAAGGACGCTGCACCAATGACGCTCTCGCTCCTCCCCCGCCTCGCCGCCGGCCTGCTTCTCGCGGGGAGCATGCTCGGCGCCGCGCCGCTTGCCGCCGCCGATGACGGCCCGCTGGCGATCGTCGGCGCGACCGTGTTCGACGGCACCGGCGCCGCGCCGCGGGTCGCGACGGTGGTGATCCGCGACGGCCGGATCGTCGAGGTGACGCCGGACGGCAAGGCGCCGCGCGGCGCCAAGGTGATCGACGCGCGCGGCAAGGCGCTGATCCCCGGGCTGTTCGATCTCCACACGCACTGGACCCCGGCGGGCGAGCCCAACACGACGCCGCAGATCGCGACGGCCTATGTCAAATCGGGCGTCACCACGGTCAACGATTTCCACGAACAGCCCGAAAGCTATGCCCCGCGCCGCGAGTGGCTGAAATCGCTGGTCACGCCGCACGTCAATTTCGCCGCGCGGATCAGCACCCCGGGCGGCCACGGCGCCGATTGGGGCGATCAGGCGACGACGATCTGGATCAATACCCCCAATGCCGCGCGCGCCGCGGTCGAGAAGCTCAAGCCCTATCAGCCCGATCTGATCAAGGCGTTCACCGACGGCTGGCGCTACGGCGTGGCGCCCGACAATACCAGCATGGACGGCTGGACGCTTTCCGCGCTGACCGATGCCGCGCACAAGGCGGGGTGGAAGGTGCTGACCCACACCGTCACCGCCGATCGCGGGCTGGTCGCGGCGCGCGGCGGGGTGGATTCGCTCGCGCACGGCTTGCAGGATCGCGACCTGACCGCCGAGGAGGTCAAGGCGATCGCCGCGTCGAAGATGGCGATGATCCCGACGCTGGCTGTCTATGATCCCGACAAGGGCGGGGCGGGGGCCAAGCCCGACGATCCGCGCTATCGCCAGAGCGTCGCCAAATTCGGCCACGCGCTGCACAATGTGAAGGCGTTGTTCGACGCGGGCGTGCCGATCGGGGTCGGCACCGATGCCGGGATGCCGTCGACCCCGCACGGCACCTCGACCCAGCATGAGCTGGAATTGCTGGTCCGCGCCGGGCTCACCCCGTCGCAGGCCCTGGTCGCGGCGACCGCGACGAGCGCGCGGATCATGGCCGAGGACGCGGATCGCGGCACGATCGCCCCCGGCAAGCGCGCCGATCTCGTGCTGATCGACGGCAAGCCGTGGGAGACGATCGGCGATATCTACAAGGTGTCGCAGGTGGTGATCGACGGCCGCCCGGTGATCGGCTCCGGGGCGCCCGCCTTGCCTGCGGCGAACCAGGCGAAATATCCGGCGCCGGTCAAGATCGAGCCGTTGCTTGACGATTTCGAGCGCGCCGACGGACGCAGCGCGCTCGATACGCTGCGGCTCGAAACCGGCGACGGCGGGATCGATCGCTCGGTCGAGATCACCCAGATCGTTCCGCGCGGGGATGACGGGCATGCGCTGCAGCTTGCCGCGCGAATGGCGGTGAAGGATCGCGCTTACGCCGGCTTTGCGGTGCCGCTGACGCGCGGTTCGGTCCAGCCGGTCGATGTGCGGCGCTACAAAGGGGTCCGGTTCGATCTCAAGGGGCCCGGTGCGTTCGTCGTGCGGCTGAATGGCCTCGCGGGAAGCTGGGCGGCATCGGTCAACGGGGTCGCGGGCTGGGCGGCGGTCGAGGTGCCGTTCAGCGCCTTCGCCCCGGTGAAGGAGGGCGGCCGCGCCGACAAGCCGTGGAGCGGGGACGATATCGTCCAGGTCGAAATCGGCGGCACGCGCGGGCCGGGGCAGACGATGACGTTCGAGGTGGACAACATCCGTTTCTATTGAGCATGCTCGCCCTCGAACAGGGCGAGGAGCGGATATGCGGAGCATCTTCATCACCGGCGCGGCCTCGGGGATCGGGCGCGAGACCGCGCATCGCTTCGCCGGCGCCGGATGGCGCCTCGGGCTCTGCGATCGCGATGCCGCGGCGCTGGCGTCGGTCGAGGCCGAGGTCGGCGTTGCCGCATCGTCGCACGTCGCCGATGTGCGCGATGCCGGTGCGCTTGCTGCCGCGCTGGCCGAATTCTGCGGACAGGATGCACTGGGCGTGCTGTTCAATTGCGCCGGCATCCTCGAGATGCGCGATTTCGCCGATACTCCGCTCGATCGATTGCACGCGCTGGTCGACGTCAATGTGAAAGGGGTGATCAACGGCATCCACGCCGCCTTGCCCTATCTGCGCCGCGCGCCCGATGCGCGGATCGTGACCATGTCGTCGGCGTCGGCGGTCTATGGCGTGCCCGAGGAGGCGGTCTATTCGGCGAGCAAGTTCGCGGTGCGCGGGCTGACCGAGGGGCTCAATATCGAGCTGGAGCGCGACGGCATCTGGGTATGCGACGTGATGGTCGGCTATGTCGCGACGCCGATGGTCATCGCCGCCGAGCGTCAGGCCAAGTCGGTCGAGATCGTCGGGGTCAACGTCAAGCCGTCGCAGGTCGCCGAAACCGTGTTCGCCGCGGTCGAGGGGCGCAAGGTGCATTGGTTCGTGACCGAGGCCGATGCCGGGTCCGCGCAAGCCTTTGACGCGACCGAATGGGAGCAGCGGCGCGACCTGATGAAGCGCGCCGCGGGGTTCTGAACGACGATGCACGCTACCGCGGCGGCCGGTTCCTGCCGCCGCGGCAACGGCCCATTAAGGGTGCATATCGCGCAGGCGACCGCCGATCACCCCGGCAACGCTGGCGATGAAAGCGCCGATGACGAGCGACAGGCCGGTGAAGGCGGCGAAGGTAGCGGCGACCTTGCGCGCCGCATCGATCGCTTCCTTGCTCGTCGGAACATCGGCCGGCGCCGGTGCGAGGCTGGCGAGCGCGGTCGCGCCGACCGCGACGACCGCCACCACCACCGTCGCGGTCGCCCAGGTGACGAAGCCGTGCGCGGTATCGCGGAAGAAGACCTCGTCGCCGTGGAGCCCGTGCCACCGCACGCGCAGCCGCCCGGCGAGATACCCGCCGAGCGCGGCGGACAGCCATTGCGTCACGACCAGCCAGATTCCCGCGCCGATCGTAAACGTCTCGGGCTTGGCGCCGACGCCGGGCCACGGCGACACCGTCGCCAGCCCGAACGCCGACCCCAGCATCAGCAAGGTAAGGCTGAGCGCGATCGCGCCGATCGTACCGGCGGTCACCGCGGACCAGGATAATGCCGCACCCGCAGCGGGTGTCGAAGCGCCGTTGGGATAGAGCACGGGATCGACCGTGCCGTAGATTTCGCCGGTCATGATCAATGCCAGACCAGCAAGAGAATCAGGATGATCGGCAGCGGGATGCCGAGCAGCCACAGCAAAATGCCCTTTCCCATGACATTTTCTCCCATACCCCTCCCTGGGTTGATGGTGCTGGTTACAACAACTTGAAATACGAAGAAGTTCCCTGTCCGAAAGCTTGACGGACCCAGGCCGGATTGCGTCTTCCGATCGAGCGATGCTTCCGACTTCTTTCCAGACTATCCCGCGGCGCGGATCTGGGTCGCGCGCGCGGCGAGGTGCGCCGCCGCGCCGTCGAGGCCGTAAAAGGCGAACGGGTTGAGGAACTGGCGGCCCCAGAACAGCGACCGGTCGACCGGCCCCAGACCGGCCTCGTCGCACAAGGGGTGCCAATGCGCGGCGATCGTTTCGAGCTGGTGCCCGACGATCGCGATCGCCTGATCCTGCGAAAGATGGAAATCGCCCGCCGCGGCGAGGCAGGTGGCGATCTGGCTCGATCGCTGCTGGTCGATGATCAGCATCGCCTGGCTCGCCTCCTCGCCCGCGCGCGCCTGCGGGCAAATGTCATAGGCCGGGGTCAGGCTGAGCCGCGTGCCGTCCCAGAAGGCGGCGTGATTGCGCGCATGATCGTCGACATTGCCGACGAGGATATTGAGCACCAGCCGCCCGAACAATTCGCGCAAGGTGGCATTGGGGTCAATGAAGCGGAAACGGATGATTTCGGCGAGATCCTGATAGCTTGCGTAACGCGCCTGCATCTCGTCCAGCTCGAGCATGGTGAGCGCCGACACCATTGCCTTGCGGCGCCACGCATTGCCCAGCGGCACGCGATCGAAGCGCTCTACCAGCAGCACGTCTTTGCCCGCGGCATGCGCCAACCGCACCGGGGCGACCGAAAGCCCCGCCAGCTCGGCCAGCCGCATCGCGATATATTCGCCCTTCACGACCGCATAAGTGTCGTTCCCGCTCGAGAATTTGGCGACATATTTGCGCTTGCCGTCGACGATCAGCGCCTTCGGCCGGGCGCCGCCGATCGAGCTGCCGTGATGCAGCGCCTGATCGAGTTCGAAGGTGAGCGGCAGATTCTTCTCGACCCGCTCGGCGGAGGCGAGCAATTCCTCCAGGCTCGCATGCCCGCCGCCGCGCGGGACATAATCGGTCGCCGAGGTCTGGAAATCGAGCGCGCCGATCCGGTCCGATCCGGATTCGAGCAGGAAGACGAGTTCGTCGAGTTCGAGCCCTTCGAGCGCCTCGCCCTTCACCCCGAAGGTCTTGTTGAGGATCACCCGCCGGCCCCAGGCATCGGGCGCGCTGTCGCGGATCGCGCTCGCCATCGACAGATTGCCGGGCGGCGCGATCGGGCCGGGTTCGAGCGGCAGTTCGGGCAGGTAAAGCGGGATCGCATTGTCGCGCTCGCGATAGGAGCGGCCGTAGACGAACTGGATACGTTCGCCGTCCTGCACCAGCCGCCCGGCGACGACCGGGGTGGTCGCGCCGGGCAGCCAGGTCCAGACGAAGGCCTCGCGCGGCGCGGGGAGCTCAGAAGTCATCGCTGACGCTCAGCTGGTGTGGGCGGACGCGGCTGGGGAGCAGCGCGAGGCGCTTGTTGGTTTCGTCGAGTCGCATCGTGACGCCCTGCGCATCCTCGTCGAACAGCGGGATGTTGAGCAGCGCACAGGCTTCGAACGCGAGCCCCACTTCGACCTTGGGATCGCCGCTTTCGAGCCGCTGCAACGTTCCCCGATCGACCCCGAGCCGGTCCGCCAGTTCTTTCGCGGTGATCCGCCGCGACTTGCGCTCGGCTTCGACCAGCGCGCCGAGCAGCTGAACCGCGGCGATCGTGTAACGGGCGTAGCTTCGCTTCTTCGACGCGGGCATTTGCGGGACCCATCCATCGTTAATCGCGTTAATGCGCGATGCAAGCGGCGCTAGCCGTTTCGTCAGCGTTTGTCAAACGAGAAGCTGTATGTATCCAGCATTATGGCGCTTAATGCTGGATACATACAGCTCGAAACGCGAACGGTTTTATCGCAGCGGCGGCAGGCCGTCCATGATCGCGGTCAGCGCCAGCGCATTTTCGCGTTCCATCGCGCTATGTCCGGCGTTGGTGACGACATAGCTCGCCGGCGCCGCTCCCGCGTCGCGCAGCGCGGCGACCAGCCGCGATGCCTGGGTCAGCGGGCAGACCAGATCGAAGCGTCCGTGAACGATATGCGTCGGGATCGTCGCCAGCGTCGCGGCATGGCGGATGATGTGATCGGGGGGCAGGAACAAGGCGTTGGCGAAGAAATGCGCCTCGATCTGCGCGAAGCACAGGGCGAAGGTCTCCTCGCCGAACTTGCCCTCGTCTTCGGTATCGGGGATCGCGTTGGAGATCGTGCCTTCCCACACCGACCAGGCGAGCGCCGCGGCGAGCTGGTGCCGGCGCTCGTCGTCATTTTTCGGCGCCATGTCGAAGATCGCCTTATAGGCCTTCATCACGTCGCCGCGGTCGGCCGGCGCGATCGGGGCGAGGAACGCCGCCCATGCCTCGGGGTAGCTGACATAGGCGCCCGGTGCGGTGAGCCCGAACGGGTCCCCGGCAAAGGTCGCGGCATTGCCCTGATACATGAAGTGGAGGTCTTCCGGCGCGCCGAGGAAGATCCCGCGCAGGATCAGCGTGGCGCAATGCTGCGGATACGCGATCGCATAGGCCATCGCCAGCGTGCTGCCCCAGCTGCCGCCGAAAACGTGCATCTTGCCGGTGATGCCGAGCGCGTCGCGCAGCCGGTTGATATCCTCGACGAGATGCGCGGTGGTGTTGTTGGTCAGCGCCACCGCGGGGCCGGCCGAGGCGACGGTGGGCTCGCTCTTGCCGCAGCCGCGCTGGTCGAACAGGATGACGCGATAGCGCTCGGGATCGAAGAAGCGCGCCATGACGGGGGCGCAGGCGCCGCCGGGGCCGCCGTGAAGGAACATCACCGGCTCGCCGGCCGGATTGCCATATTCTTCCCAGTAGAGCTTGTGATCGGGATCGCGATCGACCTGCAGCAGCCCGGTGCGGCGCGCCTCGGCGGCGGGATAGCGCCATTCGTCGTCGATCTTGCTGGTGCGCTGGAGCGCCGAGAAATCCATGTCCGCTGTCCTTGCTGTTCCGAGGGGCGCCGGTCCGGCCGGCCGACGTCATGCTTCTATCGCGCGTCCTACCCAGATTTGGCGATAAATGCCTTGAATCTCTTCCGCCGACGGGGTGACCGGATTGTTGCCGGGGGACCCTGAGGCAAGCGCCTGTTCGGCCATCAGCGGCAGCAGCGTATCCCAGCGCGCGCGATCGATCCCATAGGCCGCCGGGGTCGGGACGGCGAGGTCACGGTTGAGCGCCTCCAGCTCCCCGATCAGCCGCGCGACCGCCGCCTGATCGCCTTCGCCCGGTGGCGCGATCTGCATGAAGCGCGCGCAATCGGCGTAGCGGTCGAGCGCATGCGGGGCCGAGAAAGCGGTGACGGCCGGCAGAAGCATCGCGTTCGACAGCCCGTGGGGGACGTGGAAATGCGCCCCGATCGGCCGGCTCATCCCGTGGACCAGCGCGACGCTGGCGTTGGAGAAAGCGATCCCGGCATAGGTCGCGCCGCGCATCATCGCGTCGCGCGCGGCGCGGTCGTCGGGGGCGGCGCAGACGCGGCGCAGATTGGGCGCGAGCAGCGCCATCGCCTTTTCCGCGAACAGATCCGAGAAAGGATTGGCGCGGCGCGAGACATAGGCTTCGATCGCATGGGTCAGCGCGTCGATCCCGGTGTCCGCGGTGAGCCGCGCGGGCATGCTGAGCGTGAGATCGGGGTCGACCAGCGCGGCGAGCGGGAGATAGGCGAGCCCCGCGCACAGCATCTTCTCGTCGCTCGCCTCGTCGGTGATGATCGTGAAACGGGTCGCCTCGGATCCGGTCCCGGCGGTGGTCGGGATCGCGACGATCGGCAGCCCCGGCGCGTCCTGGACATGCGGCACCATATAATCGCGCGAGACCCCGCCGTGCACCGCGAGGACCGCGATCGCCTTGGCGCTGTCGATCGGACTGCCGCCGCCGAACCCGACGACGCAATCGTGATCGCCCTGCGCGAGAAAGGACCGCGCCAGCTCGATCGACGCCGCGGTCGGCTCCGGCACGGTATCGGCGAAGACCCGCGCCGCGATCCCCGCAGCGGCCAGCCCCGCGACGAGCGGCGCGACGAAACCGTTATCGAACAGGAACCGGTCGGTGACGATCAGCGGCCTCGACAGGCCGAGCGAACCGAGCACGGCGGGTAATTCGCCCGACGATCCCGCGCCGATGCGCAGGATCCTCGGCAATGCGACGATCGGTGTCATCCTTCCTCCCGCGCGTGCTTTTCACGTTGCGGGAGCATGTAGCCCGGTGAGCGCCGATCGCAAATGGCGCGACCATGCGTCCGATCAATAAGCGGCGGACAGGGTCAGGAACCACTGGCGCGGCGCGATCGGATAGGCCGAATAGCTGTTGGTCGCCGACCCGATCGATAGGCTCGATACGCCCTTCTTATCGGTCAGGTTGGTGACGTTGAGCGCGATCTCCGCCTTGCGCAGCGGCAGGACGTTATCCGGCACCTTGGCGGCGAGACGCAGCGAGGTCAGGAAATAGGAGGGCACGCTGGCGTCGTTGGTGAACGTCGCGAAGCGGCGGCCGACGAAATCGCCGATCACCTGCAGCTCGAACGGGCCGCCGGAGAGCGTCGCGACGGTCTTGTTCATCCATTTGGGCGTCCCGGGCAATTGCTTGCCGCAGGTCGGGACGACGCCGTTGGTCACGAGATAGCCGCCGATGCACGACCCGGTCGCGGCGCCGATCCCGGTCGCGGCCGAGGTGTAATCGCTTTGATATTTGGAGAGATTGTACGAAGTCGCATTGTAGAGCGAGAAGGTGCGGCCGAAGCGCAGCGTGAAGGCCGCGTCGACGCCGTCGGTCTTCACGTCGCCGACGTTGACGAGGATCGAGGTGCCGCCGGTGATGCCGCTGCCCGCGATCCCGCCCGGGTTGGTCGAAATCGCCAGCAGCCGGTTGTTGAACACGACGTGATAGTAATTGATCTGCGCCTCGAGCCCGATGTCGTTGCCGAAATTGCGGCGCGAGCGCAGGCCGCCCTCATAGGTCCAGCTGCTCTCAGGCTTGCCCTGTTGCGCGAAGGCGTCGAACGCCGCCTGGCTGCCGGTGAACCACGGCCCGCCGCCGCCCGCCAGATACGCCTGATACTGGCGCAGATTCTTCTGGACGTTGAAATAGACCTGCTCGTGGCCGTTGATGTCATAGGTCGCGCCGAACGCCGGCAGGAACCAGCGCAAGGTGTTGATCCGCCCCTGCGGCAACCCGCCCGCAAGGCCCGAGAGCGACCCCGCCCTGGGCTGGACCGGGAACCAGCCGTTGGCCCATTGCGCGCTCGTCTTGAAACCGGCCTGGACCAGCAACTTGTCGGTCGCCTGCCAGCTATCCTGGATATGGAGCTGGAGCTGGTTGATCCGCGCCTCGCCCTGATATTGGGTGAACAGCGGCGCGGCCGCATCGAGCGGGCGGATATAGGGCGTGCTCGACGCGGGATTGTTGACGTCGACGCCGTACCAGCGGCGCCATTGCGTCGTGCTGTTATGTTCGAACCAGCCGCCGAGCTCGATCTTGTGGTCGCCGATTTCGGCGTTGAGCGCGGCAATCACCCCGCCGCGATCGATGCGATATTCGGTGGTGCGGGTGATCAGCCCCGACCCGCCGGTCGCCGCAACCAGCGCCGCGCCGGCCGCTGCCGCCTGCGCGTTGGTCAGCGCGGTGCAGGCAGCGGGGCGGACGCCGTTGGCGTTGCCGCCGAACCGGCAATTGGTCGGCAGGCTGGCGTAATTGGGATCGAGATAGGGCTGGGCGGTGGTGATCGACTGGCCGAGCGGACCGGCGACAACGCCGGCACCGTCATTGTGGTGATAATAGCCGGTGGTCGACAGCGTCACGCGATCCGATAGATGCGCGTCGTAGCGGATGTAGCCGAGATAATCGGTCCGCTGCGCATCGGAGTAATAATTGCGGTAATTGCTTCCCTCGGTCGCCGGCGAATTGCCGAGCGGGCTGAGATAGGCGGTGCGATAGGTACCGAAATCGGGGTAGAAGAATGGCTTGGTATAGGGCGTATAGAGCTGCGTCGGTGTCGCTGTGCCGCCCGCCGACGGCTTGAAGAAGACGGTCGCATCCTCGTTCGGCTGCGTCATGTCATTATAGTCGAAGAAGAATGTCAGCTTGCCGATCTTGCCGTCGTGGACGAACTTGGCGTTCGCCTGATAACCGCCTTGATTGCCGTTGAAATCCCACGCCCGGGCATGCTGGCGCGCCGCCGAGATATAGGCCGAATTGCTGCCGTCCGCGCCGAACGCGCCGCTGTCGAGCCGGATGAAGGTGCGCGAGGTGCTGTAGCTGCCGATGGTCTGTGCGGCCTGCACGCCCATCTTCTGGAGCGGGTTCGACGAGAAGGTTTCGACCGTGCCGCCGAGGTTGCTGTTCGACGCGGTGGCAAGATCGCCCGCCCCGGTCGCCACGACGACGCGGCCGACATTTTCCGAGATCACCGCGCGCTGCGGCGAGAGGCCGTTGTAATTGCCGTAGCTCTGATCGCCGAGCGGGATCCCGTCCATCGTATAGCCGAGCTGGTTGCCGGCGAAGCCATGGATGAAGATCTGCGCGTTCTGCTCGTTATAGCCCCAGGGATCGGCGGTGATGTAGAGCACGCCGGGCAATGTCTGGACCGCCTTCAGCGGCGAGACGCCGGGCAGGATCTTCTGGATTTCGACCTGCGGGATCGCGGTCGCCGAGCGGGTCGATTTGGCGGTGATGACGATCGTCGAACTGTCGTCGGCCACGGCCGTTTCCGCTGGCGCCTCGGCGGTCTGGGCGAACGCCGCATTGGCGAACAGAAGCGCGCTGGCGAGCGCGAACAGGCTGGACGTGGATCGGATCACGGCGGTCCCTTTTTTGTGGTCGTTGCTGCGACGCAGAACGAGGCGCCTGTGGACGCCGGCCGTGCAATTTTCGTGACGCTTTCGTTGCGGACCGATGACAATCGTCCCTCTCATGTGCTTCTGCCTTCGCCGGGACACAAGGGAGGCGGATACGCAATGCTCGTTCGACGAGAAGCAGTATTGGCCGCGATGCCGCCGCACAATTGTAATAAACGGTGTCCGCAAAATCAGCCACTTGCCAGTCACATCGAATATTGTTACACGGCCACCGCATTCCAGCGCGAAGAAAGGAGGGCGTAGATGATCATGTCGACCACAGCACGCCCTCTCGGCGGGTTCGGAGCCATTAGGCATTACCGCCATTAGGTTCTGAAGCCTCCCGATTCGGGTTTTCGCCCGATCGATCCTGACATTCATCGCATTGGAGACGGCGCCTGAGCGCCGGTTCACGACATGGCATTAACACGCGCCGAAGACCGCGCGGATTCGATCCGCCGCGTGCTTGCATTCACCTTTCGTCACTGGGCCGCGCAACGCGGCCGCGCGATCTTTATCGCGCTGTTCATCACCGCGGCGACGGTCACCGAGATTTTCGTGCCGCTTTTCGCCGGCCGGCTGATCGACGCGCTCGCCGCCAACCGGCGCGAGGGCGCGCTGCTGCTGTTCGCGGCGATGGCGTCGCTCGGCCTCGCGATGGTCGCGCTGCGCCACGTCGCCTGGGCGGGGATCGTGCCGTTCACGTTGCGCATCATGCGCCACGTGACCCACGACGCCTTCCACCGCGTCCAGCGCTTCTCGACCGACTGGCACGCCAACAGCTTCGCCGGCTCGACCGTGCGCAAGATCACCCGCGGCATGTGGGCGTTCGACACGCTCAACGACGTGCTGCTGCTCCAGTTGCTGCCGTCGACCGTCGTGCTCGTCGGGACGATGCTGCTGCTCGGCTGGCACTGGCCGATCCTCGGCGTGGTGATGGGGGTGGGCGCGCTTGCCTATATCGCGATGACCGTCGTGCTCGCGACGCGCTGGGCGGCGCCGGCCTCGACGCTGTCCAACGCGTGGGACACTAAATTGGGCGGGCTCTTGTCCGACGCGATCGGCTCCAACGCGGTGGTCAAGGCGTTCGGCGCCGAGGATCGCGAAGAGGGTCGGGTCGACCGGCTGCTCACCAAATGGGCGAAGCGGACGCGGCGCACCTGGATGCGCTACACCTGGTCGGGCAGCGGGCAGCTCCTCGTATTATGGGGCATTCGCAGCGCAATCACCGGCGCGGCCTTGTGGCTGTGGTGGCGCGGGGCGGCGACGCCGGGCGATGTCACTTATGTGCTCGCCAGCTATTTCGTGGTCCACGGCTATCTGTCCGACATCGGCTTCCACATCCATCACCTGCAACGCTCGGTGAACGAGATGGAGGAGCTGGTCGACCTGCACGATCAGCCGCTCGGGATCGAGGATCGCAGCGACGCGGTGCCGATCCGCATCGACGCGGGCGAGGTGCGCTTTGAGGATGTCACCTTCCGCTATGGCGGGCATGAGACGCCGCTCTACGAGCACCTCGATCTCGTGATCCGCGGCGGCGAGCGCGTCGGCCTCGTCGGACATTCGGGATCGGGCAAGACGACCTTCGTCAAGCTCGTCCAGCGGCTCTACGACGTCAGCGCGGGCCGGGTGACGATCGACGGCCAGGATGTGTCGCACGCGACCCAGCAATCGCTGCGTCGGCAGATCGCGATCGTACAGCAGGAACCGATCCTGTTCCACCGCAGCCTCGCCGACAATATCGCCTACGCCCGCCCGGAGGCGACGCAGCGCGAGATCGAGGCGGCGGCACGGCTCGCCAATGCGCATGACTTCATCGTCAAGCTGCCGCGTGGCTACAGCACGTTGGTCGGCGAGCGCGGGGTCAAGCTGTCTGGCGGCGAGCGTCAGCGCGTGGCGCTGGCTCGCGCCTTCCTGGCGGATGCGCCGATCCTCATCCTCGACGAGGCGACCTCCAGCCTCGATTCGGAGAGCGAGGCGCTGATCCAGCAGGCGATGGACCGGCTGATGAAGGGCCGCACCGCGATCGTCATCGCGCACCGGCTCTCCACGGTGCGCACGCTCGACCGCATCCTGGTGTTCGATCAGGGGCGGATCATCGAGGACGGCGATCACGATGCGCTGCTTGCCGATGCGGGGGGCCAGTATCGCCGGCTGTTCGATCGGCAATCGGGCAACATCGTCGACGACGCGCCCGAGCTGACCGACGCCTGAAGGGTTCGGGGGATCGGGCGCCGCATTTCGGCGCCCGATCTTCGCGCCGGCGAGAGACGTTGACGCCGCGGCGCTGCGGCTTCTAGGTCGCGCGTGCACAGAGGAAGAAGAAGCCGGTGAAAGCCCGGCGCGGTCGCGCCACTGTAAACGACACTGCGAAGCGGGGTCGGGAGCCAGACCTTCTCCCTCGGGCGACAAACCTCTCTTGGGACGCGAAGATCCCGCAAGGAGCAAGACGATGGCCGAACGGACCGAGGCGCAGCACGCCGAAAAGATGAAGAAGCGACAGGCGGCGCAGGCCAGGATCGTCGCGGCCAAGACGATCGAGAAGGGGCTGCTGATCGTCCACACCGGCGCCGGCAAGGGCAAGACCACCGCCGCATTGGGGATGGCGGTGCGCGCGATCGGCCACGGCATGAAGGTGGGGGTGATCCAGTTCGTCAAGGGCGCGATGACCACCGGCGAGAAAGCGGTGTTCGACGCTTTTCCCGCGCATGCCGAGTTCAAGCCGATGGGCGAGGGCTTCACCTGGGATACGCAGGACCGCGCACGCGATATCGCGACCGCGCGCGTCGCGTGGGACGAGGTGAAGCGGATGATCGCCGACCCGGCCTATGACATGGTGGTCGCCGACGAGCTCAACATCGTGCTGCGCTACGATTATCTGCCGCTCGACGAGGTGCTGGCGGTGCTCACCGCGCGGCCGGCGATGAAGCATGTCGTCGTCACCGGCCGCAATGCCCCCGCGGCGCTGATCGAGGCGGCCGATCTGGTGACCGAGATGACGCAGGTGAAACACCCGTTCCGATCCGGGGTGAAGGCGCAGGCCGGGATCGAATTCTAGCGCGTCGCGGGATCCACCCCGGCGAAGGCCGGGGTAAAGTTACGACCGGCCTGATCCTGGACCCCGGCGTTCGCCGGGGTGGGCGCCCCCATATTGTGTTCCTGCCTCCGCGGGAGCACAGCGGCGGCTCGACGTGACCGACGTCCCGCCGCTCGGCTTCACCTTTCATCGTCACGCCGGGCTCGACCCGGCACCCAGAGTCTCAGGCGGTGTCCTTTGTGGCTCTGGATGCCGGGTCGAGCCCGGCATGACGATGAAGAAATTCGGATTCTACCCCCGCCCGCGCTGCGCAGCAACTACTCCAACCTCAGCGCCTGCGTCAGATCGCCCGGCGGCGGGCCGCCCGCCGCGATCATCGCGCGCTCGCGTTCGACCAGCCCCGGCAGCTTCTCCAGCCCCCAGCGCCGCGTGATGAAGCGCGCGATCGATCCGGTATCGTAGATCGTATGATCGACCTCGCCGCGCCGCGCGTGCGGCGAGATCACCAGCGCGGGGATGCGGGTGCCCGGCCCCCAGCGGTCGCCCTTGGGCGGCGCGACATGATCCCACCAGCCGCCATTTTCGTCGAAGGTGACGACGATCAGCATCTTCGCCCATTGCGGGCTCTTGCGCAGCGCGTCGATCACCCCGGCGATATGGCGGTCCCCGGCATCGACGTCCGAATAGCCGGCGTGCATGTTGAGGTTGCCCTGCGGTTTGTAGAAGGTGACCGGGGGCAGCTTGCCCGCCGCGGCATCGGCGAGGAACTTGTTGGTCCGCGCGGTCTCGCCGGTGCCGCCGTCGCGCAGATGCCGGTCGCGCGCCGCGGTGCCGGGGGCGAATTGGGTGAAATAGTTGAACGGCTGGTGATGCGGCTGGAAATTGGGCCGCGTCGGGAAAGCGCCGTCGGTGCCGTGCCCGGCAAGCGCCGCCGCCCAGCCGCCGCCATACCACGCCCAGTCGACAGTCTTCGCGCTCAGCATGTCGCCGATCGTCTTGTGGCTCTGCGGGACGAGCGTGTGCGCGCTCTGCCAATTGGCATAGCCGGGCCGCGCGGGATCGAGATCATAGGTCGGCGCATAAGGCGGCATCAGCGTGTTGACCGCCCAGAAATCGGGGGTGATCGAATTGGGCACGAACTGCACCGGGCCGTCCATCGCGCTCTTGGGCGAATTGGCGGTCTGCTTGATGCGGATGCTCCTGGGATCGCCGTCCTCGGTGATCGCGATCCGGCCCTTCGCCGGGCTCTTGTCGGCATCGGGATAGAAAGGCGGGCGCGCCGCAATGAGATATTGGTGGTTGAGATAGGAGCCGCCGAATGCCCCCATGAAGAAATTGTCGCACAGCGTGAACTCGCGCGCGATCTGCCACAGCCGCAGGTTGGACGAGCCGTCACCATAATGGCCCATCACCAGCGCGCCGCTGTCGCCCCAGGCAACGAAGCCGTCGTTGCGCCCGCCGTTGATCTGCAGCTGGTTGTTGTAAAAGGCGTGGACCAGATCGCGCGTGACGACGCCATGCGGCAGCGGATCGCCCTCCGGGGTCGACAGCGCGAAGGGCGCATTGGGCAGCGCGGGCAGATCGTCAGGGCCGATCTGATAGTCGCGATGCTCAACCACCTGTTTGTTGGGGACCAGCCCCTCCCAGATCTTGGGCAACTTCTCCAGGACCTTGCCGTCTCGGTCGCGCTGGAGCGTGCGGTCGGCGGGCACCTTCGACAGCGGGTTCTGGAGCCCGGGGAAATCGGCGAACAGATTGTTGAAGCTGCGGTTCTCGGCGTAGATCACGACGATTGTATCGATATGTGCGCGCAGCGCCGCGTCGCTCGCCCCGCCAGCGGGCCGCGCGGCCGGCTTGGTCGCCGCCTCCGCCGGCAGCCCCACCGCCGCCGCGCCGATCGCGGTGGCGATGCCTTCGAGAAGCAGGCGGCGTTGCGGGCTCTCGGGGCGGCCGGGGCGGGGCGGCTTGGCGGTGCTGTCGGTCATGCGGCGTTCGTAGCCGCCGCACGCGACCGGTGACAATCCCGCAACAATCGGCTTCGACGTGGCGGCGCCGATCGGCTAGTCTTCGCGCGATCACACCCTGTTGCAAGGAGATGGAAGATGAGCGGCCCCGCCAATCAAGCGCCTACCAGCGGCCTTACCCCGCACATCACGATTCGCGACAAGCGCGCCAAGGAGGCGATCGATTTCTACGCCCGCGCGTTCGGCGCGACCGAGCAGGCGCGGGCGCCCGCGGAGGACGGCGAGCGGCTGATGCACGCGCATCTCCATATCAACGGCGCGTCGCTGATGATGCATGACGATTTCCCCGAATATTCGGGCAAGCCAGCGAGCGAGCCCGCGGGTCTCGTGCTCCACCTGCAGGTCGACGATACCGACAAATGGTATCAGCGCGCGGTCGATGCCGGGGCGACCTCGGTGATGGCTCCGGAGGATATGTTCTGGGGCGATCGCTATGCGCAGGTGCGCGATCCGTTCGGCCACCTCTGGTCGATCGGCACCCCGCTACGCTGACCCGCGCGCACCTTTCGCACCCGCAACAATGGCGACATGCCGGGTTCATCCGGCGCGACCTATTCGCCTCCGTAACAAAGGAGTTTGCGATGAAGTTGATCGACCGGACCGGCGCGATGATGCTCGGTCTCGCCGTGGTCCTGGCGGCGGGTGCGGCGGATGCCGCCCCCGCGAGCGCGAAAGGTGCCGCCGCCCGGCTCGCAGCGCAGCATTGGGATCTGGTGGCGTGGAGCGGGCGCCCATTGCCACAGGGCAAGCCGCTGCGGCTCGATTTCGACGCCGCGAACGGGCGCTTTTCGAGCGACACCGGGTGCAACCGCACCGGCGGCGCGTTCCGCGTCGGCCGCGATACGTTGCGCTTCGGCGACGGCAAGCACGGCTTCGCCAGCACGCTGATGGCCTGCCCGCCGCCGGCGATGGCGACCGAGCGCGCCTATGTCGACGCGCTGTCGGCAGTCACGCGCTATCGCCTTGCGGGCGATCAATTGGTCCTGCGCACCGCCAAGGGCGCGACGCTGACCTATCGCGCGGCGCACAAGCCCGCCGCCGATGCCCCGCGCAAGCTGGTCTATGTCTCGGCCGAAACCCGCCCGTGCAATGGGGTCGGCCGGATGACCTGCCTGCAGATCCGCGAGAAGCCTGGCGACCGCTGGCAGCTGCATTATGGCGGCATCGAAGGGTTCGCCCCGCATCCGGGGATCGAATACCGCCTGCGGATCATCGAGGAAAAGATCGCCAACCCCCCGGCGGATGCGTCGTCGATCCGCTGGACGCTCGATCAGGTGATCGAGCAGCGCGTGGTGCGTCGATAAGTGACGGTCGGCGGGCGCCGCGACGCCCGCCGCCGCTTCATGCAGCCTGTTCGTTCAGCCGATAGGTGCGCACCCAGGCTTCGACCACTTCGAAGCGGGGATCATTCTCCTCGAGATCGAGGTAGAGACGAAGAATCTCCATGCGCGGTGTGACAAAGAGTTCCTGCTGAAAAGCAGCGATTTCGAGCGGGGTCACAGAGTTGATCCAGTGCATCCATTATCGGGCGGCGACACGGCGCGGGAAGGGAGCGCCGCATCGCCACCGACAAAACCGCCGGCGCGCGATGTCGATCCACGGTTCGTCTCATTCTGGACGCGATAACCCGTTGGTCAGGCAGCGCCGCTGGCGTCCTCTAACACCCTGTTCCCGCCGCGCAGGCGCCCGGCGTCGCGGTGCGGCGGGGCGCCGAACATGCGGGCATATTCGCGGCTGAACTGCGACGCGCTTTCATAGCCGACCATATGCGCCGCCCGCGCCGCGCCGCCGCTGGCGATGAGCAGTCGTCGCGCCTCCTGCAGCCGCAGCGTCTTCTGATATTGCAGCGGGCTCATCGCGGTCGCCGCCTTGAAGTGGCGGTGGAACGACGCGGGGCTCATCCCGGCCCGCTCCGCGAGGTCCTCCACGCGCAGCATCTCGTCGAAATGCGCGCGGATCCACGCGATCGCCTGCCGCACCCGGCTCAGCCGGCTGTCCGTCCGCACCACCTGGCGCAGCACCCCGCCCTGCGGCCCCTTGAGTAGCCGGTAGAGGATCTCGCGCTCGTGGATCGGCGCGAGCACCGCGATATCATCGGGGGTGTCGAGCAGGGCGAGCAGGCGCGTCCAGGCGTCGAGCAGATCGGGGGTGACCGCGCTCACCGCGAAACCGCGCGTTTCTCCCTCCGCGGCGGGAGGCATATCAGAGATCAACGCGAGCAGACTGGCGCGATCGAGCCGCAGGCTCACCGCGACATAGGGTTTGGCCGGGGTCGCCTCGACCACCCAGCCAGAGGCGGGCAGATCGACGCCGGTGATGAAATAGCTCGCCGGGTCGTAGCGCAGCAGCCGATCGCCGATCATCACCTGCTTCGCGCCCTGCAGGACGAGACACAAGGCGGGCTCGTACAGGCTCGGGGTCGGCAGCGTCGGTCCGATGCCGCCGTGCACCGCGACGCGGGGGATAAGCGTGTCGCGCCGCATGCCGTCGACGTGGCGCGCGGCGATCGCCAGCATCCGGCTGAGCTGTTCCTGCATGCCCGCAACATCGTGAAGCTTGCGCGCCGAGACAAGTCGCCCACGCGCAGAGCGCACCGCTGTTGATAGGATCGGGCAAGACTTCGATCGGATCGCGCTTCGGCCGTAGCGCGCCCGGCCCAATATCGGGCCGGCAGCGGACGACCCTCCACGGCGCGATCCACATCATTGTCTGTCCAATCATTCCCCGACACAGGAGAAACGATCCATGACCAATGCCTTCGGCGCGGAATCGACCACCGACGAGATACTCGCCGGCGTCGATCTCGCGGGCAAACGCATCCTCGTGACGGGCGTATCGGCCGGGCTGGGGGTGGAGACGGCGCGCGCGCTTGCCGCGCACGGCGCCGACGTCGTCGGGGCGGCGCGCGATCTGGCCAAGGCCGAGACGGCGACCGCAGTGGTGCGCGAGGCGGCCAGGGCCGGCGGCGGGAGCCTCGAACTGGTCCAGCTCGATCTCGCCTCGCTCGCCAGCGTGCGTGCCTGCGCCGATGCCTTGCGCGCCGATGGCCGTCCGTTCGACATCATCATCGCCAACGCCGGGGTGATGGCCTGTCCCAAGGGGCAGACGCAGGACGGGTTCGAGACCCAGTTCGGCACCAACCACCTCGGCCATTTCGTGCTGGTCAACCGCATCGCATCGCTGCTGCGGCCCGGCGGGCGGCTGGTGAATCTCGCCTCGGCGGGGCATCGTATCGCCGATGTCGATCTCGACGATCCCAATTTCGACCATACGCCCTATGTCGAATTCGTCGCTTATGGCCGCTCCAAGACGGCCAATATCCTGTTCGCGGTCGAATTCGATCGCCGGCACCGCGATCGCGGGGTCCGCGCGGCCGCGGTCCATCCCGGCGCGATCCAGACCGAGCTGGGGCGGCACCTGACGCAGGAGAGCATCGATCAGCTGCTCGCGTCGCTCGGCGCGCCGCAAAGCGAAAGTGGCGCGCTGCCGTTCACCTATAAGTCGATCCCGCAGGGCGCGGCGACATCGGTGTGGGCGGCGGCAGTCGCCCCGGCGGATGAAGTGGGCGGGCTCTATTGCGAGGACTGCCATGTCGCCGAACTGGAGGAATCGACGAGCATCTTCGCCGGCGTGCGGGGTTATGCGCGCGATCCCGAGCGCGCCAAGGCATTGTGGGCGAAGAGCGAAGAAATGGTCGGCGAACGTTTCTGACGCCGACTGGACCGACAAGAGGAGAACCGGACATGAAATATCGTACGCTGGGGCACGGGCTGAAGGTGTCCGCGATCGGGATCGGCTGCATGCCGATGATCCGCGGCGGCAATATCATCTACGGCGCGGCCGATGACGATGTGTCGACCCGCACGATCCACGAGGCGATCGATCTCGGCATCACCTTCTTCGATACCGCCGAAATGTACGGGCCGTTCAGCAACGAGGAACTGGTCGGCGCGGCGATCAAGGGCAAGCGCGACGGGCTGGTCATCGCGACCAAATTCGCGATGCGCTGGGAGGGCAACAATCCGGTCGCGGTCGACGGCAGCCCGGAAAATGCGCGGCGCGCGTGCGAGGGATCGCTGAAACGGCTCGGCATCGACACGATCGACCTGTTCTACCAGCATCGTGTCGACCCCGATGTGCCGATCGAGGAGACGATCGGCGGGATGGCCGAGCTGGTGAAGGAAGGGAAGGTGCGTTACCTCGGGCTGTCCGAGGCTGCGGCGGAGACGGTGCGCCGCGCCGCCGCGGTGCATCCGATCGCCGCATTGCAGACCGAATATTCGGTGTGGGAGCGCGACGTCGAGAACGGCATCCTCCAGGCATGCCGCGAGAATGGCATCGGCTTTGTGCCCTACAGCCCGCTCGGGCGGGGGCTGCTCGCCGGCGGGATCCGCAGCCTCGACGATCTCGCCCCCGACGACTGGCGCCGCAACGATCCGCGCTATTCGCCCGAGAACATGCCGAAGAATCTCGCGATCGTCGATGCGATCGCGACGGTGGCGCAGCGCCACGGCGTCTCCAACGCGCAGATCGCGCTGGCGTGGCTGCTCGCACAGGGCGACGACATCGTGCCGATCCCCGGGGTCAAGCGCAGCGAGACGATGCGCGACAGCGCCGGCGCGCCCGATGTCACGCTGACCGCCGACGACCTCGCGACGATCGCCGCAGCGGCGCCGAGCGGCGCGACGGCAGGGCCGCGTTATGCCCCCGCCGGCATGGCGCGAGTGAAGCTGTAATCTCTTCTCCCCTCCCTTGAACAAGCGAGGGGGCGGGGGTGGGTTGGCCCGCGAGGAAGCGGACCGGTATCCCTCATACCGACCCACCCCCAGCCCCTTCCTTCCAGGGAGGGGGCAGACTCACCCCGCGATCGTGCAGATCTCGCTCTGCTGCACCGGTCGCGTGGCGATCCCGGCGAAGCCGTCCATCGCGCCATAGCTGTCCTCGCACTTGACCAGCCCGTCGTTGTCGAACCCCCAGACGATCATCAGCCGCGCCTCGTAGAGATAATAAGGCGCATCTTCCGGCACATCATGCCCCATCGCGCGCAATGCGGCAGCGGGATAGGCGATGCGGATATCGCCCTCGGTGGTGATATTGTCGCGATCGGCGACGATCCGGTCGAGGTCATGCTCGATCTGGTGGCAATGATTTTCCACCAGCGCGCGATAATAAGCCGCGACGGCATCCTTGGAGCGCGGGCTGTGCGGCGAATCCACCCCGACGTTGAAGCTGGTATAGGCCGCATCGGGCGAAACGGTCGCCATCAGCGCGTCGAAATCGGCGGTCGCCTCGGCCTTCATATGCACGAGCATCGTGCGCAGGTTGCGCCGGGTCGCTGCGTCGTCGCCGCCCGCCGCAAGCCGCGCCTCGACCGCGTTGATCTGTTTCCGGGGATCGATCTTGTAACTCATCCTCACCTCTCCGGCTGAAACGTCATTGCCGTCCGCATCAGCTTAGCGCGTCGCCGTCTGCCGCGGAAAGCTGCGCATTCATGGCAGAATGAATCGATTCGTTGATGATTTGCGCCGTCACGCGTACCAAAGGCGCGCGAACATGAGAGCGCGGCGCGAGCGGGAAGGCGTAAGATGGAAGCGACCCAATCGAGAAATCAGGTCGAGGCGGAGCTGTCCGGCACGATGGCGCGCGTCCGGCTGCAGACCTATGAATATGAAACCCCTTCCGAAGAGGTGCGACGCCCGTCGCAGCATCAGCTCGCGCTGATCCTGACGCGCCGGCCGCGCGAGAGCCGCTATGTCGGCCGGCTCGCTTCGGGGCGGACCTTCTCGATCGGCAATCTGATCTATGTCCCCGCGTCGCAGTCGATCTGCGGGGCGGGGCCGGGCGGCCCGCATCAGATGATCACCTGCGCCTTTCCGGTCGGCACGCACGCTGCGCTGGCCGGTTTCGAGCGCGAGTGGGATGACGCGGGGCTGACGCGCTGCGGCAATCTGCGCTCCGAATGGATCGCCGAATCGATGCGGCGGCTGGGGCGCGAGGCTGTGCGGCCGGGGTTCGCGAGCGATATCCTGATCGACAGCCTCGCCGCGGCGCTCCCGGTCGAGCTGCACCGGTTGCTCGAGCCGCAGCCGCAGCCGCGCGCGCGCTGCCGCGGGGGGCTATCGCCGCACCAATTGCGCCGCGTCGAGCAATATGTGTTCGACTGGCCGAGCGGCGGGATCAAGGTGCCTGAACTGGCCGGTCTCGTCGGGCTCAGCCGCGGGCATTTCATGCGCGCGTTCAAGCAAAGCACCGGGCGGACGGTCCACGCCTTCGTCGAGGAAGCGCGGCTCGATCGCGCCAAGGCCTTGCTGTGCGCGGATCAGTTGCCGATCAAGCAGATCGCCGCCGATCTCGGCTTCGCCGACCCGTCGAGCTTCTCGCTCGCCTTCCGCCGGATGACCGGCATCGCGCCGGGGCGATATCGGTCGGCGGAGCATGCGAACAACATATGAGCCGTTCGCCCTGAGCCTGTCGAAGGGGCTGCACTTCTTCCGGCGAAGAAAGGGCGGGGCTTTGAGAGGCTCAGCCCGAACGGTGGAGGGGCGGCGATATACGCTAAGGCCGCACCGCCAGCCCGTCGACGATCATCCGCGTCACCTGTTCGGCATAATCGGGCGGGATCGGCTTCATGCTGAACAAGGCGCGATAGATCAGCGTCCCGACGATCATGTCGAACAACGTATCGGCCGAGCTCGCCGGATCGATCAGCCCCGCCGCCTTGCCGCGCGCGACGATCGCGCTCAATTCGCCGCGGGCGGCGGTCTCGGCCTTGGCCCCAAGCTCGTCCTGCACCGTGCGGTCGCCCTGCGTCGCGGCGATCACCCCGATCGCGGCGGCGGCGATATCGGGGCGGCGATAGCGATCGAACACCTGATGGACCAGCGCGAGCACCTGTGCGTCGAGCCCCTCGGCGTCGATCACGTCGGGCAGGCCGTCATCCCCGCCGGTCGAGATCTCATTGGCGAGATGCGCCTTGGTCGGCCAGCGGCGATAGATCATCGAGCGCGGGATGTCGGTCATCTGCGAGATGCTGTCGAACGCCAGCGCGCGATAGCCGCCCTCGGCGAGCAGCGTGCGCGCCGCATCGAGAATCTTGCGGTCGATCTCCGCGTCGCGTGGTCGCCCCCGGCCCGTCGCCTGCTTCATCGCGCCACGGTGGCACGGGCGTGCGCGCCAAGTCCAGCCGGCAACATGTGCGGCTTGATTTTTTACGGGACACTCTGTACCTAAATAATGACAGGGCACACCGCGGAGGCGGCGGCCGGCAGGAGAGATAGCGATGCTCGATCTGGTGATTCGCAACGGGCTGATCTGCGACGGCAGCGGCGCGCCGGCCTATCGCGGCGATGTCGGGGTGCGCGACGGGCGGATCGTCGCGGTCGGCGAGGTTTCGGGCGAGGCGCGCGAGACGGTCGACGCCGGCGGTCGGGTGATCGCGCCGGGGTTCATCGATCCGCATACCCATTATGACGCGCAACTGGTGTGGGACGGGCTGGCGCAGCCGTCGCTCGAACATGGCGTGACGACGGTGATGCCGGGCAATTGCTCGCTCAGTCTCGCCCCGCTTCGCGCCGAGCATCGCGACCTGCTCGGGGCGACGTTTCGCAAGATCGAGGAAATGCCCAAGAATGCGTTCGATGCGGGGCTGACCTGGACGTGGGAGAGCTTCGCCGATTATCTCGCCGCGATCCGCGCCGGGCTCGGCGTCAATGTCGCGCCACTCGTCGGGCATAGCCTGGTGCGGCTGTGGGTGATGGGGCTCGACGCGCGCGAACGCGCCGCGACCGATGCCGAAATCGCCGAGATGCAGCGGCTGCTCGCCGAATGCCTCGATGCCGGCGCAGTCGGGATGAGCGGATCGTGGGTCGACATCGATCACGAACTGCGCCCGGTGCCCGCGCGACTGGCCGAGCCGAAGGAGCTCGACGCGCTGTGCGCGACGCTGGGCGAAAAGGGCGGCATCCTCCAGATTGTCCCCGAATTCTGGGACGCCGACCTGCTCTGCGCGCGGATCGACCTGCTCGCCGATCTGTCGCGCAAGCACAAGATCGCGACGACCTTCTCGCCCTTGTTCGACAGCAATGCCGCGCCCGAACTGGTCGGGATCGCGCTCGATCGCGTCCGGCTGCAGACCGCGCATGGCGCGCGCGTCGTGCCGCAGATGCAGACCCGCCCGATCGATCTGTCGTTCGATCTCGGCGCGCCGATGTCGACCTTTGCGACCCTGCCGGGCTGGTGGGCGATGACGCTGCTGCCGCACGCGGAGAAGCTCGTCCAGCTGCGCGATCCCGAGCGGCGCGCGGCGCTGGCGGCGGAGATGGATCATTTCATGATGCCGATCGGTCTGCAGATCGATTTCGCCGATTCCTACGTGAAACGGATGGGCACCCCCGACCCCGCGCTGATCGGGCGCCGCGTCGGCGACATCGCCGCCGAGCGCGGCTGCCATATCGCCGAGGCGATCATCGATATCGCGCTGGCCGACGATCTCGCCACCTCGTTCGGGCTCGATGCGATCGGGCATAATGACGATGCCAAGATCGCGACGATGCTCGCCGATCCGCTGATCGGGATCGGCGCGGGCGACGGCGGCGCGCATGTTACCAATTTCGCGACCTATGGCGATACGGGGTATCTGTTCAGCCGTTACGTCCGCGGCTTCGACGCGATGCCGCTGGAGACCGCAGTGCGCAAGCTGACGCATGACGTCGCGCAGCTGTGGGGTCTCCGCCAGCGCGGGCTGCTGCGGCCGGGCTATGCTGCGGATGTCGTGGTGTTCGACGCCGAGACGATCGACCGCGGCCCCGAGATACCGGTCGAGGATCTCCCGGCTGACGGCTTCCGCTACATCCGCCGCGCGAGCGGTGTCGATCGCGTGTTCGTCAACGGCGCGCTCGCCTATAGCCAGGACGCGGGCTACGCCTCCGCGCGGGCCGGCGTCATCGCGGAAAGGATCGCGGCATGAGCACCAACCTCGCCCCCATCCGTCGCTTCATCCAGCCGGAGAGCGGCGACGACTGGCCGGCGATCGCCGCGCGCGTGCTGCCGGACGAGCCGGCCGAGGCGGCGATCGAGCAGCTTAAGAGCTGGAACCTCCATCTCGTCTTTCGCCCGGTGTCGGTGATCACCCCGTCGGATATCGTCTTCGTCGAGCCGCCGCGCGCGGTCGCGGCGTGACCGACGCCGCGCGATGAACGACGCGCGGATCGAAAGCGTGCGGCTCACCCCGACGCATGACGGGGAAGCCGCTTTGGTGGTGACGTTGCGCTTCGCCAACGGCGGGCGATCGAACGTCCAGATCGAGGCGGAGGGGATGCGCCGCGTGATGGCGCGCGCCGGGATCTTCAATGCGCTCGACCTGATCGGGCGGAGCTGGGCGGTGCTCGATGTCGCCGACCCGCCGTTCACCGGCTGGGCGAACAAGGGAGAGTAAGCGATGAAAGCCGATACGAGCCTCGCGGCGGGCGAAGCCGCCTATCTGATGGGCGCCGCCGAGCCGGCGACGTCGAGCGTGCTGATCAGCAATTCGAAATATCTCAACAGCCCGCTGTTCCGCGACGTCTATGCGCAAATGGGGCTCAAGCGCGACGGGCACGATCTGCCCGACGCCTATCTGATCCCCACCTTGTCGCGCGCGATGGGCGAGGTGGTCGATCCGGCGCGCACCGCCGCCTTGCTCGCCGCCGAGCGCGAACGGCTCCCCGAATTCGCCGCGTGGCTCGACGAGCGTTTCACCTCCAATTTCACCGCCGAGCAGGTGGCGCATTGCGCCCCCGGGACATTGGGTGCGCGGATCCATGCGTTCATCGCCGACAGCGGCTATGAGATCGACTTCCTCTACAAAGGCGAGCCGCGCGACGATTACGAATTCCTCGTCAAGCGCCGCGCGCAGAACCACGATATCGAGCATATGGTCACCGGGCTGTGCCCGAGCCAGGTCGGCGAGATCGCGCTGATCGCGGCCAATACGATGGCCAATGCCAATTATTTCTCGACCGAGTTCGCGCATGAGCTGAACCTCTATGGCGTGGTGCTGATGTCGACCTCGCTCAGCCGATCGGGGCTGCATTATCCCAGGACCTTGCCGGCTTTGCTCGAGGGGCTGAGCCGCGGCTATGCGCTGGGGGCCAAGCAGAAGAAGCCCTTGTTCATGATCCGCTGGGAGCATCATCTCGATCGCCAGCTATCCGATATCCGCGCCGAGTTCGGGTTCGAGGACGGCCCGGCGCCGGGCTATTGGGACTGGGTGTTCCAGGAATTCAAGGGGTGATTGTCCGACGATTGGGACACGACACCTGCGTTAGCTCCCGTTCGATCTGAGCTTGTCGAAGGGCTGCACTTCTTCCGAAGAAAGGGCAGGGCTTCGACAAGCTCAGCCCGAACGGGGAGAGATAATTTCAATTTACGCAACGATCTGGATGGGAGAGCAAGGATGACCAAGGGCGCGGAAGCGTGGTGCCGCAGTTATGGCGAGGCGATGCTGCGGCGCGACGGGCCGGCACTCGCGGGGCATTATCTCTATCCTTATACGTCTTTCACCTTCGGCCAGATCCACAGCTTCGCCGATCGCGCAACCGCCGATGTCGCGTGCGGCGAGCAGGTCGCGCGCTTCGATCGCGTGGGGGTCGGGTCGGACATCCGCATGGCCGATTTCAAGGTCGTCCCGGTCTCGACGGATTCGGCTTTGTGCCATGTGACGTGGCAGCTGTTTCCGGTCGACGACACCCCGGGCTGGTCGTGGACCAACGTCTATGGCTATCGCCGCCGCGGCGATGATGAGGGGTTCGAGTTCAACATCTCCGACAATGAAATCGGCGAGGTGCTGCGCCGTTTTCCTAATTTCTTCGCGGCATAGCGGGAGCTTCTACCCGATCGGTGAGATCTCGGCGGCGGCGAGGATCGCCTCGGACGCCGCCTCGACGACGGCGCTCCTCGCAGCGTCGAGCGACCGCGCGAGGATCACCGGCTCGCATGCCAGGTCATCCGCGATCGGCACGCTGGCGAGCGGGGTTCCGTCATAAGCGTGGCGGCTTTCTGGTCCCGAATAGGTGATGCCGATGCCCTCGCCATGCGCCGCGAGGCTGCGCATCACCTCGAGCGCCGCGACGCGGTGGCGGACGAGCGGCTCGGCACCGACCCGCCGGAACAGCCCGAGCATGTGGCGCACCGACAACCCCTCTTCGAACAGGATCAGCGGGCGCGTGCCGACCGCCGCGAGGTCGACCGCGGGCAAATGCGCGAGCGGATCGTCGACGCTCATCACCGCGCACGGCCGCACCGACGCCAGCCGCGTGCGCGCGAAGCTGGCATCGAGACCGAGACCGAACGTCACCGACAGATCGACGCGCCCCTGCAGCATATCGCGCGCGAGCGTTTCGAGGTCCGCGATGCGATAGCGGATGTCGACGCCCGGCAGCGCCGCGCGCAACACCGACAGCAGGTGGCCGATGTGAAGCGGCGCGAGATCGTCGAACAATCCCAGCGTCAGCCGGCCCGCAGCGGCGCGCGGCGCACGCGTCGGATCGTCGAGCTGGCGCGCGAGCGAGAGGAGCTCCTCGGCCTGCGCCAGATAGTCCTTGCCGAACCCGGTCAGTTCAACCGGCGCGCCGCGGCGGCGGATGAAGAGCTTCTGCCCCAGTCGCCGCTCGACCTGCGTCAACGCGACCGACAGCGACGGTTGCGAGACATTCAGTTGCGCCGCCGCTGCGGAAAGGCTGCCGGCGCGCGCCACCGCCGATACATATTCGAGCTGGCGCAGCGTCAGATATAGCATCAAGCTAACAGTAGATTAGATACTTATTATTTGAAACTAATATAGATCGGGTTTCTGCTGGCGCTCGCAAACCGGAGGGATCAGCTCATGCCGCACGCGCTTCTCTGCGCCGACCAGATCGAGGCCTTTCAGCGCGACGGCGTCGTGCTGGTGCGCGGGCTGTTTCGCGATCATGTCGAGACGCTGCGCGCCGGCGTCGCGCGCAACATGGCCGAGCCCGGCCCTTATGCCGCGGAGAACCTCAAGCCCGGCGAACGCGGCCGCTTCTTCGACGATTATTGCAACTGGGATCGCATCGCCGAATTCGAGGCGGTGGTCCGCCGATCGCCCGCGGCGGAGGTGGCGGCCGATCTGATGCGGTCGGATAGCGCGCAGCTCTTCCACGATCATGTGCTGGTCAAGGAGCCCGGCACCGCCAAGCCGACGCCCTGGCACCAGGACGGTCCTTATTATTTCGTCGAGGGGCGCCAGACGGTGAGCTTCTGGTCGCCGCTCGATCCGGTGCGCGAGGCGTCGCTGCGCTGCGTGGCGGGATCGCATCGTTGGCCCAAGCCGGTGCTGCCGACGCGCTGGCTGTCGGATGAGAATTTCTACGCCGGCGACGATGCCTATATGCCGGTGCCCGATCCCGATGCGGCGGGGATGGACATCCGCGAATGGGAAATGGCGCCGGGCGATGCGGTCGCGTTCAATTATATGACGCTCCACGGCGCACGCGGAAACGATACCGCGACGCGGCGGCGGGCCTTTTCGCTGCGCTTCGTCGGCGACGATGCGCGTTATGTCGAACGGCCGGGCCGCACCTCGCCGCCCTATCCGGGGCATGGCATGTCGGCGGGCGAAAGGCTGCGCGAAGACTGGTTTCCGATCATTTTCCGCCGCGCCTAGGGTCGGGATCGACGTTTCGCCCCACCGTCGTCACCCCGGCTCAGGGCCGGGGCGACGGGGTTTATGAGGCCCGACAGGAGCCGCAGCGGCGACGCCATTTTCCGATTCAATATATCAAAACCGGCCGATTTATCCTGACTTTGGACCTGCGAAGCGGCGCGACCCCGTCCTAGAACCCACTCAGCCGCCCCGAAAAGCGGGCGGGGGAGACGGGTGCGATGGGCGAGTGGGTGGTTCCCGGCCGCGAGGAGACGATGGCCCGGCTGATGCGCGGCTATGCGCGCGTCACGGGTTTCGCGCGCGATCAGGACTATACCGTCGCCGACCGGCTCGAGGAGCGCGCGGGCGATCACGCCGATACGCCGTTCATCCTGTTCGAGGACCAGCGGCTGACCTTCGCCGAGGTCAATGCCCGCGCCAATCGCGTCGCGCATGCCGCGCGGGCGGCGGGGCTGGGGAAGGGCGATGTCGCCGCGCTGATGATGTACAACCGGCCCGATTTCGTCGCGATCTGGCTCGGGCTGGCCAAGATCGGCGTCGTCACCGCGCTGATCAACACATCGGCCACCGGCAATGTCCTTGCGCATGCGATGAAGCAGGTCGGCGCCAAGGCGTTGATCGTCGATGCCGAATTGGGCAGGTCGGTCGCCGAGCTGCCCGACGCCGATATCCCCGGGCTGTTGTGGGAGCAGGCCGAGGAAGGGCGCCCGCTGTTCGGGCTCGCCCGCGCGCGCGATTTCAGCGCCGACCTGGCCGCCGCCAGCGATGCCAACCCTGATCGGGCGCTCCGCGCCGGGGTGAAGATGGGCGATCCGCTCTATCTGATCTTCACCAGCGGGACGACCGGACTGCCCAAGGCGGCGAAGATGAGCCACATGCGCTTCGTCAACGCCGGGGAGATGATGGGCGGGCTGATGGAATTCGGCCCCGGCGATGTGTTTTACTGCGTGCTGCCGCTCTATCATGGCGCTGGCGGGATGGTGGTGCCCTCGACCTCGCTCGCCTTCGGGGTGCCGTTCGTGCTCAGGCGCAAATTCTCCGTCAGCGGTTTTTGGCCCGATGTGCGGCGCCACGGCGTCACCGCTTTCTATTATATCGGCGAGATCTGCCGCTATCTGCTCAACGCGCCCGCGCGCGCCGACGATGCCGACAACAGCCTGCGGGTGATGACCGGCGCCGGGCTCAAGGCCGAATTGTGGACCGCCTTCCAGCAGCGGTTCGGGGTCGCGCAGGTGTTCGAGGGGCTGGGCTCGACCGAGGCCAATTACGGCATCACCAATGTCGACAACAAGGTCGGCTCGGTCGGCCGCGTGCCTTATCCCGCACATACCAACATGAAGTTCGTCCGCTACGACGTCGAGGCCGACGAACATGTCCGCGACGCCGACGGCCGACTGGTCGAGGCCCGGCCCGGCGAGGTGGCGGAGCTGATCGCCGAGGTGCTCGGCGGCACGGGGGTCGGCGGCTATTTCGAGGGCTATACCTCGGCCGCGGCGACCGAGCAGAAATTGCTCCGCGGCGTGGTGAAGCCCGGCGACGTCTGGTTCCGCTCGGGCGATCTCGTACGGTTCGACGCGGAGGATTATTTCTATTTCGTCGATCGCATCGGCAACACTTATCGCTGGAAAGGCGAGAATGTCTCGACCGAGGAAGTCGCCGCGGTGCTCGGCGCCTTTGCCGGGCCCGATGTGGTCAACGTCTATGGCGTGAAGGTGCCCGCGACCGAGGGGCGCGCCGGCATGGTCGCGCTCACCTATGCCGATCCCGCCGCCTTCGATCCGCACGCTTTCTATCAATTCGCGACCGCGCGGCTGGCGCATTATGCGGTGCCGGTCTTCGTCCGCCTGTCGCGCGAGGCGGAGATGACCACCACCTTCAAGCTGCGCAAGGTCGAGCTGCAGCGCGAAGGCTATGCCCCCGATCGCGTCCACGGCGATGCGCTGTTCGTCGCCGACGCAGCCGCCGGCCGCTATGTGCCGCTGACGCCCGAGGCGCTCGCCCGGCTGGGCATCGCCCCCTTTGCTGCGGAGAATTGAGATGCGCGTCGAGCCGAGCGCGGAACAGAGAGCGCTGCGCGACGAATTCCGCGCCTATCTGCACGGCATCATGACCGACGAGGTGCGCGCGGCGACGGCCGGCGCGGAAAGCGGCCCGGTCTATCGTCAGGTGATCCGCCAGATGGGGCGCGACGGCTGGCTCACCCCCGGCTGGCCGGTCCAATATGGCGGCAAGGGCCTCGATCCGGCGATGCAGAAGATCCTGCTCGAAGAGCTGGTGCTGGCAGAGGCGCCGTTCCCCTTCGTCACCGTCAACACCGTCGGCCCGGCGCTGATGCGGCTCGGCACCGAGGCGCAGAAGCGCGAGATATTGCCGCGCATCGCGAGCGGCGATCTGATCTTCGCGATCGGCTATACCGAGCCGGGCGCGGGGTCGGACCTCGCCGCGCTCAAGACCCGCGCGGTGCGCGACGGCGATGATTTCGTGATCAACGGGCAGAAGATATTCACCAGCGGGGCGGAGGGCGCGGATTACGTCTTCCTCGCCGCGCGCACCGATCCCGCGGCGCCCAAGCACAAGGGCATCACCATCTTCATGATGGATGCCACGACGCCCGGCTTCTCGGTCTCGCCGATCTGGACGGTGGGGGGCATCCGCACCAACGTCACTTATTACGAGGACGTCCGTGTCCCCGCTGCGATGATCATCGGCGCGGAGAATGCCGGCTGGCGGCTGATCGCCGAACAGCTCAACCACGAGCGGATCGGGCTCGCCGCGCTGACCTATGGCGGCAACGGCTGTTTCGACGACGTCGTGAACTGGGCGCGCGGCATCGCTACCCCCGACGGCGGGCGGCTGATCGATCAGGGCTGGGTCCAGCTCGCGCTCGGCGAATGCTATGCCTTGCTGCGGGCGATCGGGCTGATGGGAGATCGCGTCGGCTGGGAAGTGTCGCAGGGGTTGACGCGGCCCGAGCTGGCGAGCGGGCTCAAGGTGTTCGGCACCGAGGGGATGATCCGCGCGCTCCGCCTGCTGCTCGACGTGATGGGCGCGGCGGGGCTGGTCCGCGGCGGTTCGCCCGGCGCGCAGCTCCGCGGGCGGATCGAGCGCGAATATCGCAAATGCCAGATCAACACTTTCGGCGGGGGCACCGCCGAGGTGCTGCGCGATATGGTGGCGCAGGTCGGGTTCAATATGCCGCGCGCAAGGTGAGGACGGACATGACCGAACAGGATTTGCTGACCCGGGCGCGCGCTTTCGTCGGCGGCGAAGCGACCCCGCCGGTCACCGCGCGCGATGCAGTCAACCAGCCGATGATCCGCCGCTGGGCCGAGGCGATGGGGGACGCCAATCCCCTGTGGCACGATCCGCAGGTACGCGCGGCGGGCGGTTTCGCGGGCGCGATTGCCCCGCCGGCGATGCTCGACGTGTGGACGATGGCGCGCTACCGCCCCGGTGGACGCACCGCCGACGAGGGTATGCCGGTGCTCCAGCTGTTCGACGCCGCGGGCTATACCGGGGTCGTCGCGACCAATATCGAGCAGGAATACCTCCGCTATCTCGAAGAAGGCGATATCGTCAGCATGCGCGCGACGGTCGCCGACGTATCGGACGAGAAACGCACCGGGCTCGGTATCGGCCATTTCGTGACGATCGATTATGAGTTTACCGACCAGCGCGGCGACGCGGTCGGACGGATGAAGTTCCGCGTGCTCAAGTTCAAGCCGCCGCTCACGCAGGCGGCGCCGGCGGCGGACGGCGAGAAGCCAAACAAATTCCCGCATCCGCGCCCGGCGATCACGCATGACAATGCCTTCTTCTGGGAGGGGCTGAAGCAACGCAAATTGCTGATCCAGTCGTTCGGCGGGCGGCTCGTCCACCCGCCGGTGCCGGCCTGCCCCGAGACGGGGTCGTTCGACTGGACGACCGTGGAGGCGAGCGGGCGCGGGACGATCCACAGCTTCGTCATCATGCACCAGCCGCAACTGCCGTGCTTCGATTATCCGCTCCCGGTGGTGCTGGTCGAGCTGGAGGAGGGCGTGCGGATCGTCGCCAATATGCTTGGCGCGACGGCTGACGAAGTGGCGATCGGCAAGCCGGTCACGCTCGATTTCGTCGAGGTCGAGCCCGATTACATCCTGCCCGCCTTCCGGCTGGCCTGAGGAGCCATACGGATGGATTTCGCGCTCACCGAGGATCAGGCCAGCCTGCGCGATCTCGCCGCGCAGATCCTGTCCGACAACAGCAACGACGATAGCCTGCGCGCCTTCGCGAAAGACGATCGCCCCTATGACGCGGCGCTGTGGCAGACACTAGCCGAGGCCGGGCTGCTCGGCGTCGCGGTGCCGGAGGCGCACGGCGGGCTGGGGCAGGGGATGATCGAGCTCGGGCTGCTGCTCGAAGAACAGGGCCGCACCCTCGCACCGGTGCCGCTCCACGCGACCTTGGTGACGGGTGCGCTGCCGATCGCGCAATTTGGCAGCGCGGCGCAACAGGCGATCCTGCCGCGCGTCGTTGCCGGGGAAGCAATCCTCACCGCGGCGCTGGAGGAGGTCGGCAACCACGATCCCGCGCGCCCGATGCTGCGCGCGACCCGCTCGGGCAACGGCTGGACGCTCGATGGCGTCAAGACGGCGGTGCCCTATGGCGCGGAGGCTGAGCGCATCCTCGTCCCGGCGACCAGCGAGGAAGGAGTGATCGTTTTCCTCATCGATCCGGCGACGCCGGGCATCGAGATCGGCGCGCAGCGCACCACCAGCAGCGAACCGCAGGCGCAGATCACCTTTCGCGCGGCGCAAGCCGATGACGTGCTCGGGTCGGCCGCGCAGGGCGCCGATATCGCGCGCTGGATCGTCGACCACGCGCGCGCCGGGCTCGCTGCGATACAGGTCGGCATTTGCGCCGAAGCCCTGCGCCGCACCGCCGCTTATTCGAGCGAACGCATCCAGTTCGATCGCCCGCTCGGCGGGATGCAGGCGGTGCAGCATCGCGTCGCCGACGGCTTCATCGATGTCGAGGCGATGCGTTCGACCGCGCTGCGCGCCGCGTGGCTGCTCGACGAAGGCATCGCCGCGCCGGCCGAAATCGAGACCGCCAAATATTGGGCGGCGATCGGCGGGCATCGCGTGTCGCATTCGGCGCAGCATCTCCACGGCGGGATCGGCGCCGATATGGATTATCCGATCCACCGTTATTTCCTCGCTGCCAAGCAGGTCGAGCTCGCGCTCGGCGGGGCGCAGCCGATGCTCGCGGCGATCGGCCGCGCGATCGCCGCCGGCGACACCCAACCACTTGCGGGAGCGCGCGCATGACCTTCGACGATCTCCACGCCGGGCAGGCATTGCCCGAACTTATCGTCCCGATCACCGCCTCGGCGATCGTCGCCGGCGCGATCGCGACCAATGATTTCGAGAACGTCCACCACGACAAGGCCGCCGCGCAGGCGACGGGGGTGCCCGATATCTTCATGAACATCCTGACCACCAACGGCTTCGTCCAGCGCTTCGTCACCGATTGGGCGGGAGCGAACGCGCGTATCCGCAGAATCGCGATCCGGCTCGGCGTGCCCAATTTCGCGGGCGATGTGATGAAGCTCGGCGGCGAAGTGGCGGCGATCGACCCCGCGGCGCGGACCGCGGAAATCAGGGTTTCGGGCCGCAACGGCATCGGCGAGCATGTCGCCGCGACCATCACGATCGGTTTTGCGGAAGAGGTGCGCTAATGGACACGATCAGCAACAAGGCGGCGATCGTCGGCATCGGCGCGACCGAATTCTCCAAGAACAGCGGGCGTTCCGAGCTGCGTCTCGCGGTCGAGGCGACGCTGGAGGCGCTGGCCGATGCGGGGATCGATCCGGCGGAGGTTGACGGGCTCTCCACCTATACGATGGACAATAACCCCGAGATCGAGCTGTTCCGCGCGATCGGGGGGCGCGCGCTCAAATTCCACAGCCGCATCCATTATGGCGGCGGCGCGGCCTGCGCGCCGATCATGCACGCCGCAATGGCGGTGGCGACCGGGATCGCGAAGACGGTGGTGTGCTACCGCGCGATGAACGAGCGTTCGCAATATCGCTTCGGCACCGGGCATACCCCGCCGCCGGTGCCGACCGCCGAGACCGCCCATTACGGCTGGTACGTGCCGTTCGGGCTGATCTCCCCCGCCTCGTGGGTGGCGATGCAGGCGCAGCGCTATATGCACGATCACGGCGCCACCTCGGAGGATTTCGGCCGCGTCTCGGTCGCCGCGCGGCGCCACGCCGCGACCAACCCCAAGGCGTGGTTCTATCAGCAGCCGATCACGCTCGAGGAACATCAGGCGAGCCGCTGGATTGTCGAGCCGCTCCATCTGCTCGATTGCTGCCAGGAATCGGACGGCGCGGTGGCGGTGGTGGTCACCTCGGTCGAGGGCGCGAAGTCGCTGCGCCAGCCGCCCGCGATGATCCGCGCCGCGGCGCAGGGCGCGGGCGACGACAGCCAGATGATGACGAGCTATTACCGCAAGCATATCGGCCGCATCTCGGAGATGAACATCGTCGCCGAACAGCTTTACGCGCAGGCCGGGATCGGCCCCGCGGACGTGCAGGCGGCGATCCTCTACGATCATTTCACCCCCTTCGTGCTGCCCCAGCTCGAAGCTTTCGGTTTCGCGCGCGAGGGGCAGGCGAAGGATTTCATTCGCGAGGGTAATATCGAGCTCGGCGGCCGGCTGCCGATCAACACCCACGGCGGGCAATTGGGCGAGGCCTATATCCACGGGCTCAACGGCGTCGCGGAAGGCGTGCGGCTGGTGCGCGGCACGTCGGTCAATCAGGTCGCGGGGGTGAGCAATGTCATCGTTACTGCCGGCACCGGGGTGCCGACCAGCGGGCTGATCCTGTCGCCCGCATAACCGCGTCGCCGAATACTTAAGGAATGGCTTGACTATCGGGCCGCGCCGCGGTTACTTAAGCCTATGCTTGAGTATTCGGCGCAACTCGACCTGGCCTTTCACGCGCTCGCGGACGGGACGCGGCGCGCGATCCTCGAACGCCTGTCGCGTGGGCCCGCATCGGTGAGCGAATTGGCCAAGCCGTTCGAGACGTCGCTCGCGGCGATCCACCAGCATGTCCAGGTGCTCGAAGCGAGCGGGCTGATCGCGACCGAGAAACGCGGCCGCACCCGCGAATGCCGCATTTCGGCGGAGACGATCATGCGCGTCGAACATTGGCTCAACGAGCGTCGCCAGCTCTGGGAACAGCGGTTCGACCGGCTCGGGAAACTGCTCGAAAACAATGAATTCCAAAATATGGCCGGTGCCGGCGGCACGGCCGACGGAGGCGAACACCGATGACCACGACGCCCTTTTTCCACGGTACGTTTACGTTGAAGCGCAAATGGGCCGCCTCGCCCGAGAGGATATTCGAGGCGTGGTCCGATCCGGCGATCAAGGCGCAATGGTTCACCGGGCCGCCGGAGCAATGGACGCTGGGGAAACGCTCGATGGACTTTCGCGTCGGCGGGCACGAGCTGCTCGAAGGCCATTTCACTCAAAGCGGGCTGGTGACGCGCTTCGACGCGCGCTTCCACCTGATCGAGCCCGGCCAGCGGCTCGTCTACGCCTATGATCTCTATCATTCGGGGATGTTCCATTCGGTCACCTTGTCGAGCCTCGAGCTGGAGGCGGACGGTGACGGGACGCGCGTTTCCTATACCGAGCAGATCGTCTTTCTCGACGGCGAGGACGGCACCGAGGCGCGACGCCACGGCACCGGCATCCAATTCGACATGATCGAGCACGTCCTTCAATCGCTGGGAGTCATCCAATGACCGTCGCGCTCTACGGCCACCCCTTTTCGTCTTTCACCTGGAAGGCGCTGATCGCGGCCTATGAACGCGACGTGCGCTTCGAATTCCGCATGATCGACCCCGATCATCCCGACAATCTGGCGCGCCTGGCGAAGCTCGCGCCGACCGGGCAATTTCCCGCGCTGGTCGATGGTGCGCGCGAAGTGGTCGAGAGCAATGCGATCATCGACTATCTCGATCTGTACCACGGCAGCGGCGCGCCGATGGTGCCGGCGGATCGGGCCGAAGCGGTCGATGCGCGGATGATGGCCGATGTGTTCGACGATTATGTCCATGCGCCGATGCAGCGGATCGTCGGCAATGCGCTGCGCGCCGAGGAAAACCGCGATCCGACCGGGGTCGAGGATGCGCACCGCGTGATCGAGCGCTGCTATGCCTGGCTCGAAAACCGCCTGAAGGCCGGGCAATGGGCGACGGGCGGCGGGTTCACGATCGCCGATTGCGCCGCCGCGCCCGCGCTGTTCTACGCCGATTGGGTCCATCCGATCGGGGCGCAATTTCCGTTGCTTTCGGCCTATCGGGCGCGGTTGCTGGCGCATCCCTCGGTGGCGCGGGTGGTCGACGAGGCGCGGCCTTATCGCGCCTTCTTCCCGCTGGGGGCGCCGGATCGGGACTAGGGGAGGACCACCACCCCAGCGAAGGCCGGGGTTCAGTTACGACCGGCCCGATGCTGGACCCCGGCCTTCGGGGTCCCAGCAAAGTATTACTTTGCGGGATGCCCCTTCGCCGGGGTGGATCGCATTTTACGTATGATGCTCTAACAAGGGCCATGCTTTACCTCGCCCTCAAGGCCGCCATTTCGGGGATATTGATCGCGATCGCCTCGACGCTCGCGAAACGCTACCCCGGCTTAGGCGCGCTGATCGCGTCGCTGCCGCTGGTGTCGGTGCTCGGGATGATGTGGCTGTGGCACGATCGGCCCGATGCCGAGAATATGGCGGCGCATGCCGGGGCGACCTTCTGGTATGTCCTCCCGTCGCTGCCGATGTTCCTGCTCATCCCGCTGCTGTTGCGGCACGGCATCGGCTTCTGGGTCGCGCTCGTCGCCGGATGCGCGCTGACGATCGCGCTTTATGCGGCGATGACCTGGCTCGGGCCGCGGTTCGGGCTGCAGCTCTGACGCGCGACGCCTACCCCGGCCAGGCCAGCTCGCGCCGCGCCGCACTCTCGCGATAGAAAGCGAGCAACGCGCTTTCGTCGCCACCCTCCGCCGCGACGCGATCGTGATGCGCGATCAAAACCGCGGCGAGCTGAGCCCAGCGCGCGTCGAGCGCGGAAAGCGTCATCTCCTGCGTCTCCTCGCGCGGCGCTTCGTCGCCGAGCAATGCGCGCATCGCGGCGATATCGGCCAGCCGCCACGCCGCGGCTTTCTCCGCCTCCTCCGCGGCGAGCAGCGACAGGACCCCGGTGATCGTGAAGGTCGCGCCGCCGAACGCATCGTGCGCGCTCGCGGCCATGCCGGCGCCGGCAGCCGTCAGCCCGGTGCCGGTGAGGATATGGCCGAGATCGCTCTGTGCCTCGTCCCGCGCGGTCGGGACGGTGGGGGTGCCCGACAGCATCGCAGCGATCACCGCATCCTGGCGGCGCTGGACATACCAGCCCGAGAGGCCGAGCACCGGATCGGTGCGCCCGCCGGTCACGAATTCGCGGAACGCCGAAGTCCAGATCGCGCTGCCCTTGACCGCATTGAACAGCCGCCACCAGTCGAGCGCGGCGGGGTCGGGGACGACCCCGCTCGACGCCTGCCAGATCGCCAGCGCGCGCTCGGGGGAGACCATGCCGCACGCGCGGCCGGGCTGGAAATGGTCCCACACCGGGTTCAGCGCCCAGCCGAGATCTTCGAGCGGATCGCCGAAATGCGCCATTTCCCAATCGAACATCGCCAGCATCCGCCCGGCGCCGTCGTGCATCATATTGCCCGAACGATAATCGCCGTGAACCAGCGCGATGCGGGCGGCGGGCGGCGGCGGCGTCGCGCGCAGCCGGCGGATCGCGGCGCGGACGATCGGCTGCGGCGCGAACGCATCGGTGTCGATCACCTTTTCCCAATAATCGAGCGCGATGCGCCAGCATTGGTCGGGCGCCGGCGCGTCGAGATGCGCGGCGAGCGGCGACGCGCTCGCATCATGTGCGGCGAGCCGCCCGAGCGCGGCGAAGAATTGCTCGCCCAGCGCCTCGGCATGATTGCCGAACCCGGCGCGGTCGAACGGGCCGACTACCACGCCGTCGTCGATCCGCTCCATCAGAAAGAACGGCCGCTCCAGCTCCGCGCCGCCCTTTTCCAGCGCGATCGCGCGCGGCACGGGCACGACCCCGGCCGCGCTCCGATAGGCGCGGAATTCGGTCTCGCTCTCGGTATCGATCAACCCCGACGCCGGCTCGCGCCGCAGGATCAGCCGCCGCCGCTCGCCATCGACGAAGGCATCGAAGCGATAGGTCTCGCGGCTCGCCCCGCCGGGGATGCGCGCGAGATCGCGGATCACCACCGGCGTTTCCCACAAGCGGGTGAGATAGGCCTCGATCGCCGGCCCGATATCGCTCATGCCGGATCCAGCGCGGCGTGAAAGCCGGACGGCGCGTGCGGCCCGACGACGAGCTGTTCGAGCACGCCGCGGCCGCGCTTCACCGAGCCGTCGGGCGCGGTCATCGTCACCGCGACCAAAGCCTGGATATGCAGGTGATGCGGCAGCAGCGGATCGAGCTCGGCGGGAACGAGATCCTCGCGCTCGACCGTCACCGCCTCGCCGTGGTGCCGGCCGTGTGCCCATTGCGGATGGCCGTAGCCGAGCCCGAGCATCATGAAGGTCGCGCCGATATCGAAGGCGACACGCGTTTCACCCGCCGCATCGTGGAGCGAGAGCGCGGCGCGCGCAGCATTGCGCGTGCCCTTGCGCCACTCGATCGTATAATCGGCGGCATCATAATGATGTTCGTCGTCAGCGCCGCCGCCTTCGGGGCGCCAGGTCGCGCGACGGTTCCAGAAGCGGCCATGCGCGTCGTCGTTGGTGTGGCAATAAAGCTCGCCGCCCTCCATCACGCACGGGCTCCACAGCCAGAAGAATTGCGGCGGGAGCGGGGGGCTGTGCGGCTGGGCGTCGGGCGCGCCGATCGGCCGCACGCCCCAGGAACGGTCGCGCGTGCCGACCCAGCCGCTGATGTCGGTGCGGGTGCCGTCGACCTCGATCCAGCCTTGGTAGCGCCCGTTCTGGGTCAGACGCGTCACATCCATCAGCGTGCGCGGGCCGTTGCGGCGGATGAAGCGCGGCTCCTCCTGCGGAAAAGCGCGGCCGGTGAAGACGATATCGGCGGCGATGCCGTGCTCGGGGGCGGCGACGGTGACGCGCAATTGCCTGAGCGGCTCGATCACCTCGATGCCGATCGGGCCGACGCGGGTATCCATCCGTTCCATCCCCAGCCCGCGGCTGGCGTGGAGGTTGACCTGCTTGCCGCCGATCAGCCAGCAGAAGGCGGCGTCGATCACGTTGAGGTGCGGATAGACCCCCATCGCCACCGCGAAGAAGCCGTCGGTATCGGCATTGGGGGCGTAGCCGTTGAAGAAATAGCGGTCGTAGAAATTGCGATCGGTGCCGGCGTAAGCGACCGGCTCCGGCGTCTGGTGGATCGGGAAATCATCCCCTTTTGTCAGCACCATGCCTGCTCTCCATGGGGCACGGTCTGGCGCCGCGCATCGCGAGAGACTGGCCCAGCGACGGCCGCGCTGTCAATGTTTCGATAACAGAAGTTATGGCGGTTCGCGTTGCAGCGGCTCAGCTACCCGTTCGCCCCGAGCCTGCAGGGCTTCGACAAGCTCGGCCCGAACGGGGCTGTATGGTCGCTACTTCGTGAAACCGCGTGTCGGCGTCCCCTTGTGTCCCCGCGAAGGCGGGGACCCAGTCTGGCTGGGCTCCCGCCTTCGCGGGAGCACACGGGGTTTCGTAATCGCTCTTCGATAAGGAACGAAAGTCTACCCGCCCGCGCGGCACTGGCGCTGCTGGTCGACGCGTTCCTGGCTGTCGCCCGATCCGCGGGTGAGGATCGAGAGGTTGCGGCAGGTCTGCGTGCCGTCGCGATCGGCCGGGCCGGCGACGACGAACCCGCGTTCGCCGGCCCTGGCGTCGCGCCATTCCTGCATGTCGCCGCTGCGCAACGCCGCGTCGATCGCCGCGGCGCGGCTGGCGAAACCGGCGGTCGTCGCGTCGCCCAGCGACCGCGCGGATATGATCTCGGTCGCGTCAGCGGGGACGGGGGCGGGCACCGCCTGCGCGGCCGCCGGCGCACGGCGCGGACGGTGGCGCGCGACGGCTTTTCCCGCGTCCGCGAAAACCGCCGGCACCGAATCGGGGATCGGGATGCTGACGACATAATCACCGCGCGTGGGCACGCCGGTGGCGGCGAGCGCGATGCCGCCGATCCCTACGCATCCCAGCACCGCCGCGCCAACCACTCGCCAGCCGGCGAACCGGGCGCGTCGGCGCACCGCCGGGACGAACGTATCGCCGGCGATATCGCGCGCGAAGCGATGCTCCTCGCGGACGATATAGAGCGGGCCGCAACTGATCGTGGTGCGTCGCACGACACGCGCCGCGGGCAGCCCCGCGCGCGGTTTCAGCCGGTCAATGTCCATCTCACTCACCCCTTCACCCCGGACCGCGGCGGGCCGGCGGAGGCGAGTCGTTCCGTCGCGGTGGGCGGCAGCATCGCGCTTCCGCCGCTTTATGGCAAGTTCGGCATTAACCACGGCGCCGCTGTTGCGATTGCGGTGAAGTGCTGGAACAAGCGCGCTTATGTGTGTGCTTGCAATCGCCTGGCGGGCTGATCCGCGCTGGAAGCTGGTGGTCGCCGCCAATCGCGACGAATTCCACGATCGCCCGGCCGAGGCGCTGCAGCGCTGGCCCGACGGTGCGATCATCGCCGGGCCCGATGCGCAGGCCGGCGGGACGTGGCTGGCGGTCGCCGCGCCTGGGCGGTTCGCCGCGGTGACCAATTTGCGCGGGTTCGGCGCTCCCGATCCGTCGCGTGCGTCGCGCGGCGCGCTGGTTACCGGGCTCGCGACGGGGATCGTGCCGCCGACCGAGCGGCTCGGCGATTACAATCCGTTCAACGCGGTGACGATCGGCGACGACGATGCGCTGTTCCTGTCTAACCGCCCCACGCCGCTGGCGCGCGCGCTCGCGCCCGGGCTTCATGCCATGTCGAACGGCCCGCTTGACCCGCCGTGGCGCAAGACGATCCGGCTGAGCGAGGTGATCGCCCGCTGGCTCAGCGGCGCGGAACATGATCGCGAGGCGCTGTTCGCCGGGCTGCGCGACGCGACCCCGGCGGCCGGGACCGATGACGATCCGGCGCCGATCTTCGTCCGCGACACGGCCTATGGCACGCGCTGCAGCACGATCGTGCTGGTCGACGCCGGCGATAACGGGCTGATCGTCGAACGGCGGTTCGACCGGCACGGCGACGCGGTCGGCGACACCGCGATCGCCTTTCGCTGGCGCGCCGACTGAGCGGCCGCTGTCCGCAATCGGGACAGGCGGCGATCGGCACTGCGCGGGGTCTTCTTCCTAAAGTTCGATAATGTTAATGAACTGTTCACCGAATCGATAACGAATTTGGGGTGACAGGGGAGTGGCAGGCAGGGGTAGAGCGCCGCCGCTCTTCGCGGCGACGTTGCAGCAATGGGGTGCCGCACCGGCATTGGTCTGCGAGGATGGCCGATCGATCTCGTTCGACCAGCTCGCGGGGTTGGCCGACGACTTCGCCGCTGCCCTGCCCGACGAAATCCTGCTGCTGGCGGTCGAGGCGCGAAACCGGGTCGAAGCGGTGGTTGCATATCTCGGAGCGCTCCGCTCGGGCACTCCGGTGATCATGCATCACGAGGCGGCCGCGGCCGGACATATTCTCGATCATTATCGGCCCGACGCGCGCTATCTGCTCGATGAGGCAAGCGGCGCGTGGCGGCTGGAGGCGACGCCAGCCGCGTGGGAACTTGAACCGCACCCCGATCTGGCGTTGTTGCTGTCCACCTCCGGCTCGACCGGCAGCCCCAAGCTTGTGCGGCTCAGCGCCAATGCGCTCGATGCCAATGCGCGGTCGATTGCCGCCTATCTCGGCCTCACCGCCGCCGATCGCGCGGTCACCAGTTTGCCGCTTTCCTATTCCTACGGGCTGTCGGTGGTGAACTCGCATCTGACGGTGGGGGGATCGATCGTGCTGACCGAGGCGAGCGTCGCCGATGCGACCTTCCGCGATATGCTGCACACGCACGGTGTCACCGGGCTCGCCGGGGTGCCGCACAGCTATGAACTGATGGACCGCGCCGGCCTGCTGGCGGATCTGCCGGTTAGCCTGACCACGCTGACCCAGGCCGGGGGGCGGATGGCGCCCGATCTCGTCGCGCGCATCGCCGGGCAGGTGCGCGACAGCGAGGCGCGGTTGTTCATCATGTACGGGCAGACCGAGGCGACGGCGCGCATCGCCTATCTTCCGCCCGAGCAATTGACGCTGCATCCCGGCGCGATCGGTCGGGCGATCCCCGGCGGCGAGCTGTGGTTGGAGAACGGGCAGGGCGCGCGCGTCGCCGCGGGCGAGCCGGGCGAACTCGTCTATCGCGGCCCCAATGTGATGATGGGCTATGCCACCGCGCGGCGCGACATGGCCGATCCGCCCGGTCCCGATGTGCTACGCACCGGCGATCTGGCGATCGAGATCGAACCGGGGCTGTTCCGCATCGTCGGGCGCAAGAGCCGCTTCGTGAAGGCGTACGGGTTGCGGGTCGGGCTCGACGATCTGGAGGAAAGATGCCGCGCGGCCGGCGCGGCGACCTGTTGCGTTGCCGGTGACGATGCATTGGTGGTGGTCGCCGCCGCGGCGACCGCGGATCTGGACAAGGCACGACAGGCGCTGGGCGGGCTCGATCTTCCTGCTACGTTGTTCGAATTCGTCGAATTCGCGGCGCTGCCCCGCACGCAGCGAGGCAAGATCGATTATGCGGCGGTGCTTCGCGCGGGGCATGCAGCCCGCGAGCGGTTGCTCCTCGCAGACGGCAGCGCGATCGAACGGGTCGCGCGGCTCTATCGGGGGTTGGCGCATGGCATGCCGATTGCCGAGACCGACAGTTTCGAGAGCCTCGGCGGCGATTCCCTCAGCTATGTGCAATGTTCGATCGCGATCGAGGATGCGCTCGGCGCCTTGCCCGAGGGCTGGGAGACACTGTCGCTCGCGCAATTACGTGCTCGGGCGCAGACCGATGCGCCGCGCCACGCGCATTGGCATTTGATCTGGCTGGAAAGCGACATCATCGTCCGTTGCCTGGCGATCATGCTGATCCTGTTCCAGCATGCGCTGGGCGGGATGCAGGGCGGGGCGGACGTCCTGATGATGCTGGCCGGCTTTACCTGGGCAAGATTTCAACGAACACGGTTGCTCGCGGGGCGATCGGGGGCGGTATTCCTCGATTTCGCGCGGCGTTACTTGCTGATTTACCTCGCGATCATGCTGGTGGTCTTTGCCCATGACCGGCATATCCTGTGGCGGCACCAATTGTTCGTCAGCACGTTCCACGGCGATTGGGGCGGAATTCTCAACCCCTATTGGTTTATCGAAAGCCTGACCTGGTGCGTGGCGGTGACCTGTATCTTGCTCGCCATACCCGCTGTTCGCCGCTTCGCCACGCTCCGTCCGACCGGTTTCGGGATGGCATTTGCCGGGGCCGCGCTGATGATCCACCTGATTGGCGGTCGCGTCGGCGATGCGGCCGGGCACGCTTTCCGCAGCCCCGATCAGACATTGGTCTATTTCGCGACGGGCTGGGCGATCGCCCAAGCGGGACGGCCGCTGCGTCTCGCGCTGTTTCTGATGCTCGCGACCGTTTCCGCGCTGGCATGGGGATGGAACGATGCGCATGTCGCGGCGATGCTCGTTGCGGCGGGGCTGATCGTCTTCGTGCGGCGGATCCCGCTGCCCGACATCGCCGGGCGAATGATGATCATGATCGCCGCGGCAAGCTTCTACATTTATATCTTCAACATCTTCCCGATGTATGTGACCGACACCGTCCTGCACGCCAAATTCGGGGAATTTTGGGTTGCGCAGATCGTCGCATCGCTGGCGCTGGGGATCGGCGCCTATCTGATCCTGCCGCGCGCGCGCATGGTCCACGATCTTATTCGCAAGCGCGTGACATTGCCATATGGCCTGACATCCCATATATGATGCCATATGGAGATTGACCATGTTGGCATTGCAGCCGGTTGATACCGCACCCCAGGCGTTCCGCGCCGACCCGATTACGCAGGAGGAGGGCGAGGCGATGTTCCGTGCCACGCTCAACCTGTTCGGCAAATGGGGCGTCACCGACGAGCAGGCCGCGACCTTGCTCGACATGCCGGTGCGCAGCTATCGCCGCTGGAAGGCGGAAGGGCCGGGGCGGATCTCGCGCGACGGTCGCGCGCGGCTCTCCAACCTGCTCGGCATCCATAAGGCGCTCAGGATCATCTTCAGCGAGCCGCAGCGCGGTTATGGCTGGGTGCGCGCCGCCAATCGCGCCTTCGCCGGCGCGAGCGCGCTCGACGTGATGCTGGGCGGCGAACTGACCGATATCATGCGGGTGCGGCGTTATCTCGACGCCGAGCGCGGCGGGTGGTGACGGCGGCCGAGGCCGCGACCACGCATCTCGAATGGAAGGGCGCGGTACGGATCATCCGCAGTCTGTTTCCGCCGATCGACCTGTTCGAGGATATCGCCGATCCGGCCGACTGGCCGCTGCTGCTCTCGGCCGAGCAGAAGACCAATCCGCGCATCATGGCGACGATCGGCAACCTCGATCTGGTGCCGGCCGACCGCCGCGTGGGCGGGCCGGGGGCGTCGTGGCTGATGGCCTCGTTCACGCATGTCAGCCCCGACCGGCCGAGCCGCTTTTCGGCGGGCGATTATGGCGTGCTCTATGTCGGGGATCGCTACGAGACCGCGCTGTTCGAGACGATCCACCACCATGCGCGCTTCATGGCGCGCACCGCCGAGCCGCCGGGCTGGACCTCGCAGTTCCGCGAGATCGTGCTCAACGTGTCGGGAGATCTCGTCGATCTGCGCGCGGCGGGTGCGGACGATTTGCTCGATCCGGACGATTATGCCCCGGCGCAGCGTTTTGCGGCACGGATGCGCGCGTCGGAGGCGGACGGCATCGTCTATCCCAGCGTGCGCTATCCGGGGGGTGAATGCGTCGCGCTGTTCTACCCCGATTGCGCCGCCGCGCCGGTGCAGGGGCGGCATCTCGATTATCACTGGAACGGCAGCGCGGTCGATCTGGTCCGCAATGCCGGAACGGGGGCGGTGTTCCGCATCGTCGACGCGTGACACTTTGCCCGGAGCGCCACGGGTGACACTTTACCAGAATCGGCGCGGCAGACTGTCATCCGTGGCGGTTTGGAGCCGGGAAGGCCCCCTGCCACCCGGTCTTGAGCCGGGATCCACCGGGAGGCGAGCGCGAAGCAAGAGGTTCTTGCCACGGAGTCTGCGGTACGATGGACCCCGGCCCAAGACCGGGGGTAACGAGGGATGCGGCGGGGTGCGGCCGTCCTTCAGGCAAAGTGTCACCCACGACAAAGTTGATGCCGGGCGCAGAAGTGGGATTCACTATTCGTTCCGCATGTGCTTGATTCTGCGGCATGACCGAAGACAGCGCCGCCCGGCCCGATCTGGGTTCGATCCTCGCCTCGCTGGCGGATGCTTCCAGCCGCCCGCGCTATGCCTTTCTCGTCCTCGGGCTGATCGCCGAGGCGGCGCGCCCCGATGGCGAGGCGGGGCCGTGGGTGCGCGGCGGGGCAGGGGAGCGGCTGTCGTTGCGCGACTGGCTCGCGCGCCAGCTCGTCCCGCTCGCAGCGCGCGACCGACGCCGTGCCGGGCTGCGGGCCAGGGTGGCGGCGCGGATCGGCAGTGACGATCCCGAGAAATTGGAGGCGGCGCTGGCCGAGGAAGCGCTGGCGGTCGGCAAGGCCAATGTCAGCCGCGCGGTTTCCGATCTGGTCCGCGCCGGGCTGGTGCGGCGCTATTATGCCGGACGGGTGACCGATCACGTCAACCGCGGCGGGCGGCGGATGGCGGTCTATCGCGTCGCACCGCCGGTGCTCAACGCGATCCGCTCGCGTCCGACCTTGGTATAGCGCTCACCACACGCCCGGCAGCAGCCGGTAACGCGTCCGCCGGGCGTAATCGGCATAGCCGGCCAGCTCGGCGTGAAGCAGCGCATCCTCCCACCGCGTCCGCACGATCAGCAGTGCGCTTGCCCAGGCCGCAGGGATCAGCGCCCACCACGACGCCAGCGCTAGCGCCAGCCCGGCGAAGACCATCAGCGCGCTGACATAGCCGGGGTGGCGGACGAAGCGATACGGCCCGTCGGTGATGACATGCTGCCCGCGCTCGCGCTGGAGCCTGACGCCGGGTTCGAAGAAGCGATTGACCGCCTGCGCCCACCCGCCGAACGCGATCCCGCCGCCGAGCAAGGCATAGCCCAGCACGACGATCGCGGGGGACACCACCGACCAATGCATCCGCCCGGCGTCGAGCGTCGCGAGCGGAATCTCGATCACCATCGCCGGGAGCATCAGCGACAGCAGGATCAGATCCCAGCGCTGCGTCCCCGGCTGGAAGCGGTTGCGCGCGCGGAAGATCGCGGGATTGACCCGAAGCAGGACCGACGCGGCAATCCCGTAGGTGACGAAGAGGAAGCCGATGAACACCCAGCCCGGCACCCAATCGAGCCGGCCGATCGGCAGAAAGACCAGCATGAGAAGACCGAGCGGCAGCCCGATGGCGTAAGCGATCTTGCCGCCGCGGGACATCGGCCTGGGCTCGGTAACCATGCGTTCAACTCCGCTTGAAGTTGTGCACCAACTCGCGAAACGCCTCGATCGATACGTGTTTGATCCGATTCATCTGCGATCGGAACGGCTTTTCATAGCCCGCGAAGATCGTCGATCCCTCCATCGAATAAGAGATGAACAAGGTCAGCGTTTCCTGATCCTCGGTCGACAGATCGGGGCGGATTTCCGCCACCACCTCGAACAGCGGGCGGCGCGCGCGGGTGTAGAGCTCGTGCATCCGCTCATAGACGAACGGATCGTGGTTCGACAAAGCCCATAATTCGGGGAACAGCCGGGTCGTCTTCTTGGTCGTGATATCGTCGAGCACCAGCCGGCAATAGCGCTCGAGCCGCTCGTCGGGGGTGAGATCGGGCTGGTGGACGATCGCCTCGAATTCGACCTCATAGCTGCTGATCATCCCGTCGAGCAGTTCGCGCACCAGATCCTCGCGGGTGCGATAATGATAAGTGAGGTTGCCGAATTTCATCCCGCAGGCAGCCGCGACTCGGCGCATCGACATCGCGCGATATCCCTCGTCGATCAGGATCGACAGCGCCGCGCGAAGGATCATTTCGCGGGTCTCATGTCCCTTGGAATAGCCCCCGTCGCGTTCCGGCACGATCAGGTCTGGGACCACAAATGACAGATTATCATCCTGATTCATAACAATTCATCTCCCGGTATCGCGGCGCCTATAACAGCTTTTCAAAATTAGGTCACTCGCCAGATTTAGGTCGATTGACAGAATTAGGTCGGACGCACATTATTCCTGCAACGCCGCTCGAACGGCGATGTCAGGGAGGTGCAGCATGAGGTGGTTCGCCCGGTTGTGTTCAACCGCGCTCGGTGTTGCCGCGCTTCCGACGCTGGCCGGCGCAGCGCCCGGAACGGGCACGGCGCCGTTGCCGGAGGAAACGATCCCCAGCGTCACGCCCTTGCCGGCGCAATGGCCGAAAAGCTGGGTGCTCATCAACGATCTCAATTTCAACGCGATCGTCGACGGGCGCGTGGTGGTGGTCGATACCGCCTCGGCCGATCATCCGTTGAAGGCGATCGTCCGCTCGGCGCAATTCGGCAATTCGCTCTACTCGGCCAAGCGGCAAGAGATACTGACCGCCGAGACCTTCTATTCGCGGCTGACGCGCGGCGAGCGCACCGATGCGATCACCTTCTGGGACATGAAGGATCTGAAACCCAAGGGCGAGATCGTGCTCCCTGGCGGCAAGCGCCAGCTCTCGGTGGTCTATCCCCACCTGTTCCAGTTCACCAATGACGAGAAATGGGCGCTGGTCGCCAATTTCACCCCGGCGCAATCGGTCACCGTGGTCGATCTCGACGCGCGCAAGGTGCTCAACGAGATCGATCTGCCGGGCTGCTCGCAAATCTACCCGACCGGCCCGCGCGGCTTTTCCAGCCTGTGCGCCGACGGCTCGATCTTCAGCGCGACGCTCGACGCGCAGGGCAAGGTCGCGACGTCGAAGACGATCAAGACGGTACAGGACATCGACAACCAGCCGCTGTTCAGCAACCCCGCGATGGTCGGCCAGACGGCTTGGTTCATCAGCCAGAAGGGTTTGCTCCAGGGCTTCGACCTCTCGGGCGAGGTGGCGAAGGTGATCCCCGGTTCGTTCAGCGTCGGCACCGCGCCGGGCGCCACCCCCGAATGGCGCCCGAGCGGCTGGCAGGTGATCAATTCGGATGCCGCCGGCCGGCTCTATGTGCTGATGAATCCCGCCGGCAAAGAAGGCAGCCACAAGGACGGCGGCACCGAAGTGTGGGTGATCGACCCCGCGAAAAAGGCCCGCGTCGCGCGCATCGCATTGAAGGGCCAGTCGATCGCGGTCGCGGTGACGCGCGAGGCGCAGCCGCATATGGTGGTGTCGCGCGCCGACGGCGCGATCGACGTCTATGACGCCGCGAGCGGCGCCTTCGTCCGGTCATTGGGCGCGACCGTCGCGTTCAGCCCGATGGTCATCACCCCGGTCGAATGATGGCGCCGCTCCCCCTGTTCCTCGCGCTGGTGCTGGCGGTGTCCGCCGCGCACAAGGCGCAGTCGGGCGCGCGGTTCGCTACGGCGACGGCGCGGTTGGCCGGGGTCTCCCCGTCGGCCGGACAATTGCTGCTGGTGGTCGCCGCGGCGGCCGAGGCGATCGCCGCACTTTGTCTCGTCATCCCGGCGGCGACCGTCGCCGGGGCGCTGATCGCCGCCTTGCTGTGGAGCGCTTATGCGCTGGCGCTATGGCGTCGGCGCGGCGAGACGCTCGACTGCGGGTGCGACTTCACCGCGCGTCCGCGCCCGGTCGGCGCGGGGCATATCCTCCGCGCGCTGCTGCTCGCGGGGCTGGCGGCGGTGCTCATTGTGCTGCCGGCGCCCGAGGGGGTGCCGCCGGCCGAGGCGTTGCTGTCCGCGCTCGCCTTTCTCGCGCTCTATTTCGGCGCGTCCGAACTTCTCTCCATTCCCCATCCCGCGTGGAGGAAATCCTGATGCTGGTATCTCAATTGCTGCTGTGGGCGGCGGTGATCGTCCAAGGCGTGCTGATCGCCGCGCTCGCGCGCCAGGTCGGTATCCTGCACGAGCGCATCGCCCCGGCCGGTGCACTGACCCTCCACCAGAAGGTCGAGGTGGGCGAGGTCGCAAGCCCGATGACCGTCACCACGATCGAGGGCGTTCCGCTCGAGGTCGGGGGACGGCGCGACGGACGCAGCCAGCTTCTCTTCTTCGCCTCGCCCGATTGCCCGGTGTGCAAATCGCTGCTCCCGGTGGTGCGCTCGGCGGCCAGGGCGGAGAGCGACTGGCTCGACGTCGTGTTCGCCGGTGACGGGACCAAATCGGCCTACAGCCGGCTGATCGCCGAATATGGGCTCGGCGGGATGCCGCTGGTGCTGTCCGAAGCGCTCGGCCGCGCGTTCGGGGTCTCCAAGCTCCCCTATGCCGTGCTGCTCGACGAGGACGGCAGGGTCGCCTCGCTCGGGCTGATCAACAGCCGCGAGCATCTCGAAAGCCTGTTCGTCGCCAAGGAGCACGGGGTCGCCTCGATCCAGGATTTCCTTGCCCGCCGCCAGAAGGAGGCATGACCGATGCGTGGTTTCGACAAGCTTGCCGAGCGCTTTGCCCGCTCGGTTGCGCGCGGCACCTCGCGGCGCAGCCTCTTGGCGACATTGGGGATGGGGATCACCGGCGCCGCGGTCTTCCCGGTGCTGCCGGTGGCGCGCGCCTCGACCCACCCCGGGGGCACCCCGCATCAGCCGGTGACCTCAGGCAATCCGCAGGACCCCGGCGATCGCACGACCTGCGATTACTGGCGCTATTGCGCAATCGACGGCTTCCTTTGCACCTGCTGCGGCGGATCGGTCAGTTCGTGCCCGCCGGGGACCGAGATGTCGCCGATCACCTGGATCGGCACCTGCACCAACCCCGCCGACAACCGCGCCTATATCATCAGCTATAACGATTGCTGCGGCGTCTCGTCGTGCGGCCAGTGCCTCTGCAACCGCAACGAGGGCGATCGCCCGCAGGTCCGCACGCAATCGAACAACGATTACAATTGGTGCCTCGGGTCGGAGAGCAGCGTCTATAATTGCTCGACCGCGGTGATCGTCGGCGTCGCGCTTGAGCAGCCGAAATGAGGCGGCTGATCCTGCTCGCCGCGCTCTTGCCCGCCGCGGCCGTGGCGGCGCCGGACGGCAAGGCGATCTTCACCCGCTGCGCCGCCTGCCACACCGCGACCGGCGCCGGGGTGCCCGGGGCCTATCCCCCGCTCGGCGGAGATTTCCGCGCGCTCGCCGCCAAGCCCGAGGGGCGGCGCTATCTCGCGCTGGCGGTGATCAAGGGGCTGGCCGGGCCGCTGACGATCGAGGGCAAGCCCTATCGCGGGGTGATGCCCGCGCAAGGCGGGCTCGACGAGGCGTCGATTGCCGCGGTGCTCAATCATGTCGGCACCGCGATCGCCAAGACCGGGCCGGCGTTCAAGCCGTTCTCCGCCGCCGAGATCGCCGGCTACAAGGCCAAGGCCGGGTCGATGACCGGCGCGGATGTCGCCAAGCTCCACGCCGGGCTGGAAGGCAAATGACCGATCGCCTCGCCCTCCTGATCTTCGGTCTCGCAACCGGGCTGATCGCGGCGGGCGTGGCGGCAAACCAGCCCGCGGTCCTGCCGATGCCCGGCGTGGCGGACGCGGCGCAGGCGCATATCGACTATAAGCTCAAATGCCAGGGGTGCCACCGGCCCGACGGCAGCGGCGACGATACGTCCAACCCGCCAATGCGGGATATGGTCGCGCGCTTTCTGTCGGTGCCCGGCGGGCGCGAATTTCTCGGCCGGGTGCCGGGCGTCGCCACCGCGGCCCTCGACGACGCGCGGCTCGCCAATCTCGTCAACTGGACGCTTTACACCTTTGATCGCCAGCACATGCCCAAGGATTTCCGACCGTACACAGCGGCGGAAATCAATGTGCTGCGACAAAACCCCCTCCGCCTTGAACGCGTCGAAACAAGAGCGCGTCTGGTGGCGGGTTTCATGCAGGCAGGAAAAGACCGGCACATCGAAAACTAGGGAGGGTTCACTTTATGAGGAATCATCTGTTGTTGCGGACGGGTGGTGCGCTGCTCGCCATGTCCGCCGCACTCGCCGCCACATCGGCGCTGGCGCAGACCGCCCCCGCGCCGCCCGCCACCCCCGCCGCGGATGCCCCGGCACCGGGCGAGATCATCGTGACGGCGACCAAACGCTCGGAAAGCCTGCAGTCGGTGCCGATCTCGGTGTCGGCGATCGGCGGCGACACCTTGTCGAAATCGCGCACCACCAGCGTCGACGATCTGACGAGCAAGGTCGCCAATCTCCAGATGACCGGCATCGTCGGCGACAATACCCCGATCTTCTCGCTGCGCGGCGTGTCGATGTCGGATTACAGCCTCAACCAGTCGAGCCCGGTCGCGACCTATTATGACGAGGTGTACAAAGGCAATTTCGCCTTCCTCGGGGTCGCGATGTACGATCTCGAGCGGGTCGAGGTACTGCGCGGGCCGCAAGGCACGCTCTATGGCAAGAATACCACCGGCGGCGCGGTCAACATCATCAGCCACGATGCGACGCTCGGCGAGACCAACGGCTATTTCAACCTCGGCTACGGCAATTACAATCGCGTCGACATGAGCGGCGCGCTCAACGTCGCGGTCGCCCCCAATCTCGCGTTCCGCATCGCGGGGACGTTCAGCCACGCCGACGGCTGGTTCAAGAATGTCCTGCCCGGCTATCCCGATCTCGGCGAGACGCGCGAATTCGCATTGCGCGGGACGATCCATTGGGAGCCGACCGACCGCCTCAAGCTGGTGCTGCGCGGCTCGGTGAGCGAGCAGACCCCGCATAATTACGGCATCTACGCGCAGAATGCCGATCAGTCGCGCGTCGACGGGCTCGATCGCTATCACATCGCCTCGAACGTCGCGACGCGCCGCATCGCGCGGACGCAATCGGTCGCGCTGACCGCCAATTACGAGCTGACCGATGCGCTGACGCTGACCAGCATCACCTCCTACGACCACGGCACCTTGTTCTTCACCGAAGACACCGACGGGCGCGGCGACAAATTCCTCGAAATTCCCTATGGCGATCGGGCGAGCCAGTTCGCGCAGGATCTGCGTCTCACCAGCAACACCCACGGCCCGTTCGATTTCATCCTCGGCCTCTATTACGCGCGCGAGAAGGTGTTCAATTCGAACTCGTTCCAGATCATGAACGATGTCGCCTCGGGCGGCGATCTCAACGGCGACGGCGTGGTCAACCATCTCGATTGCCAGCTCAGCGGCGGGCTCGCGGGGTGCAAGATCGAGAACCATTTCGATCAGGTCAAGAAAAGCTACGCCGCTTATACCGACGTAAAATTCAAATTGACCGACCGGTTCACCTTGCGCGGTGGATTGCGCTTCACCCACGATACCGGGGTGCAGAGCAATTTCGAATCCAACGTCTATGGCGCCGACGATGTCTTCGTCCAGACCAATATCCCGCTCACCGGCGCGCGCTATTCGACCGACAATCTCTCGGGCAAGATCGGGTTCGACTATAAGCTCGCCGACGGCAATCTGTTCTACGCCAGCGTCAGCCGCGGCTATCGTGCGCCGAGCTTCAACGCGCAGGCGTTTTTCGATCCGAGCGAAGTGTCGGTCGCCAAGGCGGAGAAGGTCACCTCCTACGAAATCGGCGCCAAGACGCGCTGGTTCGACCGGCGCGTGACGCTCAACCTCGCGGCATTCTATTACGACTATCGCAACCAGCAGTTCATCAACGTCAACCCCTCGACCGGCGCGCAGGATCTGTTCAACATCCCCAAATCGCGCATCTTCGGCGGCGAGGCCGAGCTGACCGCGCGCATCGCCGACTGGTTCCAGCTCCACGCCGGGGCGGGTGCCTTGTCGACCAAGATCCTCCAGGGGACGGTCAGCGGGGTCGATGTCGTCGGGCACAAGCTCGCCAATGCCCCGTCCTTCACCTTCAACGTCGGGCCGGACCTGACGCTCGCGCGCGGCAGCTTCGGGACGATCAGCGTGCATCCCGCATTGGCCTATCAGTCGAGCCAGTATTTCGAGGTGATCAACGAGCCGATCCTCAAGCAGAAGGGCTATGCGCTGCTCGACGCGCATGTCGATTACGAGAGCGCCGACGGACATTTCACCGCTTCGGGCTGGGTCAAGAATGCGGCGCAGCAATTCTATTTCACGTCGCGGGTCGATCTGCTGGCCGGGTTCGGCTTCATCTACAATCATATCGGCAACCCGCGGACCTATGGCGTGACCTTGGGCTATAAGTTCTGACGGGAGAGAGCGATGACTGATTATCGGATGCTGATCGGGGGCGCGCTGGTCGATGCGGACAAGCGGATCGAGGTGATCAACCCGGCGACGGGCGAGCCCTTCGCCACCGTCCCGCATGCCTCGACCGCCGATGCCGATGCGGCGATCGCCGCCGCCCGCGCCGCGCAGCCGGCCTGGGGTGCGCGGCCGATCGCGGAGCGGCGGGCGGCGCTGGTCGCGCTCGCCGATGCGATCGCGGCGAACGGCGATGAGCTCGCGCGGCTGCTGACGATGGAACAGGGCAAGCCGCTCGCCGAGGCGCAGGGCGAGCTGGCGTGGACCGAGGGCTATCTGCGGCATTATGCCACGCTCGAGCTGCCCGATCGCATTATCCAGGACGATGCGACCGGCTATATCGCGGTGCGCCACCAGCCGCTTGGCGTAGTGGTGGGGATCATCGCGTGGAACTTCCCGCTGCTCGTCGCCTGCTGGAAGATCGGCCCGGCGGTGCTCGCGGGGAATGCGATCGTGCTCAAGCCGGCGCCGACCACCCCGGTCACCGCGCTCCGGCTCGGCGAGATCGCGCGCGAGATCTTTCCGGCCGGCGTGGTCAATATCATCACCGATGCCAATGATCTCGGACCGCATCTGACGGCGCATCCCCACGTCGCCAAGATCGGCTTCACCGGCTCGACCGCGACCGGCAAGCGCATCGCCGCCAATGGTGCGGATACGCTGAAGCGCGTCACGCTCGAACTTGGCGGCAATGACGCGGCGATCGTGCTCGAGGATGTCGACGTACGCGAGACGGCGCAGGCGATCTTCGACAGCGCCTTCCTCAATTGCGGGCAGGTGTGCCTCGCGGTGAAGCGCGCTTATGTCCACGCCGATATCTATGACGCGATGTGCGCCGAACTGGCACGGCTGGCGAGCGAGGCGGTGGTCGGCGACGGGCTCGAGCAGGGCGCGCGGATCGGCCCGATCCAGAACCGCATGCAATTCGAGAAGGTGAAGGGCTTTCTCGAAGCGGCGCGCGCCGAGGGGACGATCGCGGCGGGCGGCAAGGCGATTGAGCGCGCCGGCTATTTCATCGAGCCGACGATCGTGCGCGACGTGACCGACGGCGCCAGAATCGTCGACGAGGAACAATTCGGCCCGATCCTGCCGGTGATCCGCTTCGAGGATGTCGAGGATGTCATCGCGCGCGCCAATGCCTCCGATTACGGGCTCGGCGGCTCGGTATGGAGCCGCGACGTGGATCGCGCCGCGGGGATTGCCGGGCGGATCGCCGCCGGGCAGGTATGGGTCAACCAGCATATCGCGATCGGCCCGCACATCCCGATGGCCGGTTTCAAGCAATCCGGCCTCGGCGCCGAGCAATCGGTGGAGGGGCTGGCGGAATATACCCAGCTTCAGGTGGTGAACATCAAACGATGACCGGACTTTCGATTGCCCGCGGCCCGACCGACACCCCGCTGCTCGACACGACGATCGGCGTCGCGCTGCGCGAAGCGGCGGCGCGCTGGGCCGACGATCTGGCGCTGGTTTCGCGGCATCAGGCGATCCGCTGGACGTGGCGCGAATTCGACGCAGAAGTCGATCGCGTCGCGACCGGGCTTATCGTGCGCGGGGTGAAGAAAGGCGATCGCGTCGGGATCTGGGCGCCCAATTGCGCCGAGTGGGCGGTGATCCAGTTCGCCACCGCGCGGATCGGCGCGATCCTCGTCAATATCAACCCGGCCTATCGCGTCAGCGAGGTCGAATATGCGTTGAACAAGGTCGGCTGCTCGGTGCTGGTCACCGCGGCGCGGTTCAAGTCGAGCGACTATCTCGCGATGCTGCGCGCGATCTGGCCGGCGAACGTTCCCGGGCTCAGGCTGGCGGTCTCGCTCGGTGCGGAGGCGCATGACGGCTTCCTGCCGTGGGATGAGCTCCGCGCAACCCCCGACGAAGCGGCACTGGCGGCGGCCGAGGCGGCGCTGCACCCCGACGACGCGATCAACATTCAGTTCACCAGCGGCACCACCGGGCTGCCCAAGGGCGCGACGCTCACCCACCGCAACATCCTCAACAACGGCTATTTCACTGCGCGGACGCTGCATCTGGGGCCGGACGACCGGATCTGTGTGCCGGTGCCGCTCTATCATTGCTTCGGGATGGTGCTGGCCAATCTCGCGGCGGTGACGAGCGGGGCGGGGCTGATCTATCCGGCGGAGAGCTTCGACCCGGAACGCGTGCTTGAGGCGGTCGCGGCCGAGCGCTGCACCGCGCTCTACGGCGTGCCGACGATGTTCATCACGATCCTCAACCACCCCGCGCTCGCGGCGACCGACACCTCGTCGCTGCGCACCGGCATTCTCGCCGGCTCGCCGTGCCCGCTGGCGACGATGCGCGAGGTGATCGACCGGCTCAACATGCGCGAGGTGACGATCGGTTACGGGATGACCGAAACCAGCCCGCTCACCACCCAGACCGCGACCGACGATCCGATCGAGGAGCGCGTCGGCTCGGTCGGACGGGTGCATCCGCACGCGCAGGCCAAGATCGTCGGCCCAAACGGCGAGACGCTCCCCTATGGCGAGCAGGGCGAATATTGCTCGCGCGGCTATGCGGTGATGCTCGGCTATTGGGACGAGCCCGAAAAGACCGCCGAGGCGATCGACGCCGACGGCTGGATGCATTCGGGCGACCTCGCGACGATGGATGCGCGTGGCTATGTCCGCATCACCGGACGGATCAAGGACATGATCATCCGCGGCGGCGAGAATATCTATCCGCGCGAGATCGAGGAATTCCTGCTCGGGCATGAGGCGATCGCCGATGCGCAGGTGTTCGGGGTGGCGGACGAGAAATTCGGCGAGGAAGTCTGCGCCTGGATCATCCCGCGCCCCGGCGCGGCGCTGACGCCGGATGAGGTGCGCGATCACTGCAAGGGCCGCATCGCGCATTACAAGGTGCCGCGTTATATCCGCATCGTCGAAAGCTTTGCGATGACCGTCACCGGTAAGGCGCAGAAATTCGAAATGCGCCGGATCATGGAAGCGGAATTGAGCGTATCGGTCTGATATTGTTGTAAAGTCATCTTACGCGGGGTTGCCCGTCGGGGATTTAATCGCCATCCCCGGCGACCATGGCGAGCAATCAGGCAGAACATATCCTGTCGACGGCGGCGCGCCTCGCGCTCGATCACGGGCTGGGGGCGCTGACGATGCGCGCCGTGGCGTCCGCCGCCGGGGTGTCGTCATCGGCGATCGTCTATCATTTCCAGACGCGCGAGGGGCTGCTCGTCGCGATCCTCGAATATCTCGCCGAATCGATCGCCGCCGGCCGCGACCGGCTGGCCGGTGCCTTCGACGACGAACAGCGCGCGATCGCCGGCCCGGCGGCGGGGGTGGCGGCGATCCTGTGCCGCATGGTCGACGAACAGGGGCTCGCCAGCATCACCGTCTCCGAGATCGCCCGGCTGTTGCGCGGCACCGATATGGACCGGCCGGTACAGGCGGCGATGGCGGCCGCGAACCAGCGCGCCGCGCATTTCTGGCAGGCGTTGCCGTTGCTCGCGCAGGAAGACGCGCAAGCGCGCGAGATCTGGGCGGCGTTTGGGCAAGGGGTGCTCGCACTCGCGATGCTCGATCGCAGTGCGGTGGCACGCAACGCGCGCGTCATCCGGCTCACCGCGCGGCTGGCGGACCGTCTTGCGGCGCGCGAGGTCGTGGTGCTGCCGGCGAGCGACGCCCCTCAGCCGCTCGCGGCATTGGTGCGCCCGGCCGGCAAGCAGCAGATCGTCGACGCGACGATCCGGCTGAGCGGGGAGGGCGGGATCGAGGCGCTCACTCACCGCAAGATCGCCGCCGCCGCCGGGCTGTCGGTCGCATCGACGACCTATTTCTATCCGACCAAGGAGGATATCATCGTCGACGCCGCTTATGACGTCCAGGCGCGTGCGATGAATGCGGTTATAAATCAAAGCGTTGCTCCACCGAGCTTCATGTCGCGTATCACGCTCGACGATCGGCAGGAGGAGCGTGCCGAAATGGCGACGCTGAGCGCCTTCATGGCCGCCGCGGTGCGCAACCCCGAGCTGCTGCCGCTGGCCGAGGTGTTGCGACGGACCCGCGGCATCGACGGCGCGCGCTGGCTGGCGGCGCGCGGCTATCACGCCACCGATCGACTGGACGGAATCGTCTGGGCGGCGGTCACTTCGTTCCTCGCGCAGCATGCATTATTGCTGCCGGCTGCCGAGCGTGTCGCATTTCTCGATGATTTTTCAGATGTTTGGCTCCGCCGGCTGTTCGGCTGAGCGCCGCTGTACATTTGCACACCATATGGCTTGACCGCCTGTCGACGCCGGACATATGCTTAGTTCGGGTCGATTGCAGGGCCTCCCTGTACCGTTTTTAAGGTAAAACGGGCTGTTCATTTGTGCAGTATCGACCCGTGATGTGTCTCCAGTCGGGGTCGATGATGCGCCATTCTCTGCTTGCCGCTGCCGCGGTGTTCTTCGCAACGATCGCCGCCGCGCCTGTGTCGGCAACCGAGGAGGCGCCCGCGGCCAGCGCGGCCTTGCCCGCGACGGGGTTTGCCGCGGGCTTGTCGAATGCCGACATCGAGGCGCTGAGCGCCGAGGCCTTCTACTGGGGGCTCAACATCGCGGGCTTCTACGAGCTGCGTTACGTCTTCACCCAGCTCGAGGGAACGCCGACGTTTCGCGGGCTCAACCGGGTGCAGGCCAACGACAATCTGATGGACGCATCGGCGCGCTATGCGACGACGATCAACGCCTCGACGCTCTATGCCGGCGGGATGTTCGACGTATCGCGCGATCCCCTGGTGATCGAGGCGCCCGCGGTGACCGACCAACGCTATTGGAGCATCCAGGCGCTCGACCAGAACGCCAATTGGTTCCTGATGGTCGGATCGCAATTCACCGGCAACGGCGCGCAACGCTATCTGGTCGTCGGGCCGCAGTGGCGCGGCAAGCTGCCGGCAGGTTTCCGCTCGACCGAAATCATCCGCGCGACCTCGAACAGCTTCTCGCTGACGACGCGGGTCGCGGTGACGACGCGCGATGCCGCCGATATGGCGGGCGCGCGCAAGGTGACCCACGGCGTCGCCGCAGCGCCGCTGTCGCTATGGCAGGCCAATGGCGGGAAGGTGCCCCCGCTCGCGCAGCAGCCGACGGTGAGGGCAAATTACCGAACCTTCCCGCGGATGCGGCAGATCATCGATTACGGGCGGACGATGACCGCGGTCGATTTCCTCCAGTTGCTGAGCCTCTCGATCAACGACCCGTCGCTCACCCGCCGCACCGACTCGGTCAAGGAGACGGCGACGCTGGCGCGGCTGGCGAAGCTCGGGCTGCGCGAGGGGGCGTTGCTCGATCCGGCGAAGCTTTCCCCGGCGCAGGTCGCCGCGGCGCAGGCCGGGTTCGATCTCGCGCGCAAGAAGGCCAAGGCGGCGCTCGACGCGTCGTTGATCGACATGAACGGCTGGCGGCTGCAGTCGAGCCTGTTCTACGACGATCTCGACTATGTCGCCAAAGCGGGCGCCGACGATGTCGCCTGGGGCACCCCGGTGCCCTATCAGTCGCACAGCATCGCTTATGTCTTTCGCGACAGCCACGGCGCGCCGCTTGATGGTGCCAAACGTTACACCCTGACGCTCGATCTCGCGAACCTTCCCCCGGTGACCGAATTCTGGGAGCTGCCGGTGTACGATTCGGCGGGCTATTTCATTCCCAATGCGCTCAACCGCTACAGCGCGACGAGCTATCTGCTCGCCAGCGGCGCCTATGCGGTGCGCGACAATCGCGTCACTTTCTACCTCCAGCCCGATCGGCCGACCGATCCCAATCAAGCGCGCAACTGGCTGCCGACCGCGCGCGGCGATACCTTCCAGCTCGCAGCGCGCTTCTACGGGCCGATGGCGCCGCTGGTCGACGGCAGCTATCCGATGCCGAAGATCGAGCCGGCGCCGTGAGAAACATCCCACAGCCGCCACGGCCTTGAGCCTTGATGACGCAATGCTAGACAGCATTTCAGCTTATAGCGCTCATAAGTCATTCCGATGTAGCCACTCTCCATTTCCTCCTAGGTTCGGTGCTTGGCATATCGATGCCGAAGGCCCCGGCTGAGGAACGATATGAAAACGACGGCGCGAGTGGTGGTGATCGGCGGCGGCGTGGTGGGGGTGAGTACGCTCTACCATCTCGCCAAGCTGGGCTGGTCCGATGTGGTGCTGGTCGAGCGCAAGGAGCTGACCTCCGGGTCGACCTGGCATGCGGCGGGGCTGCTGCCGCTGTTCAACCTCAGTTATTCGGTCGGCAAGCTCCACCAATATTCGGTCGACTTCTATCCCACGCTGGAAGAGGAAACCGGCCTAAATGTCGGTTTTTCCAGGGTTTCTAATATCCGCCTCGCCACCAGCCGCGATCGGCTGGACGAATATCGTTATTATGCCGGCGTCGCGCGGACGATCGGGGTCGACGTCGATTTCCTTACCCCCGACGAGGTGAAGGCGGCGTGGCCGCTCGCCGAGACCGACGGCCTGCTCGGGGCGATCCAGCATCCCGCCGACGGCTATATCCAGCCCGCCGATCTCACCCAGGCGCTGGCGTTCGGTGCGCGCCGCCGTGGGGCGACGATCTATCGCGAGACCACCGTCACCGGGATCACGCAGAAGACGAACGGCGAATGGGTGGTGTCGACAGACAAGGGCGATGTCACCTGCGAGCATGTCGTATCCGCCACCGGCAGCTTCGCGCGGGGGACGGGGGCGATGGTCGGGCTCGATATCCCGGTGGTGCCGGTCGAGCATCAATATATCGTCACCGAACAGCATCCGCTGCTGATGGAGCGCCGCGCCAAGGGGCTGCCCGAAATGGGCGTGCTGCGCGAATCCGACGCGAGCTGGTATATGCGCGAGGAAGCCGGCGGGCTGCTGCTCGGGCCGTATGAGGTGGGCGCACCAGCCTGCTACGTGAACGGCCCGGCGGCGAACAGCGAGTATGAGTTGTTCCCCGACGCGCTCGAGCGGCTCGAGCCCTATATCCTCTCGGCGATCGCGCGCGTGCCTGCGTTCGGCGAGGTCGGGGTGAAGAAGGTTTATAACGGCGCGATTGCCTATACCCCCGATGGTTCACCGATCGTCGGCCCGGCGTGGAGCCGGCGCAATTTCTGGCTCAACGAAGGGCATAGCTTCGGCATCACCGCCGCGGGCGGGGCGGGGTGGCAACTCGCGCAATGGATCGTCGAGGGCGAACCGAGCATCGACATGATGGGCGTCGATCCGCGCCGCTTCGGCGATTATGCCGGCGAAGGCTATCTGATCGAGAAGAACGAGGAGGCCTATGCCAAGGTCTTCACCGTCCACTATCCCGACGAGGAGCGTGAGGCGGCGCGCCCGCTGCGCCGCACGCCCTGCTATGACCGGATGAAGGCACTCGGCGCGGTCTTCGGCAGCGTGTTCGGCTGGGAGCGCCCCAATTGGTTCGCGCCCGAGGGGTATGAGCTGAGCGACGCCGATCTCGATCGGGCGGATGTGATCCTCAACCACAATCACCCCGACGTGGCGGGCGAGCCGATCCGCGAGAAATGGTCGTTCCGCCGCTCCAACTATTTCGAGCATGTCGGGCGCGAATGCCGCCACGTCCACGAGCATGTCGGCATCCAGGACATGAGCGCCTTCGCCAAATGCCTGATTTCCGGCCCCGGTGCGGAAGACTGGCTCAACGGGCTGCTCAGCAATGTCGTGCCGAAGAAGGTCGGCAAGCTCTCGCTCTCCTATCTGCTCACGCAGGAGGGCGGGGTACGCGCGGAGTTCACCGTCTATAAAAAGGCGCCGCAGACTTATTATCTGGTCTCGGCCGGCGCGCTCGAGCGGCACGATCACGATTATCTGCAAAAGGCGCTGCCGACCGACGGCTCGGTGCGCTTCGAGCGGCTGACGACGCAGATGGGGGTGCTGGTGCTCGCCGGGCCGAAGGCGCGCGACGTGCTCAAGGCGGTGACCCGCGCCGATCTGTCGAACGAGGCGTTCCCGTGGCTGACGGGTCAGCGCATCTCGATCGGCGCGGCGCCGGTCGATGCCCTGCGGGTCAATTTCATCGGCGAACTGGGCTGGGAGATCCACCACCCGATCGAGATGCAGAATTACATCTTCGACAAATTGATGGCGGCGGGCGCGGCGCATGATATCCGCCCGTTCGGGATCCGCGCGATGGACAGTCTGCGGCTCGAAAAGGGCTATAAACTGATCCCGCGCGAGCTTTCGATCGAATATGCTGCGCTAGAAAGCGGGCTGGAGCGGTTCGTCAGCTTCAAGAAGCCCGACTTTATCGGCCGCGCGGGGCTGCTCGCGCGCAAGGAGGCGGGGCTGAAGTGGCAATTCGTGACGCTGGAGGTGGATGGCGTGACCGACGCCGATGCGCGCGGGTCGGAGCCGATCCAGCGCGACGGCGAACTGATCGGTCGCGCCACCTCGGGCGGTTATGGCTGGCGGACGGGCAAGTCGCTCGCGCTGGCGATGGTCGCGCCGCAACATGCTGCGCCGGGGACCGAGATGGAGATCGTCATTCTCGGCCAGCCGCATCGCGCGGTGGTGATCGCGGATTCGCCCTTCGATCCAGAGAACAATGCGTTGCGGAGCTGACGCGATGACCCGATTTGCCGCGATCGCCGATTTGCTGAAGCAGAACCGCCCCGGCTTCTCGCTGCCGCAGCAGCTCTATGTCGGCGAGGAAGCCTATCATTTCGATGCCGAGGTGATGCTGAAATCGGTGTGGCTCTATGCCTGCACCGTCGCGCATGTGAAGAACCCGGGCGATTTCTATCTGTTTGAGCTGGGCGAGACCTCGGCGATCATCGTGCGCGGGCGCGACGGCGAGGTGCGCGCGTTCCACAATACCTGCACGCATCGCGGCGCGAAACTGTGCGACGCGCGGACCGGGCACGTGCCGCGCATCATGTGCCCCTATCACCAGTGGACCTTCGGGCTCGACGGAAAATTGCTCGCCGCGCGCAACATGCCGCCCGAATTCGAGAAATCGGCCTATGGCCTGCGCCCGCTCGCGCTGGAGAATATCGGCGGGCTGATCTTCGTCTGCTTCGCCGAAAATCCACCGCCGATTGATCGGGCGAAGGCCGATATTGCCGAGCAGATCGCGCTCTACGACCTCAGCCGCCTCAAGGTCGCGGTGCAGGACGATCTGATCGAGCCGGCCAATTGGAAACTGGTGATGGAGAATAATCGCGAGTGTTATCACTGCGATGTCAGCCATCCCGAATTGCTCAAATCGCTTTCCACCTATGGCTTCGGCAAAGGCCTGCCGGAGGATGGCGAGGCCGATGTGGTCGACGACGCGAAGTTCGACGCAATGCTCGAGGAACAGCGCCAGCGTTGGGAAGAACTAGGCTTTTACCGTGATTTGGTGGAGTTTCCTGACGGCTGGTGGCATCGTGTCGCGCGGTTGCCGCTGGCGCATGGCGCGGTGTCGCAGACGCTCGACGGCAAGGTCGCCTCGCAGAAATTGATCTGGCCGCACGGCGAGGAGCCGACCAGCCTGTCGATCTGGACCCAGCCCAATTCGTGGCACCATTTCTGCTGCGATCATGTCGTAACCTTCTCGCTCGTGCCCTTGGGACCCGACAAGACTTTGCTGCGGACGAGCTGGCTGGTGCATGAGGATGCGGTCGAAGGGGTCGATTACGATCCCGACAATCTCGCCGCGGTGTGGCGCGCGACCAACAAGCAGGACAGCAAGCTCGCCAGCCTCAACCACGCCGGAATCCGCGGCGACGGCTACCGCCAGGGGATGTATTCGGTCGAGGAGAAACTGGTCGACGCGTTCAAGACATTCTACGTCGAGCGCGGCGTCGCGGCGCTCGCGGTGCAGGGGGCGTGATGCGGCGCTTTTCAGCCTTCAGCCTGTTCGCCGAGGCGCTGCGCGGGCATCAGGACTGGCCCGAGCATTGGCCCGACAAACCGCCCAAATCGAGCTATGACGCGATCATCGTCGGCGCGGGCGGGCACGGGCTCGGCGCGGCTTATTATCTCGCCAGCCGCTACGGCATCCGCAATGTCGCGGTGATCGAAAAGGGCTGGCTTGGCGGCGGCAATACCGGGCGCAACACCACGATCATCCGCTCCAACTATCTCTACGACGAAAGCGCGCACCTCTACGATCACGCCGTCAAATTGTGGGACGGGCTGAGCCAGGAGCTCAATTTCAACGTCATGTATTCGAAGCGCGGGGTGCTGATGCTCGCGCATAACGTGCATGACGTGCAGAGCTTCAAGCGCCATATCCACGCCAACCGGCTGAACGGCGTCGACAATGAATGGCTGAGCGCGGAGGAATGCCGCGAATATTGCCCGCCGCTCGATATCTCGCCTAATGCGCGGCACCCCGTGCTCGGCGGCGCGCTGCAGCGGCGCGGCGGGACCGCGCGGCACGACAGCGTCGCCTGGGGCTATGCCCGCGCCGCCGCGGCCCTGGGGGTCGATATCATCCAGAATTGCGCGGTCACCGGGATCAGACGCGGTGTTGACGGCGCGGTACAAGGCGTTGAAACCGAACGTGGTTTTATCGCAGCAAAGAAGATCGGCGTCTCGGCGGCGGGCAGCAGCTCGCTGGTGATGAAGATGGCGGGGCTCGAATTCCCGCTCGAAAGCTATCCGCTGCAGGCGCTCGTGTCGGAGCCGGTCAAGCCGATCTTCCCCTGCGTCGTGATGTCGAACAGCGTCCACGCCTATATCAGCCAGTCCGACAAGGGCGAATTGGTGATCGGCGCGGGGACCGACCAATATACCAGCTATTCGCAGCGCGGCGCGCTCCACATCATCGAGCATAATCTGGCGGCGATCTGCGAGATCTTTCCGATCTTCACGCGGATGCGGATGCTCAGGAACTGGGGCGGGATCGTCGACGTGACGCCGGATCGCTCGCCGATCCTCGGCAAGACCCCGGTGCCGGGGCTGTACGTCAATTGCGGCTGGGGCACCGGCGGGTTCAAGGCGACCCCGGGGGCGGGGGATCTGCTCGCCTATACGATCGCGCATGATGCGCCGCACGCGATCAACGCGCCGTTCAACCTCGATCGCTTCCGCAACGGCGCGCTGATCGACGAGGCCGCCGCCGCGGCGGTCGCGCATTGAGCGGCGGGATGCCTGTCTCCTCCCTTGGTCGCCCCGGCCCCTTCGACCGCCTGCAAGGCAGGCGCTCGGGGCAGGCTTTGCCGGGGTCCGTTGTGCTTCGCAATGCTGCGGCCAGAGCCTCTTGTCCTGCGCCTGCCTCCCGATGGACCTCGGCTCAAGGCCGGGGTGACGGGGCGGTTGTGGCGCGCGCGCGATATCTCGAAACGGACCAACGATGCTGCTGATCCATTGCCCTTATTGCGACGAGGACCGCGCCGAGGTGGAATTCGTCTATGGCGGCGAGGCGCATATCGCGCGCCCGCTCGATCCGTCGGCGCTCGATGACACGCAATGGGAAAGCTATCTCTATCTGCGCCGCAACCCGCGCGGCCGGCATCATGAGCGCTGGCGGCATACCTACGGCTGCGGTCGCTTCTTCAACGCGGTGCGCGATACGGTGAGCGACGTGATCGAAACGACCTACAAGGCCGGCGAGGCGCGGCGGTGAGCGGCTATCGGTTGCCCGCGGGAGGGCGGATCGATCGCAGCCGGGCGATCGCCTTCACCTTCGACCGGCGCGGCTATCGCGGGTTTGAGGGAGACAGTCTCGCCTCGGCGCTGGTGGCGAGCGGGGTCACTTTGTTCGGGCGGTCGTTCAAATATCACCGCCCGCGCGGGCTGCTCGCGGCGGGGGTGGAGGAGCCCAATGCGCTCGTCACGGTGACGCGCGGGACGGGGCGAACGACGCCGAACCTGCGCGCGCCGTCGGTGCCGCTGCATGGCGGGCTCGTCGCCGAAAGCCAGAACCGTTATCCCTCGCTCGGCTTCGACCTCGGCGCGATCAACGACCGGCTCGGCGCCTTTTTCCCGGCCGGTTTCTACAACAAGACCTTCATGTGGCCGCGCTCCGCGTGGGAGAAATTGTACGAGCCGGCGATCCGGCGGATGGCGGGGCTCGGCGAAAGCCCCACGACGCGCGACGCCGATCATTATGCCGCGACTTACGCGCATTGCGAGACGCTGGTGGTCGGTGGCGGCCCGGCCGGCATCGACGCCGCGTTGACGGCGGCAGAGGCCGGCGGCCGGGTGATCCTGATCGACGAAGGCGAGGAAGTCGGTGGCGGCGCGCTCGCCGATCCGGGGCAATGGGCGTGGCTGGCGGATGCGCTGGCGCGGCTCGCGGCGATGCCCAATGTGCGCATCCTGTCGCGCACCACGGCGTTCGGTTTCTATCACCAGAATTTCATCGGCGCGGTCGAGCGGTTGACCGATCATCTCGCGCCCACCGACGCCAACGGCGCGCGCGAGCGGCTGTGGCGGATTCGCGCGGGCGAGGTCGTGCTGGCGCAGGGCGCGATCGAGCGGCCGCTGGTGTTCGACGGCAACGACATTCCCGGCGTGATGCTCGCCGGGGCGGCGCGGACCTTGGCGCTGCGCTACGGCGTCGCGGTCGGGCGGCGCGTGGTGGTAATGGCGGTCCACGACAGCGGCTGGCGCGACGCGCTGGCGCTGGCCGAAGCGGGGGTGGTGATCGCAGCGATCGTCGATCTGCGCGAGACGGTCGATGCGGCATTGCTCGCTGCGGCCAAGGCGGCCGGGATCGCCTGTCATCTCGGCCATGCGGTGACCGGGGTGGCGGGGCGCAAGGCGGTCAGCGGCGCGACGATCGCGCCGGGCGGCACCGGTGCCGCGCAACGCATCGCGTGCGACGCCTTGCTGATGGCCGGCGGCTGGACGCCGAGCGTCCATCTATGGAGTCAGGCGCGCGGTCCGCTGCGATGGGATGATAGCTGGGGCGCCTATCTTCCTGATAAATCAATCGAACGGGTACGCTGCGTCGGCGCGTGCAGCGGCGATTGGGATTTCGGCGGCGGCGTGGCGGTCGCGGCGCTGCCCTCGGCCAAACCGGCGCATCAGCAGAAGGCATTCGTCGATTACCAGAATGACGTGAAGTCGCGCGATATCGAGCTCGCGGTACGCGAAGGCTATCGTTCGATCGAGCATATCAAGCGCTACACCACCAACGGTATGGCGACCGACCAGGGCAAGACCTCGAACCTCAACGGCCTGCGCATCGCCTCCGAGGCGCTGGCGCGGCCGGTGACCGAGGTCGGGCTTACCACCTTCCGCCCGCCCTATACTCCGCAGACCTTCGGCGCGCTGATCGGGCATCACAAGGACGCCTTGTTCCAGCCGCTGCGCAAGACCGCGATCGACGATTGGGCGGCGACGAACGGCGCGGTGTTCGAGAATGTCGCGCAATGGCGCCGCGCGCGTTACTTCCCGCAGGGCGGCGAGGATATGCACGCCGCGGTGGCGCGCGAATGTCGCGCGGTGCGCGATGGCGTGGGGATGTTCGACGCCTCGACCCTCGGCAAGATCGAGGTGGTCGGCCCCGATGCCGCCGAATTCCTCAACCGCATGTACACCAACCCGTGGAAATCGCTCCAGCCGGGCCGCTGCCGCTATGGTCTGCTGCTGCGCGAGGACGGGTTCATCACCGATGACGGCGTCGCGGGGCGGATGGCCGAGGATCGTTTCCACGTCACCACCACCACCGGGGGCGCGGCGCGCGTGCTGGCGATGATGGAGGATTATCTCCAGACCGAATGGAGCGACCTCGACGTCTGGCTGACCAGCACGACCGAACATTGGGGGGTGATCGCGGTACAAGGCCCGCGCGCGCGCGACGTGATCGCGCCGCTGGTCGAGGGGATCGACCTTTCGCCCGACGCCTTCCCGCATATGGCGGTGCGCGAGGGGCGTATCTGCGGCGCCCCGACGCGGCTGTTCCGGGTGAGCTTCACCGGCGAATTGGGTTTTGAAATCAATGTCCCGGCAGATGATGCTCGCATGGTGTGGCAGGCGGTTCACGCCGCCGGGCAGCGTTTCGGCATCACGCCCTATGGCACCGAAACGATGCACGTCCTGCGTGCCGAAAAGGGCTTCATCATCGTCGGGCAGGATACCGACGGGACGGTGACGCCGGGGGACGCCGGAATGGATTGGGCGGTGGGCAAGAAGAAGCCCGATTTCGTCGGCAAGCGCTCGATGATGCGTCCGGATATCGTGGCGAGCGGGCGAAAGCAGCTTGTCGGGCTGTTGACCGAAGACCCCGATGAGGTGCTCGAGGAGGGCGCGCAGATCGTTGCCGATCCCAACCAGCCGGTGCCGATGACAATGCTCGGGCACGTCACCTCTTCTTATTGGAGCGCGACGCTCGGCCGCTCGATCGCGCTGGCGCTGGTGCGCGACGGACGCGCGCGGACCGGTGAGACGCTGCATGTGCCGATGCCGGGGAAGACGATCCGCGCGGTGGTGGGCCCGACGGTCTTTTACGATGCCGAAGGGAGCCGGCTCAATGATTGAGATCACGCCGCTTGCCGTTTCGGCGGCGGACCTTGTGGTCGGCACCGCGCCGGTCTCCGGGCATGACGTGCGGTTGAGCCTCGCACCGGCCGCCGCGCGCTATTCGCTCCGCGCGCGCGATCCCGCGACCTTGGCCGGCGTGATCGGGCGAGCGCTGCCCACGCGGATCGGGGATATGCAGGGCGGTATCGCCTGCCTCGGCCCCGACGAATATTATGCGCTGCTGCCCGCCGGGGAGCGCGTGCCCGACGGCGCGGGGCTGCCGGTAAGCGTGGTCGACGTGTCGGACCGGGCGCTCGGCTTCGTTGTCGAGGGGACAGGGGCCGCGGCGGCGATCGCGACCGGCTGCCCGCTCGATCTCGATCGTTTCGCGGTCGGGCGCGCGACGCGCACATTGTTCGAGACGGTCGAGATCATCCTGCTGCGCGAGGACACGACGCGCTTCCGCATCGAGGTGTGGCGCAGCTTCGCGCCGTGGCTGTGGCATGCGCTCGTCGCGGCGATTGCGGATCGCTGAACGCTGTTCCGCCGCGCCCAGAAAGAACAAATATGGTTCTTTCTATCGGTTACTTGGTGTCTGTCGCCGATTAAGGCCCGGGCCTGGCGTCCAGTCGACTGGACGCGGGCGGTGACTCAATCGGGTCGGGGCATGGTTAACTATGGATGACAGGGTCTGGTTTAAGAAAATACTATTCGCCTATATACCGATCAAGCCGGAAGGGTTTTTGGTATTATTCGGGCTCGCTTCAATATTCTTTCTGTTATTCTCGATCATCAGCCTCGTCGAACGATATTTTTCGCAGGTCGATCTCGACATATTGAAGCTGCTGTCGTTCGTTTCATGCGCTTTCGCCGGCTATCTGGTGGCCGAACGGCGCAGTTAGCGCCGCCAGCCGGCGCCGTGCAGCGCGCTCTTCTTCATTTTTTCCTTCAATCTCTGAGTGTTGTTTGCGCGCGCTGGAATTGATCCGACAGGAATTGGTCGAGCGCGGCGATCACCTGGGGCGCGAGGCGGACGAAGGCCCGCCGCCGGTCAAGCGGATCGGGCTCGCGCGTGAAAATCCCACTGTCGATCAAGGCGTTGACATGGCGCAACGCGGTCGATGTCGGCGCCCCGGCGGTCGCGCATAGCGCGGTGATCGAGACCCGGCGCTCGACACCGTGATGAATATACAGATCGAGCAACAGGTTCCACGCCAGATCGCCGACGTCGAGATCGGGGAAGACCGTCTCGCGCCTGCGCCTGATCGACAGCATGAAGCTCGCAAGGGCGATCGATCGCGGGGAGGATGCAGCTAGGGTCATGTGGACTTTGATCCGGGTTCGGGGTGGCCTTGGCTCATAACAAGCCCGCGGCGCGCATGCTCAGCGCGCCACTTTCGGTGACGATCCAATGATCGACGAATTCGATCGAAAGCAGGCGGCTTGCCTCGGCAAGAATACGCGTGCTCTCGATATCGTGCGGTGTCGGTTTCCAGCGGCTCGACGGATGATTGTGCGCGATGATGATCGCACTCGCGTCGAACAGGATGCACTTACGAAGGATTTTATGGATTTCGACGCGAACCTTCCATCGCGTGCCGCTCGCGACGACCTGATCCTTTATCAGCCGATAGGATGAATCCAGGTACATCACCCGGATCTGCTCGACCGAGAGGCTTCCCATTTCGTGCGTAAGGTATCGCTCCACCAGCGCCGGCTGGTCGAGCAACATCGTATTCTGGAGCTGTTCGCGGAGCAGCTGGGAAAACAGCTGCTCGGTCTGGCGGAGGTGCTGGACGCTCGGTCGAAGCTGGTCCGGGAGCGACGCGGTGTCGGCGCCGAGGATCTGGCGGAGGCCGCCGAAGGTGGCGATCAGTTCGGCTGCGACTTGCTCGCTTTGATGCCCGGCGATCGGCCGGATAAGCGCGGCCACCAGCGCGCGAGACGCTTCCGCACGGGCGGCCAGTCGCGCAACGTCACGAATTGCAGAAGGATCACGATCGGCCATGACCAGGAAACCGTCCCCCGGACATAGACCCAGGGGGCGATACCCGGCATCAGCCCCGCAAGATGCGACAACACCGTCACGCCTTGCAGCGCGGCGATCCAGGAAGGCCAGCGTGCTTCGGAACATGCGACAACGCCTAAAAGGGCTAACCAGGTCACCACATCGACCGTGACGAGCTTCCAGGAAATGTGCACGACGCGCTCGGACCCGGTAAACGGGATGAGCCAGGTCGCCAGGGCGGCCAGGGTCAGAATGACCCCGATCCGTCGCGCATTCCGGTCACCGATCAGGAGCGCCGACAGGACGCTGGTTACCAGAAGGATTGCAAAGATCGTCATCCGCATGGCTTGACCGGATCATGGAGCCATGAGCCGGTCAAGCCGACAATCGGTCTCAGGCGACCGCGCGGAGCACTTTCTCCTCGACGCCCGTCGGCAACGAGCTGCAGCAATCGCCGAACGCGCTTGGACCCTTGCGGATGACCGTGCGGAATTCCTTGAGCTGCAGGTGCGCTTCGGATGCCTGGTTGCGCGCCTTCATCGCGAGTTCGAGCGTACCGAACAGCGACGCGATGATCGGCTGCGAGACAGGGGCGGCGATGCCGATGTCATTGCTCTTGACCGTGGCGGCCTTGAGGAGATCGCATCCGTCGGCCAGCGCCGCGTCGATACTGCGCTCGAAGCCGCGAAGCACGAGGCCGATTTCGCGAAAGTCCTGTTCATATTCAGACATAGAGCCTCCTCAGGCGACAGCATCCGCTGCGCCTTACGTATGTGGCTCCGAGGAACCCCCTGGAGCGATTAACGAGACAGCTGGGCGTACATGTTGCCGAGCGCGATCGTCGCCAAAACGAGGGCCAGGGTTATCGCCAGCGACCGCCACACCCGGCTCCAGATGACCCCCGGGGTGGTGCCCGTTGGTCCCAAGGCCGCGGGGGCCAGCGTTTCATTATTACCCGCCGATATCGCGCCGAAAGTGAGTTCGGTATCGCGAAAGGTCAGCGAGATATCCCCGTTGATTGCCTGATCCCGTTCGTTCGACGAGGACGTCTTTGCGCCCGATTGCCGGGGGGACAAAAGGTCCTCTGGCGGGAGGTCCAATCGGTGGACCCCCTGGCGCGCCTCGTATTCGGCGAACTGACGCGCGGCGTCGAAGCGCGAATTCGTCCCGATCCGCTCCATCGCCTGTTTGATGACCTTGTCGATCGCCGCCTTCGATACCTCGTTCCCGCGCTCGCGCTCGGCACGCGCGATCTCGGCCGAATTCTGTCGAATCAGGACCGCGCGCAGATAATGCCGCTGGCGCTCGTTGAGCTTGTTGAAGCGATCGTCTCCAGTCACGCCCCCAAGCATATAGCCCCAGAATGGGGAGGAAAAGTTGGCTCTTCGGCGCGGGCCGGGCGTGGCGGGCCGATCGGGCCGGCACAGTATCAACAGAGCCGCGCACAGGTCTTTGTCATGCTCGCCGAAGCGCCAGCGGTTCAAATATCTCGGGGGCTGGCCCCGCGCGTATGCGAGAATTTTACCAGTAAAAAAAAGACGGCCGGGCAAAACGCTGCCCGGCCGCGTTCTGGGAGGTCCCGCTGAACGGGATTTCTATTTGCCATGATCATCACGGGATTTTCAAGATGACGCCTTCAAAATGAAGGAGATTGTCGATCGCTTGCGCGTGATTTCATCGGCGCGAGAAGATGGTTAACGAAAAGGGCCCACGATGTGGAGACGGGCGGCCGAAGAAAAAAGTTCGACCGGCCGCTAGCGGGCGACCGGCGCCGCCCACGGCAATCGCGCGAGCACCGGGGGAAGCGCCTGTTCGTGGATCACCGCGCGCGCGAGGCCCGCGGTGCTGGCGGCGAGATCGCCGAGTTCGCCGGCCCGCGCGACGACCTGGATGCGGCGGGAGAACCGCCCACGCGGCATCGGCTCGACGCGCAGCTGCGGGATCAATCCGGGCATCGCCGCGAGGCACAGCAATGAGGTGATGCTCCAGCCGATCCCCAGCGCGACGATCGTGAGCTGCTGGTGGATGATGTCGACCTCGATCACATTGGGCAGCGCGAGCTTCATCCGGGTGAGCTGGCTTTCGATCCGCTGCCCCATGCCGGTATCGAGCGAATAGCGCACGAAGGGGAGCCGCCCCGCCGCTTCGGCCGGATCGGGCGACCCGTGATAATCGCTAGGAAAGACGAGCACGAACGGATCGTCGGTAACGTCGTGATGCTCGATCCCGGGGTGTTTTTCGAGCGTGTTGCTCCCCGTAACCAGCATGTCGCACCGGCGGGCGAGGAAATCCTGTTGCTGGTTGAGCGATATCCCCGAGCGCACCCGCCACCGCCCGACCCTTTTGCCGGCGTGGTGGAGCAATGGGGCGGTGAGCAGGGTGGCCAGGGTTTCGGCCATGCCGATCGTGATCTGGTCGATCGGCTGTTGCGCGCCTTCGCGCACCTCGTCGACCACGCGCCGCGCGGTGGAGAGCAGGGTACGCGCGCGCTCGTACAAGGCGCGTCCCGCGGGGGTGACGCCCAAGGGGCGCAGCGATCGATCGAAGAGCGCGGTGCCGATGCCCTGTTCCAGCCGCGTGATCGTCTGTGACACCGCCGATTGGGTGATGCGCAATTGCTGCGCGCTCGCCGTCATCCCGCCCAGCTCGACGGTAAGGACGAACACCTCCAGCGCGTGAAGATCGAACTCGGGCGGCAGGCGCATCAGGCAGGCTCCGCAATAAAATTACCTGAAACTGTATATTACATGTTCTTATGAAAAGCCAGTCGACTTTCCGCCTTCCGGGCGCATGCGTAGATGCTAGAGCGGTGAGGGATGACGGGGATGAACATGGCCAAGCCCGATTTCGTGTTGCTGGTGTCGTGCGTCGATCGGAAGGGGATCGTCGCGGCGATCGCCAATTCGATCGCCGCACAGGATTGCAACATCGTCCATAATGCGCAGTTCGGCGATGCCGACAGCGGGCGCTTCTTCATGCGCGTTACCTTCACCGGCCCGGCGGGGATGACCACCGAGAGCTTCGGGCGCGGCTTCCTGCCGGTCGCGGCGGCATTCGATCTGCAATGGCAGGTCCATGATCTGTCGGTGAAGCAGCGCGCGCTGATCATGGTCAGCAAGGGCGGCCACTGCCTCAACGATCTCCTCTATCGCGCGGTCACCGGCTATCTGCCGATCGAGGTGACCTCAATCGTCTCCAATCACGAGATCTGGCGGCGGCGCGCCGAGCACGAAGGGATTCCCTATCACTATCTGCCGATCACGCCGGCAACCAAGGCCGAGCAGGAGCAGAAGCTGCTCGCGTTGATCGAGGAACAGCAGGTCGATCTGATCATCCTCGCCCGCTACATGCAGGTCTTGTCGGATTCAGCCTGCCGCGCGCTACAGGGCAAGGTGATCAACATCCACCACAGCTCGCTCCCCGCCTTCAAGGGCGCGCGGCCCTATCATCGCGCGTGGGAGCGCGGGGTGAAGATGGTCGGCGCGACCGCGCATTATGTCACCCCCGATCTCGATGAGGGGCCGATCATTGCGCAGGACGTGTCAACGGTCGATCACGCCGATACGGCCGACGATCTCATCGCGCAGGGGCAGGAAACCGAAAGCCGCGTGCTGACCCGCGCGGTCAAGGCGCATTGCGAGCATCGCGTGATGCTCAACGGCCAACGGACGGTGGTGTTCAAATGAGCGAGGAAGCGCTGCGCCTTGCCTTTGCCGATCGCGGGCTGGGCTGGGACGTGCTCGAACATCAGGCGGTGTTCACCGTCGAGGAGAGCTTGGCGATCCACGCCGCGATGCCCGGTGCGCATACCAAGAACCTGTTCCTCAAGGATTCGGGCGGCGCCTTCTGGCTGGTGACGGTCGATCACGCCAAGAGCGTCGACCTGAAGGCGCTCGCCGGGGTGATCGGCGCGAAGAAGCTGAGCTTCGGCAAGGCCGAGGATATGCAGGCGCTGCTGGGGGTGGCGCCCGGATCGGTTACCCCGCTCGCCGCGATCAACGACCGCGAGGCGCGGGTGCGAGTGGTGATCGACACCGATCTCGCCGAGGCCGCGCAGGTCAATGTTCACCCGTTGCGCAACACCGCCACGGTGGGGCTGTCGGGTGCGGCGCTGCGCGCATTGCTCGCCGGCTGGGGGCACGAGCCGCTCGTGGCGACGATCCCGCAGCGCGGCTGAGCGCCCTGCGCTTAATTGGGACCACGTCGAGCCGCCCTTGTGCTCCCGGGAAGGCGGGAGCAGAAGGAAGAGCGCACCACCTCGGCAAAAGACCGGGGTCCAGTCGCGACCAGCTCCGGCCTGTGCCGGGGTGGATCACTTCGTCAGGTAGCGCGCCCGCAATGCCTTAATGTCGGCCTCGGTGAGCCCGAGCCCGTGGCGGATATAATTGTCGAACGAGCCGTAGCGATGCTCGACCTCGTCGAACGCCGCCTGGATATAATCGGGGCGCACCGTCATCGCCGCTTCGAGATAGGCGGGTTTCATCGGCGACCCCGGTTTGGCGAGCGCGGCGAGCGCCGCATCGTTCTTGGCGCGCAGATAGGTGTTGCTGAGCATATAATCGTGCAGCACCGTCTCACGCGGGACGCCGAGCAGGGTGAGGATCACCGCGCTGGCCCAGCCGGTGCGGTCCTTCCCGGCGGTGCAATGATAGAGCAGGGCATTGGTGCCCGGTGCTTCGAGCTTCTGGAGCAGGTCGCGGTAGCCGGCGCGCGCGCTGGGCAGCGAGACGAACTCGCGGTTGGCGTCGACCAGCATCTCCGCGGCATGCCCGGAGGCGATCGCCGCCATCGCGCCGCGCATGTCGCCGCCCAATGAGCCCTGGCTGTCCTTGGCGATATCGAGCACCAGCGGCTCGGCGCCCGCCGCGACGCGATCGGGTTCGCGAGTGCGCTCGGCGACGGTGCGCAGATCGGCAATGGTGGTCAGTCCGAGTCTGCCCATCGCCGCGAGATCGGCATCGCTCAGCCGGTTGAGCTGATCCGAGCGATAGATCAGCCCCATCTTCACCCAGCGGCCGTCGCTGGTGCGATAGCCGCCGATATCGCGCAGATTGGGCACCGTCGCGAGGTGCAGCCCGCGATCGGCGACGACCAGCGGGTCGCCTTCCGCGGGAACGAGCGTGAAGAACCAGCGATGATCGGGGGCGAGCCCATCGACCGTCACCGCGGCGGTACCCAGCCCCTCCGCCACCGGCTTGCCGGTCGATACCGGATCGGGGCGCTCGCTGGCGAAGACGCGTACCGTGCCGGCATTCTGCCCGGTCCATTCGATGCGGTAGCCGCCGCCGGCACGGGTGACCGAGGCGGCGGTGAACGGGATCGCAGTAACCCGCGCGGCGGCGGGGCGGGTGAGTTGCGCCTTGCCGCGGGCGATCAGCGGGGCGGGGGCCGATACGGCCAAGGCCAGCGCCGTCGCGCCGATCACTTTCCGCGAGATGTTCATCGGTTGTCTCCGCCGCTTAGCCGTCGGCGCCCGTTTCCGCCGGGCAGGCAGCGCAAGTCAACCGCTTTGCGTAGAAATATGCGCATTTATGTCCGCAAAACAGCGATCCAAGCTTTGCACGTTCGATCGGGATCACATTGAGCCGCCCTTGTGCTCCCGCGAAGGCGGGAGCCCAGACTGGGTCCCCGCCTTGGGTTCCCGTCAAAGTACTACTTTGACGGAGGCCCTTCGCGGGGACACAAGATGGGAACCACCCCGGCGAAGGCCGGGGTCCAGTTAGGATCGGCCCGATGCGCTAGCGCCGCGACCAGGCGCAGATGCCGAGCGTCGCGCCCTTTGCCACCAATCCCTCCGCCTCTGCCTTGGCGACCGCGCGGGCCTTGCCGGCCTCACAGATCACACTCTGGTCGGTGAAACCGGCGAGTTCGATCAGCACCTGGTCCCAGTGGCGATATTGCACGTCATGCGCTTCGCCGGGGAAGACGCGGAACGAGGCGACATTGGGATAATGGCTGCGCCAATATTCGGCCTGGTCGATCTTCACCAAGGGATCGGCGCCGCCCTGATAGATATGCACCGGCGCGGTGACCTTCGAGACATCGGGGGCGGGGCCGCAATAGCGCAGCATCTCCGCCGCCTCGGGGGTGGGATCGCCCATCTGGCCGCGGATGAAGAAGGTGCGTGCGCCTTCCTCATAAGCGCGATCGGAGAAGCCGGGGATGCGGAAGGTCGGGCTGTTGGCGGGGAAGGCCCACCAGCTTTGCGGGTTCTGTACCGAGGATCTGACCCCCGCGGTGGCCTGTTCGAGCGATACCTTGCACCGCGCCGAGCCCGCCGAGGTGGCGGCAGTGGCGAGCATATGGACCGAGATCAACCGCTCGGGCATCGCCCCGGCGACCGCCGCCATATACGGCCCGCCGCCCGAGATCGCGACTCCGGCGAAGCGCTTGACCGCGAGATGATCGAGCACCGCGCGCACCTCACCGGCATAATCGGCGAACCCCCAATCGGGCTTGAATACGGTGTCGCCGAAGCCGTTACGCTCGACGGTGATGAAGCGCAGCTTGAGCTGCTGGCGCAATGTCTTGAGGAAATCGGTCATCCCCGCAGCGCGCGCGCTGGTGCCTGTGCCGCCGATGAACAGGACGGTGCGGCCGCCGGCCTCGCCGGTGTCGGTATAATGGACCACCCGGCCCGACGGCAGGGTCAGCGACTGCACCGCGGGGCCGAAATCGTCGAAGTCGGACTGGATCGCGCCGATCGCCGGCACCGAGGGCGGATCGGCCAGCGCCGGGATCGCCCCGATCAACATGGCCGGCAGCGCGAGCAATCCGATCTTCATCATCCTCTCCTCTTTATCGTTTTCAACTATTTCCCCGGCATCGAAATCCGTCGCCCGGCGCCGTCGGGCGGGGCAAGCCCGGCCTGCGCCTTGGCCAGCGCCGCGACCTTTGCGGCGGGCGTCCCCGAGGCGGGGCCGCCGCGCCCTGTCTTGGCATCGACGTGAAGCAGCATCTGTTCGGCGGTCGCGACGCAGGCGCCGTCGCTCGCGCGCGACAGGCTGTGGAAGACGTGGAGCCGTTTCTCGTCCGCGCCGAGGATCTGGGTCGTCGCGGTGAGCCGGTCGCCGGCCTTGGTCTCGCCGAGATGCCGGATATGCGTCTCGACCGTATACCAGCTCCCGCCGTTCGCGAGATAATCGGCGTCGACCGACAGATAGCGCAGCAACGCATCAGTCGTATCGCCGAACACCTGCAGATAGCGGTGCTCGGTCATATGGCCGTTATAATCGATCCAGTCGGCCGCGACTGGCGCCTCGTGCAGCGCGAGCGGCCTCGTCTCGTCCACCTCGGTCGCCGGGGCGGGCAGCTTCGCCATCACCGTGCGGGCATAATCGGCGAGCGTCTTGCCCGCGCCATAATCCTCGCCGCGCAGCCCCGAGAGCACCGCGATCAGCGCGTCGTCGCGGATTCGCTCCAGCTCGCGGATCGAGGTGCCGCCGGCCTGATCGTCGGATTGCTCGGCGACGCGATCGACCAAGGCATCGGTCAGCTCGGGCGCCTCCAGCTTGGTCCAGGGCAATTTCAGCGCGGGGCCGAATTGCGCGAGGAAATGCCGCATCCCCGCCTCGCCGCCGGCGACGCGATAGATCAGGAAGGTGCCCATGAACGACCAGCGCAGCCCCGCGCCGTAGCGGATCGCGTCGTCGATCTCCTCGGTGGTGGCGATGCCGTCGTTGACCAGCCACAAGGCCTCGCGCCACAACGCCTCGAGCAGGCGATCGGCGATGAAGCCGTCGATCTCCTTGCGGACGTGGAGCGGATGCATCCCGAGCGAGATGTAGAAATCCGCCGCCCATTGCTTGGTCGCGTCGGAGGTCGCCGCGCCGCCGCAGATCTCGACCAGCGGGAGCAGATAGACCGGGTTGAACGGATGCCCGACCACCAGCCGCTCGGGATGCGCCATCCCCGATTGCAGCCGCGTCGGGAGCAGCCCGGAAGTCGACGAGCCGATCACCACATCGGGACGGGTCGCGCGATCGATGCGGCCGAGGACGTCGATCTTGAGGTCCTCGCGCTCGGGCAGGCTCTCCTGGACGAAATCGGCATCGGCGACGGCATCCTCGACCGAAGAGGCGAGCCGCAACTTGCCCTCGGCGGGAAGCCCCGCCGGGATCAACCGCTGCCACGCGCGCCGCGCGCCGGCGAGCACCGTCTCCACCTTGCGCCCGATCTCGGGATCGGGATCGAAGATCGCGACGTCGATGCCGTTGAGCAGCAGCCGCGCCGCCCAGCCGGCGCCGATCACCCCACCGCCGACCAGCCCGGCCTTGCGCACCGTGGCGATCATGTCAGGCGGCCTTCCTGAGCTTGAGCTTCTCGCGCACCTCGGCCGGGCCCATCACGCGGACGTTCATCGCCTCGATGATCGTCTTCGCGCGGGTGACGAGATCGGCGTTCGACGCCTTCACCCCGCGCTGGAGATAGAGATTATCCTCCAGCCCAACGCGGACGTTGCCCCCCGCCAGCACCGCCATCGCGACGAACGGCAATTGCCGCGAGCCGATCGAGAAGCCGGAGAAGATCGCGCCCTCGGGCAATTGGTTGACCAGCGCCATCGTCGTCATCGGATCGTCGGGCGCCCCATAGGGGATGCCGAGGCACAGCTGGATCATCAGTGGGTTATCGAGCAGCCCTTCCTTGATGAGATCCTTGACGAAGACGAGATGACCGAAGTCGAACACTTCGAGCTCGGGGCGGACGCCGAGTTCCTGCACCCGCTTGGCCATCGCGCGCAGGTGGCTGGGGGTGTTGGTCATCACATAATCGCCGGCCGAGAAATTCATCGTGCCGCAATCGAGCGTGCAGATTTCGGGCAGCAATTCCTCGACATGCGCCAGCCGCTCGAGCGGGCCGACCATATCGGTGCCCTTCGGGTCGAGCGGCAGCGGGTTCTCGCCGGGACCGAACACCACGTCACCGCCCATCCCGGCGGTGAGGTTGATGATGACGTCGGTGTCCGACGCGCGGATCCGCTCGACCACTTCGCGATACAGCGCGGGATCGCGGCTCGCGGCGCCGGTTTCGGGATCGCGGACGTGGATATGCGCGATCGCCGCGCCCGCCTTGGCCGCCTCGATCGAGGCGTCGGCGATCTGCGCCGGGGTGATCGGAAGCCCGGGATGCCGGCTGGCGGTATCGCCCGATCCGGTGACCGCGCAGGTGATGAACACTTCGCTTTGCATGGGGCTTTGCATGTGGGCCTCTCGCTAATCTGCGAGGAAATCTGCGCCGCGTTTCGATATTACGTGGGGCATCAGGCGACATTATTGGTGCATTTTGCGACAATATGTGATTGGTGCCGTTCATGGCCGACGGCATCGAGACGGTGGATTTCCTGTTGGTCGAGGGCTTTTCGGCGCTCGCCTTCTTCTCCGCGGTCGAGCCGCTGCGCGTCGCCAACCGCATCGCCGGGCGGACGATCTTCGCCTGGCGACTCCACGCCGAAGACGGCGCGCCGGTCGCCGCGTCGAGCGGGATGCGCTTCCCGGTCGATCGCGCGCTGGCCGAGGTCACCGCGCCGGGCACGCTGATCGTCTGCGCCGGTTTCCGCCCCGACAAGGCGATCGGCCGTGCCGGGCTCGCGACGCTGCGCCGCTTCGCGCACGACGGCGGCCGGCTGGGCGCGCTCGATACCGGGGTGGAAATCCTCGCGCGCGCCGGGGTCGCCGGACGCGGGCCGGTGGCGATCCACTGGGAGGCGGCGCCCGAATTTCGCGAGCGCTGGGCGGACATCCCCGTCACCGACGCGCTCTACGCTATCGGCGAGCGGGTGTTCACCTGCGCCGGGGGGACGGCGGCGCTCGACATGATGCTCGAACGGCTCGCCGACAGCCACGGTCGCGCCTTCGCACATGCCGTCTCGGAACAGTTCATCCACGATCGCATCCGCCGTGCCGGCGAGGCGCAGCGCATGGCGCTCGACCGCCGGCTCGCGGTGCGCAACCGCGCGGTGCTGGGGGTGATCGCGGTGATGGAGGCGCATCTCGACGCGCCGCTCGCCTCGCCCGCGCTCGCGGCGCGCGCCGGGCTGTCGGTGCGGCAGGTCGAGCGGTTGTTCGACACGCATCTCGGGATGGCGCCACAGGATTATTACCGGCGGTTGCGGGTCGAGCGCGCCCGCGCGCTGATTGAGACGACCGACCTCAAGGTGCTCGATATCGCGCTGGCAACCGGGTTCGACTCGGCCTCGGCGCTGGCGCGGGTATTCCGTCGGACGTTCGGCACGAGCCCGGCGTCGCTGCGCAAGCAATCTCCGTCAGCCCGGCCCTAAGCCGGGATGACGGGGCGCGCAACAACCCCCTTGCTAACCTCGTTCGACCCACCCCAGCATCGCGTGCGTATACGGGCGCGCACTGGAGCGACGCCTGACCATATGGGGGAGCGGGCTATGTCCAGTCAGCCGCTGATCGAAGTGCGTTCGATCGATTTCGTCCCGCTGGAAGAGCGGCACGGCAAGGTTTGGCATCTCTGGCCGATCTGGTTCGCCGGGGATGCGCATCTTGCGACGCTTGCCACCGGCGCGCTGGGCATCGCGATGGGGGCCAATCTGTTCTGGTCGATCGTCGCGATCGTCGGCGGGTGCGCGCTCGGCACTTTCTTCATGGCCTTCCACGCCGCGCAGGGGCCGCAGCTCGGCCTGCCGCAGATGATCCAGTCGCGCCCGCAGTTCGGGCATCTCGGCGCGCTGCTGGTATGGGGCGTCGCACTGGTCACTTATATCGGATATAACGCCTTTAATCAGGTTCTTGCGGGCCAGACGATGCACGAGCTGGCCGGGCTGCCGACCCGCCCGACGATGGTGGTGTTCACGCTGATCGGGCTCGCCGTCGCATTCGTCGGCAACGATCTGATCCACACCGCGCAGCGCGTGCTGGCCTTCACGCTGATCGTGATCCTCGCCGCGTTCAGCATCGGCGCGCTGATCGCGGTGCCGCTCCCTGCGGGGCAGCTCGATCCGGCGCGTTTCCTGCTCGTGCCGTTCATGATGCAGTTTTTCGCGGCGGCGGCCTATCAACTGAGCTGGTCAATCTACGTCTCTGATTATTCGCGCTATTTGCCACCGAATGTTGGGGTGAAGGCGGCCTTTTGGTGGACCTTCGCCGGGGCGATGCTCGGCGGGGTGTGGATGATGCTGGTCGGCGCGCTCGCGGTCGCGGCCTTTCCGCAGATGAACGTGATCGCCGCGGCGCGCGCGGTGGGCGACGCGATCGTCCCCGGCTTCGGCACGGTGCTGCTGGTGGTCGCCTTCGCCAGCCTGATCACCGCCACATCGCTCAATTTCTACGGCGCCTCGCTCACCCTGCTCAGCATCGCCGACGCATTCCGCAAGGTCGCGGCGACGGTGAAGAACCGGGTGATTTCGCTGCTGATCGTGATGCTTGCCTCTTCGGCCTTGTCCTTCTCGGCCTCGGGCAGCTTCATGCACCAGTACGAATTGCTGCTGTCGATCCTGATCTATCTGTTCACGCCGTGGACCGCGATCAATCTGGTCGACTTCTACATTGTTCGAAAACAACATTATTCGATCCCCGACATCTTCGATCCCGACGGCATCTACGGCCGGTGGAATGCAGCGGGGCTGATCGCCTATCTCATCGGCTTCGTGGTGATGGTGCCGTTCTTCAGCACGCATCTGTTCACCGGCGCGGCCGCGAAGGCGATCGGGGGGATCGACGTCTCGATGCTGGTCGGCCTGCCGGTCTCGGCAATCGCCTATCTGTGGCTGTGCCGGCGCGAAAAGATCGGCGAGTTTGCGGCGCAGTCGACATGAACTATTAGGAAAACGCGACTTGACCATAAGAGGCCCTGCTGAATAGCCTTCGGTCAAGCCCATTTCAGAACAAGACGAACCGTAACAAAGACAGCCCGAAGACCGGCCCTCCAGCGGCCGTTTTTCGGGAAGGGGGATCGGCGCGCTGCGTTGATCGACAGGCTTATCGATAGGGGGGAATATGCTTCGACATCAGCTTCTTGCCGGGGTCGCACTGGTTGGCGCGCTCGGGCTGCCTGCACTGCCCGCCACGGCGCAGACGCAACCGCGCACGCCCGACGGCGCGATGCAGGAGGATATCGTCGTCTACGGCAAGGGCGAGACTCGCCAGGTCCAGACGCTGACCGCCGCCGACATTTCTGCCGCCGCGCCGGGCACCAGCGCGCTCAAAGTGCTCGAAAAGCTGCCGAGCGTCTCGTTCCAGTCGGCCAATGCGCTGGGCACCAACGAATGGTCGACGCGCATCGCGGTGCGCGGCTTCACGCAGAACCAATTGGGCTTCACGCTCGACAATGTGCCGCTCGGTGACATGAGCTATGGCAATTTCAACGGCCTGCACATCAGCCGCGCGATCGCTTCGGAGAATATCGCGCGCTCGACGCTGGCGCAGGGCACCGGCTCGCTCGATACCGCGTCGAGTTCCAACCTCGGCGGCACGCTGCAATTCTTCAGTAAGGCGCCCGAGGATGTGATGGGCGGCGATGTCGAGGCGAGCTATGGCAGCGAGAACGCCTATCGCCTGTTCGGCCGGATCGAGACCGGTGATCTCGGCGGCGGGGTGAAGGGCTATGTCAGCGGCTCGTGGCTCGATTCGCCGAAATGGAAGGGGCAGGGCAAACAGCAGGCGTGGTCGGTCAACAGCAAGTTGGTCGTGCCGCTCGATACACGCGGCAGCATCAGCGCCTTCGTCAATTATTCGGACTTCAAGGACGACGACTATATGGATACGTCGCTCGCCCTGATCAAGAAATACGGCTGGGACTGGGATTATATCCGCAACGATTACCCGACCGCGCTGGCGATCGCGAAGAACCTCCAGTCCGATCTGGTGAACTATACGGGATATTGCGCGAAATATCCCGGTTACTCCCAGACGATCTGCGCCGACGATACCTATTATAACGGCTACGGCCTGCGCAAGGATCTGCTGGTCGGCGCCAATCTGGACTATAAGTTCAGCGATACGGTTTCGATCAAGCTGACCCCCTATTTCCACCGCAACCGCGGCATCGGCACGTGGTGGACGCCTTATACCCCCACGCCGGGCGGCGCCGCGCTGTCGATCCGCTCGACCGCTTATGCGATCAACCGCGGGGGCGCGACCGGCGGGCTGACGTTCCACTTCGGCGACCACCAGATCGAGGTCGGCGGATGGTTCGAGCGCAACGGCTACACGCTGACGCGCGAATTCTTCCCGTTGGCGAACAGCAATGTGTCGAGCATCGACAATCGGCAATGGCCGGAGAACCCGTTCTATATCCAATATCAATACGATATGACGATCACCACCGGCCAATATTATGTTCAGGATACCTGGCAGGTGACGCCCGATTTCAAGATTACCGCGGGCTTCAAGGGGCTGGATGTCAAGATCGTCAATAAGTACGATCCGGTCAGCCAGGCGTCGGCGGCGTCGCGCGATACGAGCGGCACGCTCGAATCGAAGAAGATGTTTCTGCCGCAGGTCGGGTTGAACTACAGCTTCTCCAACGCCGTCGAGGCGTTCGCCGGCTATGCCGAGAATATGCGTGCCTATACGACCGAACCGTTCGTGACCAACCAAGCGGGCTTCCAGGCGATCCAGGGCAAGATCAAGCCGGAAACCTCATGGACGCTCGAAGGCGGCCTGCGTTTCCATCTGCCGAACTTCGACGGATCGCTCGCCGGCTATCACGTCAAGTTCAGCAACCGGCTGCTGTCCGTCCAGCCGTGCGCGATCGTGGTCGGATGCGCCTCGGTCCTGTCGAACGTCGGTTCGGTGACGACCAACGGCGCCGAGCTGGCGGGCACCTATCACCTGACCCACGCGCTCTCGCTCTACGGCTCCTACGCTTATACCGACGCACAATATGACGATGATGTGCTGAGCGGGCAGGTGTGGGCGACCAAGGGCAAGCAGGTCGTCAGCATTCCGAAGCATCTCGCCAACGGCGAGATCGCCTATGACGACGGCGCGATCATCGCGCGCATCGCGGCCAATTATCAGAGCCGGCGCTATTATACCTATACCAATGACGCGAGCGTGCCAGGCCGGGTGCTGGTCGATTTCGCGCTCGGCTATCGCTTCCACGATACCGGCAGCGCACTCGACGGGCTGGAGATTCAGGGCAATGTGACCAACGTGTTCGACAAGAAATATGTCGGCACATTGGGGCAGAACGGCTTCGCTTTCTCCGATCCGGGCGGCACGCTGCAATCGATGCTGGTTGGCGCGCCGCGGCAGGCGTTCATCACGCTGCGCAAGAAGTTCTGATCGTTACGCTTCGGCGCGACGGAAGGCCCCGTGCGGCACGCGCCGCGCGGGGCTTTTCGCTATTAGGCCGCATAACCGTTGATCCCGGCGCCGAAACGGTGTTGCTGGCGGGCGATATCGCCACGTCCAGCCAGAAAGACCGCCCTGATGCATCAAACCGCCGGCGCCCGAACGGCACCCCGCCAGCAACAGGGGCGTCTGTGGTCGATCTTGGGCGGATCGGCGGGCAATCTGGTCGAATGGTACGACTGGTACGTCTATTCGGCGTTCACGCTCTATTTCGCGCCGGCCTTTTTCCCGGCGAGCGACCGCACCTCGCAATTGCTCAACGCCGCGGCGATCTTCGCGGTCGGCTTCCTGATGCGGCCGATCGGCGCGTGGCTGATGGGGCTCTACGCCGACCGCCACGGGCGCCGCGCCGCGCTGACGCTGTCGGTGACCCTGATGTGCGCCGGGTCGCTGCTGATCGCGCTGACCCCGTCGTTCGCGACGATCGGCGTGATGGCGCCGATCGTGCTGCTCGCCGCGCGGCTGATGCAGGGGCTGTCGGTCGGCGGCGAATATGGCGCCAGCGCGGTCTATCTCAGCGAGGTGGCGGGGAAGAAGCATCGCGGATTCTTCTCCAGCTTCCAATATGTCACGCTGATCGCGGGGCAATTGGTCGCGCTATGCGTGCTCCTCATCCTCCAGGGCGTGTTGAGCGAGGCGGAACTCCATCTGTGGGGCTGGCGCATTCCGTTCGCGATCGGCGGAATGCTGGCCTTCGCGGTCTTCTACCTGCGGCGCGGGATGGACGAGACCGACTCGTTCCGCCGGGTCGAGGAAAGCCGCGCCGAGCGGATCAGCAGCCTCAAATTGATGCGCGATCATCCGCGCGAGGTGCTGCTGGTGATGGCGCTCACCGCGGGGGGGACGCTCGCTTTCTACACCTATAGCGTCTACCTCCAGAAATTCCTCGTCAACACCTCGGGCTTTTCGGTGCAGACCGCCTCGCGGGTGATGACTGCGGCGCTGTTCATCTACATGCTGCTCCAGCCGCTCGCGGGGGCATTGTCCGATCGGATCGGGCGCAAGCCGCTGATGATCGCCTTCGGCATCGCCGGGGTATTGGGCACGGTGCCATTGTTCACCGCGCTGGAGACGGTATCGAATTCGTTCAACGCCTTCCTGCTGGTGCTCGCCGCGCTGGTGGCGGTGACCGGCTATACCTCGATCAACGCGGTCGTGAAGGCGGAGCTGTTCCCGGCCGATATCCGCACGCTCGGCGTCGCGCTGCCTTATGCATTGGCCAACACATTGTTCGGCGGGACCGCGGAATATGTCGCCTTGTGGTTCAAGCGTGCCGGGTTCGAGAAGGGCTTCTATTGGTATGTCACCGCGATGATCGGCCTGTCGCTGATCGTCTATCTGCGGATGCGCGAGACGCATCACAGTGGCACGCTGGCGGTGGAATATGCCGAGGCCGAAGGGAAGGGTGAATGAGCCAGAAAACGATCGCCGCGCTGCAGATCGGTGCGTCGCCCGACGGCACCGAGGCGACGCTGGCGCAGATCCTGTCGTTCGAGGGGGCGATCGCCGATGCGGGCGCCGATCTCGTCGTGCTGCCCGAAGCCGTGCTCGGGGGCTATCCCAAGGGCGAATGGTTCGGCACGCGGCTCGGCTATCGCCTGCCCGAGGGGCGCGAGGCGTTCGCGCGCTATCACGCCAAGGCGATCGACCTGCCGGGGCCGGAGACCGCCGAACTGACGGCGCTGTCGCAGCGCACCGGCGCGAGCCTTGTCGTCGGGGTGATCGAGCGCGACGGCGGGACGCTTTACTGCACCGCCTTGTTCTTCACCCCGGCCGAGGGGCTGGTCGCCAAACACCGCAAATTGATGCCGACCGGGACCGAGCGGCTGATCTGGGGGCAGGGCGACGGCTCGACGCTGCCGGTGGTGGAGACCGGCGCGGGGCGGGTCGGCACCGCGATCTGCTGGGAAAACCATATGCCGCAATTGCGGCTGGCGATGTACGCCAAGGGCATCGACATATGGGCCGCGCCGACGGTCGACGAGCGCGAGATCTGGCAATGTTCGATGCGGCATATCGCGCATGAGGGGCGCTGCTTCGTGGTCAGCGCGTGCCAGGTGCAGCCGTCGCCCGCGACGCTCGGCCTCGATCTGCCCGGCTGGGACGCCGATCGCCCGCTGATCCGCGGCGGCAGCCTGATCGCCGATCCGCTGGGCGAAATGCTCGCCGGCCCGCTCTACAACGAGACCGGGCTGGTCGCCGCGACGATCGACACCGGCGCGATCGTGCGCGGGCGCTACGATTTCGATGTCGTGGGCCATTATGCCCGCCCGGACGTTTTCTCGCTGACCGTGGACGAGCGCGCGCGGGCGGCGGTGCGCTTCACGCGCTGAGGCGGGAAGATAGCGCATGCGAACCTATCGCATCCGGCATTATCGGATCGACTGGGGGCTCAGCGCCCTGCTCGGGTTGCAGGTGCTGACGCTGTTCGTCGCGGTACCGCTCAACACGCAATATGCCGGCGCGCATCTGTTGCTCGACGGGTGCCGGCTGGGATTCGCTCTGGTCTGCGTCACCGTGCTGACGCGACATCGGCTGCTCCAGTTGTTGCTCCTGCTTTCGCTGGCGGCGCCGCTGTTCGGGCCGCTCGTCGCGCGGCGATTGCTGCTCGATATCGGGATCGATGCCAGCCCCGGCTTCCAGCACGGGGTGATCGAGGTCGCCGCCTTCTGCTTCAACGCGGCGGTGACGGCGCTGGTCGCGCGGCACGTCTTCGGGCCCGGGCGGGTGACCGTCCATCGCATCCAGGGCGCCGTGCTGATCTATCTCAACATCGCCGCGCTGTTCGCGATCGCCTTCAATGCGATCCTCACCCACTCGCCGGGCGCATTGGTCTCGACCACTGCGACCCCGCTCGCGCTGGGGCAGGGGGAGCGGACCGCGGTGCTGACCTATTTCAGCCTCGCGACGCTCACCACCACCGGTTATGGCGATATCGTGCCGGTGCTGCCGCTGGCGCGCAGCCTCGCCAATCTGGAGGCGGTGATCGGGCAATTGTTTCCCGCGACATTGCTCGCGCGGATCGTGGCGCTCCAACTCGAACATAGCCGGCGCACCCCGGATGCGTGATCAAAGCGCAGAGATCGCCTCGGCAATCGCATCATAAGCGCGATCGAGATCGTCGTCGCCGATGCAATAAGGCGGCATGACATAGACGGTATTGCCGAGCGGGCGGAGCAGCAGGTCGCGCTCGCGGAAATGCGCGAGGAGCCGCGGGGCGAGGTTGGAGAGATAGCCGCCGCCCGCCGGATCGACGAGATCGACCGCCGCGATCGTCCCGATCGACCGCGGGTTGGCCACCCCGGGCAGCGGGGTGAGCCGCGCCAGCCGTTGCGCCTGCCGCGCCGCGAGATCGGCGATCCGCGCCGTCACCGGCTCGTCGCGCCAGACCGCGAGATTGGCATTGGCCGCCGCGCAGGCGATCGGATTGGCGGTGTAGCTCGACGAATGGAAGAACATCCGCGCGCGATCGGGTGAGAGATGCGCCTCGTAGATCGCCGCGCTCGCCAGCGTCACCGCGAGCGGGATCGCCCCGCCGGTCAGCCCCTTTGAGAGGCACAGGATATCGGGCACCACCCCGGCCTGTTCGCATGCCAGCAACGTACCGGTGCGGCCCCAGCCGGTCATCACCTCGTCGGCGATGAACAGCACGTCGTGTCGCGCGCAGATCGCGCGCATCTCCGCCAGCACCCACGGCGGGTAGATCAGCATCCCGCCCGCGCCGAGCACCAAAGGCTCGACGATCAGCGCGGCGGGTGCCTCGCGGCACGCCGCCTCGAGCGCGTCGAGCGTCGCCTGTTCGTTGCCGGCGGTGGGAAAGGGGAGCGTGCCGACGTCGAACAGCAATGGCGTATAAGGCGCGTTGAACACCCCGCGCTCGCCGACCGACATCGCGCCGATCGTATCGCCGTGATAGCTATGCTCCATCACCAGGATGCGGTGCCGCGCCGTGCCGCGATTGGCCCAATAGCCGAGCGCCATCTTGAGCGCGACCTCGACGCTGGTCGAACCCGAGTCGGAGAAGAATACATAGCCGAGCGAGGGCGGCATGATCGCGGTGAGCCCGCGCGCGAGCGTCTCCGCGGGCTCGTGGGTCCAGCCGGCGAAGATGATCTGGTCGAGCTTCGTCGTCTGCTCGGCGATCGCGGCCATGATGCGCGGATGGCAATGGCCGTGCGTCGTCACCCACCAGGAGGAGATGCCGTCGACGATGCGCCGCCCGTCGGCGGTGTAGAGCGCGGCCCCCTCGGCATGGGTGACGAGGGGAATCGGCTCGTTCAGGCCGTGCTGGGTGAAGGGGTGCCAGATCGGCGAGCGCGTCATCGGAAATCCCTCGGATCGAAATGCGCGGCGAAGGCCGCCGCCAGCGTGTCACGGTCGAGCGGATCGAGCAGCGGCAGCCGGCCGAGTCGCTTGACCTGGCCGATGCTGGCGATCGTCTCCTCGCTGTCGGGCTGCGGGTCGCCGATGAAGGCGATGCCGAGGATCGGCACGTCGCGCCGGCGCAGCGCCTCGATCGACAGCAAGCTGTGGTTGATCGTGCCGAGCGCGGTCCGCGCGACGATCACCACCGGCGCGCGCCAATGCGCGAACAGATCGGCGAACAGCAAGGTGCGCGACACCGGCACCATCACCCCGCCGGCGCCCTCGATCACCAGCGGCCCCGCCACTTCGGGAACAGCGAGCCGCGCCAGTTCGATCGTCACCCCGTCGATCTCCGCCGCGCGGTGCGGCGAGCATGGCGTGGTCAGGCGATAGGCCTCGGGCAGAGCGCGGTCGGGCGGCAGGCCGGCGAGTGCCGCGGCGCGCTCGATATCGCCTTCGGGATCGACCCCGGCCTGCACCGGTTTCCAATAATAAGCCCCGAGCGCCCCCGCCAAAGCGGCGGAGAAGATCGTCTTGCCGACATCGGTGTCGGTGCCGGTGACGACGATCCGAGGATGGGTCATGAGCGGCATGTCCTGATCGTATCGGCGAGTGCGACGATGTCGGCCTCGGCGACGTTGAGGGTGATCGAGATGCGCAGCCGCGCGGTGCCGGCCGGGACGGTGGGGGGACGGATACCGCGCACGTCGAAGCCCGCCGCCTGCACCCCCGCCGCCAGCGCCATCGCCGGGGCGTCCTCGCCAATCACCAACGGCAGGATCTGCGATCCGGTCGGCGCCACGCCGCAATCGGCCAAGGTGCGCTCGGCAAAGGCGATCAGCGCGGCGAGCCGCGTGCGGCGTTCGGGCTCGTCGGCGAGGATGTTCAGGCTCTCGCGCACCGCGGCGGCGATCAGCGGCGAAGGGGCGGTCGAGAAGATGAAGCCGCGCCCGCGATTGATCAGGAAATCGCGCACCACGCGCGGGCCGCAGATCAGCGCGCCCTCGCACCCCAGTGCCTTGCCGCAGGTGCGCAGGGTGACGACGTCTTCACGCCCTTCGAGCGGTGCGGCGAGCCCGCGGCCGCGATCGCCGAACACCCCCGTGGCATGTGCCTCGTCGATCAGCAAAATCGCCTCGTGCTGCGCGGCGATCGCGGCGAGATCGTCGAGCGGAGCAAGGTCGCCGTCCATGCTGTACAGGCTTTCGACCGCGATCCACGGCCGCCCGATGCCACCCGCGGCGCGCCAGCGGCGGATCGCCTCGTCGAACGCGCCCGCATCGTTATGCGCCGCCGCGACACGCTCGGCGCGGGCGAGCCGCATCCCCTCATGCGCGCTGGCATGGACCAGATCATCGTGGACGATCAGGTCGCCGCGCTGCGGCAGCGTCGAGAGCAATGCGGCGTTGGCGGTGTAGCCGCTTGAGAAGAACAAGGCCGATTCGCTGCCGAAGAACGCCGCCGCCTCCGCCTCGAGCGCCTCGTGCTCGGCATCATTGCCGCGCAGCAGCCGCGAGCCGCCCGAACCGACTGGCACGCCCCGTGCCAGCGCCGCCGCCACCCCGGCGCGCAGCCGCGGCGCATCGGCCAGCCCGAGATAGTCGTTGGACGAGAAATCGCGCCCGGTGCGGGGCTGCAAATGCCGCAACCGCGTGCGGTCGGCGAGGGCGCTGAGATCGCGTTGCTGGGCGGCGAGGAGACTCATGAGCGCGCGCTATAGCGCATTGCGGCCGCGGCGCACCTCATCCAATGTACGAAAACCGGGAGCCTAAGTTTACGGTGTAAACTTTTTGATTGACGCGCTTCGCGAGGCGTGCCAGATCGATGTTAACAGTGATAATATCAAGGGTCCCGAGATGCTCCGCCAATTGAAATTCGCCGCCGGTCCGCTGCTGCTCGATTCGCTCGGGGTGATCATCTTTGCGGTGCTGATGGCGCTTCATGCCAGCGTGTTGGTCGCGACGATATGCGGGGCGACGATCGCGGTGGGAATGGTCGTCAGCGATATCGTGCGGGGCAAGCCGGTGCCGGCGATGCAATGGCTCAGCCTCGCGCTGGTGGTCGTGTCCGCAGGCGCGACTTTGCTGACGCACGACCCGCGCTTCGTGATGGCCAAGCCCTCGATCATCTATTGGGTGGTGGGATGCGCGATGCTCCGCCCCGGCTGGCTGAACCGCTATGTCATCCCCGAGGAATTCGCGGTGATCGGCGATCTGATGACCGCATTTGGCTATGTCTGGGCCGGGCTGATGTTCGTCACCGGGATCGCCAACCTCGTGATCGCGATCGCCTTCCCGCAATGGTGGCTGACGTTCCTCGCGATCTTTCCCACCGCGTCGAAAGTCGTGCTGTTCGCGGTGCATTTCGCCACGTTGCGCATCATCGGACGGCGCCGGGTGCGCGCCGCCGCCTGAGCTTTACTGCGGCTTCTTCAGCGTTTCGTCCAACGCCTTCGCGCTACGGCCGACGATCGCGTCCGCCTGCGCCGCCACCGCGAGGAATTCGGCCTTCGAGACCGGCGTATAATTGCAGCCGACGAACAGCGTTGTGTTGGTCGCGTCGGGCTTGGCCTCGCCGCCGAACAGCAATTCGAGCGAATTGTCGGTCGGGGCGAAGGCACCGAGCATCGGCCCCTCTTCATCGGTGATGAAGCGATAATATTGCTCGGTGATGCGGATCGGGGCGCGTTCCAGCTTCTGATCGCGGACGATCGCGTCGGCCGCCTCGCGCGGCAGCTCCACCACCACCCATTGTTTGAGGAACGACAACGTATCGACGCTGCGCCCGAAAACCTCGATCGGCCGGTCGAGGCGATAGGTCCACAGCCCGAGCATCCCCGGATGCCCGTTGTCCGACACCGGCTTGAGCCAAGCCGGCCGCTGCTTGTCGCTGAACAATGCCTCGCCGAAAGCGCCGAGCGTCGCGAGATCACCACGGCATTCGATCGTCCGCTGCAACGCCTCCGGCGACAGCTCGGGCTCCGCCGCAACCGCCGGAGCGGCGAGCAGCAACGTCAGGATCGCCGGGATGATACGCAACTGAAACTCCGTCATTATTTACGTCCGCCTAGCCGCACGACTGGGCGCACGCCACCGTTCCGATCGTTGACAGCGAGATGCCCGTCCCACTAGATGATGCATATGCATCATGACACCGACTCGCTGACCGCGCTGCCCTGTATCTGTACCGCGCTGCGCAAAGCCTCGCGAGCCGTGACCCGCGCCTATGACGAGGTGATGGAAGAGGCGGGGATGTCGGTCGCGCAATTCTCGATCCTGCGGCACCTCGCGCGGCACGGCCCGCTCCCGCTCAGCCGGCTCGCCGAATTGCTGGTGATGGAACGCACCACGCTCTACCGCGCCCTCGGCCCGATCGAACGGCACGGCTGGGTGACGATCGCCGAGGGGGCGGGGCGCGCCAAGATCGCGACGCTCAGCCCGGCCGGGCATCAGGCGATCGCCGACGCCACCGCAGGCTGGGCGAAAGTGCAGACCGCGATGCTCGAACAGATCGGCGCCGACGACTGGCAGGAGCTGGAAGCGGCGCTGGCGCGGATCGTCGCCGCGACGCGGGAATGCGGCGCATGAGCCGGATGCTCCACCGCACCGGGCTGGTGCCGAGACGGGTTCATATCTTCCTGGTCGTCGCGGCGACGTTCGTCGCGCTGCTCGTATCGGCGGGGCTCCGCGCGACCCCCGGGGTGTTGATGCAGCCGCTCGAACTGCATTTCGGCTGGGACCGCGCGACGATCTCCTTCGCCGCGGCGGTCGGCATCTTCCTGTATGGGCTGGTCGGGCCGTTCGCGGCGGCGCTGATGATGACGTTCGGGATCAGGCGGACGATGCTCGGCGGGCTGATGCTGATGGCCGGCGCGACCTTCGCCAGCCTGTGGATGCGCGAGCCGTGGCATTATGTGCTGAGCTGGGGCGTGATCTCCGGGATCGGCAGCGGGGCGGTCGCTTCGGTGCTCGGCGCGGCGATCGTCAACCGCTGGTTCGCGACGCGGCAGGGGCTGGTGATGGGGCTGCTCAGCGCGAGCACCGCGACCGGGGCCTTGGTGTTTCTGCCGCTCCTCGCCTGGCTCTCGACCGGCGGCGCATGGCGCCCGGTGGTGATGGCGGTGAGCCTTGCCTGCCTCGTGCTGGTGCCGATCGTCGCGCTGGTGGTGCCCGAACGGCCCGGCGACATCGGCACCGGCCGCTTCGGCGAAGAGCCGGGGAGCGCGCCGCCCGCGCCGCTCAAACAGGCGGGCACCGCCGGGCTGGCGATCTCGGTGCTGCTGCGCGCGGGGCGCAAGCCGGTGTTCTGGCTATTGTTCGGTACCTTCTTCGTTTGCGGGCTCACCACCAACGGGCTGGTCGGCACGCATATGATCGCCTTTTGCGGCGATCACGGCATCGCGCCGGTCGCCGCGGCGGGCTTGCTGTCGATGATGGGATTGTTCGATCTCGTCGGCACCACCGCCTCGGGCTGGCTGACCGACCGCTATGATCCGCGCAAGCTGCTCGCGGTCTATTACGGGCTGCGCGGGCTGTCGCTCGTTGCCCTGCCGTTCCTCAACTTCGACACGATGAGCCTGACGATCTTCGCGATCTTCTACGGGCTCGATTGGATCGCGACCGTCCCGCCGACGGTCAAGCTCGCCAATGATGCGTTCGGCGAGCAGGAAGCGCCGATCGTGTTCGGCTGGATCCAGACCGGGCACCAGCTCGGTGCGGCGCTCGCGGCGTTCGGTGCAGGGGTGATCCGCGAGGCGACCGGGACCTATCTTCCCGCCTTCGTTGTTGCGGGCGCGACCGGTGTGATCGCTGCCGGGCTGCTGCTAGGCTGGATTTCGCGCACGCAATTTCACGACCGGAGACACATCGCATGACGAGCATCGCCGACGCCCGCCTTCGCTTTCGCAAGCTACACGAAAGCGGATTCTTCATCCTGCCCAATGCATGGGACGCGGGCAGCGCGGTGCGGCTCGCCGCGCTCGGCTTTCAGGCGATCGCCTCGACCAGCTCGGGCGCGGCCTGGGCCGCGGGCAAGGAAGACGGGCAATTGACCCGCGACGAGGTGCTCGCGCACCTGCGCCTGCTGGTCGGCGCGACCGATCTGCCGGTCAACGCCGATTTCGAAAACGGCTTCGCCGATGCCCCTGAGGATGTCGCAGCGAACGTCAGGCTGGCGGTCGATACCGGGGTGGCCGGGCTGTCGATCGAGGATTGGTCGGGCAGCGCGCTCTACGACACCGGGCTTGCGGTCGAGCGGATCGCCGCGGCGCGCGAGGCGATCGACGCGACCGGCCAGGATGTGATGCTCGTCGGGCGCAGCGAGAATTTCCGCGTGCCGGGGATGAGCGCCGCCGACAGCATCGCGCGCGCGGTGGCCTATGCCGAAGCGGGGGCGGATTGCCTGTTCGTGCCGGTCATCGAGGATCGCGGCGCGGTCGCCGAGCTGATCGCCGCGGTCGCGCCCAAGCCGGTCAATGTGCTGGTGCACGATTATGACGGGCGCATCGCAGAATTCGCCCGGCTCGGCGCGCGCCGCTGCAGCGTCGGCGGGAGCCTCGCCAAGGCGAGCTGGAATGCATTCGACGCGGCGGCACGCACGCTGAAAGGATGCGCGCCCTAGAAACGATAGGCGACATCGAGGCTGGCGGTACGGGGCAATGCGTTCCACACCTGCCCGATGCCGGCCGGTCCCGAGGCGATCCGCGCCGGTACTTTATCGTCGAGCAGATTCCTGATCGACAACCCGGCATTCCAGCGCGCCTGTTCGACGAGCAATTGAAGGTCGAGCTGGGTGCGCCGCGCGGTCCGCTCGAAATAGGGATCGGTGCGGTTGAAGGCGGTGTTCATCGCCGAGGTGTAGCCGAAGTCGATGCGGGCGACTGCGTTGGTGGTGGTGGACAGCGGTTCGCGGCGCTGCATCCCCAGCGCGAAGGCGAGCAGCGGCACGTTGGGCAGGCGATCGCCCTTGCGCGCGATGATCCCGCTCGTGTCGATCGGCTGGTTCCGCGACAGCCGCGCGTCGGTCAGGCTGGCGCGGCCCTCGATCGTCGTGCGCGGATCGGCGACGACGGTCAGCTCCAGCTCGGCGCCGTGGATCGCCGCGCTGCCCGCATTGCTGTTATAGGCGAAGGCGCCATTTGCGCTCGACACCGGATAGATCATGTCCGACCAGTCGATGCGATAGACATCGGCATTGATGCTGACCCTGCGATCGAACGCGCTGGCCTTGACCCCCAGCTCGTAGCTCCACAGCCGATCCGCGCGATAGACGCGCAGCCCGGGGGCGAGCAGCGGAATGATATTGACCCCACCCGGCCGGTAGCCCTGCGACGCCTCGGCATAGACCAGCAATGCCTCCGCCGGATGCCACGACAGCAACGCCTTGAGATTGCTCCCGATCTCCCGGCTGGCATAGCGCCCGCCCTGCAGCGCGCCGGTGCCGGTGATCGGATTGGGGATATCGACATTGCCCCCCGAGGCGCGGACGTAGCGGAACAGCCGTCCGCCGAGCGTCAGCGCCAGCGCGCGGGTCAGCCCCTGCGTCCATTCGCCGAACAGCGCCTGTTGCGACAACACGCTGTCGAGATAGCGCAGCCCGGTGACGTCGAGCGGGCGCGGCATGATGCCGGTCGCCGCATCGACCTTGAGCGCGTAGCTCGCGATATGCTCGCGCCGCCGCTCGAGATAGGCGCCGACGGTCCATTTGGCGGCGCCCGATCCGGTCGAGGAGAAGCGCAGCTCCGCACTCCAGTCGGCGACCCGCATCGGCTGATAGAGGATGCCGGGCAAGCGGCTGTCGACGAACGACCCGAACGCAGCGACCTGCGCGGCGGAGCAATTTTCGGTCGCCGCGAGCGCGAAGAAGCTGCGGCAGATCGCGGGATCGTCGCGCTGGCCGGAGAGGACCCCCGTGTAATCGATCTCGCGAACGATGTTCCACGTATAATGCGAGACGGTGGCCAGCGCGGTGACCCCGCCCAGATCGTGTCGCGCGGTAAGATTGTAGAGCGTCAGGTCGTTGCGCTGCGGGGTGCGCGCGCTCTGGTCGTTGATGTTGCGCCCCTGCGCGCGATACCAGAAGGCCGCGTCGCTGATCCGCGTGCGCTGGACGATCGCGCTGCCCTGGATGCTGGTGCCGTCCTGCGGGGCCCAGGCGAGGGTGAAGCGCCCGCCGCTCTTGTCGGTCCGCCCGCCGTGGTCGAGATCGAGATGGTCGTTGCGGATCACCCCGCCGGCGCGCCGTGCATAGAGCGACATCCGCGCCGCGAGCTGATCGGCGACGATCGGCGCGTTGAGCGTCAGCGAGGCACTGCCGCCCGGCCCCGCCCCGCTGGTCTGTTCGACACCGGCACGCGCCTCGCCGTGCCACGCGGCCGGATCGGGCTGGTTGAAGATGACGCGCACCACGCCGCCCATCGCGCTCGCGCCGTATAACGTGCCCTGCGGCCCGCGCAGCAGCTCAACGCGATCGATATCGACCAGATCGAGATCGGGGGCGAAGGCGCTGGGATCGAAGGTCGTCCCGCCGGGGCCGCTGATCGCGCTTTCGTCATAATAGATGCCGACGGTCGGCTCGCCCGCGCTGGCGAGGCCGCGGATCAGCAGCCGCTGCTGACCCGTCCCGGTATCCACCACGCTCAGTTCGGGATGCCGGCGCGCCAGCGTGCGAATGTCGTGCACCCCGCGGTCGGCGAGCACGTTGCCCCGCTCGACGCTCATGCTCAGCGGGGTTTCGGCCATCACGGTTTCGCGCTTCAGCGCGGTGACGATCACCGGCTGGTTGTCGGCCTCGGCGGCGGGCGGCGGCGCACGGCTCGGCGCGCGCGGGACGATCAGCAAGGTGCCGCCGGGCAGCCAGCGCGCCTCCAGCGCGTTATCGCGCAACAGCCATCCGAGCAGTTTCTTCGCATCGGCGGCGTGCGTCGTGCGCTTGATCGAGCGCCCGCGCACCAGCGCCGGATCGAACAGCAATTGCCAGCCGGCTTGCCGCGCGAGATCCGTCAGCGCCGTCGCGAGCGGGCCGGGGCGCAATGTGACGGTCCGTCCTTGCGCCGCCGGCGCGGCGGCCGCCTGCGCCGGCAACGCGGCGGACAGGAACGCCGCCGAAACGGGGAAAAGGCGCGGGGACGGGTGAAGAATCGAAATGCGCCTTTCCAGCGGTGGCCGATGGCCATGTTATCCAAAGCTTACTTGGGTTGCACCGTTGACAGGCGCGCGCGCGACCGATTTATTTCACATCCGTGACCAATCTCCCCGATGGGATATCAGGCGGCTCTCACGGCCTGCTCGCCCCGCCGCAACCGGCGGCGGGCGCGGCCGCGCCGTTCCTGTCCTATCTCGGTGCGATCCGCGCCTTCGTCTCGAAACGGGTGCATCCCAACGATCTCGACGATGTGGTGCAGGATGTCGCGCTCAAGATGCACCAGCGCGCGGGGCGCGACGGGGTGGAGAATGTCCAGGGCTATCTGTTCCAGGTCGCGCGCAGCGTGCTCGCCGATCACGGGCGACGCAGCCGCGCCGGGCAGGCGGGGCTGCACGATCCGCTCGAGGATCATAACCACCCGGTCGAAACCTGCCCGCCGGACCGCATCCTGGAGAACCGGCAGGAATTGCAGCTGATGCTCGCGGCGCTGCGCGATCTGCCCGATCGCGCCCGCCAAGCATTTGTTCTTCATCGATTTGAACATATGAGCTACGCGGACATCGCGCGGCATATGAACATCTCGGTCAGCGCGGTTGAAAAGAATATCATGCGCGCGATGAGGCAACTGACCGCATGTCGGCAGAAATGACGATGACGAACGCGAGCGACGAGGCGGCGCGCTGGTATGCGCGCCGGCACGCCGCTGCGCCGACCACGGCGGAGCAGGCAGCGTTCGAGGCGTGGCGCAACGGCAGCGCGGCGAATGCCGAAGCCTGGGCGGCGACCGAAGCGACGCATGACGCGCTCGGCGGGCTCGCCGCCTTGCCTGAGATGACAGCGCTGCGCAGCGCGGCGCGCCGGCCGGTGCCGCCCTGGTTCGCGTCGTGGCGGATCGCCGCATCGGTCGCCGCGCTCGTCGCGGGGGCGGCGGGGACGTACAGCCTGATATCGCATCGCGCGCCGACCACCACCGCCCCCGCGGTGGCCGCGGTCGCGCATTATCGCACCGCGATCGGCGAGCAGCGCATCGTCGCACTGGCCGACGGCACGCGGATGACGCTCAACACCGATTCGCAGATCGACGTCCCGGCGTGGCAAAGCGAGCGCCGCATCCGGCTGCTGCGCGGCGAGGGCTATTTCGAGGTCGCCAAGGACAAAAGCCACCCGTTCGTCGTCGAAACCGGCGCGGGCGATGTCGTCGCGGTGGGCACCGCCTTTGCGGTGCGCAAGGCGGGGCGCGGCTTCAGCGTTGCGCTGGCCGAGGGCAAGGTGCGCGTGACGATCCCCGCGATCGCCGAACCCGCTGTGCTCACCCCGGGCGAGCGGCTCGCCTATGACGGCGTGGCGGTGAAGCGCGAGACGAGCGGCGCGGGCGAAGCGACGACGTGGCTGGCGGGCAATCTCACCTTCCGCGATACCGTGCTCGGCGATGCGATCGCGGAGATGAACCGCTATTCGCCGCGTAAGATCGTGCTTGACGACCCCGCCGCCGCGCACCGCAAGCTGACCGGGGTGTTCCGCACCGGCGACGTCGCAACCTTCGTCGCGGCGGTGACGGCTTATGGCATGGCGCGCATCGAGCGCGAGGATGCGGCGGAGATCCGATTGAAGGGGGCGTAACCTCCGTTCGCCCTGAGCTTGTCGAAGGGCTGCACTTCTTCCGACGAAGAAAAGTACAGGGCTTCGACAAGCTCAGCCCGAACGGATTCTATTGTATCTACCGTATCGACAGGTTTCAGGAGCCGGGATCGAGCGACCCCGGCTCCCGCACCTTATTGCGCCGGCGGGTCGCGATAATCGAGCGCCGGCTTACGATCGCCGAGCATCGCCGCATATTTGAAGTCCTTGCCGCGCCGCTCGACCAATTCGGCCTTGGCCTTGGCCAGCACGTCGGGGCTTTGCAGCAGTTCGGCGCCCATCAGCGTCAGCGCCGAGGCCGCGACCGAGGCGCCCTTCACCCCGAGCGAGGTGCCGCTGGCGGCGGAGGATTGCCAGCTGTGCGCCGGGGTCCCCGGCACCCAGGTGGTGGTGGAAATCCCCATCGTCGGCACCGTCCAGCTCACATCGGCGACATCGGTCGACCCGTTGAGCTGCTCTTCGGCGCTCGGCGGCAGGATCGGGGTCGGATCGAGCAGCCCGGCATGCGGCAAATTCTTCGCCATCTGCGCCGCGAAGGCGGTCTGCTCGGCATCCCAAGGCGCGATCGGCACCTTGCTGAAATTGCGCTCGGCGACCTCGAGCAGGGTCTTGTTGGGCAGCAATGAATAGACCCCGCCGGTGATCTCATAATCGCTCGTCGTATCGGTGGCGATTGCCGCGCCCTTCGATGCCTTCACCACCCGCGCCCAGACGTCGCGGACGATCTGCGGATCGGCCTGGCGGACGTAATAATAGACTTCGGCGAAATCGGGGACGACATTGGGCGCCTTGCCGCCCGAGGTGATGACATAATGGATGCGGGTCTTGTCGGGGATATGCTCGCGCAGATGCTCGACCGCGATGTTCATCACCTGCACCCCGTCGAGCGCTGAGCGCCCCTGATCGGGCGCCGCGGCGGCGTGCGCGGAGACGCCGTGGAAGCGGAACTTGCCGCTGATATTGGCCATCGAAGGCGTGACGGTATAACTGTTGTTGTCGCCCGGGTGCCAATGCAGCACCGCGTCGACATCGTTGAACAGCCCGTCGCGCACCAGATAGACCTTGCCCGATCCGCCTTCCTCGGCCGGCGAGCCATAGACGCGGACCTCGCCCTTCACCTTATTGGCGGCCATCCACTCCTTGAGCGCGACCGCCGAGGCGACCGAGGCCGCGCCGAACAGATTATGCCCGCAACCGTGCGCGGCATTCTTCCCCGTCGTCCCCTTGCGATCGGGCACCGCCGCCTGCGACAGCCCCGGCAGCGCGTCATATTCGGCGAGGATGCCGATCACCGGCCCGTCGCCGTTGCGGAAGCTGGCAACGAAGGCGGTCGGCATCCCGGCGACCCCGGCGCGCACGGTGAACCCCGCCTTGCGCAGCCGATCCTGCAGCAAGGCGCTGCTCTTCTCCTCCTTGTAGCCGACTTCGGCGAGGTTCCAGATCGCCAGCGCGTCGCTCGACAGTGCGGGCTCCTGCTTCTTCGATGCCGCGAGCAATTGCGCGCGCTGCGCGTCCGTCAGCGGCGCCGCTTGCGCCGTACCCGCCAAAGCCAGCGCCCCGAGCGCGGCCGCCAGGCCGGTCGTCATCCTCAATCCCCGTGTCACGCGCATCGCGCCCTCCCTCATCGTTCAGTCAGGAAGGACGGGCCGCACCGGATTTTCCTCACCCCGCGCAAAAAAATTTTCGGCTGCGGGGTGAGGGGACGCCGCGCGCCCGCGTCTTGGATCGCGACGGGGACGGCAATCAACGCCGCCGCCCCGATCGAAAACCAGACAAGGGGGGTTAGTCATGTCTTTGAGATCATTCGGCATCCTGTTGCTTTCCGGCAGCGCGCTCGCCGCGACCCAGGCCGCAGCGCAGACCGAGGCGCCGGCAGCCGCGCCCGCCGCCGAAGCGACGAGCCAGTCAGGCAACGATATCGTCGTCACCGCGCTCCGCCGCAGCACGACCTTGCAGGATACCCCGATCAGCATCTCCGCGATCGGCGGCGAGGCGCTCAACCGGATCGGCGCGACCTCGATCAACGATTATTTCCGCCAGGTGCCCAATTTGCAGGTCGAGGGCAACGCCCCGGCCTCGCGCCGTATCACGATCCGCGGCGTGCGCAGCGCGGGCGAGGCGACCGTCGGGCTCTATTATGACGAAACCCCGCTCACCGGCCCGGGCGGCACCACCGCCGATGCCGGATCGACCAACCCCGATATCAACCTGTTCGACGTCGAGCGGGTCGAGGTGCTGCGCGGGCCGCAGGGCACCTTGTTCGGCGCGGGATCGATGGGCGGCACGATCCGCATGATCTACAACAAGCCCGATGCGACCAAGATCGCCGGGGCGATGGAAGTGCAGGGCACCGTCACCAAGAACGGCGATCCCGGCTTCTACGCCAAGGGGATGATCAACCTGCCGATCGCGACCGACGTGCTGGCGCTGCGCGTCGTCGCCTATAAGGAGAACCGCGGCGGGTTCATCGACGTGCCGGGGCTCAAGCGCGAAAATGTCAACGATGTCCGCTCATGGGGCGGGCGCGTGATGCTGCGCTTCATCCCCGACGACAATCTCGCGATCACCGCCAGCGCCAATTACCAGCGCAACGAGCTCGACGGGCCGACCAATTATAATCTGTCGCTCGGCGCGTATAATTCGACCGTGGAATCGATCGCGCGCAACAACGATCGGCTCCAGCTCTACAACCTTACCTTGACCTACAAGCTGCCGTTCAACGCCACCTTCACCGGCTCGGCCTCGACCTATAATTGGGATCTGCTGCGCAATTCGGATTATACCAAGACGCTGCGCGGATCGCGCACCAACGCCACCTCGTGCAGGAACTACATCGGGGTCGCATCGTGCAACGCGTCGCAGATGGCGACCTATAGCGCCTATGTCGACAGCCGCCTGCCGGGGATGCTCTATCAGCCGCTCGCGCTCAAGGCGTGGATCTACGAGGCGCGCGTCTCGGGCAGCCTGCTCAACGACGGCATCAGCTATACGCTCGGCATCTTCCACGACGATCGCCAGGATCGCGCCGACAGCCAGGTCGCCAAGGCGGATGCCAACGGCAATCTCATCACTCCGCTCGATCTCACCGCGTGGCGCATCGTCAAGACCAGCGTGAAGCAGACCGCCTTTTTCGCCGAACTGTCGGTAAAGCCGGTCCACGCGCTGACGCTGACCGCGGGCACCCGCCGCTTCTCTTATGACAAGACGGTGTTCGGCCAGGTGCAGATCAGCAATTACATCACCCAATCCTATGTCGGCCCGCCGAGCACGGTCGACGCCAGCGCCAAGGGCTGGGTGCACAAGTTCAACGCAAGCTATGATTTCGACCGCGATTTCATGGTTTACGCCACCGCGTCCAAGGGCTTCCGCCCGGGCGGGGCGAACAATGTCCCGGGGCTCACCAATACATTGGTCGCCTATCAGCCCGACAGCCTGTGGAATTACGAGATCGGCGCCAAGACGCAGTGGTTCAACCGCATGCTGACGTTGAACGCGGCGGTCTATCAGATCGACTGGCGCAACATGCAGGTATCGGGGCGCAGCGCGAACGGCGCCTTCTCCTTCCTCACCAACGCCGGCAAGGCGCGGATCAAGGGCGCCGAAATCGAGGCGACCCTGCGCCCGGTCGAGGGGCTGTCGCTCAACACCGCGCTGGGCTTCGTCGACGCCAAATTGACCGAGGACCAGCTCAACTCGGGGCTGGCGGCGACCGGATCGACCGGGCTCAAGGGCGATCGCATCCCCTATATCCCGCAATTCACTTTGTCGCTGGGCGGCGATTACCGCTGGTCGCTCTCGGACACATTGCACGGGACGGTCAGCGCAAACCTCACGCACAGCGCGGGCAGCTATTCCGAATTCCGCCCGACCTACACCTTCTACCGGCGCAATTCGGCCTATGAGAATGTCGGCATGCGCGCCGGCATCGAGACCGACAACGGGCTGACGCTGCAGCTATTCGTGCAGAATCTGTTCAACACCGACAAGCCGATCCAGCTTTCCTCGTCGATCGGCGACCCGGATTCGGCGCTGACGCTCCAGCCGCGCACCTTCGGCATCATGGCGCGCAAGACGTTCTGACCGCTACGGGGTCGCGCGGCCGATCGGCGCGCGGCCCCTCACAACGCCCGCGCGAGCGCGGCGAACACCGCATCGTCGTCGCTCATCGCGACGTTGAAGCGCATCCGGTCGTTCCACAATCCACCGGCGCTGAACACCTTGCCCGGCGCGAGCACCAGCCCCTGCGCCAGCGCCGCCTCGGCCAGCGCCACCGCATCGCAACCGTCGGGCAGCTTCGCCCAGACGAAGATCCCGGCATTGGGCTCGATCCACGGTTCCAGCCCCGCGGCGCGGAGGCGGCGCAAGGTGCCCGCCATCGCGCGGGCCAGCCGGGTGCGGATCGTTTCGACATGGCGGCGGTAGCTGCCGTCGGTCAGCACTGAATGGAGCAAGGTGGCGGCGAGCGGATTGCCCGACATCGAGGTGGCGATGCGCAGATCGGCGAGCGCCTCGATCCAGTCGGCGCGCGCCGCGATATGCCCGCAGCGCATCGCGGCCGAGAGCGACTTGGAAAAGCTGCCGATGCGGATCACGCGATCGAGCCCGTCGAATGCGGCGAGCCGCGGGGCGGGGGAGATTTCGAAATCGGCGAAGATATCGTCCTCCACCACGATCAGGTCATGCGCCTCGGCGAGCCTGAGCAGGCGGTGCGCGATTGGCGCGGCGAGCGTCGCGCCGGTCGGATTGTGGATGCCCGAATTGGTCAGGTAGAAGCGCGGGCGGTGGGTTTCGAGCGCCTCCGCAAAGCGCGCGATATCGGGGCCGTGCGGGGTCATCGGCACCCCGATCGCGGTCACGCGATGCGCGCGCATCAGCGCGAGGAAATTGAAATAACATGGATCGTCGACCAGCACGGTATCGCCGGGTTCGAGCAGGAAACGACAGATGAGATCGAGCGCATGCGTCCCGCTGTCGGTCAGCATGACCTGATCGAGCCCGGCCTCGATCCCCTGATCGGCCAGCCGCCGTGCGAGCAACGCGCGCAATCGCGACGAGCCGAGCGGGGAATCGTAACCGGTCAGCGTGCCGGCCGACCCGCGCGCCGCGGCGCGCAGCCCCTTGCGGATCGCGTCGCTCGCGAGCCATTCGTCGGGCAGCCAGCCGCACCCCGGCATCATCGCGCCACGATTCTCCGCGAGCGACTGGCGGAGCATCCACAAGGGATCGACCTGCCGCGCGGCGGCCACATCGGGGCGATCGAGCGTCAGCGGCGCGAGCGGCGCGGTGACGTAAAAGCCCGAGCCGGGGCGCGCGCGGATCGCGCCCTCCGCCGCCAGCCGGTCATAGGCCTCGACGATCGTCGATTTGGAGAAGCCGGTGGTCTCGGCCATCGCGCGGACGGATGGGAGGCGCGCGCCGGGGGGCAGCGTCCGCCGCGCGATCCGCTCGCGGACGATCCGCATCACCTGCCCGGTGCGGGTTTCCGCGCGTGCGGCGCTGGCCATCGTATTGATCTCCGGATCGGTACAGTTTGTACTTATCGTATCGAACTGTCTCTGTTCGCGCCAGCCGCGGCGCGGCATCGCGGATCACGCATCGCCAAGAGGAGAAAATTCATGCCCCATCGCCCGTTCAGCCTTGTCGACGTGTTCGGCAGCGCGGATTTCAGCGGCAATCCGCTCGCGGTGATCGCCGATACGCAAGGGCTGACGACCGAGGAGATGCAGCGCATCGCGCAGTGGCTCAACCTCTCCGAGACGACCTTCCTGGTACCGACGACCGACGCGGCGGCGGATTATCACGTGCGCATCTTCACCCTGGCGCACGAATTGCCGTTCGCGGGGCATCCTACGCTCGGCACCTGCCATGCCTGGCTCGAAGCGGGCGGGCAGCCCCAGCGTGACGGGGTCATCGTCCAGCAATGCGGCGCGGGGCTGATCGAGCTGCGCCGCGCCGCCGACGGCAATCTCGCCTTCCGCGCCCCGCCGCTGGTCCGCAGCGGCACCCCGAGCGAGGCGGAGATCACCGAGGTCGCCGAGGTGCTGCGGATCGATCGCGCGGCGATCGTCGACGCCCAATGGGTCGATAACGGCCCGGGCTGGATCGCGGTGATGCTCGGATCGGCGGAGGCGGTGCTGGCGCTGGAGCCCGCACGACACCACGCGCAGCGGATCGATATCGGCGTGGTCGGCCCGCATGAGCCGGGCGACGCGGTCGCGTTCGAGCTGCGCGCGATCTTCAGCGACGCGCACGGCGCGCTGATCGAAGATCCGGTGACCGGCAGCCTCAACGCCTCGGTCGGCCAGTGGTTGTTCGCCAGCGGCCGCGCGCGCGGTTCCTATGTCGCGGCGCAGGGCACGCGCCTTGGACGCGCCGGGCGGATCGCGGTGTCGCAGGATGCGAACGGCGACGTGTGGGTCGGCGGGCGCACCGTCACGATGTTCGCCGGGCAGCGGTAAGGCCGGTTACTCCGCGATGATCGCCTGCTCGATCGCGGTGGTGGGATGTTTGACGAGATCCTTGGCGATCTCGCCGACGATGCGATCCTTGACTGCCGGATCGAGCTGGCCGCGCAATTCACCCAAAGTGCGCGGATCCGCAACGACGATCAGCGCGTCGAACGCCTGTTGCAGCGCCTGATCGCGCAGGAAAGCGGCGGTTTCGGCGGCGAAGCTCTTCTTCTCCTGCGCGTGAAAGTCGGTCTCGGCATAAGCGCTGCGGCGCGTCGCCCCCGACAGCGAGAACGAGGTCCGCCCCGGCCGGTCGCTCTTCTGGTCGCGGTCGGGCGGGTTCACGTCTTCGAGCAGGTTGACCGGCTCGAGATGGGGGTAAGTGGCGTCGCCGCTGTTGCGGAACAGCAGCCGTTTCTGGCCGTCGGTGACGAGTACATGGGTCGCATGCGCAAGCCGCATCGCCGTTCTCCTTCCGATTTTCGCTTTGCTTCTGCAACGCTTGCACGGGGGAGAGGGTTGCGATGCGGCTAATTGCCGAACTTGTTCTGCCGCCGCCGCCCGACGAGCAGCCCGCTTTCCAGCCGCGCGCATAACGCAAGATAATAATCGGTCAGGAAACCGAGATCGTCGCCGTCGTCGGCGATATTGGCCTTGCGGCGGATCGTCGCCGCCACCGTGGCGACCGCGCTCGGCCGGCCGCCGCGCAGCACGTCTTCCAGCGTCTGCAGCTCGTAGACGCCGTAAAGCGCGAGCGCGGCATCCGAGAAATGCCGTCGCGCGCGATCGGGCGCGGGGCCGATATCGGCGGCGAGCTTGCCGCCCGGCGCGTGGATCACCCATGTCCCCGCGACGAGATCGCCGGCGCGCAGCCGATCGCGGTTGAACAGCGGGAAGAACAGGAAAATCCCGCTCCACGCCAGCGCGAAGAGCGCAAGGAACGCATCCGCCGTGCCCTGCGCGGTCTGCGCGGCGAGGAACGACAGCGGCAGGAACAGCTCGATCTCCCGCAATGCGTTGCGCGCGATCACCGCCCCGGCGGTCAGCCGCGCGCCGTCCCGCGCGACCACGCGCAACCCCATCGCGCGCTTCCCCGGGGTGGCGCCGCGCCCGCTCATCTCGAACAGCACGAACCAGCCGTTGCGCAGCATGAACGCGCCGATCAGCCACAGGATGACGAGCAGTTCGGAGCGGGTGGCGATCGCCGCCCAGCCGATCACCAGCGTCGCGACGACCAATATGACCAGGATCAGCGCGACATCGAGCGCGAAGGCGGCGATCCGCGCGCCGGTTGCGCCGAGTTCGAGCCGTAGGTCGACCCCCTCCGGCGTGATGAAGGTCCGGCGCAGCGCATCCGGCCCGGCGGCGCGCGCGCGCCTAGGTCCGAACGGCCAGCGCACGCCGCCTCCCCAGCCCGTAGAAATAGACCAGCCAGCCGACCAGCATCGCCGCGCCGATCGCCGCGCGCATGCCGTCGGTGCGCACCACCTGACGCCCGATCCCTTCGAGCACCCCGGCCACCGCGAGCATCACCACCGCGCCGATCATCGCGGTCGCCGCGGTCCGCCCGGCGGCGATCGCGGCGTCCATCCGGTCGGCACGGCCGGGGAAGGCGATCGCGGTGCCGATCCGCATCCCCGCCGCGCCCGAGATGATGATCGCGAACAGCTCGGTCGTGCCGTGGATCGACAGCCAGGCGGCGAAGCTCAGCCCGAGCCCCTTGGGGGTGAAGACCGCGAACATCGCCCCGAGCATCAGCCCGTTATAGAGGATCAGCAATATGGTCGGCACCGCCAGCGCAAAGCCCAGCGCGAAGGAAAAGATCGCGATCTGCGCATTATGCCCGAACAGGAAGGCGGCAAAGGTGGCGAGCCCGTCGCTGGCATGCGGATAGAGCGTGGCGCGCAGCGCGGCGATCGAGGCCGAAGGATCGCGCCCGCCCGCCAGCCCCTTGGGGATGACGCCGTAGAACCAGCCGGGATCGCTCCGCACGAGGATATAGGCCGCGATCGCCCCCGCGACGGTGATCAGCGCCATCGCCAGCGTCTCGCGCCACAGCGACGCGACCGCACCGGGCCAGCCGCGCGCGAAAAACCCGCCCAGCTCGCGCGCCGCCGAGGTCGGCACGCCATAGACCTGGAAATAGGCGCGCGCGCACAATTGCTCGAGATAGGTGATCAATGCGCGATCGAGCGAGGTCTCACGTGCCACCGACAGCGACGACAAGGTGGTGCGATAGAGCAGGGGGAGCGCGAGCAGGTCGTCGTCGGAGATCGCGCGCAGCGAGCGTTTCTCGATCCGCGAGACCAATGCCTCCAGCCGCTCCCAATCAGCGGCATGGGCGGCGCGGAAGCGGCTGGCGTTGAGCAGGATCGGTTGATCCTCGACGCGCGCGGTCACAGCAAGTTCCTCCGCTTGAGATCGATATAGCCGTGGACCAGCCGATCGCCGACGCGATCATGCTCGCTTTCGATGACATGCGCGCCGAGATGGCGCAGCCGGGTCAGCACCAGCAGCCGATCGCGCAGCAGCGCCGCCGCGGTGACCGCGCGGGTGACGTCGGCAGGGGTTTCGGGGGCGCGGTCGACGATCGTCTCCAGTTCCTCGTCGCGCAGCACGACGATCAGGATGAGATGCTTCTTCATCAGCCGCGCCACCGCGCGAACGAGGAAATCGGCCGAGGTGAGATCGGTGAATTCGGTGAACAGCACGATCATCGAGCGCCGCGTCAGTTGCGCGGCGAGCGTGGTGAGCGCGAAGGTGTAATTGGTTTCCTCATTGCTGTAATCGATCGTCGCGGCGAGGTGCTGCAGCTCGGGAAACGCCGCCGCGCCGCCGATGAACCCGCTCGAGATACGCGGGCGCGCATCGAAGGCGGAAAGCGCGATGCGGTCGCCGAGCTTGAGCGCGACCCAGCCGCACAGAAGCGCCCCTATCACCGCACGATCGACCCGCGGCATTCCCGCGACCGGCTCCGACATCTGGCGCCCGGCGTCGATCGCGAAGACGATCTGGCTGTTGCGCTCGCTGTGGAATTCCTTGGCGTGGAGCTTGTGGAAACGCGCCGATTGCTTCCAGTCGATCGCGCGCCGGTCCATCCCGGCGCGAAATTCGACGAGCGCGTGGAAATCGGTGCCGTCGCCGCGATCGGCCTGCGCGACCAGCCCCTGCAGCGCGTGCCGCTGAAACAATTGCGCGCCGCGGTCCTGTATCGCCTGGATATCGGGGAGGATCGCCAGTCGCCGCTCCCCGGCAAGCCGCCGCTGATGCCAGACGAGCCCGAGCGGCCCGGTCCAGCGCAGCCACAGGTCCCGAAACGCCGCCGTCCCACGCCGCACCGGGGTCAGCGTCAGCGCGCCGATCCCTTCGCCCCCGAGCAGCGCGACCCCGATACGTCCGTCATCCTCGATCGCGACGAGCGGATCGGGCGAAAGCGCCACCTCGACCCGCCGCGGCGGCCGTTGGCCGGCAATGCCGACAATCACCGGCACGTCGAGCGGGGCGCCGATCGCCGCACTGCGCGGCAGTACCAGCTCGGCGGTCGCGCGCGCGGCACCGAGCAGCGCGTCGGCGAGGACCAGCAGCAACAACGCGAGCGGCCACAGCAATGCGAGCTGCCAACGCCCGGGCAGCGCGACGGCGAGCGCCAACGCCAGCGGCGCGCCGGCAACCGCGCCGATCACCGCAAGGCGCGTGGGATAGATCAACGCGGCGCCTCGATCGTCTCGATGATCCCGTTCACCACATCCTCGATCGCGCGCCCGCCGATCTCGGCCGCCGGCGACAGCGTCAGGCGATGACGCAGCAGCGCGGGGGCGAGCGCCTTCACATCGTCGGGGATGACGAAATCGCGCGCGTCGAGCGCGGCGCGCGCCCGCGCGGCTCCGGCGAGCATCGCCCCGGCGCGGGGAGAGGCGCCGCTTTCCAGATCGGCGACGTCGCGCGTCCCGCGCACCAGCGCGACGACATAATCGGTCACCTCGTCGATCAGCCGCACCTGCGCGACCGCCGCGATCGCCGCCGCGATCGTCGCGCTGTCGGCGCAGCGCGTGACGCCCCAGTCGGCGGGCGACATCGCCGCCTGCCGCGCACCGTGGGTCGCGACGATGCGGCGCTCCTCCTCGGCGCTGGGATAATCGACCGCCTGTTTGAACAGGAAGCGATCGAGCTGCGCCTCGGGCAGCGGATAGACGCCCTGCTGCTCGATCGGATTCTGCGTCGCGACCACCATGAAATGCTCGCTCAGCCGCAGGCTCTCGCCGTCGATCGTCACGGTGCGTTCCTGCATCGCCTCGAGCAAGGCGGCCTGCGTCTTGGGCGGGGTGCGGTTGATTTCGTCAGCGAGCAGCAATTCGGTGAAGATCGGGCCGCGCGTCAGCGTGAAGGACGAGGTCTGGAAGTTGAACAGATTGGCGCCGATGATGTCGCCCGGCATCAGATCGGGGGTAAACTGGATGCGGCCGAACTGCAGCCCGATCGCCTCGGCGAAGCTGTGCGCGAGCAACGTCTTGGCGGTGCCCGGCGGGCCTTCGAGCAGGATATGCCCGCCGGCGAACAGCGCGACGAGCATCAGGTCGACGGTCGCTTCCTGCCCGACGACCGCCTTGCCGATTTCGCCGCGGATCGCCCGGCCGAGCGCCTGAACTTCTTCAACCGTCACCGTCTTTCCTCCCACAACCAGTGATTGAGCGCGCGCGCGGCGCCCAAGATATCCTCACGCCGGTCGGCACGTTCCGCCGCCGCGAACAGCTCGGTGAAGCGCGTATCGCCGCCGAGGCCGTCGAGATAGGTGTCGGCCTCGGCATCGCGCAGCCCCGCAGGCACGCCGAACACCGCGCGCGCGCGATCGCGGACCAGCGCGGCATAGCGATATCCCAGCGACGCCTCGCGACCGGCGCGCCGAACCAGCGCGGCGGTATTGTCGATCAGCGCGACCTTGCCGAAGGCGATCGCGCGAGCGCGCGGGCGCGGCGCGCCGAACCGGGTCACCGCCTGCCACCCGGCGAGCGCCAGCGCGACCGCGAGCAGGATCGTCGCGCCGACGAACGGCGGGACGAACATCAGCTTCAACGGGCTCCGGCCACGCGCGAGATCGTTGGTCACCACGTCGAAGGCGATCCCCGACACGCCGGGCGCGTTGAGGTGATCGAGCAGCGCCAGCGCCGCGCGCGCGTGGGGCAGATCGCGGATCCCGTGGTTCGACAGGAGATCGGGGTCGGCGAGCACGTAGCGCTTCGTGTCGTGGATCCGCCCGAGGACGATATGCCCGCGCTCGTCGGTCAGCAGCGGATCGAGCAGCGGCGTCGCGGCGATCGCCTGCAACGGTCGCGGCGCGGCGACCGCGAGCAGCTTCGGCATGCCCCCCACCGGCACCAGCGGCCGCCCGAACCTCTTGACCCGCCCGACGCGCAGCCGCGTCGCCGGCGCCAGGACGCCTTCGGGCTCGCCGGCGGGCAGCAGCCCGACGATATTGACCCAGCCGGGATTGTCCTGATCGGCCGCCGTCAGCCATTTCGGCAACACGATCAGCGTCGGCAGATTGGTGCGGGCGGCAAGGATCTTGGTCATATCCGCCGCGCCACGCTCGGGGGTGATGACGAGCAGATTGTCGGTATCCCAATCCGCTTCGTCGCGGATGATGCTGGGATAGCGCCCGGTCGCCCGCGCCAGCTCGACCAGCCCGGCATAGCCCGTCGACGCCTTGGACAAAGCGTGCGATCCCGCGGGCGCGCCGCCACTGCCGAGATCGGGCGCGAACGCCCCGAGCAGCAGCGAGCCGACGAAACCGATGACGCCGACCGCGAGCAGCAGCGCGACCGTGACCGGCCGGAAGAGCGCGGGTCTGTCGCGGCCGCTCGCCAGATCGCTCATCCGCGCCACGCCTGATTAAGGGCGAGATCGGCATAAGCCGCCCGCGCGACGCGCCAGTCGTCGCCGCCGACCGGCCGCCCGCCGAACAGACTGCGCTCGACCAGCGCCGCGATCGATGCGAACAATCCGCGCACCGCCGGCGGCAGGGCCTCGGCGCGGGCGAGCTCGCGACTGGTCAGCGCCGGACGGACGAGCTGCGGTCGCCGTCGCGCGATATCCTCGACCGACCGGAACAGCAAGTGGTGGACCGCTTCGGCGTAATGCCCTTCGGCGGCGAGCGCATCGGCTTCCTCCAGCCAGGCGCGCGCCGGGCCGGCCTCGGGCGCCCATATCTCCTCGGCCGCCGTGGCCTCGACCTTCCGCCGCCGCCGCGGCCGTCGCGGCAGCCGCCATTCGCCGCCGCGCGCGCGATCGACGATCATCCACACCAGCCCGGCGGCGAGCAGCACGATCAGCGTCCACAGCAGGATCCGCGCATAAGGCGCGTCGGGCATCAGGCTGGAGATCCAGCGCAGGAAACGCCCCACCGGCGCCAGCGCGTCGCCGATCCACTCCGCCAGCTTGCGCAGCCAGGCGGGCGGCTCGGGCGGCTTGGGCGGGCGCGTGAAGTCGAACTGGATCGACGCATCGGCGCGCATCGCCTGATGCGCCGCCACGAGCGGATCGGCCGCCGCCGCTGGTTGAACCTGTCCCCCGATAACGCCCTCCCCGAGCGAGGATCGCACGGTTGCCCCGGAGCTTAGCGAAGCGCGGGCATCGCGCAACCGGCTGGTAAAAAATGTTTACAATCAATTCGCTGGACAGCGCCCCGCATCGGGCGCAGGTTCGCCGCAGCTTAACCTTGGGGGCAGGGCGCATGGCGACACAGGCTTTCGGTGAAGAACAACGCGCGCTGTCGGTCGGCAAGGCGTTCTCGCGCGGGTTCGACGCGATCCGCGCTTATCCGCTGCAGACGTTGGGGCCGATCTTCGTGCTGACGGTGGTTCCGGGGCTGCTGTTCCAGACTTTGGGGGTCAACGCGCTGATGGCTGCCGCGGCGCGGGGGACCGCGCCGCCCCCGGTGGGGCTGATCATCATCGGCGGGATTCTGCTTTCGCTACTGTGGGGGACCGCGCTCGGTGCGGTGATCCAGGCGACGCTCGCTCATGCCGAAGGGCGCAAGCCCGAGCTGGGCGAGATGCTTCGCGCGGCTGTCGCACGGTGCGTGCCGCTGGTGATCGTCTATCTGCTTTACACGCTTGCGATCATGTTCGGCTTTTTGCTGTTCATCGTTCCCGGCATCTTCATTGCGACGATGTGGTCGATGGCCATGGTCGCCGTGGTGGCGGAGCGGCCGGGGGTGTTCGGCGCGTTCGGACGCAGCGCGAGGCTGACCAAGGGCGCACGCTGGAAGATACTAGGCGTCTTCGTGGCGATGTTCGTCATCTACATCATCGTCTTAAGTTTTGCGGGGCTGACGGGCGCAGCCTCGACCATGTCGCTCGCCTCGCTTCAGGCCGCCCCGCAGGCGAGCGTTGGCATCGGACAAATCATCATCGCGCTGATCAACGCGCTGTTGACGACCTGGATGGCGGCGATGTTCACCTCGCTGTTCATCGAATTGCGCGAGTGGAAGGAAGGGCCGGATACCAGCCGGCTGAGCGATATCTTCGCCTGATCGTCTCGGCGTCAGCGGCGGCGGGATTTCCGCTGTGTCGCTGGGCGCAACAACAAGGCGGCCGCCAGCGCCTCGATCGCGAGCGCGCCGATCCAGCTGGTGATCGCGCGCGCCTGTTCGCCGCCCGAGGGAAGCAGCAGAAACGATAAGGCGAGCAGCGCGAAGCCGGCGCAGCGCAGCGCGCGGCGGCGCGTTGCGGTCCAGCGCCGCCCGAGCCACTGATCGGCCTGACGCGGGGTCGCCAGCGCGATCGCGAGCAGCGCGGCGAAGGAGGCGAGCAGCGCGGGCGTCATGCGGTGGCGCGCCGGCCGCCGGCGCGGCGCGCGGCGAAGACGAAGCCGGCGGCCAGCGCCAGCGCGATCAGCGCCACCGTCAAATGCAACCGATCGAGCCGCATCGAGCGGGTGATCAGGTCGGTCAGCGGGATCGCCGCGCAGGCGGCGGCGGTAACGGTGAGGATCTCGCGCCACGCGCGCCGCGCCGGGCGAAGCGCGGCATAGATCAATATCGCCCCCCACAGCCAGAACATCACCCGCACTTCCGTCGCCGCACGCTGCGCCAGATCGATCGGCAACAGGCGGTTGGCGAGGAAGAAAGCGGCGAAAGCGAGCGGCGTGCCCGCGACGATCGCGATGTTGAGCCGCTCGACGATCGCAAAGCCCAGCCCCTGCCGCTGCGCCCGGCGTTTCTCGGTCCATAGCACCAGCCCGGCGCCGATCAGCGCGGTCAGCATCAGGCCGCACACGAAATAGAGCCAGCGCGTCAGCGTCTCGCCGAAGCGTGCGGTGTGCAGCGCGTAGAGGAAGTTGAAGGTGCGCAGCGCGGGGCGTCTTTCGACATGCGCGGCGATCGGGCGGCCGGTGGTGCCGTCGAAGCTGATCACCTGACGCTGGATGCCGATGCGCTGGTCCTCGCCGCTCGTCACCGACACCACAGCCGCCGCGTCGCCGGGGTTGAGGATGGCGATCTGCGCGATATCGCTGCCAAAAAACTGCTTCGCCTTGCCGAGCATCGGCGCGATCGGCGCCAGCGGGGCGGGGACGTGTCGCGCCGGGCGATCGACCGCGGCGGGATAAAGATCCTTCCACACCGCCGCCATATCGCCGCGATAGAGCGACGAGGCGCCCCACGGCATGATGAGATTGGCCAGCGTCAGCGCGCCGGTGAAGGCGATCATCAGATGAAACGGCAGCGCGGTGACCGCGAGCACATTATGCGCGTCGAGCCAGCTTCGTTGGCCCTTGCCGGCACGGAAGGTGAAGAAGTCGACGAAGAAGCGGCGATGCGCGACGATCCCGGTGATCAGCGCGAGCAGCATCGCGACCGCCGCCGCGCCGGCCAGCACCCGGCCCCAAGGGAAGGGGAGTTCGAGCTCGAAATGCAGCCGATAGAAGAAATCGCCGCCCAGCGTATCGCGCACCGTCGCCGGATCGCCGGTTTTGGGGTCGAGCCATTTCTGCGCGAAATCGCCGCCGGGCGCGGTCCAGACGGCATAGCTGGTCGCCGATCGCCGGTCGGCGGGCTGGATATACCACGCGGGCGATGTCGCGGCATGCTTGCCCAGCCAGTGCACCGCCGCGCTGCCCGCAGTGACGCTGTCGGCCGCGCAGCATCGCGCCTCGGGCCGCATCCAATTGCCGATCTCGCTGCGGAAGACGCTGAGCGTCCCGGCCAAAGCGATGACGAACAGCAGCCAGCCGACGATCAGCCCCGCCCAATCGTGGAGCCAGGTCATCGCGTTCCGGAAGCCGGGCTTCACGGCCGCCACCCCGCGGCGAACGCGAGCCCCGCGAGCAGCGAAGCGGCGATCGCCAGCCCGATCCACGCCCGGAATGCGGTGCGCGCGTAAAAGCACGCCATCATCACGATCGGCAGCCCGAGCAGCGCGATCATCGTCGCGACGATGCTCGCTTCCTCACGCGACAAGGGCATCGTCCAGGCGACCGCGACTGCCAGCAGCACCGATACGCCATAGCCCCCCGCGACCGCCGCGACGCTGCGCGACAACACCGCAAGACGATAACGCGCGGAGATCGGGCGGGCATTTCTCACCAGCGGAACCCGATCGTTCCCTGCACGGTGCGGCGCTGCCCGTACCAGCACCAGCCGACCGAGCTGAGGTAGCAGCTGGTGAGATATTTGCGGTCGAAGATATTGGCCGCATTGAGGCCGATCTCCAGCCCCTTGAGGCTCGGGTTGGCGCGGCCGAGATCGTAGCGCAGGAGCGCGTCGAACAATGTGTAGGACGGGGTGTGGCTGTCGCTGCCGGCGTAAACCTTGTCGACCCAGCGCAACCCGCCGCCCAGCTTCAGTCCCGCCAGCGGCCCGGCCTCGGGTGCCCAGTCGAGGTTGAACGCGGCATTGCCCCGGCCGACCCCGATCAGCCCCTTGCCGATATTGGCGGGATCGGCGTCCGCCACCGTCTTGACGATCTGGTGGCTGAACGCTGCGCGGGCGGTGAAGCCGTGCGGCAGCGGCACGGTCGCTTCGGCCTCGACGCCTTGCGACCGCACCTTGCCCGATTGGGTCGAATAGACGCTGTTGGGCACGGCGGTGAGCAAATTGGTCTGCTCGATGCGGAACCACGCCGCGGTAAGCAGGATCGCGGTGCCCGGCGGCTGGTATTTCACCCCCGCCTCGATCTGTCGCCCGAGCGACGGGCTGGCGCCGGTCGTGGTGCCGTCGCCGCGCAGGACCTGGCCGAGCTGCGGCTGGAACGAGGTCGAGTAACTGACATAGGGCGCGACGCCGATCGGCGTCATATACAGCGCGCCCGCGCGCCAGGTGAATTTGCGATCGCGCTGGGAGGCGCCATTTTCGGTCTCGGCCCAGTCATGCCGCCCGCTCAGCGTGACGCGCAGCCCGCCCCAGCTGATCTGATCCTGCGCATAGAGCCCGGTCTGGCGAAGCTTCGCGTCATATGATCCCGGGGTGCCGATCGCGCCGGGGGTGAGCGGCACGGGCGTGGTCCCGTAAACCGGGTGGAAGGCGTTGATCGGGGTGACCGCAATGCCGTTCACGGTATCGCCGAACGCCGCGATCTCGGTCGAATGCGCGACCTGCCGATCGACGCCGATCATCACCTGATGCGTAAGCGGCCCGGTGCGGAACCGCCCGCTCAGCTGATTGTCGAACGTCCAGTTGTTGAGCTTTTCGTCGGTGGCATAAGCCGCGCGGCCGAAGGTGGTGAGCGTCGCGTCGGTCGCGACGCCGGTCTGATAGATCGCGCCGAGATCGGTCGAGGCATATTGGTAGCGCCCGCTCGAGCGGAACGCCCAATCCTCGCCGAACCGGTGGGTGAAGATATAGGTCAGCGCGGCCTGTTCGCGGCGGAAGAAATCGCCCGGCTCGCCGTCGGCGAATTGCGTGGCGATCTTGCCGTTGGGGTTCGCGAAGAGCGTGCCGAGCGCGGGGGCGCTGCCGTAATTGCCGTTCTGCGGATCATGCGAATAGGCCGCCAGCACGGTAAGGCTGGTATCGCTTCCCGCACCGATCGTGACCGCGCCGCTCACCGTCGCGCGGCGGCGCTTGCCGAAGCTCTGCTGCGTATCGGCGCCGTTGACCGCGCCATAGAGCCGCCACAGCACGTTCCGATCGATCCGCCCGCCGATATCGGCATCGACGTTATAGAGGTTATAGGTGCCGTAGGTTCCTGAGACCGCGCCGTAAAATTTCTGATCGAGCGGCAATTTGCTGGAGATCGCCACCAGCCCGCCGGGGCTAGACTGGCCGTAAAGCACCGAGGCCGGCCCCTTGACCACCTCGATCCGGTCGATCCGCGATACGTCGACCTGCGGATTGGCATAGCCGGTCGGGCTGTCGAACACCCGGAGCCCGTCGAGATAGCGCGGCGCATCGAAGCCGCGCAGCTTGAACTGATCGTAGATCTCGGCATTGGCGCCGCGCGATTCGGGAGTGACCCCGGCGACATAACGCAGCGCCTGATTGAGATTGGCGAGCCCGAGCTGGCTGATATCCGCGCTGCTCACGACGCTGATCGACTGCGGCGTCTCGACGATCGGCGTATCCGATTTGGTGCCCGAGGACGCCTGCCCGACGACACGCTCCCCACGCACCACCACTTCGTCGACATTGTCGGCGGGGGCGGCATCGTCGGTGGCGAGCGGCGCCGCGATCGCGGCTGTGCTCGCGGTCGACGCGAGCAATATCGCGCCTACGAACAGGGAGTTGCGGGGTCGCGCACGCATCGGAACCTCATCAGCAAGGGAAGTGGTGTGCGCCCTTAAGCTAATGAGAGTGATTCGCAATCTTATTTTTGCGATTTCGTCATTTCGATGAAACGGTAAGCGGGATCACCTCTCCCCGTTCGCCCTGAGCTTGTCGAAGGGCGTCTTGCCGTTTGCGAGTTGGGGCCGCCCTTCGACAGGCTCAGGGCGAACGGGGAATGCTCTGAATCTTCCTCGCCGCCCGCCGCGCAACAGCGGCTGCGCAGCAGAGGAGGAGCGCCCTGGTGGACAGACAGGCGACAAGCGCCTATCGGGCCGCCGGCGCGCGCCTCTTTCGGGTTTCCGGCCGTCGCGCCTTTTCATCCGAGCCCGCAGAAATGGAGATACCCGATGGCGTGGCTCGTCCTCGGCATTGCCGTGATCACCGAAATCATCTGGGCGCTCAGCCTCAAATGGGCGGCGACCCAGGGCAGCTGGCTCGCCTCGTCGGTGCCGATCGCGCTGAGCTTCGTCAACATGGGGCTGCTCGCGCTTGCGATGCGCGGGCTGCCGGCGGGAACGGCCTATGCGGTCTGGACCGGGTTGGGCGCGGTCGGCGTCACGATCTTCGGCGTGATGTTGTTCGGCGAAAAGCTCAATCCGGTGCAGGCCGGGTTTATCGGGCTGATCATCGTCGGCGTCGTCGGCACCAAATTCTTCGCCACCGCCTGAGCCGGATCCGGCAAAATTTAGCTTCTGTCCCCGTCATGCCGGGTCAAGCCCGGCATGACGGCAAAGGGCCCAAGCCGGCGACTATTTCGCGGCCTCCGGCGACGCGCGATAGCGATCGAACCAGGCGATGATCGCGGCGGCCTTGGACGCGCTCTGCGAGGGGCGGGCGGTGAAGCCGCCGTGGCTCGCGCCCGGCACCTTGACCAGCGCGGTCGGCACGCCGCGGATCTGCAGCGCGGCATAATATTGCTCGCTCTCACTTACCGGGGTGCGATAATCCTCGCTGCCGACCACCACCAGCGTCGGCGTCTTGACGTTGCCGACAAGGCTGAGCGGCGAGCGGTTCCAATAGCTCATCGGATCCTCCCACGGCTTCTTGGTGAACCAATAACGTGAGGTGAAGACGGTATTGTCCATCGTCAGCGCCTCGCTCGCCCAGTTGATCACCGGCTTCTGCGTCGCCGCCGCCTTGAAGCGATCGGTCTTGCCGACGATCCACGCAGTGAGCACGCCGCCGCCCGACCCGCCGGTGACGAACAGATTGTTGGGATCGGCGGTGCCGTCGGCGATCGCGGCGTCGACCGACGCGATCAGATCGTCATAATCCTGGCTGGGATAATTCTTGTCGATCAGATTGGCGAATTCGGCGCCGTAAGAGGTCGATCCGCGCGGGTTGGTCCACAGCACCGCATAGCCGGCGGCGGCGTAAAGCTGGACGTCGCTGGCGAAGCTCGGGCCATAAGCGCTGTTCGGGCCGCCGTGGATTTCGAGGATCAGCGGCACTTTCTGCCCCGGCTGGCGACCCGGCGGGGTGGCGAGCCAGGCGTCGATCGCGCGCCCGTCCGGCGCGGTGACCGCGATCTTGCGCACCGGGGCGAGCGCCTTCGCCTCGAGCAGGTTGGCGTTGAGGTTGGTCAGCCGCCGCGCCTTGCCGCCGGACGACACCCAGACGTCCGCTGGGGCACTGGCGTCGCCGCCGGTATAGGCCACCACGCCGCCGCGCGAGACCGAAAAGCTGCCCCCGGTATAGGGACGATCGATCCCGCCGCCGGCGATATTGTCGACGATCGGCGACAGATGCCCGTCGAGCGAGATCCGCGCGAGCTTGCGTTTCCCGTGATCGTCGTAGCTGGCGTAGAGGCTCTTGCCGTCGCCCGCCCATTGCGCATCCTCGATCGAGCGGTCGAGCGAGGCGGTCAGCGAGCGCGGCGCGTCGGCCGCGCGGCCGCCGACATAGAGCTGGTTATTCTCATAGCTGCGCCGATGATCGTCGAACCCGATCCACGCGATGCGCGCGCCGTCGGGGGAGAAGAGCGGCGCTTCGTCCGGCCCGTCGCGGGTGGTAAGGGTGCGCAGCTCCCCGCTCGCGACATCGACCGCGAAGACGTCGCTGTTCATCACCTGCCGCTCGGCATCGGGGCCGCGGATCGCCGAGAACAGGATCGTGCGGCCGTCCTGGCTCCACGACAGCGGGCCATTGTCGTCGAACTTGCCGAAGGTCAACTGGCGCGCGCCGCCGCCGTCGGCCGAAACGACGAAGAGATGATCGTTGCCGGGCTTGATATAGCCGCCGCCGTCGGCGCGATAATTGACGCGATCGATCACCTCGAGCGGCTCGGCCCATTTCGCGCCCTCGGGCTTGGCGGGCGGCTTGCCGAGCCGCATCGGCTCGCCCGCCACCGTCGCGATATAGGCGAGCCGCCGGCCGTCGGGCGACCAGGCGAGTGCATTGGGATCATTGGGCAACGTGGTCACCCGCGTCGCCCCCTCGCTGCCGAGCCAGCGAACGAACAATTGCGGGTGCGCGCCGTCCGACGCGACATAAGCGATACGCGTGCCGTCGGGCGACCAGCGCGGGTTGGAGCCGCTCGCGGCGAACGGCGTCTGGCGGCCGCTGGCGACGTCGATCAGCCACAAGGAGGATTGCATCCGGTCGCTCATCACGTCGCCCGAGCGGCGGACATAGACGATCGTCCGCCCGTCCGGGCTGATCTGCGGATCGGCGGCGATCGAAAGCTGGAACAGGTCGCTTCCGGTGAAGGCGCGGGTGGGGCCATCCGCCGCGGCGGTGGCCGCCGGGGTTTCCGCCAGCGCGGGCGCGGCGGTGGTGACAAGAAGAAGAGCAGCGAGCAGGCGCATCACAATCCCCGGTTATGGTTTTGATGGCGAGAGAAATGCGGCGCGGCATCGCCGCTGGCAAGCGCGATATTGGCGCCGGATCGCTCTCGCCGGGATGTCGGAATAATTCTTACGCCGCCGGGCGCGAGGGCGTTCTAAAATATCGTTAGAGCTTTGGGTGCACGGCGATTTTCATCGATTGCCGATCGCGCTCAATGCGCGGAGCGCTCGTAAATTGCGCCGTCCTTCATGACGAAGCGGACCTTGCGCAACGCGCCGACCGACGCGAGCGGGTTCCCCTCGACCGCGATCAGATCGGCCAGCATGCCCGGCTTCACCGCGCCGATCCGATCCGCCATGCCGAGCATCGCCGCATTGCCCGAGGTCGCCGCGATCGCGACTTGCGCCGGCGACATGCCCGCGGCCACCATCGCTTCGGCTTCGCGTGCATTGTCGCCATGCGCGAAGACGCCGACGTCCCCGCCGAGGCAGATCGCCACGCCCGCCTTCATCGCCGCGGCGAAGGCGCGGCGCGATTCCGCGACACCGGCGGGTGCCGGGTCGCCGCCATTCCACCCCTGATAGCGCGCGATCGCCTCCGATGCGGAAAGCGTCGGGCAGAGGCCGGTCCCGCGCGCCTTCATCAACGCGAAAATCTCGGCATTTCCCTCGCCGCCGTGCTCGATCGTATCGACCCCCGCCAGAATCGCGCGGCGCATCCCTTCGGCGGTATGCGCATGTGCGGCGACCTTGCGCCCCGCGCTGTGCGCGGCCTCGACCGCGGCGGCCATCTCGGATTGCAGATAGGTGGGGCGGCTCGGCTCCCCGGTGCTCCAGCGATAATCGGCATAGAGCTTGACCACATCGGCGCCCGCCGCGATTTGCCGCCGGACCGCAGTGACCAGATCGGGCCCGTCGGCCTGCTCGGCGCCGAGCGGGGTCGCCACGCCCGGCTCGAACCCGCGCGGCCCGTAGGAGCCAGTGGCGACGAGCGCGCGGCTGGCGATCAGCATCCGCGGCCCGGGAACGATATCCTGCTCGATCGCCTGCTTGAGCCCGGCATCGGCATAGCCGGCGCCTTCGGTGCCGAGATCGCGGACGGTGGTGAAGCCGGCCATGAGCGTGCGCCGCGCCGCGACGGTGGCGCGCACCGTGCGCAGCGCGATCGCCTCGTGCAGCACCTGCTGATCCCACGGCGTTTCGTTATAGGGGTGCAGGAAAAGGTGCGAATGCCCCTCGATCATCCCCGGCATCAGCGTCGTGCCGGGCAGATCGATGATCCTGGCGTCGGCGGGCGGCGAAACCGTCGCGCCGACCGCCTCGATCCGGTTGCCGCGCACCAGCACCGCCCATCCGCGATGGAGCACGGTCGTCGCGCCGTCGAAAATCGCGTCGGGCTTGAGCAGATAGACCCCGCGCTCCGATTCCTGCGCCGTTGCGGCGTGGATCGGGGCGAGCGTGAAAACCAGCATCGCCGCGATCAACCGCACGATCGCGCTCGTTACGAATGCGGCCCCGCGCGCGCTGTCGGCGATTACCCTGTTCAAATCCCCAACCCCCATTGTCGATCCAGCCATCCCTCTCGCGACGACCATCAGATCAGGAAACCGGCCGGGTGTACAGGCGGGCGCGCTGGTCGATTATCCGTGCATCAGGGAGCAGAAAAGCTCGGCGTGGCGGCTTCCTTCGCGCCAGAACACGGGCGGATGGCCGAAGGGGGCGGGGGTCTCGACGGTCGATCCGCCGGCATGTCGATCGCCGGACCAGAGGTGTACCCACGTCGCGCCGGCCGGCAGATAGACCGCACGGCTATCCACACCCGCCTCGATCACCGGGGCAACGATCAGATCGCGGCCATAGCCATATTGCGTCTCGATGCCCCAGCAATCGGCGTCATCCTCCCAGTCGAGGAACAGCGGGCGTTGCAACGGCATCCCGGTCGCGACCGCCTCCTCGCACAAGGCGGCGACATAGGGCGCCAACCGTGCATGGACCCTTGTCATCGCGGCGAAATGGGCGAGGACTTCAGGATCGCCGTCGATCTGCAGATTGTCGTCCGGCCTATTCCCCTCGTGGCTGCGCATGACCGGCGAGAAGGCGCAGAGTTCGCTCCATCGCATCAGCAGTTCGGGGGTGCGGACGTTGCCATACAGGCTGGTGTATCCGCCGAGATCGCTATGGTGGTACGCGTTCCCCACCATACCGGCAGAAAGCGCGGCGCGAATGACTGTGCCGATCCCGTCGTGGCGGGAGAAGTCGACGCTCTGGTCGCCAGCCCAGAGCAACGGGCAGTAACGGCCGACATCGGTGTAGCCGGCGCGCATGAAGAACAATGCCTCGCCGGTCTTTCCGCGCGAGGCGATCGCGCGCGCGTTGACCTCGGCCCAGATCGTCGGCCAGGCATTATGCGCGAGCATGCCGTCGGTGCCGTCGTGGAGGCGGATATCGGTGGGGAGATATTCCCCGAAATCGGCCATCCAGCCCGCCAGGCCGATATCGAGCATCTCGCGCCCGATCACGCGCTCGGCGAACCAGTTCGCCGCGGCGGGATTGGTGAAATCGACGATGCCGCAATCAAATTCGCCGAAATCGACGATATAGGGCTCGTCGGCATCGAGCCGGCGCGCGAGCAACCCGGCATCGACCGCCTCGACATAGAGATCGCCGTCCACCGCGAGATACGGATTGACGTAGCCGAGAAAGCGGATGCCGCGCGCGTTCAGCGCCGCGATGCGCTCGCGCAATGCCGGATAACGCGCGTCATTGGCTTTCCAGTCCCAGAACAGGCGCTTGCCGAAGCTCGTCTCGCGCAGCCCGACCCAATCCTCGCACCATAATCCGGTCACCACCGCGCCGGCGGCGATGATCGCTTCCATCCGCGCGAAGCTTTCCATGCCTTGCTTGAACCCGAGGATCGCGCCCTCATAAGCCCAGGCGGGCAGCGGCGGCTGGCGACCGAACCTCGTCGACAGGATCCCGGCCAGCTCGGCGAAGCGATCCGCCGCGAACAGCTCGATCCGCGCAGGGATCTCCCATGCCTCGATCTCGTGGAACGCCGGATCGCGGAAATCGAAACAGGCATAGGCGGTGGTATCGAGGTGGAGCGCATAATGCCGCGAGGAGACATAGGTCGGCTGCGGATAATTGGTGTTCCAATAATCGCCGCCCGAGCGCCCGTCGCGGTCGCACTGGAAGGTCAGCAGAGTCGATTTGTCGCGACCGACGCCCGGCTCCGAGGTCCATAGCGGGAAGCGCCGGCCCGCAAGGTCGAAATAGGACAATTGCTCGCCGCCGCCCCACAGGCGTTCGCCGGGCTGCGCGACGCAGCGCAGCCACAATCGGTTGAGGCGATCGGCCAGCGCGGTGAGGGCAAGCGCGCCGCCTTCCACGGTGATCGCGAGCAGCGGATCGCCGCCCGGCGTCGCCGCCAGCGCGACCGTCGCGCCGTCGATCAGCGCATGGCGCAGCGGAATGCGCGCATCGAGCCGGTCGGACAGGAAATAATTGCCGCGATACATGTCGACGTCGGCGCGGCCCTCGCCGACGAAGATCGCGGGATCGTCCGGCCGGTGGCGCAGCACGAGCGTCGCGCCGATTGACAGATCGAAGCCACCGTCGACGGCGCGCAGGCGCAGGTCGCTCGCGCCGCTGGCAAGCGCGCCGGCGACGGTGGTGCCGCCGACCGGCGGTCGCGAACAATCCTCGGCCATCGCTTCCTTTCCCCGGCGCGCCTTGTCAGTCCAGCGTCAACGGCGCGTGCTGCAGCCGCGGCAGGACGTGGCGCGCGAAAAGATCCGCCTCGGCGATATGCGGATAGCCCGAGAGAATGAAGGCCTCGATCCCCATGTCCTGATACATGCGCAATTTGGCGAGCACCTGATCGGCATCGCCGACGATCGCCGCGCCGCAGCCGGAGCGCGCGCGCCCGACCCCGGTCCAGAGGTTCTCCTCGGCATAGCCGTCGTCGGTCGCGCCCTCGCGCAGCGCGGTCTGCGCGGCGACCCCGGTCGAGGCGGTATCGAGCGACTTGTTGCGGATCGCCTCGCCGCTCGCCGCATCGAGCTTGGAGAGCAGCCGGTCGGCGGCGCTCCGCGCCTCCGCCTCGGTCTCGCGCACCACGACATGTGCGCGATAGCCGAAGCGCAAGGTGCGCCCGTGCTTCGCCGCGCGCGCGCGCATGTCCTCCATGATCCCGCGCACGACTTCCTTCTTGTCGGGCCACATCAGATAGACGTCGCAGCCCTGCGCCGCGGCCTCGCGCGCGTCTTCGGAAAGCCCGCCGAAATAGAGCGGCGGGCATTTGCCCGAGACGGTCGTGACCCCTGGAGGATCGAGCTGGAGCTGCCAGAATTCGCCCTGGTGATCGAGCGGCTCGCCGTTGAGCAAGGTCTTCAGGATCCGCATCGCCTCGAGCGTGCGCGCGTAGCGCGGCGCCGATGCCAGTTTCTCGCCGGGCAGATCGGAGGAGATGATGTTGACGGTGAGCCGCCCGCCGAGGATGCGATCGATCGTCGCGATCTGCCGCGCGAGCTGCGGCGGCCAGCTCTCGCCGATGCGGACCGCCATCAGCAGGCGGAGGCGACGGAGCATCGGCGCGATCGCGGCGGCAAAGGCGGTGGTGTCGATGCCGAGCGCATAGCCCGAGGGGAGCAGGATATTGTCGAATCCGCCGGTCTCCGCCTGGAGGACGATATCGCGACAATGCTCCCAGCTCGATCGCAGCATCGCATCGGGCGTGCCGAGAAATTCATAATCGTCGTCGCAGAGTGCGGAGAACCAACTGACTTCGCACTGGCCGTTCGTCATGGCAGTCTCTCTCCAAGGCTCGCCTCGAGGACGGCGTACCATTGGGCGCGGGTCCAGCGGGGCGTATAGGCGTCCGGCAGCTTTGCGATCCGGGACGGATTCTGGGTGCCGGCGATCGGGATGATCCCGGCGGGATGCGCCATGATCCAGCTATAGGCGGCAGCGGCGCGATCGACCGCGGCCTCCTCGGCCTTGGCGTCGAGCAGCGCGGCGACCGCGCGGGCGCGATCGTCCTGCGGCGCGGCGATCCGCCCGCCCCCGAGCGGGGACCAGGCGAGCACGCTCATCCGCTCGGTCATCGCCTGATCGAGCAGCCCGTCGAACAAAGGCGCGGTAGCGAGCGGGGAGAATTCCGGCTGGTGGCTGGCGAGCGGGACGGGGAGGAAGGCGGCCAGCGCCGCGGCCTGCGCCGGCGTGTGATTGGAGACGCCGACCGCAACGATCTTGCCGGCTTGCCGCGCGTCGTCGAGCGCGCGCGCCACCTCTTGCGGATGCGCGAGCAGATCGGGGCGGTGGATCTGATAAAGGTCGATCCGCTCGCACCCGAGCCGCGCGAGCGACGCATCGATCGCCTGCGCAAGATAGGCGCGGCTCGAATCATACGGCACGCCGAGCCGGATGCCACCCTTGCTGGCGAGGATCATGCGGTCGCGCAGTGCCGGGGCCTCGCGGAGCACCTTGGTGAGCAATTCCTCGGCCGCGCCAAACGGCTCGCCGTTATCGGGGCCGTAGATGTCCGCGGTATCGAGCAACGTGATGCCGGCGCCCAGCGCCGCCTCGACCCGTGTCCGGGCGAGCGCGACGTCATCCCCGGCGAACCGCCACATTCCCCACGCCAGCGTGCTGACGGTGATGCCCGATTGACCGAGCGACGCAAAGCGATCTGGCGTTTTGAGATAGGACACCGTTGTCTTATCGCAGCGATCTGGTCTAAAGAAAAGCCGGAAAAGATATCCGCGGCGCCGGTCCATCCCGGCCGAATCCGGTCGAACGACAGCTAAGTCACTGTTAGATAGAGCGTTTCACGCGCCGAAATTGGGGAAGGGGAGAGTTCTGTATGTCCAAGCATCGCCTTTTGAGCGCCGGCCTGATGGCGAGCTGCGCGTTCATCGCGCTCGCCGCTCCAGCCTATGCCCAAGTCGAAACCGCGCCCGCGCCTGCCGAGCTGGCGGCAAATTCGGGTGATATCGTTGTCACCGCGCAGAAGCGCAGCGAACGGTTGCAGGACGTGCCGCTCGCGGTCTCGGTCGTCGGCGGGGCGATGCTGGAAAGCACCGGCAAGCCGAGCATCGAAAGCGCGGCGACGCTCGTTCCGGCGCTGAACTTCCAGAAATCGGGGACGACGCTCAATCAGTCGCTGTTCCTGCGCGGAGTCGGCACCACTACCTTCTCGATCGCCGGCGAACCGTCCGTATCGGCCGTGGTGGATGGGGTCGTCTATGCGCGCTCCGGCGAGGCGTTCGGCGATCTGGTCGATATCGAGCGGCTCGAGGTGCTGCGCGGCCCGCAGGGGACGTTGTTCGGCAAGAATGCCTCGGCGGGCGTGATCAACGTCGTGACCGTCCAGCCCAAGCCCGGTTTCGGCGGCTATGTCGAGGGCCAGTGGTTTTCCAACGGCAATGAGGCGCGCGTCCGCGGCGCGCTCAACGTGCCGCTCAGCGATACATTGCTGACCCGCGTCACCGGCTTCTACGGCCATTATGACGGCAATATCCGCAACCTTGCGACGGGCGGGCGCGTCAACGGCTATGAACATTACGGTTTCCGCGGCCAGGTCAAATGGATGCCGAGCGCATCGACCACGATTTCGCTGATCGCGGACTATCACCGCAACGACGACAATTGCTGCGCCGAGCTGATCGGCACCGGCCCGCTCAACGCCGCGGGCGCGGCGATCTCCAGCCCGGCCTTTGCGGTGCTGCCGACGCCGCGCGGCGACCGGACGCGCGCGGTCAACCAGAATTACGTCACCCGCACCCGCGAAACCGGGTGGGGCGTCTCGGCGCAGATCGATACCGAGCTCGGCACGCAGACGGTGACCAGCATCACCGCCTATCGCAATTACAAGAACACCGAGATCCGCGACGGCGATTTCCTGCCCGCGGCCTATGTCGGCTTCCCCCAGCTGCAGGATTTCGGGCCGCAGACCAGCAATACCTTCAGCCAGGAATTGCGGCTGACCTCGCCGTCGAAGCAATTCCTCTCCTATGTCATCGGGCTCTATTATTCGCGCGCGGAGTCCGAACGGATCTTCTCGCGCTCGGTCGTTTCATGCGGCACGGCGGCGCCGGCGACGCTGATCCCGTGCGGCGCGCCCGGCGCGCCGGCAACGACCACGCCTTATGGCATCGCCGATTTCGGGTCGGTGTTCAAAAACATCGCGGCGTTCGGGCAAGCGACGGCGAATTTCACCAGCCGCTTCCGCTTCATCGGCGGGCTGCGCTGGACGGGCGACCAGCTCGATGTGTTCCACAGCCGCACCACCACGCTCGCCGGCCCCGGGATCCAGCCGAGCTTCCCGACGACGCCGACCGGCACCGGCACGCCGGCGACGATCTTCACCGGCAAGGCGACCAACACCAACGTGTCGGGCAAGGCGACGCTGCAATATGATCTCTCGCCGGAAGTCGTCGCCTATGGCGGCTATACGCGTGGCTATAAAGGGCCGGCGTTCAACGTCTTCTATAATCTCACCGCGACCGGCACCAATGTCATCGCACCCGAAACCTCGAACAGCTACGAGATCGGGCTGAAGAGCAATCTTCTGGGTGGCGCGCTGGTGCTCAACCTCGCGGCCTTCTACGCCAAATATTACAATTTCCAGGCCAATAACCCCGATCTCGTCGCGGGGGTGGTGGTCACCCGCTTCACCAATGCTGGCGAAGTTTCAACCCGCGGCATCGAGGCGGATCTGATATTGCGCCCGGCGACCGATCTCTCGATCTCGGGCGGGCTGGCTTATACTGATGCCAAGGTCGACCAGTTCTTCCGCGCACCCGGCGCGCCGGTCAGCGCGGTGATTCCGGCGGGCACCTCGCTGCCGTTCGCGCCCAAGTGGAAGGGCTCGCTCAGCGCCGATTATCGCTGGCGGTCCGGCGGGCCGGTCGATCTCTTCCTCGGCGCGCAGGGAAGCTTTCAGTCGAAGCAGCTCGCGCTCTTCTCGCCCGATGCGGTGCAGCGCCAGCTGGGGACGATCCACGGCTATGCCCTGGTCAATCTCTCGGCGGGGGTAGGGGATCGCGACGATCGCTATCGGCTGACCTTCCAGGTCCGCAACCTGTTCGACCAGAGCTTCGCCGCGGCGATCCAAAACGGCGGCCCCTCGGGGTCGTATCGCTATCAGATCCCGCGCGATGCCGATCGCTATTACGGGGTTACCGGTCGCGTGAACTTCTGATCGCTTCGCGATGTATCATATTGGCCCTTCCCGCGCACCTGCGGGGAGGGCCGTTTCATCGGGCGACGATCAATGCCCGGCAAAAACCGGGCGGGCCGCATCCGGCTCGGCGAGTTCGAGCTTCGGCACCAGAAGCTGGATGAGCAGCAGCCCGACGAGATAGGACCCTGCGCAGACATAGAGCAGCGGCGCATAGCCATAGCCGCGTTCGAGCGAGAAGCCGGCGGCCTCGATCATCGCCATGCCCGAAAGATTGCCGGCGAAGGCGCCGATGCCGATCGCGGTGCCGATCATCCGTGCCGGGAAGATATCCGCGGTCATCCCGAACACATTGGTCGAGAACCCCTGATGCGCAAAGAGCCCGAGGCCGAGCAGCGCCGCGGCGGCCCAGGCATCGTCGACGTGGAGAACCAGCGCCACCGGCAGGATCAGCAAAGCATAGAGCAGCATCGATCCCTTGCGCGCGCGGTTCATCTCGACCCCGCGCGACAGCAGCCAGGTCGGCAGGATGCCGCCGCTCAGCGATCCCAGCGCGGCGAGCGTATAGACCCATGCGATCGGCACGCCGAGCTCGCCCTGCGACAGCCCGAACACGCGGTGGAAAAGATCGGGCATGAAGAACAGCAGGAACCACCAGCATTGGTCGGAAAATGCCTTGGCCGCGATGATCGCCCATTGCCGACGGTCGCGGAGCAGTGATGCCCAGGGCACGCGTTGCGCCGGGATATCGGTAGCAGCGGGCGCGGTCCGCGGCGTCACCGCAAGCCACGCGACCACCCATACCAGCCCGAGTCCACCCGCGATCAGGAACGCAGCGCGCCACCCCAGCCATAGCGCCAGCGGAGGGATCGAAAGCGGCGCGACGACCGCGCCGAAATTCGCCGCCATATTGCCGATGCCCAGCATCAGCGACCGTTTCTCGGGCGGGAAATAGGTCGCGGCGGTCTTCACCTGCGCCGGGGTGCCGATCGACTCGGCGACGCCGAGCGCGGCGCGCGCGGCGACGAACCCGCCGACCGTGGTGACGAAGGCATGCGCCATCCCGGCGATGCTCCACGCGCCCACCCCGATCGCGAAACCGCGGCGCAATCCAATGCGGTCGATGAACCAGCCGGTGCCGAGGAACGCCACCGCGGCACTGAACTGGAACGCCGACGCCATATGGCTGTAATCGCGATTGGACCAGCCGAACTCCTGTTCAAGCAGGGGCTTGAGCAGCGCGATGATCTGCCGATCGACATAATTGAGCATGATGGCGATGAACGCCAGCCCGACGATAAGCCATTGTCGGATGCCGATCCGCTGCGTCACGATCCTCTCCGCTCCCCCGCCGTATAGGACAACGATGTCACAGAGAAAGCCGCGATGGTCAAGCGGCGGGGGGTGCGGTCGATTCCCTGACGACGATCTCGTGGCCGAGGCGTCGTTCCCCTTCGGCGGCAGGGTCGAGCAATTGGTCCGCGGCGGCGGCGGCCATCGCACGGACCGGCTGGCGCACCGTGGTCAGCGCCGGCCACACCGCCTGCGCGAGCGGGGCATCGTCGAAACCAGTGACCGACAGCCTTTCGGGCACCGCAATGCCCCGGCGATGCGCGGCGGCCAGCACCCCCGCGGCGAGATCGTCGCTCGACGCGACGATCGCGGTGGGCGGGGCAGGGAGGTCGAGCAGCGCGTCAGCCGCGGCGCGCCCGGAGTCGAAATCGAACTGGCCCTGCCGCACATAATCGAGATCGACGTCGACGCCGGCGCTGGAAAGCGCCCGGACATGCCCCGCCAGCCTTTGCCCCGACGCGGCATAGCCGCGATCGCCGACGATGAAGCCGATACGGTGATGGCCGAGCGACAGCAGATAGGACGTCATGTCGAACGCCGCCCGCTCATTGTCCATCAGGACGGCGCGCGCGGATTGCAGCGGCCCGCCGGGCTGCAACCGCACGAACGGAATCGAGCGCCGCTCCAGCTCGTCGATCACCCGCCGGTCGTCGCAGGCGGGCGGGGCGAGGATCAACCCGTCGGGATGCGCCTGATCGATCAGCGCGACGATATCGTCGAGCAGCGTGGGCGAGGACCGATCATAGGGCTGGGCGATCATCCGCACATGCGCCGCGGCGCACCGCTCGCGCACCCCGGCCTGGATCTCGTAGACGTACCACGGATTGGGGTTATCGCAGATCAGCGCGACCTGATGCGATCGCCGACCCTTTAGCGCGCGCGCGGCGTCGCTCGGCTGGAAGCCGATCTCGGCCATCACCTCCAACACCCGCTTGCGCTTTTCCGCGCTGACATATTGCTGATCGTTGATGACGCGCGACACGGTCTTGATCGACACGCCGGCGATCCTCGACACGTCGCGGATCGTCGGGCGCTGATTGACCGCAGGCGGAAGAGCGCTGTTCATCCCGAGGGCATAGGGAAGATCGGGTCTGCGCGAAAGCATCTGGCGCTCGCCGACAGGTGCGGATCGGGGGCAGGTAGGAAACAACGAAGATCGATAATAAGTGTTATGTTAAATCAATTGAAGACGTTGCCGACGACAAGCGACCCCGCATACAGTCACCCCGATTTCGCCGCGCCGTGCCGGTAAGAGCGTGGTTGCAGGTCCTTCGTAGATACCCACAGGAACAAGGCATAAATGGCGCAGGATATTCTCTCGGTCTTTCGGCAGCGCGCGGCAACGGCCCCCGAGGCGCCGTTCCTGATCCTGCCCGACGGCGCGGTGATCACTTATGCCGCCGCGCTCGACCGCAGCGCGCGGATGGCTGCGCTGTTCCGCGCGCGCGGGGTGGCGCCGGGGGATCGCATCGCGGTGCAGGTCGAAAAGGGAGCCGATGCCTTGCTCACCTATCTCGGCGCGATGGCGGCGGGGGCGGTCTACCTGCCGCTCAATACCGCCTACACGCCCGCCGAGGTGCGCTTCTTCCTCGCCGATGCGGGGGCCACGCTGTTCATCCATCGCCCCGAGGACGAGGCAGCAATGGCCGCATTGTGCGACGAGGTCGGCGTCGGGCAGCGGCTGACGCTCGGCCCCGACGGCAGCGGCACGTTGGTCGCGGCGGCGGCGCAACTGGCGCCCGTCGACGCGACCGGATCGATCGCCGCGGACGATCTTGCCGCGATCCTCTACACCTCCGGCACGACCGGGCGATCGAAAGGCGCGATGCTGACCCACGGCAACCTCGCCTCCAATGCTCAGACGCTGACCGATTACTGGTGCTTCACCCCCGACGACCGGCTGCTCCACGCGCTGCCGATCTTCCATACTCACGGCCTGTTCGTCGCGACCAACATCACGATCGTCGCGGGGAGCGCGATGATCCTGCTGCCGCGCTTCGACACGGCCGAGCTGGTGCGGCTGATGCCCGCCGCGAGCGTCTTGATGGGGGTGCCGACCTTCTACACCCGGTTGCTCGCCGAGCGTGGCTTCACCCGCGGTGTCGCACACCACATGCGCCTGTTCGTCTCGGGATCGGCGCCTTTGTCGGCCGAGACGCACAAGGCGTTCAACGCGCTGACCGGCCACGCGATTCTCGAACGGTACGGCATGACCGAGACCAATATGAACACCTCCAATCCCTATGACGGGGATCGCGTGCCGGGCAGCGTCGGGCTGCCGCTGCCGGGGGTGGAATTGCGCATCACCGATCCGGCGAGCGGCGCGGTCCTCCCCGCCGGCGAGGCCGGGATGATCGAGGTGCGCGGCCCCAATGTGTTCAAGGGCTATTGGCAATTGCCCGACAAGACCGCGGAGGACCTGCGCCTCAACGGCTATTTCATCACCGGCGACCTCGGCGTGGTCGACGCGCGCGGCTATGTCTCGATCGTCGGGCGCGCCAAGGATCTGATCATCTGCGGCGGGTTCAACGTCTATCCGGCGGAGATCGAGGCGCTGCTCGATGCGGTGCCGGGTGTCGCCGAAAGCGCGGTGATCGGGGTGCCGCATCCCGATCTGGGCGAAGGCGTGGTGGCGGTGCTGCAGCGCCGCGACCCCGCGCTCGACGAAGCGCGGGTGATCGCCGCACTCGACGGCCAACTCGCGCGGTTCAAGCAGCCGCGCCGCATCGTCTTCATCCCCGAATTGCCGCGCAACACGATGGGTAAGATCCAGAAGAAGCAATTGCGCGAAACGTATCGCGATCTGTTCGCCGCGTCGGGAAGCTGAGACGATGCCACTGCTCGACCGGCGCGATTTCCTGATCCTCGTGGGGGGCGGCAGCGATCGCGTCGGGCAGCGGCGAACGTCTCACAGCGCGCGGAAGGTGAAATCCCTGAAGCGCGCCTCCCCCGTGCCCGCGGCGTAAAGCGCGGGGCGCAGCATCAGGAAGCCGCCCCGCACATTGTGATGATAGCCGGAGACCTCCATCCCGCGATCGAAGCGCGTCCAGCTACGCCCGCCGTCGCCGCTGATATGATAGGAGACGATATGCCGGTCGTTGGTCACGCGCATCCGCATCCGTCGGCCGTGCGGATTGGCGGGCCGGCCCCGCTCCGCACCATATTGATGCGTCACGAACCGCGCCGCGTCGAATCCCAGCCCGCAATAGAGCCGGTCGTCGTAGAAGAGCAGCAGCCCCGCAGTGACGCCGGGATCGATCTCGATATCGCATTCGAACCGATAGGCCTGGTCCCCTGCGATCAGCATCAGCGGCGATGAATCGTGCGGCGCGATGCCCTTGGCGCGGAGATGCAACGCCCCGTCCGCAACCCGCGCGCGCTCGCTTTCCCCCACTGCGGGGCGGAAGAAATTCCATTTCCGGCCGAGCGCCAGCGTCGCGAAATCGTCCGACAATGTTTGTCCGTGCGGCAGCGCCCGCCCACCCCGCGGCTTGGGCAGCGGCGCCGACAGATCGTCGCCGCGCATGCGGAACCACCCGTCCGCAGTCCATTCGACCGGATCGAGCAACGCCTGCCGGCCGAGCGTCCAATAGCCATTCTCATAGCCGTGATAGATCGACCACCAGCTTCCATCGGGCCCCTCGACCAGACTGGCATGCCCGCGCGACCACCAGCGCTCGGCCTCGTCGCGGGTGCGCACCACCGGATTAGCGGGGTCGTTCTCCCACGGCCCGTGAATCGAGCGCGATCGGGCAACGATCACCATATGCCCGGTCGGCGGCCCGGCCGTCCCGCCGACCGCGGTGATCATGTAATAATAGCCGTTGTGGCGGTGGATCTTCGGCCCTTCGGGCGAGAAGCTCTCGACCACCCAGTCCGCCGGATAATGCCATGGATCATAGACATGCTCGACCACGCCGGCGAGCGACAGCCCGTCGTCGCTCAGCCGCACGCGATCGCCGCCCGACAGGAACAGCCAGCGCGACCCGTCCTCGCCGACTGCGTGGCACGGATCGATATGGCCGTGCAGGTCGAGGTTGATCGGATCGCTCCACGGCCCGTCGATATGATCCGCCCATAGCACGTAGATCGTGTCGGGCGTCGCCTTGACCGGCACGTAGAGGAAATAGCGGCCCTTGTGCTTTTCGAGGCTGACCGCCCACACCGACCCGATATTGCGGGTGAGCGCCGCCCCGCGCGGCTGCCAGTTCACCAGATCGCGGCTGTGCCAGATCGTCAGCCCGGGATAGCTGTCGAACGACGAGAAGGTCATGTAATAATCCGCGCCGTCTTTGAGGATCGCGGGATCGGGATGATCCCCGGCGAGGATCGGGTTGAGGAAGCGCCCATCGCCGAGATCGGCAATCCGCTGATTATCCGCCCCGCGCCGCCATGACGTCACCGCAGCGGGTGCGTGGCTCGCCGCGGCGGAGGCGCCAAGCCCCGTCAGCCCCAGCCCGGCGACCCCGCCGGCGAGCAGATCGCGCCGATTGACCGCCATCAGCCCAGCCCCTGCGTGCGCGCCCAGGCGTGGAACAGTTCGGGCCAGACCGCCACCGGCTTGCCCGCCGCGCGGCGCAGCCCGAAGCCGTGGCCGCCGTGGGTGAACAGATGCGTCTCGACCGCCACCCCCGCGTGCTTCAGCGCCGCGCGCAATTCGATGCTGTTTTCGGCCGGCACGACATCATCGTCCTCGGCATGAAGCAGGAAACAGGGCGGCGTATCGCGCGCGACGTTGGCGGCCGGCGTGTGACGCCGTTCGAGCGCTGGCGAAGCATCGGCGCCGATCAGCAACCGGCGCGAGCCGGGATGCGCCAACGGCGCGGCCATCGATTGCACCGCATAGATCGGCGCGGCGATATCCGGGCGCGCGCTCAGCGCGTCGGCGGCGTCGACCGGCGTATAGCTCGGCAGCGCGAACCGGGTCGCGAGATCGGCGCAGACATGCCCGCCCGCCGAAAAGCCCATCGCCGCCACCCGCTCCGGCCGGATGCCGTAATCGCGCGCACGGGCGCGGATCAGCCGCATCGCGCGCTGGGCGTCCGACAGAGCGACCTCCGGCCCCGCCGCCCAGCCTTCGCCGGGCAAGCGATAGAAGAGGACGAACACGGTATAGCCGCGCGCCGACAGCCAGCGCCCGATCTCATACCCCTCCTTGTCGATCACCACCCAGCGATAGCCGCCGCCCGGGGTGACGAGAACCGCGGACCCGTTCGGGGTCGCCGGGCGGAAGACGATCATGCGCGGGCGCGTGATGCCATAGACCGCGCGGTCGCGGAGCGCGGGATCGGGACTGCGCTCCTCGATCGTCTCGCGCGGCGGCGTCGCCGGCATCCCCGGCGCGCCGTTCGGCCAGAGGTCGATCGTCTCGCCCGGATCGGTCGAGGCCGGCGCCACCGTTCCAGGGAGGCGCGCGGCAAGGCCGGTGGCGAGCGTCGCGCCGAGCGCGCCGCGGCGGGTGATGCCCGACATGGTTTCGCTCACATCTTGAACCGCGCCCCGATCAGGATCGTGCGCCCGAAATGGTTGTTCTCGTAATTCCGGTTCGCGTCGATATCGGTGTAGCGATAGCGATAGGTGTCGAGCAGGTTGTTGCCCTCCAGCGATACTTCGATCGCGTCGGTCAGCTTGTAGCGCATCGAGGCATCGAGGTTGGTCGTCGGGCCATAGCCTTCGAAGACGTTGCCGGTGGCGCTATTGGCATCGATATATGCCCCGCGATAGCTCGCCATCACACGCGCGCTGAACCGGCCGTCGTCATAATAGAGCGTACCGTTATAGGCCTGCTTCGACACGCCGAACAACGTGCCGGTACGCACCGCGTCGACCAGCTTGCCGTTGGGCACCACCACCGGCCCCTGAACCTTGTAGGTAGCGCTCGAGTCGATGAAGGTCGCGTTGCCGAGCACGCCGAAATTGCCGAGGATGCCGCTGGCGAACACCTTGAACGGCAATTGCAGCGCGATTTCCACGCCCTTCAGCGTCGCGCCCGAGCCGTTGACGTTGGTGGTGATCGTATAGATCTGGTTCGGATCGAAATTGATATAGGCGGGCGAGCTGGGCAGCAGCGCCTCCTTGGGCAGCCCGGTCGACGCATAGGTCGCCGAATAGGCCTGGGAGACCGGGAAGCTCTCGATCTTCTTGACGAAGCCCGCGACCGAGAAGATCGCCCCCGGCGCGAAATACCATTCGGCGCCGAGATCGAAATTGGTCGCGCGATACGGCTGGAGATCGGGGTTGCCGTAGCTGATCTTGTAGTTGAAGCCGTCGACCGACCCGCCCGGGGTGAGATTGCCCAGCGTCGGGCGCGTCATCACCTTGGCGATCGCGGCGCGGATGATGACGCTTTTGACCGGATAGAGCGCGAGGTTGAACGACGGCAGCCAATCGTCATAGCTGCGCGCGATCGTCCGCGAGATCGGTCCGAGGATGCCGGTCGAACGCTGTCCGGTATGCGCGTAACGGATACCCGCATTGCCCGCATAATCGAGGCCGAGGATCGTTCCCTTCACATCGACCTGCATATAGCCGCCCGAGGTGGTTTCCTGCACCGAGCGGATATTGCCGACGTCGGGGGTCAGCGCGCGCGAATAGAGCTTGGTATAGTCCGCGGCATTGGCGAGGTTCGCGACCAGCCATTGCGTCGTGGTGCCCGCCGGCTGCCCGGCATTGCCCAAAGTGAACAGCTGGGTCAGATTGCCATCGACCGGGAAACCATAGACCGCATTCGGCCCGAGCGTGCCGTTGGGCGAGCAGGTGATCGTGCCGAGCACCAGATCTTTGCCGCCGTTGCCGCACACCGCGGTATCGCGGGTGTAACCGGTCGTGTCGAAATTGAACCGGCGCCACATCCCGCCGAGCTTGAGCTGGAACCCCTCAGTCACATCCCATTCGGTGCGCAACTGGACGGTCTTGAAGCGGTTGACCACATCCGACGGCCGGTCACGGATTTCAGCGAGCTGGAAATTCGCGGGATCGGTAACGCTGGTGCCGAAGGCCAGTTTCGGCGCCTTCATGTTGCTGTAGTCGTAGGAGTAACCGTTCGCATCCCGATCATCGAGCACGATCGTCGTCTCGACCGGAATATTGGCATCCGATTTCGAAATCCCACCGAGCAACGTGAAGCGGAAATTGTCCGTCACGTCCTGATCCCAGGTGCCGCCGACCTGATAGAATTCGGTCGACGATTTGCGCAGATAATGTTCTGTCCGCACATAGGCATTATTGAGCGTCGCCGAGACCATATTGTTGTTGGCGTCATACACCGGGTTGACGACGTCGATCGACCGCTCGTTGGAGCGGAGCAGCACCTCGCCCCAGGATTCCTCGCGGGTCTCCTTGAACTTCGAATAAAGCGCGTCGATCGAGATCTTGGTCCGGTCGGTCGGCGCGAACTGCACCGATCCGGTGATGCCCAATCGGTCGCGGTCGTGCCGCACGAGCCCGTAGCGCGGGATGCGCGGGTGGAAGCCGAGCGAGGCCTGATTGCACGCCGCATTATTGTTATAGACCCCGCCCGAATAAAGCTTGGGCGCAGGATTGGTGGCGCTGACGCTATAGCAGGCGTTGCCGTTGACGCTGTTGAACGGCGTCTGCACCCAGCGCACCGAATTGTTGCCCAGCTCAAAATTGTCGGTGGTCTGATACGCCGCCGACAGCGAGACGCCGAACGTCCCCGCCTCGTTGCGATAGCTCACCAGCCCGGCGAGGCGCGGCCCCCAATTCTTGCTGAGATCGTTATAGCTCGCCACCGCCGAGCCCACCACCGTCACCCCGGGCTTCTTGGCCGCAAGCGGATTGCCGGTGTTGAGATCGACCACTGCGCCGAGCGAGCCTTCGTCGAGCGAGGCTTCCGCGGTCTTGTGGACCACGATCGAATTGAACAGCTCCGACGCGAAGACGTTGAAATCGAATGCGCGATCGCGGTTCGACGAGGCGCCGTCGGTTGCCGTCGCAACGGTTTCCAGCCCGTTGACGCGGACGCGGGTGAATTGCGCGCCGAGCCCGCGCACGGTGATCGCCCGCCCCTCGCCCGCGTCGCGCTGGATCGAGATGCCGGGGATGCGCTGGAGCGATTCAGCGAGATTCTGGTCGGGGAATTTGGCGATATCCTCCGCGACGATCGCATCGACCGCCGAAATCGTGTCGCGCTTCACGTTGAGCGCCGCCTCGAGCGACTGGCGGAAGCCGGTGACGACGATATCGCCGGCGGCAGCGGGACTGGCGGGGCTCTCGGGCGGCGGCGCGGCGGGCGCCGCCCCCTGCTCCTGCGCCAGCGCACTTGCCGGCATGAGCAGGGCGAGCGCCAGCGCGGTGGCCGAAATGCCCTGCATCCCGCGGATACGTGCCGACGCTTTCGTCATATTCCCTCTCTCTCCCCGCGCCATGCGCGTCCCTGACACCGGTTTCGCATGCTGATGCGATTCCGGCGCTGAAAACCGACTGTCGGGGAGGGACAGAGTGCCCTTTCGAGGCGCTTCCGGGTGATCCTCCCCGCTTTCCGGCGACTCTATGGCCGCCTTAGAGTTGCTATTTGACCGGCATGGTAACCGGTGTCAACAGCAAATAGCGAAGCGCGATCGGCACGAAATCATGTTCCCGGCTGGATATAGGGAATGCGGGCGAACAGCTCGCGCTGCCAGCCGCGCGGATCGTCTTCGACCCGCGATCGCGCGTCGAAGATCATCGTTGCGCGCCGCGTCAGATCGTAACGCGGCCACGGCGTCAGCCCCGACCGGTTGGGATCGCCGCCGGCGGCGAAGGCGATGAAGCGATCCTGCATCGCGCGGCTCGCCGCCTGTGCGTCCGCGCCGGTTCCGGTCTGCGATCCCGTCGCGCCCAAGGTGCCGAACACCAGCGGAATATCCATCGTGTGAAAGGCGCCGCGGCGCGGATCGCTGCGCGAGGCGAAATCGACCTGATAGACCCAGGCCGGCACCCCGGCGGCGGCGCGCGCCTCCGCCTCGATCACCTGCCCGCGCCAGCTGCGCGCGGCGGTCGTCGCGCCGTAGAAGACGTCGCTCGGCGACCAGGACGGGTAATGCGCGCGATATTGCGCGACGACCCATTCGGGCAGGGCATCGATCCGCATCTCGGGCGCGATCCGCGCAGCGAGATTGTCCCAGTCGAGATCGCGCATCTTCGCAGAATCCGGCGGAATGAACGCACGGGTTTCGTCGCGGACATTGCCCAGCATCATCGGGATGCCGTTCCCCAGCGGGTTGGCGTCGGGCCAGAACGGGTGGCGGGTCAGCCAGCGCATATCGAGCACCGGCCCGAAATAGACCCCGCCCGGCATGATCGGATCCCGCGCGTCGAGCGCGGCGACCAGTCGCTCGACCGGCATCGCGCGCAGCGGCGAAAGGTCTCCCTCCCCCACCCCCAATTTCGCCAGATAGGCGCGCGCGCGTTCGGTGGCGTGGAGCGGGCCCGAGGCGGTGACCTGCTGCCCGCTCATCGTCGTGGCGCGGTGGAACAGCCCCTTGGCGGCGTCCATCCCCATCAGGGTGGCGATCTTCGCCCCGCCGCCCGACTGGCCGAACAGCATCACCCGCCCCGGATCGCCGCCGAACGCCGCGATATTGTCGCGCACCCACTGCAGGGCGAGGACAAGATCGAGCTGCCCGGCATTGCCGCTATCGGCGAAGCGCGGGTCGAGCCGCGCGAGATAGAGATAGCCGAGCGCGTTGAGCCGGTGGTTGACGGTGACCACCACCGCCTCGCCGCGCGTAGCGAGCGCCTGCCCGTCGTTGAGCGGATCGGTGACGCTGCCGTTGGAATAGGCGCCGCCGTGGACATAGAGCATCACCGGCCGCCGCGCACGCGGGTCGGCCTCCGGGGTCCAGATGTTGAGGAACAGGCAATCCTCGTCCTGCGGCCCATAAGGTCCCTGTTGCGGGCAGACCGCGCCGAAGCGGTCCGCAACGATCGTGCGCCCCGGCTCGGCGACCCCGAACGGCGCGCGAAACCGCTCGGCGCGGCCGTAGCGGATGCCGCGAAACGCCCGCACCCCGTTCTCGCGCGTGCCGAGGAAGCTGCCGGCGGCGGTCCGCACCGGCGCGTCGCCCACCGCCCCCCGCGCCACGCCGGGGAGGGTCAGCAGCGCCGCCCCCGCCCCGATCGCGCCGCGCCGGGTCCAGCCGTCACCGCCGGACATCGCGCCCGCCGTCGAGGAAAGCGTCGATGTCGGCCTGACGGAACAGCGCGGCATCGCCGGGGATCGAGTGTTTGAGCGCGGCAAGCGCAAGCCCGCTATGCGCCGCGGCGGCGATATCCTGTCCGCTTTCGAGCGCGTGGAGCACCCCGGCGGCAAAGGCGTCGCCGCCGCCGACGCGATCGACGATCCCGGCGAGCTCGATCTCCTCTGTCTGCGCCGCGCCGTCGCGGACATCGATCCGCGCCGACAGCCGGTGGAGATCGACATGCGCGACCGCGCGCGCGGTCGAGGCGATCGTCTTGAGCTTGGGGAAGGCCTCGAACGCCGCTTCGGCCGCCTCGCGACGACGTCCTTCGCCGGCAAAGTCATCGCGCCCGAGCAGCAAGGCGATATCGCGGTGGTTGCCGAACATCAGATCGGCATGCGCGACGATCCCCGACAGGATCGCGCGCGGGTCGCCGTCCCACCGCGCCCATAATTTGCCGCGCCAATTGCCGTCGAACGATATCGCGATGTCGCGCGCCGCCGCCGCCTCGACCGCGGCGAGCGCGCTGCGCGCCGGCACCGGCCCCAGCGCCGGGGTGATCCCCGAAAGATGCAGCCGCGTCACCCCGTCGAGCAGCCGATCCCAGTCCCAGCTCTCCGCCGGTGCCTCGGCGAAGGCCGAACCGGCGCGGTCGTAGACCACCTCGGTCGCGCGCAGCCCGGCGCCGTTGGTGACGAAATACAGCCCCATCCGTTCGCCGCCGGTGGCGATATGGCGCACGTCGACCCCGGCGCCGCGCAATCTGGCGATCGCTGCGCGGCCGAGATCATTGTCGGGCACCCGGCTGGCGAAACCGACCTGATGCCCGAGCAGGGCGAGCTGGGTCGCGACATTGGCCTCTGCGCCCGCCACCCACACGTCGAAGCGCGGGGTCTGGAGCAGCAATTCGCGCCCCGGCGGCGACAGCCGCAGCATGATCTCCCCGAAGGCGAGAATGCGTGGGGCGGTCATCGCGCCAGCCACCCGCCGTCGACCGCCAGGATATGCCCCTGGACATAGGCCGCCGCATCCGAGGCGAGGAATACCGCCGCCCCGCCGAGATCGGCCGCATCGCCCCAGCGCCCCGCCGGGATGCGGTCGAGGATCGCCTTGTTGCGCCCCTCGTCGGCCTGCAGCGCGGCGGTATTGTTGGTCGCGATATAGCCGGGCGCGATCGCGTTGACCGTCACCCCCTTCGCCGCCCATTCGTTGGCGAGCAATTTGGTCAGCCCGCCGACCCCGGATTTGGACGCGGTATAGCTCGACACACGAATCCCTCCCTGAAAGGTGAGCATCGAGGCGATGTTGATGATCCGGCCATAGCCCGCCGCGATCATATGCCGCCCCGCCGCCTGGCTGAGAAAGAACACCGATTTGAGGTTGGTATCGACCACCGCATCCCAATCCGCCTCGGTAAAGTCCACCGCATCGGCGCGGCGGATGATCCCGGCATTGTTGACCAGAATATGCAAGCCGCCGAGCCGCGCCACCGTCTCGTCCACCACGCGCTGCACCGGCTCGATCGTCGACAGATCGGCGGCGACGATCTCGGCGCGCCGGCCAAGGTCGCGGATCTTGCCCACGGTCTCCTCGGCCGGGGTGCGCCCGACGCAGGCAACGTCCGCGCCCGCCGCGGCGAGCGCCACCGCGATCGCCTGCCCGATCCCGGTATTGGCGCCGGTGACGATCGCAACCCGCCCTGAAAGATCAAAGGGATGTGCCACAGTTTTCACGCCAGTTGGCAGATATCGAGGACATTCATGTCGGTATAATCCTGATTCTCCCCGGCCATCGCCCAGATGAAAGCATAGGATTTGGTCCCCGCGCCCATATGGATCGACCAGGGCGGGGAAATCACCGCTTCCTCATTCTGCATCACGATATGCCGCGTCGCTTCGCCCTCGCCCATGAAATGCATCACGCGATCGGTATCGAGATTGTCGAGCTCGAAGTAGAAATAGATTTCCGAACGGCGCTCGTGAACATGCGGCGGCATCGTATTCCACACGCTGCCTTGCTTGAGCACCGTCAGCCCCATGACGAGCTGCGCGCTGTCGCACACGCCGGGGATGACGAGCTGGTAGATCGTCCGCTCGTTGCTTTCGGCCAGGCTCCCGCGATCGAGCGCATTGGCGTCCGCGATGCCCAATTTGCGCGTGGTGAACGCCTTATGCGCCGGGCACGATGCGAGATAGAAGCGCGCGCCCTTGCCCGAAAACAGCACCTCCTTCGCACCCATCGTCACATAGAGGCAATCCTTGTTGCCGAGCGTGAACGCCTCGCCGTCGACGGTGACCGTTCCCTCCACCGCGCCGACATTGACGATCGCCAGCTCGCGCCGCTCGAGGAACGGATGCCCCGCCGCCGAGGCGGGCTCGGTCTGATCGGGCAGCTTGACCGGGGCATCGGTCACCGCGACGCCGCCGATCACGAAGCGATCGGCATGGGTATAATTGAGCACGCATTCGCCGGCGCGGAACAGCCCCTGGATCAGATAGCGGTCACGCAATTCCTCGTTCGACACGCATTCCATCATGTCGGGATGCGTCGCGTAATAGGTCCGGTCGTACATCGTCAAACTCCTGGGAAAATCAGTCGTCAATGCGATACGCGCGGCGCACGAGCCCGCTGGTCAGCTCCTGCGCCAGTTCGGCGGCTTCCCAATCCGCCAGCCGATGCTCGGCGACGAGCCGTGCGAGGAAGGCGCAATCCACCCGCCGCGCGACATCGTGCCGCGCCGGGATCGAGAGGAAGGCGCGGGTATCGTCGTTGAACCCGACGGTGTTGTAGAAACCGGCGGTCTCGGTGGTCATCTCGCGGAAGCGGCGCATCCCCTCGGGGCTGTCGTGGAACCACCACGCCGGGCCGAGCTTGAGGCACGGATAATGGCCCGCGAGCGGCGCAAGCTCACGCGCATAGGTGCTTTCGTCGAGCGTGAAGAGGATGACCGACAGATCGCGTTCGTTGCCCACCACGTCGAGCAGCGGGCGCAGCGCGTGGACATAATCGGTGCGCGTCGGGATATCCGCGCCCTTGTCGCGGCCGTGGCTGGCGAACAGCCCGGCATTGTGGTTGCGACAGGATCCGGGGTGGATCTGCATCACCATCCCGTCGTCGACGCTCATCTTCGCCATTTCGGTGAGCATCTGCGCGCGGAACAGCTCGGCATCGGCCGTGCTCCACCCGCCGCCGACGATCCGCGCGAACAGCGCCTCGCATTCGCGATCCGAGAGATTGGCGGTCGCCGCGGTCGGATGGCCGTGGTCGGTCGCGGTCGCCCCGGCGGCGCGGAAATCGGCGCGGCGGCGGCGGTGCGCGGCGAGATAGCCCTTCCAGCCGTAGACATCCTCGCCGGTCAGCTCGGCGAAACGCGCCATCGCCGGCGCAAAGGCCTCATGCTCGACATCGATCACCCCGTCGGGGCGATAGGTGGTGACGACGCGCCCGTTCCACCCCGAGGCGCGGATCGCATGATGCGCATCGAGGCTGTCGTGCGCGCCTTCGGTGGTGGCGAGGAAGTCGATACGGAAACGATCGAACAACGCGCGCGGGCGGAAGGCGTCGTCGGCGAGCTTTTCGCCGATCGTATCGAAATAGGCATCGGCGCTGGCGGCATCGAGCGCGACCTCGAACCCGAACACCTTGGCGAACACATGATCGAGCCACAAGCGTGAAGGTGTGCCGCGAAACAGATGATAATGGCCCGCGAACAGCCGCCACGCCGCGCGCGGATCGGTCGCCGGCATGCCGTTGCGATCGGGCACGCCGAGCGCGTCGAGCGACACACCCTGGCTGTAGAGCATGCGATAGAGATAATGATCGGGGGCGAGCAGCAGGCTCGTCGCGTCGGTCCACGGCGCGTCGTCCGCGAACCAGCGCGGATCGGTGTGGCCGTGCGGGCTGACGATCGGCGCATCCGCGATCGTGGCGTAGAGCGCCCGCGCGATATCGCGCGTTGCGGCGTCGGCCGGAAACAGCCGGTCCGGGTGCAGCGCCAGCGCTTTCACGATCGTCCTCCTCTCCACTTGCGGTTTGCACGGTAACCGGTGTCAGATCGATGTGCAACCATTGTTCCGCCGTCCTCGTTCATGTGTTCGCAGCAAAATCCGTGTCCCCGCGAAGACGGGAGCGCATTAAGGTTTCGCGGGCCGAGCCCCGAGCGCACAGGCCGCGCGCATCCGGGAAGCGCTCTACCGCCCCGGCGCCGCGACCGAGCCGCGGCGGATCAACGTCGAAAGGAACAGCGACGGCTCCTCCACCCCCACTTCCTCCTCCTCGGCGCCCGCGATCAGCTTGAGCGCCGCCGAGCGCGCCATCGAGGCGATCGGCCAGCGCACCGTGGTCAGCGGTGGCCAGACATGCGCCGCGATCGGCGTATCGTCGAACCCGATGATCGACAAGTCGCGCGGAATCTCCAGCCCGCGTTGCCGCGCGGCGTGGATCACCCCCGCCGCCATTTCGTCGTTCGAGGAGAAGATCGCGGTCGGACGCGGCACCAGATCGAGCAGCCGCTCCGCCGCGATCAGCCCCGATTCGAAGGTATAATTGCCGTCCGCGATCAGCGAGCGCGGCAAGGCGATGCCCGCCGCGCCCAGCGCATCCTCGAACCCCAGCCGGCGCTCGCGCGCCGAGCGGAAGCCGTGCGGCCCGGCGACCAGTCCGATCCGCTCATGCCCCTGTTCGACCAGATATTCGACCGCGATGCGCACCGCCTCACGATCGTTCGAGGCGACCATATGCGCGGCATCATCGAGCTGTGCCGATCCCATGCGGACATAGCGACAGCCGATATCGTCGCACAATTTCGCCACCATATCGTTCTCGCTGACCGGCGGCATCAGCAGCACGCCGAACAGGCGCTGGCGCTCGAGGAAGTGGCGCAGATCGTCGAGCATCGTCGCCGCGCCGCGATCGACCGGGCGCACCACCATCTCGAATTCGGTGCCGTGCAGCGCCTCCAGCATCCCCTGCTGGACGTTCATCACCGTCTGCGCATTGGGATTGTCATGCACCAGCCCGATCAGGAAGTTGCGGCGCAATGCCAGCGCGCGCGCCTGCGGATTGGGGATGTAGCCGAGATCGGCGATCACCTCCTCGACCCGCTTGCGCGTCTCCTCGTTGAGCAAGGGCGAGTGATTGATCACGCGGCTCACGGTCTTCTTGGAGACGCCCGCGATACGGGCGACGTCATTGATCGTCGGCTGGCCGGTCTTCTGCATCGCGATAGTGATAGATTGCTCCCGACTTTATCGCCAGTCTTGCAAGCATAGCACATCCGGCTATAGCTGACACCGGTTTCCAAAACGGCTTTCGACGACATGAGAAGCGCGATCAAGGTTGCGGCATCGGATATGGTGGCGACACTGCTGCACGATGCGGTGGCAGGAGAGACGATCGAAGGCGTGGCGCTGCGCGAGAATATCGCGCGCGGGCACAAGGTCGCGCTGCGCGATATCGCCGCCGGCGAGCGGATCGTGAAATACGGCCGCGCGATCGGTCACGCGACGCAGGCAATCGCCGCGGGCGCGCATGTCCACACGCATAATTGCGCCACCGATCTCTCGGCGACGCTCGACTATCGTTACATGCCACACGCCGCCGTGATGCCCGATACGCCGTCCGCCGGGCGTTTCGCGGGCTATCGCCGCGCCGACGGGCGGGTGGCGACCCGCAACGAAATCTGGGTATTGCCGACCGTCGGCTGCGTCGCGCGCACCGCGCAGCGGATCGCCGCCCAGGCCGCCGCACTGGTCGGCGATGCGGTCGACGGGGTTCACGCCTTCGCGCATCCGCACGGCTGCTCGCAGCTCGGCGACGATCTCGGCGGCACCCGCGCGATCCTTGCCGGGCTGGCGCAGCACCCCAATGCCGGCGGGGTGCTGATCGTCGGGCTGGGGTGCGAGGAGAATCAGATCGCCGACCTGCTCGACGCAATTCCCCCCGCGCGACGCGGCCATATCCGCACGCTTGCCGCGCAGATGAGCGAGAATGAAGTCGCCGAGGGCGTCGCGCTGGTCGCCGAACTGGCGGAGGCGGCGCGCGCCACGCGCGAGGATTGCGCGCTTGCCGATCTGGTGATCGGGGTGAAATGCGGCGGGTCGGACGGATTGTCGGGGCTTACCGCCAATCCGCTGGTCGGGCGCATCAGCGACCGCATCGTCGCGGCCGGCGGGCGGGTGGTGTTCACCGAAATCCCGGAGATGTTCGGCGCCGAACAGGCGCTGATGGATCGCGCGATCGATGCCGAGGTGTTCGATCGCATCGTCGCGACGGTCAACGGGTTCAAACGCTATTTCCTCGATCACGGCGCGCCGGTGTCGGAAAACCCCTCTCCCGGCAATATCGCCGGCGGGATCACCACGCTGGAGGAAAAGTCGCTCGGCGCGGTGCAGAAGGCCGGCCACGCCGCAATCGTCGACGTGATCGATTATGGCGCCGCGGTGCGCGCGCCGGGGCTGACGATGCTCGACGCGCCGGGCAATGATGCGATCTCCTCGACCGCGTTGGCGGCGGCGGGGGCGAGCGCGATCCTGTTCACCACCGGGCGCGGCACCCCACTGGGCTTTCCGGTGCCGACGCTCAAGATCGCCTCCAATAGCACACTCGCAATGCGCAAGCCCGACTGGATCGATTTCGACGCCGGCCGCGTGTTGACCGAGGGAAGCGATGCCGCCGAAGCGGCGCTATGCAATATATTGCTCGCGACGGCGTCCGGCCAGGAGACCGCGGCGGAGCGCAACAACGAGCGAGAGATCGCGATCTGGAAACGGGGGGTAACGCTGTGAGGCTGTCTCGCGCAACGTTGAGCGCGATCCCCGGCGCGATCCGTGCGCCGCGCCATCGCGCCGCGCCGAGCATCGGCGTGGTCCATTTCGGCCCGGGCGCATTCCATCGCGCGCATCAAGCGAGCTATATCGACGACCTGCTCGATCACGATCCGCGCTGGGGGATCGCCGGCGTGTCGCTGCGCAGCTCCGGCACGATCGAGGCATTGGCGGCGCAGGACGGGCTGTACACTGTCGCGGTGCGCGATGCTCAGCCTGCGCTGCGCATCATCGGCGCGCACCAGCGCTTCCTCGGCCCGCAGCAGGCCGCGGAGACCGCCGCGCTGCTCGCCGATCCGGGAGTGCGGCTGGTCACCACCACCGTCACCGAAAAGGGCTATTGCCTCGCGGCCGACGGGACGCTCGATCTCGATCACCCCGATATCGCGCACGATCTTCGCGCCGCGCAGCCACGCAGCGTGATCGGCTGGATCGTCGCCGGGCTTGCCGCGCGGCGCGACGCGGGCGCCGCGCCCTTCGTGCCGATGCCGTGCGACAATCTCGCCGCCAATGGGGTGAAGCTGAAAGCCGCGCTCGTCGCCTTCGCACGCCGGCGCGATCCCCGGCTGGCCGACTGGATCGACGGAGAAGTCGCCGTCCCCTCGACGATGGTCGATTCGATCACCCCGGCGAGCGACCCGCAATTGCTCGCCGACGTGGCCGAGACGCTGGGCCTGACCGACGCGGTGCCGGTCCAGCGCGAATCCTTCGTGCAATGGGTGATCGAGGATATCGGCGACCCCGCGCTCGCCGCCTTGGGGCAGGTAGGCGCGATCCTGACCGATGATGTCGCGGCTTATGAGCGCGCCAAGCTGCGCATCCTCAACGGCGCGCATTCGACCCTTGCCTATCTCGGGCTGTTGCGCGGCCATGCGACGGTGTTCGAAGCGATAAGCGATCCCGCGCTGAACACGTTCGTCGAACGGATGATCGCCGAGGATATCGTGCCGACGATCGATCCGGTGCCGGGGATGGACCTGCCCGGCTATGCCGCGAGCGTGCTGACGCGCTTCCGCAACCCGGTGATCGCGCACCGGCTGGAGCAGATCGCGCAGGACGGGTCGCAGAAAATCCCCTATCGGCTCGGCGATACGCTGGCCGAGGCGCTGCGCCGGGGGCGCAAGCCGCGGCATGTTATCCGCGCGATCGCCGGCTGGCTAGCGTTCGTGATCGAGCGTATCCGTGATGACACCGGGATCATCGATCCTGCCGCCACGGCCTTGGCAGAGCTCGTCCAAGGCGCCGACGTCAGCACGGCAGCCGATCGCATCCTTTCGTCGATAAATCTCTATATTACAGATAATTATGACGATCATTTCGCGATAATTGACGCCGTTCGGCTGATCCTCGACCGCCGATGGGACGATATTCTGAGCTGATCGATCGCCACAGGTGCTTGCAATTGACACCGGTTTCCAATAACCCGATTGCACCGCCGAGGGAGAGGGAAAAGGGTGACGTCAGACAGCCAGACTCCGCATATCGCACGCGCCTTCGTCGAGGCGCGGCGCACGGCGACCCCGCTTCCCGACTTTCCCGGTGCGATCCCCGCCACGCTCGACGCGGCCTATACGATCCAGAATGTCGCGATCGAGCTGGCCGGCCAGCGGGTCGTCGGCTGGAAGGTCGGACGGATCAACCCGCCGGTCGAGGGCGTCGATCGGCTGGCCGGACCGATCTTCGCGCAGCAGGTGTTCGCCGCCGCCGCCACGCCGCCGGCGATGCCAATCTACGCCGGCGGGTTCGGCGCGGCCGAGGCCGAATTCCTGCTCCGCATCGGCACCGCGCCGGCGGAAGGACAAAAAGATTTCACCCCCGATGAGGTGCACGCGTTGATCGACGCGGTGCATATCGGGATCGAGATCGCGAGTTCGCCCTTCCCCGGCATCAACGATCTCGGCCCGACCGTCACCATCGCCGATTTCGGCAACAACAACGGCCTGGTGATCGGCGCGGCGATCGACAGCTGGCGCGCGGTGGATTTCAACCACTGGCCGGTGGCGCTGCGCGTCAACGGCGAGGTACGTGGTGAGGGCATCGCCGCCGATATGCTCGACGGCCCGATCGGCGCGGCGCGCTTCCTGTTCCGCCACGCCGCCGCGCGCGGGATCAAGCTCTCGCCGGGCGACTGGATCTCGACCGGCGCGGTCACCGGGGTTCATCCGGTGACGGTGGGCGATCGGATCGAGGCGCGCTTTGACCACCGGCTTTCGGTAAGCTGCACGATCGAGGCACAGTAAACGCGCGATGGCATGACGCGGCCCGGTTAAAGAGGCTGCGCAGCCGGTGGTGAGGAGAGGATATGGAAACGCCGACCGTCCAGCCCGCCGTGGGCCGCTATCGCTGGGTGATCTGCGCGCTGCTGTTCGCCGCGACCGCGATCAATTATGTCGATCGCCAGATGATCGGCGTGCTCAAGCCGACGATCTCGGCCGAGCTCGGCTGGTCCGAAATGACCTATGCCGACATCATCTTCTGGTTCCAGGCGGCCTATGCGATCGGCTATATCAGCTTCGGCCGCATCGTCGATCTGGTCGGCGCGCGGATCGGCTATTCGATCGCCTTCGTGATCTGGACGATCGGGCACACATTGTGCGGCTTCGTCCATTCGGCGTTCCAATTCTCCGCCGCGCGCTTCATCCTCGGCATCGGCGAGAGCGGCAACTTCCCCGCCGGGCTCAAGGCGGTGAGCGAGTGGTTCCCTGCGCGCGAGCGCGCGCTGGCGACGGGGATCTTCAACGCCGGCGCCAATGTTGGCGCGATCGTGACCCCGCTGATCGTCCCGATGATCACGATCGCCTTCGGCTGGCGGATGGCGTTCATCGTCACCGGCGCGGCGAGCCTCGTCTGGCTCGTCGCGTGGATCGCGCTTTATCGCCGGCCGCGCGAAAGCACCCGCGTCTCGGCCGGGGAGCTGGCCTATATCGAGAGCGACCCTGCGGATTCGACCCGCAGGATCGGCTGGCTCAAGCTGCTCGGCTATCGCGAGACCTGGGCCTATGCGCTGGGCAAGTTCCTGATCGATCCGGTCTGGTGGCTGTTCCTCTTCTGGACCCCCGATTTCCTCGCCAAGACCTATCATCTCGATCTGGTCAGCTTCGGCCCACCTTTGGTGGTGATCTATCTGATTTCCGATCTCGGCAGCGTCGCCGGCGGCTGGTCGTCGTCGCGGCTGATGAAGCGCGGGATGAGCGCCAATGCCGCGCGCAAGCTGACGATGCTGGCCTGTGCGATCCTGGTGACGCCGATCTTCTTCGCGCAATATGTCTCGCATCTGTGGCTCGCGGTCGCGATCGTCGGGCTGGCGACCGCGGCGCATCAGGCCTTCTCCGCCAATCTCTACACAATCCCGTCGGACATGTTCCCGCGCGCGGCGGTGGGATCGGTGGTCGGGATCGGCGGGATGGTCGGCGCGATCGGCGGGATGATGATGGCCAAATTCACCGGCTATATCCTCCAGACCACCGGCAGCTATGCGGCGATCTTCGCGGTGGCGGGGAGCGTCTATCTGATCGCGGTCGCTATCGTGCACCTGCTCAGCCCGCGGCTGGCGCGTGTCGATACGCTCTGACCGGATAGCAGCATGAGGAGGACGAGCCTCTGGGTGCTGGCGGCGGCGCTGGCGGCGCAGGAGGCCGGCGCGCAGACGCCGGATCAGCCCGGTCTGCTGTTCCGTATGTCGGCCGACCACGATCTGACCGCCGAGATCGCGCATGGCGAGGCCAGGCCCAATTTTCGCGCGCATGTCGATATCGTCCCCGACGGCGCGATCGGCGGTGCGGCGCGCTGGGCCGACGACGGCTATGTCGCGTGGCAGGCGCCGGGCAACATGCGCGCCGCGCGCGGCACGTTGAGCTTCTTCTGGCGCGCGCGAACGCCTGTCGGGGAGGTGCCGTTCGTCATCTTCCGCGCCGGTTTCGCCGATCACAGCAGCTGGGACATGGCGTTCCTCAGGATCGACTGGAACGGCCACGGCTTCGACGCTTTCGTCACCAACGCCAATCTGTCGCGCATCCGGGTGTCTTGGCGAATGCCGATCCCGCCTGCGGCGAGCGACTGGAACCATATCGCCTTCGCCTGGGACGAGACCAAGGGCGTGACGCTTTACATCGACGGCCGCGAAGTGGCGGCCAAGGCCGAGGCGGCCGATCTCGATTCCGGGCTCGACCAGTTCGGGCTCGCCGGCCGCGTCATGGCGCCGCATCAGGTGCAGAGCCGTTACAGCTTCATGCGCGGATCGGATATCGACGAGCTGCGCGTCTATGACCGCGCGCTTTCCCCGGCGAATATCGCGCAACTCGCGGCGAAGCAGGAGCCGGGCGCGCTCCCCGAGGCGCAGCCGACGGGGGCGTGGCAGGCGTGGCTTCACCGCTACGGCTGGGACAAGACGCTGCCGCCGCTGCTCGACACCCCGGTGACGCGGGTGCGCAAGGTCGAATTCGCCGAGGCCAAGGATCTGAAGCAATGGATGTTCAAGGGCGTCGACGGCATCGCCGAAACGACCTGGCCGGGGGTCTATAACCGCTCGCGGCTGCCCGGCCGCGACGATTATTTCGAGCTGCCCGACTGGAACGTCTATGTCGAGGGCGGCAAGCGTTATGACCTGACGATCCCGCCCGGCGACCGCATCAATCGCGTCGAGCTGCGCGGTGCGGCCTATGGCGCGCTGACATGGACTGCAGAGGGCAAGGACGGGGGCAAGGAGAAGCAGCTCGCCTCCCGCCCTAAAGGCGTCGTGCGCAGCATCAGCGATTTTCCGGCAGTGACCGGCGGCGCGCTCCACTTCACCAATGTGATGCAGGAGCAGCCGATCCAGGAAATATGGGCCTATGATATCGGCCCCGGCGCCGAGCCGAGCGGCAGCTTCAAGCTCGACTATACGATCCACAGCGCGATGCGCCCCGATCTCGCCGCGCTCTCCGATCTCAACACCTTCATCGCCGGCCGCTACCCCCCCGAGGAGCGCGCGACCGTGGTGGCGATGCCGACATCGGGGGTGAAGGCCGCGGTGGGCGCCGGCGCGGCGGGCGGTGCGGGTCGGGCGGCGCGCGCCGAGGGATTGGCGCCGATCGTCCATATCCTGATCCCCGCCAGCCTCGGCGATGCCCCGCCCGATCAGCCGGTCGCACGCGCGTTCGATTATGGCTGGCAGAATATCCACGACGGGCTCGACGGCGTCGCGATCGACCTGCCCGCGCTCAGGGGCAGCAAGCCAGTCGCGCTCGATATCCGCGTCAAGGACCCATTGTGGTCCGGCCGCGACATGATCGACCTCACGGTAACGGTGAAGCCGGGCGAGAAGCGCACCCTGTGGCTCGATTTGCGTGACCGCATCCTACCGCACGACAGTCTCTATCTCTCGATCGCCGCATCCGACCCCGCCTTTTCCGCCGACAGCCTCGACGGCGCGCGCATCCGGCTGGTATTCAAGCCGCGCGCCGAGGCGCTGAAGGAGCATGTCGCCGATCGCTTCAATCAGGTGCGCGACAATTGGGGTTTTCTGGTCGAGGAGCATACCGCCTCGAAGCGGATGGCGCTCTATCGCCGGCTGTTCGCCGACATCACCGATCTGCTCCGCGTCGACCCCGACAACCGGCAGGCGCGCAGCTATTGGGCGGATATCAATTATCGCCCGGAAAACCTCGCGCCCTTCACCCAGCCCACGCCGCGGCGCGGCGAGCCGCTCTGGGCGTTCCGCCAACTCGAGGATCTCAAATACGTCCGCCGTTACGTCTCGTGGTGGATCGACAACCGGCAAGTGCCCTACGGTGATTTCGGCGGCGGGATTTCCGACGATACCGATCTGACCCAACAATGGCCCGGGCTCGCGCTGATGGGCGTCGAGCCCGACAAGATCAACGCCTCGCTGCGCGCCCTGTCCGACGCGGCATATAAGAACGGCATGATCGTCAATGGGTTGGGCTATCTCACCACCGACGAATTGCATGCTTATGAGGAAGGGCTGAACTCGGATGCCGAACGGCTCTACCTCAATTGGGGCGAGCCCAAATCGGTCGAGCGGCTGATGGCGACGGTCAAGGCGCTGCAGGGCGTGATCGTCACCAACCCCGCCGGGCATATGCACTTCGCCTCCAACTGGTACGGCGCGCGCAAAATATATCGCGACCCGGCCTGGGCGTGGCAGAAACCCTATAGCTTCGTGATGATGCACGCGCCGATCCTGATCGGCCTGTACAACGGCAACCCCGCCGCGCGCGGGCTGGTGACCGGGGTGATGGACGGCTGGCTCGCCCACGGCAAGCAGGACGCCGGCGGGCATTGGTCCTTCCCCAACGAGATCAACTGGGGCAGCGATAAGGAACAGGCCGGCGACGGCGGCGGCGTCACCACGCCTTTCCAGAGCGGCTGGGCGGCGTGGCGTTTCACCGGCGATGCCAAATATCTCCGCCCGATGACCGCGCGGATCGCGCAATCGGGGCCGAGTGTTCTCGCCGAGATCAACGAGAACGCCTTCGCCGCATTGCCCGACGGCGCGGCGCTGCGCGGCGATCTCGCCAAAGGCGCAAGCGATTTCACGCGTTATGCGCGGTGGGACGGATCGGGCGACCTGTCGGCGCTGGAAACGCTCCACGCCGATGCGATCGCCGACAAGGCGCGGCATGACTATATGTATACCGAAGGGCATTGGTGGTCCGATCGGGTCGACCAGCCCAATGAGATTCTCCAGCGCGAGCGGCTCGGCGGGATCGCGCTGCGCCGCAATCAGACCTGGCCGGGGAATAGCGTGAGCTGGCGTTTCGCGCAGCCCGGCGCGGGCGAGGATGTCGCGATCCTGATGCCCGGCGCGACGCGCGAGCGCTTCCGCGTCATCGCCTATAACCGCACCGACCAGCCGCAACGCGCGACGATGACCGCGTGGAACGTCACCGCCGGACAATGGCGGATGACCCGCATCGAGGAAGGCAAGGCCGCGACGACCGGTGAATTGGCGCTGGAACGCTCCGCCTCGACCGAGGTGGAATTCGCGCCGCGTACCACGACCACCTACGAATTCACGCTGGCGCGCGCGGGCGAGCCCGTCGAGGAGCGCCCCGATCTCGGCATCGGGGTGGACGATGTAGCGCGTCAGGGTGGCCGGTTGGCGGTGACCGTCCACAGCCTCGGCGCGAAGCCGACCGGCGGCGGCACGCTGACGATCGCCGATGCCGCCGGCCGCGTCGTGGCGAGCGCCGCTATCCCGCCGCTCGACGCGCCGCTTGATCTCGTGCCGCGCACGGCGATAGTGCGGCTGCGCGTGCCGGCGGGGGCGACCCGGCTCACCGCGACGGTGGCACTGCCGGGCGATGCGCCCGAGGTGACCGCGATGAACAACAAAGTCGTGATCCGGTGACGATATCCGCCGCGCCCCGCTCCTCCATCGCGCAAGATGCCCCGGTCACTCGTCGTCAGACGATCGCGGGCGTGGTCGCGCTTGCCGCATGCCCCGCTGCCGCCCGCGCGACGAACGCCAGCGACGCAACGATCAAGCAAGCGCTCGATGCGGCAATGACGCTCGACCCGCAGGCGGCGCTGGCGCGGCTGGCGGGCGTATCGGACGAGGGTGCCTCGCCGGGGATACGCCTCGATCTCGCCGCCGCACGCGCCGGTCTGACGATCGATCGGCAGCTCGCGAACCCCGCGCTGCAGCCCGCCGAACGGTTCGAGTGGCAGATGCGGCGGATAACCGGCGACACGGTGCAACTCGCCGAGATCCGCCGCGATCTCGAGGCGCGCCGGGCAATGCTGGCGGCGCAGGCCGACGCAGCGTTCGATGCGCTGGGCGTGCCGGCGGGCACCACCGGCGCGCGGTTCGAGTGGTTGTGGCGCGATCCACGCTTCCTCTATCCCGACGAGGCCGCCGGGCGCGATGCGGCGGTCGTGGGGATGCGCGCGACGCTGGCGGCGATCCGGCCGAAGCTCCCCGGCCTGTTCGGCACCTTGCCCCCCGCGTGCCTCGACGTCGATGTGCGCGCGCTCGACGCCGCCGGGAAAGGCGGTTATCGCATCCTGCCCGCGCCGCGCGCTCGCGGCGCCTATGTCGTCGACCTCCAACGGATCGCGCGGCGCCCGCGCTTCTCGCTGCCAAGCGTCGTCGCGCATGAATTGCTGCCCGGTCATATGATCCAGATGCCGCTCGAAGCGCGCGCCGCGCCGCACCCGCTGCGCAAGCGTTATACCGCGCCGTTCGCCGAAGGCTGGGCGACCTATGCCGAGATGCTGATGGCCGATTGCGGCCTGTTCGCCAGCGCAGCGGACCGGCTCGGCCATATCCACTGGATGTTGTTCCGCACCTGCCGCGGCCTCGCCGACCTTGCGCTCCACGTCGACGGGCGTGCGCCCGATGCGGTGCTCGGCGATCTGGCGCAATGGCAGGGCGAACCCGCCTATTTCGCATCGTTCGGCAATGACCTCGCCACCATCGCGCGTACCCCGGCGGTCCGCGCCGCGGAAGGCTGGGTGCCGCTGCGCATCGAACAGGAGGCGCGCCGCCCGGGACAACGGCGGCGCGTCCACCACAAGCTGCTCGATCACGGCCCGATCCGGCTGTGACCGATCGCACCGCATAGGGAGACGTTCAATGACGCCGGATCATCTCAGCTTTTCGGCGCGCGACCGGGCGCGGCGGCAATGATCGGGGCGCTCCTGCTGGCGGCGGGGGCGCCCGCGATGGTGGTCGTCCGCGACGAGGATGTCCGGCGCGAGGAGCCGCCGCCGCACGGCAATATCGGGATGTCGACCGCCTATCGCATCAGCGACGCCGCCCCTGCCCCGCGCGCGATGGAATTCCGCAAGCGCGTGCTGCATCGCGGGGCAGCGATCGGCCTCCACCCGATCGATCACGACGAGGTCTATTATGTTCTGTCGGGCGAAGGCGAGGTGACCAGCGACGGCGTGACGCGGAAGCTGAAACCCGGAATGGCGGCCTATCTCTACCGGAAAGCCGTGGTCGGCATCCGCCAGACCGGCAGCGAGCCGCTGGCGCTAATCATCAGCTATCCGAACAATCAGCATTAGGCGAGCTGCGCGGCATCAGCCGACGAACGCGCGCTCGATCACATAATGGCCGGGATTGGCATTCGACCCTTCGCGCAGCCCGGCATCGGCGAGCAAGGCGCTGGTTTCGCGGATCATCTCGGTCGAGCCGCACAGCATCACGCGGTCGATCGCGGCATCGAAGCCGCGCGGCCCCATCACCGGCGGCGCGAACAATCGCCCGTCGCCGATCAGCGCGGTGATGCGCCCCGCGGTATGGAACGGCTCGCGGGTCACCGTCGGCAGATAATGGAGCTGGAGCAGCGCCTGCTCGCTCACCAGCGGATCGCCGGCAAGCTGCGCGACGAGCTGCTCGCGCCACGCAAGATCGCTCACGCGGCGCACACCGTGGACGATGACGACCTGCCCGAAGCGTTCATAAACCTCGGGATCGCGCGCGAGGCTGAGGAACGGCGCAAGCCCGGTGCCCGTCGCCAATAGCCACAGGCGCCGCCCACCGAGCAGCGCGTCGCACACCAAAGTCCCGGTCGGTTTGCGCCCCAGATAGAGCTGGTCGCCCGCCCGCACCGCCTGCAGCCGCCCCGTCAGCGGGCCGCCCGGCACCTTGATCGACAGGAATTCGAGCTCCTCGGCCCACGCCGGGCTGGCGATCGAATAAGCCCGCATCACCGGGCGCGCATCCTGCTCCCCCGGCAGCCCGATCATCACGAACTCGCCCGAGCGGAAACGGAACGACGCCGGGCGGTCGACCGCGAAACTGAACAGATGCTCGTTCCAATGCCGCACCCAGCGCACGCCGACGCGCTGGAAAGCGGGGTTGTCGGGAATCAGCGCGGGGGCGCGAACATCCATCTTCACTGGTCGTGTTCCATGAAACTGCCATCGGAAAGGCGAACCGCGACCCATTCGACCGCGGTGGCGAGCGTCGCCGTCGTCTCGTCGCGCACCAGGGTCGCGGCGATACGGCGAACGCGCGGGGCGTCGGCGCCGAGCGCGGCGTCGAACAGCGTCAGCATCCGCGCCTCGTCCTCGCTGACGCGCATCGCACGGCGACACCCGAAGGTGAGCTTTTCCAGCGCGTCGCGATCGAGTGCGGTCATCACGATGCCGAAATCGCGCACCGCGGCGCCGACCCGGCAATGTGCAAAGCCCCTGACCAGCGCGGCGCAGCAGCACCGCCCACCACCCGCGCTTTCGACCCACAGCCGCATCGCGGCGAGCAGGAAGCGTTGCGGTTCGCCGAGATCGGTGACGCGACGATCGAGATAGCGGTACATGGCGGCTCCTCGCCTGCGCGCGTCAGCGGCGGGTGACCTCGGCGACGATCGCGCGGCCGCGCTCGATCGCCGCGGCGGTCTTGATCTTGCCTGCCTGGATATCGTCGGCCAGCCCCATCAACCGCTCGGCGCCGGCCGAGCCGGTATCGGCGACTTCGGTGACGCTCACCCCCTTGTCGCGCGCGATCGCCGTATCCCAGGCGGTGCGGATTGCCGCCCAATAATCCTTGCTCGCCGCCCAATAGGCATCGGCCGCGGCGGCATCGAACCCATTGTCCTTCACATAGGAATTGAGCACCGATTCCTGGACGAAGGGGACGATCCTGCCCTGCCCCGCGGTCCCCGGCTCCGGCCCCATCTTGATATTGTCCTGCCAGTGGATCCACCCCGCCGGCGAGGGCGAGTGGCGGTTGATCGCGAGATAGCGATCGTAGGGCGGATTGCGCACCGCATCGCGCCGCGCGAGCGGGCGCCACGTCCAGTTGCTGCGCCAGCGCCGCACCCCGCCCTCGTCGGTCCATTGGCCCCAGCCGCCGTAGCGCGGCGAATCGTCGGTCTGCCACACCGTCTGCGACCAGCGCCCGGCGCGCATCGCGGCGGGCACCGCCTCGACGTTCCACCGCCCCTTGCCGGCATAGACCAGCACGCTTTCGGGCTCGTAGCTCCAGTCCTGCCGCCAGTGTTTGATCACCACCGGCTTACCGTTCTTGTCCTTCACCACCAGCAGATGCTGGAGCGCGATGCGGCGCCCGCTGTCCTCGATCACCCGTACCGCCTCGTGCCCGCCCGACACCTTGGCGGCGATCGGGGCATAATCGGCGCGCCACGGCGTGGTTTCGCGCATGTCGAAGGTCACCTTGTAATCGCCCGCCATCGCGAGGATCGCCGCGCGATCGGCCTGGAAGGATTGCGCTTCGGCCGCCGCATCGCGCGCCTTGAGCGGGCCGTCGGCAAAGGCGGGCAGCGGCGCGGCGGTGGCGGCGAGCAGAACGGAAAGCAGCAGGATCTTCTTCATCTTATCCCCCAAGGATCAGAAGCGGGCGGTGAGCGATGCGCTCACGTTGCGGCCCGGCTGGGTGTAAGCGTCGGTGACGGTGGAATTGGCGGCGAGCCCGCGCACATCGCTCCACCAGGCATATTTGGCGTCGAGGATGTTGAAGACCCCGGCGCGCAAGGTCAGCGCCTCGCCGACGCGGACATAGGCGGTCGCATCGAGGATCGTGAACCCGCCCGGCCGGAAGCACGGCGCACCGTTGCAGATCGTCGTCTGCGCCCCGCTGGCCGTATCGTCATAGACCGTCCGGCCGAGTTCCTTCTGTGCCGCATGGGTGGCGATGATCTGCCCGCCGAAGCGGCGTTCGGGGGCGTCATAACCGATCCCCACCACCAGCTTGAGCGGATCGATCGTCGACAGCGGTTGCCGCGACTTGTCAGGCTCGGAGACGCTCCCCTTCGCATAGCTGATCGCCATCCGCGCGGAGACGCCGCTCGGTGCGCGCAGGTCGATACGACCCTCGACGCCGTCGATCTTGACGCGATTGAGGTTGATGAACTGGAACACCGCGGGATCGCTCGGGCGGAACGACCCGCCGACGACCTGCTGGCTGATGAAATTGCGATAGCGGCCGGTGAACCCTGTCACCCCCGCGCTGACCGCGCCGCTCGACACGCGCAATCCGCCCTCCCAGGTCTCGCTCGTCTCCGGGCGCAGATCGGGGTTGGGGATCGAGGTATAGCCCTGCGCCAGATTCTGGAAGAACTGGTTCACCTGGGTCGGCGACGGCGCCTTGAACCCTTGCGCATAATTGGCAAACAGGCTCGCGCCCCCGCCCAGCTTCACCACACCGCCGACCTTGGGCGAGACGCGCGATCCGCTCTGCCCCGCCGATCTGAACCCGGGCAGCAGCGCGTCCTGCTTCGGATCGAGATTGTAATGATCGAAACGCAGCACCGGATAGAGCGTCAGCACCCCGCCGCCGACACCGATCTCATCGCCCAGATAGGCGCCAGCGAGCGTGAAATCGGTGACCGGGAAGGCACGGGTCGGGAAAACGTCGGGCGGGGTCGGCACCGTACCGTCGCGCACACCCTTCTGCCGCGTCACGCTGACATCGCCGCCATAAACGATGCGGTGGGTCAGCGCCCCGGTGGTGACGTCGCTGCGCAATTCGGCGCTCGCCCCGAACACGCGATTGTCGAAGGTATTGAGCCGGGTGCGATCGGCCGCGGTATAGCGATCCTCGGCGCTGAACTGGCGGTTCCGCGCCTGCTGATACCAGAAAGCGAGCTGCGCGGAGGCGAGCGCGCCGCTCCCGCTATAGCGCCAATCGAGGCTGATGCGGTCGCGCCGCGTCTCATCGCGCGCGGTCAGCCCGATCACGCCGGTCGGCGCCGTCGGCACCGGGGCGATACCGCTCAGCACATTGGTGCGAACATGATCGTCATAATGATCGACCGTCAGCCGCACGCGATGCGCGTCGCTCGGCTGCCACACGATCTTGCCGAGGATCGCGTTGGAGAAACTGTCCTGCGGATTGGGCGCGGTGCGGCGCGAATTGCGCTCCTCGTTGGTCCCCTTATTGTCGAGCTCATGCCCGTCGCGGCGGGTATAGGCGATTAGTGCGGACCAGTCGCCACTGCGTGCGGCGAGGATCGCGGTTTCGGAAAACTGGCGGTCGGCGGAATCATAGGCCACGCGGCCCAGCCCCGCGATCTGCTTCCCGTTGCGCAGGAAATCGATCGGATCGCTGGTGGTGAAGCTCACCGCCCCTGCGAGCCCATCGCTGCCGTAGAGCGCCGATGCCGGGCCGCGCAGAATCTCGACCGATTTGACCAGCCCGACATCGACATAATCGCCGCGCCCGGCGGATTGCGCGCCGAAATCGAACCCGTCGGGCACGCGCACCCCGTCGACCTGGATCAACACGCGATTGCCCTCCAGCCCGCGGATGTTGAAACCGGCATTGCCGTCGCGCCCGGTCGCGCCGTTCGCCGCGCCGAACCGGGTCGGCGCGCGCCGCACGCTCACGCCGGGCTCGAAGCGGACGAGATCCTTGATGTCGGAGGCGAGCTGGTCGGCGATCTGGCGATCGGTGATCACGCTGACGGTCGCGGGCACCTCCTCCACCTTCTGCGGTAACCGCGTCGCGCTGACGGTGATCGTGCCACGCGGATCGACGATCACCAGCGGATCGCCGTCCTGCGCGGCCGCCGGCGGGGCCAGAACAGCGACGCAGGACGCGAGCGCGGATATGCCGGCGCGCGCTTCCGATCGGCCGATACGGCGAATGAGGTTGGACAAGGCTGTTTCCCGGTTATTTTCGCTATTGCGAATCGTTATCGATGCAACGCGGGCTAAATGCGCTGCTGGACCGGGTCAAGCATATTGTTGCGAACCGCTCGCAATTCGGTGCGGGATTTGCGCGTCATGCGCCTCAGCGCAATCAAACCGCGCGTGCCCTTGTGCTGCCGCGAAGGCGGGAGCCCAGACTGGGTCCCCGCCTTCGCGGGGACACAAGAGATGGAACGGCCACCCGGGCGAAGGCCGGCATCCAGTCCCGACCGGCCCGCTGCTGGACCCCGGCCTACGCCGGGGTGGATCTCATTTACACGCCGGTCGCCGCATATCCCTCGTCACCCCGGCCTTGAGCCGGGTTGGCGGGTGGATTAGCGCCGAGGGATCGGCCTAACCGATCGCCCGCCGCCGCATCCGGATCAGCTTGGGTTCCAGATACGCCATCAGCCCCTCGGTCCCCAATTCACGGCCAAGGCCGCTCAGCTTGGTCCCGCCGAACGGTGCCTGGAGATCGGATGTATCGTTGACGTTCACCCCGACCATTCCGCATTCGAGCGCCTCGGCGATCGCCCAGCCGCGTTCCAGATCCTCGGTGTAGAGATAGGCGGCGAGGCCGAATTCCAGGCCGTTGGCGATCGCCAGCATCTCCTCGATCGTGTCGAAGGCGCGCATCGCGGCGATCGGGCCGAAGCTTTCGCTCGTCATCGGCAGCGAATCGAGCGGCGCCTCATCCACCAAGGTCGGGCGATAGAAGAATCCTTCCTCCAGCCCGTCGAGCCGCGGCCGTTGCCCGCCGGCCAGCAACCGCCCGCCCTTGGCCAAAGCATCGTCGAGATGCGCCTGCGTCCGCTCGATCACGCTCGCGTTGAGGACCGGGCCGTAAGCCACGCCTTCCTCAAGGCCATGGCCCAGCACGATCGCATCCGTCTGCGCCGCCAGCGCGTCGGCGAAGCGATGGTGGACGTCGCGGTGGACGAGGATGCGGTTCACCGCGATGCAGATCTGCCCCATGTTCGAGAAGGACCGCCGCAGCGCCGCCTTGGCGGCCGCTTCCACATCGGCATCGGGCAGGACGATAAACGGGGCATGCCCGCCGAGTTCGAGGCTCAGCCGCTTGAGATTGCCCGCGGCGCGGCGCGCAATCTCTTGGCCCGCGGCGATCGACGCGGTGGCGGAAATCATCGCAATCCCGGGATGCGCGGCGAGCGCGGCGCCGGCCTCCGGGCCGCGGCCAGGCAGGTTGGCGAGAACGCCCGGCGGCAATCCGGCTTCGTCGAAGCAGCGGACCACTTCGGCAATCGCGAACGGCGTTTCGTGCGGCGGCTTGATGATCGCCGGGCAGCCGGCGGCGAGCGCCGGCCCCACCTTCCAGCAATAGAGATCGACCGGATAATTCCACGGCACGATGCCGGCGACGATGCCGACCGGGTGATGGCTGACGAGGTTGCGCACCTCGGGCGAGGCGCTCGGCCGGATCGAGCCGCCGACACGCCGCGCCTCCTCGGCGTAATAGTGAATCACCTCGACGCCGAAATCGATTTCCTTGCGGCTGTCGCCGACGGGCTTGCCCTGTTCCAGCGTCAGCAGCCGCGCGATCGCATCGGCGCGTTCGGCGATGCGATCGGCGGCGGCGTGGAGGATGCGCGCGCGCGCGTCCGCGCCGATCGCGGCCCAGTCGCGCTGCGCGGCGCGCGCGGCGTCGACCGCGCGATCGACATCCGCTGCGCCGGCCAGCGCGGTGCGCCCGATCGGGCGGCCGGTCGCCGGGTCGACCACCGTGAACCACGCTTCCTTGGCCGGCAGATGCCATTCGCCGCCGTAGAAAAGCGTCGTTTCCATCTCCATCGCCCCTGCCCCGCTCATCGCGCGCTCAGCCGGCGCCACAATTCGGCGTAATTGCGGTCGTTCTGCGCGTCCGCGCTCTTCTTCTCGGTGGTGTTGGGGCTGACCATGATATGCGTTTCCACCCCGCGCGCGTTGAGCTTTTCGACCGTCGCGGCATTGATCGCCTGGCCGATCGCGATCGCGATGCTGGTCGAGGTCGCGCCGGTACGGCCGGTCACGCCCTCGATCTCGATCCCCGCATCGCCCTTCGGCACCCCGGTGTCGATCACCACATCGGCGACCTCGAACAGCCGCTTGCCCGACGAATGGCGCGACGGCGTGCTGGTGGAATGCGGCAGGCTGGTGACCCCGATCACCTTCATGCCCTTGGCCTTGGCGCCAAGCGCGATGTCGAGCGTCACCGCGTTGAGCCCGGAGTGGGAGAAGATCAGCATCGCATCGTCGGGCAAGGTCTGGTGCGAGCTGAGGATCGCATCGCCATAGCCTTCCTGCGCGTGGATGAAGCGATATTGGCGCGCGCCCATGTCACCCAGAACGCGGTGGAAGGAGATCATCGTGCTCTCCACGATCGGCCGGAAGCCGACCACCGTGCCGGTGCGCGGGAACATCTCCAGCGCGGCGAACGCGCCGTGCCCGGTGCCGAAGGTGAAGACCAGCCGGTCCGCCGCGATCGCATCGGCACAGATCTCCGCCGCCCGGTCGATGAGATGCGCCTGCGTTTCGAACACCGTGGCGAGCCGGGTGGAGAGCATGCGGTGATAATCGGCGATAATGGACATGGCGTGTCTCCGGTAAACGGTGGATGCTTCAGGCGGCGACCAGCGCATCGAGCGCGGCGTCGAACAGCCGGCGCTCGAGCGTCGCCATCTCGTCATCCGCGATCTTGCGCTGGGTGTCGCTGTCAACGGTGGCGACGCACAGGCTCCCGGCGCGCACCCCCAACGCACGCGCGGCGGTGAAGAGCGGCGCGGTTTCCATATCGGTTACCAGCACGCCTTGCCGCAGCATGTCCTCACGCACCGCCGCGACCCGCGCCTCGGTATCGGGGTCGATCGAGAACATGTCGCGGTAGAAGCCGTCGAAGCTGGCGAACCGCCCCGCGCGAGACGGCAAGCCGTGCGTCGCGACGGCGTGGCGAAGCTGCGCCACTAACGCGTCGGCCGCGGGCACGGGATCGCCGGTGCCGCCGTAGGCGATCGAGGCACCGTCCTGTCCCCAGGCCTCGGTCGCGATCAGAAACTCGCCCAGCTCGACCGGCGGCAACGCCATCGACGTGCCGATGCGCAGGAAGGTCGTCGCGCCCAGATTGGCGAGCTCATGCAGCACGATCGTCGCGATCGGGCCGCCCATGCCGAAAGCGGAGGCGGTGACCCGCACGCCCTTGTGGAAGCCGGAGATGGTGCGCAGCCCGCGATTCTCCTTCACCCGATGAACCTCGTCGAGCTGCGCGGCCAGCCGCGCGACACGCGCCGGATCGCCGATCAGCAGGGCCCGTTCGGCAATTTCACTTTGATCGCAGCCGATATACCAGGCGCGCTTGGTCACATGGGTCTCCCGTGTTGATGTGTCGGTCAGGCGGTCCGTTGCCGCAGCAGATCGCGCGCGGCAGCCGCGCCGGCGTGGACCGCGGCGATGATATCGGTCTCGCCCGCGGCAATCGCCGCCAAGGTTCCCCCCGCCAGCGTATCGCCGGCGCCGGTGGTGTCGGTCGCCGCGACCGGCGAAACCGGAATGGCGACCTCGCCTTGCACGCGGTGGACGGTGATTTCCGACGCGCCATTGGTCTCGACGATCGTGCGGTCGCCGATCGCCCCGCCCAGCGCCTCGTCGACCCACGCCAGTTCGCGCTTGTTGCAGAAGATGATACGCGATCGGTGCGCGATCGTATCGCGCAGCCGTGGCGGAAAGGAGACCGGGTCGTTCTTCGTCACCCAGGCGAGCGTCGCGTCGGGCCGCACCAGATCCAGCGCGTGGCGGCTCGCCGCCGGGGGCGCCACCGTCAGGCACACGAGATCGGCCGCCGTCAGCACCTTTTCCTGCTCGGGGGTGACCGTCTCGCGCCCCGCCATGCCGAAATCGATCAGGCAGGCGCAGGCGCCATTATCCTCGTAGACGAGAAAGCACAGCGGCGTGGCCCCGTCGGCGATCACCGCCATGCCATCGTCGGCGATCCCCGCCGCGACGCATTGGCGGCGGTAGAGCGCGCCGAAATCGTCGCCGCCGATCCAGGTGACGAGCGACGGCCGCATCCCCGCCCGCGCGATCGGCAGCGCGGCATAATAATGGCACCCGCCCGCGCGCGGCCAGGCGCCGCCGCCGCGATGCCGGATCGGCGTCGTCCAATGCGGGCGATAGACGCCGTCGAGCTGGATCGGATGATCGAGCGAGGCATAGCCGACAAGCGCGATACGCGTCATCCGAGCGCCGCCTCGGCATCCGCCAGCGCGACGCACCACCCCATATAGCGATCGATGTCCTCGACCGCCGCGGCCTCCAGATTGGTGCGATTGGAATTGGTCGCCGCGCGCGCCAGCAGGCAGCTGTAACCGAGACCGAAACCATCCTGGATCGTCGCGCGGACGCAGACGTTGGTCTTGACCCCCGCCACCACCAGCCGTTCGATCGCATTCTCGCGCAGCGTCAGGTCGAGATCGGTGGCGAAGAAGGCGCTGAACCGGCGCTTCACGACGACGAGTTCATTGGCCGGCGCGGGCTCGGGCGGGCCGAAGCCGTCGAAGAAGGCGGCGTCGAACGCGCCGTCGACGCAATGCTCGGGCAGCTTGGCGGATTCGAAATCGGCCAGCCCGGCGCGATGCCGGTCGGCGACATGGACGATCAGCCGCCCGCGCGACCGCGCATGGGCGAGCAGCCGGCGCAGATTGGGCACGATGTCCGACGCGGCGGGATAGTAATTCCCGCCCTCCGGATGCAGGAAACCATTCTGCAGATCGACGAGAACCAGCGCGGTACGCTCGGGCGACCCCGCCTCATGCCAGTCGCGGGGCATCAATGCCGATCCGCGACCTGCGAGACCATATGGGCGACGCCGCGATCGCGTGTCAGCCGCGTCTCATAACTATATGAATCACCCACATAATTCGTTTCGACCAATTCGACGATCCGCCCCGCCGCATCATAAGCGCGACGGTTGATCGCCATCAGCGCGGTGCCGGACGGGACGCCGAGCAGCGCCGCCTCCTCCGGCGTCGCGGCGCGCGCGCGGAGCAGTTCCTCGGCATGATCGACATGGATGCCGGCTTCCTCCATCGCCTGATAAAGCGAGAAGTCGGCGGCGTGGAGCAGTTCGACGCCGTCCGCGGTCAGCGCCGGCACGCGCTCCGCGACCTGCTCCGGCACGACCGAATTGTGCAGCGCCCAGGGCGTGTCGTCGACCAGCCGCAGACGCGACAGCCGGACCGCGGGGCCGCCGCAGCCATATTGCTGCGCCTCGGCGGCGGACAGCCGCGTGAACCCCAGGATACGATGCGTCGGCACGCGTCCCTGATCGCGCACCGAATGCGAAAAGCCGGTCAGGAATCCCGGCTGACGATGCAGCGACGGCCGCGAAACATAGGTGCCATCGCCCTGCCGGCGATGCGCCAGCCCCTCCTGAAGCAGGATTTCGATCGCGCGAACCACCGTCCCCCGGCTGACGCCATATTCGCGGCACAATTGCGCCTCGCTGGGCAGCTGGTCGCCCGGCTGCCAGCGCCGCGACAGGATGCCCGCGCGCAGCTCCGCCGCGATCCGGATGTAGAGCGGCCCGTGCCGCGTAAGCGCGTTGGTCATGCGCCGGAGCTTAGCATTTAAGGTTGACTAGTCAACCGTCGACAGCATGGTCGCACCTTTGAAGAGAGATATTTGTCAGGTTGACTAGTCAATCGATCATTCATAAGCCTTTGCCCGATAACGTTAGGGGGTGGGGTATGATTCCGAACGTCCATCGACTGCTTGTCCAATCGACCGCGCTGCTGCTGATCGGCACAGCCCCCGCCGTCGCCACGCCTGCGGACCCGGCATCCCCCCAGGCCAAAGCCGGCACCGTCGAGGGCGGCGACATCGTCGTCACGGCGCAGCATCGCGAGGAGCGACTCGACAAGGTCGGGATCACCATCGACGCCTTCGACGGCAATCGGCTGCGCGAGGAGGGCGCGACCAGCGTGCGCGATCTGACGATGTACACGCCCAATCTCGCGGTCCATCTGCCGTTCGGCGAGAACAGCTATCCCTCGATCACCCTCCGCGGGATGAGCGCGGACAATTTCAACGAAAGCGCCCCGCAGACCACCGGCGTCTATGTCGACGGCATCTATCAGTCGTCCTCGCCGATGCTCGCCTTCCAGATGTTCGATCAGGAGCGGGTCGAGGTGCTCAAAGGCCCGCAAGGGACGCTTTACGGCCGCAATACCACCGCGGGCGCGGTCAATTTCATCTCGCGCCAGCCGAACTTCACCCCCAATGGCTATGCGCAGATCGATTTCGGCCGGTACAATTATCTCAACGTCGAAGCGGCGATCGGCGGCCCGCTCGTCGGCGATACGCTCGCCGGGCGGATCGCGACCAAGGTGGTGCGCCAATGGGACGGCCCGCAGACCGATCGCAGCGGCGGCGATCATTACGGCCAGATCCGTACCGCTTTCTTCCGCGGCTCGCTGCTCTTCACCGACAATGACGGGCTGCGCATCACCGTCACCGGGCACGGCGGAGTCGATCGCTCGGATACCTGGCCGTTCACCTCGGTCGCCGCATTGGTGCCGGCGGGTCAGCCCAATGCCGGGCAGATCTGCCCGCAATTCCTTGCCGGCGACATCGCCGGCGCGAATGCCAATTGCGTCGACGTCTCGGGCTATCACAAGCAGACGAAGAGCGTCTACGACAACCCCCGCAGCCTCTACGGCCGGCATGACAACAGCACCTACGGCGTCGTTGGGCAGATCGACTATAGCTTCGGCGCGGTCCGCCTGACCTCGGTGACGGGCTACGACCATCTCAAGCGGCGCGAGGGGCTCGACGAGGATGGCGGCGCCAATGTCGTGACCGATACGATCCGCGGCAGCACCGTCGATCAATTCTCGCAGGAATTGCGGCTCGCGTCGGACGACGACGGCGCCGCGCTGACCTGGATCGCGGGCGCTTATTATTCCTGGGACCGCCTGACCGGCAACCCGATCTTCTCGTCCGATTTCCGTGACTGGTTCGGCGGCGCGGTCGCCGATTATTCGAAGCTCTCCACCCGCACCGGCGCGATCTTCGGCCAGCTCGACTATCGCCTGACCCCGACGCTCAAGCTCACCGGCGGGTTGCGCCAGACCTGGGTCGGGCGCGATTTCACCTATCGCTCGGTCTTCACCCCGACCGGCGGCACCGGTGCGACGACCTTCGCCGGCAGCAACAAGCTCAACCAGAGCGACTGGTCGGGGCGGATCGCGCTCGATTATACGCCGAGCGACCAAGTGCTGATCTACGCCAACATCTCGCGCGGGTTCGACGCCGGGACGTTCAATTCCTATTTCCTCGGCAGCCAGGCGGCGCTTCAGCCCACCCGTCAGGAACGCGTGACGGCCTATGAACTGGGGATCAAGGCGTCGGTCGCGCCCGGCGTGCGGATCGAGGCGGCGGCCTTCTACAATCGCTGGACCGATATCATCGTCACCGCGATCGAAAATCGCACCGGGGTCAACGCCCCTTACCTCACCAACGGCAAGGGCGCCGATATCGCGGGCGGCGAGCTCAAGCTCGCACTCCGCCCGGTCCGCAGGCTCAGCATCGACGCCGGCGCGAGCTATACCTATCAGAAGCTCGACACGCTGCGGCAGCAGAATCTGTTCGGCACGATCGTCGACCTCGCCGGCGGCCGGCTGGCCAATTCCCCCGAGTGGACGCTGAACGGCTCGGCGCGCTATGCCGCCCCGGTCGGCCGCTACACGGTCACCCCGTCAATCGACGTGAAATACGAAAGCCGCTCGCAGCGCGACTTGCTCAACACGAAAATCCTCCAGACGCCGCCGCACGCCTTGCTCAACGCGCGCCTGATGATCGAGGACGGCGCCGGCTGGCAGGGATCCCTGTGGGTGCGCAACCTGACCGACATCCGCTATGTCGCAGAGGCCTATCAGGTCGTCTCGGGCGGTTATGCCGGGCTGGTCTATAACCTGCCGCGCACCTATGGCATCAGCCTGTCGCGCTCGTTCTGACCTGAGGGGGGGCGGATCGATGATTGCCGAACCCGATCGAGCGCAACCCGTCGGCCGCGGTGCCATTGCCGGCGCGATCGCGCTCTATATCGCCGGCGGGCTCTTCTGGGCCTTCCTGCCCTTCTTCGTGAGCCTGCAGACCGAACATGCCGGGATCGGCGCGGCCGAGGCCGGGCTGCTCGGCACCGCCTATCTCGCGGGCTTCACCGTCTCCTCGATGCTCGCGGTGTGGTGGGCGGGGCGGATCGCGCTCCGCCCGGCGATCGCGGGGGCGGCGGTGGTCATCGCCGCCGCCTTCTGGCTGCTCGGGGTGAGCGGGGCGTTTGCGGTCGCGCTGGCGGCCTGTTTCGTCATCGGCAATGCGATGGGCGGCTTGTGGGTGATCGCCTATCGCGTGCTCGGGCTCGCCCCGGTCCCGGCGCGCGCCTTCGCGATTGCGATCGGGCTTTCCTATCCCGCGCTCGCGCTCGTCACCTTCACCGCCGGACAATGGATCATCCCGCGATCGGGGCTGGCAGGGGTGCTGCTGACGATTGCCTTGCTGGTCGGCATCCTCAGTCTCGGCGGGACGCAGATACCGCGGCGTTTCACCCCCGCCGTCGCGGCCGACCGGCAAAGCGGTGCGGGCGCGACGGGCGCGGGGGTATTGGCGCTCGCCGCTCTATTCTTCACCGGTTTCGCCTTCGCCTGCATCTGGTCGTTCGCCGCCAAGATCGGCGCGAGCATCGGGATCGACGCGGGCGCCGTCGGCGCGGTGCTGTCGTCCAATCTGTTGCTCACCGGGTTCGGCTCGCTGGTCGCCTCGGCAACGGTCGGGCGGACACGCCACGCGCTGCCGCTGCTCGGCGCGCTGGCCGTGCTCGCGCTGTGCGCGGGGCTGTTGATGCTGCCGCTCACGCCGTTGCTGTTCGCGGTGGCGCTGGTCGGCCTCGGGTTCGGGATCGGCGCGGTGATGCCCTATCAACTCGCGGCGATCTCCGACGCCGATCGCAGCGGCGCGCTCACCAGCCTGATCGTCGCGGTCCAGGGCGCGGGCAGCGCGCTCGGGCCGCCGCTCGCCGGGCTGATGTGGGACGCCGGCGGCCCGGTCGCGATCGCCGGCGCCGGCTTGCTGCTGATCCTCGCCGGCACCGGCTGCTCGATCCTGGCGATACGGGGCTCGTCCGTCCGCGCCTGACACCGGCCGTGGATCCGGCAGGCGCAGGGCAAGCGCGGCGGCGGCATCAGAAAAACTGTTATCGCCGTTCAGCGCCGCTGATCTTCCGATGATCAGCGATCAACTATTTGTAACGAAGTTCCATTTTCCGCCGAAGCGACGACGGTTTCGCCGCGCCTGCGCCGGGAGTTGCCGATGCCTGCCCGCGTCGCCGATCGCGGCGTTGACGGCGTTCATTCTATCGCGGCTAATCGCAATTCGAACCTTGTCCACGCGTCGCGAAATCCGGCGGCAGGCGGAGGGAAATGCCGAAACGGCTTCGGAGAGTGCGCGTATGACGAACCGGGATCCCGGCCAACACGAAACGCTCGCTCATTCGCTGCAGCCGCGCCACGTCACGATGATCTCGCTCGGCGGGATCATCGGCGCGGGCATCTTCGTCGGATCGAGCGCGGCGATCAACGTCGCCGGGCCTGCGGTACTGTTCACCTACGCAATGTGCGGCACCTTGGTGTTCGTGATCATGCGGATGCTCGGCGAGATGGCGATCGCCCGCCCCGGGGTGGGCACCTTCACCGGCTATGCGACGCTCGGGCTCGGGCCGTGGGCGGGGTTCGTCACCGGCTGGCTCTATTTCTATTTCTGGGTGGTGACGATCGCGGTCGAGGCGATCGCCGGCGCGGCGATCCTGGTGCAATTGCTCCCGATGCCGGCGTGGCTGCCCGGCACCGGGCTGATCCTCGCGACGATGCTGATCAACCTGCTTTCGGTGCGCGTCTATGGCGAGGCCGAATTCTGGCTCGCCGCGCTCAAGGTGGTGATCATCACCGCGTTCATCGTGATCGGCGCGCTGCACATCTTCGTCTTCGGCCCGGGGGTGAGCGCCACCGCGGCGGCGATGAGCGCGCACGGCGGAATGTTTCCGGCCGGCTGGGCGGCGATCTTCACCGCGATACCGATCGTCATCTTCTCGATGATGGGGAGCGAGGTCGCGACGATCGCCGCGGTTGAAACCAAGCATCCGGCCGAGAATGTCGTGCGCGCCGCGCGCACGGTGACGATGCGCATCCTGTTCTTCTATCTCGGCTCGATCGCGGTCATCGTCGCGATCGTGCCGTGGGATCAGATCGTCCCCGGCCATTCGCCCTTCGCCGACGCGATGACGCGGATCCGCATCCCAGGCGCGGCGCCGCTAATGGCGGCGGTGGTATTCACCGCGGTGACCTCGTGCCTCAATTCGGCGATCTACGTCACCTCGCGGATGCTGTACGAAATGGCGGAGCGCGGCGATGCCCCGCCGGTCTTCGCCCGCGTTTCGCGTCGGCGCGTCCCCAGCCTCGCGATTCTGGTGAGCTGCGCCGCCGGCTTCGCGATGGTGCTGATCTCGGTGATCTCCCCCGAACGCGCCTTCGTCTTCCTGCTGCAATCCTCAGGGGCGATCATCCTGTGCGTCTATCTGCTGATCGCGCTGAGCCAGATCGCGTTGCGCCGCCGGCTGGAAAGTGCGGGCGAGCCGCTGCCGGTGAAGGTCTGGCTGTTCCCCTATGTCAGCTATGCGCTCGTCGCGGCGATCCTCGCGGTTCTGGCGCTGATGGCCACCCAGCCCGATCTGCGAGAACAGGTCGGATTATGCGCGATCCTGTTCGTCGTGGCGCTGGCCGCTTACCGGTTTCGCCGCCGCACCCGATCGCTCGCCGCGCGTTCGGAAATCGTTCTTTAGAGGAAGGACCGGCATCTGGATCGATGTCAATAAGTCCGCATTATGCAACCGATGAGCTTCCCGCGACATTGACCTCACGCGGCCATGCGCCCAAGGCCTGCGGCTGGCAGCGGGAGGCAATCGCCTCCTACTGCGCCGCGATTTCGGCGCACCCCGACCTCGACGATCCTTATTATTCGCTGGCCAATCCCAAGACCTATCGGTTCGAGGACGAGGAAGTTATCGCGATGCACCGCCAGTAGCGCGGGAAGATTTGCGGCCGATGGATCGTGTCCACCTCAATTTCGCGCCGGGCAAGGCTGCCCCGCGCCCGATCCGATCTTCATCCTCGGCCTGCCGCGTGCGGGATCGACCCTGCTCGAACAGATCCTCGCCTCGCACAGCCAGATCGACGGCACGCTCGAGCTTCCCGACATCCTCGCGCTCGCCCAGCGCGCGGTGCGTACCGCCAGCTCCGAACAGGTCCGCCGCCCGCTCAACACCAGCGGCGTCGCGCAATGGAAGCCGTTCGAGCCGTGGCTCGGCCCGCTCAAGGCGGCGCTGGGGCGGCTTATCCTCCCGCCAAGAAAGGAAGAAAAATTTCGCGACAAAAGTGAGGGATAAGGAGATTTGCTGCGTATTACCGGCGTACGATATACCTTGATGAAATCGATATAACTATTTGAAATTTAATGAAGAATTCATATTGACCTGTATATACAATTGATGCTCCTTCCGGGTCATTACGAATCGGGGGAGAGTCAAAATGAGCAAGAAGGGGGCGCTGCTTTGCGCCGCGATGGTCGTCGCCTATGCGACACCGCTACACGCACAGCAGTCGCAGGCCGAACCGGCCGCCGGCAACGACACGTCGGGCGACGTCGTGGTCACCGGCTCGCGCATCCGCCGACAGGATCTCGCGGGAGTCGCGCCCGCCACAATCGTCTCGGCCGAACAGATCGAGAATACCGGTATCGTCAATATCGAGACGGTGCTTCAACGGCTTCCGTCGGTCGCGGGCGCCGCGGGCAACCAGACCTCGGCTTATTGGACCAGCAACGGCTATGGCACCACCCAGGTCAATCTGCGTGGGCTCGGCATCAAGCGCACCCTGGTTCTGCTCAACGGGCGCCGCCTCGTGGCGGGCGGTACCGGCGCCAATTCTTCGCCCGATCTCAATATGATCCCCGTCGTGGCTTTGGGGCGGACCGAGGTGCTCAAGGACGGTGCCTCGGCAATCTACGGCGCCGATGCGATGGCCGGTGTGGTCAATCTGATCACGCGCACCGATTATGAAGGGCTCGGCGTCAGCCTGCGCAACGGCATCACCGAACGCGGCGACGGATCGGATTTCACCGCCGACCTGATCTGGGGCATCCGCAACGAGCGCGGCGGCTTCATGGCCGCGGCGACCTATCAGAAGACCAGCGCGGTCAATATGGCGAGCCGCGCGCCCTGCTCGCTCGCCGAAACGACGCCGGGCAAGCTCTCGTGCATCAACAGCGCCTCCACGATCGGCGGCCGTGCCGTGCTGCCCAACGGGCAGCAAATCAACTTCAACCAGATCCCCGGCGGCAACGGCAATTTCTACGAGCCGTACAGCGCCGCGAAGCACAATTTCAATTCCAACCCGTTCCTCAACGCAGTGAGCCCGGTCGAACGCATCAGCACCGCTTTTTTCGCCGATTACAAGGTGACCGACGGCATCACCGCCTTCGGCGAATTCCTTTACACCTATCGCAAGTCGAACCAGATCGCGACGCCGGGCACGCTGCGCAATCTCAGGATCGCGGCGACCAACCCGACCAATCCGACGGGGCAGGATATCGTCCTGATCCAGCGCCGCCTCGCCGAGCCGGGGGGGCGCCGCTTTTTCCAGGAGACCGATACCTGGCAGGGCACGTTCGGGTTGCGCGGCAAGCTGGCGAATGACTGGGCGTGGGAGGTCGCGGGGAGCTTCGGCCGCAATACAGCGATCGATGGCTCGACCAACATCGCCAATCTCGAACGCGTCGCCAATACGCTCGATACCAGCAAGTGCAGCGCGACCGTCGGGGCGGCGATCCCGTGCGGCGATTATCTCGGCTATGGCGATCTGACGCCGAAAGTTCTCGATTATATCCTGTTCACCTCGCGCGATCGCGGCGGCAACGAACTCGCCACGGTGACCGCGGACATCAACGGCAATCTCTTCCGCCTGCCCGCCGGCCCGGTCGCCTTCGCGGCGGGCGCGGTCTATCGCAAAGAAAAGGGCTGGCGCGATCCCGATCCGCTTACCGTGCTCGGCGTCGCCAATACCAACCAGCAGGATCCGATCTCGGGATCGAGCACCGCCAAGGAAGCCTATTTCGAGCTTTCGGTCCCGGTGCTCGCCAACACGCTTTTCTTCAAGGCGCTGACGATCGACGGCGCGGTGCGCTATTCGAACTATGACCTGTTCGGCAGCGACTGGAATTACAAGCTGAGCGCGGATTGGGTGGTCAGCGACGGCATCCGCCTGCGCGGCACCTATGGAACCGGCTTCCGTGTCCCCAATGTGCCTGAACTGTTCGGTGGCGTCTCCGAGGGGAATCTCACCACGACCGATCCGTGCAGCCGCTATGCGCAGAGCGGCAATGCGACGCTGATCGCCAATTGCCGCGCGTCGGGCGTGCCGGCCAATTATGTCCAGCTCGGATCGACGATCCTCACCACCAGCGGCGGCAACCAGAAGCTCAGGCCGGAAAGCTCGACGAGTTGGACGATCGGCACCGTGCTCCAGCCGCGCACGCTCGTGCCCGGCCTGTCGCTCACCGCCGACTGGTTCGACATCGATATCAAGGATGCGATCCGCACCATTCCGGGATCGACCAAGCTCGCGGTCTGCTATGCCAGCGCCAATCTGTCGCACCCGTTCTGCGGCGATTTCACGCGCAGCCCGCTCACCGGCGAAGTCACCTATCTGTCGGCCCAGCCGATCAATACCGGGCGCGAGCAGATGAACGGGCTCGATCTCGGCCTCGTCTATGAACGCAGGATCGGCGCGGTCGCGCTGACGGTCGATCTCAATGCCACCTATCTCAACAAATATGTCGTGATGCCGTTCGCCGGCGCAGAGCCGATCGTCTTCGACGGCTTTATCGGCGGTGGCAATGGCGGCTATTCGAAATGGCGCGGCTATGGCGTGATCACCGCGGCAAGCGGCGGCGTCACCGCAACCTGGTCGACGCAATGGATCGGCAAGGCGACCGATTTCAACGCGAAGCCGGGCCAGATCGGCTATAAGACGCCCGACGTGTTCTACCACAATGCACAGCTGGCGTTCGAAATCGACGCGAAGACCCGCTTCCAGGTCGGCGTCGACAATCTGTTCGATCGTAAGGCGCCCTATATCCAGAGCTTTACCGACGGCAACACCGATACGATGACCTACGACCTGCTCGGCCGGCGGTTCTACGTCGGCATGCGAACGGCCTTCTGAAGCGTATAGGGCGATGGCACGCACAATCCGCTGGCCGCTCGTCGCACGGCGGTTCCACAAATGGCTCGCCTTGCTCGTCGGGGTTCAGGTCGTGCTGTGGACGCTCACCGGTTTCTACATGGTGGTCGTCCACATCGATACGATCCACGGCGATCATCTGGTTCGCGCAGCTTCGGCCAGGGCGGTCGATTTGCGCGGCATCGCCCCGCCCTCGCGGATCCTTGCGGCGCGTGCCGACGTCTCGGAGCTGCGGCTCCAGCATCATCTCGATCGACCGGTGTGGCGCGCGGAAACGCCGGACGGCGCTGCGCTGTTCGACGCGCGGAGCGGGCAGCCGCTGCCCCGGCCGACCGAAGCCGATATTCGCGCGCTGGCGCGGCGCGCTTATGCCGGGACCGGCGACATTGTCTCCGTGCGGCTGCTCACGCGCGCGCCGCAGGAAATGCAGGCGCGCAAACCGCCCTTCTGGCAGGTCGAGTTCGCCGGCTGGAACCGGCCGACCTTCTATCTGTCGCCGGCGACTGGCGAACTGATCTCGCGACGCCACAATCTGTGGCGCATCTTCGACTTCGCCTGGATGCTTCACATCATGGACTATGACGCGCGGACCGACGTCAACAATCCGCTGCTGCGGGTCGCGACGTGGAGCGCATTCGCCATGGCCGCGAGCGGGGCGTGGCTGCTGATCTGGGCCTTTCCACGCAGGAAGAAGAAGAAGAAGAAGGAGGAGGCGGCGATATGAAGCGTATCCGCTTGTCGCCCTTGCTGTTCCGCCGGATCCACAAATGGGTCGGGCTGATCCTCGGCATTCAATTCCTGCTCTGGGCATTGAGCGGCTCGATGATGGCGCTGCTCGATAAGGATGCGGTCGGCGGTCACGACATGCCGGCCGAGCACGCGCTGCCCCTGCCCACGCAGACCTCGCTGATCGCCCCCGCTGCGCTCTCCGCGTCCGCGCCGATCAGCGGCCTCGCGTTACGCACGCTTGCCGGGCGCCCGGTCTACGAGCTGCGCACGGCCAACGGCATCCGGATCGTCGATGCGATCGACGGCCGCCCCCTCACGATCGATGCGACGATGGCGCGCGCGGTCGCCGCATCGGCCAATCAGGCACCGGTGCGGCAGGTCGAGCGGCTCGCCAAGCCCAATCTGGAGGCCCGCGAGCATAAGGGTGCGATGTGGCGGGTCGATTTCGCCGACGCGGCCAACAGCAGCGCCTATGTCGCCGCCGACACCGGACGGTTGCTCGTCATGCGCGGCGATACGTGGCGGATGTGGGACTTTTTCTGGATGCTGCACAATATGGATTATGTGAGCCGCGCCAGCTTCAACCACCCGCTGATCATCGTCGTCGCCTTCGGCGTGCTGTGGCTCTCCGGGACGGGCTTCTACTTGCTGTTCAAAAGCTTCAACCGGGTCGATTTCCGCTGGCTGCGACGGCGGCGGCGCGTGGTCGCCAAGCCGGTGGGATAGGTCAGACGCCCGGCACCGAGAAGCTGGCGGAAAGCTCGAAACGATGCGCCGGATGGGTCAGGCAGGCATGCGAGACCAGCCGTCCCCGGCTCCAGGTCTGACGGATCATGATGAGGGCCGGTTCCTTCTCATCCAGCCCGAGTAACGCGCGGGTCGAAGCATCGGGCATCGCGGCGCGCACGCGGTGCTCCACCCGCTCGAGCGGGGCGATCCGCGTCAGATATTCGTTGGGCGTGGTGCGGGTGAAATCGATCCTGCCATAATCGGGGGCCGCGGATGCCAGCACGATACGATCCTCGAGCTGGATCGGCCACTCGGCCTCGTGGTGGACGATGATCGAGTGGAACAATCGCGTCCCGGCGGGAACGTGCAGCAGCGCCGCGGTCGCCACCGTCGCGCGGACGATGTCGTTCTGCACCACCCGCGCGCGATAGGCGTGGCCGCGCGCGCGGACCTCGTCGGCGATGTTACGGATTTCGATCATATGGCCGATCGGCCTTGGCTCGGCGACGAACGACCCGCTCCCTGCTCGCCTGACCAGCATGCCGGCGCTTTGCAATTCGCGCAACGCGCGGTTGACCGTCATGCGCGATACGCCGAACCGCGATACCAATTCGGCCTCCGACGGCACGCGATCGCCCGGACATAATTCGCCGGTCCTGATCGCCTCGCTGATGAAATGTTTGATCGCCGCATAATGTGGCGTGTGAGGATTTTGCCCCGCGTCCCGCCCGTCCGTTGCTGCGTGTTTGGCGAGCGTCGCTGTCATGCGCCCGCTATATCGGCCTTGCGCAATCGGCGCCATGACTTCGGCCGCGCAACGTATCGATCAGCGCTCCCTCAGCTCGAACGGGATGCGGACGAGCCCCCGCACCTTGCTTGGCCGCCCCTCGATCACCGTCGCGGACCAGCGCCAGCGGCGCACCGCGGCGAGTGCGACCTTGTCGAGCCGATCCGACCCGCTGCTTTCGGCGACCGATATCGCGCTGACCCGGCCCTCCTCGTCGACCACGACGAGCAGAACGACGGTGCCGGTTTCGCGCCGACGTCGCGATTCCACCGGATAACGCGGGGGCTCGGCCGAGAGCAGCCGGGTATCGAGGTTGACCAGCGCCGGCGGCACGGATGCGACCGTCGCCACGATCGGCGCGACGGGCTCGGGCGCCCGTGCGATCTCGACCGTGACGGGCGCGGTGGGCGCCTTGACGACCGACGGCGGTGCGACGACCGATCGCGGCGTGGGGGGGCGGTCGACCGCCGGCTTCGTCGGCAGTTCTACCGGCGCCGGCGGCGGTTCGAGCGGGAGGAGCCGGACCACCAGCGGCGTATGCGGCAGACGCCGGACGACCTCCACCCCGGCATATTCGAGCGCCGCGATCCCCGCGGCATGGGCCGCGACGATCGCGGCAAGCGCGACCCAATGCGGCCGGGGGGGGGGGGGGGGGGGGGCCGGGGGCGGCCCCCGCGCCCGGGCGCCGGGCTCGTATCGCCCGCGCGCCTCCCCCTCTCCTGCCGACGGCGCCGGGTCGACCGCCCGCGAGACGGCCGATCTCGTTGCGCGCGCGCGGGGCAGGCCGGGCGAGATGATCAGAACCGCGCGTTGAGGCCGAGCTTGAACGCGGTCGGCGAGCCCGGCGTGTGGTTGGTGTTGCTGTGCGCATAGAGGAAATAGCGCTTGTTGAAGATATTCTCGACATTGAGCTGGAGATCGAGCTCGGGCGCCACGCGGAAATAGATCGCGCCGTCGAACCGGGTATAGGCCGGCATCGTGACGGTATTGTCGGTGGCCGAGAAGCGCTTGCCCTGGTGGATCATCCCGACCGCCACGCCCAGCGCCTCGATCGGATCGAACCGCGTCCACAGCGACGCCGCGTTCCTGGGCACGTTGGGGACCAGATTGCCGCGCTGGACGGTGCCCGATTGCGAGTCCAGGAATTTCGCATCGGTATAGGTATAGGCGCCGATGACGCTCAGCTTGTCGGTGATCTCGCCCTGCGCGCTGAGCTCGAAGCCCTTGGTGCGCTGGCGGCCGATCGGCACGGTCGGCGAGCGCGGGTCGTTCGGGTTGCTCAGCGCGAGCACATTGTCGCGATCGAGCTGGAACAGCGCAGCGGTGACATTGAAGGTCGGGACGATATCCCATTTCGCGCCGATCTCGTAATTATCGTACCGTTCTGGCGCGAGGTTTTCGTTCGACAGCGACAGCCCGGTGAGCTGGTCGCCCCCGCGCGGCAGATAGGTCCGCGAAAAGGCCCCATAGATCGACGCCTGTTCGACCGGCTTGAAGATCAGCCCGGCGCGCGGCGACCAGAGATTATCGGTCGCCTCGAGATCACGGCGCTGCGTCGCGGGGAAGCCTACGGTGCGGCGATCGTACACGCTGGTCGTGATATGTTCGTAGCGGAGGCCGAGCACGACATCGACCATCGGCGAAAAGGCGATCTGATCCTGGATATAGCCCGCCGCGACCGTGGTGATGCCGCGATTGTCGTTGCTGGTCGACGTCGGCCGGAAGAGGATATCGGGGCGACGGACGCGCGGCGACGCGATCGTCGCATAAATCTTGGAGACGCCGTTGGCATTGGTCGCGGTCGGGAAGAAGCCTTCGACGCGGAAATTGTCGCTAACTTGCCGCCCGAGTTCGACCCCGGCCAGCAGCGTATGCTCGATCGCACCCGTGGCAAAGGCTACGTTGAGATCGGTCTGGTTGATGAGGTTCTGACGCTGCGTCGTCGCCTGGTAGCTCTGAATCTCGACGATCGTCCCTGCGGCATAGCTGCCGCGCGGCAATCCCTCCGGGTTGACCGAGGTCTTGGTGTTGACCGCGCCGGGATAGGTGTTGCGATATAATTTGCTGTAATCGGCATAACGCGTGCGGTTGCGGATCGACAAAGTGTCGCTGAAGCGATGCTCGATGTAGAGCGTCACCGCATCGGTATTGGTCCAGGTCGGGCTGTTCTGCGGATCGCCGAAGAACCGCTCGGGCGGCGTTTCCAGCGGGCGCCCGAGATAGGCCGAAACCCCGCGGTCGGCGACGCGATCGTCCTGAAAATGCTCGTATCCGGCGGTGATCGTCGTCTTGTCGTCGAGACTGAACGTAATCGTCGGGTTGAACCCCCAGCGGTTGTAATTGACCCCGTCGCGATAACTGTTGCTGTCCTGATAGACCCCGGTCAGCCGCACCGCCACCGCCCCGCTGAGCGGGGTGCCGACATCGAATTGCGCGCGCTTATGCTCGAAACTGCCGCCCTCCAGCCGGAAGGCGCGATGCGGGGTCCAGTCCGCGACCTTGGTGACGCGGTTGACCAGCCCGCCGACGCCGCCGCGGCCGAAGATCATCGCATTCGGCCCCTTGAACACTTCGAGCCGCTCGATGTTGTAGAAATCGCGATAGGTCTGGATGTCGTCGCGGATGCCGTCGACGAAATAATCGCCGGTGGTGGCATTGCCGCGGAAGATCAGCGTCTCGCGATTGCCCTCGCCCTGCGCGACGAATACCCCGGGGACGTAGCGGGTCGCCTCGGCGATGCTGCCCGCGGCCTGATCGAGAATTTGCTTGATCGGCACCACCGTCACGCTTTGCGGCACGTCGATCAGCGGCGTATCGGTGCGGGTGGCGCTGATGCTGCGCGATACCTTGTAGGAGGTTTCGGCCTCCTTCTCGTCGATCGCGGTATCGGTCACGACGACGCTGCCGAGCTCGGCCGGCTTTTCCTGCGCCTGCGCCGCGGCGGGCGACGCCGCCGCAACGGCAACCGCGATAGACAATGCGCGCGGTGAAACATGCGCCAAAATACTGAGTTTCATCAAATCCCCCTGCCCGCCTCGGCTATTGCGAACCATTTGCATGACGCGCTTGGCGCGCTGGCGGGCGGGGATCAACTCGGCATCGCCTACATTGGGCAATTGTATTGCAGCCCCAATGTAACCCCAATTTACAAGACGACTGTCCCGGCGCGCGCCATGTTGCCCCGGCGCCGTTGCTTGGCGCCGCGCTGGGTCAATTGGGCGATCTCTTCGGGTGAGATGGGGGCCTTTGCCGGCGGGCGAGCGGCGGCGGGGAGGCGGCGTATCCGCGAGTTAGGATGTGAAATGCGCGTGTTGGTGATCGAGGACGATGCCGGAACAAGGGCGTTCGTGGCGCAGGGGCTCGCCGAAGCCGGGCATCGCGTCGCGACCAGCCCCGACGGGCGCGACGGGCTGTTTCAAGCGACCAGCGGCGATTTCGACGCGATCGTCGTCGATCGGCTGCTACCGGCGCTCGACGGGCTCGCGCTGGTCAAAGCGTTGCGCGCCGCCGGCGAAGCGACGCCGATCCTGATGCTGAGCGCAGCCGGTGGGGTCGCCGATCGCGTCGAAGGGCTGGAAAGCGGCGCCGACGATTATCTGGTCAAGCCATTCGCCTTCTCCGAGCTGGCCGCGCGGCTGACGGCGCTCACGCGACGACCGGTATTGCGACGCGACCCGCATCGCTTGACGGTCGGCGACATCATGCTCGATTTCGATCGCCGGACGGTCGAGCGCGGCGGCCGGCGCATCCATCTGCAACCGCGCGAATTCGCGCTGCTCGCCGAGCTCATGCGCAATCCGCATCGGGTGATGACACGCACCATGTTGCTCGAACGCGTATGGGATCTCGATTTCGACCCCAAGACCAACATCGTCGAGACGCATCTCTGCCGGCTGCGGTCCAAGCTCAATGCCGGCTTCGACGAAGATGCGATCGAGACGGTGCGCGGCGCCGGTTACATGATCCGGGGCGGCTAGACGCTCTGTCGCCCGCAACGTCGAGGCGAAGTTCCTGACGCACCGCCAAATCACCGGATCGTCGCCCCGGCGCAATGTTGACGTCATCTTCTTCATGCACGAGCGCGCGTCGATGTATCGGAGTTTGCGCATGAATTTCCGCCCCTTCCCGCCCCGCCCGCGTCGCTTCCACCCGCTGTTCGGCGCCTTCGCGCTGGCCGGGGCGTTGCTGGCGGGTTGCTCGGTCGATATCATGCGCGGCTATGTCGGGCGCTCGCCCGAGGACGTGATGGCGCGTTATGGCCCGCCGATCGACGTTCGCGATCTCCCCGACGGCCGGCGCGCCTATCAATGGATGCAGAGCGAAACCGAAACGAGCGGCGGCGAAGCCGTCTCGCGGGTCGAACATCGCGGCGATCATCCTCGCACCCGTGTCGAATATTCGCCCACGACGACCAGGGAGAAGCGCTGCTTCTACACTTTCTACGCTCACCGCACCCCTTATGGCTGGCGGATCGAGGATTTCAGGCGCCCCGAATTCGGCTGCTGACCCCCACCATCTTTTTTTAAGCGCGCGCCGAGCGGTCACCGTTTCGGCGCGTTCGCACGTTCGGTCTCCACTCGCCAGTGGACGCGCGCGCGGCGCGCGCCTAGCAAGCTAATCGCCGCTGCGAACAAGAGAATGAACATGGTAGAACGCGCCACCCCTGATCCCGAATTCGAAGCGTTGCTGCGCCACATTCAGGAAAGCCGCGGGCTCGATTTCCGCGGCTATAAGCGCACCAGCCTGCGCCGCCGGATCACGTTGCGGATGGAAGCGGTCAACGCGGAGAATTTCGCCGCCTATCGCGCGCATCTCGAAGCGCAGCCGAGCGAATATGAGGAATTGCTCAACACCGTGCTGATCAACGTCACCTCCTTCTTCCGACGAAGAAGCCTGGGCGGTGACGCGCGACAAGGTGATTCCGCAAATCCTCGCCAACGCCGAGGAAGATCGCGCGATCCGCATCTGGAGCGTCGGCTGCGCGAGCGGTGAGGAGCCCTATTCGATCGCGATGCTGCTCGCCGAGGCGATGGGGATCGGCGAATTCTGCCGGCGGGTGAAGATCTACGCCACCGATCTGGACGAAGAAGCGCTCAAGGTCGCGCGTCTCGCGACCTATTCGCCGCGCGAGGTCGACAGCGTGCCCCCGGATTATCTCGAAAAATATTTCGAGCGCACCAACAATCATTACGTCTTCGAGCGCGAGCTCAGGAAGTGCGTCATCTTCGGCCGGCACAATGTCGTCCACGACGCGCCGATCTCGCGCATCGACCTGCTGACCTGTCGCAACCTGCTGATCTATCTTGAGGCCGAGACCCAGGCGCTGGTGCTGCCACGGCTGCATTATGCGCTCAACGTCGACGGCTTCCTGTTTCTCGGCAAGGCCGAGACCCAACTCGCGCGGTCCTCGCTCTTTCGGCCGGTCGATATGAAACACCGCATCTTCGCCAAGGTGCCGCAGGAATGGCGCCGCCCGATCAACGGCAGCTTCACCGCCGGCCGCGCACCGCGGCTCGACGTGCCGCTGCCCGACAGCCATTTGATGGAAGCGGTGCTCAACGAGGCCGGCACCGCCTTACTGGTGATCGACGCCGCGGGCGCGGTCGCGCTGGCCAACCAGCCGGCGCGGATGCTGCTCGGTGTCGGCGAGGCCGATGTCGGTCGCCCGTTCCAGGATCTGCCGATCTCCTATCGCCCGATCGAATTGCGCGGGCCGATCGACGAGGCGTTTCGCAGCCGGCGCGGGGTGCGGCTCGAAGATCAGGAATATCGCCTCAACCAGAGCGAGGTGATGCGGCTGACGATCGACATCCGCCCGCTGCAGCGCGCCGACGGCAGCGTCCACGCGATCCTGCTCGCCTTTCACGATCACACCGGAATCCACACCTTACGCCGCGAACTTGAAGCGGCGCAGGAGAATCTGGAGCAGTCGATCGAGGAATTGCAATCGGCCAACGAAGAGCTCGAGACGACCAATGAGGAGCTCCAGTCGACCAACGAGGAGCTCGAGACGACCAACGAGGAGCTCCAGTCGACCAACGAGGAGCTCGAAACGCTCAACGAGGAAGCGCGCTCGTCGAACGAGGAAATGGAATCGGTCAACGAGGAACTGCGCATCCAGGCCGAGCAGGCCGCCGGCTATCGCCTCCACCTTGAATCCGTCCTCAGATCGATGAACGCCGGGATCGTCGTGCTCGATGCGCGCCACACGATCCAGAGCTGGAACCGTTGGAGCGAGAACACCTGGGGGCTGCGCGCCGAGGAGGTGGCGGGCACCAGCTTCGACAAGCTCGACATCGGGCTGCCGGTGCTCCAGTTGCGCGACAGCCTCATCGCGGTGCAATCGGGCAGCGAGGAACATGCCGAGCGCCAGCTCGAAGGCGTCGACCGTCGCGGGCGGCGCATCCTGTGCCGCGCGCGGGTGACCGGGCTGATCGACGAGAACGGCGCCAATCACGGGCTCGTGCTGGTGTTCCAGGACATCACCGAGGAACGCACCAACGAGGATTTCACCCGCCATCTCGGGCGGGTGCTCGGCGCGGCGCTCAATCAGATCTATTTCGTCGATCCCAGGACGCTGCGCTTCCTGCTCGTCAACGATGGCGCGCAGAAAAAGCTCGGGCTCACCACACAGCAGCTGATGCAGATCGCCCTGCCCGATATCCTGCCGAGAATATCGGCCGACGATCTTCACGCGCTGTTCGCGCCGCTGATCAGCGGCGAGCAGGCGGAGATCGTGTTCGAAACGGCCTTCCGCGCCGCCGACGGGAGCGAATTCCCCGCGCAGGCCTGCGTCCAGTATTTCCCCGACGAGGCGCCACCGATCCTCACGCTGATGGTCCAGCAGACAGGTAATCGCGCGGAGATCGGCGCGGGAATCGATCGCCGCTAGGCCTCGCCCTCGCCGAACGATTTGCGCAGGCTGATCATCGCGTCTTCGAGCGCGCTGATCAGCCTCCCCGATTCCTCGGAAGCCTCGCTCCAGCGTCGCGCCGCATGCGTCATGCCGCGCGCGCCGGCGTTTTCCAGCATCTGTTCGAACAATTTGAGCCGATCGCGGTGAGTGCGCACCGCGACGCTGAGCGCGCGTTCCAGTTCGTCGCACTGCGCCGCGGCGAGCCCGAGCGGGGTGAAGGCATGCCCGACCTGGCAGCGAAAGCGCACCTCGCCGTCCGAGACGATGCAATTGAGCACCCCGCCGCAATCGGGGCAGGACAAATGGCTCGGATCCCCTGGGGTGACGATCTCCGGCTCGGCCACGGCAAACTCCTGTGCGGCAATGCGATCCTCGATCAGATATTCGCGCGGAATGGGAATGCTGGCGGCGGCCCCCTCATGCACCAATTGCATCAGCAGCGCGGGCAATTGATCGAGCGGCACGACATGATCGACATGATCGCGCTTGAGCGCGTTTCGCGGCATCGACGGCCATTCGGCGTCCGCCGGATCCTGCACGATCGAGACGCCGCCGGTGGCCTTGATCGCGAGCAACCCGTCGGTGCCGTCGTCGAGCAGCCCGGTCAGCACCGCGCCGATCGTGCGGCTGCCATAATGGATCGCCGCCGAGCGGAACAAGGCGTTGATCGCGGGGCGCGTGCGGTTCTCGTGCGGCCCGCGGCGCATCAGGATCCGTCCCGGCCGCAACAGAAGATGCTGATCCGGCGCCGCGACATAGATGCGCCCGCGCTCGATCTCCTGCCCGTCGACCGGGGAGAGCGCGCGCAGCGGCCCCATCTTGTCGAGCAGATGTGGCAGGACGCTGCGCGCCGACGGCGACAGATGCTGCACGACGAAAATCGCGGCCGGCAGGTCCTCGGGCAGCCCGGCACAAAGCCGCTGCAAGGCACCCACCCCGCCCGCCGACGCGCCGACGACGATGATATCCCTGGTCGGCATCGTGTCTCCTTGCGTGCGGCTTAGGGTTAGGACTCAATCGCACCAGAAGGTGATGACGGCAGCGAGGAAGACGCCAGCCATGTAGTTAGCGGCGAGCTTGTCGTACCGGGTTGCGATGCGCCGCCAGTCCTTGAGCCTGCACCAGAGG
>NZ_JANFAU010000034.1 GCF_026130605.1 Sphingomonas lycopersici | reverse complement strand
TAGGGTCCGTACTCAATCAGCTTGCGGTTGAGTGATTTGGCTGATTCAAAGCTTCTGCTTGAAGCGGAGGCGGTGATGGCGAGCCAACTGACCTGGTTGAGCGATGCGGAGTGGGCTCGGATCGAGCCGTTGTTACCGAACGGGCGGTGCGGTGCGCGGCGAGTTGACGACCGACGCGTGATCTCGGGCATCGTGCACATGCTGCGGATCGGGGCGCGCTGGCGGGATTGCCCACCTGAGTACGGACCGTACACGACGATCTATAACCGCTTTCACCGCTGGAGCCGGCAGGGCGTGTGGTTCGCCGTCTTCGAGGCGCTGAGCGGATACAGCGGGGCGTGGGGTTCGGTCGCGATCGATTCGACCAGCATCAAGGTTCACCGTTCGGCAGGCGGCGCAAAAGGGGGGCCTTCGCGCAAGGCATCGGTACCTCGCGCGGCGGACGAACCAGCAAGATCCATGGACTAACCGACACCGCAGGACGTCCACGCATCCTGCTGATCTCGCCCGGCAATACATCCGACATGACAATGGCGCCCGCATTGATCGAAGCGGCGCGTGGCCGTTTCGATCGCCTGCTTGCCGACCGGGGCTATGACAGCAACGCCATCCGCTCCACCATCGCAGCCCAAGGCGCCGAGGTCGTCATCCCCTCGACCCGCAGCCGCAAGTCGCCCATCTCTTATGACCGCGATGCCTATCGGGCTCGCAACCTCGTCGAACGCCTCTGGTGCAGGCTCAAGGACTGGCGGCGCATCGCAACCCGGTACGACAAGCTCGCCGCTAACTACATGGCTGGCGTCTTCCTCGCTGCCGTCATCACCTTCTGGTGCGATTGAGTCCTAACCCTA
>NZ_JANFAU010000033.1 GCF_026130605.1 Sphingomonas lycopersici | reverse complement strand
CCAGCGGCCAGCCCGCAATGTGAAATATCAACATCACTGAAAGGGGTTGCGCCAGCAGGAGCAATGACGCCGCGAGCGCGTAGCGGAGCGGGCCGGTCTCGCCGGCGAAGGCTTTGAAGGGTGCCATGATTTTACGCTCCCCCGAGATGCGCGCGAGCCGATACGACCGGGCGGGCGTCCTGCGTCACGCGGGTCAGCATGCCGGCGCGCCCGAGATGCTCCGGCAGGACAACGTTCCAGGCGAGGCCGAGCCGTTCGAGCATCCGGATGAACGCATAGCCCCAGTCGCTCTGCCCCGGATGAAGGCCGATCCGTGCCGACCCAGGGAAGGCGTGATGATTATTGTGCCAGGCTTCGCCCATCGTCGGGATCGCGGCCCAGGGGACATCATGCGCCTGCACGCCCGCGTCTTTGACCAGCCAGCTCTGCGGACCATGGCGATGCGCAAGATGGCCGATGAACCAGTGCCCGGTCACCGACACGGTGATGCGCAGGCACACCCCCCACGCAACCCAGCCCCAGCCGCCGAACAGAAAGAGCAGTCCTGCGATCGGCAGTTGCTGCGCCATCCAGCTGCGATCGAGGAAACGATAGAAGGAATCGGCGCCGACGCGCCCCAGTTCGAAGGCGGGCGGACGTTCCAGTTCCAGCCGGCAATGGAGCTGCCACCAGGCGTCGATCAGCATCGGGCGGCGGTGAGCGAGATAATCGTGGCAATCGCTCTGCCGCTGTGCCCAGTCGCGGAGGTCGTGGGTGCGTATCATCCAGAAAGGACCGCTCATGCCGACCGCCGCGCCAAACCAGACCAGGATATATTCGACCGCGCGCGGGCATTCGAAGCTGCGGTGGATAAGGCGCCGGTGGAAGCCGACGCTATGCCCCAGCAGCAGGCCCGCGCCTGTGGTGAGGGCGAAGA
>NZ_JANFAU010000032.1 GCF_026130605.1 Sphingomonas lycopersici | reverse complement strand
CGTATGATGCCGGACCGGCACCGGGAGGTGCCAAGCGAAGGAGGAGCAGATGACCGACGTCCACATCCTCGCCATCGACCTGGCGAAGCGCAGCTTCCAGATCTGCGCGACAGCGCCGGGAGGGGCGGTTCTATTCAACCGGACAGTATCGCGGGCCAAGCTTGAGGCACATCTGCGCGAACAGGCGCCATGCATCGTCGCGATGGAAGCTTGCGCTACGAGCCACTTCTGGGGGCGTTTTGCGCAAGCACTGGGGCATGATGTCCGCCTGATCCCGCCGATCTACGTAAAGCCGTTCGTCAAACGGCAGAAGAACGATGCGGCGGACGCCGCGGCGATCGCGGAAGCGGCTGTTCGACCGAACCTGCATTATGTGGCGGTGAAGAGCGCCGAGCATCAGGCCCGTGCCGTAGCTTTCCGGACACATCAGTCCTTTGTCGGCCAGCGCACTCAACTGATCAATGCATTGCGCGGTCATCTGGCCGAGTTCGGCTTGGTGGTGGCGCAGGGGCCTGCGAACCTGAAGTTCGTCGTCGGTATGATTGACGACGGCGCGATCGATCTTCCCGACGCTGTTCGCGATGTCGCACGCCTCTATCTGGACCAGATCGCATTGCTCACGAACAAGATCGAGGAGTTGCACTCCAAGCTCGTTCACTCGACCAAGGTGGACGACGCCATGCGTCGGCTGTGTACGGTGCCGGGGGTCGGCCCCGTGACCGCGGGCGCGATCATGGCCTTCGCGCCGGATCTGTGTACCTTTGCAAGCGGGAGGAACTTCGCCGCGTGGCTGGGCTTGGTCCCGCGACAGCGATCCACCGGCGGCAAAACGCGGCTCGGCTCGGTCAGCAAAATGGGGCAGGCCGATATCCGCAAGCTGCTGATCGTCGGCGCGATGAGCCGGATCAGATGGATCGTCCGCAAAGGCGTCCTGCCCGACAACTGGCTCGGCCATGTACTCGGCCGCAAGCCGCGAATGGTGGCTGCGGTCGCCTTGGCCAATAAGATGGCGCGTATGATCTGGGCGATGATGACGCGAGAAGAGAATTATCGGATGGCGTAAGCCGGTCGTCTTCCTCTGAAGCGAACCGGTAAGCGCCTGAGGGCTTCGCGGCCCTCGCAAGGAGATCGACTGACGATTATGCGGCAAGGACTTCAATGTTCAGAACGTGGAAACCAGTCCCGGGGCGCGAGCATCGTAGCTCTCTGAACCGATGTGGACCTCGTTCTTCGAACTGCATACCGGCCAGTGGCAAACGATGAGCCACGCGAACAGGCCTGACACACGAGCGATATAAGCGTTGAGCCGCCAGAA
>NZ_JANFAU010000031.1 GCF_026130605.1 Sphingomonas lycopersici | reverse complement strand
GCCGCGAGCGCCGCGAGGCTGCCGGCGCGCGCCAGCCGGCCGGCGACGAGCGGCGCGGCGAAGGAGGTGCCGCGCAGCGCCTCCCACCCGCCGCCGGGGAGCGCGCCGGCCATATCGGCGCCGGGCGCGGCGAAATCGAGATGGAGCGGCTTGCCCGCCTCGATCAGCGCATGTCCCTTGGCGTCGACCCCGGTCACCGCGACCACCCCGGGGTAGGAAGCGGGATATTGCGGCGGCGCGGCGGGGCCGTCGTTGCCGACCGCCGCGACCACCGCGATGCCGCGCGCCAGCACCGCCTTCACCCCCGCCGCGAGCAACGGGTTGGGCGGGCCGACGAGGCTGATGTTGATCACCCGCGCGCCCTTTTGCGCGAGCCATGCCAGCGCGCGCGTGATCGCGACCGCCGATCCGTTGCCCGCCGCGCCGCCATAGACATCGGCGACGAGCAGCGGAGACCCCGGCGCCGCGCCGCGAAACGCCCCGACATTGCCGACGAGCAACGAGGCGACCGCGGTGCCGTGCCCGCTCGGATGCGGATTGCCCGCGAAGCCGCGCTGCTCGATCGCGGCATTGGCGAAGGCGGGATGCTTGCCGACCCCACCGTCGATCAGCCCGATCGGCGCACCGCCGCCGCCCCCGGTTGCGCCGCCGCCCGCCGCCGGGCCCTGCATCGGCGTGAGCGGCGCGCGTGCGGGTTCATAGACGTGATCGAGCGTGTAATCGCCGGCGGGATCAATCCCGCGCAGCGCCTCGATCGCCTTGCGCGCGGACTTGCCGCGCGGCGGCGCCAGGATCGTCGCGGTGAGACCGATGTTGTCGATCGGCTCGGTGCGGGTGATCGTGAAGCCCGCGGCCTTCGCCTTGGCCAGCGCATCGGGGGCGAGGTTGATGCCGATGATCTCGTCGCGGCGGATCGGATTGCCCTGATCGTCGACGTCGAGCGCCGTGCGATTGTCGCGCACCAGGGTGCGGAGCCGCTGGCGTCGCGCCGAGAGGAGGTCGGCCGGGGCGAGCGAATTGACCGTATTGCCGATCGCCGACAGCGGGGCGTCGAGCCGCCCGATCACGCTGCCGTTGGGGCCGGCGGGGGTGCCGAGCAGCCCGCCGGTCAACCCGCCGGTGACCCCGCCGAGCGTATTGCCCAGCCCGCCGCCGCCGAGCAGTTGCGCGGGAGCCGGCGCGGTCATGCCGATCGCCAGCGCCAGTGCCCCGGCCTTGATCGCCGCCTTGATCCCCATGTTCATCGCCATCTTCCTTTTTCGTCTCGCTCGGTGGATGAAACGACGGGCGGGGAACGTTTCATCCGCATGAACGAGCAGCGGAGGATATTTGGACGAGTTCGAGCGGCATCTGGCAAGCCTGTTGCCGCGGCTCCGGCGGTTTGCCCACGGCCTCGCGCGCAACGCGGCGGACGCGGACGATCTGACCCAGGCCGCAGCGGAGCGGATGCTCAAGGCGCGCGACCAATGGCAGCCGGGGAGCAATTTCGCTGCGTGGGGCTATCGCGTGATGCGCAACCTGTGGGTCGATACGACGCGCGCGCGCCAGCGGCGCGATCGCGTGCTGGTCGACGAGGAGCAGGGGCTGAGCGTCGGCGCGCCGGGCGAGGCGGAGACCTCGGTCGAGCTCGGCTATCTGATGCGCGCGATGGGCCGGCTGCCCGACGAGCAGCGCGAGGCGGTGGCGCTCGTGATGATCGAGGGGCTGGCCTATGCCGAGGCCGCCGAGGTGCTGGATATCCCGATGGGGACGCTGACCAGCCGGCTGGTGCGCGGCCGGCAGGCGCTGATGAAGATGCTGGAGGATTGACCGGTGGCTGAAACGATCGACGAGGCAAGGATCATCGCCTGGGTGGACGGCGAGCTCGACGATGCCGCCGCGGCGCGTGTCGCCGGCGCGGTCGCCGCCGATCCGGCGCTGGCGGCGCTGGCCGAGCGGCACCGGCGGATGAAAGCGCGCTTCGCCGCCGCTTTCGCGCCGCTGGCCGACGCGCCGGCGCCCGAACGCCCGGCGGCGGAGGTGGTGTCG
>NZ_JANFAU010000030.1 GCF_026130605.1 Sphingomonas lycopersici | reverse complement strand
CCGCTCCCCACCCGGCCTCCCACAAGCCTATCCCGATGGGTGGCCGGGTGGGGGAGCGGGCCGGCACAGACGAAATGCACCGCGGCGCATTTCGCAGATTGCGCTCAGCCCTTGCTTTGTGCCGCCTCGAGCTTGTCGAGCCGCGCCTTGAGCGCATCGGCCTCGTCGCGCGCCGCGACGGCCATCGCCTTCACCACCTCGAATTCCTCGCGGCTGACGAAATCGAGCCCGCCGATCCACTCCTTCGCGCGATCGCGCGCGCCGGCCTGCGCCTCACGGCCCATCCCGGCGATCGTGCCGGCCGCGCCGTTCACCAACTTCACGAAATCATCGAACATCCGGTTTTCGGACTGCATCAACCTGCGCCTTCCACTGAAACTCAGTTGATTACCTGGGACGTATGCGCGCCCGGCACAAGGCTTTCCTGTTGCGGGTTGAGCTGGGCGATGCGCCAGGTGAGCGCGCCGATCACCCCCAGCCACACGATATAAGGCAGCATCAGCAACGCCGCGACGGTGCGGATCCGCGCGAACAGCGCCGCCGTCGCCACCGCGATCAGCAGCGCCGCGACGAGATCGATCAACGCCCCTGACAGATTATGCGCGCCGAAGAACAACAGCGGCCAGATCAGATGCAGCGCGAATTGCAGCGCGAACAACCCCACCGCCAGCCCCCGCCCCCGGGCGCCGCGCGCGTGAAGGATCATCGCCAGCGCAAGCCCGATCCCGACATAGACCGCGATCCAGATCAGCGGGAAAGCCGCATCGGGCGGGGTGAAGCCGGGCTTGGCGAGTCCCTGATACCAGGGATTGGCGGCGCCGACCGGCTCGCTGCGTGCCGAAAGCAGCCCGAGCAACAGGATCAGCGGGACGGTGACGACCGCCCAGCGCAGAAACGACATCCGCAGCTGCGCCTTTGACGCAATGCCTCCCACAAGCCCTCCTGTTCTGCCCCGCGCGCAACCTGCCGTGCCGCGCGCACGAGGTAAACAGATGATTGACGAGGACGGTGTGCCATTGTCGGTCGACGCGTTCGTCACATCGCTCCCCTCCCTTGAACAAGGGAGGGGAGAAAGAAGGACGGCCGGGGTCAGTCCCGCACAGCCGCGATCAGGAATTCGACATTGCCTTCGGGGCCGGTGATCGGGCTGCGCTCGATACCCAGCACGCGCCAGCCCTGTGCGGTGAACCACGCTGCCACCGTATCACAGACGCGTGCGTGGACGGCCGGATCGCGCACCACCCCGCCCTTGCCCACTTCGTCGCGCCCCGCCTCGAACTGCGGCTTGATCAGCGCGAGCGCGCGCGCGCCCGGCGCCGCGAAGCCGAGCGGCACCTCCAGCACCTTGGCGAGCGAGATGAAGCTGGCGTCGCAGACGATCAGATCGACCGGCTCGGGAATCTGCGCCGCGGTCAGGATCCGCGCGCTGGTCTGTTCGTGGACGATGACGCGCGAATCCTGCCGCAGCTTCCAGGCGAGCTGGTTGGTCCCGCTGTCGACCGCATAGACCCGCGCCGCGCCGCGCGTCAGCAATACGTCAGTGAACCCGCCGGTCGACGAACCCACGTCGATCGCCACCGCCCCGGTCACATCCCATGCGAAATGATCGAGGCCGTGCGCCAGCTTGATGCCGCCGCGCGACACCCAGGGATGATCGCGCCCACGCACGTCGAGCGCCGCTTCTGCGTTCAGCGTCTGCCCCGGCTTCTCGACCTTGCGGTCGGCGGTGAACACGAGCCCCGCCATGATCAGCGCCTGCGCGCGGGTGCGCGATTCGGCCAGCCCTCGATCGACCAGCAATTGATCCGCGCGCACCTTCGCCATCCCCGCGCTATCGCGCGCCGATCGGTTCGTCGCAAGCCGTCTTCCATCGGGCGCGCCGCCTATTGCCTATCATTTTAGTAGGAAATAAGTTGGGCACGAGGTCGCGGAGTCGCTGTCCCCTAGATACGGCAACCCGCGGCCTCGCCCGAGCGACGAGGAGTGCCGGCGATGGAGCAATTCTCCCCCGATCTTGCCATGCGCCCAACGATCCTGACGGTGCCGGGGCTCAACGGCTCGGGCCCGGCGCACTGGCAGACATTATGGGAAAAGATGCGCCCCGATACTGCGCGAATCGAGCTCGGCATGTGGAACACCCCGCATCGCAACGCCTGGGTGACCAAGCTCGACCAGGCGATCGCCGCAGCGCGCGCGCCGGTGATCCTCGTCGGCCACAGCCTCGGCTGTATCGCGATCGCCTGGTGGACCGCATTGAGCCCGCAACCCTATGGCTGGCCGGTGGCGGGGGCGTTGCTCGTCGCACCGGCCGATGTCGATCGCGCGACCGTGCCCGACGAAATCGCCGGCTTCGCCCCTGCCCCCAAGACGATGCTCCCCTTCCCGTCGATCGTCGTCGCATCGAGCAACGATCCGTGGATCACGATCGAGCGCGCGCACAGCCTGGCGGCGGATTGGGGCAGCCATTTCGTCGATCTCGGCGCGCACGGCCATATCAATGCCGCGAGCGGGCTCGGCTGGTGGCCCGAGGGGCAGGAATTGCTCGATCGCGTGATCACCGCATCGGGCGGCCCGCGCGGCGAGGCGCTGACCCCCGGCGACGCGCGCGCGATCCTTGCGCGCGAGAATGCCGCAACGACGCTCTATTCGCCCCGCGCCGACTGATCCGGCTCGGCCTCGGCCCGCAGCCGCGCCGCGCGCAGCCGACGCCACAGCGAGAGATTGAAGCAACCGAGCGCGACGGCCATCAGCGCCGTCGCAACGATCACCTTGGTCCAGCCGGTCACGCCAGCGCGCCGACCGCGCCGGTCTGGTTCCACCGCAATGTTTTGAGGACGGTATTGACGATATGGTCGGCGTCGAGCCCGGCCTCGGCATATTGCGCATTGGGGCTGTCCTGATCCTGGAAGCGATCGGGCAGCCG
>NZ_JANFAU010000002.1 GCF_026130605.1 Sphingomonas lycopersici | reverse complement strand
CGGAGCGGTCGCCCGGAGAAGCCCGCTGGACGGCGTCGCTTGCTTGCGCGTAGCTTCAGCTACGCGTCTGCGCTGCACTTCTTGCCAGCGGGCTTCTCCGGGCGATCACGGCGCTGTCCTAGTCAAGTTTGGACCCTTACATGACGGCGACCCTGCTCTTTTTGCCGCCGCGCGTCGGCGATCCGTGGCGCTGGCTGCGGATCGAGGGCGATGTGGTCACCGCGCGTGGCCAGGGCGTGCCCGAGGCGGACGACGCCCCGGTGGTCGCGGTCGCCCCCGCCGATGCGGTGACGTTGCACTGGGCCGCCTTGCCCGCACGCACGCAGGCGCAGGCCGCCACCGCGGCGCGGATCGTGGTCAACGACGCCTGTGCCGCGCCGCAGGATCAGCTCCACGTCGCGGTCGGCGAGACCGATGACGACGAGCGCGCGATCGGCGTGGTCGCGATCGATCGGATGCGCGGCTGGCTCGACGGGCTGCGCGGACTGGGGATCGACCCCGCGGTGGTGGTGCCCGCGCCGCTGCTGCTCCCGGTGCCCGAGGAAGGCTTCGTCCGTGCCGATCTCGGCGGGCAATCGGTGGTGCGCGGCGTGTCGAGCGGGTTCGCCGACGAGCCGCAGCTGACCGAATTGGTCACCGCCGGCGCGGCGACCGAGACGCTCGAACGCGAGGCGCTCGATCGCGCGCTGGTCGCCGCGGTCGCCGCGCCGGCGCTCAACCTGCGGCAGGGGCCGTTCGCGCGCATCCGGCGGCGCGAGATCAACTGGCCGCTGGTGCGGCGGCTGGGGCTGCTCGCCGCGCTGCTCCTGCTCGCGCTGCTGGCGACCGACCTCGTGCGGATCACGCGTTATTCGCTCGCCGCCAGCCGGCTCGACGCGCAGGCCGATTCGCTCGCGCGGCAGGGGCTGGCGCGCGGGGTGACCGCCGACGGCGATCTTGCCGCCAAGCTCGATCTGCGGCTCGCGCATCTGCGCGGGCCGGGGCAGGGCTTCACCCGCACCGTCGCGGCGGCGCTCGCCGCGATTCGCGCGACCCCGGGCAGCGAGGCGAGCGCGCTCGATTTCCAGTCCAACGGCGATTTGCGCATCACCCTGATCGCGCAGAGCGATGCCGAGGCCAATGCGGTCCAGGCGCGGCTGCGCGACGCGGGGTTCGCGGTGACGCCGGGGGCGTTCGAATCGGCCGGCGGGCGGCTGAAGGGCGATGTGACGGTGCGGATACGATGACCCGGTGGAAGACATGGTTCGACGCCCGCGCGCCGCGCGAACGCTGGCTGATCCTTATCATGCTCGGGCTGCTCGCGGTGACGATCGTCTGGGTCGCGGTGATCCGCCCGGTGCAGGACGGGCTCGCCAGCTCGCGCGAACGCTATGACGATGCGGTGATACGGCTCGGCCAGACGCAGACGACGGTCAATGCGATCCACGCGATCCAGCGCGGCCATCCGCAGCCGCTCGGCGCGCCGCTCGCCGATGCGGTGCGCGAACGCGCCGAGGCCGCCGGCTTCACGCTCGCCGGGGTCGATACCGGCGCCGACAGCGTGCGCACCTCGATCGGCAGCGCGAAGGCCGGCGCCTTGCTCGGCTGGCTTGCCGGGCTGGAGGCGGACGGCGTGCTGATCGACGGCGCGACGATCACCGCCAACGGCGACGGCACCGTCGCCGCGCAACTCACGTTGAAGGCGCGGCGGCCGTGAGCGGATTCCGCCTCAATATCGGGCGCGGCACATTGTTCGCGGCGATCCTGGTGGTGGCGCTGATCGTGACCCTGCCGTTGCGGCTGGCGCTGGCGTGGTTCGGGGTCGCCGAGGCGGGGATGACCGCGCGCGAGGTGACCGGCAGCATCTGGTCGGGCCGGATGGTCGAGGCGCGATTCGGCCAGATCGCGTTGGGCGAGCTCGCCGCGCGGGTCTCGCCGCTGCCGTTGCTGATCGGGCATGCGCGGATCGTGCTCGCCGCCCCCGACGGCGCCGCCGGATCGCGGTTGAGCGGCGCGATCGACGTGACGCGGCACAATATCGGGCTGAGCCATGTCACCGCCAGTCTGCCGGTCGGCAACGCCTTTTCGCCCGTCCCGGTGACGACGCTGGAGCTGGACGATGTGAGCGTCGGCTATGCCGGCGACACCTGCGAGCGCGCCGAGGGGCGGGTGCGCGCGCTGCTGACCGGCGATGTCGCCGGGCAACGCATCCCGACGACGATGAGCGGCACCCCGCGCTGCGACGGCACCGCCTTGCTGCTGCCGCTGACCAGCCCGGCGGGCGAGGGCTCGACGATTCGCATCTGGCGCGACGGCCGCTATCGTACCGATCTGACGCTCGCGACGAGCGACCCGACGCAGGTCGCGCGGTTGCAGGGCTTCGGCTTCGTCCAGACGCCGCAGGGAATGCAATTGGCGATCGAAGGGCGGTTCTGACCCGCGTGGCGCGTCATCCGCTTCCTTCTCCCCTCCCTTGAACAGGGGAGGGGCCGGGGGTGGGTTGGCCGGCGAGGAAGCGGATCGGTGCCCCCCATAACCACCCACCCCCAACCCTCCCTTCATCAGGGAAGGGAGCGGAACCGGGGCTTTTCGTCCGATCCGAACGGGAATGACGAAACGAACGCGCTCTGATAGCTTGACCAGATGCCCGCACCCCCGCTAGGGGCGCGCATCCATTGCGGCGATCGTAGCTCAGTTGGTTAGAGCATCGGTTTGTGGTACCGAGGGTCGCGGGTTCAAGTCCCGTCGATCGCCCCATTTTCCCTCATCCTCGCGAATTGGCTGGCGTTCGCTGCCTGATAATATTATTGCGCCATGACGCACTTTCATTGCGTGCGGTTATGGAGGGATGAAGACGATGGACTGGGGCTTCCCGGATTTCGACGCCCATGAGGGCGTCCACCTGTTCACCGATCCGGCGTCGGGGCTTCACGCGATTATCGCGATTCACTCCACCGCGCTCGGGCCGGCGGCGGGCGGCGTGCGCTTCTGGCATTATGCGAATACCGACGGCGCGATCACCGACGCGCTGCGCCTGTCGCGCGGGATGAGCTACAAGAATGCGATGGCCGGGCTGGCGCTGGGCGGCGGCAAGGGCGTCGTGCTCGCCGATACGCCGGGTGCGACGATCACCGAGGCGCAGCTCAAGGCATTCGGCCGCGTCGTCGAATCGCTCGGCGGGCGCTATGTCACTGCGGAAGATGTCGGCATGTCCGAGGCGCGGATGAAGGTCATCGCGGGCGAGACGCGTTACGTCTCCGGCCTGCCGGTGGCGAGCGGGGCGGCGGGCGGTGATCCCGGGCCTTATACCGCAATGGGGGTCTATCTCGGGGTCAAGGCGGCGGCGAAGCGCGGGCTCGGCGCGGTCGACATGAAGGGCGTGCGCGTCGCGGTGCAGGGCGTCGGCTCGGTCGGCGGCGGGCTGGCGCGACTGCTCGCCAAGGACGGCGCGGTGCTGACGCTGGCGGACGTCGATACGGCGCGCGCCGAGGCGCTCGCGGCGGAGCTGGGCGCGAGCGTCGCGGCGACCGCCGACATTCTGTCGCTCGACGTCGATCTGGTCAGCCCCAATGCGTTGGGCGCGATCCTCACCGAAACCTCGATCGCGGCGCTGAAGGCGAAGGTCGTCGCGGGCGGGGCGAACAACCAGCTCGCGACGCGCGAGGACGGGCGGCGCATCCACGAGCGCGGCATCGTCTACGCCCCCGATTATGTGATCAACGCGGGCGGGATCATCAATGTCGGGCTCGAATATCTCGGCGCCGGCGACGAGGCCGAAGTGCGCGCGCGCATCGCCCGCATCCCCGAGCGACTCGATCAGGTATGGGACGAAAGCGACGCGACCGGCGATCCCTCGTCGGAAGTGGCGGACCGTATCGCGCAGCGGCTGATCGGGCGCGGGTGAAGTCCCGCGCGCCCTAACTGTGCTCCCGCGAAGGCGGGAGCCCAGTCTGGAAGAGCGTACCACCCCGGCGAAGGCCGGGGTCCAGTTACGATCGGCCCGATGCTGGACCCCGGCCTGCGCCGGGGTGGAAGGCGGGGCTGGGCTCGGCGAGACCGGGTCTTGTTTCGCGCCTGATGCTATAGGGGTGACGGCCGTGCGATCTTGCCATATTGGCGCAGGATCGTGCCCGCGCTTCATGCCTTCGCCAATCCCGCTCGCTTCCTCAAGCTGGCCCGGCCGCTCACCCCGGTGGTGACGTGGCTCGGCGTCGCGCTGATCGCGCTCGGCTGCTGGGCGGGGCTGACGCAGACCCCGCCCGATTATCTGCAGGGCGAGACGGTGCGTATCCTCTACATCCATGTCCCCGCCGCCTGGCTCGGGATGGGCGGGTGGAGCGGGATCGCGCTCTCCAGCATCGCCTATCTCGTCTGGCGCCACCCGCTTGCCGATGTCGCGGCGCGCGCGATCGCGGTGCCGGGGGCGGCGTTCGCGCTGATCTGTCTCGTGACCGGTGCGATCTGGGGACGGCCGACCTGGGGCACCTATTGGCAATGGGACGGGCGGCTCACCTCGATGCTGCTGCTGTTCTTCGTCTATCTCGGCTATATCGCGCTGGCGCGCGCCGATCGCGAGCGCGGCGGCGACGGGCGTATCCCGGCATTGTTCGGGATCGCGGGCACCGTGCTGCTGCCGATCATCCGTTATTCGGTGGTGTGGTGGAACACGCTGCATCAGGGGCCGAGCATCGGGCTGACCGGCTCGTCGATCGATCCGTCGCTGATCTGGCCGCTGCCGATCATGCTCGCGGGCTTCACTTTGTTGTTCGCCGGCATCGTGCTGATGCGGATGCGCGCGATTCTGGCGCAGGCCAAGGCGGAGGCGCGGATGCGCCGGCGGGCTGCGCAATGAGCCCCTGGCCCTTCGTGATCGCGGCTTATGCGGTGACGCTGGGCGGCGCGGCGTTGGTCGCGCTGTGGAGCTGGCGCGCGATGCGCAAGGCGGAAAAATGAAGGCCAAGCATCAACGGCTGACGCTGGCGTTGCTGGCGGTGGCGGCGATCGTCGGCGCGGGGTTGCTCGCGCTGTCCGCGCTCAAGGATCGCGCCGCCTTCTTCTACGCCCCCTCCGACGTGACCGCGCAGACCCTGCCGCTCGGCAAGGCGGTGCGGCTCGGCGGGATGGTCGAGGCGGGGTCGCTCAAGCGCGCGGCGGACGGTGTGACGATCCATTTCGTCGTCACCGACGGCCGCGCCACCACCCCGGTCACCTTCACCGGCATCGCCCCCGATCTGTTCAAGGAAAAATCGGGCGTGGTGGCGGAGGGCGAGTTCCGCCCCGACGGATCGTTCGTCGCGACCAATTTGCTCGCCAAGCATGACGAGAAATATATGCCGCCCGAGATCGCCGGGAAGATGCACGAGACGAAGACGCTCGCGCAATGACCGGCTATCTGATCCTCGCGCTGCTCGGCGCGCTCGCCTTCGGTGCGCTGGTCGCGTTCCGGCTGCCGCGGCTCGCCTGGTCGATCGCGGGGGCGGCGCTGTTCCTCGGCGCGGCGGGCTATGCGTGGCAGGGGCGGCCAGGGCTTCCGGCGCATCCCGCGACCCCGAGCACCCGGGCGGTGGCGGTCGAGCCCGAGGTGATCGCGTTGCGCGATCGGCTGATGGGCGGGCGCTTCACCGCCGACGGCGCCTATCTCGTCGCGTCGGATGCGATGCTGCGCACCGGCGATACCGCCGCGGCGACTCAGGTGGTGCTCGGCGGGATCCGCGCGATTCCGCACAGCTATATTCTGTGGACCCAGCTCGGCACCAATTTCGCGCTGCATGACGGTGATCGCATGTCCCCCGCGGCGCTGGCGGCATTCCGCCAGGCGATGCGGCTGGCGCCCCAGCATCCGGCGCCGCCTTACTATATGGGTCTGGCCTTTCTCCGCGCCGGCGATTTCGCCGCGGCGGTGCCCTTGTGGCGCCGCGCGCTGGCGCTGTCCGCCCCGAAATCGGACTATCAGCAGGAAATCGCACGGCAATTGGCGGTGCTGGAGCGGGTGATGCAGCTCGCGCAGCAACAGGGCGCGGCGCCGCCCCCGCGCTGAGGTTTCGGGCAGGCCGCATTTTACGTCCACCGTCACCCCGGCCTTGAGGCGGGGTCCATCGTGCCGCACGCTCTGCGGCTGGGGCCTCCTGCGCCGCGCCTGCCTCCTGACGGACCCCGGCTCAGGGCCGAGGTGACGGGTGTAGATAAACGTTTGTATTCAGATAGATAGCCCAAAGATTGTCGCTGTTCCCGCAACCGTCACTCGTGTGAACTTCGTGAACTTTGCCCCGATCCGGCACGCTTGCAACAGTCGCGGGCGATCCCCACATCAACGCGCCGTCGCGCTGTTGCGGGGGTAGGGGCAGCATGCTAGGCGCGGCGCCTCAAAGGCGATTGCGGGTTTTCTGCCGTGATTCCGGTTTCTGCGATTATTTCGTGACCACAACTCAAACCGCGGGCGTGCTCAGCGCGCACGATCATCGACGCGACAGCCTGGCGAAGCTGGCTGTCGGGGCGATCGGCGTCGTCTATGGCGACATCGGCACCAGCCCGCTCTACGCGATGAAGGAGGTGTTCGTCGGCCATCACCCGCTGACGGTCGACCAGCTCCACATCTTCGGGGTCGTCAGCCTCGTCTTCTGGTCGCTCGTGCTGATCGTCACGTTCAAATATGTGATGGTCATCCTGCGCGCGGATAATGAAGGCGAGGGCGGCAGCCTCGCGCTGCTCGCGCTGATCCAGCGCCGCAGCGGCGCGGGCAAGAGATGGGGGCCGAGCCTCGTCATGCTCGGTGTGCTCGCCAGCGCCCTGTTCTTCGGCGATTGCATGATCACCCCGGCGGTGTCGGTGCTGTCGGCGGTGGAGGGGCTCGCGACGGTCGAGCAGGGGTTCAGCCATTTCGTCATCCCGATCGCGGTCGCGATCCTCGTCGGGCTGTTCTACCTCCAGTCGGTCGGCACCGCGCGGGTGGGCAAATTGTTCGGCCCGATCATGGCGGTCTATTTCGTCACGCTCGGCGTGCTCGGGCTGATCCATATCCTGCAACAGCCGCATATCCTGCTCGCGCTCGATCCGCGCTGGGCGGTGCGGTTCGCGGCAGACGACGGGCGGCTGGCCTTCCTCGCGCTCGGCTCGGTCGTGCTCGCGCTGACCGGGGCGGAGGCGCTTTATGCCGATATGGGGCATTTCGGGCGCCGCCCGATCGCGCTCGCGTGGATGTGGTTCGTCTTCCCGGCGCTGATGCTCAACTATCTCGGGCAGGGCGCGCTGCTGCTCGCCAACCCTGCCGCGGCGGAGAATCCCTTCTTCCTGATGGCCAATGAGGCCTGGCGCCTGCCGCTCGTCATCCTCGCCACCGTCGCGACGGTGATCGCCAGCCAGGCGGTGATCACCGGCTGCTATTCGGTGGTGCATCAGGCGATCCAGCTCGGGCTGATGCCGCGTCTGCGCATCAGCCACACCAGCGCGTCCGAAGCGGGGCAAATCTATATCGCCTCGGTCAATTGGGCGCTGATGACGATGGTGCTGCTGCTGATCTTCGGCTTCCGCGAATCGTCGAACCTCGCCGCGGCCTATGGCATCGCGGTGACCGGCACGATGTTTATCTCCACCTGCATGATCGGGGTGCTGATCTATCGCGTATGGCATTGGCCGCTGTGGGTGGTGGTGCCGTTCGTCGGCACCTTCGTCATCATCGACGGGCTGTATTTCTCGTCCAACCTGACCAAGGTGCTCGACGGCGGCTGGTTCCCGCTGCTCGTCGCGGCGATCTGCTTCGTCATGCTCACCACCTGGGCGACGGGGCGCAAGCTGATGATCCAGCGGATGCGCGAGGGCGCGATGCCGATCAAGGTGTTCATCGGCTCCGCCGCCACCTCGGCGACGCGCGTGCCGGGCACCGCGGTGTTCATGACCTCGACCCCGGAGGGCGTGCCCCACGCCTTGCTCCACAATCTGAAGCACAATCGCGTGCTCCACGAGCGGGTGATCCTGCTGACCGTCAAGGTCACCGACATGCCCTATTTCCCCGAGAACGATCGTTTCATGCACGACGATCTCGGGCAGGGCTTCCACCGCGTGATCCTGCGCTACGGCTTCATGGAGGCGCCCGACGTGCCCGCCGCGCTCAAAACCTTCCACGGCTGCGGCGGGGTCGACATCCGCATGATCGACACCAGCTTCTTCCTGTCGCGGCAGACGCTGCTGCCCTCGGAGCGGCCGGGGATGATGATCTGGCGCGAGAAATTGTTCGCCTGGATGCTGCGCAACGCGGAAAGCGCGATGGAATTCTTCCGCCTGCCGACCAATCGCGTGGTCGAACTGGGCACGCAGATCGAGATTTGACCGCGCCGATCGTCGTCACCGCCTTGTTCGGCGCGGGCGATCAGGCGTGGTTCGAGGCGCTGCGCCGGGCGCATTATCCGCCCGCGCGCAATCAGGTGTCGGCGCATCTCACCTTGTTCCACCACCTCCCGCCGTCAATCGAGGCGGAGGTGAGGCAGCGGCTGGCGGCGGAGACGCGTCATGTCGCCCCGCCCGCCGCCACCTTGCGCGAGCCCTATTCGTTGGGCCGCGGGGTCGCGTGGCGAATCGAGAGCGAGGGGCTCGCGGCGATTCGCGCGCGGCTGGCGGAGGGGTTCACCGGGCTGCTCGTGCCGCAGGATATGGCCGGCTGGCGCCCGCATGTGACGATCCAGAACAAGGTCGAAGCGGCCGAGGCGCGGGCATTGCTCGCGGCGATGCGCGCGGGTTTCCGCGCGCGGCCGCTGACGATCACCGGGCTCGCCGCCTGGTGGTATCGCGGCGGCCCGTGGGCGCCGCTGTCGCGTCATATGTTCGGATAGGAAATGGTAGCGGAGGAGGGACTTGAACCCCCGACACGCGGATTATGATTCCGCTGCTCTAACCAGCTGAGCTACTCCGCCCCAAGGCGTTTATCGCCGAAGCGAGGGGGCCTATTAGCAGCGCCGCCGAAGCGGTCAAGCGCCCAGTTAGGGCGCAGACACCGGCGCGCCGAACAGATCGTGGTCGTCGGCGTCCTCGATCGTCACCTTGACGATATCGCCCGGCGACAGGCTGCCAGCGTCGCGCAGATGCACCTCGCCGTCGATATCGGGCGCATCGGCGGCCGAACGGCCGGTCGCGCCGCCGTCTTCGCCCACCGCGTCGATGATCACCTCCAGCGTGCGCCCGATCTTCGCCTGCAGCTTGGCGGCGGAAATCGCCGCGGTTTTCTCCATCACCCGGGCATAGCGCTCCTCCTTCACCGCCTCGGGGACCGGATCGGGCAGCGCATTGGCCGCGGCGCCCTCGACCGGCTCGAAGCGGAACGCGCCGACGCGATCGAGCTGCGCCTCGTCGAGCCAGTCGAGCAGATAGCGGAAATCGTCCTCGGTCTCGCCGGGGAAGCCGACGACGAAGGTCGAGCGAATCGCGATATCGGGGCAGATCTCGCGCCAGCCGCGGATCCGTTCGAGCACCTTGGCCTCGTTCGCCGGGCGCTTCATCGCCTTGAGCACCGCGCGGCTGGCGTGCTGGAACGGAATGTCGAGATAGGGCAGCACCAGCCCCTCCGCCATCAGCGGGATCACCTGATCGACGTGCGGATAGGGATAGACGTAATGCAACCGCACCCAGGGCGCGATCCGGCCGAGCTCGCGCGCCAGGTCGGTCATATGCGCGCGCACCTCGCCGCCCTTCCACGGCCAGGATTTGTGGCGCAGATCGACGCCGTAGGCCGAGGTATCCTGGCTGATGACCAGCAATTCCTTGGTCCCCGCCGCGACCAGCTTTTCCGCCTCGCGCAGGATCGCATCGGGACGCCGGCTGACCAGATCGCCGCGCAGCGAGGGGATGATGCAAAAGGCGCAGCGGTGGTTGCAGCCCTCGGAAATCTTGAGATAGCTGTAATGGCGCGGGGTGAGCTTGAGCCCCGCATCGGGGATCAGATCGACATAGGGCGAGATACTCGCCGGCGCGGCCTCGTGCACCGCCTCGACGACCTGCTCATACTCATGCGCGCCGGTGATCGCGAGCACATCGGGGAAGCGCGCGCGGATCACCTCGGCTTCCTTGCCCATGCAGCCGGTGACGATGACGCGGCCGTTCTCCGCGATCGCCTCGCCGATCGCCTCGAGGCTTTCCTCCTTGGCCGAATCGAGAAAGCCGCAGGTGTTGACCAGCACGACATCGGCCCCGGCATAATCGGGCGACATCTGATAGCCGTCGGCGCGCAGCTGGGTGAGGATGCGCTCGCTGTCGACGAGGTTCTTCGGACAGCCGAGCGAAACCATGCCCACGCGGGGCGGGGAGGGGAGTTTGGTTGCCATAGGGAAGCGCGCCACATAGCGATTCGCGCGCGCTTTTCCTAGGGTGCTGTCGATATGGCGTCTTTCACCCTGATCCCGCACCCCGATTTCCCGCCGCTTCGGGTGCGCGGAGTAAGCGTAGAGCTGGAGCGGAACGGTAGCGAAACGTGTCTGCGCTATGCGGTCGATGGGGCCGATGCGGTGATCTGGCCCGCGCCCGCCGCGCCCGAGCGCGCCGACGAATTGTGGAAGGCGACCTGCTTCGAGCTGTTCGTGATGCCGGGCGAGGGGGCGGCGTATCTGGAGTTCAACTTCTCGCCCTCGGGCCGGTGGGCCGCCTATGCGTTCGATGCTTATCGCGCCGGGATGCATGATCTTCCACTGTCAGCGGACCCGAAGATCGAGCGGAGTGGCCACCATATCATCATCCGTCACCCCGGCCTTGAGCCGGGGTCCATCGTGCCGCAGGCTCAGCCGCTAGAACCTCCTGCGCCGCGCCTGCCTCCCGATGGACCCTGGCTCAAGGCCGGGGTGACGGGTCCGCGGATCGCGCTCACCGCGGTGATCGAAGAAACCGGCGGCGTCCGTTCGTTCTGGGCGCTGGCCCATGCCCCCGGCGCGCCGGATTTCCACAACCCGGATTGCTTTGTCGCGCGGCTCCCGGCACCTGATCGCGCATGAAATTCGGGATCGATCGCCTGCTCGCCGATGCGAGCCTCAGGAAACCGCTGGAGGGGAAGCGTGTCGCGTTGCTCGCGCATCCCGCCTCCGTCAACGCAGACCTCACCCACAGTCTCGACGCGCTGGTCGCGGCGGGGCTCAATATCAGCGCAGTATTCGGCCCGCAGCACGGCGTGCGCGGCGATCTGCAGGACAATATGATGGAGTCGCCCGACTTCACCGATCCGACCTATGGCATGCCGGTGTTCAGCCTCTACGGCGAGGTACGGCGGCCGACCGGGCAGTCGATGGGGACGTTCGACGTGCTGCTGGTCGACCTGCAGGACGTCGGGTGCCGCATCTACACCTTCGTCACGACCCTGCTCTACGTGCTGGAGGCCGCCGCGGCGCACGGCAAATCGGTGTGGGTGCTCGATCGCCCCAATCCCGCCGGGCGGCCGATCGAGGGGCTGACGCTGCGCCCCGGCTGGGAGAGCTTCGTCGGCGCCGGGCCGATGCCGATGCGCCACGGGATGACCCTGGGCGAGATGGGGCGCTGGTTCATCGATCGCTTCCGCCTCGACGTCGACTATCGCGTGATCGAGATGGAGGGCTGGCAGCCCGGCGCCGCGCCCGGCTATGGCTGGCCGCCCGAGCGGGTGTGGATCAACCCCAGCCCCAACGCCGCCAACGTCAATATGGCGCGTGCCTATGCCGGCACCGTGATGCTCGAGGGCACGACGCTGAGCGAGGGACGCGGGACGACGCGCCCGCTGGAACTGTTCGGCGCGCCCGATATCGACGCCCGCGCGGTGATCGCGGAGATGCGCGCGCTGGCGCCGCAATGGCTTGCGGGATGCACGCTGCGCGATTTCTGGTTCCAGCCGACCTTCCACAAGCATGTCGGGGCGTTGTGCGCGGGGGTGTTCATCCACGCCGAGGGTGCAGCGTACGACCACGCCGCGTTCCGCCCGTGGCGGTTGCAGGCTTTGGGGTTTAAGGCGATCCGGCGGCTCTACCCGGATTATCCTTTGTGGCGCGATTTCCCGTATGAATATGTCTTCGACAAGCTCGCGATCGACGTGATCAACGGCGGGCCGGGGCTGCGCGAGTGGGTCGACGAGGCGGCGGCGGTGGCGGGCGATCTCGACGCGCTGACCGTTCCGGACGAGCAGGCGTGGGAAGCCGAGCGGCAGGCGTTCCTGCTTTATTGAGCTTCGTTTCTTTCTCCCCTCCCTTGTTCAAGGGAGGGGAGAAAGAGGAAAGGTCGCGGAGCTCAGCGCTCGATCGTCACCGTCGACGGATGATGCTTGTCGAGGTGGCGCTTGATCGTCCTCAGGTTGAGCGTGTTCGAGCGATAGAAGAAGTCCGCCGCGTCGCCGATCACCGGGATCACCCCGAGCAACGCGTCGAACCCGACCCGCGCGCTCATCCGCGCGAGCTGGAAGCGGCTCATGCCGAGGTTGCGTGCTTCCCACACGATCCACGCGCCGAGCACCGCTGCGATCAGATCGCCCGCCACCGGCACCAGCCCGAGCAGGGCATCGAGCCCGACGCGCCGGTTGATCCCCGGGATGACGAACAATCCTTCGAGCAGTTTCTCCATCACCTCGATCCGCTGGCGGATCGCGGCGGGGTCGCGGCCGATGGGCAGGCGATCGAGGATCGCCGGATCGATACGGGCGGTGCGCATGGTCATATCCGTCACTTGGGGACGGCGCGCAGCCTGTTCAACGGGTGCCACGCGCGCGCGTTCGGCTGCCACTGGCGCAGCCGCAGCGATACCAGCGACCAGCGGAACGGGCGCGCGATCGGGATGAACGAGACGTCCGCCGCCACCGCGGCGTCGGCGGTGGCGATCGCCGCGCTGCGCGCCGCGAGCGTCGGGGCGACCCGCGCCGCCTCCACCGCGTCGCTCGCCGCGCCGCCGCACGGGGCGCAGGCCATCGCGAGATACCAGCGCGCGCTGTCATAGGGCGCGACCGCGTCGATCAGCCGCAGATCGGCATCGCGCGCGTCCTGCGCGACGCGCACCGGCTGGATGCCGACCGATTGCAGGTCGGCGCCGATCCGCGCCCAGAGCAAGGTGCCGCCCGGCCCGCCGGGCAGCGCGACGCGCAGCACGACCGGCTCGGGGTGGATGCCGCGCCACGAGGCGACCTGCGCCTTCGCCTGCTGCCGGCGGTCGCCGACATCGATCGCGACCCAGGAGGGGATCGCCGGCGGGGTCGCCGAATCGAGCTGGTCGGGCAGCAATTGCTCGGTCGGCGCCCATTCGGGGGAGAAAGCCTCGACCAGCCCGGCGCGGTCGATCGCGGCGGCGATCGCCGCGCGATTGTCTGCCGAGGCGAGGAAGCCCTCGCGATTGGTGATCGCCAGTCCGAACAGCCCTGCCGCCGGATCGAGCTTCACCTCCGCCGGCGGCACCGTGGCGATCTGGATCAGCGGCCAATCGCCCACCGTGCCGCCCGCCACCAGATCGGAGCCACGCGCGATATAGCGCATGATCGCGCGCGACGCGGGCTCGCCGATCAGCCGCACGTCATCTTCGGGCACCTTTTCGGGTATCTCGTCGGGCGAGCGATTCGGGTCCGACACCGGGGTCAGCAGCATCGAGCGGCGACCCGCGTGCATGATGCGGAACGGGCCGGTGCCGGCAGGGTTGCGCCGCCGGACGATCGCCAGCTCGGGCTGCGCGAATAATTTGAGCAGATCGGGGCGAGGGTGGGAGAGTTCGATCTGGATGACCTGCGGCGTCATCTCGACGATCGATTCGATGCTGGTGAGAAACGGCTTGAGCGGGTTGCGCGACGCTGCCGCGATCTGATGCTTGAGGATCGCCACCACTTCCTGCGCGGTGACCGGGCGCCCGTCCGACCACACCGCCTCGCGCAGCCGGAAGATATAGGTCATGCCCTCGTCGGTGACGATCCAGCGCTCGGCGACACCGGGCTCGATCTGGCCGGTCGCGTCGAAGCGCACCAGACCCTGCGCCACCGAATCGGCCAGCGCGCGATCGCTCTCGGGCCAGTCGCCGCGGCTCGCATCGCTCAGCTCAGGCGGGGCGCCGATGACGCTCGCCACGACCGGCCCGACATCGGCGCGTCGGTCGCAGCCGGCGAGCAGCGCGAGCGACGCGCTTGCGCCCAGACATGCGATGGTGCGGACGGCGGGACTCGAACCCGCACGCCAATGGCAGAAGATTTTAAGTCTCCAGCGTCTACCGATTCCGCCACGTCCGCGCATCGCGCACGACGTGAAGTCTACCGGAGCCGCCGCGTCAAGCGACGTTGAGCCGCTGGCGCATTTCCTTGCCGGGTTTGAAGTAGGGAACGCGCTTCGCGTCCACGTCCACCATCTCCCCGGTGCGCGGGTTGCGCCCGGTGCGAGCATCGCGGGCGCGGGTGGAAAAAGCGCCGAAACCGCGCAGCTCGACCCGACCATTCTCGGCCAGCCGTCGCACGATCTCGTCGAAGAAGGTTGATACGATCTCCTCGACCTCACGCAACGAAAGCTCGGGATTGGTCTCTGCGAGCTGCTGGACGAGTTCGGATCGGATCATGGGCAACCTCTGAAGCGATTATCGTTAAACGCGCGATTACTAAGGTCGCAATAATACAGGGAAACCGCCGATCGGAATAGGAACGAAACGACAGTATGCTGTAATTTCGTGTCAAGCTGGGACCCGGGCAGGAAATGATCCTGCCCGGGCTGCCCCGATTACTTCTTGGAATCGCGAGCCTTGAGCGCTTCGCCCAGGATGTCGCCCAGCGACGCGCCGGAATCCGACGAGCCATACTGCGCAACTGCCTGCTTTTCCTCGGCAATCTGCATCGCCTTGACCGAGAAGGTCGGCTTCTTCGAGCGATCGAAGCCGGTGACCATCGCGTCGATCTTCTGGCCGACCTGGAAACGCTCCGGGCGCTGCTCGTCGCGGTCGCGGCCGAGATCGGTGCGCTTGATGAAGCCGGTCGCGCCGTCGTCGCCCGCCTGCACTTCGAGGCCCGCGTCGCGGACTTCGAGCACGGTGACGGTGATGACCGCATTCTTCGACAGGCGATCGCCAGCCGCAACCGCGCCGGCCACCGGGCCGCCGCGCTCGAGCTGCTTCATGCCAAGCGAGATGCGCTCCTTCTCCGAATCGATGTCGAGCACGATCGCCTTCACCATCTCGCCCTTGCGGTGCAGCGCCAGCGCGTCCTCGCCCGAAACGCCCCAGGCGATGTCGGACATGTGGACCATGCCGTCGACGTCGTTGTCGAGGCCGACGAAGAGGCCGAATTCGGTCGCGTTCTTGACTTCGCCCTCGACGGTCGAGCCGATCGGGTGAGCGGCGGCGAACGCCTCCCACGGATTGGCCTGCGCCTGCTTGAGGCCGAGGCTGATGCGGCGCTTGTCCTCATCGACCTCGAGCACCACCACATCGACTTCCTGCGAGGTCGACACGATCTTGCCCGGGTGGACGTTCTTCTTGGTCCAGGACATTTCGCTGACGTGGACGAGGCCTTCGATGCCAGCTTCCAGCTCGACGAATGCACCATATTCGGTGATGTTGGTGACACGGCCCGACAGCTTGGCGCCGACCGGATATTTCGCGCCCGCGCCATCCCACGGATCGCTCTCGAGCTGCTTCATGCCGAGGCTGATGCGCTGCGTGTCCTTGTTGATGCGGATGATCTGGACGCGCACGGTGTCGCCGATGTTGATCATCTCGCTCGGGTGCGCGACGCGCTTGTAGCTGAGATCGGTGACGTGGAGCAGACCGTCGATCCCGCCCAGGTCGACGAAGGCGCCGTAATCGGTGATGTTCTTCACCACGCCGTCGATGATCTGGCCCTCGTGGAGCGACTGGATGAGGCCCGAACGCTGCTCGGCGCGGGTCTCTTCGAGCACCGCGCGACGCGACACGACGATGTTGCCGCGCTTGCGGTCCATCTTGAGGATCTGGAACGGCTGCGGGATATCCATCAGCGGGGTGACGTCACGCACCGGGCGGATATCGACCTGGCTGCCCGGCAGGAAGGCGACGGCGCCGTTGAGGTCGACCGTGAAGCCGCCCTTGACGCGGCCGAAGATCACGCCCTCGACGCGCGCGGTGCGGGCGAATTCGGCTTCCAGATTGTCCCATGCGGCTTCGCGGCGCGCGCGATCGCGCGACAGCATCGCTTCGCCATGCATGTTCTCGACGCGGTCGACATAGACTTCGACTTCGTCGCCGACCTTGAGCTCGGCCTTCTGGCCGGGGGCGGCGAATTCACGCAGCGGCACGCGGCCTTCGCTCTTCAGACCGACGTCGATGATCGCCATGTCGTTTTCGATGCCGGTGACCGTGCCATGCACCACGCGGCCCTCGAAGCTGTCGGCGCCGCCGAACATGTCATCGAGCATCGCCGCGAAATCGTCCCGAGAGGGAGTTGCCGTAGAGGCCATAAACTTTCGATTCCTTGATGTCGTTTCCGGCCAAGCGGTTGAATCCGCTGGTCTTGGCCTTCACTGCCACGCCGGCCCCATGCCGATGCGGCATCCGTCGGACAGGGGGTTGGGAGGCCAGAACGCCAAATGCGAAAAGGGCGCGAGAGGTGAACCTCCGCGCCGCGCCTCCGCGGACCCCGGCCCGCCGAACGTCCGCGCCTTAGCGCAACTTGCGGTTATCCACAAGAAGCAGCGACGCGAATGCGGCGGAACGCCGCGGATTCAGGCGCGGTGGCGGCAGCCATCCTCACCATCATCTCCCCGTCATTCCCGCGGAGGCGGGAATCCATTCACTCAGACTTTCGAGAAAGAAGCGCGACCGCAGCGTCAATGGATTCCCGCCTCCGCGGGAATGACGGCGCCAGAGGAAGGGGGCAGATCAGCCGCCCGCTGCCGCTTTCCGCGCGCGCGCCGCCTCGACCAGATCGATCGCCTTCTGCACCGCCGCCTCGATCGACAGGAAGCTGGTGTCGAGCGTTGCCGCATCCTCGGCGGCGACCAGCGGCGCGGTGTTACGGGTCGAATCGCGCTGATCGCGCGCGCGGATATCGGCCAGCACCTGATCGAAGGTCAGCGACGAGCCGTGCGCGTGCAGTTCGGCGTGGCGCCGGCGTGCGCGGATCGTCGGGGTCGCCTTGACGAACAATTTGGCATCCGCGTTGGGCGCGATCACCGTCCCGATGTCGCGCCCGTCGAGCACCGCGCCGTCTTCCTGCGCGGCGAAGCGCTTCTGCCGCTGGAGCAATGCGGCGCGCACCAAAGGATGCGCCGAGACGATCGACGCGACCTTGCCGATTTCGTCGTCGCGCAATGCGGGATCGGCGAGCAGCAGATCGTCGAAATCGCACGCCGCGACCGCATCGGCCTCCTTCGCCGGGTTGAGCTCGTGGCGCAGCACCGTCGCGGCGACCGCGCGATAGAGCAGCCCGGTATCGAGGTGCGGCAGATCGTAATGCCGCGCCAGCGCCCGCGCGATCGTGCCCTTGCCGGACGCCGCCGGCCCGTCGACCGCGATGATCATGCCAAGGCGTCCTGCCGCGCGAGCCAGCCGCGCAAGGTGGCGACGGTTTCCTCCGGCCGATCGCCGAACAGATGGTGCGCCGCGCCCGCGATCACCGCAAATTCCGCGCCCGGCACGCGCGCGGCATAAGCGCCGATCGTCGCCGGCCGCGCTTCGTCATACTGGCCGCAGATGAACAAGGTCCGTTTCCCGTCGAGTTTGGCGAGCAGCGGCTCGCCGTTGTAGCTGCGCAACGTGCCGGTCGAGACGAATTCGCTCGACCCCCACATCGTCTGATAGAGCCGCGCGTTGAAGCCGCGCCCGCCGACCGCGCGATGATAGGCGCGCGCCGGATCGGTCGCCGGCTCGCGGCTATTGTAGACCGCGTAGAAAGCGTCCGTCGCATTGGTGCAGGCGGCGGGCTGCGGCGCCTTGAGCGTCTCGCAGCGGCGGATTTCGGCGCGGATCGGCGCGGGGAGCGCGTCGACCAGCAGATTGGCATCGCCGATCCAGCTTTTGGTCGCGATCAGCGGGCTGGCGAGCGTCAGCCCGGCGAGCGCGGCCGGGCGCCGCGCGCCATATTCGAGCGCGAGCGTGCCGCCCCAGCTATGTCCCAGCACATGCCAGCGCGTGACGCCGAGCGCGCGACGCACCGCCTCGATCTCGTCGACGAACCGCGCGACGCGCCAATTGGCCGGGTCATTGGGCTGGTCCGACCGTCCCGAATCGAGCTGGTCGTAAAGGATCACCGCGCGCTCGTCAGCCAGCGCGAGCGCGTCCATCAGCGCCTCATGCGTCCCGCCCGGCCCGCCGTGGAGCAGCACCAGCGGCGCGCGCGGCGCCGCGAGATCGCCGTTGACGCGGACATAGATCCGCCCGCCCTCGACCGGGACCATCACCTCGCGTACCGGCGCGGGATAGCTCGCCAGCCCGCGCGCGTACGCCGGTGCCGACACCAGCGCGACAAGCCCGCCGGCGAGCAGCAGCCGGCGATCGATCAACTCCACGTGACGCTTCCCCCCAACGCATCGAGCAGCGCGAAGAAGGTCGGGAAGCTCGTCCTGACCGGCGCGGCGTCGTCGATCATCACGGGTGCGCGCGCGTGAAGTCCAGCGATCGCCATGCTCATTGCGATACGATGATCGAGTTTCGAGGCGATACGCGCGCCGCCGGGGATCGCCTCGCCGCCGGTGCCGTCGATCGACAGCCCGTCCTCATGCTCGATCAGCGACACGCCGTTGGCGATCAGCGCATCCTTCATCACCGCGATGCGATCCGATTCCTTGACGCGCAATTCGTCCGCCCCGCGCGCGACGGTGCGTCCCTCGGCAAAGGCGGCGGCGACGAACAGGGCCGGATATTCGTCGATCATCGACGGCGCGAGCTCGCGCGGCACCTCGATCCCCTTGAGCGCTGCGTGGCGCACGCGCAGGTCCGCGACCGGCTCGCCGCCGACGTCGCGCGCGTCGATCTCGGTGATATCGGCGCCCATCAGGCGGAGCGCGGTGACGATCCCGTTGCGCGTGGGGTTCATTCCGACATTCTCGACCACCACGTCGCTGCCCGGCACGATCGATGCCGCGACCAGCCAGAAAGCGGCGGAGGAGGGGTCGCCGGGAACGACGATCGATTGCGGCTTGAGCTCCGCCTCGCCGGTGATCGAGATCAGCCGTCCCTCGGGCGTCTGCTCGACGCTGAGCACCGCGCCGAACCCGGCGAGCATCCGCTCGCTATGATCGCGCGTCGCGACCGGCTCGATCACGCGGGTGATGCCGGGGGTGTTGAGTCCGGCGAGCAGCACCGCCGACTTCACTTGCGCCGAGGCGACCGGCAAAGTGTAGGTGATCGGCCCCGCCGGGGCGAGCCCGCGCACCATCAGCGGCAGCCGGCCGCCGGGGGAGGGGGTGAAATCCGCTCCCATCTGCGAAAGCGGCGCGATCACCCGCTGCATCGGCCGCGCCGAGAGCGAGGCGTCGCCGACGAACGTCGCGGTGATCGGATGGCTCGCGACCAACCCGATCAGCAGGCGGGTCGAGGTGCCCGAATTGCCCATGTCGAGCGCCGCCTGCGGCTGGAGCAGCCCGCCGACCCCGACGCCGTGGATGCGCCAGATGCCGTCAGCGCCGCGCGCGATATCGGCGCCCATCGCGCGCATCGCGGCGGCGGTGGCGAGCACGTCCTCGCCCTCCAGCAACCCTTCGACGCGGCTTTCGCCCACCGCCAGCGCGGCGAGCATCAGCGAGCGGTGGCTGATCGATTTGTCCCCCGGCACGCGGATGCGTCCGACGAGCGCCGGGGCGGGATTGATCGTGACAGGCTGCGGAGAAGCTGTATGGGCCATGTCCGCGCGGCCTTGCCAGCAGGGTTGCGCTATGGCAAGGCGCCCACCACTTCGCAGGGACTGGCCTGTTGAAACACCCATCCGAAAGGTTCTGCACGGCATGATCAAGCCGGAATGGGGCACGAAGCGTACGTGCCCGAAATGCGCGACGCGTTTCTATGACCTCGAAAAGGACGACCCCGTCACGTGCATCGCCTGTGGCTATGCATGGGAGCCGGAGCCGATCCTGAAATCCAAGCAGCCGCTGCCGTTCGAGGCAGCCAAGACCAACACCGGGCCTGCCGACAGCGATCTCGCTGGCGGCGCGGACGACGATGACGTCGATCTGGACACCGGCGAAGACGAAGAGCCTTCGGCCGACGACGAGGTTGATCTCGGCGGCGACGACGATCTCGGCGTCGAAACGTCGAGCGACGACGAAGAAAATTGATTGGTTTTTGGCAAGCGGCGTTTCGCCGCTTGCCAACGTCGCGGCGCCCCGCTAGGGGGCGCTTCCCGGACGGAAGATGGGGCCGTAGCTCAGCTGGGAGAGCGTCGCAATGGCATTGCGAAGGTCAGGGGTTCGATCCCCCTCGGCTCCACCATTCCTCTTTTGAAATCATCGATTTCCTTGATCCGCCCGTCACCGGATGACGACGGATTACCCGCCTTCCGGCGGTGCGCGAAGCGCGCTTCATGCTGAATATCGCGATCCTCGCCTATGACGGGTGCATGGGGGCCGAGGTATTCGGTTTTGCCGATATCATCCTCGTCGCCAACCGGATCTGGGCGTTCCGCCGCCCTGCGGAGCCGCCGCCCTTTGCCTGCACGATCGTCAGCGCGGGGCGCGTGAACGTCACGGTGGCGGGTGGCGCGATAGTGCAGCCTGTGCCCTCGCCGCATCACGCCGATCTGCTGATCGTTCCCGCATTCGATTTCGCGCGGGCGAGCGATATCGATCGCGTCGTTGCCGGGCTGGGCCCCGAAATCGCGATGATTCGCGGCGCCGCCGGCAAACATCGCGTGGCGTCGGTCTGCGGCGGTGCCTTTCTGCTCGCCGAGGCCGGGTTGCTCGCCGGGCGCCGCGCGACGACCGCTTGGGCGATGGCCGAGACCTTCATGCGTCGCTATCCCACGGTGCGGCTCGATCCCAAGGCGATGTTGGTCCGCGACGGCGAGATCATCACCGCCGGCGCCTTCACCGCTTATGCCGATCTCGCACTAGCGATCGTCGCCGACCATGCCGGCGCGGCGATCGCTCGCGCGGTGGCGCGGTTCAGCCTGATCGACACCGCGCGATCGAGCCAGGCGCCATTCTTCGACAAGGAGATGATGCGGCGCCCCGCGACGCCCTTCGCGCGCGAGGTGGAGCACTGGCTCGCGGCACATATCGCCGATCGCTACAGCCTCGATGCCGCGGCGGCCGCCTTCAGGCTGTCGAGCCGCACCTTTCTGCGCCGGGTGAAGGAAGCGACCGGGCGCACGCCGCTGGCGCTGCTTCAGGGGATTCGGCTCGATCAGGCGCAGCGCCTGCTCGAAACCACTGATCTTGGGATCGCCGAGATTGCCGCGCGGATCGGCTATCAGGATGTGCCGAGCTTTCATCGGCTGTTCCAGCGCACGATCGCGCTGACCCCCGCGGCCTATCGCCGGCGGTTCCGTGGCGGTATCGGATAAAAATTTGTCGTTGCCGCCACGATCGGTCGCGGCGCGGATCGTTTAGCCGTGCGTCCAGCTTAAACGACTGGAGCAGGAATCATGTCCGTGTCGCAACAGGTCGACGGGCTGATCGAGATGGTCGAGCGCGGCGAGTTTCTCGAAGCCTTTCCGCGCTTCTACGCCACCGATGCCGAGATGCAGGAGAATGACAATCCGCCGCGCGTCGGAATCGATGCGCTGATCGCCAACGAACAGATGATGCTCGCTGCTTTCCCCAAGGTGACGGCGCGCGCGTTGAGCCGCTTCGTCGACGGCGATCAGGCGGTGATCCGCTGGACGTTCGAATTCGTCGCCCCGAACGGCGCGACGATCCGCCTCGACGAACTGACGCTGCAGACGTGGCGCGACGACCGGATCGTCCACGAGAAATTTTATTACGATCCGGTACAGATGCGGCCGGTTGTGGGGTGACGCGCCTCGCCCGTTCGGGCTGAGCCCGTCGAAGCCAAGCACTTTTCTTGCCATGAAGAAGGGCAGCGCTTCGACAAGCTCAGGGCGAACGGGATAGGTGCTCGACGCGTTACCGCAGCCGCTCGATCGCCTGCGCCATCGCGACATAGAGCTTGCCCATGTCGGACGACAGCAACGTCACCCCCAGCGGCGAGCCGTCGCGCTGTGCGAGGATCGTGCGCAGCATCGCCTCGAAATCGTGGATGTAGCGGTTGACCTGATCGCGGAACGCCGGATCCTCGTCGTAGAGCTGCGCGATATCGCGTTGTTCGGACGCATCGAGCAGCCGCACCGCGCGGCGGGTGAAGACCCCGCGATCGCCCTTCAAATAGGCCGCCCAGGCGCTGTCCGCGACATCGGGGGCGAAGGTGCGGGTGATGTCGATCGCCGCCGAATTGAGCGCCTCGATCAGCAGCGAGGCGCGTTTGGCGAAGCTTTCGCGCTCGTGCTCCTCGCGTTCGTTCTGCGCTTGCTCGATCTTGATATCGACCAGCGCGGCCTGTTCATCGATCTTGGTGATCTTCTGATCGAGTTCGCCTGCGGCGCGGGTCGCGGCGGCGACCGCGCGCTCGGCGGCCTGCGACAGATCGGCGATCGTCTTTTCGAACCCCTTGTCGACCGCCTTGCGCAACGCGACGACGCCCGATTTCTCCAGCGCCTCCGCCGCCTCGGGGATCACCCCGGCGAGCGTATCGCGGGCATGTTCGGCGGCCTGGGTCGCGGTGTCGCGGACGCGCAGCAGCGCTTCGAGCAGCCGCGGGGCGGCGTCTTCGGACAAGCGGTTGGCGCGCTCGGCGGCCTCGTCGATCATCTGCCCGATCCCGTCCGCCTTGGCGCGGCCGGTGGCCAGCGTTTCGAGCAGCGTCGCGGTCAGCGTGTCGACGTTGCGCCGCTGGTCGGCGATCACCTGCGCGATCGCCTCGATCGCGTCGTGGGTGCTCTCGGCAGCGGTGACGAGCGCGAGCAACTCGGGCTTGGTCGCGACGACCACCGCCTTCGACGCGGCGAAGCGCGTGTCGAGCCGCTCGACCGCTGCGGGCATCGTCTCGTCCATCTCGCGCGCGGCCGAATCGAGCGCGGCGAGCAGGGTTTCGGTGGTGCCGATCGCCTTGGCCGCCATTTCCTCGCCAGCGCGCAGCGCCTCGGTCATCGCATCGGTCGAGCCGCCGAGCGCGCTGATCGACGCAGCGAGCGCCGCGGCGCGATCGGCGCTCTGCCGGTGCAGCGCCTCGAGCCGGCGCTCGACATGGCTCACCCCGTCGTCGAGCGTCGAAAGCAGTGATTCGCCCGCGCCGCGCTGCGCATCGAGCCGCTCGGCGACGCGATCGATCACCAGCTCGATCAGGTTGATCCGCTCGGCGAGCGTATCGGCGCTTTCCTTCGCGGCGGTATCGAGCGCGGCCTGATGCGTGCCGACCATCGCCAGCATCGCCTCGCCCTGCGCGGTGATGCTCTTGCGCGATTGGTCGATCGCCCCCGCGGTACGGTCGAGCATTGCGTCGACCACGTTCGACATTTCGGCGGTGACCGCTTCGAGCCGCGTCCCGACATTGTCGCTGACCGATTCCATCCGCTCGATATGCGCGGCGAGCTTCTGCGCTGCGCCATTGGCGACCGTCTCCGCCTCGCGCCCGCGTTCGGCGAGCGCGCAGACCTGCACGTCGAGCGACGCCGCCTGTTCGCCCGCTGTGTGGCCGACGCCTTCGAGCCGCGCGATCAGCGCATTGATCTCGTCGCGCGCGCGCGGGAGCCCGGCGATCAGCGTCTCGAGATTAGTCTGCGCGATGCGCGTCGTATCCGAAAGCGCGCGGGCATGGGTGTCGGCCTGCGCCACTTCGCCCGACAGGCTGTTGCCGATCGCGGCGAGTCGCATCGTGGCGCTGTCGCCCAATGCTGCGAGCGCCTGGGTCTGCTCGGCGAGCTGGGCGCGATTCGTCTCGATCGTCGCGCTCAGCGTGGCGACGGTGCGTTCGAGCGAGGCGGCCTCGGCGCGCATCGCCCGCGCAGTAAGGCCGAAGCGGCGCGCCTCGGCGGCGCTGGTGCGCAAGGTGAGCAGCCACACGATCCCGGCGAGCACCGGCACGGTGACCAGCGCCGCGCCGAATTGCGCAATCGCGATCGCCGACATCGTCGGCAGGTCGCCCCACGCCAGCGCGATCAGCGTGCCGACCCAGATCAGCGAGAGCGCGGCGAGCACCGCCGGCCCGATCGTGCGCCAGCGCGACGGCGGTTCGACATCCGCGGCGAAGTCGTGCGATGCGATGATGTGATGCCCTCCCTCGACCGCGGTGAACTCACTGAGAAACAACGGGGGATCCCCGTCCGGTGCCTTGGTCTCGGCTGGCAGATTGGCCACGTCGCGTAGCCCGAGCGATGAAGTCCCCCCGTTCATCGGCCGGTTTTAACACGAATTCGCGCGGGACAAAGCGATTAGCGTCCCGAACCTTGCTCGTTTCGCCGCAAGCGCCGCGCTTCCACCCGCGCGCATCAACCGCTAACAGCGCGCGGATGCTCGCGGGATTGCTGTTCGCCGTTCAGGATGCCGAAGACCGCCAGGGAGTGCTGGCGGCGACATTGCCGTTCGCCGGCGTGACGGTGATCGAATATCAGGCGCGGCTGCTGGCGACCGCCGGGGCGTCGCAACTGGTGATCGTTGTATCGCGGCTGACCCCCGAATTGCTCGGCGCGATCGCGCGGATCGGGCGGCGCGGGATGAGCGTCGACACCGTGCGCAGCGCGGGCGAGGCGAGCGCGCGGCTCCATCCGCTCGCGCGGGTCGTCGCGCTGGCCGACGGGTTGATCACCACCGATGCGACGCTCGCGCCCTTCGCCGCGGAAGGCGGCGATGCGTTGCTCGTGCTCGATGCCGGCAGCGCGTCGCCCGACTACGAACGAGTCGGCGGCGGGCTCGCCTGGGCGGGGATCGCGCGGCTCGATGCGCGGCGGCTCGCCGACGTCGCGGCTTTGCCGAGCGATTATGACGTCCAGTCGGCGCTGCTCCGCGTCGCCGAGCAAGGCGGGGCGCGGCATGTCGTGCTGGCGGCGGGCGAGGCGGGCGCGGGGCACGGCATCGAGCGGCGCAGCGCCGCGCTGGAGCAGCGCAGCCGCGCGGTGATGATGGCGACGCTCGCGACGCGGCCCGGCTGGTTCGATCGCTGGGTGGTGCGGCCGATCGCCGGCTTCGTCCTCCCGCCGCTGATCGGGCGCCCCGGATCGACCGTGGCGGTGACGATCGCTGCCGGAGTCGCGGTGCTGATCGGGCTCGGGCTGGTCGCGGTCGGATATCAGACGGTCGGGCTGTTCGCCGCGCTGGCCGGTACGGTCGCCGCCGCAATGGGCGAGCGCACCGCCTGGCTGCGCGAGGAAAGCCGGCTCGCAAGCGTGCTGGCCTGCGGAATCCCGGGCGCCGCCGCGCTCGCCGCGCTGTTGCTCGGCCGGTCGATCGATTCGCGCGGGCTGAGCGATTCGGGGGTGATCGTCGCGCTCGTGCTGATCGCGGTGGGCGCGCTCGTCGAACGCGCGACCGATGCGGTGCCGCGCGCGATATGGTGGGCGACCCCGCCGGCCTGTCTCCTGCTGCTGGCGGTGCTGACGATGCTGGGGATGCCGCTGGCCGGGCTGATCCTCGCCACCGTTTACGCTTTCGCTACCTTAAGCGCTGCAATCGAGTTACTTCGTCGTAAGGCTTAAGAGTCTGTTTGGGAAAAGCGGTTTCACCGCACGCAATGACCCGAAACGGGCATTCGCCAAAAAGACTCTTAGTCGCGTCTTAACGACATTGAAGTTAAAAGTACGGTGATGACGGTCGATCCGAACGGCCCCTTGCGTGCGATCGCTCCCGACGCCGCGCCGATCTTCGTGCGCGCGGCCGAGGCAGATTCGCGGGCGTGGCGGCGGCTGGAAACCGCGATCGACGATTTTTTCCTCAACGATCACGATCGGCTCGATGATCGCACCCGCGCGATGCTGCGCGCGGCGATCGGCGCGTTGCTCGAGCGGATCGAGCGCGAACTGGCGACCCACGCCACCCGCGTGCTCGCGCGCGGCGAGGATGGCGCGGGCGGGGTGATCACCCCGCGCCCGGCCGAGACGATGCGACGGCTGCTCGATGCCGGGCTGTTGCGCGATCAGGATCTGATGGCCGAGGTGATCGGCCAGCTTCGGCTGGCCTTGCTCGGCGCGGCGCTGGGGGCGAATCGTGAGCCCGGCGCGCCGGTGATGCTGCTCGCCCGGCTGGCGCAGGGCGACGACAATGTCGTCGGTGCGGCGGCACGCGATTACATCATCGCCGAGGGCCGGCGCGAGGCGGGCAGCGGGCGGTCGGTCGATCTGCCGGCGGACCTGCATCGCCGCCTCGTCTGGTGGGTGGCGGCGGCGTTGCGTGAGGCGCAGGGGCCGGCGGCCGACCGCGCCTTGGTCGAGGCGGCGTCGCGCAGCATCGATGCGCATGACGACGGCGCGCGGCTCGATACGATCGCGCTCAGGCTGGCGGCGGCGATCGACGCGCGTGCGGAGGAATTGCCCGATCTGCTCGCCGAAGCGCTGGGCGAGGGCAAGGCCGAGCTGGCGGCGGCGCTGCTCGCTTATGTCCAGCGGGTCGATCTGCGCGAAGCGCGTGCGCTGCTGCTCGATGCCGAGGGCGATCGGCTGTGGCTCGCGCTGCGCGCGCACGGCTTCCCGCGCGAGGCGCTGGCGCGCGTTGCCTTGCTGCTGTCCGACGCCGATCCGCGGCGCGATATCGAGGCGTTCGCCGATCAGCTCGATACGATCGCGGCGATCCCGGTGCTCGCCGCGCGCGAGGCGCTCGCGCCTTTGTCGCTCCACCCCGATTTCCGCCGCGCCATTCGCGCGATCGAACGGTTGCGCCGCGCATGACCGACGGCCGCCTCCTCACCGCGCGCTTCGACCAGCATGACCGGCTGATCGCGGCGGACCCCGATTTCGCCGCGCTCAACGAACGCGCCGGGGGGGCGGTCGGCGAATTGCTCGCGATCCCGCAGCTCGCCACGGTGGTCCGGCTCGCGCGACGGCTGCGCATCCTCGTCCAGCGCACGGTGGTGATCGCCGATGCCGAGGCCGATCTCGAATGCTGGGTCCGCGCCAACCCCGGATCGGACGGCGTGTCGCTGTCGGTTTCGCCGATGCGCGAGCGCCCGGCGTGGCGCGCGACCGGCAGCGTCCACGCCGCTCCGCCGCCGGGCGCCTTGTGGCTGTGGGAGGCCGATGCGACGTTGCGGCTCACCCGTCTGCCGTCGGAAATCGGCGACGGGCGCGGGTTCGACGCGCCGTCGCTGATCGGCAAGCCGCTGACCGATCTGTTCACCCTCCAGCCCGACGCGGCCGGGGGCATGCCCTTGCTTGAGGCGCTGGCGATGCAGCGCGATTTCGATCGTCAGGCGGCGGTGATCCGCAACGGCGGCGGCAGCGTGACGCTCGCCGCGACCGCGCGGCGCAATGCGGCGGGGGTGTTCGCTGGCTTCGTCGGCGGGGTGTTCCCGGCGGAGGCGACGAAAGCGACGCCGGCCGAGGATGTCGCCGCCACCTTCAACACCCGGCTCGACGGCATATTGCGTGCGCCGCTGACGCGGATCATCGCCAGCGCCGACAGCATCAACGCCGCCGAGGACGGGCCGATCGACCCGCATTATGTCGATTACGCCGCCGATATCGCCAGCGCCGGGCGGCATCTGATGGGGCTGGTCGACGATCTCGCCGATATCGAGGCGGTCGAGCGCGACGATTTCACGATCCTGACCGAACCGGTCGATCTCGCCGATGTGATGCGCCGCGCCGCCGGGCTGTTCGCGGTGCGCGCCGCCGATGCCGGTGTGACGCTCGACACGCAGGGGCTCGATGCGCCGCTGGTGGCGAGCGGGGAATTCCGCCGCGTGTTGCAGATCCTGGTCAATCTGATCGGCAATGCGCTGCGCTATTCGCCGCGCGGCGGGACGGTGTGGCTGCGCATCCAGCGCGACGGCGGGCGCGCGGTGGCGATCGTCGCCGATCAGGGCAAGGGCATCGCGCCGAAGGATCAGGCGCTGGTGTTCGAGAAATTCGCCCGCGTCGATCCGCGTGAGCCGGGCGGAAGCGGGCTCGGCCTCTATATCTCGCGCCGGCTGGCGCGCGCGATGGGCGGGGCGATCGAGCTCGACAGCGCGCCGGGCGAAGGCGCGCGGTTCATGCTCGCGCTGCCGCTGGTGCCGGCGACGGTTACGGCGCGCTGAGACGGGCTCCGTTTAGGCGGACCGCTATCCACCGTTCGCCCTGAGCCTGTCGAAGGGCGACCCCACTTCACGAATGACAGGACGCCCTTCGACAAGCTCAGGGCGAACGGGTCTTGTTTAACATGCCATATAAACGTCATGCCGGACTTGATCCGGCATCCAGGGCGAGGTGCGACGGCACTTGAGGCTCTGGATGCTGGGTCGAGCCCGGCATGACGCTTTTGGTTCAGATGGTTCGGATCAGCGCTTGCTCATCGGCACATAGCTGCGCTGCGTCGGCCCGGTGTAGAGCTGACGCGGGCGGCCGATCTTCTGGTCGGGATCGGTGATCATCTCGTTCCACTGCGCGACCCAGCCGACGGTGCGGGCGAGCGCGAACAGCGCGGTGAACATCGAGGTCGGGAAGCCGATCGCGGAGAGGATCACGCCCGAATAGAAATCGACGTTCGGGAACAGCTTCTTCTCGACGAAATAGCTGTCGTTGAGCGCGATTTCCTCGAGCCGCAGCGCGGTTTCGAATACCGGGTCGCTGACCTTGAGCGCATCGAACACTTCGCGCACCGTCTTCTGCATCACGGTCGCGCGCGGATCGTAATTCTTATAGACGCGGTGGCCGAAGCCCATCAGGCGGAACGGATCGTTCTTGTCCTTCGCGCGCGCGATGAATTCGGGGATGCGATCGGGGGTGCCGATCTCGTGCAGCATGTTGAGCGCCGCCTCGTTGGCGCCGCCGTGCGCCGGGCCCCACAGGCAAGCGATCCCCGCCGCGATGCACGCGAACGGATTGGCGCCCGACGAACCGGCGAGCCGGACGGTCGAGGTGGAGGCATTCTGCTCGTGGTCGGCGTGGAGGATGAAGATCCGGTCCATCGCCTTTTCCACCGCCGGGTGGACCTCATATTGCTCGGCCGGGACGCCGAACGTCATGCGCAGGAAGTTGCCGGTGTAGCTCAGCGAGTTGTCCGGGTAGAGGAACGGCTGCCCGACGCTGTACTTATAGGCCATCGCCGCGATCGTCGGCATCTTGGCGATCAGCCGGTGCGAGGCGATCATCCGCTGCTGCGGATCGTGGATGTCGGTCGAATCGTGGTAGAAAGCCGACAGCGCGCCGACCACGCCGCACATCACCGCCATCGGATGCGCGTCGCGGCGGAACCCGCGATAGAAGGTCGCGAGCTGTTCGTGCAGCATCGTGTGGCGGGTGATCGTCGTCTCGAACTTGCCCAGCTCGTCCGCCGACGGCAGCTCGCCGTTGAGCAGGAGATAGGCGACTTCCATGAAGCTCGACTGTTCGGCCAGCTCGCCGATCGGATAGCCGCGGTGGAGCAGCACGCCTTCGTCGCCGTCGATATAGGTCAGCGCCGAGCGGCAGGAGGCGGTGGAGGTGAAACCCGGATCGTAGGTGAAGGCGCCGGTCGCGCCGTAAAGCTTGCGGATATCAACCACATCCGGCCCAACCGTACCGGACAGGACAGGATATTCGGAATTCTTCCCGGCAAGGGAAAGCTCGGCGGTATCGGTCATGTGGTCTCCTTACCCCTGCTTAACGCATCTGGTCGGCGATCCGCGCCAGGCTTTCGTCGCGGCCCAGAAGGGCCAGCACGTCGAAGATGCCCGGCGAGGTCTTGCGCCCGGTGAGTGCGGCACGAAGCGGCTGTGCGACCTGACCGAGCTTGACGCCCGCCGTTTCGGCCACGCGGCGTACCGCATCTTCGAGCGCCTCCGTATCCCAGTTGTGCACCGCGTCAAGAGCGCTGTGCAGTTGCGACAGCAACGCGGGCGCTTCACCCTCCAGCAGCCCGCGTGCCGCATCGTCGATGACGAGCGGGCGGGTGGCGAAGAGGAAAGCGGTGCCGTCGGTCAACTCGTTGAGATTTGCCGCACGCGGCTTGAGCGCAGGCATCGCGCGGGTCAGCAGATTGAGCGTCGCGGCATCGTCCGAACGCCCGAGTCGCGCCGCGACCAGTCCGGCGAGCCGCGCGTCGTCCGCCTCGCGGATATAATGGCCGTTGAGATGTTCGAGCTTCTTGAGATCGAACCGCGACGCCGATTTGCCCACCGCGCCGAGATCGAACCATTCGATCGCCTGTTCGCGGCTGATGATCTCGGCATCGCCGTGGCCCCAGCCGAGGCGGAGCAGATAATTGTCGAGCGCCTCGGGCAGGATGCCCAACTCGTCGCGATAGGCCTCGATCCCCACCGCGCCGTGCCGCTTGGACAGCTTGGCGCCGTCCGCGCCGTGGATCAGCGGGATATGCGCATAAACCGGCTCGGGCCAGCCCATCGCGCGATAGATCGGCAACTGGCGGAAGGCGTTGTTGAGATGGTCGTCGCCGCGGATGACATGCGTGACGCCCATGTCGTGATCGTCGACCACCACCGCGAGCATATAGGTCGGCGTGCCGTCCGAGCGGAGCAGCACGAGATCGTCGAGCTCGGCATTCTGCACCGTCACCTCGCCCTGGACGCGATCGTGGATCGTGACCGCGCCGTCGAGCGGAGCCTTGAGCCGGATGACGTGCGGCGCGCCCGGGTCGTTCGGCACCTTGTCGCGCCACGGCGAGCGGATGCGCAGCGGCTTCTTCGCGGCTTCCGCCTCGGTGCGCATCTGCGCCAGTTCCTCGGGGGTGAGGTAGCAGCGATAGGCGTTGCCGCTGGCGAGCATCGCCTCGGCGACCTCGGCATGCCGCGCGGCGCGCTCGAACTGGAACACGGCGTCGCCGTCCCAGTCGAGCCCGAGCCATTTCAGGCCCGAGAGAATCGCGTCGATCGCCGGCTGGGTCGAGCGCGCGCGATCGGTATCCTCGATCCGCAGCAGGAACTTGCCGCCATGGTGGCGCGCGAACAGCAGGTTGAACAGCGCGGTGCGCGCGCCGCCCAAGTGAAGGAAGCCGGTGGGGGAAGGGGCGAAACGGGTGACGACCGAGGCATCACGCTCGCTCTCGCCGGCAAGATCGGTGGTTGCGCTCAAACGCGCTTGCTCCCAAGCTGAATTACGACATGGCCTAGAGGGCCGGGGGCGCCCCTAGCACGCGCCCGGTGGCGCGACAAACCTTCGCGATCGAAGGGGGAGAGGGAGGGTGAACGGGCAGCGCGGCTTCGAAGGGCGGCGTGTGAACGGCGGCGTGGCGGCCCCTCCTCGCGTCCCCGCGAAGGCGGGGACCCAGCCCCGCATTCCGCAAGGTTACGCTCCCTCTCCCCGGGTCTCCGCCTTCGCAGGGATACATGAGGAGCGGGTCGAGCGCTCCTCCCGCCGGCGTTGCGACATTGTCGCCTGATCTCGGGCAGCCGATTCCCGCCTTCGCGGAAACAACCGATCAGCCCCGGCCGCGTTACGGCGCGATCGAGCGCTGGCTGGAGGCCGAGCGCGATCAGATCGTGCTGTGGCTCCCGGTGTGTCTCGGCACGGGCGTCATCCTGTGGTTCGCGCTCCCCGACCCCCGGCTATGGATCGCGACGATGCTGGCCGCGGCGGGGACGGCGGCATTCGCGACGGCGTTCTCGCGCGGCGGGCGGCTCGCGCCCAGTATTGCGATCGGCGGTGTCGCGCTCGCTTTCGGGGTCGGATCGGTGTGGGTGCATGCCGAGCACGCCGGCGCCCCGGTGCTGCCGCGCGCGATGATCGTGCGTTTCGAGGCGCGGGTGGTCCAGGCGCGGCCGCTGCCCGCGCGCGATCTCATCCGGCTGACGCTGGCGCCGACGCGCTGGCTCGATCGCAGGCCGGTATCCGCGCCCACGCGCATTCGCGTCAACCTCACCACCTCTGATGCGCCGCGCGGCCTCGCGCCTGGCGCGATCATCGCGCTGCGGGCGAGACTGATGTCGCCCGCGCCGCCCGCGGTGCCCGGCGCCTACGATTTCGCGCGGGTCGCGTGGTTCGACGGGCTGGGGGCGACCGGGCGCGGCTTCGCCCCGGTGACGATCCTGTCGGGCGCGGCGGCGGGGGAGGGGCTGCGCGTGCGGCTGACCCGTCACATCCACGCGCAGCTCGGCGGCAGCGTCGGCGGCATCGCGGCGGCGCTGGCGACCGGCGATACCGGCGCGATCGGCGAGGACGATGCCGAGGCGATGCGCCGATCGGGGCTGGCGCATCTGTTGTCGGTCAGCGGGCTGCATATCACCGCGGCGGTGGCGATCACGATGCTGCTCGCCTCGCGCCTGCTCGCGCTTAGCCGGAGGCTGGCGCTGACCGGGCGCGTGCCGCTGCTCGCCGCGGCCACCGCTGCATCGGTGGCGATCGGCTATACCCTGCTTACCGGCAGCGAGGTCCCGACGATCCGTAGCTGCATCGCGGCGCTGCTGGTGCTCGCGGCGATGGCGCTGGGGCGCGAGGCGATCACGTTGCGGCTGGTCGCGGCAGGCGCGCTGATCGTCCTCCTGCTATGGCCCGAATCGCTGGTCGGGCCGAGCTTCCAACTCTCCTTCGCCGCGGTGACGACGATCGTCGCCTTGCACGAGCATCCGGTGGTGCGCGGCTGGTTCATGAAGCGCGACGAGGCGTGGGTCGCGAGCGTCGCGCGCGGCGGCGCGTCATTGCTCCTCACCGGGGTGGCGATCGAAGTGGCGCTGATGCCGATCGCGATCTACCATTTTCACCGCGCGGGGATTTACGGTGCGGTGGCGAATATCGTCGCGATTCCGCTCACCACCTTCGTCGTCATGCCGCTGGAGGCGCTGGCGCTGCTGCTCGATATTGCGGGGCTGGGCGCGCCGGCGTGGTGGCTGACCGGCAAGGCGCTGGCTTTGCTGCTATGGATCGCGCGGACCACCGCCGCGGCGCCGGGGGCGGTGACGATGCTCCCCGCGATGCCGGGCGGCGCCTATGCGCTGATCGCCGCCGGCGGGCTGTGGTTGGCGCTGTGGCGGACGCGCTGGCGGCTGCTGGGGTTGGCGCCGTCGCTCGCCGGCGCGGCATGGGCGCTGGCGACCCCGGCGCCCGATTTGCTCGTTACCGGCGATGGACGGCACGTCGCGATCCGCACCGCGCGCGGCGACCTCGCGCTGCTGCGCGACCGCGCGGGGGATTATGTCCGCGACACGCTGGCGGAAAATGCCGGAAGCGATGACGATCCGCTGCTCCTGTCCGAACAGCCCGATGCACGCTGCACGCGCGATGCCTGCCTGGTCGTACGCGAGAGCGGCGGACGACGCTGGCGCATCCTCGCCACCCGCAGCCCCTATCTGCCGCCGTGGCGCAGGCTCATCGCGGCATGCCGTGACGCCGATATCGTGATCAGCGACCGCCGCCTGCCGCGCGGCTGCGTACCGCGCTGGCTGCTGCTCGACCGGCCTGCGCTGGCACGCACCGGCGGCCTCGCGCTGACGCTGGCGAGCGGGCGGGTGACGACCGTGCGCACGCCCGGCGACCGGCATCCGTGGGTGGAGGCGACGGATATCGCCGCGGACGATATCGACTTACCGCAAAGCCCGACCGGCGGGGCAGGTCTTCCCGCCCGACAGCGCAACCGGCCCGAAAGCCGGCGGCACCTTGTTCAGTCGTAGCGCCGCAACAGCCCCGCGAGCTTGCCCTGCACGCGCACCTGCGCCGGGGCATAGCGTTGCGGATCATAGCTGCGGTTGGCCGGATCGAGCCGGACCATCGCGCCTTCGCGGCGGAAATATTTGAGCGTCGCCTCGCTATCGTCGATCAGCGCGACGACGATCTCCCCGTCGCGCGCGCTTTCGGTGCGGCGGATCAGCGCATAATCGCCGTCGAGGATTCCCGCCTCGACCATCGAATCCCCTGCCACTTCGAGCGCGAAATGCTCGCCCGAACCGAGCAAGGCGGCGGGGACCGGCAAGGTGCTCGATCCCTCGAACGCCTCGATCGGCAGGCCAGCGGCGATCCGGCCGTGGAGCGGGATTTCGATCACATCGTTCGCCGGTTCGGGCGTGGCGCGGCGCGGCGGCGCAGAAGCGGCAGCAGCGGCGCGCGACGGCTCGACCCGCTCGGGCATCTTGACCACTTCGAGCGCGCGCGCCCGATTGGGCAGACGGCGCAGAAAGCCGCGTTCCTCGAGCGCGCTGATCAGCCGGTGGACCCCCGACTTCGATTTGAGGTCGAGCGCCTCCTTCATTTCCTCGAACGACGGCGACACGCCGGTTTCGGCGAGGCGATCGTGGATGAAACAGATCAGCTCATGCTGTTTCCTGGTGAGCATTGCGATCCTCCGAGCGGCGAACAGACGCGGAACTTTTACGGAACATGTCGCCGCCGGTCAAGCGATCGCGTCACGCAATGACGAGGATTTCCGCCATATCGCCCGCCGCCGCCGCCGGCGCATGCGGCGCGCGCACGATAAGGCAGGTCGCGCGCGCCAGCGTGGCGAGCATCGAACTGTCCTGGATCGCCGCCGCATAGACCCGGCCATCGCGTTGTTCCGCCCGGATATAATCGGTGCGCTCACCGTTGGCGGGCAGCGCCTCGCCGAGCGTGGCAAGCGTCGCGCGCGGCAGCGGATCGCGCGCGCCGGCGATCCGCGCGGCGAGCGGGCGGACGAACAGCAACCCGGTCACGAACGCCGAAACCGGATTGCCCGGCAGCCCGACGACCGCGCAATCGCCGCGCCGCCCGGCCATCATCGGCTTGCCGGGGCGCAACGCGATGCGCCAGAAATCGATCACCGCCCCTGCCGCTTCGAGCGCGGGACGGACGAGGTCATGATCCCCGACCGACGCGCCCCCGGTGGTGACGAGCAGATCGGCGGCAACATCGGCAAAGGCGCGGGTCAGCACGTCGAGCCGGTCGGGCAGGATGCCGAGATCGACGATCTCGATCGGCAGGTCCGCGAGCATCGCGCGCAGCATCAGCCGGTTGGATTCCGGAAGGCCGGCGCCAGCGCTGCCCGGCTCGATCAGTTCGTCGCCGGTCGCGGCGAGCGCGACGCGCACCCGGCGGCTCACGCTCACCTCGCCGACGCCGCCGGTGGCGAGCAGGGCGAGGCGCGCCGGGGTCAGCGCGGCGCCGGTTTCGCCGAGACTGTCGCCCTCATGAAAGTCGAGCCCTCGCGCACGGACATTGCGCGCGCGCCGCGTCGGGCCCTCGCCGGCGAGATGCAGCGTCGCGCCGTCGCGCCGCGCCTCCTCCTGCACCAATACGGTATCGGCGCCCCCCGGCATCGCCGCCCCGGTAAAGATGCGCACCGCCTCGCCCGGCGCGACGGTGCCCGCAAAGTCGCGGCCCGCGGCGCTCTCGCCGATCACCTGCCACGGGCCGGGCAGGTCGGCGAAGCGGATCGCATAGCCGTCCATCGCCGACAGGTCCGCCGCCGGCTGGGTCCGGCGCGCGGTCGCCGGTGCGCGCAGATAGCGTCCGGCGGCGGCGGCGAGCGGCAGGGTTTCGGCGGGGATCGCCGGTGCGAGCGCGAGCAAGCGCGCCTGCGCTGCGTCGATCGGGAGGAGCGGGGAAGGGGCCATCGCTTGCTCCCTTGCCACGGGTAGCGCGCCGGAGCCACCGCTCGCATGATCGACCAGCCGTGATCGACCGGGCGCGCGGCTTGGCCTATAGCCGGGGGCGATGAAGACCTTGCTCGATCCCGACCGCGCGCTGACCGAGGGGCTCGCCGCGATCCGCACCCAATATAACGTCCCGCAGGGCTTCGCGCCCGAGATACTCGCCGCTGCCGACGAAGCCGCGAAGCGCGTGCCGAACGCGCATGTCGATCGTACCGCGATCCCGTTCGTCACGCTCGATCCCGCCAGCTCGACCGATCTCGACCAGGCGTTCGCGATCGAGGCGGCAGGCAACGATCTGTTGCTGCGTTATGCGATCGCCGATGTCGCATGGTTCGTCGACGATGGCGGGTTGCTCGATGTCGAGGCGTGGCGGCGCGGCGAATCGCTCTATCTGCCCGACGGAAAGGCGTCGCTTTATCCCCCGGCGCTCGGCGAGGGCGCGGCGAGCCTGTTGCCGACCGGCGATCGCCCGGCGGTGATCTTCGCGGTGCGTGTCGCGCCCGATGGCAAGGCGACGCTCGACGGCGCCGAACGCGCGCTGATCCGCAGCCGTGCCAAGCTCGCCTACGAAACCGCGACCGACGCCGATCTTCCGGCCGGGTTCGCCGAGCTCGCGCGCCGCGTCGCGGCGGCGGAGGATCAGCGCGGCGCCTCGCGGGTCGATCCGCCCGAGCAGGAACTGGCACGCAACGGCGACGGCAAGTTCCAGCTTCGCTTCGCCCCGCGCGAGGAGGCGGAGGATCGCAACGCGGCGCTGTCGCTCGCCACCAATCTCGCGGTGGCGGCGTCGTTGCTGGCGCATCATACCGGGCTGTTCCGCGTGATGCCGGCGCCCGACGCGCGCGCGGTGGTGCGGCTGCGCCACGCTGCCGAGGCGCTCGGGGTCGACTGGCCGGCGGCGATGTCGCTCGCCGATCTCCAGAAAAGGCTCGACGGGCACAACCCGCGCGAGGCGGCGCTGATGGTCGCAATCCGCCGCGCGGGTGAGGGGGCGAGCTATGCGCCCTATCGCCCCGGGGTCGTGCCGTGGCAGGCGGCGGTGGCGGCGACCTACGCCCATGCCACCGCGCCGCTGCGCCGGCTCGCCGACCGCTATGTCGTCCGCGCGACGCTGGCGATCGCCAACGGACAGGCGGTGCCCGATGTGGTGTCGGCGGCGTTCGAGAAGCTGCCCGCGGTGATGGCGCATTCGGGCGCGATCGCCGGTGCGATCGACCGCGCGGTGATCGACATGGCGGAGGCGGTGCTGCTCCACGGCCGCGAGGGGGAGAGCTTCCCGGCGCTGATCCTCGATCGCGACGATCGCGGCGCGCGCATCCAGCTGGTCGATCTGCCGGTAGTGGCGCGGGTGCTGAGCGACAGCGGCGACCCCGGCGATCGCATCACCGTCCGGCTCGACGAGGCCGATCCGGTGAAACGGACGCTGCGGTTCACCCCGGCTGGTTAATTGTCATGCCGGCCCGGGCCTCCAATCCGCCGTCATGCCGGGCCTGACCCGGCATCCAGAGCAGCGAGCGATGCTCTTTGTGGCTCTGGATGCCGGATCAAGTCCGGCATGACGGCGGGAGAAGTTCAGGTCCGAGACTCATTTGTCGCAAGCGCGCGGCGCACCACCGGCGCGTAGAATGCCCCGTCGCTGCCGAGCTGGCTTTCGTAGAGGATCAGCTCCGGCATCGTAAAATGCGCGCTGGTCAGCGCGGCATGATCCGCCAGCCAGCGGTCGAGCGCCGGCCCGTGGCCCGCGCTCCGCGGCAATCGCGCGAGCGTGACATGCGGCAGATAGGCGCGCCGCTCGGGTTCGAGCCCGAGCCGCACCAGCGCGTGATCGACCTTGCGATGAAGCGCGGCGAGCGCGTCATGCGGCGCGACCCCGGCCCATAACGTATCGGCCCGCCCGCGTTTCTCGAACCGCCCGACCCCGGCGAGCGCGACGCTCGGCGCGGGTGCGGCGATCGATTCGATCGTCAGCGCGATGTCCTCGGCCAGCGGCCGCTCGACCTCGCCGATGAACCGCAATGTGAGGTGGAGCTGGGCATCGTCCTGCCAGCGCGCGCCGGGGACGCCGCCCATCGCCGCCGCGAGCACGGCGCGGACCGCGGGTGGCGGGCGAAGCGCGACGAAAAGGCGATGCATCCTGGACAGACTTTTGCTGTAACGTTTTGTAACGAAAGATTGCTCGGGGCCGCCTCGCTTGAAAAAAGCGGCCATACGGGCAATATTTCCGGTGTGCCGGCCTCGTTCATTGCCGGACAAAGGAGCGAATTGACAATGGCTAACTGGTCTGACCCCCGGCCGACTGCCGCCCCGTTCGGGACGAGCGCCGCCGATACGCGCGGTGCCGCGTATGACGCGGGTCTCCGGTCGTACATGCTGTCGGTCTATAACTATATGGCATCCGGCGTGTTGCTCACCGGGATCGTGGCGCTGCTGTTCGCCAGCGGCGGGCGCGATAGCCTCGCGGCGCAGGTGTTCCTGGCGCCGGGCATCCTCAAATATGTGGTGATCTTCTCGCCGCTCGCCTTCATCATGGTGCTCAATTTCGGGCTCAACCGGCTCTCGACCGGCGCGGCGCAACTCATTTTCTGGGCCTTCGCGGCGGTGATGGGCGTGTCGATGTCGACGATCTTTCTCGTCTACACCGGCACCTCGATCGCGATCACCTTCTTCGCCACCGCGGTCGCCTTCCTGTCGCTGAGCCTCTACGGCTATACGACGAAGCGCGATTTGTCGGGCATGGGCACGTTCCTGATCATGGGCGTGGTGGGTCTCATCGTCGCCTCGCTGCTCAACCTGTTCTTCAAGTCGCCGGCGATGGCGATGGTGATCAGCGCGGTCGGCGTGCTGCTGTTCGCGGGCCTCACCGCTTATGATACGCAGCGGATCAAGAGCATGTATGCTTATGTCGCCGGGACGGACATGATCGGCAAGGCGGTGATCATGGGCGCGCTGTCGCTCTATCTCGACTTCATCAACATGTTCCAGTTCCTGCTGTCCTTCATGGGCCAGCGCGACTGATCGACGCCTCGGGCGTCTTGCCAACAACGGCCGGCCCGGCGGGACCCCCCGCCGGGCCGTTTCTGTTTAGGGCAATCGTTACGCCGCGTTAACCAGAGTCGTGGCAATGTCGGTCCAGCAAAAGGACAGGATCGATGGCCCTTCGCACGCAGCCCAATGACGAACGCCGCGCACCGCGCTCCCCGGTCGAGTGCCGCGCGACCGCGCGTATCGCCTTGTCGATCGAGGTGCTCGACGCCTCGTCGCATGGAATCCGCGCGCGCCTGTCGATTCCGCTCCCCCCGGGGGTGACGCTGAAGATCAGCCTGCCCGACGGCACCGAGCGCCACGCGCGCATCGTCTGGGCGAACGACGGCGATATCGGCTGCGAATTCCTCGCGCCGCTGACGATGCGGGAGCTCGACGCTTTACTCGCCGCGACTCCGATCGCCCGCCCGCGCTAATTGCTGCGCTCAACCGCCGCCACCTGACCCCGTTGGGGCTGAGCCTGTCGAACGGGGCGACGAGCGCGAGCCGCTTAGGTGCGATACCGCCCCTGCCGCGCGCCGCTTCCCCGTGCTATCCTGACCACCGCGAGCGGCCGATCGCAGCCTTCATGCTGCCCGAAAGAGCCAAGCAGCATACGAGAGCGCTTGAAATATTATTTCAACCGCGCGAAGGGGCTGTGCGCGCCGCCAAGACCGGCGCGAGTCTTGGAGAGAGCATGGTCGGCGATCGTAGCAATCTGAAACCCCTGGCGCTTCACGTGCCGGAGCCGCGCTTCCGGCCCGGTGACGAGGTGGACTTTTCCGCGGTCGATATCCCCGCGGCCGGCGCCGCGCCGCGCCCCGATACCCACGCTGCCCCCGCCGATTTCACCGACCTGTCGTACTCGATGGTTCGCGTGCTCGACGATGCGGGGCAGGCGGTTGGCCCGTGGAACCCGCGGCTGTCGCCCGACAGGCTGCGGCGGATGCTGCGCCACATGGCGCTGGTCCGCGCGTTCGACGAACGGATGTTCCGCGCGCAGCGGCAGGGCAAGACGAGCTTCTACATGAAGTCCTTGGGCGAGGAGGCGGTGGCGGTCGCCGCGGCCTATGCGCTGCAATATGACGATATGTGCTTCCCCTCCTATCGCCAGCAGGGGCTGCTCATCGCGCGCGATTGGTCGCTGGTCGACATGATGAACCAGATCTACTCCAACCGCGCCGACCGGCTGCAGGGCAAGCAGCTTCCGATCATGTACTCGGTGCGCGAGGCGGGGTTCTTCTCGATCTCGGGCAATCTCACGACGCAATATCCGCAGGCGGTCGGCTGGGCGATGGCCTCGGCCTCGAAGGGCGACACGCGGATCGCGGCGACCTGGTGCGGCGAGGGATCGACCGCGGAGGGCGATTTCCACTCCGCATTGACCTTCGCCACCGTCTATCGCGCGCCGGTGATCTTCAACGTGGTCAACAACCAATGGGCGATCTCGAGCTTCTCGGGGTTCGCCGGGGCGGAGGCGACGACCTTTGCGGCGCGCGCGATCGGCTATGGCATCGCCGGGCTGCGCGTCGACGGCAATGACGCGCTCGCGGTCTATGCCGCGACCGCCTGGGCGGCGGAGCGTGCGCGCACCAACGCCGGGCCGACGCTGATCGAGCATTTCACCTATCGCGCCGAGGGCCATTCCACCTCCGACGACCCCAGCGCGTACCGTTCCGCGGGCGAGCCCAATGCGTGGCCGCTCGGCGATCCGATCCGCCGGCTCAAGGATCACCTGATCGCGATCGGCGAGTGGGACGAGGAACGCCAGGCGGCGATGGACCGCGAGGTCGCGGAGGAAGTGAAGGCGGCGCAGAAGGAGGCCGAGAAGAACGGCATCCTCGGCCACGGCCTGCACCAGCCGCTCGACAGCCTGTTCGACGGGGTGTTCGAGGAGATGCCGTGGCACCTCGCCGAGCAGCGGCAGATGATGATCGATGAGGAACAGGCTTCGGGCCGTCCGTGGGCGCGCAAGGGGTAATGGAAGTGGCTGAAATCATCGAAACCGAGGCCGGCGCGGAAGCCGGCGATACCCAGCGCATGAACATGATCCAGGCGATCAATTCCGCGCTCGACATAATGATGGCGCGCGACGATGCGATCGTCGTGATGGGCGAGGACGTCGGCTATTTCGGCGGCGTGTTCCGCGCCACCGCCGGCTTGCAGAAGAAATTCGGCAAGACCCGCGTGTTCGATACGCCGATCACCGAATGCGGGATCATCGGCGTCGCGGTGGGGATGGGGGCCTATGGCCTGCGCCCGGTGCCCGAGATCCAGTTCGCCGATTATATCTATCCCGCGCTCGACCAGTTGGTGAGCGAGGCGGCGCGGCTGCGCTATCGCTCCGACGGCGAGTTCATCGCGCCGCTGACGGTGCGCTCGCCATTCGGCGGCGGGATCTTCGGCGGGCAGACTCATTCGCAATCGCCCGAAGGGATCTTCACCCATGTCTCGGGGCTCAAGACGGTGATCCCGTCGACCCCCTATGACGCCAAGGGGCTGCTGATCGCCGCGATCGAGGACAATGATCCGGTGATCTTCTTCGAGCCGAAGCGGATCTACAACGGCCCGTTCAACGGCCATTGGGATCGCCCGGCGGAGAATTGGTCGAAGCATCCCGCGGGCGAGGTGCCGTCGGGCTATTATCGCATCCCGCTGGGCAAGGCGAACGTGGTGCGCGAGGGCGAGGCGGTGACGATCCTCGCTTATGGCACGATGGTCCACGTCTGCCTCAACGTCGTCGCCGAAGCCGGGGTCGATGCCGAGGTGATCGATCTGCGCACGCTCGTCCCGCTCGATATCGAGACGATCGAGCAATCGGTGCGCAAGACCGGGCGCTGCATGATCGTCCATGAGGCGACGCGCACCTCCGGCTATGGCGCGGAACTCGCGGCGCTGGTGCAGGAGCGTTGCTTCTACCACCTCGAGGCACCGATCGAGCGCGTCACCGGCTTCGACACGCCTTATCCGCACAGCCTCGAATGGGCCTATTTCCCCGGCCCGGTCCGGATCGGCATGGCCCTCAAGAAAATTCTGAAGGACTAAACGACGATGGCGCGTTTCAACTTCCGCTTGCCCGATATCGGCGAAGGCATTTCCGAGGCCGAGATCGTGGCGTGGCACGTGAAGGTCGGTGATCGGGTCGAGGAAGACCAGCAGATCGCGGACATGATGACCGACAAGGCGACGGTCGAGATGGAAAGCCCCGTTTCGGGGACGGTGATCGAACTGGCCGGCGAGGTCGGCGATCAGGTGTCGATCGGATCGACCCTGGTGGTGATCGAGATCGAGGGCGAGGAAGAAGCTGCCAGCGAGATCGCTGCCGAAACCCCGGGCGAGGCGGTGATCGAGCCGGTCGCGGTGGCGGTCGAGAGCGTTTCGCATCCCGAACTGTCGACCAAACCCGAACCTCTCCCCGTTCGGGCTGAGCCCGTCGAAGCCCGTCCCGCGCCCGTGGAGAGCGTTCCGGCCGAACCGGCGCGCCACGTTCTCGCATCCCCGGCGGTCCGGGCGCGGGCGCAGGATCTCGGCATCGATCTGGCGCAGGTGAAGCCGGCCGAGGGCGATCGCGTCCGCCACGCCGATCTCGACGCCTATCTGCGTTATGCCGCGGGGCAGGGCTATCACGCCCCGCACGCCAGCCGTGCGCGCGCCGACGAGCAGATCAAGGTGATCGGGATGCGCCGCCGCATCGCCGAGAATATGGCCGCATCGAAGCGCAACATCCCGCATTTCACCTATGTCGACGAGATCGACGTGACCGAGCTGGAGCGGGTCCGCGCCGATCTCAACGCGTCGCGCGGCGGGCGGCCCAAGCTGACGATGCTGCCGCTGCTGATCGTCGCGATCTGCCGCACCTTGCCCGACTTCCCGATGCTCAATGCGCGCTACGACGACGAGGCGGGGGTGGTGACGCGCTCGGGCCGGGTCCATCTCGGGATGGCGACGCAGACCGATGCCGGGCTCACCGTGCCGGTGATCCGTGACGCGCAGGACAAGAATATCTGGCAGCTCGCCGCCGAGATCACGCGGCTGGCGGAGGCGGCGCGCGCCTCGAAGCTCAAGCCCGAGGAGTTGGGCGGCGGGACGATCACCGTCACCAGCCTCGGCCCGCTCGGCGGGATCGCGACCACCCCGGTGATCAACCGGCCCGAAGTGGCGATCATCGGGCCGAACAAGATCGTCGAGCGTCCGGTGTTCCAGGGCGACGACCTGGTGCGCGCCAAGCTGATGAACCTCTCGATCAGCTGCGACCACCGCGTCGTCGACGGCTGGGATGCCGCGAGCTACGTCCAGGCGCTCAAGAAATTGCTCGAAACCCCGGTGTTGCTGTTCGCCGACTGACGGCGCTTCACTTATCACCTTTCGTCATGCCGGACTTGATCCCGCATCCAGAGCCTCACAGGCTGCCGCTTGTGGCTCTGGATGCCGGGTCGAGCCCGGCATGACGTCGTTTAGGCGCCCAAAGTTCACAAAGTTCACACGAGTGACCGCATTCGCCGCTTAATATTCAACCAAAGGGTTTACATTATCGGTATCGCTGGGTAATGAAACCTTATGGTTGAATATTCGCTCGATCTGACCTTTGCCGCGCTCGCCGATCCCACCCGGCGCGCGATGCTCGACGCGCTGCGCGGCGGGGAGCGGTCGATCGGCGATCTCGCCGCGCCGCATGCGATGACCTTCGCCGGCGCCGCCAAACATATCGGCGTGCTCGAACGCGCCGGGCTGATCGAGCGGCGCAAGGCCGGGCGCCAGCAGCTTTGCCGGTTGAAGGCCGATCGCTTTACCGAGGCAGAGGCTTGGCTCGCCGAATGGCGCCGCTTCTGGAACGCCCGGCTCGATACGCTCGAGGCGCTATTGCAGGAGGATCAGGCATGAACGAGCCGGTTCGGCTGACGATCACGCGCGACTTCGCCGCGCCGCCGACCCGGGTGTTCGACGCCTGGCTCGATCCGGCGCAGGCGCGACGCTTCCTGTTCGCGACGCCCGGGGGCGAGATGCTGGCCTGCGCGATCGACGCGCGGGTCGGCGGGGAGGCGCTAATCGTCGAGCGCCGCGCGACCGGCGACGCCGCGCACCGGCTGCGTTTCGAGGCGATCGACCGGCCGCGCCGTCTGGTGTTCCTGTTCGGCGCCGATCCCGCGCCGCCCGATCAATGGACCCGCGTCACGCTCGATCTGGCGCCGCTGCCGCGCGGCGGCACGCGGCTGACGCTGACGCACGAGATGGCGCCGGAATGGGCCGATTATGCCGATCGCACCCGCGAAGGCTGGACGATGATCCTCGAAACATTGGGAAAGACACTGGAGAACGATCATGGCTGACCGCATCACCGCGCATGAATTGCGCTTCGAACGCTTGCTCGCCGCGCCGCTCGACCGGGTGTGGCAATATCTGGTCGATCCCGAGTTGCGCGCACGCTGGTTCATGGGCGGGCCGACCGATCTGCGCCCCGGCGGGACGATCGGGATGACGATGGCGCACGACAATCTGTCCGACGAGGCGGTGCCGACCCCCGCGCGCTATGCCGAGGCGATCGGAAAGACGTGGAGCGAGCGCATCCTGCGCGTCGAGCCGCCGCACCTGCTCGCCTTCACCTGGTCGAACGGCGAGGCGGGGGAGGTGACGATCACGCTCGCGGCGGAAGCGGCCGACAAGACCCGGCTGGTGCTGGAACATACCGGGCTGCGCGGGCGCGAGGACGCCGCGAACTTCGGTGGCGGCTGGGGCGCGCATCTCGACGCGCTGGAGCGCCGCGTCGCGGGCGAGGGCGTCGCGGATTTCTGGAAGCTCCACGCCGAAGCGGAGCAGCGCGCAGAGGCTGCGCTGGAGGCGGCCTGACGCGCTTTTCTCCCCTCCCTTCACCAGGGAGGGGAGGTGAGCGGAGGGCTCAGGCCGCCAGCGCGGCTTCGGCCTGGTCGAGCGCCTTGGGGTCGTCGACGTCGAGCCACCAGGTGTCGCCGATATCGGTGACGCGCGCGCCGCCGGTTGCGGCGAGCGCCTCGACCCCGGCGGAGATCGACCCCGCGCCGCCCGCCGCGATGCTCGCACGCAACGCGTCGTGGAAGCGCCCGTCGACCGCGAACACCCCGCAGTCGAACGCGTCGTAATCGGGAAGATGCTTGCCGATCGCGACGATCGCGTCGCCCTGCGTGCGCACGCGGGTGACGTCGTCGAGATCGACCAGCGGATTGCCGAGTCGCCGGTCGATCGCCAGTGTCAGCGCCGCCGGCGGCGCGGCGATCGTGCGCGCGACCAGCGCCGGATCGAACAGATGATCCGCCATCATCAGCAAATGACGTTCGGGGCCGAGCGCATCCGCGCCGGTCAGCACCGAATGCCCGTTGGCGAGCGACCAATCCGGGGTGCGGACGCAGGTGATCGCCGGATCGAGCGCGGCCAGATACGCCTCGACCGCCTCCGCCTCATGCCCGGTCACGACGGTGAACGCGCTCGCGCCGCCCGCCCGCGCCGCAGCGATCACGCGCGCGATGAGCGGCGTGCCGGCGACGAGGGTGAGCGGCTTCGAGGGAGACACCGTCCGCAGCCGGCTGCCATAGCCGGCTGCGACGATGAGCGCCTTCACTCGGCGGCGAGCCGCGCGGCGTCGCCGTGGATGAAATCGTCGGTCATCTGCGCGGCGACATCGTCGGTATATTGTTCCGGCGGATGCTTGCAGAAGAACGACGACGGGCCGGTCAGCGCGCCGGCGATGCCGCGATCGAGCGCGAGCTTGCAGCAGCGGATCGCATCCACCACCACCGCGGCCGAATTCGGGCTGTCTTCGACCGAAAGGCGAAGTTCGAGGTTCATCGGTACGTCGCCGAACAGATTGCCCTCGAGCCGCAGGAAGCAGAGCTTATTGTCGTGCAGCCAGGGGATATAATCCGACGGGCCGACGTGGATATTCTCGTCCGCCAGCCGCTCGGCGAGCACCGCCTGCACCGCTTCGGTTTTCGATTCCTTCTTGCTCGACAGGCGATTGCGGTCGAGCATGTTCATGAAATCGGTGTTGCCGCCGGTGTTGAGCTGATAGGTGTGATCGATCGTCACGCCGCGGCTCTTGAACAGGTTCGAGAGGACGCGGTGAACGATCGTCGCGCCGACCTGCGCCTTCACATCGTCGCCGATGATCGGCAGCCCGGCCTTGGCGAAGCGCGCTTCCCATTCCGGCTGCGAGGCGATGAACACGGGCATGCAATTGACCACGGCGAGGCCCGCCTCGATCGCGCATTCCATGTAAAATTCAGTCGCCGCCTGGCTGCCGACCGGCAGGAAGTTGACGAGAACCTCGGCGCCCGATTCCTTCAGCGTGCTGACGATCGACGCGCGATCCGAATCGGGCGTGTCGTCCACCTCGAAGCCGCGGTCGTTGGCCACGGTGAGCATATGGCCGGCAACGCCGTCCAGCTTGGCGCCCATGCGAACGATCGTGCCGGTCTTGGGCACTTCGGCGTGGAACACCTTGGTGCAATTCGGCTTGGCGAAGATCGCCTCGCCGAGATCAAGCCCGACCTTACGCGAATCGACGTCGAACGCGGCGACGAATTCGATATCGCCGACCTTGTAGCCACCCACGTCTTCGTGAATCAGGCCGTGCGGCTTATTGCTGTTGGCGTAATGATACTTGCCCTGCACCAGGCTGCTTGCGCAGTTGCCTACCCCGATGATGGCGACCTTAATCGATGACATTCAACCCCCGCTTGTCGGAGTGACCGACGGATGACAACTCGATTGCAGTGTGGTGACAGATGCGTCACGTCTGTCAAGCGAATGACGTTATTGCGATACGCTGTTTCGAAGGGAATCCCTCATTGGCGACAATCGAATTGCCGCAAACCGTGACCGGAAAACCGCGCGAACTGCAAGGGTTTCTCAACCATAATGTTTATCACCCGGCGGCGCGCGGGCTGGCGCGCGCGCTGGCCGCGACGCCGGTGACGCCGAATATGGTGTCGATTTTCGGCGCGGCGATGGTCTGCGCGACGGGCGTGCTCTACGCGCTGGTCGGCACCCCCTGGGCGATCGCGACCGGCTTTGCGCTGCATCTGCTGTGGCATGTCGTCGACGGGGCCGACGGCGATCTCGCGCGGATGACCGGGCGCGCCAGCCCGCGCGGCGAGGTGGTCGACGGGCTGTGCGATTATGGCGGGCATACCGTGCTCTACCTGCTGCTCGGTTATGCGCTGCAGCAGATGTTCGGCGTGTGGGTGTGGCCGATCGTGGTCGGCGCCGGGGTGTCGCGCATCGCGCAATCGGTGTTCGCCGAAAGCTCGCGCCGCAGCTACCAATATTGGGCCTATGGCGTGCCGTGGATCCAGCACAACCGCGCGGTTGAATCGACCGGCGTGGGCGGCGCGCTGGCGCGCTTCTACCTCACGGTATCGCATGCGCTGACCGGCGCGACCGAGCCGGTCAATGCGCTGGTCGCCAGCGCGGAGCCCGATCCTCCGGAGCGCCAGCGCATCGCGCGGCTGGCGCGCGAGACGGGGCGGCGCACCTTGCTGTTGCCGGGGGTGCTCGGCGCCAATCCGCGCACGATCCTGCTCGGCCTCAGCATGATCGCGGGGTCGTCGATCTGGTTCTTCCTGATCGAGCTGACCGTGCTCAACGTCGTGCTGGTCGTCGCGATCGCGCAGCAGCGCGGCGATTGCCGCCGGCTCGCGCAATTGATTGCCCGTGGACGGGATTGAGCGCATCGCGGAACCCGCGACAGAGTCGATGATTGGTTCGCCCGAGCGGATAAAGGGAGAAGAAAGATGCGTGTCACGACGGTGATGATGATCGGGGCCGGCGCGCTCGCGCTGATGGCGTGCCGCGACGACGGCGGCGTGTCGGCCGGCACCCCGGTCGCGGGCGGCGCGCGCGCCGTCGCCGCGCTTCATTCGGCGAGTGGCGCCGACGTCGGCCGCGCCACCGCGACCGAAGTGGCGGGCGGGCTGCGCGTCACCGTCGACGCCAAGGCGCTGCCGCCGGGAACGCATGGCGCGCATATCCACACCACCGGACGCTGCGACCCGCCGGGGTTCGAGACGGCGGGCGGGCATTGGAACCCGCTGATGAAGAAGCACGGGTCGATGAACCCGCAGGGGCCGCATGAGGGCGACATGCCCAATCTGGTGATCGATTCGGGCGGACGCGGAACCGTCGCCGCGGTCATTCCCGGCGCGACGATGGCCGGGCTGCTCGATACCGACGGCGCGGCGCTGGTGATCCACGCCAATCCCGACGATCTGGCGACCGACCCCTCCGGCAACAGCGGCGCGCGGATCGCCTGCGGGGTGTTCCAGCCGAGCTGACGGGCGCTGCGGGCGCGCTCGCCGCCCGGGGTCCCTGCTTTCGCGGAACCCGGCGTGGTTTTGGTGCCGTTCGTCGCGGCGCTTTGACGATGATCAAAGCGCCCGCGACCGGCGCCGGCACGCTGCCCCGGTCTGCCGCCGGGAAAAGGAGCGATGGCCGCACCTACCGATCGATCGCAGCTCGCGCTTGTCGAGCCGACGCCGGATACGATCGAAGACGATCATGTCATCCAGCGGGCTTTATGCTGCGATCTGGAGGCGCTGGCGGATGGTCTGCCCGCGCTTCCGCCCTCCGCCGCGATCCGCCGGTTGTGCGCGCGGGTGACCGGCATCACCACCGTCCATTTCGCGCGCGCCGAGCGGGTCGTCGCGCGCTTGCCGGCGGGGGCACGTCCCGATGCGGCCGCGCTGGCGGGGCTGCGCGAGATGCATGCGCTCGATGCCGCGCACGGCGACGATCTGGTGACGGCATTGCGCGATCGCCTCGGCCCGCTGCCCGATGCGCAGGCGGGGCAACTCGCTTATATGCTGCGCTGTTTCTTCGACGGATGCCGGCGCGCGATCGCATTGAAGGAAAGCTGGCTCGCCGCCGCGCGCCGCGCGGATGTCACGCCGGATTGACGATCGCTTCGAGCACCGCCGAATTGAGGATCACGCATTCGCGCTCGCCGCGCGAGAAATCGATGACGCGATCGCTCTTGAGCCGGGTGAGCTGCCGGCTGATCGTCTCGATCGTCAGCCCGAGGAAGCCGGCCATCTCGCCGCGGCTGATCGGGATCAGCACGCGGATCTCGCCCGCCGCGCCGCACATGCCGGTCCGCCGCGCGAGATCGAGCAGGAAATCCGCCACGCGTTCGCGCGCATCCTTGCGGCCCAGCGACAGCATCCGCTCCTGCGCTTCATGCAGCGAGGCCATCGTGCGTTCGAGGAGCAGCCGCTCCATTCGCGGATAACTGGCCAGCGCGCGCTCGAAATCGGCGCGGGGAAAGGCGCACAGATCGGTATCGGTCAGCGCGGTGACGGTGAGCGAGGCTTCGTTGACGAACAATTGCCCGAGGAAATCCCCCGCGAACAACAGGCCGACGATCTGTTCGCGCCCGTCGGCGGTGGAGGCGGAAACCTTCAGCGCGCCCGAGATGACATTGGCGCAATGGCTGTTGGCATCCCCCGCCCAGGTGACGACCTGACCCGCCGACACCCGCCAGCGCCGGCCGAGCGCGCTGAGGATCGCCAGCCGCTCGTCGCTGATGCTGGCGCACAGCGTCTTGTTCCGCACGGCACAGTTGAGACAGCGCTGACACTCGCGTGCCGGCGGGGGCGAATTCACCGCAATGTGCGTGTTGCTCAGCACAATGTCGAACCCCCTGCGTCGAACCCGCTGCGCGAAGGAGCGATCAATCGCCCCGGCGTATGCTATCTTCGATCGAGACATAGCCCACCGCGAGCGAGAAGGCGATGCAGGCGCCGATCGACAAATAGAGAAACCAGTGTTCGGTGAAGGACATTTGGAGCTCCCGCGGCGATCTTGCCTTGTCCCCGGATGATCAGGCGAGAGGATGCCGCCGGGCCTTGATCCAGATCAAAACCCCAGCATTTCCGGGCCTAACCTGTGTCATAACCGCACAGGCGGGATTCCGCCGCAGCGCCACGTTGTTGCGCTGACCGGCCTTTGTGACCTTAGGGATCGCTTACAAAGTTTTACCGGTGTCGAGCATGAACAGCGTCGGAAAAGCATCGTTCGGGACGCCTGCCGCCCACTCGCCGCTGCCGTTCGCGACGGCGGCGGGGGGCGGCGGCGGCCGCGCGATCGCGGTGCTGATGGCGGTCGTCACCCTCTACGGGCTCTATTCCGTGCCCGGGCTGATACGGCATTGGGGCGGCATCGACGCAGCCGCGCTGCTGGTGCTGGCATTATGGCTGGCGGCCGCGGCGCTGGCGATCCCGTTGTTCGCGCGCCGCCCCGCGGGGCGGACGTGGCTGGTGCTCTTGCTCGTCACCGCCGGGTTGCGGATCGGGGTCGCGATCCCGTGCCTCGATCGCGTTCCGGGCGGCGACGCCTTATTCTACCCGTTGCTCGCCTATAGCCTGTCCCACGGGCACGGCCTGCAGGTGCACGAGCCGTTTATCGGCGAGACGGTGCGCGCGCTCTATCCGCCGCTCTATCCGCTCGTGCTGGCGGGGTGGCACGGTGCCTTCGGGCTCGCGACCGGCGCCTTGTGCGCGCTCAACCTGCTGATCGACGGGGCCGCGGCGCTGCTGGTCGCGCGGCTCGGGCAACGGACCGGACACGCCGGGGCGGGGCGTGCGGCGGCGTGGCTCTATATGATCTGGCCGAGCGTGCTCCTGTCGTCGCCGCTAGCGCAGAAGGAAGGGCTGGTCGCGCTGCTCGTCCTCGCGCTCGCGCATGCCTGGCTGCGCGCGCGGGTGCGCGCCGATCGCCGCGCGATCGCGCTGATCGGGGTGGCGAGCGGGCTGCTCGCGCTGACCCAGCCCGCGCTCGCGCCGCTGTCCGCGATTCTCGGGCTGCTGCTGATGTGGCGGACCCCGCCGGCGCTGATCCGCGCGGCGAGCGGCGGGGCGATCGTCGCGGCCTTGCTGATGCTGCCGTGGTGGATACGCAACTGGCTGGCGTTCCACACCTTCATCCCGCTGACCTCGGCCGGCGGGATAAGCCTGTGGATCGGCAACAACCCCGATGCGACGGGCAATTGGATCGCCGCACCCGCCGCGCTGCGCGGGATACCCGAACTCGCTTATTCGCGGACGCTGGCGGCGATGGCCTGGCATTGGATCGAGCAGAACCCGGCCGGGTTCGTCCGCCTGACGCTGCAGAAGTTCTTCCGCGCGATGGCGATCGCGCAGGCGGAGGTCGCGCGGCTCGGCGATATGCGTCCCGCCCCGTCGCCGCGGCTTGCGCAATCCTTGTTCCCGGTGGCGCAGGCGACGCACCTCTTGTTGATCGGTACGGCGGCGCTTGCCTTGTGGCGCCGGCCGCGTGGCGCTGTGGCATTGCTCGTCGCGGCATGTCTGATCCAGCTTGCGCTGTTCAACATCTGGTTCGAATTCGGCGAGCGGCATCGCGAATTCCTGACCCCGTTCCTCCTGCTGCTCGGTTGCGCCTGCGCGCCCGATTTCCTAGATTCGCTCAGGGAACGTCACCGGAGAAGGACAGATGAAAGCGATAATCGTCTTCCCGCTCGTCGCGCTGCTTGGCGCCTGTTCGGGCCATTCGGGGGCATCCGATAACCACGCCGCTGCGGCCACCAATCTGCAGGATACCGGCGCGATCGTCGAAAAACTGCCGCCGGGGCAGCAATGGGGCGTGTTCATGCGCGCGATCCGCGATGCGGGGCTGTCGTGTCAGGACGTGATCGACGCGGTCCGCGTCGGCGACGAGAATGGCGTCCCGACGTGGCGCGCGAAATGCGATGACGGCGTCGAGCATCTCGTCTCGATCAAAAAGGGCGGGGTCGCGATCGTGACGAGCCGGCCCGACGGGCGTTAGGCTTCCTCGGGGTAATCCATTTTCTCCCCTCCCTTAACGAGGGTGGGGAGAAGAGGGGGGATAGGCTTCGATATTTCCCAATTAAGTCCTAATCTTAGCGGCGGTCTTGCCAGTGTAATGCGCAAGGGTTAGACGAGCGTACGGCCACCCGAGGAGGCGGCCGTGCTGGCGTGCGACCCGGCGTTCGTTCCACCCCGAGAATCGCAAAGTCGCACCGTCATGACCGCCGAAACCCTTGCGCCGCTCACCGGCTCTGCTCCCGCGACGGCGCGAGCGGAATTGCGCGCGCTGCTCACGCTCGCCGGGCCGCTGGTCGGCGCGAACCTGCTGCAGATGGCGGTGGCGGCGGTCGACGTGATCTTCGTCGCGCGGCTCGGCACGGTCGAGCTGGCGGCGGCGACGCTCGGCGTGTTCATGTTCAACCTGCTGATGTATTCGACGATCGGGCTGACGACCGCGGCCTCGCCGCTGATCGCGGCCGAGCTCGGCCGGCGCAAACATGCGGTGCGCGAGGTGCGGCGCAGCTTCCGCATGGCCTTGTGGGTCGGCGCCGCCGCGGCGATCGTCGTGATGATCATCCTGTGGAACGGCGAGCGGCTGCTGCTGCTCGCCGATCAGGATCCGGCGGTCGCGCGGCGCTCGGGTCATTTCCTGCATATCATCCTGCTCGGCACCTTCCCGGCGGTCGCCGCCGGGGTGATGCGCACCAGCGCCGCCGCGCTCGGCCGCCCGGGCTGGGCGTTCGGCGTGACAGGGATGGCGCTGGCGTTCAGCATCGTCGCCAATTGGTGCCTGGTGTTCGGCAATGCCGGCTTCCCCCGGCTCGGGCTCGAAGGATCGGCGCTGGCGAGCGTGCTCAGCCTGTCGCTGATGGCGATTGCTTATTGGCTGATCCTGCATTTCGATCGCCGGCTGCGGCGCTATCGCCTGTTCGGGCGCTGGTGGCGGAGCGAATGGTCGCGCTTCCGCGAGATCGTCCGGCTCGGCCTGCCGATCTCGCTTACCTGGATGGCGGAGGGCGCGCTGTTCGGCGGCGCCTCGCTGCTGATGGGGGTGCTCGGGGTCAAGGAGGTCGCGGCGCATGCCGTCGCGCTCAACATCGCCTCGCTGACCTTCCAGGTGCCGCTCGGGATCGCGCAGGCGGCGACGATCCGTGTCGGCATGGGCTATGGCGCGCGCAACAGCGAGTGGATCCGCCGCGCCGGGCGGATCGCGCTCGCGGTCGGCACCGGCTCGATGGCGATCAGCGCACTCACGATGTGGGTCGCGCCGCGGCTGCTGGTCAGCGCCTATCTCGATCTCGGCAACCCGCTCAACGCCCCGGTGGTGCATCTCACGGTGAGCTATCTCGCGGTGGCGGCGGTGTTCCAGCTCGTCGACGGCATCCAGGTGGTGGCGGCGGCGAACCTGCGCGGGCTGCAGGATACGCGCGTGCCGATGCTGGTCGCGCTGTTCGGCTATTGGGTGGTCGGCTTCGGCACTGCGATCGTTTTGGGCTTCCGCACCCCGCTTGCCGGGGTTGGCATCTGGATGGGGCTGGCGGCCGGATTGCTGGTCGTTTCGATCCTGCTGATGTGGCGCTGGAGCGCGCGCGACCGGCTCGGGCTGACGGCCGCGCGCTAAACCGTCACAAATTTTTTGTACGCCTCGCCATTGACCGGGACTGGGCCGACCCACATATGCGCGGCGCTGGCACTCGGCTTCTTCGAGTGCCAACGAATTGTCACATTGCCTTTAGAGAGGGAACAGCAATGAACTTTCGTCCGTTGCACGACCGCGTTCTCGTCCGCCGCGTCGAGGCGGAAGAGAAGACGGCCGGCGGGATCATCATCCCCGACACCGCCAAGGAAAAGCCGCAGGAGGGCGAGGTCGTCGCCGCCGGTGCGGGCGCCAAGAGCGAAGACGGCAAGGTCACCCCGCTCGACGTGAAGGCGGGCGATCGCATTCTGTTCGGCAAGTGGTCCGGCACCGAAGTCAAGGTGAACGGGGAAGACCTGCTGATCATGAAGGAAAGCGACATCCTCGGCATCGTCGAGGGCTGATCGGCGTTCCGCCACCCGAATTTCTTCAACATTCGTCAGATTGAAAGGTAGCCAACATGGCAGCCAAGGACGTCAAATTCTCGCGCGACGCGCGCGAGCGCATTCTGAAGGGCGTGGACATCCTCGCCGACGCGGTGAAGGTCACTTTGGGGCCGAAGGGCCGCAACGTTGTGATCGACAAGTCGTTCGGCGCGCCGCGCATCACCAAGGACGGCGTCACCGTCGCCAAGGAAATCGAACTCAAGGACAAGTTCGAGAACATGGGCGCGCAGATGGTCCGCGAGGTCGCCTCGAAGACCAACGACATCGCGGGTGACGGCACCACCACCGCCACCGTGCTGGCGCAGGCGATCGTCCGCGAGGGCATGAAGTCGGTCGCGGCCGGCATGAACCCGATGGACCTGAAGCGCGGCATCGACCTCGCGGTCCACAAGGTCGTCGACGACGTCAAGGCGCGTTCGAAGGCGGTTTCGGGCTCGAACGAGATCGCCCAGGTCGGCATCATCTCGGCCAACGGCGACAAGGAAGTCGGCGAGAAGATCGCGGAAGCGATGGAGAAGGTCGGCAAGGAAGGCGTCATCACCGTCGAGGAGGCCAAGGGCCTCGAATTCGAACTCGACGTGGTTGAGGGCATGCAGTTCGACCGCGGCTATCTGTCGCCGTACTTCATCACCAACCCGGAAAAGATGCAGGTCGAGCTCAACGACCCGTACATCCTGATCCACGAGAAGAAGCTGTCGAACCTGCAGTCGATGCTGCCGATCCTCGAGGCGGTTGTGCAGTCGGGTCGTCCGCTGCTGATCATCGCCGAGGACATCGAAGGCGAGGCGCTGGCCACCCTGGTGGTCAACAAGCTGCGCGGCGGCCTGAAGGTCGCGGCGGTCAAGGCGCCGGGCTTCGGCGATCGTCGCAAGGCGATGCTCGAAGACATCGCGATCCTCACCAAGGGCGAAGTCGTCAGCGAAGATCTCGGCATCAAGCTCGAGAACGTCACGCTCGGCATGCTCGGCACCGCCAAGCGCGTGACGATCGACAAGGACAACACGACGATCGTCGACGGCGCCGGTGACGAGGCCGCGATCAAGGGCCGCGTCGAGGCGATCCGCCAGCAGATCGAAGTGACGACCAGCGATTACGACCGCGAGAAGCTCCAGGAGCGTCTGGCCAAGCTCGCCGGCGGCGTCGCGGTGATCAAGGTCGGCGGTGCGACCGAGGTCGAGGTCAAGGAGCGCAAGGATCGCGTTGACGATGCGCTGCACGCGACCCGCGCCGCGGTCGAGGAAGGCATCGTTCCGGGCGGCGGCACCGCGCTGCTGTACGGCACGAAGGCGCTCGACGGGCTCAAGGGCGCCAACGACGACCAGACCCGCGGCATCGACATCGTCCGCAAGGCGCTGACCGCGCTGGTCAAGCAGATCGCGCACAACGCCGGCCACGACGGCGCGGTGGTTGCGGGCAAGCTGCTCGACGGCGGCGATCAGTCGATCGGCTTCAACGCGGCGACCGACGCCTATGAGAATCTGGTGCAGGCCGGCGTGATCGATCCGACCAAGGTGGTGCGTACCGCGCTGCAGAACGCCGCATCGGTGGCGGGTCTCCTCATCACCACCGAGGCGACCGTGGCCGAGCTGCCGGAAGACAAGCCGGCGATGCCGGCGATGCCGGGCGGCGGCATGGGCGGGATGGACTTCTGATCCGAATGCGGCCTCGGCCAGCCACGCTGGCCGAGGACTCGCATCGGATCGGACAGCCGGTCGGCGCAGCTGATCCGGTCTGACGTCACGGCGGCGGCTTTGCCGTCGCCGGTTCCGAACCGAAAAGAACAGGCCGGGGGCGCAAGCCTTCCGGCCTTTTCTTATGCCTTCTTCCCTTCTCCCCTCTTCACCAGGGAGGGGAGAAGGGAAGAAGGGGCGTTAGGCGGTTCCCAAATCCCCCCCGCATCCCTATCTGCGCCCCTCATGGCTGCCCCCATTCTCGCATATGAAGACCTTGGCGTCGTCCAGGGCGCCGGCTGGCTGTTTCGCCACCTCGATCTCTATATCCAGCCGCGCGACCGGCTGGCGCTGATCGGGCGCAACGGCGCGGGCAAGACGACCCTGCTCAAGCTGATCGCGGGGCGCATCGACGCCGACGAGGGGCGGCGCACGATCGTCCCCGGGACCAAGGTGATCCTGCTCGAACAGGAGCCCGATCTCACCGGTTTCGCGACGCTCGCCGATTACGTCCTGTCCGCCCCCGATGCCCCGCAGCATTTCGAGGCCGAGGCGATCGCCGGGCAGCTCGGCATCGATCTCACCCGCGACGCCGGGACCGCGAGCGGCGGCGAGCGGCGCCGTGCCGCGATCGTCCGCGCGCTGGCGCAGTCGCCCGACGTGCTGCTGCTCGACGAGCCGACCAACCATCTCGATATCGCCGCGATCGAATGGCTGGAGGACTGGCTCCAGCGCTTCAACGGCGCGTTCGTCGTGATCAGCCACGATCGCACCTTCCTCACCCGGCTGACCAGACAGACATTGTGGCTCGACCGCGGGAGCCTGCGCCGCGCCGAGATCGGCTTCGGCGGGTTCGAGGCGTGGACCGATCAGGTCGCGGCCGAGGAACAGCGCGCCGCCGAGAAGCTCGACGCCAAGCTCAAGATCGAGGAGCATTGGCTCCAGCGCGGGGTCACCGGGCGGCGGCGGCGCAATCAGGGGCGGCTTACCAAGCTCAAGGAGATGCGCGCCGAGCGTGCCGCGATGATGGGGCCGCAGGGCACCGCCGCGCTGGCGATGGCCAATGACGACGCGCGCTCGAAGGTGGTGATCGACGCCGAGCATGTCACCAAGGCCTATGGCGACCGCCCGATCATCCGCGACTTCACCTTCCGCGTGACACGCGGCGACCGCATCGGGCTGGTCGGGCGCAACGGCGCGGGCAAGTCGACCCTGCTCAAATTGCTGACCGGGGAGCTGGAGCCGGATAGCGGCAAGGTGAAGCTCGCCAAGACGCTCGACGCGATCGTGATCGACCAGCAGCGCAGCCTGATGGCCCCCGACAAGAGCGTGCGGCAGGTGCTGGCCGACGGCGGCGACTGGATCGAGGTGCTCGGGGTCAAGAAGCACGTCCACGGCTATCTCAAGGAATTCCTGTTCGATCCGTCGATCGCCGACGCCAAGGTCGGCTCGCTGTCGGGCGGCGAGCGCTCGCGCGTGCTGCTGGCGCGCGAATTCGCGCGGCCGTCGAACCTGCTCGTGCTCGACGAACCCACCAACGATCTCGATCTCGAAACGCTCGATCTGTTGCAGGAAGTGATCGCCGATTATGACGGCACGGTGCTGATCGTCAGCCATGATCGCGATTTTCTCGATCGCACGGTGACGGTGACGCTCGGGCTCGACGGGTCGGGGCAGGTCGATGCGGTGGTCGGCGGCTATGAGGATTGGGAGCGCCAGCGCAGGCGGCGGCCCGAACCGAAGAAGGCCGCGCCGGCAAGGGCTGCGCCCCCGCCGCCACCGCAGCCGCGCGTCAAGCTCAGCTACAAGGACCAGCGCGATTACGACCAGCTCCCCGCGCGGATCGAGGCGCTCGACGCGGCGATCGCGCGCGACGAGGCGGCGCTCGCCGATCCGGGGCTCTATGCGCGCGATCCCGCGGCGTTCGACCGGCTGACCAAGGCGATCGGCGCCGCGCGCGAGGAGAAGGAAGCGGCGGAATTGCGCTGGCTGGAGCTGGCCGAGCAGGTCGAGGCTTTGGGTTAAACCTACCTCCGTTCGCCCTGAGCTTGTCGAAGGGTTGTCTTTCTTCATCGGAAGAAAGGGCAGGGCTTCGACAAGCTCAGCCCGAACGGGGAGGGCGCGCATCATTTTTCACCGGCGTCTGGCGCCGGGGTGACGGGGACAAGAAAAAGGCCCGCCGGATCGCTCCAGCGGGCCTTATTCCTTATCCCCGAAAGGGAAGCGGGCGTTACGCCTGCTCCGCCTCCGGCTGAGCTTCGGCGGTGGCGCCCGGCTCAGCGTTGGGATCATAATCCTCGGTGAAGCCGCCCTGATCGCGGCCTTCCTCGAACATCTGCGCCGTCACGTCGACGCCCGAGGCCTGCAGCTCGGCTTCTTCCGGCGAGCGGGCGACGTTGACCTTGACGGCAACGGCCACTTCCGGGTGCAGCGCGACCTTGACCTCGTACACGCCGATCGCCTTGATCGGGCGATCGAGCACGACCTGGCTCTTGGCGACCTTGTGCGCATCGGCGACCAGCGCCTCGACGATGTCGCGCACCGCGACCGAGCCGTAAAGCTGGCCGGTGTTCGACGCCTGGCGGATGATCGTCACGCTGACGTTGTCGAAGCCCTTGGCTTCCTTTTCAGCGTCGGTGCGACGGTTGGCGTTGTCCGCCTCGATGCGGGCGCGATTGGCCTCGAACACCTTGCGGTTGGCTTCGTTGGCGCGAAGCGCCTTCTTGTTCGGCAGCAGGTAGTTGCGGGCGAAGCCATCCTTCACCTTCACCACATCGCCGATGGTGCCGAGCTTCTCGACACGTTCAAGCAGAATGACGTCCATGTGAGCCGCTCCTTACTTCACGACGTAGGGCAGCAGGCCCAGGTGACGCGCGCGCTTGATCGCCTGGGCGAGCTCGCGCTGCTTCTTGGCCGACACGCTGGTGATGCGCGACGGAACGATCTTGCCACGCTCGGAGACGAAGCCCTGCAGCAGCCGGACGTCCTTATAGTCGATCCGGGGGGCGTCCTTCGCGGAGAAGGGGCAGCTCTTGCGGCGGCGGAAGAACGGACGGGCCATTACGCGAACTCCTCCTCACGATCGCGACGCGCGCGATCGGCGCGACGCTCACGGTCACGCTCCTGCTTGCGCATCATCACCGACGGGCCGGCCTCATGCGCGTCGACCTTGACGGTCATGTAGCGGATGATGTCTTCGTTGATCTGGTTCTGACGCTCCAGCTCGGCGATCGTGTCGCCGGGGGCGTCGATTTCGATCATCACATAATGCGCCTTGCGGTTCTTCGCGATGCGATACGCCAGGCTGCGGAGACCCCAGGTCTCGGTCTTGATGATCTTCCCGTTATGGGCTTCGACGATCTTGGTGGCGGCTTCCGCCATCGCGTCCACCTGCGCTTGTGCCAAATCCTGGCGCGCAAGGAACACGTGCTCGTAAAGAGCCATGTGCTTTCCTTCGTTGGCCGATCGCTGACATGGCCCCGTGCCATGCCCCTCCGGCTGTCGTCTCACAAACAGCTCACGGGGCGAAGGATCGCTCCGTCGCCCGCGAGAGGGCGGTCCCATATAGGAAAATGGCGAAAAGGCAAGGGTGGGGAGGGGCCGACCTTCCCTCGTCATTCCCGCGAAGGCGGGAACCCATTCTGGCTGGCCTATCGAATGAAGCCGCGCCACCAGGGTTAATGGACTCCCGCCTTCGCGGGAATGACGGAATAGGGGCAAGGTAAACCGAATCTCCACCGACGCAGCGATAGAGGCGGCGGATGACATCTGCGGGTTCGCGACATAACCGGCTGTGGCCCGCGCTGCTGATCGCCGCGGCGATGCTCGCCGTGTGGGTCGGCTGGGTCGGCTTCGAGGCGTCGGACGATTCGCTTTATTATGCGGGTGCCGACGCGTGGTTGCGGCATCCGCCGTCGGCGGGCGTGGATCATTGGACGACGCGTTTCCCGCTGGTGCTCGCCTTCGCCGGGGTGCTGGGGATCGTTGGGCGCAGCTTCGCCGCGTTCGCGGTGACGGGGCTGCTGTTCTACGCGATCTTCGTCGCTTTGGTCGGGCGATATGCGCGCGGCATCGGCGGCGCGCGGGCGGGGTGGATCGCCGCGCTGCTGATCGCGACTCTGCCGGTGGTCGTCGCCAACGCCACCACCGCCGGGATCGATCTGGTCGAGGCAAGCGCGCTGATCGCAGGGGCGATGCTGCTCGGCGGCGCGCGGGCCGGTATCGGGCGCGGATTCGCCGCCGGACTGTGCTTCGGCATCGCGATCCTGTGTCGCGAGACGAGCCTGCTCCCGCTCGCCGTCTTCGCGCCGTTATTCCTGATCGGGCGCCCGGTGCCGCGTCGCGTGCTGTTTGCCGCCGGTATCGGCATCATGCTGGTGCTCGGCGTGGAGGCAGCGTTCCAATATGCGCTGACCGGCGATCCGCTGCGTCGCTATGCGATCGCTTTCCACCACGACGAACATATCGACCGCGCCGCCAATGCCGAGGGCAATTTCCTGCTGTGGCCGCCGATCGACCCCTTGCTGGTGTTGCTGGTCAACGACGATTTCGGGCTCCTGTTCTGGCTCGCCGGGATCGCGCTGGCGCTGGGCGCGACGCGCGGGCTTGGCGAGGGGGCACGGCGCCGGCTGATCGTCCTCGCGGCGATGGCGGCGAGCGGCTTCGTCCTGATCGGGGCGCTTTATACCAAATTGGTGCTCAACCCGCGCTATTTCATGCTCGCCGCGGTTGCCGCGACTCTGGTGCTGGCCGTGTGGCTCGATCGGCTGCCCGCGCGGTGGCGCATCGGGCTGCTCGCGGCGATCGTCGCCAGCGACCTGATCCTGATGGGCGCGGGCAATGCGCATCCGCATTGGCAGGCCGAGGCGCTGGTCGCCGCCGCCCGCGCGCATCCCGGCGAGATCGTCGCGGGCGCACCGGCGGACGTGCGCCGCGCCGAGATACCGATCGCCTTCGGGCAATTGCACAACATCCGCGCCACGCCCGCGGCGCCCGGCGGACTGGCGGTCGCGCCGGCCGATGCGGCGCCGGCAGGGACGATCGTCGCGCGCTACCCGCCGCCGCCGACCCGGCTCGGCAGCCTGATCCGCGCGCTCGGATTGGCCCCGCTGGTGCCGCCGGCGATCGCGCACCGGCTGTTCGCGCCGGGCACCGAAATCGTGCTGGTCCGCACGCGAGGTTGACCCCGCGCCATTCCCGCGCTTACGCCGCGCGCTTCGATCAAGGAGGCAGCATGCGCGCGTTCATCTTTCCGGGGCAGGGGAGCCAGTCTGTCGGCATGGGCAAGGCGCTCGCCGACGCGAGCCCCTATGCGCGCGAGGTCTTTCAGGAGGTCGACGAGGCGCTCGGGCAAAATCTGTTCCGCCTGATGGCCGAGGGGCCGGCCGAGGAGCTCACGCTCACCGAAAACGCCCAGCCCGCGATCATGGCCAATGCCATCGCCACATTGCGCGTGCTCGAGCGCGAGGGTGGGGTGTCGCTGGCCGACAAGGCCGATTTCGTGGCGGGGCATTCGCTCGGCGAATATAGCGCCTTGTGCGCAGCGGGGACGTTCGACCTCGCCACGACGGCGCGGCTGCTCAAGCTGCGTGGGCAGGCGATGCAGGCGGCGGTGCCGGTCGGGGTCGGCGCGATGGCGGCGTTGCTCGGCGCCGATCTCGAAAAGGCCGAGGCGATCGCCGCCGCGGCGATCGAGGCGGTGCGCGCGGAGACCGGCGAGACGCTCGTCTGCGCGGTCGCCAACGATAACGATCCCTCGCAGGTGGTGATCAGCGGCCATAAGGAGGCAATCGATCGCGCGGTGGCGCTGGCCAAGGATCATGGCGCGAAGCGCGCGCTGCCGCTCCCCGTCTCGGCGCCGTTCCACTGCTCGCTGATGCAGCCCGCCGCCGAGGCGATGGAAAAGGCGCTCGCCGAGGCGCGCATCGCCGCGCCGCTCGTGCCGCTCTATTGCAACGTCGATGCGGCGCCGGTCGGCGCGGTCGATGCGATCCGCACCGGGCTGGTGCGGCAGGTGACCGGGATGGTGCGCTGGCGCGAATCGGTGCTGGCGATGCATGAGGCCGGGGTAAGCGATTTCGTCGAATTCGGCGGCAAGGTGCTCGGCCCGATGGTCAAGCGCATCGCGCCGGATGCGGCGCCGCTCAGCGTCGTGACGATGGACGATATCGAAGCGCTGCTGAAGACGCTTTGAAGTCTCGTCACCCGGCTCGAGGCCGAGGTGACGGCAGAAAGAATAACCGTCATGCCGGGCTTGATCCGGCATCCGGGGCGACGGGCGGCGGCATGTGTGGCTCTGGATGCCGGGTCAAGCCCGGCATGACGGTGGATGAGGCAGCGGGATTTTCCAGGAGATTCAAATGTTCGACCTGACAGGCATGACCGCGCTGGTGACCGGCGCTTCGGGCGGGATCGGTTCGGCGATCGCGCGCGGGCTCGCGGCGCAGGGCGCGCGGCTGGCGGTTTCGGGCTCCAATGCCGAAAAGCTCGCTGCGTTTCGCGACAGCCTCGGCGGCGATCACGTCGCGGTGCCGGCCAATCTGTCCGATCCGGCGGCGGTCGATGCCCTCGTCCCTGCGGCGGCGGAAGCGCTGGGCGGGCGACTCGATATCCTCGTCAACAATGCCGGCGTCACGCGCGACAATCTCGCGATGCGGATGAAGGACGAGGAATGGCAGCAGGTGATCCAGGTCAACCTCGAAGCCGCCTTCCGCCTGATTCGCGCCGCGGCCAAGCCGATGATGAAGCAACGCTTCGGCCGGGTGATCTCGATCACCTCGGTCGTCGGGCAGACCGGGAATCCGGGGCAGGCCAATTATGCCGCGTCCAAGGCGGGGCTGGTCGGCATGTCCAAGGCGCTGGCGCAGGAGCTGGCCAGCCGCAACATCACGGTCAATTGCGTCGCCCCCGGCTTCATCCGCTCGGCGATGACCGACGTGCTGCCGGAAGCGCAGAAAACCGCACTGCTCGGCAGGATTCCGGCCGGCGATCTCGGCACCGGGGAAGACATCGCCGCCGCGGTCGTCTATCTCGCGTCGAAGGAAGCGGGCTATGTCACCGGCCAGACGTTGCATGTGAACGGCGGAATGGCGATGGTGTAAGCCCAAGTTTGCCCGCTAAGATGAACGCACGCTTGCCACGAACCCCAAGCCGTTCTAGCTGCGTTCAGCAACCAATAACCCCCAACGATATGAGGGCCAGATAATGAGCGAGACCGCCGACCGCGTGAAGAAGATCGTCGTCGAGCATCTGGGCGTCGAAGCCGACAAGGTGACCGAGGACGCCAGCTTCATCGACGATCTCGGTGCCGACAGTCTCGACATCGTCGAGCTGGTGATGGCGTTCGAGGAAGAATTCGGTGTCGAAATCCCTGACGACGCCGCCGAGAAGATCACGACCGTCAAGGACGCGATCAGCTATATCGACGAGCACAAGGGCTGAGACGGGGATCAAACCCCAGAGCTAAGCTGTCCTGAACGCCCTGCGCTTGTCGAAGGGATGCCGCCATTGGCAGCAGGATAGTGCTTCGACAGGCTCAGCCCCATAAGGGGCTGGGCCTGTTGTATTTTTCGGAGATTCGCACATGCGTCGCGTCGTTGTCACCGGTCTTGGCCTCGTTACCCCGCTCGGTGCGGACGTCGAGACGAGCTGGGCCAATCTGATCGCCAGCCGGTCGGGCGCGGGCCCGATCACCCGTTTCGATGCGTCGGACCAGAAGTGCCGCATCGCCTGCGAGGTGAAACCGGCCGATCATGCTTACGGTTTCGATCCGTCGAAGCGCGTCGATCACAAAATCCAGCGCCAGGTCGATCCGTTCATCATCTATGGCATCGATGCCGCCGGGCAGGCGCTCGAAGACGCCGGGCTCACCGAAATGACCGAGGCGGAGCGATTCCGCGCGGGCTGCTCGATCGGCGCGGGGATCGGCGGATTGCCGGGAATCGCCAGCGAATCGATCGTCTGCCACGAAAAGGGGCCGGGGCGCGTTTCGCCGCACTTCGTCCACGGGCGGCTGATCAACCTCATTTCGGGGCAGGTTTCGATCAAATACGGGCTGATGGGGCCGAATCATGCGGTGGTCACCGCCTGCTCGACCGGCGCGCATTCGATCGGCGACGCCGCGCGGATGATCGCGATGGACGATGCCGATGTGATGCTCGCGGGCGGCGCCGAGGGCGCGATCTGCCCGCTCGGCATCGCCGGCTTCGCGCAGGCGCGCGCGCTGTCGACCAATTTCAACGACACGCCCGAAAAGGCGAGCCGCCCCTATGACCGCGATCGCGACGGCTTCGTGATGGGCGAGGGCGCGGGCGTGGTGGTGCTCGAGGAATATGAGCGGGCCAAGGCGCGCGGCGCCAAGATCTATGGCGAGGTGATCGGCTACGGTCTCTCCGGCGACGCCTATCACGTCACCGCGCCGCATCCCGAAGGCTCGGGCGCGTTCCGCTCGATGGAAATGGCGATGCGCAAGAGCGGGCTGTCGCTGAGCGATATCGACTATATCAACGCCCACGGCACCTCGACCCCGCTCGGCGACGAGCTCGAGCTCGGCGCGGTGCGGCGGCTGTTCGGCAATGCGATCGGCGACCTGTCGATGTCCTCGACCAAATCCGCGATCGGTCATTTGCTGGGCGGCGCCGGCGCGGTCGAATCGATCTTCTGCCTGCTCGCGATGCGCGACCAGATCGTCCCGCCGACGCTCAACCTCGACAATCCGAGCGAGAATTGCGCCGGCGTCGATCTCGTGCCGCATGTCGCCAAGAAGCGGCCGGTGCGCGCGGTGCTCAACAATTCGTTTGGCTTCGGCGGGACCAATGCCTCGCTGGTGATGAAGGCAGTCTAACATGACCATCCCGGCGCAAGCCGGGATCCAGTCTCGGCCGGCCCGTTGCTGGACCCCGGCCTTCGCCGGGGTGGAAACGAGAGCCGGGATGATAATGGAATGAGAAAGCTCGGTTGCCTCGCGACGTTGCTCGTCATTCTCGGCGGGGCGACGCTCGGCTGGTTGACCCACGACTGGCTCGGGGCGGGGCCCGCCGCCAAGCCCGTCGCGGTAATCGTGCCCGAGGGCGCGACGCTGGCGCGCGCGGCGAACGAATTGCAGCGCGCCGGCGCGATCCGTTCGGCGATCCGTTTCCGCGGCTTCGCGCGGCTGCTCGGCAACGGGCAGGCGATCAAGGCGGGCGAATATGCGGTGCCGGCGCACGCCAGCGCGTCCGACGTGCTGACGCTGCTGCAGGAGGGGCGGGTCCGCCAGCGGCTCGTCGCGGTGCCGGAGGGCTTTCCCTCGATCCTTGTCCATGAGGCGCTGATGAAGGCCGACGGGCTGGTCGGCGATGTCGCGGTGCCGGCGGAAGGGTCGATCCTGCCTGACAGCTATGCCTATCAGAAGGGCGATACGCGTGCGTCGGTCGTCGCGCGGATGCAGAAGGCGATGCGCGATTATCTCGCCGCGGCGTGGAAACGCCGCAAACCGGGGATCGCGGTGTCGACCCCGGAACAGGCGATCATCCTTGCCTCGATCGTCGAGAAGGAAACCGGCAAGCCCGAGGAGCGGCGCAAGGTCGCGGCGGTCTATGCCAACCGCCTGAAGCGCGGGATGCCGCTGCAGGCCGATCCGACGGTGATCTACCCGATCACCAAGGGCAAACCGCTCGGCCGCCGCATCCTGCAATCCGAGCTGCGTGCCAAGAACGGCTATAACACTTACGCCGAGGCCGGCCTGCCGGTCGGGCCGATCGCCAATCCGGGGCGCGCCTCGATCGACGCGGTGCTCGATCCGGCACGGAGCGACGCGCTCTATTTCGTCGCCGACGGCACCGGCGGGCATGTGTTCGCCAATACGCTCGAACAGCACAATGCCAATGTGAAGAAATGGTATGCCATCCGCCACGCGCGGGGGGAGATGTAACTAACCTCCGTTCGGGCTGAGCTTGTCGAAGCCCTGTCCTTTTCTTCCTCGGAAGAAGGGCAGCCCTTCGACAAGCTTAGGGCGAACGGTGCGGGATTAACGCAACCCCGCCGCCGCGCGTGCCTTTGCCTCCACCTCGGCCATCGAGGCCCCCGCGGGCGTCACCCAACTCCCCCCGACGCACAGCACCGGCGCGAACCCCAGCCAATCGGGCGCGCTGGCTTCGGTGATCCCGCCGGTCGGGCAGAAGCGGCATTGGTGGAAAGGGGCCGCGAGCGCCTTCAGCGCCTTGAGCCCGCCGCTCGTCTCCGCCGGGAAGAATTTGAAATGCGTAAGCCCCAGATCGAGCCCGCGCATGATATCCCCCGCGGTTGCGACGCCGGGCAGGAAAGGCACGTCGCTGTCGATGATCGGGCGCGCGAGCCGCTCGGTGAGGCCGGGCGAGACGATGAATTCGGCGCCCGCTTCCATCACCGCCTCGAACTGCTCGGTTGAAACGACCGTGCCGGCGCCGACGATCGCGCCGGGCACCTGCTTCATCTCGCGGATCGCATCGAGCGCGGCGGGGGTGCGCAACGTCACCTCCAGCACCCGGAGCCCGCCGGCGACGAGCGCCTCGGCGAGCGGTCGCGCGGTCGCCGCATCGTCGATGACGAGCACGGGGATGACCGCGCTGGTGCGCATCAGACCTTCGATCGCGGGGACGTTATCGGTCATCATTCATGCTCCTGGGCAAAGGCGGCCGCGGCGCCGAACAGGCCGGGCTGGGGATGGGTGATCAGCTTGACCGGGATCTCCGCCATCATTGACTGGAACCGGCCCTTGGCGACGAAGCGGTGCGCGAAGCCCGAGCGGAGCAATTTGTCCTTGATCCTGAGCCCGAGCCCGCCCGCGATCACCACACCCTTGCCGCCCTGGGCCAGCGCGAGATCGCCCGCCACCGCGCCGAGCGCGAGGCAGAAGCGATCGAGCGCGGCGAGCGCGAGCGGATCGGTGCCCTCGAGCGCCTCCTGCCAGATCGTCCGATCGTCACGCATCGACACCGCGCGGCCCTCGAGCTCGGCGAGCGTTTCGTAGATCGCGACGATCCCCGGCCCGGCGCAGACGCGCTCGGTCGAGACGCGGGTGAAGGCCTTGCGCAGCCGCTGCACCAGCGCATCCTCGATCGCGTCGAGCGGGGCGTAATCGACATGCCCGCCCTCGGTGGCGAGGACATGATAGCGCGCCGCGGTACGCAGCACCTGCGCCACCCCCAGCCCGGTGCCGGGGCCGCAGACGGTGGTGACGCCCTCCGCCGGCAGCGGCACATCGGGGCCGCAGAGATGCTCGAACTGGTCGGCGGGCATTTGTGCCACGGCATGCCCGACCGCCCCGAAATCGTTGATGATCGTATAGGTTTCCGCGCCGAGCCGCTCGGGGATGAGCGACGGGCGGATCACCCAGGGATTGTTGGTCAGCCGGATCAGATCGCCGGTGATCGGCGATGCGACCGAGATCGCCGCGGCCCGGGGGACGGCGCGGCCGAGCCCGGCGGCGAACGCCTGCCAGGCGGTTTGCAGCGAGGCATGTTCGGCGGTCTTGAGCGTCACCGGCGCGCCCAGCCGGACCACGCGGCCATGCTCGACCTCGGCGATCGCGAAGCGGGCGTGCGTCCCGCCGATATCGACCGCGACAACTTCCATCCCGCTTCCCCCGATTACAGTCCGGCGCTGGCGAGAATCGCGCTGGCGCCCTTTTCGGCTTCGTCCGCCGCCCCGCGGAACAGCCCGAACAGTTCGCGCCCGAACCCGTCCGCCGCGGCCGGGGCAGGGGCGGGGGTCCGCGCCAGCCACTCGGCACCGTCGACCAGGGCCTCGAGCGTCCCTGCCACTGCGTCGAGCCGCACGATATCGCCGTCGCGGATCAGCCCGATCGCGCCGCCGCCCAGCGCCTCGGGCGAGACGTGGATCGCGCACGGCACCTTGCCGCTCGCCCCCGACATGCGGCCATCGGTGACGAGGGCGACGCGGAAACCGCGATTCTGCAGCACGCCGAGCGGCGGGGTGAGCTTATGAAGCTCGGGCATGCCGTTGGCGCGCGGCCCCTGATAGCGCACCACCACCACGACATCGCGCTCCAGCTCGCCGCGCTTGAACGCGTCGAGCACCTCGGACTGGTCGTTGAACACCCGCGCGGGCGCCTCGATGATCCAGCGATCCGGCTCGACCGCCGAGACCTTGATGCACGCGCGGCCGATATTGCCGGTAAGGATGCGCATCCCGCCGTCGGGCGAGAAGGCGGCGGAGACGGGGCGGAGGATCGCCTCGTCCCCGCTGGCGCCCGGATCACGCCAGGTCAAAGCATCGTTCTCGAGCGCCGGCTTCAATCCCGTCAGCGTCTCCGCGCCCGCGGTAAGGATATCGCCGTGAAGATAGCCGCCCGCGATCAGCTCGCGGATCACGAACGGCATCCCGCCGGCTTCCTCGAACGCGTTCACGTCCGCCGCGCCATTGGGATAGACGCGTGCGATCAGCGGCACCGCCCCCGAGAGCCGGTCGAAATCCTCCCAGTCGATCACGATCCCTGCCGCGCGCGCGATCGCCGGGACGTGGAGCAGATGGTTGGTCGACCCGCCGGTGGCGAGCAATCCGACCGCGGCATTGACGATCGCACGCTCGTCGACGCACTGGCCGATCGGGCGGTAATCCTCCCCGCGCCAGCCGAGCCCGGCGACACGGTGGACCGCGGCGCGGGTCAGTTCCTGCCGCAATTTGGTGCCGGGGTTGACGAAGGCGGCGCCGGGGATGTGCAGCCCCATTACCTCCATCATCATCTGGTTGGTGTTGGCGGTGCCGTAGAAGGTGCAGGTGCCGTGGCCGTGATAGGCGGCGATCTCGCTGTCGAGCAATTCCTCGCGGGTCGCCTCGCCAGTGGCGAAACGTTCACGCACCGCGGCCTTGGCCTTGTTGGGCAGCCCCGAGGGCATCGGGCCGCCGGGGACGAGCAGCATCGGCAAATGCCCGAAACGCAGCGCGCCCATCAACAGGCCAGGGACGATCTTGTCGCAGATGCCGAGCAGCAGCGCGCCCTCGAAGGTGCCGTGGCTCAGCGCGACCGCGGTCGCCAGCGCGATCGTGTCGCGGCTGAACAGCGACAATTCCATCCCGGCATAGCCCTGCGTCACGCCGTCGCACATAGCCGGCACCCCGCCGGCGACCTGCGCGGTCGCGCCCGCCTCGCGCGCCCACAGCTTGATCAACTCGGGATAGCGATAATAGACCGCATGCGCGGAGAGCATGTCGTTGTACGCAGTGACGATGCCGATGTTCATCCCCGCATCGGCCTTCATCGCCGCGCGATCCTCGGGCGTCCCGGCATAAGCGTGGGCGAGGTTGGCGCAGCCCAGCGACGGACGGCCGATCCACCCGTCGCGCGCGCGATCGAGCAGCGACAGATAACGCGCGCGGCTCTCGCGGCTGCGCTCGATGATGCGATCGGTGACGGCGGCGACGACGGGGTTCATGCTTGCGTTTCCGTTTTGCCCCGAGCGGGGTGAACTCTTCCTTGTCCGTCATTCCCGCGAAGGCGGGAATCTATTCACGCTGATGTTCCGGCTCCATCCTGAACCTGCGTTAATGGATTCCCGCCTTCGCGGGAATGACGGGGAGGGCGGCGGTGCGGGAGTCTCACGGCGCCCAGTGGATATCCACCGGCAGTTCGGCGTCGGCGAGCACGCGGCCGATCGGCCAGGGCGAGCCGGCGCCCTTGGCGATCGCCTGTTCGATCACCTTCTTCTTCGCCGCGCCGGTCACTGCGATCATCAGCGCGCGCGCGGTGACGATGCCTTCACGCGACAAGGTGACGCGCGCCACCGGCGCCTCGGGCGGCAGCGGATCGGGCATCACCCCCAGCGCGCGCCGCTCGCGCGGGCCGTTCAACGCCTCGTCATAATCGGGGCCGGGGAAGATCGACGCGGTATGCCCGTCGCCGCCCACTCCGAGCAGGCACAGATCGAGCGGCCAGTGCAGATCCTGCATCAGCGCATCGGCCGAGCGGCCCGCGGCCTTGTAATCGTCAGTCGCCTTGGGGACGATCGGGATCACCCGCGCGCCCTTGGGAAGGAAGGTCTTGCCGATCATCGTCACGTTCGACAGCGCGTCGCCCAGCGGGACGATCCGCTCGTCGGTCGGGATGATCGTCACGCGCTTCCAGTCGAGCTTGGTCGCGGCGAGCTTTTCGTAGACCGGCACCGGGGTCTTGCCCCCGGCAAGCGCGATCACCGCCGCGCCGCGCGCGTCGATCGCGCTTTCGATGATGAAACCGATATCGCCGGCGACCGCGTCCGCCATCTCGGCCGCGTCGTCATATTCCCACCATTCGATTTCGTCGCTCATTTCAAATCCTTATCGTGCGTCCGCAATGGCGGGAGTCGAGATTGGAACTCTCGTCACCCCGGCCCCTTCGACTGCCTGCAAGGCAGGCGCTGAGGACAGGCTTGTGCCGGGGTCCACTGTGCCTCCAGCCTCACGGCAAGAACCTCTTGTCCAGCCTTTGCCTCCCGGTGGACCCCGGCACAAGGCCGGGGTGACGGTGGGAGTGCAGGCGGTCGATCAATCGTCCTGCCAGGTCACCCCGTCGCGCTCGGTCAGCGCGATCGCGGCGGAAGGCCCCCAGGTGCCGGCCGGATAATGCTTCGGCTTCATGTCGTTGGCGGTCCAGCCGGCGCGGATCGCGTCGATCCACGTCCATTGCGCCTCCACCTCGTCGCGGCGGACGAACAATGTCTGGTCGCCCTCGATCAGATCGAGCAGCAGCCGTTCGTAAGCGATCCGCCGCCGCGTGCCGGCGAATTCGGCATCGAGGCTGAGGTTGAGCGGCACTTCGCGCAGCCGGATGCCGTCGCGATCGAGCCCCGGCTCCTTCGCCATCACCAGCAGCTGGATATATTCCTCCGGCTGGAGGCGGATGATCAGCATGTTGGGCTGGAGCAGCCCGCCGCGCCCGGCGAACATCGAATGCGGCACCGGCTTGAACTGGATCGCGATTTCCGAGCGGCGCGCGGTCATGCGCTTGCCGGTGCGCAGATAGAAGGGCACGCCCTGCCAGCGCCAATTGTCGACATGCGCCTTGACCGCGACGAACGTCTCGGTGTTCGAATCCCGGCCGAGTTCCTCGTCATAGCCCTTAACGATCGCGCCGTTCACCGCGCCGCCGAGATATTGGCCGATTACCGTATTGTGCGGCACTTCCTCGGGCTTCATCTGGCGCAAAGACCGGAAAACCTTGGCCTTTTCGTCGCGGATCGCACTGGTGTCGAAGCGGGCGGGCGGCTCCATCGCGATCAGCGCGACGAGCTGGAGCATATGATTCGCCACCATGTCGCGCAGCGCGCCGGCGCCGTCATAATAGCTCGCGCGATCCTCCAGCCCGACCGTCTCGGCGACGGTGATCTGGACATTGTCGATCCCGCGCGCGTTCCACACCGGCTCAAAGAAGGAATTGCCGAAGCGCAGCGCGAGGATGTTCTGCACCGTCTCCTTGCCGAGATAGTGATCGATGCGGAAGATCCGGTCCTCGGGGAAGACCCGCGCCACCGTGTCGTTGATCTCGCGGCTCGACGCGAGATCGTAGCCGAGCGGCTTTTCCAGCCCGATCCGCACGGTATCGCCGGCCAGCCCGACCGCGGCGAGCCCCTTCACCGCCGGCTCGAACAGCGACGGCGCGGTCGAGAGGAAGATCGCGAGGCCGCCCGAAACGTCGCCCACCTTGTCGGCGAGCGGCTGGTAGGTCTTTTCGTCCGACAGGTCGGCGGGCTGGTAGCTCAGCCGATCGAGGAAGCTCGCGATCGTCTTGGCCTGCTTGCGATCATCGGGAAGGTAATGATCGAGTGCTTCCCTGGCGAATTTGCGATACCCCGCGTCGTCGAGGTCGGAGCGCGCCGAGCCGGTGATCGTCAGCCCCGGCGCAAGCAGCCCGTCGGCATGCAGATTGTAGAGCGAGGGCAGCAGCATGCGCTGCGCGAGATCGCCGGTCGCGCCGAACAACAGCAGCTTGGCGACGGGGTTACGCTGCATTGTATCTCCCTACAGATTGAGGCCGGCGAGCGGATCGAGCCCGGCCATCAGATTGAGGCTCTGGACCGCCGCGCCCGATGCGCCCTTGCCGAGATTGTCGAGCGTCGCGACGAGCCGCGCCTGCGCACCGTCCGCGCCGGCGAAGACGTAAAGGTCGAGCCGGTCGTTGCCCGCGGCGGATTCGCGCACGAGCAGTTCGTCGGGCTGGCCGTGATGCACCGTGACGATCGGGCTGCCGGCGAAGGCGGCGGTCAGCGTGGCGAGGATCGCGTCGCGCCCCGGCCGGGTCGGCAGGGCGGCGAGCGGCAGCGGCACCTCGACCACCATCCCGCGATGCGCGCGGATCACCATCGGCGCGAAGACCGGGGCATAAGCGAGCCCGGCGTGGCGCTGCATCTCGGGGAGATGCTTGTGCGCGAGGCCGAAGCCGTAATCGCGATACGCCAGCGTCTCGTCGTTCTCGAACCGTTCGATCAACGCCTTGCCGCCGCCCGAATAGCCCGAGACGGCGTTGACGGTGAGCGGCCAGTCCGCCGGGATCAGCCCGGCGCGCACCAACGGCGCGACCAGAGCGAGAAAGCCGGTCGGGTAGCAGCCGGGATTCGACACGAAGCGCGCGTTGACGACGTCGAAGCCGAGTTCGGGAAAGCCGTAGGTCCAGCCCTCGGCGACGCGATGCGCGCTGGACGCGTCGATCACGCGGGTATGCGGATTGTCGATCAGCGCCACCGCCTCGCGCGCGGCGTCGTCGGGAAGGCACAGGATGACGAAATCGGCGCTGTTGAGCGCCTCGCGGCGTGCCTCGCGATCCTTGCGGCGCGCCTCGTCGAGCAGGATCAGCGACAGCCCGTCGCGCCCTTCGAGCCGCTCGCGGATTTCGAGCCCGGTGGTGCCGACCGCGCCGTCGATGAACACGCTCTTGCTCATGCCGGGTTTTCCAGCAGCGCGGCGTCGAGATAGCCGACCAGCCCGTGCGCGGTGGCGATGCCCCAGGCGTCGCCGCCGGTCACGTCGAGCAATTCGAACGGCTCGCCCGCGCCGAGCGTCGCGAGGGCTTCGGAATCGACCGGCCGCGCGGCGCGCAGCACCGTCTCCGCGGCTATGCGGCGTTCCACCGCGGCAGCGTAATGCGGCGCGAAGACATATTCGGCCAGCCGGACATCAGCGATGTCCGGACGTACCGCGTTGGTGCGCGGATCGAGCGGGCGCGAGCGGCCCGTCAGTGCGAAGCTCCGCGGTGCCGCCGTTGCGGACGGGCGATCGTTCCCCGTCGCCGATGAGATGGCCGAACTCCTCAAGAAAAATTGCCCCTTCGGATGTCTGCGCGACAAATATATTGCGCTTGTCGCTATCGTCACGCTGGCGGCGCAGATAGCCGAGCGCGCCCAGTCTATTCAAGGCGCGCGTGACAACCGGTTTCGAGACATTGAGGATCCGGGCCAGCCCACGCACGGTATGCGGGCCTGGGCTCAGATAAACCACAAGCAATAGAGCCATTTGGCGGTTCGTGAGATCGGGCTCGCCGGACCGCACATAGCCGACCAGCGTGTTCATCCACGAACTCAGTTCCGGCTGTGAAAAACTCGGCACAGCGACATTCCGATCTTTAGGGGGCCGGGACCGGCAGGTTCATAGCGCCTCAACGCGGCTGGGCGCGGCTGGTTTCAGAGGTGTCACGATTTCGGTGACGGGCGAGGGCGGGGATGCGCCTGGCCTGCCTTCTCCCCTCCCTTGAACAAGGGAGGGTCGGGGGTGGGTTGCGCCGCATCGCCCGCCTCACACCCACCCACCCCCAGCCCCTCCCTTCACCCGGGAGGGGAGCTAAAAGGGCGAGGGGGAGGCACCTGCGCGATCCCGGCATTGCCCTGATCGCGATTGCTCCCTATGTGCCGCCGGTCCGCCCACGCAGGCAATTTTGGAAGCTCGATGTTCACCTTTCTCCTTGTCGTCCATGCCATCATCGCCGCCGCGCTGGTGACGGTGATTCTGATGCAACGGTCGGAGGGGGGCGGGCTGACGTCCAGCGGCAGCCCGGCGGGGCTGATGTCCGCGCGTGGCGCGGCGGACTTCCTGACGCGGACGACGGCGATCCTGGCGACGATCTTCGTGCTGATGTCGATCGCGCTGGCGGTACTGGCGGCGACGCGCAGCACCACCTCGGTCGATACCTCGCTCCAGCGCTCGGCGCCGGCGCAGCAGCAGGCGCCCGCGCCGAGCGCGCCGCCCGCCGCGGCGCAGCCGCAGGGGCAGCCCGCGCCGGCCGACAATAGCGGCGTGCCGCTCGCGCGCTGATTTTTAACGGTTCGCCGGATTTTATCGCGCCTGCGCGCACGCAGGCGCTTGTCCTGTTCATTGTTTCGAGGCTAGGCGTTATCTCCCATGGCGCGGTTCATTTTCATCACCGGCGGCGTGGTTTCCTCGCTCGGCAAGGGTCTCATGGCGGCATCGCTCGCGGCGCTCTTGCAGGCGCGCGGCTATCGTGTCCGCATCCGTAAGTTCGATCCCTATCTCAACGTCGATCCGGGGACGATGAGTCCCTATCAGCACGGCGAAGTCTATGTGACCGACGACGGGGCGGAAACCGACCTCGATCTCGGCCATTATGAGCGGTTCACCGGGGTCGCGGCGCGGCAGAGCGATAATGTCACCTCGGGCCGGATCTATCAGCAGATCATCCAGCGCGAGCGGCGCGGCGACTATCTCGGCGCTACGGTGCAGGTGATCCCGCACGTCACCGATGCGATCAAGGCCTTCGCCAAGGACGAGACCGACGATCTCGATTTCGTGCTGTGCGAGATCGGCGGCACGGTGGGCGACATCGAATCGCTGCCGTTCATCGAGGCGATCCGCCAGCTCAAGAACGAGGTCGGGCGTGGCAATGCGATCTCGATCCACGTCACGCTCGTCCCGTTCATCGCCGCAGCGGGCGAATTGAAGACCAAGCCGACCCAGCATTCGGTGCGCGAACTCGCCGCCTTGGGCGTCCAGCCCGACGTGCTGGTGTGTCGCTGCGAACATCCGCTGCCGGCGAGCGAGCGCGCCAAGATCGCCTTGTTCTGCAACGTCCCCGAAAGCGCGGTGATCCCGGCGCTCGACGCCAAGAGCATCTATGCGGTGCCGCTGCAATATCATGCCGAGGGGCTCGATTCGGAGGTGCTGCGCGCCTTTGGCATCGTCCCGTCCTCGGCGCCCGATCTCTCGCGCTGGTCGGAGATCGTGGATCGCCTGACCAACCCCGAGGGCGAGGTGACCGTCGGCGTGGTCGGCAAATATGTCGGGCTGCAGGACGCATACAAGTCGCTCAACGAGGCGCTGGTCCACGGCGGGATCGCGAATCGGGTGAAGGTCAACATCCGCTGGATCGACGCCGAATTGTTCGAGGGCGACGATGCCGAGATCGCCGCGCATCTCGAGCCGTGCCACGCGATCCTCGTCCCCGGCGCGTTCGGCGAGCGCGGCGCGGAGGGCAAGATCGCCAGCGTGCGCTTCGCCCGCGAGCGCGAGATCCCCTATTTCGGGATCTGCTTCGGGATGCAGATGGCGTGCATCGAGGGCGCGCGCGATCTGGGCGGGATCGCCAATGCCTCGTCGACCGAATTCGGCCCGACCGATGAGCCGGTCGTCGGGCTGATCACCGAATGGATGGGGCGCGACGGGCTCGAGAAGCGCGAGGCGTCGGGCGATCTCGGCGGGACGATGCGGCTCGGCGCCTATGAGGCGACGCTAGGCGGCAACAGCCGCGTCGCGGCCATCTATGGCGATACGACGATCAGCGAGCGGCACCGCCACCGCTGGGAAGTCAACACCGCCTATCGCGACGTGCTCGAAAAGGGCGGGCTGGTCTTTTCGGGCATGTCGCCCGACGGGACGCTGCCCGAGATCGTCGAGCGGCCCGATCATCCGTGGTTCGTCGGGGTCCAGTTCCACCCCGAGCTGAAATCCAAGCCGTTCGATCCGCACCCCTTGTTCACCAGCTTCATCGAAGCGGCGGTGCGGCAGAGCCGGCTGGTCTAAACCACCCACCTCCTCCTTGCTCCCGTCCCTCGTGAAGGGAGGGGCTGGGGGTGGGTGGGTATGGGGGCACCGGCCCGCTTCTTCGCCGGCCAACCCACCCCCGGCCTCTCCCTTGTTCAAGGGAGGGGAGAAGCCGGCCTAACCGACCGCGCCGACCCGCCGCCGCTGCTCCCTGCGCGGCGCGATCACGGGCGCCGATACCGGATCGGGCAGTGGCGACACCGCGAGGCGGTTTCGCCCCGCGTGCTTGGCGCGATACAGCGCATTGTCGGCGCGGCGCAGCATTTCGTCGAACGTCTGGTCGCCGGCGCGCGCGGCGATGCCGGCGGAGAGCGTCAGCGGCACCGGCGCGAGGCCGTGGTCGAACGACGCGCGCTCGACCGCGCGGAGCATCCGCTCGACCGCCGCGATCGCTTCGGCGGGCCCGAGCCCGGCGAGCAGCACGGTGAATTCCTCGCCGCCGGTGCGCGCGATCATCCCGGTGTCGCGCGCCTCCTCGGCCAGGCAATGCGCGACATGCGCCAGCGCCTGATCGCCGACATCGTGGCCGTGGGTGTCGTTGACCCATTTGAAATGATCGATGTCGAGCACCGCGACGGCCAGATCGTCCGCGCGCCGCCGCGCCGCGTCGAACGAGGTCGCGGCCTGTTCGGAGAAGGCGCGGCGGTTGGGCAGCCCGGTGAGATAATCGGTCGCGGCGGCGGTTTCGAGCTGGCGGCGCAATCGGTCCGAGCACATCAGCAGGAAGGCGGTGGTGCCGACGACCGGCAGCAAGGTCATGATGATCGGCGAGACGAGATTGGGCCAGGCCGAGCCGGTTTCGAGCGCGAAATCGGGGCCGAGCCCCATGCTGAGATAGGCGGCCAGCCGGACCAATGTATAGACCAGCACCAGCGCGAAAATGCCGATCAGGATCCTGCTGCTGACCGATGCGGTGTCGCGCGATCCGCGGCGCAGCTCGACGATGCTGGCGAGCATCAGCCAGTCCCACACCGCCGAGACCGCCAGCACGCGCATCCGGAAATCGGGCGTCACCAGCGAGAACCATAAGCCGCAGGAGATCGCGATCGCGGCGGGCAACAGCTGCACCGGACGCGCGCGTTTGCCGCAAAAGGATTGGATCGCGGCCTGATAGGCGGTCAGCCCGAGCACCATCGTGGCATTCGCGCCGAACAGCATCACCGGCCGCGGCAAGGGCGCGCCGAAGGCGAAGACCGCGCAGCCGATCGCGATCAGCATCGTGCCGATTTGCCACCAGTTCGCCGCCGGGCGCAATTCGGCCGGGAGATCGCGCGAGACCAGGACGAGCACGAGGCCATTGGCGAACATCATCAGCGAAACGGCAGTGAAGATGGTCGCCGCTTCCATCGATTATTATTTGCCCTCTCACACCCGTGCGAGTGCCGGGGTTGGAGGCGATCTAGGCAGCGGTGCTGAACGATCGGTTGCGCGACACGGTAAACGATCCGGTACGTCGCTGATTAAGCTTGATTCTGCGATCCAGTCTTCGCGACCCATTTCAATCGTCATGCCGGGCTCGACCCGGCATCCAGAGCCACGAATGCTGTCGTCTGCGGCTCTGGATGCCGGATCAAGTCCGGCATGACGGTGAATGACAGGCTGGTTAGCTCACCCCGCCTCGATCTCGAAGCAGAGCGTCTTGGTGTCGACATAATCGCGGATGCCGTAGACCGATCCCTCGCGGCCGATCCCCGATTGCTTGACCCCGCCGAACGGCGCGACCTCGGTCGAGATCAGCCCGGTATTGATCCCCACCATGCCATATTGCAGCGCTTCGCCGACCCGCCACGTCCGCGAAAGATCGCGGGTGAACAGATAGGCGGCGAGCCCCGCGGAGGTATCATTGGCGAGCGCGATCACCTCCGCCTCGGTGGTGAAGCGCACCAGCCCGGCGACCGGGCCGAAGGTCTCCTCGCGGCACAGCAAGGCGTCGGTCGGCACCGCGGTGAGCACGGTCGGCTCGAAAAAGCTCCCCGCGCCGGGAAGCGAATGCCCGCCGGTCACCAGATGCGCGCCGCGCGCGACCGCATCCTCGACATGCGCGATCACCTTGTCGCGCGCGCGGCCGTCGATCAGCGGGCCTTGCTGGGTCTCGCCGGCAAGCCCGTCGCCGACCACCAGTTTCTTCACCGCCGCCGCCAGCCGCTCGGCGAAAGCGTCGTAGATGCCGTCCTGGACATAGATGCGATTGGCGCAGACGCAGGTCTGCCCGGTGTTGCGGAACTTCGAGGCGATCACGCCCGCCACCGCCTTGTCGAGATCGGCATCGTCGAACACGATGAACGGGGCATTCCCGCCGAGTTCGAGGCTGACGCGCTTGACCGTCCCGGCGCATTTGGCGGCGAGCAATTTGCCCACCGGGGTCGAGCCGGTGAAGGTGAATTTGGCGACGCGCGGGTCGGTGGTGAGCACCTCGCCGATCGCCGGCGCATCGCCGGTGATGATGTTGAGCACCCCTTTGGGCACCCCGGCTTCCTCGGCCAGCACCGCCAGCGCGAGCGCCGAATAGGGGGTGAGCTCGGCGGGCTTGAGCACGACGGTGCACCCTGCGGCGAGCGCCGGGCCGACCTTGCGGGTGATCATCGCGGCGGGGAAGTTCCACGGTGTGATCGCCGCGACCACCCCGACCGGCTCCTGCACCACCACCAGCCGCTTGTCGGCGGCGTGGCCCGGAATGGTCAGCCCGTTGATCCGCCGCGCTTCCTCCGCGAACCATTCGAGGAATGCCGCGGCATAGGAGACTTCGCCGCGCGCCTCGGCCAGCGGCTTGCCCTGTTCGGCGGTCATCAAGGTGGCGAGATCGTCGCCATGCTGTTCCATCAGCGCATACCAGCGCTTGAGGATCGTCGCGCGCTCCTTGGCGGACTTGGCCTTCCACGCCGGGAAGGCCGCCGATGCCGCCGCCACCGCGCGTTCCGCCTCGGCGGCGCCCATCATCGGCACCGTGCCGATCGCCACCCCGGTCGCGGGGTTGGTCACCTCGAGCGTCGTATCGGCGGTCACCCACGCGCCGTCGATATATGCTGCCTCGCGCAGCAGATCGGCGCGGGCGAGCGGCGGGCGGACGTAGCGGATCTGGGTATCGGTCATTTTTCGCGGGCCGGCATCAGCGGGGAGGTGGCGTCTTCGGCATATTCGGCCTGGATCTGCGCCGCGGCTTCGCGGACGTGGCGGATCAGTTCGTCGCTCGGCGCCGGATCGACCAGCGCCGAGGACAGCACCAGCCCGACCGTCGCGGCGATGCCGCCGTCGCTGTCGAATACCGGGGCGGCGATCCCGCCGAGTCCGTTGCCGCGCGCATCGGCCTCGAAATCGACCCCGTGCCGCGCGAGATTGGCGCATAGTTTGACGCTATCGACCGGCTGGCGCTCGAAATAAGCGGTGAGACGGGCGGCCGGCGATTTGGGCAGTTCGAGCAATGTGCCGGGCTGGATCACCACCCCCGGCTCGAATTCATTGGGCACCGCGGTCACCACCATCGCCCCGGTGCGCGTCGGCAAGGTCTGCACCGCGGTATGCCCGGTGCGGTCGCGCAGCACGCGCAGGAAGGGGCGCGCGAGCTCGACGATATTGCTGCGATAGATCGCTGCGCGCCCGAATTTGAGCAGCTTGCGCCCGAAGACATAGCCGCCGCCGTGGGGCGCGCGATCGACCAGCCCGAGCCGGGTCAGCGTCTGCAAATGGCGCGAGACGCGCGCCTTGGTCATCCCCAGATCGCGCGCCAGATCGGTGACGCGGACCGGGCCGAAGGAATCGGTGAGGCTGTCGAGGATACGGACCGTCACCTCGACGCTCTTGACCGAAGCCGGCTGTCCTTCCGCAGTTTCCGTCATCCGTTCCCGATCTTTTCTTTCGTTATCGACCCCGTGAAGCATGAAGCCCCGCCCGGGGAGAAGCAAGCAGCGGGCCGGTTCGATACAGCCCCCACCCCGGCGCAGGCCGGGGTCCAGTCACGACCGGCCCGATGCTGGACCCCGGCCTGCGCCGGGGTGGAGCAGCATGGTCTCGATCAGGCGCACGATGGGACTCAGCTCACCGCCGCGATCGCCTCGGCGACATGCGCCACATTCTCCGGGGTCAGCCCGGCGATGTTCGCGCGGCTCGATCCAGTGATATGGACGTGCCAGTCCTCGCGCAGCCGCTTCACTGCATCGGGCGAGATGCCGAGCATCGCGAACATGCCGTGCTGCCCGGCGAGGAAGGAATAATCGCGGCGGTTGTTCCCTGCGAGCAGGCGGACGAGTTCGTGGCGCATGTCGCGGATGCGATTGCGCATCTCGGCCAGTTCTTCCTCCCATTGCGCGCGGAGCGTCGCGTCGCCGAGGATATGCGCGACGATCGCTGCGCCGTGATCGGGCGGCATCGAATAATTGGTGCGCACTACCGGGAGCAGATTGCCCATCGCGCGCTCCGCCGCCGAGGCATTGGCGCCGACGAGCGTGAGCGCGCCGGTCCGCTCGCGATAGAGTGCGAAGTTCTTCGAGTAAGAACTGGCGACGATCATCTCGGGGAGGCGCTCGGCGAGGATCGCGAGGCCCTGGCGATCCTCCTCCAGCCCCTCGGCGAACCCGAGATAGGCAAGGTCGACCAGCGCGGTCGCGCCCGAACGCGCGACGAGATCGCCGATCTCGGCCCATTGCGCGGCGGTGGGGTCGGCCCCCGCCGGATTGTGGCAGCAGCCGTGGAGCAGCACGGTATCGCCGGGCTTGAGATCGGCGAGCGCGCTCATCATCGCATCGAGCCGCAAGGTGCCGGTGGCGATGTCGTAATAGGGATAATTGACGATCTCGAACCCGGTGACGCCGAAGATCGCGGGATGGTTCGCCCAGGTGGGATCGGGGAGGAAGATGCGCCGCCCGGTGCCGAACTTGCGGATGAAATCGGCCGCGACGCGCAAAGCGCCGGTGCCGCCGACCGTCTGGATCGTCCGCGCGCGCGAATGCGCGTCGCTGCCCTCGCGGAACAGCAGCCCGCGGGTGCGCTCGTTATACTCCGGATTGCCGGCGGAGGAGAGGTAGCGCTTGGTCATCTGCCCCTCGTGCAAGGCGCGCTCGGCGGCCTTGACGGTCGGCAGCACGATCACCTCGCCGCGCTCGTCCTTGTAGATGCCGATGCCGAGATCGACCTTGTTCGGGCTCGGGTCGCTGGCGAAGGCCTGCGCCATCCCCAGGATCGGATCGATCGGTGCTTCGGGCAATTCGGCAAACATGATGAGTCCTCGGTTTTTGGTATCGTTATCCGATACGATGGATCGAATTACGATACAATACGATAATCTAGTCTCGCATTGCGAGACACGGGTGGATCAGTAGATGATGCCCTCGATCCCCGCGCGGTCGGCGCCGGCGCGTTCGCGGTCGAGCGCGCGGATCAGCGGGGGCAGGGCGCGGACGCGCGCGGCGTGATCGATGATCGCGGGGTAATCGTGGAGCGGAAAGCCGCCCTTCTCCGCGACATTGCACAGCCAGAACAGATAGATGTCGACGATCGACCAGCGCTCGCCATACCACCAGCGCCCGTCCACCCCCGCGGCGATGCGGGTGGCTTCGGCGGCGAATTTGCCCATCCCGTCGGCCTTCACCGCGGCGGGATCGCCGGTGGTGAATTTGTCGGGCGCGCGGATCTGGCGCATCGCCGGGTGGAGCGTCGAGGAACACCACAGAAGATCGCTGAGCGGCGCGATCTCCGCGACCGGATCGTCGCTGTGCGGCAGCAGCCCCGCCGCCGGGAACAGCCGGTCGAGAAAGACGAGGATCGCGGCATTTTCGGTCATGATCCGCCCGTCGACCGCCAGCGCCGGCACCTTGCCCTTGGGGTTGACGCGGCGGTAGTCGGCCGACTTCTGCTCGTCGGTGCGGATGTTCACCAGCCGGTCGTGATAAGCGACGCCGGCCGCCTCCAGCGCGGTCATCGTGACGCGCGAGCAGGCGCCGGGGAAATAGAAGAGCGTCAGGTCCATTCGGCCCCCGAATTCTATTATCGTCATGCCGGACTTGATCCGGCATCCAGGGCGGCAGAGGTCCTCGCTTGAGGCTCTGGATGCCGGATCAAGTCCGGCATGACGGTGAATGGTGCGGCTTAAGCTGCCCCTGCGGGCAGGCGGACGATCTGCAGCTGCATATATTCGTCGAGCCCGTGCATCCCGAATTCGACCCCGATGCCCGATTGCTTGGCGCCGCCGAACGGCACGTCGGGCGAGATCTTCGAGTGGCTGTTGACCCACGCCGTCCCGCATTCGAGCCGCTGCGCCAGCGCCGCCGCGCGCGATACGTCCGCCGACCACACCGATCCGCCGAGCCCGTTCTCGCTCGCATTGGCGCGCGCCAGCACATCCTCGACATCGCTGTAGCGGATCAGCGGCAGCACCGGGCCGAACTGTTCCTCGTCGACGATGCGGTGGCCGTCGGTCACGTCGACGACGATCGACAGCGGGAAGAAATAGCCGTCGCCCGCCAGCGGCTCGCCCCCGGCGAGGAAGCGGCCGCCCTGCGCGCGGGCGTCGTCGGCGAGCGTGCGGACGTAATCGAACTGGCGGCGGTTCTGCACCGGGCCATAGTGCGTCTCGGGATCGCTGCCAGGGCCGACCTTCGCCGCCGCCGCCAGCGCGGCGAGCCGCTCGGCCAGCGCGTCGTGCAGCGTATCGTGGACATAGACGCGCTTGATCGCGGCGCAGATCTGGCCGCTGTTGCCGAAGGCATATTGGAAGATCTGCGGCGCGATCGCCTCGACATCGGCGTCGGGGAGGACGATCGCGGCATCGTTGCCGCCGAGTTCGAGCGTCAGCCGCTTCAGATTGGCCGCGCCGTCACGCATGATCGCGCGGCCGGTGGGGGTCGAGCCGGTGAACACCACCTTGTCGATACCGGGGTGTTTGGCGATCCCCGATCCGATCTCGACATCGCCGGTCACCACGTTCCACACCCCGGCGGGGAGGTGGCGATTGGCGATCTCGACCATCCTGAGCGTGGCGAGCGGGGTGCTCGGCGAGGGCTTGAGCACCACGGTATTGCCCGCGAGCAGCGCCGGCATGACGTGCCAGATGGCGATCATCACCGGGAAGTTCCACGGCGTGATCGACCCGACCACCCCGAGCGGCTTGCGGTGGATTTCGGCGCGGCTGCCGTCCGCCTGATCGATCCGCTCGATTTCGGGGCGGAAGCCGGCGGTGGTGCGGATCCAGTGAATGCTGCCCTGAATCTCGCCCGCCGCCGAGCGCACCGGCTTGCCCTGCTCCTGCGACAGCAAGGCAGCGAGATCGTCGCATTCCGCCGCCAGCGCATCGGCGATCGCATTGAGCGCCGCGGCGCGCTGCTCGATCGGCAGCGCGGCCCAGCCCGGGAAAGCGGCGCGCGCGGCGGCCACCGCTTGGTCGAGCTGCGCGACCGTCGCCAGCGGGCATTGCGCGAATTCGCGGCCGGTGGCGGGGTCGATCACCGCGAAGGTCTCGCTCGCCGGCGCGGGCTTGCCGTCGATCGTCAGCGCGAAAGCCATGTCTGTCTCCTTGAACCGATTATTCTACGTCGAGCCCGCCACATCCGTTCGTCATCCCCGCGAAGGCGGGGATCCATTCGCGCGGGTCGCGGAAAGAGTCGCGCGGCCAGCCAGAATGGATTCCCGCCTTCGCGGGAATGACGGCGGAGGGGTTAACCCCGGCACGTCTGCAACAGGCGCCGGCCGCCATTGGCGAGCAGCCCGATATCGGTGCCCACCGAGATGAAGCCGAAGCCCTGCGCCGCCCGCGCGGCGGCATCCTCCGGGTCGAGCGCGAAGATGCCGGCGGGTTTGCCCGCGGCGTGGATCGCGGCAAAGGCCTGGTCGATCGCCGCCTGCACCGTCTCGTGCCGCGGGTTGCCGAGATGGCCGAGCGAGGCGGCGAGATCGGCCGGGCCGATGAACAGCCCGTCAACCCCCTCGACCGCCGCAATCTCGTCGACCGCCGCCAGTGCCGCCGCGCTCTCGATCTGGACGATGATCCCGGTACGCTCGTGCGCGGTGCCGAGATAGCTCGTCTCGGCGCCGAAGCGCGAGGCGCGGCTGGTCGAGCTGGCGACCCCGCGGATGCCGCGCGGCGGGAAGCGCGAGGCAGCGACGATCGCCGCCGCCTGATCGGCGCTCTCGACCATCGGGATCAGCAAGGTGCCGAAACCGATATCGAGATATTGCTTGATGTTGACCGCATCGCCCGCCGGCGGCCGCGCGATGGCATGAACCGGGTAGGGCGCCACCGCCTGCAACTGGCCGAGCAAAGTCCGCGCGGTATTCGGCGCGTGCTCGCCGTCGAACAGCATCCAGTCGAAGCCGAGCGTGGCGCAGATCTCGGCGGTATAAGGCGAGGCGAGCGCCTGCCAAAGTCCGAGCCGCGGCGCGGGGGCGGCATCGATCCACTCCCGAAACGCACTCATGCGAAGCGCACCGAGATCGCGCCGAGCGGGCCGAAATCGACGTGGAAAGTATCGCCCGCGCGTGCCGGCACCGGCGCGGTGAAGCTGCCGCCGAGAATGATCTCGCCCGCTTCGAGCGTCTCGCCATAGGGATGCAATTTGTTGGCGAGCCACGCCGGGCCGAGCGCCGGGTGGCCGAGCACCGCTGCGGCGACCCCCGAATCCTCGATCACGCCGTTGCGATAGATCAGCGCCGAAACCCAGCGCAGATCGACGTCGCCCGGCCGGATCGGCCGCCCGCCGAGCACCAGCCCGGCATTGGCGGCATTGTCGGAGATCGTGTCGAACACCTTGCGCGTCGTGCCGGTGGCGCGATCGACCTGCTCGATCCGCGCGTCGATGATCTCGATCGCGGGGATGATGTAATCCACCGCGTCGAGCACGTCGAACATCGTGCAATTCGGCCCCTGGAGCGGCTGCTTGAGGCGGAACGCCAGCTCGACCTCGACCCGCGGGACGATGAAGCGGTCGATCGGAATGTCGCGCCCGTCGGGGAGTAGCATGTCGTCGAGCAGCAGGCCGTAATCGGGCTCGTCGATGTTCGACGAGCGCTGCATCGCGCGGCTGGTCAGCCCGATCTTGTGGCCGATCGGCGTGCGCCCCTCGGCGATCTTGCGCCTGGTCCAGGCGCGCTGGATGGCATAGGCATCCTCGATCGTGATCTCGGGGTGGCGCAGCGAGAATTGCGCGATCTGCGTGCCGTCGCGCTCGGCGATGTGCAGCTCGTCGGCGAGGCTTTGGATCAGGTCGGTGGAAAGCGGCATGGTTTGCGTCACTTCTGCGCGGCGAGGCGGCGATGGATGGTATTGTGCTTCCACCCCTCGGCTTCCTCGACATAGAGGGAGAGCGCGAGCGGGCGCCGATCGAACAAATCGCCGAGAAAGGCTTTCACCGCCGCGAACAATTGGTCGAAGAACGCCTGTTTGAACGCGGCATCGCGGCCGGCGCCCATCTTCACGTCGATGTTGATGAAGGCGTCATCGGGGCCGGCGGCATCGGCGATCACATAGTCGGTGAGCCGGATTGCGCGGACGCGAATCCCGCCGACCGGGAACACCCCGCCTGACCGCTCGCGCATCTCCGCCGCGATCAGCGACAGCAGAGCGTGGCGGTCGAATGCGCCGTCGAGATTGTCGGTCCATTCGACCGTGGCGTGCGCCATCACACGATCTCCGACCAGCCGACGACGCAGCCGGTGCTGAAGATCGGGATCGGCGCGTAGAAATCGACAATGCCCTTGCCGCCCGCGGCGGCCGCTGCGGCGATGAAGGTGCGGATCTCATAACCGCCCTGGCCGCCGTCGGCATAGGTTTCGGCGTCGGTGTACGCGGTCAGCCGCGCCTCGTCGGCCGAGGCCCAGCGATCGAGGAAGTCGCGGTCCCACGCCTCGTTGATCCGTCCGCTGTCGGGGGTGCACGGCCAGTGCGAGATGCCCCCGGTGCCGACCAAAGCGATGCGTTGCGGCACCGCATCGGCGGCGCGGCGCAACGCGCGGCCGAAGGCGAAGGCGCGGTGGAGCGGGGTGAGCGGCGGGCCCTGACAATTGATATTGGCGGGGATGATCGTCAGCGCGTTCGCCGGATCGAGGAAGTGCAGCGGCACCATGATGCCGTGGTCGAACTTCCATTCCTCGGCATAGGCCACGTCGACCGTCTGTTGCACCTCGGCGATCAGCCGGCGCGACAGATCGGCGTCGCCGCGTACCTGCTGGCGCGGGATGCGCAGCCAGTCGGGGTCCTCGATCGGCCCTTCGTACTGATCCGCCATGCCGATCGCATAGGCGGGCATGTTGTTCATGAAGAAATTGGCGAAATGCTCGGCGGCGATGACGATCAGCGCCTCCGCCCCGGTCGCGCGGATCGCGTCGCCCATCTTGCGATAGGCGGCATAGAAGGGGTCGCGCAATTCGGGCGGGGCAAGATCGGCGCGGCCGGTGATGCCGGGGCCGTGGCTGCAAATGCCGCTGAAAACGAGGGTCATACGCCGGCTACCTTTTCATCGAGCCCGGTCGTCATCTTGTAGACGCCGGCGCGGATCGGGCCGTGGATGCGCACGCCGTCGCGCATCCGCTGGAGATAATCGGCCCAGGCGATCTGCTTGAATGCCGCGAAATGCATCAGGATCTGGCCGTTGACCCCGAGCACGTAGAGCAACCCGATATCGGGCTCGAGCAAGGCGCGGCGCTCTTCCTCGGTGAGGTCGTAGCGATCCGCCACCGCGCCGCCGTCCGCCTCGAACGCGCGCTGGATCGCGGGATCGCGGTTCAGCTCGAACAGCAATTTCTGGACCTGATACAAGCTCATGGTTTCAATCCTACGCGATGCGCGAGCCGGCCGACACGCTCGACCTCGCAGATCACCGCATCGTCCTCGCTGACGAAATGGACGCCGTGCGGGGTGCCGGTGAGGATCATGTCGCCCGGCGACAGCGTCATGAACGACGACAGCCACGCGATCAGCTCTGCCACCGGGAAGACCATATCGCGGGTCGATCCCGATTGAACGGTCGCGCCGTTGACGGTGGTGGTGAGCGCCAGCGCCTGCGGATCGCCGACATCCGCCGCATCGACCACCCACGGGCCGAGCGGGGTGAGCGCGTCGCGGTTCTTCACGCGCAGATTGGGGCGGTAATAATTTTCCAGGAACTCGCGCACCGCATAATCGCACGCGATCGTATAGCCCGCGACATGATCGAGCGCGTCCGCCGCCGACACGCGCTTCGCGGTCCGCCCGATCACCGCGACAAGCTCGCATTCGGGATGCATCTGATCGGCGTCGCGTGGCTTGGGTGAGACACCGTTGTGCGCGACGAAGCCGTTATGCCCCTTGAGGAAGACGAGCGGCTGCGACGGCGGCTTGAAGCCGAGCTCGACCGAATGATCGGCATAATTGAGCCCGAGCGCGAAGATCGTTGCCCCCGGCGTGACCGGCGGGAGCAGGGTGATGTCGCCCCAGCCGACAGAGGTGCCGTCGGCCAGCGCGATCGCCTGTTCGTCGGCGGTGACCACGCCCCATTGCTCGCGCCCGGCGTGGATCAGTCGGACATGCTTCATCGCGCCTGCTCCGCGACCAAAGTGACGGAAAGCGGCGCGAAGCCGGTGGCGGTGATCTCGATCCTGTCCCCGGCGCGCGCGACCGGCGCGTCGCCCGCGATGCCGCACAACAAGATGTCGCCGGGGGCGAGCGTCATGAAGTCGGCGATGTCGCGTGCGAGCGTGTCGGGGCTGCGGACCAGCCGGGCGAAGCTCCAGCGGTGGCGTTCGGCGCCGTTGATCGCGGTGACGATCTCGATCGTGGAAAGGGCATCGGGCACAGCCGTCGCCGGGCCGACCGGGAGGAAGCCGTCGCGGCAGCGTTCGGCGATCGCGGGGCGGTAGAAACTGGCGTGCGGCGCGAACAGGTCGATCGCGAGCCGCGCGAGGTGTGGACCTGCCGCCGTGCGCTCGATTGCGATAGTTGCGCCCACTGCAACTTCGGCAATATCGTCGGGCAGGGCGACTGCGGAACCCGCCGCGGCGAAGCAGTTGCGCGGCTTCACATAGAGAATCGGCGCCACCGGCGGCTTGCCATAAGGCGCGTGGTTCAGCGCCTCGCCAAGCCCCGCCAATTGCTCGCGATCATTGAGCGCTACGCCATAAGCGGTCCCGCTGATCATGCCTTCCTCTCATGCGTCGTCATGCCCGCCGTCTAAAATTTAACATGATAAGCGTCAAGCGCCGCTTTGGGTTTGACGCGGTCGATCGGGCGATATATTTAACACGATAATCAATTGCGGAGTGACCATGCAGCCTGATCGTCGGAAGATCGCCTTGGGGGCCATTGCCCCCTTTACCGGGCAGCCGCTCGGCCATTTCGTCGACGGTGTCGCGGTGGCGGGCGAGGGTGTGTCGTTCGCGGTGACCGACCCGTCGACCGGGGCGCAGCTCGGCGAGGCGTGCGACGCCAGCGAGGCGGAGCTCGACGCGGCGGTGGCGGCGGCGAAGCGCGCCTTTCCGGCCTGGGCGGCGACCCCGGGCGACAAGCGTAAGCAGATCCTCCACCGCGTCGCCGATCTGATCGAGGCGCGCGCCGAGGAGATCGCCGCGGTCGAATGCCTCGATGCCGGGCAGGCGTGGCGCTTCATGTCCAAGGCGGCGCTGCGCGGGGCGGAGAATTTCCGCTTCTTCGCCGATCGCGCGCCGGCGGCGGCGGACGGCCGGTCGCTGCCGACGGCGGAGCATCTCAACGTCACCTTGCGCGCGCCGATCGGCCCGGTCGCGGTGATCACGCCGTGGAACACGCCGTTCATGCTCTCGACGTGGAAGATCGCTCCGGCGCTCGCCGCGGGCTGCACCGTGGTCCACAAGCCCGCGGAATGGTCGCCCTATTCGGCGCGGCTGCTGGTCGAGATCGCGCATGAGGCGGGGCTGCCGGCGGGGGTGTTCAACTCGATCAACGGGCTCGGCGAGACGACCGGGCGCCGGCTGACCGAGCATCGCGATATCAAGGCGATCGCCTTCGTCGGCGAATCGAAGACCGGCAGCGCGATCATGCGGCAGGGCGCCGATACGCTGAAGCGCGTCCATTTCGAGCTGGGCGGCAAGAATCCGGTGATCGTGTTCGACGACGCCGATCTCGATCGCGCGCTCGATGCGGTGGTGTTCATGATCTACTCGCTCAACGGGCAGCGCTGCACCTCGTCGTCGCGGCTGCTCGTCCAGCGCTCGATCCATGACCAGTTCGTCGCGAAGCTCGCCGAGCGGGTGCGCCAGCTCAAGGTCGGCGACCCGTTCGATTCGGCGACCGAGGTCGGCCCTTTGATCCACCCGCGGCATCTGTCGAAGGTGTGCAGCTATGCCGAGATCGCCACCGCCGACGGCGCGACGATCGCGGTCGGCGGCGAGCGGCTCCCGGGTGACGGCTATTTCTATTCGCCGACGCTCTACACAAATGCCGATATCTCGATGCGCATCGCGCAGGAGGAGATTTTCGGGCCGGTGCTGACGGTGATCCCGTTCGATGACGAGGCCGATGCGATCGCCAAGGCCAATGCGGTCGATTATGGCCTCGCCGGCTATTTGTGGACCAACGATCTCGGCCGCTCGCTGCGCGTGTCAAATGCGCTCGAGGCGGGGATGATCTGGGTCAACAGCGAGAATGTCCGCCATTTGCCCACCCCGTTCGGCGGGGTGAAGGCGAGCGGCATCGGGCGCGACGGCGGCGATTGGAGCTTCGATTTCTATATGGAGACGAAGAATGTCGCGCTCGCGACTGGCGCGCACAAGATCCAGCGGCTGGGCGTCGCGGCCTGAGAGATATTCGTCATTCCCGCGAAGGCGGGAATCCATTCTCGCAGGTCAAGGAATAGAACCGCGCCGCCAGCCAGAATGAATTCCCGCCTTCGTGGGAATGACGATGAAGAGAAACCAGAACCGCCACTAAAGCGGCATCCTACAGGAGAGTGAGATGGAAATGCTGAGCGCCTACACGCTCCCCGCGCCGACCTTCGACCAGTCGTTGACGCTGGTCGGGCGCGGCACGCCGATGGGCGAGCTGCTGCGGCGCTACTGGCACCCGGTGGCGCTCAGCAGCGATGCGACGCGTACCCCGCGCATCGTCACCGCGCTCGGCGAGCGGCTGGTGCTGTTCCGTGACGGCGAGGGCCGCGCGGGGCTGCTCCACGAGCGTTGCGCGCATCGCGGCACCTCGCTCTATTACGGCAAGGTCGACGATCGCGGGATCCGTTGCTGCTATCACGGCTGGCTGTTCGACGTGGACGGCAAATGCCTCGAACAGCCGTGCGAGCCGGCGGGCGGCGCGCGCACCGCGGCGCGGGTGCGCCAGCCGGGTTATCCGGTGCAGGAGCTGTATGGGCTGATCTTCGCCTATATGGGGCCGCCCGAGCGGATGCCGCTCCTGCCGCGTTACGATGTGCTGGAGGAACTCGCGCCGGGCGAATTCATCGAGGCCGACGATACCAGCCTGGGCAGCGGCGGCCCGGCGATCGTGCCGTGCAACTGGCTGCAGCATTTCGAAAATGTGATGGACCCGTTCCATGTGCCGATCCTCCACGGCAGCTTCAGCGGCAATCAGTTCGTCGCGCAGATGGCGCTGATGCCCGAGGTGGTGTTCGAGGAGACCGAGCGCGGCATCCAGAGCATTCAGGCGCGCGATCTGGGCGAGGGGCAATTGCACCGCCGCATCACCGAAGCAGTGCTGCCGACGGTGCGCGCGGTGGCCAATCCGCGCGCGGAGAGTGTCGGGTCATGCTCGCTGCTCGGCTGGGTGTTGCCGATCGACGACACCAGCTTCCGTATCTATTCCGCCGGCCGCGTCACCGAACGCGGCGCGCTCGCGCGCATCCGCTCGCATTTCAACGGCAAGCTGTGGCACGAACTGACCGAGGAGGAGCATCGCGAACTCCCCGGCGATTATGAGGCGCAGGTCGGGCAGGGCGCGATCACCGCGCATTCGGAGGAGCATCTCGTCACCTCCGACAAGGGGATCGGGATGCTGCGCCGGCTCTATCGCCGGCAGGTCGAGCGCGTCGCGGCGGGGGGCGATCCGATCGGCACCCGCTTCGGCGATGCCGACGCGCTCGTCCGGCTCTCGGCCGGCACCGCGATCGTCGCGGCGGACCGCGCGGCGTGACCGCGATGCCCGAAACGCGGGCTGACTATCGCTACGGCTGGTACACCGCCGCCGTCCTGATGGTCGCTTACACCTTCTCGTTCCTCGACCGGCAGATCCTCAATCTGATGGTCGGGCCGATCAAGGCGGACCTGCACCTCACCGATACGCAATTCGCCTTGCTCACCGGGGGCGCGTTCGGGCTGTTCTACACCGCAATGGGGCTGCCGATCGCGTGGCTCGCCGATCGCTATCCGCGCACGCGGATCATCGCCGGCGGCGTCGCCTTGTGGAGCCTCGCCACCTCCTTGTGCGCATTCACGCGGACCTTTCCGCAATTGTTCGCGGCGCGGATCGGCGTCGGGGTGGGGGAGGCGGCGCTGTCGCCCTCGGCCTATTCCCTGCTCAACGACAGTTTCGATCGCGAGCGGCTGCCGCGCGCGATGAGCCTCTATTCGGTCGGCATCTATATCGGCGCCGGGCTGGCGCTGATCCTCGGCGGATCGGTGGTGGCGGCGGTGGCGCAGACCCCGCAGGTGACGGTGCCGCTGCTCGGCACGATCCACTCGTGGCATGCGGTGTTCCTCGTGATCGGCCCGCCGGGGCTGCTGGTCGCCTTGTGGGTGGCGACGCTGCGCGAGCCGCAGCGCCGCGGCGATACCAAGAGCGCGGCGGCGGGCTTCTCTCTGGCGCGCATCTGGCGCTTTCTCGCGCGCTGGCCGGCGATGTCGATCGCCTTGTTCCTCGGATCGGCGATGCTGGCGATCATGAGCTATATGGACGCCTGGTATCCCGAGCTGTTCATCCGCACCTTCCACTGGAACGTCGCGCAGACCGGGCACGTCAACGGGCTCGCCTCGCTGACCGCCGGGCCGCTCGGGATGCTTTCGGCGGGGTGGCTTTCGAGCCGGATGATCGCGCGCGGGCAGGGCGATGCGTGCCTCCGGCTGGCGATCTATGCCGCCGCGGGAATGGGGCTCGCCGCGACGATCATGCCGCTGTTGCCGGTTGCCTGGGCGATGGCGGCGATGCTGTGGCCGATCAAGTTCCTCGGCGGGTTCGTCCCGGTGCTGATCCCCTCGGCCATCCAGATGATCGCGCCGAACAACATGCGCGCGCAGTTGAGCGCGGTGTTCGGGCTGACGGTGGGCATCCTCGCGGTGACCTTGGGGCCGGTGCTGCCGGCGCTGATCGGCGATTATGTGCTCCGTGACGAAGGCGCGCTGCATCTGTCGCTGGCGATCGCCGCGGCGATCGTCGGGCCGATCGCGACCTTGCTGCTGTGGGGCGGGCTGCGCCAGTTCCGCGCGTGCCTGGCGTCTTCTTCTCCCCTCCCTTGAACAAGCGAGCGGTCGGGGGTGGGTTGGCCTGCGGGGATACCGTTACGCGCGCCTCATACCCACCCACCCCCGGGCCCCTCCCTTCAAGAGGGAGGGGAGAGCAGAGGGAATTACCGGATCCAGGCCGTTTCAGGTTCCGTGCCATTGTTTCACTCCTCGCAACAAATCCACTAAGCGCGTTGCGCCGGAACGGGGCAAGGATAACATGTTATCTAAATCGGTGCCGAGTGAGTCCTGCGCGGCTATCCGGTTGGTTTTGGGAGGGGACAAGGTGGGTAAGATGAAAGTGAATGTTGCGATGGCCGCGCCCTCGGTGGTGATGGCGGCGATTCTCGGCGCGGTGCCGATGCAGGCGCTGGCGGCGCCCGCTGCCGAAGCCGATCAGGCGGCCGTCGCCTCGGCCGACAATGGCGGCATCCCCGATGTGATCGTCACCGCCAACAAGCGCGAGCAGAAGCTGCAGGATACGCCGACCAGCATCGGCGTGATCACGTCCGACGATCTGGTCAAGCGCCAGATCACCGATATCGAGCAGGTGACCCGCAACATCGCCGGGCTCAACGTGATCAACGCCGGCCCGGGGCAGAACACGCTGATGATCCGCGGCCTCGTCGGCGCGGGCGAATCCACCGTCGGCCTCTATTACGACAACATGCCGACCGCGGGCACCGGCGACAGCGCCGCGAGCTCGGGCGGCCGCCAGACCGATTTCCTGATGTACGACGTCCAGCGCGTCGAAGTGCTGCGCGGCCCGCAGAGCACGCTCTACGGCTCGTCGGCGCTCGCCGGTGTGGTGCGCGTGCTGTCCAACCCGGCCAAGCTCAACGTGACCGAGGGCCGCATCGATCTCGACGGGTCGCTCGTCAATCACGGGCAGGCCGGTTATGCGGTGAAGGGCATGATCAACGTGCCGCTGGGGGACTCGGTCGCCTTCCGCATCGTCGGCTATGGCATCCACACCCCGGGGTTCATCGACAACACGTCCTACCACAAGGATAATTTCAACAGCGCCGACACCTGGGGCTTCCGCTGGAACGGCACCTATCAGCTCGGGCCGAACACCACCGCAACGACCCAGCTCTATGTCCAGGATCTGAAATCCAACGGGCAGGGCTATGTCTGGTCGCGCCCGTCGGTGATCGGCGGCGTGGCGCTGCCGGGCGCGGGCGATCTGCAGTCCAGGACGCAGAGCCGCGAGCCTTATCATGACCGGTCGATCCTCGCCGGGCTGACGCTCGAACATCAGTTCGACAATATGACGCTGACCTTCACGCAATCCTATCAGCGTCGCCGCAACGAGAGCTTTACCGACCAGCAGGGGCTGCCGCTGTTCTTCGGCTTCCTGCAGAGCATCGGCGCATTCCCGCCGATCACCTTGCCCAAGGCGATCACCTTCCGCTCCGCGCAGGAGCTGACGATGTGGAATTCCGAACTGCGCCTCGCGACCAATTTCGACGGGCCGCTCAACTTCATCGTCGGCGGCATTTATCAGAACCGCACGACGAAGATTAACAACAGCTTCGTCGATGTCGATCTCACCACCGGGAATCCGATCTTTGCCAACCCCGTCTGGTATGAGCGCGCCGGCGATTTCAAGCTGACGCAATGGGCGGGCTTCGGCGAAGCGACGCTCAAACTGTCCGACAAATTCTCGATCCTCGGCGGTATCCGCGTGTTCCAGAACAAGCGGCACGACATTGCCACCTCGATCGTGCCGTTCCTGCGGCTCGGCACCGCGGGGGCGCCGGACGATGTGCGCAGCACCGAAAGCAAGGCGATCTACAAGTTCGAGGCCGATTATAAGCCGACGCGCGACATCATGCTCTACGCCTCGGCGTCGCAGGGCTATCGCGCCGGCGGCACGATCGTTCGCGTGATCCCCGAACTGCCGCCGTCCTATGGCCCGGATTACACCTGGAACTTCGAGGCCGGCGCGAAGACCGACTGGTTCAATCGCGCGCTCCAGTTCAATATCGCGCTCTATCGGGTCAATTGGTACAACACCCAGATCTCGGGCGATTTCTTCAACGGCACCTTCTCGGGCATCCTCAATTGCTCGGGTCTGTGCGCGCGGTCGCAGGGGGTCGAGTTCGACCTGACCGCGCGCCCGGTGCGCGGGCTGGAGCTGACCGCGAGCGGCACGGTGTTCAAGGCCAAGTGGCTGAAGGACCAGCCGGCGATCTCGGGCTCGCCGGTGGCGGGGACGCAATTCGCCAATACCCCGACCTTCACGCTCAACGGCTCGGCGGCGTATACCGTCAACCTGAGCGGCGACAATTCGGTCGAACTGCGCGTCGATGCCCAGCATCGCGGCAAATATGCCTATATGGACTATCGCCCGCAGTTTAACCTGATGGCGCCGCAGGCGTTCACCCTGGTCAATGCCGCGATCACGCTGGCGCATCAGGACAAGTGGAATGCCGGGGTCTATGTCCGCAACCTGCTCGACAAGCGGGCGAACATCAACTCGATCGCCGACACGGTGACCCCGTACCAGACGCTGGTCGCCCAGCCGCGCACCGTGGGTGTGCAGCTCGGCTACAAGTTCTGACAAAGGCCCCGCCGGGAAACCGGCGGGGAATCTGTCCCCCCAGCGCAGCCTGGGGTCTCAGGCCGCAGGCGCTCGCGCTTGCGGCCTTCGTGCCGTCACCACTCCGTCATCCCAGCGCAAGCTGGGATCTCAGGCCGCAGGGGTGGCGCCTGCGGCACAAGACCCCAGCTTGCGCTGGGGTGACGTGAGCTGTTGGGATGACGTTAGCCGGTCGGAAACTGGAACCGCGAATTGAGCCGCTGCGAGCACAAGGCGCAACAGCGCAGCAGCGCCTCGATCAGCGGCCGCGGCGGGCCGCGCTCGCCGAGTTCGGAACTGGGGATCATCACCGTCACCACCGCGCGCAATTCCTCGTCCTGATCGAACACCGGCGCGGCCACCGCGCCGTGGCCGAGGTTGAACTTGTCGCGCGTCCAGCAGACGTAATGCCGCTGGATATCGGCGATCTGCGTCATGAATTCGGCGCGATCGGCGATGCGGAAATCGGGTTCGCGCTCGCACAGATGGCCGAGCAGTTTCTCGCGCCGCTCGCGCGACTGGAAGGCGAACGCGATCCGCGCCGAGGGCGAATGCGGCAGGCTGAGCACCAGCCCGGGCTTGACGTCGATATGGATCGCCTGCGGCGCGGGGATCGATCGCACCACCACCGCATCGCCGCCGGCATCGGTGCACAGCAACACGGTCAGCCCGACCTCGCGCCCCAAGGCGACGAGATAATCGTCGAGCATCGCGACCAGATCGAGCCGCGCCGCGGCGATATGCCCCCAGCGCACCAGCCGCCAGCCGAGCTCATAGCCACGGCTGCCCTGCCGCCCGACCAGCCCAAGCTGTTCGAGATTGGCGAGATGCCGCGAGGCGCGCGACTTGGTGATGCCGAGCATCGTCGCGACATCCTGCACCCCGACCTTGCTGCCGCGCTCGGCGAGGAAATCGATGATCGCGGTCGCCGTGGCCACCGCCTCGATCTTGCCCAGCCCGGCGGTCGGCGCCTGCCGGCGCGGGTCGCGATCGCGGGTTTCGGACTCGAGTTGTTGCGACATACGCAACAAATAGACCTCGTTGTTGCGGATGTCGATACCGGGCGATAGCGCGGCGACAGGGATTTTCGACCGCTGGGAGAGGAGGAAAATGGCTAGTCCGGCACAGAATGAGCGATTGACCCGCGTCGGCCCGGGAACGCCGATGGGCGAATTGCTGCGCCGCTACTGGCATCCTTTCGCGGCGACCGCAGAGATCGACGAGCTTGGGATCAAGCCGGTGAAATTGCTGGGCGAATCGCTCGTCGCTTTCCGCGCCGGCGATGGCAGCTACGGGCTGATCGACCGGCAATGCCCGCATCGCCGCGCCGACATGCTGTTCGGCATCATCGAGGAAGACGGGCTGCGCTGCAGCTATCACGGCTGGTGCTTCGCTACCGACGGCAAATGCCTCGAACAGCCGTTCGAGGATATCGCCAACCCCAAGGCGCGCTTTCGCGACAAGATCCGCACCAAGGCGTATCGGGTCGAGGAAAAGGCGGGGATGCTATGGGCCTATATGGGCCCCGATCCCGCGCCGCTGGTGCCCAATTGGGAACCCTTCACCTGGGACAATGGCTTCCGCCAGGTCGTCTATGCCGATGTGCCGTGCAACTGGTTCCAATGCCAGGAGAACAGCCTCGATCCGGTGCATTTCGAATGGATGCACCGCAACTGGAGCTCGCGGCTGGCCGGCGACGGCAGCTACGGGCCGAAGCATCTCGAGCTGAAGTTCGACGAATTCGAGTTCGGGCACATCTATCGCCGCGTCCGCGAGGATACCGACAAGGACAGCCAGCATTGGACGGTCGGCTCGACCGCTCTGTGGCCCAACGCCTTCTTCCTCGGCGACCATATCGAATGGCGCATCCCGGTGGATGACGAGAACACGCTGAGCATTACCTGGATGTTCCACCGCGTGCCGGTCGGGCAGGAGCCCTATGTTCAGCAGCGCGTGCCCTATTGGAAGGGGCCGGTGAAGGATGCCGAGGGCAATTGGATCACCAGCCATGTGCTCAACCAGGATATCGTCGCCTGGGCCGGGCAGGGTGTCATCGCCGATCGCACCGAGGAGCATCTCGGGCAGAGCGATCTCGGCATCGTCATGCTGCGGCGCTCGTTCGACGAGAATATGAAGGCGGTGGCCGAGGGGCGCGACCCCAAGGGGCTGATCCGCGACGCCGAGCGCAACAAATGCGTCGAACTGCCGATCAAGCATCGCGAGATCTTCACCACCTCGATGACGCTCGAGGAGAGCTGGGCGCTGGGGAAGAAGCTCGCCTACCGCTTCAACCAGCCGCACTACCCGCATCAGGTGGGGCAGCCCGAAGCCGTCAAACGCGAATTCCAGGTGGCGATGGGGATGATCCCCGCCGACGCCGAACACACCATCTGACCGCTCCCCCAAACGGGCGCTCGCAGCAAAGCAGGAGAGTGACATGAAGCTCGGTACGATCAGGATTAACGGCAAGCCGACGGTGATCGCGCGGGTTGCGGACGACAAAGCGGTCGCGCTCGATTTCGCGTGGATGGAGGATCTGATCGAGGCCGGCAATGCGGGGCTCGACAGCGCCGCCGCCGCGATCGAGGCGGCGGTCGCCGGGCGCCTGCCGGTGATCGATCTCGCCAACGCCGATTGGATGGCGCCCAACCCGCGCCCGTCGAAGATTCTCGGCTGCGCGGTCAACAACAACAATCTCAACCAATATGCGGTCAAGCCGATGACCGCGCCGATGTTCTTCACCAAGGGGCGCTCGGCGCTGACCGGCCACAACAAGTCGATCGAACTGCTCAAGGATCACGGCCAGTCGATCCCCGAGCCCGAACCCGTCATCGTGTTCGGCAAGACCGCGAAGAACGTCGCCCCGGAAAACGCCCTCGATTACGTCTTCGGGTACACGCTGACCAACGACGTCACCGCCAGCGGCGTGAAATTCTCGCAGGATTCGATCGCGCTGAAGCAGCGCCCCGAAGTGATCAAGCCGCACCATCTGGCGTGGCGCCCGAAGTTCGAGGGCGGCGAGGACACCTATTTGCTGTTCATCTATCACAGCAAGTCGAAGGGCGCGGATACCTTTGCGGCGATGGGCCCGTGGCTCACCACCAAGGACGAGATTCCCGACCCGAACGCGTTGCGCGTCCGCGGCTATATCGACGGCGAATGCTATGCCGACGACAGCACCGCGAACTATTTCTTTCCGGTCGAGCGGGTGATTTCGGAAGCCAGCAAGTGGTTCACGATGGAAGTGGGCGACTGCCTCCACACCGGCACCGCCTCCAAGGGCACCGAGAAGCATCCGCGCGGCAATATCGGCACCTACCTCAATCTCTATGACGGCAAGCTGACCGATGTGGAGATCGACGGGCTGGGCCGGCTGTCCAACCGTATTTCGGTCGGTTCCTGATCACCACCGGTAACACCTCTGCCGTCATGCCGGACTTGATCCGGCATCCAGGGCAACGAGCGATGATGTTTGTGGCTCTGGATGCCGGGTCGAGCCTGGCATGACGGTGGTAAAGGTCTGCGTGTAGAGGATTTATGGCCAAGATAGTGCTCGGGATCGGCTGCGCGCATACGCCGCAGCTTCATACGATGGCGGAGGACTGGGATCTCCGCGGCGACCGCGATCGCAAGGACGGCGTGCCCTTGTGGTTCCATGGGCGTAAGCTGCCCTATGCCGAGCTGGCGGCGCAGCGCGCGGGCGAGAATATCGGCGATCGGCTCGCGCTCGAAACGCGGCGAGCCGCGCTCGAAGCGTCGTTCGCGGCGATGGACCGGCTCCACGACATGTTCCGCGCGGTCGATCCCGATGTGGTGGTGATGATCGGCAACGATCAGCACGAATTCTTCTCGGAGATCGTGCCCTCGTTCGCGGTTATCGCGACCGACGAACTGCCCAATTTGCCGCGCACGGCTGAGCAGAATGCGCGGCTGCCGATCGGGATCGAACTTTCCGACCACGGCCATCTCCCCGACGAACGGGTCGCCTTCCCGGGCGATCGCGCGTTCGGCCAGCATATCGCGCGGCATCTGGTACGCGAGAGCGGGTTCGACGTGACTTTGTGCCACGAGAAGCCGACCGTGGTGAACGAAAAGTCGCTGATGTACGGGCTCCCGCACGCTTACGGCTTCCTCTACAAGAACGTGCTGCGCGATCTGGTGAAGCCCAACGTCCCGGTCGACGTGAATTGCTGGTATTATGACAACAGCCCGTCCGCCGCGCGCTGCTATGCCTTTGGCGGGGCGGTCGCCCGCGCGATCGAGGCGTGGGACAGCGATGCGCGCGTCGCGGTGCTTACCACGGGCGGGCTGACGCATTTCGTGGTCGACCCCGAATGGGATCGCAAATTCCTCAATGCGCTCGCCAGCGACGACGAGGCGACGCTCTCCGCGATTCCGCAGAACGAGCTGATGGCCGGCACCTCCGAGTGCAAGAGCTGGATCGCGACCTCCGCGGCGATGCGCCACGCCGGGCTCAAGATGACCGAAATCGACTATCAGACGCTCTACCGCACCGAGGGCGGCACCGGATCGTCGTGCGCATTCGTGGCGTGGCAGTGATGGCGACCGATACGCAGGTCATCATCAGCGGCGCCGGCCCGGTCGGGCTGGTCGTCGCGCTCGATCTCGCGCGACGCGGGGTGCGCTCGACGATCGTCGAGACGCGGCAGGCGGGCGAGCCGCCGAGCGTGAAGTGCAATCATGTCGCGGCGCGCACGATGGAGGCGTTCCGCCGGCTCGGTTTCGCCGACGTGGTGCGCGATTCCGGGCTGCCAGCGGATTATCCCAACGATTGCGTCTATCGCGCCAGCGTGACGCAGGGGCATGAAATCACCCGCATCGCGATCCCCGCGCGTGCGGAGCGCTGGACCGACTTCGCCGGGCCCGATACCTGGTGGCCGACCCCGGAGCCGCCGCACCGGATCAACCAGATCTATCTCGAACCGTTGATTTTCGCGCAGGCCGCGGCGCATCCGCTGATCACGATCCGCAACCGGACCGAATTGATCGAGGCGACGCAGGACGATGCCGGGGTGACCGTCACCGTGCGCGATCTGCCGAGCGGGGCGACCGAGACGCTGACCGCATTGTATCTGGTCGGCTGCGACGGCGGACGGTCGCGCGTGCGCTCGATCATCGGCGCGAAACTGTCGGGCGATGCGGTCGTCCAGCGCGTGCAATCGACCTATATCCGCGCGCCCAGGCTGCTCGAGATGATGCAGGGGCGCCCCGGCTGGATGAACCTGTCGCTCAACCCGCGCCGCTCGGGCAATACCGTGGCGATCGACGGGCGCGAGACCTGGCTGATCCACAATTACCTCTACGAGCATGAGGAGGATTTCGACGCGATCGATCGCGATGCGTCGATCCGCACGATCCTCGGCGTCGGGGACGATTTCACTTATGAGGTGATCAGCAAGGAGGACTGGATCGGCCGCCGGCTGGTGGCGGACAAGTTCCGCGATCGCCGTATCTTCATCTGCGGCGACAGCGCGCATCTGTGGGTGCCTTATGCCGGCTTCGGGATGAACGCCGGGATCGCCGACGCGATGAACCTGACGTGGCTGCTCGCGGCGACGGTCAACGGCTGGGGCGGGGCGCATCTGCTCGACGCTTATGAAGCCGAGCGGCTGCCGATCACCGAGCAGGTGTCGCATTTCGCGATGAACCACGCGCTGAGCGCGATCGCGCATCGTCGCGCGGTGCCCGAGGCGGTCGAGCATGACGGCGCCGAGGGCGAAGCCGCGCGGGCGGCGCTGGGCGCGCAGGTCTATGCGCTCAACGTCCAGCAATATTGCTGCGGCGGGCTGAACTTCGGGTACTTTTACCCGGATTCGCCCATTATCGCCTACGACGGCGAGCAGCAGCCGGGCTATTCGATGGCCGGGTTCGAGCAATCGACCGTGCCGGGGTGCCGCACCCCGCATTTCTGGCGCCGCAACGGCAATTCCGCTTACGACGACTTCGGGACGGATTACACCTTGCTGCGCTTCGATCCGTCGATCGACGTGACCCCGCTGGAGCAGGCGGCGGCCCGGGCGGGGATGCCGCTCAAGGTGCTCGATATCCACCCGGACGAGCGCACGACGGTCTATCGCCACGCCTTGCTGGTGTCGCGGCCCGACCTGCATGTCGGCTGGCGCGGCGATGCCCTGCCGGGCGATGTGGCGGGGCTGGTCGATCAGTTGCGTGGCGCACGCGGGTAAAGGAGCACGCGTGAAATAAAATCCGTTCGCCCTGAGCTTGTCGAAGGGCGTCCTGCCCTCGGCGAGTCGGGGACGCCCTTCGACAAGCTCAGGGCGAACGGTTGAGAGACAATAAGTTCCGAGGAGCGGACCGATGAAGCTGGTGACTTTCCGCAATCGCGAGGGGCAGGTGCGCCCCGGCGTGCTGATCGGCGACGATCGCGTGTTCGATATCGCCGCCGCGACCGCGCGCGACGGCGGTGAAATGCTGGGCGACATGCTCGCGGTAATTACCGCCGGTCGCGCCGGGCTGGCGCGGATCGCGGCGGCGCTCGCCGATGCGGGCGACACGATCGCGCTTGGCGAGGTGACCTTGCTCGCCCCGCTGCCGCGCCCGACGCAGATCCGCGATTGCGGCAATTACGAGAAGCATGTGCGTCAGGCGATCGCCGCCGCGATGCAGCTTCGCGCCAGCGCCACCCCCGATCCCGCTGCGACGCTGGAGAAGTTCCGCGCCGCCGGCGCGTTCGAGATTCCGCCGGTGTGGTACGAGCAGCCGCTCTATTACAAGGGCAATCCGATGAGCGTCGTCGGCCCCGAGGCGGAGGTGATCCGCCCCCGCGCGGCGAAGCTGATGGATTACGAGCTGGAGCTCGGCGTGGTGATCGGCGGCCCCGCGCGCGACCTCACCCCGGAAAATGCGCTCGACGCGGTGTTCGGCTATACGATCTTCAACGATTTTTCGGCGCGGGATATCCAGTCGCGTGAGACACAGTTCCGCTTCGGCCCGGCCAAGGGCAAGGATTTCGATACCGGCAATGTAATCGGCCCGTGCATCGTCACCGCCGACGAGATCGCCGACCCAGAGGCGCTGACGATGATCGCGCGCGTCAACGGGGTGGAGAAGGTGCGCACCTCGTCGGGCGGCGGGCAGCATTCGATCGCGGCGACGATCGCCTATATCTCGCGCGACGAAACGCTGCATCCCGGCGACCTGATCGGGCTGGGCACCGTCGGCGACGGCTGCGGCTATGAAAGCCTGACCTTCCTCGACGACGGCGATGTCGTCGAACTCGAGGTGGAAGGGATCGGGGTGCTGCGCAACCGACTGGTTGGGCAGGGAGGCTGACGTTTTGCCGCGCGGATCGGTTTATGCGATGCACGTCGCCGATGTCTGACGACGAAATCTCTGGCCTGCCGCCGTATCGGCAGTCGATCGCCGGTCTGTTGCTCGCCGCGCGCGAGGCGACGATGGCGCCCATCCGCCCCAAATTGCGCGCCGCTGACGTCACCGAGCAGCAATGGCGCGTGCTGCGCGTGCTGAGCGACGAGGGGCGGCTTGATATCGCGGCGCTCGCGGCGAGCGCGATGCTCCACGGGCCGAGCGTGACGCGGATCCTCAAGGAGCTCGGCGAGCGCGGGCTGATCGCGCGCGATGTCGATCCGCAGGACAAGCGCCGCTCGATCATCGCGATCAGCGACGCCGGGCGTGCGCTGGTCAACCGCACCGCCGAGCATACCCGCGTGCTGGTGCAGAATTACCGCAAGGCATTCGGCGAAGAGCGGCTGGAGCGGCTGATGGCCGAACTCGCCGCGTTCCGCGACGCGCTCGGCGGGTTCGCGCCGGACGAGCCCGCGCGCGGGCGGGATTGAGGGAAGCGCTTTCCTCTTAACCGTCATTCCCGCCTTCGCGGGAATGACGGATGAGGTGAAGCGCGCTCAACCCCCCTCGGAAATGCCGATACCGTTTGCACAGATAACATGTTATCTATATCGTATAACGAGACGAAGTTGCGTATATCGTGCCGCGCTTGCTGCGTCGGTACGGGGCGATGAGGCAGGAGTGGGCGGATGGCAGGCATGGCGATCGGGCGCGCGGGCGCGGGCGGGAGCGCTGCCGACGATAGCGCCTATCCGCGTGGCTCCCGGCCGTGGCTGCTGCTCTCCTATCTGACCCTGTTGTTCGTCCTCTCGTTCATCGATCGCAACATGATGCGATCGATGGTCGATCCGATCCGCGCCTCGCTCGGGATCAGCGACGTCCAGATCGCGTTGCTCGAAGGCGCCGCCTTCGCAACGCTCTACAGCCTCGCGATCATCCCGATGGGGTTCGCCGCCGATCGCTTCAACCGCCGTACCGTGCTCGGCGCGGCGGTGGTCGGCTGGTCGGGGATGACGATGCTCTCCGGCTTCGCTGCCTCCTATCGCATGTTGTTCGTCAGCCGCATGGGGCTGGGGGTGGGCGAGGCGGCGCTGCAGCCGTGCGCGATGTCGATGATCCGCGACAGCTTCCCGCCGCAGCGCCGCGCCTGGCCGCTCGCGGTTTACACCACCGCGCCTTTGGTCGGATCGGCGCTGGCGCTGGTGATCGGCGGCGCGCTCTACGGCTTCGCCAAATCGGGCGGGACGCACGGGATTCCGATCCTCGGCAGCATCGAACCGTGGCAGTTCGCGATGGTCGTGCCGGGGCTGATCGGGCTGTGCCTCGGCCTCGCGATCTTCCTGTTCCGCGAGCCGCGCCGGGTGGATGTCGATACCGACGCCTCGGAAAACGCGGGCTTCAAGGAGTCGCTGCGCCATATGCGCGGCCATGCCGGGCTCTATGTCCTGCTGTTCAGCGCGATGATCCTGTGGTCGCTCGCCAATACCGGGTGGAGCGCGTGGCTCGCCCCGGCGATCGAGCGCCAGCATGGCCTGCCGCCCGAGGTGGTCGGGCCGACCGCGGGGACGATCGCGCTGATCTGCTCGGCGATCGGCGCGCTCGGCGCGGGCTTCGTGATCGACCGCCGGGCGCTCGCCGGCGACCGCGACGCGATCCTCAAGATTTCGATCGCGCTGCAGGTGCTGCAGATCGTGCCGGTGGTCGGGATGTTCCTCGCGCAGGGGACGACGGGGGTGTGGATCTGCCTCGCGCTCGCCAATCTGCTGATCGGATCGATGCCGGTCGCGGCGTTCGCGATCCTCACCGAGATCACGCCGGGCAACCACATCGGCAAGATCGTCGCCTTGTTCAATCTCGCGCAGAATTTCCTCGGCCAAACGATCGGGTCGGCGGTGTTCGCCTTCGTCGGGGAGGAGATGATCGGCGGGCGGCTCGGGATCGTCTGGGCGATCGTCGCTTGCTATCCGGTGATCATGGCAGTGTCGCTGGGGCTCAGCGTGATGCTGATGCGCGCGCGGCGGCGGTTTCTGGCGGGGCAGGCGGGGTGAAACGTTCTGGCTCCCCTCCCTTCACAAGGGAGGGGAGTTAAGAGACAAAGAAAAGGCCCGATCCGGCATCCCGGATCGGGCCTTTTCGTTCGCTGGGGTGCGCGATCAGGCGGGCTCGCCGAGCGGGTTCGGCGGCACCGGCACCGGCGAGGGCACGAACGGGTGGATCAGCGCCCACGGGCTCGGCATCTCGCCCACCTTCACCGCAATCAGCGCCGGGCCGCCGCGCTGCTTGGCGTTGCGCAGCGCCTCGGCGAGACCCTCGGGGGAGTCGGTCACCACCGTCGGCAGGCCGTAAGCCTGGCCGAGCAGCGCAAAGTCCGGGCTCGCGACATCGGTGCCGAATTCCGCGCCGAACACGCGGCGCTGGATGCGCTGGACGTTGCCGAACTTGCCGTCGACGAACACCACCACCGAGAGGTTGAGCTGGTCGCGCGCCAAGGTCGCCAACTCCTGCATCCCCCAGCTGAACCCCCCGTCGCCGTTGAGCGAGACGGTGCGGCGGTGCGGGTTGCCGTGCGCCGCGCCGAGCGCGGTGTTGAAGCCGTAGCCCAGCGTCCCCTGATAGCCCGGGGTGATGAAGCGGTGCGGCCCGTAAACCGGGAAGGCGATGTTCGAATAATAGCCGACCTGGGTCAGCTCGCTGACGAGGATATCGTCATCGGCCATCGTCCCGCGCAGCGCCTGGACATAATCGTGCTGCGGGCGGATCGCCTCGATCTGCTGTGCGCACCATTGCTTGACCTTGGCGATACGGTCGGTCGCCGCCGGCGCCTCGCCCGTGCCGATCGCCGCGAGCAGCGCGCGCGCGCCTTCCTGCACATCGCCCTCGAGCACGATCCCCGCGGCGCGCGGCGCGCCCATATGGTTGGGATCGGTATTGAGATAGATATAGGTCACGCCGTCGCGCTTGTCGGTCGGCGTGGCGGTGCCGTCGAGGAAGCGGCTGCCCGCGACCAGCACGACATCGGCGTGCGGCAGCACCGCGCGCCCGCCGAGCCCGATCAGCGCGAGCGGGTGGCGATCGTCGATCAAGCCGCGGCCCGCCTCGGTCATCACCACCGGCGCCTGCAGCCGCTCGGCGAGCGCCTGGATCTCGGCGGTCGCCTGGCTCGCCACCGCGCCGCCGCCGGCGCAGATCACCGGATGCCGCGCCTTGGTGAGCGCCTCGGCCGCCCGCGCGATCGCCTCGGCGGCGGGTGCCTGCCGCACCCGCTCGGCGCGCGGCAGTAAGGTCACCACCCCGGCCGACTGGAGCACATCGGGCGGCACTTCGAGCGCGACCGGGCGCGGGGTGCCGCTGCGCAGCTGGACGAACGCTTCATGCACCAGCCCGGGGATGTCGGCCGGGGTCTTGGCGATGCCGTGCCATTTGGTCATCGCCTTGAGCACCCCGCTCTGGTCGGGGATTTCGTGGAGCATGCCGTGGTGCGCGCCGATCGTGTCGCTCGGGATCTGCCCGACGATGAACAGCACCGGCGCGTTGCACGCATAAGCGGTGGCGATGCCGGAAAGCGCGTTGAGCATCCCCGGCCCCGGCACGACCATGCACACCGCCTCGCGGCCGGTGGTGCGGGCATAGCCGTCCGCCATATAGGAAGTCGCCTGTTCGTGGCGCGGGACGATCAGCCGAAGCTCGTTCGAGCGCTGGCGGATCGCGTCCACCGCCCAGTCGAGCTGGATGCCGGGGATCGCGAAAATGTCCTTCGCGCCCTCGACGATCAACTGTGCAACCAACGCCTGCCCACCGGTCATCTCGCCGGGCTTGGCGGCTTCAATCGTTCCACTCATGCGAATATGCCTCCATTCGCTTAACATGTTATGTTTATAGGACGACATTGGCAAGGAGATTCTGTTGCGTTTAGCGAGACATTGTTACGAGATTTGATGCATGTGGCGACGTCTGACCAGCGATGGTGCGAAGGTTAAACGATATTGAGATGGCGCGCCCGGCAGGATTCGAACCTGCGACCCCAAGCTTAGAAGGCTCGTGCTCTATCCAACTGAGCTACGGGCGCGTGCGGATGCGCCTAGCGCGGATTGCGGGCCAGCGAAACTGGTTGCATCATGTCGTTATGAACGGGGGCGAAAACGAACCGCTGCGGGCGGTGGACGCGCAGGCGGTGAGCGGCGGGCATTTCCGCTATTTCGATTTCGTGATGGCGGCGTTCGTCACGATCCTGCTGCTGTCGAACGTGATCGGCGCGGGCAAGCGCGCGGTGATCGATCTGCCGTGGATCGGGCCGTGGCCGTTCGGCGCGGGCATCCTGTTCTTTCCGGTGAGCTATGTGCTCGGCGACGTGCTGACCGAGGTCTATGGCTATGCCCGCGCGCGGCGCTGCATCTGGGCCGGGTTCGGCGCGATGCTGTTCATGGTCTTCATGTCGTGGGTGGTGGTGAAATTGCCCCCCGATGTCGGCTGGACCGGGCAGGCCGCCTATGAGAGCGTGTTCGGGCAGGTGCCGCGGATCGTCGCCGCGTCGATCTGCGCCTTCTGGGCGGGGGAATTCGCCAACAGCTTCGTCCTCGCCAAGATGAAGATCTGGACCGAGGGCAAGCACCTCTGGACCCGCACGATCGGCAGCACGGTGGTGGGGCAGGGGGTCGACAGCCTGATCTTCTACCCGCTCGCTTTCTTCGGTGCGCCCGACTGGCCGGTGCAGGCGATGCTGATGGTGATGCTGAGCCAGTTCGTGCTCAAGGTATCGTGGGAGGTGCTGCTGACCCCGTTCACTTATGCGGTGGTCGGCTTCCTCAAGCGACGCGAGGGGGTCGATGTGTTCGACCGCCATACCGATTTCACGCCGTTCCGGGCGAAGGTTTGAACTTTAGCCTCGATCCGTTCGGGCTGAGCTTGTCGAAGCCCTGCACTTTCTTCCGATGAAGAAGGGCAGCCCTTCGACAAGCTCAGGGCGAACGGTTGAGAGGGCAGCCTGAAAAACGGGCCGGGTCGTCCCCGGCCCGCATCCGTTCAGTCGATCAGTTCGAGCGCGACCGCGGTCGCTTCGCCGCCGCCGATGCACAGCGAGGCGACGCCCTTCTTGCCGCCGCGGTTCTGCAGCGCCGCGATCAGCGTGGCGATGATCCGCGCGCCCGAGGCGCCGATCGGGTGGCCCAGCGCGGTCGCGCCGCCGTTGACGTTGACCTTGGCGTGATCGATCCCGAGATCGTGCATCGCGATCATCGAGACGCAGGCGAACGCCTCGTTGACCTCGAACAGATCGACCTCGCTCGCCTTCCACCCGGCCTTTGCCAGCGCCTTTTCGATCGCATTGACCGGGGCGGTGGTGAAGCGCGCGGGGGCGTGGGCATGTGCCGCGGTGGCGATGATCCGCGCGACGGGCTTCAATCCCTTCGCCGCGGCGACGCTCTCGCGCGTCATCACCAGCGCGGCGGCGCCGTCGGAGATCGACGAGGCGTTGGCGGCGGTGATCGTGCCGTCCTTGACGAAGGCGGGCTTGAGGGTGGGGATCTTGCTCGCGTCGCCCTTCAGCGGCTGCTCGTCCTTGTCGATCGTCTCGACGCCCTTGCGCCCCTTCACCTCGACCGCGACGATCTCGCGATCGAACGCACCGCTCTGCTGCGCGGCCTGCGCGCGGGTGAGCGAGGCGATCGCATAATCGTCCTGCGCGGCGCGGGTGAACTGATATTCGCCCGCGGTCTCCTCGGCGAACACGCCCATCGCCTTGCCCGGCTCATAGGCATCTTCGAGCCCGTCGAGGAACATATGGTCCATCACGCGATCGTGGCCGAGCCGTGCGCCCGAACGATGCTTCTGGAGCAGGTAGGGCGCGTTGGTCATGCTCTCCATCCCGCCGGCGATGATCACGTCGACGCTGCCGGCGGCGAGCGCCTCGGCGCCCATGATCGCGGCCTGCATCCCCGAACCGCACATCTTGTTGACCGTGGTCGCCTCGACCGACTGCGGCAGCCCGGCCTTGAGCGCCGCCTGGCGCGCCGGCGCCTGGCCGAGACCGGCGGGGAGCACGCAGCCCATATAGATGCGCTCGACATCGCCGCCGGCGACCCCGGCGCGCTCGACCGCCGCCTTCACCGCGGTCGCGCCGAGCTCGGTCGCGCTGGCGCCGGCGAGGCTGCCCTGGAACGACCCCATCGGGGTGCGGGCGTAGGAAAGAATCACGACGGGATCGGTAGCCATTGTGCTGCTCCTGGAGTTTGTCGGCGATCTAGGGGGCGAAGGCGGGGAGGGCAATGTTGCACCTGCTCAGTTTCTCTCGCGCTTCCTTGTTCAAGGGAGGGGAGAAAGGCAGTACGGCAAGCCGATGATATGGCCGCTGCTGCTCGCCGTGCTGGGCGCGATCGTGGGGAGTTTCCTCGCGACGATCGTCGTGCGCTGGCCCGAGGGGCGGCGGGTGCGCGACGGGCGATCGGCGTGCGACGCATGCGGCGCGACGTTGCGCGCCACCGAGCTGGTGCCGCTGGCGAGCGCGATCGTCCAGCGCGGGCGGTGCCGGCGCTGCGACGCGCGGATCGATCCGCGGCATATGTGGATCGAGCTCGGCTGTACGCTGATCGGCGCGGCCGCGGGCTATGTCGCGCCCGGCCCGGTCGGCGCGGCGGGGGCAATGTTCGGCTGGCTATTGCTGACGCTGGCGGCGCTCGACATGGCGGCGCTGTGGCTGCCCGATGCGCTGACCGGGGCGCTGGCGCTGGCGGGGGTGGCGACGGGCGCATTGGGGGTGATCCCCGCGATCGAGGATCGGTTGATCGGCGGTGCGATAGGATTCGCCAGCTTGTGGGCGATCGCGCGCGGCTATCGGCTGATGCGCGGGCGCGACGGGCTGGGCGGGGGCGATCCGAAATTGTTCGGCGCGATCGGGCTGTGGCTGGGCTGGCGGCTGCTGCCCGGGGTGATGCTGCTCGCCGCGCTGGTCGGGCTCGGCGCGGTGCTGGCGGCGCGACTGACGGGGCGCGAGGTGGCCGCCGACGCCAAGCTTCCGTTCGGGGCGTTTCTGGCGATCGCGGCTTATCCGGCGTGGCTGATGATGATAGGGCTGGGGGCATGATCGCGCTTTTCCTTGCGCTGGCGGCCGCGGCCGAGCGGCGCGCGCCGCCGCCACCCCCGCCGCCGGCGGCGATCGACGGGCTGCCGATCGCCGGGCTCGCGCCGCAGGCGCTGCCGGCGCGCGGCTGTTCGGCCTATCTGTTCAGCGCGGGGCAGACCCGCGCGCTCGCGGTCGTCGTGGCGAGCGATCCCGCCGCATTGCGGATCGCGCTCGACGGCAAGGTGGCGGATTATCCGCGCGTCGCGCAGCGCGGCACCGGCGATTACGGCTTTGCCAGCGTCACCGACTACCAATTGGGCGAGGTGACGCTGTCGCTCGACATGACGGTGGTGCGCCGCGCCGATGTGACCGACGGCGCGCTCGTCCCCAGCGCGACGCTGCGTATCGATCGCACGGGCAAGGACGGGATCGTGCTTCCGCTCGCCGGGCTGATCGGCTGCGCGAAAGAGGGCGCGTCGGGCTGAACCGCGGTCGCTCGCCCCCGTTCGACAAGCTCGGGGCGAACGGTTTATGCCTTGCACATCATGCCCGGATGACAGGGAGGCGAGGATGCACGAGCTATTGGCGGCGCAGCGCGACAGTTTCATGGCGGCGCTGCCCGAGCCGCTTGCGCTGCGCAAGGACCGGCTGAAGCGCGCGATCGCGATGGTGCGCGATTCGGCGACGCGGTTCTGCGACGCCCTGTCGGAGGATTTCGGCCATCGCAGCCCCGAGCAGACGATGGTCACCGATATCGCCGGGTCGATCGGTCCGCTCCAGCATGCGTTGAAACATGTCGACCGCTGGGCGCGGCGCGACCGGCGCGGGGTGCAATTCCCGCTCGGGCTGCTCGGCGCGCGGGCATGGGTGGAATATCAGCCCAAGGGCGTGGTCGGCGTGATCGCGCCGTGGAATTTCCCGGTCAATCTGGTGATGGCGCCGCTTGCCGGCATATTCGCCGCGGGCAATCGCGCGATGGTCAAGACCAGCGAATTCACCCCCGCCACCGCCGCCTTGTTCGAGGAGATCGTCGGCAAATATTTCGACCCGGCCGAACTCGTCTTCGTCTCGGGCGGGCCGGAGGTGGGCAAGGCCTTCGCCGAACTGCCGTTCGATCATCTGCTGTTCACCGGCGCGACTGGGATCGGGCGGCATATCCTCCACGCCGCGGCGGACAATCTCACACCGGTGACGCTCGAACTGGGCGGCAAATCGCCGGTGATCGTCGGTGACAGCGCCGATCTGGCGCAGGTCGGGCAGCGCGTGGCGATGGGCAAGATGCTCAACGCCGGGCAGATCTGCCTCGCGCCGGATTATGTGCTGGTCCCCTCCGCGAAGGAGGAGGGGCTGGTCGACAGCCTCAAGGCGGCGGCGAGCGCGATGTATCCGACGCTGCTCGGCAACCCCGATTATACCAGCGTGGTCAACGACCGGCATTATCAGCGGCTCAACGCCTGGATCGACGATGCCCGCGCGAAGGGTGCGCGGATCGAGGTGGTCAATCCGGCCGGCGAGGATTTCGCCGCGACCAATTCGCGCAAGATGCCGCTGCATATCGTCCGCGATGCGACCGACGACATGATCGTGATGCAGGAGGAGATTTTCGGGCCGGTCCTGCCGGTGCGCCGCTATGACGGGATCGACAATGCGATCGCCGAGGTCAACCGGCGCGATCGCCCGCTCGGCCTCTATTATTTCGGCCGCGACGAGGGCGAGCGCCGCCGCGTGCTCGATCGCACCATCTCGGGCGGGGTGACGCTGGACGACGTGGTGTTCCACGTCTCGATGGAGGATCTGCCGTTCGGCGGGGTCGGGCCGTCGGGAATGGGGGCGTATCACGGCCGCGACGGCTTCGTGACGTTCAGCCACGCCAAGAGCGTGTTCAAACAATCGCGACTCGATGTGGCGAAGCTCGCGGGGTTGAAGCCGCCTTATGGCGCCGCGACTCGGAAAACGGTGGCGCGGCAGATCGGGGGATAATGCAAGAAGGGGCGCCTCCTTGCCGGGGCGCCCCCTTTTTCCACGGTCAATGCGCGGAGGCGATTTCCTCTTTTACGCGCAATTTCTGCCTCTTGAGGTCCGTCAGCACAAAGGTGTCAGGCATCGGGCGATGCTCCTCCTCGGCGATACGCCGATCGAGCACCGCATGTTTGGCCTCAAGAGCCGAAAGATGCGCAGTCTGCATGGCGGGGAACCTCCTTGGTTGAGTTGAAGGGAGGAGGAGTAAATCACGCTGTGCGCGAAAAGTCGCCACCCAATTTGCGCCGCTTCGGCGGGATGCGGAGGCGCCCCGCCGTTACGTTCCCGACACGACAAATTCCGCCCGACAGGATCGTTCACTTCTGCTAGGGGCAAGGCCGGAGGACGCGGCGGGTGAACGACAGTGAAATCACGGCACGGCTGAGCGCGCTCAGGATCGAGCATCGCGATCTCGACTCGGCGATCGTCGCGCTGGGTAGCGCGAGCGTCGTCGACCAGCTCCAGCTCGCCCGGCTCAAGAAGCGCAAGCTCAGGCTGCGCGACGAGATCACGATGCTCGAGGACCAGCTGATCCCGGATATCATTGCTTAACATACGCGCTGTATCCGTTTGGGACGTGATCCACAGGCGGATGCAGGGGCGATGATGGCGCCGAATCGCAAATCCTGTCACCCAAGCGAGATGGGTGCGGCGCATTACGATTCGGCGGTCTACCGCCGGCTGGTCGATGGACTTTATACCGAGGCGATGCTGCTCGCCGATGAGGCGCGCGGCTATTTCGACGAAGGCGGGCGGATCGAGCGCGAGGCGCTGCCGCCGGTGATGCGGGTCGGCTTTTCATGCGAATCGCTCAAGGTGACGACGCGGCTGATGCATGTCATCGCCTGGCTCCTGACCCAGCGCGCGGTGCAGCAGGGGGAACTGGCGGCGCGCGACGCGCTCGATCCCTCGCGCCGGCTGGGCGAGGCGCCGGTGACCGAGCCCGATGTGCTCAGCAACCTGCCCGAACAGGCGCGGCAGATGATCGCCTCCAGCATCGACCTTTATCGCCGCGTCGCGCGGCTCGATGCGGCGCAGGTGGGCGAGGTGCCGCAAGTCAGCCCGGCACGACGGATGCAGGACCGGCTGTCGCTGGTTTTCTGAGCGGCCCGAGGCCCGTTCGCCCTGAGCCTGGCGAATGGCTGCCTCCTCTTCATCGCGAAGAGAAGTGCAGGCTTCGACAAGCTCAGCCCGAACGGGGCTTGGTGTTCCGATCCCGGTAGAGCCTAGCCCAACCCCAGCCGCGCGCGCGCCGCGCGATATTGCTGCTCCAGCCGGTCGACGCGATCGGCGACATGCTCGATGCGCTCGACCGCGCCGATCCCCTGGCCCGATCCCCAGATGTCGCGCCACGCCTTGGCCTTGGCGTTGTTGCCCTGGCCGAAATCCATCGTCTTGAAATCGCCCTCGGGCAGATTGTCCGGATCGAGCCCCGCCGCGGTGATCGACCCGCGCAGGTAATTGCCGTGTACCCCGGTGAACAGGTTCGAATAGACGATATCCGCCGCACGCCCCTCGACGATGCCCTGTTTGTAGCGTTCGTCGGCATTGGCCTCGACGGTGGCGATGAAGGGCGAGCCGATATAGGCGAAATCGGCCCCCATCGCCTGCGCCGCGAGCACCGCGTCGCCGGTCGCGATCGACCCGGACAGCGCGACCGGCCCGTCGAACCACTGGCGGATCTCCGCGACGATCGCGAAAGGCGAGAGCCGCCCGGCATGTCCGCCCGCGCCCGCCGCGACCGGAATCAGCCCGTCGGCGCCTTTCTCGATCGCCTTGCGCGCGAAGCGGTCGTCGATCACGTCGTGGAAGGTGATGCCGCCCCAATTGTGGACCGCCTGATTGAGCTCCTCGCGCGCGCCGAGCGAGGTGATCGTGATCGGCACCTGCCATTTCTCGCAGGTCGCGAGATCCGCCTCGAGCCGATCGTTCGAGCGGTGGACGATCTGATTGACCGCGAACGGCGCCGCCGGCCGATCGGGGTGCGCGCGATTGTGCGCCGCCAGTTCCTCGGTGATGCGGTGCAGCCATTCGTCGAGCAGCCCCTGCGGCCGCGCGTTGAGCGCAGGGAAGGAGCCGACGATCCCCGCCTTGCATTGCGCGATCACCAGATCGGGGCCGGAGATGATGAACAGCGGCGAGCCGATGACCGGCAACCGCAGGCGGGAAAGAAGCGCTGGCGTCGTCATAACCGAGGTTATGTCAACGCCGTTATCATCTGTCCACTGGTCGCCTCGCGTTTATTGCGGATCGATCCGCTTGAGATCGGTCATTACCTCTCGCGACCGCCCGACATAGCCCTGCGCGGAAAGCTTGAGGAAGGCGATCGTCTGGTCGTCGAGCTGGCGCACGGCCTTGGCCGGGGAGCCGACGATCAGGCTGCCGGGGGCGAAGGTTTTGCCCTCGGTGACCAGCGCGCCGGCGCCGACGATGCAATCCTCGGGGATCACCGCATTGTTGAGGATGATCGCACCCATCCCGATCAATGCGCGGTTGCCGACGGTGCAGCCGTGAAGGATCGCGTGGTGGCCGATCGTGCAATCCTCGCCGATCGTGGTCGGAGCGCCGGGGTCGGAGTGGACCATCGCGCCGTCCTGCACATTGCTGCGTGCGCCGACCGCGATCGTCGTGTTGTCCGCGCGGATCACCGCGCCGAACCACACGCTGGTTTCCGCCGCGAGTACGACATCGCCGATCACGTCGGCGCTGGGGGCGACCCAGGCGGAGGCGTCGGCGGTCGGCCGTTTTCCGCGGAATTCGTAGAGCGCCATGAACCTTCCTCCTGCTTTTTCGTGCCACGGTGGGACAGCCGCGCGTTAACGCTCTTTAGGCATGGCCCAAATCGTAAATGAGGCGTTAACTCACCGCTATGAAACGCCCGCTCGTCACCACCAACGAGGCTGCCCGGCATCCGATGCGCCGCTCGCTGCCGCCCGTCGCGATCGCCGCTCCGGCGGCGCGCAGCGAAGACAATGACCTCAAGCTGTTCGTGTTGAGCTTCACGGCGTTCTTCATCTGCATCTGGACGCTGCTGATGTGACGGCACCGGCCCGCTTCCCCGCGAAATGACCGAAGGGGCATTTCCAGACAACGCTCAGTCGCAGGCGAGGTGGAGCTTCTGCGCCAGCCAGGCGGAGACGAAACACATCGCCACTACCGCGAGCAGCAGATCGTTGGGGGTCACCCCGAACCAGGTCAGCCCCGCGACGACCAGCGACCCGATCGTCATCGCGCCCGAATTGACCACATTGTTCGCCGCCACCGTCCGCGCGGTCTGGTCCTTGGGAACGGTGGTGGTGAGGAAGGCGTACAGCGGCACGACGAACATCCCGCCGAACACCGCGACGCCGACCAGCGACAACCCGACGAACGCCGCGCCGGGCTGATGGACGAACTCGCCGATGCCGTAGAGCGTCCCGGCGGGCGCCGGGGTCCAGGATTTGACCGCGAGCCAGAAGGCCAGCACCGCGCCGCCCATTGCGATCACCGAGGCGGGCGAGAATTTCGCCGAAATATGCCCGCGCAGCATCAGGTTGATCACGACCGACCCGATCGCCACCCCGACCGAGAAGATCGCGAGGACGAGGCTCGCGACGCTGGCGTCGGCGGTCAGCACGTTCTTCACCAGCGGGGGAAAGATCACGATCAGCACCGATCCGATCGCCCAGAAGAAGCTGATTGCGCAGATGGCGAGGAATAGCCGAGGAATGTGCATCGTCCCGTTGACCAGCCGCCACGAGGCGCGCAGCGGGTTGAGATCGAGCGTCAGCGGCGGGCCGAGCCGCGGCGCGGGCGGCACCTGTCGCGCGGTGATATAGCCGGCGAGCGCTACCGCAAAGGTGAGCGCCGCGACCGCGATCACCGAATGATAGATGAACCCGGCGAGGATCGTCCCGAGCAGGATCGAGAGATAGGTGCCCGCCTCGACCAGCCCGGTGCCGCCGAGCACGTCGTCCTCGTCGAGATGCTGCGGCAGGATGGCATATTTGATCGGGCCGAAGAAGGTCGAATGGACCCCGAGCCCGGTGACCGCGGCGAGCATCAGGATCACCGGCAGCGTCGGCACCCCGGCGCGCGCGAGCAGCAGACCGGTGCTGCCGACCGCCATGATCGCGAACTCGGCGAGCTTCACGTAGCGGATGATCCGCGCCTTGTCGGTGGTGTCGGCGATCTGCCCGGCGAGCGCGGAGAGCAGGAAAAAGGGGATGATGAACAGCCCCGCCGCCAGCGCGTTGAAGAAGCTTTCCTGCTTGGGATCGGCGAAGATCTCATAGGTGGCGAACAGCACCATCGAGGTCTTGAACAGATTGTCGTTGAACGCGCCGAGGAACTGCGTGGAGAAAAGCGGCAGGAACCGTCGGCGCTTCAGAAGCCCTAGGGCATTGATCATGATGGGAAAGAGCCCTGGATATGGCGAGATCGTGGCAGGGCATAGCCCAGCGGCCCGGCGGACGCCAACTGGTAAGAATGGCGTCCGGTCACGACCGCCTGATGCTGCGCCCCGGCCTTCAGCGGGACTGCGTAGAGCGCGCACGATATTCCCACGACCGTCATCCCGGCCTTGAGCCGGGATCCATCGGGAGGCATGCGCAGCGTAAGAGCTTCTTGTCGCGGAATTCGCGGCACAATGGATCCCGGCTCAAAGTCGGGATGACGGTCGTGGGACAGACGGCCGGCGGACGCATGTGGCTCGGAGCGCAAAACCCAAAGGATCGTTGCGAGCGCGGGGCGGCGCCCCTAAGTCTTCTCCCGATGTTGACCGTGCCGAACCTGCTCACCCTGTCGCGGATCGTCGCGGTGCCGCTGCTTGTCGCGTGCCTGTGGTGGCCGGCGTGGACCCCGGGGTATTGGCTCGCCTTCGCGCTTTATTGTCTGATGGGCATCACCGATTATTTCGATGGCTATCTCGCCCGCGCGCAGGGCACGGTGTCGAAGCTCGGCATCTTCCTCGATCCGATTGCGGACAAGATCATGGTCGCGGCGGTGATCGTGATGCTGGTCGCGACGCAGGACATCGTCGGGGTCCATCTGATCGCGGCGATCATCATCCTGTTGCGCGAGATCGCGGTTTCCGGGCTGCGCGAATTCCTCGCGCAATTGCAGGTCTCGGTTCCCGTCTCGCGGCTGGCGAAGTGGAAGACGACGTTGCAACTCGTCGCGCTCGGCGCGCTGATCCTTGCCGGAGCGGTGCCGCTGGTCCCTTGGGTCAAGCTGGTCGGGCTCGTCTCGCTATGGGGCGCGGCGGCGCTGACGGTGATCACCGGCTGGGATTATCTGCGCGTCGGGCTGAGGCATATGGACTGATGCGGCTGGTCTATTTCGCCTGGGTGCGCGAGCGGATCGGGGTGCCCGCGGAAGAGGTCGAGCCGCCCGCCACGGTCGCGACGGTCGATGCATTGGTCGACTGGCTCGCGGTGCGCAGCCCCGGCCACGCCGCCGCCTTTGCCGATCGCACGCGGTTGCGCGCGGCGGTCGACCAGCAATTCGTCGGGCTCGATGCGGCGATCGCGGGCGCGCGCGAAGTGGCGCTGTTTCCGCCGGTGACTGGCGGATGATCCATATCCGCGTCTCGCCCGCGCCGATCGACATCGCCGCCGAACAGGCGCGCGTCGAGCAGGACGGGGCGGTCGCCACCTTCACCGGGCTGGTCCGCGCCGATGACGGCGTGGAAGAACTGGCGCTCGAACATTATCCCGGCGCGACCGAGGCGGCGCTCACCCGGCTGGCGGAGGAAGCCTGCGCGCGCTGGTCGCTGACCGCGGCGAGCATCGTCCACCGGGTCGGGGCGATGACCCCCGGCGAGCGGATCGTGTTCGTGGGGACGGCGGCAGCGCATCGCGCGGCGGCGCTGGAGGCCTGCGCGTTCCTGATCGACCGGCTCAAGACCGACGCGCCGTTCTGGAAGCGCGAGCGGCGAGGGGATGATGCGCGCTGGGTGGAACAGCGCGACGGCGATCATGCCGCGGCGGCGCGGTGGAAGGCCGGATAGGCTTCCTCTTCCTCCCTTGAACAAAGGAAGGGGGGGCCTGCGAGGAAGCGGACCGATGCCCCCATACCCACCCACCCCAGGCCCTCCCTTCACCAGGGAGGGGAGAAGAAGAAGGTCACCCCGCTTCGGCCAGCACATCCGCCAGCAATTTGAAGTCCCGCTCGCGCGGCGAAGCGCGGCGCCAGGCCAGCGCGATCGTGCGCAGCGGATGCTCCCCCGCGAGCGGCCGCGCGCGGATTTGGGTGTGCTCGAGGATGCCGGCCTTCAGCGCCATTTCGGGCAGCATCGTCACCCCTAGCCCGTTGTCGACCATCTGGACGATCGTGTGGAGCGAGGTGCCGAGCATCTGCGCCTCGGCGCGCAACTCGGGGCGGTTGCAGGCGGCGAGCGCGTGATCCTTGAGGCAATGCCCGTCCTCGAGCAGCAACAGCCGCGTCTCGTCGATCTCCGAGGCAGCGACCGGGGCCGGGGTGGTGGGCATCTCGCCTTCGGGGAAGGCGACGAACAGCCGGTCGTCGAACAGCATCTGCGTCGACACCTCGCCGCAGGCATAGGGCAACGCGAGCAGCACGCAATCGGCGCGCCCGTTGTGGAGCGAATCGCATGCCGCGGCGCTCGGCTCTTCGCGCAGGAACAGCTTCAAGTCGGGATAATCGGTGCGCAGCCGCGGCAGGATGCGCGGCAGCAGGAAGGGCGCGATCGTCGGGATCACGCTCATCCGCATCTCGCCCGACAGCGGCCGGCCGGCGGCGCGCGCCATATCGCCCAGTTCCTCCGCCTCGCGCAGCACCTTGCGCGCCTTGATCGCGATCCGCTCGCCCAGCGGGGTGAAACGAACCACGCGGCGCGTGCGTTCGACCAGTGTGACCCCGATCAGCATCTCGAGCTCGCGAATCCCCGCCGAGAGCGTCGATTGCGTGACGAAGCAGCTTTCCGCGGCGCGGCCGAAATGGCCGTGGTCCTTGAGCGCGGTGAGATATTGCAGCTGCTTAAGCGTCGGGAGATAGGTCTGCGCCATTAATCGCCTCTATCGATCTATTATAATGGAATAGCCTATTTGTCCGATCAGGAGAACGCCCTATATCGCCCGGTACGTGGAAGGCGAGCGAATCGTCCCGCGGACGAAAACGAGGAGCAAGGATGCGATGAGGCCCGAATTTTACCACCAGGAGGCCCAATAAGATGCTGACCATCGGCGATACTTTCCCCGCCATTTCCGTTCCCGTCCAGCAGGGCACCGATGCGCTGCCCGCCGGTGAGACGCTGGACCTCACCACCGCTTTCCCCGGCAAGTGGAAGGTGCTGTTCTACTGGCCGAAGGATTTCACCTTCGTCTGCCCGACCGAGATCGTCGGCTACAGCCAGCTCAAGGGCGATTTCGCGGATCGCGACGCGGTGCTGATCGGCGCCTCGACCGACACCGCGCACGTCCACCTCGCGTGGCGCAAGTCCGACGCTGACCTTGCGGCGGCCGATTTCCCGTGGATCGCCGACAATGGCGCGAAGCTGGCCGACGCGCTGGGCATTCTCGACAAGAACGAGCATGTCGCATTCCGCGCGACCTTCATCATCGATCCGGACAATGTGATCCAGGCGGTGCAGGTCAACGGCCTCAACGTCGGCCGCAACCCGGCGGAGACGCTGCGCGTGCTCGACGCGCTGCAAACCGACGAGCTCTGCCCGTGCAACTGGAACAAGGGCGACGAGGTCCTGAAGGTCGCCGCCTAAGCCGCGCGATCTTCTAGTTTCTAGAGCATTTTCAGGAAAAGCGGGAACCGCTTTTCCGCCCGGAAATGCGCAGAAAAAGTGAGAGGGCGCGGGACCGGCCTCGGTTTCGCGCCCTTTTCATGCCTGCTGTTGGAGAATGAAAATGGCGCTCAAGGATTTCGCGGGCACCTTGCCCGATTATGCCAAGGATATCCGGCTCAACGTCGGGTCGCTGCTCAACGAGACGGTGCTCAACGATCAGCGCAAATACGGCACGTTGCTGGCCTGCGCGCACGGCTCGGGGCACAAGCCCTTGGTCGAGGCGACTGAGGCGGAAGTCGTCGACAAGCTCTCGCCCGAGGCGGCCAATGCGGCGCGTGCGGCGGCGGCGGTGATGGCGATGAACAATGTCTATTATCGCTTCACGCACCTCGCCGGGAACGAAGAATATTCGAAGATGCCCGCCAAGCTGCGGATGAACGTGATCGGCTCGCCGGGGATCGACAAGATCGATTTCGAGCTGTTCAGCCTCGCGGTCAGCGCGATGAACGGCTGCGGCCGCTGCATCGACGCGCATGAGCAGGTGCTCAAGAATGCCGGCGTCACCGCCGAGATCATCCAGACCGCGGTGCGCATCGCCTCGGTGATGCAGGCGGTCGCCACGGTTCATGCGGTGAGTGCGTAAAGAGCGCCCGTCATTCCCGCGAAGGCGGGAATCCATTCGCGCAGGTCGGGGAAAGAACCGCTCCGCCAGCCGGAATGGATTCCCGCCTACGCGGGAATGACGAATTGTGATTACAGCCCCAGCGCGTGCATCACCCCGTAAGCGCTGGTGAGCGACAGCACGGTCCCGACCAGGATGAACATCGTCCGCGGCGGGATGCGTTTCGCCATCACCGCGCCGAGCGGGGCGGCCGCGATGCCGCCGATCAGCAGCCCGATGCTCGCCACCGCGAAATCCTTCAGCCCGAGCTGCGAGATGAAGGTCGCCGAGACGGTGAGCGTCAGGAAGAATTCGACCGAATTGACCGTGCCGATCACGCGACGCGGCTCGACGCCCTGGACGAGCAGGTTGGAGGTGACCACCGGCCCCCAGCCGCCGCCGCCCGCCGCGTCGAGGAAGCCGCCGATCAGCCCGAGCGGCGCGACCACCCTGGCCGGCCGCTGCCGCGGTGGATACATCACCCCGCGCACGAGCAGGTAAACCCCGGTCAGCACGAGATAACCGAGCACGAACGGCTTCACCACCGCGGCGTCGATATTGGTGAGCAGATAGGCGCCGCTCACCCCGCCGATGATCCCCGGGATCAGCAGCCGCAGGAACAGCACGCGATCGATATTGCCGTGGATCAGGTGGCTGATCCCCGACACCGCGGTGGTGAAGGTCTCGACGATATGGATGTTGGCCGACGCCCGTGCCGGCGCCATCCCGACCACCGCGACGAGCAAGGTGTTGCAAATAATGCCGAACGCCATGCCGAGCGCGCCGTCGACAAGCTGTGCCGCGAAACCGACGAGGATGAAGGGCAGCAACGCTTCCGCGCCGACAATGGATAGCTCCAAACTAATCTCTCCCATTTTGATAGGGATAACATAGAAACGTGGCGGCAGGTTGCATGATCGGCACGATGCTGGAAATCGCGTGGGGAAAGACTTAGATTACGGAGCTTCTAGGGGATCTCACGTAATGGCGCGATTGGCGGATTATCTCGATTCGATCCGGGCACGCGATCCCGCACCGCATTCGCGGGCGGAAATCCTGCTCTATCCGGGCGTCTGGGCGCTGGCATGGCATCGCGTCGCGCACCGGCTTTACCGCGCGCGGCTGTTCCTGCTCGCGCGGATGGTCAACCATATGTCGCGCTTCCTGACCGCGATCGACATCCACCCCGGCGCCAAGATCGGGCGCAATTTCTTCATCGACCACGGCTTCGTGGTGATCGGCGAAACCGCCGAGATCGGCGACAATGTGACGATCTATCAATGCGTCACCTTGGGCGGGACGAGCCCCGACAATGGCGTCGCCGGCAAGCGCCATCCGACGATCCTCGACGGCGCGATCATCGGATCGGGTGCGCAGGTGCTCGGGCCGATCACGATCGGGCGCGGCTCGCGGGTCGGTGCCAATGCGGTGGTGACCAAGGACGTGGCGGAGGGCGCGGTGATGGTCGGCATCCCGGCGCGCCCGACGATGGTGGAGGGCGGGCACGCGCCCGAGCCCAAGTTCGTCCCTTACGGCACGCCGTGCAGCGAGGTCTTCGACCCGGCGACGCAGAAGGTTGAACTGCTGCGCTGCGAACTCGAGACGATGCGCCGCCGGCTCGACGCGCTGATCGCGGAGCAGGGGGAACAGGCGGGGTCTGATCGCGCGGCGACCCGCGCCTGATGGGGGTCGTCACCCCGTTTCCGGCTGCCGGCGGCCGCCCGAGCCAGATCGGCTTCGACCGGCTCGAATTGACGCGGATCCTCGATCTTTACGGGCGGATGGTCGCCGCCGGGCATTGGCGCGATTATGCGATCGAGCTGGGGCGTGATGCGGCGATCTTCGCCGCGTTCCGCCGCGCCGCCGAACGCCCCGAATTCCGCATCGAGAAACGCCCCGATCTGCGCAACCGCCAGGGGATGTGGGCCTTGGTCAACGAGGCCGGGATGGTGCTGAAACGCGGGCATGAGCTCGGCCCGGTGCTGGCGCCGGTCGAGCGGCGGTTGCTCAAATTGGTTGAGTGAAAACTTTCCCCTCCCTTGTTCAAGGGGACGGTGCTGGGTTTGGCTTACGAGAAGCGGGCCGGCAACCCTCTAATAAAAACTAGAACAAATAAAACATAATGAAAACAGGCGGGAGCGTGGCAAACACAGAAACGTACATCTTTTTTCTTATTAAATAAAACCCGATCATTGGGTACGTGCAGAATAACAGCAATAATCCTAGATGTGGATATGTGGCATATAGCGGAAGCGGCCACATCGCTATTCCGGACAATACACCAAGAAAAGCGATAGCCGCCTGCGCTGCCACCAGGAATATCGCGACTACTCTCGCGACATGATTATTATTAAAGTTTTGTCGCATTTGCTGTCTGAATCTGGATATTGTGGAGACAGTTTCAGCCCTAAGCGCGTCTGCCGAGGCGCCATCGTAGCAGCGCGGACGCCTCCTAATTTTCCTAGAGAAACCACCCACCCCCGGGCCCTCCCTTGTTCAAGGGAGGGGCGCGCGGGCGGGCGAAGATCAGCCCCCAGCGAGCTTCTTGCCGATCAGCATCGATTGCGCGGCGCCCGATTCCGGGACGATCTCGCCGGTGCGGTTGGTGATCTCGGCCCAATATTTCTGCACGCCCTCCGGCGACAGATCCTCGCCGGTCAGCAATTTACCTTCGGTCAGCGTGACATAGCTCGCCTGGAACACCCCGGCGCCGGCGCCGACGATCTGGTTGGTCGGGGCATCCTCGCTGACCAGGAACAAAGCCGCGGGCACCACCTTTTCCGGCGAGAAGGCCTTGAACGCCTCGGCCGGGAACAGGTCCTCGGTCATCCGCGTGCCGGCGACCGGCGCGATCGTGTTGACCTTGATGTTGTTCTTCGCGCCTTCGAGGTAGAGCGTCTTGGTGAGCCCGGCGAGCCCGAGCTTGGCGGCGCCGTAATTGGCCTGGCCGAAATTGCCGAACAGCCCGGTCGACGAGGCGGTCATCAGGATGCGGCCGTAATTCTGCTCGCGGAAGGTTTCCCAGCATGCCTTGGTGGCGAAGGCCGAGCCGATCAGATGGACCTTGACCACGAATTCGAAATCGGCCGGCTCCATCTTGGCGAAGGTCTTGTCGCGCAGCACGCCGGCATTGTTGATCAGGACGTGGACGCCGCCCCATTTCTCCTTCGCGCGGGCGACCATTTCGGCCATCTGCTCATAATCGGTGACGCTGGCGCCATTGGCCATCGCGGTGCCGCCGGCGGCCTCGATCTCAGCGACAACCTTCTGCGCGGCGTCCGACGCGCCGGTGCCGGTGCGATCGCCGCCGAGATCGTTGACCACCACCTTCGCGCCGCGCCGGGCGAGCTCAAGCGCATATTCGCGCCCCAGGCCGCCGCCGGCGCCGGTGACGATCGCGACCTTGTCGTCGAAACGGATGGACATGGAAAAGGCGCTCCTATCGATACGATTGAAGCGCCTTTCCATACTCATCATTCAAACGGGCGCAACCGCCCGTCGAACCCGCCGCTTATTTCGCGGGCGTGGTGGTCTTGGTCGTGGTGGTCGTCACCGTGGTCTTGTGGACCGCTTTCTTGCCGTGATGACGCGCGTGCTTCTTGGCATGCTTGCCGGCAGCGGCGCCCTCGGAGAAGCCGTCGCCGTTGCCGACCTGACGGCAGCCGTCGAACTGGCCCTTCTTGCAGACCGGATAGCTTTCTTTCGCCGGCGGCGGCGGGAAGGCGGTGTTGGGATCGGGCGCCTGCTGGAAACGCACGGTCGAGCCCGGCGCCGGGGTGCCCTGAAGCGCCGGCGCGTTCGGCTGATAGCCGCCCGGGTTCGGAGCGGGGGCGGGCGCCTGGTCTTGTGCCATAGCGGGGGCGGCGATCAGCGCCGCGGCCGCCAGAAGAACGAACTTCATGCGAAAATCTCCTGTCAGGAAACGCTCCGTGCGTCGAACGCACGCCACAGCCCAACGCACGACCCGCCGGTTGGCTCCGTCGTTTCGGTAGCGATTCGACAACGGCACAATTTTTTACCCGCCGGCGTCCAGCGCATAGCCGGCCGAACGGACGGTGCGGATGATATCCTGGCGGCCGCCTTCGTTGATCGCCTTGCGCAGCCGGCGGATATGAACGTCGACGGTGCGGCTCTCGATATCGCTGTCGTGGCCCCACACGCTGTCGAGCAGCCGCTCGCGCGAAAAGACGTGGCCGGGATGCTCCAGGAAATGCTTGAGCAGGCGGAATTCGGTCGGGCCGAGCGGGATGATCTGCCCGCCGCGGCGCACCTTATGCCCCACCGTATCCATCTCCAGATCAGCATAGCTCAGCGCCTCGCCGGCGAGCGCCGGACGCACGCGGCGCAGCACCGCGCCGACCCGCGCGACCAGCTCGCGCGGGGAGAAGGGCTTGGTGACATAATCGTCCGCGCCCGTCTCCAGCCCGCGCACGCGATCCTCTTCCTCGCCGCGCGCGGTGAGCATGATGATCGGCACGTTCTGGGTATCGGCGGCGCGGCGCAGGCGGCGGCACACCTCGATCCCCGAAATGCCCTCGACCATCCAGTCGAGCAGGACGATATCGGGCACCTTCTCCTTGGCGAGCAGCAATGCTTCCTCGCCGTCGATGGTATGCGCGACGTCGAAATCCTCGCGCTTGAAATGCCAGATCAGCAATTCGGCGAGGCTGGCGTCGTCCTCGACCAGAAGCATGCGGGCTCGGGGCATCAGTGGGTTACCCTTTCTCGATCAGCCAACCGGGTGCCGGTGGCGGCAAAATACACCATTTCGGCGACATTCGTTGCATGGTCGCCGATACGTTCCAGATTCTTCGCCACGAACAGCAGGTGCGCGACCTGGCTGATCGTGCGCGGGTTCTCGACCATATAGGTCACGAGGGTACGGAAGATGCTGTCATAGAAATCGTCGAGCGCATCGTCGCGCTCATAGACGGCGAGCGCCTTTTCGGTGTCGCGCGCGGCGAAGGCGTCGAGCACGTCATGGACCATGCCGGAGGCCATCCGTGCCATCGCCGCGATCACCGAGACCGGCTCGATCCGGTCGGCGCCTTCGCCCTCGATCATCGGCACGCGCTTGGCGATATTCTTGGCATAATCGCCGATCCGCTCGACCACCCCGGCGATCTTGAGCGCGGCGACCACCTCGCGCAGGTCGTTGGCGAGCGGCGCGCGCAGCGCGATGATGCGCACCGCATTGCGCTCCACCTCCAGCTCGAGCGCGTCGAGCGCCTTGTCGCCCTCACGCACGCGTTGGGCGAGATCGAGGTCGCCGTGCTGCAGCGCGGCGATCGCGTCGGCGATCGCCTGCTCCGCGACGCCGCCCATCTGGCCGATCAGCCCGCGAAGCTCACCGATATCCAGATCGAACGCCTTGACCGTATGTTCCTGCCCGATTGCCATCGCGGTTCCTCTCAGCCGTAGCGGCCGGTGATATAATCTTTGGTGCGCTCTTCGCGCGGGTTGGTGAAGATGTCCGACGTGTCGGCATATTCGATCAGCCGGCCGAGGTGGAAGAATGCGGTCTTCTGGCTGACGCGCGCAGCCTGCTGCATATTGTGGGTGACGATGACGATCGCGTAGCGGCCGCGCAATTCGTGGATCAGCTCCTCGATCCGCGCGGTGGCGATCGGATCGAGCGCGCTGCACGGCTCGTCCATCAGAATCACCTCGGGCTCGACCGCGATCGCGCGCGCGATGCACAGCCGCTGCTGCTGCCCGCCGGAAAGCGCGGTGCCCGATGTGCCGAGCCGGTCCTTGATTTCGCTCCACAGCCCGGCGCGCGACAGCGCCTCCTCGACGATCCGGTCGAGATCGGCCTTGCCCTTGGCCAGCCCGTGGATACGCGGACCGTAAGCGACATTCTCGTAGATCGACTTGGGGAAGGGGTTGGGCTTCTGGAACACCATCCCGACCCGCGCGCGCAGCTGCACCACGTCCATGTCGCGAGCATAGATATCGGCGCCGTCGAGACGGATCTCGCCCTCCACCCGCGCCGCGGCGACGGTATCGTTCATCCGGTTGAGCGTGCGCAGGAAGGTCGATTTGCCGCAGCCCGAGGGGCCGATGAACGCGGTCACCTCGTCGCGGCGCACGTCGATCGACACGTCGGCGATCGCCTGGTTCGCGCCATAGAAGACGTTGACGTGCCGGGCGGTCATCTTGGGAAGGGTGTCGTCGCGGGTCACCGGCGGGTCTCGAAACGGTTGCGGAGATAGATGGCGAGGCCGTTGAGTGCGAGCAGCAGCGCAAGCAGCACGACGATCGCCGCGGAGGTCTTCTCGACGAAGCCGCGGTTGACCTCGTCGGACCACAGGAACGCCTGCACCGGGAGCACCGTCGCCGGATCGCTGAGCTTGGTCGGCGGCGCGGCGATGAAGGCGCGCATCCCGATCAGCAGCAGCGGCGCGGTCTCGCCCAATGCGCGCGCGGTGCCGATGATCGTTCCCGTCAGGATGCCCGGCATCGCCAGCGGCAGGACGTGGTGGAACACCACCTGCACCGGCGAGGCGCCGACACTGAGCGCCGCATCGCGGATCGACGGCGACACCGCCTTGATCGCATTGCGCGCGGTAATGACGATCACCGGCATCGTCATCAACGCCAGCGTCAGGGCGCCGACTATTGATGCGGAGCGGGTGAGACCGAAAGTGCCGAGAAAGACCGCCAGCCCGAGCAGCCCGAAGATGATCGAGGGCACCGCGGCGAGATTGTTGATCGAGACCTCGATCAGATCGGTCCAGCGGTTCTTGGGCGCATATTCCTCGAGATAGAGCGCCGCGAGGAGCCCGACCGGGAAAGCGATCGCGATCGTGGCGATGATCGTCAGCAACGACCCCTTGAGCGCCCCCCAGATCCCGACGCGCGTCGGATCGGTCGAATCCGCGCCGGTGAGGAAGGTCATATTGGGCGCGCGCGACAGCCGATCGCCCAGCGCCGCCACCGCGGCTTCGGCCGAAGGCGTGCCCTTGCCCTTGAAAGCGAGGTCGATCGCGCTCGCCGCGGGCACGTCGAGCGTCGCGGGGCGGGTGAGGAGGCCCGGATCGGCCTTCACCGCGTCGCGCACGCGCAGCCAGGCGCCGTCCGACAGCAATGCGGCACCGCCGAGGCGCGGATAGGCGCGGTCGGCGGCGGCATCGACCGCTTGTTCGAGCCCGGCGATCTTGGTTCCCGCAAGATCGAGCGGCAGCGCGATCCGCGTCTCGGTGAAGCCGCCGACGCCGCGCAACAGCATCACCCCGATCAGCATCGCGAGGAACGCCGCCGACAGGCCGACCGCGGCCAGCCCGAGCAGGCGGAAGCGCCGCTCGGCGCGATAGCGCTTCGCGATGCGGCGCTGCATCGGCGCGCCGGACCAATCGGTCGGGGTGGCGGGCGGGCGGCTATTCATACGCCTCGCGATATCGTTTCACGATCACCAGCGCGACGACGTTGAACAACAAGGTGATGACGAACAGGGTAAGCCCGAGCGCGAAGGCAGCGAGCGTCTTGGCGCTGTCGAACGCGGCTTCGCCGGTCAGCAGGTCGACGATCTGCTTGGTGACGGTGGTGGTCGGGGCGAAGGGGTTGAGCGTCAGCGACGCCACCCCGGAAGCGGCCATCACGACGATCATCGTCTCGCCGATCGCGCGGCTGATCGCGAGCAGCACGCCCCCCGCGACGCCCGGCAGCGCGGCGGGAAGCAGGACGCGGCGGATCGTTTCCGAAGGCGTTGCGCCGAGCGCGAGGCTGCCGTCGCGCATCTCGGCGGGGACGGCGGCGAGCGAATCGTCGGCGGTCGAGGAGACGAAGGGGATGATCATGATGCCCATCACCAGCCCCGCGGCGAGCGCACTTTCGGAGGAGGCGGAGGCGATGCCGAGCGTCGCCCCGAGATCGCGGACCGCGGGGGCGACGGTCAGCGCGGCAAAATAGCCGTAAACGATCGTCGGCACCCCGGCGAGGATCTCGAGCATCGGCTTGACCCGGCGGCGCGTCGCGGGATGCGCATATTGGGTGAGGTAGATCGCGCTCATCAGCCCGAACGGGATCGCGACGAGCATCGCGATCACCGCACCGATGAAGAAAGTGCCCCAGAACAGCGGCACCGCGCCGAGCGCCGCGCCGGGATCGGCGGGGTCGATCACCTGCGGCGACCAGTGCGTGCCGAACAGGAAATCGCCGATCGGGACGATCGCGAAGAAGCGGGCGCTTTCGATCAGCAGGCTGGCGACGATCCCGAGGGTGGTGAGGATCGCGATCAGCGAGGCGGCGAGCAGCAGCCCCATCACCAGCCGCTCGACCCGCGTCCGCGCGGTGAGCGCCGGGGCGACGCGGAGGAAGGCGAGCATCCCACCGCCCAAAGCGAGCAGCAGCGCGATCGCCGCGGCGATCACGTCGTAGCGCGATTGCGCGGCGGCATAGGCCGGGGCGAGCGCGGTCGACAGCGTATGGAACGCGCCGGTGCCGCGCCCGTGGGCGAGGTGGCGCGCCTCGGAGAGGATCGCGGCGCGCTCGAAGCCGGACGGCGGCAGGGTGCTCGCCGCCGGGGTCGCCAGCACCGCGTCGGTGACCAAAGCGGGCGAGACGAAGCGCCAGATCAGCAGGAAGGCGAGCGGGGGGAGGATCGTCCACAAGGCGACATAGGCGGCGTGGTGGCCGGGGAGCGACCCGAACCGGCCGGGGCTCGCGAGCCGGAAGCGCACCGCGCGAGCGCGCGCGGTGAACCACCCGATCATGCCGAGCGCGAAGATGAGGAAGATGAGCGTCAGCGGGGACATGCGCTGTCCGCCCGCAGGTAAATGGAGAGCGTAGTGCCCAGCCACCGCTTGTGCTCCCGCGAAGGCGGGAGCCCAGACTGGGTCCCCGCCTTCGCAGGGACACAAAGGGGAGAGCGATGCGCCAGCATCATTGCAGCTCCCGCGGATCGAGCGGCGTTTCGTTGCGGATGATCGCCGCCGAGCGCGCCTGTACCGCATCCGGCGCCGCAATCAGCCCGCGCCGGGCGAGCGGCCCGTTGACGCCCCAGGCCGCGGCATAATGCGCGAGGAATTGCCGCAGCCCCGGCACCGCGCCGAGATGCGCTTTCTTGACGTAAATGTAGAGCGCGCGCGCGCCGGGATAACTGCCGTCGGCGATCGTGGCGCGGCTCGGCGCCACCCCGGCGATCGGCAACCCTCTGACGGTGGCGGTGTTTTCCTGGAGATAGCTGTAGCCGAACACCCCGATCGCGGTGGGATTGGCGGCGAGCTTCTGGACGATGAGATTGTCGTTTTCCCCCGCATCGACATAGGCGCCGTCGTCGCGCATCCGCTCGCAGCGGACCGCGAAGGCATCGGGGTCGCGCCGGTGCAGTGCGGCGGCGGTCGGATCGACCTGTTCGCAGCCGCGCGCGAGGATCAGCCCGGCGAGCGTATCGCGGGTGCCGCTGGTCGCGGGCGGGCCGTAGACGCGGATCGGCACGTCGGGCAGCGCCGGGTTGACGTCGCGCCACACGCTCGCCCGGTTCGGCTTCCCGCCCGGCGCCGCGGCGAGCGCGCGATAGAGGTCGGCCGGGGTCAGCTTCATGCCCGGCCCCTCGCGCGATTCGGCGAAGGCGACGCCGTCGACGCCGATCTGGATTTCGAGCAGGTCGCCGGCGCCGTTGCGCGCGCACAATTCATATTCGCTGCGCTTCATCCGCCGCGAGGCATCGGCGATATCGGCATAGGCCGCGCCGATCCCGCTGCAGAACAACCGCATCCCGCCGCCGGTGCCGGTGGATTCGATCACCGGCGGTCTCGCGCCCGGCGTGTCGGCAAGGAAACGTTCGGCGACGATCGCGGTGAAGGGATAGACGGTCGACGAACCCACCACCTTGATCTGGCCGCGCGCGCCGCCGCCGCCGCCCGCCGCCTGATCTCGACAGGCGGGCAGCAACGCGATGGCGGCAAGCAGCGCGAGGCGGCAAATCATTCTGTCCCCATCGGCCACGCGGAGGCGCAGCCGGTTCCCTCTGCGCCCGTGTGACATTCTTGTTACGATAATATGACAGCCGGATCGGCGGCGCGCAGCATCACCGTTACCCGCGTGCCTTCCCCGACGATGCTGGCGATGTCGAGCCGGCCGCGATGCCGCTCGACGACGTGCTTGACGATCGCGAGTCCGAGCCCGGTCCCGCCGAGCGACCGGCTGCGCCCCGCATCGACGCGATAGAAACGCTCGGTGAGCCGCGGCAGGTGATCCGCCGCGATGCCGTCGCCCTGATCGGCGACCACCAGCCGGACCATCCCGGCGGCGGCGGGGGCGGCCTCGACCCGGATCGGGGTGCCCGGCCGCCCATATTTCATCGCATTGCCGATGAGATTGTGGAGCAATTGCGACAATTGCACCGCATCGCCGGTCAGCATCGGCAGCCCGGGGGTGACGTGAAGCGTGATGTCGCGCCCGCGCCCGTTGTGCGCGCCGGCCAGCGCGGCGGCGACATCGTCGATCAGCTCGCCGAGATCGACCGTATCGCTGGGCGGGCGGAATTTGTCCGCCTCGATCCGCGACAGGCTCATCAGATCCTCGACCAGCCGCTCGATCCGCTTCGCCTCGTCGAGCACGATGCGCAGGAAGCGCGCGCGGATGTCGGGGTCTTCGCCGGCCTCGTCGGCAAGCGTTTCGACATAGCCGATGATCGAGGCGAGCGGGGTGCGCAGCTCGTGGCTGGCGTTGGCGACGAAATCGACACGCATCTTCTCGGCGGCGTGGCTGTCGGTGCGGTCGATCAGCTGGACCAGCCGGCGGTGGCCGTCGAGCGCGCTGGCGCGCATTTCCCAGCGCTGGCTCAGCCCGCCGAGCCCGACCAGCTCGATCGGCGGCTGCGCCTTGCCGTTGGCCAGTTCGGCGAGATAGGCGACCGCCGCGGGATGCCGGATCGCGGTGCGCACGTCCTCGCCCGCGACATGATCGCCGAGCAAGGTGCGTGCCGCGCGGTTGGCGAGCGCGACGCGGGTGCCCTCGATCAGCAGCACCGGCTCGATGATCGCGTCGATCGCGACCTCGATCGCCGGGCCGGGCACCGCCGTCTCGCGCGCCAGCGCGGCGGCTTCCGCCTCGCGCTCCTCGCGCATCTGCGACGCGGCGAGCAACGCGACGAGCCCGCCCGCCAGCGATACGGTCGCGACCTGCCAGTCGCCGGACAGGGCATAAGCCGTCATCGCCGTCACGGCGACGATCCCGGCCGCCAGCCAGCCGCGAGGGGTGATTCCGTCCAGCACAGCCCCGCGTTTAGGGCGGATCGGTGCCCGGCGGAACTCGGCATTTCCTGATCTTTTTAGCGTACGGCAACCCGCATTGTGCTCCCGCGAAGGCGGGAGGCCAGCCTGGGTCCCCGCCTTCGCGGGGACACAGGGGAGGGGGAAAGCATGCGCAGAGAACGCAAATCATATCGTAACGTCCCGTTGCGATACGCTTTCTTTGCCCGGCTTGTCTGCCGGGGCCGATTATGGGACTGACACGGCGATGAGCGACGAGGGCGACACGACAGCGGAGGGCGCGACGCGGCGGCGTGCGCTGATGCTCGGCGCGGCCGGGGCGGCGGCGGTCGTCTCGATCCGCCCGGCGCTGGCGCAGACCGCCGGCTCAGTGCTCGCCTGCGACATCCCGGTGCCCGATCCGAGCCGCGCGGGCGGGTTTATCGACAGCAACGGCAATGTCGTCCCCGCCGGCACCAAGAATGCCTTCGCCCCGCCGCCGCGCCCGCTGAAGGGCGAGGATGTGAAGCGAGCGCTGGCGAGCGGGGGCAATCTGCCCGGCGTGGATTATGAACGCAGCCGGGCCTATCTCAAATATGTCGGCCGGCTGCAGCGCGGCACCGCCGGCTTCACCTGCTTCGCCTCGCTCCAGATGCTGCGGAAGTAAAAAGCGGTGGCCGCGACGCGCTATCGCGCGCCGGTTGCCGAGGGGCTATGCGTTGCGCCGCTCGACGATCTCGTCGCGATCTATCATCGCGCGTCGGGGCTGACCCATATCGTCGTCGCGCCGGTGCCCGAGCTGCTCGCGGCGATGGCGGGGGAGTGGCGCTCGATCGAGGCGCTGGCGGCGGCGTTCGGGCTTGCCGATGACGAACATGCGGCGCTGATCGAGCGGCTCGACGAACTGGTCGCCGCGGGGCTGGTCGAGGCGCGATGAGACACGTCTTTTCGGTCCGCATCGGCCCGGTGGGGTTTCGCGTCGGGAGCGACTGGCGCGCGCCGGTGGCGGCGCTGCGCACGCTTTACGCGGGCTATCCGACGCCGGACGACGGGATCGCCGATTACAATGTCCGGCTCTCGGCGACGCGGCCGTGGCGGCGGTTCATCCGCCCCTCGGTGGCGATCGCGGGGGATTATATGCTCCCCGATGCCGCGCCGCTGCCGCTGGCGCACGGGCTGCTCGCCGCCGAAATGGCGATGAACCTGCAACTCGCGCTGGGCGAGCGGCGCTTCCTGCTGCTCCACGCCGCGACGGTCGAGCGCGGCGGGGAAGCGATCGTGCTGACCGGCGAATCGGGGGCGGGGAAATCGACGCTGGCGGCGCTGCTCGCCGCGCGCGGCTGGCGGCTGATGGGGGACGAATTCGCGCTGGTCGACCCCGAGACCGGGCTGGTTCACGCCTTTCCGCGGCTCGTCAGCCTGAAGAACGCGGCGATTGCGGTCGTCCGCGCGGCGTTGCCGGCGGCGCGGTTCGGGCCGCTGATGGCGGGGACGCCGAAGGGCGATATCCGTCACCTCGTCCCCGACGATACGGCGGTCGCGGCGATGCAGGTGCCGGCGCGCGCGGTGCGGCTGGTGTTCCCGCGCTTCGGCTTCGCGGCCGAGCGCCGCACGGTGGGGGCCGGCGAGGCGTTCGTGCGGTTGACCCAGGCCTCGACCAATTATGTCGCGTTGGGCGAGCGCGGTTTTGCGGCGATGACCCGCTTCGTCCGTGAAACCCCGGCGATGGCGCTCGACTATCCCGACGCCGACGCCGCGATCGCCGCGATCGAGGCCGAAGGATGAGCGCGCGGCTGCTGTGCCGCCTGCTCGCCGCGCCGGGCGAGGCGCGCGCGCTCGATGCGGCGCAATGGAATGCGGTGATCGCGATCGCGCGCGCCGAGCTGCTGATCGGCACGCTCGCATTCCGGTTGCGCGGGTTGCCGCTGCCGGCCCCGGTCGAGGCGATCCTCGCGGCGGCAATCCTGTCGGCGGAGGAAGGGCGGCGGCAGGCCTTGTGGGAGGCGGTGATGGCGCGGCGCGCGCTTGCCGCGCTCGATTGCCCGGTGATCCTGCTCAAAGGGACGGCGTTCGTCGCCGCCGGGCTCGATGCGGGGCAGGGGCGGCATATCGGCGATCTCGACATCCTCGTCCCGGCGGACATGCTGGCACGGGCGGAGGCGGCATTGCTCGATGCCGGGTGGGAATGGGTGAAATCCGATCCCTATGACGATGCCTATTACCGGCGCTGGATGCACGAGCTGCCACCGCTGATCCACCGCGAGCGCGATCGCATGATCGACGTCCACCATACGATCCTCCCGCCGACCGCGCGTTCCACCCCCGATCCGGCGAAGCTGATCGCCGACGCGGTGCCGCTGGCCGATGGCGTCGCGATGCTGTCGCCCGAGGATGTGGTGATCCATGCCGCGATCCATCTGTTCGCCGACGGCGATCTTTCGGGGGGCCTGCGCAACCTGTGGGATATCGACCGGCTGGTGCGCGAATTCGCCGCGCGCGATGCCGATTACCCTGCGCGGCTCGTCTCCCGTGCGGCCGAGCATCAGGCGTCGCGGGCGGTGGCGCGCGCGTTGCGGCTGGCGGCGGCGCTGTTCGATACGCCAATCCCGCCGCAACCCGCCGAGCCGCTGTTCGACGCCGCCGCGCGCCGCCGCCTGCTGGCGCGCGACGGCTGGGGGCGCGGGACGCGGCCGGCGACGCGGCTCGCCTTTTACGTCAGGTCACATTGGCTGCGGATGCCGCCGGCGATGCTCGCGCGGCATCTGTGGATCAAAATGTGGCGTCGTTCCAGACATGCCGGATGATCGCCACGACGATGATCACCGCAAGGATCGCCGCGGTATCGGCGACCCAGTCGAAGATATCGCAATCGCGGTGCAGCGCGGGGATCGACTGCGCCACCTCGATCAGCGCGCCGACGAACGACAGCCGCTCGGCGATGCGCAGCAGCGGGGTGTGCGGGTAACCGAGCACCGCGAACATCGTGATCGTCGCGAAGGCAGCCATATGCTGCCATTTGTCGCTGACGTTCACCAGCGTTGGCGGGTGCGGCAGCAGCGCCATCGTGATGGCGAAGGACAATGCGACCGCAAGCAACAGTCGCCAGATCGTCAGGCGTTCCTGGTAAGTCATAATGTCTCGAGGGTCGGGATCAGTTCGTCGAAATGGTCGATCACGGCGTCGGCGCCGAGTTGGTCGACCGGCTTGGTGAGGAACCCGAACGCACAGGCCACGGCGGGTATCCCCGCGGCCTGCGCGGCGTCGACGTCGAAATGCGAATCGCCGACGAACGCCGCGCGGCCGCCGTCGTCCAGACCCCCGCATTGCGCGATCATTGTCTCGATCGGCAGCGGGGAGGGCTTGCCCGCGCCGCCGATGATCGTCGTGAAGCGCGCGGTGAGGCCGAGCGTATCGAGCAGCGGGCGGGTCAGCGCCTCCGCCTTGTTGGTGACCATCGCGATCTTCACGTCGCGCGCCGCCAATTCGTCGAGCATCGCCACCGCGCCGGGAAAAGGAGTCGTATGGTCCGCGATATGCGCCGCGTAAAAGTCGATCATCACCGCATTGAGCCGGTCGAGCAGCGCCTCGTCATATCCGCCGGTCGCCGCCAGCGCCAGCGACATCATCCGCCGCCCGCCCCCGCCGATCATCGACCGCAGGTCGTCGAACGCCAGCGGCGCGCGCCCGTCCGCCGCGAGGGCGTGGTTGACCGCCGCGGTCAGGTCGGCGCTGGTATCGAGCAACGTGCCGTCGAGATCGAACCCGACGATCGTGAACGGAAAAACATGCATCGGTCATGCGCCAGACAGCAGCGCTCTGGAAATGGCAAGCATCCAATGCGAAAGCGTCTTTTATGAACGACAAACCGTCTGCCGCTCCGATCGCCGCCATCGTCCTCGCCGCGGGCAAGGGCACGCGGATGAAGTCCGATCTGCACAAAGTGCTCCATCCGCTCGCCGGGCGGCCGATGCTGCTGCATCTGCTGGACAATGTTGCGGCACTGGCGCCGGCACGCACCGTGGTGGTGGTCGGTGCCGGGCGGGCGCAGGTCGAGGCGGCGGTTGCCCCGCTCGGCGCGGAGGTGGTGCATCAGACGGAACAGCTCGGCACCGCGCATGCGGTGCGCCAGGCGGAGACGGCGCTGGGCGGGTTCGCGGGCGATGTGCTTGTTCTCTATGGCGATGTGCCGCTGATCGGGACGGCGACGATGCGCGAGATGCTCGATCGGCTCCACGCCGCCGACCGCCCCGCCGCGGTCGTACTCGGCTTCCGGCCGCTCGATCCCGCGGCTTATGGCCGGATCGTCGCCGGCCCCGACGGGCGGATCGTCAAGATGGTCGAATATAAGGATGCGACGCCTGAAGAACGCGCTGTAAATCTTTGTAACTCGGGCCTGATGGCGGTGCGCGGCGAGGATCTGTTCGCGCTGCTCGCGCGAGTCGGCAACGACAATGCGGCGGGCGAATTCTATCTTCCCGATATCGTGATGCTCGCCGCTGCCGACGGGCGCGCGTCGGCGGTGATCGAGACGGGCGAGGCCGAGGTCGCCGGGGTCAACAGCCGCGCCGAACTCGCGACGGTGGAGCGGGCGTGGCAGGATCGCCGCCGCGCCGAGGCGATGGCCGACGGCGCGACACTGATCGCGCCCGAGACGGTGTGGTTCGCTTACGATACCAAGGTCGGCCGCGATGTGACGATCGAACCCAATGTGGTGTTCGGCCCCGGGGTGACGATCGCCGACGGCGCGATCATCCACGCCTTCAGCCATCTCGAGGGCGCCAGCGTCGGCCCGGGCTGTTCGGTCGGCCCCTATGCGCGGCTCCGCCCCGGCGCGGTGATGGAGGCCAAATCGCGGGTCGGCAATTTCGTCGAGATGAAGAAAGCGGTGCTCGGCGAGGGCGCCAAGGCCAACCATCTGACCTATCTCGGCGATGCCGAGATCGGCGCCGGTGCCAATATCGGTGCGGGCACGATTACATGCAATTACGACGGTTTCTTCAAATATAAGACCAAGATCGGCGCGGGGGCGTTCATCGGCTCCAATTCGGCGCTGGTCGCCCCGGTGACGATCGGGGACGGCGCGATCGTCGGCGCCGGCTCGGTAGTGACGCGGGAGGTGAGCGCCGACGCGCTCGCGCTCGTCCGCCCGGCGCAGGAAGAAAAGCCGGGCTGGGCCGCGCGCTTCCGCGAGAAGATGATCGCGCGGAAGAAAGGTTGAAATGATATCGCGATATGATATCTAGATATCATATCTGCCCCGTTCGGGCTGGGCTTGTCGAAGCCCTGCATTTCCTTCCGATGAAGAGGTGCAGCCCTTCGACAAGCTCAGAGCGAACGGAGATTGAGTCGATAAGTTACGGTAATCATGCGCACTTTAGTCGACATTCCTGATGAGGATATCGAATGGCTCGATCGCCGTGCGGCCGAGCAGGGCAAGTCGCGCGCTGCGCTGGTGCGCGAGGCGGTGGCCGCGTTTCGTGCCGAGGTCGGGGGCGATTGGATCGCGCGCGGCGCGGGCTATTGGCGTGCGCGGCGCGATATCGGCGATGCGGTCGACTATCAGCGCGCGATGCGTGACGATCGCGGCTGACCGGCGTGTCCGACCCGTTCTTCGACACCAATATCCTGGTCGACTGGCTGTTCGGCCGCGCCGAGGCGATCGGCGAGCTCGGGCGCTATTCGCGGCATCGCATCAGCCGCATCGTCTGGACCGAATTGCTCGCCGGCGAGCCGCCGGAGACGCGCAGCGAGATCCAGGCGCTGCTCCAGCCGTTCGAGGTGGTGGAAATCGACCAGCGCATCGCCAGATTGGCGGCGGACATCCGCCAGCGGATGCGGATGACCTTGCTCGATGCCTTCATCCTGGCGACGGCGCAGGTTAATGGGGCGATCCTGGTAACGCGTAATACCAAAGACTTTCCGGCGACGATGCCGGGGGTCCGCATTCCCTACACACTCTAGATGATCGAGGCGTTTCATGTGCGGCATCGTAGGCATTCTGGGCAAGGAAGACGTGGCGGAGCGATTGCTCGACGGGCTGCGGCGGCTGGAATATCGCGGCTATGATTCCGCCGGGGTCGCCACCGTTCACGACGGGGTGATCGATCGTCGCCGCGCCTCGGGGAAACTGGTCAATCTGGCGCGCGAGCTTGCCGCCAATCCGCTGCCCGGCACGGTCGGGATCGCGCATACCCGCTGGGCGACCCACGGCGGCCCGACGACCAACAATGCGCACCCGCACGCGACCGATCACGTCGCAGTGGTCCACAATGGAATTATCGAGAATTTCAAGTCGTTGCGCGAGGAACTTATCGCGCGCGGTCGGGTCTTCACCAGTGAGACCGATACCGAGGTGGTTGCGCATCTGGTGAGCGAGAAGGTCGAGGCCGGGCTCGCCCCGGCCGAGGCGGTGCGCGAAATCCTGCCGCGGCTCCACGGCGCCTTTGCGCTGGCGATCCTGTTCCGCGATTACCCCGACATGCTGATCGGCGCGCGGCTCGGCTCGCCGTTGGTGGTGGGCTATGGCGACGGCGAGACCTATCTTGGCTCCGACGCGCTGGCGCTGGCGCCGCTGACCCAGCGGATCGCCTATCTCGAGGAGGGCGATTGGGTCATCTGCACCCGGGACAGCGCCGAGGTGTTCGATCGCGACAATACCCCCGTCGAGCGCGCGGTGACGATCTCCGGGGTGACCGGGGCGCTGATCGACAAGGGCAACCACCGTCATTTCATGCAGAAGGAGATTTACGAGCAGCCGATCGTCGTCGCCCAGACGCTGCGCGCCTATCTCCAGCGGATGGAGGATCGCGTCACGCTGCCGATCCCCGATTACGATCTGTCGTCGATCAAGCGCGTGACGATCGTCGCCTGCGGCACGAGCTTCTACGCCGGGATGGTCGCCAAATATTGGTTCGAGCAATTCGCGCGGGTGCCGGTCGACCTCGATGTCGCATCCGAATTCCGCTATCGCACGCCGGTAATGGAGCCGGGCGGGCTGATGATCGTCATCAGCCAATCGGGCGAGACCGCGGATACGCTCGCCGCGCTGCGCCACGCGCGCAGCGAGGGGCAGACGATCGCCGCGGTGGTCAATGTCCCGACGAGCACGATGGCGCGCGAGGCAGACCTGCTGCTCCCCACCCACGCCGGGCCGGAGATCGGGGTCGCCTCGACCAAGGCGTTCACCTGTCAGCTCGCGGTGCTCGCCGCGCTTGCCGCCAATCTCGCGCGCGCCAAGGGCAGATTGACCCCGGCGGACGAGAAGGCGATCGTCAAGCATCTGGCGCAGGCGCCGGCGGCGCTCAACGCCGCGCTCGCTTATGACGAGGCGATCGAGGCGATGGCGGGCGCGGTCGCGGGGGCGCGCGACGTGCTTTATCTTGGCCGCGGGACGGACTATCCGCTGGCGCTGGAGGGCGCGTTAAAGCTCAAGGAAATCAGCTATATCCACGCCGAAGGTTATGCGGCGGGGGAGATGAAGCACGGCCCGATCGCGCTGATCGACGAGAATGTCCCGGTGATCGTCATCGCGCCGAGCGGGCCGCTGTTCGACAAGACCGTCAGCAACATGCAGGAAGTGCAGGCGCGCGGCGGCAAGGTGGTGCTGATCAGCGACTATGACGGGGTCGAGGCGGCGGGCGAGGGGTGCCTCGCGACGATCACGATGCCCAAGGTCCACCCGCTGATCGCGCCTTTGGTCTATGCCGTGCCGGTGCAATTGCTCGCCTATCACGTCGCGGTGGCCAAGGGCACCGATGTCGATCAGCCGCGCAACCTGGCGAAATCGGTGACGGTGGAGTGATCCCTTCTCGTCATTCCCGCGAAGGCGGGAATCCATTCACGCAGGTCTGGCGTTAGAATCGCACCCTCAGCGTCAATGGATTCCCGCCTTCGCGGGAATGACGGAAATTAAGGAATAGCGACTCAGTCCCCCGCCAGAATCCAGCGGCTGAACAGCGCGAGATCGATATTCCCGCCGCTCAGCGGGAGCCCGACGCAGCGACCGGCGAGCTGGTCGCGCTCCTGCACTACCGCGGCGAGCGCGGCGGCGCCGGCGCCCTCGGCGAGATTGTGGGTGTCGGCCCAGTAAGCGCGCACCGCATCGGCGATCTCGGCATCGTTGACGGTAACGATCCGCGACACCCCGGCGCGGATGATATCGAGCGCGGCTGGGTCGGGAATCCGCACCGCCAGCCCGTCGGCGCGGGTGTCGGCCGAGGGGATCTCGACCGGCTCGCCGGCCTCCAGCGACCGAGCGTAAGCGGGGGCGTGGGTGCTCTGCACCCCGACGATCTCGGTCTTGCGGCCGAGCAGATCGCGTACGCGGATCGCGCCGCAGATGCTCGAACCCAGCCCGATCGGGACATAGAGGATATCGATATCGGGCGCGGCGCTGAGCAGCTCATAGGCCCAGGTCGCGACCCCGGTGACCAGATCGCGGTGGAACGAGGGGGCGAACCACAGATCCTGTTCGTCGGCGAGCCGGACCGCCTCGACCTTGGCGGCGTCGAAATCATTGCCATGCTCGATCAGCGTCGCGCCGAATGCGCGCATCGCGTCATTCTTCTCGACGCTGTTGCCGCGTGGGACGACGATCGTCACCGGCACCCCGAAATGCCGCCCGGCGAGCGCGAGCGACTGGCCGTGGTTGCCGCGCGTCGCCGAGATCAGCCCGTTGGGCGCGAGGCCTTCGCGCGCGAGGCGCTCGACATGGACGAGCCCGCCGCGCACCTTGAACGCGCCGGTCGGCAAATGGTTTTCGTGCTTGATCCAGGTGGTCGTGCCGACCCGCGCGGCGAGCGTCGGCCAGGCATAATGCAACGTTTCGGGGAGCATGCTGCGGACGAGCCGATGCGCGCGCTCCAATTCCTCGATCGTGAACAAGTGGGTCTCCCGTGAAATAGCGCCGCTGGGGCAGGTCGTCGCTCTTGCCGTCCTCCGGAGCCACAAACACGGCCGCGTGTGGCGCTGGATGCCGGATCAGGTCCGGCATGACGAGATAAATTGAGTGTCGGCCGCCCTATGCCAGCTTGCGATAGAGATAGGCCGCGCAGGCCAGATCCTGCACGATCGAGCCGAGCGACTTGTAGATCGTGATCTCGCGCGCGTCGCGTCGGCCTTGCACCGCGCCGGCATAGACTGCGCCGATTTCCGGCAGGACATGATCGTCGGCAACCAGCCCGGCCTGTTTCGCGCGCAGGAACTCCGCGCCCTGCGCCAGCACGCCCTCGCGATGATCGGGGAAGAAGCGCGCGCGGCGGACGAGCGCGCCGTCGATCTCCGCCGGGCCGGCGCGGCTCGATCCGACCAGGTTGAGATGGGTGCCCGGCGCGATATCGTCGCCGGTAAGGATCGGTTCGGCGGCGGCGGTGGTGGTGCAGACGATATCGGCGTCGCGCACCGCCTCCGCGGGATCGCGCGCGACCTCGACCGGCAGCGGGAGCGTTTCGGCGATCCGCCCGGCGAGCCCGGCGGCCTTCTCCATGTCGCGGCCCCACAAGATGATGCGGTCGAGCGGCCGGATGTGGCGGATCGCCAGCGCATGTTGCCACGCCTGTTCGCCGGTGCCGAGGATCGCGAGCCGCGTCGCATCGGCGCGCGCCAGCGCATCGGTCGCGGCGGCGGAGGCGCAGGCGGTGCGGATCGCGGTGACCTCGCCGGCATCGACGACGCAGACCGGCGCGCCGCTGTCGCGGTCGAACAGCAGGATCGCGCCCTGATGCGACCGCCCCTTCGCGGCAGCGGCCGGGAAGACGCTCACCACTTTCGCGCCGAACCCCGCGCCCTCCAGCGCGCCGGGCATCACCCCGAAGGCATCGCCGCCGCCGAGATCGATGATCCCGCGCAGCAATTGCTGCGAGCGCCCTTCGGACAGGGCGATCATCGCCTCGCGCATCAGCGCGATGCAGCCGGAATGGTCGAGCGCGCGTGCGACCTTGTCCGCGCCGATCACGATCATCGCGTCAGCCGTCCCATATCGTCTCGGCGTAGCGCAGGAAGTTCAGCCCGAGGATCTTCTCCACGCGGCGCGGGGAATAGCCCTTGGCTTCGAGCAACCGCGCGAGCTTGCGGAACTGATCGGGGCCGCGCAGGTCGACGACGAAGGGATAGGTATCGGGGCGCTCGCCGGTGGCGCTGATCCCGGCGGCGCGGCGATCGGCGATCTCCTTGGCGAGCTTGGCCTCATAGACCTTGAGATCGTCGATCTGGGTCACCGTGCCGTCGGTGCCGATCCCGACATGATCCTCGCCGCACACGCTCACCGCATGATCGATATGCGCCACGACGTCCTCGGCACTGGCATGCCCGCTCTGGTTGAGGAACGGCATGAAATAAATCCCGACGAACCCGCCGCGCTCGGCGACCAGCCGCAATTCCGCATCGGTCTTGTTGCGCGGCAGATCGGTCAGCGCGCGGCAGCCGGTGTGGTTGATCGAGATCGGCGTGCGCGAGGCGCGCGCGGCGTCGAGACAGGTGCGCTCGCCGCTATGCGACAGATCGACCATCACCCGCCGGTCGTTCAATCGCGCGATCACCTCGCGGCCGAACGGGGTGAGCCCACGATTTTCGGGCGCCATCGATCCGTCGCCGAGCAGATTGGCGGGGTTGTAGGTAAGCTGGAACACCCGCACGCCGAGGTCGGCGAAGACATCGACCCGCGTCGCATCCTTGCCGAGCATCGCGCAATTCTGGAAGCCGTAGAGCAGCCCGACCTTCTTCTCCGCCTTGGCGCGGCGGATATCGGCGGCGGAGAGAATCTTGATCAGGTCGCGCGGATTGTCGCGGATCATCCGGTCGGTCGTCGCGATATCGCGCACGGTGTCCTCGAACGGCTCCTCGGGGCCGGCGACATAGCCGAGCGTGATGTTGATCGCGGTCACCCCGGAGGCGTGCGCGTCCGCCAGCACGCGCTGGCTGATCGCGCTGCGCGTGCCGTCGGGCGGGCTATTGGGGTCGCCGAGCCCGCCGAGCGCATTGACGACGATCCAGTCGGCGATCGGATCGCCGCCTGCCTCAGCCGCCGCCAGCACCGGCGCCGAGACCATGCCCATTGCCGCGAGCGCGCTTGCGCGCGTCACGAAATCGCGTCGATCAATCGCCATCCTCATCCCCCAGTTCAGTTTTTGTGATCGGCCGGTAATCGGCGCGCGGATAGGCGCGGCCGCGTTTCACCGTCATCTCGATCGCGCGGATATTGGCGATATCCGCGAGCGGGTCGCGCGTCAGCACGACGAAATTGGCGAGTTTGCCCGGCTCGATCGACCCCATGTCGCGCGCCTGCCCCGCCGCCTCGGCGCCGATCAGCGTCGCCGACCGGATCACCTGGAGCGCGGGCATCCCCACGTCGCGCGCGAGGAACAGCAGTTCCTCGTGCACCTCGGGCCATTGCTGGTCGGCGCCAAGCGAAAAATCGGTGCCGGTCGAGATCGGCACGCCCGCGCGCCACGCCTGTTGTGTCAGCCGAATGGTGGCCGGCCCGGTGCAGCGGTGCCCCTTGCCGGGGCGCACGAACAGGCTGCCGGTCGCATCGAGGATCGTGCCGCGCCTCAGCATCTCGCGATAGAGGCCCGCGATCACCGGATCGTCGCCCTTCTTCGCCAGCAACGCCTCGTTGACCGGGGTGTGATCCTCATAAGCGGCGAGCATCACCGGCGCGGCCTGATAGGCGAGATAGCAGACGTGGCTTACGCTGTCGGGGCCGGCGGCGATCACGTCGGCGGGGCGGGTGGGGAAGACCGCGCTATGCGCCCACACCCGGATATTCTGGCGATGCGCCTCCGCGGTGATCGCCTTGACCAGCCGTGGCGGAAGATCGGCGTAGATCTTGATCGCGGTGGCCGAGGTGCCGCGCGCCAGCGTCACCGCGGCGGGCAGATCGGTGGCGTCGTCGATCGACTGCATCCACGGCGCGGTTCCGGGCCTGGCGCCGACCGATACCGCGAGCACGCGCTTGTCCTGGAAGAACGGCGGCCCGGCCATCAGGGCGGCATAATAGATATCGGGCGCGGGAATCTCCCCGGTCAGCGCCTCGCGGCTCAACTCGCCGACCGGGCGCAGGTCGTCGGCCATGTCGCGCACCGCGGTGACCCCGCCGAACAGGTTGCGGCGGAGCAGCGCCTTGGCGCGGACATTGTTGGGCGGGGTGGCGAGATGGACGTGGCTGTCGATCAGCCCGGGGATGACATAACGCCCGGCGAGATCGACCTGTCGCGCGGTCGCGCCCTCCGCGATCGTCCCGTGCGGCGCGATCGAGACGATCCGCTCGCCGCGGACGAGGATATCCTGATGCGGATGCGCCGGGGCGCCGGTGCCGTCGATCACGATGGCATCGGCGTAGAGCGTCAGATCGCTTTCCGCCGCGAGCGCGGGGGCGGCGAGGAGGCCGGCCGCCGCTATTCCCAGCGCAAACCGCGACAACTGCCGACGCCGGCGGGACGAACTATCGATGACCCCGTTCACCGGATTATCGCTAAGTGATGCTTGGGTTTTTTGCTAGGGGGCTAAGCAAATCCGGCACCCCACATCGTCATGCCAGCGAAAGCTGGCATCTCCCTCCACACGCGGATCGCTGGTGGATTGATTCAGACGGATGGTTCCCGCGTCTCTCAGCCGTCATGCCGGGAAAGGATTCCGGGACTCATCTGTTGTGTTCTCACCACTAGGGGCACGAGACCCCAGCTTTCGCTGGGGTGACGTGGGGAGGAGCAGCGGAGGTGGGGGTTCAACGATAGCGGTCGATCGCCAATCCTGCCGGGTCGACCGCCGGCTTGGTCCCGCCGATCAGGCTGGCGATCAGATGCCCCGAGCCGCAGCCCATCGTCCAGCCGAGCGTGCCGTGCCCGGTGTTGAGGAACAGATTGTCGACCGGGGTCGCGCCGATCACCGGCGGCCCGTCGGGGGTCATCGGGCGCAGGCCGCTCCAGTAATTGGTCTCGCCGTCGACGATCGCGCCGCCGGGGAACAGATCGGTGAGCGAGTGGAGCAAGGTCGCCTGCCGCCGCGCCGGGAGGCTGTTGTCGAACCCCGAAATCTCCGCCATCCCGCCGACGCGGACGCGGCTGCCCAGTCGGGTGATCGCGATCTTGTAGGTCTCGTCGAGCAAGGTCGAGACGGGCGCGCGATCCGGGTCCGCCACCGGCACGGTGATCGAATAGCCCTTCACCGGATAGACCGGCAGGCCGAGCCCGAACGGCTTGAGCAGCGCGGGGGAAAAGCTCGCGAGCGCGACGAGATAGGCGTCGCCGCGCACCAATCCGGCATTGGTCCTGACCCCCGACACGCGGCCGGCGTCGCGTTCCAGCGCCTCGATATTGGTGTTGTAGCGGAAGTCGACACCATTTGCCGCCAGCCAGTCGGCGAGCTGGCGGGTGAACATCTGGCAATCGCCGGTCTCGTCGCCGGGCAGCCGCAAGCCCCCGACGAACTTGTCGCTCGTCGCGGCGAGCCCCGGCTCGGCGCCTATGCAGCCGGCGCGGTCGAGCAATTCATACTCGACCCCGAAATCGTCGAGCACCGCCATGTCCTTGGCCGCGCCGGCGAGCTGCTTTTCGGTGCGGAACAGCTGGAGCGTGCCCTGCGCGCGCTCGTCATAGGCGATGCCGAGCTTCTCGCGCAGCACCTTCAATTCGTCGCGGCTGAATTCGGCGAGGCCGACCATCCGGCTCTTGTTGAGCGCATAGCGCACCTCGGTGCAGTTGCGCAGCATCATCGCCAGCCAGCGCAGCATCGCCGCATCGGGCTTGGGGCGCAGGATCAGCGGCGCGTGCTTCATCATCAGCCAGCGCACCGCCTTTTGCGGGATGCCCGGCGCGGCCCAGGGCGAGGCATAGCCGGGCGAAACCTCCCCGGCGTTGGCGAAGCTGGTTTCGAGCGCGGGGCCGGGCTGGCGATCGATCACCACCACCTCATGCCCGGCCTGCCGGAGATAATAAGCCGAGGTCACGCCGACCACGCCGGCGCCGAGAACGATCACGCGCATATCTGTGCTCCGTCGACATAGCGGCGTTCGTGGCGCCGGCCGAGCTGGGTGAGGATTTCATAAGCGATCGTCCCGGCCTCGCCGGCGACGTCGTCGAGCGTTTGCGAGGGCCCGAGCAGTTCGACGAAATCGCCTTCGGCCAGCGCCTCGTCGGGGAGCGCCGAGATGTCGACCGTCAGGCTGTCCATCGACACCCGCCCGGTGATCGGCAGCCGTGTGCCCTGATGCCAGACCGCGCCGACATTGCTGAGGTGGCGGGGCCAGCCGTCGGCATAGCCGATGCCGACCGTCGCCAGCCGGCGCCGCTCGGACGCGATGTAATCGAGGCCGTAGCCGACCCCGGTGCCGGCCTCGATCTCGCGGATCTGGATCACGCGCGCGGCGAGCGTCGCGACCGGGCGCAGCCCCTCGGCCAGCGCGCTCGGCGCGACGCCGTAGAGCGCGATGCCGGGGCGCGCGACGTCGCAATGGAATTCTTCGGGGAGGAATGAGCCGCCGCTGTTGGCGATCGAGGCGGGAACGCCGGGGAAACGCGCGCGCGCCAACGCGAACCGTGCGAGCTGGGCTTCGTTAGCGGAATTGCCGGGCGCGTCGGCGCAGGCGAGGTGGGTCATCAGCAGCCGCAGCGAGACCTCGCGGGGGAAGGCGGCGTCGTCGGCGAGCGTCGCCACCGACCTGGCGTCGAGGCCGAGCCGCGACATGCCGCTATCGACCTGCAGTGCCGCGGGCAGCGCCGTACCGCGCTCGCGCGCCAGTGTGCGCCAGCGCTCGACCTGGCTCAGCGAATTCAGCACCGGGATGAGGCCGTGATCGGCGCAAAGCCGCTCGCCGCCGGGGTCGACGCCGTTGAGGATGAGGATCTCGCTGCCGGCGCCGAGCGCTTCGCGCAGCGCGATCGCTTCGCCGAGCTGCGCGACGAAGAAGATGCCGCACCCGGCGTCGCGCAGCATCGGCGCGACCCGCGCCGCGCCGAGCCCATACGCATCGGCCTTGACCACCGCGCTGCACATCGCGGGAGCGATGCGCGCGGCGATCAGCCGGTAGTTATCTCGGATCGCCCCCAGATCGATCGTCAGCCGGCTCGAACTGGTGGGGCAAAGATGTTTCGCCATGAGCATCCTCCGAGTGCGGGAATGCCAGCGACCCGTTCGAATTCTCCGCCGATTTGTCGTGCATTGTTGCGTGGGATACGACATGACAGAATAATCTTCGATCAAATGGCATATTCTGCATGTCTACCCTCGACGAGGCCGACCGCCGTATCCTCACCCAGCTTCGCCTCAATGCGCGGATCACCAACAGCGCGCTGGCGGAGGCGGTGGGGCTCTCGCCTTCGGCCTGCCTGCGCCGGGTGAAGTTGCTCGAACAATCGGGGGTGATCCGCGGCTATACCGCGATCGTCGCCGGCGGTGCGCCCGACGAGGGGACGGTGGCGATCGTCCAGGTCGAGCTCGAACGGCAGACTGAGGAATATCTGCTCCGCTTCGAACGCGCGCTGCGCCAGCATCCCGAGGTGCGCGAATGGTATCTGATGACCGGGGCGGGGGATTATGTGCTGCGGGTGCAGATCGCGGGAATGGAGGAATATGCCGCCTTCCACCGCGACGTGCTGTCGCGGCTGCCGGGGGTGACGCGGATCACCTCGAGCTTCGCCATGCGCAGCCACCGTCATGCATGAGGTTTGACTTGAGCGCGCGCGGGGGACATCATCGCGCGATGCAGATCGAACGCTGCCTTTTTCGCTTTCGCCACCACGGGGGGCAGCTTCTCGCGGGCATTTAGCCCCGGGTTCCGGCGCGACATGCCCCGAACCCGGGGCACCCGATCAACCGGCGCGCGCGCCTCATTCTACCCCCGCGGAAAGCAAGCGACATGACGAGCAGCAAGGCGACCAAGCGTCCGCCGATCCATATGATCGACGAAGAAGCCGACAAATTGACCAATCTCGCGATCGGCGCCGAGGATCGGCTGCCCGAGGTGAGCGAGATGCTGCTGGAGGAAATCGGCCGCGCGCATATCCATCGCGCCGCGCGCATCCCCAGCGACGTGGTGACGATGCACGCCAGCGTCGAATTCATCGACGAGGCGAACGGCACGGCGCGCACCGTGCAACTGGTCTATCCGAAGGAGGCCGATATCTCGGCCGGGCGCGTTTCGATTCTCACCCCGGTGGGGGCGGGGCTGATCGGGCTGCGCGAAGGGCAATCGATCCTGTGGCCCGATCGCGAAGGGCATCGCCGCGCGCTGTCGATCGTCAAGGTGACGCAGGCGCCGCAGGCGGCCTGAGGGGTGCCCGTCGCGGGCCCCCCTCCGTTCGCCCTGAGCTTGTCGAAGGGCTGCACTTCTTCCTTCCGAAGAAAAGTACAGGACTTCGACAAGCTCAGCCCGAACGGTGAGAAGGGGGGCGGCTCAAGGCCGGGGTGACGATTGCCTGAGGCAATCACGCCCATAAAAAACGGCGCCGATCGAAACCGACCGGCGCCGAATGCTGAGTGTCAGGCCTTGACGTGCTGCGAGATGTACTTGTTCATCTCGAACATCGTCACCTTGTCCTTGCCGAAGACCTTCTTGAGCTTGTCGTCGGCGAGGATTTCACGCTTGTTCTCGGGATTCTGCAGCTTGTGCGACTTGATATAGTCCCACACCTTGCTGATCACCTGGCTGCGCGGCAGCTTGTCGTTGCCGACGATGGCGCCCAGCTCCGCCGAGGGCTGGACGGGAGCATGGATGCCGCCGCTCTTGGTAGTCGTAGCCATTGTATTCCTTCCTGTTGCGCCGGTTGACCGGCCTCTTTCGGAATCACGCCTTCTTGAGCGCGCGATGCTTGTGCGCCGCCTTTTTCCCGTTGTCACCTCCCTCAGAGGGGAAATGATAGGCTTTCGTCTCAGAGACTAGGCGGTTGAGGCAGAAATTCCGGCCCCGGCGCGATCCGGGGCCGGCGGAGAGGGTCAGAATTTGAACCCGGCGGCGACGCCGTAGCGGCGCGGTTCGAGCGTGAAGATATTGGTGAACAGGCCGGACGACTGATCGGTCACGTACATGCCGGTCGTGGCGCTGTTGTTGGTCAGGTTCTGAACGAAGCCGCGGATGTAGAAGCGGTCGTTCGGCCCGTTGATCTGCAGCTGTGCGTTGACCACCGCATAGCCCGGGATGCGATCGATCGGGTTCTTGTTGAAGATCGTCCCCCAGCTGTTGCCGGTATAGTTGAGGTCCGCGCGCGGCACGATCGACCATTCGCCGGCGTTGATCGTATATTGCGCGCCGACCGCCCATTTGTACGACGGGGCGTTGGGCAGGCTGTTGCCGCGGACGTTGGTTTCCACCCCGCTGGGATCGACGACGAACGGCAGCCCGCTGCGCGCGGCGGTGATCGCCAATTGCGAGCAGATCGAGAAGGCGCCGGTCGTGTTGGTGCCCGGGATCGGGGTGGTCGGCTGTAGGCCCACCGCTGAGTTGAACCCGTTGACGAAGGCATTGACCTGCGCCGCGGTAGCGGCCGAGCCCTTGGCCGGGCGGATCGCGCAGTTCGACGCGTTGGTGAGGTCCTTGATGATCACCGCGTCCGAACGGCCGCCCGACGGGTCGCGCGGATTGGCGAGATAGGTGTCGCCCGTCACCTTCGACTTCATATAGCTGAAGTTGGCGTTGACCACGAAGGCCGGGATCGGGCTGATGATCGCTTCCGCCTCGACGCCGTAGATATCGGCGTTGATATTGTCGTTGACCGAGGTGCGGGCGACGATGCGGCTGAGCTGCAGTCCCTTGTACTTATAGTAGAAGCCCGTGACGTTCAGCCGGAAGCGGCCGTGATCCCAGGTGTTTTTCGAGCCGATTTCGAACGAATCGACCTTTTCCGGCGCGAAGGTGGTGGGCACCGAGAACACCGGCGACAGCGGCGGATTGATGCCGCCCGATTTGTAGCCGCGCGAATAGGAGGCGTAGATCAGGTTGTTGTCGCTGATCTTGTAATCGAGCACCGCGCGGCCGGTGAGCCGCCCGAAGCTGACCGAGGTGGTGGCAAACGGTTGGTTGCCCGCCGTCGACGAGTCGAAGTCGTAGCTGCCGTTGCTCAGGAACGGATTGGCGTTGGTCGAGCCGTAAGGCACCAGCACGCTCGACGAGGCGCTGGCGACGATCGGATTGCCCTCTGCATTGAGCAGCGGGCCGGTTCCGGCGGCGTTGGGGACCACGGCGCTCTTGGTGTCGGAGATCAACGTGGTGCGCGCCGACACTTCCTTGTCGTCATGATTGTAGCGCAGCCCGAGCGTCAGCTTGAGCTTGTCGTTGAACTTGAAATAGGTTTCGCCGAACAAGCCATAGGATTTCAGGCGGAAATTCGGGGTGTTGTTGCGATAGAAGGGCGTCGCGGCGAAGGCCGCACCGCCGCTCTGCGCACCGCCCAGCAGGCCGGCGGCATAATCCAGCCCGAAGCTGTTGACGTAATAATCGGTATTGGTCGCCTTGCTGTCGAAATAGATGCCGCCGAGCAGGAAGTTGAACATCCCGTCGAACGAGCTGTCGATATGCGCTTCGGCCGAATATTGCCGGATCGTCGCGCGCGAGCGATCGAAGTCGAGGCTGGTCGGCGCGCAGACGCCGTTGCCGCCATAGACGCCCACGCCGTTCGGATCCGCCAGCGATTGGCACAATGAGCCCGGCCCGTTGGGGACGAGCGCGTTGCGCATCTTGCCGAACAATCCGCTCAGCGGGCCGCCCGGGCCGGCTGCGGCATAGAGCGTGTTGAGCCCGACATTTGTGGCATAGGAATTTTCGACCGCGAGGTTGTAATCGGAGGTCGAGTCGACGGTATTCTTCATATAGCCGCCGGTGATGTTGAGGCTCACCTGGCCGAAATTATGATAGATCTTCGCCATATATTGCTGTTCTTCGGCGAAATAGGTCGGCTGGTAATCGATGTTCACCGTGCGGACGTCGGCGGGGTTGACCACCCCGGCGAAGCTGTCGCGCGCCTGATAGACGCTGCCGAGGCCGAGCCCGGCCAGTGCCGGCGAAACCGCCAGCGAGAGGAATTCGCGGCTGGTGAGGATCGTCGCCAGCGTTGAATTGCCGTTGAGCGTCTGGTTGGTCAGCTTGTCGGGCAAGCAGCCCAGCACCCCGGTCGGGTCGCGGTGGCAGAGCTGTTTCTGGATGCGGCTGCGGTTGTCGCGCTCGTGGAAATAATAGCCGATCAAATCGACGCGGGTGTCGGCCGAGGGTTCCCACGACAAGGTGCCGCGCACCGAATAGAGGTCGCGCCCGTCGATGTTGCTGTTGGTGTAGAGGTTCTTGGTATAGCCGTCGCGGTTGAGCCAGGTGCCCGCGACGCGAATCCCCAGCGTGTCGCTGAGCGGCAGGTTGAACATGCCCTTCAGCCGCTTCGAATCATAATTGCCATATTCGAATTCACCCGCGGCGTGGATGCCCGAGAGATCCGGCTTGGCGGTGATGAAATTGACCACGCCCGAGGTCGCATTGCGGCCGAACAGCGTGCCCTGCGGCCCGCGCAGCACCTCGACGCGCTCGAGATCGAAGAACTCGCTTTCGAACAGGCGCGAGTTGAGCAGCGGCATGTCGTTGATGTGGATCGCGGTCGCGCTGTCGCAGGTCGTGCCGACGCACAGATCGCCGATGCCGCGGATCGTGAAGCTCGACGAGGTGAAGTTCGTCTTGGTGAAGGTGACGTTGGGCAGCGTCTGCTGCAGCGCGCTCGGATTGACGATCTGCTGCTTTTCCAGATTCTCCGAGGTGAAGGCGGAGACGGCGATCGGCACGTCCTGCAGCCGCTGCGACTGGCGCTGCGCGGTGACGACGATATCCTGGACGCCGGTCGCTGCCGTTTCGGTCGGGGCTTGCTGAGCCCATGCCGGAACGGCAAATGCCATCGTCAAAGCAGAAGCGGCGAGCAAAGTGGATTTTGTCATCGGCATCCCCCTCCATTGGGTCGCACCGGTCTTTGCCGGTTGCGGTTTGATGTTGCGGTATGGAGAGTAACGTTCGAATTTTTGCGCAGTCAAACGAAATCGGCCTGCGCGCGTAAAGGAGTTTTACAGGCTGTGTCCGAAAGGAAACAGTTGCATTTTGGAACCTGTTCATGACGCGTCGCGGGAATTTTTCGCAAATGCGGTATGATCGACGAGGAGAAGCCCGTGAAGAAATCCCCCCCCGCCGCGATCTTGGGGCCGGACGGCAAGCTCGAAGTGCCGGATGACGTAGCGGAAGCAGTGCGCACGCTGATCCGCTGGGCCGGGGACGATCCCAGCCGCGAAGGGCTGCTCGATACGCCGAAGCGCGTCGCGCGGGCGTGGCGCGAATATTGTTCCGGCTATGGCGACGACCCGGCGCATCACCTGTCGCGGATCTTCGAAGAAGTGGGCGGCTATGACGAGATCGTGCTGCTTAAGGACATTCCGTTCCAGTCGCATTGCGAGCATCATATGGCGCCGATCATCGGCAAGGCGCATATCGCTTACCTGCCGCGCAACCATGTCGTCGGCATCTCCAAGCTCGCCCGCGTGCTTCACGCCTTCGCGCGGCGGTTGCAGGTGCAGGAGCGGCTGACCGCGGAGGTCGCCGACTGCATCTGGAACGGGCTGAAGCCGCAGGGCGTCGCGGTGGTGATCGAGGCGAGCCACGCCTGCATGACTGCGCGCGGCGTGCGCACCCCCGGGGTCGCGATGGTCACCAGCCGGATGATGGGGGTGTTCCGCGAGGATGACCGCAGCCGCAAGGAGGTGCTGGCGCTGATGGGCCTCAAGGAGTGACGCCGCGGCGCGTGCTGGTGACGGGCGGGGCGAAGCGGCTGGGCGCGGCGATCGTCCGCGCGGTCGCAGCCGCCGGGCATCGGCCTGTCATTCATTATGGCGGCTCCGAATCGGAAGCGACGGCGCTCGCGGCCGAGACCGGCGCGGCGTTGGTGCAGGGCGACCTCGCCGACACCGCGGCGCTGCCGGCGATATTCGCGCGCGCGGTGGAGGCGGCGGGCGGGGTGATCGACGGGCTGGTCAACAGCGCGTCGACCTTCGTCTACGACCGGCCCGAGGCGATCGACCACCGGCTCGCGCTTCGGCTCCACGCGATCAACGCGCTCGCGCCGTCGGTCCTCGCGCAGGCGCTCGCGGCGCAGCCGGGGCTGGCGGACGGGGCGGTGGTCAATCTGCTCGACCAGAAGCTCGCCAATACCAACCCCGACTTCTTCTCGTACAGCCTGACCAAATATGCGCTGGCGGGGGCGACCGAGATGCTGGCGCTGGCGCTGGCGCCGCGGGTGCGGGTCAATGCGGTTTCCCCCGGGCTGACGCTGCCGAGCGGCGACCAGAGCGCGGCCGAATTCGCCGCGGTGGCGAGCGCCAACCTGCTCCGGCGGCCGGTCGATGCGGCGGAGGTGGCGCGGGCGGTGGTCTATCTGCTCGATGCGCGCAGCGTGACCGGGCAGAATCTGTTCGTCGATTGCGGACAGCGCTTTCTCAAGCGCGATTCCGATGTGATGTTCGAAGGGCGCAATGGCTGAATTCACCACGATATTGGAGGGGCTCGAGGTGCAGATGCAGCTCGGCATCCACCCGCACGAGGCGGTGCCGCAGCGCGTCCGCCTCACCGTCGAGATGACGGTCGACTATCCCGCCGCGCCGCACCACGATGCGATCGACGAGGTGCTCGACTATGATTTCATCCGCACCGGGATCCGCGCATTGGCCGAGGCGCGGGGTTTCGCGTTGCAGGAAACGTTGGTCGAGGCGGTCGCGGCCTTGTGCCTGGAGGACAAGCGGGTGCGGCGGGTGCGGGTGCGGTCGATGAAGCCCGACGTCTACCCCGATGCGGCGGTGGGGTGCGAGATCGTGCGCGGGCGGTAACAGCCCACCACCGTTCGCCCTGAGCTTGTCGAAGGACTGTCCTTCTTCCTTGGAAGAAAAGGGCAGGGCTTCGACAAGCTCAGCCCGAACGGAGCAGGGACACCGATCGTCGCCTTCCTGCCAACCCGCGAATTGCCAAGAGCGCCGCGCCCCCCTAAATGGCGCCCAAACCCAGCAGATGTGATCTTCGACGGAGCGACCGAACCGCCATGGCCGTGCAATATACCTATGTCATGAAGGGTCTGACCAAGACCTTCCCCGGCGCCAACAAGCCGGTGCTCAACAATATCCACCTGCAGTTCCTGCCGAGCGCGAAGATCGCGATCATCGGCCCCAACGGCGCGGGCAAGTCCACGCTGATGAAGATCATGGGCGGGATCGACAAGGATTTCCAGGGCGAGGCCTGGGCCGCCGATGGCATCCGCGTCGGCTATCTGCCGCAGGAGCCGCAGCTCGATCCGACCAAGACGGTGATCGAGAACGTCCGCATGGGCGCCGGCCCGATCGTCGCGAAGATCGAGCGCTTCAATGCGATCTCCGCCGAAATGGGGGATCCCAAGGACGATACCGATTTTGACGCGCTGATGACCGAAATGGGCGAGCTGCAGTCGGAGATCGACGCCGCCGACGGCTGGAGCCTCGACAGCCAGCTCGAACAGGCGATGGAAGCGCTGCGCTGCCCGCCGTCCGACAATCCGGTGACCAATTTGTCGGGCGGCGAGCGGCGCCGCGTCGCGCTCTGCCGGCTGCTGCTCGAAAAGCCCGATATCCTGCTGCTCGACGAGCCGACCAACCACCTCGACGCCGAGAGCGTCGCGTGGCTGGAGAATTTCCTCAAGGAATATACGGGTAACGTCATCCTCGTCACCCACGACCGCTACTTCCTCGACAATGTGGTCAACTGGGTGCTCGAGCTCGATCGCGGCCGCTATTACACCTATGAGGCGAACTACTCCGGCTATCTGGAGAAGAAGGCCAAAAGGCTTGAACAGGAAGAGCGCGAGGAGGCCGGGCGCCAGAAGGCGATCGCCGACGAGCTGGCGTGGATGCGCCAGACCCCCAAGGCGCGCCAGACCAAGTCCAAGGCGCGTATCCGCGCGTTCGACGAGCTGATGGCGGCGCAGGAAAACCGCGCGATCGGCAAGGCGCAGATCCTGATCCAGATTCCCGAGCGGCTCGGCGGCAAGGTGATCGAGGCCAAGGGGCTGAGCAAGGCCTATGGCGACAAACTGCTATTCGAGGATCTGTCCTTCACCTTGCCGCCGGGCGGCATCGTCGGGGTGATCGGGCCGAACGGCGCGGGCAAGTCGACGCTGTTCAAGCTGATCACCGGGCAGGAGCAGCCCGACGCGGGGACGATCGAGGTCGGCTCGACCGTCAAGCTCGGCTATGTCGACCAGAGCCGCGACGATCTCGATCCCAACAAGAATGTGTGGGAGGAAATCTCCGACGGGCTCGATATCTTCCGCTTCGGCAAGCAGGAGCTGGGGACGCGCGCCTATGTCGGCGCGTTCAACTTCAAGGGGCCGGACCAACAGAAGAAGGTCGGCCAGCTTTCGGGCGGCGAACGCAACCGCGTTCACATGGCGAAGATGCTCAAGGAGGGCGGCAACGTCCTGCTGCTCGACGAACCGACCAACGACCTCGACGTCGAGACGCTGCGTGCGTTGGAGGAGGCGCTCGAGAGCTTCGCGGGTTGCGCGGTGGTGATCAGCCACGATCGCTTCTTCCTCGATCGCCTGTGCACCCACATCCTCGCCTTCGAAGGCGACAGCCATGTCGAATGGTTCGAGGGCAATTTCGAAAGCTACGAGGAAGACAAGCGCCGCCGCATGGGCGATGCCGCCGACCGCCCGACGCGGTTGGCGTATAAGAAGCTGACGCGGTAGCTGCCGCGCTGCTCACCCTTGCCCCTAGGGGGTAGGGGCCACGAACCTCTCCTTGTGTCCCCGCGAAGGCGGGGACCCAGTCTGGGTTCCCGCCTTCGCGGGAGCACAAGGTTATGCCGGGGTGGTCGTGGACTACTCCCGCTCGCCGGCGCTCTTGTTGCGCAGCGCGAGGAATTCGCTGCCGGCGCTCCACGTCGGCCACGCGCCCGCCTTCGACAGCCGCTCGCCCATTGCGTGGAACAGATCGACATCCTCGGCCGCGCCCTTGAGGTTCCAGTCGGCCGACCAGGTGTCGCAGGTCTTGTGATAGCAGGCCATATAAGCGTCGAGCCACTTCTGCCCCGCCTCGCGCCCGCCGGCCTTGAGATCGGGCGCGCCGCCCAAGGCCATCAGGAGCAGCGACGGCACCCCGCGGCGCACCACCGAGAAATGGTCGGCGCGGTAGAACAGCCCGCGTTCGCTCGCGGTTTCCGGGGTGATCGTGCGCCCCTGCGCCTTCGCCGCATCGGCGAGCAGCGCGTCGAGCGACGAGGCGCCCGCGCCGACCAATGTCACGTCCTTCGCCGGCCCCGCGGTCTGGAGGATATCGAGCGTCAGGTTCGCGGCGGTCTTCGCCAGCGGATAGACCGGATGCGCGGCATAATATTCCGAGCCGAGCAGCCCGCGCTCCTCGCCGGTCCACAACGCGAACACCAGGGTGCGGTCGGGCTTCGGCCCGGCCTTGAACTGCCGCGCCAGCTCGATCACTCCGGCGGTGCCGAGCGCATCGTCATTGGCGCCGGGGCGCAAGGTCCGCCCGGTCGCGTCGGCGGGGCCTTCGCCATAAGCATCCCAATGCGCGCCGAACATCACCGTCTCGTCGGGCCGCTTGGCGCCGGGGATCTTGGCGAGGACATTGGCGCTTTCGATCCGCTCCGCGGTCACCGGAAAATCCGCCGAGAAGCGCGTGTTGAGCGCAACCGGGCGGAAGCTCGCCGAGCGTGCCGCGACGCGCAGCTTGGCGAGATCCTGCCCGGCGGCGGCGAACAGCCGCTCGGCTGCTTCGTGCGAGAGCCAGCCTTGCAGCGGGATGCGCTGATCGTCTGCGCCGCGGACGATATCGTAATTCTCGCCGTTCGAGGCGTTGGCGGTCGACCAGGGATAGCCCGCCGCATCAGTATCATGGACGATCAGCGCCGCGACCGCGCCGCGGCGCGCGGCTTCTTCATATTTATAGGTCCAGCGGCCGTAATAGGTCATGCGCTTGCCGCCGAACCGGCCGATCGCGTCCTCGCCCGGCCGGGCGACGAAATCGGGATCGTTGACGAGGAACACGACGACCTTGCCGCGTACGTCCACGCCCTTGAAATCGTCCCATTTCGCCTCGGGGGCGGAAACACCGTAGCCGACGAAGACGATCGGCGCGTCGTTGATCGCGATATGCGGGTCGGCGCGGACGGTGGTGAGCGCGACATCGGTGCCCTGCGCCAGCGCGGTGCCGCCGATGCTGGCCTTGCCCTCGCCGAGGCGGGTGTGGACCAGCGGCACCGGCTGGATCCACGCGCCGTCCGCACCGCCGGGTTCGAGCCCGAGCGATTTGAACCGCGCGACGAGCCAGGCGGTCGTCGTCTTCTCGCCCGCGGTGCCCGGTGCGCGGCCGCCGAATTCAGGCGAGGCGAGCGTGCGGACGATCTCCGACAGTTGCTGGGGATCGGTCTGCGCCGCCGCGGGGGCGGCGAGCGCGGTGGTAAGGGCAAGGGCGAGGAGAGCGTTACGCATTGGCGGTCCTTTGATCCCCGTTCGGGCTGAGCTTGTCCTTTCTTTCCGAGGAAGAAGGGCAGCCCTTCGACAAGCTGAGCGGGCGAACGGGAGGGGAGGGGTGATGCTATCTAAACGATAGCGCGGGCGGGAAGGTCAACCGGCGGGATAGGCGATTGCCGTCACTTCATATTCGCGTTCGCCGGCGGGCAGCGAGACGCGGCGCAGATCACCGATCGCGGCGCCGCGCAGCGCGCGGGCGAGCGGGGCGTTCCACCCGATCAGCCCCTTGCCGGCATCCGCCTCGTCGTCGCCGACGAGGGTGAGGGTGCGGTGATTGTCGTCCTCGTCGGCGATCGTCACCGTCGCGCCGAAGAAGACGCGCGCGCGATCGGGCGCCTGCGCCGGATCAACCACCTTCGCCGCCTTCATCCGCTTGGAGAGCCAGCCGAGCCGGCGGTCGATCTCGCGCAGCCTTTTGCGGCCGTAGATATAATCGCCGTTCTCGGAGCGGTCGCCATTGCCCGCCGCCCAGGCGATCGTATCGACCAGCGCGGGGCGCTCGCGCGCGAACAATTGGTCATATTCGCTGCGCAACGCGGCATAGCCCGCCGGGGTAATGTAATTGGGGCGATCCATTCCTGGCTCAGCCTCGCTTCGACCGGCCGAGATACCAGCTCAGATTGGCCGGTCCGCGGCTGCGCGCGCGCGCCGGGTTCATCAGATCATAGACCACGGCATTTTCGAGCACACGCTGGACGTAATTGCGTGTCTCGGTGAACGGGATCGCCTCGATCCAGTCGAGCATGTCGACCGAGCCGGTACGCGGATCGCCGTTCGCGTTGAGCCATTTGTTCACATTGCCCGGCCCGGCGTTATACGCCGCGATCGCTAGCGGGTAGCTGCCGAACATATTGAAGATGCGCTGGAAATAATTGGCGCCGAGCTGGATGTTGTAGCTCGTGTCGGTGGTCAGCGCGCCGGCGTTATAGGCGAGGCCAAGCTTCGCGGCCTGTTCGCGCGCGGTGCCCGGCATCAGCTGCATCAGGCCGCGCGCGCCCGCGCCCGAGATCGCCATACGATCGAAATTGCTCTCCTGCCGGGCGATCGCGTGGATCATCGTCCAGTCGCTCTCGAACCCGCTCGGCACCGATACGGTGGGGAAGCCGCTGGCGCGATATTCGGTGAGCCCGTTGAGCATCGCGCGCCGCCCGACCAGCACCCCGAGATCGGGGCGGCCGATCGCGCGCGAGAGTTCGTCGGCGAGCAGGTGATCGCTGTCGCTGTCCGCATCGAGCGCGATTTCCTTCACAAAGGCGGTCTGGTCCTGCCAATTGCCGGTCGCGCCGAGATATTGCGCGGCGCGCACCACCTCGCGGTTGTAGAAAGCGGCGCGGGTCGCGGGGTCGATCGCGGGGGTGCCGACCGGCGGTGGCGCGACCAGCGCGCGGCCGAGATGCTCGTTGGCGAGCTGGCCATAATATTGATCGCGGAACCCCGCGGCGCGTTCGTAGAAGGACGCCGCCTCGCTCGCGCGCCCGGCAGCCTCGGCGGCGCGCGCCGCCCAGTAAAAGCCCTTGGCGCGGACCTGCGGCGCGATCGTGCCGCGGCCGTAGCGCTCGAACATCGGCATCGCATCCGCCGGGCGGCCCAATTTGTTGAGCGCGACCTGCCCGGCGAGCCAGGCGAGGTTGGTATATTGATCGCGTTCGCCATAGGATTTGGTCGAGACGTCGGTCCCCGCGGGATAAGCGTCATCGATTTGCCGCGCGATATCGTAAGCGGTCTGCCACTGGCCGTCGGTCGCCGCGCTCTTGGCGTTGGAATAGAGCGTCGCGTAGAATTTTTCCGGGTTGCCCGGCGGGTTCATCCCCGGCGCGCGGGTCCGCGCGAGCCACTGGCGCGCCGCGGCGGGGTTGGTGCGGCCGAGCCAGATCGCCTTGTCGGCGATATAGCCGGCGTCGCGCTCGCCCACCGCGTCGGTCGTCGCGGCGAGCTCGGCGGCATTGGCCGATCCGCTGCGGAACGCGAGCCGCGCGGTGAACAGCGGCAGGCGGGAGGAGGAAACGAGCGCGATCTGCCGCGCCGCGATGCTCGTCGCGCCCTGCCACAGAAGCGCGTCCATCCGCGCATCCTGGTCTTCGGCGCGGAGCGCATTGCCGAATTGCTGCTGGAGCGCGGCCTCGTCGTTGGCGGCGAGCGCGCCGCGCCGCCACGCCGCGCGCGCTGCCTCATTGGCCTCGCTGCTGCGGCCGGTCGCGGCGAGCGCGCGGGCATAAGCGAGCCCGCCGGTCGCGGACTGCGGCGGATAGCGGCGGAAATAGGCTACCGCCGCGCTGGGCGAGGCGGTGTCGGCCTTGCGTTCCGCCGCGCGGCGGTTGGCCGCTTCGCCCGGCCAGCCGGGATGCGCGATCAGGAAGCTGGCATAGCTGTCGAACGGCAGGGAATCGGTCTGGCGCAGCGCGGTCCATTGCGCGATCGGCCCGGCGATCGCGGCGGCATTGGGCGCGAACGGCACCGCCGGGGTGGTCGGTGCGCTCGGCGACGCATTGGTCTGCCCACCCTGTTGTTCGGCGCGCATATTGGCCATCCGCGTCGCGTAAGAATCGTCCTGATCCTGCGCGAGCGCCAGGGCCGCGCCGGCCATTAGAGTCAATCCGATCAAAGCACCTGCCTTCAATTCGAGCCACCGTTATGGACAGACTAGCGGTTCAACCCGTATCTGTCCTGAACGAACCTTAACTTATCGCCATTTCGGGGGCGTAAAATCATGTTTTCCGGCTCAATTCCGGCGCTCGTCACGCCGTTCGACGCGCATGGCGAGTTCATCGAATCGGCGTATCGCGATCTCGTCGAGTGGCAGATCGCCGAAGGCTCCGCGGCGCTGGTGCCGTGCGGCACCACCGGCGAGGCGGCGACGCTGACCAAGGACGAGCAATTCGCGATCGTCAAAGTGTGCGTCGATCAGGCCAAGGGGCGCGTGCCGGTGATCGCCGGGGCGGGATCGAACGACACGCGGGTCGCCGCGGCCAATCTGATCGCCGCGAAGGAAGCCGGGGCGGATGCGGCGCTGATGGTGCCGCCTTATTACAACCGCCCGTCGCAGGAGGGGATCTACCAGCATTTCGCCGCGCTCGCGCCGCAATCGCCGCTGCCAATCGTGCTGTACAACGTCCCCGCGCGCACCGTGACCGATATCCAGCCCGAGACGCTGATCCGCATCGTCAGCGACTTTCCCGAGCTGTTCGTTGCGGTGAAGGATGCCTCCGGCGTGCTCCAGCGCGTGTCGCAGCACCGCGCGGCGCTCGGCGACGGTTTCTGCCAGCTTTCGGGCAATGACGATCTCGCGCTCGGCTATAACGCCACCGGCGGGGTGGGGTGCATCTCGGTCACCGCCAATGTCGCGCCGCGATTGTGCGCCGATTTCCAGGCGGCGTGCGCCGCGGGCGATTATGCCAAGGCGCTTGAGCTCAACGACCGGCTGTTCGCGCTGCATGTCGCATTGTTCACCGATGCCTCGCCGGGGCCGGTGAAATACGCGATGACCAAGGTGCGCCCCGGGTTCCCCGAGGGGTTGCGGCTGCCGATGACCTGGCCGGGCGAAGCCGCGCGCAAGGCGGTCGACGCGGGATTGGCGCGCGCCGGATTGTGACGCGCGCCGGACACGGCTGCGCCACAATCGCGGCGCAGCCTCGCCGGGATGGAGTTGCTGCTGCTCGCGTTGCAGGCTGTCGCCGGACCGGTGCTGGCGGAGGCGCGGCCGCGTCCCGCCGAGCGGACCTGCGCGCCGGCGCGTGAGGGCGAGGTTACCGTGTGCGGGCGGCGCGAGGAGCCGTTCCGGCTGAAGCGGCTGCCCGAGCGCTATGACGAGAGCGCGTTGCCCAAAGCCGAGACGACGGTGCTCGGCAATGCCAGGCTCGGTATCGAGACCGATCAGGGCTCGGTCGGCGGGGTTTCGAGCAATCGCGCGATGGTGAGGCTGAAGGTCCCGTTTTAGCGTCATTTTGCCGTCCGGCTCTGGACGGAGGCGATGTCGGGTTTCCGAATGCCTCGCACGCCCACGTTGCCCTCGTCGCGTTTGGACCCTACATCGCGCGCCTTATGCCGCGTCCCAAGCCAGCCACATTCGACAAGAAGAAGATCGTCGCCGAGAACCGGCGCGCCCGCTTCGACTATTCGATCGAAGACAAATTCGAGGCCGGGATCGTGCTTACCGGGACCGAGGTGAAATCCTTGCGCTTCGGCGAAGGCTCGATCGCGGAAAGCTATGCCGAGGTCAGCGATGGGGCGGTGTGGCTGATCAATTCCAACGTCCCCGAATTCAGCCACGGCAATCGCTACAACCACGAGCCGCGCCGACCGCGCAAATTGCTGCTCCACGAGCGCGAGATCAACCGGCTCCACGGCGCGGTCGCGCGCGAGGGGATGACGCTCGTCCCGCTGTCGGTCTATTTCAACGCGCAGGGGCGCGCGAAGGTCGAACTGGCGCTCGCCAAGGGCCGCAAGGCGCACGACAAGCGCGAGGCGATCAAGGAGCGCGAATGGAAGCGTGAGGCCGGGCGGCTGATGCGCGACCGCGGCTGATGGCCTCCGCCGCGCCGGGGCTGTGGCAGCGATTCGCCGGCTGGTGCGCGCGCAACCTGCCGACCCGCGAATCGATGGAGAACAGCCGGCTGCTGCGCCCGGTGGCGCATCGCGTGCTCGCGCCGCATCTGTGGCGGTTCACCCGCCGCTCGGTGCCGCGCGGGGTTGCGCTGGGGATGGTGACCGGTATCCTCTTCCCGGTGGCGCAGATTCCCTTCTCCGCGATGCTCGCATTGCCGCTGCGCGCCAATATTCCCGCGGCGGCGCTGACCACTTTCATCACCAATCCCTTCACCACGCCGCCCTTGTGGGTGGCGGCTTATTGGATCGGGAAATGGGCGTTGCGCATCGATGCGGCGCTGCCCGGCGATCCGGTACGTGAGGCAGCCAATGCCGGCTGGGCGCAATGGCTGCTCTCGGACGCCGCGCCGGCGACCGCGGTCGGGCTGCTGATCGTCACCGGCGCCTTTGCGATCGGCGGCTATTTCCTGGCGATGTTCGGCTGGCGGTTGTGGATCGCGCGCAAATGGCGCAATCGTCGCACTCGTAACCAAGATTGACGAGGCGTCTTATCGAGGTAAATCACACGCATTCGAAAGATCGAAAAGGGGCTTTCCCAGATGCGTGCGATTGTTCTCATTACCCTGCTCGCGGGCGCCGCGACAGGCGCCGTCGCGCAGACCGCGCCGCAGCAGCAACCGGCGGCGGCGAGCGCCGATCGGCCCGAAATTGGCGATTTCGGCTTCGATCTCGCGGGGCGTGACACCAGCGTCGCGCCGGGCAAGGATTTCTACGATTACGCCAATGGCGACTGGCAGAAGGTGACGCAGATCCCGGCGGATCGCTCGGCCTATGGCATGTTCCACCGGTTGCAGGATCTGTCGCAGCAGCGGCTCCGTTCGCTGCTCGAGGAAGTGGCGAAGCAGCCTGGCAACAAGTCGGGCGACTTCTACACCAGCTTCATGGACGAAGCCGCGATCAACGCCAAAGGTGCCACGCCGATCAAGCCGTGGCTCGCCGCGATCAAGGCGACCAAGGATCGCCGCGCGCTCGCGATCGAGGCCGCGAAGATGCAGCGCTATGGCGTGTCGGGGCTGTTCAGCGCCGGGGTCGGGCAGGACGACAAGAACCCCGATGCCTATATCGTCGGGCTCTCGCAGGGCGGGCTCGGGCTCCCCGATCGCGATTATTATTTGAAAGACGATGCCAAGCTGGCCGAGACCCGCACCGCCTATCAGGCCTATCTGACGCGGATGCTCGAACTGGCGGGCGAGCCCGATGCGGCGAAGCGCGCGGCGGCGGTGTTCGCGTTCGAAAAGGCGCTTGCCGGCGTGCATTGGACCCGGATCGAGAGCCGCGACGCCGACAAGACCTACAATAAATTCGCCTTCGCCGATCTCGCGCAGCGCGCGCCGGGGTTCGACTGGAGCGATTTTGCCAAGGCGGCGGGGATGCCGGTGACCGGCGATTATCTCGTCGCGCAGCCGAGCGCGCTGACCGGCGAGGCGAAATTGTGGGCCGAAACCCCGCTTGCCGTGCTCAAGGATCATCTGATGCTGCACGTCATCGGCAGCTATGCCCGCTTCCTGTCGAGCGATTTCGACAAGACCCGCTTCGCCTTCTACGGCACCACGCTCTCCGGCACGCCCGAGCAGCAGGCGCGGTGGAAGCGCGGCAGCGATCTGGTGAAGAACGAACTGGGCGAGGATATCGGCCGCGCCTATGTCGCCAAATATTTCCCGCCCGAGGCGAAGGCGGCGGCCGATGACCTCGTCAAGAACGTCATCACCGCGATGGGCGAGCGGCTGCGCAAGCTCGAATGGATGGCGCCCGAGACCAAGCAGAAGGCGCTGGCCAAGCTCGCGACCTTCCGCCCGAAGATCGGCTATCCGGTGAAATGGCGCGATTATTCGGCGCTGGAGGTGAAGCGCGACGATCTGGTCGGCAATGTCGCGCGCGCCAACGAATTCGATTTCCAGCGCGATCTGAACAAGCTCGGCAAGCCGGTGGACCGCGACGAGTGGTTCATGACGCCGATGGAGATCAACGCTTATTACAACCCGCCGATGAACGAGATCGTCTTCCCGGCGGCGATCCTGCAGGCGCCGTTCTTCGATCCGAAGGCGGATCCGGCGATCAACTACGGCGGGATCGGCGCGGTGATCGGGCATGAGATCAGCCACGGCTTCGACGATCAGGGCCGCAAATATGATGCCCACGGCAAGCTGACCGACTGGTGGACCGCGCAGGATGTCGAGCGGTTCAAGGGCTTCACCGACAAGCTCGTCGCGCAATATGACGCTTACGAGCCGCTGCCGGGCCAGCATGTCCAGGGTGCGCTGACGCTGGGCGAGAATATCGCCGACCTCGCCGGGCTGACCGTGTCGATCGATGCCTATCACGCCTCGCTCGGCGGCAAGCCGGCACCGGTGCTCGACGGCACGACCGGCGACCAGCGCTTCTATCTCGGCTGGGCGCAGGTGTGGCGGGTCAAGATGCGCGAGCCGATGCTGCGCCAGAGCCTGCTCACCGATCCGCACGCGCCGGGGCACCAGCGCGTGTTGACCGTGCGCAATCTCGATCCGTGGTACGGCGCCTATAATGTGAAGGCGGGGGATGCGCTGTATCTCGCGCCTGAAGCCCGCGTTCGCATCTGGTGAGCGTATTCGCCGCCCGTTGCGCTTGACGCGTGACGGGCGGCGAAGGATCACGCAGGAGTCATGGCTTCCCGACCGATCGCTCCTCCGATCCACTTGACCCAGCGCAGCGCGCTGCTCGCCTCGCTGCTCGCCGGGGGGATCGCCGCGCTGATCGTGCTGTGGCTGACCGGCAGCGCGGTGTTCGCCGGCGGGTTCCTCGGCGCGGCGGTGGTGTTGGCGGGAGCGGCGGTGACATGGCGCTCGCTCGCGGGCGCGGATGAGGCGGCCGCGGTCGAGGTCGATTGGGGGCTGGCGCGCGCGATCGCGCAGACCGCCGCTGATGCGATCGCGATCACCGACCGGGCGGGGCGGCTGGTCTGCGCCAACGATCGCTACGAGGCATTGTTCGGCGGCTTTCCCGCGCCGCCCGATCTGCCGCTGGGCGAGGGCGGGGCGGCGGCGCTCGCCACCGCGGGGCGCGCGGCGTGGCGCGACGGGCGCGCGCCGAGCGGGCCGCTGCGGCTCGACCGCCAGACGATCACCGCTGAGGTGACCCGCGCCGGCGAGCAGCAGGACATGCTGATCTGGCGCTTCGAGCCCGCCGCCGATGCGACGCGCGTCGACCGGCTCACCGACGCGCTGGCCGGCGATCTCGGCAACCGGCTGGGCGAGGCGGGGATCATGGCCGCGCTGATCGCCCCCGATGGCCGCGTCCTCAGCGCCAATCCGGTGCTGTCGCATCGTGCGCTCGGGCAACCGGGCGGGACGATCGAGGGGCAGGATTTCGCGCGTTTCCTGATCACCGACAGCCGCGGGCTGGTGCGGTTCGAACGCGAGGGGCTCGACGGCAATCCGCTGCGCCCGGTGCAGGTGCCGTTCGCCGAGAATGAAAGCGAGGGCGGGCCGATCCTGATCGCGCTGCTCGACGAAGAGGATGCGCCGGTCGCCGACGGGCCGACCGCGGCGAACCATATCAGCACGCTCGTCTCGCTGATGCCGGTCGGGATCGCCTTGGTCGATCGCGAGGGGCGGTTCGTCCAGATGAACGAGGTCTTCACCCGCGCCGCCGGGATCGATCCCGCGGTGCCCCCGCTCTATCCGGGCGATCTGGTGGTGCGCGAGGACAAGGCCGCGGTGGCCGATGCGGTGCGGCGCTTCGCCAATGGCGCGGCCGCGCCGAGCGACATGGCGGTGCGGCTACGCGATCACCCCGAGGAGCCGGTGGTGCTGACGATCGCTGGCGCACGCGGGATGGGCGCGGCGGCGGTGGTGCTGAGCCTCAAGGACAATAGCGAGGAATCGCGGCTCAAGCGTCAGGTGGCGCAGGCGACCAAGATGCAGGCGGTGGGGCAGCTCGCCGGCGGCGTTGCGCATGATTTCAACAATATCCTGACCGCGATCCTCGGCCATTGCGATCTGATGCTGATGCGCCACTCCCCCGGCGACAGCGATTATGACGACATCCAGCAGATTCGCAGCAATTCGAACCGCGCCGCCGGGCTGACGCGGCAGTTGCTTGCTTTCTCGCGCCAGCAGACGTTGCGGCCGCAGGTGCTGCAATTGCCCGACGTGGTGTCCGAAGTGTCGAACCTGCTCAAGCGGCTGCTCGGCGAGACGGTGACGCTCAACGTCAGCCACGGCCGCGATCTCGGGCCGGTGCGCGCCGATCCGGGGCAACTGGAGCAGGTGGTGGTCAATCTCGCGGTCAATGCGCGCGATGCGATGCAGGCCAAGAACCCGCACGGCGGCGGCACGCTGACGATCCGCACCCGCGCGGTCGGCCCGGCCGAGGTGCGCGAGCGCGGGTCGGACATCATGCCCCCGGCGGATTATACCGCGCTGGAAATCTCCGACACCGGCACCGGCATTCCGCAGGAGGTGCTGCCGAAGATCTTCGAGCCGTTCTTCACCACCAAGGAGGTGGGGAAGGGCACCGGGCTCGGGCTGTCGACGGTCTATGGCATCGTCAAGCAATCGGGCGGCTATATCTTTGCCGATTCGAAGCCGGGGCAGGGCGCGACCTTCACCATCTACCTCCCCGTCCACGCCGCCGGCGCGGTCGCCGTGCCGCGCGCGCCGGTGCGCACCCGGCAGGCCGAGATGTGGGGCACCGGCACGGTGCTGCTGGTCGAGGACGAGGCGATGGTCCGCGCGGTCGCCGAACGCGCGCTCTCGCGGCAGGGCTATACCGTGCTGAGCGCGGAAAATGGCGAAGCGGCGCTCGAATTGCTCGAAACCTGCCAGGCGCCCGATCTGCTGATCTCCGACGTGGTGATGCCGCAGATGGACGGGCCGACGATGGCGCGCCACGTGCGCGAGCGTTACCCGCATCTGCCGATCCTGTTCATGTCAGGCTATGCCGAGGAGCAATTGCGCAAGTCGATCGACCTCGACAATGTCGCCTTCCTGCCTAAGCCTTTTTCGGTGCAGCAACTGGGCGAAGCCGCGCGCGATGCGTTGAGCCAGGCGTGAAGCGGCTTGCGCGGCGCCCCGCGCTCGCTATGGCTGAGCTATGCGTAACCGGGTCCTGATCGTCGAGGACGAACCTCTTATCGCCATGATGTTGGAGGATTTTCTTGATGCGCTCGGCTATGCCGGCGGCGGCATGGCCGATTGTGCGGCCGACGCGCTGCCGCTGATCGCGGCGGGCGAGATCGATTGCGCGATCGTCGACGTCAATTTGCGCAACGGCGAAAAGAGCTGGGCGATCGCCGATGCGCTGGCCGGGGCCGGCATCCCGTTCGTCTTCGCGACCGGCGGGGGCGACGAGGCGATCGCCGATCCTTATCGCGATCGGCCGCGGCTGATGAAGCCGTTCACGATCGACGACGTGGCGCGCGCGCTCGGCGAACTCGGCGGCTGACGCGCAAGGCTTGCGCCCGGGGCGACGCAGCCGTAGCGCGAGCGCGATGAAGCCGATCATCCCGATATTGCTCACGACGACGCTGCTCGCCGGCTGCAAGGCGCAGCCCGTCGCGACGACGAGCGAGGTCACCGGCATCGCCTGCGCCCCCGGCGGCGCGGCGAACTTTGCCCCGGACTGCGGGCTGGATCGTATGCCGACGGCGCGCGGGACGGTGCTCGTGCTGCGTCACCCCGACGGTGGGTTCCGCCGCCTGCTGGCGAGCAAGGACGGGCTGGTCGCGGCCGACGGCGCCGAGCCGGCGAAAGTCACCAAGCTCGACAAAGGCATGATCGAGGTTGCGCTCGGCACGAACCGCTATCGCCTGCCGGCGACGCTCGGTGCGCGGCCGTGATGCCGCTCGACGGTCGCCCGATCCTCACCGCTGCCGCGATGCGCGCGGCGGAGGAGCAGATCATCGCGACCGGCACCAGCGTCTCCGCGCTGATGGAACGCGCCGGGGCGGCGGTCGCGGCGCAGGTGCGTCGCCTTGCCGGCGATCAGGAGGTGCTGATCCTGTGTGGTCCCGGCAACAACGGCGGCGACGGCTATGTCGCCGCGCGATTGCTGGCGGCGGCGGGGCAACGCGTGCGCGTGGCGGCGACCGGCGCCCCGCGCAGCGACGCGGCGATCGCCGCGCGGCACGCGTGGGGCAGGGATGTCGAGGCGCTCGGTGCGGCCGCGCCGGCGCCGGTGCTGGTCGATGCCCTGTTCGGCACCGGGCTGTCGCGCGGACTGGGCACGGATGTCGCGGGCGCGCTGGCGCGGCTTGCCGCGGCGGCGGCGCTGACGATCGCGGTCGATCTGCCGAGCGGCGCGGCGACCGACGACGGACGGCTGCTTTCACCGGTGCCGGATTACGATCTGACGCTGGCGCTGGGAGCGCTCAAGCCGTCGCACCTCCTTCAGCCAGCCGCCGCTCGGTCGCAGCGCGTGATCGTGCTCGATATCGCGGTGCCGGTGGCGAGCGAGGCGTCGGTCCTGGCCCGGCCGCGTCTGCCGGCTCCTGTTGTCGATGCGCACAAATATAGCCGCGGGATGGTCGCGGTGGTCGCGGGAGCGATGCCCGGCGCGTCGGTGCTTGCGGCGACCGCTGCGGCGCGGGGTGGTGCCGGTTATGTCCTGCTGCTCGGCGGCGCGAGCGACCGCGTGGCGCATGCGATCGTGCGGCGACGGTTCGATGCGGCGGTGATCGCCGACAAACGCATCGGCGCGCTGCTGGTCGGTCCCGGTCTTGGCCGCGATGAACGCGCGCGCGAACGGCTCGAGGCAGCGCTCGCCACCGACCGGCCGCTGGTGATCGACGGCGACGCGTTGCGTTTACTGACCCCGCAAAAGCTCGCTGCACGCAAGGGGCCGATGATCCTCACCCCCCATGCCGGTGAGTTCGACGCGCTGTTCGGCGCGGACGCGGGGAGCAAGATCGACCGTGCGCGACACGCCGCCGCGGCGAGCGGCGCGACGATCGTCTTCAAGGGCCCGGATACGGTGATCGCCGCTCCCGACGGAGGGGTGGTGGTCGCACCGGCCGCTTCCTCTTGGCTGTCGACCGCGGGGACAGGGGATGTGCTCGCCGGACTGGTTGCCGCGCGGCTGGCGGTCAACGGATCAAATGCGATGCCTGATCCTCTAGCAGCCGCCGCGGAGGCGGTGTGGCTTCACGGCGAGGCGGCGCGCCGCGCCGGCCCCGCTTTCATCGCCGACGATCTCGCGCGGTATCTGCCGGAGGCGATCGCCGCATGTCTGTGACCGAGACCGAAATCATCCGGGTCGCGGCGCGGGGCGACGGGGTGACCGCCGATGGCCGCCACGCGCCCTTCGCCGCGCCGGGGGACATGCTGGCCGACGACGGCACGCTGACCCCCGGGCCGCATCACGCGACCCCGCCGTGCCGGCATTTCCCGGCGTGTGGCGGATGCCAGCTCCAGCATCTCGACGATGCGACCTGGGGCGATTTCATCGTCGATCGCGTCGCCTCGGCGCTCGCCGCACAGGGCCTGGAGGCGGAGATTCGCGCGCCCGCGCTTTCGCCGCCGCATACCCGGCGCCGCGCCACCTTGCATTGGGAGCCCGCCGGGCGGCTCGGCTTCACCGGCGAGAAAAGCCACGCGATCGTCGATCTCGCCGAATGCCATGTCCTTGCGCCCGAATTGTTCGCGCTGGTCGCGCCGCTCAAGCGGCTGCTCGGGCGGTTGCGCTTGAAGCGACGGCTCGATCTGCACCTGACGCTCGCCGATCAGGGGGTGGACGTGCTGATCATCGGCGCGCTTCCCGAGGGACTCGAGGCGGCGGAGGCGGTCACCGATTTCGCGCAGCGCCACGCGCTCGCGCGGGTGGCGTTTGACGAGGGGTACGGCGCCGAAGTGCGCTGGGAACCCGATGCGGTGACGGTGACGCTCGGCGATGTCCCGGTGCCCTTGCCCCCCGCCGCCTTCCTGCAGGCGACGCGCGAGGGCGAGGCGGCGCTGGTCGCGGCGACGCGGGAGGCGGTGGCGGGTGCGCCGACCGTCGCCGATCTGTTCGCCGGGCTCGGCACGTTCGCGCTGACCTTGCCCGCGAAAGTCTATGCCGCGGAAGGCGCGCGCGACGCGATCCTGTCGCTCAAGGCCGGCGCGGCGCGCGCGCAGCGGCCGGTGTTCACCGAGCATCGCGACCTTTATCGCCGGCCGCTCACGACGACCGAGCTCGATCGCTTCGCCGCGGTGGTGCTCGATCCGCCGCGGGCCGGCGCGCGCGAGCAGGCGCAGGCGCTGGCGGAGAGCAAGGTGCCGGTGATCGGCTATGTCTCATGCAACCCCAGCAGCTTCGCACGCGATGCGAAGATGCTGGTCGACGGCGGTTACGTCCTCGAATGGGTGCAGCCGGTGGGGCAGTTCCGCTGGTCGACGCATGTCGAACTGGCGGCGCGCTTCACCCGCGCGGATAGTCAGCCCCGATAAAATACAGCCCGTCGGGTGGCGCATTGTGGCCGAGCGCGGCGCGGTCGCGCGCGTCGAGCGCGGCGGATACGTCGTCCGGGGTCCATTTGCCCTGGCCGACCAGCACGAGGCAGCCGACCATCGACCGCACCTGATGATGGAGGAACGACCGCGCCGAGGCGAAGATGTCGATATCCGCACCCTCGGCGGTCACATCGAGCCGGTCGAGCGTCCTGAGCGGGCTGTCGGCCTGACAATGGACCGAGCGGAAGGTGGTGAAATCGTGCCGCCCGATCAGCCGCGCCGCGCCCTCGCGCATCGCCGCGATATCGAGCGGGGTGGTAACGCGCCACGCCAGCCCGCGGTCGAAGGTCAGCGGGGCACGGCGCTGGACGATGCTGTAGCGGTAATGCCGCCCGACACAGGAGAAACGCGCGTGCCAGTCGTCGGGGACTTCCTCGGCGGCGAGCACCGCGACCGGCGCGGGGCGGACGCGCGCGTTGAGCGCCTCCATCAGCCGGAAGGCGGTGATCGGGCGCGCGACATCGACATGCGCGCGCATCGCGGTGGCATGGACCCCGGCGTCGGTGCGCCCGGCGGCCTGGACCGCGGCCGCCTCGCCGGTGATCGCGAAGACCGCCTCTTCCAGCGCCTGCTGGACGCTCGGGCCGTGCGACTGGCGCTGCCACCCCATGAACGGGCGGCCGTCGAATTCGATCGTCAGCGCGAATCGAGTCACAGGAACGTCCCGGGCGGGACGGCGAAGCCGCGGAGCAATTCCTGCGCGGGCATCACCCCGCGACCGGCACGCTGGACGAGGGTGGGGCGGATTGCACCGCTCGCGCAGGCGATCGTCAGTTGGTCATCCAGCACCTCTCCCGTTCGCCCTGAGCTTGGCGAAGGGCCGTCTTTCTTCTGCGGAAGAAAGGGCAGGGCTTCGACAAGCTCAGCTCGAACGGAATCTGGCACCACGGTTGCCGCCAGCACCCGCACCCGCTCGCCATTCGCCTCGAACCACGCGCCGGGCGGGTTGAAGGCGCGGATCTGCCGTTCGACCGCCGCCGCATCCTGCGCGAAATCGAGCCGGGTTTCCTCCTTGGCGATCTTCGCGGCATAGGTGACGCCCTCTTCCAGCTGGACGACCGCCGGATAAGCATGGAAATCCGCCAGCACCTCGACCATCAATCGTGCGCCGAGCGCGGCGAGTTCGTCGGTCAGGTCGCCCGCGGTCTTGCCGTCGATCGGGGTGCGACCTTCGAGTCGCACCGGGCCGATATCGAGCCCGGCTTCCATCTGCATGATGCCCACACCGGTTTCGGCATCCCCGGCGAGGATCGCGCGCTGGATCGGCGCCGCGCCGCGCCACCGCGGCAGGAGCGAGCCGTGGACGTTGAGGCATCCGAGCCGCGGCGCGTCGAGGACCGCGCGCGGCAGGATCAGCCCATAAGCCGCGACCACCGCGACATCCGCATCGAGCGCCGCGAAGGCCGCCTGTTCCTCGGGCGATTTGAGGCTGACGGGGGTGCGCACCGGAATCCCGCGTTCTTCCGCGCGTTTTTGCACCGGCGAGGGGACGAGCTCGCGCCCGCGCCGCCCGCCGGGGCGGGGGGGCTGGCTGTAGGCGGCGGCGATCGTGTGCCCGGCATCGGCCAGCGCATCGAGCGTCGGCACCGCAAAGGCGGGCGTTCCCATGAAGATGATCCGCATGCCCATGTTCTCGACACGCTGGCGGCGCGCGACGCAACCCCCTATCTGTTCCGCTTATGGCATCGCAGGAGATCGAGGCGCTGACGAGCGCGCTGGCGCGGCTTCCCGGATTGGGGCCGCGCTCGGCGCGTCGTGCGGTGCTGCACCTCGTCAAGAAACGCGAGACGGCGCTGGTTCCGCTGCTCGCCGCGCTGGCGGAGGTCGAGGACCGACTCTCGACCTGCTCGATCTGCGGCAATGTCGATACCAGCGATCCGTGCGCGGTGTGCGCCGACCCGCGCCGGGATGCGCGGTCGTTGTGCGTGGTGGAGGAGGTCGCCGATCTGTGGGCGCTCGAACGGTCGCGGCTGTTTCCGGGGCGGTTCCATGTGCTCGGCGGGCGGCTTTCGGCGCTCGAAGGGGTGCGGCCCGAGGATCTGGCGATCGAGTCGCTCGTCCGCCGGATCGAGGCGGGCGGCATCGACGAGGTGGTGCTGGCGATGAACGCCACTTTGGAGGGGCAGACCACCGCGCATTATCTCGCCGAGCGAATCGAGCGCTTCCCGGTGCGGGTGACTCAGCTCGCGCACGGGCTGCCGGTGGGGGGCGAACTCGACTATCTCGACGAGGGGACGTTGGCGCAGGCGCTGCGCGCGCGGCGCCCGGTCGCTTGACGCGTGGCGCCGGCGCTCCTAGCTCAGCCTTATGACTGTGTTATCGATCGTCGAAGTTCCTGATCCCCGTCTGCGCCTCGTCTGCGAGCCCGTCGCGGCGGTCGATGATGAGGTGCGCACGCTGATCGCCGACATGTTCGAGACGATGTACGCGGCGCGCGGCATCGGGCTGGCGGCGAGCCAGGTCGGGGTGATCCGCCGGGTAATGGTGGTCGACCTGCAGGAACGCGAGACCGAGGAGGAAGACGCCAAGCCCGAGGCGCGGCGCGATCCGCATGCCTTCGTCAACCCGGAGATCGTCTGGGCGAGCGACGAGCTGTCGACCTATAACGAGGGCTGCCTCTCGATCCCCGAGCAATATGCCGAGGTCGAGCGCCCCGCGCGTTGCCGCGTGAAGTGGCTCGACGAGAACGGCCAGCCGCACGAGGAGGAATTCCACGGGCTGATGGCGACCTGCGTCCAGCATGAGATCGATCATCTCAACGGCGTGCTGTTCATCGATCACATCTCGCGCCTCAAGCGGCAGATGCTGCTCAAGAAGCTCGACAAGGCGCGCAAGGCGGCCGCCTGAGGCTTCCGACTTGCGGCCGGAGTTACGATTTGCATAATTTTCGCGCCTGACACTCCCTTGAGCCGCGCTTCATGCTCGCCTAAGTCGCGGGCATGACATCGACCAACGATATCCGCCGCGGGTTCCTCGACTATTTCGGCAGCAACGGGCACCAGATCGTGCCCTCCGCGCCGCTCGTGCCGCAGAACGACCCGACGTTGATGTTCGTCAACGCCGGAATGGTGCCGTTCAAGAACGTGTTCACCGGGCTGGAAACGCGGCCTTATTCGACCGCGACCTCGTCGCAGAAATGCGTCCGCGCCGGCGGCAAGCATAACGATCTGGATAATGTCGGCTATACGGCGCGACATCATACCTTCTTCGAAATGCTGGGGAATTTCTCGTTCGGCGACTATTTCAAGGAACAGGCGATCACCCATGCCTGGACCTTGCTGACCCGCGATTTCGGGCTGCCGGCGGATCGGCTGATGGTCACCGTCTATCACACCGACGATCAGGCGTTCGATCTGTGGAAGAAGATCGCCGGGCTGCCCGACGACCGCATCGTGCGCATCGCGACCAAGGACAATTTCTGGTCGATGGGCTCCGACGGGCCGTGCGGGCCGTGCTCGGAGATCTTCTACGACCACGGCGACCATATTCCGGGCGGCCCGCCGGGATCGCCCGACGAGGATGGCGACCGCTTCGTCGAGATCTGGAACCTCGTCTTCATGCAATATATGCAGGAAGCCGATCAGATCGTCGGCGATCTGCCGCGCCAGTCGATCGACACCGGCATGGGGCTCGAGCGGATCGCCGCGGTGATGCAGGGCGTCCACGACAATTATGATACCGACACGTTCAAGGCGCTGATCGCCGCGTCCGGCGCGCTGACCCACACCGCGACCGACGGCGAGATGAAGGCCAGCCACCGCGTGATCGCCGATCATTTGCGCTGCTCGGGCTTCCTCGTCGCCGACGGCGTGTTGCCGGCCAACGAGGGGCGCGGCTATGTGTTGCGCCGCATCATGCGCCGCGCGATGCGGCATGCGCATCTGCTCGGCGCGAAGGAGCCGTTGATGCACCGGCTGGTGCCGGCTTTGGTGGCGGAGATGGGCGCGGCCTATCCCGAACTGGTCCGCGCACAGCCGCTGATCGAGGCGACGCTGGCGCAGGAGGAAACTCGCTTCCGCCAGACGCTCGACAAGGGCCTGAAATTGCTCGACGAAGCCACCGTCGGGATGAAGGCGGGCGACGTGCTGCCGGGCGAGACTGCGTTCCGGCTCTACGATACCTATGGCTTCCCCTACGATCTGACCGAGGACGCGCTGCGCGCGCAGGATCTGGCGGTCGACCGCGCCGGGTTCGATGCGGCGATGGCCGAGCAGAAGCGCGCCGCGCGCGCCGCCTGGAAGGGCTCGGGCGCCAAGGCCTCGGACGAATTGTGGTTCGATCTCGCCGAGGAACTCGGGGCGACCGAATTCACCGGTTACGCCAACGAGACCGGCGAGGGCGTCGTGCTCGCGCTGGTCAAGGACGGCGCGCGGGTCGACCGCGCCGGGGCGGGGGATGCGGTGGAGATCATCGTCAACCAGACGCCTTTCTACGGCGAGAGCGGCGGGCAGGTCGGCGACAGCGGCACGATCACCGGCGACCACGGCTTTGCCGCGAGCGTTTCGGATACCTCGAAGCCGCTCGGCAAATTGTTCGTCCACCACGCCAAGGTCGATGCCGGCGAAGTGAAGGTCGGCGATCCGGTCAAGCTCGCGATCGATGTCGCGCGGCGCGACGCAATTCGCGCCAATCACTCGGCGACCCATTTGCTGCACGAGGCGCTGCGCCAGCGGCTCGGCAATCACGTCGCGCAGAAGGGCTCGCTGGTCGCGCCCGATCGCTTGCGCTTCGACGTGTCGCACCCGGTGGCGATGACTGCCCCCGAGCTTGCCGATGCCGAGGCCGCGGTCAATGCGATGATCCGCCAGAACGGCCCGGTCACCACCCGGCTGATGACCCCCGACGATGCGATCGCCGCCGGCGCGATGGCGCTGTTCGGCGAGAAGTACGGCGACGAGGTGCGCGTCGTTTCGATGGGCAGCGAGGATGGCGACAAGGTCTATTCGCTCGAATTGTGCGGCGGCACCCACGTCAAGGCGCTGGGCGATATCGGGCTGTTCAAGGTGGTGAGCGAGGGCGCAGTCTCCTCCGGGGTACGGCGCATCGAGGCGCTGACCGGCGAGGCGGCGCGGACCTGGTTCGCGCAGCGCGACGAGAAATTGCGCGAGGCCGCCACCGCGCTCAAGACCACCCCCGACGAAGTGCCCGCGCGCGTCGTCTCGCTGCTCGAGGAGCGCAAGCGGCTCGAGCGCGAACTGGCCGAGGCGAAAAAGGCGCTCGCGCTGGGCGGCGGCGGTGCGGCGGCACCCGCGGCGGCCGAGCAGGCCGGCGGCGTGGCGTTCGTCGGGCAGGTGCTCGACGGGTTCGAGGCCAAGGGGCTGCGCGGCGCGGTCGACGAGGCCAAGCAGCGGATCGGCTCGGGCGTCGCGGCGCTGGTCGCGATCAACGACGGGCGCGCCTCGGTCGCGGTCGGGGTGACCGACGATCTGGTCGGGACGCTCAGCGCGGTCGATCTGGTCAAGCGCGCGGTCGCGGTGCTCGGCGGGCAGGGCGGCGGCGGGCGCCCCGACATGGCGCAGGGCGGCGGGCCGGATGCGGGCAAGGCGCCCGATGCGCTCGCCGCGGTGCGCGCCGCACTGGAGGAAACGCGCGCGGCGGCGTGATTGCCGTTTTCGTTAACGCGTGACCGTTCGGGCTGAGCCTGCGCTTTCTTCCGAAGAAAGAAGCGCAGCCCTTCGACAAGCTCAGGGCGAACGGGCTCAGAAGTCCTGTTTTCTATCTGCATCGTCATACCGGCCTCGACCCGGCATCCAGAGCCCCAAGATCATCGCTCGCGGCGCTGGATGCCGGATCAAGTCCGGCATGACGGCAAAGGCGCGCCTTACGGCTTGGGCGCGCCGCTCATCGCGGCGGCGAGCTGCTCGGCGGTCAGGCCGATCGTCACGCCCTTCGTGCCGGGGCCGAAGCCGGTGATCGGCAGCCGCGCGTCGCCCTTCGGCGTGGTCAGCGTCACGAACTGCGAATCGACCGCCTTGATCGTGCCGAGCTCGGTGCCGGCGCTGCCGTAGACGGGGGCGCCGGGGACCAGTTTCGCCTTGAAATCCTCGGATGAGGTCTGCGCCTGCTGGCCGGCAGCGGCTTCGAGCTCGGCCTTGGTCATGCCCAGCGTCGGCCCCTTGGGGCTCGACCCGAACGAGCTGAGCGCGATCGCGGCCTTTACCGAGCCGGTATCGACCACCGCATTGGTGCCGTCGGTCGAGGCGATCGTGCCGACCACGCCGCCCTGCGCGTCATAGACGGTCGCGCCGGCCTTCACCGCGGTCGATGCGCTGGCGGCGGGGGCAGCAGCAGGGGCATTGGTCTGCGCGAGTGCCGGGGCGGCAACCATCGCACCCGCGATAAGCAGATACACTTTATTGAACATGATTACTCCTCGGATGATTCCAGGAAAGAAACCACCCCGCCGAGGCAGGGTTCCGCAAGCGCGGTGCGGCGGAACGGACCACAAAGTCGATGAAGCGGCGATTAATAATCACGGCATTGTTGCGGCCAGGATTGGGCCGTAGCATGGCCGCATTGCAATAGAACGGACCTCATGATGAGCGATCTCAACGCCTTCCCGATTACCCGGCGCTGGCCGGCGAAACACCCCGATCGCATCCAGCTCTATTCCTTGCCGACGCCGAACGGCGTCAAAGCCTCGATCATGCTGGAGGAGACCGGGCTGGACTATGAGCCGCACCTTGTCGACTTTGCCAAGGATGACCAGAAAAGCCCTGAATTCCTGTCGCTTAATCCCAATGGCAAGATACCCGCGATGATCGATCCGAACGGGCCGGGCGGGGCGCCGCTGGCGCTGTTCGAAAGTGGTGCGATGCTGCTCTATCTGGCGGACAAGACCGGGCGATTCATCCCCGCCGATCCCGCCGGGCGATGGCATGCGGTGCAATGGCTGATGTTCCAGATGGGGGGCGTCGGGCCGATGTTCGGCCAGGTCGGGTTCTTCAACAAATTCGCCGGCCGTGAGTGGGAGGATAAGCGCCCGCTCCAGCGTTACGTCGATGAGGCGAAACGGCTGTTGAACGTGATGGACCGAGCGCTCGCGGGGCGAACCTGGTTCGTCGGCGAAGAATATTCGATCGCCGACATCTCGATGATCGGCTGGGTGCGCAACCTGATCACCTTTTACGAAGCGCGCGAGCTGGTCGAGTTCGACGGTTACGCCAATGTCGCGGCGTGGCTGGAGCGCGGACTGGCGCGGCCGGCGGTGCAGCGTGGGCTGAACATTCCGGCGCGGGGGTAAACCCTGTTTTTCCCTGGTGAAGGGAGGGGAGAAGGGGTTCAGCGGGGTGGACGTAAAGGCGTGTGCAGCGGGCTAACCTCGAACTTCACCCCCTCCAGCCGCACGGCGCGGCCGCGCGCGCATAGCGGCGCCGCGATCAGCCGCATCCAGCGGTTCGGCGCGCCGTTCGCGGGAGCGATCTCCACATCGAGCGTGAAGCCGCGCCGATTGGCGATCGCATGCGCGCGGAGCTGCTCCATCGCGATGCGCGATTCGCCGGCATAGCATTCGACCGCGCTGCGCCGGGTGAGCTGGGTTTCGGGCTCGAACCCGAACAGGTCGTAGACGCCGCGCTCCCACATCATCCGTCCGGTGATGAGATCAAATGCCCAGCGCCCGCCGATCGCGCCGCTATCCCGCGGCCAGGATGCGAGACGCGCGTCGCGTTCGGCCAGCGACCAGCTAAACTCGAGCGGCAGGGAATCGGGGGAAAACATCGTCACACCTGTTGCTTCGTACCCGTTAACACGCCGTGAGCGTGTTCCCCTATCGTTCCGGTGCTGCTAAGGATGATGGCATGGCCCGGCTTCAGAAACGTTTTGTCTGCCAATCGTGCGGATCGGTCTCGTCGCGGTGGCAGGGGCAATGTGTCGATTGCTCGGAATGGAACACGATCGTCGAGGAGACCCCGGCGGTCGTCACGCCGTTTCAGGCCAAGCATAATCTGCAGGGCGGCGGACGCGCGATCACCCTCGTCGGGCTGGATACCGAGGTCGCCTTGCCCGCGCGGCTGGCGAGCGGGATCGCCGAGCTCGATCGCGCCTTGGGCGGCGGCTTCGTCGAGGCGTCGGCGACGCTGATCGGCGGTGATCCGGGGATCGGCAAATCGACGCTGCTGCTTCAGGCAGCGGCCAAGCTCGCGCTGGCGGGGGCGGACGTCGCCTATGTCTCGGGCGAGGAGGCGGCCGATCAGGTGCGGCTGCGCGCGCAGCGGCTCGGGCTGGGAATGGCGCCGGTGCAGCTCGCCTCGGCCACCTCGGTGCGCGATATCCTCACCACGCTGGGGCAGGGGCGCCCGCCGGCGCTGCTGATCATCGATTCGATCCAGACGATGCATTCCGATCTGATCGAGGGCGCGCCGGGCACGGTGAGCCAGGTCCGCGCCTCGGCGCAGGAGTTGATCCGCTTCGCCAAGGAGCGCGGCACCGCGCTGGTGCTGGTCGGGCATGTCACCAAGGACGGCACGATCGCCGGCCCGCGCGTGCTCGAACATATGGTCGATACCGTGCTGTCGTTCGAGGGCGAGCGCAGCCACCAATATCGCATCCTGCGCGCGATCAAGAACCGCTTCGGCGGCACCGACGAGATCGGCGTCTTCTCGATGCAGGCGGAGGGGCTGGCCGAAATCTCCAACCCCTCGGCGCTGTTCCTGACGCAGCGCGAGGAGGGAGTGACCGGCACCACCGTCTTCCCGGCGCTGGAGGGGACGCGGCCGGTGCTGGTCGAGATACAGGCGCTGGTCGTCCGGCTGGCGAGCGGGGCGACCCCGCGGCGCGCGGTGGTCGGCTGGGATTCGGGGCGGCTGGCGATGATCCTCGCGGTGCTCGAGGCGCGGTGCGGGCTGAGCTTCTCCTCGGCCGAAGTGTATCTCAACATCGCGGGCGGCTATCGCGTGCAGGACCCGGCGGCGGATCTCGCGGTAGCGGCGGCGCTGGTCTCGGCGCTCAGCGAGCGGCCGGTGCCGGCGGGTGCGGTGGCGTTCGGCGAGATCGCGCTGTCGGGCGAGGTGCGCCCGGTCGCGCACGCCGCGCTCCGCCTCAAGGAAGCGGCCAAGCTCGGCTTCGAACGCGCCTTGCTGCCCGCGGCGCTTGCCGGGGAGCGCAGCGAGTTGCGGCTCGCCGGATTCCGCACGCTCGGCCAATTCGTTGACCATATGCTGGGGCGCGGGTAGCGCGTCTTTGGCCAGCCACCCACATAAGCGGACCGCAATGAACCTCAACGGAATCGACATCATGGTCCTGCTGGTGGTGGGGGGAAGCGCCCTGCTTGGGATCAAGCGCGGTTTCGTCACCGAGGTGCTGGCGCTGTTCGCCTGGGTGGCGATGATCTTCGCGCTCAAGATGTTCCATCTGCCGATGGCGAAGATCCTGACGGGGACGATCGGCACCCCCTCCGGCGCCGCGGTGCTGGCGTTCGCGGTAATTGGGGGCATCACCTATTTCCTCGGCCGGCTGGTGGCGAATGCGATCGGCACGCGGGTGCGCACCTCGGTGATCGGCCCGGTCGATCGCGCGCTCGGCTTCGGCTTCGGCGCGCTCAAGGGGCTGATCCTGTCGAGCCTCGTCTTCCTGCTGCTCGTGCTGGTGCTCGATACGATCGACGGCGGGCCGAAGATGCGCCCGGCGTGGCTGATGCAGGCGCGCACCTATCCGTTGCTCAATGCGACGAGCGCGAGCATCGCCGATTTCGTCGACCGGCGACGGCGCGGGCAGGCGGTGTTCGGATCGCATTTCCCCGCGGCCGACAACAATAGCGACGCGACGTCATGACCGCGCCGCTCTACAATGAGCATATCCTGCGGCTGACGACCGAGGTGCCCGATCGTCGGCTCGCGGCGCCGATGGCGACGCGCGAGAAACGCTCGCCGATCTGCGGCAGCCGGGTGACGGTGGACGTCAATCTCGCGGCGGACGGACGGGTGGCCGAGATCGGCATGCTCGCCCGCGCCTGCGCGCTTGGGCAGGCCTCGGCGGCCTTGCTCGCGGCGCATGTCGTCGGGCGGACGCCGGACGCGCTCGCCGCCGCACGCGATGCGCTCGCTGCGTGGCTGGCGGGCGAGGGGCCGATGCCCGACTGGCCCGGGATCGACGTGTTCACACCGGCGCTGGCGCATCCGGCGCGTCATCCCTCGATCCGCCTTGCGTTCGAGGCGGCGGCCGAAGCGGCGGCCGAAGCGCGGAGGGCTCTGACCGATGCATGATACCGGCACCGCCTCATCGCTGCTGCGCGACGGGTTCATCCTGCTCGGCGCGGGGCTCGCCTTCGTCCTGCTGTTCCGCCGGCTCCGGCTGGGCGCGACGCTGGGTTATCTCGTCGCGGGGGCGGTGGTCGGGCCGCAATTGCTCGGGCTGGTCGGCGATGCCGACAGCAAGATGGGGGTCGCCGAACTCGGCATCACCTTGCTGCTGTTCGTCGTCGGGCTGGAGCTCAATCCGGCGCGGCTGTGGCGGCTGAAAGAGGATATCTTCGGGCTCGGGCTGATCCAGGTCACCGTCTGCGGGCTGGCGATCGCGGGGATCATCTGGGGCTTCGCGGGTTTCTCGCTACAGGCCGCGCTCGCGCTGGGGCTGCCGCTGGCTTTGTCGTCGACCGCGCAGGTGCTGCCGATGCTGCAATCGGCGGGGCGGCTGCGCACCCCGTTCGGCGAGCGCGCCTTCTCGATCCTGCTGTTCCAGGATCTGTCGATCATCCCGATGATCACGATCATCGCCGCGATGAGCCGCAACCCGGCCGATACTGCGGGGCCGCCGGGGTGGCTGCTGGTGATCTATACGGTCGCGGCGATCGCCGGGCTGATCGCGGCGGGGCGCTTCGTGCTGCGGCCGCTGTTCCGCGGGATCGGCAATATGGGCGAGCGCGAGATGTTCGTGTTCGCGGCGCTGTTCACCGTCATCGCCAGCGCGGCGCTGATGCAGGCGCTGGGGCTGTCGACCGCGCTCGGCGCGTTCGTCGCGGGGGTGATGCTCGCCGACAGCCCGTATCGCCACGAATTGGAAGCGGACGTCGAGCCGTTTCGCTCGATCCTGCTCGGGCTGTTCTTCCTGACGATCGGGATGACGCTCAATCTTCACGCGATCGCCGAGCGGCCATTGTTCGTCGCGGTGATGGCGCTGGCGCTGATCGCCACCAAGGCCGGGGTGATCACGCTGATCGGGCTCGCTTTCCGCATGACGTGGCGCTCGGCTTTGGGGCTTGGCGTGCTGCTCAGCCAAGGGGGCGAATTCGGCTTCGTATTGTTCGCGCAGGCGAGCAACGCCCAGCTCGTCGCCCCCGAGGCGGCCTCGCTGTTCGGCGCGATCGTCACTTTATCGATGGCGACCACGCCGTTCCTGATGATGGCGACGCGGCGGCTGCGCGAACAGCCGGTGACCGAGGCGGAGGAGCGCGACGGGCCGCAGGACGACGGCGCCAATGCGCTGGTCGTCGGCTACGGCCGGTTCGGGCAGACGGTGGGGCAGATCCTGCTGGCGAGCGATATTCCCGTCACCTTGATCGACACCGATATCGAGATGATCGACGTCGCGGGCGAATTCGGCGCGAAGGTCTATTATGGCGACGGCACCCGCATCGACGTACTGCGCCAGGCCGGCGCGGCGGAGGCGGAACTGATCATGTTCTGCATCGACGGCGATCAGATCACCCCGGATATCCTGGAAGGGGTGCACGAGGCCTTCCCCAATGCCGCCATCTACGTCCGCGCCTATGATCGGCGCGCGCTGGTCAAGCTCAAGAACGGGCCGGCGTCGTTCGTCGTGCGCGAGGTGCTCGAATCCGCGGTGAAGATGGCGCGGCTGGCGCTCGACGGGCTCGGCGTCGACAAGAGCGATATCGACCGCGCCGAGGATATGTATCGCGCGCGCGACAAGGAACGGCTGCGCATCCAGATCGAGGCCGGCGATGTCCGCGCCGCCCGCGCGCTCACCGCGCAGCAAGTGCCGTGGGGAGATGGGTGACGATATGAACCTGCTGATCCTGTTTGCCGGTGTGTCGGGCGCGCTGGCGGTCGCGGCGGGGGCGTTCGGCGCGCATGGCGCGAGCGGCGCGGCGGCCGAATGGCTCAAGACCGGGGCGCATTACCAGCTGATCCACGCGATCGCGGCGCTGGTCGCGCTGCGCTTCGACGCGCGCGGGCCGGCGTGGCTGTTCATCGCGGGCGGCGCGGTGTTCGCGCTGACGCTCTACCTGATGGCATTGGGCGCACCGCGCTGGCTGGGCGCGGTGACGCCGATCGGCGGGGCGCTGCTGATCGCGGGGTGGCTGTGGTTCGCTTGGGGTGGGCTGCGGGGGTAGGAGTGCCTGTTGGCTGCCTCCGATGTCGAGACGCCGACCCGATCGCTATGACTACGGCTTCAACGTGCTGGGAGTTGTACTTACCCTCCTGTTTCTTGCATTGCGAAGGAGCAAGGGTGGTCGACGCTGTTATCGCTGGGTCTGCTTGTGGTGGTGTCGATACCGATCGGTTTAGCGCTCGGATGGCTCAAATGGCGGTTGCAGACCCGTCCGCGCAATGACAGCTAACTATCCAAGATCGCCGAAGCGGCGTCGCAGTCGTTTGTAATTCCGCCATCCTCGCGAAAACCGGGTGACGGAAGGCCGAACCTCAGCCCGCCGCCCCCAAAAAAGCCTCCACCGCGCCCAGATCGACATCGCGGTCGAGATACGTCTGCCCGATCCCGCGCGCGAGGAGGAAGGGAATCCGCCCCGCGCTGGCCTTTTTGTCGTGGCGCATATGCTCGACCAGCCGCGCCGCCGGGGCATCGATCCCCGCCGCCGCCAGCCCGTCGGGTAGCCCGCTCTCGCGCCAATGCGCCGCGACCCGCGCCGCGTCGGCCGCATCGCACAGCCCCTGCGCGGCGGAGAAGCCGAACGCCAGCGCGCACCCCGCCGCCACCGCCTCGCCGTGGAGCAGCCGGTCGGAGAAACCCGCCTCGGCTTCGAGCGCGTGGCCGAAGGTGTGACCGAGATTGAGCAACGCGCGCCGCCCCGAAGTTTCGAATTCGTCGTCGCCGACGATCCGCGCCTTGGCGGCGACCGAATAAGCGATCGCGTGCGTCCGCGCCGCCGCGTCGCCGGCGAGCAGTTTGGCGCCGTTCGCCTCGCACCAGGCGAAGAAATCCGCGTCGTCGATCAGTCCGTATTTGACCACCTCGGCATAGCCGGCGCGGAGCTGGCGCGGCGGGAGCGTATCGAGCACGTCGGGATCGATCAGCACCATTTTGGGCTGGTGGAAGGCACCGACGAGATTCTTGCCCGCGCGCGCGTTGATCCCGGTCTTGCCGCCGACCGACGAATCGACCTGCGCGAGCAAGGTCGTCGGCACCTGGACGAACCCGCAACCGCGCTTGAGGATCGCGGTGGCGAAGCCGACCAGATCGCCGATCACCCCGCCGCCCAAAGCCACGACATGATCGCCGCGCTCGACGCCGAGATCGAGCAGCCGGTCGGTCAGCGCCTCGAGCGTCGCCCAGCTTTTCGACCCTTCGCCCGCCGGCAGCACGATCGGCTCGCTCGCCACCCCCGCCGCGTCGAGCGCGGCGCGCAGCGTTTCGAGATGGGCCGAGACATTGGCATCGGCGACGATCACGATCGGCCGCCCGCGGGCGAGCGGCGCGAGATGCCCGCCGGCGCGGCCGAGCAGGCCGGATTCGATGATCACCGGATAGCTGCGCGCGCCCAGCTCGACCTTCACCACGCTCACTTGCCGATCGCCTCCAAAATCGCCTTCACCGTCATGTCGTGCGGCACGTTGTTGCTCGGCACGCGAATCGGCGCCTGCGCGTAGAGCGGGTTGCGCACCGCCGCCAGCTCGCGAAGCACCTTCGCCGGGTCCTTGCCGACCAGCAATGGGCGGTGGCCGCGCTTGCGCACCCGCTCGACCAGCACGTCGATCGAGGCATCGAGCCAGATCGCCAGCGCCTCGGCGAGGATCAATGCGCGCGTCTCCTCGTTGACGAACGCGCCGCCGCCGGTTGCGATCACCTTGGGCGATCCGTCCATCAGCCGCGCGATCACTCGCCGCTCGCCGTCGCGGAAATATTGTTCGCCATAGGCCGCGAAGATCTCGGCGATCGTCATCCCCGCCGCCTGCTCGATCTCGGTATCGGCATCGACGAAGGGGACGCCGAGCCGCGTCGCCAGCCGCCGCCCCACGGTCGATTTGCCCGCGCCCATCAGCCCGATCAGCACGATCGGCTGACCGGTCCAGATCGGAGAAGCGGGCTCGGGGCTTTGCAACATCGTCAGCCGGGCTATACAGCGCAGCGACGCCGTGACCATAAACTTTGCGTATCAAGGGATGTGGCTCTGGGATGGCGTCGGACAGGATAGGTGTGATGTCGCGTTTGGTCGTCTCGCTGGTGGTGCTGCTGGTGATCATAGTCGGTGCGCTGTTTTTCTTTGCAGGTCGCGCGACTGAAAAGCCGGTGACGCGGATCGAAAAGGCGGTCGAGCTTGGCAATCTCGCGAGCTAAGGTTGCGGCGGCGGCGCTGGTCGCCGCCTCGCTGGCCGCGGCCGCGGTCGCCCAGAGCAACAAGAACCCCGAATCCCTGCTGCCGCCCGGCTTCGACGAGCCGCCGGCACCGCCGGCCGCTGCGCCGGGCAAGACGCCCGCGGCGAATTCGACCGCGCCCGCCGCGCCGACGGTGCAGCCGTTGCCGTCGCTCGCGCTCGGCAACAGCAGCGAGCCTGCGCCTACGCCGAGCGCCACCCCGACCCCCGATGCCGCGCAGCTCGCGCAATATGAGATGCCGCCGTTCGCGCGCCGCTCGCTGTCGCTGGTCGGCCCGACCGGCACCACCGAGGGTGGCCTCGCACCGAATGCCTGGGGCAATGCCGACGGGCGCTATCTCGAGATTCTGATGCGGCGGCTGTCGGCGCCGCTGCCATCGCGCTGGCTGTCGATCGCGCTGCGCCGCGCGCTCCTGTCGCAGGTCGACACGCCTTACGGGCTGAACGGCGCGGACTTCGCCGCCGAGCGCGCGTGGCTGTTGCTGCGGATGGGCGAATCGGTTTCGGCGCGCGCGCTGGTCCAGTCGGTCGATACCGCCAACGTCAGCCCCAAATTGCGCGACGTGTGGATGAACGCGGCGCTGGCGACCGCCGATCCGGGGGCATTGTGCCCGCTGACCGATGCGGCGCTGCGCGACGACAACCAGCCCGGCTGGGTGCTCGCGCAGGCGATGTGCACCGCGCTGGTCGGCAACCCGGGCGAGGCGCAGCCGCTGATCGCGCAGGCGCGCCGCGCGCATATCGCCGACGGGATCGATTTGCAGCTCGCGCAGAAGGTGGTCGGTGCCGGCGCGGACAGCCGCCAGGCGATCACGATCGAATGGACCCCGGTGGTCCAGCTCAATGTGTGGCGCTTCGGGCTGGCGACCGCGACCGGGATTGCGGTGCCCGATTCGCTTTACGATACGGTGGGGCCGCAGGTGACCGGCTGGCGCGCGCTGGCCCCGGCGATCCCGCTCGCCGATCGCGTCGCCCCGGCCGAGCGCGCCGCGGCGCTGGGGGTGCTTTCCAACCTCGCGTTGGTCGACCTCTACGGCGCGATCGACGCGGCGGAGGATATGCCGGCGGCGCTTTCCGCCACCGCCGCCGATCTGCGCAGCGCTTATGCCGGCGCGGATGTCGCGACGCGGCTCGGCGCGCTGCGGCAATTGTGGGAGGGCGGGACGACGCCCGACGGCAAATATGCCCGGCTGATCCTCACCGCGCGCGCCGCGGCGCGCGTCCGCCCCGGCGACGGCAAGGACGAGGCTGATCGCATCGTCGCCTCGATGCTTTCCGCCGGGATGGATCGCACCGCGATGCGCTGGCGCGATACCGTGGCGCAGGGCAGCGACGGCTGGGCGATGCTGGCGCTCGCCGATCCCGATGCGACGACGCGGGTCGGTTACGGGCAGGTTTCGGGCTATGCCAGCGCGCGCAAGCAGCAATTGTTCTTCGCCGGGCTCGCCGGGCTGGGGCGGCTGTCGCCGGCCGATATCGAGCGCGGGGCGCAGGCGCTCGACGTGAAGATCGGCACCGACAATGTCTGGACCCGCGCGCTCGACCGCGCGACCCGCGATCGCCAGCCGGCGACCGTGCTGCTGCTCGCCGCGATCGGGATGCAGACGTCGAGCTGGCACGGGGTGCCGCCCGACATGCTCTATCGCATCGTCACCGCGCTGCGCGTCGTCGGGCTCGATGCCGAGGCGCGGATGATCGCGGTCGAGGCGCTGACGCGCATTTAGGGCGATGGTTTCGACGCGGTCCCCTTCTTGCTCCCCTCCCTGGAAGGGAGGGGCTGGGGGCGGGTGGACCCGCGAGGAGGCGGATCGGTGCTCCCCATGCCGCCCCACCCCGAGCCCCTCCCTTCCAAGGAGGGGAGAATGAGCGATCGCGCCCTGATCGAACGCTTCCTCGAGATGATGGCGGCGCAGGCGGGCGCCGCGCGCAACACGATCGCGGCCTATCGTAGCGATCTGCTGCTCGCGTCCGGCGAACTGGGCGGTGCGCTGGCGAGCGCGGACGAGGCGGCGCTGGCGCGGCTCGGCGAAAGCTGGCTGCCGCTGTCGCGCGCCAGCGTCGCGCGCAAGGCGGCGGCGCTGAGGCGCTTCTTCGCCTTTCTGGTCGACGAGGGGCTGCGCGGCGACGATCCGGGCAAGGCTTTGCCCCGGCCGGGGACTCAGCGTGGGTTGCCGAAAACCCTGTCGCATGCCGATATCGACCGCCTGTTCGCGACGATTGCCGAGCGGCTCGCGCGCGACCCGCCCGATCCCAACGATCGCCGGATGGCGGCGCTGTTGGAGCTGCTCTACGGCTCGGGCCTGCGCGCGACCGAATTGGTTTCGCTGCCGCGCAATGCGATCCAGCCCGACCGGCCGTTCCTGATCCTGCGCGGCAAGGGCGGGCGCGAGCGGCTGGTGCCGGTGTCCGATCGCGCGCGCGCCGCGGTGGCGCTGTGGCGCGAGCATGTCGCGGCGGACCGCGCGTTCCTGTTCCCGTCGGGGAAGGGGCATCTGTCGCGGGTGCGGCTCTATCAACTGATCCGCGCGCTGGCGGCGGCGGCGGGGATTCCGCCCGATCGCATCAGCCCGCACGTCCTTCGCCACGCCTTCGCCACGCATTTGCTGGAGGGCGGGGCGGACTTGCGCGCGCTCCAGTCGATGCTGGGGCATGCCGATATCGCGACGACCGAAATCTATACCCATGTCGACAGCCGCCGGCTGGTCGAGCTGGTCAATGAACGCCATCCGCTCGTTGACGTGGCGAAGCGGGCATCCTAGCGCAGCCGGATGCCGACTTTCCTCGATTTCGAGAAGCCGATCGCCGAGCTTGAGGCGCGGATCGCCGAATTGCGCGAGACGGGCGCCGATGGTGGTGTCGATCTTTCCGCGGAGATCGCCAAGCTCCAGGCGAAATCCGACAAATTGCTCCGCGACACCTTCGCCAGGCTCACCGCGTGGCAGAAGACGCAGATCGCGCGTCATCCCGAGCGGCCTCATTTCAAGGATTATATCGCCGGGCTGTTCAGCGAGTTCGTGCCCTTGGCGGGCGATCGCGGTTTCGCTGACGATCAGGCGATTCTCGGTGGTTTTGCCACTTTCCGCGGCCATCGCGTGATGGTGATCGGGCATGAGAAGGGCGACGATACCGCCTCGCGGCTTCGCCACAATTTCGGGATGGGCAAGCCCGAAGGCTATCGCAAGGCGGTGCGGCTGATGGAGCTGGCGGACCGTTCGGGGCTGCCGGTGCTGACGCTGGTCGATACGTCGGGTGCCTTTCCCGGGCTGCAGGCCGAGGAGCGTGGTCAGGCCGAGGCGATCGCGCGTTCGACCGAGGCGAGCCTCGCGCTCGGCGTGCCGATGGTCGCGGCGGTGGTCGGCGAGGGCGGCTCGGGGGGCGCGGTCGCGCTCGCCTGCGGCAATCGCGTGCTGATGTTCGAACATGCGGTCTATTCGGTGATCTCGCCCGAGGGCTGCGCCTCGATCCTGTGGCGTACCGCCGACAAGGCGCCCGAGGCGGCGGAGGCGATGAAGGTCACCGCGCAGGATCTTAAGGCGCTGGGGGTGATCGACACGATCGTGCCCGAGCCGATCGGCGGCGCGCACCGCCAGCCGACGGGCGCGATCGCCGCATTGGGTGATGCGCTCGATCATGCGCTGGGCGAACTGGTCGGGCTGTCGCCAGAGGCGCTGCGCAAGGAGCGTCGTGCCAAGTTCCTCGCGATGGGCCGGGTGTGAACGATGCGTTGACCGGGATCGCGCAGGCGGCACCGGCGATCGGGATGATCGCGGCGTTCGCCTGCCTGATCGGCGGGCTTTATCTGGTGCGGACCGGCAAGGATCGTCGCAAGGGCGTGCTGCTGCTGATCATGACCGCGGTGCTGGTCGGCAATGTGCTGATCTGGACCTTGCCGACCGGGCGCTGATCGGCAGGAATTTCCTAGCCATTCCGTCATTCCCGCGCAGGCGGGAATCCATTCTGGCTGGCGGTGCGGCTCTTTCCCCGACCCGCGCGAATGGATCCCCGCCTTCGCGGGGATGACGGTGGAATTGTTTCAGCGGATCGGCGAATCCGGGGCCAGCCGCATGTCGAGATAATTGTCGACCGACTTCATCAGGTCGTCCATCTCATGCTCGAAGAAATGGTTGGCGCGCGGGATCACGTCGTGGTGGATCGTGATGTGCTTTTGCGTGCGCAATTTGTCGACCAGCTTCTGCGTCGCGCCGGGGGTCGCCACTTCGTCCTGCTCGCCCTGGATGATGATCCCCGACGAGGGGCAGGGGGCGAGGAAGGTGAAATCGTAGAGATTGGCTGGCGGTGCGATCGAGATGAAGCCGCGGATCTCCGGGCGGCGCATCAACAGCTGCATCCCGATCCACGCACCGAACGAAAAGCCCGCGATCCAGGTGGTCGAGGCTTCGGGGTGGAAGCTCTGCACCCAATCGAGCGCGCTCGCCGCGTCGGAAAGCTCGCCGACGCCGTTGTCGAACGTCCCCTGGCTCTTGCCGACCCCGCGGAAGTTGAAGCGCAGGGTAGCGAAGCCGCGGCGCTGGAAGGTCTTGTACAGCGCCTGCACGATATGGTTGTTCATCGTGCCGCCGGCATTGGGATGCGGATGCAGGATCATCGCAACCGGTGCGCGTGGCTTGGGGGCGGGGACGAAACGTCCCTCGAGGCGGCCTTCGGGGCCGGGGAAAATGACTTCGGGCATCGTTACTCGTTTGTTATGGGCGCGAGTGTCGCACCGGGCGATGCGCGCTATATAGGGCGGATCACCGGATTTGGAACGAGTTTTGCCGGAATCAGCCACACCTGCCGTGCTCCCGCGGCTTTATCTCGATCATGCCGCCACCACGCCGATGACCGCGGGGGCGATCGCGGCGGTGGCGCGCGGGCAGGCGATATGGGCAAATCCCTCCTCGCCGCACGCCGAGGGCCGCGCCGCGCGCGCCGCGCTGGAGGAGGCGCGCGGGGCGGTTGCGGCGGCTTATGGGTGGCGCGGCGAGACCTTGCTGACCAGCGGGGCGAGCGAGTCGCTTGGGCTGGCGCTGGGGCGTGGGCTGATCGAGCGGCGGATCATCTCGGCGGTCGAGCATGATGCGGCGATCCGGGCTGGCGGCGACGCGGTGGTGGTGGCGCCGGTCGATGCGAACGGGGTGATCGATCTCGACGCGCTGGCGGCGCTGCTGAGCGGGGCGCCCGCCTTGGTCTGCCTGCAATGGTGCAACAGCGAAACCGGGGTGCGCCAGCCGATCGCGGCCGCGGCGGCGATCGTGCGTGCCGCGGGCGGGCTGCTGCTGGTCGATGCGGCGCAGATGCCGGCGTCGACCGAACTCGCCGATCATGCCGATTTCGTCGCGCTCTCCGCGCACAAGCGCGGCGGGCCGCCGGGCGTCGGCGCGTTGCTGGTTCGCGATCTGGCGACGCTTCGCCCGACCGGCGGGCAGGAGCGCGGCTACCGCCCCGGCACCGAGAATCTGCCCGCCGCGCTGGGCTATGCCGCCGCGCTCGCCGAGCCGGAGCCGGATCATCAAGCGTTGCGCGCGCGGCTCGACGATGCGATCCGCCGCTCGGGCGGGATCGTCGTCGGCGAGAACGCGCCGCGTCATCCCGCGATCGGCAGCTATCGTCTGCCTGGGCTGGCGGCGACCGCGCAGCTGATTCGCTTCGACATCGCCGGGATCGCGGTCTCGGCCGGCAGCGCCTGCGCGAGCGGCAGCATGAAGCCGAGCCATGTGTTGCGCGCGATGGGCTGGCGCGAGGAGGAGACGCGCGAAGTGGTCCGCGTCAGCTTCGGGCGGACGACCGGTGACGGCGATGTGGATCGCTTCATTTCTGCATGGCGCGACGTGGCGCGGCAGGCGCGGCGGCTCGCGGCATGATTTACCTCGATTATCAGGCGACCACCCCGCTCGCGCCCGAGGCGTTCGAGGCGATGCTGCCGTGGCTCCGCGACAGCCACGCCAATCCGCATTCGGCGCATTCCGCCGGGCGCAAGGCGAAGGCGGCGATCGAGGTGGCGCGCGGCGAGATCGCGGCGCTGCTGCCCCCAGGGGGCCGGGTGGTGTTCACCTCGGGCGCGACCGAGGCGTTGAACTGGGCGATCAAGGGTGTCGCCGGCCCCGTGGTGACGATCGCGACCGAACATGCCGCGGTGCTCGATACGGCGCGGGCCGGCGGCGCGGCGCGGGTGGTGCCGGTCGATCGCGAGGGGCTGGTCGATCGCGACGCGCTGGCGGCGGCGCTGCCCGGCGCGGCGCTGGTCGAGGCGATGCTGGTCAACAACGAGATCGGCGTGATCCAGCCGATCGCGGAGATCGCCGCGGTGGCGCATGAGGCGGGTGCGCTGATGCTGTGCGATGCGGTGCAGGGCTATGGCCGCGTACCGATCCCGGCGGGGTGCGATCTGATCGCGCTTTCGGCGCACAAGATTTACGGGCCGAAGGGCGTCGGCGCGTTGTGGATTCGCGACGGGGTGACGCTCGATCCGTTGCTCCACGGCGGCGATCAGGAAGGCGGCCGCTCGGGGACGTTGAGCCCGGCCTTGTGCGTCGGGTTCGGGGTCGCGGCGCGGCTGATGAAAACGCGCGCGGCCGAGGATGCAACGCATGTCGAGCGGCTCTGGTCGCTGGCGATCGACCGGGTGACGGGCTGGACGGTGAACGGATCGACGACGCAGCGCTATCGCGGCAATCTCAACCTGCGGCGCGAGGGGCTCGACGTGAACCGGTTGATGTCCGATTGCCGCGACATCGCCTTTTCGGCCGGATCGGCCTGCGCCAGCGGATCGGGGCGGCCGAGCCATGTGCTCAAGGCGATCGGGCTCGACGACCGGCAGGCGCGCAGCTCGATCCGGCTCGGCTTCGGCCGCTATACGACCGAGGTGGAATTGGCGACCGCGCTTACCCGAATCGCCGCCGCCGCCGATGCGCAGAGGATCGCGGCATGAAGGTGCGTTTCATCGCCACCGACGGCTCGGTGCGGGAAGCCGAAGCGACGCCGGGCGAGACGTTGCTCGAGGTCGGCCAGCGCGAGGGGCAGCCGCTGGAGGGGACGTGCGAGGGCCAGATGGCCTGCGCCACCTGCCACGTCATCGTCGAGCCGGATGATTTCGACCGGCTCCCCCCGGCGAGCGACGACGAGGAGGATATGCTCGATCTGGCTTATGCGGTGACGCGCACCAGCCGGCTGTCGTGCCAGATCGTGCTGAGCGACGCGCTCGACGGCCTGACTGTAAGATTACCGACGGGTTCACGGAACATGCAGGGGCGATGACCTAATCTTCGGCTCATCTGGGGAGATGAGTAAGGAGTATTCCACATGAATCGCATGAGTCTGGGATTCGCCGGCTTGATGGCGGCGACGCTTTTCATTCCCGCCGCGGCGCAGGCGCGCCCGTGGGACGATGGCTATTATCGTCACGATCGGGGCCACCACCGCGGCTGGGATCGCGGCTGGGATCGGGGTCGCGACTGGCGCGGCGACCGTGGCTGGCACCGCGGCTGGGATCGCGACGTGCGCTGGGATCGTGGCCGCGGCTGGCGCCGCGTGTGCGAGTGGCGCGGCTATTATAACCCGCGTCAGGTCTGCTACCGCGTGCGTGGCTGGTAATCTCTAAGTCGTTGGAGAAGCGAGATGAAGCTGATCGCATTGACCCTCGCCGGCGTTGTCGCGGCGAGCGCGCTCGCCCCCGTGCCGGCCGCGGCGGATCGTCGCGACGACGGGCGCCGCTGGCATGACAACCGCTATCATCATCCGCAGCGCTGGCACCACGGGCCGCGCTGGCGGCAGGTGTGTCGCTGGCACCACGGGCACTACGGCAAGGTGCGCCGCTGCTATCGCGTGCGGGGCTGATCATCAGGCACCTTGAACCTTCCGCCCGGCTCCGCCATATGGCGCGCGGGAGTCGGGCGGACGTGGTCGTCGCCAACCTGGTCAGATCCTGACGGAAGCAGCCACAACGATTTCGCCACGGGTCGTTCCGGCTCCCACCCGCGCAGCCGATGAGCGCGCGATCGCATCGTGCCACATCGGCAAGCGCGGGCGGCAGCGCAGAAGCGCCGTCCGACGCCGCGGCTTCGCCGCGGCGCTGCCCCCATCCAAATCTTTCCCGCTGACGAACGCGCTCACAGCGCCTATCTAGCTCGGCGTGACACAATTCCTCTCCCTCGCGCGCCGATGAGCGATTCTCTCGGCCTCGACGAACCGCCCCAGCCGCATCGCGCCGGCGGCGACGCCTATCGCGTGCTCGCGCGCAAATATCGCCCGCAGACCTTCGCCGCGCTGATCGGGCAGGAGGCGATGGTGCGCACGCTGGAGAATGCGATCCGCCGCGATCGCATCGCGCACGCCTTTCTGCTCACCGGGGTGCGCGGGGTGGGCAAGACCTCCACCGCGCGGCTGATCGCCAAGGCGTTGAATTGCGTCGGCCCCGACGGGCAGGGCGGGCCGACGATCGATCCGTGCGGGCAATGCGAACCGTGCCGCGCGATCGCCGAGGGGCGCCATATCGACGTGATCGAGATGGATGCCGCGAGCCATACCGGGATCGACGACATCCGCGAGATCATCGAGGCCTCGCGCTATGCCGCGGTCTCGGCGCGCTACAAGATCTACATCATCGACGAAGTCCATATGCTGTCCAAGGCGGCGTTCAACGGGCTGCTCAAGACGCTGGAGGAGCCGCCGGCGCATGTTAAATTCCTGTTCGCCACCACCGAGGTGAACAAGGTCCCCGTCACCGTCCTGTCGCGCTGCCAGCGGTTCGACCTCAGGCGCATCCCGGCGGACAAGCTCGCCGAGCATTTCGCCTGGGTCAGCGCCGAGGAGCAGGTCGAGGTCGAAACCGAGGCGCTGGCGCTGATCGCGCGCGCGGCGGAGGGCTCGGCGCGCGACGGGCTGTCGATCCTGGATCAGGCGATCGCCCACGCCGATCTCGAAGGCGGCGGGGTGCGCGCGGCGGCGGTGCGCGAGATGCTCGGCCTCTCGGATCGCGGCGCGGTGCGCGATCTGCTCGCGTTGCTGCTCGCGGCGGATGCGCCGGGGGCGCTGGCGGCGCTGCGCCGGCAATATGATCTCGGGGTCGATCCGCAGGCGGTGTTCCGCGCGTTGCTCGAAGCGGTCCACGGCGTGACCCTGGTCAAGGTCGGCGCGCCCGAGGACGCAGCGCAGGCGGCGGAGGAGCGCGACGCCTTCCGCGACTGGTCGGCCAAATTGTCGTTCGCGATGCTCCACCGGCTGTGGCAGCTCCTGCTCAAGGGACATGACGAAGTGGTGCGCGCCGCGCTGCCGATCGAGGCGGCGGAAATGGCGCTGCTGCGCATCGTCCACGCCTCGACCCTGCCCGATCCGGGCGAGTTGGCGCGGCAGATCGCGAACGGGTCGATCTCGGTTTCCGGCCCGTCGACGGCGGCCCCCGCTCCCGCGCAGCGCAGCAACGAATTCGCCGCGGTGATGGCCTTGCTCGAGGAGCGCGGACATCATGCGCTCTATTTCCGGCTGCACAGCAATGCGCGGCTGGTCAGCGCGGCGCCGGGCGAGCTCTCGTTCAGCGGCTCGCGCCCGATCGCCGCCGATGTGCTGACCGAGCTCGCGCAGGTGCTCAAGGCGGAAACCGGGCGCGCGTGGAAGATCGCAATGGTCGACGCGCCCGGCGAACCGACGCTGAAGGAAGCCGCCGATGCCGCCGACGAGGCAGCGCGTCAGGCGATCCTCGGCACTCCGATCGTCGCGGCGGCGCGTGCCGCTTTCCCCGACGCTGAATTGATAGACTGGCCCAAACGGAGCGTATCGTGAAGGATTTGAACGACATTCTTGCCATGGCGCAGAACGTGCAGAACGAGCTGAGCAAGGCGCAGGAAAACCTCGACACGATCGAGGTGGAGGGCGCCGCCGCCGGCGGTCTGGTCAAGGTGCGCGCATCGGCCAAGGGACGGATCGTTGCGGTGACGATCGACGAGTCGTTGCTTCAGCCGAGCGAGAAGCAGATGGTCGAGGATCTGGTCGCCGCGGCGCTCAACGATGCGCGGGCGAAGGCCGATGCGGCGTCGTCGGCGGAGATGGCGAAGATGACCAGCGGCCTGCCGCTGCCGCCGGGGTTCAAGCTGCCGTTCTGAGCCGATCCGTCATCCCAGCGAAAGCCGGGATCGCGGGCGGCAGGCGTCGCCCTCGCAGCACGAGACCGCGGCTTTCGCCGGGGTGACGACGCGGCGGGGTGAGCGGCGTCCGGCTAGCAGACCGGCAGGGAAGGGCGTATGACCGCCGTTTACCCCTCATGGACCCCTCATCATCATGCTTGATACCCCGCTGGCGCAGGTGCCGACGCTCAGCCTCAACGATCAGGACGCCGATCCGGTGGCCTTTGCCGCCGCGCTCGGCGGGTCGTTCGAGCGGTTCGGCTTCGCGATCGTCGCCGATCACGGGATTCCCCACGATCTGATCGACCGCGCGTGGCGCGAGACCGCGGCGCTGTTCGCGCTGCCCGACGACGAGAAGCGCGGCTATTTCGTCGCCGGCGGCGGCGGCGCGCGCGGCTATACGCCGTTCAAGACCGAGATCGCCAAGGACGCGAAGCACGTCGATCTCAAGGAATTCTGGCATATCGGCCGCGATCTGCCCGAGGGGCATCGCTTCGCGGACCATATGGCGCCCAACATCTGGCCGGCGCGACCCGAGGGGTTCCGCGATACCTTCCTCGAATTGTTCACTGCTTTCGATCGTGCGGGCGACCGGCTGCTGTCGGCGATCGCGCGGCACCTGAAGCTCGTGCCGGACTGGTTCGACCGCGCGGTGACTGACGGCAACAGCGTGCTGCGGCTGCTCCACTATCCGCCGATCCCGGCCGATGCCGAAGGGGTCCGCGCGGGGGCGCATGAGGATATCAACCTCATCACCCTGCTGCTCGGCGCCGAGGAAGCCGGGCTCGAATTGCGCGACCGCGATTCGGGGCGCTGGCTGGCGATCAAGCCGCCCGAGGGGGCGATGGTCGTCAATGTCGGCGATATGCTGCAGCGGCTGACCAATCATGTCCTGCCATCGACCACGCACCGCGTCGTCAATCCGCCGCCCGAGCGGCGCGGGCATTCGCGTTACTCGATGCCGTTCTTCCTGCACCCCGCGCCCGATTTCCTGATCGAGACCTTGCCCGGCTGCATCAGCGCGGAAAACCCCAACCGTTATCCGACCCCGATCACCGCGCATGACTATCTGCACGAGCGGCTGGTCGAGATCGGGCTGATCAAGAAATAAGCATCTAACCCGTTCGCCCTGAGCCCGAACGGGGGAGGGGCTATTCCGCCGCGTTGGCGATGTCGGTTGCGTCGGCCACGTCGCCGGGCAGCGCCCAGTGCAGATCGCCCTTGGTCAGCACGCGGCCGTCGTGGCTGAGCACCGCGATCGGCTGGATCGGGCGGTGATCGCGCGAGTCGACGAGGATCGGAAAAGCCGGCACCCCGGTCTCCCAGCGCTCGCCCCATTGCCGCAGTGCAACCATCGTCGGGAGCAGCGCGTGGCCCTTCTCGGTCAGGCAATATTGAATCTTGCGACGATCCTCGGGCAGCGACTGGCGCTCCATGATCCCGTGCTCGACGAAGCGCGCGAGCCGGTTGGCGAGGATGTTACGCGCGATCCCGAGTTCCGACTGGAATTCCTCGAAATGGTGCAAGCCATTGAAGGCGGCGCGTAAAATCAGGAACGCCCACCGCTCGCCCATCGCCTCCAGCGCTGCCGGAAGACTGCATTCGTTGAGCGGTTCGCGTAATTTCCCCAACCGAAAGCTCCTTTGTTTTCAAGCCTATCCTAACCGACCCCGCGCCGGCTTCGAACAAAAATATTGGTTTTCTCTTGCAACTCGCATATGCAATATGTAGGTATTATTTAGCAACTTATTGTGCGAGGCAACAATGATTCGCTCCCTCATCGCAGCCGTTCTCACCTCCACCGCTTTGCTCGCTTCGGCGGGTGCGTCCGCGCAGACCCCGGCGGGCTATTTCGTCGCCGTCCCGGCCGCCCCGGCGACCAAGGACGCGGTGATGACGCGTGACACGCCGTGGTCGCTGCGCGACGGCGCCTATGTCACCGCCAAGGCGCCGGTGCGCGATATGGTCGCGTGCCAGCTGATCGCACGCGGCGTCGGCGAGATCTCGTCGTTCAGCGCGGGCGGCAAGGCGTTCGACGCCGCCGCGCTCGGCGAGTGCAACACCAAGGCGAAGGGCGGCCATGTCGCGGTTGCGAAGGCCGATCCGGCGCCGACCCCCGCGAACTGATCCGCCTTATCCCAAGGCATGAAATCGGGTCCGCCGGTCGCCGTATGCGGCCGGCGGACCATTTCTGTTGCAAAGCAATAGGCGAAAGCGCCATCGTGCCTTTGTGCTGAGACAATATGAGTTGATCGATCGGGTCCTCGCTTATGACCCGGATGCCGACGAGGCGCTGCTCAACCGCGCCTATGTCTTTTCGGTCAATGCCCACGGCACCCAGAAGCGCGCGTCGGGCGATCCTTATTTCAGCCACCCGATCGAGGTCGCCGGCATCCTGACCGAGTTGCACCTCGACGACGAGACGATCGCCACCGCGATCCTCCACGATACGGTGGAAGATACCGTCGCTACCCCCGAACAGATCGGGCAATTGTTCGGCGACAATGTCGCGCGGCTGGTCGACGGCGTGACCAAGCTGTCGAAGATCGAAGCGCAGACCGAGAACGAGCGCGCCGCGGAAAACCTGCGCAAATTCCTGCTCGCCATGTCGGGCGATATCCGCGTGCTGCTGGTCAAGCTGGCCGACCGGCTGCACAATATGCGCACGCTGCATTACATCGCGAACCCCGACAAGCGCCGCCGCATCGCCCGCGAGACGATGGATATCTACGCCCCGCTCGCCGAGCGGATCGGCATGTACGAGTTCATGAAGGAGATGCAGACGCTCGCCTTTCAGCAGCTCGAGCCCGAGGCGTATGAATCGATCACGCGGCGGCTCGAACAGCTTAAGTCGGGCGGCGGGGACAAGATCGCCAAGATCGGCTCGGGGCTGAAATTGCTGCTCTCGCGTCATGGCGTCCAGGCGGATATTTCGGGGCGCGAGAAGCATCCCTATTCGATCTGGCGCAAGATGCAGGAGCGCCATATCAGCTTCGAGCAGCTTTCCGACATCATGGCGTTCCGCGCGATCGTGCCGGCGGTGGAGGATTGCTACGCCGCGCTCGGGCACATCCACCGCCGCTGGCCCGCGGTGCCGGGGCGGTTCAAGGATTATATCTCGACGCCCAAGCGCAACGGCTATCGCTCGCTGCACACCACGATCATGCACGCGGAAAACCAGCGCGTCGAAATCCAGATCCGTACCGAGGAAATGCACGCCGAGGCCGAATACGGGCTCGCCGCGCATTGGGCGTACAAGCAGGACATGAAGGTCCGGCCCGAGACGCAGCAGGACTGGATCGCCGATCTGGTCGAAATCCTCGACAATGCCGCGACGCCCGAGGAACTGCTCGAGCATACGCGGATGGCGATGTATCAGGATCGCATCTTCGCCTTCACCCCGAAGGGCGAGCTGATCCAGCTCCCCAAGGGCGCGACCCCGATCGATTTCGCTTATGCGGTCCACACCGATCTCGGCGATCAGGCGGTGGGGGCGAAGATCAACGGCCGCGTCGTGCCGCTGCGGACCGAAATCCACAACGGCGATCAGGTGCAGGTGCTGCGCTCTAAGGCGCAGACCCCGCAGCCGAGCTGGCTGAGCTTCGCGATCACCGGCAAGGCGCTCGCCGCGATCCGCCGCCATTTGCGGCTGGTCGAGCGCGAGCAGACCGTCGCGCTGGGGCGCAAGCTCTACGACGATATCGTCACGCGTCTGCCCGCGCCGCTCGCGGCGGATGCGCTGGAACAGGGGATCAAGCGCCTCAAGCTCGCCGATGAGGTGCAGCTGATGACCGCGATCGCGCGCCGCACGCTGACCGACGCGCAGGTGATGGAGGCGTTGATGCCGGGGTCGGCTGGCGCCGATGTCGCGCATAATATGCCGCAATCCAGCGCGATCTCGATCGAGGGGCTCGCGCCGGGCGTCGCCTATGAGTTGGCGACCTGTTGTCATCCGGTGCCGGGCGACCGCATCGTCGGGCTGCGCCGGCCCGATGCGTCGATCGAGGTGCACTCGATTGATTGCCGCACGCTCGCCGATCTCGCCGAACGGTCCGACGAGGAAACCGACTGGATCGACGTGCAATGGGGCGACAAGACGATGGGCGCGGTCGCGCGCATCTCGGTCGAGGTAAAGAACGAGCCCGGCGCGCTGGGGGTGATCGCGACGATCATCGGCCAGCATAAGGCGAACATCATCAACCTCCGCCTCGACAGCCGCGATACCGGCATCCACACCAACACGATCGACGTCGAGGTGCATGATGCGCACCAGCTGATGCGGCTGCTCGCCGCGCTGCGCGCCGCCGATGCGGTGGCGGGGGCGGAGCGGGTGTGAGTTGAACCCCTTTTACCACCCCAGCGCAGGCCGGACCCCAGTTACGAACGGCTCGATGCTGGGCCCCATCCTGCGCCGGGGTGGAGCAATTTGACCTCAGTCACCGTCATTCCCGCGCAGGCGGGAATCCATTCACGCAGGCCTAGCCGATAGAGTTGCGACGACGCCGGCAATGGATTCCCGCCTGCGCGGGAATGACGATGGGGTGTTGCGCCGCGCGCATGAACGCGCAATTGGAACGATATTACGTATCGTAAAAAAGGGAGAGTCTTCCGCATGTTCGCCCGCGCCATCGCTATTTTGCTCTTGTCCACCTCGGCGGTTGTCGCCGCGCAGGAAGCCAAGCCGGCGGAGAAGGGCGGGAAGGGCGCCCCGCAAAACAATGCCGAACTGATGAAGCAGGAGGCCGAGGCGGCCTATGCCAATGCCCCGGTGCAGGAGCGCGAGGAGAAGTCGAAGGGCAGCGTCGCCGTCGCCGGCCGCACGCTTGGCTATACCGCCACCGCCGGCACGCTGACGATCCGCGATACCGAGGGCAAGCCGACCGGGTCGATGTTCTACACCGCCTATACGCTGGATGGCACGCGGCCCGGGACAAAGCGCCCGATCACCTTCTTCTACAACGGCGGCCCGGGCAGCCCGACCTTCTGGCTGCATATGGGATCGTTCGCCCCGGTCCGGCTGCGCACCGGCAATCCCGAATCGATCCGCCCCGCGCCTTATGATTTCGGGCCGAATCCCGATACGCTGCTCGACAAGACGGACCTCGTGTTCCTCGATGCGATGGGCGCGGGCTATTCGCGTGCGCTGGGCGATACGAAGCCCAGCCAGTTCTACAGCGTCGATGGCGATGTCGACGCCTTCGCGCGCGCGATCATCCGTTACGTGACCAAGAACGGGCGGTGGAACAGCCCCAAGTTCATCTTCGGCGAAAGCTATGGCACGACGCGCTCGGGCGCGCTGGCCTATCAGCTACAGGATCGCGGGATGGCGTTGAACGGCGTCGTGCTGCTTTCCTCGATCATGAACTACGGCTATCGCCAGCCGGGGCTCGATCAGGTCTATCTCAACTATCTGCCGAGCTTCGCCGCGACCGCCTGGTATCATAACCGCATCCCCAACCGCCCGGCGGACGTCGCGACGATCGTCGAACAGGCGCGCGCCTTCGCGGTTGGCCCCTATGCCTCGGCGCTGGCCAAGGGCCAGTCGATAGGCGACGCCGAGCGCGACCAGATCGCGACGCAGTTGAGCCAGCTGATCGGTCTCTCGCCCGAGTTCATCAAGCGCGCCAACCTGCGGATCGATCTGCCGCGTTTCCAGAAGGAATTGCTGCGCGATCAGCGGCGAACGATCGGCCGGTTCGACGCCCGCTACACCGGGGTCGATAGCGACGCGGCGGGTGATCGCCCTGAAACCGATGCCTCGTCGGAGGCGATTTCGGGTGCGTTCATCGGCACCTTCCACGATTATGTCTCGAACACCTTGGGGTATAAGACCGACATGCCGTATCGCCTGTCGGCGCGCGACGGGGCGGGGTTCGACTGGAACTGGAAGCACAAGGCGCCTGGCTCGGGGTTCGGCACGCAGCAGAACAACCCCAATACCGCGGTCGATCTCGCGGCGGCGATGCGCGACAATCCCTATCTCCAGGTGCTGTCGATGAACGGCTGGTACGATATGGCGACGCCGTTCTTCGGCACCGAATATGATCTCGGCCATATGATGCTGGAGCCAGCGCAGGCGAAGAACCTGAGCTTCACTTATTATCCCGCGGGGCACATGACTTATCTCAACCCCGACGCGCTCCACGCGATGAAGCGCGACCTTTCCGCCTGGTACGATCGTGCGCTGGCGACGGGCGGGTCGGCTGCGGCGAGATAAGGTCGGGTCTTTTGTCGTCATGCCGGATCAAGTCCGGCATGACGGTTGAGTGGGTGTATTATGGGGTTGCCACACCTGCGCACGGCGTTACGCTGGCACCATTCCCAAATTAAAAGGGGTTTCCAAAAATGGATCGTCGTTCTTTCCTGGCATCGTCGGGCGCCGCGTCGGCGCTCGCGCTGATGCCTGCCGCGCTGCGCGCACAAGCCGCCGCAGCGGGCGATGCGAAGCTCAATGCCACTTTCGACCGGATCATGACCGATATCCTTCCGGAGATGCCGACGCTCGCGACGGTGCTCGGGATGGACAAGGGGGCGAATGCCCCGCTCAAGCATCGGCTGGAGGATAATTCCGCTGCCGGGCGCGCCAAGGGGCAGCGCATGCTGAAGCGCGCGATTGCCGATATCACCGCCATCTCCCCCGACAGCCTGTCGCCCGCGGCGAAGCTCGATCGCGAGGTGGTGCTCTATTCGCTCAATTCGCAGGCGCTGCCGAACGACCGGTTCGGGCTCGATTCGGTCCAGCGCCCCTATCTGATCACCCAGCAGGCCGGCGTCTATTTCGAGACGCCCGATTTCCTCAATTCCTCGCATACGATCGTCAACGCGGAGGATTGCGCCGCCTATCTCGATCGACTTGCGGCGATGGCGACCTCGCTCGACAATGAAACCGCCGAGCAGAAGGAACAGGCGGTGCGCGGCTATGTCGCGCCGGGCTGGTCGCTCGATCTCGCGCTGGCGCAGATGGCCAAGCTGCGATCGCCGGCAGCGGCGCAGAGCGGCCTTACCCAGTCGCTCGCGACCCGCGCAGCCAAGGCCAATATCGCCGGCGACTGGCAGGCCAAGGCGTCCGCGATCGTCGAGAAGCAGGTCTATCCGGCGCTCGACCGGCAGATCGCGTTGGTCAAGCAACTGCGCGCGAACGGTCGCACCGACGACGGGCTGTGGGCGGTGCCGAAGGGCGACGAGATCTACGCCGCCGCGCTCGCCGAGGCGACGACGACCAATTTCAGCCCCGACGAAGTGCATCGCATGGGGCTGGAGCAGGTCGCGTCGATCACCGCCGAGCTCGATACGATCCTCAAGGGGCAGGGGCTGACCCAGGGCAGCGTTGCCGAGCGGCTCAACGCGCTCAACGTGCGTGCCGACCAGCTCTATCCCGATACCGCTGCGGGACGCGAGCAACTGATCCGCGACCTCAATGCGGGGGTCGCGGCGATGACTGCCAAGCTCGACCGGCTGGTCAATCACTGGCCCAACGCCCCACTCGAGATTCGCCGCGTGCCGGTGGAGATCCAGGATGGCGCCTCGAACGGCTATTATTACCTCGCCGCGCTCGACGGTTCGCGCCCGGCGATCTACTGGATCAACCTCAAGAGCGTCGGCGACTGGCCGAAATATTCGCTCCCTGCGCTCACCTATCACGAGGGCGTGCCGGGGCATCATCTGCAGCTGACCATCGCGCAGCAGGCCAAGACGCCGCTGCTCCGCAAGCTTTCGTTCTTCAGTGCTTATTCGGAAGGCTGGGCGCTCTATGCCGAGGGGCTGGCGGACGAGGTGGGCGGCTATGCCTCGCCGCTGGAGCGCGCCGGTTTCCTGCAGAGCTATCTGTTCCGCGCGGCGCGGCTGGTGATCGACACCGGGATCCATTCCAAGCGCTGGGGCCGCGAGAAAGCGACCGATTATATGGTGCAGACCGTCGGCTTCGCGCGTCCGCGCTCGCAGCGCGAGATCGAGCGTTACTGCACCCAGGCGGGGCAGGCGTGCAGCTACAAGGTCGGCCATGCCGCCTGGGTGCGTGCGCGGGAGAAAGCGAAGGCGATCCTCGGCGCGAAATTCGACGAGAAGAATTTCCACGACATCCTGGGCGCTGGCGCGATGCCGCTGACGATCCTCGAACGGATGGTCGAGGAACGCGCCCGCGCCGCGGCATAACGCGCTTCGCGTCAACCACGACCACCTCTCCCCGTTCGACAAGCTCAGGTCGAACGGGGGAGGTTCGTGGCACGGGGCTCTACCGCAACATTTGCGTGATTTTCCCCCATCCAGCCGATAAGTGCGGCTGATCATGCATCGTCTTCAGCTTTCGATCGTCGTGCCGTGTTACAATGAGGCAGAAACGCTGCCGCTGCTGCACCAGCGCGTCTCCGCCACGGCGCATGCGGTGGTGGGCGACGATCATGAGATCGTGCTGATCAACGACGGCTCGCGCGACGACAGCTGGCGGATCATGCAACAGCTCGCCGCGGCGGACCCGCGCGTGGTGGCGATCAACCTGTCGCGCAACCACGGCCACCAGCTCGCGCTGACCGCGGGGCTCGATCTGTGCTGCGGCGAGCAGATATTGATCCTCGATGCCGATCTGCAGGACCCGCCCGAATTGCTCGGCGAGATGCGCGAGGTGATGGCGCGCGAGGAGGCCGATGTCGTCTATGCCGTGCGCCGCAAGCGCGAGGGCGAGACCTTGTTCAAAAAGGCCACCGCCTCGGCCTTCTACCGCGTGCTCGATCGCGTGACCGATACGCCGATCCCGCTCGATACCGGCGATTTCCGGCTGATGACGCGCCGCGCGCTCGATGCCTTCCTCTCGCTCCCCGAGCAGGCGCGGTTCATCCGCGGGATGGTGGCGTGGGTCGGGTTCCGGCAGGTCCCGTTCCCTTATGACCGCGCCGAGCGTCACGCCGGCGAGACCAATTATCCGCTGTCGAAAATGCTGCGGCTCGCGTTCGACGCCGTAACCGGCTTTTCCACCGCGCCGCTGCGTTTCGCCAGCCATGCCTCGGTCGCGCTGGCGGGGGCATCGCTGCTGCTGCTCTTCTACATCGCCTGGGGCTATTTCCGCGGCAGCCCGGTGCAGGGCTGGACCTCGACGATGCTCGTCGTGACGGTGCTGAGCGCGGTGCAGATGTTCGTGCTGGGGATGATCGGCGAATATCTCGGGCGGCTCTATATCGAATCGAAGCGGCGGCCGCTCTATCTCGTCGCGGATATCGCCGGGCCGGTGCGCGCACGCGCCTCGCTCGGCTACCAGGCGGTGCGCACCCGCGTCCCCGCCGGCGAGGCGCCGGAGGACGAAGACGCCCCGCTCGCAGCACGACGTTGAGACTTTTGAATCTTTCAATCGGCTGACAGCATGGTTCAGCCCGCATTCGCTGCGACTCGGCGATAACCGGCAATATCATCGGGGCCGGCTCGTGCGCCGGCGATGGAGTGTCCGGGAATGACGAAGAAGATATTGGCCGCGCTGGCCGCAGCAGCCTCGCTGCTGCCGCTCGCCGCGTCGGCACAGGAGGGCTGGCAGCGTGGCGATCGCGGCGATCGCGGTGCGCCGCGCCAGGCAGCTCCGCAGCAACAGGCGCCCCGCCCGCAGCCGCAACCGCAGGCTCAGCCCCAACAGCGCTGGGATCAGGCGCAGCGCCCGCAATGGCAGCCGCGCGGCGATCAGGCCCAGCCCGGTCGTTGGGACGGCCAGCGGCAGCCGGGTGGCTGGGATGGCCAGCGCCAGCCGGGGCAACCCGGGCAGTCGGGCCGTTGGGATGGCCAGCGCCAGCCGGGGCAACCCGGGCAGTCGGGCCGTTGGGATGGCCAGCGCCAGCCGGGGCAACCCGGGCAGCCGGGTCGCTGGGATGGCCAGCGCCAGCCCGGGCAGCCGGGCCGTTGGGATGGCCAGCGCCAGCCGGGACAACCGGGACAGCCGGGTCGTTGGGACGGTCAGGGTCAGCCTGGGCAGCCGGGCCGTTGGGACGGTCGGGGTCAACCGGGACAGCCCGGGCAGCCCGGTCGTTGGGACGGTCAGCGCCAGCCGGGTCAACCCGGCGGGTGGCAGGGCCGCCCGTCGAACGACGATCGCGCGCGCTGGCAGAATCGCGGGCGCGACAATCGCGATGTCCGCTCGGGCTGGAACGACCGCCGGGATTTCGTGCGCGATCGCTATGGCCATGACGACCGCCGCGCGTGGAACCGCGACTGGCGGCGCGACACGCGGTACAATTGGAGCAATTACCGCTACCGCAACCGCTCGGTGTTCCACCTGCCGCGCTATTATGCGCCCTATGGCTGGGATTACGGCTATCGCCGTTTCTCGGTCGGGGTGATGCTGTCGGCGCCGCTGTTCGTCGAGGATTATTGGATCGACGATCCGTGGACCTATCGCCTGCCGGAAGTCTACGGCCCGTATCGCTGGGTGCGCTATTACAACGACGCCTTGCTGGTCGACGTCGACAGCGGCGAAGTGGTCGATGTGATCTACGACATCTTCTGGTAAATCAGCGCAGGCGGGCGTCGTTTCGTGCGGCGCCCGCTTGCCTTCGCGCTTCGGGCGCGCGAATTGGCGGCGCCATGACGACGAGAATCGGACCTCCCGGCCATCCTTCGCCGGTACGGCGCTTTATCGGAGAGCAAGTGCAGGCGCGGCTCGATGCCGATCCGCGGATGGAGCGGCTGCCGACCGATCTCGCGGTGGTCTATCGCTGCCGCAACTATCTCGATGCCGCGCAATGCAAGCAATTGGTTGCGATGATCGATGCCGATCGCCGGCCCTCCACCTTGCTGTCCGATCGCGGCGATACCGCCTTCCGCACCAGCGAGAGCTGCGACATGGACCGCTGGGCGCCGGCGGTGCGCGCGATCGACGAGGGGATTGCCGGCCTGCTCGGCATCGCGCCAGAAAATGCCGAGACGATGCAGGGCCAGCGTTACGCCGTCGGCCAGCATTTCCGCCCGCATCACGATTATTTCCACGAGAACGAAAGCTATTGGCCGGTGATGAAGGCCAGCGGCGGGCAGCGGACGTGGACCGCGATGATCTACCTCAACGATGTCGGGGAGGGCGGGGCGACCTGGTTTCCGCAGGCGGGCCTGCGCGTCGCACCACAGCGCGGATTGCTGCTCGCGTGGAACAATATGGCGGCGGACGGCAGCCCCAATCCGGCGACGCTCCACGAGGGGTCGGCGGTAACCGAGGGGGTGAAGTATATCGTCACCAAATGGTTCCGCGAGGCGCCCTGGGTGGCGGCGGGGTAAATCAGCGTTTCTTGTCAGCCGCTGCGAAGAAAGCGATCTGATCGGCTTGGGCTTTCCTGAACGCCGGCCGGTCGATCGTGCGGGCGATATAGGCTTCGGTCGCCGGCCGGTCGCCGAACGCGCGCACCAGCGCCACCCGCAATACGTCCGCCATCAGCAGATCGGCGACGGTGAAGCGATCGGCGACCAGCCATTCGCGCTCGCCGAATATCCTTTCGAGCTGGCCCAGCCGTGCGCTCAACCATCCGGTCAGCTGGTTGTCGACATCGCCGGAGACATTGAGGAACCACCACGGGACCGAGACCATCTCGATCGAATTGAGCGCGGCGATCGTCCATTGCATCACCTGCGCCTGTCCGGCCGGATCGCTTGGCATCAGCCGCTCGCTCTTCCGCGCGAGATGCAGCAGCATCGCGCCGCTTTCGAACAGTTCGAGGTCGCCGTCACGCAGGAACGGCACCTGGCCGAACGGCTGTTGCGCGAGGTGGTTCGTCTCGCGGCCGTCGAAGGCGACCGTCCGCATTTCATAGTCGAGGCCGGCTTCCTCGCATGCCCATCTCAGCCGCAGATCGCGCACGAAACCGCGCGGGCCTTGCGGCACCCAATCATAGGTCCAGATCGTCAGGTCGCTCGTCATTGCCGGCTTCTCACCCCGTAAACCGCGGCACCCGCGCGATCAGGAAATCGAGCACCGCGCGGATCCGCGGTTCGTGGCGCAGCCGCTCGGGATAGACCAGCCACAAATGGGTTATTACTTTCTTGAGCGGCGGGACGCAGCGGATCAGATCGGGGTCGGTGTCCGCCGCGAGGCACGGCAGCGCGGCGAGCCCGGTGCCGGCGCGCACCGCCGCGAGCAGCCCGGTGGAGGAATTATGGTGCATGATCACCTTCTCCTCCAGCCCGCTCGCCGCCAGCCACGCCTGATAATGCGCCCACACCCCAGGCTCGCCGCCGCCGATGAAAGGGTGGTTCACCAGCTCGGACATATGGCGCGGCACGCCGTGTCGCTCGGCATAAGCGCGGCTGCAATAGACCGTCCAGGGATCGGCGGTCAGCAGGCGCCAGACGAGCCCGGCGCCGCGCCGTTCCTTGCTGACGCGCAGCGCGATATCCGCCTCGCCCCCGGCGAGATCGCGAACGTCCTCGGTGGTGTCGATCTCGATATGGATCGAGGGCTGGGCGATGCGCAGATCGCCGATGATCGGCATCATGAAGGTAAAGGCGAAGATCGGCGACAGCGTGAGGCGCACCACGCCCTCGGCGCTGCGCCCGAGCAGCGAGGCTTCGTCGGTCAGCCGGCGTAGCGCGTCCTGCGCGCTCCGCGCGTGGGTCAGTAACGCTTCGCCCGCCGGGGTGAGCAGATAGCCCGCCTGTCGGCGATCGAACAGGATCACCCCCAGCGCCTCCTCCAGCGCGGCGACGCGTCGCGCGGCGGTGGTCTGGCTGACGCGCAGTGCGCGCCCGGCGGCGAGCGTGCTGCCCGTTTCCGCAACCGCAAGGAAATGGCGAACGTCGTCCCAGTCCGGCGTCATGTCGCTATTCTGCACTTTTGCAGAACGAGTCGGCAACATCGTTGTTCGTCATTTGCGGTCGGGTGCGCCTATATGAAGGCAAGCGTTGGCGCCGACGCGACTGACCTTCACCCCGGAGACTATCGATGAAAACGATCCTGTCGCTCGCGGCGCTTGCCGCGGCTGTCGTCGGCGCGCCTGCGTTTGCCCAGAGCGATGCCCCCCTTCCTTCGGTCAGCGTGCGCCACGCCGACCTCGACCTGTCGAACCCGCGCGACGTGAAGCGGCTCGATTACCGTATCGTCCATGCCGTGACCGGCGTGTGCGGGACCGCGTCGAGCGCCGATCCGGAGGGCCAGACCAATGTCCAGCGCTGCCGTGTCGAAACGCTCGCCGCGGCCAATACGCAGCGGGCGGCATTGCTGGCGGCGGTGCCGTCGCGGGCGGTTCTCGCCAGCGCGCGTTGATCGAGCCCAACGCGAACCTTTAATTCGTTCGCCCTGAGCCTGTCGAAGGGCGTCCCCGCCTCGATGGGACAAGAAGCCCTTCGACAGGCTCAGGGCGAACGATGGAGGGGGATCGCGTTCTACCGCACTATTCAGCCGACAGCCCGGCGGCGCCTCCAGCGCTGACCGGGCTGTCGCTATCTGCGCAAAACGTGGCAATAGGGGGCGATGACTCCCAACGCGGTGCTTGGCGTAGAACGCTCGATCCTTGGCCAGCCGTGGCGCTGGCGCGCCTTGGCTGCCGACCAGCGCGACGATTTCGCGCCCGACGATCTCATTACCCAGATCCTGCTGGCGCGCGGCTGCCCGCGCGAGGCGCTCGACCTGCATCGTGTGCCGACGATCCGCGGCTTCATGCCCGATCCCTCGATCTTCAACGATATGGATCGCGCCGCGGCGCGTCTCGCCGATGCGGTGACACAGGGCGAGCAGGTCGCGATCTTCGGTGATTACGATGTTGACGGCGCGACCTCCGCCGCGCTGATGATCCTGTTGCTGCGCGATCTCGGGCTCGAGGCGCGGCCGTATATCCCCGATCGGCTGATGGAGGGCTATGGCCCGTCGGGGCCGGCGCTGGTGCGCTTGGCGCAGGAGGGGGCGACGCTGATCGTCACCGTCGATTGCGGCGCGCAGGCATTCGATGCGCTCGCCGCGGCGCGCGAGGCGCCGGTCGATGTGATCGTCGTCGATCATCACCAATGCGCCAGCGCGCTCCCCGTGGCGCATTCGCTGGTCAATCCCAACCGGCTCGATGAGACCGAGGGGCGGGCGCACGGCCATCTCGCCGCGGTGGGGGTGGCGTTCCTGCTCGGCGCGGCGCTGCTGCGCGAATTGCGCGCGCGCGGCTGGTTCGCGAACCGTGTCGAGCCGCGGCTGATCGACCTGCTCGATATCGTCGCGCTCGGCACCGTCGCCGATGTCGCGCAATTGCGCGGGCTCAACCGCGCCTTCGTCGCGCAGGGGCTGAAGGTGATGGCGGGGCGGAAGAATGTCGGGCTCGCCGCGCTGATGGATGCGGCGCGGCTGACCCGCGCACCGACCGCGAGCGATCTCGGCTTCGCACTGGGCCCGCGAATCAACGCGGGCGGGCGGGTAGGGCGCGCCGACCTCGGCGTGCGCTTGCTCACCACGCGCGACGCGGCCGAAGCGCGCACGATCGCGACCGAGCTCGACCGGCTCAACGAGGAGCGCCGCGCGATCGAGGCCGCGGTGCAGGAGGCCGCCGAGGCGATCCTGCGCAGCGACCGCGCGGTGACCGTGGTGGCGGGGGCCGGCTGGCATCCCGGGGTGATCGGGATCGTCGCGGGGCGGCTCAAGGAAAAGCTCGGCCGCCCGGCGATCGTCATCGCGCTCGACGAAGCCGGGGTCGGCAAGGGATCGGGGCGTTCGATCACCGGGGTCGATCTGGGGCAGGCGGTGCTCGCCGCGAAAGAGGCGGGACTGCTCGTCGCCGGCGGCGGACATGCGATGGCCGCGGGGTTGACGATCGACGCCGAAAACGTCGGGGCGTTCGGCGATTTCCTTGAGGACAAGCTCGCCGGAAAGGTCGCGATCGCCGCGGCGGACCGTGCATTGCTGGTCGATTCGATTCATGCGGCGGGCGGGGTGACCCCGGAGCTGGTCAATGCGCTCGAAGCGGGCGGGCCTTATGGCACCGGCTGGCCGTCGCCGCGCGTCGCGGTGGGGCGGGTGCGCCCGGTGCGTGTCGATATCGTCGGCAACGGCCATGTCCGCGCGATCGTCGCCGGCGACGACGGGCGCAGTTTCAAGGCGATGGCGTTCCGCGCGGCGGATAATGCGCTGGGGCAGGCACTGCTCGGCGCGGGGACCCACCGCCGGCTGTGGCTCGCCGGGCGCGCGAAGCTCGACGATTGGGGCCAGCGCCCCGCCGCCGAGCTCCATCTCGACGATGCGGCCTGGGCCGATTGAGCGAATGATTGAACGATTGTTGCTTTGCCGCCTTGACCGCGCGGCCCGGCTCGCCTAACCGCCCTCTCGCCCAACGGCCCCTTCGTCTAGCGGTTAGGACGCGGCCCTTTCACGGCTGAAACACGGGTTCGATTCCCGTAGGGGTCACCATTGTTTTTCAATGGGTTAGATGCGTGCAACGCGTCGCGGAGGCGGAACTTCGGTAATATTCCGGTTATATACGTCGTTGAACAACGGTGGACGGCGCTTCGCGATCCGATTCTCTCGCGCCCCTTCGAGAGGGCAACGCTGATGCCGATCTAGGCGCTTCGCGTCTTCGCGGTAACGGTCCACCGCCACCATGAAGATTGCCCGCCCGCGGGATGAGACCTTCCATCGCCAGCCGATTCTCCGGCTGGTTCGATTGGAGGAAAATATGTCTCAGCAAAACGCCGCCGCAAGCACCCTCGGCACTCAGCTCTGGAGGAATGATGGCGGGTCACTGCCCGATTGGCTCCGACCGATGGTTCTCGGCAGCATCGAAGCCAACGGTACCTTTCTGATCGCTTCACCGTTGGGGCATCAGCGGGTCCATCGCGGTTATGTGGTCGTGGAGCAGTGCGGGGATGTGTACGCGTGGCCGGCAGAAGAGGTCGACGAGCGCGTAGCTGAGATGAAAGAGCGGTCGATCGCCGCGTCGAAGCCCGTGAACATGGTTGGACCAGGCAAAAGCCTGAAGACTGCGATTCCGAGCCGGAAGCGGCAACGCGGAAAACAGGAAACCAAACGAGCTCGAACCTATCCCCCTGTCCGCGGCGTGCCGCCTAGCATCGAATGGGTGTCGGTCGATGACTTGCGGGTCGACGGTGACTATCAACGTTCGATCGAGAACGAGCCCTCTCGCCGGCTGGTGGCTTCGATCGCCGCTCATTGGGACTGGCGACTCTGCATGCCATTGGCAGTGTCGAGGCGGGTGGATGGCCGGTATGTGATCGACGGTCAGCACCGCCTTGCGGCCGCGAGGATGAGGAAGGACATCATCCATCTCCCGTGCTCGATCGGCACCTACGATGGGGTGGCTGATGAGGCCGCCATGTTCGTCGCGGCAAACCGCGCGCGGCGGGCAATCAACCGGTTGGACGACTTCCACGCCGCATTGGTCGCTGGCGATGAGGACGCGTTGGAGATCAATCGTGTTGTCGAGACTGCAGGGTTGCGGGTTGCTCGCCAGACTGGATCGCAAGCGTGGCGCCCGGGTGAGGTGGCGTTCACGAGCAGTGTCGCAGCAGTGATGGGACGTAATGGCGAGGAACTGGTTATTGATGCATTGTCGGCAATAGCGGAGGCGTTCCAAGGTCAGGTCCTGACCAACGGCGCGTCCGTCTTCCTTGGTCTGACACGGATCATGGCCTCGCCCCCAGAGGGCCTAGATCGGAAGCGCCTGCTTCGGTCTCTCGCTGCGTTCGACATGAGGGGCTGGGGCAGCTTTGTGCAAGGAGTGAAAGGCGGAGACGTGCGCGCTCAGGCCATGCGATTGGCGATTCTCGAAGCCTATAACGACCCAGCTACGATGCAGCGGATAGCGGCGTAATGAAGGCGCCCGTCTGCCTGCGGCGGGCGGGCGCCCTAGCAAATTACCGCTAGCGATTACCGGGCATCACGAAATTCGCTCCAATCAGCCTTTGGTTTGTTCATACGGTTGCCGAACATTCCGCCGGGCATCTTGATCGATTGCCGGGCAGTGGGCAGTCCTTTCGGGAACAGCATGTCGCGGGCATCTTTCCGAGCGCCGCGGAGGATGTCGTCAACGGCGCCTTTCTGATCTTCCTGGCTCATGCGGATCCAGTCGTTTGCTCGCACCAGCGTATCAAGTTCCGGCTTGGCAAGCTGGCCCACCGCCGTTTGATAGTGGTTGTATTCTGCCCGGGGCAGCTTGGTATTTTTCGAGTCGCCGGGCATCCTGATACTGCGCGCGGGGCGGCCAATGGTGATCCCGGCGTCGGATAGCGCGGCCAGGGTTGGGTCCGGTCGGGCATCGCGCGTAGCGACCGGCGATAGCCAATCTGGCCCAAAAGCTCCGTCGCGTACCATCGGCCGACCGAGAACATCGACGCGGGCAGGAAGGCTATCCGATAATCCGGGTACGCGTGCGGTCATTCTCTCGGATAGGGATTCGGCGTCCCGTTGATAGGGGTCGGTTATTTGGGTTCCCTGAGCGACTACGGATGGCACGGCGCTACCCAGCATACGACCAATAAAGGCCTCACCGGCGCGATCGGGGTTATCGAATGCATCCATGAGCGCGCCGATTGACGGCAGGAAGGTCTTATTGCCGAGGTTGTGGGCAGCCGACAGCGCGACCTTTGCCGCCTGATCGGGAAGGCCGCCTGTTTGCCCATCCTTCGCCGCTTGCGCCATATCAGCCGCCCCACCGAAGATGGTCGCGAACGGATCGAGACGAGCATAGCTGTAATACCGATTGCCGATCTTGAGTGAGTAAGGCTGCCACCCCTGCGCGATTAGCATATCCCGCTGTCGGCGGTCGCTGGGGCCGGCTCCTGTTACCTTGCCATCCAGCGCCTGGGTTAGCGCCCATGCGCCAATGCCGGTGCCGATCGATACCTTGGCCACCGCAAGATCGCGGCGGATGCCGCCGGCCGCAAAGTCAGCCCGCCAGCGCGACGATGCCGGCGCGAGCGGAGTGCGCTCGACCGCGTAGCGCAGGATATTCCAAGGCGTCCGGACAAAGGGGATCAGTGCCTTGAGTGCGGGCGAATCGTTGGTCAGCTTCGAAATATTGGACGGCAGCGTCTTTTGCCGAAGCGGCTCCTGAAAGGTCAGATAGAGCGCGTAGTCCCGGGCCTTCCGAAGCATGTCATCGGTGGGATTTTGCGCGAGGGCGGTTGCTCGTTCCACCGCCGCCTTACCCTTCAGGCCTTCCGCGTCCGCTTGGCGCACCGCCTGCCCATAGAGTTCCTGTTTGCGCGCCAGCGCCTTGAAGAACTCGTCCTCCGCTTCCAACGCGCGAGTGGGGGTGCGAATCACCGTGCCGAGCCGGCCGCCAATCGCGTGACGGGGCGCTTCAACTCCATTGCGCATATCTCGGGTAAGGCCGGTGCGCATTGTTCGAGCCATCTCCGGCACAGCCTCGCGGACCCCAGCCACAAGCCCGATCGCGCGGGCGCCGACTTCCGTCGCAGTGATGCGTTCCGCAGATCCCGAGAAAGCGGTGCGCGTGCGGCCAATTGCGGACGCGACGCCATATTCGGGAATCTGGCTTACCGTCGTGTAGAGGTTGGAGAGGATATTGGCGGCGTGGGTTTTCGGTCCCGATAGGATCGTATTGTACCAGACCTCCTGCGCCTTATCCTTCCATGTTGGCGTGGCCATCTGCTTTACGATGCGGTTGAGCTTGGCCGGGTTTTCCGCCTGATCCACGATCATCTCGGCGGCGTCGCGAAGGCCATCGATCCCACCACCTTCATCGATCAAATGGCGCAGCACGTCGCCTCGGACGGCCCGGCTACTAGCGACCATCCGATATTGCTGAAGTGCGCGACCAGCCTCTGCCGCGGCGCCCGATACCTGCTCCTGGATAGCAGCGTGGCGCACGATCGCCTCGCGGAAACGAACCATGTCGGTTTCGCTGGCGTCGCCGCGTTGAAGCGTCTTCGCCATGTTGACTAGCTCGTTGCCCGACTTCGCCAGGATTTGGCGTGAGGCTAGGGCTTCCTCGGCGTTGAACGCTTGGCCGCCGCGACGCTTCAGAAGGTCGCCTGGCGACATATTGAGTTCCGCAGCGAGCCGTTCAGTTTCCGCCTGCGTAATCCTGCCCCGCCGCGCAGCATCGAAGCCACCTGAGATGCGATCGACCTGCGATAGCGCCCGCTTGATCGCCTGCGGGCTGTCTAGCTTGTCGAGCCGGATATTGCCCGCAAGATTTGGCGCGTTTTCGCCCCACTCTTGATAGGCCTCGATAGGGGCTGCGTTCCGATCAAGGTCAGCGAGATCAGCCGGGGCACCACGATCGATAGACAGTGGCGCCCCGGCTTCGCGCGCGGCCTCCACGTCCCAGCGCTGCTGGCGGGCAGCGTTGAACGCGTCGACTTCCGGGAGATCGTCTGGATGGAATGCACGGTTGCGACCGCTATGCGTATCGGTCAGCGCCTGCAGAAATTCGGTCGGGGTCGGCCGCTCAGCATGGCTCGGGAAGTATCCAGCTTCCCACGCTCGGAATGCCGCATCGTCATAGCTCATGCCCGAATTCGAGATGAGTGGCCCGTATCGGTTCTCGCCACCCGCGAAGTCTATTCCTGCGCGTGGCGCGTTCCCGATGCCCGCATGTTCCAGCTCACCACCTTCGGCGCGAATACCGCCTTGTGAACGGAGCCATGATACCAGGTCCAGCGGGCCGCGTGCGGCGATCGGCGCACCCGTGTTCGCATTCGCAACCGAGCGAGGATCGAGCGTATCGCGTTCTTTGGGCGCGCGCACGTGCTCATATCGTCCAGCGGTAATACGATCCGCCTCGGGCAGCCCGTCCACCGCGTTCGACGGCAAAGGCATGATGTCTCGCGGTTCTAGCCGCTGCGCAGCGGCCATCCGCTCGGAGTGAGTCGCTGGATCGAGAAGCGGGCGAGGGCGGCCATTCACGTCAATGCGATCGGGGATTCGCGCGCCGGCCATCTCCGGTCCGAACATGGCCGGAGGATCCAGATCCGCGCGCATGGGCATAGGCGCGTCCGCGAACTCATCCCAGGGAGAAGGGGAGGGCGAAGAGTCGCCGCCGGGCGCTCGCGGTTCCATTACCGGCGTCGGCCGCTGCGGCCCTGCATATTTGTTCTCGGTGCTGGCGCGTGCGGTATCGAGCGCGCCATCCGTGAATCCCTCCGCTGCACGCTCACCGTCACGACCAACGAGACGTGAGAAGGGCACCCCAAAAATCTGTGCGACCTTCGGCGCGGCAATACCCGTTCCGATTCCCAACGCGGTCCCGACGGGGATGCCGATCGCTAGCCCGGTCGCCCGGCTCTGCAGATCTTCGCCTTGACCAGCCCCGGCCACGCCGCCTTCGATCGCACCGGCCAAGCCGAGGCGGGACACCACGGCATTGCGCGCGGCCTGCTCCGCGGCGAACCGAGTTGCCCCAGCTTCCAGGGCTTTCCGAGCAGCCGCGGCGCCCACGCCCTCGATCGACATGCCGGGCACGACAAGACCGCCGGCAAGCTGCCCACCGAACCGCGCCCACGGATGATTTTCCTCATCGTAGTCCAGGATCGCCCGATTTTGCTCAAGATTGTTACCGTAGATGTCACCGAAACGCCGGCTGCTATTCCACAGGTTCTCCCGTTCCCTGCCGGGGACCAAGGTGTCGGCCACCGCGCCGGCCTCGTCCAGCAAATTGAACGGATCGGCGAACCCGCGAAGGCCAGCGCCGAAAGCACCATCGCCGAGATTGGTGAGTACGCGCGGCGGCCGTACATAATTCATCGCGGGATCAGGCCGCTTGGTAATGGCGCGCTGGCGATACCTTTCGCGCACCTGATCAGGGTCGACTTTGAAACCGTTGGTGTTCGCGTATGCGATCAGATCCTCCGGCTTGGATTTTGGGTCCATCCAGATCGAGATGTAGCCCTGCTCGATCGGCTTCGGCAGGCCCGCGAATGGGGTCGGTTCATCCCAGAAGATCGCGTCGTTGGTATCGCGGGTCAGCGGCTCGCCGTGACGGAAGGAGGCGGGCGTTTGATAGGTAAGACCGAAGGCGCCACGGCGATTGAGACGAGCAAGGCGTTCCGTCTGAGTGTAATCCACAAAGCGCTGCGGGTCGGAACGCAGATAGTTCGGGATCGTGATCGCGAGGCCATCGTGCAAGAGCTGCGCGCCAGCATCGCCTCCGTTGTTAAGCGAGGCTACGGGACGCCCATATGTGACGTCACCGGTCAACGACACCGAGGCATTGGGGGTGGCATAGGGCAGCAGCGCCGACCGCGCCTGTTGCCCCAGAGGCACCGTCGCCCCGTTCGGGCTGAAGCCGTTCTGATTTAGCTCGAAAGCGTCGACACCGAACAGACGCGCATTGCGCCCGTCGTTAAGACGGAAGGTGTCGCCATCATGCGCCAATCCGGTGGGGTGCAAATTGGGAGCCGGAGCTGGGGTAGGGCGGACGGGCGCGTCATTAAACTCAGCCCATTTGTCGGCTGGCCTCGCGCCCTGGGGTGTCGGTGCATCGTGAAATTCGGACCACGGATCGGCCATCAGCGCACCTTCACCTGACCATCGGGGGTTTTGAAATAAGTTCCCTTAGGGAGCATTCGCGCCTGTTCGGGCGTTGCCACGGTGACCGGCAGTTGGGGCGTGCCGGGGACCATGCTCGGCGGATTGTTCGGCATCGATAGGCCGCCTCGATGGCTACGCCCCGATTTGTAGGAATTCCACGCCAACTGCTCGCTGGGGCTTAGCGGCTTGCCATCCCTAATCTTCGCCAGGATCGGGGCAACGACTCCGCCCAAGGTTGGGTTGCCGCCTGCCCCTGGTCGAGGATGGGTGTCCGCGTAGGTGGGAACGCCGCGCAGGCCGATGCGATTTTGCTGCCGCACCCCCTCTAACGAAACGCGGTTGCCTTGGCGGGTATTCTCCAGCGACACGCGGTTATCCTGCTTGACGCCTTCAAGGTCGGTATTGTTCTGAAAGGCAGTGGGGCCGTTTGCGCGCAGCACATAATCCTGCATCGCGGAATTATACTCAGGCGACCCCGCCTCGAACCCTAGCCCCTGCGCATAATCTTCAGCTGGCAGCGAACCCTTGTAGAGCATCTGCGCAGAGCCCGTGCGCGGGTCGACCCTTACAATCTCGTTCGAGGTATTGCGGATCACTGGCTTGTTCGCCTCGAAGTCGCGGTCGTCCAAATGCCACTGATGCTGCTGCATCAGCTTCATCTGGTCACGCTGCCATTCGAGTTTGTCCCGCTGTCGAGCGAGTCGGCTGTTGATGACAGCCATCGCATATGGGTCGCCCTGGCTGGCTGAATACCGCAACGCAAATTCACCGATGCCACCGAGAATCTTTTCGCCCAAGCCGCCGCTCTGGAAGAAGCTAGGTTTGCGGATAGGAATCTTGTTCACGTCAAATGACGCGCCGAACATGCCCGGCTGCAACTTGGGCGTAGTCAGCGAATCTGGCGCCGCCGTCATCTGATCCACGTTCGGCCCGCGTAGCATTTCTGCCCCGAAGATCGGGCGCTGGGCAGTCGAAGGCATACCCGAGCGCGGCCCTTCGTCCGGCTGGGTCCCTGTATCTTGTGGGGAGGGCAAGAGCGCTGATTGCGGTGGCACGGGCGGCGCCGACATAGGGTCGGGAGATTGAGCGCCAAGAAGTTGCTGGCTGAAACTCAGCGGAACAAAGGGCGGTTGGCGCATGTCGGAAAGCATCGGAGCACCGAACATGCCCCGCGGCGCGGAGAGGGTAGCCGCCATTAAATGCACCTTTTCTGGAATGAGGCAGGAACCGTCACGCGATGCCTGCGGGCGTGACGAATGCGAGAAGATCGGGGAATGATTGGATGACTGCCTTAAGACCTGCGCGGCTCAGCAAAGCCGTGTCGTTCATCAGTCCGTGAAGAGCACCGGCCGCGCTTGGCTCGCCGGCGCGATTCAGCGCGGCGAGCATCGAAAACGCTTGCTCGAGCTTTTGCCAGGCGATCACCTCGCTGCCCTCGCGCAATTCCCAATCCATCCTGACGAGCAGAACCCCGGCCAAGATGCTCGCCAACCTTGGCAACGTTTCAGGCGCACTCACCGGAACGACCAGCCGCGCTAACCATTCCGCGACCACTAGCCCCTCATATTGCGCGGCATGTTGATCGCCGAGCAACGAGCCTTCGATCATGCCGATCAGCGTGCTCACGTCGCCCAACGCGGCGTCTCGGCACATAGCGTCATAGTCTCGCGCGTGGCTCTCGAATTCCGCCGAGGGGGATTCGCGGACGGTCATACCCAGCGCATTCAGGGTCGCGACGGCGTTGGCGTCGCCATTGTCGGCGGCGAGCTGGAACGCCTGTGCCGCTTCGACCCGCGCGAAGGCAGCGCGGGAACGATTGCCCAGCGTATCATGGCGATTAGCCACAAGGAGATGATAGCTTCCCAGGCGGCAACGTTCGGCAGGCCCGCCGATCGATGCGAGCAACCGGGCATATGCGACGGCTGCGAAAATCGCCTCGTCTTGCGGAAAACTGCCAGAGGCGCCCGCTTCCATCAATTCGTCGCACAGGGAGGCCAGGACCGCGCGCCGCTCGGATGCGGAGTCGTGATTATTCGTGGATACGCTCGGCACCTGTTCCAATGTCAGTCCTCCGCCACGGATAGAACGGGTATCTGAATACCATAGAGCCGCCGGCGCGCATAGCGATAAGGCGTGTCGGCGATGGGGAAAGCGCAGTTTTCTGGGCTTTCACGGCAGGCAAGCAATGGGCCCAGGAGGCTGCCTCGCGCGCGAGCGCGTTATCTGCGCGGCGCTAGGATCCGAGCAGCCTTCGCGATGAATGGCGCGCTGCCGAAAGGAGGGCTAGTCTCTCGGGTACGTGCAAAGGGAGAGAGGAATGGCGTTCTACGTCTATGAGAATTGGACCCATGATCGCGCGCGGGTGCATGTCGGGTCGTGCGGCTACTGCAACGATGGCCGCGGCACGCAGGCGGGGGACTCTGGACGGAATGGACAATGGCACGGCCCCTATGACGACCGTCAGGCAGCCGTGGCCGTTGCGGAGAAGTTGGGCAGGGCCGATACGAAGCTATGCGGTACCTGCGCCCCATAATCGATCGACGGTAATGCCAATCACCGATCGCTAACCACTCATCCGCAATATCCTGCTCATGAAAGGGGGCCGGGATGCCTGAGACATACTCGCATCAGCTATTCGAGGCATTGCGCATATTGCTCCTGGCGGGCGTCGTCCTTTTCGCTTGGAAAACCGCGCGGGAAGCGGCTGAAAAAAGCGGACGTTGGATTGCGCTCAGAAATGGCATGCTATGGTCGCTGGGTATTGCGTTATTCGCGGCGGTGATGGCGGGCCGGCCTTCATGCGAGGAGAGTGATCCGCTCCGCGGCGGTTGCGAACAATACGCCGACGACGGTCGCGAGGTGAGCAAGGACGAACGTGGAGGCACCTTCATCTTTTGGGCCGTCCTGTTGAATGTGCCGGTGATGTTCGGAGTTATGGATGGTCGGCGGTATGTCGCGAATCCGTGGCGACGGCCGGAGCCACCCGCTGACCAGCAATGAGCGCAGCCTGAGGATCAGCCTCGAAGGCGAACGCCGGGTCCGCCCGCACCCCCGCTATCGCGAATCGCGGCACCTGCGGGGATAAACTCCACGCCAGCCTTTTCGAGCGCGGCACGCATCGCGACGATTGAATCGTCTGTCACGCTTTGCCCGCTTTCAAATCTGACCACAGTGGCGACGCCGAGGCCGGCAAGGGTTGCCAGTTCCGCGCGGGAAAGATGCAGCGCCGCGCGCGCCATCGCACTTTGGTCAGGTGTCATGGAGATAAAAATATTATCAATCTGCGCTTGACGCAAGCCGGTTCATAGATCAAATTCTTATCACCGCTTCGAGCGGTTTAGCGACCGGGAAGGAGGATTAGGCCCCTCCCACCCGGTCTGACCACAACTCGATCGTTAGGAGATCGAAAATGGCTACTGCCGCGCATAGCCTAGCTGTGCCCACGCGCGCCACCCCGGCGCTCGTCCTTATCCATTCCATCAACACCAACCGGCCGTGGACCGATGATCCACGCGCCAAGCGGCTGCTGGCGTCGTGCGTCGCTCTGCCGCCGAAGGGTGAGTGGCGGCGCACCCGCTACATTATCAGCGACGACGACTGGTTCGAGTTCGTTGGGTACCGCGCGGAAGCGCTGGGGGCGATCCGCGATGAATACGGGCGCCAGACCCTCGCCGCCTATCATCGGTTCGGTGACGAGGCATATGAGCCATTCGAAGCATGGTGTCTCGCGCCGAACGTCACCGAGGCCATCAACGCGGCTCGCGCTGCAGCGAAGGAGGCCTGAGCGATGGACGCCATCACCAGCCGGCGAGCGATCATACGCGCCGCCACCACCGCGACGGCCTATGTTGCCGGGGCCGCTCTCGTAGGGGGAGGCATTGCGATCGCCAGCGAGGTTAAGGGCGCGCCGACTCTTGGCACGCCGTCGCTGTTGTCCCTGATCAAACAGCGGGCAACTGCATCGGACGCGCTCGATCGCTTTTATGAGGAGGAATACCTTCCGGCAAAACAGGGCTGGGGTGCCGAGGTCGCCCGGCACCGCGCATTGATCGAAGCGATCCCTCATGTCGAAGAGCGGGGCGGGACGTCAGTGGGCGGCGGCCCAGTCATCTTCTCATCCGCCAAGTCATACTCGCGGAGTCTGGCCGAGCAATACGTCGCGATCGGGGCAGGCGATGGCGATCCGGCAGAGGGATGGCCATCGACCGTTCGAGCTGCCCGGCGCTTCATCGAGGCAGACGACCGGCGAAGGAGCAGCATTGCAGCGTTGGGGAGTGAGCCGCCTTTCCCTGCGCGCATCCGGCAGCGGGAGGATGAGATGTTTCATCCGCTGGTAGCTCTCGACGAACGAATTGACGCCTACCCGGTGACATCGCTGGCTGAGCTGGTTCTGAAAATTGAGAACATGGAACAGCGAGGCCTGGAGCCCTCCGAGGCAGCCGAGCAGATATTCGCCGATGTTAAGCGGCTCTCCGCAATGGAGGGCCACTGACATGGCAAACGCCCTCACTCATTCCTTCAACGCTCATGCGTGGCTCGCGGCTTGGGAAGCAGCCGGTGGCGTCGTCGTCCGGACGGCCGATCGCCTGACACTCGCCCGCCCCGGCTATGAAATGCACGATGCGGAAGCATGCCGTTTACGCGCGATCGGTCTGCTTCCGGTGAATGCCGAAGCCATTATCGCCGTGTTGGACGCCCGGCACCGCGGGGAGGTGTCAGCATGAGCGCCCAGCTCCTTCGCTCGATCGAGCAATATTGTGCCGATCGCGGCGTCGCACCGTCGATGTTCGGCCGCGCCGCCGTAAATGACCCTCGCCTCGTCGCGGATCTCCGATCGGGACGGCAGCCCAGGCAGGAAACAGTCGATCGGATCGTTAGCCTTATCCGCGACGGCAAAGCGCTCCCGAGCGCCAATCCCAAGAGCGGAGAGGCGGCCAAGGCGCGTCGAGAGGCTATGGATCGCGCCCGGCGTCAGCACTGGGTCCGGGATCCGCATCCGATCCTGGCGGACATTGCCCGCTTCCTATTGGCTTCGGGGATGAGTGCGAGCGCCTTCGGATCGATGGCGGTGGATGATCCGAAATTTGTCGAAAGCCTTCGCTGGGGACGCCGAATTCAACCGAGAACGGTGCGCCGGGTGCGCGAATTCATGCAGACTGCGGAGGGCCGCTGACATGGGCGTCCATCTCCATCCGACCTTCGTGCTTGCGAACCGTCGAGCAATAGAGGATGAAATTGAGCGGCTGATCGGCTTGCTCGATCTGGTCGACGGCGATTGCGACCTTGAGGATGATGATCCCGCCGGCGATCCCTTGGACGAGCACGGCGAGGCACCGAGCCACGACGGTTACGAATTGGTCGCCACCCGCCCGGTCTACGGGCTCGACCAGTCACTGGGCCCAATAAACTACCGTGAAGCCGAGCGGGGCTATCGCGCTCGCGAGCTGGGATTGGCGCGCACGCCGGGTGGCGGTTGGAAGAAACCGTCATAATTGCGCCGTTGGATCCCGCGGCATGGTGGGGCGCCCGGTCGAAATGGCCGAGGCGCCTTGCTGCTCATCGCGCCCAACCATACCGCCCGCTATTGGTTGATCTGTTATTTAATAGGCAAATCGACGGTACGTGGCGGCGTTCCGGGCGAAGCGTCGGTTCGCGCGGAGTATTTCACTCGCCGGAACGCAATCCAGGAGGCAGCTCCATCGTGAACCGCATAGCTGCTGCTTTCCATTATGCCGAAGTCCATTACGTGGCCATCCTCGCCGATTGTAAGGTAGGCGACCGCCCGCGACTGTCCCAACGGAACTCGCCCAACCGGCTCTGGTGGTGGTGCGCCCGGCGGCGGCACGATCGGTTGGAGCAAAACCGTCGGCAGTCGTATCGCCTGAATGGCTAGAGCCAGCCCGAAAGACAGGATCGCCACCACTTGCATCATGTTCGCCGCGCCCTTTCGCCCCCAAATTGCTACACTGAAAGGGTTGCTGATGGCGTAACCGTTAAAAATCAGCGCTGCTATCTCTGGCAACAGCGAGCTAAGTGGACGTCATGGATCCGATAATTCATTTTCGCGACCTCTTGCCCAATCCTGAAGACATTCTCGCACTTGATGTCGAGGAGGTTGCGGGTGCCCTCCTGCGCGCATTTCATCTCAGCGGCCAATCTCAGTTCAGCCGTCACAATATGATGTTAGCGCTTACTCAAGGCGCGCATGGAGTTTATCCGCAGCTTGACGCGCGACGTCTGGCCCCCGTGCTTGCGGAAGCTTGGGCGTGGCTGGAGCGCGAGTGCCTGCTGATTCACAAGCCCACGGACCCGCATTGGCAGGTGTTGAGCAGGCGCGCCCAATCGATCACAACTCCCGTTGCTTTCGAGGTATATCGTGGAGCCAGCGCGTTCCCTCGGGCGCTCCTCCATCCAAGGATCGACCGTGAAGCATGGCCCAGCTTCAGTCGTGGGCGGTTTGACACTGCAATATTCGAGGCGTTCCGTGAGGTTGAGATCGCTGTGCGAGATGCTGCGGGCTTCGCACAGGGCGAACATGGCGTGCCCATGATCCGCCGGGCATTCCACAAGGATACGGGGCCGCTAACTGATCCTTCGGTAGACGACGCTGAAAAGGAAGCGACCAGCTCGCTTTTCGCAGGTGCTGTTGGAATGTATAAAAACCCCGGAAGCCATCGCCATGTAGGTCGTGGCGATGTGGCAGAAGCTGGAGAGTTGTTGATCTTGGCTAGTCATCTACTTAGGGTCGTAGAACAACGAATCACTACTTCGTCTGAATGAATTCATGGTAGTCCTGACCACGTCCTATTCGTTGGCTTCGTCGTCTTGAATGATTTGCAGGTTACGAGGGTTCTCCAGCACCCAGCGTTGTCCAGCACGCTTCAGGTCTCCTGTTAAGACCACGCTCTGCTTAGTGTCATGCGCTCCGAGCGCGCGGTGATACATATCAGGCGGTAGCGTCGCTCGAACGGATACAGGCTGGCCATCGAGAAAGGTCTTTAGAGAAACCTTGCCCTCTCCAGCATCTGGCTGACGGTCAAGTGCAACCACGAAAGCGTTCAAGGTCTCGTCGGGACGTGGTTCCAAAGTTCGGAACCGCGACGCGGCTTCTCGAAAAATTTCGCCTTCAGACTCGGAAAACCGGACGACCTTCCTCTTCTCCGGCGTGGGGCGCGTCCGAGCCCAAGTCACCGAGACCTCTAGGCCGTTGCCCTTGTCGATCAGCGTCGCAAGCGCGTCGCACAGGTTGGCGTTGACGCCGGAGCTCACAGCTTCTTGGAAAGCGGCCATGCCGTTGCCCCGGACAGCGGATTCAGCGGCGCGACGCGAAGCGTCAAGAGCCTTTGCCAGGGTTCTCGTGACCTTCCGGTCGAAAGGTTCCTCCGTTTCGACAGGCCAAAATGTACCCTGATCGAGCAGGTCAAGGGCAGGGGGGACGGGCGCGAGCAACGTGACGATGAAGCTACCCTGCTCAGTCTGACCAAGACGGACTCGATCCATGTAAGACGCGGCATCCTTGACCTTGCCGGCACGGTAAGCTGCGCGAGGATCTTTGGCGGCACAGGCGGCAGCAAGCAGCATATCCCTCGCTTGCAACACAAGCTCAACGCCCGCATCGATAGAGACCGAACCGTCGTCATCGGCCTCCGGAGCCCGAACACGGATTACGTCTCGATCAGCACCGACCAGATCGCGGAATAATTGGAGCTCGTCGCGGCCCTCTTCGCCAGACAAAATGCTTAGAATACTACTGACTACAGCGGGATAATCCCCCAAGCTGTCCGTGCCTGGCAGGATCAGTTCAGGGGAGTTCGGGCGCTGGTAAACGTCGCTATGATCGCCGAAGCTTTCCGCCTTCGTCCACCCCTCGCTCAACGCATATGCAACCAGCGCCGCCGGGGTGATAGACCGGAGCGCTGCAGGATCGGTGATGGACGTCCTCATTTCACAATCCCAGTCCTCGACAGGTCCATGAGGGCCTTCAGGCCCTCAATGTCGAACCGGTTCTTGGTAGGTATATAGACCGTTTTCGCTGTATCCACATCCGCCTCAGGTGCATCCCGGAGCGATAGCCAATAGGCACAGTGGCGCAGAATCAACTCATCGGGAGATACCGAAAGCCATTGATCGGCATTCCTCGGCAGGCGGACAACCACGAGGATGCGCGGCACCTGCGTGCTTTCCCGTAGGTCATTGTAGTTCTTGAGCTTAAGCGAGAACGGCATCAACTCCGTTGATGCATCGAGATTGATGGTGCCCTTCAATTGCAGATCGAGCTTAGGGCGCTGCCGGCCGCCAGCCGAAATGGTCAGGTCTACACTGTCTCGGTCAAGATTGGGCTTGGAGTAGGTGTAACCGGCCCGTGCAGCAATCGCCGATACATACACCTCGGACAGAGCGTCCTCGATGTCTGTCGATGCGAGCAATTCGTCCCCCATGATCAACCGATTCCACGATAAGGTGTCGGAAGGCAAGCCTGTGCCTCTGGCCTCAAGCAAGCGAGATGGTCCGGACGAAGCGGTTTGATATTCGCTGATAGTTTTCACAGCGGCTATTGCCGCCAACAAATCCCGCAAATCCGCGTACTTTACGGGAAAACCAGCTCTGCGCATTCTCTATTTTCCTCTATTTTAGAGAGCGCCGCATCGGGCGACCCGCTGTCGCCAGCCCTGGTGTGGACTCCGAAAAAGCAACGAATCGCTACTTCCTGCTACTTTAGTCGTTGGGCGGCCGACGATGAGGCTCGCGTCCGCTGGCACCCGCCGTTTCCAATGTTATCGCGTTGCTCGCGCTCGCAGGCGCCACGGCCACATATTTCAAGCACCCCTGATCGACAGCTTGGAGCGATCTGATGGTGTCGCGCTGGCCTCATAGCACCTGGGCGACCGCTCGCGCCTCTGGACTCAAAAAAAGCGGAAGGATGTCAGAGCACCTCTTCCGTCTGCTCCACCTCTGCGAGCCGCCCATTGCTCCGCTCCACCACCCCACCCCCTATATAAGGGGGTGGTGGTGGAGCAGGTTTTGCGCTCCACCTGCTCAACCCTGCTCCACCCCACTTATTGCGGGTGGAGCAACCCCATCCTCGGCCCAATGGCCCACCGCATAAAATGCCTTCGGACGGCGGCGTTCATCGTCCCTCATCTCAACGACGATGGCGCCGTTTGCCTCCCAGGTGCGCAGCAGCGAGGAAGCGCGTGCCTTGTCGACCTTCTTCGTCAGGTTGAGTTTCAAAACTTCAGCGACGGCCTCACCAGCCCATGACCGAGCCTGCACATCCTTGCGATATTCGCCAGCTGATAGGCGCTCCTGCACCGCGCGCAGGTGACTGACGTCCACCCCGTCGAACGCATCGGGCGGCGACCACGGCACGACGACGGGCAAACTGTCGCCACCGTCGGAGCCATTGCCCAGCGAGACGCTATGAAGGCGATACCAATCCGACCGATCCGCCGGCGGGGCGCGATTGTTCTTGTCGTCGTACACCCGGAAATAGCGGCGGCGGTCCTCACCCTCGATACCGAACCGCGGCGCCTCCTCATCCGACATCCGGTTGAGCGTCAGCACCGATCGCGCCGCCGCGATCAACGAACTGGCACCGCGCGCGGTCTCCGCACTGACTTCGGCGCCTGCGAGCTTGCGCGCGTGGTGGACGAGGACGATCGCGCAGCCGGTCTGGGTCGCCACCCTGGCCCATTGCTTCGCCACCATGTCGATCGCGTTGTTGTCGTTCTCAGACACCGCATGGGACGAGACGAACGGATCCACGATCAGCACGTCGATCGCGTTGGTCTTAAGCTGCTCGACCAGCGCCGATACAACCGGGCCGTTGATCCGCGCGCCGCCGGGCATCTCACGGGCGACCTTCAATTCGGCACCATCGAGGCCGCTGTCGACGAACAGGCGCGAACCGTCGTCCCGGTCCAGCGCGTCAGGGCCAATGTCCCAATGCAATGCGGCCGCCTGGAGGCCACGCGCCAGTTCCTCGCCGCTGTCTTCGAGGTTCCAGAGCCAGACCGTCTTAGGGCCACCCCATACCGTCTTCCCGAGCAGCGGGCGCCCCGAGACGAGCGCGAGCGCGGTTCCGATCATCAGCGCGGTCTTGCCGGTGGCCCCCGGCGCGACCACTACCGTCACCGCGCCACGCAGCAGCTGGTGACCGTACACCCATCGGCGCTCCGGAATGGAGGCTGGATCCCGCCACCGATACGGCGTCGCGCGAATCGCGCGGTCGATCACGGGAAGCGGCACGGGTTCAGAGGCTGCGCTATTCAGGTCACGCGGCATGACGCACCTCCATCGTCTCGATGCGAGGAATCCGGCGAGGTCGGTCCAGCGCGCGGCGAACGGTCCGCCCGAGCATGTCATTGCCGCACCGGATGCGTTCGAACGATCGCAGGCTATCGAGGTCCGGCGCGTCCCAATCGACAACGACCGCGCCTTGAGCATCGGCGCGCAACCAATCGAGCGGTGTGGCGTGGAGATCGAGCATCTCGCCGTCCCAGCGCGTCGTGAAGACGGTATCGGCATTGAGCAGCCAACCAAGGCCGGTGCGCAAGCCCCAGCGGGTCGGCGCGGCCGGGCGCCAAGCTATCAGGTCGATCAGGCAGCCATTCTCGACGAGCGGCTGCACGATATGCGCGCTGCCGTCGCCGGGAACGAAAACCCCATGCCGGTCGATCGCCCCAGATGCGATGCCGAGAGCCGGATATGAGAGGTTGATCCGCGCGATTGTCGCCGGGACCACCTCGAGCGCCCGGAGTCGATCGAGGTGAACCGACAGGACGTTCGACACCGTGGCGTCGAACTCCCGTTCCAGATCGCGGCCGATCATGCGGCCTCTCCTGCCTGATCGAGAATTGTGGCCCGCCATACGATTGCATGCGCCCCGGATCGGTTGCGGCGGCGCTGACCGGTGTCGCGGATCATCTTGAGGTTGCGCAGTTCGGTGAAGCGCGGCTGGAGCGAATACCGCGGGTATCCGGCGATCGTGCATGTCTCGTCGACGGTCAGCCCGGTAGGATTCGCGCACAGCGTCTTGTGAACGATCCAGCGGAGCCGAGACGATAGCGGGGCCATCATTTCTGCCGCGGCAATCGATGTTTCTACGCCGCGATGGTTGCGCGCCGTGTCGTATGATTCACGCATTCGCGCCTCCATCGGCGAGAGGCGGCAGGCCATGTTTACGGAGCAGATCGGCCAGCCAGGCACGCTGACGTTCGGTCGGAACGGCGCCCTCTGGATCGAACAGGAGGCCGCCAAGGAATTGTCCCGACCGCCGGGTCAGCTTCGGATCGGCATGGTGGATGAGTGCTCGCGCCGCATCGCGGGCGGAAGGAAAGCCATCAGGCATGTTTTTGATCCTCGCGCAGGAGGTCGAGCACCAGCCGGGCAAGTGCGCCGGATAGGCGATAGCGATCAGCAAGGCGTTGCGCCTGACTGTTGAATTCGGTATCTGCCGGACTGCTGCTGATACGAAGATTTTGAAGGGGTCGCCTTGCCGGGCGGCCCTTTCGCGTTTCAGGGCCGCTCGCCTCTACAGTTGCTGGCATTGATCACGCCGCAGCTTCGTATGCAGGCAGGGTGGCTAGATAGCGTGCGGCTTCACTGCGCAGGATGACTGTACGGCGCCCGCGCTTTACAGCCTTGATCGTCCCGGTCTTCAGATTGTCGTAGATCCATGCGCGAGAACCGAGGCCAGCGGCGACGCACTCGCTGATCGTCAGCGCTAGCTTATCGTCGGGGAGGGAAGAGGGCATTTGTTGTCTCCACCGTTAAAGGTGGGCAACCAAATACGCGCACAGACGCTCTTTGTCGCAAAGAGCATTCTCGACTTATTTCGTGCGAAACTTTTCAGGAACTTTCGCACGGTGCCTTGCTAATTGCCTCCGGCAAGCCCTTTGTTTTTTCTCGCAGCCTCTCGCTTGCTCAACACCACTGCGGCCTTATGCTCTTTATCGGCGTTGAGCTTCGCCTGCGCATCGCGTTGCATGGTGGCCAGCGCTTCATCTAAGCTGGTTATGTCAAAGAATTTCGGATCAGATCCTCGGTCGACTAAGGAGAGAATTGCGTCGAAAACGTCAGGCGTGAAGTACCTGCTCACCTGGTCCCGCCAGTCACCTAGCCGGCTGACCGAATATACCGCCTGCACCTTGCGCTTAGCGTCGGCCGGGGTGACGGTGTCAAACCGGGTTAAGAATCGTTCCCACTTGAGCGCCGTAAGCTTGTGATCCACCGCGATCCGGTATGCGGCGGCATACGTGCTTACCTGGGCAAATAATTTCGGCAGATCGCCGGCAGCTATGGCCGCGGCCTCATTGGCGGTCGCGCTGAAAGAGGCGGGATCGTCGCGTCGCTCAACACCACGAAACAGATCAGCAGCAAGGAGTTGTCGCATCGACAGGATCGAGAGCGCGCTGGCACGATCCGCCTCGTCCGACCAGCCCGCCAGATATGCGGCCCGCACGACGTCATCGCCGGCAATGACCTTTAGCGCTTCGAACAGCATAACGAGATAGTGCCTCGATCGCTGCAGGCGTTCTTCTTCTGTGGCAGCCTTATCAACGCGGACCCGGGCGGAGGCGCATTTTTCCGAAACAATTTCAAGCCATTCTCGTCGATCCTCTGGGCATAGATCTTCCAATTTCGTTTTTGCACTCATCGCCCACTCCGCAGGCCTGCTCCGCATCTGGGGTGGAGGGGCGGCGAGGGCGGAGTGTCCTCGCGCTAGGGAGCTACCCTTGCCCCTCCCTTGAGGTGGTCAACCCGACCTCAAGCTCGCTCTTTCACCGGCAATCGGGCGACGTTGCCCGGCGAAACAATCCCGAGTCCAGACACCGCGCCACGCACAGTATCGGCGACATAGGAAGGGGAGAGATGCGCGTAGTGCTTGCGCGTGATCCGCTCATCCGCGTGCCCTAGCGCCTCTGCTATCACCGCCATCGGCACGCCTTGCCGCGCCATCCGCGCTCCATAGGATCGACGCAGATCGTGAAACGTGGCGCGCGGCAATATCTTCGCCTTTCGGCATGCTTCCGCCATTGGACGATTTTGCTGGCTGGCCGTCCATGATCTGCCATCAGGCCTGGGAAACAACAAAGCTTCGCTGGTTTTGCCCGCGCTTTGCTGCTCAAGCAGGGCGGTCCCGTCTTCATCAAGATAGACAGGACGCGGCTTCGCGCTCTTGGTCTCGGCGAGCCACAGGGTGCGAGACTCCCGATCGAAGTCCCCTGCACGGGCACGTCGCAGCTCGGTATAGCGGCCGCCCGTTAGCAAAGAGGCCTGCGTGATCGGCCGAAAGTCAGGTGACATTGCGTTAACAATCCGGCGCGCCTCGTCGTCGGAAAGGTAGCGGCGGCGCGCGACTTCAACATCTGGAAAGGGCTTCACGCTCCGCCACTCATCGACAGGCAATCCCTCGCGGTCGTCCGCCGCGCGATTCAAAGCCGCCTTCAGCACAGTTAAATCACGATTTGCGGTTGCGCGCCTCTTTCGAACCGCGTCGGGGTCACTGTCATCAAAGGCGCGTTCATTTTGCTCAGAGGCGCCTTTGCGTGTCCGCAACCGAATTGATGCCGCAGCGCGTTCCCGGTGCCAATCGCGCACCTGTTTACGTTTGAGCTGGGCAACCTCAATATGGCCGAGGGCAGGGCGGATAAGCGCTTCAATCCGATACTTTGCAGACTGCACGTCCTTGCCGGTGAAACCCTTCAGGTATTCGTCCAGCGCATCCCCGATAGTGAAAGGCAATTGGGGCTTGGTGCCGCCGCGAGCCTGCTCGTCGAACCACATGCGAGCAGCGTCCTGCGCGTCTCGATAAGACAGAACGCGATCGCCATCCGCGTCCGTGAAGTCATCAGCCTCGCCCAAGGTGGTCTTGCAATAACCGCCCGTTGCCCCAGGCGAGCGCCAGCGCGCGACCCATTTAGCAACCCGCGCGCCGCGATAGTAGCCGAGGTGAGCGCCTTGATTGATTGTCCGCCAGTACGGCTCCGACCGGGGCGCAAGTTTCTCGCGAGCGGCGCGGCTCTCAAGGCGATGATCGCGAACCGTTCGACCCATGCTAATCGACCTTCGGTAATTTCTCGGTTATAAATATAGGTGGATGCTAGAAGACAGGCAACGACAATACGCCGAGGGAAAGGAGACCCGTTCGCTGTCTGTGCTTGTATGCTGTTGTCTAAATGTTCTCGTGTTTACGCCCTTTCACGGCTGAAACACGGGTTCGATTCCCGTAGGGGTCACCATATCGCGGTTTATCCGCGGGCGGCGCGCGAAATGCTCCTCGGAGAAAGCGCCATTCTGAAGCAAAGCGCATTGCACTGGTGACAGCGGCCCGCCCGAGCGGATAGGCGCGCGCGATGCATGCGGGGTTCCTCAATCGCTATCGCCTGATCGTGTTGATCCTCGTCGCGATCGCCGCGCGCGGGCTGACCTTCGGCAACCCCGTCGTTCATGCCGACGAGGAATTCTATTACGTCACTGCGCACGAGATGTGGCGCGGCGCGCTCCCCTTCATCGATATCTGGGACAGGAAGCCGATTGGGCTATTTCTGCTCTACCTCCCCGCCGCCCGCCTCCCGCTGCCGTGGGGGATATTCGCCTATCAGGCGATGGCGGCCGCCGCGCTCGTCCTCACCGCGCTGATCGTCGCGCGACTGGCGGCGCGCGCGGGTTGGGGGGCGGGGGCGATGGCGGCAGCGATCGGCTATATTTTGTGGCCCGATCTGATCAACGGCGTCGGGGGGCAATCGCCGATCTTCTACAATCTGCCGATGGCCGCGGCGGGGCTGCTGATCGTTTCGGGCGAGAATGGCGGGGGCCTTCCCCACCGGCGGGGCGTCGCGGCGATGGCGCTGGTGGGGATTGCGCTCCAGATCAAATATTCGGCGGTGTTCGAGGGCGTTTACTTCGGGCTGTGGCTGATGTGGCGCGAGTGGCACGCGCATCGCCGGCTTCCCGCCACTTTGGCCTATGGCGCGATGCTGGCGGCGATCGCGCTCGTCCCGACCGCGATGGCGTGGGGCTTCTATGCCGCGATCGGCCAGTCCGATGCGTTCCTGTTCGCCAATTTCCTGTCGATCGAGCATCGCAACGCCAATCCGCTGCCGGAGATGCTGGGCAATATCGGGACGCTTGTGCTGCTGCTCGGGCCGTTGGTGGCGATGGCGTTCGCCGCGCGGCGACAGGAAGCGGTGGGTGGGAGCGGGGCCGCGCGCCGGTTCCTGTTCGGCTGGCTTTGGGCCGCGCTGACCGGGCTGGCGCTGTTCGGCACCTGGTTCGATCATTACGGGCTGCCGGTGCTCGTCCCCGGCTGCGCCTGTGCGGCCGGGTTCTTCGGTGCGCGGCGTTTCCGCGGGCGGGTGGCGCCGGCGGTTCTGGGGCTGGTTGCGATCGGCGGGCTGGCGACGGTGCTGGCGCATATCCACGGCCGCGGCAACGCGACGCAATTCGCGGCGCTGGCGCAGGCGGTGGGGCGCGGGCCGGGCTGCCTCTACGTCTATTCGGGGACGACGATGCTCTATGCCGCGACCGAGCGATGCCGCCTGTCGCGCTATATCGTCCCGGCGCACCTCAACCGGGCGCGCGAGAATGGCGCGACCGGCGCGGACCAGGCGGGGGAAGTGCGTCGCATCCTCGCTGCGCGCCCGGCGGTGGTGGTGATGCGCCCACCGTTCAACGGTGAGCGGCCCGAGATACGTGCGCTGGTCTCCGCCGCGGTGACGCGCGATTATCGTCTCGCCGATCGCTTGCCGATGGGGGACGAAACCATATCGGTCTATAAACTGAGGCGGTGACGCGCGCCCAAAGTGGGGCGTTGGCGGGTGGCGCGGTATCCCGATGCGCCCTATCGTGAACCCGACCACAGGAAGCTGCCAATCACGGTCGAGCGCGCGTCCCACGGCGCCTCCCGCCGATGAGCCAGCGCAAGGACGGGATCGCATATGGACGGCAAGATCGCGCTGATCGAAGCGGGTGGCACCAAATTCATCGTCGGCGTCGGGGATTCGTCGCGCCAGATCCGCGCGCGGACCCGGATCGACACGACGCGCCCCGAAGAGACGATCCCCGCCGCGATCGACTGGCTCCGCGCGCACGGCGATGACTATGCCGCGGTCGGCATCGCGAGCTTCGGTCCGCTCGATCTCGATCCCGCTTCGCCCGACTGGGGGCATGTCACGCGCACCGCCAAGCCGCATTGGAGCGGGGCGGATATCGCGGGGCCGTTCGCGCGCGCCTTCAGCTGCCCGGTCGCGATCGATACCGACGTCAACGGCGCGGCGCTGGCCGAATGGCTGTGGGGCGCGGGGGCCGGGACCAATTCGACGCTCTATCTGACGGTCGGCACCGGGATCGGCGGCGGCGCGGTCTTGGGCGGGCATGTGATCCGCGGGCTCAGCCACCCCGAGATGGGGCATATCAGCATGCCGCGTCACCCGGACGATGCCGGGTTCACGGGGTCCTGCCCGTTCCATGGCGATTGCCTCGAAGGCCTCGCCGCGGGGCCGGCGATCGCCGCGCGCTGGGGAGCGTCGCTCTCCGATCTTGCGCCGGATCACCCGGCGCATCGCATCATCGCCTGGTATCTCGCGCAGGCAATCCGAAGCTTTCAGGCGATACTGCAGCCGGCGCGGATCATTCTCGGCGGTGGGGTGATGCAGACGCCGGGGCTGCTCGATCAGGTTCGCATTGCGGCCCGGGATGCCGGTGGCGGCTATTTTCCGGGGGAGGTGAGCGAGATCGTTACGCCTCCGGGGTTGGGCGGCGATGCCGGGTTGCTCGGTGCGCTCGCGCTGGCGCTCGGCCGGGAGCGCACGATCGGGTGAAGGGCGGCCGCGGGCGGCCGCGCGCTTCACTCGACTCGTTCGGTCAAACGAAGCGAACGGACACCCTCGGGCGGCGTCGCATTGCCGCGCCGACCGCGCCGAAGCCGAAGATCATCATCGCCCAGGTCGACGGTTCGGGGACCGACGCCAGATAATTGCGCATGATTTGCGCCGTGGACATGCTCCAGCCCGGGTTTTGCAAGACGTCTACGGCGACATCCCAGCCGATCGCATCGAACACAGCCAGGTCGTTCGCGGTCCAGACCCCGATCTGGCAATAATTGGCGGTCGGGTCCATCCCGCCGATTTGCGGTTCCAGTTCCTGGCCGCACATCGTGGAGCTGCCACGGATTCGTTCGGCGTCGCGCCAGTGCGAGGGTTGTCTGCCATCATCGCCCGGGGTGAAATAGGAATTACCGAACAGCGGGTTCGCGCCGCCGTCGATCGAAAAATATGGCTTGCCGCCCCAGGTTATGTCCCACTCGCCGTCCTTATAGCGGAACATGTCAGCGTTGCTCGGGCGCGAATCGAGTGTGTTGCCATCCCTGACCCCGCTGGAGAATCCCAGCCCGTGCCCCAGTTCCTGAAGGACAACATTAAGAAAATCGAGCGCAACTCCCTGAATGCCGTCGCGGGTATCGTAATCATATTGATAACCGACGTTGTAGCTAGTGTAGGAATCAGCGCCGATGAGCGCCGTAATGAGGTCCGGGCCCTTATAGATGCCGAGCGCCTTCTGAACAGCCGGAGAAATTCCTACGGTACTGCTGGAGAAATTCGCTAGATTGGCGATAGCGACCGAATCAAGCGAGGTCTTTGCGTCGGCGATGATCGCAGCACGCCAATCGGTCTGCTTGGTGCTGATCGGAGAAGTCAATGCCAAACCTAGCGCACCGCTGGTGCTGCCGTTGACGACATTGACCTTCAAGTCGACGGTAATGTCATCCTTAAAGATTGATTCAAAGAACCACTTGGCGGCCTTGAAGTTAACATCATAAACGCTGCCCGGCGTGATCGTTCCTCCAGCGTCGATAATGTTGATAACAACCGCATCGGCACTGGTCGCGGAACCAAGCGCCAGCGCTGCGGCGGTGGCATATGCAAACGATCGACCCTTGTTCATCGAAACTCCCCTTTTGCTCAATCGCTATGGCCGCGCCGAATTATCCGGGCGGCAGATCGAATGTTGACGCGGTACTCAACTGCAGCGTGGGGAGCTTCATCGTATGGATCGTCGATTTTACATCCAGTAAAAAAATGGTAAATAAAAGCGAGGCGTAACAACCTATTACATTTTTAAAGTACACAAGAATATAATGTTGCTATTCAACAACTTGATGATTAACTTGCGGACAAGTTCATGATATATATTACGGCTTGATCCATTTTGGTTCATTGGGCATCATGGAAGATAATGCCCAGCATGTGCCGATGCCCGCTATGCAGGCGGCTCACACCGTGGCGCATGTTGACGCGATAGCTGCCCCTGGCACCTCTTACGGGGCGGTGGTGGACTGCGAAGGCGACGGCGTCGCCGTGCTGCAGCGAAACGACGTCGACCCGGCTCTGCATTCGCGGGCGCTGTTCGGTGAGGACGAATTCGCCGCCGGTGAAATCCTCGCCGGGTACGGAGAGCAAGATCGCGATCTGGATCGGAAAGACCAGCCCGCCGTAAAGATCCTGATGCAGGCAATTATAGTCGCCGGGTCCATATTGCAGCAGCAGCGGCGTCGGGCGGGTCTGGCCAGCGGCATGGCAGCGCGCGATATAATCGGCGTGATCGGCGGGGTAGGTCTGATCGATGCCCATTCGCTCGTTCCAGCGATTGGCGAGATCGGCGAACTGTGGGTAGATCGCTGTCCTCAACGCTTCGATCGGGGCGGGTAGCGGGTAGCTGAAATAACGATACTCCCCTTTGCCGAACCCATGCCGGGCCATGACGACCCGGCTGCGAAAGCGGCAGTCGTCGGAATAAAGTGCTGCGATCGTGCGGCATTCTTCCGGGGACAGCAATTGCGGCAGGATCGCGCTGCCCGTGTCGTCGAGTTGGTGCGTGATCGCCGGCCAATCATAGGACAGGACCCGCGCCGCTGGGGATGAAAGCGGGGCGTCGGGAAACGGGGCGGACAAATTTCGGGGCATAGTTTTCGCTGGTCCGATCGAGGGTGTTGCAGCGGTTGTGGCGCGCGTCGCGATCGGATGCGCCCCGTTCCTTGTTCTCAAATTCGGTCGCCGGCCGCGCTGATCGTTTCGGATCGCGGCTGCTCCACATCTCTGGCAGTGGCTATTGTGATGAAGCCAACATTAGCATAGCGTTTCGAGACTACATCGGGGATGCAATGTTCGCTCAACTGCTGACGCCGGACTATGCCCCGTTCGCGATCGCGTTCGTCGTCATGATCGGCATCGGGCTGATCGAGGCGATCGGGCTCGGTTTCGGGCATCTCGATCTCCACGGCGGAATCGATGCCGATGCGGACGGTGGATTGCTCGGCTGGCTCGGGCTGGGCCGCGAATTGCCGATCCTCATCTGGCTGACGTCATTGCTCGGCTGCTTTGCGCTCGTCGGCCTCGCGATCCAGCAGGTCGCCAGCGCCTTCACCGGTGCGCCGCTGCATTGGGGGCTGGCCGTCGGCAGCGCAGCCGTCGTCGGCAGCATGCTCAACACATTGGCGGCGAACGGGCTGGCGCGGATCATGCCGGGTTTTGAGACCTCCGCGATCACCACCGACGAATTGCTGCGCCGCCGCGGCACGATCCTCGAGGGCGCGGCGCGCCGCGGCAGCCCGGCGCGTGCGAAGGTCGTCGACCAGCACGGCCAGGCGCATTTCATCATGGTCGAGCCGCATCAGGACGAGGGCAGCATTGCCCAGGGCGAAACCGTGCTGCTCGTCCGGCGTGAGGGGAATATGTTTTTCGCGGTTCCCGATCGGGACCCGCTGCTCCGCTCAATCTGATTTGAGCAGCGCGTAACACCGGGGGAGTTTCATGCCTGAGTCACTGATCAACATTCTGATTTACGCCGCGATCGTCCTGTTCTCGCTGATCGTGATCGGGATCATCCTGACCCGGCTCTATCGCCGCGCGACCAAGGACGTGGCGCTGATCCGCACCGGTTTCGGTGGCGAGAAGGTAGTGCTCAACGGCGGCGTCATGGTCGTCCCCGTGCTGCACGAGTTGATGCAGGTGCGGCTGACGACGGTGAAGCTGGAGGTCTCGCGGCTCAACAAGGATGCGCTGATCACGCTCGACAAATTGCGCGTCGACGTGATCGGGCTGTTCCATATCAAGGTGAAGCCGGACATGCAGTCGATCGCCGCGGCGGCGCAGACGCTGGGCGATTCGGTCAACAATCCCGATGCGGTAAAGTCGCTGCTCGACGGCAAGCTGGTCTCCGCGTTGCGCTCGGTGGCGGCGACGATGACGATGGAGCATCTCCACGCCAATCGCGCCGATTTCATCCAGAAGGTGCAGGAAGCGCTGATGACCGATCTGGATATGAACGGCTTCCAGCTCGAATCGGTCAGCATCACTCATTTCGACCAGACTGCGTTCGAGCATTTCAACGAAAACAATGCGTTCGACGCCGAGGGCCTTACCGTGCTGACCCGCACGATCGAGGAGCGCAAGAAGGTCCGCAACGATATCGTCGCGACCAACCGGGTCGAGATCGAGCAGCGCAACCTCGAGGCGAACAAACAGTCGCTCGAGATCGCGCAAGCGGCGGAGCAGGCGCGGCTGACGCAGGAACAGACGCTTGCCGCGCTGCGCGCCGAACAATCGACCGCGATCGCCACCGCCGAGGCCGAGCAGACTCGCGTTGCCGAGATCGCGCGGATCACCGCGATGCAGGCGCAGACCGTGGCGCAGACCGAGGCGGACAAGGTCACCCAGACCGCCAACATCGGCCGCGACGGCGCGATCCAGACCGCGACGATCGAGCGCGATCGCAACATCGAGCTCGCGCGCATCACCACTGCGGTGCAGACCGCGCAAAAGTCCGAGGAGGAATCGAAGGCGATCGCCGCGGCCAATGAGGCGCGCGCGCTTGCGGTTCGCGCGGAGGAAAGCGTCGCCACCGCCAAGGCGACCGAAATCGCCAACCGCAACAAGAACGTCGCGGTGATCGCCGCGACCCAGCGTGCGCAGGAGGAAGCGGTCGGGATCACCGTCGCCGCCGGCGCCGAAAAGGAAGCGGCCGAGGCGCGCGCGATCGCGCTCAAGACCGAGGCGACCGCCGAATCCGAGGCCGAGAAGGTCCGTGCCGAGGGGCGCGAGGCAGCGTTCAAGGTCGATGCGGCGGGGCAGGCGCTGCTCAACGAGGCGATCAACCTGCGCAGCGACGCGCAGACCGCGTTGCTGATCCGCCAGGCGATGCTCGAGGCGCTGCCGGGGATCATCGCTGCGGCGAGCAAGCCGATGGAGAATATCGACAAAATCAGCATCGTCGACGCGCGCGGGCTGCACGGCGAGGGTGCGAGCGACGGTGAGGGAGCCAACGGCCAGGCCAATCTGGCCGACGCGGCGGTGGCGGCGGCGATGCGCTATCGCGTCGGCGGGCCGCTGATCGATGCGCTGATGAGCGAACTCGGCATGAGCGGCACGTCGCTCAACGGGATGCTTGCCGGCGCGACGGCAGCGACCGGTGCCGGCGCGAACGGCGCGGTGCCGGCGACGGTGCGCGAGGGCGATACAGCGCGGTGAGAAGGCAGACGATGCCGGCGGCGATCACGCTGCCGGCATCGTCCGAAATTTCGTGCGCTGAATCGGAGCGCCGGCGCGCTACGCGCGCGTCAGCCTCGTCATCAGTACCTCGCGGCGCAGCGTGAACCCGAGCGCCTCATAGAGCGCGATCGCCCCGGTGTTCGCGGCATAGGCGTGGAGGAACGGCGTCTCGCCGCGGCCGAGAATGCGTGTCGCGACGTGCCGCATCAGTGCGCCGGCATAGCCGCGGCCGCGATGATCCGGGTGAGTGCAGACGCCGCTCACCTCGGTGAAGCCGTCGGGCTTCATCCGCTCGCCGGCCATCGCGATCAATTCGCCGTCGATCTTCACCCCGACGAAATCGCCGAGCTGGTGAGTACGCGCGAAGAACGGGCCGGGTTCGGTGAGCGCGGTGAGCGCGCGCATCGCGGGCGCGTCGGCCTCGCTCAACGGGACGATCGCGAAATCGACGCGCGGCCCCGGCGTCAGTTGCGGCGCGACCATCTGGACGCCGAGATCCTGCGACACGACCGCCACGCCCGGAATCCGGGCGGGCGGATCGGCTTCGAGCAGCGCGACATCGCCCTGTTCCGCGATCAGGTCGGCAAGCCCCGCGAGGCTGGCATCCGATTGGTCCGCGACCGCCGCAAAGACGCCGTAAGCGAGATCGTACCGCCGCGCGCCGCCGCGGATGATCGCAAAGGGCGAATGGCGGCCATTGAGCGCGGACCAAGCGCAGCGATCGAGCGGATGCGGGGCTGTCATGACACCGTCGTAGCGTTGTTCACGACGGTTGGTCGAGATCGCAATATCGTGTTGCCGGAGCTTAACTTGCCGACGCTCGCGCGATCGCGTGCCCGACGAAGCCCGACGGTTTCATCTTGCGCTCGTCGTCCGACGGCGGCGTGGCAAAGATGCCCCACCGGGCAAGCCGGTCGCCCAGCGAAATGCTCGAGGTGAGCGAGATCAGCCAGGGGGACGCGAGCAGCCCCGCGATCACCGGCGACAGCCACAGCCCAAGAACCGGATCGAACACCCCCACGACGATGAACGCTGCGGCAAGCGCCAAATGTTCGCGCACCTTGGGCAATACCTCGCGCAACGGGATGCCGGCGGTTTCGCGGCTCTGCACCGACCAGTTCGACGGAATGCCGAGCAACAGCCCGATCATCGCCTTGGTCTGGGTCACCATCGTCACCGGCGCGAGCAGGATCGCGAGCAGGATTTCGAGAACCGCCGATTTGGCGACCGCCGCCGCGCCGCCGAAGCTGCGCCGCCGCTCGCGATCCGCCAGCACCCAGATGACCCCCAGCGCCTTGAGCCCGAACAGGCAGAGCAAGGTCACCACGAGCACCGCCGCGGGCGGCCCCTCGACGATCGCGTCATGTACGCCGAGCAATCGTTGCGCGATCTCGGCGAGGATCAGCAGCAGCCACGCGGGCGAGGTGAGATAGGCGGACGCGCCGATCAGCAGATGCAAGCGGCTCGTCCAGTGGAATCCAGCCGAATCGAGCAGCCGCAGGTGCTGGAGATTGCCCTGCGCCCAGCGGCGATCGCGAATCGCGTGGTCGATGATCGTCGGGGGGAATTCCTCATAGCTGCCGTTGATCATCACCATATGCACCGACCAGCCACGCCGGCGCAGCAGCGCCGCCTCGACCATATCGTGGCTCTGGATCAGCCCACCGAACGGCGGCGCACCGGGAAGATCGGGCAGCCCGCAGCATTCGGCGAAGGCACGGGTGCGGATGATCGCATTATGCCCCCAGAAATTAGCCTCGGAGCCCGACCACCACACCAGCCCGGCCGAGGAGATCGGGCCATAAGCGCAGGTGGCGAACTGCATCCAGCGCTGGAACAGGGTGCGCGCGTTGATGATCATCGGCACGGTCTGCAACAGCCCGACGGTCGGCTTGCTCTCCATGATCGCGGCCATGCCCAGCATCGCGCTGCCGCTCATCAGGCTGTCGGCATCGAGCACGATCATCTGCTCATAGGCGCCGCCGAACCGGCGCACCCATTCGGCGACATTGCCCGGCTTCTTGCCGACATTTTGGATGCGCCGACGATAATAGACCGGGATCGGCGCGGTCGGGGCGAGTTTCGCCCAGGCGGCCTCCTCCAGCTTGCCGTGCAACTCGCTCGAATCGCTGAGGATGAAGAAATCGAAGAAGGTCGCGCCGCCGGCATCGGCGACCGATTGCGTCATCGCGGCGACCCGGCCGAAGGTGGCCTCGATGCTCTCGTTATGAACCGGCATCAGGATCGCGGTGCGGTGGCGCAACGTGCCGGCCGGCCGCGGAATCGGCGCGAAGCCTGGGTGGTCCCCGGTGATCAGGTTGATGAACCCGACCAGCCCGCTGACGAAGCCGAACGCGATCCAACTCACCAGCGGCAGGAACAGCGCGAGCAACAGCACATCGAGCACGCCGATGCCGTCCTCGCTGAGCGCGACGCGCATCCCGGTGGAGGCATACATGCCAAGCACCGCGGTCGCGACGATCAGCAGCAGGCGCTTGGCGAGCAGCCCCGGCGGGACGGTGCGCGTCTCGATCGTGCCGGGGGGATTACCGTGGAAGCGTTGCTCGGGCATCGCGAGCGGCGCCTCCGGGGGGAGGGGGGCGGGACGCATCATGACGATAAAGGCTCGATCAGGGTTTCGGAGAGGGCGGAGTTGTTGTGGCGGAGGAATAGCCGAAGATCTTTCGGATTGCTCGCGTCGGTGCGGATATCGAGGGTGACGCGCCAGCGGCCGCTCTGGCGCGCAAGCGGATAGGCGGCCACCGCCAGCAGCGCCGGCTTGGCGACGTTGACGACCGCCTCGACCCCGCTCTGGCGATCGAGCCCGGCCAGCGCCTTGCCCTCGAAATCGACGACATATTTGCGCGCGCCGGGGATCGTGTCGCCGCCGGGAATGCCCGCCGCGCCGCTCCAATTATCCACCACGCGCGCGGCATTGCCGTCGAACGGATCCTGCGACATCCAGCGCAGCCGATAGGCGAAATCGCGGCGCTCGCCGGCGCGGGCCGGCTGGTCGCTGTGCCAGAAGGCGACGATATTGTCGTTGGTCTCGCTGTCGGTCGGCATCTCGTACAGCAGTACCGAGCCTTTCCCCCAATCCCCGACCGGCTCGATCCACAGGCTCGGGCGGCGGTCGTAGAAGGCGCCGTCGTCCTGATAATCGGCGAAACGCTGGTCGCGCTGGATCAGGCCGAAGCCTTTGACGCCGTCGGCGCGGAAGCTGACGGTGCGCGGGTGCGGCGGATTGGCGAGCGGGCGCCAGATGCGCTCGCCGCTGCCGGACCAGATCGCCAGCCCGTCCGAATCGTGGATTTCGGGCCGCCAGTCGGTCGCGACGCGGCGATCGTTCTGATCGTACCAGAACATGCTCGTCGCGGGCGCGATCCCCAGCCGGCGGATGTCGCGCCGGAAGAACAGCGACGATCGCACCGCCTGGGTGACGCCCTCCGGCGTCAGCGCGCAATCGAACGCGAAGGCGCCGGTCACGCTCGCCCCGTCGAGCAGCGCGTGGACCCGCAGCCGCCCGGGCGAGGCGGCCTCGATCCAGAATTCGGTGAAAGACGGGAATTCCTCCGGCCCGTCGAGCCCGGTATCGACCGCAATGCCGCGTGCCGAAAGGCCATATTGGTCCTGCGGCCCCACCGCGCGGAAATAGGAGGCGCCGAGAAAGGCGAGCCAGTCGCCGGCCAGATTGGGGTTGAGCACGCGAAAGCCCGCCGGATCGGTCGCGTTGTTACCGGCGAACAGCCCATTCGCCGCGAGCAGCGGGCGTGCCATCCCGCCTTCGACGAGGTTGAGCGCGACCGCCTCGCGCGCGAGATGCGTCACCGGCATCAGCCGCACGAACCCCGCCAGCCGTTCCGCCGCGCCATAAGCGCGTTGCGTCGCGGCGTCGAAATTGGGCGCGAAATCGGGTGCGTGCGGGCGCGGCACATAGCGGCGCCCGGCGAGCGCCTGCGCGCGTGCGACCAGCACGTCCCACGAAAAGGGCGTCGCCGGACCGAATTTGGGCGGGCGACCGGCCGCCGCGGCGCTTTGCGCAGCGACCATTGCGCCGGCCAGAAGCGCGAGGCTGGACCGCCGTGAAATGCCTGTCGTGCTGTTCAAATCCGTACCGCTATCAGTCAGATGTAATTCCTCTTACGGCAAGCGCGCGCAAAAACGCCGCAGCCTCTAACGGCTTACGGCGTATCCCGACCAGCTCAGCGCAGTCCGGTGATGACGCGCATGCCGGGTTTCAGCATGTCCGACGCCACCTCGCTGTTGCGCCCGTCGCTGCCGCCGCGGGTGACGGGGACGCGTTGCGGCGTGCCGTCGCTGCCGGTGACATAGACGGCCTCGCCGCGCACCGCGCCCGGTGGGCGCGCGGCATCGCTCGCCCGCCCGAAGCGCAACGCGCTGTCCGGCACGACCAGTGCATCGCGGTGCATCCCGAGATCGATCTGCACCGTGACGGCGGTTCCAACCCGCAACGCGCCACCCGGGTTCCCCAGCTCGAGCGCGATGCCGACCGGGGTGCTGTCGACGGATATGGGGGCCGATGCGCTGCGTGCCAATGCCGGCGGCGCGGCGGTTTCGGTCAGCCGGAGGATCGGCACGGAAACCGCTTTCCCAGGCGCCACGGTGACGATCGCGCGTACCGCGCGCGCGGCGCGCAGCCGCTGCGCCTGGGCGCGATCGGTGGCGATATCGAGGCGCAGCCGGGTATAGGGCTCGGCGATCGCGAACAGATGCTGCCCGGGATTGGCGCCGACGCGCTGGCCGATCGCGACGAAGCGTCGCGAGACCACCCCGGCGACGGGGGCGCGGATATCCGCCGAGGCGAGTTGCGCCTCCCGTTCGCTCAGCGCGGTGCGCGCGGCGGCGAGTTCCACCTGCGCGGTATCGACCGCATCGGCGGCGCGTCGCGCGGCATCCTGCGCGGCGGTCATTTCGCGATCGGACGGGACACTGCCGCCCGAGCGCCGGCGCACGCGTTGATAAAGCCCCAGCCGCGCGTCGACATCCGCTTTCGTCGGCTGCGCCTTGGCCAGCGCCGCCTGCCGCGTGTCGAGCAGTTCCCGCGCTGCGGCGATCGCTTCCCGCAGCGGCGCCGGATCGAGCCGGACGAGGATATCGCCCGCGTTCACCGGCTGGTTGTCCGCGACCGGGATCGCGCGGATCACGCCTTCCTGCCCGGCATCGACGAGATGCACCGCGACGGGTTGCAGCCGCCCGCTGCCGAACAGTTTCAACGGGATGTCGACGCGCGTGACCGGCTCAGAGGCATATTCGGTCGCCAGCCCGCCGCTCACGAACCGGCCGACGAGAACGATCAGCACGACCCCGGCGAGCCCGATCGAAAGCCACCTTATCCACCAGCCCCACGACCCGCCGGGCTTGGTGCCGAGGAACTCGTCGACCGATGTGCCGGCGGGCGGATCGGGGCTGTCAGGGGCGTCGGTCATTCGCCCCCGGCTCCCAGCTTCCGCCCAGCGCCGTGAACAGGTCGATCAGCGCAGCGGCGCGATCCGCTGCCGCGCCGACCCGCTCGTCGCGCACCCCGAGCAAGGCACGCTCGGCACTCTGCAGCGCGACATGATCGGTCAGCCCCTCGCGATATTGCTTCCGCGCAAGGACGGCGAGCTGCTCGGCTTCGTCGACCGCCTTTTCCAGCGCGGCTTCGCGCGCCTTGGCGGCGGCGAACGCCGTCTGCGCATTCTCGGCCTCCTCCAGCGTTTGCAGCACCACCTCCTTGTACGCGGCGACCGCGCCGCTCGAGCCGCCGCCCCAGATTTTGCCACGCCCGACGCGTTGCGCGGCGAGTTGCACGTCGGCGCGGCGATTGATCAGGTCGGACGGGGCGCCAACGGCAACCTCCGCCGGCCCCACCGGGACCGGCGCGATCGGCGCGAGCTGGTCGCGGAGCGCGGCGGGGGGCTGCCCGGTCAGCACCGCGATCCGCGCCGCATCCGCCGCGATCGCCGCTTCGAGCACGGGAATGCCGGCCGCGACACGATCGCTATCGGCCGCGATCTGCAGCGCATCGAGCGGGGTGACGAGCTTGGCCTCTTCGCGGAATCGCGCGATCGCCTGATCGTCCTGCCGCGCGGCGAGATAGGCGCGGATATTCTCGATCTTCGCCTGCCGCGTGCGGAGCGCGACATAGCTGCGCGCGATCGCCGCCTCGGTGGCGATGCGCTTTACCGTTTGTTGATAGCCGGTCTTGCCGTTCGCCGCGGAATCGGCTGCGCCGACGCGCTCGATCAGACTGTCGAGCAGCGGATCATCGAAATGCCGCCACCATTGGGCGAGGTTCTCGGCCTGCGCGGGCGGTTGCGCGGTCGAATCGGTCGAATAGCGGTCCGGCAGCCCGAGGTCCGCGAGCGTGACCGGGCGCCCGCCCGACGCGCCTTCGCATCCGGACAATCCCAGCATCGCCGCGGCGCACAACATTGCTGTCCTAGCTACGCCCATTCACATCCCGATACGTTAACCACAACACATGTTGCGGACCCCGAACGATCGACGTGCGAGGGCGTTGCGGCCGTTTCTTCAAATCGAACGGCGTTTCTTGCGGGTGTCTTTAAAATGCAAGTGCTGCGCGCCTTGCCGACGCAGAACCGCGCCCGTGAGGCTTGCGCTCTCCTCGGTTCTTCTGGGCTGGCGAGAAAGCGGGCAGGTGCCTGATTTCAGCGGAAATCGCGGCGTTGCGCGATGTCCGTCAGGCTGCAAGGTGGCTCCCCGAGTTGGATTCGAACCAACGGCCGCTCGATTAACAGTCGAGAGCTCTACCGCTGAGCTATCGGGGAATGCCTTGCGGGAGGCGCGTCTATAGCCGGCCGTTTCAGAGATGCAACCCCCGTTTCGCGATGATTTTCACGCGATGAACTGTTCCATCGTAATTCGGTCGTCGAGCGCATGTTCGGGATCGAACAGCAAGGTCAGTTCGCGCGCGCGGTCCATCGCGATATCCACCTGTGCGACATCGCGAATCTCGCGCTGATCGGCCACCGCGGAGACCGGGCGCTTGCCGGGTTCGAGGATGCGCAGCGAGACGCGCGCGCGATCGGGCAGGATCGCGCCGCGCCAGCGCCGCGGGCGGAACGCGCTGATCGGGGTGAGCGCGAGCATCGCCGAGCCGAGCGGCAGGATCGGGCCGTGCGCGGAAAGATTATAGGCGGTCGAGCCGGCGGGGGTGGCGACGAGGATGCCGTCGCAGGCCAGTTCCTCCAGCACGATGCGATCGTTGACCGTCACCTCGATCTTCGCGGTCTGCCGCGTTTCGCGCAGCAGCGACACCTCGTTGATCGCGGGGAGCGCGTGGATGCGGCCGTCGATCCCCGTCGCAGTCATCATCAGCGGCGTCACCTTGAACGCGCGCGCGCGATCGAGCCGGTCGTCGAGTCCGTGCCGGCGCCATTCGTTCATCAGGAACCCGATCGTGCCGAGGTTCATCCCGAACACGGGGGGCGGGGGGCGGCGCGCCTCGAGCATCGCGTGGAGCGTCTGGAGCAGGAAACCGTCGCCGCCCAATGCAATGACCAGATCGGCCTCGTCGATCGGGCACCAATCCCATGCGTCGCGCAATTCGGCGCGCGCGGCCTGCGCCTGGGCGGTGGGCGAGGCGACCAGCGCCCGCCGAAGATAGCTGGTCATCCGCCGGTCACGCTCATGTGGCGCGATACCGCGGGAGCGCCGCCGCGCGCGATGCGGAAATCGTGCGCCTGCGGCTTGGCGGCGATCGCCGCATCGATCGCGGCATCGAGCCCGGCGATTCCGCCGGTGCGCAGCGCGGTCTTGAGGTCGGCGTGATCGTCATGCCCGAGGCACGAGAACAGCCGCCCTTCGGTGGTCAGCCGCACGCGGTTGCAGCCGTCGCAGAAATTGTTGGTGAGCGGGGAGATCAGCCCGAGCCGGGTCTTGCTGTCGCCGACGCGCCAGTAACGCGCCGGACCGCCGGTGCTGCCGGCATCGCGCGCCAGCTCGCGGTGCGCGGCGAGGCGCTCGAACACCGCCGACAGCGGGACGAAGCGATCGGCGCGATCCTCATCGATCGTGCCGAGCGGCATCGTCTCGATCAGCGTCAGATCGAGTCCTTCGGCGACGCACCAGTCGAGCATCGCGGGAATCTCGTCCTCGTTGAGCCCCTTGAGCGCAACCATGTTGATCTTGACGCGCAACCCGGCGGCCTGTGCGGCGGCGATGCCGGCGAGCACCTGCGCGACGTCGCCGTGCCGCGTGATATAGCGGAAGCGCTCGGGATCACGGCTGTCGAGGCTGACGTTGATGCGCCGCACCCCCGCATCGAACAGCGCATCGGCGTGATCGGCGAGCCGCGTGGCATTGGTGGTCAGCGTCAGTTCGTCGAGCCCGTTCCCGACATGCCCGCCGAGCCTTTGCACCAGATCGGTCACGTCGCGGCGCACCAAAGGCTCGCCGCCGGTCAAACGGATCTTGCGTACCCCGCGCGCGATGAAGCGCTCGGCGATGATCGCGATTTCGTCCAGCGTCAGCACCTGCGCGCGCGGCAGGAAGGTCATCTTCTCCGCCATGCAATAGCGGCAGCGCAGATCGCAGCGATCGGTGACCGAGACACGCAAATAGCGGATCGTGCGGCCGAAGCCGTCGACAAGCGCACCGGGCGCGGAAGGAGCGGGGGCCGCGGTCATCTTCGTCCATAGAGCTAGGCGCTCCGACCCGGTGCGGCAAGCCTCAACTCCCCTTCCTGGTCGGGAGGGGAGTGCAAAAGAACCGGTCCCGAAATGACTCATATCGGGACGTGCGTGACGATTGGCGCGGCGGCGGCGGAGCGCTAACACAGGCGCCGATGCCGGCCTTTACTACACCGACCTATACGATTGCCATCGCGCCCGACGCGGCGCGCGCGGCGCTTGAGCCGCTCCTCGCCGCCGCCGGCTGGGTAAGCACGGACACCGCGCCGCTCGTCCGGCTGGTCGACGCGCGCCGCGAGATGACGACGCTGGCGGCGCTGGCCGGGGTCGCGTTCGAGGAACAATCGGGGCTGCTCGCGATCGTCACGAACGATGCCGCGCGTGACACGGCCTATGATGCGGGTGCGACGCATGCGGTGGTGGGCGACGAGCCCGCGGCGTTGCTGCGCTCGCTGCGCTTCGCCGGGCGTCACGCGCGGCGCGTGCGGCGTCAGGCGCGCGCGCGACGGATCGACGAGGCGGCGCCGGGCGAGGTGGCGCGTTTCCTCGCCGCGCGCGCGGCGGACGGCACCGCGCTGGCGATGATCGCGATCCGCCTGACGCGGTTCGATATCGTCAATGCGGCATTCGGGCGCTCGACCGGCGATGCGTTGCTCGCGGCGGCGTTCGCGCGGATCGTCGAGGCATTGTCGCCGGTCGCGCCGAGGGATCGCCAGATCGCGCGCGGCGACGGCGCGTTGTTCGAGATCGCGCTTGCGGCGGACGAGGCGGCGCTGGCGACGGTGGTGGCGGCGATCGAGACCGCGCTGGCGCGGCCGTTCGATACCGGCGACGCGATGGTCAATCTCGGCGCGCGGATCGGGGTCGCACGCGCGGCGAACGGCGGCCAGGTCGACGATCTGCCGACCCGCGCGCGCGAGGCGCTGGAGCCGGCACGCGACGGCGGCGCGGTGCGCCAGGCGGCCCGCTCGCATGCCGCACCGCTCGCCCGGCTCGCGGCCGATCTGCATCGCGCGATCGAGCGCCAGGAGATTGCGATCCTGTTCCAGCCGCAGGTGACGCTGGCCTCGGGGGCGATCACCGGGGTCGAGGCGCTGGCGCGCTGGGATCATCCGATGCTCGGTATCCTGGGGGCGGAGACGTTGTTCGCCGCCGCTGACCGCGCCGATCTCGGGGCGGCGCTGTCGGAACATATCCTGATGCGCGCGCTGGGCGCCGCGTCTGACTGGCCGGCGACGCTCGCGGAACTGCGCATCTCGGTCAACGTCACCGCGGCCGATGTCGCGCGGCCCGATTTCGTTGCGCGCTTCCTCGATCATGTCGCGGAAAGCGGCATCGCGCGCGCGCGCGTCACCGCCGAGATCACCGAGACGGGGCTGATCGGCGACCTCGACGTGGCCGCCGCCGCGCTGGGGGCGTTGCGCGAGCAGGAGGTGCGCGTCGCGATCGACGATTTCGGCACCGGTTATTCGAGCCTCGCCTATCTCAAGGCGCTGCCGCTCGATTACCTCAAGATCGACCGCAGCCTGACGCGCGATATCGCCGGATCGGCGCGCGACCGGGTGATCGTCCGCGGGGTGATCGCGATGGCGCATGCGCTGGGGCTCGCGACGATCGCCGAGGGAGTGGAAACCGCGATGGAGCGCGATCTGCTCGCGGGCGAGGGATGCGATCTCTACCAGGGCTATCTCTGCGCCGGCGCGCTCGACAGCGCGGGGCTCGCCGCGCTGGTCGCGGGCTGGATGCTCAACCCGCGGCCTTCGCCAGCCCTTTCGACAATTGCAGCGCACCGTTGAGCCGCGCATCGGCGTCAGGCCATGAACGCGTCAGCGCGAATTTCGAATCCGGCCTGAGCTTGGCGATCGCCCCCAGCCGCTGAACATAAGCGAGCAGCCCCTCGACATTGGGCGGACGATCGTCGTGGAAGGTGACGAGCGCGCCCTTCGGCCCGATATCCATCTTCGCGACGCACGCCTTTTTGGCGTTCATCTTGATCTCGATCACGCGGATGAGATTTTCGGTTGCGTCGGGAAGCGTGCCGAAACGGTCGATCATCTCGGCGGCGAACGCCTCCAGCGCCTGTTTGTCGTCGAGCTCGTTGAGCCGGCGATAGAGCCCCATGCGCAGATCGAGATCGGGGACATAATCCTCGGGGATCAGGATCGGCGCGTCGACGGTGATCTGCGGCGAGAAATCGCGCTTGCGTTCGGCGAGCCCGCCCGCCTTGGCGTCGAGGATCGCCTCCTCCAGCATCGACTGGTAAAGTTCGTAGCCGACTTCCTTGATATGCCCCGATTGTTCGTCGCCGAGCAGATTGCCCGCGCCGCGGATATCGAGATCGTGGCTGGCGAGCTGGAAACCGGCGCCGAGCGAATCGAGATCGGACAGCACCTTGAGACGCTTTTCCGCCGCATCGGTCATCTGCCGTTCGGGCGGGGTGACGAGATACGCATAGGCGCGCGTCTTGGAGCGCCCGACGCGGCCGCGCAGCTGATAGAGCTGCGCCAGCCCGAAGCGATCGGCGCGGTTGACGATCATCGTATTGGCGGAAGGGATGTCGATCCCGCTCTCGATGATCGAGGTGGAGACAAGCACCTCGAACTTCTTGTCGTAGAACGCTGACATGCGCTCCTCGACCTCGCCCGCCGCCATCTGGCCGTGCGCGATGACATAGCGGATCTCGGGCACCTCGTTGCGCAGATACTCCTCGATATCGGGGAGATCGGCGATGCGCGGGGTGACGAGGAAGCTCTGCCCGCCGCGATAATGTTCGCGCAGCAACGCCTCGCGCAGCACCACCGGATCCCACGGCATGACATAGGTGCGCACTGCGAGGCGGTCGACCGGCGGGGTCTGGATCACCGACAATTCGCGCAGGCCCGACATCGCCATCTGCAAGGTGCGCGGGATCGGGGTTGCGGTGAGGGTGAGGACGTGGACGTCGCTCTTGAGCGCCTTCAACCGCTCCTTGTGGGTGACGCCGAAACGCTGTTCCTCGTCGACGATGACGAGCCCGAGCCGCTTGAACTCGACCCCCTTCGCCAGCACCGCATGCGTGCCGATGATGACATCGAGATCGCCCGAGGCGAGCCGCTCGCGGGTCGCTTTCGCCTCATTGGCCGAGACGAGGCGGGAGAGGCGCCCGATATTGATCGGGAAGCCCTCGAAGCGCGCGACGAAATTCTGGTAATGCTGGCGCGCGAGCAATGTGGTGGGGCACACGACCGCGACCTGCATCCCGGCCATCGCCGCGACGAACGCCGCGCGCAGCGCCACCTCGGTCTTGCCGAAGCCGACATCGCCGACGATCAGCCGATCCATCGGCTTGCCGGCGGAAAGATCGGCCAGCACATCCTCGATCGCGCGATCCTGATCGTCGGTTTCCTCATAAGGGAAGCGATCGACGAAGGTCGGGAAGCCGTTGCTGTCGGGTTCGGCCACCTCGCCGGTGCGCAGCGCGCGTTCGGCGGCGACCGCGATCAGCTCGCCGGCGATCTCGCGGATGCGCTCCTTCATCCGCGCCTTGCGGCGCTGCCACGCCTCGCCGCCGAGCTTGTCGAGCGCAGCGCCTTCCTCGCTCGACCCGTAGCGCGACAGGACTTCGAGATTTTCGACCGGAACGTAGAGCTTGTCGCCGCCGGCATAGGTCAGCGCGACGCAATCGTGCGGCGCGTTGCCGACCGGGATCGAGGTCAGCCCCTCATAGCGGCCGATGCCGTGATCGACGTGGACGACGAGATCGCCGGGCGAGAGCGTCGCCAGCTCGGCGAGAAAGGCATCGGCTGATTTGCGGCGCTTCTGGCGACGGACGAGGCGGTCGCCGAGCATGTCCTGCTCGGTGAGCAACCCGACGCGCGGCGCGGTGAAGCCGTGATCGAGCGGCAGGACGATCAGCGCGACCTGCGTTTCGCCGACCCCCAAAGCCTCCTGCCACGTCTCGACCGGCTTGGCGCCGTTCAGCCCGTGATCCTTGAGCAGATTGCCGAGCCGGTCGCGCGCGCCGACCGAATAGCTTGCCAGCACCGGGGTCCGGCCGTCCTTGCGCAGCTTGGCAAGGTGCGCGACCACCGCCTCATAGACGTTGGTGCCGGCGGCGCGCTCCGGGGCGAAATCGCGTGCGCCATCGACCCCGAAATCGACCACGCTGGCGGATTCGGGCTCGTGAAAGGAGGTGGTGAGATGCGCGGTCGCCGCGTCGAGCCCCGCGCGCCATTCGGCATCGTCGAGATAGAGCGTCTTGGCGGTCAGCGCGCGATAACTGCCGGGCTGGGCGGCCTCGGCGCGTTTGCGGTTCTCGTAATAATCGGCGATCGCCTCCAGTCGCGCCTCGGCGGCGGCGGTGACCCCGCTGTCGCGGATCACCAGCGCATCCTCGCCGAGATGATCGAAGATGCTCGCCAGCTTCTCCTCGAACAAGGGCAGCCAATGTTCCATCCCGGCGAGCCGTCGCCCGTCGCTCACCGCCTGATAAAGCGGATCGCCGGTCGCGGTCGCGCCGAAGGTCTCGCGATAGCGGGTGCGGAAGCGCTTGATGCTTTCCTCGTCGAGCAGGGCTTCGGACGCGGGGAGCAGGGTGAAGCCGTCGATCCGCCCGGTGGTACGCTGGTCGGCGGGGTCGAAGGTGCGGACGCTCTCGATCTCGTCGCCGAAGAAATCGAGCCGCAACGCCTGTTCCTCGCCGCTCGGGAACAGATCGACGATCCCGCCGCGAATCGCATATTCGCCCGCGTCATGCACCGTGTCGGTGCGGACATAGCCATTGGCCTGCAGCAGCGCGGCAAGCCGTTCGCGGCTGATCCGCTCGCCCGGCTTGAGATTGGCGACGAGCTGGCGGATGCGGAACGGGGTGAGCGTGCGCTGGGTCGCGGCATTGGCGGTGGTGAGGACGAGCTGCGCGCCGCGCGGTTTCCGCTGCAGCCGGTGGAGCGCGCCGATCCGCTCGGCCATCACGCGCAGGGTGGGGGAGGCGCGGTCGTAGGGCAGGCAATCCCACGCCGGGAATTCCACCACCTCCAGCTCGGGCGCGAAGAACGGCGCGGTGGCGGCGATCGCGCGCATCGCCGCCTCGTCGGGCGCGATGAACACCGCCCGCCGCGGCGCCGCGCGCGCGAGATCGGCGAGCAGCGACGGCAGGAAACCCGCAGGGACGCCCGCAAGCGTCAGCGGGGAGGTGGCGGTGAGGATCTGCTTGAGTTCGGGCATCTATTTCCTGCCCTCGCGCGGGAGGGCCAACTTGTTCCCCTCCCTGGAAGGGAGGGGTTAGGGGTGGGTTGGTGTGGGGGGCACCGGTCCGCATCCTCGCGGGCCAACCCACCCCCGACCCCTCCCTTCCAGGGAGGGGAGGAACGTCACTTCGGCACCTGCACGTAATTCAGCGCGCGCATCGCGTGCATCATCGCGCCATCCCATTGCGGCGGGCAGGGGATTGAGCCGATCGCCCAACCCATGATGTCGACATCCTGTTCCTCGAGCAGAGTTTCGAACCAGTCGAGTTCTGCCGCGCTCCAGCCGGCGTGATGCGCGTCGAAAAAACCGCCGATCATCAGATCGGCTTCGCGCGTGCCGCGATGCCAGGCGCGGAACCTCAGGCGTTTGAGGCGGATTTCGTGGTCCATCCGGACTCCAATGACAAAATGGCCGGCAGCATCGAAATGCCGTCGGCTTTCTGGAAAAGTCGTTCCTTCCGTGGGCTTCGCAAGCTCGACCCGAACGGTTAGGGCTGTGCACAGATAACCATGCGACCCGATATCCTCAATCCGTTGTTCGCCGAGGTGACCGCGTTGAAGGGCGTGGGGCCGGCGCTCGCCAAGCCGCTCGAGCGGCTGGGGATCGCGCGCGTCGTCGATCTGCTATTCCATTTGCCGACCGGGTGGATCGATCGCCTGCCGCGCACTAGGCTCGATGCGAGCGACGCGGGGCGGACGATCGCGATCACGCTCACCCCGCGCGATATCCGCAGCACCGGCTCGGCGCGCGCGCCGACGCGGGTGCAGGCGGCCGATGCGGCGGGGAATATCGTCAGCCTGGTCTATTTCGGCGGCTCCTCCGGTTGGGTGAAGAAGCTCTATCCGCTCGGCACCTCGGTGCGGATTTCGGGCAAGCTCGAAACCTATGGCCAGGAGCTTCAGATCATCCACCCCGATATCGAGGGCGACGAGGGATTCCGCGAGCGCGAGCCGATCTATCCTTTGTCCGAAGGGATCACCTCGCGCCGGCTCGCCGGGCTGGTCGAGCAGGCGCTGGCGCGGGCGCCCGATCTCCCCGAGTGGATCGACGCGGGGCTGAAGGCCAAGCGCCAATGGCCCGGCTGGAAGGAGGCAATCACCCGCATCCACACCGATCCGGCCGATCAGGCGGCGCGGACCCGGCTTGGCTATGACGAGGTGTTCGCCAACCAGCTCGCGCTGATGCTGGTGCGCGCCGATACGCGGCGGCGGCGCGGGCGCGCGTTGAAAGGCGACGGGCGGCTGCGCGACCAGCTCAAGCTGCCTTATGCGCTGACGGGGGCACAGGCGCGGACCGCCGCCGAAATCGAGGGCGATCTGGTGCAGGAGGCGCCGATGCTGCGCTTGCTGCAGGGCGACGTCGGCTCGGGCAAGACATTGGTCGCCGCGCTGGCCTTGCTGATCGCGGTCGAGGCGGGCGCGCAGGGGGCGATGCTCGCGCCGACCGAAATCCTCGCGCGGCAGCATTATGAGACGTTGCGTCGCACGCTCGCCGGGTTGCCGGTGGAGATTGCCGTGCTCACTGGGCGCGACAAAGGGCGCGCGCGCGAGGCGACCTTGATGGGGCTGGCGGACGGCTCGATCGATATCCTCGTCGGCACGCATGCGATCTTCCAGGAAGCGGTGGGGTATCGCGATCTCGCGCTGGTGGTGGTCGACGAGCAGCACCGCTTCGGGGTCGCCGAGCGGATGGCCTTGTCGGCGAAGGGCCGCGTCACCCCGCATCTGCTGGCGATGACCGCGACCCCGATCCCGCGCACGCTGACGCTCGCGCAATATGGCGAGATGGATCAGAGCCGGCTCGACGAAATGCCCCCCGGCCGCGAGCCGGTCGAAACGCGGGTGATCAGCGAGGAGCGGGTCGACGAAGTGGTCGCCGCGCTCGGCCGGCATCTTGCCGAGGGGAAGCAGGCCTATTGGGTTTGTCCGTTGGTCGAGGAGAGCGAGAAGGTCGATCTCGCCGCCGCCGAGGCGCGCGCCGCGGCGCTCGCCGCGCATTTCGGCGATCGCGTCGGGCTGGTCCACGGCAAGATGCGCGGCCCCGAAAAGGACGCGGTGATGGCCGCCTTCGCCGCGGGCCGCCACGGCGTGCTGGTCGCGACGACGGTGATCGAGGTGGGGGTCGACGTGCCCAATGCCACGTTGATCGTGATCGAACATGCCGATCGCTTCGGGCTGGCGCAGCTCCACCAGTTGCGCGGGCGGGTCGGGCGCGGCGGGGGGCATTCGATGTGCCTGTTGCTGCGCGGCAATGCCTTGTCCGAAACCTCGCGCGCGCGGCTCGCGCTGATGCGCGAGACCAATGACGGTTTCCGCATCGCCGAAGAGGATCTGAGGCTGCGCGGCGGGGGCGAATTGCTCGGCACGCGCCAGTCGGGGGAGGCGGGGTTCCGGCTTGTCGCGCCCGAGCAGCTCGGCGCCTTGCTCCCGCCCGCGACCGACGATGCGCGGCTGCTGATCGACCGCGACGGCGGGCTCGACGCCGACCGCGGGCAGACCGCCCGCACCGCGCTCTATCTGTTCGAGCGCGATGCGGGGGTGGCGTTATTGCGGTCCGGGTGAGCCGGCGGGGGGCAGGTCGCCCTCCCATTTCGCGACCACCGCGCTGGCCACCGCATTGCCGATCACATTGGTCGCCGTCCGCCCCATGTCGAGGAAGTGGTCGACCGCGAGGATCAGCAACAGCCCCGCCTCGGGGATATGGAACATCGGCAAGGTCGCCGCGATCACGACGAGGCTCGCACGCGGCACCCCGGCGATCCCCTTCGAGGTGACCATCAGCACCAGCAGCATCGTGATCTGCGTTTCGATCGGCAGATGGATGCCATAGGCCTGCGCGATGAACAGAGAGGCGAACCCCATATAGATCATCGAGCCGTCGAGGTTGAACGAATAGCCGAGCGGCAGCACGAAGCTCGCGACGCGCGGCGGGACGCCGAACCGCTCGAGCGCCTCGAGCATCCGCGGATAGGCGGCCTCGGATGAAGCGGTGGAGAAAGCGACCAGCAACGGCTCGCGCACCTGCCGCGTCAGGTCGACGATCCGCCGCCCGATGAACAAGGCGCCGATCCCGAGCAGGATCGCCCAGAGGATCAACAGCGAGAGATAGAAGCTGCCCATGAAATAGGCGAGCTGGCCGATCACCTTCGGCCCGCGCTCGGTGAGCGTCCCGGCGACCGCGGCGAACACCGCGAAGGGGGCGAAGCGCATCACATAATCGGTGATCTGGAGCATCACATGCACCAGCGCGTCGATCGCGCGGACCAGGGGCTCGGCCTTTTCCCCGACCGCGGTGATCGCCACCCCGACGAAGATCGAGAGGATCACGATCTGCAGGATCTCATTCTTCGCCATCGCGTCGACCATCGAGGTCGGGAAGATATGCGAGATGAAATCCTTGAGGTTGAACGCGCCGGTTTCGACCCCCGTCGCCGCGCTCGCCGCCGGGAGCGTCAGATGCACCCCGACCCCCGGCTGGAACAGATTGACCAGCAGGAGCCCGAGCCCGAGCGACAACAGGCTGGCGCCGATGAACCACCCGAGGCTGCGGATACCGATCCGGCCCAGCGCCTTGGTATCCCCCATCTGCGCGATCCCCGCGACGAGCGTGGAGAAAACCAGCGGGGCGATGATCATCTTGATCAGCCGCAGGAAGATCGCGGTGACGATCGAGAAATAGCCCGCGATCTCCTCGAGCCGGGCCTGCGCCGGCGCCGAGCCGTCGCCGATCGCCATATTGAGCGCCAGCCCGACCACCAGGCCCAGCAACAACGCGATGAAGATATAGGTGGTCAGCCTCTTGCCCATATGCCCTCCCGATATGTGCCGCGGAGGCAAAGGGGATTGCTGCCGCGCGGTCAAGCGCCGTATCGCTTCGTCATGACGATCCATCGTTTTCTGCCGACGCGCCGTGGCCTGCTCGGGGCCGCTGCTTTGCTGCCGCTCGCGAGCTTTGCGGGGGTGCTCCGCGCCGCCGAGCCGGATCTGGCCGGGCTGGGCGACATGACCCGCGCGGTGAAGCCGGTCGACGCCGCGGAGCGCGCGGCGCGGCTCGCCCGCGCACAAGCGCTGATGCAACGCCACGGCATCGGCGCGGTGCTGATCGAGCCCGGATCGAGCATGATCTATTTCACCGGGGTGATGTGGCATCGCAGCGAGCGGCTGACCGCGGCGATCATCCCGGCGGAGGGCGAGCCGTGCATCGTCGCCCCGTTCTTCGAGGAACCGTCGGTGCGCGAGACGCTCGCCGTCCCGGCCGAGGTGCGGGTGTGGCAGGAGGATCAGAACCCGCTCGCGGTGGTCGCCGGGTTCCTCAAGGATCGCAAGCTCGCTGGCCGGCCGGTCGGCATAGAGGAAACCGCGCGTTTCTTCGCCTTCGACGGGTTGGCCCGGGCGTTGCCTGGGGTGAAGCTCGTCTCCGCCAATCCGATCGTGCGCGGCTGCCGGATGATCAAGACCCCGGCGGAGATCGCGCTGATGCAGGCCGCGACCGACGTGACGATCGCCGCGTACCGCTGGGTCCACCCGCGGGTCGAAAAGGGCATGACCGGCGGCGAGATCGGCGCGCTGATGACTGCGGCGACGCGCCGGCTGGGCGGCGATGTCGAATTCTCGATGGCGCTGGTCGGCGAAGCCTCGGCCTATCCGCACGGCAGCCGCGAGGTGCATCGCGTCGCCGAAGGCGAAGTGGTGCTGATGGATTGCGGCTGCACGGTGCAGGGCTATCAGTCCGACGTGTCGCGTACCTGGGTTCACGGCAGCGCGAGCGCGGCGCAGCGCAAGGTGTGGGATCAGGTCGCGCAAGGGCAGCGCATTGCGCTCGCCGCGGCGCGGATCGGCGCGCCGGCGGGGTCGGTCGACGACGCGGTGCGCGCGCTTTACGAGAAATATGGCTATGGCCCGGGGTATAAGCTCCCCGGCCTGTCGCATCGCACCGGGCACGGCATCGGGCTCGATGGGCATGAGCCGGTCAATCTGGTCCACGGCGAGACGACCCCGCTCGCCGCGGGCATGTGCTTCTCGAACGAGCCGGGGCTCTATCTGCCCGGCAAATTCGGGGTGCGGCTGGAGGATTGCTTCCATATGACCCCGGAAGGCCCGCGCTGGTTCAGCACGCCGCCCGCCTCGATCGAGACGCCCGTCTAGGTAGTTCGTCATACCGGGCTGGACCCGGCATCCAGAGCCAAGAACCTCATCGCCCGTTGCTCTGGATGCCGGATCAAGCCCGGCATGACGCTTTAGAGCGAATGTCGATCCGACCTAGACAGTTAAGTCGTGTTCCGATTATGTTCCGGCGATGATTGAAGTCGCTGCCATCGCGCTTGTCGCGCTCGTCGTCGGTCTGGCGATCGGCTGGTTCGTCGCGCGCCGCGAGGTTGCGGCGCTGCAGGCAGAGCGCGACCAGCGCACCGAGGAATTCAAGCGCGCAATCGTCGATCTCGCCGCCGCGAGCGAACGTGCCAAGGCGGCCGAGGGACTGCGCGCGGAACTGGAGACGATGCGCCGCGAGCGCGACGAGGCGCGTACCGAAGTTACCCGGCGCGAGACCGAGGCGGCGGCGTTCGAGACGCGGCTCGCCGAGTTCAAGGCGGCGAAGGATGATCTGGCCGGCCGTTTCCGTGAGGTCGCGGGCAATCTGCTCGGCGAGGCGCAGAAGGCGTTCCTCGAACGCGCCGACGAACGCTTCCGCCAGTCGGAGGAAAGCGCGGGGCAGGGGCTGCGCGCCTTGCTCCAGCCGGTCACCGAGCGGTTGCAGCGCTACGAGGAAGGCGTGGCCAAGGTCGAGGCCGAGCGGCGCGACGCGTTCGGCACCCTCTACGGCCAGATCGAGGCGATGCGCGTCGGGCAGGAATCGGTGCGCGCGGAGGCGCAGAAGCTGGTCAACGCGCTGCGCGCCGCGCCCAAGGCGCGCGGACGCTGGGGCGAGCAGCAATTGCGCAACGTGCTCGAGACCTGCGGACTCGCCGAACATACCGATTTTGCGCTTGAGGTGAGCGTCACCGGCGACGACGGCGAGCGGCTGCGCCCCGATGCGGTGGTGCGCGTGCCGGGCGGCAAATCTTTGGTGATCGATGCCAAAGTGTCGCTCAACGCCTATCAGGACGCATTCGCCGCGGTCGACGAGCAGGAGCGCCAGATCGGGCTGACCGCGCATGCCAATGCGATGCGCGCGCACGTCAACACCTTGGGCGCGAAAGCTTATTGGAGCCAGTTCCCCGATGCGCCGGATTACGTCATCATGTTCGTGCCGGGCGAGCATTTCCTCTCCGCCGCGCTCGAACACGATCCGACCCTATGGGATGCGGCGTTCGACAAGCGCGTGCTGCTGGCGACCCCGACCAATCTGATCGCGATCGCGCGCACCGTCTCGGCGGTGTGGCGGCAGGAGCGGCTGGCGACCGAGGCGCGGCAGATCGGTGCGCTGGGCAAGGAATTGTACGACCGGCTCGCCAAGGCGGTCGGCGATCTGCGCGTCGTCGGGAGCGGGCTCAACACAGCGGTGAAGAATTACAACGGCTTCGTCGCGAGCTTCGAATCGCGCGCGCTGGTGAGCGCGCGCAAGCTGCGCGACCTCAATATCGAGCCCGGCGCGCGCGAGATCGAGACGATCTCCCCGGTCGAGTTGCTCGCGGGGCATGCCGAGGACGAGAGCGAGCGGCCGCTGATCGCGGAGTGAGCCCGCCCGTCATCCCGCCTTGAGCCGGGATCCATTGTGCCTCGGGCGTTTCGGCCAGAACCTCTTGCTTCGCGCCTGCCTCCCGATGGACCCCGGCTCAAGGCCGGGGTGACGGGAAGGGAATGCCGCGCCAGATATGAACCGTTCGCCCTGAACGGAAGATAGGTGATCCCGTTCTTCGGAGGGGGCGTTAATTCCCACGCCGCGCCGAGGCACGGGCATCGAGCAATTCCCACAGCCCGCGATGCTGCGCGAGCAATTGTTGCGCGCCGAAAGTGACCGCTCGCTGGGTGCCGCTGGCGTCGCCCAATGCCGAGAGCGCCGCGATCACCGCGCTCGCGCGCGGCAGCGGGCTCGGCGGGAGGCGGGTTCCGACGCGATCGCCGGCCAGCGCGAGGATGCGGCGGATCGCGCTCCAGTCGAGCAGGAAGGCCGCCGCCGCGCCTGCCGCGCATCCGACGCGATCCGACACCGCAAGCATCGCCAGCGCATGACGTTGCGCCAGCACCGTCGCCTCCGATTGCGCCTGACCCGGGGTCGAGGGAAGCGGGCCGACCGCGGCGACCAGCGCGGCGAGCAGAGTCCGTTCCTCGTCGAAAGCAATGGCCGTCGTCCGCAACCACGCGCGCAGTTCGTCGGGGCCAGGCGCTTCGCTCGCCTGTTCGACGATGCTCGGCGCCATGCCGTGCAGCGCACAGATATTATGCACCGCATCGGCGAGATCACGCAGCGGCGCCCCCGGATAAGCGAGCGCGGTCGGCCAGCCGGTGTTGCCGGTGCCGTCGGCGTCGACGAGCGTCGCCACGGATTCGCCGAGCGAAATGGTTGCGGGGTCAGTTACACTTGCCACGATCGTCCCTCGTCCAGCGCACAATACACGCGCGCGTTGGTTGGGCCACGCCCGAACGGTACCTGCCGTGTCGAGTCGGGCCCTGCGCAAGCCATTTGCCTAACCCAACGACGTAAAGAGGGGGTTTATGCGATGCGACGAACGATGGTGGCGACCAGTTCCTCGATCCGGCCGTCGATCGCCGCCGCGGCAAGCCCGAGCGTGACGGAAACGGCGGTGGCGCCGTCGACCAGGCATTCGGCGTCGACCCGGCGCGCGATGCCGTCACCGGCGACGGCTTCGATCGCCTCGCCGACCGCCACCCGGCTCGTCACCGCCAGCAGCGAGGCGAACCGCGCGGTCGCCAGGGCCTCCCGGGACACCCCGGTTAGCGCAGCGAGCGCGGCGCCGGGCGCGACGACATAGCCGCGCAGGCTCAGCCGCACCGCGATCGCCCCGGCCGATTCGCCGGCGGCATGAACGGCGCGCGCGCGTGCCTGCGCCGCCGCCAGCGCCTGTTCGGCGGTCATGTCGGTGGCGCGCAACAGGCAACCGTCGGGAAAGGGGGAGAGCCGGCAGCGCAGGCGGCGCGAGGGAAAGGCGTCAGGCATGATCTCGATCGTTTCGGCGATGCCGCTCGCGATGACGCGCGCCGCCGCGGCGTCGAGCAGCTCGCCGCCGGTTCTATCCAAGGCCCCCGGGTGTGCGCCGCGCCGCAGCGTCTCCCCGAAACGCGCACGCGCGGCTGCGCTCGCCAACAGGATATCGCCCTCGCGATCAAGGATCAGTGCGATCGATCCGTCGGCGTCGAGCAAGGTGGCGAGCGCAGAATCATCCGCCCGAGGCGCCACATGCGGCGCGCACAACGCATCCATCAGGTCGATCGAGGTGAGCACCAGCCGCGGGCGTCCGCGGTGGAGAACATAGACCGGGCCGCGTGCCGCCCGTTCCTGCCACAGGCCGAAATTCCGCACGAGCTGCGAAGCGGTGACGCGCTGATCGCCGCGCTGCCGGAGCTGATCGGGAATCGGCATGTCGCGATTCTGCGCGCGGCGCGCCGGGAGCGGCAATGGATTGGCGTCAGATCGGGCCGGGTTGCCCGGCAAATTGCGCGGTTCGCCCCCGATGTGGAGGTAAAATCGGGCAAGGCGATCTCATCTGAATGTGCTCCACGACTGCGGGAGTCCAGACCAGGTGCGGGACACCGGGATACGCATTTCGCGCGGAATAGGGCGCGTGATCCGTCGACCGGGCAGCAATCGTCCGGCGGGTAGAACGAGCCTGTCGACGGCGGCTCCCCTCCTTCAAAGCCGATCGGCAGGATGACGGTGAAGGTTCGGTCCCGATTCACCGCATCCGGTGCAAGCCGCACGGCCCCGCTCCGGGCTTTGTGCGGCCCCCGGCGGCATCGCACCCCCGTGCCGCCGGGGGATTCCCGTCTCGGCAAAAGCGAAGGGCGGCCCTTTCGGACCGCCCTTGCTCTGTTTCACGGTGTCAGCGCCGCGTTATTGATCGAGGAACGACCGCATCTTGCGGCTGCGGCTCGGGTGCTTGAGCTTGCGCAGCGCCTTGGCCTCGATCTGGCGGATACGCTCGCGCGTCACGCTGAACTGCTGGCCGACCTCTTCCAGCGTGTGATCGGTGTTCATCCCGATCCCGAAGCGCATGCGCAGCACACGCTCCTCACGCGGGGTGAGGCTGGCGAGAACGCGGGTGACCGTCTCCTTGAGATTGGCCTGGATCGCCGCGTCGACCGGGATCACCGCATTCTTGTCCTCGATGAAATCGCCGAGGTGCGAATCCTCCTCGTCGCCGATCGGCGTTTCGAGGGAGATCGGCTCCTTGGCGATCTTCATCACCTTGCGCACCTTTTCGAGCGGCATCGACAGACGCTCGGCCATTTCCTCCGGGGTCGGCTCGCGGCCCTGCTCGTGGAGGAACTGGCGGCTGGTGCGGACCAGCTTGTTGATCGTCTCGATCATATGCACCGGGATACGGATCGTCCGCGCCTGATCGGCGATCGAGCGGGTGATCGCCTGGCGGATCCACCAGGTGGCATAGGTCGAGAATTTGTAACCGCGGCGATATTCGAACTTATCGACCGCCTTCATCAGGCCGATATTGCCCTCCTGGATGAGATCCAGGAACTGCAGCCCGCGGTTGGTATATTTCTTGGCGATCGAGATGACGAGGCGCAGATTGGCCTCGACCATTTCCTTCTTGGCGATCCGCGCCTCGCGCTCGCCCTTCTGGACCATGTTGACGATGCGGCGGAACTCGCCGAGCGCCATCCCGGTCTGCTGCGCGATCTCGGCGATTTCGGTGCGGATGCGCTCGACCGCGCCCGCCTCGTTGGTGGCGAAGGCGGTCCACTTCTTGTCGAGCCCGTTGACCGACTGGAGGAAGGTGTCGTCCAGCTCGTGGCCCATATAGCGATCGAGGAAGTCCTTGCGGCTCACCTTGTGGCGCTCGGCCAGACGCAGCATCTGCCCGCCGAGCGCGGTGAGGCGCCGGTTGAAGCTGTAGAGCTGGTCGACGAGATATTCGATCTTGGCGTTGTGGAACTGGACGCTCTCCACCTCGGCGGTGAGCTCCTCACGCAGCTTCTGATACTTGCGTTCCTCGACCACCGCGAGCTCGCCGCCGGCGCCCATCGCCTCCAGCCGCTGGAGCTGCATCTTGGAGAATTTCTTGTAGATCGCGGTGATATTGGCGAACTTCTCCAGCGCCTGCGGCTTGAGCGTCTCCTCCATCTGCGCGAGCGACAAGGTATTGTCCTCGTCCTCTTCCTCGGCCGGACGGCGCGCGCGACGCTCGGTCAGTTCGTCATCCTCGTCGGACGACGCTTCTTCCTCTGGCTCTTCCTCCTCCTTGTAGGAGGGGCCGGCGCTCGATTCGCTGATCTCGCCCGAGGTATCGTCCTCGGCGCCCTCGACCTGCTCGGCCGACGGACCCTTGGAGAGCATCGCGTCGAGATCGAGGATCTCGCGCAACTGCATCGTGCCTTCGTTGAGCTGGGTCGACCAGTCGATGATCGCGTTGAAGGTGATCGGGCTTTCGCACAGCCCCAGGATCATCGTGTCGCGACCTGCCTCGATGCGCTTGGCGATGGCGATCTCGCCTTCGCGGCTCAAGAGCTCGACCGCCCCCATCTCGCGCAGGTACATGCGCACGGGGTCGTCGGTGCGATCGACCGTTTCCTTTTTCTTCTCGATGACGGGCGCGTTTTCCTGATCGGAATCGACCGAATCGATCTCGTCGTCGGCTTCCTGCTCCTCGCCGTCCTCGCCCTGCTCTTCGTTCTCGACGATGTTCACGCCCATTTCGTTGAGCGCGGACATGATGTCCTCGAGCTGGTCGGAGGACATCTGGTCCTGCGGCAGCGCCTCGTTGAGCTGGTCATAGGTGATGTAGCCGCGCTTTTTGGCGCGGGCGATCAGCTTCTTGACGTTGGCATCGTTCAAATCGATCAGCGGGGCATCGGCCACATCCGTCGCATCGTCGCCACCGCTACCGTTCACTTTCACCATCAATCGTCCTCGGAACCAAAAGCGCGGGCGTCTTCGTTCGACTGCACGAGATTTGCAAGCCGAAGCTCCAACGCCTGCTTTTCCTTCACCAATGCTACCTGTCGCTCGAACGCCTCGTCGGTGAAACGCGCCTGCATCGCGGCAGTTGCCTCCGCGAGCGCCGCATTCACCTCCGGGCCGGCCACCAGGATCGCGATCGCCTCATCGAGGTCGGCGCGCGCCTGGTTTTCATCCCCTGTCCGCTGCGTGAAACTATATGGCATCGTATCGGCCCGCAGCAGGTCTGAAGCCACTGTTTCGAAACCCGACCGCGCCAATATGGTAACGAGCCGCCCGCTATCAAGCGCGCGATCCTCCAGCGCGACATCGACCACGGCCTCGAACAATCGCCCGAGCGCGCCATCGACGAAGCGCAGGCTACCCAGCACCTCCATATGCCGCGCGATCTCCGCCGGGTGACGGATCAGACCGGCGAGCACCGCCTTGGCGAGCACGCGATCGATCCCGCCCGCGGCGCGGACCGCCTTGGCATCCTCGGTGATCGGCAGCGGCGGGGGCGCCCAGCGCTGACCGGGACGACCCGCGGCGCGCGGCGTGAAGTTGCCTCGCGCGGCAGGCGCGCGCGCGAAGGCGGTGTCGAAACGGTGGCGGAATTCGTTCTGATATTCGCTGCGTACCGAAGGGTCGGCGATCGCCTGCGCCAGTTCGGTGAGGCGGCGGCGCAGCCCGGCGCGCTGTTCGGGGGTGTTGAGCGGCTCGGCGGCGAATTCGTGCTTCCACAGCCGATCGACCAAAGGCTCGGCATCGCGCACCAACGCCTCGAATGCAGCGGCGCCCTTCGCCTTGACCAGATCGTCGGGGTCCTGCCCGTCGGGGAGGGTGACGAAGGCGAGGCTGCACCCCGGCGCGAGCATCGGCAGTGCGCGATGCGCGGCGCGGATCGCGGCTTTCTGCCCGGCGGCGTCGCCGTCGAAGCACAGGATCGGCACGTCGACCATCCGCCACAGGCGCTCAAGCTGATGTTCGGTCAGCGCGGTGCCGAGCGGGGCGACCGCTTCGGCCACGCCGGCCTGCGCCAGCGCGATCACGTCCATATAGCCCTCGACCACGAACACGCGCCCCGCCTTGCGCGCGGCCGGCGCGGCGCGATCGAGGTTGTAGAGCGTGCGCCCCTTGTCGAAGAGCGGCGTATCGGGTGAGTTGAGGTACTTCGGTTCGCCGTCACCGATCACGCGGCCGCCGAACGCGATCACCCGCCCGCGCGGATCGCGGATCGGGATCATCAGCCGGCCGCGGAAGCGATCATAGGGCTCCTTATTCTCGACGCTGATCAGCAACCCGGCCTCGATCAGCGCGGCGTCGCCATAATCCTTGAGCGCGGTGCGCAATTTGCCGCGCGCGTCGGGGGCGAAGCCGAGACCGAAGTCGCGCGCCGTCTCGGTGGTCAGCCCGCGCCGCTCGATCAGCGCACGCGCCTCGCCGCCCGAGATGCCGGAAAGCTGGGTGACGAACCAGGCCTGCGCCTCGGCCATCGCGTCGTGGAGCCCCTTCTGCCGCTCGGCACGCTGCGCGGCGCGCGGGTCGGGGGCGGGGACGTCGAGCCCGGCGGCGGCGGCGAGGTCCTTCACCGCATCGATGAACGGCAGCCCGCGCTGATCGGTCATCCAGCGAATCGCATCGCCGTGCGCCGAGCAGCCGAAGCAATGATAGAAGCCCTTCTCGTCGTTGACGTAGAAGCTCGGCGTCTTTTCGTTGTGGAAGGGGCAGCAGCCCTTGTACTCGCGCCCGGCCTTGGTGAGCTTCACCGTCTTGCCGATCAGCGTCGACAGCGAGGTGCGGGCACGCAACTCGTCGAGAAAGGCGGGGGAGAGACTCACCCGCGCATTATACCCTATGCGCCGGGAGCTCTCCGCCCGCAATGAAATTTAACGCGGTCGCCCGCTCTCTACCCGTCATTCCCGCCTGCGCGGGAATGACGAGCGGGTGATTCAGCTCAGCGCCGCCTTCACCAGCCCGCTCGCCTTGGACATGTCGAGCACGCTGGCGTGGCGCGCCTTGAGCTCGGCCATCACGCGGCCCATGTCCTTCATGCCGCTCGCGCCGAGCTCGGCCTTGATCGTCTCGATCGCCGCGCGGGTCTCGTCCTCGCTCATCTGCTGTGGCAGGAAGCGCTCGATCACCGCGACTTCGTTTTCCTCGGCCTTGGCCAGCTCCTCGCGGCCGCCCTTGCGATACATGTCGATCGATTCGCGGCGCTGCTTGACCATTTTCTGCAGCACCTCGACCACCAAAGCGTCGTCGTCGGCAGGGGCGGGGCCGGTGCGCGCCTCGATGTCGCGATTCTTGATCGCGGCCTGGATCAGGCTGACCGCGCTGCGGGTTTCCTTGTCGCCGGCCTTCATCGCGGCGATCTGGGCTTGCTTGATGTCGTCTCGAATCATGTGAGCGAGATAGCGCCCGCGGACGGTTGACGCGAGGGGGGCAAATCCCTAGCGGACGGGGCTTAGCGACATCGCGAATTTTAACGAACGGAGTGCCCGCCGATCATGGCCGACGCCAAGCCTTTTGCCGTGCCCGAAGGAGCCACCGGCGTCCTTGTCCTCGCGTCCGGCGAGGTTGCCTGGGGGCGAGGCTTCGGCGCCGAGGGCGAAGTGGTGGGGGAAGTCTGCTTCCACACCGCGATGACCGGCTATCAGGAGATCATGACCGACCCGAGCTTTGCCGGTCAGATCATCACCTTCACTTTCCCGCATATCGGCAACGTCGGCACCAATGCCGACGATGTCGAGGCGGACGAGCCCCACGCGCTCGGCATGATCGTCCGCGAGGACGTCACCGCGCCGTCCAACTTCCGCAACGTCGAGCAGCTCGATGCGTGGATGAAGCGCCACGCGCGCGTCGGCCTCGCCGGGATCGACACCCGCGCGCTGACTCGCCGCATCCGCACCGGCGGCGCCCCCAACGGGGTGATCGCGCATTCGGCGGCGGGCAAGTTCGATATCCCGCTGCTGCTGGAGATGGCGCGCACCTGGCCGGGGCTGGAGGGGATGGACCTAGCCAAGGCGGTGACCACCGAAACCCATTTCGGCTGGGGCGACAATCGTGAGGGCGGCATCTGGCGGCTCGGCTTCGGCTATCAGGGCAAAGTTCACGAAGTTCACACGAGTGACGACGATCGCCCGCATGTCGTCGCGGTCGATTATGGCAGCAAACACAATATCTTCCGCAACCTTGTTGAGGCGGGTGCGAAAGTGTCGGTGGTGCCGGCGACCGCGAGCTATGACGAGATCATGGCGCTCGGCCCCGACGGCATCTTCCTGTCGAACGGCCCCGGCGATCCCGCCGCGACCGGCGAATATGCCGTGCCGGTGATCCGGCAATTGCTCGACACCAAGCTGCCGATGTTCGGCATCTGCCTCGGCCATCAGCTGATCGGCATCGCAGTCGGCGGCAAGACGACCAAGATGTTCCAGGGTCACCGCGGCGCCAACCACCCGGTCAAGCGGCTGAGCGACGGCGCGGTCGAGATCACCAGCATGAACCACGGCTTCGCGGTCGATCGCGACAGCCTGCCGGCCAACGCGCGCGAGACGCATGTGTCGCTGTTCGACGGCTCCAATTGCGGGATCGAACTGACCGACCGCCCGGCGTTCAGCGTGCAATATCATCCCGAAGCCTCGCCCGGACCGCAGGACAGCCTGTATCTGTTCGAGAAGTTCGTCGGGATGCTGCGGTGAGATTTCTGTTGGCATTCATGCTTCTCGGAGCATGTGTTGCCAACGTTTCTGACGATGAAATCGCCCAACGTTGCGGCGTGTCTGTGGCAGATGTGCAGCGCGTAAGGGCGAAAATCCGAAGCGCGCACGGTGCGACGACGCTAAGCTTGGGCGCGCACTGCACGTTCGGAAAAGACAAGGATGGCCGAGGCTATCTCGGTGTGATCGAAGAACCAGGATCGAAGATAAGCTAATGCCAAAACGCACCGACATCTCCTCCATCCTCGTCATCGGCGCGGGGCCGATCGTCATCGGCCAGGCGTGCGAGTTCGATTATTCGGGCACGCAGGCGATCAAGGCGCTCAAGGAAGAGGGCTATCGCATCGTCCTGGTCAATTCGAACCCGGCGACGATCATGACCGATCCCGAACTGGCCGACGCCACCTATGTCGAGCCGATCACCCCGGCGGTGGTCGCGCGGATCATCGAGAAGGAGCGCCCCGATGCGGTGCTGCCGACGATGGGCGGGCAGACCGCGCTCAACACCGCGCTCGCGCTGTTCCGCGACGGCACGCTGGAGAAGTTCGGCGTGACGATGATCGGCGCCGATGCCGAGGCGATCGACAAGGCCGAGGATCGGCTCAAGTTCCGCGACGCGATGGACAAGATCGGGCTCGAATCCGCGCGCAGCCATATCGCGCATAGCGAGGCCGAAGCGCTGGAGGGGCTGGAAAAGGTCGGGCTGCCCGCGATCATCCGCCCGAGTTTCACGCTCGGCGGCACCGGCGGCGGGGTCGCTTATAATCGCGAGGAATTCATCGAGATCGTCCGCAAGGGCCTCGATGCCTCGCCGACCACCGAGGTGCTGATCGAGGAATCGCTGCTCGGCTGGAAGGAATATGAGATGGAGGTGGTCCGCGACCGGGCGGACAATGCCATCATCATCTGCTCGATCGAGAACGTCGACCCGATGGGGGTCCACACCGGCGATTCGATCACCGTCGCGCCGGCGCTGACGCTGACCGACAAGGAATATCAGATCATGCGCAACGCGTCGATCGCGGTGCTGCGTGAAATCGGCGTGGAAACAGGCGGTTCGAACGTACAGTTCGCAGTCAATCCGAAGGACGGCCGGCTGGTCGTGATCGAGATGAACCCGCGCGTCAGCCGCTCCTCGGCGCTCGCCTCCAAGGCGACCGGCTTCCCGATCGCCAAGGTCGCGGCGAAGCTGGCGGTGGGCTATACGCTCGACGAGATCGAGAATGACATCACCGGGGCGACCCCGGCGTCGTTCGAGCCGACGATCGATTATGTCGTCACCAAGATCCCGCGCTTCGCGTTCGAGAAGTTCAAGGGTGCCGAGCCGATCCTGTCGACCGCGATGAAATCGGTCGGCGAGGTGATGGCGATCGGGCGCAACATCCACGAATCGATGCAGAAGGCGTTGCGCGGGCTGGAGACGGGGCTCTCCGGCTTCAACCAGGTCGACCATCTCGTCGGCGCGCCGCGCGCCGAGATCGAGGCGGCGTTGGCGGTGGCGACTCCCGACCGGCTGCTCGTCGCGGCGCAGGCGCTGCGGGAGGGCTTCACCGTCGCCGAGGTGCACGCGATCGCCAAATATGATCCGTGGTTCCTCGAGCGGATCGCCGAGATCATCGCCGCCGAGCGCGAGGTGATGGAACATGGCCTGCCGATCGAGGCGGCCGGGATGCGCCGGTTGAAGGCGATGGGCTTCTCCGACAAGCGGCTCGCGTGGCTGGCGCTGCAATCGGCCAATCTGCGCGGGATGGAACGCGGGATCGCGCGCGGCTCGGGGCTGGTCCACGAGGCGGTGGTGGCGATGACCGGCGGGGTCACCGAGGACGAGGTGCGCGCGCTGCGCCATCGGCTCGGGGTGCGCCCGGTGTTCAAGCGGATCGACACCTGCGCCGCGGAGTTCGATGCGCGCACGCCCTATATGTATTCGACCTATGAGGCCCCGTCGTTCGGCGAGCCGGAGAATGAGGCGCAGCCCAGCGACCGGAAGAAGATCGTCATCCTCGGCGGCGGACCGAACCGGATCGGGCAGGGGATCGAATTCGATTATTGCTGCTGCCATGCGTGTTTCGCGCTGGCCGACGCCGGGTTCGAGACGATCATGGTCAATTGCAACCCGGAGACGGTGTCGACCGATTACGACACCTCGGACCGGCTCTATTTCGAGCCGCTGACCGCCGAGGACGTGCTCGAAATCCTCAACGTCGAGCAATCGAACGGCGAGCTGGTCGGGGTGATCGTCCAGTTCGGCGGGCAGACCCCGCTCAACCTCGCGCGTGCGCTGGAAAAGGCCGGCATTCCAATTCTCGGCACCTCGCCCGACGCGATCGATCTCGCCGAGGATCGCGAGCGCTTCGCGGCATTGGTCGGCAAGCTCAAATTGCTCCAGCCGGCCAACGGCATCGCGCGCAGCCGCGAGGAAGCGCTGATCGTCGCCGAGCGGGTCGGCTATCCGGTGCTGATGCGCCCGAGCTACGTGCTCGGCGGGCGCGCGATGGAGATCGTCGACGGCCCGGCGCAGCTCGAGGATTATATCCAGACTGCGGTGCAGGTGTCGGGCGACGCACCGGTTCTGATCGACCAATATCTGCGCGACGCGATCGAGGTCGATGTCGATGCGATTTCGGACGGCGACGATGTGGTGGTCGCCGGGGTGCTCCAGCATATCGAGGAGGCGGGGGTCCATTCGGGCGACAGCGCCTGCTCGATCCCGCCTTATTCGCTGACCCCCGAGATCATCGCCGAGATCGAGCGCCAGGCCGAGGCGCTGGCGCGCGGGCTCGCGGTGCGGGGGCTGATGAACATCCAGTTCGCGGTCAAGGACGGCAACGTCTATCTGATCGAGGTCAACCCGCGCGCCTCGCGCACGGTGCCGTTCGTCGCAAAAGCGATCGGTGCGCCGATCGCCAAGATCGCCAGCCGCGTGATGGCGGGGGAGAAATTGCGCGACCTGCCCAAGATCGATCGCGCGATCGATTATTTCGCGGTGAAGGAGGCGGTGTTCCCGTTCAATCGCTTCCCGGGGATCGATCCGGTGCTCTCGCCGGAGATGAAATCCACCGGCGAAGTTATGGGGATTGCGGAGGATTTCACCACCGCTTTCGCCAAGTCGCAGCTCGGCGCGGGGATGCTGCTGCCGACGTCGGGCGCGGTGTTCGTCAGCGTCAAGGATAGCGACAAGGCGCATATCGAGCCCGCGGTGCGGCTGCTGGTCGATGCCGGGTTCAGCATCGTCGCGACCGGCGGGACCGCCGATCATCTCGCCGCGGCCGGGCTGCCGGTCGAGCGGGTCAACAAGGTGGCGCAGGGCCGGCCGCATATCGTCGACCGGATCAAGGACGGCGGGATCGACCTGATCTTCAACACCACCGAGGGGTGGCAGAGCCTCAAGGACTCGCAGCCGATCCGTGCTTCGGCGCTGGCGCAGAAGATTCCGTACTTCACCACGGCGCCCGCCAGCCTCGAAGCGGCGAAGGCGATTGCAACCTCGGCCACGCGCAACCTTGAAGTCAGGCCGCTCCAGTCTTATTATTCGCAGTCGCACAACTGATCCCCGACATTGAAGGATAGTGCGAAGCGGCCCACCCGGGTCGCTCGGGGAAGGGGCTTTGACGAAGGATTGCGTGATGGCGACGGTCGAAAAGATGCCGATGCTTCAGGAAGGCTATGAGAAGCTCAATGCCGATCTCAAACGCCTGAAGGCCGAGCGTCCGCTGATCGTCGACGCGATCGAGGAAGCGCGCGCGCACGGCGACCTTTCGGAAAACGCCGAATATCATGCGGCGAAGGAGCGTCAGGGCCAGATCGAGGCGTCGATCGCCGATATCGAGGACAAATTGTCGCGCGCACAGATCATCGATCCGCGCGAGCTTTCAGGCGACAAGGTGGTGTTCGGCGCGACCGTCACCCTGCTCGACGAAGACGAGAAGCCGGTGAAATATCAGATCGTCGGTCAGACCGAGGCGGACGCCAAGACCGGGCGGATCAGCTACAATTCCCCGCTCGGCCGCGCATTGATCGGGCGCAGCGTCGACGACGAGGTCGAGGTGTCGGTGCCCGCGGGCGACCGTTACTATGTCGTGTCGAAGATCGAATTTATCTGAGATTGTGCATGAAACCCGGCTTCGTTGGAGCCGGGTTGCCCGTCTTCCGTTCGGGCTGAACCTGTCGAGACCCTGCCCTTCTTCGCTAGGAAGAAGGGCGGCCCTTCGACAAGCTCAGGGCGAACGGGGTGGGTTCCGGGCGATCGGGCTCGTTCGGATCACCCCGTCACCCCCCGGCCTTGAGCCGGGGTCCATTGTGCCTCAAGCTTTGCGGCTGGAGCCTCTTGTCCCTGCGCCTGCCTCCCGACGGACCCCGGCTCGAGGCAGGGGTGACGGAGGTTACGCGCCGGTGCCCGGCTTGAGCAGATCGGGCTCGAGCAGGCGGTGGAGGTGGACGACGACATATTTCATCTCGGCATCGTCCACCGTGCGCTGCGCGGCGGCGCGCCAAGCCTTTTCGGCGGTGGCGTAATCGGGGAAGACGCCGACGATCTCGATCGACGACAGGTCCGCGAAATCGAGGGTGCGCGGATCGCTGACGCGGCCACCCATCACAAGGTGCAATTTGCTCATGCGACGCCCTTTACTGCCGGGCGGGCAGTGAAGGGAAGGGGTTTCAACCTCTCCATCCACCACCGTTCGCCCTGAGCCTGTCGAAGGGCGGTCCCACCTCTCGGGCGACAGGACGGCCCTTCGACAGGCTCAGGGCGAACGGATCATTTGTGACTGGCGCTCAACGTTGCGACCCGGCTTCCTCCTTGCCGGCCTTGACCGCGGCATTGCTGGCCGAACCGGCCGCCTTCACCAGCCCGTCGAACAGCGACTTGGCCTGGTCCTTCGCCGCGTCGCGGTTGATCCCGAGCGAATCCAGCTCGCTCTTGCCCGCTTCCTTGGCCGCCGCGAACGCCGCCGCCGCCGCGGCGCTGACGCGCTTGCCGACCGGGGCGAGCAGATCCTTCTCGCGCTTGCTGCGCGGCAGGCAGGCCGCCGCCAGCGCGCCCAGCGCCAGCCCGCCGACGATCACCCCGACGGGGTTGGTCTCGATCGTCTCCGCGGTGCGCCGCGCCGCGCTGCGCGCGGTGTCGCGGGCATTGTCGATGCCGTCGCGCAGCTTGCCGTGATGCGTGTCGGAGGGAGCGTCGGTCATAACTTCTTCCTTTCCGCCTTCAGCGGGTTCTTGCCGGATGATTTCGCTGATCGCGCCTTGCCGATCAGCTTGGCGATGTGGTGACGCCCGAGGAAGGCGGCAAGCAGCGCGACGCCGCCAGCGATCTTTCCCGGATGGCGTTTCGCCGCGCCGATCCCCGCGTCGAGCACGCGGGTGCCGGTATCGGCCAGCCCGTCCACCGCCTCGCGCGCGACATTGCGCGGATCGAGCCGCGTCTGCAGCGCGGTCAGCGTCTTGGCCATGTGGAGCCGCGCCAGCGCGGCGCGCGCCTCGGCGCGATCGAGCTCGGTCATATCGGTCACGGCTTGGGCGTCCGCGAGGCGAGCTTGCCCTTGCCGAGAAAGCCGAGGATCGCGGCGATCACCAGCACCGTGCCGCACACGATCGCCGTCGCCAGCGCCGGGCCGACATAGACCGAGAGCGTCGCGATCAGCCCGACGAGCAAGGCGATCAGCGCCGCCAGCGCGAGCACCCCGGCGATCGCGAACAGGATCGCGGCGTCGCGCACGCGGGTGACGCCGGTCGTGACGCGCGCCTTGATCAGCCCGATCTCGGCGCTCGCCACTTCTCGTGCGTCGTCGGCCAATTGGCCGACGAGTTCGGCCAGCTTGGCGTCGACCGTCGGACGCTCCCCCTCCGTCATGCGTCAGTCCCGATCGCGCTGGTCCAGACCGGCGGTGAGCAGCCGGGCGACGACGAAGCCGACCGCCGCCGCCGCGCCGATCGCGACCCCGGGGCTTTTGCGCACCAGTTCGCGCGCGCTGTCGAGCAGTTCGTCGACGCTCTTCGAATCGAGCGACGTGGAGAAATCCTGCACCTTGCCCGCCGCGGTGCGGGCATATTGGCCATATTGCTCGCCAAGCCGCTCATCGACCTGCCCCGCGGCATCGTGGAGCAGCTGCGAAAGCTGGCCGAGCGCGTCGGTCGCGCGGGTCTTGCCTTCCTCCGCCAGCCCGCGCGCCTTGTCGCCGGCTTGCTCGCGGAACTTGGCGGTATTGTCCGCCAGCGATTGTTTGGTGGCTGCGAAGCGATCCCCGGCGGCATCCTTCGCCGCATCAGTGACCTCGGCGGCGCCTTCGTTGATCGGCTGGAGCGGGGTGTCTGACATCGTGAAATCCTTACATCTGGCCGTGATGATAACCCCGCGCGCCGCGCCGGGGTTCCATCGCGATTTGCAGCCCGGCGGCTGCAAGGTTAGAGGCGGCGCGAACCGCCACTTTCCCCATCGTAGAAGGATCGTTTCGTGACAGCAATCATCGACGTCCACGGCCGCCAAATCCTCGACAGCCGGGGCAACCCGACGGTCGAGGTCGACGTGCTGCTGGAAGACGGCAGCTTCGGCCGCGCCGCGGTTCCCTCGGGCGCCTCGACCGGCGCGCACGAAGCGGTCGAGAAGCGCGACGGCGACAAGAGCCGCTGGCTGGGCAAGGGCGTCGATCAGGCGGTGGAGAGCGTCAACGGCGAGATCGCCGAGACGATCGTCGGGCTCGATGCCGAGGACCAGATGGAGCTCGATCAGGCAATGATCGAACTCGACGGGACCGAGAACAAGAGCCGGCTGGGCGCCAATGCGATCCTCGGCGTCAGCCTCGCCGCGGCGAAGGCGGCGGCGGACGCGCGCGGGCTGCCGCTCTATCGCTATGTCGGCGGCGCGGCGGCGCATGTGTTGCCGGTGCCGATGATGAACATCATCAACGGCGGCGAACATGCCGATAACCCGATCGATTTCCAGGAATTCATGATCATGCCGGTCGGCGCGTCGAGCATCGCCGAAGCGGTGCGGTGCGGTGCCGAGATCTTCCACACGCTCAAGAAGGGCCTCCACGAAAAGGGTCTGGCGACCGCGGTGGGCGACGAGGGCGGCTTCGCGCCGAACCTCGCCAGCACGACCGACGCGCTGGACTTCGTGATGGCCTCGATCGAGCGCGCCGGATACAAACCGGGCGACGACGTGATGCTCGCGCTCGATTGCGCGGCGACCGAATTCTTCAAGGACGGCAAATATGTCATCGCCGGCGAGGGCAAGACGCTCGAGCCCGGCGCGATGGCCGAGTATCTCGCCGATCTCGTCGCGCGTTATCCGATCCTGTCGATCGAGGACGGGATGGCCGAGGACGATTTCGAGGGCTGGAAGGCGCTGACCGACGCGGTCGGGCACAAGGTGCAGCTGGTCGGCGACGATCTGTTCGTCACCAACCCGAAGCGGCTGCGCGACGGCATCGCGCGCGGCCTCGCCAATTCGCTGCTGGTCAAGGTCAACCAGATCGGCACGCTGACCGAGACGCTCGAGGCGATCCGCGTCGCCGAGCGCGCCGGCTATACCGCGGTGATGAGCCACCGTTCGGGCGAAACCGAGGATGCGACGATCGCCGATCTCGCGGTCGCCACCAATTGCGGGCAGATCAAGACGGGGAGCCTCGCGCGTTCCGATCGGCTCGCGAAATACAACCAGCTGATCCGGATCGAGGAAGAGCTGGGCAGCGTCGCGCATTACGCGGGGCGCGACATTTTGCGCGTCTGATCCGCCACTGCCGTCATGCCGGGATGAGCCCGGCATGACGGTTAATGCGACTCGCCGCGATTCCTGACAATTCGTCGACATGGAAATCGTTGGAATCGTGGAAAACCGCTTGATTGACGGCGGGCTTCGCGCGAGAAAGCGCGATATGTCGCGTCGCCCGTCAACCTTAACCGTCATGCTGAAGCGCGCCGCCTTGCCGGCTGCGGCGCTGACCGTGATGGCGTTTTTCGGGATTTATGCGGTGCTTGGGCCGAACGGCGTGCTCGCGCTCGGCGATTACAAGCGCCAGCTGGTCAAGCGCGAACAGGATTATGCCGCGCTCGATCAGCGCCGCACGATGCTGCGCAACCGCGTCGCCTTGCTCGATCCGCGCCACGCCAACCCCGATATGGTCGATGAGCTGGTGCGCAAGGAGCTCAATGTCGCGCACCCCGACGAAGTGATCGTCCCGCTCCAGCGCTAAAATACGTCACCCCAGCGAAAGCTAGGGTCGTGTGCCGGAGGGGTATCGCTCGCGGCCTGAGATCCCAGCTTGCGCTGGGATGAAGCCTTCGGCGTCAATAACGCGTCTGCCGCAGCGTCGGGATTTCGTTGCGGGTCTCGGTGAGCGAAGGGTTGCGGATCGACGGGCGGAGGCGGGCGACGCTGCACACGCCCGCAATCACCGCGAGCGTGGCCGAGATCAGCGGCGGGACCTGCCCCGATCCGATGCCGAACGCCAGCAGCGCCGCCACCAAGGTCGCGCCGGTGGTCTGCCCGCACAGTCGCACGGTCGAGACCAGCCCGCCCGCGACCGCGGCGCGCTCCTGCGGGGCGGAGCCGATGATCAGCCGCGCATTGGGGGGCAGGTACAGCCCGAACCCCGCGCCGCACAGCGCCATCCGCCACGCCATGTCGAAATAGGTCGGGTGCGCGGGGATGAAGGCGATCAGCGACAAGGCCGTCACCGACACCGCCATGCCCACGCCGCCGAGCAGCCCGGCGGGAATGCGATCCGAAAGGTATCCGGCGAGCGGCGCGACGATCATATTGGTCATCGGCCAGGGCGCGATCACCGCACCGATCGTCGCGGCGGAGAAGCCCAGCGCCTGCAGCCGGAAGGGGGTTGAGATCAGCAGCGTCATCGAGGCGGTGAAGGCGATGAAGCTTCCCGCCGCGCTCAGCGCGATCACCGGTCGCGTCAGCAGATCGACCGGCAGGATCGGATTGGGTTCGCCGAGCTGGTTGCGCACGAAGAAATAGCCGATCGCCACCCCGACCAGCACGATCGCGGCGGACACCACCGGGCTGTCGCCGTGGACCGCGCTCTCCAGCCCGCCGACGACGAGCCCGAACATCGCCGCGCACGCCACCGCCCCGGCGAGATCGAAATGCGCGTGCCCCGGCTTGGGATCGGGGATCGAGCGGCCCAAGGCGAGGCTGAGGAGCGCGAAGGGGATCGCGCTGGCGAACACCCACGGCCACGGCGCGACCGCCAGCACCAGCCCGCCGATCGTCGGCGCGGCGGCGGCTGAGCTGGTGACGACCACCGAATTGATCGCCAGCCCGCGCCCGAGATGGTTCGCGGGATAAATCTGGCGGATCAGCGCCGAGGCGACGCTGAGCACCGCCGCCGCGCCGATCGCCTGCACCGCGCGGACGATCAGAAGGAACGGCAGGCTCTTGGCGAAGAAGCACAATAAGGTCGCGACGGTGAAGATAAGCTGCCCGCCCTGATAGGTGCGTTTGAGCCCGATCCGCTCGCCCAGCCCCGAAAAGGGCAGCATCAGCATCACCAGCATCACCTGGTAAATAGTGACGATTGACACGACCGAGCTCGGCGCGACATGAAGATCGTGTGCGATCGTCGGCAAGGCGACATTGGCGACGCCGCCGTCGATGATCACCAGAGCCGAGCCGAAGGACATTGCAGCGATCGCGGCATAACGCCGCGGAAGGGGAAGGCCATCCTGCATCGCGTTCCTCGATAGCGCCGATTGCGACGATCGCAATCGCTTGGCACCAAACTGGTCGCTTCAGGGAGTGGTTCACCGCGATGCGTTATATTAGCCTGTCATTCTGTCTCGCCGCGCTTGCCGCGAGCCCCGTGGTCGCGCAGACGAAGCCGATGACCGACGACGACCCCTATATCTGGCTCGAGGACAAGGACGGCGCGAAGCCGCTCGCCTGGGTCGAGAATGAGAATGCGCGCACGCTCGCGCGGCTCGAGCGCGATGCGCGCTACAAGACCTATTATGACGAGGCGTTCGCGATCGCCTCGGCCAAGGATCGCATCGCGATGCCCGAGCAGACCAACGGGCGCATCCTCAATTTCTGGCGCGACGCCGATCATCCGCAGGGCATCTGGCGCGCGACGAGCGAGGCGGATTATGCCGCCGCCACGCCGACCTGGACGACATTGCTCGATCTCGACGCGCTGTCCAAGGCCGAGGGCAAGAAATGGGTGTGGAAGGGCGCGACCTGCCTCCAGCCCGATGAGCGCTTGTGCCTCGTCCAGCTTTCCGAGGGTGGCGAAGACGCGGTCGAGCTGCGCGAATTCGATCTCGTCGCGGGCAAGTTCGTCGAGGGCGGCTTCCGGCTGTCGACCTCGAAACAGGGCGCGACCTGGATCGACAAGGACAATTTGCTCGTCTCGCGCGACTGGGGGGAGGGGACGCTGACCGCTTCCTCTTATCCCTTCGTCGTCAAGCTGGTGAAGCGCGGCGAGCCGCTCGACCGCGCGACCGAAGTGTATCGCGGCGCGGCGGACGACCAGCTCGGCACCTATGCCGGCACGCTGACTGATGCCGCGGGCAACCGCCTCGTCTATATCGAGCGGCGTAACACCTTCTTCGGCGGTGAGAAATATGTCTGGACCGCGGCGGGGACGCGCAAGCTCGACATGCCGGCGCGCGCCTTCTTCAGCGGGATGGTCGACGGCCGGGTGATCTTCGAGACGAGCGATCCGTGGGGCGACGTGCCCGCCGGGGCGGTCGCCTGGGCGCCGCTCGCCGAGGTCAATGCCGGCAAGCTTACCCCGCGCGTGCTGTTCGCGCCCAATGCGCGTCAATCGGCGCAAGGTGTGACGACGACGCGGTCGCGCGTGCTGCTCACCTATATCGACAATGTCCGCGGGCGGCTGGCGAGCTTCGCGCCCGACGGCGACGGCTGGCGGCAGACCGAGCTGCCGGTGCCCGAGAATATGAGCGTCGGCATCGCCAGCGCGACCGACCGCAGCGATACCGCCTTCGTCGCGATCAACGGCTTCGCAACGCCGACCACGCTCGCCGCGGTCGATGCCGCCAAGGCCGCCGCGCCGGTGACGGTCAAGACGCTGCCCGCGCGATTCGACGTGGCCGGGGTGAAGGTCGAGCAGTTCGAGGCGGTGTCGAGCGACGGGACCAAGGTGCCCTATTTCGTCGTGCTGCCGAAGGGCGCGCGGCTTGACGGGACGACGCCGACGCTGATGACGGCTTATGGCGGGTTCGAGATCGCGCGGCTGCCGGTCTATCTCGGCGCGACGGGCAAGATCTGGACCGAGCGGGGCGGGGCCTATGTCCTCGCCAATATCCGCGGCGGGGGCGAGTTCGGCCCGAAGTGGCATGACGCCGGGCGCAAGACCAAGCGCCAGCTGATCTTCGACGATTTCGCCGCGGTGGCGCGCGATCTGTTCGCGCGGAAGATCACCAGCGCGAAGAAGCTCGGTATCTACGGCGGGTCGAACGGCGGATTGCTGATGGGGGTGGAACTCACCCAGCATCCCGAGCTGTGGCAGGCGGTGACGATCCAGGTGCCGCTGCTCGACATGCTGCGCTATGAGAAGATCGCCGCGGGCGCCTCATGGGTCGACGAATATGGCTCGGTAAGCGTGCCGGCCGAGCGCGCTTTCCTCGAAAAGACCTCGCCCTATCACAACCTCAAGCGTGGGGTGGCCTATCCCGAGCCCTATATCTGGACGACGACCAAGGACGATCGCGTCGGGCCGCAGCATGCGCGCAAATTCGCCGCGCGGATGAAGGAATATGGCCTGCCCTATCTGTTTTACGAGGACACCGCCGGCGGGCATTCGGGCGACGCGGATATCGCGCAAGGCGCGCGTTTACAGGCGCTGCAGATGGTCTATTTCACGCAGCGGCTGGTCGGCCCGGCTACAGAATAACGTCACAACAAGGGTTATTGCTGCGATGCAGCAGAGCGATTAATATGGATGGAATGAAGGTCAATAGTGAGGAGGATCGCGTGTCCTCTGCTCCCGCTCCCTCCGCTCCCCCGGCGGGCATGCCGGTCGTGTTCGAGGCGATCGTCAAGCGCCAGGCGCTGTCCGCGACCTACAATCGCGGCGAAGTGACGCTGGCGCCGCATATCGTCTACACCAAGCACGGCGAACTCTATGTCGACGCGACGACGCTCGACCGCGACGGCAAGCCGCCGCGCGAGGTGAAGATCGGGGCATTCAAGATCGCCGGGCTCGGCAGCCTGCGCATCACCCCGCGCCGCTTCGAGCCGTCGGAACTGTTCGACCCCGCCGAGGCGCGCTACGCCGGGGTGACGTTGCTCGCGATCGATCGCTGAGCGGTTCAGATCTGTAGCAGCGCCTTCAGCTTGGCGCGCGTATCGGCCAGTATCTCGGGCGAGACTTTGCCCTTGAGTTTCGCTTTACGCGCGCGCCAGTCGAGGCTCTTGATCTGGTCGGCCAAAATCGCGCTGGGCGGATCGTCGCTTACGACGATTTCGAACGGATAGCCTTTGATCCGCGTCGTCATCGGGCAACACAGCATCATGCCGCGCGGCCCGTTGTAACGCGCGGGGGACAGGACCAGCGCGGGCCGATGGCCGGCTTGCTCATGTCCGGCGCGTGGATCGAAATGCAGCCAGACGATATCACCGCTGTCCGGCACCCACGCCGCCACTACCAGATTTCCTTGCCGGCCGGTTCGCCGAAGTCGGTATCGTCGGGGAAAGTATCCGCCGACATGTCTGCGAGCAATTCATCGAGGTCATAGGCCTGTTCGGGGAGTGGCTCGATCACGATCCGGCCGTCCTCCTCCCTTACGTCGACCGCCTGATCGATGCGCAACGCCGCCGCGGCCATCACCGATGCCGGGATTCGCACCGAAGCGCTATTGCCCCATTTCTTGACCTGCGCGCGCATCACGCCCTCCATATATCGACCTTGACGACACATAGGGCATAGGTCTCGTTTCTACAATGTATCAACATGCTGGCGCGGGCCGCAGTTTTGAAAGCCCCTCCCCTTCAGGGGAGGGGTAGGGGGTGGGGGAAGTCTCACCGAGACGGTCGCCTGCGGCACTGCCCCACCCCAACCCCTCCCCTGAAGGGGAGGGGCTTGAGAGCGCGCTTCACCGGCAGTTGAGCGACGAATTCTTCTGGTCGATCGACTTGCCGGCCAGCGCCCCGGCCGCGCCGCCGAGCAGGGTGCCGGCGAGGCGGCTGCGGCCGCCGGTAATCACATTGCCGAACAACCCGCCCAGCGCGCCGCCGACGACCAGCCCGGTCGAACCGTCGCTGCGCTTGCAATAATAGCGGCCGTCGTTGCCGCTATAGACGCGCTCGTCGGGCGCCATCGGGCGTTCCTGATATTGCGCGCCGCCGCGATAATAGCGTGACGGATCATAGCCGTTCTCGTCGCGCCAGCCGCTGTTGGGATCGTTGTTGTAACCGCGATCGTCGTCATAGCGCGGCGGGGGCGGATAGCCGCCGTTGCCGCGCCGCGAGACGCTGAGGTAGCGATCATATTCCTGGCGGAAGACCTCGAGCTCGTTGCTGAAGCGATCCTGCGCGGCGCGGAAGCGTGCCTCGTCGGCGGAGGTTTGCGCGAGCGCCGGCACCGCGCCGGTCAGGCCGGCGGCGACGAGCGCGACGCTGATAATCCGGGTAAACATTCTGCACTTGCCTCTCTGCCCGTTGATCGGGCGCCACAAGGTATAGGAACGCGTAACAATCTCGTTGCTGAACGAGGCGCGAATGCCCCTTGGACCGTCATGCCGGACTTGATCCGGCATCCAGAGCCACGGGCGGCATAGCGTGCGACTCTGGATGCCGGGTCAAGGCCGGCATGACGAGGGGGGTGGGGTTTTCTTCACGCCGACAGGCTGACGAAACTGTCCATCACCCGCTTGAGCCCGGCCTTCTCGAATTCGATCTCCAGCTTGTTGCCCTCGATCGCGACGATCGCGCCATAGCCGAACTTCTGGTGGAAGACGCGCATCCCGAGCGAAAGATCGCTGCGCCCCTTGTTGCCGAGGCTGACCGACGGGCTGCGGCTTTCGACCACGCGGGTCGGCTCGCGGGTGAAAGTTCGGCTGGTCCAGTCGCCGCCCGGCTTGGCGGCATCGAGCGTACCCGCCGCGCGCTGCCAGCCGGGGCCGCGCCCCGTGCCGCGGCCGACATCGGCGAAGGGATCGGCGCGCTCGGACCAATTGGCGCGCCACAGGCTCGCGCCGCCCGACATCGTCGTTTCCTGATCGACGTGATCCGCCGGCAGTTCGGCGACGAAGCGCGACGGGATCGACGAGGTCCACTGCCCGTAGATGCGGCGGTTGGCGGCGTGGAGGATCGTCGCGCGGCGCCGCGCGCGGGTGATCGCGACATAAGCGAGGCGGCGTTCCTCCTCCAGGCTGCGCGTGCCGCCCTCGTCGAGCGCGCGCTGCGACGGGAAGATGCCTTCCTCCCAGCCGGCGAGGAACACTTGGCTGAATTCCAGCCCCTTGGCGGCGTGGATCGTCATGATCGTGACCTTGGCGTCCTCGCGCGCGCCCTCATTGTCCATCACCAGGCTGACATGCTCGAGGAACGCGCCGAGATTCTCATATTCCTCCATCGCGCGGACGAGCTCGTTGAGATTCTCCAGCCGCCCGGCGGCGTCGGCGGATTTGTCCGCCTGCCACATCGCGGTATAGCCGCTCTCGTCGAGAATCTGCCGCGCGAGATCGGGATGGGCGAGGTCGACCGCCATCTCGCGCCAGCGCACGATATCGCCGACGAAGGTGCCGAGCGCGCGGCGCGCCTGCGGGGTCAGTTCGTCGGTGTCGAGGATGCGCGCGGCGGCGGCGCTCAGCGGCAGCCCCTCGGCGCGCGCGAGCTGGTGGAGCCGCGCGATCGCCTTGTCGCCCAGCCCGCGCTTGGGGACGTTGACGATCCGTTCGAAGGCGAGATCGTCGGCCGGCTGGTTGACGATCCGCAGATAGGCGAGCGCATCGCGGATTTCGGCGCGCTCGTAGAAGCGGAAGCCGCCGACGATGCGGTAGGGCAATCCGATCGCGATGAACCGGTCTTCGAACTCGCGCGTCTGGTGCTGCGCGCGGACGAGGATCGCGATATCGTCGAGGCTGGTGCCCTCGCGCTGCGCCGACTCGATCTCGTCGCCGACGCGGCGCGCCTCTTCCGGGCCGTCCCATACGCCGATCACGCGGACCTTCTCGCCGGCGTCGATCTCGGTCCACAGGGTCTTGCCGAGCCGCCCCGAATTATGCGCGATCACGCCCCCCGCCGCGCCGAGGATATGCGGGGTCGAGCGGTAGTTCTGCTCGAGCCGGATTACCTTGGCGCCGGGGAAATCGCGTTCGAAACGCAGGATATTCTCCACCTGCGCGCCGCGCCACGAATAGATCGACTGATCGTCGTCGCCGACGCAGCAGATGTTGCGCCGCTCCTGCGCGAGCAGCCGCAGCCAGAGATATTGGACGCTGTTGGTGTCCTGATATTCGTCGACCATGATGTAGCGGAAGCGCTGCTGATAATGCGCCAGCACCTCGCGGTCGGTCTTGAGGATCGTCAGGACGTGAAGCAGCAGGTCGCCGAAGTCGCAGGCGTTCACCACCTTCAGCCGATCCTGATATTGCTGGTATAATTCGCCGCCGCGCCCCGCGCCGTAGCGCTCGCTTTCGCCGGCATCGACATCGCCGGGGGTGAGCCCCTTGTTCTTCCATTCGTCGATCAGCCCGGCGAGGCTGCGCGCCGGGAAGCGCTTCTCGTCGATATTCGCCGCGACGATCAACTGCTTGAGCAGGCGGAGCTGATCGTCGGTGTCGAGGATCGTGAAATTGCTCTGCAGCCCGACGAGTTCGGCGTGGCGGCGCAGCATCTTGGCGCCGATCGCGTGGAAGGTGCCGAGCCACGGCATCCCCTCGACCGCGGCGCCGACCAGCCGTCCGACGCGCTCCTTCATCTCGCGCGCCGCCTTGTTGGTGAAGGTGACCGCGAGGATTTCGGACGGATAGGCTTTGCGGGTCCACAAGAGATGCGCGAGTCGTGCGGTGAGCGCGGCGGTCTTGCCGGTCCCGGCGCCGGCGAGGACGAGCACCGGGCCGTCGGTGGTCAGCACGGCCTCGCGCTGCGGCGGGTTGAGGCCGGCGAGATAGGGGGCGTCGTCCGGGGTGGGGGCGGGGGTGTTCACCGCCGAACAGGTAGGGAACGAGCGCGCGCGGGGCAAGCGCCTGATTGGCGGCGGTCGACACGCGAAAACGGCTTGTCTCGCGCGGCGGATCGTGAGAACAAAGTGGAAACATGGCTGGGAGAATAAGGATGCCGATCACGGGGCGATGCCATTGCGGCGCGGTGACCTGGCGCGCGAGCGAAGAGCCGCAGCGTCATTCTTTGTGTCATTGCGAAGATTGTCGGCGCTGGTCCGGGGCGCCGGTCGTCGGCTGGGCTGCGTTCGACGAGAATGTCGTGACGATCGAGGGCGAGACGCGCGGCTATCAATCCTCCTCCGCCGCGACGCGCGAATTCTGCGCCCGATGCGGCACCGGGTTGTTCTACCGCAGCGCTACTTTGCTTCCGGGTATTCTCGACATTCAGTCCGGCACGATGGATGATCCGGAAGCGTTCCCGCCCAGTGCACAAGTTATGGTGCGGCATAGACTTGGCTGGGCGCGGGAGATGGATAAGCTACCGGCGTTCGAAAGCTACCCGGGGATGGATTGATGCCGACCGACGATCCGATCGCACGCTGGCACGATTATATGCATGCGCCGACCCCCGAGGGCCTGTCGGCGATGCTCCACGAGGATTGCGTCTTCCAGAGCCCGGCGGTGCATACGCCGCAAAAGGGCAAGGCGCTGACGATGAAATATCTGCTCGCCGCGGCGCAGGCGCTGGGCGGACCGGCGTTTCGCTATGTCGGCGAATGGCGTGCGGACCGCGGCGCGGTGCTCGAATTCGAATGCGAGGTCGACGGCAAGTTCGTCAACGGCGTCGATATCATCGCGTGGGACGACGACGGGCTGATCACCGGGTTCAAGGTGATGATCCGCCCCATCAAGGCGTTCGACGCGGTGGTGCCGCGGATGGCGGCGATACTGGCGGGGTAGAGGGCGACCTCAATCGTCACCCCCGCGAAAGCCGGGATCGCGTACCTGGGGCGAAGGCGAGAGCCGGCGACGGCAATAAGCTCCTCCTTGTGTCCCCGCGGAGGGTTCCCATCAAAGTAATAGTTTGATGGGCCCGGAGGCGGGAACCCAGTCTGGGCTCCCGCCGTCGCGGGAGTACAGCCCTGCGGAACGGGGTGGATCATATCGTGCGAGCGATTCTCTGACGGCCCGAGATCCCGGCTTTCGCTGGGATGACGGACGTGTGACCGGCTCGCGGCGGTTTACTTCTTCGCCGCCGCCCGCTTCCGCTGCCACGCTGCCTCCAGCGCGGCCGCCGTTCCGTTGCGCGACGCCAGCGTCAGCCCGGTCAGTTCCAGCTTCCGCCCGCGCAGGAAGCGCGATTCGGTGCGCCACAGCACGTCGTACAGCCCGGTCTGGCTGTGTTTCGTATCGCCGTCCCACCAGCTCACGCTGATCAGCACCGGCAGCCGCCCGTTGCGCGCGTCACTGCCCTCATTGGCCTTGAGCAACGCATCGGCGAACCAGTCGCTCATGATGCGCGGTCCGGGGAGCGCGTCCTGCGGCGCGACGCCGAGCGCCTTGGGGAAGGTGACGGTCGCGGCGCTGAACACATGCTCGCTGTCGGCCAGGGCCAAAGCATCGCCGCCGTCGGCCACCGTGCCGAGCAGGGTCACCACGCCGCGCGCATGCTCGGTGCTCGTCGCCTGCGCGGCGCGCGCGGCTTCGTCGGCCCGGCGGCCCGACCAGTTGAGATAAAGCGTCGCGGCGGCGATCAGCACCCCGGCGACCGCGACCAATTCGGCGAGCGTCACCCAGCGGCGACGCGTCGCGGCCTGATCGGCGGTTTCGCTCATCGCCCGCCCATTTCCAGCAAACGCCGCGGGGCGACCAGTTCCCAGCTCCGCGCGATCCGGTCCGCCACGCGATCCCAGTCGGTATCGTCGCGGTCGAGTCGCATCGCCACCCAGCCGAACGGGCCGAGATAGGCGGGGCGGAAATAGCAATCCGGGTCGAGCTCGATCAGCAATGCCTGTTCCTCGCCGTCAGCGGTCTTGACGATCGCCACGGTTTCGCCGTCGCCGTGATGATCGTGCCAGAAATAGGCGAAGAACTTGCCCTTTTCGATATGAAATCCGGGCGATCCGTGGCTCAGCCGCTCCATCGCCGCCGGCAGCGCCAGCGCGATCTCACGCACGCGGGCGAGGGCGGAGGCGGGATCGGGACTCATCGCGCGAGCCATTCCTTCAGGACGCGGGGATAAAGCTGATGTTCCGCCTCCAGCACGCGCGAGGCAAGCGTTTCCGCATCGTCACCGGGCAGGATCGGGACATTGGCCTGACCCAGCACCGCGCCGCCGTCGAGCTCCTCGGTCACGACATGGACCGAACAGCCCGCCTCGGCATCGCCCGCCTCGATCGCGCGGGCGTGGGTATCGAGCCCCTTGTACTTGGGCAGCAGCGAGGGGTGGATATTGACGATCCGCCCGCGCCAATCGGCGACGAAGCGATCCGACAGCAGCCGCATATAGCCGGCGAGCGCGATATATTCGGCGCCCGCGGCGCGCAGCGCGGCGTCGAGCGCGGCTTCATAGGCGGCCTTGCCGATCCCCTTCGGCGACAGCGCGAAGGTCGGGATACCCTGTTCGCGTGCCCAGGCGAGCCCGGCGGCCTCGGGGCGATCGGAGGCGACCACCACGACTTCATAACCGTCGCCCGCCGCCCTCACCAGCGATTGCATGTTCGATCCGCGCCCGGAGACGAGGATCGCGACCTTGGGGAGCGCGCTCATGCGTGATGCGTCGCGGTCCAGTCGCCGCGCGCGCTCCAGGTTTCGGCCGATCCGCGCACGGTGCAGCCGCGCTCGCCCGCGTCGACCGTGCCGATGCGGAAGATCGTCTCGCCCGCGGCTTCGAGCGCCGCGGTCACCGCGTCCGCGGCGTCTGCCTTGACGATCACCGCCATGCCGATGCCGCAGTTGAAGGTGCGTGCCATTTCGGCGGGCTCGATCGCGCCCTGCGCCTGGAGGAAGGCCATCAGCCGCGGCTGCGGCCAGGCATCGGCATCGACCGTCGCGTGGCACCCGGCGGGGAGCACGCGCGGGATGTTTTCGAGCAGCCCGCCGCCGGTGATGTGCGCCAGCCCGTCGATCCGGCGTTCGCGGACGAGCGGCAGGAGGCTTTTCACATAGATGCGGGTCGGCGCCATCAGCGCGTCGATCAGCAGCCGATCGGGGTCGAACAGAGCCGGGCGATCGAGCCGCCACGCCTTGTCCGCCGCGAGCCGCCGGACGAGCGAAAAGCCGTTGGAATGGACCCCCGAGGAGGCCATGCCGAGAATCACGTCGCCCGGCGCGATCGCGCTGCCGGTCAGCACCGCCGAGCGCTCGACCGCGCCGACGCAGAAGCCGGCGAGGTCATAATCGCCCTCGGCATACATGCCGGGCATCTCGGCGGTCTCGCCGCCGATCAGCGCGCAGCCGGCGATCTTGCAGCCTTCGGCGATCGAGGCGACGACTTGCTCCGCGACCGCGTTGTCGAGCCGGCCGGTCGCGTAATAATCGAGGAAGAACAGGGGCTCGGCACCCTGCACGATGAGGTCGTTGGCGCACATCGCGACGAGATCGATCCCCACGCCGGCGTGGCGGCCGTGGTCGATCGCGAGCTTGAGCTTGGTGCCGACGCCATCATTGGCGGCGACGAGCAACGGATCGCTGAACCCCGCGGCGCGCAGATCGAAGAAGCCGCCGAACCCGCCGAGATCGGCATCCGCCCCCGCGCGGCGCGTCGCGCGGGCGAGCGGGGCGATGGCGCGAACCAGCGCGTTGCCGCCGGCGATGGAAACGCCCGCGTCGGCGTAAGTATAGGGAGCGTTGCGACGATCTTCGGTCATGCCCGCGCGTCTAGGGCGCAAAGGCGTTGGGGGCAACGTTCTCCATGCGTGATTGGATCGGCTTCCGCACCTCATGTGCTCCCGCGAAGGCGGGAGCCCAGACTGGGTCCCCGCCTTCGCAGGGACACAAGGGATGACCACCCCGGCGCAGGCCGGGGTCCAGCTACGACCGGCCCGTTGCTGGACCCCGGCCTGCGCCGGGGTGGACAGGTACGAATCGATCGTTGCGACACATCGCACTTGGATTTCCCCGCCTGCTTCGCCAAAAGGCGGTGCAAGATGCGTATCCGTCCGTTTTTCCTCGCTTCCGCTATCGGGGTGGTGCTGCTCGGCGCCGGTATCGGCATCGCCCAGATCGAAGGCGGCGATCGCGGCGTTGCGCCGGTCGACAGCTCGTCCGATTATGAGGTGAGCGGGGTCACCGTCGACGTCTCGGCCAAGGATGCGGATAGCGCGCGCTACGGCGGGTGGCGGCTGGCGCAGCGCAAGGCATGGGTGCAATTGTCGCAGCGGCTCGGCGCGGGCGGCGGGCTGGTATCCGACGGCGCGCTCGATTCCGTCGTGTCGGGGATCGTCGTCGAAAACGAGCAGATCGGGCCCAATCGCTATATCGCGCGGCTTGGGGTGCTGTTCGATCGCGGCAAGGCGAGCGCGATGCTCGGGGTGAGCGATTCCGTCTCGCGCTCGGCGCCGATGGTGGTGATCCCGGTGATGTGGGCGGGCGGCGCGGCGACGGTGTTCGAACAGCGCACCGCGTGGCAGGAAGCCTGGGCGCGCTATCGCACCGGCAACAGCACGATCGATTATGTCCGCCCGGTCGGCACCGGCCCCGATCCGTTGCTGCTCAATTACGGGCAGACGCAGCGGCCGGGGCGCGGCTGGTGGCGATCGGTGCTCAACCAATATGGCGGCAGCAACGTGCTCGTCCCCACCGTGCGGCTCCAGCGGCAATGGCCGGGCGGGCCGATCGTCGCGATCTTCCAGGCGCGCGGCGGGCCGGACAATAAATTGTTCGGGCAGGTCGCGCTGCGCGTCGACAATGCCGCCGGGCTACCGCAACTGCTCGATGCCGGGGTGAAGCGGCTCGACGATCTCTATCAGGCGGCGTCGCGCGGCGGGCTGCTGCGCACCGATACCGGGCTCGCTTATGTGCCCCCGGTCGCGGCGACCGAGGAAGAGGCGCTGCCCGACGATTCGCTGCCGGTGACCGCCCCGTCGGCGGGCGGCGCGACGATCTCGGTCCAGTTCGATTCGCCGGGCGCCGGCGCGGTCAACGCGACTGAGGCGGCGATGCGTGCGGTGCCCGGGGTGGCGACGGCGGGCACCTCCAGCCTCGCGCTGGGCGGGGTATCGGTGATGACCGTTACTTATGGCGGCACCGCCGATGCCTTCCGCGCCGCGCTGCAGGCGCGCGGGTGGCAGGTGTTCGGCACCGGGACGACGATCCGCATCCGCCGCGCGCAACCTTCCGCGCCCGAAGCGGCGCCGGGCAACGCGACCGGCGGATGACGAACCAGATCGCGCTGCCGCTGGAGTGGCCCGCCGATCCGCGCGACGAGGAGTTTTTGGTGACGCCCTCGAACGCGCGCGCGGCGCATACCGTCGAGCATTGGGGGGCGTGGCCGGTGATGACCGCCTTGCTCACCGGCCCGCGCAAATCGGGGCGCAGCCTGCTCGCGCGGATCTTCGCCTCGAAGAGCGGCGGGACGATCATCGACGATGCCGAGAAGCGCCCGGAGGCCGAGCTGTTCCACGCCTGGAACGAGGCGCAGGCGCATCGCCGCCCGCTGCTGATCGTCGCCGATGCCGCGCCGCCCGAATGGCGCATCCGGCTGCCCGATCTGCGCTCGCGGCTCGCTGCCTCGCCGATCGCGGCGATCGGCGCGCCTGACGATCAGTTGATGCGCGCATTGCTCGAACGCCAGTTCATGCGCCGCGGGCTTGATGCGCGCCCCGATCTGATCGACTGGCTGGTCGCGCGGATCGAGCGGAGTCATATTGCCGTCATACGAACGGTCGATGCGCTGGATCAGGAGGTGCTGGAGCGCCGCAAGCGGTTGTCGATCCCGCTCGCGCGCACCACGCTCGCCGGCGCCGCGTTGATCCCCCCCTTGTCGACGGACCTGCAATGACCCGCCCCGCGCATATCGCCGCCAGCATCAAGGCCGATGACGACCCGTTCGAGAGTCAATCGACCGATCGCTATTTCAACCGCGAGCTTTCGTGGCTGGCGTTCAACCGTCGTGTGCTGGAGGAGGCGTGCAACCCGGCGCATCCGCTGCTCGAACGGCTGCGCTTCCTGTCAATCTCTGGCTCGAACCTCGACGAATTCTTCATGGTCCGCGTCGCCGGGCTGAAGGGGCAGCAATTGCTCGAGGTGGAGGCGCGCTCGGCCGACGGGCTGACCCCGACCCAGCAGCTCGTGGCGATCACCGAAACTGCCGACAAGCTGCTGATGGATCAGGAGAAAGTGTGGCGGGATATCCGCCACGCGCTCGCCGATTCGGGGATCCAGGTGCTCGGATCGAGCAAGGTCGACGCGGTGCTGTCGGTCGAGGAGATCGGCTGGCTCGAAACCCATTTCCGCGAGCAATTGCTCCCGGTGCTGACCCCGCAGGCGCTCGATCCGGCGCACCCGTTCCCGTTCATGCCGAACAAGGGGCTGGCGGTGATGTTCGATCTCGTCCGCCTGTCGGACGACGAACCGATCCGCGAACTGGTGATGCTGCCCGCGGCGATGAAGCGCTTCGTGCGGCTGCCGGGGGACGATGCGCGTTACGTCGCGACCGAATCGATCGTGAAGCGCTTCTCCCCGGTGCTGTTCCCCGGCTATCGCGTGCTCGGCGCGGCCGAGTTCCGCGTGCTGCGCGACAGCGATATCGAGATCGAGGAAGAGGCCGAGGATCTCGTCCGCTATTTCGCCAATGCGATCAAACGCCGCCGCCGCGGGCGGGTGATCCGGCTCGAACTCGAAACCGGGATGCCCGAGGCGCTGGAAACGGTGCTGCGCGAGGAATTGGGCGAGGCGGGGGCGCTGATCACCGAGAGCGGGTCGTTCCTCGGCATCGGCGATCTCGATCAATTGTACGACGAGGATCGGCCGGACCTCAAATTCCCGCCCTTCACCCCGCGCTTCCCCGAGCGGATCCGCGAGTTCGACGGCGATTGCTTCGCCGCGATCCGCGCCAAGGATATCATCGTTCACCATCCCTATGAGACGTTCGACGTCGTGCTCGCTTTCTTGAAGCAGGCGGCGGCGGACCCCGATGTGGTGGCGATCAAGCAGACGCTGTACCGCGCGGGCAAGCAATCGGCGGTGATCAACGCGCTGATCGCCGCGGCCGAGGCGGGCAAATCGGTCACCGCGGTGGTCGAGCTGAAGGCGCGGTTCGACGAGGAACAGAATTTGCTGTGGGCCAGCGCGCTCGAACGCGCCGGGGTGCAGGTGGTCTATGGTTTCATCGACTGGAAGACCCACGCCAAGATCTCGATGGTCGTGCGGCGCGAGGCCGGGCAGTTCCGCACCTACTGCCATTTCGGGACGGGCAATTATCACCCGATCACCGCGCGCATCTACACCGACCTCAGCTTCTTCACCGCCGATCCGCGGATCGGGCGCGATGCCTCGCGGGTGTTCAATTACATCACCGGCTATGTCGAGCCTGAGGGGATGGAATTGGTCGTCATCTCGCCGCGCTATCTGCGCGAGCGGCTGATCGAGTTGATCGACGCCGAGATCGCGCATGCCCGCGCCGGGCGCGCCGCGACGATCTGGGCCAAGATGAATTCGGTGGTCGATCCCGCGATCATCGAGAAGCTCTACGAGGCGAGCGGCGCGGGGGTGGAGATCGATCTCGTCATCCGCGGCATCTGTTGCCTGCGCCCCAAGGTGCCGGGGATGTCGGACAATATCCGCGTCAAATCGGTCGTCGGGCGCTTTCTGGAGCACAGCCGCATCGCCTGTTTCGGCAATGGCGCGGCGTTGCCCAACGACAAGGCGCATGTGCTGATCTCGTCGGCGGACTGGATGCCGCGCAATTTCGATCGCCGCGTCGAATATATGCTCCCGCTGGAGAATGAGACGGTTCATGCGCAGGTGCTCGATCAGGTGATGCTCGCCAATCTGATCGACGACGAGCAGAGCTGGGAGCTCGAATCCGACGGCAGCTACACGCGGATCAAGCCGGGCGACAAGCCATTCAACTTGCACCGTTATTTCATGACCAACCCCTCGCTCTCGGGGCGCGGCGCGGCGCTGGCGGAGGGGGGCGCGGTGCCGACCTTGTCGTTGCGCCGGCAGGAATTGAAGGAAGATTGATGGCCGCGCCGCGCACGGCGATCATCGATATCGGTTCGAATTCGATCCGTCTGGTGGTCTATCAGGGACCGGCGCGACTGCCGGCGACGCTGTTCAACGAAAAGGTGCTTGCGGGGCTGGGGCGCAGCCTCGCGCAGACCGGGGCGATCGATGCCGAGGCGATGGCCGCGGCGGAGGCGGCGCTGGGGCGTTTCGCCGCGCTGGTGCGCGAATTGCGCTGCGACACGGTGCGTACCGTCGCCACCGCGGCGGCACGCGATGCCGCCAACGGCGCCGAACTGCTCGCGCTGGCCGAAGCGGCGGGGCTGACGGTCGAATTGCTGTCGGGCGCGGAGGAAGCGCGCGCGGCGGGCTATGGCGTGCTCTCGGCGATCCCGCATGCCGACGGGATCGTCGGCGATCTCGGCGGCGGCAGCCTCGAACTGGTGCGGGTCAAGAATGGCAAGGTACGCCAGCACGCCTCCTTCCCGCTCGGGGTGCTGCGGATCGCGGCGTTGCGCGACGCTTCACAAGGCAGGGGCGGGCTCGACCGGCGCGTCGGGCGGCTGCTGCGCGAGGCCGGGTGGGGCGGCGCGGGCAAGGGGCTGCCGCTGTATCTGGTCGGCGGATCGTGGCGCGCGCTGGCGCGGCTCGATATGGATCGGACGCATTATCCGCTCCCGATCATCCACGAATACGCCATGTCGGCGGAGACGGTGGCGCGGCTCGGGCGGACGATCTCGCATGTCGCCAAGGGGCGGCTAAAGGCGGTGTCCGGGCTGTCGACCGGGCGCATCCCGACGCTTGGCGACGCGGCGGCATTGCTCGCCTCGCTGATCAAGCATCTCAAGGCCAAGGGGACGATCGTGTCGGCTTATGGCCTGCGCGAGGGGTTGCTCTACGGCGCGCTCGACGAGCGGACGCGTGCGCAGGACCCTCTGGTGGTGGCGACGCGCGACGAGGGGCGCCGGGCGGGGCGTTTCCCCGAACATGGCGACCTGCTCCACGACTGGATCGCGCCGCTGTTCGTCGGCGAATCCGCGAGCGATGCGCGGCTGCGCCACTCCGCATGCCAACTCGCCGATGTCGGCTGGCGCGCCAACCCGGAGTTTCGCGCCGAACGCGGGATGGAGATTGCGCTCCACGGCAATTGGGTCGGGGTCGACGCGCGCGGCCGCGCGATGATGGCGCAAGCGCTGTGGACCGCGCTCGGTGGCAGCACGTCGAGCCCGCCGCCGCTCCCGGCGCTGGCGAGCGACATGGATCTGTCGCGCGCGGTCGGCTGGGGGCTGGCGATGCGGCTCGGGCAGCGCATGTCGGCCGGGCTGGCGGGGCCGTTGCAGCGTTCCAGCCTGTCGGTCAGCGGGCGCGGGCTGACGCTCGGGCTTAGCGCGGCCGACCGCCATCTCTATGGCGAAGCGGTGGAAAAGCGCCACAACGCACTCGCCGCCGCGCTGGGGCGGACGCCGATCCTGACGGCGTGATTGCTCCCCCCCCCCCCTTTGTTCAAGGGAGGGGAGAAGGGGGTGTCGCTGGCTATCCGCAGCTGATGCTCCGCACGATATTCCGCTCGCCGATCATGATGTTGAGCCGGTCGGCGCGGAAGTCCATCGTCGCGGCCTGCCCCGGATAGAGCACGCGGACGCTGCGCGCGCCCGACATGTGCCGCGCACGGCGCTGGAGATCGGGACGGTAGGGCGCCCCCACGAAACGCTGAACGGCATCGGCGCGGCACTGGCGCACCGGGCCGGGCATCCCCGGCCGATCGTCGACACAGCCGACCAGCGCAATCAGCGGCAGGACGGCAAAGAGGGCCTTGGTCATACGGCATTCCCCTCGGTTCGCGTCATTTTGAGCCTGCCGCCCTGAACCGCGAAACCCAATCGGCCCTCGACCAGATCAAGCGCGTCATGCCCGAACTGGTCATAACGCCAACCCGTTAGAATCGCTAGACCTTCCCGCTGGCCGGCGGCGAGCGCCTCGAGTTCCTCGCCGCGTGCGAGCAGCCGCGGCGCGACGTCGATATCGCGCGCGCGGATCTTGAGCAGCAGCTTGAGCAGATCGGCGACCAGCGCGCCTTCCTTGCCCAGCCCGGGCTTGCGATCGTCGCGCGGCGGCATCTCGCTCGCCGACATCGGCTGCGCCTCGGCGATCGCGGTCATCAGGCGCTTGCCGATATCGTTCGCCGCCCAGGTCGCGGAAAGCCCGCGGACCCGCGCAAGATCGGGCTGTTTCTTCGGCGGATGCCCGGCGAGATCGGCGAGGGTCTCGTCCTTGACGATGCGGCCGCGCGGCAAATCCTTGGCGCGCGCCTCCATCTCGCGCCAGCGCGCGATCGCCTTCAATCGGCCGAGCACATCGGGCTTGCGGCCGGAGATGCGCACGCGCTTCCACGCCAGCTCGGGATCGTTGGCGTAATTGGCGGGATCGGCGAGCCGTTCCATCTCCTGATCGAGCCACGCGCCGCGCCCGGTCTTCTTGAGCCGTTCGAGCATCCGCGGGAAGATCTTCGACAGATGCGTCACGTCGCCGATCGCATAATCGACCTGGCGCTGATCGAGCGGGCGGCGCGACCAGTCGGTGAAGCGCGCGCCCTTGTCGATCTGGATGCCGAGCCAGCTGTCGACGAGGTTGGAATAGCCGATCTGCTCGCCCTGGCCGAGCGCCATCGCCGCGACCTGGGTGTCGAACAGGGGATGCGGGGTCTTGCCGGTGAGATTGTAGATGATCTCGAGATCCTGCCCGCCGGCGTGGAACACCTTGAGCACCTCCTCATTGTCGACCAGCAGGTCGAGCAGCGGGGAGAGATCGAGCCCCGGCGCCTTGGGGTCGATCGCCGCCGCTTCTTCGGTGTCGGCGATCTGGATCAGGCACAGCTCGGGCCAATAGGTGCTCTCGCGCATGAACTCGGTGTCGACGCAGACGAAGGGGGCGTTGGCGAGGCGCGCGCACAGGTTGGCGAGCGTCGCGTTATCGGTGATCAGCGGGTGAACATGCATAAGTCGCGCCCCATAGCCCCACGCGCGCGCCTTGACAAAGCGGGGATGGAAGGGGAGGGCGCGGCGCATGCACGCATATCGTTCTCACACCTGCGCCCAACTCTCCGCGTCCAACGTTGGAGACAGTGTCCGTCTTTCCGGCTGGGTCCACCGCAAGCGCGATCATGGCGGCGTGTTGTTCGTCGACCTGCGCGATCATTACGGCATCACCCAGATCGTCGCGGATAGCGATTCGCCCGCGCTGCCGGTGCTCGAATCGCTCCGCGCCGAATCGGTCGTCACGATCGACGGCCATGTGAAGAAGCGTTCCGACGCGACGATCAACACCAACCTCGCGACCGGCGAGATCGAGGTGTTCGCCACCGCCGTCACCGTCCAGTCGGTGGCGCAGGAGCTGCCGATGCCGGTGGCCGGCGAGGCCGAATATCCGGAAGAAATCCGCCTGCGCTATCGCTTCCTCGATCTGCGCCGCGAAACGCTCCACGCCAATATCATGCTGCGTTCGGCGGTGATCGCCTCGATCCGGCGGCGGATGATCGATCAGGGGTTCACCGAGTTCCAGACCCCGATCCTCACCGCGAGCAGCCCGGAGGGCGCGCGCGACTATCTTGTGCCGAGCCGCGTCCACCCCGGTAAATTCTACGCGCTGCCGCAGGCGCCGCAGATGTTCAAACAGCTCCTCATGGTCGCGGGCTTCGATCGCTATTTCCAGATCGCGCCGTGCTTCCGCGACGAGGATGCGCGCGCCGACCGGTCGCCGGGCGAATTCTACCAGCTCGATTTCGAGATGAGCTACGTCACCCAGGAAGACGTGTTCGCCGCGATCGAGCCGGTGCTCCACGGCGTGTTCAGCGAGTTCGCCGACTGGCAGGGCAAGGGCCGCACGGTCAGCGCCTTGCCGTTCCGCCAGATTCCGTATCGCGAATCGATGCTCAAATACGGCAACGACAAGCCCGATCTCAGGAACCCGATCCTGATCTCCGACGTGTCGGAGCATTTCGTCGGCTCGGGCTTCGGCCGCTTCGCCTCGATCGTCGAGGCGGGGGACGTGGTGCGCGCGATCCCCGCGCCGGGCACCGCCGAGAAGAGCCGCAAGTTCTTCGACGACATGAACGCCTGGGCGCAGTCCGAAGGGTTCGCCGGGCTCGGCTATGCCACCCGCAAGGGCGGCGAGTGGGGCGGCCCGATCGCCAAGAACCACGGCGAGGACAAGATGAACGCGCTCGCCGATGCGCTCGGCCTCGGGCCGGACGACGGCTTGTTCTTCGCCGCCGGCAAGGAGGCGCAGGCCGCCAAGCTGGCGGGCCTCGCGCGCACCCGCGTCGGCGAACAGCTCGACCTCATCGACAAGAGCCGGTTCGAATTCTGCTGGATCGTCGATTTCCCGATGTTCGAATATGACGAGGACAACAAGAAGATCGACTTCAGCCATAACCCGTTCAGCATGCCGCAGGGCGAGCTGGAGGCGCTGGAGACCAAGGATCCGCTCGATATCCTCGCTTATCAGTACGATATCGTGTGCAACGGCGTTGAGCTGTCGTCGGGCGCGATCCGGAACCACCGGCCGGAGATCATGTACAAGGCGTTCGAGATCGCGGGCTATACCCGCGAGGATGTCGACACGAACTTCGCGGGCATGATCAACGCGTTCAAGTTCGGCGCCCCGCCGCACGGCGGCTCCGCGCCGGGGATCGACCGCATCGTCATGCTGCTCGCCGATCAGCCCAATATCCGCGAGGTGATCGTCTTCCCGATGACGCAGAAGGCGGAAGACCTGATGATGGGTGCGCCGAGCTTCGTTTCCGCGAAGCAGCTGCGCGAACTCAACCTGCGCTCGACCGCCGAGGGCGTGCCGACCGCGGGCTAAAACCTTCCTCGTCATGCCGGGCTCGACCCGGCATCCAGAGTCACAGGCCGTATCGCTCGTCGCTCTGAATGCCGGATCAAGTCCGGCATGACGGTAGAAGGCTCTGATTCGCCTCGATAACCGGGGGCTGGCGCTGCGCGCGATTTCGCGGCAGGTTGCCGCCATGATCGATCTCGCCGATTACGAAAAGGGCAAGCCCTACAAAGGCAAGTATAATCGCGATCTGGCGGCGCTGCAGGAGCGGCTCAACCATATCCTCGTCGCGCATATCGTCCACCAGCGGCCCGCGGTGGTGATGCTCGAAGGCTGGGACGCGGCGGGGAAGGGCGGGATCATCCAGCGCCTCGTCGAGCGGTGGGACCCGCGGCATTTCGAGGTTTATCCGATCAGCGCGCCGACCGAGGAGGAAAAGGCGCATCCCTTCCTCTGGCGCTTCCGCCGGCATCTGCCCGAGCCGGGGGACGTCACGATCTTCGACCGCAGCTGGTATGGCCGCGTGCTGGTCGAGCGGGTCGAGGGGTTCGCGACGCGCGCGGAATGGCGACGCAGCTACAGCCAGATCAACGATTTCGAGACGCGGCTGATCGAATCGGGGACGACCCTGGTGAAATTGTTCATCCATGTCGGGCAGAAGGAGCAGGACAAAAGGCTGCGCGACCGGCTCGAGGATCCGTGGAAGCGCTGGAAGACCGGGCCGGAGGATTATCGCAACCGTGCCAAACGCGCCGCCTATCTGGAGGCGATGCACGAGATGTTCGAGCGCACCGATACCGCGATCGCGCCGTGGCACGTGATCGACGGCAACGACAAGAAAGCAGCGCGGATCGCGGCGCTCACCGTGGTGGCGGATGTGCTTTCCGCCAATGTCTCGATGGACCCGCCTGCGCTCGATCCCGAATTCGAACGCATCGCGCGCGAGGCGCTGAAGGGGTAACCTCCAACCACCCCGGCGCAGGCCGGGGCCCAGCATCGGGCCGGTCGTGACTGAACCCCGGCCTGCGCCGGGGCGGTAATCGGGGGATCACACCGCCGGCGCGAATTCCCCGTCGTCGCCCATTACCCACAGCACCCCGCCGCGGATCGAGAACCACGCGCCGTGGAGCGCCAGCCGGCCCTCCGCCTCCGCCTCGCGCACGCACGGGAAGCTGCGCAGATTGGCGATGCTGACGCGGACGGTTTCCAGCTCCAGCTGGTGCGCGGCTTCGTCGCCGGTGCCATATTGCGCGACGATCCGGTCGCGTGCCTCGTCGAGCATGTCGATCCAGCGCGCGATGAACCCGCCTTCGCCCGGCTTGGCATCGGTGAAGCGCCCGGTGAGCGAGGCGTGGACGCCGCCGCAGGAGCCGTGGCCCATCACGACGACTTCCTCGACCTTGAGCTGGGTCACCGCGAATTCCAGCGCCGCCGACACGCCGTGCCGCCCGCCGCCGAGCTCGAACGGCGGGACGAGGTTGGAAACGTTGCGGACGACGAAGATCTCGCCCGGCGACACGTCGAACACGGTGGCGGGATCGGTGCGGCTGTCGGAGCAGGCGATCACCATCACCTTGGGGCTCTGCCCCTGCGACAATTCGGCCCAGCGATCACGCTGTTCGACCCAGCCATGTTCGTGGAAACGCCGGTATCCGGCGACGAGATCGGTGAAGACGGTCATGCGACGCTCTTATCGCGTTGTTTCGCGGGAGGGCAGTCGCTATTTGCACGCGCATGAACGAGATTTCCCCCGTCGCCGCGCCGCGCCAGCGCAAGCCTGACTGGATCCGGGTGAAGGCGCCCACCTCGATCGGGTTCGCCGAGACCAAGGGGTTGATGCGCCGGCTTAATCTCGCGACGGTGTGCGAGGAGGCGGCCTGCCCCAATATCGGCGAGTGCTGGACCAAGAAGCACGCGACGGTGATGATTCTCGGCGACACCTGCACCCGCGCCTGCGCCTTCTGCAACGTCAAGACCGGGATGCCGCGCGCGGTCGATCCGCTCGAGCCCGAGCATGTCGCGGTGGCGGCGGCCGAACTGGGGCTCGAGCATATCGTCATCACCTCGGTCGACCGTGACGATCTGCCCGACGGCGGGGCGTCGCAATTCGTCAAGGTGATCCAGGCGTTGCGCCGCAACACCCCCAATACGACGATCGAGATCCTGACCCCCGATTTCCGCAACAAGGCGCAAGCCGCGGTCGAGTCGATCGTCGAGGCGCGGCCCGACGTCTACAATCACAATCTCGAAACCGTCCCGCGGCTCTATCCGACGATCCGCCCCGGCGCGCGCTATTACGCCTCGCTGCGCCTCTTGGAGAGCGTCAAGCGCCACGATCCGTCGATCTTCACCAAATCCGGGGTGATGCTCGGGCTCGGTGAGGAGCGGCTCGAAGTGCATCAGGTGATGGACGACATGCGCTCCGCCGACATCGATTTCCTGACGATGGGGCAATATCTCCAGCCGACCCCGCGGCATGCGAAGGTCGCCGAATTCGTCACCCCCAAGGCGTTCGACGCTTATGCCGCGATCGCGCGGGCGAAGGGCTTCCTGCTCGTCGCCAGCTCGCCGCTGACGCGTTCCAGCTATCACGCCGGCGACGATTTCGCGAAGATGAGGGCAGCGCGCGAGGCGCAGCTTGCCAAGGCATAAGGAAACCCGCCGGCTTCCCTATACGCCGGAGCAGATGTTCGATCTGGTGGCGGATGTCGCGCATTATGCCGATTTCCTGCCGTGGGTCGTCGCGATGCGGGTGCGCAGCGACACCGCGACCGAGACGGTCGCGGACATGATCGTCGGCTTCAAGGGGCTGCGCGAGACCTTCACCTCGCGCGTGGTGAAGCAGCGGCCGGTGTCGGTCCACGTCGACTATGTCGAAGGGCCGCTCAAATATCTCCACAACGATTGGGGGTTCCGCCCCGATGGCGACGGTTGCCTGGTCGATTTCTCGGTCGACTTCGCGTTCAGGAACCGCGTGTTCGAGGCGATGGCCGGGCAGGTCTTCGCCGCCGCGCTGCGCCGGATGATCGGCGCGTTCGAGGAGCGCGCCGCGGTGCTTTACGGTGCCGGATCGACGGCGGGCGGCGGCACGGGCTCGGGCGGCATCAGCAAGTCGAGCGCGACCAGCGCGGCCTGAAGCCGCACCCCGCCACGGCCGAGATCGCCGAACTGGTGCTTGTCCGCCACCACGTCGGACGGATCGCCGCCGCGCTCGGCGCGCGCGAACACCACGGTGCCGACCGGCTTCTTTTCCGATCCGCCGCCGGGCCCGGCGACTCCGGTGATCGCCACCGCGACATCGGCCTGAGTCGTTTCGAGTGCGCCCTGCGCCATGCTCCACGCCACCGCGATCGAAACCGCGCCGAAGGTTTCGAGCACGTCGTTGCTGACGTTGAGCAGCCCGAGCTTGGCCTCGTTCGAATAAGTGACGATCCCCGCCTCCAGGACATCGGACGAACCGGGGATTTCGGTCAGCGCGGCGGAGACGAGCCCGCCGGTGCAGCTTTCGGCCACGGCGATGCGACGTCCGGCGGCGCGATTGGCTTCGACGACGCGGACAGCCGCGGCAACGAGCTCTGAGGGGAGAATATTGTCGGTCATGATTTAGCGGCTGCACATACCGGAAGGTCGGGAACCCCGGCAACCGGCTTCCCGCGTGCCTTGCGCGCCTTGAGATATTGCAGCGTCGCGACGATGATCCCGGCGGTGTTGCGCGCGGGCAAGGGCTCGAGCAGCGTCACCAGCCGGTCGATCGTCGGGCAATCCGCCGGCTGGATGCGGCCGACGACCTGCGGCGCGAACAGCGAGGTGAGCAGCGGCCGCGCATAATCGGACTGGAGCAACGCATCGACCGCCGGGTCGCTGAGCCGCACGATCGCGGCGCGCGCCGCCGGCCAGGCGGCGTCGGCCGCGGCCTGATAGCGTTGCAGGAAGGCGCTCGACGGGCGGCGCACGAGGCTCGACGGCGGGAGCGCGGTGCATATCCGCCCGGTCTCGCGGATGATATCGGGCATCGCGACCAGCGCGATCGCCTCGGCGTCGGCCGGGGTGAGGCAGGGGGTCTGCGCGGTGGCGACGGTCGGCACGGCGATCAGAACGAGCGCGGCGAGGGTGCGTTTCAGCGCGGCACGCGCAAACGTCATCCCGTTCGCGCTGAGCTTGTCGAAGGGCTTTCCTAACACCCTCGTCACCCCGGCCTTGAGCCGGGGTCCATCGGGAGGCAAGCACGGAGCAAGAGGCTCCTGCCGCTGAGCGCGGGGCATGATGGATCCCGGCTCAAGGCCGGGATGACGGAGGTTCGGCGGCACGGGCATCTGCCCCGCGACGGTGGTCACCACGTCGCTCCCGGCAGATCGACCGTTACGATCGCCTGCGCCGCAATGCCTTCGCCGCGCCCGGTGAAGCCGAGTCGCTCGGTCGTGGTGGCCTTTACGCTGACCCGCTCGACCGGCAGCGCGAGCAGTTCGCCGATCCGCGCGCGAATCGTATCGCGATGCGGGCCGATCTTGGGCGCCTCGCACATCAAGGTGAGATCGACGAAGGTCACGCGGCCGCCGCGCGCCTCGACCAGCGACAAAGCGTGGCGCAGGAACTGCCCCGATTCGGCGCCGCGCCACTGCGGGTCGCTCGGCGGAAAATGCATCCCGATATCCCCCGCCGCGATCGTCCCGAGCAACGCGTCGGTGATCGCGTGGAGCGCGACATCGGCGTCGCTGTGCCCCGACAGGCCCTGATGATGCGGAATCAGCACTCCGCCGAGCCACAATTCCTCGCCGTCGGCGAGCCGATGCACGTCGAAGCCGAGCGCCGAGCGCGTCTCGCGGCCCAGCCGCGCCTCGGCGGCGGCGATGTCCCCGGGGTAGGTGATCTTTTCCAGCATCGTATCGCCCTGCACCAGCGCCACCGATCCGCCAAGCGCGCGGACCATCTGCGCATCGTCGGTCGCCTCGCCGCCGCGCCACGCGCGATGCGCCGCCGCGAGCGTCGCGAAGCGGAACGCCTGCGGCGTCTGGACGCGGCGCAGCGCCTCGCGCGGCACGTTGGCGCCGTCCGCGTTCACCAGGGTATCGGCGACCGGCAGCACCGGCACCGCGCCGTCATGCGTCGCCAGCGCGGCGATCAGCCGGTCGATCACCGCGGCGGACAGGAACGGGCGGGCGGCGTCATGGACCAGCACAAGATCGGCACCGTCGAGCGCGGCGAGCCCGGCGGCAACCGATTCGCGCCGCGTCGCCCCGCCGGTGACATGACGCGCGCCGGGCACCGCGGCGGCGAGCAATGCCTCCTGCCCGGCGCCGATCACGACGAGCACCTCGTCGATCGCGGGATGATCGCCGAACGCCTGATGGCTCCACGCCAGCATCGCGCGGCCGGCGAGCGGCGCATATTGTTTGGGTAAGGCCGCGCCGGTGCGCTCCCCCTTGCCGGCGGCGACGATCAACGCGACGGTTTTCATGGCGCGGCGCCCTAGGGGCTAAAAGCGTCGGGGGCAATGTCGGGAGAAAATCCGGGGCGGCCTGACAGGGAAGGGGCCGCCCCGTAGTTCAGGGAACGGCCGGGAAAAGGGAAGACCCGGCCAGGTCGACGCCGAGGGGACGTCGTCGACGATTGCCGAGCTAAACGAAGGATGTTGCGGCAATGTGTCGGCGCTGTGCGATCGTGTTTCGATCGCGAAATGTTGACGCGCCGTCGCTGAGCGGGGATGGAAAGCGATGACCACGGCCGCATCGACCCGCCGCATCCTGATCGCCAGCCTCGTCGGCACGACGGTCGAATTCTACGATTTCTATATCTATGCGACCGCCGCGGCGCTCGTCTTCGGTCCGTTGTTCTTTCCGGCGGAGAGCGCCTCGGTCCAGCTTCTGTCCTCTTATGCCAGCCTGGCGGTGGCGTTCATCGCGCGGCCGGTGGGGGCGTGGGTGTTCGGGCATTATGGCGACCGGATCGGGCGCAAGTCGACGCTCGTCGCCTCACTGATGATGATGGGCGGATCGACGCTGGCGATCGCTTTCCTGCCCACCTACGCCACGATCGGCTGGTGGGCGCCGCTGATCCTGTGCGTCCTGCGGTTCGGACAAGGCTTCGGGCTCGGCGGCGAGTGGGGCGGGGCGGCGTTGCTGGCGGTGGAGAATGCGCCGGCAGGGTGGCGCGGACGGTACGGCATGGTGCCCCAGCTCGGGGCGCCGCTCGGCTTTATCGCCGCCAACGGGCTGTTCCTGCTGATCGGGGTGATGATGACCCCGGCGGACTTCATGGCCTGGGGCTGGCGGGTGCCGTTCCTGCTGTCGGTCGTGCTGGTCGGGCTGGGGCTGTGGGTGCGGCTGCGCATCGCCGAGACCCCCGCCTTCGCCAAGATGCTCGAGGAAGGCCCGCCGCCGACGGTGCCGATGGGCGAGCTGCTGCGCGATCACTGGCGGATCGCGCTGGGCGGGACGTTCGGCGCGGTGGCCTGTTTCGCGGTCTATTATATCGCGACCGCCTTTGCGCTCGGTTATGCGACGACGACGCTCAAGATCGACCGGCAGGTGTTCCTGGCGATCCAGCTCGGGGCGATCCTGTTCATGGGGGTCGGGATCACGCTGTCGGGCATCTGGGCCGATCGCACCTCGCCCGCGCGGGTGCTGACCTGGGGGTGCGTGGGCGCGATCGTCGCGGGGTTCCTGCTCGCGCCGGGGCTCGGCTCGGGGTCGCTGGTAACGATCTTCGTCGTGCTGTCGTTCGCGCTGCTCGTGATGGGGTTCGTCTACGGCCCGCTCGGCGCGTGGCTGCCGGGGCTGTTTCCGGCGCGGGTGCGCTATACCGGGGTGAGCCTGTCGTTCAACATGGCGGGGATCCTCGGCGGCGGGCTGACCCCGGTGGTGGCGCAATGGCTGTCGCAGCGCGGCGGCGGGCTCGGGTCCGTCGGGCTTTATCTCGCGGCGGCGGCGGTGATGAGCCTGATCGCATTGCTTGCGCTGCGCCCGCGTCGCGGCGTTGCGCCGATGGCGGTCGAGGGGCCGTAACGCTTCACCGCTCGGGCTGAGCCTGTCTTATCTTCGCGCGGAAGAAGGGCAGCCCTTCGACAAGCTCAGGGCGAACGGGAGATGTTGGGGTGGCCGCTCAGCCACACATTCCTCGTCATCCCGGCTCAAGGCAGGGGTGACGGGGGTCAGGCGAGCCGCAGCAGCGTCAGCCGCGCCTTTCCGTGGACCCGCTCGGCGTCGATCTCGAATCCGCCGACCGCGACCTTCTCGTCGCGTGCGGTTTCGATGCTGACCCAGGTCCCCGCGCCGATCCAGCCGAGCCGCGCGAGCCGGTCGAGCGCGACATTGCCCGCGCCGGTGCCGTAGGGCGGGTCCATCATCACCAGATCGAGCGCGGCCGGCGCGGGGCCGAGCGACAGCACCGATGTCGCGCGGACATCGGCGCCGGTCGCGCCGAGCTTGGCGATATTGGCGCGCAACGCATCGAGCGCGGGCTTGTCCTGCTCGACGAAAAGGCAGCGCGCGGCGCCGCGCGACAGCGCCTCCAGCCCCAGCGCACCCGATCCGGCGAACAGATCGGCGACCGCCAGTTCCTCGAAACTGCCAATGCGGCTGGCGAGCATCGAGAACAACGCCTCACGCGTGCGGTCGGCGGTGGGGCGGGTGGTGTCCCCCTTGGGCGCGACGAGCGGGCGGCCGCGCCATTGGCCGGCGATGATCCTCATTTGCGCGGCCTCGCCGGGCCGGAACGCGGCTTGGGCTTGGCCCAGCCAGCCTTGCGCTTGGGGGGCTGCGCGGGGCGCGCGCGGGTCGCCGGCGCCGCCGCTGCCGGTGCGGCTTCTTCACGGGGTTTGGCGATCGCCGACGCGCCATGTGGCCGCGGTTTGGCGGCGGCGCGGGGCGGTCGGCTGCCGCCGCCCGATGCGGTCACCGTGATCGCCCCCGGCGCGGGCGCCTTGCGGTCGAGCGACTGGCGGAAGGCGACCAGATCGTGCTGCTTGACCTCGCCGACCCCGCCGACGGGCAGATCGGCGAGCACGAAGGGGCCGTAGCGCGTGCGGATCAGCCGGTTCACCTCGAGCCCGAGATGTTCGAGCACGCGGCGCACCTCGCGGTTCTTGCCCTCGGTCAGGATCATTTCGATCCACAGATTGGCGCCGGTCCGGCGCTCGATATTGGCGTCGATCGAGCCGTAGCGGATGCCGTCGATCTCGACCCCCTCGATCAGCGCCTCGAGCTGCGGCTGCGACACCTGCCCGAAGGCGCGCGCGCGATAGGCTCGCTCGACCCCAGTCGAGGGCAATTCGAGCTGGCGTTTGAGCCCGCCGTCATTGGTCAGCAGCAGCAGCCCCTCGGTATTGTAATCGAGCCGCCCGACGGGGACGAGTCGCGGCAGATCCCTGGGCAACCGGTCATAGATCGTCGGCCGCCCGCGCGGATCGCGCTCGGTGGTGAGGACGCCGGCGGGCTTGTGGAACAGGAACAGCCGTGGCGGCGGGGTCTCTGCGACCGGCTGGCCGTCGACCGTCACTCCGGCGAGCGAGACGAGCAACGTCGCGGGGGTGTCGATCGCCGCCCCATCTTTGGCGACGCGCCCTTCCGCGATCATCCGCTCGACCTCGCGCCGGGAGGCGACGCCGGCGCGCGCGAGCAATTTGGCGATGCGGTGGACAGGGCGGCCGGTGGGGCGCGGATCGGTCGGTCGGCTGGGCATGAAGCGGCTGATACATCGCTTGCGCGGCGCGCGCGAAAAATTTTGCGCCACTTGCCGATTACCCGCGTTAAGGGGCGCGGGCGTAACCGTCGTATTGTGAGAGTGGCGATGATGTTCGGGCGTAAGAAGCGGCGGATCTCGCGCCTGCTGCTGGTAGAGGATGAGCCGCTCGTCGCGTTCGATGCCGAACATATCCTGAGCGAGGAAGATTATGAGATCGTCGCGACGGTCGATCGTGTCGCCCATGCGGTGCGGATCATCGGCGAGGGGCGCGAGATCGATCTGGTGCTGGTCGATATCGCGCTGACCGACGGCAGCGGGATCGAAGTGGCGCGCGCCGCCGCTGCGCGCGACATTCCGGTGCTGTTCGTCACCGGCAATTGCCCCGGCGACGCCGAGGCGCTGGCGTTCGGCTGCCTCGCCAAGCCTTATTCGCAGCGCAGCCTGCTCGGCGCGATTCGCGCGGTCGAAGCGTCGCTCGACGGCCGCGTGCCGCGGCGGTTGCCGCAGGGTTTCCGCTTGTTCGCGAGGGCTGGCTGACCACAGGCTTTCCGCTGTTTCCCCGTTCGCCCCGAGCTTGTCGAAGGGCGTCCTGGCGTTCGCGAGTGAGGGCCGCCCTTCGCCAAGCTCAGGGCGAACGGAAAAGGGTGAGGCCGGCTGATTATACGCCGATCGGGCGCCCTTCGTCGGCGAAGGCGGCGGCGAGCGCGGCGACGCTCGCCAGCACCCCGTCGGCGCGGCGCAGCCCGAGCAGGTCGGACAGCAGCAGCGCCGCTTTATCGGGCGTGGTGTCGACCTGGCCGATCGCTGCGAGCAACCCCGCCTCGGCGGTCGTCATCCGCGCGCAGCAGCATGGCGCGATCGCGATCGGCATCGCCGCGGACGTAGCGAGATCGGCCATCAGCGCGCGCAGCAGGGTGAGCGGGCGCCGGAAGCCTTCGCGAAACAGCGTGAAGATCGCATGCGCCGCGCGGGCGTCGGCAAGGCCGTGCGCGCCCATGCGCCGCATCGCGAACAACAGCGCGCGTGCATTGGGGCAAAGCGGGAGCGGATGCGGGAGCGCGGCGAGCGGCGCGGTGGCAGGCAGCGACATGGCGGACGATTCTCCTCGTCCGGCGATCTTCGATGTTTCGCTATTGCAAGTCAATCGCAATCAGGTCGGCGATTCGCCGTTGGCCGCGAGCACGCCACCGGCGATGTAGAGCGAGCCGGCGATCAGCACCGATTCGCCCGTGCCGGCCGCGGCGATGAGATCGAGCGCATCGCCGATCGTCTCGGCGGTGGCGGTCGACGCAGCGCCGTGGCGGCGCGCGATCGCGGCGAGCGCCTCGGGCTGGTGGTGGGCGTGGCTCGGCACCGGGACGGCGACGACATGCGTCTCGCCGCGCCGGTTGAGCAAATGGCGGATCACGCCGTCGGCATCCTTGTTGGCGAGCATCCCGATGACGATCGCGGTCGGCGCGTCGCCGCCCCACGATCCGGCGATCGCGGCGGCGGCGGATTCGTTGTGCGCGCCGTCGAGCCACACGCCGTGGCGGCGCTGTTCGGGGCGCAGGCGGCGGGTGAGCGGGCCGTCGCCCAGCCGCTGCATCCGCGCCGGCCAAGTCGCGGTGCGGATGCCGTCGGCGATCGCGGCATCGTCGATCGTTACCGCCTGCTGGTGGCGCAGCATCGCCGCGGCAAGGCCGGCATTCTCCGCCTGACAGGGGCCGGTGAGCGTCGGAACGGGCAGTGCGAGCTCGCCGCGCGTGTCGCGATAAAGGAGGGAATCGCCCGCGGGAGCGATATCCCAGCCCGATCCGCGCGCGATCAGCGGCGCGCCGCGCGCGGTCGCGACCGCCGCGATCGTCGTGGCGACCGAGCGCGGGTAGAGCTGGGTCACGAGCGGGATGCCCGGCTTGGCGATCCCGGCCTTTTCGAAGCCGATCCGGTCGAGCGGGGCGGCGGGTGTGCCGGCCTCCTCGGCGAGCAGGAATGCCTCGTGATCGATCCCGAGCGCGGCGATGCCGCATATCGCGGGGTGCGGGATCACGTTGGTTGCGTCGAGCCGGCCGCCGAGCCCGACCTCGATCACGCAGGCGTCGGCGGGGGTGCGCGCGAAGGCGAGGAAGGCGGCGGCGGTGGTCACCTCGAAGAAGCTGGCGCCGATATCGCCGGCCACGTCGAGCACCTCGGCGAGCAACGGGGCGAGCGCGCGATCGTCGATCAGCCGCCCAGCGACTCGAATCCGCTCGTTGAAGCGCACGAGATGCGGGCTGGTATAAGCATGGACCTTGAGCCCCGCCGCTTCGAGCGCGGCGCGCAGGAAGGCGCAGGTCGATCCCTTGCCGTTGGTCCCTGCGACATGGAAGACCGGGGGCAGGCGCCGCTGCGGATCGCCGACCCGCGCGAGCAGCTCGGTGATCCGCCCCAGCCCGAGCACGTCGGCGCCGGGCGAGAGCGACCACAAACGGTCAAGCTGCGCCTGAACCGCCGGATCGGTCGAGACGGCGTGATCGGCCATTGGTAGTGTTCAGGCCGCGGCGCGCTGGCCGCAGAGATAGCCGATGACCGTCGCGAGCTGCGCGCGCAGATCCTTGCGGTGGACGATCATGTCGATCATCCCGTGCTCGAGCAGATATTCCGAGGTCTGGAAATCGTCGGGCAATTTCTCGCGGATCGTATTTTCGATCACGCGGCGGCCGGTGAAGGCGAGCAGCGCCTTGGGCTCGGCGATCTGGATGTCGCCGAGCATCGCATAGGCCGCCATCACCCCGCCCGAGGTGGGATCGGTCAGCACGACGATATAGGGCAGCCCGGCATCGTGGAGCATCTGGATCGCAACGGTCGAGCGCGGCATCTGCATCAGGCTCAAGATGCCTTCCTGCATCCGCGCGCCGCCCGAGGCGGTGAACACGACATAGGGCGCCTTGTCGGCGATCGCCGCTTCGACCCCCTGGATGAATGCCTCGCCGACCGCCTGGCCCATCGATCCGCCCATGAAGGCGAAATCCTGCACCCCGATGACGACGCGATGGCCGTGGATTGTGCCGCGCGCGTTGATGAAGGCATCGGCCTCGCCGGTCTCGGTGCGCGCCGTCTTGAGGCGATCGGTATAGCGCTTCGAATCACGGAATTTGAGCGGATCCTCGGGCGTGCGCGGGGTGGGCAAAGCGCTCCAGCCGTCGTCGAGCAGCTGGGTGAACCGCGCCAGCGGCCCGATCCGCTCATGATAATCGCAATTCGGGCAGACCGAGAGGTTTTCCTCGAGCTCCTTGGTGAACACCATCTGCCGACACCCCTTGCACTTGTGCCAGAGGTTGTCGGGGGTCTCCTTCTTCGGGACGACCAGCGAGAGGGCGTTGCGGACGCTAGACAGCCAGCTCATTTCGATTCCTTGCGCGCGGCGCGGACCGCCGCGCTCAGCGATTGGATATAGGGGGTAATCGCGCCCGGCGCATCGGCGCCGTGCTTGCCGATCAGCTCGACGATCGCCGAGCCGACCACCACGCCGTCGGCGACGCGGGCGATCGCCTCGGCCTGTTCGGGGGTGCGCACGCCGAAGCCGACCGCCACCGGCAGGTCGGTCGCGGCCTTGAGGCGCGCCACCGCTTCCTCGATCGAGGTCTGCGCGGCCTGTTGCTTCCCGGTGATCCCGGCGACCGAGACGTAATAGAGGAACCCGCTTGCCCCGCCGAGGACGGTCGGGAGCCGCGCGCCGTCGGTGGTTGGGGTGGCGAGGCGGATCAGGTCGACGCCACTCGCGCGCAACGCGGGGCCGAGCGCGGCATCCTCCTCGGGCGGCGTATCGACGCAAATCACCCCGTCGACCCCGGCATCGCGCGCGGCGTTCGCGAACCATGTCGCCCCGCGCCGAAGCATCGGATTGGCATAGCCCATCAGCACCAGCGGCACATTCGGGTGCCGCGCACGGAAATCGCGCGCGATCGTCAGGATATCGGCGGTGGTGGTGCCCGCGCCGAGGCTGCGCAGATTGGCGGCCTGGATCGCGGGGCCGTCGGCCATCGGATCGGTGAAGGGCATCCCCAGCTCGATCACGTCGGCGCCGCCCGTCACGAGCGCGTCGAGGATCGCCGGGGTCGCCGCCGCGTTCGGATCGCCCGCGGTGACGAAACATACCAGCGCCGCGCGATCCTTGGGAAAGGCGTTGGAAAGCCGCGTCATATCTCCACCCCCAGCGCCTCGGCGACGGTGAAGATATCCTTGTCCCCGCGCCCCGAGACATTGACCAGGATCATCGCGTCCTTGCCGTAATTCTTCGCCACCTTTGGCAAGGCGGCGAGCGCGTGGGCGCTTTCCAGCGCGGGGATGATCCCCTCGGTGCGGCAGCAGAGCTGGAACGCTTCCAGCGCCTCGCTGTCGGTGATCGGCAGATAGCGGACGCGGCCGATCTCGTGCAGCCAGCTATGCTCCGGCCCGATGCCGGGATAGTCGAGCCCGGCGCTGATCGAATGCGCCTCGGTGATCTGGCCGTCGTCATCCTGGAGCAGATAGGTCTTGTTGCCGTGGAGCACCCCCGGCGCGCCGCCGGTGAGGCTCGCGGCATGCTGGCCGCTGGCGATCCCGTGCCCCGCCGCCTCGACCCCGATCATCGCCACGCCGGCGTCGTCGAGGAACGGGTGGAACAGGCCGATCGCATTCGATCCGCCGCCCACCGCCGCGATCAGCAGATCGGGCAGGCGCCCGGTGCGCGCGAGCATCTGCGCGCGCGCCTCGGTGCCGATCACGCTCTGGAAATCGCGCACCAGCTCCGGATAGGGATGCGGGCCGGCGGCGGTGCCGATGATGTAGAAGGTGTCGTGGACGTTGGCGACCCAGTCGCGCAGCGCCTCGTTCATCGCATCCTTGAGCGTCTTGGCGCCCGAGGTGACCGGGATCACCTCCGCGCCGAGCAATTTCATGCGGAACACATTGGGCTGCTGCCGCTCGACGTCCTTCGCGCCCATGTAGATGACGCAGGGGATGCCGAAGCGCGCGCAGACCGTCGCGGTGGCGACGCCGTGTTGGCCGGCGCCGGTCTCAGCGATGATCCGCGTCTTGCCCATGCGGATCGCGAGCAGGATCTGGCCGATGCAATTGTTAATCTTGTGCGCGCCGGTGTGGTTGAGCTCCTCGCGTTTCAACCAGATCTGCGCGCCGTCCAGCGCCTCGGTCAGCCGCGGCGCGAAATAGAGCGGGCTGGGGCGGCCGACATAATGTTCGAGCAGTTCGTCGAACTCGGCCTGAAACGCGGGATCGGCCTTGGCGGCGCGATATTCGCGCTCGAGGTCGAGGATCAGCGGCATCAGCGTCTCGGCGACATAGCGGCCGCCGAAATCGCCGAAATGCCCGCTCTCGTCGGGCTGCGCGCGGAAGGAGTTGGGCGTGGTCATCGAGCGATCGCCTTAGGGCCCTAATTCGCTCAGGACAACGCCGTGACGGAGCGGATTTTGGCGCCAGGCAAGGAGCAAGGAGTGAGCGATGTATTTACATCGTGATCGACGCGCGACGCCGCATGGCGCCAAAAGACGCCCGCCGCGGAGCGGTCGCCCGGAGAAGCCCGCTGGACGGCGTCGCTTGCTTGCGCGTAGCGACTGCTACGCGTCTGCGCTGCGCTCCTTGCCAGCGGACTTCTCCGGGCGATCACGGCGTTATCCTGAGCGAATTAGGGCCCTCAGGAATGCGGCGATCTTGTCCACGTCCTTCACGCCGGGGGCGGTTTCGACGCCGGAAGAAACGTCGACGAGCGTGGCGCCGGTGCGGGCGATCGCCTCCGCAACATTGTCCGCATCGAGCCCGCCGGAGAGCGCCCAGGGTAGCGGGTGACGGAAACCGTCGAGCAGCGACCAGTCGAAGCGTACCCCCATCCCGCCGGGGAGCGCGGCATTGTCCGGCGTCTTGGCGTCATAGAGGATGGCGGAGGCGGCACCGGCGACGTCGCGGGCGTGATCGAGATCGGCGCGCGTCTTGATCGCGATCGCGGCCCAGGTAGCCAGCCCGGTGCGGCGCGCCACTTCCGCGATTCGTGCCGGGGCGGTCTTGTGGAATTGCAGAATATCGAGCCGGCCGGCGGCGATCGCCATATCGAGCAGCGCGTCGTCGGGATCGACGAACACCCCGACGCGGTGGACCTGATCCGGGGTTCGCGCCGCGAGCATCCGCGCCTGATCTGCGCTGAGGTTGCGCGGGGAGGGCGGGAAGAAGTTCAACCCGACATGGCTCGCCCCGCCCGCAAGTGCTGCGTCGAGCGTCTCGATCGTGGTCAGGCCGCAAATCTTGGCGGTGGTGGGCATGAGGATTGTCTCTACTCGGTTTGCCTTGGGCTTGCCCCTGCCGTCATGCCCGGCTTGACCCGGCATCCAGAGTAACGAGCGATTCCCTTTGCGGCTCTGGATGCCGGATCACGCCCGGCATGACGATGAAAGCGCAGGCCCGGGAAAGTGCAGGCCCGGGAAAGTGCAGGCCCGACCCTCGTTCGCCCTGAGCCTGTCGAAGAGCTGCCCTTCTTGGCGAGAAAGTGCCGGGTTTCGACAGGCTCAGCCCGAACGGCGTGGGGTCAAAGCGTCGCGCCGATCGCGCGCGCGGCGGCGTCGGGGTCTTCGGCTTGGGTGATCGGGCGACCGACGACGAGGATCGAGGCGCCATTGTCCAACGCCATCCGCGGCGTGACGACGCGTTTCTGGTCGCCCACCACGCTGTCGGTCGGGCGCACGCCGGGGACGACGAAGAAGCCTTTGGGCCACAATCGATGCGCCGCCTTCACCTCCGCGCCCGAACAGACGATCCCGTCGACCCCCGCGCGCATCGCCAGTTCGGTCAGGCGCAGCACCTGATCGTGCGGAGTGCCGGTGACGCCGGTCGCGTCGAGATCGCGCTGGTCGAGGCTGGTGAGCATCGTCACCGCCACCACCTTGGTTCCCGCAGGGGCGGCGGCCTTGGCATCCTCCAGCATCGCGCGGCCGCCCGACGCGTGAACCGTCAGGATCGCCGGCTCCAGCGCGCGCAGCGCCTGCACCGCCTTGGCGACGGTATTGGGGATATCGTGCAGCTTGAGATCGAGGAAGATCGGCAGCCCGAGATCGGCCATCTCGCGCACCCCGGTGCGCCCGTTGGCGGCGAAGAATTCCAGCCCGAGCTTGATCCCGCCGACATGGTGCCGCACCCGTTCCGCGATCGCCTTGGCGCGATCGATATCGGGGGTGTCGAGCGCGACATAGATGCGGTTGCTCACGATGTTGCTCCGGGGGCTGGGTCTTCGGGCGCCGCCGGGGCTGCCGCGGCGGTCGCGGCGCGCAGGTCGGTCAGCGAGCGTTCGGCGGCGGTGAGCCGTTGGCGCAGCCGCCAGCGCATCGCGCGCTGATAGAGCCAGGTCGGCACGAAGCCGATCAGGAAGGTGAGCGCCAGCAGGAAGGGCAGATTCACCTCGGCAACGAGATTGCCGAACAGGCGGATCGTCACCCACTGCCAATTGCCGAAGGTGAACACCGCCGCGATGAACGCGATCAGACACCAGAATAAAAGCTTCAGAAACTGCATTGGCGACCTCCCGCGCGATACGGACTAACCCCGCAAGCGTCGTTTTTCCAGCTTTACTGTCCGGCGTGGGGCGTGTTCCGCGAGCCCTTTCCTCAGCCGTCATTCCCGCGAAGGCGGGAATGACCGGGGTATCGAATTGGATTCTCACCCGATCTCCCGGCGCAATTCCTCGATCAGCGCGGTGGCGGTGTGGAGTCGCGGCGCCTCTTCGTCGAGGATCGCATGGAAGGCGGCGCGCTTGATCTCCGCGACGCGCCCGGGGCGCAGCCGCGCTTCGCCGGCCAGCGTCGACACCGCGATATCGATCATCCGCTCGGCGCCGTGCAGCCGGCCCCAGAGATAGTCGTTCTCGCGATAGGCACGGCTGAAGAACGCGCCGAAGTTGCTGAACTGAATGCCCTTCAGCGTCGCCTCCGCGCCGCCGCCGCGGATCGAGACAGCATCGTCGGGGGCGATGCGATCGACCTGGATCGGATCATATTCGTCCATTCCCTCGCCCTGCAGCAGCGGCAAAGTGGCGACGTCGAAATAGGGAAAGCCGAGATAGCGCAGCAGCAACGCCCGGCGGATATCGCGCGGCAGCGTCGCGAGCGCCTCGGCGAGCCGCTCGTCGGTCTCGGCGTCGAGTTCCTTGAGCCCCATCGATTCGGCGAGATCGTCGAGTAGCGGCCCGGCATCGCCGCTCAGCGCGCGGACCTCGCCGCGCAATGCTCGGTGGGTGCGCGGGTTGCGACAATCGAGATAGGCCGAGAGCGAATGATAGATCGCCTCGCGGATCGGCTGCAGCGTGTCTTCGCTCGCCTCGCTTTCGAGTTCGGTCAGCCGCCGCGACATCAGCCGCAGCCGGCGGATGCGGAAGCCGAGATCGAAGGTGCGCAGGAAGTCGATCGTCACCGCGCTTTCCGCGACCTCGGACGAGGCGGGGTCGTAGCCGCGCGCGACCAGGGCGGTCTCGATCCGGCGGCGGATGCGCTGCCAGCGCTGCGGGCCGGGCTCGCCGCCGACGCCGTGGAGCAACGCGGTGACGCTCTCGATCACCCCGGCGAGCTTGAGATGCGCGTAAGCGGCATAGCCATAGCCCGCCTGCTCGGCCGCGGCGACCTGCGCGCGGCGGCGCCAGGCGGCGATTCGCGCGGCGGTCGGGCGATCGAGGAAGAAGGTGCGACCGAACAGCGCGTCGACCTTCGCCTCCACCTCGGGGCGCACCGCCTGAAGGATCGCGCGCATCCGCGCGATCCGTGCCGAGCGCTCGGCGATCGCGTCGAGATTGTCGCGGATCGGCTGCTTGCGCGGCAATTCGCTGATCGCGCCGAGGATCGTCTGGAAGAAGCCCGGCACGCCGTCGCTGTCGGCCGAAAGGCGGAATTTGTTGCCGGGGGCGGGGTCGATATAGACGAAGCGGCGATCGACCTGCCGCCGCGCCGGACGCTCGTTGAGCGCGTCGATCGCAGGGCGGAAGGGGGCGTTGGCGAGCACCGAGCCGTCGATCAGCACTGCCTTTTCCGCGGTATTCGCCGCCGCCTGGCGCGGGAGCATGCGGTAGAGGAACGCCTCGCGCGTCGGCCAGTCGATCGCGCGGTCGCGCAGCACGCCGTCGAGCTCGGCGACGGTGAACGGCGGGAAGGCGCCGGGGAAGCTGGAGGTGGCGCGCGCTGCGAAGGCGAGTTCGGCGGCGGGCGCGAGCGTCTCGCGCACCTCGCCGTGATCGGTGAAGTGGAGCACCAGCCGATGCTCGGTTTCCAGCACCTCGGGGGGCGAGTGGAGCTGGAGCCGCTCAGGGTGGCCGGTGAAATCGGTGACGGTGACGAACAGGTCGAGCGGTTGTCCGGTCGGCAGCAGCCGCGGCCCGCGCGGCGCGGCGGCCATTGCGTCGAACGCGTCGAGCAGCATCCCGGTGAACCCCGCGCCGCTGAACGGCGGCTCGAACCAGCGCGAGCGGACGAAATGCGACAGCTTGCTCCGCACCTCCTCGCGCGTTTCGGGATCGAGCGCCTCGAGCTTTTCGGCGCTGCGCCCCGCCGCCATCCACGCCAGCGGCATCGCCCAGGCCTTGGAAAAGCGCGAGGCGGGGGCGGCGGCGGCGTCGATCAGGGCCTCGACATCGCCGCGGGTCAGCCACAGATCGGTCAGCGGATCGAGCGACTGGCCCGAGGCGATCGCCTGCGCGAGGAAGATGCCGTTGATCCCGCCCGCGCTGGCGCCGGCGAGGATGTCGGGCAGCACGCGCAGCCGCAGCCCGGCCTCCTCCGCCATTTCGTCGAGCAATGCGGCATAGACCCCGGCGGTGCCGCTGAGCTTCGTGCCGTCGTGGGTCGCGCGGCTGGCGCGGGCGAGGTGCCACACCTCCTTGGTGATGCCGTGCATGTATACGGCGAGGCTGATCCCGCCGTAGCAGACCAGCGCGAGCCGCAATTCCTTCTCGCGGAGGCGCGTATCGCTCATGCCGCGGCGAGATCCGCCCAGATCGGCAGATGGTCGCTCGCCGTCCGCGCCGCCATCGAGTGATGGACGCCGCAATCGACCACCTTGAGGTCCGGCGAAACCATGATCCGGTCGAGCCGCCCCACCGGACGCCGGGCGTGGAAGCTCGGGCCGGTATCGGCGAGCGCGAAATCGCGGCGGAATTCCTTGAGGCACCCCGCCGAGCGGGTCCATTCGTTGAGATCGCCCATCATCACCGTCGGGCGCGGATGCGGGTTGGCGGCGAGATGCGCGAGGATCGCATGCGCCTGCCGCTTCCGCCACAGCCCGGAAAGATCGAGATGCATCCCGACGACGCGGATCGTCGCGCCATTGACCCGAACATCGGCCATGACCGCGCCGCGCGGCTCCAGCGCCGGCAGGTGGATTACCGCGCAATCGACCACCTCGGCTGCCTTGGGCACCAATATCGCATTGCCGTGCCACCCCATCGAGGCGGCGCGCGCGCCGAAATTGACCGGCTTCCACCCGCTATGCTCGTCGATCAAATGCAATGGAATCACGGCCTTGCGTGTGCCGAAGCGGCGATCGGCCTCCTGCAGCGCGACGACATCGGCGTCGATCTCGCGCAGCACTTCGAGCGTGCGATCGGGATTGCGGCGCCGATCGGTGCCGATGCCCTTGCGCATATTGTAGCTCGCGACGCGGATCATGAGACCGAGGGAACGCTTGCGACGGCGATCGGGTTGCCGCTCGCACGGACACCATGAAAGGCGTATAACCTTTGAGAAATAAAAGAAAATTTCTGAGCGATCATCACGGCTTGCCGCGTCGAATGTAAAAGTCGGCACGGAAATCGCAAGGCGGATTCGCCCGTTTGACGAGCGTGCCCGCAATTCCTTATGGTCGCCGCAAATGTTGCATCAAGGTGCAAGATCGACGGTTGCGATCGGGACGAGAAAGGCGGCGCATGGAGATTTCGGTCGGCGATTTGCTCATGCGCGCAGGTGCCGCCTGCGCCGCGGCGGAGCGTTATGTGCTTGCCGCGCGCCAGGCCTGCCGGCACCGCATCGCCGGCGGCGATGCCCGTGCGCTCGATATCGAGCAGCGCGCGCTCCATGGTTTCTCGTGGATCGCGACGCTGGCGCAATCGCTCGAGGCGGCGCGGCAATGGGCGGCGCGGCTGCAGGCGGGGGACGGCCTCGCCCCGATCGACGCGCTCGTGCTGCGGATCGGCTTCGGCGAATATCTGGCGCAGCTCGTTTATGCGCTGCCGATGAGCCAGAACGAATTGGCGCGACCGACCGATCTCGGCATCGCCGATGCCGCGCGCGCACTGGCGGACGATGCCGCGGTGGCGTGGTTTCTGGTCGAGGGCAATAATGCCGCGACCCGCGCCGCGCTGACCGCGTTGATCGAGGCCGATGCACGGCCGTCGGAGGCGCTAGGCGACGAGACGCTCGATATGATCCGCGCGCAATTCCGCGCCTTTGCCGCGCAACGTATCGCCCCCAAGGCGCATGATTGGCACCTCGCCGATGCGTTGATCCCGATCGAGATCGTTGACGAAATGGCCGATCTCGGGGTGTTCGGGATCTGCATCGACGCCGAATATGGCGGGCTGGGGCTCGGCAAGCTCGCGATGTGCGTCGTGTCGGAGGAATTGAGTCGGGGCTGGATCTGCGCCGGGTCGCTCGGCACCCGCTCCGAGATCGCGGGCGAATTGATCGGCGAAAGCGGGACCCCCGCGCAAAAGGCATATTGGCTGCCCCGGCTCGCGCGCGGCGAGACGCTGCCGACCGCAGTGTTCACCGAGCCCGATGTCGGCTCCGACCTCGCCTCGCTCAAGACGCGCGCGGTGCGCGACGGCGATGGCTGGTCGGTGACGGGGGCGAAGAACTGGATCACCCACGCGGCGCGCGCCGATCTGATGACCTTGCTGGTGCGCACCAACCCGGCCGAGCCCGGCCACGCCGGGTTGTCGATGCTGCTCGCCGCCAAGACACGCGGCACCGAAGAGGACGCCTTCCCCGACCAGGGACTCGCCGGCAGCGAGATTGAGGTGCTCGGCTATCGCGGGATGCGCGAATATGCGCTGTCGTTCGACGGTTTCCGTGTGCCCGGCGACGCGATCCTCGGCGGCGAGGAGGGCAAGGGCTTCCGCCAGCTGATGCGCACTTTCGAGGGCGCGCGAATCCAGACCGCGGCGCGCGCGATCGGCGTCGGGTGGAATGCGTTCGACGTCGGGCTGGATTATGCGCGGACGCGTCGCCAGTTCGGCTGCGCGCTCGCCGATTTCCCGCGGGTCGCCGACAAATTGGCGCTGATGCTCGTCGAGCTCGTCATGGCGCGCGAGCTCACTTATGCCGCGGCGCGGCGCAAGGACGAGGGCCGGCGCTGCGACATCGAGGCCGGCATGGCGAAACTGCTCGCCGCGCGGGTCGCCTGGGCCAATGCCGATGCGACCGTCCAGATCCACGGCGGCAACGGTTATGCGCTCGAATATCAGGCGAGCCGTATCCTTTGCGATGCGCGTATCCTCAACATCTTCGAGGGGGCGGCGGAAATCCAGGCGCATGTCGTCGCGCGCGGATTGCTGTCGGCGGCGAATTGACCTTGCGCCTTGAGTCCCGCGCGGCCTAGGCCGGCACGACTATTTGGGAGGGTGAAAGCGGCGTGACGGACGGACGGCCCGGGCGGGCGCTCGAAGGAATCAAGGTTCTCGATCTGTCGCGGGTCCTCGCCGGGCCGTGGTCGACGCAGATTCTCGCCGATCTCGGCGCCGATGTGTTCAAGGTCGAGCAGCCCGGCAAGGGGGACGATACGCGCGGCTGGGGCCCGCCGTTCCTGTCCTTGCCCGATGGCGCCGACGATCCGCAGGAAAGCGCTTATTATCTGAGCTGCAATCGCAACAAGCGCTCGGCTGCGATCGATCTCGCCAACCCGGAGGGGCAGGCGCTGATCCGCCGGCTTGCCGCTGAGGCCGATATTCTGGTCGAGAATTTCAAGGTCGGCGGGCTGGTCAAATACGGGCTCGATTATGCCAGCATCAGCGCGATCAACCCGCGCATCGTCTATTGCTCGATCACCGGCTTCGGGCAGACCGGCCCTTATGCCGATCGACCCGGCTATGATTTCGTCGCGCAGGGGATGGGCGGCTTCATGTCGATCACTGGCGAGGAGCATGGCGGGCCGCTCCGCGCCGGGGTGGCGATGGCCGATCTGTCGACCGGGATGTACGCCACCGTCTCGATCCTCGCCGCGCTGCGTCACGCCGAGCGGACGGGGGAGGGGCAACAGATCGACGTGTCGCTGCTCGATACGCAGATCGCGATGCTCGCCAATCAGGGATCGAACTGGCTCGTCGGGGGCGTCAATCCGGGTCGGCTCGGCAACCGGCACCCGACCGTGGTGCCCTATAAGACCTTCGAGGTCGCCGACGGCGTGATCATCATCGCGATCGGCAATGACAGCCAGTTCCGCGCTTTCTGCCATGAGATGGGGCGCCCCGATCTCGCCGCCGATCCGCGCTTCACCACCGGGCGCGACCGGCTGATCAACCGCGACGCGATCGAGGCCGCGGTGCAGGATATCGTCCGCGACCTGCCGGGCGGGCCGCTGATCGAGCGGCTCGTCGCGATCAACGTGCCTGCGGGGCCGGTGAATACGATCAAGGATATCTACGCCGATCCGTTCATCGCGGCGCGCGGCGTGGTGCACCGCTTCGTCCGCGAGGACGGGGTGGAGATTCCGACGGTCGCCTTCCCCGGCAAGTTTTCCGCCACCCCGACCGACTATCGCTATCGCCCGCCGCAGGTGGGGGAGCATAGCCGCGAATTACTCGGCGACTGGCTGGGGCTGTCCGATGCGGAGTTCAGCGAGCTGGAGGAAAAGGGCGCGGTCAGGCAGCGCTGAGCCGCGGGTTTTCCGGCGACGCGGCTGGAGTATCCTGCGTAAAATGTAAACCGTTCGCCCTACGGCGGTGAAGCGATCCCGATTTAACGCACGACGCTCTATTTTCCCGCGGATATCGCCGCGACATGCCCTTCGAGCAGCGGGTGCCGATCAAGCGAGTTGAGCGTGTCGACGATTTCGCGCCGCGCCGCGCCGCGTGTCGCACCGGCCATCACCGTCAGGACGCTGCGGACGACCTCGACGACCATCTTCTCGTCGGGGATTTCGCCCTCGGCCCAGGCGCTGGCGGTGGCATAGCGATAGCGGACCAGCATCGCGATCAGATCGTCGGCGTCGATCCACGGCTGGAGCTGACGCTTGCCGGCGAGCCGGCGTATCCACGGCCCGTGCGAATGCGCGGCGATGTCGTGGATCGCCTTTCTGATCTCCGGCGCGACATCGGCCGAATGATAGACGTTCATCAACGCGCGGGTGTAGTTGCGGATTTCGAGATTGCGGCGCGCGACGATGACGAGGCGCTCGATCATCCAATCGAGCGTGGCGTCCTCGGTCGAATAATGGATCCGGCGCTCATAATCCTCCATATATTTGCTGATCGCGGAGGCGACGAGATATTCCTTGCTCTGGAACGCATTGTACAAGGTGCGCTTGGCGACGTTCGCGCGCTTCGCGACATCGTCCATGCTGAGATTGGTCACGCCGACTTCGCCGATCATGCGCCGCGTTTCGTCGAGGATGCGATCGCGTCGGGCGATGATCGAGGGGCTGGCATAGCCCGAGGGCCGCGCATCGCCCGCGCATTGCGCGCTGGGCTTGGTGGTCCGATCGCGATCTCGCATCGATCCCAGGTGGCACGGAACGGAAATCGCGCCAATTGGAATCTGCACGATCGTGCGGAATTGCGATATGGTGCCGGCTGCAGGGATCGAACCCGCGGCCCCCTGATTACAAATCAGGTGCTCTACCATCTGAGCTAAGCCGGCCCGCCGGCGTCCATGCGTCAGAGAACGCCGAACGTCCAGCCCTCGCTTTGCGCGATCGGCGGGGTCATCCGCGCCGGACGCCAGAAATCGGCGTTGCCGGCGCTGCGACGCAGCCACGCCGCGGCGAGGATCGCATCGGTCGCATGATCGTCATAGCGCGCGAGCGGCAGGTGCGGCCGGGCGCCGAGCGCTGCCAGCGCGGCATCGAGCGCCTCGGCGGTGCGCAATTTGCTGATGCCCTTGCGCAGCCCCGCCGCGCGGGCGGCGATCGCGGTGTAGATTTCGACGACCGTCGCGCCGGTCGCCGGCACCGGGTCGAACGGCCAGATCGCGATCCGCTCGTTCAACCGGTGGAGCAGCCGCATCCCGGCGAAGCTCGCCTTGGCGACCTGCGCCGCGCCGATCGCGTCATAGACGGTCGAGGGTTTGGTCGACTGATCCGCCCCGGTCTCGCAGACCCGCCAGTGGAGGAAGTCGCGCTTCGCCCCGTCCGCCGCGCCGAGATAGAAATGCCGCCCGCGCCGCGCCGCGAGGAAGCTGGCGGCGCCGAGATCGGCATCGTCGCTGTGCGTGTCGACATAATGCCACAGCGCGCGGGCGTCGGCGGTGTCGGTCTCGCCCGGCAGATGCGCGCCGCGCGCGACGAACGGGGCGGAGAAGCTGAAATCGAACCCGACCAGCAGCGGCGCGTCGGCGCGCGCCAGCAGCCAATCGAGCACCGCGCTGCGCGACCAGATTCGGCCGGCGGGCTCGACCAGCACCGGCGCCGCATCGCCCGCGCCGCATTCGGCGACCGCGATCCCGCGATGCCGCGCGCCCTTCGCTCCCGACCAGTCGATCGCGACGAAGCGCGTGAAGCGATCAGGGGCGGGGGCCGAAGGTGGCACGCTGCGGTTTTTTCGCGCGATCCCACCACGCCCGGCGGATGACATTGCGCACGCGCTCTTCGTCCGCCGCGCCGTAACGCACGAGCAGCCCGGGCCAGCCCTCGTAATGCGGGGTCTGCCAGAAGGTTTCGGGATCGGTGTCGAGCAGCACCGCTTTTTCCTCGTGCGGTGCCATGACGTGAAAACTGTCCGGCTCGCGCCCGGGCGAGACGAAGGCCTTGCCGTTCACCTTGGGGCAGGGGGTGCCGTAGAAGGGCGCCATTGCCACATCCGGCAACGCGCACGCGAAGGCGACAACCTCTGCCCAATCCTTCATTGCAGCACCGCGATCGCTTCGGCCGAGAAGCGCGCGATATCGAACCGCGCCGGACCCGGATCTTCGCCGCGCCGCACGATGACGAGGCGATGCTGGGGGATGACCATCACCGATTGCCCGCGGTTACCCTGCGCGGCGTAGCTGCCGACCGGAAGCCCCTGCTTCGGCCCGAACAGCCACATCGTCGCGCCATAGCCTGGTCCTTCCGCCGGCTGCGGCCCGGCGGCACTGGTCATATAGCGCATCCAGCCCGCCGGGAGCAGGCGGCGGCCTTGCCATACGCCGTCCTGCAGCCAGAATTGTCCGAGCCGCGCGAGATCGCGGGCGGTAGTCCACACTTGGCTGGAGAGGATGTAATTGCCCTGCCAGTCGGTCCCGGTGGTGGTATGGGTCATGCCGAGCGGGTGGAACAGCCCGCCGTGCGGCAGATTGGCGTAGCGCGCCTCGCCCAGCGTCGCGCGCAGGCTGCGCGTCGCGAGCAGGATATCGTTATTGGCGTAGCGGAAGCGCGTCCCGCGCGCGGCCTCGATCGGCCAGCCGGTCGCGCTCTCGGTGACCGCGGTGCCGCCGAAATAGATCGCATCGGTGCGGTTGCCGGCGGTGTCGCTGTGCAACCCGCTCGCCATCCGCATCAGATTGTCGAGCGTGATCGCGGCGCGCGGATCGCCGGGATGGCGCCATTCGGGGATCGTCGCCGGACGATGCGGATCGATCCGCGCGGTGACAGAGGCGATGCCGACCAATGTGCCGGCGATGCTCTTGGCGACCGACCAGGTGCGATTGGCGACGAACGGGCCGAAGCCCGGCGCATATTGTTCGGCGACGATGCGGCCGTCCTTGAGGATCACCACGCCGGTCGTCACGCTCTCCGCGCCGAAGCTCGCGCGATCGAATGCGCGCGCAACGAGCGCGGCGAGCCCCGGCGAGGGGCGCGGCGCGATGCCGGCATCGCCCATCGGCCATTGGCGCGGATCGGGGATGAGCGCGGTCGGCGGGGTAGCGGACGGATTGACCCGGTCGGCGTGCGCCCCGATCGGCGAAAGGTAACAGCCGAAGCGTGGCCGCCACATCGCGCGGCGCGGCGCGAGCTGGCCGTCGAACGCGACCGTCACGATCCGCGCGCGCCGGTCGACCGTCGCGGGGAGCGTCGGGACGATCGCGTCATATTCGGGATAGATGCCGCGCAACTCGACCGAGGCGATCTGCGCCTCGGTACGGCCGGCGTCGAAAATGCCCTCGCACAAGGTGAGCGCCTTATACCCGGCGGCGACCGCCTGATGATAGGATTGTTGCGAGGTCGGGTGAATCTGCTGCGCCGAAACCGGCGTGGCGAGTGCCAGCAGCGCGACTGCCGTCATGCCGGACTTGATCCGGCATCCAGGGCCACTGATGCCGTCGCCTGAGACTCTGGATGCCGGGTCGGGCTCGGCATGACGGTAAATGGAGCGGCGCCGGCTGCCGGTTTCCAGCGGATGATGATCGGTTCTACGTATTCTTTTCACGCCGGCGTTCGTCCCACCAGGCGAGCCGCTCGGCAACCCTTTTCTCATATCCGCGCCCGGTCGGCTGGTAGAAATTCTCGGGATTCATCCCTTCCGGCCAATAGTTTGCGCCGGAGAAGGCATCATCGCTGCTATGATCGTATTCATAGCCCTTGCCATAGCCGATCTCCTTCATCAGCCGCGTCGGGGCGTTGAGGATATTGGCGGGCGGCATCAGCGATCCCGTCTCGCGCGCCGACCGCCACGCCGCCTTCATCGCCTCATAGGCGGCGTTCGATTTGGGCGCGGTGGCGAGGTACAGGCACGCCTGGACGATCGCCAATTCGCCTTCGGGCGAGCCGAGCAGCTCATAGGCGTCCTTGGCGGCGATGCACTGCGTCAGCGCCTGCGGATCGGCCATGCCGATATCCTCGACCGCCATGCGGGTCAGCCGGCGCAATGCATACAGCGGCTCCTCCCCGGCGACGAGCATCCGCGCGAGATAGTAAAGCGCGGCTTGCGGATCCGATCCGCGCACCGATTTGTGGAGCGCGGAGATGAGGTTGTAATGCCCCTCGCGATCCTTGTCGTACACCGCGACGCGGCGCTGGAGGAAGGATGACAGCCCGGCCGGATCGAGCGGCTCGGTGATGCCGACCGAGAACAAGGTCTCCGCCTGATTGAGCAGGAAGCGCCCGTCGCCGTCGGCGCTCGCCACCAAAGCCTCGCGCGCCGGCGGGGTGAGCGGGAGGGGGCGCTCCATCTCCGCCTCGGCGCGATCGAGCAGCCGGCTCAGCGCGTCATGATCGAGGCGGTGGAGGATCAGCACCTGCGCGCGGCTGAGCAATGCCGCGTTGAGCTCGAACGACGGGTTTTCGGTCGTCGCGCCGACCAATGTGACGGTGCCGTTCTCGACATAGGGCAGGAAGCCGTCCTGCTGCGCGCGATTGAAACGGTGGATTTCGTCGACGAACAGCAGGGTGCGGCGCCCGGTGCGCATATGCTCGCGCGCCTCGGCGAAGACCTTCTTGAGATCGGCGACCCCCGAGAACACCGCCGAGATTGGCGCGAAACGCAGCCCCACCGCATCGGCGAGCAGCCGCGCGATCGTCGTCTTGCCGGTGCCGGGCGGCCCCCACAGGATCATCGAGGAGAGCCGCCCCGCCGCAACCATCCGCCCGATCGCGCCTTCCGGCCCGGTGAGATGCTCCTGCCCGACCACCTCGTCCAGCGCGCGCGGGCGCAGCCGATCGGCCAGCGGCGCATCGGCGGCGGGGAGTTCCTCGGGCGGGGAGGCGGGTTCGAACCCGGCGAACAAGTCAGCCATCTGGCCAAGATAGGAGGCTCGTCGATTTTTTCACAGCGGGGGTTGCATCCGTTGTATCAAGATATATCTTAGCGCCATCTTGATATATAGAGGATACAACATGTTTCATGGAATGCACGGCCGCCGCGGCGGCCATTGCGGGCCGCGCGGTCATCGTGGCGGCGGCTGGGGCGCCTTTGGCGGCGAATGGTCATTCGGCGGCGCGGAGCGCGGCGGTGGCGGCCGTGGCCGACGAATGTTCGACGGCGGCGAATTGCGCCTCGTGCTGCTCAAGCTGATCGCCGACGAGCCGCGCCACGGCTATGAATTGATCCGCGCGATCGAGGAATTGACCGGCGGCGATTATGCGCCCAGCCCGGGGGTGGTCTATCCGACGCTGACCCTGCTCGAAGAGATGGGCTTCATCGAGGAGCAGGCCAATGAGGAGAAGCGCAAGCGCTACGCCGCGACCGACGAAGGCCGCGCGCATCTGGAGGAGAATCGCGAGCAGGCCGAGGCGCTGATCGAGCGGCTCACCCGCGTCGGCGAGCGTCGCCAGCGCACCGACGGCGCGCCGATCCGTCGCGCGATGGGCAATTTGCGCGTCGCGCTCGAGCATCGGCTGGCACGGGGCGAATTCTCGCAGGATACGCTCCACGATGTCGCCGCGCTGATCGACGAGGTCGCGCAGAAGATCGAGCGGCTGCGGTGAGCGTTTCGCTCGCACGCGTGCCGACCGCTTCGGCGAGCCGCTATCTCCAGCAGCTCGCCAAGCATTGGAGCCACAAGATGGTCGTCACCTTCTCGCCCGAGGAGGGGACGATCGACTTCCCTAACGGCAGCCGGCTGGAGATGCGCGCCGACAGCGAAACGCTGGATGTCGCGCTGACCGTTCCCGCGGGGGAAGATGTCGAACGGATGCGCGGCGTGGTGGCGAGCCACCTCGATCGTTTCGCGTTCCGCGAGGCGCCGCTGACCTTCGACTGGCGCGAGGGGTAGGCTAACCTCCGTTCGCCCCGAGCTTGTCGAAGGGCTGCTTTTCTTCCTCGGAAGAAAAGGACAGGGCTTCGACAGGCTCAGCCCGAACGGTGGGAGGTTTAACGCCGCTCCAACGCCAGATACGCATCCAGTACCGCCTGATTGGCGACATCCCAGCGATAGCCGGCTGCCTTGCGGTGGCCGGCTTCGCCCATTGCTTCGCGCAGCGCCGGATCGGCGACGATCCGCGCGATCGCATCGGCATAGGCCGCCACATCGCGCGGCGGGACAAGGAAGCCGTTGACCCCGTCCTCGACCAGATCGACCGCCCCGGTGGCGCGCGCCGCGACGACCGGGACGGCGCTCGCCATCGCCTCGGTGGTGACGTTGCCGAAGGTTTCGGTGACGCTGGGGTTGAAGAACACATCCATCGACGCGACCGCGCGGCCGAGCGCGTCGCCCGACTGGAAGCCGGTGAACACCGCATCGGGCACCGCCTCGGCGAACCAGTCGCGCGCCGGGCCTTCGCCGACCACCAGCACCTTGTGCGCCACCCCGCGCCGCTTGAGCTCGGTCGAGACCTCGGCGAAGATGTCGAGCCCTTTTTCCTTGACCAGCCGCCCGAGGAAACCGACCGCCATCTCGTGATCGGCGATGCCGAGCGAGCGCCGCCACGCCAGATCGCGCCGGTCGGGACGGAAGCGATCGTGGTTGATCCCGCGCGACCAGATTCCCATCGGCGCGGTAACCCCCCATTCGGCGAGCAGCGCCATCATGCTGTTGCTGGGGACGAGCACGCGATCGAAGCGGTTGTAGAACCGCGTCATCAGATATTTGACCAGCGGCTCGAGGAACCCGAGGCCGTAATAGCTGCAATAGGTTTCGAACCGTGTGTGGAACGAGGCGACCGCCGGGATACTGTTCCGGCGCGCCCAGCGCACTGCGGCATGGCCGAGGATTTCGGGGGCGGAGACGTGGACGATATTGGGCGCGAACGCCTCCAGATCGGCGCGCGGTCGCGCCGGCAGCCCACGCGCGAGCTTATATTCGCCGCGCCCGGCGAACATCGGGAAGGACGGCACGTCGACCAGATCGCCGACCGGCGGAAAGGCGGGTTCGGGCACCGTCGGCGAATAGACACGGACCTTCACCCCGCGTTCGAGCAGATACCCGACGAGCAGGTTGAGCGACTGGTTGGCGCCGTCGCGCACATAATTGTAATTGCCGCTGAACAAGGCGACGCGAAGATCGGACGGCTCCATAGCGGCGCGCGTTAGTGGCTGATCGTGGCGAAAACTAGGGCGACCGGTAGGATACAGTCCGGTTTTCATCGTTCTGTTATCGTCATGCCGGATTGATCCCGCATCCAGAGCCGCAGACGGCAGCATTCGTCGCCCTGGATGCCGGGTCGAGCCCGGCATGACGATGTTCGCAGTCAGCCGCGCCTATTCGGTCGCGATCTCGCTCTTGCGCTTGATGCGGCGGATGCGCGGTTCGCGGGTCAGTGCGGCTTCGCGCCGGATCGTTTCGCGCATCTCGTCGCGCTTCTCGTGGATCGAGGCGATCACCGGCCCCATCGCGACGCCGAGATCGACGAGCACCGCCTCCGACAATTGCAGCGAGCTTTCCAGCGTTTCGGGCACCGCATCGGTCACCCCGGCGCGGTAGAGCTCGGCGGCGTGGCGCGTATCGCGGGCGCGCGCGATGATCGGCAGATCGGGGGCGAGCGCGCGGATCCGCCGCGCCAGCCGAACGGTCAGCACCGGATCGTCCATCGTCAGGATCAGCGCACGCGCGGCGGGCAGATCGAGCCGATCGACCAGCCCGCCGCGCGCGACATCGCCGAACATCACCGGATAGCCGCTGAGCTGGCCCGCCTTCACCGCGTCGATATCGGCTTCCACCGCGATATAGGGCTGGTCGTGCGCGGTGAGCATATCCGCCACCAGCCGCCCGACACGGCCGAAGCCGATCACCACCGAGCGCTGCACGCCCGCGGTTTCGGGCACGGCATGCGGATCGAGCGTCGTATCGAGCCGCCGCGCGACCGCGGTGCCGGCACGCGCGAGCAGCGGGGTGATCGTCAATCCGATCGCGGTGACGGTTTGCCAGAAGGCGGCGGTGGAAGCCTGGATGAGCTGCGCCTGCGCCGCGGCGGCGAGCACGATCAGCGTGGTTTCGGAGGGGCTGCCCATCAGCAGCCCGGTCTCGGCCGCGACCCCGCGCCGCGCATTGGCGACGCGCAAGAGCAGATAGGTGACGATCGTCTTGATCGCCACCACCCCGATCACCGCGAGCAGCAATTCGCTCCAATTGTCGATGATCGAGCTGAGGTCGACGCTCATCCCCACCGTGATCAGGAACACCCCGAGCGCGAGCCCCTTGAACGGGGCGGTGATCACCTCGACTTCGGTATGATATTCGGTCTCGGCGATCAGCAGCCCGGCGAGCAGCGCCCCGACGATCGGTGACAGACCCGCCGCGGTGGTCGCGACGCTGGCGACGATCACCACCAGCAGCGAGGCGGCGAGGAACAATTCAGGGCTTTTGGTGCGCGCGGCCTGCGCGAACAGCCGCGGCAGGACGAGGCGCCCGCCGATGTACATCGCCACCACCGTCAGCCCGCCGCGCAATGCGACGCCGGCCAGCCCCTGCCACCCGGTATCGCTCGCGGTGGGGGCCATCGCGCCGAGCGCGAAAATGATCGGGACCAGCGCGAGATCCTCGAACAACAGCATCGCGAAGGCGCCGCGCCCCACCGCGCCGGTCGTCCCGACCAGCGGCAGCACCAGGGCGGTGGAGGACAAGGCGAGCGCCAGCCCGAGCCCGATCGCGCCCGCCCAATTCTGCCCCAATAGGTGCAGCCCAGCGCCGATCAGCAGCCCCGAACCGAGCAATTCGGCTGCGCCGGTGCCGAACACCAGCCGGCGCATCGACCATAACCGCCGGAACGACAATTCGAGCCCGATCGAGAACAGCAGCAGCACGATGCCGAATTCGGCGAACGGCTCGATCGCATGCGGATCGGTGATCGTGAAATAATAGAGCCACGGCGCATCGTCGACCAGCCGCCCGAGCCCCGCCGGGCCGACCAGCATGCCGACGAGGATGAACCCGATCACCGGGCTGATCTTGAAACGCGCGAAGGCGGGGATCACCAGCCCCGCCGCGCCGAGAATGACCAGCGCGTCGCTGAAGCCTTTATTGTCCAATCCGATCGCCATAACGTTATCCTAAGCAGAGGCGGGGGGCGCTGTCAGGACGAGTCGATGGAAAAATACGATATCGTCATTGTCGGTGGCGGCCCGGCGGGGATGATGGCCGGGCTGCTCTTCGCGCGCGCCGGCCTCGGCGTGGCGGTGCTGGAGAAGCATCGCGACTTCCTGCGCGATTTCCGCGGCGATACCGTCCATCCCTCGACGCTCGATCTGTTCGACGAACTGGGACTGTTCGACGCCTTGCTCGCCGAGCCGCACGACAAGATCGAGGAAATCGGCGCGGTCGTTGCGGGGCACGATTATCGGCTGGCCGATTTCACCCATTTGCCGGGGCGCGGACGCTTCGTCGCGCTGATGCCACAATGGCATTTCCTCGATTTCGTCGCACGCCAGGCGCGGCGCTATCCGGGGTTCGATCTCCGGATGGAGACCGCCGGCGCCGCGCTGATCGCAGGCGAGGGCGGGCGGATCGCCGGGGTGCGCACCGCGCAGGGCAAGGAATTGCGGGCGCGACTGGTGATCCTTGCCGACGGGCGCGATTCGGCGTTGCGCGATGCGGCCGGGTTGCCGCGCACCGATCTGGGGGTGCCGATCGACGTCTTCTGGTTCCGCGTCCCCAAGGAGCGCGGCGCGGAGAATCGCACCGCCGCCTATCTCTCGCAGGGGCAGATGGTCGTCGCGATCGATCGCGGTGATTATTTCCAGTGCGCGCGCGTGATCCGCAAGGGCAGCGCGGCCGAGGTGCGTGAGCGCGGCATCGCGACCTTTCGCACCGATATGGCGGCAGCGGCGCCGGTGATCGCACCGGGCATCGCGGCGGTGCGCGATTGGGACGATGTGAAATTGCTGTCGGTCTCGCTCGACCGGCTGACGCGCTGGCACCGGCCGGGGCTGCTCGCGATCGGCGATGCGGCGCATGCCATGTCGCCGGTCGGCGGGGTGGGGATCAATCTTGCGATCCAGGATGCGGTGGCGGCGGCGAATATCCTCGCCGCGCCGATGTTGCGCGGGGAGGATCCTGATGCGTTGCTCGCGAAGGTGCAGGCGCGGCGGATGTTTCCGGTGAAGGTGATCCAGGCGATCCAGCGCGCGGCGCATCGCAACGTGCTCGAACGCGCGCTTTCCGGCGAGATCGCGCACGCGCCGCTGTTGCTGCGGCTATTCGACCGGGTGGCGCTGCTCCGCCGCATTCCGGCGCGGGTGCTGGGGCTGGGCGTGCGGCGCGAGCATATCCGGTCGCCGGTCGGTGGTTAGCGCGCCGAGCGCAAGTCTCCGTTCGCCCTGAGCTTGTCGAAGGGCTGTCCTTCCTCATTGGAAGAAAAGGGCAGGGCTTCGACAGGCTCAGCCCGAACGGGGAGAGCGCGGCAAAAAACCGGCGCCCGCAGCGGATGCGGACGCCGGTTTCGTCATTCCGACGCTAGCGCCGGGCCGAAATCAGGCCCAGGTCGCCATCTTGGCTTCGAGGTTGGCGCGGATCGCCTCGAAGAACTGCTCGGTGGTCATCCACTTCTGATCCGGGCCGATCAGGATCGCGAGATCCTTGGTCATGTCGCCCGCCTCGACCGTCTCGATGCAGACCTGCTCGAGCGTCTCGGCGAAGCGCGTCACGTCGGGCGTGCCGTCGAACTTGCCGCGATACTTGAGCCCGCCGGTCCAGGCGAAGATCGACGCGATCGGGTTGGTCGAGGTCGCCTTGCCCTGCTGGTGCTGGCGATAGTGGCGGGTGACGGTGCCGTGCGCCGCCTCGGCCTCGATCGTCTTGCCGTCCGGGGTCATCAGCACCGAGGTCATCAGCCCGAGGCTGCCGAAGCCCTGCGCCACCTGATCCGACTGCACGTCGCCGTCGTAATTCTTGCAGGCCCAGACGAATTCGCCGTTCCACTTCAGTGCGCTGGCGACCATGTCGTCGATCAGGCGATGCTCGTAGACGATGCCGGCGTCCTTGAACTTATCCTTGAATTCGCTCTCGAACACCTCGGCGAAGATATCCTTGAAGCGCCCGTCATAGGCCTTGAGGATCGTGTTCTTGGTCGACAGGTACAGCGGCCAGTTGCGGCCGAGCGAATAGTTCATCGAGGCGCGCGCGAAATCGCGGATCGATTCGTCGAGATTGTACATCCCCATCGCCACGCCGGCGCCGGGGAAATCGTACACGTCCTTCTCGATGACGGTGCCGTCCTCGCCCTCGAACTTCATCGTCAATTTGCCCTTGCCGGGCACCTTGAAATCGGTCGCGCGATACTGGTCGCCGAAGGCGTGACGGCCGACGACGATCGGGTGGGTCCAGCCCGGGATCAGCCGCGGCACGTTGCGGATCACGATCGGCTCGCGGAAGATCACGCCGCCCAGGATGTTGCGGATCGTGCCGTTGGGCGATTTCCACATCTGCTTGAGGCCGAATTCCTCGACCCGCGCCTCGTCCGGGGTGATCGTCGCGCACTTCACCGCGACGCCATATTTCTGCGTGGCGTGCGCGCTGTCGATCGTCACCTGATCGTTGGTCGCATCGCGATGCTCGACGCCGAGGTCGTAATAATCGAGCTCGATATCGAGATACGGCTTGATCAGGCGTTCGCGGATCCATTCCCAGATGATCCGAGTCATTTCGTCGCCGTCGATCTCCACGACGGGCGTCTTCACCTTGATCTTCGCCATGTGCGCTTCCTTGAGACTAGGGAGGTTTGGCGTGCCGATAGGAGGAAGGGCGCGGGGGATCAACCGTTGCGCGTTGTGTGTGCCACAGCACACCGCTAGACAGCCGGCATGTCATCGCTCGATAAATCGGACGGCCCCGGCGGCCTCCCCACGACTACGACCGTCAAATGGCGCTTTCCCGCGGTTCATCCCGAGGGGCAGAAGTTCGTCGCCATCGCGTTCGGCCTCACCCTGCTGCTGACGATCGCCTCCAACATCTTCTTCTGGCCGATGCTGGGGCTGACGGTGTGGGTCGCGGCGTTCTTCCGCGATCCGGTGCGCACCACCCCGCGCGGCGACGATCTGGTGATCGCGCCCGCCGACGGGCTGGTGACGATGATCGAGCGCGTCCCGGTGCCGCGCGAACTGACCGGCGAGCTCGGCACCGAGCCGATGGTCCGCGTCTCGATCTTCATGTCGGTGTTCGATGTCCATATCAATCGCGCCCCGATCGCCGGGACGATCAAGCAAGTCGTTTATATCTCGGGCAAGTTCCTCAACGCCGATCTCGACAAGGCGTCGGAGGACAATGAGCGCCAGCATTTCGTGGTCGAGGGGCATGACGGGCGCCGCGTCGGCTTCACCCAGATCGCCGGACTCGTCGCGCGCCGCATCGTCGGCTTTGCGCGGGTCGGCGATATCGTCGCGGTTGGCCAGCGCGTCGGGCTGATTCGCTTCGGCAGCCGCGTCGACGTGTTCCTCCCCGAAGGCTGCGCGCCGCAGGTGGCGCTCGGCCAGCGCTCGGTCGCCGGCGAGACGATCATCGGTCGGTTCGGCGGACAACCGGTGAGCGGCACCGCGCAATGACGCGACCGCCGCGCCGCCGGGTCGGCCTGCCGCTGCGCGCGGTGCTGCCCAATGCGGTGACCGCGCTGGGGCTGTGCGCCGGCCTCTCCGGCATCCGTTTTGCGATCGCCGGCTGGTGGGAACTGGCGGTGGCAATGGTGCTGCTCGCGGGAGTGCTCGACGGGCTCGACGGGCGCATCGCGCGGATGGTGCGCGGGCAGAGCCGCTTCGGCGCCGAGCTCGATTCGCTTGCCGACGCGATTTCATTCGGGGTTTCGCCCGCGCTGATCCTCTACCTCTGGTCGCTCTCCGCGCTGCCGCGGTTCGGCTGGGCGGCGGCGCTGATGTTCGCGGTGTTCTGCGCGCTGCGCCTCGCGCGGTTCAACGCCAATATCGACGTGACCGAACAGCCGCATAAGTCCGCGGGCTTCCTCACCGGGGTGCCCGCGCCCGCGGGCGCGGGGCTGGCGCTGTTGCCGATGTTCCTGTGGTTCTGGAGCGGCGAGACGCTGTTGCGCTCGCCGTTCGTCGTTGCACCGTGGACCGCGCTGGTCGCGCTGCTGATGGTATCGAGCCTCGCGACCTATTCCTGGGGCTCGCTTCGCCTGCGCCGCAACATCCGCTTCGAGGCGCTGGCGGTGGTGGTGCTGTTCGGCGCGGCGGCGGTCTCCGCGCCGTGGCACACCGCCTCCGCCCTGTGCATCATCTATCTGCTGACCGTGCCGTTCAGCATTGCCAGCTACAATCGCGTCAGGCGGCTGCGCGCAGCCGGGCAATCGGGGGCGCAACCGGGCGCAGCGGCGCCGACGCCGCCCGCCGCCTGACCGGCAGCCGGTGCGTGCTGCGCGCCGGCGTCACCACCGGCATCATCGCCAGCGGCGAACGGCCTGCCAGCGCCAGCCGGATCTTGTCGATATTCGGCCCGACCGTGCCGGCAATGGCATAGCTCGCCACGCCCAAGGTGCCCCCGAAAACCGCGATCGCCAGCATCATCATCATCTTGGCCTCCTGCGTGCCGATGTTCGTTCTATGTTCTGATGCTGTGTTCCATGTATGTTCCGACGTGTCAAGCGGGTTCGTTCTCGCCTCGATGTGCTCCCGCGAAGGCGGGAGCCCAGACTGGGTCCCCGCCTTCGCGGGGACACAAGGGAGGTTTTCGACCGCCGTTGCTTTTCGCCCCGCATTGCGCTAGGGGCGCGGCCTTCAACCCCACATGGGAAGCATCATCACCGGTGCGCCGGCTTGTAGCCGGTCGTCATTCTCGCTTCCCAGAGGCATAACCGGAAAGGAAATTACCTATGGCGGCTCCTGTCGTCACCATGCAGCAGCTTATCGAGACCGGCGCGCACTTCGGCCACCAGACGCATCGCTGGAACCCGAAGATGAAGCCGTATATCTTCGGCGATCGCAACGGCGTCCACATCATCGACCTGTCGCAGACCGTGCCGCTGTTCGCGCGCGCGCTCGAATTCGTCTCGTCGACCGTCGCCTCGGGCGGCAAGGTGCTGTTCGTCGGCACCAAGCGCCAGGCGCAGGAGGCGATCGCCGACGGCGCGCGCCGCTCGGGCCAGCATTTCGTCAACCACCGCTGGCTGGGCGGCATGCTCACCAACTGGAAGACGATCTCCAACTCGATCAAGCGCCTCAAGGGCCTCGAAGAGCAGCTCTCGGGCAACACCGCGGGCCTCACCAAGAAGGAAGTGCTCCAGCTGACCCGTGAGCGCGACAAGCTCGAACTGTCGCTCGGCGGCATCCGCGACATGGGCGGCATCCCCGACGTGATGTTCGTGATCGACGCCAACAAGGAAGAGCTGGCGATCAAGGAAGCCAACACGCTCGGCATTCCGGTCGTCGCGATCCTCGATTCGAACGTGTCGCCGGACGGCATCGCCTTCCCGGTGCCGGCGAACGACGACGCGAGCCGCGCGATCCGCCTGTATTGCGAGGCGGTGGCGATCGCCGCCACCCGCGGCAACCAGGAGCAGCAGCGCCGCGGCGGCGCGGACCTCGGCGCGATGGCCGAGCCGATCGCCGAGGAGGCGCTGACCCCGGCGGCGGCCCCGGAAGCGGCCGAAGCGGCTGCCGAGGCCGAGCGCCAGATCGACGCCTGACCGTCGCTGAAATGTCATGCGGGCGGGGCAGGGCGGAACTGGCGCCTGCCCCGCCCGTACCCATATTCAACCGGTATCAATTGAAGGACTAGGACAATGGCCGATATCACGGCTTCGATGGTCAAGGACCTGCGCGAGAAGAGCGGCGCGGGCATGATGGATTGCAAGAAGGCGCTCAGCGAGACCAACGGCGACATGGATGCCGCGATGGACTGGCTGCGCACCAAGGGCCTCGCCGCCGCCGCCAAGAAGTCGAGCCGTACCGCGGCCGAGGGGCTGGTCGGCATCGAGGTTTCGGGCACCAAGGGCGCCGCGGTCGAAGTCAATTCGGAAACCGACTTCGTCGCCAAGAACGAACAGTTTCAGACCTTCGTCCGCGACGTCACCTCGGTGGCGCTCGAACTGGGTGACGATCTCGCGACGATCAAGGCGGCCCCGCTGGGCGGCAAGACCGTCGAGGAGGTGCTGACCACCAACATCGCGACGATCGGCGAGAACCAGAATCTGCGCCGCGCGAAGAAGCTCGAAGTCTCCAAGGGCGCGGTCGTGGGCTATGTCCACAACCAGCAGGCCCCGGGCCTCGGCAAGATCGGCGTGCTCGTCGCGCTGGAAAGCGATGCGGCGGACGATGTGCTGCAGTCGCTCGGCAAGCAGCTTGCGATGCACGTCGCGGCGGCTTTCCCCAAGGCGCTCAACGAGGAAGACCTCGACGAGGAAGAGATCGAGCGCGAGCGCGCGATCGCGACCGAAAAGGCGGCCGAGAGCGGCAAGCCGGCCGACATCATCGCCAAGATGGTCGAGGGCTCGATCGCCAAATATCGCAAGGAGCATGCTTTGGTCAGCCAGCTGTTCGTGATGGACGGCAAGACCAAGATCAGCGACGTCGTCGCCAAGGCGGCCAAGGACGCCGGCGCGTCGATCGTGCTCAAGGACTATGTCCGCTTCCAGCTCGGCGAAGGCATCGAGAAGGAAGCGTCGGACTTCGCCGCCGAAGTGGCTGCCGCGTCGGGCGTGCCGCAGAAGCAGGCCGAGCCGACCGCGTAAATTTGCGTAAGATCGGGGGAGGGGTTTCGGCTCCTCCCCTGCTTCGACCACCCCGGTTTTCGCCGGGGTTTTTTTGTCGGCGCTCAATCCAGATACCCGTCATTCCCGCGAAGGCGGGAATCCATTGCCGCTGCGCTTGCGTTCAATCCGCCAGGCCAGCCAGAATGGATTCCCGCCTTCGCGGGAATGACGAAGGTTGTTGGCGTCGGTCGAATTTCGGACCGGACGGCGAGGGCGGGCCAATCGAAGGTTGCGGCGGTTACCAGCCCCGCCTAAGGTTCGCGGCCTTACCCCAGATATCCGGAACGCATGACCAGCCCCCGCTACAAACGCATCCTCCTGAAGCTCTCGGGCGAAGTCCTGATGGGCGAGGGCGGCAAGGCGATCGATCCCGAAGTTACCGCGCGCGTCGCGGCCGAAATCGCCGATGTGAAGGCGCAGGGCTATGAGCTGTGCATCGTCGTCGGCGGCGGCAACATCTTCCGCGGTCTTGCCGCGGCGGCGCAGGGCTTCGAGCGCGCGACCGCCGATTATATGGGGATGCTCGCGACGGTGATGAACGCGCTCGCGGTGCAGAATGCGCTCGAGCGGATCGGGGTCGATACGCGGGTGCAGTCGGCGATCCCGATGCAATCGGTGTGCGAGCCCTTCATCCGCCGCCGCGCCGCGCGGCATCTGGAAAAGGGGCGCGTGGTGATCTTCGCCGCGGGGGTCGGCTCGCCGTTCTTCACCACCGACAGCGGCGCCGCGCTGCGCGCTGCCGAGATGAATTGCGACGCCTTGTTCAAGGGCACCTCGGTCGACGGCGTCTATGATGCCGATCCCAAGCAGGTGCCGACGGCAAAGCGTTATGATACCGTGAGTTACGGCACGGTCCTATCGAAGAATCTGAAGGTCATGGACGCCAGCGCGGTGGCGCTGTGCCGTGACAGCAACATTCCGATCGTCGTCTTCAACATCCGCGAACACGGCAATTTCGCTGCCGTGCTGCGCGGCGAGGGTGTGTCGACGGTGGTCCGCAACGAACAGGAGACGAAATAATGGCGGCCTATGACAAGGCGGACCTGGAGCGCCGGATGCACGGCGCGGTCGAATCGCTGAAGGGCGATCTCGGCGGCCTGCGCACGGGGCGCGCTTCCACCACATTGCTCGATCCGGTGACGGTCGAGGTCTATGGCGCACACATGCCGCTCAATCAGGTCGCAACCGTCTCCGCGCCCGAGCCGCGGATGCTGTCGGTGCAGGTGTGGGACAAGTCGAACGTCGGCCCGGTCGACAAGGCGATCCGCTCCGCCGGGCTCGGGCTCAACCCGATCGCCGACGGGCAGACGTTGCGGCTGCCGATCCCCGATCTGACCGAGGAGCGCCGCAAGGAGCTCGCCAAGCTCGCCGGGCAATATGCCGAAAAGGCCCGCATCGCCGCGCGCAACGTGCGCCGCGACGGGATGGATGCGCTCAAGACCGACGAGAAGAAGGGCGTGTTCGGCGAGGACGAGCGCAAGCGCCACGAGAATGAGGTGCAGAAGCTGACCGACAACACGATCGCCGAGATCGACGCGGCCGCGGCCGCGAAGGAAAAGGAAATCCTCGGCAAGTGATGTCGCTCTGCGCCCTTGGCCTGACGGGGCGTTCATGAGCACCGCGCCGATCCTCGCGGGCGGCGAGGGTGCCTTGCCGCGTCATGTCGCGATCATCATGGACGGCAACGGCCGCTGGGCGAAGAAGCGCTTCCTGCCGCGCGTCGCCGGGCACAAGGCCGGGGTCGAGGCAGTGCGCGCGGTCAGCCGCGCGGCGCGCGCGATGGGGATCGAGGCGCTGACGCTCTACGCCTTCTCCAGCGAGAATTGGCGGCGGCCGGAGGAGGAAGTGGGCGACCTGATGGGGTTGCTGCGGCTGTTCATCCGTTCCGACCTCGCCGAGCTGGTACGCGAGAATGTGCGGCTGCGCGTGATCGGTGATTTCCGTCGTTTCCCGAACGATGTCGTGGCGCTGATCGACGATGCGATCGCGCGGACCGCGGGCAATAGCGGGCCGTTGCTGGCGATCGCGCTCAATTACGGCGGGCAGGCCGAGCTGACCAACGCCGCGCGGCGCCTCGCCGAGCGTGCCGCGGCGGGGGCGCTCGATCCTGCCGCGATCGATGCGGGGATGATCGAGGCGGAGCTCGATACGCATGATCTGCCCCCGCTCGATTTGCTGATCCGCACCTCGGGCGAGCATCGCCTGTCCAATTTTCTGCTGTGGCAGGCGGCTTATGCCGAATTGCTGTTCGTCGATACCCTGTGGCCCGATTTCGGGGTGGCCGAGCTGGAAGCGGCGGTGGCCGATTTCGCGCGGCGCCAGCGGCGGTTCGGGGGCCTGTGACGGCGACGAACCCGCGTGCGCGCTCCGACCTGCCGACGCGGGCGGTGACCGGCGTCGTGCTGATCGCGGTCGCGCTCGGCGCGCTGCTGTGGGGCGGTGTCGCCTTCTGGATCCTCGCGGTGGTCGCGGCGCTGATCATGATGGCCGAATGGGCTGCGCTGCACGGCGCATCCGCGCGCAACACGCGGCTCGCGCAATTCGCATTGTCGGTGCCGCTGGCGGTCATGGCCCCTGCGGCGCTGACGATCGTGCCGCACGATTTCTTCTCGCTCGGGCTGCTCGGCGGGGCGGCGTTCTTCGTCGTGATCGTGACGCGCCAACCGCGGCTGGCCGCCGGGGTGATCTATTGCGGGCTGCCGGTGCTTGCGCTGATGCTGATCCGGCGCCAGCATGAGGGCATCGTCTTCACCTTATGGGCGCTGGCTTTGGTCTGGGCTTGCGACATTGGCGCCTATTTCGCCGGCCGCGCGATCGGCGGGCCGAAGCTTGCGCCGGCGATCAGCCCGAACAAGACCTGGGCGGGGCTGATCGGCGGGGTCGTCGCTGCGGGCGCGTTCGGCGTCTTCATGCACTGGCGCTTCGGCCTGCCGTGGCGGCTGACGCTCGCGACCCCCGCTCTCGCGGTGCTGGCGCAGGCCGGCGACCTTTACGAAAGCTGGCTCAAGCGCCGCGCCGGGGTGAAGGATTCGGGCAGCATCATCCCCGGCCACGGCGGCGTCATGGACCGGCTCGACGGGCTTGTCCCGGTCGCGCCCGTTGCTGCCTTCCTCGTCATCCTCCCGCATCTGTATCCGGCATGAAAACAGTCACCATTTTAGGCGCGACCGGATCGGTCGGCACCTCCACCCTCGATCTGATCGAGCGCGCGCCGGAGGCGTTCCGCGTCCGCGCGCTGACCGCCAACAGCGATGTCGCCAAGCTGGCATCGGTCGCGATCCGCACCCGCGCCGAACGCGCGGTGATCGCCGACGAAGCACATCTTCCCGCCCTCCGTGACGCGCTTGCCGGGTCGGGCGTCGTTGCCGCGGGCGGCGCCGAGGCGGTGGCCGAGGCGGCGGGCGAGGGCGCCGACGTCACGGTCGCCGCGATCGTCGGCTGCGCGGGGCTCAAGCCGGTGATGGCGGCGATCCGCGCCGGGGGGACGATCGCGCTCGCCAACAAGGAGGCGCTGGTTTCCGCGGGCGACGTGATGAAGGCGGCGATCGTCGATCACGGCGCGACCCTGCTGCCGGTCGACAGCGAGCATAACGCTATTTTCCAATGCCTTGATGCAAGGCTTTCGCACCGCATCCGACGGATCATCCTGACCGCGAGCGGCGGCCCGTTCCGCGATCGCCCGCTGGCGGAGATGGCGGAGATCACGCCGGCACAGGCGGTGGCGCACCCCAATTGGTCGATGGGCGCCAAGATCTCGGTCGATTCGGCGACGATGATGAACAAGGGGCTGGAGCTGATCGAGGCGTTCCATCTCTTCCCGCTCGGTCACGAGCAGATCGATATCGTGGTGCATCGCCAGTCGGTGATCCACTCGATGGTCGAATATGTCGACGGCTCGACGCTGGCGCAGCTCGGCACCCCCGACATGCGCACCCCGATCGCTTATGCGCTGGCGTGGCCCGATCGGATGGCGACCCCCGGCGAGCCGCTCGATCTCACCCGCATCGGCCGGCTCGATTTCGAGGCGCCCGATCCGGTGCGTTTCCCCGCGCTGCGGCTGGCGCGCGAGGCGGTCGAAGCGGGCGGGGCGCGTCCCGCGGTGCTCAACGCGGCGAATGAAGTCGCGGTGGCGGCATTTCTCGGCGGTGGTGCGCGGTTCCTCGAAATTGCCGCAATCGTTGCCGATACCCTCGAACGCTTCGACCCGCCCGCGCCTCAGACGCTCGATGCGGTGCTGGACATCGACCGTGAGGCGCGGCGACTGGCGGCGGAGTGTGTGAAGGAACGCGTCGCTTGATCCAGTCCCCGGGCCTCTTGCTGACCATCGTGGCGTTCGCGCTGGTGATCGGCCCGCTCGTGTTCATTCACGAGCTGGGGCATTATCTCGCCGCGCGCTGGTGCGGCGTGAAATCGGAAACCTTCTCGATCGGCTTCGGGCGCGAGATCGCCGGCTGGACCGACCGGCGCGGGACGCGCTGGAAGCTCGGCTGGCTCCCGCTGGGCGGCTATGTCCGCTTCGCCGGCGACATGAACGCCGGCAGCCAGCCCTCCGCCGACTGGCTCGCGCTTCCCGCGGCCGAGCGGCAGCGCACCTTCCAGGCCAAGACGGTGTGGCAACGCGCGTTCATCGTCATCGCCGGCCCGGCGATCAACTTCCTCGCCGCGATCCTGATCCTCGCCGGCTTCGCATTGGCCTATGGCGACAGCGTGACCCCGCCGGTGGTGGGCGCGACGCTCCCCAATTCGGCGGCGGCGCGTGCCGGGCTGGTGCCGGGCGACCGCATCGTCGCGCTCGGCGGCCGCGCGGTCGACACGTTCGAGAGCATGTCACGCTACGTCCGGATCCGCCCCGGCGAAACGATCCGGGTCGATTATGTCCGCAAGGGCGTCGCCGCCTCGGTGCCGGCGACGATCGGCGTGCGGCACGAGCGCGATCGCTTCGGCAACGATTATCGCATGGGCGTGCTGGGGCTGAGCGCGACCGCGCCGGTCTATCGCGAGGTCGGCCTGCTGGAGGCGCCGGTCGTCGCGGTGCGCCGCACCGGGCAGATCGTGTCGATGATGGTCGAGACGATCGGGCAGGTCGTCACCGGGCGCCGCTCGGTCGCCGAGCTCGGCGGGCCGCTGTCGATCGCCAAGGTTTCCGGCGAACAGATCACATTGGGGCCGGAAGCGTTCGTTTTCCTGATCGCCCTGGTGTCGATCAATCTGGGGTTCATCAACCTGCTGCCAGTTCCGATGCTGGATGGCGGGCACCTCATGTTCTATGCGATCGAGGCGGTGCGTCGCCGGCCGGTCGGGCCGGAAGCGCAGGAATGGGCCTATCGCGGCGGACTGGCGGCGATTCTCGCATTGATGCTGCTGGTGACGTTCAATGATCTGGATAATTTGGGCCTGTGGCGCAGCCTCGCCGGCTTGATCGGCTGATCAAGCTGGGGCAGGGCGCAGCACGCGGTGGACTAAGGGTAGCTTTCAGGGTGGATTGGTGACGGCTTTGACAACAACTCTTCGCCCGCAATCGGTGGCATTGCTGCTCGCCGGCACGATGCTGGCCGGCGTGCCGCTGGCGGCTGCCGCGCAGACCGCGCCCGCCGAGCAGGCGCCGACTCCCGCTGCGGTCCCCGCCGCGCCGGCTGCCGCTCCGTCCGCGCCCGCGGTGCAGGTGGTGCGCACGATCCGCTCGCTGCGGGTCGACGGATCGCAGCGCATCGAGCCGGAAACCGTGCTGAGCTACACCAAGCTCCGGGTCGGCGATTCCTACACCAACGAGACGCTCGATCAGGCGATCAAGGATCTCTACGCCAGCGACCTGTTCGCCGACGTCACCGTCACTGGTGCGGAATCGGGCGATATCGTGCTGCGCGTGCGCGAGAATCCGATCATCAACCGCGTGATCCTGGAGGGCAACAAGCGCCTCAAGGAAGATAAGATCTCCAAGGAGATCAAGCTCAAGCCGCGCCAGATCTTCACCCGTTCGGCGGTGCGCGCGGATGTCGCGCGGATCATCGAATTGTATCGCCGGCAGGGCCGTTTCGCCGCCAGCGTCGATCCGAAGATGGTCAACCTCGACCAGAATCGCGTCGACGTGGTGTTCGAGATCAGCGAGGGGCCGAAATCCAAGGTCCGCCAGATCAACATCATCGGCAACCAGGTGTTCGATGATGCCAAGCTGCGGTCGCAGATGGCGACGAAACAATCGCGTTTCTTCCGCTTCATGTCGTCCAACACGTCCTACGATCAGGATCGTCTGGCCTACGATCAGCAGAAGCTGCGCCAATTCTATCTCACCAACGGCTATGCCGACTTCCGCGTCACGAGCGCGGTGGCAGAGCTGACCCCAGATAAGCGTGATTTCATCATCACTTATGTGGTGGAGGAGGGGCCGCGTTACAAGTTCGGCAACGTCTCCGTCGACAGCGATATTCGCGATTTCGACAACAAGCGCATGGCGCAGACGCTCTCGATCAAGAAGGGCGACTGGTATGACGCGAAGAAGGTCGAGGACACGGTCGACAGCCTGAGCCAGACGGCGGGCTTGTTTGGCTATGCCTTCGCCGACGTGAACCCGGAATTCTCGCGCGACCGCGACGCGCTGACGATGTCGATCAATTTCCACATCGCCCAGGCGCAGCGCACCTATGTCGAGCGGGTGGAGATCACCGGCAACACCCAGACGCAGGACAAGGTGGTCCGCCGCGAGGTTCGCCTCGCGGAAGGCGATGCCTTCAACAGCTTCCAGGTCAAGCGCTCGACCGATCGCATCAACAGCCTGGGCTATTTCCAGGACAAGTTCGAGATCAAGCAGACCCCGGGCTCAGCGCCCGATCGCGTCGTGCTCGAGGCGAACGTCGAGGAAAAGGCGACGGGTCAGCTCCAGCTGTCGGCGGGCTATTCGAGCCTCGAACGCTTCATCATCCAGGCCAACATCACCCAGTCGAATTTCCGCGGCAAGGCGCAGGAATTGCGCGCCGGCGTCAATTATTCGGCTTATTCCAAGTCGGTCGAGCTGGGCTTTACCGAGCCCTATCTGTTCGATCGCAACATCGCGCTGGGCGTCGACCTTTTCCGGCGCGATTACAACTCGTTCAACTATCTCGGCACCGATCGCCAGACGACCTACAGCCAGACCTCGACCGGCTTCCAGGTGCGGCTCGGCGTGCCGCTGACCGAATATTGGTCGCTGTCGGGCCGTTACGGGCTGTCCTATGACGAGGTGAGCCTCGACCGGGGCACCTATTACACCGATTCGAACGGTGACGGCATCCGCGGCAACAGCCCGGGCGACAAGTGCGATTCGCTGCTCGCTGGCCGCTATCTCTGCGATTCGCTCGGCAACCGGCTGACCTCGTCGGTCGGCTATTCGCTGATGTACAACAGCCTCAACAGCCGGCTGCGGCCGACCAAGGGGACGCGCTTCTCGTTCAGCCAGGATTTCGCCGGGCTGGGCGGCGACGTGCGCTACATCCGCACCCGCGCGGAAGGCGCGAAATTCTGGGGCGTCGGCAAGGGCTTCGTTTTCTCGTTCGTCGGCGAGGCGGGCTATATCAAGTCGCTCGAATCGAGCCGCGGGCCGGGGATCGACAAGGTCCGCATCACCGATCGCTTCTACCTCGGCGAGCCGCAGTTCCGCGGCTTCGACATCCGCGGCGTCGGCCCGCGCGTGCTGCGTCAATATTATACGACCGATTCCTCGGGCAAGCAGGTGCTCATCACCGATCGCAACCAGATCGTCGACGACGCGCTGGGCGGCAATGCTTATTACCTCGGCCGGATCGAGCTGGAACTGCCGCTCGGCTCGGGCGCGCGTGAGCTCGGGCTGCGTCCGTCGATCTATGTCCAGGCGGGCAGCCTGTTCAGCATGACTCGGCCGCTGGATACGGCAACCTTCCCGGTCGCGGCGGACGGAACCGTGCTCCCGTTGCCGGCGACGAATGCCTCGGGCCAGGCGCTGTACAATTACACTCTGGGCAACGGCACGGTCGCGACGACCACCTGCGCCGCGGGCCTTCCCACGCCGGGCGGCGGGTGCAACGGCGTCGTCCCGAACTCGCCGATCATCGCGTCGCAGCCGTTCAAGGAAACCTATTACGGCGGCTCGGCCAGACCGCGCCTGTCGATCGGTTTCGGCGTCAACTGGACCTCGCCCTTCGGTCCGTTGCGTATCGATATCGCCAAGGCATTGTTGACCCAGCCGGGCGACGACAAGAAGCTCATAACCTTTAACGTAGGGACTCAATTCTGATGAATAGCTTCAAGACCATGCTGATGACGGCGGCGCTGGTCGCGCCGGGCGCGCTTCTGGCGGGTGTTTCGCACGCACAGGTAGGCGGCGTTGCCGTCGTCGACCCCGATGGCGCGGTGGGCAACAGCAACGCGTGGAAGACCGCCGCGTCGCAGCTCCAGACGACCTATAAGGCGACGCTCGATCAGGCCGAGGCGCGCCGTCAGGCGATCGCCAACGAGATTCAGCCGCTTGTGGCCAAGGCGCAGGCCGATCAGAAGGCCAATGTGCCGCAGGCGCAGCTGCAGACCCAGCTTCAGGCGATCCAGGCCAAGGAACAGGCCGGCAACGCCGAGCTGCAGCGCATGACGCTGCCCTATGCCCGCGCGCGCGGCTATGCGATCGAGCAGATCCAGGCCCAGCTCAAGGCGGCGATCGACGCGGCTGCGGCGCGCAAGAAGGCGAGCATCGTGATCGGCCCGAACGACGTCGTGCATCTCGATCCGGCGGGCGATCTGACCGCCGACGTGACGACCGAGCTCAACCGGCTCGTGCCCTCGGTCAGCATCGCCCCGCCGGCGAACTGGCAGCCGGGCCAGCAGGGCGGCGCCGCTGCGCCGGCACCGGCCAACACCAAGCAGCCGCAGGGCCGGTGAGCGAGGCGGAAGCGACGAGCGGCGCCGGCGTCAATATCGGGCCGCTCGACACCGCACGGGTAATGGCGGCGCTGCCGCATCGTTATCCGATCCTGCTGATCGATCGTGTCGAGGAACTGATCCTCGACCGGTCGATCGCGGCGATCAAGGCGGTGACGGTCAACGAGGAATTCTTCCAGGGGCATTTCCCCGGGCGTCCGATCATGCCCGGCGTGCTGATCGTCGAGGCGCTGGCGCAGGCCGCCGGGGTGCTGGCGGTGGAAAGCCTTGGCCTCGCGGGCTCGGGCAAGCTGGTCTACTTCATGGCGATCGAGAACGCCAAGTTCCGCAAGCCGGTGGAGCCGGGCGTGCTGCTTCGACTGGAGGTCGAATTCGTCCAGAAGCGCAGCAGCGTATGCAAATTCGCCGGGGTTGCGAAGATCGACGGACAGGTGGTGGCCGAGGCCAATTTCACCGCGATGATCGCCGATCCGCCCAAGGCGGGCTGAGCGAGGTCACGGCTTTTTGACTTTGCGGGGCGCCTGCGCTAGGCGCCCCGCTTCCTTTCAGGCTGGTCGGAAACCAGCCACATCCAAGGACTGACTGACGTGAAAAAAGACATTCATCCCGATTACCACATGATCAAGGTGCAGATGACCGACGGCACCGTGTTCGAAACCCGCTCCACCTGGGGCAAGGAAGGCGACACGATGCAGCTCGACATCGATCCGCTGGCGCACCCGGCGTGGACCGGCGGCCGCGGCCAGGTGCTCGACACCGGTGGTCAGGTCGCGCGCTTCAACAAGCGCTTCGGCGGTGGGCTGACGCTCCGCAAGTAACGGCGTTAAGAGCGCGTTAGGCATGTCGGGCTAGGCTGCCCGGCATGTTTGCAGCCGAATTCGAACCTTTGTTCAGCGATAACCGGCGCCGCGACCCGCGTGCGCCGGTTTCGTTCGATTCGGCCGCCGAGGAACCGGGCGGGCTCGCGCGGACCTTGTGCAAGGTGATCGACCTGTCGCGCCACGGCGCACGGCTCAGCACCTATTCCGCGCTGCGCCGCGGGATGGCGATCTGGCTGACGCTGCCGGGGATCGGCCCGGTCGGTGCGGACGTGATGTGGGCCGACGATTTCGCCGCCGGCTGCCGCTTCCACGCGCCGCTCGATCCCGACGTGTTCGAGGCGTTGACCGGGCGGGGCGGGCATATCGCGGCGCATTAGGAATTGGCCGCTTTACGTCCGTTCGGCCTGAGCTTGTCGAAGAGCTGCACTTCTTTCCTTGGAAGAAAAGGGGCGGGGCTTCGGCAAGCTCAGCCCGAGCGGGTTGAGGTGGCTGCGCTCCACGACCCTAAGCACATAATAACGAAAAGAGGCGCCCGGGCCTTTCGACCCGGACGCCCCCGACGCCTCGGAAAGGGAGCAAGGAGGCGCCGAACTTTCCGGCGCTGCGGCGTTTACGCAGCCTTGGCTTCGTCGGCCTTGGTATCGACCGCGGCCAGCGGCGCGCCGGTGCGGATCGCGATGCTCTTCGGCTTCATCGCCTCGGGCACTTCGCGGACCAGATCGATCACCAGCAACCCGTCATTGAGCCGCGCGTCTTCGACGAAGACGAAATCGGCCAGCTCGAAACGACGCTCGAAGCTGCGGTTGGCGATGCCGACATGCAGGAAATTGGCATTTTCCTGCGGCTCGGCCTTCTTGCCGGCGACGAGCAGCAGGTTCTGCTGCGCGGTGATCTCGATCTCGTCGCGGCTGAAGCCAGCGATCGCCAGCGTGATGCGATAGCGGTCCTCGGCGAGGCGCTCGAGGTTGAACGGGGGATAATTGTCGGCCGCCGAGCGCGCATTGGTCTCAAGCAGGTCGAACAGGCGATCGAAGCCGATCGTCGAGCGGCGGTAGGGGGTAAGGTCCAGTCGCATATCAAATCCTCTTTTGAGCGAGTTGACGACAAGATGCCCGCACGTAGCGCAGCATCCCGCACGGCCCGATCAGTGGCGCCGTGCAACCGAAAAGATGGGAGGACGAATGAAGTTTTCAAGCAGGTAGGCTGAAAACCTACTTTCTTGGTCGAGATTGAAAGCGCCGATACAACACTGGGCGACGAACCCACTCGTCCAGGGAAAGAACATGTCGATCACGCTCGCATTGCTGGCCGCCGCCGCGCAGGCCGCGCCCGCCGACAATCCGCCCGTTGCGCCCCCGGCACCGCAGACCAATTCGCAGGCCGCGCCGGACGAACAGGAAGATCCCGGCCGGCTCGGCCCGGCGCAACAGAGCGGGGGCGACATCCTCGTCACCGCGCGGCGCCGCGCCGAAACGATCCAGAGCGTGCCGATCGCGATGTCGGTGATCGGCGGCAAGGCGGTGTCGGATACCGGCGCCTATAATGTCGGGCGGCTGACGCAGCTCCAGCCGTCGCTGCAATTCTATTCGACCAATCCGCGCAACTCGGCCGCCAATATCCGCGGGCTTGGTGCGCCGTTCGGGCTGACCAACGACGGGATCGAGCAGGGCGTCGGCATCTATGTCGATCAGGTCTATTACAGCCGCATCGCCTCGGCGACGTTCGACTTCACCGATACCGACCGGATCGAGATCCTGCGCGGGCCGCAGGGCACGCTCTACGGCAAGAACACCACCGCCGGCGCGATCAACATCACCACGCGCAAGCCGAGCTTCGATACCGAGGCGCGCTTCGAGGTGAGCGGCGGCAATTACGATTTCTTCCAGGCGAAGGGCTCGATCTCCGGCCCGCTGGTCGGCGATGTCGTGGCGGGGCGCTTCTCGGCTTCGTTCACCACGCGGCGCGGGACGATCTGGAACACGACGCAGGAGCAATGGCAGAACAGCCAGGACAATCTCAGCTTGCGCGGCCAGATGCTGTTCCGCGCGGCGTCCAACCTCGATATCACGCTCTACGCCGACTATAACCGCCAGGCGCCGACCTGCTGCGTGCAATATTATGCGCGCCTCGCGCCGACCCAGCGCCCGGCCAACCGGCAATATACCGCGCTTGCCGCCGCCGCGGGCTATGCCGTCCCCTCGACCAATGCCTTCGATCGCATCACTGATGTCGATACGCCGCTGCGCGCGCGGCAGAAGCTCGGCGGCGCCTCGATGGTGGCGAATTGGGACCTCGGCCCGGCGACGCTGACCTCGGTCACCGCGTGGCGCTTCTGGAACTGGGACCCGTCGAACGACCGCGATTTCATCGGCTTGCCGATCACCACCGTGTCGGCCAATCCGTCGCAGCAGGACCAGTATAGCCAGGAAATCCGCCTCGGTTCGAACGGCAAGCATGCGATCGATTACACGGTCGGGATGTTCTATTTCTATCAGACGATCGATACGCAGGGGCTGCAGGTGCAGGGGCCGGCGGCGAGCGCGTGGCTGCTCAACCCGACCAGCGCGGCGGCGAAGAACCCGGCGACGCTCAACGGTCTCACCTCGCGCAACACGATCGGCTTCAAGAACACCTCCGCCGCCTTGTTCGGCAAGCTGACCTGGCATGTCACCGACAAGTTGCAGATCTCGCCGGGCGCGCGGCTCAATTACGACAAGAAGGAAGGTTCCTACGTCTCGGTCGTGACCAACGGGCAGGGCAGCACCAACCTGACGAGCGATCAGCGCGGGGTGCTCGCGCCGCAGAGCTATGCCCCGAAATTCGACAATTGGAATTTCTCGGGCGACATCACGCTCGCCTATGAATTCTCCCCCGACGTCCACAGCTATGCGACCTATGCGCGCAGCTACAAATCGGGCGGGATCAACCTCTCCGGGCTACCGCTCGACGCGAACAACAACCCGATCCTCTCCACCGCGACGGTGAAGCCGGAGACGGTCAACCATTATGAACTCGGCCTCAAGACCCAGTTGCTCGATCGTCGCGCGACGATCAACCTCGCCGCCTTCTGGACCGATATCTACGATTATCAGGCGACGGTGAACAATTTCCAGCTCGCGGTGCTGCGCGGCTATCTCGCCAACGCCGGCAAGGTGCGGACGCGCGGCATCGAGTTCGATTCGGCGTTCCGCCCGACCAGCGGGCTCAACCTCTACGTCAACGGTGCCTATACCGACGCCAAATATGTCCGCTTCGCCAATGCGCCGTGCCCGCCCGAGCTGTCGGGCGGCAGCAACAGTCCGCCGTTCTGCGATATTTCCGGCCAGCGGCTGCCGGGTGTGTCGAAATGGGCGTTCAGCTATGGCGCGGAATATAATTGGCCGGCCGGCGACGGGCAGGTCTATGTCGGCTACGACGGCAGCTATCGCTCGGATTTCTCGTCCAATCCGTCACCCTCGGCCTATATGAACATCGCGGGCTATTCGCTGTCCAACTTCCGTCTCGGCTATCGCAAGGGCGACAAGCTCAACATCTTCGCCTGGGTGCGCAACGCGTTCGACCAGAATTATTATGAGCTGCTGACAACGCAATCGGGCAACACCGGGCTGATCGTCGGCCAGCCGGGCGATCCGCGGACCTTTGGCGTGACGCTATCGTTCGGGATCAACTGAACTTTTTTCTCCCCTCCCTTGAACAGGGGAGGGGAGGTTATAAATTCCTATTGCCCTGAAACGGCAAACGCCCGGATCGGTATTCCGACCCGGGCGCCTGCGTGACGATCGCTCGTCAGCCCCCTATCCCGTCGCAGCCCGCGCGCTTCTTGCGAAGCGGGGCGGTGACATTCCCCGAACCACGGCCTTTGCCTGTGTGCCAGTGCGCTATTGCTACTAAGCCACACGGGTCGGTGTCGATGAAAATGAACGCCAGCTAAATAGATTGTCCGCGCCCTGTGACGATTCCGCCACAGCGTTGCCCAGGCGCGGCCAGCGCACGGAGGTTGCCAGCCGCGCGCGGCGCCGATAGACGGTGCGGCATGATCCTGTCGCGCTATGAACGGATGATCGCGCGGCGCTATCTGCTTCCGGGCAAAGGGGAACGCTTCATCGTTCTCGTCGCCGGCTTCAGCCTCGGCGCGGTGATGCTTGGCGTCGCAGCGCTCGTCATCGTGATGAGCGTGATGAACGGCTTCCGCGCCGAACTGTTCGACAAGATCGTCGGGCTCAACGGCCATGCGGTGGTGCAGGGCATCGACGGGCGGCTCGCCGACTGGCAGCAGATCGCACGCTGGGCGAAGGAAACGCCCGGCGTCACCAGCGCCGTCCCGCTGATCGATCAGCCCCTGATGTCGAGCTATAACGGCCGGGTCGAGGGCATTTTGGTACGCGGGATGCGCGTATCGGATATCCGCAACAATTCGACGATCGGGCAGAAGGTCGTCGCCGGCTCGCTCGCCGATCTGAAGCCGGGCAGCGGCAATGTCGCGATCGGCGCGCGGCTGGCGGAGGCGCTGGGCGCGACCGTCGGGTCGCAGATCACGCTGATCAATCCCTCAGGCCAGTCGACCCCGTTCGGCACGGTGCCGCGCTACGTGAGCTACAATGTCGCCGCGATCTTCGAGATCGGGGTCTACGATTACGACAAAGCCTATGTGATCATGCCGATCGAGGATGCGCAGACACTGCTGCTGCTCGGCGATACGGTCGGGATGGTCGAATTGCAGACCGACAATCCGGACAAGGTGGCGCAGATCCTGGCGCCGCTCGCGCAAAAGGTCGGGCGGCTCGGAGTGATCACCGACTGGCGGCAGATGAACGCGCAATTGTTCGATGCGCTCGCGGTCGAGCGGGTGGCGATGTTCACCGTCTTGTGCATCATCATCCTCGTCGCGGCGTTCAATATCGCCAGTTCGCTGATCATGCTGGTCCGCGCCAAGACGCGCGACATCGCGATCCTGCGCACGATGGGGGCGACGCGCGGCGGGATGATGCGGATCTTCATGACCGTCGGGATCTCGATCGGCGCGCTCGGCATCGTCGCCGGGCTGATCCTCGGTTCGATCTTCCTCTTCTATCGTCAGGCGGTGGTGAACTTCGTCCAGCTCGTCACCGGGCAGAATCTGTGGGATCCGTCGATCCGCTATCTCACCGAGCTGCCGTCCAAGCCCGATCCGGTGGAGATCGTCGCGATCGTGCTGATCACCGCGCTGATGACCGTGCTGGCGACGCTCTATCCAGCGTACAAGGCGGCGAGCACCGATCCGGTGCAGGTGCTGCGCTATGAGTGACGCGGTCCTCGAAACGATCGGTCTCGCCCGCAGCTTCACCCAGGGTGGCGAAACAATCGAGGTATTGCGCGGCGTTAACCTGGCGGTTGCCCCGGGCGAGATCGTCGCGCTGCTCGGCCCCTCCGGCTCGGGCAAGTCGACCTTGCTCCAGGCGGTCGGGCTGCTCGAAGGCGGGTTCGAGGGTTCGATCCGCATCGCCGGGGCGGAGGCGGCGCAGCTCGATTCGCATCAACGCACCGTCGTCCGCCGCGACCGGCTCGGTTTCGTCTATCAGTTCCACCATCTGCTGCCCGATTTCGACGCGCGCGAGAATGTCGTGCTGCCCCAACTGATCCACGGCGCGGGGCAGGCGGAAGCGGAGGCGCGCGCCGATGCGTTGCTCGCCGCGCTCGGCCTCGGCCACCGGCTGACGCACCGCCCGAGCCAGCTTTCGGGCGGCGAGCAGCAGCGCGTCGCGGTCGCCCGCGCGCTCGCCAACCGGCCCGCGTTGGTGCTGGCCGACGAGCCGACCGGCAATCTCGACGAGCAGACCGCCGATGTCGTGCTCGCCGAATTCCTGCGGCTGGTGCGCGGCGAGGGCTCGGCGGCGCTGGTCGCGACGCATAACGAACGGCTGGCGGCGAAGATGGATCGCGTCGTCCGGCTCCACGACGGGGTATTGCAATGAACCTGTGGCGTGACGCGCCGACCTTGCGGGGGCGGCATGTCACGCTGCGCCCGCTGACGCTCGAGGATCGCGACGCGGTGGTCGCGGCGGCGGCGGACGGCGATCTGACCGAATTGTTCTTCACCAACGTTTCCGGGCTCGCCGATCCCGACAAATTCCTGGCGGCGGCGTTCCGCGAGCGCGATTACGGGCGCGCGATGCCCTTCGCCGTCGAAACCCCCGACGGGCGCGTGGTGGGGCTCACCCGTTTGATGCGGATGCACGAGCAGCATCGCCGGGTGGAGATCGGCGGCACCTTCTATGCGCGCTCGGTCCAGCGCACCGGGGTCAATACCGAGGCGAAGAAGCTGCTGCTGACCCACGCCTTCGAGGTGCTGGGGTGCAATGTCGTGCAGATCCGCACCGACTGGTTCAATCGCAATTCGCAGCGCGCGATCGAGCGGCTCGGGGCGAAGCGCGACGGGGTGCTGCGCGCGCATCAAATGCTCGACGGGCGAGTGCGTGATCTGGTGGTCTATTCGATCATCGCTTGCGAATGGCCTGGGGTGCGTGTCAATTTGGAACATCTGCTGGCGCGTCATCAGGGGTAATCATCCGGGGTAAAAGGGGAAGGGCGATGGAGGCGATCACCGATTTCGAGGTCAAGGCGGCGGACGGCGGGACGGCGGCGCTCGATACGTGGCGCGGCAAGGTGCTGCTGATCGTCAACACCGCGTCCAAATGCGGCTTCACCCCGCAATATGAGGGGCTCGAAGCGCTCCACCGCAAATATGCCGATCGCGGGTTCGAGGTGCTGGCGTTTCCCTGCAACCAGTTCGGTGCGCAGGAACCGGGCGATGCGGCGGAGATCGCCAATTTCTGCTCGCTGACCTATGACGTGACCTTCCCGGTCTTCGCCAAGATCGAGGTCAACGGGCCGAACGCCGATCCGCTGTTCGAACGGCTCAAGAGCGACGCGCCCGGGTTGCTCGGATCGAAGGCGATCAAGTGGAACTTCACCAAGTTTCTCGTCAATCGCGCGGGGCAGACAGTGGCGCGCTACGCCCCGACGACCAAACCGGCCGATATCGAGGCGGATATCGAGAAGTTGCTGTAGGCTTTACTCCCCTGCGTCCCCGCCCAGGCGGGGGCACAAGATACGGCCCGATCGCGCACCTTCACTCGCCCAGTCGGAGGCTTTCGCCGCGGTGGTCGAGCGCGAACATCGTCCAGGTCGCGCCCGACAACAGAAAGCTGAATCCAAGCAAGATGCCCGGCAACGCGAGCGCCGCGACCGGCATGCTGTAGATGATATAGCCGGCGAACAGCAGGTTGAGCACGCCCAGCGCGATCATCAGCCCGCGCCCGCGGCGGAAGCGGACGCCCCAGGCGAGGTCCGTCACCCCGCGCACGATCAGGAACAGCGCGAGCAGCAACGTCAGCGAGATCGCGCCGACCATCGGCTGGAACATCATCACCAGCCCGCCGAGCAGCGAGAGCAGCCCGACGATGACGGCATAGCCGCGCCCTTCATGCTCCTTGCCGAACACGCCGGCGAGCAGCGAGAACAACCCTGCCGCGATCAGATAGGCACCGATTACGATCGTCGCGGCGAAGGTCGCCGGGATCGGCAGGAAGATCGCGACTATCCCGAGCAGCAGCGAAACGACGCCGTAGGCGAGAATCCAGCCCCAGCCGATCCCGCGCGCCGAATCCGTCATGATCGCTCTCCCCTGTTACGAGGTCGTAACGTCCACCGAATTCTCCGGTTCCGCGCTGGTCGAATCGCGTGCGCGCCACTAGCTTCGCTGCATGCCGCATTCCGCGTTCGTTCCGCTCCGTATCTTCTCCTCCTACACGATGCTCGACGGGGCGATCGAGCCCAAGGCGATCGCCAAGCGCGCGGCGGCGCTCGGCTTTCCCGCGGCGGCGCTGACCGACCGCAACGGGCTTTATGCGGCGATGTCCTATTCCGACGCGGCATGCGACGCGGGGGTGCAGCCGGTGATCGGCGTGATGCTGGGGGTGGCGCGGCCGGATTTGCCCGATGGCGTGGCGCCGATCTTCGACTGGCTCGCGCTCTACGCGCAGAATGCCACCGGCTATGACAACCTCTGCGCGCTGGTCAGCATGGCGCACCTCGATCGCCCGATCGAGCAGGTGCCGCACGTCGACTTCGCGACGCTGGCGAAGCACAGCGACGGACTGATCGCGCTCACTGCGGGCGGGGAGGGCGGGCTTGCCCGGCTCTATGCCGAGGACCAGCCGGCACGCGCCGAGGCCTATGCCGACCGGCTGGAGGGCTTGTTCCCCGATCGTCTCTATATCGAGATCGTCCGCCGGCTCGATGAGGTGGAGGGGCGCGCCGAGCCGCATCTGCTCGATCTCGCTTATACGCGTAACCTCCCGCTCGTTGCGACCAATCCGTGTTGCTTTGCCGAGCGCGATTTCCTTGACGCGCATGACGCGATGCTGTGCATCGCCAATTCGACCTATGTCGAAAGCGACGACCGCCCCAAAAGCTCGCCCGATGCGTGGATGAAGCCGGCGAATGAGATGCGCGCGCTGTTCGCCGATCTGCCTGAGGCGATCGCCAATACATTGGTCGTCGCGCAGCGCTGCGCGGTCGCCGCGCCGAAGCGCAAGCCGATCCTCCCCAGCCTTGCCGGGGACCGCGAGGGCGAGGCGGCAATGCTGCGCAACGACGCGTCGGCCGGGCTGGAGGAACGGCTTCGCCGGATCGAGGAGCTCGGTGCGGCCCCGGCCGAGGCGGACTGGAAGGAGGTCTATCGCAAGCGGCTGGAATTCGAGCTGGATGTCATCATCCAAATGGGCTTCCCCGGCTACTTCCTGATCGTTGCCGATTTCATCAAATGGGCCAAGGAACGCGACATTCCGGTGGGGCCAGGGCGCGGCTCGGGCGCCGGGTCGGTGGTGGCCTGGTCGCTGACGATCACCGATCTCGATCCGATCCGGCTGGGGCTGCTGTTCGAACGCTTCCTCAACCCCGAACGCGTCTCGATGCCCGATTTCGACATCGACTTCTGCGAAACGCGGCGCGGCGAGGTGATCCGCTACGTGCAGGAGAAATACGGCCGCGATCAGGTCGCGCAGATCATCACCTTCGGGAAGCTCAAGGCGCGCGCGGTGCTCAAGGATACCGGGCGCGTGCTGCAGATGAGCTATGGCCAGGTCGATCGCCTCGCCAAGCTCGTCCCCAACCACCCGACCGATCCCTGGACGCTGGAACGCGCGCTCAACGGCGTTTCCGATCTCGCGCGGGAATATGCCAACGACAATGATGTCCGCCGGCTGCTCGATCTGGCGATGAAGCTGGAGGGGCTGCCGCGCCACTCCTCGACCCACGCCGCGGGGGTGGTGATCGGGGACCGCCCGCTGGCGCAGCTCGTCCCGCTCTATCGCGATCCGCGTTCGGACATGCCGGTCACCCAGTTCGACATGAAATATGTCGAGGGCGCGGGGCTGGTGAAATTCGACTTCCTCGGGCTCAAGACCCTCTCGGTGCTCAAGAAGGCGGTCGAGATGCTCGCGCAGCGCGGGATTTCGGTCGATCTCGATGCGCTGGGCTGGGATGACGAGGAAACCTACGAACTGCTCCAGGCGGGCAATACCGTCGGGGTGTTCCAGGTGGAATCGGAGGGGATGCGGCGCACGCTCTCTGCGGTCCGCCCGACGGTGTTCGAGGATATCATCGCGCTCGGCGCGCTCTATCGCCCCGGCCCGATGGACAATATCCCGATGTTCGGCCGCCGCAAGAACGGGCAGGAGGAGATCGCTTATCCCCACCCGTTGCTCGAGCCGATCCTGAAGGAGACCTATGGGATTTTCGTCTATCAGGAACAGGTGATGCAGGCGGCGCAGGTGCTTGCGGGCTATACGCTCGGCGGCGCCGACCTGTTGCGTCGCGCGATGGGCAAGAAGATCAAGGCCGAGATGGACGCGCAGCGCGCGATCTTCGTCGAGGGCTGCGCCAACACCAACAAGATCCCCGCCGGCAAGGCCAATGAACTGTTCGACTTGATCGACAAGTTCGCCGGCTATGGCTTCAACAAGAGCCACGCCGCGGCCTATGCCTTGCTCACCTATCAGACGGCGTGGTTCAAAGCGCATTACCCGCATGAATTCTTTGCGGCTTCAATGTGTTACGATATCCATCTGACCGACAAGCTGGCGGTGTTCGTCGATGATATGCGGCGGATGGGGATCGAATGTTTGCCGCCCGACATCAATCGCAGCGAAGCGGAATTCGTCGTCGAGGTCGACGATCACGGCGCGCCGGCGGTGCGTTATGCGCTCGCCGCGTTGAAGTCGGTCGGCGAGGGGGCGATGGAAAAGCTCGTCGCCGAGCGCGAGGCGAACGGCCGGTTCAAGAGCCTCGACGATCTCGCGCATCGTGTCGATCCCCGCTTGCTCAACAAGCGCCAGCTCGAAACGCTCGCCGCGGGCGGGGCGTTCGATTTGCTCGAACCCAACCGTGCCGGGGTATTCGCGGTGGCCGAGACGATCCTCGCGGTCGCCGCGCGGACCGAGGAGGCGCGGACCAGCGGGCAGGGCGGGCTGTTCGGCGAGGCGAGCCACGCCGGTGACGCGATCAAGCTCCCGCGCTCGGTGCATTGGAGCATGGCGCAGAAGATGGAGCAGGAGAAGGAAGCGTTCGGCTTCTATTTCTCCGCCCACCCGGTCGATCGCCACGCGCATCTCGCCAGGATGCACGGCGCGCGGCAATTCGCGGCATTGGGCGAATTGTCGATCCCCGACGACGGCACCCGCGCCGGCGCGACGATGGCGGTGCTGATCGAGGAGGCGCGCTGGCGCACCTCGGCACGCGGGCGGCGCTATATGATGGCCACGCTATCGGACCAGAGCGGGCAGTTCTTCGCGACCTGTTTCGACGAGATGGTGTCCAACGATCTGGAGGAAGCCGCGCGCGCCGGTGCCTGTGCGCTGGCGACGGTCGAGCTCGATCGCCGGCCGGGGGAGGATCAGCCGCGCGTCACGATCCGGCGGCTCCAGCCGTTCGAGACCCTCGCCTCGACCGCACGCTTCGTCGCCGAGATCGCGATCGACAGCGCGGCGGCGATCGCCCCGCTCGCGACGCTGCTCGAAGGGCAACGCGGCGCACGCGGCGAGGTGCGGCTCAAGTTGCGGCTGCCGCAGGGCGGCGAGGCGGTGCTGCTGCTCGGGCGCGATTTCCTGCTCGACGAGGAACTGATCGCGCGGGTCGGGTCGCTGCCGGGGGTGATCGCCGCGGCGCTGGGGCGTGCCGAGACGCACCTCGCGCTGGCGGGGTAAATTTCGCCTTCCGAGAACTTTTCTCCCTTCCCTTCCAGGGAGGGGAGAAGGTCAGGGCTTGGGCGCGGGCGTAGCGATGGGCGCCGGAGCCGTCACCGGCGTCGTGGGCGAGCGTCGCACCGAAATCACCTTGATCACCGGCTCGAGCATCTGCCCCTTCATCACCCCCACGCCCCGCGTCGGCGAGGTCGGCGCTTCCATGATGCGGTGGACGAGGTCCATCCCGCTCACCACCTTGCCGAACACCGCATAGCCCGGATCGGTGGCGGTGGCGTCCATCGGCTTCATGTCGCCGACGATGACGAAGAAATCGCCCGCCGCGGTCCCTGGCTTGTCCATCGCCATCGAGATCGCGCCGTCGACATGGCTCAGCCCGGTCTTGCTGGTCGGCTCGTGCGCAATCGGCGGCAAGGTGCGCTTGGGATCGTTCTGCGTGCCGAACTGGATGAAGCCGTAATTGTCCTGGATCTTCACCGCGCGATAGAAATTCACCCCGTCGAGTCGCTTCTGATCGACATATTTGAGGAAATTGGCGGCGGTGATCGGCGCGTGCTCGCGATCGATCGCGATCACGATCGGCCCCATGCTGGTCGTCACGGTGACGTTGACGATCCCGGCAGGCGTCGGCGCGGCGGCGGGCGGCGCGGTCTGCGCGACGAGCGCGGTGGGAAGGAGCGCGAGCAGCGCGGCGGACAGGACGATCGGGCAACGCATCCCGCGGAGCATAACCTGTCCAAAGCTGTCTGGAAATCGCTTGCCCTGCCGATCTGCGCGGTCCAGCATGTGCGATGAGGCGATGCAACGCCGTCGCCTCGGGAGGAGAGGCACGGATGCAGCAACTATCCGCGATGGATGCGTCGTTCGTTTATCTGGAAACCCCGCACACGCCGATGCACATCGGATCGGTTGCGATCTACGATCCCTCCACCGCGCCGGGCGGGTTCGTCAGGTTCAAGGATATCCTCGCCTTCATCGCGGCGCGATTGCGCGGGGCGCGATCATTCCGACAGCGCCTCGTCCGCGTGCCGTTCGATCTCGATCATCCCTATTGGATCGAGGATCCCGAATTCGATCTGGAATTCCACGTCCGCCACATCGCTCTGCCCAAGCCGGGTGACTGGCGCCAGCTCTGCATCCAGGCGGCGCGGCTCCATGCCCGGCCGATGGACCTGACCAAGCCGCTGTGGGAATTCACCGTGATCGAGGGGCTCGACAATATCCCCGGGTTGCCCCCCGGCTGCTTCGCGCTGATGTGCAAGGTGCATCACGCCGCGATCGATGGCATGTCGGGGGTGGAAATGTCGGCGGCGGTGCATTCGATCACCCCGGATACCACCGCCCCGGCGGACGACGATCCGTGGGAAGCCGAGAATATGCCGCACGTCGCCGACCTGCTGGCACGGAGCTATTTCAACAGCCTCGTCCAGCCGATGCGCGTGATGGAGACGATCGGGCGGTCGTTACCGGGCATGGGGCGGCTCGCGGCGCAGGTGCGCAAGGGCGATGTGTCGCTGCGCAACACCCGGCCCGCGCCCAAGACGCGCTTCAACGGCACGGTCGGCGCGCATCGCGTATGGGATGCGGTGCCTTTTTCGCTCAAGGAGATCCGCGCGCTCAAGGAAGCGGTGCCCGATGCGACGGTCAACGACGTGGTGCTGTCGATCGTCGGCGGCGCGCTCCGGCGCTACCTCCAGTCGAAGGACGAGCTGCCCAAGGAGACGCTGACCGCGATGGCGCCGATCTCGGTGCGGCAGGAGGGCGAGAAGGCGGCGCTCGGCAATCTCGTCTCGGCGATGGTGGTCGGGCTCGGGACGCATATCGAGGACGCGCTCGAACGGCTGCGCTTCGTCCATGACGAGGCGGTCAATTCCAAGGCGATGACCAATGCGGTCGGCGCCAAGAACCTGTCCGATTATTCGCAACTGATGCCCAGCGCACTCGCCGGTCTCGCCGCGCGGCTCTACACGCGGATCGGTGCGGTCAACGCGCATGCCCCGGCGTATAATTGCGTCGTCACCAATGTGCCGGGCAGCCGCGTGCCGCTCTATTTCTGCGGCGCCAAGATGGTCGGGATGTACGGCACCGGGCCGGTGTTCGACGGCATGGGGCTGATCAACCCGGTCTATAGCTATGGCGATACGATCGCGATCAGCTTCACCAGCGATCGCGATATCATGCCCGATCCGCAGAATTACGCGCAGGCGCTGCGCGATAGCTTTGCCGCGTTGAAGGAGGCGGTGGCGCGTACCGGCGCCCCGCCACCGGTCGAGGCGAACGAAAACCGTCCCGCGCGCCCGCGCCGGGCGGCTGGTCGCAAGAGAGGAGAGGGATGATGGCACAACAACCACGCAAGACCGCCAGCGATCGCGCGAAGGCCGCCGCCGACAAGGTGCGCGAGGGTGCGGAAAAAGCGCGCGAGACGATCAAGGAACGCGTCGTCGATCCCGCCAAGCGCGCCGGCGAGGCGATGAAGGCCTCCAGCGAGAAGGCGCTGGAGAACAACAAGGCGATCGGGCTCAAGATGCTTGATCAGGCCGAGACCAATACCCGCGAGGCGTTCGCCGCGATGCGCGCCGCGGCATCGGCCAAGGATCTGTCCGAAGTGATGAAGATCCAGGGCGATTTCCTGCGCGAACAGGGCAATCGATCGATGGCGCAGGCGCGCGAGGTGGGGGAACTGATCATGCAGTTCGGCCGGGAGGCGGTCGGCACGTTCAAGGCGCCGGGGAAGAAATAGCCGACAGAAGCCAGATAACCCCCGTCACCCCGGCCTTGAGCCGGGATCCATTGTGCCTCAAGCTCTGCGGCAAGAGGCGCTTGCCTCTGCGCCTGCCTCCCGATGGACCCCGGCTCAAGGCCGGGGTGACGGCTGTTGTCGGGATACTCGCTCCGTTCGCCCCGACCTTGTGAGGGCACCCATGAAAGTAATAATTTCATGGGACCCGCCGGAGGGCCGCCCTTCTTCCTTGGAAGAAAAGTGCAGGGCTTCGACAAGCTCAGCCCGAACGGGGATAGGGAAGTGGAGCCCCTCAGGCGTGCCCGGCGCTGGGATAGAATAACGCCCGCAATCCCCCGCGCCGGAACGGCCGCCAGCCGTCCTCGGGCAGCGCCAGCCGGTCGGCGATCGCGTAGAGCACCGCGGGGTTGACCCCCAGCCCGCAATGGCTGCCGTGGACCTCGATATTGTCGCTGAACGCGCCGAGCGGCTCGATGCAATTTTGCCACGCGACGATGCCGTCCTCGCGGCTCCAGATCGCGGTGGCGGGCACCGGGGGCGGTGTCGCGCCCTCGGCGAGTTGCGCGCGGGTCTGCTTGTCGTCGACCAACTGGCCGGTGAACAATTCATAGGCGCGCCACACATTGGTCGAGCGCGGCGAGCCGGTGAAGGGCGAGCCAAGCGAGATCACCTGCCGCACCTTCTCGGGTGCCTGGCGCGCAGCGATCCGCGCCATCACCCCGCCGAGGCTCCAGCCGACGAGGCTGACCTTGCGCCCGGCCTCGGCGTAGATCGCTTCGAGCCGCGCGAGCAGCTTTTCGCCTTCGCGCCCGATCGCCTTGGGGCCGAGGTTGCGCCCAAGATCCCAGCGATAGGCGTCATAGCCGAGCCGCCGCAGATAGCGGCGCAGCACCGTGGTCGAGGCGTCGGTGGTGGTGAAGCCGGGAAGGACGAGCACCGGATGCCCGTCGCCGCGCGGCGCGGTCGCCAGCAACGGCGCCGCGATCGGCAGCGACCCGAATTCGGCCAGCGCACGCGGCAATTCGGTCAGCGCGAGCAGCGGTGAAGGCGGGGGCGGGATATCGGTTGGCGCGGCAGCGGCCATTAGCAGTTTCTCCTGTCGTTCCGGCATCTACGCGCCGGCTGTTATTTTTGTTCAGTAATCAGGCTATAATCATTAAAAAGCTAAGGGAAGTAAATTCTAGGCTTCATCAAAGCCGTAAGCGCGTTGCGATGCTTCGTGGCGGGCGAGATCGAGGCTGAGGATCGCCAGATCGTGCGGCTGCCCGCTGCGATCGCGCACCTGATTCTTGAGCAATGCTTCGCCACGGAACCCCAGGCTTTCGAACAATGCGACCGAATTGCGCTGATCGGGGGTCATCGCCGCAGTGAGCTTGGCGAGCCGCCGCTCGACCGCCACCGCCATGATCGCCTGCAGCAGATCGCGCCCCAGCCCCGCGCCGCGCCGTTCCGAAGACACCAGAAGCCGCACCTCGCCGACATGCGCCGACCAGCCGAGCGGATCGCGCACCAGCGCGACCGAGCCGACGATCTCGCCGTCCTTCTCGGCGAGCAGGCTGTCGATCCAGCCGTCGTCGATCGCCGTCAGCCACGCCTCGACGACGCGCGGGTGTTTGAGATCGCGGCCGAGGAACAACAGGTCATGCTCGGGCAGGTCTTGCGCGAAGGCGATCATCGCGTCGCGGTCGGGGCTGCGGAAACGTCGGATGCGTTGGCTCATATCGATCGCTCCGCCAGCCAGTTCGCCAGCGCGGGCCACATGCGCTTGATCGCATTGCCCCCCGCGACGAGGCTGACATGCCCCCCTTTCAGCATGATTTCCTGTTTGTCGGGCGATCCGATCATTCCTAGCAGCGGCGCCGACGCCTCGCGCGGGACGATATGATCATGCTCCGCTGCGAGATGCAGAAACGGCGCCGTGATGCCGCCAAGATCGATCGCGCGCCCGCCGACGGTCATCGTGCCCTTGTACAGGCTGTTGTCCCACATCAGCTTCTTGGTCGTCTGGCGGAAATATTCACCGGCGAGCGGCAGGGTATCGGTGTTCCAGCGTTCGAACATGCGGAACGACTTCACATATTCGTCGTCCCACAGATTGTCGTAGAGCCGCATATTGGCTGCGGTGCGCGCCGCCGGGCGCAGCATGTCGAACGAGGCGTAGAGCATGTCGCCCGGCACGTTGCCGAACGTATCGACCAGCCGGTCGACATCGAAGAAGCGCGGGTCGGACCAGGCGCTGAACAGGTCCATCCGCGAAAAATCGATCGGCGTGGTGAAGGTGACGAGATTGGCGAGCCCCTGCGCCGGATGCAGCGCGGCATAGAGCAGGGAGAGCACCCCGCCGAAGCAATAGCCGACCATGCTGACATCGGGCTCGCCGGTCTCCTCCCTGACCCGCGCGACGGCCGCGGGAAGGAAATCGAGCACATAGCTTTCGAGCGTCAGCGAGCGTTCGTGGCTGCGCGGCGCTTCCCATTCGAGCATGAACACGTCGAACCCGGCGCGGAGCAGGAATTCGACCAGGCTCTGCCCCGGCACCATATCGAAGATAAAGCCGCGGTTGGTGGTCGCCATCACCAGCAGGATCGGCACGCGATAGACCTCGTCGGTCATCGGCCGATAGTGATTGAGCCGCATCGGCCCGCGTTCGATCAGCACCTCCCGCGGGGTCGCGCCGACCACCGGGGCAGGGGAGGTGAAGTAATTCAACCCCTTGATATTCCGCGCCATCATCCGTTCGAATTCGCCCTGGGCGGCCGAGATCGGATCGATCGTCGCGGTTTGCTGCATCAGCTTGCCTTGCTTGGTGGTTTGCGGCTGCGGCTGGGGCGCGGCTTGGCCGGATCGGGGCCGCCGCTGCCGAGCTTCGCCTCGATCCGGGCGAGCGTCGCCTCGATCCCTGCGACGCGCCGCGCGAGATCATCGAAATCGGCGCGGCTGGGCAGATTGGCGGCGGCGAGCACGCGCTCCATCACCTGATGCGTATTCGCCTGCATATTGGCGGTGGCGGCGGTCGCCGCGCTCATCCCGCGGACGAATTCTTCGCTCTTGAGCGCGTCGCCGCCGAAATTGTTTACGGCCTTTTCCCAATGACCCAGCATGTCCCGAAAGAAAGCCGCCGGATCTGAAGGGTTGCTCGTCATTGCAACAAGGAGACTTTCACGGCGCGCCGCACCGGTCAAGGGTCATTGCTGCGGGGTTTGTTGCGCAGCAGGCACCGGGCCCGCCGCATTAGCCTCGATCAGCGAATCCCCGCCGAGGGTGCGGTAGAGCGTGACGAGGTTGGTCGCGCGGGTCAGCCGGGTCTGCACCAACGTGCGCTGCGCGGTATAGAGCGAGCGCTGCGCGACGAGGCTGGCGAGGAAGGTATCGATCCCGCCACGATAACGCGCGTCGCTCAGCCGGTAATTGTCGAGCGCGGCATCGCTGTTGCGTTGATCGGCGGCAAGCTGGTCGCCGATCGTCCCGCGCCGGGCGAGTGCATCGGCGACTTCGCGGAACGCGGTCTGGATCGCTTTCTCATAGCCGGCGAGCGCCGCATCGCGCTGCGCCTCGGATTGCGCGACCCCCGCCTGCGCCGCGCCGGCGTTGAAGATCGAATAGCGCACGCTGGGCGAGGCCGAATAATTGAACGCATTGCTGGTGAACAGATTGTGCAGCGCATTGCTCGCAAAGCCCGCGAACCCGGTGAGCGACAATGTGGGGAACAATTGCGCGCGCGCCGCGCCGATCTGCGCATTGGCGGCGCGGAGCGTATATTCCGCGCTCACCACATCGGGGCGCCGCAGCAGGATGCGCGAATCGAGCCCGGCGGGGAGATCGCCGATCGTCGCGGCGGCTTCCTCGATCGAGCCGGGCAGCAGCACCGGGTCGATCGGCGCGCCGACCAGCAATTGCAACGCGTTGATATCCTGCGCCAGCGCGGTCTTCTGCGCGGCGACATCGGCTTCTGCGCCGGCGAGTATCTGTTCGGCCTGGCGCAGATCGGTGCGCGGCGCGATCCCGCCCTTCAGCCGCGCAGCGGTGAGCGACACGCTGCGTTGCGCATTGGCGACGGTCTGCTCGGCGATCGTCAGCAGGCTGCGGTCGGCGGCGTAGCTCAGCCACGCGCCGGCAATATCGCCGACCAGGGTGAGGCGGGTGGCACGCGCGGTCGCTTCCTGCGCGAAATAGCGGTTCTGCGCGGCATCGGTCAGCGATCGGATGCGCCCGAACAGGTCGACCTCGAACCCGGTGACTCCGATCCCGGCGCTGAACGACGTGCTGGTGCCGCTCGGCGAACTCGCGGTCGGGGTATTGCTGTGGCTGTAATTATACGATCCGCTCGCGCCGATCGCGGGGAACAATTCGCCGCGCTGGATGCGATATTGCGCGCGCGCCGCGGCGATATTGGCGAGCGCGATGCGCAGATCGCGGTTGTTGATCAGCGCCTGATCGATCACCCGCTGCAGCCGCGCGTCGCGGAAGATATCGCGATAGGAAACGCTCGGCAGCGCCGCTTCGCTCTGGCGCAGATAGGCGTCGCCGGTCGGCCAGGACGGCGGGATCGGCGCCTCGGGCCGGACATATTTCGGCGCCATGCTGCATGCCGACAGCGCGCTGCCGAGAGCGAGCAGGGTCGCGCGGCGCATCACTTGCCCTCCAGATGCGGCGTGCCCTGGGGCGGCTCGTTGAGATGCGGATCGCGGTGGAAGCCGGGCTCCTCGCCGTGGATCCGCGCCATCGCGTCGCGGAAACCGCGCCGCACCAGCACGAAGAACATCGGGATATAGAAGATCGCGAGGATCGTCGCGGTCAGCATCCCGCCGATCACTGCGGTGCCGATCGCGATGCGGCTGTTGGCGCCGGCACCGGTCGAGATCGCCAGCGGCAGCACCCCGAAGATGAAGGCGAAGCTGGTCATCAGGATCGGGCGCAGACGGATTCGCGCGGCGGTCAGCGCCGCCTCGATCACGCGCTTGCCCTTCTTTTCCTCCTGCTCGGCGAATTCGATCATCAGGATCGCATTCTTCGCCGCGAGCCCCATCGTCGTCAGCAGCCCGATCTGGAGATAGACGTCGTTGGTCAGCCCGCGCAATGTGACGAACAGGATCGCGCCGACCAGCCCCAGGGGGATCACCAGCAGCACCGCGAGCGGGATCGACCAGCTTTCGTACAGCGCCGCGAGGCACAGGAAGACGACGACCAGCGACAGCCCGTAGAGCAGCGGCGCCTGCCCCGATGAGAGCCGCTCCTGATAGGACACCCCGGCCCAGGCGATGCTGGTGCCCGGGATTTGCGCGGCGAGTTCGGCGATACGGTTCATCGCATCGCCCGAGCTCACCCCGCGCGCGCCCTGGCCCTGGAATTCGAAGCTCTGGATGCCGTTGAAGCGCGAAAGGGTGGTCGGCGCCTGCGACCAGCCGGTGGTGGCGAAGGAGGAGAAGGGCGCCATCTGCCCGTTCGACCCGCGCACATACCATTGATCGAGATCGTCGGGCTTGGCGCGGAATTGCGCGTCGCCCTGGACATAGACGCGCTTGACGCGGCCGCGATCGACAAAATCGTTGACGTAGCGGCCGCCCCAGGCGGTCGACAGCGTGGTGTTGACGTCGGCCTGGGTCAGCCCGAGCGAGGCGAGCTTCTGCGCGTCGGTATTGACCTGCAGCGTGCCGATATCGGGCAATTCGGTGAGCCGCACGCCGGTGAGCTTCGGATCGGCGTTGGCCATCGCATAGAGCCGGTCGCGCGCCGCCTCGAAATCCTGCTGGTTCATCCCGCTGGTGTTCTGCAGCTCCATCGTGAAGCCTTCGGACTGGCCGAGCCCGCGGATCGCCGGCGGGATCAGCGCGAAGACCTGCGCGTCGCGGAAGTTCTTGAACGCGGCCGAAGCGCGCCCGACGATCGCGTCGGCGGTATTTTCCTTGCCCGGCCGGTCCTTCCAGTCGGTGAAGTTGAGGAAGCCCTGCCCGGTATTCTGCCCGCTGACGCCGCCACCGCCGCCGCCCGCGACGGTGAAGATCGTCTTGAGGTTGCTCGATTCATGCTCGGCGAAATAATTTTCGACCGCGCGCTGCACCTCGGTGGTGCGGCCCAGCGTCGCGCCGGCGGGCAGGCGGAACTGCACCTGCGCGCCGCCCTGATCCTCGGTCGGCAGGAAGCCTGTCGGCAACCGCAGGAACAGCACCGCCAGCAACGCCACGGTGGCGACATAGATGACGAGGAACAGCCATTTGCGCTCGACCACCGTGCGGACCGTGCCGGTATAGCGCGTCACGCCGGCCTCGAAGGTGCGGTTGAACCAGTCGCGCGCGCGCATCGCGCCGGTCGCGAGCCACGGGGCGTGCCGATCGAGCCAGCCACCGCGCAAATCGCCTTCCTCGCTCTTCTGCTTGAGCAGATTGGAGGTGATCGCGGGCGACAGGATGAGCGCCACCAGCACCGACAGCCCCATTGCGGAGATGATCGTGAGCGAGAATTGGCGATAGATCACCCCGGTCGATCCGCCGAAGAACGCCATCGGCAGGAACACCGCGGAGAGCACCAGCGCGATCGCGACCAGCGCGACGGTGATCTCGTTCATCGATTCGATTGTCGCTTCCCGGGGCGTCATCCCGGGATTCTCCTCCATCAGCCGCTCGACATTCTCGACCACGACGATCGCGTCGTCGACGAGCAGCCCGATCGCCAGCACCAATCCGAACAACGTCAGCGTGTTGATCGTGAAGCCGACGATATAGAAGATCGCGAAGGTGCCGAGCAGCACCACCGGCACCGCGATCGTCGGCACCAGCGTCGCGCGCCAGCTTTGCAGGAACACGAACATCACGATGACGACGAGGATGATCGCCTCGATCAGCGTCTTCACCACTTCCTCGATCGAAAGCTTGATGAAGTCGGTCGTGTCGTTGGCGTAATCGACGCGCAGATTGGGCGGGAAGGATTTGCTGATGCGCGCGATCTCCGCCTTCACCAGCTCGGCGGTCTTGAGCGCGTCGGCGCCTGGCGCGAGCAGCACCGCGATGCCCGCGCCGGGGTGACGGTTGACGCGGGAGGTCGCGGTGTAATTCTCCGCGCCCAGCTCGATCCGCGCCACGTCCGACAGCTTCACCGTCGCGCCCGAGGGAAGCACCTTGAGGATGATCTCGCGGAACTGCGCCGGGGTCTGCAGCCGCGATTGCGCGGTGACGGTGGCGTTGAGCATCTGCGTCTGCGGCATCGGCTGGCCGCCGATCTCGCCCGCCGCGACCTCGGTGTTCTGGTTCTGGATCGCGGTGATCACATCGCCCGGGATCAGCGCGAAGCTTGCGAGCTTCGCCGGATCGAGCCAGATGCGCATCGCATATTGCGAGCCGAACACATTGGTGTCGCCCACACCCTGCAACCGCCCGAGCGGCTCCTGCAGATTGGAGACGAGATAGTCCGACACGTCCTGGTTGGTCAGCTTGTCGGTGATGTCGTAAACGCCGGCGATCAGCAGGAAGTCCGGATTGGACTTGCGCACCGTAATGCCCTGCTGCTGGACCTGCGTCGGCAGCCGGCTGATCGCCTGCTGCACCTGATTCTGCACCTGCACCTGCGCGATATCGGGGTTGGTGCCCTTGGCGAAGGTGGCGGTGATCCCCACCGATCCGCGCGACGAGGAGGAAGAGGTGAAATAGAGCAGCCCGTCGATCCCGGTGAGCTGCTGCTCGATCACCTGGGTCACCGAATTCTGGATCGTCAGCGCGTTGGCGCCGGGATAATTGGCGCGCACCGAAACCTGCGGCGGCGCGACATCGGGATATTGCGCGATCGGCAGCTTCATGATCGCGCCGACGCCCGCCATCATCACGATGATCGCGAGCACCCAGGCAAAGATCGGCCGGTCGATGAAGACGCGCGACATGGCTCAGCCGGCCTTCTTGCCCTGATCGGACCCGGCGTCGGGCGGCGCGATGCGTTGCGGGGTATCGGCGCGCACCGGTTTGACGTCCATGTTCGCGCGAAGATTGCCAGTGCCCTGTGTGATGACCCGGTCGCCGGGCGCGAGCCCCTGGGTCACCACCCAGAAGGCGCCCTGCGTGCGATCGGCGGTGACCGTCTTCTGGACCGCCTTGTTGCCCGGACCGACGACCCACACCGTCGCATTGCCCTTCGGATCGCGCGTCACCGCGGCCTGCGGCACGAGGATCGCATTCCGGTCGATCGCCTGATCGAACACGGCGCGGACGAACATGCCCGGCAGCAGCAGCCCGTCGGGGTTGGGGAAGCGCGCGCGCAGCGTCACGGTGCCGGTCGACGGATCGACCACCACCTCGCTGAATTCGACGCTGCCGGTGCGGCCATAGTCGCTGCCGTCCTCCAGCTTGAGCCGCACCGCGGCCTGGGTCGACACCGCGCCGCCGCTCGCTAGGCTGCGGCGCAGCGCGATGATCGAGGCGGCCGATTGCTGGATATCGACATAGATCGGATCGAGCTGCTGGATCGTCGCCAGCGGATCGGCCTGGCTCGTCGTGACGAGCGCGCCGACGGTGAACAGCGATCGCCCGATCCGCCCGGTGATCGGCGCAGGGACGGTGGTGAAGCGCAGGTTGATCCGCGCGGTATCGAGCTGCGCCTTGTTCTGCAGGATCGCGGCTTCGGCCTGCCGCTGGGCCGCGCGCGCGTCGGTATAATCCTGTTTGCTCACCGCCTCGATCTCGGCGAGCGGGCGATAGCGTTCGGCCTTGGTCCTGGCGGCGGCGGCGGTCGCCTCGGCGCTGGCGAGATTGGCCGAGGCCTGATTGGTCGCGGCGCGATAGAGGCTGGGGTCGATCTGGTAGAGCGGCTGGCCCTGTTTGACGATCGAGCCCTCGGCGAAGAAGCGCTTCTGGATCACCCCGCTGACCTGCGGGCGGACCTCGGAGCTCTGGAAGGCAACGGTGCGTCCGGCGAGCTCGGCCGGCACCGGGACATTGCCGCGCTGCGCGACGACATAGCCGACTTCCACCGGCCCGTGTTGGCCCTTGCCCTTATCGCTCTGCGCATCGTTGCCGCACCCCGCGAGTAGCAGGGCGGCGATCGTAACGCTCATCGCTCCGCCGATCGTTCTCGTGCGCAAAACCGTGATCCCGCCGAAGGTGGAAATTTATCCGACCGGGCGGCAGCCCGATCGCCTCTCGATCCCGCTCGATAGCCGGATCGTTCGCAGACTTATAGCCTTGAAAATTATGCGCGAATGAAATTGCCTGGGCGACGTTCGGCAACCGCGCGAATTCCCTCGCGGAAATCGGCGGTGGCCATCAGCCGGTCCTGCTCCGCGCGTTCGTGCTCGGTCTGGCGGCGCACCGCTTCGGCGAGCTCGCCGCGCAGGGTGGCGCGGGTCGCCTCGACCCCCAAAGGCGCGGCGGCGGCGATCTCGGCGGCGAGCGCGGTCGCCGCGGCGCGCAACTCGTCGGCGGGGACGAGTTCGTCGATCAGCCCCCAGGCCAGCGCATCCGCCGCCTTCACGCGCCGCCCGGTGAGCAGCATCAGCGCGGCCTTCTGTTGCCCGATGACGCGCGGTAGCGTGTGCGAGATGCCGAAGCCGGCGTGGAAGCCGAGGCTGACGAAATTGGCCGAGAAGCGCGCTTCGGGCGATGCGACGCGGAAATCGGCAACCAGGGCGAGCCCCAGCCCGGCGCCGACCGCCGAGCCCTGGATCGCGGCGACGGTCGGCTTGCGCGCGGCGAACAGCCGCACCGCGTTGCGATAGAGGATCGGGGTTTCGGCCTCGCCGCTGTCGGTCACCAGCACCTTGTCGCCCGACAGGTCGGCGCCACCGCAGAACACCCGCCCATTGGTCGCGAGCACGATCGCGCGGCACGCGTCGTCGCGGTCGAGCGCCTCAAGCGTATCGGCGAGCGCGCCGATCAGCGCGGCGTTGACGTGGTTGTGCGGCGGCCGATCGATCACCACCGTCGCGACATGATGGGCGATGGAGACTTCGATATGCTGCGTCATGCGATCCGTCCGCTCGGTGTGGGAGACGCTCCATCGCCTCCTTTGCCCCGCAGTGGCAACCCCCCGTCGCGGCGCGGCACCGCGTCGCCGATGCAACCGTTGCAAAAATGAGGCGTTCCCCTTGCTCGGGGGAAACTAAGAATCCTATCCTGGACCCCGGGCGAGAAAGGGGTCGCGTGTGGCGTTTGCGGTGGGTCGTTTATATCCGGTGACAACCGCACTGCTGGTCCTCGCCCCGGTCTCGGCGCATGCGCAGGCGGCGCCCGATCCGCAGGATAATAAGCCGATCGTCCCCGATGCCGAGTTCGACAAGGCGCTGCCGCCGCTGTCGAACGACATCAACGCCCCGCTCGAGCCGATCCCGGCCGCGCCGCCCCCGCAATCCGCCCCGCTCGATCCCGCGCTCGACCAGCCGCTCGCGCCGATCACCACCTTCGAGAGCACCCCGCTCGAAACCACGGCGGACGTGAAGGACAAGGCCGCCCCCGAAATCCGCTACGAAACGGCGACGCGCGGGCTGGAGGAGATCGGGCTGGCGGGGCAGTTCAAATCGCTCTCGTCGCTGCGCAGCGGCGGCGGCAAGGCGGCCAATGCGAGCCAGATCCGGGCGCGGGCGCGCGAGGACGAGGCGCTGGCAGTGCGGCTGATGAAGTCGCTCGGCTATTATGACGGCACCGCCGTTTCGGTGATCGAACAGGTGCCGAACCAGCCCGGGATGCTCCGCGCGACGGTCAGCGCGACCCCGGGCAAGCTCTATCATCTCGGCGCGATCAACGTCGTCGCGCCGCCGACGGTGCCCCCGGGGCTGATCCGCGCGCAATTGCCGCTCAAGACCGGCGATGCGATCGATGCGGCGCGGATCGAGGGCGCGGAGGCCAATGTCAGCCTCGTCCTGCCGCAGCACGGCTATCCCTTCGCCAAGGTCGGGCAGCGCGACATCCTGCTCGACGAGACGACGCTGACCGGCGATTATACCCTCCCGGTCGAACCGGGCGCGCGCGGGTCGTTCGGTGCGCTGCGCACCACCGGCGACAAGGTCTTCTCGATCAAGCACCTCAACGTCTTCCGGCGTTTCAAGCCCGGCGACCTCTATGACGTGCGGATGACCGACGATCTGCGCAAGGCGCTCGCCGCGACCGCCTTGTTCAATTCGATCTCGGTCGAGCCGGTGGCGACCGGCCAGCCCGGCCCGGACGGCACCGAACTAGTCGATCTGCTCGTCCGCCAGCGCAAGGGGCCGTCGCGCAGCCTGGCGGGGACGGCGGGCTATGGCACGGGCGAGGGGTTCAAGGTCGAGGGGACGTGGACGAGCCGCAACATGTTCCCGCCGGAGGGCGCGCTAATCCTCGGCGCGATCGCGGGCACGCAGCAGCAGGGCGCCTCGGCCACCTTCCGCCGCGCCAATGCCGGCCAGCGCGACCGCACTTTCTCGATCATCGCCAGCGCCAACCACCAGACCTATGACGCGTTCAACGCGATCACCGGATCGCTCGCGGTACGCTGGAGCTATGATTCGACGCCCTTGTGGCAGAAGAAGATCACCTATTTCTACGGCGCGGAGCTCACTGGCACCAACGAGAGCGTCTATGATTTCGCGCGCGGCGAGCGGGTGCGGCGCACCTATGGCATCGCCGCGCTGCCGACGCAGATCATGTTCGACACCTCGGACGATCTGCTCAATCCGACGCGCGGCTACCGTCTGAAGCTCAACCTCAGCCCGGAAACCTCGGTGCAGGGCGCAGTCGCGCCTTATGTCCGCGCGATGCTGGAGGGGACCTTCTATTATCCGGTCTCGTCGAGCCTGGTGATCGCGGGTCGCGCGCGGGCCGGGTCGATCGCCGGCATCTCGCGCGACGATCTCGCGCCGTCGCGGCGCTATTACGGCGGCGGGGGCGGGTCGGTGCGCGGGTTCGGCTATCAGCGGCTCGGCCCGCTCGATCCGCAAGGCAATCCGGTCGGCGGGCGCAGCCTCAACGAATTCTCGCTCGAGGCGCGCTATCGCTTCGGCAATTTCGGGATCGTGCCGTTCATCGATGCCGGCAACGCCTATGAGAGCGTGCTGCCCAAGGGCGGGGACCTGCGCTACGGCGCGGGCATCGGCGGGCGTTTCTACACCAATTTCGGCCCGATGCGGCTCGACATCGCCACCCCGCTCAACCCGCGCAAGGGCGATAGCCGCGTCGCGCTCTATATCTCGATCGGGCAGGCTTTCTGATGGCGGACGAGGCAAAGACCGTCGTCGCCCGCCCGCTGTGGGTCCGCCTGCTGCGCGGGCTGGCCGTCGCGCTGGCCGGCCTTGCGGTGCTGGTGCTCGCGGTGCTGTTCGGGATCGACACCGATCCGGGGCGGCGCTTCGTCGCCGATCAGATCGGCAATTACCGCACCGCCGCCGGGCTCAACATCACGGTCGGGCGGATCGACGGGTCGATCTACGACAAGATGGTGCTGTCCGACGTCAGGGTCAGCGATCCCAAGGGCGTGTTTCTCACCTCGCCGCGGATCGACGTCGACTGGCGGCCGTTCGCCTTCATCCGCAATCATATCGACGTGCGCAGCCTGGAGAGCGGGCTCGTCACGATGCGCCGCAACCCGCAATTCACCCCCCAGCCGGCCGAGCCCAACGCGCCCTATCTGCCCGATATCGACATCGATATCGGCAAGCTGCGGGTCGAGCGTTTCGTCACTGAGCCGCCGGTCGCCGGTGTGCGGCATGTCGGGCGGATCGTCGGCTCGGCGCATATCGCGGACCGGCGCGCGCAGATCGACGTCGATGCAGTCGCGTTGCGCGCGCCGGGGGTGTCGGGAGGCGATGCGCTCAAGCTGCATCTCGACGCGGTGCCCGACGACAATCGCCTCGCGATCGATCTCAAGCTCCGCGCGCCGGCGGGCGGGGTCGTTGCCGGGCTGATCGGGACGAAGGAACCGCTCGTCGCGACCGTCGGCGGCAAGGGAAGCTGGAAATCCTGGACTGGCAAGGCGCTGGCGACGCTCGGCGGCGGGCAGCTCGCCGATCTCGGCGTCACCGCGCGCGACGGGCATATCGAGGTGCGCGGCTATACCAAACCCGGCCTGTACCTCGCCGGGCCGGTCGAGCGGCTCACCGCGCCGAAGCTCGACGTCGCGATCGATACGACGCTGGCGCAGCGCAAGGCGGATACGCGGATCAAGCTCACCTCGGACGCGCTGGCGATCGATTCCGGCGGGATCGTCGATCTGGCGAACAACAGCTTCGGCAATTTCGCGGTCGATGCGAAATTGCTCACCCCCGGCGCGATCGCCCCCAACATGCGCGGGCACGACGTGCTCGCGCGGCTGGTGCTCAACGGGCCGTTCGCCCGGCCGACGGTCGATTACAAGTTGCGCGCGACGACGCTCGGCTTCGCCGGCACGACGGTCGAGAATGTTTATGCCGAGGGGCAGGCGCGGGTCGATGCCAACCGCATCCTGATTCCGGTCCATGCCCGCGCGCGGCGCGTGAGTGGGCTCAACCCGGCGGTCGGCGGGCTTGCCAACAATGCCCGGATCGACGGCGATATCGCGATCACCTGGCCGTCGGTGATGTCGGACAATATGCGCATCCGCTCCGACAACGTCGACGCGACCGCCTTGTTCGCCGCCAATATCAAGACGGGGCGCTACACCGGCGCGTTCAACGGGCGGGTCAACAATTACCGCGTCGAGAGCATCGGCATCATCAACCTCACCACCGATGCGCATCTGGTGCCCGCGACGCGCGGCGGGTTCGGCATTGCGGGCAAGGTCGTCGCGCGGACCAGCCGGATCTTCAATTCGGGGGTCGAAAGCTTCCTCGGCGGCAATGCGGTGATGCGCGCCGATGTCGGCTATTCGCCCGAGGGCATCGTCACCTTCGCCAATCTGCGCGTCAACGCGCCGCAATTCCGCGTGACACGAGGGGGCGGCCGATATGACCCGGCCAACGGCAAGCTGGCGCTCACCGCCGACGCCTCGTCGCGCCAATATGGTCCGATCACCGCGCGGATGAGCGGGACGGCGGCCGATCCCGTGATCCTGATCCACGCGCCGCGCCCCGGGGTCGGGGTCGGGCTTGCCGATCTCGACGCGCGGATCGTCGGCCGCGGCGATGCTTATGCGGTCACCGCCAAGGGCGGCACCACTTATGGCCCATTCACCGCCGACGTATTGGTCCGCACCGGGCGACAGCTCGCGGTCGACGTGCGCAAGGTCGTGTTCGCCGGGGTCGATATCACGGGACGGCTGGTGCAGACCGCCGCCGGGCCGTTCGCGGGGCAGCTCCAGTTCGCCGGCTCGGGGCTGTCGGGCAATGCCAGGCTCGCCGCCGAGGGCAAATATCAGCGCGCCGATATCGACGCGCGCGCGCATGCCGCGAAGATCCCGGGATCGGTCGATTTCACGATCGGCCGCGCAATCGCGACCGCCAGCATCGTGCTCTACGATCAGCCCAAGGTGCTTGCCGACGTACAGATCGGCGACATGCGCTACGGCCCGACGGTGATCGAAAGCGCGCGCGCCAAGATCAATTATACCGGCGGCCGCGGCACCGCGCAGGCGCTGCTCACCGGGTCGAACGGGGTGCCGTTCCGCGTCGCCGCCAATGCACGGCTTGCCCCCGGCGACTGGCTCGTCGCGCTGAGCGGCAATGCCAATGGCGTCGGCTTCAAGACCGGCAGCCCGGCGCATATCACCTCGGCGCACGGCCGCTACGATCTGGCGCCGACCTTGATCACCTTCGACAAGGGCCGCGCGCGGATCAGCGGCAGCTATGGTGACAAGCTCGTCGCGCGCATGCAGCTCGACGCGCTCGATCTGTCGATCGCCGACGCCTTCGTTCCCGATATCGGCATCGGCGGGCAGGCGACCGGCACCGTCGAGATCAGCCAGGCCGGTTCGGGCGCGGTGCCCGATGTCGATGCGCGGCTCAAGATCGCGGGCTTCACCCGGTCGAGCCTCGTCACGGTGTCCGAGCCGGTCGACGTCGAACTGATCGGCCACCTCTCCGGCGCCGGCGGCGAGGCGCGCGCGCTCGTCAAGCGCGGGCCGACGACGGTCGGGCGGATGGTCGCGACCCTCCGCCCGCTGCCGGCGGGCGAGGGGACGTGGATGGAGCGGCTGATGCAGGCGCCGCTCGGCGGCGGCATCCGCTACAACGGGCCGGCGGGGGTGCTGTTCAGCTTCGGTGGGCTCGCCAACCAGCAATTGTCCGGCGCGATCGCGGTGGCGGCCGATTTCGGCGGGCGGCTTGCCGCGCCGCAGCTCAACGGGCTCGTCCGCGCCGACAATCTCACCTATGACAATGAGACCTATGGCACGCGGCTGACACAGATCCAGCTCCGCGGGCGCTTCACCGCCGATCGCTTCCAGCTCGATTCGCTCCAGGCGCGCGCGGGCGAGGGGACGGTGCAGGCCAGGGGCTTCGCCAGCCTGTCCGCCGAGCAACATTATCCGATGAACGTCACCGTGACGCTCGATCGCGCGAACCTCGCCAAGTCCGACGCGCTCGGCGCGACCGCGAGCGGCACGCTCAACATCACCAATGGGCCGGGCGGCGGGCTGATCAAGGCCGATATCGTCGTGCCCAACGCGCGCTATCAGATCGTGCGGCAGGGCGCGGCGGAGGTGCCCGAACTCACCGGGGTGCGCCGCAAGGGCGACATTCGCGTCGCGCGGCCGACCGATCGCCCGGTCGAGACGCCGATCGGGCTGTTCAAGCTCGATATGCGCCTGCGCGCCGACAACCAGCTCTACCTGTCGGGGATGGGGCTGGAGAGCGAGTGGCAGATGGACATGCGCGTCACCGGCACCACCGCGGCGCCGATCGTAACCGGCGGGCTCGATCTGGTCCGCGGCACTTACTCCTTCGCGGGGACGCGCTTCGACGTGACGCGCGGACGGATTCGCTTCCAGGGCGGGGCGCTGCTCGATCCCGATATCGATATCCAGGCGACGACGACCAAGAACAGCACCACGTTCAACATCGATATCGCGGGGACGGGGCAGAAGCCGCAGATCAATTTCTCCTCCACCCCGACGCTGCCGCAGGACGAGGTGCTGAGCCGGCTGCTGTTCGGCACCAACCCGGAGAACCTGTCGGCGATCGAGGCGGTCCAGCTCGCCGCCGCGCTCAATTCGCTGCGCGGATCGGGCGGGGGGATCAACCCGCTCGGCAAATTGCGCTCGGCGACCGGCTTCGATCGCCTGCGCGTGCTCGGTGCCGATCAGGCGACCGGGCGCGGCACCGCGCTCGCCGCCGGCAAATACCTCACGCGCAACATCTATATCGAGATCGTCACCGATGCGCGCGGCTTCACCGCGACGCAGCTGACCGTCGCGATCACCAAATCGCTCAGCGTGCTGACGCAGGTCGGCTCGTTCGGCGGTTCGAACGCCTCGGTGCGCTACTCGAAGGATTATTGACAGCTATGTAGATACATCTTCCCTCCGCCGCCGAAATCGAATATCGGGTATGGGGAGAGAGGATATCGCATGGCCGAACATTTCGATGTCATCATCGTCGGTGCCGGATTGTCGGGGATCGGCGCGGGCTATCATCTGCAGGCGCGCTGCCCGGATCGTAGCTATGCGATTCTGGAGGGGCGGGAGGCGATCGGGGGAACCTGGGATCTGTTCCGCTATCCGGGCATCCGCTCCGATTCGGATATGCATACCTTAGGCTACAACTTCCGGCCCTGGACCCACGAAAAGTCGATCGCCGACGGTCCTTCGATTCGCGAGTATGTCCGGGATACCGCGCGGACCTATGGCATCGACCGGCATATCCGGTTCGGGCATCACGTCGTCAGCGCGGACTGGTCGAGCGACGAGGCGCGCTGGACGGTCGAGACGCGACTGGCGGACGGCACGACCGGCACGCTGACCTGCAATTTCCTCTATATGTGCTCGGGCTATTATAATTACGCCAAGGGGCACGCCCCGGATTTCCCTGGCGCGGATCGCTTCGCCGGGCGGATCGTCCATCCGCAATTCTGGCCCGAGGATCTCGATTACGCCGGCAAGAAGGTGGTGGTGATCGGCAGCGGCGCGACCGCGGTCACGCTGGTGCCCGAAATGGCCAAGACCGCGGCGCATGTGACGATGCTGCAGCGCTCGCCCACTTATGTGGTGTCGCGCCCGGCGAAGGACCGGATGGCGAATTTCCTCCGCCGTGCGCTGCCGGCGAGCATCGCCTACGGCATCACGCGGTGGAAGAACGTGCTGTTCCAGATGTTCTTCTATCGTCTCGCGCGCAAAAACCCGGAAAAGACCAAGGAGCGGCTGATCGAGATGGTCCGCGAGCAGCTCGGGCCGGGCTATGACGTCGATACGCATTTCACGCCGCGCTACAATCCGTGGGACCAGCGGTTGTGCCTCGTCCCCGATGCCGATCTGTTCGATACGATCCGCACCGGCGCGGCTTCGGTGGAAACCGGGACGATCGAGACCTTCACCGAAACCGGGATTAACCTTACCGACGGCACATCGATCGCCGCGGATATCATCGTCACCGCGACAGGGCTCGAGATGCAGTTGCTCAGCGATGTGCGCTTCACCGTCGACGGGGTGGCGAAGGATCTCGCGCAGAGCTTCAACTACAAGGGGATGATGTATTCGGACGTCCCCAATCTGGCATCCTGCTTCGGCTACACCAACGCTTCCTGGACGCTGAAGGCCGACCTGACCTCGGCCTATGTCTGCCGCTTGCTCAATACGATGCGCCGGCGCGGGCTGCGGCAGTGCACGCCGCGGGTCGGCGACGAGGCGATCACGCCCGAGCCGTTCCTGTCGTTCACCTCCGGCTATGTCCAGCGCGCGCTCGACAAGCTGCCCAAGCAGGGCAGCCGCACGCCGTGGAAGCTCCACCAGAATTATGCGCTGGATGTGATGATGCTGCGGTTCGGCTCGGTCGACGACAGCATGGAATTCTCGAACCCGGCCCCGTCGCGCGCCGCGCGCGCCGCCTGAGCGGGCTCAGAGGTGATCCACCCCGGCGAAGGCCGGGGTCGGGCGTCGGACCGGTCGTAACCGGTCCCCGGCCTTCGCCGGGTGGGCTTCAGGCGATCGCTATTTTAATGCCCAATGCTCCGGGCGACGATCGTACGCCCGGCGGATTGAACACCAGCCAGACGCAAAACGCCCGCTCTTCGGTGCCCGTCTGAGAGCTGAAAGGGTGAAGCGCGACTCGCGCTCGGGCCGCAATCGTTAACGATTCGATTGCCGCATCAACGGATCGGGGAAGTACGCGCCGGACGCTCCAGCGCGGTAAACAGCTTCGGCCCGACATCTCCCATTTCCGTAAAAACGGCAATGAAATCAATGATATCGAGCCGAAGCCCGCTGGTTACCAGGGACGGAGGTCCGTGGAGTAGATCAGCGACAGAATGAACGCGAGCATGGTTTTCTCCCTTATCGGCAACCGCGAACGGTTGCGGGATATTCTTAATAGAAAATCAACCATTTCGCAATCAAAGTGTTGATCGCCTTTTGGGACAGTGGCTTGGGTCCCGACCTTTCCCGCCGATTAACGATATCTTCAGCCCTTCCCGATATCGCTGAGACTGATGATGTCGCGCCGATCGCACTTGCTCCCTGAGGATGCCGCGCCCGAGGTGAGCGGTGCATTGGACGTACCCGTCCGTCCCGAAACGGGATGGCGGTGCGTGATCCTGACGGAGATCGCGAATTTCGCCGCGTTGCGCCGTGACTTGGGCAATGATGGCGCGCGTACGCTGGTCGATCGGATCGCGACGCGGCTGGAGGATGCCGCGCCGCTCGGCGTCGTCACAATCGTCGGGCGCAACCTTGTCGAGGTGATCGCGGAGGTCGGGTCGAGCGCCGAATATGACGCGCTGTTGACCGCACTTTACGCGGTCGGCGGGCAGTCGCTCGATATCGCCGGGCGGAAATGCGAGCCGTCGCTGATCTTCGGAACGGCGATCGCGTCGCAGACCGATCTCGATATGGTGACGATCGTCGAACGCGCCGAGGCGGCGCTCGAACGCTCGCGCCGCAACGTGCTTCGGTCGCCGGCGGCGGAAGTCAGCGGCGCTTCGTTGATGATGGAACTCGATCGGGCGATCGAGAACGACGAGCTGGTGATGTTCTACCAGCCGAAATTCCACGTTCGCCGCCAGCAGGTTACCTGCGCGGAGGCGTTGATCCGCTGGCGCCACCCGGAACGCGGGATGATCCCGCCGGGCGATTTCATCGCCGCCGCGGAAGAAGCCGATCTGATCGACCGGCTGACCTTGTGGACGATCCGCCGCGTGATCGCCGATCAGGCGCGCTTCCGGGAAGCCGGGCACGATCTCCGGCTGTTCGTCAATCTTTCGGGCCAGCTGCTCGCCGACACGGCGTTCATCGAGCAGGCATGCGAGATGATCACCGGGAGCGACGCGACGCTCGGGTTCGAGGTCACCGAAACCTCGGTGATCCGCGATCCGGTGAGCGCGATCGCCAACCTTCAGAAATTCGCCGATATCGGCATCCGCATCGCGATCGACGATTACGGCGCCGGGCTGTCGAGCCTCGCCTACCTCAAGCAGCTCCCGGCGAGCGAGTTGAAGATCGACAAATTGTTCGTGACCCAGCTCACCAGCTCCAACCGCGACCCGCTGATCGTTCGCTCGACGATCGATCTGGCGCATGCGCTGGAGATGGAGGTCGTCGCGGAAGGGGTGGAAAGCCACGCCGCGCTCGCGCTGCTCACCGTGATGGGGTGCGACATGGTGCAGGGCTTCCTGATCAGCCGCCCGGTCGCCAGCGAGGCGCTGATCGAATTCCTCGACGATGAATCCCGGCAGCAAGCCGCCGCGCATGACGCTCGCAACCCGCTCAACCGCCTGGCTTCGGTCTGGAAGCGGGGATGAAACCGCGTCGCGGCGCGTTCGCCGCCGCTTCGGCGATCAGCCTGGCGTTGCTCGGGCCTGCGCCTGCCCACGCCAATTCGAGCGACGCATTCGAAAAGACTGCCGCTGACGTGAAAGCCACGATGCTGGCTGATCCCCGCAAGGCGATCGACCTTGGGGAGGCGGCGCTGGCCTATGCGCGCCAACAGCGTTCGTCGCATATGCAGGCGACGGCTTTGTGGTTGCTCGGCGAGGCAAATCTCCGGGTCAACGAAACGCAGCGCGCCCTCGTGTTGTTGAGTGACGCTCAGCGCCTGGCGGAGCGTTCGGACAAGGGAAGCCACCTCGAGGCTGATATCTTGCTATCGCTTGGCAGCGCGCGCACAGCATCAGGCGAGGTGGCGCTTGCCCTGACGAATCTGCACCAGGCGCACGAATTGTTCCGCATTCTTGGTGATGACAGGAGCAGGGCGAAGGCGCTTATCGGGATCGCTTTGCTTTATAACGGCGGCAACGACTATGTCGCGGCGTTGCGCTATTTCGACCAAGCCAAGGATGTGTACTCGAAGGATCCCGGCCTTTCTCTCGCGATTTACAACGGCCGCGGCAGTGCGTTTAAGGATTTGAAGCGCTTCCCCGAGGCGGAAGCGCAATATGCGCTCGCGCTGCAAACGGCGCGCGGCATGTCGAGCGACTTTCTCGTTGCGCTGATTTTGAGCAACGTAGCGCGGGTGCGGCTCATGCAGCATGATTTGCCGGGGGCGGATCGTGCCATTTCAGAGGGTATAGCCCTTAGCGAAAAACCTAACGCAGTTGCCTATCACCCCCTATTCCAGGTGCTCGCCGCCCAGTCGGCCTTCGAGCATCACCGGCTGCAACAAGCCCGCACCCTGATCGACGCGCGGTTCCGCGGTGTGGATCTCGACAAGACCGAGCTTACCGACCGCGACGCACACGATATCGCCTATCGCGTATACAGCGCGCTCGGCGAGGATACGCTGGCGCTCAAACATCTCGCCGCGCTCAAGCGGCTCGACGATCGCGCCACCGAACTCGCGCGGTCGAACAGCGCGGCGCTGGCATCGGCGCAATTCGATTTCGCCAATCAGGAATTGCGCATCACCAAGTTGAAGGCCGACGATCTCCAGAAGACCGTCGCCTTCGAGCGTGAGCGCGCGCGCACGCAGCGGCTGGTGTTTATCGGCGCGGCTGCGGCCACGGCGCTGATCATCACCCTGCTCGCGTTCAGCATCCTCACCTTGCGGCGCAGCCGCAACCGTTTGGCAATCAGCAACGCGGCATTGGCCAAGGCGCTCGCCGCCAAGACCGAATTCCTCGCCACGACCAGTCACGAGATCCGCACCCCGCTCAACGGCATCCTCGGCATGACGCAGGTGATGCTGGCGGACGAGCGGCTCGACGCGGCGACGCGCGACCGCTTGTCGGTCGTCCACGGCGCGGGGGTCAACATGCGCGCGCTGGTCGACGACATCCTCGACGTGGCGAAGATGGAAACCGGCCGCATGACGATCGAGGAGGCGCCGTTCGATCTGCGTCAGCTGATGCGCGATGCGACCGGCATGTGGGCCGAGCAGGCGCGCACCAAGGGCCTGACCTTCGACATGACGCTGACCGACGGCCCGCAGTGGATCGTCGGCGACGCCACGCGGTTGCGCCAGATCATCTTCAACCTCCTCTCCAATGCGGTGAAATTCACCCCGGCCGGCGGGATCAGCCTGACCGCCACGGCGGTGGACGATCGCTGGCGGCTGACGGTGGCCGACACCGGCATCGGCATCTCGCCCGACAAGCATGAGGAGATATTCGAGGCGTTCCGTCAGGCCGATGCGGGGACGACGCGGCAATATGGTGGCACCGGGCTTGGCCTCGCGATCTGCCGCAACCTGTCGCGCGCGATGGGGGGCGAGGTGACGGTGGAAAGCCGGCTCGAGGCGGGGTCGACCTTCACGCTCGATCTACCGCTGGTCCGCGCCGAGGCGCCGGCGGCGGTCGGGGTCGCGGCGGGCGAGGGAATGCTGGTGGTCGACCGCAACCCGATCACCCGCGCGATGTTCAAGACGCTGTTCGAGCCGCGCGCGGGCAAGGTGACTTTCGCCGGCTCGGTCGGCGAGGCGCTCGGGTTGCTCGACGACGGCGCGCCGCAGGTCATCCTGCTCGACGATGCGACATTGCGTCAGGACGAGGATGCGCTGGCGGCGATCGCCACATTGCGCGCGAAAGCGGGGGCCGCCACGCTGGCCCTGCTCGGGCCGGCCGGGCTGGCCGACGAGCGCGAGGCGCTGGAGCGCGCGGGGATTGACAAGGTGATCGTCAAGCCTATTGCGCGCGACGAATTATTAATCACATTATTCGATAAACCGAGTGCGGCTTTGCTTGTCTCTGCAGCGGCTTGAGGCAATAAAGGTACGCACATGAAACGACTGCCGCGCGATCCGGTCCCACGCCAATGAATGTTCTTTTTATTGAAGACGACCGGATGAACCGGCGCGTGGTTCGCGACATGCTGGAAGTCGCGGGCGCCGCCATGGCCGAAGCAGAAAGCGCCGAGGAAGGATTAGCGATCCTCGATCGCGAGGATTTCGATATCCTTCTGGTCGACCTGCGCATGCCGGGGATGGACGGCATTTCGGCGATCCGCGAAATCCGCAAGCGCGGCGATGCCAAGGCGTCAGTGCCGGTGATCGTCGTCACCGCCGATACCGCCCCCGATCTGCGTGAGCGCTGCCTGGAGGCAGGCGCCGACGATGTGATCTTCAAGCCGGTCGCGATGGACATCCTGTTCGAATCGATGGGCCGCGTGCTCGCGTCCGGCGACGACGGGATGATCCTCTGACGCTACTCCCCCGGGTCCCCACGAAGGCGGGGACACAGTCTGGGCTCCCGCCTTCGCGGGAGCACAATGAGGGGCTCGCTCTCGACGTCTAAACCTTCGGCTTGCCGATCGCCGCCGCGAGCGAGGCGGTGGCGCTGCCGCGTCTTGCCGGCAGCGGCTGATCGGGCGAGGGTGCCCAGGCGGTGAGATAGACGATCGCGAAGCGCTCGGTAGTGCGCCCGTCGGCATCCGCCTGACGGGCGAAGGCCGCCGCCGTCCGCATCAGCACCTCGCGCGGCATCGCGCGGCGCTCCGCCAGCAGGTTGCCCGCGCCCATGTAGCGCAGATCGTCGAACAGCCGCCCGATATCGCGGTATCGCACGTCGAGCGTCTCGATATCGGCGACCGGGAGCGCGAAGCCGGCGCGCAGCAGCAGGTCCCCCGCGGCGCGGACGTCGATCTGCGGGTGGAGCCGCGGCGCCGGCCGATCGCCTTCCGCCTCGCGCAGCGCGGTGCGCAACGCGGGCAGGCTGCCCGCGCCGACAAATGCGCCGAGAAACAGCCCGTCGGGACGAAGCGCGCGGCGGATCAGCGCCAGCGCGCCCGGCAGGTCGTTCACCGTATCGAGCACCCCGGCCGAGACGATCAGATCGAACGACGCATCCGCAAACGGCAGGCGATCCTCGTCGCCCTGCACCCCGCCCGATTGCGCGGCGAAGCGCCGCCCCGCGTCGAGCCGCACGATGCGCGCGCCGGGCGGGGCAGGAAAGGCACCGTCGAAGCTGCCGAGATCGAGCACGTCGTGGAACGAACGTTTCACGCTCGCCAGCCGGTCGAGCAGCCCGTCGATCATCGCGGCGCGCAGGAAATCGTGCGCGGGGTAGCGATCGGCGATCCGGTCGCGGCGCATCCGGCGGGCGTTGCGGTCGAAGATTTCGGGGGGGCGCATGCGCGGGGCTTGTGCCCGCACCCGATCGGCGGGACAAGGGCGCAATGCCGGGGGGCCGGATCAGACAGGGGATGGCGCAGGCGCTCGGGCTGGCGCTGCCGCCGCGCTGCCCCGGTTGCGGCGCGGTGACCCCCGCCGATCACCGCTTCTGCGCGGGTTGCTGGGGGAGCCTGCATTTTCTCGGGCCGCCGTGGTGCGCGGGCTGCAACCTGCCTTTCGCGTTCGATCGCGGGGCAGGGGCGTTATGCGGCACCTGTCTCGCCGATCCGCCGCGTCATCGCGGGGTGCGCGCCGCGGTCGCTTATGGCGCGGTCGCGCGGACGCTGGCGCTGAAGCTCAAATATGGCGGGCGCGCCGCTTATGCCGAAACCGCGGCGCGCCATATGGCGCGGCTGATGCCGGCGGGCGCGGACCTGCTCGTCCCGGTGCCGCTGCATCGCTGGCGGTTGTGGCGGCGCGGCTATAATCAGGCGGGGCTGATCGCCGGGGCGCTGGCGCGGCTGAGCGGAATGCCGGTCGATCATCGCGCGCTCGAGCGGCACCGCGCGACCCCGGTGCTGCGCGGGCTCGGCGCGCGCGGCCGTCGCGCGGCACTGGCGGGGGCGCTGCGCGTTGCACCGGGGCGCAAGGCGAGCGTCGCGGGGCGGGCGGTGGTGGTGGTCGACGATGTCCACACCAGCGGCGCGACGGGCAATGCCGCGACATCGGCGTTGCTGGCGGCGGGCGCCGCGAGCGTCACGATCCTGTGCTGGGCGCGGGTGCTCGACATGAGCGAGGCGGATTGACAAGCGCCGCCCCGACCCACACTTCGGCAGGATGGCGAATGTCGAAATCTATACCAAGGCCTTTTGTCCCTATTGCACGCGCGCGCTGCGCCTGCTGGCGGAGAAGGGCGTCGAGCCGACCGAATATGACATCACGATGGGCGGCCCCAAACGCGGCGAGATGATCCAGCGCGCCGGCGGGCGGACCACCGTGCCGCAGGTGTTCATCGGCGATCGGCATATCGGCGGGTCGGACGATCTCGCCGCACTGGAAGCGGCGGGCAAGCTCGACGCGCTGCTCTCGGCGTGAAGATCGCGCTCGCCCAGACGACGACCGGGATTGACCCGGCGCGCAACGCCGCCGATCTGGTCGCGGCGGTGCATGAGGCGGCGCGGGGCGGCGCGGCGATGCTGTTCACTCCCGAAATGAGCGGCCTGCTCGACAGCGATCGCGCGCGTGCGGCGGCGTCGCTGGTGTCGGAAGACGAGGACGGCGTGCTGGCGGCGGTGCGCGCGGCGGCCGCGGCGGCGGGGATCTGGGTCGAACTGGGCTCGCTCGCGTTGCGCCGGGCGGACGGCAAGCTAGCCAACCGCAGCTTCGTGATCGACGCCGAGGGCCGCATCCGCGCGCGCTACGACAAGCTCCATCTGTTCGATGTCGATCTGCCGACCGGCGAGCGCTGGCGCGAATCCGCCGCTTATACCGCCGGCGAGACCGCGGTGGTGGCGGATACGCCGATCGGGCGGCTCGGGCTGGCGATCTGTTACGACCTGCGCTTCGCCGGGCTGTTCGCCGCGCTGAGCGATGCCGGCGCCACCGCGCTCAGCATCCCGGCGGCATTCACCCGCCCCACCGGCGCCGCGCATTGGCATATCCTGATGCGCGCCCGTGCGATCGAATCCGCCGCTTTCGTCATCGCCGCGGCGCAGACTGGCGAACATGCCGACGGCCGCGTGACCTATGGCCATTCGCTGGTGGTCGATCCGTGGGGCGAGGTGCTGCTCGATATGGGCGCGGCGCCCGGCATCGGTTTCGCCGAACTCGATCTCGGCGCGGTCGAGGCGGTGCGCGCGCGCGTCCCGGTGATCGCGCATCGCCGCGCGATCCCTCCGGTGGAGATCGCGCCGTGATCGTATTCGATCTGCGCTGCCCTGTGGACCATGTGTTCGAAGCGTGGTTCGCCTCGTCCGAGGCGTTCGACGAGCAGCGGCGCGGCGGGTTGATCGGCTGCCCGGTATGCGGCGCGACCGACGTGTCCAAGGCGGTGATGGCGCCGCGCGTCTCGCCCAAGGGCGACCGCGCCGAAGCGCCGCGCCCCGATCAGGTCAAGCATGTGCTGGAAGCGCTCGCCGCGGCGCAGGCCAAGGCGCTCGAAGGCTCGCGCTGGGTCGGCAAGAGTTTCGCCGAGGAGGCGCGCTCGATGCATCTCGGCGAGCGCGATCACGAGCCGATCCACGGCCAGGCGACCCCCGCCGAAGCGAAGGCGCTGGCGGAGGAAGGGGTGCCCGTCGCCCCGCTGCCGCTCCCGGTCCAGCCGCCCGAGACGCTCAATTGACCGTAAAGAAACCAGCGGATAGGGCGGCTCCACGTCCCCGTAGCTCAGCAGGATAGAGCGACGGTTTCCTAAACCGCAGGTCGGAGGTTCGAATCCTCTCGGGGACGCCAGTTATTTCAGTGGCTTAAGGCGCCGTCTCGGAATTTGGATTATTTGGCCCAGTTACGAGCGGCCCGATGCTGGACCCCGGCCTCCGCCGGGGTGGACACATTTTGCACTCAACCCTCCGGGTGGACCTTCAACCGCCGGGATGAGCTTCGGCCGAACCTTTTCGGAAATGGATGGCCGGCAATTCGCATCGCCGGCCATGCCGGTTCTTATGCCGGATGCGCGCCCGGCGTGCCGCATTTGGCAAATTTGCCCTTGGCGTCCTTGCACCGCGTGGTTTTCGGTGCGGGCTTGGTGGCACATTTGATGAACTTGCCTTTGGCGTCGCGGCACGGCGCAGCGAACGCCGGCGTGGACAGCAATGCGGTGGCCGTCAGCGCGGCGAGAATCAGCCTCATCATCATCACCCCTTCCGACCGTGCGGGATGCCGAGTCGGTAGGCGAAGGATCGCATGCATTTCGGTTAGCGCGCCAGCAAAAACAGGCGTTTGAAGACCGCGGGAAAAGACCGGGCCGCGCAGCGCGGCGGATCATCCGGGCACAAGAATACGGCGTCGGGAGCGGGCCGGCCGTTCCCGATCCGATTGCGGGGCGCCTCGGGGGCGCCGCATGCGGGGAGGCGGGGCCTCCCCGCGCTATTCACATCCCGTCGACGCTCTTGCTGACCAGGATATTCACCGCGACGCGGCGATTCTGGGCTTTGCCTTCGGGGGTGTCATTGCTTGCCAGCGGGTCGGCCTTGGCCATCCCGGTGGGGGTAAGCATGCGATAGGGCTTCCAGCCGCAATTCTGCTGGAGATAATTGATCACGCGGCTGGCGCGCTTCTCGCTGAGCTGCTGGTTGAAGTCGTCGCCGCCGGTCGAATCGGTATAGCCGACGACCAGCAACAGCGCGTTTTCGGTTCCCTGGGCGGTGGTCGCGGTCGAGCAGAGCAGCGCCTTGTCCTGCGCCGACAGATCCGACTTGCCGGTATCGAAGTGCACGTTGGTGGTGCCCTTGATGTTGTATTTGTCGATATCGCCCAGCCGGCCGCGCAGCGCCTCGGTCGCCGCGGTCTGCTCGTCGAAGCGCTGATCGGTCGCGTTGCGGATCATCGACGCGGTCTTGAGGTCGTTGTTGCGGAACGTAACCTGGCTCGCCACTAGGGCGTCGCCCGCTTGCAGCGTCTTGACAGTGACCGGCATCCCGTTGAGCAGCGATTCCGCGCCCAGCTTGCCGCGGCCGCCGAACAGACCGCCGGTCTTGACCCGCGTCGCATCGTTGACCGCGATCACGACGCTGTTGCCGTCGGCGGTCTTGACCTTCATCTTGTCGCCGTTGCGTGCAGTGATCACGCCCTTGACCTCAGGTCCCGGCGTCATCGCCGCTGCGTCATGCTCCTGCACGCCGGTGACGACGACATTCTGGTCGGGCGCGGTCTGTTCCTGTGCGAACACGTTGCCCGAGGCAAACAGGGCCAGTGCGGCCAGCGGGAAGCGAACTCTTCGGCTATTCATATTGGTGCGCATCGAGCGTCTCCCTTGAAACTCCCCCAGTGCGGTCGGCGTGTTCAGATTCACCTGTCTCGCGCATGAACGTCATCGGTAGGACGGTCGGGAGAGCGGGTAATTGGAGTGCAGTGTGCGACGAACCGTTGTTGCCTGTACCGCCGTGCAGTGCGTCGAAAGGTCCGCTGCGCATGCTGCGGTTGATCTTGCGCAGCAAAGCGGCACGCGCGGGATCGATTCCCTCAGCCGTCGTTGCGGCCGGGACATCGCGATCCAAACTATCGGGGGAAATGGCGCACTCGACAGGACTGCGCGCCACCACAGGCCCGCTTGGCTTCAGGCAAAGGAGCAACAGTGCTGTCGAGAACTTGGCATCAGCCGGTTGCGGCGATTGTCGATGCAGTCGACCGGTCGGGGTGAGCTTTGTAACCACGCTTTGGGGCGTCCGGCGACAGCCACGCAATACGTGTGGACGGAAAGCTCCAGCCGGCGGGGATGAAGCCGAACTCGATCATTACATCGTTGCTACAGGATCGCGCGGCTCGATTGGTGGGAACAAATCGGCAGGCGGGCGACGATGCCAGCGCTCGGCGGCTAAACGAGGCATCGCTATTTCGGCCGGAGGAGGTGCCCTTCAACGATCGTGCGGCTTGGCGGCGGCGGGATGCTGGACGCACAGGATCGTGCCGGCAAAAACGATGAACCCGGCCACCGCCAGCGGGAAAGCGAGCCCGATCCGGGTCACCATGATCGCGCCGACGCACGCACCGGCGAGGATCGCGACGATCGCGGCGATCCGCCGCATGAGATTGGGGGCGCTGCCGCCGGCGAGACGCGAGTCCGCGGCGATCCCGGTGATCGTCAGCGTCAGCACCGTCGTGGTAAGGTCGGGGACCTTGAGCTGGCGGATCGTCGCATTGCGGAACCCCATCGCGATCGCGGTCAATGCGATGATGCTGAGGAGCGCCCATTGCGGCCCGAGGCCTTTGGGGTCGAAGAATAATGAGACGATCGCCGCGATCCACAGCAACCCCGCCTCGATGCTCGCCGCGACCACCAGCCAGTGCCGCAGGGGCTTCTTGCCGAAGGTCTGGCCGGTCCGCCCGCCGATGAATGCGCCCACCGAGAACGTGAGGAGCGCGACCAGCGTGGTGGCGATCGAGAAGCCCGGCGTCTGCGCGAGCGCGAAGCCGAGAAAGACGATATTCCCCGTCATGTTCGCTGTGAACACCTTGCCGAGCCCCAGCACGCTGACCGCGTCGACCAGCCCGGTGGTGGCCGAGAGTAGCAGGAGTAGCCCGGGTAGGGGAGAGGAGACGGGTTTGTCTTTAGCGGGGGGTGAACTCGCCATCGGCGACCTCCTTTGATTAGAAACGGAAATTGGCTTCGAGGCCGATCAGCCGGATCGTTTTGGCCGGCCCGGTCTCGCGGATGAAGGTGCCGGGCTGGAATAGCGAGAAGGATGTCGACAGCCCCAATTCGGCGGTCGCCTGCCACGAGAGCGTCACCTCGGCCTCCTTGCCGATGAAGCGTGCGCGGCTGTTGCCGGGCGCGCGGATCAGATTGCCGGGAATGTCGTAGACGCCGTCGGCGGTCGAATAGCGCCAATAGCCCATTGCGGCGAGGCTCGCGGACATCGTGCGGTTGAGCCTGGCGCTGACGCGTGGATTGGCGCTGATGATGTTGGTCGGCCCGACCGGGGACAATTCGCCGAAATATTTCCCCTTGGGAAACAGCGCATTGAAGGTTCCGAGGTGGCGATCATCGCGTCTGCCGTCGCCGCTGACGACGTTGAAGCGCAGGGTTGCATCGGGGGTGAGCGGGAGCTTTGCGAGCTTCACCCCGGCCTCGGAGCCGACCGTCCAGGCACCGATCGTCTTTCCCGCGAAATGCCCGAATTGCGCGACGCCCTCGATATTCCAGTGAAGGTTGCCCTTAGCGCCATTGAGGCGGGCACCGATGCTGTGCCGGACCTCGCGTCCCGTCACCCCGCCGAAATGCGCGACGCGGTTGCGATAGCCGAGATAATAGAGATCGACGCCCGGAAGTACGGCATAGGCGCCCCACAGCATCTTGGTTGGGGAGGTCTTGTCGTCGAAGCTGCCCGGCCCCGGCACGACCGGGTTGACCGCGAACAGATTGACCTTGGCCTTGCCCAAGGAAACGATCGTTCGCACCCCGTCGAACGCGAGCGGGACATTGGGGCCATAGCGTGTGCCCACAAGCCGCTCGGTGCCGAGCGAGATCATCTGTCGGCCGCCGCGCAGCGTGATCGCGCCAAGGTCCAGTTCGGCAAAGCCCTGCAACAGCTCGACGCGGGTCTGGTCGATCGGCGAGGCTGCCGGGCGAACGCCTATTGCATAGGCGGCGATCGGCTGGACGAAGGTACGAAACTGCCCGACGTGAAGATCGGCATAAGGCATGACGCGCAGCCAGAGATAGCTGTCGTCGGGCGCCGGGCCGCTGCCCCAGAAATTGTTCGCGAAATTCTCGTTGCGGGCACGGATCTCGATCCCCGTCGAGAGCCAGATGTCGTCGCTGATCGGGATATATTTGAATTTGCCGGTCCAGTGATGCGCGCGCTTTTCGGCATTGGCGAGATGCGCCCAATCCTCGTCGAAGCGGGTGATCGTGAGCGTCGGCGCCTGCCACGGCTCGGTCGTTTGCGCCGCGACCGGTGCCACATAACCGACGAGCGCGATAACGGCGGTCGCAAGTAACCTAGGCACGCCGCTTCGCTTGCTCGGCGACCAGCGCCGCCAGCACGAACCCGCCGATCAATCCGATATGCTCGAAAAAGGCGTTGGTCGCGGCGAACCGCTCCGCGCCTGCCGGCATCGACCAGAAGGCGTTCGCGGTGAAGGCGGCGAGCAGCGTGAAGACCCCGAGCATGCCGGCGCCGAGCCAGATCAATCGACCCGACAGGATGAGCAGAGGCCCGACGAGTTCGATCGCGATCGTGATCCCCGCCCACAGCGCCGGCGGGGTCATCCCGAAATGCGCCTGCTCGGCGACCGCCGCCGGCCAATCGCTGAGCTTGACGACGCCGCCCAGCAGATAGGCGCCGACCAGCATCAACCGCGCGATGAACCAGGTCGGCGCCCATTCGAGAATGGCGTCGACAAAGCGTGGATCCTGGCCGGCGCGCATCATCACTTCGCCGCCTCGGCGTGTATCTCGGCGATATAGCCGCCCGGGAACTGGACGATCGCGGTTTGGCGACCGCCGACCGTCGAGGGGGTGACGAGCGTTTCGGCGCCGGCCGCGGTCGCCTTGGCGAGCGTCGCGGCGAGATCGGAGACCGCATAGCCGGCCATGTCGCGCCCATAGGGCCAGGGGAGTTGCCCGTCGGTGACGAACACGACCATCTTTCCGTATCCGCTGTCGATCGCGACCCGCCGGATCGTCTTGCCCGGCTGGCCGACCTCGGCCCCCGGCGCCGCGCGATTGTCGGAAGCGATCTTGCCGTGGGCGAACCCGGTCCAGTCGCTGATGAAGCGGTCCGCGGCGTCTGCCGTCAGATAGATGCGGTTCTCGGGCACCGTGGCGAGCGGCGTGTAATTGGGTTTCGTCGTGTGCCAGTAGATCTGCATGTTGACACCGCCCGGCCATTGGATGACCGCATCGCGCCCGATCGGATCGGGGAAGGTCGTGATGCGCCGGATCGCGCCGTGCTTCACCGCCGAGGTCACCGCCGCGTCCATGTCGGTCACGAGATAACCGGTCCGCTCGTCGCCGAACGGATAGGGGATCGGCGTCTTGAAGCCGAACACCGAGACCGTGCCGGCGGGTGTCAGTGCGAGCTGCGACTTGGTGAGGCTCTTGGTCGGGGTGACCTGAAACTCGCCCTGTTTCGACGTGGTGCCGCCGAAGGTCGCGACGAAGCTTGCGACGAATTTGTCGAACTCGGCTTCGGGGACATAGACATGGGTCGTGTCATATTGCGGGCCGACCGAATAATCGGGCGTCTGCACCGGCGCCTCGCGCGCCAGAAGCGGCGCGGCGGGCGCGGCGACGACGATCGCGGCACCAAGCAGAAAGGCAATGCGCTTCATCTGTTTTCTCCTGAAGGGATTTCGCGTCAGACCGCCCAGCATCCACAGCCGAGCGCACCCCAGAAGGTCTGGACATCGGCAACCGGAACGCTCGCGCCGAGCGCGCTCGCGTGGTCATGCCCGTGCACCGCGCAGGCCGAATGGCAGGCGCAGGCGGCGGCGAGCTTGGCACGCGCCTCGGGGGTCTTGTGATAGCCGCCGAAGACCGCGACCGGCGACCAATCGGGCATCGGCTTGGGAAGCGTGGGCGCAATGCCGGCATAATCGCCTTCGCCATGCACCACCTTGCCCCCGAGCAAGGTCAGCAGCGAGCGGATATGGACGATCTCGTCCTCCGGGACGGAGAAATAATCGTCCGACAGGACCGCGAGATCGGCGAGCTGGCCCGCCTTGATCTGCCCCTTCTTGCCGACCTCGTTCGAGAACCAGGTGTTCTCGTGGGTCCACATCGCGAGCGCCTTGTCACGGCTGACGCGGTTCGCGTCGGGATAGAGCTTCAGGCCGCCCATCGTGCGGCCGGTGACCAGCCAGGAAAGCGAGACCCAGGGATTGTAGCTGGCGACCCGCGTCGCATCGGTGCCGGCGCCGACGTGCAGCCCCGCGGCGAGCATCCTCGCGATCGGCGGTGTGCGCTCGGCGGCCTTGGCGCCATAGCGTTCGACGAAATATTCGCCCTGATAGGCCATGCGATGCTGCACGGCGATGCCGCCGCCGAGCGCCGCGATCCGGTCGATATTGCGGTCGCTGATCGTCTCGGCATGATCGAAGAACCAGTTGATCCCCTCGAACGGGATGTCCTTGTTGACCTTCTCATAGACGTCGAGCGCGCGGCCGATCGTCTCGTCATAGGTGGCGTGGAGCCGCCACGGCCAGCGATGCTCGGCGAGCAGGCGGATGACCGGCTCAAGATCGCCTTCCATGTTCGGCGGCATATCCGGGCGCGCGACGCGGAAATCTTCGAAATCGGCCGCCGAATAGACCAGCATCTCGCCCGCACCGTTGTGGCGGTAGCTGTCGTCGCCCTGGCCCGGCGAGACCTGCTTCACCCAGGACTGGAAATCGGCCAGCTCTTCCTTGGACTTCTGGGTGAAGAGATTGTAGCTGATGCGGACGGTGAGCTCGCCGTCCCGATGCAGCTTCTCGATGATCTCATAATCTTCGGGGTAATTCTGGAAACCGCCGCCGGCATCGATCACCCCGGTGACGCCGAGGCTGTTGACGTCGCGCATGAAGTGGCGCGTCGAGTTGATCGCGTATTCGGGCGGGAGCTTCGGCCCTTTGGCGAGCGTCGCATAGAGGATCGTGGCATTGGGCTGGGCGAGCAGCAGGCCGGTGGGATTGCCCGCAGCATCGCGAACGATCTCGCCACCCGGCGGGTTGGGCGTGTCCCTGGTGTAGCCGACGGCGCGCAACGCAGCCCCGTTGAGCAGCGCGCGATCGTAGAGGTGGAGGATGAACACCGGCGTGTCGGGCGCCACCGTGTTCAGTTCGGCGATCGTCGGCAGGCGCTTCTCGGCGAATTGATGCTCGGTGAAGCCGCCGACCACGCGCACCCATTGCGGCGCCGGGGTGCGATCGACCTGCATCTTGAGCATCGCCATCGCCTCGGCCAGCGAAGGCACGCCGTCCCAGCGCAGCTCCATGTTGAAATTGAGCCCGCCGCGGATGATGTGCATGTGGCTGTCGATCAGGCCGGGGATGACGCGGCGCCCCTTGGCGTCGATAACCTCCGCATCGGGCGCGACGGCGGCGCGAACTTCGCCCTCGCTGCCGACGGCGAGGAATTTGCCGTCGCGAATGGCGATGGCTTCAGCCTGGGGATTGGCGCGATCGAGCGTCGACACCTTGGCGTTGATGATGATGAGATCCGAATGAGCCACCGGATTGTTCCTTGCGTAAAGCGGCGAGGCGAGAAGCGCGCCGGCCGCGGCGGCGCTTCCGGCGATCGTGTCGCGGCGGGTGAATGTCACGCGTCGTCTCGGGGCTGGTCGATCGGCCGGCCGAGGATATGTTCGGCGCAATCCTTCCTGAGGAAGACGGCCATTTCCTGCCCTGACGCCAGCCGCTTGGCGATCGGCACGACCTGTTCGCCGACCAGCATGCCGAGCAGCCCGATCAGCGCGATCGCCGGGGGCGCGGGCGACCGGACGCCGAGGAGGCTGTAGATGATGCCAACCAGCAAGCCGACAGCGAGCGAGATAAGATAGGGCTTCATCGCACAATGCTCCGCAAAAATGGCTCTTCAGCTGCGCATCGGCGTCCCTTCCCGGGCCGCGAGCAGCGCGTTTGACTCTGACGGTGCAGGACCGGCGACCGGGACAGGGGAGGGGGCGGCCGCCAGTCCTGCGTTCCGTCAATGCCCTTCGGAGGCGTTGAACATCGTCTTGGCGTAGATGATGCCGAGGCCGTAACCGCCGCCATATTGGCGCGCGATGCCGGTGGTCGACTCATAGGTTTCGGTGCGCGCCCAGTCGCGCTGCAGCTCGAGCATATATTGGAGCGAGGTCATCGGCTTGGCGCCGAGCTGGATCATCCGCTGCACCGCGCGTTCATGCGCTTCGGCCGATATGTCGCCACAGGCATCGGCGATGAAATAGACGTCGAAACCCTGATCGATCGCCGAGGCGACCGGGCCGACGATGCAGACGCTGGTCCAAAGCCCAGCCATCACCAGCCGCGTCTTGCCGATGCGATTGACCTCTTCGATCACGGCGGCGTCTTCCCAGGTGTTCATCGAGGTACGATCGAACATCTTCTGGCCCGGAAACGCATCGGCGATCTCGGTGAACATCGGCCCCGAAAAGCTGTCCTTGGCGACGGTGGTGAGGATCGTCGGCACATCGAACGACTTGGCGGCCCGGCTGATCAGCGCGGCATTGTTGCGCAGCACTTCCGTGGCGATCGACTTGGTGGCAAACGCCATCTGCGACTGGAAATCGATCAGGATGAGCGCATGATCGGTCGGCGAGATCAGCGATTTGCCCGGGGTCGGCGTGGCGGTGATCGTCATGAAAAGCTCCTCTGTTGTGCAGCATCTCGCTGCCGTTCCTCGACGCTAGGCACATTTCTGTTTTCGGATCAGACGGATAAATTGAGACTGATCGTTCCAGATTTTGGAATAGATGAGGCGCGCGAGTGCATTGGCCGCGGCTGCGTCACCTTGCCGGCAACGGGCAGGGCGACATGCGAATATGTGCGGATCGCGGGGTTTGCGGTAGACGACCGCCCGCTCGTCAAGAGGGCTGGTACTGCGGTCATGTCGGCTTCCTTCACCCGATGAAGGAAGCAAATGCCGCACCTTTTGGACAAGCCTCCAACGGGTAGGGTCGTCCCACCTCGAAAGGGGAACGGGGCCTGACCGCCGGGGGCAGGCTGTTCGCCGAGCGGGTTTCCGAGATGCCAGCGCTCCCGTTCGCCCGCCCGCAATGCTCGAGCCGGAAATTTGTCCGGCCGAGCCTAGATTTCGATGAACCCGCGCTTTGCCGCGATCGCCACGGCATGCGCCCGGTCCGAGGCTTCAAGCTTGGCGAAGATGCTCTTCATATGCGCTTTGACCGTGTCCTCGGATATCGAGAGGTGGCGGGCAATCTGCTTGTTGGCATTGCCTCCGGCGGCGAGCTGAACCACCGTGATCTCGCGGCTCGTGAGCTCCTCCTGGCCGATATGCACCGCGATCTGGCACGCGATCTCCGCAGGCACCCGCCGCAGCCCGGCATTCACCGCCCGAATTGTATCGAGCAGGTCGCGTCGCACCGCGCTCTTGAGAAGATAACCAGCCGCGCCGGCCTTCAGCGCGCGCACGGCATTGTTCTCGTCGGCATAGGTCGTGAGGACGATGATCCGCGCCGCGGCGAATTCGGCGCGAATGGCTGCGATCGCGTCGATGCCCCCCATGCCGGGCATCTGCAGATCCATTAAGGTGACATCGGGCCGGGCCGAGCGATAGGCTTCCACCGCCTCGGCCCCGTTCGAGGCTTCTGCAACCAGTTCCATATCCGGCTGGCCGCCGATCAGCGCGGCGAGACCGTCGCGCAGCAGCGGATGATCGTCGACCGTCATCAGTCTGATCGCGCGGCTCTGGTTCGGCGAATTCACCTTCAATCCTCGATCAGCCAGCGACGGTGGGCGAAGCGACTCGATAGCCCGGATCTTTGCTCATAGGCGATCGATGCCGGGACGGTCAGCGTCACCTGCGTTCCGCCACCGGGGCGGCTGGCGATCGAGAATTTGCCCCGGACAACTTCGGCTCGCTCGCGCATCCCCGTCATCCCGAAATGGTCGGGCCGCCCGCCGCCCGCGGCCACCTCCGGCGCGATTCCAATCCCGTTATCGGCAATTTGCAACAGGAATTCGCGCTTATGATAGATGATGTTCACAATGATCTTCTGGGCTTTCGAATGACGCAGGGCATTGAGGATCGCCTCGTCCCCGATGCGCAATATCTCGGCGTGAACAGGCGGACATAGCCGGCGCGGCGGCCCTTCGGTGACGACGTGGAAGGTCGCCGAGGATGTGGTGCCGGCTTGCGCGGCGGTATCCGCGAAATGCTGGGCGATATTGTCGCTGGTCGATGTGGTGCGCAGGTTGCGGACGCTGTCGCGTCCCTCCGCAAGCGCCGCGTCAGCCCGGTCGAGCGCCTCCTCCAGGTTCGCGCGTGCGCCGTGCGAAGGCGGCAATGTGTCGATCGCCGATTGGAAGCGATAGATCAGCCCTTGAAAGCCTTGCAGCAAGGTATCGTGAAGCTCGCGCGCGATCCGCTCGCGCTCGCGCAACCGGCCTTCGACCTGCTGGCGGATCGTGGACGCCACCTGCCGCATGCGCAGCGAATAGAGCAGCCAGCCGCCGGCGATGAACGCGATCGCGATGAGGACCTTGAACCAGACGCTCTGCCAGAGTGTCGGCAGGATGTCGAAGCTCACCGTCGCGCCTGACCGGTTCCAGACGCCGTCATTGTTGGCCGCGATGACCTGGAAGCGATAATGACCCGGGCCGAGCCCGGTATAGAAAGCCTGTCGCCGGTGCCCCGGATCGACCCACGCGGCGTCGACCCCTTCGAGCCGGTAACGGAAACGCACGCGCTCGGGGATCGAAAGGCTGAGCGCGGCATAATCGATCTGGACGCCGGTCGTGCCGGCCGGAAGGTGGATCGGTGCGCCGGTCGCGAAGGATCGGCCGCCGGCAACGAGCCGATTGATCGACACCGGCGGAACCAGCGCGTTCTTCGACAGATGCTGCGGATCGATCCACGCGATGCCGTGGCTGGTGACGAACCACAGGCGGTGATCTTGTGCCTCGATCGCGGTCGGCGTGTTCGAATCCTGCTGCGCCACCCCGGGTAGGCCATCGTCGAGGTCGAAGAGGGTGGAGCGTAGCTCGCGCTCGGGATGGACGAAGGCGGCGGCGAGATCCGCGACCGCAACCCTCGTCACCCCGGAAATGCCGTTCAGCCAGACGGCGCCGTCGCTTCCCAGCACCATGCCGGACAGTCGGCTGAGCCGCGGATGTCTTTCCGCACGGAGCGTCTGGAAACGCCGTCCGTCGAAGCGCGCGAGCCCGAAGTCGCCCAATATGTAGATCTGCTCGCCGATTGACGTGACGAGCTCGATCCTGCCGGCCGCGAGCCCGTTCTTCTCCGAAGCCGCGATCTGCCGATTCCCGTCGAGCGTGACGAGGTGGTCGACATAGTTGAGCCAGACCCGGCCGCGCGCATCCGACAGCATCTGGACCGGCGCGCGGCGCTGGGCGCCGAGCGGCGGCGGCGCTCGCCTCCATCCGCTCGGATAACGGCAGAAGATGCCGTGCTCCAACACCGCCGCGCAGAGCAAATCGGCGCTTTCCAGCCAGCCGGTCACCGTGCCTTGCGCGTCGCGGGGCAGCGCCGCGAAGCGAAAATGCGAGCCTGCGAGGCGCGCGATGCCGTCATCAAACCCCGCCCACAGAGCGTTCGACCGGTCGACATGGAGCGACCGCGGCCAACCGCGGTAATGCGCGATCGGTTGCGCGGCGCGATTGGCGTGCGCCTCGAACAAGGTCTCGCCGGTGAGGACATAGACGGCGCCGTCCTTGCCGGCCGCAATCTGAAAACCCTTGCGCGATGTCGGCGGGAGACCCGGCGCGGCGACTGCATTGGCTTCCCGGAAGCGATCGAGACCGAGATTAGTCCCGACCCAGATATTTCCCTCGCGATCTTCGAGCAGCGGGCTGGCAATGTCCGAACTCAGCCCGTTCTTCAGCGTGAAGCGCTCGAGCGACCGCGAAGCCGGCGGCCGATCGTTGCCGATGACGCGGAAGATCCCGCCGGCCGCGCGCGCGGCCCACAACACACCGTCGCGATCGATCAGCATCGGCTCGCCACTCGGCTCGACACTGGACGGAACGCCCGAGGGCGGCGCGCTTTTCAGCCCAGCGGGCTGCAGCGAGCCGGCGATCGCGTGGATCGGCCGCGAGCCACCCGGCGAGAGCCAGATACGGCCGTCGCGCGCCTCGAAGATACGCGCGCGCGCAGCGGCCGGTTCGACGGTCCGCTCGAACCTTTGTGCCTCGGGGCGTAATACCCACAGCCATCCTGCGGTCGTGGTCCAGACCGATCCATCGCGCGCGACCACGACGCTCGAAACGGCGCCGGCGGGAAGGCCGGCTTCGTCGCCGATGAAGCTCCACCGGCCCGCCAGGAAGCGCGCGAGCCCGCCCCGATCGCGGTTCTTGAGCGCGGCCCAGATACCGTTGTTTCGGCCGCCTGCGATCTGGAGCACCGCTGCGCTGCGGGCGCCGAACGAAAAGGTCGTGAGCCCGCCGTTGCGAAGCCGCGCGATCTGGCCTGCCTCGAACCCGATCCACAGATCGCCGGCGGGGTCGACATATAACGCATTGATATTGGCCGACGGCATGCGGTTGCCCGGCGCGAGCCTGACCTTTTCGAAACGGACGCCATCGAACCGATAAAGGCCCGCCCCGGTGCCGAGCCAGAGGTAACCGTCGTGCGACTGGGCAAGCGCCCAGATGTCGGGCGGCGCGCCGTCCTTGATCGTCCAGGCGCTATGAAAAAGCTGGTCGAGGCGGCGCTGTGAGTCGAGCGCGCCGAGCGGCATATGGGCAAGCAGCATCAGCGCGCCGATGGCCCATCTCGATTTGCGCAGGCCAACCCCCATCCAGCCGTCCTATCGCTCGATGTCCAACCTGTCGATCACGGCCATGCCTGCGCCGCCGATCGGCCGCAAACCCGAAAGGGTGATGGTTGCGCTACCCCATTCGGCGTGGCGCGATGTGCGCGCTTTCCATAGTTTTCGCCAGTGACCCGGAGCCTGTTCCAGTATCCGACCGGCATGGTGGGGGTGGCGTTGTTGCTGCTCCGCCTTTCGGTGGCTGGCGCGCTGGTCGCAGCGACGACGTTGGTCGCGATGCCCTGGGCTGTGCCGCCGATCCTTTTGATCGCCGTGGCGGTGATATTGGGCATCCTGACCCGTGCCGGCGCCGTGTGCGGCGTGATCGTGGCGATGCTGATCGGTGCGGAGGTCGGCGGCGCGCTCGGCGTGTCCGCCTGGTTGCATGGATTGGCTTCGCTCGCGCTCTCGATGACGGGCGCCGGCGGTTATTCGATCGACGCGCGGCTCTTCGGCCGCACCGTCCTGACACTGGAATAGACAGATAACGGGGCGGACCCGTGCCTAACGTCGCCGGGTTCGCCATGCCTCATCAAGCCGCCAAACGCACAGGAGATATTTCGATGAGCCAGGATTTCGTGACCACCAAGGATGGCGTCTCGATCTTCTACAAGGATTGGGGCCCGAAGGATGCCCAGCCGATCGTCTTTCATCATGGCTGGCCGCTGTCGGCAGACGATTGGGACAATCAGATGATGTTCTTCCTGCTGCACGGCTATCGCGTCATCGCGCACGACCGGCGCGGCCACGGTCGCTCGACCCAGACCTGTGCGGGCAACGAGATGGATACTTATGCCGCCGACGTCGCGGCGCTTACCGATCATCTCGATCTCAAGGACGCGGTTCATGTCGGCCATTCCACCGGGGGTGGAGAGGTCGCCCGTTATGTCGCGCGCGCGAAGCCGGGGCGTGTCGGCAAGGCGGTGCTGATCGGCGCGGTGCCGCCGATCATGGTCAAGAGCGACAAGAACCCCGGCGGCCTGCCGATCGAGGTGTTCGACGGCTTCCGCGCCGCGCTCGTCGCCAATCGCGCGCAATTCTTTCTCGACGTGCCGTCGGGGCCATTTTATGGTTTCAACCGGAAGGACGCCAAGGTGAGCCAGGGCGTGATTGAGAATTGGTGGCGCCAGGGCATGATGGGCGGTGCCAAGGCGCATTATGATTGCATCAAGGCGTTCTCGGAGACCGACTTCACCGAGGATCTGAAAGCGATCGGCGTACCGACGCTCGTGATGCACGGCGACGACGATCAGATCGTGCCTTATGCCAACGCCGCGCCACTCTCGGCCAAGCTGCTCAAGCAGGGCACGCTCAAGACCTACGAGGGGCTTCCGCACGGCATGTGCACGACCCATCCCGACATCATCAACCCGGACCTTCTGGCGTTCATCAGGTCCTGACCGGGGAGCCCGCGCATGAGCTATCTCGTCGCCATCACCTTGTTCCACACCGCGCTCTGCTTCATCGCAATCGGCGCGGGAGCGGTCGCCGTCGCCGGACTATGTCAGGGACGGCGCATCTGGACAGGGCGCTTTCTCGCACTGGCAACCGCGGTGAGCGTCACAGGCTATTTCTTCCCGTTCCACGGCGTGACGCCCGCGATGATCGTCGGCGCGATCGCATTGGGCGTGATCGTCGTGGCGCTCGCGGCGTACCGTCACTTCCACCTCGAGGGCGTCTGGGCGCGGGTATATGCTTCAGCGCTCGTCGCGAGCCTCTATCTTCTCGCCTTCGTCACCGTCGCCCAGGCCTTTCAGAAGATCCCCGCGCTCCACGGACTCGCACCGACGCAAAGCGAGCCGCCCTTTGCGATCGCGCAGATCGGTGTGCTGATATTCTTCCTCATCGTGGGGTGGAGAGCGACCTCTCGATTTCGGGCGTCAGTCTCCGCCGGACGGCCCGTTATGCTCAAGTGAGTAGATGTGGCTCCAGGTCTTGATCCGCTCAAGCGCATCGTGGCGAAGCGCCGGCCGCCGTGGTTCCCTTCCACGACGAATATTGTGACGGACAAGACCGATATAGGGCGACCGAAGAGCATCTTCGCATCAGCCATCCACCACGCCTCGAAATTGCGGAGAGGGGACGAATCTGGGAACGTCAGCGATGGCGTTCCGGTATTATGCGGAAAAATTATTCGCTTGGCGCGAATTAAATGGCGCACTCGACAGGATTCGAACCTGTGGCCTCTGCCTTCGGAGGGCAGCGCTCTATCCAGCTGAGCTACGAGTGCGTTGTCAGGCGCGCCTAGCAGCCGCGAAGCGCGAAGACCAGAGGGTTCGTCGACCTGATTACTTGGTTTTTGCGATCTTCACCGGCTGGAACTCGGCAAGCCCGCAACTCGCGCCGCGCATCGGCGGGCTTTGGTAGAGCACCGTGATGATGTCGGTCGAGCACAATTGGCTCAGCGAGGTCGAATAAGCGAAGCGCCGCTCGGCGCCGAGCCCGGGGCAGCTTTGCGGCAAGGTCACGCGATAATAGCGGTCGCCCGAGATGCGGAAGTCGATCACGCGATCGTTCCGCACCTGGCTTTCGCGCAGCGAGGTGATCGGCACGCAGCTTTGCGGCTTGCCGTCCGGCGTCGCGGCGGGGACCTCGTTGCGGTCCCGCGCCGCGCCGGGGGCGGCGACGGCAGCAATGGCGATGGCGGCTGGCAACAGGATTCGCATGATGCACCTCCGGTTTGGCGCGTGACCTCAATCCCCTGCGAACGCGTTCCTGAGCCGTGCGAAGAAACCCTGCGCCTCGGGGCATTCGTCGCCGGTCTCGGTCTCGCGGAACATCTCGAGCAGCTCGCGCTGCCGCGTCGAGAGCCGCGTCGGGGTTTCCACGTCGATTTGTATCACAAGATCGCCGTGTCCGCGCCCCTGCAGCACCGGCATGCCCGCACCGCGATGACGCAATTGTTTGCCGGACTGGATACCGGCCGGGATCTTCAGCTCGTGCGTCCGCCCGTCGAGCCCGGGGATCGCGAGCGTGCCGCCGAGCGCCGCGGTGGTGAAGCTGATCGGCGCGCGCGCGAACAAGGTAGTGCCCTCGCGCTCGAAGATCGCGTGGCGCTTCACATGGAGAAAGATGTAGAGATCGCCCGGCGGCGCGCCGCGCGGCCCGGCTTCGCCCTCGCCCGACATGCGGACGCGGGTACCCTCGTCGACCCCGGCGGGGATATTGACGGTGAGCGTCTTGGTGCGCTCGACCCGCCCGTCGCCGCGGCAGTCGCGGCACGGATCCTCGATCACCTGGCCCGAGCCGTTGCACATCGGGCAGGCGCGTTCGACGACGAAAAAGCCCTGCTGCGCGCGCACCTTGCCGTGGCCGGCGCAGGTCGAGCAGGTATGGGCGTGCGTACCCGGCCGCGCCCCGGTGCCGTGGCAACTGTCGCACGAGGCGGTCACGTCGATGGTGATGTCGGCGGATTTGCCGTGGAACGCCTCTTCGAGCGTGATTTCCATATCGTAGCGCAGATCGGCGCCGCGCCGCGGCTGGGCGCGGCCGCCGCGGCCGCCGCCCATGAATTCGCCGAAGACGCTCTCGAAGATATCGGAGAAGCCCGCGAAGTCGTGCGCGCTGCCACCGCCGCCGCCGTTCTGGAACGCGGCATGGCCGAAGCGATCATAGGCCGCGCGTTTCTGCGGGTCCTTCAGGCAGTCATAGGCTTCGTTGACTGCCTTGAACTTGGCTTCGTTGTCCTTGCACCCGCCGTTCTTGTCCGGGTGATATTTCATCGCGAGCTTGCGATAGGCCGATTTGATCGTGCTCGCGTCTGCGCCGCGGTCGACTTCAAGCAGTTCGTAATAATCGATTTCGGTCATTCCCGGCCCCCGCCGAGTGGTCCGGCGATCGCCGTGCCGGCCGAGGCCGGCATCTCAAGCATCGCTTCATTGTGCCTGAGCCCCCGGCACGCGCCGGGGCGACGATCGCGGATCACTTCACTTACGCCTTGTTGTCGTCCACTTCCGAGAATTCGGCGTCGACCACATCCTCGCCACCGGCGGCGCCAGCCGCTTCGCCGGCGCCCGCGGGGGAGGCTTCGGCCTGCTGCTGCTTCTCGTAGATCGCCTGACCGAGCTTCATCGCGACCTGCGCGAGCGCCTGGGCCTTTTCGTTCATTGCCTCGACGTCACCGCCGGCAACCGCCGACTTGGCCGCGTCGATCGCCGCCTGAATCTCGCCCTTGAGCGCTTCATCGACCTTGTCGCCATTGTCGGCAAGCTGGCGCTCGGTGGTGTGGATCAGGCTTTCGGCGTTGTTCTTCGCCTCGGCCGCCGCCTTGCGCTTCTTGTCCTCCTCGGCGAACCGCTCGGCATCGTGCACCATCTGCTCGATATCCGAATCGGAGAGGCCGCCCGAGGCCTGGATGCGGATCTGCTGCTCCTTGCCGGTGCCCTTGTCCTTCGCGGAGACGTTGACGATGCCGTTGGCGTCGATGTCGAATGTCACCTCGATCTGCGGCACGCCGCGCGGGGCAGGGGGGATGCCGACCAGATCGAACTGGCCGAGCAGCTTGTTGTCCGCCGCCATTTCGCGCTCGCCCTGGAAGACGCGGATCGTCACCGCCTGCTGATTGTCGTCAGCGGTGGAGTAGGTCTGCGACTTCTTGGTCGGGATCGTCGTGTTGCGATCGATCATGCGGGTGAACACGCCGCCCAAAGTCTCGATGCCCAGCGACAGCGGGGTCACGTCGAGCAACAGTACGTCCTTGACGTCGCCCTGCAGCACGCCGGCCTGGATCGCCGCGCCCATCGCCACCACCTCATCGGGGTTGACGCCGGTGTGCGGCTCCTTGCCGAAGAAGTTCTTCACCACTTCGCGGACGCGTGGCATGCGGGTCATGCCGCCGACGAGCACGACATCGGCGATCTCGTCGGCCTTCATCCCCGCATCGGCCAGCGCCTTGCGGCACGGCTCCAGCGTGCGCTGGATCAGGCTTTCGACCAGCTTCTCCAGATCGGCGCGGGTGATCGTCTTGACGAGGTGCTTCGGGCCGTTCTGATCGGCGGTGATGAAGGGCAGGTTGACCTCGGTGGTCTGCGCCGAGGACAGCTCGATCTTCGCCTTTTCGGCGGCTTCCTTGAGCCGCTGCAGCGCAAGCTTGTCCTTGGTGAGGTCGATGCCCTCGTCCTTTTTGAAGCCTTCCGCGAGATATTCGACGATCTTCGAATCGAAGTCCTCGCCGCCGAGGAAGGTGTCGCCGTTGGTCGCCTTCACCTCGAACACGCCGTCGCCGATCTCGAGGATCGAGATGTCGAAGGTGCCGCCGCCAAGGTCATAGACCGCGATCGTCTTGCCGTCCTGCTTCTCCAGCCCATAGGCCAAAGCCGCCGCGGTCGGCTCGTTGATGATGCGCAGCACTTCGAGGCCCGCGATCTGGCCGGCGTCCTTGGTCGCCTGACGCTGGGCGTCGTTGAAATAAGCCGGAACGGTGATCACCGCCTGCGTCACCGTCTCGCCGAGGAACGATTCGGCGGTTTCCTTCATCTTCTGCAGGATGAAGGCGGAGATCTGCGACGGGCTGTAGTCCTTGCCGCCGGCCTCGACCCAGGCGTCGCCGTTCGGGCCGCGCGCGATCTTGTAGGGGACCAGCTCGGTGTCCTTCTTGGTCACCGGATCGTCGAAGCGACGGCCGATCAGGCGCTTCACCGCGAAAATCGTATTATCCGGGTTGGTCACGGCCTGGCGCTTCGCCGGCTGGCCGATCAGCCGCTCGCCATCCTTGGCGAAGGCGACGATCGAGGGCGTGGTGCGCGCACCTTCGGCATTTTCGATCACCTTGGGCTTGCCGCCCTCCATGACCGCAACGCACGAATTGGTGGTGCCGAGGTCGATACCGATAACTTTTGCCATGAGTGCTCTTCTAGCCCCTACATTTAAACTGCGCCGTGCCCCGTGAAGCGGCGACACGGAACGATGTTGACCGGGCGGATATAGGTGTCGTGCGTGTTGCCGCAAGAAGGCGCCGCAGCTAGGTTCCGCGCATTGTTCGGTAAAGGGAGAAAATGGTCGTGCGCAGCGTGGTGGCTTTGACCGTTGGCATCGCGGCGCTGGCGGGCTGTTCGCAGGCACCGCAACTGTCGGTGAGCGACGCCTGGGTGCGGCTCGCGGCGGTGCCGGGGCGGCCGGCGGCGGGCTATTTCACGCTCCACGGCGGCCCGACCGACGCGACCTTGATCAGCGTCGCCACCGATGTCGCGGTGCGCACCGAGATGCACGAGATGAAGGCCGGCGCGGGCGGCGCGATGACGATGGACGCGATGCAGCAATTGCGCGTGCCCGCGACGCAGACGGTGCGGTTCGCCCCGGGGGGCAAGCATTTGATGCTGTTCGACCTCAACCCCAGCGTGAAGCCGGGCGGCAAGCTGACCTTCACCTTCACCTTCGCCGACGGCGTGCGCATCCAGCAGCCGGCGAGCGTGATCGCCGCGGGCGATCCTGCGCCCAAGGAGTGAGCGCGCGCGGGCTGACGCCGGGCGAGGTGGCGCTCGCCCGCTCGATGTTCGGTTCGGCGATCGACTATGACGCGGTGCGGATCGCGCGCCGCCGTTGGGCATTCTTCCAGCCGCGCAACGTGGTGATGGCGCCGCGCGGGACGATCCATTTCCACCCCCACGGCCCCTCGTATCGCGACGATTTCGCCGAGGCGTCGCTCGATCTGAAGGGGCTGTTCATCCACGAGATGTGTCATGTCTGGCAGCATCAGCGCGGTATCTTCCTGCCGCTCGCGCGGCATCCCTTCTGCCGTTATCACTATAGCTTCGTGCCGGGGTGGCCGCTCGCACGCTACGGGATCGAGCAACAGGCCGAGATTGTCCGCCACGCCTTTCTGCTGCGCGCGGGCCGCAGCGTGCCGGGCGCGCCGGGGCTGGACAGCTATGAGACGTTGCTGGGGATGTTCGCGGAAGGATGACGCCCCGCTTCCTTCGTCATTCCCGCGAAGGCGGGAATGACGGCTCGGGGAATCTAGGGCAGGCCCCGAAGGCCCAAAGTTCACGAAGTTCACACGTGTGACGCAGCGTCACGCCCGCCAGTCCGCCCCTTGGATAAGGGGCGGTGGCGGATGTGTCAGAACGCGGTGGAAACCACGCCGACCACCAGCGCCTGGACCGCGAGTACCAGCGTAAGGCTGGCAGCGGCTTCGAACATGCGCATGTTGTGATCTCCTCGCCGGGAAGGTCCGGCGGGGCGGCATGTGGCGATTGTTATGCTGCGCTGCAACATAGTTGCGCGCAATCACGATTGCGGTTTTTGCAATCAGTCGGCGAAGACCCGGTTGAAGATCGTGTCGACATGCTTAAGATGATAATCCAAATCGAATTTTTCATCGATCTGCTGCGGCGAAAGCGCCGCCGTGACCTCGCTGTCGGCCTTCAACAACTCGGCCAGCGAGAGCGTCCCGTCGGATTCCCAGACCTTCATCGCGTTGCGCTGCACAAGGCGATAGCTATCCTCGCGGCTCACCCCCGCCTGGGTCAGCGCGAGCAGCACGCGCTGCGAATGGACCAACCCGCCCATGCGATCGAGGTTCTTCTGCATCCGCGCCGGGTAGACGAGCAATTTGTCGACCACCCCGGTCAGCCGCGCCAGCGCGAAATCGAGCGTGATCGTCGCATCGGGGCCGATATAGCGCTCGACCGAGGAATGGCTGATGTCGCGCTCATGCCACAGCGCCACATTTTCCAGCGCCGGGGTGACATAGCCGCGCACCATGCGGGCGAGACCGGTGAGATTTTCGGTCAGCACCGGGTTGCGCTTGTGCGGCATCGCCGACGAGCCTTTCTGCCCGGGCGAAAAATATTCCTCGGCCTCGAGCACTTCGGTGCGCTGGAGGTGGCGGATTTCCACCGCCAGCCGCTCGATCGAGCTGGCGATCACGCCGAGCGTCGCGAAGAACATCGCGTGGCGATCGCGCGGGATCACCTGGGTCGACACCGGCTCGACGGTCAGCCCGAGCTTGGCCGCGACATGCGCTTCCACCGCCGGCTCGATATTGGCGAAGGTGCCGACTGCGCCCGAGATCGCGCAGGTCGCGATATCGGCGCGGGCATGCGCGAGCCGCGTGCGGTTGCGCTTGAACTCGGCATAGGCCTCGGCGAGCTTGAGCCCGAAGGTCACCGGCTCGGCGTGGATGCCGTGGCTGCGCCCGATCGTCGGGGTCAGCTTATGCTCATAGGCGCGGCGCTTGAGCACCGCGAGCAACGCGTCGATATCGGCGAGCAGCAGGTCCGCGGCGCGGGTCAGCTGCACCGCGAGACAGGTGTCGAGCACGTCCGAGCTGGTCATGCCCTGGTGCATGAAGCGCGCCTCGTCGCCGACATTCTCGGCCACCCAGGTGAGGAAGGCGATCACGTCGTGCTTGGTCACCGCCTCGATCGCATCGATCGCGGCGACGTCGATCGCCGGCTTGGTATCCCACCAGCGCCACAGCGCCGCGGCGGCTTCCTTGGGCACCACGCCCAGCTCGGCGAGCGCGTCGGTGGCATGCGCCTCGATCTCGAACCAGATGCTGTAGCGCGTCTCGGCGGACCACAGGGCGGTCATCTCCGGGCGGGAATAGCGCGGGATCATGCTTGTTTCCTCGATATGCGAGTCGGCCGGAAGCGGCGTTTGGCTGCCGACTAAAAGGCAAATCCGCCGAGGGCAACGTTACGTGGCAAGGGTTGTGCAGCAATCGAACGATCATCCGGAAAGCTGCGCGCTCGCCTTTCGTAGCACATCGTTGATTCGAGCTTGCCAACCTGGCCCGGTGGCCTTGAAACGTTCAAGCACCTCTCGATCCAGGCGGATCGTCACCGGCTCCTTGTTCGATCCGCGAGGCCGCCCCACGCGCTTGCGCCGGGCGACAAGTGCCTGTTCGATGCCGGATTCGGATACGTCGAAATCTTCCGGATCGTTCGGATCCGCCTCAAGGGCGATAGTAGATGCGTTCTTCGCCATCATTGCTTCTCCTGACCGAGATGAACCGCACCGCCGAACCACGTAAAACATGGACCGCGGTATAAAGCCTCTCCTCCACAAGCCCGATGACCTTGAATCGCTCCTCGCCGTCAACCGGGCGAATTGATGTGAGGACGAGATGGCCGGGATCGTCGAAAATCCTCGCGCCGAAGGCGAGCGAGATGCCATGTTTGGCGAGGTTGCTGGCGTCTTTGGCGGTATCGAACTCGACGTCCATCAGATTTTTTGTACGTACATAAATGTCGCCGATCAAGCGATATCTGTACGTACAGAAATAGCATAATCGCGGCTGCGAAGCCAACGCGAAGATCGGGAAAGAATCTCTTGGGGTGGACAGACGCTGGGCGGATACGCATCTCCCGCCGCACGATTCATTTCCCGAGGTGACGACATGAGCCAGACCGACCGCCCCGCACGCGCGCTTTACATTGCCGGCGAATGGCGCACGGGCGGCGGCCGGGTGGCGCAGGACGTGCTCAATCCCGCGACCGGCGCGACGATCGGGACGGTGCCGCATGCCTCGGCCGCCGATCTCGACGAGGCGCTGGCGGCGGCCGAGCGCGGTTTCCGCGCGTGGCGCGAGACCCCGGGCGAGACGCGCGCGGCGGTGCTGAGCAAGACCGCGGCGTTGATCCGCGAGCGCGCCGATGCGCTCGCCGCGATCGCCACCGAGGAACAGGGCAAGCCGCTCGCCGAAGCGCGCGGTGAGGCGATCGGCGCGGCGGCGATCCTCGATTTCCACGCCGGCGAGGCGGTGCGCATCTATGGCCGGGTGCTGCCGCGCGCGAGCGGGCTGCGCTCGATGGTGCTCAAGCAGCCGGTCGGCCCGGTCGCGGCCTTCTGCGCATGGAATTTCCCGTTGCTCAATGTGGTGCGCAAGCTCTCCCCGGCGATCGCCTCGGGCTGTTCGGTGATCCTCAAGCCGAGCGAGGAGACCCCGGCGAGCGCCACCGCGATCCTGCAATGTTTCCAGGACGCCGGGCTGCCGGGCGAGGTTGCGCAGATCGTCTTCGGGGTGCCCGATGAGGTGTCGCGGACGCTGCTCGCCTCGCCGGTGACGCGCAAACTGAGCTTCACCGGATCGGTGCCGATCGGCAAGCATCTGATGCGGCTCGCCGCCGACAGCGTGATGAAGATGACGATGGAGCTCGGCGGGCACGCCCCGGTGCTGGTGTTCGACGATTGCGATCTCGACAAGACGCTCGACATTCTCGTCGCGCACAAATTCCGCAATGCCGGGCAGGTGTGCGTCTCGCCGACGCGTTTCTATGTGCAGGACGGCATCTATGACCGCTTCGCGGCGGGGTTCGCCGAGCGGACGCGGCAGGTGACGGTCGGCGACGGCAGCATCGCGGGGACCAAAATGGGCCCGCTCGCCAACCCGCGTCGCCCCGATGCGCTGGAGGCGATGATCGCCGATGCGCGCGCGGCAGGGGCCAAGGTGCTCGCCGGCGGCGAACGCGGCGCGGGCGACGGCTTCTTCTACGCGCCGACGGTGCTCGCCGACGTGCCGCTGGAGGCCAAGGTGATGAACGAGGAGCCGTTCGGCCCGCTCGCGCTGATCCGCCGCTTCGGGACGCTGGAGGAGGCGATCGAGCAGGCCAACCGGCTGCCCTATGGCCTGGCGTCCTATTGCTTCACCGAGAACGGGCGGCGTCAGGCGATCCTTGGCGATGCGGTCGAATCGGGGATGGTGTGCATCAACAACGTCCGCACCTCATGGCCCGATGCGCCGTTCGGCGGGGTCAAGGATTCGGGCTTCGGCTCGGAGGACGGCCCCGAGGGGATCGAGGCGCATATGATCACCAAGTCGGTGCATATCTCGTAAATCCCGCCTTCACCCCTCCCCTGAAGGGGAGGGGCTTTAAGGTCACCGCACCCCCAGACCCCGCGCGATGATCCCGCGCAGGATCTCGCGCGTGCCGCCGCGCAGCGAGAAGGACGGCGCGTTGAGCATCGTGTGCGCGAGCACCGCGACGAAATCGCTCGTCGAGGCGCGATCGGGCTCGGCGTCGACCAAAGCGCGGGCGATTTCGGGCAGATCCTGTTCGAAGGTCGCGCCGAGATCCTTGACGATCGCGGCGTGGACGGCGGGATTCTCCCCCGCTTCGAGCAGCGCCGCCACCCCGCGCGACAGCCGCCGCAGCACGACGAGATGCGCGGTCAGCCGCCCGAGCGCGAGCCGCGCCGCGTCGCCCGGCGCCTCGCGCAGCACCGCGATCAACTCGAGCAGCAATTGCATCGACGACAGGAAACGCTCCGGCCCGCTGCGCTCGAAGGCGAGTTCGCTCATCACCTGATCCCACCCGCCGCCTTCGGCGCCGATCAGCGCCGCGGCGGGGAGGAAGGCATTCTCGAAATGCACTTCGTTGAAATGATGCTGCCCGGCGAGATCGATGATCGGGCGGATCGTGACCCCTTCGGTGGCGTGGAGATCGACGAGCAACTGGCTGGTTCCCGCCTGCCGATCACTGGTGGTGCCGCTCGTGCGGCAGAACAGGATCATATAATCGGCGTGATGCGCGCCGGTGGTCCACAATTTGGTGCCGGTGACGCGCCAGCCGCCGTCGACCGGGGTCGCGCGGGTGCGCGTCGCGGCGAGATCGGAGCCCGAATCGGGTTCGCTCATCCCGATGCAGAACACCAGTTCGCCGGCGGCGATCCTCGGCAGGATCGTCGCTTTCTGTTCCTCGGTGCCGAATTTGAGCAGGGTGGGGCCGCTCTGGCGATCGGCGATCCAATGCGCGGCGACCGGCGCGCCGGCGGCAAGCATCTCCTCGATCACGACATAACGTTCGAACGCGCTGCGCTCGTGCCCGCCGTAGCGCTTGGGCCAGGTCATTCCGAGCCAACCTTTGGCGCCGATCGCGCGGCTGAAATCGCGATCGAACCCGCTCCAGCTTTCGGCGCGCGCAGCGGGGCTGCGCGTCGCCAGCGCTTCGGCGAGAAACGCGCGGACCTCGGCGCGCAAGGCTTCGGCAGCGGGAGAAGGCGGCGGGGAGGGGAAGCGGAAGCCGATCATGCTGCGGTCACCATCGGCCAAAAACCCTCTTTTCCGGCGGCGAGCGCGCGATCGCCGAGCCGTGTCGCCCAATGCGCCGCGCCCCCGAACTCGTCGCGCCACGTCCATAGGCTGGTGGTGAACAGATGCAGGCGATGCTCGGCGGTGAAGCCGATCGCACCGTGGAGCTGGTGCGCGATGCCGTTGGCGCGGCCGACCGCCTCGCCGATCCGCACCCGCGCGACCGCGATCGCGAAGGTGGCATCGGCCGGGTCGGCGATAAACGCATCCGCGGCGAGATCGGCCGCGGCAGAGGCGGCGACGACCTCGCCCGCGAGCTTCGCCAGTTCCTGCTGGATCGCCTGGAATTTCGACAATGGGCGGCCGAACTGGACGCGTTCGGCGACATGCGCGACGGTCAGTTCGAGCACGCGGTCGAGCGCGCCGGCGCATTGCAGCGCGCGGACCAGCGCGCCGTGCTCGATCAGCTTGCCGGGGATCGGCGCGGCCCGCTCGGGCGCGTGAAAGCGCATCGCGTCGCGCGGCAGCCCGGCGAGGTCGATCGCTTCATGTTCGAGCGTCGCATCGGTGATCCGGGCGATGCCGGTTGCGGTCTCGACGACGAAAGTCCGGCAATTGCGGCCCCAGGCGATTCGCGCCGCGCCGTCGATCGGCACCAGCGCGGCCGGCCCGTCGGCGAGCGGCAGTCCGGCGCGCGCCAGCGCGGCATTGGCGAGCATCGTCTCGCCGAGCGGCAGCGGAACCGCGTGGCGACCGAACAGGCGGATCAGATCGAGCGCCTCGCGCGGGTCGACACCGAACCCGCCGGCATCTTCGGGCACCAGCGCCAGCGGCACGCCCTGTTCCTCCAGCGCGCGCCACAGATCGCTCGGCCAGGTGCCGGTGCGGGCGGCGTGCATCGCCGAATCGTCGAGCCGCGCCTCGAGCAGTCGCTCGATCGCATCGGTCAGCATCGTCGCGATCTCGCTCACGGCCTCTCCATCGCTTTCTTGCTATCGTTGCAAGTGGCTCTAGACGGTTCGACATTCAGCGAAACCCCCTTTGACCGTCATGCCGGGCTTGACCCGGCATCCAGAGTCGCAAATGCCGGCGCTTGTTGCTCTGGGTGCCGGATCAAGTCCGGCATGACGGTGGCAGGCAGCAACCAAGGAGCGAGCGTGACGATCAGGCTGTTTCACGTCAGCGATCTGCATTTCGGCGCGGAGGACCCGGCGGCGCTGGCGTGGTTCGCCGAATGCGTCGCGGCGGAGCGGCCCGATGCGGTGGTGATGACCGGCGACCTGACGATGCGCGCGCGCCCGAGCGAGTTCGACGCCGGCGGGCGCTGGCTGCGCGCGCTCGGGGTGCCGGTGACGCTGGAGATCGGCAACCACGACATCCCTTATTATTGGGATCCGTTGCGTCGGCTGTTCGCGCCCTATCGCCGCTATGGCGCGGCGGAGAAGCTGATCGAACGCCCGCTGGCGATCCCCGGGGTGTCGATCGTCCCGCTCAGCACGATCTCGCGCGCGCAATTCCGTCTCGACCAGTCGAAGGGGCGGGTCGCCAAACCCTCGCTCGACACGGCGCTGGCGCGAATCGCCGCGGCGCCGAAGGGCGATCTGATCTTCGTCGCGGGGCATCATCCGCTGATCGAGGGGCCGACCACCGGCTCGGGGCGGACGCGGCACGGCGCACAGGCGCTGGCGGCGCTCGCTGCGGCGGGGGCGGATGCGGTGCTTTCGGGGCATGTCCACGATCCGTTCGACATTCCTTACGGCAAGATGCGGCTGATCGGAGCGGGGACGCTCTCGACCCGGCTGCGCAAGACCCCGCCGAGCTTCAACGAGATCCGCGTCGCCGACGGGCGGTTCGAAACGTTGGTGCGCACGGCCGAAGCATGACTCGGCCATTGCCGTCCGGGTTGGTGGCCCCTAAGGCGCGCGGCATGGAGCGGCTGGACGGCGGCTCGGCGATTCCGCCGCACCTCAGGGGGGGCATCGTCGCGCTCGGCAATTTCGACGGATTCCACCTCGGGCACCAGGCGGTGGTCGGCCGTGCGGTCGATCAGGCGCGCGCCGAGGGGCGCCCCGCACTGGTCGCGACCTTCGACCCGCATCCGGTGCGCCATTTTCGCCCCGATAGCCCGCCGTTCCGGCTGACGACGCTCGACCAGCGCGAGCGGCTGTTCGCCGCGGCGGGGGTCGACGGGATGATCGTGTTCCACTTCGACGGCGCGCTCGCCGCGCTGGAGGCGGAGGAATTCGTCCGCGACCGGCTGGTCGGGCTGTTCGGGGTCGGCGGGGTGGTGACCGGCGAGGATTTCACCTTCGGCCACAACAAGAGCGGCGACGCCGCCGCGATGGCCGCGTTCGGCAAGCGTTACGGCTTCACCGATGCGACGGTGGGCGAGGTGATGCTCGACGGCGCCCCGGTTTCCTCCAGCCGCATCCGCGACGCGCTGCGTGCCGGCAACCCGCGCGAGGCGGCGCGGCTGCTCACCCGGCCGTGGGCGATCGCCGGGCGCGTCCAGCACGGTGACAAAGTGGGGCGCGAGATCGGCTTTCCCACCGCCAATATCGACATGGGCAATTACCTCCGCCCGGCCTACGGCATCTATGCGGTGCGCGGGCGGCTGCCCGATGGACGCGTGCTGGACGGCGCGGCGAATCTCGGCATCCGGCCGAGTTTCGACCCGCCCAAGGAATTGCTCGAACCCTATTTCTTCGATTTCAGCGGCGACCTGTACGATCAGATGATCGAGGTCGAGCTGATCGACTATCTCCGCCCCGAGGCGAAATTCGACTCGCTCGACGCGCTGATCGCGCAAATGGCGGCGGATTGCGACCGTGCGCGGGCGATCCTTGCTGCGGGCTGATCGGCATCTCTTCCGTCATTCCCGCGAAGGCGGGAATCCATTCTGGCTGGCTTCTGCGATAGAAGCGCGACGGCAGTGCTTATGGATTCCCGCCTTAGCGGGAATGACGGGGTAGGGTTGGGCAAGCGTTGGCTTTGAACAACTTGTCGCAGGCTAACGATGGGGCATGACGCGGCCCTTTTCCCGCGCTAATGCCGCGCGCACTCATGGCTGACGCATCCGATACCCCGAAGCGCGACTGGCGCGACACCGTCTTCCTGCCGAAGACCGACTTTCCGATGAAAGCCGGCCTGCCGCAGAAGGAACCGGCTATTCTGGAACGCTGGCAGAAGCTGGGCCTGTACCAGCGGCTGCGCGAGCAGCGTGCCGGGCGCGAGAAGTTCATTCTCCACGACGGCCCGCCCTATGCCAATGGCGACATGCATATCGGCCACGCGCTCAACCACATCCTCAAGGACATGGTGGTGCGCACCCAGACGCTGCTGGGCAAGGACGCGCCTTATGTCCCCGGCTGGGATTGCCACGGCCTGCCGATCGAATGGAAGGTCGAGGAGGAGTATCGCAAGAAGAAGCGCAACAAGGACGAGGTGCCGGCGCGCGAATTCCGCGCCGAATGCCGCGCCTATGCGCAGCATTGGGTCAACACCCAGCGCGAGCAGCTCAAGCGGCTCGGCATCAACGGCGATTGGGACAAGCCGTACCTCACGATGGATTTCGCGGCGGAGGCGACGATCGTCGCCGAGCTGATGAAGTTCGCCGAGACGGGGCAGCTCTATCGCGGCGCCAAGCCGGTGATGTGGTCCCCGGTCGAAAAGACCGCGCTGGCCGAGGCCGAGATCGAATATGAGGACATCACCTCGACCCAGATCGACGTGGCGTTCGAGATTGTCGAGGCGCCGAACGCGCCAGAACTGGTCGGCGCGCATGCGGTGATCTGGACGACGACGCCGTGGACGATCCCGGTCAACCAGGCGTTGGCCTATGGGGCGGAGATCGATTACGTCGCGCTCGACCTTAATGGCTCGCGCTATCTGGTCGCCGAGCAATTGATTGATTCCTTCGTCTCTCGTGTCCACCCCGGCGAAGTTGTTTGGCGCGGGACGGGCGCCCAACTCGCCGGCGCCGTCGCGCGTCACCCGATGCATCACCTCGGCGGGTTCTTCGCCAAGCCGCGCCCGTTCCTGGCCGGCGATTTCGTCACCACCGACGCCGGCACCGGGCTCGTCCATATGTCGCCCGATCACGGTGAGGACGATTTCGAGCTGTGCAAGGCGAACGGCATCGACCCGGTGTTCGCGGTCGATGCGGGGGGCTTCTACCGCGAGGATTGGGCGTGGCTCGGCGGGCAGGGCAGCGTCATCAACAAGAAGTTCACCGCCAGCGACGGCCCGATCTGTTCGGACCTGCGCGCGGCGGGGGCGCTGCTCGCGGCGTCGGACGATTTCGTCCACAGCTATCCGCATTCGTGGCGATCCAAGGCGAAGGTGATCTTCCGCTGCACCCCGCAATGGTTCATCGCGGTCGATCGCCCGATCGAAGGCGGCGCGACGCTGCGCGAAACCGCGCTCGCCGCGATCGCCGCGACGCGCTTCGTCCCCGAAAAGGGCCGCAACCGCATCGGCGCGATGGTCGAGGGGCGGCCCGACTGGGTGATCTCGCGCCAGCGCGCCTGGGGCGTGCCGATCGCCTTGTTCGTCGATCGCAAGACCGGGCAATATCTGTGCGACCCGGCGGTCAATGCGCGGATCGTCGATGCCTTCCGCGCCGAGGGCGTCGACGCGTGGAGCGAGGAAGCGGTCCCGGCGCTGCTCGGCCCGGACTATGATCCGGCCGATTACGAGCGCGTCACCGACATTCTCGACGTGTGGTTCGATTCGGGCTGCACCCACGCCTTCGTGCTCGAAAGCGGGCGCTGGCCCGAATTGCGCTGGCCGGCCGATCTTTATCTCGAAGGATCGGACCAGCATCGCGGCTGGTTCCAGTCGTCGCTGCTCGAAAGCTGCGGGACCCGCGGGCGGGCGCCTTATGATGCGGTGCTGACCCACGGCTTCACGATGGACGCCAAGGGCATGAAAATGTCCAAGTCGCTCGGCAACACGGTCAATCCGCTCGACCTGATGAAGGAATATGGCGCAGATATCCTGCGCTTGTGGGCGCTGTCGGTCGATTTCACCGAGGATCACCGCATCGGCAAGGAGATCCTTGCCGGCGTCGCCGACCAATATCGCAAGCTGCGCAACACCTTCCGCTACCTGCTCGGCGCACTCGACGGGTTCGACGAGGGCGAGCGGCTGCCGATAAGCGAATGGCCCGAGCTGGAGCGCTATATGCTCCACCTCGTCCACGCGCTCGACAAGCAGCTTCGCCAGGCGATCGTCGATTTCGACTTCAACACCTACACCCGGCTGCTGAGCGATTTCGCCAATGAGGATCTGTCGGCGTTCTTCTTCGATATCCGCAAGGATTCGCTCTATTGCGACGCACCGACCGATACGACGCGGCGCGCCTATCGCACGATGCTCGACGTGCTGTTCCACGCGCTGGTACGCTGGGCGGCGCCGGTACTGACCTTCACCGCCGAGGAAGTGTGGCAGACGCGCTTCCCGAGCGAGGACGGGTCGGTGCACTTCCTCGACTGGCCCGAGCTGCCCGCCGAGGCGAGCGAGGATATCAGCCAGCGCTGGCTGGCGATCCGCGCGCTGCGGGTCCGCGTTACCGAGGCGATCGAGCCGCTCCGCCGCGAAAAGATCGTCCGCTCGAGCCTCGAGGCGAATGTGACGGTGCCCGAGCTGCCGCTCGATGCCGATGCTTTGGCCGAGGCGTTCATCGTGGCGAAGGTCTCGCCGGGCGATGAGGTGACCGTGACGCGCACCGATTATCACAAATGCGGCCGCTGCTGGCGGTTGCTGCCCGAAGTGACCGAGGATGACGGGCTGTGCGGCCGCTGCACCGCGGTGGTCGGCGAGGTGGCGGCGTGATGCGCGCGCTCCCCAAGCTCGGGCTGGCGACGGCTTTGGCGCTGTTCCTCGTCGATCAGCTCGTGAAGTGGATCGTCACCGGACCGCTCGGGATCGATTATCTCGGCGCGGTGCGCGAAATCCTGCCGATCTTCGACCTGCGCTTCGTCCAGAATGTCGGGGTCAGCCTCGGGCTGCTCCGCGCGGAGAGCGAGGTCGGGCGCTGGGCGCTGGTGGCGATGACCGGGGCGATCGCGGTGGCGGTGCTGGTGTGGATGTGGCGCGAGAAGAGCCGCGCCGATCAGGTTGCGCTCGGGCTCGTGCTCGGCGGGGCGATCGGCAATATCCTCGATCGCGTGCGCTTCGGCTATGTGGTTGACTTCGCCGACCTGCACTTCGGCGAATGGCGCCCGTTTTTGGTCTTTAACGTCGCCGATGCGGCGATTACGATTGGTGTGCTGATCCTGCTGGTGCGTGCGCTCCTGATGCGCGACAAGCCCGGCAAGCCTGTGGAGAATCGATAATGCGTAAGATCGTCGTCGCCGGAGCCGGCATTGCCGCGCTCGCCTTGCTCGCCGGTTGCGGCAAGCGCGGCTACGATCGGGCGCGGCCCGACGAGTTCGCGGTCGCGCGCCAGCCGTCGCTGATGATCCCGCCCGATTTCGCGCTGACCCCGCCGACCCCGGGCGCGGCGCGGGTGCAGGCCAACAGCACGACGCAGGCGCAGACGCTCGAAGCGCTGTTCGGCACCGCGCCGCGCGCCCCGGCCGAAGCCGCCGCGGTGAGCCAAGCCGGCGACGCCGCGCCCGGCATCCGCTCGTCGGTCGGCGATCCCAAGACCAATGTGGTCGAAAAGGGCCAGACGACCCGCGATATCGTCGCCGCGCCCGAAGGCGACGGCCAGGACGCCCGCGCCGCGACCCCGAAGTAAGCTTAGATCGCGGTTACCTTTCCCCGTTCGGGCTGAGCCTGTCGAAGCCCTGCACTTTCTTCCGATGAAGAAGGGCAGCCCTTCGACAAGCTCAGGGCGAGCGGGTTTGCCCGCTTAACCCCGCACCGCGCTGAACCGCGCCAGCCCGCGTTCGAGATCGGCGATCAGGTCGTTCACATCTTCCAGCCCGATCTGGAGCCGGACGATCGGGCCGGCGAAATCGGGCTTGGTCGCGGTGCGGTATTTCTCCGGATCGACCGGAATCGCGAGCGATTCGAAGCCGCCCCACGAATAGCCGATCCCGAAATGGTCGAGCCCGTCGATCAGCGCGGCGCGTGCCGCCTCGCCGCCGCCTTGCAGGACGAACGAGAACAGCCCGCTCGCCCCGGCGAAATCGCGCGCGAACAGATCGTGGCCGGGGCAGGAGGGAAGCGCCGGGTGGAGCACCCGCGCCACCTCGGGCCGCGTTTCCAGCCAGCGCGCGATCGCGAGCGCGCTCTGCTCGTGGCGTTCGAGCCGGAGCTGCATCGTGCGCAGCCCGCGGCTGCCGAGCCAGGCATCGTCGGGGCTGGCGATCTGGCCGAGCTGGTGGCTGGTATCGCGCAATTTCGCGAACCGCCCCGCGGCGGCGGTCACCGACCCGAGCATGACGTCCGAATGCCCGACGACATATTTGGTGCAGGCGAGGATCGTATAATCCACTCCGCGCTCGATCGCGCGGAAGTTGAGCGGGGTGGCCCAGGTATTGTCGAGCAGCGTCACCACGCCGTGCGCCTTCGCCGCCGCGACGATCGCGGGCACGTCCTGCACCTCGAAGGTGAGGCTGCCGGGGCTTTCCATGAAGATCGCCTTGGTCCGCTCGCCGATCAGATCGGCGATTCCGGCGCCGATCAGCGGATCGTAATAGCGCGTCGTGATCCCCAGCCGCTTCAACAGCCCGTTGGCGAGACTGCGGGTCGGGTCATAGGTCGAATCGACCAGCAGCAATTCGTCCCCCGGCGAGAGTATGCTGAGCAGCGCGGCGGCGATCGCCGCGACCCCGGAAGGATAGAGGAAGGTCGCCTCCGCCCCCGGTTCGAGCTCGGTCAGCGCGTCGGCGAGGCTCCATTGCGTCGGGGTGCCGCGGCGGCCGTAGAACAGCCGGTGGTGGGTGTCGCGCCCGGCGCGTGCGCGCAATTCGGCGACATTGTCGTAAAGGATCGTCGAGGCGCGCCAGACCGGGGTGTTGACCACCCCCGCGGTCCATTCGGCGCGGCGCCCGGCCGCAACGACGCGGGTGGCGTCGCCGATCTTGTCGTGTCCGTCGCTCACCGGCCGGTCTCCTTCGGCGCATCGGGGGTGGCGCCCCATTCGGCCCAGCTGCCGTCGTAGACCGCCGCGTCATGCCCGAGCAGATGCGCGGCGAAGGCGACGATCGAGGCGGTGACCCCCGAGCCGCAGGTCGCGATCAGCGGGCGCGCCGGGTCGATGCCGCTCTCCGCGAATAATGCCGCCAGCTCGGCGGGCGACCGCCACGTACCGTCGGCGTTGAAGAATCGCGCATAATGGATGTTGACCGATCCCGGGATATGCCCGGGCACAACCCCGGGGCGCGGCTCGGGCTCCTCGCCGGCGAAGCGCGCGGGCGAGCGAGCGTCGACCACCTGCGCGGCGCGGGAGGAGAGGTTTTCGCGCATCGCGGCGATATCGCGCACCCCGATGCCGGTCGCGCGCGGGGTCATATGGCGCGCGCGCGGCGTCACCGTCTCGGCGGAAAGCGGGCGGCCCTCGGCACGCCATTTGCCGAGCCCGCCGTCGAGGATCGCGACATCGGGCACCCCGAAGCTGCGCATCATCATCCACGCGCGTGCCGCGGTGCGATGCGGCGAATCGTCATAGAGCACGATGCGCACCCCGTCGCCGATCCCGAGCTTCGCCATCCGGCTGGCGAATTTCTCGGGCGGCGGGAGCATCATCGGCGCGGGATGCGCGCTATCGACGATATCGGCGAGGTCGAGGAACACCGCGCCGGGGATATGCGCCGCGCGATAATCGGCCGCGCCGTCGCGCCCCTCGCCGGGGAGGAACCAGGAACAATCGGCGATACGCAGATCGGGGGCGCCGAGCGCACCGGCGAGCCATTCGGTGGAGACGAGCGATTCCATGTCCGCTTCCTTAGCGCGACGCGGCGCGCACGCAATTCAGCCGCGGTAAACGACCTGTAAGCGATGATCATTCCCGCAGAATGGAGCGAGCATCATGGTCAAATCGGGCATCTTGGCTGCGGTCGCCATCATCGGGCTGGCGGCGACGGCGCAGGCCGGCGAAGTCAAGCACGGCAATGATGCGAAGGAGGTCAGCGTCCCCTTCGCCAACCGCAATATCACCGATTTCCGCGCGGACGGGCGCGACGCGGTCTATCTGCAGGTCAACGGCTTCGACTGGTATCACGCGCAATTGATGGGGCCGTGCACCGATTTGCCCTTCGCCGAGCGGATCGGGGTCGAGACGCGCGGCACCGACACGCTCGATCGCTATGCCACGCTGATCGTCCGTGGGCAGCGCTGCCAGCTCAGCTCGCTGGTCAAGGGCGCGCCGCCGAAGAAGGCGAAGAAGCGTTGAACTCACGCCCAACTTCCCGCCTTCGCGGGAATGACGAGGGAAGGGGGAGTGGCGCCGCGCCCGATCCGCGCCTATCTCGCGCGGCATGACACTGCATCTCGGCAAGGCCAGCACGCTTCCCGCGTCCCCGGACGAGGCGACGCTCGATTACGTTCCCAACCCGCGCGTGGGGCGCCTCTATGCGGTGCGCTTCGTCGCGCCCGAATTCACCTCGCTCTGCCCGGTGACCGGCCAGCCCGATTTCGCGCATCTGGTGATCGATTATGTCCCCGGCGAGACGATCGTCGAATCCAAGTCGCTCAAGCTGTTCCTCGGCTCGTTCCGCAACCACGCCGCCTTCCACGAGGATTGTACCGTCGGGATCGGCGAGCGGCTGGCGAAGGAGATGAAGCCGGTGTGGCTGCGGATCGGGGGCTATTGGTATCCGCGCGGGGGCATCCCGATCGACGTTTTCTGGCAGACGGGCGCGCCGCCGGCCGAATTGTGGGTGCCCGATCAGGGTGTTCCGCCTTATCGCGGGCGCGGCTGATCGCGATCGGCCGAGTCGGCCGATATTGCGTTGCACAAATTTTGCAACCAACATCCGTCTCGCCTGTTTCAATCCTGTCCAGCGGGTGAACGGCCCGCAACGTGCGATAGCGAAGGCGAGGCAATGGCAGGAGAAACTCGAGGCGCGACCGTGGGTCGCGGTAGCGTCAAACATATTGCGTTGATTGGTAATTTTCTGCCGCGCAAATGTGGGTTGGCAACTTATACCACCGATACATTCCGTGCGCTCGGCAGCAGTTTTCCCGGGGTCAGGATCGACGTCTATGCGATGGACGATCACCCGGGGAGCTACGACTATCCCCCCGAGGTCACCGCGGCGATCCCCGAGCAGGATCGCGCCGCTTATATCGATGCGGCGCGGCGGATCGAGGCATCGGGCGCGCAGGCGATCTGGCTCCAGCACGAATATGGCATCTTCGGCGGCGCGGCGGGCGAATATATCCTTTCGCTGCTCGATCGCACGACGCTGCCGCTGATCGTGACGCTCCACACCGTGCTCGAAAACCCCGATGCGCATCAGCGTGCGGTGATGGAAGGGCTGTTGCGCCGTGCGCAGCGCGTGATCGTGATGGCGGCGCGCGGGCAGGAAATCCTGCGGCGCGTCTATGGCGCCGATCCGCGGACGATCATCACGATCCCGCACGGCGTGCCAGACCGTGAGCTCACCGATCCGGCGCAGTTCAAGCCGCGTTTCGGCTGGGTGGGGCGCAAGGTGATTCTCACCTTCGGGCTGCTCGCCCCCGGCAAGGGGATCGAGACGGTGATCGGCGCGATGCCCGAGGTGATCGCGCGGCATCCCGACGCGCTCTATGTCGTGCTCGGCGCGACCCACCCCAATCTCGTCGCGCGCGAGGGCGAATCCTATCGCGAGCGGTTGCAGGAACTGGCGCGGGAAAAGGGCGTGGCGAACCGCGTGTCGTTCATCGACGCTTTCGTCGAGCATGACGAATTGATCGATTATCTGCAGGCGGCGGACCTTTACGTCACGCCCTATCTCAATCCGACGCAGATCACGAGCGGAACGCTGAGCTATGCCGTCGGCGTGGGCAAGCCGGTGATCTCCACCCCTTATGCGCATGCGACCGAGATATTGGCGGATGGGCACGGCGTGCTGGTCGATTTCCGCGATTCGGCCGGTTTCGCCCGCGAGATCAATCGCCTGCTCGACAGCGAGGAGGCGCGGACCGAGCTTTCCGCGCGGGCCTATGCGCGCGGGCGGACGATGATCTGGCCGCGGCTCGCCGAGCGCGCGATGAGCGAGATCGAGACGGTGATCTCCGCGCGCCCTAAGCGGCTGACCAAAGGCGCCGCGCAGGCGGCGCCGCTCGCGCCCGATCTCGCCGCGGTCGAGCGGATGAGCGACCGGACCGGGATGTATCAGCATGCGATCTACTCGGTCCCCGATCGCCGCCACGGCTATTGCATCGACGACAATGCGCGCGCGCTGATGCTGATGAGCGCAATCGAGCCGCTCGATCCGGTGCGGCGCGACAAGTGGATGACGGTCTATGCGTCGTTCGTCCAATATGCGTGGAACCCGGAAAAGCGCCGCTTCCGCAATTTCATGAACTACGACCGGACGTGGTGCGAAGAGGAAGGGTCGGACGATTCGAACGGCCGGACGCTCTGGGCGCTCGGGGTCACCGCGCGCGATGCGCGGGAACATAAGCATCGCGATTGGGCGACCGCGCTGTTCGGCGACACCGCCAGTCTCGGGCTCGAACTCGGCAGCGTGCGCGCGCAGGCCTTTGCGATGCTCGGGGCGGCGGCGATGATCGAAGCGTCCCCGGGGCACCCGCTCGCGCGCGCGATCCTGGAGCGGTTTCCCGACGAGCATCTGTCATTGCTCGATCACGCCAGCCGGCCCGACTGGCAATGGTTCGAGATCGTGCTCGCTTATGACAATGCGCGATTGCCCGAGGCGATGATCCGCGCGGGCCTGGCATTGCGGCGCGACGATCTGGTGGCATGCGGGATCGAGACGCTCGACTGGATCGTCGCGCGGCAGACCGCGCCGGGCGGGCATTTCCGCGCGGTCGGCACCGAAAGCTTCGGCCGCGTCTATGCCGAGCCGCTGCCGTTCGATCAGCAGCCGCTGGAGGCGCAGGCGACGATCGATGCGTGCAGCGCGGCCTTTGCCGCGACCGGCGAGACCAAATGGATCGACGAGGCCAACCGCGCCTATCGCTGGTTCCTCGGCGGGAACGACCTCGACCTGCCTTTGGCGACTGCGGCCGATGGCGGCTGTTTCGACGGGCTGATGCCGACCGGGCTCAACCGCAATCAGGGCGCCGAATCGATTCTCGCGCTGCAATTGGCCTCTTGCGCGATTTCAAGGCTTTCAAAAACGGGTGCCGGCGTGGCAGGGCAAAGACGCGCGGTCGCCTGACGGGCGGGCGCCGCATCGGCAAGGCGATACGGCGAGGCGAGTTTTGGAGATTTTCAACCACCGGTTGCGGCTGCACGCCGACCCATCGCGCGTCGTGGTGCGGCCGTTCCATCTCGGCTGGCAATCGAACGGCTCGGGGATCAGCCGCTCGCAGCGGCTGATCGGCGTCGTGCTCGAAATGACCGAGGACGAGGCCAGCGAACAGCTCGAGGCGGTGCTCAAGGATTTCGAGGCGCGGCACTGGCAGACGCGGCGTGTGTTCATGGCGCGCTACGACCAGATCGCGGCGCAGCACGATCTCGACAGCGGCAAGATCGGCGATGTGAAGCGCCAGCTGATCGGCGCCTATTTCTGCCTGGAATACAGTTATGCCGCCGCGGCGCTGATGAACCCCAGCGTGGTGGCGCATCACGATCAGTCGGGGATGCCCAAGGGATCGCAGCGCATCGTGATGTCGCTGCGCGCGGTGGGGGAGGGGCATATCTCCTCGATCGCGTTTCGCGAGGGCATCATCACCGCGCGGCGCGAACTCAAGCTCGCCCCCGAGCCGCCCTTCGCCACCGCCGCCGATGCCAAGAATATGGACGAGGAGCATCCGCCCACCGGCGCGGTGCGCGTGCATCGCCACCGCGATTCGACCCTGTCGGGGACGGTGATCTTTCCGATCACCGACGAGCAATCGAAGGGGCTGGAGGATCTGCGGCTCGTCCAGTTCACCCACGACGACGGCGACGTGGAATGGCTGGGGACCTATACCGCCTATAACGGTTCGCGCATCCAGTCCGAATTGATGCGGACCAGGGATTTCCGGGCGTTCGACCTCGTGCCGATGACCGGAACCGCCGCGCGCAACAAGGGGATCGCGCTGTTCCCGCGCAAGGTCGACGGCACCTATATGGCGATCGGGCGGCAGGACGGGGAAAATCTCTACCTGCTCAAGACGAATGACCTGACGCATTGGGACGACGGCGATCTGATCCTCAAGCCGGAACATCCGTGGGAATTCGTTCAGATCGGCAATTGCGGCGCGCCGATCGAGCTCGACGAGGGCTGGCTGCTGTTGACCCACGGGGTCGGCGCGATGCGCAAATATTCGATCGGCGCGGCACTGCTCGACAAGAACGATCCGGGCAAGGTGCTGGGGCGCACGCAGGAGCCGATCCTCGCCGCGGCGGATCAGGATCGCGAGGGCTATGTGCCCAATGTCGTCTATACCTGCGGGGCGATGAAGCACGGCGACATGCTGTTCATGCCTTATGGCATCGCCGACAGCTCGGTCGGCTTCGCCTTCGTCGGGATCAAGGATCTGCTGGCGCTGATGTGATCTTCGTCCCCCTTAACTCCCCTCCCTGGTGAAGGGAGGGGAGAAGAAAGAGGGGCTTGTCAGCCGCGCGTCACCAGCGTGCGCGTCCAGCGGTAGAGCCACCAGGTCAGCGCGATGAACAGGATCGTTCCGCCGACCAGTGCGATCGGCGCGAAGCCGTTGCCGACCACCGCCAGCGGCGAATCGCTGCCGCTCGCCGCGACGATGCCGGCAAAGGCCACCCCGAACAGGCTCTCGCCGACGATCATCCCGGTCGCGAGGAGCACCCCCAGCCGCTTGGCGCCCTCGGCATCGGTGCGGCGGTCCGACCAGCGGTCATAGGTCCAGCCGAGCAACGAGCCGACCGTCACCGGCAGGATCACCGCCATCGGCAGATAGATGCCGATCCCGACCGCGAGCGGCGGCAGTCGGAGCAGCTTGGCCCGCCCCATCGCCTCGTCGAGGATGACGAAGCCGATTCCGGCGAGCGCGCCCCAGCGCAGCATCGGCCAGTTGAGGTCGCCCCCGAGCACGCCCTTCGCCAGCGCCGAGATCAACCCGGCCTGCGGCGCGGCGAGTGCCTGCGGCCCGGCGCCCGGCGCGCCCGCAAAGCCGAAGGCGGTGTTGAGCAGATCGAGCACGATCGGAACCACCAGCGCGCCGAAGCAGACGCCGATGACGAGCGCGACCTGCTGCTTCCACGGCGTCGCGCCGACGAGCTGGCCGGTCTTGAGATCCTGGAGATTGTCGTTGGAGATCGTCGCCACGCCGAACACGATCCCGGTGACGATCAGCGCATAAGCGATCAGCGCCTGCGCGGTATCGGGCGGGGTGCCGCGCCCGAACAAGGCGACGAGCAGCAGCGAGGCGGCGATGATCGACAGGATGCCGATCGCCGAAACCGGCGAGTTGGATGCGCCGATCAGCCCGGCCATATAGCCGCACACCGCGGCGATCATCAGCCCGATCACCAGCACGAAGAGCAAGGCGCCGCCGATCAGCAGCGCCCCCGACGCGGCGAGCGGCCCGCCCGCGATGACGCTCCACAGCAACACGCCAATCGGCACGAGCATCGCCAGCGAGACGAGCCCGACGACGCCGATCGGCAGATCGCGTTCGGTGAGCGCCAGCACTTCGCCGCCACGCCGCGCGCGGCTCGCGGCGAGCGCCGAGGCGATCCCGCCGATCACCGGGCGCGCGATCTTCGCCAGCGCCCACACCGCCGCGACCCCGATCACCCCGGCGCCGAAGAAGCGCACGTCGGCGCGGAACACCGTATTGGCGAGTTCCTCGGCGCTGCCGCCGAGGTCGCTATGCGCGGTGAGGATCGGCAGCAGCACCCACCAGCCGGTCGCCATCCCGACGAGCTGCGCCATCCCGACCGACAGCCCGACGAGATGCCCGACCCCGAGCAGCGCGAACGACAGCCCCCCCGAAATCCCGGTCGCGCTCGCGCCGATGCGGAACCAGCGTGCGGTCTCCGCCGCGGCGAGGTTCATCTGGGTCAGCAATGCGAACCCGGCCGAGGCGAGGCTGCCCCAGATCAGCACCGAGAGCCCCTTGGCGCTCTCCGCCCCGCCGTCGCGCGCCGCCGAGCCGACTTCGAGCACCTCCGCCGCCGCGCGCCCCTCGGGATAGGGCAGGTCGGTATCGACCACCAAGGCGCGGCGCAGCGGCACTGAGAACATCACCCCGAGGATGCCCCCGGTCGCGGTGATCGCGGCGGTGGTGACGAAGGGGAAGCCGTGCCACCAGCCGATCATCACCAGCCCCGGCAGCACGAAGATGATCGCCGCGAGCGTCCCCGCCGCGCTGGCGATCGTCTGGACGATGTTGTTTTCGAGGATCGAGCTGTCGGGAAAGGCGCGCAGCACCGCCATCGAGATCACCGCGGCGGGGATCGAGGTGGCGAAGGTCAGCCCGACCTTGAGCCCGAGATAAACGTTGGCGGCGGTGAACAGCAACGTGATGATCCCGCCGAGCAGGATGCCGCGAAAAGTGAGTTCGGCAACGCCCGCGCGTTGCCGGTGGGGATCGGTAGTCATCGGCGATCACTAGCGGGGCGCGGGGGGATGGGGAAGCCACAGCCCCTTGCCGCCGCCTCCTTCGTGGCCCAAGAGCGCGCGACTTACAAAATTAGGGAATCGACATGGCGGAAGCGTTGCGAGTTGCGCTGGCGGGGCTGGGAACGGTCGGATCGGGCGTGATCCGCGTGCTCGAGGCCAATCGCGCGCTGATCGAGCGCCGCGCTGGCCGGGCGATCGAGGTCGTCGCGGTCTCCGCGCGCGACCGCACCAAGGATCGCGGGGTCGATATTTCGCGATTCGAATGGATCGACGATACCGTCGCGCTTGCCGATGTCGGCGCCGATGTGGTGGTCGAACTGGTCGGCGGGGCGGATGGCCCCGCGCTGGCGCTCGCCCGCGCGACGCTCGGCCGCGGCAAGGCCTTCGTCACCGCCAACAAGGCGATGCTCGCACATCACGGGCTCGAACTGGCCGAAGCGGCGGAGAAGGCCGGCGTCCCGCTCAAGTTCGAGGCGGCGGTCGCGGGCGGTATCCCGGTGATCAAGGGGCTGCGCGAAGGCGCGGCGGCGAACGAGATCGCGCGCGTGCAGGGCATCCTCAACGGCACCTGCAACTTCATCCTTTCCAAGATGGAGGCCGAGGGGCGCGATTTCGGCGATGTGCTCGCCGAGGCGCAGGCGCTTGGCTATGCCGAGGCCGATCCCAGCTTCGACATCGACGGGGTGGATGCGGCGCACAAGCTGTCGATCCTCGCCAGCCTGTCGTTCGGCACCCGCCCGGCGTTCGACGACGTCGCGATCCGCGGCATCCGCCAGATCCTCGCCGGCGACATCGCCGAGGCGGCGGCGCTTGGCTATCGCATCCGGCTGATTGGTCAGGCAGAACTGGGGCAGGGCGGGCTGTTCCAGCGCGTCCAGCCGCAGCTCGTGCCGCAGGATCATCCGCTGGCGCATGTCACCGGCTCGACCAATGCGGTGGTGGCGGAGGGCAATTTCGTCGGCCGCTTGCTGTTCCAGGGCGCGGGCGCGGGCGACGGGCCGACCGCCAGCGCGGTGATCGCCGACCTGATCGATATCGCGCGCGGCGAGGCCGGCCCGCCCTTCGCGATGCCGGTGACCGCGCTCGCCGATGCCGGCCCGGCCGATACCGGCGCGCGGCGCGGGCGTTTCTACCTGCGCTTCATGGTCGCCGATCGCGTGGGGGTATTGGCGGAGATCGCCGCGGCGATGCGCGATGCGGGTGTCTCGATCGAGAGCCTGATCCAGCGCGGCGCCAATCCCGACGGCAGCGCCCTGGTGGCGATCGTTACGCATGAGGCGCCGGAATCGGCGATCGCGGCGGCGCTGGAGCGGTTGCGCGGCTCGCAAAGCCTCGTCGGCGAGCCGATGTGGATGCCGATCCTGGCCTGATCCGTTTTCCCCGTTCGGGCTGAGCTTGCCGAAGCCCCGCACTTTTCTTCCCAACGAAGAAGGGCAGCCCTTCGACAAGGTCAGGGCGAACGGGTTAGGTCTTCACGGCCGCCCGGCGAACATGAACAGCGCCGCACCGATCAGGCAGGCGAACGCGCCGGCGTGGCGCCAGCTCAATTGTTCGCCGAGCACCGCCACCGCGAAAATACCGAAGACGAGGAGGGTGATCACCTCCTGCGCGACCTTGAGTTGCCCGCCGCTCCACCCGTGCGCGTAGCCGATGCGGTTGGCGGGGACGGCGAGGCAATATTCAGCGAGCGCGATGCCCCAGCTGATCAGGATCACCAGCGGCAACGGCTTCGCCATCCCGCCTTTGAGATGCCAATACCAGGCGGTGGTCATGAAGCAGTTCGAAAGGATCAGCAGCGCGATCGTGGGCATCGCGCGACCGTGGCACCGGCGCCGCCGATCCGCAACGCCATAGGCGCCGGCTGGTTATTTCCCGCCGTCGGTTTCGTTGAGGCTATCGACGTCGTCGTCGGCCTCCAGATCGACGTCGAGATCGGGATCGAGATCGGTGATGATCGCCCCGTCGCGTCGCCCTTCGCGCGTCACCTCAAGGATTTCCGCGCGCTGGCTCTCGTCATAGCCGTCCTCGTCGAACCCGTCGTCGCCCGAGCCGTGGCCGTAGATCTGCCGTCCACCCATCGCCATTCTCCTCCTTCGCAAAAGCGCGAACACTCAGGAGGGCCGGGCGGTTCCCTTCAGGCGAGCGGGCGGAAGAGGCGGCCGCGCTCGGTGATGAAGGCGAGACCGATCGCAATCACCGCCGCGACGAGGAATCCGGCGGTCAGCGGCCGCGTCGTCCCGTCGAACGCCTGCCCGATCATCGTCCCGATCGCCGAGCCGAAGGTGAGCGAGATGAACCCCTGCACGCTGGCGGCGGTGCCCGCGATATGCCCCATCCGCTCCATCGCCATCGCCGAGAAATTGGCGCTGGAGAGCGAAAAAGCGGCGAAGGTCAGCGCCTGAAGCACCGCGAAGGTCACGATCGTCTCATGCCCGGTCATCGCGATCGCGAGGTGGATCGCGCTGATCACGATCATCGCGCAGACCGCGCCGTGGCTCAGCCGCCGCGTGCCGATCCGCATCACCAGCCGCGCATTGGTCATGTTGCCGACCATCATCATCCCAGCGCTCAGCGCGAAGATGACGATCAGCAGATGCGGGCGCCCAAAGCCGTCGGCCATGATCTGTTCGATCGACCCGAGATAGCCGTAAAGGCAGGCGGTCAGCGCGGTGGTGGCGAGGGTATAGCCGAGCGAGAGCCGGTCGGAGAGCGTCGCGCGCCACCCGGCGAGGATCGCGGGGAGGCGGATCTCGCGGCGGTCCTCGAGGAGCATCGTCTCCGGGATGCGGATCGCGACCCAGATCATCACGAGAAGCGCGAGGCCGGCGATGATCCAGAAGATCGTCCGCCAGTTGCCGAACAGCAGGATGCCGGCGCCGAGCCCCGGCGCGATGATCGGGATCGCCATGAATACCATGAAGGCGAGCGACATGATCTGCGCCATCGCGCGCCCGGCGAAGCAATCGCGCACCATCGCGATCATCCCGATGCGCGATCCGGCGATCGCGGTGCCGCCGAAGAAACGCGCGGCGAGCAGCAGCGGGAAGCTCGCCGAAATCGCCGCCAGCACGTTGAGCGCGGCATAGGCGGCGAGCGAGCCGATCATCATCCGCCGCCGCCCGAAACGATCGACCAGCGGCCCGTGGAACAATTGTCCGATGCCATAGCCGGCACCGAACACAGTGATCACGAACTGGCGATGATTGGCGACGGTGACGTGAAGCGACTGGGCGATATCGGGCAGCGCGGGGAGCATCATGTCGATGCCGAACGCCCCCATCGCCATTAGCGCGGCGACGATCGCCACGAACTCGCCGAACGGGATCGGCGCGCCGCGCGGGGCGTCAGAGGGTGCCGATGAAGCCATGCCCGCCGCGTTACCGGGCCGGGCGCGGGAAGTCACCTATCTGTTTGGAAACTGTGTGGTGCGAGCGGCCGCTCGCCGGGCCTGCTTAACTTCCCTCCCGGGTGAAGGGAGGGGAGAAGTAGGGAAGGAGGGTTTCAGCGCAGGCAGCTATCGAGCCCGTTGCGCTTCACCACGCCGACATAGCCGGCCAGCCGGTTGCCGTGGCGGCGGACGAAGCCGCTCGGGTCGACCGCCTCGCGCTTCTTGGGCAGCGGCAGGACAGCGGCGATCCGCGCGGCCTCCGTCGGGGTCAGGTGGCTCGCGCTATGGTTGAAATAGCGCATCGCGCCAGCCTCCGCGCCATAGGTGCCGATCCCGGTCTCGGCGACGTTGAGATACATTTCCATGATCCGGCGCTTGCCCCAGATCGTCTCGATCAGCACGGTGAACCACGCCTCGAACGCCTTGCGGACATAGCCGCCGCCCTGGAACAGAAAGACGTTCTTGGCGGTCTGCTGGCTGATCGTCGATCCGCCGCGGATGCGCCCGCCCTCGGCGTTGCGCCACGCCGCCCCGGCGATCGCCTTGTAATCGAAGCCGTGATGCGAGCAGAAACGCGCATCCTCGCCCGCGATCGCGGCGCGCGCCATATTGGGGTCGATCTCGCTCAGCGGCTTCCACTGTTTGGTGATCGAATGGCCGGAAAGCAGGTCGCCCATCATCGTGAAGGTGAACGGCACCGGGACGAAGCGCAGGATCACCACCCACAATACCGACAGGCCGACGAACCACAGGGCGAGCTTGCCGCCGATACGAAGCACATGTGCGATCATGCGGTGTGGTTAGGTCAATGGAAGGTGTATTTCCAATACCCAAACATCGTCATGCCGGGTCAAGCCCGGCATGACGAGGGGGCGCTCAGGCCGGCAGCAACCTTTTCTCGCCGGCCAGCCGCATCATCGCCTTCTGCAGCTTTTCGAACGCGCGCACCTCGATCTGGCGGACGCGTTCGCGGCTGACGCCATAGACTTGCGAGAGCTCCTCGAGCGTCTTGGGATCGTCGGTCAGCCGGCGTTCGGTGAGGATATGCTTCTCGCGGTCGTTGAGGTCGTCCATCGCGGAGACGAGCATCTCGTGCCGCACATCGGCTTCCTGCGCGTCGGCGATGACATTGTCCTGCAGCGGAGCATCATCGGCGAGCCAATCCTGCCACTGGCCCTCGCCGTCCTCGCGCATCGGCACGTTGAGGCTGGTATCGCCCCCCATCGCCATGCGGCGGTTCATGCTGACCACCTCGGCCTCGGTGACGCCGAGATCGGTGGCGATCTTCGCCACGTCCTCTGGCCTGAGATCGCCGTCCTCAAACGCGTCGAGCCGGGCCTTCATCCGGCGCAGGTTGAAGAACAGTTTCTTCTGCGCCGCGGTGGTGCCCATCTTCACCAGGCTCCACGAGCGCAGGATGAATTCCTGGATCGAGGCGCGGATCCACCACATCGCATAAGTGGCGAGGCGGAAGCCGCGATCGGGCTCGAATTTCTTCACGCCCTGCATCAGCCCGATGTTGCCCTCGGAGATCAGCTCCGACACCGGCAGGCCGTAGCCGCGATAGCCCATCGCGATCTTCGCCACGAGGCGGAGGTGCGAGGTGACGAGCTGCGCCGCCGCCTCGGTATCGCCATGCTCCTGGAAGCGCTTGGCGAGCATATATTCCTGCTCGGGCGCGAGGATGGGGAACTTCTTGATCTCGGCGAGATAGCGGTTGAGGCTCTGCTCTCCGCCGAGCGCAGGGATCGTCGCGGGGACGTTGCTGCGATTTGCCATGATCCTAACCCTTTCCCTTTGTCGGGAAGCGGCGGCCTGCGAGTGCTGGGCCGCGCCGTCTCCCACTCTATACGTTGAGCTGAATGAACAGTTCCTGCATGTCAGCAGGCATTGCGCTATCGAATGATAAAGCGGTTCTTGTTATCGGATGGATGAACCCCAGCCGCGCCGCGTGCAAGGCCTGCCGTCGGAAACCGAGCGTTTCGAGGATCGCACGGTGCGCCTGTTTGGTCCGCCCGTAGGCCGGGTCGCCGAGTAGGGCGTGGCCGAGCGAGGCCATATGGACGCGCACCTGATGCGTCCGCCCCGTTTCCAGCCGGCATTCGACCAAAGCCGCGTCGCGCCGCAGCCGCTCGACCGTGCGGTAATGCGTGACGGCGCGCTTGCCGGTCGCGACGATCGCGATCTTCTTGCGGTTCTGCGGGCTGCGCGCCAGCGGGGCATCGACCTTGCCCGCGGGCGGGGCCGGCACCCCGGCGACGATCGCCAGATAGCGGCGGTCGATCGAGTGATCGGCGAATTGTTTCGCCAGCCCCTCGTGCGCCCGATCGGTCTTGGCGGCGACCATCAGCCCCGACGTGTCCTTGTCGATGCGGTGGACGATCCCGGGCCGCGCCACACCGCCGATCCCCGACAGGGAGCCGTGGCAATGATGCAGCAGCGCATTGACCAAGGTGCCGTCGAGATTGCCCGCCGCAGGATGGACGACCAGCCCGGCGGGTTTGTCGACAACGATCAGATGCTCGTCCTCGAACGCGATGACGAGCGGGATATCCTGCGCCTCGTTATGCGCCGGGACGGGATCGGGAACGGTGACCGCGAAGGTCTCGCCCGCGGTCGCCTTGCGCGCCGGCTCGCGGACGAGCAGGCCGTCGCGCGAGACCTTGCCACCGGCGATCAGCACCTTCAGCCGCTCGCGCGAAAGCGTCGGAACGGCGTCCGCCAGCGCACGATCGAGCCGCCAGCCGTCGGCGGCCGCCGTGATCGTCGCTTGAATAACGGAAGCCCCCGGATACATCGTGTCTTAGATGGATAGCACGCTGGAAATTTCAAGACCAACATGGGACCGGATCGTCGCAGATGCGGCAGGGAGCAGCGACGAAATCTGCGGGCTGCTGCTGCGCCATCCGGACGGCCGGATCGAGGCGCGCGGCTGCGCCAATATCCACCCGCAGCCGGCGACGCGGTTCGAGCTGGAGCCCGGCGCCTTGCTCGCCGCGCATCGCGCCGCGCGGGGCGGGGGGCCGGCGGTGATCGGGCACTATCATTCGCATCCATCGGGCAAATCCGAGCCTTCCGCGGAGGATGCGGCGCAGGCCGCGGCGGACGGGGCGATCTGGGTGATCGTCGCGGGCAGCGAGGTACGGGCGTGGCGTGCGGTGGGCGACGGGGCGATGCACGGACGCTTCGATCCGGTGGCGATCGTGGTGCGATAGGATCGAGCTGCGCCTAACATCCGTTGCCGCACACTCCGGGGTGACGAGGCAAAAGGTGCAGCCAATCGGCGGCGGGCTTGCGCCTGACTCCGCGCTTCGCCAAAAGGCGCGGCGTCACAGGGGGACCATATCAACATGACGATCAGCCCGGTCGATTTCGCCAGCCTGCTGTGCTCGCGGCTGTGCCACGACCTGCTCTCCCCGGTCGGTGCGCTCAACAACGGGCTGGAGCTGCTCGCTGACGAGACCGATCCCGCGATGCGCGAACGCTGCCTCGAACTGATGAACGACAGCGCGCGGACTTCGGCCAACAAACTCAAATTCTTCCGACTCGCCTTCGGTGCGGCGGGCGGGTTCGGCGAGCTGGTCGATTCGCGCGAGGCGCAGACCGCGATCGAGGGGCTGCTCGGCGACAACAAGCGGCTCGAACTGCACTGGCTGGTCGAGGAGCCGCAGCTCCCCAAGACCGCGATCAAGGTGTTGCTCAACCTCGGGATGATCGCGGGCGACGCGCTGGTGCGCGGCGGCACGCTGGCGATCGGCGGCGAGAGCCACGGCGAGGTGACCGAGATCGTGCTCAAGGCGGAGGGCACCCGCATCGTGCTCGACGACGAACTGCGCCGGACGCTGGTCGACGGCGCCGACGGGCGCGAGGTGACCCCGCGCAGCGCGGCGGCCTATCTGATCCACACGCTCGTCGCCGAAACCGGCGGCTCGGTACAGGTCAGCGCGCCGGCGGAGAATGTGCTGCTGTTCGGCGCCACGATCCGGGCGGGGTAGAAGCGCAAAAACTTCCGCTCGGGCTGAGCTTGTCGAAGCCCTGCACTTTTCTTCGAAGGAAGAAGGGCAGCCCCTCGACAAGCTCAGGGCGAACGGGTGTTGGGTGATCCGGTTCAATAGGGCGCGCTAAACCCCGATTTAACCGTCTGTCGCGCATGGCCGGCGCAAGATGGACGAATTGCTGCAGGAATTCATCGCCGAAACCCGCGAATCGCTCGAGGCGATCGCGGGCGAGGTCGTCGCGTGGGAGGCCGATCCAGCCGACCGCGCGCGGCTCGATGCGATCTTTCGCTTCGTCCACACCGTGAAGGGAAGCTGCGGCTTCCTCGATCTGCCGCGCGTCGGGCGGCTGGCGCATGCGGCGGAGGATGCGCTGGCGGCGGTGCGCGCGGGGGAACGCGTGCCCGATCCGGCTTTGGTCAATGCGGTGCTGGCGATCGTCGATCGCATCGGCGCGATCGTCGCGGCGATCGATGCCGGGGCGGCGCTCGAAGCATTGGGCGAGGAGGCGCTGATCGCGGCACTCGACCCGGCCTACCAAGGCGAGAAAGGGATCGTCCCGGCGCAGCCCGCGACGATCCAGCGCGGCCAATCGCGCAGCATCCGGCTGTCGGTCGACCTGCTCGACCGGATGATGAACGGCGTCTCCGAAATGGTGCTGGTGCGCAACGAACTCGCGCATCGGCTGGCGGAGAGCGGCGACCAGGCGTTCGAGGGCGCGCTCGACCGGCTGTCGCATACCGTCGCCGAATTGCAGGACGCGGTGACGCGGACGCGGATGCAGACGGTCGATGCCTTGTTCTCCGCCCTGCCGCGCGTGGTGCGCGATACCGCGGCCGAGCTGGGCAAGCAGGTGACGCTGACGATCGACGGCGGCGACGTCGAGCTCGATCGCGAGATGATCGAGCTGCTGCGCGATCCGCTCGTCCATATGGTACGCAACGCGCTCGATCATGGGATCGAAACCCCGGCCGAGCGGCGCGCGGCGGGGAAGCGCGACATCGGGCGGCTGGCGGTTTCGGCGCACCAGTCGGGCAATCGCATCATCGTCGAGATCGCCGACGACGGGCGCGGGGTCGATACCGAGCGGCTCGTCGCGGGGATCGTCTCGCGCGACCCGATGCGTGACGCCGAGCTGCGCGCGCTGAGCCCGCAGCAGCGGCTGGAGCTGATGTTCGAGGCGGGGGTGTCGAGCCGCGACATCGCGACCGCCACCTCGGGGCGCGGCGTCGGCATGGATGTGGTGCGCACCAATGTCGAACAGATCGGTGGCAGCATCGCGCTGCTGAACCGGCCGGGGCAGGGGCTGACCGTCTCGATCGAGGTGCCGCTGACGCTTGCGATCCTCTCGGCGGTGGTCGTCGAGGGCGGCGGGCAGACCTTCGCGCTGCCGCGGCAGGCGGTGCATGAGATCGTCGCGACCGCTGCCGGGGCGACGCGGATCGACCGGATCGGCGACGGCCGGATCGTGACGATCCGCGACCGCCGGCTGCCGCTGATCGCGCTCGACGAGGTACTCGGGCTGCCGGTGCGCGATCCGGCGCTGCTGGCGGTGCTGGAGGTGCCGGGGGGCAGCTATGCGCTCGGCGTAGATACGGTGATCGACACCGAGGAAGTGGTGGTGAAGCCCGCCTCCCCGGCGGTGATGCGCGCCGGAGTCTATGCCGGGATGACGCTTCCCGACAGCGGGCATCCGATGCTGCTGCTCGACGCGGCGGGGCTGGCCGAGGTGTCGGGGCTGCGCTTCTCGCGGATCGATCGCGTCGAGGAGGAGGCGCCGCCCGCGGCGGTGGAGGAGGCGGGGATCGAGGCGCTGCTGTTCGAGGATATCGACGGCCGCCGCCGCGCGATCCCGCTCGCCGCGATCAGCCGGATCGAGCCGCTGCCGGCGGCGTCGGTGCATCAGGCGGCGGGGCAGCATTGGCTGAGCTCGGGCGGGGCGCCCATCCGGCTGGTGTCGGCGGTGGCGTTGCGCGCGCCGGCGGACGGGTGGTCGGCATTGCGCTTGCCCGAGGAATTGGGCGGCGCGGCTTATCCGGTGCGCGAGCCGATCGACATCGTCCGGCTGCCGACCGACATCGCCCCCGCCGCCGCGCCGCTCGCCGGGGTCGCATTGATCGAGGGCGAGGCGATCGAACTGATCGACCCGCTCGCGCTGGGCGCGATGCCCGCCGCGCCGCGGCTGTGCCTGTTGCACGGCGCGGAAGCGGGGTGGATGGAGATCTTCCTCAAGCCCGCGATCGAGGCGGCGGGCTATCGCGTCGTGCGCCAGCTCGCGCCGGGCGAGATGGCCGAAGTGGCGCTGGCGATGGACGGCGAGGAGGAAGCGGGGGTCGAGACGGGGCGGCTGCTGCGATTGGGGCGTACCCCGGCCGATCCGCTCTATCGCTACGACCGCGCCGCGGTGGTCGCGGCGCTGGAGGAGGCGGCATGAGCGCGCGCGAGCTTCACCTCGTCGGCCGGCTCGGCGGGCGCGGGGTGCTGTTTCCAGCGACCCAGGTGCGGCGGGTGGTCGATATCGCCGATATCGTGCCGGTGCCGCATGCCGCGCCGGCGGTGCGCGGGCTCGCCGCGCTGCGCAGCCGGGTCGTCACCGTGATCGACAGCTGGCGGGTGCTCGACCTGCCGTCGCCGCCGCCGGGGCGGCATCGCGCGGTCACCACCGCGGTCGACGGCCATGTCTATGCGGTGCTGGTCGACGATCTCGAGGATGCCGAGCCGGTCGAGGTCGTGCCGCTGCCGCCGGGCACCGCGCTCGGCGAAAGCTGGGCGGCGATCGCGACGGGCAGCGCGGTGCGCGACGGCGAGCCGCTGCTGGCGATCGACCTCGCGCGGCTGATCGCGCGGGTAGGTTGATCGAAGTTTAGAGCCTTAACCTCGTCGTTACCGCTTTCTGTCACCAAGCTTCGCCGCCGGTAGGCACAGGGTGCGTCATGAAGTCATGTCTGGTCGTCGATGATTCGAAGGTTATCCGCAAGGTCGCGCGGCATATCCTCGAGGGGCTCGATTTCGCGGTGGCGGAAGCCGCCGACGGGCGCGAGGCGCTCGATCATTGCGTCGCGACTCCGCCCGACGTGATCCTGCTCGATTGGAACATGCCGGTGATGAGCGGGATGGAATTCCTCCGCGCGCTGCGCGAGACCGCGCTCGCGCCGCTGCCCAAGGTAGTGTTCTGCACCACCGAGAACGGCAGCGCGCATATCCGCGCGGCGATCGATGCCGGGGCGGACGAATATGTCATGAAGCCGTTCGACCGCGAGACGCTGGAAAGCAAGCTGCAGATCGTCGGCGTCGTCTGAACCACGGCGCGCGATGCCGACAACGCTTCGTCATATGCCGGATGCCGCGCCGCGGGTGCTGATCGTCGACGATTCGGCGGTCGCGCGCGCGGTGCTGACCCGGATGACCGAGGAAGGCGGACAATTCGTCGTCGCCGGCGCGGTGCCCGATGTGCCGCGCGCCTTGGCGTTCCTCGGCAGCGCCCAGGTCGATGCGATCCTGCTCGATCTGGCGATGCCGGGGGTCGACGGGCTGACCGGCCTGCCCGATCTGCTCGCGGTCGGCGGCGCGGCGCGGGTGCTGATCGTCTCGTCGAGCGGCGAGCAGGGTGGCAAGGCCGCGCTTCAGGCGCTGGCGCTCGGCGCCGCCGATACGCTGGCGAAGCCGGGCGGCGCGCGTTTCGCCGGAACCTTCGGTGTGGCACTGCGCGAGCGGCTCGCGCGGCTGACCGAACCTGCCTCGGCGACACGCTATGCCCCACGCACCCCGCGCGTGGCGGAAGCGCCGTTCGAGGTGGTGGCGATCGGCGCCTCGACCGGGGGAATCCACGCGCTCTCCGGGCTGCTGCGCGCGATTCCGGCGGGATTCGACCGGCCGATCGTGATCACCCAGCATCTGCCGCTCGCCTTCTCGCCCTATTTCGCCGCGCAGATCGCGGTGCTCGGCAGCCGCCCGTGCGACGTCGCGCGGGATCGCATGCGGCTCGTGCCGGGGCGGATCGTCGTCGCGCCGGGCGATGCGCATATCGTCGCCGCCCCGCTGGGCGAGGACGGGTGCGTGTTGCGGCTGTCGGGCGAGGCGGTGGCGAACGGCAACATGCCGTCGGTCGATCCGATGCTGTCGTCGCTCGCCGAGGTGTACGGGCCACGATTGCTCGCGGTGGTGCTGAGCGGGATGGGGCGCGACGGGCTGGCCGGCGCGGCGGCGGTACGGCGCGCCGGGGGCACGGTGATCGTGCAGGACGAGGCGTCGTCGGTGGTGTGGGGGATGCCGGGCGCGGTGGCCGGCGCCGGGCTTGCCGATGCCGTGATGCCGCCGGATGCGATCGGCCGGCTGATCGCGCGTCAGGTGGCGCGCGGATGATCGGTGCCACATTGCCGGGCGGCGCAAGCAACGCAGCGATCGCGCGGCTGGCGAGCTTGCTGGAGGCCCACACCGGGCAGCGGCTGGCGGCGTCGCGCGCGTGGCGGGTCGATATCGCGCTCAGGCCGCTGGTCGCCGAATATGGGTTACTTACGATCGATCAACTCGTCGCGCGGCTCGATGCGGGGGAGGATGCGGCGATCGGCGAGCGGATCGTCGATGCGATGCTCAATCAGGAAACCTCCTTCTTCCGCGATCCGGGCACGATCGAGGGGCTGATCGCGGCATTGGCGGAAAACGGCGTCATGCGGCCGCGCCTGTGGTCCGCGGGATGCGCGAGCGGACAGGAGCCTTTGTCGCTCGCGATGACGCTCATCGGGCAGGAACGCGCGGGGGAGATCGTCGCAACCGATGTGTCGCCGGGGGCGATCGCGCGCGCGCGGGCGGGGCGCTACAGCCGGTTCGAGATCCAGCGCGGGCTGCCGGTGCGCCAGATGCTGCGCTGGTTCACCGAATGCGGCGCGCATTGGGTCGCGCGGCCCGAATTGCTGGCGCAGATTTCGTACCGCCGGCACAATCTGGTCGACGATCCCCCGCCGGCCGGGCGGTTCGACGCGGTGCTGTGCCGCAATGTCCTGCTCTATCTGTCGCCGACGTTGCGCGCGCGGGTGCTCGACCGGCTCGCGGCGGCGCTGCGGCCGGGCGGGTTGCTCGTGCTCGGCGCGGGCGAGACGGTGAGCGGGCAATCGCGCCATTTCGTTCCCAGCGCGCAGTTTCGCGGCTTCTACACGCGCGATAGCGGTTGATCCCCCCGGCTCGACCGGGCTAGCCACTGACAGCGGCCGGGCAACGGGGAGTGCGTATGAAGATCATCGAGGCGCCGTCGCCCAATTATGACGAACGGTCGCTGCCGATCACGATGATCGTGCTTCACTATACCGGGATGCAGGACGGCGAATCCGCGATCGCCCGGTTGCGCGATCCGGCGGCGAAGGTCTCGTCGCATTATGTTGTGGCCGAGGACGGCACGGTGCTGCGGCTGGTCGATGACGACAAGCGCGCCTGGCATGCCGGCCGATCGCACTGGCGCGACGTGGATGACGTCAACTCGGCGTCGATCGGGATCGAGATCGTCAATCCCGGGCACGAATTCGGCTATCGCCCGTTTCCCGACGAGCAGATCGACGCGGTGATCCGCCTCGTCCACGATATCAAGGACCGTTACGAGATCACCCGCGGCAATATCGTCGGCCATTCGGATATCGCGCCGGCGCGCAAGCGCGATCCGGGGGAGCTGTTCCCGTGGGGGAAGCTCGCGCGGCTGCGGCTCGCGCTGCCGCGTCCGACGCAGAATCTGATGGACCCGATGTGGACCCAATCGGGCTTCCTGATCGCGCTCGAACGCTTCGGCTACGATGTCAGCGATCCGCTCGCGGCGATCATGGCGTTCCAGCGCCGCTTCCGCCCCGAACTGATCGACGGCGAGATCGACGCCGAATGCCGCATGATCCTGCTCGCGCTCCTGCTTCCCAAACCGCGCGGAGACGATTAGGGACCGCTTTGCCAGAGGGCTGGGCGGCCGCGGCCTCCCGATAAGGGAGGGCGAGGAAAGTCCGGGCTTCACGGAACGACGGTGGCGGGTAACGCCCGCCGGGGGTGACCCCAGGGAAAGTGCCACAGAGAGCAGACCGCCAAACGCCCGCACGGGCGCGGCAAGGGTGAAAGGGTGCGGCAAGAGCGCACCGCGCAGCTGGTAACAGCGGCGGCATGGCAAACCCCACCGGAAGCAAGACCGAATAGGGGCGGCATATCGGCGTGTTCCCGCCGGTCGCCCGGGTTGGTTGCTTGAGCCTGTCGGCGACGGCAGGCCTAGAGGAATGGTCGCCCAGTCCCGCCTCGCGCGGGACGGACAGAACCCGGCTTACAGGCCCTCTGGCGCATTTATGATGAGGCGATAGCCGCCGTCGGCACCGCGGCGGTTGCGTCTGGCGGCAATCGCCTTATGTCGCCGGCATCATGGCGCGATCGAGCAGATCAAATGACTGGGGCTTCCCCCGCTGGCGCGGCTACGGCAGTTCGCGGGAGACGAAGCAGGTGCGGCTGTGCGACCGGCACGGCTGCACCGAGCCCGGCGATTGCCCCGCACCCAAATCGCCCAACAGCCCCGATCGCTGGTATTTCTGCGAGCGGCATGCGGCGGAATACAATCGCGGCTGGAATTATTTCGAGGGGCTCGACGCCGAGGAAGCCGCCGCGCGCGAAGCCGCCGAGCGGCGCGACGCCTCGGGCTTCGAGCAGGCGCGCCACTATCGCTGGGGCGGCCCCGGCGACGGCACCCGCTCGCGGGATGAGATGCGTGCGCTGGAGGTGCTGGAGCTCGAGCCCGATGCCGATTTCGAAGCGGTCCGCGCGGCGTGGCGACGGCTGGCCAAGGCCAACCACCCCGATGTCCGCCCCGGCGACAGCGAGGCGGCCACGCGCTTCCATGCGATCCAGGCCGCTTATGAGGTGTTGCGCGTCGCCGAGGAAACGAAAAGCTGGCGGCCGGCGTGAAGCGCGCGCGGGCCGGATGGAACGGCGCGGTGCTGGTGTGCGGCAAATGCTCGCGCAAACTCGACGGCGGTTTCGGCGCGAAGGGGCGGAGCCGGCTGGCAAAGGCGCTGCGGCAATGCGCCGGGCTCGGCAAAGGGCGCAAGGCGAGCGTCGGGGTGATCGAGACGAAATGCCTCGGCCTGTGCCCGAAACATGCGGTGACGGTGGTCGACAAGCGTCGCCCCGGCGAGTGGCTGGTGGTCGAGCCGGGCGAGGACGTCGCGGCGCTGGCGGCGCGATTCGCGTCGCCGGTGCGGTGATCACTAAGCCGCCGCATCCGGCCTATCGTCATTCCCGCGCAGGCGGGAATCCATAAGCAATGCGCTCACGCTTCCTTCGGCGGAGCCAGCCAGAATGGATTCCCGCCTGCGCGGGAATGACGAAGAAGGTTTATTCAGGCCAGCCGAGTCGCCGTCTCGCGGATCAGCGCGATCATATTGGGGATGCCCTGCGTCCGGTTCGAGCTGAGCTGGGTCTTGAGCTCGAACGGCGCGAGCGCGGCGTCGATGTCGGTGGCGCGCACCTCCGCCGGGGTGCGATCCTGCACCGTCGCCAGCACCAGCGCGATGATCCCCTTGGTGATCGCCGCATTGCTGTCCGCGAGGAAATGGAGCCGCCCGTCGGGCTGTTGCTGCGGATAGACCCACACTGCGGCGGAACAGCCGCGGACCAAGGTAGCGTCGGTCTTGAGCGCCGCGGGCATCGGCTCCAGCGCGCGGCCGAGATCGATCAGCAAGCGGTAGCGATCGTCGGCGTCGAGAAACTCATATTCCGCCTGAAGCTCGGCAAGATCGGTTGGGTCGGCCATCGCCGCGCGGGTAAAGCGTTGCGGAGGCCACGGCAACCTTTGGCCTTTTTTCTTCTCCCCTCCCTTGAACAAGGGAGGGGGCGGGGGTGGGTTGGCCCGAGGGGCATCGCTCCGCGCGCCTCATACCCACCCACCCCCAGCCCCTCCCTTCGCGAGGGAGAGGAGCAAGAGGGGCGGGTATGTTTCTTACAGATCCACCCCCGCGGCGATCGCTTCCAGCTTGCGGATGCGTTCCTTGAGGTCGGCGATCTCGATCCGTGCGCTGGCGCTCGGCGCGGTGGGCGCGCGCAGCTCGTGATCGGCGGCGAGCTGCTGCTGCTTGAGCTGCAGCCAGCCGCGCCAGCCGGTCAGCCCGGCGTAGATCAGCATCGCGAGCCCGGCGAGCGCCGCGGATGCCATGGTGAGGTAGAAGCTCGGGTCGGACATGGCCTGACTGCTCCTTGGTTCAGTGATCGCGCAGCTCGTCGATCTGACGGCTCAGATCGTGGCTGCCGTGATTGTCGGTGATGACACGCTCAAGAACGGCGACCCGCTCCTTGAGCTGGCGGATTTCGTCGCGTGCGGCGATCAGGTCGGCGGGGGGCAGTTGCTGCTGCCCGTCCTGCGCGCGGCCGAGCGCCTTGTGGCGATCGGAAAGCACCTTTCCCAAAGTCACGATCAGCACGATCGCGACGACCATCGAAAACGGACCCATCGTGGCGGTTCCCTTGTCCTTCAGTTCAGTTGGCGCGATCGCGCAGGCGTTCGATTTCGTGGCTCAGCATGTTGCCGCTGTCGGTCACGATCCGCTCGACATTGGCGAGCCGATCCTTGATCGCACCCAGCTCGGCGCGGAGCTGGCCGTTTTCCTGCGTCAACAACTTCACTCGTTCGACCGTCTCATCGTCGCGCTTCGGATAAAGCGCCTGACCCCATTGCCCATCGAGCGGGTAGCCGTTCTTGACGCGCATCCACGTCGTCAGCACCCATCCGACCACCCCGGCGAAGCCGATGACCCCGATCACCGGGCCGGCGGTGGCAACCAAATCAAGCAAGTCCCCGTGCGTCATTTTTTTGTTCTTCCTTAATTACTTGCAGCTCAGCGGTCGCGCAACGCCTCGATTTCGGCGGCGGTGCGGGTGGCCGGATCGGTGGCGATCCGTTCGAGCACCGCGATCCGCTCCTCGAGCCGGCTGACCTGACCGGTCAGCTTCTCATTCTCGTTCGACAGCAACATGATCTGGCGCTGATCGTCGAGGCTGGTCGCATTGCTATGACGCCGCCCGCGGCGCACTTCCTCAAGCGGATAACCGTGCTTCGCCCGGACCCACGTCCGGAAGGCGCGGCTGCCGAACACGATCGCGACGATTGCAATCGGCACCAGGAAACCGAAGTCGTGCATGGTCTCTGTCTCTCTCCGTGGGCCGCGCGTGGCTCAGCGCAGGCGTTCGATCTCGTCGGCGAGCTGCGTGTTGCGGCTCGTATAGTGCAGCTCGATATCGGCCAGCCGGCGATCGAGCTCGCGGAACTTGGAGCGGACTTCGGCGGTGCTGCGCTTGGGATTGGTGCGCACGCCCTGCCAGAATTTCTCCTCGTCGGCGGATTGCTGATAGAGGCCGATCGGCTTGTTCGGCGTCACCCAGGCGATCACCATATAAGCGATGATGATCCACCATTGCTGCGCGATGAAGATCATCGCGGCGGTGGCGAGGCGAACCCAGAGCGGGTCGATCCCGGTATAATCGGCGATCCCGGCGCACACGCCCTTCCACTTGGCGTTCTGCTTATCGAGGTAGAATTTGGTGGGGCTGTCCTCGGCCATTAATTCCTCCTCTGGGTCTGGTTTTCCAGCCGATGGTCCGTCTCGCGACGGTAATCGGCGAGGCCGGGTCGGAAATCGGGATTATCGGCGGCGACCAGCCGTTCGACGGTCGTGACGCGATCTTCCAGCCTGCGGGCGAAGGAATGCAACTCGTCGAGCAGCTTCTCGTCCTCGTCGGTGATCCGCGGTGCCTGCTTCCACCTCGTCATATAATGCAGCACTAACCAAGGCAGTCCGATGAACAGGACCGCGACGGTGAGCACAATGGAGAACCCGTCCATCTCAATTCCCCTTATTGAGCCGGGCCTTCAGCGCGGCCAGCTCGGCGTCGATCTTGTCCGCGGATTTCAGCTCCGCGATTTCTTCTTCGAGCGTCTTGGGCTGGGCGCCGAGCCCCATCGCATCGGCGCGGCCCTCCGCCTCGTCGACGCGGCGTTCGAGCATGTCGAAGCGGCTGAACGCGTCGTGCGTCCGCGGGCCGTTCCACATCTCGCGCAGCCGGGTACGATTGTTGGCGCTTTCCAGCCGGGTCGCGATATTGTTCTGCTTCGCCCGCGCCTCGCGCAGCTTGCTCTGCAACTTGGCGATATCCTCTTCGGAGGAGCGTAGCGCATCGTCGAGCACCTTCACTTCGGCGCGAAGCTGGTCGACCATATCGGTCGCCTTCTGGCGTTCGACCAAGGCCGCCTTGGCGAGATCCTCGCGATCCTTGGACAAAGCCAGCTCGGCCTTTTCGGTCCAGTTCGCCTCGAGCGATTCCAGCTTCGCGATATGTCGCCGCATTTCCTTGCTGTCGGCGATCGTCCGCGCGGCCGATGCCCGAACCTCGACCAGCGTTTCCTCCATTTCGAGGATGATCATGCGGATCATCTTCGCGGGGTCTTCCGCTTTATCGAGTAGCTCGGCCATGTTCGCGGCGACGATGTCGCGGGTGCGGGAAAAGATGCCCATTCACGAAACTCCGAAGATTGCCCCTGTGCTATAAACCTTCCGCCGGGGTCGGGCGAGGGGCGGCGCATTGCCCCGGCGGCGGCGATTACGCGATCGTGTGCGTGACCGCGGTCGCCTGAACGATATTCCCCTGATTGGCCGGTCCGACCGCTGCGATCAGCATCGTCGCGCTGGCGAGAAGCGTGAGCGCGGCGGCGACGAAGTTGCGGCCGAGAGTGTCGAGCTTGGTCATGTCTGCCTCCTGAAATTCGATCCGTCATTTCCGCCCTGCGGCGATTGCCCAAAGCATTGCAGGAGGCGTGCCAATTTCGTTTTTGGCTGATTTCCGTGTGTTTTGCCGTGGGCGAAAGAAAAGTTGGCATGGCGCACTTGCCAAATGTCGGCAAATCGCGCCAGATATTGGCGATGGAACGGACGACGCAGGTCATTGGGCAATCGAGCTCGTTTCTCGACGCACTCGAACGCGCGAGCCGCGCGGCTGCGCTCGATCGTCCGGTGCTGGTGATCGGCGAGCGCGGCACCGGCAAGGAGCTGGTCGCCGAACGTCTCCACCGCCTGAGCCCGCGCTGGGACCAGCCGCTCGTCATCATGAATTGCGCGGCGCTGCCCGAAACGCTGATCGAGGCCGAGTTGTTCGGGCATGAGGCGGGCGCCTTCACCGGCGCGACCAAGGCACGCGCGGGGCGCTTCGAGGAGGCGGATCGCGGGACATTGTTCCTCGACGAACTCGGCACGTTGTCGATGGGCGCGCAGGAGCGATTGCTCCGCGCGGTCGAATATGGCGAGGTGACGCGGATCGGCTCCTCGCGCCCGCTGCAGGTCGACGTGCGGATCGTCGCGGCGACCAACGAGCATCTTCCCGAGAAAGTGGAGCGCAATGAATTCCGCGCCGATCTGCTCGACCGGCTGTCGTTCGAGGTGGTGACGCTGCCGCCGTTGCGTGCGCGGCGCAGCGATATCCCGGTGCTGGCCGATTTCTTCGGGCGGCGGATGGCGGCCGAGCTGGGTTGGGAAAGCTGGTCGGGCTTCGGCCCGGCGGCGCTCGATGCGATGCTCGAATATCGCTGGCCGGGGAATGTGCGCGAGCTGCGCAACGTGGTCGAGCGCGCGGTCTATCGCTGGGATCTGACCGATCCGATCGACGTGATCGAATTCGATCCCTTCGCCTCGCCCTATCGCCCCGGCTCGACTGCGTCGGCGAGCCAGCCCGCGCCGGCCGTCGCCGCTCCCCCCGAGGCGGTCAACGACGCCGCGCCGGACGACGGCGACGCTTCGTCCGATTTCAAGACGCGGGTGGCGCGGTTCGAAAAGGAGCTGCTGACCCGCGCCTTGTCCGAAAACCGCTTCAATCAGCGGGCGACCGCCGATGCGCTCGGGCTCAGCTACGATCAGTTGCGCCACGCTTTACGTCGCCACGATCTGATCGGAGCGGTTGCGTAACGAGGTTTGTGGAGCCATTTGGGCTGCGTCGCGTTTGCCTGCGCGAAGACCCAAGGAGGACACAATGGCTTTCGAACTCCCGCCGCTGCCTTATGCCTATGACGCGCTGGAGCCGGTCATCTCGAAGGAGACGATGACTTTCCACCACGACAAGCACCACGCGGCCTATACCGCCAAGCTCAACGAGGGCGTCGCGGCCGATCCGAAGCTGGCGGGCAAGTCGATCGAAGAGATCATGGGCATGATGTCGAGCCAGCCGCCGCTCGTCCGCAACAATGGCGGTGGCTATTGGAACCACGATTTCTTCTGGAAGATCATGGCGCCCAAGGGCTCGACCCAGCCGTCGGGCAAGCTCGCCGCGGCGATCGAGGCGTTTGGCGGGCTCGACAAGCTCAAGGAAGAATTCAACACCAAGGGCGCGGGCCAGTTCGGCTCGGGCTGGGCGTGGGTGATCGTCGACAATTCCGGCGCGCTCAAGGTGACGTCGACCCCGAACCAGGACAACCCGCTGATGGACGATGCCAAGGAACCGGGCACGCCGATCCTCGGCAACGACGTGTGGGAACACGCTTATTACCTCACCTACAAGAACGACCGCCCCGGCTATCTCAAGGCGTGGTGGGACGTGGTGAACTGGGACGAGGCCGGCCGCCGCTACGACGCCGCGGTCGCGTAATCGCGCTCATGTGTCCCCGCGAAGGCGGGGACCCAGAGGCGGTAGCAACCGGCGTCGTGTTGTTTGGCTCTGGGTCCCCGCTTTCGCGGGGACACTTTATTTCTCAACCCTCCGGCGGGATCGTGTCCGGCGCGCTTTCGGCCTGCAGGCCGTGCTTCAACAACATCGGCACATTGGCGAAGGCGAAGACCAGGGTCAGCGGGATCGCGCCCCATAATTTGAACCCGACCCAGAAATCGGTCGAGCTGTTGCGCCACACCGCCTCGTTGAGCACCGCCATGACCACGAAGAAAATCGTCCAGTTGCGCGTGAGCTTGCGCCAACCGGCCTGATCGAGCCCGGGATAGGCGGTTTCGAGCAGCGACTGGAGCAGCGGGCGGCCGGTCGCGAGCCCGAAGCCGAGGACGGCGGCGAAGATCGCGTAGACGAAGGTCGGCTTCATCTTGATGAAGCGCTCGTCGTGGAAATAGATCGTCAGCCCGCCGAACACGAGCACCAGCACCGCCGAGATCAGCAGCATCGGCGAGACCCGCCCGGTCTTGAACCACGACAGGATCAGCGCGACGACCATCGCCGCCATGAAGGCGCCGGTGGCGGCGATGATGCGGAAGATCGCCGCGCCCGGGGTCAGGAAATTGACCGCGAAGAAGACCAGCAACGGCCCGTAATCGAGCGCGAGGCGGAAGCCCGGGGAGGCGGTTTTGCTCGTCGTCACGTCAACTCCATTAGCATTGTTTCGCGGTTCCCGCTCTTTCCAACCACCCCGGCGAAGGCCGAGGTCCAGTCGCGAGCGTTCCGTTGCTGGACCCCGGCCTCCGCCGGGGTGGTAAGGGAAATGAAACGCCGGGGACGAGGGAAAGCGAAGGCGGCGCCTCTCGTCACTTCCGCGTATCGTCCACGCCGGCGATGATCCGGCTGACCTCATTGGCGTCGAACGGGCGAAGATCGGTCATTCCTTCGCCGACCCCGATCGCATGGATCGGCAGCCCGTAACGCTCCGCCGCCGCGACGAGCACGCCGCCGCGCGCGGTGCCGTCGAGCTTGGTCATCACCAGCCCCGTCACCCCGGCGACTTCCCTGAACACCTCGATCTGCGACAGCGCATTCTGCCCGGTGGTGGCATCGAGCACCAGCACCACGTCATGCGGCGCCGCGGGGTTGAGCCGGCCGAGCACGCGGCGGATCTTGGCGAGCTCGTCCATCAGTTCGCGCTTGTTCTGCAATCGCCCGGCGGTATCGACGATCAGCACGTCGATCCCGGTCGCGGTGGCCTGTTTCACCGCATCCCACACCACCCCGGCAGCATCGCCGCCCTCCGGCCCGGTAACGATCGGTACCCCGACGCGCTCGGCCCAGGTGGCGAGCTGGCCGATCGCGGCGGCGCGGAAGGTGTCGCCCGCTGCGAGCATCACGCCATAATCCTGTTCGAGGAACAGATGCGCGAGCTTGGCGATCGTCGTCGTCTTGCCCGATCCGTTGACCCCGATGACGAGGATCACCTGCGGCCGCGGAAAGGCATCGATTTCGAGCGGGCGCGCGACCTCGGCCAGCGCCTTTTCAACCTCCTCGGCGACGACGAGGCGGATGCCGAGATCCTCCATATTGCGCTCGAAACTGCCCGCCGAGAGCCGCGCGCGGATCTTGCCCGCGGTCTCCGGGCCGAGATCGGACGCGATCAGCGCCTCCTCGATCTCGTCGAGCGTATTATCGTCGAGCGGCGCGGTGCCGAGCCCGGTGAGGTTGCCGATCAACCGATCGGAGGTGCGGCGGAAGCCGCCGAGCAGCTTTTCGTGCCAGGAAGGGTTGGAGTTCATTCAATCGTTCCGATGAGATGCCCGATAAGATGGCTGTCGGTCGCCTGCGCGATGCGAACGGAGAAAATCCGGCCGATGGCCGACGCAGGCTGGGTTTCCGCCAGCCGCACATCGGCGAAGCCCGGCGCATGGCCGCGATCGCCCGGTTTTTCCAGCACGATCGGCTGTTCGGAGCCGATCATGCCGTTGAGCCACGCGCGCCGCCGCATCGCCGCCCGCTCGCGCAGCCGCGCGGCACGTGCCCGCGCCACGTCGCCTGCGACCTGCGGCATCCGCGCCGCCGGGGTGCCGGCGCGCGGCGAATAAGGGAAGACATGCGCGTGGACAATGTCGCAATCGTCGATCAGCGCGAGCGTGTTGGCGAACATCGCGTCGCTCTCGGTGGGGAAGCCGGCGATCAGATCGGCGCCGATCGCGATGTCGCGCTTCGCCTTGAGCTGTTCGACCATGCGCACCGCGTCGGCGCGCAGATGGCGGCGGCGCATCCGCTTGAGCGTCAGATCGTCGCCGGCCTGCAGCGACAAATGGAGATGCGGCATGACGCGGGGTTCTTCGGTGATCAGCGCGAACAGCCGCTCGTCGATCTCGATCGTGTCGAGTGACGAGAGCCGCAGGCGGGGCAAAGCGGGCACGTCGCGCAGGATTTGCTCGACCAGCCCGCCGAGCGTCGTGTCGCCGTCGGCATAGCTGGTGAGATCGACCCCGCTCAGCACGACTTCCCGCGCGCCTTCCTCGACCAGAGCAGCGATCCGCGCAACGACCTGCGCGGCGGGGTCGCTGCGGCTCGGGCCACGCCCGGCGGGGATGGCGCAGAAGGTGCAGGCATGATCGCAGCCGTTCTGCACCCCGACGAAGGCACGCGCATGACGGCGCGGCGGCAGGCGATTGGGAAAGCCGCTCCAGGTCGCCGGGAGCAATTTGGCGGCATTGCCCACCACCCGCGCGACGCCGGGCAGTGCGCCGAAGCCGACGCGGTCGATTTCGGCGGCGCAGCCGGTCGCGACGATCTCCGCCTCCGGGCGCGCGCGATGCGCGCGGCGGATCGCGGCACGGCTCTGCTTCACCGCCTCGTTGGTGACGCCGCAGGTGTTGACGACGATCGTGTCGCGCTGCCCGATCAGGCCGCGGATCGTTTCGCTTTCCGCGAGGTTGAGACGGCAGCCAAGGGTTATAACCTCGGGCGCGGGCGGGGCAGGCATGGAGGCGATCTAGTCATGCGAGACGTGCAAGTCCACGAAAAGGCCGGCGAGGTGATCGACTTCTGGTTCTCGCTCGCGCCGAAATGGCATTTCATCCCCGATCCCGCGCTCGATCGCGAGATCGCCGACCGGTTCGGCGCGACGCGTCAGGCGGTGTTCGCGACGGGGGCGGCCGACTGGCAGGACAATCACGACAGCCTGCTCGCGGCGGTGATCCTGCTCGATCAATTCTCGCGGAATATCCATCGCGATACGCCCGCCGCCTTCGAGGCCGATCCGCTCGCCGCTTCGCTCACCGTCTCGGCGATCGATCGCGAATGGGACGAGCATTATCCGGTCGATCGGCGCATCTTCCTCTATATGCCGCTGATGCACGCCGAGGATGCCGCGCTCCAGCGGCTCAGCGTCGAGAAATATGTCGCTTTGGGCGAGCCCGAGCAGCTGCGTTACGCCCACGAACATGCCGATGTGATCGCGCGCTTCGGGCGCTTTCCGACGCGCAATGCGGCGCTCGGCCGGGAATCGACCGCGGAGGAGAAGGACTATCTCAGCCAGCCAGGCGTTGGCTGGTGACCATATTGGGGATCAGCCGTTGCTCGGCGAGCATCCGGCGGGTCTGCATCAGGCTCATCGGCTGGCCGAACAGATAGCCCTGGCCGACCGCGCAGCCCATCGCGCGCAGCCGGTCGGCGATGCGCCGGCTCTCCACTCCTTCGGCGGTCACCGGCAGGTTGAGGCTTTCGCCAAGCCGGATCACCGCATCGGCGATCGCGGCGCGCGCCGGATCCTCGCACACTTCGGTGATGATCGTATGATCGATCTTGATCCGGTCGAACGGCAGCGCGCGCAGGTGCGTCAGGCTGGAGACGCCGGTGCCGAAATCGTCGAGCGCGATCCGCACGCCCTGCGCCTTGAGGCTCTCGACGGTCGGCGAGACGACGCCTTGCGGATCCATCAGCACGCCCTCGGTCAGCTCGATCTCAAGCCGCGCGGGCGGAAAGCCGAGTTCGCTGAGCAGCCGGATCACCTTCTGCGCCAGCCACGGATCGCGCAGCTGGGTGACCGAGAAATTGACCGCGAGGATCAGCCGCGGATCCCAGTCGCGCGCGGCGGTGAGCGCCTGCCGCATCACCGACAGGGTAAGGTCCGCGATCAGATTGCGCTCGAGCGCGATGTCGATGAAATGCGCCGGCGCGATGACGCCGTGGGTCGGATGTTCCCAGCGTGCGAGCACCTCCAGCCCGAGCAATTCGTTGGTTTCGAGATCGATGATCGGCTCGAAATAAGGCACGATCGCGCCGTTCGAAATCGCATCGGGCAGGCTGCGCGCGATCACTGCGCGCGCGCGCGCGCGGGCGGCCATTTCCTTGGTGAAGCGCAGCGAGCGCACCCCTTCGGCGCGTGCCGCCGCCGCCGCGGTCGCCGCGGCCTCGACCAGCGCTTCGGCGGGCTGGGCTTGCGGATCGTCGGTGCTGGCGAGACCGATCGTCGCGCTGCGGGCATCGGCCTGCGGATAGCCGGCGAGCGCGTCGGCGATCCGCCGCGCGAGCTGCTCGGGCGCATCCACGGCATAGCGGTCGAAGGTCGTGAGGCAGGCGAGGCGGGTGGGTTCGATGATCCCGGCGATCGCGCCGAGCGGCAGCATTGCGGCGATGCTTGGCGCGAAATCGCCGAGCGCCCCGGCGGTCGCGTGGGGGCCGACATCGACCACGATCGCCGCCAGCATCCGGTCGCCCGCGCGCAGGCGAAGCTGTGCTCCGGCCTCGAGCAACCCCTGCCGCGTGGCGAGCCCGGTGGCGGCGTCGCGCGCCGCGGCCTTGCGCGCGCGGGACCAGGTGCCGCTGCCGCCTCGACGGGAGAATCGCATGAAAGCGCCGGCTGCGGCGACCAGGAGAATGCTCAACGCTATGATTATCACGAGCATTTCCATTGCCGTGCGGTCCCCCTGAATGTCGGTCCAGATATTTGTCGCAGATCGAGGTGTAGAAGCCGTTAAGCGAGACCGGCTTGCCCCGGCAAGCGCCTTGCGTTAAAGGCCCGCCCACGTTCCGACGTTGAACGCTGAAGAAAAGCGCCCATGTGGTGCACGCTGGCCGGCGAGGTTTCGCCCGCCGGCGCTTTTGCGTTTGGGGCCGGATGAGAAGGAAGTTTGATGTTCGACAGCCTCAGTGATCGCCTTGGCGGTGTGTTTGACCGGTTGCGCGGCCGTGGCGCGCTGACCGAGGCAGACGTGCGCCAGGCGATGCGCGAGGTGCGCATCGCGCTGCTCGAAGCCGATGTGGCGCTGCCGGTCGCGCGGCAGTTCGTCGAGGAGGCGACCGAGAAAGCGGTCGGCCAGAATGTGTTGCGCTCGGTCACCCCGGGGCAGCAGGTCGTCAAGATCGTCCACGATGCGCTGGTCGAGATGCTCGGCGGGACGCCGGGTGCGGGCGCGCCGCTCGAAGCGGAGCTGAACCTCAACGTCTCGCCGCCGGCGGTGGTGATGATGGTCGGCCTGCAGGGCTCGGGCAAGACCACGACGACCGCGAAGATCGCCAAGCGGCTCGCGGGCAAGGAGCGCAAGAAGGTGCTGATGGCGTCGCTCGACGTCAACCGCCCGGCCGCGCAGGAACAGCTCGCGACGCTCGGCACCCAGATCGAGGTGCAGACGCTGCCGATCGTCGCCGGCCAGCAGCCGGTCGATATCGCGCGGCGCGCGCTGCAGGCGGCGAAGCTGCAGGGCTTCGACGTGCTGATGCTCGATACCGCGGGCCGGCTCCATGTCGATCAGGCGCTGATGGACGAGATGCAGGCGGTGGCGGACATCGCCCGCCCGCAGGAAATCCTGCTCGTCGTCGACTCGCTGACCGGTCAGGATGCGGTCAATGTCGCGCAGAGCTTCTCGGCGCAGGTGCCGCTGACCGGCGTGGTGCTGACCCGGATGGACGGCGATGCGCGCGGCGGCGCGGCGCTGTCGATGCGCGCCGTCACCGGCAAGCCGATCAAATTCGCCGGCACCGGGGAAAAGCTCGACGCGATCGAGCCGTTTCACCCCGAGCGCGTCGCCGGCCGCATCCTCGGCATGGGCGACGTGGTGTCGCTGGTCGAGCGCGCGGCGGAGGCGATCCAGCAGGAAGACGCCGAGCGGATGGCCGAGCGGCTCTCCAAGGGCCATTTCGACATGAACGACCTGCGCGGCCAACTCGCGCAGATGCGGCGGATGGGCGGTCTCGGCGCGCTTGCCGGGATGATCCCCGGCATGAAGAAGGCGCAGCAGGCGATGGCCAATGGCGCGGTCGACGAACGCATCCTGCTGCGCATGGACGCGATGATCACGTCGATGACGCCCAAGGAGCGCACCAAGCCCGAGCTGATCAACGCCAAGCGCAAGATCCGCATCGCCAAGGGCAGCGGGACGACCGTGCAGGACGTCAACAAGCTGCTCAAGATGCATCAGGAAATGTCCACCGCGATGAAGCGCATCAAGAAGATGGGCGGGATCAAGGGGATGATGGCGATGCTCGGCAAGGGCGGCCTTGGCGGGCTGGGCAATGCGATCGGCGGGCAGGATCTGGGCGACATGCTCGGCAAGGCCGGCGGCGGTTTGCCGGGGCTGCCCGGTGGCGGGCTTCCGCCCGGGTTTCCGAAGAAATTCAAGAAGTAATTGAATATTTAGAGATAGTTGAAAGGAAGTATTACCAATGGCACTCAGCATTCGCCTGTCGCGTGGCGGCTCGAAGAAGCGTCCTTACTACCGCATCGTCGTTGCCGATGCGCGTAGCCCTCGCGACGGCAAGTTCATCGAGAAGATCGGCAACTACAACCCGCTGCTCAAGAAGGACGACGAGAAGCGCGTCGTGCTCGACACCGATCGCGCCAAGCATTGGCTGGGCGTTGGCGCGCAGCCGACCGATCGCGTCGCGCGTTTCCTCGACGCTGCCGGCGTGCGTGAGCGCGCCGCGCGCAACAACCCGAAGAAGGCCGAGCCGGGCGAGAAGGCCAAGGAGCGCGCCGAGGAGCGGGCCGAGAAGCTGAAGGCGGCTGAGGAAGCGGCGAACGAAGCCGAGGCGGTGGAAGTCGTTGCGGCTGAAGTCGAAGCGGCGACCGAAGAGCCGACTGCCGAGGCCGAGCAGGTCGCCGAGGCGACGTCCGAGCAGTAAGTTCGGCGCGGATGAACGCGACATCCGCCGATCCCGACGTCGTGCTCGCCGTGATCATCGGCGCGCACGGTGTGACGGGGGAGGTGCGGCTCAAGGTGTTCGCCGACGATCTCGGCGTCCACCGGTCGTTCAATCGCGGCGCGCTGACGCTCAAGGCGCTGCGTGACGGGCCGAACGGTGCAATCGCGCGCTTCGCCGAGGTGGGCGACCGCAATCGCGCCGAGGCGCTGCGCGGGACGGAGCTCTCCGTGCCGCGCTCGGCGCTGCCTGCGCTCGGCGAGGGCGAATATTATCATTGCGACCTGATCGGCCTTGCCGCGGTCTCGACCGAGGGCGAGGCGCTCGGGCGCGTCGTGGCGGTGGAGAATTTCGGCGCCGGCGACGTGATCGAGATCGAGCGCGACAATGGCAAGCGCTTCATGGTGCCGATGCGCGCCGACGCCGTGCCCGAATGGGGCGACGGCCGGCTGACGGTGGACAGCGCGTTCGTCGAATAGTATATACATTGCGTATATACGGAGGCGATCGTGGCGAAGGAATATCGCGCCAAGGTGTTCAAGTCGGGCAATTCGGTGGCACTGCGCTTACCGAAAGCGCTCGGCATTACCGAAGGCACCGAGATGTTGGTGCGCGAGGAACGCGGCAAATTCGAATTCGAGCCCGTGCCGAGCGAGTCGGAAAAGATCGATTTGACCGGCATTTGGGGGGCGTGTCCGGGGATAGAACGGATGCCGTTCGACGAATCCGAGCGCGATTGGAGTTCGTTCCCGGATGCCGATTAATCCGCGCTTCCTGCTCGACACCAATATCTGCATCTACTTGCTGGAAGGACGGGGCGGGGAGATCGTTCGTCGGAGGATCGAAGCCGCGGTTCGCGGTACCTTGGTTACGTCCACGATCGTCCAGGCGGAGGTGATGATCGGAGCGGATCGGCGCGATATGCTTTCGGTTGCCGACGCGCTGTTTACGATCATCCCGCCCGTCCCGTTCGATCAATCCGCTGCGCGAACCTATGCGTCCTTGCCTTTCCGTCGCGGTAACCTTGATCGGCTGATCGCAGCGCACGCGATTTCGCTCGATCTGACCCTGGTAACGAACAACGAGCGCGATTTCGCCGATATCCCCGGCCTGCGCGTCGAGAACTGGACCCGATGACCTTCGCCGCAACCGTCCTGACGCTCTATCCGGAGATGTTCCCCGGCCCGCTCGGCCTGTCGCTCGCCGGGCGCGCGCTGGGCGAGGGGCGGTGGTCGCTCGATGCGGTCAACATCCGCGATTTCGCGACCGACAAGCATCGCTCGGTCGACGATACTCCGGCCGGCGGGGGCGCGGGGATGGTGTTGCGCGCCGATGTCGTGGCGCGCGCGATCGATCATGTCGCCGACGATCGCCCGGTACTGGCGATGACCCCGCGTGGCGCGCCGCTCACCCAGGCGCGCGTCCGCTCGCTTGCGGCTGGCCCCGGCGCGGTCATTCTGTGCGGCCGGTTCGAGGGGTTTGACGAGCGGTTGTTCGAGGCGCGCGCGATCGAGGAGGTCGCGATCGGCGATTATGTGCTGTCGGGGGGCGAGATGGGCGCGCTGGTGCTGCTCGACGCTTGCGTTCGGCTGCTTCCCGGCGTAATGGGCGCGGCTTCCAGCGGGGACGAGGAAAGCTTCGAAAGCGGCCTCCTCGAATATCCGCATTATACCCGACCTTATGAATGGGAAGGGCGCACGATCCCCGAAGTGCTGCGATCGGGGGATCATGCGAAGATCGCCGCCTGGCGGAAACAACGGGCGGAGGATGATACACGGCTAAGGCGGCCGGACCTGTGGGAGCGCCATTCCGGTGCTCGGGTCGGTCGCCCTCTGGCGCGCGGCGAGGATTGAAGAGGTCGTAAGATGAACCTGATCCAGCAGCTCGAAGCCGAGCAGATCGAAAAGCTGACCGCGCGCCGCGCGATCCCCGATTTCCGCCCCGGCGATACGCTGAAGGTCGGCGTGAAGGTGGTCGAGGGCGAGCGTACCCGCGTCCAGAATTACGAAGGCGTGTGCATCGCGCGTTCGAACAAGGGCATGGGCTCGAGCTTCACCGTGCGCAAGATTTCGTTCGGCGAGGGCGTCGAGCGCGTGTTCCCGCTTTATTCGCCGAACATCGATTCGATCGACGTGGTGCGCAAGGGCGCGGTGCGTCGTGCCAAGCTCTATTATCTGCGTGGCCGCACCGGCAAGTCGGCGCGTATCGCCGAGCGTCGCGACAACCGTCCGACGGCGGAAGCGGCCGAATAATCGCCGCTACGAGCTGAAAAGCATCGGAGGCGCCGGCGGGACATCGCCGGCGCCTCTTTTCGTTGGCTTTCCTCTTGTCGTCATGCCTGGCTTGACCCGGCATCCAGAGTCTCAAGCGGTGCCGCCCTTGGCTCTGGAGGCCGGGTCAAGCCGGCGTGACGGGGGGCCTTGTCTTTTCCGTCGCACCGCGCTTTGCCCTTGCGCCTGACGGAGAAAGATATGCGCGCATGGTTGCCTGCACTTGCCCCTTTGATCTTGCTGGCACCGATGCCCGCCGTGGCTGATCCCGTGCCCCAGCCGCAGCGGCTGACGCTCGAGCGTATCTTCGCCAGCCCCGATCTCGCCGGCCCGCAGCCGCAATCGTTGCGCCTCTCGCCCGACGGCACGTTGCTGACCTCGGTGCGCAACCGCACCGACGAGCGCACCCGCTACGATCTGTGGGCGACCGATACGCGCACCGGCGCCGAGCGGATGCTGGTGGATTCGCGCAAGGTCGGCAGCGGCGCGGCGCTTTCCGAGGCGGAGAAGATGCAGCGCGAGCGCGATCGCACCAAGACCGGCAAGACCGGCATCCTCGATTACGACTGGGCGCCCGACGGCCGCTCGTTGCTCGTGCCGATCGACGGCGAATTGTTCCTCGCCGGGCTCGACGGCGATGCGCGGCGGATCGCGGGGACCAAGGGCGCGCTCAACCCGGCGATCTCGCCGCGCGGCGGGTTCGTCAGCTTCGTGCGCGACCAGAATCTGTGGGTCCAGCCGCTCGCGGGCGAGGGCGCGGCGCAAGCGCTGACCAAGGAGGGAAGGGGTACGATCCATTTCGGCGAGGCGGAGTTCGTCGCGCAGGAGGAAATGGATCGCCGCACCGGTTACTGGTGGTCGCCCGACGAGAGCCGGATCGCGGTCGAGCGGTTCGACGAGGCGCCGGTCAAGATCTTCACCCGCGCAGCGATCGGCGCGTCGGGCACCAATATCTACCAGCAGCGCTACCCCGCCGCGGGCACCCCCAATGCCTTGGTCGAATTGTGGGTGATCCGCGCCGACGGTTCGGGCCGGGTGAAGGCCGATCTCGGCACCGACAGCGACTTCTACCTCGCGCGCGTCGATTGGCTGCCGGACGGTTCGGCGTTGCTCGTCCAGCGCGAGAGCCGCGACCAGCGCACGCTCGACATGCTGCGCGTCGATGCCGCCACCGGCAAAGCGACGGTGATGTTCACCGAAAAGGCCGGGGCGAAGAGCTGGATCAACCTCTCCAACGCCTATCGCGTGATGCCCGATGGCGGCCTGATCTGGCGCTCCGAACGCGACGGCTTCGGGCATCTCTATCGCTGGAAAGCTGGCAAATGGACCCAGCTGACCAGGGGCGACTGGGTGGTGACCGGGCTGATCGGGGTCGATGACGCCTCGGGCCGGATCTTCTTCACCGGCAATCGCGACGGGGTGCTCGAACAGCATCTCTACGCCCTCGATCCCAAGACGCATGCGATCACGCGGCTGACCGAGGCGGGCTGGTGGAACAGCGCGAGCGCCGATACGCGCGCGTCGCGCTTCATCATCACGCGATCGAACCCCGATCAGCCGCCGCAGACCTATCTCGCCGATGCCGAGGGCAAGCGTCTGTCGTGGATCAACGAAAATGCGGTGACTGGCGCGCATCCCTATGCCCCGTATCGCGCCGCGCACCGCCCGACCGAATTCGGCACGGTGAAGGCCGCGGACGGCACGGTGCTGCAGTGGGAGATGATCACCCCGCCGCTCGAACCGGGCAAGAAATATCCCGTCTTCTTCCAGCATTACGGCGGCCCGCACAGCCAGCAGGTGACCCGCGGCTGGAGCAATCCGCTGGTGCAATATCTGGTGCAGCAGGGGTGGATCTTCTTCCAGATCGACAATCGCGGCTCGGCCAATCGCGGCAAGGCGTTCGAGGATGCGATCTGGCATGCGATGGGCAGCGTCGAGGTCGAGGATCAGCTCGCCGGCGCGCGCTATCTCAAGTCGCTGCCGTTCGTCGACGGCACGAAAATCGCCACCTATGGCTGGTCGTACGGCGGCTATATGACGCTCAAGATGCTGGAGAAGAACCCCGGCGTCTATGCCGCGGGCGTCTCGGGCGCGCCGGTCACCGACTGGTCGCTCTACGATACCCATTATACCGAGCGCTATATGGGCGATCCGACCCGCGATGCCGCGGCCTATACCGCGTCGAGCGCGCTCCCCGATGCGACCAAGATTCGCGATCCATTGCTCCTCATGCACGGCATGGCCGACGACAATGTCTTCCTCGACAACACCACGTCGATCGCCGCGCGGTTGCAGGCGGCGGACATCAAGTTCGAAATGATGCTCTATCCCGGCAAGACCCACGGCGCGGTGCGCGACGTGCATCCCTGGACGACGATGCTCGATTTCCTCGACCGTCACGTAAAGAACATCCCGGCGAAGTAAGCACGGGCGATGCGCTTCCTCACCACCTTCCACCTGATGCCGTTCCTCGACACGATCGTCAGCTATGTCGCGGCGTTCGTGCTCGGCACGCTGATCGGGGCGGAGCGGCAATATCGCCAGCGCACCGCGGGGCTGCGCACCAACGCCTTGGTGGCGATTGGCGCGGCGGCGTTCACCGATCTCGGGCAGCGGCTCGGCGGCGACGTCGAGTCGATCCGGGTGATCGCTTATGTCGTGTCGGGGATCGGCTTCCTCGGCGCCGGCGTGATCATGAAGGAGGGGATGAACGTCCGCGGGCTCAACACCGCGGCGACCCTGTGGTGCTCGGCGGCGGTCGGCGCGATCGCGGGGAGCGACATGCTGGCCGAGGCCACCTTGCTTGCCGGGCTGGTGATCGTCGCCAATACCTTGCTCCGTCCGGTGGTCGACGCGATCAACCGCATCCCGCTCGAAGGCCGCAGCCTCGAAGCGACCTATTCGGTGACGATCACCGGCGCGACCGATCGGGCCGGGCCGCTCGGCGACCTCTTGACCGATCATCTCGAAGCCCAATCTTTGCCGGTGGCCGAGCTCGACGTGGTGGAGCGCGGCGAGGAGCGCGTCGAGATCGTCGCGACCCTCGTCAGCACCAATGTTCCGTCGCATGAGCTCGACGCGATCGTCGAACATCTGTCGGAGGTGCATGGCATTACCCATGCGACCTGGCAGGCGCGGACGCACGATTAGAATGATGTTGCTGCCCGCGCCGCAATGACGGTACGGGCCGCGCCGACAGCAGGAGTTCACACATGGGTTATCGGGTGGTGGTCGCGGGCGCGACGGGCAATGTCGGTCGCGAGATGGTCAACATCCTCGCCGAGCGCGAATTCCCTGCGGACGAGATCGCGCTGGTCGCAAGCTCGCGGTCGACCGGCGACCAGATCGAATATGGCGAGACCGGCAAGATGCTCACGGTCAAGAATATCGAGCATTTCGATCCGACCGGCTGGGATATCGCGCTGTTCGCGATCGGCAGCGAGGCGACCAAGGTCTATGCCCCCAAATTCGCCGCCGCGGGCTGCACGGTGATCGACAATTCGTCGCTCTACCGCATGGACCCGGACGTGCCGCTGATCGTCCCGGAGGTGAACCCCGAGGCGATCGACGGCTATAAGAAGAAGAATATCATCGCCAACCCGAATTGCTCGACCGCGCAGATGGTCGTCGCATTGAAGCCGCTGCACGACGCGGCGACGATCAAGCGCGTGGTGGTCGCGACCTATCAATCGGTCTCGGGCGCGGGCAAGGTCGGGATGGACGAGCTGTTCGAGCAGAGCCGCAACATCTTCGTCGGCGACCCGGCCGAGCCGAAGAAATTCACCAAGCAGATCGCGTTCAACGTCATCCCGCATATCGACAGCTTCCTCGACGACGGCTCGACCAAGGAAGAATGGAAGATGGTGGTCGAGACCAAGAAAATCCTCGATCCCAAGATCAAGGTGACCGCGACCTGCGTGCGCGTCCCGGTGTTCGTCGGCCATTCCGAGGCGATCAACATCGAATTCGAGGAGGAAATCTCCGCCGCGCAGGCGCAGCGCATCCTGCGCGAGGCGCCGGGGGTGATGCTGGTCGACAAGCGCGAGGACGGGGGATACGTCACCCCGATCGAATGCGTCGGCGATTACGCCACCTTCATCAGCCGCGTGCGGGAGGATTCGACGGTGGATAACGGGCTTTCCTTGTGGTGCGTCAGCGACAATCTGCGCAAGGGCGCCGCGCTCAACGCGGTGCAGATCGCCGAATTGCTCGGCCGACGGCATCTGAAGAAAGCGGCATGACCGTCTCCGGCGGTTGTCGCTGCGGCGCGTGTCGCTACGAGGTGGCGCTCGACGCGGTGACGGCCGTCTATTGCTGCCATTGCACCGATTGCCAGCGGTGGACAGGCAGCGCGTTCAGCGAGCAGGCGGTGGTGCCGGCGGGGGCGATCACCGCCGCCGGGCCGGTGATCGATTATACGCTCGCCACCCCGAGCGGCCGGCAATCGCATCAATATGCCTGCGGCACCTGCCACGCGCGATTGTGGAACGTCAGCAGCCTGCGCCCCGATCTTGCGATCATCCGCGCGGGGACGCTCGACGAGAATCGATCGCTCGAGCCGCGCGCGCATATCTGGGTGCGGAGCAAGCAGCCGTGGATCGTGCTCGACGATGACGTGCCGCAATGGCCCGAGGGGCCGGATCTCGAAGGGTTTTTCGCGGCGCTCTCGCGATAGGGAAACGAGCGCGGATCCAGCCCCGTTCGGGCTGAGCCTGTCGAAGCCCTGTACTTTCTTCCGATGAGGAAGGACAGCCGTTCGACGAGCTCAGGGCGAACGGGAGAGAGCGCGCGTGCGCCTCACTCCGAATGCACCACCTCGACCTTGCCCTTCGGCTTCTTGAGCACAAGCACTAGCGGCACCGCGGCGAGCGCGATCCAGCTCATCATGTAGAAATCGTCGATATAGGCGATCATCGCCGCCTGCTGGTTGACCATCGCATCGGCATAGGAAAACACGCTGTCGGCATACATGCCGAGCTGATCGATCGAGCTCAGGTTGATCGCGGGTACGCGATCCTGCGTGACATGCTGCGCCAGATCGGCGTGGCTGACCTGGATATTGCGCGCCAGCAGCACCGTGACCATCGAGATCCCCGCCGACTGGCCGATCGAGCGCGTCAGGTTGAGCAGGCTCGCACCGTCGGTGCGGTAGCGGCCGTCGAGCGTTGCGAAAGCTAGGGCGTTCATCGGCATGAACACCAGCCCCATGCCCAGCCCCTGAACGAAGCCGGCGGTGATCACCGGCCAATAATCCATCTGCAGGCTATAGGCCGCCATCCAGCGCAGCGAGACCGCGAAGATCACCAGCCCGATCATGATCACTGGCCGCGTGTCGACGCGGACCATCAGCCACCCGGCGAGCCACATCGTGATCAGCACGCCCACGCCGCGCGGCGCCATCATCAGCCCGGTGTCGATCACCGGATAGCCGAACAATTGCTGGAGCATCGGCGGCAGCAGCGCCATCGGCGCCATTGTCGAGATGCCGATCACGACCATGAAGAACATGCCGCTGACGAGGTTGCGGTTGCCGAACAGATGGCGATCGAACAGCGGTTTCTTCGCGGTGGCGAGGTGGACGATCGCCATCCAGGCGAAGGCGAAGGCGATCAGCCCCTCGATCACGATCTCCCAGCTCGCGAACCAATCCTTGTTTTGCCCGCGATCGAGCATCAGCTGGAAGGACGCGACCGCGACCCCGATCAGCAGGAAGCCGAAGCCGTCGAACGAGCGTTTCGCCCTTGGCCGTGACGGGAGCAGGAACCACAGGATCGCAAAGGTCAGCGCGCCGACCGGGACGTTGACGTAGAACACCCAGCGCCAGTTATAGCTTTCGGTAAGCCACCCGCCGATCACTGGCCCCATGATCGGGCCGACCATCACCCCCATGCCCCACACGCTCATCGCCTGGGCGGAGCGTTCGGGCGGGTTGATATCGAGCATCGAGGTTTGCGACAGCGGGTTGATGAACGCCGCGAAAATCCCCTGGAAGACGCGGAATATCACCATTTCCTCAAGGCTGACGGCGGTGCCGCATGCCATCGAGGCGAGGATGAACCCGCCGACCGCGATCAGGAACAGGTTGCGGCTGCCGATCCGATCGGAAAGCCAGCCGGTCGCCGGCAGCGCGATCGCGGTGGCAACGATATAGCTGGTCAGCACCCAGGTGATCGTATCCGCGGTCGCGCCGAGGCTGGTCTGCATGTGCGGCAGCGCGACATTGGCGATCGTGGTGTCGAGGATCTGCATGATCATCGCGCCCATGACCCCGATCGTCAGGATACCGCGATGTTTGACGGGCAGCAGCGGCTGGCCCGGCTGCGGAACAGCGGGCGCGGCGGCGGAGGCTGGGGCGGCGCGCGAAGCCATTATCTGGCTTTCGCGTCGCCCTTGGTGTCGCCCTTCGTGTCGATCGTCACGTCGGTCGAAAGCCCGGCGATCATCGCGCGCGGCGGGTTGCCCTCGATCGCGACACGCACCGGCACGCGCTGTGTCACCTTGACCCAATTGCCATTGGCATTCTGCGCCGGAAGCACCGAAAACTCGCTCCCGGTGCCCGCACCGATCGACTGGACGTGGCCGCGCACCTTGAGCCCGGGATAGGCGTCGAAGGTCAATTCGGCGGGCTGGCCGACGCGCATGTGATTGAGATCGGTTTCCTTGAAATTGGCCTCGACCCACGCCTGCTGGCTGACCACCAGGCTGAGCGCCGGAACCCCCGAGGGGGTGATGTTGCCGACCTGCAATCGCCCGGTCTGGCTGACGATGCCGTCCTTCGGTGCGCGCACCACGCTGCGTTCCAGATCGTAAGCGGCCTTCGCGCGCTTGGCGAGCGCGACCTGGATCGCCGCGGGCTGGCCGGTGCCGCCGCCCGAGCCGAGCTGCTGACGCGCGCGCGCCGCTGCGGCCTGCGCGGTCGCGAGCTTGGCATTGGCGGCAGCGACCCCCTGCGTCGCGGCGTCGAACGCGGCGCGGGTGGTGAAGCCCTGCTTCATCAGCGCGGCCTGACGCGCGTAGGTTGCCTGCGCCAGCGTCTGCTCGGCCCTGGCGTTCTGGATATCGGCGGCGGCGCTGCCGGTGTCGGTGGCCATCGTGGAGACCTGCACCCGCGCGGTGGCGAGATCGGCGTCGGCCTGCGCCAGCGCGATGCGATACGGCTCGGGGTCGATGCGGAACAGCACGTCGCCGGCCTTGACCCGCTGGTTCTCGCGCACCTCGACCGAAACGATCCGCCCCGAGACGTCGGGGCTGACCGAGATCATGTCCTGCTGGACATAGGCATTGTCGGTCGAGATGTAGCGGCCCGAGGTGAGATAGACATAGCCGGCGATCGCGGCGATTAGGATCGGCACGCCGAACATGAGCAGCGAGCGCAGCAGCCGGCGCTCCTTGCGCAGCGGCGCGGCCTCGGTCGGCACGGTGAGGGCAGGGCCGGCGGCCGTTGCGCGCTTGGGATCGGCATCAGCCATGAGCGGCGTCCTTGTGTTGCGGCAGCTCGGCGAGGTTCTGGCGAATGGCATTCAGCACGTCGGAAAGCTCGTCAATCTTCTCTTGAGGGATACCGCGCAGCGCCTGCGCGGCGAGTTCGGCCCCGGTCTCGCGTAGCTCCTCGAGGATCGGGCGGGCCTTGTCGCTGAGGTAGAGCCGCCAGGCGCGGCGATCCTTGGGATCGCGGCGGCGCTCGACCAGCCCGGCTTCTTCGAGGCGGTCGACCATCCGGCACAAGGTGATCGGCTCCACCTCCAGGATATCGGCGAGCCCGCCCTGATTGATCCCTTCGTGCCGGCTGAGGCCGAACAGCGCCTTCCACTGCGCACGCGTCGCGCCGAGCGAGCGCGCGCGCTCGTCGAAGCGACGGCGCATCAGTCGCGACGTGTCGCTGAGCAGGAAACCGAACGTCTCTGTCATAGGCTGCCATATAATAAGCTTGCTTATATAATGGAAGCGAATTGCTGCGCGAAAAGTTGCAACGGGCGGTGCGAGGCGCGACAAATATCCGTCTGAGACAGGAGACGGTGCAATGACGCGGATGACCGGCGGCTGCCAATGCGGGCGGGTGCGCTATGCGGCGGAGGTCGACAGCGATGACGCCTATCTGTGCCATTGCCGGATGTGCCAGCGCGCCACCGGCGGGGTGTCGATCGCGTTCAAGAACGTGAAGCGCGCCGATGTGCATTGGGAGCGCGAGCCCGATCGTTATGCCTCTTCGCCGATCGCGCGGCGCGGTTTCTGCTCGGCATGCGGCACGCCGCTGACGTTCGAATATGTCGCGGGGTCGGACAAGCTCGACCTGACGGTCGGCAGTTTCGACGATCCTTCGCGCTTCCGCCCGACCGCGCATTTCGGGGTCGAGCATCGCCACGACGCCTGGCTCGACACACGCGACTTGCCGGGAACGCGGTGCGCGGAATATCAGCCGCTGGTCGAGCGGTGGCGAGAAGCAGGCAGCGATGTCCCAAAGTGAAGTGCACTATTTCGAGAGTTTCGACGGCACGCGGCTGGCGTGGCGGGAGATGGGGGAGGGGCGCCCGGTCGTCCTGATCCACGGTTATTTCTCAGACGCTTACACCAATTGGATCCGCTACGGACACGCCGCCGCAATCGCCGCGCGCGGCTTTCGCGTGATCATGCCGGATCTGCGCGCGCACGGCGACAGCGCGCGGCCGCACGACCCGGCCGCCTATCCACCCGACGCGCTGACGCAGGATGGGCACGCACTGATCGCGCATCTCGGGCTCGGCGATTATGATCTCGGCGGCTATTCGCTCGGCGCGCGCACCACGTCGCGGATGCTCGCGACCGGGGCCAACCCGCGACGGGTGGTCTTTGCCGGGATGGGTCTCGACGGGCTGGTCTCGGCCGAGCGCCGCGCGGGCCATTTTCGCCATGTCCTGACCAATCTCGGCCAGCACCCGCGGGGGAGCGAGGCGTGGTTCGCCGAGGCGTTCCTCAAGACCACCGGCGGCGATCCGGTGGCGTTGCTGGGCATCATCGACACCTTCGTCAGCACCCCGCTCGAGACGGTCGAGCGGTTCGGCTGGCCGGCGCTGTGCGTCAACGGCGTCGACGATGACGACAACGGCTCGGCCGCCGCGCTCGCCGATGCGCTGCCCGACGCGCGTTACGTCGAAATCCCCGGCAACCATATGAGCGCGGTGACCAAGCCGGCGCTGGGGCAGGCGATCGCGGATTTCCTCGCGGGCTGACCTCGTACCGTCGTCATTCCCGCCTGCGCGGGAATGACGCGTTATCAGTCCGCCGGTTTGTCCGTCGTCTCCGGGGACGACGCGCTATCCGTCGCTTCCCCCGCTTTCGGCGTCGAGCCGCGCAGCGACAGCAGCGCCGCGGTTGCGGCCGCGCCGACAGCGGCGAGCCCGCCGGCGATCGCCGCGGAGCCCCATTTCTTGCCGGCGAGCTTCTCGCGCGCCTTGGAAACCCCGTCGGTCGCCTTGGCCAGGGTCGAGCGCGCGGAGGCGGCGACCGTTTCGGCGGTGGTCGGCTTGGCGGCGGCGCGAGGGGTGGCCGGCGCGGCCTTGCGCCCCGCGGCACGCTGCTTCGCCGCCGGTTTGGCGGCGCGGGTCGTCGGGGCGGCCGCGTTCGTCGAGGCGGCGCGGGTCCGCTTCGGCTTGGACGCGGCAGCCGGCGCCTTGGCCGGCGCTTTCGACGTTCCCTTCGTGCCGGCCGGCTTGGCGGCGGCGGTCTTGCGCGGCGCACGGCGGCGCGGTGCGGCGGCCTTGGTCGGCTGGGGGGTGTCTGGCGTATCGGCCATGCGTTGGTCTCCCTGTTGCGGTACAGACAGACTAACGCTCGCTCATGCCAGTCGTTGCGTCAACGGAAAGGCGGTTCGTTGAACGCCCTCAGCTTGCGGCTGTGCAGCCGGGCGCCCTCGCGACGCAGCTCCTCGCAGGTCTCGATGCCGATCCGCATATGCTCGCTGATCGCGCGCTCGTAGAAGCGATTGGCTTGCCCGGGCAGCTTGAGCTCGCCGTGGAGCGGCTTGTCCGAGACGCACAACAAGGTGCCGTAGGGGACGCGGAAGCGATAGCCCTGCGCCGCGATCGTCGCCGATTCCATATCGATCCCCACCGCGCGCGACAGCGAGAAACGCAGCGCCGAGCGGCTGTAGCGCAATTCCCAGTTGCGATCGTCGGTGGTGACGATCGTCCCGGTGCGCAGCCGCCGCTTCAATTCCTCGCCCGACTGACCCGAGACGGTTTCGGCCGCGCGGGCGAGCGCGAGCTGGACCTCGGCGATCGCCGGCACCGGAATCTCGGGCGGGAGCATGTCGTCGAGCACGTGATCGTCGCGGAGATAGGCGTGCGCCAGTACATAATCGCCGATCCGCTGCGACGGGCGCAGCCCCCCGCAGTGGCCGATCATCAGCCACGCATCGGGGCGCAGCACCGCGAGGTGATCGGTGATCGTCTTGGCGTTCGACGGGCCGACCCCGATGTTGACCAGGGTGATCCCGCTGCGATCGGGCGCGATCAGGTGATAGGCGGGCATCTGCAGCCGGCGCCACGCGCTATCGTCGAGCTTGCTCGGATCGTCGCCCGGCTCGAACATCACCCCGCCCGGGCCGGACAGCGCGGTAAAGCGCGTCTTGCCGTCAACCTGGGTCGCCGCCCAGCGGACGAATTCGTCGACATAGCGGTGATAATTGGTGAACAGCACATAGCGCTGGACATGCTCGGGCGGGGTGCCCGTGTAATGCCGGAGGCGCGCGAGGCTGAAATCGGTGCGCAACGCGTCGAACAGCGCGAGCGGGCGGCTCGCATCGGGGCCGCCCGACAGCCCGTCGGCGATTTCGTCGCCGATATTGGCGAGCTCGGTCGCGGGGAAGAAGCGCGCCAGCTCGGATGCGGAGACTTCGTCGAGCCGCAGCGCATGGCCGGGATCGAGCACATAAGGGAAGGGGATTTCGGTCCGCCCGGCGACCGCCTGCACCTCGACGTCATAATCTTCGAGCAGCAAAGTGAGCTGTTCGGTGAGATATTCGGCGAAGATCGCCGGCTTGGTGACGCTGATACGATATTCGCCGGGGGTCACCAGCCGCCCGAACGAGCGCAGCGGCGTCGGGCGTTCGTCCTGCCCGCGATAACGCAGATGGATTTCGGGATAGGCGAACGACCCGTCGAAGCGCGATTCCGGCGGCGGCGGGGTGCCGTTGGCGAGATAGCGGGTCAGTGCCTCCTGCAGGCGGGCGACGGAGGCGGTGTAGAGCCGATCCAGTTCGGCGACGATTTCTGCTGCGGTCATCCTAAGCGATTAAATTGCCTGAATGACGCTGGCAAGACAATGGCGGCGCGGTTTCGCCTTTCGAACGACCGGGAGCCTTTCGGATACATCGAGCGGCAATGCTGCCGCATATTCCCCTCGTCACCCCGGCTCAAGACCGGAGTGACAGGGCGTGGAGGAGAATTGCCCTTAAGTGTGGGCCGCGCCGTCGCTCGTCCGCCTGCTGGCGGCATAGGCGGCGCCCCCGATCGCGGCGGCGGCGGCGACCGCGATCCCTGCGGTGGCGTAAGGGTGCACGCGGGCCGCCTCCATCGTCACCGCTGCGGCATAACGCGCGCGATCGGCGATGCTCTGTTGTTCTTCCACATCGGGAAGCGCGTTCAGCGCTGTGTCGGTCATGACGGTTACTCCGTTACGATTACCGCCATGACCAACGCATCGAATGGGTCAGAGGTTGCCCAGCATATGCTCGGCGGTGCTGACCTTGAACTCGCCCGGCGCTTCGACGTTGAGCTGCTCGACCACGCCGTCGTTGACGACCATCGAATAACGCTGGCTGCGCTTGCCGAGCCCGAATTTCGAACCGTCCATCGTCAGCCCGATCGCTTCGGCGAACTCGCCGTTGCCGTCCGCCAGCATCGTGATCCCCTCGGCGCCGCTCGACTTGGACCAGGCGCCCATCACGAACGGATCGTTGACCGAGGTGCAGGCCACTTCGTCGATGCCCTTGCTCTTCAGCTCGTCCTGCTTCTCGATGAAGCCGGGGAGGTGCTTGGCCGAGCAGGTCGGGGTGAAAGCGCCGGGCACCGCGAACAGCGCGACGCGGCGGCCCTTGAAGAAGGCGTCGCTGTCGGTCGCTTCGGGGCCGTTGTCGGTCGCTTTGACGAAGGTGGTGTTGGGCAGCTTGTCGCCGACGCTGATCGTCATCGTGGAATCTCCTGCGGCCGCAGAATCGGGCCGCGGGCTAGGTCGCAAGCGCGCGCATGATTTTCAAGCGTGGCTTCGGCGACGCCCGGTCGCTATGCTTGTTCGAATGGAGTCCGCCCGTTTTCTCGCCGGCCAGTTCCTGCTCGCGATGCCAGGGATCGGTGATCCGCGTTTCGATCAGGCAATGATCGCCGTCTGCGCGCATGACGCGGAGGGCGCGATGGGGATCGATATCGGCGCGACCTTCGACGGCATGACGCTGCACGACGTGCTGCGCCAGGTCGATATCGACCCCGGCGTCGCGCCCGACGTGCCGGTGCTGCGCGGCGGGCCAGTCGAGACGCGGCGCGGCTTCGTGCTGCACAGTCGCGACTGGAGCGGGGTCGACACGATCGACGTCGCCGGACGCTGGGCGCTGTCGGGCACGCTCGACGCGTTGCGCGCGATCGCCGAGGGCAAGGGCCCGACGCGTTGGCAGGTCGCGCTCGGCTATGCCGGCTGGGGGCCAGGGCAGCTTGACGGCGAGATGACGCGGCACGGCTGGCTCAACCTCGACTGGCGCGACGAGGCGATCCTGTTCGATACCCCCGCCGAGGAGCGCTGGCACGGCGGCTTCGTCCAGGCGGGAATCGATCCGCGTTTGCTGGCCAATGAGAGCGGGCACGCATAGGGCGTGGTGCGCCAAATCGGGAACATGTGGCGAGACCCCCGGCGGGGGCCGGGGTCCAGTTACGACCGGCCCGATACTGGACTCCGGCCTGCGTCGGGGTGGATCACAACGCAAGGGTGCCAATCAATATATTTGGGCGCGGCGCACTAAGCAGCGTCGCTGTTGCGGAGCGATGTGTCCGCGCTGTCATCTCTCGACGCAAAAATGCCATGTGCCATGCGCTTCAGAACCTCGGCCAGCCCCGCCGGGCGGCCGAGCAGAAAGCCCTGCGCTTCGTCGCATCCCTGCTGCTGCAGCAGCATGAGCTGGCCTCTGGTCTCGACCCCTTCGGCGAGGACGGGGATGTCCAGGCTTTTTCCGAGCGCCAGGATCGCGCGGACCATGGCGACCGCCTGCGGGCTTTTCTCGAGTTCGCGGACGAATGATGCGTCGAGCTTGATGCGATCGAACGGGAAGCTGCGCAGAACATCGAGCGAGGAATAGCCCGTGCCGAAATCGTCGAGCGCAATGCTGACGCCGAGCGCCTTGATCTGGTGAAGCTGGCGCAAGGCGCGCTCGCGATCGGCGAAGATCGCGGATTCGGTCAGTTCCAGTTCGAGCCGGCGCGGCGGCAGGCCGGTTTCCACCAGGATCGACATGACGAGCCGCGGCAGATCGGCATGGGCGAATTGCAGCGGCGAGCAATTCACCGCGACCGAATAATCGTTGTTCCACGACCGGGCATCGGTGCAGGCGCGGCGCAGGACCCATTCGCCGAGTTGCAGGATGAGCCCTTTCCGTTCGGCCAGCGGCACGAACTCGGCCGGCGAAATCGCCCCGCGCGTCGGATGATTCCAGCGAAGGAGCGCCTCGAACCCCTTGGTTTCTCCCGTTATGATCGAGGTCTGCACCTGATAATGCACCTCAAGGAGATCGCCCGCGATCGCCTCGCGCAGATCATTGGCGAGCGCGCGGCGGATGCGGACCGCATCGTCCACCGCGGCTTCGTAAAAACAGATCTTTTCCATCCGGCCCGATTTGGCGCGATAGAGCGCCAGATCGGCGTTGTTCAGCAGCGCCTCTGCCGCCGCCGCATCGCGCGGATAGTTCGCGACGCCGATGCTGGCGCCCGGCAGATAGGAATGGCTGTCGAGCTGCACCGGCCCGGTGAGCGCGAACCACAGATTCTCGAGAAACCTCGACAGGCTCTGTTCTTCGCGCAGACGGTGGACGGCGGCGAATTCATCGCCGCCCAGGCGCGCGACGAAATTGTCCTCCGACAACAGTGACTGCATGCGCTCGCCCACCGTCTGCAACACCGTGTCGCCGGCGGCATGACCGTTGACGTCGTTGAGTTCCTTGAAGCGATCCAGATCGATGCAGACGATCGCCAGTTCGGCGCCGTCGCAATGCGCGCGGGACAGTTCGCGGCCAAGATGCTCGTGGAAACTCGCGCGATTGGGCAGGCCGGTCAGGCTGTCGTTGAAGGCCAGATGGCGAATGCGTTCGAACGTATCGGCCCGCGTCCGCGCGTCGATCATATAGCTCGCCCCGCCGGTCGCGACGACGGTGAGGCCGACGCTGGCGATTCCCAGCGCCAGAACCACCAGCGCCTGCGTGTTCGGGGCCGGGATGCCGTTGAACGCCGGTTCGACCCGGAACGCGACCATGCCGGTGAAATGCATCGCGATGATCGCGAGCGCGAACAGCGCGCCCGCGATCGTGTGCTGGTGCGGCATCGTCCCGACGACCGCGATACGCGTCGCCGCAGCGGCGAACGCGGCGGAGAGCAGGACCGAGGCGATGAGATAATTCATATCCCACACGATGGTCCCATACAGATGATAGGCCAGCATGCCGGTATAGTGCATCGCCGCGATGGTGAGGCCCACGATCGCGCCGCCGGCAAAGGCGCCGACGGGCGACCGGCGACCCGCCACCCAGACGCCCGCGCCGGCGCCTGCCATCGCGATCGCGAGCGCCAGAACGGCGAGCAACGGATTGAGCTTGAACGGAAGGTGGAATTGATAGCCGATCATCGCGATGAAGTGCGTGCACCACATCGTTGCGCCGCCCGCGATCGTCGTCAGCAAGAGCCACGCGTTACGCTGAAGCCCGGTCGTTACCGTCGCGCGTGCGAAGAGCCGGAACACCCACCACGCGCCGCCGACGCATACGAGCGTCGCGAGAAGGACCAGCCACATATTATGGTCGTGCGCGGCGTGGTGAATGACGGTCATCATATCGAACAGCCTGAATCCGGACGCGAACCGCTCGCGCCTCGGACTGGACGACTCTGCGAAAACAATGGTTATCAGCGGTTGTATGTTACAGAAATTTACATTTCCGCGGCGGCAAGTGTCGATGTTGCTTGCCGGCGCGGCGGGCGGATCGCCCCGCGGGGAAGGGCGCTGCGTCGCGCTCGACCCACCTCGCTTTTCCATATAAAGATATCTTTATATTTGCTTTGGGCGCCGGCTGCGCCTATGTGGCCGGCATCCAGTCTTTTGCGGAGATTCCCGTGGCTACCGTTCTCGACCGCCCGACCAATGATTATGTCATCAAAGACATCGACCTCGCCGATTTCGGCCGCAAGGAGATCGAGATCGCCGAAACCGAGATGCCCGGCCTGATGTCGCTGCGCGCCGAATTCGGTGCGTCGCAGCCGCTCAAGGGCGCGCGGATCACCGGTTCGCTGCACATGACGATCCAGACCGCGGTGCTGATCGAAACGCTCGTCGCGCTGGGCGCCGAGGTGCGCTGGGCGACCTGCAACATCTTCTCGACGCAGGACCACGCCGCCGCCGCGATCGCCGCCGCCGGCATCCCGGTGTTCGCGGTGAAGGGCGAGAGCCTCGCCGATTATTGGGATTATGTCGGCTCGATCTTCGATTGGGATGACGGCACCGGTCGCACCGCCAACATCATCCTCGACGACGGCGGCGACGCCACGATGTTCGCTTTGTGGGGCGCCAAGCTCGAGCGCGGCGAAAAGTTCGGCGAGCCCGAGAATGCCGAGGAAGTCGAATTCCAGCGCGCGCTCAAGGCGTTCATCGCCAAGAAGCCGGGTTACCTCACCGAGACGGTGAAGAACCTCAAGGGCGTGTCGGAAGAGACCACCACCGGCGTCCACCGCCTGTACGAGATCGCCAAGAAGGGCGAACTGCCGTTTCCGGCGATCAACGTGAACGATTCGGTCACCAAGTCGAAGTTCGACAACCTCTACGGCTGCAAGGAGTCGCTGGTCGACGCGATCCGTCGCGCGACCGACGTGATGCTTGCCGGCAAGGTCGCCTGCGTCGCCGGGTTCGGCGATGTCGGCAAGGGCTCGGCGGCGTCACTGCGCAACGGCGGCGCGCGCGTGCTGGTGACCGAGATCGACCCGATCTGCGCGCTGCAGGCGGCGATGGAAGGCTATGAGGTGGTGACGATGGAGGAAGCGGTGACCCGCGCCGACATCTTCTGCACCGCGACCGGCAATGCCGATGTGATCACCGCCGATCACATGAAGGCGATGAAGCCGATGGCGATCGTCTGCAACATCGGTCACTTCGACAGCGAGATCCAGATCGCCGCCCTGAGCAATTATGAGTGGACCGAGGTGAAGCCGGGCACCGATCTGGTGAAGTTCCCGGACGGCAAGCAGATCATCGTGCTCGCCAAGGGCCGCCTGGTGAACCTGGGCTGCGCCACCGGCCACCCGTCGTTCGTCATGTCGTCGAGCTTTACCAATCAGGTGCTGGCGCAGATCGAGCTGTTCACCAAGAGCGGCGAATATGACAACAAGGTCTATGTCCTGCCCAAGCACCTCGACGAGAAGGTCGCGGCGCTGCACCTCGAGAAGCTGGGCGTGAAGCTCAGCAAGCTCAGCCAGAAGCAGGCGGATTATATCGGCGTGAAGGTCGAAGGGCCGTTCAAGCCCGATCACTATCGTTACTGATCGAGAATAAAGCACGAAACGAGGGGTCGCCGCGCGCGGCCCCTTTTTTCATGCCCGAACTCTGCCTATCACCGCCGGCATGATCGTAATCTCGACTGCCGCGGCGCTGATCGGTGGGGTGATCGTCGCGCTGCTGCTGGTCGGCGCGACCTTCGCGCTGTTCGTCGGCCTGCGCGCGGCCGCGGCGGCCGGGTCGGCGGTGCGTGCCAATCGCCGATTCGAGGCGTTGTTCGCCGCCGCGCCCGCGATACCGGTGCTGGCTTATGGCGACGGGCGGATCGAGCTGACCCGCACCGTGGCGGACTGGCTCGGCCTCAAGGAATTGCCGGGGCGGATCGATGAACTGGCGAGCGTGTTGCCCGCCGATGTGCTCGGCGCATTGAAGAACGACATCCTCGCCGCGCATCGCGCCGCGCGTGGCTTCACCCGCGCGGTCACCGTGCCGGGATCGTCGCGCACCTTGATGTGGCGCGGCGAGCGCGCGCCGCACGAGATCGGCATCGGCGCGGTGATCATCTGGGTGTTCGACGCGACCGACAGCCAGCGCGAGATCGAGCAGCTTTCCGCGCAGCAAGGCGACATGCGCGGTGCGTTCGAGGCGCTGACCGGGCTGATCGAAGCGGCGCCGCTGCCGATGTGGTATCGCGGCGCCGATCTCAAGCTGGCGATGGTCAATTCGGCCTATGTCGCCGCGGTCGAGGGTGCCAATGCCGCCGATGTCGTCGGGCGCGGTGTGGAACTGGTCGAAGGCTCGGGGCACGGCGGCCCGCTTGCCGGCGCGGTCGAGGCGCGCGAACAGGGCAAGCCGCACGAACGGCTGCTCCCGGCGACGATCGGCGGCGAACGCCGTTCGCTAAAATTGTTCGATATCCCGCTGCCGACCGGCGGCGTCGCGGGCTATGCGATCGATATCGAGGATCTCGAACAGGCGCATGCGCGCGAGCGGCGCTTCGCCGAGGCGCAGCGGACGATGCTCGACCGGCTTTCCGCGGGCGTCGCTCAATTCGGGCGCGATCGCGCGCTCGTATTCTGCAACCAGCCGTTCCGGCGGATGTTCGCGATGCGCAACGAATGGCTTGCCGACCGGCCCGAGTTCGATCGCGTGCTCGAACGGATGCGCGAGGCCAACCGCGTTCCGGAGGTGCGCGACTTCCCGAGCTGGAAGGCCGAGCGGCGCGACTGGTTCACCGAGGCGGTCAGCGCGTTCGAGGAGAATTGGATGCTCCCCGACAGCACGCATTTGCGCGTGCTGGCGCAGCCCCTGCCCGACGGCGGGCTGCTGCTGATCTTCGAGGATCGCACCGAGCAGGTCCAGCTCGCCTCGGCGCGCGATACCTTGCTGCGGGTGCGCACCGCGACCTTCGACAATCTGTTCGAGGCGCTCGGCGTGTTCGCGGCCGACGGCAAATTGCAGTTGTGGAACAACCGCTTCCGCGCGGTGTGGGAGCTGGAGGAGGAATTTCTCAGCAGCCACCCGCGGGTCGATGTGGTGTCCGAACAGGTCGCGTCGAAGCTGGCGCACCCGGCGCGCGCCAAGATCATCAACGAGCTGGTCCGCGCCGCGACGATGGAGCGCCAGACGCGCGGCGGGCGGTTCGAGCTGGCCGACGGGCGGCATTTCGAGTTCGGCGTCGTGCCGCTCCCCGACGGCAATGCGCTGTTCACGATGCTCGACATCACCGACAGCCGCCGGATCGAACAGGCGCTGCGCGAGCGCAACGAGGCGCTGGAAAACACCGATCGGGTCAAGACCGCGTTCGTCGCCAATATGAGCTACGAGCTGCGCACCCCGCTCACCTCGATCAGTGGCTTCGCCGAGATGCTCCACGGCGGCTATGCCGGGAAGCTGACCAAGCAGGCCGACGCCTATGTCGAGGCGATCCTCGAATCGGTCGCGCGGCTCGGGGTGCTGGTCGACGATGTGCTCGATCTGACCCAGGCGGACGGCGAAGGCGTCGCGCTCGAACTGGAGGATGTCGATCTCGCGGCGGTCGCGCGCGCGGCGGCCGATCGGCTCGCGCCGCAGGCCAGGAAGGCGGGGATCGATTATGTCGTCGAGATCAACCGCTCGGTCGGCCGCGTCACCGGCGATCCGCGCCGCATCGGCGAGGTGATCAAGCATCTGCTGCGCCACGCGCTCGCTTCGGTGGGTGGGGAAACGGGCAGCGGCGGGCGCGTCCTGCTCCATGCCGACGGCAATGCGGCGCGCGCGCGGATCGTGGTGTCCGACGACGGGCAGGGGATGGATGCGCAAGCCGCGGCGCACGCCTTCGATCGCTTCGCCCAGCCCGGCATCACCAGCGGCGGCGCGCGTGCGCTCGATCTCGGGTTGCCGCTCGCCAAGCAATTCGTCGAGGCGCATCGCGGGACGATCGCTTTGGTCAGCGAGCCGGGCGAGGGGACGCTGGTGACGGTGGAACTGCCGCGGCGATGATCCGGCTCGCCGATCCGCAAGCGACCGAGGCGATCGGTGCCTCGCTGGCGTCGGTGCTCGCGCCCCGCGACGTGATCACGCTCGAAGGGCCGCTCGGCGCGGGCAAGACGAGCATCGCGCGCGGGCTGCTCGCCGCGCTCGGGCTGGAGGGCGAGGCGCCGTCGCCGAGCTTCGCGATCGTCCAGCCTTACGCGCCCCCCGAGGTGCGCGTGCCGGTGCTCCACGTCGATCTCTATCGCATCGACGATCCGCGCGAGATGGACGAACTGGGGCTGGACGAGGCGCGCTACGATTCGGCGCTGCTGATCGAATGGGCCGAGCGCGCCGGGCCGCAGGCATGGCCCGATGCGCTGCGGCTCAGGCTGGAGATATTGCCGGACGGCGCGCGCGGCTTGACTTGGGCGGCGCCGGCGGCATGGGAGCAACGATGGCGACCGACATGATTCCCCCCGCCGGCGCCGCCGTTTTCCTTGCCGCACACGGCTGGGCCGGCGCCGAGATCGCGCCGCTGGCGGGCGATGCTTCCTTCCGCCGTTATTTCCGCATCACCCACGGCGCGCGTCGCGCGGTGCTGATGGACGCGCCGCCGCCGCATGAGGATCCGCGCCCGTTCATCACTATCGCACGCTGGCTCAGCGAACGCGGGTTCGCCGCGCCGGTGATCCTCGCGGCGGACGAAGCCAACGGCCTCGTCCTGATCGAGGATTTCGGGGATGATCGGATGCGCGAAGCGATCGAGACCGATCCTGATGCGACGATGGCGCTCTACGCCAGCGCGATCGACCTGCTCGTCGCGTTGCGCGGGCATGAGGCGATGCTGGGGTTGCGGCCCTATGATCGCACCGAGCTGCAGCGCGAGGCGGGGCTGCTGGTCGACTGGTATTGCCCCGCGGTCGGGCTGGAGGTGGACGCCGCCGGCTATCGCGCGGCGTGGGACGCGGTGCTCGAACGCGCGCTGGTCGAGAAGCCGGTGACGGTGCTGCGCGACTATCACGCCGAAAATCTGATGCTGATCCCGGCCGGGCTCGGGCTGCTCGACTTTCAGGACGCGCTCGCCGGGCATCCCGCCTACGACCTCGTGTCGTTGTTGCAGGATGCGCGGCGCGACGTCGAGCCGGCGATCGAGGAGGCGATGCTCGCCCGCTATCGCGCGGCGACTGGCGAGGGCGAAGCGTTCCTCGACGCCTATCACGTGCTCGGCGCGCAGCGGAACGCCAAGATCATCGGCATCTTCACCCGCTTGTGGAAGCGCGACGGCAAGCCGCGCTATCCGACGATGTGCCCGCGCGTCTGGAGCTATCTGGAGCGCGATCTTTCCTATCCCGTGCTCGGGCCGGTGGCGGCATGGTTCGACGCCAATATCCCCCCCGAGCTGCGCGGTGACCCCATGATGCTGGCAGGCCAATGACCCGAGTGCGAATGATCCGGCCCGAACCGGGCGGCAAGGTGCCCAAGACCGCGATGGTCATGGCCGCCGGGCTCGGCAAAAGGATGCGCCCGCTGACCGCGACGCGGCCCAAGCCGCTGGTCGAGGTGGCGGGCAAGACGTTGCTCGATCATGTCTTCGATCGGTTGAAGGCGGCGGGTGTCGAGCGCGCGGTGGTCAATGTCCATTATCTCGCCGACGCATTGCAGGCGCATCTGCTCAACCGCGTCTCGGGGATCGAGATCGTCATCTCCGACGAGCGCGGGCGGCTGATGGAGACCGGCGGCGCGCTGGTCCAGGCGCGCGCGCTGATCGGCGACGAGCCGTTCCTCTATGTCAACAGCGACAATCTGTGGGTCGACGGCCCGACCGACGCGATCAAGCTGCTCGCCTCGCGCTGGGACGACGCGACGATGGACGCGTTGCTGCTGATGGTGCCCTATGCCCGCGCGCACAATCACCGCGGACAGGGCGATTTCCGCCTCGCGCCGAACGGGCGGATCATCGGGCGGCGTGGGCGCGGACGGGTCGCGCCGTTCGTGTGGACCGGGGTGCAGATCATGCATCCGCGGCTGATCGCGGACTGGCCGGAAGGGCCGTTCTCGACCAATTTGTTCTGGGATCGCGCGATCGCCGCCGGGCGCGCTTACGGGCAGGTGCATCAGGGGCTGTGGTTCGACGTCGGCACCCCCGCCGCGATCGGGCGGACCGAAGCCATATTGGCCGATGGCTGAGGCGCGGGGCGAAAACGAAGCACCGTTCGCCCTGAGCCTGTCGAAGGGCGGCCCCACCTCACGAGCGACAGGACGCCCTTCGACAAGCTCAGGGCGAACGGTGGAGAGGCAGGCGCCGGACAAGAGGCTTCTGGCATGACGCCAGAGGCAGAATCGACCCTGGGTCAAGGCCAACGCGACGCAAAGGCGCGAGGGCTGAACCTTTACACGATCCCGGCGCACCGCGCCTTCGCCGATGCTTTGGTCGCGGGGCTGATGCGGCGGTTCGGCGGCGATCCGCTCGGGCTGGCGCGCGGGCTGGTGCTGGTGCCCAACAATCGTGCGCGGATCGCGGTCAACGAGGCGTTCGTGCGCGCCTCGGGCGGCGGACTGGTGCTGCCGCGATTGGTGGCGATCGGCGCCGACGATCTCGGCGAGGCGATCGGCGCCGCGCTCGATCCGGCCGATGACGATGCGCCGGTGCCCCCGGCGATCGCGCCGCTCGCGCGCAGGATGATCCTCTCGCGGCTGGTGCAGGACGAGCGCCCCGATCTCGACGCGGCGGAGGCGGTGCGGCTGGCGGGCGAGCTGGCGCGGACGCTCGATCAGCTGATCGTCGAGGAGGTGCCGCCGTCGCGGCTGGCCGAGCTCGATCTGGGGCCGGATCTGTCGGAGCATTGGCAGCGCGCGCTCGCCTCGTTCCGCGTGGTGCTCGATCGCTGGCCGGGGGAATTGGCGCGGCTCGGGCGGATCGATCTCGCCGAGCGACGCGCGCGGCTGCTGACCCGGCTCGCGGCGCGCTGGTGCGAGGCGCCGCCGGGCGGGTTCGTCTGCGCCGCCGGCATCACCGACTCCGCGCCGGCCGTCGCACGGCTGCTGCGGCGCGTCGCGGGGCTGCCGCACGGCATGGTGGTGTTCGCCAATGTCGATCTCGCGATGCCCGATGAGGAATGGGCGGCGCTCGGACCGCATCCCGAGGGCGACCCGCGGCGCGCGATCGAGGTGCATCCGCAATATCATCTCAAGCTGATGCTCGAACGGATCGGCGCCGGCCGCGGCGAGGTGGCCGCGTGGCGCGACGGCAGCGAGCATGACGCGCCGCCGGCGCGCGCGCGCGCGATCGCCAATGCGCTGACGCCGGCGGAGTTCACCGGCAAATGGACCGGGCTTGCCGCCGCCGACCGGCGTCTTTCCGGCGTGCGCGCGGCCGAATTCGCCACGCCGGCGGGCGAGGCGCAGGCGATCGCGCTCGCCTTGCGCGGCGCGCTGGAGCGTGAAGGGCGGACCGCGGCGCTCGTCACCCCCGATCGCGGGCTGGCGCGGCGCGTCGCGGCGCATTGCAAGCGCTGGAATATCGAGATCGACGATACCGCCGGCCGGCCGCTCGCGATCCTGCCGCCCGGCACCTTGCTCGGCGCGATCGCCGAGGCTGCAGCGCAGGATTTCGCGCCGCTGCCGCTGCTGACCCTGCTCAAACATCCGCTGGTCCGCGTGGGCGAGGCGCGGGCCGTGTGGCTGGAGGGGGTGCGGCGGCTCGACAAGGCATTGCGCGGGCCGCGTCCGGCGCCCGGGCTGGCGGGGATCGACGCGCATCTCGGTGCGGCCGCGTGGTGGCACGAAATTCGCGCCTTGCTCGCGCCGGTGGAGGCGCTGGCGGCGGATGATCGCTCGCTCGCCGAGCGTGTCGCCGCGTTGCGCGAGGCGGCGAACGTGCTGGCCGGCGACGAGGCGTGGCGCGGCCCCGCCGGGCGCGCCGCCGCCGATCTGCTCGCCGAATTGGAGACCGAGGCGGGCGCCGGCCCGCGCAAGGTGTCACGCGACGATCTCGCCCCGCTGCTGCGACTATTGATGGACGAGGCGGCGGTGCGCCCGGCGCAGGGCGGTCATGCCCGGCTGGCGATCTACGGGTTGATCGAGGCGCGGTTGCAGAGCGCCGATCTGATGATCCTCGGCGGGCTCAACGAGGGCGTCTGGCCCGGCTCGCCCGCGCCCGATCCCTGGCTCGCGCCGCGTATCCGCGTCGCGCTCGGGCTGCCCGGGCTGGAGCGCCGCGTCGGGATCGCGGCGCATGATTTCGGGCAGGGGCTCGGCGCGCCCGAGGTATTGCTGACGCGCGCGCGACGCGACAGCCGCTCGCCGACGCTCGCCTCCCGCTTCTGGCTGCGGCTGGAGGCGATGGCGGGGCAAGATTTCGCGCGCGCGCGCGATCTGGAACATTGGGTCGATGCGCTCGATCGCCCGCCGGCGCACCGCCCCGCCGCGCGCCCGGCGCCCTCGCCGGCCAAAGAGCAGCGGCCGCGCGAGATTTCGGTGACGCAGGTCGATCGGCTCAAGGCCGATCCTTATGCCTTCTACGCCCAGCGCATCCTGCGGCTTTCCGCGCTCGATCCGGTCGACGCCGATCCGACGGCGGCGTGGCGCGGAACCGTCGTGCACGCGGTGCTGGAGCAATGGGCGAAGCAGGACGGCTGCGCGATTGAGGCGTTGCGCCCGCGCGCGCTGGCGATGCTCAACGATCCCGCGACGCACCCGTTGCTCCGCGCTTTGTGGCAACCGCGGCTGATCGCGGCGATCGACTGGATCGCGGCGCGGCTCGATCAGGCGCGCGTCGAGGGGCGCGACGTAATCGCGGTCGAAGGCAAGGGCGGGGCGGAGATCGCCGGGGTGACGCTTTCCGGCCGGTTCGACCGGATCGACCGCGCGGCGGACGGCAGCCTCGTCATCGTCGATTACAAGACCGGCAAGGCGCCGTCGCCCGCGGCGGTGCGCGCGGGCTTCTCGATGCAATTGGGATTGCTCGGCGCGATCGCCGAGGCGGGGGGCTTTCAGGGGATTGCGGGCAAGGCAGGCGGATTCGAATATTGGTCGCTCGCGAAATATCGCGACCAGTTCGGGCAGGTGACCTCGCCGGTCGATCCGGCGGGGAGGAACGGGCGGATCGTGACCGACGAATTCGTCGCGCAGGCCCGCGCGGTGTTCGCCGAAGCGGCGGGGCTGTGGCTGACCGGGGACGAGCCGTTCGTCGCCAAGCTCCACCCCGAATATGCACCCTATGCCGATTATGACCAGCTGATGCGCCGCGACGAATGGTATGGCCGTGACCGCTGACACGCTGAGCCCCTTGCCCCCGCTCCGCGGCGAGCAGCGCACCGCGAGCCGGCCGGACAGCCATGTGTGGCTTTCCGCCTCGGCCGGGACGGGCAAGACGCAGGTGCTGGCGGCGCGGGTGTTTCGGCTGTTGCTGCGCGGTGTGTCCCCGGCAGCGATCCTGTGCCTCACCTTCACCAAGGCCGGCGCGGCGGAGATGGCGGCGCGGATCAGCCAGCGGCTCGCCGCCTGGGTACGAATGCCCGAAACCGCACTGGGCAAGGATCTGATCGCGCTCGGCGAGGAGCCGACCGCGCAGCGTATCGCGCTCGCGCGCACCTTGTTCGCGCGGGTGCTCGATGCGCCGGGCGGCGGATTGCGCATCCAGACGATCCACGGCTTCTGCCAGGGGCTGCTCGCGGCTTTCCCGGCCGAGGCGGGGCTCGTCCCCGGTTTCCGCCCGATCGAACCGCGCGAGGAAGTGTTGCTGATGCGACAGGCTCTCGGCGACCTGCTGGTCGATGCCGAGCGCGAAGGGCGCAGCGGCCCGGCCGAGACGATCGGCGCGCTGTCCGTCCGGCTCGGCGAGGAGAAAGCCGAGAGTTTCCTGCGCGATTGCGCGCGGGCGGGGCGGGCGCTGGAAGCCTTGCCGAGCGGGATCGGCGCTTTCGTGCGGCGCGAGCTCGACCTGCCGGCGGGCGACGTCGAGGAAGCGATCCGCGAGGGATGCGCGGGCATCGATACGAGCCTGCTCGAAACCATCGCGCAGCTCAACCGCGACTGGGGGACCAAGAACGGCGTGGCGCGTGCCGAGGCGATCGCCGCGTGGCTTGCCGGCGACGAGGCGGCGCGCGCCGATGCGCTGGCCGATCTCCACGCCGTCTGGGCCAAGGCGGACGGCGATCCGCGTTCGTTCGGCAAGGGGCAGGCGCCGCAGGACGATCGATATGCCGAGCTGGCGATGTCGCTCTACGAGCATTGCGCCGCATTGCTGTCGCTCCGCGTGCGTGCCGCGTTCGCCGATCTGCTTTCCGACGCGCTGACCGTCGGACGCGATTATGCGCGTGAATATGCCGCGGCGAAGCGGCGGGGGGGGGCGGTCGATTTCGACGATCTGATCGCGGCGACGGTCGATCTGTTCGATCAGCCCGGGATCGGCGAATGGGTGCGGTTCAAGCTCGACCAGATCACCGAACATGTGCTGATCGACGAGGCGCAGGATACCAATGCCAGCCAGTGGCGGATCGTCCGCGCATTGGTCGACGAATATTTCGTCGGGCGCGGGGTCCATGCGCCGTCGACGCGCACGCTGTTCACCGTCGGCGACCACAAACAGGCGATCTTCGGCTTTCAGGGCACCGATCCGATCTTCTTCGCGGCGGCGGAAAGCTATTTCGCCAATCGAGCAGAGGATGTGCGCGGCGACGATTACATGCCCGACGACGAGCGCGGGCTGCCGTTCGAGAAATTGTCACTGGTCGCCTCGTTTCGCTCGACCCGCCCGGTGCTGGAATTCGTCGACGCCGCGATCGACCTGATCGGGCATGAGGCGCTCGGGATGGTCGATGCGGTGCCGCCACATGCCAGCGAAGTCCCCGGCCCGGGGCTGGTCGAGCTGTGGCCGCCGGTCGCGGCGGGGCTGGTCGAGGCCGACGACGGCGAGGAAGAGTGGATCGACGATGCGGTGCGCGAAAATGCCGCGCGGATCGCGAAGCAGATCAGGGCGTGGCTCGACGACGGGCTGATGCTCGAGAGCAAGGGACGCGCGCTGCGCCCCGAGGATGTGATGATCCTCGTCAAGCGGCGTGGCGAACTGGCGCAATTGCTTGTCGCCCGGCTTTATGCCGAGGGGGTGCCGGTCGCGGGGGTCGACCGGTTGCGGCTCAACGCGCCGCTCGCGGTGCAGGATCTGCTCGCCGCGATCCGCTTCGTGCTCCAGCCCGACGACGATCTCAGCCTCGCCAGCCTGCTCGTCTCGCCGCTGATCGGCTGGACGCAGGAGGAATTGCTGGCGCGCGCGGTGCCGCGCTCGGGAAGCCTGTGGCGGCATCTCGCGACGCAGCATCGTGCGCTGCTCGCGCCGCTCGACGCGATGCTGGCGCGCGCCGATTTCACCACGCCCTATCAGTTCCTCGAAGAAATACTCTCGGGGGCGCTCGACGGGCGGCGCAAATTGCTCGAACGGCTCGGCGAGGAAGCGCGCGATCCGATCGAGGAATTGCTCTCCGCCGCGCTCGATTTCGAGACGGGGACGACGCCCTCGCTCCAGCGCTTCCTCGACTGGTTCGATCGCGGCGAGGTGGAGATCGTGCGCGACGCCGCCCAACCGCGCGACGCGGTGCGGGTGCTGACCGCGCACGGGGCCAAGGGGTTGCAGGCGCCGGTGGTGATCCTCGCCGATGCCACCGCCGATCCCGATGCGGCGTTGCGCTCGGCGTTGCGGTGGAAACCGGGCGAACTGGCCGGGCCGCTCCCCGTGTTCCGCCCGCGCAAGGAGGAACGCGCCGGGCCGATCGACGACGAGGTCACCGCCGCCGATCTGCGCGAGCGGCAGGAGCATTGGCGGCTGTTCTACGTCGCGGCGACGCGCGCCGAGGAGCGGCTGGTGATCGCCGGGTCGCTTAGCGCCAAATGGCAGGGCGAGCCGCCGCCCGAGAGCTGGTATGGCGTCGCGGCGCGGACCTTCGACGCGCTCGGCATCGCGGGGGAGACGCGGGTGTTCGCCGGCATCGCACCGCCGACCGCCGCCAAACCCCGCGCCGCCGCGCGCGAGGCGGCCGCCGCACCCGTCGAACTGCCCGAGTGGGTGCGCAAACCGGCGCCGCAGGAGCCGCGCCCGGCGCGCCCGCTGTCGCCCTCGTCGCTCGGCGAGGATGAGGTGGCCGATCCGCCGCCGACCCCGGCGATGCGTGCGGCGGCCGAACGCGGGCGGCTGATCCACGCCTTGTTCGAGCGGTTGCCATCGGTTCCTGCTGCCGACCGCGCATGCGCCGCGGATCGCTGGCTCGCCGATGTCGGGCAGGTAGGCGACGCCGCGGAGCGACACGCGATCGCCGAGGCGGCGCGGCGGGTGATCGACGATCCGGCTTATGCCGATCTGTTCGGCGCGCAGGCGCTCGCGGAGGCGCCGATCAGCGCGGTGCTCGCCGACGGGACGGTGGTGGCGGGGACGGTCGACCGGTTGCTCGTCACCGACACGACGGTGCGCGTGGTCGATTTCAAGACCGGGCGGCAGGTGCCGCGTTCGGTGGATGAGGCACCCACCTACCACCTGCGCCAGATCGCGGCCTATGTCGCGGCGCTTGCGGTGATTTTCCCCGGCCGGGCGATCGAGGCGGCGTTGCTCTATACCGGCGGCCCGGTGCTGCTGCCGTTGCCGGCGGCCTTGCTGGCGCGACACAAGCCCAGCTATCGCGGTGCGGAGCAAAGTTAGCATCGAGCCCGTTGAGCGCGGGCGCGTCGCATCCTAAATTGCGCGCACAAGGAGACAATCGAATGGCCACTAAGCAGATCACCGACGCGAGCTTCAGCGCCGACGTCCTTCAGTCCGACAAGCCGGTGCTGGTCGATTTCTGGGCGGAATGGTGCGGCCCGTGCAAGATGATCGGCCCGAGCCTGGAGGAAATCTCCGAGGAACTCGGCGAGCAGGTGACGATCGCCAAGCTCAATATCGACGAAAATCCCGATGCGCCGGGCCGTTATGGCGTGCGCGGCATCCCGACGATGATCCTGTTCAAGGGCGGCAACCCCGCCGCGACCAAGGTCGGCGCAGAGCCCAAGGGCCGGATCAAGGCGTGGCTCGAGGGCGAGCTGGCCTGACCCCCACCGCGATCGACATCACTGGATCACAAGCAAGGGGCTGACATCGTTCGGCCCCTTGTTTTTTGCGCCGCTCAGGTCAGCGGGATCATCACATGCCGCGCATAACCCGACCGGGATTTCAGCCGTTCGTACCAATTTGAGACATGCGGCATCGCCGGCCGCTCGATCGGCAGCGCGAACCAGGTGTGGATATAGACCCCCATCGGCACGTCGCCGATGCCGAAACTCTCCCCGTTGAGCCACGGCGTGCGTGCCAGCGCATCCTCCAGGATCGCGACCTGCTTCGCGCAGGCGTTCGCCGAGTGCGCCACCGCGTCCAAGTCGCGCTCCGCCGGGGCCTTGCGCACGAGATTGATGAAGGCGTCGCGCTGCGCCTCGGCATAAGTGAATTGCCAATCCATCCAGCGATCGGCCAGCGCTCGTTCCTGCGGCGTCTTGCCCCACAGGCCGAGGTCATATGTATCCGCGAGATAGCGCAGGATCGTGTTCGATTCCCACAGCGTGAAATCGCCGTCCTCGATCGTCGGGATCAAGCGGTTGGGGTTTTTCGCGATATAGGCCGCGTCCATCCCGAACGCGCCGCCCTTGTCGATCCGTTCATAGGGCAGGGCGAGTTCCTCCGCGAACCACACCACTTTCTTCACATTGTGCGAATTGGGTCGCCCCCAGATGCGCAGCATGTCAGCTCCGGTAATCGGCGTTGATCGAGATATAGCCGTGCGTCAGATCGCAGGTCCACACCGTCGCGCGGCCGTCGCCGAGCCCGAGATCGACCCCGATCTCGACTTCGCGGCCCTTGAGATGCGCGGCGACCGGGGCCTCGTCATACCCCTCCACCGCAAGGCCGTCGCGTGCCACCTCGACCGCGCCGAAGCGGATCGCGAGCCGATCGCGCTCGGCGGGTTCGCCGGCCTTGCCGACCGCCATCACCACGCGGCCCCAATTGGCGTCCTCCCCGGCGATCGCGGTCTTGACCAAGGGCGAATTGGCGATCGACATCGCGATGCGATGCGCGCTGCGGTCGCTCTCGGCGCCCGTGACGGTGATCTCGATCAGTTTCTGCGCACCTTCGCCGTCACGCACCACGAGCATCGCAAGCTGGCGGCACAGATCGGCGAGCGCCGCGCGGAAGGCGTCCGCGCCCGGGCTGTCGTCTCCGGTGAGCGCGGCGTTGCCCGCCTTGCCCGTGGCGAAGGCGAGCACGGTGTCGCTGGTCGAGGTGTCGCCGTCGACGGTGATGCACGAGAAGGTCTTGCCATTGGCCGCCGACAGAGCGGCTTGCAGGAAGGCGGGCTCGACCGCGGCGTCGGTGAAGATGAACCCGAGCATCGTCGCCATATCGGGCGCGATCATCCCCGAGCCCTTGATGATGCCGACAAGCGTGACGGTGCGCCCGTCGACGATCGCGGTGGTGACCGCCCCCTTGGGATAGGTATCGGTGGTGCCGATCGCCTCGGCCGCGGCGCGCCAGTCGCTCGGCGCGGCGTTGAAGGCGGCGTCGAGCCCGGCTTCGGCTTTGTCGATCGGGAGCGGCACCCCGATCACCCCGGTCGAGGCGACGAAGATATCGGACGGCTGACACCCGAGCTGCCCCGCCGCCCGTGCCGCGATCGCCTCGACCGCGGCGCGGCCGCGGTTACCGGTGAAGGCGTTGGAATTGCCCGCATTGACCACCAAGGCGCGCGCCTTCCCCAGCACCAGCGCCTTGCGGCACCATTCGACCTCGGGCGAGGGGCATTTCGATTGCGTCAGCACGCCCGCGACTGCCGTGCCTTCGTCGAGCGTGACGAAGGTCAGGTCGCAGCGATCCCATGTCTTGTAATGCGCCCGCGCCACGCGCGGCGTCGCGCCGGCGACGGCGGGAAGATCGGGGAAGGGGGTGGCGAGCGGGGAGATGGACGTGGACATATGAGCGCCATAGACAGGTGACCGGTGCGGAAAAAGGGGCGACCGTGAACCAAGGGAAAGAAGACGGTGTCCCGGACGTTCCGGTGCTATCGCCTAGTGTGGACGGACCAGACTTTCGGGGCTTAGCGATTATTGCCCTGTGTGCGGTATTGGTGCTGGCAATTGCATTCCTGCTGGCGTTGAAAGTGGAGCATTGGGTGGATCGCGCCAGCGATGGTTTTCCGTCGTGGCAGCGGCAGCTCGATCGCCCGAGCAAGGTGGTTTCTACATCTGGGCCGCGTACAATTCCGCTCCGGGATCCCGCGAAGGCCAATATGCCCGCTGTGGGCAATCCCGGCCTCGCGTTCTCTCAGGATAATTATCCCGCAGAGGCTTTGCGGCGCGGCGAGGAAGGGCGTGTCGTTACCATGCTTTTGATCGATGCTACCGGTGCGGTCGCAAGTTGTTCGGTGACAAAGAGCAGCGGGTCGCGGCTGCTTGACGAGACGACCTGCCGCATTGCGCGTGAAAGGGTACGATACGAGCCTGCGCGCGACGCCGCGGGGAACGCGATTGCGAGCCGTACGGTGTTGCCGGTGCGTTGGGCTATTTCGCAGTGAGCGACGCGTGGGGCGCACGAAACGGTTGGACCTTTGGCATCACCGTCCCTATGTCTTGCCGCGCATGAACTTGCTTCTGCTCCTCTCCGCCCTGCTTTCGGCGCTGACCGGCGTCGGCGCGCGCGTGGGCTCGCCGCAGCCGGTGCAGGCCGTGGCGCAGGAGCAGGCGGTGCGCCTCGCCCCCGCGACGATCGCCGCGCGGGCGACGATGCGTCCGGTGCAGGCGCTGCCGTCGCTCGTCATGCTCGCTTCGGCCGCGGCGTTGGCCGTGCCCGCTTTCGCCGCCGTCCCCGCCTGGGTCGATCGCCGGCGCGAATAAGACCTGCGTGCGCCGCGCCACAGCGCGGCGTTCCAGCCTATCGTCGATCCCGCGCGAGCCCCGCGAATCCGTGTGGCGCCGCGCCCATCCAATATCAGGAAGTCCGCCATGTTCGCCGGCCTCGCCAAATCGCTTTTCGGCTCGTCCAACGACCGTTACGTCCGCTCGCTCAACCCCGTCCTCGCCAAGATCGCCTCGTTCGAGCCGACGTTGCAGGCGATGGACGACGCGACGCTCGCCAACCAGACCGTGCTGTTCCGCGAACGGCTCGCCAACGGCGAGACGCTCGACCAGATCCTGCCCGAAGCCTTCGCCACGGTGCGCGAGGCGGCGCGCCGCGTGCTCGGCCAGCGGCATTATGACGTCCAGATGATCGGCGGCATCGTCCTCCACCGCGGCGAGATCGCCGAGATGCGGACCGGCGAGGGCAAGACGCTCGTCGCGACGCTCGCTACCTATCTCAACGCGTTGCCGGGCACGGGCGTCCATGTCGTCACCGTCAACGACTATCTCGCCAGCCGCGACGCGGACTGGATGGGCCGCGTCTATCGCTTCCTCGGGCTGACCGTCGGCGTGATCATTCCGAACCTCAGCGACGAGCAGCGCCGCGAGGCCTATGCCGCCGACATCACCTATGGGACGAACAACGAGTTCGGCTTCGACTATCTGCGCGACAACATGAAATATGAGCGCAGCCAGATGGTGCAGCGTCCGTTCGGCTTCGCGATCGTCGACGAGGTCGACTCGATCCTGATCGACGAGGCGCGGACCCCGCTGATCATCTCCGGCCCGACCGACGACAAGTCCGAACTGTACATCAGCGTCGACGCGATCGTGAAGCAGCTCGTCCCCGAAGATTACGACATGGACGAGAAGCAGCGCACGATCGTGCTGACCGAGGACGGCACCGAAAAGGCCGAGCGGCTGCTCGAGGCGGCGGGGCTGCTCAAGGGCAGCAACCTCTACGATTTCGAGAATACCCAGGTGGTCCACCACCTCAACCAGTCGCTGCGCGCAAACGTGATGTTCAAGGCCGACACCGATTATATCGTCAAGGACGGCAAGGTCATCATTATCGACGAATTCACCGGCCGCATGATGGACGGGCGGCGCTGGTCGGACGGGTTGCACCAGGCGGTCGAGGCCAAGGAAGGCGTGACGATCGAGCCCGAGAATCAGACGATGGCCTCGATCACCTTCCAGAATTATTTCCGCATGTATCCCAAGCTTTCGGGGATGACCGGCACCGCGGCGACCGAGGCGGCGGAATTCTACGACATCTACAAGATGAACGTCGTCACCATCCCGACCAACCTGCCGGTGCAGCGCGTCGACGAGGAAGACGAATTCTACAAGAACACCCACGACAAGTTCCGCGCGATCGCGCGGAAGATCCGAGAACATGCCGAGCGCGGCCAGCCGGTGCTGGTCGGCACCGTCTCGATCGAGAAGTCCGAGCTGCTGAGCGACTTCCTCAAGCAGGAGGGGGTCGACCATTCGGTGCTCAACGCGCGCTATCACGAGCAGGAAGCGCATATCGTGGCGCAGGCCGGGCGGCTCGGCGCGGTGACGATCGCGACCAACATGGCGGGGCGCGGCACCGACATTCAGCTCGGCGGCAACCTCGAATTCCGTATCGAGGACGAGCTCTCGGGGATGCCCGAGGGGCCGGCGCGTGACGCTGCGATCGAGACGATCAAGGCCGAGATCGCCGCCGAGAAGCAGCGCGTGCTCGAAGCCGGCGGGCTGTTCGTCCTCGGCACCGAGCGCCACGAGAGCCGGCGTATCGACAATCAGCTGCGCGGCCGTTCGGGGCGTCAGGGCGATCCGGGGTTGAGCCGTTTCTACCTCAGCCTCGACGACGATCTGCTGCGGATCTTCGGGCCGGATACGTTGTTCGCGCGGATGATGCGCAACAATATCGAGGACGGCGAGGCGATCGGCAGCAAGTGGCTGACCAAGGCGATCGAGACCGCGCAGAAGAAGGTCGAGGCGCGCAACTACGACATCCGCAAGCAGGTCGTCGAATATGACGACGTGATGAACGACCAGCGCAAGGTGATCTACGAGCAGCGCAGCGACATCATGGACGCCGAAACGGTCGGCGACGTGGTGACCGACATGCGCGCGGAGACGGTCAATGCGGTGGTGGGTGAGGCGTGCCCGCCGCATTCCTATCCCGAGCAATGGGATATCGAGGGGATGAAGGCGCGGGTTGCCGAGCTGCTCAACCTCGAACCGCCGATCGACGACTGGCTGACCGAGGAATCGATCGACCCCGAGCTGGTGACCGAACGGATCCTGGCCGAGGCCGATGCGATGGTCGCCGCCAAGGCCGCCGATCTCGAGCCCGAAACCTGGACGCAGGTGGAAAAGTCGATCCTGCTGCAGAGCCTCGACCATCACTGGAAGGAGCATCTCGCGACGCTCGACGCGCTGCGCCAGGTGGTCCACCTGCGCGCTTATGCGCAGAAGACGCCGATCAACGAATATAAGCAGGAGGCGTTCGCGTTGTTCCAGCGGATGCTCGACAATATTCGCGAAGATGTGACGCGGACGATCGCCCATGCGCAATTCCGCATGCAGCCGCTGCCCGAAATGCCCGAGCTGCCCGATTTCATCACCACGCACTTCGATCCGTTCTCGGGCGAGGACAATTCGGCGGATATCGACGCGGGAACCCTGGGGCTGGTGACGAGCCAGCTGCCGCCGCTCCAGATCGTCCAGCCGACCGCCGCCGAAATCGGCGAGGATCCGGAAAGCTGGAAGGGCGTCGTCAGCCGCAATGCGCCGTGCCCGTGCGGCTCGGGGCGCAAGTACAAGCATTGCCACGGATCGGTGTGAGGTAAAAAATGCCCCTCCCCTGAAGGGGAGAGGCTATTAAAATAGCGGCCGGATCGCGATGATCCGGCCGCTTTTCGTTTACCGCGATATCGTCGCTCAGGACTTGGGCATCACCACCGTCGGCCCGATCCGGTCGGCAACGTCGCGTGCGTTGAAGGCGCGGACTTCGTCCTTCGCGGGGGTCCCCTTGCGCATCACGATTTCCGCCGACGCTTCGTAGCGATCGACCGTGCGCACATCGATATTGTTGCCCCAGAAGGGATCGCCCCACCACGGATCCCAGGCGCGCCAGCCGAACCCGCGCCCGTAATAGCGCCACGACGGCCCCCAGCCACCGCCCCAGCCGCCGCCCCAACCCGGCCCGGGGGTCGAATAGGTCTGCGCCTGGCGGTCGGTCGAACGATCGACCATGACGAAATAATCATAGCCGTTCTGCAACGTGAGCTGCGCCGCACGGAACAGCAGATAGCGTTCGACGGTGTCGCGATCGGTTACGGTATTGCCGGCGAAGGTCACCAGCCAGCGGTCGGCCTCGACCTGCCGTTCGCTATAGCCGGTGCGGTAGAAGCCCTTGCCGGTGGCGGGACGATAGGTCGTCTCGGTCGCACACCCGCTGACCAGCAGCGCGCCCGACGCGATCGCCGTGAACAGCAAACCGCGACGTTTGAGGTTTCTCATCATTGTCTTTCTCCGTGTCCGCCTTGCCGACGGTTACCGCGACCATAAGCCATGCCGACGAAACGTGCGATGAACGCGGCAGTTTCATCGCGCGAAACGGGGACGGATGCGAAACATTTTTTGTTTCCGTGGGCGGCGGGCACGAAAAAGGGGCGCCGCGATCGCGACGCCCCCGATGAAGTTTATCGCTGTGGCGCTTGTCAGAACTTCAGGCGCGCACCGACGGTGAACGACCGCCCGATCACGTCGTAGATGGTCGGGAAGGTGTTGCCGCCGTTGAAGGTCGTCCCGCCAACGCCGTTGCCGACGAGCGGCGGCTGCTTGTTGAACAGGTTGTTGACCGTCAGCGACAGTTCCAGATTTTCGGTCGGGCTCACGCGGGTGGCCAGATCGAAATAATTGTACGCCGGAATGCGGCTGAACTCCGGACGGATACCCGTCACGCCCGGCTCAAGCGACACGCTGCCGACATGGGTCCAGAGCAACGACACGTCGAAATTCTCGGTGCCGTAGCCGAGACGGCCAACCCAACGCCACTTGGCGCGCGGATTGGTGCAGCCGCCCGAGCTGTAATAAGCGGTGCAGTTGCGGTTGATCGAGTTCGGCGTCGCCTGGAAGCGATAATAGTTCAGCAGCGTGCCGTTCATGCTGAACGTCAGGTTGCCGGGGACGTTGACGCCGAGATCGTCCATCCGCAGGCGCTGGTTGACCCCGAAGTCCCAGCCCGCCGTCTCGATGACGCCGAGGTTGGAGTAGGTGAGGATCACGCCCGGGGTTTCGCCCGCGCCGTTCAGCGAGCCGGTCAGCGGGTTACGCTTAATGAGCTGGCAGAAGGCGTTATAGCTGAAGCCCGGGTTGAGCGCCGCCGAATAGCAGCCGTTCAGGATGTCCGCCTGTGCCGGCTGGGTGATCGCGTCGCGGATCTTGATGTGGAAATAATCCACGGTCAGCGAGAAGCCCGGCAGGAACGACGGGGTCAGCGCGGTGCCGAACGTATAGGTGCGCGCGCGCTCCACGTTCAGGTTGCGGTTGCCCGAGGTGGTGTTGTTGATCTGGTTCGAGGTCGGGCTCGGAATCTGCCCGATCGTCGATGCCGGCGCGCCCGTTGCGACGCAGAGCGCCGCGAGACCGCCCGTCACGTTGCCCACGCACGGATCGATCGTGAGGTTGCCGAGGCTTTGCACCGGCGACTGGTACAGTTCCTGGATGTTCGGCGAGCGCACCGCGACCGAATAGGTGCCGCGGAACTTGAAGCCCTGATAGGGTTCCCAGGTGCCGCCGACCTTCCACGTCGTGCTGCCGCCCGTCGTGGTATAATCGGAATAGCGGATGCCCGCTTCAACGCCGAGGCGATAGAAGAACGGCTTGTCCTCGATCAGCGGCGCGTTGATTTCGCCGTACACTTCCTTGACGCTGTACTGACCGAAGTCCGGCGGGGTCCGCGCGCCGGTGCCGAGCACCTCGCCCTGGATCTGCGACGCGCTGTCCGGCATGCTGCGGGCGGAGATCTTGCGATATTCGCCGCCGATCGCGAAGCCGATCTTGTGGTCGGCGAGCGGCACGGTGAACAGGTCGCCGGTGATCGTGCCGGTGATGACGGTCTGCTGGACCTTGCGGTTGATCAGCGCGCTCAGATCGATGAACGCCACCTGCTGCGGGGTGATGCTGCCGTTCGGGCCGAACAGGTTGAGCGGGACGCAGCCGTTGCTCGGATCGGCGCAGACGAAGTTGCCGTTCTTGTCCTTGTAGGCGCGCAGCGCCTGCTGGACCTTGCTGAACGAGCCCCAATGTTCGCGGGTCTGGTTCTGCGTCGTTTCGCCATATTGCGCCGACACGTCATAGCGCAGCGAATCGATGATCGAGCCGCGGAAGCCGCCCATCACCTGGAACATCTGCGATTCGATCGGGTTGCCGCGCGCGCCCATCTCGGTGATGCGGCGCTGGGCCACGACCGGGATCTCGCGATAGCCGGCGGTGCCCGGACCACCCTGAACCGCCGCCGCGGTGGCGCAATCGGTCGCCGAAATGCCCGACGCCGAGCAAAGCTGACCGAGGATGCCCGCGGGCAGATACGGGTTGTTCAGCGCGAGCTGATAGGTGTTGCCGAACGTGCCCGACGAGGCGAGCTGCAGACGGACCTTGTTCCGGTTGAACATCGCGGTCGAGTAGAACTCGATGCCGTCGCTGATCTCGTAGCGGCCCGACGCATAGACGTTGATGCGATCGAGCGGCGTCTGGAAATAGGTGCCGATGTTCGAGTTGAACGTATCCGACGCGGTGGCGGGCTGAAGCAGGCCGGTGGTCGGGTTGACCACGGCGCCGAACGAGCTCGCCGGAATGCCGAGCTTCGCGTTGCTCGGCGCGCCGAAGATCGTGACCTGCGCGGCGGTCGCGCCCGAGAACTGGCCGGTGACCGAGCTGATCGGATAGGCGCCGATGCTGCGCGCGGTGGTGAGCAGCGGATCGGCCTTGGTGTAGCCGACGCTCAGCACGACATTGCCGCGATCGTCGTCAAACGACGCGCCGACCACGACGTCCGCCTTGAAGCGGGTGGCATCGCCCTTTTCGGAGAAGCGATAGTTGGCGGTGGCGGTGAGGCCCTTGAAATCGCGCTTGGTGATGAAGTTCACCACGCCGGCGACCGCGTCCGCGCCATAGGTCGACGATGCGCCGCCCGTCAGCGTGTCGACGCGCTCGATCAGCGCGACCGGGATGTTGTTGGTGTCGGTGAGGCCGTCGAGGCCGAACGGCACCAGGCGGCGGCCGTCGAGCAGCACCAGCGTGCGGTTCGCGCCGATGCCGCGCAGTTCGAGCGTCGCCGAACCGTCGCCACCGTTATTCACGCCCGGGCCGATGTTCGGACGAAGCGCCGGCATATCGCGCAGCAATTCTTCGGCGGTGGCGGGCTGACGGAGCTGGATGTCCTTGGCGGAGATGACGCTGACCGGGCTGGAGCTCGCCAGATCCGGGCGCACGATGCGCGAGCCGGTGACGACCACTTCGGCGGTGTCGGCTGCGGCGGTCTTTTCCGGAGTCTGCGGCGCTTCCTGCGCCACGGCCTGCGTCGCGGCGATAGTACCAAGGCTGAGCGCAAGAACGCCAAGCGCGCTCGATCGCATGATATCGATACGTAGTCTCATCGATTTCCCCCTCATGCCCGCGCGATTATGGGATTGTGAGAACGCGCGGGTACGCGGTCTCTCGCGGCAAGCGGGGCTATCGACAATCCAATTATTTCAATCTTGTAATTTTATGGGACCAATGTGGCCTTAATGTTACAATACGACAAGATTATTGCCGGATTTCGCCGCGCGGCATCGCGCACGGGTGCGCTATGCCCATGTTTCAGAATAGCAATATTGTTGCAAGAGCGCGTTTAGCGCGCCTCGTGTCCCGCATCGGGCACATAAGCGTCGATCAGCGCGCCGACATAGTCCGGATTGTGCGCGGTCAGCTCGGGGGAGGGGCGGCCGGGGGCGTAGATGAAGCCGTTCACGTCGTAGATCGTCCCGCCCAGTCCGTCCGAATCGCGATACCAGACCTTCACCTCGCTCCAGTCGTTGCGCGGCGAGACGTCGTACAAGGTGACATCCTGTTCGGCATGGCCGCGCGCGCCGTTGACGCGCGACCAATTGGCGTGGGTGAGCATCAGCACGCGCTTCTCGACGATCCGGCTGACCACCGCGACATGCCCGAGCGGCAGGCGCGACTGTTTGGCGAAGGCGATCACCGCGCCGACCCGCGGGACATGACCGCGCGGATATTTGCCGTCGGCCTGATCCCACCACGTCCAGGCATCGCCGTAAATCTGGATGCCGGAGGCGGCGCGCGCGAACGGCACGCATTGCCCGACATAGTCGAGCAGCGACCCCGCGCTGGCCGGCGCGACGCCGAACAGCGCCGCCACGCCGGCGACCCCAATGGCGAAACGTTTCAACACGACACCGCCCCTCAGCGCGAACTCGTCAGGGAATGGTTGCCGGAAATGACTAACAATTGGTTAGCACATCGTCATCCCGGCCTTGAGCCGGGATTCGTCAAGCGTCACAACCTCTTGATGGACCCCGGCTCAAGGCCGGGTGACGGTCGTTGCGCTACGGCCGGTTGGCCTGCCGCTTGGCCATGAACGCCAGCCGCTCGAACAGCATCACGTCCTGCTCGTTCTTGAGCAGCGCGCCGTGGAGCGGGGGGATCGCCTTGGTCGGATCGCGGTTCTGCAGCACGTCGAGCGGCATATCTTCGTGGAGCAGCAGCTTGAGCCAGTCGAGCAATTCGCTGGTCGACGGTTTCTTCTTGAGGCCGGGCACTTCACGCACCTCGTAGAAGATATCCATCGCGCGCGAGACGAGCATTTTCTGGATGCCGGGGAAGTGGACGTCGACGATCGCCTGCATCGTCTCGCGATCGGGGAATTTGATATAATGGAAGAAGCAGCGGCGCAGGAACGCGTCGGGCAATTCCTTCTCGTTGTTCGAGGTGATGACGACGATCGGGCGTTCGGCGGCGTGGATCGTTTCCTTCGTTTCGTAAACGTGGAATTCCATCCGATCGAGTTCCTGCAACAGATCGTTGGGGAATTCGATATCGGCCTTGTCGATCTCGTCGATCAGCAGAACGGGAAGCTGCGGCGAGGTGAACGCCTCCCACAATTTGCCCTTGCGGATATAGTTGGAAATGTCGTGGACGCGCTCGTCGCCGAGTTGGCCGTCGCGCAGCCGCGCGACCGCGTCATATTCGTAGAGGCCTTGCTGCGCCTTGGTGGTCGACTTGACGTTCCACTCGATCAGCGGCGCGCCGGTCGCCTTGGCAATCTCATAAGCGAGTACGGTCTTGCCGGTGCCGGGCTCGCCCTTCACCAGCAGCGGGCGACGGAGCATCACCGCGGCGTTGACCGCGACCTTCAGATCCTCGGTCGCGACATAGCTCTGCGTGCCCTCGAAGCGCTTCATGCCCTCATCCCGTACTTTTCCAAAACCCGGTATGGCGATAGCGGCTATCCGCGCTGGCTGGCAAGCACCTGATAGGCCATCACCGCGGTCGCGACGGCGGCGTTGAGGCTGTCGGCCTTGCCGAGCATCGGCAGTTTGACCAAAAGGTCGCATGCCGCCTCGTAGTCCTCGGGCAGCCCTTGCGCCTCGTTGCCGGTGAGCAGGAAGGTGGGGGCAGGGTAGGCGGGCTCGCGATAATCATGCTCGGTCTGGAGGCTGAGCCCGACCAATGTGCCCGGCCCGGTGCGCAGCCAGGCGAGGAAGGCGTCCCAGTCGCTACGCACGACGGGGACGGTGAACAGCGCGCCCATGCTCGCGCGCACCGCCTCGACCGAAAAGGGATCGACGCAATCGCCGATCAGGATCAGCCCGCCCGCGCCGACCGCATCGCCGGTCCGCAGGATCGTCCCGAGATTGCCCGGATCGCGCAGCCGCTCGGCGACCAGCCAGATCCCGGCCTTCGATCGATCGAGCGTGTCGAGCGGGGTGGCGAATTCGTCGAACACCCCGACCACCGCCTGCGGATTATCCTTGCCGGAGAGTTTCGAGAGGATATCCGGCGTAGTCTCGATCGCCTCGCCGCCCGCGCCCTCGACCGCCGCGATCAGTCGCTCGACCAACGGGTGATGCGCGCTCGCGGCGGCGAAGAACAGCAGCCGCGGGATGCGCCCGGTTTCATGTGCTTCGGTGAGGATGCGCAGCCCTTCGGCGAGGAACTGGCGCGATTCGCGGCGGTGGCGCTTGTCGCGCAGATCGCGGACATGCTTCACCAGCGGGTTGGAATAAGCGGTGATCTGGCGGGGCATCAGGAGCCTAGCACGCCTTGCCCGAAATATGATCCGCCCCGGCGAAGGCCGGGGTCCAGCATCGGGCCGGTCGCAGCTGGACCCCGGCCTTCGCCGGGGTGGAAACGTCAGCGGTTCCGATTTTTCGCACGACGCCTCAATCCTCGCCGAACTTGGCCTCGACGAGATCGCACATCGCCGCGACCACCTGTTCGGCGCCGTCGCCGGCCGCGCTGATCACGATCGTGTCGCCCATCGCCGCGCCGAGCATCATCAGCCCCATGATCGACGTCCCGGTGACGCTCGACGCGCCCTTGGCGACCTGCACCTGGATCGGCTGGGTCGAGGCGAGGGTAACGAATTTCGCGCTGGCGCGGGCGTGGAGGCCGCGCCGGTTGGTGATCTGTACCTCGCGCGAAACCGTCACGCAGCGGCCTCGCCGAGCACTTCCGAGGCGACCGAGATATATTTCCGCCCCGCCTCGCGCGCGGCGGCGACCGCGGCCACCACCGTCATCGCCTTGCGCGCGGATTCGAGCCGGATCAGCATCGGCAGGTTGATCCCCGCGATCACCTCGACCCGGCCACGCTCCATCAGCGAGATGGCGAGGTTGGACGGGGTGCCGCCGAACAGATCGGTCAGCACGATCACGCCGCGGCCGCCGTCGACCGCCGCGATCGCCGCACGGATATCGGCGCGACGCGCCTCCATATCGTCATCGGGCCCGATGGCGACGGTCCGCACCTGCTTCTGCGGCCCGACGACATGTTCCATCGCGGTGACGAATTCATCCGCAAGGCGCCCGTGCGTTACAAGCACCAGGCCGATTAATTGCTTACTAAGGTCGTTCATTGCCCGATCGGCTGTCCTTCAAGCGCATCCTGCGGCGCTGCCGCGAGGTCACGATGGGCGACCGTGGGCGAAAATCCCGCATTACGCAACCGCCCTGCGACCCGCTCCGCGACATGGACCGAACGGTGTCTCCCGCCGGTACAACCAAATGCGATGGTTACATAGGATTTCCCCTCCGCAATGTAACGGGGGACGAGCAGCAGCAACAATTCCTCTATCCGCCCCACGGCATCGGCATAGGCCGGATCGCTCGCCACATAAGCGGCGACATCGGGGTCGAGCCCGGTGCCGGGGCGCAGCGCCGGATCCCAATGCGGATTGCGCAGGAAACGCATGTCGAACACCAGATCGGCGTCGCTCGGCAGCCCGCGCGCGAAGCCGAACGACACCACCGAGAGGATCGTCTCGCCCAGCCCCCCGCGCGAGAAAGCCGCGCGAATCTGCTGCGCGAGCGCGTGCGAATTGAATCGGCTGGTGTCGATCAGCCGATTGGCCCAGCGCTTGAGCGGGGCGAGCAGTTCGCGCTCGCGCTCGATCCCGTCGCGCGCCGGGCGATCCTGCGCCAGCGGGTGACGACGCCGCGTTTCGTCGTAGCGCCGCGCCAGTTCGTCCGAATCGCATTCGAGGAACAAGGTGCCGATCTCGAACCGGCCCTTGGCGCGGAGCCGCTCGACCTGCGCCACCACCTGATCGGCGTCGAAATCGCGTGTCCGTGCGCCGATGCCTAGCGCGAGCGGGCGCGCCATACCCTCGCTCCCCTCGGGCGGCAGCGCGTTGAGCAGCCGGTCGAGCAGCGAGAGCGGCAGATTGTCGACCACCTCCCAGCCGAGATCTTCGAGCGTTTTGAGCACGGTGGACTTGCCGGCGCCGGACATGCCGGTGACGAGCAGAATCTCGGGAGGGGGGTTCACATTTCTATCCGGCGCATGGCGAGTTCGACCTTGATCGCGGCCGATAGCTCGAACGGGTCGAGCGCGATAGCCGGAACCGCGCGACCGGCGAGGACATGGGTGCGCGGCTCCGGCATCCGCTCGACCGGCACGTCGAGCAAAACGACGAGCGCGACCGGGGCGGCGGCGAGGTGCGGCAGGTCGACGATGCCGAGCCCGCGCACCTCGATCTGCCCGGCGATCGTCGCCGGCGGGGTGGCGATCAGTTCGTCGGGGGTGGGGGTCACGTCGGTATAATCGTCCGACACCAGCATCGCGCCGCGATCGATCAGCCGCAGCGCCAGATCGGACTTGCCCGCCCCCGACGGCCCCATCAGCAGCACCGCGCGCCCGGCGATCGCCACCGTCGACGCGTGGACGGTTTCGCGGCCGCTCATCGTTTCGCGCCAAAGGCGAGCGGGAGGCGGACGACGAAACGCGCGCCGCTCAGCCGGTCCTCGCGCGCCTGGACGCTGATCGTGCCCGAATGCGCCTCGACGATCGTTCGCGCGATCGCCAGGCCCAGCCCCGAATGCTGGCCGAACGCCTCGTCCTGCGGGCGGATCGACTGGAAGCGGCGGAAGATCGCCTCGCGCGCATCCTCCGGCACGCCGGGGCCTTCGTCCTCGACCCGTACCTCGAGCATCCCGTCGATCGGATGCGCCGCGATCGCGATCAGCCCGCCGTCAGGGGAGAAGGAGAGGGCGTTGTCGATCAGATTCTCGAATACGCGCTCCAGCCGCGCGCCTTCGCCCGCGGCGATCAGCGATTCGCCCTGGATGCGGTCGAAATGGATGCGGACATCGCGCTCGATCCCGCGTTCGCGGCGCTGGGTGATCATCCCGTCGATCATCGCGCCGATATCGACCGGCTCGAATTTGGCACGGCTCAGCTGGGCGTCGAGCCGCGATGCTTCGGAGATGTCGCTGATCAGGCGGTCGAGCCGATGCACGTCGTCGCGGACGATCGCCAGCAGACGCTCCTGCAACGTGGGATCCTTGACGTGACCGAGCCCGTCGACCGCCGACCGCAGCGAGGCGAGCGGGTTCTTGAGCTCGTGGGTGACATCGGCGGCGAACGCCTCGGTCGCGTCGATCCGCGCGCGCAGCGCGAGGCTCATGTCGGACAAGGCACGCGCGAGCATCCCGATCTCGTCCTTGCGCGCCGGAAGCCGCGGCACGACCACCTCGCGCGCGCGGCCGAGCCGGACGCGCACTGCCGCGCGCGCCAGCCGCCGCAACGGCCGCACGATCGTCCGCGCGAGGAACAGCGAGAGCAGGATCGAGACGATCGTCACTGTCAGCAGCACGAGGCTGAGCCGATAGCGCTCGATCCGCACTGTCTGGGTGATGTCGCGCGCATTGACCGCGGTGAGCACCGCTACCCCGTCGAGCAGCGGCGCGGCGGCGGTGATCACCGGTGTGCGATCGGGCGCGCGCCACACGGTCGCGGCGGCATGCCCCGATTGCGCGGTGAGCACATCGGGCCAGTCGCGGCCGTTGCTGCGCTCGCGATAAAGCGGCGGGCGGACGGCGCCGACCACCGTATCGATCCCGGCATCGAGCAGCCGCGCGATCTCTTGCCCGCGCCCGTCCTTGTCGGGATCGTGGAGCTGGAAGTTGTGCCGGCCGAGCGCGCGGCTGTCGACGATCAATTTGCCGTCGGGGCCGTAGAGCCGGATGCGCGTGCCCGTATCGCGCGCGAGCTGCTCGATCAGCGGGTTGCGCAGATCGGGAGTGACCGTCTGGAGCGCCTCGGCGATGAGTCGCGCCTCGCGCATCGCCTGTTCGGTGCGATTGTCGACGATGCGGGCGCGATACGAGTCGAGGTAGAAGAATCCCCCCGCCAGCAGCAGCAGCGCGAAGATATTCACCGCAAGAATCCGGCGGGTCAGCGAAACCCGGCCGGACCAACGCAGCGCTAGATCGCTGCCCTCATTCCTCGGAGAAACGATATCCGGCGCCATAGAGCGTCTCTATCGCATCGAATTCGGAATCGACCTCGCGGAATTTCCGCCGGACGCGCTTGATGTGCGAATCGATCGTGCGGTCGTCGACGTAAATGTCGTCCTGATAGGCGGCATCCATCAGCTGATTGCGGGTGCGCACGATCCCCGGCCGCTGGGCCAGAGTCTCAAGGATCAAGAATTCGGTGACGGTGAGCGTCACCGGATTGCCCGCCCAGGTAACGCGGTGGCGCGCCGGGTCCATCACCAGCCGGCCACGTTCCAACGGCCCCTGCGCCTCCTCCGCCTCGGCACCTTCGGGCGCCTGCGCCAGTTCGGCGCGGCGCAGGATCGCACGGATGCGCGCGATCAGCAGGCGCTGGCTGAACGGTTTGGCGATATAATCGTCCGCGCCCATCGCGAGGCCGAGCGCCTCGTCCAGCTCATCGTCCTTACTTGTCAGGAAGATAACGGGAATCTGGCTCTTCTCGCGGAGCCGGCGCAGCAGCTCCAGCCCGTCCATCCGCGGCATCTTGATATCGAAGATGGCGAGATCGGGCGGGTTCTCGATCAATGCCTTGAGCGCGGTCTCCCCGTCCGAATAGACACGGGTGAGGAAGCCCTCCGTCTGAAGCGCGATCGAGACCGAGGTCAGAATGTTCCGGTCGTCGTCGACGAGCGCGATCGTTGCCGTCATGTGTCATCGACTAGTCCAAACACGGAACAGGCTCAATGCCGCATCGTTTGACGCGGGCAAGCGCTGATCCTATGCGAAATGAGTGCCCTGAAAGGGAAGTCCTTAGGTTTTTAGGGGAAGAATGGTGAGCGATCGTATTCCGGCTTCGGGCCTCGAGGCGCAGGGAATTGAGACGCGCGCGACGTTGCACTGGAATCTGGTGACCGCGCAGCTGGTGGAAACCGCGGTGGCGCGTGGCGAGGGCCGTCTGGCCGCCGACGGCCCGCTGGTGGTCGAGACGGGGCCGCATACCGGCCGCTCGGCGCAGGACAAGTTCATCGTCAAGGATGCCGAAACCGCCGACACGGTGTGGTGGGGCAAGAGCAACAAGGCGATGGAGCCGGCGCATTTCGCCGCGCTCAAGGCCGATTTCCTTGCCGCGCTGGGCGAGAAGAAGGATCTGTTCGTCCAGGACCTCTACGGCGGCTCGCAGCCGCAATATCGCGTCCGCGTCCGCGTCATCAACGAGTTGGCGTGGCACAATCTGTTCATCCGCACGATGCTCGTCCGCCCCGAGGCGCATGAGCTCAAGGGCTTCGAGGCCGATTACACGATCATCGATCTGCCCAGCTTCCGTGCCGATCCCGCGCGGCACGGCACGCGTTCGGAGACGGTGATCGCGGTCAATTTCACCGAGAAGCTGATCCTGATCGGCGGCACCCGCTACGGCGGCGAGATGAAGAAATCGGTGTTCGGGCTGCTCAACTATCTGCTCCCGCCGCAGGGCGTGATGCCGATGCATTGCTCGGCCAATATGGGCGCCGACGGCTCGACCGCGGTGTTCTTCGGGCTGTCGGGCACCGGCAAGACGACGCTGTCGGCCGATGCCAGCCGCACGCTGATCGGCGACGACGAGCACGGCTGGTCGGATACCGCGGTGTTCAACTTCGAGGGCGGCTGCTACGCCAAGATGATCCGCCTGTCGGCAGAGGCCGAGCCGGAAATCTTCGCCACCACCAAGCGCTTCGGCACCGTTCTTGAGAATGTGGTGATGGATCCGGAGGCGCGGACGCTCGATCTCGACGACGCGACGCTCGCCGAGAACAGCCGCGGCGCCTATCCGATCGATTTCATCCCCAACGCCTCCAAGGAGAATATGGGGGGCGTGCCCAAGAATATCGTGATGCTGACCGCGGACGCTTATGGCGTGCTGCCGCCGATCGCGAAGTTGACCCCGGATCAGGCGATGTATCACTTCCTCTCGGGCTATACCGCGCGCGTCGCGGGGACCGAGATCGGCGTGACCGAGCCCGATGCGACCTTCTCCACCTGCTTCGGTGCGCCGTTCATGCCGCGTCACCCGTCGGTCTACGGCAATCTGCTCAAGGAGCGGATCGCCAAGGGCGGGGTCGATTGCTGGCTGGTCAACACCGGCTGGACCGGCGGCAAATATGGTGTCGGGAGCCGCATGCCGATCAAGGCGACCCGCGCCTTGCTCAACGCCGCGCTCGACGGCAGCCTCAACAACGCCGAATTCCGCACCGATCCCAATTTCGGCTTCGCGGTGCCGGTGAGCGTGCCGGGGGTCGATGCGGCGATCCTCGATCCGCGCGCGACCTGGCCCAATGCGGCCGATTATGACGCGACCGCGACGAAGCTCGTCGACCTGTTCAACGAGAATTTCGCGCAATTCGTCGATCACGTCGACGATGGCGTCCGCCAGTCCGCGCCGAAGGTTGCGCAGCCGGCCTGATCTCGCTCGCACTCCGGTTGCCCTACTGCTAGAGTGGGGCACCGGGGTATTTTGCGAGGGTTAGACCTTATGGGACTTATCGACACCATCCTGAGCCAGCTCGGCTCGAACGTTGACGTCGCCAATCTGGCCACCAAGGTCGGGCTGCCGCAGGATCAGGTCGAGCAGGCGATCGCCGCGCTGAGCCAGGCGCATACCGAGCCGGGTGACACCGTCGAGGGCGCGGCGCAGACCACGGGGCTGCCCACCGATATTCTCCAGCAGATCGTCGGCCATATCGGCGGCGAAGGCTCGCTCGGCCAGTTCGCGCAGATGATCGGCGCGGCCGGCGGCGGCGGCGCGGAAGGCGAGGGTGGCGCCGGCGGGTTGCTGTCCGGGCTGGCCGGGAAACTGTTCGGCCGCTGATCCGGCTCCCCCTGTGTCCCCGCGAAGGGCTCCCATCAAAGTAATACTTTGATGGGACCCAAGGCGGGGACCCAGTCTGGGTTTCCGCCTTCGCCGGGGTGGTTGCTTATCGGTCGGACCGGTTCTGCTCCAAAGGCTCCAGCCGCAGCACGCCATTCTCGACCGCGACGATCCGCATATGCGTCCCCGCCGCTGCGTCGGGCCCGGTCGCCGGCCAGGTGCCGTCGCCGAGCACCGCGCGGCCGGTGCCGCCGGTGATCGGCTCCGCCACCACGACGATCGCCCCGACGACGCGTGCGGCGCGATCGTTGAGCAGCGGATCGCTCGTCTCGACCGGATAGTCGCGATACCAGCGGCGCCCGATCAGCACCGAAACCACGCTCCACGCGGCGAAACTGCCGCCCTGCACGATCAGTGGCAGATCGGGCAGCACGAAGGTCGCCAGCCCGGTGATCGCCGCCGCGATCGCGAGGAAGATCAGGAACACCCCCGGGATCGCCAGTTCGGCGATTCCCAGAGCGACCGCCGCGACGACCCAGGCCGCCGCGGCGTGATGCGCGAAATCATCGATCATCATTTTTGCTCGGGCGTGCCTTTCACGCGCGGAACGGAACGCTCGCCGGGCAGCGAAGGTGCGCCCGTCGCGGGCGCGGACGGCGCGGCCTGCTGCCCCAGCGCATCGCGCGCCAGCTCACCGATCCCGCCCAGCGTGCCGATCAACTGGGTCGCCTCGACCGGGAACAGGATCGTCTTGGCATTGGTCGAGGTGGCGAACTTGCCGACCGCCTCGACATATTTCTGCGCGATGAAATAGTTGAGCGACTGGCTCGATCCCTTCTCGATCGCATCGGAGACGAGTTCGGTCGCCTTCGCCTCGGCTTCGGCGGCGCGCTCGCGCGCCTCGGCATCGCGGAAGGCGGATTCCCGCCGTCCCTCGGCTTCGAGGATGCGCGCCTGCTTCTGCCCTTCGGCGCGCAGGATTTCGGAGGCGCGCGCGCCCTCGGCGTCGAGGATGTTGGCGCGCTTCTCGCGCTCGGCCTTCATCTGCCGCGCCATCGCATTGACGATATCCTGCGGCGGGCGGATGTCCTTGATCTCGACGCGGGTGATCTTGACCCCCCAGGGCGTCGTCGCGTGATCGACCACCGAGAGCAGCCGGGCGTTGATCTCGTCGCGCTTCGACAGGGTTTCGTCGAGGTCCATCGCGCCCATCACGGTGCGCAAATTGGTCGTGACGAGGTTGAGCAGCGCAACATAGAGATCGCTCACCTCATAGGCCGCCTTGGCCGCATCGAGCACCTGGAAGAACACCACCCCGTCGGTGGAGATCATCGCATTGTCCTTGGTGATGATCTCCTGCCCCGGGATATCGATCACCTGCTCCATCATATTCACCCGCCGCCCGACGCGATAGAAAAACGCCGGGTAGAAATTAAACCCCGGCGCGGCGGTGGTGGTGTAGCGGCCGAAATGTTCGATCGTATATTGATAACCTTGGCGGACGATCTTGATGCTGGTCATCAGGTAGAACAGCACCAATGCGAGCAGCATGAGCGCGGCGGTCGTCGCCATATATCGGGTTTCCTCTCAGGCGTTTCGTTTTCATATAATCATGTGGTGGAGCGCGGCCTAGGGGCGATCCACAGACGGGGTGACGAGGGGAGTCGGCGCAGATCGCGTTGCACCCTAGCGAAACCGTCTCGGTGCGGTTACATGGCCCGCCACTTCCTCCACGCACGCAGGATTCGGCACGCATATGGACATCCGCCTCGGTCTCACTTTCGACGATGTCCTTCTGGTGCCGGGCGAATCGGCCGTGCTGCCGAGCGGCGCCGATACCCGGACCCAAGTGACGCGTGGCATCGCGCTCAATATTCCGATCCTTTCCTCGGCGATGGACACCGTCACCGAAGCGGACATGGCGATCGTCATGGCGCAGCTCGGCGGGCTGGGGGTGCTTCACCGCAACCTGACGGTCGAGGAGCAGGTCGCCGCGGTGCGCCAGGTCAAGCGCTTCGAGAGCGGGATGGTGGTCAACCCGATCACGATCGCCCCCGATGCGCCGCTCGCCGACGCGCAGGCGCTGATGCTCCAGCATCGCATCAGCGGCATCCCGGTGGTGGAGGCCAATGGCAAATTGGTCGGCATCCTCACCAACCGCGACGTGCGGTTCGCCGAAAACCCGCGCCAGCCGGTCAGCGAGCTGATGACGCACGAGAATCTCGCCACGGTGAAGATCGGCGTCGGGCAGGAGGAGGCGCGCCGCCTGCTTCACCAGCGGCGGATCGAGAAACTGCTGGTGGTCGATGACGCTTATCGCTGCGTCGGGCTGATCACGGTCAAGGATATCGAGAAAGCCGTCACCTATCCCGATGCGACCAAGGATGCCGCCGGCCGGCTGCGTGTCGCCGCGGCGACGACGGTGGGCGATAAGGGGTTCGCGCGTACCGAGGCGCTGGTCGATGCCGAATGCGACCTGATCGTGATCGACACCGCGCATGGCCACAACCGCGACGTCGGGCTGGCGGTCGAGCGGGTCAAGAAACTCTCCAACTCGGTCCAGGTCGTCGCGGGCAATGTCGCGACCGGCGAGGCGGCGCGCGCGCTGATCGGTTCGGGCGCAGACGGGATCAAGGTCGGCATCGGGCCGGGGTCGATCTGCACCACGCGGATCGTCGCCGGGGTCGGCGTGCCGCAGCTCACCGCGGTGATGGATTGTGCCGAGGCGGCGGCGAAGGAAGGTGTGCCGGTGATCGCCGACGGAGGGCTGCGCACCTCGGGCGATCTCGCCAAGGCGCTGGCCGCCGGCGCCTCGACCTGCATGGTCGGCTCGCTGCTCGCCGGGACCGAGGAAGCGCCGGGCGAAACCTTCCTTTATCAAGGCCGTGCCTATAAATCCTATCGCGGGATGGGCAGTGTTGGCGCGATGGGCCGCGGCTCGGCCGATCGCTATTTCCAGGGCGATATCAAGGATCAGCTCAAGCTGGTGCCTGAGGGGATCGAGGGGCAGGTGGCCTATAAGGGGCCGGCGCGCGACGTGATCCACCAGCTCGTCGGCGGGATCAAGGCGGCGATGGGCTATACCGGCTCGGCGACGATCCCCGATCTCCAGCGCCGCGCGCAATTCGTCCAGATCACCGGCGCGGGGCTGAAGGAGAGCCACGTCCACGACGTGACGATCACCCGCGAGGCGCCGAACTACCCGACGCGATGACCCCCGGCGCACGCGTTCAGGCGGCGATCGAGCTGCTCGACCAGATCATCGCTGCCGCGCATGAGGGCGGGGCGGCGGCGGACACGATCGTCCAGCGCTATTTCGCGACGCGGCGTTATGCCGGGTCGAAGGATCGGCGCGCGGTGCGCGAGCTGGTGTTCGCCGCGATCCGCGCGTGCGGCGAGGCGCCGGCGACCGGGCGGGCCGCGCTGCTGTTGCTGGCGCGTGATGACAATGCGCTCGCCGCGGCGTTCGACGGGTCGGCGCATGGCCCGGCACCGATCGCGGAGGACGAGCCGGTCGCCGTTGCGGGCAGCGCCCCGGCGTGGCTGGTCGAGCGGATGCACGCGGCTGACCTCAACGACACGGAGATCGCCGCGCTGATTGCGCGCGCACCGCTCGACGTGCGGGTCAACCGGCTGGTGACGACGGTCGAGGCGATCGAGGCGGAAATCCCCGGCGCGGCGCATATCGAGGGATTGCCCGATGCGTTGCGGCTCCCGGCCGGCAGCGATGTCGCGCCGTTCGCCGGCCGCATCGAGGTGCAGGACGCCGGGAGCCAGATCGTTTCGGCTGCGACGCGCGCCGAGCCGGGGATGACGGTGATCGACCTGTGCGCCGGCGCAGGCGGCAAGACGCTGGCGCTCGCCGCGGCGATGCAGAACACCGGGCGGATCATCGCCGCCGACACCGATCGCGCGCGGCTCGGCAAGCTCAAGCCACGTGCCGACGCGGCCGAGGTGACGATCGCCGAGCCGGTGCTGCTCGATCCCGGCCGCGAGTTCGAGGCGCTGACCGAGTGGCGCGGCGCGGCGGACGTGGTGCTGATCGATGCGCCTTGCTCGGGCACCGGCACGTGGCGGCGCAACCCCGAAGCACGCTGGCGGCTGACCCCCGATCGGCTCGCGCGGCTGGTCGAGACGCAGCGGCGGCTGCTCCAGGTCGGCGCCGGGCTGGTCAAGCCCGATGGCGCGCTGGTCTATGTCGTCTGCTCGCTGCTGGACGAGGAAGGCGCGGAGCAGATCGACGCTTTCCGCGCGCGTCATCCGCGCTGGCATGCCGCGCCGCTGGTGCTGCCGGCAGGCCGCGCGCGGGGTGCCGGGGTGCGGCTCACCCCGGCGCATGACGATACCGACGGCTTTTTTGTCGCGCGGCTGAGCGCCCCATGCTAACCCCCGGCGTTGTGCCGAAGCTGGAGCCGTTCATGCGTTTTTCGTCCGTCGCCATCGCCGCCTCGCTGGCGCTGGTCTCGATCTCGACCTCGCTCCACGGCCAGCGTCCCGACGATCAGATCGACGCGCGCTCGATGGCGCTGCTCGCGCAGGGCCGTGCGGCCAAGGCCGCGGGTAATCTCGACGGCGCTTATGACGCGCTGGAAAGCGCGGTGGCGGTCGATCCGCGCAACCGCCAGGCGTTCATCGTGCTCGCCGAGGTGGCCGAAGCGCGCGGGCTTTCGGGCAAGGCGATCCGCTTCTACCGCGAGGCGCTGACGCTCGAGCCCAACGATCAGACGGCGCTCAAGGGGCAGGGCGAGGCGCTGGTCGCCAAGGGCGCGATGGCGCGGGCCAAGGAGAATCTCGCCAAGCTGCGCACGCTCTGCAAGAGCGATTGCGCGCAGGCCAATGCGCTGGCGGCGGTGATCGCCAAGGGGCCGCCGCCGGTCGCCACCGCGCAGGCCGTCCCGCCCAAGCCGACCCCGGCGAAGGACTGATCCAGCCTCCCGTTCTTCGACGAGCTCAGCCCGAACGGGGGGTGGCCGCGTCCAGCCGCCGCGCGAGGCGGACGAATTCCGCCACGCTGACCGTCTCCGCGCGTCGCGTCGCGTCGATTCCTTCCGCCTCCAGCGCGTCGAGCGCGCCGGTCACGCCGCGCAGGCTCTGCCGTAGCATCTTGCGCCGCTGGCCGAAGGCGGCGGCGGTGAGCCGTTCGAGCGTCTTGAGCGCCACCCCGGCGGGTGCCTCGCCCGGCACGACATGCACCACCGCCGACATCACCTTGGGCGGCGGGGTGAACGCCGAGCGGTGGACCGGCATCGCGATCCGCGCGGTCGAGCGCCACTGCGCGAGCACCGCGAGCCGGCCGTAGGCGTCATTGCCCGGCGCGGCGACGATGCGATCCGCCACTTCGCGCTGGAACATCAAGGTCAGCGATCGCCACCACGGCGCCCAATCGGCCGAAAGCCAGCCGACGAACAACGCCGTGCCGACATTATAGGGCAGGTTGGAGACGATATGCGGCGCGCCGTCGAACAAGGCGCGCGCGTCGATCTCCAGCGCATCGCCCTCGATCACCTTGAGCCGATCGGGATAGACCTCGCCCAGCTCGGCGAGCGCGGGGAGGCATCGGCGATCGCGCTCGATCGCGGTGACCCGCGCGCCGGCGGCGAGCAAGGCACGGGTCAGCCCGCCGGGGCCGGGGCCGACCTCCAGCACCTCGGCGCCGTCGAGATCGCCGGGGATCGCCGCGATCCGCGCGAGCAATTGCGCGTCGAACAGGAAATTCTGCCCCAGCGCCTTCGAAGCGGAGAGGCCGTGGCGCGCGATCACCTCGCGCAGCGGCGGCAGATCGCTCACAAGGCGAGGCAAGCCGCGCGGTGCGCCGCCGCTTCTCCCGCCATCGTGATCGCCGCGATCATCGCGCCCGGCTCGGCCTTATCCTTGCCGGCGAGGTTGAATGCGGTGCCGTGATCGGGCGAGGTGCGGACGAGCGGCAGGCCGAGCGTGATATTGACCCCCTCGTCGAAAAACAGCGTCTTCAACGGGATCAGTGCCTGATCATGATAGCAGCAGAGCGCCGCGTCATAATGCGCGCGGGCGCGGGCGTGGAACAAAGTATCCGCCGCGAACGGCCCCTGGGCGTCGATCCCCTCGTCGCGCAGGATCGCGATCGCGGGCTCGATCAGCTCGATCTCCTCGCGCCCGATCGCGCCGCTTTCCCCGGCATGCGGGTTGAAGCCGGCGAAGGCGAGGCGGGCCTTGTCGATGCCGAAATTGCGCTGCAGCCCGCGCGCAGTGACTCGCGCCTTGGCGACGATCAGCTCGATCGACAGCAAGGAGGCGACCCGCGCCAGCGGCACATGCGTGGTGATCGGCACGACGCGCAGCCCCGGCCCGGCGAGCATCATCACCGCATTGGCGCCGGCGATACCGCAACGCTCGGCGACGAATTCGGTCTGCCCGGGATGCGTGAAGCCGATATCGTAGAGCTGCGCCTTGGAGACCGGCCCGGTGACCAGCGCACTCGCGGCGCCCGACCGGGTGAGCCCGACCGCCAGTTCGAGCGAATGGAGCGCGCAGCGCGCACCGTCCGCGTCGGGCGCGCCGGGCTCGATCTCGCCAGCATCCTCCACCGTCAGCACCGGCAGCGCGGTGGCGAAAGCGCGCGGCACCTCGGCAAGGTCGCTGATCCGCGCAATCGGCCCGCGCCACACGCGCTCGATCGCGCGCGCATCGCCCACCGCGACGAACGGGGGCAGCGCGCGTTCACCGCGCATGTCCCAGGACTTAGCGATGATCTCGGGGCCGATCCCGGCCGGATCGCCCATCGAGATCGCGAGCGGCAGCACCGTTTCGTGCCTCAGCGATATTCGACCACGGCGTCGCGCCGAAGGTCGCGCAATGCCTGCTGCGCGCGCAGGTTGACGCGCTGCTGCTCGAGCTGGCTCTGGATCTGCTCCGCGCCGGGAAGCTGGGCGCTGGCCGCCTCGTCGCGGCCGCACAATACGAGCGTGCGGACGCCGTCGGTCGGCGAGCCGAACGGCGGGGTGGCCTGACCGACCTGGAGCTGGAGCATGATCTGCTGCAGCGCCGCCGGGAGATCGCGGATGCGGATCGTGTCGTTATCCACCACCTCGGCGCCGATCTGCGCCGCCACTTTCTCCACCGAGCCGCAGCCTTGCAGCGTGTGGGTGACGTTGGCGAATTCGGCGGTGCGCGCCGATGCCTGCGCCTGCGTGGTGCCCGCCGGGAATTTGATCGTCATCTGTTTCAGGCTGAGCCGCGCGTCGCGCGGATCGGCAGTGAGCACCTGCCGCTTGTCGACCAGATAGAGGACCGAAAAGCCGCCCGGCACCGCAACCGGCCCGGCGACCTGCCCGATCTGCATCTGGTTCGCGGCCTGCGCCAGCGCGTCGGGCAGCTGCGATGCACGCACCCAGCCGAGATCGCCGTTGACGCCGCGCGTCGACGCCTCGGAGAAATTGCGCGCGAAATAGCCGAACGGCGCCTTGCCCTTGTGGATCTCGTCGATCAGCTGGCGCGCATTGGCATAGACCTGATCGGACCGGTCGGGGGTGGCCGACAGATAGATTTCGTTGAGGTGGAACTCCTCCGTCCCCTTGGCCGCTTCGAGCCGGGCGAGGATCGACTTCACCTCGACATCGCCGACGTTGACGAACGGCTCGACGCGACGGCGCAGATAGCGGCTCCACGCCGCTTCGGCCTCGATCTGGCGGCGAATCGAGCGTTCGGACGAGCCGTGTTCGCGCAGGAAGGCGGCGAATTCGGTCGGCGTCTTGCCGAAATTCTTCGCGACGCGGGCGAAATTCTGGTCGATTTCCGCAGGTTCGATCTTCACATCGGCGGTCTTGGCCTGCTGGATCTCCAGCACCTCGTCGATCAGCTGGCGCAGCACCTGCAGCCGCAGGCGATCATATTCCTCGCCCTGCAGGTTGATATTGTTCGCCGCCATGATCAGCGCGACCCGCTGGTCGACGTCGGTCCCGGTGATCACATAGTCGTTGACGATCGCGGTCGCCTTGCGGACGTTGGGATCGAGCTTGCCGAAAATCTGCAGATTGGCGGGGATATCCAGCCCGGTATTGTCGGGCATCGACTGGTCCTGAACCGTCGCCTGCTGCCCGATCGCGGCGCCCGCCGCGGCTATCGCCAGTACCGCACCGATCAGGCGGCCATACCGCACCGCCCCGTTCCGTCGCATGATCACTCTGTTCGGATTCCCATCTAACGCGCTCGACGCGCGTGTGCACCAGCTTCGCTGAACCGTGGCTTAGCGTCCAAACTCGGTCAGGACAACGCCGTGACGGCGTTTGGATGCTAGAAGCCGAGGTTCTTGAACGCCAACGTCAAAAGATAGCTGTTGCCCGCGCGCGCGTCGCCGGTCGACTGATATTCGCGCTTCCATGTCGCGCCGATCGCGAGGCAATCATCCTCATAAGTGACCCCGAGCCGGTGCCGGACCGGGTTGAAATTGTCGCCGGTGGCGGTGGTGGTGGTGATCGGCGTGGAGGTATTCGTGTTATTGTTGTTGCGCAGATCGATCACGGTCGATCCATATGCCGACCAGAAGCGCGAGAATTTGATCCGCGCGCCGAGCCGCAGTTCTTCCTGATCCTGCAGATCCTCGATCGAGCTGATGTTACGATTGAGCCGCAGATAGCCGATCATGACGTAATTCGATCGCGACCCGATCGTGGTGTCGATCTCGTTGCGGCGGACCGCGAAATTGTCCTTGTCGACGCGATAGCGGTGGATGATCGACACGAAATCGCGGAAGCGCAGTTCGGTGCGGCCGACGATATCGGAGAAACGGTCGCTCAACCCGGTGCCTGGCGGGAGGATCGAGGGCCGGTCGGACAGGCGGTAGCTCTGCCCGACCACTGTGGAGAGCGTGAAGCCCGGCAGGGTGAGTGCCCATTCCGCGCCATAGGTCGCGCGGCTCGAATCCTCCCAGCGATCGTAGCCCGAGAAGCGATTGAGCGCGAAGAGGTTCGAATCCTCCAGATCGACCGCGCGCGCATCCTCATTGGGCACGTCGAGGTTGTTGATCTGCGGCGAGGCGACGATCTGGAAACGCGGGGTGAAGCGCTGCGTGCCGCCGAACAGCGGGCCGACCAGCGGCCAGCGCACGTCGATCGCCATCGCCGCGATGCCGCGGGTATGGAAACCGCTCAGCCCGCGATAGCTCGGCACCGTCGTCGCGGCGATGTCGCTGGTGTTATAGGCGTCGAGCCGCGAATAAGCGGTGAAGGTCACCTCCTGTCCCCAGGTGGTGATGCGGCGCAGGTCCCACCGCAACGAGGCGAAGGCGCGCTGGGTATCCTGTCCGCTGGTGCGCGCGATCGCGAGCGTGTTGACCTGCGCCTGGATCACCCCGCCGAGCAGCGGATCGGTGAACCGGCGGCGATAATCGAGCTCGGGCAGCGCGACCGGCTGGAGGCCCTGGGAATCGCCGACGCGCATCGTCTGCACCGCCCAGCCAGCGAGCGAGAAATAGCTGTCGCGATCGACCCGTTCGAGCGAAAGCGTCGTGCGCAGCCGGTCATCGTTCGAAATATCATAGCGGCGCAGGAACGTACGGTCGGTGACGAGCCGCAGCGAGCCCGAAACGCTCCAATTCTCGTCGATCTGGAATTTGCCGGCGCCCTCCAGATAGCCGCGCAGCGCCATGCTGGTCGGCGCGCCCGGCCCGGCGGAAATATCGTCGCTGCGCCGGCTCGCGGTGACATAGCCCGAAACGCTGAACGCGCCGTTGCTGTCGAGCTGCTGATAATTGGCCTGCAGCATCGGCAGCACCGCGCTGAACACATGCGGGGTGATCGTGACCGTGCGGTTGGGCGCGAGATCGAAATAATAGGGCAGCACGATCTCCAGCCCGTTCACCGCGCTGAGGCGGAGATTGGGGCTGAGCAGGCCGCTGGTGTGCGTCGCGCCGACCGGATGCGAGAATTTCGGCAGCGGCACGCTGGCGAAGCCGAACACATGGATGCGCGCGCCGGTGTAATAGACCCGCTCGCGATCGGGGCGGTAAAGCACGCGCACCGCGGTGATCTTCCAGCTCGGCTCCTTGGCGCAGCCGTCCGAATCGGTCACCGAGCAGGCGGTATAGGCGGCGTGATTCATCGAGATCGAGCCGTCGTCGTGCCGCGTGCCCTCGGTCGCGGCGAGGCGGCTACCCTGATCGAGCACCACCAGCATGTTGTGCACCACGCCGTCGCGCAGCGAATCGGTCAGGTCGACCGAATCGCCATAAGCGACGTCGCCGCGCGGATTGGTGATCGCGACATTGCCGTTGGCGACGACCTGCCCGGTCTTGCGGTTCCATACCACGCGCTCGGCGCGCAGCCGCTCGCCCTGGCGGAACATGCGCACGTCGCCGGTCGCGGTGACGATATCGGCGTTGTAATCATATTCCAGCGCCTCGGCGCTGAAGCGGATCTGATCGTCCGGGTTCGGCGCGTCGGCGGCGGGGGGCGGCGCGCCCGCGGCCGAAGGGGGCTGGACGGCGCGGTCCTGCAGGTCCTGCGCCCCGGCGGCGCCCGCCACCAAAGCGAAAGGAAGGGCGCAACAGGCCAGAAGCTCAAAACGCAACGCGCGCAATTCCCGCTATTTTGCCCGCGCGGCCGACATGGCGGCGCTTCTTCGCCCTATCGCATCGCAACGCGCAGGCTGCAACGTCTTGCCAGTCGAGCCGGGAACGCCCAGGGACCGGACGACGTTTCGAAGGATGGTTTGAGATGAAGATCGTATTCGCCCAGTCGCGCGCTCCCGAGGCAGAGGTCGTCGCTTTCGTCGTCAAGAAAGACGATGTCGCGGCGCTCGCGCTGCCCGGTGTCGATGCGGGCGCGCGTGCGCTGCTCGCCGCAGCCGCGTCGGGGCAGCGTTTCGAGGGCGAGGCCGGGACGGTGGCAGAGGCCTTTGTTGGCGAAGGGCAGGGGGTGACGCGCATCCTGCTGCTCGGCGTCGGTAGCGGCGACGACGCGGCCTATGAACGGGCGGGCGGCGCGCTGACCGCGAAGCTCCTCACCTCCGGCGCGACCGACGCGACGGTGGACCTTGCCGGCAGCGGCGCGACCGCGGTTGCGGCGGCGCGGCTCGCGGCCGGCGCGGCGCAGCGCGGCTGGCGCTTCGACGAATATCGCACCAGGCTCCCCGAAAAGCAGAAGCCGACGCTGACGACGGTGACGATCGCCGCCGCGCCCGACGGCGCCGAGGCGGAATGGGCGACGCGCGATGCAGTGACCCAGGGGCTGGCGCTGACCCGCACGCTCGTCACGCTGCCCGCCAACATCCTCTATCCCGAAAGCTTCGTCGAGCGCGTGATCGCCGATACCGCGGGGCTCGGGCTGGAGATCGAGGTGCTTGACGAAGCGGCGATGCACAAGCTCGGCATGGGGGCGCTGCTCGGCGTCGCGCAGGGTTCGCGCCGCGCGCCGCGGCTGCTCGCGATGCGCTGGAACGGCGCGGCGGCGGGCGATCCCGCGCTGGCGCTGGTCGGCAAGGGCGTGACCTTCGACACCGGCGGCATCTCGATCAAGCCTGCCGCGGGCATGGAGGACATGAAGTGGGACATGGGCGGCGCCGGCGCGGTCGCGGGGGCAATGAAGACGCTCGCGCTGCGCAAGGCGAAGGCCAATGTCATCGGCGTGTGCGGGCTCGTCGAGAACATGCCCGACGGCAATGCGCAGCGCCCCGGCGATGTCGTCACCTCGATGTCCGGCCAGACGATCGAGGTGATCAACACCGATGCGGAGGGGCGGCTGGTGCTGTGCGATTGCGTCACCTGGGTGCAGAAAACGCACAACGTCAAAACGATCGTCGATCTCGCGACGCTGACGGGCGCGATGATCATCAGCCTCGGCAGCGAATATGGCGGGCTGTTCGCCAACGACGACGGGCTTGCCGACCAATTGCTCGCGGCGGGCAAGGCGAGCGGCGACCAATTGTGGCGCTTCCCGCTCGGCGACGCCTATAACAAGCTGATCGACAGCCCGATCGCCGACATGAAGAACGTCGGCCCGCGCGGCGCCGGCTCGATCACCGCCGCGCAGTTCATCCAGCGCTTCGTCGACGAGGGCGTGAAATGGGCGCATCTCGACATCGCCGGGATGGTCTGGGCCGACAAGGACGGCGCGACCTGGGCCAAGGGCGCGACCGGCTATGGCGTGCGCGTGCTCGATCGCTTCGTCGCGGAGAATTTCGAGGGCTGATGCAGGTCGATTTCTATCACCTGACCGTTACCCCGCTCGACCGGGCGCTGCCGCAGATCGCCGAAAAGGTGGTGGCGTCCGGCAACCGGCTGCTGATCGTCGCCGCGGGCGAGGCGCAGCGCGTCGCGCTCGACCGGTTGCTGTGGGGCTATACGCCCGACAGCTTCCTGCCGCATGCGCAGGCGGGGACGGGGGACGATAGCGCCCAGCCGATCCTGATCGCCGGCGAGGTGGCGGCGGCGAACGGCGCGCAGCATGTCGCGCTGGTCGACGGGGCATGGCGCGACGAGGCGCTGGAATTCGAGCGCGCCTTTCACTTCTTCGACGAGGAATCGATCGACGCGGCGCGCGTGGCGTGGCGCACCTTGCAAGGGCGCGAGGGGGTGGAGCGGCGCTACTGGAAACAGAACGACGTGGGGCGCTGGGAGAAGGTGGCTTAAGAACGACCAATCGCCGTCACCCCGGCCTTGCTTGCCTCCCGATAGACCCGGGCTCAAGGCCGGGGTGACGGGGAAATCCCGAACGATCGGCACTCGCCCTGGCACCAGTTGCGCTTTCCCCGCGCCCGCACTAGAGCGCGCCGACGCTTTTCCGCCAACACTACACCCAAGGAGCACGTGACCGTCATGGCCGCGAACCGTACCTTTTCGATCATCAAGCCCGACGCCACCCGCCGCAACCTGACCGGCGCCGTGACGAAGATGCTGGAGGAAGCCGGCCTGCGCGTCGTCGCCTCGAAGCGCATCCGCATGACCAAGGAGCAGGCCGAGGGCTTCTACGGCGTCCATAAGGAGCGCCCCTTCTTCAACGATCTGGTCGCCTTCATGACCTCCGGCCCGGTGGTGGTGCAGGTGCTCGAGGGCGAGAATGCCGTCCAGCGCAACCGCGACATCATGGGCGCGACCAACCCGGCGAATGCCGAGCCCGGCACGATCCGCAAGGAACTGGCCGAATCGATCGAAGCCAATTCGGTCCATGGCTCGGATTCGGACGAGAATGCCGCGATCGAAATCGCGTTCTTCTTCAAGCCCGAAGAGATCGTCGGCTGATATGGACTGGCGGCTGCGTCGTGCCGAGCCCGCCGACGCGGCCGCCTGTTCGCTGATCGCCGGCGCGACCTTTCTCGAGGCGTTCGCCGGCATCCTCGACGGGGCGGATATCGTCGCCCATGTCGCTGACAAATCCGGCGCGGCGAATTTCGCCGCCTGGGCTGCCGATGCGGCCAGCGTCGTCACGCTCGCCGAGGCGCCGACGGGCGGCGCGCCGCTCGGCTATAGCCTGCTCACCACCCCCGATCTGCCGGTTCCTGCCGAGGACGGCGATATCGAGCTCAAGCGCATCTACGCGCTCGCGCCGACCCACGGCACCGGCCTCGGCGCGGCGCTGATGCAGCGCGCGATCGACGATGCGCGGGCGCTGGGGCGCAAGCGGATGCTGCTCGGGGTCTATGGCGGCAATGCCCGCGCGCAGCGTTTCTACGCCAAGCAGGGCTTTGCGGTCGCGGGGACCCGCCGCTTCAAGGTCGGCGCGACCTGGCACGACGATCTGGTTTTCGCCCGCGCGATCTGAGCGCGCCACCTTGTCAGCACGGCGGACTTCGCCTAACTGCCCATTTTTCAGGCAGGCCCATGCGCACCCTCGCTCCCATCCAGATCGGACCCGTCCGGATCGACAATCCGGTCGTGCTCGCGCCGATGACCGGCGTGACCGACCAGCCGTTCCGCACGCTCGTGCGCCGTTACGGCTCGGGGCTCAACGTCACCGAGATGATCGCCAGCCAGGCGGCGCTGCGCGAGACGCGCCAGTCGCTCCAGAAGGCGGCGTGGCATCTTTCGGAGGAGCCGGTGTCGATGCAGCTCGTCGGCTGCACGCCTTATGAAATGGGCGAGGCGGCCAAGCTCGCCGAGGACAAGGGCGCCGCGATCGTCGACATCAACATGGGCTGCCCGGTGCGCAAGGTGACCAATGGCGATGCCGGCTCGGCGCTGATGCGCGATCTGAAGCTCGCCGCCGGAATCGTCGAGGCGGTGGTCAAGGCGGTCAAGGCGCCCGTCACGCTCAAGATGCGGATGGGCTGGTGCCATGATAGCCTCAATGCCCCCGAACTGGCGCGGATCGCCGAGGATCTCGGGTGCAAGATGATCACCGTCCACGGCCGCACCCGCAATCAGATGTACAAGGGCTCGGCCGACTGGGGCTTCGTCCGCAACGTCAAACAGGCGGTGACGGTGCCGGTGATCGTCAACGGCGATATCTGCAGCATCGAGGACGCCGAACAGGCGCTCGACCTTTCCGGCGCGGACGGGGTGATGATCGGGCGCGGGGCCTATGGTCGCCCGTGGATCCTGTCGCAGGTGATGGAATATTTCGCCACCGGCCGCCGCGTCGAAGATCCATCGATCGAAGAGCAATATCTTGCGATCACAGAGCATTATGATGCGATGCTCGTACATTACGGCACGATGACCGGGGTCAATATGGCCCGCAAGCATATCGGCTGGTACACCAAGGGGCTGCCGGGTTCGGCCGAGTTCCGCAACAAGGTGAACCAGGAGCCGGATGCCAAGCGCGTCCAGGCGATGCTCGCCGAATTTTACGCCCCGTGGCGCAGCCGCGCGGCGGCGTGATGCCCGCCGATAGCACCCCCGAGCACGGCGAGGTGCTCGCCGCGCTGCCGGTTGCGGTATTGCTGGTCGATCCCGAGGACCGCGTCGTTCGCGCCAATGCCGAATGCGAATTGCTGCTCAATCGCTCCGAGCGCGCGATGGTCGGGCGGCCGGTGCAGGCGGTGCTCGCCTTGCCGCGCGAAGCGGAGGATCGCGCGGGGCGCGGCTTCGCCGCGTTCGATACCGAGATCGAGACGCGCAACAGCGGGCGCATCCGGGTCGATTTCGCGCAGGTCGAGCTCGCCGATCATCCCGGCTGGCGCGCGATCACGCTTCACAATGCCGCGAGCTCGCGCCGGCTGGGGCATTCCGCCGATCGCGCGGCGGCGGCGCGATCGGCGGTCGGCGCGGCGGCGATGCTCGCGCATGAGATCAAGAACCCGCTCTCCAGCATCCGCGGCGCGGCGCAGCTGATCGCCGACGGCGCCGCGCCCGAGGAACTGACCCGGCTGGTGATCGCCGAGGTCGATCGCATCGCCGCGCTGATCGACCGGATGGAGGATTTCACCGACACTCGCCCGGTGGCGCTCGAACCGCTCAACATCTATCCGTTGCTCGCCCATGCGCGCAGCGTCGCGCTCGCCGGATTCGCGCGCGAAGTGGTGATCGAGGAGCGGTTCGATCCGTCGCTGCCCGCCGCGCTCGCCAATCGCGACGCGTTGCTCCAGGTGCTGCTCAACCTGCTCAAGAATGCCGCGACCGCGCTCGGCCCGCGCGGCGAGCGGCGCATCATCCTCGCCACCTCCTTCCGTCACGGCATGGCGGTGGCCCCCGCGCCGGGACGACCGCGGTTGCCGCTGCCGATCGAGATCTGCGTGATCGATTCCGGCCCCGGCGCGCCCGAGGACATCGCCGAGCATCTGTTCGATCCGTTCGTCTCGAGCCGGCCGGAGGGGAAGGGACTCGGCCTCGCCCTGGTCGACAAACTGATCCGCGACATGGGCGGGATCATCCAATATTCGCGTGAAGGCTCCCCCCATATGACGGTGTTCCGCATCCTCCTGCCGCGGGCCACCGCATGACCAACGGCGAGGTGCTGCTGGTCGACGATGACGATGCGGTGCGCGTCGTGGTGGCGCAGGCGCTGCGTCGTGCGGGGCATCGCGTCCGCACCGCCGCAACGCTCGCCGAGCTGGAGCGCGAGCTGAAGCTCGGCGCGCCCGACGTGCTGATCACCGATGTCGTGCTGCCCGACGGCGACGGGATCGAAAATGCCACCCGCCTCGTCGCCGAGCGCCCCGACATGCCGGTGATCGTGCTCTCTGCGCGCAACACGCTGACCACCGCGGTGCGTGCCAATGAGGCGGGGGCTTATGATTACCTCCCCAAGCCGTTCGACCTCGAAACGCTGACGCGCACCGTCGCCAAGGCGCTGGCCCGCCGCGGCCCCGCCACCCCCGCTACGCCGGGCGACGACGATCAGGCGCTGCCGCTGATCGGGCGCTCGCCGGCGATGCAGGACGTCTATCGCGTCATTGCACGGGTGGTGTCGAACGACCTGACCGTGCTCGTCTCGGGCGAATCCGGCACCGGCAAGGAATTGGTGGCGCGCGCGATCCACGATCTCGGCCCGCGCCGCTCGGGGCCGTTCGTCGCGATCAACATGGCCGCGATCCCACGCGAGCTGATCGAAGCCGAATTGTTCGGGCACGAGCGCGGCGCCTTCACCGGCGCGGCGCAGCGCAATGCCGGGCGGTTCGAGCAGGCCGCTGGCGGCACCCTGTTTCTCGACGAGATCGGCGATATGCCGATCGAGGCGCAGACCCGCCTGCTTCGTGTGCTCCAGCAGGGCGAATTCACTACCGTCGGCGGCTCGCGCACGATCCGCGCCGACGTGCGCATCGTCGCGGCGACCAACCGCGATCTGCAACAGGCGGTGACCGGCGGCGCGTTCCGCGAGGATCTCTATTACCGGCTCAATGTCGTCCCGATGACATTGCCCGCGCTGCGCGAGCGGCGGCAGGATATCGGGCTGCTCGCGCGCCATTTCCTCGATCGCGCCGCCGAAGCCGGGCTGCCGCGCAAGACGCTCGACGACGATGCGGTCGACGTGCTTGAGGCGCATGACTGGCCCGGCAATGTGCGCGAGCTCGAAAATCTCATGCGCCGGCTCGCGGCGCTGTCGCGCGACCACCGGATCAGCGCCGACGAAATCCGCATCATGCTCGGCGAGCCGATCGCGGCCGCCGCGCTCGCCGATCCGGGGATCGACGTCGCGGTCCGCGCCTATATCGAGCGGCTGGCGCGCAGCGAGCCGCATGTGCTGGAGGACGGATCGCTCTACGATCGGATCATCGCCGAGGTCGAGCGCCCGTTGATCGAGACGATGCTGGCGCGGTTCGGCGGCAACCAGCTCCGCGCCGCGCGGGCGATGGGACTTAATCGCAACACATTGCGCAAGCGGCTCGATCTGCTTGGGATAGACCCCGCTTCCCGGTCGAACGGACGCTGACATGCGCTGAGCTGCGGAATATGTGTTTTCTCTGCAACACCTTTGTTGTAGCAGAGTGACATGAATGCCGCGCAGGCGCCCGTGATTGCCGAATCGAGCCAGCCGCGGCGCTTCGCCGTGACGCCGGCGATGGAGCTGGCGGCGCTCGGCGTGTCGATCGCGGTCGGCGTCGGCAGCTATTTCATCATCGAGAGCGCGGGCAAGCCGCAGGGGCTGATCGCCCCGCCGCTCGTGGCCTTGCTGCTGATCGCCAATCTGGTTGCCTGGATCGCGCTGCTGATGCTGCTCGGCCGGCGTATCGCGCACAGCCGCGCGCGGCGCTCGCCGGTCGGCGGGGAGGGGCGGCTCCACGTCCGGCTCGTCGCGATCTTCTCGATCGTCGCCGCGGTGCCGATGCTGCTCGTGACGATCGCCGCCTCGCTGCTGTTCCAATATGGCGTGCAATTCTGGTATTCGGATCGCGCGCGCGCGGTGTTCGAGAATGCGACGACGCTGACCCGTGCCTCGTACAATCAATTCCTCCAGCGCTGGGAAGAAGCGACCGTCACGATGGCGCAGGATATCTCGGACGAGCTGAGCCAGCGCCCGCTGGACGATCCGCGCTTTCGCCCGTTCCTGTTCCAGCAGACCTATTATCGCAGCCTTTCCGAGGCTTTGCTGTTCCAGATCGCGCCGAACGGCGAGTTGCAGACGCTCGCCTTCGTCAACCCCTACGACCTCAATCTCGCGCGGCAGATATCGGCCGACGCGGTGACCGAGCTGCGCCGCGGCCAGCGCAGCGTGGTGACGGTGACGGGCGACCGCATCCAGACCGTGACGCGGGTGCCCGGGACAAGCATGTTCCTCTACGCCGCGCGCGTCACCGATCCCAAGCAGATGACGACGCAGACCAAACGCGCCGAAACCGCGTTGGCCAATTATCATTCATTGCTCGACAAGGCGCGATCGCTGCAGATCCGTTTCAACGTCGCGCTGCTGGTGCTGTCGCTGTTGATGGTCGGGATCGCGGTGTGGATCGCGCTGGCGGTGGCGGACCGGCTGGTGCGCCCGGTGGGGCAGCTCGTCCAGGCGGCCCGGCGCGTCGAGGGCGGCGATCTTTCCGCGCGCGTCCCCGATTGGCGCGCGCGCGACGAGGTCGGCACGCTGGCGACGGCGTTCAACCGGATGACCGAGCGGCTCGAGGCGCAGAATAACGCGCTCGTCACCGCCAACGCGCAGCTCGATAGCCGCCGTGCGCTGATCGAGGCGGTGATGTCGGGGGTGTCGGCGGGGGTGATCTCGATCGCGGGCGATCGCACCGTGCGGCTGATCAACAGCTCGGCCGAGACGTTGCTCGGGGTCTCCGAGACCCCGGTGGGCAAGCGGCTGGCGGATATCGCGCCCGAGCTCGACGATCTGCTCGATGGCAATGCGCGCGAGGCGATCGTGCAGGTGACGGTGGGCGGCGAACCGCGCACGCTGGCGGTGCGGATCGCGCGCGACGGCAGCGGCCCGATCCTGACCTTCGACGATATCACCCAGCAATTGCTCGACCAGCGCCGCGCCGCCTGGGCCGATGTCGCGCGGCGCATCGCGCATGAGATCAAGAACCCGCTCACCCCGATCCAGCTCGCCGCCGAGCGGCTCCAGCGCCGCTACGGCGCGAAGGTGGAGGAGGGGGATACCACTTTCGCGCGGCTGACCGACACGATCGTCCGGCAGGTCGGCGATCTGCGGCGGATGGTCGACGAATTCTCCTCCTTCGCGCGGATGCCCAAGCCGGTGTTTCGCGAGGAATCGCTCGTCGATATCGCGCGGCAGACGATGTTCCTCCACGAAGTGGCGCACGGCGGCGTGCGGTTCGAGCTTGAGCACGGAGAGCCGGGGCCGACCTTGGTGTGCGACCGGCGCCAGATCGGCCAGGCGCTGACCAATATCGTCAAGAATGCGATCGAGGCGATCGAGGCCAAGGGCGGCGACGGCGGCGAGGTGCATATGGCGCTGGCCGAGGCGCCGGGGCGGGTGACGATCACCGTCGCCGATACGGGGGTCGGGCTGCCGCCGGAGCGCGACCGGATCGTCGAACCCTATATGACGACGCGCGCGCGCGGCACGGGCCTCGGCCTCGCGATCGTCAAGAAGATCGTTGAGGAACACTTTGGTAATATTACATTTTCTGATCATCCCGGTGGCGGGACTTTGGTGACGATGACGTTCGATACGACGATGCTCTCCGGGCTCGATACCGGGGATGATTTGACCACCAGCGGCGAGGACGGGGGGATCACCGCGCTAACCCGGAACCGGATGATCTGACATGGCGCTCGACATTCTCGTCGTCGATGACGAACTCGATATCCGCGAACTGGTCGCCGGGGTGCTGGAGGACGAGGGTTATGAGACCCGCGTCGCCGCCGACAGCGATGCCGCGCTGGAGGCGATTGCGGTGCGCCGCCCGAGCCTCGTGCTGCTCGACGTGTGGCTGCAGGGATCGCGGCTCGATGGGCTACAGCTTCTCGACGAGATCAAACGCCGCGACCCCTCGATCGCGGTGCTGATGATCTCGGGGCACGGCAATCTCGATACCGCGGTGGCGGCGATCCGCGCCGGCGCGGTCGATTTCATCGAAAAGCCGTTTCAGGCAGAGCGGTTGCTGCTGATGGTCGAGCGCGCGACCGAGACCGAGCGGCTGCGGCGCGAGGTGGCGTCGCTGCGCGCCTCGGCCGGGCGCGATACCGATCTCACCGGCAGTTCGAGTGCGATCAACGCGGTGCGTGCGACGCTTAAGCGCGTCGCCGGTACCGGCAGTCGCATCCTCATCACCGGGCCGGCCGGCGTGGGCAAGGAGGTCGCGGCACGGTTGCTCCACGGCTGGAGCCCGCGCACCAACTCGCCGTTCGTGATCGTCAGCGCCGCGCGCATGACCCCCGATCGGATGGAGGAGGAATTGTTCGGGGTGGAGGAGGGCGGCGATCTCGTCCGCCCGGGCTTGCTCGAACAGGCGCACGGCGGCACGCTGTTCCTCGACGAGATCGCCGACATGCCGATCGCGACCCAGGCGCGCATCCTGCGCGTGCTGACCGACCAGAGCTTCGCGCGGGTCGGGGGGACGCGGCAGGTGAAGGTCGATGTCCGCGTCGTCTCGGCCACCGCGCGCGACCTGACGGCGGAGATCGCCGAAGGGCGGTTCCGCGAGGATCTTTACTATCGGCTCAACGTCGTGCCGGTCGTGCTGCCGGCGCTGGCCGAGCGGCGCGAGGATATCCCCGCGCTGGTCGAGCATTTCGTCGCGCATTACGCGTCCGAACGCCGCGTGCCGACCCCCGAGATCGCCACCGACGCGATGGTCGCGCTGCAGAGCTATGACTGGCCCGGCAACGTGCGCGAATTGCGCAACGTCGTCGAGCGGACGATCATCCTCGCGCCCGGCGACCGCATCGGGCGGATCGACCTCGATCTGCTCCCCGCCGAGGTGCTCGGCGACAGCGAGGGCGGGGCGGGCACCGCCGCGATCATGGGCGCGCCGCTCCGCGAGGCACGCGAGACGTTCGAGCGCGAATATCTCCGCGTCCAGATCCGGCGCTTCTCGGGCAATATCTCGCGCACCGCGAGCTTCATCGGGATGGAGCGTTCGGCGCTGCACCGGAAGCTCAAGCTGCTCGGCATCACCGAGACGCGCGAGGAATAGCGCCGCGCGTCACCCCGGCTAAGGGCTGGGGCGCGGTTGCGGATAATGGCGGCCCTCCTGCCATTCACGTTGCGGTAAGCCGCTGGCGCCTCTAGATTGGCGCCGCCGCCAGCCGTGGCGGCAACCCGACGCCGGGCACCGGCGCATCGCGGGGCAAACCCCGCCAAGAATCGAAGGATCGAGCCAATGGCCGAAAAACAAACCTCTCTCCAGGATCTGTTCCTCAACGCGCTGCGCAAGTCGAAAACCCCGGTGACGATGTTCCTCGTCAAGGGCGTCAAGCTCCAGGGCATTGTAACCTGGTTCGACAATTTCTCCGTGCTGCTGCGCCGCGACGGGCAATCCCAACTCATCTACAAACACGCCATTTCCACGATCATGCCCGGCGGCCATGTCGATGTCGCGGCGATCGTCGATCAGATGGGCGAAAGCGTGAAGAAGCAGCCGCTGCTGCAGGAGGTGTTCCTCAACGCGGTGCGCAAGTCGCACGATCCGGTGACGATGTTCCTCGTCAACGGCGTGATGCTTCAGGGCAATATCGCCGCTTTCGACCTGTTCTGCATGCTGCTGCAGCGCGATGGCGCGTCGCAGCTCGTCTATAAACACGCGGTGTCGACGATCCAGCCGTCGCGCGCGCTTAATCTCGCCGAGGAAACGGCGGAAGAGTCGGACGAGGATTGAGTACCGGCTTCGAACGCGATCGCGGGGAATTCACGCGCGGCGCGCGCGCGATCGTCGTCTATCCCGATCTCGGCGGCTCCTCCCGCGACGCCGACGCGCGTCTGGAGGAGACTGCCGGGCTGGCCGAGGCGATCGGCGTGACGGTCGTGGCGCGCGAGGCGTTCCGCGTCCGTACGCCGCGCGCCGCGACGCTGATCGGCGCCGGGCAGGTCGAGACGATCGCGACGCTCGTCAGGATGGAGAACGCCGCGCTGGTGGTGTTCGACGCCGGCCTCACCCCGATCCAGCAGCGCAACCTCGAAACCGCGCTCGAGGCCAAGGTGATCGACCGGACCGGGCTGATCCTCGAGATCTTCGGCGAGCGCGCGGCGACCGCCGAAGGGCGATTGCAGGTCGAGCTGGCGCATCTCGATTATCAGGCGGGGCGGCTGGTGCGGAGCTGGACCCACCTCGAACGCCAGCGCGGCGGCTTCGGCTTTCTCGGCGGCCCCGGCGAGACGCAGATCGAGGCCGACCGCCGACTGATCCGCGATCGCATGGCACGGCTGCGCCGCGAGCTGGAGCAGGTCACCCGTACCCGCGGGCTGCACCGCGGCCGGCGCCAGCGCGCACCTTGGCCGGTGATCGCGCTCGTCGGCTATACCAATGCTGGAAAATCAACACTTTTCAATTATTTGACGGGAAGTGACGTCATGGCGAAGGACCTGCTCTTCGCCACGCTCGATCCCACCTTGCGCCAGATCTCTTTGCCGGGGATCGACAAGGCGATCCTCTCGGACACGGTGGGGTTCGTCTCCGAGCTGCCGACCCAGCTCGTCGCGGCATTCAAGGCGACGCTGGAGGAAGTGGTATCGGCCGATATGCTGATCCACGTCCGCGATGTCGCGCACCCCGACAGCGAGGCGCAGCGCGCCGATGTCGAGACGGTGCTGACCGAGATCGGCGTATCCGACACGACGCCGCGGATCGAGGCGTGGAACAAGCTCGACCTGCTCGATGACGAGGCGCGCGCGGCGTTCCTTGCGCAGACCGAACGACGCGACGATGTCGTGGCGATCTCGGCGCTGACCGGGGAGGGGGTGGATCGACTCGTCGCCACCGTCGCCGGGCGGCTGACCGCCGGGCATCAGCGCTATACGATCACGCTCGACGCCGCCGACGGCGCCGGCGCGGCCTGGCTGCACCAGCACGGCGAGGTGCTCGATCAGGAAATCGACGGCGAGCGCGCGATCTACGAAGTGCGGATGGCGCCCCGCGATTATGAGCGGTTTCTGACGCGCTGACGCTGAGGCGTCAGCAGCGACACTTTGCGTCCTTGGAAAATTGTATCCCCGCGCAGGGGCTTGCGGTGACCAAGCACGCCGACGGTGGGGTGACGGTTCGCATCTGTAGCGCATTGCGACAGGGCGCTCTTAGCCGCGTCGCTCGTCCGCCTTGGCTTCCAACCACAAGGCTTCCTTCGCCTCAAGGTCGAGCGATACGAACAACTTACCGGCCGCAGCTTCCATGAAGCGGAAGCGCCGTTCGAACTTGGCGTTGGACATGCGCAACGCCGCCTCGGGATCGATGCCGAGGTGCCGCGCCCAATTGACCACGACGAACAGCAGGTCGCCGATCTCGCCGGCGCGTTCCTCGTCGCTGGTTGCGCTTTCCACCTCGGCGAGTTCCTCGTCGATCTTCTCGCGCGGTCCCTTGGCGTCGGGCCAGTCGAAGCCGACCCGGGCGGCACGCTTCTGGAGTTTCTCGGCGCGCAGCAAGGCGGGCAGGCCCAGCGCGACCCCGGCAAGCGCGCCCTGATCCTCCTTGGCATCGGCCTTGGCGGCGCGCTCCTCGGCCTTGATCTGCTCCCACAGATGATGCCCGCCCTGATCGAGGTCGCCGAAGATATGCGGGTGACGGCGCTCCATCTTGTCGGCGATCGCATTGGCGACAGCGTCGAAATCGAACAGGCCGGCTTCCTCGGCGATCCGCGCGTGGAACACGACCTGGAGCAGCAGATCGCCGAGCTCGTCCTTGAGATCGACCATATCGTCGCGCGCGATCGCATCGGCGACCTCATACGCTTCCTCGATCGTATAGGGTGCGATCGTCGCAAAACTCTGCGCGATATCCCATTCGCAGCCCCGTTCGGGATCGCGCAACCGCGCCATCACCGCGCGCAACCGGTCGATAGGGGCCTGCTCAACGTCAGCCATATATAAGATCGATAATATACATTATGTAAATCACGTCCGGGGTTTGGGTTCGAGGATCAGCACGTCCCCCTCGACGCGCCACGATGCGAGTTGCGAGAGGAAATTCATTCCCAGTACGTCGAGATCGCCGAATTCGGGCGCGACGACCACCGGCAGGTCGCGCGCGACGATGCTGCCGAGTTCGAGCCGCTGAACCTGCGCGCGGCTTGCCTGTATCGACCCGTTGGCGGTTTCGATCGCTGCTGCGAACGGACTGTCGTCGGTCGCGACATGCGCGGCTCTGGCGGTGGCTTCGGACAATGCGGTCGTCGTCGCGCCGCTGTCGATCAGCATCCGCCGCTCGACGCCGTTGATGGTTGTGGTGGCCCAGAAATGCCCATCGGGCGCGATATGAATCCGCACCGTCGAGCCGACGACATGCTGGTCGCGCCCGAACAAGGCATCGCGCGTGTCGTTCCAGATCGGCTTGAGCCGGTCGCGCTGCGCGACGACCACCAGCCCGATCGCGAAGATCAGCACCCAGGCCAGCGCCATCTTCACCGTCCGCCCGACCGGCACGCGCCGGCTGAGCAGCGCCGACAAGGGCAGCGCGAGCATCAGCAGATAGAGCGCAACCAGGGCGCCGTCGTTCACAGCGCGATCTCCATCCCGTCAAAGCCCGGCTCGATGCCCAGCGGCAGTTCGGCGCGCAATGTATGATAATCCATCGACTGGTCCATATGGATCAGCACGGTGCGTTGCGGCGCCAGCTCGTCGACCCATTCGAGCACCTGCCCGAGATGCGGGTGCGACGGATGCGGCTTGCGGCGCAGCGCATCGACCACCCACAGATCGACCCCGGCGTAAAGCGCGCGCATCTCGGGCGTCATGCCGCTGAGATCAGTAGCATAGCCGATCGACTTGCCATCGACTGTGAAGCGCAACCCGGTCGAGGTGATCGACGCATGCGGCTGATCGGCGCAGGCGATCTCGATCGCGCCGATCGCCATCCGATCGGGCAAGGTGGCGAGCGATACGCTCGCCGGATAGCCGTGCTGGCCTTCGAAGACGTATCCGAATTTCTCGCGCAGCGCGGCCTCGGTCGCCGGCCGGGCATAGGCCGGGACCGGGCGGTGGCGGACGTGGAAGATTTGCCGAAGATCGTCGATGCCGAAGACGTGATCGGCATGTTCATGGGTCCAGATCACCGCGTCGATCATCCCCACCTCGGCGGCGAGCAATTGCGCGCGCATGTCCGGGCTGGTGTCGATCAGGATACGCGTCCCGGCATGCTCGATCAGCGCCGAGGCGCGGGTGCGCTGGTTGCGCGGCTCGGCGGGATCGCATGCCCCCCAGTCATTGCCGATCCGCGGCACGCCGGACGAAGTGCCGGAGCCGAGGATACGTAGCTTCACGCGCGGGTCTTGCTGAATAATTGGTGGAAGTTGCGCGCCGTAACATCCTGTAATTGCTCAACCGGCTCCCCGCGCAAATCGGCGAGGAACGCCGCGGTATCGGCGACGAATGCCGGTTCGCCCGTCTTGCCGCGATGCGGCACCGGCGCGAGGAACGGCGCATCGGTTTCGACCAAGAGCCGCTCGATCGGCAGCCGCGCCGCGGTTTCCTGCAGCTCGCGTGCGCTCTTGAACGTCACGATCCCCGAGATCGAGATGTAGAAGCCCAGATCGAGCGCGATATCGGCGAACGCCCCCGTCCCGGTGAAGCAATGGATGACCCCGGTGAAGCCCCCCTTCCCCATTTCCTCGCGCAGGATCGCGGCGGTATCGTCCTCGGCGTCGCGGGTGTGGACGATGATCGGCACCTGCGCCTCGCGCGCCGCGGCGATATGCGCGCGGAAGCTCGCCTGCTGCCGCGCACGGTCGCTGTGGTCGTAATAATAATCGAGCCCGGTCTCACCGATCCCGACGATGCGCGGATGCGCGGCGCGCGCGACGAGCTTGGCGGTGTCGATATGCGGATGCTCGTCCGCCTCATGCGGGTGGATGCCGACCGTTGCCCACACATCGGGTTCGCGCTCGGCGGTCGCGAGCACCTCGTCCCATTCGCGCTCGCGGGTCGCGATATTGAGCATCGCGGTGACCCCGCGCGCGCGGGCGCGTTCGAGCACCGCCGGCTGATCCTCCGCCAAGCCCTTGTAATTCAGATGACAATGACTGTCGGCCAGCATCACTCGGCCTCCACCGGGAGTTCGAGCCGCGGAAATACCGGGGTCGGCGCGGCGATGCGGAAGCCGGTCGCGGCATGACGATCGTACCAGCCGTCGTCGTCGACCGCCGCATGATCGCGCGCTTCGGCGCCGAGCTGGTCGAGCACCTTGCCCGCCGCCTCGGGCACGACCGGCAGGATCGTGATCGCGAGGATGCGGATCGCGCGGATCAGGGTGCGCAGCACCGCGTGCATCCGCTCCGGGTCGGTCTTGCGCAGCGTCCACGGCGCCTGGGCGTCGATATAGGCGTTGCACGCGAAGACGCCGCGCAGCCACGCCTCGACCCCCTGGCTCAGCATCAGGTCCTCGAACGCGGTCTTGAACCCGGCTGCCGCGAGGACGACTTCCTCGATCAGCTGCCCGTCGGCATCCTCGGCGCGGCCGTGCTCGGGCATCGCGCCGTCGAGATTCTTGGCGATGAACGACAAGGTGCGCTGCGCGAGATTGCCGAAGGCATTGGCGAGCTCGGCATTGACGCGGGTGACGATCGCCTCGGCCGAATAGCTCCCGTCCTGCCCGAAGCTCACTTCGCGCAGCAGGAAATAGCGCAGCGCATCGACCCCGAATGCCGCGGTCAGCTCGAGCGGATCGACGACATTGCCGACGCTCTTCGACATCTTCTCGCCGCGGTGGAGCACGAAGCCGTGCCCGAACACCGATTTCGGCAGCGCGATCCCCGCCGACATCAGGAACGCCGGCCAATAGACGGTGTGGAAGCGGACGATATCCTTGCCGATCAGGTGCAGGTTCGCCGGCCAGTAACGCATCTCGCCGTCGGGATAGCCCGCGCCGGTGAGGTAATTGGTCAGCGCATCGACCCATACATACATCACATGCCCCGGGCTTCCCGGCACCGGCACGCCCCAGTCGAAGCTGGTGCGCGAGACCGACAGGTCGGACAGCCCGCCCTCGACGAAGCGCATGATCTCGTTGCGCCGCGCCTCGGGGCGGATGAAGTCGGGGTTGTCGCGATAGAGATCGAGTAACGGCTGCTGATATTTGGAGAGCCGGAAGAACCACGTCTCCTCCGCGGTCCATTCGACCGGGGTACCTTGGGGCGAGAGCTTCTCGCCCCCCTCCCCGTCGACCAGTTCCTTCTCGTCGTAAAAGGCTTCGTCGCGGACCGAATACCAACCCTCGTAGCGATCGAGATAGAGGTCCCCCGCCTCGCGCATCTGCTCCCAGATCGCCTGGCTGGCACGATAATGATCGGCATCGGTGGTGCGGATGAAACGATCGTAGGAGATGTTGAGATCGTCGCACATTGCCTTGAATAAAGACGACATTTCGAAAGCAAGATCGCGCACCTCGATGCCGCGCTGGCGTGCCGTCTGCATCATCTTCAGGCCGTGCTCGTCGGTGCCGGTCTGGAAGCGCACGTCGCGCCCGGTCTGGCGGTTGAAGCGCGCGATCGCGTCGGCGGCGATCGCTTCATACGCGTGGCCGATATGCGGCTTGCCGTTGGGGTAGCTGATTGCGGTCGTGATATAAAAGGGGTCGGCCATGCCCACCCCCTACAGCAGGGATATGGCAGATGGAATGCCCGTCACCGCACCCTCACTTGTGCTCCCGCGGCGGCGGGAGCCCGGACTGGGTCCCCGCCTTGGGTTCCCATCTAAGCAATACTTTGATGGGGGCCCTTCGCGGGACACAAGGTTACGAACGCGCCAGCCGCGCCACCACTCCCGCCAGTTCGAACACCGTGCCCCCAGCGTCGAGCGACAGGCGCCGCGCCGCGCCGGCGATCGCCTGCGCTTCCTCATAGGCATCGAGCACCACGCGCAACTCGTCCCCGGCGCGCTCGGGCGCCTGCAACGCGATGAACTCCGGCGCGCGATCGAGGAACGCCTCGTAGCGCGGCTGTGCCGCCTTGGTCGACAGCGCCTTGGCGAGCCGCGTGCGCTCGGCATTGACGCGGTCGCCGGTGCGCGCGATCGTCGTCAGCGCATTGTCGATCGCGCCGAGATCGAGCCCGGCGTAGCGCAGCGCCCGCCCTGGCGACCCCGCCGCCGCGCGTACCAGCGCCTCCAGTTCGTCGCCGCGCAGATCGGGCGCCTGTTCCCGCAGCACCTCGCGCACCTCGCGCTCGTCGAGCAGGTTGAAGCGCAGGGTGCGGCAGCGCGAGCGGATCGTCGGCAGCAACCGCCCCGGCGCATGGCTGACGAGCAGGAAGACGGTGCCGGGCGGCGGCTCCTCGAGGCTCTTGAGCAGCGCATTGGCGCCCTCGCGCTCGAGATCGTCGATCGCGTCGATCACGATCACCCGGCGCGGCCCGAGCGACGGGGTGGTGGCGAACAACGGATGCAGCGCGCGGACCTGCGCGATCGTGATGCTCCGCGCCAGCCGCGTCTCGCCGCGTTCCTCTTTCTCCAGCCGCGCCAGCTCGCGATAATCGGGGTGCGACCCGGCCTCGATCAGCGCGCGAGTGCGTTCGCCGGTCGCATCGCCGGCGGACGAAGCGAGCAATCGCGCTGCCGCATCGCGCGCGAACCGTCCCTTCCCCACCCCCTGCGGGCCGGCGAGCAGCCAGGCGTGATGCAGCACGCCGCTGTCGATCGCCGCGTCGAAAGCCGCGCGTGCCGCGGCATTGCCGTGGAATGACGTCATGGCAGCAGATCGGCGAGCCCGTCGAGCAGCGCCGCGGTGACCTCGGCGGGCGGGCGGGTGGCATCGACGCGGCGAAAGCGATCGGGCTCGACGCGGGCGAAGCGATCGAACGCCTCGGCCACCGCGACATGGAAATTCTCGTCGCGCAACGCGAAGCGATCCGCCCCTGAGCCATCACGCCCCGCGGCGCGGCGCGCGCCTTCCGCCGGGGGCAGTTCGAGCACGAAGGTGCGGTCGGGCAGCAGCCCGCGCGATCCGAAGGCGTGGAGCGCGAGGATCGCGGCATCGTCGATCCCGCCCGCAACCCCCTGATAGGCGCGGGTCGAATCGATATAGCGATCGGAGATCACCCAGGTCCCTGCGCCGATCGCCGGGCGGATCGTCTTTTCGACATGATCCGCGCGCGCGGCAGCGAACAGCAATGCCTCGGTATGCGCGCTCCAGCGCTGCACGTCGCCCTGCATCAGCAGCCCGCGGATCGCCTCCGCGCCCTCGCTGCCGCCGGGTTCGCGCGTCACCAGCGTCGGGATGCCGCGCGCCTCCAGCGCGGCGGCCAGCGCGCGCACCTGGGTCGACTTGCCGGCTCCCTCCCCGCCTTCGAGCGAGAGGAAGCGACCGATCATCCGAACAGTCCGGTCAGCCCGGCCCAGGCGCGCCCGAAGAAACCCGCCTGCCCGACATCCTTCTCCGCCGCGAGCGGCAGCGTCTGATCGGGCAGCCCCGGCGAGGTGACGACCAGATCGGCGATATGATCGCCGGCCTTGATCGGCGCCTTGACCGGCCCCTGATAGACGATCTTGGCGCTGAGCACCGGCACCGCGCCGGCGGGCAGCGCGACCTTCAGATCGCGCGGCGCTACCAGCCCGACGCTCGACGAACTGCCGAGCTGCACCGCGGCGTCGCCGACCTTGCGGCCCTGCTTCACCACCGGCTTGGCCTGCCACGCGCGGAAGCCCCAGTCCATGAAACGCACCGACTCGCTGATCCGCTGGTTAAACCCGGTCAGCCCGGCGACGACCATCACCAGCCGGCGCCCGTTCTGTTCCGCCGAGCCGGTGAAGCCATAGCCCGCTTCCTCGGTATGCCCGGTCTTGAGCCCGTCGGCGCCCGCGACGCGGCCGAGCAACGGATCGCGGTTCGCCTGGGTGATCGCCGCGCCCGAGCCAAGCGTCTTGCCCCAGGTGAAATCGGGGCGCGAATAGAATTGCTTGTAGAGCTTGTAATGATCGGTGATCGTCGCGGCAGCGAGCTTCGCGAGATCGCGCGCGGTGACATAGGTGACGCCATTGTCGGGCCAGCCGTTGGAGGTGCCGAAATGGCTGTTGGTCAACCCGATCCGCTTGGCCGCCTCGTTCATCCGCTGGACGAAGGCATCCTCGGTCCCCGAAATCCCCTCCGCGAGGACGACGCAGGCGTCATTGCCCGACAGCGTGACGATCCCGTAGAGCAGATTGGCGACCGACACCTTCTCACCGGATGACAGGAACATCGTCGAACCTGCTGCCGGGCCATGCCATTTCTGCCAGGTTTCGGGGCGCACCTCAAATTGCTGGTCGAGCTTCAACTCGCCGCGTTTGATCAGATCGAACGCGACATAAACCGTCATCATCTTGGCCATCGACGCCGGCGGCATCCGGCGATCGGCGTCCTTCTGGTACAGGATCGCCCCCGACGACAGATCCTCCATGAACGCCACCGGCGCCGGCGTGTCGAACTGCGGCGCCGACGCGACCGAAGGATAAGTGACCGACAGCGCGATCGCGGGGGCAGCAAGCACGTAGGGGATCTTGGACATGGAGCGGATACTCAGCGGCTAAACGATGATCGAAACGGTGCCATAGCCGCGCGGTGCGGCATCGTCACCCACGCGCTGCGGATTGGCATTCTTTACCGTCACGCCGGGCTTGATCCGGCATGACGGTAAATATGGGGAATTGCCTTAGCGCTCGACCGCATCGGCGAGCAGCCCGACCGAGAGCGCATAGAAATTCGAGCAATTGTAGTCGAGGATCACGCGATAATTGCCGGTCAGCAGATAGGCGGTCTTGCCGGGGCCGTCGGGCTCGAGCAGCGTCGCGAGCACATTGTCCCCCGGCCACGGCCGATCCTGCGGCACCAGCCCGAGCGCGCGCCATTCGGCCATCGTTCGCCACCCGCTGTGCCGTTCGAACACGCGCGGGCAGCGCGGCGAGACGAGCCGGTTGGCCTGCCCGCCGCGATCATAGCCGGCGGGCACATTGACCGCGATTCCCCAGGGCTGGCCGGGGCGCCAGCCGGCGTTGACGAAATAATTGCCGATCGATGCCAGCGTATCCGCCGCGCTGTTCCAGATATCGGCCTTGCCGTCGCCGTCGCCGTCGCGCGCGAGGCGGAGGTAGATCGAGGGGAGGAATTGCGGGTTGCCGGTGGCACCGGCCCAGCTGCCCTTGAGGTCCGCGCGCGATACGCCGCGATCGAGCATCTTCAGCGCGGCGACGAACTCGCCCGAGAACAGATCGCGGCGACGCCCCTCATAGGCCAGCGTGGCGAGGCTGCGCAGCAGATCGAAATTGCCGGTATAGCTGCCGTAATTGGTCTCGTGGCCCCAGATCGCGACCATGATCGATTCGGGCACCCCCGTCTCGCGCTCGACCGCCGCGAGCCGGCTGCGATTGGCGAGATAGGCGGCGCGCCCGCGGCTGATCCGCGCGGCATCGACATGCTGGATGCGATAAGGCGCGAACATCGCGACCGGGGCGTTGGGATTGCCGCCGGGCTGCTGCCGATCGAGATCGACGACGCGCTGGCTGAAGGTGAGCGTCGGGAAAACCGAATCCACCGTCGCCGGGCGGACGCCCGCGGCCAGCGCCTGGGCGCGGAGCGTCGGCAGATAGGCCTGGAATCCCGCCTCGTCTTGCGCCGCAGCCGGCGTGGCGATCGATGCCGCAGCAAGCAGAGCAAACCCGGCGATGGTGCGCGTAAGCAACCCCCTCATGCCGCTTATCTTGCACGGCGCGCGGCATTGTGAAACAGCAAGTCATCGCCGGGCTTGCACATATCGTCGCAGCACGCCACAGCGCGGCTCCCGCGCGACGCGGAGAGGTGGCCGAGTGGTTTAAGGCAGCGGTCTTGAAAACCGCCGTGGGTGCAAGCTCACCGTGGGTTCGAATCCCACCCTCTCCGCCAGCGGCAAAAACGCTAGCTTACCCGTTGTAAACGACCGAAATCTTGTTGCCCGCCGGATCGCGGAGATAGGCGGCGTACCAATCGAGCCCATAGTGTGGGCGCGGGCCGGGGCGCTTTCGTCGCTTCCGCCGTGAGCCATCGCCGCCGCATAGAAAGCATCGACTTCAGCGCGGGACTTGGACGAGGATATCGTGCAAGTTGAAACATATCAAGAACAAAGCCGCAAGATGCCGGGAAGCGCGCGTTACGCCTCCCGACCAGCTCCGCGATCGCCTATTTAGGCGCTTTGGCCGCGTCCATCTTCTTGTCCTTCGACATCTTCATACCATCGGCTTTTTTGTCCGCCGCAGCTGCCATCTTGCAATGCCCCATCTTGGCATGTTCGGCCGTGCAGGTTTCCATCTTCGCGGGCGCCGCATGCCCCGCGTGGGGATTGGCCGGGGCGTTCTGATGCGCAAGCGCGGGCGATGCGATCGCGAGTGCGATCGCCGAAACGAGAAGCTTCATTGTCCAACTCCAGTGATATCGATCGAAAATTCGTGATCAGATCGCTGGAGCGGGGCGTGGCGGTGGGGCGGTTGCTTCAGGGGATATGCCGGTCAGGGCCGCCGGCGCGGCGGCGAACAGGCGGGGATTTGCGAGCCGCGATCACCGCAAGCAACCCGCCCTCACCGCTTGCGCGTCAACTCGCGCATCGCATCGTCCAGCCCGGCAAGCGTGAGCGGGTACATGCGATCGTTCATCAACTCGCGGATGATCTTGGTCGATTGCGAATAGCCCCATTGCGCCTGCGCGACCGGGTTGAGCCACACCGCCGCGGGATAAGTGGTCGCCAGCCGCTGCATCCACACCGCGCCCGATTCCTCGTTGAAATGCTCGACCGAGCCGCCCGGGTGGGTGATCTCATACGGGCTCATCGCCGCATCGCCGACGAACACCAGTTTGTAATCGTGGGGGAATTTGTGGAGCACCTCCCAGGTCGGGGTGCGTTCGGCGAAGCGCCGGCGATTGTCCTTCCACACCCCCTCATAGGGGCAATTGTGGAAATAGAAGAATTCGAGGTTCTTGAACTCGCTGGTCGCGGCGGAGAACAATTCCTCGCACAGCTTGATGAACGGGTCCATCGATCCGCCGACGTCGAGGAACAGCAGCAATTTCACCGCATTGCGCCGCTCGGGCCGCATATGGACGTCGAGCCAGCCCTGCCGCGCCGTGCCGTCGATCGTCGCATCGATATCGAGCTCGTCCGCCGCGCCCTCGCGGGCGAATTTGCGCAACCGGCGCAACGCGATCTTGATGTTGCGGGTGCCGAGCTCGCGTGTGCTGTCGAGATTCTTGAACTCGCGCTGGTCCCACACCTTGAGCGCGCGCTTCTGCTTGCTCTCGCCGCCGATCCGCACGCCCTCGGGATTGTAGCCCGAATTGCCATAGGGGGACGTGCCCCCCGTACCGACCCATTTGTTGCCGCCCTCGTGGCGTTTCTGCTGCTCTTCGAGACGCTTCTTGAGCGTCTCCATGATCTCCTCCCACGAGCCGAGCGACTTGATCGCCTCCATCTCCTCAGGCGTCAGGAACTTCTCGGCGACCGCCTTCAGCCAATCCTCGGGGATCTCCGCGCCGGGCTGCGCGAAGCTTGTCTCGATCCCCTTGAATACCTTGGCAAAAACCTGATCGAACCGATCGAGCAGCCCCTCGTCCTTCACATAGACCGCGCGGCTCAGATAATAGAAATCCTCAGGCGTGCGATCGATCACTTCCTTGTCGAGCGCCTCAAGCAGCAAGAGATGCTCCTTGAGGCTCGCGGGAATCCCCGCCCCGCGCAGCTCGTCCAGGAAGTTCAGGAACATAGGGTAAATTCCTCCAAGCGACCTGAGAAGCCTGCCAAACTTTCCTTCGTCATTCCCGCGAAGGCGGGAATCCAGAAGCACTGCCGTCGCGGTTCGATTGCTAAGGCCAGCCAGAATGGATTCCCGCCTTCGCGGGAATGACGGGAGAAGAGCGGCATTCTCACATAATCTCAGCGCCGGTCATAGGCCTTGGGCAGCGCGCCCTCGGTCGGGGTCAGATAGCGATCGCGCAATTCGGTCTGGCGCGAGTGCATCGGCTGCGGCTTGCCGTCGATCCAGATCGCGACCGGTTGCGATTCGATCTCCAGCGGATCACCGTCCCACAATATCACATCGGCACGGCGGCCGGGGCGGAGCGAGCCGATCTCGCCGTCGAGCCCGAGCGCTGCGGCCGGCCCCGAGGTGATCGAGGCGAGCGCCTGCCCCCAATCGAGCCCGGTCGCGCCCGGGATGCGGGTGATCGCGACGAGATTGCCCGCATATTGGCGGATATTGTGCTCGCCGCCCGATGCGCCGTCCGCCGAAAGGCCGACCTGCACCCCCGCGGCGCGCATCCGTCCGACGTTCGATTCGGTCGCGGCGACCGCCTCGAAACTCTCGGGCAGATCGGCGAGCGCGGCGGCGATCACCGGCACCTTGGCGGCGGCGATCTCACGCGCGACGCGCCACCCCTCGCTCGCGCCGGTCAGCACCAGCCGCAGCTTGGGATAGTCGCGGGTCAGCCCCAGCACATTGCGGATATCGCTTGCACGGTCGACATGGACGACCAGCGGCACCTGGCCGTCGATCACCTTGAGCAGCGCCTCGGCATCGCTGCGCTTGATCAGCGCGCCGCGATCGCGCCCCCCGAACGTCGCCGGGTTGCGGCGATAATCCTGCGCCTGGGTGAGCGCGTCGCGGAACAGCGCATAAGCCGCGGGGCGGCTGCCGCCCGCGTCGCGGGCGCCATGCTCGCCGAGCTCGACATATTGGAAGGCGCGCGCGCGCATCACCGGATCGGCATCGTCGCCGAGATCGATCACCGCGCCCTGCCCGGCGAAGATCGAATTGCCGGTATCGGGCGCGACGAGCGCGCGGGTCACCCCGCCGAGCCGCTCGTTGGCGATCTTCACCCCGGTCGGGTTTATCGCGGTGGAAACGTCGATCGCGGCGGCGAACGGGCTGCCCTTGGCGCTGCCGTCGTTGCTTTCCTCGATCCCGTTCGCATCGTGCAGGCCGAGACCGGTGAAGCCGGCCACGAGGCCCGGCGAAACCCACTTGCCGTGCGCGTCAATCACCTCGGCACCGGCGGGCGCCGCCACCCCGCTGCCCGCGGCAATGATGCGTCCGTCGCGAAAGACGAGCGTGGCGTTCTGGATCGGCGCGCTGCCGTCGCCGAGCGCGACGGTGGCGCCGGTGATCGCGACGGTCTGCGCCAGCGCCGGGGCGGCGATCAGCGCGGCGGCGGAAAGGAGCAGGGCGCGGATCATTTGACGTCTCCCGAGCCGGGCTGGCCAAGCTCGAAATCGCTCACCGGGCGTCGTTTCGGATCATTGGCATCATAAAGCAGCGCGCCATCCACCCACACCTTCTCGGGGCGGGTATAGACGCTGAACGGATTGCCGTTCCACAGCACGACATCGGCCATCTTGCCCGGCTTGAGGCTGCCGGTCTGATTGTCGATCCCGAGCGCGCGGGCGGGGTTGAGCGACAGCCATTTCCACGCCACCGCATCGGGGATGTCGATCCCCGCGCGGCGCCCGGCGGACAGCGCCTTGGCGACTTCCTGGTTGAGCCGCTGGATACCGTTGGCGTCGTCGGAATGGATCATCGCGCAGGCGCCCGCCTTTTCGAGCAGGGCGAGATTGGCGCCGATCCCGTCATAGCTTTCCATCTTGAAGCCATACCAATCGGCCCATACCGCGGCGCAGGTGTCATTGGCCTTGAGCAGATCGGCGATCTTGTACGCCTCTACCGCGTGGTGGAAGGCGGTGACGTGATAGCCGAACTCCTTCGCCATATCGAGGACGGTGGCCATTTCGTCGGCGCGGTAGCAATGGTTCTGCACCCGGATCTCGCCGGCGAGCACCCCGCGCAGCGTGTCCATCGCGATGTCGCGCTCGGGCTGATCGCCGCCGTCGCGCTCATATTTGTCCCATTTGCGCTTGTAGGTCTGCGCCTTGGCCCAGGTCGCGCGATCGACCGCGATATTGCCCATCCGCGTCGAGGGCTCGCGGCCCTTGGAGCCATAGACGCGCTTGGGATTCTCGCCGCACGCCATCTTGAGGCCATAGGGCGCGCCGGGGAATTTCATCGCCTGGGTGGTGCGCGCATAGACGTTCTTGAGCACCACCGAGCGCCCGCCGAACAGATTGGCCGAGCCGGGCAGGATCTGCAGCGCCGTCACCCCGCCATTGGCGAGCGCGCGGCCGAAGCCCGGGTCCTGCGGCCACACGCTATGTTCGGCCCATACGTCGGCGGTGACCGGCGCGGTCGCCTCATTGCCGTCGGAGAGCGCGCGGATGCCGGGGCTCGGATAATCGCCGAGATGGCTGTGGATATCGATGACGCCGGGGGTGATCCACTTGCCCTGCCCGTCGACCACGCTGGCGCCCGCCGGGGCATCGAGCGTCTGACCGATCGCGACGATCTTGCCGTCGGCGAACAGCACCGAACCATTGTCGATCCGCCCGCCCTCGCCGTCGAACACGGTGACGTTGCGCACCAGGGTCGGGACGCCGGGATAGCGATGATAGGTCGAAGGGTAAGGATCGCGGGAATAGGCCTTGCCCGGCGTGCTCGACGCGGTTTTCGGCCGCTCCCCGTTCGCCCCGCCGCACGCCACCAGCGACAGCGCCACCGCCGCTCCGGCAAGCAGGCGCAGCCCCCTCACATGACCCATCTTTTATCTCCCATCATGGCGCGCGGTGATGGCCGCCGGGCCGGGCAAAGGCAAGAACGGATCGCTCGATCGCCTGTCGAGAATCCCCCACCCCTCATGCTGACGAACATCAGCATCCAGCGCCGCAGACATCGCCACTCGCGGCTCTGGATGCCGGGTCAAGCCCGGCATGACGATCAAAAGGCCTTCCATAACTTTTGTCATGTTTAGCTTGTCGCGCCGTTTGTCGCGCGATAGGCGTTGCGCAACGAAGCAGGAGAGAGACGTCGTGAGCAGCCCGCCCCTATCCGGCATCCGTATCGTCGAGTTCGCCGGGATCGGCCCCGGCCCGTTCGCGGGGATGATGCTTGCCGATCACGGCGCCGAGGTGATCCGCATCGATCGCCCGGCGCGCGGCGGCGGGCTGACGATCGACGCGCAGGATTCGCTGCTGCGCAGCCGCAAGTCGATCGGGCTCGATCTCAAGAACCCGGCGTCGATCGCGGCGGTGCGACGGATCGTCAAATCCGCGGACGCGATCATCGAGGGCTTCCGCCCCGGGGTGATGGAACGGCTCGGGCTCGGGCCGGAGGTGCTGCTCGCCGACAATCCCAGGCTGGTCTACGGCCGGATGACCGGCTGGGGGCAGACCGGCCCGATGGCCTCCGAGCCGGGGCATGATATCAACTATATCGCGATTTCGGGCGCACTCCACGCGCTCGGCCGCAAGGACGAGAAGCCGACCCCGCCGATCAACCTCGTCGGCGATTTCGGCGGGGGCGGGATGTTCCTGGCCTTTGGGATGCTCGCGGCGCTGCTCCACGCGCGGGCGACCGGCGAGGGCCAGGTGGTCGATGCCGCGATGACCGACGGCTCGGCGGTGCTGATGTCGATGATGTGGTCGTTCCGCGCGATGGGGCGGTGGAGCGATGCGCGCGGCACCAACCTGCTCGATACCGCGGCGCATTTCTACGACACTTACAAGACGAAGGACGGCCGCTTCATCTCATTGGGCGCGATCGAGCCGCAATTCTATGCCGAGTTCCGCAAGATGATGGGGCTGACGGACGAGAAATGGGCGGCGCAGATGGATGCGCGGCAATGGCCCGCGCTCAAGGACGAATTGACCGCCCGCTTCCGCGAGAAGACCCGCGACGAATGGGTCGCTGCGTTCGACGGGCATGAAGTGTGCTTCGCCCCGGTGCTCGGCTTCGACGAGGCGTGGGCTCATCCGCACAATCGCGCGCGCGGCACCTTCGTCGAGGCGGGCGGCGTGCGCCAGCCGGCCCCTGCCCCGCGCTATTCGAAAAGCCCGACCGTCGCCCCGGTCATGGCCGGCGAGCGGCAGGATGCGGCGATCCTCGGCGAATTGGGGTTCGACGCGGCGGAGATCGCAGCGCTGATCACCCCGGAGGCCGCTTCCCGCACGGGGACGTGAAAATTTCGCCGCTGTCCATCGCCGCGCGCCTCGCCTAATCAGGCGCGGTGCCCAAGCTGACGGTGAACAACGAAGCGATCGAATATCGCATGGACCCGGCGACCCCGCTGTTGTGGGCGCTGCGCGACGCATCGAACCTCACCGGGACCAAATATGGCTGCGGCACCGGCAGCTGCGGCGCGTGCATCGTCGATATCGACGGCAAGGCGGTCAAATCGTGCCAGATCACGCTCGACGCGGTGGAGGGCACGTTCGTCACCACGATCGAGGGGCTGTCGCCCGATCGCACGCATCCGGTGCAGCTCGCGCTGATCGCCGCCAATGTGCCGCAATGCGGCTATTGCATCCCCGGCATCGTCATGGCCGCCTCCGTGCTGATCCGCCGCAACCGCAACCCGAGCGACGAGGCGATCGCCGGTGCGATCACCAATCTGTGCCGCTGCGGCATCTATCCGCGGCTGGTGGAGGCGATCCAGCGCGCGGCGAGCGCGATGCGCGGCGACGAGCCGCTGGCGACCGGCGCCCGCCCCGGCATTGACCCGCGCGAAGCGGCGCGCATCGTGCCGGCGCTCGATCCGGGATCGCAACGCCCGCGCTGACGGAGCGTTTAGAGAATATTCGTCTGTCATTCCCGCGAAGGCCGGAATCCATTCTGGCTGGTCTCTGCGATAGAATCGCAAACCGCAGTGCTTATGGATTCCCGCCTCCGCGGGAATGACGGGAGGAACTGGGTGGCGTTTCCAAACCCTCTACGATGCGTTGCGGTTGGCGCGCGGGCTGCTACCGTCTGCGCAAAACGATCGACTAAGGGTCCAAACTCACTCAGAACAACGCCATGACGGAGCGGATTTTGGCGCCAGGCAAGGAGCAAGGAGGGAGCGATGCTCACGCATCGTGATCGACGCGCGACGCCGCATGGCGCCAAAAGCCGCCCGCCGCGGAGCGGTCGCCCGGAAAAGCCCGCCGGACGGCGTCGCTTGCTTGCGCGTAGCGTCAGCTACGCGACTGCGCTGCGCTCCTTGCCAGCGGGCTTCTCCGGGCGATCACGACGTTGTTCTGAGTGAGTTTGGACCCTGAGGAGGCGCGCCATCCGCAAGCTGCTTATCGCCAATCGTGGCGAGATCGCGATCCGCATCGCGCGCAGCGCCGCTCTTGCCGGCATCGCGACCGTCGCGGTTCATTCGACCGACGATGCCGACGCGCCGCATGTCGCTGCGGCCGATGTGGCGGTCGCGCTCGAAGGCGCCGGCCCCGCGGCGTATCTGTCGATCGAGGCGATCGTCGGCGCGGCACGCGCGACGGGATGCGACGCGATCCATCCGGGTTATGGCTTCCTCAGCGAAAATCCCGCGCTCGCGGCGGCGTGCAGCGTGCTGGGGATCACCTTCGTCGGCCCCGATGCGGCGCTGCTCGAACTGTTCGGCGACAAGGCGCGCGCCAAGGCGCATGCCGTCGCGCGCGGCGTGCCGGTGCTGGCGGAGGGCGCGGCGGCGACCGGCGCGCTGGTGGTGAAGGCGGTGGCGGGCGGCGGCGGGCGCGGGATCCGCGTCGTCGCCGATCGCGCGACCCTGCCGGCGCAGATCGCGGCGGCAGGCGCCGAAGCGCTCGCCGCCTTCGGATCGGCCGAGGTGATCGTCGAGCGGCATGTCGCGAGTGCGCGGCATATCGAGGTCCAGCTTGCCGGCGACGGCGACGTGGCGATCGCGCTCGGCCTGCGTGATTGCACCGTCCAGCGGCGTCATCAGAAACTGGTCGAGATCGCCCCCGCGCTGTCGATCGACGCGGGGCTCGCCGCGCGGATCGCGCGCGCGGCGGAGGCGTTGCTCAACGGCACCGGGTATCGCGGCCTCGCGACGGCGGAATTCCTCGTCGATCGCGACCTGCCCGAGGATAGCGCGGACGCCTTCGCCTTTCTCGAGGTCAATCCGCGGCTCCAGGTCGAACATACCGTGACCGAGGAGACGACCGGGCTCGATCTGGTCGCGATCCAGCTCGCGCTGGCGAGCGGCGCGACATTGGACGCGCTCGGCATCGCCGCCGCGCCGACGCCCCACGGCGTGGCGATCCAGCTTCGCGTCAATGCCGAGACGATCGCGCCCGACGGGACGGTCCACCCCGCCAGCGGCGCGATCGCGCTGCTCGATGCGCCCGGCGGCCCCGGCATCCGCGTCGACGGCGCCACGCGGACCGGGATGAGTGCCAACCCGCGCTTCGATCCGCTGCTCGCCAAGCTGGTCGTCCACGCCCCCGACTGGCCGACCGCGCTCGCCAAGGCGCGCCGTGCGCTCGCCGAATATCGCATCGCCGGGCTGGCGACCAACCTGCCGGTGCTCGCCGCGGTGCTCGCGCAATCGGAGGTGGCGGCGTTCGACATCGATACCGGCTGGTTCGATCGCAACGTCGCGACGCTCGCCCCGCCCCTCGCCGTCCATGCGCCGCCGGTCGACGCGCATATCGCCGCCGCGCCGCTCGCCGGGGTGGTGGTGGCGATCGAGGCCCCGGTCGGCGCACGCGTCGCCGCCGGGCAGGAAGTCGGGACGATCGAGGCGCTCAAGATGCAGCATGCCGTGCTCGCACCGGGCGCCGGGGTGGTCAGCGCGGTCCACGCGGAGATCGGCGCGGTGATTGACGAAGGCGCGCCCTTCCTGTCGCTCGATCCGGTCGAGGAGGACGGCGCCGGTGCCGCGACTGAAACCGCAGTCGACCCCGATCACATCCGCCCCGATCTCGCCGAGGTGAACCAGCGCCACGCCTTGGGGCTCGATGCCGGCCGGGCGGAGGCGGTGGCGAAGCGCCACGCGCGCGGGCTTCGGACGGCGCGGGAAAACCTTGCCGATCTGTTCGATGCCGGGAGCTTCCAGGAATATGGCGCGCTGGCGATCGCGGCGCAGCGCCGGCGGCGGACGGTCGACGATCTGATGCGCAACACCCCGGCGGACGGGCTGATCGGCGGGATTGGCACGGTCAACGCCGCCGAGCACGGCGAGGAAGCCGCGAAGTGCATGGGCCTCGCCTATGATTATACCGTCCTCGCCGGGACGCAGGGGCATATCAACCACAAGAAGACCGACCGCCTGCTCCATGTCGCCGAGGCGATGAAGCTGCCGATCGTCTTCTACACCGAGGGCGGCGGCGGGCGCCCCGGCGATGTCGATGCGGTCGGCGCGACCGGGCTCGACGTGCCGACCTTCGCCGCCTTCGCGCGTCTGTCGGGCATCGCGCCGCGGATCGGGATCACTGCGGGTTACGGCTTTGCCGGCAATGCGGTGCTCTACGGCTGCTGCGACGTGACGATCGCCACGAAGGACGCGCATCTCGGGATGGGCGGCCCGGCGATGATCGAGGGCGGCGGGCTCGGCGTCTTCGCGCCCGACGAGGTCGGGCCGGCGGCGGTGCAATATGCCAATGGCGTGATCGACGTGCTCGCCGCGGACGAGGCGGAGGCGACCGACAAGGCGAAGCGCATCCTCGGCATGTTCCAGGGCCGCGTCGCACAGGCAGATCATGCCGATCAGCTGCTGTTGCGGCATATCGTCCCCGAGAACCGGCTGCGCGTGTTCGACGTGCGTCGGGTGATCGATGTGCTGGTCGATAGCGAAAGCTTCGTCGAGCTGCGCGGCGGCTTCGCGCCCGGGATGATCACCGGGCTGGCGCGGATCGACGGGCGCGCGATCGGGCTGATCGCCAACGACTGTCGCTATCTCTCCGGTGCGATCGACGCCCCGGCGGCGGACAAGGCGGCGCGGTTTTTCCAATTGTGCGACGCGTTCGGCGTGCCGATCGTCTCCTTGTGCGACACGCCGGGCTTCATGGTCGGCCCCGAGGCCGAGCGCACCGCGCCGATCCGCAAGGGATCGCGGATGTTCGTCGTCGGCGCCAATATCGGGGTGCCGATCTTCACCGTGGTGCTGCGCAAGGCCTATGGCCTCGGCGCGCAGGCGATGGCGGGGGGATCGCTGGTCGCAGGCGGGTTCTGCGTCTCGTGGCCGACCGGCGAGTTCGGCGGGATGGGGCTGGAGGGTGCGGTGCGGCTCGGCTTCCGCAAGGAGCTGGAGGCGATCGCCGACCCGCAAGCGCGCGACGCCAAATATCGCGAGCTGGTCCAGGCGAGCTACGAGAAGGGCAAGGCGGTGTCGGTCGCGCAATTCCTCGAGGTCGATGCGGTGATCGATCCGGCGGAGACGCGCGCGTGGCTCAAGCGCGGCCTGGCGGCGGCACCGGTGCGTGCGAGCGGGCGCTATATCGATACATGGTGAGGCTGCCGAAAACGTCATTCCCGCGAAGGCGGGAATCCATTCGCGCTGAGGTTGCGGTTTGACACGATAGGCCAGCCAGTCTGGATCCCCGCCTTCGCGGGAATGACGGAGGGAGCTCTACGGCGCAGCGTATTGCCCGAACCATACACTTCGCGCTAAAGCGGCGCGACAAGCCCCGCGATCGGGGCGCTGGAATTGGAATATAAGATGCAGCTGGTGCGCGGGGCGTGGAAACTGCTGGTCGGCATCAAGGACGCGCTGGTGCTCGTCGCGATGCTGCTGTTCTTCGGTGCGCTGTTCGCCGCGCTCAACAGCCGGCCGACCCCCACGACGGTGAAGGACGGCGCGCTCGTCCTCGATCTCGACGGGCCGATCGTCGAGCAGCCCGAGGAGATCTCGCCGATGGCATTGCTCGGCGGCGGGCGCATCCACCGCCAATATCGCCTGCGCGACGTGGTCCGCGCGATCGACGACGCCAAGGACGATTCGCGGGTCAAGGCGATCGTGCTCGATCTCGATCGCTTCGGCGGTGCCTATCCTGCGGCGCTGGGCGAAATATCCGACGCACTGCTGCGCGCGCGCACCGCCGGCAAGCCGGTTCTCGCCTTCGCCACCGGCTATACCGACGGCGGCTATCGCCTCGCCGCATCGGCGAGCGAGGTGTGGATGGACCCGATGGGCGGCACCCTGTTTGCCGGCCCTGGCGGTAGCCAGCTCTATTACAAGGGCCTGATCGACAAGCTCGGCGTCAACGCGCACGTCTATCGCGTCGGCAAGTTCAAGTCGTTCGTCGAACCCTATACCCGCGCCGACCAGAGCCCCGAGGCCAAAGAGGCCGCGACCGTGCTCAACAACGGGCTGTTCGACCAGTGGAAGGAAGCGATCGCGCGTGCCCGGCCGAAGGCCAAGCTCGCCGACTGGCTGACCGCGCCCGACAAGGTGGTGACGGGCGCGGGGGGCGATATCGCCAAGGCCAATCTCGCCGCGGGGATCGTCGACAAATTGGGCGATCGCGTCGAATTCGGTCGTCGCGTCGCGCAGATCGCGGGCGGCGAGGACAATAAGCCCGCCGGCTGGTTCAAGAAGATCAAATATGACGACTGGCTCGATGCCCACCCCTTGCCCAAGAACGGCGAGATCGGCGTCGTCACCGTCGCCGGCGACATCATCGACGGCAAGTCCGAGCCCGGCACCGCGGGCGGCGAGACGGTCGCCAAGTTCATCTATGATGGTCTCGCCAAGAAGAAGCTCAAGGCACTGGTGCTGCGGGTCGATTCGCCAGGCGGGTCGGTCACCGCGTCGGAACGGATCCGGCTCGCGCTGATCGAGGCGAAGCGCCAGGGGCTGCCGGTGGTGGTCTCGATGGGCGGCGTCGCGGCGTCGGGCGGCTTCTGGGTCTCGACCCCCGGCGACGTGATCTTCGCCGAGCCGTCGACGATCACCGGCTCGATCGGCATCTTCGGCATTATCCCGACCTTCGAGAACACGCTGGCCAAGATCGGCGTGACGACCGACGGGGTGAAGACCACCCCGATCTCGGGCCAGCCCGATGTGTTCGCGGGCACCAACCCGGTGACCGACACGCTGTTCCAGTCGGCGATCGAGCATGGTTATAGCCAGTTCCTCGCCCGCGTGGCGCAATCGCGGCACATGCCGGTCGACAAGGTCAATGAGATCGCGCAGGGCCGGGTGTGGATCGGCGGGACGGCGCGTCAATTGGGGCTGGTCGATCGCTTCGGCACGCTCAAGGACGCGGTCGACGAGGCGGCGAAGCGCGCCAAGCTCGATCCGGCGACCGTCAAGGTCACCTATCTCGAAAAGAAGCCGAGCTGGGCGGCGCAGCTCGCGCGCCAGTGGAGCAACGACAATGACGACGACGCGGCGGCGCCGTCCGACGCCTTCGCGCGGGTCGCGTGGGAGCGTCGCCAGCTGGTGATGCGCGCGATGGGCGATGTGAAGCGGCTGGTGACCGGCGGCGGGGTCCAGGCGGCGTGCCTCGAATGCGGCGGTTTCGGCCCGACCGCGGCGGCCCCCGGCGATGCGCGCCTGCTCGACGTGCTGCTCGCGCGGATCGGCCTGTAATCACGCGCTTATGCCTGTTGCGAGTCGGTTTCGCTTTTCGCAACAGGCTTTGCGCACTACATAGCGACGTATGCCCCGCAAGATCGATCTCGAAGCTCTGTGTCACGAAAAGGGACTGCGCATCACCGAGCAGCGCCGCGTCATCGCGCGCGTGCTGTCGGAGGCGGAGGATCACCCCGATGTCGAGAAGGTCTATGCCCGCGCCTCGGCGGTTGATCCGGGCATTTCGATCGCGACGGTGTATCGTACCGTGCGGCTGTTCGAAGAGGCCGGCATCCTCGATCGCCACGATTTCGGCGACGGGCGCGCGCGTTACGAGCCCTCGCCCGAGGCGCATCACGACCATCTGATCGACGTCGAGACCGGCAAGGTGATCGAATTCGTCGATCCCGAGCTCGAACAGCTCCAGAAGCAGATCGCCGAACGGCTGGGCTTCCGGCTGGTCGATCACCGGATGGAATTGTACGGCGTCAGCCTCAGCCGCAAGGATTAAGCGCGATCGCCGCGCATATCGACGCTCCTCGTCACCCAAGCAAAACACATGGGTGATATGCGACCACCCCGGCGCAGGCCGGGGTCCAGCAAAAACCGGCCCGATACTGGACCCCGGCCCGCGCCGGGGTGGCGCTAATGCCGATCGGCCCTGACATCCGCCTCTACCTCCGGCTCGCCGCGATCATCCTCGCTTTGCTGGTCGCGGTGCCCACACATCTGTTGTGGCGGCTGCTGCGGCTCCCCTCCCCCTGGCCCAAATGGTTCCTCGGCGCGATGGGCTGGATCATCGGCGCGCGTCGCCGGGTGATCGGCACCCCGCTGCGCCGCGACGTGGTGTTTCTCTCCAACCATCTGAGCTGGATGGACATCCCGATCCTCGCCGGGGCCAATGGCAGCGCCTTCGTCGCCAAGGCGGAGGTCGAGCATGTCCCCATCGTCGGCTGGCTCTGCACGCTCAACCGCACGATCTTCGTCCGCCGCGAGGACCGGCTGGGGATCGCCGGGCAGATCAATCAGTTGCGCGAGGCGCTCGCCGAAACCTGGGCGATCACGATCTTCCCCGAAGGCACCACCAGCGACGGCGAGACGCTGCTGCCGTTCAAGGCGGCGCTGCTCGCGGTGCTCGATCCGCCCCCGCCGGGGGTGCTCGTCCAGCCGGTGCGGATCGATTATGGCGATGCGACGCGCGAGCTGGCGTGGGTCGGCGACGAGCCCGGGCTCGATCATGCCAAGCGCGTGCTGCGCCGCCCGGGGAATTTCACCGCGACGCTGCACTTCTGCGACCCGTTCGATCCGCGCGATTTTCCCGGTCGCAAGGCGATCGCGGCGGAGGCGCGCGCGCGGGTCGCGGCGGCGGGTGGCGATCCGGCGCAGGCGCCTGTATAGGCGCCGCGATGACCAAGACCCCGCCCAAGACCTTCCACGTCAAGTCGTTCGGTTGCCAGATGAACGTCTATGACGGCGAGCGGATGGCCGAGTTGCTCGCCGCCGACGGGCTGACCGCGACCGCCGATGCCGCCGGCGCCGATCTGGTGGTGCTCAACACCTGTCACATTCGCGAAAAGGCGACCGAGAAGGTCTATTCGGATATCGGCCGGCTGCGGAAGGACGATCCGGCCAAGATGATCGCGGTCGCCGGCTGCGTCGCGCAGGCCGAGGGTGTGGAGATCGTGCGCCGCGCCAAGGTCGACGTGGTAGTCGGCCCGCAGGCCTATCATAACCTCCCCCGGCTGGTGTCCGACGCGACTAGGGGCGAAGCCGCGCTCGATACCGATATGCCGCCGCTGTCCAAATTCGACGCGCTCCCCGCGCGGCGCAAGGTCGGGCCGACGGCGTTCCTGACGGTGCAGGAAGGCTGCGACAAATTCTGCACTTATTGCGTCGTGCCCTATACCCGCGGCGCCGAGACGAGCCGGCCGTTCGCCGAAATCGTCGACGAGGCCAGGGCCCTGGTCGACGCCGGCGCGCGCGAGATCACCTTGCTCGGGCAGAACGTCAATGCGTGGAGCGACGGTGACGGGCGCGGTCTGCACGATCTGATCCGCGCGCTCGATCGCGTCGAGGGTCTGGCGCGGATCCGCTATACCACCAGCCACCCCAACGATATGACGCAGGGGCTGATCGACGCGCATCGCGATGTCGAAAAACTGATGCCTTTCCTGCACTTGCCGGTCCAGTCGGGCAGCGACCGCGTGCTCAGGGCGATGAACCGCAGCCACACCCGCGACAGTTATCTCCGCGTGATCGATCGCGTGCGTGCGGCGCGCGCCGATATCGCTTTGTCGGGCGACTTCATCGTCGGCTTCCCCGGCGAGACCGAGGCGGAATTCGCCGAGACGCTCGGCATCGTCGCCGCGGTCGGCCATGCACAGGCGTTCAGCTTCAAATATAGCCCCCGCCCCGGCACTCCGGCCGCGACGATGGATGGGCAGATCGCCGCCGAAGTAATGGACGAGCGGCTCCAGCGGCTCCAGGCGGCGATCAACCGCGATCAGCTCGCCTTCAACCAGGCGTCGGTTGGGCGGCATTGCGACGTGCTGATCGAGCGGCGCGGCAAGCAGCCGGGGCAGATGCTCGGCAAATCGCCGTGGCTGCAATCGGTTCATCTCGAAACCAGTGCGCCGATCGGCACGATGGTGTCGGTCGAGCTGGGACATGCCGGCCCCAATTCGCTTACCGCGCGTGAGATTTCGGCCGAACGGGCGTCCGCCGCCGCTGCGTGATGCGCGCGCGCAACACCCTCGAAAACCTCTGACTTGGTGCTTGCGGCGAAGCCCGCCACCACGCACCTTATGGTTAGCCAACGATGGCGAGAATCGAAGGAGGCGCATGAGCCGCAAGCCCGTCCCCGCCCATTCCGGCGAACGTAGCCGGGTCGATGTCCTGTTCGACAAGCCGCAGCTTCTGCCGCGCCTGTTCGGACAATATGACCAGAACCTCGTCGCGCTGGAAAACCGGCTCGGCGTCTATATCACCGCACGCGGCAACCGCATCGGGCTCGAAGGGACCGCCGAGCAGGTGGCGATGGCGCGCGACGTGCTCAACGATCTCTACATGCGCATCCAGCGCGGCGAGGAGATCGATTCCGGGCTGGTCGACGCGGCGATCGCAATGGCCTCCGAGCCGACGCTCGACGGGATCATCTCGGCCGAGCGCGCCGAAACCCCGCCGATCATGATCCGCACGCGCAAGAAGACGATCGTCCCGCGCACCCCGGCGCAGGCGCATTATATGCGCGAACTGACCACGCATGAGATGATCTTCGCGCTCGGCCCGGCGGGTACCGGCAAGACCTATATCGCGGTCGCGCAGGCGGTGTCGCAGCTTATCTCTGGGTCGGTGCAGCGGCTGATCCTGTCGCGCCCCGCGGTCGAGGCGGGCGAGCGGCTCGGCTTCCTCCCCGGCGACATGAAGGAGAAGGTCGATCCCTATCTCCGCCCGCTGTACGACGCGCTCTACGATTGTTTGCCCGCCGAGCAGGTCGAACGCCGCATCGCCTCGGGCGAGATCGAGATCGCGCCGATCGCCTTCATGCGCGGGCGTACTTTGGCCGACGCATTCGTGATCCTCGACGAGGCGCAGAATACCACCCCGGCGCAGATGAAGATGTTCCTCACCCGCTTCGGGCAGAACAGCCGGATGGTGATCTGCGGCGATCCCAACCAAACCGATCTGCCCGGCGGGGTCACCGCCTCGGGGCTGGCCGATGCGACGTCGCGGCTGGAGGGGATCGAGGGCATCTCGCTCTGCCGCTTCACCGCCGGCGACGTGGTGCGCCACCCGATCGTCGGGCGGATCGTCGCGGCCTATGAGGGGGAGTGACTGGCGCACTGATGACCCGATCACCTCTCCCCGTTCGGGCTGAGCCTGTCGAAGCCCTGTCCTTTTCTTCGCAAGGAAGAAGGACAGCCCTTTGACAAGCTTAGGGCGAACGGAGCATTTGCGGATATAATCTTCTAGCATGATCGAAATCGAACTCAGCCGCGAAGCGCCGTGGCCCGATCAGGACTGGACGGCGCTTGCCACCACCGCCGCTCGCGCGGCCGTGGCTCGAACGCCGTTCGGCGACTTGCTCGACACCGCGGCACTGGTCGAGATCAGCGTGCGGCTCACCTCCGACGATGAGGTGCACACGCTCAACCGCCAGTATCGCGGCAAGGACAAGCCGACCAACGTCCTGTCCTTCCCGATGGTCCAGCCCGATCTGATCGAGACGGTCAGCCAGAATACCGACGACGGCGAGCTGCTGCTCGGCGATATCGTGCTCGCACACGGCGTCTGCGTGCGCGAGGCGACGGAGCGCGGGGTGATGGTCGAGGCGCATGCCACGCATTTGATCGTGCATGGCACGCTGCATCTGCTAGGCTATGATCATCTGATCGACGACGAGGGGGATGCGATGGAGGCGATCGAGCGCGACGCGCTGGCCGATCTCGGCATCGCGGACCCCTATGCCATTCGCGAGGACTGACTTGCCCGAAGACCGAAGTAGCGCCGGCAACGGCGATTCCAACGAAAGCAGCATCTGGCGCGGCCTGCGCAACCTGATCTTTGGCGACGCGCACGAGGATACGCTGCGCGACCAGCTCGAAGACGCGATCGACCGCCACGAGGACGATCCCGCCCCCGATGCCAAGGGCGACCTGACCCCGCTCGAGCGGCAAATGGTGCGCAACCTGCTCCATTTCGGCGAACGCGATGCCGGCGATGTCGGCGTGCCGCGCGCCGATATCCTTGCGGTCGAAGAGCGAACCACGTTCGACGAGCTGGTAAAGATTTTCGCCGATGCCGGGGTCAGCCGGTTGCCGGTCTATCGCGAGAAGCTCGATACGATCGTCGGGATGGTCCATATCAAGGATGCCTTCGCGATCCTCGCCGCCGGCGGTGAGCGCCCGACCGGGATCACCGCGCTGATCCGCGAGCCGCTATTCGTGCCGATGTCGCGCGGCGCGCTCGATCTGCTCGCCGACATGCGGCAGACGCGGGTGCATCTGGCGATCGTGCTCGACGAATATTCGGGCACCGAGGGGCTGGTGACGATCGAGGATCTGATGGAGGAGATCGTCGGCGAGATCGAGGACGAGCATGACGAGGCGCCCGAAGCGTTGCTCGTCCCGCTCGACGGCGGCGCCTGGGACGCCGATGCGCGGGTCGAGCTGGAGGATATCGGCGAGACGGTCGATCCGCGGCTGGGCGAGAGCGACAGCGACGTCGACACGATCGGCGGGCTGACCGCGGTGCTCGCCGGGCATGTCCCCGAGCCGGGGGCGTGCGTGATCCACCCGAGCGGGTGGCAGATCGAGGTGCTCGACGCCGACGAGCGCCGCGTCAACCGCGTCCGCCTCCACCCGCCGCGCCCGGTGCCGGAAGGGGTGGAGGCTTAACCCCAACCACCCGTCGTCCCGGCTCAAGGCCGGGATGACGTTTCTTTTCAGTAACTTAGTCTTGCAACCTCGGGCCACCACGAAGCTTCACACGTGTGAACTTCGTGAACTTTGCCGCGATTCTGCCCCCTTCCGTCTCCGCGCCGCGCCGCCTATCCTCCGGTAATGCGTAAACATATCCTCATCGTTTCCGGGCTGGTGGTGCTCGCCGCGATCGCGATCGTCGCGTGGATCGCCTGGCCGGACAGCGCGCGGCTCAATATCGCCGACGTCCAGGGGCAGCGCCCCGACATCACCCCGCCGCGCGAGCAGTGGATCCCGACGATGGCGGTCGCCAAGGCGGTCGGCTGGCCCGACGGCGCCAAGCCGGTCGTCGCGCCGGGGCTGGCGGTGGCGGCCTATACGACGGGGCTCGATCATCCGCGCTGGCTGTATCGCCTGCCCAACGGCGACATCCTCGTCGCCGAGACCAATTCGCCGCCGCGCCCCACCAGCGGGATCGTCAATAAGGTGATGGGCTGGCTGATGGGCCGCGCCGGCGCCGGGGTGCCCTCGGCCAATCGCATCACCCTGCTGCGCGACGCCAACGGGGACGGCGTGCCCGAACTCAAGACGGTGTTCATGACCGGGCTCAACTCGCCGCTCGGCATGGCGCTGTTCGACGGCCAGCTCTATATCGCCAATACCGACGCGCTGGTCCGCGTTCCCTATATCGAGGGGATGACCAAGGTGACCGCCAAGCCCGAGCTGGTAATCAAGCTCAACGGCGGCGGCAATCACTGGGCGCGCAACGTGATCCCGGCGGAAGACGGCAAGACGCTCTATGTCGCAGTCGGCTCGTCGTCGAACATCGCCGAGAATGGCATGGCGGCGGAGCGCTATCGCGCCAACATCCTCCAGGTGTGGCCGAAGGAAAAGACCTGGCGCATCTATGCCGCCGGGCTGCGCAACCCGCAGGGGATGGCGCTGGAGCCGCACGATCGCCAGCTGTGGACCGTGGTCAACGAGCGCGACATGCTCGGCTCGGACCTCGCCCCCGATTATCTCACCGCGATCGAGCTGGGGGACAATTTCGGCTGGCCCTGGTATTATTGGGGCGGCTATCCCGACAAGCGTGTCGAGCCCGCCAACCCCGCGCTCCAGCAATATTCGAAGCGGCCCGATTATGCGCTCGGCCCGCATGTCGCGGCGCTCGGGCTGACTTTCGCGCAGGACTCGAAGCTCGGGGCGAATTTCGCCAACGGCGCGTTCATCGGCCTGCACGGTTCGTGGAATCGCAAGCCGCTGTCGGGCTACAAGGTCGTCTATGTTCCGTTCGGCGATAGTGGCTGGCCGACGAAGGGCGCCAAGCCGGTCGACGTGCTGACCGGGTTCCTCAACAAGGACGGCGAGGCGCAAGGCCGCCCGGTCGGCGTGACCTTCGACAAGACCGGCGCGCTGCTGGTGGCGGACGATGTGGGCAACCGCATCTGGCGGGTCAGCGCGGCGGGCGCGAAGTAACGCCCCTCTCCCCGTTCGGGCTGAGCCTGCCGAAGTCTTGCCCTTTCTTCCTCGCGAAGAAGGGCAACCCTTCGCCAAGGTCAGGGCGAACGGAGGATATTATTCCAGCAATTTCGGCGCCTCGCGTTCCAGCTTGGCGCGGATTTTGTCTGAGAACATCGCCAGGAACGCGGGCAGCGTGAAGGTGCAGTGCACATTGCGCTCGCCGACGTCGAGCTGTGCCGAGACGCGCTGCCCCAGCCCTTCGACGGTGAACCACAAGGTATCGCCCTCCCAGCGATGCTCGGTGATCGCCCCGCCGGGGACGAAATCGGCGAGCTTGCCGAAGCCGCTGCCGATCCGCTCCTTCGCCGCGGCGGTGCCGAGCTGGTGCGGGATATCCACCTCGATCGGCGCACTCATGCCGCAGTCTCCTCGGCGCCGGTCGCGAACAGCATCGCATCGTCGGCGAACGCCTTGAACTCCAGCGCATTGCCAGAAGGATCGCGGAAGAACATCGTCGCCTGTTCGCCCGGCTCGCCGGCGAAACGGACATAAGGCGCGATCCCGAAGGCGATCCCGGCCGCTTCGACCCGCTCGGCGAGCACATGCCAGTCGGCCATCGTCAGCACCACGCCGAAATGCGGCACCGGGACGTCATGCCCGTCGACCGCATTGGATGTCTCATGCGGCCGCATCGTCTCGTCGAGATGCGCGACGATCTGGTGGCCGCCGAGATCGAAATCGATCCAGCGCGCGCTCGATCGCCCCTCGCGGCACCCCAGCACCCCGCCGTAAAAGGCGCGCGCCGCAGCGAGATCGTGGACGGGAAAGGCGAGGTGGAAAGGCCTGAGTGTCATGCCGCGATCATACACCTCCGGATGATTTTCGCTATCTCTTTGCGCATTTTCGGGCGGAAAACCGGCGCCGACTTCTCCTGAAATGCGATGGTCTGCCTTGCCGCAGGTCGCCACGTCCCGCATGACCCACGGCGATGTTGCTTACCCGACGCCCCGCCCTCACCGCGCTGCTGCTCGGCGCGCTGGCCGCCTGCGGTTTCGCGCCGCTCCAGCTCTGGCCGCTGACCCTCCTCTGCTTCGCCGGATGGATCGCGCTGGTATGGCGCGCGCCCAGCGTGCGCCAGGCGCTTTGGCTCGGCTGGGTCTTCGGGGTCGGGCATTTCACGATCAACGACAATTGGTTCCAGCACGCCTTTGATTTTCAGGACAAGATGCCCCCGGTGCTGGGCTATGTCGCGCCCTTCGCGCTGGCGCTGTACCTCGCGGTCTATCCCGCGATCGCGGCGGGGCTGTCGTGGTATCTGCGCGGCAAGCGGCCCAATGCGGGCTATGCGCTCGGCTTCGGCGCGGCGTGGATCGCGAGCGAGTGGCTGCGCAGCGTGATGTTCACCGGCTATGCCTGGGACCCGATCGGGGCGATCTGGGTGCCGGTGCAGCCGGTCGCCAGCCTCGCGGCGTGGATCGGCACCTACGCGCTGTCGGGGCTGACGGTGGCGCTGGCGGCAAGCCTGTTGCTGATAACGCGCCGCCCGCTGCCGCTAGCCGGAGCGGGCCTCGCGCTGGTCGCGCTGCTGGCGGCGCAAGCGCTGGGATATCGCGAACCCGCCGGGGAGTCGCCGGACGCCCCGCGCCTCGTCGTCGTCCAGCCCAATGTCTCGCAGGACCAGCGCGGCGAGAGCGACGGCGAATTGCTGCTGCGCAAGCTCTCCGCGCTGTCGGGCGTGCCGGGGACCGCGTCGCGGCTGGTGCTGTGGCCGGAGGGCGTGGTGCGCGATCTGATCGAGGACGGCTATCCGCCCTATATCTACAGCTATCAGCAGAACCCGCAGCAGATCCGGCGCCGTATGGCAGCGCTGCTCGGCCCGCGTGACGTGCTGCTCACCGGCGGCACCGCGCTGCAGTTCGACCGCGCCGGCAACATCACCACCGCGACCAATTCGGTATTCGCGGTCGACGCCGCAGCGCGAATCGACGGGCGCTACGACAAGGCGCATCTCGTCCCTTATGGCGAATATCTGCCGATGCCGTGGCTGCTCAAGCCGCTCGGCCTTGCGCGGCTGGTGCCGGGGGATATGGATTTCGCCCCCGGGCCGGGGCCGCGCAGCCTCGCCATCCCCGGCTTTGGCGAGATCGGGGTGCAGATCTGTTATGAGATCATCTTCTCCGGCCAGGTGATCAACCCCGCCCACCGCCCGCGCCTGCTGTTCAACCCGTCCAACGACGCGTGGTTCGGCAAATGGGGGCCGCCGCAGCATCTGGCGCAAGCGCGGATGCGCGCGATCGAGGAAGGCCTGCCGATCGTCCGCGCGACGCCGACCGGGATTTCGGCGGTGATCGCCGCCGACGGGCGACTCGTCGCCACCGTGCCGCACGAAACCGCCGGTGCGATCGACGTGGCGATGCCCGCGCCGCTGCCCCCCACGCTCTTCTCGCGCATCGGCAATTGGGCCGCGCTGATCGTCGCCTTGCTGCTCGGCGCCACGGCGGTTGCCATTCGACGGCGCGCGCGTTAGGGCATATAAAGTTATCTTTATATCGTTAAGTTATCGGAGCGATCATGCGTCAGTCGTTCATTTTCACGAGCGAATCGGTCAGCGAAGGCCACCCGGACAAGGTTGCCGATCAGATTTCGGATTCGATCGTCGATCTGTTCCTCTCGAAAGACCCGGAGGCGCGCGTCGCGTGCGAAACGCTCACCACCACAAACAAGGTGGTGCTGGCGGGCGAGATCCGCGGCCGCGGGATCATGGACACCGACGGCAATTGGGCGCCCGGGATCGAGGCCGAGATCGAGCAGGCGGTGCGCGAGACGGTGAAGCGCATCGGCTATGAACAGTCGGGCTTCCACTGGCAGACGTTCGATTTCTCGAACAACCTCCACCCGCAATCGGCGCATATCGCGATGGGCGTCGACGAGAGCGGCAACAAGGACGAAGGCGCCGGCGACCAGGGCATCATGTTCGGTTACGCGACCGACGAGACCCCGGGCCTGATGCCCGCCACGCTCTATTACAGCCATAAGATCCTCGAGCGGATGGCCGCCGACCGCCATTCGGGCAAGGCGCCGTTCCTCGAGCCCGACGCCAAGAGCCAGGTCACGCTGCAATATGAGAACGAGCTGCCGGTGCGCGCCACCGCGCTGGTCGTTTCGACCCAGCATTCGGCCGATCTGTCGAACGAGGCCGGCCAGGCCAAGCTGCGCGATTACGTCAAGGGCGTGTTCGCCGAAATCCTGCCGCAGGGCTGGCTGCCGTCGGACGACAAGATCTACGTCAACCCGACCGGGCTGTTCGAGATCGGCGGGCCGGACGGCGACGCCGGGGTGACCGGGCGCAAGATCATCGTCGACACTTATGGCGGCGCGGCCCCGCACGGCGGCGGCGCGTTCAGCGGCAAGGACCCGACCAAGGTCGATCGCTCGGCGGCCTATGTCGCGCGCTATCTGGCGAAGAACGTCGTCGCGGCCGGCCTGGCGCGGCGCGTGACGATCCAGCTGTCCTATGCGATCGGCATCGCCGAGCCGCTGTCGGTCTATGTCGATACCCACGGCACCGGCACCGTGCCCGAGGCGAAGCTGGAGGAGGTGCTGCCCAAGCTCGTCCGCCTGACGCCGAAGGGCATCCGCGAGCATCTCAAGCTCAACGCGCCGATCTATTCGAAGACCGCCGCCTACGGCCATTTCGGCCGCGAGAGCGACGGCACCCACTTCACCTGGGAAGCGACCGATCTGGTCGACAAGCTCAAGGCGGCCGTCGCCGCCTGACCCGTGTGGCCGGCGGCTAGAGCGACCCCGATATCCAGTAAACCACCGTCACCCCGGCCTTGAGCCGGGGGCCATCGGGAGGCAAGCGCTGGACAAGAGGCTCTAGCCGCCGCACTTCAGGCGCAATGGACCCCGGCTCAAGGCCGGGGTGACGGTCGAGCGGCCCGCCTTACGGCACCACCGCCGCCGTATAAGCCCCGAACGCCTCGCGCAGCACGTTGCGCCCGTCCTGCGTCACCTCGACCCCGCCGCCGGGATGATCGGGGCGCACTGAGACCATCACGCGATAGACGAAGCCGCGGTTGGTGAATTCATAGACACGGCGGCCGTTGCTTTGGTCGACCAGTCGCCCGCCGTCGATCGCCAGCGACGGGCGGTTGTCGTGCCCGCCCCACGGCTGGCTGGTCTCGGGCAAGGCGGTATCGAAGCTATAGGCGGTGTAGCGATAGCCGTTGCGCTCGGTCCGCACGATCTGGATCGAGCGCCGCGCCGTCACCGCCAGCACGCGGGTCTGCGCGGCGAAGCGGCAATTCGTCGTCTCGCGCCCCAAGGTGATCGCGGTGACCGCGGGGGTCGTCGCGCCGGGCTCGACCATCCCGGGGTTGATCGCATGGATGTTGCCGACCTCGCGCCCGACGAGGTTGAACAACGGGTAATAGATCTGCCCGGCGCCCGGATCGCCCGGCCCGAGCCGGACGGAGACGCGCTGCGCGCTCAGCCCCGGCTTGGCAAAGCTGATCAGATCCATCTGCCCGTTGCGTCCCGGCGCGCCCAGGACGAACACGCGATCGCGGTTGGTCGCGTCGCAGATCAGCGGCACGGTCGTCCAATGGCCGTCGCGCTTCACCAGCGAGATCGATTTTTCCGACGCCAGTTGGGCATCGCCCGCCATCGGGACCGCTGCGACGATCACCGCCAACGCCCAGGCCAAACGCATCACTTTCTCCCCTATCCTACACTTCCCGGCGGCGATTTAAGGAGCCGAGGATGAACGCGGCATTGCCCTCGCCCGCCCGCCCCTCTACGCGGCCTCGCCATGAATGATCCGACGACGATCCGCCGCCTTTACGGCCGGCGCCAAGGCCATGCGTTACGCGCCGGGCAGGCCGCTCTGGTGGAGGAACTGCTGCCGCGCGTCGCGGTGCCCGAGGGGGGCGCGCTCACCGCCGAGCGGCTGTTCGGCGACGATCGCCCGTTGCAGGTCGAGATCGGCTTCGGCGCGGGCGAGCATCTCGCCGGGCAGGCCGAGGCAGCGCCCGGCACCGGCTTCGTCGGCTGCGAACCCTTTCTCAACGGGGTGGTCGGCGCACTCGGCCATATCCGCGATCGCGCGCTGAGCAATGTGCGGGTGCATATGGGCGACGCGCTCGAGGTGATCGAGCGTCTGCCCGATGCCAGCCTCGATCGGGTCTATCTGCTCCACCCTGATCCCTGGCCCAAGGCGCGCCACGCCAAGCGGCGGATGGTCAACCACGGCCCGCTCGATCTGATCGCCGCCAAGCTCAAGCCGGGGCACGAATTCCGTCTCGGCACCGACGATCCGACCTATTGCCGCTGGGCGATGATGATCATGGGCCAGCGCCGCGATTTCGAATGGACCGCGCGCGGGCCCGAGGATTTTCTCAACCGCCCGGCCGGCTGGCCGGAGACCCGCTACGAGCGCAAGGCGCGGCGGCAAGGGCATGAAGTCTGGTATTATATTTTCCGGCGGGTGTAGCCGGGATCATCGCATCGTCATTGTTGACTCAATCAACATCGTGAGGGAAGATCGCTTATGCTCGATCGACCTCAAGGCGATGTCGCCCTCCTCCGCGCGTTCAACCGGCTCTATACCAACCAGTTGGGGCTGCTCGACGCGCATCTCGACGGCAGCCGCTTCACGCTGAGCGAGGCGCGTATCCTGTACGAGCTCGCCCACCGCGAGGACCCGACCGCCGCCGATATCGCGCGAACGCTGAACATGGACCGCGCGCAGATCAGCCGCACATTGAAGCGCTTCGCCGATCGCGGCCTGCTCGAAACCCGCGACGATCCCGGGCACGGCCGCCAGCAACTGCTCTCGCTGACCCCCACCGGGCGCGCCGCCTTCGCGGACCTCGACGTGCGAGCGCAAGAAGCGATCGGCGCGCTGCTCGATCGCGTCTCGGCGCGGCAGCGACAGCGGCTGATCGGGGCAGCGAGCGTGATGATGCAGGCGTTCGACGGCGGGGATGAGCCGGCGTCGGTCACGCTGCGCGGGCTGCGGCCCGGCGATCTCGGGCTCGTCGCCGCGCGCCAGATGATGCTCTACGCCGAGGAATATGGCTGGGATCAGGGATATGAAGCGCTGGTGTCACGCATCCTTGCCGATTTCCACGATCAGTTCGATCCCGCGCGTGACGCGGCGTGGATTGCCGATATCGACGGCGAGATGGCGGGATCGATCTTTCTCGTCCACGGCGACGATCCCGCGGTGGCCAAGCTTCGCCTGCTCTATGTCGAAAGCTTCGCGCGCGGTGCGGGTGTCGGCAGATTGCTGGTGGAGACCTGTATCGCCCACGCGCGGCGCCTGGGCTATCGGCGCCTGACCCTGTGGACCAACAGCGTGCTCGCCGCCGCGCGCCATATCTACGAGCGAGCCGGCTTCGTGCTCGTCGACGAGGCGCCGCATCATTCCTTCGGGCACGATCTGATCGGGCAGAACTGGTCGCTCGATCTCTGAACGCGCGGAACTCGCCTTTCGACCGCGATCGCGGCTAAACCGCGTCCGATATGCGATGCCGATCAGGGACTCGCATGAGCTGAGGCGCGAGGTGGCTATGGTCGCATCCCCGTTCGAATTCACCAGCCCGTCGGGATATCGGCTGGTCGGCCGGATCGAGCTCCCCGATGCGCCGGCGCGCGGCTGGGCGTTGTTCGCGCATTGCTTCACCTGCGGCAAGGACGGGCTCGCGGCGGTGCGAATCTCCCGCGCGCTGGCGCGGCGCGGGATCGGGACGTTACGGTTCGACTTCGCGGGCCTCGGCAAGAGCGGCGGGACATTCGGCGAGGCGGGGTTCGGCGCCGACGTCTCCGATCTCGCGGCCGCGGCGGAGGCAATGGCGGCGAGCGGCCGCCCGCCTACCCTTTTGATCGGTCACAGCCTCGGCGGCGCCGCCGCGCTCGCCGCGGCGGGCGGTCTGGCGATGGTCAAGGCGGTCGCGACGATCGGCGCGCCGTTCGATATCACGCATGTGCTTGATCAGTTCGGCCCGGAGGGCGTGGCGGCGATCGAGCGCGACGGCGAGGCCGAAGTCAGCCTCTCCGGCCGACCATTCCGCGTGCGCCAGTCGTTCGTTGAGGATCTTCGCCACCACGATCAGGGCGCGCGGATCGCGGGGCTCAAGCGTCCGCTACTGATTCTCCACGCGCCGCGCGACGAAACCGTCGGCATCGACAATGCCTCGCAGATCTTCCTCGCCGCGCGGCATCCCAAGAGCTTCATCTCGCTCGACAGCGCCGATCACCTGCTGACCAACGCCCAGGACGTCGATTATGCCGCCGAGGTCATCGCGAGCTGGGCGTCGCGCTACCTGCCCCCCGTGCCCGAGACCCGCGACGCCGGCCAGGAGGGCGACGTCGTCGCGGAGGAGACCCGCGCCGGTAAATTCCAGGTTTCGATCCACGCCGGCGGCATCCGCTTCCTCGCCGACGAGCCGGTCGATGTCGGTGGATTGGGATCGGGGCCGACGCCTTATGATCTGGTCAGCGCCGGGCTCGCCGCCTGCACGACGATGACGCTCAGGATGTACGTCGATCAAAAGGGCTGGCCGGTCGCGCGCATCCGCACCGCGGTCGGCCATGTCCGGCAAGCATCGGCCACCCCGCCCGACGTCTTCACCCGCCGGATCGCGATCGAGGGCGAGATCGATGCGGAGCAACGCCGCCGCATGCTGGAGATCGCCGAGCGCTGCCCGGTCCACCGCGCGCTCGAACGCGGCTCCCAGATCGAGACCCAGCCGGGCGAACCGCCCGCCGCCTCCGATCCGGTCGAGGCACATGCCGCGGCGATGGCGGTCGCCGTCGAGAGCTGAAAGACGCGCCCGGCGCCCGCAACGGCGAGGGCGACTCGCGCGATCGGGAAGCCGAGCGCGCCAATACGGGTGCCGCAGATCGTTCGATTTACGCGACAAACGGTGATGGAGATTAACGGCCCGCGCTCGTCAATGAAACGGCGCAGCCCTAAAATCTCATCGTTGGCGCCGTATACCCACAGCAAGACGCCAACCGACAGCAAGTGGAAAGCTGCCGCGGGGAACGGGGGCTAGGTCATGCGTCAGTTGACTGAACTCGAATATCTTGATGCCCGACAGCGCAAATCTGCGGCGATGGCGCTTTCGACCGCCGATCCGTGCGTCGCGCGCGTCCACCGGGAATTCGCCGAACGTTATGCCGCCGAACTCAGGTCGCGCGGCGTGGTGATGCGGGACAGCGGGTTTCCGCGGCATATCGCGATCCATTGACCCGCGGCCCGCGGGGTCGACACCGCTTCGAACCCAGTCGTGCGACGCAATCCGCTTGCCCCGCGCCGCGAGCATTGCCATCGGCTCGGTAATGACTGCCAAGATCGACATGGGATTCGATGGAGCGGGCCGTGCGGTCGAGATTGACCTCGAAGAGCTGCTGGCCACGCGCCTGCTCGTCCAGGGCAATTCGGGGTCGGGCAAATCGCATCTGCTGCGCCGCCTGCTCGAAGGGAGCGCGGGGCTCGTCCAGCAGGTCGTCATCGATCCCGAGGGCGATTTCGTCTCGCTCGCCGATGCCTTCAACCATATCGCGGTGGATGCGGCGCACTACAGCCTGATCGAGATCGAGCGGCTCGCCGCACGGGCACGCGAGCACCGCGCGTCGGTCGTGCTCAACCTCGAAGGGCTGGAGGCCGACGATCAGCTGCGCTGCGCCGCCGCCTTCCTCGCGACACTGTTCGAGGCGCCGCGCGAGCAATGGTTTCCCATCCTCGTCGTGGTCGATGAAGCGCAGCTTTTCGCGCCGGCCGCGGCGGGCGAGGTCGGTGAGGAAGCGCGTCGCGCCTCCTTGGGGGCAATGACCAATTTGATGTGCCGCGGGCGCAAGCGCGGGCTCGCCGGGGTGATCGCCACCCAGCGGCTCGCCAAGCTCGCCAAGAATGTCGCGGCGGAGGCATCCAACTTCCTGATGGGGCGGACCTTCCTCGACATCGACATGGCCCGCGCGGCCGATCTGCTCGGGATGGAGCGCAAGCAGGCCGATCAGATCCGCGATCTGACGCGGGGCGAGTTCCTCGCGCTCGGCCCGGCGATCTCGCGCCGTCCGATCAGCGTCAGGATCGGCAGCGTCGCCACCAGCGCGCGCAATGTCAGCCCCAAGCTGATGCCGCTCCCTACCGCCGATGCCGACGGATTGCGCGAGCGGTTGTTCACCGTCGACGCACAGGAAACGCTGGCGCTGACCATGCCGGTGCCGCCGGTGCCGCCGGTGCCGCCGATGGCGTCGCTGATGCAAAGCGCCGTCACGGCGCCCGCGCCGCTCGCGGTGCCGGACATGCCCGAACTCGACGAGGCGGAGCAGGCGGCGGTGCGCCGTGCGGTGCTGGCGGAGATGGCGCTGGAGGATGCGCGCGTCCCGCTGCCGCAATTATATCAGGATTATCAGGTGCGCTGCCGGATGCGCGGCGTCGCGGCGAACGAAACGCTCGACGGTTTCCGACGGCAATTCGCGATAGCGCGGGCCGGCCTCGACCCCGACGAGGATTGGGACGATGTTCTCGCGCTGGGCGAGACCTTGCCCGAGGATATGCTGGCGCCCTTCCTCGGCGTGGCGCGCGCCGCGCGGGCGGAAGAGGAATGCCCGGACAACGAAGCGCTGGCGGTGCTCTACCAGACAGCGTCGCCGAGCCGGGCGCGGCGCATGCTCGAGTTCATCGAAGAGAAGGGGCTGATCGTGGTGCGGGTCGATCTGACCGGCAAACGCTCGATCAGCTTCCCGCATTTCGGCTGGACCACCCTGCCCGCGATCCCGGAGCAGCCCAAGCCGCATGTCGCGCGGCGGAGCAGCGGCCGGCGATGACGCTCGAACAACTTCGCATTTTCGTCGGTGTCGCCGAACGCCAGCATGTCACGCGCGCGGCGGAGGTGCTCAACGTCACTCAATCCGCGGCAAGCGCGGCGATCGCGGCGCTCGAGGCGCGCCACGGGGTCAGATTGTTCGATCGCGTCGGGCGGCGCATCGAACTGACCGACACCGGGCGCATGTTCCTCGACGAAGCCCGCGCGCTCCTCGCGCAGGCGGCGAGCGCCGAACTCGCGCTGGCGGAATATGCCGGGCTGAAACGCGGCGCGCTTCGGCTGATCGCCAGCCAGACGATCGCGGGCTATTGGCTCCCCGAACGGCTGGCGGCGTTCCACCGCCGCTATCCGCAGATCGAACTGACCGTCGCGATCGACAACACCGAAGGCGCGGCACGGATCGTGCTCGAAGGCGGCGCGGAGCTCGGCTTCATCGAAGGCAAGGTCGACGAACCCGCGCTGGCGCACGGCGAGGTCGGCACCGATCGGATGCTGCTGATCGGCGCGTCGCCGGCGGACGCGGAAACGGTGAGCAACGACTGGCTGTGTGCGGCGCCGTGGATCATGCGCGAACGCGGCTCCGGCACGCGATCGACCTTCGAGGAGGCGATCCACGCCCGCGGGGTCGATCCGCGCACGCTCAATATCGTGCTGACCCTGCCGTCGAACGAAGCGGTGCTGGCGGCGGTGCGCGCCGGGGTCGGCTATGCCGCGCTGTCGCAGCTCGTCGTCGCGCCGGCACTTTCCGCGCGCGAACTGGCCGCGCTGCCGCTCGATCTTCCCGCACGGCCGTTCTTCGCGATCCGCCAGAAGGAGCGGTATCGCAGCAAGGCGGCCGAAGCGCTGCTTGAGATCATCCACGCCTATGAGGCGCCGTCCAACTGGGTAATCTGATCGGATCCCGCGATCGGTATGATCGCGATCCACGCGCGGTTACTCTGCCCCTGAGCCGGGGTTCCCCCGGAGGCAAGCACCGAAGAAAAGGTCCCTGCTCCTGCCCTCGAGGCACGATGGATCCCGGCTCAAGACCGAGACGAAGCGGATGAAACAATAAAGTTTCTAGATTGAAACGATATGATTTGATCGTTGGATTCGATTAATTATCGGGTCCATCTGCCTCCCGAACAAGGAGGCGTTTTCCGTGCTCGCGCAGCATCGTTCTCTCCAGGCGATCCGATCGGCCATTGCGCTGATCCCCGGTGTCGCGCTGTGCCTCGCGGTGACCTTCATCGCTTTCGCGCTGGAGCGCGGCGAACAGGCGCTGTTCGGCCGGGCCTGGCTTGAGGCGCTGGTGCTGGCGATCCTGCTCGGTACGGTCATCCGCACCAGTTGGGCGCCCGGTCGCCGCTGGTTCCCCGGTATTGCGTTCAGCGCGAAGTTTCTGCTCGAACTCGCGGTCGTGCTGCTCGGCGCTTCGGTGAGCGCGGCGACGATCCTTGCCGCCGGGCCGTGGCTGCTGCTCGGCATCGCGGGGGTGGTGATCCTCGCGATCGGCGCGAGCTACCTGCTGGGGCGCTGGCTGCGCCTCCCGATGCGAATGGCGTTGCTCGTGGCATGCGGTAATTCGATCTGCGGCAATTCCGCGATCGCCGCGGTCGCGCCGGTGATCGGCGCGGACGGCGAGGACGTCGCCGCTTCGATCGGGTTCACCGCGGTGCTCGGCGTGGTCGTCGTGCTGGCGCTGCCGCTGCTCGGCATCGCGCTGGGGCTCGACGGGGTGCAATATGGCGCGCTCGCCGGGCTTACCGTCTATGCGGTCCCTCAGGTGATCGCGGCAGCCGCGCCGATCGGGCCGACCGCGGTACAGATGGGCACGTTGGTCAAGCTCGTCCGCGTGCTGATGCTCGGGCCGGTCTGCCTGCTGCTCTCGTTGCTCGCGCTGCGGGAGGAGAATGCGGACGCGCGCCCTGCCCGCCCGCGGCTGCATCATCTGGTGCCGTGGTTCATCATCGGCTTTCTCATGCTGGTCGCGCTGCGCTCGCTCGATCTCGTCCCGCACGCCGCGCTCGCCCCGCTGGGGCATGCGGCGACGATGCTCACCGTCGTCTCGATGGCGGCGCTGGGGCTCGGCGTGGACGTGCGCACCGTGGCGTCGGCTGGCGGACGCGTCACCGCGACGGTGATCCTCTCGCTCCTCGTGCTCGGCGGGATCAGCCTCGCCTTCATCCACCTCCTGCACCTCGGCTGAGCGCAGCGGCTATTCCAGCGCGGCGATCTCCGGGCTCTTGAGGCATTCGTCGATCAGCGCTTCGTCGGGGCGCGTAGCCGGCGGTGCGTAAGGCGCGATCTCGGTCGGCACGCCCACCCCCGCCGGCGCGAACCGGGTCACATCGCCGCCGGTGCAGCGCAGCAGCGTCGCGAGCATCGCCGGCGGCGTTTCGCGCGCCTCGAAGCTCAGTCGATAAGTGCCCCAATGGATCGGGATGGCGTGCGCCGCGCCGAGCCGGTCGAAGATGCGGACCGCGTTGCCGGGGCCGATATGGCTGCCCGATTCCATCTGGCCGGGGACGAAGCGGAACGCGCCGATCGGGATCATCGCCAGCCGGATCGGGCCATAGGCCGCCGCCTCGGCGGGCCATTTGCCGTCGCCCAGCCCGGTGTCCCCCGCGAAGAACAGATTGCCGCCCGACGGCAGCTTTACGACGAAGCTCGACCACAAGGCGCGATTGCGATCAGTGAACCAGCGGCTGCCCCAATGATGATTGCGGGTGACGATCACCTCGACACCTGGCCGGATCGTCACATGCTGCCCCCAATCGAGCGCTGTCGCCTTGGCGCCTGCCGCCGCGATCAGCGCATCATTGCCGAGCGAGGTGACGATCATCGGCCGATCGCGGTCCCACAGTTTCCTGAGCGTCGGCTGATCGAGATGATCATAGTGATTGTGGCTGATCAGCACGAGATCGATCTTCGGCAGATCCTCGAAACGCACCCCCGGCTCGGTCACCCGCCTCGGGCCGAACCACAAGGGGCCGGTGCGGTCGGACCAGATCGGGTCGGTGAGGATGTTGAGCCCCTGCGTCTGGAGCAGCATCGTCGCGTGCCCGACCCAGGTCGCGACCAGCCGATCGCCCTCGACGCGCGGCTCGGGCTTGCCCGGGGTCACCGGCAGGTTCTTGGGCCACGCCGGGCGGCCGTCGCTCCCGGTCAGATAGCGCCAGAAGAACCCCGCGCGTCCGCCCGCGCCGGCCGGCAGGCGGAAGGTTTCCTCCTCCCCGCTGGGGTTGAAGAAGCGCTCGCCGTCGAAATGGTCGCTCCGCGGGCCGACATAATAGATCCGGTCGAGGAAGCGCGGGACGATCGTGACCGCAAGGCAGACCGCCGTGACGAGGAACAGGATCGTCGCGGCAATGATCTTCAGGATAAGCGCCAAGGAAAGGCCCCCGATAATAAACGTCGCCGTGAGATAGGCACGCCCTGGCGCATCCGCCAGCTATCGAAGCAATTCCTCGCGAATCTGGATCGCTCTCAGCGAGATGCGCACCTCGATCATGAACGAGATGAGCGCGGTGATCAGCAACACCATCGCCAGCACGAACGCCACCGCGACGAATTGCCCGATGCGCAGGTTCGCCAGCTCCGCGACGAACAGCATCGCCACCACCGTGCAGGTCATCACCGCCGAGGAGACCGCGAGATACAGCGCCCAGTTGATGATCGTGATGCGCCGGTCGAGCAGCCGCAATTCCCACACATGGCGATCGTGCTCGCGCCCGGTCGAGCGCGGATGCAGCGCCTCCAATGCCCGCGCGCGGTCGACGATCCGCGACAGCCGCCCCGCCAGAACGTTGAGCAACGCGCCGATCCCGGCGAGCATGAATACGGGGCCGAGCGAAAGCTGGATCGTCTGCGCGATCGTCGACACGTCTGGGGAATATTGCAGCACGGCCGAAATCCTGCCCGCGGCGTCCGATCGAGGCAAGCGGCAACGCGCTGGTAACCGCGCTTGCTTATGCCAGCGCATCCGATGACCAGACCGATGCCGCCCGATCAGTTCCGTCGCCTCGCCCGCACCCTGCGCGGCGAGATCGTCGACGGCCTGCCCGCCGCGATCGATCTGGTGGCGGAGGCAGCCGCGCCGACCCACCGTTTCCTGCGTTACCAATGGTATGCCGCCGCGCTCCGCGCTTATGGCGGGGCGGCGCGGACGCTGACGGTGAGCGCGGCGGAGGTCGCGATGCTTGCGCTGCCGATGATCGCGGTCGGCCCGGCACGGCTGCGGCTGGCGACGGTGCCGGGCAGCTATTGGCCGTTCCGCGGCTTCCCGCTCGCCGTCGATGCCGGGGCCGAGGTGCTCGAACAAGCGCTCGACACGCTCGCCCGGGACGTCAACGCGCTGCGCATCGGCCCGGTCGCCGACGACGATCCGGCGGCGGCGGCGCTGTTTGCGGCGGCGCGTGCGCGTGGCTGGGGCGTGGCGATGCGGACGCTCGGGCAAGGCTGGCTGCTCGACATGGCGGCGTTGCAGGCGGAGGGCGCGTGGCCGCGCAGCTCGACCCTGCGCAAGAACCGCTATCACGAGAAGCAGCTCGCCGAACATGGCGCGCTCGACTGGCGCTTCCTGTCAAATCGCGACTGGCCCGCTGCCTTCGATGCGCTTGCGGCGATCGAGCAGGCGAGCTGGATCATGGCGCGCACCGACGGCAGCGACGCCAAGTTCACCGAGCGCGGGCACGGGCTGTTCTGGCGCACCGCGGCGACCGATCCCGTGCTGGCGGGCATGATGCGCGCGGCATTGCTGAGCGTCGACGGCAGGCCCGCGGCTTTCTCGTTCGATCTCGATGCCGGCACGCTCAAATATGCCGTCGCCAATAGCTACGACCCCGCCTATGCCAAGCATTCTCCGGGAAAATTGCTCTATTATCGTAATCTTATCGACGCATCCTCGCGCGGCATCACAATTGTCGACTGGGGCATGGGGGATAGCGGCTACAAGCAGGTGATCGGTGCGGCGCCGGGGCCAATGCTGCGCGACTGGCTGCTGCTGCGCCCCGGCCTGCCCGCCCGGCTGGCGCCGTTGATCAGTCGCGTCTGGCGGGGCCGGTAAGGATCGCCTCGACCGCGTCGACCATCCCGTCCATCGCCGCCTGCCCGCTCCAATAATGATGGAAGCCGCTGTCGCTCGCGTCCTGCGCCGCTTCGCGCGCGGCGAGCAACGTGCGCAGCGCCAGCCCGGCATAGACGATGCGCTGCTTGACCAGCGCCTCGGGCTGATGCGCCAGCAGCCGGCGGACATGCGCGACATAGCGCAGATAGCCTTCGGAATGCTCGTGCACCGTCTCGTCGAACAATGCGCGCCGCTCGTTCTGCACGTTGATGAGGAAGCGGAAATAGGTCTCGTTCTCGCCGGTATCGCCGGGAATGTCGCTGTTGGGCATGACCATCGCGCGCACCACCGCGCGCAGGTCCGGCGGCCCGGCCGCCTCGGCTTCGTCCATCAGCGCGCGGCGACGCGCGTCGATCACGTCGGCGCCGTCGAGCAGCAATTCGCGCAGCAGATCGTCCTTGCTGCCAAAATAATAATGTACCGCCGCCGCGTTGCGCTGCCCGGCCGCGTCGACGATCTCGCGCATCCCGACCGCCGCGATCCCGCGCTCGGCGAACAGGCGGCGGGCGGCACGCTTCAACTCGTTGCGCGTCGCGCTGCCGCGACCGAGGGGGAGGGATTTGGTCGCGCTCATCCGGCGCAGCATCGGCGAAGCGGCGCGTGGGGGCAAGCTTCTCCGCACACCCGCCGTCCGCCCGGCTCAAGGCCCGGTAATTTCGCGCGCGCTTTGGCGATACGATCTGTATGGGAAGGCGATGTTCGATCTCACCGCCTATCTCGCCCGCCTCGATCTCCCCGAAGCCCCCGCCGCCGATGTCGAAGGGCTCGCCGCGTTGCAGCGCGCGCACCGCCTCGCGATCCCGTTCGAGAATCTCGATGTGAAGCTCGGGCGCGGGGTGGCGATCGATTCCGCCTCGGTGTTCGACAAGCTCGTGACGCGGCGGCGCGGCGGTTATTGCTTCGAACAGAACCGCTTGCTGCTCGATGCGCTCGCCGCGATCGGCTTCACCGCGCGGCCGTTGCTCGCCCGCGTCTGGCTGGGAATGACCGAGCCGCAGCCCCTCACCCACACCTTGTCGCTGGTCACAATCGACGGCAGGGAGTGGATCGCCGACGCCGGCTTCGGCGGCAGCTACGCCCCGATCCTCCCGCTGGAGGACGGCGCCGAAGCCGAAGCGCCCGACGGCTCGCGCCATCGGCTCGAACGGCACGACGATTACGGCTGGATGCTGCTGCGCGCCGGCGTCCCCGTGTCCACGACGACGAGCGCCGACCAACTGGGCTGGCAACAGCAATATAGTTTCGACCTGCGCACGGTGTACGACGCCGATCTGGCGGCGGGCAATTGGTGGACATCCACCGCGCCGGAGAGCCGCTTCACCCAGCTTGTCATCGCCTCGATCGTGCTGCCGTTCGGTTTCGCCACGCTGGTCGACCGCAATTATCGCCGCCATTCGAGCGAAGGCACGACCAGCGGCGAGATCACCGATCCGCGCGTCTATCGCATCCGCATGAGCCTGATGTTCGGGATCGACCTCACCGTTGAAGAGATTGCCGAACTCGCTCTGTTCTAATCGAAACGCCGGGTCCATATAGGGAACATGGCGATCCAGATCCGCACCAGCCTCGCCGAGCCCGAAACCGGCGAGGCCTTCGTTCCCCATCGTCCGCAGCGCCCGGAAAAGGCCGAGGGCGGGCGGCCATTCAAGCTGGTCAGCGAGTACGAACCATCGGGCGATCAGCCGACCGCGATCGCCGAGATCGTCGAGGCGGCGCGCGCCGGGGAGCGCGATCAGGTGCTGCTCGGGGTGACCGGCTCGGGCAAGACCTTCACGATGGCCAAGGTGATCGAGCAGTTGCAGCGCCCGGCGCTGGTGCTCGCGCCCAACAAGATCCTCGCGGCGCAGCTCTACGGCGAGTTCAAGAGCTTCTTCCCCGAGAATGCGGTCGAATATTTCGTCAGCTATTACGATTATTACCAGCCCGAGGCCTATGTGCCGCGCTCCGACACCTATATCGAGAAGGAGTCGAGCGTGAACGAGGCGATCGACCGGATGCGCCACTCCGCGACGCGCTCGCTGCTCGAGCGCGACGACGTGCTGATCGTCGCCTCGGTCTCATGCCTGTACGGCATCGGGTCGGTCGAAACCTATTCGGCGATGATCTTCGATCTCAAGAAGGGCCAGACGGTCGACCAGCGCGAGATCGTGCGCAAGCTCGTCGCGCTGCAGTACAAGCGCAACGACGCCGCTTTTGCGCGCGGCAATTTCCGCGTGAAGGGCGACAATCTCGAGGTCTTCCCGTCGCACTATGAGGATAGCGCCTGGCGCATCTCCTTCTTCGGCGACGATATCGAGGAGATCGTCGAATTCGATCCGCTGACGGGCAAGAAGGTGGCGAGCCTCGATCATGTCCGCGTCTACGCCAATTCGCACTATGTGACCCCGGGGCCGACGCTCAAACAGGCGACCGAGGCGATCAAGCATGAGCTGGCCGAACGGCTCAAGGAACTGACCGGCGAGGGCCGGCTGCTCGAGGCGCAGCGGCTCGAACAGCGCACCAATTTCGATCTGGAGATGATCGCGGCGACCGGCAGCTGCGCGGGGATCGAGAATTATTCGCGCTTCCTCACCGGGCGCCTGCCCGGCGAGCCGCCCCCCACCCTGTTCGAATATCTCCCGGAAAACGCGCTGCTGTTCGTCGACGAGAGCCACCAGACGGTGCCGCAGGTCGGCGCGATGGCGCGCGGCGACCACCGGCGCAAGATCACGCTCGCCGAATATGGCTTCCGCCTCCCCTCCTGCATCGACAACCGCCCGCTGCGCTTCAACGAATGGGATGCGATGCGCCCGCAGACGGTGTGCGTCTCCGCCACCCCCGGCAGCTGGGAGATGGAGCAGACCGGCGGGGTCTTCTCGGAGCAGGTGATCCGCCCGACCGGGCTGATCGACCCGCCGGTCGAGATCCGCCCGGTCGAGGAACAGGTGCAGGATTGCATCGTCGAATGCCGCAAGACCGCCGAGAAGGGCTATCGCACGCTCGTCACCACGCTGACCAAGCGGATGGCGGAGGACCTCACCGAATATATGCACGAGGCGGGGGTCAAGGTCCGCTACATGCATTCCGACGTCGAGACGCTGGAGCGGATCGAGTTGATCCGCGACCTGCGGCTCGGGGTCTATGACGTGCTGGTCGGGATCAACCTGCTGCGCGAGGGGCTCGATATCCCCGAATGCGGGCTGGTGTGCATCATGGACGCCGACAAGGAAGGCTTCCTGCGTTCCGAGACCTCGTTGATCCAGACGATCGGGCGCGCCGCGCGCAACGTCGACGGGCGGGTGATCCTCTATGCCGATCGCATCACCGGATCGATGGAGCGCGCGATGAACGAGACCGCGCGGCGCCGCGAGAAGCAGGAGGAATATAACCGCCTGCACGGCATCACCCCGGCGACGGTGCGCAAGAATATCGGCGACATCATCGCGCATGTCGCCTCGAAGGATCAGGTGACGGTCGAGATCGACGAGGATCTGCCGCACATGGTCGGCCACAATCTGCGCGCTTATATCGAGGAGCTCGAAAAGCAGATGCGCAAGGCCGCCGCCGACCTCGAATTCGAGGAAGCGGGGCGGCTGCGCGACGAAATCCGCGCGCTGGAGCAGCAGGAACTCGGGCTGCCGCCGGACCAGCACAAGGCGCCGGTCATGGGGCGGTCGAACGAGGGCAAGCCCGGGACACGCAAGACGCGATTCGGCAAGGTGCAGCGGAAGTTCGGCGGGCGGGGGCGGTAGAGTATCGCGCGTTAAATTCGGAGCACCTGACGTCCACCCCGGCAAAGGCCGGGGCCCAGTCACCACCGGCCCGCCGCTGGACCCCGGCCTGCGCCGCGGTGGTTATCACCTCTTATGTCCCCACGAAGGCGGGGACCCAGCCTGGGCTCCCGCCTTCACGCGAGCACATAAAGGTAGCGGCACGATTGTCATAGCGCGCGCCGCCCGCGCTCCTCAAATGTGATTATGCGGCCCTTCACCGCGGCCCTTCGCGCCAACCCACGGCGGCAGGAATGTCGCGAGACACCCGCGTTTCTCCGCCGGTTCGTTGCGGATCGTCTGCGGCGGCTTCTTCGACGGGTGGTTGGCCGGCGACGCCGGATCGACCAAAGCCTCGTCCAGCACTTCCTCGACGGGGTTGTCTTTTTTCTTGTCGCTCATCGTCATTCCGCGCCTCCTTCTGCGCTGAACCGATCGGCGCCCGTGCTGGTTCCGGTTGAGCGCGAGCGCGTGCCTCGTCATATCTACATACCATGCGTCGTCGTATCTTGCCCGCCGGTTCCGCGCTTGCCGCGCTTGCCCTCGCCTCCTGCGTCAGCGCCCCGCCCGCCCCGCCGCCGGTGGTCCGTGCCCCGGCGCCCGCGCCGCCACCGCCTGCCGTCACCGCACCGCCGCCGCTCGCCGACGATTGGCGCGACTGGCCGCTGACGCCCGGCACCTGGCGCTACGCCGCCGACAGCCGCGGCACGCGTGCGATGTTCGGCGACGGCGGCGATGCGGTCGTCGTGCTGCGTTGCGACCGGAGCGAGCGGCGGATGTATCTTTCGCGCACCGGCGCCGGGATCGCGCCGATCACCGTGCGCACCAGCAGCGTGAGTCGCGCGGTGGCGGTGCAGCCGACCGGCGGCGCGCAGCCCTATGTCGCCGCCGCGCTCGCGATCAACGATCCGTTGCTCGATGCGATGGCGTTCAGCCGTGGGCGATTCGTCATCCAGCAGCAGGGCGCGGCGACGCTGGTGATTCCCGCTTATGCCGAAGTCGGGCGGGTGATCGAAGATTGTCGGGGGTGAAACGAGTCGCGATCTGAAATGGAGCGCAACAGCCATCGAAGATCGTTCAAAACATCTTTAAAAACAAGACTTGTTTATTCCGACCCGACGCCCGAAATAACCAGCGTGGGTCAAGCCACAATACGTCTTCAACCAGCGAAAGGAGGTGATCCGATGTCTCATGGTTCAGCAATGGGGTCGGTTCAGTTCGTTCGGGGGACGCGCTTCTAACACCGCCGGGCCGCGCCGGGAGGTATCCTCCTCCAATCAACGACGCGGTTCATAGGTACGGAGGCTCGCATGGTCTCCCGGGCTGGAACTCTCCGGCCGCTGACCATGTTTAGGGGTTGTCGGGCGCCGTTTCGGCGGCGTCCGACAACCTCTTCTCATATCTGCTTCCCGCCGTTTCCGATCTTCTCCGCGCCGTCGGAGAATTAAGTCTTTCGGCTTGCAGCCCGCCGCGTTAGCGTCATTCCTTCAGGGTCAAACCAAAAAAGGTGGCGCATGAAAACGACTGGTCTTGCCGTAGCTATTTCCCTCCTGCTGGCAGGGACGGCGCAAGCGGCGCCGGCCGGCAACGCCGCCGATAATGCGCTGGCGATCGCCAAGCGCGCGATCGCGTTTCGCAGCGTCCAGGGGCCCGGCAACCAGACCCCGGAGCTGGCCCGCTACCTCAAGCAATTGTTCGTCGAAGCGGGCTTTTCCGCCGATGACGTGACGGTCGAGCCGGTCGACGACACCGCCTATCTGCTGCTGCGCTGGCGCGGCACCGCCCCGAAGGCGAAGCCGCTTGTCATTTCCGGCCATATGGATGTCGTAGAGGCAAAACCGGCCGACTGGCAGCGCGATCCCTTCACTCCTGTCGTCGAGAACGGCTATTTGTTCGGCCGCGGCGCGACCGATATGAAGCTCGATCTCGCGATGGTTACCGCGACGGTGATCGACATGAAGCGCGCAGGCTACAAGCCGAAGCGCGATCTGATCCTCGCTTATTCGGGCGACGAGGAAACGACGATGAAGACCTCGGCGATCCTCGCCTCCAAGGTGAAGGGCGCGGAGATGGTGCTCAACGTCGACGGCGGCGGCGGGATGCTCAGCGAGGACGGCAAGCCGAAATATTTCTCGATCAGCGCCGCCGAAAAGACCTATGCCGATTTCCAGCTCGAGGTGACCAACCCCGGCGGGCATAGCTCGGCACCGCGCAAGGTGAATGCGATCAACGAATTGGCCGCGGCGCTCGTCCGCATCGGCAATTATCGCTTCACCCCGCAGCTCTCGCCGATCACCAAGGCCTATTTCGACGGCGCCGCCCCGCTGCAGACCCCCGAAATCGGCGCGGCGATGAAGGCGTTCGCCGCCAATCCCGCCGACGAAAAGGCGATCGAGACGCTCGCGGCGAGCCCGGCCTATGTCGGGCAGATCGGCACCACCTGCGTCTCGACGATGCTGTCGGGCGGGCATGCGCTCAACGCGCTGCCGCAACGCGCGACCGCCAACATCAATTGCCGCATCTTCCCCGGGGTGAAGCCCGCTGCGGTGATGGCCGAGCTGGAGAAGGTCGCGGCCGATCCCGGCGTGAAGTTCAAGGACGTCACCGAAGGCTCCAACCCCACCGACGCCTCGCCGCTGCGCCCCGATCTGATGAATGCGGTGACCAAGGCGATCCGTTCGGTGCGGCCGGGGGTGCCGGTGTTCCCGTCGATGTCGGCGGGGGCGAGCGATTCGATGCACTTCCGCGCGGTCGGCATCCCGAGCTACGGGGTCAGCCCGATCTTCATCAAGGAATCGGACGAGTTCAGTCACGGCCTCAACGAGCGCACCCCGGTGGATAACGTGCCGCTCGGCGTGACCTATTATCGCTCGCTGCTGACCGACCTGACGAAATAAGACGAGCAGCAGACCAACCTTCTCCCCCGCCCTTCACCAGGAAGAGGAGCAAAAGGGTGACGACGGGGCCGCGTAAAACCCGGGTTCTGCTGACGGCCGATCCGTTCTAGGAGGCGGCCGGAAGCAAGAGGTTGGATGATGGCGGATATATTGGTGCTCACCACCGGGGGCACGATCGACAAGCTCTATTTCGACGCGCTCAGCGAATATCAGATCGGCGACAGCGTGGTCGATCGGCTGCTCGCCACCGCACGCGTCAAGAAGCCGTTCCGCGTCGAAGGGCTGATGCGCAAGGACAGCCTCGAGCTCGACGACGCCGATCGCGCCGCGATCGCCAGGGCGGTGGCTGACGCGCCCGAAAGCCATATCGTCATCACCCACGGCACCGACACGATGACCGAAACCGCCAAGGCGCTCCAGCCGATCGCGGGCAAGACGATCGTGCTGGTCGGCGCGCTGGCGCCGGCGCGTTTCGCGGACAGCGACGCGACCTTCAACCTCGGCATGGCCTTCGCCACCGCGCAGATCGCCCCCGCCGGGGTGTGGATCGCGATGAACGGCACGGTGTTCGCCGCCGATCGCGTGCGCAAGGATCGCGCCGCCAACGCCTTCGTCGCGGTGTGACAAACGCCGGCGGGCGGCTTCGCCCGATCAGGATCGTGCTGTTCCTGCTCGTCTGGGCCAGTTGCAGCTGGTTCGGATCGTGGGAGATGAACACCAACAATGCGGTCCGCCTGTTCGCCACGTTGGTGATGGTCGAGCGCGGCGAGGCAACGATCGACCAGTTCGATTCGGCGACCACCGACAAGGCGCAGTTCGGCGGGCATCTCTATCTCGACAAAGCGCCGGGGATGTCGCTGATGGCGATCCCGGCGGTCGCGGCGCTCCACGCGCTGTCGCCTGCGCGCAGCGGCGATTATGCGATCTTCACCTCCGCCAGCCCGTTCGCGCGGTTTATCCGCGTGCGCACCCGGCTGGCAGTGGCGACCGGCCCCGCGTTGCTCACCGCGATCGCCGCGATGCTGTTGTTCGACCTTGCCCTGATGCTCACCGGCAGCGCCCCCGCGGCGCTCGCCGCCGCGATCGGCTATGGGCTCGGCACCCCGGCCTGGGCTTGGTCGACCTCTTTGCTCGGCCACGCCCCCGTCGCGGCCTTGTTCATCATCGCCTTATGGGCCGGGGTCCGCGCGACACGCGGCGCCGAGACGCGGCGCTGGCCCGCCTTCGTGCTCGGGCTGAGCCTCGGCTGGGCGGTGGTGATCGAATATCCCACGGTCATCGCCGGCACCGCCATCGCCTTATGGGCGACATGGCGCGCGTGGCGTCGCGCCGACCGCGTGACGGTGATCGGGCTCGCCGCGCTCGGCGGGATCATCGGGTTGCTGCCGCTCGCCGCGTATAATCTGTTCGCGTTCGGCGATCCGTTCCAGCTCGGTTACGAAGGCGTGGTCGGGTTCGACGGGATGAACCGCGGGCTGTTCGGCATCGGCGTGCCCGATCCGGCGGTGCTGTGGAACATCACGCTGGGGCATAAGCGCGGGCTGCTGTGGTTCGCGCCCGCGCTGCTGCTCGGGTTGTGGGGACTGTTCCTGATGATCCGCGCGCGCGCCACCCGCGATATCGGGATCGTCGTCGCGGCGGTGGTGGCGATCACGCTGCTGATCAATGCCGGCTATTATTACTGGGACGGCGGCAATTCCACCGGCCCGCGCCACTCGATCCCGCTCGTCGGGGTGCTCGCGCTCGGCATCGCCCCCGCCTGGGCGGCGCGCGGGCGCGGGATCGGTCGCTACCTGCCCGCGGAGGTGATCCTGCTGTCGATCGCGATCAACGCCTGCATGGCCGCGACGGATATCTACGGCAGCCCGATCGTGTCGTTCCAATTGCGCGACGTGGTGTTCGTGCCGTTCCTCAACGGCCATCTGCGCACCTTCGCCAGCGACTGGATGAACTGGTCGCCTGGTGCCGGCTTCATCCTGTGGGAAACGCTGGCGCTGCCCGCATTGATCTGGCTCGCGCTGGCGGCGCGGCGCATCGGCAGCGTCGGTCCCGAAATGACAAAAGCTTAATGCGCAGAACACCGCATCTGCGGCGGGGCTTGCTATAGCGGCCCGCACGCGCGCAGGATGAAAAGGCGCGATCCGGGAACGATAAATTGAATACTCCGATCTTCTACGATCCCAGCGGCCGGCGGGGCACACGGGCGCGACGCTCGGTCGCGCTTCTGATCGCGCTGATCATGCTGGTGGCATTCGCTTTTGCCACGACGCTCGTCGCAGTCCCATCGGGGCCGGGGCTGCCGTTGCCGTTCGCGCATCGCCAGGCGCAGCCGTTCAACCCCAAGGCGACGCCGAGCGGCCGAGTCTCCTCGCGCTGGCTGCCGCATATCGCGCGCAACACCCGGCCGGCCAAAGGCACCGGCGGCAAGCCGGTGACGATCGGATTCTACGCCCCCAGCTTCGACGGCGGGATCACCTCGCTCCAGCGCAATATCAACGCGCTCGACTGGGTGGTGCCGGCGATCCTGACCAGCGACGCCAATGGCAATATCTATCAGGCGCGCGCGCCGCGGCTGGCGCAGGTGCTCGCCTCGGCGCAACACCCGCCCAAGCTGCTGCCGATGGTGCAGAATATCGTCAACCAGCAATGGGACGGCAAAGGCGTCGCGACGATGCTGCGCAGCCCCGCGCGACGCAAGGCGCTGATCGACAAGCTCGTCGCGACCGTCGCCAATGTCCGCGCCTCCGGGCTGGTGATGGATTACGAAAGCCTGCCGCCCGAGGCGTTGCCCGCCTATGTCTCGTTCCTCGACCAGCTCAACAGGGCGCTGCCGCAGAGTGCGACGCTGGCCGTCACCGTCCCCGCGGGCGAGCCCGAATGGCGCCTCGCGAGCTTCGCGCGGGTCGTCGATAACGTCATCCTGATGGCCTATGACGAACATTGGCAGAGCGGGTCGGCCGGGCCGATCGCCTCGCAGCCGTGGTTCGTCCAGGTGGTCGAGGATGCGCTGCACCAGGTCGGGCACGACAAGCTGATCGTCGCGCTCGGCAGCTATGGCTATGACTGGCATGATAATACCGCCGACACGATGGCGGTGGAAGAAGCGTGGCTCGCCGCGCGCGACAGCCAGGCGCCGATCACCTTCGATCCCGCCAGCGGCAACGCCGGCTTCGCCTATGACGAGGACAATACTCAGCATCAGATCTGGATGCTCGATGCGGCGACGAGCTGGAACCAGTTCGTCGTGCTGCGCAAGCTGGGCATCGCCAATATCGCGATGTGGCGGCTCGGCACCGAGGATCCGGGGTTCTGGAACGCGCTTGCCGCCTTCCGCACCACCTTGCCCAACAAGGTGCCGGTGCTCAGCCGGATCCAGTCGTTCCTCAACGTCGACGTCGAGGGATCGGGCGAGATCCTGCGCATCACCTCCTCCCCCACCGAGGGTGTGCGCCGGGTGAAATACGACAAGGATGCGATGATCCGGCGCGAGGATTATGTCTCGCTGCCGACGCCCTATGTCGTCCAGCGCACCGGCGCGGTGCCGAAGAAGATCGCGCTGACCTTCGACGACGGCCCCGATGCGGAATGGACGCCCAAGATCCTCGATATCCTCGAGCGCGAGCATGTTCCCGCCACCTTCTTCGTGATCGGCGAGAATGCGCTCCAGCATCCACAGCTGCTGCGCCGCATCGTCGCCGGCGGGTCCGAGATCGGCAACCATACCTATACCCACCCCAATCTCGCGCTGAGCAACGACCAGACCGTCAATCTGGAGCTCAACACGACGCAGCGGCTGGTGCAGGCCTATACCGGGCGGTCGATGACGCTGTTCCGCGCGCCCTATTTCGGCGACGCGGAGCCGACCACGACCGACGAACTCGGCCCGGCGCTAATCGCGCAGCAGCACGGCTATACCGTCGTCGGGCTGCACGTCGATCCCAACGACTGGCAGCGCCCCGGCACCGACGAAATCGTGCGCCAGGTGCTCCAGCAGGTCGATGACGAGACCCCGGACCGCTCGACCAATGTCGTGCTGCTCCACGACGGCGGCGGCGACCGCCAGCAGACGATCGAGGCGTTGCCGCAGATCATCGCCGGGCTGCGCGCGCGCGGCTACAGCTTCGTCACCGCCTCGGGGCTGGTCAACATCCCGCAATCGGTGGCGATGCCCGAGGTGACCGGGCGCGATCTGCTCGCGGTGCGGACCGATGTCGGCATCTTCATCGCGCTGGCGCTTGCCTCGGTGGCGCTGTCCTGGCTGTTCTATGTCGCGATCGCGCTCGGCATCGCCCGCGCAGTGCTGATGGCCGGGCTCGCCTGGCTGCAGACGCGCCGACGTCGTGCGGTACCGCCCGATTTCCACCCCGCGGTCTCGGTGATCATCCCGGCGTATAACGAGGAGCGCGTGATCGTCTCCTCGGTCCGCCGCGTGCTCGCCAGCGACTATCCGGGGCTCGAGGTGATCGTCGCCGACGACGGATCGAAGGACCGCACCAGCGCGCTCGTATCCGAAGCCTTTGCCGACGATCCGCGCGTCACGCTGATGACGTTGGTCAACGGCGGCAAGGCCGCCGCGCTCAACCGCGCGCTGGCGCAGGCGAGCGGCGAGGTGGTGATCGCGCTCGATGCCGATACCCAGTTCGAACCCGAGACGATCGCGCGGCTCACCCGCTGGTTCGCCGATCCCGCGATCGGCGCGGTGGCGGGCGACGCGCGCGTCGGCAACCGGGTCAACCTCGTCACGCGCTGGCAGGCGATCGAATATATCACCGCGCAGAACCTCGAGCGGCGCGCGCTCGCCGGGTTCGACGCGATGACGGTGGTGCCGGGCGCGGTCGGGGCGTGGCGCCGTACGGCGCTCGAATCGGTCGGCGGCTATCCGGAGAATACGCTGGCCGAGGATCAGGATCTGACGATCGCGATCCAGCGCGCGGGCTGGCGCGTCTCCTACGATCCGCGCGCAGTGGCGTGGACCGAGGCGCCCGAAACCTTCCGCGCGCTCGCCAAGCAGCGTTACCGCTGGGCGTTCGGCACGCTGCAATGCCTGTGGAAGCATCGCGGGGTGATCGCCAGCGGCAAGCCCCCCGGGCTCGCGCATGTCGGGCTGCCGCAGGCGTGGCTGTTCCAGATCGCCTTCGCCGCCATCTCCCCGCTGATCGACCTGGCGCTGATCGTCTCGATCGTCGGCACGATCATGCGCGTCGCCCAGCACGGCTGGGCGCAGACCAGCGGCGATGTCGGGAAAATGGGGCTCTACTGGCTGAGCTTCACCGCGATCGATGTGATCTGCGGCTGGATCGCTTATCGCCTCGACGGACGGAAGGTGCGTTACCCCGCCTTCCTGCTCGTCGCGCAGCGGCTGGTCTATCGCCAGATCATGTATTGGGTCGTGCTCCGTGCGATCAGCTCGGCGATCGGCGGCTGGGTGGTCGGCTGGGGCAAATTGGAACGCTCGGGCCGGGTGCAGGCGGCTTAGGGCATCGAGCCCGTTCCGGCCTTCAACGGGATCGTCCTTCCCTCTTTATGTCCCCGCGAAGGGCCCCCATCAAAGTATTACTTTGATGGGAACCCACGACGGGGACCCAGTCTGGGCTCCCGCCTTCGCGGGAGCACAAGTGCGGCTCGACGTGATCACGACTGAACGCCCGACGGCTCTAAGCAGCCGCGCCAAAGTTCACGAAGTTCACACGTGTGACGGCCTGCGAGGCGGCTCCAACACGCGCGATGCGATGAGTAAACTTATGTAAAATCCGAGCGCTTTGTTTCAGGTTGGCACGATAAATCGAGAATTAACCATTCAAGGCTGCCGCCAAATCTCGCAGATCGACCTCAAGCGGATTGGAAATCCATTACGCGATCAACCGGTGTTGCGAGAAATGGCGATGAACATTTTTGATTCCCTGACGCGTAAAGCGATGTCTTCGTTCGTATTCGCAATCGCGGCGGTCGCGACCCAGATATCTCCGGCACTCGCCGGTCCGAACCACCAGTTCGTCGTCAATGGCGGGTTCGAACAAGCGACGCGGGATTCCGGGCAGATCGGGACGGTCACCCTGGTGACGGGATGGAATTCGACTCTCAAGGGGGACCTGTCGAAACTGAGCGCCGATCGATATGCGTTCCTTGGCGACGACCAGGAATTTACGACGACCGGCGTTCTCGGCAGGAAGGGAGGACATCTCGGTTTGTGGGGTCCGGGAAAGGGTGCCGACAACGGTTTTGCCTCCAGTTCGAACGGCGGCAATTTCATCGCCGCGGACGGCGCCTGGTATCAGGGGGCGATCAGCCAGCTCGTCACCGGGCTGATCGTGGGCCAAGCCTATAGCGTTTCGTTCGAGTGGGCCGCAGCTCAGCAATATGGCTTCGATGGCGCGCCGACCGCCGGCTGGTCCTTCGGGGTGACGAGCGATCCGACCAAGGCGAAAAACGGAACCTACGGCGCGACGCCGACCGTCACCGTCCCGGAACACGGCTTTATCAACTGGACTAACCAGACCTTCGATTTCGTCGCCGATTCGACCTCCTCCTATCTCTATTTCATCGCCGAGGGCGCCCCCACCGGGCAGCCGCCCTTCTCGCTGCTCGACAATGTCTCGCTGACCGGCCCGCATGCCGCCGCCGTCCCCGAGCCGGGGACCTGGGCGATGATGATCATCGGCTTCGGCGCGGTCGGCGGGGTGATGCGCCGGCAGGCGCGGGCGCGGCGGCTGGCAGTGTAAGAGCCCCCGCCGTCCGCGCCTAACGCAGCAACGTCATCGTCGCGGTGAGGCCGGGGGCATTGTCGCCCAGCGTCAACCGCCCGCCGTGGAGATGCGCCACCGCCGCGACGAGCGACAGCCCGAGCCCCGCCCCGCCCTCCTGTCGCGCGGTATCGAGCCGGCCAAAGCGTTTCAGTGCGTCTTCGCGCGCCTCGGGGGGGATGCCGGGGCCGTGATCCGCGACGGCGATCGCCACCTCGCGCGGGGTCGCTTCGGCGGAGAGCGTCACCTCTCCCGCGCCATATTTCAGCGCATTGTCGACGAGGTTGGCGAGCGCCTGCCCGAGCATCTCGCGATTGGCGTGGATCATGATCGGCCCGTCGGCCCGGGTCGTGACGCTCATCCCGCGATCCTCGGCGAGCGGGCCGAACATATCGGCCAGGTCGGCGAGCATCACCGCGACGTCCATATCGCCGAACGCCTCGCGCCCGAGCCCGGCCTCGGCACGGGTGATGCGCAGCGCGGTATCGAGCATCGCCAGCAGCCGTTCGCCCTCGTCCATCGCGCGCAGGATCATCGCGCGTCCGGCCTCGTCGGGCGCGGCGGCGAGCGCGCGCTCCAGCGTCGCGCGCAGCCGGGTGAGCGGCGCGCGCAGATCGTGCGCCAGCCCGTCGGTCGCCACCTTCAGCTCGCCGACCAGCGCGGCGATGCGATCGAGCATCGCATTGACCGCCAGCGCGAGCGATTCGAACGCGTCGCTTCCCCCGCGCAGCGGCACGCGGCGCGACAGATCGCCCGCCGCGACCGCATCCGCGGTCGCCACGGTGCGTCCGAGCCGGCGCTCGATCATCCGCGCGGCGAACACCCCTGCCATCCCGGCGAAGATCAGCGCGAGCGCCATCGCGAGCAGCATTGCCTCCTCCATCGCGCGGGCGAAGCGCAATTCGCTTTCGATGACATGCCCGGTCAGCATCCGCGCGCCGTTGGGCAAACGGGTGGCGACGACGCGCATCCGTTCCGAAAGCTCGCGGTCGATGCGGAAGATCTCGATCGTCTGCGGCTCGCCCCCGGCGATCACAGTCGGCGGCCAATCGGCGACATTGCCCGCCAGAAAGCGGCCGTCGCGATCGACCAGCAACAGCACGAGCTGCGGCCCACGCGCGCGGATCAGCCGCGTCACCGCCGCCTGGGTCGCGCCGATCCCGCCGCGGCGATAGGTGTCGATCAGGTTGTGGCGCACCCGTTCTGCGCCCCGCCCGGCGGCGGCGGTGATCTGCCCGCGCGTGATCTCGCGCACGGTCAGCAACACGATCCCGGCGCCGGCGAGTTGCAATCCGAATACGAGCGCCGCGAAGCGCAGCGTCGTCGAGCGGGGCAGCCGCAGCCTTATCGCTCGACGCCCAGCTTATAACCTGCGCCGCGCACCGTATGCAGCAGCGGCCGGGCAAAGCCCTCGTCGATCTTCTTGCGCAGCCGGCTGATATGCACGTCGGTGACGTTGGTGCCGGGATCGAAGTGATAATCCCACACGCCTTCAAGCAGCATCGTGCGCGTCACCACCTGCTCGACATGGCGCAGCAGATATTCGAGCAGCCGGAATTCGCGCGGCTGGAGCTCGATCGGCTTGCCCGCGCGTTTCACGCGATGCGCAAGCAGATCCATCTCCAGATCGTCGCAGACAAGTTTGGTCTCGGGCGCATTGCCCCCCGCCTGCCCCCGCCGCACCAGCAGCCGCACCCGCGCGAGCAATTCGGCGAATACGAACGGCTTGGTGAGATAGTCGTCGGAGCCGGAGGTTAGCCCGGCGACGCGATCTTCCGGGGTGCTCATCGCCGAAAGGATCAGCACCGGGGTCGTCACCCCCGCGGCACGGATCGCGGCAAGCGCGGCCATGCCGTCGAGCCCGGGCAGCATCCGATCGAGGATGATGCAATCATATCCGCCGTCGGTCGCCTGGAACAGGCCATCGCGCCCGTTGTCGACGCGATCGACGACGAAGCCAGCCTCGCTCAGCCCGTTGGAGATATAATCGGCGGTCGAATCGTCATCTTCGACCAATAGGATCTTGCTCAAATCGCGCCTCCCGGCGCCTCCTTTAGCAAGGTCAATGTCTGGACGTCACCACCATCGCGCTTCACCTTCAACAATGTAGGCTCGGGACGCGCTTCGGCGGCGCGTAACGCGACGAGCGAGGCGTCGGTGGCGCCGTTCACTTCCTCGATCATGTCACCCACCTTCAGACCCGCCGACGCCTCCGCCCCACCGGTGCGCAGGCTGGTGACGACCAGCACATGTCGCTTGGCGCGGGTCACCGGGGAATAGGTCGCCCCGCCGACCGCGCCGCGGACCGGGCCGTGTGGCAGCCCGCCGGCGAGCAACCCGAACGCGCCCGCGCCGATCGCAGCGGCGCCGACGGCGGCCCAACTCGCGGCGCGCAGCCCGTTCATCGCCGGAAGCTCCGGTAAAGGGCGGCAGGACAAGGATAATATGAACGCGGCATGATCGATTTCCCGCGCCGATCGTGCGCCGTCGGCCCTTGAAGGCGGGTGGGCGCACCATGACAAATCCGTCATGACCGGATCGGCCGGATCGACGCAGCGCCGCGTCGGACGCGCGCGATGCGCGCCCGCGTCCCAACGTTGATGACAGGAAGAAAATTGGTCGGGGCGACAGGATTCGAACCTGCGACCCCCACACCCCCAGTGTGATGCGCTACCAGGCTGCGCTACGCCCCGACCGGAGGGCGGCCTCTACGCGCCCCCTGCCGACAACGCAAGCGGGTTGAGGCGTGTTTCTCGCCTCAATTCTCACAGTCAACTTGCCTCCCCTCCCTTGAACGAGGGATGGGTTGGCCCGGTGGGGCACGGTGTCGCGCACCTCATACCCACCCACCCCCAGCCCCTCCCTTCACCAGGGAGGGGGGAAGAGTGGTGGTATATCTCAGATCAGCTTGCGCCAATGCTGCCCGTCCCACGCATCGACCGCCATCTCGCGCGGCGCGTGGGCGCGGAGTGCGCGGCCGAAGGCTTTCTGGTGCTCGGCCGCGCCGTGCGCCGCCAGCGCCTCGACGCTCGCCCAGCGTTCGGCGACACGGATCAGATCGGGATTCTCGGTATCGAAGGCGAAACAATATTCGTCGCATCCCGCCTCGGTGCGCACCAGTTTCGCATGATCAGCGAACAATTGCGCGGCCTTGGCGCCCTCGCCTTCGGGCAGCAATATCGTGCCCATCACCAATATCGTCATCGTCTCTCCTATCGCTTGCCAGGTCAGCCATAAATTTAAAATGCTTCCCCGTCATTCCCGCGCAGGCAGGAATCCATTCTGGCTGGCGTCGCGGATAGAGGCGCAACGGCAGAGCTTATGGATTCCCGCCTGCGCGGGAATGACGGGGAGAAAGGGCTGGACGACCGGCTTAAACGCCGGCTCATGTTGCGCCAATATCGTTCCGATGTTAGCGGCGCAGGCTTCGCGGGCGAATTTCGTCCGCCCTTTAGTCATGAACGGGTAAAATGCTCATTTCTCCAGCTTACGCCCAGGTCGCCGGGGGCGCCGCGCAACAGGGTGGATTCGCCAGTTTCCTTGGCCTCGCGCCTTTGTTCCTGGTGTTCATCGTCTTCTATTTCCTGATGATCCGCCCGCAGCAACGCCGGATGAAGGCGCTGCAGAATGCGGTCGCCTCGGTGAAGAAGGGCGATTCGGTCGTCACCGCCGGGGGCGTCGTGGGCAAGGTGACCAAGGTGGAAGACGCCTTCGTCGAGGTGGAGATCGCCGCCAACACCCGCATCCGCGTGGTCAAGGCGACGCTGGCCGAGGTCAATCCGCTCGGCGGCAAGCCGGCGAACGACTGATATGCTCGATTTCCCGCGCTGGAAGGTCGCATCGATCTGGGCGCTTCTCGCGGTGCTGGTGGCGCTCGCCGTCCCCAGCCTGCTGCCGCAGCGCGTCACCGATGGCTGGGGGCGCTTCCCGCATCCGCGCGTCAACCTCGGGCTGGATCTCGCGGGGGGCAGCTATCTGCTGCTCGAAGCGGACGTGAACGATCTTCAGTCGAGCCGGCTGGAGCAGATGCGCGAACAGGTGCAGACCGAGATGCGCCGCCAGAACCCGCGGATCGAGATCGGCGATATCTCGACGCGCGACGGCAATCTCACCTTCATGCTGCGCGATCCGACGCAGGTCGACGCGGCGCGCGAGCGGCTGCTGTCGATCACCGGCGGCGGCGCGGGGATGACCGGCCAGCGCGAATGGGACATCCAGGTCGTCGACACCAGCCGTTTCGTGCTGACCCCGACGACCGCCGGGCTCAACCAGGCGGTCGACCGCGCGATGGGCGACGCGACCGAAGTGGTCCGCCGCCGTATCGACGAGCTCGGCACGCGCGAGCCGACGATCATCCGCCAGGGCTCGAGCCGCATCGTCGTCCAGGTGCCGGGGCTGCAGAACCCGCAGGCGCTGAAGGACCTGCTCGGCAAGACCGCCAAGCTCGAATTCAAGCTGGTCGATACCACTGCCACGCCCGATCAGCTGCGCAACAAGCAGGCGCCGATCGGCAGCCAGATCCTGCCCTATCCGAACAATCCCAGCGGGGTGCCGTTCATCGCGGTCAAGCGCTCGGCGATCATCACCGGCGACATGCTGACCGACGCGCGGCAGGAATTCTCGCCGCAGACCAACGAGCCGCAGGTCGCGATCACCTTCGACAGCCAGGGCGGGCGCCGCTTCGCCAAGGTGACGCAGGAGAATGTCAACAAGCCGTTCGCGATCATCCTCGACAATAGCGTGATCTCGGCCCCCAATATCAACGAGCCGATCATGGGCGGCCGGGCGTCGATCTCGGGCAGCTTCACGGTCGACACCGCCAACCAGCTCGCGATCGCGCTGCGCTCGGGCAAGCTGCCGGTGGCATTGAAGGTGGTCGAGGAATCAACCGTCGGCCCCGATCTCGGCGCGGATTCGATCCGCGCCGGCATCCTCGCCTCCGCGGTCGCGGTGGCGCTGGTCGTCGCCTTCATGTTCGTCACCTACGGGCGGTTCGGGCTTTATGCGAACCTCGCGGTGGTCATCAACGTGTTCGTCATCGTCGGCGTGCTCGCGCTGATCGGCGGCACGCTCACCCTGCCCGGCATCGCCGGCTTCGTGCTGACGATCGGCACCGCGGTCGACGCCAACGTGCTGATCAACGAGCGTATCCGCGAGGAACGGCATCGCGGACGATCGATCGTCCAATCGGTCGAATTGGGCTATAAGGAAGCGAGCCGCACGATTTTCGAGGCGAATATGACCCACGCCATTTCGGGCGTGATCATGTTCGTGCTCGGATCGGGGCCGGTGAAGGGCTTTGCGGTGGTGCTGCTGATCGGCATCGTCACCTCGGTGTTCACCGCGGTCACCTTCACCCGCATGCTGGTGGCTGGGTGGTTGCGCCGCACCAAGCCCAAGACGATCAACATCTGAGGCGAGCGAGATACGATGAAACTCCTGAAGCTCGTCCCCGACGATACCAATATCGATTTCGTTCGCCTGCGCGGCTGGGCATTCGGGCTGACGCTCGCGCTCAGCCTGCTCGCGATCGGGCTTACCTTTGCCAAGGGCCTCAACTTCGGCGTCGATTTCGAAGGCGGCCTGATGATCGAGGAGAAGTTCGCGACCGTTCCCGACCTCGATCGCGTCCGCCAGGTGGTTGACGCGCAGGGCGTCGGCGATGCCTCGTTGCAGCAGTTCGGCGATCCCAAGACGATCACGATCCGCCTCCCGGCGCAGAAGGGCGCCGACGAGGGCGCGACCAACGCCGTCGTCAAGAAGGTCGAGACCGCGCTGGCACAAAGCTTCCCCGGCGCGACGTTCAGCCGCTATTCCACCGTTTCGGGCAAGGTTTCGGGCGAGCTGATCCGCAACGGCGTGCTCGCAGTGGTGCTCGCCATCCTCGGCATCGGGCTGTTCGCGATCTTCCGCTTCGAGTGGCAGTTCGGCGTCTCGACGGTGGTGGCGATCGTCCACGATCTTTTGATGACATTGGGCTTTTTCGCGCTGTCGCGGTTCGAGTTCGATCTCAACATCGTCGCCGCGGTGCTGACGATCATCGGCTATTCGATCAACGACAAGATCGTCATCGACGATCGCATCCGCGAGAATATGCGCCGCTATCGCAAGATGGACATGCGTGAGATCATCAACCTGTCGGTCAACGAGACGCTGCCGCGTACGGTGATGACCTCGGTGACGATCCTGCTCGCGCTGCTCGCCTTGCTGTTCCTCGGCGGGCACGTGCTGCGCGGGTTCACCGCGGCGATGATCCTCGGCATCGTGGTCGGCACCTATTCGTCGATCTACGTGTCGTCGTCGCTGCTGATCACGCTCGGGCTGCGCGCCGAGCCGGTCGCGGGGCGTGGCGGCGCGGCGGACCGCGCCGAGCGCGTCGGCCCGCGCGAAGGCTGACCTTCGCCGGTGAAACTGGAACGCACGCGCGATCCCGCCGGGCCGATCGTCAAAGGGATCGGCCCCGGCGGGTTTCGCACCGACGACGGCATTTTCCCCGCGCTGATCATGACGGTCGATTCGGTGGCGGAATGGACCCCGCCGGCGCTTGAGGCACTTTCCGTCGACGACCTCGCGCCGCTGATCGCGGCGGTCCCCGAATTCATCCTGATCGGCACCGGCAGCGAGCTTTCGCGCCCGCCACGCGCGCTGGTGGCGGCTCTGGAAGAACGCGGCATCGGGGTCGAGGCGATGGACAGCCGCGCCGCGGCGCGCGCCTGGGGCGTGCTGCGCAACGAGGGGCGAACGATCGCCGCGGCGCTTTACCCCCTCGTCTGAACCAATCCCGCGAGATGCGCGTAAAGCGCGACGGTATTCGCTTCCCAGGTGAAGCCCAGCGCATGCGCGCGCACCACTTCGGCGGGCAACGGCGCGCCCAAGAGATCGGCGATCGCCGCGGCAAAGGGACCGGCCTCGCGTGGGACGATACGGCCGGCTGACGGCGCGGTTACCACCTCGGGCGCACCGCCGACCGGGGGCACGGCGATCGGCGTGCCGCAGGCAAGCGCCTCGACCCACACATTCGCCAGCCCCTCGGATGCGGAGGCAAGCGCCATGACGTCGGCGGCGGCGATCAGCGCAGGCAGTTGCGCGTGCGGCACGGCACCAAGCAACCGCACGCGATCACCGACGCCTGCACGCGCAATTTGCGCTTCCAACGCCCCCCGTGCCTCGCCCTCGCCCGCGATCAGCAAGGTTACACCGTCGAGCCGCGCGACCGCGTCGATCACCACATCATGGCCCTTGCGCGGGATGAGCGCGCCGACCGAAACGACCAGCGGCCCGGCGACCCCGAGCGCCGCTTTCGCCGCCGCGCGATCGGCCGGCGCGAACCGCGCGAGATCGACCCCGGTGTGATGTACCTTTACCTTCTCCGCCGGAATGCCGAGCGCGGCGATATCGTCAGCCATCGCGCGGGACACCGCGAGCAATCCGTCCGCCGCCAGACCGGCGTCGCGGACCTGCCGCGCCGTTGCCGCGGCATGACCCCAGTGGTGAATATCCGCCCCGCGCGCCTTGATCGATACCGGGATGCCGCGCTCCCGGCCGAGTGCGATCGCCACCGGCCCGTCGGGGAAGAAGAAGGAGGCGTCGATGACGTCGAATTCGCGTCCGCGAATCCCCCGTCGCACCGCGCGCAGCAGCGCCGATGCGTGAAACCGCCCCGCGGTGCCCGGCAGCACCGTGAAGCGCGGGCGCAGCACCTCGACGCCCTTCCACGTCTCATGTGTCGGAACCGCCGCAAACTGGCGATAGCGCGGGTGTCGCGAGAGCGGCCAGGGCGGTACGCCGATTCCCGCTACCACGGTCAGCGCGACATCGGGACGCGCGGCGAGCCCAAGCGTCTGCCGCTCGACGAACACCCCGAAATTGGGCCGCGAAGCGTCGGGAAACAGGGTCGAAAGGGTCAGCACGCGAAGCATTGGGCGATGCCTTAGCCGAGCCGGGTTAAGGCATCGTGGTTAAACCGGGGTCACCTATCCCGTTCGCTCTTGGCAAAGCGCGTCCTGGCGTTCGGGAGTTCGGCCGCCCTTCGACAAGCTCAGGGTGAACGGCTTCGATTTCGGGCGCGGTGTTTGTCCCGCGTTACCTCAATAAGCCCGCGCCACCGCGAATTCGACCGCCTCGACCATCGCGTCCTTTGCCTTGCCCGAGGCGAAGGGACCGATCGCGTCGATCGCGCGCTGGCCGTAATGCCGCGCGCGGGCGAGCGTGTCGTCGACCGCGCGGGTCGCGCGCACCAGCGAGATCGCGTGCGCGAAATCCTCGTCGCCGTCGCGGCGCCCCTCCACCGCATCCTTCCAGAAGGTGCGATCGGTCGCCGAGCCGCGCGCATAAGCGAGGATCACCGGCAAGGTCACCTTGCCCTCGCGGAAATCGTCGCCGGCGTCCTTGCCCATCGTCCCGGCGTCGGAGACATAGTCGATCGCATCGTCGACGAGCTGGAAGGCGATGCCGAGATTACGGCCATAGGCGTCAAGCGCGACCTCCTCCTCCTCGGGCCGCTCGGCGACCACCGCGGCGATGCGGCAGGCGGCGGCGAACAGCGCGGCGGTCTTGGCGTTGATGATCTCCAGATAGCGATCCTCGCCCAGATCGATGCGCCGCGCGGCGGTGAGCTGGTTGACCTCGCCCTCCGCGATCACCGCGCTGGCGTTGGACAGGATCTTGAGCACCTTGAGGCTGCCGTCCTCGACCATCAGTTCGAAGCTACGGCTGAACAGGAAATCGCCGACCAGCACGCTCGCCGGATTGCCCCAGATGAGGTTGGCGGTGCGCTTGCCGCGGCGCAGATCCGACCCGTCGACCACATCGTCGTGGAGCAATGTGGCGGTGTGGATGAATTCGACCGCCGCGGCGAGCCGGTGATGCCGCGTCCCCATATAGCCGAGCAGCCGCGCGCTCGCGAGCGTCAGCATCGGGCGCATGCGCTTGCCGCCGCCCGCGATCAGATGCCCGGCGAGTTCCGGGATCAGCGGAATCTGCGACTGCATGCGATCGAGGATCGCCGCATTGACCATGTTCATATCACCCGCGACGAGCTCGATCATCGGTTCGAGCGACGGGGGGCGATCGGCGAGGCGGTGAATGGTGGCGGTCATCTGTTACGGGCTCTAGGCGGCAAAATACGCTAGGGCAACGCAAGCCTTGCGCCGGAAGCGGTGGACACGCAAAAGGCGCGGCGATGAGGGATTCGGGAGGCACAATGCCGGACGAGGTGCTGAAGGGCTATCGCAAGAGCATCGACAATATCGATGCGGCGCTCGTCTGCCTGCTCGCGGAGCGATTCAAGATCACCCAGGCGGTCGGGCGCCACAAGGCGACCGCCGGGCTGCCCCCGGCCGATCCCGGCCGTGAGGAGGCGCAGATCGCCCGGCTGCGGCGGCTCGCCGAAGACGCCGAGCTCGATCCCGAATTCAGCGAGAAATTCCTGCGCTTCATCATCGACGAAGTGATCCGCCACCACGAGCAGTTTTCGGCGGGTAGCGTATAGACTATCTGCTTCGCTCTCGCCGTTCGGGCTGAGCCTGTCGAAGCCCTGCACTTTTCTTCGAAGGAAGAAGGGCAGCCCTTCGACAAGCTCAGAGCGAACGGATCGCAGGTCGCGCTCGTGCCGTCAGGTGATCACCCCACCGCGCGATCACGCCCGGCCCAATAGGCCGCGCGCAATTCACGGCGCAGCACCTTGCCCGACGGATTGCGCGGCAAGGCGTCGAGGAAATCGACCGTTTTCGGTGCCTTGTACCCCGCGATCCGCGCCCGCGCCCAGGCAATCACCGCCTCCGCGCTCGGCGCGTCATCCTCGGCGACGATCAACGCCTTGACCGCTTCGCCCCATTTGTCGTCGGGCACCCCGATCACCGCGACGTCGGCCACGCCCGGGCAGCCGGCGATCGCATTCTCCACCTCGGCCGGATAGACGTTCTCGCCCCCCGAAACGATCATGTCCTTGATCCGGTCGTGGACGAAGAAATAGCCGTTCTCGTCGGCATAGCCCGCGTCGCCGGTGTGGAGCCAGCCGCCGGCCAGCGCCTCGACCGTCGCCTCGTCGCGGCGCCAATAGCCCTTCATCACGATATCGCCGCGGATCGCGATCTCGCCGATCTCACCCGCGGGAAGTTCGCGGCCCTCGCTATCGAGGATCGCGATATCGACCCCCGGCCACGGCTGGCCGCAGGATTTGAGCAAACCACCCGCGCGATGCGCCGCGGGGGAGAGATAGGAGCCGGCGCCGGCCGATTCGGTCATCCCGTAGAATTGCACGAAATCACACCCGAAGGCGGTCTGCGCGCGCGCCAGCACGTCCTCGGCGATCGGCGATGCGCCGTAAGCGATGCTGCGCAGCCGCGGGAAACGCGCGTCCGCGATCTCCGGCGTCTGGAGCATCATCAGGATCATCGCCGGGGCGAGGAAGCTGTGGCTCACCTGCTCCGCAACCATCGTCGCGACCGCGCCGGCGGGGGTGAAATCCTTGATCAGCACGATCCGCCCGCCCTGCATCAGCCCGGCGAAGCTGACATTGGTCCCCGCGACATGGAACAGCGGCATGACGATCATCACCGTCTCACCCGCCTCATAAGCGAAGCCGTCGACCCCGGTCGCCATTTCCATGAAGCGGCGATAGTTGAAGTTGGTGAGCACCACCCCCTTGGGGCGACCGGTGGTGCCGCTGGTGTAGAGTTGGAGCACGTCGTCGTCGAGCGACGGTCGATCGGGCGACGCTTGCCCTGCCCCTCTTGCCAGCCACATATCGAGCGGGAGGAACTCGGGATGCGCGCCATAGAGCGCGATAAGCTGCGGGCGGCGTGACATCCCGGCCACCGCCTCGAGCGCGGCGGCGAAGAAATCCTCGCCGACGAACAAATGGCTCGGCGCGCCGTCTTCGAGGATGAACGCCACCTCGGGCACCGAAAGCCGCCAGTTGACCGGCATCAGGCAGGCCCGCGCGCGCGCCGTGCCGAAGAACAGCGGATACCAGAGCGCGTGGTTCTTGGTGAGCACCGCGATCCGGGCACCGGGCTGCGCCCCGTCCGCGAGCAATGCGCGTGCGACCGCATCGGTTTGCGTTTCGAGTTGGGCATAACTGGTCGCGTCGCCCTCGAACAATAACGCGATCTGATCGCCCCGCGCGCGCGCCTGCGCCGCCGGGATATCCGACAGACAGTGGATCGCGTCGAGATCGATCATCGGATTCCTCCCCTCCGGTTGCGCATCCAGCTTAGCAGCACGCCGGGCGGTCGCGCCAGTTCTTAGTTTACGAACCTTTTTGTCTCATGCACGGCGCCACGCCCCGGTCAGTGCGGGGCGGATCACCAGCGCGTTGAGATCGACCACGATATGCGCGGCGATCGCGAACCACAACGTGCCGCTGGCAAGATAGAGCAACGCGAAAACCAGCCCCATCACCCCGGTCGCGACCACCCCGCTCCACCCCTGATACCAATGCGCGCCGGCGAACAGGATCGCGGCGAGCAGCAGGCCCGCGAGTGCGCTGCCGGTCGCGAGTGTGGCGAGCAACGGCAGAGCGAGGCGGAAGAACAATTCCTCGGTTACCCCGGCAGTCAGCGACAGCGCGACGCCCCACGCGAGATCGGCGCGGTCGCGCGGCAGGAGCCAGCCGAGCTCGCCGAAGATCGGGCCGCGCTTGCGCTTGCGCCGCCAGCGCAGCCAGGCAAGGCCCGAGCCGATCACGGTGCCGGCGAGCGCGCCGATCGATAATATCCATCCGTCGTCGGGGGTGACCCATCCTTCGATACCGAACGAAACCGCCAGCGCGGCGAAGCTCGCCGGCATTTCAGACAGCGCGCGCCACTCGCCCGCCAGCGCGAGCATGACGAGTGCGGGCAGCGCGAACCCTACCACCTGCCGCACCGCGACCGTGAGATAGGCGCGGCTGCGCCCGCTACCGAAATCGAGCCTGAGCCGCTTTCGCGCAAACCAGCTCGTCGCCAGCAAGGCGACAAGCAGGAGGGCGGCGGTCATTTTGAAAAACCACCCGTCATTCCCGCGAAGGCGGGAATCCATTCACTCGGATCTCGGCGATCAAATCGCGACGACAGCATTAATGGACTCCCGCCTTCGCGGGAATGACGAAGGGGGGATGGATTCACGCCCAATCGAACCGCTTACCGCTCGATGCGGTGCTCGCCCTTCACCCAGCGCACCGTGCCGGACGAGGCGCGCATCACGACGCTTTCGGTCGTCATGCGGCTGCCGTGGCGCTTGACGCCTTCGAGCAGCGAGCCGTCGGTCACCCCGGTCGCGGCGAAGATGCAATCGCCCTTGGCGAGATCCTTGAGGTCATATTGCCGATCGAGATCGGTGATGCCCCATTTGCGCGCCCGCGAGCGCTCATCCTCGTTGCGGAACAACAAGCGGCCCTTGAACTGCCCGCCGACGCAGCGCAGCGCCGCACAGGCCAGCACGCCCTCCGGCGCGCCGCCCGACCCCATATAGACGTCGATCGTCGTTTCGGGGTTGGTGGTGGCGATCACGCCGGCAACGTCGCCGTCGCCGATCAGCACCACGCCGCAGCCGATCGCGCGCAGCTCGGCGATCAGCTTTTCGTGGCGCGGGCGATCGAGCACGCAGGCCATGATCTCGCGCGGGGTGACCCCCTTTGCCGCGGCGATCGCCTGAATATTCTCGGTCGGCGTCTTGTCGAGATCGAGGATATTGTCGGGATAGCCCGGCCCGATCGCGAGCTTGTCCATATAGACGTCGGGCGCGTTGAGCAGCCCGCCCGCCTCGGCGATCGCCAGCACGGCGAGGCTGTTCGGGCCGGATTTGGCGCAGATCGTGGTGCCTTCGAGCGGATCGAGCGCGATGTCGATCTTCGGGCCGTTGCCGCTGCCGACCTTCTCGCCGATGTAGAGCATCGGCGCTTCGTCGCGCTCGCCCTCGCCGATCACCACGGTGCCGTCCATGTCGAGGCTGTTGAGCGCCTCACGCATCGCCTCGACCGCGGCGGCATCGGCGGCCTTTTCGTCGCCGCGCCCGACCAACGTCGACGCGGCGACCGCGGCGGCTTCGGTGACACGGACCATCTCGAGCACGAGAACGCGATCGAGAACCTGACTGGCTTTGGGCATCGAACTCCCCTTGAAATCGTCCCGCGGCGATAAGAGCCGCAGGTTGCATTGTCGAGACGGTCAATGCGCGATCCGCAGCTCCCGCGCGACCCCGACCGCGGCCAGAAACGCCGGGTCATGACTGACGACCAGCAACGCGCCGTCGAAGTCCGCCAATGCCCGCTCCAGCACCTCGATCGAATCGAGATCGAGGTGGTTGGTCGGCTCGTCGAGCAGCAGCAGCCACGGCGGCCGCTCCCCCGCCAGCGTGCAGGCGAGGCCCGCGCGGAGCCGCTCTCCGCCGGAGAGCACTCCCACTGGCTTGAGCGCATCGCGATTGCGGAACGCGAAGCGCGCGCAGGCGGCATAGGCGGCCTGTTCGTCGAGCGCCGGATTGAGCCGGCGGAAGTTGGCGAAGATGCTGGTTTCGGGGTCGAGCAGCGTGACGTGCTGGTCGAGCATCGCGACGCGATCGGTGCGGCGCGCCGTGCCCGCATCGGGGTCGATCGTGCCGGCGGCGAGGTGGAGCAACGTCGTTTTGCCCGCGCCGTTCGCCCCTGCGATCGCGACCCGCTCCGGCCCGCGCATCGCGAGCGACCACGGCCCGAAGCGCCGCTCGCCGCGCGTCAGCGATACGCCGTCGAGCGTCAGTACGTCGGCATTGGCGGGAAGCCCGGTCGGCGGCAGCGCGATCGATAGCGGGGTCAGCACCTCGACCCGCGCGCGCGCGTCCTCCGCCTGTGCGGCGGCATCGGCGACGAGCCGTTCGCTGAGGCGCTGGCCGCGCCCGGCGCTATTCTCCGCGCGCCGCGCCATCCCGCCGGCGACGATGCGCGGCAACGACCCGCTCGCGGCATAAGCCCGTCCGGCGCGGTCGCGGCGTTCCTGCGTTTCGCGCCGCACCTGTGCCTCGCGCTTCGCGTCGCGCAGCCGCGCCTCGCCGCGCTCCATTTCGGTCGCGGCGCGCTCGCGCTCGGCGGCACGCACCTCGGCGAAGGCACTCCATCCGCCGCCGACGACGCGGATGCCGATCGGGGTGAGCTCGACGATCCGGTCCATCGCTTCGAGCAGATCGCGGTCGTGACTCGCCACCAGCACCCCGCCGCGCCAGCCCGCGATCAGCGCCTTGACCGCGGCGCGGCCGGCAGCGTCCATATTGTTGGTCGGCTCGTCGAGCAGCAGCACGTCGGGCGCCTCGATCGCCAGCCGCGCAAGCCCGACGCGGGTGCGTTCGCCCCCGCTCAGCGTGGCGATCGCGCGGTCGAGCGCCAGATCGGGCAGCCCGACGCTGGCCAGCGCCGCCTCGACGCGGGGTTCGAGGTCCCAATCCGCGGTCTCGAAATCGGCGGGTTCGCCCTCGCCCGCGAGCACGCGCCGGAGCAGCGCGAGGCCGTCGCTCACCCCCAAAGCGGCGGCGACGCTCTCCCGCTCGTCCCAATGCTGGGCGAGCGTGCCGATCGTCCCGGCGCGCGCGACGGTGCCGGCCGCGGGCAATTCGGTGCCCGCGACGATCCGCAACAAGGTGGATTTGCCGGCGCCGTTGCGACCGACCAGCCCGACGCGTTCCGCGCCGAGCGATAAAGTGAGATTGTCGAAAAGCCGCTGGCGATCAGGCGTGGCGGCGGAAATCGAATCGAGCGTGACGAAGGCAGGCATAAGGCACCGGGCAGACGGACGAGACACAGCGGCTGGCGTTGTTCATCCGGTGGTACACGGTGGTTACTCCTTCGTAGGTCGGGCGACTATGGCGACGGGTGAGCGCCAATACAACCACCGTCACCCCGGCCTTGAGCCGGGGTCCATAGCGCCGCGAACTCAGCAATCAGAGCCTCTTGCTCCGCGCTTGCCCCCCGATGGACCCCGGCTCAAGGCCGGGGTGTCGGTGGGTTACAATCAGTCCCGCAGCAATTCGTTGATGCTGGTCTTCGACCGCGTCTGCGCGTCGACGCGCTTGACGATCACCGCGCAATAAAGCCCGAGATCGCCGCCCCCGGTCGAACCCGGCACGACCACCGAATAGGGCGGCACCTCGCCGCGGAACACTTCGCCGGTCGCGCGGTCGATGATCTTGGTCGAGGCGCCGAGATAGACCCCCATCGACAGCACCGCGCCTTCGCCGACGCGCACGCCCTCGGCCACTTCGGACCGCGCGCCGATGAACGCGCCGTCGCCGATGATCACCGGGTCGGCCTGGAGCGGTTCGAGCACCCCGCCGATCCCGGCGCCGCCCGAGAGATGAACGTTCTTGCCGATCTGCGCGCAGCTCCCCACCGTCGCCCAGGTATCGACCATCGTCCCCTCGCCGACATGGGCGCCGATGTTGACGAAGCTCGGCATCAGCACCGCGCCCTTGCCGATGAACGCGCCGCGCCGCACGATGCTGCCCGGCACCGCGCGGAAACCGGCGGTGCGGAATTCGCCCTCGGTCCAGCCCGAGAATTTCGACGGCACCTTGTCGAACCAATGGCCCGCGCCGGGGCCGTTATCGATCAGCACATTGTCGTTGAGGCGGAACGACAGCAGCACCGCCTTCTTGAGCCACTGGTTGACCTGCCAACCGCCGTTGCCGTCGGGCTGGGCGACGCGCGCCGCGCCCGAATCGAGCAACGCCAGCGCGCGATCGACCGCCACGCGCACCTCGCCGCCGGTAGAGGCGCCGACCTCCGCGCGGTTCTCCCAGGCGGCGTCGATCGTCTGTTCAAGCTCGCTGTTGCTCATAAAATTCCCTGTAGCCAATGCGTCAGATCGTGGGTGGTATAGTCGACGAAGCTGCGGTCGGTGCCCTCGGCCTGTTCCGATCCGTTGTCGACCCACACCGTCGTCATGCCGATCGCCTTCGCCGGCGCGAGGTTGCGCGCCATATCGTCGACGAACAAGGATTGCGCGGGATCGAGCCCGAAGGCGGCGCACAGCCCGGCATAGGCCGAGGGCGCCGGCTTGGGCGCGAGGTCCATCGCGTGAATATCGTGGATCGCCTCGAACGACGCGCCGAGCCCGAGCCGGTCGAGCACGCGGCGGGCATAGGGGCCGTCGCCGTTGGTGAAGACGATCTTGCGCCCCGGCAACCGTGCGATCGCGGCGGCGAGCGGAAGATTCTCCTCCAGCACCTCCATCTCGATATCGTGGACGAAATCGAGATAATGGAGCGGATCGACCTTATGCTCCTTCATCAGCCCGGCGAGCGTGGTGCCGTGGCCGAGGAAATAGGCTTTCTGGATGCGGCGCGCCTCGACCAGATCGGTCCCGAGCAGATCGGCGACATAAGCGGTCATCTTGACGTCGATTTGCGCGAACAGATCGGCGCTCGCCGGATAGAGCGTATTGTCGAGATCGAAGATCCAGTTGCGGATCGGGGCGAGCGAGGGTGGCATCGCCGGGGGCTTTAAGGCCGATCGATATTGAGCGGAACCGCCTTTTTCCGCTGCGCTCGCTTCTTCCGTCATGCCGGGTCAGGCCCGGCATGACGATTGAGCGGGCGGGAGGTTGCAGTTTGCAACGCGTCACGCCACATCCTGCGCCATGACCGCATTCTCCCTGCTCGATCTCGTCCCCGTGGTTGAGGGCGGCAACGTGCCGCGATCGCTCGCCAATGCCGCCGATCTCGCGCGTCACGCCGAGCGCCACGGCTATCGCCGCTATTGGGTGGCGGAGCATCACGGCATGCCGGGGATCGCCTCCGCCGCGACCGCGGTGGTGATCGCGCATGTCGGGCAGGCGACCGAGACGATCCGGGTCGGCGCGGGCGGGATCATGCTGCCCAATCACGCGCCGCTGCAGATCGCCGAGCAATTCGGCACGCTCGACGCCTTGTTCCCGGGGCGGATCGATCTCGGGCTTGGTCGCGCGCCCGGCTCGGACCAGCGCGTCGCGCGGGCGTTGCGCCGCACGCTCGATACCGATCCCAACGCCTTCCCCAACGACGTGCTCGAATTGCAGAGCTATTTCGCCGACGACGGACGCACCGGGATCAGCGCCACGCCGGGCGCCGGCGCGCGACCCGACCTGTGGATTTTGGGATCGAGCCTGTTCGGCGCGAAGCTCGCCGCGGTGCTCGGGCTGCCTTATGCCTTTGCCTCGCATTTCGCCCCCGATGCGCTCGACGAGGCGCTTGCCATCTATCGGCGCGAGTTCCGCCCGTCGCCCCAGCTCGACCGCCCCTATGCGATGGCGGGGTTCAACGTCTTCGCCGCCGACACGCGCGAGGATGCCGAATTTCTCGCCAGTTCGCAGCAGCAGGCGTTCGTCGCCTTACGCACCGGCAACCCGCGCCAGCTGCCCCCGCCGATCGCCGGCTATCGCGAAAGCCTGCCGCCGCAGCATGCCGCGATCCTCAATCACGTCCTGCAATGCACCGCGATCGGCACGCGCGACGAGGTGGCGCGCGGGATCGCCGCGTTCGTCGCGCGCACCGGGGTCGACGAGGTGATGCTGACCAGCATGATGTACGACCACGAGGCGCGCAAACGCTCGTTCGCGCTCGCCGCGGAAGCGATGCAGGCGCCGGAGCCGGCGTAAGTTGACGTGATCGGGCGTCAGGCGGCGCGGGTCACGCGGGCGCGGCCGGCGCCCTTGGCGGCATAGAGCGCCTGATCGGCGCGCCTGATCGCCGCTTCGATCGTTTCGCCGTCACGCCGTTCCGCGACGCCGCAGCTCATCCGCAATTCGAGCAGGACCTGCTCGTCGAGCGCCAGCGGCTGCCGCGCAAGCGTGGCGGCAAGCCGCTGGCACACCGTCTCGGCGTCGCTCTCGCCGGTATCGGGGAACAGGATGATGAACTCGTCCCCGCCGGCGCGCGCGACGATATCGCCCTGCCGCACCCCGCCGCCGATCAGCCGCGCAAAATGGATCAAGGCGCGATCCCCGGCATCGTGCCCGAACTGATCGTTGACCTGCTTGAAGCGGTCGACATCGAGCATCGCGATCGCGACGCGCGTTTCCGGGTGGATTTCCTCGACCTGCTCGTTGAACGCGGCGCGGTTGAGCAGCCCGGTCAGCGGATCGGTCGCGACCATGCGGATCAGATCGCCCTCGCGCGCGCGAAGCTGGCGTTCGCTGTCCGCCAGCCGCCGCGTCAGCCGGTTGCGCGCCGACAGGCTCGCCGCCACCGGCAGGCAGGTGAGCAGCATCAGCGCAAGGAAGAATTGCAACAGGTGCAGATGCTGCGCGGTCGATTGCCCGTGAAGCGCCGACGACGGATAGACCAGCGTGCCGATCACCCCGGTGATCGTGACGATCATGATCGCCACCTGCGTCCCCAGTCGGCCAAGCTTGAACGTCACCAGCATCAGCGGCGCGAACAGCAGGAACAGCATCGCCGGGGGTGCCCACATGAACACCCCGATCGCGGTGCCCAGCACCAGCAGGTGGATCGCCAGCGCCTCGATCCGCTCGCGCCGGCTCTTTTCGAGGAACGACTGGCGATATTCGCCCGCCAGCAACGAGGTGAAGAACGGCGTGAAGATCAGCAGCCCCAATGCGTCGCTGAGATACCAGGTATGGAGCGAGGCGAGGAAATCTTCGTGAAGGAACGCCCAGGCGATCCCCGCGCCGCCCAGCCCGCTCACCGCCGGCGCGATGCCCCCGGCCCATAAGACGAACCGGCCGACATTCTCCGGCGCGCCGAGCATTTCCTCCATGTCCATCGTCCGGCGCAGCGCGACGGCGACCAGCATCGCCTCGCCCACGTCGATCAAACTGTAGAAGAAGGGCGTGACGAGGGTGCCGTGGATCAGGAAGTTGGCGAGCACGTTGCCGCAGATGCCGGCGATCAGCACATCGCCCCAGCGCGGCTTTCCGCGCTGCAGCAGCATCGCCAGCAACACCGCATTGGCCGGCCAGATCGACGCCAGCGCCTGCTCGTCGGTGACCAGCCGGGTCGAGGTCGCGACGAGGATGAAATAGAGGAAGCCCACCAAGAGCAGGCGATTGCGGCGCACGCGGTCCATGCGCCGGTCGTAACCTGTGTTGGTTACCGAATACTCAATGAATGCTATTCGGCCTGCGCCATGGGCAGCCGCAGACGGACCAACAACCCCCCGAGATCCTCGCTTTCTTCAAGCGTTACGGTGCCTTCGTAAATTTCGGCAACGTCGCGCACGATCGCGAGGCCCAACCCCGTCCCCGGCTTGCCGGTATCGAGCCGCGCGCCGCGATCGAAGATCCGCACGCGCTCCTCCTCGGGGATGCCGGTGCCGTCGTCCTCGACCAGTATCTCGACGAATCCGGCCTGCGCCGCGACCGTCACGAACAGGCTGCCGCCGCCGTATTTCGCGGCATTTTCCATCAGATTGCCCATGATCTCGTCGAGATCCTGGCGTTCGATATGCGCGACGAGATCCTTGCGCCCGTCCATGTCGATGCGGACATGCGGATAAAGCCGCTGCACCGCGCGCTCGACCGATTCGATCGACGGCCACACCTCGGCGCGGCTGTGCGCCGATCCGCGCCGGCCGACGGCACGCGCCCGTGCGAGATGGTGATCGACCTGCCGCCGCATCGTCCGCGCCTCGCGCACCACGGTTTCGGACAAATCGTCGGCATTGGCGGTCGCCGCGTTCATGATCACGGTCAGCGGGGTCTTGAGCGCGTGCGCGAGATTGCCGGCGTGGCGCCGCGCCTCCTCCGCCTGCACCTCATTATGCGCGACGAGCGCGTTCAGTTCCTCGACCAGCGGCGCGACCTCGACCGGCATGTCTCCCGAGATACGGTTGATCCGCCCGCCGCGCATCTTGGCGATCTCCAGTCGCAATTTGCGCAGCGGAAGCAGGCCGTAAAAGGTCTGCAACGCCGCCAGCACGATCAGCCCGAGCCCGAGCAGCAGGAAGCTGCGCACCAATGTCCGGCGCAGCACGTCGATCTGCGCATCGAGCCCGCTGCGGCTCTGCGCGACCTGAAAGCGCCAGCGCGTCTTGGAGCGCGGCAGCGTGACGTCGCGCTCGACCACGCGCAGTTTCTCGTCGCGGAACTGGCTGCTATCATAGGTGTGAACACTGCGATCGTCGTGATTGGCGCCGTACGCGAGTTGGCGGTCCCATAACGACCGCGACGGAAACGGCTCCCGCCCCGGCGCGGAGACCTGCCAGTAAAGCCCCGAATAGGGCTCCAAGAAGCGCTGGTCGGCGGGCTCGCGGTTGAAGATCACCTCGCCGTCCGGGCCGATCTCGGCCGAGACGAGCAGCGACTGCAGGACATATTCGAGCTGGTCGTCGAAATTGCGCGTCACCGCGCTGGCGAGCACGCGATCGAGCGCCAGCCCGCCGCCGGCGAGCAGCAGCAGGATCCACGCCGCCGCGATGAGGATCATCCGCCGCGTCAGCGATCCGTTGCGGCGAACCGCGCGAAATCTTTCCTGTACGTCGGCGGTCATCGGCCCCGCGCGGCTTAAGCCGTCGGCTCCTCGAGGCTGTAGCCGAGGCCGCGGATCGTGGTGATCACATCCTGCCCCAATTTCTTGCGGATGCGCGTGACGAACACCTCGATCGTGTTCGAATCGCGATCGAAATCCTGGTCGTAGATATGCTCGATCAGCTCGGTACGGCTAACCACCTTGCCCTTGTGATGGAGCAGATAGCTGAGCAATTTATATTCCTGCGCGGTGAGCTTCACCGGCTCGCCGGCGCGGGTTACCTTGCCCGAGCGCGTATCGAGCCGGACATCGCCCGCGGTCAGCTCCGACGAGGCGTTGCCCGACGCGCGGCGGATCAGCGCACGCAGCCGGGCGATCAATTCCTCGGTCTGGAACGGCTTGGCGACATAATCGTCGGCGCCCGCATCGAGCCCGGCGACCTTGTCCGACCAGCTATCCCGCGCGGTGAGCACCAGCACCGGGGTGGTCTTGCCCTCCTTGCGCCAGCGATCGAGCACGGTCAGCCCGTCGATCTCCGGCAGGCCGAGATCGAGCACGATCGCGTCATAACTTTCTGTCGAGCCCAGGAAATGTCCCTCCTCGCCGTCGGTGGCGAGATCGATGGCATAGCCCGCGCCTTCCAGCGTGCTCTTGAGCTGCTGGCCGAGATTCGGCTCGTCTTCGACGATCAGGACGCGCATGGTTTCTCCCTTTGGGTTGTATCTGCCCGGTTATCACCGAAGCGTGCGCGATGAAATCCACGGCTTGTCAACGCCCGGTGCGCCCGATCACCTGGCCGGTGCGGCCGTCGACATCGACCCAGATCACCGTGCCGTCGCGCAGGAATTTTAGCGTATAGACGCCGCTCGGCAGCTCGAGATCGAAGCCGATATATTGCGCGCCCTTCATCGTCGGGACGATACGGCGCTCGATCTCCTTGAGCGGGAGGATGCGGCCCTGACGCGTCGCCTGCCACGCGGCGCTCGCCTCGCGCCCCGGATCGGGCGCGGCGAGCGCCGGCGATGCGGCGAGCAGCAGCAGAAACGCGGTGATCCACATCCTCATCACCGCGTGGCATAACGATCGCGGATTGAACACCCTGTGAATATTTTCTTCTAGCGTTGCCGCTAGCTCTTCATTGCCTCCAGCAACTGGCGGACATCCTGACTGCGCCCGCGCGGCAGGATCAGGATGTCGTCGCCGCTCGCGACGACGATCAGGTCGCTGACCCCGATCATCGCCACGCGCGCGCCGTCACTGCGCACCAGGCAATTGGTCGAATCAAGCGCGATCACCTCGCCGCGCACCGCATTGCCGGCATGATCGCGATCGGACAGCGCGTGGAGCGCGTCCCAGCTGCCGACATCGTTCCACCCCATCGAGACGGGCACCACCGCGACACGCGCGGCATGCTCCATCACGGCATAATCGATCGAGCGATCGGGGGATTGCGCGAAAGCGTCGGCGGCGGGGGTCAGGCGACACCCTTCGCGTTGCGCGCCCGCCATCGCGCGGGTCACCGCATCGAGCATCGCCGGCTCGAACTCGCCCAACGCCGCGAGATAGGCGTCGGCGCGGAACAGGAAGATTCCGCCGTTCCACACATGATCGCCACTCGCCAGCATCGCCTTGGCGGCGTCGAGCGGGGGCTTCTCGACGAAACGCTCGACCTGATGCACCCCCTCGGCGATCTCGGCGCCGGCGCGGATATAGCCATAGCCCGTCTCGGGCGCGTCCGGGGTGATGCCGAAGGTCACTAGCCACCCCTCGTCGACGAGCGGCAGCGCGGCGGCGATCGCGCGGTGGAAGGCGGCGACATCGGCGATCACATGATCGGACGGCATCACCAGCAGCGGCGCGGCGCGATCCTCCACCGCCAGCGCGGCAAGCGCGATCGCCGGCGCGGTGTTGCGCCCGGCCGGTTCGAGGATCAGCGCGGCGGGCGCCATGTCGATCGCATCGAGCTGTTCCTCGATCATATCGGCATGACGCGCGTTGGCGACGACGATCGGCGCGCCATAGCCCGCGCCGCGCGCCCGCGCCGCGGTGAGCTGCAGCATCGTCTCGGGCGCGGTGAGCGCGAGCATCTGTTTGGGCATTTCCGGGCGCGACATCGGCCACAGCCGCGTCCCCGCTCCGCCTGACAGGATTACGGGAACGATCGTCCTGGAAATCGGCATGCATTTCTCCGCCTGGTTCGGTCACTATTGCTATCGGATAATGCGGCTCGCAACCATTCGATCCGTCTCTTTATGGGCACGGCTCTTCAGCCTTTTTTTGCCATTTGCTGCGATCACCTGTCGGAGAAGCTTACACCGGGGATCGGATGCCGGGAAAATGATCAGGGTTTTCAAGCACTACGTACCGAACGCGGTGCTGCTGCTCGGTGTGCTGGATTTCATGCTGCTGATCGCCGCGGCAGAGGGCGGATGGGATTTCCGCGCGTGGCAGATCGACATGCTGGTGGAACCGATCTGGACCCGCCTGCCCCAGCTCCTGTCGTTCGCCGCGCCGCTGATGATCGCGATGATCGCGGTCGGCGCCTATCAGGCGGACGTCCTCGTCTCGATCCGCCAGGCCGCGATGCGACTGATGGTCGCGATATCGCTCGGCGCCTTGTTTCTCGCGGTGCTGTTCTTCGTCATGCCGCGCTTCACCTTCTGGCGGTCGAACCTGTTCTACGCGATGCTGCTCGCCGCCGTCGGGCTGGTGATGGTCCGCATCCTGTTCGGGCGCTTCCTCGGCGGCGAGCGGTTCAAACGCCGCGTCGTCGTGCTCGGCGCCGGGACGCGCGCCGCCCGGCTGGCGACGCTGGAACAGGTGCCCGGATCGAGCTTCGTGGTGGTCGGCTATGTCGCGATGGCCGAGCCGGAGATCGTGGTGCCGCAGGCGATCCCGCGCGACGCGATCTACAACCTCGCCGACCATGTCGTGCGGCTCAACGCATCGGAAGTGGTGCTGGCGATCGAGGAGCGGCGCAACGCGCTGCCGCTCAAGGATCTGCTGCGGATCAAGACCACCGGGGTGCAGGTCAACGAATTCTCCGCCTTTCTCGAACGCGAGACGGGGCGCATCGACCTGCAGACGGTCAATCCCTCCGCGTTGATCTTTTCCGACGGTTTTTCCTCCGGGCAGATGCTGACCGCGATGGTCAAGCGCGGGTTCGACGTGATCGTCAGCGCATTGATGCTGCTCGTCGCGCTGCCGCTGATCGTGGTGACCGCGATCGCGATCAAGCTGGAGAGCAAGGGCCCCGCCTTCTACCGCCAGCGCCGCGTCGGGCTGTACAACGAGCCGTTCGACATCCCCAAGCTGCGCTCGATGCGGCAGGATGCCGAAATTCCGGGCGAGGCGGTGTGGGCGGCGGAGCAGGATCCGCGCGTCACGCGCGTCGGGCGCTTCATCCGCAAGGTGCGGATCGACGAGCTGCCGCAATGCTGGAGCGTGCTGAAGGGCGAGATGAGTTTCGTCGGCCCGCGCCCCGAACGCCCGCAATTCGTCGCCGATCTCGAACGCGAGCTGCCCTATTACGCCGAGCGGCATATGGTGAAGCCCGGCATCACCGGCTGGGCGCAGATCAACTATCCCTATGGCGCGTCGATCGACGATGCGCGCCACAAGCTCGAATATGATCTCTATTACGCGAAGAACTACTCGCCGTTCCTCGATCTGCTGATCCTGCTCCAGACCTTGCGGGTGGTGCTGTTTCCCGCCGGTGCGCGGTGAGGTGCAACCGCCGCTGACCCTGTGGAGCCACGCGCTCGCCGCCTTCCTGTTCGGGGTGCTGGCGCTGGTGCAGCTCCGCCAGCGCGACGGCGGGCTTCCCCGCATTACGCTGATCGTCGCGCTCGGCGCCACCGCCTTATGGGCGCTGGCCGCCGCCGGGATCGACGCGCGCGATCCGATCACCCGGCTTGCGGAGGGCGCCCGCAACCTCGCCTGGCTCGGCTTCATCTACGTCCTCGCGCGGCGTGAACCCGCCGACGCGGGGGGCCGCTGGCTCACCGCCGTCTATATCGCCTGCGCGCTCACCTTCGCGATCGCGACGGGGCTGGCGATCGCCGAAGCCACCGCTGCCCCGGGCGACAAGGCGGCGATCGGCGATGCGCGGGTCGCGTTCCGCATGCTGGGAAGCGTCACAGCGCTGCTGCTGATCTATCGTATGCAGGCGCGGCTGTCCGCCGCCGGGCGCGGCGGGATTCGCGCCGCGGCGCTGGCGATGGCGCTGATGTTCGTCATCGATACCGTCATCAATCTCGCGCTGTGGACGTCGACCGGAATCTCCGACGGGTTGATCGCGGCGCGCGGCCTCGCGCTGATCGCCTTCGCCCCGCTGTTCGGGCTGGCGGTGCAGCGCAACGGCGAATGGACGTTGCAATTGTCGCGCAACGTCGCGTTCCTGGCGATCTCGTTGCTCGTCGCGGGGGTCTATGTCGTCGTGATCGGGCTGGCGATCAGCCTGATCGGCCAGCTCGGCGGGAACCATATCCGGCTGGCGCAGACCGCCTTCGTCTTCGGCACCGCGGCGGCGCTGCTGACGGTCGTATCGACGCCGTGGCTGCGCGCCTGGGCCAAGGTCCTGGTCGCCAAGCATCTTTTCACCCACCGCTACGATTATCGCGCCGAATGGCTTCGCTTCACCGAGACGCTCGGCACGCCGGGCGACAGCGCTGCACCGTTGGGGATCCGTGTGGTGAAGGCGGTAGCGGACGTCACCGATTCCCCCGCGGGGCTGCTGCTGCTCGCGCGCGACGGCGGGCTGGAGCGCGGCGCGGGCTGGAACTGGCCCGAGGACGACGCCGACCCCGCTGGCGGCGACGCGGCGCTTCATCGCCATCTCGCCGCGACCCAGCGGATCGTCGCGCTCGACGCGGTGCGCGACGGCACCGCCCCCGCCGAGGAGCGCGCCGCCGCCCCGTCGTGGCTCGTCGAGCGCGACCACGTCTGGGCGATCGTTCCGCTCTGCCATTTCGACCAGCTGACCGGCGCGATCGTCCTCGCCCGCCCCCCGCTCGACCGCGCGCTCGACTGGGAGGATTTCGACCTGCTCGGCGTCGCGGGGCGGCAGGTGGCGAGCTATCTCGCCGAGGAACGCGCGCATGACGCCTTGGCCGACGCGCGGCGCTTCGACGAATTCAACCGCCGTTTCGCCTTTATCATGCACGATCTCAAGAATCTGGTGAGCCAATTGACGCTGCTTGCACGCAATGCCGAGCGCCACGCCGACAATCCCGCCTTCCGTGCGGACATGGTCGAGACGTTGCGCGATTCGGCACAGCGCATGAACAATCTGCTCGCGCGCCTCTCCCAGCACCACGGCGGCCGCGGCGAGGCGCTGCGCGAGGTGTCGCTGCGTCGGCTGGCCGAGCGGATCGCCGCCGCGCGGCGCGCGCAGCACGTCATCCTCGTCACCGGCGCGCCTGAGGTAAATGCGCTGGCGGACGCCACCGCGCTGGAAACCTTGCTCGGCCACCTCGTCCAGAATGCGATCGAGGCGAGCGCGGCGGATGCGCCGGTGACGCTCAACCTCGTCGATCTGGCCGCGACGCAGCAGGTGGCGGTCGAGGTGATCGACACCGGGCGCGGCATGTCCCCGGCGTTCATGCGCGACCGGCTGTTCAAGCCGTTCGTCTCGGGCAAGCCGGGCGGGTTCGGGCTCGGCGCGTTCGAGGCGCGGCAGCTTGCCGAGACGATGGGGGGCAGCGTGACGGTGGAAAGCCGCGAGCGCGAGGGCACGCGGTTCCGCGTCACGCTGCGCTCGGCCGCGGCAATGGAGCAGGCAGCGTGAGCGACCGCCCGAAGACATTGCCCAAATTGCTGATCGTCGAGGACGATCTGGGGCTCCAGCGCCAGTTGCGCTGGGCCTATGACGGCTATGAGGTGATCGTCGCCAGCGATCGCGACGGGGCGATCGACGCGCTGCGGCAGCATGAGCCCGCCGTCGTGACGCTCGATCTCGGTCTCCCGCCCGATCCGGACGGCACGACCGAAGGGTTCGCGACGCTGGCCGAGATCCTCGCGCTCAAGCCCGATACCAAGGTGATCGTCGCCTCCGGCCACGGCGCGCGCGAAAGCGCGTTGCGTGCGATCGCCGACGGGGCGTGGGATTTCTACCAGAAGCCGATCGATATCGACGCGCTCGGGCTGATCGTCGCACGCGCCTTCCACGTCCACGCGCTCGAAGCCGAAAACCGGCGGCTCGCCGCGACGAGCACCGCGGCGGGGGCAATGGCCGGGCTGATCAGCGCCGCGCCGGAAATGCTCAAGGTGACGCGGACGATCGAACGCGTCGCCCCGGCCGACGTTTCGGTGATGCTGCTCGGCGCGAGCGGCACCGGCAAGGAATTGCTCGCGCGCGGCGTGCACGACGCCTCGCCGCGCCGCACCGGCGCCTTCGTCGCGATCAATTGCGCGGCGATCCCCGAAACTTTGCTCGAAAGCGAGCTGTTCGGGCACGAGAAAGGCGCCTTCACCGGCGCGGTGAAGACGACCGAGGGCAAGATCGAACAGGCGCACGGCGGCACCCTGTTCCTCGACGAGATCGGCGACGTGCCGCTGCCGCTCCAGGTCAAGCTGCTGCGCTTCCTGCAGGAACGGACGATCGAGCGGATCGGCGGGCGACGCGCGATCGCGGTCGACACGCGGATCGTCTGCGCCACGCATCGCGATATCGATGCGATGGTCGCGGCGGGCAGCTTCCGCGAGGATCTTTATTATCGGCTGGCGGAGATCGTCATCCGCATCCCGTCGCTCGCCGAACGGCCCGGCGACGCGGCGCTGCTCGCGCGGCATTTCGTCACCCGTTACGCCGCGACGATGAACCCGGCGGTGACCGGCTTGGCGCCCGACGCGCGCGCCGCGATCGACGCCTGGGGGTGGCCCGGCAATGTGCGCGAACTCGAAAATCGCGTGAAGCGCGCGGTGATCATGGCCGACGGGAAGCTCGTCACCGCCGCCGATCTCGATCTCGCCGAGCCCGACGATACCCCGATCAACCTGCGCGCGGTGCGCGAGGCGGCCGACCGCACCGCGATCCGCCGCGCGCTGGCGCGCGCCGACGGCAATATCAGCAATACCGCGCGGCTGCTCGGGATCAGCCGGCCGACGCTCTATGATCTGCTCAAGAGCTACAATCTGGCCGATTGACCACGCCGCCCCATCCTTAACCGGGGCGACGAGAAGCACGCATTGACCCTTCGCGCTGCGCTGCGGTAGCCGGCGGGGCATGGAAGCAACCCTCGCCCGCATCGCCGCCGCGCTGGAGCGCCTCGCTCCGCCACCGCCGGTTTCCGCCGATCCGCTGGCGCATCCGGCTTATGTGTGGCGCGATCGCGTGCTGCTCCCGACTCGTGCCTTCGCGCCGGTGCCGATCGCGCTGTTGCAGGGGGTCGATGCGCAGAAAGAAGTGCTCCACGACAATCTCGCCCGCCTTGCCGCGGGGCATGCCGCGCAGGACGTGCTGCTATGGGGCGCGCGCGGCACCGGCAAGTCGGCGCTGGTCAAGGCGAGCGTCGCGGCGATCCAGGCCGAAGGCGGCGCGCTGGCGTTGATCGAAGTGGCGGCCGACCGCCTCGATACCCTGCCGGCGCTGTTTGCGACGATCGCGCATGTGCCGCGCGCGTTCGTGCTGTTCCTCGACGATCTCGGGATCGATGCGGTGCGCGATGCGCGGACGCTACGGTCGCTGCTCGAAGGCGGCGCGGAGGCGCGGCCGGCCAATGCGCGGCTGGTGGTAACGTCGAACCGCCGCCATCTCGTTCCGCGCGACATTCATGAGCAGGAAAATGCGATCAACCCGCGCGATTCGGTCGACGACCAGCTCGCGCTCGCCGACCGCTTCGGGCTGAGCCTCGGCTTCCACGTTGTCGATCAGGATCATTATCTGGCGATCGTGCGCGGCTATACCGAGCGCTACGGCCTGCCGTTCGACGCCGCGGAGGCGGTGCAATGGGCGACGCGGCGCGGCAGCCGCTCGGGGCGGGTCGCCTGGCAATATATCACCGATCTTGCCGGGCGCGCCGGGATCGCGCTTTAAGTTCGTCACGAGCCGAATGGCGCGAGGGGCTATTGCGATCGCGCAGAAGACAAAGGCCGGGCCGCGGGTATTTCCGCAGCCCGGCCCGAAGCCCCGTAGGACGCTGTCGGATCAGCAGCCGTTACGACGGTTCTGCGCGGCGTCATGCTTCTTGTCGAGGTGACGACCGAGCAAGGCACCGCCGACGCCGCCGGCAACCGTGCCGAGCGTGCCGCCGCCAAGCGCATTACCGAGCAGCGCACCGCCCGCGCCGCCGGCGATCAGGCCGGTGGTGCCGCTGCTGCGCTTGCAGCGATAGTGGTGATGCCGCTGATGGCCGCGATTGTAGGTCTGCGCACCAGCCTCCGTCGGAATGGTGGCAACCGGAACCATCAGTGAAGCCATCACCGTCGACATGATCAAAGTCTTGCGCATGGCGTAAACCCTCCTTTGAAATCTGAGCCCGGATTATGATCGGCCGACCTGTGACCTATGCTGAACATAACATGCAGCCGCTGTTAAGAAAGGTCCCGTTGCAAATCAGGCTTTTGGGTTCGCGCCTGATCACCCGGGCCAGCGCGACGACGAACAGCGGCCGGTTCGCGTCGGGGGTCGCATTGGGTATTTACGCTCCCGGTTTTGATGGCGAAGGAGGTAGGGCCGACTCGTACCCCACCCGGGCGGCCTCGCGAAAGTGATTAGGTATGGATCGGCCGTCTTCCCCCCTCGCCACCCGCCTGATGAGCGACGACGCCAAGCGTCGCGCGGGGCGCTGGATCGTCGGGGTGCTGATGCTGATCGTCGTCGCGGTGGCAGTGACTGCGCTGCGCCATATCCTCAGCAATACCAGCCGTGACGAAATCGACGCCGCGATCCGCCGGATCGGATCGGGGCGGTTGCTGCTGTCGCTGGCGATCACCGCGCTGAGCTATTTCGTGCTTACCGGCTACGACATGATCGCACAGCGCATCATCGGGCGCCGCGCGCGCTATCCGACCACCGCGCTGGCCGCCTTCACCAGCTATATCTTCAGCCACAATTTCGGCTTTGCCGTGCTGACCGGGGGCACCGCGCGCTGGCGCGTCTATCGCCACGCCGGCTTCACGCTGGGCGAAGTGGCGCAGATCATGATCATCGCCGGGGTCACCTTCTGGTGCGGGGTCTTCCTGCTGCTCGGCATCGGGCTGATCCTCCGGCCCGGCGCGTTGACAATCGGCGCGCTGGAGATCAGCCCCGCCGCGCGCGTGATGACCGGCGCGCTGGTGCTCGGCGGCATCGCCGTGACGCTGGCCGTCCTGCATCGCGCTGCGGGGCGGTCGCTCAAGCTGTTCGGCTGGACCTTGGTGCTGCCGACGGTGCGGCTGGCGCTCCTCCAGTTCGCGCTTGCCGCGCTCGATATCGCGCTGGCGACCGCGGCTTTGTTCGTGCTCGTCCCGGGGCTGTCGCTCTCGGCGTTCCCCGAATTGCTGCTCGGCTATGTCGTGGCGTTCGTCTCGGGGCTGCTCGCGCACGCGCCGGGCGGAGTCGGGGTGTTCGAAACGGTGATGCTGGTCGCGTTACCGCGAATCGACCGCGCGACATTGTTCGCGGCGCTGCTGGTCTATCGCGTGGTCTATTATCTGATTCCGCTGGCGGTGGGGCTGGTCCTGTTCCTGCTCCACGAGATCGGCTGGCTGCGCCCCGCCACCACGCCGGCCGGCTACGATCCCGCGCCCGCGCAGCTCGAGACGCTGCCCAACTGATCACCGAGCGGCGCATGCCGCACGGTCGACCAGCCGAAAACAAGATTGGGCGGGGCCGCCTTACGCGACCCCGCCCAACCTTCTGATATCAAATCAGGAATAAGTGGCGCGCCCGGAACGATTCGAACGTCCGACCCTCAGATTCGTAGTCTGATGCTCTATCCAGCTGAGCTACGGGCGCCTGGGAGGTGGCCTCATAGAAGGGGGTTTCAGGTTGCGCAAGAGCATTGCGTGCACTTTTCTCACTTCGTACATCGCGGGGGCGATGAAGCCTCATTTCCCTCTGCTCGTTCTGGCGCTGACGCTGTGCGGATGTGTTGAGCATGACTTTCCGTCGCTGTTGCCGCGTGCCGGCGAGCAGCTCGATTTCCGCGAGCCGCCCGCGCCGCCGCCGCCGGTTGCCGCCGCCGATCCCGAACTCGATTCGCGAATCGCCGCCGCGCGCACGCGACTGAGCGAGGCCGCAGCCACCTTCGCCACTGCCGCGACCCGCGCCGAACAGCTGGCGGCCGCCGCCAGCGGCGCCGCGGCGGGCAGCGACAAATGGCTCGACGCGCAGACCGCGCTTGCCGATCTCGACGCGGCCCGCGCGCGGCAGACCGACGTTTTGGCCGAACTGGAGCAACTCGCGTCCGATCGCGCACAGGCGCTCGTCGCGCCCTATCCCGCGCTCGACGAGGCGGTTCAGGCGGCGCAACAGGCGGTCGACACCTCCACCGCGCGAATCGCTGCAATCCAACGACGCCTTGCGCCGGCGGATTAGGTTAGCCTGCTTGTGTCGCCGCGAAGGGCCCCCATCAAAATATTACTTTGATGGAAACCCAAGGCGCGGACCCAGACTGGGCTCCCGCCTTCGCGGGAGCACAAGACGATTTGCGTTATCGCGCGATTCGGTAGGTCAAATGTCGACGCAGCGGATCGCCCGGCGCCAGTACGGGGTGATCGAAATCTCTGTCGGGGTCGCGCGTCATGCCGAGGCGAATCATCAGCCCCCAGCTCTGCGTATTAGCGGGGACGGTGATCGCGGCCACCTCGGGCCAGTCCTGCGTCGACCAGCCGTGATCGAGCGATGCCTGCGCCGCCTCGCGCGCATAGCCCTGCCCCCACGCTTCGCGCGCGAGGCGCCAGCCGATCTCGGGCTGCCCCGCGATCGGCGTGCCCTCCGGCCCCTGCTTGATCCCGCAGAAGCCGATGAAGGCGCCGTCGGCGCGCCGCTCGATCGCCCAGAAGCACGAGCCGTAGCTGTCGGCCAGCGCATTCTGCCGCACGACCGTCGCCGCGCAATCCGCGCGCGACATCGGCGGGCCGAGATAGCGCATCACCTCGGCATCCTGCCCCATCGCGAAAAAGGGCTCGGCATCGGCCTCGCGCCAGCGGCGCAGGATCAGGCGCGGGGTTTCGATCACGGGCGGTCGATCCGGTAGGTCACGGTGTCGGACAGCGGATTCTCCACCGCATACAGCGGGTGGAGGAAATCGAGCGCCGGGACATAATGCATCCCGAGCCGTTCCATCAGCCCGCGGCTCTTGGCGTTGCGCCGCGCGGTGATCGCGACGATCGCCGAATCATCGCGCGTCGCCCAGCCCCAGGCGATGCTCGCCGCCGCCGCTTCGCGGGCATAGCCGGCGCCCCAATAGGGCACCCCGAGCATCCAGCCGACCTCGAGCATATTCTCGATCGGGGTGTTGGGCGCGCCGGGCTTGAGCCCGCAGAAGCCGATCGTCGCGCCGTCTTCGCGCCGCTCGACCGCGAAGAAGCCGAGCGGAGCGTAGGAGGCGTGGCGCGCGAGCGCGGCGTCGCTGTCGGCAGCGGTCTTGACCGGGCCGAGATCGGCCATCACGCGCGGATCGGCCCACATCGCGTGGAGCGGCGCGCGGTCACGCGGCTCGGGCGCGCGCAGGATCAGGCGTTCGGTCTCGATCATGCGCCGAGCAGCCGCGCGGCATGCGCCGCATGATAGGTCAGCACGCCGGAGCAGCCTGCGCGGCGGAAGGCCGTGAGCGTTTCGAGCACCAACGCGTCGCGATCGCCCGCGCCGGCGGCGGCCGCCGCCTCGATCATCGCATATTCGCCCGACACCTGATAGGCGAACACCGGAACGCCGAATGCATCCTTCACCTGCCGGATGATATCGAGATAGGGCAGGCCCGGCTTGACCATCACGCTGTCCGCGCCCTCGGCGAGGTCCATCGCCACCTCGCGCAGCGCCTCATCGGCATTGGCGTGATCCATCTGATAGGTCTTCTTGTCACCCTTGAGCAGCCCGCGGCTGCCGACCGCATCGCGGAACGGGCCGTAGAAGGCGCTGGCATATTTGGCGGCATAGGCCATGATCTGGACGTTGATATGCCCCGCGGCTTCGAGCGCGTCGCGGATCGTGCCGATGCGGCCGTCCATCATGTCCGAGGGCGCGATGATGTCCGCCCCCGCCGCCGCCTGGTTGAGCGACTGACCGACCAGCACCTCGACCGTCGCGTCGTTGAGGACATAGCCGGCATCGTCGACCAGCCCGTCATGCCCGTGCGCGGTATAGGGATCGAGCGCGACATCGGTGAGGATGCCGACCTCGGGCACCGCCTGTTTGATCGCACGGATCGCGCGGCACATCAGATTGTCCGGGTTGAGCGCCTCGCGCCCGTCCGCGGTGCGCAGCGCAGACGGGGTATTCGGGAACAGCGCAACGCAGGGAATGCCCAGATCGCGCGCTTCCTTCGCGCGCGCGACGATCCCGTCGACCGACCAGCGCGACACGCCGGGCAGGCTGGCGATCGGCTCCTCCACCCCCTCGCCTTCGGCGATGAACAATGGCCAGATCAGATTGGCCGGGGTCAACACCGTCTCGCGGTGGAGCCGGCGGCTCCACTCGGCGACGCGGGTACGGCGAAGGCGGAGCGCGGGGAATGATGCGTGCATGATGCGCGGGGACATGCGCTTTCGCGCGGCGCTCGGCAAGCACCGGCTCGATGCGTTTTACCGCCATTACCCATCCCCGTTCCGGCTGAGCCTGTCGAAGCCCTGCCCTTTTCTTCCGCGGAAGAAGGCCAGCCCTTCGACAGGCTCAGGGCGAACGGATTGTTTGGTATGCTCGGGGCTAACTCGCCGGTTTGAGATTGTTGCCCGGCTCGATATCGGCGTGGCTGCGTTCCTCGACATGCTCCTCGGGCACCAGCAGCCGGCCGCGCCGCCACGGGCCGTAGAGGTAATAGAGCACCGCCAGCACGATATTGACGATCGAGCCGAGCGGGAAGCTCCACCACAAGGCGTCCGCGCCCCACACCGGATCGAGCCCCAGCGCCAGCCCCAGCCGCACCGGGAACATCGAGACCGCCAGGATGATCAGCGGCCCCCACACCGCGCCGTTCGCGCGCACCGTGCCGAACAGCACCATCGTCGCGCCGAACAGGATCAGGCCCCAGGTGACGATGAGGTTGATGTGTTGCGCCACCGGGATCACCGGGCTGCCGCCGCCGATGAACAGCGCGAGCAGCGGGCGATCGAACAGCACCACCAGCGCCACCATCGTCCCGGTCATCGCGATATTATAGCCGAGCCCCGCGCGGGTGATACGCGCCACGCGATCCCACCGCCCGGCGCCGATATTCTGCGCCGCCATCGCCGATACCGCCGCGCCGATCGCCATCGCCGGCATCTGGACGTAATTCCACAATTGCTGGGTGATGCCATAGGCCGCGATCGTGTCGATGCCGTGGCGGTTGACCAGCCCGATCATCACCAGCGCCGAAGTGGACATCACCAGCATCTGCGCCCCGATCGGCAGCCCCTTGCCGACGATCACCCGAACCAGCGCCGGCGCAGGAACCATATAACGCAGTTCCGCGCCCTTGAGCCGGAGGGGCAGATCGTTGCGCTGCATGTGGAACACCAATGCCCCGAGCGCGACGACATTGGCGATCAGCGTCGCGGTCGCCGACCCGGCAATCCCCAGCCGCGGGAACGGCCCGAGCCCGAGGATCAGCACCGGGTTGAGCCCCGCATCGAGCACCACGCACAATCCCATGAACCACAAGGGCGTCACCGAATCGCCGGTGCCGCGCAGCCCCATGAACATCAGCACCAGCAGCATCGACGCGGGCAGCCCGATGAAGATCACGCGGAGATAATCGAGCGCCGGCTGGAATGCCCCGGGCGGGGTGGCAAGGACATGCAGAATCTGTGGCGCGAAGATCCAGCCGAGCGCCGCGACGACCAGCGAGGTGCCGAGCACAAGCCCGATCGCCGAGCCGAACGCGCGCCGCGCCGCATCGACGTCGCGCCGGCCCCAGCTCTGCCCGACCATGATCGTCGCCGCCATGCCGAAGCCGAACACCGCGCCGAAGGTGAGGAACATGATGATATTGGCGTTGGAGGTCGCGGCGAGCGCCCCCTCGCCCAGAAACCGCCCGACCCACACCGCGTTGATCGAGCCGTTGAGCGTCTGCAGGATATTCGAGGCGAGCGTCGGCAGCGCGAACATCAGCAGCGCCGATCCGATCGGCCCGGTCGTCAGATTGTGCGCATGACCGTGCTGAGCGGCAGGCGGTAGTGGCGCTTCGTCTGACAAAATCCTCGTCCTTCTAATCCGTCATCCCCGCGCAGGCGGGGATCCATTCACGCCGAGCTCGCGACTCTATCGCCGGACCTGCGTTAATGGATCCCCGCCTGCGCGGGGATGACGAAGAATCATCCCAGCCGCGCCAGCGCGGCCGACAGCCGTTCAGCCTCCGCCGCCTTGTCGGCGTGGTCGGCGCGCGCTTTTTCGACCGCTTCGGGTTTGGCGCGTTCGACGAAGCTCGCATTGCCCAGCCGCGCGGCGAGCGAATCGCGTTCCTTCTCCGCCCCGGCGATCGCCTTGGCGAGCCGCGCGCGTTCGGCGTCGAGATCGATCACATCGCCCAGCCCGAGGCGATAGGTCGCCTCGTCGACCACCACTTGCGCGCTGCCCCCGGTCACCTCGCCCGGCTCGATCCGCGCGAGCCGCGCGATCGTCGCCGCATTGCGCGCGAGCCGCGCGGCGGTCTCGGCACCGGCGTCGGCCACCGCATAAGGCAGACGCGCACCGGGGGGCACGTTGAGCTCGGTGCGGCTCGACCGCACCTCGCTGACCAGCCGGATCAGCCAATCGACCTCGTTCGCCGCCGCGGGATCGATCGCCCGCGCATCGGCCATCGGCCATTTCGCGACGATCAATTCATGCTCGCGCGGCGCCAGCGCGTGCCACAATTCCTCGGTGATGAAGGGCATGAACGGGTGGAGCACCACCAGCACCTGATCGAGCACCCAGCCCGCCACCGCACGCGTCTCGTCGTCGATCTGGCTCTTGATCAATTCGAGATACCAGTCGCAGAACTGGCTCCACACGAAATGGTAGATCGCATTGGCCGCTGCGTCGAACCGCAGCTCGGCGAGCGCAAGATCGACCGACTGGATCGCCTTGACGCATTCGCCGACGATCCATTTGTTGACCGCCGAGCTTGCCGCAGGCGGCTCCAGCGTCGCCGATCCGCCGATGCTATTGGTCTGGCAGAAGCGGCTGGCGTTCCACAGCTTGGTCGCGAAGTTGCGATAGCCCTCGACGCGGCGCTCATCCATCTTGATGTCGCGGCCCTGGCTTTCCATCGCCGCCATGAAGAAGCGCAGCGCATCGGCACCGTATTTGTCGATCAGCCCGAGCGGATCGACCGTATTGCCCTTCGACTTGGACATCTTGGCGCCGTCGGCGGCGCGGACGAGGCCGTGCAGATAGAGCGTGCGGAACGGCACGTCCTTCATGAACTGCAGGCCCTGCATCATCATCCGGGCATCCCAGAAGAACAGGATGTCGAAGCCCGAAATCAGCACGTCATTGGGATAGCGTCCGCCGAGTGTCGGATCGGTGTTCTCCGGCCAGCCCATCGTCGCGAACGGCCACAAGGCCGACGAGAACCATGTATCGAGTACGTCGGGGTCCTGGCTGAGCGTGACGCCCGCGCCCGCCTGCGCCTGCGCCTCCTCGGCGCTTTCGGCGACGAAGATGCGGCCATCGTCGGCGAACCACGCCGGGATGCGGTGCCCCCACCACAATTGGCGCGAGACGCACCACGGCTGGATGTTCTCCATCCAGTTGAAATAGGTCTTTTCCCACGTCTTGGGGACGACGCGGGTCTTGCCCGAGGTCACCGCCTCGACCGCGGGCTTCGCCAATGTCGCGGCGTCGACATACCATTGGTCGGTCAGCCACGGCTCGATCACGTCGCCCGAGCGATCGCCGTACGGCGTCTGGATCACGCGATCCTCGACGCGTTCGAGGAAGCCTTCCGCCTCCAGCCGCTCGACGACCAATTTGCGCGCGGTGAAACGATCCTCGCCGAGGAATTCGGCCGGGATCAGCCCGTCGGCGACCTGCGTCACCTGCGCCTTGGCATCGAGCATGTTGAGCATGTCGCGCGCCTCGATCCCGGCGCGCTTGCCGACCTCGAAGTCGTTGAAATCATGCCCTGGGGTGATCTTCACCGCACCCGAGCCGAGTTCGGGATCGGCATGTTCATCGGCGATGATCGGGATCAGGCGGCCGGTGATCGGCAGCCGCACCTTCTTGCCGATCAGCGCCTTGTAGCGCGCATCCTCGGGGTTCACCGCGACAGCCATATCGGCGAGCATCGTTTCGGGGCGCGTCGTCGCGACCGAGATGAAGCCGCTGCCGTCCTCCAGCGGATAGCGCAGATGCCAGAATTTGCCCTGCACCTCGCGGGTCTCGACCTCGAGATCGCTGATCGCGGTGCCGAGGCCCGGGTCCCAGTTCACGAGGCGCTTGTCGCGATAGATCAGCCCCTGACGGTGCAGATCGACGAACACCTTCAGCACCGCCTTGCTGAAGCCTTCGTCCATCGTGAAGCGCTCGTTGGCCCAATCCATCGAGCAGCCGAGCCGGCGGAGCTGGCGGGTGATTGCCCCGCCGCTTTCCGCCTTCCATTCCCACACCTTGGCGACGAATTCCTCGCGGGTGAAATCGGTGCGCTTCTGCTGGCGCAACGCCATCTGGCGCTCGACCACCATCTGCGTCGCGATCCCGGCGTGATCGGTGCCGACCACCCACAACGCATCCTTGCCCTTCAGCCGTGCGTGGCGGACGAGGATGTCCTGCAGCGTATTGTCGAGCGCATGCCCGATATGCAGCGATCCGGTGACGTTTGGCGGCGGGTTGACGATCGTCCACGGCTCCGCGCCCGGGCGGTCGGGGCGGAACAGGCCGTTATCCTCCCAATGCGCATACCAGCGCGATTCGATGGCGGCAGGGTCGAAGGTCTTGGGCAATTCGGTCATCCCGGTGGCTTTACCGGGGGAGCGGCAAAAGAAAAGCCGCGCTTACGGTCTAAAAGCAAACAGGGCGGCCCCGAACAGGAGGACCGCCCCGAAAGCGCGCAACGAAGGGAGCTTGGATCGTGCGCGGATCGGAAACCGACTATGCACGATCCACTTACCCGACGCGGGATGAACCGCGGATGAAAGGTGCGCCCGTCCCTCGCGTCATGCGGGCTTGACCCGGCATGACGACGGTTAGCGTTACCGCGCCTTCCCGGTCCACTTATCCATCCAGCCGAGCACCTCGCGATACCATTGCCGCGAGTTGCGCGGTTTCAGCACCCAGTGATTCTCGTTCGGATTGACGAGCAGCCGCGAGGGGATGTCGCGCCGCTGGAGCGCGGTGAAGGCGGCCAGCCCCTGGGTATAGGGAATGCGGAAGTCCTTCTCGCCGGTGATGACCAGCATCGGGGTCTTCCACTTGTCGACATAATTGACCGGGTTCCACTTTTCGAACGCGGCCGGGTCTTCATAATAGGCCTTGCCGCCGTGTTCCCATTCGTCGAACCACAATTCCTCGGTCTCATAGGCCATCGCCCGCGCATCGAAGACGCCGTCGTGCTGGACGATGCACTTGAAGCGATCGGGCCACTGGCCGGCGAACCAGTTCATCATATAGCCGCCGTAGGAGGCGCCGAGCGCACAGGCGTTATCGGCGTCGAGCCAGCCATATTTGGCGGTCGCGGCGGCGAGACCCTTTTGCAGATCCTCGAGCGGCCAGCCGCCCCAATTGTTGCGGATCGCATCGGTGAAGGCTTGGCCGTAGCCCGTCGACCCGTGGAAATCGACCGCGACCAGCCCATAGCCGGCACCGGCGAACACCGCCGGGTTCCAGCGGTACGACCAGCTGTTGTTCGATGATCCCTGCGGTCCGCCGTGGACCATATAGGCGATCGGCACCTTGCCGGTGCTGCCATAGGGCTTCACCGCATAACCCCATACCGTATCGCCGTTCGCGCCCTTGAAATTGAAGCGCGACACCTCGGGCATATCGACGCCGGCGAGCTTCGCCGCATTGACCGAGGTCAGCCGCTCGGGCGCCCCCTTGCCCGTCACGCGGTAGAAATCATCGGGCGCAGTGAGGCTGTTGATCGCGACGATCACCCCGCCGCCGGCGCTCACCGTGACCGACGAGACATTGCCCTGCTGCGTCAGCCGCGTGACTTGTCCGCTATGTGCATCGACCCGCCACAGCGGATTTTCCTGCGTATCCTCGGCGGTGACGTAAAGCGATTTCGAATCGGGCGCCCAAGCGATCGACCCGATCGAGCGATCCCATTTATCGGTCAGCGCGCTGACCTTGCCGCTGGCAAGATCGCGGACCATCAGCACCTGACGATCGGCCTCATAGCCGGGACGACGCATCGCGAACCACGCCAGCGTGCGGCCGTCGGGCGAGACGGTCGGCTGGTTGTCGGTCGCCTTGTTGTCTGCGGTCAGATTGACCGGCGCGCTGCTGCCGTCGGCCGGGACGGCGAAGATATCGAGGTTGGTCGACAAGGGCTCGATCCGCCCCGCCTCGCGCATCGCGAAATAGACGGTGCGACCGTCGGGCGCCCAGGCGATTTCCTCGCCGCCGCCCATCGGCTTGGACGGGGTATCGCCGACCAGCGCGCCGACGATCGCGGTACCATTGCCGGGCGCGCCGCTGGCGGACAGCGGCAGGACGAACAATTGCGAGCGCGTGCCGTCCGCCCATGTATCCCAATGCCGGACGAACAATCGATCATAGACCCGCCCCTCGCCGGCATTCGGATCCTTCTTCTCGCTCGCCGGCTCAAGCGACGGTGCGCCGGGCTTGCGATCCGCCCACACGACGAGTCGGTCGCCGCTGGGGGCGACCTTGAAGCCGTTGAAGCCGCCCTTGAAATCGGTGATTCGGCGCGGCGTGCCGCCCGCGACGGGCATCGCCCAGATCGCATCCTCGCCGCCCTTGTCGGACGAGAAATACACCGTATCGCCGACGATCTGCGGGTCGTTCTCGTTGGCGGACGAATCCGCCGACAGCTTCGCCGGCTGCGCGCCGCGCCGCGAGAGATCGAGCCTCCACAGCGCAAAACGCCCCTTGTTGGCGGCGAGATCGGTTTCGCGCTGCGCCCAAACCAGCCAGCGGCCGTCCTTCGACACGGTCGGTGCGCCGACGCGCGACAACATGGTGACATCGTCGATGGTCAACGGGCGCGCCACGGCGGGCGCGGCGACGATAGCGGCGGAGGCGAGCAGGCTCGCGGCAAGAAGTGCTTTCATGCCGGCAGATAGAGCAGATCGTAACCGCTGCTACAATCTCCGGCAGGCGCGGGTCAGCGCCCCGAGCTGGTGATCTTGGCGACCTCGCGCGCGACGACCGATTCGACGATCGCGGGCAGGTTGGCGTCGAGCCATTCGCGCAGCATCGGGCGGAGCATTTCGCGCACCAGCCCTTCCAGCGTGCCGTCGGTATTGGGCTCGGGCTTCACCAGCAATCGCGAGAGCGCGTCGAGCGCGCCGCGAGTCGCTTGCGCGGTTTCCTGCGAGACGATCGCCTCGGGCACCGGTTCGGGCCGAGACTGAGGTGCGGACGTGTCGCTCGTGGTGGGTTCGGTGGCCATAGCGTGACGCAGCTCCAGCACCTCGTCCGCCTCCTCGCTCGGCGGCGGCGGGACAACTGACGGCACAGGACGAATCGAGGGACGGCGCATGCGCGTTGTCCCCTCTCCCTCCTCGGCGATGATCCGTTTGATCGAAGACAGGATGTCCTCCATCGACGGCTCGGCGCTAGTGTCCCCCATAAGCGACGTTCCAATCAGCGGTTTGGTGCGTGCTCACCTGTGGTTAAGGGGGCGTTCCTGTCAACAGGCGTATCGAATTCCGGGCCGAGCGGACGCGTCACCGTGGCGTTTTGCGGCGCCACTTTCGCGGTGGTCGGGGCGATCGGCACGGGCGCGGCGCCGGTGCCGTAATCGAGGAACCGGCCTTTCACCGCATTATAATTGTCCGCCGGATTGTAGAGCGGCCCGCCGTCGAGCCCGAGATCGCGTGCCTCCGCCCGCCCCATCGCCGCGAGCAGCGCGAAGCCCGCGACATAAGCGTCGCGACGCGCGGTGACGAGCGTCACCTGGCTGTTGAGCAATTCCTGCTCCGCGTTGAGGATATCGAGGATCGTCCGGTTGCCGACGCTGTTCTCGGCCCGCACGCCCTCCAGCGAGAGCCGATTCGCATTGACCGCCGCCTCCGACGACTGGATCACCTCCAGCGCCGACCGCCAGATCGCAAAGGACGAGCGCGTATCGGCGATCACCTGCCGCTCCGCCGCGGTGGCATTCTCGATCGCCTGCGAGCGATTCGCCTGCGCCTGCCGGATCTGCGCGGCGGGAAGCCCGCCCTGGAAGATCGGCACCCGGAGGTTGACGCCGATCGAGGTCGACGACCCGTTCTGCCCGACGCCGAGCCCCGTGCCCGCGCCGAGCGAGCCGAGATAGGAAGTGGCATTCTCCCCCACCCCGATCCCGACGGTCGGCAACCGGCTGGCCTGCGCCACTTTGACGTCATAGCGCGTGGCATCGCGCTGGCGCTGCGCGGCGAGCAAGGTCGGGTTCTGGCTCAGCGCGACCTCGACCGCCGAATCGGGTGAATCGGGCAAATGCGGCAGCGGCGGCGGCGGCTCGAGCGTGCCCGGCGCCGTGCCGACCAGCGCGACATAATTCTCGCGGCTCGAAATCAGATTGGCCTGCGCGGTCTGCAATTGCGCGCGCGCCAGGCTCAGCCGCGCCTCGGACTGCGCGACGTCGGTCCGCGTCAGATCGCCGACCTGGAAACGATCGCGCGCCGCGGTGAGGTTGGTTTCCAGCACCTTCACATTCTGCGCGTTGAGCCCGACGATCGCTTCGTCGCGCAGCACATTGTTGTAGGCGGCGACCACATTGGTGAAGGTCGTCGCCTCGGTCCCGCGGAGGCTGGCCTGCCCGGCTTCCACCCGGGTTTCGGCCGCGCGAATCGAATTGCGCACCGCGCCGCCCGAATAGACCGGCACGTTGAGCGTCACCCCGAGCTGCGCGATCCGCGCCGGCGTGGTGAAGGAATTGCCGGTGCGCACCAGATTGTCGTTCAACGACCCGGTGGCGGAAACGCCGGGGCGCCCCGCGGCCTTGGCGATCGGCACATTCTCGTCATTGGCGCGCTGCTGTGCACGCGCGCCGGTGATTGTCGGATTATCGTGATAGGCTTTGGCCAACGCATCACGCAGCGTCTCCGCGGAGGCAGGCACAGCGAGCGTCGCGGCAAGGATCGCGACCGGCGCGATCGAAGAAAGATGGCGGCCCAAAGAATACCTCAGAAGCTGAATCCGCGCCGGCGCGCGAAGCCCGGCAGCACCACCGATTCGATATCCGCGAAACCGACGAGGCCGAAGCCGCCCCCGGTGCGGCGCCCGGCGGCAAGCCGGGTGACTCCGCGATCGACCAGCCCGGCAACGATCCGGCCGCCTTCGCGCACCTGATCGACCAGCGCCTCAGGGAGTTCCTCGACCGCGCCGTCGACCACGATCACGTCATAGGGTGCGCCGGCGGCATGGCCGTGTTCGAGCGGCCCCTCGACCAGTTCGACCCCCGTGACTCCGGCCAGCGCGGCGCGCGCGCGGGCAGCGAGATCGGCGTCGCTCTCGACCGCGACGACATGGCCGACGAGGCCGGCGAGAACCGCCGCGGTATAGCCGGTCGCAGCACCGATCAGCAGCACCCGGTCGCCCGGCTGCAGCCGCGCCTCGGTCAGCAGCCGGCCGGTCGCGATCGGCAGGTTCGCCGCACGCCCGTTACCGAGCGGCACCGCGGTATCGCGATACGCGAGCGGCGCGGCCTCGGACGGCACGAATGTCTCGCGCGCGACGGCGGCCATCGCCGCCACGACGCGCGGATCGTTCACCGCATTGGGACGCAGCTGGCTCACCACCATTGCGGTGCGCATCGCCTCGAAATCGTTCGCGGGAGAAATGGTCGCGGTCATGATCATACCCTGTCGCACAGCTGTTTTATTGATGCAATACACTAAAGCATTCGCGCGGCTTGTATCGCGTCACCGCTGCGCCGCCAACTGTCGCCGCGCGCTTGACAGCGAGCGAGCGCCGACGCATCAGCCCGCGCTCCACGCACATCGAGGCCCGATGGCGGAGTGGTGACGCAGAGGACTGCAAATCCTTGCACCCGGGTTCGATTCCCGGTCGGGCCTCCACCTTTCTGAAAAATCTGGATTTTTTGGAGCGGACGCGAGCACGCGCGCGACCGGTGGACGGCCGCGCGCGTCACCCGTGGTTCAATATTGCCTAATTGTGATGCAGGCAGGCAGAATCATATTGCGACACCGAAGCGGTGTTGCGCGAGTTCTGCGGCTGCTGGCCGGCATAGACCGAGCCCGCTTGTCCCGTCGGATTGAATGCCGATCCCGGCGCGCTCCCGGCATTGCCCGGCGTGGTCGGCGCGCTGGCGCTGCCGCATGACGCATTGGGCTGACCGGTGGCATGGGTCGGGCCGTTCATATGATTCCAGCCCGTCCCCTGGGTCGCCCCCTGCGACATATGCGTGGCGGGGGCCGTCGTCGGGGCCAAGGTAGTCGGGGTATGGATCATCGGCATTGCGGCGGGATGACCGCCGCGCTGGGCCGTCACCGTCCCGGGACCGGCGAGCGCGACGGCGCCGAGCGCCATCAGCAAAGGTGTCGATTTCATTGTTCGTCTCCTCGCGATCCGGCATCCGCAAAGGCGCGGAAAAACAGGCCGGAACAGATCGCGATGCAGGCGCCGGCGACGTGCGTGCTCCATTCCCTGTGGAGACGCGCTTCGCCACTCGCCGAGCCGGTGTCGGCATCGATCGGCGCGCGGGGCGGCCATCGGCCGGATCGGGTCCGCAGCGCCGGTGCGATCATATCACCACGGCGCGATTTCCCCAACCGCCGCCGCCGGCGTTCGTCCGCGTTCTGCAGCTTGCCAACGCATTGAAAGTGCGTAGCGTGCCGGCATGGCGCGGGCCGATGTGATCGCTGGCGTTTCGGTCGCGGGGCTATTGCTGCCGGAGGCGGTGGCCTATGCCAGCATCGCGGGGCTCGAACCGGCGCGCGCGATCGTCGCGGCAATCGCCGGATGCCTCGCTTATGCCGCGATCGGGCGCAGCCGGTTCGCGATCGTTTCCCCCACCTCCTCCTCCGCCGCGATCCTCGCGGCGGCGCTTGCGGCAATGGCGCATGAGGCGGTGCCGCGCGAGATATTGGCGACGCTGGCAGTTGCGCTGGCGGGGCTGCTGTTCCTGATCGCCGCAGCGCTGCGACTGGGGGCGCTGACCAGCTTCATCGCCCGCCCGGTGCTGCGCGGCTTCGCGCTCGGGCTCGCGATCACGATCATCCTCCGCCAGCTCCCGGCGATCGTCGGGGTCGATATCGCCGGCGGCAATCTGCTGACACTGGTCGCGCGGCTCGCCGAGACGATGCCGGACTGGCATCTCGCCTCGGTCGCGACCGGATTGGTCGCGCTGGCGTTGCTGCTCGGGTTGCGACGCCTGCCCGGCATTCCCGCCGCCTTTGTCGTGCTCGTGCTGGGGATCGCCGCCTCGCGCCTGCTCGATCTGACGGCACACGGCGTCCGGACGGTGGGCGACATCGCGATCGCGCTGCACCTTCCCGAACTGCCCGATATCGGCTTCGGCGCGGTGTCACGACTGGCGCAACTGGTGGTGCCGCTGGCGCTGATCCTATTCGCCGAAAGCTGGGGAACGATGCGCGCGCTGGCGTTGCGCCACGGCGATTCGATCGATCCCGATCGCGAGCTGGCCGCGATCGGCGGCGCCAATCTGGCGGCGGCGGTCGTCCAGGGGATGCCGGTCGGCGCGGGGTTTTCCGCCGGCTCGGCGAGCGAGGCGGCAGGCGCAGCGTCGCGCTGGACCCCGGTGTTCGCGGCGGTCACGCTCGGGCTGCTCGCCTGGTTCGGCCGGCCGGCGATCGCGCATCTGCCCGATGCGGTGTTGGCGGCGGTGGTGATTGCCGCGTTGACCCACGCTTTGTCCCCCGCACCTTTCCTCCACCTCTGGCGGATCAGACGCGACGAAGTGGTAGCATTCGCGGCGGCAGCAGCGGTGCTGGCGTTCGGCGTGCTCGACGGGATGCTGATCGCGATCGCGCTGTCGCTCGCCGCGCTGATCCAGCGGATGTCGACCTCGAACGTGCTCGAACTGGGGCAGCTTGGCGGCGGACATGATTTCGTTGATCTCGCGCGGCATCCCGATGCCAAGCCGGTGGCCGGGATACTGGTGCTCCGCCCGTCCGAACCGCTGTTCTTCGGCAATGCCGAACGCGTGCTGCGCGATGTCGAGCGCCGGCTCGGCGGCGGGCATGCGCTGGTGCTGAGCATCGAGGAAAGCTTCGATCTGGACAGTACGGCGCTCGACTGCCTGATCGAGTTCGACGACAAAATATCGCGCGCCGGCACCAGCTTGCGGCTCGCGCGGGTCCATGATCATATCCGCGACCTGTTCCACCGCGCGGGCCGCGACGATCTCGCCGCGCGCAGCAGCTACAGCGTCGCCGACGCGGTGGCGGCGATAAGCGGCGACAAGGGGAAGTGATGATGCAGGACTGCCCACCGATCCTCCACCCGACCCCGCTCGCTGAGCTCCGCCCGACCCAGATGACGGTCGGCCGGCGCGAGGTCGCCCGCAAGCGCCGTGACTGGGAGGAGCGCTCGCACGAAGCGGGCGGCGCCTTCCTGTCGCACCATCTGCTCCCCGCGATCCTCGGGCCGAAGCAGCGGCCGTGGATCATCGACAACCACCACCTCGCGGTCGCGCTGATGGAGGCCGGGCAGCAGCAGGTGCTGGTGCGAATCGTCGCCGATCTCAGCCATTTGTCGCGCGAGACCTTCCTGACGGTGATGGACAACCGCAACTGGCTCCACCCGTTCGACGAGAAGGGCGTGCGCAAGTCGGCGGCGGACCTGCCCAAGAAGCTCTCGCGGCTGCGCGACGATCCCTATCGCTCGCTCGCCGGCCAGCTCCGTCGCGCGGGCGGCTATGCCAAGGACGATACGCCCTATTCCGAATTCCTCTGGGCCGATTTCCTGCGCCACCGCATCAAGCCCGCGCTGCTGGAGAGCGATTTCGACACCGCGGTCGAAAAGGCGCTGACGATCGCGCGTGGGGCGGAGGCGGCGTATCTGCCCGGCTATGCCGGCCCGCACGACTGATCGCGCATTGCACGACCGCCGCGCGCGTCGCATGAGGCGGCGATGAGGTTGCTGGTCGTCGAGGACAATATCGAGCTGGCCCAGGCGATCGGCGAAGCTTTCGCCGCGCGCCATCTGCATTGCGATCTCGCGCATAATGCCGGCGATGCCGATATATTGATCCGCACGACGCGCTACGCGCTCGTCATCCTCGATCTCGGGCTGCCCGACGAGGATGGGCTCGATCTGCTCAAACGGCTGCGCGCGGCGCAGCGCAGCGAACCGATCATCATCCTCACCGCGCGCGGCGAGGTGGAAAACCGCATCCGCGGCCTCAGCGCCGGGGCGGACGATTATATGTCCAAGCCGTTCCACTTCGACGAGCTCCACGCGCGGGTGCTGGCGATCCTGCGGCGCGACTCGGGGTATAAGGACCGGCTGCTCCGCGCCGGCACGCTCGAACTCGATACCGAGGCGCGGCAGTTTCGCGCCGAGGGCGCTGCGCTGGAATTTTCGGTACGCGAGGGCGAATTGCTCGAACTGCTGATGCGCCAGCCCAATCGCGTGGTGCCCAAGCGCGTGCTGGAGGATCAATTGTTCGGCGCGGGCGATTCGCTCGGGTCGAATGCGGTGGAAGTCTATATCCATCGCATCCGCCGGCATCTGAAGGAGGCGGGACTTGCGCTCACCGTCCAGACGGTGCGCGGCGTGGGTTATATGCTCCAGACGTAGCGCGGTGCGTCAGATACGCCGTTCGCCCTGAGCCTGTCGAAGGGCGTCCCCACCTCACGACCGGCAGGACGCCCTTCGACAAGCTCAGGGCGAACGGAGGTGGACTTATTTTCCCGTAACGGGCGTTCCGCACGCCTGGAACAACGCCACCGTATCGGTGAGCCGCGCCGCGGTCGCCTGGATGCGCTGTACCGCCGCCTGCGACGCCGCCGACGAGGCATTGAGCAGCGCGAAACTGCCGACTGCGCCCAACTCCATCTGCCGCCGCGTCATCACCAGCGTGCGACTGGCGGCGTCGTCGGCGCGGGTCGCCGCGTCGAGTGCGGCAGCATCGGTGCGCAGCCCCGACAGCGCGTCGTCGACATCGAGGAAGGCCTGCAGCGCCGCCGCGCGATATTGCGCCTTGGCCGCATCGAGCGCCGCGTCGGCCGCATGCTTCTGGTGGAGCAATTGCCCCGAATGAAATAACGGCTGGGTGATCCCGCCGATCAGCGAGAAGAACGGATTCCCGCTGGCGAACATATCGGCAAAATGCGTCGCCGAGCCCCCCGCCTGCCCGCTGAGCGTGATCGACGGCAGGCGCGCCGCCATTGCCGCACCGACATCGGCCGCCGCCCCGCGCACCTGCGCCGCCGCCGCCTGGACGTCGGGGCGGTGCGCGACGATATCGGACGGGAGCGCGACGGGCAGATCGGCGGGCAGATGCAGGTCGGTCATCGCCGGCAGCGGCGGCAGCGGCGACCCGGCGGGCCTGCCGAGCAGCGAGAGGATCAGCCCGGCCTGATGCGCGCGCTGTCGCTCCAGCGGCGGCAACGCCGCCTCGGCATTGGCGAGCACGGTCTGCTGCGCGGTGACATCGGACAGCCCGACATCGCCGAGCGCGCGCCGCCGTTCGAGCATCGCGACGAGCGCGCGATTGTCGGCGATCGCCTTGCGCGTCGCCTCGGCCTGCGCGTCGAGCGCGGCATATTGGATCGCCGCCTGCACCAGATTGGAGATTGCGGTGATCCGCGCCGCGTCGAGCCGATGCGCCGCCACCTCCGCCGCCGCGCGCGCCGAGCGGACGCGATTGCGCCCCTCGCCGAACAGATCGAGCGGATAGGCCACCGTCACCTGTGCGGTGTGGAGCGTGTAGAGGTTGATCGATTGATCGGCGAGCGGGGTCTGCAACGCGTTCGACACGCGGGCGCGCTGCACCTGATAGTTGAGATCGGCCTGCGGCCCCTGCCCGCCCGCGGTGGCGCGCGCCTGTTCCTGCGCCTGACGCAGATTGGCCTCGGCGGTGGCGAGGTCCTCGTTATGCGCCAGCGCGGTCTCGACCAACGCGTCGAGCTTGGCGCTGCCGAACGCACGCCACCATTGCGCAAGCGGCGGCGCGCCGACATCCACCTGCTGCGCCGTGCCACTTGCAGGGGCAATCGTCTGCGACCGGCGTGCGGGCGGCAGCGCCGCCTGTGTCCCCGGATGCGCCGGCGAGACGGTGCACCCGGCAACCAGCACCACGAGCGGGAGCGAAAGCAAAACGACGCGCATCATGCCGGCTCCGCCTGCGCCTGATCGGCATCTGGCTGCTGAGGTTTGCGCTCCAGCAGCCCGCTGTCGTGGCGCGAGAAACGCGCGATCAGCACCGGCAGCACCATCAGGATCAACACCGGCGCCAGCGTCATCCCGCCGACCACGACCAGCGCCAGCGGCTTCTGCACCTGGCTGCCGATCCCGCTCGAAATCGCCGCCGGCAACAGGCCGATCGCCGCCGCGAGACAGGTCATCACCACCGGGCGCAGGCAATGCCGCACCGTCATCGCCAGCGCCTCGTCGCGCTCCATCCCTTCGTTGAGCTGCTGGTTGAAGGTGGTGACGACGAGGATCCCGTCCATCACCGCGATGCCGAACAAGGCGACGAAGCCGATCGCGGCGGAGATGCTGAACGGCGTGCCGGTCAGCGCCAGCGCGAGCACCCCGCCGATCAGCGCCATCGGGATCACGCTGAACGCGAGCAAGGTATCGCGGATCGATCCGAAATTGGCGAACAGCAGGATGAGGATCAGCAACAAGCTGACCGGCACGACGATCTGCAACCGCGCGACCGCATTGGCGAGATTGCCGAGTTCGCCCGCCCATTCGAGATGATAGCCCGGCGGCAGCACGACATGCTTGGCGATCCGCGCCTTCACCTCGTCGACCGCGCTGCCCAGATCGCGCCCGCGCACGCTGAACTTGATCGGGACATAGCGTTCCTGATGCTCGCGATAGATGAACGAGGCGCCAGAGGTCAGGCGGATCTTCGCCACTTCGGATAGCGGCACCTGGACCACACCGTTCCCGCCCGGCCCCGGTGCGCCGATCGTGATGCGGTTGAGCGATTCGATATCGTTGCGCTGCGCTGGATCGAGCCGGACGACGATCGGGAAATGCCGATCGGTATCCTTTTCGTAGAGATCGGCGCTCGATTGCCCGCCGACCGCGGCGGCGACCGTCTGGTTGATATCGTCCGGGGTCAGCCCGTAGCGCGCGGCGGCGCGGCGATCGATATCGATGCGGACGGTCGGCTGGCCAAGCGAATCCGACACACCGAGATCGGCGATACCCGGCACGTGTGCCATCTGCGCCTTGATCGCGCCGGCGACCTTTTCGAGCGTCTCCAGATCGTTGCCGAATACCTTGATCGAATTGGCGCCCTTTACGCCCGACGACGCCTCGTCGACATTATCCTCGATATATTGCGAGAATTCGAAATCGACCCCGGGATAGCGCGCCTGCAATTTCCGTTGCAGCTCGGATGTCAGTTTCTCCTTGCTCGCCCCCGACGGCCAGTCCTCGGCGGGTTTCAGCGGGGCATAGAATTCGGCGTTGAAGAAGCCGGTCGCATCGGTGCCGTCGTCGGGGCGCCCGTGGGTCGAGACGACGCGCTCCACCTCGGGGCGGGCGGCGACGATGCGGCGGATACCATTGACCACCGGCTGCCCCGCCTCGAGCGAGATCGACGGGGGCAGCGTCGCGCGGATGTAGAGATTGCCCTCCTCCAGATGCGGCAGGAACTCGACCCCCAGCACGCGCACCGCATAAAGCGACGCGGCGAGCGCGAGCCCGGTGATGCCGAGCGTCAGCACGCGATTGGCGAGGGCAAAGCCCACCGCGGGCTCGGTGACGCGCTTGAGCTGCCGGACGACCCAGGTATCGACCTCGGCCAGTTTGTCCGGCAGCAACAGCGCCGAGAGCACCGGGGCGACGGTGAACGCCGCGACCAGCCCGCCGGCGATGGCATAAGCATAGGTCTTGGCCATCGGGCCGAAGATATGCCCCTCCACCCCGGTCAGCGTGAACAAGGGCAGGAAGCTCGCGATGATGATCGCCGCGGCGAAGAAGATGCCGCGGCTGACATCGCTCGACGCGTGAAGAATAGCCGAGAAGCGGTTGGCGGTGCTGGCGTGGATCCGCCCGCTGCCGATATTGTGCGAGCGATCGACCATCCGGCGGAAGATCGCCTCGACCATGATCACGCTCGCATCGACGATCAGCCCGAAATCGAGCGCGCCGAGCGACAGCAGATTGGCGGATTCGCCCTGCAGGATCAGCACCAGCACCGCGACCGACAGCGCGAAGGGAATGGTCACCGCGACGATCAACGCGCTGCGCAGATTGCCGAGGAACAGCCATTGCAGCAGGCAGATCAGCAGCACCCCGGCGACCAGATTGTGCATCACCGTATGGGTCGTCACGCCGATCAGGTTCGAGCGGTCGTAGATCCGTTCGAGATGCACGCCGGGCGGCAGCACTCCGCCGGCGTTGATCGTCTCGACCTCCTGCTCCACCGCGCGGATCGCGGGCATCGATTGCGCACCGCGCTGCATCAGCACGATGCCCATCACCACATCGTCGGTCTGCCCGTCGCCGGCGATGCCGAGCCGCGGCATGTTGCCGATCTCGATGGTACCGACATCGCGCAGCAGTACCGGGGTCGTCCCGCCCATCCCGACCATCACGTCGCGGATGCCCTCGACCGACTGGATCAGCCCGACCCCGCGGACGATCGCCGCCTGCTCGCCGAAATTGACCGTCTGGCCGCCGACATTGCCGTCGCTCTTGCCGATCGCCGCGAGCACCTGCGGCACGGTGACGCCGTGCGCAACGAGCTTGTCGCGATCGAGCCGCACCTCATAGGTCCGCAATTTGCCGCCCCAGCCGGTGACGTCGACCACACCCGGCAGCCGCTTGAAACGACGCTGGAGCACCCAATCCTGCAGCGTCTTGAGGTCCATCACCGAATAGCCCGGCGGCCCGACGACGCGATAGCGATAGATTTCGCCGATCGGGCTGGTGGGGGAGATGGTCGGCTGCGCGCCGTTGGGCATCGGCGGAATCTGCGACAGGCGACCGAGCACCAACTGCTCGGCCTCACGGAACGTCACGTCATAGCTGAACTGGATCTTCACGTCGGACAGGCCAAACAGGGAGATCGAGCGCACCGCCGTGAGATGCGGCAGCCCCGCGATCGCCACCTCGATCGGGGTGGTGACGTTGCGTTCCATCTCCTCGGCGGAGGTGCCGTTGCTCTGGGTCAGCACCTCGACCATCGGCGGGACGGGATCGGGATAGGCCTCGATATTGAGGTTGGCGAACCCTACCACCCCCGCCATGATCAGCCCGATCAGCAGGGTGAGCACGAGCATCCGCTGGCGCAGCGCCAGCTCGACCAGCCGGTTCATTGGTCGATACCCGCCTCGTTCACGAACAAGGCGCCGGCGGTCACCACGCGGTCGCCCGGCGTCAGCCCGGTGACGATACGGATCTGCCCGCCCTCGCCCGGCGCGGTCGTCACCGCGCGCGCATAGAGCAATTTGTCGCGCCCGACGATCCACACGCGTGCGGTGTCGCCCTCATGGATCACCGCCGACGCGGGCACGAAAATGCCGTCCGCCCCGCCGGTCTGGCGGCGGATCGTGAAGGAGGCGAACATCTGCGGCTTGAGCGCGCCGTCCGGGTTGCTGATCGTGGCGCGCACCGCAAGGCGGTGACTGGCGGGATCGAGCGCCGCGCCGACATTGTCGACCCGCGCGGCAAAGGTGCGGCCGGGCAGCGCCGGGGTGGTCACTTCGACCTGATCGCCGACATGGACCGACGCCACGTCGCTTTCGGCGAGCTGCGCGACCAGCCATACCCGCGTCGGATCGGTGATCGTCATCAGCGGCGCGGTGCTTCCCGCGGTGACGAACTGTCCTGGCGCGACGTTGCGATCGGCGATCAGCCCGCCGACCGGCGCGCGATAGATCGTCGCCGGCTGGCTGGCATTGCCCCCACCGTGACCGAAGATCGCGAGATGGTTCTGCGCCGCGTTCACCGCCGATTGTGCGGTGCGCGCCGCCGATTGCGCCGCAACGAGATCGGCCTGCGCCTGCCTATAATCCTTCAGCGCGCCGCCCGCGGTTTCGTAAATCGCTTTCTGCCGTGCCGCATTGGCTTCGGCGACGCGCAGCGCTTCGGTCGCGCTTGCCTGTTGCGCGCCGGCGGCGGCGAGCGTGTTGCGCGCGTCGACCATTTCCGGCGAGGCGATGCGCAGCAGCGGCTGGCCCGGCGCGACCCGCTGACCCGGCTCGACATAGACCGCGATCACCTGCCCCGAAAACGGCAGCAGCACCGGCGTGCTGCGATCCCCGTCGACCGCGATCGCGCCATTCGCGCGGATCAGCGTGCTGTCGGCGCCGCTGCGTACCGGCGCGATCGTCAGCTGCGCGAGCTGCTCGCGGGTCGGGCGGAACGCGCCCGCCGGCAATTTCTCCGGCGGCGCGGGCGCAGGCGCCAGCAGCGCGCGGACGCCGGCGATCACCAGCAGCAGCGCGACCAGCGCGACCGCGGCAAGACCGATCAGCCGCAATTGCGCGCCGTTGCTCATGATACGGGCCGCCGGCAAGGGCGGGATGGAGGCTGGTTCGTCGGTCAAGCGGCCCTGCGGACAAAATGGGTTGATAACAACGTCGCCTCCCGGCGAGGCTCCGCCGCCCCTACAAGCCCAGACTTACAGGCACATTACGTACCCGCCGCCGGATATCGCCGGGAGGCGCACGGGGTAAGGTGGGCGTAAGCAAGCGACGGCAAGTTGGCTCGGGTCGACACCTGTCTGGAATTGACCGTGATGCCCGTGATCAAACGCCCGCTGCTGCTGTTCGCCGGCGCGATCGCGCTGGTCACCGCGGTCACGCTGGGCGGGCTGCACCTCGCCCCCGATCGGCCATGGCTGTTGTGCATCTTCATGGCACTCGCCTTCACCGTGATCGCGGGCGGCGCGGGGCGCGGACCGGCGCTGGCCGGCATCGCGATCGGCGCGCTCGAACTCGCCTTCGTGCTGCCCGGCGACGGCTTTGCGGTGACCGATCCGGACGATGCGCTGGGGCTGATCGCGACGATCACGCTCGGGCTGATCGCCGCCTGGTATGTCGGGCGGCGCAACCGCCAGCGCGACGCACTCGCCGCCGATCTCGCCGCCGCGCATCACGCGCAGGAACGCACCGCCGCGCTGCTGCGCGAATTGTCGCATCGGCTGGCCAACGACCTCGCGATGCTGGTGTCGAGCACCTCGCTGATGCGCCAGAGCGCCGCCACTCCCGAAGCCGTCGCCGCGCTCGACAGCGTGGCATCGCGCATCGTGGTGCTGAGCCGGGTCTATCAGCGGCTGCGGATCGAGGAAGCCGAGCGCGAAACGGTCGAGATCGGCGCGTTTCTCGGCAATCTGTGCGACGATATGCGACAGAGCCGGTTCAACCTGCGCCCGATCGCGCTCCATCTGGAGATCGACGAATGCCGGCTGCCGTTGTCGCAGGCGGTGATCCTCGGGCTGATCACCAACGAATTGCTGACCAATATCGCCAAACATGCCTATCCCGACGACCGGCCGGGCACTGTCGGCGTCCGGCTGCGCCCGCATCCGTTCCGCCCCGATGCGATGCAGCTCAGCGTCGCCGACGACGGCGTGGGCTATGCGCCGCCCGACGGGGACGGCGCGCGGATGGGACAACGCCTGATCGCCGCGCTCGCCTCGCAACTGGGCGGCGACATCGCGATCACCCGTCGCGAAGGCCAGACGATCGCGACGCTGCACTTTCCGGTGGCGGGGATGCGGTGAGCGGGGTGTTCGGCCCCGGCAATTGCTTGAGCGCTTCCACCAATTCCGCGATCACAGGCAACGGGCCTGGCAGGCGGAACTCGTGCATATTCGACGGCCGGCTCCAGCCCCGGTCAGGATCGCGCTCCACCTCCGTGCAGGCAAGCGCGAGCGCGTTGGCGATCGTTTCGGGGAAGATATCGGGAATCGACAGGAAATTGCCGTGTGCCGGCGCCATATCCTTGCACGTGAAGGAATTCGTGATCGTGCGAAGGCCAAAATGGGCCATCTCGAGCGGCGGATAGCTCGGATGTGCGGACGCCATCAGCGACAGGCCAACCCCAGCCGACAGCAATCGCCCAGCATAGTCCTCAAGCGAAAGTTTTCCGAGCGGGATCAGTTTGCGGCCGTCGCCGAGCGAGATCGGATCGTGCGCAGCGCCGGCGGAAAGCACCTCCCAATCGGCGAACTGGGGGTTGTGGACAGCCCAGTGCCTCAGCCCCGCTACCACCGCCGGGAAACAATTTCGCTTCGTCATGGGGCGGCCGTAAACGAGAATGGTCTTGGACTTCGGCGGCTTCGGCCCGTCGAGAAACGGTGCGAGCGCCTCCGTCAGGCGGGGCTCGAACACGAATCGTCGCGCAAAACGATGCCCCAGCAATTCCAGATAAGTGTCGAGATAGGAACTGTTGCATACCGCCCATGTTTCCTCCCGGCTGTCATAGGCGGCGCGCGCATACATGTGCGTGGTCGAAAAGGGGTAGAACAGCGGCTCATACTCCTGAATCAGGTAGACCAATGGCCGCTGCGGCAAAGCAAAGTACCGGCGCTGGAATTGCACGAGCGCGCGGGTGTTGTTGGTCGTCCACCAGTTGAACGTAAAAAAGATCTCGTTCCGGCGAACCGCGATTTCCGGCACCTGCTTGTGTCGAGCGGCTATTTCGATCGCGGCCGGGTTAATGTTCCAGCCGCGTGCCGCCTTGTCGATCATCGGCCGACGTGCATTATTGCCGCCGAAATCATCGACGATGATACGGACATCCGCGCCGAGTTGGCGTGCGCATCCGAGAAAAATATCCACGCCCGTGGTCACGCCGCCGAACGTCAAGGCCGGATCGATCGTTGGAATGACCAAAGTGAGACGCAGGTGCGGATTCTGATCCGCGATCGGCGCATAATCGTGCAGCGCGATCTCTTCGAGAGGAGGCGGTTGGAACAACGCGCGGATGCGGATGACCGATTGGCGGGCACTGGGGGGGAGAACGCGCTTCACCAGCGCCCGGGCGGTTCCCATCTAATTTCCTTACTGACCGGCGCGATGCGAGTGTTTCGTGTCGGTGATATCATTGTTTGGGGCGGCGCTACACGCTTGCCCGGAGCCCAGTCCGCCTTCGTGATGCGGCGGCCCGATTTCATCGGAATTGACGATCTCGCAAATCCGCCCCGCCGGAGGCCCAGTAAATGCGGCAACGGCGGCGGTGCGCAACCGTGGGGCGAAGCGCGTCTTTTCGAGCTCCGGCACATTGTCCCGGCGCTTGGTAAAAACGTTGCCCGCGCCGGTGATCTCGTTTCGCGGCAATCGCCCGAGCACCAGACTGTCGATGATATTGCGGCGCAGCATGATCTGCCGATCGCTGTCGCGCAGATCGACTCCGACACCTCCTTCGGCAAGTAATAGGTTGGACCGGATCTCCACATCGATCGCGCGCCCCCAGCTTTGCAGTGCGGCGCGTGAGGCGGGGCCGGTCGCCCAGATGCGGTTGCGATAGATCTTGAGCCCAATAGGCATATTGTCATCGGCGCCGTGAAACGTAACCGGCCGGATGCTTTCGGTGATGTCGTTGTGGTGGATACGCACATCCCGATTCGCGAGATAGATCGCGATGCCGTTGCCGTGGACACCATTGACGTTGCGGATCCGGTTGTAGCCGATGTCGACGTCGTTGTTGGTGATCGAGAGGATCCCCGTAAAGGTAAGATCGCTTATGTCGTTGCGGGTAATAGAGACGTTGCGGGATTTATAGAGGCTGATTCCACGCCCGATCAGATGGCGGGCAATCCGATTGTCGTTGATGTTGAGCCCGTCGATAAAGCTGAGCGAAAGTACCGCCGAGCGGCCATAGCTGGCAGTATCGGTGATGACGTTGCGGCTGATCGTCACGTCGCGTGCGGCACTGGTGTTGTTGATCGAGATGCCGCCGGCACTATTCCGAGGCCCACCGACGAATCCCTCGATTTGGAACCCATCGATCACGATGTGGCTCTGGCCGTGGATATTGAAGCCGATTTGGCGGCGGGAAACCTCGATCGATATCCCGTGCGACAGTGCGGCGGTGGGGAAGATCAGTTTCCGGCCGCCGTCCAGCGTGATGAACTGGTCTTCACGCGTCAGCAGCGCCGGATGATTGGCGAGCGCGAACGACATGGTGCCGTTGGCGGCCAGCGTGAATTTGGGAATGTGAAAGCTCAGCGAATCGCCGGATCCGCCGGCGCGCGCTTCATCGGAATAATGGATGATGTTCGGAAAGGCGTGGATCGACGCCGCAATGTCGCGCGTCGCGTCGCCGCTCAACAGCCGTGCGATCTCCGGCGACGTGACCGTCACCCAATCTCCATCTTTGCGGATGTTGTCGCGCGCGATCGGGAAGAGGGTACGGATATTTTCGCTATCCGGGGCCAAGGCGGCGTTCGCGGTGCTTTGAGCAAGTTTTAAAATTCGTCCGCCGACACGAACCTGCGCGATATAGGGGATCGGGATCGAGAGCTCCACGATCGAATAAGCCGCGGTGCGCAACGTTTCCGGACACGCCGGTGCGTCGGCGCACGAATAGGCGGATCCGCTCATTTCGTCGAGCCCGGTGAAGATCGCCCGCCCGGCGCCCCAGGCGGATCCGAGATAGGCGATCGGTTTGCCGTCGCTACCGCTCGCGGCAAGGTCGATCATCCCGCGGTAGCGCACACCGCCGTGAAACAGGATACGATCACCCGGAACGACCTTCAAGAGCGCGGGATTGCCGCTGGCGGCTTTGTCGCCGGGAGCATGTTTCCACGCTTCCGCCGGGCTGGTTCCGGCAGCGCGGTCGTTGCCGTCAACATAATCGATATAGAATGTCCGGGCGTTCGCCTCCGTCGCGCAACCTAGCACGTCGAAGATCAGCAACGCGATTGCCGCAACCGCGCATATCATGTTCGAAGGGGCGAGCGAGCGCACGTCCTAGGCTCCGTAGGATTGCAAAGGGATGTGGCTATCGCGACATCATCTTGCGTAGTTTCTTGGTGATCAGATGCGGTTTGGTCATTTTCCGGGCGATCCTGATGGCGTCGCGGAAATCGCCGTAACGATTGAACGGAAGCGCGAGCAATTCTGGCCATTCGGATCCGACGATCGCGCTTCCGAAGAGGTTGTCGCGCTTGAACGCGGTGGGTAGCTCAAACATTCGGCAGATCACCGCCCGCGACGCAAGAGGGCTGAAGTGGAGGAGCGGCGGATCGACATAGCTTCCTGCAAATGCCCAGGGCGATACGCGAAGTTCCAGATAAGCAAGATCTAAGATGAACTGCGCATCGCCCGCCGGAACGTCCTCAAGCCATTGTGAGATCGCCTCCAGCGTCTCCGTGTTCGGCGGCAAACCAAACCGCCCGCACAAAGCCTGCGCGTCGATTGTCGTTTTCGCGTGATCGGAGTTCTTCCAGAAGAAGCCGCGCGCAACCTCCGCTACATTGCCTTCGAGAATCGCCTCGACGCAATCGAGTTGCCGGAGCGAGGTGTAGATCGCATCGAGCCCGCCGCCGACTGCCTGCCCACAACGATAATGCCATTGCCGCGCCGAAACCCCGTCGTCCGGAACGGGGTGGAGTCGCTTATATTTTATCCCCGCGATGCACGCGAGCTGCGCGGCGATATCCGCGTCGAGATCCGCTCCGGGCGTACCGGCTGCGACCGTATAGGCCAGGATTTCGTTCGCCAGATGCCGTGCGATACTCAATAATGCGCGCGAGTCCTGCCCCGCCGTCAGCGCGATTGCGGTGCGGTATTTGCCGTAAAAGCAGTCGATATTTGCCCGCGTGATCGCAATGATTTCTTCCAGCACCGGCGCTGGATCAACGGCGCGGATAGGCGCATCAACCGGCCAATGCCGCGAACTTTCCATCGATTGCAGATCAAGACGGTGATTGCACAATAATCGCGCGACCGATCGGTGGGCCGTCAATCCCGCAGTGAACCATCCTTGCTTGGCGATATCGAGCTTCTCATAGAGTTCGTCTCGGAAGAGCTGGTCATATTCCCGATCCGACAGGATGGCGGTCGCGGTGGCTCCTGCGACGCCACGATCGCGCGAATAGACGACAGACATCGTGCCGCATGCATCAAGATAGAGAAAATAACGCTGCCCGATCCGAACGATCAGCACGAAAGAGCCGTAAAGGCGACCGTAGAGCGTCTCGAGTGCGGCGGCCGGTTCGGCGGCATTTTCGATGTCGAGAAATTCGCTACCATCGATGAAATCACCGGAAGCGATGTCGAAAGCATTACCGAGAATGATTGCGACGACATCATTTTTTGCATCGCGAACGCAACTGACCCGCAGTAACTCCTGGTATTCCAGCACAAAGTCGCCGAATGCCAGTGACCGCAATCCCGAGAAGCTCGCCCATTCGCCACCGGTTGCAGCGGCAATGCGGAACTGCGCCGGCGGGAGCGATGCGGGCATCCTCAACGCGCTCATTTTCATCTCACCGACCCCCTCAAATCGCGAGAAAATGAAGATTAACAAAAACTTAATTTGTTATTATGCCGGTGATCCTGCACTTGCCCGTCGCCATCCGCTGCCCACTTTTGCTTTGGGATTTGCCCATCGGAAGATGCGCGTTGCGGTGCGATCGATCGCTGGGACGAGCGATACGTGCCAGTTTCTAATCGTAAGGTTGAGAGAAAAACACGAAACGTTACGAATGTTTACGCTCAAGATTCCCCAAGTGTTACGGGCCCGCGCAAGGGACACCGATTTCCGCTTTTGCGACAGGTAATTGCGGCGATGCTGCCCGCCACCGTCTTTTTGTTTGCGAGCCGACAAAGAGCGCGGCGTTATTCGTTTCGTTGCCAATGGCGCTACGGAAGTAGGCGCGTGCGCGAGTTGATCCGCAATAACCGGGTCGCCAGCGACTTCGCCGACTCCCCTTTCCCTAACCTTCTGACCTCCTGGCCGACGCAATCCGCCCGCCCAGCGCCTCGACCAGCACCACATCCGCCGGCGGCATCGGCAGTGCAGCAAGCGCGGCCGGCGCCTCCCAACATAACGCCGCCGCCTCGATCGCATGCGGCGTGCCGGCCCAGCGACGACATAGATAGAGCATCAGAATCAGATGCCGCCCCCCACCCGCGGGCTCGCTAGCGAATGCGAACGGCGACAGGTCGTCGGGCATGACATGGATGCCGAGTTCCTCGGCCAGTTCACGACATAGCGCCTCTTCAGGGGTTTCGCCGCGCTCCACCTTGCCGCCGGGAAACTCCCATAGCCCGGCATGCGCCTTTCCCGCGGGGCGCTGTTGCATCAGGAAGCGGCCCCGATCGTCGGCGAGCGCCACCGCGACGACGGGAAGTATTTCGGTCAAAGCGGGCATGTCGACACTTCGTTAAGCCTATTCTGCCATCCCGGCGTCATGTCCCGCGAGCGATCGGAAAGAAATACCGGCATGCGCTTCTTCATCACGCGGCTCGTGGCGGCGCGGCGTGGCGCCACCGCCGTCGAATACGGACTGATCGTGGCGCTGATCGTGATCACAATGATTGCCAGTTTCGAAGGGGTTGCGTCGGTTACCACGGGCATGTGGAACAATATCAACAGCGCGGTGACCAACGCGCATTGAGCGGCACCTCTTAAACCTTCGTCAACTTGGGCATCCTATTTCCCTTCCTGGGTTGGGGAGGGGTTCCAATCCGGCCGGGTGAGTAACGCTCTAGGATACGACCGGAGATACGAAATGCAGAAGATTCGCATTTTTCTGAGGAATTCGAAGGGGGCGACAGCCATCGAATATGGCCTGATCGCTGCGCTGATCGCGGTTGCCGCGATCGCCGCGATGCAGGGCCTGGGCAACCAGCTCAACACCACCTTCACCAACGTTTCGACCAGCATGAAGGCCTCATAAGGTCCGGCGGATGAACACCGTCTCTTAAACATTCCTCAACTTCAGGAGCCTAACGCTTTTTGGGCTGGATGGGGGGCCTCCCAATCCGGTCGGGTGACTGAAGTTTGGAATACGACTGGAGATACGAAATGCAGAAGATCCGCACGTTCCTGAAGAATTCGAAGGGCGCGACCGCCATCGAATATGGCCTGATCGCCGCGCTGATCGCGGTCGCCGCGATCGCCGCGATGCAGGGCCTGGGCAACCAGCTCAACAAGACCTTCAACAACGTTTCGAGCAACATGAAGGCTTCGTAAGCCTTTACGCTCAGGCGAAGAAAACAGGGGGGCGGCGAATTTCGATTCGCTGCCCTTTTATTTTGCCGCGCTTCTTTTGCCGTTATCCGCCGGCCAGCGCCCGCGCGTAAGCCGCCAGATCGACGTTGCCGCCCGACAGGATCACCAGCATCCCCGGCGCGGGCTTCACCCGGCCCGCCAGCATCGCCGCGAGGCCGACCGCGCCACCCGGCTCGACCACCAGCCGCAGCCGCTCCGCCGCCCAGCGCTGCGCTGCGGCGATCTCTTCCTCGCTCACCGCGACCCCTTTGGCATCGCGCCGCGCCAGCACCTCGAAGGTCAGCGGCGACACCTCGCGCGTCTGTAGCGCGTCGCACGCCGTGGGCGGTGGATTGGGGCCGACCGGCTCGATCCAGCTCGCCTCGAGGCTGCGCGCCATATCGTCCCAGCCCTCGGGCTCGACGACGGTGATCTGCGCCTCGGGCAGCGCGAGCGCGATTCCCGCCGAAAGCCCGCCGCCGCCGCATGGCACGACGGCATGAGTCGGCTCGCCGAGGCCCACCGCGATCATCTGCTGCGTGGCCTCGATCGCGGCGCTCCCCTGCCCTTCGATCACCCAGGGATCGTCGAAGCTCGGCACCAATGTCGCGCCGCGCGCCTCGGCGAGTCGCCCGGCGATCAGTTCGCGGCTTTCGGTGGCGCGGTCGTAATCGACCACCTCGGCGCCCAGCGCGAGCGTCGCGTCGCGCTTCGCGGCGGGCGCGTCCGCCGGCATCACGATCGTCGCCGCGATTCCCAGCCGCCGCGCCGCCCAGGCGATTCCCTGCGCGTGATTGCCCGACGAGAAAGCCACCACCCCGCGGCGGCGCGAATCCTCATCCAGCGCGGTGAGTCGATGCCACGCGCCACGGATCTTGAAGGCGCCGATCGGCTGCAATGTCTCGGCCTTGAACGCGATCGGCACGTTGTTGATTTCATGAACGAAAAGCGGCGTAGGCGGCAGAATCGCGGCGATTTTTGCGGCTGCGTCACGCACCCCGGCACGGGTTGGCTGTCTTACAATAGTCACGATCGATCTCGCCTCATCTGAAACCACTTTACATTCGGGTCCAGCGACCCTAACTCGCCCGTCCGCTGCCCCATGGGACTTCCAACCGCAAGGCAGCTTTTTTCGACGAACCGCCGCGAGGCAATTGGAGGTCCCTTGAGTTGCACAAGCATCATAGCGCGCTGGGGCTAGCGTCCCCCTCGATTATCCCCGTCACCGCTGTTGACGGAGCCATCGACATTGCGAAGCGGACACCGGTTCAGCCGGTGACGCTGATCCGTCCGCACGCCGCCGCGCGGGCCGCCCGATTCTTCGTCGAGAAGTTTCCGGGTCGGTCGATGTATGCGGTGAAGGCGAATCCCAGCCCCGAGCTGATCGCGACCCTCTATGCGAATGGCATCACGCATTTCGACGTCGCCTCGATCGCGGAGGTGCGCCTCGTCGCGCGCACCGTGCCCGGCGCGACGCTCTGCTTCATGCACCCGGTGAAGGCCGAGGAAGCGATCGCCGAGGCGTATTTCACCCACGGCGTGCGCGTGTTCAGCCTCGACAGCCTGGAAGAGCTGGAGAAGATCGTCCGCGCGACCAAGAATGCCAGCGACCTGACGCTGTGCGTCCGGCTGCGCGTGTCGTCCGAACATTCGAAGCTTAGCCTCGCCTCCAAGTTCGGCGTCGCCGCGCATGAGGCGAAGCCGCTGCTGTTCGCGGCGCGCCAGGCGGCGGATGCGCTCGGCATCTGCTTCCACGTCGGCAGCCAGGCGATGACCCCCGAGGCCTATGCCGAGGCGATGGAGCGCGTGCGGCTGGCGATCGTCGAGGCGGCGGTCACCGTCGACGTGATCGATGTCGGCGGGGGCTTCCCCTCCTCCTATCCCGGGATGGAGCCGCCGCCGCTGGAGCGTTATTTCGAGACGATCCACCGCGCGTTCGAGAGCCTGCCGGTCAGCTATTCGGCCGAACTGTGGGCGGAGCCGGGCCGTGCCTTGTGCGCCGAATATAGCTCGCTGGTCGTGCGCGTCGAAAAGCGCCGCGGCAACGAGCTGTATATCAACGATGGCGCCTATGGCGCGTTGTTCGATGCGGCGCATATCGGCTGGCGTTTCCCTGTCACCTTGCTGCGCGAGCCGCAGTCGACGGTGCGCGACCACCCCTTCTCGTTCTACGGCCCGACCTGCGACGACCTCGACCATATGGTCGGGCCGTTCCTGCTCCCCGCGGACGTGCAGGCCGGCGATTATATCGAGATCGGGATGCTCGGCGCCTATGGCGCGGCGATGCGCACCGCGTTCAACGGCTTCGGTTCGGATGAGACGATCGTCACGACGGACGAGCCGATGGTCTCGCTCTACGCCGATATCGAGCCGAAGGTCGCGAACAACGTCGTAACGCTGTAATAGCGGCGCAATCCGGGTCCGCTATGCCGACGTGAAGCCGGCATAGCGGACCCTTTGGGTTTCCGCGTCCCCATAACGACGACGGGTACAAGAATGGGAGACCCCATGACCGATACGCTCAACAAGACCGCCGCGGCCAACGCGCCGATCAACGACAATCGCAAGCAGGAACTGCTGTCGAAGCAGGTCAAGCATATCGACATCAAGAGCTTCGACGCGCGCCCGATCGTCGATGCGATGGCCGACATGAGCTTCACCAGCCGCGATCTCGGCCGCGCGACCAACATCTACAACCAGATGCTGGCGGACAAGGACTGCACCGTCGTGCTGGTGATCGCCGGCTCGACCTCAGCCGGCGGGTGCATGGACCTCTATGCCGATCTGGTGCGCAACAAGATGGTCGACGTGGTGGTCGCCACCGGCGCGACGATCGTCGACATGGATTTCTTCGAGGGCCTCGGCCACAAGCATTACCAGGCGCTCGAAATCCCCGACGACGATACGCTGCGCTCGCTCTACATCGATCGCATCTACGACACCTATATCGACGAGGAGCAGCTGCAGGACTGCGACTTCACGATCAACAAGATCGCGAACGAGCTGGAACCGCGTGCCTATTCCTCGCGCGCCTTCATCCGGGAGATGGGGCGTTACCTGTCGGAGCACGGCAAGAAGGAAAACAGCCTCGTCAAGCTCGCCTATGAGCATGACGTGCCGATCTTCTGCCCGGCGTTCGTCGACAGCTCGGCCGGCTTCGGGCTCGTCAAGCATCAGGTCGATCAGATGAAGGCCGGCAAGCCCTATCTGATGATCGACGCGGTGGCTGATTTCCGCGAGCTGACCGAGATCAAAATCCAGGCCGGCACCACCGGCCTGCTGATGATCGGCGGCGGGGTGCCCAAGAACTTCATCCAGGACACGGTGGTCTGCGCCGAGATCCTTGGCCATGAAGACGTCGAGGTGCACAAATACGCGGTGCAGATCACCGTCGCCGACGTGCGCGACGGCGCCTGCTCCTCCTCGACGCTGCAGGAGGCGGCGAGCTGGGGCAAGGTCAACACCGGGATCGAGCAGATGGTGTTCGCCGAAGCGGGCAGCGTGATGCCGCTACTGGCCTCCGACGCCTATCATCGCGGGCTGTGGAAGGATCGCGCCGAGCGGCGCTGGGCGAAGATCTTCGCCTGATCCGATTGCGGGTGCGGCCCCCTGCCCCTGGGGCGGCCGCACCCAAATCGTTAGCAACATGAAACTTTCCCCTCGCATATGGGTTTGCGTCCCGATAAATTTGGTTAATTCAGGGATAACCAGAGAGGGGAGATGCCCACATGTCTCGCATGCTCATGCCCGCGATCGCGGCGGTTGCGTTCGTCGTTTCGACCCCAGCCTTGGCCGATGTCTACAATATGGCCGATTTCTCCGCCGGCACCTTCGGCGGCAACGCCAATGTGAAGGCGCCGTTCAGCGGCAATGGCTATTTCCCGGGGCAGACCTTCACCGGCAGCTTCGTGTTCGACAACGATCTGATCCCGGCCGCGGGATCGGGGTTCGTCAACGTGCTCGCCAACAGCTTCCCCGATGCGGCGAACATCCCCGCTTCGGATCAGTTCGTGTTCAATTTCGGCGGGCTGACCTTCACCGCCGCCGACGCGATCGCGCCGATGGCGATCCAGTATAACAACGGGAAGTTCAACGGCTTCTTCTACCTTGCCAACTTCGCGTTCCAGGGCGCGCAATATCAGCTGCAGATTCAGGGCGGCAGCCTGTCGGTGGTCGCGCTCGACGCGCAAAACAATCCCACCTTCAACAATCTCGTCAACGGTTACGTCAACATCGGCGACGCGTCGGTGACCAACATCACCTCCTATGTTCCGATCACCGGGCCGGGTGGCGGCGGCGTTCCCGAGCCGGCGACCTGGGCGATGATGATGCTCGGCATGCTCGGCATCGGCGGGGCGCTGCGCTATCGTACTACGAAGGTGTCGTTCGCTTAAATAGTTCGGGATTACATCATCCCCGTTCGGGCTGAGCCTGTCGAAGCCCGGCCCTTTCTTCCTCGGAAGGAAGGACAGCCCTTCGACAAGCTCAGGGCGAACGGGGATAGCTGATCCCGATCTAACCGAAGAGCCGCGCGAGGCTCTTTTCGAGCATCACGAATTGCCACAAGGTCCGGCCGTGCTCCTCGCGGCCGGTGCGGTGCGCCTCGGCGAGCCGCGCGAGCCGGTCGAGATCGAACCAACCGGTCCCGGCGAGCGTCCGCGAGCGCGCCAGCGCCGCTCCCTGTGCCGCCAGCGCGCCGCGGAACCAGGTGCTGACCGGGGTGACGAACCCCATTTTGGGCCGATAGAGGGTCTCACGCGGCAGATAACGCTCCATCGCATGCTTCATCAGCCACTTGCCCTCGCCGCGCCGCAGCCGCATCGCCGCGGGCAAGCGCGCGCCGAATTCGACCAGCCGATGATCGAGCAACGGCTCGCGCGCCTCGAGGCTCACCGCCATGCTGGTGCGGTCGGTCTTGGTCAGGATATCGCCGGGCAGCCAGATCTTGAGATCGGCATATTGCGCGCGGTCGAGCGCGTCGCGCGCGGGCGCATCGCGCATCGCGGCGATATAGCGATCCTCCGCGCGATGCCCCCCAAGCGCGCGCCGCGCCGCATCGGTGTATAGCGACTGACGCAGCGCCGGCGTCGTCACCCCAACTGCACCGGCATAGGCCTCCGCCCCGTCCGCGGCGAGCGCGAGCAGGGTCGTCTTGGCGCGCAACGGCCGCGGCGCCCAATCGGCCTTGGGGTAAACGCGCCCCAGCGTCCCGAACACCCGCGTGCGCAGCCCGGCGGGCAGCAGCCCGCGCGCGCGTTCCTCCGCGGCGTGGAAGCGATAGCGGCGATAGCCGGCGAGCGCTTCGTCGGCGCCGTCGCCGGTCAGCGCGACCGTCACTTGCTCGCGCGCCAGCGCGCAGACCTGCCAGGTCGCGAGCGCCGAGGCATCGGCGAACGGTTCGTCGAAGGCGTGGACGAGCGTATCGATCAGCGCGAAATCCTCGGCGTCGACCACCCGCTCGCGATGCGCGGTGGCGAAGCGCTCGGCAACCACGGCGGCATGGCGTCGCTCGTCGTAATCGGCGACGGTGAAACCGATCGTGCACGTCTTGACCGCGCGCGGCGATTGCTCAGCCATCAGCGCAACCACCGCCGAGCTGTCTACCCCGCCCGAGAGGAACGCGCCGAGCGGCACGTCCGCCACCATCCGCGAGCGCACGCCCTCGCGCATATGGGCGAGCAATTCCTCCTCCAGCACGGCGGTGCTGCCGGGGGCGCGATCAGCGAAAGAGATATCCCACCACGATCGCGGCGCAGGGATCGGCCGGCCGCGCTCGATTAGCAGGAAATGCCCCGCCGGCAGCTTTTTCACCCCCGCGACGATACAGGCGTCGTCGGGGACATAGCCGTAGGCAAGATAATCCTCGACCGCGGTGACGTCGGGCATGCGGCGGAGCAACGGGTGGGCGAGCAGCCCCTTGAGTTCCGACGCAAAGGCGAAAGCGCCGTCGGCGAGCGAGACATAATAGAGCGGCTTCACCCCCAGCCGATCGCGCGCGAGGAACAAGGTGTTGGCGCGCGCATCGTGGATCGCGAAGGCGAACATCCCGACCAGCCGGTCGAGCATTGCCGGCCCCCAGGTCGACCAGCCGGCGAGCAGCACCTCGGTATCCCCCTCGGTGCGGAATGCCCAGCCGCGCGCCACCAACTCGCGCCGCAGCGCCTGGAAATTATAGATTTCGCCGTTGAACACGATCGTCAGCGCGCCGTCTGCACTCGCCATCGGCTGCGGCGACCCGGCGACGTCGATGATCGACAGCCGACGATGCCCGAGCCCGACGCCGGGCGCGGTCCACACCCCCGATCCGTCCGGCCCGCGATGCGCCATCGCATCGGCCATCGCGCGCACCCGCGCCGGATCGACCGGCTTGGGCGTTCCCGGATAGTAAAGCCCGGCGATGCCGCACATCAGCGCGGCGCCGCCACATCGTCCGCCACGCGGTCGATCGGACCGAGGGCGTCGAGGAAATTCTGGATCGTCCGCCGCGCCGCCGCGCCCTCCGCCGAGATATGGATCGCCACCGCCGCCTGATCGCCGCCCAACATGCGGGCCTTCAATGTCGCGAGCTTCACGATCCTGTCGTCTCCGGTAACCATGCCGCCCGCGCGATACCATGTCGCCACGATGCGCTCCACCGGGCCGGGGGCGGTCATCCGCATCGCGCGTCCTCCGGCGAAACCGGGCACATCGGCGACCCGCACCCACACATCGCCTTCGCGCAGCGCGCCGGTGCCGAACGCTGCCAGCTTCTTCCCCTCACGCTGGCTGGCAAAGACCGCGATCGCCAAATCCGCCGCTGCGCCATTGCGATCGGTGTAGCGCCCGAACAGATAATGATCCGCGCCGGGGTAATAAGGCTGCCACGGCGCACGGGTGCTGAGCGGCGCGCGCCGCCAGCCCGGCACCGCGGGCAGATCGATCTGCGCCGGCAAAATCGCGGTGCGCGCGGCGATTGCGGCGCTCCACCCGGCGAACAGCCCCGCCGTGAGCAGCACCAGTGCCGCGGCCGGGGCGAGCGCGATGCGATGTTTGAGCGGGGTGGAGAGCGTCGCAGGGTCGAACGCGCGCGCATCGGGTGCGCGATCGAACCAGCGCCAGCCGATCGCCATCACCAGCGCCATGATCAGCCCGAAGAACAACCAGCCGTAGACGATATGGTCGAAACCGGTCGCCCGTTCGACCGAGGTGAGATGCGCGGCATAGATCGTCCCGAACGCGCGCACCCCGTTGGCGAGCACCGGGACGACCAGGCAGACGAGCATGAACAACGCGCGCCGGCGCCACGACGTGAAGCACAGATTGGCGACCAGCACGCCATAGGCCAGCATCGCGATGACGAATTTCGCGCCCGAGCACGCCTCCGCCACCTCGAAATAATAGCGTCCGGCGTGGATCAGCACCCCGTCCACCGCCGCCGGCACGCCGGCCAGATGAAGCAGCGGCAGGACGATCGCGACCGTCACCTGCTGCAACGGCGGCTCGAGCATATCGCCGAACGGGACGAGGAATACGGCATAGCAGAGCGGAAACATGAGCCCGCGCGCGACATTGGCGCCGAGCAGGGTTACCACCGCGCCCTGCAACATCATCACCAGCCCGAGCTGGCGCGCGAACGCCACCCCCGCCGCATCGCCGACCAGCCAGCCGAACCCGCCCGCCGCGACGATCGCGATTCCCGGCCACCACCCCTCGGGCCGCAATCGCGCCAGTTCGCGCCGCCTGATCCACACCAGCCAGGTGAGGACTGGGGCGATGAAGAGGCAATGACCGAAAGTGGTGCTGGTCCACCAGATATGCGCCATGGCGGCGAGATCGCGGTGGAAGGCGATCAGCAGCGCCGCCGCCACCAGCGCAAGCGCGACCAGCGCCTGCCGCCATGCCGCCGCCGTCGGGCGCGCAACCGCCAGCGCGATCGTCACAGGCCGATCAGCGGATCGAGCGGGGCGAGCGCCGCGGCCCAATCGTAACGCGCGATCGCCTGCGCGCGCGCCGCCTTGCCGAGCGCCGCCGCGGCAACCGGATCGGCGAGCAACGCATTGACCGACGCGACGAAATCCGCACCGTCACGCGCGACGCGGATCGTGCCGCGGTGATCGATCCCTTCCGCCGCTGCCACCGAAGCGACTACCGGCCGCGCCATAGCCATCGCCTCCAGCACCTTGTTCTGGATGCCGCGCGCGAGCTTGAGCGGCGCGACCACCACCGATGCCGCCTTGAGCCAGCCGCGCACATCGGCGACCTCGCCGGTGACGATCACCCGCTCGCCCGCCAATGCGCGCACCTCGGCGCTCGGCGCGCGGCCGACGATCGCGAAGCGCACCCCCGGGATCTGCGGCAGCAGATCGCGCGCGAACCACGTCACCGCATCGATATTGGGGCGATAATCCATCTGCCCGGTGAACACGACGAGCGGCCCCTGCCCCACCACCGGGACATGCGCGGCCGTCGGGTCGTAATGCGCGGTATCGATCCCGTTCTCTATCGCGATGCTGCCGGGAAGCAGCCGGGCCTCCGCCTCGCTCACGAACAGGCTGGCATCGACCCGCCCGGCCACCTCGCGCTCGAAGGCGGCGAGCATCCGCGCCTCGCGCTGCATCATCCAGCGGGTGATGCCCTGCGCGTCTTCGGCATAAGCCGCGAACTTGGCCGAATCGAGATCGACAAAATCCATAATCGTGCGCGGCCCGGCGACCGGCAGATATTGCGCCATCTGCCCCGAATAGACGTAGATCGCCTCGATCGGCCGCCGCGCGAGGATATCGCGCACCGCGCGCTCGACCCCGCGATGCGCGAAGGCCGTCACCGACAGCGGCTGCGCGGTCGCCAGCGCCTCCAGCGCCGCGCGCAGGCGCGATTTGGTGCGCGGGACGATCACGCATTCGTCGACCAGCGCGCGATACTCGGCCGCCGGGCGAAGATCGCGCGGATCGTCGGCAAAGGCGACGAGATGCACACGCGCGCGCGTCGCGAGATGCCGCAGGATATGGAAACTGCGGATCTTGTCCCCGCGATCGGGCGGAAAGGGCGCACGATGCGCGAGGAACAGGATTTCCTTCACCCGAGCCCCCGGCTGATCCACGGGCCGAGGAGATTGGCGAGCGGCAGCGGCAGCCGCTGCCACGTGCGCACCATTAGCGCATATTTCGGGTTGAGCGGGTTGATCTCGCGCGCCGCGCCTTCGCTCCATTTGGCATAAGCGAGCGGCACGCCCTCGAATCCCCAATTCTTCTTGAACGCCGCCGCGCCCGTCCCCGCCTTCGACCGGCCGAAATCGAAGGCGGTGCAGCCGCGCGCGCGGGCGTGGCTCATCAACGCGAAATACATCCGGTCGTTGGCGCGCAACCCCCGCGCCGCCGCGGTCCCGCCGCCCCAATAAGGGTAAACGATGTCGTTGAAATAGAGGCTGAGCACGCTCGCCACCGCGCGTCCCTGATGCCGCACGGTCAGCACATCGGCGTCCATTGTCTCCAGCACCGCGCGAAACAGGGCACGGGGAAACACCGGGGTGCCGAGATTGCGCACCGATTCGGCATAGACCACATAATGTTCGCCCGCGCGCTCGGCGCCGCCGGTCACCACCTCCAGCTCGTTCGCCAACGCCTTGCGCATTTCAGCGCGCTGCTTGCGCGGGATCGCCGCCAGTTCGGCCTCATCGTCGGCCGCCAGCGGCCGCACGAAGCCGAGATAGGTCGTATCGTCGACCGCCCAGCCCACCGGCGCGGCGCCGCCGCGCAATTCGATCGACGGCAGCCCGAGCGCACACGCGGCGGCGACCAGCGCCTCCCCGCCCTCGCCCAGCACCCCGCCGTCGACCGCGAAACCCGCCGAGACCAAGGCATTGCCGAACAAGGGCGAGCGCATCTCGGTCAGCGGGAGCACCCCCGCGATCGCGCCGTCGCGCTCGGCGATCAGATAATGCGCGCGCTGCCGGCAGCCGCGTTCGATCGCGCGGCTCCACGCGGGGAGGTGGAAGGGGGTCGCCGCCGGTTGCGCGCGGACGAACGCGGTGATCGCCGCGTCGTCGGCGGCGGTCGCCTTCCGCACGGCGAACGTCATGGCGTCGTCTCGCGCGCGGCGATCGCGTCGACCCGCCCCCAATGATGCCGCTGGACCAGCCCGCGCAGTTTCCCCGCCATCGCGCCGAGCCGGCTGTAATGCCGCACCCGCGAGCGCAACGGCGCTTCGGCGACGCGCGGCTGATCGGGATCGACCTCCCACGGATGGAAATAGAAGATCGCCGGCTGCCCGGCACGATTGACCTGTCGCACCGCGAAATCGGTCAAGGCGCCCGGCAGCAAGCGGAAAAAGCCGCCCCCGGTCGCCAGCCGCCGCCCGGCCAGTTCGGCCACCGTCACCGGCAGCTCGATCAGCGGCGCGTCGCGCAACGGGCGCCACGCATAACGCGGGCTTTCACGCCAGCCGTAGTGATCGTGCGCGATCGGGGCGACGCTCGACGAATAGGTATAGCCTTCCTCCGCCAGCACCTGATGCGCCCAGGGGGTGCGCGCGTCGATCGAGAAGCTCGGCGCGCGATAGCCGGTGACCTTCACGCCGCCGGCATCCTCCAGCGCGGCGCGGGTCCGGCGCAGATCGTCGCGAAAGCGCGCCGCGTCGAGCGTGAAGACGCGCGCATGATCCCAGCCGTGGCTCGCGATCTCATGCCCTTCGGCGACGATGCGACGGATCAGCGCGGGCTGGCGCTGCGCGACCCAGCCGAGCGTGAAGAAGGTCGCCTTCACCCCCGTCTCGGCGAACAGATCGAGCACCGTCGCAGTATTGGAGGCGACCCGCGATTCGAGCGCCTCCCAATCCGCACGCGCGATCGTCCGCTCAAACGCGCCGACCTGAAACCATTCCTCGATATCGACCGACAGGCCGTTGACCACGCCCATGTTCAGGCCGCCGCGCCGCGCACCGCCTCCAGCCGCGATGCAAGAGGGGCCGGCTCATTCTCCACCCAGTCGACCAGCAAGGTCAGCACGCGGCGCAACGCGGCGTCCTGCTCGGCGATCCGCGCCTCCAGCGCGGCGATACGCTCGGCGAGGATGCCCTCGTCGGCGATCGTCGCCGACCCCGTCGGCGGGGTCGAGGCGCTGGGCAGATCGCGCGCGGCATCGGCCTGGACTTCCTCGATCAATGCCGCGTCGATCAGCGTCGTCCCCGCGATCGCGGCATGAAGCATCACCCGCCCCATCAGCTGGTTCACCCGGCGCGGCACGCCATCGGTCGCGCGATAGAGCAAGGGGAAGGCATCCTCGGCGAAATCGGGCTGCCCCTGCCACCCCGCGACCTGCAGCCGGTGGCCGATATAGTCGGCGACTTCCTCCTCGCCCATCGGTTCGAGATGGTGGAGCGCGATGACCCGCTGGCGCAATTGCTCGAGCGAATAGGAGCCGTGGAGCCGTTCGCGGAACTCGGGCTGGCCGAGCAGGAAAATCTGCAGCAGCGCCTTCCCGCCCGCCTGGAAATTGGAGAGCATGCGCAGCTCCTCCAATGCGGGGAGCGGCAGCGCCTGCGCCTCGTCGACGATCAGCAGGGTGCGCCGCCCGGTGCGCGCGACCGCATTGAGCCCGCGCTCGATCGCGGCGAGCAGATCCGCCTTGTTGCGCGGCACGTCGCTCACCCCCAACCCGTTCGCGACGACGCGAAGCAGATCGTCCGCCTCGATCGCGCTCGATACCAGGGAGATCACCCGCAGGTTCGCGGGATCGATCCGCGCGGTCAGATGCCCGACCAGCGTCGTCTTGCCCGCGCCGATATCGCCGGTGATGACGATGAACCCCTCGCCCTGCGCCAGCCCATAGCCGAGATAGGCCATCGCCTTGCGATGCGTGGCGCTGTCGAACCAATATTTGGGATCGGGAGTGAGCTGGAACGGCCGCTCGCTGAGGCCGAAATGATCCTCGTACATCTCACGATGTTCCTTGCTTGTCGGGGTGCCGGGCGATCATCGGAATTCATACCTCGCCGCGAGCAGCCCCTGGAGCGACCAGATGCTGTCGAAACCGCGCTGGTCATAGGTGTAAATGCCGAGCGACGCGATCGTGCCGAGCCGGCCGAAGCGATGCTGGTAGCTGCCGGTCGCGCCCGCGCCGAGCACGCCCTGCATCCCCGGCACGCCGCTGTCGTAATAATTCACGAACAGATTGGCATCGACCTCCGAATTGCGGCTGAGCGCGCGGGCGTAGAAGATCTGTGCGTAATAGCTTTCGTCGATCACGCCGAACAGCGTGATCCCCGGCGCGGCCGGCGGCGCATAGAGCTTGCGATTGGCATAGCCGAAGCCGAAGCCGAGCCGGGTGAGCCCGGCGGTGCGGCTGTAGACCACGTCGACCCCGCGCGCGCGATAGGTGGCGGTGGTGATCGACTGGAACGCGCTGTTGAGGCATCCGCCCGCCCCGCCGGTCGCGGGTTGCGAGGCGAAGACGCAGCCGGCGAATTGCTGCCCGAACGCGCCGCCGCCGCCGGTATCAAAGGCGGTGGGCAGCCCGGCGAGCCCGTCGCGGAGCTGGCGGCCGAAGGTGCTCACCCCGTCGTAGACCACCGCGCGGATCGCGCTGTTGGGGGTCAGGCGCCACGAGAGCGAGCCAAAATAGGTCTCGCCGCCATAGCGATAGCCCGCGTTCGCCTGCAGCTCGAGCCGCGGCGACGGGCGCCAGATCACCCCCGCGTCGTAGATCAGCCCGTCGGTATTATAGGCGATGCGGCGCGGCGAATTGGGGTCGGTGACGAAGCGTCCGTTGCCATCGAGCACCGGGGCGCCGTTGCCGTCGAGCAATGCGTCGCGCTGGGTGGCCTTGATCTTCTCATAGCCGACCCCGCCGCGGATCGCGACCGTGCGGCTGATCGGCTGCACCACGTCGACGCGGCCGAATTCACCCTCGTAACGCTGCGACAGCTCGGTGGCGGAATCGCGCTCTATCGCGCCGCTCAGCGTGATGCCGAACGGCGCGATCGCCCCCGCCCGCGTCCCGATCGAAGCCGTTGCGAGATGGCTGGTCGACTGATCGAAATAATCGAGCCGCGGCGCGCCCGGCGCGATACCGGTAAAGGCGGGGGCATCGACCTTCGTATAACCGAAGCGATAGGTGGCGGTCAGCTGCGCTGGCCCGACCGCCGTGCTCAGTTGCGGCCCGAGATAGATCGAATATACATTTGAAATATTGGCCGGGTCGCTGCTGTACAGCCCCGGCGCCGCGCCGCGGATATCCGCCCGGGTGCGGGTCGCTAGCGCGCCGGCGTCGAACGACAGGGCCGGGGTGAGCTTGATCGAGCCGCGCGCGAGGCCCGACAGCATGTCCTGATCGACGAGATCGCCGCCCCAGGGAATGCGCCGCTCGTAACGCGCGCTGATCTGCCCCTCGGCGCGCCGCCCCGACACGCCGGCATCGATCCCCGCCGCAAGCTGGGTCCAGGTGACGACATCGTCGCTGGAAAGATCGGCGCCGATCGCCTGCCCCACCTCGACATAGGGGATGAGATAGCGCGTATCCGCCGCCGCCGGCGATGCGGCGAGCGCAACGGCCAGGAAGGCAAGCCTCATCCGCGCCCGCCTTGTCCGTAATAGCTGCCGAAGCGCCCGCGGTGCGGCTCGTAGGAAACGGCGTTGAGGACGAGGCTGATATGCTCGCAGCCGTCGAGCAGCCCGACCGCCTCGCGCACATCGCCCTCGGTGGTGCGATCGGCGCGGACCACCAGCATCACCTGCGCAACGAGCAGCGCCAGCACCGATGCCGGCGAGGCCGCCAGCGCCGGGGGCGAATCGAACACGATGATGCGGCGCGGGTCGGCCGCGAGCAGCCGATCGAGCACCTCGGCGGTGCGCGCGCTGGCGAGCAATTCGGTATCGGCGTGGCTCCGCGCGCCCGACGGGAGCAGCGAGAGCTGCGGCACATCGGTCTTGAGCACGAATGCCTCGGGATCGAGCGCGGGATCGTCGATGATGTCGAGCAGCCCGGTCGAATCGCTGAGGCCGAGCGACGCCATGACGTCGGGCTTGGCGAAATCGGCGTCGACCAGCAGCACCTCGACATCGCGCTCGGCGGCAAGGCTGATCGCGAGGTTGATCGCGCAAAAGGTTTTGCCCTCGCCCGGCTTGCCCGATCCGACGAGGATCGTCCGCGCGCGGCGCTCGGGGGTGCCCATTGCGATCGAGCGGGCGTTGAGCAGCAACTGCCGCTTCACCAGCCGGAATTCCTCGGCCAGCGCCCCCACCGGCGCACCCGGCACCAGCATGCCCTTCGCCGCGAGCAACGCGCGGTCGACCGCGATCACGTCCGACGGCACGGGCGATGCCGCGGCCTCGTCATCCTCGTCGCTCATGCCGAAATCGCGCAATTCGAGCGGGATCGCGGCGAGCGTCAGCGCGGCCTCGCGCGACAGGGTTTCGGCGCCCGGCGGCGGCGGCGGGGCATCGTCGAGGAAGCTGTGCGCTTCGGACTGCGACTCGCTCGCGGTGCGCGTCGACAGCAGCGACGCGCCGCGCCGCACGCGGAATTGCGCATCGAAATCGTAGATTTGCGCGGCACGCTCGATCAGCGATCCGTCGCGCGGGGCGCCGTCGCGGGGGGCCGGGGTTTCGCTCATGCCGCCATCCCCCGTTGCACCATCTCGACCCCGAGCAGGATCACGTAACTCGCCACCAGCGCCGCCGCACCGCCCGCAAGCCATTTGAGCTTGCGCGCGCGATCCTCCGCCTGGGTGCGGGTGATCATCTCGCCGATCGAGCCGATCACCGGCATCCCCGACGCTTTCTCCAGCCGCCGCGCGGTCGGGAAGGTCGCCTGGATCTGCCCCAGCGCAAACGCCGCGCCGAGCCCGCCAAGCAGCCCCGCCGCCAGCACCCCGGTGAGCAGCAGCGGCCGGTTGGGCGCAGTCGGGGTGCGCGGGCTGGTCGGGGGATCGATCACGCTGAACTTCACCGCATCGGTCTGCGACTGCGCCTGGCTGTGCAGCGCGACCTGCTCGCGCTGGGCGAGCAATTGGTCATACTGGTTCTTGAGGACGTTGTAGTTGCGATCGATCCCGCCCTGCTCCGCCGCGACCGCTGGGTCCTGCGCCAGCTTGGCGTTGAGCGTATCGAGATCGGACTGAAGCTGGCGCTTGCGCGCGACCAGCGCGGTGACCGCCGCCTGCCGGTCGGCGCGCATCGAGGCGAGCGAGAGATAGGCGGGATTGTCCGCCCCAGCGATACCCGCCGGCGCGGGCTCGTGCTTCACATCGGCCTGCGCCTGCGCGAGCTGCGCCTTGAGCGCGACGACATCGGGGTGGGCATCGGTATAGCCGCGCGCGCGCGCATCGGCGAGCTGGCCCTGGATCGCCGCGAGCCGCGCGCGCGCCGGCGCCATCCCCGAGGCCGGGCCGAGCCCCGGCACCGAGCGCGGCGTGCCCGCCATCTGGCCGTTGAGCGCGGAAAGATTGGCCTGCGCCGCGGCGAGATCGCTGTCGACCTGGCTCATCTGCGCGCGCGCTGCGCCGATCCGGTCGCTGACCGATCCGGTGCCGGGCAGCGAGCCGAGATAATGGTTCTGGAAATCCGCACGCTTCACCTCGGCATCCTGCAGCTTGGCGCCGAGCGACTGGAGCTGGGAATCAAGGAACTGAAGCGTTTGCGCGCTCTGGCTGCGGTCGTCCGAGAGATTCTGTTCGACGAACAGGTCGATCACCCGCTGCGCGATCTGCTGCGCCAGCCGCGGCGACGACGAGGCGACCACGATCTCGTAGAGATTGTCCTGCTGCGCGGTGATCTTGATCGCATTCTGCAACCCGGCGGCGCGATCGGCGATCTGGCGATCGGTGGTCGCGCCGCGCGCCAGATCGGTACCGCGTACCACCTTTTCGAGATTGACCGCCGAGGTCAGTGTCTGCCGCACGGTATCGATATCGCGCACCTGATCGCCGATCGTCGTGGCGCCGTTGGCGCCGGCGGGCAGCACCTGCCGCATCTGGACGAAAACGCGCGCGTGGCTTTCGTAGCGGCTCGGGATCTGGCTGACGAACAGCCAGCCGAGGATGCACACCCCCCAGGCCACCGCCAGCGCGATCCAGCGGCGCGTCCACAGCATGTGGAGCACGATCCTGATCTCGTCGAACAATCCTGTCACGTCGGCCTCAGAACATGCTTTCCGGGATGATGATCACATCGCCCGGCTCGAGCTTGACGTTGGCGGATGCGTCGCCACTCTTGAGCAAGCGATTGATCTTGAGCTGATATTCATGCTGCTTGCCGGTCGCGCGATCGTAACGGATCAGCCGCGCGCGATTGCCGGCGGCATATTGCGAAAGCCCGCCGACCGCGATCATCGCATCGAGCAGGGTCATGTTCGCACGATAGGGCAGCGAGGCGGGCTTCTCGGTCGCGCCGACGATCCGCACCTGCTGGCTGAACGTGCCGGAGAAATTCTCCACGATCACCGAGACGATCGGGTCCTTTATATATTCGCCGAGCGCCGCCTTCATATCGTCGGCGAGCTTGGCCGGGGTCTTGCCGACCGCGGGCATGTCGTTGACCAGTGGCGTGGTGATGCGGCCATCGGGGCGCACCTGCACCTTCGCCGACAGTTCGGGGTTGCGCCACACGAAGATCTGCAGGGAATCGAGCGGGCCGATGACATATTGCTCGCCCGGCTGCTCGGCCTTGGCGACGAACGCCGCCGACGGCAGCGCAGCGGGCCGCGCGCCGCTTCCCGCGCCACCGCACCCCGCGAGCATCATCGATGCCAGCGCGAGCGTCGTCAGCCCACGGGAACCACTGCCAAAACGCATAGTCACACCCCTTAGCTGCACGCGGCCGGGCGGAACCCCTACCCCCCGATCCGATGCACTTTGCCTTTTGCGCTATGCGGTTAAGAGGTGAAGATAGCGTTTAAGAAAGGCCAACCATAAGTTCCGCGGCGGGCGGATGGCCGAGGAACGCCGCCGGGCTGGCGGTGACGCCATAGGCCCCGGCGAGGAAGATCGCGATGACGTCACCCGGCGCTGCGGGGGGCAGCGCGACCCGGTCGCCGAGCCGATCGAGCGGGGTGCACAGGCAGCCGACCACCGATACCTCCTCGCTCGCCGCTTCGCCCATGCGCCCCGCCACCGCGAGCGGATAGTTGCGCCGCACCACCGTGCCGAAATTGCCGCTGGCGGCGAGCTGGTGATGCAGCCCGCCGTCGACGACGAGGAAGGTCTCGCCGCGGCTCTCCTTGCGATCGACCAACCGCGTCAGATAGACCCCCGCCTCGGCGACGAGCCAGCGCCCGAGCTCGATCGCGAAACGCGCATCGGCGAGGATCGCGGCGCGCGTCGCCAGCGCTTCGGCCAACGCCGCGCCGATCCGCTCGACGTCCAGCGCGACATCGCCCGCGAAATAGGACACGCCGAACCCGCCGCCGAGATTGACCAGCGGCGGCGTCGCGCCCGCTTCCTCGGCCAGCCGCGCGGCGAGCGCGAGCGTTGCCGCCTGCGTCTCGATGATCGCGGCGACATCGAGCGCCTGCGATCCGGCGAAGATATGGAAACCGCGCCAGTCCGCCCCGCCCGCGACGATCAGCCGCACCACCTCGGCCGCTTGTTCGGCATCGATACCGAACGGCGACGGTCGCCCGCCCATCTTCATCCCCGAGCCCTTGAGCTCGAGATCGGGATTGACCCGCACCGCGAGCCGCGGCGTGCGCCCGAGCCGATCGCCGATCGCCAGCGCGCGCCGTGCCTCATTGGCGGATTCGACGTTGAGCGTCGCCCCGGCGGCGATCGCCGCCTCCAGCTCGGCGTCGCGCTTGCCGGGACCGGCGAAGCTGATGCTCGCGGCGGCCTTGGCGGTGAGCGCCAGCGCGAGTTCCCCGGCGGAGGCGACGTCGATCCCGTCGACCAGCGGCGCGATCGCGGCGAGCAACGGCGGGAAAGGATTGGCCTTCATCGCATAATGCAGGTCGACGCCCGGCAGCGCGGCACGAAACCGCGCCACCCGCGCGGCGACGATCGCGGGATCGTAGACGAAGCAGGGCGACCCGGCCTCGGCCACCAGATCGTCCGCGGCGCGGCCGCCGATCGTCAGCATCCCCTGCTGCCCGGCGAATTCGGGCGGGATCGGCCCCATCGGCTTCATGACGTCACCTCCGCGCGGATCCGGGCGCGATCGAGCTTGCCGTTGGGATTGCGCGGCAGATCGTCGCGCCACTCGATCCGCGCCGGTTGCATGAAATTGGGCAGATCGCGCTTGAGCCGATCGCGCAGTGCGGGCTCCGCCGTCGCGTCGCCGCGCAGCACCAGCACGATCGCCTGCCCGAGCCGCGCATCGGGAATGCCGACCGCGACCGCTTCCGCCGCCTCGCCCCCCGCGACCGCGGCTTCCTCCAGCTCGGCGGGGCTGATGCGGTTGCCCGCGCTCTTGATCATCTCGTCGTCGCGCCCGACGAAGCGGAGCAGCCCCTCGGCATCCGCCACCGCATTGTCCCCCGACCACACCGCCGTCCCGCCGTAGCGCGAGAAAACCGGCGCAGGGCGAAAGCGCTGCGCGGTGCGCTCGGCATCGCGCCAATAGCCCTGCGCGACGAGCGGCCCGGCGTGAACCAGTTCGCCCGGTTCGCCAGGCGCGGCGCGCGTGCCGTCGGGGCGGACCACCAGCACCTCGGCATGCGGGATCGCGCGCCCGATCGATTCGGGATGACGATCGACCAGCGCCGGATCGAGGAAGGTCGAGCGAAATGCCTCGGTCAGCCCGTACATCGGATAGAGCCGCGCGTTGGGAAATATCGCACGCAGCCCGGCGACGAGCCGCATCGTCAGCGCGCCGCCCGAATTGGTCAGCCGCCGAAGCCGCGCCGCGGTCTCGGCCGGCCAGTCGGCCTCGAGCAACTGCACCCACAAGGGCGGCACCCCGGCGAGCGTGCTCGCGTCGACGCGCTCGACCGCCTTCACCACGTCGCGCGCGGTGAGATAATCGAGCGGCGCCACCGCCGCCCCCGCCGCCCAGGTCGAGAGAAGCTGGCTCTGGCCATAATCGAAGCTCAGCGGCAGCACCCCGAGAACGCGATCTTCCGGGGCGATCTCAAGATAATGTGCGACGGAGTTCGCACCGAGCCAGAGGTTGGCGTGGCTCAGCATCACCCCCTTGGGGCGCCCGGTCGACCCCGAGGTATAGAGGATCGCCGCCAGCGCCTGCGGATCGGCAGCAGAACGCGGCAGCGCATCGCCTTCCCCGGCGGCCTCGGCGAGAACGACCCCCGCAGGCAGGTCTTCGGATGCAAGCGTCGCGGCGCGCGCCGGCTGGGTCAGCAGCAGCCGTGCGCCGCTGTCGCTCATGATATGCGCGACCTGCGCGCGCTTGAGCAACGGGTTGATCGGCACATGCACCAGCCCCACGCGCGGCGCGGCGAGCGGCATCAGGCACGCGGCGCGGGTCTTGGGCAGCCAGCTCGCGACGCGATCGCCCGGGGCGAAGCCGAATCCGGCGAGCCAGCCGGCCAGCCGCGCGACCGCTTGCTCAAGGTCGCGATAGGAGAGCGTTTCCCCGCGCTCGATCAGCGCTGGCGCATCGGGCGCGCCGGCGAGGACGTGATCGATCGGCTGCGGGACGGGATCGAGCGGCACCATCGGCCCTCCATGACCGAAGCCGGTGGAGATTTCATCCCCCAACGCTCATGCCATGCCGTGCCGGACGGCGGGAAGCCCAAGGCGGCGTCGTTCGGCAATTTCGAGAGCGATGCCCTATTCCCACCGTCACCCCGGCCTTGAGCCGGGGTCCATTGTGCCGCACGCTCTTCGGCTGGAGCCTCTTGCTCGGCGTCTGCCTCCCGATGGACCCCGGCTCAAGGCCGGGGTGACGGGATTGTGCAGGGGTGCCGCGGCGAACATCGATCGGCTCGCGATCGCGGCATTGCCCTGTGCGCCTTTGGGCCTTAACGCGCCTCCCCAGCGGGGAAGGGATCACGCATGAAGCGGGAAGGCCACGACGATATCGAGCAGACGGTGCGCGGCGTGTTGCGCGACGCGCTGGGGCTGCCCGAGGCGCAGGTCGCGGCATTCACCGCCGATACGCCGCTGTTCGGCGCGCTGCCCGAGCTCGATTCGATGGCCGTCGCCGGAGTGTTGACCGAGCTCGAAGACCGGCTCGGCATCACGATCGACGACGATGACGTCGACGGCGACATGCTCGAAACCTTCGGCGCGCTGACCCGCTTCGCGGCGGGCAAGGTCCGGGCCTGAGCGCCCCCCGCATCGATCATTACACCTGGCGCGGCGGGCGCGAGGCGATGCTGCGCCTCGGCCCGATGCACGGCGCGGTCGTCGTCGTCGCGCTGCCGCTGTTCGAAGAGGCCAACCGCACCCGCGCCGCGGCGATCGACGTGCTGCGCCGGCTCGCCGAGCGCGGGATCGGCGGGGCGCTGCCCGATCTGCCCGGCACCGGCGAAAGCCTGATCGAAACCCGCGACGCGACACTGGCCGACTGGCGCGACGCCTTCGCCGATGCCGCGGCGAGCCTCGGTACGCCGGCGTTCGCGATGAGCTGGCGCGGCGGCGCACTGGTCGACAATGACGCGCGGCTCGCCGGGCGCTGGCACCTCGCGCCGTTGAGCGGCACGGATCAGCGCCGCGAACTGGATCGCCTCCGCAAGCTCGGCGGGGATGCGGATTATGCCGGCAATTTGCTGTCGCCCGCGCTGCTCGACCAACTCGCCGCCGCCGAGCCGCTGACCGGCGCGCGGGTGAAGGTCGCACGGCTGGAGGGCGATCCGCGACCGGCGGACGTCCTGCTTTCGGGCCGCAGCCTGTGGCGCGCGAGCGAGCCTGCGGTCGACCCGGCGCTGCAGGAAGTGATCGCCACCGATCTCGCCAACTGGATCGCGATATGCGCCGGCTGATCGCCTTTCCGTGCGAGGAGGATCAATTGCTCGGCTCGCTCGACGAGGCGGACGGCACGACCGGGCTGTTGATCGTCTCGGGCGGGAACGAATTGCGCAGCGGGGCGCATCGCGGGATGGCGATGCTCGCCGCGACGCTGGCGGCGGAAGGAACGCCGGTATTCCGCTACGACCGGCGCGGCGTCGGGGATTCGGGGGGTGCCAATCGCGGGTTTCGCGCGGCGCGCGCCGATCTGCTCGCCGCCTGCGGGGCATTCCGGCGCGAGGCGCCGCAGGTCGCCGCGCTGGTCGCGTTCGGCAATTGCGATACCGCGACGTTGCTCGCGCATCACGGGCGCGACGCGGGGATCGATCGCGTGCTGCTCGCCAATCCCTGGGTGGTCGAGCCGCGCGACGACCTGCCCCCCGCCCCGGCGATCCGCGCGCATTATGCCGCGCGGCTACGCGACCCGGCGACGTGGCGGCGACTGCTCACCGGCGGCGTATCGATCGGCAAGCTTATCCGCGGGTTACGGCGTATTTCGCAGAACGGTCCGCAGAATGATCCGTTCACCGCCGGCGCGCTCGCGGCGATCGCCGCCTGGGGCACCGATGCGCGCATCATCCTCGCCGAACAGGATGCAACCGCGATCGCTTATGCCGATGCCGCGCGCCGCGCCGGGATCGCGCCGCGCACGCTCACCGTCCGCACCGCATCGCACAGCTTCGCGCGGCCGGCGGACGCCGCCGCGCTGGCGGCGGCGATCCGCGATCTTGTTACCGCGCGCGAATAAACGCGCGGATATCGTTGGAAAGCTTCTGCAAATCCTCATCGCGCACATACATCATGTGCCCGGCGTTATAATAATGCCATTGGATGCGTCCGTCGGTCGGCATCCCGGTGCGGGTAAGCGAATATTCGGCGCCGAAGAACGGCGTCGCGAAATCATAATAGCCCTGCCCGGCGAACACCCTGAGCCCGCTATTCTCGCGCAGCGCCCGGCCGATATAGGGCGCGACGTTGAGATAGCCCTCCCCGCCGCGCGGCCCGCCGATGTTCCAATCCCAGTCGCGCACCCCGCCGATCGAGATGTAGACCCGCTCAGGGGAATATTTCAGCCCTTCGCGCACCCAATGGTTCATCGCCGCGGTATAGGCGCCGTCGATCCCGTAGAAGCTCGGATCGTTATCGGGCTCCTCCCCGGCATTGTCGTAATCCTTGCCGGTATAGCGCGTGTCGAGCCGCCCGATCGTCAGCCCGCGATCGCGCAGCAGTTCCTTGTAGAAGCGACCCGGCGACAGCCGGAGGTCGGCATGTTCGAGATAGGTTTGCGACACGCCCGTAAAGCGCGACAATTGCGGCAGGATCTGCGCGCGCTCGGCGGCGCTCAGCGCATTGCCCTTGAGCAGCGCCGAGGCATAGGGTCCGATCGCGAACGCCTTCGCCTCGGCGACGAATTGCTCGACGGTCGCGGGCTTGTCCTGCACCTTGTTGTGGAACCAGGCGGTCGCCGCCATCGACGGCAGATTGGTGACATACCCCAGCTCGTTGCCGGGGGAATCCGCCGCCTGGCTGAAATCCAGGATCGAGGAGATCAGGATGATGCCGTTGACCGCGACATCGGTGTAGCTGCCCTCGAGCTCGTTGATCACCGCCGCCGAGCGCGTGGTGCCATAGCTTTCGCCGCCGATATATTTGGGCGCGTTCCAACGCCCGTTGGCATCGAGCCACAGCCGGATGAACGCCGCCATCGACTTGGCGTCCTTGGTGACGCCCCAATAATCCTTGGGATCGGTCTTGCCGAGCGCGTGGCTGAACCCGGTGCCGACAGGATCGATGAACACCAGATCGGTGACGTCGAGCAGCGACGCGGCATTGTCGATCATGCGATAGGGCGGCGCGCCGTCATCCTTGGCGTCGCTCGGCACCACCACGCGCTTGGGCCCGAACGCCCCCATCTGCAGCCATAGCGAGCCCGATCCGGGTCCGCCGTTCCACAGGAAGGTCACCGGCCGGTTGGGATCGACCGCGCCTTCCTTGACATAGCTGTAGGAGGTGATCGCCGCGAGTGGCTTGCCGTCCTTGTCCTTGAGATAGGTTTCGCCCGCGGTCGCCTTATAGGCGATCTTCACCCCGCCGAACGTCCCCGTGTGATGCGTCACCGAAACGACCGGCGGCGGGATCGCGGGATCGCCGCTCTTCTCCGCCGCTTCGGCGTCGCCCTTCTTGTCCGCCGCCAGCGCCGGCGTGGCGAACAACATCATTGCCGCGGACGCGGCGAGTGCAAATCTGACTTTCATGATCCCCCCGGTAATCGTGTGCTTATTCAGCAGCTTCTGCCAATTTCTCGAAATCAGCCTCAGCCAGGAAACGCTCCGCGTCAAGCGCGGCCATGCAGCCGGTGCCGGCCGCGGTCACCGCCTGACGATAGATTTTGTCCATCACGTCACCGCACGCGAACACACCGGCGACGCTGGTGCGGGTCGACCCCGGCTGGACCGCGATATAGCCGTCGTCATCGAGCGCGAGATGGCCGCGGAACAATTCGGTCGCCGGATGATGCCCGATCGCGACGAACCCGCCCTGCACGTCGAGCCGCGAAACCTCGCCGGTCGCGGTATCCTTGAGATCGAGCGCGACGAGCCCGGCGGTGCCGCCGCCGTCGACGAATTCGGCGACTTCCTTGTTCCACAGCACCGTGATGTTGGGGTGCGCGAACAGCCGCTCCTGCAGGATCTTCTCGGCGCGCAGCGAATCGCGGCGGTGGATCAGCGTCACGTCGTCGGAATGGTTGGTGAGGTACAGCGCCTCCTCGACCGCGGTATTGCCGCCGCCGATCACCGCGACCTTCTTGCCGCGATAGAAGAAGCCGTCGCAGGTCGCGCAGGCGCTGACGCCCTTGCCCTTCATCGCTTCCTCGCTGTCGATCCCGAGCCATTTGGCCTGCGCCCCGGTGGCGATCACCAGCACCTCGCCCTCATAGACATCGCCGCCGTCGCCGATCAGCCGGAACGGGCGCTTGGTCAGATCGACCTCGACGATCGTATCCCACATCAGCCGCGTGCCGACATGCTCGGCCTGCTTCTGCATCTGCTCCATCAGCCACGGCCCCTGGATCACGTCCGCGAAGCCGGGGTAATTTTCCACATCGGTGGTGGTGGTGAGCTGGCCGCCGGGCTGGATGCCCTGGACGACGATCGGCTGCATCCCGGCGCGTGCGCCGTAAATGGCGGCGGAGAGCCCGGCCGGGCCGGAACCGAGGATCAGCATGCGGGTGGTGTGCGTGGTCATGCGCACGATGTAGAGCCCCGCTCCCCAGTTGCAAACCGCCTGCGTTGCGCGGGCGGACAAGTCCTGCTTTGGTGGCCCCATGACGGACTTTTCACCGATGCTTCAGCCCGACCGCGGCCAGCCGGCGCGCGCGCTCCATATCGTCCACCCCGATGCCTTCGCCGACTGGCTCGCCGGCCAGCCGCCGCGCGTGCGCAGCGCGGTCGCGGCGAACCGGGTGGCGGGCAAGGCCGGCGAGCGCGCGGTGCTCCCCGGCGAGGCGGCGGAGGACTGGTCGTACCTGCTGGTGTGCAACGAGCCCGAAGAATCGCCGTGGCGAATCGCCTCGCTCGGCACATCGCTGCCCGAGGGAACCTATCGGCTCGCATCGGGCGAGCCCGGGGCGGCGATGCTCGGCTGGCTGCTCGGGCAATATCGCTTCGACCGCTATCGCGCCGATCCGGCCGAGCCGCGCGTGCTGCTGTCGGGCGAGCCGGCACGGATCGAGGAGGCGCTGCGCGTCGCTGAGGCGACCGCGCTGGTGCGCGATCTGGTCAATACTGGCGCGGGCGATCTCGGCCCGGCGGAGCTGGAGGCGGCGGCCGAGGCGCTGGCCAAGAAGCACAATGCGACGCTCAACGTGACGCGCGGCGATGCGCTGGCGACCGGCTATCCGATGATCCACGCGGTCGGGCGCGCGGCGGCGAAGGAAAACGCGCCGCGGCTGATCGAGCTCGAATGGGGCGATGCGGCGCATCCGCGCATCGCGTTGGTCGGCAAGGGCGTGTGCTTCGATTCGGGCGGGCTCGATATCAAGCCCGCCGCGGGCATGCGGCTGATGAAGAAGGATATGGGCGGCGCGGCGCATATGCTGGCGCTCGCCGGGCTGGTGATGGCCGCGCGGCTCAAGGTGCGGCTCCATTTGCTGATCCCGGCGGTGGAGAATGCGGTTTCGGGCAACGCCTTCCGCCCCGGCGACGTGCTCAGGACGCGCAAGGGGCTGACGGTCGAGAATACCAACACCGATGCCGAGGGCCGGCTGATCCTCGGCGATGCGCTGGCCAAGGCGGTCGAGGCGGAGCCCGCGCTGATCCTCGATTTCGCGACGCTGACCGGCGCGGCGCGGGTCGCCTTGGGGCCGGATCTGCCGCCGCTGTTCGCCAATGACGATGCGCTGGCGGCCGAATTGCTCGACGCGTCGGTCCGCGTCCGCGACCCCTTGTGGCGGATGCCCTTGTGGGACGGCTATGACGAGATGCTCAAATCCGACGTCGCCGATATGGTCAATTCGCCCGAGGGCGGGTTTGCCGGGGCGGTCACCGCCGCTCTGTTCCTGCGCCGTTTCGTCCCCGACAATATCGCCTGGGCGCATGTCGATACCTTCGCGTGGCGCCCGGCGGCCAAGGCGGGGCGGCCCAAGGGCGGCGACGCGCTGGGGCTGCGCGCGGCGTGGGAGGTGCTCAAGGCGCGCTATTCATGAGCGACGGCCCGCTGCTCGCGATCACCTTTGACAGCGAAGTGATCCACTGGCGCGGGCCGGCGCCGTTCTTCTTCGCCCCCGTCCCGCGCGAACATGCCGCCGCGATCAAGGCGGCGGCGCGCGTCGCGAGCTATGGCTGGGGCGTCGTGCCGGTGACGGTGGCGATCGGCGGCGCCAGCTTCACCACCTCGCTGTTTCCGCGCGACGGGAGCTATCTGGTGCCGCTCAAGGATGCGGTGCGCGCGGAAACCGGGGTGTCGCTGGGCGATCCGGTGACGGTCGAGATCGAGATCAGCCACCGGTAGTGCCCACCCTATGTGCGCCCGCGAAGGCGGGAGCCCAGACTGGGGCCCAAGGCGGGGACACAAGGTGGCGCCGCCCCACCCCGGCGCGCGGCCGATTACGCCCCCGCCGCGATGATCGGCGCGAACTTCGCCGCGGTGAGGCTTGCCCCGCCGACCAGCGCGCCGTCGACGTCGCGCGCGTGGAGCAGCGCCGCGGCATTGTCCGCGGTCACCGACCCGCCATAGAGCAATCGCACCGCCGCGCCCGGCTCGGCCCCGAGCAGTTCGACCAGCGTCGCGCGGATCGCGCCGTGCATCGCCTCGACATCCTCGACGGTGGCGGTGCGGCCGGTGCCGATCGCCCAGATCGGTTCATAGGCGATCGCGAGCCAGTCACCCGCCGCGCCCTCGGGGAGCGAGGCACGTACCTGCGCGGTGACCACCGCGACCGCACGCCCGGCCTCGCGCTCGTCGAGCGTTTCACCGACGCAGAGGATCGCGTTCATGCCGTGGCGCCTGAGCGCTTCGGCCTTGGCCTTCACATCGGCGTCGCTCTCGCACTGGCCCTGCCGCCGCTCGGAATGGCCGACGATCGAGAAGGCCGCGCCCGCCTCCTTCGCCATCGCCGCCGAGATGCAGCCGGTATGCGCGCCGCTGTCGGCGCTGTGAACATCCTCGGCCCCGATCGGGAAAGCCGCGCGCGCTGCAGCCGGGGCGATCAGCGTCGCGGGCACCGCGATCGCGACATCGATCCGCGGATCGAGCGCCGCGCCGATCCCATCGAGCTCGGCAAGGCCGGCGAGCGACCCGTTCATTTTCCAGTTTCCGGCAACCAGCTTACGACGCATGATGCTCCCTTCGATCGTGTTCGGACGGGCGATAGCGATGCCGGGCGCGCGATGCCACCGTCGGGGTCAATCGCGACGCAAACCGTTCGTCAACCCGGTGCGGCCTTGATGCCACCGTTCGCCCCCCCTAAAGCCTCCAACCGCAACTTTACGGATTTCAACGCGCATGCTCGGCTTTTTCCGGCGGATCATCAATTCAAAGGCCGGTCTGGTCATCACCTTCCTCACGCTCGGCGTGATCGCGATCGCATTTGCCGCGGGTGACGTTACCGGGCTCGCCTCCGGCTCCGGCGGGATGACCAAGACCACCGTCGCGCGCGTCGGGCGGGTCGCGATCGGTGAAGCCCAGCTCAAGCAGCGCGTCGGCGATCAGCTCAACCAGCTTCGCCAGGAAAATCCGACCGTCGACATGCCCGCCTTCGTCGCCGGCGGCGGGGTGGAAGGCGTGCTCGATCAGCTGCTTACCGGGATCGCGCTCGAGCAGTTCGGGCAGGATCAGGGCATGGCGGTGAGCCGCGCGCTGGTCGGCAGCGAGCTGCAGGGCATTCCCGCGCTGCAGGGGCCGAGCGGCAAGTTCGACCAGAAGATCTACGAGCGCGTGCTCCAGCAGCGCCGAATGACCGACGCGCAGGTGCAGGGCGAGATCGCGCAACAGGCGATGGCGCGCTTCCTGCTCGCCCCGACGATCGGCGCGGCGCAGATGCCGGCGTCCTTCTCGCTGCCTTATGCCTCGCTGCTGCTCGAACGCCGTTCGGGGCAGATCGCGCTGCTGCCGGCGGCGGCGATGCCGACCGGCCCGGCGCCGACCGATGCCGAGTTGCAGGCGTTCTACAAGAACAACGCCGCGCGCTACACCGTGCCGGAGCGCCGCGTGATCCGCTACGCCCGCGTCACCCCGGATTCGCTCAAGGCGCAGATCCAGCCGAGCGAGGCGGAAATCGCGGCGGCGTATAACAAGGACCGCGCGAAATATGCGGCGAAGGAAAAGCGCACGATCACCCAGGTCGTCGTGCTCGACCAGAAGGCGGCCGAGGCGCTCGCCGCCAAGGTGAAGGGCGGCGCGCCGATCGCCGATGCGGCGCGCGCCGCCGGGCTCGAACCGCGCACGATCAACACCGTGGAAAAGAGCGCTTACGCCGCGCAGACCTCCCCCGCCGCCGCCGATGCGGTGTTCGGCGCGGCGAAGGGCGCGACCGTCGGCCCGGCGAAGGGCGCGGTCGGCTTCGTCGTCGCGCGCGTCGACGCGGTCGAGCAGGTCGCGGCCAAGTCGCTCGCCGAGGCGCGTGAGGAGATCGCCAAGGCGCTGACCCAGCAGAAGACCGTCGCGGCGCTGGGCGCTGTCCACGACAAGCTCGACGATGCGATCGCGAACAATGCCAATTTCGCCGAGCTGGTCGGCGACAACAAGCTCACCGCGCAATCGACCCCGGCGCTGACCGCGACCGGGCTCAACCCCGACGATCCCGCGTCCAAGCCCGATCCGGCGCTGGCCGAGATCATCAAGGCGGCGTTCGCGGCCGAGGAAGGCGACGCGCCGGTAATGGTGCAGACCGCCCCCGACGGCAGCTTCGCGTTGGTCGCGCTCGATCGCATCGTCCACGCCGCGCCGCGCCCGCTGGCGCAGGTGCGCGAGGCGGTGGTGAAGGACGTCCAGGCCGATCGCGCGCGCAAGGCGGCCCGCGCCGCCGCCGCCGCCGCGCTTGCCAAGGTGCAGAAGGGCACCCCGCTCGCCCAGGCGCTCAACGAGGCCGGGGCGAAGGGCGCCAAGATCCAGCCGATCGGCGCGGTACGCGGCCAGCTCGCCAGCAACCCGCGCGGGGTCGATCCGGCGCTCGCGATGCTGTTCAGCCTGCCCGGCGGCGGCGCGCGGATGCTCGAGGCGCCGGGCGGCGCGGGCTGGCTGATCGTCAAGCTCGACACGATCGTCGCCGGCGATGCCGCCAGCATGCCGCCGCTGCTCGCCTCGACGCGCCGCGATCTCGGCCGGCTGGTCGGGCGCGAATATGCCGAGCAGTTCACCAATGCGGTCAAGGCCGAGGTGAAGGTGACCCGCAACGCCGCCGAACTCGCGCGGATCAAGGCCGACCTTTCGGGCAAGGACGCGTCCAATCAATAACGTGGCGCCCAGCAACCCCGCCGTCGCCACGCTCGCCGCGGGGAAGCCCGCGCTCGTCTGGCGCCGGCGGATCGCCGATACCGAGACCCCGGTCGCCGCCGCGCTCAAGCTGATCGAGCCGGGACGCGGCGATTTCCTGCTCGAATCGGTCGAGGGCGGATCGGTGCGCGGGCGCCACAGCCTGATCGGGCTCGCCCCAGATCTGGTGTTCCGCGCTCAGGGAAACGACGCGGCGATCAACCCGCGCTGGCTGACCGATCGCGACGCCTTCGTCCCCTGCCCCGAGCCGACGCTCGCCGCGCTGCGCAAGCTGGTCGCCGAATGCCACGCCGAGGTGCCGGCGGCATTGCCCGCGGCGCTCGCCTGTCTCGTCGGCTATTTCGGCTATGAGACGATGGCGCTCGCGGAAAATCTCGCGATTCCCGCCGCCGACCCGCTCGGCTTGCCCGACATGATGTTCGTGCGGCCGACGGTGATCCTGGTGTTCGACCGGCTCGCCGATGCCTTGTTCCTCGTCGCCCCGGCATGGCCCGATGCGACGCGCGATGCCACGGCGATCGTTGCCGAGGCCGACGAACGGCTCGATGCGGTCGAGGCCCGCCTCGCTTCCGCCGCGCTGCCGCCGCGCGTCACCGGCGATCCCGCCGAGATCGCGCTCAACCCGGTGCTGCCGGCGGGTCGCTACGGCGAGATGGTCGCGCGGGCGAAGGATTATATCACTGCGGGCGACATCTTTCAGGTGGTGCTCGCGCAGCGCTTCACCGCGCCGTTCGCGCTGCCGCCGTTCGAGCTCTATCGCGCGCTCAGGCGGATCAACCCCTCGCCCTTCCTCTATCACCTCGATCTGCCGGGGTTCGCGCTGATCGGCTCAAGCCCCGAGATCCTCGTCCGCGCGCGCGACGGCGAGGTGACGATCCGCCCGATCGCGGGCACCCGTCCGCGCGGCCGCACCGCGAGCGAGGACGAGACGAACCGCGCCAGCCTGCTCGCCGACCCCAAGGAGCGCGCCGAGCATCTGATGCTGCTCGATCTCGGCCGCAACGACGTCGGCCGCGTCGCCGCCGCCGGCAGCGTGACGGTGACTGACAGCTATATGGTCGAATTCTACAGCCATGTGATGCACATCGTGTCGAACGTCGTCGGCCGGCTCGATCCGGCGCATGACGCGATCGACGCGTTGCTCGCGGGCTTCCCGGCGGGGACGGTGAGCGGCGCGCCCAAGGTCCGCGCGTGCCAGATCATCGCCGAGCTCGAGCCCGAGCGCCGCGGCGCCTATGCCGGCGGCGTCGGCTATTTCTCCCCCGACGGCTCGATGGATTCGTGCATCGTGCTGCGCACCGCGGTGGTGAAGGACGGGACGATCCATATGCAGGCAGGCGCCGGGATCGTCGCCGATTCGGACCCGGTCTATGAGCAGCGCGAATGCGAGGCCAAGGCGAGCGCGCTGATCGCCGCCGCGCGCGAGGCAATCGCGCAGGCCAGCGCGGCGGGCTTCGGGCAGTAGCCCGGCTTTACTTTGCTCCCCACCCGCTTGCTTCTCCCCTCCCTTGAACAAGGTAGGGGTCGGGGGTGGGTTGGCTCGAGGGGCACCGGATCGCGCGCCTCATACCTACCCACCCCCAGCCCCTCCCTTCACCAGGGAGGGGTGGAAGAAGGCGGCAAGGCCAGGCTCACCCGCCCGGCGTGATCTCGATCAGTTCCGCCTTTGCGTCGAAATGCGGGGCCGGGATCAGCAGCCGCCAGCGCTTCTCGCCGACGCGATCGACATAAGCGATGATGTTGCGCTGATCGTCGACGCCATAGGTAAGCGGCAGCCGCTCATCGCCCAGCTCGAGCGTGCCGAGGAAGACCCCCCGCCCCGGCGGCCCCGGAAACAGCCGGCCGATCGGGCGTTGCGTCCCGTCGTCGATCGCGAACCAGGTTTCGCCGCTGTCCTGCCCGACGCTGCATTTGGCGGGCGGCAGGGCGACATAATCGCGGTTCACTTGATGCGCCGCACCGAGCTTGACGATCCGGCAGCGATATGTGCCGACCGGCGGCAAGGGATTGTCGAGCGACCGATCGGGATCGAACAGATCGGCATCGGCGGCGATCTCGCTCGCCCCGCCGCCGGCCTTGGCCTCGTCGAGCGCCGCGAGCCACGACACCCGCCAGTTGCGCAGCCGCTCGCGATCGGCGGCGGTGGCGGCGCGGCGCCACGCCACTTCGGCCGTGCGGCATTCGGGGGTGGCGTTGAGATTCTTCGCGCCGTCCTCGACCGGCACGACCTCCGCCGCCCCGGCCTGACACGCCACCAGTGCGGCAAGCGCGATCAATATCGCCATTCGGCCCCTCTTAAGTTCAGGCGCACATCCACCCGCATGCTTACGCCGCGGTCCAGCCGCCGTCGACCGACAGATTCGCGCCGGTGATCTGCGACGCCTCGTCGCGGCACAGGAACACCGCCAGCGCCGCGACCTGCTCGGGGGTGACGAACTGCTTGGTCGGCTGGGCATCGAGCAGCACGTCGTTGACCACCTGCTCGCGCGTCATATTGCGCGCCTTCATCGTATCGGGGATCTGGTTTTCGACCAGCGGGGTCCAGACATAGCCCGGCGAGATGCAATTGACCGTGATCCCGGCGGTCGCGGTTTCCAGCGCCACCGTCTTGGTCAGCCCGGCGATGCCATGCTTGGCCGCGACATAGGCCGATTTGTTGGGGCTGGCGACGAGGCTATGCGCCGAGGCGGTGGAGATGATCCGGCCCCATTTCTTCTCGCGCATATAGGGCACCGCGGCGTGCATCATGTGGAACGCGCTGGTCAGGTTGATCGCGATGATCGCGTCCCATTTCTCGGTCGGGAACTGATCGACCGGCGCAACATATTGGATGCCGGCATTGTTGACGATGATATCCGGCCCGCCGAGCGTATCGTGTGCGCGGACGATCATCGCCGCGATCTGATCGGGCTTGGTCATGTCCGCCGCGTCGTACAGCGCCTGCGCACCGCTCAGCGCAGCGAGCCCGGCACGCTCCTGCTCGATCGCCGCCGCATCGCCGAAGCCGTTGATCACCACCGCGGCGCCCTCGGCGGCGAACGCCTTGGCAATCGACAGGCCGATGCCCGAGGTCGATCCGGTGATGACCGCGCTCTTGCCCTTCAGAAACATCATTTGCTCCTATCGCGTCATGTCGAAGGCCGCGGTGCGGCCGGTGAGGATGTTTTCGGCGACCAGCTCGGCATTGGCCATCGTCGCCTCCACCGCCGCCTGGCCGGCGGCCCAATGTTCGCGCATCGTGCGGGTCGAAAATTCGAAATCGCGCGCGCCGCCCTCCCAGGCATTGGCGCGATAGATCAGGTGGACGAGGCTGACCGGCTGTTCCGTCGCGACCTTCGTCAGCGCCTTGACCTCCGCGTCGTCGTGCAGGTCCGCGGGGAGCTTGGCGAGCACCTTGCGCACCAGCTCGCGTTCCTTGCGCTGACGCAGCAGCTGATCGGTGATCTGGCGGGTGCGGCTGGAGAAAGTGATCTCCTTGGCGCGCGCGAGCACGTCCATGATCGTGCGCGGGCGCTTGTCCGCGGCGGAGAACAGATCGACCTGGAAGACGATCATCGCCTCGCGCTGATTGTCGAGCACATGCTGGAGCGGAGTGTTGGAAACCAGCCCGCCGTCCCAATAGAGATTGCCGTCGATCTCGACCGGCGGCAGCCCGGGCGGCAACGCGCCCGAGGCCATGATGTGCCGCGCGTCGATCCACTCCTCCCTGGTATCGAAATAGCGGAAATTGCCGCTTTCCAGGTCGACTGCGCCGACCGACAGCCGAACCGGGCCGCGGTTGAGCAGTTCCCAGTCGACCAGTTCGTCGAGCGTCTGCTGCAACGGCCGCGAATCATAGAAGCTCAGTGCCTCGGGCGTGCCGGGCACCGCCATGAACGGGGGGATGAAGCGCGGGCCGAAGAACCCCGGCACCCCGGCCATCGCGACGAACCCGGCGGACCATTCGTGGACGAATTCGCGCACCATATCGTCGGGCAGGATCGGGAAGCTCGGCAGCCAGCTCGTCGCCTGATCCCAGAATCGCCGCAGCCGCTCCACCCGCCGCTCGGGCGGGTTGCCGGCGATGATCGCGGCATTGACCGCGCCGATCGAGATCCCCGCCACCCAATCGGGCTCGATCGCCGCGGCGGACAGCGCCTCGATCACTCCTGCCTGATAGCTGCCGAGCGCGCCGCCGCCCTGCAGCACCAGCGCCACCGTATCGGGCAGGGGCAGCGCCTTGGCGCGGCGGCGGCGTGGTTCGACATCGGCCATCGCCCGCGTTCCTGCACGTCGCCGCGCGCGCGATCAAGCGCGCCCCTTGCAACCGTGGGTTCAATTCGCGCATTTGGGCGACGGACCTTCAACCGAACGGGGGGCAGCGCGATGCGGCTCGACGATTTCGATCCGAACATCAATGTCGAAGATCAGCGCGGCGAGAATTTCGGCGGCAGCAATTTCGGCGGCGGCGGTGGCGGGATGCTGCTCGGGCTGTTGCCGCTGATCGGCAGCCGCTTCGGCTGCGGTGGGATCGTCGTGGTGCTCCTGCTGCTCGCGGTGTTCGGCGGGCTCGGCAATCTCGGCGGGATGCTCGGCGGCGGGACGAGCACCGGCGGGGCGCCGCAGGTGCAGACCGGGCGCCACAGCGCGGGCGGCGGCGCGACCGCGGCCTGCTCGGTCGATGCGTCGAGTCGCTCGGCGTGCAACGCGTTCAGCTCGGCGGACAAGACCTGGTCGGCGATCTTCGCGCAATCGGGGCAGCGCTTCGCCCAGCCCAAGCTCGTCTTCTATTCGGGGCTCGGGCAATCGGGGTGCGGCGCGGCGCAATCGGCGATGGGCCCGTTCTATTGCCCGACCGATCAGGGCATCTATCTCGACACCAGCTTCTTCCGGGAACTCCAGGACCGTTTCCACGCCGCCGGCGATTTCGCGCAGGATTATGTGATCGCGCACGAATTCGGCCATCATATCCAGAATCTGCTCGGCACCTCCGATCAGGTCCGCCGCCAGCAGGCGCGCGCGAGCGAAGCCGAGGGCAACCATCTTTCGGTGCGGCTGGAATTGCAGGCCGATTGCTTTGCCGGGGTGTGGGCGGCGCAGAACCGCAACCGGCTCGATCCGGGCGACGTCGAGGAAGGCATGACCGCCGCGCAGGCGATCGGTGACGATACGCTGCAAAAGGAAGCGCAGGGCCGCGTCGTTCCCGACAGCTTCACCCACGGCACCTCGGCGCAGCGCCAGGCGTGGCTCAAACGCGGGCTCGACAGCGGCGATCCGGCGCAATGCGACACGTTTTCGGGGGCGATCTGAGGGGGCGGGATAGGGCTCCTTCCTCTAACATCACCGCGTAACCTACGGTAATTCAGTCATACTTCAGCCTCCCTTGTGCTCCCGCGAAGGCGGGAGCCCAGGCCGTGTCGCCGCCTTGGTCCCATCAAAGTCTTACTTTGATGGATGCCCTTCGCGGGGACACAGGGGAGTTCAACACAAGGAGGTCGAACGCCGCCTACCCCCTTCGTCATCCCGGCCTTGAGCCGGGATCCACCGGGAGGCAGGCGCAGGGCAAGAGGGGCCTGCTGTAAAGCTCGCGGCACGATGGACCCCGGCTCAAGGCGGGGGTGACGCCGGTTGTGGAAAATGCCCGGTATCCAGACACGCAGAAGCGACGCTCGCTCAAATCCAGCAGAGACTGCCCGGCCCGCTCACCCCTCCACCCGTGCGGTCCAGATCCACGCCGCTGCGGGGAAGGTCACCGCCCCGTTGCGTTCGCGCTCGGCGAGAAACGCGCGCAGCCGTTCGCGCACCGGCGCGCGCTGCGCCGGCTCGATCGCGGCAAGCAATCGCGCGGCCGGGCCGATGCGCTGGAAGAAATGGAGCGCCCGCTCGACCGCGTCCACACCCTCCCCCGCGCGATAGGCATAGTCGGCGAGTTGCGGGGCCGGCGCGGAAAATCCTGCTTGTTCGAGTAGCCCGCGGACAAAGTGCGGATCGGAAAAGGCGAACGGTCCCGGGATATAGGCGCCGTCCGGCGACGGTGCAGGCGCCGCCGCGCCGGCGGCGACCGCAATCTCCTCCGCCCAAGGGTTGCGCGCGATCGCGGCGAAGCACGAGAAGACCAGCGCACCGCCCGGCCGGATCGCGCTGCCGATCGCGCGGAACGCCGCTGCGGGATCGTCGAAGAACATCACCCCGTGCCGCGAGAAAGCGAGGTCGAAACGGTCCGCGCCGTGCGTTGCCTCGGCGAAATCGACCACGTTGGCCGAACGATAATCGAGATTGGCGATGCCCCTGGCACGCTCCCGCGCGACCGCGACGAGCTGCTCGGAGAGATCGACCCCGACGATCGACAGCCCCGGTCGCGCCGCAGCAAGCGCCAGTGACGTCACCCCCGCCCCGCATCCGATATCGAGCGCGCGTCCGCTCGACGGTGCCGCGGCGGCGATCGCTGCGTCAAGCGGCGCGGCGAGCCCGGCGAAGCTCATGTCGGTCAGCCGCCATTCCTCGGCCCAGGTATTGCCGACCCTGCCCTGCCATTCCTGCGCATTGGTCATCGACCATCCCCTCCCCAGCGCTTGACGATCGACGATACACGGTGCGCCGAAACACGAAAGGCCCGCTCCGTCAGTGGAGCGGGCCTTCCCGGTTGTTGCGACGGCTTGCGACGCCGCTCAGCTAAATTCCTCGAACAGATCGGTGCCGATCAGACGTCATCCTGATCCGACTGGCCGACCATCAATTCCTCGCTCAGCCCCTCGGTGCGTGAGCGGATCGCGCGCTCGAGCCGTTCGGCCATTTCGGGATTGTCGCGCAGGAACTGCTTGGCGTTCTCGCGTCCCTGCCCGATCCGCACGCTGTCGTAGCTGAACCACGAGCCCGATTTCTCGACCAGTCCGGCCTTGACGCCGAGATCGAGCACTTCGCCCATCTTCGACACGCCTTCGCCGAACATGATGTCGAACTCGACCTGCTTGAACGGCGGGGCGACCTTGTTCTTCACCACCTTGACGCGGACGGTGTTGCCGATCGCCTCGTCGCGATCCTTGACCGAGCCGGTGCGCCGGATGTCGAGCCGGACCGAGGCGTAGAATTTGAGCGCATTGCCGCCGGTCGTCGTTTCGGGTGAGCCGTACATCACCCCGATCTTCATGCGGATCTGGTTGATGAAGATGACGAGACAGCGCGAGCGGCTGATCGTACCGGTCAGCTTGCGCAGCGCCTGGCTCATCAGCCGCGCCTGCAGGCCGACATGGCTGTCGCCCATCTCGCCCTCGATTTCGGCGCGCGGCACCAGCGCGGCGACCGAGTCGACGATCAGCACGTCGATCGCATTCGAGCGTACCAGCGTATCAACGATCTCCAACGCCTGTTCGCCGGTATCGGGCTGCGACACGATCAGTTCGTCGATGTTGACGCCGAGCTTCTTGGCATAGACCGGATCGAGCGCATGTTCCGCGTCGACGAACGCCGCGGTGCCGCCAGCCTTCTGCGCCTCGGCGATCGCGTGGAGCGCCAGCGTCGTCTTGCCCGAGCTTTCCGGCCCGTAGATTTCGACGATGCGCCCGCGCGGCAGCCCGCCGACGCCGAGCGCGATATCCAGCCCGAGACTGCCGGTGGAGATCGTCTCCACCTTCAGAATCTCGCGCTGGCCGAGTTTCATCGCCGAGCCTTTGCCGAAAGCCCGGTCGATCTGCGCCAATGCGGCGTCGAGCGCCTTCTGACGGTCTGCGTTCGCGATTGCCATGCCGTTATCGATCACCTTGAGGTTGGCGGCCATTGTGGAGCCCTCGTCGCTAGACCAAGCGCGTGAACCATTCAACGCGTCGCCGTGTTAGTATCCGATTTGTTCCACATGAACAAGAGGGGAACAAAAATTTCCTTCAACCCGTGAAAATCACGCCAATTCGCTGGCCAGCCACCACCAGCCGGGGTGTTCCGCGCCGATCGCCGCCGCCGCGGAACGCGCATCGGCCGGCACGTCGAACAAGGCGAAACAGGTCGCGCCGGAGCCCGACATGCGCACCAGTCGTGCGTTCGCCAGTGCCTCCAGCGCGCCGAGCACCGTCGCGATCTCGGGCGCGGCGGCGACCGCGGGCGCGGTGAGGTCGTTGCGATCCTCCGCCGGATCGCCGGTGATCGCGCCGCGATCCACCCCGTCCCAGCCGGCGAACACCCGCGCGGTCGACACCGCGACGCGGGGGTTGACCAGCAACACCCCCCTGCCCGCCAGCCCGTCGACGACGCGCAGCTCGTCGCCGCGCCCCTCGCCGATCGCGCTTTTGCCGAGCAGGCAGGCAGGGACGTCCGCGCCGAGCCGCGCGGCGATCCCGAACAGCCGCGACTCGTCCGGCGCGACATCGTGCCACCGCGCGAGCGCGCGCAATGTCGCCGCCGCATCGGCCGAACCGCCGCCGATCCCCGAGGCGATCGGCAGGTTCTTCTCCAGCTCGATCGCGCACGGCGGCGCCACGCCGAACGCCGCCCGGAACGCATCGCGCGCGCGCGTGACGAGATTATCGCCCTCCGCCGCCAGCGTCGCGCCGAACGGCCCGGTGATCGCAAACGTATCGGCCACGGCCGGCGCCAGCCTGATCACATCGCCGTCGCGACAGAAAGCGAACAGGGTTTCGAGATCGTGATAGCCGTCCGCACGTCGCCGGCGGACGTGCAGCGCCAGATTGAGCTTGGCTGGCGCCAGCTCGACAATCGTGCCGTCGTTCACAGGCCGTCGGCGATCTTGGTCGCGAGACGATCCCGGTCCTTGGCGTCGGCCACCACCTGCGCCGCGCGCCACGCATAGCGCGCTTCGTAGCGGCGTCCGGCGGCCCAATAGGCATCGCCGAGATGCTCGCCGATCTCGGCATTGTCGGGCGAGGCCTGCGCGGCGCGTTCGAGCAGCGGCAAAGCCTTGGCGACATTGCCGGTGCGATACCACGCCCAGCCGAGCGAATCGGTGATCGCCGCATCAGTCGGGCGCAGCGCGCTGGCGCGTTCGAGCAACGCCAGCGCCTTGGGCACGTCGCCGCCGTGGGTCACATCGCCATAGCCGAGATAGTTGAGCACCGCGGGCTCGTCGGGCGCGATCGATTGCGCGCGGAGCAATGCGGTGCGCGCCGCCGGCCAGTCCCCGCCGCCGTCGAGCGACGCGGCATATTGCAGCCACGGCTCCCACCGCACCGTCGCTGTGGGGCGATCGAGCAGCCGGCGATAGACCGGCGCGGCCTCCTTCGGCCGGTTGGCGGCGAGCAACAGGTCGCCGAGCGTGGCGAGCGCGACATCGGGCGCGTCCTGCGGCTGGGCGAGCGGCGCGGCGATCGCGATCGCGTCGTCGTAGCGCTCCACCCCGGCGAGGATCGCGATCCGCGCGGCATTGGCGGTGGCGGCATAGACCCCCGCCTTGTCGACCCCGTCGAGCACCGCAAGCGCACGATCGGTGCGGTCCAGCCGCGACAGCGCGTCGGCGAGCAGCAGCCGCGCGCGATCGTTGCCCGGCTCGGCGCGCAGCGCGGCGCGCGACAGCGCGATCGACATCGGCCCCGGATCGCCCGCGGCGAGATCGTCCGCCAGCCGCACGAACAGCACCGCCGCGCCGAACGCGAGCGAGGGCTTCGCCGCCGGCAGCCGGTCGTACAAAGCGGCGAGCGGCGATGCCGGGCCGCCGAGCATCGCGCGTGCGCGCTCGTCCTGCCCTGCGCCGCGCAGCAACCGCGCCGCCGCGATGCGCAGGTCGATCGCGGCCTGGTCGTTGCCGAGCACGGCGCGCAGCGCGGCGACGCCATCGTCATATCGACCGCGCGCGATCAGCAGCAGCGCACGGCTTTCCTCATCGAGCCGCCGCGCGACCGAATCGCGCGGGCGCTGCGCGAGCACGTCGAGCGCGTCGCCGCCGCGCTCCTGCATCGCCCAGGCGCGCAGCGGCGCGGCGAGAATCACGAGTTGCCCGCCCGCGAGCCGGTCGATCGCGGCATTGGCGGCGGCGAGATCGCGTGCGCGCGCGGCCGCACCGAGCGACACCAGCGCGGCATCGGGGGGCGCGGCGCCCTGCGCGGCCAGCGTGGCGATTGCGCGATCGAGCAGCCGATCGTCCCCCACCACCAGCGCCTCACGATAGGCGTGGAGCGCCACCTCGCTATTCCCCGGGGTATCGGCCAGCGCGGCGGCATAGCGCCGCACCGCTTCCGATCCGTCGCCGTCCGCATCGTCGGCGCGCGCCGCGAGATAGGCGAGCAGCCCGCTCTCGGCCGTGCGCGACACCGCGAGCGCCGGTGTCGCGGCGGCGATGCCCATACTCAGGGCGAGCAACGCATTCCTGGCGACTGTTTGGAGGCTACGATCCACGTTATTCCTTCCACCCCGGCGAAGGCCGGGATCCAGCATCGGGCCGGTGGCAACTGGACCCCGGCCTGCGCCGGGGTGGAGCATCCCTAGCGGGAAAGGCGTCGTCCGTACGCCACTCACATGTTGGGATAATTCGGGCCACCGCCACCCTCTGGCACGACCCAGGTGATATTCTGGGTCGGGTCCTTGATGTCACACGTCTTGCAGTGGACGCAATTCTGCGCGTTGATCACGAAGCGCGGATTGCCTTCCTCCTCGCCGACGATCTCATAAACGCCCGCCGGGCAATAACGCTGCGCCGGCTCGTCGAACATCGGCAGATCGTAATCGACCGGGATCGACGGGTCCTTGAGCGTCAGATGGACCGGCTGATCTTCCTCGTGATTGGTGTTCGACAGGAACACCGAGGAGAGCCGGTCGAAGGTCAGCACGCCGTCGGGCTTGGGATAATCGATCTTCGGGACGAGATCCTTGCGCCACAAGGTCTCGTTGTCCGGGTGGTGGTGCATCGTGAACGGCACCTTGATCCCGAGATATTCGAGCCACATCGTGATGCCGGCAAGCCCCGATCCCATGAACTCGCCGAATTTCTTGACCAGCGGGACGACGTTGCGGACGATCGACAGCTCTTTCTTGACCCAGCTCTGCTCGAACGCCGCGGGATAGGCGGTCAGCTCGTCGAGCTCGCGTTGCGAGACGATCGCCTCGACCGCCGCCTCGGCCGCCATCATCCCGGATTTCATCGCGGTATGCGTGCCCTTGATCCGCGGCACGTTGAGGAAGCCGGCGCAATCGCCGATCAGCGCGCCACCGGGGAAGGTCAACTTGGGGATCGATTGCAGCCCGCCGTCGCTGATCGCGCGCGCGCCATAGCTGACGCGCTTGCCGCCCTTGAGCAGCGCGGCGACCTGCGGGTGGGTCTTCCAGCGCTGCATCTCCTGGAACGGCGAGAGATGCGGGTTGGTGTAGTTGAGCCAGGTGACGAAGCCGATGCTGAGCTGGCCGTTCGCCTGGTGATAGATCCAGCCGCCGCCGCTCGACCCGTCGGTCTCCGAAAGCGGCCAGCCCTGGGTGTGGATCACCCGCCCCGGCTCGTGCAGCGCGGGATCGATATCCCACAATTCCTTGATCCCCAGGCCATAGACCTGCGGATCGCTATCCGCATCGAGATCGAACTGACGGATCAGCTGCTTGGTCAGATGCCCGCGGCATCCTTCCGAAAAGAAGGTATATTTTGCGTGGAGCTCGAGCCCCGGCTGGTAATCGGGCTTATGCTCGCCGTCGCGCGCGACCCCCATGTCGCCGGTCGCGACGCCCTTCACCCGGCCCTGTTCGTCATAGAGGATCTCCGCCGCGGCGAAGCCGGGGAAGATCTCCACGCCCAGCTCGCCCGCCTTCTCGGCCAGCCAGCGGCACAGATTGCCGAGCGACCCGGTGTAGGTGCCCTTGTTGTGCATGAACGGCGGGGTAAGGAAATGCGGCATGTCGAACTTGCGGCCGCGCGTCAGGATCCAGTGCAGATTCTCGCGCACCGGCACCTCGGCCAGCGGGCAGCCGTCGTCGCGCCACGTCGGGAGCAATTCGTCGAGGCTGCGCGGATCGATCACCGCACCCGACAGGATATGTGCGCCGACTTCCGAGCCCTTTTCCAGCACGCAGACCGAAATCTCCGCCTCTTTCTCGGCGGCGAGTTGCTTCAGCCGGATCGCCGCGCTGAGCCCCGCGGGGCCTGCACCGACGATCACCACGTCATAAGGCATCGATTCGCGTTCGCTCATCATATTCTCCCGTGCCCCCGACACTCCCGTGTTCCCATCCGGGCGCGATCCGACAACGACTTGTCCCCGAACGGCTCTCACGGCAATTGACCCGCGCGTCAACGCCAATCCTAATAGACGCGATGGGGGCTGAGCAGATTTTCGACTGGAACAAGGCAGCGGCGAGCACGCTGGAATGGTGGCAGGCCGCCGGGGTCGACATGCTCGCGAGCGACGAGCCGTTCGACTGGCTGGCCGCGCCCGAGCCCGAAGCGGAACCGCGCGTCGCGGAGCAGCGCATGCCCGAGCGGCGCGGCGAGGCACCCGCTGCGCCCGCCGTCGCCGTCGCACGCGCGCCGCTCGTCCTCCCGCCGACACTGGAGGGGTTCCTCGCGTGGCGGCTCGGATCGGATGCGCCCGAAGCGGCGTGGGGCGGCGCGCTCGTTCCGGCGAGCGGCCCCGCGGTCGCCGATGTGATGATCCTGGTCGATTGCCCCGAACGCGACGACCGCGACGCTCTGCTCTCGGGCGAGCTGGCGCGATTGTTCGATCGGATGCTCGCGGCGATCGGATTGACCCGCGCCGAGGTGCATCTCGCGGCGGTCGCCGCGGCACGACCGATCGCCGGCCGCGTGCCGCGCGAAGCCGAGGCGGCATTGTTCGAAATCACCCGCCATCATGTCGCGCTGGTCGCCCCGAAAAGGCTGCTCGCGCTAGGAAATGCGGCGAGTCGTGCGTTGCTGGCGGCGGATGTCGCGGAAACCCGTGGGCGTTTGCACCTTGTTGAACATAAAGGTGGAAGAAGGACCGAGGTGGTGGCCAGCCATCACCCGCGTCTGTTGCGGGAACGCCCGGCCGCGAAGGCCGATGCGTGGAGGGACCTACAGTTGCTGATCGGGGGGTTGCAGGCGTGATTGCGAAATTCGTCGCAGCGGCGGGCTTTGCCGCGCTGGCGACGGGGATTGCCACGGCCGATCCCCTGCCGTCCGCTGCGGCTTCCGCTTCTGCTACCGCCACCCTTTCCGCCGCGCGATCGGCGATCCCGGCGCAACTCACCCCCGAACAGCGCAGCGGCTATCGTGCGGTGTTCGCCGCGATCCGCGAGCAACGCTGGCAGGATGCGCAGCTCGGGCTCGCCGCAATGGCGCCGGGGCCGCTCCACAGCTATGCGCTGGCCGAGCTTTACACCGCCAAGGGGTCGCCGCGCGTCGAGCTCGACGCGCTGGTCAAATTGCTCACCGAGGCGCCCGAATTGCCGCAGGCCGAGGCGCTCACCCGGCTCGCCCGCGCGCGTGGCGCGACCGATCTGCCTCCGCTTCCCGGTGCACAGCGGCTGATCTGGCAGGACGGCGCCCCCAACCGCATCCGCGCCAAGGCGACGCGCAGCGACCAGATCGCCGCGACGCTCGCGGCGCAGATGCAGCCTTATGTGAAGGCCGATATGGGGCGCGAGGCCGAGGCGCTGCTCGATTCGACCAGCGGTCTCTCGCCCGAGGCGCAGACCGAATGGACCGCGCGCGTCGCGTGGATCTATTTCCTCCAGGGGCTCGACGCCGATGCCCGGCGGCTCGGCGATCGCGGCGCGACCGGCTATGGCGACTGGGCGGTGCAGGCGCGCTGGACCTCCGCGCTCTCGGCGTGGCGCACCGGCGATTGCGCGGCAGCGGCGAACGGCTTCGAGGGCGTCTCGACCCGCGCCGGCGACATCGATCTGCGCGCGGCGGGGCTGTATTGGGCGGCGCGCGCCGATATGCGCTGCGGCCGCCCCGATCGCGTCGAGCCGCGGCTGAAGAACGCGGCGCAATATCGCGAGGCTTTCTACGGGCAGCTCGCGCGGCAGGCGCTGGGGATGACGACGCGCGCCGCCCAGCCTGAGCGCGTCACCGCCGATTGGGCGCAGCTCGAACGCCGCCCGAACGTGCGCGTCGCGGCCGCTTTGGTCGAGGTCGGCGAGAATGAGGCCGCCGATCAGGTGATCCGGCAACAGGCGCGGATCGGCGCCCCCAATGAATTCGCCGCGCTGATCCGCGTGACCGAGCAGATGGACCTGCCGGCGAGCGTGGTGTGGCTGGCGCACAATTGCCCGCAGGGCGTCACCGCGACGGCCGAAGCGCGCTATCCGACCCCGAACTGGACCCCGGATACCGGCTGGCGCGTCGACAAGGCCTTGGTATGGGCGCACACGCTGCAGGAATCGGGGTTCCGCAACAAGGTGGTCAGCGCGGCCGGCGCCTATGGCCTGATGCAGATCATGCCCGCCGCGGCGACCGATTATATGCGCGAGCGCGGGATGACGGTGGACCGCACCGCGCTGACCCGGCCCTCGACCAATGTGGATATCGGCCAGCGCCACCTCGAAAAGCTCCGCGACATGGGGCTGACCCAGGGGCTGCTGCCCAAGGTGATCGCGGCCTATAACGCCGGGCCGAAGCCGGTGCAGGACTGGAACGCACTGGTCCACGACGGCGGCGATCCTTTGCTCTACATCGAGAGCATCCCTTATTGGGAAACCCGCGGCTACGTGACGATCGTGCTGCGCAACTACTGGATGTACGAGGCGCAGGCGGGTCGCGCGACCTCGGCCAGCCGCGCGGCGCTGGCGCAAGGATTGTGGCCACGCTTCCCCGGCCTTCCCGGCCCGAGCGCGGTGCGGATCAAGGCGCCCACCGCGCAAACCGCGATCGCGGTCGACGGCCGCGTCGGCGCGGCGTCAACCACGGTGAGCCCGGGCGGCCCAAGCGGGGGTTGACCTAACAACCCGTCATCCCAGCAAAAGCTGGGATCTCAAACCACCAGCGATACCCCAGCGGACACGATCCCAGCTTTCGCTGGCGTGACGGAGGTTCTAACACCGCCGTTATGCCGATCGACGAGAGCCGCCCCTTCCGCCCGGTGCGCATTGCCGTGCTCACTGTTTCCGACACTCGCAGCGCGGCGGACGACCGTTCCGGCGACACGTTGGTCGAGCGGCTGACCGCGGCGGGGCACGACCTTGCCGAACGCGCGATCCTGCGTGATGACGCCGATGTGCTCGTCGCCCAGCTCCACCGCTGGATCGACGACGAGACGGTGGATTGCATCATCACCACCGGCGGCACCGGCGTCACCGGACGCGACGTGACCCCCGAGGCGGTCGAGCGGGTCGCCGACAAGATGATCCCGGGCTTCGGCGAACTCTTCCGCTGGCTGAGCTTCCAGACGATCGGCACCTCGACGATCCAGTCGCGCGCCTGCGCCTGCGTCGCGCGTGGCACCTATATCTTCGCGCTGCCCGGCTCGACCGGCGCGGTGAAGGATGCGTGGGACGGCATCCTCCGCGATCAGCTCGACAGCCGCCACCGTCCGTGCAACTTCGTCGAGCTGATGCCGCGGCTGATCGAATAGCGGGCAGCGCCTTCCGCGCCGCCCGCTCTTCGTTCATTTCGCCACGGTCAGATCGACGATCCGATCGCGTTCGTAGCGCATCACCCCGGCGATCGCCGGCAACCGATCGATCCTCAGCCCATAATAGTTCGGCAGCTTCCCACTGGGACGAAAGTCCGCCGCGCGCACCTTGAGCGCGGCGAGCCGCGGATCGACCGGCATCGCGGCCGTCGCCGGCTCGAGCGCGAGGCCCTCGGCATCGATAGCGCTCTTTCCCTTCGGCTTCCCGGCCAGGCCGAAAGTGAGCGCCGCCTTCATCACATCGCCGGCGCTGATCCCGGGGCCGGCGTCCATGAGGACGCGCCCCATATCCACCACCTCGCCGGCACGCGCCGTGAAGCGGACGCTCCCCATGCACAGGCAGGTGCCGGTAATCGCATTGCCGGTCTCCGCAATCGCACCGTAGAGCCGATAGGTGCCAGGCTTGAGCGCGTGGAGATAGGCCGATTCCCCGCCACTTCCCTTGGCGAAGCGATTGAGCGGCCCGATCGCGACCTTCGACAGCATGTAAAATGGCGTGGCCTCGAAATTTTCCGCGGTCGGCTCGACGTCCTTGAGCGACGGGACCACGCCATAGGTGCCTACCGGCGCCGATTTGGCCTGTTTCACCTCCGCCTGATAGGCGGCGAGCTTCTTCGCATATTTCTCCCGCGCTTCGGCCAGCGCTGCGGCGCGAAACCGGTCATATGCCGCGAGGTCCGCGCCTTCCGGCTCGCGCACCAGATAGATCGGGATCGCGGCGGCGCTGCGCAGATAGACATAAGCGCGATCGCTCGCCAGCGCGACGGTCGGCTTGTCCTTCACCGGCTCGCTGGCCTGAAAATCATACGCCGGCGTCGCGGCGAACGCGGCGGGCGAGACGAACGAAAGCGCGGCGATCGCGCAGGACAGCGCGCCTCTCACAGCCCCAACTCCTTCCCGGCGGGCTTCGCGCCGGAAGCGACGAGCGCCTGTTGTTTCAAATTGCGCGCGCGCTCCTCCGCGCCGACCGCCGAGAAGCTCTCCTCGAAGTTGAACGCTTCCCACAATCCCTTCGGCAGGCCATAGCGGGCATAGCCCTTGAAGTTCATGCAGCGGCGCATGTTCACGCGCCGCACCCGGCGTATTTCCGCCGATGCGCTGATCCGGTTGAATATCGTCCCGATCACGGCGCTTCCGATAATGCCGCCCGCGACGCCGGCGGCGCTGCCCGGAACGTAAACCGTCGGGGTTCCCGCTACCACCGCGCGCAGCCCGCGCGCGAAGCCGTCGCATTCGACGATATCGGCATAAGCGGTGGCGAAATCGGTGTCGGCGCGGTGGAAATAATAATATTTGTCGAAATCATCGGCGTCCGCGGGCGTTTCGGTGAACGCCAGCGCCGGCATCGTGACCGTCTTGGCATCCTCATTCGAAATCGCCACCGGCCCGAACGGCGAGGCGCTATCGGGCAGATAGGCCTGCGTCGCCGTGCCGGCCCCGGCCGCCGCCGGCGTTTCCTGCGCCGTCGCAGCGACCGACGCGACGCATAACACGCCCGCCGCCAGCAACGCGGCGACGCGCGATCCTACTCCTGTTGTCATTCAACATTTCCCCCGGTGCGACGACGCTCCCGTGCGCCGTCGACGGAGGAAATGCTAAACGCGGTTCAACCGCTCAGGCAAGCGCCTTGCGCAACAAGTCGTTAACCACCTGCGGATTGGCCTTGCCCGCCATCGCCTTCATCGTCTGGCCGACGAAAAAGCCGAACAGCGCCTCCTTGCCCGCGCGATATTGTTCGAGCTGATTGGGGTTCTTCGCCAGCACGTCGGCGATCACCGCCTCGATCGCCCCGGTATCGGAGGTCTGCTTGAGCCCGCGCTCCTCGACGATCTTGCCCGGCGCATCGCCGGTTTCGAGCATCACCTCGAACACCTGCTTGGCGAGGCTGCCCGACAGCGTGCCGTCCGCCACCAGCGCGAGCAATTCGGCCGCCTGCCCCGGCAGGATCGGCGATTCCTCGATGCCCTTGCCGATCCGGTTGAGCGCGCCGAATAATTCGCCCGTCACCCAGTTGGACGCGGGCACAGGCGCCACGCCGGCCTCCAGCAGCGCATCGAACCAGCGCGCGGTCTCGACCTCGGCGGTCAGCACGCCGGCGTTGTAAGCGGTGATCCCGAGCGCCTCGTAGCGTTTGCGCTTGGCGTCCGGCAGTTCGGGCAGCGACGCGCGACATTCCTCAAGAAACGCATCGTCGAGTTCGAGCGGCAACAGATCCGGATCGGGGAAGTAGCGGTAATCATGCGCATCTTCCTTCGAGCGCATCGACCGCGTGGTGCCGGTGTCGGGATTGAACAGCCGCGTCTCCTGAACAATCGTCCCGCCCGATTCGAGCACGTCGACCTGCCGGTTCGCCTCATGCTCGATCGCCGCCATCACGAAGCGCACCGAATTGACGTTCTTGGTCTCGGTCCGCGTGCCGAACGGCTCCCCGGGCTTGCGCACGCTGACGTTGACGTCGGCGCGCATCGAGCCTTCTTCCATATTGCCGTCGCACGACCCGACATAGCGCAGGATCGCGCGCAGCTTGCGCAGATAGGCCCCGGCCTCCGCCGGCGAGCGCATGTCCGGGCGGCTGACGATCTCCATCAGCGCCACGCCCGAGCGGTTGAGGTCGACATAAGAGCGCGTCGGATGCTGATCGTGCATCAGCTTGCCGGCATCCTGCTCGACGTGGATCCGCTCCACCCCGATCGTCTTGATCGCGTCGCCATCCTCGATCTCGATCGAGCCTTCACCGACAAGCGGATGATAAAGCTGCGAAATCTGATAGCCCTGCGGTAGATCGGCGTAGAAATAATTCTTGCGATCGAACCGCGACCATTTGTTGATCGCGGCATCGATCGCCATCCCGGTGCGCACTGCCTGACGGATGCATTCGCGGTTAGGCACCGGCAGCATCCCCGGCATCGCCGCGTCGACCAGGCTGACCTGGGTGTTAGGCTCGGCGCCGAACGCGGTCGCCGCGCCGGAAAACAGCTTCGCCTGCGACGTGACCTGGGCGTGCACCTCAAGGCCGATCACGACTTCCCAATCGCCGGTGGCGCCCTTGATCCTGAACTCGTTCATCTGTCTTTCCGCAATATTCCCGACGGTACGGCTTTCAAAAGCCCCGAGTGGCCCCATTGGCCTCTCGCCGCCGTTCGCAGATCGGCTATGCCCATAGCGGCCGGGGAGAACAAGAGAGGGTGAAAGCATGCTGGGACGAACAGCACGCCAGATGATCCGTTCCCACCGGCGCAGCGCGCCGATCAAGGGCATCGCAGTGATATGCGAAAAATACTTGCGCGCCTGGCACAATGACGCTTTTTTCGAGTTCGACCGCAACGGCGAGCGTTTCGCGATACAATGTTTCGCGCGATGGGCCGGTGCCCGCCCGCTGACGATCTGGGACGTCGGCGCGCATCACGGCGAATGGGCGGATGCGGTGCATAGCGCGATGCCGACGGCACGGGTCACCAGTTTCGAGATCCTTCCGCCGATCGCCGAATTGCTGGCCGCGCGGCATCGCGATGCGGATTGGCTGACGATCCGCAATATCGGGCTGTCCGATGCGGCGGGATCGGTCGAGGTCACCTGGAACAAGGATCATGACACGACCAATTCGATCACCCCGCGTTCGAGCAGCAAATGGTTCGCGGGCGGCGACCTCCAAACGATCACCTGCCCGGTCAGCACAATCGACCAGTTGATCGCGGAGGGCGCGCCGCCGCCGGATCTGCTCAAGGTCGACGTCGAAGGGCATGATGCCTTCGTGCTCGACGGCGCGAACCAATTGCTCGGCGGAGATCGCGCGCCAAGGATGATCCAGTTCGAATATGGCGATACCTGGATTCCCGCCGGCCGCTTGCTCTACCAGACCAGCGCCATGCTCGCGGCATGCGGATATAAGATCGGCAGGCTCTACCCGCACCACGTCGAGTTCAGGGATTACAGCTACGCCGACGAGAATTTCCGCATGGGAAACATGATCGCGACGCGCGAGCCCGACCTGCTGGCGCTATTGTCGAGCCCACGCTGATCAACCCGCCGCGAGCGCGTTGACGATCGAATGTGCGCGCGCCGACCAGCCGTGATGCTCGCGGACCAGGCGGGTCGCGGCTGCCGACGCTTCCCACCCCGCCGTGTTCGTCGCATCGAACGCCAGTTTTTCCGCCAGATCGTGCCCGTCCGGCGCGACTTCCAGGATCGCATCGCGTGGCAGCAAATTCTGGAACTCCCCGCTTTTCGGCAAGACACCGAGCAGCCGGCACCCCGCCGCCAACCCCTCAAGGTAGCGCATCACCAACGGACTGAACCCGCCAGTGCGCACCGGATTGTCGAGATCGGGCGGCGTCACCACGAAATAGCGGCACCGGCTGACGAAATGGCCCAGCGCCGCCGGATCGTCGAACATGCTGATCTTGCCGGTATAAGCGTAATTGAGACCGTTCCGCTCGCTGTAATCGAGCAACGCGCGGTGCAGCGGATCGTAGCGCCGGCCCATCCAATAGATATCGACGTCACGCGTCGCCGCGTGGCTGTCGAACACATTGGTATCGATCCCGAACGGCAGCCAGTGATAGCGCTCGTCCGCGCCGCCGCGCGACAGCTCTTCCCATGCCTCGTGATAGGGAATGAAAACGTGATCGAGCCGCTGCAGCCGCGCGCCGATCGCGATCTTCTTCAGCTGCGGCCGCCACGGATCGACGACGAATGCCGCACGATGAACCAGCCCGCGCATCGCCGACACGAGCAGCAGCGGCGTTTCGGGCTTCGATGACGACTGGAACTGGAACATGTGGCGGACCGACCATGCTTGGCCGAGCGCCCCGGCCCAGCCCCCGATCCGTCCTGAGCGCAACGGCGGGGGTGCGATCTCCACGCTATCGGTCAGCTTGCCGATCTCGTGAAACAAGGGCGGAGCGAGCGTGCTCCAATTGATCCACGGCGAAAGATTGGCGTTCGACAACAGCCCGATCCGCCCGGTCAGACGCGAAGCCACAGCTTTCGCCGTCGGGCGATCAAGATAGTCGATCGTCGCTTCCCCTAACATTGCTGCTCCGCAGGATAATCAGTCCTTAACCTACGGATCGAGGATGCGGTGGCAACCTCGCAGGTCGTAAAAACGCCACAGCCGACAGATGTTTCACCGTCCGCACGATCGCTTCCGGGGGCACCCAGCGTCAGATCACCACCATGCATGCGGCCGCGCGACGAAGCCGGCGCGCTCTTCGATCGCCAGTGCGGCGTCGAGTACGCTTTGTTCGTCGAGCGGCTTGCCGATGATCTGCAGCCCGAGCGGCAGCCCCGCCGCATCCACCCCGCCCGGCACGCTCATCGCGGGCAGGCCGGCAAGGCTGGCGGGCACGGTGAACACGTCATTGAGGTACATTGCGAGCGGATCGGCCTGCTTCTCGCCCAGCGCGAAGGCGGCGGAAGGCGCGGTCGGGGTCAGCAGCACGTCGCACTTTTCCCACGCGGCCTCGAAATCGCGCGCGATCAGCGTGCGGACCTTCTGCGCCTGGGTGTAATAAGCGTCGTAGAAGCCGGCCGAGAGCACATAGGTGCCGATCAGGATGCGGCGCTTCACCTCGTCGCCGAAGCCGTCGGCGCGCGTCGCGGCATACATTTGCTGCAAATTCGCACCGTCGGGCAGGTCGCGCAGCCCGTAACGCACCCCGTCATAACGCGCGAGGTTCGACGAGGCTTCGGCGGGGGCGATGATGTAATAGGCCGGCAACGCATATTTGGTGTGCGGCAGCGATACCTCGACCACCTCGGCGCCGGCATCGCGCATCCATTCGATCCCCTGCTGCCACAAGGCCTCGATCTCCGCCGGCATCCCGTCGACGCGATATTCGCGCGGGACGCCGACGCGCTTGCCGGCAAGGCTGGCATTGAGGTTCGCCTCCCACGTCGGCACCGGCAGGTTGAGCGAGGTGGCGTCCTTGGGATCGAACCCGGTCATCGCCTCGAGCATGATCGCGCAATCGCGCACGTCGCGCGCCATCGGCCCGGCCTGATCGAGCGACGAGGCGAAGGCGATCACCCCCCAGCGCGAGCAGCGGCCATAGGTCGGCTTGATCCCCGAAATCCCGGTGAAGGCGGCGGGCTGGCGGATCGAGCCGCCGGTATCGGTGCCGGTCGCGCCCGGCGCGATCCGCGCGGCGACCGCCGCCGACGACCCGCCCGACGATCCGCCCGGGGCGAGCGCGGCATTGCCGCCATCGTTGCGCCGCCAAGGCGAGACGACGTTGCCGAACGCGCTGGTCTCGTTGGACGAGCCCATGGCGAACTGGTCCATGTTGAGCTTGCCGAGCATCCCCGCGCCGGCATCCCACAATTTCTGCGAGACGGTCGATTCGTAGGTCGGCGTGAAGCCTTCGAGAATGTGGCTCGCCGCGGTGCTCGGCACGCCCTTGGTGCAGAACAGATCCTTCATCCCGATCGGCACCCCGGCGAGCGGCTTGAGCGCTTCACCGGCGGCGCGCGCCGCATCCGCGGCATTGGCGGCGGCGATCGCGTGATCGGGGGTCTCGACGAGAAAGGCGTTGAGCGGCTTGGCGCGGCTCACCGCGACAATGAAGGCGTCCGCCACTTCCCGCGCGGAAAACTCGCCGGCGCGCACGCCGTCACGAATCTGGCGGATGCCGAGGTCGGTAAGAATGGTCATGCGAATTTGCCCCGGAAACGGACGTGATGCTGGAGGATCGAATGGCGATCGGTGATTGTCATTCGATCACTTTCGGCACGGTGAAGAAGCCGTGCTCGGCCGCCGGCGCATTGGCCAGCACCGCGTCGCGGATACCGCCATCGGTGACGACATCGTCGCGCAGGCGCAACGTATTGGGGATCACCGCGGTCATCGGCGCGACACCTTGCGTGTCGACCTCCCCGAGCTGTTCGATCCAGCCAAGGATATTGTTCAATTCGGGCACGAGCCGCTCGGCGGCGGCATCGTCGATCGCGATCCGGGCGAGGCTCGCGACTTTTTTCACGGTGGCGGTGTCGACTGACATGCGCCGCCGCTACCATTGTGCGGCGCGCAAAGGCAATGCCCGCCTTTCGCGCCGACCATTGCGCAGGCCGCCCCGCTGGGGCAGGCAGGCGCGCGATGGCCCGCAAATTCCTTTATGTCGTCGCCTTTGTCACCGCGCTGGTGATCATCGCGGCGTTCGTGTTCCGCATCTGGGGCAATGAGCTGATCCGCTGGCGGTTCGTTCCCACCGGCACGTTCGAGCCCCAGGCAGCACTGCCCGGCAATAGCTATGACTCGGCCAAGATGTGGCTGGCGCGGCCGGACATCAAGGACAATCCCGCGCTCTGGACCCCGCCGGGCTACAAGCCGAAGCCGGGGCAAGGCGCGGCGATCTTCTTCATCCACCCCACCTCCTATCTCGAACGCGACCACTGGAACGCGGCGCTCGACGACAAGGAGGCCAATGAGCGCGCCGCCTTGTACCTCCGCGGACAGGCGAGCGCGTTCAACGCCGCCGGCGACATCTGGGCACCGCGCTACCGTCAGGCGACCTTCGGTGCGTTCATGACGGGCAAGGCCGAGGCGCAGCGCGCGTTCGATCTCGCTTATGGCGACGTGACCCAGGCATTCGACGTGTTCCTCAAGGCGGTCGGGCCGGATCGCCCCATCATCCTCGCCGGACATAGTCAGGGCGCGCTGCACCTCACCCGGCTGCTCCGCGAGCGTGTTGCGGGAACGCCGCTCATGAAGCGCGTCGTTGCGGCCTATGTCGTCGGCTGGCCGGTGAGCCGCACCGCCGATCTGCCGGCACTCGGGCTGCCCGAATGCACCGCGCCCGATCAGCGCGGCTGCCTCTTGTCGTGGCAAAGCTTCGCCGAGCCCGCCGATCCGACCCTTATTCTCGACACGTTCGACGCCTCGACCGGGCTCGACGGCAAGCCGCGCCGCGGCACGCGAATGGTCTGCACCAACCCGCTGACCGGCACCGCCAACGCCACCGCGCCCGCCAGCGCCAACCACGGCACGCTGTTCCCGGCGCAGGACATGTCGGGTGCGACCGCCAAACCGCGCGAAGTACCCGCGCGCTGCGCCGGGCGCGGCTTCCTGCTGATCGGCGAAGCGCCGCAGCTCGGCCCCTATGTGCTGCCGGGCAACAATTACCACGTCTACGATTACGCCTTGTTCTGGGCCGATGTCCGCGCGGACGCGGCGCGGCGGCTGGCGGCGAAATGATCACCCTCGCCGCCGCCGAATTTCGCGAGGCGCTGCCGCACGGCGGGCGGCTGATCGGTCTCGATGTCGGCACCAAGACGATCGGCACCGCCTTGTGCGACGCGCAATGGACCTTCGCCAGCCCCGCGCTGCTGATCCGCCGCACCAAATTCACCAAGGACAAGGCCGCGCTCGCCGAGTTGATGAGCGCGCAGGCCGTGACGGGGATCGTCATTGGCCTCCCCATCAACCTCGACGGGAGCGAAAGCCCGCGCAGCCAGTCGACCCGCGCCTTTGCGCGCAACCTCGCCGATCTCGGCCCGATCCTGCTGTGGGACGAGCGCTGGTCGACCCAGGCGGTGACGCGCACGCTGATCGAGCAGGACGCCAGCCGCGCCAAGCGCGCCGAGCTGGTCGACAAGATGGCCGCCGCTTATATTCTGCAGGGGGCGATCGATGCGCTGGTCCGGGTTTGACTGCGCGGCATCCGGCTATTATCCGCCCGGCTTCGATGCCTGACATGTCGGACCACCGCCCCGCCACCCTGATCCCCGGCGGCGCCGTTTTCCCGCACCGCCACCTCACCGGGATCGAGGGCCTTCAACCGCATGAAATCATGTTCCTGCTCGACGAAGCGGAACGGTGGATCATGCCCAATGCCGAGCATGCCGCACCCGACAAGCGCCTTGCCGGGCTGACCCAGATCAACGCCTTTTTCGAGAATTCGACCCGCACCTTGCTCTCGTTCGAGATCGCGGGGAAGCGGCTCGGCGCCGATGTGGTCAACATGCACGCCGCGCAATCGAGCGTGAAGAAGGGCGAGACGCTGATCGATACCGCGATGACGCTCAACGCGATGCGCGCCGACGTGATCGTCATCCGGCACATGTCGTCGGGGGCGGTGCGGCTGATCGCGGACAAGGTCGATTGCCCGGTGCTCAACGCCGGCGACGGGCGCCACGAACATCCGACCCAGGCACTGCTCGACGCGCTGACGATCCGCCGCCGCCGCGGCGCGATCGCGCATCAGCGCGTCGTGATCTGCGGCGATCTGCTTCACAGCCGGGTCGCGCGATCGAACATCCTGGCGCTCACTGCGCTCGCCGCCGAGGTGCGGGTCTGCGCGCCGACCACGTTGATGCCCCCGGCGATCGAACGGATGGGGGTCACCGCCTTCACCGATTTCGACGCGGCGTTGGACGGGGCTGACGTCGTGATGATGCTCCGCCTCCAGACGGAGCGTATGTCGGGCGGCTATGTCCCCTCCCCGCGCGAATATCGCCTGCGTTACGGACTTACCCCCGAGCGGCTGGCGCGCGCCAAGCCCGATGCTTTGGTGATGCACCCGGGGCCGATGAACCGCGGGATCGAGATCGATTCGAGCGTCGCCGATCATGCCGAGCGCTCGGCGATCACCGAGCAGGTGGCGATGGGGGTGGCGGTGCGCATGGCCTGCCTCGACGTGCTGACGCGCCGCGCGCGCGGCGTGGAGGGCTGGGCATGACCGCGCCGCTGCATTTCCGCGACGCGCGGATCGTCTGCCCCGCGGGCGGCGAGCGGCGCGGCGACCTCTATGTCACCGACGGGATGATCGCGGCCGCGCCCGCTGAGGGCGCGACGGTGATCGATTGCGACGGGCTGGTGCTCGCGCCGGGGATCGTCGATCTCGGCGTCGCGGCGATCGACCGCGCGGCGTTCCGCGCCGGTGGGATCACCCGTGTCGGGCTGATGCCCGATCAATCCCCGGTGCTCGACGAACCGGGGATCGTCCAGCGCTCGGCGCTGATCGGGCGGCCCGATCTGTGGATCCACCCGATCGCCGCCGCGACGCGTGGGCTGGCAGGCACGGAGCTCGCCGAAATGGCGATCTGCGAATCGGCCGGCGCGCGCGCGGTGGGCACCGGGCGGCGCTGGATCGCCGATTCGGGGGTGATGCGGCGCGTGCTCGATTATGCGCGCGATCTCGGGCTGGCGCTGATCACGCATGCCGAGGATGCCGGCCTGACCGGCGACGCGGTCGCGACGAGCGGCGAGACCGCGACCCGCCTCGGGCTGCCGTCCGCGCCGGCGGTCGCCGAAGCGCTGGCGATCGCGCGCGATCTGATGCTGGCGGAGGATGCCGACGCGACGATCCACGTCCGGCAGGTGACCACCGCCGCGGGCTTCGATCTGGTGCGTGCGGCCAAGCGCCGCGGGGTGAAGATGACGTGCGGGATCACCCCCGCGCACCTGCTGCTGTCCGATATCGCGATGAGCGATTTCCGCACCTTCGCGCTTCTCTCCCCGCCGCTACGCAGCGAGGAGGATCGCCGCGCCGCGCTCGCCGCGCTGGCCGACGGGACGATCGATGTGCTGTGCTCGGGCCACGACCCGCGCGGACCTGAGGAAAAGCGCCTGCCTTATGCGGACGCGAGCCCCGGTGCCTCGGGGGCGGAGACGCTGCTCGCGCTCGCGCTGGGGCTTGCGCGCGACCAGGGGCTCCCCCTCGATCGGCTGTTCGCGCTGCTCGCGCGCAATCCGGCGCGGGTGTTGGGGGTCGAGGCAGGTGTGCTGAGGCCGGGCGCGCCGGGCGACGTGATCCTGATCGACGTCCAGGCGCCGTGGCTGATCGATTCGGAGGCGCTGGCAGGAAGCGCCGGCAATACGCCATTCGACGGCCTGCCGGTACAGGGCCGCGTCCGCCGGATCTTCAAGGGCGGGCGCGAACTAGGGTAGCAACTCCCGCTCCGTTCGCCCTGAGCTTGTCGAAGCGCTGTCCTTCTTCCTTGCGAAGAAAAGGACAGCGCTTCGACAGGCTCAGCCCGAACGGTTGAGAGGCCCCGCTTACCGCGCCGCGATCTGCACCTTACCCTTGCTCCAAGCCGCGGTCTGGTCGCCCGCCCCGGTGCGGACGAAGCATGTGCCGCCCTTCGCACGATAGGCGCGGCAGGTGGCCTCCGCATCGCTACGCGCGAAGCCGCCGACCGACAGGCGATAGAATTCGCGACCGCCGGCTTTGACGGTCATCCCCGTCGGCGCCTCGCGCGCAAACCCCGCGTAACGCTGCTGGGCGCGTGACCATGCGCTCTTCGCGGCCCCGGCCGAATCATAAGCGCCGATCTGGACGAACCAATCGCCCTTCTGCGCCGCCCGCAAAGGTGCCGGACGACGGGGCGCCACATCGGCGCGCGCGGTAACGACCGGGCGCTTGTAGGGGATCGCCGGCGGCACGGCCTGAACCACCTCGACGCGTGGCGCAAAGACGATCCTCGGCGCCACGGGTGACGGCACGGATGCGACAACAACAGGCGCAGACGCCGGAACCGCGGCAGGCACCGGCTGCGACACCTGGACGGGTTCGCCCTTCGCCACGGCAACCGGCACCGACGCGTTGAGCGCCAGCGCAACCGGTTGCCCCGGATCCTTCGCCGCTTTCACCCCGAGCAGCGCGGCGATCTGATCGGACGCATGATCGGGTTTGGCGAATGCCGCCCATTGCATGACCCGCTCGTCGGCCTCGGTCGGCGACAGATCGATCCCCGCCATGCTGCGCGCCTCGATCCAATGCCCTGACAATGCGAGCGCGAGCCCGAGATTCTGCCGCGCCTTGGCGGTCGCATCCGGGGAACGGACGGCGGCGGTCAACACCTGTACGCCCGCCTCCGCGTCGCCGGCCAGCGCCAGCGCGAGCCCGCGATCGGCCGGGTTGATCAGTGCCTGATGCGTATCCAGCGTGGTCAGCGCCGCCGCCATATGCCCGCTCGCGATCTGCGCCAGCGCCAGATTGAGCGCCGCGCGCGCATCGCCCGGCGCGAGCTTCAACGTGTCGCCATAGGCCGCCTCGGCCGAGAGGAAGCGCCCTGCCTTGAGATAGCTTTGCGCGAGCAACATGCGATAGCGCGCATCGACCGGCTGCATCGCAACCGCCGCCTCGGCAAGCGAAACGGCCTCGGCCGGCCTCCCTTGTTCGAGCGCCTCGCGCGCCTTGGCCGCATTCGCTGCGGCGCGTTCTTCGCTGCGCACCACGGCGCGGCTCCCGGCGGCGGCGATCCCGCCGCCGTCATGCGCGCAACCGACCAGCGTGCTGCCGAAAATCAACGCCGGGAGGCCAAGGCCGGCGATCGCCCGAATCCTCAAGACCATGTCGATTGCTCCGATCAGCGCTTCTTGCGCGGCGGGAGCTGCGCGACGAGCGTCTCCACTTCCGGCAGGCTGGCGATGAAGGCGTCCAGCGCCTCGGTCACGATCTGCTGCGCCGAACGGTTGCGCGTCGCCGAGGCGAGGCGGAGCCGCAGATGGCGATCCTCGTCGAGCCGCAAGGTAAAGGCGGCCTTGCGGCGGTGCGCGGTTTCGCGACGGAGCCGCACCGCGGTCGCCACCGAGACGTGGATCGCGGCCGGCGCCGGCGCGCGCTCGACCTCCTCGCGCAGCGCTTCCCGCTCGGCGAGCACCGGCGGCGCGGGCGCGACGGCGGGCGCATCGCCCATGTCGTTCCAGCCCAGCGCGTCACCCGCGCTGGCGAGATTGGCGTACCCCTGCGGGCGCATCGCGGGGCGGGCCTGCCCCTTGCGCGCGAGCAGCCCCGACGAGAGCGAGGCGAGCGGCTTCGGCGAACTCAGCATCAGCCCACCACCCGCCGGCCGAAGCCGGTCGCTGCGGGCCGCGCGGCGGCGAAGCCGGTGACCGGGCTGGGCACGGAAAAGACCGTGCGGCGGAAATTCTTCTCCAGCCGGTCGGAGATATAGTCCCACAAAGCGGTGACTTCGGCAGCGGAGCGGCCCTTGGGATCGACCTCCATCACGGTGCGGCCGTCGATCATCGACGCCGCGAAATCGGTGCGCTGGTGGACGGTGATCGGCGCGACCGTGCCGTGCTGCGACAGCGCGATCGCCGCCTCGCCGGTGATCCGCGCCTTGGGGGTGGCGGCATTGACGACGAAGATCAGCGGCTTGCCCGCGCGCTCGCACAGATCGACCGTCGCCCCCACCGCGCGCAAATCGTGCGGGCTCGGACGCGTCGGGATGACGATCAGTTCGGCGACCTGGATCACGCTCTGGATCGCCATCGTGATCGCCGGCGGGGTATCGATCACCGCGAGCTTGAACCCCTGCTGGCGCAGCACCTCCAGATCGGCGGCGAGCCGCGCGACGGTGGTCTGCGCGAAGGCGGGATATTCGGCGGTGCGCTCGTTCCACCAGTCGGCGAGCGAGCCCTGCGGATCGATGTCGATCAGCACCACCGGGCCTGCGCCCGAAAGCTGCGCTTGCACCGCCAGGTGGCCCGACAAGGTGGTCTTGCCCGAGCCTCCCTTTTGCGACGCCATAGCCAGAACGCGCATGTATCCCCCAAAATCCGCCTGTTCGCGGACCGAAATGACATGCGCGGGGATAAAGAAAGGTAAATGAAGCCGGGATGTTCCGGCGCCGACCTTGCGTTTGAAACGCCGCGATCGAGACCAATCGGCCGCCGCGCGCGATGAGACGCGCGCTTTGGTTAACCGTCGTTTGCCCTCATGATTGCCCCATGCCAAGGCTTGGGGCATGGTATTGAAACGGCGGGAATTGGGGTCGAGGCGATGAGGGTTGCGTATCTCGGCGCGGCGGCGCTGCTGGCGATGACGGTGGCGGGGGCGATGCCGGCGCTGGCCGATGTGAAGGCAGGCGTCGATGCGTGGAGCCGCGGCGATTACGACAAAGCGGTCGCCGAGTGGCGCGGCCCGGCGATCGCGGGCGATGCCGATGCGCAGTTCAACATGGGGCAGGCCTATAAGCTTGGGCGCGGGGTCGCGACCGATCAGGCGCAGGCGATCGAATGGTTCCGCAAGGCCGCCGCGCAGGGCCATGCGCAGGCCGAGGACAATTATGCGCTGATGCTGTTCCAGGAGGGGCGCAAGGCCGATGCGGTGCCGTGGCTCGAAAAATCGGTCGCGCGTGACGAGAAGCGCACCGAGCTGGTGCTGGGGACGATGCTGTTCAACGGCGATGCGGTGAAGAAGGATTGGGTGCGCGCCTATGCGCTCGTCTCGCGCTCGTCGCGGCAGGGGCTGACGCAGGCGTCGCAGACATTGGCGCAGATGGATCAATATATCTCCGCTGAGCAGCGCCAGAAGGGCACCGAACTGGCGAGCAAGATCGAGAGCGAGGGCCATACGCGCCGGCTCGCCGCGGCGACCAACCCGTCGCGCACCGCTCCGCTCGAACTGCCCGCCGCCTCGCCCACGAAAGCGATGGCAAAGGCGCCGCCGGGCGCGAGCTATTCGCCCCCTGCCCGGGCGCCGGAGAAGGTGGCGCACGCCGTGGTCAAGGAAACCAAGCCCAAGCCGAAGGAACCCGTGGCGGCGGCTGGCGGCAACTGGCGTATCCAGCTCGGCGCCTTCCGCGACGAGGCCAATGCCCGTGCATTGTGGGGCAAGGTCGGTGGCAAGACCGGCGGGCGGGTCGCTTATGCCAAGGCGGGCGAGGTCACCCGGTTGCAGGCGACCGGCTTCGCCAGCCACGCCGCGGCGCAGGCGGCGTGCAGCAAGGCCGGCGTGCCGTGCGTGGTCGTTGCCCAGTAACCATGAACCGTTCGCCCTGAGCTTGTCGAAAGGCTGCCCTTCCTCCGCGGAAGAAAAGTGCAGGGCTTCGACAAGCTCAGCCCGAACGGAGGTTTTCCCAATTCATTGGGTCGACCCTTTACTCGGTCACCCAATCCTTCTTACTCGGTCACCCAATCCTTCCGTGCGATCCCCTGCGCCCAGAGCAAGGCGGTGAGATCGCCGTGATCGACCCGCGCCGCTGCCGCTTCCGCGACGATCGGCTTGGCGTGATAGGCGACCCCCAGCCCCGCGATGTTGATCATCGCCAGATCGTTCGCCCCGTCACCCACCGCGAGCGTCGCGGCGTCGGCGAGCCCCAGTTCGGCGCGTGCCTCGCGCAGCGTGCGTTCCTTGGTCGATGAATCGACAATCGGCTTGGTCACCGTCCCGCGCAATTGCCCGTCGCCGATCTCCAGGTGATTGGCGATCACGCGGTTGAACCCGATCGCCGCCCCCACCGGTTCGGCGAAAGCGGTGAACCCGCCCGAGACGAGGATCGCGGTCGCGCCACGCGCGCGCATCGTCTTCACCAACGTCTCGGCGCCGGGCATCAAGGCCACCCGCTCGACGCGGCATCGCTCGATCGCATCGGCGCCCAATCCCTTGAGGAGCGCAACGCGCGCATCGAGCGCGGCGGCGAAATCAAGCTCGCCGCGCATCGCCGCCTCGGTGATCGCGGCGATCTCGGGCTTGATCCCGGCATAATCGGCGAGTTCGTCGATGCATTCGACGGTGATCATCGTCGAATCCATATCCGCAACGAGCAGCCGCTTCTCGCGCCCGGCCATCGGCTGGACCACGACATCGACCCGCTCGAACGCGCCCTCCAACACCGCGCGGGCCGCATCGGGCGCCTCATCAAAATGCACATCGGCCGCATCGCCGTCATCCAGCCAGCCGACCCCGCTCGGCACGCAGCCCGCCGCGTCGAGCCGATCGAGCGCGTCATGCAGGATTTGGGTGGTGAGCCGTCCCGTTGCTATCAGCGTCGCCGTGAACAATCCTGCCTCCAACAAGAAGGTCGCGCTCATCGCAGGGCCGACGGCCAGCGGCAAGTCCGCGCTGGCGATCGCGCTCGCGGAAAATGCCGACGGCGTGGTGATCAACGCCGATGCGAGCCAGGTCTATCGCGATCTGCGCATCCTCTCCGCCCGCCCAGACGCCGCCGACGAAGCACGCGTGCCCCATCGCCTGTTCGGCTATCGCGACGGCGTGGCGGCCTGCTCCGCGGCGCAATGGGCGGCCGATGCAGGCGCGGCGATCGACGCGGCGCATCGCGAAGGGCATTTGCCGATCCTCGTCGGGGGAACGGGACTCTACCTGCGCACCCTGCTCGACGGGATCGCGCCGGTGCCCGAGATCGACGCGGCGGTGCGCGCCACGGTCCGCGCGATGCCCGTTGCCGAAGCGCATGAGGCGCTCACCCGCGAAGACCCCGCCGCCGCCGCGCGCCTCGCCCCCGCCGATACCACCCGCGTCGCGCGCGCGCTCGAGGTGGTGCGCTCGACCGGGCGCACGCTCGCCGATTGGCAGGCGACCCGCAGCGGCGGGATCGGCGGGTCGATCGAGCTTCACCCGCTGATCCTGCTCCCCGAGCGCGCGGAACTCGTCGCACGCTGCGACGCGCGCCTCGTCGAGATGTTCGACCACGGCGGCGTCGAGGAGGTCGCAGCGCTGCTCGCCCGCACCGATCTGCCCTCCGACGCCCCGGTGCGCCGCGCGATCGGCGTGCCCGAGATCGCCGCGATGCTCGCCGGCGCGCTAACCCGCGAGGCGGCGCTTGCCGCGGCGCAACTCGCCACGCGGCGCTACGCCAAGCGGCAATATACCTGGTTCCGCCACCAGCCCCCGGCCGATTGGCCGCGCATTTCGCAGGTGCCGAAAGACAATTTGAAACAATATTTCAACATTAATCCTTGACGCGTAATTTTTGATACCCTAGCGCCCGCTGCTCGCACGGGCTATTCGCTCGCGCAGCATGAAAGAGGAGTGACCGACGTGGCTGAGAAGAGCGGAGCAGACATCCTGGTCGAGGCGCTGTGCGATCTCGGCGTGGAGGTCATCTTCGGCTATCCAGGGGGCGCGGTCCTTCCGATCTACGACGCGATCTTCCGCTCGAAGCGCATTCGCCACATCCTCGTCCGCCACGAACAGGCGGCGACGCATGCGGCGGAGGGCTATGCGCGCTCGACCGGCAAGCCCGGCGTGGTGCTCGTCACCTCCGGCCCCGGCGCGACCAACGCGGTCACCGGGATCACCGATGCGCTGATGGATTCGATCCCGATGGTGGTGATCACCGGCCAGGTGGCGACGCATCTGATCGGTTCCGACGCCTTTCAGGAGGCCGATACCGTCGGCATCACCCGCCACTGCACCAAGCACAATTATCTGGTGAAAGACCCGGCGGTGCTCGGCTCGATCGTCCATGAGGCGTTTCATATCGCCACCTCGGGCCGCCCCGGCCCGGTGGTGATCGACATCCCCAAGGACGTGCAGGTCGCCACCGCGCGCTACGCCAAGCCCGGCCCGATCCAGCACAAGACCTATCGCCCGCCGGTCAAGGCAGACCGCGGCGAGATCGAGCAACTGGTCGACATGCTCGCGGCGGCCGAGCGCCCGATCTTCTATACCGGCGGCGGCGTGATCAATTCTGGCCCGGCGGCGAGCCAGCTGCTGCGCGAGCTGGCCAAGGTGACGGGCGCGCCGGTCACCTCGACCTTGATGGGGCTCGGCGCCTTCCCCGCTTCCAGCCCGCAATGGCTGGGGATGCTCGGGATGCACGGCACCTATGAAGCCAACCTGGCGATGAACCAGGCCGATCTGATCGTCGCGATCGGCGCGCGGTTCGACGATCGCGTGACGGGGCGGCTCGATGCCTTCAGCCCCAACAGCCGCAAGGTGCATATCGACGTCGACCGTTCGTCGATGAATAAGACGGTGCGGATCGATCTGCCGATCCTCGCCGATGCCGGCCATGCGATGGAAGACATGCTGCGCATCTGGAAATCGCGCCAGCATCCCAAGCCCGATATTGCCGAATGGTGGCGCCGGATCGACGGCTGGCGCGCGGTCAAGAGCCTCGATTTCCCGGAAAACGGCAAGGAGATCATGCCGCAGCGCGCGATCAAGGCCTTGTGGGAGGCGACCCATGCCAAAGCGCCGATCATCACCACCGAGGTCGGCCAGCACCAGATGTGGGCGGCGCAGCATTTCGGTTTCGAGAGCCCGAACAAGTGGCTCACCTCGGGCGGTCTCGGCACGATGGGCTATGGCCTGCCCGCCGCGATCGGCGCGCAGCTCGGCAATCCCAATGCCTTGGTGATCGATATCGCCGGCGAAGCCTCGATCCAGATGAACATCCAGGAGCTCGGCACCGCGACGCAATATCGCCTGCCGGTGAAGATCTTCATCCTCAACAACGAATATATGGGAATGGTCCGCCAGTGGCAGGAGCTGACCTATGAGAGCCGCTATTCCGAAAGCTATTCGGATGCGCTGCCCGATTTCGTCAAGCTCGCCGAAGCCTATGGCTGGAAAGGCATCCGCATCGAGCGGCCCGACCAGCTCGACGCCGGCATCGCGGAGATGCTGGCCTATGACGGACCGGTAATCGTCGACTGTCGCGTGGCGAAGCTCGCCAATTGCTTCCCGATGATCCCCTCGGGCGCGGCGCACACCGACATGATCCTGCAGGCGACCGAGGTTTCGGGGATCATGGACGACGAGGCCAAGGCGCTGGTGTGACGCGCCGGCGTCGCAAGGGATAGCTCTACAACAGGGAGACCCCGGCCGCCGCCGGGGTGACGAAATCGGTGCACATCAAGGAAGAAACCGCCGAACGCCATACGCTGGCGGTGATCGTGGACAACGAGCCGGGCATCCTCGCCCGGATCGCCGGCCTGTTCACCGCGCGCGGCTATAATATCGAAAGCCTGACGGTGAGCGAGATCACCGCCGACAAGCAGGTCAGCCGGATCACGATCGTCACCTCGGCGAGCCCGGCGACGCTGGAGCAGATCGTCGCGCAGCTCGATCGGCTGGTGCCGGTCCACCGCGTCCACGATCTGACCGCGGAGGGCGATCACGTCGAGCGCGAGCTGGCGCTGGTCAAGGTGCGCGGCACCGGCGACCACCGGATCGAGGCGCTGCGGCTCGCCGACGTCTATCGCGCGCGGGTGGTCGATGCGACTACGTCGAGCTTCGTGTTCGAGGTGACCGGCAGCATCGAGAAGATCGACAAGTTCGTCGAACTGATGGGCGAAGTCGGGCTGATCGAGGTCGCCCGCACCGGCATCGTCGCCATTTCACGGGGGCGCGAGGCGGCCTGAAATCCATGTGTCCCCGCGCAGGCGGGGACCCAGTCTGGGCTCCCGCCTTCGCGGGAGCACATCGCAAGAGGAACTGAACAATGCGTGTCTATTACGATCGCGACGCCGATCTCAATCTGATCACCGGCAAGAAGATCGCCATCGTCGGCTATGGTTCGCAGGGCCACGCCCATGCGCAGAACCTGCGCGATTCGGGCGTCAAGGAAATCGCGATCGCGCTGCGCGAGGGCTCGGCCACCGCGAAGAAAGCCGAAGGCGCCGGCTTCAAGGTCATGTCGAACAAGGAAGCGGCGAAATGGGCCGATATCCTGATGATCCTGGCCCCCGACGAGCATCAGGCGGCGATCTGGGAAGATGACATCAAGGGCAATATGCGCCCCGGCGCGGCGATTGCGTTCGCGCATGGCCTCAACGTCCATTTCGGGCTGATCGAGCCGCCCGCCGATATCGACGTGATCATGATCGCGCCGAAGGGCCCGGGCCACACCGTGCGCAGCGAATATGCCCGCGGCGGCGGCGTCCCCTGCCTGATCGCGATCCACCAGGACGCCAGCGGCAATGCGCATGATATCGCGCTCGCTTATGCGTCGGGCGTCGGCGGCGGCCGCTCGGGGATCATCGAGACTAATTTCCGTGAAGAGTGTGAGACCGATCTTTTCGGCGAGCAGGCGGTGCTGTGCGGCGGGCTCAGCCACCTGATCCAGGCCGGGTTCGAGACCCTGGTCGAGGCCGGCTACGCGCCGGAAATGGCCTATTTCGAATGCCTTCACGAAGTGAAGCTGATCGTCGACCTGATGTATGAGGGCGGCATCGCCAACATGCGCTATTCGATCAGCAACACCGCCGAATATGGCGACATCACCACCGGCCCGCGGATCATCACCGACGAGACCAAGAAGGAGATGAAGCGCGTGCTGGCCGACATCCAGTCGGGCCGCTTCGTCAAGAACTTCGTCCTCGACAACCGCGCCGGCCAGCCCGAGCTCAAGGCCGCGCGCAAGCTCGCCGCGGCGCATCCGATCGAGCAAGTCGGCGCCAATCTGCGCGCGATGATGCCGTGGATCGGCGCGAACAAGCTGGTCGACAAGGAGCGCAACTGACGCGCCGCGTAATCCGTTTGTAATCGCGAATCCGCGACGAACCGTGTTCGACCCGCTCGAAGACGGATGCAATCACGCCCTCGCCTCCCTAGAGGCGAGGGCGTGATTCGAACGGCGGCCTACCGCTCCTCGACATATCAATCCCCCGTCGGCGCGCGTGGCCGCGCCGGCGCGTTGCTGCTTGCGCTGGCGGCGGGGGTGCTCGTCGTCATCGCGTTGATCACGCTCGGCGCGATCAGCGGCGTGCCGAAGTTCATCGACGTCCGCCCGCTCTCGACCTTCAACGTCGCCCGCGCCAACGGCGAGCAGGTCAACAAGAGCAAGGAGGTCGTCCAGCGCCCCAAGGTCGCCAAGGAACAGGACCGCCAACACCACGCCGCCCCGCCGCCGCGCGCCACCCCGATGCCGACCCCGCCGATCACGCTGCCGGGGGTCATCATGCTCTCGCACGCCGATTTCGTCGCGTCGGACGTCGGGCGGATCAAGCCGAGCCCCGACCAGCTGGCGAAGGCCAATGGCGACAAGGGCGACACCGCCGCCGACGACGGCGCGCAGGTCGCCGCGGCGGGCGGCGCGCCGGGCGGGGAGGATCTCTATTACGCCGAATGGTATCGCGAGCCGTCGCATGCCGAGATGGCGACCTATCTTCCCGCGCGGCAGCAGGTCGGCTGGGGGATGATCGCGTGCCGCACCGCACCACGCTATCGCGTCGAGGATTGCCGCGAACTGGGCGAGAGCCCCGGCTCGGGCATCGCCCGCGCCCTGAGGCAGGCATCGTTCCAGTTCCTCGTGCGCCCGCCGCGCATCGGCGGCAAGCCGCTGATCGGCGCGTGGGTGCGGATCAAATTCGATGTGATCCAGGGCGCGGTTAAGTAACGCGCGCGCTGCCGCCCGCTCGGGCTGAGCTTGTCGGAGCCCTGCACTTTTCTTGCCTTGAAGAAGGACAGCCCTTCGACAAGCTCAGGGCGAACGGCGAGAGGTAGGTCCGATTTAACCGGTCGCCTTGATTTACGCGCTTCCCCCTCGCCCCGGCTTGTGGTTCAACACCGTCAAAGAAAAGGGAGATTCCCAATGCGCTTCGCCTATCTCGCCGCCTTTGCGCTTGCCTCCACCGCCGTCGTCGCGCAGATGCCGAAGGCGCCGCCGGGATCGGCCGATCCCGCCGCGGTGGTCGCGGGCAGCTATACCGTCGATCCGCACCACACGTTGATCGAATGGACCGTCAACCACCTCGGCTTCACGCCTTATTTCGGGCTGTTCGGTGAGACGTCTGGCACGCTGACGATCGATCCCGCCAAGCCCGACGCGGCGAAGGTCGATGTGACGATCCCGGTCTCCAAGGTGCTGACCACCAGCCCGGATCTCACTGCGCATCTGCTCCGCGCGCCGAAGGACGGCGCCAAGGCCGATTTCTTCGGCGCCAACCCGCCCGACGCGCATTTCGTGTCGACCAAGGTGACCGCCAAGGGCCAGACCGCGCAGATCGACGGCAACCTCACGCTCAACGGCGTGACCAAGCCGGTGACGCTCGAGGCCAAATTCTTCGGCGCGGGCAAGATGATGGGCAAGGACAATATCGGCTTCACCGCCAAGACGACGATCCGCCGCAGCGAGTTCGGCGTCGGTTTCGGCGTGCCGCTGGTCTCCGACGAGGTGAAGCTCAAGATCAGCGCCGCCTTCGTCAAATAAGCGCATATGGCGGAAGAACAGGAGGCGGAAGGCACCGGGCTCGGCCGGGTCGAGGCGTTTTCGGACGGCGTGATCGCGATCATCATCACGATCATGGTGCTCGAGCTCAAGGTGCCGGTGGAAGACGGGCTCGGCCACATCCTGTCGATGTGGCACCTGTTTCTCGCTTATGCGCTGAGCTACCTTTATGTCGGGCTCTATTGGGGCAATCACCACCGGCTGCTCGGCCACGCGCGGCGCGTGACCAACGGGCTGATCTGGTCCAATCTCGCCTTGCTGTTCGGGCTCAGCCTCGTTCCGTTCGGCACCGCCTATCTCGGCGAGCATGAGTTCAGCCGGACCGCGACCCAGCTCTATCTCGTCACGCTGATCCTGCCCTCGATCGGCTATATCTGGTTGCAGCGCGTCGTGGTGCGGACCGGGGTGAAGCACGAGCGCGCGCACCGCTATCACGTCGAGACGACGCGCAAGGGCTATTTCGCGATGGCGGTCTATACGGCCGGCTTCGCGCTCACCTTCGTCTCGCCGTGGTTCGGGATCATCTGCGCGATGCTCGTCGCGCTATTCTGGATCGTCCCGCAGACCCCGCTCGATCGGCTTTTTGCCGAACGGCATTAAAAGCTGTTTGGAAACGCCCCTCCGGGTCATTTCAGGCGGTGAAACCGCCTTTTCCCAACGAACGCTAAAACTCCGCTGGACAGCGCCGCCCGTCCGGGGTTACCGCAAGGGCGATGACGCAGGTGTTCGGCCTCCTCCTTCGACTTACGCGCCCTTAGGCGCGAACCAGCCCGCGTGCCTGGCACGCCGACGCGCCTAAGGGCCAAGCCGAACGACCCCAACGCCTCCTCCCGATAGCGAGAGCCCGTCATGTTGCGCGATCCTTCCGTCAAATACCGACCGTTTCCGACCATCGACATCCCCGACCGCACCTGGCCGTCGAAGGTGATCGCCACCGCGCCGCGCTGGCTCTCCACCGATATGCGCGACGGCAATCAGGCGCTGATCGACCCGATGGACGCCGAGAAGAAGAACCGCTTCTTCGATTTGCTGGTGAAGATCGGCCTCAAGGAAATCGAGGTCGGATTCCCCGCCGCGGGCGCAACCGAATTCGATTTCATCTCCAGCCTGATCGCGGGGAATCGCATCCCCGACGACGTGACGATCCAGGTGCTGACGCAATCGCGGCGCGACCTGATCGAGACGAGCTTCCAGAGCCTCAAGGGCGCGAAACAGGCGATCGTCCATCTCTACAACGCCGTCTCCCCGGCGTGGCGCAAGATCGTGTTCGGCATGTCGCGCGACGAAATCCGCCAGATCGCGATCGACGGCGCCAAGGTGCTGCGCGACGAGGCGGCGAAGCAGCCCGACACCAAATGGAGCTTCGAATACAGCCCCGAGACCTTCTCCACCGCAGAGCTGGATTTCTCGGTCGAGGTATGCGCGGCGGTGATGGATATCCTGCGCCCGACGCCGGAAAACCCGCTGATCCTCAACCTGCCGGCGACGGTCGAATGTGCGACCCCCAACGTCTATGCCGACCAGATCGAATGGTTCGGGCGCAATATCCCCAATCGCGACAGCGTGGTGATCTCGCTCCACACGCATAACGATCGCGGCACCGGGGTCGCGGCGGCGGAACTGGGGCTGATGGCCGGCGCCGATCGCGTCGAGGGCTGCCTGCTCGGCAATGGCGAGCGCACCGGCAATTGCGATCTCGTGACCGTCGCGCTCAACATGTACACCCAGGGCGTCGATCCGAAGCTTGACCTGTCGGATATCGACGAGGTGGTGAAGACGGTGGAATATGCCACCAACATCACCGTCCACCCGCGCACGCCCTATGCCGGCGATCTGGTGTTCACCGCGTTCAGCGGCAGCCACCAGGATGCGATCAAGAAGGGCTTCGCCGCGCAGGCCGCGCGCAACGACGAATTGTGGGAGGTCCCCTATCTGCCGATCGATCCCGCCGATCTCGGGCGCAGCTACGAGGCGGTGATCAGGGTCAATTCGCAGAGCGGCAAGGGCGGGGTCGCCTGGGTGCTCGAACAGGACAAGGGGCTCAAGCTGCCCAAGAGGATGCAGGCCGATTTCAGCCGCATCGTCCAAGCGCTGGCCGACGAGACCAGCCGCGAACTGAACGCCGCCGATATCTGGGGGGCGTTCGAGCGCACCTATCTGCCCGCGGCGAACGATCGCTTCGTGCTGCGCGATTATGAGGAGACGGGCGCGGCGGGCGACCGGCGCTTCGTCGGCCGCGTCGCGATCGACGGCGAGGAGCGGTCACTCTCCGGGCGCGGCAACGGGCTCATTTCCAGCGTGATCGCCGCGCTGGCCGAGACGACCGGGCCCGCGCTGGAAGTGGTCGATTACAGCGAACATGCGATCGGCCACGGCGCCGATGCGCAGGCGGCGACCTATCTCGAATGCCGCACCGCGGACGGGCGCACCGTGTGGGGGGTCGGGATCGATTCGGATATCGCCACCGCCAGCGTGAGGGCGGTGTTGAGCGCAGCGAACAGGGCCTGACCTAGCCCCCCTCTCCCCGTTCGGGCTGAGCCTGCCGAAGCCCTGCCCTTTTCTTCGCAAGGAAGAAGGGCAGCCCTTCGACAGGCTCAGGGCGAACGGCGGAGGCGTGGCGCTCAACTGCCATCGCAGCGCGAGAAAGTTACCCCGGCAACCACTTGCCCGTCGCCATGCGCCGCCTTACCCCCTCGCGCATGACGAACCGCTTCCTCGCCGCCGTGCTGGCGCTCGCTTTGCCCTTCCCTGCCCTCGCACAGCGCGCCGAGCCGCCGGTGCCGCCGGCCGCCGACCCCGCGGTCGCTGCGCTGCGCGACGCCGCGCTCAAGGACGATGTCGCTTATGACATCGTCGAAGGGCTGACGACCGAGGTCGGCCAACGGCTCGCCGGGACCGAGGCGGAGGCGCGCGCGCGGCAATGGGCGGCGGCGAAGCTCAATGCGCTCGGCTTCAAGAACGTGCGGATCGAAACCTATCGCATGCCCGTCTGGGTGCGCGGCGAGGAGCGTGCCGAGATCACCGCCCCCTTCCCGCAGAAGCTGACGCTCGCCGCGCTCGGCAATTCGGGCGCCACCCCGGCCGCCGGGCTCACCGCCGAGGTGGTGGTGTTCAAGACCTATTCCGATCTCGCCAACGCGCCCGACGGGAGCCTGAAGGGCAAGATCGCCTATGTCGGCAACGCGATGGCACCGACGCAGGACGGATCGAGCTACGGCCAGGCCGGCGTCGCGCGGTTCGTCGGGCCGGCGGTGGCGGCGCGCAAGGGCGCGGCGGCGATCGTGATCCGCTCGATCGGCACCGATACGCACCGGCTGCCGCACACCGGCATGACCAGCTTCCCCGAGGGGGTGAAGCCGATCCCCGCCGCCGCGCTTTCGGTGCCCGACGCCAAGTTGATCGAGGCGATGGCGGCGCGCGGACGGCCGATCTCGATGAAGCTGGTGCTCACCCCGCGCCAGATCGGCGAGCAGGAATCGGGCAATGTCATCGCCGAAGTGCCGGGCAGCGACCCCAATGCCGGCGTGGTGCTGATCGGTGGGCATCTCGATAGCTGGGATCTCGCCACCGGGGCGATCGACGATGCCTCGGGCGTCGCGATCACCGCCGCGGCGGCGAAGCGCATCCTCGACAGCGGGCGCCAGCCGCGCCGCACGATCCGCGTGGTGTGGTTCGGCGCGGAGGAGGTCGGCGGCTATGGCGGGCGCGATTACACCCGGCGACACGGCGCGGAGCGTCATGCAGTCGCCGCGGAGAGCGATTTCGGCGCGGATCGCGTGTGGCGTTTCCAGGCGACCTTGCCCGACAGCGCCAAGGCGGTGGCCGATCGTCTCGCCAGCGCGCTCGCCCCGCTGGGCATCGTCCACGGCAAGGGTGACGGCGGCGACGGATCGGATATCGGGCCGACGATCGCCACCGGCGTCGCGGGAATCGACCTCAATCAATCGGGGCTGCGCTATTTCGATACGCACCACACGCCCGACGATACGCTCGATCGGGTGGACCGCGAGGAGCTGCGCCAGAATGTCGCCGCATGGACCGCGATGCTCGCCGTCGTCGCCGACGCACCCGAGGAAATCGGCCCGGTTCAGCGCAAATCGCATTGAAAAAATGCGCGATCGAGGACGCGTATCGTTTCGCTTCGGTGAATTTCCTCATTGACCCACCGAAACGGTTCGGTATTTGCGGTGTCTCGCGACGGCGACAGGGTCGGCCGCGAAGAATGCTATGCTTGGGAGCATCCGAATGAAGAAGTTTGCCTTTGTTCTTGCTGCCGCCGGCCTGATGTCCGTTGCGGCTTGCTCGAAGTCGCCGGCCCCCGCGGAAAACAACGCGGACGTGCTGGCGGACAACCTGCAGAGCGCCGCCGACAACCTCGACGCGGCCGCGGGTAACCTTTCGAACGCCACTGCCGCTGACTCGCTCGCCAACTCGGCGGACGCGCTGGGCAACGCGTCGAACGCGCAGTAATCGGCTGATCGGGCCTTCCCGGCCCGATCCGACGAATACGAGAAGGGGCGCTCCTGCGGGAGCGCCCCTTTTTCATTGCCCTGGCGCGATTGCTTCGAACCCGGGCGGTGACTTGCTCTTGCGCCACCGCACGGCGCTGCTAGTCACGGATCGGCGTGGGCCTGTAGCTCAATGGTTAGAGCTGGCCGCTCATAACGGCTAGGTTGCGGGTTCGAGTCCTGCCGGGCCCACCACGCATTCCCGCGCCGCGCTCAGCGAAGCGACCCGCGCCGCACGAGGTTGTAGATCGCGAGCAGCACGATCGCGCCGAGGAACGCGACGAGCAAGGTCATCGGGTCGAACGGGTTTTCGCGAAGGTGGCTGTTGTTCGACAGCGCGCCGAACAGGAAACGCCCGACGATCGAGCCGACGCAGCCGATCAGCACATTCCAGATTATTCCGCCCTGATCGCGCATCACCATGCCTGCGACCCAGCCGATTATGCCTCCCATGATCAACGCGATGATCAGATGCATGGCAAATCCTTCCCTATGCTTCCCTCCCGGATGCATGGAGACTGCATGCTTTCCCGCTGATGCGCCACCATTTTCTTGGTTCGTGCCAATCAGGGACAGCGGTGAAGGAAATGGTCGGGGAGACAGGATTCGAACCTGCGACATCCTGCTCCCAAAGCAGGCGCGCTACCGGACTGCGCCACTCCCCGACGCGAGGGGAGCCGGTACGCGTCGCGCACGGATTACGCAAGCGCCGCGAGCAGGTCGTCGAGCGATGCCGACCGCACCCCGCGCCGGTCGAGCAGATCGAGCACGCGATCCCACCAGCGCCAGAAGCGCGCCAGATCGGCGCCGTCGCGGACATAGGGCGTGTGCCCCGGCACGAGCGACGGCGAATGGAAGGCGAAGTTGAGCAGCCGGCTCCCCTCCCCCAGCGCCACCGCGATCGCCTCCAGCGCCTCGGCGACGGGCACGCCCTCCGGGGTCAGCGGCACGCGCGAGAGCAGCCCGGTGCGAGCAAACGCCCCGCGCGCGCGGGGAACCGCCCCCAGCGCCGCGTGGAGCCGCGCGCCGCGACGCCGCAGCAGACCCGTGAAGACCGTCGACAGCGGCAACTCGATCACCGCGTCGCGCCACGCTGCGGCGTCGATGCGGGTGAAATCGGGGCCGCCGTCGGCGCGATAGTCGAAACCGGGGCGGACCGAGCTGTCGAGCCGGTAGCCGGAACGGGCGAGCAACCCGAGCAGCCCGGGCGCCAGCCCGTAGCGCCCGGCGCGGAACGCAAGCGGACGGCGCCCGAACGCCGCGGCGATCGCTTCGGTCAACGCGTCGAGCTTCGCTTCGAGCAATGCCGGCGGGAGGTTTCCGGCATAGGAGGCCAGCGCCGACAGCGGCTCCTCGAACGGCGGATTGACCCAGGGGTGAAGCTGCGCCCCGATCGCCACGCGCGGATCATCGGCGAGGATCGCGCGCAGCACATCCGCCGCGCGCGGATCGCTCGCCACCGGATAATCGACGAAGAAGGCCGGCGCCGCGCCACGGGCAACGAGCCGGCGATGCGCGTCGGGCAGCGCGGCGAGCGCCGACAGCCCGTGCGCATCACGCGAGAAGGGCGCCGACCAGTCGAATTCCTCCTCGGTATCGACGAAGATCGCGTAGCGCGTGCCGAAATCCGTCGGCCAGTCGATCAGCGCGGCCGCATCCGGCGGCGGCATGCGCCAGCGGTGCGCAACGATCGCGGGCGCCACCACGATCGTCAGTTGGTCGAGGCCTGGCCCATATCGTCGATCAACCCCGTCGGCAGGCGCAGAGTCAAGCGATCCGCATCGATGATCAGCGCCCCGCCCAATTCGGTCGCCAGATTGCGCGCGAGCCGGATCGCGAAGCCGGTGCCGAGCAACGGCGCGCCCGGCATCTCCACCTCGCGCTCGGCATCGAGCGTCAGCAGCGCGGTATCGGGGATCGTCGCCAGCGCCAGCGGACGCGTGATGTCGATCGCGACATCGGCGCCCTCGTCGCGCACGTCGATCGCCAGCCGCTCGCCATCGGCGGCGCTCGCGATCAGCGCGGCGACCAGCCGCCCGACCAGCCGCTCGGCGATCCGTTCGTCGCACGCCAGCGCCAGCGCCGGCGGCACCGGGGCGAGATCGACGGTGCAGCCGCGCAACCGCATCAGCGGCGCCAGTTCGTCGAGCGTGCGCGCCAGCAGCGGCGCGAGCGCCACCGCGCCCTCGTGCAGATCGAGCGCATCGCCCTCGATCCGCGCCGCCAGTTCGAGATCCTCGATCGCACCGACCAGATCGGCGGCCTGGGTGCGGATCGCCGCGGCGCGCTGACGATAGACATCGGGCACCGGGCCGAGCATCGCGGTTTCGATCAGCTCGGAAAAGCCGGCGATCGCATTGGTCGGCGAGCGCAGCTCGTGGACCAGTCGCCGCAGCCCCTCGACCCCGCCATTGTCGGCGCGGCGGCCGATCGCGCCCTCGTCGACGCGCGGGCGCCGCGCGGCGCCGCGGAACCCGACGAAGCGGCCGCTCGCGGGATCGAACATCGGGACGCCCGAAATCCGCCAGTCGCCCGCCAGCGCGGATCGCCCGGCGATGCTGAGCCGCGCGTCGTTGAATGCGGTGCGATGCCGGAACGCGCCGCTCGCCACGCCGTCGACATGCGGCCGGCCGTCGCCGCCGGGGGTGAGAAAGCCGATCCCGATCACCGCCGCGCGCGGCGCGGCGTCGACCCAGCGGATCACCCCGCTCGCATCGGTTTCGAATCCGAAGCGCTCGATCGGTGCTGCGGCCGCCGGTTCGGCGGCGCGCGGTTCGACCGGCTCGGCCGTGGCAACCGGATGTTCGCCGTGGAGCTGGCGGAAGGCGGCGATGCGATCGACCAGCGCCGCGATCTGGAACCCGCCGCCCGGCGCCGTCGCCGGCTCGATCCCGAGCACCGCGGCGAGCGGCGCCGGCTGGGGCGGCGGGGCAGAGCTTACGACCGGATGCTCCTCGATCACCTCGGCCGGCGCTGCTTCGACCGGCTCGGCTTCGGCACGATCATGGCCGAGCGCGAAATCGGCCGGGCCGAAGCTTTCCAGCGCGCGCGTCACCGCTTCGCTCAAATCGTCGCGATGACGCAATATCGCGCGCCCGGTCGGCCCGAGCGAGGGCAGCAGCGCACACCAATTGGCATCGTCGAGCCGTGCGGCGCGCAGCACCGGCGCGGCGACCGACTGGTCATCCTCGGCGAACACCGCGACAAGCCCCGCGGACGGCGTCGCCAGCGCGAGCGCACGCGCCGCGGCGGCACGCACCGCCAGCGGCACGCGCTCGCGCAATTCGCGCAGCCGCGCCAGCAGCTCGGGCGTCTCCTCGATCCGGCCGCGCGCCGCCAGATCCGCGATCTGACGGAACGCCGCCTGCGCGCCGAAAGGCGTCGAGGCGTCCGCAGCGAGGACGGTCTTGAGGCTGTCGTCGAATCGCAATCGAATCACCCTGTTCCGGCAGACGACCATTCCGCCACCGGAGCTTAACAATTAACCGCCATCGCCCGCTTGCGGAACAACCGATTTCTACACGTCGCAATGTGGGACAATTGCGTTTATGCGCAATAATCCTATGAACGACGGCATTGAAATCGCCATGAATGTGCGTGGCGATAACGGAGAATAACGTGCTCGACCGGATAGACAGACAGATTCTGGCCTATCTCCAGGAAGACGGGCGGATGACCAACGTTGAGCTGGCGGATCGCGTGGGCCTCACCGCCCCGCCCTGCCTGCGGCGGGTGCGCGCGCTGGAGCAGGCGGGCGTGATTCGCGGTTATCACGCCGAATGCGATGCGGCACAGCTCGGATTCCCGATTACGGTGTTCGCGATGGTCAGCCTCAAAAGCCAGGCCGAATCCGATCTTGCGGCGTTCGAGACGCATGTCACCGCGCTCCCCGAGGTGCGCGAATGCCATATGCTCAACGGCGAGATCGATTTCGTGCTGAAGATCGTCGCGACCGATCTGGAAAGCTTCCAGCGCTTCCTGACCACCCACCTCACCACCGCACCCAATGTCGCCAGCGTCAAATCCTCGCTGACGATCCGCAGCGCCAAGTCGGCGGCGGGGGTGCCGATCCTGGAGTAATTCAGGGACTACCCAATCCGGTTCGGGCTGAGCCTGTCGAAGCCCTGCACTTTCTTCGAGCGAAGAAGTGCAGCCCTCCGGCGGGTCCCATGAAAGTAATACTTTCATGGGTGCCCTCACAAGCTCAGGGCGAACGGAGGTTCCATTCTACCCAACAAAAAAAGGGCGGCCTCTTGCGGGACCGCCCTTTCCTTTTGTCCTGAGCCGGCGTGTCAGGCGGCCGGGGTGCCCAGCGCCGTCTCCCAGAAGGAGGCGATATCGGCGCGCGGCGAGGCCTTCACCAGCGCGAAGGCCGCCTTGGCGCCGGCGGTGTCGCCCGACCCGGCGAGCGCGATGCCGAGGTGCGTGTTGACCGCATCGGCATCCACCCCGCCCTTCTGCAGCGCGACCTTATACAGCTCGATCGCCTTGGCATAATTGCCCGCGCCGAGATGCGCGTCGGCGGTGCCGGCGGCGAGCTTGCCGTTGGCCGCCGCCTTGGCCTTGCCCTCGAGCGGATCGAGCGAGCCTTCGTTGGCGATCGACTGTTTGGCGACGCGATAGAGATCGTTGGCGGTCGCCGAATCCGCCGGCAGCTTGCCCGCCGCGCGGCCCTCGTCGATCACCGTCTTGCCTTCGTACGGCAGGCCGAGATCGATCGCATATTGCGCGTAGATCTCGTAGTCATACTGGTCCGCCAGCGCCTTTTCGCGGCGCAGCAGGCGGAACAGATCGACCTTCTGCCCCTTGTCGAGCGTCAGCGCGCTGCCCTGCTGCAGGCCGTAGACGAACAGGATGTCGCGCCAGTTCTTGGCGTTCGGATAGGCCGCGATATAGCGCTTCATCCAGCCGATCGTGTCGGGGATCATGCGCTTCTGCAGCGTCTTGGCCATCGCGTAGCGATAGAGCGATTCGTCGGGCTTCTGGCCGGCGGCGATCTGCGCATCCATTGCCTTCTGCAGATCGGCCGAGCCGCCCGCGACGTCACCGCCCTCCATCTTGATCTTGACCATCTGGAGCGGAAGGTTGGGATCGGTGTAGCCGAGCTGCTGCGCGCGCTGGAAGAAGGCGATCGCCTCCTGCGGCTGCTTGGCATTGGCGGCGATGATGCCGCGCTGATAGTTGAAGCGCGCCTGATCGGCCTGCGGGGTGCGCGGGTTGGCGATCAGCGCGTCGAGCGGGCCCTTGATCTGATTGTCGTCGATCTGGTTGCCCATCTTGCCGACGGCGAGCTGGAGCTGGAACACCGACGCGATATATTTGTCGTCGTCGCTCTTCGCGGCGGCCGCCACCTGCTGGACGATCGGCTCGGCGGTGGCATAATCCTTCGCCTGAAGCGCGGTCTGCGCCTTCACCGCGAGCGGCTGGACGTCCTTGCTGAGCTTCAGCGGCGGCGCCTTGCCGGCCTCTTCCTTCTTGTCTTTTTCCTTGGCGGACGCGGGCGCCACGAGCGCGACCCCACCGACGCCCGAAAGAAGGGCGGCGGCGATCGCGGCCCGGTAGATGGTTTTCATCGCGTTAGTCTCTCCATACTGGAAGGCGGCCGGCGCCTCGCCGTCGCTCTACTCCCCTGCCTCTGCCGGTTCAAGAAACCCGAGAGGCACTGAACATGGATTGAACGTGACGGGTTCCGTCGATAGGCGCAATCCCACGATGATCGCCGTTATCTCCCCCGCCAAGACGCTGGATTACGCCACCCCGCTGCCCGCGATGCCGACCACCGCGCCGCGCTTCGCCGACGAAGCGGCGACGCTCGCCACCGCGGCGGCGAAATTGTCGCGCAAGAAGCTCGGCGAGCTGATGCACATTTCCGACAAGCTGGCGCAGCTCAACGTCGAACGGTTCCGCGGATTCGATACCCTGCCCGAGCGGCCGGCGATCCGCGCCTTCGCCGGGGACGTCTATACCGGGCTGGAAGCCGCGACGCTCGACGAGGCGGCGATCGATTTCGCGCAGGATCATCTGCGGATGCTCTCCGGGCTTTACGGGCTGCTGCGCCCGCTCGACCGGATGCGCCCCTATCGGCTGGAGATGGGGACGCGCTGGGCGCCGCGCCGTAAGAAGCTGACCGACTGGTGGGGCCAGCGCATCGCCGATGCGCTCGCCGCCGATGTCGCCGCGGAAGGATCGGGAGCGGTGCTCAACCTCGCCAGCCAGGAATATTGGGCGGCGGTCGACGGGCGGCTGCCGCGCGGCGCCCGCATCGTCACGGTCGATTTCCGCGAGGCCGACGGGCGCTTCATCAGCTTCCACGCCAAGAAGGCGCGCGGGATGATGGCGCGCTGGCTGGTCGAGCATCGCATCACCGATGTGGAGGCGATGCGCGGGTTCGACAGCGACGGCTATGCGTTCGATGCCGCCGCGAGCGCGGGCGACAACTGGACCTTCCGCCGCCAGTAGAAGCTTAATCCAGCCCGAACGAAGCCCTTCAATTCCCTGAAGGATATTTAATCTCCGCGTCATTCGCCGGCGAGCAGTGCTTTGGCATTACACACCCCGACGCCGGGAAAGGCGTTCGCAATGGAGTGATGCCATGATCAAGTCCGCAATCCTCGCCGCCATTTCCGCCGCAGCACTTGCGTCGGGCGGCATGGCCTATGCGCAGACCCCGGCCGCCAAGGCGACCACCGCAGTGAAGACGACCGCGGCCAAGACCACGACCGCCGCGAAGACGACCGTGACCACCCCGGCCAAGGCCGCCGCGACGAAGACCACCACCACGGTCAAGACCGCGGCCGTGACGACCGCCGCCAAGCCGGCCGCCACCTGGCACAAGGCCGCCGCCCCGTCGGGCCGCATCGTCACCGCCACGACCAAGACCGGCAAGACCGTGCATTATGATTGCTCGAAGGCCGGCAACGCCAACAAGAAGGCGTGCAAATAAGCTGATATTCCACGCACCGCCCTCGCGCGCGCAGGCGCGCGGGGGTGGTCAGCGCTTCTACTCTCGGCTAGGGTTCGTCATCGAAACGACACAAGCCGAAAGCACTGATTCTTGACCGACGAGACCGTCCTCGCCGACCCTTCGGACATTGCCCCCATCTCCATCGTCGAGGAGATGAAGACCAGCTATCTCGATTACGCGATGAGCGTGATCGTCGCCCGTGCGTTGCCCGATGTGCGCGACGGGCTGAAGCCGGTGCATCGCCGCATCCTCTATTCCGCCAACGAGAGCGGATTCGTGTGGAACCGCCCGTATCGCAAATCGGCGCGCATCGTCGGTGACGTGATCGGTAAATATCACCCGCACGGCGATACCGCGATCTACGACGCCTTGGCGCGCATGACGCAGGACTGGTCGATGCGCGCGCCGCTGATCGACGGTCAGGGCAATTTCGGCTCGATGGACCCCGATCCGCCCGCCGCGATGCGCTACACCGAGGCGCGCCTCGCCAAGATCGCGGATTATCTGCTCGACGATCTCGACAAGGATACCGTCGACTTCCAGCCGAACTATGACGCATCGGAAAGCGAGCCGCAGGTCCTGCCCGCGCGCTTCCCCAATCTCCTCGTCAACGGCGCCGGCGGCATCGCGGTCGGCATGGCGACCAATATCCCGCCGCATAACCTCGGCGAGGTGATCGACGCCTGTTTCGCCTATCTCGACAATGGCGCGATCACCACCGAGGAACTGATGGAGATCGTGCCGGGGCCGGATTTCCCGACCGGCGCGATCATCCTCGGCCGTTCGGGCGCGCGCTCCGCTTACGCCACCGGGCGCGGGTCGATCATCGTGCGTTCGCGCCATGTGATCGAGGAAGGACGCGGCGATCGCCGCTCGATCGTCCTCACCGAAATCCCCTATCAGCAGGGCAAGAACGCGCTCGTCGAGAAGATCGCCGAGGCCGCCAAGGACAAGCGTATCGAGGGCGTCAGCGATATCCGCGACGAATCGAACCGTCTCGGCGTGCGCATCGTCATCGACCTCAAGCGCGACGCGACCCCCGAGGTGGTGCTCAACCAATTGTGGCGGCACACCCCGGCACAGGGCAGCTTCCCGGCCAATATCCTCGCGATCCGCGGCGGCCGGCCGGAGATGCTCGGGCTCAGAGACATCATCCAGGCGTTCATCCAGTTCCGCGAACAGGTGATCACTCGCCGCTCGAAGTTCGAGCTGACCAAGGCGCGCGATCGCGCGCATATCCTGCTCGGGCTGGTCATCGCGGTGACCAATCTCGACGAGGTGGTGCGGATCATCCGCGGGTCGGCGAGCCCGGCCGAGGCGCGTGCCACCCTGCTTGCACGCGAATGGCCGATCGCCGAGATCGCGCCCTATATCCGACTGGTCGAGGCGGTCGAGGCCGAAGTCGCCGGCGACAGCTATCGCCTGAGCGAGATCCAGGTCCGCGCGATCCTCGATCTGCGGCTGCATCGCCTCACCGCGCTGGGCCGCGACGAGATCGGCGCCGAGCTGGAACAGCTCGCGGCGTCGATCGCCGAACTGCTCGAAATCCTCGCCAACCGCGTCAAGCTCTACCAGGTGATGCGCGACGAGCTGGCCGAGGTGCGCGAGCTCTTCGCCACCCCGCGCCGCACCGAGATCGCCGCCGCCGCCGACGGGATCGAGGACGAGGATCTCATCGAGCGCGAGGAGATGGTCGTCACCGTGACGATGCAGGGGTATATCAAGCGCACCCCGCTCGAGGCATTCCGTGCGCAGGCGCGCGGCGGCAAGGGCCGCAGCGGGATGGCGACCAAGGACGAGGACGTGGTGACCGAGCTGTTCGTCACCTCGACCCACACCCCGGTCCTGTTCTTCTCGACGCTCGGCAAGGTCTATCGCCTCAAGGTGTGGAAGCTGCCCGAGGGCGGCCCCGCGACGCGCGGGCGGCCGATGATCAACCTCCTCCCGCTCGCCGAGGGGGAGACGATCTCCACCGTGCTGCCGCTGCCCGAGGACGAGGCCGAATGGGGCAAGCTCCACGTCATGTTCGCCACCGCCAAGGGCAATGTGCGGCGCAACAGCATGGATGCCTTCACCAACGTCCCCTCGAACGGCAAGATCGCGATGAAGTTCGAGGGCGAGGACGAGGACGACCGGCTGATCGGCGTCGCCTTGCTCGACGAGGAGGATGACGTGCTGCTGGCGACCCGCCAGGGCAAGGCGATCCGCTTCCCGGGCAGCGACGTGCGCGAATTCCAGAGCCGCGCGTCGACCGGCGTGCGCGGGATGCGGCTGGCGAAGGGCGACGAGGTGATCTCGCTCTCGATCCTCCACAAGATCGGCATCCGCGATTCGGACGAGCGCGAGGATTATCTGCGCCACGCACCGTGGAAGGGCGACGATCCCGAGCGCACCCCGCGCGTGATGGACGACGAGCGCTATGCCTATCTGTCGGAAAAGGAGCAGTTCATCTTGACGATCTGCGCCAACGGCTATGGCAAGCTCTCCTCAGCCTATGAATATCGCCGCACCGGGCGCGGCGGCCAGGGCATCACCAATATCGACAATATCGCGCGCAACGGGCCGGTCGTCGGCAGTTTCCCGGCGACCAAGGCGCAACAGCTGATGCTCGTCACCGATCAGGCCAAGATGATCCGCATCCCGCTCGCCGATCTGCGCGTCATCGGGCGCGGCTCGGCCGGCGTCCGGCTGTTCAACGTGGCGAACGACGAGCATGTCGTCTCCGCCGCGCGGATCGAGGAAAGCGAGGAAGACGCCGAAGCGGTGGTCGACGTCGACCTCGAAACCCCGGAAGCCGAGGCATGAGCGACCGGCCGACCGTCGCGTACAAGGTGCTGACCGCCGATCAGATGGCGGCACTGGAGCGCGACGGCGGCTTCGCCGGGGCGCCGGTGGATCTGGCCGACGGCTATATCCACCTCTCCACCGCGGCGCAGCTCACCGAGACGGTCGACAAGCATTTCGCCGGGCAAAGCGACCTGCATGTCGCGGCGGTCGACCTCACCTCGTTCGACGACATCTCGCTGCGCTGGGAAGCCTCGCGCGGCGGGCAATTGTTTCCGCATCTCTACGATGGGCCGCTGCTCTTGGAGACGGTGATCGCTTATGGCCCGCTGGAGCGTGACGCCGACGGGCGGGTGAGGCTGCCGGTGGCGGGGTAATCTGCCAGTTCGTCATTCCCGCGAAGGCGGGAATCCATTCATCCTGACCTCGCGGTAGAATCGCGACCGCCGTGCTTATGGATTCCCGCCTTCGCGGGAATGACGGGAAATCGCCGTCTCGAGCGCCACGATAAACCCCTGCGGATCGTCCAACCGATGCGCGATCCGACGCGCCGCACGCCGCCCGCGCAAAGGCGCGCGCAATTCGACCAGCACATTGGGATGCGCGATCAGCGCGAGGTTGAGCGCGCTGCGGTCTCGCTCGTTGCCCGCTGCCGTCACCGCCGCGATCATATCGAGCGGCACGCGCACCTGTTTGAACCCGCCGGTCCGCATCAACAGCGCATCCGGCGCGATCTCCACCGGCGGCCGGCGCATCAGGGCAATCGCCCAGATCAGCCACACCAGCCCGGCAAGGCTGACCAGCGACAACACCAGCGCCACCCGCGGATGCCAGAACGACACCAGCAGATGCACGACCACCAGTTCGATCGACGCCAGCCCGGCAAACACCCATAACATCGGCGCGATCGCGCGATGATAGGCGAAGGCGGTCACGCCCCGTCCACGTCCACCACGGCCAGCAGGAACCCGTCCCACTTCTTCACCCCGACCGTCTGGATCGCAGTGGCGGTGAGGCGCGGTTCGCTCGACACATAATCGAACAGCGCCCGCGTCCCGCGAATCCGCGGATCCTCGCTCGCCGTATCGACCACCCCGCCCTCGCGGATCACATTGTCGACGACGATCACCGTCCCCGGCCGCGACAGCCGGATTGCCTCGCGCACATAGGCGGCGTTGTTTTCCTTGTCAGCGTCGATGAAGATCAGATCGAACGGCCCGTCGAGCCGCGCCAGCGTATCGAGCGCCGCGCCGGTGAGCACCTCCGCGCGCCCCCCCATCCCCGCCGCGGCGAGGTTCGCGCGCGCCACATCGGCGTGATGCGGGTCGATCTCCAGCGTCGTCACCCGCCCGCCGTCGCCGACCGCACGCGCGAGCCAGATCGTCGAATAGCCGCCGAGCGTCCCCACTTCGAGCACGCGCCGCGCGCCGGCGGCCAATGCCAGCAGATGGAGCAATTTCCCTTGCGCCGGGGAAACGTCGATATCGGGCAACCCGCCCGCCGCATTGGCGGCGAGCGCGGCGCTCAGCGCGTCATCCGCGCCGAGCAATTTGTCGCCGATATAGTGATCGACCGCGGCCCAACCCGCGTCCTGGGGCTGGGTGCGGTCGACCATCTTGCTTATTCCTCGCCCTTGTAGATGCGGACGAGCTTGTCGAGCATCGCCAGCGCCTCGCCGCGCTCGCGCTGGAAGGTGTTGCGGCCGATGATCGAGCCGTTGCCGCCGCCGTCGCGGATGTCGCGCGCGTCCTGATAGACCGCATCGGCGCCCTTCGCCGCGCCGCCCGAGAAGACCACGATGCGCCGCCCGGCGAAGCTGCACTGGACGACATGCGCGACGCGCTTGGCCTGGGTCGACCAGTCGCCACCCTCATAGGCCTTCTTCGCATCGGCCTGTTCGATATGGTCGGTCGGCAGCTTGACCTTGATGATATGCGCGCCGAGCAGCGCGGCCATATGTGCGGCATAAGCGCCGACATCGAGCGCCAGCTCGCCCGCCTTGGAGAGGTTGCCGCCGCGCGGATAGGACCAGATCACCGTTGCGAGGCCGGCGGCCTTCGCCTCGGCGGAAAGCTCGCGGATCTCTTCCATCTGCTCGAAGATCTGATCCGAGCCTGGATAGATGGTGAAGCCGATCGCGGCGCAGCCGAGCCGCAGCGCATCGTCGACCCCCGCGGTCACCGCCTGATCGACCGTGGTCGCCCAGCTGTTCGAGCTGTTGACCTTGAGGATCGTCGGGACCTGCCCGGCAAAGGTGTCGGCGCCCGCCTCGAGCATCCCGAGCGGCGCGGCATAGGCCGACAGCCCGGCGTCGATCGCGAGCTGATAGTGATAATGCGGGTCATAGGCCGGCGGATTGATCGCGAAGCTGCGCGCCGGGCCATGCTCGAACCCCTGATCGACCGGCAGGATGATCAGCTTGCCGGTGCCGCCCAGCCGCCCGTGCATCAGGATGCGGGCGAGATTCGCCTTGGTGGCGGGCGAATCCGATTCGTATTTGTCGAGAATGGCCTTGACCGTCGGCGTCATCTTTTTCCCTTTGCCTGACCTCAGTTTTATCCCCGGCCTGTTAGCGAGGGGGGGCGTCTCGCGCCAGAGGGATTGACGCGCCCCGTCGCCCCGTCATTGTCTCCTGTCGAAACAGGGGGACGATGAGGGTGCGCATACGCGATATCATACTGGCGCTGGGTGCCGTCATGCTGACTGCGCCGGCCGCCGCGGAACGCGCGCCAAAGGTCGGCCAGCCCGCCCCCGATTTCGAACTGACGATGATCGACGGCAGCAAGGTGCGGCTCGCCGATCTCAAGGGGCAGGTGGTGGTGCTCAACTTCTGGGCGACCTGGTGCGTGCCGTGCCGCGCCGAACTCCCCACGCTCGACAGCTATTATCGGATACAGCAGCCGGCCGGGCTGCGCGTGTTCGCGGTAACCACCGAGGATTCGGTGCCCACCTACCAGCTCAAGCCGCTGTTCAAGAAAATGGCAATCCCGCCGGTGCGCCACATCAAGGGGCCGTTCGCGGTGATGGGCGGGGTGCCGACCAATTACGTGATCGATCGCGCGGGGGTGGTGCGCTACGCCAAGGCCGGGGCGTTCGACCTCGACGATCTCAACAGGATCCTCGTCCCGCTGCTCAACGAGCGGTCGGCGGGTTAGCCTCCCCCACCACCGTTCGCCCTGAGCTTGTGAGGGCGCCCATGAAAGTAATACTTTCATGGGACCCGCCGGAGGGCTGTACTTCTTCTTTGCGAAGAAAAGTGCAGGGCTTCGACAGGCTCAGCCCGAACGGGGAGAGGCAATCTCGCTACTACGCGGCGACCTTACTGCGTCAGCGCCTTCACGCCGGGCAGTTCCTTGCCTTCCATCCATTCGAGGAAGGCCCCGCCTGCGGTCGAGACGAAGGTGAAGCTGTCCGCCACCCCGGCATGATTGAGCGCCGCCACCGTGTCACCGCCGCCGGCCACCGACACGAGGCTGCCGTCCTGGGTCAGCGCCGCCGCGGTGCGGGCAAGCGCGACGGTCGCGGCGTCGAATGGCGGAGTCTCGAACGCGCCGAGCGGGCCGTTCCACACCAAAGTGCGGCAGGTCTTGAGCACATCGGCCAGCGCCTCGACCGCGGCCGGGCCGACGTCGAGGATCATCTCGTCCGCCGCGACCTGATGCACGTTGATCGTGCGCGTCGGCGGGTTGGCGCGGAATTCCTTCGCCACCACCACGTCATAGGGCAGATGGACGGTGCAGCCGGCGCGGTCCGCCGCTTCGAGGATCTCTTCAGCCGTGCCGGTAAGATCATGTTCGCACAGGCTTTTGCCGACGTTGACGCCACGCGCCGCGAGGAAGGTATTGGCCATCCCGCCGCCGATGATCAGATGATCGACCTTCGCCACCAGATGCTTGAGCACATCGAGCTTGGTCGAAACCTTGGCGCCGCCGACCACCGCCGCGACCGGGTGCTCGGGGTTGCCGAGCGCCTTTTCCAGCGCGTCGAGTTCGGCTTCCATCGCGCGGCCGGCGAACGCCGGAAGGCGCCGCGCCAGTCCCTCGGTCGAGGCATGCGCGCGATGCGCCGCGGAGAAAGCGTCGTTGACGTAGAGATCGCCAAATTGCGCAAACCGCTCAATGACTTTCTCGTCATTCTTCTCTTCGCCCGAGAAGAAGCGCGTATTCTCCAGCACCGCGATGTCGCCCGCGACGAGCTCCGCCGCCGCCGCATCGGCGCCTTCCCAGTCGATGAATTTCACCGGGCGCCCGAGCACATCGGCATAGGCTTCGGCGATCGGCGCCAGCGAATTCTCAACGCTCGGCTGCCCCTTGGGCCGCCCGAAATGCGCGAGGACGAGAACGATCGCACCCTTGTCGGCCAGTTCGGCGACGGTGGGAACAGTGGCGCGCAGCCGCGTGTCGTCGGTCACCCGGCCGTCGGCGACGGGAACGTTCAGATCCTCGCGGACGAGGACGCGCTTGCCGCGGACGTCACCGATATCGTCGAGCGTTCGGAAGGGTTTGGACATGATTGTTCGATCCTGATCTCATCCCCGACGGCGATCTCGCCGCCGGCGATCACCTGGGTACATACGCCGCCGCGCCAATCGGGGGTCAGCGCATCCTTGAGCCCCGGCGCCACCGCCTCCATGCGGCTGCACGGGTCGCATTCGACGGTCACTTCGAGCACGACATCGCCGATAACGATCCGCGCGCCGGGAATTTGCGGCAGATCGACGCCCTCGACCAGCAGGTTCGCGCGACGCTCGGCCCAGCGCACATCCGCGCCCAGCGCGGCCATTGCGCGATCCCAGTCGGCGCGCTCGATCAGCGTCACCTGCCTCTTATGCGGGCGCCCCTTGACGCCGCCGCGATAGTCGCCAGCGATGCCGCCTTCCAGCGTCACCGTCGCGCGGGCGATCGTCTCCATCGGCGCCTTGGGAAAGGCGTGACGCGCGATTCCGGCGAGGCGGCCGACGTCCGTCATTGCCTCCACCGATATCGCGCGTTGCCCATTACCCCAGCCGCGCCATCGCGGTCGCGGTGTCGACCATGCGGTTGGAGAAGCCCCATTCATTGTCGTACCAGCTGACGACGCGCACCAGCTTGCCGTCGATCACCGCGGTCTCCAGGCTGTCGACGGTCGACGAGGCCGGGGTGTGCATCAGATCGATCGAGACGAGCGGCTCGTCCGTGAAATCGAGGATGCCCTTGAGGCGGCCGGTTTCCGACGCGGCCTTGAGGATCTGGTTGACCTCTTCCTTGGTCGTGTCGCGCTTCGGGGTGAAAGTCAGGTCGACGAGGCTGACGTCCGGGGTCGGCACGCGGATCGCCGAGCCGTCGAGCTTGCCCTTGAGTTCCGGGAGCACCTCGCCCACCGCGCGCGCCGCGCCGGTGGTGGTCGGGATCATCGACATCGCCGCAGCACGCGCGCGCCGCAGGTCCGGGTGGATCTGGTCGAGGATCTTCTGGTCGTTGGTATAAGCGTGGACGGTGGTCATCAGCCCGCGCTCGATGCCGATCGCGTCGTTGAGTACCTTCGCCACCGGGGCGAGGCAGTTGGTGGTGCACGATGCGTTCGACACGATCGTGTGGCTGGGCTCGAGCTTGTCGTCGTTGACGCCGTACACGACGGTGAGATCGACATTCTTGCCCGGGGCGGAGATCAGCACCTTCTTGGCGCCAGCATCGATATGCTTCTGGCAGGACGCGCGGTCAGTGAAGAAGCCGGTGCATTCGAGCACCAGTTCGACCCCCAGTTCCTTGTGCGGCAGGTTGGCGGGATCGCGCTCGGCGGTGACGCGGATGCGCTTGCCGTCGACCACCAGATCCTGGCCCTCGGCGGTGACGGTGCCCGGCCAGCGGCCGTGGACGCTATCCCGCGAGAAGAGCCAGGCGTTCGACTTGGCATCGGCCAGATCGTTGATCGCGACCAGCTCGAGCTCGCCGCCGCGCTCCAGGATCGCGCGTGCCACCAGGCGGCCGATGCGCCCGAAACCGTTGATCGCAACCTTCGTCATAATAGCCTCATAACCTCCCGATACCGGTGGACCGCTCGCGGCGGGCAAAACCCTAAGGAACTCGCGCGTGCCTTTGCGCGAGGGACACGGCTTGCGTCAACCGTGCGACGGGCCGCGTGCGGCGGGCTTGTCCCGAAACCGGCTGGTTCCTATCGTGGCGCGATGACAGACCCCTCGCTGTTGCACCGGATCGAGGCGGCGGTCGCGCGGATCGAAGCCGCCGCCGCAGCCCAGCGCAAGGAGAGCGATTCGCTCGCGCGTCGCCACGCCACGTTGCGCGAAACGATGACGCGCGCCGTGGCCGCGCTCGACGAGATCATCGCAAAGGAAAATGGCTGATGGCGACGGTGACGCTGGAGATCGGCGACCACCGCTGGCCGGTCGCGTGCCGCGACGGCGAGGAAGCGCGACTCGAACTGCTGGGATCGATGATCGCCGAGCGCTGGCCCGATGCGGCGCGCGTCGCGGGCAATTCGGGGACGCTGCAGGCGCTGCTGCTTGCGGCGCTGATGCTGGCGGACGATCTGGCCGACGCGCAATCGGGCGGCGCGCGCACCCCGGAAGAGGCCGATGCGCTGGCCGCGGTCGCCGAGAAGCTCGAAGCGCTCGCGACACGCCTTGAGAAACGGCCCGCGAACCCCTAGATCGGTCGACGGCGGGCACTGCCCGGTACGAGCCAAGACTTATCCCTGAGGCTATTCATCATCCATGGGGGCTGTCCCTGCGCAGATCCTGGTCTGACGTACATGGTCCCCACCTGACGTACTGGGCGTCAGTGGATATTCCGGCAAACGGCCATGGCGGTCCCGCCACCGTCCTTTGATCCCGCTTGAGGCGGGGCGAGCAAAATATCATTCTCCACCCCGGCGAAGGCCGGGGTCCAGCTTCGAGCCGGTCGCAACTGGACCCCGGCCTTCGCCGGGGTGGAACGACAGGGGCTGGCATGATCGATCTGACCGACAAGAGTGCGATCCGCGCCGCCACCCGTGCCGCGCGCGCGCGCTTCGTCGCGGCGCACGGGCGGGTCGTGCCCTGCCCCGCCCCGTTTCGCACCCTCCTCTCGCACGGGCTGACGGTGGCAAGCTACGTCCCCGTCGGCAGCGAGGCCGATCCGATGGCACTCGCGCGTGTCGCGGTCGAAGCCGGGTGCGCGATCGCGCTGCCGCATGTCGTCGATCGCGCCACCCCGATCCGTTTCCTCGCCTGGGATACCGAGGCGGCGCTGGCCGCCGGGCCGTTCGGCCTCTCGCAGCCGCACGACCATGCCGCCGAGCTCGAGCCCGATATCATCCTCACCCCGCTCGTCGCCTTCACCCGCGCGCTCGACCGGCTCGGGCAAGGCGCCGGGCATTACGACCGCGCCTTCGCGCGTTTTCCCGATGCGAAGCGGATCGGGGTTGCGCTTTCCGCGCAGGAAGTGAAGGCGCTGCCGGTCGATCCGTGGGACATGCCGCTCCACGCGATCGCCACCGAAAGGGAATGGATCACCGCATGACGCCAAGCTGGCGCAAACCTGCCGGGATGTTGATCATCCTCGCGCTCATCGCGATCTGGTGCGTCGCCGTCGTCAGCCTGTCGGGCATTGTCGGCGCGTGGCATTGGGCGCTGCAACTGCCGTTTTACATCGTCACCGGGATCATCTGGATCACGCCCTTGAAGCCGCTGCTACGCTGGATGGAGACCGGCCGCTGGCGTTGATGTTCTTACTTTGTTCTGATATTGTCGGGCAATGGATCATGCCCGCCCCCACCATGATCGCTCCAAGGCCCGCGCCGTGCGCGGCGCGACGCGCAACGATTCGAGCCGCCGCTTCAACCTGCCGCAGACCGAGGCGGACGGCGACTGGCTCGACGATCGCGACCTGATCGACGGCGAGCCAGCGCCGCTGCGCACTACGGTCACGATCGAGCGCCCCAAGACGATCATCAGCCGCAACAAATCGCCCGACGTGCCGTTCGATCGCTCGATCAACCCCTATCGCGGGTGCGAGCACGGCTGCATCTATTGCTTCGCGCGACCGACTCACGCCTTCCACGATCTCTCCCCCGGGCTCGATTTCGAGACCAAGCTGTTCGCCAAGCCCGATGCGGCCGAGCTGCTGCGCGCCGAACTCGCCAAGCCGGGCTACGTCTGCCAGCCGATGGCGATGGGGACCAATACCGATCCCTATCAGCCGATCGAGCGCGAATGGCGCGTCACCCGCGGGGTGATCGAGGTGCTCGCCGAATGCGATCACCCGTTGTTCATCACCACCAAATCGGATCGCGTGCTGCGCGATCTCGATCTGCTCGAGCCGATGGCGAAGAAGGGGCTGGCGGCGGTGGCGGTATCGGTCACCTCGCTGGTGCCGAAGATCGCGATGACGATCGAGCCGCGCGCGCCGCATCCCGAACGGCGGCTGACCGCGGTGCGCCGGCTCGCCGACGCCGGCGTCCCGGTTTACGTCAATATGGCGCCGGTGATCCCCGCGATCACCGACAGCGAGGTCGAGGCGATCGTCGAGCGCGCCGCAGAGGCGGGCGCACGCGGCGTCTCGTTCATCCCGGTGCGATTGCCCTATGAAGTGGCGCCCTTGTTCCGCGCGTGGCTCGACGAGCATTTCCCCGATCGCGCGGGCAAGGTGATGTCGATCATCAACTCGCTGCGCGGCGGCAAGGACAATGATCCCAATTTCTTCGCCCGGATGCGCGGACAAGGCGCCTGGGCCGAGCTGCTGCGCGCGCGCTTCCTCATCGCGCGGCGCCGCTTCGGGATCGATCGCAACGGCGAGAAGATGCAGCTCCGCACCGATCTGTTCCACCCGCCGCGCGGGGCCCAGGGGGAATTGTTCTGATCCCCCCCGTCATCCCCGCGGAGGTGGGGATCCATTCTGGCTGGCCTCTCGATTCTTTCCCCGACCTGCGCGAATGGATTCCCGCCTTCGCGGGAATGGCGTTGGTGGGCAATTGGCGCCGGGGCTGGACCCTTCACCGCTCAGGCGCGTAGGATCGGGGGCAAAGGAGAGCCTCCCCCATGACCACCACGATCGACCGCCAGACCGACTGGAGCGCGATCGGCGCCGCCGAGCTTGCCGATGTGATCGCGCTGCGCCGCGCGATCCACGCCGAGCCCGAGATCGGCAACCATTGCCCGCGCACCACCGCCAAGCTCAAGGCCGCGCTGGAGGGACTGCCGCTCGAAATCCACGACAGCACCTCGACCACCGGCTTCGTCGCGATCCTGCGCGGCGGGCAGGCCGGCACCGGCAGCAATACCCGCACCGTGCTGCTGCGCGGCGATATGGACGCGCTGCCGATGACCGAGGAAACCGGGCTCGATTTCGCCTCGACCATCCCCGGCGCGATGCATGCCTGCGGGCATGACGCGCATAGCGCGATGCTCGCCGGCGCGGCCAAGGCGTTGTGCGCGCGCAAGGACGAACTCGCGGGCACGATCGTGTTCATGTTCCAGCCCGGCGAGGAAGGGCATCACGGCGCGCGCTTCATGATCGAGGACGGGCTGCTCGATATCGCCAAGCCCGATGCCGCCTTCGCGCTGCATATCTCGCCCAACGCCCCGGCGGGCGTGTTCATCGGGCGCGAGGGGCCGCTGCTCGCCTCGACCGACACGTTCAACGTGAAGATCCGCGGCAAAGGCGGTCACGCCGCGATGCCGCACGACGCGATCGATCCGATCCCGGTCGGGTGCGAGGTGGTCGTCGCGCTGCAGACCTTCATCGCGCGCCGCATCCCGGTATCCGACCCGGCGGTGCTGACCGTCACCCAGATCCACGCCGGGGCGTCGTATAACGTCATCCCAGACGAGGTGGAGTTGAAGGGCACGCTACGTACGCTCTCCGAAACGACGCGCGAGAAGGGCCGCGAGGCGATCCGTCATGTCGTCGCGCAGATCGCCGCCGCGCACGGTTGCACCGCCCAGGTCGAGATCAAGCCGGGCTATCCGGTGACGATGTGCGATCCGCGCGCGACCGGGATCATGCGCGCGCTGGCGACCGAGATTTCGGGCGAAGGCGGCTGGTCGACGATGCCCGCGCCGATGATGGGCGGGGAGGATTTCTCCTATGTGCTGCGCGAGGTGCCCGGCGCGATGGCGTTCATCGGGGTCGCCAGCGAGGGCACCGACCCGCGTACCAATCCCCCGCTGCACAATGTGAAGATGACGATCGACGAAGCGACGATGGCCAAGGGCGTCGCGATGCACGTCGCGGCGGCGGAGCATTTCCTGGCGAACGGGTTCGACTGAGCCCGCGTTTCCAGCCCTGCTCCGTCATTCCCGCGAAGGCGGGAATCCATAAACGCTGAGCGTTCGATGCTATCGCGGAGGCCGACCGGAATGGATTCCCGCCTTCGCGGGAATGACGAGGAAAGCTTTGGCGGCGCGCGCCCTACCCCGCCACTGCCGCCGCGATCGCCAGTGTGCGCCGCGCCTCGTCGCGGTGGAGCAGTTCGACCATCTTCCCCGCGACGCGGATCGCGCCGCGCCCGGCATTGGCCGGATCGTCGAACGCCTCCACGACCGTATGGGCCCAGGCGATTTCCTCCTCGCTCGGGCTGAACACCGCATTGGCCGGCGCGATCTGCGCCGGGTGGATCAGCGTCTTGCCGTCGAACCCCCAGGCCAGCCCCTGCCGGCATTCCGCCTCGACGCGTGCGAGGTCGTCGATCGTGTTGCACACGCCGTCGAGCGCCGCGAGCCCCGCCATCCGCGCGCACAGTACCAGTTGCGAGATCGCCGGCAGCAACGGCGCGCGATCCACGCCGGGGCGGCAGCGCATTTCCTTGGCGAGATCATTGGGGCCGAGCACCAACACCGCCAGCCCGGTCGCCGCCGCCGCACCGACGATCGCCGGCAGATCGACGATTCCCCGACACGTCTCGATCATCGCCCATAAGGCCGGCCCGTTGCCGAGCGCAGCGCGCGCCTCCCGCAACGTCTCGGGCGAGGAGACCTTGGGCAGCAACACCGCATCGGGCCGCACCTTGGCGATCGCGGCAAGATCCGCCGCCCCCCATTCGCTGTCGAGGCCGTTGGCGCGCACCACCAGCTCGCGCCGTCCGAACCCGCCTTCACGCACCGCCGCCACCGCCTGCTCGCGCGCCAGTTCCTTCTGGTCGGGCGATACCGCATCCTCGAGATCGAGGATCACCACGTCGCAATCGAGCCCGCGCGCCTTCTCGATCGCGCGCACATTCGACGCGGGCATATAAAGCGCGCTGCGCCGGGGCCTGATCACAGCCGCGCCTCCACCTGATCGTGGAAGGTGCGGATGCCGCCTTCCATCGCGCCGATCGTCAGCCGCTCGATCGCGCCCGAGGCCAGCCCCTCCTGCCCCAGCGCAGCGGCACGGAAATCTTCCCCGCCGAACACCCCGGCGTCGAGCAACTCCCAGCTCTTTTCCCAATGTTTCAGCGCCTTTTCGGTCGCGGGCGGTTCGGGGATCAGCATGAAATCCTCCACCAGCACGCGATCGTGGGCCTGCGGCATCAGCACCATCAGATTCACATAATCGGGGCTGACGATCAGCACCGTTCCGGGAAACATCTGATAGGTAAAGGTGATCGCCGAGCGCAGCGTGGGCCAGTCGCCCGCGCGCACCGCCGCCGCCTCGACCTCGCGCCCGACAGCCGAGCGCAGATGCGACCCGATCGTATCGGCGGTCGACACCCCGTCCTTGAAGAAGGGCCCGATCGTGTTCGCGTGGAGACGGAGCACATGATAGCTTTCGAGGAACGCATCCATGATCAGCTTCCAATTGGCCGCCACGTCATGCGTCCGCCGCCGGAACAGATGCAGCCCGGCGAGCCCGAAGGCGTCGAAATCATGCCCGAGCGCGTCGGCCTCGGCGAAATCCGCCGCCTCGTCGAAGCTGAACCAGATCAGCCCGCCCGCCTCGCGCGTGGGCAATCGCTTGAGCCCGTAATCGGCCTTGTCGAGGCCCGGAAAGGCATCGGTGCGCGGCAACCCGACGAGCGTGCCGTCGAGCGCATAGCTCCACGCATGATAGGGGCAGACCAGCCGCCCGCCGCACACGATCTCGCCACCCTCGACCAGCCGCGTCCCGCGATGCCGGCAGACGTTGAGGAAGACATGCGCCTCCCCCGCCTTGTCGCGGGTGACGAGCAGCGGCTTGCCGAACCCGTCATGCGCCACCGCCATATTGGGCTCGGGCAGCAGCGCAGAGGGCGCGATCACCAGCGGCGCATGCGCGAAGATGCGCTGCTGCTCGGCGGTGTGCCGCGCCGGATCGGTATAAGCGGCGGCGTCGACATAGGTGATGCGCGCCGCCCGCTCGGTGCCGCCGTCGGCCAGCGCCGCCGCCAGCGCGAGCTGCCCGGCGGTTGGCTGGAGGCGGCCGGTGGGTGCGTTCATGGCTGTCCTCTCACATTTTTCCCGCTAGGGTCCAAACCCGCTCAGGACAACGCCGTGACGGAGCGGATTTTGGCGCCAGGCTAGGAGCAAGGAGGGAGCGATGCCCATGCATCGTAACCGACGCGCGACGACGCCTGGCGCCAAAATCCGCCCGCCCCGAAGGG
>NZ_JANFAU010000029.1 GCF_026130605.1 Sphingomonas lycopersici | reverse complement strand
GCTCCCCCACCCGGCCACCCATCGGGATAGGCTTGTGGGAGGCCGGGTGGGGAGCGGGCCGGCGCCGCCCCAAAAATAGCGACACTCGCAATTTACTCACACTTTTCCCATATCATCGGCCGCCACGGGCTTTGCCTCCGTGGCGGCCTTCGTGCGATAGGAGCGCCATGATGCTCGATGAAGCCGAAGATGACCATGAGGCAGCCGCGCCGCTCGACATGCTCGACCGCTATTTCGCGGCGCACGGCTGGGTCAGCGAACGCCACGACGATGAGATCAGCGCGACCGTCAAGGGCAGCTGGACCGAATATGAGCTGCGTGCCTTGTGGCGCGACGAGGACAGCGTCCTCCAGTTTCTCTGCTTCCCCGACGTGAAGGTCGCCGAGGAACGCCGCGCGCCGATCCACGAAGCGCTGGCGCTGGTCAACGAACAGCTCTGGGTCGGCCATTTCGAACTCTGGTCGTCGAGCGGGGTATTGCTCTATCGCCACGCGATGGTGGTCGACGGCGACGAGGACGGCGATCGCGCGATGTCGCTCGCCACGACTGAATTGCTCGTCGAGACCGCGATCGACGAATGCGAGCGTTTCTATCCCGTGTTCCAGTTCGTTCTGTGGGGCGGCAAGACCCCGCGCGAGGCGATCGCGGCGGCATTGATCGAGACGCAGGGCGAGGCCTGATGCGCGTGTGGATGATCGGCTGCGGCAATATGGCCGGAGCGATGCTGACGCGCTGGATCGAGAGCGGGGCGGTGAAGGCCGAAGCGGTCGACGTGGTCAACCGCAAGGACCGCGCACTGCCCGCCGGAGTCCGCCAAGCGCGCGCGCTGCCGACGGGCGCGGCGCCGGATATCGTGGTGCTCGGGGTCAAGCCGCAGCAGCTCGACGAAGTGGCGGGGCTTTATGCCGATCGCGTCGCGGGGGCGCCGATCCTGCTGTCGATCCTCGCCGGGGTCGATGCCGCGGTGCTGACGCGCGCCTTTCCCGGCCCGGTGCCGGTGCCGATGATGCCCAATCTGCCCGTTGCCTTGGGGCAGGGGGTATGCGTGGTCAACGCCCCCGACGTGCCGACCGAGGTTCGCGCGCGCGTCGATGCGTTGCTTGCGCCGCTCGGCGACGTGATCTGGGCGGCGGGCGCGGTCTATGCCGCGGCGGCGGTGCTGGCAGGGTGCGGGCCGGCCTATCTGTTCCGCTTCATCGACGCGCTGGCGCGTGCGGCGGGGGCGATGGGGGTGGCGCATGACGATGCCGCGCGGCTCGCGCTGGCGACGGTGCGCGGCGCGGCGGCGCTCGCGGCGACCGACCCGCGTTCGCCGGGGGCGCTCGCCGATGCGGTCGCCAGCCCCGGCGGGACGACCCGCGCCGGGCTCAACGTGCTCGATGACGGCGCCGCGCTCGATCGGCTGATGCAGGCGACGCTCGCCGCTTCCGCTGCGCGGGCCGAGGAAATGGCGGCGGCGGCGCGGGGGTGAAGCGCCGAGCACGAGCGGGGCAACATAAGATGCTGTTTTGCAAAGAATAACTGACTGATTTTCGATTCTCGCAGCGAGCGCCACTCGTGTGAACTTTGTGAACTTTGCGAAAGGCTCGCGGCGCCAGGCCTCAGCGCCGCAGCGCCTCGACCCGCTCGCGCTCCTCCTCGGGGATCAGCCCTTCGAGCACCGCCCAGAAGCCGGTCACCGCTTCCTGCCCGGCCTTCGAATAAGCGCCGGACAATTTCTCGCGCAGCGCTTCGTAAAGCTCGCCTTCGAGCTTCGCGCCCGCATCGGTCAGCCGCAGCAGGCGCTGGCGCCGGTCGCGCTCGCCGGGGCGGCTCTCGACCAGCCCGCGTTCGGCGAGCTCGTTGAGCACGCGGCCCAGGGATTGCTTGGTGATCGCGAGCAGCGCGAGCAGGTCGCTGACCGACATGTTCGGCCGGCGCGCGATGAAATAGAGCGCGCGGTGGTGCGCGCGGCCCAGCCCCTGCCGCGCCAGCCCCCGATCGATCGAGCGCGTGACGTGGCTGTTGCCGAAATACAGCAGCTCCAGCCCGCGGCGGATCTCGGGTTCGCGGAGGAAGAGCGGGGAAGCGGAAGGAGATGTGGCAGCCATGTTGACCGGCATTGCCATCGGCCTTACCCGATCGCAACCGCCAACCGCGCGCGCCGCGCCAGATCGACAGGAGGCATCTTTTGAACTTCGCGTTCGAGCCGAACCCTTCCCCCGTGCCCGCTAATGAGCGCGCCGCGCGGCTGGTCGATCCGGTGTTTGGCCGTGTCCATACCGATCATATGGCGATCCTGCGTTATTCACAGGAAAAAGGCTGGCATGACGGCAAGATCACCGCGCGCACCACGCTGACGGTCGATCCTGCCACCGCGGTACTCCATTATGCGCAGGAGATTTTCGAAGGGCTCAAGGCCTATCGCATGGAAGACGGCACGACCGCGCTGTTCCGCCCGCTGGCCAATGCGCAGCGCTTCCGCAATTCGGCGCAGCGCATGGCGATGCCCGAACTGCCCGATGATCTGTTCCTCGGCTCGATCGAGGCGCTGGTGCGCGCCGATCGCGACTGGATCCCGACCGGACCCGACGGCTCGCTCTATCTGCGCCCGTTCATGATCGCGAGCGAGGCGTTCCTCGGCGTCAAGCCGTCGGCCGACTATCTCTATATGGTGCTCGCCTCCTCGGTCGGCTCTTATTGGAAGGGCGGGGTGAAGCCGGTCTCCTTGTGGGTCAGCCACGATTATTCGCGCGCCGCGCCGGGCGGCACGGGCGCCGCGAAATGCGGCGGCAATTATGCCACCAGCCTTGTCGCGCAGGCCGAGGCGATTCGCCGCGGGTGCGATCAGGTGGTGTTCCTCGACGCGGCCGAGCGGCGCTGGATCGAGGAGCTCGGCGGGATGAACATCTTCTTCGTGTTCGACGACGGATCGGTCGTCACTCCGCCGCTGACCGGGACGATCCTGCCGGGGATCACGCGCGATTCGATCATCACGCTGATGCGCGATCAGGGGCTGACCGTCCGCGAGGAATTGTACGGCATCGATCAATGGCGCGCCGATGCCGAGAGCGGGCGGCTCGTCGAAAGCTTCGCCTGCGGCACCGCGGCGGTGATCACCCCGATCGGCAAGGTCTCGGGGCCGGATTACGCCTTCCAGATTGGTTCGGGCGGGATGGGGCAGACGACCCAGCGTTTCCTCGAGCAGCTCGGGGCGATCCAGCGCGGCCGCACCGCCGATCCGCACAACTGGCTGCACCGCGTCGCATAAGCGTTTGCGGTTCACGGCGGCGCGCGCTAAGGCGCGCGCCCGCACATCATGCTGGGGCGTCGCCAAGCGGTAAGGCAACGGTTTTTGGTACCGTCATACGCAGGTTCGAATCCTGCCGCCCCAGCCAGTGATTCTCTTATCCGAGCACGAACAGCGCCGCGAGCAGCGCGAGCACGAAGGCGGTCAGCGTCGCTGCGAGGATGATGAGCAGCGGGCGCGGCCCGGCGTCGAGCAATTGGGGCAAGGGCGAGCGGATCGCGGTCGCCGTCACCGCCGCGGCGAGGAATGCCGCCGCGACCTTCGACGACCAGGTCGCCGCGAGCGTCGGTACCCAGCCGAGCGAATTGAACCCCGACAGCACGAAAAAGCCGACGACGAACCACGGCACGCCGATATTCTTCGCCTGACCGTCGCCATTGGGCAGCGCCATCGCCACCACCGCCAGCACCGGGGCGAGCAGGGCCACGCGGGTGAGCTTGACGATCGTCGCAATCTGTCCGGCGCCGTCGGAATAGGAATAGCCAGCGCCGAGTGCCTGCGCGACGTCATGGATCGACGCGCCGAGCATGAAGCCCGCGCGCAGATCGGACATGGCGAGCAGATGCGCGACGATCGGATAGAGCACCATCGCCGCCGCGCTCATCGCCGAGATGCCGACGAGCACCAGCGTGAGCTGCGCGTCGCTGATGCGGCGGCTGCCGAGCGTGGTCGCCAGCGCCATCGCCGCCGAGGCGCCGCAGATCGCCACCGCGCCGCCGGCGAGCACGCCGAATCCGGTGTCGAAACCGAATCGCCGTGCCGCGAGAATCCCGGCGCCGATCGTCAGCACGAGGATCGCCACCACCGCGAGCAGCGCGACCGGCCCCAGCCCGACGATCTGCGTCATCGTCACCCGCGCGCCGACCAGCACGATTCCCCACCGCAGCAATGAGCGCGAGGCGAAGCCGAGCCCGGGATGCAGCCGCCGGTCGCTCGACAGGAAATTGAGCGCCAGCCCGAGCAGCAGCGCCATCAGCGTGAGCGGCGCGCCATAATGATCCGAGATGAACCCCGCGGCGAGCGTGCCGAGGCACACCACGACCAGCCCCGGGACGATCTCGCGCCACGAATGCGGCTTGTCCGGCGGAACGTCCCCGTAAAGGTCCGCCGCCATCATTGCCGTCATGCGGCTTCGTTCCCCGAGCGAATCAGCCGTTCGCCCGATGGGGCGGCGCGGCGGCGGCGGTTGCGCACCATCTTGTCGTGGAGCCGGTCGATCGCCTTGCTCCCGGTGGAGACGAACAGCCCCGGCACCAGCGCGTGGACGAGACAGGCGACTCCGGCGCCGATCATCACCACCCCGAACCCGCCGGCCGCACGCATATGCTCGCCATAGCTTTCGTCGACCGAGCGCGGATGTTCGAAAAACAGTCGGTCGATCACAACGGGTCTCCACTCATAACCATAAGCGGGAATCTATCGTTCGGATACCGAAATGTCCGTGTTCATTTTGCTCCGTCAGTAGCGTAATGGAGAAAATGGAGCGGCATATGGAGGAAAAATGGAGAATATCGTTCTAGATGCGGTCGATCGGCGTATTCTCGCGTTGCTTCAGGAGGATGCGACCGTGCCGATCGCGGAGATCGCCGAACGCGTCGGTCTGTCGCAGACACCGTGCTGGAAGCGAATCAAGCGGCTCGAGCGCGAAGGAGTGATCGCGCGTCGCGTGACGGTGCTCAATCGCGAGCGGCTCGGGCTGGGGGTGACGGTGATCGTTGCGATCAAGACCGCGCATCATACCGCCGAATGGCTTGAGACCTTCGCCGAAGGCGTGGCGCAATTCCCCGAGGTGGTTGAATTCTACCGGATGAGCGGGGAGATCGACTATCTGCTCAAGGTGGTGGCGCGCGATATCGCCGACTTCGATCGAATCTATCGCAAGCTGACCAAGGTGGCGCCGCTGCACGACGTCAGCTCGTCGTTCGCGATGCAGGAGATCAAATCGACCACCGCCTTGCCGCTGTTCGACTGAAGGCGGGCGGCGAGAAAAAATGCAGGTCGACCAAAAAAACGAGAAATAAGGGTTGACCGGAGGTGAGTCGCCACATAGATGACCACTCCACCGACGGGGCGCTCCACTGGGACGCTTTGTTGGGGCAGCGAAAACGCAGGCGCCAGGGTGCTCCACGAAAAATGGGGTGAGACCGGGCGTCGGTTTTTGTCGGCTCTTTGACATTGTGATTTAGA
>NZ_JANFAU010000028.1:2500-5958 GCF_026130605.1 Sphingomonas lycopersici | reverse complement strand
AACGCAACAACCCCCGCCGTGGGTACGGCGGGGGTAGTTATGGGATCGATGGTTGCGGGGACAGGATTTGAACCTGTGACCTTCAGGTTATGAGCCTGACGAGCTACCGGGCTGCTCCACCCCGCGTCACCGAATGGGGTCTTGAAGACCCCTTTGTCCTTGGCCTGAGGCAGAGACGCGAACGCCTCCGTCGGAGCGGAGGCGTCATGCGCCCACGCGGGGGCCTTGGAATGTGAATGGGTTTACCGTGCTCTTCTTCGCGATTGCTCACCGGCTGCAATGCCTGGCGACGACCTACTCTTCCATCGCTTAGGCGATAGTACCATCGGCGCAGTCGGGTTTCACGTCCGAGTTCGGGATGGGATCGGGTGGGACACCGACGCTATGGCCACCAGGCAATGAAGCAGGTGAGCGTTCGTGAGAAGGTTTGGGTATTAAAATCGATGCACCGGCTGGATGATCATCCACCGCCATGTGCAGCCCAGGGCTGACATTGATGGTGGGACTCTCAAGCGCGACTAGGACAATTAGTATCGGTTAGCTCCACGCGTTACCGCGCTTCCACATCCGATCTATCAAGGTGATGGTCTTTCACCGTCCTAAGAAATCTTATCTCGAGGGAGGCTTCCCGCTTAGATGCTTTCAGCGGTTATCCCGTCCGTACATAGCTACCCTGCTGCGCCGTTGGCACGACGACAGGTACACCAGAGGTACGTTCAACCCGGTCCTCTCGTACTAGGGTCAACTCCTCTCAAATTTCGACGCCCACGGCAGATAGGGACCAAACTGTCTCGCGACGTTCTGAACCCAGCTCACGTACCACTTTAATTGGCGAACAGCCAAACCCTTGGGACCTGCTCCAGCCCCAGGATGTGATGAGCCGACATCGAGGTGCCAAACAACCCCGTCGATATGAGCTCTTGGGGGTTATCAGCCTGTTATCCCCGGCGTACCTTTTATCCGTTGAGCGATGGCCCTTCCACGAGGGACCACCGGATCACTATGACCGACTTTCGTCTCTGCTCGACTTGTCAGTCTCGCAGTCAGGCTGGCTTATGCCATTGCACTCTAACAGCCGGTTTCCAACCGGCCTGAGCCAACCTTCGCGCGCCTCCGTTACTCTTTAGGAGGCGACCGCCCCAGTCAAACTACCCGCCACAGAGGGTCCCTGTTCCGGCTTCACGGAACGAGGTTAGACATCAGAAAACAACAGGGTGGTATTTCACCTATGGCTCCACATCATCTGGCGACAATGCTTCAAAGCCTCCCACCTATGCTACACAGTTATTTCCTAATGCCACTCTGAAGCTGCAGTAAAGGTGCACGGGGTCTTTCCGTCTAACCGCGGGTACTCCGCATCTTCACGGAGAATTCAATTTCGCTGAGCATGTCCTGGAGACAGTGGGGAAGTCGTTACGCCATTCGTGCAGGTCGGAACTTACCCGACAAGGAATTTCGCTACCTTAGGACCGTTATAGTTACGGCCGCCGTTTACCTGGGCTTCATTTCGGAGCTTGCACCCCTCCACTTAACCTTCAGGCACCGGGCAGGCGTCAGACCCTATACGTCGTCTTGAAGCCGACTTAGCAGAGCCCTGTGTTTTTGCTAAACAGTCGCTACCCCCTGGCCTGTGCCCCCTGATCCTGCTTGCGCAAGACCAGGGCCTCCTTCTTCCGAAGGTACGGAGGCAATTTGCCGAGTTCCTTCAGGACACTTCTCTCAAGCGCCTTGGTATACTCTACCTGACCACCTGTGTCGGTTTCGGGTACGGTCTATACGGTGGGGCTATTTCCCGGGACAGTTTCGAAGCACGTCCAATCCGATAAGGACGTACAACTTACACCATCCGTCACACACCACCAGGCTGCGGAATATTAACCGCATTCCCATCGACTACCCCCTTCGGGCTCGTCTTAGGGGCCGGCTCACCCTGCGCGGATTAGCCTTGCGCAGGAACCCTTGGTCTTTCGGCGAGAGGGCATCTCACCCTCTTTATCGCTACTCATGTCTGCATTCGCACTTCCGATACCTCCACGACCCATTACCAGATCGCTTCGCAGGCTTACGGAACGCTCCGCTACCGCGTGTCTTGCGACACACCCTAAGCTTCGGTGCACGTCTTGAGCCCCGTTACATCTTCGCCGCAGGAACCCTTGTTTAGACCAGTGAGCTGTTACGCTTTCTTTAAAGGATGGCTGCTTCTAAGCCAACCTCCTGGTTGTTTTGGGATTCCCACATGCTTTCCCACTTAGACGTGACTTGGGGACCTTAGCTGTAGGTCAGGGCTGTTTCCCTTTTGACGACGGACCTTAGCACCCGCCGTCTGTCTCCCGGATATCACTCCTAGGTATTCGGAGTTTGGTTAGAATTGGTAGATCTCGCGACCCCCGCATCCATCCAGTGCTCTACCCCCTAGGGTGTTCATCCGAGGCACTACCTCAATAGTTTTCGCGGAGAACCAGCTATTTCCCGGCTTGATTGGCCTTTCACCCCTAAACACAACTCATCCGGTAACTTTTCAACGTTAATCGGTTCGGACCTCCAGTGGGTGTTACCCCACCTTCATCCTGGTCATGCCTAGATCGCCGGGTTTCGGGTCTAATACACCAAACTAAATCGCCCTATTCAGACTCGCTTTCGCTGCGCCTACACCTATCGGCTTAAGCTTGCTTGGTACATTAAGTCACAGACCCATTATGCAAGAGGTACGCCGTCAGCCCATAAAGAGCCTCCGACTGCTTGTAGGCAATCCGTTTCAGGTACTGTTTCACTCCCCTCATCGGGGTGCTTTTCACCTTTCCCTCACGGTACTAGTTCGCTATCGGTCATGTACGAGTATTTAGGCTTGGAGGGTGGTCCCCCCATGTTCAGACAGGATTACACGTGTCCCGCCCTACTCGAGTCCTGAAGTCTCACTTTCGCATACGGGGCTGTCACCCGCTACGGCCGAACTTTCCAGATCGTTCTGCTAGTTGAACTTCAGGCACTGGCCTGGTCCGCGTTCGCTCGCCACTACTAACGGAATCTCGGTTGATGTCTTTTCCTCCAGGTACTGAGATGTTTCAGTTCCCCGGGTTCGCTTCACGAAACCTATTTTATTCAGTCTCATGATACCTTCTTCCTGATTACTCTCACCGTGTTCGCACACGGAAAGAATAATCGGGATAGGTGGGTTTCCCCATTCGGAAATCTGCGGGTCAAAGGTTGCTCACACCTCACCGCAGCTTATCGCAGCGTGCCACGTCCTTCATCGCCTGTACATGCCAAGGCATCCACGAATTGCCCTTACCTCACGCTTGAGAGTCCACACCACCAATGACAACGCTGGGCTTATCCAAACGGATAAACCAAAACTCGGCAGAGCAACGCTGCATAGTCTCTTGGTGTGGATGATTAATCTCAGCCAGATTAAGTGATTGAACCGACCTCGAGCTTTCAGAATTGGTCGAAACCAATCC
>NZ_JANFAU010000027.1 GCF_026130605.1 Sphingomonas lycopersici | reverse complement strand
CCGGCCCCCCGGCCCGCTCCCCCACCCGGCCGCCCGTCAAGGATACTTTCGTGGGCGGCCGGGTGGGGGGAGCGGGCCGGTGCCGCATCCACGCCAGTGGATCAAACAGTAACGGCTTCCTACATTGCGCGTAAAGGAGACCTCGATGACCGACTATGCAATCCTCGCCGGTGGCTGCTTCTGGTGTACCGAAGCGGTGTTCAAGGACGTGATCGGGGTCGAATCGGTCGAGAGCGGCTATATCGGCGGCACGATCGCCAACCCGACCTACAAGCAGGTATGCGGTGGCGATACCGGGCACGCCGAGGCGATCCGCATCGGCTTCGACCCCGCGCAGCTCAATTACGGCGACCTGCTCGACATCTTCTTCGCGACGCACGATCCGACCCAGCTCAACCGCCAGGGCAACGACATCGGCACGCAATATCGCTCGGCGATCTTCCCGACCAACAATATGCAGGAAGAGCAGGCCAATGAAGCGATCGCGCGCGCGCAGGCCGGCATCGACAAGCCGATCGTCACCACGATGGAATATGCCGACGAATTCTGGCCGGCGGAGGACTATCATCAGGACTATTGGGAGGGCGAAGGCCAGCGCAACCCCTATTGCCTGGCGGTGATCCCACCCAAGCTACAGAAATTGCGCAAGAGCTTCGCGGCACGGGCCAAGGCGGAGACCGGCGCGTAACACCCCTCCCCGTTCGGGCTGAGCCTGTCGAAGCCCTGTCCTTTTCTTCGCAAGGAAGAAGGACAGCCCTTCGACAAGCTCAGGGTGAACGGGGTTATAATATTAGCTCCTTGCGCATTCGCACCAGCGGCACCGGCACGCCGTCGACCATATCGGTGACTTCCTCGATCGGACGATAGCCGGCGGCTGCGTAAAGCGGCTGCCCGCTCATCGTCCCCATCAGTTCCACGGCGTCGAACCCTTCGGCGGCGGCGGCGCGCTCGCACTGGTCGAGGATCATCCGCCCCACCCCGCGCCGCGCGAAACTGGGATGGGTGTACATCGCGCGCACCCGCGCCGCCTCGGTCGCCGGATCGAGCAGCCGCGGCTCGCGCAGCGACACGCTATGATCGCCGCCGTAGAGCGTCGCGCGCCGACTCCACCCGCCGCAACCGGCGAGCGCGCCTTCTTCCTCGACCATGAAATAGGTACGGTCGGCGATGAGCTGGGTGTCGAGCCCCATCACCGCGCGGCTCGCGACGATCTGTTCAGGTGACAGGAAACCATGCTGCAAGGTATCGATCGCCAACGCCATCAGCTCGCGCAACGCGGGCAGATCTTCCTCGGTGGCGGTACGCAGGGCAAAACTCATCGATCCTCCTCGAATTTCAATGCCTTCCCGCTCCTAAGCCGGGGTGGCGGCGTCAGAGTCAACGGTGCGCCGCGCGGCGCAGCCGGTCGTTGATCGCCGCGCCGATCCCAGCTTCGGGCACGGGCGCCACCGCGATCCGCGCGCGATCGCTTGCATCGGCGCGGTGAAGTGCGTCGAACAGCCGCGCCGCCGCCTCGACCGGATCACCGCTGGCGGAGAGCATATCGTCTCCCGCCACGGCGCCGAAGCCGATCAGCCACTCGTCCGCCGCAGCCGATGTCGCGTCGAGCCGCATCGGCTTGCCCGGCGCATAATGCGTTGCGAGCTGGCCCGGCGCGACCACCTTGCCCTCGTTCGTCGCCAGCGCCAGCCCGAGCTGCTCGGCGGTGATCGGGCCGGGACGCAGGATGCGCCCTTCCATCACGATCGTCGATTCGAGCCCCGCCGGGCACGCGCCGTCGTCGATGATCAGCGGCACCCGCGCGCCGAGGCTCGCCGCGACATGCTCGGCGCGGGTCGGGCTGATGTGATTGCTGGCATTGGCCGAGGGCGCCGCGAGCGGTTTGCCCGTCGCCGCGAGCAATGCGCGCATCGCGCGATGCGCCGGAACGCGCAATGCAATCGTCTCCAGCCCGGCGGTCACCAGCGCGGCGACGCCCGCGTCGGGCCGCAACGGCAGCACCAACGTCAGCGGCCCCGGCCACCAGCGCGTCGCGAGCGCGCGCGCCGCATCGTCGAACCGCGCGATCCGCTCCGCCGCCGCGAGATCGGGGACATGGACGATCAGCGGGTTGAAGCTTGGCCGTCCTTTCGCTTCGTAAATCCGCGCGACGGCGCGCGAATCACTCGCGTCGGCGGCGAGGCCATAGACCGTCTCGGTCGGCACCGCGACGATACCGCCACGCGCGATCTCCTGCGCAGCCTCTTCGATCGCGGCCGTACCGAACTTTCTAACAGCGGGGTGTTGAGCATTCATCCCGCGTGGCTATAGCGGGCCGGGCAAGGAGAGAGAAATGCCCTTCACCGCCCCGACCGCCGAACAGCGCTTCGCGCTCGACCATGTCGTCCGCCTCGGCGAGCTTGCCGCGACCGAGCGCTATGCCGCCGCCTCCGACGATGTGATCGACGCGGTGCTCGAGGGCGCGGGGCAGTTCGCCGCCGGCGAATGGGCGCCGCTCGCCCGCGCCGGCGATACGGTCGGGGCGAAATGGACTCCTGAAGGGGTGGTGATGCCAGCGGGTTACCCGGAAGCATATCGCGCCTTCGTCGAGGGTGGCTGGGGCACGATCGGCGCGCCCGAGGCATTCGGCGGACAGGGCCTGCCCTTCGCGATCCAGACCGCGGTGCTGGAGACGCTCGGCACCGCCAATATGGGCTTCGCCTTGTGCCCGATCCTGACGGTCGGCGCGATCGAGGCGCTGACCCACCACGGCTCGCCCGAGCAGCAGGCAGCCTATCTGCCGCGGCTCACCACCGGCGAATGGACCGGGACAATGAACCTCACCGAGCCGCAGGCCGGGAGCGATGTCGGCGCGCTCAAATCGATGGCCACCCCGCGCGGCGACGGCAGCTGGTCGATCAAGGGAACCAAGATCTTCATCTCGTTCGGCGATCACGACATGGCGGACAATATCGTCCACCTCGTCCTCGCCCGCACCCCCGATGCCCCGGCGGGCACGCGCGGCATCTCCTTGTTCCTCGTCCCCAAATTCCGGCTCGATGCCGAGGGCAATCCCGGCGCGTTCAACGACGTCCGCGTCGTTTCGATCGAGCATAAGATGGGGCTTCACGCCTCGCCCACCTGCGTCCTCTCGTTCGGCGACAATGACGATTGTATCGGGCATCTGATCGGCGCCGAGCACGGCGGGATGCGCGCGATGTTCACGATGATGAACAACGCCCGGCTCAACGTCGGCTTGCAGGGCGTGCAGGTGGCGGAGGCCGCGACGCAAAAGGCGGTCGATTATGCCCGCGAGCGTATCCAGGGCACCCGCGACGGCCAGCCGACCGCGATCATCGAGCATCCCGACGTGCGGCGGATGCTGATGCGGATGAAGGCGCAGACGCTCGCGGCACGCGCGCTGGTCTATTATGCGGCGGGACAGGTCGACCGCGCGGGGCTGGGCGACGCGGCGGCGAAGGACCGGCTCGAAATGGTCACGCCGCTCGCCAAGGCGCACGCCACCGATCTCGGCAACGAGGTCGCCAGCCTCGGGGTGCAGATCCACGGCGGGATGGGGTTCATCGAGGAAACCGGCGCGGCGCAATATTTCCGCGAGGCACGGATCACCCCGATTTACGAGGGCACCAACGGCATCCAGGCCGCCGATCTGGTCGGGCGCAAGCTCGCGCTGTCGAACGGCGCCGCCTTCGCCGCGCTGATCGCCGATATCCGCGCCGAGGCGCAGGATGCGGGGCTGATCGCGTTGGTCGACGCCTGCGAGCGCGTCGGGCGCCGGCTGCAGACCGCCGACGCCGACGACCGGCTCGCGGCGAGCTATCCGTTCCTCAACATGCTGTCGATCGCCACCACCGGCTGGCTGGTCGAGCGGCTCGCCCGCGAAAGCGCCGACGATGCGCCGGGCGAGACGCGCCGCGCGATCGCGGCTTTCTATCTCGCGCAGGTGCTGCCCGAGGCAATGGGGCAGGTCGCCGCGGCGGAGGCGGATGCGAGCGGGCTCTATCGGCTGTCGGCCGACGCTTTTTAGTTTCCCGCTACCCCAGCCCTGAGCCGCGGTGACGGCCACTTCGGGCTGCCAACCCAAACCTCTCGACTCACGCGACGTTCATCCATTCCGTGCGTTATGGCACGGTGACTTGGACGATCGCCGCGCCGGAAAACCGCTCTCGCCTCGTCGCCGCGCTGGCCGCGGGCGGGGTGCAGGCGCTGATGTTCTGGCTGTTGCTGAGCGGGCTCACCGTCCATCTGCCGCATGTCGTCGAGCGCAGCATGGCGGTGTTCGGCGTCGCCCCGCCCCCACCACCGCCCTCGCCCGAACGCATCCCGCCGCCACCGCCGCGCCACAGCACCGCCGCCAAGGGCAGCCCCTCGCCCCCCAATTTGCGCTCCAAGGCGACCCCGGTCGTCGCGCCGACCCCGGTCATCCCGCTTCCCGTCCCGCCGGTGGTGGTCACCGCGCCCAAGCCCGATACCGGCGCGCAGGCGACGACCGGCGCGAGCGATATCGCCGGCCCCGGCACCGGCGCGGGCGGGGTGGGCAACGGCCGCGGCGGGGGAGGCCATGGCGACGGCATCGGCCCGCAATGGCGCAGCGGGCGGCTCAAGGATTCGGACTATCCCGCCGAGGCGGGCCGCGCCGGGATCAGCGGCACGGTCGCGGTGCGCTATCTCGTCGATGTCGACGGGCGGGTGAAGCAATGCGACGTCACCCGATCGAGCGGCAGCGCCGCGCTCGACGAGACCACCTGCCGCCTGATCCAGCAACGCTTCCGCTTCGCCCCCGCACGCGACGGCAGCGGCCGCCCAGTGCGGGCGTGGATCGTCGAGCAGCACGAATGGATCGACGAGCACCGCTTCGCCCCGCCGGACGAGCGCGACGAGCGATAAGGCACTTTGAGAAAAGGGATGGCGCGCTTGACGCGGCGCTGCCGCTTACGCGCCCGCCATCAGATCGGTGAGATCGAGCCCGAGCAGGTCGATATGGTCGCGAATCCGCGGCCATTGGTTTTGCATGAAGGAGTCGCGCTCGGCCATCCGCAGCCGTTCCGAGGCGCCGGGGAGGACGAACATCCCGACCCCGCGCCGCACCTCGACATAGCCGTCGTCCTGAAAGCTCTGATAGGCCTTGGCGACGGTCAGCGGGTTGGCGCCATGCTCGGCGGCCAGCGCGCGCACCGAGGGGAGCTGGTCGCCCGCACGATAATCGCCACGCAGGATACCCGAGGCGATCGTCGCCCGAAGGCGGATGTAAACCGGGCTGTCCTCGTTGCTGAGCGCTGTCATGCTGCCTTAATACAGCAACTGAGGCAGAAATCGAGTCCTATCCGTGCCAATGGCTTGTCACCGCTCCCGTATCGGGACGCGGACGCTCCTCGAGCGGCTTGCCCGGCGTGCCGATGAACACGAAGCCGGCGATCCGCTCCGGCGCCGCGCCGAAGGCGTCGCGCACCCGATCGGAAAAGGCCGCCCAGCCGGTCAACCATCCGCCGGCAAAACCCATCGCGTGCGCCGCATGGAGCAGGTTCATGCACGCCGCGCCGGCAGACAATTCCTGTTCCCACACGGGGATATGGCTCTCCGGCCGCGGCGAGGACAGCACCACCACCAGCGCCGGCGCCTGATGCGCGAATTGCTCCAGCGCCTCGATCTCGATCCGCCTCGCCTCGGGTCGTTCGGCGCGAAAGGCATCGGTGATGACCTTGGCCAGCGCCGCGCGCGCCTCCGGCGCGACGATCACGAACCGCCACGGCGCGAGTTTCCCGTGATCGGGGGTGCGCGCCGCAATCGCGCACATCTGCTCGAGCGCCGCGACATCGGGCCCCGGCGCGACGAGATCGCGCGGCTTGCCCGAGCGGCGGGAGGAGAGCAGCGACAGCGGGGTCGAACGATCGTTGAACATGCCCGATGCCCTAGGACGGAACGCCCATCGGCGAAACCCAGATTCCCGCCCGCGTCGTCATGCCGGGCTCGACCGGCATCCAGAGTCTCGCGCGATGGTCTTTCTGGCTCTGGATGCCGGGCCGATCCCGGCATGACGGAAGAGGCAAGGCGGTCGCACGCACATATTTACACGTGACACTTTGCCGCTAGTTTCCGTTGCAACGAGATTTCAGGGAAGACAGGCGCAAATGGTGGACACCCCGACCGCGGACAGCCCGCGCGAGCCGGACATCACCCATATCAATCCGGCGGCGGAGCGAACGTGGTTCGGCCACCCCCGGCCGCTGTTCTGGCTGTTCGGCACCGAGATGTGGGAGCGGTTCGGCTATTATGGGATGCGGGCGCTGCTGACGCTCTATCTCACCAAGCATTTCGTGCTCGGCGACCGCGCCTCGACCGGGCTCTACGGCGGCTATACCGCGCTGGTGTACCTCACCCCCCTGGTCGGAGGGTTGCTCGCCGACCAATATCTCGGCTCGAAACGCGCGGTGCGCTTCGGCGCGCTGATGATGGCGGTGGGCTATTTCACGCTCGCCTTCGGCGGAGCGCCGGCCAAACCCTATCAGGTGATCGACGGCCAGCGCTATGAGGTGGTGGTCGAGAATTTCCGCGACGCGCCGACCAGCGATCCCAACGAGGCGCGCTATCTGATCTACGGCGACGAGAAGCTGACAATGCGCGGCAATGGCGACGGCAGCCTGTCGCTGCTCGCCGCCAACGGGCAGGAGGCGCATCGTATCGCCGTCGGCCATTTCAGCGAGCAGGCGGAGCACAATCCGCTCATGCTGATGGTGCTGCTGATCGCGCTGTCGCTCGTCTCGGTCGGCAACGGCTTCTTCAAGCCCAACATCTCGACGATGGTCGGCGAACTCTACCAGCAGGGCGACCGCCGGCGCGACGCCGGCTTCACGATCTTCTACATGGGGATCAACACGGGCTCGATCCTCGGCCAGTTCCTCTGCGCCGCCTTCGCCGATACGATCGGCTGGCCCGCCGGGCTCGGGCTTGCCGGGGTGGCGATGCTGATCTCCTATGCGATGATCAGCTTCCACGGCGGGCGGCTCGACGCTTATGGCAACCCGCCGCAGCGCGAGGGGCGCGATCCGGCGCTGATCATCTACGTACTCGCGATCCTCGCCGTGCCGCTGTTCTATTTCCTGTTCCAGAATCTGATGACGACCGAAAAGGCCGCGCCCGGCGCCGGCTTCATCGGCTATCTCGCGACGCTGCCGCTGATGGGCCAATTGCTGTTCGGCACCTTCATCGTCTCGGTCCCCGCGATCCTCGTCTGGTCGTTCGTCAAGGGGAGCCGCAAGGAAGGCGAGATGATGCTCGCCGCGATGGTGCTGATCGTCTTCAACGTCGTCTTCTGGACCCTGTTCGAACAGGCCGGATCGAGCCTTACGCTGTTCGCCGATCGCAACACCGATCGCAGCGTGTTCGGGCTGTTCTCGCTTTCCGCGCCGCAAACGCAGAATTTCAACCCGCTGTCGATCGTCCTGCTCGCGCCGGTGATGAGCGCCTTGTGGGGCTGGCTCGCCCGGCGCGGGTGGGAACCCTCGATCCCGATCAAATTCTCGGTCGCGCTGATGGGGGTCGGGGCGGGATTTCTGTTCCTCGTCTGGGGATCGACCTTCGTCGGCCCGGATTACAAGGTCGGGCTGTGGTGGCTCGCCGGGCTCTACGTGATCCATTCGGCCGCCGAATTGTGCATCTCTCCGGTCGGGCTGTCGATGATCACCAAATTGTCGATCGCGCGCGTCGTCGGGCTGATGATGGGGGTGTGGTTCCTGTCGATCTCGGTCGCGCAATATGTCGCGGGCGTCGTGGCGCAATTCGCCAGCGTCGAGACGGTCGGCGGGCAGGTGACCAATCTCAAGGTCAGCCTCGATACCTATACCCATACCTTCACGACGATCGCACTGGTCGCGATCGGGCTGGGCGTGGTGCTGTTCCTGCTCTCCTGGCCGCTCAAGAAGTGGATGCACGGCGTGCAGTAAAATCGCTTTTCGTCGTGCCGGGCTCGACCCGGCACGACGACGAGTGGAGGATGC
>NZ_JANFAU010000026.1 GCF_026130605.1 Sphingomonas lycopersici | reverse complement strand
GTTCGCCCTGAGCTTGTCGAAGGGCGGCCCCGACTCTCGAACGGCAGGACGCCCTTCGACAAGCTCAGGGCGAACGGATCATATGCTTGTATTTCGATAATTCCCCCCGCCACCCACCGCACCGCGCTCGCCCCCCTCCCGGTCGCGGCGCTGCGGCTCGACGGCGACGCGCTCGAACTGCTCGAACGCTTCGGCATCGCCACGATCGGCGAGTTGCTGGCGATGCCGCGCGCGCCGCTGGTGCGACGGTTCGGCGCGGCGATCGTGCGGCGGCTCGATCAGGCGACCGGCGCGCTTGCCGAGCCGCTGATCCCGATCGTTCCCGATCAGCCGATCAGCGTCGAACGCCGCTTCGCCGAGCCGATCGCCACCGCCGAGGCGATCACTCATTGGCTCGAGGGGCTGACGCGCGATCTCGCCACCGAACTCGCCCGAGCCGGGCTCGGCGCGCGCGCCTTGCTGTTCGTCGCCGGGCGGGTCGATCATCAGGCGCAGGGGCTGCGGATCGGCTTCGCCCGCGCGACACGCGATGCGCGGCATATCCAGCGGCTGATCGCGCGGCGCATCGAGGAGATCGACCCCGGCTACGGCATCGAGGCGCTGACGCTCCACGTCCGCCGCGCCGAACCGCTCGGCGCGCAGGCGCTGGGCGCAGCGTTGGCGGAGGATAGCACTCCCGATCTCGCCCCGCTGGTCGATGCGCTCGCCAATCGCATCGGCCATGCGCGGCTGTGGCGGCATCGGCCGGTGGAGAGCGACGTTCCCGAACGCGCCGTCGCCGCGATCCCGCCGCTCGACCCACCCGCCGACGATGCGTTGCGGCTCAAGCTCGACGATGTGCGCCAGCTCGATCAGCGCCCCGCCGATCATCCGTGGCACCCGCGCTGGCCGCGTCCGGCGCGGCTGCTCGCGCGACCCGAGCCGCTCGATCACGTCGTCGCCGAATTGCCCGATCAGCCGCCGCGCCGCTTCACCTGGCGCGGCGAGCGGCATCAGGTGGTGCGCGGCGACGGACCCGAACGGATCACCGGCGAATGGTGGCGGCGCGGCGCCGAGCGCGATGCGGTGCGCGATTATTTCCGCGTCGAGGATGAGGAAGGACGCCGCTTCTGGCTGTTCCGCCGCGGCGACGGGGTGCAGCCCGAAACCGGCGATCTCAGCTGGTTCATCCACGGGACGTTCGGATGAGAGGTCATCCACCTTTCTTTTCCACCCAGGCGCGGGGCGGGGTGGATGCGTTGGAAGCGGCGTGACCGGCGATGACCTACAGCGAACTTCAGGTCACGACGCATTATTCGTTCCTGCGCGGCGCCTCGTCGTGCGAGCAATTGATCGCCACCGCGGCGTTGCTCGGCATGCCCGCGCTGGGCATCGTCGATCGCAATTCGGTCGCCGGGACGGTCCGCGCGCTCCGCGCCAGCGAGCATGTGCGCGAGGACACCGGCATCGATGTACGCGCGATCCCCGGTTGCCGGCTCGATCTGGTCAGCGGCGATTCGCTGCTGGTCTGGCCGGAGGATCGCGCCGCGTGGAGCCGGCTCACCAGCCTGCTCGGCATCGGCAAGGCGCGCGCCGACGCGCAACGCGGCGAAAAGGGCAAATGCTTCCTGCATTGGGAGGATCTCGCCGCGCGTGCCGACGGGCTGGTCGCGGCGCTGGTCGCCGATCATGTCCCCGACGCGCGTGCGCTGCGCTGGATGGCCGATCTGTTCGGCGCGAACGGGCGCGGGCATGTCTGCCTCACGCATCATCGCCGGCCAGGGGATGCGCTGCGGCTCCACGAGACTGCGTTGGCGGCCGAGGCGCACGGGCTGACCCCGCTCGCCACCGGCGACGTGCTCTATCACCACCCGTCGCGACGGATGCTGCAGGATGTCGTCACCGCGATCCGCGAGAAGACGACGATCGACGCCTTGGGCTTCCGCCGCGAGCGCCACGCCGACCGCCATTTGCTGCCGCCCGACGAAATGGCGCGCCGCTTCCGCGATCACCCGCGCGCGCTGGCGGCGGTGGAAGCGGTGGTCGAGCGCTGCCGTTTCTCGCTGCGCGACCTGACCTATCAATATCCTGACGAGATCGTCATCCCCGGCAAGAGCGCGCAGGAGGCGCTGGCGACGCTGGCGTGGAACGGCCTGAGGCAGAAATTCGGACCGAACCCCTCCGATGCGCACCGCAAATTGCTCGAGCACGAACTGAGGCTGGTCGAGAAAATGGGCTATGCGCCCTATTTCCTGACGGTCAATTCGATCGTCCAATATGCGCGCAGCCAGGAGATCGTCTGCCAGGGGCGCGGCAGCGCGGCCAATTCGGTGATTTGCTTCGCTTTGGGAATCACCTCGATCGATCCGATCGAGCATAAATTGCTGTTCGAACGCTTCATCTCCGAGGAACGCCACGAGCCGCCCGATATCGATGTCGATTTCGAGCATGAGCGGCGCGAAGAGGTGATCCAGTGGATCTACGAACATTACGGCCACGAACATGCCGCCCTTACCGCGGTGGTCTCACGGTTTCGCTCGCGCGGCGCGATCCGCGAGGTGGGCAAGGCGCTCGGGCTGCCCGAGGATATGACCGCCGCGCTGTCCGGACAGGTGTGGGGCTGGTCGAACGACGGCGTGCCCGAGCATCACGTCACCGCGCTCGGCCTCGATCCGCGCGAACCGCGGCTGGCGCTTGCGCTCGAGCTGGCGAGCGAGTTGATCGGCACCCCGCGTCATTTGTCGCAACATCCCGGCGGGTTCGTGCTGACGCGCACGCCGTTGCGCGAACTGGTGCCGATCGAGCCGGCGGCAATGGTCGATCGCTATGTGATCGAATGGGAAAAGGACGACATCGAATTCCTCGGCTTCATGAAGGTCGACATCCTCGGGCTCGGCATGCTGGGCTGCATGCGCCGCGCCTATGATCTCCTCGGCACGCACAAGGGCATCCGCCTCAACCTCGCCAGCCCGCTGATGCAGCAGAACGATCCGGCGACCTTCGAGATGATCGGCCGCGCCGATACCCTGGGGGTGTTCCAGATCGAAAGCCGCGCACAAATGTCGATGCTGCCGCGGATGAAGCCGGTGAATTTCTACGACATCGCGATCCAGGTCGCGATCGTGCGGCCGGGGCCAATTCAGGGCGGGATGGTCCACCCCTATCTCAAGCGTCGTATCGGGGTGGATAAGGTCACCTATCCCAATGACGCATTGAAAGCGGTGCTCGAAAAGACATTGGGCGTGCCGCTGTTTCAGGAGCAGGCGATGCAGGTGGCGATCGTCGGCGCGGGTTTCAGCCCGGGCGAGGCCGATCGCCTGCGCCGTGCGATGGCGACATTCAAGTCGAACGGCGGGGTCGACAAATTCCGCGCGCCGCTGATCGACGGGATGCTCGAAAGGGGCATCACGCGCGAATTCGCCGAGCGGCTGGTCAAGCAGATCGAGGGATTCGGCAGCTACGGCTTCCCCGAAAGCCACGCCGCGAGCTTCGCCAAGATCGCCTACGCTTCGTCGTGGATGAAATGCCACCACCCGGACGTGTTCTGCGCGGCGTTGCTCAACGCGCAGCCGATGGGTTTCTACGCCCCCGCGCAGATCGTCCGCGACGCGCGCGCGCACGGGGTCGAGGTGCGTCCGGTGTGCGTGATGCGCAGCGAATGGGATACGATCCTTGAAGACGGCGGTGGAGCGGAGCCGCCTACTCCGTTCGCTCTAAGCTTGTCGGAGGGCTGCCCTTCTTCCGAAGAGGAAAGCGCAGGGCTTCGACAAGCTCAGCCCGAACGGGGAATAAGGCGCAACATATTCCCCCTCCGGCTCGGGCTACGCATCGTCGCCGGGCTGTCGGCCGAACAGGCCGGCAAGATCGTCACCGCCCGCGCCGCGCGCGCCTTCACCTCGGTCGAGGATGTGTGGCGCCGTGCCGGGGTGCCGCTCGCCGCGCTGGAGCGGCTGGCCAAGGCCGATGCCTTTGCCGGGCTCGGCGTCGACCGGCGGCAGGCGTTATGGGCGATCCGCGGGCTGGGCGAAAAGCCGCTGCCGCTGCTCGCGGGGCTCGAAACGCACGAAACCCCGGTCCATCTGAAGGCGCTCGCCGCGGGGCGCGAGGTGGTGGAGGATTATCGCGCCACCCAGCTGTCGCTGCGCCCGCACCCGCTTTCCTTCCTGCGCGGCGAATTGACCCGGCGGCGGATCGTGCCCTGCGCCGATCTGGCGACGATCCCTGACGGACGGATGGTCGAGGTCGCGGGGCTGATCCTCGTCCGCCAGCGGCCGGGCAGCGCGAAGGGCGTGCTGTTCCTGACGATCGAGGACGAAAGCGGGATCGCCAACGGCATCTTGTGGCCCGACCGGTTCGAGGCGCATCGCCGCATCGTCATGTCGTCGGCGATGGTGTCGATCAGGGGGCGGGTGCAGAAGGAAGGGATCGTGATCCATGTCGTGACCGAACAGGTCACCGATCTCACCTGGTTGCTGCGGCAGGTCGGCGATATCGATCTACCCAAGCTGGCCCCGCGCGGTGCGACGCCGAGCGGCCCGGATCACGGCTTCGATCGCGACGCAGAAGAATGGCGCCCGCGGCCGCGGTCGGATTATCATTTCAATGATGGCGGCGGCGTAATCCCGATCCGCAGCCACGATTTCCATTAGCGATCGGGATATTGAACCGGGCCACCTATCCCCGTTCGCCCTGAGCTTGTCGAAGGGCGTCCCGTAGCTGGTGAGGTGAGGATGCCCTTCGACAGGCTCAGGGCGAACGGTTGATATCTTCGCGCATCGCATCCCCAAGCAGAGCGGCCCCGGCGATCGCCGGGGCCGTCACCCGCTCAGGCCGCCTTCTTGTGGTGCTTCTTCACCGCATGATGGTGCCGTTTCACCGCGTGATGCTTCTTCGCGGCATGATGCTTTTTGGCGTGATGCCGTTTCGTCGCATGATGCTTCTTCGACGCATGATGCCGGGTCGCGGCGTGATGGCGCGCATGAGACTCCACCCGGGCGCCCTGCACGCAATTGTCGCGCACCGATGCCGAGCAACGCGGATATTCCGCCGCCGGTGCGGCAGCGTCCTGGGCTGACGCGGTACCCGCGGTCAACATCCCCAACGCGAGCGCTCCGAGAAGGACGATCTTTTTCATGATCACTCATCTCCGTCTTTGTTTTCTATCGTCCGCGCCCACCGTGGGATTTGGCCGACGCGCGACGCAACATTGCCCTTACGGGAAGTAAAATCCCAGTTAATTCGTAGTCATGCGCCGGCCACCTGCACGCGAGACGCGCCCAATTACGCGCCGACCGTCTGTTCGATCACCCCGAAGATCGGGTGATGTCGATCATCCTCCATCCAGATCCGCACGGTGTCGCCGCGCTTGAGGAACGGGGTCGAGGGCTTGCCCGACAGGATCGTCTCGACCGTGCGCACCTCGGCGAGGCAGCAATAGCCCACCCCGCCCTGCGCGATCGGCTTGCCCGGCCCGCCATCCGCATCGCGGTTGGAAACCGTGCCCGAGCCGATGATCGTTCCCGCCCCGAGCGCGCGGGTCTTCGCGGCATGCGCGATCAGCGCGCCGAAATCGAAGGTCATGTCGACCCCCGCCTCGACCCGGCCGAACGCCGCGCCGTTGACGTCGACCATCAGCTTGCGGTGCAATTTGCCGTCGTGCCACCAGTCCCCGAGCGCGTCGGGCGTCACGAACACCGGCGAGAAAGCCGACGCCGGCTTGGATTGAAAGAAGCCGAAACCCTTGGCCAGCTCGCCCGGGATCAGGTTGCGCAGCGACACGTCGTTGGTCAGCCCGATCAGCCGGATCGCCGCCAGCGCTTGCTCGCGCGTCGCGCCGAGCGGCAGGTCGCCGGTGACCACCACCACCTCCGCCTCGAGATCGCAGCCCCATGCCTCGTCGGCGAGCGGGATCGCGTCGCGCGGGCCGAGGAAACCGTCCGACCCGCCCTGATACATCAAGGGATCGTGCCAGAAGCTCTCCGGCATCTCCGCCCCGCGCGCCTGCCGCACCAGCGCGACATGGTTCACATAGGCCGATCCGTCAGCCCATTGATAGGCGCGCGGCAGCGGCGCGGCGGCGTCATGCTCGTGGAAACGTTCGCGCGGGATCGCCTGATGCTCCAGATCGGTCGCGAGCAAGGCTAGCGCCGGCGCGACATGATCCCAATCGTCGAGCGCCGCCTGCAGCGTCGGACAGATATGCCCGGCATCGGCATACCAGGCGAGATCGTCGGAAACGACGACGAGCTTTCCGTCACGGCCCTCACGCGGGCTGGCATGCTTCAGGCTAGCAAGTTTCATTTGTTACGATCTCCTTTGCCGGCGCTGTGCCGTACTTGGCCCGCGGAGTCGAGAGCGTGGGCCGCTGCACGCCGCCGCGCAAGCCGCGATCGATCGCCATAACAAAAGTTACTTGACCCCCCGCCACGCCGCCGCGACAAGGCGCGCGGAGAGTTTTGCAGATCGAAGGGTTCCCACCATGTCGCTCGATACCGTCGCCGGCCGTTTCGCCTATAACGAGGATCATGAGGCGTTCCGCCAGACGGTGCGCAGCTTCCTCGCCAAGGAAGGCGTGCCCAATGTCGACAAATGGGAGGAGGAGCGGCTCGTCCCCAAATCCTTCTGGCAGAAGGCGGGCGAGATCGGGATGCTGTGCCCCACCGCGCCCGAGGCTTATGGCGGGCTCGGGCTCGATTTCGGCTATAATGCGATCGTCGACGAGGAAATGGCCTATGCCGGGGTGCCGGCGGGCTTCTCGCTCCAGTCCGATATCGTCGCGGGCTATATGGAGACCTATGGCTCGGAAGAGCAGAAGAAGGAATGGCTGCCCAAGATGGTCTCGGGCGACGTGATCACCGCAATCGCGATGACCGAGCCGGGCACCGGCAGCGATCTCCAGTCGATCCGCACCACCGCGCGCAAGGATGGCAACCACTATGTCATCAACGGCTCCAAGACCTATATCACCAACGGCCAGAACACCGATCTGACGTTGGTCGTCGCCAAGACCGACCCCGATGCGCAGCCGGCGTGGAAGGGGATGTCGATCATCCTCGTCGAGAGCGACCGCGAGGGTTTCCGCAAGGGCCGCAAGCTCGACAAGATCGGGCAGGACGCCGCCGACACGTCGGAATTGTTCTTCGACGACGTGCGCGTGCCGATCACCAATTGCCTTGGCGAAGAGGGCATGGGGTTCATCTATCTGATGAGCCAGTTGCCGCAGGAGCGGCTGTCGATCGCGGTATCATGCCAGGCCTCGGCGCAGAAGGCGCTCGACGATACGATCGCCTTCACCAAGGATCGCAAGGCGTTCAAGGGCACGGTGTTCGATTTCCAGAACACCAAATTCGTCCTCGCCGATCTCAAGGCGAAGCTGCAGGTGGGCTGGGCGCACCTCGACTGGGCGATCGCACGTCACCTGAAGGGCGAACTGACCAATGAGGAAGGCGCCGCGGCCAAGCTGTGGCACACCGACCTGCAGTGGGAAGTGATGGACAAATGCCTCCAGCTCCACGGCGGGGCGGGGTATATGAACGAATATCCGATCGCGCGGATGTGGCGCGGGGCGCGGGTCAGCCGGATTTATGGCGGGACCAATGAGATCATGAAGGAGGTTATTGGTCGCAAGCTGTAGGCGCGGCTACGTCCGCACCGGTCGCGCAACGCGCGAACAGCTTGCGCGGACGGCGGACGGGCGCGGCTCACGCGCCCGATCCGGCCGACGGCTTTGCCGGCGGCGTTGCTTGCCATTGAGAGGTTGCTGCCGCCCTTCCCCAAACCTCCGTCATTCCCGCGAAGGCGGGAATGACGGGGCGGGTGAGCGAAAGCCCCGCCCACCCCATACTTGACTTTTCAACCCTTTCCCCTCATCTGCACCCCGTTCGAGGCGTTCAAAAACGCAGCGTGATCGGGCCGCTCGCCGGCCCCGGCTCCGCCTCGATCGTCGTTCGGGCATCCCAAGTCACGCGGGGCGTCAATCTTCCCCGCCCCCGCGCGCCTGTCTTTTGGCGCGCGGCCCGGCATCTTTTAGGTATTTCATTCCATGACCTTTTCCGATCTCGGCCTGACCGACGCGCTGGTACGCGCGCTCGACGCCAAGGGCTATGAGACCCCCACCCCGATCCAGCGCGACGCGATTCCGATCGTGCTGACCGGCCGCGACCTGCTCGGCATCGCGCAGACCGGCACCGGCAAGACCGCGGCCTTCGTACTGCCGTCGATCCAGCGGCTCGCTGAATCGCACAAGAAATTGCTGCCGACGCATTGCCGCATGCTCGTCCTCGCGCCGACGCGCGAGCTCGCGAGCCAGATCGCGGAGAATGCGCGCGGCTATGGCCGCAACTCGCGGCTGTCGGTCGCCACCGTGTTCGGCGGCACCAGCATCAACAAGAACAAGCATGACCTGATGCGCGGCGTCGACATCCTCGTCGCCACCCCGGGCCGGCTGATCGACCTGGTCGAACAGGGCTTCTGCAACCTCTCGATGCTCGAGATCCTCGTGCTCGACGAGGCCGACCAGATGCTCGATCTGGGCTTCATCCACGCGCTGCGTCGCATCGTGCGGATGGTCCCGCGTCGCCGCCAGACCTTGTTCTTCTCCGCGACGATGCCGGAATCGATCCGTCAGCTGGCGAGCCAGTTCCTCCACGAGCCGGAGACCGTGTCGGTCGTCCCCGCGGCGACCACCGCCGAGCGCGTCGATCAATATGTCACCCACGTCAACCAGCAGGAAAAGCAGGCGTTACTGACGATCATGCTGTCGGAGGAGCCGATCGACCGCGCCTTGGTGTTCACCCGCACCAAGCACGGCGCCGATCGCGTCGTCCGACTGCTCGGCGGCAACGGCATCGCGGCGCATGCGATCCACGGCAACAAGAGCCAGGGGCAGCGCGAGCGCGCGCTGGCGGCGTTCAAGTCGGGCGAGGTGAAGATCCTCGTCGCGACCGATATCGCCGCGCGCGGGATCGACATTTCGGGGGTGAGCCATGTGTTCAACTTCGAACTGCCCAACGTCCCCGAGCAATATGTCCACCGCATCGGCCGCACCGCGCGCGCCGGGGCGAGCGGCGTCGCGATCTCCTTCTGCGCCGAGGATGAGCGGCCTTACCTGCGCGATATCGAGAAACTGACGCGGCAGCGCGTGCCGGTGCGCGCGCTCCCCGCCGATTTCATGAAGCGCGCCGAGGCGCTCAAGGCGAGCCGCGTGCGCGCGCACGGCCCCGATCCCGCCCCGCGCGAGGATCGCCCGCGCGGCGCCCGTCCGCCCGCGCGGCCCAAGGCGTCGCATCATCCGGTCGCGACGCGCGATTATTCCAACGCCAGCCGCCGCGGCGGGCGCAATCGTGGCCGCGGCCGCGGGCCGAAGGCGGCGACGGGCGCCTGAGGCTTATGTGTCCCCGCGAAGGCGGGGACCAGACTGGGGGGCCGCCCTCGCGGGAG
>NZ_JANFAU010000025.1 GCF_026130605.1 Sphingomonas lycopersici | reverse complement strand
CTTCGCCAGGTCGATGGCGAGGATGTGGACGTCGGTCATCTGCTCCTCCTTCGCTTGGCACCTCCCGGTGCCGGTCCGGCATCATACGACGCCGCTCGAAGGGGGCATCCACCCCATCAGTTCAGTTGGGATGCTCCTTTACCTTCTTCCTAACGGCCCAGATCCTAAATGGGGATGGATTTTTCCACTCGGGATCTGGGCGGTTATGTTCCTGTCTGGCTATGTGAGCAAGATCATCGAGTTTCGCCGCTGGTTGAGGAAAAATCTTACGTCGCTTGAACTACCGCCGACGAAGCCATTGAGCGTTCCCAAAGATCCCGATTGATGACCGTCCGCTTTCCGCCCTTCGCTACCCCGAAGCTGCCTGACTGCTCCCCACCCAATTCAGGTTGATTCGAGCCGCCTTGATGCAATCTCAACACGCTCAGCATTGACGGCTGAGCGCGCATCATAACGCCGGCCAATAGCCGCGCAGGCATCTCGTTCTGACCGCCCGTCGCGACCGCAAGATCGCGACAGTCGTCAAAATCCCGGGACGGCGGCAGCGCGCCCTACAGTCTAATTCTCCACCTGTTCCCAAGAACAGGAGAATGCACATGAAGACCTGGTTCATCACCGGCGCATCGCGCGGCTTCGGCCTGCGGATCGCGCGTCTCGCGCTTGGCCAGGGCGACGCCGTGGTCGCCACTGCCCGCCGCGCCGACGCGGTCATCCGGGCACTGGGCGAACACCCCAATCTGCTCGCTGTACCGCTCGACGTCACCGACGAGGAGCAGGCGCGCGCCGCCGCCGCCGCAGCGATCGCGCGCTTCGGCAAAATCGACGTGCTGCTCAACAATGCCGGCTTCGGCCTGCTCGGCGCGGTCGAGGAAGCGAGCGCCGAGGAAGTCGAGCGCGTCTATCGCACCAATGTGTTCGGCCTTCTCGCCGTCACCCGCGCGGTGCTGCCCTATATGCGCGCCGCCCGCTCGGGGCGGATCCTCAATATCTCCTCCATCGGCGGCTATCGCGGTGCCCCGGGTTTCGGCGTCTATGCCTCGACCAAATTCGCGGTGGAGGGCTTGTCCGAGGCGCTGCACGGCGAGCTCGAGCCGCTCGGCATCAACGTCACCGTAGTCGAGCCGGGCTATTTCCGTACTGATTTCCTCGACTCGAGTTCGCTCAGCGTGAGCCCGCACCGGATCGAGGATTATAACGGCACCGCTGGCGCGGTTCGTGGCCGTGCCGCCGACCTCAATCACGGTCAGCCCGGCGATCCGGACCGATTGGCCCAGGTGCTGGTCGCCTTTGCCGACGCGCCGAAGCCGCCGGTGCGCCTGCCGCTCGGCAGCGACACGGTCAGGGCGATCGAGGCCAAACATGCGGCCGATGCGGCGATCCTCGCCGAATGGCGCCATGTCTCGGTCTCGACCGACTTCAAGGACTGACAAAGCTTCCCATTGTTGCAGATGGCAGTTTCGCGATAGCCTGGGGATGGATGACGCTCCAAGGCACCACTTTCGGCAGAGCGCCCGATGCGCTCGCGAGCATCCTCGACCGCGCACCGCCCGTGGTCGAGGATGCACTGCGTGGGGGCGCCACGCTCACCGCGCCCTGGGGGCACGGCGCCCTTCACGACTATCTCCCGGGCATGGCTGGCCATGTCATCATCACTTATTATGGCGAACCGCAGGATATCGTCTGGCGTAGCGATGGCGATCGGCACGCCGGCCAGACGCGCGGCGGCACGATCACCATCATCCCCGAAGGCCATGACGGTCGCTGGGACATCGCGGGGCCGATCGGCGTCAGTCACGTCTTCCTGCCGCATGACCGGTTGACCGCCTGCGTCGAGGAATTTGCTGGCGGACATAGGGTCGAGTTGCTCGCCCGGGTAGGCTTCGAGGATCCGGTGGCCGCGCGCGTCATGGAGATGCTCGGCCGTGATGCCAATGTGCTCGATCCCTCGTCGCGACTGTTCGTCGAGCAGGCGACCGACTTGCTCTGCACCCAACTGGTGCGCGGCCATTCCACCTTCGGAGCGATCACCGCACCCGCTGCCCGTCGCGGCCTCGCCGAATGGCAGGTGCGCAAGGTGACCGACTATATGCGCGCGCACCTCGACGAGCCCATCGGGCTCGACATGCTCGCCGGCCTAGTGGGCCTCAGCCGCTTCCACTTCTGCACCGCTTTTCGTCAGGCGACGGGACGCACCCCGCATGAATGGCTGGTCACGCTGCGCATCGAGCACGCCCGCCGCCTGCTCGCGCACCCCGAACTGGCGGTAACCGAGGTCGCGCTCGCGGTCGGCTATGAGACGCCATCTTCCTTCGCGGCGGCCTTCCGCAAAGCCACCGGCACCACCCCGAGCGCATTCCGCCGCGCGATTTAAGCGCGAGGGCGTTCGACGCCGCAATTCCGCGATAGTCGCCGCAATCGTCCGACAGCGGGAAAATCCACGCGGGCGTAACTCCCTCCTTGTCGCCGGCACATCGGCGCGAACCAAGGCTCAAGGGAGAATGCAAATGTCCAAGACCATCCTCATCACCGGTGCCGGCTCAGGCTTCGGCAAGGGCGCCGCGATCGGCATGGCCCGCAACGGCCACAACATCATCGCCACCTGCGAGGTCTCGCCGATGGTGACCGCGTTGCGCGCCGAAGTTGAAGCGCTCGGCCTCACCGACAAGATCCGGGTCGAGCGGCTCGACCTCCACGATCCGTGGGACATCAAGCAGGCCCAGAGCTGGGATTTCGACATCCTCTGGAACAATGCCGGCCGCGGCGAGCCGGGCCCGGTCTGGGAGATCCCGGTCGACATCGTCCGCCGCAACTATGAGAACAACGTCTTCCTGCCGCTCGAGCTGACCCAGGGGGTCGTCCAGCGCTGGATCCGCGAAGGCAGGAGCCAGGGCAAGAAGGTGGTCTTCACCTCCTCGATGGGCGGCCTGTTCACCCCGGCCAACTGGGGCACCTATGTCTCGACGAAGCATGCTATCGAAGCCTTTGCGGAAGCGATGCAGCAGGAACTGGCGAGCTACGGGATCAAGGTCCAGACGATCAATCCGGGCGCCTATTACACCGGCTATAACGAGACGATGGCGGACAATCCCTTCCGTTGGCTCGACGACAGCAAGAATTTCACCAAGCGCGCGGACCTGCGCAAGGGCTTCGATGACTTCTTCGCCACGCCGGAGGGCCGGATGGATCCGCAGGAACAGATCGATGCGATGATCGAGATCGTGCCTGCCGATACCGGGAAATTCCGGAACGTCAGTCCCAAGGCGATCGAGGACATGCTCAAGGCGCATCAACTCGCCGCTTGGGAAAACCAGATCTGAACCAGGCCGGCTCCGGCCGCAGCGCCCTTCCAACGCTGCGGCCGGAGTCCCTCGCATCCCACGAACTAGGAACAGGATCATGAGCATCACCCAGGCCCAGGCCGAAGCGGCGATCATCGCCGCCCGTCAGGCGGCCGTTTCGATCGGCGTGCCGATGAATATCGCCGTCTATGACGACGGCGCCAACCTCAAGGCGTTCGAACGGATGGACGGCGCGCTGCTCGGCTCGCTCGACATCGCGATGAACAAGGCGCGCACCGCCGCCCTTTTCGGCTTTAACACCGAGGCGCTCTACGATTTCAGCAAGCCCGGCGGCACGTCGCCCGGCTTCGAGCAGAGCAATGGCGGTCTCACCGTCTTCGCCGGCGGCATTCCGGTGCGCGATCATGACGGGCGTCTGCTTGGCGCGGTCGGCATCTCGGGCGGTGCCGTCACCCAGGATTTCGAAGTGGCCGAGGCCGCGGCAGCCGCCGCGCGGGCGGCCTGACCGCTAACCATTGGAGACACACAATGCCTCGTCTTTCCACCCTCATCACCCGCGGCATCATCGGCTTCGTTTCGGGAGCCGGCCTCCTCTTCGCCGCCAATAGCGCCAAGGCGCGGGTTCCCGCAAAGCAGGTCGAGCTGAACCGGGCGCTGGTCGCCAAGGCCTTCGATGCCTGGCGCGACGGCACCGGCAGCCCCTATGACCTGCTCGCCGAAGACGCCAAATGGACGATCACCGGCAACTCGGTCGCGGCGAAGACCTATCCGAGCAAGGAGGCCTTTCTCGCCGAAGTGATCCGGCCTTTCAATGCACGGATGAGCGGGCGGCTCGTGCCGTCGGTCCGCCAACTCTATGCCGAGGGTGATAGTGTGATCGCGTTCTTCGATGCGCGCGGTACCGCTCGTGATGGCCAACCCTATGCCAACACCTATGCCTGGATCCTCCGTCTGAAGGATGGGCGGATTGTCGAGGCACATGCATTCTTCGACAGCATCGTGTTCGACGCCTTCTGGCACCGGGTTTCTCCCGTCACTGCGAAGTGACGGCCGATGCGGCTTTCCGGAGATCGGCGAAGGAGAAGTTCGCCGATCTTCGCGGCGGCCTTCAATACATGAAATGATCAGCCCGCGAGGCGGGTATCGGGTCGCGAACCATTATGTTAGTTCGCTGCGATTAACGTCAGCTATTCCGCTGAGCTCTTCCGGAAGCGGTCAGGCAAGAGTCCACCCAGCTCGCGCGGTTCGGTGGGCGCGGAACCGACCGCCAGCACTGGACGGACTGGAGTCGCCCCATTTGACGTCGTTCAAGAGCAATAGAGGCCACGCTAAAAGCCGACGATTGGGTCAGCGATTCGCCCCTGTGGGGCACGCGCGGGACGGTGGATTACGGCTTACCCGTTGTGCATCCCTTGAATGTCGTGCCATTTTTTGCCATATCACTGCGTGGAGCACGCTTATGGCCTCGATGAACATCTCTCTTCCGGATCCTCTGCGCGATTACGTGCAGGATCGAATAGACAGCGGCCAGTATGCCAGCGCCAGCGACTATGTCCGCGACCTGATCCGACGCGACCAGGGCGGGATCGCAGATGAGGAGCGTTGGTTGCGCGATCTCGATGCGTCGATTGCTGAGAGCTTGGCTGAAATGGCTGGCGGTGGCGGTGTCGACCTCGACGCTACGTGCGACCAGATCGGCGTGGAACTGCGGGTGACTGGCGGTCGCGTCCGTCAGTGAAGGTAGTACTATCGTCACAGGCCGCGGAGGATCTGCGGCGAATCGCGCGATTCATCGCGCAGGACAATCCGGCGCGCGCATTGTCGTTCGTTGAGGAGTTACGCGGAACTGCCCATCGCTTGTGTAATCTGCCACACGGATTCCCGCTTGTGCCGCGCTACGAGGCGCACGGCATCCGTCGACGCTCCTGGCGGGGGTACGGTATCCTCTATTCAGTCGAAACGGAGCGCGTCTTCGTCCACCGCATTATTGGCCCTGGTCAAGACTATGACCGCGCCCTACGGTTGCGATGATCGCAAAGCGGTCGCCCGGTCAGCAAGTGCCCCAGTTGTCGCCGTTGCCGGTGCCGCGCTACCACTCCAATACCCGGCATACGGAGCGAGCGATGCTGATCGAAGCCATCCTTGCATATCTTGGCGCGATCGGCGGCCCCGATAAAGCGACATGGAAACTATGGCTCGGCATTGTGATCGTGGGGCTGATCGCCTGCCTCCTCATCGTGATGTTCCGGTAGCGCCGCAAAGTCTGCCATTAGGTGCTTGATCAATGCGCCCGACCCTCGTGCCGCGTCGTCGAACTACCTCCTCGATCGCGTCGACCAGGATGCGTCCGTCGGCATGTGAGCCGGGGGCGATCATCAGGGGAGCGTTAGTAGCGGGAACGTCGTCCATGTGGACCCGCAGGGTGACCATGCGCGCGAGAAGGTCGAAAGGCGGAGCAACATGCTGCATGCCACCTTTGATTGTCCAAGGACCGAAGCCCTCGACTGCGATCCTCTTTTGGACGCAGATCGTGCGATCCTGATGCCACGCCAAGGACCAGTTCGTCTCAGCTGTCTTGTCGAATAAAATTGCCCGTACTGGGCGGCTTGTAGGTCCGAGTACGCTCGCTGCGATTGAGCCGATCGACCCCTGCTGACGTGACCCCCTGATTTTCCTCCAAGTGCGATTAGAGTCCGGCCTGATGGAAGGACGGACGATGAAGCGAACGAGGTTCACAGAAGAGCAGATTATTGCGGTGCTGAAGGAGGCCGAGGCGGGCGCCAAGACCGGGGATCTGGCCCGGCGGCACGGCGTGTCGGAAGCGACTATTTACAACTGGAAGGCCAAGTATGGCGGGCTGGAGGTGTCCGAAGCGAAGCGGCTACGCGCGCTCGAGGACGAGAACGCCAGGCTCAAACGGTTGCTGGCTGATGCGATGCTCGACAATGCCGGCCTGAAGGATCTTCTCGCAAAAAACTGGTGACGCCCGCTGCCAGGCGAGAGGCGGTCGTTCGTCTCCGGGCATCCCTGGGGATGAGCGAGCGGCGGGCGTGCCGTGTCATAGGCGCTGACCGGAAGAGCATGCGCTACCGGTCGCGCCGGAACGATGATGCCGAGCTTCGGTCGAAGCTGCGCGAACTGGCTCAGCAGCGCCGTCGGTTCGGCTATCGTCGGCTACATATCCTTCTGCGGCGGGAGGGCGTGCTGATCAATCGCAAGAAGACCCAGCGGCTTTACCAGGAGGAGAAGTTGATGGTCCGACGGGAGACGGAACCGACGCCGCGCTATAGGTGCGCGAGCACCGGGTCCCGTGCTGGCGTTGCCCAACCAACGCTGGAGCCTGGATTTCGTGCACGACCAGATCGCGACGGGGCGTCGGTTCCGGGTCTTGAACATCGTCGACGATGTGACCCGGGAATGCTTGCGGGCAGTGCCCGACACCTCGATCTCGGGACGGAGGGTCGTGCGGGAGCTGACGGAGTTGATCGCCGAGCGCGGCAAACCCGGCATGATCGTCAGCGACAACGGTACCGAGCTGACGTCGAACGCTGTGCTGGCTTGGTGCGGCGAAATCGGCGCCGAGTGGCACTACATTGCACCGGGCAAACCGATGCAAAACGGCTATGTCGAGAGCTTCAATGGCCGCATGCGCGACGAACTGCTCAACGAAACACTGTTCCGGAGCCTCGATCACGCCCGCGTCGTAATTGCCGCCTGGGTGGCCGATTACAACCACGAGCGCCCGCACTCAGCCCTGGGATACGAGACCCCGGCGGCCTTCGCTGCCGAACTGCATAAGCAATGGCCTGCTCCGCTACGCCCTACGGGCTCCGCTCCACAGGCCATTGCTTCACCCGCGCCCATGCGCGACAACAACCGCCCGGCTCTAATCCCCGCTGGATGAAATCAGGGGGTCACGTCACTGCGGCCCAAGGAAGGGTCGCAGGCTATCAATCCCGGAGATACGTATACCGGCATGGTCCTTCGGCAAATGTTCCAGCGTGACGATCAGAGCGGCCAAGTCGCGGGTGACGGCGCGGCGATATCGCTGTGCCCCATGGTCTCGGAAGTTGAGCAAGGCGATCTCGTCGGGAAGCTGCATTTGACCAACTAGGCCAAGGAACGGTCGACTTCTACTATCCCACGCCGGAAGCCGTCGGTCTCGAAACCACCCAAGAATGGCCATTGTGCGCGCTTTGGCCCGATAGCGGGCCCCGAAGCTTACGGTACCGCCCAAGTCATGGGCGTGTCAGGCGCCGTGTAAAACTGGGCCGGTAGCGACAGATAGAACTGGGCCCCCTCCTGAAGGAGGAGGGACTGATGAGTATCCTGGATAGTGCGAGGATCTCTGCGGTGTGTTCGCGGAGAGAGGCGATGCTCGAGCCTGATGAGGTGACGGCGATGCTGCGGTTGAGCAAGCTGGGTTGGGGAAGCCGCCGCATCGCGCGGGAGTTTGGTTGCTCGCGCACGACGGTGCAGCGCTACATCGGCGTGGGCGGGTGGCAGGACTTTCGGAGCCCGCGGAAGGGAGTGAGCAAACTGGCCGGCACAGCGCGGGCTCGCGGGGGCGGAAGCCCGCTATTTTCAGGTTGGCAGGGGATCTGTTCCCCGATCGAGCAAGGTCAGATATTCCGAATAGGCATAAATCCGACCGCGCCGCCGTCCCGTCGTTTCGCGGACGATGCCGATCGCGGCCAGATTTTCGAGCGCGGTGCCGGCGGTCGGGAAGGAGATGTCGAGCTTTTCCGAGACCGTCTGGATGGTGACGATCGGACTGGCTTGCATGAGTTCATGGACCCGGAGGGCGGAAGGCGCTGCTCGACCGAACTCGGCGATTTTTCGGCGATGCTCGTCGAACATGACGATCAACTCTCTGGCAGTCGCGGCGGCCTGTTCCGCGGTTTCAGCAACACCTGTCAGGAAGAATTCCATCCAGGTCTCCCAGGTGCCCGCCTGCCGAACCTCCTGGAGAAGTCGGTAATAGTCGTCGCGCCGAGTTTTCAGGAACAGGCTGAGATAGAGGATCGGTTCGCGCAGGATTCCAGCCTCGCACAGGATCAGCGCGATGAGCAATCGGCCGAGGCGTCCGTTACCATCAAGGAACGGATGGATCGTCTCGAACTGGACGTGCGCCAGGCCGGCTCGGATCAAGGGCGGGAGCGCAGAGTCCTCGCTGTGAAGAAATACCTCGAGCGCGCTGAGGCATTCGTCCAGCAGATTCGGCGGTGGCGGGACGAACAGGGCGTTCCCGGGCCGAGTTCCGCCGATCCAATTCTGCGAGCGGCGAAACTCGCCTGGTTGCTTCGCGGCACCGCGCCCTGACTGGAGCAGAATCGCGTGCATTTCGCGGATAAGCCGGAGCGACAGGGGGAAGCCGCTACGGATTCGGGAAACACCATGCTCGATAGCTGCGACATAGTTCGAAACCTCCGCCACATCGTCGATCGCGACGGCTGGGGCTTCGTGATTTTCAAACAGTAGCAGATCCGAAAGCGAGGATTGGGTGCCCTCGATCTGTGATGACAGAAGCGCTTCCTTGCGAACATACATATAGAGGAACAGAGGCGTTGAAGGCAGGAGCGTTGTTACCCCATCCAGACGCCCGACCGCGGCCAATGCGCGTTCATATACGCGCATGAAGTGCCCGAGTTCGAGCGGGGGGTTGGGTGGCAGTGGAGCGGGGATGTAGGCGCGCGCGCGCTCGCCGGCCGCGCTTGTTTCGACGTATGTGCCGAGCCTCTGATTCTCTCCGTCGGTCACACGCGATCCTTTAATTAGCCGCTCTGCTATTAAGGGAAGCGGCGTTATACTTTAATAACGGCGAGCGCAAATTCAAGGTTGCGAGCGCGGTCCCAAGCTGTCTCAAGACGTCTCATATGGCTTACAGGACTCGACTTTGTCAGATAAAATATTGATATTTCTGATGTTTAAGACGCCGCAAAAAACCGTGGTCCCACCCTGGTCCACTGGAAAAATTGGTCGGTTTTCGGCATCGAACCCGCGACGGAATGGCGGATTCGAGCTGGCCTCGATGCCGATTCGAAGGGGCGAATTCCGACGTTTTTGACTAAGAGCGTAGTGTTCGTTTTTGTCGCCTCGTTTTTGGAAGCCGCCGGTCATCAGGAGGGTGATAAACCTCTCCATCCGGTGGTTATGCTTCGTCTACCGGCTTATCTCGCCGCGCGAGAGTGGCGCTCTCCGCCTTGAGCGGGCGTGACACCGGACAAACTTCCTGCACGAAGCCATGCAGCGTGTTGGCCAGATTGTCGGGGACCAGCCGATAGAAGACATACTGGCCGCGCTTCTCGCTCGCCACCAGGCCGGCCGCCTCCAGAATCGCCAGGTGCTGCGAGACCGCGGGCTTCGACATTTCAAAGCGCGCGGCGATCTCGCCCGCATTCAGTTCGGCGTGCGCCAGATAGGCAAGAATCTTCCGCCGGTTGACCGAGGACAAGGCTTCAAACACGCGCTGCATGCGTACTATTTAAGGAATAAGCTAACCACTTGACAAGAGGGGAAGGTATTTAAGAAATAAGTTTATCGCTTTCAGGGAGAGTCGCGATGGCCGAGATGCACGATCCACACGCCGTCAATTCGCTGGTCGCCACAGCCGGCGCCAGCTCGGTCGAGGGGCGCGTGCGATGGGATCCCGTCCACTCGCTCTGGAATGGCGGCATGATGCTCGCGGCGCTGATCCTCTGCCCGCTGACCGCGACGCCGGGAGCGGTGATCATCTTCGCCCTCACCACAGGCGCGGGCCTGCTGCTGGGGCATAGCGTCGGCTTCCACCGGCGCCTTATCCACCGCAGCTTCGAATGCCCGCGCGCGGTCGAATATATCCTGGTCTGGTTTGGCGCGGC
>NZ_JANFAU010000024.1 GCF_026130605.1 Sphingomonas lycopersici | reverse complement strand
CCCGGCGAAGGCCGGGGTCCAGCATCGGGCCGCGCGTAACTGGACCCCGGCCTTCGCCGGGGTGGTAGTCTTGGCTAGCGCTCGCCTCAGCTAAATTCGCTCAACCACTCCGCCTCCGCCGCACGCGGGCTGCGTGCGCGGTTGGCGGGCTCCTCCGCATCTTCGAACCCGATCGCCACGCCGCAGAACAGCATCCGCTCCGGCGGCGTCCCGAGGAACGCCTCGACCGTCTGCGGATAAACCGCCCAGCATTCCTGCGGGCAGGTCGCCAGCCCCGCCTCGACCGCGAGCAGCATCAGATTCTGCAGATACATGCCGAGGTCCGCCCATTGCGGCGGCCCCATGCGGCGATCGACCGTGACGAAATAGGCCGCCGGCGCGCCGAAGAACTGGAAGTTGCGCGCGAACCAGATCGCTCGCGCGCGCCGGTCCTCGCGCGGGATGCCAAGATGGCCGTAAAGGATCTCGCCGATCTCGAAGCGACGCTGCTTCATCGCCTCGGGCATCTCGCGCGGGTAGATATCATAGCCCGGCGTCTCGCTTTCGCGCCGCTCGATCTTGCCGCGCATGATCTCCTTGAGCCGCTGCATGGAGGCGCCGTGGACGATATCGACGTGCCACGGCTGGAGATTGCCCCCGGTCGCCGCGCGCGCCGCCTTGAGCGCCAGCGCCCTCAGCAGCGCCGGCTCGACCGGCGTGTCGAGAAACCCCCGCACCGATCGCCGCGCTTCCACCGCTGCGCTTACCTCCATTTACGCCTCCACCCCTTGCCGTTTACGTCAATTCGCGCCAAATGCGGATTGTGGGATAACATCTGTTATGGAGAGTCGGAAGATGCCTGAGGCGTATATCGTCGAAGCGGTGCGGACGGCCGGAGGACGGCGGGGCGGCAGGCTTGCCGGCTGGCACCCGGTGGATCTCGCCGCCAAGGTGCTGGATGCATTGGTCGAGCGCTCGGGCGTCCCCGCCGATGCGATCGACGACGTGATCATGGGCTGCGTCAGCCAGGGCGGCGAGCAGGCCGGACAGGTCGGCCGCAACGCCGTGCTCGCCTCCAAGCTCCCCGAAAGCACCCCGGCGGTGACGATCGACCGCCAGTGCGGCTCCTCGCAGCAGGCGATGCAATTCGCCGCGCAGGCGGTGATGTCGGGCACGCAGGATGTGGTGATCGCCGCCGGCGTCGAGAGCATGACGCGGGTGCCGATGGGGTCGACCTTCAAATTGTTCTACGATGCGGGGCTCGGCAAGGCCAAGTCGCCGGGGCTGGAAGAGAAATATCCCGGCATCGTCTTCAACCAGTTCGCCGGCGCGGAGATGATCGCCAAGAAACACGGCTTCTCGCGCGAGGTGCTCGACGAATTCTCGCTCAGCAGCCACCGCAAGGCGGTCGCGGCGACCCAGGCGGGCAAGTTCCGCGACGAGATTGTCGCGATCGAGATCGAGACCCCTGAGGGCAAGGAAGTCCATAACGCCGACGAGGGCATTCGCTACGACGCCTCACCCGAAGGCATGGCCGGGGTTAAATTGCTCGCCGAGGGCGGCGCGCTGACCGCGGCCTCGGCCAGCCAGATCTGCGACGGCGCCAGCGCGGTGCTGATCGTCAGCGCCGAAGCGCTCAAGAAATACAATCTCAAGCCGATGGCGCGGATCGTCAACCTCACCGTCACCGCGGGCGATCCGGTGGTGATGCTCGAGGAGCCGCTGTTCGCCACCGACAAGGCGCTCAAGAAGGCCGGGCTGTCGATCGACGATATCGACCTCTACGAAGTCAATGAGGCGTTCGCCTCGGTGCCGATGGCGTGGCTCAAACATACCGGCGCCAAGCCCGAGCGGCTCAACGTCAACGGCGGCGCGATCGCGCTCGGCCATCCGCTCGGCGCCTCGGGCACCAAGCTGATGGCCACCCTGGTCCACGAACTTCGCCGGCGCGGCGGGCGTTATGGCCTGCAGACGATGTGCGAGGGCGGCGGGGTCGCCAATGTCACGATCATCGAGAATTGCGACTGGCAGACCGCCTGACGCCACCCTTTTTGCCGTCATGCCGGACTTGATCCGGCATCCAGAGCCGCGGACGATGGCTCCTGTGGCTTTGGATGCCGGGTCGAGCCCGGCATGACGGGGATCGAATTCTGATTCACTCCTTTGACTAGAGAGGATTTCCAATGAAGCTCGACAATACGATCTCGGCCGTCGTCACCGGCGGCGCCTCCGGCCTCGGCGCGGCGACCGCGCGGCTGCTCGCCTCCAAGGGGGTGAAGGTCGCGATCTTCGACTTGCAGGAGGAGAAGGGCGAGGCGATCGCGCAGGAACTCGGCGGGGTCTATTGCAAGGTCAACGTCACCGACGACGCGTCGGTCGACGACGGCTTCGCCAAGGCGCGCGCGGCGATCGGTCAGGAGCGCGTGCTGGTCAATTGCGCCGGCACCGGCAACGCGATCAAGACCGCGAGCCGCAGCAAGGAAGACGGCTCGATCAAGCACTTCCCGCTCGACGCCTTCAACTGGATCATCCAGATCAACCTCGTCGGCACGTTCCGCTGCATCGCCAAATCGGCCGCCGGGATGCTGACGCTCGACCCGCTGGCGGATGGCGAGCGCGGCGCGATCGTCAACACCGCCTCGGTCGCGGCGGAAGACGGGCAGATGGGCCAGGCGGCCTATTCGGCGTCGAAGGGCGGCGTCGTCGGCATGACCCTGCCGATCGCGCGTGACCTGATGGGCGAGGGCATCCGCGTCAACACGATCCTGCCGGGGATCTTCAATACCCCGCTGCTCGCCGCCGCGCCGCAGAATGTGAAGGACGCGCTGGCCGCCTCGGTCCCGTTCCCGAAGCGGCTCGGCGACCCGGCGGAATATGCCGCGCTCGCCACGTTGATGATCGAGAACGGCTATTTCAACGGCGAGGATGTGCGGCTCGACGGCGCCATTCGCATGGCGCCGAGGTAAGCCGCAGGTGGCATGCGGATAGCCACGCTATCCGCAAGACCACCGAGGCCGGCCGGCGGGTCGCGCAGCGAACCCGTCCGACGACGCGGGATTAACTCCCGCGTCGGCCCCCGCCCCTTAACGAAAGGCAGCCCCGATATGCCCCGCCCCGCCGCCTGGCGCCTCTCGCCGGACAGCTACCCGAAGCGCGAGGAAATCCAGACGCGCTATCAGGATCTCGATCCCAACGGGCATCTCAACAATGTGGCTTTCGCGGCGCTGTTCGAGACGGTGCGGGTGCGGATGAACCACACTATCGGCGACGCCCAACGCGGTAAGGACTTCCGCGCGGTCGTCGCGCGCAACGAGATCAACTATCTCGCCGAGGGCAGCTTTCCCGCTCCGGTCGAGATTGCGATCGGCATCGGCAAGATCGGCAATCGCAGCTGGGAGATGCTGGCGGCGATGTTCCAGAACGGGGTGGCGATCGCGACCTGCGACACGGTGATCGTGATGACCGCCCCGGCCGGCGAGCCGCTCCCCGAGGCGATGCGCGAGGGGCTGAAGGCACTGCGGGTGCGCGAGGGGTAACGCCCTTCCCCTTCCTTCTCCCCTCCCTGGTGACGGGAGGGACTGGGGGTGGGTGGGTATGAGGCGCGCGGAACGGTATCCCCGCAGGCCAACCCACCCCCGCCCCCTCCCTTGTTCAAGGGAGGGAGAAATCGGGCTTACAACGACTGCCCGTCGTCCACGTCGACCACCGCCCCGGTCACCGCCGCCGAGGCATCCGAGGCGAAATACAGCATCAGCGGATCGAGCGCGGTGATGTCCATCATCCGCTTGCGGTGGAACGAGGCGATATGCGCCGCGCCGCCTTCGGTCTGGAACCAGTCGCCGGCGATCTCGGTCTGGACATAGCCCGGCTGGATCACGTTGACGTTGATTCCCTGCCGCACCCACTCGCGGGCCAGATTGCGCCCGAGATGCGCCACGCCGGCCTTGGACGCGGCATAAGCGCTGTCGCCCTGCCCGGTGAGATGCGCGGTGATCGAGCCGATGATGATCGCCCGCCCACGCCCCGTCTCGCGCGCGCCCGCCGCGATCAGCCGCTTGGCGCCCTCGCGCACGGTGAGATAGGCGCCGAGGAAATTGGCGTCGACCAGCTGCCGCAGCCCTTCGACCGATACATCGGTCGCGCGCCCGGCGTGGCTCATCCCGGCATTGGCGACGATCGTATCGACCGTGCCGAAGCGCGCTTCCGCCGCGTCATAAGCGGCGATCGTCGATGCCTCGTCGGCAACGTCGAGCGGCACGGCGAGCGCCGCGGCGCCCAGTTCCGCCGCGAGCGCCTCGACGCGGTCGACGCGCCGCGCGCCGAGCACCACCTTCGCCCCTGCCGCGGCATAAAGCCGCGCGAAATGCGCGCCGAAACCCGACGATGCCCCGGTGATCAATGCGACCCTGCCGCTTAGCGTGAAGCTCACCCGCCCTCTCCCTTTTTTTGAATGATCGCGGACTGCGTTGCGAGGCACGAGGCGCCACGTCAAGCGCGGAAGGGACAGGCGACAGCCGCGGATTCGGCGCATTCTCCCCTCCCCCCTTGCCAGCGCCGCGGCGGACGGCGAAAGCGGGCGAAAGAGAGGTAACGCCACCTATGTCCATCCTGTCCGACCGCTGGATTCGCGAGCGCGCGATCGCCGACCGCATGATCGAGCCGTTCGTCGAGGCGCAGCGCCGCGACGGCTGCATCAGCTATGGCCTGTCCTCCTACGGCTATGACGCGCGGGTCGCCGACGAGTTCAAGATCTTCACCAATGTCGACAATGCGGTGGTCGATCCCAAGGATTTCGCGGCAAACAGCTTCGTCGATCGCAAGACCGACGTGTGCATCATCCCGCCCAACAGCTTCGCGCTGGCGCGGACGGTGGAATATTTCCGCGTGCCGCGCGACGTGCTGGTGATCTGCCTCGGCAAATCGACCTATGCACGCTGCGGGATCATCGTGAACGTCACCCCGCTCGAGCCGGGCTGGGAGGGGCATGTCACGCTCGAATTCTCCAACACCACCCCGCTCCCGGCGAAAATCTACGCCAATGAGGGCGCGTGCCAGTTCCTGTTCCTCCAGGGCAACGAACCGTGCGAGACGAGCTACGCCGATCGCGCGGGCAAATATATGGGGCAGCAGGGGGTAACGTTGCCGCGGTTGTGACGACAGGCGGCGGCCGCCGTCGTCATCCCAGCGCAAGCTGGGATCTCAGGCCGCAGGCGCGCGCTCCGTGGCACGCGATCCCAGCTTGCGCTGGGATGACGAATAGTAGCAGCCGCACCCGCGCCGCGTTACGTTCCGCCGATGCGACAGGATCGACCGGAAACCTCCGTAATCCATGTCTATGACCGCCACGGCGCGGCATGGGCGGCGCTGCGCGGCGACCGGCTCCGAGCAGGCGTGGCTCGACCGCTTTTGCGCGCTGCTCGCCCCACGTTCGACCGTGCTCGATATCGGTTGCGGATCGGGGGTTCCGATCGCGCGTGCGCTGATCAACCGCGGGTTCGATGTGACCGGCGTGGATGCCAGTCCGACGATGCTCGCGCTGTTCCGCGCCAACCTGCCGACCGCGCCCGCGCATCTCGCCGATATGCGCAGGCTTTCGCTCGGCCGGCGATTTGCGGGGCTGCTCGCGTGGGACAGCTTCTTTCACCTGCCGCCCGCCGATCAGCGCGACATGTTCGCGCGGTTCGCGGCGCATGCCGCCCCCGGGGCGGCACTGATGTTCACGAGCGGCACCAGCGAAGGCAGCGCGATCGGCGAACTCGAAGGCGAACCGCTCTATCACGGCAGCCTTTCCCCGGACGAATATCGCAACCTGCTCGCCGCCGCCGCGTTCGATGTGATCGACCACATTGCGGAGGACCCGAGTTGCGGCGGGCGGACCGTCTGGCTCGCCCGGCGGCGCGGACAAGTCGAATAGACCTGCCGCCCGGCTCCGCGCCCGACGAAAGGAGCAATGAATGCATGCCGGATCATGCCTTTGCGGCGCCATCACCTTCACTGTTGCCGGCGATCTCCCGCCGCCGGCGGTCTGCCACTGCTCGCAATGCCGCAAACAATCGGGGCATTGCTTCGCCTCGACCGAGGTGCCGACATCGGCATTGACCATCGCGGACGAGCACTCGCTGGCGTGGTACCAATCGTCGGAAAAGGCCAGGCGCGGCTTCTGCGCCTCATGCGGGTCGACGCTTTTCTGGGCGCCGTTGCACGACGACAAGATCGCGGTGGCGATGGGGGCGTTCGACAAGCCCACCGGCACGACGATCGGGATGCACATCTACGTCGCCGACAAGGGCGATTATTACGACATCACCGATGGTCTGCCGCAGCGTGCGGCGTCGTGAACGAGCGACGAGCGGCGCGGACGATCCGCATCGCCGCCGCCTTGATCGACGACCGCGCCGGGCGGTTGCTGCTGGTCCGAAAGGCGGGCGCACGGCGGTTCATGCTGGCGGGCGGCAAGATCGAGCCCGGCGAGGCACCACTGGATGCGCTGTTGCGCGAGTTGGATGAGGAGATCGGCCTGACACTGTCGGATGAAGACGCTCGATACGTTGGTCGCTTCTCCGCGCCGGCTGCCAACGAACCGGATCATATCGTCGACGCCGAGATCTTCCATGTGCGCGCCTCACATCTGCCCCAGCCGCGCGCGGAGATCGAAGCGGCCGTCTGGGTCGATCACGTCGAAGCCGCGGCTATGCCGTTGGCACCCCTCGTCCGCGATCACATCCTGCCGCTGGCCCGCACGCTTTGCGCGGCATACGAACCACTCGTCGCAAGCTTGTCGAAGCGAGGTCGGTCACTCAGCCGGTGAGGCCGCCCTTCGACAAGCTCAGGGCGAACGGGGATAGCTGAGCCGGGTTCTCGACGCCCTGTTCGTCCACGAGCCCGCCTCTGCCGCTGCGCGCGGGCCGAAGCACACCCCAAAAGAAAAAGGGCGGCCCCGCAAGGCCGCCCTTCAACCATCGTCGCGAAATGCGCGGCCGTAGCCGTCAGAAATCGCGATAATATTGCTCGTTGCCGATGAAGCCGAGCTTGGTCACGCGCGAACGCTTGATCACCGCCAGCGTCCGATCGACCACGTCGTAACGGGCCTGCCGGTCGGGCTGGAAGTGCAGTTCCGGCTCCGGGCTCATGCCCGCCGCCACGTCGAGATACTGACGCAGCGTCACCATATCGACCGGGGTACCATTCCACGTCACCGTGCCGTTGATGTCGATCGCGACGACATTCTTGTCCGGCAGGACCGGCGGCGGCGTCTGGGGATTCTGGTTCTGCGGCAGATCGACCTTCACCGCGTGGGTTTGGATCGGGATCGTGATGATGAACATGATGAGGAGAACGAGCATGACGTCGATCAACGGCGTCGTGTTCATTTCCATCATCGGCTCGCCGTCGTCGCGGCCGCCACTCATTGCCATGTCGTGTTACTCCTGACCGCTTCCGCTCACAGCCGCTCGACGCCTTCGCCCGGCGGCGGCTCGGAAATGAAGCCAACCTTGGCGAAACCGGCCATCTGCATGTTGAAGATCGCGCCGCCGATGCAATGCCACGGGGTGTTCACGTCACCGCGGATATGCGCTTCGGGGAGTTCCAGGCCGGGGGCGTTGGGGCCACCCTGCCGAGCGATCTCCTTCTTGAGCTTCTCGACCGCGCGGTTGAGCAGCTCGTCATGCGTCACCGGGGTCAGGCCCCAATAGACTTTGCACGTCCCATCCGGCGCGCCCATGATCGAGAGCGAAACGTTCTCGGGCTTGGTCGTGGTCGGATCGAAGCGGACATTGGGAAGCTTGAGCTTCACCGTCTGGATCACGACCGGAACCGCGATCAGGAAGATGATGAGGAGCACCAGCATGACGTCCACCAGCGGGGTCGTGTTGATGTCCGACATCGGAGTTTCGGTGGAGTCTCCACCAACGCTCATCGCCATGTGTCAGGCTTTCCTACTCATTCTGCCGTCGGGTCGGGCCGACGGCCGGTCAGCCGGGCGGCCGCGAACGGCCGCCCCGCCTCCCATTTTCATCTTACGCGCGGGTCGCACCGCCGGCGGGCGCCGCGGCGGGCTTCGCCGGGGCCGGCTTGGCAGCGCCGACGCCGGCCGGCTTCACCGCACCGTTCGAGGCGAGGTAGCCGAGCACGTCGTTCGAGAAGGCCGACAGGTCTTCCGCGATCGACTTGTTGCGACGCTGCAGCCAGTTGTAGGCGAGCACCGCCGGCACCGCGACGACGAGGCCGAGCGCGGTCATGATGAGCGCTTCACCGACCGGGCCGGCGACCGCGTCGATCGACGCCTGACCGGCAGCGCCGATCTTGATGAGCGCGCGATAGATGCCGATAACCGTACCGAACAGGCCGATGAACGGCGCGGTCGCGCCGACGGTCGCGAGGAAGGCGAGGCCGGTGCCGAGCTTCGAGTTGATCGAGGCTTCCGAACGCGCCAGCGAACCGTGCAGCCAGTCATGCGCTTCGACCGGATCGGTCAGCTTCTGGTGCTGGTCCTGCGCCGACAGGCCGTCGTCGACGATCTGCTTGTAGGCCGAGTTCTTCTCGAGCTTGGCCGAGCCTTCGCGCAGCGAGTTCGAGTTCCAGAAACCCTGCTGGCTGATGCGCTTCGCCTGGTTGATGATCTTCTGCTGCTCGAACAGCTTCGAGAACAGGATGTAGAAGGAGACGATCGACATCAGCACCAGGATGCCGAACACGGTCTGCGAGATGAGACCGCCTTCCTGAAGCGCGGGGATGAGGCCGTACGGATTGTCGCCCTTGGCGGCCGGCGCAGCGCCGGCGGCGAGAATATTGATCATCATAAAATGCTAGTCCCTTGAAAAACGAATGGCGTCAAATGTGTGGCCAGTCGGCAGATCACTGCTGGATCTGCCACCGGACGGGCAACGTCTGCCTCGATGCGATCGGCTGACCGTTCTCATCCTTCGCCGGGCTGTAACGGACCCTGCTCTTGGCGATACGGCACGTAGCCTGATCGAGCGCAGCGCTGCCACTCGACGTCGTTACCTCACATTCGCTTACGCGACCGTCGGTGCCGATCGTCAGCATGGCAACCACGCGCCCTTCCTCACCGGCACGAAGCGCCGACGGAGGATAATTGTCCTGGGAGAAATACTGCCCAGGATTGCCCTTCGCGACGGCAGCCTGCGAGACGCGCGGCGGCGGTGGCGGGGCGGGCGGCGGCGCGACCACGACGGGGCGCGGCGGCGGCGGCACCGGCGTCGTGATCACCGGCGGCGCGACGGTCGTCGGCGCCTGCACGATCGGCGGCGGCGTCACGACCGGCGGCGGCGCGACCTTGACGTCGGGCGGCGGGGGCGGCGGCTCATCCGGCGGCGGGGGCGGCGGCTCCTCGACGTCGAACGTATTTAACTTCTCCGACACCTTCTTCACGTATTGGTACGCGAGGCCGGTGACGAAGGCGTAGCCGAGAGCAATATGAAGAACCGCCACGATAGCAATCGCGACGATCTTGCTCCCGCTCATCTTCTGGTCAGCGTAGGCCATTCAGCAGTGAAACTCCCTCATCCCTAGGGCCACTAGGGCCGGATCCCGATCCCCGTTGGAATCGGAGAGCCGTTATGTCCGGAGGCTATAACATACCCCGGCACCGGGCGAGTCCTATCGCGCGGTTTCGAGGCGTGCAAACGCTTTGTCGGACGCAACAAACGTACAATCGTCCCATGGCAGAATTATTTCTGTATCGGAAGCCCGCCTTGGCCTATTCAAAACAGGATGAAGAGAGCCTCGTACCCGGGCGGGCTGGCGGCAGCCGCGCTCGCTGTTTTTGCTTGTATTCCGGCGGTTGCGCAGCGTTCGCCGGCTCCTCCGCAGGCCGCCGCGGAGGCCGGAAGTCCCGCCCCCTCTTACGCCGAAATGGCCGATCTGGTGATCGCCAGCCCGGTGATCGTCGATGCGACGATTCGTTCGACTTCTAAGATAAAACCCACCGAAGCCCCCGGCCTCGCCCCGGGCGCGACACGTTTTTATGTCGAGGCGGATGTCGGCGCGCTGCTGCGCGGCCCCGGGGCGATTCCCCCGCGGATCGGCTATCTGCTCGACGCCGCTCCCGATCCGCTTGGCCGTGTGCCCAAGTATAAGAAATCACGTGTTCTTTTATTCGCGCGACCGGTGCCGGGGCGGAGCGACCAGATCCAGCTCGTCCGCCCCGACGCGCAGCTCGGCTGGTCCCCGGCGAGCGACGCGCTGGCACGGCGAATCGCTGCCGAGGTGCTGGCGGCCGACGCGCCGCCGGTGATCACAGGGGTCGGCAACGCCTTCCATGTCGCGGGCTCCTTGCCCGGTGAAGGCGAGACCCAAGTGTTCCTGCGCACCGCCGATCACCGCCCGGTCTCGCTGTCGATCCTGCGCCGCCCGGGCGAGGAACCGCGCTGGGCGGTGGCCTTGTCCGAGATCATCGACGATTCGGCCGCGCCGCCCAAGCCCGACACCTTGTTATGGTATCGCCTCGCCTGCTTCCTGCCGCGCGAATTGCCCGACGACAGCGTCGCCGCGCTATCGGGCGACGATGCGACGCAAGCGCGCGAGGATTACCGATTCGTTCTCAACCGGCTCGGCCGGTGCGAGCGGAACGAATCGGGGCCTAACGCCGGTGACGGACCAAGGTGATCCCGATCGATTCGCCCGCTTCGGCGATCGCCAGCTTGACGATCTTGACCGTCACCCGGCGCACGCGGCGATCCTGAAGGAACAAGGTGTCGGCGATATGGTCCGCCACGCCCTCGATCAGCGTGAAATGCACGCCGGGGGGCAGCGCCGTCGTCGCCGCACGCTTGAGATCGAGATAGTTTTTCGACGCGCTGAGCGGGGTATCGGGCGCATAATGCGCCGGCGCCTCGAGCTGCACCCCGATCGAGATGCGCAGCGGCTGCGGCAGGTGCGTCTCTTCCGAATAGATGCCGGTGAGCACCGGCACCTCCAGATCGTGCACTTCGAGTTCGAGGCTGTCGTCCATCGCGCGCGGAGTTAGGGAGGCGGCAGCCCGGGGGCAAGCGAATCAGGCAGCGGCGCTCGGCCGCGCGCTCGCCGCTTCGTGCCAGCGCTTGAGATGACGCGCCTTGTCGGGCACCAGCAGCTTGATCGCCTTGGCGAAATCGATCGTGGTCAGTGCGGTGATGTCGGCGAAGCTATACGCCTCCCCCGCCACCCAGGCGCGATCGGCGAGCGACTGGTCGAGCGCCTCGACGAACACCTCCCACATCAACATGCCGCGCGCCGCAAGCTCCGGGATTTGCGCCATTTCCGGCCATTTGCCGGCCGCGCTCCGCCCGGCGAAGGCGGGGTTGCCGTTGCGCAGCACATAGACCGCGGCGGCATAGCCCTCATGCTCGATTCGCCGCGTCGCGCTCTCGACCCGCGCGATCTCGATCGGGGTGCGCCCGAACAGCGGGGGATCGGGCTGCACCGCCTCGAAATAGCGGCAGATCGCGGCCGATTCGCAGATCACCTCGCCGTCGTCGAGCTGGAGCGCGGGGACCATTCCGCGCGGGTTGACCGCAAGATAAGCGTCGCCGAACTGCTCACCGACGCGCAGGTCGACCAGCTCGCGCTCGACGGTAATGCCCTTCTCCGCAAGATAGATACGCACCCGTCGCGGGCTCGGCGCCCAGACCGCATCGTAAAGCTTCACCACTGTCATCCTACTTGCGTTCAGCCGCACTATCGCTAGGGCTCAAATCTCCCCAGAGCAACGCCGTGATCGCCCGCAGAAGCCCGCTGGCAAGGAGCGCAGCGCAGACGCGTAGCAGTCGCTACGCGCAAGCAAGCGACGCCGTCCAGCGGGCTTCTGCGGGCGACCGCTCTGCGGCGGGC
>NZ_JANFAU010000023.1 GCF_026130605.1 Sphingomonas lycopersici | reverse complement strand
CCCTGAGCTTGTCGAAGGGCGTCCTGCCGTTCGAGAGTCGGGGCCGCCCTTCGACAAGCTCAGGGCGAACGGGGGAGTTTAAGGCATCGCGCGCACCATAGGATGCGTCACCCCGGGCTTGTCCCGGGGTCCACCGAGAGCCAAGCCAAACGGCATGAGCTTCTTGCTCAGCCCCTGATGCCCGGTGGACTCCGGGACAAGCCCGGGGTGACGGGGGGACGGGGGACAAGTGATCCCGTATTAATGCATCGCCGTACCGCGCCAGCGCCCAGGCCGCGCCGACCGTATCCGCGATCGCGATCCGCGCGCCGAACCCCAATCGCGCGAGCAGCCGGACGAGCTGTCGTGCCATCCGTTCCTCGCCGCCGTGGAGATGCGCCACCCCGGTCAGATCGAGCATCAGCCCGTCCGCATCGGTTATCGCGACATGCGGCGACCAGCGCCGTGCCAGGGCCTCGGCCAGCCGCGTCAGATCGGCGTGGTCGCCCGCCGGATCGGCATCGCGCACGTCGAGCGAGGGGACCGAAGCGCGCGCCTGGGTCAGCGCCATCCCCGGTGCGATTCCCAAAGCCGCGGCGGCAGGCGAAGCGGCGGCGATCTCGACGCGGTTGGCGCTGCGCTGCACGGTGACGAGCGGCGGCGCGGCATGCGCCATCGTCGGCCGCGCAGCGACGCGCTCGCCCTTTGCCCAGCGCGCGCCGGGGCGCCAGCCGGTGATGCGTTCGGCGGGGCGGGGCGGGGGTGCAGCAGGAACCGGCGGCGCGTCAGGCGGCGGCAGCGTGCGGCGCTCGGCCCTGACGACGCGGTCGATCGACCAATGCGGCAGGTAGAGCGAGGCGACCCGTTTCATCCACGGCCTCCACGTTCAGATCGAAAGGATCGCCGCCGCGCTGGCGGACGAGCGACAGATGCCAGCGCGCCCGCCCGATGCCCCCTGCCAGCCCGCGCGTCGGGAGCGGGGCGGAAGGCGCGGCGGCGACGCGCCAGCGGGTCACCGCGGCGGACGGCACCGCCAGCGGGTCGCCGCCTTCACGCGCGTGGCGTTTCATCAGCAGCGCGATCGTCCGCCCGCCCTCCGCCGCGAGTTGCAGCCGGCGGGTCGAGGCCATCGCCGCGCGGCGCGCCTCGCCGACCACCGCGCCGAGCCCGCGGTGGCGGATGCCTTCCTCCATCAGCGCGAGCAATTCGGCATCGTCGCGCGCCTCGGCATAGATCACGCGTTCGGGCGACAGCCCCGCCTGATAGAGGCCGGGGGCGAACAGATCGCGCCGCCGCACCACCCACAAGACCGGCCCCCAGGCGCGCGCGGCGATCCCGGCGAGCAGCAATGTGGCGCAGGCATCGTCGGCGAGGTCGGGGGTGGCCGGCGCGATCTCGTGCAGCGCATCGAGCCTGAGCCCACCCGCCGCCAGCCGCGTATCGATCTCGCCGATGCCGAACGGCAACGTCTCGCGCCGGCGATGCCCGTCGCCCTCGATCGCGCGCAGCGTATCGCGAAGCTTGGCAATGACGGCGGAGGTTGGCACGGGGGTACGACTCGTAGCGGGGTTTCGTTCCTATTTTGTTCTCATCGCTTTGTTGAGTCAATCGGGAGGGCGTCGTCCTGTTCGCAACATTCCCCGTCATTCCCGCGAAGGCGGGAATCCATTGACGCTGGCCTCGCGACTTATCCGATGGACCCGCCAGAATAGATTCCCGCCTGCGCGGGAATGACGGGGGAATATGACCGATCGCATGACAATTTCGTCATGTTGCTGACAGTGCGGTTAGATCCTGCCGGTGTTAATGCTCGAATCATGCACGGGAGCCAAGCGCCGATTCTGGACACCCCACGCAAACGCTGGCCGTATCGGCTGGCGATCACGGGCGGCGTGCTCGCGGCGGTGCTGATCGGGGTCTTCTATCGCGCGACCTATTTCGATCGCGATCCTTATGTCCAGGTCGCGGCGACCGCACCGGGACGCGGGATCGCGGCGCTCTATTTCTCCGGCGACATGGGTCTCAGCTTCGGGATCGGCGCGACGAGCGCCGATGCGCTGGCCGGCGCGGGCATCTCGGTCACCGGGTTCAACACCCCGGTCGCCTTCCGCACCCGCCGTACCGCCGCCGAAACCAACCGGATCGTCGCCGCGGCGGTGCGCCACGCGCTTGCGGCGTCGCCGGCCGACCGGCTGGTGCTGATCGGCCGGTCGTTCGGCGCGGATGTGCTGGCGGCGTCGCTCCCGGCGCTGCCGGCCGAGCTGCGCCGCCGGATCGCCGCGATCGTGCTGGTGGTGCCGGGGCGCGACGTGTTCTTCCGCACCGATCCCAGCAATATCACCTATCTGGGCACGCCCGACAGCGACGGGCGGCGCGATATCCGCGCGATCACCTGGGCGCCGTTGACCTGCATCCACGGCGCCGATGAAACCGAAAGCGCGTGCGACGGCGCGACTCAATCCAACGCCACCGATGTGGCAATGCCGGGGGGCCATTTCTTGAAATTCGATACCGATGCGATCGTCCGCAACATCATGCTCGCGATCGACCGCGCCACGGGGACGGTGGGCGCAAAACCCTCTCCGTTGGCCCGAACGGGGGTGGGTGCTTCCGGTTTGACGCGGGCGGCGGCATGAGCCGTATGCGCCACCTTGCGGCGATCGCCGTCTGCGCGCTGACCGCGACTCCCGCGGCGGCTGCCTCGCCGTTCGGGGTGTGGAGCAACCCGCGCGGTTCGCTGATGATCCGCACCACCGCGTGCAACGGCGGGCTGTGCGGCGCGATCGTCTGGGCCAACGGCGCCGCAAGGGCCGATGCGCGCGAGGCGGGGGTCGCGCATCTCATCGGCACGCAGTTGCTGCGCAATTACCGTGCAGACGCCAACGGCACCTGGTCGGGGCGGTTCTACGTCCCCGATATGGGGCGCAGCTTCCCCTCGCATCTCAAGCTGGTCGCGCCGGATCGGCTGAAGATTTCGGGCTGCCTCATCAGGCACTATTTCTGCCGCTCGCAGGAGTGGCATCGTCTGCAGTGATGCAGCGCCGCCGACTCGCGATTTCCGAGCTTCTCTCGCATCATCGCCGCTGGTGGATACCGGCGGCGGTGGCGTGCGTCGCCTTGCTTGGCCTCGCCGCGCTGCGCCTCGTGCTCGACGAGGTGCATCTGCGCGACGTGCGCGCGGCGCTCGGCGCGGTCCCGGCGGATCGCATCGCGCTGGCGGCGGCGCTGACCGCGGCGAGCTACACCCTGCTGACGCTCCACGACTGGATCGCGCTGCGCGTGATCGGGCGGCCGCAGCCGTGGCAGGTCGGCGCGACCGCCTCGTTCCTCGGCAATGCGATCAGCTACAATCTCGGGCTGTCGCTGCTCACCGGCAATTCGGCGCGCTATCGCATCTACGGGCAGGCGGGCCTTTCGCTGGCAGAGGCGGTGAAGGTCGGCGCGATCGGTACGCTCGCCTTCTGGAACGGCATCGCCGCGACCGCCGGGGTCGCGTTGCTGATCCAGCAGGCGCCGCTGCACCTCGCGCATTGGACGCTGGAGACCGGTGCGGCACATGCCTTCGGCCTCGCGCTGCTGGCGATCGCGGTGGTGCCGGTGATCCTGCGCGCCGGGGGCATCCGTCGGCTCGGCGCCGACGGCTTCGCCTTGCCTTTGCCCGATGCGCGGCATCTGTTCGCGCTGGTCGCGGTGTCGGTGGTCGACCTGCTGATCGCCTCCTCGGTGCTGTTCGTGCTGGTGCCGGGACTGGAGGCGGACGTCTTTCCCGCTTTCTTCGTCGCTTATGTGCTGGCGATCGTCGTCGCGATATTCGCGCACGTCCCCGGCGGGCTGGGGGTGTTCGAGGCGGTGGTGCTCGCTGCGCTCCCGGCGGACAAACCCGCGGTGTTCGCCGGGCTGCTGCTCTACCGGCTGGTCTATTATCTGCTGCCGCTGTTCGTCGCGGCGAGCGTGCTGGTGCTGCGCGAAGCGAGCGCGTTGCGCCGCCCGATCGGCGCGGGGCTCTCGCTGATCGATAAGGTCGGGCGTGCGCTGGCGCCGGGGGCGATCACCCTGCTCGTGTTCGCGGCGGGGTTCATCCTGCTCGTCTCGGGCGCGCTGCCGGGGGTGCGCACCCGGCTGAGCGATCTCGACGCGCTGCTGCCGCTGCCGTTCATCGAGGGGTCGCATCTCGCGGGGAGCCTCGTCGGCACCTTGCTGCTGCTCGTCGCGCCGGCGCTCAACGCACGGCTGCGCAGCGGGTTCGTGATGGCGCGCGTGCTGCTCGTCGCGGGGATCGTCTTCTCGCTGCTCAAGGGGCTCGATTACGAGGAAGCGGGGATGCAGTTCGTCATCCTCGCGATCCTGCAATATGCGCGCCCGGCCTTCTATCGCCGCGGCGGGATCGCCACCGAGCCGCTCGACGGCCGCTGGCTCGCCGCCGCCGCGGCGGCATTGGGGCTGAGCGTCTGGGCCGGCTTCTTCGCTTACAAGCGCGTGCCCTATAGCGACGAATTGTGGTGGCGGTTCGCCCTCAACGGCAATGCGCCGCGCTTCCTGCGCGCGACCTTCGCCGCCGGGGTGCTGATGGCGGCGATCGCCTTCTGGCATTTGCTGATGGGGCGCAGCGCGCGCCCCGCCGCGGGCACCGCCGATCTGCCCGCGGAGGTGGCGAAGACCGCGCTCGCTTATGCCAGTCGCACCGACGCCAATCTCGCCTTCACCGGCGACAAAAGGTTCGTCATCTCGACCGCGCGCGATGCCTTCCTGATGTATCGCGTGCGCGGGCGGACGTGGATCGTGATGGGCGATCCGGTGGGGCCGGAGGCGGCGTGGGGCGAGCTCGTCTGGTCGATCCGCCGCGCCTGCGACGCGGCGCATGGCCGGCTATGCTTCTACCAGATCAGCGCCGACATGCTCCCGCTGACGATCGATATGGGGCTGGAGGCGATGAAATATGGCGAGGAGGCGCATGTCGATCTCGCCGATTTCACGCTGGAGGGGCCGCAGGCGAAGGATTTTCGCGCCGCCCTGCGCCGTGCCACGCGCGAGGGCATGACCTTCGCGGTCGTGCCGCCCGCGGAAGTGCCGGCGATCATGCCCGATCTGCGCGCGGTGTCCGATGCGTGGCTGGTCGATCGGCCGGGCGGGGAGAAGCGTTTCAGCCTGGGGCCGTTCGATCCCGATTATCTCGCGCGCTTCCCGGTGGCGGTGGTGCGGCACGGGGAACGGATGCTCGCCTTCGCCAATATCTGGACCAACGGCGCGCCCGACGGCGACGGCGGCGAGATGTCGGTCGATCTGATGCGCTATATTCCCGATGCGCCGGGCGGAACGATGGACATGATGTTCGTGCGGCTGTTCGAATGGGGCCGGGCGCAGGGTTATGCGACCTTCAACCTCGGCATCGCCCCGCTGGCGGGTTTGCCCGAGGACCGGCTGGCGCCGATCTGGGCCAAGATCGGCCGCACCTTGTTCGAGCGCGGCGAGCGACTCTATCGCTTCACCGGGCTGCGCGCGTTCAAGGCCAAGTTTCAGCCGCGCTGGGAGCCGCGCTATATCGCCACCCCCGGCGGGTTGCCGCGATTGCGCGCACTCGTTGCGCTGGTCGGGGCGGTGAACGACTGATTGTTGCGTAAAAGACGCACCCTGTCGCGCAATTTCAACAATGTGACTCGGTTCGTCGCATCCAATGTTGCGGCGCGGCAAGGTCCGTGATTCATTTATGAACGCGGGGCATCATAGCGTTAAGGGTAGGGTTAACCACCGTGGCGTAAGATAACTTCGCTTGTTGAGTACAGGCTTTGGTACGGGCTGAGGTGGGTCATGAGTGCCAGGATGAAGCCGGCGGAAGGTGCGATGACACTCGCCGAGATGAAAGAGTTCGCTGGCTTTGCCGCGGCGACGCAACGCTACATCCGGCGCAGTCTCGATATAGGTCTTGAGCGCGAGGACGCGATGACGCGCTGGTCGCGCGACGTGGTCGAGGCGGCGAGCATCCGCGCACAGGCCCGGCATTACGAGCGGCTTCCCGAAATCCGTACTTTGGTGCCTGACGATAGCGGGCTCGATCGGGTCGAGGCGTTTCTTGCGCCGCTGATCACGGTCACAGCCTTCGATCTCGGGCAGGGGCGGCTGCCGACTTTCTCCGCCTATCGCTTCCTCTACGAGCGGCTGATCGGGGCGAATGTGCGGCCGTGGCTGCCGGGCGCCTTCTGCGCCGCTGCCGCGCTGCCGCATCTTCACCCGGAATTGCGCCGCAAATTGCTCCAGTCGATCAGCGAGGCGGCGGCGACCGCGTCGGGCTGGTCGTCGCGCCAGCCGGCGTTCTTCCCGCATTGGGTGGAAAAGGTCGAGGCCAGCGCGCTGCCGCATTGAGCAGGAAGGCGCTTTTCCCCGTTCGCCCTGAGCTTGTCGAAGGGCGTCCCAACTCGCGGACGGCAGGACGCCCTTCGACAAGCTCAGGGCGAACGGATTCTCTTTCGTGAAAGGCGCTAAGCGCGCATCGCGCCGGACAGTGGCTCCGAGGTCACCGGATAGCCCGCATCGTCGGCGATGCAGAGGTGCTGCTCGCCGCTACGCTCCTCGGTCCAGGGCGTGACGATCCGGATCGGGGTCGCGCGGGCGTGCGCCACCGCGTCGGCGAAATTGTCGAACAGCGCCAGCCGCTCCAGATTGCGCCGCGTCGGGAAGATGATCGCCAGCTTGCCGGCGTCGGCATCGTCGAGCACCGATTGCGCGGTCGCCCAAACCAGCCGGACATTCTCGGTCGCATCGACGGTGGCGCGCGGCGCGTCCGCCGGCAGCTCGGCGAGGTAGAAGCGGGTATCGAACCGCTTCATCCCACGATGCGCCGGCAGCCAGCGCGCCCAGGGTTCGAGCATATCGAGATCGAGCGCCGACCCCGCATCGGCCAAGGCCTCGGCAAAGGGCGTGCCGGCATGCAGCGCGGCGCGCATCGCGGCCAGCGCTTCTGCCGACGGCATCGGTTTCAGCCCGACGGGTACGCCGGTCTCCTCGATCGTCTCGCGGATCGCGGCGATGCGCGAGGCGGTTTCCGCGTCGCCGCCGAGCAGCTCGGCGAGCACATGATCGCCCCCGTCGACGCGTCCGCCGGGGAATACCATCGCCCCGCCGGCAAACGACATTTCCTTGGCGCGCTCGACCATCAGCAATTCGGGCGCCCCGCCGCCCGCCGCGCGAAAGATCACCAGAGTCGCCGCCGGTATCGCGCCATCATGCAGATCGTTGAGATCGTGATCGGTCATGGTCGCTCCGGCTTTTGAATATCGGGTATCATTTGGCGCGCCGCGCATATTGGTCAATGGCGGAATTGCTGCACCAGCCGTGCCGCCGTCTCGCCTGCGCGCAATGCGCCCTCGATCGTCGCCGGCAGCCCGTTCTGCACCCAGTCCCCGGCGAGGAACAGATTGCGCCAGCGCGTCGTCGCGGGCGGGCGCTTGGCATCCTGCGCCGGGGTGGCGGCGAAGGTCGCGCGCTTTTCCTTGACGATCTGCCACGCCGGCATCGCCGCAGTGAAGCCGCAGGCGCGCTGGATATCGCCCCAGAAACGCCGCGCCAGCTCCTCGCGATCGAGGTCGACGATCGCGTCGGCGGCGCTGACCGTCACCGAGAGGCGATCGGGGAAGGCGAACAGCCATTCCGCGGTCCCGCCGATCAGCCCCTGCATAGGCGGCATCCCGTGCGGCGCGGGCAATGCGAAATGCCCGTTGACGATCGCATGGAACGCATCGGGCGCGGATATCTCGGGCAGCAGCGCGGTCGCCACCCACGACGGAACCGCGAGGATCACCGCCTCGTCCGCCGCCACGGGCTCGGCGCCGTCGCCCCAGTCGAGCGCGCTGACCCGATCGCCCTCGGTGACGATCGCGCGGAGCCGGCGACCGAGCGTCAGCGGCGCCTCACGCGCGGCGAGCCACGCCACCGCCGGGTCGACAAAGGCAGCGGCGAGGCTGGGTTCGGCGATCCGCGGCAGGCTGGCTTGACCGCCCTTCAACAGAGATTCGCGCAACACCTGCGCGGTCAGCTGCGCCGATCCGCTGGCGGGCGGCGTGTTGAGTACCGCAAGCAGCACCGGCGCGATCAACTTGCGCCACGCCGGGCTGTCGGTGTCGACGCGATCGCCGACGATATCGCGCGGCCCGCCGGTAATCAGCCGCGCAAGCCGCAGATAGTCGAGCGCGCCGGTTCCCGGCACGCGGCGGCCGGGTGAAAAGACCCACCACGGTACGCGGCCCTGATTGATGCGGATCGTCCAGCGGGCGCCGTCGGTCAGGTCGACGAAGGCGAAATCGGCCTGTTCGGGGCCGGCGAGCGGCTGGGTCGCGCCGATCGTCGTGCGGAACCGCGCGACCGCCTCATTCCCGGCGAGCACGAGGTGATTGCCGTTATCGATCGTCAGCCCGAGCTGTCGGTCGTAATAGGAACGGCAGCGCCCGCCCGCCTGCGCCGCGGAATCGGCGATGCGCACCCGCACGCCCGCTTCCGCCAGCCGCACCGCGGCGGACAGCCCGGCGAGCCCGGCGCCGGCGATCGTCGCGCGCGCGAACGTCAACGCGTCACCACCAGCCGCGCGACCGTCCACAACAAGGCGGGCTTGCTGACGCGGATGCGCTGGCGCGGCGGCGCCCACCCGACGGTTTCCATCCGCGTCAGCAATTTGGCATAGACCGCTTCCATCAGGCGCGGCGCGAGCAAATGGCCCGCGGGGCGGGCGGCGAGGATCGCATCGGCGGCGCGATAATGCGCGCGCGCGCGTTCCGCCAACGGGCGCACCGCCTGGTCGATCCGCGGATCGGCGGCGACCGCCTCCGGCGTGGTCGGAGTGATCCCGACGGCATCCAGCGCCTCGATCGGCAGGTAGACGCGGCCGATCGCGGCATCCTCGTCGATATCGCGCAGGATATTGGTGAGCTGGAGCGCGCGGCCGAGATGATGCGCCAGCTCGATGCCCGGCGCGTGCGGCATGCCGAACACGCGCACCGACAGCCGCCCCACCGCCGAGGCGACCCGGTCGCAATAAAGGTCCAATTCGTCGATCGTCGGCCAGCGGATATCGCGTGCGACGTCCATCGCCATGCCATCGATCACCGCCTCGAAATCGGCGCGGTCGAGCCCAAAGCGCCGCACCGCTTCGGCGACGATTTGGGCCTGACCCGCATCGCCGCCGGCATAAAGCGCATCGAGATCGCGGCGCCAGCGATCGAGCGCGGCGGCGCGGCCGGGGCGGTCGCCCTGCTGGTCGTCGGCGATGTCGTCGACCGCGCGGCAGAAGGCGTAGATCGCGTACATCGCCTCGCGCTCGGCCTTGGGCAACAGCCGCATTCCGGCATAGAAGGAGCTGCCGCCGGCCTGTGCGGCGGGGTTGGCGGTAACCTCGCTCATGCCGCGCGCCGCAGCAGCGCAGGGACCGCGGCACTGAGCCCGAGCAGCGCGGCTTCGAGCTTGCCGTGGTGGACGCGTTCGCTCAGCGGATCGCGCGTCGCGAGCCGATCGCACAGGCTCACCGCGAGCCGGTGGATCGCGGCGACTTCGGCGGCGAGCCGACGGTCGCGGATCATCGCCGAGAAACCCGCCGACCGGTCAAGCAGATCGCGCGTGCGCTCGACCAGCGCGGTGATGATCGCGCGCAGCGCCGGGGTGGCGCGCGGGCGGGCGAGGTCGGCGAGGTCGATGCCGGTATCAAGCGGGATATAGACCCGGCCGAGCGTGCGATAATCCTTCCCGCAATCCTGCAGGTGGTTGATCACCTGGAGCGCGGCGCAGAGCGCATCATTCGCAGGCCAGGTTTCGCGGCTCTCGCCGTGGACATCGAGCACGAAGCGGCCGACGGGCATCGCAGACAGCCGGCAATAACCGATAAGATCGTCCCAGTCGGCGCAACGCGCCTCGGTCACGTCGCGGACGAAGGCGTCGAGCAGGTCGTGCGCGTGGATCGGGTCGATCCCCCGCGCCGCCATCACCGCGCCGAGCGCCACCGCCTCGGGCGGGCCGTCGCCGTCGAGCCCGGCACGCATCCGGGCGAGCAGGTCGAGCTTGGTCGCCTGCGTCGCCTGTTCGTTGTCGGCGATATCGTCGGCGGCGCGCGCGAAGCGGTAATAGGCCATCACCGGCGCGCGATGCTCGGGGCGCAAGAGGAAGCTGGCGACGGGGAAATTCTCGTCGTGATGGCCCTTGCCCGAGGCGAGATCGGCTGTGTCTGTCATCGTGCCCCGGCCGCTGCCTGCGCCCGCCCTTTCCACATTCCGCCGCGCCCGCGCGCATGCTGCCACGCCGATAGCAAGGTGCATCCGGCGTAGAAAGCCGCGATCGCCGGCAGCGCGACGCCCCACAAGGGCGAGCGGCGGTAGAAAGCGAGCATCGGCTGGAACGCGATCGTCATCAGCGCCCACGCACCCAGCCCGGCGAAACGCGCGAAACCGTGCGCGAAGATCGCGAGCAGCGGCGGCGCGAGATAGACCACAGCCAGCCCGAGGATCGTCCCCGCCAGCAGCGGCGGCGAATAGCCGAGCTGGGCATAGGCCGATCGCGCGATCATCGCCGCCATCGCGCCGAAGCCGTCATTGGGGCGGATGCTGCGCGAGCGATCGGTCAGCCCGAGCCAGATGCGCCCCTGCCGCTTGAGCAACGCGCCGAGCGTGCAATCGTCGATCAGCGCGTCGCGGATCGCGGCGATCCCGCCTGCCGCTTCCAGTGCCTCGCGCCGCACCAGCATGCAGCCGCCGGCCGCGCCGCCCGGCCCGGTCGCGCGGTTCATCAGCCCGAACGGATAGAGCAATTGGAAGAAGAAGACGAAGGCCGGGATCAGCATCCGCTCGGCGAGAGTGGCGCAATGCAGCCGTGCCATCAGGCTGACGAGCGCGAGCTTACCCGCCTCGGCGCGGGTGACGAGCATCCGCAACGTATCGGGCGCGTGCTCGATATCGGCGTCGGTGAGCCAGAGATAGGTAGGCGAGGCGCCGGCGCGCTCCACCCCCTGCGCGACCGCCCAGAGCTTGCCGGTCCAGCCGGCGGCGAGGGGTAGGCCCTGCGCCACCTCGACCCGCGGCGACGCGAGCGCGCGGGCGATATCGCCGGTGCCGTCGCTCGACGAATCGTCGACCAGGATGATGCGGAACGCGCCGGGATAATCCTGCGCGGCGAGGCTGCCGAGCGACCGCGCGATCAGCGCCGCCTCGTCGCGTGCCGGGACGACCGCGACGACATCGGGCCAGGACGCCGGGGCGGCGGGCAGGTCGCGCGTGTCGCGCTCGCGCGCCAGCCAGAAGCCGTGCCGCGCGAACACCAGTACCAGCCAGATCGCCAGCGAGAGCCCTGCAATCCAGCTCCAGATCACCGGATCATCCCCGCCTGCCGGAACCACGCCACCGCATCCTCGAGCGCCGCGCGATACGGCCGCGCGCGATAGCCGAGCTCGGCTTCGGCCTTCGCCGAGGAAAAGAACATGCGATATTTCGCCATCCTCAGCGAATCGAGCGTGAGGAAGGGATTGCCGCCGGTCGCCCGCGCGATCTGCTCGTTCGCCCAGGCGAGCGGAAAGAGCGGCGCGCGCGGGATGCGCACCGTCGGCGGCTTGCGCCCGACGATCTCGGCGATCTCTGCCAGCATCTCGCCGAGCATCACATCCTGCCCGCCGAGGATATAGCGTTCGCCGACGCGGCCCTGTTCCAGCGCAAGCACATGCCCCGCCGCGACATCGTCGACATGGACGAGGTTGAGCCCCGAATCGACATAGGCCGGCATCCGCCCGCTCGCCGCCTCGACGATGATCCGCCCGGTCGGGGTAGGCTTGACGTCGCGCGGACCGATCGGGGTGGAGGGCTGGACGATCACCGCCGGCAGCCCTTCGTCGCGGACCAATGCCTCAACCAGCCGCTCGGCCACCACCTTGCTGCGCTTGTAGACGCCGACCGCCTGTTCGGGGGTCGCGGCGCGGGTTTCGTCGGCGGGGCCGTGGTCGCGCGGCCGCAGGGTCGCGACGCTCGACGTATAGACCACGCGTTCGACCCCCGCGGCGAGCGCGGCGCGCATCACCGTTTCGGTGCTGGCGCGATTGTTGCGGACAATCTCCTCGGGGTCGGGCGCCCACAGGCGATAATCGGCGGCGACGTGGAGCAGGTGGCGGACGCCGCGCATCGCCGCCGCGACGCTGGCCGGATCGCGCGCGTCACCCTCGACGAGTTCGCCGGGGAAATCGTGCAGATTGGCGCGGGGGCTAGAAGCGCGGACCAGCCCGCGGACGCGGTGCCCCTCCGCCGCCAGCGCGCGGGCGACCGCCGAGCCGACGAAGCCGGACACGCCGGTCACGAGGGTAAGCGAGGGGGCGGGCGAACTCACGCGGGTGGCTCTAGGGTCGAAAGTCGATCAGGACAATCTGGTGCATTTCTCTCCTCTCCCTGGTGAAGGGAGGGGCCGGGGGTGGGTGGGTATGGGGGGCACCCGAACGATATCCCCGCAGGCCAACCCACCCCTGACCCCTTGTTCAAGGGAGGGGAGGGCGAAAGGATGCTCGGTCTGGCCCCTACCCACGCGAGAACGGGTGGGATAGGGAGCCCGCATGGGGTTCGTGGCGATTATCAATGTGATGGGCTGGGTTTTGCTCGGCCTGAGCGTCCTCGGGACGCTCTATATGATCGCGGCCGCCTTCACGATGCGACGGTTCTTCGCGCACCCGGTCCCCGCCGGCCGGCGTAGCGAGGGCGTGACCTTACTCAAGCCGCTCCACGGCGCCGAGCCGCGCCTTGTCGACAATCTCGCCAGCTTTCTCGAACAGGATCACGACGGCCCGATCCAGCTTTTGTGCGGGGTGCAGCGCGCGGACGATCCCGCGATCGCCGCGGTCGCGGCGCTCAAGGTGCGCTTCCCGCAGGCGCGGATCGATCTGGTGGTCGATCCCACCCCGCACGGCGCCAACGGCAAGGTCGCCAACCTCATCAATCTCGAGCCGCATATCGCGCATGACGTGATCGTGCTGAGCGACAGCGACATGGCGGCACGCCCGGATTATCTCGCCGGGCTGCTCTCCGCGCTCGACCGTCCGGGGGTGGGGGCGGTGACGCTCGCTTATTACGGGCGCGGCGACGGGGGCTTCTGGTCGCGGGTCGGCGCGGCGGGGCTGAGCTGGCAATTCCTTCCCGGCGCGGTGTTCGGCGTGGCGCACCGACTCGCGCGGCCGTGCATGGGGTCGACGATCGCGATGCGGCGCCCGATGCTGGCGGCGATCGGCGGCTTCCGCGCGTTCGCCGACGTGCTGGCCGACGATTATGCGATCGGCGAGGCGATCGCCGCGCGCGGCGCATTGGTGACGGTCCCGCCGATGCTCGTCACCCATGCCTCGGCCGAGCGCAATTTCGGCGAATTGTGGCGCCACGAACTGCGCTGGGGGGCGACGGTGCGCGATGTGGTGCCCGGCGCCTATATGCTGGGGGTGATCGGCATGCCGCTGCCGCTCGCCTTGTGCGATATCGTGTGTCAACCGCGCTGGGGGCTGGCGGCGGCCGCCTTTGCGCTGGTGTCGCGGCTTGGCGTGGCCTACGTCGCCGATCGGCGCGCGGGCACGCGCACTGCGTCGTTGTGGCTGCTGCCGATACGCGATTGCCTGACGTTCGCGGTATTTGTCGCGAGCCTCGGGGTACGATCGGTTGATTGGCGCGGCGCAACGCTTAAAATGGAGAAACACGGCCGGATCGCGGCCGAACCGGAGATCCCCCTCCCATGACGTTGCGTACACTGTTTATGCAGGCCCCGTCGTTCGACGGTTATGACGGCGGCGCCGGCGCGCGCTACCAGATGAAGCGCGAGGTGCGCAGCTTCTGGTATCCCACCTGGCTGGCGCAGCCCGCGGCGATGGTCGCCGGATCGCGGCTGATCGATGCGCCCGCGCACGACCAGAGCTGGGAAGACATCGCGCATGAGGTGGACGGCAAGGAGCTTGTCATCCTCCACACCTCGACGCCGAGCTTCAATCAGGACATCCGCACCGCCGCGCTGATCAAGGCGCGCAACCCCAAGGCGCTGGTCGGCTTCGTCGGCGCCAAGGTCGCGGTCGAGCCTGACAAGAGCCTTGCCGCGAGCGAGCACGTCGATTTCGTCGCGCGCGAGGAATATGATTTCACGATCCTCGACATCGCCGAGGGCAAGCCGCTCGCCGAGGTCGACGGGATCACCTGGCGCGCGCCCGACGGCGCGTTCATCCGCAACAAGGATCGCGCGCCGATCGAGGACATGGACGTCCTTCCGATGGTCTCGCCGGTCTACAAGCGCGACCTGACGATCGAGAAATATTTCGGCGGCTATCTGCGCCACCCCTATGTCAGCTTCTACACCGGGCGCGGGTGCAAGAGCCGCTGCACCTTCTGCCTGTGGCCGCAGACGATCAGCGGGCACAATTACCGCTATCGCTCGGTCCCCAAGGTGATCGAGGAAGTGCAGTACATCCTGAAGGAGATCCCCCAGACCAAGGAGATCTTCTTCGACGACGATACGCTGACCGACAATCACGAGCGCGTCGAGGAACTGGCGCGCGCGCTGGGTGCACTCGGCTTCGGCAAGCCGGGCTTCCCGGTATCGTGGAGCTGCAACGCCAAGGCCAACGTGCCGCGCAAGACGCTGGAGGTGCTCAAGGCCAACGGGCTGCGGCTGCTGCTCGTCGGCTATGAAAGCGGTAACCAGAAGATCCTGCACAATATCAAGAAGGGGCTGCGCGTCGACGTCGCGCGGCAATTCACCAAGGATTGCCACGAGCTCGGCATCGTGATCCACGGCACCTTCATCCTCGGCCTGCCCGGCGAGACGCTGGAGACGATCGAGGAAACAATCGAATATGCCAAGGAAATCAATCCGCACACGATCCAGGTGTCGCTGGCGGCGCCTTATCCGGGGACCTTTCTCTATAAGCAGGCGACCGAAAACGGCTGGTTCGACGGCAGCGATCATCTGCTGACCGACGGCGGCAACCAGATCGCGCAATTGAGCTATCCGCATTTGCCGGCGAGCGTGATCTTCGACAAGGTCGAGGAATTCTACAAACGCTTCTACTTCCGCCCGCGCAAGATCGGGTCGATCGTCGGCGAGATGCTGCGCGATTTCGACATGATGAAGCGCCGGCTGCGCGAAGGCGTGGAGTTCTTCGACTTCCTGCGGCGGCGCAAGGAAGCGGCGTGATCCTCCGCCCGCCACGTCGTCATCCCCGCGAAGGCGGGGATCCATTCACGCTGAGCTTTGCGATGGAATCGCGCCCGCAGCGTCAATGGATTCCCGCCTGCGCGGGAATGACGGGAGAAGGAACGCGGGTGACCGCAGCGCAAAAGTGAAAAGGCTCGTCGTCACCGCCGACGATTTCGGCGCGTCGATCGAGGTCAACACCGCGGTTGAGCAGGCGCACCGCCACGGCATCCTCACCGCCGCCAGCCTCATGGTCGCGGGCGATGCCGCGGCGGATGCGGTGGCGCGGGCGCGCGTGATGCCGACGCTGGGGGTTGGCCTCCATATCGTGCTGGTCGAGGGGCGGCCGATGCTGCCTCCCGAGCGTTTGCCCGCGCTGGTCGCGCCGGACGGCAATTTCCGCACCGATATGGCGCGGACCGGGGCGCGGATCTTCGCTTCCCCCGCCGCGCGGCGCCAGCTCGCCGCCGAGGTCGAGGCGCAATTCGCCGCCTTTGCCGCGACCGGGCTGCCGCTCGATCACGTCAATGCGCACAAACATTATCACCTGCATCCGACGATCGCGGGGACGATCCTCAGGGCCGGGCGGCGCTTCGGGATGAGGTCGATCCGCGCCCCGATCGAGGATCGCGCCATTCTCAATGCGATCGAGGGCGGCGCATCCGGCCCGCGGATCGAGACGATCTGGGCCAGGCTGGTGCGCCGGCGGATGCGCGCAGCGGGGATGGCCGTGCCCGATAACGTCTTCGGTCTCGCCTGGTCCGGCGCGATGACAGCAGCGCGGGTGCGGGGGTTGCTCGACCATCTCCCCGACGGGCTGAGCGAAATCTACACCCACCCCGCGACCGGCCCCTATCCCGGCGCCGCGCCCGGCTATGATTATCCCGGCGAACTCGCCGCGCTGACCGATGCGCTTGCGCCGTCGCTGATTACGCGCGAGAGGATCGCGCTCGGCCGTTTTGCCGATTTCGCTTGAGGTAAAGTAATGAATCTCGTGCCCGATTGGGGAGAGTTCGACAGCAAGGCGCCGCTCCCGGTCGGGCCGGTGCGGCTCGGCAGCCCCGAGCATCTGATGCTGTTCAGCCGGATGCTGCTCGATACGCACGATCCCTATCGCCCCGCGCTGATCGACTGGCCCGAGCTGGAGCCCGCGACGCGCGACAAGATCGTCTCGCTGCCGATCTGGGATATGGCGGTGCAGACCGAGGGACGCACCGGGCTGTTCGTCAAGACGTTCGGCGAAACGGTGCGCGATCCGCTGCTCAAGTCCGCGGTCGAGATGGACGCGTTCGAGGAGCGCCGCCACAAGGTGGTGCTCGCCGATATGGTGCAATCCTATGGCATCCAGCTCGAGCCCGAACCCGATTATATCAAGCCCAAGGACGCCGAATGGGCCTTCATGCGCTCGGGCTATTCGGAATGTATCGACAGCTTCTTCGGCTTCGGGCTGTTCAAGCTTGCCAAGGATACCGGCTTCTTCCCGCCCGAGCTGATCGACACGTTCGAGCCCGTCATGCGTGAGGAGGGGCGGCATATCCTGTTCTTCGTCAACTGGGTGGCGTGGTGGCGGCGCAACATGCCGTGGTGGCGCCGGCCCTATTTCGAGGCCAAGGTGATCGTGGTGTGGCTGTTCCTGATCTGGGAACGGATCGACATGGCCAAGGGCATGGGCGACAACACCAAGGCGCAGGAGAATAATTTCACCCTCAACGGCTCGAAGGAGCTGGGGGTGGAGGTGACCTTCCCCGAACTCGCCAGCATCTGCCTGTCGGAGAACGATCGCCGGCTGGCACCTTACGACCAGCGGCTGATTCGCCCGCGCTTCGTGCCGGCGATGATGCGGCTCGCGCTCAAATTCATGAAAAAGCCGAAGCCGGCGGGAGCGGCCGCCTGAACGGTTTCGCGCGGGCCGGCCTGCTGCTGGCGACGGTCGCCGGGCTGGCGGTCGCGGTCTGGACCTTCGGCGCGACCGGTTTTGCCGATGTGGTGTCGGTCGCGCGGCGCATCGGCGTTGGCGGGTTCCTGCTGTTCTGCGGCTGGTCGCTCGGCACCTTCGTGCTGCTCGGCGCCGCATGGCTTGCCGCCGCGCCGGGGGAAATGCTGGGGCGGCTTGGGCTATTTTCCTGGGCGCGGATGGTGCGCGAGGCGGTGTCGGACCTGTTGCCCTTCTCGCAGCTCGGCGGGGTGGTGATCGGCGCGCGGACGCTGACCGTCGCGCGTATCCCGATGCCGCGGGTCTACGGCTCTTTGGTGGTCGATATGACGACCGAGATGGCGGCGCAGCTCGCCTACACCTTGTTCGGGCTGGCGCTGATGGCCTCGCTGCTGATCGGCGACGGCGCGGCGGTGGCGCTGCGCGGGCCGATCCTCGGCGGGACGGCGGTGATGGTGACGATCATCCTCGCCTTTTTCGCCGGGCAACGCACCGCGCTCGACCTGACCGCGCGGATCGCGGGGCGTTTCGTCCCGGCGGGGCGCGGCGCGCTGGAAGATATCCGTGCCGAGCTGGCGGGGATTTACGCGCGGCGCGGGCGCGTCGCTCTGGCCTTCGGGTTCAACCTCGCGGCGTGGGTGGCGAGCGGGGCGGGGGCTTGGCTGGTGCTGCGGCTGATGGGGGTGCCGATCTCGCTGCTCGACATGCTGTCGCTCGAAAGCCTGATCTTCACCTTGCGCAGCGTCGCCTTCTTCATTCCCGGCGCATTGGGGGTGCAGGAGGCGGCCTATGCGCTCGCCGGGCCATTGTTCGGCCTGCCGCCGGAAAGCGCGCTGGCCTTGTCGCTGGCGAAGCGCGCGCGCGATCTGGCGATCGGGGTGCCGACGCTGCTCGCGTGGCAGCTCGGTGAGGCGCGTCAGCTCGCGCGGGGTTAGTAATGTGAGCCGTCACCCCGGGGCTTGTGCCGGGGTGAGGGGATTCAATATAATTGATTGTAATATCGATATAATTTTTCGAAATCCAGGATTCGACCCGCCGGTCACTCGTGTGAACTTTGTGAACTTTGCCTGTTTGATCGCATCCCGCTCGATCCTTTCGGCGGCCCCAGCAGCGCAGGTTCGAAGATCAGCGCGCAGATCAGCGTCCAGATCAGCGAGATCATGAGGATTTCGCCCATGCTCGCGGTCCCCGGATGATGCGACAGCCACAGGCTGCCGAACGCGGTGCCGGTGGCGAACGCACTGAACAGCACCGCGCGCGCCAGGCTCGATTGCAGCAGCCCGGTCGCTCCGGCGCGCCATGCCATCACGAAATAGATATGGAAGGCGACCCCGACCCCGAACAGCAGCGGGAAGGCGATGATATTGGCGAAGTTGATCGGCTGCCCGATCAGCACGCAGCTTCCCAGCGTCAGGAAGATCGACAACACCACCGGTGCCAGCGTGAACGCCACCTCGCGCACGTCGCGCAGCACCGCGAACAGCAGCACGCTGACCAGCAGGAAGGCGAGAATCCCGGCGCGGACAAACGCGCCGGCGATCGTCCCCGCCGCCGCCTGCGTGCCGACCGGCAAGCCGGAAATCGCCGGCGTCACCCCGGCCACCGCATCGCGGAAGCGGGTGATGACGCGATTGTCGTTGCTGTCGCCTTTGGGGAAGACCTGCAGCCGCACCCGCCCATCGGGCGCGACCCAGCTACGCACCAGATCGGCGGGCAGATCGGCGCGCGTCACGGGTGCAGCCTGCAACGCGGTGCGGACCTGATCGAGCATCACCCCGAGCGGCTTGGCGAGCGCTGCGTTGAGCGCCGCGCGTTTGGCGGGCGCGGCCTGCGCCAGCTGGTCGAACAATGACGCGAGGCGTTGCGCGTCGCGCGCGCCTTGCGTCTGGTTGCCGGCGGAAATCTCGCGCAGCCGCGCGGCGCTTTGCGTGAGCGCGGCGACCATTTCGGCGTCGCTCGGCGGCGCGGCGATATCGAGCGGGTTGATCGTCACGTCGAGCAGCAGCGCGGCGTCCTGGATCAGCGCCAGCTTGGCCGGCTGATCATCGGGGACGAAGCTATCGAGCGAGACGACATGCGCCACCTCGGGCAGCGCGGCGAGCTTGCGGGTCAGCACCTGCGCTTCGTTCGTACTGCGCGCGAGGACGTCGATCGTGTTCGGGGTGCGATCGGGGTCGCGGGTCAGATCGGCGAGCGCGCGCATCGATGGCGCCTTCGGATCGCGCAGATGGAGCGGGTTGAAGTCGAACGACGCCCAGGGCAGCAACGCGATGCTGACGATCAGTGCCGCAACGAATGCCCAGAGCACCGCGCCGCGGCGACGCTCGAGCAGCCGATCGACCGGCGCGAGCGCGGCGATCCCGACCTCGCCGCGCGGCCGATCGGGGCGGAAGACGATCACCAGAGCGGGGAGCAAGGTCGCGCTCAGCGCCAGCGCGATCACCATCCCGATTCCGGCGATCAGCCCGAGTTCGGCGATGCCGATATAATCGGTCGGCAGGAACGCGCCGAAGCCGAGGAAGATCGCGCCCGCCGCCAGCGTCAGCGGCGCGCCCAGCGCGACCGCCGCCTGCTGCATCGCTGCGTCGGGCGCCGCACCCTCGACGCGTTCGGCATTGTAGCGGACGCACAATTGGATGCCGAAATCGACCCCCAGTCCGACGAACAACGGGATGAAGGCGACTGAGATCACGTTGAACCGCCCGACCGCGAGCAGCCCCGCCGCCATCGTCAGGATCAGCCCGAGCACGATCGTGATCAGGATCGCCGCGACCAGCCGCACCGATCGCGTCGCGAACCAAAGCGTGATCAGCATCGCCGCGAGCATCACCGCACCGACCAGCCCGATATTCTCTTGCAGGCTGGCGAATTCCTGATCCGCCAGCGGCACCTCGCCGGTGAGCTGGACGCGGACGCCGTGCGCCGCATCGAGCCCCAGTGCGCCGGCGGCGGCGTGCACCGCATCGGTCGCCGCCTCGCCGGGCATCAGCGCGCTATGATCGAGCATCGGCTGGACCAGCAAGAGCCGGCGTGTCGGCGGCGCGAGCGCGCCGCCGCTGCTTGCGAACAGTCGCTGCCACGAAAAGGGCGCCGGGTGGCCGCGCAGCGCGCCGTCGGTGGCGTCGGCCAGTGCGCGGATCGGCTTGTCGATGCGATCGAGCGACACCTGCCCGGCCGCGACGCCGTCGGCCATCGTCGAGAGCGCGCCGGCGACGCCGCGCAGGCTGGGATCGGCGGCGAGCGGGCCGAGCATCGGCTGCGCCTCGACCAACGCCGCGGTGGCGTCGCGCACCTCCTTTTCGCTACCGAACAACAGCCCCTGACGCGCGAAATAGTCGCCGCCGTCGGGGCGGGTGACGCGGCGGAAATGCGCCTTGTCCTGAGCGAGCCGCGCTTCAAGCCGCGCGGCGCCGTCTTCGGCGAGTTCGGGGGTCGCGCCGTCGACCATGATCAGCATCGCATCGGTCAGCTGCGGGAAGGCGGCTTCCATCGCGCGTTCCTGCCGCCGCCAGTCGACATCGGGGGAGATCAGCGCGGCGGTGTCGGTGGTCATCGCGAACCGGTCGGCCACGACGACCAGCGCCAGCGCCGCCAGTATCACCGCGCCGACGATCGTCAGCCACGGGCGCCGCACGCTCGCCGCGACAAGGCCGGCCACCGGGGAGCGTTGCATCACCGCGCAGGTGGCCCTTTCGCGCCCATGAAATACCGCAGCTGGAAGGCGATCGTATGGCTATGGCCGTTGAAAGCGAATGCCGCTTCGGCGAATTTCGGCGGCCCGAGGCGGATCTTGGCGTCGTTCGAGAAACCGATCCCCTCCTTGGGGATGCCGAACAGCCCGCGGTCGACCTTGCCGTTGCTATTCTCGTCGAGATAGGCCTGCACGGCATAATGGCCCGGCGGCAAATTGCCGATCGTCACCCGCGTGGTGCCGAGCCGCGCGCGCGCATTGCCCGACCAGGGGCAATCCTCCTTGAGGAATTTCGCCTCCGGGCAGACATCGACCTGCACCAGCCCGGTCGCCGCGCGGACGTTGCCGACGTCGACGGTCAAGACGCCGCGCGCCGGTTCGGACGGCGCAGCGGCGGAAAGCAGGAACAAGGCAACCGGGGCAAGCAGCAATGGCTTCATGAACGCAGACGTTCCTCGACCGCGCCGGTCTGGTTCCACCGCAATGTTTTGAGGACGGTATTGACGATATGGTCGGCGTCGAGCCCGGCCTCGGCATATTGCGCATTGGGGCTGTCCTGATCCTGGAAGCGATCGGGCAGCCGCATCGTGCGGAGCTTGAGCCCGGCGTCGATCAGCCCGGCGTCGGAGGCCAGCGTCAGCACATGCGCGCCGAGCCCGCCGACCGAGCCCTCCTCGATCGTCACCGCCACCTCATGCGTGGAAAGCAGCCGCCGGATCAGCTCCTCGTCGAGCGGCTTGGCGAAGCGCAAATCCGCCACCGTCGTCGACAAGCCCTTGGCCTCGAGCGCCTCGGCGGCCTTGAGCGCCTCGCCCAGCCGCGTCCCCAAGGACAGGATCGCCACCGTCTTGCCCTCGCGCACGATGCGGCCCTTGCCGATCGCCAGCACCTCAGGGTCGGCGGGGAGCGGAACGCCGGTGCCGTTGCCGCGCGGATAGCGCACCGCGATCGGCCCGCTGTCATGCGCGACGCAGGTGTGCACCATATGCACCAGCTCGGCCTCGTCCGCCGCCGCCATCACCACGAAATTGGGCAAGGAGGCGAGATAGGCGATGTCGAAGCTGCCGGCATGCGTCGCCCCGTCGGCGCCGACCAGCCCGGCGCGGTCGATCGCGAAGCGCACCGGGAGGTTCTGGATCGCCACGTCATGCACCACCTGGTCATAGGCGCGCTGGAGGAAGGTCGAATAGATCGCGCAGAACGGCCGCATCCCCTGCGCCGCGAGCCCGGCGGCGAAGGTCACCGCATGCTGCTCGGCGATCCCGACGTCGAACGCGCGCTCGGGGTGGCGTTTGGCGAAGCGATCGACCCCGGTGCCCGAGGGCATCGCCGCGGTGATCGCGCACACCGTCGGATCCTTGTCCGCCGCATCGGCGAGCGCGTCGCCGAATACATTCTGGTACGCCGGCGGCCCCGGCGGCGCCTTGGCCTGGGTGCCGGTGATCACGTCGAACTTCTGCACCCCGTGATATTTGTCCGCCGCCGCCTCGGCCGGGGCATAGCCCTTGCCCTTCTTGGTCACGACATGGACGAGGATCGGGCCTTCCTCGGCATCGCGGACATTCTCGAGCACCGGGATGAGATG
>NZ_JANFAU010000022.1 GCF_026130605.1 Sphingomonas lycopersici | reverse complement strand
CCTCTGGTGCAGGCTCAAGGACTGGCGGCGCATCGCAACCCGGTACGACAAGCTCGCCGCTAACTACATGGCTGGCGTCTTCCTCGCTGCCGTCATCACCTTCTGGTGCGATTGAGTCCTAACCCTAGGCGCCACACGGGGCCGGCTTCCCGGCCAGTCCGTTAAACCAGTTAGCGATCGGCCCGACGAGGATCATTCCGGCCGCGAGGGCGTTGGCCTCATCGAGGATCGCGATAGCATATCGCTGTCCGACCTTCTGTCCCAGCCAGCGAAGGAGAAGGCGATGCCGGACAGGAAGACGATCGAGAAAGCCCGCGAGGACGAACGCGAAGGCAAGTCGCCCGGGACGCAGGCCGGCGAATTCGTCAGCGCGGAAATCGACAAGATCCGCCACGGCGAACATGGCGCGCGCTCGACCAAACAGGCGATCGCCATCGGGCTGTCGGAAGCGCGCCGCGCCGGAGTCGATCTGCCGCCGCCCCGGAAGGGCACGGTCAAGGAAAGCACCCGCAAGAGCGCCGAATATGCCTATGAGGTCGGCCAGGGCGAACGCACCCCGAAGCGTCGCCCGAAAGTGTCGAAGGCGGTGACCGAGGTACTCGAGCACGAGCCGACATCAACCGCATCGCACGAGGCGCTGTCGCGGCAGGCCAAACAGGCGGCAGCGCGCCGGACCCCGGCGGAGCGATCGGCCGCCGCGAAGAAAGCCGCCGAGACCAAGGGCGCGGCGGGGCGGAAAGCGGCGGCGCAGAAAGCGGCGAGAACGCGCGCGCATCGCGCCGGCCGCGACGGATCGGCGCGCTGATCCCGCGACCTTTTCGGCCCGCCGGACGTTGTGTTGCGCACCGCAGACACAAAAGGAGGTCCGGTGAGCCAGCCACCCGAGCCCCGCAAAGGCATGCCCTCGCCGCGCCTCGGGGAGGCCGAGTTCAAACAGCGCTTCCGCGGCCAGTTCGTCGATCCGGCCTTCGACGCGCTGCAACCCGAGCTCGATCGCATCGCGGGCGCCGCCTGGGATGCCTATGCGCACCAGCGCAAGTCGCCGCGCACGCGCAAGGCGGGGCCGGGCTATGCCGATCCGGACTATGATCTCGCGATCGACTGGATCGAGGCCCGGGCGCGGATCGACGAGGCGCAGCGGGTTCATGACGATCCCGACGCGGTGCCGCGCATCCTGCTGATCAACGGCTCGTCACGCAGCGAACATAGCTGCCCCGGCGAGATGTCGAAGAGCTGGCGCCTCGTGGAGATCGCGCGCGCGATCTTCGAAGCGGATGGCCATGCGGTCGACCTCCTCGATCTTTCGCGGCTCGCCTCCGAATACGGGCGCCATATCCACCCGTGCAAGGCATGTTTCTCGACCGCCGCCGCGCTCTGCCATTGGCCCTGCTCCTGCTATCCGAACTATTCGCTCGGCGAGACGCAGGACTGGATGAACGACATCTACCCTTTATGGGTCGCCGCGCAGGGGGTGATGATCGTCACGCCGGTCAATTGGTACATGTGCTCCTCGCCGCTGAAGCTGATGATCGACCGCCTCGTCTGCGCCGACGGCGGCAATCCCGATCCGACCAGCACCCACGGCAAGGACGCCAAAAAGGCCAAGGCGCTCGAGCTCGATGGCTGGCCCTATCCGCGCCATCTCGCTGGCCGGCTGTTCGGGGTGGTGGTGCACGGCGATGTCGAGGGCGCCGAGAATGTTCGCCGCTCGCTGTCCGACTGGATGCGCTTCATGCAGATGCAGCCGGCCGGGGTGAAGGCCGAGCTCGATCGCTATATCGGCTATTATGAGCCCTATGCCACCAGCCACGCCGCACTCGACAGCGACGAGGCGATCCAGGAAGAGGTGCGCAACGCCGCGCGCACATTAAGCGAGGCGTGCAAGGCGAAGGGCAAGGGACGATTCCTGCAAGCCGGCGCGACGCTCGATCAGCCGCGCGCGAAGTGACGCCACCGGTTCCCGGCACGCACGGCTCACCCGCGAAAGCGCGCCTCGGCGAGATCGAGTTCGCGGGTCAGCTTCTGGACGGTCGCGCTTCCCACCTCGCGCCGCCGCGCCAGTTCCGCCAGCGTCCGGCGCTCGGCGGCCACCCCCGCCAGAAGAAAGTCCCCGAACAACCGTTCCTGCATCCGAAGATCGTCCGAACGTCCGTCGCTCAGCCCTTCGATGCGCTCGCGATAGAAGTCCATCACCCGCGCCGCGGTCGAGGTGTAGAGATCGGCGTCACCGCTTTCTTCGGCCAGCATATGCTGCCGCTGCTCGATCGCGGCGATCGCCGCCTTCGCGGTCGCGATGCGCGTCACGTCCTCCTCCGCCTGCCGCGAGGGTTCGGGCGGCATGCGCAGGTCCCTGAGGAGGATCGGCAGCGCGACGCTCGCGAGGACGAGCGAGACGATGATCACCCCGGCGGCGAGAAAGATCGCGAGGTCGCGCGCCGGAAACGGCGAGCCGTCGTCGAGCGCCAGCGGCAACGTGAGCACACCCGCCAATGTGATCGCCCCGCGTACCCCCGCGAACGACATCGCCGCGATCAGCCGCCAGTCCGGGCTTTGCAGGCTCTCGCCGCGATTGCGCTTGCGCAGGATCGTCAGCCTCAGCGACATCCATACCCATAGCGAGCGCAACAGCGCCAGCCCGGCGACGATGGCGAGGACGTAGACCGCGAGCCACCACGGCGCGCTGTGCCCGGTGACCGCCACGGTCTGCCTCGCGCCGGCGAGAATGCCGGGGAGCTGCTCGCCGAGCAGCACGAAGATAATGCCGTTGAGCGAGAATTGGATCGTGTCCCACACCGAGTTGCGCCGCATCCGCGTGACGGCGAGCGCCTGGCGCGAAATTTCCGCGAAGGTCATCGTCACCCCCGCGCCCACCGCCGCGAGGATGCCCGAGGCGTGGACCTGCTCGGCGAGCAGATAGGCGCCGAACGGGATCAGCAGGCTGACGAGGATCTGCGACCCGGTATCTTCGCCCCAGCGCCGCGTCACCCACGCCTTCGCCCGCGTGGCGGCGAGCGTCACCACCACCCCGATCGCGAGGCCGGCCCCGGCGACCCACAGGAAGTTGAGCGCCGCCGCCCCGACCGAAAAGGCGCCCGTCAGCGCCGCGGCGATCGCGAAACGCAGGCAGACGAGGCCCGACGCGTCGTTGAGCAGCGATTCGCCCTCGAGGATGTGCATCATCCGCTTCGGGATCGGCACCCGCGCGGCGATCGCCGACACCGCGATCGGATCGGTCGGCGAGACGACCGCCGCCAGCGCGAACGCCACCGCCAGCGGCATCGCCGGGATCATCCAGTGGATGAACAGCCCCATACCGATCACCGTCAGCAGCACGAGGCCCAGCGCAAGCTCCACGACGGTCGACACGTCCTTGAGTAATTCGTCCTTGGGGATGCGCCAGCCATCGAGGAACAGCAGCGGCGGCAGGAACAGCAGCAGGAACAGCTCGGGATCGAGCTCGACGCGATAGGAGGTGGAAAGCCCGATGACCGCACCGAGCATGATCTGGACCAGCGGGGTCGGCAGCGAGATCGGCAGCATCCTCGATATGGCACCGCTGACGACGACGGCGAGGAGAAGGAAGAGGACGACCGATACTGCTGCCAAAATCAATGCTCCGCGTGCTGGATGCGGGGTTACCTAGAACCTCACGATAGCAGGACAACCCCGCGACGCGTGCGGCAACATTTTGTTAAACGCGCCGGTCGGTGGCGGAAATGCCGCCGCTGCCGGGGCCGCGCGCGATCCCGGCGGCAGCGGCGGTTTCACCTGTTATCGGCCTGACCATTGAGCCAGCGCAGGCCCTGATAGGTGATCCGATAGGCCGCGCCCGATTTGCTCGCGATCAGGCGTTTGCGGCGGAGTGAATGGAAAATCGCCAGCGTACAATTGGAAAGCCGCCAGCCTTCCCTCGTGAAACAATCGACGTTCGTAATATCCCGCGTAATTTCATCGCGGCGATGAACAATCCGACCACCTTGCGCAAGCGCGTGAAGCACGCGCTGCTCGGCCTTCGATATATTCATTGAAAACAAGTCCCGCCTTCGCCTGCCGCGCCAGTGCAACGATTGGGCGTTGCGCGCCGCAGGCAAATCAACCGCGCGACGGAAGCGCATTCCATCGCGTGCTCGGGCGGCAATAGGGATCAGTCTATCCCGGGCCGCCTATTGGCGAGAGACAAGTTCAAACGAACACATAGAGGGTAGCGATAATATCGATCCGCCGCGATCGCAAGGACGCCGTTCGCGGGCTTGGGCGCTCAGCCGCTCGTCTCGCTGGCGGCGAACACCGCCAGTTGCGCGTCGAATGCGCGCCGATAGGCCGGCCGCGCCTCGCCGCGCGCGACATAAGCCGCGAGGTTCGGATAATGCGCCAACAGCCCCGATCGTTCGATCCGCCGCAGCACCGTGACCATCAGCAGGTCCCCCGCGCTGAACGCGCCCTCGAGCCAGTCGGCATCGCCGAGCGCGGCGGAAAGTTCGTCCAGCCGCGCGCGGACACGCGCCTCGAGCATCTGTTGGCGTTCCTCGTACCAGGATTTGTCCTGCTCGAAGAGCGTAGCCATGCCATATTCGACGATCGGCGGCTCGACCGTGTTGAGCGCGGCGAACATCCACGCGACCGCGCGGGCGCGCGCATCCGTATCGTCGGGCAACAGCCCCCCGTGCCGCTCGGCGATATGGAGCACGATCGCGCCCGATTCGAACAGCACGAGATCGCCGTTCCGATAGGTCGGGATCTGCCCGAACGGATGGTCCGCGAGATGCGCCGGATCCTTCATCGCCGCAAACGACAGCAGGCGGACGTCATAGGGCTGCCCGACTTCCTCGAACGCCCAGCGCACCCGCATATCGCGCGCAAGCCCCCGGCCGCGATCGGGCGAAGCGGCAAAGGCGGTGATCGTCGGCTTCATGCGGCGCTCCAGGCGTGAGGGGATGCGTAGCTCGTTGTTCGGGCACGGGTTTGCCACGGCTACGCTTCGCGATCCACCCTCGCGCGCGACGGGTCCCGCGATGCCGACGACGCCGCTATTCCGTCGCTTGCGCCAGCGGAATCGCCTCGATGACCTCGCTCGCCGCGCCGAAAGCCTTGAGCAACGGCATCAGCCGGTCGCGCTTCTCCACCAGCACCCGCGCGATGCCCGGCGCCAGGCTTTCGCCGGTGCCGACATGGCCGAGCAGCCGCTCGATCTCGACATAAAGCGCCGCTTCCTTGGTCGGGTAGAGGTGGCCCTTGCTGTCGACCCACGCCTGCACCGCCTTGATCGGCAGCAGATCGGCCTCGTCATTGTTACGCATGAACACGCCCTTTCTTTCACCCCGCAATGCGTAACGAACGTAATCCTATCGCTTTCCCATTCGGTTACCGGGGCGTATTTTTGGCGAGAGAGAGCGACAAAATAGGCACAGCGGGCAATCGGAGCGCCGCCGCTCGACGCGTCAGAGCCGATGCGGCCCGAAGAAGATTACCGCAGCGCCGGCGAGGCACAATGAAGCCCCGCCCAGATCCCAGCGGTCGGGCCGAACCCCCTCCGCCAGCCACAGCCAGAGCAGCGCCGCGGTGATGTAGATGCCGCCATAGGCCGCATAGGCCCGCCCCGCATCTGCGGTATCGACGCGGGTCAGCAGATAGGCGAAGGCGACGAGCAACGCGCAGCCCGGAATGAGCCACAAGGGGGACCTCGCCATGCGCAGCCACGCCCAAAAGGCGAAGCACCCGGCGATCTCCGCCAGCGCCGCGCCGATATAGATGATCACCGATGGCATGCGCCGCCGGTAGCATCCCGGCGCGCTCGACGCATCCAAATTACCGGGCGGGCGTTGACACGGTGGCGCAACGAAGCGGGCTATTGATCTGGATGTACGACGAAGACCTGTGCGAAGTCTTTCCCGGCAATTCCGAAATGGCGCATATCATGCGCCGCCACGACTGGACGGCAACCTCGCTCGGCGATCCGCGCGGCTGGCCCGACGCGCTGAAAATCCCGCTGCGGATGCTGCTCACCTCGCGGTTCGAGATGTGGCTCGGCTGGGGCGACGACCTGCATTTCTTCTACAACGACGCCTATATCCCGACGCTCGGGATCAAGCATCCCGGGATGCTCGGCCGGCCGTTTCGCGAGGTCTGGTCCGAGGTCTATGACGAGGTCGCCGATCAGGTCGATCGCGTCCGCGCCGGCGAAGCGACCTGGAACAAGGCGCTGTTGCTGCTGCTCGAACGCAGCGGTTATCCCGAGGAAACCTATCACAGTTTTTCCTACAGCCCGCTCCACACCGCCGACGGCGACGTCGGAGGGCTGTTGTGCATCGTCAGCGAAGAGACCGAACGCGTCATCGGCGAACGGCGCCTCGAAACGATACGCCAGCTCGGCGCGGCGCTGGTCGGCGCGACCGACAGATCGGCGATCCACGATGCGGTGCGCTCGACCTTCGCGACCAATCGCCGCGATTTCCCGTTCGCCAGCCTACAGCTGACGGGCGACGCCGCGCATCCCGCGCCATCGTCGTTCGAAGCGGCGATCACGCGCCTCTCGCGAGGGGACGGCGAAAACGGCCGGATCGTCGCGCTTCCCGCCGACATCGACTGGCCCACGGGCGATTGGGACCGACCCCCGCGCGAGGCGATCTCAATCGCGATCCCCGGGCCGGGCGAGAGTGCCGGCCGGCTCGTCCTCGGGCTGAGCCCCTATCGCAGCAAGGATGCCGGCATCCTCGACATCGCGCGGCTGATCGCCGCGCAGATCGGCGGCGCGCTCGCCAATGTCGCCGCGCTCCAGAGCGAGCGGCTCCGCGCCGACCGCATGTGGACCTTTTCGCGCGATCTGATGGTCGTCATCGACGGCGAGGGCGTGCTGCGCTCGGTCAGCCCGTCCTGGGCGCAGATGCTCGGGCATCCGCTCGATCAGGTGGTGGGGCATCATTTCAGCGCGTTCGTTCATCCCGACGATGCCGGTGCCAACGACGATGCGCTCGCCCGCGCCCGCGACGACGAACAGCTCACCAATTACGAAAGCCGCCTGCTGACCGCCGACGGCGGTTTCCGCTGGATCGAGTGGCATAGCTCGACCGAAAACGGCATGATCTTCGCCTATGGCCGCGATATCACCCAACGCCGCCGCGCCGAAGAGGCGCTCAACGAAAGCCAGGCGCAGTTCCGCCATCTCGTTCAGGGCGTGACCGATTACGCGATCTACATGCTCGACCTCGACGGGCATGTTTCGAGCTGGAACGAGGGTGCGCGGCGGATCAAGGGGTACGAGCCCGACGAGATCATTGGCGAGCATTTCTCACGCTTCTATACCGAGGAGGATCGCGCCAACGGCGAACCGCAACGCGCGCTCGAAACCGCGCGTACCGAGGGACGCTTCCTCGCCGAAAGCTGGCGGGTCCGCAAGGACGGCGAGCGTTTCCGCGCCAGCGTGGTGATCGACGCCATTCGCGACGATGCGGGGGTGCCGATCGGCTTCGCCAAGATCACCCGCGACATCACCGAGCGCGAAAAGGCGCAACGCGAGCTGGAACAGGCACGGGAAGTGTTGTTCCAATCGCAGAAAATGGAGGCGATCGGGCAGCTCACCGGTGGTATTGCCCATGATTTCAATAATCTGCTGATGGCGGTCCTCAGCAGCCTCGATCTGTTGCGCAAGCGCGTTCCCGATGATCCGCTGAGCAAAAGGCTGCTCGACAATGCGATCGAGGGCGCGCAGCGCGGTGCGACGCTGACCCAGCGGATGCTCGCCTTTGCGCGCCGCCAGGATCTCAAGGTCGATCGGGTCAATCTGCCGCAGCTGCTCGCGGGGATGAGCGACCTCGTCCAGCGGTCGATCGGCCCGGAATGGCCGATTTCGACCAATTTCCCGCTTCGCCTGCCGTTCATTCGCGCCGACGCCAACCAGCTCGAAATGGCGCTGCTCAACCTGATCGTCAACGCGCGCGACGCGACCCCGGGCGGCGGGCCGATCCTGATTTCGGCGTCGAAGGAGGTGCTGGCCGACGATCCCGCGACCAAGCTGCCAGCGGGACATTATGTCCGGCTGGTCATCACCGATCGGGGGACCGGGATGGACGAGGAAACCGTGCGCCGCGCGGCCGAACCCTTTTTCACGACCAAGGGTGTCGGCAAGGGCACCGGGCTCGGGCTCGCGATGGTCCACGGCATGGCGCAACAGATCGGCGGGATGTTCGAGCTGTTGAGCCGCCCTGGCGAGGGGACGAGCGCGGTCATCTGGCTGCCGGTCGCGCAGGATGACACGGTGTCGGCCGCCGCCGAGCCGGTCGCGGAGCCCGAACCGCAAATCCCGCGGCTGAAGATCCTTGCGGTCGACGACGACGCGCTCGTCCTGATCAACACCGCCGCCCTGCTCGAGGATCTCGGGCATGACGTGATCGAGGCCGATTCCGCCGCCGAGGCGCTGGAAACGTTCCGCGCGCGCGACGATATCGACCTTATCGTGACCGATCAGGCGATGCCCAATATGACCGGCAGCGAATTGATCGCGGCGGTCGACGAAATCCGGCCCGGCACGCCGATCATCCTTGCCAGCGGCTATGGCGAGGATGTCGCGGCACGCAGCAGCGCGATCCGCCTCGGCAAGCCGTTCAACCAGTCGCAACTCGCGATCGCCATCGCCAAGGCGGTCGAGCGCGACGTCGCGACCAGCGCGTAACCACGGCAATGCACGAAGGTTGCGCGCGCCGGGCAGTCGCGCAATGTCCCCGCAATCTCCGTCGGGGACAATCGCGCGAAAGGAAGATCGGCTATTGCGTATCCTGCTGCTGGAAGACGAGGCTGAGCTGGCGTCGGCGCTGCGCACGGTGCTGCGGCGATATGACGCGGTGGTCGATATCGTGGCGTGCCTCGCCGAGGCCGAAGAAGCGGCGGCGGGTGCTTCCTATGATGCGATCCTGCTCGATCGCCAATTGCCCGACGGCGACGGGCTTTCGCTCATTCCCTGGCTCCGCACCCGCGGGCTGGCCGCGCCGGTCATCGTGCTGACCGCGCGGCGCGAAATCGACGATCGCGTCGACGGGCTGGATGCCGGCGCGGACGATTATCTCTCCAAGCCATTTGCGATCGAGGAACTGCTCGCACGGCTCAGGGCGGTGATGCGCCGGCCGTCGGACATGCGCGCCGACGTCGAGACCTTCGGCGAGCTTTCGTTCGATTTCAACGGCCCGGAGGCGCGCGTCGGCGGCGAAAGGCTGGAACTGACCCGCCGCGAATTGCTCGTGCTGCAGGTGCTGCTGCGGCGGATCGGACGGACGGTGTCGCGCCAGGCACTCGAAGATGCGGTCTATGGCTTCGACGACGAGATCCAGTCCAACACGCTCGATGCGCATATCTCGCGGCTGCGCCGGAAGCTCGCCGCCGCCGGCGCCGGGCTGGAGGTGCATCCGGTCAGGGGAATCGGCTATCTGCTGAAGCAGGCATCGTGAGCGACACCCCCGCGTCGCTGCGCTGGAGCCTGACGTGGCGGCTGTCGGCGCTGCAGGCGGTATTGCTCACCGTGCTGGCGGTGCTCATCGTCGCGGCGCTGGCGGCGACCGGCAATTTCATGACGCTCGAGCCCGAGGACGAAACGATCGACGCGATCGCGAGCGCGGTCGTGCGCGGCGACAGCGGCTCGTTGAAGCTGCGCGAGACGCCGGCGTTCGCGGCACGCAGCGCCGAGACACCCGGCCTGTGGTTCGTGGTGCGCCGGCATGACGGCGCCACGCTCGCCTACGGCAAGGTGCCCGCTGCTTATGCCGAGATGGGCGCGGCGCTCGATCGCATCGGGCAGGCGCGGTTCGGCAGCATGCTCAACGGCGATTTCGTCCCCGCCGCGCGGCTCAAGACGGTGCATGCCGCTGCCGGCGATCTCCAGATCCTCACCGGCGCCAATGGCACGGTGTCGCCCGGACGACTGCTGGCGGCGGTCGGCCTGCTGTTCGCCTCGGTCGTCCTGCCGCTGATTGCGATCACCGCAATCGCGACGATCATCGCCGCGCCGCTGGTGGTTCGCCGCGCGCTCGCCTCGGCCGATGCGATCGCAGCGCGCGCGAAGCAGATCGACGTCGACCGGCGCGGGACGCGGCTGCCGTCGCACAATGTCCCGCAGGAAATCGTGCCGCTGGTCGAAGCCGTCAACGGCGCGCTCGCGCGGCTCGACGACGGCTATGAGCATCAGCGCAAATTCTTCGCCTATCTCGCGCACGAATGGCGCACCCCGATCGCGATCCTCCAGACCCGGCTCGACGCGCTGCCGGCGGGGCCGGAGAAGGTGCTGCTGCTGCAGGATCTCGCCCGGCTGGCCAATCTGACCGAGCAATTCCTCGATCTCCAGCGTTTCGGCCATCGTTTCGAGCCGGCGCGGATCAACCTCGTCGCGGTGACGCGGCAGGTCGTCTTCGATCTCGCACCGCTCGCGATCGCTGCCGGCTACGAACCCGTCTTCGAGGCTGACGAGGAAATGATCGACGTGCTCGGCGATGCCGCGGCGATCGAGCGGGCCATCACCAACCTGCTGCAGAATGCGATCCAGCACGGCGGCGGGCGCGGCCAGATCACGACGCAGATCAGCCGATCGAGCGGGATCACGATCAGCGACGAGGGCGAAGGCGTCCCCGCCGACGATCGCGAGCGCATCTTCGACCCCTTCTTCCGCGTCAACGGCCACGGCTTCGGGCTGGGGCTCAATCTCGTGCGGGAGATCGTCGGGCGGCACGGCGGCCGGATCTGGGTCACGGAGGCGCCATCGGGCGGCGCGTCATTCCGGTTGATCCTTCCGCTCCTGCCGGCGGGCTGACAGCGTTCTTCCGGCAGGATCGGGCCGATCCAAAAATAACCTGTCAACCGCGCAATGTTCTTGTAATCGCGGTCGAATATTTCGATCGATAAAGACCGATGAGGTATCGGTCGACGGACAAATGCGTGATGACGAAACGGTTTCTATTCCTTCGATCGTTCCTCAAAAATCCCGGCGTCATTGGCGCGGTGACGCCATCGGGGTCATCGCTGGCGGAATTGATCACGAGCGACCTTGGCCCGGCGACCGGCACGGTGCTCGAACTCGGCCCCGGCACCGGGATTTTCACGGAGGCGGCGTTGAAGCGCGGCGTGCCGGAAAAGGACCTGATCCTGATCGAATATGTCGTGGATTTCGCTCGCATCCTGCAGATGCGCTATCCCCAGGCACGCGTCCTGTGCATGGATGCCGAGCAGCTCGGCACCGCATTGCCGCCCGAAAAGCGCCTCGGCGCCGCGGTCAGCGGGTTGCCGTTGCTCAACATGCGCGGATCGAAGATCGAGACCATGTTGCGCAGCATCTTCTCGCATCTGCGCGAGGGCGGCGCGCTCTACCAATTCACCTACGGCATCACCTGCCCGATCCCGCGCCACATCCTCAAGCGCCTCGATCTGAAGGCCAGCCTCCATGGGCGCGTGCTGCGCAACATCCCGCCGGCGCGCGTGTACAAGATCACGCGCAGCAATCATCGCCCGTTGCGCGACCTCGCGCGGTGAGCAGCCTGCTCTCGACGGTCATCGCGCTGTTCGCGACGATGGGGCCGCTCGGGCTGGCGTTTTGCGCGCTGATCGAGAAGCTGATCCCGATCGTCCCGTCGAGCGGGCTGCTCATCATGCTGGGCCGTTTCGCGGTTGCCGATGCCGCCGCCTTGCCCGGCGCGGTCGTCGCCACGACGGTGGGATCGACGCTCGGATCGCTCGCCTGGTACGGCCTGGGCCGGTGGGTCGGCGCCGAGCGCGGCGCGCGGCTGCTGACGTTCGGATCGCTGCCCTCGCTCGGCCATGAGCGCCGCGAGCGGCTGCATCGCGCCTATCTGCGGCGGCGTTTCTGGATCACCTTTCTCAGCCAGACGATGCCGGTCGTCCGGGTCTATATCGCGGTGCCGGCCGGCGCGCTCGCCGTGCCGCTCACCGGCTTCGTCGTGGCGACCTTCGCCGGAGCGGTGGTGTGGAACACCGTGTTCCTCGCGACCGGCGTTATCCTGCGCAACAATCCGGTGGCCGGCGGCCACGGCGACATCGTCACCACGATCGTCGTCGCGCTTCTCGCCGCCGAAGCGATCATTGCGGGCGGCATCCGCCTGCTGCGCCGGCGCCGCGAGCCCGTTTAAAGCTGGGCGGCGCTGGTCGGCCCCTGAACCCTGACGCGCGGGAAAACCGCCTCGAGCGGCTTGGTATCGGGCAGCACGTAGACATAGCCGCCCTTCCTTTGGAAAAGCGGCCGCAGGCTTTTGCTGTAGAAAACCGAGGGCACGTTGATGCAGCCGAAGGTGATGCGATTGTCGTCGGGGGTCGGCGACAGCATCCGCTGGCGTCGCCGCTCCTTCTTGCTCGCGGTCGGCGGGATCGGGTGGAGCGCCACCGAATTGGCGTAATCGACCCACAGCACCTTCTGCTTGCCCGCGGCGAAGCCGTATCTGGCGAGGAAGCGTCCGGCTGGAGTGGTCTTTTCCGCCGGGCCGATCTCGGCGAGATTCTTGGTGCCGACCCCCGGGGTGGCCTCATCCCCCTCGGCGATGCCGATCAGCACCGGCACCCGCGCGAGCGGCTTGCCCTTGGCGTCAAACAGGAAGAGCGAGGCATCCTTCTTGTCGATGATCGCATAGGGCAGCGCGCCATTATCACGCGACGCCGTGATCCAATCGGCGACGCGCACCGCCGCCGCGGACGGCGGCGTCTCGACCTTGGCCTCAACCTTGGCTTCGGCCTTCTTCGCCGGCGCGACGCTGGCCGGCGCGCGCTTGGGCGCGGAAGCCGCCAGCGCAGGTCCGGCAAGCGCCAGAAGCATCATGATCATCGCTTGAGGCACTCGACATACGACCGCTGCCGCCCCGAAGGACGGCAGCGGAGAAATCACGATAATATCAGCAATTGCGCAATTGCGGCATCAGTTCCGCGGGCGCTTCCGGCGATTTTCATTCTCGCGCATGCGCTGCTCGATCCCGTCGACGCGCGCGTTGAGCTGATCGAGCCGCTGGCCATTGTTCTGCGCGGCCTGCCCTGCGGCCTGCGCTTCGGACAATGCCTGCTTCGCGGTGGCATCGGTATCGTGCAGTTTCGCCTCGAGCGCATCCATACGCTGGTTCAACGGCGCGATCTGATCGCGCACATATCCTTTGGTGGCGCAGCCGCCGAGGCCGAGCGCACCAACCATGATCACGACCGCAGGGGCGAGTTTTGTTACAGACGGCGACATGGCTTTTTCCATTCCTTTTTGAACCCGGATCAATCCAAACCGAGCGTTAAACGCGCAACAAACCGATTCTGTCCGACTGTGCATTTGCTCAGGTGAATCGATGATTTACCGGTCAGTTCGCGGCGGCGATCGCCACCAGTGCACGGTCGATCGCCCCGGTTGCGGCAGTGTCCTGCGGCATATCGTTGGCGAAGGCCGAGAAGGTGAAGGTCCGCCCGCTCGCCGCGACGAAGAAGCCCGACAGCGCATTGGCGGCGTTGAGCGTCCCCGTCTTGGCGAACAATTTGCCGGCCAGCGCCGTCCCGACAAAACGATGCTTGAGCGTGCCGTCCTCGCCCGCCACGGGAAGCGTCGTGCGCCACGCCGCGCCCCATGGCTGCGCCTGGGTCCAGCGCAGGAAGGTGACCGCGGCGCGCGGCGAGAGGCGATTGTAGCTCGACATGCCCGACCCGTCGGCGAAGTCATAAGCGGCGCGCGACACCCCCGCCCGCGCCAGCATCGCGCTCACCGCCGCACGCCCGTCCGCCACCGACCCGCTGCCCGAGACGCTGCCGACGCGCCGCAGCAACAGCTCGGCATGCAGGTTCTGGCTGACCTTGTTGGTGTGACGCAGATCGTCCGCCAGCGGCGACGGGTTGAGCCGGGCAAGCTCGGGCGGCGCGGGCGGGCGCGAGACGGGGGCGTCGCCGCGCGCCGCAGGATCGTCGCCCGGCGAAAGCAGCCGGTGGCGGGTGGCGATGTCGCCCGTCACCCGCACGCCCGCCGCGCGCAGCAATCCCGCGAAGCGCCACGCCGCACGATGCGCCGGATCATCGACCCCGACGCGCAGATTGGCCGCCGCGCCCCCGGCGGGGATCGTGCCCGCGATCCGCAGCATATCGCTCCCCGGCGTGCGGGTTACCTCCAGCGCGGTCTTGCCGCCGGCGATGGTGATCGCGCGATTGTCGATGCGGTAATAGCCTTCTCCGGCGATCGCCGGCGGCGCGCCCGGCCTGCCCGGCGTCACCGTCAGCACGACGACATTGTCGTCGAGTGTCAGCGCGGAGATCGCGGTGCCATATTGGCCGGCCATGTTGTTCCAGCTCATCCCCGCCGGCCAGCGCTCGTCGGGAAAGGCGCTGTCGTCGCCGATCACGTCGCGGACGACGCGGGTGCGCGCAGCCACCGCCTGCGCGAGATCGACGAGGCAATCGCTCTGGCAATCCGCCGCGCTCGACAGCCGCGCGTCGCCGTGCCCGGCGAGGATCACGTCGCGCCCCTCCAGCCGCACGCTCGCGCCGCCCGCGGTATCGGGCGACGCGGTATCGAGCAGCGCGAACGCCGCGGCGGTGGTGAACATCTTGGTATTGGAGGCCGGCACGAAGCGATCGTCGGGGCGGACCGCCACGATCTCGCGTCCCTGATCGTCGACCACCACCAGCCCGATACGGGTGCCCGCCCCCACGCTGGCGAGCGCCTCCTCCACCGCCGGCGCGGCTGGCGGCGCCGCGGCGAGCAGCAACGGCACCAGCGCGAGCATGCCGCGCATCACCGCCCCTCGATCACATCGGCGAGCAAGGCGAGGAATTGCGTCGCCAGCACGCTCGGCGGGCGATCGAGCAGATGGATCGCGTGGACGTCGAAGGCGAGCGACGGCTTGAGCGGCCGCATCTGCAGCCCCGGCGCCATACACGCCTCTGCGGTGAACGAATCGACCACCGTCACCCCCACTCCGCTGCGCACCAGCGCCGCGGCGATGTAGAAGGTGCGCGCCGAGACCACGACGTTGAGTTCGACCCCCAGCCGCTCGAGCTCGTCGGTGAAGATCCGGCCGAGCGGGCCGCTCGTCGCGACGGTAATGAACGGATGCCCGGCGAGTTGCGCCAGCTCCAGCCGCGGCGGCGCATCGGGCAGATCTTCTTCGCGATAGAGCACCACCAGCTCGCCCTCGCCGAGCCAGCTCTGCCCGAGCGGGACGCCGCGCGGCACCTTGTTGGCGATCGCGATATCGGTCTCGCGCTCGTAGAGTTTCCCCAGCAGATCATCGTGATGCACGGTCTGCAGATCGAAGCGGACGTCGGGGCGCTCCTTCATGAAGCGCGACACCGCGGTCGGCAGCGCGGCGAGCGCGAGGCTGGGCAGTGCGGAGATCCGCAAGGTCATCCCCGCGCCGGCGCGCAGATTGCGCCCCGCCTCGCGCAGGATCCGCACGCGATCCTGGATCTCGGCGACATCGGAGAATAACGCATGCGCATCCTCGGTCGGGACGAGCCGGCCGTTGGTGCGCTGGAACAATTCGAAGCCGAGCAGGCTTTCCGCGTGGCGCAGCGTCTTCGAGACCGACGGCTGCGAGATATTGAGTGCGCGCGCCGCCCCGCTGACCGTGCCGTTGACGTAGACCGCGTGGAAGATCTCGATATGCCGCAGGTTCATGAGGCCGATCCTAACGACGGTATCGCTTATTCGACAACGGCTTGACGAAAGCGCCCCTCGTCGAGCGCATTTTCGGCACGCGCGACGAGCGTGGTGACGGCGAGGTTGGCCGAGGCCGAGGGCACGGTGCGGGTCATGTCGAGCAGCCGGTCGAACGGCAATACCAGCCCGACCACCAGCGCAGTCTGCTCGGGATGCACCCCCACCGCCGCGAGCATCGCCGCGAGCATGAACAAGGACGCCGACGGGATCGGCGCGGTGCCGAATGCGGCGAGCGCGCCGGTCAGCAGCATCACCGCGAGCATCCACGGATCGGGTGCTATCCCCAGCGCCTGCAACGCGAATTGCCCAAGCAAGCCGACATACATTGCGGTGCCGTCCTTGCCGATGCTCGCCCCCAGCGGCAGCACCGTCGAGGCGATCGGGCGCGCGATGCCGAGATTGTCCTGCGCGACGCGCAGCGCCACCGGCAGTGTCGCCGACGAGGAAGCGGTCGAAAAGGCGATCGCCAGCGCATCGATGATCCCGCGGAAGAACCGCCCGACCGGGAGCCGCGCGACCAATGCGATCAGCCCGGCGTGGACGATCAGCATCTGCACCAGCGCGGCGAACAGCACGCACAAGGCGAGCCAGCCGATATTGACGAACACCGCCGCGCCGCTCGTCGCCACCGCATTGGCGATCAGCGCGCAGACCCCGAACGGCGTCACTTCCATCACGATCCGGACGATCTGGAGCAGCACCGCGGTGAGCCCCTGGAGCAATGCGACCACCGGCTTGCCCGCCTCGCCCGCGATGACGCTGCCGACGCCGAGCAGGATCGCGGTGAAGATGATCGCGAGCATGTCGCCGCGTGCCAGCGCATCGACGATATTCGCCGGGACGATGTTGAGCAGCTGATCGGCGGGCGAGACGGGGGTGCCCAATGCATGTGGCGCGGCTCCCGCCAGCGTGATCCCCGCGCCGGGGCGGACCACCAGCCCCACCGCCATGCCGATGACGACCGAGACCAACGTGGTCAGCGCGAACAGCCCGAGGGTACGTCCGCCGATCGGCCCGAGCCGGCGTGGATCGCCGAGCGCGGCGATCCCCGCCGCGATCGTCACCAGCACGACCGGCACGACGAGCATCTTGATCAGCCGGACGAACAGATCGCCAACCAATTTGATCGCCGCCGCGCCGTCCGGCGACAAGGCGCCGAGCAACGCACCGAGCACCAGCCCGGCCACGACCCGTTTCCATAACGGCACCGCGAACCAGCCGCGGAGCAGCCTCACGCGCGGGCGCCCCAGAAGCCCGGATGCGGCGGCAACAGCACCCCGCCTTCGTCACGCACCCCGCCGGGACGATCGTCGGCGAGCCACAACGGCCCGTCGAGGTCGGCAAAATCCGCCTCCCCCGCGAGCAGCATCGCCGGCGCGATGCCGAGCGACGAACAGAGCATGCATCCAATCATCAGGCCAAAGCCCCTTCCCCGCGCTGCATCGGCGAGCGCAAGGGCCTCGGTCAAGCCGCCGGCCTTGTCGAGCTTGATATTAACATGCGTGTAAAGACCGACGAGCGCATCGAGGTCGGCACGGGTATGCAGCGATTCATCGGCGCAGATCGGGATGCGCGATGCGATCCCGGCCAGCCCCGCATCTGCCGCCGCCGGCACCGGCTGCTCGAGCAGATCGACACGTTGCTCGACCAGGAAACCCTGCCATGCAACGACATCGGCGACCGTCCAGCTTTCATTGGGATCGACAATCAGCCGGGGCTTCGGGGCGACGCGGCGCACTGCGGCGATCTGCGCCTGCGCTTCCTCGCGCGCGACCTTCACCTTGAGTAACGGCACGTCGGCGATGCGCGCCGCGACGAGCGCCATCGCCTCGGGCGTGTCGATACCGATCGTGATCGCCGAGGCGAGCGGCGCCGGTTCGGGGCGGCCGGCAAGCGCTGCGACACTGGTGCCGGCAAGCCGCGCTTCGAGATCCCACAAGGCGTCGTCGACCGCATTGCGCGCCGCGCCCGCGGGCATCAGCGTCGCGAGATCGACGCGTGTCGCCCCCGCCTCGATCGCCGGCGCGATCCCGGCGATCGCCGCCAGCGATCCTTCGACCGTTTCGCCATAGCGCGGATAGGGCACGCCCTCGCCGCGTCCGACGAATCCGTCCTGCGCGACGGTGACGGTGATGACCTCCGCAACGGTCCGCACCCCGCGCGAGATACGGAACGGCGTCTTCAGTGCGAAACGGTCATGGGTGGCTTGGAGGGTTCGAAGCATTGCAGCATCCAGTCAGCGATCGGATCGGCGCCGAAGCGATAAGGGTCGGTGCACGGCAGGCCCAGCGCGTCCGCGGTCGCCGCGCACAGCCGCCGCGCCTCGGCATCGTCGAGCTTGGCAGTGTTGAGTGCGACGCCCACCGCGCGCACATCGGGGCTGGTCAGCCGCGCGACGCGGAGGTTTTCCTCCAGACAGGTGGCGAGATCGGGCAATTGGTAATGCGGCAGCCCGCGCATATGCGCCCGCGACGGATCGTGGCACAACAGCAGCGCACGCGGCTGCGCGCCGTGGAGCAGCCCGGTCGAGACCCCGGCGAACGAGGGGTGGAACAACGATCCCTGCCCTTCGATCAGATCCCAGCCGTCGTCGTCGCGCGCGGGGCTCAGCGTTTCGATCGCACCGGAGATGAAATCCGCCACCACCGCATCGAGCGGGACGCCCTCGCCGGCGATCAGGATACCGGTCTGCCCGGTTGCGCGGAAATCAGCGGTGACGCCGCGCGCGCGGAGCGCCTGTTGCAGCAGCAGGGTGGCGTACATCTTGCCGACCGAACAATCGGTGCCGACGGTGAGCAGGCGATTGCCCGCGCGCCGCTTGCCGGTGCCGACCGGCAGATGCGCCGGCGGATCGCGCACGTCGAACAGGGTCACCCCCGTCTCGGCCGCGGCGCGCACCAGCCGCGGCTCGTCGCGCAGCCGCTGGTGGAGCCCCGAGACGACGTTCATCCCCGTCGCGATCGCCGCCAGCGCATCCTCGATCAGCGCCTCGCAGAGCCGGCCGCCGGCATTGGCGATGCCGAGCACCAACGTCTGCGCCCCCGCGGCACGCGCCTCGGCCGCATTCATCCGCGGCAGGCCGAGCGTCAACGGGCTGCCGTCGTGGCGCCATTCGCCGACGCAATCCCGCGGGCGGAAGATCGCAAGACCGCGCGAGGTCTTGATGCCGACCTCGTCATCCGAATGGCCGAGATAGAGAAGAAAGGGTGCCGGAATCATCGCTCACCTAGCGGAAAAGACTGATGCTTTCCTTGGGCCGCGGCGCGCGGCTGCGCCAATCGCGCTTGCGCCGCGACCTATAACGCCCGGCTATGCGCACGGCGTCGGGCGCGGGCGCAGCAGGGCGCGGCCGGGCGCGGCGCCGGTCGTCGCGCCATTTTCCAGCACGACCTGGCCGTTGACCAGCAGCGCGACGACCCCGACGCTCGGCACCCGCGGGTTCACATAGGTCGCGCGCGGCGCGTAACCGACCGGATCGAACACCACGACATCGGCGAAATAGGACGGGCGTAGATAGCCGCGCCGGTCGAGCCGGTAGAGATCGGCGGTCAGCCCGGTCGAACGGCGGATGAAATCGCCGAGCGAGATCACCTTACGCTCGCGGACATAGACCTGATATTTCTGCGGGAAGGTGGCATATTGCCGCGGATGCCCGTCGGACCCGTCGGAGCTCGTCACCACCCATTTCTGCTGCATGATCAGATCGACGTCGCGATCGGCCATGTTGAAGCTCGCCACCCCGGCGCCGGCCGGCTCGGTGCCCTTGGCATCGGCGACGCGCAGGATGCGGATCGCGGCATCGATCGGATCGACCTGCCATTCGGCCGCGACCGCGCCGAGCGTCTTGCCGGTCCACGGCTGATCCGCGCTGGTCAACAGGATCGAGTCCTTGCCCCCGCGCCGGCGCAGATTGTCACGCATCTCGGCCTTGATCCGCGCCAAGGTCGCGGCATCGTCGAACCGCGCGATCATCTTGGCATAGCCGCCGTCGACCGCCCAGCGCGGGACGAGCGAGGCGTCGAGGCTCGTCCCCGAGGCGAGCCAGGGATATTGATCCGCGGTCACCTGCTGGCCTGCGGCGCGCGCGGCCTCGATCGTCGCGATCAGCTGCGGCGCCTGGCCCTGGAGGTCCACGCCCAGCGCCTTGAGGTGCGCGAAATGCACCGGCATCCCGGCGGCACGGCCGATCTCGATCGCCTCGCGGGTCGAGGCGAGGAGGCCGATCGTATAGCTCGATTCATCGCGCTGGTGGGTGTCGTACATCCCGCCGCGACGCCCCGCCTCGCGCGCGACCGCGATCACCTCTTCGGTCTTGGCATAGCTTTGCGGCGCGTAGAACAAGCCGGTCGAAAGGCCATAAGCCCCTTCGCACATCGCCTTTGCGGCGAGCGCTTTCTCCTGCCCCAGCTCGGCCGCGGTCGGCGCGCGATCGTCCGCGCCGAGCACGCGCGCGCGGATCGCGCCGAAGCCGACGAACGGCACGACATTGGTGCCGATCCGGCTCGCCTCCAGCTTGCGCGCGTCCGCCGCGACATCGGGGGTGCCCCCGCCGTCGACCCCAGTAACGATCGTCGACACGCCCTGCGCGAGCCACGGCAGGTTGAGACGCGCGGTCGCATCGGGCGAACGGATGTAGGTGTCGGGGTGGGTATGCGCGTCGATGAAGCCGGGGGCGACGATCTTGCCCGTGGCGTCGATCACCCGCGCCGCAGCGGTGCCCCTCGCCGGCCCGACATAGACGATGCGATCGCCCGCGATCTCGACATCGCCGGTGATCGGCGGCGCATCCGCACCCGAATAGATCGTCCCGCCGCGGATCACCACGTCCGCGCGCTGCGCCCACGCCGGCGCGGCGAGCGCGACCAGCGCGGTGAACACAGCGATCGACCGGACCTTCATGCGGATTTCCCCTTCGGATTGAGCATCGTACGGCTGACGGCATGTTTGTCGACCGCGGCGCGGCTGAACAGCATCGGCTGCATCGCGCCGGCGATCCACGGCCGGTAGAAGTCTCGATAATGCGGCGAGCGCGGGTCGTTCGACTGGCCGGGAAGGTTGAGCATCACCGAATTGTCCCACGCGCCGACGTCGATCACCTGCAGATAGCTCGCCCCGCCGCTGACCTGCCAGCCCGCGTTGCCGTGGAGCCAGCGCGCCATCACGGTATAGGAATCGCCACCCGACCCTTCGCCCTCGATCGGCGGGAAGGCCTTGGCGATCGCGGGGATGCGCGACAGCGGATGCGCGAGCCGAACCTGGTGCAAGGTTGCCCAGCGCCACGCCGCCGGATCGGGGCCGAGCTTCTCGCGCGCCCCATTCCAGGCGGCGGCGAGCGCGGCGTCGAACAATGCGTCGCGCGCCGCCTTGGGATCGGGACCGAGCCGCGCGTCGGGGTCGGCGAGCAGCCCGAGCAGCACCGAGGGCGCGATCTCGGTGACCAGCGCGCGCGCCCTTTCCGGGACGATCAGCGCGAGCATCCGGTTGCCGAGCTCGCGCCACAACAGCTCGAACAGCGCCGCCGCGCCGCTTTCGGCATCGACGCGCGCATCCCAGCCGCGCAACATCGCCAGCGCGGGCGCCGCCCCGGCCGAGCCGCGCGCCGGGAGCAGCGCGAGCAATTGCCGCGCCGGGGTCGACAGGGTGTCGTGCTGGAGCGCGATGCTGTCGGCGAGGCTGTGCTTGCGCTGCCCCGACAGAACGTCGGCGATCCGCTCGTAGCGATAGGGATCCTTGAACGAAAAGGCCGGGATGCGATCGCGCGGCCAATCGCGGGGCAGATTATTCTGGTTGGCCGAGGCGAACCAGCCCTTGGCCGGGTTATATTCGCTCGGCAGCGCGCGGAAATCGCGCCGGCCGGTCCAGTCGTAACGCCCATCGCCCGGCACCGGCAGCAACCCGTCGCCCTTGCGCCGCACGGGGACGAAGCCGATCACCTGCCAGCCGTGGTTGCCCTCGATATCGGCATAATGGAAATTGGTCGGCGAGGGGTGGAGCGGGAAAGCGTTGCGCAGATCCGCCCAGTCGCGCGCGAGGTTGATCGCGATCATCGCGAACGCGTCACTTCCCCCCGGCTGCAGGTCGATCACCGCGAGCGCGGTGGCGCGGCGCCGCGCCGGATCATGCGCGATCACCGGCCCCTGCGCGGCGAAGCGCAAGGTGAACGGCGCCGGCGCCCCGCCCTTCACCGGGATATGGATATCGACGCGGTCGAACTTCTTCCATTTCCCCTCGTGGCGATAGAGCTCGGGGTCGTCGGGGTTGAGCTCCAGCACGAACAGATCCTGCTGGTCGATGTGGAAATTGGTGCGGCCGAAGGCGAAGCGATCGGTGTGCCCCTGCATGATCCCCGGCTGCCCCGGCGACCCGCCGCCGATCACATCGAGCCCCGGCGCCGAAAGATGCGCGACATGCCGCGGATCGAACCCGCCGATCCCGAGATGCGGATCGTTGGCGAGGATCGCGCGGCCGGTCGTCGTCCGCGACGGCGCGACCGTCCAGGCGTTGCTGCCGCCGTTGGCGCGCTCGCCGACCGGATCGGGATCGTTCGGCTCCTGCGGAAGCACCATTGCCCCGAACGGCAGCGCGCCGAGCCGGAACACCCCGAGATCGGCGTCGGACACCGCCGCGACGTCGAGCCCCTCGGGAACGGTCATCTTCCACGCCGGGCGCAGCGGCGCGATCACCGCGTCGAGATCGAGCAACCCCAGTGCCGCGAGCCGCGCGCGGCGCACCTCCTCATCGGCGCTGTTGATCCGCTCGCCGCGCGCCAGCACGAGATCGCGGATATCCCATTTGAGTGGGCGGACCCCGAGAATGGCATATTCCAGCGGCAGCAGCGAGCGATCGGCCAGCACTTCGTCGATCCGCGCGTTGATCCCGGCGACATAGGCGCGCGCGCAGGCGAGCACCTTCTCCGGCACCGCGGCGAGCTCGGCATCGAGATCGCCGCGATAGTGGAACAGCCGCGCGCGTGCGTCATGCGCGGCGAAGTCGCGCCCGAACGCCTCGGCCATCAGCCCCATTTCGCGGCGGTGCGAGAAATCGATCTGGAACAGCCGGTCGCGCGCGACGACATAGCCCTGCCCGAAATAGGCATCGGGGATCGAGGCGGCGCGAATATGCGGCACGCCATAAGGATCGTCGATGATCTCGATCGGTGCAGTCAGCCCGGACACATCCACCCTCCCCGTCCGCGCGGCCGCGACAGGCACCAGCGCCAGCATCGCGGTCGAGCCGAGCAGAAACGAACGGCGATTCAACATCGGCATATCCCCCGGGCGTACCTGTCGGCACAGGCTAATGCCGTGTTGTTCGAAGGACATATGGCAAGCGCTTGGCGAGCCATAGGCGCAATCTATAGCCAGGCCATAGACGCAGATTATGGGCGCGCGAACAAAAGGAACCGCGCGCGCTCTTGACGCTGCTCGGCGGTGCCCGGCACCCTCACGCTTGATTATAGGGGTAATCCGCCACCGAAGATGGCGCCCCCCGATAACGACGAACATTTCGCGGAAGGCCGGCAGGGAAGCGGCCTTCGATCCGGGAAACCGGCAGGGACATAAGGGGGGATATATGACATTCGGACGGACGCTGGGCCAATTCAGGGCCGGATTCGCCGCCTTTTCGAGCCTCACCGCGCTGGCCATCGCCGGCACGGCGGCGGCGCAGACCGCACCCCCCGATGAAGCCGCCTCGGATGTCGTCGTCACCGGCTCGCGCATCATCCGCGACGGTTTCCAGGCGCCGACCCCGCTGACGGTGATGACGCTGGAGGATATCCAGAATTCCTCGCCGTCGAACAATGTCGCCGATTTCGTCAACCAATTGCCGTCGCTCGCCGGATCGACCCGCCCGGCCAATTCGCGGCTCAACCTGAGCAGCGGCCAGGCCGGGATCAACGCGCTCAACCTGCGCAATCTGGGCGAGATGCGCACGCTGGTGCTGCTCGACGGGCGCCGCTCGGTCGCGTCGACGATCAACGGGCTGGTCGACGTCAACACGATCCCGCAATCCCTGATCGAGCGGGTCGATGTCGTCACCGGCGGCGCCTCCGCGGCCTATGGCTCGGACGCGGTCGCGGGCGTGGTCAATTTCGTCCTCAACAAGAAGTTCCAGGGGCTCAAGGTCGCGGCGGATTCGGGCATCACCGGGCACGGCGACGGCGGCAATTATTCGATCAATGTCACCGGCGGCACCTCCTTCGCCGGCGGGCGCGGGCATATCATCCTCAACGGAGAGGTCGCGCATGCCGACGGCATCTTCAACGTCGATCGCGACTGGAACGCGACCGGCTATGTCCGCATCCAGGACCCCAATTGGACCACGAACAGCACCACCCCGCGCTATCTGATCCGCACCCAGGTCGGCGCGGCCAATTCGACCCCCGGGGGGCTGATCACCGGATCGAGCGGCGGCGTCGCCAACCGCCTGCGCGGGATCTATTTCGGCCAAGGCGGGTCGGTGAACCATTATCAATATGGCGCGCTGACCTTCCCCTCGCCGGGCGGATCGTCACCGCCGACGCTGACGCAGGGCGGCGACTGGCAGGTCAACGATTCGGGCCGCCGCATCGGCCTTGCCCCGCGTGACAATCGCTGGGGCGTGTTCGGGCGGCTGAGCTATGAGATCGCGCCGCGCGTCGAATTGTTCTTCGAAGGATCGTACAACCGGCAGGAAGTCTATTTCAACGCCGGCCCCAACCTGTCGACCGGGATCACGCTGCAGGCGAACAACGCCTTTCTGATCAACGCGCTCGGCGCCAGCCAATTGGCCGGCATCAACACCGTGACGCTGGCGACCACCGCCGCCGACCTGCCGTTCCGCGCGGTCGACAACAAGCGCGAGGTGCAGCGCTACGTGATCGGGGCGGAGGGCGAGTTCGAGGCGTTCGGGCGCAAGGCGCATTGGGACGTCTACGGCCAGTACGGCCGCGCCGATCTGCGCGAGCAATTGCGCAACATCATGAACATCGGCCGGATGAACAATGCCACCAACGCGGTCTTCGCGCAGGCGGGCAACCCCGGCGGCTATGCTCCCGGCACGATCGTCTGCTCGGTCAACGTCGACACCAATCCGGCCAATGACGATCGCGCCTGCGTGCCGCTCAACCGGCTCGGCATCGGGGTCGCCAATCCGGCGGCGATCTCCTACGTCCTCGGCAATCCCTATCGCGACGAGGTGATCGAGGAGAAGGTGGCGGGCGCCAACCTCGCGCTGGCGCCGTTCGCGACCTGGGCCGGCGACGTCAGCGTGTCGATCGGCGGCGAATATCGCGAGGAAAGCATCCGCGGCTCCGTCCCGACACAATATCAGCCGATCGTCAGCACCACCGGGACGACCAATCTGTGGTCGGTGGGCAATTATCTGCCCACCACCGGCAAATATAACGTCAAGGAAGCCTATCTCGAGACGGTCGTGCCGCTCGGGCTGGGGCTCGAATTCAACGGCGCGGTGCGCGCGACCGATTATTCGACCTCGGGCTATGTAACCACCTGGAAGGCGGGCGCGACCTGGCAACCGATCCCCGACATCCGGCTGCGCGTGACGCGATCGCGCGATATCCGCGCGCCCAACCTCTCCGAGCTCTATTCGGCCGGCACCGCGAACACCGATGCGGTCAACAATCCCTTCTACGACAAGAACGATTCATCGAAGGGGCCGGCGCGCTATTCCTATTCGGCGACCGTCGTCGGCAACCTCAACCTCAAGCCCGAAAAGGCCGATACGTTGAATATCGGCGCGGTCTTCTCGCCGCGCTTCGTGCCGGGCTTCAGCATCTCGGTCGATTATTTCCGCATCAAGATGAAGGATGCGATCGGGACGCTCAGCGCGCAGGAGATCATCAATCGCTGCTTCGACGGGCGGCAGGAATATTGCGCCGCTTATTCGGTCGCGCCACCGCCGCTGTCGCAGCCGGGCACGCCCTATCTGCTGTTCCGCGCGCAGCCGTTCAATTTCACCAGCCAGCTGGTGCGCGGGATCGATATAGACGCTTCTTATCGCGTGCCGATCGGCAAGGGCGACAGCTTCACGCTGCGCGGGATCGCGACGCGCTATATCGACAATATCATCGATCAGGGGATCCCCGGCACCGTGCCGCTCAACAGCGTCGGGGTGAACGGCACCCAGACCGGCACGCCGAAATGGATCTACCGCGTCAACGCGACCTATGACGCCTCGCTGTTCTCGATCACCGCGGTCGGGCGTGGGGTAAGCGCGGGACGCTACGATATCGGCGGGATCGAGTGCCAGGCCAATTGCCCGCTCTCGACCACGCAATTCCCCACCTATGACAACAATCGCGTCAAGGGGACGTTCTACGTCGATCTCAACCTGACCGCGAAGATCGCGATCCGGGAACCGGGCGACGGCGAAGTGTTCTTCAACATCACCAACCTGTTCGATGCCGGGCCGATGCTCCTCCCCGAAACCGGGCTGGCCGCCAATTCAACCTATAGCGACCTGCTCGGGCGCACCTTCCGCGTCGGCTTCCGCGTGCGGACCCGGTGAAGCGCGGTTCGACCGGGATCCTTCCCGGTCGGCGGTGACCAAAAGTTCGCCCTGCGCGCCGGACCATGTGGCGCGCAGGGCGACGAAGAAACAGGGTTTCCGCTTAGAATTTGAACCCGGCGCTGACCCGGAAGTACCGCCCCATGATCGCGTCGTAATAGCGGGACTGCCCGTAGTCCCCCAGAGAATAGGGGAATGGCACCGACCGATTCATGACGTTATTGACCATGAACCGGATATTGAACTGCTTATTGATGTCATAGCCGATCGAGGTGTTGAACAAGAAATAGCTCTTCAGCACAGGATATTGGTAGTTCGTATCCGGCAGGTTCACGTTGATGTGGGCGGGGCCATAATAAATGGTCTGCCACATGAAATTGAAGCCGCCATTGTCGTAATTCAAATTGGCGGTGAAGTTATCCCGAGGCTCCTGGATGCTCCCGACGGTATATTGGATATCACCGCTGCCGATCCGATAATAATGCTGAAGCGTATGAAGATAATTGACGGCGAGCGAGACGGTGCCTGCAGACTCCGACGCCCCCAGACGTGAAAGCGGCAGGTTGTAGTTGAACGCCACCTGGACGCCCTCGAACCGCTCGATACCGATATTATAGTATCCGGTGAAGAAGTTGGTGACCTGTCCGGCCGAATTACGGGTAAAGCTCGCGCAATAGGGATTGTTGGGATAATTTGACGAATCGTAGCAAGCGTTCATCACGTCGGTGAGCGAGAGCTGGGCGATCTCGTTCTTGACGTCGATATGCACATAGTCGGCCGACAATTGCAGGCCGGGGATGAACGTCGGCTGGAAGATACCGCCCGCCGTCCAGCTATTGGCGATTTCGTTCTGCAGGTTCTTGTTGCCGCCGCTCGCGCCGGGCGCCGTATAGTCGACGACGTTGGAAACGAAATTGGCGGGCAGGCCAGCGGCCGAGCAATTGGCCGCACGACGCGACGGGTCCGGGCCGCCGGTGATGTAGCGGGAATCGCACGGATCGTTGGCGGTATTGTAAACCTGGCCGACCGGCGCGAACAATTCGGTGATCGCCGGCGCCCGGAACGAACGGGTATAATTGCCGCGCAAAGTCAGGCCACGGACCGGCGCATATTTGCCGCCCCCGGTATAAGCCCAGAAACCGCCGGTCATGCTGTTCTTGACGTAGCGCCCGGCCCCCTGGAATTCGAGGCTGTGGACGAACGGCACATCCATGTCGGCCGACACGACCGGGATGTTCAACTCCCCGAAGACTTCGTTGGTGTGATACGAGCCGGCAACCGGGGTGATCGGGATCGAATTGCCGTATTGCGTGTAGGTACCGTCGCCATTCGCCTCGCCACGATAGAAAGCGCCCGGCCGGAAATTGGTCGATTCGTAGCGATGCTCATAACCGAGCACGAACTTCACCTCGCCCGCCGGCAACTTGGCGATCGAGCCCTTGATATCTGCCACTGCATCGAACTGGATGTTGCGCTGCTTCGGATTGGCGATCGCGGTGATATAGTCGAGCGCCGCGCGGCTCGCCTGCCCGTTGCCGAAGACGTTGAGCGGCGCGCAGGTCGAACTGACGGTCTGGATCGTGGCGTTGGTATAGCCGGGCGCGCAGACGATATTCCCGCTGCCGTCGGTCACCGCATTGAGCGCGTTGAAGAAGTTCTGGGTAACGACCTCACGCGTGGTGGTCGACGTGTCCGAGCGGCCGTAAATCGCTTTGGCTTCCCAGGTGAACTTGCGATCGCCGACGTTGAAATCGCCGTCGAACCCGCCCACGACCCGATAAAGATCGGTCTTGGTCCGGAAGCTGCCCGTCGACAGATCGGTATTGGCGCGCGCGAGCAGGAAGCTGCTCGTATCCATCCCGTTTGCGGCGAGGTTGTTGATGATCGTCTGACGATCCGCCGCGCTGAGGAACGGGTTGGCCGTGCTCATTATGAGATTGCCGTTGGTTTCGCCCGCCGCGCCGAACAAGGCGGTGTTGTAGAACGGCTGGGCGCGAAGGTTGGTCGCGATCACGCGGCCATACCAGGCCTCGCCCGAGAAGCGGATGCGATCGCTGAAATCGTAGTGGAACAGCGCCGTCGCCGAGAAGCGGCTGCTGTCGGTCAGGAAATTATCGTAATCGCGGATGCGGAAACCGTCTCCGCCTGCCTGGAGAAGCGCGTTCGCGGTCTGCTGGCCCGGGTTGAACGGCGTCAGGCGGCCGCTCGGGCTGAAGATCAGCGGGCGGCCCTGCGCGTCGGTAATCGCCGCAGCGGCGGCACCGCCGTAGATCGGCACGTCATCGGCGAACATCGGCATGCCGGTGTTGGTGAACACCTCATAGCGCTGCCCGCCGTAATAGAGCTGCTGGCGATAGGCCGAGCCCTTTGGCGCGGTGGTGAAGAAGGGGCCGTCGGCGCTGGTGTAGAAGCGATTGGAGGTCGGAATGCCGTTCTGCTTGTCGTATTGGACGCTCAGCGTGATGTTGCCGCGCCCTTCCGAGAAATTCTTACCCGCCAGCAGCGAAAGGTTATAGTTTCCGCCGTCGCCCTTCTGCGAGATGCCATTCTGCGCGTTGAACGCCAGCCCCTCGAAATTCTTCTTGAGGATGACGTTGACGGTGCCGGCGATCGCGTCCGAGCCGTAGATCGGCGCACCGCCGACGGAAACCGTTTCGATGCGGTCGACGAGATTGACCGGCAGCGCGGCGAAGTCGACCGGGCTGCCCGCGACGACGCCGAAAATCGACGACGTCGCCGAGGTGACGAAGCGGTTGCCGTTGACCAGCGTGAGGGTCCGCTGGGACCCGAGATTGTACATATTGACGAAGGTCTGCCCCGCGCCGAACGATCCCTGACTGCCGACCGGGCTGTTGCTGGGCGTGCTGAAAACGGGGAGTTCCTGCAGCGCGGTGCCGAGATTGGTGTAGCCGCGCTTGGAAATTTCCGATGCGGTGATCGCCTCGGTCGGCTGCGCGGCGATCGGCGAGCGCGAAATACGCGATGCGGTGACGATAACGTCGTCCGGCGACGGCGCGTTGTCGGCGAGCTGCGATGCGTCCGACTGAGCATTTTGCGTGGTCTGCGCAACGGCGGTGCTTGCCGCAACCATGCTTCCCGCCGCAATTCCCGCCAGCAGGAGGTGGCGCGCGGCGACGCTGCGCTCGAAAGATACGAACCCCATAACACGGTCCCCTTTTTTCTGCTGCGCGATGCTATGAGAGTCGAAGAAGCGCATGGTCAATCAAGTGCCGCAGGGGACGGATGATTTCGTCGCGCGACTGTGGTGTTTTCGCAACTAATTCAGGAGAATAGCGGCGTAGGCCGCCGCTACACCGCCCTCATCCACAGTTCACGCCACGCGCGCTTGCTTGAAGCCGAGCGCGACTTCGCCCGTATCCATCGGGCGGACCAGCATGATGAACGCGCTCCATTGATGATGCTCGAACCGCGCCTTGCGATCTTGCTCGGCGATGCGGTGAATGTCGCGGCGGAGATCTTCGAACAGGGCGTGGACCCGCGCGCGCGCCGCCTCGGTCAGCTTGACGACATCGGAAACATAACGCGCGTCGGGAGCGCTGAAGTCCATCGACAGGTAAAGCTGCTTGATATTGTTCTCGAACGCCGCCGCGAGCGGCCCGCCGCGGCGCCAGCGCACCGCGCGCGCGGTCAAGGCGCGCGCCCGGCCGCTCGCGCTGACGTCGACCAGCCCGAGCCGGACGAGCCGCGCCAGATGCGCCTCAACGCGCGCCGCGGGCAGGCCGAATTCGCGCATGAAATCCTCCTTCTGCCACCCGTTGAGGATCGAGAAGAACAGAAAGGCGAGCGCGCGATCGGCGGCGAGGATCCGTTCCTGCCGCAGCGTGAACTGCGCGGCGAGTTCCGCCTCGGCCGCCCCGATCAGATCGCGAATGTCGATCCCGGCAATGCCGCATAGCTGATCGAGCCGATCGAGCGTCAGCCCCTGCCCGTTGAGCCAGCGCCGCGCAGTCGCCTCCCCGACCCCGGCGCGTTTGGCCAACGCCGCGGCGCCGATCCGCTGGCGGCGCAACGCGATCCGCAATTGTTCGAGCAGCGCGACCGCGCCGGGGCGGCGCCGAGCAGATGCAGATTGGTTATCGATCATCTGGTGAGCGCTTTCCTATCATTTGACGATCGATCTCCGAATATCATCATTGCCGTTGCCGATGAAGCGGCCCAGTTACGCCTCAGCCAGAACGACGGAGAGGATGACCGTGGCAACGACCAAAGACTATCGGCTCGGCGAATTCACCTTCCCGCGCGGCTGGTTCATGGCCGCCACCACCGCGGAAATATCGCGCGCGCCGCGCGCGTTGCGCCTGCTCGGGCGGGATCTGGTCGCCTATCGCGGCGAATCCGGGCGCGCGATCGTGCTCGACGCTTATTGCCCGCACATGGGCGCGCATCTCGCCGCCGAGCAGAGTTCGGGCGAGGGCGCGCGGCGCGTCGAGGGCGATTCGATCCGCTGCCCCTATCATGCGTGGCGCTTCGGCCCCGACGGCCGCTGCAATCACGTGCCTTATTTCGACGGCCCGATCCCCGCCGCGGCCAAATTGCGCGCCTTTCCGGTCGAGGAACGCTATGGCTGCGTCTTCATCTGGCACGACCCGGAGGAAGGCGCGCCCGATTATGCGCTGCCCGATCTTCCCGAATGGGACGATCCGCATTGGGTGCAATGCGATTATGACGATCTCGGCACGATCGACGTCCATCCGCAGGAGGTGGTCGACAATATCGCCGACACCCGCCATTTCGGCCCGATCCACGGGATGAAGCTCGCTTATTTCGACGATACGTTCGACGGCGTCGTCGCGCGCCAGCGCTCGGGCGGCGGGCATGAGACGATGACCAGCGCCGACGGGCTGCTCGAAAGCGATGCGGTCTATACCGGCCCCGGCATCCTCGTCGCGCGCTTCGGCGGCGAGACCGATGCGGTGCAGATCATCCTCCACACCCCGATCGAGGACGGGCGCACGCACATCTGGCACGGGATCATCACCCGCGGCCAGGCCACCCCGCCGTCCGAGGCGGATCGCGCGATGCACGCGGCCTATCACGCGACCGGGCTGGCCGCCTTCTCGCAGGATTTCGCGATCTGGCGCACCAAGGCGCCCGCGATTGACATCCTGCGGCTGCCGACCGACGGGCCGTTCCACCGCGCACGCGCCTGGTATCGGCAATTCTACAATCCGCGCGCCGAGGCCGCGGTGTATCAGCAACGCGCCAACGGCTTTTATCCGACCAAGGGGATGCCGGCGCATATCACCGACGAAGCGGCGGAATGAGCGGACGCCGCCAGCGCCACGGCCCTATCGGGTCGCGGACGGCCGCTCCTGCGTCATCCTGTAATAGAAGCGGCTGAAATAGGAGGGGTCAGCGAAGCCGAGTTGCTCCGCGACCCCGGCGACCGTGTGGTTGCCGTAGATCAGCAGGCGCCGCGCCTCGAGCACCAGCCGGCGGTGGATATAATGCATCGGCGCGCAGCCGAAATGCGCGCGGACGAAGCGCGTCAGGCTCCGCTCGGTCATGCCCAGGCTGGCGGCATAGAAAGCGATCGTGCGATGATCGCGGAAATGATCGTCGACGAGCGTCCGGAAGCGCCGCGCGCGATCGTCGTTCCCGCTCAACGGCAGCGCCGAATCGCGGACCGCACGGGTCAGTTGCACCAATAGCAGGCCGACGAGCCACCCCGCGGCGGTGATCCGCCCCAGGTCGTGCCCCGAGCATTCCCGATAGAGTTCGCCGACCAAAGGACCGAAGCGTTCGGCCTGCGCGCGCGTCAGGCATTGCGCAACCGGGCGATCCGCGACGATCGCCAACCCCGATTGCCCCGCCGCGAGCAATGCGCGCAGATCGGTCGAAAAGGTGATGACCACGCCGTCGACGTCCTCGTCGAATAAGAAGCCGTGGATCGTCCCGGCGGGGACATGGATCACCACCGGGGCGTCGAACGACCTTTTCACCCCTTCGAAGGTGACCGCCACCGCGCCGGCCGCGATCACCAGCAGCTGATCGAGCGTATCGTGGCGGTGCGCACCGATCTCCCACCCGGTCAGGCGGCTGCGGCTCTCGATCGTTTCGATATGGACGAAGCCGGGGTCGGCGAAGCTCCCGCCCTCACCGTAAAGCTGGAAATGCGGCACGTCGGCGATCGTCATGTCTGGATAGTACCAGATATTTGACCGCTCCGTTACTGGAACCGCCGCCCGGCGCGTCGGATAAGTTCCTTGCGATAGCATCGTGCGCCAAATCGCTCTGCCCTCAACCCCGGCGAAGGCCCGGGTGGATCATGATTCCAGGCGCGATGCTCTAAAAGGAGAGGCTGGATGCGTGCCACCACCAAGGTTGCGATCATCGGCGCCGGCCCGGCCGGGCTATTGCTCGGTCATCTGCTGCGCGCCGAAGGGATCGATTGCCTGATCCTCGAACGCCAGACCCGCGCGCATGTCGAAAGCCGTATCCGTGCCGGGGTGCTCGAGACGGTGACCACCGATCTGCTCCACCGGCTCGGGATCGATGCGGGCCTCAACGCCCACGGGCTGAAGGAGGAAGGCTTCAACCTCGCCGACGGCGATCGCATCATCCGCATCGACCTCGCGCGGCTGATCGGGCGCCACGTCACGGTCTACGGCCAGACCGAGGTGACCCGCGACCTGATCGAGGCGGCGCCGGCGCGCGGGCTCGATATCGTGTTCGAGGCCAAGGATGTCGCGCTGCACGATATCGGCGCGTCACGCGCCCGCGTCACCTTCGGCAAAGACGGACGCGATCATTGCGTCGAGGCCGATTTCATCGCTGGCTGCGACGGCTTCCACGGCGTCGCGCGCCGGGCCATCCCGGCCGTGGTGCAGCGCGACTATGTGCATGAATATCCGTTCGGCTGGCTCGGCATCCTCGCCGACGTGCCGCCGTGCCACCCCGAGCTGATCTACGCCCGCACCCCTGCCGGCTTTGCGCTGGCCTCGATGCGATCGCCGACGCGCAGCCGTTATTATATCCAGGTCCCGCGGGACGAGCGCGTCGAGAACTGGCCCGAGGCGCGGCTATGGGATGAACTCGCCCGCCGCTTCGACCCCTTGTCCGCCCACGGCGTGACGCGCGGGCCGGCGCTGGAAATGTCGATCGCCCCGCTACGCTCCTTCGTCTCCGAGCCGATGGGCCACGGCCGGTTGTTCCTCGCCGGGGACGCCGCGCATATCGTCCCGCCGACCGGCGCCAAGGGGCTCAACCTGGCGGCGTCCGACGTCGCCTATCTCTCCGACGCGCTGATCGGCTATTATCGGCGCAGCGACGAAACCGGTTTGCAGAACTACGCCGCCAAAGCGGTGGCGCGGGTGTGGAAGGCGGAGCGGTTCAGCTGGTATCTGACCAAGCTGATGCACCATTTCCCCGAGGACGGCGCGTTCGCCCACCACATGCAAAGCAGTGAGCTTGATTATGTGGCGCAATCCGAGGCGATGCAGACCGCGATCGCGGAGAATTACGTCGGCCTGCCGCTCTGAGCGCACGGGGTCGCGGATGGCGTAAAATTCTCATTTGCGAATTTTTCATCTATACGAATCAAGCCGCGGCTTCTAATCCCCTCGCCAAACAGCGCCGACGCGCGTTTCGTGAGAGGACCGCTAATGACCGTTCCCGTCATCCACCCGGCCTGGTCTCGCGCGCCGCTGTCGATGACCGACGGTTACTCGCTCGAAATGACGGCGAAGGATCGCGCCGCGCTGGCCGAAGCGGCGCCGCTGATCGCGCCCGAGACCCCGGTGGCGATCACCTTCCTCCCCGGAGAGGCGATCGACGCGCGGATCGACGCCGCGCGCGACGTCCGCGCGCTCGGGTTCGAGCCGATGCCGCACCTTTCGGCGCGACGGATCGCGAGCCACGACGAGCTGGAACAGATCGTCCGCCGCACCGTCGCGGAGGCAGGCGCGAAACGCATGTTCCTCGTCGCGGGCGACCCGCCAATTCCCGCCGGCCCTTTCGCCGATACGATGGCGCTGCTCGCGACCGGGCTGTTCGAGGCGAACGGCATCACCGCGATCGGCATCGCCGGCCACCCCGAAGGCCATCCCGCGATGGACGAAGCGCAATGCTGGGCGGTGCTGGAGGAGAAACGCGCCGAGATCACGCAGCGCGGCATGGCGACGCTGATCGTCACCCAATTCGGCTTCGACGCCGATCCGTTCATTCGCTGGCTGGAGCAGCTGCGCGCGCGCGGGATCGATTGCCCGGTGCGGATCGGCGTCCCCGGGCCGGCCGGGATCAAGACCTTGCTGCGCTTCGCCGCGCATTGCGGGGTCGGTGCGTCGGCGGCGGTGATGACCAAATACGGCGTATCGCTGACCAAATTGCTCGGCACCGCCGGCCCCGACAAATTGGTCGATCGGCTCGCGGCGCGGCTGACCCCGGCGCACGGGCCGGTGCGGCTTCATTTCTACCCCTTCGGCGGCCTCGCCCGCACCGTCGAATGGATCAACGCTTACGAGGCGCGTCTATGACCGACAGCTATATCCTTCGCCTGTCCTGCGACGACCGGCCCGGCCTGGTGGCGCGGGTCGCCGGCTTCCTGGCCGAACAGGGCGGCAATATCACCGATGCGCAGCAATTCGACGACCGGCTCACCGGCCGCTTCTTCATGCGCGTCGTGTTCGAGCTGGAACGCGCCGACGCCGCCGACGCGCTGCGCGCCGCATTCGCCCCGATCGCGGGCGAGATGGGCGCCGAATGGACGCTGCGCGCGCCGGGCGAGCGGCTCAAGGTGCTGATGCTGGTCTCCAAATTCGATCATTGCCTCGGCGACCTGCTCTACCGCCAGCGTATCGGCGAAATGCCGATGGACGTGGTGGGGATCGTCTCCAACCACCCGCGCAGCGCGCTCAACATCTCGCTGATCGGCGACCTGCCCTTCCACCATCTGCCGATCACGCGCGACACCAAGCCGCAGCAGGAAGCGCAGATCCGCGCTTTGGTCGAAGAGACCGGCGCCGATCTGGTCGTGCTGGCGCGCTACATGCAGATCTTGTCGGACGAGATGGCGGCGTTCCTGTCGGGCCGGTGCATCAACATCCACCACAGCTTCCTGCCCGGCTTCAAGGGCGCCAAGCCCTATCATCAGGCCTATGACCGCGGGGTGAAGATGATCGGCGCGACCGCGCATTACGTCACCGCCGATCTCGACGAAGGCCCGATCATCGCGCAGGATGTCGAGCCGATCAGCCACGCCGACACGCCCGACGATCTGGTGCGCAAGGGCCGCGACATCGAGCGCCGCGTGCTCGCGGCGGCGGTGCGGTGGCATCTGCAGGATCGCGTGCTGCTCAACGGCCACCGCACGATCGTCTTCCGCTGACCGGCATGACACCGATCGACGGACGCGCGATGGCGCGCGCGCTGACCGACCGTATCGCCGCCGACGTCGCCGCGCTGGTCGGCGACGGAATCCGCCCCGGGCTGGCGGTGGTGCTGATCGGCAATCACGCGCCGAGCGAGGTCTATGTCGCGCGCAAGATCGCCGAGGCGGCGCGCGCCGGCATCGCCTCGTTCGAACATCGCCTGCCCGCCGATACCGACGAGGCCGCGCTGCTCGCGCTGATCGCCCGGCTCAATGCCGATCGCGCGGTCCATGGCATCCTCGTGCAATTGCCGCTGCCGCCGCAGATCGACGCCGCGCGCGTGCTCGATGCGATCGCGCCGGCGAAGGACGTCGACGGCTTCCACCCGGTCAATGTCGGGCGCCTCTCCACCGGCACCGGCGGGCTCGTCCCCTGCACCCCGCTCGGCTGCATGATGCTGCTCGACAGCGTGATCGACGATTATCGCGGCTTGAACGCGGTGGTGATCGGCAAGTCGAATATCGTCGGCAAGCCGGTCGCGATGCTGTTGCTCGAACGCGAATGCACGGTGACCGTCACGCATATCGCGACGCGCGGGCTGCCCGAGATCGTCCGCGCGGCGGATATCGTCGTGGCGGCGGCGGGCGCGCCGCGGCTGGTGCGCGGCGATTGGGTCAAGCCCGGCGCGGTGGTGATCGATGTCGGCATCACCCGCGTGACCGATACCGCGGGCAAGGCGCGGCTGGTCGGCGACACCGCGTTCGACGAGCTCGGCCACGCGCGCGCCGCGACCCCGGTGCCCGGCGGGGTGGGGCCGATGACGATCGCCTGTCTGCTCGCCAATACCGTGCGCGCGGCGGAGGCGGCGTGCCGTGGCTGACGCGCGCACCGTCACCGAGGTGCGCGTCGACGCGCTCACGCTTGACGCCGACATCGGGGTGCATGCGCATGAAATCGGCGCGCGGCAGCCGCTGGTGGTGAGTGTCGCGCTCACGCTGGGGGCGCCGCGCGTCGCGACGCTCGGGGAAACGGTCGATTATCGCCATATCGTCGCCGAGGCGACCGACCTCGCCGCGCGGCATGTGCCGCTGATCGAAAGCTTCGCGCAGATGCTCGCCGAACGCTGCCTCGCGCTCGGTGCGGTCACCAGGGCCGAGGTGACAGTCGCGAAGCCGCGCGCGCTCGCCGCCGCGCTGGCCAGCGTCCGCGTCGTCGCGCAATGACCGCGCCGCGCCCCCACCTCTCGCTCGTCGCGGCCGTCGAAAGTCCCGCGCACGCGCATCGCCTGCGCCGCTTCGCCTTCCGCGAGCCGCTCCCGCTCGGCGCGCAGCAGGCACTCGTCCGGCTGCATCTCGATCTCCAGCGCCAGTTGCGCGGCCTGGTGCGCTGCGCCGCGGGGTTCGACCCCGCGACCGGGGAATGGGTCGATCATAGCGTGTGGATCGCCGGCCACGCGCCGCCCGGCGAGAACGTCTCGGCCGAAACGAGCAAGGCGACGATGCGGCGGCTGCGCCACCGCGTCTGACGCAAACCGTCACCCGCCCAAGCCCGACCGAATACGCGCATCCGCGCCGCTGGACAGTGCCTCGATTGTATGCCAATGATACATATATCAGATCGCACGGAGGAGAGGTCATGAGCGAGAAGCAGGTCGTTACGTTTCGGGTCGAGGACCGCATCGCCTGGGTGAATTTCGCGCGCCCGGAAAAACGCAACGCGATGAGCCCCACACTCAACCGCCGCATGATGGAGGTGCTCGACGAGCTCGAATATCGTGACGACGTGGGCGTGCTGGTGCTGGGCGGCGAAGGCGCGGCCTGGTCGGCCGGCATGGATCTCAAGGAATATTTCCGCGAGACCGAGGCGCAGGGGCTGCGCGGCGTGCGCAAGTCGCAGCGCGAGAGCTATGGCTGGTTCCGCCGGCTGCGCTGGTATCAGAAGCCGACGATCGCCATGGTCAACGGCTGGTGCTTCGGCGGCGGCTTCGGTCCCTTGTTCTCCTGCGATCTGGCGATCTGCGCCGACGAAGCGAAATTCGGCCTGTCGGAAATCAATTGGGGCATCCTCCCCGGCGGCGGGGTGACCAAGGTGGTGGTCGACCTGCTGCCGATGCGCGACGCGATGTGGCTGACATTGACGGGCGAGCTGATCGACGGCCAGCAGGCGGCGGCGATGCGTCTCGTCAACGAGAGCGTGCCGCTCGAACGGCTCGAAGCGCGCGTGCGCGAGGTCGCGGCGATCCTGCTCCAGAAGAATCCGGTCGCGCTCAAATTCGCCAAGGATGCGGTGCGCCGCGTCGGCGCGATGACCTATGACGAAGCCGAGGATTATCTCGTGCGGATGCAGGAAGCGGCCAATTTCCACGACCCGTCGGAGGGCCGCAAGGAAGGCATCCGCCAGTTCATCGACGAAAAGAGCTACAAGCCCGGTCTCGGCGCCTACGACCAGTCGAAGGTCAGCGCCTGATTGCAGCCCCCGCGTGCCGTCATGCCGATCAGATCCGGCATGACGGCCTATGCTTATCAGGGCGAACGGATCATTTTTTACCCAGCGATCGCCACGATCACCACCGCGGATGCGGCGGCGATCGCGATCCCGGCGAGCATCTCCATATGAAAGGCGCGCCGGCACGACGCGCAGTGGCACGGCAGCGAGCCGCCCCCCGAAACATTGTCGTACCAGCAACTGCGCGCGCGATCGCAACGGCAAGCCGGGGCCGCGGGCGCGCCGCTTTCCGGCTGCCGCGTCATAGCGAGATCAGCGCGTCGAGCGCGATCGCGCCCTCGCCCTCGCCCTTAGGATAGACCACCACCGGGTTCAGATCGACTTCGCGGATCGCCGGATTGGCGTCGAGGACCGCGCCGAGCGCCGCGACGATTCGCGCCACCGCCGCAATGTCCGCCACCGGTGCGCCGCGAAACCCGTCGAGCAGCGGGGCAAGCTTCAGCCGGCGGATTTCCGCCGCGATCGCTTCCTCGGACAGCCCGGTCGGCACCAGCCGCGCGTCGTGCAGCAATTCCGCCACCACCCCGCCCGAACCGATCAGGATCACCGGTCCCCAGGCGGGATCGTTCCGCCCGCCGACGATCAATTCCACCCCGCGCGGCGCCATCGGTTCGACCAACACGCCTTCCAGCACCACATCGGGCCGCGCCGCGCCGACCTGCGCAAGCAGCCGATCCCAGCCGGCCGCGACCGCCGCGGCATCGGCCAGCCCGACGATCACCCCGCCGGCGTCGCTCTTGTGCGGCAACGCGGCGGCCTGCGCCTTGAGCACCACCGGATAACCCAGCCGCTCGGCCGCGGCGACCGCGCTGTCCTTGTCATGCGCCAGCGTGAAGGTCGGGAAGGCGATGCCGCGCGCGCCGAGCAATTGCTTGGCGCGATATTCGGGAATCGTCGCGCCGGCGGCGGGCAGATCGTCGAACGGCGCAGTCGTTTGCGCCTGTCCCGCCCGCGCCGCGCCCGCCGCATTGGTGAGCCGCGCCAATGCGCGCAATGCACGCTCGGCGGTGGGGAGATAGGTGACGCCCAGCGCGTGCAATGCGGCGATATCGCTCGGCTGCACCCCGCCGCCCTCGTCCACCCCGGCGACCACCACCGGCTTGACCCCGCCGCGCGCGGCAAGCGCCTCGGCCACCGCGGCGAACTTTACCGACGAGGTGCGGATATCGGTCTGGATCAGCGTGACGACGATCGTGTCGATCCGCGCATCCTCGGCGAGCGCGGCGATCACCCGACCGTACATCCCCGGATCGACGAGCCCCTGCGCGGTGACGTCGAGCGGGTTGGAGACGGGCACGAATGGCGGCAAGGCCGCGCGCAACGCCGGGCTGTCGGCGTCGCCGAGCGGCGGCAGGTTCAGCCCCACCTCCTCGGCGAGATCGAGCATCATCGCCTTGAACGCGCCCGATTCGGCGACGACGCCCGTCGCGCCGCCGGGCAACGCCGGGCAGCGCGTGGCGATCTCCACCACGTCGCCCAATTCCTCCAGCGATTCGACCAGGATCACCCCGGCATGTTCGACATGGGTGCGCATCACGGCATGATCGCCGGCCATCGCCCCGGTATGCGTCGCCGCGCTCGCCGCGCCCGCCGCGCTGCGGCCGGGGTGGAGCAGGACGACCGGCTTGCCGGCCGACCGCGCGGCGCGCGCCGCCGCGAGGAATGCACCCGGCCGCCGGAAATGCTCGACGATCATCGCGATCACCGCGATATCGGGATCGTCGACCAGCCGCGCGACGAAATCCTCGACCCCGGTCGCCGCCTCGTTCCCGGTCGAGACATAACAGCCCAGCGGCACCTCGCGCGCGATCATCGTCGTCGCGAGCACCGCCGCCATCGCGCCGGATTGCGAGACGATGCCGACCCGCCGCGCGCCTTCCGCGCGCGCCTCGGGCATATCGATAAACGTGAGTGGCAATTTGTCGCGGAAATTGACGAGGCCGAGACAATTGGGGCCTTCGACCACCATATCGGCCGCCGCGGCGATCCGCGCGATCTCGCGCTGATCAGCGAGCCCCTGCGCGCCATCCTCCGCGAAGCCGGCGGAAAAGATCACCGCCGCGCCGACGCCGCGCTCGGCCAGCCCGCGCATCGCATCGAGCACCCCGGCGCGCGGAATCGCCAGCACCGCGGCGTCGATCCCGCGCGGCAGATCGGCGACCGAGGCGACGCACGGACGGCCGCCGATCTCGGCGCGGTTGGGATTGACGAGATGGATCGCGCCATCGAACCCGGCGTGCTCAAGATTGGCGAGCACCGACGCGCCGAGCGCCCCCGGTCGATCCGATGCACCGACGATCGCCACCGAGCGCGCACGAAGCAGCCGGTCGAGCCGATCGCGAGATGGGGAAGCATCGGATTTGCGTTCGTCGATCAGGGCGGTGCTCATCGCCGGCCTGCCTGCATCTTGCGTTCCTCTCCATCCGAATCGGCCGCATTCAACGGCTCGGGCTGCGCATATTGTATCCCTGGCAAACGTTTTGCAAGGCAATGTCGCCCACGGAATCCGCTTGCCAAGATTGTATCCGTAGCACACAATATCCGGCAAATGCCGCGTGTCTTCCGCGCGGCGGGATTTTCGAGGAGAGCGATGATGAACCGCGATTTCCGCCTGCTGATCGATGGCGAAGCCATTGCCGGCGCTTCGACCTTCGATGTGGTCAATCCTGCGACCGGGGCGGCCTTTGCACAATGCCCCAAGGCCGATGCGGCGCTGGTCGATCGCGCGGTGGCGGCGGCGAAGCGCGCTTTCCCCGGCTGGGCCGCCACCCCGATCGAGGAACGCGCAGCGCTGGTCGCCAAGATCGCCGACGCGCTGGAGGCGCGCGCGGGCGAATTCGCCAGCCTGCTCACCGCCGAGCAGGGCAAGCCGCTCGACCAGGCGATGTATGAGGTGATGGGCAGCGTCTTCACGCTGCGCGCCTTCGCCGAGATGCGGATCGAGCCGAAGACGCTGCGCGACACCGGCGGCAATGTGGTGATCGAGCACCGCACCCCGCTGGGGGTCGTCGCGGCGATCACGCCGTGGAACTTCCCGGTCATCCTGGTGATGAACAAGCTCGGCCCGGCGCTCGTCACCGGCAATACGATCGTGATCAAGCCGGCGCCGACCACCCCGCTCACCACCTTGCTGCTCGGCGAGATCTGCCGCGAGCTGCTGCCGCCGGGCGTCGTCAATGTGATCTGCGACCAGAACGATCTCGGCGCGCGGCTGACCGGCCACCCCGATGTCGCCAAGGTCGCCTTCACCGGATCGACCGCGACCGGCAAGAAGGTGATGGCCGCCGCCGCCGAGGGCGTGAAGCGCGTGACGCTCGAGCTTGGCGGCAACGACGCCGCGATCGTGCTCGACGATGTGAACCCGCGCCAGGTGGCGCAGAAGGTCTATGGCGGCGCGATGGCCAATGCCGGCCAGATCTGCGTCGCGATCAAGCGCGCCTATGTGCCCGAGGCGATGTACGACGAATTCTGCGACGAGCTTGCGCGGCTCGCCAAGGAGGCGGTGGTCGACGACGGATCGAAGCAGGGCACCACCGTCGGCCCGCTGCAGAACCGGATGCAGTTCGAGAAGGTCAAGGCGCTGCTGGAGGATGCCAAGGCGCGCGGGACGGTGCTCGCCGGCGGCGAGCCGCTGGACCGGCCCGGCTATTTCATCCCGCCGACGATCGTGCGCGATCTCGACGACGACGCCCCGCTGGTGCGCGAGGAGCAGTTCGGCCCGGTGCTGCCGGTGCTCAAATATGCCGACATCGACGATGTCATCCGCCGCGCCAACGACACCGACATGGGGCTCGGCGGCACGGTGTGGGGCAAGGATCTGACCCGCGCGACCGAGGTCGCGAAGAAGATCGATACCGGCACCGTCTGGGTGAACCAATATCTCGCGATCGACGCCAACATCCCGTTCCGCGGCGCCAAGCAATCGGGGCTGGGCGGCGAATTGGGCGAGTCCGGGCTGCACGAATATACCCAGCCGCACATCATCAACGCGGTTGCGCTCGAAGAGGCGTAAGCGCGTCCAATAGCCCCTCCCCTTCAGGGGAGGGGCTAAGTAGAAACGAAAGGCTTCCGATGACGATCGCGACCACCCACGTCGGCAGCTTGCCGCGCGGCGACCGGCTGACCCCGCTGCTGCTCGCGCGCGATCACGGCGAGCCCTATGACGCGGCCGCGTTCGACACCGAGGTTCAGGCGGCGGTCGACGATGCGGTGGCGCGGCAGGTGGCGGCGGGCGTGTCGATCGTCAGCGACGGCGAACTCGGCAAGGTCGGCTATTCGACCTATATGATCGAGCGCTTGTCGGGGTTCGGCGGGCATACCGATCGCACCCCCGCGCTCGATCTCGCGCCGCTGCCCGATCTTCGTGCCAAGCTCGCGCATATCATGGGGTCGCAGGAATTCACCCGCGCCTCGTGCATCGATACCGTGCGGCTCGTCACGCTGGCGCCGCTCCACGACGATATCCGCCGTTTCCGCAGCGCACTCGATCGCCACGGCGAGGGCACCCGCGCGTTCATGAACGCGGCATCGCCGGGGCTGATCACCGCCTTCCAGAAAAACGCTTTCTACCCCAGTCACGAAGCCTATCTCGCCGATCTCGTCGCGGCGATGCGCCCGGAATATGAGGCGATCGTCGCCGCCGGCTTCGACCTGCAGCTCGATTGCCCCGATCTCGCGATGTCGCGCCACACCGGCTATCAGGAAATGGACGAGGCGACGTTTCTGCGGACGATCGCCGCCAATGTCGAAGCGCTCAACGCCGCCACCGCCAATATCCCGCCGGAACGGATGCGGATGCACGTCTGCTGGGGCAATTACGAAGGGCCGCACGATCACGACATCGAACTCGATCGGATCATCCATATCGTGCTCGGCGCGCGCCCGGCGACAATCCTGTTCGAGGCCGCCAATCCGCGCCACGAGCATGAATGGATCGTGTGGCGCGACGCGCGCGTGCCACAGGATAAATTGCTCGCGCCGGGGCTGATCGACACCTGCTCCAACTATCTCGAACATCCCGAGCTGATCGCGCAGCGGATCGAGCGGTTCGCCGCGATCGTCGGCAAGGACCGCGTGATCGCGAGCACCGATTGCGGATTCGGCACCTTCGCTGGCTATGGCAAGATCGACCCTGCGGTCACCTGGGCCAAGCTCGCCAATCTGCGCGCCGGCGCGGATCTCGCCGACGCGCGGCTATAGCCTAGCTCTCCCCCCGCGCCGCCGCGCGCGCCTCGGCATAGCGTTCGCGCCTGAACTTCTCGAACCCGGTGCGCTGCTGGAAGCCGGGGTCTTCGGGATAGTCGCGGAAGGCGGCCAATATATCGTCGAAAACTTCGCGCAATTCGTCGCGGAACTCGGGGTGCGAGAAGATATAATAACGATTGGCGCGGATCGCCTCGATCACCCGCGCCGCGATCACATCGGGCTCCATGCCGAACTCGTGGACTTCGCGCAGCCGCTCGACGCCCGCGCTGTCGACCGGCCGGGCGCCCGCCTTCAATTCGTCGGGGCGTATCTCGTCGCTGGCGTAGATATGGCTTTTGACCAGCCCCGGGCACAAGACCGACACCCCGATGCCGTGCGGCGCCAGGCTGTAGCGCAGCGATTCGCTCAAGCCCCGCACCGCGAATTTCGCGGTATTGTAGATCCCCGGCGCCGGCCCGCACAGAAAGCTCGCCATCGACGCGGTATTGACGACATGCCCGCCCGCGCCGCGCGCCTTCATCCGCGGCACGAACGTCATCACCCCGTTGATCACCCCGTTGAGGTTGACCCCCATTACCCAGTCCCAATCGTCGTAGGACGATTCGTCGATCGTCTGGAACAGGTTGATCCCGGCATTGTTGAACAGCAGGCTGACCGGGCCGAGCCGCGCCTCCACCTCGTCCGCCGCCGCCGCAAACCCCGCGCGCGACGCGACATCCAGCGGCACGCCGATCACGTCCTGATTGTCGAGCGTCTTAAGCGCGGCAGCGATCGAATCCTCGCGGATATCGGCGATCGCAACCTTGCATCCCTCGGCGAGCAATGCCCGCGCCAGCCCCAGCCCGATGCCGTTCGCCCCACCGGTGACGAACGCGGTGCGCCCCGCCAGATCTTTCATATCGCTCTCCGATTCTGTTTTTTCGGTTGCGCATAATTGTATTCAACGCATACAATTTGCCAAGCGCAAAACATGGCGCATTAGCGAGAGGATGACGGATGGCGATCGCCCCTGCGACTGCGACCGTGGAGATCGTGGCGGATGCCCCGCCGCGCGCCGACACGCGCGACTGGCCCTCCCCCGGCGCGGCTTATTGGGCGCTCGCGGTGATCGTGCTGGCGACCTTCCTCACCTTCTTCGACCAGGTCGTGTTCGGGATGCTTGCGCAGCGCATCAAGGCCGATTTCGGGCTGACCGACGCGCAACTGGGCTTCCTTGCCGGGCCGGCGAGCATCATCTGCTATCTGTTCGTCGGTATCCCGCTGGCGCGGCTGGCGGACATCTATCCGCGTAAATATGTGCTCGCGGCGGGCGTCTCGGTGATCGGGGTGATCACCGCGCTCGGCGGGCTGGCGCAAAGCTTCGCGCAATTCGTCGGGACGCGCGTGTTCCTCGCCGCGGGCGGATCGGCACATGCGCCGTCATCCTATTCGCTGCTGGCCGATGCCTTTCCGCCGCGCACGCTGACCCGCGCCTTCGCGCTGCTGCAATTCGGCTTCATCGGCGGGACGACACTCGGCCCGATCGTCGGCGGGATGCTGATCGGGATGACCGCGCATTGGGCGCCGAGCGAAATCGGCCCGCTGCGCATCTTCGGCTGGCAATGGATCATGATCTGGACCGGGCTGCCCGGGCTGCTGATCGCGCTGCTGTTCCTGACCGTGAAGGAGCCGCCCCGGCTCGCGCCCGCGCCCGATGCGCCGCAGCCGCCGCGCGACGCATCGCTCGGCCGCCGCATCCTCACCGCCACCGGGCTCGATGCGGCGCGCGCGATCCACGCGCAGCGCCGAGTCTATTATCCGTTGTTCGCCGGGCTGGCGCTGAGCGCGATCGAGACGTTCGGGCTGCAATTCTGGCGCGTGCCGTTCATGATCCGCAGCTACGGGTGGGACGAGGCACAGATCGGCGCGGTGATGGGGGGGATGATCCTTGTCGCCTCGCTCGCCGGGCTGGCGCTGGGCGGCGCGTTCGTCGAGTGGCTGGCAAAGCGCCATAAGGACGCCAATGTCCGCGCCGCGGCGATCCTGTTCGGCTGCGTTACCTGCTGCGCGATCGCGGCGCCGCTGATGCCCAACGGCCATGCCTCGCTTGCGGTGATGAGCCTTGGCGCGATGTTCGGCATCGCCGGCGCGGTGCCGCAAAATGCCGCGATCCAGCGCGTCGCGCCCAATGCGATGCGCGGGCAGGTGACGGCGATCTATCTGTTCATGTTCACCTTCTTCGGCGCGATGGGCAGCTTCGTCGTCGGGCTGGTGCAGGATTTCGTGATCGGGGTGGAAAAGGATCTGTGGAAGGCTTTGGTCTTCACCGCCGCCGTGCTGCTGCCGCTCGCCACCTTGTGCATGGTGCGCGCGATCCGCCCCTACCGCGAGGAAGTCGAGCGGCTCGAAGCGCTCGGCCGTTGACTCCGCCGCGAGGTCAGCGCAAATTGTACGTAAAGCATACAATCAGGAGAGTGAAGATGGCCGATGTCGCCCCCCGTGTCGCCGCGCTGGAACAGGCCGTTGCGGATCTGTCCCGCCGCCTCGCCCGGCGTGAAGATGAGCTCGATATCCGCAAGCTCCAGCACCTTTACGGCTATCTCATCGACAAATGCCTTTATCGCGAGACGGTCGACCTGTTCACCGACGATGGCGAAGTGCGCTTCTTCGGCGGGGTGTGGAAGGGCAAGGAAGGCATTCGCCGGCTCTATGTCGAGCGCTTCCAGAAGCGCTTCACCCACGGCACCAACGGTCCGATCGACGGCTTCCTGCTCGATCACCCGCAGCTGCAGGACATCATCACCGTCGCCCCGGGCGGCGAGATCGCGCATGGCCGCGCGCGCTCGATGATGCAGGCCGGGCGGCACAAGGATTATGCCGATCCCGCCAATCCGATGCTCGGCGCGCGCCAATGGTGGGAAGGCGGCATCTACGAGAACACCTATCGCAAGGTCGACGGCGTGTGGCGCATCGCCGTGCTCAATTATATGCCGCAATGGCATGCCGATTTCGACGCGGGCTGGGCCAATACGCCGCCCGAATATGTCCCCTTCCCGCGCCAGACCTTCCCCGAGGACCCGACCGGGCCGGACGAACTGATCGCCGATCACTGGCTGTGGCCGACGCATAAATTGGTGCCCTTCCACCTGAAGCATCCGGTCACCGGCGAGGAGATCGTCGCCGAACGCTGGGAGGGCGATGTCGCCCGCGAAAAAGCGAAGGCCGCGCAGTGAGCTACCCCGACCTTCACCTCGTCATCGGCGGGGAGCGGATCGCTGGCGGCGGACGGCGCACGAGCGCGGTGGTCAATCCCGCGACGGGCGAGCCGATCGCCGACCTGCCGATCGCCGACCCGGCCGATCTGGACCGCGCGCTCGATACCGCCGCGCGCGGCTTCCGGTCGTGGCGCGAGTCGACCCCGCAGCAGCGCGCCGCCGTCCTCAACGGCGCGGCGCGGCTGTTGCGCGAGCGGGCCGACGATCTCGCCCGCGTCGCGACGCTCGAACAAGGCAAGACGCTCGCCGAAGCGAAGGTCGAGGTGGCGATGAACGCCGCCTTGTTCGAATTCTATGCCGGCGAAGCCTTTCGCCTCTACGGGCGGACGTTGGTCCGCCCCGCCGGACAGCGTTCGACCGTCAGCCACGAGCCGGTCGGCCCGGTCGCCGCCTTCGCGCCGTGGAATTTCCCGCTCGGCAATCCGGGGCGCAAGCTCGGCGCGCCGATCGCGGCGGGCTGTTCGGTGATATTGAAGGCGGCGGAAGAAACCCCGGCCTCCGCGCTCGGCGTGCTGCAATGCCTGCTCGACGCGGGCCTTCCGCCCGATGTCGCGCAAGCGGTGTTCGGCGTGCCCGACGAGGTATCGCGCCATCTGCTCGCCTCCCCGGTAATCCGCAAATTGAGCTTCACCGGCTCCACTACCGTCGGCCGGCATCTCGCCCGGCTCGCGGCGGAGGATATGAAGCGCACCACGATGGAGCTCGGCGGCCACGGCCCGGTGCTGGTGTTCGACGATGCCGATATCGACCGCGCGCTCGATACGATGGCGGCCTCCAAATATCGCAACGCGGGGCAGGTCTGCGTCTCGCCGACGCGGTTCATCGTCCACGAGGCAGTGTTCGCGCGCTTCCGCGACGGCTTTGCCGAGCGCGCCGGGCGGATCGTCGTCGGTGACGGGCTCGATCCGGCGACCGGTATGGGGCCGATGGCCAACCCGCGCCGCCCCGAAGCGATGGAGCGATTGATCGCCGATGCCACCGCGCGCGGCGCGCGGCTGTGCACCGGAGGCGAGCGGATCGGCAACCGCGGCTACTTCTACCGGCCTACCGTTCTCGCCGACGTTCCGCTCGACGCCGCGGTGATGAACGAGGAGCCGTTTGGCCCGATCGCGCTGATCAACCCCTATCGCGACGAGGAAGCGATGATCGCCGAGGCGAACCGCCTGCCTTATGGCCTCGCCGCTTATGCCTGGACGCAGGACGCGCAGCGCCAGCGCCGCGTCTCGCGCGCGATCGAGAGCGGGATGGTCGGCATCAACACGACGATGATCGGCGGCGCGGATTCGCCGTTCGGCGGCGTCAAATGGTCCGGCCACGGCGCGGAAGATGGCCCGGAAGGCGTCGCCGCCTGCCTCGTCACCAAGGCGGTGCACGAGGGCTGAGCCTCGCGGAGACCGGCGCCTGTCGCATTGCCCCATCCCGACCCCTCCCCTGAGCGGGAGCGACCAAGAAGTTCGAGGAACCTCGCATTATGACCCACCAGCTCAACACCGGCGGCGATCGTGGCTATCGCCGCATCGCGACCGAAGAAGCCTTCGCCACCCGCCAGCAGATCGACGCCTTTCTGCGCATGGTACGCGACGGCACCGCCGACAAGGGCATGACCTCGCTCTGGGGCTTCTACGCGCAATCGCCGTCGGAGCGCGCGATGCAGATCATCGAGCGGCTGCTCGATCTGGACGAGCGGCGGATCGCCGATATGGACGCCACCGGGATCGACGTCGCGATCCTCTCGCTCACCTCGCCGGGTGTCCAGCCGCTCTTCGACGCGGACGAGGCGAAGGCGATGGTCACACGCGCCAACGACTATCTCGCCGAGCGTTGCGCGGCCCACCCCACCCGCTTCGTCGGCATGACCTCGATCGCGCCGCAGGATCCCGAATGGTCGGCAGCCGAGATCCGCCGCGGCGCGCGCGACCTCGGCTTCCGCGGGGTGATGGTCAACAGCCACACCCACGGCCATTATCTCGACGAACCGCAATTCGATCCGATCTTCCGCGCGCTCGCCGACACCGGCCAGCCGCTCTATATCCACCCCCAGACCCTGCCCGACGCGATGATCGGCGGGCTGGTGGAGGCCGGGCTCGACGGCGCGATCTTCGGCTTCGGGGTCGAAACCGGGATGCATCTGCTGCGGCTCATCACCACCGGTATCTTCGATCGCTACCCCGATCTCCAGATCGCGGTCGGCCACGGCGGCGAGGCGATTCCTTATTGGCTCTACCGCATCGATTTCATGCACAAGGCCGGGGTGCGATCGAACCGCTACGAACGGCTGAAGCCGCTCAAGAAGGATGTCGTCACCTGCCTGCGCGAGAATGTGCTCGCCACGACGAGCGGGCTGCCCTTCCCGCCCGCGATCCGGCTGATGCTCGAGGTGATGGGGGAAGATCGCGTGATGTATGCGATGGACTATCCCTATCAATATGTCCCCGACGAGGTGCGCGCGCACGATCTGCTCGACATCCCCGACGGCACCAAGCGCAAGCTGATGCAGACCAACGCCGAGCGCGTGTTCCGGCTATGACCGACGCGGCGAGGGCCAAGGCGCTGCCCGGCGCGGGCTATGCGCTGGCGCTGGTCGCCGCGACGCAATTGGTCAGCCTGCTCGATCGCAACATCCTCGCGATCCTCGCCCCCGCGATCAAACGCGATCTCCATATCGGCGACGCCGAGATGGGGTTGCTCTACGGCACGGTCTTCGCATTGTTCTACGCCTTGTTCTCGCTCCCCCTGGGGCGGCTGGCGGACGGCTGGCTGCGCACGCGCCTCTTGGCGATCACGATCTTCTTCTGGTCGGTTGCGACCGGCTTTGCGGCGTTCGCCAACGGCTTTGCGTTGCTCGCATTGAGCCGGCTCGGGGTCGGCATCGGCGAGGCCGCGTCGCAGCCCGCGGGCACCAGCCTCATCTACGATTATTTCCCGCGCCACCGGCGCGGAATGGTGATGGCGGTGCTGGCGGCGGCGATCGCGCTCGGGCTTGGCGGGTCGCTGATGATCGGCGGCGGCGCGGCGGACTGGTGGAACGGGCATCACGCCGGCGGCCGTCCGCCGCTCGGCCTCGCCGGCTGGCAGTTCGCCTTTCTCGTCGCCGCCGCGCCGGGCTTCGTCATCGCCGCGCTGATGTGGCGGCTGCACGAGCCGGTGCGCGGCGCAATCGATGGCGTCGACACGCCGCCCGATCCCGCGCCGTTCCGCGCCAGCCTCAACGTGTTCGGCGCGATCCTGCCGGGGACCAACTGGATCGCGCTCGGCCGGCGTGGGGGGGGGGCGCGCGGCGGGGGGGGGGGCTCCGAC
>NZ_JANFAU010000021.1 GCF_026130605.1 Sphingomonas lycopersici | reverse complement strand
TGCGCCGTCGCCGCCGGTCGCCGCTGCGCCCGCGCCGGTCGTGGCACCGCCGGCGCCGCCGGCCGCCCCTGTTGCGGCGGCGCCCGCGGCACCGCGCGCGTCGGAGCCCAAGCCGATCACGATCACCACCGATCTGTCGCCGCGCACGCCGTCGGACCAGCAGCCGGTGCTGCGCTCGGTCGGGCCGGGCGGTTTCGTGCGTCAGGCGCCGGGCGAGCAGCAGCCGCCGATCGCCCCCGCGCCGCCGCGCCGACTCGTCCCCGCCAAGCCCTCGCCCGAGATCGCCGGCAAGACCAGCCTGCTCGATCTCAACGACAAGGTCTGCAAATGGCCGCTCGGCCACCCCGGTGAGCCCGATTTCCACTTCTGCGGCGACAAGGTGAACCCCGGTTTCCCTTATTGCGTCGAGCATTGCGGCCACGCCTATCAGGCGCAATTGCCGCGTCGTGACCGTCGCGCCCCGCCGCTGCCGTTCGGCGGCCCGCGGATGCGCTGACAGGCAGTCGCTAGTTCTTCTCCCCTCCCTTGAACAAGGGAGAGGTCGGGGGTGGGTTGGCCCGCGAGGCTACCGTTGCGCGCGCCTCATACCCACCCACCCCCAGCCCTCCTTTCACCAGGGAGGGGAGTTAAGGGAAATGGGCGCATCGCCATTCGAGCCATTGTCGCTGCGTATTTAAGTCAATGTTAATAGGGAAATGGGACCTTCCTCTCTCATGAGGGGGGGTTCTCATGGCACGTCATGTCGTTCGGTTTTTTCCCAACGATTCGCGCGGCGCGAGCCTGGTTGAATTCGCGCTGATCGCACCGCTCTTGATGATGATCCTGCTGGGGATACTCGGCTACGGCCAGTATTTCCTGCTTGCGCATAGCGCGCAGCAGATCGCGAATGACGCCGCGCGGGCGACGGTCGCCGGGATGAGCAGCGCCGAGCGTCAATCGCTCGCCCAGGCCGCGCTGACGCGCGAGCTTCCCAATCTGCCGGAGGTCGCCAGCGCGACGCTGTCGGTGAGCGAGTCGCTGCCGTCGGTGACGGTGCAGGTGCGAGTCGATGCCAGCCGGATCGGCCTGTACCGGCTCAATTTGCTGCCGATGCCCGATCCGACGATCGTTCGCAGCGCGGTGATCCAGCAGGGCGGTGTCCTGTGATGTGGCCGCATCCCCTCCGTTTGCTCCGCGATCGCCGCGCGGGCGCCGGGATATTGGTCGCGGCGGCGCTGCCGGTGGTGATCGGGATGGCCGCTTTCGCGGTCGATCTCGGCGCGGTGCAGCTCGATACCCGGCGGCTGCAAGGGGTGGCGGATGCCGCCGCGCTCGCCGCGGCGTCGGGCGATCCGACCAAGGCGCAGGTGACGGCGCAGGCGGCGGTCACCGCCGCCGGCTTTCCGCGATCGGTGACAGCGCAGGTCATTCCCGGCAATTACGTACAGGACGCGTCGATCGCGGCCGCGTCGCGCTTCACCCCGTTGAGCAACGGCAGCGGCAACGCCATGCGGGTCGTGCTGCAATCGACCTCGCCGACCTTCTTCGCGCGGATTTTCGGCAAGACCAATATCGTCATCTCGCGCCAGGCGACCGCGGCGCAACAGCGTTATGCGGCCTTCTCGATCGGGTCGCGGCTGGCGAGCCTCAACGGCGGGCTGCTCAATTCGTATCTCTCCGCGCTGACCGGCAGCAATGTCTCGCTGTCGGTGATGGATTATCAGTCGCTGGTCGGCGCCGATGTCGATCTGTTGCGCTTCCTGCCGCTGCTGCGCACCTCCGCCGGGCTGAAGGCGCTGACGTTCGGCGACGTGCTCAACAGCAATGTCTCGACGCCGCAGGTGCTCAACGCGATCGCCTCCGCGCTGTCGGCGGACGGCCAGCCGGCGGCGGCGACCGCGATCAAGAATCTGCTCAACGTCAGCGGCGGGCAATCGCTCACCTTGTCCGCGCTGATCGATGCCGGGCCGTTCGCGACGCAGAGCGAGGGCGGGACCGGGCTCGCCAAGGTCAATGCGCTGGCGATGGCCACCGCGGTGCTCCAGCTCGCGTCGCAGCAGCGACAGGTGGCGCTCGATCTGGGCGCGAGCGTGCCGGGGCTCGCCTCGACCAAGGTGTTTCTGGCGGTGGGCCAGCGGCAGGCGCAATCGCCGTGGATCACGATCACCGCCGCAGGCACGCCGATCCTCCATACCGCGCAGACGCGGCTGTTCGTCCAGGCCCAGCTCGCGCCGACGCTGATCTCCGGGTTGGGCGGGCTGGTCTCGATCAACCTGCCGCTGTTCGTCGAGCTCGCCGGCGCGGAGGGGCGGCTCAACGCGATCAACTGCGCCGGCGGGACGACGCCGAGCACGACGCTCGACGCCCGGACCGATGCGGTGCGCGCCGCGATCGGCAACATCAACACCTCGGCGCTCAACGATTTTTCCACGCCGATCAACCCGACGGAAACCACGCTGGTCCACGCCTTGCTGGTCGACGTGGTCGGCAGCAGCAACATCTCGACCGGGGCAAGCGAACCGTGGCAGCAGCTGACCTTCGGCCTGCCCGCGATCCAGGCCGGGCAGAGCCAGACGATCAGCCAGACGGTGCCGGTCAACGGGCTCGCCACCTCGCTGGTCCAGCAGGCTAATCTGGCGGTGGTGCTCGGCGGCCTGCGGGTGCCGGTCTCGCCGCTGCTCCAGCCGGTGACCTCGGCGCTGCAGCTCGTCTCGCCCGCGCTCGATACGTTGCTGATGACCGTCACCGGCACATTGGGGGTGGGGATCGGCCAGGCCGATCTGCGCGTCACCGGGATGCGCTGCGGCGCGGCGGTGCTGGTGGGGTAACCCTCTCTTTTCGTCATGCCGGGTCGAGCCCGGCATGACGATGTGATGGAAGAGCGTAGATCGCGCGGGCGCCGGGGTTTGCTGTCGCCGCGCGCCCCGATATAGCCGTTCCATGTCCGACGATCTGTTCGCTTCCCCCTCTTCCGCTACCGCCAACAGCTACGACGCCTCGTCGATCGAGGTGCTCGAAGGGCTGGAGCCGGTGCGGCGGCGCCCCGGCATGTATATCGGCGGCACCGACGAGCGCGCGCTGCACCACCTCGCGGCCGAAGTGCTCGACAATGCGATGGATGAGGCGGTTGCGGGCCATGCGACGCGGATCGAGGTGACGCTGGCGGTCGGCAACCGGCTGACGATCGTCGACAACGGACGCGGGATGCCGGTCGATCCGCACCCCAAATTCCCCGGCAAGAGCGCGCTCGAGGTGATCCTCTCGATGCTCCACTCGGGGGGCAAGTTCACCGGCAAGGCCTATGCCACGTCGGGCGGGTTGCACGGCGTCGGCGTGTCGGTGGTCAACGCCTTGTCGTCGGACACGGTGGTCGAGGTGGCGCGCGACCGCCAGCTCTACCGCCAGAGCTTCTCGCGCGGGCAGACGCTGACCCCGCTGGAGACGGTCGGCGCGGCGCCCAACCGGCGCGGCACCTCGGTCTCCTTCACCCCCGACGAGGAGATTTTCGGGAGCGAGCTGCATTTCAAACCGGCGCGGCTCTATCGGCTCGCGCGCTCCAAGGCCTATCTGTTCGCGGGCGTCGAGATCCGCTGGAAATGTGCCCCCGAGCTGATCACCGACGACACCCCGGCCGAGGCGGTGTTCCAATTCCCCGGCGGGCTCGCCGATCATCTGCGCGAACAGCTCGGCGGGCGCGAATGCGCGACCGCGGATTTCTTCGCGGGGACGCAGGAATTTCCCGACGGGCAGGGGCGGCTCGAATGGGCGGTGGCGTGGCCCTTGTGGTCCGACGGCAGCTATAGCTGGTATTGCAACACGATCCCGACGCCGGACGGCGGCACCCACGAACAGGGGCTGCGGCAGGCGCTGGTGCGCGGGCTTCGCGCGTTCGGCGAGCTGGTCGGCAACAAGCGCGCCAAGGATTTGAACGCCGACGACGTGATGGTCGGATCGGAACTGATGCTCTCGGTGTTCATCCGCGATCCGCAATTCCAGTCGCAGACCAAGGACCGGCTGACCTCGCCCGAGGCGGCGGGGCTGGTCGAAAAGGCCGCGCGCGACCATTTCGATCATTTCCTCAGCGACAATATGGACCGCGGCAAGGCGCTGCTCGGCTATGTGCTCGAGCGGATGGACGATCGCCTGCGCCGCAAGCAGGAGCGCGAGGTCAAGCGCAAGACCGCCACCTCGGGGCGCAAGCTGCGCCTCCCCGGCAAGCTCACCGATTGCGCCGCCGACAGCCCCGAGGGGACCGAGCTGTTCATCGTCGAGGGCGATTCGGCCGGCGGCTCGGCCAAGCAGGCGCGCGACCGCAAGACGCAGGCGATCCTGCCGATCCGCGGCAAGATCCTCAACGTCGCCTCGGCGACCTCGGCCAAGATCCTCGCCAATCAGGAAATCGCCGATCTGATCCAGGCATTGGGCTGCGGCACGCGCAAGGATTGTCTGGCGGACAACCTGCGCTACGAGCGCGTCATCATCATGACCGACGCCGATGTCGACGGCGCGCATATCGCGACGCTGCTGATGACCTTCTTCTTCCAGGAGATGCCCGATATCGTGCGCCGCGGGCACCTCTATCTCGCGCAGCCGCCGCTCTACCGCCTGACCGCGGGGAGCAAGTCGCTCTACGCGCGCGACGATGCGCACCGCGCCGAGATCGAGGCGGGGCCGTTCAAGGGCAAGAAGGTCGAGGTCGCGCGCTTCAAGGGGCTGGGCGAGATGAACCCGGGTCAGCTCCGCGAAACGACGATGGACAGCGCGACGCGCAGCCTGATCCGCATCACCCTGCCGCAGGAATATGAGGAGCGCGCCGGCGTGAAGGACCTGGTCGACCGGCTGATGGGCACCAACCCGGCGCACCGCTTCGCCTTCATCCAGGAAAATGCTGCGCGGATCGACGAGGAAACGATCGACGCGTGATGCCTCCGTCATTCCCGCGCAGGCGGGAATCCATTCTTGCTGGCGGTGCGATTCTTTCGACGACCTGCGCGAATGGATTCCCGCCTGCGCGGGAATGACGGAAGAGAAGAGGGATCGAGCAGACAGCCGTAAATCCCTTCCACCCCGGCGCAGGCCGGGGTCCAGCATCGAACCGGTCGTAACTGGACCCCGGCCTTCGCCGGGGTGGTTGTGCGGGCCGAAAGGCGGGATGTTGACGCTCCCGCGCTCCCCCCGGTATTAGCGGCTTCCGGGCGACCCCTTTCCGGGGTCGCCCTTGCTCTTTTTGCAGGAGATGCCCCGTGACCATCACCGCCCTGATGCCCGTTTATCCCCGGTCGGGGGTGCGGCCGGTGCGAGGCGAGGGGGCGTATCTGTTCGGCGAGCGCGGCGAGAAATATCTCGATTTCGCCAGCGGCATCGCGGTCAATTGCCTCGGCCACGGCCACCCGAAGCTGGTCAAGGCGATCGCCGATCAGGCGGCGACGCTGATGCATGTCAGCAATCTCTACGGCAGCCCGCAGGGCGAGCATTTTGCGCAGCGGCTGGTCGATGCGACCTTCGCCGATACGGTGTTCTTCACCAATTCGGGCGCCGAGGCGGTGGAATGCGCGATCAAGACCGCGCGGCGCTATCATTTCGCCAACGGCAACCCCCAGCGGCATGACCTGATCGCGTTCGATACCGCCTTCCACGGCCGGACGCTCGGGACGATCTCCGCGACCAACCAGCCCAAGATGCGCGACGGGTTCGAGCCGCTGTTGCCGGGCTTTAAATATGCCCAGTTCAACGATCTCGCCGGCGCGCTGGCGCTGATCGACGACAATACCGCCGGTTTCCTGGTCGAGCCGATCCAGGGCGAGGGCGGCATCCGCCCGGCGACGCAGGAATTCCTCCAGGGGCTGCGCAAGGCGTGCGACGAGCACGGCCTGCTGCTGGTGCTCGACGAGGTGCAGGCGGGCTATGGCCGCACCGGCAAATTGTTCGCGCATGAGCTTTACGGCATCACCCCCGATATCATGGCGGTGGCCAAGGGGATCGGCGGCGGCTTCCCGCTCGGCGCGTGCCTCGCGACCGAGGAGGCCGCCAAGGGGATGGTGATCGGCACCCACGGCTCGACCTATGGCGGCAACCCGCTGGCGATGGCGGCGGGCGAAGCGGTGCTCGACGTGATCCTCGAAGAAGGCTTCCTCGCCAATGTCGAGAAGATGGGCAACCGGTTGCGCCAGGCGCTCGAACAGATGATCCCCAACCATGATCATCTCTTCGCCGGGGTGCAGGGCCACGGGCTGATGCTCGGGCTCAGGCTCAAGAGCGACAGTCGCCGCTTCGTCGCGCATGCGCGCGACAATCATGGGCTGCTGCTGGTCGCGGCGGGCAACAATGTCGTCCGCATCCTGCCGCCGCTCAACATCGACGACAGCCATGTCGCCGAATGTATCGAGCGGCTGAGCGAAGCGGCGCGGGTCTACGTCCCGGCGGCCGACGATTGAGGTGACGCCCGGCATGCCGGGCGGCTTCTCGGGGGAGATATCATGACCATCCGTCATTTCCTGAATCTGTCCGACGCGGGTGCGGACGGCGTCGCCGCGATGCTGGCCGATGCGATCGACCGCAAGGCGGCGCGCGTGGGACTGCCCAAGGGCGCGCCCGACGCCGATGCGCCGCTCGCCGGCCGCGTGCTGGCGATGGTGTTCGAAAAGAATTCGACGCGCACCCGCTTCAGCTTCGACATGGCGATCCGCCAGCTCGGCGGCACCTCGATCGTCGCCGATGCGGGGACGATGCAGATCGGGCGCGGCGAGACGATCGCCGATACCGCGCGGGTGCTGTCGGGTTATGTCGACGCGATCATGATCCGCACTGACGATCATGCCAAGATCGAGGAAATGGCGGCGCACGCCAGCGTGCCGGTGATCAACGGGCTCACCGATGCCTCGCACCCGTGCCAGATCGTCGCCGACCTCCAGGCGATCCTCGAACACGGCAAGGCGCTGCCCGGGCTCAAGGTGGCGTGGCTGGGCGACGGCAACAATGTGCTCGCCTCGATCATGGAGGCGGCCGGGCTGCTCCATTTCGACGTGGTCGCGGCCTGCCCGCAGGGCTTCATGCCGAGCGACGCCGATGTCGCGCTGGGCAAGGGCCGCGCGCGCATCGTCGCCGATCCGCGCGAGGCGGCGGCGGGGGCCGACGTGATCGTCACCGATACCTGGATCTCGATGGGGCAGGCGCATGCCGAAACCAAGCTCAAGGCGATGATGCCCTATCAGGTCGATGCGGCGCTGATGGCGCAGGCCAAACCCGATGCGGTGTTCCTCCACTGCCTCCCCGCGCATCGCGGTGAGGAAGTGACCGCCGAGGTGATCGACGGGCCGCAGTCGCTGATCTGGGAAGAGGCGGAAAACCGGCTCCACGCGCAGAAGGCGGTGCTCCGCTGGTGCTTCGGACAGATCGGTTGATCGCCAACCGATAATCCCCATTTAAGCCCGGTTCGCCGGCGCTTCGTCCCGGCCGGTGCCGGGATGAGGGCTGATTCTTGATGGCTGACGCTAACCATATCCATGTCGATCGCGCGCTCGGTTTCGCGATTCCGGGGCGCAGCGCGCGTGGGCGTGTCGTGCGGCTGGGGCAGGTGGCGACCGATATCCTGTCCGCGCATGCTTATCCCCGCGCGATCGAGGCGCTGCTGGCCGAGGCTTTGGCACTGGGCGCGCTGATCGGCTCGACGCTCAAGGACGATGCCGGCCAGCTCACGCTCCAGGCGCAGACCGACAATGGCGTCGTGCGGCTGCTCGTGGTCGATTATCGCGCGGGGGAATTGCGCGGCTATGTCGATTACGACGCCGACCAGCTTGCCGCCGCGCCGGCCGAGCCGACCTTGTTCGCGTTGTTCGGGCAGGGCTATCTCGCGATCACCTTCGACATGGCGACCACCGGCGAGCGCTATCAGGGCATCGTTCCGCTTGACGGCGCGACGCTGACCGAGGCGGCGGAGAATTATTTCGTCCGCTCGGAGCAGATCCCCAGCCTGTTGCGCGTCGGGGTGCAGCGCGTGGGCGGCCGCATCGTCGCGGGTGGGCTGTTCCTCCAGTATCTGCCCGAGGGCGAGGAGGGGCGCGAGCGGCTGCATGTCCGGCTCGATCATCCCGAATGGGAGCATGTCGCCGCGCTCGGCGCGACGATGGGGGCGGACGAACTCGCCGATCCGACGCTGCCGCTCGAAAATCTCGTGTGGCGGCTGTTCAACGAGGAAGCCGAGGTGCGCGTGCTCGCGGCAATCCCGTTGACGCGCGGTTGTCGCTGCAACCCGGAGCATATCCTGTCGGTGATCGCGAAATTCCCGGCCGAGGAGCAGCGCGAGATGGCCGATGAAAAGGGCGTGATCGCGGTCGATTGCAAATTTTGTTCGAAAATTTTCCCGGTTCGGCTCGATTCCCTGGCCGCCTAGCGGTCAGGCGGTCTTGGATTGCGGTGAATCGTTGATATGTTTCGCTCGTGAAAAGATTCGGCTTTCTTCGTCCGGCGGCACTGCTGGTGGTTGCGCTCAGCGCGGGCGCGCTGGCGCAGAATGTGCGCATGGCGGCGCTCGGCAATGTCGAGCGCGGCAATTGGGGTTTGCACGAGATCGGCCACCGCGGTGCCGCCGCGCGGGAGATTTGCGTGCGCGATCCGCGGCAATTGCTCCAGCTGATGCATGGCCCGGCGCAATGCCCGCAATATGTGATCGAGAACGCGCCCAATAAGGTGACGGTGCAATATCAATGCCCCGGCGCCGGCTATGGCCGGACGACGATCAAGGTCGAGGATCGCAACCTGATCCGCCTCCAGACGCAGGGGCTGGTGAAGGGCGCGCCGTTCGATCTCGATTACGAGGGGCGGCTCGCCGGAAAATGTTGATCCCGGTGAGTGCGTTAGGAAGCTGTTAAGTCTTATCGGCTAGACGGGAGTGGTGCTTTTTTACGTGGAGCACGTTCTCTCCCTGATCCGGCCGGCGACGGCCGTGAATCCTTCGGGTCGCCTTCGGGCGGCCCTTTTTCTTGCGCGACGCGCGGCGAGACCCTAGCTGACGTTTTCTTATGACAAGCCAATCCCCGCTGGCGGTCGTCCTGGTTTCGGGCGGCCTCGATTCACTGGTTTCCGCCGCTTTGGCGCGCGAGGCCGGTTTTCGCGTGCTCGCGCTGTCGGTCGACTATAATCAGCGGCACCAGGTCGAGCTCGCCGCGGCGCGGCGCGTCGCGAAGATGCTGGGGGCGGAACGGCATGTCGTGCTCCCGCTCGATCTGCGCGCGTTCGGCGGCTCGGCGCTGACCGACGATATCGACGTGCCGAAGGACGGCGTGGGGGAGGGGATTCCGATCACCTATGTCCCCGCGCGCAACACGATCTTCCTCAGCCTCGCGCTCGGCTGGGCCGAGGCGAGCGGCGCGCGCGACATCTATGTCGGGGTCAATGCACTCGATTATTCGGGCTATCCCGATTGCCGGCCCGAATTCATCGCCGGGTTCGAGACGCTTGCCGAGCTCGCCACCAAGGCGGGGGTCGAGGGCACGCCGTTCCGCATCCGCGCGCCGCTGCAGATGATGACCAAGGCCGATATCGTGCGCGAAGGCGCGCGGCTCGGCATCGAGATGGGGGTGAGCTGGTCATGTTACGATCCCGCGCCCGGCGGGCTGCATTGCGGGCTGTGCGATAGCTGCCGGCTGCGCCACAAGGGGTTCGAGGATGCCGGTGTGCCCGATCCGACCGCTTATGCGGTCACCCCGCCGGCGCCGTGACATGAGCTACGCGGTCAAGGAAATGTTCCTGACCCTCCAGGGCGAGGGCGTGCAGGCCGGGCGCCGCGCGGTGTTCGTGCGCTTCGCCGGCTGCAACCTGTGGTCGGGCCGCGAGGAGGATCGCGCGACCGCGATCTGCCGTTTCTGCGATACCGATTTCATCGGGATGGACGGCGCGGGCGGCGCGCGCTTCGCCGATGCGGCAGCGCTGGCGGCAGCGGCGGCGGCGATGTGGGACGGCGATACCGCCGAGCGCTTCGCGGTGCTGACCGGGGGCGAGCCGATGCTGCAGGTCGACGACGCTTTGGTCGATGCGCTCCACGCGGCGGGCTTCGCGATCGCGATCGAGAGCAACGGCACCCTGCCGGTCCACCCCGCGATCGACTGGGTGTGCATCAGCCCCAAGGCCGGCAGCGAGACGGTGCAACGCTCGGGCGACGAGCTCAAACTCGTCTGGCCGCAGCCGGGCAGCGATGTCGATGCTATGGAGCGCTGGGATTTCGCGCACCTGCTCGTCCAGCCGCTCGACGATCCGCACGCCGAGGCGAACCGCGCGGCGGCGATCGCCTTCGTGATGCAGCGGCCGCGCTGGCGGCTGACGCTCCAGACGCACAAGATGCTGGGGTTGCGTTAAGACGCATTGAGGGGCGAAACCCGAACCTTCCCAAACCGTCCACCCCGGCGCAGGCCGGGGGCCAGTGTCGGGCCGGTCGTAACCGGACCCCGGCCTGCGCCGGGGCGGCAGGGGATAGTAATTCCGATCGAGCGCTTCGTCTCAGCGCTGCGCGATACCCGTGCCCGCGGGCGGGAAATTCTGCGCGCCGCACTTCTTGACCTGCCACTCGCCGTTCTTCCAGCAGATCGGATCGAGCCGCGGCAGCGTCGTCTGCGGCCAGACGAAGCGCGGGAAGCGCTGCTCGCCCCACGGCGTCAGGCTGTTGCGCAATTCGCGGATCCGCTGGAGCGCGACCGTGCCGAAGCCGCCGCGCGGCGCGAAAACGATATCGCGGCCGACGTCATTGGCGGCGAGGCAGAAATTATATTGTGCGGCAACCGTGGTGAAGCTCGAATAGGTCTTGGTGCCGAACTGGTCGAGCGCGTTCTGCGCGGCCTTGGGCGTCTTGTTGTTGCGCGCGAAATATTTGCCGAGCACGTCCCAAGAACGTTTCAGCTCGACCTTATGATCGACGAGCATCGCATTGTAATTGCTCACCGCCAGCAGGGTCGGCTCGAACTGGCATTGCAGCGCGGCGACGTTCAGCGCGGCACGCACGTTCCATATGATCGCGGCTTTCGCCTCCTCCGGGGTGGCCCCCGGCAGCGACGGGCCGAGCCCGGTTTCGGTGCCGGTTACCGGCTGGCCGGAGACGTCCTTGGCCTGCATGAAGAATTGCGCGGCGGCAGGCCCGGCCATCAAGAGAGCCCCCGCGGCTGCTCCCGCTCCGATGATCCGCCCCAACGACATTCCAGGTCCTCCCACGCTACGCGCGGGATTCTAGGCCGATTGGGCCGCCAACCCAACCCCGATTCGTCACAACGTTGACTCGATCCGTCGCATTGCGCTTGCCCGGCGTGTCATGGCCCGTCCCCGCCAATGAGAAGGGCCGCCCGGTCGCCCGGACGGCCCCTTTCTTTTCCTGATTGCCTTGCGGCCTATCAGTGGGCGTTGCCCGGCGCAGCCGCATTGGCATCGGCCGCACCCGCGTCGTTCGCCATCGCGCCAGCGTTCATGGAGCTGTCGACCGCGGTCATGTTGTCGCTGGTGGTGTCCATGCCCTCGGTGGCGTTCATGTCGGTAATCGTGGTGTTCTCGGTGCTGGTCTCGGTCTTCGAGCCACAGGCCGAGACGGCCAGAGCCGCCGCCGCAATGGCCGTACCGGTCAGGATCTTGGAAATAGCACGCATTGAAAGCTCCCTAGACAGTAGATTTGGACGGCAGCTTGGCCATTAATCCCCAAATCGAGGGGGACATTAGTCGCATCTGGCCGCGCTCTCAAGTCTCGTTTTCACGAGCACAAGAAAGCCTTTCGAGAAATCGGTCCCGCGTCAACGCCAAAGCCGCGTCAAAGGTTGCAAGATTATGTGGTGCGCCAAGCATTTCCGCGCTGGTGACGGGATATTCGGCGATCCCGCACGGCACGATCCCGCCGAAATCGGCGAGGTTCGGCGAGAGGTTCACCGAAAAGCCGTGAAAGGTCACCCAACGCCGCACGCGCACCCCGATCGCGCCGATCTTCGCCTCGTGCCCCGCGCGATCGATCGTCCAGATGCCGATCCGCCCCGGCGCGCGGAAGCTTTCGATCCCCAGCTCGGCCAGCGCATCGATCACCCAGCCTTCGACCGAATGGACGAAATGCCGCACGTCGCGCCCGCGCCGCGTGAGATCGAGCATCAGATAGCCGACGCGCTGCCCCGGCCCGTGATAGGTGTAACGCCCGCCGCGCCGGGCGCTGACCACCGGGAAACGGGGGTCGATCAGCTCGGCGGGATCCGCGCTGGTGCCCGCGGTATAGACCGGGGGATGCTCGACCAGCCAGATCAGCTCGGCCGTCTCTCCCGCGGCGATCGCGGCGGCGCGCGCCTCCATCTCGGCCAGCGCGGCGGTATAATCGGTAAGCCCGGGCGATACGCGCCATTCGATCGCGGCTGATGGGTTGGCTGCTTGGTCCACGCGCGCCCAGATGCGACCGCGACGCTCGATTGGCAAGCGCGGGGGCAATGGGTTACAGGTGGCGCATGATGATACGGATCGGCACGGTTTGGGATCGAACGTGCGAAGTGATCGCTGGCCGCGCCGGCCTATTAGCATGGCTCGCCGGGCTGTTCCTGTTCCTGCCCTCGTTGCTGCAGACGATCCTGCGCTTCGTCGCGGCGAGCGGCGGGGCGGGGGGTGGCCTGCGCGTGCTTGCCGCGCTGGTCGGGCTGGCGGTGCTGGTGCTCGCCATCTGGGGCGTGCTGGCGATGACCGCGATGGCCAGCGACCCCGCGGTCGACCGGCATCAGGCGATCGCGATCGCGCGCCGGCGCTTGCCCGCGGGGATCGGGGTGCTGCTGGTGGCGATGCTGGTGACGGTCATCGTCGTCGCGGTGCCGATGACCTGGCTGCTCGCGGGCAATGTCGACATGGCGAAGCTGCAGCAGGGCGCGCCGCCGGTGATCGATCCGTCGCGCGCCGGCAGCGCGATGATCGGCTTCCTGATCCTTGCGATCGCCGCCTTGTGGGTCAGCGCGCGGCTCGTCCCGCTGTTTGCGGTGGTCACCAATGAGCGGCGCGGGCTCGGCGCCTTTGCCCGCGCCTTTGCGCTGACGCGCGGCAGCACGTTGAAGCTGCTCGGGGTGATGCTTCTTTATGCCATCGTCGCGGTCGTCCTGCTCACCGCGGTGACCTGGGTGTTCGGCAGCGTCGGGCAGATCGTGTTCGGCCGGACCGGCGCGTTCCTGCTCGTCGCGCTCGCGACCAGCGTGCTCACCGCGGGTTTCAGCGTGGTGCAGGCGGTATTCAGCGCCCAATTCTACGGCGCCGCGCGCGAACAGCTCGACCGGGCATGAAACTCACTCTTGGTCGCGTCCTCGCCGACGCATGGACGATCCTGCGCCGCGAGGGCGATCTGGTGCTGCGCGTCGCGGCGCCGTTCCTGTTCCTGCCCAATTTCGCGGTGCAATTGCTCGTCGCGCCGCCGCCCGCGCTGCCGCAATCGACCGGCGATCGCGCCGCGATGCAGGCATGGGCGCAGGCGATCTATAGCTGGATGCAGGCCAATGCCGGCTGGTATCTGCTGGTCAATCTGGTCGGCATCTATGGGATGGCGGCGCTCACCATCCTGCTGATCCACCCGGCGCGCCCCGATGTGCGCACCGCGCTGATCACCGCGGCGCGGCGCTTCGGCCGGTTCTTTCTCGCCTATCTGCTGATGGCGATCCCGATCTCATTGGGGTTCTGGCTGTTCGTGCTGCCCGGCCTCTACATGCAGGCGCGGCTGATCGCGACGATCCCCGCTTTGGTGGTCGAGGCGCCGATCGGCGCGGCGCGCGCGGTCGGGCGAAGCTGGCGGGTGACGCGCGGCGAATGGTGGGGCGTGCTCGGCGCGGTGGTACTGATCTTCCTCGCGCAATATCTGATCCGCGTGCCGCTGAGCCCGGCGGACAGCTTCCTGCGCTCGGCGGGGCATGAGAATCCGATCGTGCTCGCGCTGGCCGATGCGGTGATGGCAGCGGCCGAGGCAGCCTATCAGATCGCGATCCTCGGGGTCGGGATCGCGATCTATCGCCGGCTCGCCAGCAACGGGATGTGAGGCGCGGCGTCCGCCGGCAACAGCCCCAGCGCGCGCGGATCGGGAAAGGTCTCGATCGTCCGCTTGACCGCGACAAAGCCCTGCGCGCGATAGAAATTGAGCGCGGACGGGTGATCGAGCGTGCAGGTGTTGACCGTCACCTTGGTCACATCCGCGCGCCACGCCCGGGTCATCGCCTCGCTCATCAGCCAGCGCCCGTGGCCCCTGCCGGCCAGTTCGGGCACCAGCCCGAAATAGGAAAGCTCGCACACGCCGGGATGCGCGTGATCGAGCTCGACCATCCCCACCTCGATCCCCGCGCGATCGACCACCGCGAAGACCGACACCGCGGGCGCGCGGATGATCTCGCTCAGCCGCGCATCGTCCATCGCCAGCCGCGAATACCACAGCCACGGCCCGCCGACGCGGCGGAACAGGGCGCGATATTTGTCGGGCTCCGGCGCGAGCCAATGCACCAGCCGCAGCGCGCTCGGCGCGGAGGGGCGGAGCGGCGGGCGCCGCGTCATCACCAGCGAGGTGACGATCGTCGCGAGCTGGTCGTCGGGAACCGGGGTCAGGCCCATCGCGCGGCTCAGCTCCAGGTCGCGAGCGGGGGCAGGCTCATCAGGATCGCGTCGATATTGCCCCCGGTCTTGAGCCCGAACAATGTGCCGCGATCGTAGACGAGGTTGAATTCGGCATAGCGCCCGCGCCATTCGCGCTGCGCGGCCAGCTCCGCCTCGGTGAACGGCAGCCCCATCCGCCGCCGCACGATACGCGGGAAAACCGCGAGAAACGCGCGCCCGACATCCTGGGTGAAGGCGAAATTGGTCGCGAAATCGCCCTCGAGATGATCGTAGAAGATCCCGCCCACCCCGCGATGCACCTTGCGATGCGGGATATAGAAATAATCGTCCGCCCATTCTTTGAAGCGCGGATAATGCACCGGGTCGTGCGCATCGCAGGCGGCCTTCAGCGTGGCGTGGAAATCCTCGGTATCCTCGGCCACCGGCAGCGGCGGGTTGAGATCCGCCCCGCCGCCGAACCAGCGCTTGGTGGTCACCAGGAAACGCGTGTTCATATGCACCGCGGGGACGTGCGGGTTGGCCATATGCGCGACGAGGCTGATCCCGGTGGCGAAGAAGCGCGGGTCCTCGGCGGCGCCGTGGATCGTCTTGCCGAATTCGCCCTCGAACGCGCCGCCGACGGTCGAGACGTTGACCCCGACCTTCTCGAACACGCGGCCCTTCATCACCCCGCGCACCCCGCCGCCGCCCGGCGCGCCGCTCGGATCGGTGCGATCCCAGGCGATATAATCGAACCGCGCGTCGGACCCGGCCTCGCGCTCGATCGCCTCGAATTCGGCGCAGATCAGATCGCGGAGTTGCTCGAACCAGGCACGCGCGGTGGATTGTTGTTCGTCAAGCGGTTGCATCGGACAGGCGGTAAGCATCGGCCGGCGGGCTGGCAACCGTTGCGCGGATTCTTCTTCCCTCGGTTCGCGCCAGAGCGAGGAGAAACCAGCAGCAGCGCGAGCAGAACGGGGGCGAGGTTTGCACCGCTCGTCTCATCTGTTACGGCCTGACCATCCAGCAAAGCCATTGAGGGGGGCGTGAATGGCCAGCCTGTTGCGTCGCAAGACGATCGTCGAACAACCGCCGGAGCGCGCCCTGGCGCGGACTTTGTCGTGGCCGCATCTCGTCGCACTTGGCGTCGGCGCGATCGTCGGCACCGGCATCCTGACGCTGATCGGGGTCGGCGCGGATCGCGCCGGGCCGGCGGTGATCCTGTCGTTCGTCATCGCCGGCGCGATCTGCGCCTGTGCCGCGCTCGCTTATGCCGAAATGGCGACGATGATCCCCGCCTCGGGGAGCGCCTATACCTATAGCTATGCGGTGCTCGGCGAGGTGATCGCCTGGGTGATCGGCTGGTCGCTGATCCTCGAATATTCGCTCGTCGTCTCGACCGTCGCGGTCGGCTGGTCGGGCTATGCCGCGCCGCTGCTGACCCCCTTCGGCTTCCCGGCCGAGCTCACCAAAGGACCGGCGCTGGGCGGGCTGATGAACGTCCCTGCGGTATTCATCATCGCGGTGGTCGCCGGGCTGCTGATGGCCGGCACGCGCGAGAGCGCGACGCTCAATGCCGTCCTCGTGGTGATCAAGATGATCGCGCTGGCGGTGTTCGTCGCGATCGCGCTGCCGCATTTCAACGGCGCCAACCTCGATCCGTTCATGCCGTTCGGCTTCGCCAAGCATGTCACCGACAGCGGCGCCGAGCGCGGGGTGATGGCGGCGGCGGCGATCATCTTCTTCGCCTTCTACGGCTTCGACGCGATCTCCACCGCGGCGGAGGAGACGCGCAATCCGGGGCGCGATCTGGCGATCGGCATCGTCGGATCGATGATGGCATGCATCGCGATCTATATGCTCGTCGCGGTCGCCGCGGTCGGCGCCTTGTCGTTCACGCGTTTCGCCGACAGCCCCGAGCCGCTCGCGCTGATCCTGCGCGAGATCGGGCGCCCGGGGTTCGCGACCTTCCTCGCGGTCAGCGCGGTGGTCGCGCTGCCGACGGTGCTGCTCGGCTTCCTGTTCGGGCAGAGCCGCATCTTCTTCGTGATGGCGCGCGACGGGCTGCTGCCCGAGGCGCTGGCGAAGGTCTCGCGGCGTGGCTCGCCGGTCCGCATCACCTTGCTCACCGCGGTGCTGGTCGCGATCATCGCCGGGGTGATGCCGCTCGACGCGATCGCTGCGCTCGCCAATGCCGGGACGCTTGCGGCGTTCGTCGCGGTGTGCGTGTGCATGCTGGTGATGCGCCGCCGTGCGCCCGATGCCCCGCGCACCTTCCGCACCCCGTTCGCGCCGCTGGTGGGGACGATCGGGGTGCTGGGGTGCATCTATCTGTTCTTCAGCCTGCCGCATCGCACGCAGGAATATTTCCTGCTGTGGAACGTTGCCGGGCTGGTGCTCTATTTCCTCTACGGCCGCCGCCGCGCCAACGCCGGCGTGGCCTGATCGGGGGCGGCCCGCCTTGCACGGCGGGCCGCATTTTTTGGTGTCCGGCGCCGCTCAGGCGGCGAAGCGCACGTTCCTCTCGCGTGTGCGGGCGCGCATCGCGCCGCCGATGAAGCCGAAGCCGAGGATCATCATCGCCCAGGTCGTCGGCTCCGGGACGGCTGCCAGCCCATCGAGGCGAAAGACGTCGGCGGTGGTGAACAAATAATCCCTGTTCTGCAGAATATCGAAATCGAGATTATAGCCCATCGCGTCGAATGCCGCGAGATCGTTGGCGGTAACGGCGCCCATCTTGCAGTATTCGGACGCAGGGGCCAACACGCCGATTTGTTTGGAGACGGCGCAGCCGAAGCCGGAACTCTGCAGTTTCCAATGCGACGCTTGATAGCCGTCGCCGTTGAACGTGCCGGTTGGAGTTTCAGCGGCAAAGCCGTTGCCCTCGAACACGGTGGCGCCATCGATGCTGAAGATGGCGTCTTCGCCTGGCGTAAGCTGGATCTGATCCGGCGAGATCGCATCGCGCCGGAACAGATCGAAGACCCTGGTGACCTGATAATCATCCAGACTTTCGCCCTGGTAACCGAATAGCGCGGGATTGGGGCTCACGATCGAATCATAAGGGTCCGTGGAGCTTTCGAAACCGAGCGCATGGCCGAACTCATGCAGCGCGACCGCGGTAAAATCCAAGCGATACGATATGTTGTTGGATGGATCGTAATCGAATGTGAAAGAGCTTGACGAGAATTTGATCGTGCTGTCGATCGTATTGTTTCCGATATCGAAGCCAAGCGCCTTCAAACCGGCGGTCCCGGTGTAGAGATAGGTGTTGTTAAGCGAGTTGTTGTTGTCGACCACCCCCTCCACCGGGTTTTTCATCCCGGATCCGCTCAGGGTTCCGTCGCTTCCGACGGGTCGGATCACGTTCAGACCCCCCGCGGCGCTTAATGGCACCAGACTCGCCACCGCACTGGCATCGAGCGCTGTCGCTGCGTTCGCCGCGAGCGCCTGATAAACCGCCCGTGTCGATGCGCTGGTGTAGTTGTTATAAGTGATGGCCGCTGAGCCGGAAGACAGTTTCTCGAATGAAACGGCGATGTTGATGTTCTGCATATTATCGCTGCCGGAAAGTATCGTATTCCAGTAATTCGCTGCTTTCCGAATTGAGTAGAGCGCGCGCGCACCGTTCGCGGTCGTCGTGAAACTACTGTCCGGGCGCAAAATGATCTTGATCGCGCCGGCTGGCGTGGCCGATAAAACGGTCCCCGAAATCGCCAAAGCGATAAACAAGCTGCTCCGCAATGCCGCCATATGCTCTTCCCCTCCTTCGGCGGAGAGAGAATAGGGTTAACGCAGAAAAACCATTTGATCGGGGTCAAATGGTGCGCGCTGGGCGCATCGCCAAAAAAAAAGCGCTCCGCGTGGGGGCGGAGCGCCTGTCGTTTCGCAATCGGGGTCAGCCGGCGAAGCGCACCTTCGGCTGGCGCGCGCGAACGCGCAGCGCGCCGCCGATGAAGCCGAACCCCATGATCATCATCGCCCAGGTCGACGGTTCCGGCACCCCGGCCAGCCCGGCGAGACGGAAGATGTCGGCCGAGCTGAATTCATATCCCTTGTTCTTGAGGATATCGAATTTGAGGTTGTAGCCGATCGCGTCGAACGCGGCGAGGTCGTTCGAGGTGACGATCCCGAGCTGGCAATAGCCCGAGCTCGGATCCATCACGCCGACCTGCTGCGGCGAGGGGATGAAGCAATTGTTCTGGTCGTAATAGCCGGTGCCTTCCTTCCAGTGCGAGGTCTGGTCGCCATCGCCGTTGTAGCGCCCGGTGGCGAACTGCGAATAGCTGCCGTCGCCGTTGAACGGATTGACCCCGTCGACCGTGAACAAGGCGTTGCGGTTGGGATCGAGCTGGATGTAGCGCTCGCCGGTCGCCGGATCGAACCCGGACGCCCCGCCATTGGCCGAGCGGCGGAACAGATCGAGCACCGACAGCACCGATTCATTGTCCCAGTTGATCCCGGTCTCGCCCGCGCCGGGGCCCTTGCCGCCGTAATAATCGTAATAATCCGAGCCGCTGACGAAGCCCAGCGCGTGGCCGAGCTCATGCACCGCGACCGCGGTGAAATCCTCGGTGCCGACCGAGATGCCGTCGGTCGGATCGAAATCGAACGCGAAGTTCGAGCTGAAGGTGATATTGGCGTCGATCGCTGAATTGCCGACGTCATAGCCGAGCGCCTTCAGGTTGGCGCCGTTCGCGTAGAGGTAGCGGTTGTTGTAGCTGTCGTTATTGTCGAACACGCTGCCGGTGGTGATGTTCAGCCCGCCCCCGGTGAGCGTGCCGTCGAGCCCCGGCGCGCGGCGATAGCCGATGCCGCCCGCGGCCGTGAGCGGGACGAGGCTGTTGACCGCGCTGGCGTCGAGCGCGCCGCCGGCGTTCGCCGCGAGCGACTGATAGACCGACGCGGCCGACACGTCATAGGCGTAGCTGCGGGTCGATCCGAGGATATTCGGGGCGAGCGAGGCGAACGACACGTTGATGTTGATATTCTGCATGCCGCTCGCGCCGCTGAGCGTCTGGTTCCAGTAATTGGCGGCTTTCTGGAAGGCGAAGAGTGCCGCGGCGCCATTGGGTGAATTGGAGAAGGTGGAATCGGGCCGGAGGATGATGTTGACGGCCGCCGCGGGTGTGCTGGCGAGGCCGATCCCCGATACGGCCGACACGACAAGCAATGCGTTTTTCAACGTCTTCATATGCTTCCCCTGATTGATTGTGGGACGGATCTGCGCCCGCCTTATGTGGTTAACAATCAGTTAATTGGAGAAGGGCGTCAATTCGGTTTCGATGGCCGATCGGCGGAATTACAATCACTTCGGCTACAAAAAAGGGCGCCGTGTCGCACACGGCGCCCCTTGCTCGACGGTGGCTGGTCGCGCGCCGCTCAGGCGGCGAGCTTGCGCAGCACGTATTGCAGGATGCCCCCGTTGAGGAAGTAATCCAGCTCGTTGACGGTATCGATGCGGCAGCGCGCGACGAAGGTCTCGCTGCTGCCGTCCGCGCGGGTGAGCGTCACCTCGACGTCCTGGCGCGGGCGCAGGCCGCCGACGTTGCGGATCGTGAAGGTCTCCGACCCGTCGAGCTTGAGCGTCTTGCGATCGACGCCCTCGGCGAATTGCAGCGGCAGCACGCCCATCCCGACAAGGTTGGAGCGGTGGATGCGCTCGAAGCTCTCCGCGATCACCGCGCGCACGCCGAGCAGATTGGTGCCCTTTGCCGCCCAGTCGCGCGACGAGCCGGTGCCATATTCCTTGCCCGCGACGATCACGAGCGAGGTGCCGTCCGCCTTGTAGCGCATCGCCGCGTCGTAGATCGGCATCACCTCGCCGTCATACTTGGACATGCCGCCCTCGACGCCCGGCACCATCTCGTTGCGAATGCGGATGTTGGCGAAGGTGCCGCGCATCATCACTTCGTGATTGCCGCGGCGCGCGCCATAGCTGTTGAAGTCCGCCTTGGCGACCTGATGCTCCTGCAGATAGATGCCCGCCGGGCTGTCCGCCTTGATCGAGCCGGCCGGGGAGATATGGTCCGTGGTGATCGAATCGCCCAGGATCGCCAGCGGCTTGGCCTCGATGATGTCGGTCACCGGCTTGGGCGTCATCCCCATCCCGTCGAAATAGGGCGGGTTGGCGACATAGGTGGAGCCGGCGCGCCACTTATAGGTATCGCTGCCCTCGACCTGGATCTCGCGCCACTTGGCGTCGCCGGCATAGACGTTGCCGTAGCGCGAACGGAACATCGCATCGTCGATGTTCGCGGTCATCAGCGAATTGACCTCGTCGTTGGTCGGCCAGATGTCCTTGAGATAGACGTCGCTGCCGTCCGACGCGGTGCCGATCGGGGTCGAGACCATATCCTCGGTCACCGTGCCCTTGAGCGCATAAGCGACGACCAGCGGCGGGGAGGCGAGGAAGTTGGCGCGCACGTCGGGGCTGACGCGGCCCTCGAAGTTGCGATTGCCCGAGAGGACGCTCGCCGCGACCAGATCGTTGCCGTTGATCGCCGCCGAGATCGGCGCCGCGAGCGGCCCCGAATTGCCGATGCAGGTGGTGCAGCCATAGCCGACGAGGTTGAACCCGATCGCGTCGAGATCCTCGCTGAGCCCCGACTTGTCGAGATAGTCGGTCACCACCTGCGACCCGGGCGCGAGCGAGGTCTTCACCCACGGCTTGGGCTTGAGCCCCTTGGCGCGCGCCTTGCGGGCGACGAGCCCGGCGGCGACCAGCACCGACGGGTTGGAGGTGTTGGTGCACGAGGTGATCGCGGCGATCACCACGTCACCGTCGCCGATATCGTGATCGCGGCCCTCGACCGGGACGCGCGCCGGCTGCGCCTTGTTATAGAGCTTGGCGAGATCGCTGTTGAACACGTCGTCGACGGTGTCGAGCGTCACCTTGTCCTGCGGGCGCTTCGGCCCGGCGAGCGACGGCACGACGGTCGACATGTCGAGCTCGAGCGTGTCGGTGAACACCGGATCGGGCGACATCGCGTCGCGCCACATGCCCTGCGCCTTGGCATAGGCCTCGGTCAGCGCCACCGTCTCCTCGGGGCGCCCGGTGAGGCGCATGTAATCGAGCGTGCGGTCGTCGACCGGGAAGAAACCGCAGGTCGCGCCATATTCGGGCGCCATATTGGCGATCGTCGCGCGATCGGCGAGCGTCATCGAGGCGAGGCCCGGGCCGTAGAATTCGACAAAGCGGCCGACCACGCCCTTGGCGCGCAGCATCTGCGTCACGGTCAGCACCAGATCGGTCGCGGTGATGCCTTCGCGCAGCGCGCCGGTCAGCTTGAAGCCGACGACCTCGGGGATGAGCATCGAAACCGGCTGACCGAGCATCGCCGCCTCGGCCTCGATCCCGCCGACGCCCCAGCCGAGCACGCCCAGGCCGTTGATCATCGTGGTGTGGCTGTCGGTGCCGACCAGCGTATCGGGATAGGCGATCGTCGCGCCGGTCTTGGCATTCTCGCCGGTCTCGACCGCCGACCACACCGCCTGGCCGATATATTCGAGGTTCACCTGATGGCAGATGCCGGTCCCCGGGGGAACGACCTGGAAATTGTCGAGCGCCTTCGAGCCCCACTTCAGGAACTCGTAACGCTCGCCGTTGCGGGCATATTCGAGATCGACGTTATCGCCGAACGCCTTGGGGGTGCCGAATTCGTCGACCATCACCGAGTGATCGATGACGAGGTGGACGGGGACCTGCGGGTTGATCTTGGCCGCGTCGCCGCCGAGCTTGGTGATCGCGTCGCGCATCGCGGCGAGGTCGACGACGCAGGGAACCCCGGTGAAATCCTGCATCAGCACGCGCGCCGGGCGATATTGGATCTCGCGGTCGGAGCGGCGCTCCTTCTGCCAGTCGACGATCGCCTGCACGTCCTCGGGCGTCACGGTCACGCCGTCCTCGAAGCGCAGCATGTTCTCCAGCAGCACCTTCATCGAGAAGGGCAGGCGGGTGATGTCGCCATATTTCTCCGCCGCCTTGGCGAGCGAGAAATAGTCGTAAGCCTTGCCGTCCACAGTGAGCGTGGTGCGGGCGCCGAGCGTATCGTGGCCGATGGCGGTCATGCGGGTCCTTTCCCCTTGGTGGGCCTGTCGGGCGCGGCGGGGAGGCGGTGGCCGCGGCACGCGCCGGGCCCCCGCGCGAGCGCGCCCGGACGGGCGTAAGCGACGGAGTCGGGAGGGCCGATAGCAGCGGGTGGGGCAGGGGGGAAGGGGCCTACGCTGCCTCCCCTAGCTCGTCACCCAGCGAAAGCTGGGGTCTCGCGCCACAGGCGTCGCCCCTGCCGCCCGAGATCCCAGCTTTCGCTGGGATGACGGGTGGGGGAACGGCTTGGGAAAGCTCAATCCAGCCGGCGCGCGAGTTCCGAATTGAGTGCCAGCGCTGCCAGCGTGCCGAGCGCGCCCGACAGCAGATAGCCGCCGGCCGCGATCAGCCCGAAATTCTTCGCCAGCACCAGCGCCGCGAGCGGGGCGAAGCCGGCGCCGAACAGCCAGGCGAGGTCCGAGGTCAGCGCCGCGCCGGTGTAGCGTGCGCGCTTGGGGAAATTGTTGGTCACCGCGCCTGAGGACTGGCCGAACGACAGCCCGAGCAGGATGAACCCGGTCACCATGAACACCGCCTCGCCCGCGCCGCCCGCGTCGAGCAATTGCGGCGCGAACCCCGAGAAAGCCGCGATCGCCGCGGCGGTATAGCCGAGCAAGGAGCGCCGCCCGATCCGGTCGGCGAGCAGCCCCGAGACGACGATCGCCGCGACGCCGAACGCCGCGCCGACGATCTCGATCATCAGGAAGCGGGTGATGCTCTCATGCGTGAACAAGGCGACCCAGGAAAGCGGGAACACCGTCACCATATGGAACAGGGCGAAGCTCGCCAGCGGGGCGAAGGCGCCGATGATGATATTGTGCCATTGCGCCTTGACCGTCGCGATGACCGGCGAGGGGGTCAGCTCGCGCGCCTTGAACAGCTCGTTATATTCCGGCGCGACCGAGATGCGCAGCCGCGCGAACAGCGCGACGACGTTGATCGCGAAGGCGACGAAGAACGGGTAGCGCCAGCCCCAGCTGAAGAAATCGTCGAAGCCCAGGGTGCCGATGAAGAAGGCGAACAGCCCGCTCGCGACGATGAGGCCGAGCGGCGCGCCGAGCTGCGGCACCATCGCATACCACCCGCGGCGCTTTTCCGGCGCGTTGAGCGCGAGGAGCGAGGCGAGCCCGTCCCACGCGCCGCCCAGCGCGATCCCCTGACCGATGCGCAGGATGGCGAGGATCACCGCCGAGGCGATGCCGACCTCGTTATAGCCGGGCAGGAAGCCCACCGACACCGTTGCGGTGCCGAGCAGGAACAGCGCGATGGTCAGCTTCGTTCCCCGTCCGTGGCGGCGGTCGATCGCAAGGAAAATCTGCGAACCGATCGGCCGGGCAAGGAAAGCGAGCGGAAACAGCGCGAAAGAGTATAAGGTGCCGGTCACGCGGTCGACGAACGGGAAGATCAGCTGCGGGAACACCAGCACCGAGGCGATCGCGTAGACGAAGAAGTCGAAGAATTCGGAGGTGCGGCCGATGATCACCCCGATTGCGATCTCGCCCGGACGGACATGGCCCGTCGCAACGGCGTCGCGCGCGGCAGGGGTGGGGTGGGCAATTGCTTCGGCCATCTGTCGTCAACTCTCGAACGAAAACCGCGCTCCCTTAGGCCGCCCCGCCCGGCCTGGGGATAGGACAAATTGTCCTATTTCGCACCTGCACAAACAGGACTAGCGCCCGATGATTATGCACATCATGCACCCTCAGACTCGAAACGGGAAGTGGCGCCGGGCGCTCGCGACGTTGCCGCTGATCGCGGCGCTCGGCGGGTGCGATATGGTGGTGATGAATCCCGCCGGAGACGTCGCGCGCCAGCAGGCCGATCTGATCCTGTGGTCGACCGGGCTGATGCTGCTGATCATCATCCCGGTGATGGCGCTGACGGTGATCTTCGCGTGGCGTTATCGCGCGTCGAACAAGGATACCGATTACGCGCCGGACTGGGATCACTCGACCGCGCTCGAGCTGGTGATCTGGTCCGCGCCGCTGTTGATCATCATCGCGCTCGGCGCGCTGACCTGGGTCGCGACCCACACGCTCGATCCCTATCGCGAGGTCGGGCGGATCGCCGCGGGCAAGCCGGTGCCGGCCGATCAGAAGCCGCTCGACGTTGAGGTGGTGTCGCTCGACTGGAAATGGCTGTTCATCTACCCCGAGCAGGGCGTCGCGACGGTCAACGAGCTGGTCGTGCCGGTCGATCGCCAGGTGCGCTTCCGCCTCACCTCGTCAGACGTGATGAACACCTTCTACGTCCCTGCGATGGCCGGGATGATCTATACGATGGCCGGGATGGAGACCAAGCTCCACGCCGTGCTCAACAAGCCCGGCAATTATGCCGGCATGTCCGCCAATTACTCGGGCGCCGGCTTCTCCGGGATGCATTTCCGCACCCACGCGCTCGACGAGGCGGGGTTCGCGCGCTGGGTCGCCTCGACCAAGGCGGCCGCCGGCAAGCTCGATACCGCGACCTATCTCAAGCTCGAACAGCCGAGCGAGCGCGTGCCGGTGATGCATTTCGGCACTGTCGAGCGCGGGCTGTTCGATCGCGCGGTCAACCAGTGCGTCAGGCCGGGCGCGCCGTGCATGAGCGAATCGATGCACGGCCACGGCCATATCCCGGCGCCCGCGGCCACCGCCGCGCCGGCCGCCGCCGCCGGGCAGCATCCGCACCATCCCTCCACTTCCTCCACCGGGGCCTGAGGCAATGTCCGAAGCCGTGACCAAGTTCCTGTTCGGCCGCCTGACGCTGGAGGCCATTCCCTATCACGAGCCGATCCTGCTCGGCACTTTCGCGATGGTCGCGCTCGGCGGCATCGCGCTGGTCGGCGCGCTCAGCTATTACAAATTGTGGAATTACCTGTGGCGCGAGTGGTTCACCACCGTCGACCACAAGCGGATCGGCATCATGTATCTCGTGCTCGGCACGGTGATGCTGCTGCGCGGCTTCGCCGACGCGATCATGATGCGGCTGCAACAGGCGATTGCCTTCAACGGCAGCGAGGGCTACCTCCCGGCGCACCATTATGATCAGGTGTTCACCGCGCACGGCGTGATCATGATCTTCTTCGTCGCGATGCCGTTCGTCACCGGGCTGATGAACTATATCGTCCCGCTGCAGATCGGCGCGCGCGATGTGTCCTTCCCGTTCCTCAACAATTTCAGCTTCTGGATGACCACCGCGGGCGCGATCCTGGTCATGATGAGCCTGTTCGTCGGCGAATTCGCGCGGACCGGCTGGCTGGCGATGGCGCCCTTGTCGGGGCTCGATTACTCGCCCGATGTCGGGGTCGACTATTACATATGGGCGCTGCAGATCGCGGGCGTCGGCACCTTGTTATCCGGCGTCAATCTGATCGCGACGATCGTCAAGCTGCGCGCGCCGGGGATGACGCTGATGAAGATGCCGGTGTTCACCTGGTCGGCGCTCGTCACCAACGTGCTGATCGTCGCCGCCTTCCCGGTGCTCACCGCGGTGCTCGCGCTGCTCGGCGCCGATCGCTACCTCGGCACGCATTTCTTCACGAACGAAGCGGGCGGCAACCCGATGATGTACGTGAACATGATCTGGATCTGGGGCCACCCGGAGGTCTACATCCTCGTCCTCCCCGCATTCGGCGTGTTCAGCGAGGTCGTCTCGACCTTCTCGAGCAAGCGGCTGTTCGGCTACACCTCGATGGTCTACGCCCTCATCGTCATCTGCATCCTCTCCTACCTCGTGTGGCTGCACCATTTCTTCACGATGGGGTCTGGCGCGACGGTCAACAGCTTCTTCGGCATCACGACGATGATCATCTCCATCCCGACGGGGGCGAAGATCTTCAACTGGCTGTTCACGATGTACCGCGGCCGCATCCGCTTCGAGCTGCCGATGATGTGGTCGATCGCGTTCATGCTGACCTTCGTCATCGGCGGGATGACCGGGGTGCTGCTCGCGGTGCCGCCCGCCGATTTCGTGCTGCACAATTCGCTGTTCCTCGTCGCCCACTTCCACAATGTCATCATCGGCGGGGTGCTGTTCGGGATGTTCGCGGGGATCAATTACTGGTGGCCCAAGGCGTTCGGCTTCAAGCTCGATCGCACATGGGGGCTGGTGAGCTTCTGGAGCTGGGTGATCGGCTTCTGGGTGGCGTTCACCCCGCTCTATATCGTCGGGCTGATGGGGGTGACGCGCCGGTTGCGCACCTTCGAGGATCCGTCGCTGCAGATCTGGTTCGTCATCGCCGCGGTCGGCGCCGGGATCATCGCGATCGGCATCGCCGCCTTCCTGATCCAGATCGCGGTCAGCATCCGCAACCGCGAGGCGCTGAAGGACGTCACCGGCGATCCGTGGCACGGTCGCACGCTCGAATGGTCGACCTCGTCGCCGCCGCCCGACTATAATTTCGCCTTCACGCCGGTGATCCACGATCTCGACGCGTGGGACGATATGAAGGCCAAGAACCAGATGGCGCCGACGCAGGGCTGGCTCGACATCCATATGCCCCGCAACACCGGCGCGGGCGTGATCCTCGCCGGGCTGTCGATGATCGTCGGGTTCGGGCTGATCTGGCACATCTGGTGGATGGTCGGGCTGGGGATGCTCAGCGTGATCGGCTACGCGATCTTCCACAGCTTCGATTACGATCGCGATTTCAACATCCCGGCGGCCGAGGTCGCCGCGACGGAGACCGCGCGCCTCAAGGCGCTGGCGGCAGCAGGGGCCTGAACCATGGCGCATAGCAACCCCACCGCCGCCGCCCCAATGACCGAGGGCGCCACCCCGATCTATTGGGAGACCGAGCCGCATCATCACGAGAGCGGGTCGAGCACGATGCTCGGCTTCTGGCTCTACATCATGAGCGACTGCCTCATCTTCGCGATGCTGTTCGCGTCGTGGGGCGTCTATGGCCGCAGCTTCGCGGGCGGCCCGACCAGCCACGAATTGTTCGATCTGAAGCTGGTTGCGGTCAACACCGCGCTGCTGCTGTTCTCGTCGATCACCTACGGCTTCGCGATGATCGCCGCGCACGAGCAGCGCAAATCGGCGGCGTTGCGCTGGCTGCTGGTCACGCTGCTGTTCGGCCTCGGCTTCCTCGGAATCGAATTGTTCGAGTTTTCGGAGCTGATCCACGAGGGCGCGGGGCCGGGGCGCTCGGCGTTCCTGTCGAGCTTCTTCGCTTTGGTCGGCACCCACGGGCTGCACGTCTTCTCGGGCTCGATCTGGCTCGTCACCTTGATGGTGCAGGTCGCGCGCAAGGGGCTGATCCCTGCCAATGTCCGGCGGCTGGAATGCCTGTCGCTGTTCTGGCACTTCCTCGACGTCGTGTGGATCGGCGTCTTCACCTTCGTCTATCTGCTGGGGTCGATGGCATCATGAGCGCGCACGAAAACGACAGCGGTGCGCCGCACGGCACGCGGCGCGATTACGTCACCGGCTTCCTGCTGTCGGTGGTGCTTACCGCCATCCCGTTCGGGCTGGTGATGAGCGGGGTGATCGCCGATGTCCGCGTCACCGCCGCGATCATCGCCGGGCTGGCGATGGTGCAGATCGTCGTCCACATGGTCTATTTCCTCCATATGAACGCGCGGTCCGAACACGGCTGGACGCTGATGGCGTTGATCTTCACGGTGGTGATCGTGGTGATCGTGCTGGCGGGGTCGCTGTGGGTGATGTTCAACATGAACCATTATATGATGCCGCAGATGGCGCCGCCCGCGGCGCATGGCGCGCCGCCGATGGATATGGGCGGGATGTGAAGGGCGTCGCCGCGCGAGCGCTGACCATTGCGGCGATCCTGGGGTTCGTCGCGCTCGGCATCTGGCAGCTCGAACGGCGGACGTGGAAGCTCGCGCTGATCGAGCGCGTCGATGCGAAGCTGGCGGCGGCCCCGGTGGCGGCCCCGCCGGCGAGCAAGACGCTGACCGAGGATGACGCCTACACCCGCGTCGTCGCCAGCGGCCGCTACCTCCCGGGGCATGATGTCTATGTCCAGGCGCTGACCGCGCTCGGCGGCGGCTATTGGGTGATGACCCCGCTCGATACCGCAAACGGGCGCATCCTGATCAACCGCGGCTTCGTCCCCGCCGACATGCGCGGCCGCGCGCCGCCTGCCGCCGGGCCGGCGACGGTGACCGGGCTGATCCGGCTGAGCGAGCCGGGCGGGGGCTTCCTGCGGTCCAACGATCCCGCCGCCGGGCGCTGGTATTCGCGCGACGTGGCGGCGATCGCCGCGGCGCAGCGGCTCGGCGCGGTCGCGCCGTGGTTCATCGACGCGGGGCCGAACGGCAGTGACTGGCCGCGCGGCGGGCTGACCGTCGTCGCCTTCCGCAACGCGCATCTCAGTTATGCGCTGACCTGGTTCGCGATGGCCGCGCTGCTCGCCGTGCTGGCGTGGCGGGCGATGCGAAAGCGCGCGCGGTGACGGCATTTGTGGGCCGCGAGGATGCCGCGCGGCGCAACCTGCTGCTGCTTGTGCTGCTGCGCTGGCTTGCGGTGGGCGGGCAGCTCGCGACGATCCTGCTGGTCGAGTTCGTCCTCGATATCCGGCTCCCGCTGTTCCCGATGCTCGCGACGCTCGGCGGGCTGGTCGCGCTCAATCTGCTCCAGCTTGCCTCGGTCCGCTTCCGCTCGGTCAGCAACGGCGAATTGCTCGGCGCGCTGCTGATCGACGTCGCCGCGCTCACCGTCCAGCTCGCTTTGTCGGGCGGGGCGACCAATCCGTTCATCACCTTGTTCCTGCTGCAGGTCGTGCTCGGTGCGGTGCTGCTCGAGGCGTGGTCGAGCTGGCTGCTCGTCGCGGTGACCAGCGCCGCCTTCGCCCTGCTCACCGTCGTCCACCACCCGCTGCCGTTGCAGCCCGGCTTCGTCAGCCATCTGTCGGTGGCCTATAAGGCGGGAAGCTGGTTCAGCTTCGTCCTCGCCGCGGTGCTGGTGGTGGCGTTCGTCACCCGTATCGCGCGCAACCTGCGCGAGCGCGACGCGCATCTCGCGACGATGCGCCAGCGCGCGACCGAGCAGGAGCATATCGTGCGGATCGGCCTCCTCGCGAGCGGCGCGGCGCATGAGCTCGGCACCCCGCTGGCGACCTTGTCGGTCGCGCTCGGCGACTGGCGCCGCGAGGCGCACGACCCGGCGCTCGCCGCCGAGGTGGCGGAGATGGAGGCGGAGGTTGCGCGCTGCAAGGAAATCCTCGCGGGCATCCTGTTCGCCGCGGGCGAGGTGACCGGCGAGGCGCCCGCACGCACCACCTTGCGCCGCTTCGTCGGCGGGATCGTCGAGCGCTGGGGGCGGCCCGAGCTGGTGACGTTGGTCGACGGGCTTGCCACCGATCCGCCGATCGTCGCCGATCGCGCGCTGGCGCAGACGCTGATCAACCTGCTCGACAATGCGATCGAGGCGGGGGCGTCGGGGGTTACGTTGCTGCTCGAACTGGTCCGTGACGCCGCGGGCGAGGCGGATATCCTGATCACCGCGCGCGACGACGGGCGCGGCTTTCCGCCCGCCTTCCTCGAAACCATCGGGCGGCCGTATCAGAGCAGCAAGGAGCGGCGCGGCGCGGGGCTGGGCCTGTTCCTCGCCGCCAATGTGCTGCGGACGCTGGGCGGCGCGCTGGAGGCGCGCAACGATCCGCACGGCGGCGCATTGGTCACCTTGCGCATCCCGCTCGCCGCGCTGGCGCTGGAGGAACGACGATGACCGAACGGCGGCTGCTGATCGTCGAGGATGACGCGGTGTTCGCGCGCACGCTGGCGCGCTCGTTCGAGCGGCGCGGCTATCGTGTCGCGGTGTCCAACGCGCCCGACGGGCTGGAGCAGGTGGCGCGCGATTTCGCGCCCGATCATGCGGTGGTCGATCTGCGGCTCGGTGGCGGCGCCTCGGGGCTGACCTGCGTGCAGATGCTCCACGCGCTCGATGCGACGATGCGGATCGTGGTGCTGACCGGCTTCGCTAGCATCGCCACCGCGGTCGAGGCGATCAAATTGGGCGCGACCAATTACCTGACCAAGCCCGCCAATACCGACGATATCGAGGCCGCCTTCGCGCGCGTCGACGGCGATCCCGACGCCGACATCGCCACCCGCACGACGAGCATCAAGACGCTCGAATGGGAGCATATCCACCAGACGCTGGTGGATACCGATTTCAACATCTCCGAAGCCGCGCGCCGCCTCGGCCTCCACCGCCGCACCTTGGCGCGGAAATTGGAGAAGCGGCATATTTAATGCCGTCATCCCAGCGGAAGCTGGGATCTCGGCCGCAGGGGCGCGGTTTGCGGCACGCGGCCCCAGCTTTCGCTGGGGCGACGGTTCGTTAAAAGGCTGCGATCCCCGTAATCGCCCGCCCGAGGATCAGCGCGTGGACGTCATGCGCGCCCTCATAGGTGTTGACCGTCTCGAGGTTCATCAGGTGGCGCATCACCTGATATTCGCCGGAAATGCCGTTGCCGCCGTGCATGTCGCGGCTCATCCGCGCGATATCGAGCGCTTTGCCGACATTGTTGCGCTTGACGATCGAGATCATCTCCGGCGCGAACTTGCCCTCGTCCATCAGTCGCCCGACGCGCAAGCTCGCCTGCAGCCCGAGCGCGATCTCGGTCTCCATATCGGCGAGCTTCTTCTGGTAGAGCTGGTTGGCGGCGAGCGGGCGGCCGAACTGGTTGCGATCGAGGCCATATTGCCGCGCGGCGTGGAAGCAGAATTCGGCCGCGCCCAGCGCCCCCCACGAAATCCCGTAACGCGCGCGGTTGAGGCAGCCGAACGGCCCCTTCAGCCCCTGCACCTCGGGGAGCAGCGCCTCGTCGCCGACCTCGACCTCGTCCATCATCACCATCCCGGTGATCGACGCGCGCAGCGAAAGCTTGCCCTCGATCTTCGGCGCGGAAAGCCCCTTCATGCCCTTTTCGAGCACGAAGCCGCGGATGCCCCCGCCGTGCGCGTCGGACTTGGCCCAGATCACGAACACATCGGCGATCGGCGCGTTCGAGATCCACGTCTTGCTGCCCGAGATGCGATAGCCGCCGTCGGTCTTGACCGCGCGCGTCTTCATCCCGCCCGGATCGGAGCCGGCGTCGGGCTCGGTCAGCCCGAAACAGCCGATCCATTCGCCGCTCGCCAGCTTGGGCAGATACTTACGCTTCTGCTCCTCCGAGCCATAAGCGTAGATCGGATACATCACGAGGCTCGACTGGACGCTCATCATCGAGCGATAGCCCGAATCGATCCGCTCGACCTCGCGCGCGACAAGGCCGTAAGCGACGTAGCTCGCGCCGACCCCGCCATATTCCTCCGGCACCGTCGGGCCGAGCAGCCCGAGCTGCCCCATCTCGCGGAAGATCGCCGGATCGGTCACTTCTTTGGCGAAAGCATCGATGATCCGCGGCGCCAGCCGGTCTTCGGCATAGGCGCGCGCGGTATCGCGCACCATCCGCTCGTCGTCGGTGAGCTGCTCGTCGAGCAGGAAAGGATCGGACCAATCGAACGCGCCAATACCGGCCATCATCATCTCTCCTCAGAGGCTGAGGCGCGGCTTCGCGGGAATGGCGCGGCTTGTCCAGTGGTCAGCCGAGTTCGTGGGCGTATTTCGGCTGGTCGATCGCGAGCGAATCGAGCGCGCAGGCCTTCATATGCGCGATCAGCGCGGGGTCGTCGGGGGCGATCTCGCCGGCGCGGATCATCTCGGTGAGCCGCCGGTCGAGCGCGTCGCGCGTGCCGTCGCCGCCGGTCAGCGCGCGCAGCCGCTCGACCGCGCGGGCGTCGGCGGCGGGGCCGAGCGCCATGTCGCGCGCTGCGATCTCCAGCGCGTTGCGCGCGACGCGCAGGGCAAAGCCGCTCGCGCTGCCGTCGACCGGCAGCCAGCGCGCGACGCCCTCCACCAGCGCCTGTGCGGTCGGGTGGGTGATCATGAAGCGCTCCGTTCGATGATCGCGACGATATCGGTCTCGGTCTCAGAAAGCCGCCGCCCGATCACCGCACGTTCGGGGCCGGCGGAAGGGTCGGCGGCCCAACGCGCGTGCATCATCGTCGTCATCACTCCCCATTTGAGGCTGCCGAGCATCTGCCAGAAATCGACGCGCGCGGCGTCGATCGGCGCGCCGCCCGCCTCGACATAGCCCGCGAGCAGATCGTCGAGATCGCCAAATCCGCCGACGCGCTTCCCCGGCTGGCCGAAGCGCCAGCTGTTGCAGCAGATCCAGCCGATATCCTCCGCCGGATCGCCGACATGCGCCAATTCCCAGTCGAGCACCGCGGCAAGCCCGGTTTGGGCGTCGACCATTATATTGCCATTGCGGAAGTCGCCGTGGACCAGCGTGAGCGCACCCGCCGTCGGCACGCGTCGTTCGAGCCAGCGGAACGCAGCCTCGATCGTCGGCCGCACCAGCCCCGAGGCGCGCCATGTCTCCTCATAACCGCTGAGCGTCGCGCGCACGTCGAGCGTCTCGACCCCGGCGACCGGCGGCGTGGCGTGAATCCGCGCCAGCGCCGCCCCGCATTGCCGCGCCAGCACCGCGCGCGCCGGGGCAAAAGCCGGGTCGGTGGCGATGCGCTTGCCCAGCGTCTCGCCCGAGACGCGCGCCATGATATAGGCCTCGCCCAGCCCGTCGGGCTCGCTGCAGATATGCACGACATTCGGGGCAGGGACGCCGTTCGCCACCGCGGCGGCGATCAGCTCGGCCTCGATCCGCAGCGGCGGCTTCTTCCCCGGGTGGCGTGCGAGCGGGGAGGTGCCGCGGCGCAGGATTAGCGGGATCGCATCGCCCGCCGCTGGCACCGCGGAAAATGCCCATGTCTCCATGCTCGCGCCGCCGGTCAGCCGCGTCAGCCCGTTGATCTCGGCGCCGTCTCCGGCCAGTTTCGGCACCAAAGCGGCCAGTCGTTCGGCGATCTCGCTCATTTTTTCCCGGTCACTTTTCGCTTGTCGTTTGGCGGTCCGATAATTCACTAAGCATACTAAGTAATTTCGGAGAGGATCAATGGATTTTGCGCTGCCCGAGGATCTGGTCAACTATCTGGCCGAGCTGGACGCCTTCATCGACGCCGAAATCCGGCCACTCGAGGAGGCGGACGACAATATCCGCTTCTTCGATCACCGCCGCGAATGGGCGCGCACCGATTTCGACAATGGCGGCCTCCCGCGCGAGGAGTGGGAGGAGCTGATGCGCGAGGCGAAGCGCCGCGCCGACAAGGCGGGGCATCTGCGCTTCGCCCTGCTCCCCAAATTCGGCGGCAAAGGCGGGTCGAACCTGTGGATGTGCGTGATCCGCGAATATCTCGCGGCCAAGGGGCTGGGGCTGCACAACGATCTGCAGACCGAGCATTCGATCGTCGCCAACAACCCCTTCGCCAAGATGTTCGACGATTTCGGGACCGAGGCGCAAAAGGCCGAATTCATCCCTGGCATGCTCGACGGCAGCAAGCGAATCACCTTCGGGCTGACCGAGCCCGATCACGGATCGGACGCCACTCATATGGCAACCCGCGGGGTGCGCGAGGCGCGTGACGGGGTCGACGGCTGGCTGCTCAACGGCGAAAAGATGTGGACGACCGGGATGCACGTCGCCAGCCATTGCGCCTTGTTCGCGCGCACCTCGGGCGAGGACGGCGCGGCGCGCGGGATCACCTGCTTCCTCGTGCCGGCCGATGCGCCGGGGGTGAAGGTCGAGGAATATCTGTGGACCTTCAACATGCCGACCGATCACCCGCGGGTCAGCTTCACCGATGTGTGGGTGCCCGACAGCGCGATTTTCGGACCCGTCGATAACGGGCTGCCGCTCGCGCAGAGCTTCGTCCACGAAAACCGCATCCGGCAGGCGGCGTCGTCGCTCGGCGCGGCGGTCTATTGCATCGAGGAAGCGGTGCGTTACGCGCGGCAGCGCAAGCCGTTCGGCGAGGATCTGGCGCGCAACCAGGCGATCCAGTTCCCGCTGGTCGAGCTGGCGACCCAGGCCGAGATGCTGCGGCTGCTGATCCGCAAGACCGCGTGGGAAATGGACCAGATGCCCCACCCGGAGGTGGAGAAGCGCATCTCGGACAAGGTCTCGATGTGCAATTACTGGGCGAATCGCTTGTGCTGCGAGGCGGCAGACCGCGCGATGCAGGTCCACGGCGGGATCGGCTATTCGCGGCACAAGCCGTTCGAGCATATCTATCGCCACCACCGCCGCTATCGCATCACCGAGGGCGCGGAGGAGATCCAGATGCGCAAGGTCGCGGCGTTCCTGTTCGGCTATATCGGGCCGCGGCGGCAGGAATTCGCCGACCTTGGGTGGGACGATGTCGATTACCGCGAGGAGAGCCAGATCCGCCCGCGCACCGGCTGGCAGGCGATCGGGAAGCGCGATTGAGTAAAGTATACCACCCCGGCGAAGGCCGGGGTTCAGCAACGGGCCGGTCGTGACTGGACCCCGGCCTTCGCCCGGCTGGAGGGTAGGCGGTCCCCCCAAGCAGGGCTTGCGGCAGCGCAGCGAATCGGCGTAACATATGTTACGGAGAGGTTAGGAGAGACAGGGATGCTCAAGACGCGGTTCACCGAGGCGTTCGGGATCGACTATCCGATCGCGCAGGGCGGGATGCAGTGGGTCGGCCGCGCGCCGCTCGTCGCTGCCGTGGCCAATGCCGGCGCATTGGGCTTCATCACCGCGCTGACCCAGCCGACCCCCGAGGCGCTGGCGAAGGAGATCGCGCGCTGCCGCGACATGACCGACAAGCCGTTCGGGGTGAACCTCACGATCCTGCCGACGATCACCCCGCCGCCCTATGCCGAATATCGCCGCGCGATCATCGAGGGCGGGGTCAAGATCGTCGAGACCGCGGGGTATAAGCCGCAGGAGCATGTCGACGATTTCAAGGCGCACGACATCAAGGTGATCCACAAATGCACCGCGGTCCGCCACGCGCTTTCCGCAGAGCGGATGGGGGTCGACGCGATCTCGATCGACGGCTTCGAATGCGCCGGGCATCCGGGCGAGGATGATATCCCCGGGCTGATCCTGATCCCCGCGGCGGCGAACAAGGTGAAGGTGCCGATGCTCGCCTCGGGCGGGTTCGGTGACGGGCGCGGGCTGGTCGCGGCGCTCGCGCTCGGCGCCGACGGGATCAACATGGGCACGCGCTTCTGCGTCACGCAGGAGGCCGAGATTCCCGAGAGCTTCAAGCAGAAGATGGTCGAGAATGACGAGCGCGCGACCGATCTGATCTTCCGCACGTTGCACAATACCGCGCGGGTGATGAAGAATGCGGTCAGCCAGGAAGTGGTCGCGATCGAGAAGCGCGGCGGGGCGAAGTTCGAGGATGTCCAGCATCTTGTCGCCGGCAAGCGCGGGCTCGCGGCGATGGAACATGGCGATACCGACGGCGGCATCTGGTCCGCCGGGATGATCCAGGGGCTGATCAACGACATCCCCACCGTCAAGGAACTGGTCGACCGGATCGTCGCCGAGGCGGAGGAGATCATCGACGGCCGGCTGGCGCAGATGGTCCACCGCTATGCCGAGGCGGCGCAGTAAGCCGTAGTTTCTCCCCTCCCTTGAACAAGGGAGGGGGCGGGGGTGGGTTGGTGTGGGGGGACCGTCACGCGCGCCTCAAGCCCACCCACCCCCGGCCCCCCCTTCACCAGGGAGGGGAGAAAGTGGGTCGAATCACTCGGCCCATCCCCCCGTCTGGCGCAGCGCTTCGCCGAGCATCATCGCCGCCGACACCGCGACGTTGAGCGAGCGGAACCCCGGCTGCATCGGCACGCGTACCCGCATGTCGGCGCGATCGTGGACCGTGATCGGCACCCCGGCGCCCTCCGATCCGAACAGCAGGATATCGTCCGTACGGAAGGTCGCCTCGGGCAACGGAATCGCCCCCGTGGTGGTGGCGAGGACGATACGCCCCGGCGCCTGCGCGATGAACGCCGCCCAATCGGCATGGCGCGTCACCGCGACTGCCCCTGCATAGTCCATCCCGGCACGCGCGAGCGCGCGGTCGCTCCACGGGAAGCCCATCGGCTCGATCAGGTCGACCCCGAGCCCCATGCACGCCGCGAGGCGCAGGATCGTGCCGACATTGCCCGCGATATCGGGTTCGTAAAGAGCGATGCGCATCGTCGGTGCGGATAGCGCCGCGGGCGGGTCGACGGAAGGCGCGAGCGTAAGGGAAGTTCAAGGAAATGCCCGCGCGGGGTTGCGCAAAATGCTGTTGGCAGGCAGGGGGGGCGAGGCTATCAGGCCATCAACTCCGTGGGGACGGGGGCGATGGCGGGCGTGGGAGGAGCAGATCCGACACCGTTCGCCCGCCTGACAGGAAGGGATAAGGGTTAGCGAATGGCGACGGTCGAAGAGGCGATTCCCCCGGGTGCGAACCCGACCCGGTATCATGAGGAAGGTCACGATCCCCGCCGCCGCGATTTCATCAACATCGCTGCCGTGGCGTGGGCCGGGGTCGGCGCGGGCGTCATCGTCCTGCCGCTGATCAACCAGATGAACCCCTCCGCCGACGTGCTGGCGCAGGCGACCACCGACGTCGACCTGTCGAAAATCGCGCCGGGCCAGGCGATCAAGACGATCTTCCGCAAGCAGCCGCTGTTCGTCCGCAATCTCACCCCGGCGGAAATCGCCGAGGCCGATGCGGTGCCGGTGAGCTCGCTGCGCGATCCCCAAACGCTGGAGCAGCGCACCAAGCCGGGCAAGAAGAACTGGCTGATCACTTTGGGGGTCTGCACCCACCTCGGCTGCGTGCCGCTGGGTGCGGGCGAGGGCGAGAATCGCGGGCCGTTCGGCGGCTATTTCTGCCCGTGCCACGGCTCGGCCTATGATACGGCCGCGCGCATCCGCCAGGGGCCGGCGCCGCTCAACCTGCACGTTCCCGATTACACCTTCACGTCTGACACGACCGTCAAGGTCGGCTGAGGTAGCACGCACATGAGCTTTCCCTGGGCCAAGCACTATGAGCCTAAGCAGCCGCTGATGCGGTGGCTCGACGAGAAGCTGCCGTTGCCGCGCCTCGTCTACAATTCGATCGGCGCCGGCTATCCGGTGCCGCGCAACCTCAATTACTGGTGGAATTTCGGCGTGCTCGCCGGGGTGGCGCTGGTGTGCCAGATCATCACCGGCGTCGTGCTGGCGATGCATTATGCGCCGAACGCGCTGGTCGCCTTCGGTTCGACCGAGCATATCATGCGCGACGTCAACGGCGGCTGGTTCCTGCGCTATGCGCACGCCAACGGCGCCTCGATGTTCCTCTTCGTCGTCTATGTCCACATCGCCCGCGGGCTCTATTACGGCTCGTACAAGGCGCCGCGCGAGATGGTGTGGCTGCTGGGCGTGGTGATCTTCCTTCTCATGATGGCCACCGCCTTCATGGGCTATGTGCTGCCGTGGGGCCAGATGAGCTTCTGGGGCGCGCAGGTCATCACCGGCTTCTTCTCGGCGATACCGGGCGTGGGCGAAACGATCCGCGTGTGGCTGCTGGGCGGTTTCGCGCCGGACAATGCCGCGCTCAACCGCTTCTTCTCGCTCCACTATCTGCTGCCGTTCGTGATCGCGGGTGTCATCATCCTGCACATCTGGGCGCTGCACATCCCCGGCTCGAACAATCCGACCGGCGTGGACGTGAAGGGCGAGCAGGATACCGTGCCGTTCCATCCTTATTACACCGCGAAGGACGGCGTCGGCGTCGGCGCATTCTTCCTGGTGTTCGCGCTCCTGGTGTTCTTCGCGCCGAACCTGCTCGGCCACCCGGACAATTATATCGAGGCGAACCCGCTCTCGACGCCGGCGCACATCGTGCCCGAATGGTATTTCCTGCCGTTCTACGCGATCCTGAAGTCGTTCACCTTCAACTTCCTGTGGATCCCGGCGAAGCTGTGGGGCGTGCTGGCGATGTTCGGCTCGATCCTGTTGCTGTTCTTCCTGCCGTGGCTGGATTCGTCGCCGGTGCGCTCGGCCAGCTATCGCCCGAAGTATCGCGTGTTCCTGGGCGTGCTGCTGCTCGACGTGCTGGTGCTCGGCTATGTCGGCGGGGCGGAGCCGATCGCCCGCAACGTGATCATGGGGCAGATCGCGTCGATGTATTACTTCGCGCACTTCCTGATCATCCTGCCGTGGATTTCGCGTTCGGAGCGTCCGCTCCCGCTGCCCACGTCGATCACCGAAGCGGTGCTGGCGAAGCATGGGGAAACCGCGCACGCCGAACCGGCGCTGGCGCACTGAGCCGAACGGGGGACTGATAAGACAATGGTTCGTACCATCGCACTCCTGATCGGCGCGGCGTTCGTGGCGGCCCTCGGCTTCGCGCTGTTCGGCACGATCAAGACCGCCATCACCGATCCGGCGCCCGAATCCGCCGAGCACGTGTTCCACGTTCACCCCGAGGATATCGGGCTGAAATCGGCGGGGCTGCTCGGCAAGTTCGATCTGCAGCAGGTCCAGCGCGGCTTCCAGGTCTACAAGGAAGTCTGCTCGGCGTGCCATTCGCTGAAGTACGTCCACTTCCGCGATCTCACCAAGATCGGCTATTCGGCCGGCCAGGTGAAGGCGATCGCCGAGGCCTGGGTGATCGAGCAGCCGACGATCAACCCGGAGACGGGCGAAGCGGCGACGCGCAAGAACGTGCCCGCCGATCCCTTCCCGTCGCCGTTTGCCAATGAGATCGCCGCGCGCGCCGCGAACAACAATGCGCTGCCGCCCGATCTGTCGCTGATCACCAAGGCGCGCGAGGACGGGTCGAACTACGTCCATGCGCTGCTGATGGGCTATCGCGATCAGCCGGCCGAACTGGTGAAGGATTTCCCCGGCTCGAAGACGCCGAAGGGTCTGCACTACAACCCGGCGTTCGCGAACCTCAACATCGCGATGCCGCCGCCGCTGACCCAGGACGGGCAGATCACCTACGCCGACGGCACCAAGGCGACCAAGGACCAGATGGCGCGCGACGTCGCCGCCTTCCTGACCTGGAGCGCCGAACCGAACCTCGAATCGCGCCACGGCGCGGGGCTGGCGACGGTGGTGTTCCTCGCGATCTTCCTGTTCCTCGTCTGGGGCGCCTATCAGAACGTGTGGCGCGACCAGAAGCATTGAGAATCGCGTCGCCCCTTCGCATGAAGGGGCGGGCAAACCGAGCGGCGGCCGCGGGACCAACCCCACGGCCGCCGCTTCGCGTTTGAGATGAGAGCGAGGCTTCTATCGTCCCGCCCCGGCGCAGGCCGGGGCCCAGTATCGGGCTGATCGCAACTGGACCCCGGCCTGCACCGGGGTGGAAAGACGGGCGATCGCTATTGTAGGCGGCATGATCTAGGACCGAAAGAATGGCGAACGACGATCTCAAGGCACTGATCCGCACGATCCCGGATTTTCCCAAGCCCGGCATCCAGTTTCGCGACATCACCACGCTCCTGCTGTCGCCCGCGGGGCTGGCGGCGTGCGTCGAGCGGATGGTCGCGGCGACCGACGGGCCGGTCGATCTGGTCGCGGGGATCGAGGCGCGCGGCTTTCTGTTCGCAGCGGCGCTGGCGGTGCCGCTCGAGGCCGGGGTGCTGCTGATCCGCAAGGACGGCAAATTGCCCGGCGCGACGATCGCCGAGGATTATGCGCTCGAATATGGCCAGGATCGCATCGCGATGCACGCCGATGCGCTTGCGCCGGGCGCGCGGGTGTTGCTGGTCGACGATCTCATCGCCACCGGCGGCACCGCGCGCGCCGCGATCCGGTTGCTGCGCAAGGCAGGGGCGGTGGTGACGCAGGCGCAGTTCCTCGTCGATCTGCCCGATCTCGGCGGCGCGGCGGCGTTGCGCGGCGACGGGCTGCGGGTCGACGCGCTGGTGGCGTTTCCGGGGCATTGAGGGGAGCGCCGCCAGGTGCGGCGCTTTCTCTCTCCTTGGGCTCCCGCGAAGGCGGGGACACAAGAAGCGGGGCGAGGCAGATCAGTGGTGCGGGTTGTGCCCGTTGTGTCCGCCGTTTGCATGTCCGCCGCCGGAATGGCCGTCTCCGCGATGAGCGCCGCCGTGCTGGCCCCCGCTCGCGTGGCCGCGACCGGGGTTACCGACATGTGGGCGTGCAGCCGGGGAATGGCCTGCGTCCGGGCGACCGGCGTGCGCTCCATGGCCGAAATCACGCCAGTTCGGCCGCAGATCATGTGAGCGCGCGGGGGACGTGCCGCCCGGGTGAGTGCGACGAGCGTCGATTCTATTCTGCCAATAGTGGCGCTGGTTGTCGTCCCAATGGTGCGCGCGGCGATGGCGATCGTAGACGTAAACCCCTGTGCCGGGGTAATAATAATTGCCGTACCAGCGCCAGTAAGGCGCGTATCCGCTATAATAACCCGATGCGTAGCCGGCTGAAATGCCGTCATGTCCGTAGCGTTCGGTGCACGCCGCTGCGGCAATGCTTGCGATGCCGATCAACGGCAGCACCGCGATATGCTTGCGATTCATTGCCACTCTCCCGCGCGGCATAAGGATTGTTATTTTGCCGACAATTTTTAATAGCGAGATTGCGCTTAAGCAGGGATGAACTCAGCGTTACAACGCGCGCCGCTGCTTCGCCGCGATGCTGAACGGGAGAGAAAGCGTCAATTCAGCACCGCTTAAGCCGAAAAGGCCCATAACCGCGGCATAGCGGATCGATGCGCGGCGCAATCTCCGCGCGCGACCCCGTGGGAGAAAAGCGATGAATCGCAAGCGCATCGCGCTGTTGGCGCTGATCGGTGCGGCGGGGTTGGGTGTCGCGGCCTGCAATGACGGCTATGGCTATAGCGGCGTCGCGGTCGGTTACGGCCCGAGCTATTATGACGGCTACGGCCCCGGCTATTGGGGCTGGTACGGCGATTATTATTATCCCGGCACCGGCATCTACGTCTACGATCGCTACCGGCGCTCGTATCGCTGGAACGACGACCAGCGTCGTTACTGGCAGGGCAGGGGCGACAGCTATTGGCGCGGTCGCCCCGGCGGCGGTGCGCCGGGCGTCCGCCCCGGCGGTCCGCGCCCCAATTGGCACGATTTCCGCGGCGGCCCGCGCGGCGGCGGCCACGGCGGGCGTCATCCGTAATTAAGGTCGGGCCGCGCCGCTGCCGGTCGGTACCGGCTTCCGGCGCGCTCGAAGGCGGACGGTCGGCAGCACCTCCTGCCGGCCGTCCGTCACCTCGATTCTCGCGCCTCAATTCTCATTGTCGGGCCGCGTGCGGATCAGCCCGTTCGAGATCATCGACATCACCGCGACGCCGTCCTGATTGAATACCGTCATGCGGCTCTTGAAAATCCCCATTTCGGGGCGGCTTTGCGAGCGCCGCTTCTCGATCACCTCGGTCTCGCAGCGCAAGGTGTCGCCGGGATAGACCGGCTTGAGCCAGCGCAATTCGTCCACCCCCGGCGATCCGAGTCCGGCCTGGCGGTGGTTCTTCAGATTCTCGACGACCATCGACATCACCATCGCGCAGGTATGCCAGCCGCTCGCCGAGAGCCGCCCGAAATGCGTCCCCGCCGCCTCCTCGTCGGAGAGGTGGAACGGTTGCGGATCATATTTCTGCGCGAAAGCGATCACCTCTTCGCGCGTCACCGGATAATTGCCGAAGCTCGATTTGGCCCCGACCGCGATATCCTCGAAATATTGCATCCGCTCCCTTTCGCTTATTGCCGCTTCAGCACCCCGCGGAACGGCGCGTCGTCGCCGTCCAGCCCGGTGCCGGCGGGCAGCCCGATGAGATCGCGCAATAAGGGCGCGACATCAACATTGTCGAATGTCGGCAATGTCTTGCCCCGCGCGAACGCCGGGCCATTGGCGATGAACAAAGCGCGCATATCGGCCTGTTCATTGTCATAGCCGTGCTCGCCGCGGGTGAAGGGCTTGGCGGGCGCGGTCTTCATCGTCACCCAGCCGTCCTCGGCGAGACAGAAATAGGGCGGGACGCGGACGTTGGCGCCATAATGGAGACGCGCGGGAATCTCCGCCTTGCGCCAGCATTGCAGATGGGCGTGTGGCTTGAGCAACGTCGCCTCCACCACCTGTTCATGGCCCGGAATCGGGACGAAGCTGGCATAAGGCCCCGATTCGATGATCCGCGCGTCGGCCGGGCCGATCAGCTGGTCGAGCGCGATCACGCGATTGTTGCTGGTTTCGGCCATGCCGTGATCGGCGACGATCACCAGATTGGCGGGCTGACCCAGCTCCGCGAGCCCCGCGACGAGATCGCCGATCGCGCGATCGACCTCGCCCACCGCCGCGGTCACCTTGTCGCTCGCGGGGCCATATTCGTGCCCGGCGGTGTCCACGGTATCGAAATAGAGCGTCACGAACCCCGGCCGCGTCGCGGCGGGGCGGCGCAACCAGTCGATCACCGCGCGGACGCGATTCTCGTCGGGCATTTCCTGGGTGAATTGCTGCCAGTCGGTCGGGCGGGTGCCGCCGACGACCTTATACGGCCACGCGCTCCCCCGCGTCCCGCCCCAGCCGACCGCAGAGCCGGGCCAGAACATCGCCGCGGTGTGGATGCCGGCCTTTTCCGCGGTCACCCAGATCGGCTCGGCAGTGTTCCACCAGAACGGGTCGTCATTGGCCATCGTGAACAATTCGCCGGGGCGGGCGGGGTCTTCCATATTGTTGGCGACGACGCCGTGGCGATCGGGGCGCAGCCCGGTGACCAACGTCCAGTGATTGGGAAAGGTCTTCGACGGGAAGGACGGCCGCATCGCCGCCGACACCCCGCCCGCGGCGAGCCGCGACAGGTTCGGGCTGGCGCCGCGATCGAGATAATCGGGGCGGAAGCCGTCGATCGAGACGAGGATGGTGACCGGCGCGCGCCGCTCCGCCGCCGATTGCGCGGCAGCAACGGGAGCGGGCGTGGGGGCGGTGGCGCAGCCGCCAAGGGCCACGAGCGCGGCGAGCGCGAGCAAACGAGCGATCATAATGAAGCGCTTACGCCCGACAGATGACAGGCGGAAGGCGGAAATCGCGGCGTACCCGAGACGCGCGCTTACAGCGTTACGGTCCACCCCCCGTTCGCCCTGAGCTTGTCGAAGGGCGTCCTGCCGTTCGTGAGTTGGGGCCGCCCTTCGACAAGCTCAGGGCGAACGGGGAAGACAGTGAACCTATTAAACGTTGAACCGGAACAGCATCACGTCGCCGTCCTGGACGACATATTCCTTGCCTTCCTGACGCAGCTTGCCCGCCTCGCGCGCGCCGGCTTCGCCGCCGAGCGTGACATAATCGTCATAGGCGATCGTTTCCGCGCGGATGAAGCCGCGTTCGAAATCGGTGTGGATCACCCCGGCGGCCTGCGGCGCCTTCGCCCCGGCCTCGACCGTCCAGGCGCGTGCCTCCTTCGGCCCGACGGTGAAGAAGGTGAGGAGATGCAGCAATTTGTATCCAGCGCGGATCACGCGGGCGAGCCCGGTTTCGCCCAGCCCCAGCTCGGCGAGGAACTCGCCGCGATCCTCGACCGGCATCGTCGCGATCTCGGCCTCGATCGCAGCGGAGACGACTACCGCCTCGGCGCCCTCGGCCGCGGCCTTTTCGAACACCCGCGCCGAATGCGCATTGCCGTTGGCGGCATTCGCTTCCTCGACGTTGCAGACGTAGAGCACCGGCTTGGCGGTGAGCAATTGCGCCTGCGCGAAGACCCGCGCTTCCTCCACATCCTTGGGCTGGGTCAGCCGCGCTGGTTTGCCGTCGCGTAGCAGATCGAGCGCCTGGCCGAGCACGCTGGCGGCGATCTTCGCTTCCTTGTCGCCCGACTGGCCTTTCTTGACGAAATTGGGCACGCGCTTTTCGAGGCTTTCGAGATCGGCGAGCATCAATTCGGTCTCGACCGTCTCGGCATCGGCGATCGGATCGACCTTGCCCTCGACATGCGTCACGTCGCCGTCCTCGAAGCAGCGCAGGACGTGGACGATCGCGTCCACCTCGCGGATATTGCCGAGAAACTGATTGCCGAGCCCCTCGCCCTTGGAGGCGCCGCGCACCAGCCCGGCGATGTCGACGAAGGCGAGTTGCGTCTCGATGATCTTGGCCGAGCCCGCAACCGCGGCCAATTTGTCGAGCCGCGGATCGGGGACCCCGACATTGCCGACATTGGGCTCGATCGTGCAGAACGGATAATTCGCGGCCTGCGCCGCCGCCGTTTCGGTCAGCGCGTTAAAGAGGGTGGACTTGCCCACATTGGGCAGGCCCACGATGCCGCAACGGAAACCCATGTTCGTTCCTCAAGGTATAGGGGACGCGGGCGCCGTACAGCCTATGCCCGCGTCGCGCCACCCCGAGGCCCGAGTTTCCTCACCGTCCGCCGTGCGGGTTTTCGCGATGCGGCGCCGGGCGCTGCGGCTCGGGGCGAGGGGCAGGGCGCGATTCCGCGCGTTGCACCGCACGGGCCTGCGCCTGTTGCGCACGGGCGGCTTCGGCCTGCTGGCGACGCTGCGCCATCTCCTGCGCGCGCGCCTGCTGCTGTTCGGCACGCGCAGCCTGCTGTTCGCGCTGCACATTGGCGCGTTCGATGCGGGCCTGCTGCTGTTGCTCACGCTGCATCGTCGCGCGTTCCGCCCGCATCTGCTGATCGCGCTGAGCACGAGCGGCCTGTTGCTCGCGTTGCGCGGCGGCGCGTTCCTGCTGCTGCTGCATCCGCGCGGCTTGCTGCTCGCGTTGCATCGTCGCGCGCTCGCTGCGGACCTGCTGGTCCCGCTGCGCACGAGCCGCCTGCTGCTCGCGCTGCGCGACGAGGCGCTGCTGTTGCTGCTGCGCGCGGGCCGCCTGCTGCTCGCGTTGCGCGGCGACGCGCTGCTGTTGCTGCTGGACCCGCGCCGCCTGCTGTTCGCGCTGGATCGTCGCGCGTTCGTTGCGAAGCTGTTGCGCGCGCTGCGCATTGGCCTGCGCCTGCTGACGCCGCGCGAGGATACGCTCGTTCTGCTGCTGGCGGGCGGCCTGCGCCTGTTGCTGGCGGGCGAGCGCGGCCTGCTGCTGCATCTCGCGCTGCTGCCCGGCCTGGAAGCTGCGCGCCTGCGCCTGTTCGCGCGCGGCAAAGGCGCGCTGCTGTTGCTGCTGCAGCGCCTGCTCGCGCTGGAGCCGCACCGTATTGGCCTGTTGCGCCTGCATCAATTGCTGCTGCTGCTGGCGGTGGAGCTGCGCATTGTGCGCGATCAGCGCCCCGGCGGCGACCGCCGCGCCGCCGGCGACGGTGGCGGCAACCGGGGTGAAGCGATGCGGATCGCGCGCCCATGAGGCCTGCTGCCATTGCGCCGGAATTGCGCGTGGCGGCGGCGCGGCGCGGAAGCCCTGCGCCTGCCAGGCGTCGAAACGCTGCTGATCGATGCGGCGGCGCGCCTGCTCGGCCTGCCAGTGGCGTTGCGCGGCGGCATCCTGTTGCGCGTAATTCACCCACAAGGGCTGGCGCGATCGGGCCGCGTCCCAGCGTTGCTGCTGGTTGAAGTAATTGATGCGGTAATTGGTCCAGTTCTGGACATTGATCGAAATCCGGTCGCCGCGCGACGCACGCCATAGATCGCGCCCGCGGACGAGATAGCGCGAGGCATAGACCACCTGCGGCCCATAATCCTCCCACGGCACGATATCCCCGCCCGCGTCATAGACCACTGCGAGCTGCCCATTGTCATAACCGTAGGAATAATAAGGATCCCGGACAAAATACGGCTGTTCCTCGCCGGGCTGGTAATAATAAGTGCGATAGCCGCCGGAGACCGGCTCGGCGAAGACGAGCGAATCGTCATAGCCCTCCCATGCCCAGGGCTGGACCCCGGCATAGTCGAAGCCGTAATCCGGGGGCGCCTCGCCCAAAGCGTCGGAGAATCGGGAGGCCGCGTCGGCATAGGCATATTCGGCCCCGCGGCGCGGATCGTGCACCCGCACCGTGCGGATCGGGCGGGTGTCGGGCAGCGCGGCGGCGGCCGGCGCGGGGGCTGGGGGCGGCGCGGCGATATCGGTCATCGGCAAGGTCGCGGGCAGCGTCGGCAGCGGCGCGGCGGCGCTTTGGTTGTCGAGCAGCGCCTGATTGGCGTTGGGGGTGCGGTTGCACCCGGCGACGGCGAGCGCGGCAAGCGCCACCGTCGCGCTCAGATGCGAAATGCGAAATCCGGCCATGGCATCACGACTCCATCCATCCCGGTAAGTCGGTTTGGATAACGCATCGGTGATGAACCGGTTCTGGGTCGCCGGTTCATCCGGGAGCAATTTGCCCTCCGCGCCCCGGCCCGGCCTAGCTATAATTGAAGCTGATGCTGATCCGCGGTTCCTTGGCGTCGCTCGGCATCACTTCGTGGCGCAGCCAGCTCTCCCACAGGAACACGCTACCCTGCGCCGGCTCGGCATAGACGAAGGTATCGGGGCGCAAGGGCGCGGCCATCAGCAGCGGCAGCCGCGGGTCCTCCAGCTTGAGCGCGCCCGAACCCGGCGGCACCGCGACGTAGAAGGTGCCCGAAATCGCGCTATGCGGGTGGATATGCCCGCTATGCGTCGCGTGGCGCTGCATGACATTGACCCACAGGCTGTCGAGCCGCAGCCGCCGCCCGCCCAGATCGAGCTGCAATTCCTCCGCAAAGGCCGCGACATGCCGGTCGAGCTTGCGCTTGAGCGTGGCAAAGGCGGGATCGCGCGCCGGCAGGTCGTTGAGCGAGGCATAGCTGGTATAGCCGCGATAGCCGTTGGCACGCGACCACGCCCGGCCCGCGCGATCGTCCTGCGCCAGCTGCAGCGCGGATTGCTCGAGCTCGGCGATCAGCGCGTCATCGTCGATCTGGCCCTCGTAGAACAATGTCGGGAACAAGGCGCGGACCGGCATGATTATTCCCCCAGCCGCAGCGCGACATCGTTCATGAACCGCGCATCGTCGCCCGCGGCGAGCAGCGGCGCCTCCGCCGCGATCGCGCCGAGCAGGTCGCTCAGTGGCTCGATTTCGCTCTTGGCATAATTGCCGAGAACGTGCCCCGTCACGCGATCCTTATGCCCCGGATGCCCGATGCCGATCCGCACGCGGCGGAAATCGGGGCCGAGGTGGCGGTCGATCGAGCGCAGCCCGTTATGCCCCGCGGTGCCCCCGCCGGTCTTCACCTTGACGCGGAACGGCGCGAGATCGAGCTCGTCGTGGAACACGGTCAGCGCGTCGGTGCCGAGCTTGTAGAAGCGCAACGCCTCGCCGACGCTGCGGCCGCTTTCGTTCATGAAGGTCGCGGGCTTCAGGAGCAGGATCTTGTCCGATCCCAGCCGGCCTTCCTGCAGCCAGCCCTGGAATTTCTTACTCGTCGGGCCGAAGCCGTGCACCTCGGCGATCACGTCGAGCGCCATGAAGCCGATATTGTGCCGGTGCATCGCATATTGCGGCCCGGGATTGCCCAGCCCCACCCACAATTGCATGATTTCACCCTCCCGACATGAAACGGGCGGGGGACGTTGCCGTCACCCCGCCCGAAACTGGCTATCAACCGAGGCGACGGATTACTCCGCCTTGTCGGCCTCGCCCTCGTCCTCGGCAGCAGCTTCAGCCGCGCCTTCCGACGACTTGAGCGCCGACGGCGCAACGATCGTCGCGATCGTGAAATCGCGGTCGTCGATCGCCGAGGCGGTGCCCTTGGGCAGTGTCACATGCGAGATGTGGATCGATTCGCCCACGTCGAAGCCCTTGAGCGAGATCGTGATCTCGGCCGGGATCTCCGCCGCGTCGCACACCAGCTCCAGCTCGTGGCGGACGATGTTGAGCACGCCGCCCTTCTTCAGGCCGGGCGCGGCTTCCTCATCTGCGAACACCACCGGGACAGCGACCGTCACCTTGGCGTGCGCGCTGATGCGCAGGAAGTCGACATGGACCGGACGATCGGTCACCGGATGGAAATGCACGTCCTTCGGCAGCGTCCGCTCGCCGTTGACCATGATCACCGAGTTCATGAAATGCCCGGTGCCCAGCGCCTTGACGAGCGCCTTCTCCTCGAGGTGAATCGAGGTCGGTTCCTTGTTCTGGCCGTAAATGACGGCGGGGACGCGGCCGTTGCGACGCAGATCACGGGAGGCTCCCTTGCCAACCCGATCACGCGTCTCGGCTGCGAGCGTCAGCGTGTCGCTCATTGCAGTATCTCCGAAACGAATAAGGTTCATCTCCCGCCACGCCTCCAGGGATGACCATGACGGGAAGCCGGCGCGCTTAGCGGGAGATGGCGGGAAAATCAATAATGGCGCTTCCACCCCGGCGAAGGCCGGGGTCCAGCATCGGGCCGGTCGTGACTGGACCCCGGCCTTCGCCGGGGTGGTAAGAGGGGCGGTCAGTAGCGAATCCGCACCGCCTTGAGCCTGTAGCGCTGCAGCTGATCCTGCACGCTCCCCGGCCCGGCGAGGTGGCCCGCGCCGACCGCGATGAACACCGTCCCCGGCTTCTTCATCCGCTCGGCGATCCAGCCGGCCCATTGCTTGTTGCGGTTGATCAGCAGTGTCTCGGCCACCTCGGGGGTATCCTTGAGCGAGGCGTTCATCTCCTTGGCCAGCTCGTCCGGCCGCCCGGCCGCCCAGTCGGCGACCATCTTGTCCATATTCTCCTGCGCCTTGGGCAGTTCGTCGATCGTCGAGGCGAGCAAGTCGACCTGCCCCTTGTGCGACAATTTGTCGAACAGCGACATCTGCCCCTCGAAGGTCTCCAGCCCCATGACCTGCTTGTGCTGCGCCTTGGCCGCGCGGGTCAGGATGCCCTCGGGGCCGTTGGCGGGATCATAGCCGAGCTTTTCCAAGGGCAGGATCGACAGGCTGATCGCGGCGAACCACGGCCGCATCCGATCATATTGTGCGAGCGGCAGCCCGTTGTCCTTCAGCGCCTTGGCAAAGGCGGGGCGCTTCTCGGCGGGCAATTGCTCGCTCAGCGTCGGCCCGTCGAGCGCGAACGCCTTGGACAGCACGACCTTCTGCTGCGTCGCCTGATCGGGCTCGACCATTTCGAGCACCAATGTCCCCGATTTGTCGAACGCCTTCTTCACCGCCTCGTCGAACCACGAGAGCCCGGGTTTCAGCACATGGATCGTGCCGAACAGATAGATCGTGGTATCCTTGTCCTTCACCACCCACAGAGCGGGATCGGCATCCTTCGCCGCGACCGGCGCGGGCTGGGCGCAGGCGGGAAGGGCAAAGGCAAGGCCAAGCGTGGCGAATGCGGCGGTGACGGATCGGAACAACGCGGGCTACCTCGTGGCGAGAGCGGGACAATGTGATTTACGCATAGACTTGCCTGTTGGCGAGCCATCCGTCATGGCCCGCGCGCGATGAACACGAGGTCAACAGACGCACCGCTTTCGTTTCAGGACATGATCCTGCGCCTCCATCATTATTGGAGCGAGCGCGGGTGCGTGATCCTGCAGCCCTATGACATGCGGATGGGCGCCGGCACCTTCCACCCCGCCACCACGTTGCGCGCGCTGGGGCCGGAGACGTGGAACGCCGCCTTCGTCCAGCCCAGCCGCCGCCCGACCGACGGCCGCTACGGCGAAAATCCCAACCGGCTGCAGCATTATTACCAATATCAGGTGATCCTGAAGCCGAGCCCGCCCGATCTCCAGCAGCTCTATCTCGGTAGCCTCGCCGCGATCGGGGTGGACATGAGCGTCCACGACATCCGCTTCGTCGAGGACGATTGGGAAAGCCCGACGCTCGGCGCCTGGGGGCTCGGCTGGGAAGTGTGGTGCGACGGGATGGAGGTGACCCAGTTCACCTATTTCCAGCAGATGGGCGGGTTCGATTGCAAGCCGGTGGCGGGCGAGCTGACCTACGGGCTCGAGCGTCTCGCGATGTACATCCAGAATGTCGATAACGTGTACGACCTGCGCTTCAACGACGCCGGCGTCAGCTATGGCGACATCTTCCTCGAAAACGAGCGGCAGATGTCGACGTGGAATTTCGAGGTCGCCAATACCGACGCTCTGTTCGATCTGTTCCGCAAGGCGGCGGCCGAATGCGAGAATGCGCTGGCGGCCAAGCTGCCGATCGCGGCCTATGAGCAAGCGATCGAAGCGAGCCATATCTTCAACCTGCTCAACGCGCGCGGCGTGATCTCGGTCGCGGAGCGCCAGGCCTATATCGGTCGCGTGCGCGATCTCGCCAAGGCGAGCTGCGCAGCGTGGATCGAGAAGAACACGCCGCAATGGCAAGAAAAATATCCCGATTGGACCGCGGCGTGACCGATTTCCTGCTCGAACTCCGCTCGGAGGAAATCCCGGCGCGCATGCAGGCCAAGGCGCGCGACGATCTCGCGCGGCTGTTCGCTGCCGAACTCGCGCAATCGGGCATCGCCGCCGCCGCGACGGTGACCTATGCCACCCCGCGCCGCCTCGCGCTGATCCTGCGCGATCTGCCGCAGGCGACCGAAGCGGTGCGCGAGGAAGTGAAGGGGCCGCGCAGTTCGGCGCCGCCGCAGGCGCTCGACGGCTTTCTGCGCAAGACCGGGCTGACCCGCGAGCAGCTCGAAGAGCGCGACGGGGTGTTCTTCGCGGTGACCGAGCGGCCCGGCCGCGCGACTGCCGAGGTGCTCGCCGCGGCGATCCCGGCGGTGATCCGCGCGTTTCCGTGGCCCAAGTCGATGCGCTGGGGCGCGACCTCGCGCTCGACCGAATCGCAGCGCTGGGTGCGTCCGCTGCACGGCATCGTCGCGTTGTTCGGCGGGGAGATCGTGCCGGTCTCGGTCGCCGGGGTGGATAGCGGGGCGGCGACGCTCGGGCATCGTTTCCATCATCCGGGCGCGATCACGATCGGCTCGGCGGCGGATTATGTCGAGAAACTGCGCGCCGCGCATGTCATCGTCGATCAGGACGAGCGGATGGCGCTGATCCGCACCCGCGCCGCCGCGCTGGCGTGCGAGGCGGGGCTGGAGCTGATCGAGGACGAGGGGCTGGTCGCCGAGAATGCCGGGCTGACCGAATGGCCGGTGCCGTTGCTCGGCCGCTTCGACGCGGCGTTCCTCGAAGTGCCGCCCGAGGTGATCCAGCTCACCGCGCGGGTGAACCAGAAATATTTCGTCTGCCGCTCGGCCGACGGGAAGCTCGCCAATGCCTTCGTCTGCACCGCCAATATCGCCGCGAGCGACGGCGGCGCGAAGATCGTCGAGGGCAACCGCAAGGTGCTCGCCGCGCGGCTGGCCGATGCGCGCTTCTTCTACGACACCGATTTGAAGGTGCCGCTGGAGGAGCAGGCGAAGAAGCTCGAAAAGATCGTCTTCCACGAAAAGCTCGGCACGGTGGCCGACAAGGTCGAACGCGTCGCCAAGCTGGCGCGCTGGCTGGTGGAAGAAGGCATCGTCGGACCCTCCGGCAACCACCCCGGCGAAGGCCGGGGTCCAGCATCGGGCGGTTCGCAACTGGACCCCGGCCTTCGCC
>NZ_JANFAU010000020.1 GCF_026130605.1 Sphingomonas lycopersici | reverse complement strand
GATGCCCCCCGGTCTGGCCCACCGCCGAAATCGTCTCCGCGCGCAGCTCGTCCGCCACCTCGCGCAACCGCTCAGGCGGCAAACGACGCAGCGCCAACGGATCGGCTATCGTGTCAAGCAATGGCGTTTCGAAGCTAATGGTCATGGGGCGCCTTACTTAATTCGTCATATCCCTGAAACAATCGTCGTGATCAGGGCATCAATGCGGCACGGGTGAGGCGGGATCGGTTAGCGGATCCTGCAATTCCCGTGGGTTATCGGATTTAGCCGCCGGCGGCGCGGTGCCGGCGCCGGGATCGTGCAGCGGATCGTCGAGTTCGGTCGCGGGCGTTTCTCCCGTGCCGTGATCATGCAGCGCCGCGACTTCCGCCGCGCGGTTCTGCAGCCAGACCGAACGCAGCGTCGCATAAGGATCGACCGCGCCGCTGAACAGCGCACGCAGATCGGCATCGGATTCGGCGCGCAGATCGAGCCCGGTGACCGCAAGGCTGCCGAACTGATAACGCCAGTTGGTGAACGGCTCGCCGATCACCAGCGGCCAGCCGATGCCGTCGAGCGGACCGCCCAATATGTCGCGCAACGTCGTCGGGCCGACCAGCGGCAGGAACAGATACGGACCGGGGCCGACGCCATAATAGGCCAAAGTATCCCCGAAGAAATTGTCCTTGTGCGGGATATGGAACGGCTTGCGCTTCGCGACGTCGAACAGCCCGCCGATCCCGATCGTCGAATTGACCAGAAAGCGCGCGAACGGACGCAGCGCCTTTCCGAAGCGCAATTGCAGCAGATAATTGGCGAAAACGACCGGCTCGGTCAGGTTGCTGAAGAAATTGCGCACCCCCGACCGCACCGGCTTGGGCACGATATGTTTGTAGCCCATCGCCGCCGGGCGATAGATCGCCTTGTCGAGCCCCTGGTGGATGCCGAACATCGCGCGATTGAAGCCTTCGAGCGGGTCGCCGGGATAATGGCGCGATGCCGCGGGGGTGGGCGGCGCGGCGGCGGTCGTCGTGGCCGGATCGGCGAGCGGATCGGCCAGCTCGCGCGGCGCCTCTGCACTCGCCGGCGTTGCGGCCGGCGGCGGTGGCACGACGACGACCGGCGGCGCGGCCTGTGCCGGAACGACGACCGCCGCCGGGGGCGCGGTGTCGATCGGTTGGGCCTGCACCGGCGCGGCGACCAGCACCGCGACGGGAAGAAGGAATGGGACCGTCAAAAGCTACCCTTGGCGGCGAGACTGTCGAGATGCGCGACCAGCGCCTTCGCGCCGCCCCTGGCGAGCACGCTCGCGAAATCCGAGCGCCGCGTCGCGACCTGGCTGATCGAATTGCGATAGAAGACGTCGATGATCTTCCACGCCCCGCCGGTCTGACGCAGGCGATAGCTGATCGCGATATCCGCCTTGCCCGGTGCGGCGAGCGTGGTGCGGACCAATTTGTCGCCGCCGCGCGCCTCGATCCGATCGGCGATGACGAAGCGTTCGCCCGACCAATCGTCGAAATTGGTGGCATATTGCGCGATCGTCATACGGCGGAACGCGGCGACCAGCGCTTGCTGATCGGCGGGGGCGGTGGTGGTCCAGGCCGGGCCGACCGCAAGCCGCGTCATCAGCGGCAGATCGAAGGCGCGGTCGATCACCGGGGCGATCGACGCGGCGCGGCTCTTGACCGTTCCTTTCGCCTTCATGATCGCGAGAAGGCCGTCGTCCAGCCCCTGCACCGCGGTGCGCGCGGGATCGGTCTGCGCCTGGGCGGGAACGGCCGCGATCAGCGCGAAAGGCAAGGCGGCAGCGAAGGGGATACGCATCGAACACTCCGAAAACGGTTGCCGCTAGAGTAACGTGTTCAATGCAGGGGCGTCCACCCCTCGACGCGACAGGGACTTGCGTCGCCTCGCATATTTCTTTCTTTTGTAAGGAGGATAGAGCGACTATCTGCAGCGCACGGGAGCCGGTAAATGATGGTGTTTAGCGTAAGATGACCGGTGATTCTGCTTCATCCCCGCTCAATGTGTTGCTCGCCAGCCCCCGCGGTTTCTGCGCCGGGGTGATCCGCGCGATCGATATCGTCGAACGCGCGCTCGAGCTCTATGGCGCGCCGGTCTATGTGCGGCACGAAATCGTCCACAACCGGCGGGTGGTCGAGCGGTTGCGCGCGATGGGCGCGATCTTCGTCGAGGAGCTCGATGAGATTCCCGCCGGCGCGCCGACCGTGTTCAGCGCGCACGGAGTCGCACGTTCGGTCGAGGAGGCCGCCGCCGCGCGCGATCTGCCGGTGCTCGACGCGACCTGTCCTCTGGTCACCAAGGTCCACGTGCAGGGGCGCCGCTACGTCAAGGCGGGGCGGACGCTGGTGCTGATCGGCCACGCCGGCCACGCCGAGGTGATCGGCACGATGGGGCAGATCGATGCGCCGGTCCATCTCGTCTCGACCGCCGAGGACGTCGTCGCGCTGCCGCTCGCGACCGATACGCCGATCGCTTATGTCACCCAGACCACGCTGAGCGTCGATGATACCCGCGGGGTGATCGCGGCGCTCCACCAGCATTTCGACGATGTGGTCGGGCCGGACGTCGCCGATATCTGCTATGCGACGCAGAACCGGCAGACCGCGGTGCGCGATCTGGCGCGGCAGAGCGATCTCCTGATCGTCGTCGGCGCGCGCAACAGCTCCAATTCGAGCCGGTTACGCGAGATCGGCGACGAGATGGGCGTGCCAAGCTATCTGGTGGATGACGGGAGTGCCGTCGATCCGCTATGGCTGAACGGCGTCGGGACCGTCGGCATCACCGCCGGGGCATCCGCGCCTGATGAACTGGTGGAGAATGTGATCGCCGCGCTCGCCGCGGTGCGCCCGGTTGCCGTGCGGCAGCTGGACGGTGTTAAGGAAGAAATCGAATTCACCCTGCCGGCCCAGCTCAGACGGGCAATGGCCGCGGAATAGGATTGATCGGATGAGTTTACCGCTTGCGCAAGTCGCCCGGATCGGCGCCTACACGCTGAAGCAGCATATCAAGGGCGGGCGCTATCCGCTGGTGCTGATGCTGGAGCCGCTGTTCCGCTGCAACCTGGCGTGCCCCGGCTGCGGCAAGATCGATTATCCCGACGCGATCCTCAATCAGCGCATGTCCTATGAGCAATGCATGGAAGCGATCGACGAATGCGGCGCGCCGGCGGTTTCGATCGCCGGCGGCGAGCCGCTGCTGCATCGCGATATGGCGCGGATCGTAAAGGGCTATATCGCGAAGAAGAAATTCGTGATCCTTTGCACCAACGCTCTGCTTTTGAAGAAGAAGATCGACGAATATTCGCCGTCACCGTTCTTCACCTGGTCGATCCACCTCGATGGTGACCGGCAGATGCACGATCATGCGGTCGATCGCGAGGGCACCTATGAGGTGGCGATCGAGGCGATCCAGCTCGCCAAGTCGAAGGGGTTCCGCGTCCAGGTCAATTGCACCGTGTTCGATGGTGCCGACGCCGGGCGGCTGGCGGCATTCTTCGACGAGATGGAGGCGCTGGGCGTCGAGATCACGGTCTCGCCCGGCTATGCCTATGAGCGCGCCGCCGATCAGGAGCATTTCTTCAACCGTGAGCGCACCAAGCGCTTCTTCCGCGACGTTTTCGCGCGCGGCGACGGCGGCAAGGCGTGGACCTTCACCAATTCGCCGTTGTTCCTCGATTTCCTCGCCGGCAACCAGACCTATGAATGCACCCCCTGGTCGATGCCGTTGCGCACGATCTTCGGCTGGCAGAAGCCGTGCTACCTGCTCGGCGAGGGCTATGTCGCGACCTTCAAGGAGCTGATGGAAGGCACCGACTGGGAGCAGTACGGCGTCGGCAAGTACGAGAAATGCTCGAACTGCATGACGCATTGCGGCTTCGAGGGCACCGCCGCAACCGATGCGATCCGCCACCCGCTCAAGATGTTCAAGCTCGGGCGCAACGGGGTGAAGACCGAGGGGGCGATGGCGCCCGACGTCGACCTTTCGAACGCGCGGCCGGCGGAGGACGTCTATTCGAGCCACGTCGAGCGCGAGCTCGAACGGATCAAGGCCGCCGACCCCGAGGGGTATAAGCGTGTCCAGAACGCGGCGTGACGGTTAGAGGCGATCGATCCCGGCGCGGATGATCGCCTCGAACGCTTGTGACAGACTGCTGAACGCGCGGTCGGCCTGCCGCCCGGTGCGGATCAGTGCGGGAAGCTGCCCGGGGTTGCGTGCCAGCGACGCCAGCACCGCACCGAGCGCCATCCCGCCGTCGGGGCGCATTCCGACCAGTGCGGCAGGCGGCAGATCGTCGGTCGCGCGGTCGGAGATCACCCGCAACGCAGCGAAGCGCAGCCCATGTCGCGCGGCGACACGCGCGGCGACATGGGTCTCCATATCGACCGCGAGCGCGCCGGTGCGCTGGGCGAGCGCCCGTTTCTCGGCGACGGTCGCGGCGATCGTGTCGCTCCCGGCGATCGTTCCGCGATGCGCGCGGGGCAGCGCCTGACCCAGTCGCTCGACCACAGCCGCATCGCCGTCGATCACGATTTCGCCGGGTTCGAGCGACGGCACGAGCGCGCCCGCGATGCCGCACGACAGGATGATAGCGGCAGATCCTTCGACAAGCTCAGCGCGAGCGGCGGATGCCGCACGCTCCAGCGCCGCCTCAAGCCGCATCGCATCGCCGCCGCCGATCACCGTCACGACATCGCCGCTGGCGCGGGCGACGATCCGCGCCTCGCGCTTCAGCCCGCAGGCGACGATCAGCGTCACATCCCGACCGTGACGCGCTTGGTGTTCGATCGTTTGAGGTTGCGGTAACGCGCCATCGCCCACAGCGGGAAATATTTCGGATAGCCGTGGTAGCGCAGGTAGAAGACTCGCGGGAAACCGCCGCCGGTATAATATTCCTGCCCCCACAGCCCGTCGGCTTCCTGATGCGCCGCGAGCCATTCGGTGCCGCGCTGCACCGCCTCGCTCTCCACCTCGCCCGCGGCCATCAGCCCGAGCAACGCCCAGGCGGTCTGCGAGGCGGTGGACGGGGCGGGAACATGCCCGGTGCGTTTGAGGTCGTAGCTGTCGCAATCCTCGCCCCAGCCGCCGTCGGGATTCTGGATCGCGCGGAGCCACGCCACCGCGCGCGCGACCATCGGCTCCTCGGGCTCCAGCCCCGCCGCATTGAGCGCGCACAGCACCGACCAGGTGCCGTAGATGTAATTCACCCCCCAGCGGCCGAACCAGCTCCCGTCGGGCTCCTGTTCGCGGCGCAGATAATCGAGCGCGGCGGCCATCCGGGGACTGTCGCGTCCTTCGCCGAGCTGCGCGAGCATCGACACGCAGCGCGCCGAAACGTCGGCGGTCGGCGGATCGAGCAACGCGCCGTGATCGGCGAAGGGCAGGTTGTTGAGATAGTCGTAGCTGTTGTCAGCGTCGAACGCACCCCAGCCGCCGTTCTTCGATTGCAGCCCGACGGTCCATTCGACCCCGCGATCGATCGGCATGCGATCGGCGACCGCGGCACGGTCCATCGCCATCACCACCACCGCGGTATCGTCGAGATCGGGGTAATGATCGTTGTTATACTGGAACGCCCAGCCGCCCGGCCGCACACCCGGGCGCTCCTCGGCCCAGTCGCCCTCGACATCGAGCACCTGGCGCGGCTTGAGCCAGTCGAGCGCTGCTTCGGCGCGGGCCTGATTGACCTCGCCGCCCGCTTCCATCATCGCATGCGCGGCGAGCGCGGTATCCCACACCGGGGAGACGCAGGGCTGGCAATAAGCCTCCTCCTCGCCGATCACGAGGAGGTTCTCGACCGACTGGCGCGCGATCGCGCGCGTCGGATGATCCTCGGGATAGCCGAGCAGGTCGAACATCATCACGCTGTTCGCCATCGCCGGGTAGATCGCGCCGAGCCCGTCCTCGCCGTTGAGCCGCTCGACCACCCAATTTTCGCAGGTCTTGATCGCGCGTTCGCGCAGCTTCGTCGGCCACAGCCCGTCGACCGCCTTGAGCACGCGATCGAGCGCATTGAACCCCTTGGTCCACAGCCATTTGGGATCGGCGGCGCGCGTCTCGAGATGTGCGGCCTTGCCGGTGTACAATTCGTCGACCCGGATGTTCTTCGCATTGCGAGCGACCGGCCGACGCGCGGCGAGCACCAGCAGCGGCACCACCACGGTGCGCGCCCAATAGCTCATCTTGGAGAGATGGATCGGGAACCAGCGCGGCAGCAGGATGATCTCGGGCGGCATCGTCGGCACCGCCGACCACGGCCCGGCATCGAACAGCGCGAGCTGGATCCGGGTAAAGACATTGCTCGCCGCCGCGCCGCCCGCGGCAAGGATCGCGGCGCGCGCGCGGGCCATATGCGGCGCGTCCACGTCGTCGCCGATCATCTTGAGCGCATAATAAGCCTTCACGCTTGCGCTGAGATCGAAACCGCCGGCGTGGAACAGCCCCCAGCCGTGATGCGTGGCAGACTGGATACGGTGCAGATAGCGCGCGATCTTCGCCTCCAGCACGGCATCGACCGGCTCGCCGAGATAGTGGCGTAGAAGGACATATTCGGCCGGGATCGTGCAATCGGCTTCGAGCTCGAACACCCAATGCCCGTCGACGCGCTGCGCATCGGTGAGCGCGGCGGCGGCGCGGTCGACCGCGGCGTCGACGGCGGCAAGCGGGTGGTCGGCGGCTGGGGGAGCGAGCGTGGCCATGCCCGCCTGTTATCGTCGGTCGGTGGGTTAGGGAAGCGCTACGCATGCCACCGTCATGCCGGGCTGACCCGGCATCCAGAACCACAAAGGGTATCGGTCATTACTCTGGATGCCGGATCAAGTCCGGCCTGACGAAAAGTGAGGTGCTGGCCCTTGGCTATTTCGCCACCATCCAGATCGCCATCGCGACCATCATTACATTCTCGGTCAGCGACAGGAAGCCGAGCGGGACGTTGCTCGATCCGCCGACGCAGGCGCATTTGAGCTCGCGCCGGTCGATATAGACCGCCTTGAACACCGAAACCGCGCCGATGCTGCCGATGAAAAAGGCGACCGGCACCGAGACCCACATCAGCACGTCCGCGGCCATCAGCACCCCGGCCAGCCCCTCGGCGAAGGGGTAGATCGTGGCATAGGGCACCCAGCGCTTCGCGAGCAGATCGTAGTTGAGGAACATCGACGAGAAGCGCTCGACATCCTGCAGCTTGAGCATCGCCAGCACACACATGCTGAACGCGATAAACCACTCGCCGGCGTGGATCGTCAGCGGCGTGCCGAAGGCGGCAAAGCTCGCCGCGAGCGCCATCAGCGCGGTCATCGCGAACACCGCGATCACCGGGCGGTAGCTCGTCTCGCCGGGAGCGGCGACATGCATCCCGAAATAGCGGCGCAGCGCGTCATAGCCGCCGATGCGCTCGCCATCGACGAATATCTGCGGGGTCGTCTGCACCTGCTGCTGCGCCTTGAACGCATCGGTTTCGTCGCGGGTAGTCAGCCAGTGATCGTCGACCGTAAACCCCTTTCGACGCAGCAAATGGAGCGCCTTCAACCCATAGGGACAGGTGTGGCCGGGCATCACCATGCGATAGAGCTGGGCTGTGCGAGAAGAGGCGGTCGTCATGATTGGCACCGGCTTGTTATTGGTTGGTGCCGGCGCATATAGGGTCCGTACCATAGTACGGAGTCAAGCCTTGACCGCGATGACGATTGCAAAACTGGCCGAATCCGGCGGCGTCGGGGTGGAAACGATACGTTATTATCAGCGTCGCGGGTTGTTGCCCGAGCCCGAGCGCCCGCTTTCCGGGGTGCGACGCTACGGGAGCGACGACGTGCGCCGGCTGAGCTTCATCCGTGCCGCGCAGGCGGCAGGGTTCACGCTGGAGGAGATCGGCGAATTGCTCCGGCTCGACGCGGTCGACGATCGCCCGCGGGCGCGCGAACTGGCGCTGCGTCGCGTGGCGGAACTCGATCGGCGTATCGCGGAATTGCGTGGCGCGCGCGAAGCGCTGGTGCGGCTCGCGACCGAATGCGGCAGCGGTGAGGGTCGGGCCTGCCCGATCCTCACCGCGTTCGAGAGGGTGGAGGGATAGGGGCCCTCAATAACTCCGCGGCAGGCCGAGGACATGTTCGGCGAGGAACGACAGGATGAGGTTGGTCGAGATCGGCGCGACCTGATAGAGCCGCGTCTCCCTGAACTTGCGCTCGACGTCATATTCCTCGGCGAAACCGAACCCGCCGTGGGTCTGGATACAGACATTGCCCGCCTCGACCGAGGCATCGGCGGCGAGCATCTTCGCCATATTGGCCTCGGCGCCATTGGGCTTGCCCGCCTCGTAGAGCCGCGCCGCCTCATGCACCATCAGCTCGGCCGCGCGCATATTGGCGTAGGCGCGCGCGATCGGGAAGGAGATGCCCTGGTTCTTGCCGATCGCGCGGCCGAACACATGGCGTTCGCCGGCATAATCGACCGACTTTCTGGTGAACCATTTGGCATCGCCGACGCATTCCGCGGCGATCAGCACGCGTTCGGCGTTCATGCCCGAGAGGATGTAGCGAAAGCCCTTGCCCTCCTCGCCGAGCAGATTGGCGGCGGGGATGCGCATATTGTCGAAGAAGATCTCGGTCGTCGCGTGGTTCATCATCGTGCGGATCGGGCGGATCGTCAGCGAGCCGTCGGCGAGCGCCTGTTTCATGTCGACGATGAAGGTCGAGAGGCCGTCGGTCTTCTTCGCCACCTGGTCGCGCGGGGTGGTGCGCGCCAGGAGCAGCAGCAGATCGGAATGTTCGGCGCGGCTCGTCCAGATCTTCTGCCCGTTGACGACATAATCGTCGCCGTCGCGCACCGCCGTGGTGCGCAGCGCGGTGGTGTCGGTGCCGCTCGTCGGCTCGGTCACCCCGAACGCCTGTAGCCGAAGCTCGCCGGTGGCGATCTTGGGGAGATAGGCGCGCTTCTGCGCCTCCGACCCGTGGCGCAGGATCGTTCCCATCGTATACATTTGCGCGTGGCACGCCCCGCCGTTGCAGCCTTCCGACTGGATCGTCTCCAAGATCGCCGCCGCGGCGCTGAGCCCGAGCCCCGAGCCGCCATATTCCTCCGGGATCAGCACCGAGAGATACCCCGCGGCGGTCAGCGCCTGGACGAAGGCGGTGGGATATTCGCGCTTCTCGTCGAGCCTGCGCCAATAGTCGCCGGGGAATTCGGCGCATAATTTGCGCACGCCCTCGCGGATTTCGGGGAAATTCTCTTCGTCGAAGGGGCTGAGGATCATCGTCACCGTCCACATCAGGGCTCGCGCCGGGTGCCGCAGGCCTCCGGCACGCGCGCGAAAAGGGCAAGGCGCTTTATGCACCCGAGCGCAAAAATCGGAAACGCAGCGTCTCTTCGGGCCGGGCTGTGCCGGCGCGAATAATCGTCTATCTTCCAGGCCATATTTGCGAGGGAAGGACGGGGTATGACGCAGCTTCTGGCCGCTTGGCAGCCGCGGGTGTTGAGCGTGTTGAGGATCATGGCAGCGCTGCTGTTCATGGAACATGGGCTGATGAAGCTCTTCGCCTTCCCGCTCGCCCAGCCCGGCGTGCCGAGCCCGTTGCCGACGATCCTCGTCGTGGCGGCGGTGATCGAGGTGGTCGGCGGCGCGCTGCTTGCGCTCGGATTGTTCACCCGCATCGCGGCGTTCATCTGCTCGGGGCAGATGGCGGTGGCCTATTTCACCGCGCACATGCCCAACGGCTTCTGGCCAGGCGGCAACGGCGGCGATGCCGCCGTGCTGTTCTGCTTCATCTTCCTCTATCTGGTCTTCGCCGGGCCGGGCGTGTGGAGCGTCGACGCAGCGCGCGAGCGCGGCTGATAAGCGATGCTCGCGTCGCCGCGCGCCTGAACCGCCAGGAACAAGCCTGATCCGGTCGGGACGACGCGGCCATGCGTCACCTGTTTCATGTTCACACGGAGCATGAAATCGCCGAGCCGCTTTGCGGCGATCGCCTTGCGCGCGGAGCCGATCACCTTGTCGTAATCGCGCGCGAAATCCTGCGTCAGCGATTGGCGGATCGCTTCGACGACCTCGGGGGTCTTGAACAGGTCGATCAGCAGGTTGACCGCCTCTCGATCGGTCTCGGCGGCGATCCGCAGATCGTGGATCTCGACCTCTTCCGAATTGGCTTTATTGTCCGGCACCCCGGTCAGCCATACGCGGCCGCGCGTCTTCTCGATCACCCCGCTGCGCAATTTCGCCTCGACCGTGATCCCCACCGCCAGCCGGTTGTCGGTGGTGGCATAGATGGTGACATCGTCGAATTTGGCATCGACCGGGCCGGCGCGGGGGATCGTGATGCCGCGCGCGGCAAGCTTCTTCAGCGCGCGCGCCAGCACCGGTTCGAGCTGCGCATAATCCGCCACCACGGGGATCTGGAAAGTAAGGTGCGGCTGTTTCGATTGCCGCACCAGATCGGGCAGCGGGGTGGGGGTGGGATCGGCCGGGCGGTCGCCGACGAAGGTCTGGGTCAGCGCCTTGGCGATCGCGGTCAGCCGCAACTCGCGCCCCGTTACGCGATAGCCGGCATAGCCGATCTCGGTCGGGGTGATGCGCAGCCACACCGGCGGATTGTCTTCGTTGAGCTGGAGCACGGTGAAGCCCTCGCGCCACGCCGCGGCGGCCTGGCCGCGCGCATCGAGCGCGCGCAATTCCTTGGGCAGATCGCGCTCGAGCCCGGCGATCACCCCGGCAAGCTTTTGATCGGCCTTGTCGACGAAGGTGATGCGTTTGCCGAACAGCGTGACGCCCGGCGGGGTTGTCCAGTCGTATCGGATCGAAACCCTGGCGGTCGGCGTCCAATCGGGGTTTACCGACAACCGGACGTCGCCGTGGACCGACGCCGCGCCGGTCGCGGTTTCGCGGCGGATGATCCCGCCGACGTCCTCCGCGCTGATCGTCGCGTTGACCGGCAGGTTGATCCGCAATGTCTCGCCGCTGCCGCTCAGCGTGATCGGCCCGCGGCGCACCGTCCCGACGATGCGGCAGGCGAGATCGGGGGTGACCTTGATCCGCTCGCCGAACACCTTGACGCGCTGTGCCGACACGCAGCGCGGCTCTTCCCGGTCGATCGACCACAAGGTCTGCGGCACCGCGCGATTGAGCGCGCGTTCGAGATCGGCGAGCTGGGCGGTGATCGGCACCACGACGGTGGAGGCGGTTTCCGGCAAATGCACGGGGATTTCGAGCCGCGGCGGCGGGGGGACCGCGGGCTTGCGGTGGCAGCCGGCCAATGTGGTCGCAGCGGCAAGCGCGAGCCACGCCGCAAGTGCCGGCGAGCGGCGTCGATCGGATGTGCGAGGCGTCGCCATGAACACCTTGCCTATCGCGGGCGGCGCCGTCCGTCGATAGCGATGAACGACAATGGCCCGGCCGATATCGCGGCCGGGCCGGATCACGTCACCAGTTCAGGCCGACGCGGGCATAGATGTAACGCCCGTTGAAACCGAACGGCGAGAAGTAGGGGAAGCCTACCACACCGGTCGAGTTGTTTGCCGCGATCGTGCGATCGGGGTAGACGTCGAACAGATTGCTTACGCCGATGCCGATCTGTGCGCCCTTAGGCGCCTGATAACGCAGTTCGAAATCGGTGATCGCGTGGCGGCCGGTGTTGATGTCCGCCGCCGGCGTCGTGCCGGGCTGGTTGACGTTGCCGTAATAGGTCACGCGGGCGAGCGCGCCGATCTTGTCGAGCGACCAGTCGACCGTGCCGGTCAGCTTTTCGCCGGGGGTGCCCTGTTCGATCGTCAGGATGCGGCTGCGCGCGAACAGCGCGGTCGGCGGGATCAGCGCGCCCGCCACACCGGTGATGTGGCGCTCGACCTTGATCTTGTTGACGTTGCCGGCGAGCGTGAAGTCGAACGTGCCCGCGGTCGCGGTGTTGAGCCGGTAATGCGCCACCGCATCGATGCCCTGCGTTGTGGAACGCAGGCCGTTGATGAAGAAGCGCGCCGCCGACACGCTATAGGGCGCGAGCAAATTGCCCACCGTCGTGCCGGGCGCCCCGGAGATATTCTCCGACAGGCCGAGCTGGTCGCGGATCTTGATGTAATAGCCGTCGACCGTCAGCTCGAACCCGCCCGCGCGGATTACCGTGCCGGCGGAGAAGTTGGTCGACTTCTCCGGCTCGAGCGGCAACCCGCCCAGCGCCCGCGCGACGGGATCGGTGGAAGGATAGGTGCCCGTCAGGATCGGCGTGCCGTTGACCACCACCGACGCGACCTGGGTGAAATATTGCTGCTGGAGCGCCGGCGCGCGGAAACCGGTGGAGACCGAACCGCGCAGCGCGAACCATGGGGTGAAATCGTAGCGCGCCGAAACCTTGCCGTTGGCGGTCGAGCCGAAGTCCGAATAATCCTCGATGCGGCCGGCGACGCCGATCAGGAAGGCATCGGTCACCTGCGCTTCCAAGTCGACATAGCCGCTGATGTTGCGGCGGCTGCGGTCGATCACGTTGCGCGGGGCGAAGCCGCCGAAGCCCTGTGCGCCCGGCGTGCCTGAGGGATTGTTGGGATCGAAATAATCATAGGACGCGCGCTCGCCCGCGCCGATCGAGAACCATTCGCGTCGCCCTTCGACGCCGAAGGCGAGGTTGAGCGACTGAAACACGTCGAACTTGCGCAACACATCGGCCCCGGCGACGAATTGCTGATAGGTCAGCCGCCCGTCGTAGAAATTACGCGGCGAGGCGGTGCCGTAGGAATAATTGGCCGAATTGAGCGTGCGGAAATCGATCTGGTTGCGGCCGTAGCTGACGTTGAGATCGATCTTCCACTCGCCCAGATCGCCGCGCAGCCCGAGCGCGCTGTTGATATCCTTCGACCGGGTATTGATCAGCGGCAGGAACCCGTTGGGATAGAGCGTGCCAACCCCGTTCGCCGCCGCGGTCGTGGCGAGCCGCGGGAAGGCGGCGCTGCTCGATTCACGATGCTGATAGCCGGCCCAGCCGTAGAGCTGCCACGTATCGGTCAGCGCCACCGCGGCATTGGCGAACACCGTATATTGCTCGACCTCGGGATCGCCGAACCGCCCGGTGACGCGCGTCGGGGTGACGCGCGGATCGTAATCGGCGCGGTTGGTCGGCTCGCGCTTCATATATTCGCCGGAAATGGTCAGGAACCCGTCCTCGCCGAGCTTCAGCCCCTGCCAGGCCGATGCGGTGACGGCATGTTCGCCGTTGACGCTGCGGCTGCCGCGCGCGGTGTCGATGTGGGTGTTGTAGAAACCGTAATTGACGCTGGCGCCGCCGCCGCTGCTCGCCTCGCGCAGCCGCAGATTGACCACGCCGGCGATTGCATCCGAGCCATATTGCGCCGATGCGCCGTCGCGCAGCACCTCGATCCGGTCGAGCGCGACGGTCGGGATCGTGTTGAGATCGACCGCCGCCGCGCCGCGGCCGACCGAGCCGTTGGTATTGAGCAACGCGGCGGTGTGGCCGCGCACGCCGTTGATCAGCACGAGCGTCTGGTCGGGCGAGAGCCCGCGCAGCGTGGCGGGGCGGATCGCGTCGGTGCCGTCGGTCGCCGAGGGGCGCGGGAAATCGATCGACGGCGCGACCGAGGCGAGCGCGGTGGCGAGTTCGGTCGTCCCCTGGCGCTGGAGGCTGTTGGCCGACAGCACGTCGACCGGCGCGGCGCTGTCGAGCCGGGTGCGTCCCACGGCGCGGGTGCCGGTGACGATGATGTCGTCCTGCGCGGGCGGCGGCGCGCTCTCCTGCGCCTGCGCCGTCTGCGCGGCGGAAAGCGCGATGAGCGATACGGTGACGAACCTCGCGATACGCTGACTGTGCATGAAGGAATCCCTTTTTCGGTTGTAATTTATCTGGCGCGGCCGGTTGCGGCGGCCCGAAGTCTATGTGGGGCTTCGAAAATCCAGATTAAGGGCCGGGGCCTTCCGCAGCGCAGCAAGAATTTCTTGCAGGCCGATAAGGCGACTTCGCGGCGCTCTTTCGATCAGTCTCACGGAATTTAGCGATTGGACAGCGCCTCGCCGCCGCGCAATCATCGCTTCGCCTACCCCCGACGAGCTGAAGCTTAGGAGAGAGCCATGGACGCCGAATCGAAATGTCCGGTTACCGGTGCGAAATTGGATGGCGCCGCCGTTCTGTTTGAAATGACCAACCGGCTGTGGTGGCCGAACCAACTCGATCTTTCGGTGCTGCATCAGAATCCGCCGGCGGGCGATCCGATGGGGGCTGATTTCGATTATGCCGCCGAATTCAAGACGCTCGATCTCGCCGCAGTGAAGCGGGACATCTTCGCGCTGATGACCGAATCGCAAGCGTGGTGGCCGGCCGATTACGGCCATTACGGGCCGCTGTTCATCCGCATGGCGTGGCACAGCGCGGGTACCTATCGCATCGGCGACGGGCGCGGCGGCGGCGGGCACGGCACGCAGCGCTTCGCCCCGCTCAACAGCTGGCCGGACAATGCCAATCTCGACAAGGCGCGGATGCTGCTGTGGCCGGTGAAGCAGAAATACGGCCGCAAGCTGTCGTGGGGCGATCTGATGATCCTCGCGGGCAATTGCGCGCTCGAATCGATGGGGTTCAAGACCGCCGGGTTTGGCGGCGGCCGCGTCGACATCTGGGAGCCGGAGAACGACGTCCATTGGGGCCCGGAGCGCGAATGGCTCGGCGACGAGCGCTACAGCGGTGACCGCGATCTCGCGCATCCGTTGGCCGCGGTGCAGATGGGACTGATCTACGTCAATCCCGAAGGGCCGAACGGCAACCCCGATCCGGTCGCCGCGGCGCGCGATATCCGTGAGACCTTCGCGCGGATGGCGATGGACGATGAGGAGACGGTGGCGCTGATCGCGGGCGGCCACACGTTCGGCAAGACCCACGGCGCGGCCGATCCCTCGCAATATGTCGGGCCCGAGCCTGAAGGCGCGGGGATCGAGCAACAGGGGCTGGGCTGGGCCAACAGCTATGGCACCGGCAATGCCGACGACACGATCACCAGCGGGCTGGAGGTGATCTGGACCGACGCGCCGACCACCTGGGACAATGGCTTCTTCAAGAGCCTGTTCGAGAACGAATGGGAGCTGACCAAGAGCCCGGCGGGCGCGCATCAATGGGTGGCGAAGGGCGTCGGCGAGATCGTTCCCGATGCGCATGATCCGTCGAAAAAGCATCGGCCGACGATGCTGACGACCGATCTCTCGCTGCGGTTCGACCCGGCCTATGAGAAAATCTCGCGGCGCTTCTACGAACACCCCGATGTCTTCGCCAAGGCATTCGCCGAGGCGTGGTACAAGCTGACTCACCGCGACATGGGGCCGCATGAGCTGCTGCTCGGCGCCGAGGTGCCGGCCGAGCCGCGGATTTGGCAGGATCCGGTCCCGGCGGTCGATCATCCGCTGATCGACGACGCCGACGCCGAGGCGCTCAAGGCGAAGGTCCTCGCTTCGGGGCTGTCGATCTCGCGGCTGGTCAAGACCGCCTGGGCCTCGGCCTCGACCTTCCGCGGGTCGGACAAGCGCGGCGGCGCGAATGGCGCGCGCATCCGGCTTGCGCCGCAGAAGGACTGGGCGGTCAATGAGCCGGCCGAGCTGGCCGATACCTTGGCCAAGCTCGAGGCGATCCAGCGCGACTTCAACGCGGGCGCGGGCGGCAAGAAGGTGTCGCTCGCCGATCTGATCGTGCTCGGCGGCAATGCCGCGGTCGAGGCGGCGGCGAAGAAGGGCGGGCATGACGTGAAACTGCCGTTCGCGCCCGGGCGTACCGACGCCAGCCCCGAACAGACCGATGCGCATTCCTTCGGGCCGCTCGAGCCGCGGACCGACGGTTTCCGCAATTATGCCGGCGAGCGCAGTTCACGGTCGCCCGAGGAATTGCTGATCGATCGCGCCAATCTGCTGACGCTGTCGGCGCCGGAGATGACCGCGCTGATCGGGGGGCTGCGTGTGCTGGGGGCCAATTTCGGCGGCTCCGAGCTGGGCGTGTTCACCGATCGACCCGAGACGCTGAGCAACGACTTCTTCCGCAACCTGCTCGAAACCAGCACGAGCATGAAATGGCAGGCGGGCGAGGGCGGCACCTTCACCGCGCACGATCGCCAGACCGGCGCGCAGAAATATGTCGCGACGCGGGTCGATCTGATCTTCGGATCGAACTCGCAGCTTCGCGCGCTGGCGGAGGTTTATGCGACCGACGATGCGGAGGGTGCGTTCGTCGATGCCTTTGCCAAGGTGTGGACCAAGGTGATGAACCTCGACCGGTTCGATCTGCGGTAATAACCCGTGTCCCCGCCTCCGCGGGGACACATCCTTGCTGTCGGTGTGCAGATGAGCGCAGCGCTTGCCGACCCGGCCCGCGCGCCCTATTTCCAGCCTATGGCCAGCGTTATATCCGAAATCGCGCTCACTCCCTCCGCCGCGGCGCGTGTCGCGGCGATCGCGGGGAAACAGGGCAAGCCCGCGATCCTGCGGCTCTCGGTCGAGGGTGGGGGCTGTTCGGGCTTCCAATATCGCTTCGGCCTCGCCGATGCGGTCGAGCCCGGCGACATCACGGTCGAGACCGACGGGGTGACGCTGGCGGTCGACGACATCAGCATCGATCTCGTGCGCGGCGCGTCGGTCGATTATGTCGAATCGCTCGGCGGCGCGGCATTCAAGGTGGACAATCCCAATGCCGCGTCGGGCTGCGGCTGCGGCACCAGTTTCTCGGTCTGATCGCCGCGTGAAGATCGTCAGCTATAATGTGAACGGGATCAAGGCGCGCCTGCCGCGCCTGCTCGAATATCTCACCGAGCAGCAACCCGATATCGTTTGCCTTCAGGAGCTCAAATCGAGCGACGAGACCTTCCCCGAGGCCGATATCCGCGCCGCCGGCTATGGCGCGGTGTGGCACGGGCAGAAGGGGTTCAACGGCGTTGCCGTCCTCGCGCGCGGCGCGGATCCGGTCGAGCGCCAACGCGGGCTCGACGGCGAGGTCGAGGACGATCACAGTCGCTATCTCGAATGCGATGTCGACGGATTGGTGGTCGCCTCGATCTACCTCCCCAACGGCAATCCGCAGCCGGGGCCGAAATTCGATTACAAGCTGCGCTGGATGGAACGGCTCGCGCAGCGCGCTCGCGCGCTGCTGGCGGCGGAAGTGCCCGCAGTGCTCGCCGGCGATTATAACGTCATCCCCAACGATGACGACGTCTATTCAGTGCAGGCGATGGCCGATGACGCGCTGATGCAGCCGGGCAGCCGCGCGGCGTATCGCGCGCTGGTGGCACAGGGCTGGACCGACGCGCTGCGCACCCGCCACCCGCAGGGCCGGGTGTGGACCTTCTGGGACTATCAGGCCGGCGCGTGGCAGCGCGACGCCGGGTTCCGCATCGATCACCTGCTGCTCAGCCCGGCGGTTGCCGACCGGCTGGTCGAGGCGGGGGTCGATCGCGACTATCGCGGCCGCGAAAAGGCCAGCGACCACGCGCCGACCTGGGCGCAGATTCGGTAATCCACTTCCTGGTGTCCCCAGCGAAGGCGGGAGCCCAGTCTGGGTCCCCGCCTTGGGTTCCCATCAAAGTAATACTTTGATGGGGCCCTTCGCGGGGACACAGAGAAGCTTCCCAGCACCAAAATGTAGTCGCCCTCCGCGCGGCGCGATGGAGGAGTGGCGCGGCGAATGGCGAAATCCGCCGCAAACTCGCATCCTTCGCCAACAAGTAGCGAAAACAGAACGTTTTCGAAACTAAGATTTATTATAAATCAAGGACTTAACTGTTTGGCACGACTAATGCACTTCGATGATCGCAGCAGAACGATGCTGCCGGATTTTTCGGAGGAAGATGTCATGAAAGCCCAGTTTCTGATCGCCGCCACCGCCGCCGCCATCATTGCAGCCCCGGCTGCGGCGCGCACCGTCGCGCCTGCCCCGATCGCGCCGGCGCCCGTTTCGACCGCGACGCCGTCGCCGAACCAGCGGGTGTGCCTCGTCGACGAAATCACCGGTTCGCGCGTGCCGGTGCGGATGTGCCACACCCGCGCCGAATGGGCCAAATTGGGTATCGATCCGTTCGCCAAGTGAGAAGGCGGGCGGGGCGACCCGCGGCTTCTTTCCCTCGGCCGCGGGTCGCATCCCGTTTTTACAGGGTCTTGGCGTAAACCTGATAGACCTTGTTGATCTTGCTATCGATTGCGTCGGCGATCGAGCGCATCCCCTGATTGTCGTCGAGCACCCAGCCGATCTCCGCGCGGCTCGCGCCATAGCGCGCCACCGAGGGACGGCGGATATATTCGATCATCATGAAGGCGAGCTGGCTCGCGAGCCGCGTCGACTGGAATTCCTTGAGCACCCCCATCAAAGGCACGCGCATCGTGCGCGCCTTGGGGTGGCGCAGCCACAGCAGCAATTTGGCCCAGCCGAACGGAAGCAGATTGCCGTTGAGCGGCTTGATCGCTTCGTTGAGGTCGGGGAGCGTGATCATGAACGCCACCGGCCGCCCGTCGACCTCGGCGATGCGGATCAGATCGTTGAATACGATCGGCTTCAATTTGACGCCGATGTCCTTGATCTCGGGCTCGGTGAGCGGGATGAAGCCCCAATTGTCCGACCAGGCATCGTTGAGGATGCCGAGGATGATTTCGGCTTCCTCCATGAATTTCGACTTGTCGACCTCGCGAATGCGGATCCGCGGGTTCTTCTCGCCCGAGGCGACGATGCGATTGACGATCGGCGGAAAACCGTCGCTGATCGGCAGGTCATAGGTGTAAAGCGTCTTGACCGGCAGATAGCCCGCGCGTTCCACCCAGCCGCGATATTCGGGCTTGGCATGGCCCATCATCACCGTCGGGGGGTGGTCATACCCCTCGATCAGCAGCCCAGGCTCCTCCCACACCGATTGCGAAACCGGGCCGATCGCGCGCGTCATCCCCTGCTCGCGCAACCAGCCCTCGGCAGCGGTGATCAGCGCTGTGAATTGTTCCTCATTCTCCGCATCCATCAGCCCCCAGAAGCCGGTGCCGGGGCCGAAGCCGCGCTCGGCGGGCATTTCAAGCGCGAGCGTATCGATATGCGCAGAGATCCGCCCGACCACGCGACCATCCTGCTCGCCGAGGAAAAGCTGAGCCTTTGCATGGCTGTACCAACCATTCTTCTCGGGGGTGATCAGCCCCAGCGCTTCGCCCTTGAGCGGCGGCACCCAGTTCGGATCGTCGCGATAGAGGCGGAAGGGCAGGTCGACGAAGATCTTGCGATCGCGCTTCGTCAGAACGGGGCGAATGGTGAGCGGTGATGCCATGACGGTGATGCAATAATCGGCTTGCCCGATCATGGCGAGTGGCCTTTCCGTCATCGAGGCGCTGTAAAGGCCACCGTCTCGCCACTATCTTCCGGCAATGGACCACGCCATGACGACCATCACCCTCGACCGCGCCGGCGCCGCGCCGGCCGATCGCACGCCGATCGCGGACGATCGCGCGATGCTGAAGGCCGCTGCCGATCTGACGCGCGACATCAACGCGCCGCGGCCGGGGGTCTATTGGGGCGATTTCCTCGGTTCGGTCGCGGTCGGCTATGCCGCGCTGGTCGCGGCGATCGTCGTGCAATCCACCGCGCTGACGGTCGTGGCGGGGGTGGTTGCGGTGCTGGCGCTGTATCGCGCGCTGAGCTTCATCCACGAGCTGACGCATGTGCGTCATGCGTCGCTGCCCGGCTTCCGCTTCGCCTATAATCTGTTCATCGGCGTGCCGATGCTGGTGCCGTCGTTCATGTACGAAGGCGTGCATAACCTGCATCACGCGCGCACGCGCTACGGCACCGTCGACGATCCCGAATATCTGCCGCTCGCGCTGATGAAGCCGTGGACGCTGCCGGTGTTCATCATCGTCGCCGCGCTGGCGCCGGTGGCATTGATCTTCCGCTACGGCGTGCTCACGCCGCTGTCGCTGGTCAGCCCCGCGCTGCGCCGCGCGGTGGTCGAGCGCTACTCGGCGCTGACGATCAACCCCTCCTTTCGCCGGCGGATGCCCGAGGGCGAGTTCCGCGCGCAGTGGAACCGGATCGAGACCGCCTGCGCCTTGTGGGCGATCGCGCTGGTCGCGCTGGCGGCGACGGGCGTGCTGTCGCTGCGTGCGCTCGGCATCATGCTGGCGGTTGCGTCGGGCGTCGCGGTGCTCAATCAGGTTCGCACGCTCGTCGCGCACCTGTGGGAGAATGAGGGCGAGGCGATGACGGTGACCGCGCAATATCTCGATTCGGTCAATGTCCCGCCGCCGGCGCTGCTGCCGGCTTTGTGGGCGCCGGTCGGGCTGCGTTATCACGCGCTGCATCACCTGCTGCCGGGGCTGCCCTATCATTCGCTCGGCGAGGCGCATCGCCGGCTGATCGAGGTGCTCGAACCGGCGTCGACCTATCACAACGCCAATTATCGTAGCCTGGGCTATCTGGTCGGCAAGATCGCGCGGAGCACGATGCTGCCGCGGTAAGGCGTTACGAGCTTATCCTCACCGTTCGCCCTGAGCTTGTCGAAGGGCTGCACTTCTTCGGCAGAAAGGGCAGGGCTTCGACAGGCTCAGCCCGAACGAGGACAGGGAATCTCGATGTAACTGCTATTCCTCGGTGCGCAGCAGCACCGTTTCGCCGATGAACAGGAACAGCAGGAACGGCGCCCAGGCTGCGAGGAACGGCGGGTAGGCGCCGAGATTGCCCATCGCCAGCGCGAAATTGTCCGCGACGAAATAGGCGAAGCCCAACGCCATGCCGATCACCGCGCGGACGAACAACTTCCCCGATCGCGCGATCCCGAACGCCGCCACCGCGCCGAGCAACGGCATCAGCACCGACGACATCGGGCCGGACAATTTGTGCCACAGCGCGCCTTCCAGCGCCTTGGTCGGGCGCCCCGCCGCGGCGAGATCGTCGATCGCGGCCTTGAGCGCGCCGAACGACAATTCGTCGGCGTCGACCGAGGCGAGGGTGAATTGATCGGGTGTCACGCCGCGCGCCGTCACCGTCTCGCCGATATCGGCCATCTTGCCGGCCGCGACGTCGAAGCGCCGCGCGGGCCAGATCGTCCAGCCGTTCCCGCTGTAGCGGCCGTGCTGGGCGAAGATGACCGCGTGGAGATCGCCACCCTGGCGGTCATAGACCGTAATCCCGCCGAGTTGCGCCGCGCTGCCGCGGCCCTTGATCTGCTCGACCTCGATCAGATCGGGGCCGGAGCGCACCCACACATTGGTCCGGTCGCCGCGATCGACCGGCATCGGGCCGTAATCGACCTTCTGCCATCGGTTGAGCGTCGCGGTGGCGCGCGGCACGATGCGGTCGTTGAACGCGAAGCTCAGCGCGGCCACCCCGATGCTCGCGACGATCAGCGGCGCGAGCACCTGATGCGCCGACAGCCCCGACGCCTTGAGCGCGATCACCTCGCTGTTCTGGTTCATCGTGATCAGCGTCAGGATCGTCCCGAGCAGCACCGAAAAGGGCAGGAAGCGCGCGATGATCTGCGGCGCGCGCAGCGAAACGTAATGCCACACCTGCGCGTCGCTGTTCCCGGGCACCGCGAGAATCTTGCCCGATTCGCCGAGCAGATCGAGCGCCTGGAGCACCAGCACGAGCCCGGCGAGGATGCCGAACGTGCGGATCAGGAACATCCGCCCCATGTACAGCGACACGGTGCGCGAGGGGAAGAACGAGGTCATGCCGCGGCCTCTGTCCGGTGGCGGCGACGGCCGGGCAGATAGCGGACCACCGCCTTCCACGCCTTGCCCGCCACGCGTTCGAGCGCGCCGATCGGCTGCCCGCCGGGAACATAAGCGATCGTGCGATACATCCACAGCACCAGCCCGGCGAACATCAGGAACGGCACCCACAAGGCGATCAACGGATCGATCCCGCCAAGCTGCGCGACCGAGGCGGCATATTGGTTCACCTTGTGATAGGTGACGATCATCACGATCGACAGGAATACGCCGAGCGCGGAGGTCGAGCGTTTCGGCGGCACCCCCAATGCCACCGCGAGCAGCGGCAGCAGGAACATCGAGACGATCTCCGCCATGCGGAAATGGAATTCGGCGCGGCTCGCGTCGCGCTCGTGGAGCGTCTGCGCGCTGCGCCCCGATTTGACCAGCTCGGGCAGGGTCGCTTCGAGGCTGAGCCCGCTGCGGACGCGGAACTGCTCGAATTTGGGCAGGTTGATCGGCAGATCGTGGCTGTTGAAGCTCAGCACGCGCGGCACGCTGAAATCGCTGCGATTGTGGACCAACGTGCCGTTGCTGAGCCGCAGGATGATCACATCGGGATCGTCGGTGGCGAGGAAGCGGCCATGCTGCGCGGTCACCCCGATCCAGTCGCCTTTGGGGGTCTGCGCGTGGACGAAGATGCCCGAAAGCTGGCGTCCGTCGTCGCGGCTCTGCTCGATCCTCAGTGTCATGCGGTCGCCGAGCTTGGTGAATTCGCCGACCTTGATCGATGCGCCGAGCGCGCCGGTGCGCAGCTCGAAGCGGAGCTGCTCATAGGCGTAGCGCGCCTTGGGCTGGACATAGCCGACGATCGCCAGATTGAGCAGCGCCAGCGCGGTGGCATACATATAGGGGACGCGGAGCAACCGGCCGTAGCTCATCCCCACGCCGCGCATCACATCGAGCTCGGACGAGGTGGCGAGGCGGCGGAAGGCGAGCAGGATGCCGAGCATCAGCCCGATCGGGATGCCGAGCCCGAGATATTCGGGCAGCAGATTGGCGAGCATCCGCCACACCACCGAAACCGGCCCGCCCTCGGTCGCGACGAAGTCGAACAGCCGCAGCATGCGATCGAGCACCAGCAACATCGCCGCCAGGATCAGCGTGGAGAACAGCGGCAGCGCGATCAGCCGGGCCATGTAGCGGTCGATCGATTTCATGGGCGGGGAACGGACACTCGGCGCTGCGAAAGATAGCGGGGTATAGGCGCGCGCGCGGCGGGCGTCAGCCGGAAATATCGGGTGGGTGCGCGATCGTGGCAAAAATGGCGCTAGGGTGGGTTTAAATTCGGCGGTTTCGAGAGGCGTGATCCGCCGCGCCGTTCCTGCGCCGGCGTCCATTGTGTCCGGTCTTCCGGGCGGATTCAGATAGATGTTCCTGCCTTCCCCACCGTCACCGCGGCCTTGAGCCGGGGTCCTTCGGGAGGCAAGCGCGGAGCAAGAGGTTCTGGCCGTGGAGCGTGCGGCACGATGGACCCCCGCTCAAGGCCGGGGTGACGGTCCGTGGTTTGGCAAAGTTCACGAAGTTCACACGAGGAGAATCGTGCCAAGGTATATAATATACCGAATTAATCCTATTCCGCAGCCACCTGATCCTCCCCGACCGGGCCGACGCCGCTGAGCGTCGTCGCGATCGCGCGTTCCAGCGCGGCGAGCGTGAAAGGTTTGCGCAACACCTGACGCCCGCGAAACGCCTCATGCTCCATCATCTCGCCCGCGAAGCCGGTGACGAACAGCACGGGCAGATGGGCATATTGCGGATCGAGCGCGGCAATCATCTCCGGCCCGGTACGCTCGGGCATCAGCACGTCCGACAGGATCAGCCCGATCGACTTATGCGTCGCAAGCAGCGCGGGGGCGGCGAGCGGGTCGTCGCACGGGATCGGCCGGTGCCCCAACTCGCGCAGCGCGCGGACGGTCGCGCCGAGCACGCGTGGATCGTCCTCCACCACCAATATGTCGACCGACGCGATATCGGCGCCAACGGGCGCGGCGGGCGCAGACGGCGAGGCGCTCGGGCCGTCCTCGGCGGAGACGACGCGCGGAAGGAACAGCGTGATCGTCGTGCCCTGGCCCGGGATGCTGTCGAGCGCGACCGCGCCGCCCTGCTGCCGGACGAAGGCGAAGATCTGGCTGAGCCCGAGCCCGGTGCCCTTGCCGACCGGCTTGGTGGTGAAGAACGGCTCGAACACCCGCTCCGCCACCTCCGCGGTCATCCCGCAGCCGGTGTCGGCCACCGCGATCGTCAGATAGTCGCCGGCCGGGCATTCGCGCGCACCCGCCGCGAGCGTGGTGGCGCCCGCGGTGATCGTCAGCGTCCCGCGTCCGTCCATCGCGTCGCGGGCGTTGACCGCAAGGTTGACGAGGCTGTTCTCGAGCTGGACGCGATCCGCGCGGAGCCGCCACCCCCGGCTCTCGTCGCGGATCACCACCGAGATGCGGTCGCCCAGGGTGCGATCGAGCAGATCGGACATGCCGGTGAGCAACTCGCCGACGCGCATCACCTCGGGGTTGATCCCGCCTTCGCGGGTGAAGCTGAGCAACTGGCGGGTCAGCGCCGCGGCGCGCTTCGCGCCTTCCATCGCACTATCGAGCTGCCGCGCAATCGCCGCGCGCGTCGCATCGCCGTTGACGCCGCGCTGCGCCAGCTCGAGTCCGCCCATAACAACCGCGAGCATATTGTTGAAATCGTGGGCGATGCCCCCGGTGAGCTGGCCGACCGCCTCCATCTTCTGCACCTGGCGCAGCCGCGCCTCCTGATCGCGCAGCTCGTCGGTCGCGACCGTGACCGCGGCGGCAAATTCGTCGGCGCGCTTGCGCTCGGCATCGGCCTCGGCGAGCGCGATGCCGCGCTCGGTCAGCGCGCGGACGGTGAGCATGCCCAGGGCGATCGCGCCGATCAGGATCAGGATGCCGAACGAGGAGAGTATCCCCGCGAGCCGCGTCGAGCGATCGATCGCCGCGCGCGTTTCGGCGGTGCGCCGATCGAGCAGATCGCGCTCGATCCCCGATATCTCCTCGAGGATCGTGTCGATCCCGATCAGCGCCGGTGCCTTGCGCGCGGCATAATAGAGCGACAGCGCCTGATCGTTCTTATGATAATTGGTGCTGAGCGCGATCAGCGACAATTGCTTGCCGCGCTCCTGGTAATCGGCGCGCAGCCGCGCGATCCGCGACGCCTGGCTGTCGCTGTCGCGGGTCAGATCGGCGAGCCGTTCGATCTGCTTCCCGGCGAGTTGCCAGTCGTCATAATAACGCTGCCCGAGCCGCTTATCGCCCGAGATGACGAAGCGGCCGAGCGTCGCCTCGGATCGGGCGATCGTCCCCGTCAGCGTGCGCGCGAGGATCATCACGTCATAGCTGTGCGATTGCAGCTGGATCGCGCGGTCGCGCTGGCGGTTGGCCTCGCCCAGCGTCAGGATCAGCCCGACGAGCACGGCAACGCCCAGCAGCCCCATTACAGCCAGCGCAATGGCGCGCAGCCTGGACACAGCCCCTTCCGGAATCGCTTCCCAGACGTTCCCGTTCACGGCGATCTCCCTACCAGAGCAGGCGATTCAGGGGAAGGATATGCGATCATACATATCCGTTCGCCCGGAGCCAGTCGAAGGGCAGGGCTCCGACTGGTTCAGCACGAACGGGACAGGGCATCCCGCTCTACCGCAAACCGGTCAGCCGATCGCCCCGGTCGCGCGGCCGGCGGCTTCGAACATCGCGATCACCTGCGCGATCTGCTCGCTGGTGTGCTCGGCGCAGACCGAGCAGCGCAGCAGGAAGGTGCCGGCCGGGGTCGCCGGCGGCCGCGCGACGTTGACGTAAAGCCCGGCCTCGAGCAGCGCGTGCCACATCGCCACCGCCTGCGTCTGATCTTCGAGCAGCACCGCGACCACCGCCGATTGCGGCTCATCGGTCGGCAGGCGGAAGCCGAGGCGCTTCAAGCCGCCGTGCAATTGGCGAGTGTTTTCCCACAGATGCGCGCGCTTGTTGTGCGCGTGCATCAGCTTGCGGATCGACGTGGCGGCGCTCGCCACCACCGCCGGCGGCAGGCTGGCGGTGAAGATATAGGGGCGGCAGACGAAGCGCAGGATCTCGAACTTCGGGTGGTTCGAGACGCAGAAGCCGCCGACCGTGCCGACCGATTTGGAGAAGGTGCCGATCACGAAATCGACCTGATCCTCCAGCCCCTGATCCTCGTAGACGCCACGCCCGTTGGGGCCGAAGAAGCCCATCGAATGCGCCTCGTCGACCAGCACCATCGCGCCGTGCTTCTTGGCGACTGCGACCATCTCCTTGAGCGGGGCGACGTCGCCGAGCATCGAATAGACGCCTTCGAGCACGACGAGCTTGCCCGGCTCCTTGGGCAGCCGGCCGAGGCGCTTGTCGAGATCCTCGACCGAATTGTGGCGGAAGCGCACGATCTCGGCATTGCCCATCGCGCAGCCGTCGTAGATCGAGGCGTGGCTGTCGGCATCGAGGATGACATATTCGCCCTTGCCGGCGATCGCCGAGATCACGCCGAGATTGGCCTGATAGCCGGTCGAGAAAACGATCGCGCCGGTGGTGCCGTAGAATTCGCGCAGCGCCTGTTCGACTTCCATATGGTCGTGGAAGGTGCCGTTGAGCGCGCGGCTGCCGTTGGTGCCGGTGCCGAATTTGTCGAACGCCTCCTTGCCCGCGGCGATCACGTCGGGATCGAACGTCATCCCCATGTAATTATAGGTGCCGAGCAGGATCGTTTCCTTGCCCTTGATCACCGCGACGGTGGGGGATTTCACCTCCTCCATCACGATCCCGAACGGATCGCGTACCCCGCTGGACAGCAACGCCTCGCGCTCGGCAATCAAGGGCGCGAATTTGTCGAACAGGTCGCGTTCGGCCGGCACCGCGGCGGCGGCGGCGGGAAGGTCGGATTGGACGCCGTCGTCGCTCATATCACGCCTTCAGCTTGGCGACGGCATCGACCAACTGGCCGACCGTCTCGATTTCCGCCTGCATGTTCATCGTGATGATGATGTCGAACTCATCCTCGATCGCGGCGACGAAATCCATCACGGTCAGGCTGTCCCATTCGAGATCGCCCTGGAAGGTGGTGGCTTCGGTGACGGTGACGCCCTTCTTGTTGAAGGGTTCGATCTGCGCCTTGACGGCGGTGAGGATGGTATCGCGGTCGCTCATATATCCCGGCCCTTAGAGAGTCGGGGGTAGATTTGCCAAGCGATTGCGGCCGAAGCTTGGCCCAATCGGGACTAGCAATCCCGTTCGCCCTAAGCTTGTCGGAGAGCGAACGCAGAAATCCCGCCCGATCAATGCCCGCCGTTGATGAACGAGTCCTTGATCGAGCACGCCGCCGGGCCGAGGATGACGACGAACAACACCGGCAGGATGAACAGGATCAGCGGCACCGTCATGATCGCGGGGAGCCGCGCGGCCTTTTCCTCGGCGCGCATCATCCGCGCGTTGCGGAACTCGGCCGACAGCACGCGCAGCGCGGAGGCCAAGGGGGTGCCGTATTTCTCGGTCTGGATCATCGTCGTGACGATCCCCTTGATGTCGTCGAGCGCGATGCGCGTCGCGAAATTCTCGAACGCCTGCCGCCGGTCGGTGAGGAAGCCCAATTCGATCGCGGTGAGCGCGAATTCGTCGCCGAGCTCGGGATAGGCTTTGCCGAGCTCCTTCGCGACGCGATGGAAGGCGGCGTCGACCGTGAGCCCCGCCTCGGCGCAGATCACCAGCAGGTCGAGCGCATCGGGCAAGCCCTTGCGGATCGCCTGCGAGCGCTTGGTGATCTTGTTCTTGAGGAAGATGTCGGGCGCTTTGTAGCTGACGATGAACGTGATCGCGACCAGCCCGTAACGTTTGAGCGGGGTCCAGTCGGCGAAACTATCGGTGCCGTAGACGAGGAACACCATCAGCCCGCCGATGAAGATCGGCAGCATCAGCCGGCCGAAGATCACGCCGACCGCCCATTCCTTCGATCGGATGCCGGCCTGGAGCAGCTTGAGCTGGGCTTCCTTAAGCTGGCTGTCCTGCAGCACCTTGAGCGAGGAGAGAAACGCGCGCATGCGATCCGCGCCGTCGCTTTGGCGGACCAATTTGGCGCGGCGTTTGCCGCTGGGGGCGATGATCCCCGCCTTCAGCTGCTCGCGCCGCTCGTTGAGCGCCTTGACCCGCCGGGCCATCGGATCGCGCACGCTGAGCGCGGCATAGATCGCCACCAGCACCGCGAGCGAGGCGATGCCCGACAGGATCGTCGCCACCAGATAGACGTCGACTCCAAGCAGCGTCGGGTTGTGGACCGTTTCCATCGCGTCAGATCTCGAAATTGATCATCTTGGCCATGATGAAGCCGCCGATCGCCATCCACACCAGCCCGCCGCCGCCCGCGACCATCAGCCGGGGATCGCTGAAGAAGTTCTGCATATAGGATCCGTTGATCGACCAGATCAGCGCGAAGACGATGAACGGCAGCGAGCCGATGATATAGGCCGACGCCTTTGATTCCGACGACATCGCCTTGATCTTGAGCTTCATCTGGCCGCGCTGGCGCAGCACGGTGGCGAGATTCTGCAGCGTTTCCGCGAGGTTGCCGCCGGTTTCGCGCTGGATCGCGATAGTGATGCAGAAAAATTGGAATTCGGGCGTGCCGATCCGCTCCGCGGTTTCCTGCAGCGCGACGTCCATCGAGCGGCCGATCTTCATCTTGTCGGAAACGATGCGGAATTCCTCGCCGACCGGATCGGGCACCTCGGATGCCACCACCGCCATCGTCTCGGTGATCGGCAGGCCCGAGCGAAGGCCGCGGACGAGAAGCTCGATCGCGTCGGGGAATTTGGCGTTGAACTGGGCGATGCGGCGCTTGATGAGAAAACCGACGACGAGATGCGGAAGACCCGCGCCGATCGCCAGCCCGGTCAGCAGCGCGAGCAGCGTCGGCAGTCCCTTCACCATCAGCGTGAGCGCGATGAACAATGTGATGCCCAGCGTCGCCAGGCCATATTGGCCGACCGTCCAGCTCTTGCCGGTGCGCACCAACCGCTTCTTGAGCTCGGCCGGCCGCGGCAGAAAGCGCATCGCGGCCTCGTCGGCCTTGCTGGTGTTCTTGCCGGTGATGCGGCGCATCTGCGCCTCCACCGCCATCGCGGGCGAGGTGGAGTGGCGCTCGCGCAGCGCGACCAGCCGGCGGCTGCTGGCACGCGCCGCCGACGGGCCGGCGAACGCGAACAGGAGCATCCCGATCACGGTCATCGTGCCCAGCGCCAGCATGACAATCGGCATCAACGGCATCGTGGCTTCATCCAATCGTTCGATGCGATCGAGCGCCGCGTGGGGCGCGACTCACGATCAACCCGCCTTCGCCCCGCCCGGTTTCTTAGGCAGAAAAGACTTAAGATCGGTGAACTTGCCGATCAGCGACGCGCCCTTGACCTTCGCGCTCGCGGCCTTGCCCTCGGGGGCGGTGCCGCTGGCGTCGCCGGCGGCGCAAAGCTGCGCGGCGAGATCGGCGAAGGGTGCGATGGTCTTCGATCCCTTGCCCGTCTCGGCGAGCGGCTTGCCCAGTTTCGCGGCCTGCGCGGCGAGCTTCTGATCGAACGGGATGATGAAATCGATCTTGCGCTCGATCGAACTCTCGAAATCCTTGCGCGAGATCTCGAGCTGCTGCCCCGGGTGGACGCGATTGGCGACGACAAGCGATTTGAGGTGCGGCGCGTTCGACCGCAGCCACGAGAGAATACGGATCGTGTCGCGCGCGGCGGCGAGCGTCAGTTCGGTCACGATCACCGCGGCCTGCATGTCGCTGACGAGATGCGGGTGCGCGACCAGCATGTTGCGCGGCAGATCGACCACCGTGCATTCGAACGCGGCGCGCATTTCCTCCTGCAATTGGTAGAAAGCCGCGCCATCGGTGACGACCGGGGTGTTGATCGGCGCCTCTGCCGACAGCACCGAGAGCCGCTCGGACGCGCGGACCATCGCGCGTTCGATGAACAGCCCGTCGATGCGCGCCGGATTCTCGATCGCGTCGGTGAGGCCGCGACCCGGCTCGAGATCGAGCGCGAGCGCGCCGGTGCCGAAATGCACGTCGAGGTCGAGCATCGCGGTCGAGCGCTTTTCCTTCTCGCTCATCAGCCAGGCGAGCGAGGTGGCGACGGTCGAGGCGCCGGCCCCGCCGCGCGTGCCGATCACCGCCACCGCATAATGCGGCCGCTCGGTCACGCCGTCGTTCGCCTTCGGGGCGTTGAGCACTGCCTGGGCGTGCGCGAACGAATCGCGCAGCACGTCGGCCGACAGGGGCTTGAGCAGATAGTCCTGCAGCCCGCTGGCGAGCAGATCGCGATAGAGCCGCACGTCGTTGATCTGGCCCGCGGCGATCACGATCGTTCCCGGTTCACACACTTCGGCGAGCGAGTTGATGTCGCTCAGCGGATCGCCGGATTCGGCGAGATCGACGAACAGGATGTGCGGGCTCGCCGCGACCGACAAGGATTGCACCGCGTTGCGCAGCCCGCCCTTGTTCACCTTTTCCGGCAGCCATCCCATCTCGAGCGCGATCGGGCGGATCGCCTCCGCGGTCGTCTCGTCGCAGACGAAGGCGACGAACGGTTCGCGAAGCGCGGCTGGTTTCCACGGCGCGTTCATCTTACTTGCTCCCCGCCTTTTCGGCCTTGATCGTCGTGCCGCCGTTGCCGGTCGGCGTGGCCTTGCGATATTCGGTGATCGCGCGCGTGCCGGTGGCCGCGTCATAGACCTGCGTGCCCGGCTCGCCGCGCACCAGATCGAGCGGGTTGGCGACCATCGCCGCGAGGTTCGAATTGATCGCGCACCCCTGATTGGACGAGGTGTTGCTTTCGAATTCGGGCTGGCGCGTGCGCGAGAAATCGGGGCAGCCCGGCACCTGCGCGCGCGCGCGGCTGACGACGACGCGCAGCGTGCCCGGGGTGATCGGTGCGCCGGTGGTGGGGGCCTGGTCGGAGACGAGCAGCCCGAAGCGCGCCGCCTCGCGCGCCACCGCCTCGCGTGCCGGCTTGCCGCTGCCGCCCGGATCGTCGATCGCGACGCTGTCGCCGTAACCGAGCCGCAGCGAGGCCATCCAGCCGGCGAGCCGCTGTTCCTCGCCCGGCGCAAGCCCGGTGCCGGCGGTGCCGACATCGAAACTATAATCGGTCCGGCTGACGACGGGTTGATGGACCGATTCCAGCCCGCGGTTCTTGGTGCCGCTGCACCCGCCGACCAACAGGGCAGGGAGGGTGGCGAGAAGCAGGGTGCGCTTGAACATGTTCACGTCCTCGTGCTGGCGCATCAATTGTTGGAGAAGCCGGGGGCCGGGGCGGGGGGCGCCTTGGCGTCCTTTGGCTTCGTCGCGGGCGCGCGGGGTTCAGGCGCGGGGGCCGGGGCGACCGGCGCGGTCGCGCCGAGCGCCGGCTGCGCGGGCGGACCCGCCTCCATCGCCGGCTTGGGCCGCGACCCGCCGTTGGTGCCGCCGCCCAGCTGGCCGAACAGCACGCGATCGAGATCGGTCGGCGCCTTATAGCCGTCGGTCGGCAGAACGATGTCGTTGGCGTTAACCGGCTTCACCAGATACGGCGTGATCACGATCACCAGCTCGGTTTCGTTGCGCTGGAAACCGTTGGAGCGGAATAGCGCGCCGAGCACCGGCAGGTCGCCGATGCCCGGCGTCTTGTCGATCGAATTGTTGTGGCTGTTCTGCAGCAGCCCGGCGATCATGAAGCTCTGGCCCGAGCCGAGCTCCACCGTCGTCTCCGCGCGGCGGGTGGTGATCGCGGGGATCGACGTGCCCTGGAAAGTCACCGCGCCGTCGGACGACAATTGCGACACTTCGGGCCGGACACGCAGGCTGATCCGCCCGTCGGCGAGCACCGTCGGGGTATAGGCCAGGCTGACGCCATATTGCTTATATTCGATCGACACCGCGCCCAGCCCCTGCGCGATCGGGATCGGGATCTCGCCGCCGGCGAGGAAGGTGCCGGTCTCGCCCGACAGAGCGGTCAAATTCGGGTTGGCGAGACTGGTCACCTGCCCGATCCGTTCGCCGAGATCGAGCGCCTGAAGCACATCGAGGCCGAGCAGCTTGCCCGCGAATCCCAGGGTCGTACGGTCGCTGCCCTGCTTGAAGGTGGTTTGCGTGCCGGTGATGAACTGTTTGGTGGCCGGATTGAACGGCAGCGACAGCGTCCCCGTCGGCAGGCCGTAGAGCGCCGATGCGTCGGCCATCGGCAGGCCGGTGGTGTTATTGTTGGAAATGGTGCCGAAATTCGGACGACCGGACGCGATGCCGAAGTTGAAGCCGGACGTCATATCGCGCGTCATGATGTTCGAGCCGATGTTCTTGACGAAGCTGCGGCTCACCTCGGCGAAGCGCACCTGCAGGTTGACCTGCAGCGGGGTCGCGGTGCGCAACCGGCTGACCACCTTGGTCCCTTCGCCGACGAAAGCGGTGACGAGCCGTTCGGCTTCGGCGCCGTCGTCGGGCTGCGCGACCGTGCCGGTGAGCAGCACGACCCCGTTCATCGTCGTCGCGGTGATCGCCGCCTCGGGCATCGCGAGCTTGAGCATCTGCCCGAGCGAATCGAAATTGTTGCCGACGCGGACCGTGGCCGCATAGACTACCTGTCCGCCGCGCGAGGTCGCCGAAACGGTCGTCTCGCCCGGCTTCTTGCCGAAGATATAGAGCTGGGTCGGCGAGCGGACCTGGACGTCGGCGATGTCCGAATTGGCGACGAACAAGTCGGTCATCGGCCGCGCCAGCGTGATCAACCGGCCGCGGCTGGTGGCGAGCTGCACCACCGCGGTGCCGGTCATGCCGGGCTGGGCCGGGGCGGCGGCCGGCGTCGCGGCGACCGCGACGGCGGTCAGCGCGACCGCGATCGGCAGGCCGATCGGCTTCGAACGAATACGCATGTCAGTTCTTCCCCCCCACCGGAACGGCGGTCACAGCAGTACCCCGGGCAACACGGACGATCGGGCCGATCGGCGGCGCGGCACCGGCGGCGCCCCCCGCCGCGCTGTTATCCTGCGCCTTGCCCGGCACGGTGCTGCGCTGGAACCGCGAGACGTCGGCGCCGACCGAATAGGTCGAATCACCCGTCTGCGGCAGGCTGGCGAATTGCGTCATCAACGCCTTTTCGGCCTTGGGATCGCCATTGGTCGGCAGCTTCACCGCGCCCGAAGCGATCGCGCGATCGAATTCCCCCTGATTGTCGGCGATCGAACGCAGCGAGAGCGACAGCGTGCCGAGCGTCTGCGCCACCGCAATCTCCTCCGCGATCTTGGGAGTTGCCTCGATCGTGACGGTGGAGAAGGTGTGAACGATCGTATTGCCCTTTTCGTCCTTCTCGTCCGAGGTGCGCTGATCGGTGGCGAGCACGCGCAGGTTGCGCATGATCGTCTCGGACGCCTTGAGCGGCGGGCCTTCGCCGCCGCCGGCGACCGACTGGGTCAGCAGCAGATCGACGCGGTCGCCGGGAAAGATAAAGCCGGCGACCGACGATTGCGTCGAAACCGGCACCGTCACCGCGCGCATCCCCGGGCCGAGCGCGGCGGCGAGGAAGCCGCGGTCACCCGGCTTGACCAGCGCGCCTTGCGTGATCGGCTGTCCGGCGGTCATCGCGGTGCGCACCACCGTGCCGACGACATTCTTCATGTCGAAGCCGGCGCCCTCCTGGAAATAGGCACCCTCGACCAGCTCCTTCGGCCACGGCTGAAACTTCACCGACGCCGGATCGATAATCGTTCCGACCGGCAGCGCACGCGTCGCGACCAGCACCTTGGGGCCCTCCGCCGGGGGCGCGACGGCGGCCACCGCCTGCGCTTGCGGCGCGGCGTTTCCTGCGATCAGGGTTCGCGCGAAGAATGCCGTAACAGCCGCGACGAACAGCGCCCCGACCAGCAATACGACCTTGCGAGTATCCATGACAAAACGTGCCTTTCAAGCGTCCGCCCGGCCGGATTTCGCGCCGGCTATGATTACGCAAACTGGTTAAGAAGGGGTTCGCGAAGCGCGGCGAGGCCGGCTATCGCGATCGCAACACCGTAGGGAATCTCCAGAGTCCGCTGGCTTTTCCGAAAATGGTGGTCGGCCAGCATCACCAGCGTCAGCACCCCGCCGGCCAGCGACATGAGCATGAGCATCTGCAGCACCGCGATCGGCTGCAGCCACAAGGCGAGCGCGCCTATCAGCTTGACGTCGCCGCCGCCCATCTGCCCGAAGTGAAACGCGACGCAGAATAATGCGAACACCGCCAGCGCCACGCCGATGCGCAGCGCGACGCCGGGCCACAGCGGCAGCCCGATCGCCAGCCACCACAAGGGCGCGAGCAACGCGATCGCGGCATTCTTCCAATTAGCGATCTCACGCGTGCGCACGTCCTCGATTCCCGCCGACAACAGCAGAAGCAGAAGCGCCACAGGCAGCGCGCCGGAAAGAAGAACCCACCCCATTGATGCAACTGACTAGACGGAATGGCTTTCCAAACCGTAACCATCCCCGATGACCATCGCAGCGCCCCTCCGCCGCGCGATTCCGGCCGGCGCGACGATCACCCAATGGTCGGCGCCCGACGGCTGGACGATCCGCCGTTTCGACTGGCCGGCGGAAGGCACCCCGCGCGGCGCGATCCTGTTTCAGGGCGGGCGCGGCGACGTGTTCGAGAAATATTTCGAAGCCTTCGGGCATTGGCACGCCGCGGGGTGGACGATCGCGTCGTTCGACTGGCGCGGGCAGGGCGGATCGGGGCGGCTGTCGCCCGATCCGCATGTCGGCCATGTGGACGATTTCGCACCGTGGATCGCCGATATCGCGGCTTTTTGGCACGCCTGGGATGCGCCCGGCCCGCGAGTCGTGATGGGGCATTCGATGGGGGGCTATCTCGTGCTCCGTGCGCTGCTCGATCGCGCGGTGACCCCGGCGGCGGCGGTGCTTGTCGCGCCGATGCTCGGGCTGTGCGCGCCGGTCGGGCCGTGGCTCGGCGCGACGGTCGCCCGGCTGATGACCCACATCGGCAACCCCGCGCGCGCGGCGTGGAAGGGCCATGAGCGTCCCGGCGCGCGACTCGAACGCCGCGCGCTGCTGACGCATGACGCGTCGCGCTACGACGACGAGCAATATTGGTATCGCGAAAAGCCCGAGATCCAGCTCGGCCCGCCGAGCTGGGCGTGGCTCGCGCACGCCTTCGCCGGGACGCGCGCGCTCCAGGCGGACCGGCGGATCGAATCGCTCGCGGTGCCGATCATGCTGCTGGTGGCGGAGGCCGATGCGCTGGTCGATCCGGCGGCGGCGCTGCGCGTCGCCGATCGGCTGCCCGATGCGACGGTCGTCCGCTTCGGCGCGGAGGCCGCGCATGAATTGTTGCGCGAGGCGGATCCGGTGCGCGATCGCGCGCTTGCGGCGATCGACCAATTCCTCGAAACGCGCGCGCGATGACCTACGATATCGCGATCGTCGGCGCGGGCATTGCCGGCGCCACCCTTGCTGCCGCGATCGGCGACCGCGCCCGCGTGGTGATGCTCGAGGCGGAGGATATCGCGGGTTATCACGCCACCGGGCGCTCGGCGGCTTTCTGGTCCGAAACCTATGGCGGGCCGGGCGTCCAGCCGCTCACCACTTTATCGGGGCCGGCGCTGCAGGCGGGCGGGTTCCTCGATCCGCTTGGGTCGCTGCATATCGGGCAGGCGGAGGATGCGGCGCGCGCCGAGGCGTTTCTCGCCGCGTTCGAGGAATCCGGGGTGACGCTCGAACGCGTCGACCCCGCGGCCTATATTCCCGGGCTGCGCCCCGGCTGGACGATCGGAATATGGGAGCCGAGCTGCACCTATATCGACGTCGCCGCGCTCCACGCCGATGCACTGGCGCGCGCGCGCAAGGCGGGGGCGGAGCTCGCATTGCGCAGCGCGGTGACCAGCGCGGCGCGCGTCGACGGCCGCTGGCGGATCGAGACCGACTCGGGCCGCTATGAGGCGACGGTGCTGGTCAACGCCGCCGGGGCGTGGGTCGATCTGGTGGCGCGGCAGGCGGGGGCGGCGCCGATCGGCATCCAGCCCTATCGCCGGACGCTGGCGCAACTGCGCGTCGATCCGCCGGTGGCGGCGGGGGTCCCGCATGTCGTCCATCTCGGCGGCGCTTTCTATTTCAAGCCCGAAGCGGGCGGGCGGTTGTGGCTTTCGCCGCACGACGAGACCCCGGTCGCGCCGGGCGATGTCCAGCCCGAGGAACTCGACGTCGCGATCGCGATCGACCGGATGGAGCAGGCGGTCGACTGGCGGGTGATGCAGGTCGAGCGCAAATGGGCCGGGCTGCGCAGCTTCACGCCGGATCGGTTGCCGGTCTACGGCTTCGCGCCCGATAGGCCGGGGTTCTTCTGGTTCGCGGGGCAGGGCGGGTTCGGCATCCAGACCGCGCCTGCCGCCGCGGCGATCGGCGCGGCGCTGCTGCTGGGCGAGGCACCGCCGTCGGGGATCGACATCGCGATATATCTGCCCGATCGGTTTGCCGAATAAGGGAAGGCGCGCGCAAATAAAGCCGTTCGCCCTGAGCTTGTGAGGGCGCCCATGAAAGTAATACTTTCATGGGACCCGCCGGAGGGCTGCTTTCTTCTTCGCGAGGAAGAAAAGTGCAGGGCTTCGACAAGCTCAGCCCGAACGGGGAGGGGTGATTGCGGCGCAATCGGCCTGGCTAATTAAACCCGCCCGGCTCGCCCCGCCGCGATCGCGGCATCGCTTGCCAATTTATCGGCACGCTCGTTTTCCGGGTGGCCGGCGTGGCCCTTCACCCATTGCCATTCGATCCGGTGACGCTTCGCCGCGGCGAGCAATGCCTGCCACAATTCGGCATTCTTGACCGGCTTCTTGTCCGCGGTCTTCCAGCCGTTGCGCTGCCAGCCGTGGATCCATTTGGTCAGCCCGTCCATCACATAGCGGCTGTCGGTATACAGTCGGACGCGGCACGGCCGGCTCAGCGCGTTGAGCGCCTCGATCGCCGCGGTCAGTTCCATGCGATTGTTGGTGGTGGAAGGATCGCCCCCCGACAATTCCTTCTCATGCACCCCCATGCGCAGCACGACCCCCCAGCCGCCGGGGCCGGGATTGCCCTTGCACGCACCGTCGGTGAACGCCTCGACCTCGGACAATTCGTTCATGCGACGCGCATCGCCAGCGCGGGATGATAATGGCCGAGGCGGCGCATATAGGCGAGCGGGTCCTTGCGCATCACGAGCGCATCGGGCGGCGTATTGAGCCAGTCCCACGCGCGCGACAGCGCGAAGCGGATGCACGCGCCGCTGGCGAGCGTGGCGAACAGGCCGCGCTCCTCGGCGCTCAGCGGGAAATGCCGCTCATAGCCGCGGATCAGCGCCTCGCCGACCGCGGCGTCGTAATTCCGCCCGGCGCCGTCGAACGCCCAGGCGCCGTGCATCACCGCCAGATCGTAGACTCGGATATCGGTGCAGGCGAAATAGAAGTCGATCAGGCTGGTCACCGTGTCGCCGAGCATCAGCACATTGTCGGGGAACAGATCGGCGTGGATCGCAACGCGGTCGAGCGTGTCGCGCGGCCAGCGCGCCTCGACATGATCGAGCGCGGCGGCGAGATCGTCGTACAGCCCCGGCGCGATCTGATCGAGGCTGCGCCCGCAGCGATCGAGCAGCGGGCGCCATGTGTCGACCCCCATCGAATTTTCGCGGGTCGGCGCGAAATCGGCGACCGCGCGGTGCATCTCGCCCATCGCACTGCCCGCGGCGAGCGCCTGCGCCGGGGTGGGGTGCGACAGCGAGACGCCGGGCATGAAGCGGATCAGGCACGCCGGGCGCCCCTCCAGCTCCTGAATCTCGATGCCGTCGCGATCCTTGATCGCAGGCGGCACCGGCAGGCCCTTGGCGTCGAGATGATCGAGCAACGCCATGAAGAACGGCAGGTCCGCCGCCGCGACGCGCTTTTCGTAGAGCGTCAGGATGAAGCGATCGCGCGTCGTCTCGACGAGGAAGTTCGAATTCTCGACCCCCTCGGCGATCCCCTTGGCCGAGACGAGTTCGCCCACGTCATAGCGCGTCAGAAACGCTGCCAGCACCTCAGCCGACACCTGCGTATAGACCGCCATTCTTCCCCCCGATGATATAGATGTCGGGCCGCCGGCCTCAGGCGACGGCTTCGAGCCCGCGCGGCAGCTTGAACGCGATCGATTCGCGCGTCGTTTCCACTTCGCGTTCGTTGATCGCGTAGCGGGTGGCGAGCAGGTCGATCAGCTCGCGCACCAGCAATTCGGGCGCCGATGCTCCCGCGGTCAGCCCGAGCGTGCGCACCCCGTCGAGGAACGACCAGTCGAGCTCGGCGGCGCGCTGGATCAGCCGCGCGCGCGTACCCTCGCGCTCGGCGACCTCCACCAGCCGCAGCGAGTTGGAGGAATTGGGCGCACCGATCACCAGCATCGCGTCGCACGAGGCGGCGATCGCCTTGACCGCGCTCTGCCGGTTCGAGGTGGCGTAGCAAATATCCTCGCCGCGCGGCCCCTGGATCGTCGGGAAGCGCCGCTGGAGCGCATCCACCACCTCCGAGGTATCGTCGACCGACAATGTGGTCTGGGTGAGGAAGGCGAGATTGTCGGGATCGGCCGGGGTCAGTGCCTCGACGTCGGCCAGGTCCTGCACCAAAGTCATCGCCCCCGCGGGCACCTGGCCGAAGGTGCCGATCACCTCGGGGTGGCCGGCATGGCCGATGAAAACGATATGGCGCCCGGCGGCGACCAGCCGCTCCGCCTGGCGATGCACCTTGCTGACCAGCGGGCAGGTCGCGTCGAGATAGTCGAGCCCGCGCGCATCGGCATCGGCCGGCACCGATTTGGGCACGCCATGCGCCGAAAAGACCACCGGGGCGCCATCGGGCACTTCGTCCAATTCCTCGACGAAGATCGCGCCGCGTTTCCGAAGGCTGTCGACGACGAATTTGTTGTGGACGATCTCGTGGCGGACATAGACCGGAGCGCCGTGCTTCTCGATCGCCAGCTCGACGATGCGGATCGCGCGGTCGACCCCGGCGCAAAAGCCCCGCGGGGCGGCGATCAGCAGGTCGAGCGCTGGCTTGTCGGTCGGCTTGTCGGGCATGGCGCGCCTTTACGGGCTGGGAGGACGGTGGGCAACCTCACGCAGGCCGGAAAGCGAGCGCGAGGCCGTTCATGCAATAACGCTTGCCGGTCGGTCTCGGTCCATCGTCGAAAACATGGCCGAGATGCCCGCCGCAGCGCCGGCATAGTACCTCGGTGCGGATCATCCCCAACGTCTTGTCGGTGCGCGTCCGCACCGCATCGGGCAAGGGCGCCCAGAAGCTCGGCCACCCCGTCCCGCTGTCGAATTTGGTGCGCGAGGCGAACAGCGGCAACGCGCAGCCGGCGCAGACGAAGGTGCCCGTGCGATGCTCGCTGTTGAGCGGGCTGCTGAACGGCCGCTCGGTCGCGGCCTGGCGCAGCACGCGATAGGCCGCGGGGGAGAGCCGGGCGCGCCATTGCGCGTCGGTGAGGGAGACTTCGAACCGTTCCGGCGCCGCCAGCGCCGCGCCGGCGACTCCGCCGGCGAGCATGCCGAGCAGAAAATTGCGTCGGTTGGCGTTGGTCATGCCGTTAATCTAGCGCATCGCGTGCCAAATATGAACCGTTCGCCCTTCGACAGGCTCAGGGCGAACGGTAGAGACGACAATCGTGATTGATGCGTGCCGCCATTCCCACTCGCACCCCGGCATGATAGGCGCAGGCCCGATGCTCGACAGCCAGTCCCCTTCCGCCCTGATCGCGACGATGGCCGGCGAGGCGCGCGCCGCCGCGCAGGCGCTCGCGCTTCTTTCCACCGAGCAGCGCCGCGCCGGGCTGCGCGCCGCCGCCGAAGCGCTGCGTGCCGCGCGCCCCGAGATCATCGCCGCCAATGCGCTGGATATGGAACGCGGCGCGGCGAACGGCCTCTCGCCGGCGATGCTCGACCGGTTGCGGCTCGACGACGCGCGCGTCGCGGCGATGGCCGACGGGGTGGCGACGGTGGCGACGCTCGACGATCCGGTCGGCGCGACGATCGACGAGGTGACGCGCCCCAACGGCCTCGTGCTGCGCCGCGTCCGCGTGCCGATCGGGGTGATCGGGATCATCTACGAAAGCCGCCCCAACGTTACCGCCGATGCCGCTGCGTTATGCGTGATGTCGGGCAATGCGGCGGTGCTGCGCGGCGGATCGGAGGCGGTGGAGAGCAATGCCGCGATCCACCGCGCCTTCGTCGCCGGGCTGGCGCAGGCCGGCGTGCCCGCGGGGGCGGTGCAGCGCGTCGCGACCACCGATCGCGCCGCGGTCGGCGCGATGCTCACCGCCGACGGGCTGATCGACCTCATCGTGCCGCGCGGCGGCAAGAGCCTCGTCGCCCGCGTGCAGGCCGAGGCGCGGGTGCCGGTGCTGGCGCATCTCGACGGGATCAATCACGTCTTCGTCCACGCCGCCGCCGATCGCGCGATGGCCGAGCGGATCGTGGTCGATGCGAAGATGCGGCGCACCGGGATCTGCGGGGCGATGGAAACCCTGTTGATCGATATCGCCTATCCCGATCCGGCGGCGCTGATCGCCGCGCTGGTAGCGACCGGCTGCGAGGTGCGCGGCGACGGCCGCGCGCGTGCGGTGGCGCCGGGGATCGCGGCGGCGGACGATGCCGATTGGGACACCGAATATCTCGACGCGATCGCCTCGGTCGCGCTGGTCGACGGGCTGGAGGGCGCGCTGGCGCATATCGCGCGGCACGCCTCGCACCATACTGACGCGATCGTCACCGCCGATGAAGGCGTGGCGCAGCGCTTCCTCGCGCAGGTCGATTCGGCGATCGTGCTGTGGAACGCCTCGACGCAATTCGCCGACGGCGGCGAATTCGGGCTGGGCGCGGAGATCGGCATCGCGACGGGGCGGCTCCACGCGCGCGGGCCGGTCGCGCTGGAGGGGCTGACGACGTACAAATGGCTCGGGCTGGGGACGGGGCAGGTGCGGGGGTGATCGGCGCAAGTTGATCCGCCGCCCGGACAATGTCGGGTGGGGCAGCCGTCCGCGGTTTCGCCGGGGCGATCGTGTTGGTCAGGCGAAAATGTCGCCCAGCCGATCGGTGTCCGGTCCGTCCTTCCATTCGCGCAACTCGACGAACAGCGCCGTGAACATCGTTGTCGTCCAGGTCAGGACGATCGTGTTGAGCAGCGACATGACGATCTGTGCAGGTAGGGCGGCCGGTTGCGTTTCCGGTCGAAGCCCGGCGGTGAGGACGACGAATCCCCCGAGCAAATTGACGATCAGGGCGATCGCGACGGTCAGCAGGAGTATCCCCAATATCTTCCACCGCGCGCCATTGGTCAGCGCGGCGCTGCGCTTGAACGCACCAAATACGCCGGGTTCTTCTGCGACCATCGCGACCATCGCCATCGACCAGATCACCGCAAGAAAGATGCCCGGCACCAACAACAGCGTGAAGCCGATCCCGGTCGCTATCGCGTAGAGCAGGTAGACCGCCAGCATCGGCAGGCTGCGCATTCCGCCAGTGTATAGAATTTCGCCGAGGTCGGGCCGCCGTCCCTCGACATAGGCCAGCCCCGCCTGAATCACCGCCGCGACCGCGACGGCCCAGAAAAACAACTGGACCACCCAGCCCATCATCATCTTGAGAAAGAAACTGTCGGTCAGCGCGCCATAATAAGCGCCGGTTATTGCCTCGCTCAGGCTCGTTTCACTGAACAGCAGGCTGGGGATCATCGTCATCGCGAATGTCGTGCCGATGGTCAGCAATGGATGAGCACGGATTATCGCAAAAGCCCGTGCGAACGCCCTGCCCACCGACATCCTATGATGATCATCGCCAAGAGCATATGCGACCATCGTGCTTTCCTCCCCCGTTGTTATTCACTCAGATCTGCATCTGCCCTCAAACTGCAATCGCCCCGGGCGTCATTCGCTTCGGTAGTTCGCGGGATTTTCCAGGCCTTAGCATCGAGTGCGCGGTTCACTAAGTAAATAGCATTGTGTTTTCGTATATCCGTAGAATGTGGGGATAGCTTTATCGAACAAGACGCGGGTGGCCGGATCGATAGGTGTCTAATCCGCGCCAGCCCTCGGCATCATCGCTCCGGCGCGCGCTTTTCCGCTCAGCGCCGATGCACGGCGCGCTCGGTTCTCGCCCCCCAGCACCTTGCGCTCCCCCCGCTTGCCCCAATGATATCCGTGCCTTATCCTCCCGTTATTACGTGGGAGAATGAAGAACGATCGTCACAAAGTCGCAAAGGAGGACAAGGAGATATGGTGCCAATACACAAGCGTTGTGCCGCCGAAGCATTCGGCACCTTCTGGCTGGTCTTGGGGGGATGCGGCAGCGCCGTGCTCTCCGCGGCTTTTCCGGGCGTCGGGATCGGGCTCCTCGGGGTCGCGCTCGCCTTCGGGCTGACCGTGCTGACGATGGCCTATTCGATCGGCCATATCTCCGGCTGCCACCTCAACCCCGCGGTCACCTTCGGGTTGTGGGCGGGCAAGCGCTTTCCGGCGAAGGACATCATTCCCTATGTCGTCGCGCAGGTGGTCGGCGCGATCGTTGCGGCGGCGCTCCTGTGGTGCATCGCCAGCGGCAAGCCGGGGTTCGAACTCGCGCCCAACGGGCTGGCGGTCAATGGCTTCGGTTCGCAATCGCCGGGCGGCTACGGCCTCCATTCGGCGTTGATCATCGAGGTGGTGATGACCTTCGCCTTCCTCACCATCATCATGGGATCGACCGATACCCGCGCGCCCTCCGGCTTCGCGCCGATCGCGATCGGGCTGGGGCTGACGCTGATCCACCTCATCAGCATCCCGGTGACCAACACCTCGGTCAATCCGGCGCGCAGCACCGGGCCGGCGCTGATGGTCGGAGGGCTCGCGCTCCAGCAGCTCTGGCTGTTCTGGGTCGCGCCGATCGTCGGCGGGATCCTCGCGGGCTTCGGCTATCGCGCGCTGGTCGGCGATCCGCCGTCGGCACCCCCGGTGGTCGGCGAACCGATCTGATGACACGAGGCCGGTCGCGGTGCGGAATCTGACCCGCACCGGTCTCCTTGGCGGGTCGTTCAACCCGGCGCATCGTGGTCACCGCGGGGTCAGCCTCGCGGCGATCCGCGCGCTGGGGCTGGACGACATGTGGTGGCTCGTCTCGCCGGGCAACCCGCTCAAGCCCAAAGCGGGGATGGCCCCGCTGCCGCAACGGCTCGCCTCGGCGCGGGCGATGGCGCGCCGCGCGCCGATCCGCGCAAGCGATATCGAGACGCGGCTCGGCACGCGCTACACCGCCGATACGCTGGCGAAACTCGTCCAGCGCTATCCCAAACGACGCTTCATCTGGGTGATGGGGGCGGACAATCTCGTCCAGTTCCACCGCTGGCGCGACTGGCGGCGGATTGCGCGGACGGTTCCGATTGCGGTGATCGCGCGGCCGGGATATGATGGCCCGGCCCACGCGGCCCACGCGATGGGCTGGCTGCGGCGCTTCCAGAGGCCCGCATGTCAGGCGAGGAACTGGACCGAGTGGAGTGTGCCGGCGCTGGTGCTGTTGCGTTTCCGCCCCGATCCGACGTCCGCGACGCAGCTTCGTGCTGCCGACCCGTCCTGGCATCGCCGCTTCCGCGGCGCCCCCGCCAAACCTTTTGCCCAGGAGTAACCTTGCCCGCATCCGCCAACGCCTATCGATCGCCCGACGCCAACGGTGTCGCGGTGCTCCATAAGCTCGTGCTCGACAGCCTGGACGATGATCAGGCCGCCGATATGATCTCGATCCCGCTCGCCGGGAAATCGTCGATCGCCGATCATATGGTGATCGCGTCGGGGCGCTCGACGCGACAGGTCGCCTCGATGGCGTCCAAGCTCGCCGAGAAGATCAAGGCCGAAACCGGCCGTTCTCCCCGGATCGAGGGGCTGCCGACCGCCGATTGGGTGCTGATCGACGCCGGCGACGTGATCGTCCATCTGTTCCGCCCCGAGGTGCGCTCTTTCTACAATCTCGAGCGGATGTGGTCGTTCGGGGACGCGCCGCCGGCCGGGAACGCCTGAGCTGCTGCTGCATATCGTGGCGCGCGGCCGGATCGGCCGCTCGCCGGAGGCCGAGCTGGTCGATCGCTACATGAAGCGAATCGGCTGGCCGACCAAGATCACCGAACTGCCCGACACCGGCGGCCGCATCCCCGATGCGCCGCCGCAGACGCGCCGCGTGCTGCTCGACGAGCGTGGCGAGGTGATGGCGTCGCTCGCCTTCGCGCAATTGCTCGGGCGGTGGCGCGACGACGGGGTGCGCGAGGCGCGCTTCATGATCGGCGCGGCCGACGGGTTCGACGATGCCGCGCGCGGCGAGGCGGATCTGCTGATCTCGTTCGGGCGCGCGACCTGGCCGCATCTGCTCGCGCGGGCGATGCTGGCGGAGCAATTGTTCCGCGCTACCTCGATCCTTGCCAACCACCCCTATCATCGCGAAGGCTGAGGCGATGCGGAACGGGGAAGGATTGCACGCGGAGCATTGTACCCAAGATATGATCCACCCCGGCGCAGGCCCGGATCCAGCATCGGGCCGGTCGCAACCGGACCCTGGCCTGCGCCGGGGTGGAAAGGGATCGGCGCGTGATGCTTTGGAGGCTGGTACGCCTTCCCTTGTGCTCCCGCGAAGGCGGGGACCCAGTCTGGGGTCCCGCCTTCGCGGGAGCACAAGGGTATTTGCGGTAACAGCCACCGTGCTGGCCGGAACGCTGCTCGCCGCGTCGGCGCCGGCGCAGGATGCGCTGGCGATCGCACGGGCGCGGCTGGCGCAGGCCAAGGCCGCCGCCGCCGAGGCGACCCGCCGCGCCGCCGCCTTCGATCGCCAGGCCGCCGCCGAGCGCGACACCGCGGCGCGTTTCCACGTTCAGGAACAGGGAATGGCGGCGCGCATCACCCGGGCCGAGGCCGATCTGGCGGCGGCCGAGGCGCGCGTCGCGATCGTCGAACGGCTGCAGGAACAGCAGCGCGCGGAATTCGCGCGGAAGCGCGAGCCGGTCGCGCGGTTGCTCGCCGCGCTCGCTTCGCTTGCCGGGCGGCCGGCGGTGGTTGCGGTGGCGCAGCCGGGGTCGATCAGCGATATGGTGCATGTCCGCGCCGCGCTCGCGGCGACCACGCCGGTGATCGACGCGCGCGCGGCCGATGTCCGCGCGGCGCTGGCCGAATCGCGCCGGCTCGAGCGCGCCGCGGCGTCGGCGGCGAAGGGGCTGCGCGACGGGCGCGCCGATCTCGTCGTCCAGCGCCAGCGGCTCGCGGCGTTGCGCGCCAGCCACGATCAGGCCGCGATGCGGTTCGACCGCGATGCGCGCGCCGCCGCCGACCGCGCGATCGCGATGGGTGAGGAAGCGCGCGACCTGCTCGATCGGATGACCGCGATCGGCGACGATCGCCAGACGCTTGCTGCGCTGGAACGCTTGCCGGGGCCGCCGCGGGTCGACCGAACGCCCGGCGCGATCCCGGCGGCGTATCGCCTGCCGGTCGCGGGGCGGCTGGTGATCGGGCTGGGCGAGGTTTCCGACAATGGCGTGCGCGCGCGCGGGCTGACCTTCGCGGTCGCGTCGGGCGCGCCGGTGGTCGCGCCGGCGGCGGGGAAGGTGATCTTCGCGCGGGTTTTCCGCGATTACGGCGGCACGGTGATCATCGATCACGGTGCGGGGTGGAGCACGCTCGTCACCGGGCTCGGCGCGATCGCGGTGACGCGCGGGGAGGCGATCGCGGCGGGCCGCGCGCTCGGCACGGCGCCGACGCGCGAGGAGCCGCAGGTGACCGTCGAACTGCGCCGCCGCAGCCAGCCGGTCGATATCACCGCGCTGATCGGGTGAAGCGGGCGACGCCCTTCTTTTTCCTTTCCCTTCTCCAGGGAGGGGAGAAGAAGGGGAGCGAAAGGTCGCTCATCCCCCATTCAGTCGCGCTGGCGCTTTGCTCGCCCGGCGATATGGGGCTAGGGTGAAAACGCCCCCTCTCGTCAGGACGCCCAGATGAAGTTCAAGCTGTTTCAGGCCACCGCTCTTGTCGCGACGATCGCGCTGGTCCCGGTCGCGACCGGGGCGATGGCGGCGGTCGATACCGACACCTACAAGCAGATGGACAAGTTCCTCGACGTCTATAACCGCGTGAAGGCGGATTATGTCGACAAGGTCACCGACGAGCAGCTGATCCGCGGCGCGATCGACGGGATGCTGTCCGCGCTCGATCCGCATTCGAGCTATGTCGACGGGCGCGATTTCGACAATCTGCGCATCCAGACCGAGGGCAATTATGGCGGGCTCGGCCTCTCGGTCACGATGGAGGACGGCGCGGTCAAGGTGATCGCTCCCCAGGAGGATACGCCGGCGGCCAAGGCGGGGCTCAAGCCGGGCGACTATATCACGCATATCGACGGCAAATTGCTCTACGGCAGCACGCTCGACGAGGCGGTGGCGCAGATGCGCGGCAAGCCGGGCACCAAGATCGCGCTGACCATCGTCCGCCCCGGCCGCGACAAGCCGATCGACGTGACGCTGACCCGCGAGGTGATCGTCCAGCGCCCGGTGAAATGGCAGATCAAGGGCGATGTCGGCTACATCGACATCAACACCTTCTCCGAGACGACCGGCGCCGACACGCGCGCCGCGCTGCTCGCGATCGACAAGGCGCTGGGGCATCGCCCGCTGGGCTATGTCATCGATCTGCGCTCGAACGGCGGCGGGCTGCTGACGCAGGCGATCGACGTGTCCGACGCCTTCCTCGATCACGGCGAGATCGTCTCGCAGCGCGGGCGCGATCCGCGCGAGAACCAGCGCTATTTCGCCAAGCCGGGTGACGACGCGCACGGGCTGCCGGTGATCATCCTGACCGATTCGGGCACCGCCAGCGCGAGCGAGATCGTCGCCGGCGCATTGCAGGATCATCACCGCGCGCTGGTGATGGGCGAGCGGACCTTCGGCAAGGGATCGGTGCAGACGTTGCTCCCGCTCGGCCCGACCACCGCGCTGCGGCTCACCACCGCGCGTTATTACACCCCCTCGGGGCGCTCGGTGCAGGAGGGCGGGATCGAGCCCGATATCGCCGTGCCGCAGCTGTCCGACCCCGATTACAAGGCGCGCCCGGTGTTTCGCGAGGCCGATCTGCGCCGGCACCTGATCAATGAGGTCAAGACCGACAACAAGGTGCTCGAGGAGGACACCAAGGAGGATCCGCGCTTCTCGATGACGGTGGATCAGCTCAAGAAGGAAAAGATCACCGACTTCCAGCTGTGGTACGCGCTCAAGGCGATCGCCCGGCTCGGCGGCCCGACGCAGGTGGCGGCCGTCACCGCGGCGGTGCAGAAGGACTGGAAAGACCCGAAGGACATTGCTGCCAAGTGACCCGCCAGATGAGCTATTCGCAGATGACCCCGTCGCAGACCAAGGCCCGCGCGCTCGCGCTGCTGCTGCCCGCCGCCTTGCTCGCCGGCGCCTGGGGATCGCAGCTGATCGGCGGGCTCGTGCCGTGCGAGATGTGCCATTGGCAGCGCTGGCCGCATTATGCCGCGGTGGTTGCCGCCGCGCTGGCGTTCGTCGTGCCGGGGCGCGCGGTGCGGCTGACGCTGATCGCGGGTGCGGCCGCGTTGATCGCGGTCTCGGGGCTGATCGGCATCTTCCACGCCGGGGTCGAATATCATTGGTGGCAGGGGATCACCGCCTGCTCGACCAGCGTGAGCGGCGCCGGGATCAGCACCGACGAGATGCTGCGCCGGATCCTCGCCGCGCCGGTGGTGCGATGCGACGCGGCGCAGTGGAAGATGTTCGGCATCTCGCTCGCGGGCTATAATGCGATCTTCTCATTGGGCGGCGCGGCGGTGATCGCGTGGCTCATCAGGAGGCGCGCGTGAGCTGGAAGCCGGGAGATCGTCGCCGCACGACCGCATCGATGATCCGCGTCGATCAGGCGGGCGAATATGGCGCGACGCGGATTTATGCCGGGCAGCTCGCGATCATGGGGCATCGTTCGCCCGCCGCGCGCAAGATCAGCGGGATGGCGCTGCAGGAAGAGCGGCATCGCGCCTTTTTCGATCGGCTGATCGTCGAGCGCGGGGTGCGGCCGACCTTGCTCCAGCCGTTCTGGAACGTCGCGGGCTTCGCGCTCGGCGCGGTGACCGCGGCGATCGGGCCGGAGGCGGCGATGGCCTGCACCGCCGCGGTCGAGACCGAGATCGACAAACATTATGAGGAGCAGCTCGGGGTTCTGGGGGACGACGATCCCGAGCTTTCCGATGCGGTCCGCACCTTCCAGGCCGAGGAGGTCGAGCATCGCGAGACCGCGCTCGCCAGCGGGGCGGAGGACGCGCCGGCCTATCCATTGTTGTCCGCCGCGATCCGGTTGGGGTGCCGGTTCGCGATCGCGACCGCCAAGCGTATCTGACGGGAGAAAAAGATGTTGCCCCGCACGATGATTATCGCCGCCCTGCTGCTGACCCCGGCCGCGCTTTCCGCGCAACAGGCCGAGACGGCCGCGGCCAAGCCGGCGCCGCCGCCGCTGATCATCCCGCCGCCCTCGTCGCGCGAGGTCGCGCTGCCCGGCGCGCCGCGCGTCAGCCCGCAGACCGTTCAGTCCGATGTGTCGCATGCGGCGCCGGTCAACGGCGTCATCACGCTCTACGGCAACCAGCGCTGCCCGACCAACAAGGACGGCGCCGAGGTCGCGGTGTGCGTCCGGCGCTCGGCCGAGGAGCAATTCCGCATCCCGAAGGAATTGCGCAATTTCGAGGTGACCCCCGAGAACGCCGCCTGGGCGGCGCGCATCAAGGGGCAGGACGATCTCAGCGGCACCGGGGTGGGTAGCTGCTCGACGGTCGGCCCGGGCGGCGCGACCGGCTGTTTCGTCCAGAACGCCAATCGCGCCAGGGCGGAATCGCGCGCGCGCGCCAAGGAAGCCAATCCGGATCTGTCGAACTAAGGACCGGCTCCCTGACCAACTGCACACCGTCACCCCTGCCTTGAGCCGGGGTCCATTGTGCCGCACGCTCTATCGTCAGAACCTCTTGCCCTGCGCTTGCCTCCGATGGACCTCGGCTCAAGGCCGGGGTGACAGGTGTGATGAGGCGCTGGCCCGCGCCCCCGTTTCCCGCTAACCTCGGCCCTGTCGCGTGACTGGCGCAGTCGTGGAGCACCACGAGGGAGCGCGATGCCTTCTCCCGCCGCGCGCCTGGGCGATCTTCGCAGGACGAGAGGAGCCGAGACCCGATGCGCATCGCCTTTCTGCTATTCCCCAACGTTACCCAGCTCGATCTCACCGGCCCGGCGGAGGTCCTGTCGCGGATGGGGGAGGGGACGCATGTCGATCTCGTCGCCGCGACGCTGGAGGCTGTGCCGACCGATGCGGGTTTCGCGATCCTCCCCACCGCGACCTTCGATGAGGTGCCCGCGGCGGATATCCTGTGCATTCCCGGCGGGTTCGGGATCAACGGCGCGATCGCCGACGATGCCACGATCGATTGGGTGCGCCATGTCGGCACGCACGCGCAATGGGTGACGAGCGTCTGCACCGGCTCGCTGGTGCTCGGCGCGGCGGGGTTGCTCGAGGGCTATCGTGCCGCCTGCCATTGGGGGCAGCGCCATATGCTGCCGCTGTTCGGCGCGACCGCAGTGGCGGAGCGCGTGGTGGTCGATCGCAACCGCGTCACCGGCGGCGGAGTGACCGCCGGGATCGACTTCGCTTTTCGGCTAATGGCGCTGATCCGCGGCGAAGCGCACGCGCGGATGGTGCAGCTCGCGCTCGAATATGATCCCGACCCGCCGTTCGATTCGGGCTCGCCCGAACATGCCGATGCGGCATTGGTCGCGGCCTATCAGCGCCGCGTCGAGCGGCTGGCGCCGGGGCGCGACGAGGAATTGCGCCGGCTCGCCGCGCGGCGCGGTTATTCCTGAGGGTTCTTCTTCAACCCGCGCAGCCGATGCCACAGATAGAGCCCGCCGGCGATCACGATCACCGCGCCGATCGCGAGATCGGCCTGATGGAAGAACGCCTTGAGCCGCGGGTCGCTGTTCCACGCGGTGCCGAGCTTCATCCCGATCCAGGCGAGCGCGAGGCAGAACGGCCATGAGCCGACGAACGTATAGATGTGAAACGGGATCAGCGGCATCCGCGCGACCCCGGCGGGGAAGGCGATGAAGGTGCGGATGATCGGCAGCATCCGCCCGACGAGGATCGCGATCGGCCCCCAGCGGTTGAAGAAGCGATCGGCCATGTCGAGCTCACCCGGCCCGATCAGCAGATAGCGGCCCCAGCGCTCGACCAGCGGGCGCCCGCCGCGCTTGCCCGCCTCATAAGCGACGATCGAGCCGAGGTTGCACCCGATCGCGCCGGCGGTCGCGGCGAGATACAGATCGAACCGCCCGGTCGAGACGAGATAGCCCGCGAAGGGCATGATGATCTCCGACGGCAGCGGGATGCAGGCGCTTTCGATCGCCATGAGCAGCGCAATGCCGCCATAGCCCCCCGCCGAAATGACGGTGACGGCGAAGGTCGCGAGCGCGGCGAGTATCTTCTCGATCATAGCGGCCGCGCATGCGCGAGGCGGGTGCGCGGGTCAACCTGCGCCGATCGCCATGCAATGATCTGTTACATGGTTCATGCGCATTAAACATAATGATGCTACGTCGCGGTCATGGGGGCGATTCGCAAAGCCTTGCGATGGGCGGCATTTTCTCTCGGCGTCACCCTGGTGCCGATGTATTTGCTGTCGCGCTGGACCGGTCTGGAGGTCCCGGCGGTCTATTGGGCCTTTGCGACCTGCTGTTCGGGCGGCGTCTCGTTTCTCGTTTCGCTGCGGCTTGCCTGGCAGGGCGAGCAATTGCGCCGGCTCAATGCCGAGCTCGAGGCGGTGCATGTCCAGCTCAAGCACGCCGCCGAAACCGATCCGCTGACCGGGGTGCTCAACCGCACCGCCTTTCTCGAACGGCTCGAGCCGCAGCACCGCAGCGTCGGCGGCTGGATATTGGTGCTCGACGTCGATCACTTCAAATCGATCAACGATCGTTACGGGCATGAGGTCGGCGATCGCGCCTTGTGCAAGGTGGCGGGGGTGCTGCGCCGCTCGGCGCGTACCGGCGACCTGATCGGGCGATTGGGCGGCGAGGAATTCGGCATCTACCTCCCCGGGGTGGGACGCGGGATCGCGATGCAGGTCGCCGAGCGGATGCGATCCGACATGGAAACCGCCTCGCTGAGCGATCCGGTCGCGCCGGGGATGACGATCACCGTCAGCATCGGGCTGGCCGCGGCCGATCGCGACGTCGCGATCGCCGAAAGCCTGCGCCGCGCGGATTTTGCGATGTATGGGGCGAAGCGCGACGGGCGGAACAGGGTGCGGGTGACGGTTTAGGAACTACCCCGGGCCGCCTTCCTTTTGCTCCCCTCCCTGGTGAAGGGAGGGGAGAAGAAGGGGAAGGTAGAGGCTATTCCGCCGCCAGCAATGTCTCCGCCCCCTGCAGGTCGACCGAGACCAGCCGGCTGACCCCGCGCTCGATCATCGTCACCCCGAACAGGCGGTGCATCCGGCTCATCGTCACCGCATTGTGGGTGACGATCAGATAGCGCGTCTGCGTCTCGCGGGTCATGCGGTCGAGCAGGTCGCAGAAGCGCTCGATATTGGCGTCGTCGAGCGGGGCGTCGACCTCGTCGAGCACGCAGATCGGCGCCGGATTGGTGAGGAACAGCCCGAAGATCAGCGCAACGGCGGTCAGCGCCTGCTCGCCGCCCGACAGCAGGGTGAGCGACTGGAGGCGCTTGCCCGGCGGCTGCGCCATGATCTCCAGCCCGGCTTCGAGCGGATCATCCGAATCGACCAGTTCGAGATGCGCCTGCCCGCCGTTGAACAACGTGGTGAACAGCCGCTGGAAATGCCCGTTGACCGCCTCGAACGCGGCGAGCAGCCGCTGCCGCCCCTCGCGGTTGAGCGTGCCGATCGACCCGCGCAGCTGGTTGACCGCCAGCCCCAGTTCCTCGCGCTCGGCGGCATTGCCGACCGCGCCCGCCTCGAGCTCGGCGAGTTCCTGTTCGGCGACGAGATTGACCGGGCCGAGCCGCTCGCGATCGAGCGTCAATTTGTCGTGCGCCGCGCTTTCCTCCTGCGGTGCACGCACCGTCGCGCTGTCGAATCCGGCCTTGGTCGGCAGCACGGGCGCGGGGCATTCGAAGCGTTCGCCCGAAAGCTGGCCCAGCTCCACCCGGCGCTGCTCCTGATTTTCCGCGCGCGCCAGCGCCCCGGCGCGCGCCTCGCGGGTCGCGGCGAGCGCTTCGCCAGCGATACGCGCCGCCTCCTCGCAGCGGCGCAGCGCGGCCTCGGCCTCGCGCTCGGTCGCGGCGAGCGCGTCAGCGGCGCTGCGTTCGCTGTCGTGCCGGGCGGCGAGAGCGGCGATATCGGCTTCCAGCGCGGCGGGACGACCGGCGAGCGCTTCGCGGTCGCGGGCGATCTCGCTTTCGCGCTTCGCCATGTCGGCAATGCGGCGTGCGGCATCGCCGGCACGGCTTTTCCAGCTCTTGGTCTCGGCCTGCGACGCGGCGAGCCGTTCGCGCGCGGCGGCGCCGGCACGCTCGCGGTTCGCGCGGTCCGCACGCGCCTGCACCACCGCGGCGCGGCGCGCCTCGGCCTCGCGCTGGAGCGTGGCGACTTCGCCCGCGGTGGCGCTGGTATCGGGCAGAGCGACAATCGCCGCCTCGGCGGTCGCGACTTCGGTGGCGGCGGCGTCACGTTCGGTTGCGGTGTGCGTGGCGCGCGCGGTGAGATCGGTGCGCTGCCCGGCGAGGCGCTCGATCTGGGTCACCGCGCGGTCGATATTCTGGCGTGCTTCGCGCGCGGCTGCTTCCGCACGGGTGAGGGCGGTGCGCGCGGTGCCGGCGGCGGTGCGCGCGGCGGCGATCCGCGTCTCGATTTCGGCAAGCGCTTTGTCGGCGGCTTCCACCGCCGTGCGCGCATCGGGCAGCGCGGCCTCGATCGCGGCGAGCCGGTTGAGCCGTTCGAGCCGCTCCGCCGCCGCCGCGCCGCCGCTCTTCGCAACGAAGCCGTCCCAGCGGCGGAGTTGGCCGGTCCGCGTCACCAGCCGCTGCCCGACCGCGAGGGGGCGCCCGTCGTCCTCGGGGACGACGACGACCTGCGCCAGCCGCCGCGCAAGCTGCACCGGCGCGGTGACATGGAGCGCCAAGGCTACCCCCTCCGTTCGCCCCCACCTTGTCGAAGGGCTGTCTTTCTTGGCGGAAGAAGGCAGCGCTTCGACAGGCTCAGCACGAACGGAGGAGAGCGCGGGGTCGTCTGGCAAGATATCCGCGCCAGCCCAATGCGCCTCCGCGCCGGCATCCAGCCCGATCTCCAGATCGTCGCCCAGCGCCGCCGCCAGCGCGCGCTCGTAACCCGGCGCGGCGCGGACATGATCGAGCAACCGATCGCGTCCCGAGCGCTGCGTTGCGCGCGCCAGCGTCGCGGCCTCGCTCTCCAGCGCGGCAAGCTCGGCGCGCGCGGCGGCGCGGCGGCCCTGCGCCTCGTCGCGGGCGGCGAGCGCGGTCTTTTCGTCACTCTCGGCGCGCGCGAGGTCGCCGCGCGCCTGCTCGGCCTCGGCCTCCGACGCCGCGAGCGTCTGTTCCGCGCCGCTCCGTGTCGCCTCCAGCGGCGCCGCATCGGGGAGCGCGGCGAGCGCATCGGCGGCGTTGCGCGCCTCGCGCTCGGCGCGATCCG
>NZ_JANFAU010000001.1 GCF_026130605.1 Sphingomonas lycopersici | reverse complement strand
GCGCTCGGCCGGCGGCGCGCGGCGCCGCGCGACTGGCTGATCAACCTCGTCGCGTTGGCGCTGATCGTCGCCGGGGCGATCACCGCGATCCGCTGGACCGAAACATTGTCGCCGCGCCCGCCGCTGGTGCTCGGCGGCGTGACCGTCAGCGCGCATATGCTGCAATGGAGCGTGATCGGCTTCGGCTTGTTCGTCCTCGTCAACCTGGCGCAGGCGCTGCACCGCGACGATCCGCCGACCTTCGCCGCTTTCTCGTCCCCGTCGCTGCTTCTGTGCATCGCGATCGGCTCGCTCCAGGGGGTGATCAATTACGGGGTGATGGGCTTCACGCCCTCGTTCCTGATGAAATCCTATGGCCTGTCGCCCGCGATGACCGGGCTCCAGTTCGGGCTGCTCAGCGCCGCGATCGGGGTCGCCGGGCCGCTGATATCGGGTCCTTTGTCGGATCGGCTGAGCGGCGGGCGGCCCGCGCGGCGGGTGTGGGTGACCTTGTTCTCGCTCGGCCTGTCGCCGCTCATTGCGCTCTGGGTCTATCGCGCGCCCGATGCCGCCACCTTCTACCTGCGCTTCACGCTGTACAGCGTCGTGCTGACGATGTGGCTGCCGCCGCTCTATGCGGTGATGTTCGAACAGGTGCTGCCGCGGATGCGCGGGATCACCTCCAGCACCTATATCGTCGTGTCGACGATCACCGGGCTCGGAATCGGGCCTTATGCGGTGGGGCTGATCAGCGACGCGAACCACGGCGATCTCGGCGCCGCGATCCTCTCGATCAACTGGGTCGCGCCGGCGATCGTCGCGATGCTGATCGCGCTCGGGTGGCGCGTCGCGCGCGATCAGGCGCGGCTGCTGGAACGGACCCGTGCCGCGGGCGAGCCGGTTTAGACCCCTAGGGTCGATCGACGTCAGTTATTTCGGGTAGAACGCCGCCAACCTCCCCCGTCACCCCCGCCCTGGGCCGGGGGGGGTGACGGATTGCGAGGCCCGAACGGCTCAATGTTGTCCGCCCTGGCCGGCCACCCCGATCTCTGCGGCATCGGCCCAATTGCCGTGCAGCCCGAAGCGCAGCCGGATCGGGATATGGATTTCGGCGATCGGCCCCTTTTCGATATCAAGCGCGTCGAACAGCAGCAGATCGGATCGGTGCTCCTCCAGCCGGTTGCACACCTGGACGATCCAGCCGTCGCCCTCCGCCGCATCCTTGTGGCGCGGGATGAAGCATGGCTCCTGCAACGACGACGACGCGCCGCACCACCATTTCTGCTCACGCCCCGTTTCGTGATCGATCAGCCCCAGCGTGTTCATCACCATCCCTGCCGCGCTGCCGCCCTTGAGCTCGACCGGCTTGGCGGGGTCGATCACCAGCATCCAGCCGTAGCGGTAGGAAAGCCCGGTGCGGCGATCGTCGATCCGCGGGAATTCGCCGATCATATCGGTCAGCCGCTCGACCTTTTCGAACGCGTCGCCGTTCGACGCCATATCCACCGTCCAGCGCGTAAGATAGCTCGCCGCCTCCATCGGCTTGAACGGCGCGCCGTGGATGTCCGGGAAGAACGGGAACATGTTGTTCTTCGCCTCGGGGGTGTCGAAGTGGATCTTTGTCCCCTCCTGAAACGCGTTCATCACATGGCTGGCGAAGCAATTATCGCGCTTGAACCAGCGTATGTCGGCGGCGGTCGTACCCGGCCGGCGCGGCAGGACGCCGAGATAGACCGGCAGCGTCGTGTCGAAGCCGAAATGCGGCAGCCCCTTTTCCAGCCGCTCCCAGTTCGAGGTCGACGGCACGACATGGAACAGCGCGTAATCGGGGGTGATCGCGAAATCGTGCATCATCGCGTAATAAGGCGGCTCGAACCATAGCTCCTGCTTCAATTCGCCCTCGGGCGAGACGACATAATAGGTCATCTCGCGCGTCAGCACGCCCTTCGCCGCGTAGCCGAAGGCGATCATGTCGCCCGTCTCAGGATCGATCTTGGGATGCGCGGTGAAGGTCTGGCCGGTCATCGCGCCGTTGAACCAGGTATATCCCTCGGTCTCCAGCGTTGCCGGGTCCATCACCAGCGCGGGCGAATCCTCCTTCAACGCATATAATTTGCCGCCGTAGATGAAGGCATTGGTGTTGGCGGTGCCGCGGATACGGCCTTTCACCCGCGCGTCGTCGGTCAGCGGATTGCGATAGGCGCCGAACAGCCCCTCGCCGGCGTCATGCTCCAGCTTCCACTTGTCGGTCCGCGCCCAGCGCTGGCGGAAATCGACGCGGCCGTGCCTGAAGTGAAACATCGTGATCATGCCGTCGCCGTTGAAAGCGATATCGTCCCCCAGCCGCGGCGGGAACTGCGGATCGGGCTGGACGCGATAAAAGGCCCCGTCGAGCTCGGGCGGGATCGCGCCCGTCACGTCGAGATCGGCGATATCCGCCTCGATCCGCGACGGCGTGTTGAATCCGGTGAACGACGGCGTGTCCGGGAAATGCGCCACGGCCGATCCTCTCCATTGCTGTTGTCCACGGCATTGTATGCAAGACAAACATTTTTTCAACCGCGCCGATTGACCGTGCCCCGGTGCAAGCCCATCCTGTTAGGATGAATCACCTGGTTGGGACGGAGAGTGGCGCGCTGGGGGAAATCGACGAGATCGTCGGATTCCATATCCGGCTGGCTCATGGCGCAGTCTATCGGCACTTCACCGAAACCTTCGGCGATCTGGGGCTGACGCAGAAGCAGGTTTCGGCGCTGTGGCTGATCGACGACAATCCCGATATCGCGCAGGCGGATATCGGCCGCCGGCTGCAGATGGACCGCGCGACGGTGATGGCGATCATCAATCGGCTGCAAAAACGCGGCTTCGTCGAGCGCGGCGGGGCGCAGGGCGACCGGCGGCGGCTGCAGCTGCATCTCACCGATGCGGGCCGCGATGCGCTGCTCGCCGCGCGCAACTGCATCCTCGAGCATGAAGCGTGGTTGAAAGCGCGCTTCACGAAGGAAGAAACCGCAACGCTCGTGCGGTTGCTGCGCCTGATCCACGAATAGCGACGCCGCCGGCGCTCCTCAGATATCGTTATCGCACGGTAGGGATTCCTGTCGCGGTCGACGCACGCCCGCTTGACAAGCGCCGCCGCAACGGTCACGTCAATTATAACGACCGTTACTGTTAGCGAGAGGATCGACCGTGGAGCTCAAGCTCCCTCCCCATCTGACGCCCGCGCAGTTCCAGACCGCGCTGAAGGATTTCGCCTCGGTGGTCGGCCCCGGCTGGGTGCTGTCCAGCGACGAGGATCGCGACGCTTATTCGGACGTCTATGCGCCCGGCGACGCCGCGCAATGGCCGCCCTCCGCCGCAATATCCCCGGCGAGCGTGGAGGAAGTGCGCGCGATCGTTCGCCTCGCCAACCGCTACAAGACGCCGCTATGGCCGGTCAGCCGCGGCAAGAACCTCGGCTATGGCACCGCCGCGCCGCGCCTGCCCGGATCGATCGTGCTCGATCTGGGCCGGATGAACCGCATCCTCGAGGTGGATGCCGCGCTCGGCTATGCCGTGCTCGAGCCGGGGGTCGGCTTCTTCGACCTGTACGAGCATCTCCAGCGCACCAAAACCCCGCTCTGGATGTCGGTGCCCGGCAACGCCTGGGGCTCGGTGATCGGCAATGCGCTGGATCACGGGATCGGCTACACCCCTTATGGCCTCAACGCCCGCAATCTGTGCGGGATAGAGGCGGTGTTGCCCGACGGCGATCTCGTCCGCACCGGGCTCGGCGCGATGGCCAACAACAAGGCGTGGCACGTCTTCCCCTTCGGCTATGGCCCGACCTGGGATCTGATGTTCTCGCAATCCAATATGGGGATCGTCACCAAGGCCGGCGTGTGGCTGATGCCCGCGCCGGAAACCTCGCTGGAACTGATCTGGGACATTCCCGAGGAAGGCGATATCGGCTGGGTGATCGATACGCTCGCGCCGCTCAAGATCGCCGGCGTGGTCGATCAGTCGATCTTCATCCCCTCATGGCTGGGCAAGATCGTGCTCAAGGGGCAGCGCCGCGATTTCTGGGACAAGCCCGGTGCGATCCCCGAATGGCGCGTCAAGGAACTGCTGACGCAATATAAGCTCGGTTACTGGCAGGTCGCGTTGCGGCTCTACGGCGACGAGGGCATCGTCAAGGCGCGCGCCGATGTGGTGAAAGCGGCGATGGCGCGCCACCTCAAGACCCCGCCGGTCGAAAATTGGTGGCGCCAGGGCGATCCGGTCAACGCGATGGACATCACGATGGGGGTGCCCTCCGCGGTGCCGCTGCAGATGAGCGACTGGATCGGCGGGCGCGGCGCGCATCTCGGCTTCTCCCCGGTCGTCCCGGCGACCGGGGCGGCGGTGACCGATCAGTTGAAGCGCAGCCGGAAGATCATCGGCGACGCCGATGTGGATTTCTACGCAAGCTTCACGATCGGCGGGCGTTTCGCCAACAACGTCAACATGCTGATGTACGATCGCGACGATGCGGCGGGGATCGCAAAGATGCGCCAGCTGTTCGACGTGCTGATCACCGAGACGGCGAAGGCAGGCTATGCCGAATATCGCACGCATCTCGGCTGGATGGACAAGGTCAACGCCACCTTCGACTTCAACGACCACGCGATGCGCCGGCTCAACGAGCGGGTGAAGACCGCGCTGGATCCCAACGGCATCCTCGCGCCGGGCAAGCAGGGCGTGTGGCCCGCCGCCTATCGCGATCTTTCGGGGGGAGGAAAGGCATGAGGAACGGCGCGATCGCGCTGGTCGTCGCGGTGGCCGGCTTCGGCGCCGCACTGGCGCAGGGCGGCCCGCATGACGCAGGCCCGCCGACCTATCAGATGCGCGCGCCGGAAAGCGGCGGGGACAGGCTCGCCGCGTCGCAGGATGCGGCGGCAATTTTCTCGCACCGTTGCGGCTATTGCCATCTACCGGCGGGAATGGGCACCAATTTGCTGACCAAGCAGCAGGTTCTGGCGGGCAATCCGCCGGCGATGGGGTTGCTCACCAATCGCAACGATCTGGCGGTGGATTATGTGATCGCGGTGGCGCGCAACGGCAAAGGCGCGATGCCGCCGCAGACGCGCGTCGACATCACCGATGCCGAACTCAAGGCGGTCGCCGCCTATCTCGCCAAAGGGAAAGCACGGTGATCGTCGACCGTCGGCAGGCGCTCACCGGGTTGATCGCGGGGGCGGCGCTGAGCGGTGCGCCCGCGGCGCGGGCGGCTGCGCGCGATGCACAGACGGTGATCGTGGCAGATCTCCGCTTGCCTGCAGTACGGCGGCTGACCGCCGGATATCGCCCCGCCCGCCTGATCGACCTGTCCGCCGCGCATGCCGATCTCTGGCGCGAGATGCGCGGCTTCGTCCCCGGCGGCGCGCGCGTCATCGGGGTGACGCGGTGGAGTGACTGGATCGCGGTGCGTGGCCTGTTGATCGAACGCGGGCTCAGGGTCCGCGCCGAACGCCCGCTCGCCGTGGCGCGCGCGTTTTTCTGGGAAATGTCCTGAGTTGGAGTATCGCCGCATGATCCGCCTGTCCCCGCTCATTTTTGCCCTTGCCGCGCTCGCTGCCGCGCCGGCGGCGGCGAAGGAATATGTCGTCCACATGAAGAACAGCGGCGCGGCGGGGATGATGGCGTTCGAGCCGATGGTGGTGAATGCGAAACCCGGCGACACCGTGCGCTTCGTCCCGACCGACGCCTCGCACAATGCCGAGACGATCCCCGCGATCTGGCCCGCCGGCGCGCCGCCGATCAAGGGCGCGATCAACAAGGAGGTGACGCTTTCGGTCACCAAGGCCGGCATCTACGGCATCAAATGCCAGCCGCATTATGCGATGGGGATGGTCGCGCTCGTCATCGCCGGGAACGCCAATCGCGCGGCGGCACAAGCCGCCACGCTGCCGCCGCTCGCCGCGAAGCGGTTGAAGCCCGCGCTGGCGGCGATCCGATAGGCGCTACGCCGCTTTCTCGTCCGCGAAGCGCAGCTTGAGCGCGCCGAGCGCGATCGCCGCGATCAGTGATCCGGCGGCGAGCGCGATCGCCACGCCGGCGAGCGGCAGGCCGGCGCTGAACAGCACGCCGGCGAGGATCGGCGACAGCGCCGCCCCGCCCCGCCCGATGCCGATCGCAAAGCCGGTGCCGGTCGCGCGCACATGTGCGGGGAAGGCGCGCGCGAAGATCGTATAGAGCCCGACGACCGCGCTGTTGGTGAACAGCCCGGAAATGCACGCCAGCGCCGCGAGCCCGCCGAGCGAGCGCACCCCCGCCGCGCCGAACAAGGCGACCATCACGGTAGACAATATCAGCGCAACGATCGTCATCGGCTTCAACGCGAAGCGCTGTGCGAGCAACCCGAAAATCGCCCCGCCCACCGCGCCGCCGACATTGGCCCACACCAGCACCCCCGCGGCCTGCGCCGGCGGATAGCCCAGATCGACGACGATCTTCGGCGACCATTTGAGGATGAAGTAGAAACTGACGATATGCGCGAAATAGGCGAGCGTGACGAGCAATGTGATGCCGAGCAGCCCGGGGCGCAGGATATCGGCGACCGAGGCGCGCGCCGCGCCCGTCTCCACCGGCGGCAGCGCATCGATCGGCGCATGGCCGAAACGCGCCAGCGTGCGGTTCACCTTTTCCAGCGCGCCTTGGGGTCGCCTGGCGAGCAGGAATTGCACCGGCTCCGGGACGAAGAACCACACCAGCGGGATGAAACAGGCGGTGACGATCGCGCCGAATTCGAACACCGCGCGCCAATCCCCGCCCTTGAGCAGCAGCGCGGCGATCAACCCGCCGAGTACCGCGCCGATCGGATAGCCGATCACCATGATCGCCAGCGCAAGATTGCGCCGGCGCACGCTGGCGAACTCCGCCGCCGCGGCATTGATCGCCGCGAGCATCCCGCCGATCCCCAGCCCGGTAAGCAGCCGCCAGACGGAGAGCGTGGTGACGTCATGCGCGGTCGTCACCATCGCCATGCCGATCGCCATGGCGACGAGACAGCCCAGGATCGTGCGCCGCCGCCCGATGCGATCGGCGACCCCGCCGAGCAGCACCGAGCCGACCGCCATGCCGATCAATTCCATCGACAGCACGATCCCCAGCACCTTGCGGTCGATGCCCCATTCGGCGGCGATGCTCGGCGCGGCGAAGCTGATCGACAGCACGTCGAAGCCGTCGAGCGCGTTGAGCCCGACGGTGATCGCCACCGCCGCGATCTGCAGCCGGCTCATCGGCGCCTCGTCGACGATCGCACGCGGATCACGGTTCATCTCTGGTTTCCTCCCCTTGGATACAGGCGCTGGCTAGCGTCGCACGTCCGATGCGAGAATCTTGCCGAAGCGCGGATGCGCGAAATGCATCGGCACGTCCTGGCGATACGGCCAGGTCCGCCGGTGGTGGCTCGCCGGGAGCAGCCGGTCCGGGCCGATCGGGTCTTCCGGAAAGGTGCGCGCGGCGGGTTGGAGATGCGCGGTGGTGTGCGCCCAGCCCGCCTCATAATCCGCCTGCCATTGCATCATATAATCGAGGCGGCTGATCTTCCACACGCCATCCTCGCGCACATAGTCATTCTCGTAAATGCCCGCTTCCATGAACTGCTGCGGCATGCCTTCCTCGCGTGTGTCCTGGAAATCATCGTGCCAGCCGCCGAACAGCATCCCGCGGAACCGGCCCTTGGCGGTGCGCCGGTCGGGTGCGACGGTAATCACGTCCTGCATCTGAAAATGATCGAGCAGCAGCCCGTCGACCGGCCCCGGCCGGCCGCCGGTGAAACGCTGCTGAATCCAGTCGCCGTACAGCCGCCGGATACCGGCATGGCCGACATATTCGCCCGACAGGAACACCACCACGCCATCATCGGTGAACAGCTCCGCCACCTGATCGGGCAGGTTGAAATCGATATAATAGCCATAGGCCCAGTGCAGCCGGCGAATCGCGTTGATGTCCTCCAGTTCGCCGATGCGATGCTCCAGCGCATCGAGCCGCTGCGCGAGCGCGGCGATATCCGTCTCTGGCATGATCCTCTCCCTCGCGGTATTTGTATGCAAGACTAACGAATAATCGTGGATTGGCGAGAGGAAATCGGCATGGGCGAAACGCAGGACTGGCGCGGCAAGGTGGCGTTCGTGACGGGCGGGGTATCGGGAATCGGCTTCGGCATCGCGCGCGCCTTTTCGGACGCCGGGATGCGGCTGGTGCTGAGCTATCGCGACGAGGAACGGCGCGCGGCGGCGGCGCGCTGGTTCGCCGAGCGCGGGCGCGAAGCTCCATTATTCGTGCCGCTCGACGTGACCGACCGCGCGCGCTTCGCCGCGGTGGCGCAGGAGATCGACGCCGCGTTCGGGCGGCTCGACGTGCTGGTCAACAACGCCGGGGTCAGCGTGTTCGGGCCGACCGACGAAGCGAGCCACGCCGATTACGACTGGATCATGGGGGTCAATTTCGGCGGGGTGGCCAACGGGCTGGTCGCGCTGCTGCCGCTGGTGAAGCGCACCGGCGCCGGCGGGCATGTCGTCAACGTCGCGTCGATGGCCGCCTATCTCTCCGGCCCGCAGGCGGGAATCTACACCGCGAGCAAATTCGCGGTGCGCGGGCTGACCGAGAGCCTGCGCTACAATCTCGCGCCTTACGGCATCAATTGCGCGCTGGTCTGCCCGGCGCTGACCCGTACCGACGCCTGGGGCAGCGCGCTCAAGCGGCCCGATGTTTTCGGCGACAGCGGCTTTGCCCCGGCCGATCGCGCGACGCTCGAACAATTCGGCACCGCGTTCGAGGCGGGGATGGATCCGCTCGAGGTCGGTGAGAAGGTCTTGGCAGGAATGTCACGCGGCGACGCGCTGATCCTGACCCATCCGGAATTCGCGGAGGATTTTCGCGAGATCTACGAAACCAGCATCGCCGCGCTGCCCGACGAGCCGGCACCCGAGGCGCGGCTGGCGATCGAGCGTCTCCGCCGCGAGGCCGCGCGCGCCGCGCTCGCCGGCAAGACGATCGGGCTGGAGAATCTCACCTGACCCTAAAACCAATAGGCGATCGCGCGCATCTCGATCGACGCGCGCGGCGGCGCTTCGGCGGGGCAGTCGGGGTTGTCGAACGCGACATGCGGCACGCAATGCGCATGGCCGGCGTCGCTGTCGTTGGTCTTGAACACGATCGCCTCGTCGCGGGTGAGATCGGAGAACCAATGCCAGCGATGCGCCGGCAAATGCGCCGCGAGCAGCCCCTCGAACGACCAGACGTCGGCGCCGTCGCGATCGAATATCGCGTCCGCCGGCAACAGATCGCCCGCCGCCACCGTCCGCGCGTCGCATAAAGCGAGCGGCACGTCCTGCGGCGCGGGGGAGATCGCACGCCAGACATTGTAATGCGCGGTCCGGCGCGGCGCGGCGCGATCCGCCGGGCGCGCGCGATCGGCGAATTGCGCGGCGGCGACATCCGACACGTCGACATGCGCGAACCGTGCGGGTCGCGAATTGTCCAGCGCGCCGGACTGCGCCGAACGCTCCGCAAAACGCAGCACCCCCGCGCCCGTCACCACCACTGCGTCGGCGCCGGCGAGCTCGGCGATCAACCGCTCGATCTCCGCGGGATAGACGCGCGCCACCGCCTCACTATCAGCGAAATCCGCTACCGCGCTGCAATGCTTCACGAGCGCGAAGCCCTCGCGGTCCAGCCCTGTCGCCAACCCGCGCGAATCGGTAATCGCCATCACCTCCGGCGCCAGCACAACGGTGTCGCGCCGGGAATCGTTGGCGAAATAGCGCATCCGCCCCTGCCCGCGCGCCACATAATTGATCGCCGCCCGCATCGCCGCGTCTCCCAAATCCATTGTTTGTTTTGCTTACTATTGTGCGGGGCGAAGGCGCAGCACGCAAGCGCGGCCGCACAGGCTGTCAGCGGTTATGGTGGTAGTTCGCCTACTCCTTGTCACCTACGAAACTGTATGCCTAACTCACAAACGAAGCACGCAACGTCACGCGTCTTCGGGGGAAGGGCCGGCCGTGGAGCTTGGGTCCGCCCCGCATCAGGAGAGGAACTGCGATGCACCATCTCACCCACAAGCGTCTGACGGCGGGGCTGCGCGCCTCGGCCTCGACCGCCGCCCTTCTGTCCACGCTGGCGATCGCGGCGCCCGCCTTCGCGCAGGACGCCGGCACCGCGCCGGCGGCTCCCGCCGCGGCGGAAGCCCCGGCGACCGGCCAGCAGGACATCGTCGTCACCGCGCAATTCCGCAACCAGCGCCTGCAGGACGTGCCGCTGGCGATCACCGCCGTGGACAGCATGATGCTGGACGCGCGCAGCCAGAACAACATCACCCAGGTCGCGAAACAGGCCCCCAGCGTGGTCGTCGTCCCCGCCGGCGGCGCATTCGGCCCGTCGATCGGCGCCTCGATCCGCGGCGTCGGGCAGTTCGACTTCAACCCGGCGTACGAGCCCGGCGTCGGGCTCTACATCGACGACGTTTATTATGCGACGCTGACCGGCGGGGTGTTCGACCTGCTCGATCTCGACCGCGTCGAAATCCTGCGCGGGCCGCAGGGCACGCTCGCCGGTCGCAATTCCGAAGGTGGCGCGATCAAGCTCTATTCCAAGCGGCCCGACGCCAATGAGGGCGGCTATGTCGAGGCCGGCTATGGCGCGCGCAACGCGATCAACCTGCGCGGCAGCGCCGATTTCAAGATCACCGACACCTTGTTCGGCCGCGTCGCGGGCGTCTTCAAGCGGCAGGACGGCTTCGTCGATCTGGTCGACTACGGCTGCGCCCGGCCGGGCAATCCGGAGAATATCGCGGCCACCCGCGCCGCCGGGACCTGCACCGTCGATAAGCTGGGCGAGACCGATTATAAAGGCCTGCGCGGCCAGTTGCGCTGGAACCCCAGCGACGCGGTGGATATCACCTTGTCGGGCGACTATACCTACCAGAACCAGACCAACGCGCCCGAAGTCACCACTTATTCGACCAATCCCAATTATCTCTGCGGGCGTTACTGCACTTTCGCGGACTTCAGCACCAAGGGCTATAATTTCCAGCACACCAATCAGTTCAAGGGCGGTGGCGGATCGCTGAACGCGGTGTTCAAGCTCGCCGACGATCTGTCGCTCAACTCGATCACCGCCTATCGCGCCTATACCGCGACCTTCGGCACCGACGACGATTTCTCGCCGGGCGTCGAATCGACCCCGGGCGACCCCAATACGCGCAAGGAAGCCGGCGGCTTCAACCGGCTGCGCCACCATTTCTTCAGCCAGGAAGTCCGGCTCAACGGCGCCTTCCTCGATCGCGCGGTGGAATGGACGATCGGCGGCTATTATTCGTCGCAGAAGACGACCTATTTCACGCTGCAGAACATCGGCTATATCGTGCCGGGCGCGTATCTTACCTTCATGGGCAATGATCCGGTCAACGCGAACAGCAAGGCCGCCTTCGCCACCGCGATCATCCACCCCGGTATCGAGGGGCTGACGCTGACCGGCGGCATCCGCTACACGAAGGAACACAAGGATTATACGTTCGTCCGCGTCAACCCGGATGGCTCGCCGCTGAGCGGTCTTGCCGCCGCATTCGGGCTCGGCGCGCTCAACGGGCTGACCGCGAAGTTCGACGGCGACCGCGTGGATTATCGCGCCTCGGTCGACTATCGCTTCTCCCCGGCGGTGCTGCTCTACGGAACGATCTCCACCGGCTTCAAGGGCGGCGGCACCAGCGCGCGGCCGTTCACCGCGCAACAGGCGCTGCAGGGCACGTTCAAGCCCGAGACGCTGACCAATTACGAGATCGGCATCAAGACCGACCTGTTCGATCGCCGGCTGCGCCTCAATCTTTCCGCCTATATCGACGAATATAAGGACATCCAGCTCCCGCTGCGCGACTGCACCGCCTATGGCGGCGGCCCTTGCGGCGTGGTCGCCAATGCCGGCAATGCGCGCAACAAGGGCGTCGAGCTGGAGATCAGCGCCACCCCCACCCCGGGGCTGAACATCGACGGGTCGATGAGCTACATCCACTCGCGATTGACCACGGTATCCGCGGCGCTGGGCAGCGACTATCGCATCGGCGATCCGGCGACGTTCTCCCCCGCGTGGCAGGCGAGCGCCGGGATCCAGTATAAGGCGCAACTCGGCGGCAATGCCGGCAGCATCACTCCGCGCGTCGATTATACGTATAACGACCGGCAGTTCACCGGCCGCGCGCTCGGCTTTGCTTATTATCTGCCGGCCTATTCGCTGGTCAATGCGCGGCTGACGTGGCGCAATAGCAAGGAAGACCTGGAGTTCTCGGCCTCGGTCACCAATCTGTTCGACAAATATTACTATAATTCGATGTTCGCCTCGGTCTACTCCTTCTCCGGCACCGCCTATCAGCAGATCGGCCGGCCGCGCGAATGGATGCTGACGGTGAAGAAGACGTTCTGATCCGGCCCGCGCGGGGCGTACCACGCGCCCCGCCGGAACCGGCCACCGCAGCTTTTCGGGATCATGCAATGAGCGCAACCAGCGGCGTCACATTATACCATTGGGAACCCAATGCGAATTCGGGCAAGCCGATGCTCGCCCTGTTCGAGAAGGGCGTCGCTTTCGACAGTCATTATCTCGATCTGCTCAATTTCGACCAGCACCGCCCCGACTATCTGGCGATCAACCCCGCGGGCACGATCCCGGCGATGACCCACGGCGATCTCGTACTGACCGAATCCACCGCGATCATGGAATATGTCGACGAGGCGTTTCCCGGTCCGCGGCTGATGCCGGCCGACGCGAAAGATGCGTGGCGCGTGCGCTGGTGGATGAAGTTCATGGACCAGTGGCTCGCGCCCAGCTTCTCGATGATCGGGTGGAGCGTGTTCGTCGGCCCGTCGGTCAGGAGCCGCGATCCGGCGGAGCTCGAGCAAGCGATCGAGCGCATCCCGATGCCCGAGCGGCGCGTCGCGTGGCGCAAGGCGATCTCGGGTGCGTTTCCGCCCGAGGAAATGGCCGAATCGCAGCGCCGCGTCGCGCTGGGCATCGGCTATCTGGAGGAGGCGCTAGGGCAGCGCGAATGGCTCGCCTCCGATCACTACAGCCTCGCCGACATCAACGGCTTCAACCTCGCTTATGCGCTGCCGCTGTCGCAGCCCGCGCTGTCGAACGACACGCTGACCCCCAACATCATGCGCTGGCTGCGCGCGATCTACGCCCGCCCGGCGACCAAGGCGTGCTGGGCATTGGGCCGCACCGACATGGCGCGGCGCGTCACCATCCTGGAGAGCGAACCGGCATGAGCGCGATTCTCTATCATGGCGAGCCCAACGGCCCGTCGCTCACCGTTCTCGCCGCCGCCTTCGAGAAAGAGGCGGATGTGACGCTGGCGCGCGTCGATCTCGCCGCCGGGGAGCGCCACGGCGATCGCGTGCCGCACGCCTTCGAGGTCGCGCAATCGATCGAGGGCGAAGGCCCCGTGCTGGTGGCGGACGGCGTGGCGATGGCCGACAGCGTGTTCCTCGCCTGCTATCTCGACGATACCGGCACCGGCCCGGCATTGCGCCCGGCCGATCCCTATGCGCGGTGGCAGATGATGGCGTGGTGCCGCTATGTGATCGAGCGCGTGGCGCCCGCCGCTGCCTATCTCGGCCTTGCCGCCGGCCCGCCGCAAACGGTGCCCGCGGGGATCGCCAGCGCCGATCTCGCCGAACGCTGGCGCGACGCGACGGCGGGGCGGTTCGATCCGGCGAAGCTTGCCGACAGCCGCACCAAGATCACGCTCGCGGTGGAGAAGATCGAAGCGCAGCTCGCCGATGGGCGGGACTGGCTGATGGGCGATTTCAGCATCGCCGATCTCGAAAGCTACGCCTGGCTCGCCGGGATGCCCGCGCTGGTGCCGGATGCCTTTGCCGGCAAGCCGCTGACCGAGGCGTGGCTTGCCCGGGTAAGAGCACGGCCCGCGGTCGCGCGGGCGCTCGCGCTCGCCACGGTCGCCGCGCCGGAAACAATGTGGGCGCCGGGCCCTGAAATCAACCGCTGGGGCTGACATGCGCTCGATCGACTATTTCGACCGCGGGCATGACCGCGCGCCCGGCCGCGCGGCGCTGATCGACGCAGCGACCGGCGAACGCTTCACCTTCGCCGAGGTCAAGGCGCGGACCGAGCGGATCGCGGTGGCGATGCATGCCGCGGGTTTCTCCAGCCAGCAGCCCGCCGCGCTCTATGGTCCGAACAGCGCGGCGATCATGATCGCGCTGCTCGCGATCTGGCGCGCCAACGGCCAATGGGTGCCGGTCAACACGCGCAACGCGATCGATGCCAATGCCGCCTATCTCAACTATGTCCGCTGCGGCTGGCTGTTCTACCACTCAAGCATGGCGGCGGACGTCGCGCTGCTGCGCGCGCGCGTGCCGAGCCTCACGCAGTGCATCTGCCTCGATCGCGCGATGGACGGCGACGCCTCGCTCGACGATCTGGTCGCGGGTGCGCCCGACGCCGACCTGCCCGATTTCTCCGATCCGTTCGGCGCGCCGCACGACGTCGTCGGGCTGTTCCCCACCGGCGGGACGACCGGGCCGTCGAAGGGCGTCGTCGTCACCAACCTCGGCTGGGGGACGATGCTGGAGACGCTCGGCGCGGCGGTCGACGGACGCACCCACGCCCCGGTCTCGCTGGTGGTCGCGCCGATCACCCACGCCGCCGGGCCGGTCGCGCTGGGCACGCTCGCGCTCGGCGCGACGCAGGTGATCCTGCCCGGCTTCGACGCGCCGGCGGTGCTGCGCGCGATCGCCGAGCATCGCGTGACGCATATGTACCTCCCGCCGACCGCGCTCTACGGGCTGCTCGAGGCGGCGGAACAGGCCTTGCCCGACGTCTCATCGCTGCGCGTCTTCATCCTCGTCGGCTCCCCCGTCTCGCCGGAGAAATTGCGCCGTGCGGTCGAGGTGTTCGGCCCGTGCATGTGCCAGGCCTATGGCCAGGTCGAATCGCCGATGATCACCACCTGGCTACCGCCCGAAACGGTCGCGGCCGCGGCGGCAGGCGATCATCCCGAGCGGCTGGCGAGCTGCGGCCGGCCGACCCGTTCGGTGCAGGTCGCGATCATGGACGACGACGGCCGGCTGCTCCCCGACGGGCAGCGCGGCGAGATTGTCGTGCGCGGGGTGCTCGTCTCGAAGGAATATTTCGAGCTGCCCGCCGCAACTGCCGAGGCGCGCCAGTTCGGCTGGCACCATACCGGCGACGTCGCCTATCGCGATGCGGACGGCTATTATTATATCGTCGACCGCAAGAAGGACATGGTCGTCACCGGCGGCTTCAACGTCTTCACCGCCGAGGTGGAGGCGGCGATCACCGAGCTCGCCGCGGTCCGCGAATGCGCCGTGATCGGCATCCCGCACGACAAATGGGGCGAGCAGGTCCACGCCATCGTCGTCGCCGAGGGGACCGACGAACAGGCGGTGATCGCCCACGCCAAGGCCCGGCTCGGCGGGGTGAAAGCCCCCAAGAGCGTCTCCTTCGTCGATGCGATACCGCGTACCGCCGCCGGCAAGATGGACAAGAACGCGCTGCGCGCCGGCTATTGGCGTGATGGCGCGCGAATGGTGAACTGAGTGGAGGCGAAAGAGGCATGATCCGGTCGTCTGGATTATTTCTGGCGGGCGCTGCGCTGCTGGCGCTTGCCGGCTGCGGCGCGAACGGCGGCGGCGGCGCGACCGGAACCGGCGGCGTCGACGGCGCGCGGATCGCCGCGGCGACGCCGGGGGAATGGCTGTCGACCGGCCGCACCTATGACGAGCAGCGGTTCAGCCCGCTCGGCGCGATCAACCCGGGCAACATCGGCCAGCTCGGTCTCGCCTGGTCCGCCGATCTGGATACCGCGCGCGGGCAGGAAGCGACCCCGCTGATGATCGACGGCGCGCTCTATGTCTCGACCGCGTGGAGCATGGTGAAGGCCTATGACGCGGCGACCGGCAAGCCGCTCTGGTCCTATGATCCGGAGGTGCCGCGCGAAACCCTGGTCAAGGCGTGCTGCGACGCGGTGAACCGCGGCGTCGCGGCCTGGGGCGACCGCCTCTTCGTCGGCACGCTCGACGGCCGCCTGATCGCGCTCGATCGCAAGACCGGGAAACCCGCATGGACCATGATGACGATCGATCCGAAGAGCAACCAGACGATCACCGGCGCGCCGCGCGTGGTGAACGGCATGGTGCTGATCGGCAATGGCGGGGCGGAATTCGGCGCGCGCGGTTATGTCACCGCTTATGATGCGCAGACCGGCAAGCAGGTGTGGCGTTTCTACACCGTCCCCGCCCAGCCGGGCACCGAGCGCGAGCCGGAATATCTGAAAAAGGCCGCCGCGACCTGGCACGGCCAATGGTGGAAACAGGGCGGCGGCGGCACCGTGTGGGACGCGATGGCCTATGATCCCGCGCTCGATCTGCTCTACATCGGCGTCGGTAACGGCAGCCCGTGGAACCAGCTCTACCGCTCCGAGGGGAAAGGCGACAATCTCTATCTGTCCTCGATCGTCGCGATCCACGCCAAGACCGGCGAATATGCCTGGCATTATCAGACCACGCCGGGCGAAAGCTGGGATTTCACCGCCACCCAGCACATCATCCTGGCCGATGTGACGATCGACGGAAAGCCCAGGAAGGTGCTGATGCAGGCACCCAAGAACGGCTTCTTCTACGTGCTCGACCGCACCGACGGGAAACTGATCTCGGCGCGCAATTTCGTCCCGGTGAACTGGGCCAGCGGCATCGACATGCGGACGGGGCGCCCGATCGAGAATCCCGCGGCGCGCTATTACAAGACGGGCAAGCCGTTCATCGGCTCCCCCGGCGCGACCGGCGCGCATAGCTGGCAGCCGATGGCGTTCGATCCCAAGACCGGGCTGGTCTTCATCCCCGCCAATCTCGCCGCTTTCCCCTATATCCCCGATCCGGCGTGGAAACCGGCGAAGCTGGGGTTCAACGTCGGGGTCGATATGGGCAAGGCGGCGATGCCGGCCGATGCCGCCGCGCGCAAGGCCGCGCTCGCCGCGACGACCGGCGCGCTCATCGCCTGGGATCCCGTGGCGCAGAAGGAGCGCTGGCGCGTCTCGTTCAAGGGGCCGTGGAACGGCGGGGTGCTCGCCACCGCCGGCGGACTCGTCTTCCAGGGCAATGCCGCCGGCGAATTCGCTGCCTATGCCGCGGCGGACGGGAAGAAATTATGGTCGTTCCCGGCGCAGACCGGGATCGTTGCGCCGCCGATGAGCTATGAGCTCAATGGCCAGCAATATGTCGCGGTGCTCGCCGGCTGGGGCGGCGTCTGGGCGCTCGCGCCGGGCGTGCTGATCGACAAGAGCGGGCCGGTGCGCAACATCAGCCGCCTGTTGGTGTTCAAGGTCGGCGGCAAGGCGCAGCTTCCCGCTCCGCCCGCGCTGGAGAAAGCGCCGCTCGATCCTCCCGCCTCGACCGCCGCGCCCGATGTGATCGCGGCGGGCGGCGAACGCTTCGGCCGCTTCTGCGGCGTATGCCACGGCGATGCCGCGGTCGGCGGCGCGCTGGTGCCCGATCTCAGGCGCAGCGGGGTGCTCAACGACGCGACGACCTGGCAGCAGATCGTCCACGACGGGCTGCTGAAGGACAATGGCATGGTCAGCTTTGCCGGCGTAATGTCCGCCCCGGAGATCGAGACGATCCGCCAATATGTCATCAAGCGTGCCAATGAGGACAAGGCGCTGGAGCGCGCGTCCGCGCCCAAGACGCGCTGAAACCACGAAGGAATATCCAATGCCCATCGATCCCGCCAAGGTCGCCGCGATCGACGTCCACGTCCACGCCGAAGTCTCGTGCCACGATCCGGAAGACCCGGTAATGGCCGAATTCTTCGACGCGGCCTCGACCTATTTCAAGGCCGACCGCAAGCGCCCGACGATCCCCGAGACGATCGCTTATTACCGCGAGAAGAACATCGCCTTCTGCCTGTTCACGGTCGATGCCGAATGCGGCATGGGGGCCAAGCGGATCAGCAATTACGAAGTCGCGGAAATCGCCGCGCAGCACGACGATATCGTCATCCCCTTTGCCTCGATCGATCCGCACAAAGGCAAATATGGCGCGCGCGAGGCGCGCGACCTGATCGAGAATTATGGGGTCAAGGGCTTCAAGTTCCACGGCATCGCGCAGAATGCGCACCCCGCCGATCACATCGCCTATCCGATCTATGAGGTGATCGCCGAATATGGCCTGCCCGCGATCTTCCACACCGGGCATTCGGGGATGGGCACCGGGATGCCGGCGGGCGGCGGGCTGCGGCTCAAATATGGCCAGCCGATGCTGATCGACGACGTTGCGGTCGATTTCCCGACGATCAAATTCATTCTCGCGCACCCGAGCTGGCCGTGGACCGACGAAAGCCTGTCGATGGCGCTGCACAAGGACAATGTATTTATCGACTTGTCCGGCTGGTCGCCGAAATATTTCCCCAAGCAGGTGATCCAATATGCCAACACCCAGCTCAAACATAAGATGATGTTCGGATCGGACTGGCCGCTGATCCGCCCGGAAAAATGGATCGACGCCGCGCGTGAGGCCGGCTTCCGCGACGAGGTGCTGCCGCTGATCATGAAGGATAATGCCGCGCGGGTACTGGGGCTCGGCTGAGATGGCGCCGTTCGATTGGCAGCGGCGATGAACGATCTCGCCGGCCGCCACATCCTCGTCACCGGCGCCTCCTCGGGGATCGGGCGCGCGACCGCGCTGCTGCTGGCGGAACGCGGTGCGCGCGTATCGCTGATCGCGCGCCGCGCCGCCGCGCTCGCGGCGGTGCGCGCGGCGATCGAAGGCGAGAGCTTCGCCGCGCCCGCCGATGTCGGCGACCCCGCGGCGTTGCTTGCCGCGATCGATGCGGCGGAACGCGCGCTCGGCCCGGTCGACGGGTTGTTCGCGAATGCCGGCACCGGGGGCGCCTTCGCTCCCTTCGCCGATTATGACGATGCGGCCTTCGAGGAGGTGCTGCGCATCAACCTGCTCGCCCCGTTCCGCGCGACGAAGCGCGTGCTGCCGGGGATGATCGCGCGGCGGCGCGGCGCGATCCTCGTCACCGGCAGCCTCGCGAGCGTGCGCGGCATGGCGCACAACCCGGGCTATGTCGCGGCCAAGCACGGGCTGCTCGGGCTCGCCCGCGCCGCCGCGCTGGAAGCCGCGCCGCACGGGGTGCGCGTCAATTGCATCATCCCCGGCTTCATCGAAACCGAGATGCTCGCGAACCTCGGCCCTGATGCGCACGACGCGATGCGCGCGCGCACCCCGCAAGGCCGCACCGGCACTGCGGCGGAATTGGCCGAGGTCGCCGCCTTCCTCCTCTCCGACGCGGCGAGCCACGTCACCGGGCAGAGCTGGGCGGTCGACGGCGGCATTCTCGATACGCTGACGCTTTAGGGATCGGCTGCTTTACTTCAGCGCCACTCGGTCTCGCACCGGGGCGCCGGGCCGCGCCCGCCACGATCAGCCGCGCGCGAATCGTTTGCGTTACATACTAATTCGATTATGGTCCGCCGGGTAGGAACCGGCCCCGGCCAGCGTGCGGGGGCCTCGCAGGAGAGGATTTGATGGCCAGGAATCTCGAAGACGTGCTCAACGCGGCGGGCAATACCGTCGACATGCTGCGCAACTCGCAGCTCGGCGCCTATGTCTATCCCGTCGTCGCCCCGGAGTTTCACAACTGGCGCTCCGAACAATGGGCGTGGCAGCATTCGGCGGTGCTGTTCGATCAGTCGCACCATATGGTGAACCTGTATCTGCGCGGCCGCGATGCGCTGAAATTGCTTACCGATACGATGATCAACTCGCCCAAGGGGTGGGAACTCAACAAGGCCAAGCAATATGTGCCGACGACGCCTTACGGCCATGTCATCGGCGACGGCATCATCTTCTGGCAGGAGCCGGAGGAATTCTGCTACGTCGGCCGCGCGCCAGCCTCGAACTGGCTGCGCTATCATGCCGAGACGGGCGGCTATGACGTCGCGGTCGAGCTCGACGACCGCTCGCCGATGCGGCCGATGGGCAAGCCGGTCAGCCGCTCGGTGTGGCGCTTCCAGATTCAGGGGCCGAACGCCTGGGCGATCATCGAGAAGCTCAACGGCGGCCCGCTCGAAAAGCTCAAATTCTTCAACATGAGCACGATGAACATCGCCGGCCACACCGTGCGCACGCTGCGCCACGGCATGTCGGGCGCGCCGGGGCTCGAGATCTGGGGTCCCTATGCCGAGCAGGAGGAGATCCGCGCCGCGATCCTCGAGGCAGGGCGTGAATTCGGCATCGTGCCGTGCGGCAGCCGGGCCTATCCGTCGAACACGCTGGAATCGGGCTGGATCCCCTCCCCGCTCCCGGCGATCTACACCGGCGACAAGCTGAAGGGCTATCGCGAGTGGCTCGGCGCCGACAGCTATGAGGCGACCGGGTCGATCGGCGGCAGCTTCGTCTCCGACAATATCGAGGATTATTATCTCAACCCGTGGGAATTGGGCTATGGCCCGTTCGTCAAGTTCGACCATGATTTCCACGGCCGCGAGGCGCTGGAAAAGCTCGATCCGGCGGCGCAGCGCACCAAGGTGACGCTCGCCTGGCATCCCGAGGACATGGCGAAGATCATGGCCTCGCTGTTCGATCCCGATGGCGAGCAATATAAGTTCTTCGACGTGCCGCTCGCCAATTACGCCTCGTCGAACTACGATCGCGTGATCGATGCGAGCGGGCGGACGGTCGGCGTGTCGATGTTTACCGGCTACAGCTACAACGAAAAGCAAGCCCTGAGCCTCGCGACGATCGATCCGACGATCCCGGTCGGCACCGAGCTTCGCGTCGTGTGGGGCGAAGAGAATGGTGGGACGCGCAAGACCACGGTCGAACCGCACAAGCAGATCGAGGTGCGCGCGATCGTCAGCCCGGTGCCCTATTCGCGCGTCGCGCGCGAGACCTATCACCAAGGCTGGCGCACCGCCGCCGAGGCATGAGGTGACCGATTACGTCCTGGTCCACGGCGCGTGGGGCGGCGGCTGGAGTTACGACCGGCTGGCCGCCGACCTGCGCGGCGCGGGCCATCGCGTTCTCGTCGCCGCGCTGACCGGGCTCGGTACGCGCGCCGATGAGCTGACGCCGGCGATCGACTTGTCCCGCCACATCGGCGATGTGGTGGAGCAAGTCGAGGCGGCGGGGTTCGACCGGTTCGTGCTCGCCGCGCACAGCTATGGCGGGATGGTGGCGACCGGCGTCGCCACCCGGCTCGGCGCGCGGATCGATGCCTTGGTCTATATCGACGCCTTCCTGCCGGGAGACGGCCAGTCGCTGTGGGACATCACCGGCGACTGGGAGCATAAACAGTATATCGACGGCCAGCGCGATCGGCCGGGATGCGTCGCGCCGCTGCCGGGGCTGGAGCGCGATGCGCGGCTCGGGCGGCACCCGCTGCTCACCTTGCTCGAGCCGGTGCGCTTCACGGGCGCGGAGGCGGCGGTGAAGCGGCGCCTCTATGTGTTCGCCGAAAGCTGGTCCCCGACGCCCTTCGTGCGCTTCCACGATATGGTGGCCGCCGATCCTGGCTGGGAAGTCCATCGCGCCGATGCGGGGCACGACGTCATGGCCGATCAGCCCGCACAATTGCTGCGGATCATGCTGGGCGCGGGCGAGCCGTCGTAAACCGACGGGTGACCGGTTCGTCCTTCGATAAGCTCAAGGCGAACCGGTCATGTTTGCGCGCGACGCGCTATCCCCGCTCCGCTCCATGCTGCGCCAGCTGCTCATCGAACACCGGATTGCCGAGCAGGAAGCCGATCGCTTCCGCGCGCGCTGCATTGACCGGTTCGTCGGGCATCGAGGCGAGGATCGCGTCGAAACGGGTGCGCATACCGGGGGCGAATTCGGGATGGGTGAGGATATAAAGATCGTTGCGGCGGATGCCGGCGAGCACGCGCTCCCCCACTTCGTCCGCGCTCATCCACAAGGGCGAGACCTCGCGCTTCCCGAGCTGCTGCTCGCGCGCGATATAGCCGCTGTCGTGCCGGTAACGATCCGGGCGCAGCTCGCCCGAGGCGGCGATATTGCTCTGCACCGGACCGGGCAGGAAGGCGGAGACGCCGATATTGTCCGGCGCCAGCTCCCCGCGGATCGCCTCCGACAAGCCGAGCACCGCGGCCTTGGCCGCGGTATAGGTCGCGGAGAAGGAGATCGGGATCAGCGCCGATTGCGAAGAGGTGGTGACGATCTGCCCGCCCTCGCCATGCGCGCGGATGCGCGGCAGGATCGTGACGAGGCCGTTGACCACGCCCCCGAAATTGACCCCCATCGCCCAATCCCAATCGTCATATTTGGTCTCGGTGATCGGCCCCATGACGCCGACGCCGGCATTGCCGATCAGCATGTGGATAGCGCCGAAACGCGCCTCGGCGCGGTCCGCGGCGCGCGCATAACCCTCGCGATCGGTGACATCGAGCTGGACGGTCTCCACCTGCGCATCCGCGCCGAGCGAGGCGCGCGCCTCGTCCAGCGCGCTTTCGCGAATGTCGGCGATCACCACATTCGCGCCCGCGGTCACCAGCGCGCGGGCGATGCCCAGCCCGATGCCGTTCGCGCCGCCGGTGATGAACGCCGTCCGCCCGCGCACCTCCGCCATCGGCGCGCGCTTTGCCTCAGCCTCTCCAGTCATTCGCTTCCTCTCCGTTTTTTCTCAGTGTTTCAGCCCGAGCATCGCCCGCGTCTCCCCGACGCTCGCGACATCGCCGCCCAGCCGCTCGATCAGTTCGACCGCCCAGCGCACCTGCGCGGCATTGTCCTCGGCGAGCCGCCCGCGCCGCAGATAGATCGTATCCTCGAACCCGACGCGGACATTGCCGCCGAGAAGCACCGCCTGCGCCGCCATCGGGAAGGAGTGGCGGCTGACCCCGAACCCCGTCCAGCGCGCGCCGCGCGGAATCTGGTTGCGGGCATAGACCATCGCCTCGGTGGTCGCAGGAAGGCCGTATTTGGTGCCGAGCACGAAGGAATAAGGCGCATGCGCCGGCAGCGCGCGCTTCGCCATCAGATCGTCGGCGAAGACGAAATCGCCCGCCTCGAAACATTCGATCTCGGGCAGCACGCCGGCATCCTGGATCATCTGCCCCATGCGGGTGATCATCGGATCGAGGTTAATCGCCACCCCGCCCCACAGGTTCATCGTGCAGATATCGAGCGTACACATATCGGGCTTGAGATCGAGGATATGCTCCAGCCGGCGCTCGGCGGTGAACATCAGCGTCCCCGGCCCGCACACCGCCGGATCGTCCGGGCTCTGCATCCAGGTGCAGCCGGGGCCGGTGGTGACGTTGAGGATCACTGCGTCGTTGCCGGCGCGGATCAGCCCGACCACCTCGCGATAATCGTCGAGCGACTGGCTCGGCGCGCCCGTCTCGCGATCGCGCACATGCAGGTGGATGATCGACGCCCCCGCCTCCGCCGCCGCCAGCGCCTCCGCCGCGACATGATCGGGGCGGAACGGGAAATTGGGATGATCGGGCAACGGCGAGCTGCCGGTGACGGCACAGGTGATGAAGGTCTTCTCGGCCAAAAACGCTCTCCTGTCGAACCGCCGTTTCGCGGGGAGTCGCAGAAGCCGGCGGATGCGACTAGACGGTTCCATCTGCCATCATTGGAAGTAACGGGATAAGCATGGCGCATAGGGAGGAATTATCGCGGTTCCTGAAGGCGGCGCGGTCGCGCCTGTCGCCGGGCGACGTCGGGCTGCCGGCGGGCGAGCGACGGCGGACCAAGGGGCTGCGCCGTGAGGAAGTCGCCGCGCTCGCCGGGATGAGCGTCACCTGGTACACCTGGTTCGAGCAGGGCCGCGACGTCCAGCTATCGGTGCCGATGCTCGAACGGCTCGGCCGCACGCTGCGGCTCGACACCAACGAGCGCGAATTCCTGTTCGCGCTGGCGCAGCATCGCCCGCCGCCGCTGGAAACCCAGATCGACGAGGAGATCCGCCCGGCGACCCAGCATATGATGGACAGCCTGTCGATCCCGGCGCTGGTGATCGTCGAGGATTGGACGGTGATCGGCTGGAACCAGCTGATCGCGCGCGCCTTCCGCGATTACGGCCCGTTGCCGCGCGCGGAGCGCAATCTGTTCAAGATCCTGCTGCTCGACGAGCGCTACCGCACCGACGCCGATCATTTTCGCGAAATGGCGCGTCGGCTCGTCGCACGGTTCAAATGGGATTACAGCCGCACCTCCAAACCGGAGATATTCGACGAGATCATCGCCGAGATGATGGAAGGCTCCGCCCTGTTCCGCGAATATTGGCAGGAGTCCGAAATCCTGCCCTATTTCGAGCATGTCAACATCGCGATGATGCCCGAGGTGGGGGACATCACCTTCTGGCATTCATCCTATGCGGTGGAAGGCGCGCCGGGGCAGCGGCTGATCCTGTTCGCCCCGCGCGATCCGGCCAGCGCGGCGCGGCTGGCGCGGCTCGCGGAGAGCGTGCGGCGGTGAGCCCCGCCCCCTATCGCAGGATCATCGGAAATAGGCGATCGCGCGGAATTCGTAGCTTTCGCGGGTCACGGCATCGGGCCGCGTACTATCGTGGAATGCGGTGTGCGGCGCGCGCCACGCGCGGCCGTGATCGCTGTCGTGGAACTTGATGAAAATCACCTCGTCTGCAGTCATGTCGGGGAAATACCACCAGCGATGCGCGGGATTGTGGTGGAAGATCGTCGCCGCGCTCATCGCCTCCTCGCCCTCGATCGGGGCGTAGAGCGCGTCCTCCTCGGGTATCTCGTCGACATCGACCTTGACGTTGGCGACCGCATCCTCGTCCCCGACGCTGCGGCAATCGCATAGCGCGAGCGGCCAATCCTGCGGCGGCGGGGAGAAGGTGCGCCACAGGCTGAAGCAGATGAAGCGGCTGTAGCCGGCGCCGCCGGGCACGGCGCGGTCATAGAGCGCGCGCGCCACGCGGTGCGCGGTCGCGGTGTTGAAATCGACATGCGCCTCGGCGGCGGGCGGCTGGACGCTCGCGCCGCTGATGATCGGAGAGCGCAATTGTCCGCCCATCGGCAGCACCAGATCGCAGCCGGTGAGCGCCTTCGCCACCGCCGCCACTTCGTCGGGATAATCGCGCACCGCCGCCGCATCGCGAAAATCGCGGACCGCGCTGCGATGCCGCGCGATCGCGAAGCCATGGGTGTCGAGCGTGAACGGTTCCGGTGCGAGCCGCGCGTTGCGGATCGTGACCGGATAGGGGGCATAGACCCCGGTATTCACCTCCCGCCCCGGCGCCCAGAACCGCCGGTTGATGCGCGACGTCGGGACCAGATAGTCGATCACGGTCTCGATCGCGTCGCCCGCGCGGCTCCGGTCGGTGATCACGCCAGGATATTCCGGCCCTGTTTCACCGTTTTCGCCTCCATCTCCTCGGGCTTGGGCGGTTCGGGGACGTTGAGCCCGCGCTGGACCGCGGGACGCGCCGCGATCGTATCGCGCCAGCGTTGCAGATGATCGAGCCCGTCGATCGGTATCTGTGCCCAGTCCGCCCCGCGCACCCAGGGGAAACAGGCGATGTCGGCGATCGAATATTCCCCCGCGAGATAGTCGCGGGTGGCGAGCCGCGCATCCATCACCTCCAGCAACCGCCGGCTCTCGCGCACATAGCGATCGATCACCGCCGGCAGCTTTTCCTCGAAATAGCGGTTGAAGACGGTCGCCTGCCCCATCATCGGCCCGAGCCCCGCCATCTGCCACATCACCCATTGGATGACGGTGCTGCGTCCTTGCGCGTCGGCGGGCAGGAAGCGGCCGAACTTTTCCGCCAGATAGATCAGGATCGCCCCGGATTCGAACACCGCGAAGCCGCCCGCATCGTGATCGACCAGGGTCGGGATGCGCCCATTGGGATTGAGCGCGACATACCAATCCTCTTTCTGCACGCGATCGGTGAGCGAGATCGGCGTCACCTTATAAGGCACGCCGAGCTCCTCCAGCATGATCGCGGCCTTCCAGCCGTTCGGCGTTTCCGAGGTCAGCAGTTCGAGCATGTTTCTCTCCGCAAGTCGTCACGATGAAGCATCCCCCCAGGGCCCGGGCAAGCGCAGCGGATATGCTGTCATTGGGGCTGATAGTATCGCCACATGACTTGCGGCACGCGCGCCTGCCCGCCACCCCGGTGCCGATAATTGGAGAGGAACAAGCGCCGATGTTGACGCTCTACAGCTTCGGGCCGGCGGCCAATTCGTTGAAGCCGCTGCTCGCGCTCTACGAGAAGGGGCTGGCATTCACGCCGCGCTTCATCGATCCGCGCCGGTTCGAGCATCACGAGGATTGGTTCAAGCGGATCAACCCGCGCGGGCAGGTGCCGGCGCTCGATCACGATGGCCATATCGTCACCGAATCGACCGTGATCTGCGAATATCTGGAAGACGCCTTCCCCGATGCGCCGCGGCTGCGCCCGACCGACCCGCTGGCGATCGCCGAGATGCGCGTGTGGACCAAATGGGTCGACGAATATTTCTGCTGGTGCGTCTCGACGATCGGCTGGGAACGGATGATCGGCCCGATGGCGCGCGCCTTGTCCGACGAGGAATTCGAGGAGAAGGTGAAGCGCATCCCCGTCGTCGAGCAGCAGGTGAAATGGCGCAACGCGCGCGCCGGTTTTCCCAAAGAGGTGCTCGACGAGGAGATGCGCAAGATCCGCTTCTCGATCGACCGGCTGGAGAAGCGCCTGTCGGAAAGCGAATGGCTGGCGGGCGACCAATATACGCTCGCCGATATCTGCAATTTCGCGGTCGCCAACGGGATGCAGCACGGCTATGCCGATATCGTCAACCGCGAGGCGACGCCGCATCTGGTGGCGTGGATCGAGCGGATCAACGCGCGCCCTGCCGCGCGCGAGATGTTCGCCCGCTCGCAGACCGAAATGCCCGATCGCCGGCCGGCGCCCGCGCCTGCTGCCTGAGGAGCGACGATGGCCTGGAACGACGAACCCGCGACCGGCGCGCTGCGCATGTATCACATCCCCGGCTGCCCCTTTTCCGAGCGGGTCGAGCTGCTGCTCGATCTCAAGGGGCTGGGCGACGTGATGGCCGATCACGAGATCGACATCTCCCGCCCGCGCCCCGACTGGCTGCTGCGCCGCACGCGCGGCACCACCGCGCTGCCCGCGCTCGAGCTGGAGAATGGCGAGACGCTGAAGGAAAGCATGGTCATCATGCGCTATATCGAGGATCGCTTCCCCGAGCGCCCGGTGGCGCGGCGCGATCCCTTCGAACATGCCGTCGAGGCGATGCTGTGCGCGACCGACGGGCAATTCACCGGCGCGGGCTATCGCATGATCCTCAACCGCGATGCGGCGAAGCGCGCCGAGCATCGCGCCGAGGTGGATGCGCAATATGCCCGGCTGGACGATTTCCTCCGCCATTATGCCCCCGATCGCGATTTCCTGTTCGATCGCTTCGGCTGGGCCGAGGTGGCATTCACGCCGATGTTCAAGCGGCTGTGGTTCCTGGAATATTATGAGGAATACGCGGTCCCCGCACAGTTGACGCGCGTCCTGCGCTGGCGCGAGGCGTGCCTTTCGCATCCCGCGGCGCAGCGGCACCACAGCCACCGCGAGTTGATGACGCTCTATTACGATTACACCCAGGGTTGCGGCAACGGCCGCATCCCCGAGGGCCGCGCGCTATCGAGCTTCACGCTCGATCCGGCGTGGGACACGCGCCCGATGCCGCCGCGCGACAAATGGGGCCCGCCCGCCACCGACGCCGAGCTTGGCCTGCTCCCGGCCTGATCCCTTTTCTTTTCGAGGACCATGACATGAAGAGCTATCCGCAGCTTTATATCGACGGCCGCTGGACCGACAGCAAGGGCGGGCGCCGCCACATCGTCATCAACCCCGCGACCGAGCAGCCTGCGAGCGAGATCGTGCTCGGCACCGCGGCCGATGTCGACGATGCGGTCGTCGCCGCGCGCCGCGCCTTCGACAGCTTCAGCCAGACGAGCAAGGCCGATCGCATCGCGCTGCTCCAGCGGGTGATCGAGGAATATCAGAAGCGCATCCCCGACATCGCCGAGGCGATCGCGATCGAGATGGGATGCCCGATCAGCGTGGCGCGGACGGCGCAGGCCGGCTCGGGGCTGGGGCATCTCGCCAATGCGCTCAAGGCGCTCGAGGAATATGACTTCGCCGAGGCGATCGGCGACAATCTGGTGGTGCGCGAGCCGATCGGGGTGGTGGCGCTGATCACGCCGTGGAACTGGCCGATGAACCAGATCGTCGCCAAGGTCGGCCCGGCGCTCGCCGCCGGCTGCACGATGATCCTCAAGCCCTCCGAGGAAGCCCCCGGCTCCGCCGCGATCTTCGCCGAGGTGATCGACGCGGCGGGGGTGCCGGCGGGCGTCTTCAACCTGGTGCAGGGCGACGGCGAGGGTGTCGGCACCGCACTGGCGCGGCATCCCGATATCGATATGGTGAGCTTCACCGGCTCGACCCGCGCCGGAATCGCGGTGGCCAAGAACGCCGCCGACACGGTGAAGCGCGTCGCGCAGGAGCTGGGCGGCAAATCCCCCAATATCATCCTCGAAGGCGCGCCGCTCGATCAGGCGCTGCCCGGCGGCGCGGGCGGGGTGCTGCTCAACTCGGGGCAAAGCTGCGTCGCGCCGACGCGGATGCTGGTCCACCGCTCGCAGCATGACGAGGCGGCGCGGATCGTGGGCGAGATATTCGCCGCCAAGCCGGTCGGCGATCCGCTGGCCGAGGGCGACCATATCGGCCCGTTGGTCAACCAGCGCCAATGGGAACGCATCCAGCGCCTGATCCAGCAGGGCATCGACGAGGGCGCGACCGTCGCGGCCGGCGGCCCCGGCCGGCCCGACGGGCACGACATCGGCTATTATGTGAAGCCCACCGTCTTCGCCAATGTCACCCCCGAGATGACCGTCGCGCGCGAGGAGATTTTCGGCCCGGTGCTGGTGATCATGCCCTATGAGGACGAGGCCGACGCGATCCGCATCGCCAACGATACGCCTTACGGGCTCGGCGCCTATATCGCGGGCGATCCGGCGAAGGCGAAGACGATCGTCGGCAAGCTGCGCGCCGGCGCGGTGTTCGTCAACGCCGGCGGGCTCGCCTTCGACATGCCGTTCGGCGGGTATAAGCAATCGGGCAACGGGCGCGAATTCGGCAAATTCGGGCTGGAGGAATTCCTCGAGGTGAAATCGGTGATCGGGAAACTGCCGGCGTAGCCGGCGCGAGAACCCCTCCCCTGAAGAGGACGGGTATCGGTTCGACCGGAGATCATGTGCGGAATGTGGATCCTCCCCGGCGCAGGCCGGGGGCCAGTCACGACCGGCCCGATGCTGGACCCCGGCCTTCGCCGGGGTGGTAGTCTGCATCTTGTGTCCCCGCGAAGGCGGGAGCCCAGCGAGGACTGGACGTGACCCCGATTAAGCCCTCGCCACGGTACGCTAATAATTCGACAGGATCGCGAGGCTGCGGCTGTCGAGCGGTTTGCCGGCGCGTTTCAGCGCGAGTTCGCGCATGCGGGTCTTGGCCTGCATCTCCTTGAGATAAGCGTGGACGGCGGCGGCGTCCGCCTTCGTCAGCACGTCGTCCCAGCGCGGCATCCCGGCGTCCTTGAGCGCGCCTTCCAGCACGATGCGGTCGAACATCGCATGCACTGCGCCGTCCAGCCGCCGCAGATCGGGGGCGGTGGAGCGCGGCTGGTTGGAATGGCAGATCGCGCAATTCTGGAAGAATATTTGCTGCCCGTGCGCGATCACCGCCGGGGTGGTGCCGGCGGCCTGCGGCGGCGGCGCGGGCGCGACCTCCAGCGGCGGTGAGGGCGCTGGCTTGGGCACCGCCCCGCCGCCGAGCTTGAAGACGATCAGCCGATTGGCATTGCCGTAGCGATAGGCCGCCGAATAATCGGGCACATAAGGCCAGCCCCCGCCACCGAAGCCGGTCGCGACCGCGACATATTGCACCCCCTTTACGCGATAGGTCATCGGCGCGGCCATGATCGAGCTGCCGGTATCGATCGCCTTCAGCGCCCGCCCGGTGCCGGCATCGCGCGCGACCAGCCGGCCGTCGAGCATGCCGTGGAACACCAGCCCGCTCGCGGTGGCGAGCACGCCGCCGCGATCCTGCCACCCGCCGGTGGGCACCGCCCAGCGTGTCTTGCCGGTGAGCGGGTCGATCGCGCGGATTTCCGCCGAATAGGGCTTTTCGCGCACCCATTTCATCTCCGGCAATGCCTCCACCGCGGCGCGCACCGGCGGCGGCAGCGTGGGGAGCGCCTCGACGAGATCGGGGGTGAAGATCAGCGCCGCGCCGGTGTTGAGCGCCTTCGCGCGGCGCGGCGGCGCGCCGCTGACCGTCGGGAAGATCAGATTGCCCATGTCGAGCACCGAGGCGAAATACAGCCTGCGCGCCGGATCCCACGCCCCCGGCATCCAGTTGCGCGCACCGGGCGAGCCGGGGAAGACGATCTTCGGCCCCTGCCAATATGCCGATCCCGCCGGGGTCAGCCGCGGCCGCCCGGTCTTAAGGTCATAGCCCGATGCCCAGCTCGTCCGCACCAGCGCATTGGCCGCCAGCGGCTTTCCCGTCTCGCGATCGATCACATAGAGGAAGCCGTTCTTCGGCGCGTGGATGATCACCGGGCGACGGCGCCCGTCCACCGTCAGCTCGGTGAGGATCATCGGCTGGGTCGCGGTATAGTCCCAGCTGTCGCCGGGCGTCTCCTGATAATGCCATTTCAGCCGCCCGCTCTTGCGGTCGAGCGCGACGATCGAGGAGAGATAGAGATTGTCCCCGCCCTTCGGCGACCGCTCGGCGATCGAATATGGCCCGCCGTTGCCCACGCCGACATAGAGCGTGTCGGCCGCCGCATCATAAGCGATCGCATCCCAGGCGGTGCCGCCGCCGCCGATATCCCAGCGGCTCGCCGGATCCCATGTCTTGAGAGCGGCATCCAGCGCGGGGCTTTCCTGCGGCCCCTGTTTCGGATCGTGCGGGACGGTGAAGAAACGCCACGCCGTCTTGCCGTCGGCGATGCGATAGGCGGTGACATAGCCGCGCGTGTCATATTCCGCGCCGGCATTGCCGATCACCACCAGATCGCCGGCCACTTCGGGCGCGCCGGTGATCGTATAGCCGCGCGTACGATCGGTGATCGTATCGGCCTTCCACGCGACCTTCCCCGTCTTGGCGTCGAGCGCATAGAGCCAGCCGTCGAGCGCCCCGACGATCACCTTGCCCGCCGCCACCGCGACCCCGCGATTGACCATGTCGCAACACGCGGCGCGCGCCGCCTGCATGTCGAGATCGGGGGTGAAGCTCCACAATTCCCGCCCGCTCGTCGCATCGAGCGCATAGACGCGCCCGGCCTGGCCGCTGGTGTACATCACCCCGTCGATCACCACCGGGGTCGCTTCCTGCCCGCGCCCGGTGCCGAGATCATAGGCCCAGGCGAAGCCGAGCGTGCCGACATTCGCCGGGGTGATCTCGCCGAGGCGGGAGAAATGCGTCTTCCCCGCATCCCCGCCCGGGGTGGGCCAGTCGTCCCCCGCCCCGGCGGCGGTGTCGGTGCCGGTCCGCGCGCAGCCGGCGAGGGCGATCAGCGCCAGCGCGGCGATCCACCCCCGCCTCATGCCGGCCAGCTCGCGCGATGCGCCAGCATCACCTCGCGCAGCGTCTTGGGCGCGCGGCCGGTGATCCGCGCGACATGATCGGTCACGCGGTCGAAGAAGCCCTCGCGGATCGACTGGCCGAACGTCACCATATCGTCGCTGCTCCACGGGATCGGGCCGTCGGGTACGATGTCCGACGCATGCCGCGGCACGCCGAGCGAATCGAAATAGGCGAACATCCCCCGATCGTCGGTCGGCGCCACCGCCAGCGGCCGCCCGGCAATCTCGCCCGCCAGCGCCAGCGCCTCGGGAATCGTGAACAGCTCGGGGCCGGTGAGATCATAGGCGCGGTTCTCGTGGCCGCCCTGCGTCAGCACCCCGACCGCGGTGGCGACGCAATCGTCGCGCGACACGAACGCCACCCGCCCCGCCCCGCAATTGTCCGGCTTGGGCTGGCCCGACAGCAACACGGGGATCACCATCGGCCCCGCGACCGCCTCGGCATATTGGCTGTCGCGCAGGAAGGTCCACGTCGCGCCGGATGCCTCGATGATTTCCTCGGTCGCGCGGTGATCGTTCTTGACGATCGCCGGATTGTCGGGCGCGTCGGCCCCGAGGAGCGAGGTGTAGACGATATGCCGCACGCCGGCGGCGACCGCCGCCGCCACCGCGCTGCGATGCTGGCCGACGCGGCTCCCGACCCGCGCGGTGCTGATCAGCAGCATCCGTTCCGCGCCTGCGAAGGCGGCGGGCAAGGTCGCCGGATCGTCGAAATCGGCGTGCCGCACCGATGCGCCGCGCGCCGCGAAATCCGCCAGCCGCGCCGGGGTGCGCGACAGCAGGATCAGATCGCCCGGCGCGATCCGTTCCAGCAACATTGCCGCCGCCGCCCCGCCAAAGGCGCCGGACGCGCCGGTGACCACGATCTTCACGTTATCCCCTCCTGCCACTCTTGCCGACAATACTAACGATTGTTATTGTTGTGGCAAGGGAGAGGATGATGGCCGACATGGCATTGGAAGATCGTATCGCGCTGCAGGATCTGATCGCCGCCTATAGCTGGGCGCTCGATACCGGCGATGTCGAGGGGCTGGTCGCCTGCTTCACCGCCGATGCGCGGATGGTGGAGGAAGTGTTCGAGGACCCCGACGTGTGGGAGGGGCATGACGGCATCCGCGCGCTCGCCGCGCATTATTTCAACGCCCCCGGCTTTCCCGGCCGCCAGCATCATGTGACGCAGGTGCAATATCTGCCGCAGGACGACGGCAGCGTGCGGCTGCGCGCCTTCGCCTTCGTCACCGAATGCGACGGCGAGCCGCCCTATCTGCTGCGCTTCACCGGCTGGTATCAGGATCATGCGGTGAAGGGCGCCGACGGCCGCTGGCGCTTCCGCAGCCGCACCGTGCGGCTGTGGGACGGTGAGGTGCTGAAGAACTTCCCCGGCCGGGGCGAGTGGACTCCGCGCAAGCGCCCCGAATCGCTGCGGATCAGACAGCAGCAGCCCGCCAACTGACACGCATTACCCGATCCCACGGAGACAGCATGGCCAACACCCAGCCCGACGGCGTCCGCCTCGCCCACCCCGACCGCCTGTTCATCGACGGCGAATGGATCGCGCCGGCCGCGGGCGGGACGATCGCGATCGTCTCCCCGCATAACGAGCAGCTCGCCGCGATCGTCGCCGAGGCGCGCGAGGCCGATATGGATGCGGCGGTCGACGCGGCGCGTCACGCGTTCGACGCCGGGCCGTGGCCGCGGATGCCGGTCGCCGAGCGCGCCGCCGTTTTGCGCCGGATGGCCGACCATTTGCGCGGCCGGCAGGCCGAGCTCGCCGCCGCCTTCGTCGCGCAGATCGGCGCGCTCGCCTCGTTCGCGCCGGTCGCCGCCGCACAGGGGACCGAGACGCTGGCCGGCTATGCCGATATCGGCGAGCGTTACGAATGGGAGACGCGCCGCCCCTCTACGCTCCCGGGCAATCTGTCGGTGCTGGTGCGCGAACCGGTCGGCGTGGTCGCGGCGATCGCGCCGTGGAACATGCCCTATTCGATCATGATCCAGAAGATCGCCCCGGCGCTGATCTGCGGCTGCACCGTCATCATGAAGCCCGCGCCGGAAACCCCGCTCGAGGCCTATCTGATCGCCGAGGCGGCGGCAGCGGCGGGACTGCCGCCGGGCGTACTCAATCTCGTGCCGGCGCATCGCGACGCGGCGGATCACCTCGTGCGGCATCGCGGCGTCGACAAGATCAGCTTCACCGGCTCGACCGTCGCGGGCCGCCGCATCGCCAGCGTCGCGGGGGAACGGATCGCACGCGTCACGCTGGAACTGGGCGGGAAATCCCCCGCGATCGTGCTCGACGACATGCCCGCCGAAGCCGCGGGCGCGATCCTGGCGCGGACGATCACCGTGCTTTCCGGCCAGGTCTGCGCGATGCTGAGCCGCGCGATCGTCCCGGCGCATCGCGTCGACGCCATCGCGGCGGCGATCGCGGCGGAGATGCAGCGGGTGCGGATCGGCTCCCCGCTCGACCCGGCGACCGAAATGGGGCCGATCGCGATGAAGCGCCAGCTCGAACGGATCGAACATTATGTCGAAACCGGCAAGCGCGAGGGTGCGCGGCTGGTGACCGGCGGCGGGCGACCCGCGCATCTTTCCACCGGCTATTATTTCGAGCCGACGCTGTTCGCCGAGGTCGACAATCAGATGACGATTGCGCGGGAAGAGATTTTCGGCCCCGTCCTCACGCTGATCGCCGCGCGCGACGCCGACCATGCGATCGAGATCGCCAACGACAGCGATTATGGCCTCAATTCCGCGGTGCTCACCAATGATCGCGACGCGGTCTATCGCATCGGCCGGCGGCTGCGCGCGGGCAATGTCGGGCACAACGGCATGAAGGCCGATTTCAGCCTGCCGTTCGGCGGATTCAAGCAGTCTGGCGTCGGTCGCGAGGGCGGCGTCGAAGGATTGATGCCGTATCTGGAGACGAAGGTGATGCAGATCGAGAGCGAGGCGGCGGCTTAGCGGCGTCGCGGCTTAAATCGAAATCCCCCCTCCCCGTTCGCCCTGGGCCTGTCGAAGGGCGGCCCCAACGCTCGAACGGACGCCCTTCGACAGGCTCAGGGCGAACGGCTTGTATGTTGCGCGGCGACGGCGCGGATTTCGATATCAGGGGCGATCCCCCTCCGCGGGCCGAGTACGCTCCATGAACAGCGAGCGGCCCTTTTCGTCGGTCGCCTCCAGCGTGTCGATCAGCGTATCGAGAAAGCGGTCGAGCGCCATCACTTCGTCGGGGCGCAGCGCGGACAGCAGATAATCGCCGACCAGATCGCTTTGCGGCCGCATGATCGCATAGAGCCGCTCGCCCTCCTCGGTCAGCCGCAGCGTCTTGCGCCGGCGGTTGGCGGGATCGCGCGTCACGGTGATCCGCCCGTGCCGCTCGAGCGCGGAGACGGCGCGCGAGACGCTCATGATGTTCACCCCGGTCATCGCCGCAAGCTCGTGGCCCGCGGCGCTGCCATAGCGGCCGATCATCATCAGCAGCCGGAATTCGTTGATGCTGATGCGATATTGCCGCTCCAGATTGGCCGAGAAGGGCGCCATCAGCTTGTTCGACAGCTTGAGGATACGGTGCAGCGTATCGGCCGAGTCGATGCCATATTGCGCGAGCGTGGGCGCGGGACGATCGCGCGGGGCGGTAGGATCAGCCATAAGCACACTCTAACGCATGTGACGACGCGGGCGTCAACCACTCCTGGCGGCTCCAAAGCATCTTGGCGCGAATTATAACGAGTGTTATCGTTCGGCGGAGATTAGGAGAGCCAGATGGGCGCGTTCCCGACGACGATTCACTTCACCGGACTCAACACCCCCGTCCGCACCGAATGCGCGATCCGCGATCTGGAGGTGATCGGCACGATCCCGCCCGAAATATCCGGCGCATTCTTCCGCGCGGTGCCCGATCCCGCGCATCCGCCGATGTTCGCGGACGATATCGTGCTGTCGGGCGACGGGATGATCTCGCGCTTCCTGATCGCCGACGGGCATGTCGATTACGACATCCGCTACGTCCGCACCGAGCGCTATATGCTGGAGCGGGAGGCGCGGCGCGCATTGTTCGGCCGGTATCGCAACCCCTTCACCGACGATCCCGCGGTCGCCGGGCGCGACCGCACCGTCGCCAATACGACCCCGGTGTGGCACGCCGGGCGGCTGTTCATGACCAAGGAAGACGGGCTCGCCTATGAGATCGATCCGGTCTCGCTGGAGACGATCGGCCGCTGGGATTATTATGGCGCGCTGCGTTCCGAAACCTTCACCGCGCATCCGCGGGTCGATCCGGCGACGGGGGAGATGTTCTTCTTCGGCTATGAAGCGGGCGGGCTCTGTTCGCGCGACATCGCTTATTGCATCGCCGATCGCGACGGAAAGCTCGTCTCCGAACAATGGTTCGAGGCACCCTATTGCGCCAGCGTGCACGATTTCGCGATCACCGAGACGCGCGCGGTCTTCCCGATCTTCCCCACCACCGCCGATCTCGATCGGCTCAAGGCGGGTGGGCCGCACTGGGCGCATCAGCAGGAGCTGGAAAGCTGGATCGGGATCATGCCGCGTTACGGCAAGACCGATGAGATGCGCTGGTTCCGCGGGCCGAAGGGGGTTTCCGCCTTCCACCTCGTCAACGCGTTCGACGAAGGCGATCTGGTCCATCTCGATCTGTGCCTCACCGATACCAATGCCTTCGCCTTCATGCGCGAGGCGGGCGGCATCCACCGTATGCCGTGGGAGGTCAACGGCGCGCTGACGCGCTGGACCTTCGATCTTTCCAGCGCGGGAGAGACGTTCGAAGAGCGCCCGATCGGCCCGCCGGGCGATCTGCCGCGGCTACGCGATGCCGATCAGGGGCGGCCGTATCGCTACGCTTTCTATTGCAGCATGAACCCGGCCGGCGGCCCGCCGCTGCCGGGCGGGCCGGTCGGCGCGGCGTTCAATGCGCTGGTGCGGATCGAGCCGGGCAACGGCCGCGTCGAGATGATGACGCTGGCGCCCGATATGGCGGTCAGCGAACCTGTCCACATCCCTTCTGCGCGTAACGGCCATGACGGCTGGCTGCTGGCGGTGGTCGATCGTCGCACCGGCGAGGAGGCGTTCGACTCCGAACTATGGGTGATCGACGCCGCCGATATCCCCGCCGGGGCGGTGGCCCGCATCTCCGTGCCGGTGCGGATGCGCGCACAGGTGCACGGCGCCTGGGTATCCGCGGCACAGCTTTCGCAGCGCAAGGCCCCTTGACCAAATAATAACGATCGTTATTGTTGCTTAAGGATACAGACCGGCTTTGCGGGCACGCGCAACGATCGCGATCGCCCCGACATCGCCGGCGAACAATGGAGGGGGCCGATGCTTTTCACTCGCAAGCTGTTGACCGGCGCCGGGACCGCCGCGCTGTGCCTCGCCACGCCAACGCTGGCGCAGACCGCCGAGCCGGCGCCGGCGGGCCAGGCGGATCAGGCGGTGAACGACATCGTGGTCACCGCCCAGTTCCGCGCGCAGCGGCTGCAGGATACGCCGATCGCGATCACCGCCACCACCGGCGCGGCGCTGGAAGCGCGCAGCCTGACCAGCGTCACCGATCTCACCGCCACCGCACCCAATGTGAACCTGTCCAGCGCGAGCGGGCTGAACGGCAGCGCGGTCAACGCCTATATCCGCGGCATCGGGCAGAATGATTCGAGCTTCGCGCTCGAACCCGGCGTCGGCATCTATATCGACGACGTCTATTACGGCACGACCTTCGGCGCGATCCTCGATCTCAATGATCTCGACCGGGTAGAGGTGCTGCGCGGGCCGCAGGGCACGCTGGCGGGCAAGAATTCGATCGGCGGCTCGGTCAAACTATTCTCGAAAAAACCCGACGCGGACGGCGGCGGGTTCGTCGAGGCGACATTGGGGCGTTTCAACCGCGTCGATTTCCGCGGCAGCGCCGATTTCACGATCGCCGACGGGCTTTATGCGCGGCTCTCCGGCGTCTCGAAACATACCGACGGCTTCATGACCTTGCTCGATTTCGGCTGCGTCAATCCGGGGCAAGGCATTCCGGCGCAGCGCAGCGGCAATTGCCGGACGGGCAGCGAAGGCGGAATCGACGTGAAGGGCGTGCGCGGCGCGTTGCGCTACGCGCCCGACGGCAGCCGGCTCGAACTCAATCTCAGCGGCGATTTCTCGCAGAACGATTCGGAGCAGGTCGCGACCAAATTGCTCTACGCCAACAATCCCAATGTGCGCAGCTATGTCGCGGGCGATCCGTTCGCCGGGGTGCCGCTGGACAGCCGCTTCCTCACCGGCGCGCGCAGCTACACCTCCTATGCCACCTATGACACCGGCGGCAACTACACCACGCCGTTCTGCGCGCCGGGTGGCGGCTGCGTGCCCTATCAGGTGGCGCCGGGCGGCTTTCGCTCCAGCCCGAAAAGCACCGCGCGGAGCTGGGGGGTTTCGGGAACGATCGATTACGCGCTGAGCGATACGCTGAGCCTCAAATCGATCACCGCCTATCGCGCGGCATCCGGCACGGCGGGGATCGATCTCGACGGATCGCCGCTCGCCGTGCTGCTCCAGCAATTCGATTATCGCCACCGCCAGTTCACCCAGGAACTTCGCCTGTCGGGCAAGATCGGCGCGATCGCCGATTTCACCCTGGGCGGTTTCCTCTACGACGCGCGCGACTGGCTGGGCGGGCGCAGCCAGATCCCCAATGTGCAGTTCGATTTCCTGCCCGACGATCCGGTGACCAACAACAGCAAGTCGCTGTTCGCGCACGTCGAGTTGCATCCCTTCGCCAATTTCAACATCGTCGCCGGGCTGCGCTACACGCACGACCGCAAGACCTATCTGTTCCACCGCCGCAACCCCGACGGCACGCTGCCCAGCGGCATCCCCTTTACCACCAATTGGCTGCTCGTCGGTCTCGACGGCCGCATCGGCACGTTCGAGGGCGACCGCGTCGATTACCGGATCGGCGCCAATTACCGCTTCAGCGACACGCTGATGGCCTATGCCCAGGTATCGACCGGCTATAAGGGCGGCGGCGTCAACCCGCGCCCCTATGTCCCCGATCAGATCGTCGCCTTCGCGCCGGAGACGCTGACCGCCTATGAGGCGGGCTTCAAATCCGATCTGTTCGGCCGCCGGCTCCGTGTAAACGGTGCGATATTCTACAACGATTACAAGGATATCCAGATCAATCGCTATGTCTGCCCGGAAAGCGCGAGCCGGACCTGTTCCGAACCCGCCAATGCCGGCGACGCGCATGTCTGGGGCGTGGAGGGCGAGCTTTCGGCGCAACCGGTCGACGGGCTGACGCTCGACGGCGGCTTCGGCTATCTCCATTTCAAATATACCCGCGTCGACCCCACCACGCTGGTAACCTTGGCGGACAAGGCACCGTTCAACCCCGCGTGGCAGGCCAATGCCGGAATCCAATATCGCGCCGAGCTCGGCGATATCGGCAGCGTGACGCCGCGGCTCGACTGGAACTACCAATCGAGCTTCTTCTTCAACTCCACCAACAATGCCGGGAACGAGGTGCCGGGACGCAGCCTGTTCAACCTGCGCGTCACTTATGCCTCGCCCGACGACGGGTGGCAGATCAGCGCCGCGGTCACCAACCTGTTCGACAAATTCTACTTCGTCGGGAAAAGCGAAAATATCGCCAATTACGGCGTCAATTCGGGCATCCTCGGCCGGCCGCGCGAATGGTCGGTCACGGTGCGGCGGAGATTCTAGGCGACGAGGCCGTCGACCAATAGCGGCAAGCCTTTCTCATAGCTTGCGTCGAGGTCGAACATCCGCAGCAGGTGCTCGGCCATCGCGGCATTTTCGCGATACAGCGCCCAGCCCAGCGTCAGCGACAGCACCGCCGCCTGCGCCTCCAGCGCCCGCGCCACGCTGAAGCCGAAGACGCCGAGCGGCGCGGCCATTCTCTCGGCGAGCGCCGCGTCGGCGGGGGTCAGCGGGCGGGCGATCGCCAGCAGGCGCCCCGCGTCGCGGTGACCGGTCAGCACGCGGCGCAAGCCCTGCCCCAGCGCGAGCAGCCATGATCGCGCATCGGCGCTGCCGCGGCATTCCTCGCGCCCGCGCAGATAGAGATCCTGCGCCATCATCGCGATCAGCTCGGCCTTGTCCTTCACATGCCAGTAGAGCGCGGGCGCCTGCACCGACAGCCGCGCGGCAAGCGCGCGCATCGTGATCCCGTCCAGCCCGGTCTCGTCGAGCAGCCCGAAGGCCGCGCGCAGGATCGTCTCCCGATCGATCGAAATGTCGCGCAGCCGGGCCATGTCGCGCGGGTTTGACAATTTAACGCCGTTAAGTAAAGTCGCATCGAGACGGAGGAGAGGATCATGCTGCACGTCCGCAACGCCTGGCATGTCGCCTGCTGGTCGATGGACCTCGCCGCGAAGGCTCCGTTCGCGATCACCGTCGCGGGCGATCCGATCGTCATCTTCCGCTCGGAAAGCGGCATGCCGGCGGCGCTGGAGGATCGCTGCGTCCACCGGCTCGCCCCGCTTTCGTTGGGGCGCTGCGAAGGCGAGACGTTGCGCTGCATGTACCACGGGCTGCGTTTCGCGGCAGACGGCGCCTGCGTCGAAATTCCGGGGCAGGAGACGATCCCCGCGACCGCGCGCGTCCGCGCCTATCCGGTGGTGGAGCGTCACTCGTGGATCTGGGTGTGGCCGGGCGATCCGGCGAAGGCCGATCCGGCGCTGATCCCGCCGGCGGTCGGCTTCGACGATCCGGACTATATCCTGGGGCGCGGCCAGCTCGACTATCAGGCCAATGCGCAATTGATCCACGACAATCTGTGCGATTTCACGCATCTGTCGTTCGTCCATCCGGCGAGCTTCGGCGCGGATGCAGAATGGGCGAACACCCGCCCGAAGGTGACGCCATTGCCGCGCGGCATCAGGTTCGAGCGCTGGGTCCGCGCGCAATCGGGCGGGCGATCGCGCGGCGGGCCGGTGGATGTCTGGTCGAGCTATGAATATCATGTGCCGGGCGTGCTGCTGATGCCGACCGCCTCCTTCCCGGTCGGGACGGCGGATCGGCTCGGCGACGCTCCGCCGCCCCCCGACCTGCCGCGCACCGGGGTGACCTTCACCAGCCAGGCGGTAACCGCGCTGACCGATCGAACGAGCCGCTATTTCTTCAGCTGGGGGCCGCACCGCGATCACGGCGACGAAGCACTGCGCGATGTGCTGATGGGGCTCGCCGACAAGGCCTTCGCCGAGGACAAGACGATGATCGAGGCGCAGCAGCGGGTGATCGATCTCGATCCCGCGCGGCGTGCGATGCCGGCGACGTTCGACAAGGGCGTGGTGCTCTACCAGCGGCTGGTCGAACGGCTCGCGCGCGAGGAGCAGCCGGGGCGCGTGCGTTAGGGCCTAAACTCAATTGGAACGGCGTCGTTCCAATTGAGTTTAGGCCCTAGGTCAACGCGTAATAGCGCAGCACATTGCCGTCCGGCCGCCGCTCGCCCACGCCGATGAAGACATGTTTGGTCAGCCAGTCGTGCTTGCCCACCGGCGTTTCGAACGTGGGGTTGCCGCGCAGATAATAGTCCTGCTGTTCGACCGGCGCGCCGCCACCGAACGCCCAGTCGCGCAGCCGCTGCATCGTGTCCGGCTTACGCCCCCACAGGAAGCCGCGATTGTTGATGAGGATCAGCGTGCCGTCCTCCTCCTCCAGCATGTAGCGCGCGTCGAACACCGCCACGTCGTCGGGCCGGAAATAGGCATAGTCGCCGCCCGACCCCGGCACCGCGCGACCGCGCAGCCGCGGCCCCTCGAAAGTACCGCTTTCGACATAGACCGCGCTGCGATTGCCGCCCATCGGGGTGCCGACGATCGTCTGGACGCGCGGAAAGGCGAGCCGCACCTCCATCGCGAATTCCAGCCGGGGATTGTCGATCGTCGAATAAAGCGCGGTCATCAGCGTAGCTCCAGCGTGCCGCCGTCGACGCGAAGGTCGGCGCCGGTGATGAACGAAGCCTCGTCGGAGGCGAGGAACAGGACGGCGCGGGCCACCTCGTCCGCCGCGCCCATGCGGTGCATCGGAACCGCGGCGATCATCGCTTGGCGCAATCCCTCGACCGCCGCCGCATCCATACCCGGATTGCGGTTAATCAGCGGGGTTTCGATCGGCCCGGGGCTGACCATGTTGACGCGGATCCCGTCGCCGACCAGTTCCTTCGCCAGGATCCGCACCGTCGCGCGCAGCCCGGCCTTTGCCGAGGCATAAGCGACATTGCCGGCCAGCGCCGCATCCGCCCCGATCGACCCGGTGACGACGATCGCGCCGCCGCGGTCCATCAGCCGCAACGCCTGCTGGATCGCGAAGAAGCAGCCGCGCAGGTTGATCCCGTGAACCTGATCCCATTGCGCCGGGGTCACATTCCTGATCGGCGCGAACCCACCGACACCGGCGTTGACGAACAGCACGTCGACACGCTCGCCCGCCGCGGCCAGCGCGTCGATCAGCGCACTCGTCGCGGCGAGATCGGCAACGTCGCAGGCATGGCCGACCGCGCCGGGGATCGCCGCCACCGCGCTGTCGATCGTCGCACGGTCCCGCCCGGTCAGCGTCACCCGCGCGCCCTCCCCGGCGAAGGCGCACGCCGCCGCGAGCCCGATGCCGCTGTTGCCGCCGATGACCAGCACGGTCTTGTCCCGGAAACGCATCGCGGCGCTCACCACGGCGGATTGGGATTGGGGCCGGCGGGCGCGATATCCTGGATCACGTCCCAATGCTCGACGATCAACCCGTCGGCGACGCGGAAGATATCGCACACCATCATCCCCGGATCGTCGCGCCAGCGGCGGACGCGATAATGCAGGACGACATGATCGCCATCGACGAAGGCGCGCTTCAGGTCATGTTGCGCATCGGGGTGGCTCGGCCGGATCTCGTCGAGAAACGCCTTCAGCGCGTCGCGCCCCGGCGCGGCGAGCGGGCTGTGCTGGATGTAATCGGCGGCGATGAAGCGATCGACCGCCGCGGAATCGAGCGGCACCAGCACCTCGCGGAACATCGCCAGCACCAGATCGAGATTGCGCTGTTCCTGCGCGCTCCGCGCCATTCGCCGCTCCCCTCCATATTGTTCAAGGATTCGGCGAAACAATAACGATCGTTAGCTTTTGCCGCAAGCCGCGACGGTCAGGCGAAATCCAGCCAGCCGTGTCGCGCGGCGAAGCGCCAGCCCACGCCGGGCACCAGCCGGAAGCGATCGCGGAACCCGCCGACCAGCGGCGGGGTCGCGGCGGCGGTGAACAGCAGCATCGCGCTGGTCGCCGCGGCATTGGCTTCGTCCTCCACCGTCACGACGATATTGCCGGTAAGGTGCCGCGTGGTGCGCGGCGGCCGCGCGCGGAACGCGGCGAGGATTGCGGCGCGACCGGCGATCGGCGCGTCAGGCGCGCTCGGCCGCGTCATCACGCCATCCTCGGTGTAGAGCGCCGCCACCTCTTCCCACTGCGCCGCATCGTTGAGCGTGGCATAGAGGTTGATGAGCCGCGCGCATTCCCATTCGATCGCGTGGCGCTGTTCCGTCGTCATCGTCGTTTCCCTTCCCGGACGTTCAGGCCGACGCACGGCGCGCGCGGCCCGGGCCGAGTTTGCGCAGCAGCGCGCGCAGCGTCGCTTTCTCGTTCGCGGTCAGCCGTTCGCTCATCCGCGCATCGGATCCGCGCAGATCATCGAGCACCACGCCCAGCCGCTCCTCCGCGCGCGGCAGCAGATGCAGCGCGTTGGTCCGCAGATCGCGCCCCGGCCGCCGCTCGATCAGTTCGCGCGCGACGAGCGAATTGACCAGCTTCATCGCGCTCGACCGGTTGACGCTCAGCGCGCGGCCGAGCGCGGTCTGATCGCATCCCGGATTGGCGCGGATCAGCAGCAGCGCGGTGAGCTTGGCGGGGGTTAGTCCGTGCGGTTCGAGCGCCTGCCGCGCGTCCCCCGTCATCAGCAGATCGGCGCGCTGGACCTGATAGCCGAGTAAAGTATCTAGAACTTCGTCCTGTTTCATGCGGTTGTTGTTCCCTGAAGTCTACGCGGACTGGCAGTTGTGGCGCGCAATGGTATAGCGCCTCATGGCAGACGCAACGCCCGCTCCCGTCAAATCGGCGACCCGCACGCTCGACATCATCGAATATGTCGTCGCGCGCGATCGGCCGGTCGTCGCGCAAGAGATTGCCGCCGCGCTGGCGATCCCGGTCAGCAGCCTGTCCTATCTGCTCAACACGTTGGTCGAGCGCGATTATCTCGCGCGGAGCGGGCGGCGCTATACCGCCGGCCCTGGCCTCGCGCGGCTGCAATCGCGCACCCACGCCTTTTCGCTGGCGGAGCGCGCCGCGCCGCTGGTGCGATCGCTCAGGGTGCAGCTCGACGAGACCGTCTCCTTCTTCGTCCGCCACGGCTGGGAGGTCGAGGCGCTCGTCACCGAGACGAGCGAACAGGCGCTGCGCTATGCGGTGCAGATCGGCACCCGCACCCCGCTTCACGGCTTTTCGGCGGGCAAGGCGATCCTCGCCGCGCTGCCCGATGAGGAGGTGGAAGCGTTTCTCGCCGAAACCGAACGCGCGGCCTTCACCCCGACGACGATCGTGTCGGCCGCGGCGCTGCGCAAGGAGATCGCGGCGATCCGTCGCGACGGCATCGCACGCACCCGCGAGGAACATACCCCCGGCATCCAGGGGATCGGCCGCGCCGCGTTTCTCGACGGCGTGCTGGTCGGGGCGTTCAGCATCGCGATCCCCACCGTGCGCTTCGATGCCGCGGTCGAGCAGCGCGCGGTGGAATTGCTCGGCAAGACCTGCGCATTGCTCGCAGGCTGAGCGGCAGGGAGGGAACGCCCTCCCCGCCGCGCGCCGGCAATTAAGCGGTCTGATGCGTGCGCCAGCTTTCGGCATAGGAATCGCGCGCGACCTCCGAATAAGGCACCGGGCTGACCACCGCCTTGATCTCGGTCTGGACGTGTCGCTCGACGGTCGGCTTGCGCGTGCCGCCGTCGGGTTCGCCCCACAGCAAGGTCACTTCGGTGCCGGCCTCGGCGTGATCGGCGTCCATCATCGCCAGCGTCAGCATCCGGCCTTCGTTGGCGCTATAGCCGATCCACGTCGATAGCCCGACGAGCTTCCCGTCCTTCAGCACCTGGTCATAAGGGTGCATCGAATAGACCGCCGACGGGAATTCCATATATTTGGCGCGGTCGCCTTTGGTGAATTGCGAGCTGATCACCCGCATCAGATCCTCATTGTCGAGCGCCAGCGTCACCTTGCGGCGATGCGGCTGCCCGGCCATCCGCTCCAGCGCGTCGCGGCCGATGAAATCGTGGTCGAACTTGACGAACGGGCCATATCCCAGATCCCACGGCGTCAGATAATAGCCCTCGATCGTATCGGGCACGTAGCTGCCGCCGATCGACGCCTTGCCCTCATAGCTGTTGGCCGACAGCCATTCGCGGAAGGCGCGGGTCCCTTCCCCGCTATAGGTCGCCGGCAAAGGCGACGGGATCCAGCCGGATTCGATCGTGTTCGACGAATAGGTCCGCCCGCCGACCAGCGCGAGGCCGAATTCGCGCCCCGCCTCGATCAGGGCATTGCGCACCACGTCATAATCCGCCCACGGCCCGAACAGCTCGTAACCCGGCTGCCCCGCCATGCCGTGACGCAGCGCGCGCACCTCGCGCCCGGCGATCGACAGCCGAGTCATGTGGAAGAATTTGAGGTCCGGCGGGGTCGCTCCCATCGCCTTTTCCAGCGTCTTCATCGCGTTCGGCCCCTGGAGCTGGAAGCGATACGAGCGGCGGTTTTCCGGATCGGGGCGGACGGCGGTGCGCTCGTCGCGCGTGACGGTGACGTTCCAATTGCCCGTCGCGGCGTGATATTCGATCCATTCGATCGTCGGCGCACGGCCGACCAGGTTGAACTTCTGCTCGTCGAGATAGAACAGGATCACGTCGCCGATGACATAACCCTCCGGCGTCACCGGCACGAATTGCTTGGCGCGATCGGGCACGAAGCCCTTGAAGCTATTGATGCCCAGATAGTTGAGCATGGCAAAGGCATCCGGCCCCTCGACTGCCAGATCGACCATGTGGAACGACTGGTTGAACAGCACGCAGGTCTTCGCCCACGCCTGCTGCTCGCTGCGCCAGTTGGAATATTCCGCGGGGACGCCGGGATAGACGTTGGGCCCGCTCTGCTGATTGCGCAGGAACTCGACGATATCGCCATTGGCGTCGAGCAATTGTTGCAGCGTCTGTTGAGTCACTTTTCCTCTCCTTCAGGAAGATCAGGGTCGATGGGCAAGGCGAGCCAATCGGCGATCGCGGCGTTGAACGCCGCGGGCCGCTCGGCGGGAAGCATGTGGCCGGCGCCGGGGATCACGACGAGCCGGGCGTGGGGAATCAGCGCAGCGATCGCGCGATGCTGCGCGGGGGGTGACCAGCGATCGTCGGCGCCGACCGCGATCAGCGTCGGCACGGCGACCGTGCCGAGCACGTCCTCGGTCGCCAGGCGCGCCAGCAGCGCGGCGATCTGCGCCTCGAACTTGTCGAGCCCCGCCTCGACGCACATCGCGCGCAACCGGGCGTGGAGCGCATGATCGAACGCGCTCGCCGGCCCGATCATCGGCGGCAACCACGCATCGACCAGCGCCTCGTGCCCCTTCGTCCGCCCCAGATCGCGCAGCCAGTATCTTTTCGCGGCCTCGCCATCGCGCGGCAGGTGCATCCCGGTGCTCGCCAGCGCCAGCCGGGCGACCCGCGCCGGCGCCTGCCGCACGATCTCCACCGCGACCCGCGCGCCCATCGAATGACCGAGCAAGGCGAAGCGCGCCGGCGCTGTCGCGAGCACGCGGCGCGCCATCTCCTCCAACGTCGTCGCATCGCCATAGTCCGCGGCTGCCTGCGCCTGCGGAAAATGGGCGAGCTGCGCGGCGAAAATCCGCTCGTCGCAGATCAGGCCCGGCAGCAGCAGCAAGGGCTCTCCCGACCCTTCGCCTCGAGTTGAATTCGCGTCCATGAAATCTTCATGTACAAGAAGTTTGAACGCGAAGCCAGAGGCTATCCGCGCCCGTCCGCGCCGGCGGCCCTGGTCGCGCCGGCGAGCACCGCATCGAGCAGATCGGTGGCGAGTTGCAGCTGGCTGTCGTCGACCAGCGCGAGCGTTTCGCGCCGCACCTGCGCGAGGATCGGCTTGACCGCCTCGATCACGCGATAGCCTTCCTCGGTCACGTCGATCGTGCGCGAGCGTTTGTCCTGCGGATGCTCGTCGCGGCGGATCAACCCGTCGGCCTCGAGCGCGTTGAGCGTCCGAATCAGCGGCGGCCATGCCATGCCGAGTCGCGCCGAGAGCGTCGTGGTGGTGATCGCCGCATCGGCGAAAGCGAGCGCGAGCAAGGTCTGCCAGCGCGCGCGCGACTGACCGGTCGCGGCACGGATGCGCTCCTCCGAAACCTGGGTCCAGCGCCGCGCGGTCAGCACCAGCTTGCGGGTCAGCCGGAACTCGAGGTCCTCGCGCGATTGCGGCGCGAAGAAATCGGCGTAGCGCCCGGTCGAAAGCTCGAACGGATCGTGGCTCTGGTCTTCGCGCATTCGTTTCCCCCTCCTCCGGTCGGCCGCCTGCCGCCGCGACGAACCGTCTTCGGTCATTTCTAGCACCGCATCTTGACGATGTATGTACCATGATACATAGAATTCTACCAAAGAGGCGCGGCGGCGCCGAAATGAGGAGGGGTAGATGACGCGAATCCTTCGTGCCCGGTCGACTCGAGCGTGGCTCGGCGCCAGCGTGGCCGTATTGGCCTGGCACGCGCTCGCCACCGCCGCTGTGGCGCAATCGGCGCCCGCGGAGGCGCAGCCCGAAGCCGCCGCGCCGGCACCGCACGAGGCCGAGATCGTCGTGACCGGCTCGCGGCTGGGCAGCAATTTCAACGCACCGACCCCGGTCACCGCGGTGACCAACGAGCGCCTCGAAGCGCTGTCGATCACCAATGTCGGCGAAGCGCTGACGCAATTGCCGAGCTTCCGCAGTTCGAGCGGCCCGGCGCAGCAGGCCACCGCCGGCGGCCCGGTCGGCGCGCGGCTGCTCGATCTGCGCGGGCTCGATCCGCAACGCACCCTGGTGCTGGTCGACGGCCGCCGCTTCGTGCCGAGCACCCCGCAGGGCACCGTCGACGTCAACCTGATCCCATCGTCGCTCGTCCAGCGCAGTGACGTCGTCACCGGCGGCGCCTCCGCCGCTTACGGCTCGGATGCGGTCGCGGGGGTGGTCAATTTCGTGCTCAACCGCAAGCTCAAGGGCGTGCAGGCCGAAGTGGTCGGGGGAATCTCGCAGCGCGGCGACGACGGCAATTTCTTCGCCAGCATCGCCGCCGGCGGCGATCTTTCCAGCCGCGTCCATCTGGTCGGCGCGGTCGAATATGAAAAGCTCGACGGCCTCGGCGATTGCTATACGCGCGCGTGGTGCGCCAATCAGACGCTGATCCTCGGCAATACCGCGCCGGGCGCCGGCGGCCTCCCGGCCAATCTGATCATCGCCGGGGTCAACACCTCGACGCTCAGCCCGGGCGGGCTCATCAACCGCTCGTACAACGCCGCGGGCAGGCCGATCGGCACCAATGCGACCGATCCGCTGCGCGGCACGCAATTCCTCGCCAACGGAACCCCCGCACCGTTCAATTACGGCACCTTGGTCGGCCCGCTGTTCATGCTCGGCGGCGAGGGGCAGGGGCGCAATTCGTTCATCTCCCCCTTCCGCCTCAAGGTGCCGGTCGAACGCGTCTCCAGTTATGCCGCGCTGACCGCGGAGCTGAGCGATCGCGTCACGCTCGGGGTCGATCTGTCCTATGGCCAGGTGCGCGGCACCGTCGTGTCGAACGTGCTGCGCGACTATGACGGCCGCTTGATGGGGCGGATCAAGCGCGACAATCCGTTCATCCCGGCCTCGATCGCCGCGGCGATGGACGCGAACGGCGTCGCCTCGTTCGTGCTCGGCCGCGCCGGCTTCGATCTCGGCCCGTCATATGCGAAGACGCGCACCACCACCTATCGCGGCGCGGTAAGCCTGAAGGCGGAGGTCAGCGACAATTGGACGGTCGAGGGCTTCTACCAATATGGCCGCACCGAATTCCGCCAGCGATCGTACAATGCGATCAACACGCTCAACCTGCCCAAGGCGATCGATGCGGTGAACGTCAACGGCCAGGCGGTGTGCCGCGTCAACGCCGATGCGAACCCGGCCAACGATGATCCGAATTGCGTGCCGTTCAACCCGTTCGGCGAGGGCCGATACGATCCTCGCGCCGCGGCCTATATCACCGGCAACGGCTTCCAGAACACCACCAACGAGCAGCATGTCGCGGCGATCGATCTGCGCGGCACGCTGGTCACCCTGCCCGCCGGGCCGGTGAAGCTGGCGGTCGGCGGCGAATATCGCAGCGACCGGATCGTCAGCACCACCGACCCGGTGTCGCTCGTCAACGGCTTCTGGACGCTCAACGGCAGCGCGCTCAGCGGCTCGGTCAACGTCAAGGAAGGCTATGGCGAGATCGCGGTGCCGGTGTTCGCGGATTCGGCGATCGGCCACGCGCTCGACCTCAACGGCGCGATCCGCCGCACCGATTACAGCACGAGCGGGGCGGTCACCACCTGGAAGCTGGGCGCGGTCTATGAGCCGATCGCCGGCGTGCGCTTCCGCGCCACCCGCTCGCGCGACATCCGCGCGCCCAATCTCAGCGAGCTGTTCGGCCCGCGCACCCGCCGCACGATCGGGCTGACCGATCCGCTGACCGGGCTGCAGACCAATCCGACGGTGATCACCGGATCGAACCCGAACCTGTCGGTCGAGGCCGCCGATAGCTGGACGGTCGGCGCGGTGCTGACGCCCAGCGGCGGCTTCCTCGGGCGCTTCCGCATGTCGGTCGATTATTACAACATCAAGGTGAAGAACGCGATCGGCACGCTCGGCGCGCAAACCCTCGCCGAGCGCTGCAATCAGGGCGTGACGCAGTTCTGCGCGCTGATCACCCGCGATCCGACGACCAATACGATCCTCGAGGTGCAGGATGTCTATCTCAACTCGAACGAGCTGCGCACCAAGGGGTTCGATATCGAATTCCAATATCGCCAGCCGCTCGGCGGGCTCGGCAGCCTCAACGCGCAATTGCTCGCCAACATCACCCAGGCGCTGACCACGGTCGATTCCGCCGGCGCGGTCGATCGCGCCGGTCAGACCGGCTTCCGCACCGGCACCGTGCCGGGCGTGCCCGATTATGTGATCGACGGGCTGCTGACCTGGACGAAGGGCGATTTCCAGCTCACCGGACACGGCAAATATATTCCGTCGGGGATTTACTGGACCAATTTCACTGGCCCCGATCAGCCGGGCTATTCGATCACCTCGCCGACCAGCGTCGACAACAACCGGGTGCCGAGCCGCTTCTATCTCGATCTCACCGCGCGGGTGAAGGTGCCGGTGGTCGACGGCCGCGAATTCGAATTGTTCGGCACGATCAACAATCTGCTCGATCGCGATCCGCCGTCGATCCCCGGGCCGTCGGGGGGCACCAACCAGATCCTGTTCGATCCGGTCGGCCGGGCGTTCAAGATCGGCGCGCGCGTGCGCTTCGGCAGCTGATCCGCGCGGTGGCCGGCCCCCTTCCCCCCGCCACCGGCGAACGGGCGATCGATGTCGCCGCGGTCATCGAGCGACAGCGGCTCAACGGCTTCGTCGTCCGGCTGGTGGCGATCTCCTGGCTGGTCACCTTCTTCGACGGGTTCGACATGCTCGTGCTGTCGTTTCTCGCGCCCTATATCCGCGGCCAGTTCGCGATCGATCCCGTCCAGCTCGGGCGGCTGTTCGGCATCGGCACGATGGGCGCGATGCTCGGCGGCTTCGCGTTCGGCTGGCTCGGCGATCGCTGGGGGCGGCGGCCGATGATCATCCTTTCGGTGCTCGCCTTCGGGCTGTCGAGCATCGCGCTCGCCTTCGCCGGGTCGTTCGAGGCACTGATGGCGCTGCGCTTCGCCAATGGCGTCGCGCTGGGCGGGCTGATGCCGCTCGCCTGGGCGCTCAACATCGAATATGTCCCGGCGCGCTACCGCGCGACCGTCGTGACGCTGATCATGATGGGATATACGATCGGCGGGGCAATCGCCGGGCCGCTCACCGTGTGGCTGGCGCCGCGTTTCGGCTGGCATTCGATCTTTCTGCTCAGCGGATTGGTGACGCTGCCGCTCGTTGCCTTGCTCTGCTGGCTGTTGCCCGAATCCGCGCGCTTCCTGGCGGTGAAGCGCCGGTCGCCGGGGCGGATCGCCCGCGCACTCAACGCGATCGAGCCGGGGCTCGGCGCCGGCGCGCACGATCGCTTTCTCCTCCTCGATGAAAAGGCGGGCGCCGCGCCGCGCGATCGTTTCCGCATCGCCAGCCTGTTCGACGGCGCGTTGCGCACCACCACCCCCTTGCTGTGGATCGCCTATATCGGCAGCTCGCTGGCGATCTATTTCAAGACGAGTTGGGGACCGATCCTGTTCGAGGAGGTCGGCTTCACCCGCGCGGAGGCCGCCTATATCGCCTCGGTCACCTCGGTCGGCGGGGCGCTCGCGGGGCTGGCGCTGATGCGTTTCACCGATCGCGTCGGGCCGATCGCGATCGCGCTGCTGCCGATCCTCGCCGTCCCGGCGCTGCTGCTGATGGGGATCGCGCCGCTGGCCAAACCCGGCTTCGCGTCGCTTTCGCTGCTCAGCATGATGATGATCGGCGGGGCGCATTTCGGCATGCACAGCATCGCCGGGATGTTCTACCCCAGCGCGATCCGCGCCAACGGCGCCGGCTGGGCAACCTCGATCGCCAAGATCGGCTCGATCGCCGCGCCGTTGCTCGGCGGCTATCTGCTCGCCGCCAATCTGCCGCCGCGCCACCTTTTCGTCCTGCTTTCGCTCGCGCCCGCCGCCTGTGCGGTCGCGCTCGTCCTGCTCGGCCGCATCTATCTGCGCCGTGATCGAAGGAGTCTCCGCCCGTGCCCCTGACCGTCAAACCCATCCTGCCACGTTTCGGCGCGGAAGTCTCCGGCGTCGATCTCACCCGGCCGCTCGATCCCGCGATGCGCCGCGAGATCGTCGATACGATGAATCGATGGGGGGTCTGCGTCTATCGCGATACCGGGCTCGACGACGAAAGCCATATCGCCTTCAGCCGCATCTTCGGCCATCTCGAACTGGCGCCGGCGATGAAGGATCGTCCGCGCCGTCACCGCTATCCCGAATTGTTCGACGCGAGCAATCTCACCCGCGACGGCGAGATCGTGCGCGACGAAAATCTGCTGCTGCACAAAAAGGGCGACCGGCTGTGGCACACCGATTCATCGTTCATGGAAATGCGCTCGTCCTATTCGCTGCTGCTGGCCTATGAGGTGCCGTCGCAGGGCGGGGAGACGTGGTTCGCCGATACCCGTTCGGCCTATGACGATCTGCCCATCGCGATGAAGGCGCGGATCGATGGGCTGGAGGCCGAACATTCCTTGTGGTGGTCGCGCAAGCTCGCCGGTTTCCCGCTCAGCGAAGCCGATGTCGATGCCCGTCCCAAGGCGCGCCACCCGCTTGTGCTCGACCAGCCGGCGACCGGGCGCAAGGCGCTCTATATCGCCAGCCACGCGATCGATATCGTCGGGCTTCCGCGCGACGAAGGGCAGGCGCTGATCCGCGAGCTGATCGACTTCGCCACCCAGCCGCAATATATCTTCTCGGTCAAATGGCAGCCGGGCGATCTCGTCATCTGGGACAATCTCACCTCGATGCACCGCGGCGGCGATTTCGATGTGCGCAACGAGCGTCGCGACATGCGTCGCACCACCGTGCGCGAAGGGCCGCCCCCGGCCGATGCCGACGATCCGTTCGGCGCCTATTTCCGCGCGTCGCTGGATCGGCCGACCGCGTGACCGCTCGCCCCCGGATATTGCTGACGCGGCGCTGGCCGGAGGCGGTGGAGCAGCGGGCGGCGGCGCGGTTCGAGGTGACGCTCAATCCCGACGACCGCCCGTTGAGCGAGGCCGAGCTGGCCGCCGCGATGCGCACGCATGACGCCTTGTGCCCGACGATCACCGATCGCGTCACCGCCGCGGTGCTCGGCGTTCCCGATCGCCGCGCCGGCATCGTCGCGAGCTATGGCGTCGGCTATGAGCATATCGATCTGGCGGCCGCGCGCGCGGCCGGGATCCGCGTGACCAACACCCCCGGCGTGCTCACCGACGCGACCGCCGACCTCGCGCTTACGCTGATCCTGATGACCGCGCGGCGCAGCGGCGAAGGCGAGCGCGAGCTGCGCGCCGGCGCCTGGACCGGCTGGCGGCCAACGCATCTTCTCGGCCAGAGCCTCAAGGGCAAACGGCTGGGGCTGGTCGGCTTCGGGCGGATCGCGCAGGCGACCGCCAAGCGCGCGCGCTTCGGCTTCGGGATGGAGATCGCTTATTATGCGCGCCGCCCCGCTCCGGCGGACATCGCCGACCGGCTGGGCGCGCGCTTCGTCCCCGATCTCGGCGATTTGCTTGCCGACGCCGATTTCGTCTCGCTCCATGTGCCGGGCGGCGCGGAGACGCGGCATATGATCGACCGCGCGGCGCTGGCGCGGATGCGCCCCGATGCGATCCTGATCAACACCGCGCGCGGCGATGTAGTGGACGAAGCGGCGCTGATCGCGGCGTTGCAGGAACGGCGGATCGCGGGCGCCGGGCTCGACGTATTCGCCGGCGAGCCGAACGTCTCGCCTGCGCTGCGCGTGCTCGACAATGCCGTGCTGCTCCCGCATCTCGGCAGCGCGACCCGCGAGACGCGGGAAGCGATGGGGCTGCGCGTGCTCGCCAATCTCGAAGCCTGGTTCGACGGCAAACCCACCCCCGACACCGTGGCATGAGCCGAAGCGTCGCGGCGCTGATCACCGAGCACGGCCTGCCGGCGGATTATACCGCGCAGGTGAAACGCTGGTGGCGGCCGCTGGCGCGCGATATCGCGGCGTGGCGCGCGGCGGCGACGATGCCGCTGGTCGTCGGCATCAACGGCGCGCAAGGCAGCGGCAAATCGACGCTCGCCGCGTTCCTCGAACAAGCCTTGCTGCCGGCGCTCGGCCTCGGCGCGGTGACGCTGTCGCTCGACGATCTTTATCTGCCGCGGGCCGACCGGCTGGTGCTGGCGTGCGACGTGCATCCGCTGTTCGCCACCCGCGGCGTGCCGGGGACGCACGATGCGGCACTCGGCGGTGCGCTGATCGATGCGCTGCGCGCGCCCGTTAGCGCCCCGGTGCGCGTCCCGCGATTCAGCAAGGCCGACGACGATCGGCTGCCCGAACGCGCGTGGCGCAGCGTGACCGCGCGGCCCGACATCATCCTGTTCGAAGGCTGGTGCGTCGGCGCGACGCCCGAAGCTCCCGAGGCGCTGCTGGCGCCGGTCAACGCGCTGGAGGCGGAGGAAGACGCCGACGGCATCTGGCGCAGCCACGTCAACGCCGCGCTCGCCGGGGATTATGCGGCGCTTTTCGCGCGGATCGACCGGCTGGTGATGCTTCGCCCGCCGAGCTTCGACGCAGTGTTCGCCAACCGGCTGTTGCAGGAACGCAAGCTGCGCGACCGTGCCGGCGCCGCCGGCCGGGTGATGAGCGACGCCGAGGTCGAGCGGTTCGTGCGGCATTACGAGCGGCTGACCCGGCATATGTTCGCCGACCTGCCGCAGCGCGCGGATCGGCTATTTCTGCTCGACGCGCAGCAACGCGTGATCTCGGCGCGTTAGCCATCTCCGCGCCACCCCGGAAAAATTCCGGGATGACGCGGCGATCGCCCCCTTAATAGGTCAGCCGCATTCCGACTTTGAATGTCTGGCCGAACGGTGAGAACAGGATAGTATTGCCGGTGCCGTGCGCGCCCGGATTGAGCGGCGGCATCGTGTTGGTCAGATTGTCGACGCCGAAGAAGGCGGTCAGCTCGTGCCGGTCGCCGTGGCGGATGCGATATTGCGCGAGTATGTCGAGATAGGCGCGCGCCGGCACCTTGTTGGTGTTCGAGCTGTTGACCGCGGCGATATTATAGCCCGCCTGATCCGGGCCGATGAAGGCGGCGTTGTAGAAGCCGCTGTTGATGTAACGGCCGTGGAAGTTGAGCGTGAAATCGTCCTTGGTCCAGCTCACCAGCCCGTCGAGCGTCAGATCGGGGAGCCCCGGCGGGGTGCCGCCGCGCAGCCCGGTCTGCCCGGCGCGCTGGATCGGGCCGACCGCGTCGACGGTGATGAAATCCTTCACATAGGTCGCGAGCAGCCGGAAGTTGACGTCGCCCAGCGTGCCGAGCGGCTGGCGATATTCCAGCTCGGCGTCGATGCCGCGATTGATCAGCTCGTTGACGTTCTGCAGCACGTCGCGGACCTGGGTGATGCTGCCGTCGGGGCCGCGCGTGATCAGGTCGCAGCTCCGCAGCTCGCCCTCGAAGCAGCGGGTGGCGATATTCTGCTGCCCCAAGGTGCTGATCGCGTTGCGCACCTTGATCTCATAATAATCGATCGAGGCGCGGAACCGGCCGAGGAAACCCCCGCTCGGCTTGAATACGATCCCGGCGGTGAAGGTATCGGCGCGCTCGGGCTGGAGGTTCGGGTTCGATCCGCTGGTGATCGCGGGATTGACCTGTTGCCCGCCGCGCGCCGGATCGGTGAGGATTCCGCTCGCCAGCGTCGTCGGGCCGAACAGCTCGATCACATTGGGCGCGCGGATGTCGCGCGATTTGGTGGCGCGCAGCCGGATCGCCGGAATCGGCTCCCACACCGCGCCATATTTATAGGTGGTGACCGACAGGCTCGAGCTGGGCGAAAGCTCGCTCGATCGGCTGTAATGCGTGCGGCGGATCGCGCCGTTGAGGCTCAGCTCGTTGAAGAACGGCGCCGCGCGGACGATCGGCAGCTCGGTCTCGGCATAGCCCTCGACCACCTCGATCTTCCCCGACACGCGCGATCCGTTGCCGGAGAAGAATGCCAGGCTGCGCGACAGCGGATCGGCGTCGCCGCGTACCGAATCGTTGCGATATTCGATCCCGCTCGCAAGCTGGACGGTACCGCCCGGCAGATCGAACAGCTTGGCGCGGACGTTGAACGCGGCGACATGCTCGGTGGTGATCGCGGTCTGGTAACCGTCGGCGGTGACATAATCCTTCGCCGCCTGGCTCGCCTGCGCGCCGAACGGATTGTACGCGACGCAGGCCGGATCGTGGTTGGCCGGGTTGGGATCGGCGTTGACGCGGCAGATCGGCTGGCCGTTCGGCCCCATCACCGCGTCAATCGCGCGGAGCATCCGCGCGCTGACCGTCTGGTTGCGGGTTTCGGAGCGGAAATCGTTGCGGCCGAACTGGTAATAGGCATCCCAGTCCACGCCTTCGGTGATCTTGCCCTTGAGGCTGCCCACCGCGCGGAACACATTGTTGGTGGTGACGATCGGCGCGCGGCCGAGCTCGGCGAAGCCCTTGCCGATCTGGAACGACGATGCCCCCGATGCGGCGAGCAGGGTCGGGATATCCAGCGTCGGATCGGCCGAGCGCGGGATGAAGGGATTGTCCGCGCGGATCGTGATCGCCGTATTGCGATAGGCGGTCGCGCTATATTCGGCGTTGAGGTGGCCGTAATTGACCATCAATGACGCCGACAGATTGGGCGCCACGTCCCAATCGAGATTGCCGGTGAGCGCATAGCGTTCGAGCGGGGCGTTGAAGAACAGATCCTTGAAATAGATGTTCTGCCCCTGCCCCTCGCCGCCGGTCATGTAGAGATTGTTCGACATGCCGCCGTAGACGAAGCGCCGCGGCGTGCCGTCGTTGGCGAAGGTGATGCCGTCGATCGGGCGCAGCGCGGGGAAGGTGCGCCCGGTATAGGCACTGCCCGGCGGCACCGTCACGCCGTTGAAGGGCACGGTTGACGGGCGGATCGATCCCATGATGTTGTTGGCCGGCATCCCCGAATAACCGGGGTTGCGCCCGAAGTTGAGCACTTCGCTGCGGCAGAAATCGCGCGACTGGCAATCGCCGATCCCCGCGCCGGATTCATATTCGCCGCCGATCACCAGATGCATCGATTGCCCGATGCGCGTGCCGAAGGCGAGCCCGCCGACAAAGGTCCGGTTGTCGCCATATTTGGTGACGCTGTTCTGGAGCGACGCCTTCACACCCTCCAGCCGGTGGTCGAGAATCAGATTGGCGACCCCGGCCACCGCGTCCGAGCCATATTGCGCTGAGGCGCCGCCGGTCACCACCTCGGCGCGCTGGAGCAGGATCGACGGGATCATATTGGTGTCGACCGTCGCCTGGGTGGTCGAGGGGACGAAGCGCTTGCCGTCCACCAGCGTCAGCGTGCGCACCGCACCGAGCCCGCGCAGATCGAGGATGCGCCCGCCGACATAGCCGCCGGTCGGGGCAAGTTCACCGCTCGCCGGGGTGTTCGACGGGCGGAAGGCGGGAACCTCGTTGAGCGCGTCGGCGACATTGGCGATGCCGCGCTGCTCAAGCCGCGCCGCGGCCACCACCGAAACCGGCGTCGGCGCCGAAAAGCCCCCGGAGAGACGCGATCCGGTGACGATGATGTCGTGCGAACCGCCCGCGTCGGCGGACGCCTCCTCCGCCGGCGCGACACGCTTCGCCGCGGGCGTATCGGCCGGCGGTACATTGTCCTGCGCATGCGCCGCGGGGGCCGAGATCATGAGCCCGAGCGCCAATGCGCTTGCCCCGTGCCGAACCCGATTCGCGATGCTTCCTCTCCGCATAAGCTCCCTCCTCCTGTCGCGGCGCGCTGCGGGGCGCCGTCGTTGGAACGTAGCCTAATGCAACAATAGGTATTATTCTACTTATTTTAGAAGAATGCTATTTTTCTTGGCAGCATCGGCTCTCCGCTCGTTATTTTAATCGTGATATATCAGTAATTTAGACAGGCACTCGCTCACCGGCCGGTCGGGTTGACAGCCCCGAAACGGAAATACATATAATGCTACCGAATTCCGGCGAGGCCCCGATCGGCCCGCCACGACCGATCAGAAAGCCGAACGGCAATGTCAGAAAATCCACCCGTCAAACCCACGATCCAGAGCGTCGAGCGGACCGAGGATCGCATCCTCACTTCCGATCTGTTCGAGGCGCGCGAGCGTACCTTCGCGCCGCGCAACGGCACCGGCACGTACCGCGAGCCGGCGCGCGATCTGCCGATCTATCACAGCTGCGACGTGCTGGTGGTGGGCGGCGGGCCTTCGGGGACCGCGGCGGCCTGGGCGGCGGCGCGGGCGGGGGCGGACGTGATGCTGCTCGAACGCTACAATCATCTCGGCGGGCTTTCGACCGGCGGGCTGGTCATCTGGATCGACCGCATGACCGACTGGGCAGGCGAACCCGTGATCCGCGGCTTTGCCGAGGCGGTGCTCGCCCGCCTCCCCGCGGAGGGCATCGCCGGGCCGCCGCCCGAACAATGGGGATCGCGCGATCCGCAACATGCCGCTTACTGGATGCCGCGCACCGCCGCCTTCCACGGCATCGTCGCCTGGTCGCCGACGATCGACCCGGAGCGGCTGAAGCTGGTTTCGCAGGAAATGCTGATCGAGGCCGGGGTGCGGCTGGCGTTCCACGGCTGGGCGGCGGTGCCGATCGTCGAGGACGGATGCGTGCGCGGCGCGCTGTTCGAAAGCAAGATGGGCCGCCAGGCGATCCGCGCGAAGGTGGTGATCGACGCGACCGGCGACGGCGATATGTTCGCGCGCGCCGGCGCCGATTTCGACAATGACATCGAACCCGCCGACACGCATCACGCGATGAACACCGCCTTCATGCTCGGCGGGGTGGACATGCAGCGCTGGCTCGATTTCCGCACCGGCGATCCCGCCGCCTATCAGGCGCTGCTCGCCAAGGGACGGGCGGAACTCGGCTTCTTCCAATGGCCCTATGTCTCGTGGCGCAACGATATCGCGCTATTCCTCGGCCCGCGCCAGACCGGCATGTCCGCACTCGACGTTGACGAGCAGACCGAAATCGAGGTCCGCTCGCATCGCTTCATGGCCAGCCATTGCGCCTTCTTCCGCGAACATGCGCCGGGCTTCGAGGATGCCTTCATGCTGCAGAGCGCGCCACAGCTCGGCGTGCGCCACACCCGCCGGCTGGCCGGCGTGGGGCGCGTCGAGCGGCGTCAGTGGAGCGAGGGACAGGTGCTGCCCGACGAGATCGGCGTCAGCCCCTCGGTCTCGCCCAAATTTCCGGTCATCTCGGTCCCTTATGGCGCGCTGGTGCCGCGGCGCCTCGATGGCCTGCTCGCCTGCGGCCGGCATGTTTCATGCGATGCCAATTCGCACGGCTTCCTGCGCGAGATCCCGCAATGCTGGCTGACCGGTCACGCGGCCGGCGCCGCGGCAGCGCTGGCGGTGCGCGACGGGGTGCAGCCGCGCGATGTCGACGTGGCCGCGCTTCAGGCGCTGCTGCGCGAACAGGGCGCTCATGTTCGCGAGCCGGCCCCCGCCGCGGTCGCGCGCGCCGCCAACGAATGACAGGCGCCTGAGCGCCGAGCACGGAGAGGAAAGATATGCCTGAACTGCGCAGCCTTGCCGCCAATTCGCCCACCCGCCGCTCGCATTGGCGCGCGCTGGGGCTGAGCGAGGCGGATATGCTCAAGCCCAAGATCGCGGTGGTCAATTCGTCGTCCGAACTCGCGGTATGCTTCGCGCATCTCGACGGGGTGGCCAAGGTGGTGAAAGACGCGATCCGCGCCGCCGGGGGCGTGCCGTTCGAGGTCCGCACCACCGCGCCCTCCGATTTCATCACCGGCGCGGCGAAGATGGGCAGCTATATCCTCGCCGCACGCGACGTCGTGACCCACGATATCGAGGTGCAGGTCGAGGCGGCGATGCTCGACGGGATGGTCTGCCTCACCTCGTGCGACAAGACCCCGCCAGGGCATCTGATGGCCGCCGCCCGGCTCGACATCCCCACCTTGCTGGTGATCGGCGGCTATCAGGCCTCGGGGATGATCGGCGACGAGCATGTCGACCTCGAGGATCTGTGGTCAGGCAGCGTCGGCGAGCGTTTCGGCAAGACGCCGAAATTCCCGATCGAGGACATGATCCCGCAGGCGGTGCGCGGCCCGGGCGTGTGCGCCGGGATGGCGACCGCGAACACGATGCATTGCGTGGTCGAGGCGCTGGGCATGTGCATTCCCGGTTCGGCCCCGGTGCGCGCCAATAGCGAGAAGATGTTCGACAAGGCGCGTGCGGCCGGCGCGCGCATCGTTGAGATGGTGCATGAGGATCTGCGCCCGCGCCGCATCCTCACCGAGGCGGCGTTCCGCAACGCCGCGGCGATGACGCTCGCGGTCTCCGGCTCGATCAACGCGATCAAGCACCTCCAGGCGACCGCCGTCGAGGCGGGGGTCGATGTCGATCTGTTCGCGATCTGGGAGGAAATGGGCCGCAAGGTGCCGGTGCTGACCGCGGTGCGCCCGAACGGCCCGGTGCGGATCGAGGGATTCGAGGATGCCGGCGGCGCGGCGGCGATGCTCAAGCGGCTCGCCCCGGTGATCGAGACCGATGCGATGACCTGCACCGGCCAGCCGCTCGCCGCGGTGATCGCCGACACGCCCGAAGGCGATACGGCGATCATCCGCCCGCTCGACGCGCCGATTTCCGACGGCCCATCGATCGTGATCCTCAAGGGCAGCCTCGCGCCGGCCAGCGCGGTGGTGAAGCTCGGCATCCGCGATCCCAAGCGCCCCGAGCGTTTCGAGGGCCGCGCGCGCGTGTTCGATCAGACCGCGCCTTTGCTCGCCGAAATCGAGGCGCGCACGCTGGAGAAGGGCGATGTCGTCATCCTGCGCGGGCAAGGGCCGAAGGGCGGCCCGGCGATGGGCGGCGGCGCATCTTTGGTGCTGTTCGCGATCGACGCGGCGGGGCTGGCACGCGACGTCGCCTTCGTCACCGACGGCCAGCTCTCCGGCCTGTGCCTCAAGGGGTTGACGATCGCCGAAGTCTCGCCCGAGGCAGTCGACGGGGGCCCGCTCGGCCAGGTGCGCGACGGCGATATCGTGCTGATCGACGTGCCGGCGCGACGGCTCGACGTGCTGGTCGACGCGGCGGAATTTGCCGCACGCCCCAATGAAGCGCAGCCGCTGTCCGCGCACCCGACCGGCTATCTCGATCTCTATCGACGCGGCGTGCAACCGATGGCCAAGGGCACCGCGCTGGTGCAGGAACCCGCGCGTCCATGACATCAAGAATATTGCGAAATTGATCCGATCCGGGCCGAGGGCGTCGCAAGAACGCCACGGCCCGCCAAGCGCCTCCAGGAGGGGACTATGTTCGTGCTTCCGGCTGATATCCGCCTGCGGGCGCGGGGCTGATATGCCGGCCGCGCCCCGCACCATCGACGTCGCCCGCGTCATCGACGACCGCGGGCTCGATCGGTTCAACTATCTGCTGATCCTGCTCTCCTGGCTGATCACCGTGTTCGACGGGTTCGACATGATGATGATCAGCTTCACCGCGCCGTACATGCGCGACGAGCTGGGACTGGACAAGCCGATGCTCGGCAACGTCTTTTCCGCGGGCATCCTGGGGATGATGGTCGGCGGCTTCGCTTTCTCCTATATCGGCGACCGCGTCGGGCGGCGGCGCACGATCGTCGCCGCGGCCTTCGCCTTCGGTTTGCTGACGCTCGCGACCGCCTTCGCGCGCAGCTATGAGGCGCTGCTGATCCTGCGCTTCGCCGACGGCTTCGCGATCGGCGGGATGCTGCCGCTCGCCTGGGCGCTCAACATCGAATTCGTGCCGAAACGGATGCGCGCCACGGTCATCACGATCATCATGATGGGCTACAGCCTCGGCAGCTCGCTCGCCGGCCCGGTAACGGTGTGGCTTGCGCCGCACCACGGCTGGGAAGGCGTCTTCGTGTTCGGCGGGGTCTGCACGCTGGTCTGTGCGGTCGCGCTGGCGATATGGCTGCCCGAATCGATTCGCTTCCTGACCAGCAAGGCGCTCAAACCCGATCTCGTCGCGGCGACGCTCAACCGCCTCTCCCCCGCGCTCGATGCGCGCGCCGAGGATCGTTTCGTACTTGGCGACGAGCAGACCGACACGGGCAATTTCACTGTCGGCAAATTGTTCGAGGGCCGGCTCGCGATCCTCACGCCGCTGCTGTGGCTCGGCTATATCATGAGCACGCTCGCGGTCTATTTCAAAGCCAATTGGGGGCCGATCGTCTATGAGGACATGGCGTTCAGCCGCGAGACGGCGGCCTATGTCTCCTCCTTTTCGGGGGTGATGGGCGCGGTGCTCGGGCTAACGCTGATGCGCTTCACCGATCGCTTCGGCCCGTTCGCGGTCGCGGTCTATCCGCTGTGCGCCGCGCCGGTGCTGCTCGCGGTGGGGCTGTTGCCGATGAACCCGCAGCTCTTCCTGTGGCTTTCGGTCATTTCCACTACCTTCGTCGGCGGGGCGCATTTCGGCATCCTGTCGATCGCCAGCGTCTTCTATCCCAGCGCGATCCGCGCCAACGGCGGCGGCTGGGCCACCTCGATCGCCAAGCTCGGCGGGATCGGCGGGCCGATCATCGGCGGCTATGTCCTGTCGAGCGGGATGCCGATCGTCCGCAGCTTCGCGATCCTCGCCTTGTGCCCCGCGATCCTTGCCGCCAGCGCGATCGGCATCGGGCTGATCGTGCGGCGCGGCAATCCCGCCGTCCTCCCCGGCGTCGCGGTTGCTCCGCGCGCGCGCCGGGCGCTATGACCATAGGTCAGGCATGACGGATCGGGGCGGAAGATGAGCGATGGCACGCAAAAGCGCGCGGGGCGGCGATCGGAGCAGCGGCGCGGCCCGCAGCCGGCGCTCGTGCCCCAGCGCGATGCGCTGAGGGAGCAGATCGACCGCATCGCCGACGACAAGGGACCGGCGATCAGCGAGCGCCATCTGCTCAACTATCGCACACATTTCCCCGAGGAAGCGGGCGACTACGATTATTTCCGCATGACCCGCGCGATCGTCACCGCCGCGCGGCGCTGGCGCAAGGTCGCCAACGATCGCGTCAAGCCGCTCAAGCAGACGATGGCGCGCTGGGAAACCCTGTTCCTCGTCGCCTTCGCCGAGCGCGATATGACGCAGGGCGAGATGGCCCGGCTGATCTCGGTCGAAGGGCCGACGATGGTGCGGATGCTCGATCTGCTTGCGCGCGACGGGCTGATCGAGCGCCGCCAGTCGGAAACCGATGCGCGGGTGACGACCAATCGCATCACCCCCGCGGGCACCGCGGTGATCGGCGAGATCATGAAGGTGACCAACAAACTCCGCAGCGAGGTGCTGGACGGCGTCGACCCCGACGATCTCCAGATCGCGCTCAAGGTGCTCAACCAGATCCTGCGCCGGCTCGATCAGTTGCGCTGAACCGTGCTGGCAAACCCCCTTCTCTGTCGATATAAGTAGCATTCTACCTTAAGGAGAGAAAGATGGTCGCGCTGACCGAGGCGGAACGAGCGATGGCCGACGGCGCGGAGGGCGCGGCGGTCGCCAAGGCGATGGACCTGTTGATCCGCTATGCCGACGCGCTCGGCGCCGAGCGTTTCGTCGAGACCAACAATGTCGCCGGCGTCCCCGGCTCGTCGACGCCGTGGCTCAAGAATTATTATCGCGCGGACGGCGGCGATTATCGCGCGATCTTCTCGCGTTTCGATCTCGATTCCGACGAGGTGGTCGACGTGCCGCGGATGAACGCTTTTTCCTGTCACCTGCAGGGCGGGATGGACCCGTCGCTGTGGCGCGATCAGGGGATGACCGAGGCGCAGCACGACAATTTCGTCTACGACGAGGGCCAGGTCGCCGCGCACGGCATCCAGGTGCTCAAGACCTGCACCCCCTATCTCGCCGGCAACGTGCCGGTGATGGGCGAGCATTGCGCATGGATGGAAAGCTCCGCGGTGGTCTTCTGCAATTCGGTGATCGGCGGGCGCACCAATTGCGAGGGACGCGAATCGACCAGCGCGGCGATGCTCGCCAAACGCATCCCCGATTGGGGCTTCCACCGCGACGAATACCGCCGCGGGCAGAACCGCGTGCGGGTCGAGGTGCCGGTCGACGATATCTTCGACTGGGGGATGCTCGGCTATTTCACCGGCGATGCGGTGCAGGATACGATCCCGGTACTCGACGGCGCGATCGGCGCGCCCAGCCTGATCCGCCACAAGCATTTCGGCGCGGCGGCCGCCTCGTCCGGCGGCGTCGAAATGTATCATATGGTCGGCATCACCCCCGAAGCCCCGACGATCGAGGCGGCGTTCGGCGGCGCGGCGCACGGCGAGGTCTTCGTCTACGACAAAGCGGCGCGGGCGCGGACCTATGAACAGCTCAACGCGGTGGGGAGCAACACCGATGTCGATTTCGTCATGCTCGGCTGCCCGCATTATTCGGTCGAGCAGATCGCCGAGGCCGCACGGCTGATCGAGGGGCGCCGGGTTTCGGCCAATAGCGAATTGTGGATCTTCACCTCGCGCGCGGTGAAGGCGACCGCCGACGCCAGCGGCTATACCCGGATCCTCTCTGCAGCAGGCGCCAAGCTGATGACCGATACCTGCTCGTCGATCAGCCAGGCGGTGCCCCCCGGCACGCGCGTCGCCGCGCTCGATAGCGCCAAACAGGTTCATTATCTGCCCGCGATCATGGGGATCGAGGGGTGGTATGGCACGACCGCCGACTGCATCGACGCGGCCTGCACCGGCAAGTGGAACGGGAGGCTCGTGGCATGAGCGACATCGAAACCGAATTGCGCCCGATCGTCCTCCACGGGCGCGGCGTCGTCGGCGGGGTGGCCGAGGGCGAGACTTTGGTGACGCGCGAGACGATCTCGGGCTGGGGCGGCGTCAATGCGATGACCGGCACCGTGATCGAGAGCCGCCACGAGCTGAAGGGGACGAGCTTCGCCGGCAAGGTGCTGGTCTTCCCCGGCGCGAAGGGCTCATCGGGCTGGTCGGGGGTGTTCCACACCGCGCGGCTGGCGGGCACCGCGCCGCTGGCGATGGTTTTCACCACGATGACCACCAAGGTCGCGCTGGGCTGCGTCGTGATGCGGGTGCCGTCGGTCGTCGATCTCGATCGCGATCCCTTCACGCTGATCGAGAGCGGAGACCGGGTGCGGGTGGACGGCGATGCGGGCACGGTGACGATCTGGAAACGCGAGCGCTGACGCGCCGCCCGCGTCAGTCCGCCGGGCGCGCGAGCCGATCGCGCGTGAGCCTTTCGAACGTCGCCAGATCGCAGCGCATCACATCCGATCCGCAGCCGGGAATCGTCAGATAGCTTCGGCTCGGCGGCGCGGCGCGGGTCAGCGGGGTAAGCTGCCTGAGCTGGTCCATCGACTGCGCCTGCTGGAACGCGCGGACGTAGCGACGCCCCGCCGCGTCGCGGACCAGCTCGAACCCGATCGCGCCGCCGGGGGCGATATCGTCGCGCGGATAATCGGCCATCGTCCAGTGCATGTCGTAAAAGCCGCCGAGCGCGGCAAGATTGCCATCGTGGCCGAACAGCAATGTCACGCGCGGCCCGTCGCCGGACAAGGCATCGACGATCCGTCTGACGAGCGGCGCGGCGACGCGCTGCGCGACATAGGGCGGCCGGACTTCATATTGAAACTTGGTCGGGTGGAAGCGCAGCACGGCCTGGATATCCGCCTTGCTCGCCCGGCCCCAGCCGACCTCGCGCATCGGCATGCCTTCGAGATATTGGAGCAGGATCGTCTGCCCGGCGGTCGATCCGAACGAGAGCCCGCCCTTGATATCCGGATTGTCGCCGGGGATGGCCTTGAGCGAGGACGCGGTGTCGACCGGCACGCCGACGATCCGCTCGAGCGTCGCGAAATCGGCCCGTCGCTCGGCGACGACGTGCTCCAGGCCGCCCGGCGGAAGTTGCGCCTGCGCTGCCGCCAATGCGCGGTCGCCGTCGACCGCCGATGTCGGGTGGAACTGGTCTTCGGCATCCTCGTCAGCCGGGTGATCGAGCACGACCTTGCACCCGGGCTGCAACGTTTCGAGAAAGGCTGAACCGGTCTTGATCGCGCGCGAACTGCCGCTCGACCAGGCCGCGATCGTGCCCGGCGCCGCGCAGCCCGTGGCGGGGAGCAGACCCTGCTCGGCGAACAGCATGCGATCATAAGCAGCGAGACGCTTCACCCCTTCTGCGCCGTGCGCGGTCAGATCACCCGCGGGGGTGGACCAGCCCGGCCACGCCTCCTTGGTCGTGCCGGCGGGCGTCGCCGGGAATTTGGTCGACGGGCGCACGCCGTGGCGCATCAGCATGACGACGCGTTCCACCGTCACCTCCGTCTTGCCGGGCGCGGGCGCGGCAAGCGCCGGGGCGGAAAGAACAGCGAGCAGAACACCGAGGAGGCGGAGGCGCGGCATAGGGTTCTTCATGGGCGGATTCCGTTGGATGCAGATTGCGGGGTATGCCGCGGGTGTGACCGATCGGTGACAGCAGGCGCCGGCCGTCACGCGCGCGATCCGGGCGAAATCGGCGGAATGCGCCGGCTAGGCGGGCAAATCTTAAATTTCCCTAATTTTTCGCGATGTCACAGAAGCGTAAATACGCCCGCCTAGTGCCCGTCCCGACGATCCACAACGATGGCGCGCGTCGGTGACTCTGTAGAAGATGTTTTGACACACGGGGCAAACCCGTAACTTCAACACGACTTCAAGAATAGTTTCCCGCACATCGGAGGATTTTCTGAAAACACGCAATTCATCGAATTGCGAAAACCGGGGGTTATTTGCCGTGCCTGTTTTCCTGAACAATCCCAAGAACCGTCTGCGGCTCCGCGCCGCGCTGATCGCCGTCGCCGTATCGAGCGTTTCGCTCGCCCCGGCGCCGGGATATGCGCAATCCGAAGCCGGCCCGCGCGCCGAGGGCCGCGTATCCGGCGTGGTGGTGAATGCATCGGGCGATTTCCTGCACGGCGCCGAGGTGCGCGTCGAGGGATCGGATATCGTCGGCGTCACCGACAGCGACGGCCGCTTCACGCTGCAGCGCGTGCCGGCGGGCACCCAGCAATTGAGCATAAGCTATATCGGCTTCGAGACCGGCCATGAAACGGTCGAGGTCGGCACCAGCGCCGCCGCCGAGGTCAAGGTGGCGCTCAAGCCCAGGACGACCGATACGGCGGGCGACATCGTCGTGAGCCGCAGCCGCCCGATCGCCGAATCCGAAGAGGCCGCGCTGCAGCTCAAGCGCGCCTCCACCTCGCTGGTCGACGTGATCGCCGCCGACAGCGCGGGGCGCTTCCCCGACCAGAATATCGCCGCCGCGGTCAGCCGCCTGCCGGGGGTCAGCGTCGGCCGCGATCAGGGGCAGGAGCGCTATATCAGCCTGCGCGGTTCGCCGGCGAGCTGGACGACGATGGCGTTCGACGGGGTCAATGTGATCAGCCCCGCCGGCCGCGAGACGCGCTTTGACACGATCCCGTCGTCGATCGCCAGCCAGACCGTGATCCGCAAGGCGGTGACCGCCGACATGCCGGGCGAGACCGTCGCCGGCAATATCAACATCGTCACCCGCAGCCCGTTCGACTATCCCGGCCTCAAGGCCTCGCTCGACGGGGGCTATGGCTACAACGATCTGGGCCAGGGCAAGCAATATAATGTCAGCGGCTTCCTGTCCGGCCGCTTCGCCAACGACACGATCGGCGTGCTGGTCGGCGGCTCGCGCTACGAGCGCGACATGGTGACCGACAATTTCGAGAATTCGTGGGAAATCGCGCCCGAGGATCAGGAGCCCGGCGGCCAGAACCGGATCTGGAACGCCAAGACGCAGAACAAGCTCTATCGCCTGAAGCGCAGCAACACCTCCTTCTCCGGGCGTGTCGAATGGCGCCCCGACAGCGACAACAAGGTGTTCTTCTCCTCGATCTACAGCCAGTTCCGCGACGACGAATTGCGCAACGCCTGGGTCTTCGATCTCGATCAGGACGCCAAGAAGACGAGCAGCAGCAAGGTCGGCACCACCACCGGCTATGCCGATATCCGCACCGGCAACACCCCGATGCGCGGCACGCTCTACGGCGCCGAGATCGAGAGCACGCTGAACTCCAATTCCTCGCGCCAGAGCATCTTCACCAATACGCTCGCCGGCGAGCACGAAATGGATACATGGAAGATCAAGTGGCGGCTGAACTACACCCGCGCCGACGATCGCAGCAAGCCGCCGTTCCAATCCTCGTGGAGCAGCCCCACCGATTTCACCAAGCGTCCCACCCTCGTCTACGACTTCACCGATCCGAACCTGTCGAAGGTGCAGTTGTTCAACACGGTGCGCAACGCGAACGGCACCTATAGCGCGGGCGCGGCGCGGCCCTATATTTCGCCGACCGAGCTGCAATTCCTGTCGATGACCCGCAACCGCCAGCTCGATCGCACCAATGCCTATACCGGCAAGCTCGATATCGAGCACAGCCTCGAACTGTTCGGCGCCAATACCGTCTTCCAGTTCGGCGGCGAATATGACAAGCGCACCAAGACCTCGCGCCGCACCGTGCTGGAAGTGACCCCCGCGACGCTCGCCGCCGCCGGGCTCGCCAGCCCCACCCAGGGGGATATCAGCATCGACACGCCCTATAAGGGCAAGCTGCCGCTCGGCTATGGGTTCAAATATTTCTCCAGCGAGCTCGGCACCGCGCTGTTCGACAAATATGTCGCGGCCGGCGCGGCACAGATCCAGAAGGATACCAGCCAGAAGAACGACTATCGCGTCACCGAGGAAGTCATCGCCGGCTATGCGATGGGCACGACCTATTTCGACTGGGGCAATATCGTCTACGGCGCCCGCATCGAGCGCATCAAGAACACCGGCTCTGCTTTGTCGATGACCAATAGCGGGTGGATGCCGACCGTCGTCTCGAACAGCTTCGTCTCGGTCTATCCCAGCATCCACGTCAATTGGGACATCAATCGCAATATGAAGCTGCGTCTTTCGGGCAATACCGGCGCGGCGCGGCCCGATTACGATCAGATGCGACCCAATTTCTCCTACAACGACACCGATCAGATCGTCTCGGGCGGCAATCCCAAGGCGAAGCCCGAGCGCGCCAAGGGCGTCGACCTCTATTTCGAATGGTACATGCCCTCGCGCGGCTTCTTCTCGGTCGGCGGTTATTACAAGGATCTCAAGGACATCCTCTACGATGTCGAGCTGACGCAATTCGGGTCGGACGTGCTCAACTCGGGCGGCATCGATCGGTCGGATTATCGCTATTCGACGATCGCCAACGGCGGGGGCGGCCATATCAAGGGCATCGAATTCGCTTTCTCGCAGCCGCTCGAAGGGCTGGCACGCTCGGCCGGGCTGCCCGATTGGGCGCAGGGCTTCGGCATCCAGACCAATCTGACGCTCAACGACTCGAAGGCGACGACACCCGACGGCCGCACCACCGATCTGCCCGGCGCCTCGCCGCTGATCTACAATATCTCGGGCTATTACGAGCGTTACGGCTTCTCGGCCCGCGTCAGCTATCAGTGGCAAAAGGCGTATCTCGACGCGATCGGCAGCGGCGATATTATCGGCGACACTTATTGGGCCAATGTCGCGCGCCTCGATCTGTCGCTACGCTATTCGATCAACGACAATATCCAGCTCTATCTCGACGCCAACAACCTCACCAACGAGGCCGGCATCCGTTATCAGGGGAGCTATTCGCGCCCGATCGAGCATGAGCTGTTCGGCCGCCGCTACCTCGCCGGGGTGCGCCTCAACTTCTGAAGATGAAACGGGGAGGCGCCTGGCGGCGCCTCCCGAACGCGAACCGGAGCGGCATGAGCAGGACCATTCTTGTCGTGGAGGACGACCCGGCCACGGCCAACTTCCTCACCTCGGGCCTCGAACAGGAGGGCTATAACGTCCGCCGCGCCGCGGACGGCGTGCGCGGGCTGGAGCTCGCGCAGCAGGACGATCTCGACGGCATCGTGCTCGATCGCATGCTGCCCGGACTCGACGGCCTCAGCCTGCTCGAAACGCTGCGCGCGCGCGATTGCGACACGCCGGTCATCATCCTCTCCGCGATCGGTTCGACCGACGAGCGCGTGCGGGGGCTCCGCGCCGGATCGGACGATTATCTGGTCAAGCCCTTTGCGATGACCGAACTGCTCGCCCGGCTGGAGGTGCTCCACCGCCGCCGCGCCGCCGCGCCCGCGGTGGTCACCCGGCTCGCCTGCGCGGACCTGACGCTCGATCTCCTCACCTCACGCGCCGAACGCGCCGGGCAGCTGCTCCAGCTCCAGCCGCGCGCGATCCAGCTCCTCGAATTCCTGATGCGCAACCAGGGGCAGGTCGTCACCCGCTCGATGATCCTCCAGAAGGTATGGAATTACGATTTCGATCCCGGCACCAACGTGATCGACGTCTATGTCAGCAATTTGCGCAAGGAGATCGACCGGCCGGGGCTCACCCCGCTGCTGCGTACCGTGCGCGGCGCCGGCTATCGACTGGGCGCGCCGGCATGAGCCCCGCGCGGCGCCGATTGCCCGCGTGGCGCTCGACCAGCGGGCGCTTCCTCGCGCTGCACCTCGTGCTCAACCTCGCCTGTATCCTGCCGATCCTGCTCTACGTCTATTTCCAGGTCGACCGCATCATCATCGCCGATTTCACCCGCCCGCTCGAATTCCGGCAGAGCAATCTCGAAAAGCAATATGCGCGCGGCGGCATCGCCCAACTGAGGCACGAGGTCGAGAGCCGCGCCGCACGCGCGCATCGCGACCGGACCGCGATCCTGCTGGTCGATCCCGAAAGCCGCAAGCTCGCCGGCAATATCGCACGCTGGCCCGCCGGGCTCGCCGCGCCGATCGACTGGACCCCGTTCGCGCTGACCCGCGACAGCGGCGGCGCGCCCGATAAATTCCTCGTCAAGACGGTCCGCTATCCCTCCGGGCACCGGCTGCTGCTCGGCGGGCTGCTCGACAATCGCGCGCGGATGGAGGGGGCGCTGCTGCTCGCGCTGTTCGCCGCCTTTGCACTGGCGGTCCCGGTCGGCCTCTTGGGCAGCGTCGCGATCGTCCGCGAGATGAACCGCATGGTCGCGGCGATCGCCGGGATCGGCCAGCAGGTCGGCGCGGGCGATCTCGCGCGCCGCGCCGATACTGACGGCAGCGGTGACCCGGTCGACCGCCTCAAGACCTCACTCAACGCGATGCTCGACCGGATCGAAACGCTGGTGGAAGAACATCGCACGCTGACCGACGCGCTGGCGCACGATCTGCGCTCCCCGCTCACGCGCATCCATATCCAGGTGAGCGAGGCGCTGGCGGAATCGCCCGCCCCCGAATCCCGCGCGCGGTTCGACGCGATCGCGCTGGAAGTCGGCATCGTGCTGCACATGCTCGAAAGCGCGCTGGAGATCAGCCGCGCGGAGGCCGGCGTCGGGCGCGGCACGTTCGAACGCTTCGACCTTGCCGCGGTGCTCGGCGATCTCGGCGAGATCTACCAGCCGCTCGCCCGCACAAACGGGGTCGAGATCACCGTCGCCTGCCCGCCGCGGCTCGAGTTCCACGGCAATCGCGCGCTGGTCGCGCGCGCGGTGGCGAACCTGATCGACAATGCGCTCAAATATGGCGCGGCAGGCGGCGCGATCGCGCTCGAGGCCGAGGCGGTCGACGGCGAGGTGCATATCTGCGTCGCCGATCGCGCGGGCGGCATCCCCGCCGCACGTCGGACCGAGGCGATCCGCAAATTCGGCCGGCTCGATCGCGCGCGCAACACCCCGGGCACCGGGCTCGGCCTCAGCCTCGCCAGCGCCGTCGCCTCGCTCCACGGCGGACGGCTTGCGCTCGAGGACAATCGGCCGGGGCTGCGTGCGCGCCTGATCCTCTCGCTTCTGCCGCCCTCGTCATCTCATCAGCAAGGAGCCACCGAATGACCCATATCTCCAAGACCCGCCGCGCGCTGGCGGGCGCCGTCGCCGTGCTGCTTTCGGCCACAGCGGGGAGCGCCGTCGCGCAGGAAGCGCGCAACGTCATCCTGTTCCTCGGCGACGCGGGCGGGCTGCCGACGCTCAACGCCGGCGGGATCCTCGCGCATGACCGGCCGCAATCGCTGTTCATCCATTCGATGCCGCATATCGGGCTGTCGGACACCTCGTCGCTCAACCGCTGGGTGACCGATTCGGGCGCGGGGATGACCGCGATCATGACCGGCCACAAGACCAACAATTCGATGGTTTCGGCCGTCCCCACCGGTCAGAACGGCGCAGTGGCCCCGGTCAAGACGCTGCTCGAATATGCCGAACAGCGCGGGCTTTCGACCGGCGTGATCACCAATATGGCGATCTGGGACGCCACCCCGGCGGCGTGCTTCGCGCATGTCGGCGCGCGCAAGGACAAGGACGAGATCTTCCGCCAGATGCTCGCGCCGCGCTTCGGCGACGGCGTCGACATCCTGGTCGGCAAGGGCCGCGCCGATGCCGTCGCCTCGCTCGCGGCGCGGCAGACCACGCCCGAACAGGCCTTTGCGGCATCGGGCTACCGCTTCGGCGACGATCCGGCGATCGTGCGCGATGCGCGCCGCGCGGCGGTGCTGCGTGACACGGATTTCGCGCCGATCCCGACGGTGGAGGCGACGATCGCGCAGCTCGCCCGCAATCCCAAGGGCTATTTCCTGATGGTCGAATGGGACATGCATACCGACGATCCGAAGAAGGGGCTGCGCCACGTCGTCGAGATGGACGAGATGATCCGGCGGGTCAGCCAGATCGCAGGCAAGGACACGCTGATCCTGTTCACCGCCGATCACAGCTTCGGGCTGCGCACCGGCGGTGGCGAGCGCGGCACGCCGCTGGCCGCGCAATATGATGCCGCAGCGGCGAAGCCCGGCGTCACCAACGCGACCAACGACGTGATCAGCGTCCAGGACGGGCACACCGGCGAGGAGGTGATCGTCGCCGCATCGGGCCCCGGCGCGGACAAGGTGCACGGCTTCTTCCCCAACACCCGGCTGTTCGACATCATGCTCTCGGCCTTCGGGTGGAAGCGCGACCAATAGCCGAAAACAGGGAGCCGCGGCGGTCGCGTCGCGGCTCGCTATGCCGCCGCGCGTCGATAGGCCTCAATCAGGCGCGTGAAATGCGCGTCTTCGCTGAACCGATGTTGCACGTCTCGATGCGCCGCGCGGCCGAGGCGGCGGCACAGCGCAGGATCGTCCCACAGCCGGCGCATCGTCGCGGCAAGGTCGACCGGATCCCCCGGGGTGAAATGGAGCCCGGTCTCGCCTTCACGCACCGTGTCGCGCAGCGCGCCGATCCGCGCCGCGATCACCGGGATGCCATGCGCCATCGCTTCCGCGGCGACGATCGCGAAGGTCTCGAACCACAGGCTCGGCACCACCAAGAAGCGCGCGCCGCGATAGAAAGCCGCCAATTGCTCGGCATTCGCGGTGAGGGTGACGGCAATGTCCGCGCCGTCGACATGGCGGCGATCGCTTCCCGCGGGGCCGGCGAGCCGCACCGGCAATCCGCTGATCCGCGCCGCATCGCGCAAGGTGTCGATCCCTTTCTCGGGCACGAAGCGCCCGGCATAGCCGATATAGCCGCCGCCCATCGGATCGACCGGCGCGGGCGCGGCGGGAATCGCGCATTCGTTGACGGTGATCCGCTCAGGCGCGATCCCCGCGCGCTCGATCAGCCAGCGGCGGCTGAAATCGGTGAGGACGATGAATTGCGCGACATGCCGCTGGTAAAGACCGCGCCAGCCCGCCACTGCGTGGCGCAGCGCGAAGGCAGCGCTTTCCGCGCGGTTCCCGCGGCAATTGCGCACCACCGCCTGATGCGCGCCCGAATCCGCACAACGCGTGCAGACCGCCGCGCCGTCATAATGCGTCGCGACCGGGCAGGTGATGCGGAAATCGTAACAGCTATGCACCACCGGCACCCCGGCATCCGCGCAGAGTTCGAGCACCCAGGGCGTGATCAGCGGATAGAGTTCGTGGGTGTGGACGATATCGGGCCGCGCGTCGCGTAGCCGCCGGCGAAAATCCCGCAGCGCGGCCGCGCCGTAAAGGCCGTTGGCAAAGGCCGATACCTTCCCCGCCAGACCCGGCGGCAGCGCACGGCTGTCGCGCTCGAATGTCGTGATCTCCAGCCCCCGGCGGCGCGACAGAGCGATCGTCGCATCCCAGGCATTGTCCGATCCGCCCCCGCCGCGATGCCGGTTGAAGACGTGGAGGATCTTCAAACGAACAGTTCAGGACGATAGGTTTCGCCCACCTTTTCCGGCGCCGCCTGCCGCCCGGTGCGGCGCTGCGCGACGACATGCCGGAACAATGTCGCATAACCGTCGACCACCGCATCCCAGCGAAACACCGCGGCGGCGCGCGCCTGCGCCGCCCGCCCCAATGCCGCGCGGCGATCCACGTCGCCGTCAAGCGCGCGCAGCAACGCGGCAAGATGGCCGGGGGCCTTGTCGAAATAGGGATTGTCGTCCCCCACCACCTCGCGATGGAACACGACGTTGATCGGCAGGCACGGCGCGCCCCAATGCATCGCGCGGAGCAGACTGGGATTGGTACCGCCGACCTCATGCCCGTGGAGATAGAGCGCGCAATGCCGGTAGAGCGCGTTGAGCGCTGTTGACTCGAACACCCCGCCGACGCAACGCACCTGACCATCATCCTCCAGCGCGATCGCCCGCGCATAATCGCTCTCATAAGGAACGCTGCCGACGACGATCAGTGGCCGCGTGACCCCGGCCGCACGATATTCGCGAATGATAAGATCGACGTTATTTTCCGGCTCCATCCGCGCCACCACCAGATAATAATCGCCGGGTGTAACCCCGAAGCGTTCCAGTGCAGCCGCGTCCGGCTCGTCCCCGACCTTGCCGGAATAGGGAATATAGGTCGACGGCGCGTCATATTCTTGGGCGTAATAGCGCTGCATCGCGCGCGAATCGGTGACGAGCCAGTCGGCTAGTCTGGCACTCGCCTTCTCCGACCATTGATAATAACGCTGTTGGAGCGGGCTCCATTTGCGCCTTTGCCAGCCGAGCCCGTCGGTGTGGATGACGACGGGGACGCGCATCGCCTTCAGCGGGAGGATGAACGGCCCGTTCCCCGGATCGACCACGAAGGCGAGATCGAAGCGCCGCGCGCAGGCGTCGAGGATCGCCATATTGCTGTGGACGATGCTTTCGAAACTCTTGCCTCCGGGCGCGGGCAGATACCGACAATTGACGCCTTTATAGTGCGGCGGGCGCGAATCATAATATTGGTTGCGGCAATAGACCGTCACGTCCATGCCGTGATCGCGCACCAGCCCGACCGCCAGCTCCTCGACCAAGGTACTGAACCCACTGTAGCGCGCCGGAATTCCGCGGTCGCCGATCAGCGCGATGCGCAACGGGGCGGATGCATCACTCATGCGGCTTGAACCCGATCCACACGTCCTGCGTCATATCGGCGGTCGCGCCGGGCTGTACCTGCTCGACCCGTTCGAACCGCGCGAGCAGCCTGTTCCGCACATAGGCAGGCGGGTGGACCGCGAAATACCATTTCTTCCCCTCCTGATATTGCGCCTGGGTGACGATCTCGCCGCGATCATAAGCCTCGCGCTCGGCGCGCTGCGCCAGCAGATAGCGATAGTGATCGCCGTGGGTCGTCGCGATCAACAGGCCGCCGGGCCGCAGCACGCGCCGCAATTCCATCGCCCAGGCCTCGTGCATGTCGGCGGAAAGATGCGTGAAGACCGAGAAATTATAGATCGCGTCGAACGTCCCGTCGGGAAAGGGCAAGGGCGGCGCGAGCTCGTTCAGCGCGAAATCGATCCCGGGCAGGTTCACCGCGCACCACGCGATCGTCGCCGGATTGTAATCGGTGCCGGTGAGCCGCGGCGCGCGATCGGCGAGCAGATCGGGCAGATGCCGGATGAGCCGCCCCGGCCCGCAACCCCATTCCAATATACTGAGCCGCGACGACGCCGGAACGTGCCGGCGCACTAGGTCCGCGAACACCCGGGCATGTTCGTGCCCGATATCGTGATACTCCGCCCAGTCGACCTTGTTGTAAGCATCGAAGGCGAGATCGGCGGGCGGCACCGCGAAATCGGGATGCGCGGCGCGGAACGCGCGATTGTCGCGCGCTTTCCCCGCGGTCCGGCGCAGATAGGAGACGCGGTCGAACACGGGCAACAAACCGAGCGCGCGCGTCGCGCTGAGGATCTGATATTTCATGCCGCTCGGCTCCTTCATCCCCGATACAATCCCCGCGCGAAGGACGGGTCCTGCGCGACGGTCGCGAGAAGCGGAAAGGGCGCGTCGGGCGCGCTCAGGCGAAACCGGTTGACGCGATCGCGCGCGACATCGAGCACCAGCGCGCTCGCCACCCCCGCGCCCAGCCCGGCGATCAGCCCGCCGATCAGCAGCAGCTTGGTCGACGGCCAGTCGGGCTTGTCGGGCAGCGCGGCATGTTCGACGATCTGGATCGACGAGGGCGCGGATTCGGCGGTCGCCGCGGTCACCGCCGCGGTCGTCAGTTTCTCCTGCAACGCCAGATAGGTCTTTTCCAGCGCATCATGCGCGCGGCCGAGATCGTGGCTTTCCTTCATCTTCTGCGGAATGCGATCGACCTCCTGCCGCCGCGCGGCGACATCGGCCGACAGGCTGATCAACGCGCCGCGATCGCCCGCGAGCTTGGATTCGAGCGCGGCCTTGCGCGCCGCCAATGTCTCATAGCCGGTATTGCGGGCGATGCTGGTCTGCTGAACGCTGCGCGCCGCCTGACCTGCCATCTGCTTTTCCAGCACCGCGATCTGCGCGTTGAGATCGGCCACCTCCGGCGAATCCGGGCGATAGCGGATCAGCATATTGTCGCGCGACAGTTTCAGCTTGGCGAGATCCTGGCGCATCGTCGCGAGGACGGGATTGTCCCCCAATGTCCGCGCGGCGACGACTTCACGCGCCTCGCGTGCCAATTGCCCCGATACGGCCATCAACTCGCGCTGGGTCTGTGCGATCGCGGTGCGCCGCGCGTCGAGCTCGCCTTGCATGCCGAGATATTGGCTGACCTCTACCTTGTCCTTCTCGAACATCAACAGCATGTCGTTCTGGGTATAATAACGCTCCATCTGCTGTTCGAGCGTGAGCAGATTGCGCCGTGTCTTATCGGCCTCCACCTCGAGCGCGTCATACGCCTGACGCGCCTCGCGCGCGAAGCGCTGGCGACGCTGCGCGAGATAGGTTTCCGCGACCTTGTCGGCGATCTCCGCGACGCGCGGCGAAGGCCCGCGGACGTGCAGGACGCCGATATTGGTGTCGTTGAGCGGCTGGAGCGATACCCCGGTGCGGAAATCGTCGAGCGTGCGCGCTTCCTCCTGCTGCTGCGGCGAGAGGATGTAGCGCGATTGCGGCCGGGGAAAGATCCGCTCCTTGGTCCAGCGCCACGCCTCGCCCGGCCAGGATTGCGTCCACAGATAGGTGAGATAGCGCAGCGGCGGGTGATAGACGTCGCGATAGTCGAGCTTCAGCTCGCCGATCACCTGATGCAGCACCGGGCCGGACGTCGCCATCACCACTTCGTCCTTCAGCGCGTTGCGCCGGAACACCGCCCATCCGTCATAGAAATTTTCGCGCTGCCGATCGTCCTCGGCCCCCGCCGACAGCGTCACCGAGGCGGTATAGATCGGCGGCCAGAGCGCGATATAGAGCGTCACCAGCACGAGCGTCAGCCCGGTGACGACAAGGATCAGCCGCCGATGCCCGGCGACCGCCAGCATCAGCGCCTGCCCCGCCCGGCGGAAATCGAATGTATCCGCCTCGGGGCGATGCGCCACCGCCTCCGGCGCCGGCAGCAGGGGGGAGGCGTCGGTCATTTGCTGATCTCCTGCAGCACCCTGAGCTGGGCGTAGGGCATCAGCACCTGATTGAGCCCGCCGAGCGGCGCATTGAGATAGTCCTGGATCACCCGCGCGAATTGCGAGCTGGCGGTTTCCTGGACGATCAGCAGGTCGCCGGGCTGGAGCGGCACATTCTGGAGCGTCAGCAGCAGCCCCGCCTTCCCGCGTGCCTGCGATTGCAGGATATGCGCGGTGAGATAGCCCGACGGTTCGAGCCGGATCAGCGCCACGTTGGAAAGCTTGCCCGACCGCCCGATATCCCCGGCCTGAATCAATGCCTGCGCCGCGGTCGGCACGTCGCGCAGCGGAAGCGCGCCGGGGTGTCCCACCTCGCCCGCGACGAATACCTTTTCCTCGCGCGGGTTGGTGACGGTGATCGTCACCTCGGGATCGATGATCCGGCGCAGCAACTCGCGCCGCACCAGCCCCGCCGCCTCCTGCGGCATGAGGCCCGCGACGCGCAGGTCGCCGGCCTTGGGGAGGCTCACCATCCCGTCGGGTCGCACCGTCACGGTACGCGACACCTCGGGCATATGATCGACCAGCACCTCGATCACATCGCCCGGCGCCAGGACATAGGCCTGGCGATAGCGGCCGATCGACGTCAGCACGTCGGGCGCGGCAGGGATCGTGCGGGTTTCGTTGAGGCTCCCCGCGCAGCCGGCGAGCAGCAGCAGGAATGTCGCGACCGCCGCCCTCATGCCCCTGCCCCCATCGCCACGCCGAGCCGCCGCCCCCAGGCCCGCGGCGACAGCGGATTGGCGGCGCAGGCGGCGCGCAGCTTGGCACGCGCCTCGTCCCGGTCGCCGCCGGCGAGCGCGATATCGGCCTGCGCGCGGTACAATCGGGAGACGATCTTGCGCCGCCGTCGCTCGGGCGCACCGCTATACTGCCGGCGTTCGAGGATGCGCAGCATCGTGCCGACCACCGCCGGATTGCGCATCAGCCCGAGCATATTGCGCAGCGACCCGGCATGATAGCGCACCCCGAGCAGCAGATCGGGCTCGTACCAGCCGGTCGCGCCGATATCGCCCAGGCGGGTCATGACGTTGAGTTCGAACGGGAAATTTCCGTGGCAATCCTGATCGACGAACCCCGAGCGGCGCAGCCACGCAGTGCGGAACACGGTGCCCGAGATCGGCGTGAACCCGCTCGCCATATGCGTCTCGAGCACCGGGAAGCGCCCGCCTTCGCGCCGGCTGCGCCCGTGATCGCGCTGATAGCCATAGGTTTCCAGCGTCAGCCGCGTTCCGGCCTCATCCATCACCCAGGGGTTGGCGACGAACAGCGCGACATCGGGCGCGGCGTCCAGCGCGGCCACTGCGCGCTGCAGATAGGAAGGCGCCAGCACATCGTCGTCGTGGAGGATGCAGAAATAATCGGCATCGCCCGCGGCGCCGAACAAATAGCGCCCCTGGCCATATTCGCCGCCGTTTTCCGGCTGCTCCACGAAGCCGATGCGACGGTCGCCGAGCGCCTCGACATAGGCGCGCACGGTGTCGCCCGCCCCGTCCGGCGAGCGATTGTCGCTGACGATCGCGCGGAAATAGCCGAAGGTCTGCGCGCGCAGGCTCGCCACCGTTTCGCGGACGAAATCGGGCCGGTTGAAGGTCGGGATGCCGACGAAGATCCGCTCAGAAGAAATGCCGATTCTCCCGATACCAGTCGAAGGTCTGCGTCAGCCGCTCGTCGAGCCCCGCCGCGGGCGTCCAGCCGAGCTTGTCGGCGGCCAGCGCGGAGGAGAGATATTGCGCCTGGATCTCGCCGTGCGCATTGTTGAGCACGATCGGTTCGAGATCGGCGCGCGCGCTCCCGGCGAGGATGCGGCGCACCAGATCGAGCGCGCTGACCGGATCGCCGGTGCCGAAGTTGAACGCGCGCCCGACCACCGCGTCGTCGCCCATATGCTCGCCGAGCTTGAGATAGCCCGAGACGATATCCTCGACGAACACATAGTCGCGCACCGGCGAGCCGTCCGAGCGGATCACCGGGCGTTCGCCGTCGACGATCGACAGGCACGTCCCCGGCACGATGCGGTTCACGTTGAGATCGCCCGGCCCGAACAGATTGCCGCAGCGCGTGATCGACACCGGCAGCTTGTAGGTCGTGGCATAGGAAAGCGCGATCAGATCGGCGCAGCTCTTCGACACGTCATAGGGATGCCGCCCCTGCAGCGCGAAATCCTCCTGATAGGGCAGCATGTCGTGGTCGCCATAGGCCTTGTCGGACGAGGCGACGATCACGCGCTCGATCGTCGGCACGCGGCGGCACGCCTCGAGCAGCACCCAGGTGCCTTTGATATTGGATTCGAAGGTCGACATCGGATTGCGGTTGGCGACCCCGACGATCGCCTGCGCGGCGAGGTGGAATACCGTGTCGACGGCATATTCGTTGATCGCGCGCTCGATCAGCTCATAATCCTCGAGCTGGCCGCGCACCACCTTGGCGCGCGCGGCGAGATCGCCGGCGTGGAAGCGCGATTGCGGCACCATATCGCGCACCAGCGCAACGACCTCGGCGCCTTCATCGAGCAGCCGCGCGACGAGCGAGCCGCCGAGGAAGCCGGTGGCGCCGGTGACCAGGCAGGTCTTACCTTTCCAGAAGCTCATGCCGCTTGCTCCCGCAGCACCGGCGCGACCACCCAGGGCAAGGGGCCGCCGCTGGCGATCACCTCGTCCATCTCGACCACGTCCTTGTAGAAATCGAACGACTTGAAGAAGCCGGCGTGACGATAGGTATAAGCATCGTGCCGCCCGATCAGCGGCGGGATGATATCGCGCTCGAGATTCTCGCCGTTCCAGTCGTCGAAGATCGACGGGTCCATCACCATGAAGCCCGCATTGATCCAATAATCCTCGATCAGCGGCTTTTCGACGAATTTGCTGATCGCGCCATCGTCGGCGACGCTCATCACGCCATATTGCGAATACATCGGCACCGAGGTGATCGTCAGCCGCGCGTCATGCCCGTGGTGAAAGGCGACCAGATCGTCGAGCGGGACGTCGCACAGCCCGTCGCCATAGGTCGCGATGAACGGGCCGTCGATCAGGTGGCGGCAATTATAGATGCGGCGTCCGGTATCCGAATCCTCGCCGGTATCGACGATCTCGATCCGCGCGCCGATATCCTTGCCCTCGAAATAATCGTGAAGAACATCCTTGCGATAACCCGCTGCGAGAATGAAGTCGGTGAAGCCCTGACGGATGAAGTTCTTGATCACATGAACCAGAACCGGGGTGCCGCCCAGCGGCAGCATCGGCTTGGGCAGATAAGTGGTGAAGGGAAAGGCCCTGATACCTTGCCCGCCGCATAGAATAACGACCTTCATGGAATGTCTCCCCTTCCATCATCGTTGAACAGCGTTCGTCACTTCCCCTGTCGCCTGCTCGAACCGGTCGAGCGGTATCGCCGCGAAGCCGATACCGAATTCCGGCCCCTTCAATCCGCGCTTGATCAGTGGCGCGAGCGCGGCCTGCCGCACATGCCCGCCGAACCAGAGCTTGAGCATGCCGTCGTCGACGAGCGGCGCGGGGGCGAGGATCTCGCCGCCGGTCCAGCGCGCGCTGTCGCGGGTCACGACCGGCGCGCGATCCTCGTCGAACGGCGGCGAGCCGTCGCGCGAACGCGCGTGGTGGATCGCCACCTGCCGCCACTCGGGATCGCCGCCCTTGAGGACATGGACGACCGAATAGAAGAGGTCGACGCTCCCGTCGGCGCGCGCCAGCGCGGCGGGCGAGCTATAGCCGGCATAGCCTTGCGCCGCGGGATAGAGCGCGCCCTGCGTCAGCACCTGCCGCGGTGCGGAAAAATGCGCGCCGTCGGTCGATTCGACCACGCCGATCGACTGGAGCGGCGGCCCGCCACCCTCGCGCGCGCCGACCGCGGAGAAATAGATCAGCAGCCGATCCTTCACCACCACCGCGCCGGGCTCGCCGACGAGATAGCCGTTCCAGTCGGTCGCGCCGCCGGTCGCCTTGAGCAAGGTCCACTGCGCCACCTGCCATGTGACCCCGTCGCCCGACACGGCGAGCCCGATCGCCATCGGCGATGCCGCGCCCGACGGATAAATACCGGTAAAGGCCATGAAATATCGGCCGGCGAAGCGCACGACGCTCGGCGTCTCGACGCTGACATAGGGGCCGCCCTGCGGCGATAGCAAGGGTTGGGCGGGCGAGAGCGACCAGCTGCGCCCGTCCGGCGATACCGCACGGAACGGCAGGATCGGCGGCTCGAACGGTTTGACCGTGCTGGTCGTCAGATACATGACGTACCCCCGCCCCTCGCGCAGCACCGACGGATCGTTCCACAACGCCTGCGCGCGCAGCGCCCCGGCGGGCAATTGCGGCGCAGCCTCGACCCGCCAGTCCGGTTGGGCCGCAGGCAGCACCGGCTCGGGCGCCGCGGCGCCGCAGCCCGCCAGCATCGCCAGCGGCGCGAGTTGATGCGCGAGCCGGGGAAGAAATCGCGCCCGCATCAATAAGCATTCCGGCCGTGGAACGGCACGATCAGCGTCTGGAGCAGGATCTTGAGATCGAGCCGCAGCGACCAGCGGCGCAGATATTCGATATCGTGCGCGACACGCTGCTGCATCTTGTCCAGCGTCTCGGTCTCGCCGCGCCACCCGTTGACCTGGGCGAGTCCGGTGATCCCCGGCTTGATCTTATGCCGCACCATATAGCGGCGGATCACCGTGCGGAACTCTTCGTTGAGTCTTACCGGATGCGGGCGCGGCCCGATCACCGACATGCTGCCGTCGAGCACGTTGAAGAATTGCGGCAGCTCGTCGAGCGAGGTGCGGCGCAGGATCGCCCCGACGCGCGTCACCCGCGTGTCGCCGCGCCGCGCCTGCACGAACCGATCCTCGCCGCCCGCGTACATGCTGCGGAATTTCCAGATCTGGAACGGCTTGCCGTCCAGCCCGTAGCGTGTCTGGCGATAGAAGACCGGGCCGGGCGAATCGAGGCGGATCAGCAGCGCGATCAGGATCGTCGGGATCAGAATGATCGGCAGGATCAACACCAATAATGCGACGTCCTCGATCCGCTTGACGACACGCGAATAGCCCTCGAACGGCGACTCGACCACGCTGACGACTGGCTGGCCATAGAGATCGTCCCAGCGCGCGCCGACGAGATCCAGTCGCGACAGCGGCGGACAATAATAGATCGACGCGGTGGTATCCCCGAACCGGTCGATGATCGCCTTGATCCGCTGCTCCGCCGCCATCGGCAGCGTGACATAGATGCGGCTGACCCGGCCCTGCCGCGCGAGCTGGTACAATTGGTCGACATTGCCGCCGAACGCATCCTCGCCCAGCGCGACGGTGCGCCCGTCCGCCGGGCGGCGATCGTCGAATACGCCGAGCGGCCGGATCCCCATCCAGCGATGCTTGTCGAACACCGCCAGCAGGCGCTCGGTCGTATCGGTGGCGCCGATAAAGGCCGCATTGCGCTGATCGTGGCCGAAGGCACGATAATAGCGCAGCGCCATCCGCAGGATGATGCGGAACAGCATGATCGCCGCCAGCGATGAGGCATACCATCCCGCCGCCGCCGGCAGCCACCGCCCCGCCTGGTCGAGCGGCAGATCGCCGATCAGATAGAAGGATGCCATGATCGCCACGAAACAGGCAGTCCAATAGACCGTCAGCTTGGCGAGCTCGTGCCGCAGTCTATTGATCCGCCACGATCGGCTGAGATGAGAAAAGGATGCGATCAGCTCCAATATTGCGATGCATAGCAATGCTTCCACCGCGATCGGGTGCGGCGATTCCCAACCGGCGGCAAAGACGAGGAACAGCATCGCGACGACGAGCGCGGTATCGGTCAACCGGCATAGGCGCACGAAAACGGCGCCGAATTGCTGGACTACGCCGCGCGATCTGAAATCGTCATCTGTTCGGCCATCACGCATGACAGATCATCACCCCCGATTGATAAAGGAGGGAAGCTTTCACACATACGCTTTGAACGCCGCGGTTCGCTGTTCTGCCAGCCGGTTCGGATAGTTAGAGCACGAACCGATTCGCCCCTTTACTCGCGAATCGAAGGGGATCGTGATCAACAACTTTACGAATGTTAATAGCCAATAAGTACAAAATTTCGTCGCGTCCCAGAATGAGACAGGGCGAATCTCTTTGTTGATTCATCTTGGTATTTCAAGATTATGACGCGGCCGTGATGATTTCATCTATGAATCATCCGCCTCAAGTATCGCGTTATTCATAGCTGGCGACATCGGATTCCGTGCGGGAGCGATGACCAATGTTATGCGGACTGGGCTTGCATCGAACAGGCGCGCGAGCGGTATGGAATGCCGGCATCGGCTTTTCGACCTGCGCGCATTGCGGCCGCGAGATCATCCGCCGCCCCGGCCGCCCGTGGGCGCGCGTTCCCCGCGGTTATGTCGTCGTGTGGAGACCCATACGGCCCGACCCGCCGAGGGCCGCCGGCGAGCATCGCGACTGGAGCAAGCCGGCGAGCTGGATCGCCGACGCCGCAAGCGAATCGCATCCGCCGAACATGGCCGAGATGCTCGAGGCGATAACCGTACAGCCGCCCTTCACCGACATGATATCGTCGCTGTCGCCGCTGCCCGCGCCGGCAACGCTTGCGCCGGCGCCTGACGCGACTGCGGAGATCCCCGCCGATCCGCCGCGCGAGCCCGTGGAGCGCGCCCGTCCGCCACAACCCTCGCGGCGCGCCGCGCGGATCCGCACGACGCTCTCGCTGCTGCACCACCGGATCGCCCGCCGCCTTGCGCGGCCGGCGGTCGCGCGCGAACCCGCATCGCGCGGTTTTCGTCACCTCGCGCGGCGGATCGGCGCGGCGCAGCCGGGTGGCAAGCGGATCGCGACGATCCTGCTGAGCGCGGTCTGCGACGCGGGCACCGCCAACGATACGATGCTGATGTTCGCCGCAATGCTGCAGGACGAGCTCGGCGGGCGATTGCTGGTCGTCGATGCGACGCTGCGCGCCGACGGCATCAGCAGCGCGCTCGGGCTGAGCGCGGTCCCGGGCTTTTCCGACATGCGGGATGACGATCCCCACGGCGCGCTCGAAATGATCCAGCTCCTCCCGCGGCCCTCGGTCTTCCTGATGCCTGCGGGGCTGAATCCCGGCGCGGTGAATTCGAACGATCTCCCCGCGCTGCTGCCAGCTCTATCCGCGCATTTCGATCATATCCTCATCCAGCAGCACGCCATTTTCAGCGACACGCGCTACCTGCCGATCGCCGCCGGCGCCGATCTGGTGATCGTGCTGGCCGAGGAGGGCCAGTCGCGCATGCCCGATCTCGCGCGCTGCCGCGAAACGTTTCGCGCCAATGCGATCGGGCAGGTCGGGATGCTGCTCGCGCTCCCGCCGACGGATCCAACCGCGTGATCCGCCGCCTCGCGCCTGCCGACGCCGATCTTCGCGTGCTCGGCCTCGCGGCGCTGGCGGCGGCAATTGCGGCGCTGATCGTCGTCGCCGGGCTCTCCCCGTCGCCGAAGATCGCATTGCTGTCCGCCGGGGCGATCGCGGGGGCGGGGATGATGATCGCGTCGGGCAATCCGCGGCTGTTCTGCCTTTGGGGTCTCGGTCTCACCGCGCCGCTCGGGATCGCCAAGCGTTTCCATCCGCTGCCGCATATGGGCGGCGCCGGCGCCTATTCGATCGAGGCGGTCGACTTCTTCCTCGTCGCGCTCGTCTGCTTCCTGGTGCGCGATATCCTTGCCGGGCATCGCCGGCTGCGGCTCTCCCCCGTCACCTTCTGGTGGAGCGTGATGATCCTGCTCGGCGCCTTCACCGCCTCGGTCGGCCCGTTCGGGCATCTGCCGCTGGTCGAAGCGGTCCAGATGGCCAAGACGCTGCTATTGTTCCTCGTCCTCGTCAACGAACTGGTGCGCGTGCGCCAGTTCCTGCATCTTTTTGCCGCATTGTGCTGCGGGCTGATGCTGCAGTCGCTGATCGGCATCCTGCAATATGCCAAGAAGGGCGCGATCGGGCTGCAGTCGCTCGGCGAGGCGACCGCCACCACGCTCGAATATGCCAATAAGGCGACCTATATGGACGGCGGCGACACCTTCCGCATCGGGGCGTTGCTCGGCCATCCCAATCTGCTCGCCGGGTTCATCGTCATCATCGCGCCGATGCTGCTGGCGATGCTGGCGACGCGGGTCGGGCGCGTCTGGCGCTGGCCGATCGCGCTCACGCTGGCGACCGCGATGCTCGCGCTGCTGCTCACGTTGTCGCGCTCGGGCTGGCTGGCCTTCGCGCTCGCGGTGCCGATCGTCATCGCGCTGCTGCTGCGCCACCCGGCATCGCGCCATCGCGCCGCGCCGCTCGCGATTGCGACGCTGACCGCAACGGCGCTGGGCGCGATCGCGGCCGCCCCCGCCATTCTTCACCGCTTTACCGGCAGCGATCCGGGCGCGCTCGATTTCCGCTGGGAGTGGATGAGCGTCGCCTGGGGGATGGTAAAGGATCACTGGCTGGTCGGCACCGGGCTCAACAGCTTCGTCTACAACCTCCCCGGGCGCACCGAATATGGCGGCCATGTCGGGCTGATCCAGCGGTTCGGCGCGGACTGGCCGGTGGTGCACAATATCTACCTGCTCACCTGGGCCGAGCAGGGGACGATCGGTTTCGTGGCTTTCCTCGCGGTGCTTCTTACGCTGCTGCGCATCGGCTGGCGCAACGCGCGCGATTGCGCCGATCCGACCTTGCACGCGCTGAGCATCGGCGCGCTGGCGGGGCTCTGCGCCAATCTGGTCGACGGTTTCGGCAGCTTCTATCTGCGCCAGATGCCGGGCGCGCGCGTCTTCTGGATGGCCGCGGCGATCGTCGTCGCGGTGCGCTACTGGCAAATGGCCAACCGGCCGGTGACGGCATGAGCGCGCGCAGCCTCCTCCATAATTCCGCCAGCCTCGTCGCCGGCAGGATCGCCTTGTCGGCGCTGCGCATGATCAGCGCGCTGATCGTCGCGCGGCTCGCCGGCGCGGCCGATTTCGGCGCCTACATGCTGGTGCTGGCCTATGTGACCTTGTTCGAATGGCTGGTCGATTTCGGCCAGACCGACATCGCCGTGCGCGATATCGCGCATGTGCCCGCGCGGCGCGACACGCTGCTGACCGCGCTCGCACGGATCAAGGCGCTTCAGGGCGTAGCGGGCGCCGCGGCCCTGCCGCTGCTGCTGCTGGCGATGGGCGATGATCGCGCGCTGGTGCTCGCGGGGCTGGTCGGCGGCGCCTCGGTGCTCGCCAATGCGTGGCTCCAGCCGGCGCGCGCGGCGCTGCGGCTCGCGATGCGGATGGACCGCGATATCGCCGCGGAGCTGGCGGGGACGCTCGCGACGCTGCCGCTGCTGGCGGCGGCGGCCTGGGCCGGCGCGCCGGTCGCGCTGCTGACCGCCGCCTTCGCCGCGGCGCGTCTCGTTCAGGCGGGGTTGGCGATCCACTGGGCCGCGCCGCTGATGCGCCGCCGCGCGCCGCCGCGCGGGATGGCGCTGGATCTGCTCAAGCAAGCGGCGCCGCTCGGCCTCGCCGGGCTGCTGGTCGTCACCTATGACGCGCTCGCGCCGCTGCTTCTCGCGCGTTTGCTCGATCTCAAGGCGGTTGCGCTCTACATGGCGGCGGCGCGCTTCATCTTCCCCGTGCTGGTCGCGGTGCAGGGTGTCACCTCGGCCTTCTTCCCCGTCCTCGCGCAACGCGGCGCCGGGCTGGCGCGCGCGCAACAGGCCGCGCTGATCCTCTCCACCGGCGCGGCGGCGCTGATGTTCGCCGGCATCCACGGCGGCGCATCGTTCCTGATGGGGCTGATGGGGCCCGAATTCCTCGCGGGGGTCGCGGTGCTGCGGCTGATGGCATGGACCCTGCTGCTGCGCGCGATCACCACCGTCATGTCGCCGCTGATCGTCATCGCCGGGTGGCAGGGAAAGGCGATGGGGCTGACGTTGCTGTCGCTGATTGGCCAGGGCGCGGCGCTGCTGTTGCTCGTCCCGCGCTTCGGCGTGCTCGGCGCGGCGATCGGCTATCTCGTCGTCGAGCTGCTCCTTGGCACCGCGATCGTCTCCTGGCTCGGCCAGCGCGCGGTGCAGATTCGGCTCGACTGGCGACCGGTCGCGGCGTTGCTGGCCATCGCGGCGGCATCGGTGGCGATCGTCGACGCCAGCCCGATCGCCGGCTCCTTCCTCGGCGGGGTCGTTGCCGGCACGCTGGTGACGACGCTGGCGGCGATCGCCGCGGTCGCGGCGCGCTTCAGCATCCGGCCGCTGTGGCACGAGCTGCGCCAGGGCCGGATGATCGTTTCGGGAGGCATGGCATGAGCGCGCCGCGCGTCGCGATCGCCTGCCCCGGCGTCGGGCTGGTGCAACGCGGGTTCGAACGCCTGTTCCGCGACCTGTTCGACGAGATGCGCCGCGACTTCAGCATGACGTTGTTCAAGGGCGGCGGCCCGCGCACCGCGGACGAGATCGCGCTCCCCTTCCTGGCGCGCGGCGGGCGTGCGATCCGCTATCTGCCGATCCACCGGCTGATGCGGCGCACCCCGATGCACGCCGAATGCCTCACCTTCGCGCTCGCGCTGCTGCCCCATCTGCGCGACGGCCGCTACGATATCGTCCACGTCATCGATCCGCCGCTCGCGCGGCTTCTGTTCCACCTGCGCCGCGCGCTGAAACTGCGCTTCCGCCTGCTCTATACCGAGGGGACGGCGATGCCGCCGCGCGATTATCCGCCGTGCGACGTGCTCCACCAGATTTCCGCCGCGACGCTCGCCGAGGCGGTGGCGGGCGGCCAGACGGCGCGCGCGATGCGGCTGGTGCCCTGCGGATACCGCCCGGACCATTTCCATACCCGGCTCGGCCGCGCCGAATTGCGCGCGAGGCACGGCATCCCCTCCGATCGCTTCGTGATCCTCTCGGTCGCGGCGCTCAATCGCGGGCACAAGCGCACCCACCACCTGATCGACGAGGTCGCGCGCCTGCCGGGCGCGCCGTTGCTGTGGCTCGACGGCAGCCTCGATCATGGCGATCCCGATCTGCCCGATTACGCCCGCGCGCGCCTCGGCGATCGGGTGCGGGTGACGCATGTTCGCTCCAGCGAGGTCGGCGAGCTCTACGCCCTGGCCGATGTCATGCCGCATGCCGCGACCTTCGAGGCATTCGGGCTCGCGCTGGTCGAGGCGGCGGGGGCGGGGCTGCCCGTCGTCACCCACGATGCGCCGCATTTCCGCTGGCTGCTGCCCAATCCCGATTGCTGGATCGACATGACCGCGCCGGGCGCGCTCGCGCAATTGCTCGAAACGATGATGCACGACCCCGCCGAACGCCAGCGGCGCGTGATGAGCGATCATGTCCGCGCCAATTACGCCTGGTCGACGCTGCGCCCGTCCTATGCCGCGCTCTATCGGGATATCGCGGCATGATCGCGCCGCCGCGCCTCGCCATCATCATCGTCAACTGGAACGTCCGCGATCTGCTCCGCGACTGTCTCGCCGCGGTCCGCGACAGCGAGGGGCTGGCGCCGGGCGACATCGAGACGATCGTCGTCGACAATGATTCCGCCGACGGCAGCGCGGCGATGGTCGCGGCGGAATTCCCCGCGGTGCGGCTGATCGAAAGCGGCGCCAACCTCGGCTTCGCGCGCGGCTGCCAGCGCGGTTACGAGGCGACCGCCGCGCCGTTCGTCATGCTGCTCAACCCCGATACGATGGTCGACCGCGACGCCATTGCGACGATGCTGGCGACGATCGCGGGCGATCCGGCGATCGGCATCCTCGGCGCGCGGCTGCGCAACAGCGACGGCAGTTTCCAGCGCGCGTCCGGCGGCGCCTTTCCCACCCTCGCCAATCTCGCGTGGAACTATCTGTTTCTCGGCCACCTGCTGCCGCGCCGCTGGGCGCCGCCGGCGGTCTATCTCGACGACGATCCGCCCGGCATTCGCCCGATCGACTGGGTGTCGGGCGCGTCGCTCACCTTCCGGCGCGCGGCGGCGGGGCCGCGCATCTTCGATCCCGCCTTCTTCATGTTCGGCGAGGATATGGAGGTGTGCCGGCGCGTCCGCGACGCGGGGTGGAAGGTACTTTATTCCGCACGACAGAGCATCACCCACCACCACGGGCAGAGCTTTGCCCGGCAGACCTCGCTGGAGGTGCTGGCGACGGTCTACAAGGGGCCGCGTTTCTTCTTCCGCCAGGGGCGCGGGCCGCTCGCCCGGCTGTGCTACGACGCGATCCTTTTTACCGGCTATGCCAGCCGCTGGGCGATCTTCAGCCTGCTCGCCGCCGTGCGGCCGGGCAGCGGCCATGCCGAGATGGCACGGTTCAGCCGCCGATATCTCGGCGCGATGATCAAGACGATGTTTCGCGAGCCTCCGTTGCACAACCGAAGGGAGCAGAACGATGAACAGGGGTGTAAAACGAATATTGGTCACCGGTGGCGCCGGATTCCTCGGCTCTCATCTCTGCGACAGGCTGATCGCCCGCGGGCATGAGGTATTGTGCGTCGACAATTTCTTCACCGGATCGAAGAACAATATCAGCCATCTCCTCGGCAATCCTCGCTTCGAGTTCCTGCGGCACGATGTGACCTTCCCGCTGTTCGTCGAAGTCGACGAGATATACAATCTCGCCTGCCCGGCCTCGCCGATCCAATATCGCGTCAACCCGGTGCAGACCACCAAGACGAGCGTCCACGGCGCGATCAACATGCTCGGCCTTGCGCGACGCGTCGGCGCGAAGATTCTCCAGGCGTCGACCAGCGAAGTCTATGGCGATCCCGAAATCCACCCGCAGCGCGAGGATTATTGGGGCCGGGTGAACACCACCGGCCCGCGCGCTTGCTACGACGAGGGCAAGCGCTGCGCCGAAACGCTGTTCTTCGATTATCATCGCGAGCGATCGGTGAAGATCAAGATCGCGCGCATCTTCAACACCTATGGCCCACGGATGGACCCGGGCGACGGCCGCGTCGTCTCGAATTTCATCATGCAGGCGCTCACCGGCCAGCCGATCACCATTTATGGCGACGGCGAGCAGACGCGCTCCTTCTGCTATGTCGACGATCTGATCGAGGGCCTGATCCGGCTGATGGCCAGTCCCGACGATTTCACCGGCCCGGTCAATATCGGCAATCCCGGAGAGTTCACCATATTGGAGCTTGCCGAGACGATCCTCGAACTGACCCGTTCCAAGTCCCAACTGGTGCGCAAGCCGCTGCCGACCGACGATCCGCGCCAGCGTCGCCCCGATATCGAGCTGGCGCGGACCGAACTCGGCTGGCAACCGACCGTGATGCTGCGCGAGGGGCTGCGCCATACGATCGCTTATTTCGACGACTTCCTCGGATCGCAGAATAGCGGCCTGATCTTCGAACGATTCCCCGAGCAATCCTTTACGACACGCCAGAATCTGGTTCAGCAGAGCTGAGCCAGCGGCGCCGGCCAAGGCCCCTTCTCCCTTGGGCGGGCCGGCGCCGACACTGGCCTTTCGTCTCAGCGCCGCAACGGGGTGATCGGCGCGCCCGGATCGCCGGACTCGGCGATGGGCGCCTGCATACCGGTCGCAAGCTGCATGCGCAGGTTCGCCAATTGCCCCGGCGGCAATGGCGGCAGCTCGCTCGCCGGCTTGCCCGCGCGCAACCGTGCGCGATCTTTCTCCGAAGGCTCGACGCGGCGGACGCGGACCGGCGCATGCCCTTGCGCCTTGATGCCGAGTTCGTCGGCGGCACCGCGCGACAGGTCGATGATGCGCCCGCCACCGGTCGCAAACGGCCCGCGATCGTTGATCCGCACGATGATCCGCCGCCCGGTTTCGAGCGCGGTCACCTCGACATAGGTCGGCAGCGGCAATGTCGTGTGTGCCGCGGTGATCCAGCGCGGACGGAAGCGTTCGCCGTTGGCGGTTCGATTGCCCGATTCCGCGCCATACCAGCTTGCATAGCCGAGCATGTCGTAGGTCGGATCGGCGGCGGGGACAAAGGTCGTGCCGCGGACGACATAGGGCCGGCCGATCCTGACCGGCGTATCGCTGACGGGGCGATAATTGCCGCCCGCGCACCCCGCGAGGATCAGGACCGCGGCGAGGACGCTTGCGGCGCGGATGTTGATTTGGTCCAGCATCGCACGCGACCGTAATCGTCCGACGCGCGTTCATGAAGCCGCTTTGTGACGCTGATTCCGGGTCCGCGATGCGGCAGCGGCGCCACAGTGAGCGCGACAAGCTGCCGCGCGATCAAACAATCGTTGCGCTGGCGCCAGCGGCTTGTCAGTTTCCGCCCCATTCTCGTTGAGGGGCCACATCTATGCGCCGGATATTATTCGCGTCTCTGCTCGTCATTGCCGCGTCGACCGCCACCGCCGAGCCGATCTCAAAGGATCAGCTGATGACCGCGCCGGCTGGCGCGCGTCACTATACCTTCAGCTCGATCGCCGGAAAACACGGCGACGTCTGGTCGTGGACGATGCCCGACGGGCGGATCGCCTATCGCATGTCGATGTCGCTGCGCGGCTGGGTCACCGAGACCGACGAGGTGATGACGCTCGGGCCGGACAAGCGGCCGACCGCGATCGCGATCCGCGGCTATACCGATCAGGGCGACGCGACCGAAACGTTCGACGTCGACGCGGGCGGCGTCGCGCGGTGGAAGACGGTGATCGATTCGGGCTCGGCCCCGTTCGCCGGCAAACGCTACAACACCTATGGCGGGCCGCCGCTCGCCGCCGAACGCGAGGTCGACGCGCTGGTCGCTGCCGGGGACAAGGGCATCGACATGCTGCCGGGCGGGCATGCCAGCATCACGATCGGCCAGCCGGCGCAGATCGACGGGCCGAACGGCGCGGAAACGGTCAAACTCGCCTTCATCCGCGGCTACAGCTTCGCCCCGCTGCCGGTGTGGCTCGACAAGGACAATCGCTTCTTCGGCAATGCCGGGGTCATTTCGCTGCTGCCCGAAGGATATGAGAAGAACGGCCCGAAGCTGAAGGAGATCCAGGACAAGGCCACCGCGGCGATGGTCCGCGATGTCGCGCATCAATTCCTCACCCCGGCCAATCGCACGCCGACGCTGGTCGATCATGTGCTGATGTTCGATTCGGTGGCGGGCAAATATCTGCCCGATCGCGCGGTGCTGATCGCCGGGGGCAAGGTCGCCGCGGTCGCCGCGGGCGGGTCGATCAAGCCTCCCGCCGGCGCGACGGTGATCGACGGGCGCGGCAAGACGCTGTCGCCGGGGCTGTGGGATTCGCACCAGCATGTCGGCGACGACTGGAACCTGCTGCAGAATGTCGCGACCGGGATGACCAATTATCGCAGCCCGGGCTCGCTGATCGACGACGCGCACAGCATCTACAGGCGCCGCGCGGCGGGCGATCTGCTCGCCCCCGACGGCAAGATCTCGGTGATCATCGATCGCAAGGACCCGCTCGCCGCGCAGGGGGCGCTCACCGTCTCCTCGGCGGCGGAGGCGGTCGCCGCGGTCGACAAGATCAAACAGGCCGGGCTGTGGGGCGCGAAATTCTACACCTCGATGAATCCGGCGTGGATCGCCCCGGCCGCCGCCGAGGCGCACAAATTGGGGCTCCACGTCCACGGCCATATCCCCGCCGGGATGCGCCCGCTCGATGCGGTGCGCGCGGGCTATGACGAGGTCACCCACATCAATTTCATCATGATGCAGGCGATGCCGCAGGAGGTGGTCGACAAGGCCAATACCGCCGCGCGGCTCGAAGGCCCGGCGAAATACGGCAAGGACGTCGATCTCGATTCCCCGGCGATGACGGCCTTTTATGCCGAGCTCGCCAAGCGCGGCACGATCATCGATCCGACGCTGACGGTGTGGGAGCCGATGATGACCTCCGACGGCTCGGCGATCTCGCCCGAATATGCGCCCTTCGCCGATATCGCGCCGCCCGCGGTCGCGCGGAGCTGGCGGGTCGGCGGCTATCCCTTGTTCGGCGGGCTGACGCGCGACGATTTCCGCAAGAGCTTCGACAAGATGGTCGGGCTGGTCAACCGGCTGCACAAGGCCGGGGTGCGGATCGTCGCGGGCACCGACGGCTATGGGCTCGAGCTGGTGCGCGAGCTGGAGCTCTACCAGCAGGCCGGGCTGAGCAACGCCGAGGCATTGCAGACCGCGACCATCATCCCCGCGCGGATAACCGGGATGGCCGATCGCGCCGGATCGATCGCGCCGGGCAAGGCCGCCGACATCATCCTCGTCGACGGCGACACCTCGAAGGATCTCGGCACCCTCCGCCACGTCAACACCGTGTTCCTCGACGGCTATCGCCTCGACGGCACCGCGCTGCGCACGGCGAGCGGATTGAGCGGGATGCCGAAGTAAGAAAACGGGGGCCCGGGGCTGGATCGGCGCCGGGCCCGAACATTCGTGGGCGGCTATGATCCGTTCGCCCTGCGCTCGTCGCAGGGCTGTCCTTCTTCGTCGGAAGAAAAAGCCAGGGCTTCGACAAGCTCAGCGCGAACGGAGAGGTCGTCCCGATCTGAGGCGCGATGCTCAAACGCGCATCAGATCCTTCCCCACCACCACCGGGCCGCGGTAATTCTTGCGGATCGCCGCCAGCGCCGCCGTTTCGTCGAGATCCTCCGCCCCCGGCGCCATGCCCAAATGGGTCAGCACCAGCTTGCCCACCTTGGCCCGCGCCGCCAGCGCGCCGACATTCTCCGGGGTCAGATGCTCCAGCTCCATATGCCGGATCATCGGGGTGACATCGACGCTCTTGTCCGCGCTGCGGCTTCGGATATCCGCGACCACCCCCGGCAGGTCGATGATCTCGCTGATCAGCACGTCGGCGCCGCTGGCCAGCGCCTCCACCGCGGGGCTCGGCCCGGTATCGCCGGTATAGACGATGCTGCGCCGCGGCGTTTCGAAGCGATAGGAGAAGGACATGTCGTGGCCATAAGGCCGCGCCGGCAGGTGCATCGTCGCATAATGCGTATTCTCGACCGCGGTCACCCGCAGCATCTCGTCGCGATACACCTCCACCGGCCCCGGCTGGGTGATATCCTTGCCGAAGAAGAATTTGTCGGGCGGCGGCGAATGCGCGCTCTCGCCGCGGAAGATATCCGCCTGGATCGCGATCGCCTTGATGCTGCTGTCGATCACCGTCTGCGTCCCCGGTGGGCCGTAGATCGGCACCGGGGCGCTGCGCAGCCGCTGCATCGCCGCCTGTACCCAATCGAGCGACAGGAAGGCGGCGATCCCCGCGGTATGATCGAGATGGAGATGCGAAATGAACGCGGCGTCGATCCGGCTCGGCGCGACCCCGGCCTGCACCAATTGCCGCGTCACCCCCGCGCCGAGATCGATCAGATAGGAACGATCGCCGACCTGGAGCAGATTGGCCGGCTGCATCCGCGTCTTGCGCATCACCGGCCCGCCGCCGGTCCCCAGCAATATCCAGCGATCCTCGGGCGTGGTCGCCGCGCGCAGCGGCGCGGCCGAGATCGCCGCCCCCGCCAGCGCGCCACCCAACAGCCCCCTGCGCGTCATCTCCATCTGCGGCTCTCCGTTATTCTATCGGGTCGAAGTGCCGCCAGACCTATCCCCGCGCGCAGAATACTTCAACTACTAAGGATATCGCTCACTCGACCTTCGCCCAGAAGCTCTTGCCGATCGTATCGTAGCGCCGCATCGCCGCGATCATTTCCGCCCGCAGCGCGGCATCGACCATCTCGGCGGGCAGCAAGGGATCGGTGTTGATCGTGCGGATCACCGACTGGCCGAGCAGCAACGTCTCGCGCGCCGCCTCGACGGTCGTCATCGCGGCGAGGCGATCCTCGCTCGCTGCCATCTCGTCGATCCAGTGCCGGTAGCGCGCCGCGATCGCCGCCGCCGGCCATAGACCGCGGAACGCCGCCTCCTGCGTCGCGAGCGCGCGCACGTCGCCGAGGATCGTCGCGGTCTCGTCGAGCCCGAGCCCGACGAGGCGCGCGGCAAAATCCTCGAGCGACAGCGCCAGATTGTCGGGCCGCACCCACAAGCCGCTTTCCGCGCGCGCCAGCCCGTTAAGCCGCAACGCGCGCTCCTGCGCGCGCACCTGCCGGCGGTCGCTGCGCCCGAGATGATCGACCGCAACGACGATCCAGCGTCCGTCCCACGCCCGGACGCGCGATTCCGCCTCGGCCCAGCCGCGCGCGACGCGATTGAGCGCCAGCCCCTCGCGCCCGATCGCATAGACCCCGCGCTCGACCTGCTCGACCATCTCGTCGCGCACCAGCCGCCCCAGCGCCATCCGCATCGCCGCGCCGTCGACCCCGCAGATTTCGGCGCGGCGCGCCAGTGCCGCCGCGCGCATCGGCCGCGCGCCGCTGGTCGACAGAAAGGCCAGCGCGAGCGTCCGCGCCGACAAGGGCTCGCGCCAGTGATGTAACGATATTTGACTCACAAAGCCATTTCCTGTTACAACTCCGTTCGACAGCCCGAAGGACCCGCACGATGCCCCGCGATCGGTTCACCGACTTTCTCAGCAAGGATGAACTGGCACAATTGACGCGTACCTCCAATGCGTGGGGCTGGTGGACGCTCGCCGTCAACTGGGCGCTGATCGCGGGCGCCTTCGCGCTGGCGATCGCCTGGCCGAATCCGCTGACGATCGTGCTCGCGGTGCTGGTGATCGCCGGCCGGCAACTCGGGCTCGGCATCATCGTCCACGATTGCGCGCATCACGCCTTGTTCAGCGGACGACGCTTGAACGAGACCGTCGGGCAATGGCTCGCCGCGGTGCCGATGATGAGCTCGCTGCCCAAATATCGCAGCTATCACCTCAAGCACCACCGGTTTGCCGGCACCCCGAACGATCCCGATATCGGCTTCGTCAAAAGCTATCCGGTCGCGCGCGAATCGTTGCGCCGCAAATTCGCGCGCGATCTGACCGGGCGGACCGGATTTCGCGATCAATTGCTCGCCTTCCGCCGTTTCCGCTTTGCCGAACAATGGCCTTGGCTGGTGTTTCAGGCCGGGCTGTTCGCGATCCTCGCGCTCGCGGGCGGCTGGTGGGCCTATGCCTTGTGGTGGGTGGCGTTGCTGTTCGTCTATCCCGCGATCGTCCGGCTGCGGCAGATCGGCGAGCACGGCGTCGCGACCGACCGCAGCGACACCGATGCGCGACTCAATACCTCGACCACCTTGGTGCGCTGGTGGGAACGGCTGTTCGTCGCGCCCAATAATGTGAGTTACCATCTCGAACACCATCTTGCCGCCGGAGTGCCGCCCTATCGGTTGCGCGAGATGCACCGCCTGCTGAAAAGCCGGGGATTTTACGAGGGTTACGCCTGTATCGCGACCGGCTACGGCGATGTGCTGCGACGATCGGTGAAGGCCGCGCACCAACCCGCCTGACGCGCGCGCCGGCATCTCGTCGCAATTGATTTGCGAAACGCTAGCGCGCTGATACGCCCGTGCCGGGTTCAAGGGTGGGGTGCGTTACATGCGCGGCAAGCGGCTTATCGGCGTGGCGATCATCGCAGCGACAATTCCCACGGCAGCCTTCGCCGACGATCCGCGCGATCCCTCGATGCGCAGCGCCGACGCGCATGCGCGCGACAGCGAGCAAACCCGCCAGCTCAACCTCCAGGCCGCCGCCGCCAACCGCGGGCCGCGTTATCATGTCGTGCGCCCGGGCGGTTACGAGGATGCCGATTATGTCGCGGCATCGCGTGACCACGACCGCGATATGGATCGCTATGCCCGCAGCCGCGCGCAATATGAGCGCGAGATGGCCGAATGGCGCCGCGCCGTCGCGGCCTGCCGCGCGGGATATTACGACGCCTGCGACAATTGAGGCGCGCGAAGGCGCAACCGCGGTGACGCGGTTGAGCCCGCGACGCTAACGATCAATTGTCGTCGTCGTCATCGTGATGCCAGCGATGTTCGCGTTCCCAGCGGCGCTGCATCCAATAGCGCCGCGCACGTTCGCGCTCCCACCGCTCGCGGCGATCGCGCCAGTCGTCATGCCGGTAATAACCGCCATCGCGATCCCGATAATAAGACCGGTCGTAATTATAACCCTGGTTGTAATAGCCCCGGTCATAATAGGGACTGTCCGACCCGACATAGACACCCCAGCTTTGCGCCGATGCGACCGAAGGGATCGTTGCGAAAGCACTCCCGGCAAGGATGGCGATCAAGGGGATTGTGATCTTCATGGTCCCACTCCTCTACGCTTGTTCGATAGGAGTGGGTCTAGCGGGGCACGTCTTTTCGCACGCTGAACTGGCCTGGCAGCCGGGGTTCACCAGCATTGCACGGATTTAATGGAGCGGTAGCCGCGCCACCGCGTGCGCCACCGCCACCACCACGACGCACGCCAGCAGCGCCACCCACGGCAGCACCCCCGCACGCCGCACCGTCGGCGGCTCGGCAACCCCCTCGGCGCGCACCGGGAACCGCCCCTTGTCCTGCACGAAGTGACGGAACAGGAAGACGGGGACGATCAGCAACACCGCGATCAGCCCGTTGCGCAGCGTATTCTTCCCCCACACATCCGCCCCCGCTCCCATGAAGGCCATGTTGACGAAGCCGAACACGGCGCCGGTCGCGAGCAGCCACGTCGGGCAGCGGAACGGGCGCTCCCAGCCGGCGCGGTCGATGCGGTGGATCCACCCCGATTGCAGGTTGAGGAAATTGAAGACCATGTAGCAGACGTTGCTGATCATCAGCACCGCGAAATAATCCGAGGTGAGCAGCAGCAGGAGGTTGAATCCGAGATCGGTCCACATCGCCGCGGTCGGCGCGCCGTGCGGGTTCACCCGCGCGAGATACTTGGGCAGCCACCCGTCGACCGACGCCTGATAGAGCGTGCGCGACGATCCCATCATCGAGGTCATCACGATCAGCAGCAGCGAGAGGATCAGCATCGTGATGAAGATGTTCGACACGACGACCCCGCCGCCGACGATCCGCGCCAGCGCGAGCGCGACCCCCGATCCGTCGTAGATCCCCGGCGTCAGCATCCCTTCGAGCCCGAGCGAGGCCTGGAACGCCAGCGGCACCAGCGCGAAGATCAGGATGCACAGCAATCCCGAGGCGATCAGCGCGCGCGGCGTATCGCGCGCCGGATTCCTGAATTCGCGGGTGTAGCAGACCGCGGTCTCGAAGCCGTAGGTCGACCAGCCCGCGCCGAACATCGCCCCCATCAGCACGGTGATGCCGTAAATGTCCCAGCTGCCGAAATGCACCGTTCCGGCGGCGTCGCGCACCAGCGGCAGCAGCGGGAACAGATGATCGGACGGCAGATCGCCGGTGACCAGCGGCACCACCCCGACGAGGATCAGCGGCGCGAGGCAGGCGATGCCAAGGATCTTCTGCGCCGAGGCGGCGCGCGCCGCGCCGTGATGCTGGAGCGCGAAGGTGAGCAGCAGGAACCCCGCGCCGATGATCGCCACCGAATTGATCCGCAGGGTCAGCCCTTCGCGGATAAAGCCGAGATCGGCGAGCGTGATATGCCAGGTGTTGATCGCCGCGGTCGGCGGAAACAGGCTCGCCATCACATAGCCCGCGGCAAGGCTGGTGCCGAGCGCGAGCACCGGCGACCACGCCAGCCAGTTGCACCAGACCGAGATCGGCGCGACGAATTTCGAATAGGGCAGCCACGCCGCCGCGCCATAGACCGACGCGCCGCCCGATTTGTGCGGATAGAGCCCGGCGATCTCGGCATAGACGAAGCTCTGGATGAACCCCATCAGGATCGAGGCGATGAACACCACCCAGACGGGCTGGCCGATCGTCGCGGCGATCCCGCCCATCGTCAGCAGCACCCCGGCGGGCACCCCCGACGAGGCCCAGAAGGCGCCCTTCCAATCAAGCTCGCGGTGCAGCTCGCCGTTATGCGCAGCGGCGGGTTCCGGCGCGCGGCGGATCGCGGGGGCGGCGACCGCCGCGTCGAGATCGTCGGCGATCATCGCTGCGCGCTCTCCCAGTTCGGCGCCACATAATAAGGCTCGTTCGACGGCGCCAGCAGCGGCGCGCCGAGGATATGATCGGCGCCCTTCTCGCCGATCATGATCGTCGGCGCGTTGAGGTTGCCGGTGGTGATCGACGGCATCACCGAACTGTCGACGACGCGCAGCCCCTCCACCCCGATGACGCGCAATTCGGGATCGACCACCGCCAGTGGATCGCTCGCCGCGCCCATCTTGCAGGTGCAGGAAGGATGCAGCGCGCTTTCGACCTTTTCGGCGATGAAGGCGTCGATCGCTTCGTCCGAGATGCAATCGGCCCCCGGCTGGATCTCGCGCCCGCGCCACGGCGCGAAGGCGGGCTGCTGGAAGATCTCGCGCGTCAGCCGCACGCAGGCGCGCATCTCCTCCCAATCGTCGGGGTGGCTCATATAGTTGAAGCGGATCAGCGGCTTGTCATGCGGGTTCGCGCTGCGCAGCGAAACGGTGCCGCGGCTCTTGCTGCGCATCGACCCGACATGCGCCTGAAAACCGTGCTCGGTGGCGAGCGACGAGCCGTCGTAATTGATCGCCATCGGGAAGAAATGATATTGGATATCGGGATATTTGACGCCGGCGCGGCTGCGGATGAAGCCGCAGCTTTCGAAATGGTTCGACGCGCCGAGCCCCTTTTTGGTCAGCAGCCATTGCAAGCCGATCATCGCCTTGCCGAACAGATTGGCGTGGCCGTAGAGCGTCACCGGCCGGGTGCAGGCCATCTGGAAATAGAATTCGAGATGATCCTGCAGATTGGCGCCAACCCCCGCGCGATCGGCGACCAGCGTTATGCCGTGGCGCGCCAGCGCCGCCGCCGGGCCGATGCCGGACAGCTGGAGCAATTGCACCGAATTGATCGGCCCGCCCGACAGGATCACCTCGCGCGCCGCGCGCGCGGTGACCGTCCGCCCGTGCTGCTCATAATCGACGCCGACCGCGCGCCGCCCCTCGAACAGCACGCGCGTCACCAGCGCATGCTGTTCGACGCGCAGATTGGCGCGCTTGATCGCGGGATAGAGATAGGCCTTGGCCGCCGAGCAGCGCTCGCCGCCGCGCACCGTCATGTCCATCCGGCCGAAGCCTTCCTGACGATAGCCGTTATAATCCTCGCTCAGTTCATAGCCCGCCTCGACCGCGGCATCGAGCCACGCCTGGTGGAGCGGGTTTTCGAGCGTCCCGTAAGTGGTCGAGAGCGGCCCCTCCCCGCCGCGATAGCTGTTGCCGCCCTCCTTCCGCGTCTCGGCGCGCTTGAAATAGGGGAGGACGTCGGCATAGCCCCAGCCGCGCGCGCCCTCCTCGTCCTGCCAGCGCTCGAAATCGAGCGGGTTGCCGCGGACATAGACCAGCCCGTTGATCGACGACGACCCGCCCAGCCCCTTGCCGCGCGGGGTGTGCAGCCGGCGGTTGTTGAGATACGGCTCGGGCTCGCTCTCATAATGCCAGTTCCACCTTTTGGTCGCCATCGGATAGGCGAGCGCGGCGGGCATCTGGATGAAGATCGACCGGTCCGATCCGCCATATTCGAGCAGCAGCACCTTGTATCTGCCATCGGCGCTCAGCCGGTTGGCGAGCACGCATCCGGCCGATCCCGCCCCGACGACGATATAGTCGAAATCGCCGTCAATAAGGGGCATCGACCGGTTCCATCGCGACATAGACGCTCTTCAGCCGGGTGTAGTGTTCGAGCGCCGCGCGGCCGTTCTCGCGCCCCAGCCCCGATTGCTTATACCCGCCGAACGGCAGCTCGATCGGGGTGATATTATAGGCGTTGATCCAGCACGTCCCCGCCTCGAGCGCCGCGATCACGCGATGCGCGCGGGTCAGGTCGCGCGTGAACACCCCCGCCGCCAGCCCGAATTCGGTGGCATTGGCGCGCGCCACCACCTCATCCTCGCCGTCGAACGGCAGCACGGTCATCACCGGCCCGAAAATCTCCTCGCGGACGATCGCCATCTCGTCGGTGCAGGCGGTGAAGACGGTCGGCGCGACGAACGCGCCCTTGCCCAAAGCGCCCGCGGTCATCCGCTCGCCACCGGTCAGCACCTCGGCGCCTTCCGCCACCCCGCGCGCGATATAGCCGAGCACTTTCTCCATATGCGCGGTGTTGATCAGCGCGCCGATCTGGGTCGCGGGATCGAGCGGGTCGCCGACGATCATCTTCTCGGTCCGCGCCTTCAGCCGCGCGAGGAAATCGTCGATCACCCCGCGCTGGACGAACACGCGGGTGCCGTTCGAACAGACCTCCCCCGCCGAATAGAAATTGCCAAGCAACGCCCCCGATACCGCATTGTCGAGATCGGCATCGTCGAACACGATCAGCGGGCTCTTGCCGCCCAGTTCGAGCGTCACCTGCTTCAAGGTCGCGGCGGCATCGGCCATCACCTTGCGCCCGGTGCCGACCTCGCCGGTCAGCGAGACCTTGGCGATCCCGGGATGCCGGGTGAGCAGCCGCCCGGTCTCGGCGAACCCCTGCACCACCTGGAACAGCCCCTCGGGGCATCCCGCCTCGAGATAGATCTTCTCGAGTTCGATCGCGGTCAGCGGGGTCAGCTCGGCGGGCTTGAAGATCATCGCATTGCCGCACGCCAGCGCCGGCGCGCTTTTCCAGCAGGCGATCTGGATCGGATAATTCCACGCCCCGATCCCCGCGGTCACCCCGAGCGGCTCGCGCCGCGTATAGCCGAACGCCGCCGGCCCCAGATCGATATGCTCGCCCGCGATCGTCGCGGCGACGCCGGCGAAATATTCGATGCAATCGGCGCCCGACGCGACATCGACGACGCTGGTTTCCTGAATCGGCTTCCCCGTATCGCGCGTTTCGAGCTGCGCGAGCTCGTCGTTGCGCGCGCGCAGCAGATCGACCGCGCGGCGCAATATCCGGCCCCGCTCGGTCCCGGTCAGCCTCGCCCATTGGCGCTGCGCCGCCTGCGCGCGGACGACCGCCGCATCCACCTCGGCCGCACCGGCGACCGCCAGCCGCGCAAGCGTTTCGCCGGTCGCCGGATTGATCGTTTCGAACCAGTTCATCGCCTTGCCTCGCCTCGTCCCGACAAGCGGCGCGTTGCCGGTCGAGATCGATGCCGCATGCTCATTGCCCCCCGAAATGATAGGTCGCGGTCACGCCCCAGGTCCGCGGCTTCGCGTAAACGCCGGCCACCTCGCCGTTATAATAGGCGCCGTCATAAGCGTACACGCGATAGGCGTGGTTGAGCACATTGTTGACGAACACCGCCAGATCGAGCTTCATCCCGCTCGGGGTGAAGCCGAAGCGCAGGTTTTCGACGTCATAGGCCGGCTCGCGCTCGACCGGCGCACACATCACGGTGAAGCAGGTCTTGTCCTGATAGAGCGCATCGGCCTGGAGCGAGGCGACACCCCCCGCCAGCGCGAATTCGTAGCGGATCAGGCCCCCGGCGGAGAAGCTCGGCGCCTGCGGCAGATTGTGCGTCACCACCGTCACCCCGTCGGGCAGCAGCACGTTATAGACCCGGCTGCGCTGCGCCGAGGCATTGGCCTGCAGCGTCAGCCCGGTCAGCGGATGACTGACCAGTTCCGCCTCGACCCCCAGGTTGCTGGCGCGCAGATTGCGCACCGACTGGGTGAAGCCGACCTGCACGAACGCCTGATAATGCTGATAATCGTAATAGAAGCCGGCAAGGTTGAAGGTCGTGTTCGCACCGAGCCGGGTCTTGAGACCGACTTCATAGTCGTTGAGCGTCTCCGGCTTATAGGCGATATTGTTGATCGTATCGATCACCGACTGGCCCAATGTCGGGGTGCCGGTGCTGAAGGTGAAGCCGCCCGATTTGCTGCCGCGATTATAGCTGGCGTAGATCAACGTATCGCGGCTCGGCTTGTAATCGATCTCGGCGCGCGCGGTGACACCCGAAAAATTGGCGCTGGCATCGCCCGGGGTCGCGGTCACCCCGGTCAGCGGGGTCGTCCCGGTCGGGTCGTTATAGCGGATCCCGTCGGGGCCGTAATGCATCGTGAAGCCCGAGAAGAGCTCGCTGCCGTCATAGGTGCCGACCTTGTGATCGTGCCAGAAACGCAGGCCCCCGATCAGCTTCCAATGATCGTCGATCTTCCATTCGTCCTGCGCGAAGATCGCCCAGCTCCGCGTCTTCTGCGAGAAAGCCACCGTCGGATCATAGCCGTCGAACGGCGTCGCATATTTCGCGGTATAATTGCCGTTGAGGATCATCCCGAACGCGCCGAACACGAGATATTGCCGCCCGAAGCTGGTCGAGGCGCGCAATTCCTGCGTGTACTGATCCGATTTCGTGCCCTGATAGAAATAGACGCCGGGCGCATAGCAGGTCACCGCCTGCGCCGGCGGGGCGCACGGGCCGGGGGTATAGCTCGATTGCCCCTTCACATAGGGAAGCTCGGGCTGGGCATCGCCGATCTCGTTATAGAATTTGGTGAGGTGCTGATAATCGCTGATCGACACCACGTCGAACGCGCCGATCCGCCCCTCCAGCCGCAGCGTCGCAGCGAATTGCTTGCGGTCGACATAGGGATCGCCGGTCCCCGCGGTCTTCCACGCATCGCCGCCCTGCGACGGGGTAATCGAGGGGTTGGTATAGCCGGTCGCGATCGCCCCCGGCGGGCTGCCCCAATAAGCGCAGGCCTGGGTCGTGGAGAGGAATTCGCCCTGCCCCTGCGCATTGGGACATTCGGGCGCGAGCGCGTAGAGCGCGGCCTGACGCTCGTGATCCGCTTCGGCATAGCGCACCGTCAGCCGCGCCTTGAAATTGTCGGTCGGCGCGTACTGGATGATCCCGCGCAGCGCCCAATGGTTGTTCGCGCCGCGATCGGGCTGGCCGGGGGTGATATTCTCGATATAGCCGTCGTCGCGATCATAGATCCCCGACAGGCGGACGCTGAGCCCCGGCGCGATCGGGCCGGAGATCGCACCCTCGAAGATCCGCTGGTTGAAGCTGCCGTAGGTGCCGCGGACATAGCCGTCGAGCACGTCGGTCGGCTGGCTGGAGATGAACTGCACCGCGCCGCCGGTGGCGTTGCGCCCGAACAGCGTGCCCTGCGGCCCGCGCAGCACCTCGGTCCGCGCCAGATCGAACACCGGGAAGCTCGCGGTGGTGATCGAGCTGGCGTAGCTGTCGTCCTGATAGACCGCGACCGGCGGCTCCTGCTGGTCGCCATAATCGTTCTGCGAGACGCCGCGGATGTTGAACACCACCTGCGACGAGCCGTAGGAATTGAATTTCAGATTGGGCACCGCGCGGACGATATCGGTCGCGCTGGTGACATTGAGGTTGGTCAGCGCCGCGGTGTTGAGCACCGAGACCGCAATGCCGACATCCTGCAGCTTCTGCTCGCGCCGCTGCGCGGTGACGACGATATCGTCGGGCCGCGTCGGCTGAGCATCCGCTGCCGCCGGCGTGGCGGCCGCCTGTTGCTGGGCATGGGCCGGGGTGGTCGTGGCGGCAAGGCCGGCGATCAGCGCGGCGACGGCCGCCCCGCTAAAGAACGTGCGACGTTTCCCTTCCATGATTTACCCCGCTTTTGATCATCTGCTCCCGAGATGTTCTGGTAATCGCCGGTATTTTTCTTGTCCGGCGATGCTGCATCACGGCCCGGTGCTTCACAAGCGGCGTTGGCGGATCGCTCGGCGGGTGCGCCCGCCCGTAATTTGACAATAAAGCGCCGATAAACAGGTGCTTAGCAATTAATGCGCAATTATGATCGCTTATTTAGAACATTAGATTGGATCATTAGCCTTTGTAATCGGAACGCCGCGCGGGGACTTCATCCGGGCATCATCAGATCCGCCCGCAATCGCTCGGCGCTTTCTGCCCGGCGAAGCGCGCGCCGATCCAGTCCAATGTCGCGGTCGCGCTGTCGCGCGCGGTGCGCGCATGATCGCCCCCCGGCAGCACGATATAGCGCAGCGGCGCGCCGCTGCGGCAGCGCGCGCGGGCGAAGCTGGCGGTCACCGCCGAGCCGACCACCGTGTCGCCGCCGCTCTGCGCGATCAGCAGCGGCCCCGGCACCGCGGCGGGCGTCACGCTATTCGCCCGGGCGATCCGCCCCCACGGCTCGATCCGGCCGATATCCTTGTTCTTGAGCGCATTGCGGACCGACATGATCCCCAGGATCGTCCCGATCCGCGGCTTCCTGCCCAGCGTGACGCAATTGTTCCGCGCCAGCCGCGTCACCACCCCGGCATTGGTGCGGTTGAACAAGGTGGAGAGCGGGTGGCCGAAGCGCTGCGACCAGCTATAGGCGGTGTAGGCGGTCAGCATCGTGCGGATATTGACGTCGCTGCCCGAACGCAGATTGGCGGGAAGGTCGGTCGGCGGCGCCGCCGCCGCGGTGCCGACCAGCCGCAGTTCGGGCGCATAGCCGCGCGCCTCGATCGCGGTCCACAAAGCGGCATGACCGCCCTGCGATTCACCCCACACGGCGAAGGCCTCACCCACCCCGGCACCGGCGATCGAGCGCGCCGCGCGGACCGCATCGAGCACCGATCGCGCGGTATCGACCCCGACCAGATAGGGATGCGGCGTATCGGACCCGAGCCCCGGATAGTCCGGCGCGACCACCGTGAACCCGCGCCGGATCATCTCGGCCAGCGCGGGGGTCAATTCCCAGAAATCGGGGCTGAGCGATGGCGCGCACCGCTCGACCACGCCCCAGGTGCCGTGCGTCCAGGCGATCACGCGGCGTTGCGCCGGGGCGGTGCGCGGCGCCACCACCATCCCGGTGACGCGCGCCGCGCGACCGTCGCGGTCGGTGGTCCAATAGGCGATCTTCCACGCCTGCATCCCGGCCGGCGCCTCGCGCACCGGATCGGCCGAAACGAGTGCCCCGGCGCGCTGCGCCTGCGCCGGCATCGCGGCGGCAAGGAAGAGCGAGAAAGCCAGTAAGAGCATGCGAAGCATGGCAAACCTCCCCGATGACTCGCGTCCGCTATATCAGCCTGCGCGACTTTGCGCTTTACCGTAATCGGGAGGGTGACTAGCGTCGGCGCGAAACAAGCGGTGGCGGCTTATGGGCGGGGCTCGGGTTTGCGCGGCGTTTTTCGCGCTGATTTTCGCTTTTTCGGCGGCGGATGACGCCGTTGCCGGGCTGGGACAGCCGGGCGCGAGCATTGCGCGCGATCGCGCGCGGATGGCGGCGGCGACGCAGACCGCGCGCACGATCGCCGGCGGGGTCGAGCATCGCATGACGCTCGCCAACGGCACCCTGGTCAAGGAAATCGAGAATGCTACCGGGGCGGTCGTCGCGGTCGCGTGGCGCGGGCCGGGGCGCCCCGATCTCAGGCAATTGCTCGGGGCGCAATATTTCGCCACCTTCCAGGAAGCCGCCAACACCGGGCACGGGCGGATCAGGATGCGCCGCGCGCCGCGGGTCCATCGCAACGACATCGTGATCCAGACCGGCGGTCACCCCGGGGCTTTCTGGGGAATCGCCTATCTGCCGGGGCAGCTTCCCGCCGGGTTCGATCCCAATGCTTTCTGACGCGAGGGGCATGATGCGCCGGATCCTGATCGTCCTGCTGCTCGCCTTGCTCGGTGCGTGCGGCGACGGCGGCGGCACGACGGCGAACACCCCCGCCAGCGCGCCGACGCCGACCCCGACGCCGACCAGCACCCCCACCCCGCTCGCCAATTTCACCACCGTGACGATCGATGCCGGCCCGGCGGCGCTGGCGGCGGGCCCCAACGGCTATACCGCGACCAACCTGCCCTATGTGTCGGTCACCCTGTGCGTCCACGGCACGCAGACCTGCCAGACGATCGACCATGTCCTGCTCGATACCGGGTCGACCGGGCTGCGCATCATCAAATCGGTGCTCAACGCCAATATGCTCGCCGGGCTGCCGCACCAGACCAGTCCCGCGGGCAATCCGGTCGGCGAATGCTATCAATATGTCGACGGCTATGTGTTCGGATCGGTGCGCACCGCCGATTTCTCGATCGGCGGCGAATCCGTCGCGTCGATGCCGTTCCAGGTCATCGCCGACGACGGCGCGTTCCAGACCGCGCCGGCCTCCTGCTCGAGCGGCGGCGGCACCGCGTTGACGACGGTGCAGGAATTCGGCGCCAACGGGATCATCGGGGTCGGCACGATGGCCACCGATTGCGCGTCGGCGTGCATGGTCAACGGCGGATCGGGCGCGGCAACCTATTATGATTGCCCGACGAGCGGGTGCGCGACGGTGATCGCGCGCGCCGCCAACACCAGCGCGCCGTTCCAGCAACTGCCCAATCCGGTCGCCGCCTTCGCGGTCAACAACAACGGCACGATCGTCTCGCTGCCCGCGGTCCCGCCGACCGGCGCGGCGACGCTGACGGGGACGGTCTATTTCGGGATCGGGACGCAGACCAACAACGGGCTCGGCAATGCGCGGATCCTGACCACCGACAGCGCGGGCGATCTCACCGCGACCTATAAGGGGACCCAGCTCCCCAACAGCTTCCTCGATAGCGGCAGCAACCTCTATTATTTCGTCGACAGCGGCATTCCGATGTGCACGCAGACCAATTTCACCTCTTTCTACTGCCCGCCGTCGCCGCTCGCGCTGGCGGTGACGCTGACCGGGGTGAACGCCGCGACCGCGGATGCGAGCTTCACGCTCTACAATGCCTATACCCAGCCCGCCGCCAGCGCGAATGCGATCCCGGGGATCGGCGCCAATCCGAATGCGGTCACCGGCTTCCACGCGATCCAGCGCAGCTTCGACTTCGGTCTCCCCTTCTTCTACGGCCGAAACGTCGCCACCGCGATCGAGGGCCGCGCGGCTGGGGGCATCGCCGGTCCTTTCTACGCTTTCTGAGCGACTCGCCTCTTTGCCGATCGCGCCGAAGCTGCTAATTGCGCCGCGTCGGAAAAGGCAGCCTTGGTTTGGTAAGCCCAAGGCCTTTCGGTAACGAAAGCTCTGGTCTTTGGCCTCGTGCCCGGGATCCCCACGACGACCTTCGGCGATCCCGGTGATCGCCGTTTGTTCGTCGGCGCGGGTCCTCGGCCAGGGGAACGCTCCGGTCGACCGTTCGGCTCAGGAGTTTGTTCGTGCCATCATCAGATTCTTCGTCGCGCATCGCGATCAACCGGCCGCTCGTCGTCATTTATGCCGCGATCGGGCTCGACGCGGTCGGCATCGGGCTGATCTTCCCGATCCTGCCGCGGCTGATCGCGGAGGTAACGCATGCCCACAATATCGCTTCCTATATCGGCATCCTGACCGCGCTCTATGCAGCGATGCAATTCGCCTTCGCGCCGGTGCTCGGCGCGTTGAGCGACCGGCTGGGCCGCCGACCGATCCTGCTGATCTCGCTCGGCGGCGCGGCGATCAATTATGTGCTGATGGCGCTCGCCCCGTCGCTGGGGCTGCTGATCATCGGCCGGGCGATCGCCGGGCTGACCAGCGCCAATATCTCGGTCGCCACGGCGTATATCACCGATATCTCGCCGGAAAATGTGAGAGCGAAAAGGTTCGGCCTGTTCAACGCGATGTTCGGCATCGGCTTCATCCTCGGCCCGGTGCTCGGCGGCGCGCTCGGCGATTATTGGCTGCGGCTGCCGTTCCTCGCTGCGGCCGCGCTCAACGCCGGCAATCTGCTGCTGGCGCTGTTCGTCCTGCCCGAATCGCGCATTCCGTCGCGCGAGAAGATCGACCTCGCCGCGCTCAACCCCTTGCGCCCGTTGCGCTGGGCCTTGTCGATGAAGGCGCTGCTCCCCACCGTCGCGACCTTCTTCGTGCTGAGCGCGACGGGCGAGGTCTATGGCACCTGCTGGGCCTTGTGGGGCAATGACGCGTTCGGCTGGAACGGCATGTGGATCGGCCTGTCGCTCGGCGCATTCGGCGTGTGCCAGACGCTGGCGCAGGCGTTTCTGCCCGGCCCCGCGGTACGGCTGCTCGGCGAGCGCGGGGCGGTGCTCGCCGGGATCGCCAGCGCCTGCCTCGCGCTGGTGGCGATGGCGTTCATCACGCACGGCTGGATGGTCTTCGCGATCATGCCGATCGTCGCGCTCTCCGGCATTGGATCGCCGGCGCTGCAGTCGCTCGCCACCCGGCTCGTCGACGAAGGCAGGCAAGGCCAGTTCCAGGGGGTACTCGCATCGGCGATGAGCCTTGCGTCGATCATCGCGCCGCTCGGGTTCTCGAGCTTCTATTTCGTCGTTCGCGCGCAATGGCCGGGGGCGATCTGGCTGTCGGCGCTGGCGGTCAACGCGATCGCGATACCGCTCGTCCTGCGGCTGCGGTTCAAACCGACGCCGACCGCCGCGGCGGCATTGTGACGCGGCGCGATCCGCAGGTTCGAATGTGAACCTGCGGATCGCGGCCTGCGTCAGGCGGCGGCCTGAAGCCCGGAGCGGTCGTCGAGCGCCACGCCGCGGATCGCGGCCGGGCGGGTCCGGCAGCGTTCGATATAAGCATCGATCGCCTCGTCGGCGGGAAATGCATGCCGGCCGAAGGCAAGCGCGCTGCTGATCAGGAAATCGGCGCCGGTGAAACGGTTGCCCATCACATAGGGACCGCGCGCCAGCGCCGTGCGCAGCCGCTGGACCACCGCATCATGCCCGCGCTGCTTCATCGGCGACCCGGCGAGCTCGCCGGCTAGTCCGGCGAACAGCGCCGGCTCCAGCTCGGCGACATACCAGGCCATCCAGGTGAGATAATCCCCGCGGCGCGGATCGCCTTGCACCGGTGCAAGCCCGGCCTCGGGAAAGGCATCGAGCAGATAGAGAACGATCGCGAGCGATTCCGCCACCACCACGCCGTCATGGTCGATCGCGGGCACCTTCTTGTCGGGATGCGGATTGGCCGCATCGCCGCTCCCCTCGCCGGTCATCGGGCGGAAGATCGATACCGGGCGGATTTCGTAGGGAACGCCCAATTCCTCGAGCAGCCAGATCATGCGCGACGAACGCGTTTGCGGGGCGTGGTACAATGTGATCATCTGTCGTCTCCTCGAACGGCGAACAAGCGGCGCAGCGGCGCAGCGCCACCGCGTGATTTGGCTTGTACGACCGCACTGCTGACAGCATTATGTCAGCAGGAGATTGAGCGATGCGCCGCGCCGACCGATTGTTCCAGATCATCCAGATCCTGCGCCGTTCGACCCGCCCGGTGACCGCGGGCGAGATCGCACGCGAGCTCGAAGTGTCGCAACGCACCGTCTATCGCGACGTCGCCGATCTGATCGCGCAGCGCGTCCCGATCCAGGGCGAGGCCGGCTTCGGCTATATCCTCGACGACGCCTTCGACATGCCCCCGCTGATGCTGACCCCGGACGAGATCGAGGCGGCGGTGCTCGGCGCGCAATGGGTCGCCGGGCGCGGCGATCCGGTGCTGGCGAATGCCGCGCGCGACCTGATCGCCAAGATCACCAGCGTCGTCCCCGAACGGTTGCGGCCATTCATCGCCGACCCCGCGATCGCGGCGCGGCCGTCGCGCACGCCGGTGCCCGACGGCATCGATCTGGCGCGCACCCGCGAATGGATCCGCGAGGGCCGCAAGATCCGCATCGACTATCGCGACGAGCGCGGCGACCACAGCCTGCGCGTGATATGGCCGGTCATCGTCGGTTTCTTCGACGAGAAACGGATGCTCGCCGCGTGGTGCGAATTGCGCCAGGACTTCCGGCATTTCCGCGCCGATCGCGTGATCACCGCCGAATTCCTCGACGAGCGCTTCGACAGCCGCCCCGCGACGCTGCGCCAGCGCTGGAAACGCCATCTAGCCGAAAAGCACGCCGCGCACGCCACCGCTTGAGGTCCGGTCGCGATCGAGCAGCGCCAGCGTCATCCTATTGGTCCAGCCGAACCGGCTCATCGCCCGCGCGACCTGATCTTACCCGACCGCGGCGTCGAGCCCGTCGAGCTCACGCACCACGTCCGGCGACAGGACGAGATCGGCCGCGGCGAGATTTTCGCGGAGATGGCCGACCGACGAGGTGCCGGGGATCAGCAGGATATTGGGCGCGCGCTGCAACAGCCACGCCAGCGCGACCTGCATCGGCGTCGCGCCGAGGCGGTCCGCGACATCGGACAGCGTCGACGATTGCAACGGAGTGAAGCCGCCCAGCGGGAAGAAGGGCACATAAGCGATGCCCTTTGCCCCTAAGGCCGCGATCAGCGGATCGTCGCCGCGCTGGACAAGATTATACTGGTTCTGGACGCAGACCACGGGCGCGATCGCCTCGGCCTCCTCGACCTGCGCGAGCGTCGCGTTGCTGAGGCCGAGGTGCCGGATCACGCCTTGCGCCTGCAACTCGGCGAGCGCGGCGAATTGCGCCGCGATCGGCTCCTCGGTCGGGTGATGAACATCGCCCATCACGCGCAGATTGACGACATCGAGCCGTTCGAGCCCGAGGTTGCGGAGATTGTCGTGGACCGCCTGTTTGAGCTCGGCCGGGCTTTGCGCGGGCAGCCACGACGCATCGTCGCCGCGCCGCGCGCCGACCTTGGTGACGATCGTCAGCCCGGCGGGATAGGGCGACAGCGCCTCGCGGATGATCTGGTTGGTGACATGCGGGCCGTAGAAATCGCTCGTGTCGATATGATCGACCCCCGCCTCCACCGCATGCCGCAGCACCGCGATCGCGGCGTTGCGATCCTTCGGCGGGCCGAACACCCCCGGGCCGGCGAGCTGCATCGCGCCATAGCCCATCCGCTTCACCTCGAGGTCGCCGAGCACGAAGCCGCCCGCCTTGCTGATATCGGTCATCGCCTGAAATCTCCTTTTCGAAAAGGCTGATCGGCGGTCAGCCGAGCAACCGATCGAGCGTCGCGACCACCGTGGGGTGATAGCCCTTGCGCGCGATCGCATAGTCACGCCTGGCGATCGGCATCCCCCAATCGCCTTGCGCCTTCAACGCGCGATAGACCGGGAAGATCAACAGCCCGCGGCCGACGCTCGGCAGGAATTGCGCGATCGACGGAATCGCCGGATCGTAGCGATTGGCGATCGCGAGGACGAGCCAGGCGGAGCGGATATAGGCATTGGGCGAGGCGGACAGCCCGAGCGTGCGATCGAGCTCGCCGAGCCGCGCCGCGCTCTGTTCGCGCGGCAGCCCGTTGAGGAAGCGCAGCCATTCCTGCGTCGACCAATGCGCGGTATCGATCGAGCCGATCGGCGCGCCGGCGTTCACGCGTTTCAGCGTCTCGTCGATCTTCGCCAGCGTCGCCGACCGGACATGCACCGCATTGGCGGGCAGCCCGGGCGCATAGGCCCATTCGTCGAGCTGGAGCTTGGCTTCGAGCGCGGCATCGCCCTTGATGAGATTGGCGCGCAGATCGGCAAGGAAGCCCGCGGTGGTCTGCGGCTGGAAGGCGTGGCGATCGAAATAGGAGGTGAGATAGGCATCCCAGCGCGCACGGCCGACGGCATATTCGATCGTGCGCAGGAAGGTCGAGCCCTTGGTATAATCGAGCTCGCCAAAAGTCCCTTCGGGCTTGCCGTGGAGCCGCGTCGCATCGGCATCGGGCGCGGCCTTGAGATCGCGCTGGAGATTGTCCCACAACAGATCGGCGAGCGTCGCCGCGCGCTCCTTGCCGTACAGCGCCTCGTCGATGCGGTTCTCGAAATAGGTCGTGAACCCTTCGTTGAGCCAACTATCCGACCAGGTCGCGTTGGTGACGAGATTGCCTGACCAACTATGCGCCAGTTCGTGCGCGATCACGTCGACATTGGATTTGTCGCCGGTGATGATCGTCGGGGTGGCGAAGGTCAGCGTCGGATTTTCCATCCCGCCGAACGGGAAGGACGGCGGCAGGACGAGCACGTCGTAGCGGCCCCAGCGATATTTGCCGTACAGCGCCTCCGCCGCGTCGACCATCTTCCCGGTGTCGGAAAGTTCGGCGGCGTCGCGCTTGAGCATTGCTGGCTCGGTATAGATTCCGGTACGGCGGTCGATCGGCTGGAACTTGAGGTCGCCCACCGCGAGCGCGATCAGATAGGGGGGCACATTGCGGTCCATGCGGAAGCGATAGCTGTGCCAGCCCGGCGCGGCCGGTTCGCCCGCCGGGGTCAGCCGCTCGGCGCTCATCACCGCGACGAGATCGGACGGGACGGTGATCCTGGCCGACCAGCTCTGACGGATGCCCGGGCTGTCCTGCGTCGGTATCCAGCTGCGATTGTTGATCGACTGGCCCTGGCTGTAGAGATAGGGCTTCACCTTGCCCGCGGTCAGCCCCGGCGAAAGCCAGCCGAGCGCGCTGGCGCCCGGATCGGATTGATAGGTGATGACGATCCGCCGCGCGCTGCCGATCTCCACCGTCAGCGGCGCGCCCTTATACTCATCATGTGCGCCGACCGTCCATTTGAGCGGCTTGCCCGCCGCATCGGTGATGCCGGCGATCACCAGCTTGTTGTCGTCGAGCACGATCTCGTGCGCATCGGGCTTGGCGAGGATATCGAGCGTCGCCTTGCCGCGCATGATCTGCGCCTTGAAATCGGCGGTCAGATCGAGATCGACATGGGTGACGCGCGCGACCTCGGGGACGGCGTAGCTCAGCACGTCCTTCGCCTCGGGCGTGGTCAGGATCGGCGAAGGCGCGTCGGGCGCGGCGTGCGCGACCGAGGCAATAGCCGCAAGAGAGACGATCAATAAGTTACGCATCGGGAACACTCGCCTTGTCGCAATGCGTGGCGGCTTCGGCCTTTTGGCGGTGGCTGGCAATAGAGCATCGCGCCGCCCCTCGCGGAGGCTGCGCTATCGAGCAGCGCGCACCGCCGCCACGAACCGCGCCGCGTCCCGCGCCACCTCCGCAACGGGCTTGCCGGTGCGATAGAGGTTCGAGCCGAGCCCGAACCCGTCCGCCCCGGCGTCGCGCCACATCGGCATCACCTCCGGCGTGATTCCACCCACCGCGAGCACCGCGACGTCGCGCGGCAGCACCGCGCGCTGCGCCTTGAGATAGGCGGGCGAGGCGCCCTCGGCGGGAAACAGTTTCAGCCCGTGCGCGCCGGCGGCGAGCGCGGCGAACGCCTCGGTCGCGGTGAAATAGCCGGGAAGCGACACCAGCCCCGCCGCGACGCTCGCCGCGATCACCGCGGGGTCGCTATTGGGCGAGACGATCAGCCTGCCTCCCACTTCCGCCACCGCCGCCACCTCGCCCGGCGTCAGGACCGTCCCCGCCCCGACCAGCGCGCGATCGCCGATGCGCGCCGCGAGCCGCGCGATGCTGTCGAGCGGCTGGGGCGAATTGAGCGGCACCTCGATGATCGAAAAGCCCGCCTCGACCAGAGCGCTGCCGACCGCCACTGCCTCGTCGGGGGTGATCCCGCGCAGCACCGCGACGAGCGGACAAGCCGCGAAATGCCGCCGGAACAATGCTGCCGCGCTCATGTCATCGCCTCCCTGATTCGATTGACGCCAGCGACGAACGCCGCCTCGCTGTCGATCGCTATGACCGTGCCGCCGCGCAACCCGATCGCGCGCGCATAGAATGCGCCGAGCTTCGCATCCGCGACGAGATGGACGCTTTCGCCCGCCGCCACCCCGGAGGCGACATCCGCCCCGATCAGCACCCCGCTGGCGAACGACGCCGCATCCGGCCGCGCCAGCCGCCCGAGCAATACCCCGGCACGGACCGAGAAAAGCGCACCGAGCAGATCGCGATCCTCGACGCCCCGCGCAACCCCGTCGTCGAACGCCGCGCCCGCCACCGGCTCGGCCTGCAGCATCTCGCTCAGCACGCTATGCCGCCGCAACAGCCCGAACGTTTCGCCGGCCATCGCGGTGCGGAAGGAGGCGATCGCCGCATCCGCGGTCCTGATCCATTTGCTGTGCGTGCCCGGCTGGCAGAACAAGGCATCCGCCGGCGCCAGCCCGGCCGCGATCGCGCCGAGAATCTGCACTTCCTCGCCGCGCATCACATCGGGCGCGGCATCGGCGGCGGCCGCGACCCCGGGCAAGATCGTGACATTCTCCCCCGTCCCGCGCCACGCCCCGGCGGCAAGGTCGGCGATCGTCGCGGGCGCCGCGACATAGGGCACCTCGTGCCAGCCGCGCGACGAGCCCGCCATCCCGGCGAGGATCACCGGCACCCCGGCATCCTCGGCGCGGATCGCGACGATCGCGGCGGGATAATCGCCCTGCGTCATCCGCGCGATGCCGTGGCCGTCGCGGTGGCGATCGAGCAACGCGCCGTCCGCCGCGAGGCGGTAGATACGGCGGTTGGTCGTCCCCCAATCGACCGCGATACAGGCGGCGGCGTCATTCCTCATCCGGATAAGGACCCTTTCCGCCGTCGCGGATAAACTGGTCGACGCGGCGATCAAGCTCGGGAATCGGCACCGATCCCAGCGCGAGCACCATATCGTGGAACGCGCGGATGTTGAATTTGGCGCCCAGCGCCTTTTCCGCCCGCGCGCGCGCTGCGAGGATCGCGAGCTCGCCGGTATAATAGCTCAGCGCCTGCCCCGGCCAGGCGATATAGCGATCGACCTCGGTTTCGATCTCATGATCGGCGAGCGCGGTATTGTCGTGAAGGTAGCGTTGCGCCTGTTCGCGCGTCCACCCCATCGCATGAATGCCGGTATCGACCACCAGCCGCGAGGCGCGCCACGCCTGATAGCTCAGCATCCCGAACCGCTCGTAGGGGGTCTCGTACATCCCCATTTCCTCGCCCAGCGCCTCGCAATAAAGCGCCCAGCCCTCGCCATAGACCGACAGATAGGTGTCGCGCCGGAACGCCGGCAGTTCCTTGTTCTCGGCCGCCAGCGGCATCTGGAAGGCGTGCCCCGGCGCGCTTTCGTGGAGCGTCAGCGCGGGCAGCGAATAAAGCGGGCGCGCGGGGAGGTTATAGGTATTGACGAGATAGATCCCCGGCCCGCCGCGCCCGCCGGTGTAGAAAGGCGCAAGATCCGCCGGCACCGGCTTGATCGCGAAACGGCTGCGCGGCAGATGGCCGAAATATTGGCTGGCCTTGCCGTCGAAGGTCTTGGCGATCCACGCCGCGCGATCGAGCAACGCCTGCGGGGTCTTGGCGTAGAATTGCGGATCGGTGCGCAGGAAGGTGAGGAAGGCGGGCAAATCGCCCTTGAACCCCACCTGATCCATCACCTCCTGCATCCGCGCGCGGATCTTGGCGATTTCGGCGAGGCCGATCGCGTGGATCTGCTGCGGGGTCTGATCGAGCGTGGTGAATTCGGCGATCTTCGACGCATAATAAGCGCGCCCGTCGGGCAGATCATAGGCGGCGAGCGTGGTGCGTGCGCCGGGGATATATTCGCTGCGCAGGAAGGCGAGCAATTTCACATGCGCCGGCACCACCGCATCGCGGATCGCCGCCGCGCCCTCGGCGCGCAACGCCGCCTGCGTCGCCGCCGGGATCGCCGACGGGAAGCTGCGGAACGGCGCGTAAAAGGGCGATGCCTCGACCGTCTTCGCCTCGGCGACCTGCGCCACCCCGATATCGCGCCCTTCGAGCGTGACGCGCGACGGGGTGAAACCGCGCTTCAGCCCGGCGCGCATATTGGCGATATTCTGATCGAAATAGCGCGGCAGATCGCGCAGCATCGCGATATAGGCGCGATAATCCGCCTCGCGCACGAAGCGCCCGCGCGCCCAGCCGGCGGCATCGCCCCAGAAGCTGGTGTCCGAATTAAGCGGCTTTTCGTAGTCGCGGAACCTCTGCTCGGCGAGCAATGCCTCGATCTGCTGGCGATAGACCGCATAATTGACCTGCTCGGCGGGCGAGAGATCGGCGACGCGGATCGCCTTCAGCGCCGCCGCGGTGCGGGTCCAGCGTTCGAGCCGCGCCGCCTGCGCCGCCGGACCGACATCGGGGAGCCGCCGCACGCCGGCGTCGCCGCTATCCTCGTCGGGCGCCTGCTGGTGCCGGCGCCAATCATATTCGGCGGTGTAGAGCGCGCGGAACGACGCATCGGCGCTTTGCGCCTGCGCCGCCGCGGGCGCCAGCGCCGTCATCGCCAGCAACGAGATGAGGAGGCGGCGCCCGATCATGCCGTCGCTCCCGGCTTGGCGGTATAGAGCCGGACGCCGAAGATCGGCCCGGCGGTGCTGCGATCGCGCGGGACGAACTTCACCCGCACCGATTGCTTGCCCCTGGTGAACGCCGCCGGCAGCGGATATTCGACATCGAAGAATTTGCCCGGCTGGTCATTGTCGAGATGCTGGCTCGCGATCTTCACATTGTCGACGAATATGTCGAAATCGCGCGCGCGCTCGCCGCCCCAATAGCTCGCCTGGAGCACGAGCGGCCCCGGCTTCACCTTCATCGAGAATTCGAGATAACCGCCCGACCGCGCGTCGCGCCCCTGCCGCGCGCGATAGGTCACCGGATAGGAAAGCTCGCTCACCAGATTGTGATCGCGCTCGGGCTGCATCTCGCCGAGGAACATCACGTCGACCGAGCGCGCCGCGATATCCTTGAGCCGCGCCTGCTCGGCGTTGTACGCAGCTTCCTCGCGCGCCCAGGCGCTTTCCGAGAAATGCTTGAAATAGACCGCGCTGCGTCGCTGATACTGGCGGTAGAAGGGCACGAACGACAGATCCGCCGGACGCGCCACGCCGCGCGCCTGATAAAGCCCGCGCGCCGCATCGGCGGCGCCGAACCCCGCCAGCACGTCGTCACCGACCAGCGCCGGATCGGCGCGTTCCCATTTCTGCTCGTTGGCGCCGAGATCGGCGGCGAGTACCAGCGGGCCGCGCAGGATCGCGATCGTTTGCGCATTGCCCGGCGTCGCCTCGATCCTGAGATCGAGCGGCAGCGTGATCGCGATACGGTCCCCCGCCTGCCAGCGCCGCGTGACGATCGCATAGCCGCGCTCGATGCGCGGCGTCTCGGGCTTGCCGTTGACGCTGACCTGCACCTTGCCCCCCGCCCAGCGCGGCACGCGCAGCGCGACCGGGAAGGTGCCCGCGCGCAGCTTGGTGAAGGTCAGCGTCGCCTCGGGGGTGAAGGGATAGCCCGTCTCCAGCGTCACCACCGCCTTGCGCGTCGCCCAGGCGGCATCGGCCGGGATATAGAGATTGACGTAGAAGGTGCCGTCGCCGCTTTCCCAGAAGATCGACTCGCCGTGCTTGGCGTGGCTTTCCATCCCCGATCCGACGCAGCACCAGAAGGCGTCGTCCTTGGTGGTCGAATAAGCGCGATCCGCGCCGGTCATCAGCGGGGTCATATAGGTGAAGCCGCCGGTCGACGGATCCTGCGCCGCCATCACATGATTGAGGTGCGCGCGCTCATAATAATCGAACAGGGCGCCATCGGGCTGCCACGACCACAGATGCCGCGTCAGCTTGAGCATATTATAGGTGTTGCAATGCTCGCAGGTCTGCTCGGTGATATGATCGGCGATCGTGTCGGGCTCGGTGAAATATTCGCGATCGGCATTGCCCCCGATCACGTAGCTGTGATGCTGCGTCACCGTTTCCCAAAAGAAGCGCGCCGCCGTCCCCTTCGCCGCATCGCCGGTCAATTCGTGGATCCGCGCCAGCCCGATCAACTTGGGCACCTGGGTATTGGCGTGGAAATTGGCGAGCTTGTCCTCGCGCTGCGCGAGCGGATCGAGCACGCGATTATCGTAGAACAGCCCCGCCATCCTGAGCCAGCGCGGGTCCCCGGTCCGCGCGTAGAGCTCGGCATAGCTTTCGTTCATCCCGCCATATTCGCAGCCGAGCACTTCCTGTAGCTGCGCCGGGGAGAGCGCGGTGAACACGCGCTCGAAATAGCCGCCGAGCCCTTCGGCGACCTTGAGCGCCCTGGCGTTGCCCCACGCCCCGTGGACGTCGAGCAGCCCGGCGAACACCTTGTGCACCGTGTACATCGGCGACCAGGAGCCGTTGAGATCGAACCCGCCCGATTTGATCTCGCCCTTCATGATCTCGGGGAAGATTTCCTCCCCGTCGACGATCGTCCCGTCCTTCCGCTTGCGCCCCAGCGCGCCGACATAGCCGGTGCCGCGCTTGGCCTGCGCCTCGGCGAGTTCGTCAACGATATAATCGGCGCGCCGCCGCATCTCGGCATCGCCGGTCTGCTGCCAGGTCAACACCAGCGCCGACAGATAATGGCCGAGCGTATGCCCCGCGATCGTATCGCTTTCCCAGCCGCCGTAGATTTCGGCCTTGGGTTCGAGCCCGGCATATTTGCGGAAATTGTGCAGCAGGCGATCGGGGCTCAGCCGGTGGAGATACTGGCGATTGACCTCGACCGCGGTGGCGTAGTCGGACGGGCGCAGCCGCACCGCCGATAAAGGAAGCGGGCGCGCCGATCCCCCGCCTGCCGGCACCGCCACCGCCGCGCGCGCACCGGCACCGAGCGCCGTGATCGCGAGCGTTCCGCCGCCCGCCGCCAACACGCCTCGCCGCGTCAATCCGCTCACACCACCCTCCTTTTGAATACCGTATACGATGACTTGACGTCCGGGCTCAGTCAAGTCACTAGTCGAATCATGTAGGATCGTATAACGTATTTTCTCCTACCAGTGGTACATTGATCCATCCCAGGGGAGGACCGGAAAGTGAGCTCATTGAAAAAGAGGGGTTTGTTGTTCGGCGGTGTCGGGCTGCTGAGCATCGTCATCGCCACCGGATCGGCGCAGGCGCAGCTTGCCGCCGCGCCCGCCGCCGGCGAATCCGCCGCCACGGGTAACGCCGGCAGCGACATCGTCGTCACCGGCACGCGCATCAAGCGCCCCGATCTGGAGAGCAACAGCCCGCTCACCGCGGTCAGCTCGGCGGAAATCGAATATCAGGGCGCGACCACGGTCGAGGGCGTGCTCAACCGGCTGCCGCAATTCACCGCCGCGGAGAATGAGAACGTCTCGAACGGCTCGGACGGCACCTCGAAGGTCAATTTGCGCAACCTCGGGTCGAACCGCGTGCTCGTGCTGATCGACGGCAAGAGGATGCTGCCGCAACAGGCGGTCAACCTCAATTTCGTGCCCAGCGCGCTGGTCGAGCGGATCGACGTGATGACGGGCGGCGCCTCGGCGGTCTATGGGTCGGACGCTTTGTCGGGCGTGGTCAATTTCGTCCTGCGCAGCAATCTCGACGGCATCCGCCTTGATGCGCAGACCAGCTTCGCGCAGCATGAGAACAACAATCAGGCGATGCGCTCGATCGTCTCCGGCGCGGGCTATGCGCCCGCCCCACGGCTGGTGGCGGACGGCGGCAAGCAGGACGTCAATTTCGCCGCGGGCAAGAATTTCGCCGACGGGCGCGGCAATATCACGGTGTTCGCTGGCTACCGCCATTTCGATCCGGTGCTGCAATCGAGCCGCGACGTTTCGTCATGCGGGCTCAACCAGGCCGACGATGCCGGCATCGCGCTGGTCTGCGGCGGATCGAGCAATACCCCCTACGGCACCTGGGTGCCGCTCGCCGGCCCCAATCAGGGCGCCACGCTGACCAACAGCAGGGACGGCTCGCGCACCTGGGTCCCCTATAACAACAGCTACGCCTATAATTACTCGCCGACCAATTACTTCCAGCGCTCCGACAATCGCGTCACCGCGGGCGGCTTCGGAAAGTTCGAGATCGCGCCGGCCGCGACCGTCTACGGCAGCTTCATGTACATGCGGGATCATACCTTCTCGCAGGCGGCGCCCTCGGCGCTGTTCCTCGGCAACACCTATGAGGTCCCCTGCAACACGCCGCTCGCCAGCGCGAGCCAGCTCGGCGCCTTGTGCGGCGCCGCGGCCGGGACCAGCCAGATGCAGCCGACGATGATCGGCTATCGCATGGCGGTCGCGCCGCGCCGCGACGATCTGCGCTACAACGACTATCGCTATACCGTCGGGGTGCGCGGCGATCTCGGCAGCGGGTTCAGCTATGACGTGAGCTATCTGCGCTCGATCGTGCGCTACGCCGAAACCTATCTCAACAACGTCGATCTGGTGAAATCGCAGCGCGCGCTCGATGTCGTCAACGTCAACGGTACGCCGACCTGCCGCTCGGTGGTCGACGGCAGCGATCCGAACTGCATTCCGGTCAACGTGTTCATGGCCAATGGGGTGACCCCGCAACAGGCCAAGTACATGTTCACCCCGAGCAACACCGGATCGCGCAACACCCAGGAGGTGATCTCGGGCACGCTGAGCGGCGATCTCGGCAAGCTCGGCATCCAGTCGCCCTGGGCGAACCACGGGCTCGGCATCGCGCTCGGCTTCGAGCACCGCCGCGAGACGCTCAATTTCTGGGCGGACGCGATCGCGCAGCAGGGCGGCGCGACCAATTCGGACGGCGTCATCACCGTCAACGAAGGCTATGGCGAGATCGAAGTCCCGATCCTGGCCGATCTGCCCTTCGCGCATGCGCTGACGATCAACGGCGGCGCGCGTTATTCCGCCTATCACAACGAGCAGAAATCGACCGGGTTCAGCTCGAACTACAACGTCTGGACCTATAAGGGCGAGCTCGATTGGGAGCCGGTCGTCGGCGCGCGCCTCCGCGCAAGCTACAACCACGCGATCCGCGCGCCCAACATCACCGAGCTGTTCGCGTCGCAGAGCGTTGGCAATGTCGCGGCGCAGGATCCGTGCTCCGGCGCGACGCCCAAGGCCTCGGCGCAGGCCTGCGCGCTCACCGGCGTGACGCAGCAGCAATATGGTTCGGTCATTTCCTGCCCGGCGGACACCTGCTCGGCGCTGGGCGGCGGCAACCGCGCGCTCAAGCCCGAAACCGGGGATACCTGGACCGCGGGGATCGTGCTGACCCCGAAGCAGCTTCGCCGGCTGTCGCTGTCGGTCGATTACTATCACATCAAGGTGAAGGATTATATCAACTCGATCGATCCCTCGCTGATCATCAGCCAGTGCACCGATACGCAGGACCCTTATTATTGCGGGCTGTTCAAGCGTGACCCGCGCTCCGGCGCGATCTTCGGCACCAATGGCTATATCGTCTCGACCACGCTCAACACCGGCTATCTCAAGACCTCCGGCATCGACGTGAACGCGGATTATACGTTCAACATCGGCAAGGCGGGGAAGGTGAACCTCAACCTCGTCGGCACCTATGTGATCGAGCAGGTGTCGCAGCCGTTGCCGGGCCTCGGCAGCTATGATTGCAAGGGTCTCTTCGGCTACACCTGCGGCCAGCCCAACCCCGCCTGGCGCCATGTGCTGCGCACGACCTGGACGACGCCGGACAACATCAATGTCTCGCTCGCGTGGCGCCATATCGGCGGCACGCAATTGTCGAGCCTGTCGTCCAATCCGGCCTTGTCGGGATCGGCGACCAGCATCGTCAACCGCCGGATCGGCGCGTATAATTATTTCGACCTGACGATGGTGGCGGACGTCACCAAGGACGTCCAGGTGCGGATGGGCGTCAACAATCTGCTCGACAAGGATCCGCCGGTCATCGCCGCGGGGATTCTCTCCTCCTTCGGCAACGGCAATACCTATCCGGGCGTCTATGACGCGCTCGGCCGGACGATCTTCTTCGGCACGACGCTGAAGTTCTGAAGGAGCGGCCCGCCTGATCCCCCCGTCATTCCCGCGCAAGCGGGAATCCATTGACGCTGATGTCGCGATTTTTTCGCAGAGGTCGGAGTGAATGGATTCCCGCCTATGCGGGAATGACCAAGGAAGCGATAATCTCGCTCACGCGCGCTACGCCGACATCTCGGTATCGGCCAGCGCGAGCCGGATAAGCTCGGCCATCGCGTGCCGTGCGGCCTCGGCATCGCCTGCGGCGAAGGCGTCGTACAGCAACCGATGGTCGGGGATCGGATCGCGTTTCAACGCATGATTGCGCTGCTTGTAAATCGTCGTCCAGGCGATCGCCGCCATGATCGAGCTGGCGAGCGCGATGATCGCGTCGTTCCGCGTCGCCTCGAGCATCACCATATGGAATTGCTGATCCGCCAGCCGCCCTTCCTCGGTCGCGAGGCCGTGGCGCGCCATTTTCTCCAGCGCGCGGCGCATCGCCTCGACCTCGTCGTCGCTCCGCCGCGCCGCGGCGATCGCCGCCGCATTGGGCTCGACCGTCAACCGCAGTTCGAACAGGTCGCGGAGGAACTTCGCGCTCGGCTCGGCGGCGAACTGCCACGCCAGCAGATCGGGGTCGAGCAGGCTCCATTGCCGCCGCGGATTGACCCGCGTCCCCGCCTTGGGCCGGCTTTCCACCAGCCCCTTGGCGGACAGCACGCGAAACGCCTCGCGCAGCGACGAGCGCGAGATGCCGATCTGCTCGGCATAATCGAGCTCGGTCGGAAAGACATGGCCCGGCGGCAATTCGCCCGACAGGATCATCACCGCAAGCTGCTGCGCGACCGATCCGCGCATCCGCCGCCCGCCGCTGGTCTGGATCAGCGCCCCTGCGCCGGCCCGTTCGATGCTATTGATCCTCGCCGCCACGCCGTCCCTTTCCGCGGCGAACATTGATCCGATCATCGCGCTGCGGCAAGCTATACGTCCTACAATATATCGTATAATATTATCGCTTCGATACTCGCCGACAATCGCGCCAAATGAGGTTCGCTGCGCATGAGGTTCCCGACGTTCCGCCATTTCGTGTATCCCGCCCTGCTGCTCGCCGGTATCGCGCCGGGGGTCGTCGCCGGATCGCATGCGGAGACGCCGCAAAAGCCGGCTTTCCCGCCGATCCCGACGCGCGACTTCGCCGTCGGACCGTTCAGGCTCGCGCTGCGCGGCGATACCCAGACGTTGGCGCGGCTGTCCCCGGCGAGCGACGCCGGGTTCAGCTTCGTCCCCACCGCGCGCGAACCCGAGCGCGCCGGCGACGGCTATAACCATATCGGCGATCTCAACCTGCGCGTGCGCGCGCCCGACGGCGAATGGCGCGATTTCGCCTCGGCCCATGCGCGCCGGCCGATCCGCCCGCTCGCCGCGCGCGGCGCGGTGCTCGCCGCGGCGGACATCACCGCCTCGATGGGAAAGGACGCGCCGTTCAGCGTCGAGCGCCGCTGGGTCAACGACGCGGGCACGCTCGCGCTGCGCTTCCGCATCGTCAACACGTCCGCCCAGCCGCTGGAGATCGGCGCGCTCGGCATGCCGATGGTGTTCGACAATATCCTCACCGATCGCTCGCTCGACGAGGCGCACAGCCAGGCGAGCTTCGTCGATCCCTATATCGGGCGCGACGCGGGCTATCTTCAGGTCACCCGGCTCAACGGGCAGGGTCCGGCGTTGCTCGTGCTGCCGGAAAAGGGCACGCCGCTCGAAGCCTATAGCCCGCTCAAGAACCCCGGCGAGGACAAGGCCGCGATCTTCACCGATCGCAGCCCGCGCGGCCAGACCTCGGAGGGATTTTACGACTGGACGGTCTATTCCGCCGCTTATGCGACGCGCGAATGGAAGGATGCCGGCGAGCAGTGGAATGTCCCCACCGCGCGGACGCTGAAGCCCGGCGAGGCGCTCGATATCGGGGTGCGCTTCGTCGTGTCGCCGGCGATCCGCGCGATCGAGCAGACGCTGATCGCGCACAAGCGCCCGGTGGCGATCGGCATCCCCGGCTATGTCGTCCCGCAGGATCAGCAGGCCAGCCTGTTCGTCCGCGCGCGCAGCGCGATCACCAATTTCGAGAGCCATCCGATCGGCGCGATCGAGGCGGCGTTCGCGAGCAAGGCGAAGGGCTGGACGCGGCTGTCGATCCGCGCACGCGGCTGGGGCCCGGCGCGGCTGACCTTGACCTATGCCGACGGCGAGAAACAGACGATCAGCTATTTCCTCACCAAGCCGCTCGATCAGGTAACCGCCGATCTCGGCCGCTTCTCGACGACGCAGCAATGGTTCGAGGGCAAGGACGATCCGTTCCACCGCTCGCCCGCGATCCTCACTTATGACGACGAGGCGAAGAAGATCGTCGATGTCGAGCCGCGCGTGTGGATCGCGGGGATGAGCGACGAGGGCGGCGCGGGAAGCTGGGTCGCGGCGATGATGAAGCAGCTCGACAATCCCGACGCGGCCGAGATCGCCAGGCTCGAGCGAATGGTCGACGAAACGATCGTCGGCCAGCTCCAGATCGCCGACGGGCCGCATGCCGGCGCGGTCAGGAAAAGCCTGTTCTATTACGATCCGGCGAAATTCCCGTCGCTCTACGGCGATGCCGGCAAGTGGAAATCATGGACGTCGTGGAACGAGAAGGACGCAGGCGATATCGGGCGCGCCTATAATTATCCGCATGTCGCGATCGGCCATTGGGTGTTGTATCGCGTCGCGCGCAACCATCCCGGGCTGGTCACCCGCCACGATTGGCGCTGGTATCTCGATCATGCCTATCAGACGGTCGTCGCGATGATGCGCGATGCACCGCATTATGCCCAGTTCGGGCTGATGGAGGGCGATGTGTTCGTCGACATCCTCACCGACCTGCAGCGCGAGGGGCTGGCCGACGAGGCGGCCGAAATGGAGCGGCTGATGAAGGCGCGCGCCGATCACTGGCGCACGCTCAAATATCCCTTCGGCTCGGAAATGCCGTGGGATTCGACCGGGCAGCCGGAAGTCTACGCCTGGATGCGCCATTTCGGCTGGCAGCCGCAGGCGGATGCCACGCGTGAGGTGATCCTCGGATACGATCCGGCGATCCCGAGCTGGGGCTATAACGGCAATGCGCGGCGCTATTGGGATTTTCTCTACGGCGGCAAATATCCGCGCGTCGAGCGGCAGATCCACCATTATGGATCGGCGCTCAATGCGGTGCCGCTGTTCGATGCCTTCCGGCGCGATCCCGCCGATCTCCATCTGCTCCGCGTCGCTTATGGCGGGATGATGGGCGGCATCACCAATATCGACCAGCAGGGCTTCTCCTCGGCGGCATTCCACAGCTGGCCGGACATGATGAAATGGGATCCCTATAGCGGCGATTACGGCATGGGCTTCTTCGGCCATGCCTATGCCGCGGCGACCTATCTGGTGAACGATCCGACCTTCGGCTGGCTCGGGTTTGGCGGCGATGTCGACACCACGGGCGATGCGGTGACGATCACCCCCAAGGACGGCGCGCGTGCGCGTCTGTTCGTCGCGCCGGCGGGGCAATGGATCACGCTCGACGCCGGGAAGATCGCCAGCGCGCGTTACATGCCCGCGACCGGCCGCATCACGCTGACGCTCGACGCCGCCACGCCTGCGACGCCCGCCGCACGGCTGTTCGTCACCGCCACGACGCGATCGGCGCGACGCTACGCGCCTTTGGGGGACATCCCGCCGGAGCGCGGCGGCTTTACGGTGACGCTCGGCGCGACCGCGCGCGAGATCGTGCTGGCGCCGCGCTGACCGCGCAACGCGGGGAAAAAATATAAGGGGTCGGTCCTAAGCTTGCGTATGCGGATCATGGGCAAGCTCCTTTCCTTCCTCGCGTTCCTGCTGCTGCTGGTGGGAAGCCCCGCATTTGCGCATGAAGGCCATAAAGCCGACATGAGCGACGCGGAGCTGGCGCAGATGCGAGCGCAACCGGCCAATGCGAGGCAGGCGACGCCGGCTGGCGCTGCGTCGCAGGGCACGATGGCGATGGAGCACGCGCACGGTGTGGCGCCGGACGCCGCCGCGCCCGCGGCCGCGGACAATCACGTCAAATCTCTCGGCGATTTCCTCGGCCGGCTCCACCCGATGCTGGTCCATGTCCCGATCGGGCTGCTGATGGCGGCGCTGCTCGCCGAATTGCTGTTCATCTGGAAGCCAATGGCCGGGTTCGGCATCGTCGTGCGTTTCCTCGCGGTCGGCGGCGCGCTCGGCGCGGTGGCCGCGGCCTTGCTCGGCTGGTTCTCCGCCGGCTGGCGGCTCCACGACCGGTCCGACACATTGATGGCGCACCGCTGGAACGGCACCACGATCGCCGCGGTCAGCATCGCCGCCGCAATGTTCGCGTTCCGCGCCAACCGCACCCCATTGCGCATCCTGCTCGTCTTCTTCGCGATCGCCTTACCGATTCAGGGCTATCTCGGAGCGGAGATGGTCTACGGCCCCAACCACCTCGGCCTGTAACGGAAAAAGGGCACCCACATGCTTTCATTCAATCCCGGAAAATCCGCGCGCCTCAGGCTGGCCGGCGCCGCGCTGACATTGCTTGCCGCCTGCTCGGGCGTGGCGCAGGCGACGACCTATACGATGTACCGCGATCCCGGATGCGGCTGCTGCAAGAAATGGGCGGAGCACATGCGGTCCGCGCTCAAGGCGCAGATCACGGTGGTCGAGACGCGCGACGTCGCCGCCGTCGCGGAACAGCGCGGCGTGCCGGCGGCGCTGCGCTCGTGCCACACGCTGATCGCGGGCGGCTATGTCATCGAAGGCCATGTCCCTGCCGCCGACATCGCGCGGCTGCTCGCGACCAGGCCCAGGGGCGTCACCGGCCTCGCGGTTCCCGGCATGCCGCTGGGCTCGCCGGGGATGGAAGCCGGCGGGGAGAAACAGCCCTATCAGGTGATCGCTTTCGGGCCGGGCGGGCGGCGGGTGTTCAGCAGCCATAACCGGTGACCGCGGCGGTCTCCGCGCGATAAATAAAGCAATAAACGGGCCAGATTGAATGACCTGGTGGTGAAATCGCCACGCGCCGTCGCTATAAAGCCGGTAGCGGGTATGGGGATTTTGACCGACCGATGAATGTTACCGACCGTGCGGCGCTGACGCGTCGTGGTTTGCTGGGCGCAGGCGGCCTGGTCGCCGCCGCTGCCATTCTGCCAACACATGCAAGCGCGGCGCTGCCGGCTGCGCCACGCACCTCGCCGCGCGTCGTGCGGCCCGAGCTGATGCGCCGCGCGCTCGCCGCCTTGCAACGCCACGGCGCGCGCGTGCAGCGCGATCGGATGGCGATCGTTGATTTCGACGCCGCATCGGCCGAGCCGCGGTTCCATTTCGTCGATCTGGCGAGCGGCGCGAGCATTGCCAAGCTGGTCGCGCACGGCAGCGGATCGGATCCCGCGCATACCGGCTTCCTCCACCGCTTCTCCAACGCCAACGGCTCGAACGCCTCGTCCGAAGGCGCCTTCCTCGCCGCCGATTATTATATCGGCAAGCACGGCCGGTCGCAGCGTTTGATCGGTCTCGATCCCACCAACAGCAACGCCCTCGCCCGCGCGCTCGTCATCCACGGCGCCTGGTATGCCAATGCCGACATGATCCGCACACACGGCATGCTCGGGCGCAGTCAGGGCTGTTTCGCGGTCGGCGAGCGCGAACTCGCCGAGGTGTTCGAACGGCTCGGTCCCGGCCGGATGATCTACGCCGCGAAGGTGTGACGGGCGAGCGCGGCGATTACTTCCCGATCACGAAATCCTTCAGGCTGCTGACATCGGTCAGCGCATCGGGGGTGACGACGACGGTCGCGCCGGGCACCAGCACGCTTTCGATCGCGGCGCGGGTCGCCGCGGTCATGTCGACATCGCCGAGCTGCATATCCTCGTCGAGCGTCTGCCCGGGCAAGGCGATCCGCGTCCAGCGCCGCGCCCCCGCGGAATCGGCGGACTGGAGCGAGTAGAGATAGGGGTGGCTGATCTGCCGGTTCACCCCGACGGTGGCTCGGCCGATGATCCGCCCGCCGCGGATCACGAACAGGGCGCGATCGGTGGTGCTGACGACGATCGACACCGGCCCGGTCGGCGCGCGCGCCGGATCCCAGAAATCGCGCGCACCCGGCGCGCCTGCCCCGGTCTTCGCCGCCGCGGCGATTACGTCGCCCGCCGGGACCACCGCCGGCAATGCCTCGCGCTTGGTCACCACCACCGTCATCCCGAGCGGGGTCGCGCCGTAGAGCATCTGCGCGAATTTCGCCGGCAGGCGGATGCAGCCGTGCGACGCGGCATGCCCCGGCAGCGCGCCGGCATGAAGCGCGATCCCGTCCCATGTCAGCCGCTGCATGAACGGCATCGGCGCGCTATTGTAGAGGTTGGACCGGTGATCCTTCTCCTTCTGGAGCACGGTGAAGATCCCGGTCGGCGTCTCATGCCCCTTCTTGCCCGACGAGACGGTGGTGATCGCGATCGGCAGGCCGTTGCGATAGACCACCGCGCGCTGCGTCTCGAGGTTGACGACCATCAGGATCGGCCCCGCCGGCGCGGTCTGCGGCGCCCACATATATTCGCCCGCCTTGAGCGCCTTGGCCGATCGCAGCACGGAGGCATTGTCGAGCGTCGCGCGCCCGGTGACGGTGACCGTGGCGGGTTCGGGGGCGGAAACCTGCGGCGCGAGCGCGGCGGCGAGCAAAGCGAACATCGACATGCCGGCGCCTTAGCGCGGATGAAGGGCGGTTTGAATCGCGGAAATTTCGCCGCTCCGGCCGATTACCCGCGCGTGCGGACACATGTTGCGCATAAACAACGCATGAAGTGGATATAGATACGTATAAATAGGCAAATGCGTTATATTTGCTTGATCGATCAACGAATCACGCTAGGGGCAGCGCAATCCACGCGGGCCGCGAGCCGCCGCCCGTGCCATATCGCTCTACGGGGAGGAAAGTCGTGAAACAGGGTCTGGCCGGAACATCGCGTCTCGCGTTCGTCATCACCGCCGCCGCGCTCGCGCAATCCGCGCTGGCGCAAACCGCCGCTGCGCCCGAAGCCGTGCCGGCCGCCCCGGCCGACAATAATGCGATCGGCGATGTCGTCGTCACCGCGACGCGGATGGGCGCCACCGCGCTGCAATCCACCCCGATCGCAGTCAATGCGGTGACCGGCGCGCAGATCGCCGATCGCGGCGTCCGTGATGCGCAGGACCTCAAGGCCTATGTCCCCAGCCTGCAGGTGTCGGACCTCAACGGCTATGCGCAATTGTTCATCCGCGGGGTCGGATCGAACACGGTCTATATCGGCTCGGACCCGAGCACGACGATCAACCTAGACGGCGTCTACCTCGCCCGCCCGCTGGGCTATTTCAACGAATTCCTCGACGTCGAGCGGGTCGAGGTGCTGCGCGGGCCGCAGGGCACGCTCTATGGCCGCAATTCGGTCGGTGGCACGGTCAATATCATCTCGCGCACCCCGTCGGACACGTTCGAGGGGCAGGTCCAGGCACTCTACGGCACGTACAACCGCTATGGCGTGCAGGGCTATGTTTCCGGCCCGCTGACCGAAAGCGGCGTCCGCGCCAGCCTGGCGTTCGACGTCTCGGGGCACGACGCCTATCGCAAGAACGTCTCGACCGGCGGCGATGTCGAGGACAATCGCTCGTTCGGCGTGCGCGGTCAGGTGCTGATCCCGCTGGGCGGCCACGATACGTGGACCTTGCGCGCGGATTATTCGCGCCAGGCCGGCGCGCTCGGCGGCGCGATCAAGCTGCTGCGCCCGGACGGCAATGCGCTCGACGATTCGATCCTCGGCGATTTCTCCAAGGTGTCGATGAACGACCCCAACCGCACCGTGCTGAAGAATTACGGCTTCGCCAGCGATGCCTCGTTCCAGCTCGCGCCGGGGCTCACTCTGCGCTCGCTGACCAGCTATCGCGGGATCGACGGCTCGATCGTCGCCGATGCCGACGCGAGCTCGATGGCGATCCTCGCCGATTACGTCACTCCGATCAGCCAGCAGCAGTTCAGCCAGGAATTCACGCTCAACGGCAAGAGCCGCGCGCTCGATTACGTGCTCGGCGCTTATTATTTCCAGGAGGTCGATCGCGAGCCGCAGGTCGTGCCGATCCTCGCCGCGGGGATTTCGCATGTCCAGCAATCGCGGCTCTTCGCGCGCGCCGCGGCGGTGTTCGGGCAGGTCGAATATCACGTCAATGAAATGGTCTCGCTGGTCGCCGGGCTGCGCTACACCGCCGAGCGCAAACATTATCAGCTCGACGATTATTTCACCGCCTCGACCTCGACCAACCCGGCGATCGTCCGCGCCGCGCCGGTGCTGTCGGGCGTGCCCGGTCTCCCCGATCCGTTCACGGTCGACACGGTGCGCCGCGATCATGCGCTGACCCCGAAATTCGGCATCAACATCCGCCCGGCGAGCAACGCGCTCGTCTATCTGTCGGCGACGCGCGGGTTCAAGAGCGGCGGGTTCGATTATGGCGCGAACAACGCGGTCGACGCCGCCGCCGGCTATGGCCCGGAGAAATTGTGGTCGTATGAAATCGGCCTCAAGAGCGACTGGTTCAACCGCCGGCTGCGCGTCAACCTCGACGCTTTCTATTATGATTACACCGACCTGCAGGTCGAGAATTTCGTCCGCATCGGCAATTCGTTCGGCGCGCGGACGCAGAATGCCGCCACCGCGCATGTGAAGGGGGTCGAGCTCGAACTGCAGGGCCGCCCGGTCGCCGGGCTCGAGCTGTTCGGCAATGTCGCCTATCTCGACGCGCGTTATGCGCGTTACGATGCGGCCTATGTCACCGCGTTCGGCACGTTCGACGCCGCGGGCAAAAGGCTCAACAACGCGCCGCGCTGGTCGGCGACCTTCGGCGGCACCTATACGCAGGATCTCGGCAATGCCGGATCGGCGTTCGTCGGGGTCGACGCGCATGTCCAGTCGACGGTCTATTTCACCCCCGCCAACGACGGGGTGAACGGCGTGACCGGCTATCCCGAGCAGCAGCGCGGCTATGGCGTGCTCGGCGCGCGGATCGGGTGGAACAGCGCGGACAAATTGTGGAAGTTCACCGTATCGGGCAGCAACCTCACCGATCGGCAATATGTCACCGGCACCGCGGGCTATACCGCCGCGATCGCCGGCCGCCCCGGCCGCCCGCGCGAGGTGATCGCGCAGATCAGCCGGAAATTCTGAGCCTAAACGGCGCCGCGATGTGGATTGACGCGGCGCAGCATTTGCCTATGACCGATCACGCGACAGGTTCCCCTTGACCGGGGATTGAAAGGGAACGGGGTTCGAAACCCCGGCTGCCCCTGCAACTGTGAGCGGCGAGCCACCGTGCCACATGCCATTGGGATCGACATCCTGAGAAGGCGGCACGGAGCGGCATTGACCCGCAAGCCAGGAGACCTGCCCGTCGCGGTCGTCCTTCGACCGGCCAGGGTGCGCCGGACGGACGGGGGTCAAACCCGCGAGACGACAAGCAACCAGCCCCGGTGCGCATCGCGCGCCGGCGCATGTCGTCATGTGGGAGACTATGAAGCTTCTCTATCCAATCGCGGGCGTCGCGCTGATCGCGCCCAGCCCCCTTTTCGCCCAATCCGCCAACCAGCCGCCGGTATCGGCGCCGGCGCCCGACGCCGCCGCCACGCCCGATGCCGACGGCACCGTCGTCGTCACCGCGATGCGCGCGCCCGTCGCGATCGATCGCGTCGCGGCGTCGGTCACCGTGCTCGACAAGAATGCGATCGACCGCGCCGGCGACATGTCGGTTTCCGATCTGCTGCTGCGCACCCCCGGGGTCACCATGTCGCGCAACGGCGGTTATGGCACCGCGACCAGCCTGCGCATCCGCGGTGCAGAGAGCGATCAGACGGTGGTGGTGATCGACGGGGTCAAGCTCAACGATCCGTCGGCGACCGGCGGCGGCTATAATTTCGCCAATCTGCTGACCGGCGACGCCGGGCGGATCGAGGTGCTGCGCGGGCCGCAGTCGATCCTGTGGGGCAGCCAGGCGATCGGCGGGGTGGTCAATGTCGTGACCCCGCTGCCCGAAAAGCGGCTCGAGGGCAGTTTCGATATCGAAGCGGGCAGCCGCGATACCGTCAGCGCGCGCGCGGCGATCGGCGGCAATGACGGGCCGCTCGCATGGCGCGTCGGCGGGCAGGCCTTCACCACCCGCGGCATCTCCGCGATCGCCCCCGATTTCGGCGGGCGGGAACTCGACGGCTATACCAACCGCTCGATCGCCGGGCGTGCAGTGCTGACGATCACGCCCAACGTCAGCGCCGAACTGCGCGGCTATTATGCCAACGGCCGCGCCGGGATCGACGGATTCAGCGGCGACACCCCCGAATATACGCTCAACCGCGAATTCGTCGGCTATGCCGGCCTCAATGTCGCGCTGCTCGACGGGCGGTTCCGCAACCGGTTCGCTTATGGCTACACCAACACCGATCGCGACAACTACAATCCGGCGCGTGCGCGGACGCTGACCTTCGACGCGGCAGGGCGCAACGAACGGCTCGAATATCAGGGCAGTTTCGCGATCACGCGCGGGGTCGACGCGGTGTTCGGCGCGGAGAATGAGGTGAGCCGCTTCCGCAGCGTCTCGCCCGCCGCCAGCCTGTCGGTGCCGATCCCCGCGCCCGCACGCGGCCGGGCGGAGATCACCAGCTTCTACGGCCAGCTCAACGCCGCGGTGATCGCCGGGCTGACGCTGACCGCGGGGGTGCGCAACGACGATCACAGCCGCTACGGCGGCAAGACCCTGTTCGCCGGCGGCGGCGCCTGGGCGTTGCCCACCGGCACCGTGTTCCGCGCGAGCTATTCGGAAGGCTTCAAGGCGCCGACGCTCTACCAGCTCTTCTCCGAATATGGGAACCAGGCGCTGCGCCCCGAACGCGTGAACGGATGGGAAGCGGGGGTCGAACAGCGTTTCCTCGACGGGCATGTCGCGCTCGGCGCGACCTATTTCGAGCGGCGCTCGAACGACCTCATCATCTACAACGGCTGCTCGACCGGCGCGATCGACTCGATGTGCCTCGTCCCCGGCAGCACCACCCAGCGCCGCTTCGGCTATTACAAGAACGTCTCGCGCGCCTTCGCCAACGGCATCGAGGCGGCCGGGCATGTCGCGCTCGGCAAGCGGCTGACGATCGACGGCAATTACAGCTGGACCGCATCGGAGGATCGCTCGCCGGGCGTCGCCACGTTCGGCCGGCAATTGCCGCGCCGCCCGCGCCACGCGTGGAACGCCAGCGCCGATTACAGCTTCCCAGGCGGTCCGTCGTTCGGCGCGGCGGTGCGCTGGTCGGGCGATACGTTCGACAGCGCGACGAGCAATGTCGTGCTCGCTTCTTATACGTTGGTCGACCTGCGCGCCGAGCTGCCCGTCACCCCGGGGCTGCGGCTGTTCGTGCGCGGCGAAAACGTGTTCGACGAGAAATATGAGACCGTCTATCGCTACGGCACCCTCGGCCGCAGCATCTATGCCGGCTTCCGGGGGCGCTTCTGATGCGTGCGCCGTTCATGAAAGGAGCAACGACGATGACCCGATCCGATGCGCGCGTCTCCACGCTGTGGATCATGCTGCTGACGCTGGCGAGCGCGCTCACCACCCTGGCGCTCGCCTGTGCGACGCCGTTCACCGCGCTCGCCGCGCTGGCGGCGACGCAGTTGCGCGCGCGCGACGGTATCGTGCTGATGATCGCGAGCTGGGCATTGAGCCAGGCGACCGGTTTCTGCCTGCTCGGCTATCCGCGCGACACATCGACCTTGCTATGGGGCGCGACGCTGGGGTTGGCGGCGGTCGCCGCGGTCGTCGGCGCGCGCGTCGCCGCCGATCGCGTCGCGCCGGGCCGCGTGCTGCTGCGCATCGCGATCGCCTATCTCGGCGCGACGATCGGGTTCAAGATCGTCCAGCTCCTCGGCGCGGTCGGGCTCGGCGGGGTGGATATCGCGCTGTCGCCGGCGATCAACGCGCGGCTGTTCGCGCGCAACGCCGCGATCCTCGCCGGGCTGTATCTGCTCTATCGCACGCTCGTTGCGGCGGGGCTCCCCGCCGCGCCGCGCGACCGGCCGGTCACCGCATGCTGAAGCCCGTCCCCGGCGGCGCGGCGGTGGTGGCATGCAACACCTGCCGCAACGTCGCGGGGGCGGCGCTCGTCGCGGCGTTGCGCCGGGTGCAGGGTGGCGACGCGGCCTATGCCGAGGTCGCGGTGCAGGAGATGCCGTGCCTGTTCGCCTGCCGCGAGTCCTGCACCGTCCACCTCCGCGCGCCGGGCAAGATCGGCTATGTCCTCGGCCGCTTCGACCCGACCGACGAGGCGGCGCGCGCGATCCTCGATTATGCGCGCGCTTATGCCGCGAGCGAGTGGGGGCAGGTGCCGTACCGCGACTGGCCCGAGGGGGTGAAGGGCCATTTCATCACCCGCACTCCGCCTGAAGGATATGTCGTCGCATGAGGATGTTCGGATCGGTCGCCGCGTTCGAGACCGCGCTCGCCACCCTCCCCGCCCCGGATCGCGTCGCGCGCGATGCGGCAGCGGCGCGACAGGCGCAACTCACCAAACCGCCCGGCTCGCTCGGCCGGCTGGAGGAAATCGCATTGTTCGTCGCCGGCTGGCACGGCGCCGCGCGGCCACGCATCGCGCACGGCCGCGCATTGGTGTTCGCCGGCAACCACGGCGTCGTCGCACGCGGGGTGAGCGCCTTTCCCGCCGCGGTGACCGCGCAGATGGTGGCGAATTTCGCCGCCGGGGGCGCGGCGATCAATGCGCTCGCCGCTGCCGCCGGGCTGGCCCTGTCGGTCGTCCCGCTCGATCTCGACCGGCCGACCGAGGATTTCACCACCGGCCCGGCGATGACCGCCGATGACTGTCTCGCCGCGCTCGACGCGGGCGCGGCGGCGATCGGCGATGCCGATCTGCTGGTGCTCGGCGAGATGGGGATCGGCAACACCACCGTCGCCGCCGCGCTCGCCGCCGCAAGCTTCGGCGGGGCGGGGGCGGACTGGGTCGGCCCCGGCACCGGGGTCGATGCGGCCGGGGTGCAGCGCAAGGCGGCGGTCGTCGACATGGCGTTGGCGCATCACGCCGGGCACCTCGACCAACCGTTCGAGATCCTGCGCCGGGTGGGCGGGCGCGAGATCGTCGCGATCGCCGGCGCGATCATCGCCGCGCGCCACGCACGCATCCCCGTGCTGCTCGACGGCTTCATCGGCACCGCCGCGATCGCCCCGCTGGCGCACGGCAATGCCGCGATCACCGACCATTGCCTCGCCGGGCATTGTTCGGCCGAGCCGGGGCACCGCGGCTTGCTCGACCGGCTCGGGCTGTCGCCGCTGCTCATGCTCGACATGCGATTGGGCGAGGGCAGCGGCGCGGCGGTGGCGGCGCAGATCGTCCGCGCCGCGCTCGCCGCGCATGATGAAATGGCGACCTTCGCCGAGGCCGGCGTCGCCGGGGGATGACGCGCTTCGCGCTCCACCTGCTACGACACGGCGCGCCGGTCGTCACCGGGCGGATGCTCGGGCATCACGATGCCGAGGTTACGGCGGGCGGCATCGCGGCATGCGTCGCGCAGGCGCGAGGACTTCCGCCGGTCGATGCCCTAATCGCCTCCGATCTCACCCGCGCACGACGCTGCGCCGAGGCGATCGGCACGCCGCGGCGCGACCCGCGCTGGCGCGAACTCGATTTCGGCGCGTGGAACGGGCTGGCGGCGAGCGATATCGACCCCGTCGCGCTGGCGTGCTTCCACGATGACCCGGATGCTCACCCGCCCCCCGGCGGCGAAAGCTGGTCGGCGCTGGTCGCGCGGGTCGGCGCGGCGATCGACGATCTCGCCCCCGTCCCGACATTGGTGGTGACCCACGGCGGGGCGATGCGTGCCGCGCTCGCGCATCTCTGCGGGCTGAGCCTCGCCGCGACCTGGGCGTTCGACCTGCCCTATGCCGCGATGCTGTCGCTCACCGTGTGGGAAGGAAAACCGCGCCGCGCGCAGATCAACGAGTTGCGGCAATGCGATCGCTGATCGTCGCGCTGGCCTTCCTCACCCGCCTGCCGATGCCGCAGCTTGCCGCCGATGCGCGCGATTTCGCGCGCGCGGTGCGGCTCTATCCGGTCGCCGGGCTCGCGATCGGCGTGCTGGTGGCGGGCGCGGGATGGCTCGGCGGACGGATCGATCCGTGGCTCGGCGCGCTCGCCGCGACGACATTATGGATATGGGCGACGGGCGCGCTCCACCTCGACGGGCTGGGCGACGTCGCCGACGGGCTCGGCGCCGCGCACGGCGATCGCACCCGGCTTTTGCAGGTGATGCGCGATCCGCACATCGGCAGCTTCGGCGTCACCGCGATCGCGCTGCAACTCGCCGCCAAGCTGGTGCTGCTCCACCTTGTCCTGCCGACTAGCTGGCTTGCGCTGATCGCGATCCCCGCCGCGGCGCGGCTCGGGCCGCTGGCCTGGGCGCGGTTCCTGCCCCCGCTGCGCGACAGCGGTTTGGGCGCGAGCATCGCCGGCGCGATCACGCTGCCGATATTGGCCGCATGGGGCCTCGCGCTGGCCGCTGCCTGCTTGCTGTTGCCACCGCTCGCTACGGCGCCGGTGCTGATCGGCGCGTTCGGCTGGTGGGCGCATCGCCGCCTCGGCGGGGTCACCGGGGATGTCCACGGCGCGGGAATCGAGCTGGTCGAAACCGGGCTGCTGCTCGCCTTCGCGCTTCGCCTCGGGTGAGACGATAGCTAAGCCCTTCGGTTCCCGCGCAATATCCATATACTCCGACATTTATTGCTGGACATTTGCAACAAATCCGCGAATTTCGCCGAAGCTCCCCGCCGTCAGGACGATATTGCTGCCGCGGCAGGGGCATCTTTAGGGGAGGAATGCTCCGGGCGTCCTCCACCCGCTTGCGGGCAACTCTCTCCTGGAGCGCGGTCGCGCCATCCCCTCCCCCCGGGCAGCAGGCCGCGCTCCCTCCACTGCCCCCGGTCCTTACCCGCAAATTGGCAGCCTTTCCGGGATAGCGACATCGCGCCGCGGAAACCCCTCTTGTTAACGCTCACATTTCGCGGTTATTGTCGGCGCATTAGATGGAGGGGATGGCGGAATGCCCGAAGGGACCGTCGACAGCCTGGTTTCGACGATAACCGGCATATTGTCGCCGCATGGCGCGGGCGCGAGCTACACGCCCGGCGATTTCAGCGTGCATTTCTTCATGCAGCTCGCGGTGATCCTTCTCGCCTGCCGTCTGGTCGGCTGGGCGGGTCAGCGGATGCTCGGCCAGCCGCAGGTCGTGGGGGAGATGATCGCCGGCGTCGTGCTGGGCCCGTCATTGCTCGGGCTGTTCTTTCCCGACTTTCAGCTGGCGCTGTTTCCCAAGGAGACCCGCAACGTCCTCTACGCCGGCGCGCAGCTCGGCGTGGGGCTTTATATGTTCATGGTCGGGCTGACGCTCCGGCTCGATCATTTCCAGGCGAAAGCGCGCAGCGCCGGGGCGGTGTCCGCCGCCGGGATCGTCGCGCCCTTCGTGCTCGCCGCCCTTGTCACGCCGTCGCTGCTGTCGGTCGACGGCCTGTTCGCGCCGGGAATCGGCCAGGGCAGCGCCACGCTGTTCATGGGGGCCTGCATCGCGCTGACCGCTTTTCCGATGCTGGCACGGATCATCAACGAACGCGGTCTGGCGGATTCGTCGCTCGGGACATTGTCGCTGACCGCCGGCGCGTTCGACGATGCCGCATCGTGGTGCGTATTGGCGGTGGTGCTGGCGACGTTCGGCGGCGGCGCCGGACTGGCGATACTCGCGATCGGCGGCGCGACATTATATGTCGGCTTCATGCTGCTATGGGGCCGGCGGCTGCTCGCGCCGCTCGGCCGCACCGTCGAGGCGCAGGGCAGCATGAGCACCAATGTCCTGGCGCTCACGATGCTGCTGTTCTGCCTCTCCGCCTTCGTGATGGACGCGATCGGCATTCACGCCATTTTCGGCGGCTTCATCCTCGGCGCCTGCATGCCGCGCGGCGCCTTCGTCGACGAGCTGAAACGCAAGGTCGAGCCGCTGGCAGTCGTGCTGCTGCTGCCGATGTTCTTCACCTATTCGGGGCTCAATACGCGCCTCGACATGGTCAATTCGGCGTCGCTGCTGCTCGTTGCGCTCGGCATCCTGGCGGCGTCGGTGCTGGCGAAATTCGGTGCCTGCTGGGCAGCGGCACGGCTTGCCGGCGAGGATAATCGCACCGCGCTCGGCATCGGCGCGCTGATGAACTCGCGCGGCCTGATGGAATTGATCATTATCAATATCGGCCTGCAGAAGGGGATCATCGGCCCCTCGTTGTTCTCGATGCTGGTGCTGATGGCGATCGTCACCACGATGATGGCGGGGCCGTTGTTCGAGCTCGTCTACGGCGCGAAAGCGCGCGCCGACGGCGAGCTCGCCGCGCTGAAGGCGGGGTAGGAGCGCGTCTCCACAAAACTGACAATCGACGGGAGGAAATGATGAGCAAGGCTTTCAGGCCGCTGTTGGCGGCCGCACTGCTGGCGTTCGCGGCGTCGGCCGCGCCGGCGCAGACCGGGGCGGACGCGCCGATCGTGCTGGCCGTCGATACCCGTTCGCCGGGCCCCCGGATCGATCGCAACCTGTTCGGCCAGTTCGCGGAGCACCTCGGCACCGGGATTTACGGCGGCGTCTGGGTCGGCCGGGATTCGAGCATTCCCAATGTGCGCGGCATCCGCAAGGACGTGGTCGCCGCGTTGCGCGCGATCAAGGTGCCGAATGTACGCTGGCCCGGCGGATGCTTCGCCGACGAATATCATTGGCGCGACGGCATCGGCCCGGCGAAGGGCCGGAAGGTGTCGATAAACTCCAACTGGGGCGACGCGGTAGAACCGAACAGCTTCGGCACCGACGAATTCTTCGACTTCATCGACCAGATCGGCAGCGAAGCCTATGTATCGGTCAATCTCGGCTCCGGCACCGTCAAGGAAGCGGCCGACTGGCTGGCCTATATGACGGCGGATCCCAAAACCACCGCCGGCCAGGAGCGCGCGGCGAACGGGCATCCCGCGCCCTATAAGGTCAAATATCTCGGCATCGGCAATGAATCCTGGGGCTGCGGCGGCTCGTTCAGCGGCGACGAATATGTCGCCTTGATGCGGCCATTTGCGCGCTTTGTGCGCAACTATAACCCCGCCCAGACGGGCGACGAGGCGATGCGGCGTATCGCGGTGGGGCCCGGCGATGCCAAGCTCGATTACACCGAAGCGGTCATGAAGGCCTATAAGGACCATAATTGGGCCTGGAGCATCGAGGGCTTGTCGCTCCACAGCTATACCACCGCGGGCTGGCCGCCATCCTATGCAAGCGAGAATTTCGACGAAGCGGCTTATGCCAGCCTGATCAAATCGACATGGGACATGGATAAGCTCATCCTTGCCCATGCCGCGGTGATGGACAAATATGATCCGGAGAAGAAGGTCCCGCTCGTTGTGGACGAATGGGGTGTCTGGCTGAAGCCCAATACGGGCACCAACCCAGGGTTTCTCCAGCAGCAGAATTCGATGCGCGACGCGATTATCGCGGCGCTCAACCTCAACATCTTCGCGCGTCACGCCGATCGCGTGCGGATGGCGAACATCGCCCAGATGACCAATGTGCTGCAGGCGATGATCCTGACCGACGGGCCGAAGATGGTGCTGACGCCGACCTATCACATCTTCAAAATGTACCTGCCCTTCCAGGACGCGACATTCGTTCCGCTCAAACTCGACGCGGGCACCTATACGCATGGTGCGGTGACGATGCCGCGGCTGGACGCGATCGCGGCGCGCGATACGGCCGGCAAATTGTGGCTTGCGCTCACCAATGTCGATCCGCACCGCGCCGCGCGGATCGAGGCGAGCGTCGCCGGGATGACCGTCCACGGCGCGCGCGGAGAGATATTGAGCGCGCCGCGCTTCGATGCGGTCAACAGCTTCGCCTCGCCGGAGGTGGTCCGTCCGAAGCCCTTCACCGGCGTCGTGAAGGGCGGGCGTGCGGCGCTCGTCATTCCCGCGAAATCCGTCGTGGTGGTGGCGATCGACTGACCGGCTATCGGTCCGGCAACGTGACCTTGCGTTGCGATGGTGATCGGCGCAGCTAGGGCGGCCAGAGGAGGAATGCGATGCCGACGCCGGTGAAGAAGGGCGATGTGCCGAGATCTGAAGACGATAAGAGCGCGATTGCCCCGGAATCCTCCAGAGGATCCGGGCGGCGGCTTCGCGGCGCGGTCGCGCATTATCTCGGCACCGCCATCGTTTCCGGACGGATCGCGCCGGGCGAGACGCTCACCGGCGAGGTCGCCAATGCCGAGGCGCTGAGCGTCTCGCGCAGCGCCTATCGCGAGGCGGTTCAGGTGCTGACCGCCAAAGGTCTGTTGGAAAGCCGGCCCCGGGCGGGAACCCGCGTTTTGCCGCGCAGCCGCTGGAATATATTGGACCCGACGTTGCTTGCCTGGGCGTTCTCCGGCGAGCCCGACATCAATTTCGTCCGCGATCTGTTCGAATTACGGGCGATTGTCGAACCGGCGGCGGCGCGGCTGGCGGCGGCGCGGCGGAGCAAGGAAGACTTGAAGGCGATGAAGGACGCGCTCGGCGCGATGCGCCGCCATACGCTCGCGACGGAGGCGGGCCGGATCGCGGACCGGGATTTTCACGAGGCGATTCTCGCCGCGACCCAGAACAGCGCACTGACCGCGCTGACCGCCAGCATCGGCGCGGCGGTGAACTGGACGACGCAGTTCAAGCAGCGGATGCGTGCCCTGCCGCGCGATCCGCTGCCCGGCCATGTCCGCGTTTACGACGCGATCGCCGCCGCTGACGCGGATGCCGCGGCGGCGGCGATGCACACGCTCGTCGATCAGGCGCTGGAGGACACGCGCGCCGCGATCACCAATCTCGCCGCCGATCGGGAATAGCGCGTTACGCCCCGCGCGACGGCGGCGAGCTCGGACATGCCTTAGCGTCGCAGCGCTGCATCTCCCCAGACGACCGGATCGGGGAAACGCATCGCCGTCGGTGCCCGCGCGACCAGCTCGATCAGCTTCACGCCGCGCACATCCGCGGCGATCGCGACCGGCTTCTCGCCAAACCGCAACGGCGGCGTCCGCGCGAGCAACTTGCCATCGCCATAGACGGTGAAGGTCACCGGCTGGCTGCGATCTCGCGCGGACTGATCGATCCCGACCGTGGCAGTGAAGCGCGCATAGCCCGCGTTGCGCACCTCGAGCCGTGAATTGGCGAGCACGCCGATGCCGGTGTCATAACGTTGACCGCTGATCGTCAATTGCTGGCCATAAGGCGTGGCGTCCGCCTGCGCACCGCCCCAGCCGCCGTAACGCGGTGGCTCGCGGCTGGCACGCGTGCCGAGCCAGGGGAGCAGCGCGCGATAGATCATTGGCTCCGCCTCGGGCACCGTCACCCCGTCGATCGCGGGGTTCACGCTGCCCGGCTGTTCGGACAGGTAAAGGCCACCCGCCAGACGGCGGGTGCCCTTGGCGGTAAATAGCAGCGTCTCCCGCGCGCCGAGCGCGAAATTCTGCTGCCCGCGGAAGCGGCTGTGGCCACCGCGCCACACGTCGGTCAGCTCGATATCGGCATCCGGCAGGAATTTCATGTGCGATGCCAGCAGCGTCGCCTCGATCGGCGCCGAGGTACGGTTGAGGATCGCGACCGCGCGGTCGCCGTTGCTCAGCGCCTTGACGAAGATCGACACCTCGTCCGAATCGAACGCGAGCACCGCCTGGTTGCCCGCGGGATCTTGATTGAGCGCGATGACGCGGCTGTTGCCGAGCAGGTCGATCAGCGCGCGATCCGCCTTGCGAAGATCGTAACCGATCATCAGCGGCGCGTTCAGCATCGCCCATAAGCTGAAGTGCGAGCGTGCTTCGACCAGATGGTTCGCGTCGAAATCGCCGCTGCCGACGAACAGCATGTCGGGGTCGTTCCAGGACCCCGGATGCGCATAAAGCGCGCGCCGCGCCGCGCTGTCGAGATTGTGCAGCATCCGGCTCCATTTGGGCGAAATATCCTCGCTGGTGCGCGATATGCTGCCCACGTCCTTTGCCCAGGAACGCACGTCGGCCGAGCCCCAGAGGCAGATGGAGTAGATGAAGTCATTGTCCGGCTTGACGCTTTCGATCGCGGTCCCGACCTGCTGATAGAGCCGCCGCACCGCCGCGACGTCGGTCGCCCCCACCGAATCGCTGTCGATCAGCGGATCGAGCGCGCGATAGACGCCGGCCCTGACCAGCGGATTGCTGGCCGGCAGCCCGCGAATGCCGCATCCGTCGACCTTGATCAGGTCAAACCCCCATTCCTGGAAATAGAGGCGGATGTCCTGCTCGACATGGCCGTAGAGACCGACCTCGCGCTCAGCGACGCTGCCCTCGGGCTGATTGGCGAAATTCGACGTATAGATCTGCCCGCAACTGTTGCGGCCGATGTCGGAATAGATGCCCGCTTTCAATCCCATCGCGTGCAGCCGATCGGTGAGCGGGCGAAAACTGGTGCGGCCGTCGGGCAATCGGGCGGAGGGAAATTTTGCCGCGCGGATGACCATCCGGCCGTCAGGCTGGTTGCGGCGCAACCACCAGCCGTCGTCGATGTCGATATAGCGATAACCCTTCTGCGCCAGCCCCGAATCGACGATAATACGCGCGGAAGCGAGCACTTTCTCCTCGTCGATGTCGCTGTTGAACGCATTCCAGCTCGCCCAGCCCATCGGCGGCAGCACCGCCGCGCCCCGGGCATAAGCCGTCCAGCGCGCGGTCGGATCGAGCGGATCGGCGGATGCGGCGAGCGGCGCGACCGCCTGCATTGCGACGGCCAGCAGCAAGGCACCGCGCGTGACGAGCCGGCGCGACGACGACGATAAACGGTTCGTCATGGCTCAGAAAGCCAGATTCTTGCCGAAGAACGGCAGCACGAAATTCTGGAAACGCACGGCGACATCGCTGGTATGAGTCCCCGAGTAGATTTCGAAGCTGTTCGCGACACCATAATTGTCGAGTATCTGATGCAGCTTCTGCGCATCATCCTTCAGACTATCCTGATCGCCGACATCGATCGCGATCGCCCGATATTGGCGCAGACGCGCGATATATTGATCGACAAAGGCCAGCGGGGCATTCGCCGCCCAGCGCGCCAGCACATCGCGCTTCTGCGCTTCGTCGCCGGTCGGCAGATCGAAGTAGAAGGGCGGGTTCTTCGGATCGGGCGACCAGGCGGAGGCCGCGGCGAATTGCGCGCGCACCCCCCATGGCAAGGCCGCGGTGTCGGCCATTGTTTTCGCCGTCTTGAGCGCGGCTTCGGCTTCCGGACTCAACGGCATCGCGCCCCGCGCCGAAAGGCAGCAGGGGCTCATCATATAAAGCGCGCCGAACACGTCGGCATGCTTCATCCCGATACGGCTTGCGCCATAACCGCCCATCGAATGCCCGACGAGCCCACGACTTTCCCGCCGGGCGATCGTGCGATAATGCGCGTCGATATAGGCGACCAGATCGCGCGAGACGAAGGTTTCGAAATCGCCCGTCGTGGGGGAACTCGAATACATCGATCCGTTGTGCACCGTCTTGCTATCGGGAAACACGACGATCATGTCCTTCACCCCGCGCGCGAACGCGCCCTCGACCGTCTGGGGGACATGAATCTCGCCCGACCATTGCTCCGCGCCGATCGAATAGCCGTGCAGCGCATAGACCACCGGATAGCGACGCTTCGGATCCTTCGCGTAACCGGGCGGCAACATGACCAGCACATCGCGGTCGGCGGCATTGCCCTCCAGATTGCCCTCCAGCGCCGGCGAATGCACCTTGATCCGCTCGACGGTGACCGGTTTAGCGGACGGTTCGACCGCCGGCACATTGGCCTTGACCTGCGCGGCGGCGGGGGACGCCGGGGCGAGCGTCGACAGCGCGACGCCCGCGATCAGCACCCTCGTCAAATTCTTCCTCATATCATTATCCTCTCTCGAACCTCGATCCCTGTCGGGACGTCGCTTTCATTTGTCCGGTTAATTGCCGCCGAAACGATCACCCGCCGCGCAGCATCTGCATGACCATCGCGCGGATGCGGCCGTAATTTCCTACCGCGAGCGGCCCCAGAATGCCGTGTCGCTCCTCGGGAATGTGGCGCAGCGGATGCCCGTCCGGCCGGAACACATAATGATCGAACAGCGCGCGCCATGCGGCGCGTTCGGCGGGCGGCCGCTCGGCGATGGCGATCATCGCCAGCATCATCGCGGTATTGGGCGCGTCCGGTCCGGCGCTGAACTCGTCCCACCAGTAATTGACGAGCAGATTGATCGACCCCGTCGCCTCGACCCGGTGCCACCACAATTTCGGCAGGTAAAGCGCGTCGCCGGCCTCGAGCTCGGCGACCGTCGCGCGGGCCTCGGCCGATGCGGAGGTCGCTAGGCTGGTCGCCCGGCCGGACATCGTGAAATCGACCGGCCCGATATGAAGGTCGGCAACCGCCTGCGGCGGATAGAGGGTGAAGCGGCGGCGGCCCGACACCACGCAGGCGATATTGTCGAACGTGTCGTTGTGACATGCAATGTCCGACCTATTGCCGATCCACAGCCGCGGCTGAACCGTGGATAGCAGCGGGCCGAGATTGTTCTCCGCCGCGAATCCCGGCAGATATTGCGCCGTATCGAGAGACCCGACGTAGACGGTCGGCGCGCCCGGCACGTCCGCGCTGGCGAGAATGCGGTCGAGCGCATCGGCGAGATCGGTGTCGACCCGGTCGAAATCGAAGCCGTCCAGCCTTTCGTTATAGGAATAGCGCCCCGCCTTCCCCACGAAGGCCTCTGCGCGGGTCGCGCTCGCGAAGCGCAGAAGATAGGCGCGCAACGCGACCGGCGATGTGGCGGCGGCGCGCACGACCGGCCAGTCGTTGACCAGGCCACGCACCACCACCGGCTCGCAGCGCGCCGCGATCTCGCGGAACTGCGCCGGATCGGCAAAGCGATCGGCCGCTATCTCCGGCACCGCTATCGTCATGCAAGCAGCCGGGCGTTGCGCCGCCGCGCGAGAACGGCGATCTGGTTCAACGAAAAGGTCATGCACATCGCCGCCTGCAGATATCCCTTGCGGAATAAAGCGGCGATTTCGACGTCGGGCAGATCGTTCAGGCCGTCGCGGCTGACGGTATAGAGCCCGTCGAGATCGAGCCGCTTCCCGTCATCGAAGGTCAGCGAGATATCGAGCGGTTCGACCAGCCTCAGTCGCAGCAACTCACCGATGAACGCGCGAGTCTCATGAATGCCGCTGTGCAATTGCCCGAGTATCATCTGGATCTTGCGCAGCGCTTCGGTCGGCGTGCCACCGTCATCGAAGAGGGCGATATCCGCCCCCGCACCGAACCGGGGATGTCCCGGCTGGACGGCGATATTCTCGTCCGCGACATGAAAACCCTGCCGTTGCAATTCGAGCGGGCGGAACGTCGCGGCCTTCTCGCCGGCCTCGAACAAAGTCTCCCCCGGTTCGAAACCGAACAGCGCGGCGGCATAGAATTCCCCGGTGGCCGGGTCTTTCGCGAGAAAGATCGGACATGCGCTTGCGGCCGCGGGAAACTCGCCGAGAACGATCATCACGAAATGCGGATGGGCGACGCCGGCATCGCTGCGAATCGCGAGATTGCGGTGCGCCTGATCGTTCAAAATCTCAAATTCGGCCGCCATCCCGCTCTCCCAGCCTTTGTTGTGCGGCGGTGTTGTGCGCCACCTGCACCGCCTTTGTAGGGCCTGAATAGCAGGTTCGAAAACACTGACAAATAATTCTTGATAGCGCTACCTTTTCGCGTTACCCAAAGCGCAGACCGGAACCGCAGATTCCGGAGTCGAGGGGATTTGGCGGCCTGACCGCACTGAAACTTCGTCTCCGGCAAACTCTGCATCGAGGTCGTCAGCCTCGGGGAAGGTGGTTGGCGTCGAAGCCGTCCCGACGCGAGAATGATCAGGACGGGGGAGGATGTGATGAAGAAGCAATCCAATTCGCGGGTGAACGGTGCGCGCGCGACCAGGCGCTTGTTGCTGACCGCCGCACCGGGCGTCGTTGCACTGACGATCGCCGCGCCGGCAATCGCGCAGGACGCTACGACGACGCTCGCCAGCCCGTCGGAAACGCCGAACGATATCGTCGTCACGGGCCTGCGCGCGTCGCTGCAGCGCAATCTCGACATCAAGCGCGATTCGCCCGGCGTGGTCGACGCGATCTCGGCCGAAGACATCGGCAAGTTCCCGGATTCGAACGTCGCCTCCGCGATGCAGCGCCTGCCGGGCATCTCGATCCAGCGCTCGGGTGCGCGCGGTGATGCGACCGGCGTCACCATCCGCGGGTTCGGCCAGGACTTCATCGATACTTTGTACGACGGCCGCCATATCTCGACCGCAACCGGCAATCGCGGCGTAGACTTCACCACGATCGGCTCCGATTTCGTCGGCCGTCTCAGCGTCTACAAGACGCCGGACGTCGAGCTTTCGACCAGCGCGATCGGCGGGATCATCGACGTCTCGCTGCCCAAGCCGTTCGACCGCGACGGCTTCCACCTTGCCGCCACCGCTGCCGGCTCGCTCCAGTCGCGCGACAAGAATGTGCGCGCCACCGGCGGCCTGCTGGTATCCGACACCTTTGCGGACAATACGATCGGCGTGCTCGCCGACGTGGCCTATACCCGTCGCGACACGACGTCGAACCACGTCTTCATCCCCGGCTGGATCGGCGCGCATTTCGCGCCCTGCCAGTCCGGGCCGATCGGCACGGATTGTTCGCCGACGAACGATCCGGCGAGCGCGGCCTGGGCGACGCCCAGCAACCGCCAGTCGATCCTGACCTGGTTCCCGCAGCAACAGGGGATCGAGCAGACGTTCAACCAGGACGAGCGCGTCGACGGGCGGATTGCGGTGCAATGGCGGCCGACCGACAGCATGTTGCTGACGATCGACGACAATTTCACCCGCCAGACCTTGAACAGCACCGCCTATGGCTATGCCGCGTGGTTCAACGGCAGCGACTTGCGCAACGTGAAATACGACAATCACGGGACGGTCGTCGATTTCAATCAGTTCGGCACGCCGATGGACTTCAACGCCAATCGGACCCGCAACATCTATGAAACCAATCAGATCGGCGCGAACCTGAAATGGGATATCGCCGAACATCTGAAGTTCGAGCTCGACGGCGCGATCGCGCGCAGCACGCGCAACCCCGGCCGCAACGGCTTCAACGACAGCATGGATATCGGCTACGGCGGCACCAACGGCTCGACGACGGTGCTCGGCGCCAATACCGGGCTGACGATCCTTGGTCCAAGCAGCCAGTATCTGCCGCAGATCCACGATGTCGGCCCGGCCGGCGATCTTTCCCGTTTCACCGACAAGTCGGTCATCGGCTCGCACGTCATCGTGCGCGGCGCGCCCTATAATACCGATCTCGTCAAGCAGCTGCGCGCGACGATCGGCTGGTCGAAGGATAAGTTCAGCGTCAAGCTGGGCGCGCAATATCTCGAGGACAAGCTTTACCAGGAATCGACCAGCACCTTCTCCAACGGCGTCTTCGCCAGCCGGGCCGGCTATGGCACGCCATCGGGGCGCCCCGGCGGATCGAGCGGCGGCATCGCGCCGCTGCCGGGCGGGGTATATCAGGGGAGCATCAGCACCGCGAACTGGATTCCCGGCTACAAGGGCGGTCTTGCGCCGTCGGTGCTCGTCTATGATCCGTATCAGGTCTATCGGCTGCTCGAGCAGACGGGCGGTTCGGTCGCTCCGTCACTCGATGCCGGCAGCGTGCTGCAGGTCCGGGAGAAGACCTATGCGATCTTCTTCAAAGCGAGCTTCGAGGACGAAATCGCGGGCATGCCGTTCCACCTGAACGTGGGCCTGCGCGACGAGGGAACGCACGTCACCACCACCGCGCTCGGCCGGCAGTTGCTCGGCCTGTCGATCCCGGCGGGGGATCCGACGCTGATCCAGCCCGATCCGGCGCTCGGGCCGCTTCACGACGGCTATTCGGCGACACAGCCGATCGTCAGTTCCTCCAGCTATAATTATCTGCTGCCGAGCGTCGACGCGAAGCTTGAGATCATGCCCAACCTGATCTTCCGGCTCGATGCTTCGCGGACGCTGACGCGACCATTGCTTGCCGATCTGCGCCCGACGATCAATGTCGGGACCTTGCGCCGCGGCAGTCTCGCGGCGAGCGGCGGCAACCCCAACCTCAAGCCGTATCTGTCGGACAATTTCGACGCCGCGATCGAATGGTATTATCAGCGCAACTCCTATTTCTCGGCAAACTTCTACCTGAAGCACCTGACCAACTTCATCGTCGGCGGCGTCACGACGCAGACCATCAACAATGTGATCGATCCCAGCACCGGGCAGATCGCGCGGTTCAACGTCAATTCGAAGGTCAACGGGCCGGAAGCGACGGTGAAGGGCTTCGAACTCGCATTGCAGCACGTGTTCGGCGACAGCGGCTTCGGCTTCAACGCCAATGCGACCTTGCCGTGGTCCGATCGCAATTTCGATCCTTCGGACATTTCGGGGACAGCTTTTGCGATTACCGGCCTTGCGAAATCGGCGAACTTCGTCGGTTTCTACGACAAGAACGGGTTCCAAATCCGCGGCGCGCTCAATTGGCGTGACAAATATCTGCTCCAGCTGGGCCAGAACCAGGGAGGCACGTTCGGTGCCGAGCCCGTGTACGTGAATTCGCAGCTGCAGATCGACGCATCGGCGAGCTACGATCTCACGCGGCAATTCACCGTGTTCGGCGAAGTGACCAATATCAACAATTCCAACTACAGCACGCACGGTCGCTACGACAATCAGTTGCTCGACGTCTGGTCTTACGGGCGCCGCTTCACCTTCGGCGTGCGTTTCCGCTATTGACCTGAGTTGCCGGGGGCGCCTTCTCGGGCGCCCCTACCCTTTTCCGGGGAATGCGATCGTGAAGCCCATCCAGAATATCGTGATCGTCGGCGGCGGGACGGCGGGCTGGCTGACCGCCGGGGTCATCGCCGCCCGTCATCGCGGCCGGATTCCGCAGGACTTCACGGTCACGCTGGTTGAATCCCCCAACATACCGATCATCGGCGTGGGGGAGGGAACCTGGCCGACGCTGCGCTCCACGCTCAAGAAGATCGGCGTATCGGAAACCGATCTGTTCCGCGAATGCGACGCTGCGTTCAAGCAGGGCGCCCGCTTCGCCAGATGGACGACCGGCGCGCAGGATGACGGATATTATCACCCGCTCGTCCTGCCGCAGGGTTTCGAACGGCTGAACCTCGTGCCGCACTGGCTCAGCGGGAACGGCCAGCAGAGCTTCTGCGACGCGGTTTGCCCGCAGGGCCGGCTGTGCGACGACGGTCTCGCGCCCAAGGCGATCACCACGCCCGAATATGAGGGCGCGGCGAATTATGCCTATCACCTCGACGCAGGGAAATTTGCGCCGTTCCTCACCCGTCACTGCACGGAGAAGCTCGGCGTCCGGCACGTCCGCGCCGATGTCTCCCGCGTCGCGCTGGATGAAAGCGGCGACATTCGTGCGATCGTCACCGAACAGGCCGGCGAGATCGCGGGGGATCTGTTCGTCGATTGCACCGGTTTTCGGTCACTCCTTCTCGGCGAAGCAATGAACGTCCCCTTCCGCGACTGCAGCGACATCCTGTTCTGCGACCGGGCGATGGCGGTGCAGGTGCCCTATGAGCATGAGGACAGCCCCGTCCGCTCGCACACCGTTTCGACCGCGCAAACCGCCGGCTGGATCTGGGATATCGGCCTTCCCACGCGGCGCGGGACAGGACATGTTTATTCGAGCCGCCATATTTCGGATGACGAAGCGGAGCGCGAGTTGCGCGCCTATCTCGGTCCGGCAGCCGACGACCTTGCCGTGCGCAAGATCGTGATCCGATCCGGTCATCGCGAACAATTCTGGGTACGAAATTGCGTCGCCGTGGGCATGTCGGCCGGTTTCCTCGAGCCGCTGGAATCATCGGCGATCGTACTCGTCGAACTGTCGGCAAAGCTGATCGCCGAACAAATGCCGCTGTGCCGCGAAGTCATGGACATCGTGGCGTCCCGCTTCAATGCGACGACGCATTATCGCTGGGGCCGGATCATCGATTTCCTGAAGCTTCATTACGTCCTTACGCGGCGAACCGACAGCGCATTCTGGCGCGACAATGTATTGCCGGAGACGATCCCCGAACGGCTGAGGGAATTGCTGCTGCTGTGGAAGTACCAGTCGCCCTGGTTTCTCGACGAATTCGACCGGGTCGAGGAGGTGTTTCCAGCGGCCAGCTATCAATATGTCCTCTACGGCATGGGTTTCCGTACCGAGGTGTCGCCCGGCATGGTGGCATATGACGCGCGTCATGCGGATCGCGCGATGCGCGAGAATGCAATGCTGACCGAACGGTTGCGCACCACCCTGCCCCGCCACCGCGATCTGATCCGCAAGATCCATGAGCATGGCCTGCAACCGGTATGACGGTTACCGCGCTATAACGCGCGGAACCGCGGTCGAATTGAAGCGCGCGCTACAATCCCGGTGATCGCGCGGCCCAGGCCTTGGTCGCCTGGCAGCTTTCCATCGCATGGAGATAGGCGGGGCGCGCCGTTGTACGGGCAAGATAGTCCCGCTCGACAGCCCCGGGGACGTAATTGCCGGTTCGCATGCCGAACAGAAGCGCATAACTTACCGAGATATCGGCAGCGGTGAACCGATCGCCGGCGAGATAAGGATGGTCGGTGAGGCGGCGGATGACCAACCCGAGCCGGGCCTCGAATGTCTCGAATGCCCAGCGCGTAACCCGCGCCTCCCGCTCGGCTTCGGGTGCCAGTTCGCGACCGACGAAGACGGCGTTCATCGGCCCGGCGAGCCCGGCCTCGCCCAAATGGAGAAATTGCAGGTAGGAAGCGAACGCCGGATCGTCAGGGGCGACGGCAAGCGAGCCCGGCCCGTAGCGGGCGAGCAGATATTCAAGAATGGCGATCGATTCGACCATGATCGTCTCGCCATCCTGCAATGCGGGAATGAAGCCAGCGGGGTTGATCGCAAGGAAGTCGGGATCATTCCCGACTGTCAGCAGATCGACCGGGCGCAGTCGATAAACCAGCCCCAGTTCCTCGAGCAGCCAGACGACCCGGAAACCGCGACCTTCGCCATAAACGGTGAGCATAGCCGAGCATCCCCGGATTGAACTCGACGCATATTATCATCCCGCGGCGCACGCCACTGGTTTATGCTTTAGCGAAAACTGGCCTCGGTGAGCCGGATGGGCCGGTTGGGACGCAGCCGCACCGTCGCGGTCCGCTTGCCCAACCGCACGACGCGCGGTCCGGCGAGAACGGAGACGATCGTTGCAGCGTCGAGCCTGCCGTCGCGCCAGCTCACATCGACGCTGCCCGCACCGCGCACACGCAACCCGGAGATGGCGCCGCTCGGCCAGGCCGAGGGCAACGCCGGGAGGAGCAATATCTGATTGCCTTTGCTCTGCACCAGCATCTCGGCGATCGCCGCCGTGCCGCCGAAATTGCCGTCGATCTGAAATGGCGGGTGCGCGTCGAAAAGATTGGGATAGGTGCGCGCGGGCCCGAGCAGGAAGCGCAGTATCTCATATGCATGCTCTCCCTTGCGCAGCCGCGCCCACAGATTGATCCGCCACGCGGTCGCCCAACCCGTCGCCCTGTCGCCGCGCAATTCGAGCGAGCGTTGCGCCGCCGCTGCCAGCGCCGGGGTGTCGTCCGGGTCGATCTGGTGGCTGGGGTAAAGCGCATAGAGATGCGATACGTGGCGGTGGTGCGGCTCCGGCGCGTCACCGTCCCAATCCTCCTGCCATTCCTGCAATTGCCCTTGCGCCCCGATCCGATCCGGCGCGAGGCCGGCGCGCAACGCGATCAGCTCGGCGGCAAAAGCGCGATCGATGTCGAGGATCGCCGCCGCCTGCGCAACCTGATCGAACAGATCGCGCAGGATCTGCATGTCCATCGCAGGACCGGCGCAGATCGATACGCCCTTATGATGTTCATTCTCCGGCGAGATCGAGGGATTGGTGACCAGATGCCCGCTTGCCGGATCGCGTTGCAGCGCATCGACGAAGAACAGCGCCGCGCCGCGCATCAACGGATAGACGGAGGCAAGATAATCGCGATCCCGCCCATAATCCCAGCGATCCCACAAATGGGTGCAGAGCCACGCCCCGCCGGTCGGCCACAGCCCCCATGAGGCGCCGTCGATCGGCGCGGTGGCACGCCACAGGTCGGTGTTGTGATGCGCGACCCAGCCGCGCGCGCCATACATTTCCCGCGCGGTATGCGCGCCCTGCTCGGCGAGATCGCGCACGAATGCGATCAACGGCGCGGTGCATTCGGCGAGTGCGGTCGGCTCGGCTGGCCAGTAGTTCATCTCGGTGTTGATGTTTATGGTATATTTGGAGCCCCACGGCGGCCGCACGTGATCATTCCATATCCCCTGAAGATTGGCCGGCTGCGAGCCTGCGCGCGAGGAAGCGATCAGAAGATACCGGCCATAGTTGAAATAAAGCGCCGCCAGCGCAGGGTCGTCACTTTCCTCGCTGGTGCGTATGCGCTCGTCGGTCGGGCGATCGGCCGATGCGGTTCGGCCGAGGTTGAGCCGGACGCTGCGGTAGAGCCGCCGATGATCGGCAACGCCCGCCGCGAAAATGTCGGCAAAGCCGCGCGCGGCGGCGGCGGCGATCTGCGCGCGTGTGATCGCATCAGGATCGCCGCTGGTATCGTTGAAGCGGCGATAGCTGGTCGCCATCGCAATCAGGATCGTCACCGCGTCCGCACCGCGCACACCGACCCCCGCGGCACGCGCCTCGAGCGTACCGCCCTCGCGCAGCACCCGCGCCCGCGCGACAAAGCGCAGCGCGCCGGCTATTCCCTGCTCGCCGGGATTGCGCCCGGCGAGCGTCAGCATATCGCCATCCAGCTCGAGCGTGGCAGACTGGGGTGAATCGAGGCTGACATCGCAATCCACCGCACCAGGCTTGCTCGCAGTCAGCCGGACCGCGAGCACCTGATGCACCGGGCAGGCGAACACCCGTCGCTCATAACGTACCGTGCCGGCCGTGAAGCGGGTGACCGCGAGCGCCGAATCAAGATCGAGCGCGCGTTCGTAATCCGTCGCGCTGTCGGCGGAGATCGTCGGCAGGTTGATGAGAAGATCGCCCACAGGCTGGTAGGACATTTGCTGCAGCGGTTTCGCCATCAGCTTCGCATTGGCGAGCGCCTGGGCTTCGGCGAGATGCCCCGCGACGATCAGCCGCCGCACTTCCGGCAGGGCGGCACGCGCTTCGGGATTGACCGGATCATAGGGGCCGCCCGACCACAGGCTGTCTTCGTTGAGCTGGAGCCGCTCGCGGTCGATCCCGCCAAATACCATTGCGCCGATCCGGCCGTTGCCGACCGGCAATGCCTCGGTCCAGCGTTCGGCCGGCTTGCGATACCAGAGCCGGTTCGTCCCCAGATCCGCTTCCATCCGTTCGCTGGCGGCAACGGGCGGCGCCACGGCGAGGGCGGCTGCCGCTGCCGACTGCCCCAGCATGGTCCGCCGCGTGACGATATGGCTCTGGCGCAATTTCCCCTCCCGATCGACAGCAAAGGCTTGTCGTCAACGAATGGTAGCGTTAACACAAACGCATAAGCAAGCGGGAGAGGGTTTTATGCGCAGACGGCGAATCACATCGATAACGGCGCGTGGCACGGCCGTTGCGGCGGCGCTGGTGCTGGGCGCGCTCGCATCGGGCTGCAAGCTGGGCGAGCGCGCGGCCGATAATGGCGCCGGGCTATCCAACGCCACCGCCGCGAAGGATGGGAAACGCCCGGCCTCCGATTATCTGTCGCAGCCGCTCGTCAGCGAAATCTATACCGCCGACCCTTCCGCGCACGTCTGGAACGGCACGCTCTACATCTATCCCAGCCACGACATCGACGGACCGACGCCGGAAGACGATCTGGGCGGTCATTTCGAAATGCGCGACTATCACGTGCTCAGCATGACCGAACCGAACGGCAAGGTGACGGTCCACCCGGTCGCGCTCGACGTGAAACAGGTTCCCTGGGCCGAAAAGCAGATGTGGGCACCGGACGCGGCCTATAAGAACGGGACTTACTACCTCTATTTCCCCGCGAAAGATAAAGCGGGTGCATTCCGCATCGGTGTTGCGACGTCGAAATCGCCGGTCGGCCCATTCAAAGCCGATCCTGAGCCGATCAACGGCAGTTTCTCGATCGATCCGGCGGTGTTCACCGACGACGATGGCAAAAGCTACATGTATTTCGGCGGCATCTGGGGCGGTCAGCTACAGCGCAACGTGACGGGCAGCTACGACCCGAACGGATCGAAGACCGATCTGAAGGCCGACGACAAGCCTGCGCTGACGGCAAAGGTCGCGCGCCTCGGCGACGGCATGAGGCAATTTGCGGAAAAGCCGCGCGACGTCGTGATCCTCGACGAAAAGGGCAAGCCGCTGCTCGGCGGTGATCACGACCGGCGCTTCTTCGAGGCGTCCTTCATGCACAAGTATAAAGGCAAATATTATTTCAGCTATTCGACCGGCGATACGCATTTCCTGAACTATGCGATCGGCGACAATCCTTATGGCCCCTTCACCTACAAGGGCCATTTCCTGCTCCCGGTCGAGGGCTGGACGACGCATCATTCGATCGTCGAATGGAAAGGCCGCTGGTGGCTATTCTATGCCGATAGCCAGCTTTCCGGACAGACCCGGCTGCGCAACGTCAAGATGACCGAGCTGTTCTATAACCCGGACGGCACGATCAAGCTGATCAACCCGTTCGTCAAATAGCCCATGTTCCTGGGGATCGACATCGGCACCTCCGGGGCCAAGGCGGTCGTCAGCGACACGCGTGGCGCCGTCGTCGCACAGGGCATCGCGGCGCTGACCGTGCAGCGGCCGCGACCCTTATGGTCGGAACAGGATCCGGCCGACTGGTGGGCCGCGACGACGGCGGCGGTGCAGGGTATCGATCCGTCGATCCGCCGCGCGGTGCGCGGCATCGGGCTTGCCGGGCAGATGCATGGTGCAACGCTGCTCGGCGCGGACGACCTGCCGCTCCGTCCCGCGATCCTGTGGAACGATGGACGCTCGTTTGCCGAGTGCGCAGGCCTGGAGGCCGATGCGCCGCGGCTGCGCGAGATTTCGGGCAATATCGCCATGCCCGGCTTCACCGCGCCAAAACTGCGCTGGGTGGCCCGGAACGAGCCGGAAATCTTCGCGAAGACGCGCTCGATCCTCCTGCCCAAGGATTATGTCCGGCTGCTGATGACCGGCGACAAGGCATCGGACATGTCGGACGCCGCCGGGACATTGTGGCTCGACGTCGCCGCGCGCGATTGGAGCGACATTTTGCTCGATGCCTGCTCGCTCTCGCGGAGCCATATGCCGACGCTCGTCGAAGGCAGCGCGATCGGCGGCCGGCTGCGGCGCGACGTCGCCGAGCTTTGGGGCATGGCACAGGTGCCGGTCGCCGGCGGCGGCGGCGACAATGCCGCCGGCGCGGCCGGGGTCGGTGTCGTCAGCAACGGCAAGGCGCTGCTGTCGCTTGGCACATCCGGCGTGATCTTCGTTGCCAATGACCGCTTCACGCCCAATCCCGCGCGCGCCGTCCATGCTTTCTGCCATTGTCTGCCCGACATGTGGCATCAGATGTCGGTCCATCTCAGCGCCGCCTCCTGCATCGACTGGGTTGCGCGGCTTACCGGCGCGAGCGGCGCGGCGGAATTGTTCCAGCGCGCCGAAGCGGCCGGCGCGGCGAACGGTCCGGAATTGTTCCTCCCCTATCTTTCGGGCGAGCGCACGCCGCACAATGACGCGCAGGTCCGCGGCGCCTTTCTGCGGCTGGATAACGACAGTTCGCCCGAGCGGCTCGCGCAAGCGGTGCTCGAAGGCGTCGCGTTCGCGCTCGCCGACGGCCTCGACGCGCTGCGCGAAGCCGGGGCAGCCGTCGGCGAGCTGGCGGTGATCGGCGGCGGCGCGCGCTCGCGCTATTGGGGCGAGACGCTGGCGGCAGCGATGCGCGTGTCGCTCGTCTATCTCCAGGGTGGCGAGGTCGGTCCGGCGCTCGGCGCTGCACGATTGGCGCAGCTCGCCGTCGACGGCGGCGCGCCGGCCGAGGTCTGCGCCGCCCCGCCAATTGCCCATGTCGTCCATCCCGACCCCGTGCTGACCGACCGGCTCGCGCCCAAGCTCGCCGCGTTTCGCGAAGCCTATCCCCGCATCACGCCCAGGAGCCTTTGATGAGCACCGATTTCTTCGCCGACATTCCGCAGATCACCTACAAGGGACCGGACAGCACCGACGAGCTGGCCTATCGCTGGTACGACAAGGATCGCGTGGTACTGGGCAAGCGGATGGAGGACCATCTGCGCTTCGCCATATGCTTCTGGCACACCTTCTGCTGGCCGGGTGCCGATGTGTTCGGCGCGGGAACGTTCAACCGCCCGTGGCATCGCGGCGCGAACGACAGCGCCGCTGCGCGGGAGAAGCGGATCGTCGCGTTCGATTTCTTCCAAAAGCTCGACGTGCCATTCTATTGTTTTCACGACGTCGACGTGATGGCCGAGGCGGCCGGCGTCGCGGAGCATCGCCGCTATTTCGCCGAGGCGATGGAGCATCTGGAGCAATTGCAGGCGTCGACCGGGCGCAGACTGCTGTGGGGCACCGCCAATCTGTTCAGCCACCCGCGTTTTTGCGCCGGCGCCGCGACCAGCCCGGATCCGGAAGTCTATGCGTTCGGCGCGATGCAGGTGCGCGACGCATTGGAGGCGACGCATCGTCTCGGCGGCCAGAATTACGTACTATGGGGTGGCCGCGAGGGTTATGAGACGCTGCACAACACCGATCTAAAACGCGAACTCGATAATTTCGGCCGTTTCCTCGCGCTGGTCGTAGAGCACAAGCACAAGATCGGCTTCAAGGGCACGATCCTGATTGAGCCGAAGCCGCACGAGCCGACCAAGCACCAATATGATTTCGATACTGCGACGGTCTACGGCTTCCTCAAGCGATATGGGCTTGAGGACGAGGTGAAGGTCAATATCGAGGCCAATCACGCGACGCTCGCCGGCCATACTTTCGAACACGAGATTGCGACCGCCGCCGCGCTCGGCATCTTCGGATCGATCGACGCCAATCGCGGCGACCACCAGAACGGTTGGGACACCGATCAATTCCCCAATTCGGTTGAGGAACTGACGCTTGCCGTGCTGGAGATCCTGCGCGCCGGCGGGTTCACCACCGGTGGCTTCAACTTCGACGCCAAGGTGCGGCGGCAGAGCATGGCCCCGGTCGACCTGTTCCACGGCCATATCGGCGGCATCGACACCGTCGCGCGCGGCCTCCTCAACGCCGCCGCGCTGATCGAGGATGGCCGGCTGGATCGCTGGAAAGCGGAGCGCTATGCCGGCTGGGACGGTGCGGTCGGCAAGTGGATCGGCACGCTCGATCTCGCCGGCATCGCCGATTTCGCGGAGAAACAGGCGATCGACCCGGCGCCACGCTCGGGCCAGCAGGAACGGTTCGAGAATCTAATCAACCGCTTCATCTGACCGGACGGGCGCGTCGGGGGTTTCCGGCGCGCCCTTCCCCTCAATTCCGCTCGGCGAAAGGCCCGATCATCGTCCCGACGAAGCCGCCGGCTGTCGCGGTACTGAGATTCGTGCCGTCGACATCCCCGGCGAGCGTCGTCCAATGGCCGTCTAGCGCATAAGCAAGGTCATAGCGCCCTGCCCTCGCGCTGATCCGGAAACGGATCGGGCCGGTCGCGGCGATCGCCCGCTCCGCGAGCGTCACGCCCGCCTCGGGCTCCTTCGGGCCGGCGCGCCGCGCAGCGCGGATGAACAGGCGGCCATCGCGTGCCACCGCGGCGATGGTCAGGAAATAATCGTCGTTCTGAAGCGCGGCGAGGCCAGCGCTGCTATTCGGGGCAGGCGGCGCGAGCAGCTCCGTCTCCGCCGTCGCCACGATATGCTGTTGCCGACGCGCCGCGAAGGCGGGTTTGCCCGACGCGCCCAGCAGATCTTCCGGCGAGAGGCGCAATTCGCCACCCGCGACGGTCACTTTCGCGCCGCGCATCGTCATCCAGTTGAGCGGCAGCGCCGATCCGTCGAACTCGTCGTGCACGGTAAAGCTGCCGGTCTGCGGCGGCGCCTCGCCGGCGGCGGGCAAGGGCCGCGTCACGATGCGCGGCGCGGTGGCGCCATGCGGCAGGATGCGCGGCCAGCCGCCCTCCCATGTCGCAGGGAGCAGCCATGTCTCGCGGCCGATATTGTAATAATCCTCGGCATAGGGCCGCGTCGCGAGGAATACCGCCTGCCAGCGCCCGTCCGGCAATTCCACCAGATCGGCATGCCCGGCCGCAGAGACCGGATCGGGGCGGCCGGGCGGAAGGTCGCGCTGTGTGAGGATCGGGTTCACATCGGCGGGCGCGGGCGTGTACGGCCCATCGATCCGATCGGCGCGGAACACCACCTGGCTATGGTTGACCGACGTCCCCCCCTCCGCTGCGATCAGATAATAAGCGCCGTTTTTCTTGATGAGATGCGGCCCCTCGATCCAGATCGGCCTGGCGGCGGGATCGGCGCCGCCATCGACGATCATCTTCGGATTCCCCTTGACCGCCAGCGCCTTGGGATCGAACTCCTCAATCCAGATCGCGCGATGCCCGTCGTAGCGGGACCCGCCGGCCGGTTCGCGATTGTTGATCAGCCACGCCCGTCCGTCGTCGTCGAAGAATAGCGACGGATCGATCCCCTCGACGCTCGGCAGCCACGCGGGGCGCGACCAGGGACCGGCAGGATCGGTGGCGGTGATGACGAAATTGCCGCCGCAGCGCACGCAGGTATTGGCGATATAGAAGCGCCCGGCATGATAGCTGATCGCCGGGGCGAACACCCCGCTCGACATGGTGATGCCCGCGAAATCGAGCTGGTCCTGCCGGTCGATCGCATTGCCGATCTGCCGCCAGGTCACCAGATCGCGGCTGTGCCATATGGGGATGCCCGGGAACCAGGCGAAGGTGGAATTGACGAGATAATAATCACGCCCGACCCGCACGATGCTGGGATCGGGATAATAGCCGGCAAGGATCGGGTTGCGATATTGCCCCGCCGGCAGCGCGCCGCCATCCTCCCCGCGATAATCGAACCACGCAAAACGCGCGGGGACGGCGGTCTCCTGCGCCGCGGCCGGTCCCGCCCCGACGGCGCCGAAAAGCACCGCGATCAGCAATGCCGGTTTCATCTCAGCGGCTCCCCCGCGTGCGTTTGCGTCTGGCATGTCGCCGCGAGCGCCGGGCCGTAATCCGGCGAGCGATAGACGCCGTCCTTCCCCGCGGCGCGGCGCGACAGCGAATCCACCGGCGGCAAAGCGGGATTGCGATCGGCGGCATAGGCCGGATCGGATTCCGCCTTCGGCAAGGTGAGGAAGCGAAACCCCTCCTGTCGATATTGCGCCAGCAGGCGCGGCAGCATCCGCGTGGTGAACGCGCCGACATGGATCAGCAGGACATAGGGAATGTCCCGCCCGTACACCGCGCGCGCCTGGCTGCGCGAGGCGCGCACGGCGTCGCGCGCGGCGGCGAGATAGCTGCGTTCCAGTTCCGCTACCGCCGCCTTGTCTCCCGCCGCGACGCAGCGGGCATAGGGCGGGTTCCACAAATAATCCTCAAAACTCATCGTCACCGCGGCGATCTTGTAACCGCGCCGGGCAAGCTCGCCGCGCACCGCGAGGCGCTGTGCGTCATCCACGCCCTCGCGCAGGAAGGGATAGCGGAACCAGCGCCAGTCCTCGCCCTTCATCGCCGCCGCGAGATACGATTCGTTGCGCGCGATATCGTCGATGAAGGCCGCCGTGCCGACCGTGTGCAGATCGGCGTGGCTCCAACCGTGATTGGCGACCGGCAGGCCTGCGCGGCGCCATATGTCCAGAAACGGCGCGACGGCCGGATCACGCTCCGCCACCGCGTGATTAACGAAGCCATAGACCGGCCCGACATGCGCCGCGGCCAGCGCCTCGGTGATCTGCCGCGCCAGCGCGACACGATCGGTGCCTTCGGGCCACGGCGAGAGCGCGGGCAGATCGTCCATCGTGATCGCGATCGACGGCGCCGGGGATGCGCCGCCGGGCGTGGCGGCAAATGCAGCGGCGAGCGCGAGGATAGGCCTCATTTGAACAGCTCCAACGGTATAGCATCCGCCATCGCGCGATATCCGGCGGGCGAGGGATGCAGCCCGTCGCCCGAGTCGTAATCCGCCCGCATCCGGCGCGGATCGGCCGGATCGCGCATCACCGCGTCGAAATCGATCACCGCATCGAAATTCCCCGGCGCACGGATCCAGCGGTTCACGGCTTGCCGATCCGCTTCGCTCAGGTCGTCCGGATGATAATAACCCGATGCGCCGTCCGGCAGGATGGTCGCGCCATAGGCGCGGATGCCGGCGGCGCGCGCACGGGTGACGATCTGGCGATAGGCGCCGATCATCCGGGCGACGAGCGCGTCATGCTGCGCCGATGTCGCCGGTGCGTCGCGCGTCAATGTGCCGATGTCGTTGATCCCTTCGAGCAGGATCAGATATTTCACCCCGGGTTGCGCCAATATGTCGCGGTCGAGGCGGGCGAGGGCGCTGGGACCGAGACCGATGTTGAGCAGCCGGTTGCCGCCGATCCCGTGGTTGAGCACCGCGACCGCGCGGGTCGCCGGATCGGCCTGCAGCCGCGCCGCCAGCCGGTCCGGCCAGCGATCGTTGCCGTTGGTCGTCGCGCCATGCCCGTCGGTGATCGAATCGCCGAAGGTGACGACCGCGCGGGCATCGCCGGCTGCCTCGACCGAGACCCCCGCGAGCTGGAACCAATGTTCGACGGTTTTCGCATCGCGCAGATCGGCGTCGGCGACGCGATCGCCGTGGACGAGATAGCTCGTCGCGCGCGACGCGGGATGGCTGGTCTGGCCGCTCGGCGCCTGTGGCAAATACATCGTCATCGCCGCCACGCTGAGCGGGGCAGCGTCGAAGGCGACCGGATCGGACCAATAGCTCGCGCCCGCCGGCACCGTCACCCCGGACATGCCGTCGAAGGTGACCGCACGGTCGCTCAGCGGATCGATGCGCGCGCTGTCCGCCGCGATCGCCCGTGCGATATGCACCCTGTCGATCCGCAGCGGCTCGGCCCCGAACGCATTGCTGACGAGAATGCGCACCCGGCCGCCGCCGAGCGAAAGCCGCACCACCTGACGCAGCGTCGTGTCGGTCAGATCGTCTGCCGGCAGCGTGTTCTGCGCTTCGGGCGTTTGCTGCGACGATGCCCAGCTGCCGACCCATTTGGTCGGCGGGGGCGACGCGGCGGCGGTCGCCAGCATGAGAAGCGCGGCCACAGCCATGCGCGGTCGGATCATTCTTCCCCTCTCCTCTCGCTCCGATCGGTGTGCCGCGCTATTTTCCGGCGCGATCCGAGTCTCCGCTTTCCGACCGATGGCATGCTCTTGACATTGCCGTGGTCGAGATGCTGTTAGCGCTATCAAATTCGCATGTCGAGTGGAGAGGAAATGCTGAGTCCCAATGGCGCACCCGGATCAGCGCTCCCGCGCGACTGGCGTGACGGAAGTTTTCTCGGCCGGCTCGATCATGCCGAAGGGCCAACCCCCGTCCTCGTGCGCCACGGCGAATTGCTCGATATGTCGCGCGTCGCCCCCACCGTCTCGGCCCTGATCGAATCGGGCCGGCTCGACGGTGACGGCGGCATCTCGCTCGGCGCGTTCGACGGCGCGATGGCGTCGCTTCTCGCCCCGATCGACCTGCAATGCGTCAAGGCATGCGGGGTCACGTTCGCCGTCTCGGCGATCGAGCGTGTCATCGAGGAGCGCGCGCGCGGCGACTGGTCCGCCGCCGCGGCGATCCGCGCGCGGCTCGAAACGCGCGTCGGCGGCTCGATCCGGGCGGTCGTGCCGGGCTCGAAGGAAGCGGACGCGTTGAAGCAGGCGCTGATCGAGGACGGGCTCTGGTCGCAATATCTGGAGGTTGCGATCGGCCCCGATGCCGAGGTTTTCACCAAGGCGCCCGTGCTTTCCGCGGTCGGCCCCGACGCCGAGATCGGCATCCGATCGGACTCGGGCTGGAACAATCCCGAACCCGAAATCGTGCTGATCGTCGACAGCCGCGGCGAGGCGATCGGCGCGACGCTCGGCAATGACGTCAATCTCAGGGATTTCGAGGGGCGTTCGGCGCTGCTGCTCGGCAAGGCGAAGGACAATAATGCCTCCTGCGCATTGGGGCCGATGGTGCGGCTGTTCGACCAGGGCTTCACGCTCGACCATGTTCGCAGCGCGGAGGTGCGGCTGCGGATCGAGGGCGAGGACAGCTATGTGCTCGACGGCGCGAGCAACATGACCGAAATCAGCCGCGATCCGCTGGAACTGGTGCGCCAGACGTTGAGCGAGCATCATTATCCCGATGGCTTCGCCTTGTTCCTCGGCACGCTTTTCGCGCCGATCCAGGATCGCGACGATCCGGGCCGCGGCTTCACCCACAAGGTGGGTGACCATGTCGCGATCGAAAGCACCCAGCTCGGGCGGCTCGTCAATCGCGTCGTCACGTCGCGCGAAGCGCCCGCCTGGCGGATGGGGATCGGCGCGCTCATGACCAATCTTGCCCGTCGCGGACTGCTGGAGCCGGGCGCGTGACCGGCGCGATGGACCGCGCGCATTATCCGAGCCTGGCGCGCAAGCGCGTCCTCATCACGGGCGGCGCAACCGGGATCGGCGCCGCGCTGGTGGAAAGCTTCGCCGCGCAGGGCGCGCGTGTCGCCTTCGTCGATCTCGACGCGGATGCCGGCGATGCGCTGGCGGCACGCGTCGCTTCGGCCCGCTTCTTCCGCTGCGACCTGCGCGATCTCGACGCGCTGGGCGCGACGATCGGCGCCATCGCCGACGATCTTGGCGGGATAGACGTGCTGATCAACAATGCCGCGAGCGACGACCGGCACAGTATCGACGAGGTGACCCCCGCCTTCTGGGACGAGCGGATGGCGACCAACCTGCGCCATCTGTTCTTCACCGCCCAGGCGGTCGTTCCGGGGATGCGCGCGGCCGGCGGCGGCGCGATCATCAACTTCGGCTCGATCAGCTGGCATCTGGGCTTGAAGGGGCTGGTTCTCTATCAGACGGCCAAGGCCGCGATCGAGGGGTTGACCCGCGGACTGGCCCGCGAACTGGGCGGCGACAATATCCGCGTCACCACGATCGTGCCCGGCAACGTGCAGACGCCGCGCCAGCAGCGCTGGTACACGCCCGAGGACGAGGCCGAAATCGTCGCGGCGCAATGCCTCGCCGGGCGGATCCAGCCGGTCGATGTCGCGGCGCTCGCGCTGTTCCTCGCATCCGATGACGCGCGCATGTGCACCGGCCATGAATATTTCGTCGATGCGGGATGGCGATAATGGTCGACTCCGTCCTCCCGATCGGCGCGATCCTCGGCGAAGGGCCGCTCTGGGCGCGCGGCACCTTGTGGTTCGTCGACATCAAGCGCCAACGCGTCCATCGCTTCGATCCCGCGACCGGCGCGGCGAAGGCATGGGATGCGCCCGATCAGGTCGGCTGGGTCCTGCCGGTGCAAGGCGGCGGGATGATCGCCGGCCTGAAGAACGGGTTGCATCGTTTCGACCCAGCATCGGGTGCCTTTGCGCCGCTTGCCGATCCGGAGCCCCATTATCCCGGCAATCGCCTCAACGACGCGACGACCGATCGCCACGGGCGCATCTGGTTCGGCAGCATGGATGACGACGAAAGCGAGCTGACCGGCGCGCTCTATTGCTGTGTCGGCGGGATGATCACCCATAGCGGGCTGCCCACGGTGGCGATCACCAACGGCCCGGCGGTGAGCGCCGACGCGCGCATCCTCTACCACACCGACACATTGGGAAAGGTGATCTGGCGCGTCCCGATCCACGACGACAGCTCGCTCGGCACGCCGGAACGCCATATCGCGATCGAGGACGGCGCCGGCCACCCCGACGGTTCGGTGATCGATGCCGAGGGATGTCTGTGGGTGTCGCTGTTCGGGGGCTGGGGTGTGCGACGTTACGATCCGGCGGGCGCGCTGATGCGGACGATCGACTTCCCGGTCGCCAATGTCACCAAGATCGCCTTTGGCGGCCCCGATCTCGACATCGCCTACGCCACGACCGCGCGCAAGGGGCTCGACGCCGCGGCGCTTGCCGCGCAGCCGCTGGCGGGTAATGTCTTCGCGTTCGACCCCGGCGTCGCCGGACTCGCGGTCCACGAAGCGAAAATATAACGATAACAACGAGAAAAGGAGAGAAGAATGGCGACGGCGGCAGAATCCGGCCTGATGCGGGTCAACCTCGGTTTCATCACCGCGATCGTCGCCGTGGCGACGATCGGCGGCTTCATGTTCGGATATGATTCCGGCGTCATCAACGGCACCCAGAAAGGTCTCGAGGCGGCGTTCGATCTCGGCAAGCTCGGGATCGGCATCAACGTCGGCGCGATCCTCGTCGGGTCCTCGCTCGGCGCGTTCGGCGCCGGGCGGCTCGCCGATCTGATCGGCCGGCGCAGCGTGATGCTGATCGCGGCGGCGCTGTTCCTCGTCAGCGCGCTCCTCGCCGGCGCGGCAAGCAGCTCGGCGATCTTCATCATCGCCCGCATCATCGGCGGTCTCGGCGTCGGCGCGGCGAGCGTGATTTCGCCGGTCTATATCTCGGAAGTGACCCCGGCGGCGATCCGCGGGCGGCTGTCGAGCGTCCAGCAGGTGATGATCATCACCGGCCTCACCGGGGCGTTCGTCGCCAATTTCGTGCTGGCGCGCTACGCTGGAGGATCGACCGCGTCCTTGTGGCTCGACTATCCGGCGTGGCGCTGGATGTTCTGGCTGCAATCGATCCCGGCCGCGATCTATTTCCTGGCACTGCTCATCATCCCGGAAAGCCCGCGCTACCTTGTCGTGAAAGGCCATAAGGACCAGGCCCGGGCGGTTCTCACGCGGCTTTTCGGCGCCGCGGAGGCCGATCGCAAGGTGGCGGAGATCGAGGCGAGCCTTGCCGCCGATCACCACAAGCCCAAGCTTTCCGATCTCATCGACAAGCGCACCGGCCGGATCCGCCCGATCCTGTGGACCGGCATCGGACTGGCGGTGTTCCAGCAGTTCGTCGGCATCAACGTCGTCTTCTATTACGGCGCGACATTGTGGGAAGCGGTCGGCTTCTCGGAGGATTATGCGCTGCAGACCAATATCCTGTCGGGTGTGCTGTCGATCGGCGCGTGCCTTGCGACGATCGCGCTGGTCGACCGGATCGGGCGCAAGCCGCTGTTGCTGATCGGATCGGCCGGTATGGCCGTTACCCTTGCCACGGTTGCCTTCGCCTTTTCGACCGCCGTCACCGGCGCGGGCAATGCGGTCACGCTGCCCGGCCACAACGGCCTTGTCGCGCTTATCGCGGCGAACCTCTATGTGATCTTCTTCAACCTCAGCTGGGGGCCGATCATGTGGGTCATGCTGGGCGAGATGTTCCCCAATCAGATCCGCGGCTCGGGGCTGGCGGTGTCGGGCTTCGCACAGTGGATCGCCAATGCCGCGATCTCCGTGAGCTTTCCCGCGCTGGCGGTCTCGCCGGGGCTGGCGATCACCTATACCGGCTATGCGCTGTGCGCGGCGATCTCCTTCTTCTTCGTGCGCCGCATGGTCAGCGAGACGCGCGGACGCGAGCTGGAGGACATGGAGGGCTGAGAGCGGTTCGCTATTCCTCCCCTGGAAGGGGGAGGGGGACCAGCCGAAGGCTGGTGGAGGGGTATTAGCCTCAGACGATACCGCCTGCGCCGGCTACCCCTCCACCGTTGCTGCGCAACGGTCCCCCTCCCCCTCCGGGGGAGGAATAATCCCGGCCCTATGCGTCCGCAGCCGGCGGCGCAGCGTCGGATTGCCGGCGGATCAGCGCATGTTCCGCGCGGATATGGGATTGCCCGATCTCGTCGGCGCGCCCCGCCCGCTGCAGGCGAATGACCTGCACCAGCCGTTCGAGCGCGATCCGTGCCATGTCGAGCACCGGCTGACGGATCGTCGTCAGTTCGGGCCAGATCGTCGTGGCGAGCGCGGTATCGTCGAACCCGCACACCGTAAGGTCGCGCGGCACCTCGAGCCCGCGGCGATGCGCGATCGCCACCGACGCGGCGGCCATGTCATCGTTGGAGGCAAAGATCGCCGTCGGCGGGTCGGCCAGCCCGAGCAGCACATCGGCCGCATCGAGCCCCGAGCGATAGCTGAACAGGCCGTTCACGACGAGCTTGGGATCATAGGGCAATCCCATATCCTTGAGCGCGCGGCGGTAACCCGCGAGCCGCGTGCCGCTCGCCGCCTGGTTCGGATCGCCCTTGATGAAGCCGATCCGGCGATGGCCGAGCGCGCCGATATGCCGCGTCATTTCGTAGGCCGCGCGTTTGTCGTCGATGCAGATCGATAGCGCCCATTCGGGTGCATGTTCGGTTGCCATCGCGACGACGGGCAGTTCCGCGTCGCGGATCGCCTCCAGGATGCCGGCAGCGTCGCTGAGCGGCGCGGGCAGCAGCACGCCGTCCACCCGCCCCGCGAGGAGATGATCGATCACCGCGCGATAATCGTCGGCATCGTCGCATTTCTCGACCATCAGCTGCACGTTGCTGCGGCTGGCCTGATCGAGCGCGCCGACCAGCAGCGCGCTCAGATAGGCGAAGCTCGGGTTGGAATGGAGCAGCCCGATGCGGATATCGTCGCCCCCAGCCAGCGCGCGTGCGGCGGCGTTGGGGGCATAGTTCAGCGCCGCGATGGCCGCCTCGACGCGTTCGCGCGTCCGCTCCCGCACGCTTTCCTTGGCGTTGATCACCCGCGAGACGGTCATCGGCGAGACGCCGGCACGCGCGGCGACGTCGCTGATCGTCGGGGTGTTGTGCTGGCGTCGTGTGGCGCGCGGTTTTTTCATGCGCGCCCGTTACGTCACCACGACCGGCGCAAGTCAATGCCCCGGTGCGTCGGGGAAGTCCTCGGCCTTGTACCAGGCGAGGTCGTGCGCGGGCGGGCGGACGCCGGGCGGCAGCGGGAGATGGTTCACCGACATCCAATAAGCGAGGCTGGCATCGCGCCACCACCGCGCCTCGCGCGACTGGATGCCGAGCAGCGCCGCGGTCTTTTCGAAGCGCTCGGCATCGATGCGGGACTTGAGCGCGGTCCAGTCGCCCCGCATCTGATCGACATAGGCGACCCCGCGATCATAATGCGCGACCAGTTCCTCCCATAAACTATGGCCGGAGGACATGCGATAATCCCAGCGCAGGTGATGGAACCACAATAGTTCGCGCTCGGGCGTGGTCGCCGGATCGCGCAGCCGCTGCGCGACCGGCGGGGCATATTGGGCGATCGCGCTGCTGCCGCTCGCGGTTCGATCGAAGCCGATGCCGTCCGCGGTTGCGCGATGATAATAGACCGGGTTCCATTCGGGTCGCGCGAGCGCCGAGACCCAGGGCGCGGGGCCATAATGGTGATCGGTGCCCATCAGATGGGCGAGACCGAGCGGCGTCATATAATCGACCGCCGCCTCGCGCGAGCCCGCCATCATCCGTGCGACGCGATCGACGACCGCCGGATCGGGCGCGAACGTCATCGCCGCCCATTCCCGCGCGATCGCGTCCGACGCGCTCGTCGGATCCCAGGCGTAGCGGCCGAACGCATACCAATTGGCCTGGTTGAAGATCGAGCCGGTCCAGTCGCGATCCCGCCCGACATTGGCGACGCCCGCCATCCCGCTGATCATGCCGGCGACGGTCGACCCCGCGCCCTTAGCCATCGTATCGGCGCGCAGCGTCTCCTCGAACAGCGGCCCGAGATAGACGAGATGCGAGGCGAAGCCGAGATATTCCTTGGTGATCTGGAATTCGATCATCAGCGGGGTGTGCGGCATCGCGCCGAACAGCGGATGGAAGGGCTCGCGCGGCTGGAAGTCGATCGGGCCGTTCTTCACCTGGACCAGGACATTATCGGCAAAACGGCCGTCGAGCGGGTGGAAGTCGTCGAACGCCTGTTTGGCGCGATCCTCGGGATTGTCGTGCGCATAGACGAATGCCCGCCACATCACGACGCCGCCGTGCGGCGCGAGCGCGGCGGCGAGCATATTCGCGCCGTCGGCGTGGCTGCGCCCGTAATCCTGCGGCCCGGGCTGTCCTTCGGAGCTGGCCTTGACGAGAAAGCCGCCGAAATCGGGGATAGCCGCGTAGATCTCGTCCGCCTTGGCGTGCCACCACGCCGCGACCTGCGGGTCCTTCGGATCGGCGGTGCTCAGATGGCCGATCTCGATCGGGGCGGAAAAACGCGCCGACAGATAGACCTTGATGCCATAGGGCCGGAAGACGTCCGCCAGCGCGGCGGCCTTGGATATATAGCGCTGCGTCAGGCTCGATGCGGAAGCGTTGACGTTGTTGAGCACCGCCCCGTTGATGCCGATCGAGGCATTGGCGCGCGCATAATCGACATAGCGCGGCTCGCGGACGTCGGGGAGCATCCACCAGTCCCACAGCGACTGGCCGGCATAGCCGCGCTCCACGCTGCCGTTGAGATTGTCCCAATGATCGAGTACCCGCAATTTCACTTTCGGGCGCGACATCAGCGCCACAGCGCCGAGCGTGTGACCGGTCTGGAGCCAGCGGAGCAAGGCGAAGCTGCCGTAAAGAATGCCGCGGTCGTCGTTCGCCGCGACGACGACGAGCCCGCGTCCCGCGACGGTGATCCGGCGAACGACATAGCCTTCGTCGCCCAGCCGCGGGCCGAGGGCGCGGAGCGAAGCGGCTTCGTCGTGCCCGATCCGCGCCAGAACCACCGCGCCGTCACGCACATGATCGGCGCGCGCCACCGTCGTGGCGAACAATCCGCCGAGGCCGCGCGCAAGCTCGTCCGCCGCCGCCTGCATCATCGGGGACGCGCCGCGCGCCACGATCGCCGGCGGGCGGTTGGTACGCGCTTGCGCGGGAAGCGGCCGATAGCGAAGCCACAGATCATATCCGTCCTCCGCCTGGGCCGGTCCCGCGCCGGCGAGCAAAAGGGCGGCACAAAGCCATAGGATCGCGCGCGTCATGATAACTCCCCTGGCAGCACGGGTTTATCGCGCCCGGCGCCGCCGCGTGCGAAGGCCGCTTTTCGCCTTCCTCTTTTGCGCGCTTTTCCTATACTATATGACATATTGCAATTGATGGTGCCGATAGTGTCGCAGCGCGAGAATCCGACGATTTCCTCCTCCCCCGCCGGTAACGGCCCGCATCAATCCGGCCCGGGGCCGACACTGGTCGACCGCGCTTATGACTATCTGCTGACGATGTTGATGAGCGTCGAGATCGCGCCCGGCGAGCGGATCGCGATCGATACGATCGCGCGCCAGCTCGGTATTTCGCAGACCCCGGTTCGCGAGGCGCTGAGCCAGCTCGAGGCGGAGCGGCTCGTCTTCAAGACGACCAACGTCGGCTATCGCGCCAGCCCGCAGATGACGCGCGAGGAGGTGCGCGATCTCTATACGCTGCGCCAGCTGATCGAACCTTATGCCGCGGCGCGCGCGGCGGAGCTGATGACCGACGAATCGATCGCGCTGCTGCAGGCGATCGATCGCGACATGTCGGACGTGGTCGACGGCGACGCCCGGGCCTATTCGCGGTTCGCGGAAGCCGATGCGGCGCTCCACCGGCTCATCGCCACGGGGAGCGGCAACCGCCTTATCGCCGACACGATCGAGCGGCTGCATGCGCATCTGCACATCTTCCGCGCGCTTTATCGCACCAACGCGCCCAACGAGGCAGCGGCGGAACATCGCCGCATCATCGACGCGCTGGTCGCGCACGACGCGGCGGCGGCCGAGCAAGCGGTACGCGCACACCTCGAGCGGTCGCAGCAACGGATGGATGCGGCGCTCGCCACCCCATAAGAGGTTGCCCCGCGCGGCGATTTCTCCGACAAATAACCCCTCATTTGCTTGACAGCCTCGATCGCGCCTCCTACCAGATCATATAGGATATGAAATGGAGAGGCGACTGGTGCGAATGAAGCGGTTAGGCCGTCATCTGCGCCCCGCAGCGCGTTGTGCGGCGATTCTGCTGACGCTCGGCGGCGCCGAGGCGCCTCGCCTTACCACGACGGTGCTCGATCATTTCACGCTGATCGACGGCACGGGCCGCCAGCCGGTCGCCGATCAGTCGCTGGTCATTGCGAATGGCCGCATCGTCTGGGTCGGCCCCGCCAGCCGCGTCAGGGTCGATCGGCTGACGCGGCGCGAAGATCTTCGCGGCAAATATGTCATGCCGGGGCTTATCGACAGCCATGTCCACCTCGGCCTGGTGGACGGCATCGACCAGGATTTCACCAGATATTACAGCCGCGACAATGTCGAGCGCCAGCTGAAGCTCTACGCCGCTTATGGCGTCACGACGGTCTATACGTTGGGCACCGACGGCGATGCGATCCACGAGGTCATTGCCGAGCAACGGCGCAGCGGCCGACCCGATCGCGCGCGGGTCTTCACCGCCGGGCGCGGCGTGGTGTTCAAGGGAAGCTATGGCGGCGTCCCGGGTCTCGACCAGTCGGTCGCGACCCCGGCCGAAGCGACCGCAATGGTCGATCGCGAAGCCGCCAAGGGCGACGATTTCATAAAATTGTGGATCGACGACGAATTCGGCGCGATCGCCGAGCGGATGCCTTATTCGATCAGCCGTGCGGTGATCGATTCCGCGCACGCAAAAGGCAAGAAGGCCGCCGCGCATATCTTCTATTATGACAATGCCGTCGAACTGACCCGCGAAGGCATCGACGCATTCATGCATCAGGTCCGCGATCGCGTCGCCGATCCGTCGCTCGCGCGGATGATGAAGACGCGCGGCACGTGGCAGCTGGCCTCGACGTTGAGCCGCGAAGCATCTTTCACCTACCGCCTGCTGCCCTTCGTCGACGATCCTTTCTTTTCCCGCGGCGTATCCCCTGGCACGGTCGCGGCGCTGAAGGCGCCCGAACGGCAGCAGCGCCTGGGCGCCGCGCGTGACTTCGCGAAATATCCCGAGGCGCTGCGCAACGCGATGACCAATTTCGCCACCGAGGCGAAGAATGGCGTGACCTATGGCATGGGCACCGACAGCGGCCCGACCGGCCGGTTCCCCGGTTATTTCGCGCATTGGGAACTGGAATTGATGGTGAAGGCGGGGATCACCCCGCTCCAGGCGATCACCGCCGCAACGGGAACCAATGCGCGCTTCATCGGCGCCAATCAGGCCGGCACGATAGCGAAAGGCAAATGGGCGGATCTGCTGGTGCTCGATCGTGATCCGGTCGCGGACATTCGCAACACCCGCGCGATCCGCGCCGTCTATATCGCCGGCCGCAAGGTTCCCACGATCTGGGAGACCTGCGTGGGTCGCCCGCTCGACGGCTGCGGCCGGGCGCAGCCATAATGCCCGTCGCCGCGGAAATCATCGACGCCGGCGCCGCCGATCAGCCGCAAACCGCCGTTGCGCGGCCGACGCGCACGCGGCACGTCGTACTGTGGCTGACCGTGCTGGCGTATCTCATCACTTATATGGACCGGGTGGTAATCTCCACCGCGGCGCCGTCGATCCAGGCGGAATTCGGTTTCTCGCTGGTCACGATGGGGTGGATTTTCGCCGCGTTTCAATTCGCTTATGCGATTTTCCAGATCCCCGGCGGCTGGCTGGGCGACCGGTTCGGGCCGCGGCGCGCGCTGACCGGGGTGGTATTGTGGTGGTCGGTCTTTACCGCCGCGACCGCCGCGACCTGGTCCGCCGGCTCGATGATCGTATGCCGCTTTCTGTTCGGGATCGGCGAAGCGGGATCATTCCCGATCGCAACCCGATCGCTGTCGCGCTGGATGCTGCCCTCGGAGCGCGGCTGGGCGCAGGGCGTCACCCATGCCGGCGCGCGGCTCGGCGGCGCCGTCACCCCGGTCTTCGTCGCATTGCTGATCGTCGATTTCGGCTGGCGCATGCCGTTCCTGCTGTTCGCCGGGGTGGGTGCCGCCTGGGCCTTGCTGTGGTTCTGCTATTATCGGGACAGGCCGCGCGAGCATCCGCGCACCAATGAAGCGGAATGCGCGATGATCGAGGCGGCGCTCGGTGCCGGTGGCGCGAACGCCAAGGTGCCGTGGCGCCACCTGCTCGGCCAGCCTCAGCTCTGGCTCCTGTCCGCAATGTATTTCTGCTACGCTTATTGCATCAACATCTTCCTCACCTGGTTCCCGAAATATCTTCACGATGCGCGCGGGTTCGACATCGCGGTGATGGGATTGTTGGCCAGCCTGCCGCTGATGGCCGGGGTCGTCGGCGATCTCGCCGGCGGCTGGCTCTCCGATCTGATGGTCAAACGCGGCATGGGGCTGAAGATCGCCCGCCGCGCGGTCGCGGTCTGTGGTTTCTTCGTCGCGGCGGCGGCGATTCCGCTCGCCGCGTCGGCCGATGCGCCGCTCACCAGCATCGCGTGCTTTTGCGTCGCGCTGTTCGGGCTGGAGGTGACCGTCGGCGTATCCTGGGCGGTGACGCTCGATATCGGCGGCGAATTCGCCGGCTCGGTCTCGGCGGTGATGAACACCCTCGGCAACCTCGGTGCCGCGATCGCAGCGGCGGTGACCGGCTATATCGTCAGCTTCAGCGGATGGTTTTCGGCATTCCTGGTGCTCGCCGCTCTATCGCTCGCCGCGGGGGTGCTGTTTTTCTGGATCGACGCCTCGCGGCGGCTTTACGTCGAGCATGACGCGGTGCCGGCATGAACGACGTCAATATTCGCATTGTGGTGGGAGCGATCACGGTTTTCGCCCCCGTTGCCGAAAGGGAATAGCATTGAATCGTAACGTGATATGGGGCCTGATCGGAGGAGCGCCGGCGATCGTCGCCGGTGCGGCGGCGCTCGCCGCGCCGTCTGCCGGCAACCCCGTCAAAGGCAAGGCGGTGTTCGCGCGCTGCGCGGTTTGCCACAGGATCGATCCGGCGGTCGCCGGTGGCATCGGCCCCAACCTTGCCGGCGTTTACGGCCGCCCCGCCGGGCAGCGCGCGGGCTATGTCTATTCCCCGGCGATGCGCGCGGCGCACATCAAATGGGACGAGGCCACGCTCTCGCGGTTTCTGGCCGGACCCGGGAAGATGGTGCCCGGCACCAAGATGATGGCGACGCCGGTCACGGACGCGCAGGACCGCGCCGACGTCATTGCATTCCTCAAGACAGTCGGTGGCGGCGCCAAGTGAGCGAGACCCTCTCCATGTTCGGCGCATTGCGGCTGCCGCGCGATATTCTGTTCGGGCGCAAGCAGCGCGCCGCGCTCGGCTCGGCCACCGCGTCGATCGGGCGGCGCGCGATATTGTGCACCGATCAGCGCCAATCCGCCCAGCGCGAATTCGCCGACATGCTCGCCGATCTCGCCGCCCACGGCGTCAAGACGCGGGTGTTCGACGGCACGATTCCCGATCTTCCGATGGAATCGATCGAGGGCTGCGTCGCCGCGGCACGCGATTTCGCGCCGGACGTGGTGATCGGCGTCGGCGGCGGCAGCTCGATCGATCTGGCGAAGGTCGCCGCGATGCTCGTCACGCATGGCGGCAATGTCGAGGATTATTACGGCGAGTTCGCGGTTCCCGGGCCGGTCGTTCCGCTGATCGCGCTGCCCACTACCGCGGGCACCGGCTCCGAAGTGACGCCGGTTGCGGTGATTACCGACGAGCAGCGCGGAACCAAGATCGGCATCGCCAGCCCCTATCTCATTCCGCAGGTCGCGATCTGCGATCCGGAGCTGACCGTCACCTGCCCGCCGGCGCTTACTGCCTTTTCGGGCGCCGATGCGCTGACCCATGCGGTCGAGGCGTTCACCACATTGGCGCGTCCGTCCGATCCGATGCTGACCCAGGAGCATGTGTTCGTCGGCAAGAACATCTTGTCGGACCATTTTGCGAAGCTGGCGATCGTCAACCTGTTCACCTACCTCGAACGCGCGTTCAGAAATGGTAGCGATATCGAGGCGCGCGAAGGGGTGATGCTCGCCGCGCTCGCCGCCGGTTGCGCCTTCGGCACGGCGGGGACGGCGGCGGCGCATGCGCTGCAATATCCCGTGGGCAATCTGACGCATACCGCGCACGGCCTGGGGGTCGCGACGCTGCTGCCGTTCGTGATGCAATATAACCGCCCGGCGTGCGCCAACGCGCTGGCCGAACTGGCGGACGCCATCGGCGTGGGCGACGGGCCTGCCGAGGCGCGCGCGCAGGCGTTCATCGATGCGGTGAGCGATTTGCTTGCGCGGATCGACATTCCCGCCTCGCTGGCGGCGCTGGGGCTCGCCGCCGATCAGCAGGATTATGTCGCGCGTCATTCGCTGGATGCCGCGCGGCTCATCAAGAACAACCCGCGTCCGCTCGACCTCGCGGCGATGCAATCGATCACGCGCGCCGCCTTCACCGGCGACCGCGCGTCCCTTTCCGCCCTATAAGCTTCGGAAAATCCTCGTCACATGACCAGCCGATACGCGCCGCCGACCACGGGCACAGCCGCTCCCTTCGCGATCCCCACCGGTCTCCTGATCGGCGACGCGTGGATCGATCCCGCGGGGGGAAAAAGGATCGAGATCATCAATCCCGCGACGGGCGACATGCTGACATCCGTTGCCGACGGCGACGTCGGCGACGGGATCGCGGCGGTCGATGCGGCGGCCGCGGCGGCGGCCGATTGGGCCGCCACCGCGCCGCGCAAGCGCGCCGACATCCTCATGGCCTGTTTCCACGCCATGATGGCGCAGCAGGAGTGGCTGGCGCAGATCATCTCGCTCGAGAACGGCAAGGCGCTCGGCGATGCGCGGGGCGAGGTGGCTTATGCCGCCGAATTCTTCCGCTGGTATGCCGAGGAAGCCGTCCGCATCAACGGCGAGGTCGCGATCGCGCCGTCGGGCGCCAATCGCATTCTGGTGCAATATCAGCCGATCGGCGTCGCGCTGCTCATCACGCCGTGGAACTTCCCCGCGGCGATGGCGACCCGCAAGATCGCGCCGGCGCTCGCCGCCGGGTGCACCTGCATCCTGAAGCCTGCCGAGGAAACCCCGCTCACCGCGATGGCGGTGGCCGAGATCATGCGGCGCGCCGGCGTTCCCGCCGGGGTCGTCAACCTCATCAACGCGAGCGATCCGGGGCCGGTGTGCAGCGCGATCCTGCACGATCCGCGCGTGCGCAAGCTTTCGTTCACCGGGTCGACCGAGGTCGGCCGCATCCTGCTCCGCGAAGCCGCCGACACGGTGATCAGCTCGTCGATGGAGCTGGGCGGCAATGCGCCGTTCATCATCCTGGACGATGCCGATCTCGACGCCGCGATCGACGGCGCGATGGTCGCCAAGATGCGCAACGCGGGCGAGGCCTGCACCGCCGCCAACCGCTTCTACGTCCAGCGCGGGATCCACGACCGGTTCGTCGAGCGGCTGGTCGAGCGGATGGGGGCGCTCGCCGTCGGGCCGGGCATCGACGCCGCGACCCAATGCGGCGCGATGATCAACCGGCAGTCGATCGAGAAGATCGATCGGCTGGTTGCCGATGCCGTCCAGCGCGGCGCGCAGGTCCGGCTCGGTGGCAAGGCGCTGGCGGGCGCGGGCTTCTTCTATCCTCCTTCGGTGCTCGCCAATGTCCGGCAGGGGTCCGCGATCCTCGACGAGGAGGTGTTCGGCCCCGTCGCTGCGGTCCTCCCGTTCGATGATGCGGAAGAGGCGATCCGCCTCGCCAATGCGACCGACTATGGCCTCGCCGCTTATGTCTATTCGGCCGACCTCAAGCGCGCACTGAACATCGCGGAGCGCATCGAATGCGGGATGATCGCGATCAACCGCGGCCTGGTCTCGGATGCGGCGGCGCCGTTCGGCGGCGTCAAGCAGAGCGGGCTCGGACGAGAGGGCGCGCACCACGGCCTGCTCGAATATTGCGAGGCCAAATATATCGCGGTCGACTGGTAACCGGCGCGGAAATGGAAAGGGAACCCAAAAGCGCGATGTTCGAGATTTCCCGACGCAGGATGCTGGGCGAGACCGCGGCGATGGTCGCGCTGGCGGGCGCTGGCCCGTTCAAGGCATTTGCCGCGACCGCGCCGGGCGCATCGTCGCTGCCGGATACCGAATGGCGCCATTATGCCGCCGATCAGGCGAGCACGCGCTATTCTCCGCTCGACCAGATCAATGCGGACAATTTCTCCGATCTCGAAATCGCGTGGAGCTTCAAGACCGACGTGCTCGGCGCGCGGAAGGAATATCAGTTCGAAGCGACGCCGCTTCTCGTCAAGGGCCGGCTGTATCTCGCCGCCGGCTCGCGCCGCGACTGCATCGCGCTCGACGCCGCGTCGGGCGAGCTTTTGTGGATGCATCGGCTGGACGAGGGGCAACGCGCGCTGAACTCGCCGCGGCAATTATCGGGGCACGGCGTATCCTATTGGACGGACGGGACGAAGGAGCGCATTCTCTATGTCACGACCGGATATCGCCTCGTCTCGCTCGATGCGGCGACCGGTATTCCCGATCCCGACTTCGGCACCAACGGCATCGTCGATCTGAAGCTCGATTTCGATCAGCAGCTCGATCCCGATACCGCCGACGTCGGGCTCCACGCGACCCCGCTCATCGCGCGCGATACCGTGGTTGTCGGCGCCGCCCATGCCGCCGGGGACGTTCCCGCGGTCCGCCGCAATGTGAAGGGTTATGTCCGCGGGTTCGACGTTCGCACCGGCAAGCGCAAATGGATCTTCCATACCATCCCGCGCAAAGGCGAGTTCGGCTATGATAGCTGGCTGAACGGCGACGCCGACGAGGCGGGCAATGGCGGCGTCTGGGCCGAAATGTCCGCCGATGAGGAACTGGGCCTGGTCTATGTCCCCGTCGAACTGCCGACGGGCGACGAAATGGGCATGTTCCGCCGCGGCAATGCGCTGTTCGGCGAGACGCTAGTCGCGCTCGACATCGAGACGGGCAAGCGGCGCTGGCATTATCAGCTGGTCCATCACGGACTATGGGATCGCGATATACCCTGCGCCCCGATCCTGTGCGACATCCCCGTCGACGGAAAGCTCGTCAAGGCGCTCGCCCAGCCGACCAAGCAGGCCTTCCTCTATGTCCTCAACCGCGAGACCGGCAAGCCGATCTGGCCGATCGTCGAACGCAAGGTCGAGGCGGGCGACGTGCCGGGCGAATGGTATGCGCCGACCCAGCCGTTTCCGACCAAGCCGCCGGCTTATGACGTGCAGGGCGTGACGATCGACGATCTGATCGATTTCACCCCGGCGCTGCGCGCCAAGGCGGTCGAGCTGGTGAAGAATTACAAGATCGGTCCCCTCTACACGCCACCCGTGGTCAGCAAGCCGGGCCGGTGGGGCACGATCATCTCGCCCGGCATCCAGGGCGGCACCAACTGGCCGGGCGGCTGCTACGATCCCGAAACCCACACCGTCTTCGTTTATTCCAAGAACCAGCCCGGGGTGATCGGCATTATTCCCAACACCAATATGACGGTGTCGCAATTCCCGCAGGTTCACGGCATCTCGGGCGAGGAACCGCGCCCGCAGGTGGCGATGGGGTCCGAGACCAACGGGGCGCCGCCGCCCCGCCGTCCCGCCCCGGCGCCCGCCGCCGCCGCGGGTCCCCCGCCCGGCTTTCTCGCGGTCGACGGATTGCCGCTCCTGAAGCCGCCTTATGGCCGCATCACCGCGATCGATCTCACGAAAGGCGATCTCAAATGGCAGATCGCGCACGGCGAGACCCCCGATAACGTGCGCAACCATCCCGCGCTGAAAGGGCTCAAGATCCCGCGTACCGGTCGTCCGGGCAATCTCGGACCGCTCGTCACCAAGACATTGGTGATCTGTGGCGAGGCGGGGTTTTACACCAACGAATATGGCGTGCGCGGCGCGATGCTGCGCGCCTATGACAAAGCGACCGGCGAGGAAAAGGGCGCCGTCTATATGCCGGCGCCGCAAAGCGGGTCACCGATGACCTACCGCCTGCGCGGCAAGCAATATATCGTCGTCGCGATCGGCGGCGGGAATTACAGCGCGGAGCTCGTCGCCTTCCGCCTTCCTGGAGCAGCGTGATGACATTTTCCAAACCCCAGCGCCCGACCTTCATCCTCGCCGCAGCAGCCGTCATCCTGGGCGGATCGGTGGTCGCCCGCGCGCAATCGCCGGGCAGCACGGTGTGGAGCGGCGTCTATACCGACGAGCAGGCGGATCGCGGCAAGGCGGCTTATGCCGCCAATTGCGCATCCTGCCACGGTGACACCCTCGCGGGAATCGACGTCGCGCCGCCGCTGACCGGCGCCGGCTTCCTCAACAACTGGAACGGCACCTCCGCCGGCGACCTTTTCAACCGCATCAAGACGACGATGCCGCTCAACGCACCGGCCACGCTCAGCGGGCGCACCGTCGCGGATATCGAGGCGTTCATCTTCAAGGCCAATGGTTTTCCCGCCGGTCAGGTCGCGCTGCCGCCAGCGCCGCCGATGATGGCGAATATGAAGATCGTCTCGCAGAAACCCGCAAACTGACCGTCGAGACGTCAGGCTTCACGGAAGCAAGCTGCACCCGCCCGGCACCCGCACCGGGCTGCATCGCGCCATCGCCGCATCCGGCAAGGTCACGACGAAGCGCTGCCGCAGCGGATCGGGCGCACCCGGATAATAATCGGTGCTGACCGCCTGCGCGCCGCTCGCCATCGCCGCCTTGGCCTTGGACAGATCATTCGTCCGCGCCTCCACCGTATTCGCATCGGTGCGGGTCCGCACGATCAGCCCTTCCGCTACCCAGCGCCTGATCTTCGCGCCGTCGACCAGCGGGTCCTGGACGATCTGGACCGCGGATTCGGGCTGGTCGTCGGGATACCAGCCGAACATCGCGCGTCCGGCGAGCGACGGATGCCCCGCGCGATAAGTGTCCGAAACCGCATCGCGGACATCGAACAGGATGTAGATGCGGCCGCGCGCGGCGGCGAGGCTGGGCCAGCCTTTCGCGCGCACCGCATCGCGCAACGTCGTCGCCTTGCCGCGCACATCGTCCGGGGTGATGAGCCGCTTGCCCGGCAGGACCGAGCGTATCTCGGCATCGAGCGCGTCGAGCAGTTCCTTGTTGTCGAGCGGCAGCGGATCGGTGATCCCCGGCCGAAGCGACGGCGTGTCCGCCGCGTTGATCGTGATCATGATCGGCAGGTGATCGGGGTGCGCGCGCGACCAGCGATCGATCTCGGTCAGGCAACGCACGAGAGTGACGCAGGTGCTGAGATAGTCCACGTCGGGGATGTGGAAGCTCTTGAAGCCCGGTCGCAGCATCGCCGCGCGATCGAAGCCGGTCGCCTCTCCCGCCTCGCGCGCCCATTGCTCGCCTTTCGGATCGGCATAGCGCCCGCCCGCGGGATCGGCGAAGATATCCAGCTCGACCTGCCGCACCCCGGCATCGAGCTGCTGCGACAGCGGCAGATGATAATAATCGAGACCGTCGGCGAGCTTCGGCTCGATCGCGCGGAGCCGCGCCATGACGGCCGCCGGAATTCGCGCCTTGAAGCTATTGTGCGACCCGACGACCTGCACGTCGTTCATCGCGACGGGCGGCGCCGCCGCGCCGATCAGTGTCAGCGCAGCGGCGAGAGCGATCATCCGCATCAGAATTCCACCCGCGCGCCGAACAGCAACGTGCGTCCATAATATTGGATCTCGCCGTAGCGCAATTCGGTCTCGTTATACGAATAGCTCCTGGCCCCGGCGATGTTGATCGCCTCGACGCTGACCGTCATCTTCGGGGTGACACGGAAGGAGAGATTGCCGTCGAGCGACCCGAAGGGCGCGACATAGGTCGACGACTGGGTGGTGCTGCCGTTGCTCGACAGATATTTGTCGCGCCAGACATAGGACAGACGCGCCGAGATCGGCCCCTTGTCGTAGAAACCGACGACGTTGAAGCTGTTCTTCGACAAGCCGATGAGTTGGTTGAGGATCGGGCGCGCGCCCGCCGTATAGCTCGATTGCACCGAAGTGTGGGTATAGGACGCCTGGAAGCCGAGGCCGTCGAACGGCGCGGGCAGGAAATCGAACACCTGATTATAGGCGGCCTCGACGCCATAGACCTTGGCGTCGCCGCCATTGACCTGCGTGCTCAGCAACACGGTGCCGCGCCCCGGAATGTCGATATTGACGTTCTGCGCGGTGATGTAATCGTCCATCGCCTTGTAGAACAAGGCACCGGTCAGCGAGGCGTTGCGGCGGAAATACCATTCCAGCGATCCGTCGACCTGGCTCGCGAGGAAGGGCTTGAGCGCGGGGTTGCCGCCGCTCGCGGTCGGTGCGTCGGTGGAGACGCTGATCTGCGGCGCGCTCTGCGTCATGTTGGGGCGCGTCAGCACGCGGCTGGCGGCGAGACGGCCGATGAGGCTCGGGGTGAGCTCGGCGCGCAGGTTGAAGCTCGGCAGCCAATTGTTGAATTTCTGCGGGAAGCTGGCCGGGGTCGGCGTCGCGCCGAACGTCAGCGTCCCGCTCGCCACCTGATCGGTATGCACATAACGGATACCGACATTGCCGGTGACGTTCACGCTGCCGAGCTGGAAGGCATAATCGGCCCGTGCATAAGCGCCGGCGACCTTCTCGGTGACGACATAGGAGGCGCGCCGGTCGCTCGCCGTGAGCGGCGCATTCGCCACCGCGTCGGTGAACAGCTTGTTGTAGAAAGCGCTGGTGACCGGCACCAGCCAGGTGCGCGGGAAATTGCCCGGAACCCCCGACAGGAAATCGTCGAACGGCAGCGCCTCATAAGCATTCGGCGCGAAGCTCGTGATCGGCGTGCCGTTGGCAGAGGTCACCAGGAAGTCGCGACGCCAATAATCGCGCTTGCGCCAGTGATATTCGCCCCCGACCGCGATCTTGGTGATGAAGCCGTCGAGATCGCGAGCGACGTCGAAGCGGGCATAGGTGTCCCAGTCCTTGCTGTTCTTCGGCGCGATATTGAACGTGGTGACGCCATAGCTCGCGGGATCGTTGACGTTGACCGGGGTGCTGAGCGTCGAGCCGACCTTATAGCCGCCCGAGGCATCATAGGTCAGCGGCGCGAGGAACTGCATACGGCTGCGCACCGTGCCCTCGGCATAGCTGGGATGATAGCTGTGCGCGAAGGACCAGTTGATATTGGCGGAGAGGTGCCACCGATCCGGGTTCCACACCTGCTTCAGCCCGACGTCGAACAGATCGTGGCGGTTGAGGCTATATTCGCGCGAGGCCATGAAGCGCACGTTGTTGATCGTCGCGCCGACCACCGTGTCGCCGTTGCGCTTGACCGATCCCGGCACGATGCTGGTCCCCGGATCGTCCGGGTAGATATCGAGACCGAATTCGTCATAGGCGACATCGAGCCGCGTCACCGACACGTCGAGCGTCGTTTCCAGTTCCGCCGACGGACGCCATTGCGCGGAAATGATGCCGGACAGACGCTTGCGGTCCTCGGTTTCGACGGTCGGGCGGGTGCGCGTCGGCGTATAATAGCCCGTCCCCAGCGCGGAGACGAACTTGTCGAGATTCCAGCCGGTATTGTAATAGCGGTCGTTGCGCACCGACTTCGCCCAATATTGCGCGCCGACGAGAAGGCCGAACTGGTCGTCGTCGGTCTTGACGCTCGTCAGCAAAGTGGCGTTGGGCCGCACCTTGCCGGTCATCGAAGTATAGGTGCCGCGCAGGTTCAGCGTGGTCTTGTTGCCGACGTCCAGCGGACGGAAGGTTTTGACGTCGATATTGCCGCCGAGCGCACCCTCGGTCATGTCCGCGGTCGGCGTCTTGATGACGTCGATCTGCGAAACGAATTCCGCGGGCAGCATCTCGAAGCGGAACTGGCGGCCGTTGGCGCCGCCGTTTTCGATCAGGTCGTTGATCGCCACCGTGCGGCCGTTGACCAGGGTGCTCTGGAATTGCGGGCCGAGGCCCCGGACGCTGACGTACAGCCCCTCGCCGCGCGGGCGGGTGATCGCGACCCCGGTGACGAGCTGCAACGCCTCTGCGACATTCTGCGTCGGGAATTTGCCGATGTCGGTGGAGTTGATCGCGTCGACGCCATAATCGGCCTTGCGCTTCGTCTCCGTCGCGGCGGCGAGGCTGCGGGCATAGGTGCCGGTTACGACGATATCACCGCCGCCCGCGGCATCGTTTCCGTCGCTGGCGGGCGCGACCGCGGTCGTCTGCGCATGGGCGGGCTGGGCAGCGGCCAGAGCGAAAATGGCAAGCGGAAGCGGCGCGCAAAGGATGCGCGAATAACGTGTCATCGGATGATTTCTCCCGGTGGCGCTCAGGCCGTTGCGGGGCGGTTAGAATCCGGCGATGACAGTTTGATGGCTCCAGGATTACGCTAACATTTAATCGGGGTGGCAGTCCCTGCGCCCGGCGGCCGCCTGGGCCGGCTCAACTGCCCGTCCAGTCCGGCACGCGCTTCGTCTTCGCCAGGAAATCCGCGACGCCGCGGCGAAAATCGGCGCTGCCATAAACCTCGGCGATCAGATCATCCACCTCGGGCAGGACCGCCATGCCCATGCGCCGCATCGTCTCCTTGGTCGCGCGCGTGGTGAGCGGGGCGTTTTCGGCGGCGCGATCGCACAGCATGGCGACCGCCCCGTCCAGTTCCTCGCGTTCGATCACCTTCAGCAGGAAGCCGCTCGCGCGCAATTCGTCGGCCCCCAGCAATTCGCCGAGCAGCAGCATACGCTTGGCACGCTGTACGCCGACCGCGCCACCGATCCGCGCCACGCTCGCCGCCGACAGGCAATTGCCGATCGTGCGGCCGATCGGCGACCCGAATTTCGCATCCGGGGTGGCGATGCGGAAGTCGCACGCCGATGCGATATTGAGCCCGCCGCCGACCGCCCAGCCCTCGACGATCGCGACGGTGGCGCAGGGGATGCGATCCACCGCGGCCATGCATTCGTCGATCCCGCGTTCATAGTCGACGCCTTGTTCGCCCCGCACGAAATCGGCGAATTTCGCGATATCGGTGCCGGAGATGAACGCCTTGCCGCCGGTGCCGCGAAACGTGACGATGCGGATCGCCCGGTCAGCCGCGATGTCATGTGCGATATCGCGCAGGTCGAGCCACATCCGGCCGGTCAGGGCATTGTGCGCGGCCGGATTGTCGAAGCGGACATGCGCCTGCGCGCCGCGCCGCTCGAAGACCACCCGCCCCTCGCTCATTCCGCCGCCTCCTTCCGCGGCGCGAGCAAACCGCGCGCCACGAGCTCGCGCCGGATCTCATCGCCATGTTCGTCGAGCAACGGTGGGGGCAGGCGCACCGCCTGCGGCGTGCCGCGCATCTTGACGGGAAATCCGAGCGCCTTGAACTCGCCCTCGACGGGATGTTTCACCGCCATCACCATCTCGCGCGCGATCGCCTGCTCGCTCGTCACCGCCTCGCCATAATCGAGGATCGGTGCGGCGGGAACGCCCGCGCCGAGCAATGCGTCGATCCACTCCTGCCGCGTGCGCGTCAGGAAGGTCGGCGCCAGATCGGCAATCAGCTGCTCGCGGTTGACCACGCGGTTGGCGTTGGTCGCATAGCGCGGATCGCGCTGGAGTTCGGGCCGCCCGATGACATCGAGGAAAATGATCCACAGCCCCTGATTGGCCGCGCCGATCACGAACCAGCCGTCCGAGGCCTTCATCGCCTGATATGGCGCCGACATGCGATTGGCCGACCCGATCGGGGTCGGCGGCTTGCCCGTCCCCCAAAGCTCGGTCGTTTCCCAGATCGACAGCCCGAGCGCCGCCTCGAGCAGCGAGGCGTCGATATATTGGCCGACGCCGGAGGTCTCGCGACCGATGATCGCGCTCAGGATCGCATAGGCCGAAAACAGACCGGCGCCGAGATCGGCGACCGCGATCGAGTTCTTCGCCGGCTCCATCCCGGGGAAGCCGTTGGAACTGAGGATGCCCGACATCGCCTGCGCGATCAGGTCGAAGCCGGGTCGCTGCGCCCAGGGGCCGGTCTGGCCGAAGCCGGAGATGCTGGCGTAGACGAGCCGGGGGTTGATCGCAGCGAGCGTGTCGTAATCCACGCCGAGGCGCTTCGCGACGCCGGGGCGCGCATTTTCGACCACGATGTCGGCGGTCTTGACCAAGGCGTACAGCACCGCGCGATCCGCATCGGTCTTGAGGTCGAGCGTGATGCTGCGCTTGTTGCGGTTGAGCGCGAGAAAACCGGGGCTGTCCTCCCCCTTCAATCGGAAGCCCATCGAATGGCGGGTTGAATCGCCGGTGCGCGGCGGCTCGATCTTGATGACATCGGCCCCCATGTCGCCCAGCAGCATGCAGCAGAACGGGCCGGCCATGACCTGCGAGATATCCAGGACGCGCAGCCCGGCCAGAGGCAAATTCGGCATCCGCTTTTCTCCTTTTTCATGACCGCACGGGGCGCCGGAAACGCTCCGTGGATCATATTGTATATGATTCTTGCGGTTGCTAGCATCACGCCGATCAAGGGACAATGCGATTCGCCCGCAGGCGTCGGCCCGAGACAGGAGAGGCTGCTTGTACGGACATTATGTACGACAAATAAAGTGCTGCGTCACCGGCGGCGCGCTGCTGCTGGCGTCGGGCGCGACGGCGGGAAATCGTGACGACTGGCGGAGCTACGGCCATAACGAAGATCTCGCCCGTCATTCGCCGCTTACCGAGATAACGCCGGCAAATGTCGGCAAGCTCGCCCCGCTCTGGTCCTATCATATGCGCCCGGCCGGAACGACCGGCGAGACTGCGGCGGTGCATGAGGGGGTCCCGGCGCGTTTCCGCACCGGCTATGCCGCATCCGAAGCGACCCCGCTGGTCATCGGCGGGGTGATGTATCTCGCGACGCCCTATCGCCGCGTCGTCGCGCTCGACGCCGCGACCGGCAAGGAACTCTGGACCTTCAGCCTGCCGGGGAACGATCAGCCGTCGACGCGCGGGGTCGCCTATTGGCCCGGCGCCGGAAAGATCGGGCCGCGCATCGTCTTCGGCGGCCGCACCGGCAAACTATATGCGGTCGACGCGAAAACCGGGCTGCTCGCCACCGGCTTCGGCGCCGGCGGCACGGTCGACATGAAAACGCCCGAGGTGATGAACGCGACCCGCGCGCCTTACGGCATGAGCAGCCCCCCGGCGATCTTCAGGAACCTGATCATCACCGGATCGCGCGTCCAGGAGATGCCGACCAAGGGCGCATCGGGCGACGTGCGCGCCTGGGATGCGATCACCGGCAAGCTCGTCTGGACCTTTCACGCGATTCCGCGCCCCGGCGAGAAGAATTTCGGCACCTGGGAGGGCGAAAGCTGGCAGGGACGCTCGGGCGTCAACGTCTGGACGTTCGTCGCCGTCGACGAGAAGCGCGGGATCGCCTATCTTCCGTTCGGCGCACCGACGTTCGATCGCTGGGGCGGCGACCGCAAGGGCGAGAATCTCTACGGCAACGCGATCGTCGCGGTGGACGCGCGCACCGGCCGGTATCTCTGGCATTTCCAGACCGTCCATCACGACATCTGGGATCTCGACCTTCCGGTCACGACGCTGATCGACGTCAAGCGCAACGGTCGCACCATTCCGGCGATCGCCGTCATGAACAAGATGACGATCATGTTCATGCTCGATCGCGTGACGGGCAAGCCGCTCTATGACGTGCGGGAAGAGCCGGTGCCGACCCAGACCGATGTTCCGGGCGAACAACCCTGGCCGACGCAGCCGATGCCGGCGAAGCCCGCGCCGCTCGCCCGGCTGGGCTATGACGCCGCCGATCAGGCCGACGGCCCGGCAGCCTATCGCGCGACCTGCGACAGGATGATCAAAGACTTCAATATCGTTCCGAGCAGGATGTTTCAGCCGCTGCGCGCGGATTCCTCGGTCAATTCCTTTCCCAGCAGTTGGGGAGGCGCGGATTGGGGCGGCGGCGCGTTCGATCCGGCAAGCGGATATTATGTCATCAACATCAACAACATCGCCAGCCCGCAGCAACTCGAGCAACAGCCCGACGGCAGCTGGGGGCTGAAAGACGGCTATCGCTATTTCCTCGATCCGGCGACCGGCAATCCCTGCCAGAAACCGCCGTGGGGAGAATTGGTCGCGGTCAACGTCAACACCGGGGATATCGCCTGGCGCAAGGTGCTCGGCGACAATCCCGAGCCCGCCTTCGCCGATGCCGGGGTGATCAGTGCCGGTGGCCCGATCACCACCGCGAGCGGCCTCACCTTCATCGGCGCGACGCGCGATTCGATGTTGCGCGCGTTCGACACGAAGACCGGCGAGATGCTGTGGAAGGCCAAGCTGCCGGCCTCAAACTACGGGATGCCCATGACATATCGCGCGCGGGGCGGCCGTCAGATCGTCGCGGTCGTCGCCACCGGCGGATTTGCCGAACCCGCGACAAGCGACCAGGTGGTCGCATTCGCCCTGCAATAAGGTTCCTGGAAAGATGACCCACAAGACGGCTTCGCTCGCTTTGCTGCTGACCGGCATCGCGCTGACCGGAACGATCGCGTCGGCCGCGCCGCAATCCCCGCCCCCGCCCGGCCCGGGGCTCAATCTCATCAACGAGCGGTGCGGCTTCTGCCATTCGACCGCGCAGGTTTTCGCGGCGCACAAGGCACCGGCGGCATGGGCGGGGGTGGTCCAGTCGATGATCGACCGCGGCGCCGAGCTGTCGCCGGAGGAGCAGAAGACGGTGGTCGACTATCTTGCCGCCCATTATAGCGACGGCAATCCGGCTCCCGCCGCCGACGCCTCGCCGCAGCCTGCGAAGCATTGACGGCTCAGCGCGTATAGCGCGGCAGCACCCCCGCCACTTTGGTGCGGAGCCGGTAAATGCTGGTCGACGCGGTGATGTAGAGGATATGCCCGTCACCGGCGAAGGCGAGGTTCGCCGCGACCTCGGGCAGCCTGATCTGGCCGAGCACCTTGCCCTGCGGGGTGATGATGCGGATGCCGCCGGGGCCGGTGGCCCAGATATTGCCCGCGCGGTCGACCTTGAGGCCATCGGCCCCGCCGCCGCCGCCACGCGGGAATGCGATGAGCTTCCGCTTGTTCGAAAGCGCGCCGCCGCGCCCGACGTCATAAGCGAAAATGGCGCCCGGCGGCCCATAATCGGTGACGTAAAGGACATGCCCGTCGGGTGAAAAACCGATTCCATTGGGCAGCTTGAGATCGGTAATCACCGGTTTCAGCACGCCCTGTGCGTAGCGGAACACCCCGTTGAAGGGGAGTTGCTTGGCGGGATCCTTGTCCATCCCGTTGAAAAGACCGAAGGGCGGATCGGTGAACCACAATGCGCCGTCGCGCGCATAGACCAGATCGTTCGGGCTGTTCAGTCGCTTGCCCTGAAACTCGGCCAGAAAGGGATGGATATTGAGCTTGCCGTCGATCCGCACGATGCGACGCGCGCCCATCTGCGCCATCAGCACGCTGCCGTCCTCGGCCGGCACCATCGCATTCGAACCGATGCTCGCGCCGGCCGGCGGATTGGCGAGGCCGCCCGAATTCGCGATCAGTTCCTGAACCTTGCCGGCAGGATCGACGGCGCGCATCTTGTCGCCGTTGACGTCGCTGAACCACAAGCGGCCGTCTTTCCACATCGGGCCCTCGGTGAAGCTGAAGCCGGTCGCCACCCGCTCCGGCTGCGCGTCGGGCGCGATCAGCCCGTCGAGCGCGGGATCGAGGCGGTCGATACCGATGCCGGTGGTCGGCGCGGCGGCGAGCGGCGCGACAATGGATATCACCGACACCGCGAACATGCTCGTCAGGCGCATTTTTACTGCTTCCCTTATTGGGTTGAAATCACGGGGCGCGTGATGCGTCACACGCTGTCGGTGAGCAGGACGAGATAGTCCTTGTTGAGGACGGTGTTCTCGATCAGCGGCCAGTTTTTCTGATGGATTTCGGAATGTATCCAGCGTTGGCGCTGCTCTTCGCTTTCATAGGTCAGCTGGAAGCGATAGTTGATCCCCGGCGCGGGCGCCGGACCGCCCTGGACGACCGAGCGCAGCTTCAGCATCTTCAGGTCGATATAGCCACGGCCGCGGAAGCTTTCGGCCGCGGGCTTGAAATGATCGTGAAAGGCATCGAGCATCTCCTGCTCGCGTTTCGGGTCCACCGCGAGATCGCAATAGAGCACGATCGGCTTGCCCGGCGCGCGCGCGCCGCGACGTACCGGCCCGGCAAGCGATTTGGTCGCCCCGCTGGCGCCGATGCCGGCGAAGGCGAGCAATTTGAGCAGCTTTCTGCGTTCCACGAACATTCCCTTTCGCAATGGACGGATGATCATTTCGGGCGCGGAGCGGCGGCCTCGGCGAACGCCGCTTTGGCGGCGAGATCCCTGGCGATGCCGATCACCATGAATTCGATCGGCTGGCCGCCGATCTGGCGGATCGCACGCCGCTCGCCCACCTCGACCGGCACCGCATCGCCGGCGCGGACCCGCACCGTCTCGTTCGCGATCGTCATCTCGCCTTCGCCGGCGACGACATAATAAACCGCGCTCATGCCGAGCGTGGATGCCTCGCCTACCGACGTGCCGGGCGGCAGCACGAGGTGATCGACGAAGCTCCACGGCGTCGCGAACACGGCAGGGCCGAGCGCGCGGCGATAGAGGACGGTGCCCTGCCCGCCGTCCATCCGCTGCGTCGGGCGGAGGAGCGCGCGGTCCAGCCGCATGCTGATGAATTGCGGCACCGGATCGAGCGGCACGCCGACCCGCGGGTCGCCAAGGTCGAAATTGTCGTAGTTTTTGGTCATCCCGACATTGACGTTGAGCCATTGAATCGGGCGGCCGCCGGGATTGTAGATGGCATGCGCATGGCCCATCCGATCCGGCACCGCGGCGGGGCCGGCGATCGTCGAGGTGCGCCCGTCGATCGTGAACTCGGCATCGCCGTCGAGGATGACGAACATCTCCTCGCATTGATTATGGAAATGCTGGCCGATCCCGCTCTTCGGCGCGATTTCCCCGCGGTGTACGAAAATGAGGTTGGTACTGAGCGCATGGGCGCCGAGCAGCGGCGCGAACGCCATCGATCCGGCGCCGCCGTGCACGCCGCTCGCGCTGCGAAATCGCGAGGGATCGCTATGCCCGATCCGATCGGCGACCGGGCCGGCGCGGGCGGGCATCGGCGTCAGCAGCGCGGCGAGCGCCGTCAGTGCCAAGACATGACTGCGAGCGGAATCCACCACCTCTCCCCTATCCGTGAAACCGCGATTTGTCGGTCTTTACGCCGCGTTATAACCCGCCTAAACGAAAATCATATAGGATATTATTCGAAAATCGCAGATCGGGAGAGGTTGAATGGCGAGGCACGCGCGGTCGGCGGTTCGCATCCGGCTTATCTTCATGCTGTTCGTGATCAGCGCGATCGCCTTCCTCGATCGCACCAACATCTCGGTCGCGGGGGTCGAGATGCGCCACGATTATGGGATCGATCAGGTGCGGCTCGGCTGGGTATTCAGCGCCTTTCTGATCGGATACGCCTTGTTCCAGGTGCCCGCGGGATGGCTCGCGGCGCGGATCGGGCCACGCAATCTGCTGACCGCGGCGCTGATCTGGTGGGGCGTTTTCAGCATCGCGACGGCATTGGTGCCGCCGCAGGGCCGGCACGCGATCCTGATGCTGGCATTGGTTCGCTTCGCGCTCGGTATCGGCGAGGCGGCGGTTTATCCCGCCGGCAACCAGTTCATCGCGCGCTGGATTCCCGTCGCGGAGCGCGGCAAGGCCAACGGCCTCGTCTTCGCCGGCGTCGGGTTCGGCTCGGGCCTCACCCCGCCGCTCATCACCGCCGTGATCGCCGCCGCCGGATGGCGCGCATCCTTCTATGTCTGCGCGATGATCGGGGTTGCCGCCGCTTTGGTCTGGTATGCGGTCGCGCGGGATCGGCCGCAACAGCATCGCGCCGTCAACGCGATGGAACTGGCGCATATCGAGAACGGGCTTCCGCCGATCGACCATGAGCAGAAGACCGCGATCCCCTGGCGCGCGATCCTGCGCAGCCGGAATGTCTGGGGATTGTTCCTGAGCTATTTCGCGTTCGGCTATGTCATCTGGATCTTCTTCAGCTGGTTCTTCATCTATCTCGCCGAAGCGCGCGGGCTCGATCTGAAGTCCAGCGCGATATTCGGCATGGCGCCGTTCCTGGCGATGACCGCCGGATGCCTCATCGGCGGGGTGCTGAACGACGCGATCTCGAACCGCCTTGGCCTCTATTGGGGCCGATCCGGGCTGGCGATGGCCTCATTCATCCTGACGGGTCTCTTCCTGATCGTCGGTTCGCGCGTCGACAATGTCGCGCTGGCGGTGCTTACGCTCGCGCTCGGCGGCGGCGCGATCTATTTGTCGCAAAGCTCCTTCTGGTCGGTGACCGCGGATATCGCCGGCCCGCACACCGGGGTGGTTTCCGGGCTGATGAACATCGGGTGCCAGATCGGCGGCGCGCTCACCGCTTCGCTCACGCCGTGGATCGCCGCGCATTATGGCTGGACCGCCGCGTTCGGCGCGGGCGCGGGGATCGTGATCGTCGGCACGATCGCATGGGCGGTGGTCGATCCGCGCCGCCTGATCGAGAGCGCGCCGGCGGCTACTGGTGCGAGCGTCGCGATCGCACGGTGATCGGCGGGCGGCCCGGGACGTCCATGAAAATGGTGCCGAGCACGCTTCGCCGCAACCGCACCGACGCGCCCACCGCCGGCGGCGAAATCGCGTTGCTCGCGGTCTCGAACAGCCGGCCGTCGGCGAGCCGGACCTCGAACAGCCCATAACGCAGCGCGGTCACCGCGGCGACGCGCCCGGTCGGCTCGGTCGAAACGGCGGGTGAAGCCGGCGGCGGCGCAGACCGGGCGACCGGACCGGTTGGTGCGGCCGGCGCGGCGGGTGCGGCCGGCGCGGCATTGCTGACCGGCGAAGCGCTCGCCGCCTCGCGCGCATCATAGCAGGAAAGGCGCGCGCCGGGATCGGCCACCGACCGGCAATCCTGTGTCGGCGGCACTGCGATCATGGCAAGCAGCTCGATCCATGAATACACCGACATTCGCATCCCTCCGCAGCTCATCGTTGACGCCGGTCGTCAGGCGTTCGCATTGCGATTGACCGGCAAAGCGAATATCCTATCATATATGATCAAGCGCAATAAGGCGCGACCACATGGAGAGGAAAATGGGGTTCAGGAGATGGTCGGCCGCGATGATGATCTGCGCGGCGAGCGTCGGCACCGCGCAAACCGCCCCGCCCGCGGGCGCGCCGGCGAACGCGCCCCGCCCCGCCTTCGCCCCGCCGCCGCCGATGCGCGTCTGGGCGCCCAAGAAGACGCCCTATGCGGATTACAAGGCCCCCAACCGACCGTGGTGGAAATTGTCGGATGTGCTGGCGCTGCACAAAGGCGAAAAAAGCTGGTCGCAGCCGATCGTGCGCAACAAGGACGTCGTCGCCGACTGGCACCAGATCGCACCGGGACAGGCCACGCCCCAACTGGCCTATTCCGACAACCGCACCGGCATCATCGTCTGGGATGGCGAGATCACGGTCACCCTCGCCGGCCAGCCGCCGTTCGTCGCGCGCAAGGGTTTCGAGATCGATATTCCGTTCCGCGTGCCCTTCACCCTGCAGACCGTCGGCGATCGCCCCGCACTCTATTTCGAGATCCACGCCGCGAGCGACATGCCGCTCTATCCCGTCGAGACGACACGGTCGCGTCCCAAGCCCGTCGACGGCTTCGTCTATGAAGAGCGGCTCGCCGTCGGGCCGCCCGGCCAGTTCGATGCGATGAACCGCCCCTATCTCGATTATTTCAAGGAGGTGGTGGCGGGCGGCGCGCGCGCCGGCGCGTTCATCGCCGCGCAGCATATGTTCGTGAACAATATCCGCGGGCGCGCCGTGCCGACGCCGCCGGCATCGAACCTTGGCCATTATCACATCGGCTACGACGAATTCTGGTTCGTCATGGAGGGCAATGTCGACCTTCAGGTGGAAGGCGTGCCGACCTTCACCGCCTCTCCGGGAGACGTCATCTCCGCGGCGCAAGGGCGCTGGCACCGGGCAAGTTTCGGCGGCCCGGAGGGACAGATGGGCACCCGCGTCGCGGTCAATCCCTATCCCGCCGGGCTCCACGGCTATACGGTCGAATCCGGCGGCCGGCAGTAGCTGCCGGCCGCCGCCGCGGGTCATTTCGGTAGGGTCTGGGTGCCGCGCACGGTGAATTCCGCCTGCGCGGTCGGCAGGCCCGTGCCCGGCTGACCGCCGCCGATCGAGATCCGATAGCGACCGGGCGCGACCACGCGGATGCCCGCCGGCGTCACGCTCGACAGTGCGCGCGGATCGAAGGTCAGGCGCACCTCCTGATGCTCGCCAGCGCCGAGGTGAACCCGGCTGAAGCCGCGCAGCGCCCGCACCGGCATTCCGGGCGCGTCGGGGAAGCTGAGATAGGCCTGCACCACTTCGTCGCCGGCGACCTTCCCGGTGTTGCGCACATCGACTTTGGCCTCGAGCATGTCCCCCGCATTCAAGGCCGACGCGGAAAGCGTGATCGGGGAATAAGCGAAGCGGGTGTAGCTGAGACCGTGGCCGAACGGGAAAAGCGGCTTGCCCGTGAAATAGCGATAGGTCCGGCCGGCCATTCCATATTCGCGGAACGGCGGTAACTGATCGGCGCTGGCATAGAAAGTGACCGGCAGCCGCCCGGAGGGATTGTTCGCGCCGGACAGGGTCTGCGCGATCGCGGTGCCGCCTTCCTGCCCCGGATACCAGGCTTCGACGATCGCATCGGCATTGGCCGCGGCCCAATTCACCGACAAGGCCGACCCGTTCATCAGCACGACGACGAGCGGCTTGCCCGTCGCCTTCACCGCCTTCAGCACCTCTTCCTCCTGCGCCGGGAGATCGAGGCTCGATCGGTCGCCGCCGATGAAGCCGGGGAGGTTGACCGGCATCTCCTCGCCTTCCAGCGCGGAGGTGATACCGACGACGCCGATCACGATATCCGCGCCGCGCGCCGCCGCCACGGCCTTCGCCAGCGCATCGGCGCGCACCTCGTTCCAGACGAACCGCGGCAGGAACAGACCGCCCGTCTGCTCGATCTTCACCGCGTGCCGCTCGCCGCGGCGCAGCGCCATCGCGGTCAGATTGGGGCCGCGCTGGTCGGAATCATTGTCGGCGATCAATTTGCCGTCGATCCACAGCCGGCCGCGCCCCTCCAGCCCGACGCGGTAGGAGGCATCGGCCGGCGCGGTGATGAAGCCGGTCCAGCGCGTCGACGTCTCGGCCGCGCCGGTCAGCGGGTTGGAGGTATTGCGCTCGAACGAGAGCCCCGCATCGGTCTGGGTCAGCGCCGGCGCGCCGTTGAACGTCGCGTTGCGCCAATATTCGCCGCGCAGCCCCGCCTGCCCGTCCGGCGTCGCCAGCAGGTTCGCCGGCACCGGCTCGGGCACGCGCAGGAAATCGGTGCCGGGTTCGTAGACGATCTGCGCGTCGGGGAATTCGGCACGCAGCCCGTCGAGCGCGGTTACCGGCTTCACCGGGCGACCGTGATAATTGCCCAGCAGCGCATCGACCTGATCCGCCAGCGGCCCCACCACCGCGATGCGCCTCACTCGCGCGCGCGCGATCGGGAGCACGCCCTCATTCTTGAGCAGCACCATCGAATCGCGCGAAAGCTTGAGCGCCAGCGCGCGATGAGCATCCGAATTGAGCGCCGTATCGGGAATCTGCGCATAAGGCACCTGGGCCGGCGGATCGAACAGCCCCAGCTTCATCCGCGCCGTGAACAGCCGGCGCAGCGAGGCATCGACCGCGCTCTGCGGCAGGAGCCCGCTCTTCATCGCATCCAGATAGCGATCATAATCCCAGGTCGGGCCGACGCCGCGACCGAATTGCGTGCAATCATTGTCGACGCCGAGCTTCATCGACACCGCCGCTGCTTCCGCCATCGTGCCGACCGCGTGATGCCCGCGCTGGATATCGGCCACGGCGTCGCAATCCGATACGACGTGGCCCTTGAAGCCCCAGGCGCCGCGCAGCCGGTCGGTGAGCAGCAGATCGCTGGCGCAGGCCGGGTGGCCGTTGATCGAATTATAGGCGCACATGACGGATTCGACCTTTCCGTCGACCACCAGCGCGCGGAAGGCGGGAAGATAGGTATCTTCGAGGTCATAGGCGCTGACGGTGATATTATCGCTGTGCCGGGTCGGCTCCGGCCCGCTATGGACCGCATAATGTTTCGCCGTGGCCGAGACGCGATAGTAACGCGGATTCTCGCCCTGCATCCCCTTTACGAAGGCGACCCCCATTTGCGCGGTCAGATAGGGGTCTTCCCCATAGGTTTCCTGCCCGCGACCCCAACGCGGATCGCGGAAAATGTTGATGTTGGGGGACCAGAAGGTCAGCCCCTGCATGATATGATGCGGCTTGCCGCTCCGCTCGACCTGGTTCCAGCGCACGCGGCCTTCCTCGCCGATCGCGACCCCCATGTCCTTGATCGTCGCGAGATCGAACGTCGCGGCAAGCCCGATCGGCTCGGGAAAGACGGTGGCATAGCCGTTGTTCGCAACGCCGTGGAGCGCCTCGCTCCACCAATTATATTCCGGGATATCGAGCCGCGGGATCGCCCGCGCCTCATTGACCAATTGCGACGCCTTTTCTTCGAGCGTCAGCCGCGAGACCAGATCGTCGACCCGCCGTTCGACGGGCAGCGAGGTGTCGCGAAACGGCAGTTGCTCCGGCTTTTCCGTCGCGCCCGTCGCCAGCGCGGCAACGGGAAGACCAAGCAGCAGCGGAAGCAACATTGCCATGTCGAGAAGCCTTTTTTGAATGTCCGAAGAGAAAGCGGCGTTGCGAAGGTCAGAACTTTATGCGCGCGCCGATCGAGACGAGCCGGCCCAGCGGATTGGAGACGAACCCGTTATACCCCCATGCGCCGCCGAGAATGCCGTTGGTGTTACCATTATAGAAGGGCGGATCGGCGTCCAACAGATTCTGGATGTCGACGAACAATTGCCAGCCACGCGTGAAGTTTTCGCCGCCGAATTCATATTGGGCATGCAGATCGAAGGTATTCCCGGCGGCGACCCGATCCCCGCCGCCGGTGGGGTTGCCGGCGCTGTCGACCGTGATCGGCGCGACCGACGTCGAGATCCAGTTGCGATAGGGGCCGACGTGATTCCAGAAGAGATCGAGCGAGATCCCGTCGAGCGCCCATCCGAGTTGGGCGCGGTTCTTGAACTGGACCGACGGGAAGGTGGTGTTATAGCCCGAGGTGTTCAAAATACTGAAGTCGGTTCCGCCGCCGAAATTCTGCCGGAACTTCGTGAAATAGGTGAATGCGGTGCCGATCGTCACGCGCCCGATATTGCCGAGGTCGCTCGAATAGGTGAATTGCCCGTCGACCCCCTCCACAACGAGATTGAGCGCGTTCCGCGAACTCTGGTCGATCAGATAATAGACATTCGGCGGCACCGAACCCGAAATGGTCGCGCCATTGGCGATATTGGCGAAGCTGTCGATCTGCGCCTGGGTGCAGCTCGACGGGCACAATGTGAGCAGGTTGCGCAACCCGGCCGAATTGACGATCGCGCTCGGGCTCGGCGAGGAGACGCCGCCGATGAAAGTATTGTGGAAGAAGGTCCCCGCGACGACCAGCCCCGGCAGAAACTGCGGGGTGAAATCCACGCCGATCGACCAGCTCCGCCCTTTCTGCGGCACTTCGTTGGTGAAGCCACCGCCGAGCTGGCGGCGCAGGCCCGTATTGCCCTGCCCGATCTGGCAGACCGCGACCGACATCGTGCAGGGATTGTTGGTATTGGCGGCAACCGCGCCGGGGATGTTGACCACCGACGGATAATTGGCGGTCGGCACGCTGATGACGCCGTTGGTGCCGATACTGCCCGAGGCATAGAGATAACCCTGGGTCGGATCGCCGATCACCCCGATCGGCGGCGCGACGAAAGACTTGGACCAATTGCCGCGGACCTTGAGGCCGCGGATGATTTCCCATGTCGCGGCGAATTTCGGGTTGGTCGTATCGCCCACGTCGCTGAAACTGTCATAGCGCACCGCCGCACTGAGATCGACGCGATAGGCCAGCGGCACGTCCATCTCCGGGGAGATTACCGGGATATAGGCTTCGGCATAGACGGACTTGATCTTGCGGCTGTAATTATAGACCCGGAAATTCGATCCGGTGGTCGTCGGGCCGGTATTGTTCGATCCGGTGATCTTCTGCGTCTGGCTTTGCCAATAATATTCGCCGCCCATCGCGACCTTCAGCGGCCCGGCGGGGAGGTCGAAGAGCGATCCCTGGACGTTGAGGCGGATCTGGTTGAAGGTATTGTAGTTCGTATTCTCGCTGTTCGCGCGGTAAAGACTGCGCAGCACCGCCGGTGAGGTGCGGTTGCTGCCGACCGGATTCCATACGTCGAGCGCATTGGCGGTCGTCAGCGGCAGATTGAGCGCGATGACATTCTGGCCCGCAATATCGGACGCGGTCGTACTGCCGCTCGATTGCGCGGTCCCGTTGAGCGCCAGCATCGCGCAGGCGGTGCAAAAGCCGTTGATCGTATTGAGCGCCGACCGGTTCCAGCCGAAGGCGTCGCTGAGCGTGACCGTCCAGTTGCTGTTGATCTTATAGTCGGCAACGGCGGTCGTGTAGATCACGTCCGACTGCGATTCGACTTCGCCATAATTGCCGTCCGGCGTGGTCGCGAGCCAGGTGATGCTCTGTTGCGTCGCGTTGGGGGCGCCCGCGGGCGCGATGAAGAAGGGATTGATCTGCCCGCCCTTACCCGAATTGGGGCCGAACGCCGCCGCGTTGGTCAGATTGCCGGGGCCGTTGGGAGAATGGGTCTTCTGGCGATTATAGTTCAGCATATAGGTGACGGTGAGCTTGTCGGAAAAATCGTTCACCACCTTCATCATGACGTTGCCGCGCCCCTGGCCGGGCACCAAGGTATTATAGATCGAGGTATTGCATGGGGCATTGGCCTGGGTGTTGGCGACCGTGCCGGTCGCGCCGGGCGAAAGGAACACCCCGGATGGAACGGTGCCCGATGAAACCCCCGTCACCTGGATCGTCGCCGGGCTGCACTGGAAACTATTGTTGTTCGATCCGCCGACCCCGCGATAATCGCCGAGGCTCGAAAAGCTGCGATAGCGGTTAAGCAGCGTCGATTGTTCGGTCCAGGCGCCGGCGACATAGACCCCGCCGGTGCCCCAGGTCTTGCCCCAGATGAGGTTGCCGCTCTTGCTTCGGTAATGGTCGGCCCAGCCATATTGGAAATTCGCGTCGAGGCCGTCGAAGGTGCGGCGGGTAATGAAGTTCACGACGCCGGCCACCGCATCCGATCCGTAGACCGACGAGGCGCCGTCGGCGAGCACCTCGACCCGCTGGATCGCGCTCACCGGAATGATGTTCGGATCGGTCTGGCTGAACTGCGTGCCGCCGCCGGGCAGGCGCAATCCGTCGACGATGACGAGCGTGGTGTTCGACGACGACCCCGCAAGGCTGTGGATCTGCGGAGAATAGTAGGAGTAAGCATTCTCGCCCTGCGCGAGCGATCCGGCGGTCGAGAGCGCCGGAACGGTGTTGACCAGCTGCGACAGATTGACCGGCGCGGTCTTTTCGATCGCCTCAAGGCCCACCGAAACGAGGTTGGAGCCGATCGGGGCGACGCCGCGGATCGCGGTCCCCGTGACGACGATGTCCTGCGCGCCCGGCGCGTCATTGGAGACGACGGGCGCGGGGTTGGCGGGGCGATCGGCCTCCGCCTCGGGCGCGGTTTGCGCCACGGCAGGAGGCGCGGAACCCGCCTGCGACGTCTGGGCTTGAGCATTCGCTGCCGACATCAGCGCAGCCGCCAGCGCGGCCGCGGACACACCACGGCCTACCGATTTCGCCTCTCGCATCCTACTCCCCTCAGATTATGATTAGATCATATCGTATATGATTCGCTTTCTTATGGCGTTGTTCCCGACGGGTCAATATTTGTCGGAGAATTGGCGAATGGGGCGGGGAGCGCCGGGCGGGAAGAGCGCTGGGGAACCCGGAATCGGACTTCGCTCGCAGACGAAGCCAAATCTTTGCGATCATCCAGTCTGCGCGGGGAAAACGCGCTAGAACGGCGCGCGTTTGATCGGGATCACGGCAAAGCGTCCCCTGTGTCCCCGCGAAGGCGGCAGCCCAGTCTGGGTCCCCGCCTTCGCGGGGACACATGGAAGAGCGTACCACCCCGGCGAAGGGGCACCCCGCAAAGTATTACTTTGCGGGGACCCCGAAGGCCGGGGTCCAGCATCGGGCCGGTCGTAACTGGACCCCGGCCTGCGCCGGGGTGGAATCATACGTTACGCTCGACGCTCCAAATCCGCTGGTCCACGGGAAAATGCCCCCCCCGCGGCTCACCCCACAGGATCGGTCAGAACAACCCGCCGCATGATCCTGCGAAGTTCGCTATCCAGCTGCCCGCGCTCTTCCTCGGAAAGATCGCTCAGCCAGTCCTCGTACATTCTGCCGCGTTCTTCGCGAACCGCCGCGTAGATTCGTTTCCCCTCATCGGTCAGCGAGATGAGGCTGCTCTTGCGATTGCGCGGATTGGGTTCGCGCTGGACGAGGTGACGCCGCTCCAACACGCCGACCGCGCGGCTGACCTCGGCGCGATCGACGAAGGCGGCCTCGGCGATCTCGCTCGCGCTGCATCGCCCCATCAGCTCGACATGCGAGATCACGCGCCATTCGGCGAGCGTCATCGACGCCTTTTCGCGGACATGCTGCGAGGTCGCGCGGTCGATCATCTTGGCGAGCAGCAGGATGCGATAGGGAAGATGGCTTCGCCCGAACAGCCGCCACCGCCGCTCGGAGGCATGAAGTATCGGATCGTCGCCCGACGGGGAACCCATATCCATTCCTCGCAAATAACCGATGCGAATCCTCTTGTCATGCTCAGGTTGTAGATATATCAACAACTCAAGATGGTGATTAATCAATAACTCACCGAACCGAGGAGAGGATCGCGTTGGCCGCCCCCCATCCCTTTGCGCCACGTTGCGAATTTGCGTTCACCATTTCCATCGAGCTGGTGGGGCTGCGCTGGGTGGAGCCCTCCGTTCTCGGCAACACCCGTGCGGCGATCTACGCCGCCAGCGGCACCGTCGCGGGACCGCGACTCAACGGCAAGGTCATCCCGATGTCCGGCGGCGACTTTCCGCTGCAGCGCCCGAACGGCGTCATCGATTTCGACGCGCGCTACATGCTGGAGGCCGATGACGGCGCGGTGATCTATATGCAGAATCGCGGCTATCGCTGGGCGCGGAGCCCGGAAATCGCCGAGCGCATGGCCGCCAACGAGGATGTCGCCTTCGACGATTATTATATGCGCGTCTCGCCGCGCTTCGAGGCGCCGGCCGGTCCGCACGAGTGGATGAGCCAGCATCTTTTCGTCGGCGTTGCGGAAAAAGTCCCCAATGCCAACCGCATCCATTATTTCGTGGTGCTGTGAGATGCCCGCGGCATCAGCGGCACCCGTCATGCGCGCTGGCGTCGATCCTCATGCCGCGCCCAACAAGCCGCCCTTGCCGCCGGCCGATTATGCGGTGCGCCGCGAAGCGGGGCTGGTGATCGAGCGCAACGTCGCCATTCCGTTGCGCGACGGGGTTCGTATCCTTGCCGACATCTACCGCCCGGACGGCGCACGCGGCGCGGCCGATCTGCCGGTGCTGCTGTCGTGGAGCCCCTATGGCAAGCACGCGCAGTCGAACCGGGTTTTCTGGCCGCATTCCGGCGTCGATCCCGATTGGCTCTCGCCGCTGACCCCGTTCGAAGGCGCCGATCCGGTGAGATGGGGAGCGCTCGGTTACGCGCTCGCGGTCGTCGATCCGCGCGGCGCGTGGCTGTCCGAAGGCGACTTTCACCACAATGGCGCCGTCGAGGCACAGGATTGCGCCGATGTGATCGACTGGCTCGCCGACCAGCGCTGGTCGAACGGCAAGGTCGGGATGACCGGGGTTTCCTATCTCGCCGCGATCCAGTTCTGGGTCGCCGCGCTCAACCCGCCGGCGCTTGCCGCGATCAATCCGTGGGAAGGGTTCACCGACTGGTATCGCGAGTTCGCCTATCACGGCGGGATATTGGAAACCGGCTTCCTGCCGCGCGCATCCGACAATATCCGCTACTCGCTCAACCGCACCGAGGACACCTGGGCGAATGCGCAGGCGCATCCCCTGATCGACGCCTTCTGGCGCTCGAAGGAGATCGATCTTGCCGCGATCCGCACCCCGGCCTGGGTCGTGGCGAGCTGGTCCGATCAGGGGTTGCACACCCGCGGCACGCTCGAGGCGTTCAAGGCGATGTCGAGCCCGCGGAAGTGGCTCGACGTGCACGGCCAGAAGAAATGGGCGCATTATTACCGGCCCGAAAGCCAGGCGAAGCGCGAGGCGTACTTCGGTCACTTCCTCAAAGGCCGCCAGACGACCCTCGCCGCCTGGCCCGCGGTGCGGATCGAGGTGCGCGATCGACACGGGGAGGCCGAGCTTCGTGACGAGGAGGAATGGCCGATCGCGCGCACCGTCGCGACCCCGTTCTGGCTCGATACCGACGGCAAGCTCACCGCGCAGCGCCCCGCAACGGGGGCGAGCATCGCTTATGATGCGGCCGCGGGCGAGGCGAATTTCGACCATCGCTTCGAGCAGGACACCGAACTGACCGGCCACGCCAAGCTTCGCCTCTGGGTCGAGGCGGACGGCGCGGACGATATCGACCTGTTCGTCGCCCTCCGGAAACTCGACGCCGAAGGCCAGCCGGTCGGCCAGACCTTTTATGCCTTTTACGAGGACGGGCCGGTCGCGCTCGGCTGGCTGCGCGCGAGCCATCGCGCGATCGATCCGGACCGGAGCGACGCGCTCCAGCCGTTCCACACGCACGAGCGCGAGGAGATGCTGGCCCCCGGCGAGATCGTCCCGGTCGAGATCGAGCTCTGGCCCTCCTCCACCTCGTTCCGTGCGGGGGAGACGCTGCGCGTCACGATCATGGGCCGCGACATTTACGCCGAAGGCCTGCCGTTCCTGCCCTTCGCGCGCCACGAACGGACACGCAACGCCGGCCGCCACATCATCCATTTCGGCGGGGCGCATGACTCGCACCTGCTGGCGCCGGTGATCCCGGCACGAAAGGGTTGAGCGATGAATTCCCCCCTGCCCGATCCTTCGGCGGACCTCGCGCTCCATTACGAACATGCGTTCGACATCCGCATCAATTTCGACAAGCGCTGGGTGTGGCCCACCGCCGGCGGCGCATCGATCGGCTACACCTCGGTCGGCACCGGCTGCACCGTCTCCGGGCCGCGCCTCAACGGCAGGCTGGTCGATCATAGCGGCGCCGACTGGCCGATCGTCCGCGCCGACGGCGTCGTCGAGCTCAATGCCCATTATGTGATCGAGACCGATGACGGCGCGCATATCTATATCCGCAATCAGGGTTATGTGCATGGACCGTTGCGCGCGCCGACCGATCCCGAGGATGCGCCGTCGATCCCGCGCTATTTTCGCTGCACCCCCTATTTCCGCGCGCCGACCGGCAAATATGACTGGCTGAACCGCACGGTCATCATCGGCGTCGGCGCGCGCCGGCCGCAGCTCGCCCCCGGCGATCCGCCGGACCATTCGCTGTTCCGTTACTATGCGGTGCGCTGAAACCGCGCACCGCGCCGCACCTTGGCGCCGCGCCGCGGGCGAGACCCGCCGGCGCCCGCCGATCACAGACAAAAGCCTCACATCACAAGAGGCTGTTCAGGAGGAGGGATGCATGAAGGCCAGAGATTTTAGCGCGGCGCGCAGGGCGACGCGACGTTCGTTGATGGTGACCGCCGCGCTTCTGGGAAGCATCGCAGCGAGCACGCCCGCCTTCGCCGCGGACCAGACGACCGAACCGGGCGCCCCCGCGGCGCAGGACGTCGCCCCCGCCAGCCAGCCACCGGCCGATCAGTCCGCCGATCAGCCGCGCGACATCGTCGTCACGGGTTCGCGCCTGTCCGCCGCGGGGTTCAATACCCCCACCCCGGTCACCACGCTCGGCGCCGAGCGCCTGACCAAGATGGGAACGACCAACATCGGCGAAGCGCTCGCCACGCTTCCCTCGTTCCGCGCCTCGTCGTCGCCGTCCAATTCGGTGGTCGGCTCGAATATCAGCCCGGTCAACGCGGGCGCGCGCATCGCCGACCTGCGCGGTCTGGGGCAGGCACGGACGCTGGTTCTGGTCGACAGTCAGCGCTTCTCGCCCAGCACCTCGACCGGCACCGTCGATCTCAACCTCATCCCCACGCTGTTGATCGAGCGCGTCGACGTCGTCACCGGCGGCGCATCGGCCGCTTATGGCTCGGACGCGGTTTCCGGGGTGATCAACATCATCCTCAACAAGCGTTTCGAAGGGGTGAAGACCAACGCCGAATTCGGGATCAGCGATCGCGGGGACGGCAAGAATTATGTCGCGCAGATCGTCGCCGGCACCAGCTTCGCCGACGGGCGCGGCCATGTCGTGTTCGGCGGCGAATATGACAAGGATGAGGGCGTCGGCGGATGCTATACGCGCACGTTCTGCTCCAACGAGGTCGGCAATCTGACCCAGGCGGCGGGGCTCAACGGCCGCCCCGCCAACAATATCGCCTATAACGTCCACACCGCGACATTGACCCCCGGAGGGCTGATTACCGCCACCGTCAATGCCGCGGGCGTGCGCACCGCGGCGAAGGGCGGCGTGCTCGGCGGAATCCAGTTCGACGCCAGCGGCAACCCGACCAGCTTCACCTACGGCCAGAATGCCGGGGCATTGTTCATGGAAGGCGGCACCGGCCGCGGGCTCAACAGCTTCTTCGGCGATCCGGCACTGTCGATCCCGGTGACGCGGTACAATGGCTATGGCCATTTCGAATATGAGGCATCGGATGCGTTCACCGGCTTCGCCGATGTCAGCTACGGCCATGTCACCGGCTATACGAGCGGGCCGGAAGTCCGCGACGCCGGCTTTCCCGGCAACGGCAGCTTGATCAAGATCGACAATCCGTTCCTGCCCGCCGCGACCCGCGCGACGATGCAGGCGAACGGCATCACCGGACTGGTCATCGGCAAGCTCGGCACCGATTTCGGGCAGATCAACAGCGTGTCGACGCGCGACACCTATCGCATGGTCGCGGGCGCCAGCGGAAAGATCGACAGCAACTGGAAATGGGATGCCTATGCCCAATATGGCGTCACCGATTATCATCAGTCGACCGTCAATGATCGCATCACCGCGCGTTACGCCAATGCGATCGACGCGGTGACCGATCCCGCGACCGGCAAGCCGATCTGCCGGATCGCGCTGACCAATCCCGCCACCAATTGCGTGCCGCTCAACATCCTCGGCCAGGGGCAATTCTCCGCCGCGGCCAAGGCCTATGCCTTCGGCACCACCAAGCAGCGGACCGAATATACCCAGTTCGTTGCCGCCGGTAATCTCCACGGCACCCTGTTCGACACATGGGCAGGCCCCGCGACGATCGCGACGGGGATCGAGCGGCGGCACGAGACGCTGGCGATCTCGGTCGATCCGATCTCGGCCGCCAACGGCTTCTATGTCTACAATGCCACGCCCGCGAAGGGGAATGTCTCGATCACCGAAGGCTATCTCGAAGCCGGCGTGCCGCTGCTCAAGGATAGCGCGCTCGGCCGAAGCCTCGATCTCAACGGCGCGGTGCGTCGCACCCACTATAATATCGCCAGCCCGACGGTATCGAACAGCTTCGACGCGACGACGTGGAAGGTCGGCGCCACCTATAAGCCGATCGACGAGATCCTGCTTCGCGTTACCGAATCGCAGGACATCCGCGCGCCAAACGCCGCCGAATTGTTCACGACGCCCGTATCCGGGGTGGGTGCGATCGCCGATACCAAGACCGGCACCCAGGTGTTCGCCACCGTCTATACCGGGGGCAATATCAACCTGAAGCCCGAAACCGCCCGCACCTTTACCGCCGGCGTAACGCTGCAACCCAGGGGCGCGCTGAACGGCCTGCGCTTCTCCGTCGACTTCTACAAGATACGCATCCGCGACGCGATCGCGACGCTTGGCGCCCAGGTCATCGTCAACACCTGCAACACCAGCGGCGCGCCCAATATCTGCGGCCTCGTGACCCGCAACGCGAGCGGCATCCTGCAGACCGTCTCGGTGCTTTATCTCAACCTCAACCGGCAGGATCTGAAGGGCCTCGATATCGAGGGCAGCTACCATTTGCCGTTCGGCGGGAGCAATGCGCTCGATCTGCGCGCGCTCGCCACGCATACCTTCAAGCTGACCAACAGCGCGGTCGTTCTGCCCGGCACCACGACCCCGGTGAACCGCGCGGGGGACAATGGGCTGAACGGCATCCCCTCCTGGGTGGTGGACGGGTTCGCCTCGCTGACGCTCAACCGCCTGACCCTCAACCTGCAGGGCCATTTCATTTCGGCGGGCAAATATGACGCGTCCCTGGTCGGCCCCGAAGACCCCGGTTACAGCGTGACCGCGGTCAACAGCATCAACACCAACCGCGTCCCTTCGCGCTTCTACACCAATATCGGCGCGAGCTTCGATCTGATGAAGGCGGGCAATCGCAATCTGCAGATCTACGCCAATGTCACCAATCTGTTCGACGTGATGCCGCCGCCGCTTTGGAACGGCAACAACAATTCGGTCTATTACGACGTGATCGGCCGCCGTTACCGGATGGGCGTGCGATACGCTTTTTAACCTCCCCCCTCCCCGGCCCCGGCCATGCCGCCGGGGCCGGGATTTTTCGGCCTCGGCGACCCAGGGAGCGGCATGATGTCCGATCTTTCGACGCTTCATCCTTGCAGTCACGTCAACCGCCGGGACCTTCTGGCAGGGGGCGCGGCCGGGACGTTGCTGCTCCTGCCCTCCCCCGCGCGCGCCGCCCCGCCGACGGTCAGGATCCGGTCGGGCGTGGTGCGCGGCGCGATCGAGGACGGCGTCGCGGTGTTTCGCGGCCTCCCCTATGGCGCGCCGACCGGCGGTGCGCGCCGCTTCCTCCCGCCCGCGGCGCCCGCGCCGTGGTCGGGAATACGCGACGCGACCGCGTTCGGCGACCAATGCCCGCAGCTTGCGCCGCCCGGTGCGCGGCGCAGCGAGGATTGCCTGGTCCTCAACGTCTGGACGCCCGGCGCGGATCGCGATCGCAAGCGTCCGGTGATGATATGGGTCCACGGCGGCGGCTTCGCGGTGGGTGCGGGCGATTCCCCGGTCAATGACGGCGCCCGCCTGTCCAAACGCCGCGACGTCGTGCTGGTGACGATCAACCACCGCCTCAACGCCTTCGGCTACCTCTACTGCGAAGACTCCCGCCAGGCCGTCCCGAACGCCGGCCAGCTCGATATCGTCGCGGCGCTGCGCTGGGTGCGGGACAATATCGCCGCCTTCGGCGGCGATCCGGACAATGTGATGGTATTCGGTCAATCGGGCGGCGGATCGAAGGTGGCGGCGTTGCTCGCGATGCCGGCCGCACGGGGGCTGTTCCACCGCGCGGCGCTGCAGAGCGGGTTCGGCACCTATGCCATCGGGCGCGAGGGCGCGCTGCGCATCACGCGCGCGCTCTGTACCGAGCTCGGCGTCGCGCGCGGCGATATCGAGGCGCTGCGCACCGTGCCGACCGATCGGATGCTGGCGGCGCTTCAACGCGTGACCGGATCCGATCCGACCAAGGGACCCGGCATCGTCGCCGACGGGACGGTGGTGCCGCATATTCCCTTCGCCCCCGGCGCCCCGCCGATTTCGCCGGATATTCCCCTTATCATCGGCCACACCGCGACCGAGACGACGGTGCTGTTTCCGCCGCCCGAGGCATTCGCGCTCGACTGGCCCCAGCTCCCCGCCGCGCTCGCGCCGAAGGTCAATACGCCCGAAACGCTGATCGCCGGCTTCCGCGCATTGCGCCCGGACGCGAGCGCCAGCGATCTCTATTTCGCGATCACCACCGAACTCGGCATGGGCCGCAACGCCCGCATCGCCGCGGACAAACATGCCGGCCTCAACCGTGCGCCGGTGTTCGCCTATCTGCTCGACTGGCGCACGCCGGTGCAGGGCGGGAAGCTGCGCACGCCCCACGGGCTGGAGCTGCCGCTGGTATTCGACACCGTCGCCAACGCCGCGGAGACGATCGGCACCGGCGCGGCGCAGGCGCAGCAACTTGCCGAGGTGATGAGCGCGGCCTGGACCAATTTCGCGCGCAAGGGCGATCCGAATGGGCCCGGCGTCCCCCGCTGGCCGCGCTATACGCTGCCCCGACGAGAGACCATGATCGTCGATCTCCCGTGGCATGTGCGCGGCGATCCGCTGGGGGCCGAGCAGGCGTTGATCGAGGCGCATCTCAAGCCATGATCGCGATACGCTCCGCTCTCCGCCGCGCTGGCTTGCTCGGGCTGTTCGTGGCGCTCCTGATGCCGCCCACGACCGCCGCGGCGGCGCAGCCCGATCCGCTTGGGGTGGCGCTCCCCTTGCCCGAGCGACCCGCGATTCCGCCGGCAATGCCGTGCAAGGCGCTGGTGACATCCGCCACCGCCGACGCCGGCGGCACAGGCTATCGCATCATCGCCGCAACGGAAGAAACCGCCGGTGCCGGCGCGCCGACCGTTTGTGTCGTCAAAGGCTATGCCGCCCCTCAAACGCAATTCGAGCTGCGCCTGCCGATGACCACCTACGCCGGCCGCTTTCTGCAGGGCGGATGCGGCGGGATGTGCGGGGTGATCTCGGAGTCGATCACGCCGCTGTGCAGCAACGCGCATATCGCGGGCGGGACGTTCGCGGTCGCCTATAACAACGGCGGTCATTTCGCCGCCGGCATCGGCGATGGCACCTGGGCGACCGACCCGGAACTGCGGATGCAATTCGCCCATAAGGCAACCCATGCCACCGCGCTTGCCGCCAAGGCGATCATCGCGCGCTTCTATGCGCGGCCGCCCGAGCATAGCTATTTCGTCGGTTGCTCGGGCGGCGGCCGCGAAGCGCTGATGGAGGCGCAGCGTTATCCCACCGACTTCGACGGCGTGGTCGCGGGTTCTTCCGTATCGATGCCGGCGGCGATGCAGCTGTTCCTGTGGGAGGCGCAGAAAGGGCTCGACGCCGCCGGCAACGAGATCTTCACGCGCGACGCGGTCGCGGCCCTGCACCGCGCCGTTCTTGCCGCCTGCGATCGGCTCGACGGCACTCCCGACGGCCAGATCGACGATCCGCGCCGATGCCGCTACGATCCCGCTTTATTGCTCTGCCCCGGAGACGGCCAAGCAACTGCATCGTGCCTGACGCCGGCACAGGTGGACGCCGCACGCGCTTATTATCGCGGGCCGGTCGATGCCGACGGCACCGCGCTCTTTCCGGGCGGCGCGCCTTATGGCGCCGAACTCGGCTGGATCGGCCCCGGCGCCGCGACCCGGACCGGCAAATTCGCCGCCGAGGCCTTCATCAAGCAGGTGCTGCTGCCCGGCGAACTGCCGCAGGATTTCGGCTGGCGCGACTGGCGCTTTACCAAGGCCGGTCTCGATCGGCTGCTCCGCGCGGGCGCATCGTTCGACGCGACCGATCCCGATCTTTCGGCTTTCCGCGATCACGGCGGCAAGCTGCTCCTGTGGCAAGGCATGGCCGACAATGCCGCCGGCGCCTATGGCATGCTCAATTATTATCAGGCGGTCCGCGATCGGATGGGCGGGCTGGCGGCGACGCGGCGCTTCGCGCGCATGTTCGCGGTGCCGGGCGGCTATCATTGTCGCGGCGGCTATGTGCCTTACGACGAGGATTTCCTCGGCGCGGTCGTAAATTGGGTCGAGCGTGGCGCGGCGCCCGAACGCGTGATCGCCGCCGCACGGCTCGAAGACGGCGCTATCCGTCGCCGCCCGATCTACGCCTATCCCACGCGGACCCGCTACAAGGGCGGCGATGTGAACGATCCACGTTCCTTCGCCGCCGGGACGCTGCAGCACGAACCGGCGGACGGCTATGACTGGCCCGGCTCCCGCGCCAGGACCCGCGGCAAATTCTGATCACCCGCGCGGTGCCGGCCGATATTCGCGCTTCAGGGTGGCCGCCCGGATGCGGGTATAGTGCGGCCCGTCGAAGTCGTAGAGGACGAGGCTGTTGATATAGCGGCGATCGCCCTTGCGCATCGCGCCGGCAGTGAAGTCCGGAAGGTCCTCCAGCGCGAGAAACTCCGATTCCAGTTCGGCCGCTAGAACATTGCCGTCGTGAAAGCATTGCAGCACCGTGATCGTCCGATGCGTCGCCGCCTTGACGGGGCGATAGAAGTCGATGATCGCGCGGCGGCCGACCAATTCGGTGCCATTGCCGATGACCAGTCTGATCCCCGGCGCATAATAATTGCCCAGCGCGTCGAAGTCGCTGCGATTGAACGCGTCGATATATGCAAGGAAATGCGCCTCCGGCGTCATGCGGCACGCGCGCTTGCGAAGCGGGCCGAGCGGATACGCGCGAAGCGGCCGTCGACGATATCGTAGAGGATGAAATTGACGCTCTCGCGCACCTCGCCCTTGCGCATCGCGCCGGTCGGCATTTCGGGCCAATCCTGGCGCGCGACCAACCGGGTGCGCATCTCGACCGCGATCCGCCCCAAGTCGCGCGACCCGACGAAGGTCAGCAATTCGAGCGTTTCGTCGAGCTTCGCCTTCACGCCGCGATAGAAAGCGAGCACCGCCTCGCGGCCGATCAGCTGCGCCGCCTGCCCTTCGAAGATCACGTCGTCGGCATAATAAGCGCCGAAGGCGTCGAAATCGTCACGGTTGAACGCCGCGACATAGGCCTCGAACCAGCTGCGCAGCGGAGCCTCGTCGTTCATGCCGCCGGCGCCGCGACATAATAATCGCGGCGCAACGTGCGCGCGGCGAGGAGGAACATGATCCCCGCGACGAAGAATACGCACACCGCGGACATCAAGGCGGACCGGAGACCTTCCGCCGACGCGGTCGCACATGCCCGATGCAGTGCGTCGATCGCGTGCGCCTTCGCCGCGGTCGCGCGGCACAGCGCAAGATAATCGCCGCCGTGGAAACTGGAGGCCGCGAAGCGGTCGCTCATCCAGCCGACGAAGGTCGGGCCGCCGCCATAGCCCACCAGGGTATAGAACATCCCGAACACCGCGGCGCCGGTCGCGCGCATGCGCGGTTCGAGCAGATTCTGGATCATGCCGATCGTCGGGCCGTAATAGAGCAGCAGGAAGCAGCCCGAGATGATCAAGAGGACGGTGCCGAGAGCCGGCGTCGCCGCGTTGAACGCGATCCAGTAAGAGAAAGGCGCGATGAACAGCCCGATCGCCGCGCCCCACGCCGGCCAGCGCCCGTCGCCGCGCCGCGCCAGCCAGTCGGTCCCGAACGAGCCGATCAGCAGCCCGCTGCCCAGCGCGAGCGCCGAGATCGTACCGTAGAGCGCGCCCGCCGAGCGCACCGGCAAATCGTAGACGCGGGCGAGAAAGACCGCGAGGAATTGCGAGATCGAGCTCATGCCGAAACCGGCGAGCGCGCCGCCCGCGATCACGAACATCAGCGCGGGCTTGCGCCCGACGACCTTGAGGAACACGCCGAAATTGGGCGCCGGGGCCTGAACGGGCGGCAAATTGTCGGCCAGCCCGCGGCGAGGTTCGCGCAGCAGCAGGAGAACGAGCAGCCCCAGCACGACCCCCGGCAACCCCATCACGATGAACGCGGCGCGCCAGCCCCAGACGCCGCTGACCGCGCCACCCACCGACGCGCCGAGAAAGGTGCCGATCGGCGAGCCGAGCAGGATCAACCCCATGATCGAGGCGCGCCGCTCGCGCGGAAACAGGTCACCGACCAGCGACGACGTCGCCGGCTGCGACCCGGCTTCGCCCACGCCGACACCGATGCGGCACAGCATCAGCTGCGCGAAACTCCCGACCAGCGAGCAGGCCATCGTGATCATCGACCAGAAGACGATCGCGGCGGTGATGATCTTCACCCGCGACACGCGCTCCGCCAGCCGCCCGATCGGCACGCCAAGCAGGGCATAAAGCAACGCGAAGGCAACGCCCTGCAGGATCCCGAGCTGGAAATCGCTAAGGCTGAGATCGGCCTTGATCTGCTGCGCGGTGACCGCGAACACCGAGCGGTCGGCGAAATTGAAGGTCGCGACCAGAAAGCTCATCACGATGAAGGTCCGGCCGTAACCCGCCGATAACAGCCGCTCGTCATCGTCGCTTCGCATCGCCCTCTCCCGGCGGTGATCCTACCGCTCTCGTCGCGCCGCCCGCTTCGCATTGCGGCGTCGGCCATCACCGATCTCTGGACGATAGTTGATGATTAATCAATACATCGCGTGCGTATCAGGCGGGTTCGTTGAGGCGGACGAGATCGGCGAGCGTTGCCGTCACCGGTACGGCGACGCCGAGCGACTGGGCTTCGTGTGCGACCGCGCCGTTGATCGCCTCGATTTCGGTGCGGCGACCGGCCAGCCGGTCCTGCAGCATCGACGCCTTGTGCTGGCGATGATGCGTCAAGGCGAAGTCGATCTTGCCCTCGACGGAGGAGAGATCGAGCATCAGGCCCTTTGCCGCAGCGGTGGCCGCGACTTCGCGCGCGATCGCAAAGGCGATCCGCCGGCCGGCCGGCGTATCCATCCCGCCGACCGTCAGGCCGGTGACCGTCGCCATCGCGTTGAGCGCCGCGTTGAACGCGACCTTCTCCCACACTCCCACCTCGATCGCGCGATCATATTTGGCGTCGATCCCAGCGCGCCCGAGCAGCTCGACCGCCGCCAGCGCGCCGGCCTCGCCCTCGGGTCGATAGCTGCCCAGCCGTACCGTGCCATGACCATGCGACGAGACCCGCGTCGCCGTCTCGAGGTCGGCCGGCAGATCGGTGACCCCCAGCAATACCTGCCCGGCAGGAAATGTCTCCGCGATGATCTCGGCGTTGCCGAGTCCATTCTGGAGGGTCAGCGCATAAGTGCCGGGGCGGACCAGATGCGCGGCGGATGCGATCGCGGAACGGCTGTGCATCGCCTTGGTGAAGAGCAACACGAGATCGGCCGGCCCGTCCACGTCCGCGGCGAGCCTCGCGCGGATCGGGATGCGCCGCTCGCCCTTGTCGTCGACGAGCGTGATCCCATCGCGCGCGAGCGCCTCCAGCCGCGGCCGATCGAGGTCCACCAGCGTGACGGCTGCCCCGGCTTCGGCCAGCCTGCCCGCGAACAGGCAACCCATCGCGCCCGCCCCGATGATGACCACTTCGCGCATGGCTCTCTCCTGAAATGTCGTGGTGTCGGCGGCTAGCGAGCGAGCAAGGTCACGGCAAGCCGGATGACGGCGCGGCGACCGCCCGGCTGCTCAGCGGAAGCAGATCGAACAGGCGGTGGGCGGCGGCGATCAGGCTGCCCTTGCGGCGGGTATAGACGAAGAAGCGGCGCTCAACCTCGAGCGCGGGAATGCCGATCGCCGCGATCAGCCCCCGTTCCATCTCCGCACCGATCAAGGGTTTGGGCAGCCAGCCGAGCAATCGGCTGGAGGAAACGGTGGCGAGCATCACGCCGATTGAATTGGTTTCCACCGCGACATCCGGCAACGCCTCGCCCTGCGCGGTGACCAGATTGTGGAACAACATGCGCGGTGCGCTGCCGATCTCGGGCATCGCCCAGCGCTCGCCGAGCACGTCGTCCAGCCCGACATCGGCACGATGCGCGAGCGGGTGCGCGGCGGCGGCGAGCACGGTGTAACTGTCTTTATAATCGAGTTCGGCGATCGGCCGGATTTCGGAATGCGGCGCGATTGCCGGGGCGATCACCACGTCGATCTCACGCCCCGTCAGCGCCTGGACAAGCCGGTCCTCGGGCGCGTCGAGCACATCGACCTGCAATTTCGGCGCTGCATCCAGCAGGCGCGCGGCGATTGCGGGGAGGATCGTCCGCGCGATCGCCGCCACCGCGCCCACGCGCAACCGCCCTCGCCCGAGGCCGCGCAACGCATCCAGCGCCGAAGCCGCCTGCTCCATCTCGAACAATAGTAATCTGGCATGGGGGATCAGCGTTTCACCCGCCGCCGTGGGCACCATGCCCTTGCTGTGACGATCGAACAGTCGCTGGCCGAAGCGGCGCTCCATCTCGCCGATCAGCCGGCTGAGCGCGGGTTGCGTCATGCACGCGACATCGGCCGCGCGCCCCAGGCTGCCGCGGTCGACCACCGCGAGAAAGGCGCGCAACTGGCGTTGATCAAAAGTCATATCACGATGTTATGACTTTCGAGCAAATCGGCAATGGCGCAGCGTGGCCGCGGCACCGATAAGGAGAAAAACGCGAGGAGAGAGACGCTTGACCATGCAAACGGTCCGCGACGCGACGCTGTCGCTATTGCGTACATTGGGCATGACGACGGTCTTCGGCAATCCGGGGTCGACCGAACTGCCGATGTTCCGGGATTTCCCGGAGGATTTCCGGTACATCCTCGGGCTGCAGGAATCGATCGTGATGGGCATGGCCGACGGCTATGCGCAGGCGACCGGCAACGCCGCGCTGGTCAATCTTCACGCCGCGGCGGGCGTCGGCCATTCGCTCGGCAATCTGTTCACCGCCTTTAAGAACCAGACCCCGCTGGTGGTGACCGCGGGGCAGCAGGCGCGCGCGATCCTGCCGTTCGAACCCTTTCTGTTCGCCGACCGGGCCACCGAATTCCCGCGCCCTTATGTCAAATGGGCGGTGGAGCCGGCGCGCGCCGAGGATGTGCCGGCGGCGATCGCGCGCGCTTATTATGTCGCGATGGAGCCGCCGTGCGGCCCGACCTTCGTGTCGATCCCGGTCGACGATTGGGATCGACCCTGCGCACCGGTCGCCGCGCGGCGGATCATCGCGCGCAATCCCGGCGAGCCCGGCACGCTCGATGAGATCGCCGCGGCGCTGGCGCGCGCGAACCGGCCCGCGCTGGTGTTCGGCGCCGGCGTCGCGCGCGACGGCGCATGGCATGAGGCGATCGCGCTCGCGGAGCGCCACGCCGCCAGCGTCTGGGCCGCGCCCTTCGCCGCGCGCGAGGTGTTTCCGGAGGATCACGCGCTGTTCGCCGGTTTCCTGTCGCCAAGCCGCGAGGCGATCGTCCGCGATCTCGACGGCCATGATCTGATTCTGGTCGTCGGCGGACCCTTATCGCTATACCATACCGAAGCATCCGGCCCGCATCTGCCGGAGGGGGCGCGGCTTTATCATATCGTCGATTCGATCGCCCCGGCGAGCTGGGCGCCCGAAGGCACCGCGCTGGTCGCCGACGCAAGGTTCGCGCTCGCGCGTCTGCTCGATGGCCCCGCGCCGGTCGCGCGCGCGCTGCCACCGCGCCGGAAGGCGCCGCCCCCGCTCCCGCCCTCGGCGCTGACCGACGCTTACCTTCTCCAGCAGATCGCGCATCTGCGGCCGCGCGGGTCGGTGATCGTCGAGGAAGCGCCGTCGAGCCGCGGCGCGATGCACGATCGTCTGCCGATCGTCGACGCGGGCGGTTTCCATACTTGCGCGAGCGGCGGGCTCGGGCACGGTCTGCCCGCGGCGATCGGCGTCGCGCTCGGTCGTCCGGGCGACAAGATCATCGCGATCCTTGGCGATGGATCGAGCATGTACGCAATCCAGGGGCTGTGGTCCGCGGCACAGCTCGGGTTGCCGATCAGCTTCGTCATCGTCAACAACCGGCGGTATGAGGCGCTGGTCAATTTCGGCCGGCATTTCGGCCTGCAGAAGACCGAAGGCACGACGCTGAGCGGCATCGACTTCTGCGCACTGGCGCGCGGCCAGGGGCTGTCCGCCGAGCGGGTCGAGACAGCAGCAGCGCTCGACAAGGCGCTGCTCGCCTCCTTCTCCGCGCCGGGGCCGACGCTGGTGGACGTCATGGTAGATTGACCACGCATAGATGGACAGGACGAGGACAATGTTCAGCGCGCGCATTTCGGACCTGATCGATGATCGGCCGGACGACGGCATTTTCCGCGTCAGCCGCGCGATCTTCGACGAGCCCGACATTTTCAACCTCGAGATGCGTCATATTTTCGAGCGGGGATGGGTCTTTCTCGGCATCGCCGATCAGGCGCGCGACCCGCACGATTTCTTCACCACCGATATCGGCCGGGTGCCGGTACTGGTCAGCCGCGACGGCGCGGGAAAGCTCAACGCCTTCGTCAATTCCTGCCCCCACCGCGGCTCGCGCGTCGCGCAGACGCTATCGGGCAATGCGCGCCTCCACGTCTGCCCCTATCATAGCTGGACCTTCGACAGCGCGGGTCGCAACAAGAACGTGAAGCTCAAACGCGCCGGCTGCTATGCCGCGAGCTTCGACGCGCAAAACCATGACCTACCGGCGCTGCCGGCATTCGGCGACTATCGCGGCTTCCTGTTCGGCAGCCTCGATGCCGATGTACCGCCGCTGGAGACGCATCTCGGCGAAGCCGCGAAACTGCTCGATCTCGTCGCCGACCAGAGCGACGAAGGGATCGAACTGGTGCCCGGCGCGGTGACCTTCACCTTCCACGGCAATTGGAAACTCCAGCTCGAAAATTGTTCGGACGCCTATCACTTCACGTCCACCCACCCGTCCTACATCCGCATTCTCGAACAACGTCAGACGTCCAACACCAAGGCCGCCGTGAAATCGGTGTGGGAAAGCAGCGATTACTGGCGCGAAGATGCCAAGGGCGTTGCCGGGGGCAGCTTCAGTTTCCCTTATGGCCATGTTCTCAACTGGGGCATTTTCGGCGTCACCGAGGCGCTGCCGCTCTACGAGCGCGCCGAGACGCTGGCCGAACGGCACGGCGTGGCCAAGCGCGACTGGATGTTCAACATGCGCAATCTGTCGATCTTTCCCAACCTCCAGATTGCCGAAAATGCATCGAGCCAGCTCCGCGTGATCCAGCCGCTCGCACCCGACAAGACCGAGATGCGCACCTGGTGCATCGCGCCGAAAGGCGAAAGCCGGGAAGCGCGGCGGCAACGCATCCGTCAGTACGAGGATTTCTTCAATCCCAGCGGCATGGCAACGCCCGACGACACGGTGACCTATGAAAATTGCCAGCGCGGCTTCGCCAGCCGCGTCGATCCCTGGCTGCAGGGCTATGCGCGCGGCACCACGGCGGCCCGCGAAGGCGGCAACCGCTTCGGCGCGCTGATCGATCTCCACCCGGCGTTCAGCGTGCTCGCCGACGCCCAGCTTGGCGACGAAACGCTCTTCCGGAGCTATTATCGCGAATGGGCGCGGCGGATGGCGGGAGTATTGGCGCCATGATCCTGACGCCCGACGCCGCCGCGGCGATCCTGTATCGCGAGGCGGAATGCCTCGACGGATATGAGTGGGACGCGTGGCTGGACCTTTACGCCGAAGATGCGGTCTTCTGGCTTCCCGCGTGGAAGAATGAGACCGAGACGACCAGCGATCCGGAAAGCGAATTGTCGCTGATCTATTATCGCGGGCGCGGGAATCTGGCCGACCGGGTATGGCGCGCGCGCTCGGGCCAGTCGGTCGCTTCGGCGCCGCGCATGCGCACCGTCCATCTGATCACCAACGTCCGATTGGCAGAGGCGGATGCCGCAAGCGCGGTCGTCGCGTCGAACGTCGCCGTCCATCTGTTCGACAAGCGCGCCGGGCGATCGCACGCCTTTTTCGGCCGCTATCGGCATGAGCTGAGGTTCGACGGGCAAAACTGGCTGATCGCCGCCAAGACGATCGTGTTGCTCAACGACACGATCCCGACGGTGCTGGACTTCTATTGCATCTGATCGATCGCCCGGGTCGGGAAGGTTTTACCGGCGCGCTTCAACCGATCGAAACGAGGTCGGGCATCGCGAGAAACGCCTCCCTCAGCCTGCCGCCCCATTCGCGCGAGATATTCTGGAAGCGGGGGTCGTCGGCCTCGATCCGCTCGCGCACCTGAAAGGCGAAACGATCGCGTCGCAACACGGCAAGGTCGAGCGGCATGCCGACCGAAAGGTTCGAATGGAGCGTCGAATCCATCGACACGCACACCGCCTTCACCACCTGTTCGAGCGGCGTGTCGATCGTCACCACCCGATCGAGGATCGGCTTGCCGTATTTGTGCTCGCCGATCTGGAAATAGGGCGTGTCGCTGGTCGCCTCGACGAAATTGCCCGCCGCATAGACCATGAACAACCGGTGCCGCCCGCCTTTGCGCTGGCCGGCGACGAGGATCATCGCATCGGCGCCGACGCCGCCGGCCTGGATCGATTCGCGATAGCGATCCTGCTGCGCCTGCATCGCCTCACCCACCAGCTCGGCGATGCGAAAGATGCTGTCGGCATTGAGGATCGTCTCGATATCGGGATCGTCGGCCGATCGCTCGATCGCCTTGGCAAGCCGCGTCATCACCCCCTGGGTGATCGAAAGATTGCCCGAACACATCATCCCGATCGCGCGCTCGCCGGGGACTTCCCAGGTGAACATCTTGGTGAAGCGCGAGATATTATCGAGACCCGCGTTCGTCCGGGTATCGGATAACAGCACCAGCCCATCGGTCACGCGCACCGCGACGCAATAGGTCATATCAGATCTTGGCCCGGGTCATTGCTGCTGCTGTTGCTGCTGGATCGCCTCGATGTCGCCTTCGCCGCGGGCGATCCGCACATCGGCCGAGACGATCCCCGGCCCCCCGCCGGTTACCACCCCGCGTACCGGCGCCGCGTCATTGGCGTCAAGCCCGCTGCCCAGCCGCACATAATGATCGGTCGGGCACATGCCATTGGCGATATCGAACCCGACCCAGCCGAGACCGTCGATATATGCCTCCGCCCAGGCGTGCGATTCGAACTGCTGATCGGCTTCGTCGCCGGCGAGCAGATAACCCGCGACATACCGCGCGGGGACATTGCGCGCCCGCGCGGCGGCGATGAAGATATGCGCATGATCCTGACAGACGCCGCCCTCGCCGGCCAGCGCGGCCGCCGCCGCGGTGGCGCTGGTGGTGACGCCGCCGCGATAGGGCAAGGCGTCGCGCACCCGGGCGCTGAGCGCGTGCAGCCCGGCCAGCGCATTGTCGCCGGGCTCGAGCCCGTCGCCGAGCCCAAGGATCATCTCGTCCGCCTCGGTCAGCGGCGTTTCGCGCAGACAGACCGCCGGCGGACAGGCGCGGCGCATGCCCTTGACGACGCCCGCGCGATCCTCGGTTTCGACCCGGCCGCGCGCGACGATCTCCAGCTCATCGTGCCGGCCGCGGCTCAGCCATTGCGCGAAGCGCTCGCCATAACCGTCGACGGTGGTGCGCGTGATCTCCTCCCCCTCGACCTCGACATGCCAGTCGATCACCCGCTGCCCCTCGAAACTCTGCGGGAACAGCTTGAGGCGCAGCGCGACGCTCGCGGCGCCGGCCGGATAACGCATGTGCGTCAGATGACGGACGACGAGCAGCATCAGTTGAAATGATAGGTCTGCGCGATCTCTCGCGACAGGCGGTTGGTGACGACAAGCGCATTCTGCACGAATTCGTGGAGCCCCTCTTCGAAAATCTCCCCGCCCTCGCGGTCGCGCAGCTCGGCGAGCATCATCGACGCGGTGTCATGCGCGGCACCGCGCCGGCCATGCGCCTGCGCCAGCCGGTCGAGATGCCAGCCGATCTGCCCGAAGCAGAACGACAGGGAGCGCGGAAATTGCTGGTTGAGCACCAGAAGGTCGGCGATCCGCCACGGCGAATAATCGCCGCCGCCATAAACGTGATGATAAGCGCGCGCCGCCGCCAGCGCGTGGAGCACCGAAGTCCACTGATAATGATCGCGCCCGCCGCCGACCACCGCGGTCTCGGGCAGCAGCACATAATATTTAACGTCGAGCAGCCGGAGCGTCATCTCCGCGCGTTCGAGCGCGCCGCCGATGCGCAGGAAATCATGCCCCTCGTTGCGCAGCTGCCCGGTCTCGACCGCGCCGCGGAAGGTCGAGGCGCGCGTCTTCACCCAGTCGATCAGCTCGGCGAGGTTTCGCCGCGCGCTCGCGACATCATATTGTTCCAGCCGGCGCCAGTCGTCATTGAGCGCTTCCCACATATCCTGCGTCAGCGCGGTGCGCACCGCGCGGCCGTTGGCGCGGGCGCGCAGCATGCACGAGCGGATCGAGGAGGGATTCGTCTCGTCGAGCAGCAGCAGCTGGACGATATCGGCCTCGGCGACCGCGCGATCGCCGTCGATCAGCCCGTCGCAGCCGGTGACGCGCAGGACCGAGCGCCATTCCTCGCGATGAATCGGGCCGGGCAGGATCGTCATGCGCTGCCCCATCTGGATCAGCCGCGCGGTGCTTTCGGCGCGCTCGATGTAGCGGGCCATCCAGAAGATATTCTCGGCGGTGCGGCTCAGCATATCAATCGTCCAGCACCCAGGTGTCCTTGACGCCGCCGCCCTGCGAGGAATTCACCACCAGCGAGCCTTCGGTCAGCGCCACCCGCGTAAGGCCGCCGGGGACCAGCCGCATCCGCTTGCCGACAAGGCAATAGGGGCGGAAATCGACGTGGCGTCCGACGATCTCCTTCTGGCCCAGCACTGGCGCGGTGGAGAGATCGAGCGTCGGCTGCGCGATGAAGTCGGCCGGATCGGCGCGGATGCGATCGGCATAGGCCGCGACCTCGGCGCGCGTCGCCTTGGGGCCGATCAACATCCCGTAGCCGCCCGAGCCGTGCACCTCCTTCGCGACCAGCTGGTCGAGATTTTCCAGCACATGCGCGCATTCGTCGGGCAGCGCGCAGCGCCAGGTGGGGACATTTTCGAGGATCGGCGTTTCGGAGAGATAGAAACGGATCATCTCCGGCACGAAAAGATAGATCGCCTTGTCGTCGGCGATCCCCGCGCCGGGGGCCGAGCACAAGGTCACCCCGCCGGCGCGATAGGCGCCGAACAATCCCGGCACGCCGAGCATCGAATCCGGGCGGAAGGTCAAGGGATCGATGAAATCGTCGTCGATCCGGCGATAGATTACGTCGACGCGCTTGGGGCCGTGGGTGGTCTTCATCCACACCTTGTCCTCGTCGACATAGAGATCCATCGGCTCGACGAGTTCGACCCCCATCAGATCGGCGAGGAAGCTGTGCTCGTAATAGGCCGAGTTGAACGGGCCGGGGGTCAGCACCACCACGGTCGGGTCGCTTCGCGCGCCGGGCGGCGCCACCTCCTTCAGCGTCGCGAGCAGATCGTTGGGATAGGAATCGACCGGCGCGACGCGGGTCGATCCGAACAATTCGGGGAACATGCGCTGCATGATCTCCCGGTTCTCGAGCATATAGCTGACGCCCGAGGGGGTGCGGCAATTGTCCTCGAGCACCTGGAAGCCGCCCTCGCCGGTGCGGATGATGTCGATCCCGACGATATGGCTGTAAACCCCGCCCGGCGGATCGAAGCCGATCATTTCGGGAAGGAACGCGCGGTTGCGGTAGACCAGCTCCCCCGGCACGATCCCGGCGCGGATGATCTCGCCGCGGTGATAGACATCGTAGATGAAGGCGTTGAGCGCCTGCGCGCGCTGCCGGATGCCGCGATCGAGCGTGCGCCACTCCGCGCCCGAGAAAACCCGCGGCAGAAGATCGAACGGGATGAGCCTTTCCGGATCACCCCCCTCGCCATAGACGGCGAAGGTGATGCCGATCCGGCGGAAGATCGTTTCGGCTTCCTTGAGCCGCGCGTTGAGCCTTTCGATGCCGACTTCGTCGATCCAGCGCTGAACTTCGGCATAACAGGGCCGAACCACCGCAGACTGATCGGTCATCTCGAAAAAGGCCATCCGCTCTCCTTCGCTCGTCTCGCCATGATGCGTTGCACAAAATTATTTGCAAGCGCGAAATCCGCTCAGGAAATTTCCCGATCAACTTTATGAATTTAGTGATGTTTCGCCCAGGCGGGCGCGGGCGGCGCGCATGGATGACCCGCGCGACTCAGCGCGCGCGCCGCTGAACCATCGCGGGGCGGCTTCGTTACGCCGTCATGACGAACAGGCGCCTCCTCGTGCTGATCAACCGCGAAGGTGGCGCCGCCAGCGCCGCCGGCGACAAGCTGCCCGATCAGGTCGAGGCCGCCTTCGACAAGGCTGGCGGCAATGCCGATGTGCGGATGCTCAAGGCGGACGAGATGGACCGCGCGTTGCGAACCGCGGCCAAAGGCGAAACGCGGATCGTGGTCGCCGGGGGCGACGGCACCGTCGCGGCTGCCGCACAGGCGTTGGCAAAAGCCGAGACCGAAGTCGCCATCCTCCCGCTCGGCACGCTCAATCATTTCGCGAGGGATCTCGACATCCCGCTCCAGCTCGAAGCGGCGGCGGCGCTTGCGGTTCACGGCCGGTCGCAGGCGATCGATGTCGGGGAGGTCAACGATCGACGCTTCATCAACAATGTCTCGGTCGGGCTGTATCCGTTCATGGTGCGCGGCCGCGACGATATCCGCGAGCGGCGCGGCTGGCCGAAGTGGCTCGCGACGCTCCCCGCGAGCTGGGACGCATTGTCCCGGCTTCGCCATCATCGGCTTCACATCGAACTGGACCAGGGAAAACAGCCGGTGGTGACGCCGCTGCTCTTCGTGGGCAATAATCGCTACTCGCTGGACAGCGGATCGTTCGGCACCCGCGACTCGCTGACCGAGGGCAAGCTTGCCGTTTACGCCGTCAGCCGCTCGACACGCGCAGCGCTCTTATGGTTCGGCATCCGCGCGCTGCTCGGCCGGGCGGATCGCGAACGCGACTTTGCCGCGCTGGGCGACAGCGCTGGTTTTACCGTTCATTCCTCCGAACGTCGCATCGAAATAGCGCTGGACGGCGAAGTCACCCACCTGTCGCTTCCCCTTTCGTTCAGCATTTTGCCGGGGGCGCTTCGCGTCGTTGTGCCGCGGCATGACGGCGCACAGCCATGAGTACCCGACTTAGCCGCAACGATAATCGAAGCCCCGCGTGCTCGGGGTGACCTGCCTGATCCCGCCGGTGTGGGTGCATCCGGTCATGCCTGTCCTCCATTGCGTTCGGCAAGTTTGGCGTGGATCTGCGCGACGACGGCGGCCCCTTCGCCGACCGCCGCCGCGACGCGCTTGGTCGAGCCTTTGCGGACGTCGCCAATCGCGAACACGCCGGGCACGTTCGTCTCGAGCGGCAGCGCGCCGCCGCCCGTTTCGACAAAGCCTTGCGGGTCGGTCGCGACACAGCCTTCGAGCCAGTCCGAATTCGGATCGGCGCCGATGAACAGGAACAGGTGCCGGATATCCAGCCGGTGCGACGATCCGTCGGCGCGCTTGCGGAACGTCGCCGAGGTCAGGCCGTCGGCATCGCCGTCGAGCGCCACGATGTCGCTGCCGACGTGGATCTCGACATTGGGCAGCGCCGCGATGCGATCGATCAGGTAGCGCGACATGGTTTCGGACAGGTCGCGCCTGACGAACAGGTTGAGCCGCGCGACCTGCGGCGCGAGGAACACGATCGCCTGCCCGGCCGAATTGCCCCCGCCGACCAGCGCCACTTCCTCGCCGGCGCAAAGCCGCGCCTCGATCGGTGAGGCCCAATAGGACACGCCGCGTCCTTCGTAATGCGGAAGATCGCGAATGGCGGGGCGGCGGTATCGCGCGCCCGAGGCAATGACGAGGGTGCGTGCCTTCAACCGGCGTCCGTCGGTCAGTTCGAGCGCCGGCGTGGCGCCATCGCAGTGCAGCTTCCGTACGCTGAGCGGGACGGCGATCTCGGCCCCGAATTTCAGCGCCTGGTTGAACGCGCGGCCGGCGAGCGCCTGCCCCGAGATGCCGGTGGGGAAACCGAGGTAATTTTCGATCCGCGCCGAGGCGCCGGCCTGCCCGCCCATCGCGCGCTCGTCGAGGACGACCACCGACAGCCCCTCCGACGCGGCATATACCGCCGCCGCCAGACCGGCGGGGCCGGCGCCGACGATCGCCACGTCGTAGAGCGTCGCCGGATCGAGCGCGGGCATCATGCCGAGGCAGGTCGCGACCTCGCCATTGCTCGGCCGGCGCAGCATATGGCCGTTGGGGCAGACGACCAGCGGCAGTTCCTCGGGCAGCACGCCGATCCGTTCCACCAGCGCCTTGCCCTCCGCATCGGATGCCGCGTTCAGCGTCAGGTTGGGATAGCCGCTGCGGGTCAGGAAATTCTGCAGGCGAACGATGTCCGGGCTGTCGGGCGCGCCGATCAGGATCGTGCCGGCGCCACCCTCGGCGATGAGCTCCACCCGCCGCAGGATGAAGGCGCGCATCACCAGCTCACCCAGCTCGGCCGAGCCGACCATGAGCGCGCGCAGATGCGCGGCGTCGAAGGGCAGTGCCGTGCAGCCCTCCGGCCCCGCGCGACCGCCGGCGATCGAGGGGCGCCCCGCCAACTGGTTCACTTCGCCCGAAAACTGGCCGACGCCGTGGGTGGTGATCGGCGCCTCGTGACTGAGACCGTCGCGGCGCAGGACGTGGATCGCCCCCTGGAGCACCAGCCACGCCGGCACATCCACGGCACCGATCGCATATATCTCCTCGCCGGGCGCGAACCGGCGTTCCGGGCCGCTGCTGAAGCGGCGGGCGGTCGCGATCTGCGCGCCGTCGAGCGCAGGAAACATCTGATGTCGGCGCGTGCCGAGCGTGGTCATGGGTCCTCCCGCGTGGCGTCGGCCCTGCATGAGGCCGCAGGCTCGCCGGCGCAACCCGGCCGGTCAGGCATCAGCGCGGCGAGATCCGGAGCGGGATGCCGGCGACGACAAGATCGGTCGCATCGCAGCACGCCGCGAGCCGCTGGTTGAGCCGCCCGGCCGCATCGCGGAAGCGTCGTGCGAGCGCATTGTCGGGGACGATGCCGAAGCCGACCTCGTTGCTGACGAAGATGATCGGCGCGGTCGCCGCCGCGGTCGCGTCGAGCAGCGCCGCGCCCGCCGCCTCCAGATCCATCTCGGCGAGCAGCAGGTTGGAGAGCCACAGGGTCAGGCAATCGACCAGCACGACATCACCGCCGGCGCCGTGCGCGCGGATCGCCTCGGGGAGCGCGATCGCGGCCTCGACCGTCCGCCAGGTCGCGTCGCGATCGGCGCGATGCTGCGCGATCCGCGCCTGCATCTCGGCGTCGGCAGCCTCGGCGGTGGCAATGAACACCCGCGCCGGCGACCGTGCCTCGGCGAGCGCCTGCGCGTGGCGGCTCTTGCCCGATCGCGCGCCGCCGAGCACCAATATCGTCCGTGGATCGCCCGTCATCACCCTTCCGACTTGCCGTTTGGCGGATGAATGGCGATGGCGGTGGGGATGACGCAAGCGGAATTGCACGGCTTCGGGCGACACGGCGGCCGAATCGACGACGCGATGCGCGCCTTTCCGCGCGCGCCGCGCCCGTGGCTCGATCTGTCGACCGGGATCAATCCGCTGGCCTGGTCGCCCCCGGCGGGGCTCGCCGTCGATTCCGCGCCGCTCCCCGCGATCACCGCATTGCGCGCGCTGGAGGCCGCCGCGGCGCATTATTTCGGGTGCGCGCCGTCGCGGGTGGCGGCGGTGCCGGGAAGCGAGGTGGCGCTGCGGCTGTTGCCGATGCTCGGGCTGCCGGGGCCGATCGTCGCCGCGCGCCCCGGTTACGGCACCCATAGCGAGATCGCCGAGGCGAGCGTCGCGACGATCGACGCTCGGCCGGGCACGATCCTGTTCGCCAACCCGAACAATCCCGACGGGCGCCTGCTCGACCGCGCGGCGCTGCACGTGCTGGCGACGCGCCAGGCAGCGGGCGGCGGCTGGTTGGTGATCGACGAGGCGTTCGTCGATACGATGCCCGAGGCGAGCATCCTCCCGCTCGTCGATGACGCGGCGCCGGTGGTGGTGCTGCGCTCGTTCGGCAAATTCTTCGGGCTGGCGGGTGTGCGGCTCGGCTTCGTCGTCGCGCCGCCCGCGGTGATCGATCGCGTGCGGCGGCTGTTCGGCGACTGGCCGGTAAGCGCGCAGGCGATCGCCTGGGGAGGCGCCGCTTATGCCGACAGCGTGTGGATCGCGGCGACGCGGCGGGCGCTCGACGCCGGAGCCGCGCGGCTCGATGCATTGCTCGCGCGACATGCGTTGACGGTGCGCGGCGCCTGTCCGCTGTTCCGGCTGGTCGTGCAGGTCGACGCGCCTGCCTTGTTCGAGCGGCTGGCACATGCCGGTATCCTGACCCGCCCGTTCGGCGAGCGTGCCGACTGGCTGCGCTTCGGGCTGCCCGGCGACGATGCCGCGTTCGACCGGGTCGACCGCGCTTTGGCGGGTGGCTGACCCCACCGCCTTCGCCGCGCTGGCGATCGACGCGCTGGTCGGCTGGCCGACGTGGCTCTACGCGCGCGTCGGGCATCCGGTCGGCGGGTTCGCGCGGCTGATCGCGGCGTGCGAGGTGCGCTGGAACCGCCCTGCTATCCCCGAGGCGCGGCGGCGGCTGTCGGGCGTGGCGACGCTCGCGCTGTTGCTCGCGGTGACGATCGGTGGCGCGCTGGCGGTCGAACAGGCCGCACGCGCGATCGCGGGCGATTGGTGGTGGCTCGTCGCGGCGCTGCTCGCCTGGCCGGCGCTCGCGGCGCGCAGCCTCTACGATCATGTCCGACCGGTTGCCGATGCGCTCGCGGCGCGCGATCTTTCCGCGGCGCGGCGCGCGGTGGCGATGATCGTCGGCCGCGATACCGCGGCGCTGGACGAGGCCGGGGTGGCGCGCGCGGGCATCGAAAGCCTCGCCGAAAGCTTCTGCGACGGGGTGGTGGCGCCGCTGTTCTGGCTGCTCCTGTTCGGGTTGCCCGGGGTCTGGGCGTATAAGGCGATCAACACCGCGGACAGTCTGATCGGGCATCGCGAGCCGCGCTGGCGCGCGTTCGGCTGGGCGGCGGCGCGGGTCGACGATGTGGCGAATGCAATCCCGGCGCGGCTCGCCGGGATATTGCTGTGCCTCGCCGCTGGCGGCGGCTGGCGGGTGATGTGGCGCGACTGCCGGCGTCACGCCTCGCCCAATGCCGGCTGGCCCGAAGCCGCGATCGCCGGCGCGCTCGGCGTCACGCTCGCCGGGCCGGTCGCTTATGACGGGGTGATCCACGACAAGCCGTGGATCGGCGCGAGCGGCCGCGCCGCGGGGGCGGGCGATCTGCGCCGTGCGCTGGCGATCTATTGCCGGGCGTGTGCGTTACTGGGGCTGATCGCCGGGGGCGTTGCGCTGCTGTGGTGACGCGCGGTGACGGGGGAAGTGGATACCGACACTAGTTGACCCTTTGCCGTCGGTAAGCGAGCTTCGCGGTAGCCGGCGGCAAACCGCCCGGCACGGAGAGGACGAATGGCGACTATGCAGGGAACGGCTCTGGCCGGCCGGTCGGTTCGGGCGACCTTGTGGATCCTGTTGTTCGTCTACATTTTCAATTTCATCGATCGGCAGATCGTCAACATCCTGGCGGAATCGATCGCCCGCGATCTGAAGCTGTCCGACACGCAGATCGGGCTGATGACCGGGCTCGCCTTCGCCTTGTTCTACACCGCCCTGGGCCTGCCGATCGCGCGTTACGCCGATCGGCCGGCGACCAACCGGGCGAAGATGATCGGCGTCGCGCTGACGATCTGGTCGGCGATGACCGCCTTGTGCGGGATGGCGCAGAATTTCGTCCAGCTGTTGCTGCTGAGGATCGGGGTCGGGGTCGGCGAGGCAGGCTGCTCCCCGCCGGCGCATTCGCTGATCAGCGATATCGTCCCCCCGGAGAAGCGCAGCTCGGCGCTGGCCTTCTACGCACTGGGCATCCCGATCGGCACGTTGCTGGGGATGATGATCGGCGGCTTGCTTGCCGATCAGGTCGGGTGGCGGCATGCCTTCGTGATCGTCGGGCTGCCCGGCGTCGCGATGGCGCTGCTGGTGTTTCGCCTGCTGCGCGATCCGCGGCAGGCATCGTCGGGCGCCGCGACCGCAGGCGCGGCGCCGCACCCCGAATTGCCGCTGTGGGCGGCGCTGCGCGCGGTGATGGGGTCGCGCGCCTATATCCTGCTGCTCGTCGCAGGATCGTCCGCCGCTTTCCTTTCCTATGGCAAGGCCACCTGGACGACGATCTTCTTCCAGCGCACGCATGCGATGTCGCCGGGCGAGGTCGGCTTCTGGTATGGCATCATCGGCGGCGTCGCGGGGATCGGCGGCACCTGGCTGGGCGGCTATCTCGCGGATCGTTTCGGCAGCGCCAATCGCCGCCATGTGATGACCGCGCCGGTCGTCGGCATGATCGTCGCGGTGCCGCTCGCGCTGCTCGCCTATCAGGCGACCGACTGGCCGGTCGCGCTGACCTTGCTGGCGATCCCCACCTTGTGCAATTCGCTCTATTACGGCCCGACCTATTCGACCGCGCAGGGGCTGGCGCCGCTCCGCGTGCGCGCCATCGCCGCGGCGGTGATGCTGTTCTTCCAGAATCTGATCGGGCTGGGGCTGGGGCCGTTGTTCTTCGGCATGTTGTCCGACTGGCTTCACCCGGCGCATGGCGGGAATAGCGTGCGCTACGTGCTTTATGGCGCCGCGTTCCTCGGGCTGGTCCCGGCCTTCTTCTTCTGGCGGTGCAGCCTGCGGCTCGACGCGGAACTCGATCGCGGCGGATAAGGATATTCCAAGGCTTGCCGCGCGCGCGATTGCCCGCAAAGGGTGGCGGATGGCGGCAGTGATGATCCAGGGGACCGGCTCCGATGTCGGCAAATCGGTGCTCGTCGCCGGGTTGTGCCGCGCCTTTGCCAATCGCGGGCTGCGCGTCCGTCCGTTCAAGCCGCAGAATATGAGCAACAATGCCGCGGTCACCGCCGACGGCGGGGAGATCGGCCGCGCGCAGGCGACGCAGGCGATGGCGTGCCGCGTCGCGGCCAGCGTCGATATGAACCCGGTGCTGCTGAAGCCGCAGGGCGACCGCATCTCGCAACTGGTGGTGCGCGGGCAGGTGCGCGGCACGCTCAGCGCGGCGCGCTGGCGGGAGGGGCGCGAAGGGCTGCTTGGCGAGGTGCTGGAAAGCTATCGCCGCCTCGCCGCCGACGCGGATATCGTCGTCGTCGAGGGCGCGGGGTCGCCCGCCGAGACCAATTTGCGCGCCGGCGACATCGCCAACATGGGCTTTGCGCGCGCGGCGGGGGTACCGGTGATCCTGGCGGGGGACATCGATCGCGGCGGGGTGATCGCGGCGCTGGTCGGCACGCATGCGGTGATCGATGCCGAGGATGCGGCGATGATCCAGGGCTTCCTGATCAACAAGTTCCGCGGCGATCCCGCATTGTTCGCGGCCGGGATGACGACGATCGCCGCGCACACCGGCTGGCGCGGGCTGGGCATCGTGCCGTGGCTGGCCCCGGCGCGGCGCCTGCCGAGCGAGGATGCGGTGGTGCTCGAACGCCCGGCGGCGGCAGGCACCGGGCGGGTGGTCGTCGCCTGCCCGATCACCCCGCGGATCGCCAATTTCGACGATCTCGATCCGCTGCGGCTCGAACCGGGGGTGGACCTGGTCATGGTCCCTCCCGGCCAGCCGATCCCCGATGCGGCGCTGATCGTGCTCGCGGGATCGAAGGCGACGATCGCCGATCTCGGCTTCCTGCGTGCGGAGGGGTGGGACGTGGATATCCTGGCGCACCACCGCCGCGGCCGGCCGGTGCTCGGGCTATGCGGGGGCTATCAGATGCTCGGGCGCAGCATCGCCGATCCGCACGGCATCGAGGGGCCGCCGGGAACGGTCGCCGGGCTCGGGCTGCTCGATGTCGAGACCGTGCTGGACGGCGACAAGACGCTGGTCGAGGTGCGTGGCGAAGCGCTCGGCGCGCCCTTTGCCGGTTATGAAATCCACCTCGGCCGGACGAGCGGGGCGGACACCGCGCGACCGGTCGGGCGGCTGGCGGACGGCCGCGCCGAAGGGGCGGCGAGCGCCGACGGGCTGGTCGCGGGAAGCTATGTCCACGGGTTGCTCGGCCTCGCGGCGCAGCGCGCGGCGTGGCTGGCGCGCGTCGGCGTCGCGGCGCGCGGGCCGGATCACGCAAGCGATGTCGATGCCGCGCTCGACGAAATCGCCGCGACGCTCGAGACGCATGTCGATCTCGACGCGGTCCTCGCCATTGCGCGGAACGCGATCACACCGGTCTAGCCCGCGGTCGCTTGAACCAGAAACTCCACACCGCGAGGCTGCCGAGGAGGAACAGCGCGAGGCCGCCGGCGGTCGTCACCAGACGCCACATCAGCCCGCCCACCTTGGCGGCATGTAGCGGATAAGCCGCGTTGAACAGCCGCACGTTAGCCGGCATCGCCAGCGCGTCGCGCGCGGCAAGCAAATGCCCGTCGGCGGCGTCGAACCACAGCGTCGTGCGACCGTTGGGAAGCCATTCGTCGGCGCGCTTCATGCGGATCGCGATCGGCGCGCCGGGTTTTTTCGGCAGCGTGAGGATGCGGATCGTCGCATCCGGGAACCGGCGATGCGCGGCGCCGATGACTGTGCCCCAATCGAGCCGCGGATTCAGTGGGCCGCTCTCGAGCTTCGGCCCGGCAAGCGCCTTGCTCAATTGCGCGGGGGGGCCGAACGGCGCGAGGACGACCCCCGCGAGCGGCCGGAAGACCATCATCGCCCCGGTCAACGCCGAGAGGATGAGCAGCGGGGCGACGATCACCCCGAGATCGCGGTGATGCATCACGATCGCCGGGCGGCTCAGCCGTTTCGGCAGCAGCCGCGGCCGGAAGGTCCGCCGCGTCCGCCACCACAGGATCAGCCCGGTGACGACGAACCCCAGGGCCGCCAGCCCCGCAACGCCGATCACCGTCTCGCCGACGTCGCCCGCGAAGAGATGATGATGGAGGTCGAACAACCACAATTCGGGCCGCGCCCATTGGCTGTCCCAACGGGTGACGATCGCCCCCGCCTGATCGGCATAAGCACCGGCGCCGTCGCGCAGGCGGAGCTGGTTCAACCCGAAGGAGTCGCTCGCATAGATGATGCTGTCGATGTCGCCGCTCGCGGCGACCATCCGCTCGGTCGCGCGTGTCACCGCGCCGGGATCGCGGACCAGCGCGTCGCCGGCGTGCGGCAGCATCACCCACGTGTCTTTGTGGACCAGGATCGCGCCGGTCAGCCCGAGGATCGCCAGCACCACCCCGATGATGCCGCCGGTCCAGCGATGCAAGAGGTCGATCGCGCGCATCGGCATCAGAACCGATAATCCCAGCCGAGCGTGAAGGTGCGCCCGCGCCCGGCGAAGAAGCTCAAATTGTCGGTCGGCAATCGCGTGTCGCTCGAATAATCGATGTAGAAAGTGTCGAACAGATTCTGCACGCTGAGGCTCAACCCGCCATAGCCGGTGTCATATCGGATCGAGGCGTCGGTGACATTATACCCGCCGAAGTCGTTGCGCGGATCGCGGTTGGGGCCCTTGAAGGTGCGCGACAGATAGAATTGCGATTGCACCCGCGCCGAAACACGTCCGCGGTCATAGCTCGCGGCGAGATTGAGGCGATCGGGCGAGATGTTGGTGCCGTCGAGGTCGGTATCGACCTTCCCGTCGGGCACCTTGTCGCTATCGTAGCGCCCCTTGAGATGCGCATAGCCGACCTGGACCCGCGCGCCCTCGATCGGCAGCGCCACCCCGAGATTGATCTCCAGCCCCTGGATCTCGGTGCGCAGCCGCTGGACGTCGAAGATTCCGCCGGGATTGGCGATCAGCAATTGCCCCTTGTCGCTCGACGACCAGAAATAGGCGATGCTGGCGTCGAGCGGCCCGCGCTTCAGCTCGACGCCGATTTCGCGGTTGTTCGAAACGATCGGGCTGATATCGAGATAATTGTCGAGATCGACGCCCGGACGATTGATCGCGCGGGTGATGCGGCCGACATCGGGGACGGTGAAGCCCTCGGCATAGCTCGCATAGAGCCGGAATCCGGTCATCGGTTCGACGATCACCCCGCCGTTGAACAACGCATCCTGAAACGACGGCTTGCCCCCCGACACGAAGGTCCGGCCGGCGCTGGCGAGCGTGGTATAATCGTCGATGCGGATCTGATCGTTTTCCCAGCGCACCCCGCCGGCGAGGCGGAGTTTTCGGTCGAACAGGGCGAGATTGAGCTGGCCGAACGGCGCGAAGCTGCGAAAGTCGGTCGGCGGCACCCAGACGCGGTTGGTCATGATGAGCCGCTGTTCGGTCTTGTCCCACAGCGCGTCGAAGCCGAGCGTCGCGGTGAGCGCCTCGAAGCCGGGAATCGCGCGTTCGTAGCTGATCTTCGCGCCGATCTTGCGCGAACGGTTCTGCGATTGATCAAGCAACGTGCCGATCGGCGCGAGCTGCGCGTCCTGAAACGTCGCGATCGGGTTGATCTCGGCGCCGAAGGTGTCGCGGGTCCGGTTCCAGAAGATCTGGCTGACGAAATTGCCGCCCCACAGATGGGGATCGGTCAGCGAGAGCGCGACGCTGTCGGTCTGGCTGGTCGCGGCCTCTCCCGGCGGGGTGCCGCGCACCGCGCTGGTCGGCACGCCGGTGAGGCGATCGCCCGCGACGGCGACATATCGGCCCGCGCCGCGCAGGCGGAAGTGGCTCACGATCAGGTCGAGCCGCGCGGTATCGCCCAGCGCATAGCCGAAGCGGCCGAACAACGAGAGCGTGCGCGAATCCTGCGTTTCGCCCTGTGTCAGATTGAGGCCGACCCGCCGGCCGGCGCCGTCGTAGAATGTGCCGCGCTTCTCATAGGCCGCCCCCAGCGTGGCGTCGAACCGGCCCGTCTTGTACTGGATCAGCCCGGCGGCCTTGCCGCCGAGACCGTCGCCGCTGAAATCATTGTCGGCCGATCCCTGCAGCAGCATCCGGCCGCCGATCCCTTCCGTCGTCGGCGCGCCGACGGTGACCTGATTGACGATGCCCCCGGTGCCGCCGATTCCCTGGAGCGCGTTCGAACCATAGATGAGCTCGACGCGATCGACGAAGAAGCCGTCGATGGTGAAGCCGTCGCGGCTCCCGTCGCGCAGCGGGGTGGATTGCGGGATGCCGTTGATCGCGAACAAGGGCGAGCGGCCGCGCAGGGTTTCGCCCGCGCCCGAAAGTTTCTGCCGGGTCGGCGAGAAGGAGGGGGTGAGCGTCGCCACCGCATCGGTGACCGAGCCCGAGATGGCGATCTGCTGGTCGAGCGACTTCTTGTCGATGAGATCGATCGTCAGGGGCAGGGCGCTGGGCGGGAGCGCGCTGCGCGCCGCGGTGACCACGATATCGCTGCCGGACGCGCGCTGGCTTCCTGCGGCGTCGTCATCCGCCGCGAACGCCGGGACGGCCGGCGCCGCAAGAGCGGTCGCGCCGATCGCGAGACGCAGCAGGTAATTCGCGTGCATAGATTCCCCCCGGGTTGCGAGGGGGTTCCTAGAAATCATTTCCGGCTAATGCAACGCACTCGCAAGAATATTATGCGGTAGAGCCGGAACGGCGAGAAGAGAATTTACACGCGGCGCGGCGGACCGGCGCGGGATCGCGCGCCTTTTGCCTACTCCGGAAGGGGCGCCGGTCGCTCCCCGGCAACCGCATTGGCATCTTCTTGCGTCACCCCGGCCTTGTGCCGGGGTCCACTGTGCCGCGAGCTTTATCGCAAGAGCCTTTTGTCCAGCCTTTGCCTCCCGGTGGACCCCGGCACAAGGCGGGTGACGCAGGGGCGAATTGCGACGCGCCTCCTGCATAAGCCCGCGGATGACACCTGCGAGAAAGCACAATAGGCTCCGGGCATTACACCGGCGGAGGGGGCATGGCGCAGGAACTTATCTTCTGGCCGATGATCGTGATGGCGCTGCTCACCTTCGTCCCGCTGGCGATGATGCCGATCAAGCGCATCCGGTCCGCGGTTCGCGGCGACACCACGCCCGACGATTATAGGTTCGGCGAATCCGCACGGGTCCCGACCGACGTCGCGCTTCCCAATCGCAATAATATGAACACGCTCGAAGTGCCGCTGTTGTTTCACGTCCTGCTGGTCGCTCTCTACGCGGCCCACAGGGTCGATATCGTCTTCGTGTCGCTGGCCTGGGCTTATGTCTTATTGCGGAGCCTCCACAGCTTTATCCATCTGACCTACAACAGGGTGACGCACCGCGTGGTGCCGTTCGCCGCCAGCAACTTCGTGCTGATCGCGATGTGGCTGCTATTCGCGCTCAGTCTTTTCCACCTCGGTCACCAGGGCATCGGTTGATCGGCAGCGGGCGCTCAAGCGGCGGCGTTCCTCGGCCAGTTCACGATCGCGTTGGCGATTTCAGGCAAGTCCCGATCGATCGGCAGGCCCGGGTAAAGCTGCCGCATCCACAAGACGCTTGCGACATCCGCGACCGCGACATCGTCGGCCCCGGCCGATTTCAGCAGATCGAGCAGTCCCTCGTCGGGATAGATGAACAGCTTGCGCGCGATATCGTCCATCATCGCACCGAGCATATAAGCGACGAGAAGCACCGACTTTTCGTCGACCGCGCCCTTGGGAAAGCGGCGCAGTACGCTGGCGGCGATCCGCTGATACCAGCGCTGGTTGATGCTGCGCGTCAGCTGCGCGAATGTTGCATCCTCATCGCCGACTTGCAGCATACAGCGCATCAGGCCCGAGTTGCTGCGGCAGATCGCCAGCCAGCGGCGATTGGCGCGACGAATCGTGTCGAAGGGGCCGTCACTGCCTTCGCTGCTCAGATTGACGCTGAAGAAATCTTCGAGAAGCGTCGTGAGCACCGCCAGCGTCACATCGGTCTTGTCGCGGAAATAGACGTAAAAGGATCCTTCCGCGACCCCCGCCGCCTCGGTGACGTCGACGATGCGGAGGCCGTGATATCCTTTCTGTTCCAGCACCTTAGCCGCAGCGATCTTCAATCGTTCACGCGTCCGCTGCCCCTTGGTGGGCGGCGGCGAGGCGACGAGCCGCGTCTCGAGAAATTCGATGAACGACAATCCGGTATCAGCCGAACCGGTAGCGGGGGTGGTGCCGACCGATGCGGAAGCTATTGACGCATTCATAAAATTGAGCTCAACCTCATATTTATTCGCTTCACTAGTAAATATTCGGAGAGGCCGTGTCCAACCCCTACCCCATTCCCAATGCCGTTCGAATGCTGTCAGATTTCGCGCCTGGAAGCGAGATCGGCGTGTCGGACTGGATATGCGTCACCCAGGAAATGATCGACCAGTTCAGCGCGGCGACGCTGGACCCCGATCCGATGCACGTCGACCCGCGATGGGCGGTCGATCACGGCCCGTTCGACGGAACGATCGCCTTCGGTTTCCTGACCATCGGGCTGCTGACGCGCATGTTCCACGCCGCGATCGGCGAGGGCTGGGGCGCCGATCCGGCCAAGGTGGGCTATAATCTCAATTACGGGTTCGATCGGGTGCGGCTGGTCGCACCGGTTCCCGTCGGGTGCCGGGTGCGCGGCCGCTTCGCCGCCGCCGGCGAGCGCTGGGACAAGAAGGGCCGGCGCATCCTGTCGGTCGATTGCGAGGTGGAGATCGAGAATGCCCCGCGCCCGGCGCTTGTCGCGCGGTGGCTCACCGTCTGGGTCCCGCCCGCGCAATGACCCCGAAACACCGCGCGATCGCGCCCGCAGGCGTGGGTGCCTATGCGATGGGCTCGCTCGCGAACGGCGTTTTCTCGACCGTCCCGACGATCCTGCTGCTCTATTTCTGCACCGAGATATTGCGCATGCCCGCGGCCTGGGCGGGGCTGGCCGTATTCATCCCCAAGGCCTGGGCGGTCGTCTGGGATCCCTTCGTCGGCACATGGTCCGATCGCACGCGCTCCCGCTTCGGCCGCCGCCGGCCGTTCATGATGATCGGGGCGATCGGCGTGCCGATCGCGTTCGCTGCGCTATTCTGGGCACCGGTGACCGGCGCGACGGCGCGCTTCGCCTGGGTAGCGGTGAGCTATTTCGCGCTCGCCGGTTTCTATTCGCTCTTTGCGGTGCCCTATAGCGCGGTGCCGGCGGAGATTTCCGCCAATCCGGAGGTGCGCGCGCGGCTGGTCGGGTGGCGGATGACCGCGTCGATGATCGGGGTGCTCGTCGGCGCGGCGGTCGCGCCGGTGCTGGTGGAGCATTTCGGTGGCGGTCGCGTCGGCTATGCGGCGATGGGCGGATGCATCGCAGCCGGCTGTTTCGTCGCAATGATCCCGCCGATCGCGATGCTCGCCGATCATGATGCGGCTGCGCGACCGTCCGCGGCGGGTGAGCGGCGCCCGCGACTGATCGACCAGCTCCGCCTCGCCTTTGCGGATCCCGGCTTTCGGTGGCTGGCGATCACCTTCCTGCTGCAGCTCACCGCGGTCGGCGCGGTTTCGGCGACCGTGCCCTATCTCGTCGTCGGCACATGGGGGCGAGCGGAAGGCGAGGTCGGGGCGGCGATGGGGGCGCTTCTTGTTGCGACGATCCTCAGCGCGCCGGTCTGGTCGTGGCTCGGGCGGCGGCGCGGCGATCGTGCGATGCTGATGTTGGCGGCGGTCGGCTATGCGGGGGCGGCGATCGCGCTAGGCTTGGCGGCGCTGCTCCATTCTTCATGGCCGACGGCGGTGATCTGCTTCGCCGTCGCCGGAATCCCCTTCGCGGGGATACAGGTGCTTCCCTTCACGATCGCCGCGCATACCGCCCATGCGCAAAGCGCAATCCGCCACGCCGAAGGAAGCGCCGGCGTCGAGGGCGCCTTCACCGGTGTCTGGACCTCGATCGAGAAACTGGGGCTGGCGCTCGGCCCCGCCTTCGCCGCGCTCGTGCTGTCGGCGACGGGCAGGGGCGCCGCAGCGATCGCCGGCTTCGTCGCCGTGGTGCCACCGGCGCTTGCCCTGCTGTCCATTGGCGTTTTGTCGATCCGAGATCGCGCCGGCACCCGTCTGGAACCGGCGATATGATCGTCCCTGGCTCGGCCCACACGGGCGCCCCGCCGCTGCTGCCGCGTATCAGCGACTATGCCGACTGGATGGCGGCGCATCGTCCCGATGACGAAGCGATGGTGCTGGACGACCGGCGGTGGAGCTATGCCGCGTTGGCGCGTGCGGTCGACGCGCTGGCGCGCGCGTTGATCGTCGCGGGCGTCGGCAAGGGCGATCGGGTGGCGACGCTGCAGACGCCGCACCCCGATTATCTCGTCAGCTTCTTGGCCAGCGCGTCGATCGGGGCGATCTGGGTCGGGCTCAATCCGCGCTATCAGTTCGAGGAACTGGCCTATGTCGTCGCGGACGCCGCGCCCAAGGTGCTGCTGGCGCGGACGCATATCGGCGGGCGGGACTATCGCGACCTGCTGACCCGGCTGCGCGCATGCAGCCCCGCGCTGGAGACGGCCGTCGCCTTTGCCGGCGAACCGCTGGTCGCGGGTTTCTCGCGCTGGGAGGCGTTTATGTCCGCGGGCGAAGGGTGCGGCGATGCGCAGCTTCGCGCGGCGCGTGCCGGATGTGGCGGGTTCGACCCGTGTCTGATCGTCTATACCTCTGGCTCCACCGGGCGGCCCAAGGGCGCGGTGCTGCATCATCACGGGCTGGCCGCGTTTAGCCTCGCGCAGAACCGACTGTGGCCGGTCTCGCCGCTGCGCGCGGTCAATTATTTCCCGATCAACCACGTCGGTTGCGTCGTCGACGTCAGCCTGCCGACCTTGCTGGCGGGCGGAACGATCCTGTTTCTGGAACAATTCGACCCGCCCGCATCACTGGCATTGATGGCCGCCGAGCGGGCGACGCTCTGGGGATCGGTGCCGACCTGCTTTCAGATGCAACTCGATGTGCCCGATTTCGACACGTTCGACCTGTCGGCGGTCCAGCTGATATTGTGGGAGGGCGCAGCGATGCCGGTCGATCTTCTGCGGCGGCTGCACGCCATTCACCCACGGCTGGCGACCAATTACGGCATGACGGAAACCACCAGCGGCATCACCGCGACCGAGCCGACCGGCGATCTGGAGGTGCTCGCCAATTCGGTCGGCACCGCGTTTCCGGGAGTCGAGATCCGGCTGGTCGACGCCGGCGGAAACGACGTTTCGGCAGGAGAGAGCGGCGAGGTCTGGGCGCGATCGCCGTACAATCTGCTGCGATACTGGAACCGCCCGGCGGAAACCGCCGCGGCGCTGACGCCCGACGGGTGGTTCAGGACCGGCGATCTCGCCGTACACCGCGCCGATGGCCGCTATCGCATCGTCGGGCGGCTGAAGGAGATGTTCAAGTCGGGCGGCTACAATGTCTATCCGCGCGAGGTCGAGGCGGCGATCGAGGCGCATCCCGATGTCGAGCAGGTCGCAATCGTCTCGACCGAGGATCCGACCTGGCAGGAGATCGGGGTGGCGTTCATCGTCGCGCGGCCGTCATTGTCGACGGCCGCGATCGAGGCCTGGTGTCGCGGGCGGCTGGCGAATTACAAGATTCCCAAACGCTTCGTGTTCGTGGCCGACTTGCCGCTGCTGCCGATCGGCAAGATCGACAAACCCGCGCTCAAACGGATCGCGGCCGATACCCGCGAGACGGACAACCGCTAGCCGTCAAACCCTGTTCCGGCGCGGCCGTCATCGTCGCCAGGGTCGCGTCGTGATCTCGATCCGGCTGGCATCGCGCCCGCCGCGACCGACGGTGAAGACGTCCGTCTTGCCCTCCGAATAGCGCCGGAAGGTGTCGGCATCGGCGCCCCCTATCGCCACCCGCAACCGGTGCCCGCGCTGGATGAGCGCGGCGGTCGGGAAAAGCGCAAAGCGCAATGTCATCGGCTTGCCCGGCGCGACCGGCAGCGCATCGGCACGCGCGAAGCTGTGCGGCGCGGGACCCTGGTCATAGGGCAAGGCCGCCGGATCGGCGATCTTGCGGTGGATCGCGCGGAACTGCCCCTCGGTGAGATAGGTCGAACGGCCGTCGGGGCCGACGTCTTCGAGGTAGACGAAGATCGCCGGGTCGCTGGTCTGCGCCGCCATGTGCAGGGTGACCACCGGGGTCCCGACCAATTCGGTATCGGCCGCCACCGGCGCGCCGTCATATGTCAGCAGCTGCGCGTCTTGCGCGCGGCGATCGCGATAGGCGGGCGGCGTGCCGAATTGCGTCGACCATCGCGTCGCCTTGCCGGTGGTCGCGGCGAAGTCGACGGCGTAGCGGTCCGCACCGCGCCGCGCCGGCGCGCGCGGGGACAATCGCTGCCCGGCGGACAGATAAAGGCTGGAGGGCGCCGCATCCGCCGGCGGCCAGCGCAGCGTGGTGCGGAAGCTTTTGGCGCCCATCACATAATAATGGATCTGCCGCGCAATCCGGCCACCGGTCCTGACGCGATCGGCGAAGGCGATGTTCTTGGCGAAGATCGCCGATGCCGCCGGCGTGGGTGATTTCTCCTCCGGAAAGAACGGATCGGCGCCGGTGTTCTGCGCATGATTGTTGGCGGTGATCCAGACCTCGGCCGGAACCTCGGGCGCGGAGCGGTAACGCGCGAGCGCCGCCTCGGCCATCCCGGCATCGAGCCACGAGCCCCAATATTGCACCGGCTTGCGCTCGCGACGGATCGCGGCGAGATGCGCCGCCGGCGACGAGGCGAACAGGGTATGCCCGTTGCTCCCGGGCTGATCGCGGAAGATCACCTGCGCATAATCCTCCGGCCCCCAGTGGCGACCGCGCGCGGCGAGCGCACGGCGGAGCTTCGTATAGCTTTCGTCGCCGTCCACGGGCTGCAGGATCGGGAACAATTTCGCGCAATCGGCAGCGCGCGCAACGCAATCGGCATCACCCCCCTCGGGATCGCGGCCGAGATCCATGTCGCGCACCGCGCTGCCCCAGGTCTGCAGCATCCAGTCGTTGGAAACCCCGCCCGGGCTGAACAGATGCGCATAAGTGTCGAAATCGGTCTGCCGCGGGATCGCCGCCAGCAACGCCGGCGCGGGGCGGCTGGTCGCCATGTCGGCGGTGTCGGCCATATAGGACACGCCCGACGCGATCACCTGCCCGTTCGACCACGGCTGTTTGGCGAGATGGGCGATGATCTCGTCCATGTCGCGCTGCTCGTCCGCGCCGATGTCGACGTCGCGGGCGCCGAACGAGGCGGTCGACCCGCGCGTATCGACGATCGCCACGACATAGCCCGCGCGACGCCACGGCGCGCCGAACCCCGCCTCGCCGGCGCGGCCGTACCGGGTCTGGATCAGCAGGACGGGGGCGGGCGTCGCGGGAGGCGCGCCATGGGGGAAATAGAGGCTGACCGCCAGTTCAACGCCGTCGCGCATCGCCAGATAATAGGAGCGGTCGCTCCACCCGGCCGGTCTGGGTTCGCGGGAGGGCGCGGGGTCGGCCAGTCCGCCGGTGAAAAGCGCGACGAGCGCCAGCAAGGGGAGATTGCGCGGCATGACGGCCTCTCAATATTTCAGCTTGAACTCGACACCGACGGTGCGCGGATCGCCGAGGATGATGAACTTCTGGCCGATCAGCGTCTGACCGCTGAGATCGAACACCCGCTCTTCATAGATGCGGTTGGTGAGGTTCTTCGCCCACAAGGTCACGCGCCAGCGTTCGTCGGGCGATTGCAGCGAAAGGCGCAGGTTGAGCAGCCCGTAAGGGTGTACCACCCCGTCGGGATCGGCATCGTTGGTGAGATAGGTCCGGCCGCGCAGCAGATATTCGCCGTAGAAAGCCAGCGTTCCCCATTGCGCGACGGGAAGGCGATATTCGGCGTTGGCGCCGCCGGTATAGCCGGGCGCATAAGGAATATGGTTCAGCGGCTCGCCGGTCGGCAGATGCCCATTTTCGTATTTCGCATCCTGCAGCGAGACATTGCCGCCCAGCGTCAGGCGATCGGTGGGGCGCGCGGTCATCTCCACCTCGATGCCCTTGCTATGCGCCCTGCCGCCGTTGAGGATGATCGGATCATAGACCGGGGTCGCCGGATTGTCCTCCGACAGCTGGATCTTGTCCCACTTCATATAATAGAGTGCGGCGTTGATCACGAGGCGGCGGTTGAAGCTCTCGGTCTTCAGCCCGAGCTCGTAATTCCACAGGGATTCGGGGCCGAAGGCGATGCCGTCCGCGCTGCCGAGCGCGTCGTTGAATCCGCCGCTCTTGAAGCCCTTGCTCGCCGTCGCATAGGCCATCACCGTCGGGGTGATGCGGAACCGGAGATTGGCGTTCGGCGTGAACTGGCTCCACGCGCCGCTCGCGCGGACGTCGGTATTGCCGCCGAGCAGGTCGATCGCGTCGACCTGGACATAATGGATGGTCTTTTCGTCGCGCGTGTAGCGCCCGCCCAAGGTGAGATCGAGGCGTGGCGCGATCTTCCATGTCGCGCTGAGGAAGGCGGCCTTGCTCGTCGTGTCGAGTTCGCCGTTCGAGCCCGAGCGGAAACCGGCGAGTTCCGGCGCGCCGAGGTTCGCGGCGAGATCGGCGCCGATCTCGACGAAACTCTGATTGCGGCTCTTCTGGCGGAAATAGTAGAGGCCGGCGAGCCAGTCGATCGGCCCGGTCGACAGATCGAAACGCAGCTCTTCCGACCAGCGCCAGACCCGCTCGGGATCGCCGTCGTAGAGCATCTTCAGCGGCGAGCGATCCGTGTCGGCGCGGCTGAAATAATCGTGCCAGTGATAGGCGGCGACATTGGTCACGCCGACATCGCCGATCCGCGTCTTGAAGGTCGCGGCGACGTCCCACGCGCGCAGGCGTTCCTTGTTGGGGCTGTCCGAATAGACCTTGCGATCGAACGGATCGGTGTTCAGCGGCAGGCCGAGCGCCACCAGCGCCTTGGGCAGATCGGCATCCAAATTGTAGCGTCGCGTTTCGAATACGAGCTGTTCCTGATCGGCCGCGCGATAGCTGCCGGTCAACAACAGGCTGGTGGTCGTGCCCAAATCGAACAGCAATTGGCCGCGTAGCGCCCAGGAATCGTGGTTGTTGACGTCGCGATTGAGCCAGACGTTGCGCTCGAATCCGCCGCGCTGATCCTTGACGAAGGCGAGCTTGCCGGCGATCGCGCCGGGCACGATCGGGCCGGATATCGAGGCGCCGATCCGGCGCGCGTCATAGTTTCCGATATCGGCGGTGACCGATGCGGCGAACGTGTCGGACGGCCGCTCGGTGGTGATGCTGATCACGCCACCGATCGTATTCCGCCCGAACAAGGTGCCCTGCGGCCCGCGCAGCACCTCGACCCGGGCAATGTCGTAGAGATCGAGATCGGCGCCGGGGCCCTGCGCCTGATAGATTTCGTCGACATAATAGCCGATTGCCGGGTCCGCGCCGGCCGATCCCGACGAGCCGGTCACCCCGCGCAACGACGTGGGCGAGAGCTTCATGTCGCCGAAATCGCCATATTGGAGACCGGGGGTCTGGCGCGCGATGTCCGCGATATTGGCGATGCCCTTGCGTGCCATGCTCTCCGCGGTCTCGGCGCTGATCGAGATCGGCGTGTCCTGCAGACGCTCCGACCGTTTGCGCGCGGTCACCAGAATGTCCCCGATCGCATTGTCCGCTTGGGGCGGCGACGGCGCGTCGGTTTGCGCCAGCGCGGGCGCCGTCAACCCGAGCGTGAGCAGCGCGCCCAGGCGGGTGGCCGATTTGAAGCGTGACATGCATCCTCCCTTTGATTATTAAATATGAGATCATCTTCAATAATTACTGTCAATGGGGTATAGATCGGGGATGCGAAAAGCGGTGGCGCGATATGCGGAATCATGCGGACCGACCCCTGCAGGAGGAGACGGGAGCACCGAATCCACCGGCGCACGGTTGCGGCGCAGCCTCACCGGCCGGGGCTCGATCCTCTGCGCGCCGGGCGTGTTCGATACGCTGTCGACGCTCCTTGCCGAGCGTGCCGGCTTCGAGGCGGCGTTCCTTTCCGGGTCGGCGCTCGCCTGGTCGCGGCTCGGCCGACCCGATGTCGGTCTGCTCGGCGGCGTCGAGCTGGTCGACGTGTTGTCACATATTGCGGAGCGCTGCGCACTTCCGCTGCTGGTCGATGCGGATAGCGGGTTCGGCAATGCGCTGCAGGTCGCGCGTATCGTGCGAATGCTCGAGGCGGCCGGCGCGGCGGCGATCCAGATCGAAGATCAGCTCGAGGTGAAGCCGCCCGATCGGCTGGTCGCGCGTCCGCTCGTCCCGCTTCCGGTCATGATCGGCAAGCTGCACGCTGCACAGGATGCGCGGCGCTTCGATGATACGTTGATCAGCGCGCGCACCGATGCGGCGTCGAGCCTCGGCTTCGACGAAGCGCTGCGCCGCGCGGAAGCTTATGCCCGGGCCGGCGTGGACCTGCTGTTCGTCGAAGGCGTCACCGGCGCGGATCAGCACGCGATGCTGGTCGAGGCGCTCGGACACGAGCGCCCGCTGATCTGCAATGTCCTCGCGCCCGATCCCGGCGTCCTGTTGCAGCGGCAGGCCGCGGGATATGCGCTGGCGCTGGTCCCGGACCTTGCGCCGCGCGCCGCGGCCGCGTCGATCGCGCATGTATTCGAGACGCTCGCGCGCACCGGCGCGGCGACCGTTGCGATGAGCCGCGCGGAACTCGACGACGCGATCGGCGGCCCCGCGTTCCGCGCACGCGCCGCCGATTATGCCAGCTGACGCCGCACGCCATTTCCGCCTTCAACCGAAAGGGTATGTTATGATCCGACGCTTGCGATTTTCTGTGGCTGCGCTGTTCGCGGCGGCGAGCCTGTCCGGGGCGACGGCGGAGACGCCGCCCCCGGCTGAGCTCGATCGGGATCTGGCGGCGCTTCATGCCACATCGCATGTCCCCGGTTTCTGCGTCATCGTCTTCGACGCGAACCGCACGCTCTACGAAAAGGGCTTCGGTTACGCCGATGTCGCGACGCATACCCCCTATACGCCGCAGACCGTCCAGCCGATCGGGTCGATCAGCAAGACGCTGATCGGCGCGATGCTCGTCAAAGGGGTCGATCGCGGGTGGTTCACGCTCGACGAGGATATCGCGACATTCCTTCCCTTCCCGGTGCGCAACCCCGGCTTTCCCGACCTGCCGATCACGCTCCGGCAGCTCGCCACGCACAGCGCCGGAATCGTCGACCGCGAATCGGTCTATTCGGCGGGCTACCGACCCGGGCCCGCGAACGATCTCGATATCGCGCCCTTCCTGCGCAGCTATTTCACGCCGGGCGGCGCGACGTGGGATCGGCGCAACTTCGCGCACACCGCGCCGGGCGCGGCTTATGCCTATAGCAATATCGGCGCGACGCTCGCCGCTTATGCCGTCGAGGTGAAGGCGCAGCATTCCTACGCGGAGGTGACCCGCAGGGAGATCCTCGCGCCGCTGGGCATGACCCAATCGGGGTGGACGGATGCGGCTTCCGGGCCGCAGCGCGCGGTGCTTTATGATGAGAAGCTCAAGCCGTTGCCCGCCTATACGATCACCACCTATCCCGACGGCGGGCTGCGGACATCGTGCCGGGATCTGTCGAAATTCGTCGCCGCCGTGCTGAAGGGGCGGGCGGGCGAACCGGGCCTGTTCTCGAAAGCGGAGGTCGCGATGATGCTCAAGCCGCAGTTCGTAGACCCGATTCCGGGGCTGCCGGCAAAGGAGCCGAACGCGGGCCTGTTCTGGCAATATCGCCGCGACGGCTCGGTCGGTCATTATGGCGGCGATCCGGGCGTGACGACCTTCATGACGATCGATCCCCGCACCAACATCGGCCGGATCATGCTGAGCAATCTCGGCGGGGACAAGGCACTGGCCAAATACGGCAATGAGTTCGCGGCGATCTGGGGCCGGATCGTCAGCCAGGAATTCGCGAGCGCGCCGCCCAAATCTTGAGGATTTGCGCGGCGCCGACTTTGCGATAAGGGCGCCGACGCCGGCCGGGCCTGCCCGGCGGGCGAAGATCGCGCCGGTTCCCCGCAAGGGGATTCAAAGGGAACGGGGTTCGAAACCCCGGCTGCCCCTGCAACTGTGAGCGGCGAGCGAGATCCACCAGCGCGGGGCGCGTTGCCCCCGCGCGGCCACTGGGCGACCGGGAAGGCGTGGATCGAGCGACGACCCGCGAGCCAGGAGACCTGCCGGCGCGGGTCGCTCAATGCTTCGGTCCAGGGGTCGGCCGCGGCACGGGGGTTCTTCCGTCGAGCGACGCGCAGCCGCGCGGCCCGGGGCCGCACGCGGCGCGAGCTGGCCGGGGCACCCGCGTTCGCCCCTTCCCGCCTGCGCCGCGCGTCCGACCGGACAGCCCCGCCCACGCCGAACGAACCGACGCGACGTGGAATGAATGATGACCAGAATGTTTGTTTCCCTGCTTGCGCTTGTCGCCGCCACCCCGGCGCTCGCGCTGAGCGACCAGCCTCCCGCCCCCGCCGATACCGCCGAGGCCGCGGCACCGCCCGCCGGCGACGTCGTCGTCACCGCCTCGCGCTCGGGCGATGCGATCCCGGCCAATCTGATCGGCTCCTCGGTGACGGTGCTCGACAGCGACGCGCTCGCGCAGCGCCAGACGCGGATGGTTTCCGATATCCTGCGCGACGTGCCGGGCATGGCGGTCAGCCGCTCGGGGGCGATCGGCGGGACGACGCAGGTGCGCATCCGCGGGTCGGAGAGCAACCACGTCCTCGTCTTCGTCGACGGGATCAAGGCGAGCGATCCTTATTACAGCGAGTTCGACTTCGCCGGGCTCGTCGCCGACGAGAATGCGCGGATCGAGGTGCTGCGCGGCCAGCAGAGCGCGCTCTACGGATCGGATGCGATCGGCGGGGTGATCAGCTACGCCACCCTCACCGGCCGGGAGGCGCCGGGCATCACCGCGCGCGCCGAGGGCGGGTCGCAGGGTACCTTCGCCACCGCGGCGCGCGCCGGCGGGGTCGCCGGGGACAATGTGGATTACGCCGTGTCCGCCGCCTACCTCACCACCAAAGGCTATCCGGCGGCGCCCGGTGGATCGCGCGATCTCGGCGCCGACAATCTCGGGGTATCGGTCAAGACCAACTGGACCCCCTCCCCCGTGTTCAAGCTCACCGCGGTCGGGCGCTATAACTATACCCGCGCCGATACCGACGATCAGGCGATCGCGCCCAATTCGCCGATGGTGCTGGGCTATCCGGTGATCACGCTCGTCGACACGCCGGGGAGCTATTACAAGAACAGCGCTTATTACGGCCTCGTCAGCGCCGAGCTCAATCTGTTCGACGGCGCGTGGAGCAACATGCTGTCGGGGCAGATCACCGATGCGGCGCGCGACGGCTATACCAGCGCGGGCTACAGCTATGGCGATCGCGGCCGGCGCTATCGCGCGGCGTTCAACAGCACCGTCCGCTTCGGCAACGAGCATGTCCGCAACCGCTTCACTTATGCGGTCGATTTCGAGCGCGAACAGGCACGGGTGATCGATCCCTCGGGCTATGCCTTCACCGGCACCAACCGGTCGGACACCACCGGCTTCGTCGCCGAATATGAGCTGACCGTCGACCAGCGGCTGTCGCTCGGCGCCTCCGCCCGGATCGACCAATATTCGCGCTTCAAGGGCGCGGAGACCTATCGCGCGACGGCGAGCTATCTGCTGCCGACCGGCACCCGGCTCCACGCCGCTTACGGCACGGGGATCAAGGCGCCGACGCTGACCGAATTGTTCGGCTATTCCACCGGCCAATATATCGGCAACCCCAACCTGCAGCCCGAGCGATCGAAGGGGTGGGAAGCCGGGGTCGAACAGATTTTCGCCGGCGGCAACGCCAAGATCGGCGCGACCTATTTCGACAATCGCTTCGAGGACGAGATCCAGACGGTCTATGTCTTCGCCAACGGCCAATATGTCACCTCGAGCGCCAACAGCGCCACTTCCACGTCGCAGAAGGGCGTCGAGCTCTATGCCAATATCAAGCTGAAGAACTGGCGGGTCGACGCGGCCTATACCTATCTCGATGCGCCGCAATCGGTACTCGCGGTGACGAGCCCGGCGCCCGCCGACGGCAGCTATCAGGCGCCGGTGCCGGTGATCACCCAGGCGGTGCGCCGGCCCAAGAACAGCGCCAGCCTCAATGTGAGCTATATCCCCGACGCGCTGCCGCTCAGCGTCACCGCGACGCTTCGCTACAATGGCGCGATGCGCGATTATGCGTTCAGCAGCAGCTATCAGACGTTGCTCGTCGACCTGCACGATTATGTGCTGGTCAACTTGAATGCGAGCTACGACCTGACCAAGCGCGTGCAGATCTTCGGCCGGGTCGAGAATCTGCTCAACGAGAAATATCAGGAGGTCTTCACCTATCGCGCGCCGGGCACCACCGCTTATGGCGGGGTGCGGATCAAGCTGTAACAAGGCGTCCCCTCCCCGTTCGGGCTGAGCTTGTCGAAGCCCTGCCCTTTTCTTCGCAAGGAAGAAGGGCAGCCCTTCGACAGGCTCAGGGCGAACGGGGGAGGTTGCTCCGGGTTCAAGACACGACGCCCTAATTCCGGTAGCGGCTCGGCGGAACGCCCAGCACGCGCCGGAACATCGTCGAGAAGCTCGCCGGGCCGTCATAGCCGAGATCGAGCGCGATCGCGGTGACCGGCTCCCCCGCCGCGAGCCGCGGCAGCGCGACCGAGAGGCACGCCTGCCGCCGCCATTCGGCGAAGCTCATCCCGGTCTCGCGGCGGAACAGCCGGGTGAAGCGACGGCGGTTCATCGCCAGCGCATCGGCCCATTGGTCGATCGTCGCCGTCGCGCGCGGGCGCTCGAGAAAGGCGTGGCAGCGCCCGGCAAGCGCCGCGTGCCGCGGGAACGGCACCGCGAGCGGGATCACCGGCGCGCGATCGATCTCGGTCGCGAGCAGCCGCATCACCAGCGCATCGCGCCCGGTCTCGTCATATTCGGCCGGGATTTCGGCGGCGGCGACGAGCAATTGCCGCAACAACGGCGAGACCGAGACGACGCGGCAATGCCGCCCCAGCGTCGGGCACGCCGCCGGCTCGACCAGCACGCTGCGCGTCGTGACCGCGCCGACCATCCGCACGGCATGCGGCGTCCCTGCGGGAATCCACACCCCGCGCTCGGGCGGCGCGACCCACGCACCCTCCGGGGTGCTCACCGCCACCACCCCGCGCGCCGCGTAAAGGAATTGCCCGCGCTGGTGGCTGTGCTCGGCCAGTTCGAACGACGCCGGGTAGTCACCGCCGATGCCGACCACGGGGCGCGGGACATGCTCGTAATCGTTGGCGTGGCGATGCGTCACTTTGTCCCACTCGCGAAATTGATTGACCCATATATGGATGCGGGACGCCGCGCGAGGGTCTAGATCGCCCGTCGGGTTCAAGGATCGACGATGCGCGACACGATGACGGCCGGCGGCAAGAGCGATGCGGCAGCGAATGGCACGGTGTTCGGCGTGATCGCCGCGATCAGCTTCTGCCACCTGCTCAACGATATGATGCAGTCGCTGCTGCCGGCGATCTATCCCGGGCTGAAGACCGATCTGGGGCTCAGCTTCGGCCAGATCGGGCTGGTGACGCTCGCCTATCAGCTCACCGCCTCGATCCTCCAGCCGCTCGTCGGGCTCTATGCCGACAAACGGCCGACCCCGCTCGCGCTGCCCGGCGGCACGCTCTTTTCGCTCGCCGGGCTTTCGGTGCTGTCGATCGCGCACAATTATCCGCTGGTCCTGGTCGGCGCGTCGCTGCTCGGGGTCGGCTCCTCGGTCTTCCACCCCGAATCCTCGCGCGTCGCGCGAATGGCGGCGGGCGCGCGGCACGGGCTTGCGCAATCCCTGTTCCAGGTCGGCGGCAATGCCGGGCAGGCGCTCGGCCCGCTCGCGGCCGCGATCGTCGTGGTGCGCTGGGGGCAATCGAGCCTCGCCTTCTTCGCGCTGCTCGCCTTGCTGTCGGGCACGGTGCTGTGGAATGTCGCGACCTGGTATCGCCACCACGGGCTCGAACGGCTTCACGCCGGGCGCAAGGCGGCGGCCGCGATCCCGCTGCCGCGCGGTCACGCGACGCGGGGGATCCTGATCCTGCTCGCGCTGATCTTCTCCAAATATGTCTATCTCGCCAGCCTGACGAGCTATTACACTTTCTATCTGATCCACCGTTTCGGCGTGTCGGTGCAGAATGCGCAATTGCATCTGTTCGCCTTCCTCGCCGCGGTGGCGGTCGGCACGGTGCTCGGCGGGCCGCTCGGCGACCGCTTCGGGCGCAAATATATCATCTGGTTCTCGATCCTCGGCGCGCTGCCCTTCACCTTGCTGCTGCCGCATGTCGGGCTGGTCTGGACCGGGCCGCTGACGATCGTGATCGGGCTGATCCTCGCCTCCGCCTTCCCCGCGATCGTGGTGTTCGCGCAGGAGCTGGTGCCGGGCAAGGTCGGGATGATCTCGGGGCTGTTCTTCGGCTTCTCGTTCGGGATGGGCGGGCTCGGCGCCGCGGTGCTCGGCTGGCTCGCCGATCGCGCGGGGATCGACGCGGTCTATCAGCTCTGCGCCTTCCTGCCCGCGATCGGGCTGCTCACCGCGCTGCTGCCTGACGCAGAACGACGGCGATAAGCCCCGAGTCTCAATGATATCGGGATGAACCCGCACGATCGCCGCGCGGCGCGCCGATCGGCGGGGAAATTTCTCGATGCAATCGACCCGCGCCGCTCACGTCCTCGGGTTTCATCATATTTATCAACTAGATGCTGCCGCATCGCGCTCGGCATCGATTAGTTGACACTGGGGTAAAAATTAGAAGTTTGTTAATATTCATGGGCGGATATTAACAAACGGAAACAAAGTGTTTCTATCTAAACTTCGGCAGCTCGAGCTGTCGGACAGGGCTTTTGCGATGCTTTAGGCCCGGTCCGGCGAATGGATGGGTTTGTCGCAGGAGTATTGTACATGGCCGCCCCCACCGCGTCCACGCTCCTCTTCTCTGTCCCTTCATGTCGATCGTTACGGACACGTCCCTAAAGTCTTGTCCGGTTTACGCTCACGAGTCGCCGATCATTGCAACAGAAGGATTCAGGAGGAAAACATGTCCCACCATTCTTCGAATGCTAAGCTACTCCTCGGCGCCGGGTCGGTCGTCGCGCTTTTGCTGGTGAGCGCCTGTGACAGCGCTGGCGGTTATCGCGTCGCCAGCGTCGGCGCGCCCTCCGCGGGCAATGGCGGCTCGAACGGCAGCAACGGCGGCGATGGCTCGGGCGGGACCAACGGATCGAACGGCAACGGCTCCAACGGGAGCAATGGCAGCAACGGTTCCAACGGCTCTAATGGATCGAACGGTGCAAACGGCGCGAATGGCAGCGGGCTGCTGACCGACACGATCACCCAGGTCTCCCCGGTGCTCGCCACCGCCGGCAATGCAGTGCTCGGCGTCGCCAACGGCGCCGGGGCGGTCACCACCCCGATCGCCACCGCGGTGCCGCTCGCCCAGCCGATCACCGGCACGATCACCCGGATATTGAACGATACCGGCACCGCGCTGGTCGATGTCGGCCAGGGCCGCACCCTGCTGGTCAACGGCGTCAAGGGCGTGGTGGGTGATGCGCTGACGATCGCGGTCGGCAACAATCCGGTGCTCACCGCGGCGAATGGCGCGCCCGGCGCGATCGGGGTCGCGGCGCTCGGCACCGCCGCGCCGGCCGGGACGCTCGCCACCGCGGGCGTGCTCAACGCGGGCAATGTGGTGTCCGCCACGGTCAACGGCGTCGCCAATGTCAGCGTGGCCAACGTCACCGCGCCGACCGGGGGCGCCTCGGCCAATCTGGTCAATCTGGCGCTCAACAACACCAATGTGATCGGCAACGGGCAACCCGCGCTCGTCAACGCCAACCTGCTCCCCGGCGGCGTGCCGACGACCGGCGGCATCACCAATGTCGCCAGCACCGTGACCGGGGCGGTCGGCGGGGTGCCCGTCGCCGGGCCGGTCGCCGCGGGCGTGGTCGGCGCGGTCGCCAATACCGTGGGCACCGCGGGCAATGTCGTGTCGCAGGTGGTGAATACCGCCACCTCGGCGACGGGCGCAGCAGCGCCGGTCCTCAGCACCGTCACCGCGGCGACCGGCGGTGCCGGCGCGACGGGCGCCACCGGCGGCTTGCTCGCCCCGGTCGGGACGATCGTCAACGGCGTGGTCTCCGCGCTGCCGGCGGTGAGCGCGGGCGCCTCGGCCAGCGGCACGACCAACGGGCAGACCGGGCTCGTCTCGGGGCTGCTCGGCGGGAAGATCGGGCACTGACGCAGGTGAGCCGCCGCATCCGATCGATGCGGCGGCGCCACCGGCTCGGTCCCGAGCCGCGTTGATCCTCATTCCAGGGGGATTCATGTCCGTAGCGACGGGCGTGCTGCTGCTGGCGGCCGCGCAAGGCAACACATTGCCACCGGAGGCGCAAGGGGCGCCGCTGATCATCGACCAGGGCCGCGCCGATCGCGTCCAGCCCGCGCAGCCGCTGCCCGACGAAGCGGTCAGCCCGCCGGCGGTCGCCTCGCGGGTCGAGGCGCAGGGCAATGGCGCGCCGATCAAGGGCATTTCGTTCGAGGGGGTGAAAGTGCCCGCCGCGGTGGCCGATGCCGCCACCGCATTCCTCGGCAAACCCGCGACAGGCGCGACGCTCGAGGCGCTCGCGGCGAAGCTTTCCGCCGCCTATGCGCATACCGGGATCGCGCTCTACACCGTCGCGATCCCGCAGCAGGATTTGTCCACCGGGCAAATCAAGGTGCAGGTCGCCGAGGGCTTCGTCGAGGATGTCGTCTATCCCAAAGGCGCGAGCCCGCTGGTTCGCGCTTATGGCGAGCGGCTGCGGCATGAGCGCCCGCTGTCGCGGCGGACGCTGGAACGCCTGCTCTCGCTGATGCGCGATATCCCCGGCGCCAAGCTCGACGCCGATCTGCAGCGCGGCAAGCAGGCCGGCGGGGTCGTCATCGTCCTCACCCCGCATCGCCGGCACAGCGATTTCGCATTCGGGGTCGACAATCGCGCCACCCAGGGGCTGGGCAGCGGGCAGTTCCGCGCCGAGGCACACGGCTATAGCCTGTTGCGCGACGGCGATCGCACCGATCTGATGCTGCTCGCCTCGACCGATCTGAAGCGTTTCCGCTATGCCGCGCTGAGCCACGCCACCCCGATCGGCAGCGACGGGCTGACGCTCGGCGCGTCGGGGGGCTATCTCGAAACCCGCCCGAGCGATCAGCCGGTCCGCGGCAAGGCGGCGACCGCGGGGGTCTCGCTCGCCTATCCGGTGATCCGCGGCTATCGCCGCAACCTATCGGTCAGCCTCGGGCTCGACGGGATTAACAGCGACGCCGCGGCGTTCGGCGCGCTGATCTCGACCGATCATACCCGCGCGATCCGCAGCGCGATCGGCTATTCCTCGGTCAACGAGAAAATGTCCCTGACCGGCGGGCTGACGGTGAGCCGCGGGCTCGACATTCTCGGCGCGCGCGGCACGCCCGGGATTACCGATACGGTTTTCACCAAAATCAACGCGCGGGCCACGCTTGATCGCGCCCTGGGCAAGAAGTTCGTCGGCCGACTGCGCGCGACGGGGCAGTACAGCCCCGACCGGCTCACCGCGAGCGAACGCTATGCGGTCGGCGGAACCGAGATCGGGCGCGCGTTCGACGCCGCCGTGCTCACCGGCGACAGCGGGTTCGGCGGGTCGGCCGAACTCGCCTTCCGGCCCGGGCTGCCCGCACGGTTCAAGGGGAGCGAGATCTACGGCTTCGTCGATCACGCGCACATCTATGTCGAGCCGCGCTTATGGTATGCGGCGAGCGACTACAGCCTCGGCTCGGCCGGCGGCGGAGTCCGCTTGTCCTGGAACAGCAAAGCATGGCTGGAGATCGAGGGAGCAAAGGTGATAGATCACCCCTATCCCGCCGATCGCAGCGACTGGCGCGTGAATGTGAGCTGGCGCCTCTCGCTACACCGGCAATAGCCGCCCCCCCTAGGCCGAAAGAACGCTCCACGACTCCTCCGAGTAACTGGACTGAAAGGCATGCTTCAGTCTACTATTCGTGGATGGCATCTCCCCTCCCCGACCTCTCTGCGCCCGACTGGACCCTGTCGCTAGTCAGCGCGCTTGAGCAGGCCGCGCTGGCAATAAGCCGCTTGGATACACGTATTTCTGCCACTTCCGCCGGTGCGGCGTGGCGGTTGCGTGCCTGCTGGTCCGGCTATGCCGCCGCGCTTCGGGCACAAGGGGTGGAAATCGACGAAATCGATATTTTTAGCCGGGAATATGACCTTCCGTTGCCCGGTCGCCGCCCGATCGCGACACTCTACAACGAGCTGAGCGGGCTGGAATCGTGGCGTGACGAGCTGCGGCAGGCGCGGCAGCAACACTGGCGGGAGCTGATTCCGCTCTCGCTCGACCTCCCGGGGGATTGGAGTGATCGCCCGCTCCTGCTGCGCGCGCTCGAACTGGGGGCGCGTTATGCGCGCGCCGAGCGTAGCAGCGCCCCGTGGCTGGCTTTTCCCGCGCTGCTCGGCGCGCTCGGCGTCACCCGCAACGTGTTGCCGTGTCTGGTCCCCGCCGACAAAGCGTGGCGCCTCGCCCCGCGCGATCGCGCGGCGATCGTTCCGCGCTATCTCAAGTCGCTGACCCGGCTCGCGGAAGATGCGCTGGAGCAGCTTTCCGCGATCGAAGCGAGCCGCCAGGCCGCTGCCCGCGCCATCGCCGCCGAGCGACGCCCAGGCGCGCTCGGCACGTTGCTCGCGCGGCTGATGATCGCCCCGCTGACCACCCCGCGCGAGATCGCGCACGCGCTCGATCTCACCTTGTCCGGCGCAGGCAAGTTGCTCGCCCGCGCCGCGGCGCTCGATCTCGTCGTTGAGGTGAGCGCGCGGCAGAGCTGGCGGGTCTATCTCGCGCGCGATCTCGCGACGCGTTACGGCTTCGTCGCCGCCAGACGCGGCCGTCCGCCCGCTCCTGCCGCGTCAACGCCGCCGATCGACGACGCGCTCGCGCGATTCGACGCCGAAATAGCGGCGCTCGACGCCCAACTGGCGCGGCTCGGGGTCACCGCGCCGGCCGATTGACGTCACGCCGGCCAATGTTGGTCGAGCAGCCGCCCCAATTCGGCCTCCGCCTCGGCGCGCGACGCGCCGTCCTGCGGGAGCAAGGTCAGCGTCAGCGCCTTGCGCGTGCGGCGATCGATGCGCAGCACCGGGCGACCGCTGGTCGCGCCCAGCAAGGCGTCCGATCCTGACTTCTTGGGGGATCCTGACTTCTTGGGGGCGTCCGCCGCCTTGGTCAGCTGGCGGACCACGTCGCTCGCCGCGCTCGGCACCGCATCGCCCGCCGCACGTGCCGCGCCGAGGCGATCGGCCTCGGCAACGACTCGCGCCATCCGCTCCGCCGGCTTGAACAAGGGCTTGAGCTGCGTGACATGCTTGATGCGCAGATCGTGCGGCGAGACGAACGCACCGATGATCACATCGGGCAGTCGCGCGAGATCGAGATAACGGCTGAGCCAGCTCGGCGTGACGTGCAGCCGCTCGGCCATATCCTGCTGCCGGCCGCCGTAATAGCTGCCGAGCGCGCGGAGATAGTCGCGCGCGCGCTCGTAATCCGAAATATCCTCGCGCGCGCGATTCTCGATGTCCGAGAGGCGGAACGCCTCCTCGTCGGTGAGATCGCGGATCTCGACCAGCAGGCGGAATTCGGGATAATTGTTGTTGCGCAGCCAGCTGATCGACCAATGCCGCCGCGCGCCCGAAATCACCTCGAATTGATAATCGGGATCGTCATGCACCCGGCGGACCAGCGCGGGTACCTCCTGCTTGCCCTGCGCCTTGAGGCTTTCGATCAGATCGCGGCAACGCTCTTCGCTGAGCGCGGCATAATCGCGATTATGGCCTTCCCACATGCGGCATTTCGCCGGATCGACCAGCTCGACGACGCGGTTGACCACCGAGCCGGTCGCGAGCTCGGCAAGCCGGTTCTCGCGCCCGGCGAGCACCCCCATGCCGAGCCGCGTCGGTCGTTTCGGCTGCTCGGGCGCGCCGTCGATCGCGCCGGCGAGATCCGCCGCGAACCTGCTGTTGTTCCTGCTCATCGCCTGCCTCTCCCAGCGAAAATTGCACCGGTGCAATTAGGATTGTTCATGCCAGCCCCTCACGCCGCAAACGCGCGTCGTGGCTTGGCCACATCGAGCGAATATCTATTTCAATCTCGGCATTTACGCCGTCGAGATAGGTCAGGCAGCGCTCGCGCACCGAGCGGCTGGTGGTCGGCCCGTCAAGCTCGTAGACCGTCATCAGCCGCGCGCTGGCATTGTCGATCTCGGCCGAATCCTTGAGCGGGGTGCGCACCAGCGCGTGGCCGTAAAGCTGGCCCATCAGCCCCATCAATTCGCGCTGCATCGACTTGTTCTCGTCGACCTTCGACGCGACGAAGCGCAGGAAGGCGAGATCGGTTTCGAGCCCGTGCTCCTGGAGCACCTGCATCGTCTCGTCGAGCATCGCGAGGAACGCCGCGGTGGAGGAGAAATCCATCACCGTCGGCGGCACCGGGACGACGAGCGCGTTGGCGGCACGCAGCACCGACAGCGAGATCGCGCCGAGCGCGGGCGGCGGATCGATCACCACCACGTCATAGCGCTCGGACACCGAGGCGATGCCCTGCTGGAGCCGATCGAGCAACGCCCCCTGCCCGCGCGCCATCCGCGCCGCAATCTCATATTCGGACTGGAACAGCCGGAGATTGGCCGGGATCAGATCGAGCCCGTCGAAATGCGTCCGTCGGATCGCATATTCGAGGCTGCGCCGCTCATCCTCGCGGAGAAAGGGATAAAGCGTCTCCGATTCGTCGAGATCGAGATCGGGGACATAGCCGAACAAGGTCGTCGCCGAAGCCTGGCTGTCGCAATCGATCAGCAGCACGCGATAGCCACGGATCGCGAGATATTGTGCGAGATGCACCGATACCGTCGACTTGCCAACCCCGCCCTTGAAATTCTGCACCGCGACCACCGCGCACGGATCGTCGGGGCTGCGCCACGGCCGCGTCCCGAACACCCCGCGCATGTCGTTGAGCTGCGCCAGGGTGTAGCCAATGCGGCGGTTGGTTTCGGTGCGGTCGGCGATCGGCAGCCGGCCGTCTTTCTCCGCCTCGCGGATCGCCGCGGAGGAGCGCCCGACGAGATCGGCCGCGCGACTGATCGTGAACAACGGTTCGCGCCGGTCGTCGGCGCGCTTCGACTGCGCGCCGTCACGCAATCGTTCGAGAATTGACGAGCAACGCTCGGCGAGTGCACTCACCTGCGTGCGATCGGCATGTCCGGCCCTGCGGAGTACGGTCGCCATAGCGCTCCCTTTTCACTAGTCGCGCTGTGGATGCCCGATTTGCACTTTTTCGTCAACGCAAGATCGATTTGTGCAAATCGCCGGTCGCTATGATCCTGACCGCAAGCAACCTGTCTTTTCGGGGGCGGCTTCGGTGCAAATTGCACCGGTGCAATTCAGCTCGCGGGGCCGCGGCGCGCGGCATAGCTTTCGCAGAAGCCGCGCCAGCTCTGCACCAGTTTCGATCCGCTCAGCCGCGCGAGCCGGTCGCCCATCGACTGGCGATAGGCATCGGCGATCACATCAACATCCCAGCCCCCGCCCGACCGGCGCCCGATCTCGAGCAACTCCGCCTCGCCATAATGCAGCGAGCCGGTGGGAAAGCTCGTCACCTTCACCTCGTCGCGTGGACGTGACGGGGCCAGCCGCTCGGCGGTACGCGAGACGAGCGCCTTCACCGCCGCCGGCGACGCCGCGACCGCCACTTCCTCGACCGTTTCCGCGCGACGTGCGCGGCGCCCGGCCGAATGGCGCTCGAGTTCCTCGACCGTGCCGACCTGTGCCGGCGCATCCTTGGCCTCGAAGCGGAATTCGAGCTCGACCACCGCCCTGCCCTGGCGGACCTCCTTCCACTCGACGCGGAAATGCGCAAGCTGGTCGATCTCGGCCTTGGCGGTCTGCAACACCTTGCGGCGCAATTGCGCGAAATCCTTGTAGACGTCGGGCGCGATCCCCAGCGCGGCGCGCAACGCCGCCATATCGCAGCGCCACACTTTCAGCCGGCGGTGGATGCGGAGCGCCCCGACCTCGTAAAGCTTGAGCGCATAGCTCGATCGGAAACCGAGCACCGCCTGACGGTTGAGCACCGCATAGGTTTCCGATTCCTGGATCAGCCGGCGCGCGTCGGGGGTGAATTCCCACTCGATCCAGCCCGCCTCGACGCCTTCCTCGTCCTCGACCTCCTCGCGCGACATCTGGATCAGCGGGAAGCGCTTGGTCGCTTTCTTGCCGCGCCAGCTACGGTCGTCCTCGGCGAACAGCGTGCGGTGAAGCTCCTCGAGCATGTCGACGATCCGCTCATTGCCCTTGTGGCCACGGCGGATATCGGCCTTGCGCATGCGATGCGGCATCTCGCGCCACGCGTCACCGCCCGCCGCAAGGATCATCAGCGCAAGCAAGCGCGACGCGGTAAGGCTGAGCGACTGGCCGCGGACGAAGCGCACTTCGACCAGCTTGCCGGGCTTGACGAATTCTTCGGTGCGGCGCGCGGCAAGCGCCGAGGCAACGCGCATCGCGCGACCCGCCGAGCCTTGATCCACGACCTCTTCGGGATCAAGACCAGGATCACGGTCGATCGGTTGCACGGATTCGGCCATTATCCCACCTATTCGGCGGTCTGGCTGCCTGACCTGACCTGTGAAGTCAAGTCAGGACAGGAAAGGAGGCGCCCGATCTCCCCCAGGAGGTCAGGATAGAACCGGTTGATCGGCACCGCTCGTGCAACGCCCCCAAGAAGTCAGGATAGCCCCATCCGGTCAGGCCGATGCCCCCGAATCGTCAGGACCCCGCCCCCAGCAGGTCAGGATACCTCCCCCACGGAGTCAGGAAGGGCCCGCGCGAATCGCGGATTCACGGGGGGTTGGCTGTCCCCGAATCTGAATCACTTGAATCCTGAATCGACCGCTGCTTGCGCAGCGGCGTTGTAAATTGCTTGAGATATTGAAAGAGGGATAGCGGGAGAGGGCGGAGAAAAAGCCATGCCGACCGATCGACCCGAAGCCGTACCGGATGCATTCGCCGCTGCCTGGAACGCGCACGACATGGCGATGCTCGCCGCACTGTTCCACGAAGACGCGACCTTCGTGAACCGATTCGGCCATTATGTCCGCGGCGTCGATGCGATCATCGCGCTGCATCGGCCGATCCATGACACGATCTACCGCGATTCGACGCTGACCAACGAGCTGATCGATGTCGTGCCGATCGGCGAGGGGCATGCGCTCGTCCATTTCTGGAGCCGACTTGCAGCCGGCGCCGCGCATCCCGCCGGACCGCATCTGGTCGATACCTTATTGCAGGCGGTGCTGGCGCGCGGGGAGGGGGGCTGGCTGATCCGCGCGGCGGAGAATGTCACCCTGACGAATCCGCGAACCGGCGAGCCCATGCTCCGGCAGGATAGATGATGGCCGAACAGGCGATCGTCGCGCCATCGCGCGTGCCGCTCGATCCGGGCTTCGCCGCAGCGCTCGCGCAGCGATTCGGCGCCGAATGTTCGTTCGCGGAGGCGATTTGCCGCCAGCACGGGCAAAGCGAAACGCATTTCCCCCCAACATTGCCCGATGCGGTGGTGTTCGCGCGGTCGACCGCCGACGTCGTCGACCTCGTCCCGCTCTGCGTGGCGCATCGCGTGCCGGTTGTGCCTTATGGCGCAGGGACGTCGATCGAGGGCAATGCGCTCCCGGTGCGTGGCGGGGTGAGTGTCGATCTGTCGAAGATGGACCGCATCCTTGCGATCAATGCCGCGGATTTCGACTGCGCGGTCGAGGCCGGGGTCCGCCGGGAGGAGCTCAACGCCTATCTGCGCGATACCGGGCTGTTCTTCCCGATCGACCCCGGCGCCAATGCGACGATCGGCGGGATGGCCGCGACCCGCGCGAGCGGGACCAATGCGGTGCGCTACGGCACGATGCGTGAGGCGGTGCTCGCGCTCACCGTCGTGACCGCGAACGGCGAGGTGATCCGCACCGCGCGCCGCGCGCGCAAATCGGCCGCCGGCTATGATCTCACCCGGCTGTTCGTCGGCGCGGAGGGCACGCTGGGCGTGATCACCGAGGTGACGCTGCGGCTCCACCCGATTCCCGAAACGATCAGCGCGGCGGTCTGCGGCTTCGCCTCGCTGCAGGGCGCGGTCGATACCGTCGTGCAGGCGATCCAATCGGGCGTCCCGCTGGCGCGCATCGAGATTCTCGACGACCAGCAGATCGCGGCGGTCAATGCCTGGTCGAAGCTCGATCTGCTTGAAGTGACGACCTTGTTCTTCGAATTCCACGGCTCGCCCGCCGGGGTCGAGGAGCAGATCGCAACGGTAGCAGCGCTTGCCGCGGCGAATGGCGGGGGCGATTTCGCCTTTTCGAATCGCCCGGAGGAGCGCGCGCGGCTGTGGAAGGCGCGGCACGAGGCTTATTATGCCGCGCTCAACCAGCGGCCCGGCGCGATCGGCTGGTCGACCGACGTGTGCGTGCCGATCAGCCGGCTGCCCGCGTGCATCCTGGAGACCAAGCGCGATCTCGAAAGCTGCTCGGTGCCGGCGACGATCCTCGGGCATGTCGGCGACGGCAATTTCCATGTGATCTTCGCGCTCGATCCCGCCGCGCCGGACGAATTCGCCGAGGTCTCGGCGATCAACGCGCGGCTGATCGAACGCGCGCTGGCGATGGACGGCACCTGCACCGGCGAACACGGCATCGGGATCGGCAAACAGCCTTGGCTCGAGGCCGAACTGGGCGATGCGGTCGATGTGATGCGGCTGGTGAAGCGCGCGCTCGATCCGCACGATCTGATGAATCCGGGGAAGATCTTCACCTTGTAGTTTCGCCCGCGAAGGAGTGCCTATGACCACGCTGCCGCTCGTCGATCCCGAATTGCGCGCTTTGCTCGATGCCTGGCCGACGGTTCCGGTCACCGCCGAGATGCTGGGGGCGATGCGCGAGCGGATATTGCCGGCGCCGCCGGTGCCCGACACCGACACATTGGCCGAGCGGGTGACCGTGCCCGGCCCGGCCGGCGCGCCCGAGATCACCTTGTCGATCTATCGCCCGGCCAAACCCGCCGGGCCGCGCGGGTGCCTCTATCATATCCACGGCGGCGGCTATGTGGTCGGCAAGGCGGGCGACCTCGAATTCTTCCACCGCCCGCTCGCCGAGGCGCTCGATTGCGTGATCGTGTCGGTCGATTACCGGCTCGCGCCGGAGACCCCGCATCCCGGGCCGATCGAGGATTGCTACGCCGGGCTGGCATGGCTGTTCGCCAATAGCACGCGGCTCGGGGTCGATCCCGCGCGGATCGGGGTGATCGGGGAAAGCGCTGGCGGCGGGCTCGCGGCGGCGCTGGCGCTGCTCGCGCGCGATCGCGGCGAGTATCGCCTTGCCTTCCAGCATCTCACCTATCCGATGCTCGACGATCGCACCTGCATTCGCCCGCCGCATCGCCACGCCGGGGAGTTCATCTGGCCGCCCGCCAGCAATCATTTCGGCTGGTCCGCCTTATTGGGGCACGCGCCGGGGCGCGACGATGTATCGCCTTATGCCGCGGCGGCGCGCGCGACCGATCTCGCCGATCTGCCGCCGACCTATCTGATGACCGGCGCGCTCGATCTCTTCGTCGACGAGAATATCGATTATGCGCGGCGGCTGATCGCGGCCGGAGTGCCGACCGAATTCCATCTCTATCCCGGCGCGTTCCACGGCTTCGATCTCGCGCCCGACGCGGCGGTGGCGCAGCAGGCGCGGGCCGACCGGCTGGCGGCGCTGCGCCGCGCTTTGGCGCCGGCCACGGCATGACCATCGCGGCAGCCGGGGCCGACGCCTTCGCACCGGCCCCGACACCCCCAACCAGCGCCTAATGCTGATAGGCGCGGCGCGTATAGTTGAGCGTCACCGGGGTGGCCTGGAAGAGAACGAAGTTCAGCGGCACGCTCGCGCTCGCCTGAATGTCGATATAGGCGCTGCCGGCATTGGTGCCGTGGGTGATCGTCGGCCCGGTAACCGTGGCACGGCCGAGCAGGAATTGCGTCGCCTGGATCCGGCCGATGATCGCCGCGTCGCTCGGGGTGGGGTAGATGGTGGCATAACGCGCACCCTCGTCGATCGAGCTTTCGAGGCCGGCCTTGGCGCCGAACAGCAGCCCGAGCTGGATGATGATGAACGCCAGCATCAGGAAAATCGGCGCGGCGACCGCGAATTCGATGATCGCGGTGCCGCGGCGGTCGTCCGCAAGCGCCTGCCGCCGGCGCGTCACTGGAGCCGCACCGACGAAAAGGTACTGAGCGGGATGCTGCCCTGCCCGAAGGGCAATGAGAAGGGCAGGGCGTAGGTGGCGCTGATCTGCACCGACACATAGCGCCCGACCTGCTGGCTGGCGTCGCAGGTCGTCGCGCTGGTCTGGCGGACGCCGTCGCATTCGAGCCATTCGTCGACCGTCACCTGGCTCACCGGCACGCCCGCGGCGGTGGCCGCCTCCTGCTGAATCCCGGTGGGATCGGCATTGTCGATCCCGCCCGCGGTCGCCATTTCCAGCGACCGCGCGACCGCCTGCTGCAACCGGAGCTTTTGCCCCACCGTGATCGCCACGCAGACCAGGCCGAGCACGAGCAGCGCGAACAGCGGCAGCACGATCCCCAGCTCGACGACCGAGGTTCCCCTTGTGCAGCGCGACAGCCGACGCGACCGGGTGTTGAGGTGCGGATCGGTCATCCGACCAGCCGTACCTGCACGGCGCGGATCTTCGTCCAATCGGGGTGATCCGAGCAGTCGTTGGCGATCGTGCTGTTGCCGATGAAGGTGACCCTTTTCGACACCATCTTCACGCATTTGGTGTTCATGCCCGCGGTGCCGCTGAAATCGAGTTCCTGCGACGGGAAATAGAAGGCACCGGTGAAGGCCGACGCGGCGTTGCCGTTGATCGTATTGATCGAATTGGCATTGCCCGAGTCCACCGCGCGGCGATCCTGATAGAAAAGCACCCCGGCATAGGTGCCGTCGCTCGGTGCGCTAAGGTTGAGCGTCGCGCCGCCGTTGATGCTGACGGACCCGATCTGGCTCGGCTGGGTGGCCGCATTGGCGCTGGTCAGGATGATGGTGACGCCGGTGCCGGTGATGGTGGCTTGCGATCCGACGCTGAAGTTCGCGCTGTCGATATAATAGACGCCGGGGTTGAGCGTGATCGTGCCCTGGATCTTCGCGCTGCCATAGCAGCCGGCGCTCGCCGCTGGCGCAACCGTATTGGGCGACACGTCCAGCTTGGCGTTGCATTTCATCCCGGAGATATCGGGCTGGGGCAGCCCGCTATACGGATCGGGCTGGGGCAGCGAATAAGGCTGGAGCGTCGTTCCGTTCTGATAATTGCTGCTCCACGCCAGCCCGCCGACCGCGGCGATCGGCGTCGCATAGATATTGCTGCTGCCGCCGGCATAGACCGCATTGTTCGACGTCGTGTTGCTCGCCATGCCGCAGCCCATGTTGACCGTGGCATTGCCGCTCATGGTGATGCCGGTGCTGTTGGTGCGGGCGAGCGCGATGACGCAATAATCGCCGTTCTGGACCACCGCGGCGGTCGCCTCGGTCGAGATGACCGGGGTCGCGGCCATGAACAGCCCGGAAAAGGGCAGGCGGGTGCTGGTCTGCAGCACGACCCGCACCGCGTTCATATTGCCCGCATAGGCGCCGACCGTCGGCGCATTCTCGATCACCGGCGCGCTGCTGAACGTCAGCTTGTTGTTGCGCGTGAGATCGGCGGTCGCGCTGGCAGCGACATTCTTGCCCTGCGCATCGGCATAGGCCCCGGCGAGCGCCGCGGAATCGGCCTGACGCTGGAGCTGGTGGCGCCACAGCGACCATTGCACCGTATCGGTGGCAAGCCCCGTCGCGCCGACGAGAACCGCGAGCCCGGCGGCGGCCAAGATCATCACGTTCCCGCGTCTATCCCCCACAAGGCCGGTCATTTCAAAGCACCTTCCTCTCGCCGACGATCCATCATGAGAAAGAGAAAATGCAACTAATCACTTCAGTTAACGGCCGGTTATTCAATCGGTCGGTCAAGATGATCCAACGATTAAACCCGGTTCAAAACAGATATATGCAAGTAAGCTTGAGGATTGGTGTAGGAGTGGAGAATTTTTGTACGGCGTATGCGGCGCGCCAGGGCCGCCCCATCCGGTCTTTGGGATAAATGCTTCCCGGGAACGCACAAATGCGCCAACCCGGTCGGCATGGCGCATGAAGACCGTATCACGATCGTCCGCGGACGAACCCCCGAGTCCGCCGCAATGGTCGCAGCGACGCGGCGGGCGGCGTCGATCACGGCGCGCCTCAACCGGCTGACCTTTAACGACGCCGCGGCGGTTCGCGCGCTGTTCAGCGAGCTGATCGGCCGGCAGGTCGACGAAGGCTTCTTGCTCATCCCGCCCTTCTACACCTCGGGCGGCAATGAGATCCGGGTCGGCCGCAATGTCTTCATCAACCAGAATTGCACTTTCTACGATCTCGGCGGGCTCGACATTGCGGACGAGGTGATGATTGCGCCGAACGTCAGCATCATCACCTCGGGGCACCCGCTCGATCCGCGCGAGCGTCGATCGGTGACGATCGGCAAGCCGATTTCGATCGGGAAGGGGGCGTGGATCGCGACCGGCGCGACCATCCTCGGCGGGGTGACGATCGGCGACAATTCGGTTGTCGCTGCCGGCGCGGTGGTGACCAAGGACGTGCCGGCCGATGTGGTGGTCGCTGGTAACCCCGCGACAATCATCCGCCCGATCGTGAGCGGTGCATAAGCAGGCTTCAACGTCGAGCGACGCCGCTGCCGGCGACAAAGCGAAAGGGGCGACCGGTTGTGCCGGCCGCCCCCAAGGGAGAATTGACGATTCAATGAGCCTGTCGCCGCAACGGCGCAACCAACTTTCCGTACAATTCGTGGATTTGGCGCTTGCCGCCTGCCGCTCGCCGCGCACCCGATCGCGGCTTGCGTTGGCGCGATGAACCGTTTCATGTTGCGCGCAACCGAAACGAGCGAACGGGGAGCGGGGAATGCGCATTGCGGCAGGGATTCTGGCGGGCGTCGCCTTTACGGCGCTGGCGGCGGCGGGCGTCGCGCAAACCGCGCCGGCCGATCGCAAGGCGATCGAAGCCGCCTTCGATCGGCATATCAGTTCCGCCGACCAGCTCGCCTGGCTCAAGGACATGTCGTCCGAGCCCAACCATGTCGGGTCGCCGCACGACAAGGCCAATGCCGAAGCAACGCTCGCCAAGTTCAAACAATGGGGCTGGGACGCGCATATCGAGACGTTCCACGTCCTCTATCCTACCCCGATCTCGACCAAGGTAGAGATGGTCGCGCCGGAGAAGATCGTGCTCGGCGGGCAGGAGCCGCCGATCCCCGGCGACGACACGTCGTCCAGGACGGCCGATGCGCTGCCGCCCTATGTCGCCTTCCAGGGCGACGGCGATGTCACCGCCGACCTCGTCTATGTCAATTACGGGATGCCCGAGGATTATCAGGCGCTCGCGCGGCGCGGGATCGACGTGAAGGGCAAGATCGTCATCGCACGCTACGGCGTCGGCTGGCGCGGGCTGAAGCCCAAACTGGCGCAGGATCACGGCGCGATCGGCTGCATCATCTATTCCGATCCGGCGGACGACGGCTATGCGCAGAGCGCCGCCTATCCGGCCGGCGGCGCGCGCCCCGCGGGAAGCGTCCAGCGCGGCTCGGTAGCGGATATGCCGCTCTATCCCGGCGATCCCTTGACCCCCGGTATCGGCGCGACGCCCGAGGCCAAGCGGCTGACGCGCGAGGAAGCCCCGACGATCCTCAAGATCCCCGTGCTGCCGATGTCTTATGGCGATGCGCAGAAACTGCTCGCGCGGCTCGGCGGGCCGGTCGCGCCGCCACGGTGGCGCGGCGCGTTGCCGCTGACCTATCATGTGGGCGGCAACGGCGGGGTTTCGGTCCATCTCGCGGTCAAGTCGAACTGGAAGCTGACCCCGGTCTATGACGTGATCGCGATGCTGAAAGGCGCGCGCTATCCCGATCAATGGGTGATCCGCGGCAACCACCACGACGGCTGGGTGTTCGGCGCGTCCGATCCGCTGTCGGGCAATGTCGCGATGCTGTCGGAGGCGAAGGCGCTGGGCGAATTGTATCGCACCGGTTGGCGCCCGGCGCGGACGATCGTCTATACCAGCTGGGACGCGGAGGAGCCGATGCTGCTCGGCTCGACCGAATGGGCCGAGCAACATGCCGACGAGCTCAAGCAGAAGGGCGTCATCTATATCAACACCGACGGCAACGGCCGCGGGACGCTCCAAGTGCAGGGCAGCCACCCCTATCAGCGGCTGGTCAATGCCGTCGCCGCCGACGTGACCGATCCCGAGACCGGGGCGACGGTGGCGGCGCGCGCCCGCGCGGACGTGCTGGCAGGGGCGTTCGATCATGCCACCGACCATCCCGATCCAACCGCGTTGGCGGCGGCGGAGAAGGGGGCCGACCTGCCGCTCGGCGCGCTCGGATCGGGATCGGACTATTCCGCCTATATCCAGCATCTCGGCCTGCCGGCGCTCAATATCGGTTTCGGCGGCGAGGATGAATCGGGCGGCGTCTATCATTCGATCTACGACAGCTTCCACCATATGACGACGTTCGACGATCCCGGGCTCAAATATGGCGCCGCGTTGTCGAAGGTCGTCGGGCGGCTCGTGCTGCGGGTCGCCGACGCCGATCTGCCGGTGCAGCGCTATGGCGATTTCGCCGATACGGTCGGGGTCTATCTCGGCGAGGTGAAGAAGCTCGCCGCCGACCGCCGCACCGAGGACGAGAAGCGCGACAGGCTGATCCGCGACGGCGCGTTCCGCCTCGCCAGCGATCCGCTCAAGCCGGTCGGCGCCCCGGCGCCCGAGGCGATGACCCCGCAATTCGATTTCGCCGCGCTGGACGGCGCGGTCGATACGCTCAAACATGCCGCGGCGGCGTTCGACACCGCGCTCGCCGCGCGCGGCGCGTCGCTGTCGCAGGCGCAGCGCGACCGGCTCGATCTCCAGCTTCGCGACATCGACCAGCTGTTGCTCGACGAGCGCGGGCTGCCGGGGCGGCCGTGGTACAAGCATCTGATCTACGCCCCCGGCCGGTTCACCGGCTATGGCGCCAAGACATTGCCCGGGGTGCGCGAGGCGATCGAGGAGCGGCGGTTCGACGACGCCAGGGATTATGTCGGGCGCACCGCCAAGGTGTTGCGCGCCTATGCCGCGCGGCTCGATCAGGCGCGTGCGACGGTGGAGGGGAAATAGACGCGGCGGCGCCCGCCGAGGCATTGTCGGCGGGCATCGACCGGCTCATCATTGCCTGTCGATCGCGGTGACCTCGCCCGAACCGCCTTCGAGCTTCAGCGCGAACGTCACCTGGTCGCCGGTCTTGACCTTGTCGAGCAGCGCGGGCTGGGCCTTGAACGCCATCGTCATCGCGGGCCAGCCGGCCTCGGCGATCGGGCCGTGGTCGAGCGTGATCGTGCCCGCGGTCTTGTCGATCGCGGTGACCGTGCCGATGCCGCTGGCGGTTTTCGCGGCCTCGGCGGGCATTGCCCTATTCCCCATCGCCGCCGGCATTTCGGGGCGATTGGCGACGGCGGATGCGGCGTGCTCATCTTGTTGGCCGCAGGCGGCGAGCAGGGCGGATACGGCGAGCAAAGCGCCGGCGTTGATCGGTTTCACGATATGTCTCCCTGGTTGAGTGAACGGCAACGCCGCCGCATCAGCAGATAGGCGGCGGGAATGACGAACATCGACAGGAGCGGCGCGGTGAGCATCCCGCCGATCATCGGCGCGGCGATGCGGCTCATCACTTCGGATCCGGCCCCGGTGCCGATCAGGATCGGCAGCAGCCCGGCGATGATCACCGCCACCGTCATCGCCTTGGGCCGGACGCGCAACAGCGCGCCTTCGCGGACCGCCTCCTCCACCTGATCCGGTGTCGGCCGGTCGCCGCGCTCGGCGAGTGCGTGTTTGAGATAGATCAGCATCACCACGCCGAACTCGGCCGCGACCCCGGCGAGCGCGATGAAGCCGACCGCGGTCGCGACCGATTGGTGATAGTCGAACAGGTAGAGCAGCCAGAACCCGCCGGTCAGCGCGAACGGCAGCGTCCCCATGATCAGCGCGGCTTCGTCGAGCCGCCGGAAGATCAGGAACAGCAGCAGGAAGATGATCGCCAGCGTCGCCGGCACGACGATCTTGAGCCGCTCGACCGCGCGCTGGAGATATTCGAACTGCCCCGCATAAGCGATGCTGACCCCCGGCGAGAGGCGGACATCCGCGGCGACCGCGCGGCGCAGATCGCCGACCACCGACGCGAGATCGCGACCGCGCGCGTCGACATAGACCCAGGTCGAGGGACGTCCGTTTTCGGTCTTGAGCATCGGCGGGCCATCGGCGACCCGCACGCGCGCGACGCTGCCGAGCGTGATCTGCTGCCCCGAAGGCGTGAGGATCGGCAGCGCGGCGAGTGCGGCGGGCGTATCGCGCAGCTCGCGCGGGTAGCGGACGCTGATCGGGTAGCGCGCGAGCCCGTCGACCGTCTGGCCGATATTCTCGCCGCCGACCGCGCCGGAGACGATCGCCTGCACGTCGGCGATATTGAGCCCGTAACGCGCGGCGGCGGTGCGATCGATGTCGACATCGACATAGCGCCCCCCGGTCAGCCGCTCGGCCAGCGCCGAGGCGACCCCCGGCACGCGTTTCGCGACGGTTTCGACCGCGCGCGCGACACGATCGATCTCGGTCAGGTCGGCGCCCGAGACCTTGACCCCGATCGGGCTCTTGATCCCGGTCGCGAGCATGTCGATGCGGTTGCGGATCGGCGGCACCCAGATGTTGGCGAGCCCCGGCACCTTGACCGCGCGATCGAGCGCTTCGACCAGTCCGTCGGGCGTCATCCCGGGGCGCCATTGATCGCGCGGCTTGAAACGGATCGTCGTCTCGAACATTTCGAGCGGGGCGGGATCGGTCGCGCTGTCGGCGCGCCCGGCCTTGCCGAACACGCTCTGCACCTCGGGCACCGATTTGATCATCCGATCGGTCTGCTGGAGCAATTCGGACGCCTTGGCCGCCGACAGCCCGGGCAGCGCCGAGGGCATGTAGAGCAGATCGCCCTCGTTCATCGGTGGCAGGAATTCGCCGCCGAGCCGCGTGGCAGGCCAGGCGGTCGTCGCGAAGACGAGCGCGGTGATGACCAGCGTGGTCTTCGGGCGCCGCAGCGCCCAGTCGATCGCGGGGCGATAGCCGGCGGTGAGCAGGCGGTTGATCGGGTTGGTGTGTTCAGCGGGGATGCGGCCACGGATCAGCCAGCCCATCAGCACCGGCACCAGCGTCACCGACAGGATCGCCGCGGCGGCCATCGTATAGGTCTTGGTGAAGGCGAGCGGGGCGAACAGCCGCCCCTCCTGCGCTTGCAGCGTGAACACCGGCACGAACGACAAGGTGACGATGAGCAGGCTGAAGAACAGCGCCGGGCCGACTTCGGCCGCGGCGGCGGTGATCAGCCGCCAACGTTGGGGATTGTCCAGCGCCGTGTCGGGATGCGCCGCCGCCCAGGCCTCAAGCTTCTTATGCGCATTCTCGATCATCACGATCGCCGCGTCGACCATCGCCCCGATCGCGATCGCGATCCCGCCGAGCGACATGATATTGGCGTTGACGCCCTGCAGGCGCATCACGACGAACGCCGCGAGCACGCCGAGCGGCAACGTCACGATCGCCACCAGCGCCGATCGCACGTGCCAGAGGAACAAGGCGCAGACGAGCCCGACGACGACGAACTCCTCGACGAGCTTGTGGGTGAGATTGTCGATCGCGGCATCGATCAGTTGCGAGCGATCGTAAGTGGGGACGATCGCGACCCCCGCGGGGAGGCTCTTCCTCAGCGCCGCCAATTTGGCTTTGACCGCCGCGATCGTGCCGCGCGCGTCGGCGCGCTGACGCAGGATCACGACCCCGCCCGCGACCTCGCCGTCGCCGTCGAGCTCGGCGATCCCGCGGCGCATTTCGGGGCCGGTCTGGATCGTCGCGACGTCGCCGAGCGTGACCGGCACGCCGCCCGCGCCGACGCGGAGCGGGATCGCGCGGAAATCGTCGAGCGATGTGAGATAGCCCGAGGCGCGGACCATATAATCGGCCTCGGCCAGTTCGAGCACCGAGCCTCCAGCCTCCTGATTGGCCTGCCGGATCGCCGCGACCGCCTGGGTGTGCGTCACCCCGAAGGCGGCGAGCTTCACCGGATCGAGCAGGACCTGATATTGTTTGACCATCCCCCCGATGCTCGCGACCTCGGCGATGCCGGGCAGGCTTTTCAGCTCATAGCGCAGGAACCAATCCTGCAACGAGCGGAGCTGCGACAGATCGTGCGCGCCGGTGCGATCGACCAGCGCATATTCATAGACCCAGCCGACCCCGGTCGCATCGGGGCCGATCGCGCTTTTTGCGGTCTCCGGCAGCCGGCCCTGCACCTGATTAAGATATTCGAGCACGCGGCTGCGCGCCCAGTAAAGGTCTGTGCCTTCGGCGAAGATCACATAGACGAAGGAGTAGCCGAAGAAACTGTAGCCGCGCACCGTCTTCGCGCCCGGCACCGACAGCATCGTGGTGGCGAGCGGATAGGTGACCTGGTTCTCGACGATCTGCGGCGCCTGGCCGGGCCAGGTGGTGCCGATGATCACCTGCGTGTCCGACAGATCGGGCAGCGCGTCGAGCGGGGTCGCGCGGACCGCCAGCAGCCCGGCAACGAGCAGCGCCAGCGCGCCAAGCACGACGAACAGCCGGTTGCGCACCGAGCCCTGGATGACGCGCGCGATCATCGGCCCGCCTCGCGCGCGATCGTCCGGATCGTCGGGCCTTCGCGCGCCTGATCGAAGCCGAACCGTACCCGATCGCCGACCTTGAAGTCGCGCGCCAGCGCCGGGGTGCCGACGCGGAAGGTCATCGTCATCGCCGGCCAGCTTAGCGCCGGGACCGGCTGGTGGCTCAGCGTGATCGCCTCGGTCGTGATCCGGTCGATGCGCCCGACGGTTTCATAGGCACCGGCGGGTTGCGCCGCAGCGATCGGTCGTGCCGGAATCGCCGCGAGGCTCGCCTCGGAATCGATCAGGAACTGGCCCGACGCGACGACCTTCTCACCCGCGGCGAGACCCGCGAGGATTTCGCTGCGGCCGCCGCTTTCGGCGCCGACGCGCACCTCGGCGGGCTGATAGCGCCCGCCGGGAAGCGCGAGCATCACCAGATTGCGCCGGCCGGTCCGGATCACCGCCTCGGTCGGGACGAGCAGCGCATCGCGCCCGTGCGCGCCGAAATCGACGCGCGCGAACATCCCGGGCCGGAGCCGCCCGCCGCGGTTCGGCAATTCGATCCGCACCGTGAGCGTTCGCGTGTCGGCCTGCACATTGGGCAGGATCGCCGAGACGCGGCCGGCGAACCGCTCGCCTGGAAAAGCGGTCAGCGTCGCGCCGGCGCTTTGCCCGGACCGCAGCTGCGCGGCCAGCGCCTCGGGCACCGCGGCATTGAGCCATACGGTGCCGATGCCGTTGATTTCGGCCAATGTCTGGCCGGCGGCCAAAGTCATCCCGGCGCGGACGCCGAGCGTCTTGATCATGCCGCCGATCGGGGTCGAAACGGTGAGCGTGTCGCGCGGGCGCCCGCCGGCCTCGACCGCCGCGATCGTCGCCGCGGGCATGCCGAGCAGCACGAGCCGCTGGCGCGCGGCGCGCGCGAGCGCCGCGTCGCCGGTACGGCGCACCGCGAGATATTCCCGCTGCGCGCCGCCCCATTCGGGGACGAGCAGATCGGCGAGCGCCGCGCCGGCGCCGATCACGTCGCCCGGCACGCGCGCATAGACGCGCGTGACGAAACCGCCGCTGCGCGCCTGCACCACCGCGACGTCGCGCTCGTTGAAATCGATCGTCCCGGCGGCGGTGAGCGCGCCGTCGAGCGTGCCGCGCTCGGCGGCGGCGATCCGCGCGCCGAGCCGCTGGAGGCGCGCCGGGTCGATCGCCGCGCCGGCCGCGCCGGGCGCCTCGTCGGCATATTTCGGAACCAGCGCCATATCCATGAACGGGGATTTGCCGGGCTTGTCGAAATGCTGCGACGGCACCATCGGATCGTACCAATAGAGGATCTTGCGGCCGTTTTCGGCGGCGGCGGGCGATGCCCCGCGCTGCCCGAAAGAGGCGATGCCGTAACCGGCGGCGCCGGCAACCAGCGCAAGGATCGCGGCGGCGACGCCGAGACGCGCGCGCATAGAGAGATGAGCGGTCATCGATCGTCGCTCCCGTAAGTGAGGACAAGCCGTGCGGCGTCGCGCGCCACGATCGCCGCGCGATCGAGCGTATCGAGCGACGCCTGCGCCAGCGCGGTCTGCGCGGCGATCAGCTCGGTCAGCGACGCGCGACCCGCGGCATAGCTGGCGGTCTCGAGATCGGCGCGCTGGCGGGCGAGCGGCAACAATGTCCGCTCGGCGCGCATCCATTGCTCGTGATGCATGACATGATCGGCAAGCCCGGCTTCGAGATCGGCGAAAAGCGCGCGGCGCATATCCTCCTGCTCGGCGAGCGCGGTCCCCTTTTCGGCGACCGCCGCGGCGATCATCGGGTCCTGACGCCGCTTGGCGAACAGCGGCAGGCTCGCGGTGACCCCGGCCGAGATCATATCGCCGTACCGCTCGGCGCGCCGGCCATAGCCGATATCGAAGCTCCAGTCGGGGCGTTTCTCGGCGCGCGCCGCGACGATATCCGCCTCGGCCCGCCCGGTCCGCGCGATCGTTGCGGCAAGGTCGGGGTGGCGGTCGACCGCCGCGCGCAACGCCGCCGGGTCGATCGCGAATGCCGGCACCGCGCCTTCGGGCTCGGGCGCGGGATCGCCGGTCCAGCGCGCCAGCGCCGCCCGCGCGCGCGCCGTTTCGGCGGCGATTTCGCTGCGCTTGTCTTCCAGCGCCGCGATCGCCTGGCGGATGTCGAGCGCCTGCGCCGGGCGGACACTGCCCGCGGCGACGCCCGATGCGGCTGCCGCGGCGATGCGGGTCAATCGCGCCAGCACATCGTCGATCGCCGCGCCGCGTTGGCCGGCGAAGGCGAGGTCGATCCAGGCGACCGCGGTGGCGATCCGCACGCGGCGGTCTTCCACCGCCGCCTGCGCCTCGCCGATCGCGACGTCCGCCGCCGCGCGTCCGCGCGCGGCGCGGCGCTTGGCAAGATTGGGCACGTCCTGCGTAACGCCGAGCCGGGTCATCGTCATCGGCTCGCCGTCGAAGGTGAAGGCGGGCGGGCCGGAGACCGGGAAATTCTCGATGCGCAGGCCGAGTTTGGGATCGGGCAATTGTCCCGCGGCGACCGCCGCCGAGCGGCGCGTGTCGATAGCCAGCCCGCGCGCGCGCAACGACGGCGCATTGCGTGCCGCTTGTGCCAGCGCCGCATCGAAGGTCAGCGATCCGGCGGATACCGCGCCGGGCAATGCCGCTAGCGCCGCGCTCAGCGCGGCAGCGGCCTTGAACAATGACATGGGAGGAATCCTCAGCTCGATCGGTCGATGGCCGCGGGTCCGCGCGCCCGACAGCAAACGGGCGTTGCGGACGCGGTGCGGCCGGCGATCAGCCGAGGGGTGAGGGCGGAGGCGTTTCGGGCGGGCGGTCGGTGCCGGCGAGCTCGCGCGCGGCGATGCCGAACAATTGGGATGCCGTGACGGCCGCCGGCGCGAACGGCGCGTCGGGCGCCGGCATCAGCGGCACCGCGCAGGCGGTCGCGGCGATACAATCGAGCGTCAGGCCCTGGCACGGCTTCTTGTCGGGCGTGGCGGGGTGCGCGCCCATCAGCGCCATGCAATCGGCATCCATCGTCTGCGCCGGCGCGGTCATCGCCATCGGCACGACGGCAGCGGATGCCGCGGTCTGCTCGCCGAGCAGTCCGATCACCGCGCCGAAGAGCAACAGCAAGGCGAGCATCCGCGTCATGGCCATTACATTAGGCGAGATGAGGAACGGCGGCAACCGGGGCCGGCCTGGCGGTGGGAACGGCGCCGACCGATGCTTATCGTCTTCCCGTTCATCGACAATTCTTGCTTAACGCCGGGTAAAAGTCCCGCGCGGCCGCGCCTTCGGGCGGTCACGACAGACATGATCCGCGCATTTGCGCCCGCGAGCGGGGCGAATATTAGGATTTCAATTGCAACCTAAAGGAAATGCTCGACAATTGCCGTTGTGCGACGACGAAAAGCGCCGTATGGAGCATGCCGATAAGTTCGATAACTGGTCGCGTAGTCAGTAAACTTCTTTTCGGGAAGGGCGATTTCGCCAGGCGACGACCGGTTCTGATAACATTCGCGCAATTCTTAACCGTTCGTTTCCCCTGGCGGCATAGCGGAGCAGCAGCAACGCATCATCACGATCGCGATCGACGAGCGTGATCGGGTGCGAAAAAGGGGACGGGGGATGAGCGGCTTGCGCGGTTTATGCGCCACATTCGCGATGCTCGGGCTGGTCGCGCCGGGCGTCTGCGGGGTGGGTTTCGCACAATCGGGAAACAAGCGCGCGCTGCTCGAAGACAGTTTTCGCATCGGCGGCGACGGCGGCGCGCTGTGCCAGGCGCAAAACAGCAGCGCCGATCCCGCCGCCCGTACGATGTTCGATCGCGCGTGGATGCTGGTGTGCCGCGACGCCGCCCGGCCGATCGGGCAGGTCTATATGCTGCGATCGAGCGGCGGCGACGACGCGGCGGTGCTGCTCGATCGGCTGGCCGCCTCGCGCAAGGCGACGGTCACTTGCGATGCGGCGCGCGATGCCGCGCTTCCCGGCCTCGGTGCGGTTTCGGTGCGCAACTGCACCGCGAGCGGCAGCGGCTATCGCATCGTCAGCGCGCGGCGCAACGGGCGGCTCTATGTCGCGCAGGGGCAGGCGATCTATGCGAGCGCGCTCGATCTCGCGCTGCGCACGGTGATCGCGGGCCGGCCGGTCCCGGGCAAGATCGATATCGTGACGACGGGGGCGGGGAACAGCGCCGCCTTCGCGCGGCTGCAGGCGACGACGCTCGATGCGCAATCGGCGCTGGCGGAAGGCTATCGCCGCAACGCCGCGGGCAATTATGCCGAGGCGGCGGAATTCTTCGACAGCCTCTTCGATCGCTTCGCGCAATCGCCCGAGGCGGCGGGGCTGACCCCGGTGGAGCGCGCCAATCGCGCGCACGAATATCTCATCAACCGCGCGTTGCAGCTTTCCAATCTGGGGTTGCGCGATCAGGCCGATGCCGCCTTCGCCCGCGCGCAGGCGATCGTCACCGCCGATGCGGTGCAGCTTCGCCTGCGCCGCAATTTCGAGGCGATGCATCATATCAACGGGCAGGATCTGGCGGGCGCGCTGGCGATCCTCGATCGGCCCTTGTCGGACGGCGCGGCGCTGGCCGAGGCGGATGCCGGATCGGTCGCGCTGACCCCCGAGGCGGCGGCGGAGATGAACAGCGGGGTGCCCGAGATGAAGGCGCTCGGCGTGCGGCAGGATACCAAGCTCACCCCGCGCGAACGCGCCGCGATCATCGATGCGCAGGCCGGGCAATTGCGCGGGACGATCCTGCGGCTCGAGGGCAAGCCGGCCGATGCGCGCGCGGCGCTGACGCGCGCGCAGGCCGATGCGGTGGCGATCCGCGACGGGCGCGTCACCTCGATCACGCGGCTGCGCGCGCAATTGCTCGGCGAGATCGCGCTGACGTGGGAGGCGCAGAAGGATTACGGCCAGGCCGAGGCATTGCTGCGGCAGGCGCTGGCGCTGCTCGCGGCGCAATATCCCGAAACCGCCGCGGTGAACGGCGCGCGGGCGCGGCTCGGCGCGTTCCTCGTGCGGCGCGGGCGGACCGACGATGCGCTGGCGACCTATGGCGCGATCTTCGCCTCGACCGCCGCCAACCACGCCGCGCTCACCGGGATGGCGAACCAGCTCCAGCCCTATTTCTCGCTGCTCGCGCGGGAGATTCCGCAGCGGCCGGCGCTGGCCGGCGATCTGTTCACCGCGTCGCAGATGCTCGTCCGGCCGGGGGCAGCGGATACGCTGGAGCTGCTGGCGCGCGAACTCTCGGCGGGCGACGACGAGGCGGCGCGGCTGTTCCGCCAGTCGGTTTCCCTGTCGCGTGATATCGAGCGGCAACGCATCGTGCTGGCGCAATTGATCCAGGACGCGCAGCAAGATGCGTCGCTGCGCCCGCGCATCGCGCAGCAGCAGGCCGATGTCGATGCGCTCGCCGCATCGCAGACCGCGACGCTCGCCGCGCTCGAACCCTATCCGCAATTCCGCGCAGTGAGCCCGCGGATCGTCTCGCTCGCCGAGATGCAGGCGACGCTCAAGCCCGGCGAGGGCTATTTCAAGCTCGCCCAGCTTGGCGACGCTTTCTATGCGATCTGGATCGATGACGCGGGCGCGACGGGCTATCAGCTCGCCGCGAGTGCGGGCGATGTCGCCGCCAGGGTCGCGGCGCTGCGCGAGACGATCTCGACCGAGGTCAACAACGCCCAGACCACTTATGCGCTCGACGTGCCGACCGCGCGCACGCTCTATACCGATCTGTTCGCGCCGATCGCGCCGCGGCTGGCGAAGGTGCGCCACCTGATCTTCGAGCCCGACGGCGCGATGCTGCAATTGCCGGTGACCTTGCTGGTCGCCGATCAGGCGGGGGTCGATACCTATGAGCGCCGCGTCGCGCAGGGGGCCGACGAATTCGATTTCCGCGGCATCGCCTGGCTCGGGCGCGATCATGCGGTGAGCACCGCGCTCTCGGCGCGCGCCTTCCGCGATGCGCGCGCGGCGGCGCCCTCGACCGCGCAGCATCGCTATATCGGCTTCGGCGACAATGCCCCGGTCGGCGGGATGATCAAGGCGGCGCTGACCCGCGGGACGGTGACGGGCGGCGCGAGCCCCGATTGCAGCTGGCCGGCGGCGCAGTGGAACAGCCCGATCCCGGCGACCGAATTGCGTGAAGCCGCGCGGGCGATCGGCGGCACGGGCAATGCGCTGATGACCGGCGCGGCCTTCACCGACGATGCGGTGCGCACGCGGGCCGATCTCAACCAGTTCCGCATCCTGCATTTCGCGACCCACGGGCTGGTCACCCCGCCGCGCGCGGGATGCCCGGCGCGCCCGGCGCTCGTCACCAGCTTCGCCGACACGCCGACCTCGCACGGCTTGCTCCAGTTCGGCGAGATCTTCGACCTCCGGCTCAACGCCGATCTCGTCATCCTCTCCGCCTGCGACACCGCGGGGGTGGCGGGGGCCGAGGCGACGCGCGAGACCGGGCTGACCGGCGGCGGCGGGACGTTCGACGGGCTGGTGCGCGCGTTCATCGGCGCGGGCAGCCGCTCGGTGATCGCAAGCCACTGGCCCGCGCCCGAAGCCTATCATGCGACCGAGCGGCTGATCGCGGGGATGTTCGATACCGGCGGGGAGCGCCCGATCGGCGAGGCGCTGCGCGCGGCGCAGGTGCGGCTGATGGACGATGCCGATACCTCGCACCCCTTCTATTGGGCGGGCTTTGCGATCGTCGGAGACGGTGCGCGCCCGCTGATCGCGGCGCGCTGAGCGGCGATGACGCGCGGCCTCGTCCCTCGAGCGATGCGCGTCGTGCGCGACGCCGGGCGCGGTCGGCTGGCCGCGGCGGTGCTGGTGCTCGCGCTCGCGCTGTTCGTCGCGGGGTGGGACTGGGGGCGCCCGCTCGGCGCGGGCACGCACGCGCGCGAGATCCCGACCGCCGACGCCGAACGCGGGCTCTATGACTGGCGCGCGGCGACCTTCGCGCCGCGCGTCGCGCAGGACAAGCGCCTCGTGATGATCGTCTATGACGACCAGACCCTGATCGCGACGCGCAAGCGCTCGCCGCTCGATCGCGGGCTGCTGGCGCGCGCGTTGCGCAATCTCGACGCGATGGGGGCGCATTCGATTGGGGTCGACATCCTGTTCGATCAGCCGCAGGACGAGGATAATGCGCTGCTCGCCGCGCTGCGCGCGATGCGCACCCCGGTGTGGCTCGGCTATGCCAATCTTGGCGACAACCGCGAACAGATCATCTTCGAGCAGCAGCAATATCTCGATCGCTTCATCCGCGCCGCGCGCACCGGTCGCGTGCGCCCGGCGAGCATCCGGCTCGAAACCGATTCGGACAATGTCGCGCGCAGCTGGCCGACCCCGCAGCCGGGCCAGCCGCCGCTGCTCGCGCTGGCGATGCGGCCCGCCGCCGCCTTCGCCGATTATCGCGGCGCGATCCGCTATCGCCTGCCCCAGCCGCAGCCCGACCGGTCGGAGGAGCCGGTGAACCCGAGCCTGCAGATCGACCTGATCGCCGATCCCGCGATGAGCGCCGCGCTCGCGCCGATGGTGCGCGGGCGCGACGTGCTGATCGGCGGCGACATCGTCGATATCGACCAGTTCGAAACCCCGCTCTCGGGGCGCGGCGCGCATTCGACGATGATCGGGCTGGAGGTACATGCGACGATGCTGGCGCAAGTGCTCGACGGGGCGCGGCTGCGCACGGTGCCGGTCGGCGTGCGCTGGCTGGCGGCGGCGCTGGTCGTGCTCGCCGCGGCGGCGACCAGCCTCGCCGAATTGCGCTGGCTGTGGCTCGGCCCGGCGCTGGTGGTGCAGGCCGGGGCGATCGGCGGGCTGCCGCTGGTGCTCCAGGCCAATGGCTGGGATACCAAGGGGCTGCCGGCGGCGGGCTGGGCGATCGCGTGGATCTTCGCCTTCACCGCGGTGGGCGTCGCGGCGCGCGCGGTGACCTCGCAGCAGCGCCGCTTCGCGCAATCGGCGCTCGGCAAATATCTGCCGCGCGATATCGCCACGCAGATCCTGCAGGAGCCCGAAAAGCTCGCGCTCCACGGCGAGAAGCGCGCGATCTTCACGCTGTTCACCGATCTCGAAGGCTTCACCAAGCTCAGCCACGCGATCGCGCCGGAAATGGTCGCGCAATTGCTCAACCGCTATCTCGATATGCTGAGCGACGTGGTGCTCGCGCACGGCGGGACGATCGACAAATTCGTCGGCGATGCGGTGGTCGCCTTCTGGGGCGCGCCGATCGCGCGCGATGACGATGCGTGCAACGCCGCGCAGGCGGCCTATGCGATGTGGCAGGCGGGGGAGGCGTTTCGTCGCGATCTGCCCGCCGGGGTGCCGCCGATCGGGCGCACCCGTGTCGGGCTGCATCACGGCGACGCGATCGTCGGCAATTTCGGCGGCGAGGGGCGCATCCAATATACCGCGCTGGGCGACAGCATGAACACCGCCTCGCGGCTCGAATCCGCCAATAAGAAGCTCGACACAAATGTGCTGGCGAGCCGCGAGGCGATGATCCTGTCGGGGCTCGACTGGTGGCGCGCGATGGGGCGGGTGCGGCTGCGCGGCCGGCAGACCCCGGTCGATATCTTCGAGCCGGCGCCCGATTTTCCGGCGGAGGAGCGCGCCGCGCTCGGCCATATCGTCACGGCGCTCGACGCGGGCGCCTGCCGCGACGCGGCGCTGGCGGACCTGCGCGCGATGATCGCACGCCACCCGCGCGACGCCGCGCTCGCCAATCTTCTCAACCGTTACGAGCATATCGAGGGAGGTGCCTATGACCTGGGATAGGATCGCGCTGCGCGGCGCAGTCGCCGGACTGGCGCTCGCGCTGGGGTCCGCGGCGATCGCCGACACGATCGTCGTGCGCGCGTCGGGGCCGTCGGCGAAAAACTATCCGCCGGGCCGCAAGCTCGCCGAAAGCGGGGCGCTCGCGCTCCAGCCCGGCGACGTCGTGACGCTGCTCGACGCGAAGGGCACGCGCACCTTGCGCGGGCCGGGCAATTTCAACGTCGCCGCCGCCAATGCCGCGCCCGCCGGCGGGGTCGCGCTCGCCGCCCTGCTCGATACCAAGCGCGTGCGCCGTGCGCGCACCGGGGCGGTGCGCGGCGGTGTCGGCCAGCCGGGCACGCCGCGTCGCCCCAATCTGTGGCTCGCCGATGTCGCGACGCCGGGCGCGCTCTGCGTCGCCGATCCGGCGACCCTCAAATTGTGGCGCGCCGACACGACCAGGGCGGCGACCGTCCAGATCGCGGGCGGGGGCGCACAGGCGACCGCGAGCTTCGCCGCCGGCGAGGCGATCGCCGCCTGGCCCGCCGCGCTGCCGGTGCGCGACGGCGCCAGCTATCGCGTGAGCGCGGACGGCCATCCCGCCGAGATCCGCGTTGCGCTGATCGATGCCGGGACGGCGGGGATGGACACGATCGCGTCGACGCTGATCGCGCACGGCTGCACCGCGCAGCTCGACCTGCTGGTCGATGCCGCCGCACCTGCCGACACGGCGGCAAAGGATTGAAACTACAGGAAAGCCTGCTTGTCGCGAGACGGGCGGACTGATAGCCTCGGGGTGGATCGCGCCGGATCAGGCGCCATCCCACCCGGGCCGCAAAAAGGGCGGCGCCACGGCACAACGCCAGCGCGCGCACAGGGTTCAGGACGGGCGGCCTGCCACAGGCCGCCCGACGGTTCGGGGGACAGGGAATGCGGGTTCATCAGGGTTTCGGGCGTGCGGCGCTGTGGCGCTTTGCGCTGGGCCTTACGGCATTGGCCCCGGCGCCGGTTGCAGCGCAGGTTACCGCGCGCCCGCCGACCCGCGAGGAATTGTCGCGCGGCGCGCTTACCGGCGAGCCGGCGGCGCCGGGCGGGCGGCTGACGGTGGTCGGCGGGGTCGAGCGCGCGCCGTGCCCGCTCGCCGATCCGCGCTACGCCAATGTCACGGTCAATTTCAGCGACGTCCGGCTCGAAGGGCTGCGCGTCGTCGACCCCGGGGCGCTGCGCGACACGTGGAGCGACCTTGCCGGCCACGATGTGCCGATCGCCAGCCTGTGCGAGGTGCGCGACCGTATCGCCACCGCATTGCGCCAGATGGGCTATCTCGCCGCGGTGCAGGTGCCGCCGCAGCGCATCGACAAGGGTGGTGTCGTCCGGCTCGACGTGTTCATGGCGAGGCTGGTTGCGATCGAGGTGCGCGGCGAGGCGGGCAACAGCGAGCGGCTGATAGCGGCGCATATGGAGGCGCTGAAGGACGAGCCGGTGTTCAACGTCCACGAGGCCGAACGTCATCTGCTGCTCGCGCGCGATCTGCCCGGTTATGACGTCCGGCTCGCGCTCCGCCCCGCGGGCACCGCGCCGGGCGAGGTGATCGGCGAGGTGACGGTGACGCGCCGACGTATCGAAGTCGATATCAACGTGCAGAATCTGGGCAGCAGCGCGGTGGGGCCGGTCGGCGGGCTTGCGCGGTTGCGGATCAACGATCTCACCGGGCTGGGCGACAGCACGACGTTCAGCGTCTTTAACACCGCGCAGCCGAGCGAGCAGACCGTGCTCGAGGTCGGGCACAATATGGCGCTGGGCAGCAACGGGCTCAGGCTGTCGGGCGATTTCACTTATGCGTGGAGCAAGCCCGATGTCGTCGGCGGGCAGCTTTCGTCGACCACGATGATCGCGACCGGCGCGTTGAGTTATCCGCTGATTCGGCGACAGGTCCGCACGCTGATGGCGACCAGCGGGATCGACGTGATCGATCAGGATCTGCGCTTCGGTAGCGGCGCGGCGCGGGTGCCCTTGTCGCGCGATCGGCTGCGCGTGCTGTTCGCGCGGCTCGATGGCGATCTGATCGACCCGGAGAGCGTCGTCAGCGCCAATGGCTATTCGGCGCTCGAGCCGCGTTGGCATCTCGGTGGTTCGCTCGAATTGCGTCAGGGGCTCGCCGGGCTCGGCGCGAGCAAGGCATGCCGCGCGCTCGTCGGCTGCGGCACGCCGGTGAGCCGCGAGGGCGGCGACGCCTCCGCCTTCATCGTACGGGCGAGCGCGCAGGCCGAATTCCGCCCGACCCCGATGTTCACGATCGCGCTCGCGCCGCGCGCGCAATATAGCCCGGACGTGCTGCTCTCCTATGAGCAGATCAGCGCGGGCAATTACACCGTCGGGCGCGGCTATGATCCGGGGACGCTGACCGGCGACAGCGGCTTCGGCGTCTCGACCGAATTGCGCTACGGCCGGCTCGTGCCGCGCGGGGCGAAGCCGTTCGCGTTCCAGCCGTTCGTGTTCATGGATAGCGCCTGGGTGTGGCACCACGGCGCCAGCTATGCCGGGTTCGATCCGCAGCGGCTGGTTTCCGCCGGCGGGGGCGTGCGCGCCACCTGGGCGGGCCACGCGCGGCTCGACCTCACCGTCGCCACCCCGTTGCGCACCGCCGGTTTCCAGACCGAGCGCGGCGCGGCGCGGGTGTTGTTCTCGCTCAGCACGCAACTCCTGCCGTGGAGGCACCAATGACCCGTTCGACCCGGATGCTGCTCGGCGCGCGCGCCAGCGCCTTGGCGCTCGCGGTGGCGTGGGCGGTGTCGCCCGCCGGCGCGCAGACCTTCCCCGGCGGGGCGCAGGCGACCCCCAGCTACGATCCCGCCAAGGTGAGCATCTCGTCGGGATCGAATGTCGATAATATCACCGTCAACAGTGCGCAGGCGGTGATCAACTGGACGCCGCCGCCGAGCAGCGGGACGATCGACTTCCTCCCCGCCGGCCATGCGATGAACTTCAGCGGACCGGTCAGCTCGTTCGCGCCTTATACCGTCCTCAACCGGGTGGTGCCGGGCGGGACGGTCGCGCAGGCGATCGCGCTCAACGGCACGGTGCAGAGCGATTCGCTCGGATCGATCTGGTTCTATTCGCCGGGCGGGATCATCGCCGGGGCGACGAGCGTGTTCAACGTCGGGTCGCTGGTGCTGACCGCCAACGATATCGACACCACCGGGGGGCTGTACGGCGCCACCGGCGAGATCCGCTTCCGCGGCGCGGCGGGCAGCAATGCGGCGGTGCAGATCGCCCCGGGGGCGACGATCAACGCGCTGACGCCGGGCACCTATGTCGCGCTCGTCGCGCCGCGCGTCGCGCAGGGCGGGACGATCAACGTCGGCGGATCGGCAGCCTATGTCGCGGCGGAGAGCGCGGATATCCGGATCAACGCCGGGCTGTTCGATATCACGGTCAACGCCGGCACCACTGACGCCAACGGCATCGTCCACACCGGCGACACCAACGGCCAGATCGCCTCGGGCGGCGGCGAGGCGCGGCGCATCTATATGGTCGCCGTTCCCAAGAACAATGCGCTGACCATGCTGCTGTCGGGCAATATCGGTTATGTGCCCGCGGGCGCTGCGATCCCCGACGATAACGGCGTGGTGCTCTCGGCGGGCTATGATCTCGCGGGCGGCGCGGTCGCCACCCCGCGCAACGCGACCGCGACCGCGGACGCCGGGTTCACGATCGGCGCGAGCTTCTGGCAATCGGTGCTCAACGGCGCCGCGACCGGCGATATCGCGATCAACACCGGCGGCGGCGCGCGCGCCGGTTTCGGCGCGGACGTGACGCTCTCGGCCGAACGCAGCATCGCCTTGCTCGCGGGCCAGTCCGGCGGGATCAGCGTTGCGGGCAACATGACGCTGACCGCGGGCGTCGGCGCCACCGGCGGGGCGATCAGCCTGACGAGCATCGGGGGCACCGGCTCGGTCGACCTCGACGGCAGTATCGGCATCGCCGGCGGGCTGACGCTCAACGCCTTCGGCGACGGGTCGGCGGGGGTGAGCGGGACGCCGACGACCGGCGCCGATGCGTTCGGCGGGACGATCGCGCTCATCGCCAATGGCGGGACGATCAGCGCATCGACGCTTTTCGCCAATGCCACCGCGAACGGCGGCTATGGCACCGATCGCTCGGGCAATGCGACCGGGGGCAGCATTGCGCTTTCCGCGCTTAGCGCGCCGCCGCCGGCCGGAAAACCGGGGGGATTGCTGCAGTTCGCCGCGACGACGCTCGACGCGTCCGCCAGTACGCCGACGCAATTCGCCGCCGCGCCGACCAACGGCGGTTCGGGGTTCGGCGGCAGCATCGCGCTGACCGGCGCGGGCGGGGTGCTTGATCTCGGCTCGGTCAGCGCGACCGCGCAGGCGACCGGCGGCAATGCCGGCACCGGCAGCGCGGGCAATGCGACCGGCGGGAATATCAGCGTCGCGATATCCGCGGGCACGCATCAATGGAGCGGGTTCACCGCCGATGTCGGGGCCAATCCGGGCTATTCCAGCAACGGCGGCAATTTCGGCGCGGCGGTCCCCGGGGCGAACGGGATCGCGATCGATGTCGGCGGCCCCGGCAGCCTGACGCTCGACGGCTTCGTCTCGCTTTCCGCCGATGCGACGATGACCGGCGTCGGCGCGGCGGGGGCGGCGTCGCGCGCCGGGCGGATCTCGCTGCTGGCGCATGACGGCGGCACACTGGCGATCGGCAGCAATCTGTCGGTCAGCGCGATCGCGCGTGCCTTTGCGCCGGATTTCGGCACGACCACCGGGCTGCGCTCGCCCGATCTTTTCGGCGGGACGATCAGCATCGGCGCGGCCGGGGGGACGTTCACCACACCGGGGCTGCAGGTCGACGCCTCGGCCTATGCGCCGCAGGGCGGGTTCGGCAATCCGGCGCAGTCGGGCAATGCGACCGGGGGCGACGTTACGCTGTTCGCGAGCGCGTCGGGCGGCGCGCGCGGCAATCTCACGCTCAGCAATTGCGCGTCTTTCGGCTGTTTTGCCTCGGCGAACGGCGGTGGCGGGGTTGGGCCGGCGGGGTCCAACGGCACCGGCGGGACGATCCTGCTCTATGCCGTCGACGCGGATTTCTCCGCGCCGGGCCGCATGACTCTGTCGGCGACCGGCGACGGCGGCGCGCCGGGGTTCAGCAGCGCGGGCGGGCGCAGCGGCGACGGGCTCGGCGGCCGCGTGACGGTGGAGAGCCGCACCGGCGCCACCAATGACGCGACGCTGGCGTTCGACAATCTCGATCTGATCGCGAGCGGCACCTCCGCCGCGACCGGCGAAGGCGTGTTCTTCAACCAGGGCGACGGCGGCAACGGCACCGGCGGCACCGCGAGCATCAACCTCGCCGCGGGCAATTTCACCGCGGGCCAGGTGACGGCCGATATTTCGGGGACCGGCGGGTCCTCGGCGGTCAATTGCCCGACCTGTCCGGGTGGGGGCACGACGCCGTTCCAGGCCGGTACGGGGCAGGGCGGCACCGGCAATCTGCTCGTCACCGGCGGCACCGCGACGATCGCCGGGGTGACGCTTCGCGCGCAGGGTTTCGGCGGCCAATCGGGCAGCGAGGGTTCGCCGCCGCAAACCGCCGCGCTCGCCGGCGTCGGGCGCGGCGGCACGGCGATGCTCGAATCGCGCGATGGCACGCTCCAGCTCGATATGCTGACGCTCGACGCCGGCGGGTTCGGGGGCAGCGGCAGCGGCTTTTTCGACAGCGACGGCGCGGACGGCGGCGCCGGATTCGGCGGCACCGCGCGGGTGCAGATGACCGCGGGCGGCACCGGGCTGGTCACGATCGCCAACGGCATCACACTCGGCGCAGACGGCATCGGCGGCGCGGGATCGACGATCGCGGTCAGCACCCCGGGGCTTTATCGCGCGGGGAACGGCGGGGCGGGAACCGGCGGCGTCGCCGAGGTGGTGCTCGCGGGCGGCACGCTGACGCTGCCGTCGCTCACGCTCTCGGCGCGGGGGATCGGCGGCACGGGCGGCGACAATGGCAGCGACGGCGCCGGCGGCGCGGGGGGCAGCGGCACCGGCGGCACCGCGAACTTCGCCTATCGCAACGAGGGGCATGCGATCGGCGCGGCGGTGGTCGACGCCAGCGGGCAGGGCGGGCAGGCCGGCCAGGCGCGCAGCATCACCGGCTTCGATGCGACCGGCAAGCCGATCTACGCTTATGGCACCGGTGCGGGCGGGCAGGGCGGTCGCGGCACCGGCGGGACGGTCAATGCGCTGGTCGATGTCGATCCCACCTACGCCAGTCTCACGATCAGCGCCGACGGTATCGGCAGCATCGGTGCCAATGGCGGCACCGGGGGCGCGGGCGGCGCGGGCGTCGGCGGCAATGCGACGCTCGATATCGCGTTCGGGACGACGACGGTGAGCAACGCGTTGCGCGTCACCGCCGCTGGGCAGGGCGGTGCCGGGGGCGACGGCTATTATGGCGCGGGCGGGCGCGGCGGGGATGCCGCGGGCGGCACCGCAACGCTGAACGTCGCGGGCGCGTCGGCGGTGCTCAATGCCGGCGACAGCGCGGTGCTGGCGCAGGCGCAGGGCGGCGCGGGCGGCCTCGGCGGATTGCAGGGGCTTCCCGATGTGCCGGGAGCGAGCGGCGGCAATGCGGCCGGCGGCACGGCCCTGTTCGCGATCGGCAACGGCGGCGCCGCGTCGACCGGCGTGCTGCTCGTCAGCGCCGATGCGACCGGCGGCGCCGGGATGCCCGGCACGGCCGGCGCGACGGGCGGTACGGGTGGCAATGGCGGCAACGCGACCGCCGGCACCGCGACGCTGCAGATCGCCGGCGGCCGCCTCGTATCGGGCGACACCCGCGCGAGCTATCGCATTACCGCGATCGGACAGGGCGGCGCTGGGGCGGCGGGCAGCGCGGCGAGCGGCGCCGGCGGAAACGGCGGCAATGGCGCGGGCGGCACCGCCGCCTTCGACGCCAGCAACGGCGATTATGCGCTCGGCACGCTCGACATCATCGCCGACGGGATCGGCGGCGCGGCCGGTGCCGGCCCGAGCGCGGGCGTGGCAGGCACCGGCAGCGGCGGGGCCGCGCGCTTCGCCAACGGCGATGCCGGCCTGCTCGCGCCGGGTGCGCAGCGGTTGATCGATACGCTCTCGCTCCACGCCAATGGCGATAGCGCGGGGCGGGTGCTGTTCGCCGATACCTCATCGGCGCCGAACGGCGGGCTGACCGTCACCGGCGCGCTGTCGCTGGCCAGCCTCGGCGCGCCGGTTGCGGGCTTCTCGGCGATCGCCGTCTCGGCGACGGCCAACCAGGTGCAGGTGGGCGGCGACGCGACCTTCGACACCAGCGGTCCGCTGTCCTTCGCCTTTGCCGGCGGGGGCGGCGTCACCGCCGCGGGGGCGCTGACGGGAAGCTCGGGCAGCACGATCGACATGAGCTACACCGGCCAGCCGGCCGGGGTCGACAGCCTGACCGGCAACACGATCACGCTGACCGCGCCGGGCAATGTCACGATGACGGGTCCCGGCTCGCTGCGCGCGGTCAATGCGCTGACGATCACCAGCGGCGGCGCGATCGGCTTCGCGACGGGCAGCGCGATCAACGCCGGCACCGACGTGACGCTGACCGGGCAGGGCATTAACGCGGCGGGCCTCTCCGCGGGCGGCCAGGCCTTGCTTGACGCCGGGACGGGGAGCCTGTTCGCGAGCAATCTGGCGGTCGTCGGGTCGATCACCGCAACGGGTGTGGGGATCAACCTCGCCGGTCCGGGCGCGATGACGATCGCCACCGCCAATGCCGGCACCGGCGCGCTGACGCTCAGCGCGGGGACGATCAACGCGACGAGCCTCGTCGCCGGCGGACCGATCAGCGCGACCGCTGTGGGCAACGCGCAATTCGGCAACGTGCAATCGACCGCCGGTGGTATCACGATCAGCGCAGGCGCGATCAATGCGACGACGCTCGCCGCGGTGGGCCCGATCGGTGCGACCGCCACCGGTAACGCGAGCTTCGGCGACGTGCAGTCGGGCACCGGCGTCACGATCAATGCCAGCGGGCTGGCGAGCTTCGCCGGCGGGGTCGGGGGGACCTCGATCGCGGTCACCTCGCGGGATATCGCGATTGCCCTCGGCGCGACGATCGGGACCCCGGGGGTGACGCGCAACGCCACCTTCACCTCGGTCGGCGGTACCACGGCGGCGGGCACGAGCGCCCCGGCCTATATCGGCGGCGGCGACGTGGCGGGCGCCTACAGCCTGTCGGCGGCCGAACTGGCGCGGGTCTTCGCGAACGATATCGCGATCGTCGCACCCGCGCTGGGCTCGGCCAATACGCCGTCGGTCTTCGTGCGCGCGCTGACGCTCGGCACCGCGACCTTGCCGGGCGGCGGGACGCTGTCGATCACCACGCCGGGCTCGATGCAGGTCGAGGGCACGGTCCAGCTCACCGGGCGCACCGCGACCGGCGGGCTGGCGCTGTCGGCGGGTGAAACGCTGGCGGTGATCGCCGGTCTCGGCGCGATCGACATCAACGACGGCAATGGCGGCCTCGCCGGAATGCTGACATTGCGCGGCCGCACGATCATCGCCGCAACGCAGGCGGCGATCGGCGATGTCGCGGCGATGCCGACGGTCGATGCGCGCGATCGGCGGCTCGCGCAGAATGACGGGGTGCTGAGCGACGCCGGTATCCTGCGCGCCGCGACAATCAACGCCAATGTGTCGGACGGGCTGTTCATCCAGAATACCGGGAGCGCCACCGATTTCGATTCGCGTCGCGGCTTCACCGCCAACAATGTCGCGATCACCACCACCGGCGCGGCGCAGATCGCGATCAACGGCCGGCTGACCGGCACGGGCAGCAGCTTCGTCACCGGCCGGCACACGGGGCCGCAGGTGTCGATCAACGGCGCGCTCGACGGCCGGGCGGGCGGCTATGTCATCGGATCGAAGATCAACGGCTGCCTGATCGGCACCGCGGGTAGCTGCGTCGATCTCAACACCGTGCTCGAACCGCACGGCACGATCGAAGGCCAGCTCGATCCGATCGCCGCGGTGCCGCGCGCGCTGAGCCTGTCGCTGATCGAATTGTGGGACGCCGCCACACAGGGCTTCCCGCCGCTGATCGACGAGCCGGTGACCGGGGCGGGCAACGACGATCTGTGGCAGCGCAAGCCATGAGCCAGGATCCCGGAATCGCGACCGAAACGGGATTGAAACGACCGGCCGATATCGGGCAGGGATGGCACGGTCGGACGCGGTGGGGCGCGGACGGCAGGGGGGCATAGGATGCGGGGCGGGGGTCAGGCGATCATCGGCAGGTCCGCGCTCGGCGGGGTGCTGGTCGCATTGCTGCTCGCATTGTTGCTCGGCCTGCCCGATCTCGCGCGTTCGGCCGACGCCGCCGGCGCGCAGGCCGCGGGACGCACCTATGTCGGCGTCGCCTCCTGTGCCGGATCGACCTGCCACGGGCGGATGGAGGCGGATGGCAAGGTCGTCCGCCAGGACGAACTCAAATTGTGGCAGGAGCCCTCGACACCGGGCGGGGCGCATAGCCGTGCCTTTGCGGTGCTCGGCGGGACGCGCGGGCGGCAGATCGCGGCGACGCTCGGGCTGGGCGAGGCGACTGCCGCGCCCGCCTGTCTCGGGTGCCATTCCATCCCGGCCGGTGCGCGCGGCCCGCGCTTCCTCGCCCAGGACGGCGTCGGGTGCGAGGGCTGCCACGGCGCGGCGAGCGGCTGGATCGCCACGCATTATGCGGTCGGCGCGACGCATGCCGCCAATGTCGTGAACGGCATGACCGCGCTCGATCGGCCGCAGGTGCGCGCGGGCGTCTGCCTCGATTGCCATTTCGGCAGCGCGCGGCCGGGCCAGTTCATCGATCATCGCATGATGGCGGCGGGGCATCCGCGCGTCTCGTTCGAGCTCGACCTGTTCTCGACGATGCAGGCGCACCACAATGAGGACGCCGATTACGCGCGACGCAAAGGCCGCACCGATAGCCTTAAATTATGGGCGGTGGGGCAGGCGAGCGCGGTCGAGCGCGCGCTGACGCTCTATTCGAGCGCGAAGGGCAGCGAAGGCGCCTTCCCCGAATTCTACTTCTTCGATTGCCAGAGCTGCCACCGCCGCATCTATGATCAGGCCGAGCGCAGCAAGACGTGGGAGGCCAATCCCGGCCGCCCGATCCCCGCCGGGATGCCGCCGTTCAACGACGAGAATATGATCATGCTCTCGGCCGCGGCGCGGGTGATCGCGCCCGGGCTGGCGGGGCGGTTCGATGCCGACAGCCGCGCCTTCCATGCCGCACTCGCCAGGGATCGCCCCGCGGCGATCGCGGCGGGGACGCGGCTGGCGGCGAGCGCGCGTGCCTTGGCCGATGCGTTTGGCGCGGCGGCGATCAATGGCGATATGGCCTTCACCTTGGTCGCCGAGGTCGCCGGCGGGGCGATCGCGCCGCGCTTCACCGATTACGAAGGATCGGTGCAGGCGGTGATGGCGGTCGATACCTTGCTCAACAGCCTCGTCAAATCGGGGCGGATCACGATCGGCGCGGCGGCCGGCATCCGCGCCGACGTCAACCGGGCCTATGCCGCGGTACACGAGCCCAATGCCTATCGCCCGGCCGACTTCCGCGCCGCGCTGGCGAGCGCCGCACGCAGCATCGGGGCGCTGCGATGAGACTGCGTGCGCTCCTGTGCATCGCGTCCCTGTTGCTGTCGTCGTGCGGCGACGGCGGCGCGAGCGGCAGCTCGCCGACCCCGACGCCGAGCACGACGGCCGCGACGACGGTTTATGCGGTCCCGGCGCAGGAGTCGCTCTCCGTCAGTGACGTCCAGGCCGTCATCGCCCACGCCGCCGCCGAGGCGCAGGCGCGCAACCTGCCCGCGGTGATCGCGGTGACCGATCGCGTCGGCAATGTCCTCGCGGTGTTCCGCATGACCGGCGCGCGCGCCACCGCGACGACCAGCGCGGCGCCCAATGGCGTCAATATCGACGCACAGAATCTCACCGTCCCGGCGGAGGTCGCGGCGATCGCCAAGGCGATCACCGGCGCCTATCTGTCGAGCGCGGGCAACGCCTTTTCGACCCGCACCGCGAGCGAGATCGTCCAGCAGCAATTCCCGCCTTCGCCCGCGACGACGGGGCTGGAGAGCGGGCCATTGTTCGGGGTGCAGTTCAGCCAATTGCCCTGTTCGGACCTTGCCGCGCGTTTCATGGCGGGCGGCGCGGGAACGGGGGCGCTGATCGGGCCGAAGCGTTCGCCGCTCGGGCTCGCCGCCGATCCGGGGGGCTTCCCGCTCTACAAGAATGGCGTGGTGGTCGGCGGAATCGGGGTGATGGCTGACGGCGTCTATGGCTTCGACCCCGATGTCAGCAATGTCGACAATGATCCCGAGGAATATATCGCGCTCGCCGGGACGCTCGGGTTCGAGGCGCCCGATACGATCCGCGCCGATCGCGTGCCGGTCGACGGCACGTTGCTGCGCTATTCCGACGCGAGCTATGCGGGGCTGATCGCGACCAGCGCGCCGGGCTTCGCCACGATCAACGGCAGCATCGGCGCGCTCGTCGCGGTGCGCGGTTACTATGGCGATCCGGCCCCGGTGGTCCTCCCCGGCGCGGCCTATGGCACCGAGGCATCGGGGGTGCGCGCCGCGACCGCCGGCGAATTCTCCAACCGCGACGCCTTCGTGCTGACCGACGGCAGCGGCGCGAACCGCTTCCCGATCCGTGGCGGAACCGATGCGGGCGATGTCGCGCAGCCGCTCTCTGCGGGCGAAGTGACCGCGATCCTCGAAGAGGCCTTTACGGTGATGAGCCGCGCGCGCGCGCAGATCCGCGCGCCGCTCAACAGCCGCGCGCAGGTTTCGATCAGCGTGGTCGATACCCGCGGGCAGGTGCTCGGCGTGGTGCGCTCTCCCGATGCGCCGATCTTCGGCACCGACGTCAGCTTGCAGAAAGCGCGGACGGCGGCGTTCTTCTCGGGGAGTCATGCGGGGAGCGATCTTCTCGCTAGTCCCAGCGCCGATGTTGCCGGGTTCGTCGGGCGCGCGCGCGCTTTCCTAAACGATCCCAATGCGCTGACCGGGCGTTATGCCTTCACCGATCGCGCCAACGGCAATCTCTCCCGCCCCTATTTCCCGGACGGCGAGGTCGGGCGCCCCAACGGCCCGTTCTCGCGCCCGATCGCGCAGTTCAACCCCTTCTCGACAGGGCTGCAATCGGCGCTGATCGTCGGCGATCTCGCCGCGCATCTCGCTTATGTCACCGGGGTGAATGCCGCCGATACGCCGCAGCGCTGCGGCGCGGCGGCGGGGCAGACGCGGGCGCCGAACGGGGTGCAGATTTTCCCCGGGTCGGTGCCGGTCTATCGCGGCAACGTGCTGATCGGCGGGGTCGGCGTGTCGGGCGACGGGATCGATCAGGACGATATGATCGGTTTCCTCGGGCTCAACAATGCGGGCAAGCGCGTCGGCAGCCTGGGCAATGCGCCGGCCGCAATCCGCGCGGATCAAATCGTCGTCAATCTCGGCAATGAGAGCGTGCGGCTGCGTTATGTGAACTGCCCGGTCGCGCCGTTCCTCGATACGTCGACGCAAGACGTCTGTTCGGGGTTGTAGCGATGGGCCCGCTCGCGCTCCTTCCCCTGGCTCTGCTGGCGCAGGCGACCGATGCCGCGCCGCAGGCCGATCCGTCGCCCGACGATCAGTCGATCCCCGGCCGCCGCCGCCCCGGCTATGAGGCGCCGCTGCCCGAGGCGGTGACGCAGGACAATCGCGGCGCGGTGCGCGCGCCGCCGCCCGAGGCGTTCCCGGTCGATCAGGTGCCGGTGCCCGATCGCTGGCGGCTGATCGAATCGCTCGGACTGGTCAAGGAACGCTGGTTCGATCCCTATCGGCAGAATAGGCTGAAGGGCGACCGGCCGATCGACCGCGACAAGGTGAAATGGCTGCCGATCAAGGGCGACGACTGGTTCTTCGTCGCCAATGCGGTGAGCGACACGGTGATCGAGCCGCGCACCTTCCCGATCCCGGTCGGGGTGCAGACGACGCAGCGCCCCGGCAGCAACGACGTGTTCGGCAGGGACACCAGCCTCGTGCTGAGCCAGACCTTCATCGCCGGCGTCTCGCTGGTGAAGGGCGCCACCGCGTTCAAGCCGCCCGAGATCGAATATCGCCTGACCCTGGCGTATAATATCAATTACGCGCAGGTGCCCGAGCGGCGCGTCTTGTTCGTCGAGCCGTCGAAGCCGACCCACCGCACCGATCAGTTCCTCGGCGTGCAGGAAGCGTTCGTCGATGTCCACCTGACCAATACGTCGGATCGCTACGATTTCCGCTCGATCCGGATCGGCATCCAGCCGTTCCAGTCCGATTTCCGCGGCTTTCTGTTCAACGACCAGCAGCTCGGTATCCGGCTGTTCGGCAATCGCGACGACAATCGCTTCCAGTTCAACCTCGCGGCTTTCTGGCGGCTGGAGAAGGATACCAACAGCGGGCTCAATTCGGTGACGCACACGCCGCGCCGCGACTGGGTGTTCGTCGCCAATCTTTACCGGCAGGATTTCCTGATCCCTGGCCTCACCAGCCAGATCACCGCGGTCTATAATATGAACCGCGAGAAGAATCGGATCGAGATCGACGACAACGGCTTTCCGGTGCGCCCCGCGCTGATCGGCGACGGGCGCGGGCGCGATTATGACGTGGTCTATCTCGGCTATAATGCCGACGGGCGAATCGGGCGGATCAACCTCACCGCCTCGCTCTACGGCGCGTTCGGCGAGGATCGGAACAGCATCTTCACCTCGCACCCCGCGCGGATCCGCGCCGGCTTCGCAGCGACCGAGATCAGTTACGACAAGGATTGGATGCGCTTCCGCCTGTCGGGGCTCTACGCCACCGGCGACGGCAAGCCATATGACAAGGTCGAGACCGGGTTCGACGCGATCTTCGAAAATCCGGTCTTCGCCGGGGCGGACACGAGCTATTGGATCCGGCAGAGCATCCCCTTCGCCGGCGGCGGGCGCGCGATCGCGATCAACGGGCGCAACGGCATCCTCAATTCGCTGCGCTCGTCGAAGGAGCAGGGCCAGTCCAATTTCAACAACCCCGGGACGATGCTGGCGGGCGCGGGCGCCGATTTCGATCTGACCCCGCAGTTGCGCCTGTCGGGCAACGCCAATCACCTGTGGTTCGAGAATACCGCGACGCTCGAGGCGCTGCGCAACCAGGGCGGGATCGACAAGTCGATCGGCTGGGATCTCTCCACCGCCGCGATCTGGCGGCCCAAGGCGACGCAGAATATCGTCTTCCGCCTGTCGGGCGCGGTGTTGCTGCCCGGCGCGGGCTTCCGCGATCTGTTCACCAATAGCGACCGGCACCGGAATTATTATTCGGTGCTGGCGAACTTGATCCTGTCCTATTGATGCGCCGCTTTCTCCCCTTCCTGCTGCTCGTCCTTTCCGCGCTGGCGCTGCCGGTCGCGATGCTGCACGCGTCGGGCGGCGAAAAGCCGGTGGCGCGCGTCTATATCGCTTCGCCGCCCGCCCCGATGAGCCAGACCGCGGCGCAGGTCGCCGCCAAATCGGACGGGTGTTACAGCTGCCACACCAGAACCGACGAACCTTCGATGCACGCGACGCCGGCGGTGATGCTGGGCTGCGTCGATTGCCACGGCGGCAATGCCGCGGTGCGCGGCGATCCCGCGCGCGGGTTCGACGACCCCGATTATGTCGCCGCGCGCGAGCGGGCGCATGTCCTGCCGCGTTTTCCCGAGGCGTGGCATTATCCCTCTTCGGCCAATCCGCAGCGCAGTTATGCCTTGCTCAACCGCGAGGCGCCCGAATTCGTCCGCTTCGTCAATCCGAGCGACTATCGCGTCGCGCGCGAGGCGTGCGGCGCCTGCCATCTGCAGGTGATCGAGGCCGCCGAGCGGTCGCTGATGGCGACCGGCGCGATGTTGTGGGGCGGAGCGGCATATAACAACGGCGTCGTCCCCTATAAGAATTACATTTTCGGCGAGGCCTATACCCGCGACGGCCAGGCGGCGAAGATCGTCTCGCCCGGCGATCCGCCGGGGACGCTGACGCCCGAGCAGCAGGCGCGCGGCGCGCTTGCTGCGCTCTATCCCTTGCCGACCTGGCAGGTGACCCCGCCGGGTGACGTGTTCCGCGTGTTCGAGCGCGGCGGGCGCAATATCGGCACGCAATTTCCCGAGATCGGCCTCCCCAATCCGACCGGCTCGATCCAGCGGCTCGAGGAGCCCGGGCGCCCCGATCTCAAGCAATCGAGCCGCGGCCCCGGCACCGGGCTGCGCGTCGCGATCCCGGTGCTCAACCTGCAGAAGACGCGGCTCAACGATCCGTACATGTGGTTCATCGGGACCAACGATCAGCCGGGCGATTATCGCCATTCGGGCTGTTCGGGGTGCCATGTCGTCTATGCCAATGATCGCGAGCCGCGCCACAGCCTGATCTATGCCCCCTATGGCCGCGACGGGCAGAGCGCGACGGTCGACCCGACGATCGCGGCGAAGACCGCGCACGGCGCGTTGAAGGGGCCGGCGGGCGAGCCGATCGATCCGGCGTCGGTGGCGAAGGAAAGCGGCCACCCGATCCGCCACAGCTTCACCCGCGCGATCCCCACGTCACAGTGCATGACCTGCCACATGCACCAGCCCAACATCTTCCTGAACAGCTATCTCGGCTATACGATGTGGGATTATGAGGCGGATGCGCCGCTGATGTGGCCCGCGCAGCAGAAATATCCCACCGCCGCCGAAACCCATGCCGCATTGGAGCGCAACCCCGAGGGCGCGAACCCGCGCGGCAATTGGTCGGACCCGGATTTCCTGCGCAACGTCTATGATCTGAACGCCAGGGCGAAGGACACGCAATTCGCCGATTATCACGGCCACGGCTGGAATTTCCGCGCGGTGTTCAAGCGCGATCGCGCGGGCAATCTGCTCGATGCCGAGGGCAAGATCGTCTGGCCCGACGATCCCGAGAAATTCCGCCGCAAGGGCGAGGGCAAGTTCGTCCCCGTCGGGGTCAATCCCGGCAAGGCGGTCCATCTGATGGACATTCACGCCGAAAAGGGGATGCAATGCGCCGATTGCCATTTCGCGCAGGACAGCCACGGCAACGGCTTCATCTATGGCGAGGTGGAGAATGCGATCGAGATCGGGTGCAAGGATTGCCACGGCACCGCGGACGCTTATCCGACATTGCTGACCTCGGGCCCGGCCGCGCCACCCAAGGGCACCAACCTTGCGCTGCTGCGCAATCCCGACGGCCAGCGCCGCTTCGAATGGTTTTATGATGCGGGCGGGCGGCGCCGACTGGTGCAGCGCTCGATCGTCGATCCCAAGCTCGAATGGGAAGTCAGCCTGGTCAAGGATTCGGTCGATCCGGCCAATCCGCATTTCAACGCCAAGGCGGCGCGCGCCAAATTGATGAGCCGATCGGGCGCGGAGGACGGCAGCTTCGCCTTCGGGCTCGGCGTGGCCAAAAGCGATCGCGCGCATAATGACGAGGATGTCGCCTGCTTCACCTGTCACCTCAGCTGGACGACGAGCTGCGGCGGGTGTCACCTGCCGATCGAGGCGAACTGGAAGACGACCAGCCACCATTATGAAGGCGAGGAGACGCGCAACTTCGCGACCTACAATCCGCAGGTCGCGCGCGACGACATGTTCCAGCTCGGCAAGCATATGACGACCAAGGGCAATGAAACCGCCCCGGTCCGATCGACATCCGCGCTGGTGCTCTCCTCGACCAACATCAACCGTGAGCGCATCTATATCCAGCAGCCCCCGGTTTCGGGGATCGGTTTTTCCTCGCAGGCGTTCGCGCCGCATTTCCCGCATACGGTGCGCCGCACCGAAACCAAGACCTGCTCCGATTGCCATCTGTCGGCGAAGGACGACAATAATGCGATCATGGCGCAATTGCTGCTGCTCGGCACCAATACCGCCAATTTCGTCGGGCTGAACGCGTGGACCGGGCTCGAGAACGGGTTCGAGGCGGTGCGTGTCACCGAATGGAGCGAGCCGCAGGCGGTGATCGGCAGCTATCTGCAGAAATATGCCTATCCCGATTATTGGCGGATGCATGTCGAGCGCAACGGCCGCGAGCTCAAGGATTGGGTGCGCGGCAAGACCTTCGATCGCAAGGCCTCGGGCGAGACGCATCCGCTGGAGGAATTCCGCAACGTCATGAAGGGCACCGCCGATCGCGTCGGCTGCCTGCAACTACGCGGCGAATATATGTATGTCGCCGAAGGGAAGGGCGGCTTCCGCGTCTATGACGTGGCGTCGATCGCCAACAAGGGCGTGTCGGCGCCGATCCTGAGCGCGCCCTTCTCGAAGCTTGGCCAGAATACCAATGTGGCGTCGAAGAATGCCACCTGCGTCGCGCTGCCGACCAATCAGCCGATCAATCCGCTGCGCAACACCGCCGAACGCCGCAAGATCAATCAGGAACAGCCATTCCTGCCAATCTACAGCTATGCCGCGGTGACCGACAGCGTCGAAGGGCTGATCCTCGTCAATATCGAAACGCTGGCCGACGGCGAGTTCCGCAACAATTTCCTCAAGCGCGCGGTGACGTGGAACCCCAATGGCGTGCTCAACGGCGCGCGGCATGTCCAGCTTGCCGGGCAGATCGCGTACATCACCGCCGATGCCGGGCTGGTGGTGGTCGATCTCGCCGACCCGCTCCACCCGCGGCTCGCCGCGGTGCGCCCGCTGAGGGAGGCGCGGGCGAGCGCGATCCAGTTCCGCTATCTATGGGTGACCGATGTCGAGGGGCTGAAGCTGTTCGACGTGACGCGGCTGACCGATCCGGTCGCGATCCCCGCGGCGACGGTCCGCTTCGCCAATGCGCGGCGCGTCTATCTCGCGCGGACCTATGCCTATGTCGCGGCGAAGGGCGAGGGGCTGGCGATCGTCGATATCACCAACCCGCTCAGGCCCGCGATCTATGCCAGGGAGACGTTCGGCGGGCGAATGAACGATGTCGAGGATGTGATCGTCGGCAGCACCAATGCCTCGCTGTTTGCTTATGTTGCGGACGGGCGCAATGGGCTCAAGGTGATCCAGCTCACCAGCCCGGCGAGCCAGCCCAATTTCTACGGCTTCTCGCCTGCGCCCAAGCCCGAGCTGATCGCCTGGGCGCGGACGCGGTCGCCCGCGCTGGCGCTGTCGAAGGGACTCGATCGCGATCGCGCGGTCGACGAGACCGGGGGGCAGATCGCGGTATTCGGCCGGCTCGGCTCGCGCCCGTTCACCCGCCCCGAAATGGAACGGCTGTTCCTGACGCGGCACGGCGCGCCTTATAAAGTGAGCGACGAGGTCGATATGAAGGCGTGGCGCCCGCCGCTCAAGGTGGCCGCGGGGCAATGAAAGCGGCGCGTCCAAGCTAACCAATATATCACACCAATTGCTCGAGCGGATCGAGCCTATCCGCATTGAGCAACGGGCGCGCCGTATCGGCGACGAAGGTGAGCCTTGCTCGATTGTGCCAGAAGACAGGCATGCCGACCCCCGCTGCGCCGGGAATATCGGCAGGCGAGCCGGCGACGAAGAGCGTCCGCGCCGGATCCGTGCCAAGCCGATTCAGCGCCATGCGGTATGGCTCCGGGCGTGGCTTGTAGAATCCCGCTTCTTCCGCCGTCACGACGATCTCAAAAGGGACGCGAACCCGCTGCGCCGCTCGCCGCCCCAAAGCGATCGAGCAGTTTGTGACGACGGCAATCGGGATCGCGCGATCTCGCAAACCTCGCAACAACCCCGGCGCTTCCGGCCAGGGTTGAAGACTATCCCAGGAGGTGACGAGATTCTCGGCGGCCTTTGCCGCGACACCCGTCTCGAGCGCGGCCTCGCGCACAAGATCCTCATAGGGCCGATACGCGCCGCATCCATAAGTCAGCGCAAGATAGGCGCGCCGCCAGCGCATCCCGTCATCCGCGCGGCCCGCAGCGCGATTCCAAAGCGACCATGAATCCAGCAGCGCGGTGAGGAGATCGAACATGACGGCCTCGACGGGCTCTTGCGACATTTGCTTATCTGACACTTTCTCGGCACCAATAGATTGGACGGCTGATCGGTATCAGCGACTGCCGCCGGCAGGCTAATGCCGATAGCGAGAGATTCTATGCTAGCCCGCGCGCTGGCGCATCGAGATCGTGTCGAGAGCGCCCGACTGCATTGCGGCGTGATCAATCGACGGCAAGAGTCCAAAAAGACTCCGCTGCGGGCGATTGACGCGCGCGCGGCCGATATAGTCGCAAATCGACCGGAATATCCCACTGCTCGCCACCCGCCCGAACCAATATCCCTCGTTCCAGCTCATCCCCAACGATGCTGAGGGGAAGCCAGGCCATGCCGGTCCCTTCCTTCACCATGCGAGCGAGGACCAACGTGTGCGAGGTGAACACGTTGTTGTAGGTAATGGCTTCCGGGCTCTTCGCCGTCATCGCCGATACAATGCGACCCATGCCCGAGGTCGGCCCATATGCCAGCAGGTTGACCGCGCCATCCGCCAGCGGATGAAGCGCCGTCATTTCCGTCTTGTGTGGGGCGCTGACTGGTACGAGCCTGTCATCGCCGAGGGATGCGAACTGAAAGCCGGTGCCATCGAGCGCGGATCGAGCATCAGGATGATGATGACAAAGGCAGAATTGGGCCTTTCCATCGAGCATCATCTTTTCCGATGCGTCCATATTGTCCGCCGTCATCTGAATCAGCAAAGGCGTGTCGGTCCGCGCCTGTAGCGACGCGAGCCATTGCGGAAAAAACGACAAAGCTAACGCATGCGTGACGAGAATCTTGACCGTCGAGGCCGATGTACCGGCGATTTCCTGCACTTCCTGCCGCCCATGCTCAATATCGCGCAGAACGGCCTCGGCGATCACCGCGAAGCGCTTGCCGGCCGGCGTCATCGTGATCTGGTGCGTGCGCCGATCGACGAGCTCCACCGACAGCCATTCTTCAAGCGCGCGAATACGACGACTGAACGCTGGTTGCGTGACATTGCGCGAGGCCGCCGCCCTTGAGAAATTCCCAAGGCGCGTGAGCGCGATAAAGTCTCCCAGCCACGCAAATTCCACGAATCTACCCTATAAGCGTGCCCATGATGACCCTAGCGTTCTTCATCGTTTCCGTCATTGTCGTCGGTTATCGCTCGCCGGCGACCGCCTCGGAATAGTCGATCGTGACGCTCGTAACTCGGCCGGCGAGGACATCGTCCGCCGCCATGTCGATCCGTTTGAATTGATTGCGTTCGTGCATCTGAACCTGGTCCGTCAGGTGGATTGTCCCATGTCTTGCGGGGTCGATGAACTGATTTTGCCCGCCCGCCTCGGTGATCGAATAGAGCGCGGGATGCGTCGGCGCCAATTCCATCATGCCGACCCATTCCTCGCCGCCGTTCAATGTCACCATCTTCGGCCCGAGCCCGAGTTCCGCCCAGAGCGCGTTGCTCCGCTCATCGTCGTTCGGCAGCGGCGGCCGTTCGGGGTCCTCGGCCTGATCGGTGAAATATTTCCAGAAAACCGGCATCCGCCACGCCGTCATCGGTTGCGCCGGAAAGCGTGACGCGACCTCGGCGATCGTCCGTCGCACCGTCTCCGCGACGACCTCGTCGCGGGGGCGGCCGTGGAAATAGTCGAATTTGACCGGCGCGCCGGCCGCCGCGCCCTTCAGCGTCCGATACAGCAGGCCGGTCTGATATTTGAGATAGCGATCGGCATCGATCTTCTTCCACCAATCGCCCATGTCGCGATCGAACAGCATCGCCGGCGCGATCTCCAGCCAGGCGCGGAACAGCGTAAGCCCCGGATTGTCGTAGCGGCCGTCCCCGTCGCGATCCTCGTAGCGCCCGTTCCACGACAGCATCAGGCCGACCGCCTCGGCGATCGTCGGATCGTGTGCCGCCGCGGCGCGCAGTGCCGGCGCGAAGAAGTCGGGCGACGTCTGGGTGCGATCGCGCGCGCTCATCGCGTTCCAAATCTGGCGGTTATACTCGGCCATGTCGAGCAGGGTCGCCGCGCGCGCCGCGGTGCCGAGGTGATTGCCCAGCCATGTCCGGAAGGTGGCGCCGATCCGCGCCTCGTCGCCTTCGCGTGACCAGATTGTCGGCTTGCTGTTCCAGCTGTGGATATAGCCCTGCTTGGGATCGAGCATATGCGGCCGCTCGGCAACCGCGAGAAAGCCCTGCCAGTCATAATCGCCGGTGCCGGGGGTCGGCAGGCGGGGATCGGTGCCGGGGGCGCGCTTGGGCTGGAGGCCGGTTTCCCAAAAGCCGATCCGGCCGTCCTCGTCGCCGTAGCAAATTCCGAAATCGGTCGACAGCCGCGCCACCGCCTGGTCGAATTCGCCGAGCGATCTCGCGCGTTGCATGTCGACCAGGCCGACCCAATTGTCGATCTCATGCCCGCGCTCGGCATAGCTTTGCGTGTAGGCGACGTGATGCGGTTTGTCCCAGGCGACGACCGGGCCGTGAATCGTCCGCGCCACTTCGTGGATCACCGGCGCGGCGCCCTTTACCGCGATACGCTCCCGACGGCGCTGCATCGTGCGCCATTGCCCCCGATACCAGTAACGATAGGGATTTTTCGGGTCGAGCTTCTCGGCGAACGTATCGGTGCTGTCGGAAACGCCCGAGGTCACCAGCCAGCCGTGGCGCGGGCCGCGCCCCATGATCGGCACGCCCCATGCCGGCGTGGTGAAGCCCGCGCTATCGAACCCGCCGCCGTGCAGATGGATTTCCGGGCCGTCGGCGGTCGCCTCCATCATCAGCACCTTGCCGCTGGCCGATTTTTGCGGGCCGATGACGAGGCAGCGGCTGTGATCGCGGCTGGGTGCGGCGGGAATCGACACCGGCCCGGCGGTGCCGTCGGGCAACAGGCTGAGATAGGTGGCGACAGGCAACGGCCGGGCGGGCGCGCGATCCTCTCCCGCCGGGATCGCGGTCGGCGATTCCGGATCGCTCACCGGGACGACATCGTCGAAGATGTCGCGGCCTGCCGTCACCCCGTGCTGCTGGATCATCGCGGTCAGGAAGGTGAGGTTGGTGACCTCATTGCCCTCGCGGCTGCGCGGAAAAGCGGCGATCATCGCGAGGAAATCGAGCAACGACCAGCGCGCCGGTTTCACCGCCCATTGGATGAACTGATAGGGCGTCTTGTGCGCAGGATCGCGCTCGATCTCGGCGATCGCGTGATTGATGCCATCAACATAGGCCTGCATCATCCGCCGATATTCGCCGGGCGCCGCGCGATACATGCGAAGCAATTCGGCGGCGTCGAGCAGTCGATCGCGCGAGATGACGTCGGATTGCACCGCCGATGGCCCGAGCACTTCGGCGGTCCGCCCCAGCGCGCGGCGGCGTGCCAGTTCCATGTCGGCCAGGCGATCCTGCGCGAGGGCATAGCCTGCGCCGAACAGCACCGCTTCGGATGTCGCGGCAAAGACATGCGGCACGCCCATCGCGTCGCGATCGATCCGGACGGGTTTCGGCGCGGCCTCGCTGACCGCGCCGGCCGGCGTGCCGATCGCGACCGCGCTCAGCACCAGCGCCGAGAGCATCTTGCGCCGCATCGATCCGCCTCGGCGGGCCGCCCCCATTTTAGAAATCCTTGCGGATCGAAAGGCTGATGATCCGCGGCCGGATCAGATAATAATCGGCGTAGCCAGCCGCCCCGGTACCGGTGGTGAAATAGGAATAAGCGGCCGAAGAGATTCCCTTGCTGTTAAAGATATTGCTCGCCGCGAGGCCGATTTCCCAGCCGTCACGCGCTGCCTTCACGCGTAGATCGACGGTCGTATAAGCGGGAAGCATCAGGTCGTTGTCGATCTGCGCGCGTCGCGACCCGGTATAATTGACCAGCGCCGACCAGGTAAGTCTCGAATCAAGCGGCCCGGCCATCTCGAACTGCGGTTCGAAATTCGCCTGTATCCTTGCGGTACCGGGCAGGCGCGTGCCGGCCGGGACGATGAAATTGCCGGTGAAGCCGCCGGCGACGTCGGTGGCGAAATTGCGCGTGCTCTGCAGATCCGCGCCGGTCTTGGCGTCGATATAGGTGAAGGTGCCGTTGAGCCTCAGCCCGGCGACCGGCCGCCATTGGCTGCTGATCTCGACGCCCTTCGATGTTGCGCTGCCGACGTTCGAGACGATCAGGAAGCCGTTCTGATCGGCGGTCGTGACCTGCGGGTTCTTCCAGTCGATATAGAAACCGGCGAGATCGAAGGTGAAGTTCCGGGCGGGTTCGAGCCGCACCCCGGCTTCGTAATTCCACAGATTGTCCGATTTGTATGTCGGATTGCCCGGCGTCGAACTGATACCGCCGAAGCGATAGCCTTTCGAGGCGGAAGCATAGAAGATCGCTTCGCGGCTCAGATGGTAGCGTACCTGGAACTTGGGCGTGAACCCGCTTTCGGAATAATGGTAATTCTTCGACTTCGCGGCAGAGATCATCGCCTGGGCGTTGGTCGTCCGATAGTCGACGCTGGTATTGAACCAGCGCCCGCCGGCGCCAAGTTCCAGATTCCCGAAATCGAGATTGACTTCACCGAACAAAGCCCGCTCTTCCGCCTTGCCGTCGCGGTGGACGTCGAAGAACAAATCGCCGAAGACAGGGTCGTTCGCGCCGGTCAGCGTCACATCCTGGATGCGATGGAAATTGACGTTCTGGCCGAATGCGCCGACCAGCCAGTTGAACACGCCCTTTTCGGCCGACGCGATCCGGAACTCCTGCGATATGCCGTTCGAGCGCCGGAACTCGACGTTGCGTGCCTCCTTGACGTTCGGAAACGGCCCGACCCCGAACCCCACGACCGACGACACGTCGATACCGATCGTCGCGTCGGGCACCAGCAATCGGGTGAGGTCGCCATCGAGATTGCGTTCCTTGGTCTGATGCGCGGTCAGCGACGTCAGCTTGATCGGACCGAGGATGTAATTGATCTCGAGCTTCGCCAGGCCGAACTTCGACCTGTACGAACTCGGGCGAGGCGAGGAATAATGATAGACATCGGGGCCGATCGAGGCAGACGTATCACCCTGATGCGATTCCTGATAAATATAGAGCCCGTCGATCGTCAGGTTATCGGTCGGTTTGAACAGGATGAGCGCGCGCCCGCCCTTCACCGTGCGACCGTTGACGTTGGTCTTTCCGGTGCCGATATTGTCGATATAGGCAGGGTCCGATTGATATTGCCCGTCGACGCGGATCGCCAGCACGTCGCGAACGATCGGCAGGTTCAGCGCGGCATAGCCGGATGCGCGGGTATTGCCGCCGTTCGCCGAATCGAGCGTTCCGAGGATCGACCCGCCGACGCGATCGAGCTCGGGCTTCTTGAACGTATAGTTCACCGCGCCGCCGAGCGAGCCGGAACCATAAAGCGCGCCCTGCGGGCCGCGCATCACCTTGACGCTGTCGAGGTCGAAAGCGGCGAGATCGGGGGTCGAGATATATTGGAACGGATCGGTGAACGGGATGTCCTCGATATAGATGCCGGTCGGCAACTGGCCGGTGCTGGTATTGTCGGACGAGGTATTGGTGCCGATGCCGCGGATCGTCAGCATCGCGCCGTCGGCGGAGCCCTTGTTGAACTGGACGCCGGGCGCGAGCTTGAAGATATCCTCCGCATCCTTGGCGCCGATATCGGTCAGTTCCTTCGCGCCGAGCACATTGACCGTGCCGGCGACGTCGCGAAGATTCTGCAGGCGCTTGCCGATCACGGTCACCTCGGGCGCATCCTGCGCCGGGCTCGAATCCGCCGTCGCGCCGCTGGTCTGCGCGACCAGCGGCGTGCCCGAGACGGTGCAAAGTGCGACGATGGCTACCCGCGCCGCCAAGCGCGCGCGTGCGCCGATATCCCGATCATCGTCCATCGCTTACCCTCCCTTTTCCCGGTTCCGTTATCGGATCCCGGTCTTTGATTTCGAGCGCGTCTGTGACCGCACCTTTGACCCGACGCCTTAATGATCGGGAGGCGAGCAAGCCAATGTCGACTTCGGATCAAACTATAAGCGGTCCGCATAACCAACGACATAGTCGGTGAGCCGAGCGGTTCGACCGGGGACGGCGCCTTTCGGCAGATGTAAAATCGCGATGAATCTCATCAAGTGCGTGATTTATATAGCAATATTGAACGGCCGTGACCGACCGGCTCCGTCGTTTAGGGCGCCGTGACCCCGCGTCCGAACACGGATGGCTTTCGTGCCGCCACCGCTGTTGACCGGACGCGCGCCCGTGGGGGCCTTGTCCTGGGGCGCAGGGCAGATTAGCATTACTGAGATCGCAGTTTGTGCGCCCGTTGAGCGCAAGCGCTGCGTCGTTCCATCGGAAAATAGAGAGAGGGGAAATCGATGAGCGGACCTTCATTCGGCGCATCCCGACGCCTGCGCGGCGGGCTGATAGCGGGTATCTTGATCGCCGCCAGCCCGGCCATCGCCGGCGCGCAGCAGGCGCCGACAACGGCCGGGGCACTGTTCCAGCCGATGGATATCTTCCGGCTCGCGCAAGCCGCCGAGCCGCAGATCGCGCCCGACGGGGCGACGATCGCTTATGTCCGCATGACGAACGACATCACCATTGATGACGCGAAGCAGACGATATGGCTGCTCGATCGCCGATCCGGCAACCAGCGCCAGGTCGCGACGACCGCGATCGACGCGGCGCAGCCGCGCTGGTGTGGCGACGGGCGGCGGCTCGCCTTCACCGCCCGGCCAAAAGGCGAGGAGCGCGGCATATTCGTCCACGAGCCGGCATCGGCGCGAACGCGACGCATCGCGACGCTGCCGAGCGCGGCGTCGGCGATCAGCTGGTCGCCCGATTGCACGCGCATCGCCTTTGTCATGCACGCTTATGCGCCGGCGCCGACATTGGGCACGCCGTTGAACAAGCCCGCCGGTGCCGATTGGGCGCCGCCGCTGCGCGTGATTACGCGCGCGACCTATCATAAGGATGGCAAGGGGCTGACCCCGCCGGGTTACGATCATATCTTCGTCGTGCCGAGCACCGGCGGTGCCGTGCGCCAGGTGACGAGCGGCGATTATGACGATGCCGGCGCGCTGTCCTGGTCCCCCGACGGCCGCTCCTTATTGTTCACCTCGCTCCGCGAAGCTGATGCCGATCGCGCGATTTACCGCAGCGCAATCTATCGTGTCGGGGTCGACGGCGGCGCGCCGGAACGTCTCACGTCATTGGACGGGCCGCTCCACGCTGCGGCCTATTCGCCCGACGGACGGACGATCGCCTTCACCGGTTTCGACGATCGCAAGCGCCGCACCTATGAGGATCGCCATATCTATCTCATGCCCGCCGAGGGCGGCGAAGCGCGCGCGCTGACCGGTGCGATCGATCGCAGCTTCGACGAGCCGATATGGGCGGCAGACGGGCGCGCGCTTTACGCGCTTCTGGACGACCGCGGCGTCCGCAAGGTCGCCCGGATCGCGCTCGACGGCACCGTCACGACGCTCGGCGAAGGCGTCGCCGACAGCGGGCTCGATCTGCCCTATTGCGGTGGGTCCTTCACGGTTTCGCGTGACGGGACGATCGCTTTTCCGCAAGGCGATCCCGGTCATCCTGGCGAGGTGGCGATCGCTGCCGGCGGCAAGACGACGCGGCTGACCGCGCTCAACGACGCGCTTCTCAAGACCCGCGTGCTCGGCGCGCTTTCGCCGCTCGCGGTGAAGGCCAATGACGGCACGCCGATCGATGCGTGGCTGATGACCCCGCCGCATTTCGATCCCTCGCGCAAATATCCGCTGATCCTCGAGATCCACGGCGGACCGACGCTGAGCTACGGCCCCTATTTCTCGACCGACGACCAATTATATGCGGCGGCCGGCTATGTCGTCGTCTACGCCAATGCACGCGGATCGGCGACCTATGGCGCTGCGTTCGCCAATGCGATCGACCGCGATTATCCGGGCGTCGATTACGATGATCAGATGCGCGTCGTCGATGCCGCGATCGCCCGGGGCTTTGTCGATCCCGACCGCCTGTTCGTCACCGGCGGATCGGCGGGCGGGGTGATGACCGCCTGGATGGTGGGCAAGACCGATCGTTTCCGCGCCGCGGTGTCGCAACGACCGGTGATGAACTGGACCAGCCTGGCGCTGATGTCCGACAGCGGATCCAAGATGATGAGCAATTGGATCGGGACGACGCCGTGGGAAAATCCCGAGGCCTTCTGGCGCCATTCGCCGCTGTCGCTGGTCGGCAACGTCAAGACCCCGACGCTGCTGATCGCGGGCGAGAACGATATCCGCACCCCTCTTGGCGAGGCCGCGCAATATTATGGCGCGCTGCAATTTCGCGGGGTGCCGACCGGGTTGGTGACGGTGCCGGGGGCCTTCCACGAGCTCGCCGCGCGGCCGAGCCATGCCGCCGCCAAGGCCGAGGCGGTCCTTGGCTGGTTCGCGCGGTTCGATCGCCCGATCGGGCATTGACGCCGCAACGCTTGGGGAAGTCTCGGCGCCTCCCCAAGCGACCTTGCCGTCAAGCCGGTTCCTGCGCCTAGTCCGCTCGCTTCGATCCCGCGCGGATCATGTTCCAGAAACGCTCGACCGAGGGCGATCGCCGCGCGCGCGGGCGATAGAGCCGGATCTCGATCGGGACGTCCCATTGTTCGCCCCCGGCGCGGACGAGCCGGCCGCTCTCCAGATCGGGGCCGGCAAGGCTGAGCGGGGCCCAGGTAACCCCGCGGCCGTCGCGCGCCATCGTCAGCAACCCATTGGCGAGATGCGATCGGAACACCGGCTTGAGGATCGCACCGCCCGAGATCAGCGTCTGCGACGCCTGGAGGATCCGCCCCATCCCCGACCGGCTTTCGAATTCCAGATAGGGCAGCGGTGCTTCGTGACTGCCCGGCAGTTGATTGAGCGGCTTGCCATCGGCGTCGGCGCCGGTGACCGGCAGCAGCAGATCCTGCCCGATATGGATCGAGGAAAAGCCGCTCGGATCGAGGCGGTTGGTCGCCGCAGGATGATCGTGGCAAAGCAGGAAATCGGCCCGCCCCTCGAGCATATAGCGCTCGCAGGCGACCATATGATCGGCGATCAACGTGATCGTGCCGAATCCGGCTTCGTCCTCGAGCGACTGCAGCCACGCCGGAAAGAAGGTCACCGACAGCGCGTGCGTCGCCGCGAAGCGCAATTCGCTGATCCGCGCGTTGCCGATCTCCTTCGCCTCGTCGCGGCCGATCGCCAGCCGCCGGGAAACCTCCTCGGCGACGAGCCGGAACGCGTTGCCGGCTTCGGTCAGCGCGATCCTATGGGTGTCGCGATCGACCAAGGTTACGCCGACCCAGTCCTCCAATGATCGGATGCGACGGCTGAAGGCGGGTTGACTGAGATTGCGCGCCGCGGCGGCACGCGAAAAATTGCTTTCGCTCGCGAGCGCGAGAAAGTCTTCCAACCACAACAGGTCCATCTCTGCACGCCCCGCATGAATTGATCGAAATGCAGCATTGGCCGCATCGCTTCAACGCATCCTAAGAGCTCGCCGCGGACGAGGATCGGGAGACATCGGGCTATGGCCGGCAGGCGGACATTGTACGACAAGATAATCGATCGTCACAAGGTCATGAGCATCAACCATGTCCGCGGCCCGGGTGAATCGCTGTTGCTCTATGTCGATCGCACCGTGCTCAACGAATATACCAGCCCGCAGGCGTTCAGCGGGCTGCGCGGCGCGGGGCGCGGAGTGTGGCGGCCCGAAACCGCGCTCGGCGTCATCGACCATGTCAATTCGACCGCACCGGTTCGCGACAATCGCAGCGCGGACCGCGGCGCCGCACGGCAGATGGCCTATTTCATCGAGAATGGCCGGGAATTCGGGATCGAGATTTATGACGTGCTGCACCCGTTGCAGGGGATCGAGCATGTCGTGCTGCCCGATATCGGCTGGGTGACGCCCGGGCTGGTGATCGCGGCGGGGGACAGCCACACCACCACTTATGGCGCGTTCGGCTCGGTCGGCTTCGGGATCGGCACCTCGGACATCGAGCATCTGCTCGCGACGCAATGCCTGGTCTATCATCGGTTGAAGACGATGCGCGCCGGCGTCGACGGGCTGCTCGCGCCGGGCGTCACCGCCAAGGACCTGATCATGGCGCTGATCCGCCGGATCGGCGCGAGCGGCGCGAGCGGCCATGCGCTGGAATTCACCGGCGAGGCGATATCGGCGATGGGGGTCGAAGAGCGGATGACGATCTGCAACATGGCGGTGGAATGCGGCGCCCGTGTCGCGCTGGTCGAGCCCGATGCGAAAGTTCGCACCTATATGGCCGGACGCCCGCGCTCGATCGCCCCGCATCATCTCGATCGCGCGGCGGCGCTATGGGCGGATCTCCGCAGCGATGCCGATGCGCGCTTCGACGCCGAGGTCCGGCTGGACGCCGCCACGGTCGCGCCGATGGTGACATGGGGCACCAGCCCCGATCAGGCCGCGACGATCGACGGGCATGTTCCCGATCCCGGCTCGCTGCGCGGCGCCGAGGCCAGCGCCGCGCGGCAGGCGATCGATTATATGGGGCTTGTGCCGGGCATGGCGCTGGCGGACATTCGCGTCGACCGGGCGTTTATCGGCTCGTGTACCAATGCGCGATTGTCCGATCTTCGCGACGCGGCGCGGGTGCTGAAGGGGCGGAAAGTCGCCGATGGCGTGCGCGCGATCGTATCGCCGGGCAGCTCGACCGTCAGGCGGGAGGCCGAGGCGGAGGGGCTCGACCGGATCTTCATCGCGGCGGGCTTCGAGTGGCGCCAGTCGGGCTGCTCGATGTGCCTGGCGATGAACGACGACGTGCTGGCGCCGGGCGAACGCTGCGCATCGAGCACCAACCGCAATTTCGAAGGCCGGCAGGGGAGCGGCGGTCGCACCCATCTGATGAGCCCGGCGATGGTCGCGGCGGCGGCGGTCCGCGGTCGGCTGGCCGACGTTCGCGACTTCGGCGCCGTTCGATGACCGTCTTCGAGGTCGTAGACGGGATCGCGGCGGCGATGCCCGCGGCCAATATCGATACCGACGTCATCATGCCCAAGGTCTTCCTCAAGGGCATCGATCGCAGCGGTCTCGCCGCCGGCCTGTTCCACGATTTGCGGTTCGACGATCAGGGGCGGCCGCGCCCCGATTTCGTGCTCAACCGGCCCGATCATGCGGGTGCGCGCTTTCTTCTGGTCGGGCCCAATTTCGGTTGCGGCTCGTCGCGCGAACATGCCGTCTGGGGATTGCGGCAATTTGGCATCAGGGCATTGATCGGCACCAGCTTTGCCGGGATATTCGCGGACAATGCCGCGAACAACGGCCTCCTGCTCGTGTCGCTGGCGCCCGATCGGCTGATGCCGTTGATGGCGGCAGCCGAGGCCGGGCCGCTGTCGCTCGAAATCGATCTGACCGACCAGCATATCCGCTATCCGGGCGGCGACTTGCATTTCGAGGTCGACGAGCGGTTGCGCCATAGCCTGATGTCGGGTCTCGACCGGATCGGCGAGACCCTGACCCATGCCGAGCGCATACGCGCGTTCGAGCGCGATTATCTGGGGGAGCGCCCATGGCTGGCAGAGAGATGATGAAGGTCACGGGTCACCCCGAGATCATGCCGGGGTTCGCCTGGTACGATGTCGATGCCGATGGCGTGCGGATCCGCGCCTGCATCGGCGGTTCGGGGCCGCCCTTGCTGCTGCTCCACGGGCATCCGCAGACGCATTTGACGTGGCACAAGGTCGCGCCCGCGCTGGCGCGCGACTTCACCGTCGTCGCGACCGATCTGCGCGGCTATGGCGACAGCGCCAAGCCCGCGGGCGGCGTCGATCATATCGGCTATTCCAAGCGCATGATGGCGGCGGATCAGGTCGCGGTGATGCGCGCCCTCGGGTTCGAACGCTTTGATCTCGTCGGCCATGATCGTGGCGGCCGCGCCGCGCATCGGCTGGCGCTCGATCATCCCGATGCCGTCGCGCGGCTGGTGCTGATCGATATCGCGCCGACCGCGACGATGTACGATGCGACCGACAAGGCATTCGCCAGCCGCTATTTCTGGTGGTTCTTCCTGATCCAGCCGTACGATTTGCCCGAACGGCTGATCGCCGCCGATCCCGATTATTTCCTCGACCGGCATATCGCCGGGCAGATCAAGGTTGAGGGCGCGGTCGATCCGCGCGTCATGGCCGAATACCGACGCTGCTATGCCGATCCCGCCACCCGCCACGCGATTTGCGAGGATTATCGCGCGGCGTTCGGCATCGATCTCAGCCATGATGCGGCGGACGCCGATCGCCGGATCGAGGCGCCGGTGCTCGCGCTCTGGGGGGCGCGGGGAACCGTCGGCGCGCTGTTCGACGTCGTCGCCACATGGCGCGAAAAGGCGCGCGACGTTCGCGGCTTCGCGCTCGACTGCGGCCATTCGCCGCAAGAGGAATGTCCCGATGCCCTGATCGCGGCGCTGCGCGGCTTTCTCGGCCGGGATTCGGGCGAGGCATGATTTGATCCGCTAATCGCATTGGCAATCGCCCCCGCCGCGCGGCAGGCCATGATCGCGCACCGGCGAATTAGGGGAGTGGGGCTTTTGCACGCAGTGGCGCCGTTGGCGGATTTCCGGAAGCGGCGGCCGCTCTACGCGCGGCTCTATTTCCAGGTATTGGTCGCCGCGGTGCTGGGCGTCGCGCTCGGCCATTTCGCGCCGGACACGGGCGCCGCCCTGCGCCCGCTGGGCGAGCTTTTCATCAAATTGGTCCGGATGATGATCGCGCCGATCGTCTTCGTGACGGTCGTCACCGGGATCGCAGGGCTCGGTAATTTGCGCGAGGCGGGGCGACTCGGGCTTAAGGCGATCCTCTATTTTGAATTGGTCTCGACCCTCGCGCTGGTGATCGGGCTGATTGTTGGCAATCTCGTCCAGCCCGGTCACGGATTGAACATCGATCCGCGCTCGCTCGACAGCAATGCGGTGGCGAGCTTCGTGCGTGCCGGCGAGCAGATGAGCTCGGTCGGCTTTCTGTTCCATATCGTGCCCGACAGCCTGCTCGGCGCGCTCGCTTCCGGCGAGATCCTGCAGGTGCTGTTGGTCGCTATCCTGCTCGGTGCGGTCCTCGCCGGATCGGGGCAAGGCGACGGCGCGATCGTTCGGTTGCTCGAGGAAGCCGGCGAGGCATTGTTCGGGATGATCGGCGCGATCATGTATCTCGCGCCGGTCGGCGCCTTTGGCGCCCTGGCCTTCACCGTCGGCAAATATGGCGTGGGGGCGTTGCAGCAGCTCGGGATGCTGATCGTCTGCTTCTACGCGACCGCGCTGATCTTCATCGTCGGCGTGCTCGGGCTGATCGCCCGGGCGAGCGGCTTCAGCCTGTGGCGGCTGCTCGTCTATCTCAAGGACGAGATCGTCCTCGTGCTCGGCACCTCGACCTCGGAAAGCGCGCTGCCGCGATTGATGGAGAAGCTCGAACGATTGGGCGTCGCGCCGCCGGTCGTCCGGCTGGTGGTGCCGACCGGTTATTCGTTCAATCTCGACGGGATCGCCATCTATCTCACGATGGCGTCGCTGTTCATCGCGCAGGCGCTCAACGTCCCGCTCTCGATCGGCGAGCAGATCGGCCTGCTGCTGGTGCTGCTGTTGACCTCGAAGGGGGCGGCGGCGGTGACCGGCGGCGGGTTCATCACCCTGGCCGCGACCTTGTCATCGACGCATACCTTGCCGGTCGCCGGCCTCGCCTTGCTCCTCGGCATCGATCGCTTCATGTCCGAAGCCCGCGCGATCACCAACATGATCGGCAATGCGGTGGCCTGCCTTGCCGTTGCGCGGTGGGAGGGCGCCGTCGACCAGCAGCGGATGCGATCGATGCTTCACGGCGGCGATCTCGACGCATCGACGCGATAACAGCGCAATTGTAGCGGAAGAAGACGTCAGCGGCCGCAACGTGGCCGCTGCCGCTGACGTTTTGCATCGAGCGCACGAATCTTGTCGATCTGGATCAAGGATAGCCGGCTGGCATTCCGTCTCAGCATCTGCAAGGTAACGCATCCGTAAAAGGAGCGATTCTCGTGTATTGTGAGGAGCTTGGAGAGGAGTGCGTGGCGGGTGCAGATACGCTGCTCGCGCTGGCGGAGCGTGTCGAAGCAGCGGGCGCGCCGGATCGTAATCTGGACGAGGAAATCGCGGTTGCGATCCTGTGGCGGCCCTCCGGCGTCTGCGAGGCCGCGGGCACGATTCCATGGTGGCTGACGGCGTCCTTCGGCATTCCGGACTATACCGCGTCGCTCGACGCCGCGATGAAACTCGTGCCGGGCGGCTGGCATTGGACGGTGACGGATTATCAGGGCGCGGCGCCGGCGCGCGCGATATTGGGCGACGATAGCATCATCTGCACTGCGACGACGCCGGCGCTCGCGCTCACCGCCGCTTGCCTCCGCGCCCGCGCGCGGGGCGGCCGATAAGCGGACGACAATTTTAGCGTCTAAGCCGGCCGCTCGCTCATCGTCATCCGCACCAGCCCCTGCATCCGGTCGTCGAACCGGGCGAGCGTCGGCGGTGCGTCGGCGGTCGCGAAATGGGTGACGATCCCCCCCTCGCCCCAGCGGTGGAGCGCATAGCCCGGCGCATCGGCGATCACCATCGCGCGATCGTCGGGGGCTTCCGGGTCCATCGGGCGCAGATCGAGCGCGAGTTGCGGCGCGCTCGACGAGCAGACCGCGATCGTCGTCCCGCGCCACGGCGCGACGATCGCGCGGTGGATATGGCCGCACACGATCCCCGCGACATTGTCGCGCCCCGCGATCGCCGCGGCGAAGCGCGCGACCCACGGTTCCTCGGGGTGGGTATTCATCCAGTCGATGCCGACCTCGACCGGGGGGTGGTGCATCATGATCAGCGTCGGGGTGGCACGATCTGCGTCAAGCGTCGCCGCGAGCCACGCGGCGCGACGCGCGCAAAAGGCGCCGCCGTGGCGCCCCGGTTCGAGCGTATCGATCACCACGATGCGGCGTCCCGCGAGCGGGACGACATATTGGATGAAACCGTCCTCGGTCGACACCTGCGGGAAATGCGCGGCGAGACTGGCGCGGTCGTCGTGGTTGCCGACGCACGGCCACACCGGAAAATCGCACCGCGCCAGCGCATCGGCGAGCCGGGCATAGCTGGCCGCATCGCCGTTATCGGTGAGGTCGCCGGATAGCAGCAGCAGGTCGGGGCGGTTGGGACCGGTGGTGAGGGCGTCGAGTACGCGATCGAGCCGGATGCGGTTGAGCTCGTCCGCGTTGCCGGGATCGAACCCGAGATGGATATCGCTCACCTGCGCAATCAGCATGATCCCGTGCCCCTCATGTCGCGTGGCGGCTCCTTTTCGGCCGGTCCGCATCTTCGCGTTTCGTGCGCAGCGTCGCGGGCACCCAGGGGGCGCCGTCGCCGGCGTGATAGCTGTGGCACATCGCGCAGCTCGACGGCACCGCGGCCTTCGACTGCTCGCCGCCGTGGCAGGTGCGGCAGGTGGCGATGCCCGGGAGCAGCAGATCGGTCGCCGCGCTGGATTTGGGTGCGGCGTGGCAGCTTTCGCATTTTTCGGTGCGGTGCGCGGCGTGATCGAACCAGCCGTTCATCATATAGCGCATCGGCTGGTTGACCGGGGTGATCCGCCACGTCGTCGCGCCATTGCTGCCCGGCGGGGTCACGACATGGCAATCGTAACAGGCGCCGCCCTTGGAAAAGACCGCGCGGATCGCGGCGTCGGCGTTGCCCGGCCGTGTCGCCGCCGCGCCGAAATAGGCATGATAGATCCGCCCCTCGGCATAATCGCCCGGCCGCCGCCGGGCCATCCCGCCGAGTTCGATCGGGCGGGCGGGGGCAGTCGAGCGGTAATAAGCGCGCAGATCGGCGATCACCTGGTCGGGCTGGCCGTGGCGCAACGTCCGCATCGTTCCGCTGATCGTCTCGAAGGAGAGGCTGTGACACATCTTGCAATCGCGCTCCATGTCGACCGGCAGAAAGCGCGTGCCGTCGGCGGTCGGCTTGTGGCAATCCTGGCAGGCGAGCGCATCGCCGAAACCGTGCTCGGCCCGCATCGTCCGCGCCATCTTCGCCACCCCGCCGGTGGCGGAAAGGTGGATGTCGTGCGGGAATTTGAGCCCGTCGTCGCTCGTGATCGGCTGGTCGAGCGATTTGCGCTCGAAGGTCGGGTGCTTGCCGGGGACGGTCTCGACCAGCGGGCGGAATTGCGGGTGCGCGGTGCCGAAATCGCGCGCATCGGCGAGGCTGGTGTCCTTCAGCCGATCCTTGAGCGAGCCGTGGCAATCGGTGCAGAACGCCTGCGGGGTCGGCTGCATCGGCCCGGCGCCCTCATGCTCGCGGTGGCAATCGACGCAGGCGCCGGCGGGGGGCTTGTTGAAGGCATGCGCGACCTTGGCGAGCAACTGCCCGCCCAGCCCCGGGGTTTCGCGCGCCAGCGCGAGGCGGCCGGCCGGGGCATGATCGTGCGCATCCTTGTGGCAGGCGATACAGGCATTGTCGCGCACCGAGACGAACGCTTCCCGGTGGCACGCCTCGCATTGCCTCTCCAGCGCGTGATGCGCCTTGCTCAGCGGACCGGGGGTCCACGCCTTGTCGCCGATGATGCGGTCTGCGCCGGGCGGGGCATGGGCGGGGCGGGTCGCGACGCTCCAGATCGGCACGACGAGGAAGCCGATCAGGATCGCGAGCGCCGCGCTCCACGCGGTCAGCCTTTTGCCGGGGATCAGCCCGCGGAGCGAGAAAGCGGTCGCCTCCTCGCGATCGGCCGATGCCTCGGACAGCGCATCGACGCGGCGGATCGTGAGGACCGTTGCGCCGTCTTCGTCGGCCGAGACCGCGATGCGATGTCCGCCGAAGCGCAGTTCGGCGCCGGTCGCGGGGTCAATCTCGGCACGCAGCGTCGTGCGGCCGTCGACATCGAACCCCAATGTTCCGGTCGCGCGGACGCGGATCGTCCGCGCGTCGACCTGTTCGATCCGCGCGTGATCGGCATCGAGCGCGAGGTCGGGGAGGTGGATGTCGCTCTCCGCCGCGCGGCCGAGCGAGAGCTGCGGCCTGGCGATCGTCGTGCTGCGCACGATCTCGCGGCCGTCGGCGGTAAGGCTGATCTGGCGGACGATGAAGCTCACGCGCTCACCAGTAGAAAAAGACGCTGACGATATGCGCGGTGAGCGCGGCGAGCAGCGCGAAGGTCGCCGGGACATGGACGTAGAGCCAGATCTCCAGCAACGCCTTGAGCTTCAGGTGGCGGCGCAGCCGCGCCAGCATCGCGCGCTTGCGTTCGAGCAGGGCGTCGATCCGTTCGAGCGGGTCGTTCCCAGTATCGGGCCGGTCCCCGGTCCAGCGGCGCAGCGCGGCCTGCGCGCGCGCGGTGCCGCAGCGCGGATAATTGCCCGAAAGCCGCGCGACGATGCCGCCGCCGAACGGATCGTCGTCGAGCGACAGCCGCACCAGGGCCGCCTGATCGTGCGGCAGCGGCTGCGCGGCATCGTGGAGCTGGCGATCGATCGCGCGGATCGCGTCGAGCATCTGCCCCTGCGTCATCTCGGCGCGGTTGTTGCTCAGCGCGGCGGGGAGCGCGGCATAAAAGATGATGCCGACGATCCCCGAGGCGATCACCAGCAACATCAGCGCATAAGCGAGCGTATGAACGTTCCAGCCGAGCTGGAAACCGGTGTGCAAGGTCGCGACGACGATCAGACTGAGCCCGAGATAGACGTGCGCCGAGGTCCAGGCCTTGAGTGACCAGCGCCCCGCGGTCATCGCGCGCTTGCGCACCCCCAGCAGGGTCAGCCACAGGATCAGCAGCGCGCCGATCGTGCCGAGCGTATAGCCATACCAGCTCCCGCCATTGTGATGCGGGGTGACGTCGATCAGCAGATAGCTGGCGATACAGGCGAGGCATAGCAGCAGCGCGATCTTGAGCCAGCGGAAGCGCGCGTGACGCAGGAAACCGTCGTGGAGCGCGGCGCCGCGATCGCGGCGCGCGGGAACGCGGGTGGGGGCGGCGGTCGCCACTATTTTGCCTCCCGTCCGAGCCGCGCGACGGTGAGGAAATCCTCCGGCGCAACGCGGATCGCCGCGCCGGTCGGGCAGGCGCGGACGCAGGCCGGGCCGCCGTCGATCCCCGAGCACATGTCGCATTTGATCGCCTTCTTGGGCTTTTCGACCCCCGGCTCGGCGTGCTTGTAGCGCCATTTCTTGGAGGGCTCGCCCGGCCCCGGCCCCCGGCCGAACAGCAGCCATTGCAGCAGCCCGGGCTTTTCGGGCGGCACGCTGTCCATGCGGATCACGCCATAGGGGCAGTTGCGCTGGCAATTGCCGCAGCCGATGCAGGTCTCGTCGATGAATACCTCGCCATCGGGGCCGCGGTGGATCGCATTGGGCGGGCAATCGGCCATGCAGTGCGGATGTTCGCAATGCCGGCACGAGGTGGGGACGTGGAGATGCGCATAGGTGCGCCCCGCCTCGCGATCGAGCCGGGAGAGCCCTTCGTGGCTGTCGGCGCACGCCTTTTCGCAATTGTCGCAGCCGACGCACAGATTCTCGTCGATCAGCAGCACGTCGGTCGCTTCGCCGATGCCGTTGTCGACGAGGAATTTGGCGGTTTCCGAATACATGTCGACGACGGTCGAGAAACTATGCTTGCGGCTCTCGACGAAGGCGTTGACGTCCTGCCGCGCGGCCATGTCGCGCCGCGCGCGTTCGAGCAGAGCGGGCTTGGCCGCCATCAGCCGCGCGAAGGCATCGCCGTTGAGCCGGATCACCTCCGACCGGACCGTCGCGCGAACGGTGGCGGTGCGCGGCGTCCCCGCGATCAGCGCCATTTCCCCGACATAGCTGCCCGCGGGGAGATAGGAGAGGAAGACATTCTTCCCCCCGATCTTCTTCTCGACGATCATCGATCCGACGCGGATGACATAGATGTCGTTGCCGGCATCGCCTTCGTTGAGGATCGTCTCGCCCGCCTTCACCGTCAGGATCTCGGCGGTATCGAGCACTTCGGCGACATCGGCCGGATTGAGCCCCGCGCCGAACATCTGGAGCAATTGCCGCTCGGTCGAGATGCGCGTGATCGCGCGCTTGGCCGGCGGGTTGGACGACATGAGTTTCAGCGCCGCGGTGCGCGACACCTCGACCATGATCGACGCCTCGCCGGCGCGGATCGTCGCGCCGCGCCGCCGCCCGGAGATCAGCCCGACCTCGCCGAAGATCGACCCCTGGTCGATCGGCACCTCGACGCCGGGCGCGACCTCGACCAACGCCTGCCCGCGTGCCACCCCGAACAAGGACGAGCCGGGCGCGTGCTTCTCGAAGATCACCTCGCCCGCGCGATAGGCGCGCACCTCGCTGTCGAGCATGAACTCGCGCATCTGCAGCGGCGATAGCCCTTCGAGGATCGAGACATTGCTGCGGAGGAATTCGAGCCATTCGGAAACGCTGCGCTTCTCGGGCAGGCTGGCGAATTTGGCGGCGAGGATCGGCTCGTCGGCGGGCTTCAGCTCGGTGTTGCCGTTGATGAACTCGACGACATCATAGCCCTGGTTCATGCAATGTTTGATCAGCGGATAGCCGGCGAGCGCGCCGATCACGAAAATCCCCGGCGCGGTGCTTTCGAACATCGGGGAGAGCCGCGGGAAGGCGAGCCGGTCGCCGCTGGTGAATTCGATCCCGCACGATTCGACGAAGCCGCGCGGCGGCGCCGATCCCATCCGCGCGATCACGCGGTCGCATTTCAGCTTCACCTCGCCGTCGCGCGTATCGAGCGTGATCTGCCCCGGCTCGATCTTCGAGGTGGTGCTTTCGGTGAGGATCGTGACGCGCCCCGCCTCGCTCGCGGCGATCAGCGCCTTGACGTTGGCGCCCTTGGCGGTGGCGAATTCGGCCGAGCGATTGACGAGCGTAACGACATTGCCCTGCGCCTCGTCGGCAGCGAGCCCCAGCGCATTCTCGATCCCCGCATCGCCCCCGCCGATCACGAAGATATGCTCGTCATTATAAGCGGCGGGATCGTCGAGCTGATATTGGACGTGGGGCAGATCGGCGCCGTCGCAGCGCATCAGATTGGGATTGCCCTGCGTGCCAATCGCGAGGATCACGGCATCGGCGACGATCTCGCGCCCGTCGGTCAGGGTCAGGCGATAAGGCGGGGCGTGCCGCTGGATCTCGCGCGTCTCGCTGGTGCCGTCGCGTTTGCGCTCGACGATCTTGTGGATGCTGCCGGGGATCGCGTCTCCGGTGCCGGCGATCGCCTTCACCTCGGCGTTGTAGGCGACGTCGATGCCTCGTTCGGCGGCCTGATCGTTCCACCGGCCGAGGATCGCCTCGCGCTTGCCCGCGCCGAAATCCATGTCCGAGCGCAGCACGAGCTGGCTCGGGGTGGCCATCACATGCTTGCCCTTCTGATATTTGTAGATCGTATCGGAAAGGTGATCGGTCTTTTCGAGCAGCAGGTGCGACAGCCCCAATTGCGCCGCCCGCGCGGCCGCGCTCAGCCCGGCCGGCCCCGATCCGACGATCGCGATGCGCACGCGCTCACCCAACGGTCTATCCCCCCGATCCGTTCACATGCTTCGGGTAGTTTCCCGATCGAATGCGGCCCCGTGCGTCGGTCTATCATTTTGATCGCGCTAGGCTAGATACGGATTGTCTTAACGTTGCGTTGCCTTTGGGGGATCGGGGAGATGGCGGGCTGGAGCTTCGGGCGCGTCGCGCTGGCCTGCGGGATCGGGGCGGCGCTCGGGTCGATCGGCTATAATGCGCTGCGCAACCGCCCAGCGCCGGTCGAGGCGATTCCGGCCACCACCCCGGCCGCGGCGGATCCCGAGGAGGCGCTGCGCCAGCTCAAGGCGCGGGTCGCCGCCAACCCCGGCGATGTCGAGGCGTGGCAGAAGCTCGGCTGGAGCCATTTCGAGGCGGGGCGTTATGGCGAGGCGGCCGATGCCTATCGCCGCGCGACCAGCCTTGCGCCGGGCAATGCGACCTTGTGGTCGTCGCTGGGCGAGGCGGTGGTGATGGCGAGCGCGCACGACCCGATGCCGCCCGAGGCGTCGGCGGCGTTCGACAAAGCGGTCGCGATCGACGCGAAGGAGCCGCGCGCGCGCTATTTCCTTGCGGTACGCAAGGATCTCGCCAAGGATCATGCGGGCGCGATCCGTGACTGGCTGGCGCTGCTCGCCGATACCCCGCCGGGGGCGCCGTGGGAGGCCGATCTGCGCCGCACGATCGAGCAGGTCGGGCGGATCAACCATATCGATGTCGCGGCGCGGCTGGCGGCGGTGAAGCCGGTCGCGCCGCACGCGATGGACCTCCCGGTGTCGGCTGGCGCGGCGATCCCCGGCCCGACCCCCGCGCAGATGCGCGCGGCGGCGGGGCTGCCCAAGGATCAGCAGGATTCGATGGTCGCGGGGATGGTCGCGAGCCTCGAGGCGAAGCTCGATGCCAATCCCGGCAATGTCGACGGCTGGATCATGCTGATGCGCAGCCGGATGACGCTGGGCGAGCGCGACAAGGCCAAGGCGGCCTATGCCGCCGCGCGCGCCGCCAATCCCGCGCAATCGGCGCAGCTGGCCGAGGCGGCGCGGGCGCTGGGGGTGCCGGGGGCATAATCGCGCGTCAGGTGAAGCGTTTGGCGCCCGCGACGCACAGGATGACGATCGCGGTCGAGGCGATCATGCTCCACGCCACCGGCTCGCCGAGCACCACGCCGGCGAGCAGCAGCCCGAAGAACGGCTGGAGCAGCTGGAGCTGGCCGACCCCGGCGATCCCGCCGAGCGCGAGCCCGCGATACCAGAAGACGAAGCCGAGCATCATCGAGAAGAGCGAGACATAGGCGAGCCCGGCATAGGCGTGCCAGCCGATCCCGTGCCAATGCGCGGGGAGGGTGGCGAGCGCGATCACCGCCATGACCGGTAGCGAGACGAGCAGCGCCCAGCTGATCACCTGCCACCCGCCGAGCCGCCGCGAGAGCGTCGCGCCTTCGGCGTAGCCGAGTCCGCACAACAGGATCGCCGCGACCATCAGCAGGTCGCCGGTCAGCGATCCGCCGCCGCCATTGTAGAGCGCGAACCCCGTCACCGCCGCGGCGCCCGCGATCGAGAAGATCCAGAAGGCGGGTTTGGGTCGCTCGCCGCCGCGCAGCACCGCGAAGATCGCGGTGGCGAGCGGGAGCAGCCCGACGAAGACGACCGAATGCGCCGCGGTGATATGGCGGAGCGCGACGCCGGTGAGCAGCGGAAAGCCGACGACCACCCCGATCGCGACGATCGCGAGCGGGATCAGGTCGCCGCGCGCCGGGCGGCGCTGGCGCAGCGCGAGGAGGAAGGTCGCGCCGAGCAATGCGGCGATCACCGCGCGCGCCGAGGTGACGAACAACGGCGTGAAATCCAGCACCGCGACGCGCGTCGCCGGCAGCGACCCGCTGAAGATGATCACGCCCAGCAGCCCGCTGCCCCAACCGGCGGTGGTTCTTTCCATAGATCCTCGCTTTCGTCGGCGGCGGATAAAGCGGCGGCGAGGCGGGAAACAGGAACAGATCGGTACGAAATCGTCCGACTGTATTGGCCGATAGACCGATACGGTCGCTATCCCGCCTTGCGCTTGAGGAGGAAGCCGCCGCTCGCGCAGGCCAGCATCGCCACCCCTGCGACGAGGAAGGCGTCGCTATAGGCGAGCAGCAGCGCCTCGTGGTGGACGATACGGTCGATCAGCCCCAAAGCGCGCTGGCGCAATCCCGCGGTCTGGAAGGCGTGAAGCGCGCTGACGCGATCGATCTGCTGATGTGCGAAGCTGCGGACCAATGCGATCATGCGTTCGTGGAATTCGGGCGAATAGGGGCTCACTGCCTCGCCGATCCGCGCGGCGTGGAGCTTTTCGCGCTCGACGACGAACTGCCCCGCCCCGGCGATGCCGATCGCACCGCCGACGTTGCGGACGGTCGAGAACAATCCGGAGGCCGAGCCGACCTCCGATTTCTCCAGCCCGTCGACCGCCATCACCCCGAGCGCGACGACGATGAACGACTGGCCGATGCCGCGCACCACCAGCGAGGGGACGATGACGTTGGCCGCGGCGTCGCCGTCGAGGTGGATGTTCATCATGCATCCCGCCGCCATGATGACGAAACCGAGGATGATGATCGTCCTGACGCTGGTCCATTTCATCAGCCGCGGCGTGGCGAAGGACATGACGAGCTGGATCAGCCCGTAGGGGATCATCGTCACGCCGATCTGCGCGGCGCTATAGCCGTGCGCCTCGGCGAAATAATTGGGCACCAGAAAGACCACCCCGAAGACGATCGCGCCGAAGGTGAATTGCATCAGGCTGGCGAGCCCGAAATTGTAGCGCGCGAGCAGCCTCAGGTTGATCAGCGGGTCGCGGCGGCGCAGCTCGATCGCGGTGAAGGCGATCAGGAACAGCGCCGCGACCGCGCTCATCGCGACGATATAGCCGGAGGCGAACCAATCCTTGCGCCCGCCCTCCTCGAGCACGATCTGCAACGCCGAAAGCCCGACCGCCATCGCGACGATCCCGCCCCAGTCGCCGCCGCGCAATTTGTCGAGCGACAAGGGGCTGCGCGGGGTCGCCCAGCCGATCGCGGCGAGCAGCAGCAGCCCGGGCGGCACCTGGAGATAGAAGATCCAGCGCCAGCTATAGGCGTCGGTCAGCCAGCCGCCGAGTGACGGGCCGGCGGCCTGCGCGACATTGTTGGCGACCGCGAACAGCGCCATCCCGAACGGGTGTTTCGACGGCGGCAATTCGGTGACGATGATCTGGAACGACAAGGGGATCAGCACCCCGCCGAACGCCCCCTGCAGCGCGCGCGCGACGATCATCGTGTTGATATCGGGGGCGAGCGAGCAGGCGATCGAGAAGAGCACGAACCCGCCGGTGCCGACCATCAGCACCCGCCGGGTGGAAAAGACCGATACCAGCCAGCCGGTCATCGGGATGATGATGATCTCCGCCACCAGATAGGCGGTGGTGATCCACGATCCTTCCTCGAACGACGCGCCGAGCGACCCGCGGACATCGGGCAGCGAGGCATTGGTGACATGGACGTTCATCCCGGCCATGAAACAGCCGACCACGCCCCCCAGCACCGCGACCCAGGCGCGGAGCGAGACGTGATCGGGGTCGGCCCCGGTCGCCGCCTGCGCGGTCATCGGCGCGCACCGCGCGTGTCGACGATCGCCTCCACCGACATGCCGGGGCGCAGCGCGCTCGCTTGCGGCTGGCCGGGATCGACGCGGATGCGCAACGGCATGCGCTGGACGATCTTGGTGAAATTGCCGGTGGCATTGTCGGGCGGCAGCAAGGCGAATTGCGCGCCCGAGGCGGGGGCGAAACTGTCGACATGCCCGGCGATCTCTGCGCCGCCGAACGCATCGACGACGATCCGGACCGGCTGGCCGGGGCGGACGCGCGCGATCTGGGTCTCCTTGTAATTGGCGACGACGTAAGAGGTGCCCGGCACCAATGCCATCAGCGGGGTGCCCACATCGGCATATTGGCCGGCGCGCACGCTGCGCTGCCCGACGAGTCCGGCGATCGGCGCGCGGATCGCGGTGCGATCGAGATCGAGCCGCGCGGCGGCGAGCGCGGCCTCGGCGCGGCGCAGCGCAGCTTGTGCCTTGTCGAGATCGGCGGTGGCGCCGCGCCGTTCGCTCGCCAGCACGGGCAGCGCGTCGCGCGACGTGGCGAGCTTGGCGCGCGCCTCGGTCAGGCCCGCGCGCGTCCGGTGCGCATCGGCCGCGGCGGTTTCGAGCATCTGGTCGCTGGTGATCTGCTGGCGCGCGAGATCGGCCTGGCGGCGATAGGCGAGCGTCGCGAGGTCGGCGTCCGCCGCGCGCGCCGACACCGCCGCCGCATCCTGCGCGATCGCGCTGCGCTGCTGCGCCGATCGCGCATCGAGATTGGCGACGCGTGCGGCCGCCGCGGCGAGATCGGCGCGCGCCGCCGCGACCGCGCCCTCGGCGTCGGCGACCCGGATGCGATAGTCGCGATCGTCGATCCGCGCGAGCAGGTCGCCCGCGCGCACCCGCTGATTGTCGGCGACCGCCACGGCGACGATCGTGCCCGCGACGCGCGGCGCGACCGCGACGACATCGGCGCGGACATAGGCATTGTCGGTCTCGATCATGAAGCGCCCGCTGGTCCACCAGCGAAGCGCGAACCCGAGCGCGGCGAGCAGCAGCAATGCGCCGCCCGCGAGCAGCATCCGGCGTCGCGCGCGCGGGGATCGGGTGTCGGAAACAAGGGTAGCGGTCATGGCGGGATTACTCGGCAGGGGGCACCGCGGCGGCGGCGCTGCTGGGTCTTTCGGGATGGGGGAGGGTGACGGCGGGGGCCTGTTCCCAGCCGCCGCCCAGCGTCTTGAACAACGCGACCTGCGCGACCGCGACCTGCGTATCGGCCTCGGCCAGCGTCGCCTGCGCGGCGATCTCCGAACGGTCGGCGTCGAGCACCTCGAGCGCGGTGGCGCTCCCTGCCTTGCGCCGCGCGCGGACGAGCATCGCGGCGCGCGCGGTGCGATCGGCGGCGATGCGCAGCCGTGCGGTGCGATCGAGCAGCGCGGCATAGCCGGCGGCGGCCTGGTTCACCTCCTTGAGCGCGGTGAGGATCGCGGCGTCGAACGCCGCCAGCGCGGCGACCTCGCCGGCGCGCGCGCGGCGGATCCGCGCGCGGGCGGCGCTCAGATTGGGAAAGCTCCACGACAGCAGCGGCCCCGCGCGCCAGACGAAATTCTGCCGCGCGCCGAGCCCCTCGACCGAAGGGGAGGAGGAACCCGCCATCGCGCCGAGCGAAATGCGCGGATAGAGATCGGCGACCGCGATCCCAATCCGCGCGGTGCTCGCGGCCAGCGCCTGTTCGGCGGCGCGCAGATCGGGGCGCCGCCGCAGCAGTGCGGCCGGGTCGCCGACCGGGATCGGCGCGGTGAGCCGGGGGATCGCGCGACACTCGGCGGCGGCGGCCGGCAGCTCGGTCGGCACATGCCCGGTGAGCACCGCGAGATCGGTCAGCGCGCGGTGGCGCGCGTCGTCCAGCGGGGGAAGCGCCGCCTCGGCCTGCGCGGCGAGCGCCTCGGCCTGCAGCACGTCGGCGGCGGTGCCGAGGCCCGCCGCGCGCAGCCGCTCGGCGAGATCGCGGTCCCGCCGCGCGAGCGCGAGCGACCGGCGCGCGATATCGGCCTGGCGCGCGACGCCGCAGGCCGTCACCCAGCTTTCCGCCACGCCCGCCGCGATCGCGACGCGCACCCCGTCCTGCGTCGCGGCGGTCGCGCGCATATCGGCGCGCGCGGCGCCGATCGTCGCGCCGATCCGCCCGAACAGATCGACCTCCCAGCTGACCTCGGCGCCGAGCCCGAAGCGCGATCCGGTTCGGATATGATCGCTTCCCGCCGCGACCGCGGCGATCTGGTCCTCCAGCTTGCTGCCCGCGCCGGCGTCGGCCGACACATTGCTCGCCGGTATCCGCGCGCCGCGCGCTTCGCTCAGGCTTGCGCGCGCCTGCAACAGCCGCGCGGCGGCGACACGCAGGTCGCGATTGCTGGTCAAAGCCTCCTCGACCAGCGCGTCGAGCGCCGGTTCGTCGAACAATTTCCACCATTGCGCCGCCGTCGCCGCGGGGGTCGTCACGGCCGCGTCGGTCAGCGTCGGCGACGCCGCGATCGTCGGGCGGGGCGGCTGCGACGGCGCCGCGGCGCAGCCGGCGAGCGCCGAGGCGGCGAGAAGGGGCGGACAAAGGGTGCGGAACGATCGGTTCACGGCGCTTCCTGGCTGGCGGGGCCGTGAGCCTTAGAGCGCGATCGCTTGTCCTTCTCGCTCAGGAATGACAATCATCGTCGCAAGATGGACAAAATGCGCAGCTATGAAGATTGCGAGCGCGCGCCGCGCCCGGTGGCGGCGCTGGCGAGCGATCATCCCGACGGCGACTATATCGCGCCGCATCGCCATCCGCGCGCGCAGCTCATCCACACGGTCTCAGGGGTGATGACGGTGAGCAGCGGCGTGGGAAGCTGGGTGGTGCCGCCCGGTCGCGCGGTGTGGATGCCGCCCGACGAGGAACATGCGATCCGCATCGCCGGTCATGTCAGTATGCGCACGGTGTTCGTGCGCGACGACGCGCGCGCCGGGCTGCCGCGCGGGTGCGAGGTGATGGAGGTCTCGCCGTTTCTGCGCGAGGCGATCGTCGCGGCGACGTCGATCCCGCTCGATTATGCGCCGGACGGCCGCGACGCGCGGGTGATGGCGCTGATCCTCGACGAGATCGCGGCGGCGCCGCGCCTCCATCTGCACGTGCCGATGCCGCGCGATCCGCGGCTCGCGCGGCTGTGCGCGCGGCTGATCGCGGATCCGGGGGCGCCCGCGACGCTCGAGCAACTCGGGGCGGAATGCCACGTCAGCGGGCGGACGCTCGCGCGGATGTTCCATCGCGAGCTGGGGATGAGCGTCGGCGAGTGGCTGCGGCGGATGCGGCTGCTGCTCAGCCTGCCGCGGCTGGCGGCGGGCGCCTCGGTGCTCGAGGTGGCGATCGAACATGGCTATGACAGCCCGAGCGCCTTTGCCGCGATGTTCCGCCGCGCATTGGGGGTATCCCCGACCACCTATTTCGATCGTGGCCGGCGGGCGAACTGATCGGCGAGACCCCGGTAATGAGCCGGCCGGGAAGGGTCCACCCGGCCGGTCTCTTTACCGGCAGGACCGAGGGGGGCCAGCGCCGGAAAAGCGCTATCGGTCAAGCCGTCGCAACGATGATTTCGACATGAGGCGAATGCAACCTGCATTCCTTACAGATTAAGGACTTATGCGACAGTGGCGGCGCATCGAGGGATCAGAAACCGGCGGCGATGCCGATCCGCACGCTGCGCGGCTCGAGCGGGGTGCGCTGGCCGAGATTGCCGGTCTGGAGCAAATTGCCGACCGAAAAACGGTTGCCCTTGCTGTCGAACAGATTCCGCATGTCGACGAACACTTTGTAGCGCCCGAAGCGATATTCGGCGAGCGCGTTGGTCTGGACGTAATTGCCCTGCGGCACGCGGAGCCGCGGCCCCACGCCGACCCAGGACCGACCGACGTAGCGCGCGCCGAGGCCGAGCGTCAGCGTCCGCCCCGAAGGGAAGACCTTGCGATAATCGGCGCCGATCCGTGCGGTGACCGCGGGGACGTTGGGCAGACTCTGCCGGCATCGCATCACGGTGTCGCGCGCCGGCCGGTCGAGGTCGCTGTCGGCGAGGAACATGCTGCCGGAAAGATTGATGCCGGCGCGCGCCTGCCAGTTCGCGGTCAGCTCGAGCCCGTTGACATGCCCGTCGCCGACATTGGCGGTGAACGGGCCGTCCGGGCCGGTAAGATCGGCCTGGATGTTGCGCCACCGCGCGGTCGACACGCCGATGCTGCCGGTCAATTTGCTGGTCTGGGTGCCGAACCGCACGCCCCCCTCGATCACGTCGAGCGTATCGGGGCGGAACGCGGTCACCCCCACATTGCCCCCCTCGCCGAACGGCACCACGGCATAGCCGCCGACGCGGTAGCCGCGTTGGTAGCGGATGTAGCCGATAAACGCGTCGTTCGCCCGCCACGTCATCGCCGCGCCGGGGGCGAAGACGACGGTATCGCGATCGTTGGTCACGAAATCGAGCTTGAGCTCGTCGCGGGTCGGCAGGATCTGAAACCCGCGCAGCCGGATCGCCGACAGCCGCCCACCGACCGTGAGCTGCAGCCGCGGCGCGATCTCGACGGTGGTCTGCCCGAACAAGGCGGAATCGAGCACATAGCTGCGCACCCCGCGCAGGAACGCCAGCGTATCGTCGTCGCCGATCAGATAGAGCATCTGATCGTCGCTCGCGGTGACATGCGCGCCCACCACCCAGCCGGTCCCGTCGGGCAGCAGCCGCGAGAGCCGCGTCTCGCTCGTCAGCAGCAGCGCGTCGTTGAGCGAATAAGCCGCGGTGGCGGGAATCCCGGTCGGCTTGCTCGCGTCGTAGATCGTCGCCTGTTGGTTGTGCACCAGCGCGACCGAGCTGACCAGTTCCTTGCCGTCGTCCCACAATTTGCGGACGGTGATATGGGCGAGATAGAAGCGGCTTTCGGACGGCTCGGCGATTGGGGTGGCGCGCGACAGCGGGCGGCCGGTCGCCTCGGTATATTGCGCGTCGTTGTTGCGGATCGACTGGAAGGCGCCGCCGACCTCGACCGACCAATGATCCCCCGGCTCGAACCGGAACGCGCCGCGCGCGCCGAACTTGCGCGTGTCGTTGACGTCGTTGAGCCCGCGCTGGACGTCGTCGATATAGCCGGGCGAGCGGCTGCCATAGCCGAGCAGGCGCACCGCCGCCCCCTGCCACAGCGGGATGTTGAGCACCCCCGCGACGTCGCTGCCTACCCCGCCGTGCCACGTCGCGCCGAGCGCGGCCTGGACGCTGCCTTCCCAGACGCCGGGCTTGGGCTGATGCGGGATGAGCCGCGCCACCCCGCCGAGCGACCCCGCGCCGTAGAGCGTGCCCTGCGGCCCTTCGAGGATCTCGACCCGCTCCATATCGTAGAGGCTGAGATCGGGATCGGGGGCGTTATAGTTGAGCTGCACCTCGCCGAGATATTGCCCCACCGTCGCCTGGCTGGAGCCCGAGAAGCTGCTGTCGGCGATCCCGCGCAGAAACAGCTTCTCGCGGCCGGGGCCGAGGCTGGTCGAGGTCAGCACCGGCAGCTCGTCGACCAGCGCGGCGGTGCCGCGCGCGCCGGCGTTGCGCAGCGCGGGGGTATCGAACCACACCACCGCCGCCGCGCCGGGATAGAGCTCGAGCGGGCTGCGCTGCTTGCCCGCGGTGACGATGACATCGGGCGCCGGCTCGGCGACGAGCGAGGGCGATACGAGCGGCGGGGGGACGGGCCGGCTGGGGGCGGGCGGCGGCTGGCGCGGGCGCGGCGGCGCGGCGCGCTCGATCCTGAACGCATCGGGCCCGATCCGCACCGCGACCAGCCCGGTGTCGGCGAGCAGCCGCGCGAATGCGGCCTCGATCGTCAGCCGGCCCTTGACGCCCTTGGTGCGCATCGCGCCGAGCCCGGAGACCGTCGTCGCGACATTCACCCCGCCCTGCCGCCCGATCGCGACGATCGCGTCGACCAGTCGGCCCGCGGGAATGTTCAGCGCGACGCCGCCGCGCTCGGCAGCCCCGGCCGGCGTCGCGACGCCCGAAACGGCAGCGAGGAGAAGGGGGCCCGCGACAAGCCGTGACACGTGGATTCGTTCATTCCCAAAAAAGTGAGGCGGATAGCGACAGGTGGCGTGACATTCTGCGCGGGTCGAGCCGAAAAGCGCGCGGCGCCCGCCCGGGGGCTAATGGCGTGCCGGTACGATCGCGCGCTGGCCGTTGTGCCGCTCGATCCGGATCGGGAGCAATTGTTCGAGCTGGCGATCGAGCGTCGCGGGATCGCCGATGCGGATCACCCCGGTGACGCGGATGTCACGCAGCGCGGGGTCGACGCTGACCGTCCCGCCGCCGTAGCGCGCCAGATCGCGGGCAACCGCGTCGAGCGGTCGATCGGCGTAGACGAGCTGCCCGTGGGTCCAGGCGAAGGCGTCGTCGGGGTTGGCGCGCGAGACGGTGTCCGATCTCGCGCCCGGCGGGCGGAGCAGCGCGGTGCCGGCGGGGAGCCGCGCCGCCGCGGTGCCGCCCGTGCCGGATACCGCGACGAGCCCGCGGCGCACCGTGACGCCGAAGGCGCCGGCGTCGTTCAGCACGTCGAATTCGGTGCCCAGCACGCGGATCTCGCGCCCGCCGGCGGCGACGACGAACGGGCGATCCGCCTCGTGCCGGATATCGAACGCCGCCTCGCCCGACGCGAGCTCGGCCGCGCGGCGGTTGCGCGCGAGATGGACGGTGACCTCGGTATTACGGTTGAGCACGATCCGCGACCCGTCCGCCAGCGCGACGACCCGCGTCGCGTCCGCCCCGGTGCGATAGGTTTCGCCCGATCCGCGCTCGAACTGCAGCGAGACCGCGCCGACCATCGCCGCGGCGGCCGCGGCCGGCAGCCAATAGCGATATCGGCCGAACCGCGCCGCGCGCCGCGCGCTTAGCTCGATCACCTCGGCGGCGGGCTCGGCCGCCTCGAGCTGCGGCAGATCGTCGCTCTCGATCCAGAGGCGCTCGACCGCCGAATAAGCCGCCGCATGCGCTGGATCCGCCTCCAGCCAGTCCTGATGTTCGAGCCACACCGTCTCGTCGTCGCATTCCTGCAGCCGGACGAACCAGGCGACCGCCTCGTCACGCATCGCGTCGCTATAAACCGTTGGGGTCATGATAGTTGCTTTCCGAAGGACGACCCAGCCAGCCCCGATGACGAAGCCCGGCGGCCCCCACCGCAATGAAAATCGACACGGCCCGCGCTCATCGCCCGACCCTCGCGATCAGATGCTTGAGCGCGCGCATCATATGTTTCTCGACGAGGCTGCGCGAAACGCCGAGCTCGGCGGCGACCTCGCTGTGCGAGAGCCCCTCGAATTTGTGCAGGCGAAACGTCTGCCGCACCGGCGCGGGCAGATCGTCGAGCGCGGCGCGGATGCGGCGCAGCCGATCGCGCGCGATCAGCGCGTTGTCGGCGGGCACGTCCTCGCACACCTCCTCGCCGTTGGCGACGAGGGTGCGGTTCACCCGGCGCCATTCGGCATCGCGCGCGGCGCGGCTGCGCTCCTGTCGCAGCCGATCGAGCATGACGTTGCCGCACAGCCGATAGAGATAGGCGGCGGGATTGCGGACCTCGCCGACGACGGGCTGGGATGCCACGCGAAGCCAGGTTTCCTGCACCAGATCCTCGGCCTCAGCCTCGCCGACGCGCGCCGCGAAATAGCGTAACAGGCTCGCTCTGCGCTGCATGAACGTGGACAATAGCAGATTGGATTCGTTCATCGGATCAAGCTGATGTCCCTCGCAAAGCCAGCCGTACGGCGCCGCCGTGCGGCTGTCGATTCCGCACGGCTTCGAGGAAAGACGGAGCGGACGCGCGCGCGCCTCACATCTTTTTGACCCCAGCTTGCGCGCCGCGGCGCCCGGGTCGCCGGCACGCAAAATTTTCTTTGAGGTGGTTTCGTCGCGGCGCCGTCTCAAGCCTCGCAGACCGGCAACGAACGGGCTGCGCCAATCGCATTGCAAGGACAAGATTATGTTTTCTCGCTCGATTCCCGGCATCACCGGCGCGGCCGCCGTCCTGGCCTGCGCCTTTGCCGCGGCGCTTCCCACCGCTGCGGCGGCGCAGGCTGCGGGGGGCACTTATGCCGTGCTCCGTGCCGGGCCGCAGCTCGATGCGGATCTGCACATGAAGGGCGGGGACGCCACCGCGCCGTCGACCTTCCCCAAGGATGCCGATTTCAAGACCGGCCTCGTCGGCGAGATCGGGCTCGGCTATCAGCTCGGCGGGCTTCGCGTCGAAGGCACCGTCGGCTACGACAGCGCGGGCGCCAATCTCGATCGGCTCGCCAGCAAGCAGATGGCAGCGAGCGGGCGTCTCAAGACGCTGAACCTCGGCGTGGCGGCTTATTACGACCTCAATATGGGCGGCGGGTTCTCGCCTTATGTCGGCGGCGGCATCGGCGCGGCGCGCACCACGGCGCGGCTCGCGCGGATCAGCGCCGAGACGCCGACCGCGGGGATCGGCAGCACGATGAAGGGCAGCGACTGGGGCTTCCGCTGGCATCTCGATGCGGGCGTCGGTTTCGCGGTGTCGCCGGCGACCGTGCTCGAAGTCGGCGCGCGCTATTCGAAGGTCACCGGGCTGACCATCGACGGCACGATGCCCAATATCGCGGGCAAGTCGCTCGATCACGATTACAAGCCGCGCGCGACATCGACCTCTTTCCTGGTTGGCCTCAGGCAGAAGTTCTGAGTGCCCGATGCGTCCCGCCGCCCCCCCAGACAACTCCAGCGGCGGGACGCATCAAACTTGCCGGCGATTGAGGTGATCGATCGCCGGCTCCGTCTTTGCTCATGATCGCCGGGGGACAGCGCCGGCGGACGAGTGGGTCTTTCACAGCATCGGATGGTGAGATCGATGAACATGGTCGTTCCCGGATTCCGCAAGATGTGCCTTTCGGTTTCGATAATGGCCTATCTGTCGGGCGTGATCGTCGTCGACGGCGCCGCTTATGCGCAGGATCGGCGCGGCTGGGGCGACGACGGCTGGTCGCGCGACTGCAGCCGCTACGAGAATCGCGATTCGCGCTGGTGCCGCCACGAGCGCCACGAGCGCGACGACGAGCGCCGTCGCCGTGACGAAGAGCGCGCCCGGCGCGAGCATGACCGGCATAAGAACGATGTCGCCAAGGGCGCGGTGGCGGGCGCGGTCGGGGTGCTCGTCGTCGGCGGGCTGGTCGCGGCGCTCACCAGCAGCGGCAAGAAGGACAAGGAAAAGCGCGAACGCCAGCGTTACTGCGTCGCGCGCTACGGCAATTACGACGAGCGCAGCGACAGCTATCGCGCGAGCGATGGCCGCTGGTATCCGTGCGAATGACCGCCGAAGCGGAGGAGCGCTGGCTGGCGATCGTCGCGCATGCGACGCGGCCGTTCTTTCGCTATGCGCGCTTTGCCGGGCGCGCCTCGCGCGACGAATTCCACTGGTTCCTGCTGGCCGCGCTACTGGTGCTCGCGGCGGGCTATGCGCTCGACTGGCTGATCCTCGGATCGTCGGCGTGGACGAAGCCCGATTTCTTCCGGCTGGCGAGTTTCGCTTTGCTGGCGCCGCCGACGCTCGCGGTCACCGTGCGGCGGCTGCGCGACATTGCGGCGACGTCGCCGACGTCACCGCGCTTTCCGAAAGGTTAGGTTGATCCGCCGCCCGCCGAGCCGCGGGTGATCGCCGTCCTTCAACGGCAGGACGCCGTGGAAGCGCAGCCGCGCCGCGCCGCCCCACACCGCGACGTCGCCGTGGCGCAGCGCGAAGCGTTGCGCGGGATCGCCGCGCTGCTCGCCGCCGAACTGGAACACCGCGGGGAGCCCGAGCGAGACCGAGACGATCGGCTGCGCGAAATCGCGCTCGTTGCGATCCTGGTGGAGCGACAGCCGCGCGCCGGGCAGATACAGGTTGATCAGGCAGGCGTCGGGGCGGAAAGCCGGATAACCCGCCGCCGCGGCCGCCTGCGCCGCGAGGTCGGCGAAGGATGCGGGCATCGCCGGCCAGCGCCGGCCCGTCGCCGGATCGAACGCGTCGTAACGATAGCCCGATCGATCGGTCACCCAGCCCGTCGCGCCGCAACTGGTCGTCGCGACCGACATGCGATGACCGCCCGGGGTCACCAGATGGCGGAAGGGCGCGGCAGCGGCGATCGCCTCGATCGCGGGGAGCAATTCGGCCTCGAACGGCAGCGCGAAGCCGCGCAGCAGCATCGCGCCCTCGGCCATCGCGACGCGCGACGGCTCGACCGGGGGCAAGGCGTCGAACAGATCAGCCACGGTGGGGCGATCCGATCGAACGAAGGCGCGGCATCGGGGTCATGACGACGGATGTGGGCATGCCGCGATCCTGCCGCCAGCGGCCGCACGATCCACCCCGATTCTTGCGATGTAACCGCGAGATAGTTTGCGGATGTTCGCAACCCGCAATTGGTCTAGCGTTCGGGCGTTCAACGGGAGGAAAAGTCACATGCATCTGTCGAAGCGCGCATTGATGGGCGGCATGCTTGCGCTTCCGGCGCTTTCCCGCCTCGCGGCCGCGGTGCCGGGGCGATATGCCGATCGCGACTATGACAAGGCGATCGTCATCGACGGGCTCGGCGGGCTTGCCGATCCCTATGGCAAGGAAGGCGACCCGCGGTTCAGCCCGCGCGCCTGGGCGGAGTTGAAACAATCGGGGGTCACCGCGATCCATTGCACCGTCAACGAGGTCGGCAACGATCCCGATGTCGCCGAGAAGACGCTGCGCAATATCTCCTCGCTCGAGCAGGCGATCACCGACAATACCGACATGTTCTGCCGCGCGACCAGCGCAGCGGACATTCGCGCCGCCAAGGCGGCGGGCAAGGTCGCATTGTTCTACGGCTTTCAGGATACCAGCGCGATCGGCGCCGATCTCAGCCGGATCGAGCTCTATCACGGGCTCGGGGTGCGGATCATCCAGCTTACCTATAACAAGCGCAACCTGTCCGGCGACGGGTCGCTGGAGGCCGCCAATGCGGGGCTTTCGGATCTCGGCCGGCGGACGATCGAGGCGATCGAGGCGCACAGGATCCTGCTCGATCTGTCGCACGGCGGGCAACGCACCGTCGCGGAAGCGATCGCGCATGCCAAGCGTCCGCCGATCATCAGCCATTCGGGGTGTCGCGCGCTCAACGACAATCCGCGCAACATCCCGGACGCGGAGATGAAGGCGCTTGCCGACAAGGGCGGGGTGTTCGGAATCTATTACATGCCGTTCCTCGCGGCGAACAGCAAACCGACCCGCGAGGATCTGCTCCGGCATTTCGAGCATGCGCTCCAGGTATGCGGCGAGGACCATATCGCGATCGGCACCGACGGGATGATCTTCAAGACCGTGATCGATGATGCCGCGCGCGCCGCGCAGCGCAAATTCTACGAGGAACGCGTGCGCAAGGGCATCGCCGCGCCGGGCGAGGGGCCTGACGTTTTCAACATCGTCGCCGATTATGACAGCAACATGCGGTTCCGTATGCTCGCGGACGATCTGGCGGCGCGCGGCTGGCCGGCGGCACGCATCGAAAAGCTGCTCGGCGGCAATCTGATGCGGCTCTATCGCGAAGCGTGGGGGGCGTGAGGCGTCACACCACCCATTGATCGAGATTCTCCGCCTCGCCGATCAGCGCGAGGCCGTGCGCGATCGAGGTCAGCTCGCCGCCGGAGGCGATACGTTCGTCGCCGAAGCGGCGGGTGAAGATCGCGCGGATCGCGGGGATCAGCGACGAACCGCCGGTCAGGAAGACGCGGTCGATCCTGTCCGCCGGCAGCGCGGCGCGGGCGAGCGCCTGGTCCATCGCCGCCTCGATCCGGCGCAGATCGGCGGCGATCCATTGTTCGAACGCGTCGCGGCGCACCTCGGCGGCGATCTCCACGCCCTCGCTGCTGAAGCGGAATTCGGCGTGCGGCGCGCTCGACAGCTCGCGCTTGAGCCGGCCGACCGCATCGTACAGCGGGAAGCCCTGTTCATGCTCGATCAGCGCGATCATCCGCCCGATCGGCGCGGGATCGACCGCGTCGCGCTGCAACCGGCGCAGCTCGTCGAGCGTGCGGCGGTTGCGCATCATCGCGAGCCGCGACCAGTCGGCGAAGTCGGCGAAATAGCCGCCGGGGATTTCGAGCAACTTGCCGAACGAGCGATAGCTGCCGCCCTTGCCGAGCAGCGGCAGGATAAGCTGGCTGACGATGCGCTGGTCGAACCGGTCGCCCGCGATGCCGACCCCGGCCGAGGCGAGCGGGACGCAGCGTTGCGCGGCGCCCGCCGCCGCGACGCGCACGATCGAGAAATCGGTCGTCCCGCCGCCGAAATCGGCGACCAGGATCGTCGCCGGGCGGGTCAGCCGGGTCGCATAGCTGTGCGCCGCGCCGAGCGGCTCATAGACATAGTGCAGCTCGACGCCGAACGCCTCGAGCATCAGGTCGTAGCGCTGCCGGGCGAGCGCGGCGTCGGGACGCGCGCCGGCATATTCGACCGGGCGCCCGACGATCACGCGGCGCGGGCGTTGGTCGAGCCGCCCGCCGGCGTGTTTGACCAGTTTCTGGAGGAACAATCGCCCGAGATCCTCGAAGCGGAACGGGCGGTTGAAGATCAACGCGCGCTCGAACAACGGGCTGGCCGCGACGCTCTTGAACGATTGGACGAAGCGGCTGTCGAGCGAGGATTGCAGATATTCCTCGATCGCCCATGGCCCTGCCTCATGCGCGATGCCGTTCCAGCCCTTCTCGTCTTCCCAGAAGCATAAGGCGGAGCGGAACACCGCGTCGGCGCCACCGCCGGGACTCGAAAATTCGACGAGGTCCGAGCTGCCATTGCCGTCGGCCAGCGCGACGACGGTGTTGGTCGTGCCGAAATCGAGCCCGAGCGCGGTGGGCGTGTCTTTGCCTGCCATGTCGTGCTCCCGGCGCTTGGGTGGACGGCCGCCCGGCCGAAGGGCGCGGGGCTATGGCATGCGGCGCGCGGCAGTTCAATCGCCGCCGGCTCGCGTCATTTTGCCGGGGTGACCTTCATCTCGGCGACCAAAGCATCGACCGTCGCGGGTCGGGCGGGGAGGACGAAGCGCGCGGCGGGCTCGTCGACGGTCTCCATTTTGGTGAGCGTGAAGCGATCGGCCGAGGCGATCGGCGTCCCCAGCGCGAACAATTGCCGGTTCTGCTGCACCATTTCCGCCGCGCCGTTGCCGATCAGCGGGCGCATCATCACCATGCCGCTTTCGAGGAACGCCGCCAGCGCGCGGCCGACCGGCGCCAGCGCGGGATCGTGCGAAACGACCACCTCGGTCGCGGCATCGGGCTTTTCGTCGTCGAGTCCCTTGACCAGCCAGATTTCGCCCGGCACCCCCGCGACGGTTTTCGATCCGCCGCGCACCGCGTCGAGCGGGCTGGCCTTGATCGCGCCGCCCATCGCGCCGAACAGATTCTTGAAGATCGGCGGCATCACCCGATCGAGCGCCGCCGCGACATCGGCGACGCGGGCGACCTGCGGCTTTCCGTCGCGCGGCTTCACCAGATAGAATTGATCGCCGAGCATCAGCCCGTAATCGTCGCGCCCCGGCGCCGAGACGCGCGCCGCCGCCCCGTCGTCGGCGATCTCGACCACCAGCTCCTTGGGGTCGGCGTGGCCACTATAGGTCGCGCGGGTGCCGGCGGCGGCGGGCGACGCGGCGAGCAGGGCGCAGAGCAGCGCGAGCAGGCGGGTCATCGATCCTCTCCCTCGGTTCGCTGCGTTTATCCTCCCGTTGCGGCGTCGAGGCCAGCGCTTCTTGCTATCCCCGGCGCGGACCGGTAATCGCGCCGTCAGTCGCGGAGTGACCTGCACATGGTCCTGTAATCGCGCCGAATCTATCGATTGCCCGTCCGGCGATTGCGGATTCCATCGCGCCGCGCTTGCCGCGCCGGCGGCACAGGATTATCCACGTCCATCGTTTGCCATATCGCGCCGCGAAGATCGCGCGCGGGGAGGCATTGGTGTTCGGCCACAGCCTCGCCGACCAGATCGGCGGGCAGATCGAGGCCGGGTTCGGCATCGACGGCTTTCTCACGACCAGCCCGTCGCCCGCTTCGTGATGGACCGGTTCCTGCCGACCTTCATCGCGACGCTGGCAACGAAGCGCCTCTAGCGCAGTCATCGATCCGATTGCCGAGTCGGCAGGGGGCTCCGCCTGCCGCGACATCGCTCCAGCGGCGCGGCCCGGATCGATCTGTCATTGCGCGGTCTGCCACCCGCCGCCCAATGCCTTGAACAGATCGATCCGGGTCGACCCCAGCTTCTGGGTCGAATCCGCCAGCGTCGCGCGGGCGCCGATCAGCGTGCGCTGCGCGACCAGCAGATCGAGATATGAGCTCGATCCGGCACGATAGCGCGCATCGGCTAGGTCGAACGCGGCCTGCGCGCGGCCCACGCCGTCGAGCAGCGCCGCGCGCCGCACCCCCTCGGCGCGATAGGCGGCGAGCGCCTGTTCGACCTCCTTGAGCGCGGTCAGCACCTTGCCGTCGAACGTGGCGAGCGACGCGTCGCCTTGCGCCCTGGCCTGGCGGATGCGCGCGCGCGCGACGCTGATGTTGGGGAAGGACCAGGAGAGCAACGGCCCGAACGAGAAGGAGAAGGACTGGCCGCCCGAGACATCCTGATTGTGGAGGAAACCCGCCGATCCGCCGAGGCTGATCCGCGGATAGAGATCGGCGGTCGCCACTCCGATCCGCGCATTATCGGCGGCGAGCCGGCGCTCGGCTTCGCGCAGGTCGGGGCGACGACGCAGCAGCCCGGCACCGTCGCCGATCGGCAGCATCGCGATCGGGGCGGGGGCCGCTTGGCACGCCGCCGCCTCGTGCGGCACCCCGGCCGGGGTTTCGCCGATCAGCGCGGCAAGCTCGAACAGCGCCGCCTCGCGCCGGCCATTGAGCGGCGCGACCTGCGCTTTGGCAGAGGCGACGTCGGCGGCGGCCTGCTCGACATTGAGCCGCGCGGCCGATCCGGCCTGCTGGCGGAGCGTGACGAGGCGCAGATTGTCCTCGGCGATGCCGAGGGACTGTCGCGCCACCGCCGCGGCATCGGCATAAGCGCAGGCATCGACATAGGAGCGCGCGGTTTCGGCGGCGACCGCCACCCGCACCGCGTCGCGCGCCGCGGCCACCGCATCGGCATCGGCGCGCGCCGCCTCGATCGCGCGGCGCACCCGGCCGAACAGATCGACCTCCCACGCCGCGGCGAACCCCGCGTTGACTGCGCCCTGCGGTGTATCGCGCGCCGCCATGCCCGGTTGCGCGTCGCCATAGCTGGTGCCGGCCGAGACATTGGTGGTCGGCAAGCGATTGGCGCGATATTCGCTCAACACCGCCTGCGCGCGCGCCAGATTGGCGGCGGCGACGCGCAGATCGGTGTTGGCGGTCAGCGCACGCGCGACCAGCCGGTCGAGCACGGGATCGCGATAGAGCCGCCACCAATCGTCGGGCAGCGCCGCCGCCGCGTCGGCCCCGGCGACCGGGGTGACGAAACGGCCCTCGGCAGCCGGCGGGGCGGCGCGGGGGCGATAATCCGGCCCGACGGTGCAGCCGGCGGCGAGCAATGCGATCGACAGCGCGAGGCCGGGCTTAAGCATGGGAAACTCCGGCGGAGGAAAGGTCGCGGGCGCGGTCGCTTTCGGCCGCGGCGCGATGGTCGCGTGCGACGAGCGAATAGATCGTCGGGAGCACGAACAGGGTGAACAGGGTGCCGATCATCATCCCCATCACCACGACGATGCCGATCGCGAAGCGGCTGGCGGCACCGGCGCCGCTGGCGAAGATCAGCGGGATGAGCCCGGCGATCATCGCCGCGGTGGTCATCAGCACGGGACGCATGCGGATCGCGGCGGCATGCTCGATCGCCGCGACGCGATCCATTCCCTCGCGATGCTGCATCTCGTTGGCGAACGAGACCATCAGGATGCCATGCTTGGAAATCAGCCCGATCAGGGTGACGAGGCCGATCTGGGTGTAGATGTTGATCGTCGTGAACCCGAGGTAGAGCGGGATCAGCGCGCCGCACACCGCGAGCGGCACGGTGACGAGGATCACCAGCGGATCGCGGAAGCTTTCGAACTGCGCCGCCAGCACGAGGAAGATGACGATCAGCGCGAAGACGAACGAGATCGTCAGCCGGTTGCCCTCGGTGACATATTGGCGGCTGTCTGAGAGCCAGTCGACCGTCATCCCGGCCGGCATGTCCTGCCGCTGAAGGAAACCGACCGCCTCGCCCATCGTCACCCCGGGGGCGAGCACCGCCGACAAAGTGGCCGAGTTCATCTGGTTGAATTGCGGCAGCCGGTTGGGCTGGTGGCGCATGTCGAGCTTAATCACGGTCGACAGCGGCACGAGCTTTCCGCTCTCGGCGCGGACATAATAATGGCCGAGATTTTCCGGGGTCAGCCGGTCGGTGCGCGGCACCTGCGTCACGACGTCATACGATCGGTCGTGCCAGTTGAAGCGGTTGATGTAATTCTCGCCCACCAGCACCGCGAGCGTATCGGCGATCGCGCTCATCGTCACGCCGATCTCGCCGGCCTTGGCGCGATCGATCGTCAGATGCGCCTCGGGGCTGTCGAAGGCGAGATCGCTGTCGACATAAGCGAACAGCCCGCTCCGCCACGCGGCTTGCTTGAGCTTGTCCATCACCTGATAGACCTCGAGAAAGTCGTCCGACGAGCGGATCACCATTTGCACCGGCAGGCCGCCGGTCGCGGCGGGCAGCGCGGCGGGCTGGAAGGCAGCGATATAGGCGCCGGTGATCCCCCCGCCTTTGGCGTTGATCCCGGCCTGTACCTGATCGGCGGTGACCCTGCGATCCGCCCACTCCTTGAGGATGACCCCCCCGAAGCCGTTGTTGGGGCCATCGGTGCCGTTGGTCATCCAGCTGCTGACATATTCGGGGAAACTGCGGAAAATGCCCTCGACCTGCGCGCTGTAGCGTTCGGCATAATCGAGATTGGCATATTGCGGCGCTTTGGTCTGGGCGAAGACATAGCCCTGATCCTCCTGCGGCGCGAGTTCCTGGCGCGCGCCGCTGAACAGTACGACGATCGCCCCGAGCACCGCGACGCCGACCAGCAATACCGCAGGCCGCATCGCCAGCGTCGCGGCGAGCAACCGGCTGTAGCCCGCGGTGATCCGCTCCATGCGATGCTCTATCGCCTGCGCCAGCCGGCCTTCGGTGAGCCGGCTGTCGAGCAGCCACGAGCTCATCATCGGCGACAGGGTCAGCGCGATGACTCCCGAGACGACGACCGATCCGGCAAGGGTGAAGGCGAATTCGCGGAACAATGCGCCGGTGAGCCCACCCATCAGCCCGATCGGGGTATAGACCGCGGCGAGCGTGATCGTCATCGCGATCACTGGCGCGACGATTTCGCGCGCGCCGACCAACGCGGCCTGGAGCGGCGGCAGCCCCTCTTCGATATGGCGGTGGATATTCTCCACCACGACGATCGCGTCGTCGACAACCAGTCCGATCGCCAGCACCATTGCGAGCAAGGTGAGCAGGTTGAGCGAAAAGCCGAACAGCAGCATCAGCGCCGCGGTCCCGACCAGCGAGAGCGGGATGGTGACCACCGGGATGATCACCGCGCGGAGCGACCCGAGGAACAGGAAGATCACGACGATCACGATGATGATCGCTTCGACCAATGTATGCGTGACTTCCTCGATCGAGGCATTGACGAAATGCGCGACGTCGAACTGGTTGACCACCTTTAGCCCCGGCGGCGCGACGCGCTGGATCGCGGGGATCAGCGCCTGGACGCGCTTGACGATTTCCAGCGGGTTGCCGTCGGGGGTGGGGGAGATCGCGATCGTCACCGATCGTTCGCCATCGGTCGCCGCGCTGCTGTCGTAATTGGCGCCGCCGATCTCGATCGTGGCGATGTCGGCCAGCCGCACCAGCCCGCCGGGCGCATTCTTCACGACCATCTGGCGGAACTGATCGACATTGGTGAGGTCGGTCGCGGCGGTGATGTTGATCGCGGTGTCGCGGCCCTTCACCTGGCCGGGCGCCGCCTGGACATTGTTGGAGCGCAGCGCGGCGGCGACATCGCTCGCGGTGAGGCCGCGGCCGGCGAGCCGCACCGGATCGACCCACACGCGCATCGCCAGCGTCTGCCCGCCCTGGATATCGGCGGAGGCGACGCCGGGCACGGCGGTGATCAGCGGCTGGGCGACGCGGGTGGCGAAATCGGTGAGCTGCGGGGTGGTGAGATGCTTGCCGACGAAGGCGACATATTGCACCGCCGCCGCGCCGTCGGTGATTTTGGTGATGACGGGATCGAACGCGCCGGCCGGAAGCCGGTATTTGACCTGTTGCACCTTCGCCAGAATCTCGGTCATCGAGCGATCGGCGTTGGCGTTGAGCACCAGTTTCGCCTTGATCTCGCTCTTGCCCTGCACGGTGGTCGAGGTGAGATATTCGATGCCGTTGGCGGTCGCGATCGCCTGTGCGATCGGGGTGGTGACGAAGCCCTGCATCACCTCCTGCGTCGCGCCGGGATATTGCGTCGCGACGACGATCGTCGCGCTTTCCATATTGGGATATTGCCGCACCGGCAGCAGGAACATCGCGCTCGCGCCAACCAGCAGGATCAATGTGCTGACGACGATCGACAGGATCGGACGGCGGATGAACAGATCGGTCACGTTCATCTCAGCGCGCTCCCTTCGCCGCGGCGGGAACGATGCGCACCGCGGCGCCGGGCTGGACGCGCAATTGCCCTTCGGTGACGACGACATCGCCGGGTTTGAGCCCCGACGTGACGACGATGCGATCGCCGAAGCGCCGGCCGGTCGTCACCAGCACCGGCGCCGCCTTGCCCGCCGTGCGGGGGTTGGCGCCGCGCACGACGAGCACGCTGTCGCCCGAGGGCGTGGTGATGATCGCGGTGGCCGGCAGCGTCAGCACCCCGCGCTCGGCGGGAAGATCGAGCGAGGCCGTCACATACATGCCGGGCCTGAGCCGGCGATCGGAATTGGCGAGCACCGCCTGAACCGAGACGTTGCGGGTATCCTCGCCGATCCGCGGCTCGATCGCGTTGACCCGTGCGGTGAAGGTGCGGCCAGGCCAGGCGTCGCTCACCACCTGCACATCGTTGCCGACGCGCAAGGCGGGGAGATCCTGCTGCGGGACGGTGAAATCGACATAGAGCGTGTCGAGCGCGGTGAGCGTCGCGATCGCGTCGCCGGGGTTGAGATATTGGCCGAGGTTGATCTTGCGCAGCCCGAGGCTGCCGGCGAACGGCGCGCGGATCTGCTTCTGCGCGATCCGCGCGTCGAGCTGTTGCACCGCGGCCGCGGCCTGGTCGCGCTCGGCGCGGCGCTGTTCGAGCAATTCGGCCGAATCCGCGCCGAGCGGGGCGAGCTTGGCGGAGCGCGCGAATTGCGCGGCGGCGAGCGCGGCGCGCGCGGCGGCCTGGCGGCGATCGGCGCGTTCGGGCGCGTCGTAGAGCTGGACGAGCACCGCACCGTTCGCGATCGACTGGCCCGCGGTGAAGTTGATCGCGGTGACGCGCCCCGCGGTTTCGGGCGCGAGCATCACCTCGCGCACCGCGCGCAGCGAGCCGACCGCGTCGAGCGAGGCGGGCGTGTCGGCCGGGGTCACCACGGTCGCCACCACCCGGGTCGGCGGCGGGGCGCCCGGGGGCGGGGCGGCGTTGCGCCACGCGCGCCACAGGAAGATCGCGCCGAAGATCGCGACCACCAGCGCGAGCGCGATGAGGGCGGTGCGGATCGTCGCGCGCGGCGGATGCGCACCGGGCGATAGCGAAATATCTGTTTCAGTCATGATGTCCCGGCGAAGCAAGCAACTGGTGAACGAAGGTCGCGACCCGGCATGGGCGGCCGGGTCGCGACGGACGCGGGGGCTTGGGTGGGGGGCAGGGGGGGAAGGGCCCCAGCGACCCGCGTCATTCGAGCAGGAAGGAGCGGGGCGCCGCGCCGCGAGAGCGGATGACCGACAAAGCGGTGGGAGAGCGGGGCAAAGCTGCTTCCTTGTGCAAGAGGAAGCGGCGCTATAGAACCTCAAGCTAGATTGAGGAAAAGGTTCAAAAAATGAAACCTAGCGTTTCCAATCGTGTGACTCCGTCGCTATCGGTGGGGGAAATCGCCGCGCGTGCCGGCGTCGCGGTCTCGACGCTGCATTTCTACGAAGCCAAGGGATTGCTGTGGAGCGTGCGCAGCGCGGGCAACCAGCGCCGCTACGGGCGCGGTGTGCTACGGACGATCGCGATCATCCGGGTGGCGCAGCGCGCGGGGATTCCGCTGGCGACGATTGCCGAGCGCCTGGCGGCATTGCCGCGCGGCGAAGCGCCGACGCGCGACGATTGGGAGCGATTGTCGACCGAATGGCGCGCCGACCTCGACGATCGCATCGCGCGGCTCAGCCGGCTCCGCGATCAGATGACCTCATGCATCGGTTGCGGCTGCCTCTCGACCACCGAGTGCCCGTTGCGCAATCCCGAGGACAAATTGGCCGAGACCGGCCCTGGCCCCCGGCTGCTCGATCCCTGACGCCGTCAAATATCTGTCATCACTGCCGATTATGACCGGGACTTCGGGGATGCGGGCCGGCGGCGTACCCCACCCGCGCCGCCGGCCCGCCGCTCCGGGAGCGCGGCCGTGCACCCCTCCCCGGTCCGGCCGCGCTCCTTTTCGCGACGGGAAGAACGGGAAGCGCGCCATGACCTCATCCGCCGACCAGCCGACCTTCGAAATGGACCGCATCAAGCGCGAGATCGCCGACAGCTTCGACGAGGAGCTGGAAATGGAGATCGACGAAAGCCGGCTCGAAACCATGTTCCGCGATCTTTCCGATCATCCCGAGCATGAGCAGCTCGACCGCCGCGTCTATTTCCGCGAGCTGTTCCGCCTCCAGCACGAACTGGTCCGGCTGCAGGATTGGGTCCAGCACAAGGGGCTCAAGGTGCTGGCGATCTTCGAGGGACGCGATTCGGCCGGGAAGGGCGGCGCGATCAAGCGGATCACCCAGCGGCTCAACCCGCGGGTGTGCCGCGTCGTGGCGCTCCCCGCGCCCAACGAGCGCGAGCGCACCCAATGGTATTTCCAGCGCTACGTGCCGCACCTGCCCGCCGCGGGGGAGATCGTGCTGTTCGACCGCAGCTGGTACAATCGCGCCGGGGTCGAGCGGGTGATGGGCTTCTGCAGCGAGGACGAGGTGGAGGAATTCTTCCGCTCCGCCCCCGAATTCGAGCGGATGCTGGTCCGCTCGGGGATCATCCTGCTCAAATATTGGTTCTCGATCACCGACGACGAGCAGCAGTTCCGCTTCAACGTGCGGATCCACGATCCGCTCAAACAGTGGAAATTGTCGCCGATGGACGTCGAATCGCGCCGCCGCTGGGAGGATTATACCCGCGCCAAGGAGCTGATGCTCGAACGCACGCATATCCCCGAGGCGCCGTGGTGGGTGGTCGAGGCGGTCGACAAGAAGCGCGCGCGGCTCAACTGCATCTCGCACCTGCTGGCGCAGATTCCCTATGAGGACGTGCCCAAGGCGTCGGTGGTGCTGCCCGATCGGGTGCGGCACAGCGACTATACCCGGCACCCGATCCCGCGGGACATGTACGTGCCCGAAGTCTATTGAGCGCTACCGGCGCATGAAGCCGAGGTAGCGCAGCAGCATATAGGTGGCGAGCGCGGCGCCCGCGGCGAGCATCGTCGCGAAGAAGGTGCCCGACAGCCCGGTCTGCAACGGCATCCCGCCGGTGTTCATCCCGAACAGCCCGGTGACGAAGGTCGCCGGCAGCATCAGCGCGGTCATGATCGACAGGATGTAGAGATTCTGGTTGGTCCGCTGCGCCTCGCGGATATCGAGCTCCTCGCGCAGCAGCCGCAATTGCGCGATCACCCCCAGGATATCGCCGTCGAGCGACTGCAACCGCTGCGACAGTTTCTCGACCGTCGGGCGCAGCGGCTCGGGCAGTTCCTCATCCTCCTCGAGCCGCTTGAACACGTCCCACATCCCGCCGAGCAGGCGGTGGATCTGCGCGAGGCGGCGGCGGATTCCGATCAGGTCGCGGCTGGTCGGCGGCCGGCGGTCGTCGAGCAACGCGTCCTCGGCCTGCTCCATGTCGCTGCCGAGCGTGCGGCCGATCCGGCCGATGCTCTCGGCGATCGCGCCGACCACCAGATCGAGCACCGCGGCGGACGAGGCGAGATGCAGCCCGCGCGCGATGCGCTGCCGCGCGATGTCGAGCGAGCGCAGCGGGCGGGGGCGGGTGGTGACGATGAGGTCGCCGGCCAGCGCGATGCGCAGCGCGCCGATCCGGCCGCTATCCTCCTTGTCGAAATCCTGCTCGAAATCCTGCAGCACGCAGCCGACCACGCCGCCCTCGATCACCGCGCTCTGATAGGTGTCGCGGCTGAGCAGCATGTCGCGGATCGCCGGGGGCAGCGGCGCCTGTTCGATCCAGTGGCGTGTCCCGTTGTCCGACAGGCTGAGGTGGAGCCAGCGCAGCCCGCCGGTGTGCGGGGCGTCGCAGCGCGCGACCTCGACCGGGCCGTGGGGGGTGAAATCATAGCCCCAGATCAGGCCCGGGCGGACCCCGGACGGCAGCATCGAATCGAGGGCGGGCGCGGCAACGTCTTCATTCGCCGGCCCGTCCATCGATCAGATCAGGGCGGAGAATATCATATAGAGCGCGCCGGCGAGGACGATTGACACCGGCAGCGTCAGCACCCAGGCCATCACGAGATTGCGGATCGTGCTCATCTGCAGCCCCGAGCGGTTGGCCGCCATCGTCCCCGCGACGCCCGAGGACAGCACATGCGTGGTGGAGACCGGCAGCCCCAATTGGTCGGCGGCGAAGATCGTCCCCATCGCGACCAGCTCGGCCGAGGCGCCCTGCGCATAAGTGAGATGCGACTTGCCGATCTTCTCGCCGACGGTGACGACGATCCGTTTCCAGCCGACCATCGTGCCGAGTCCGAGCGCGATCGCCACCGCGACCTTCACCCAGGTGGGGATGAAGCGCGTTCCCGCGTCGAGCGACGCCTTATAGGTGCCGATCGCGGCCTTTTCGCCGTCGCTGAGGCCGGCGGCCTTTTCCTTGCCGAGCCGCTTCAGCCCTTCCGAGGCGAGATACATATCGTTGCGGACGTTCTCCACCGCGGCGGCGGGAACCTTGGCGAGCGAGCCGTAGCCGGCGACCTGGCGGTCGATATCGCGGACCAGCACCGCCATCGCGGGCTTGGTCGTGGGCTGATAATTCTTGTCGGCGATATAGGCGGTGACTGCCTTGCGCGCGTCGACCACGCTGAGCGCGTTGCCCGGCGCATCGTGCAGCGCGGCGCTCGCTCTTTGCGCATTGGCGTGGAATTCGGCGGCGTATCGCGCCGGCACCGCGCGGTTGAGCGCATAAGCGGTCGGCACGGTGCCGATCAGGATCAGCATGATCAGCCCCATGCCCTTCTGCCCGTCGTTCGAGCCGTGCGCGAAGCTCACCCCGGTGCAGGTGAAGATCAGGAGCGCGCGGATCCACAAGGGCGGGGGCAGCCCATCCTTGGGCTCCTGATAGAGCGCCTTGTTGCGGATCAGCAGCTTGGCCGCGAGGAACAGCAGGGCGGCGAGCCCGAACCCGATCAGTGGCGAGAAGAGCAGCGCCTGGCCGATCTCCGCCGCCTTCGACCAGTCGACCCCGGCGGTGCCGCTCTTGCCGTGCATGATCGCATTGGCGACGCCGACCCCGATGATCGACCCGATCAAGGTGTGCGAACTGGAGGAGGGGATGCCGAGCCACCAGGTCGCGAGGTTCCAGATGATCGCGGCGATGAGCAAGGCGAAGACCATCGCGAAGCCTGCGGTGGATCCGACCTGGAGGATCAGCTCGACCGGGAGCAGCGAGACGATGCTGAACGCGACCACCCCGGTCGACAGCAGCACGCCGAGGAAATTGAAGAACCCCGACCACACCACCGCGACATGCGCGGGCATCGCATTGGTATAGATGACCGTCGCGACGGCATTGGCGGTATCGTGAAAGCCGTTTACGAATTCGAAGCCCAAGGCGATCATCAGCGCGATGAAGAGCAGGATGAAGGGCAGGATCGCCAGCGTCTGCACCCCGGCCGCGCTCGCGTCGAGATAGATGCTGTAGCCGACATAGCCGATCGCCGCCGCGACGATCGCGGCGAAACCGACGCGCCCGGCGCGGCCGAGCCCCTGATCGAGATCGGGCCGGAGAGGTTGCTCATGCGTTGCGAGAGTCGCGCTCATCACCGCTGCTCCAACTAATTCGCCGTCCCAGCTAGGCGTGGGGCATGACAATGATGTGACGGTGCGTGCATTTCGCGCGGGCGCGGATTGGCCTTCTGTCCCAGGCTGATACGGTGCGCGCCGCTTGCGGGCCACCGCGAGGATGCCTATGCGACGAGCCTCGCGAACACTATCCACCCCGCTTCTCAGGCCATCAACGAGCACGCAGGACTGACAGGATGGCGACGGGCCTCGAAGGTGTCTTCCTCCAGCATCGCGCGCAATTGCTCCGCTTTCTCCAGAGCCACGGCGCCGGCGAAGCGGCGGAGGATCTGCTGCAGGAAGTGTGGCTGCGCGCGGCGCGCGCGCAGGCGGGGCCGATCGCGCAGCCGCTGGCCTATCTGTATCGCGTCGCCAACAATCTGATGCTCGATCGCCACCGGTCGCAGCGGCAGGCGGCGATCCGCGAGCGCGACTGGAGCGATGCCACCGGCGCGACCGCGCCCGGCCGCTCGGACGAGCCGGCGGGGGAGCGCGTGCTGATCGCGCGCGAGACGCTGACGCAGGTGCAGGCGACGCTCGCCGCGCTTGGCCCGCGCGTCGAGCAGACCTTCCGCCGCCACCGGCTCGACGGGGTGCCGCAGCGACAGATCGCGGAGGAACTGGGGGTGAGCATCAGCACCGTCGAAAGCGACCTGCGCAAGGCGACGAGCGCGCTGGTGAAGCTCAGGAGCACATGGGATGAGGGTTGAGGCGATAGTCTCCGTCTTAGGGGCGGAAACATGACGAACCCGATTGAACCCGATCCGATGACGGACGAAGCGATTGCCTGGGCAGTGCGCGTCGGCGACCCTGCGTTCGACGACTGGGAAGGGTTCGAACGCTGGCTGTCGGCCGATCCGGCGCATGCCGCGGCCTATCATGCGGCGAGCGCGGCGGAGGCCGAGATGGTCGCGCTGCTCGCCGCCGAGCCGAAGGCCCGCCCGTTGCCCGATCCGGCCCCGGCGCCGGTTGCGCGCCCGGCGTGGCGTCGCTGGACGATCCCCGCCGCGGCGGCGCTGGCGGCGGCGGTGGTCGGCACCGTCGCGGTCGAGCGGCAGATGCGGCCGTCGGCGCCGCTGGTGTACGAAACCGCGGCGGGCGCGCATCGCACGGTCGCGCTGGCGGACGGCAGCAGCGCGATCCTCAACGGCGCCACCCGGCTCGAAGCGAGCGGCGACGATGCGCGCAGCCTCACCCTGGTCCACGGTCAGGCGACCTTCACCGTCCGACACGACGAGGCGCATCCGTTTCGCGTCGCGGTCGGCGGGGCGAGCGTGGTCGATGTCGGCACGCGCTTCGATATCGTGCGCGACGCGCGCGAAACGCGGATCGCGGTATCGGAGGGCGCGGTCGACTGGCAGCGCGACGGCAATTCGGTCCGCCTGAACGCCGGGCGGTCGCTGCGCGTCGCCGACGGATCGTCGCAGGTCGAGCTGGCGGATGTCGCGCCCGATACGGTCGGCGGCTGGGCGCAGGGGCAGCTTTCGTTCGACGGCGTGTCGCTCGCCGAGGCGGCGGCGGACCTGTCGCGGACCCTGGGCACCGCGGTCGCGGTCGACGCCGCGCTGGCGCATCGGCCGGTGCGCGCGACGGTGCGGCTCGACGGTGGCGCGGCGCGGGTCATGCCGCGCTTCGCCGCGCTGACCGGGTTGCGCGCGATCCGCGACGGCGCGGGCTGGAGGCTTGCCGCATCGCCGTGATCCGTCGCGTCGCGCCCTTGCTGTTGCTCGCGCTCGTCCCCGCGTCCCCGGCGCTGGCGGGGCAAGGCTATCCGCTCGACCTTCCCGCCGGGCGGCTGGGTGAGGTGCTGGGCGTGCTCGGGCGGCAGGCGAAGGTCAGCGTCAGCGTCGATGACGCGAGCATCTGGCAGCGCCGCGTCCGCGCGGTGAAGGGCGTCTATTCGGTGCCCGAAGCGGTGCGGCACATGCTGGGGGACAAGGTGGAAGCGGTGGCGATCGAGCCCGGCGTCTGGCGCATCCGTCCGGCGCGCGCCAGACCAGCGCCGCGGCCGAGGCCACGCCCAGCGCCGCCGCCCGTCGACCAGCCCGGCGAGGGCGATACGGTCGTCGTCGTCGCCTCCAAGCGCGACATGCGGCTCGGCGATTATGCCGGCAGCGTGTCGGTGGTCGAGGGCAGTGATATCAATTTCGGCGGGGTGGGGGGCACCGATGCGGTGCTTTCCCGGCTGGCCAGCATTTCGTCGACCTATCTCGGCGACGGGCGCAACAAATTGTTCATCCGCGGGATCGCGGATTCGAGCTTCACCGGCCCGACCCAGGCGACGGTCGGCCAGTATTTCGGCGACATCCGGCTGACCTACAATGCGCCCGATCCCGATCTCAAACTCTACGACGTGCAATCGGTGGAGGTGCTGGAGGGGCCGCAGGGCACGCTCTACGGCGCGGGGTCGCTCGGCGGGATCATCCGCATCGTTCCTAACGAGCCCGCATTCGGCGCGACCTCGGGGTCGGTCGCCGCGGGGGTTTCGGCGACCCAGCACGGCGCGCCGAGCGGCGATATCGCGGGGACGCTCAACCTTCCCGTGCTCGGCGATCGCGCCGCGCTGCGCCTCGTCGGCTATGGCATCAGCGACGGCGGCTATATCGATAATCCGCTGCGCCGGCGCGAGGACATCAACCGCACCACCACCGCCGGCGGGCGCGGCGTGCTGCGCGTCGATCTCGGCGGCGGCTGGCGCGCGGAACTCGGCGGGGTCTATCAGCGCACCGAGGGCGACGACAGCCAATATACCGATGCCGGCGCGCCGCGGCTGGTGCGCAACAGCGCGGTCGCCGAGGGGTTCGACGCGAGCTATGCGATGGGCGAATTCATCCTGTCGCGCGATTTCGGCGAAGTACGCTTCCGCTCGACCACCGCGGGGATCGCGCAGACGCTCGACGAGCGTTACGACGCGACCCCGCCGGGGGGCGCCGCGACGGTTTTCCGCCAGCATAATCATACCGAGCTGATCAGCAACGAGACGCGGCTGTGGCAGCCGCTGGACGACCGGTTCGGCTGGCTGATCGGGGCGAGCTATGTCCATAACCGCACGTTGCTGACGCGGTCGCTCGGCGCGCCCGACCGGCTCGAGCCGGTGACCGGGGTGGAGAATCGCGTCAGCGAATTCACCTTCTACGGCGAGGCGAGCTATCGCCCGGTGCCGTGGCTGATCGCCACCGCGGGCGCGCGGGTGTCGCGCGCCATGCTGTCGGGCGAGGCGCACGACCCGGTCCCCGTCTTCAATGCGGTGGATCTTCTGGCGCGTGCCGCGATCGTCGCGGATCATGACGAGACCAAGATGCTGCCGTCCTTCTCGCTGCTCGCCAAGGCGACGGCGAAACTGTCTTTCTATGCCCGCTATCAGCAGGGGATGCGCCCGGGCGGGCTGACGCTCGACGGCGATTTCGTCCGCCGCTTCGCGGGCGATCGGGTCGAGACGGTCGAGGGCGGGTTGCGCTACGGCGATCCGCGGCACGACGCATTCGATGTCTCGCTGGGCGTGTCGCATACCGACTGGCACGACATTCAGGCGGATTTTCTCGACAGCGCCGGGCTCCCCTCGACCGACAATATCGGCGACGGGCGGATCTGGTCGGTCGCGGCCTCGGCCGGCTGGCGCCCGGTCCGCGCGCTTCGGCTCGATGCCTCGTTCGCGTTCAACGACGGCAGGGTCACGCAGCCGAGCGTCGCCTATCGCGCCTTCCTCGCCGCGGCGGCCCCGCGGCCCGATATGGACGGGATCGATCGCATCCCCAATGTCGCACGCTTCACCGCGCGTGCCGGGTTCGACTGGCAGCATCCGCTGCGCGACGATCTGACGCTGCGCATCGCGGGCTGGGCGCGTTATATCGGGCCGTCGCGGATCGGGGTCGGCCCGGTGCTCGGCGGCGAACAGGGCGATTATGCCGATAGCGCGCTGACGATGCGCGTCGGGACGCCGCGGCTCGGATTGGTGCTGGGCGCGACCAACCTGTCGGACAGCATCGGCAATCGCTTCGCATTGGGCACGCCGTTCGTCACCGGGCGGTCGCAGATCACCCCGCTGCGCCCGCGCACCTTCCGGCTGGGGGTCGATTTTTCGTTCTGACGATCAAGGCGGCTTCGGATCGGCTCCGTCTTGAGGGCGGACGATCAGGAGAAACCGCCCCGTGAATTCCCAAGTCGACGTGAAACGGATGCGAGAAGAGCGCGCGCCCGCCGAGCGCGAGCCGCTGCCCTTTCCGAACCGACGCGCCAGCGCCGAGGCCGCGGCCGAGCCCGAGGCGCCCAAGGCGCCGTCGTGGCTCGCGCGGCTGCTGCGCCGGCCCCTGTTCATCGCGGTGGTGCTGGTGCCCAATATCCTGGCGCTGGTCTATTTCGGGCTGATCGCCACGCCGGTCTATACCTCCACCGCGACGCTGATCGTGCTCAACCCGAAGCAGAACGGGCCGAGCCTGTCGTCGCTCCTGTCGGGCGCGTCGGGCGACAGCTCCGAACAGGGCGGCTATATCCTGCGCGAATATTTCCGGTCGTGGGATGCGTTTCGCCGCGTCGAGAAATCGATGAAGCTCGCCGACAATTTCAGCCTCGCCGATCCGGTGAGCCGCTTCGGCGGGGTCGCGACGATGTTCCGGACGAGCGATCTTGCTTTGTGGCGCTATTTCCAGAAGCAGGTCGATGTCGATATCGAGCAGAAGAGCGGCATCGTCACCGTCAACGTCAATGCCTATGACCCCGGCTATGCCAACGGCCTCGCGCGGCAATTGCTCGCCCAGGCGATCGCGCATATGGACGCGATGAACGCGCAGCAGCAAGGCGATGTCGTGCGCAGCGCGGCGCAGCGCAAACAGGCGATCGAAGCCGCGCTCCAGCGCGATCTCGCCGCGCTCGCGCAATTCCGCAACCAGACGGGGACCTATGATCCCAAGCAGCTCTATCAATCCAACCTCGAGCTGATGAACAGCCTCGCGCTCAAGGCGGCCGAGCTCAAGTCGCAGCGCGACGCGATCGCGCGCGCGACCCCCAACAACCCGCAGGCGGACAATCTCGACACCGCGACGCAATCGGTGCGCGGCGATCTCGCGTCGACCGCGCGCAGCTTCCCGGAAATGGCGCGCAGCTCGTCGCGCTACGAAAAACTGCTGGTCAGCCGCGATACCAACATCACCTTGCTCGGGCAGGCCAATCAGGCGCTGCAGCAGGCGCAGGCGAGCGCCGAGCAGAACCGTTATTATCTCAACGTCATCAGCAACCCGTCCGAGCCGCGCACGCCGGAGAAGCCGTATCGGCTGGCGTGGATCGCGGGGACGTTGCTCGCCAGCCTCCTGCTGTGGGCCTTGCTGCGATGAGCGCGCCGTTCCGCACCGCGGGGCTCGCCGCGCTGTCGCTCAGCCTCGCCGCCTGCAGCACGCTCGCTGGCGGCGGGCCGTCGGCCCATACGATCCGCAAGACCCCCGAGGTCGAGATCGTCGCGGTCACCCCAGAGCAGGCCGCCGCGGCGCAGGCCGCCGCCGCTGCGGATCGCGAGCGTGCGCTGGCGGAGGCGCTCGGCCGCCTGAGCGCGGCGCCCGAGCGTGCGCCGTTCCGCTTCGCGCCGGGCGACGTGATCGACGTGACGATGTGGAGCTATGCCGCGCTCCCGGGCGGCGGTGCGCCGTTCGGCGGCGGGCCGGGGGCGACCCCGCTCGGCAGCTTCACCGTCGCCGACGACGGCGCGGTGCTGCTGCCTTATGCCGGGCGGCTGGCGCTGGCGGGCTATACGCTGGAACAGGCGCAGCACGCGATCGCGCAACGCTATGCCAGCCAGCGCGTGCTGCAAAAGCCGAGCGCGACGGTGCGGCTTGCCGCCTCGCCGCAGAACGACATCCTCGTGACCGGCGCGATCGGGCATCCCAGCCGCGTCGCGTGGAGCCCGGGCGGGCTGACGCTGGCGCAGGCGATCACCCAATCGCTCGGCGACGGCAATGCGACGCTCGGCGCGGGCGATCTTTCCGCGACGCGTGCTGCGGTGCGCGTCTCGGTGGTGCGCGGCGATGCCGCGCCGGTCGAGGTGCCGATCGCCGCGGCGTTCGAGCAGCGCATCGCGCTTCGGCCGGGCGACCGGGTGATCGTGCGCAAGGCGCCGATGGTCGAGGTGACCGTGCTCGGCAGCACGCGCAAGAACGGCGTGCTCGGCTTCGCGCGGCAACCGGTGCTGGCCGAGGCGGTGGCGGAGGCCAACGGGCTCGACAATAATCTCGCCAATGATCACGCGGTGTTCGTGCTGCGGCGGCGCGCGGCGGCGAAGCCGGTGCTGTACGAATTCGCATGGAAGCGTGGCGACGGGCTGATCGCGGCGGATCAATTCCCGCTCGAAACCGGCGATGTCGTCTATGTCGCGGAGGCGCCGATTGTCTCGATCCAGAAGGTCGTCGGGCTGCTGTTCCAGGTGACGCTCCCGGTGCAGGTGCTGCGCTAGATGAGCGCGCCGTTCGAACTCTATCTGCGCCATCTGTGCTTTCATGCGCAGCCCGACGGCGGCGTGGGGAATTGGGCGGAGCTGCGCCGCCGGCTCGACGACGACGGGACGCCGCCGCTCCAGCCGCCGCCGCGCCGCCGCCCGATCGCGACTCCGCAGCTCGATCTGTCGCTCAAGGGCAATTTGCGCAGCAAGCCCTTCGCGCGCGGCGAACAGCGCGGCTGGCAGCGCGTGGTCGAATATCGCCAGCGGGTCAGCCTCGCGCTGACGATCGCGACGACGGGGGCGATCCTCTATCTCTCCGCGATCATGCTGCGCGCGCAGCAGATGCCGGAAGCCGCCTTCTGGCTCTATCTGCTCGTCTACGGGACGATGACCTTCTTCCTGTGCGCGAACTTCTACAAGATGATGCTCGGCACCTGGTATATGCTGCGCGGGCCGAAGGGGAATCCGTGGCATCCGGCGCATCGCGCGCGCGATCCGCTGCCGACCGTGCGGGTCGCGATCGTCTATCCAGTCTATCACGAGGATGTCGACCGCGTCGCCGCCGGGATCGCCGCGACCTGGGAATCGATTGCGACCAAGCATCCCGGCTTCGCGCATCATTTCGACAATTACCTGCTCTCCGACAGCCGCGATCCGGCATATCGTATCGTCGAGGAGGAGGCGGTGCAGCGGCTGCGCGAGGCGCTGCCCGAGGGGCGGTTCTTCTATCGCTGGCGGCTCAGCAACGCCAATGCGAAAATGGGCAATATCAGTGATTTCTGCCGGCGCTGGGGCGGCGATTACGATTATATGCTGGTGATGGACGCCGATAGCGTGATGGACGGCGACGCGGTCGTCGATCTGTTGCGGATGATGGCCGGCAACGATCGCATCGGTATCCTCCAGACCAATCCCACTCCGATCCTGCGCACCAGCCTGTTCGGGCGGATGCAGCAATTCGGCGCGCGGCTCTACGGCTCGGTTTTCTCTTACGGGCTGCAGGCCATGTATATGGGGAATGCGAGCTATATCGGGCATAATGCGATGATCCGCATGGCCCCGTTCGTCCGCCACGCGATGCTCCCCACGCTTTCTGGCCCCAAGCCGTGGGGCGGCAAGCCGATGAGCCACGACATCATCGAATCCGCTTTGGTCGCGCGCGCCGGCTACGAAGTGTGGTTTCTCGCCGATACCAAGGGCAGCTATGAGGAGATGCCCGCCAATATCCTCGCCTTCATCATCCGCGAGCGGCGCTGGATGCAGGGCAATCTCCAGCATTTGCGCTTCGTCTTCCTGCGCGGGTTGCGCTCGATCCACCGCGAGACCTTCATCAACGGATCGATGGGCTATCTCTCCGCGCCCTTATGGGCGTCATTCCTGGTGATCTCGGTATTCGGAATGCTCAACTTCCTGCATTACGGGCTGCTCGGGCTCGGCAGCCTGAAGATGATCCAGATGCCGATGCTGATGCTGCTGATCTCCTCGCTCGTCTTCCTGTTCATGCCGCGGCTGATCGCGGTCGGCATCCATATCGCGCAGCATCGCGCGCGCCTGTTCGGCGGCAAGGACAAGCTCGTCCTGTCGGTGCTGCTGGAAACCTTGTTCTCCTTCTTCTTCTCGCCGCTGATCATGATCTGCATCACGCGCTTCCTGTGGATGTTCGTGAAGCGGCGGAGCATCGCCTGGGGGACGCAGGCGCGCGGTGACGAGCCGCTGACGATGGAGATGTGCGTGCGCCATTTCGGCTGGATCAGCGCGCTCGGCACGGCCTGCCTCGCGGCGATGATCTATTCGATCAGCCATGTGCCCTGGACCCAGACGATGCTGCTCTCGGCAATGTCGGGCGGGCTGGTCGAGCCGATCGACCTGCTGATCTGGTTCTCGCCGGTGCTGCTCGGCTTCACCTTCGCGATCTGGATCGCGGCGATCACCAGCCGGACGTTCGACGGGGTGGCGGCGCGGCGGCTGTTCGCGATCCCCGAGGAGATCGAGACCCCGCCGGTGGTGCGTGCGGTGCTGCATTGGGAGGCGCGCTTCCGCGGGCTGCTGCCCGACGTCACCGCCCCCGATACGGTGATCGCCGATGCGCTGCGCGATCCGCGCTTCTATGTCCTCCACCGCCGCGAGACGCGCGCGCGGCCGCAGGTCGCCGAGGCGTTGCTGGGCAAGATCGACGCGGTCGAAAAACTCAGCCGCGACGAGCTGATGGCCGCGCTGTCGGAGCGGCGCTGCTTCGACGAACTCCACGCCGCGGCGGTCGCGGGGCGCGAGCGGCGCTGATCACGCGCTATCCGGGCAACCCCATCGCCGCCGCGGCGATGGTCTTCATCGCGGCACGGCTCTCCTCGGTGGCGGACAGGTTCGACAGCAAGGCAATCCCCGTCCGGCGTGCGGGATCGACATAGGCCATCGTGAACACGCCCGGATCGCCACCCCAATGATTGGCGAGCGGCCTGTCGCCGAGCGCGGATTGTTGCCATGCGAGGCCTTGCCCGCTGAGCCACGCCGGGAGCCCGGCCGGGCGCTGCATGTCGAGCATCGCGGCGACTGACGGCGCGCTGACGATCCGTTGTTCCGCCGCCATGCCGCGATTGGCGGCGATCGCGACGAGCCGGGTCAGGTCGCCGATCGACGCCCGGATCATGCCGGCAGGCCAGTCCGGAAACCCCACCGGATCGGTCGCGGCGACCTTGCCGTCGACGACGTCATAGGGGGTGACGCGCAACGTCGCAGGCGTGTCCGCGATCGTCCACGCGATCCGGCGCAGCCCCATCGGCCGGAAGATATGCTCGTCGATCTCCCGGCGCAGATCGCGGCCGGCGATGCGAGAGCCGAGATGGCCGAGCAGGCCGTAGCCGATATTGCTATAGTCCCATGTGGTGCCCGGCGCGGATTTCAGGTTGCCGTTGCCGGCATAGCGCCCGCCTTTCGTCAGATAGGCCTTGAGCAGTTCCTCGAGCGGGAGGCGCGCGTCATGCCCGCGCTCGCGAAGGTCGATGTCGTAATAACGCGCGTCCGAAATGCCCGAGACGTGCATCAGCAGGTGACGGAAGGTGATCGCCGAAGCGCCCTTGCCGAGGATCGTGAAATCGAGATGGGGCGCAATGGCATCGTCGAGCGCGATGCGGCGCTGATCGACAAGGCGCATGAAGGCGAGCGCGATCACCGTCTTCGTCACCGAGGCGATATGGAACATGCTGTCCCGCGTGACGGGGCGGCGGTGCGCGACATCGGCGAGCCCGTAGACGCGCGTGGCGGTCACCCGGCCGTTCTGCGTGATGCCGAGCGCGAGCCCGGGGATCGAGGCTTTCGCCATTTGCGCGGCCACGAGGTCGTCGAGGCGGCTCGCCGCTAACGCCGGTCGCGCGAGCATCGCCGCTGCCGTCAGCGCGCCGCCGCCGATCAGCGCCCGGCGCCGGGAAAGCAGGAGACGATCGACGGTCATGCTGGCATTCTCCACCGATTCTTGAATATGTGTAGGCGCCTACATTAATTCGCGGCGGATGAGAACAGGAGAAGTGAATGAAGGAAGCGAATGACTATCCCGCGAAAATGGGCGGCGCCGCGCTCGGCGCCCGGCTGAGGCGGCTGAGCGCCGCGATCGATGCCGATGCGGCACGGGTCTATGCCGCGGCGGGCGTCGCATTCGAGCAGCGCTGGTTCGGCGTGGTCGATCAGCTTGCGCGAAACGGCCCGATGGCGGTCGGCGCGCTCGCCGATGCGCTGGGCATCAGCCACGCCTCGGTCAGCGAAACCCGCCGCTCGCTCGAGGCGGCCGGGCATATCCATGTCGTCACCGACGGCAGCGACGGCCGCCGCCGTGTTCTTGCCTTATCGCCGCAAGGCCAGGCGCTCGTCGATCGACTGGGTTCGCTCTGGCGCGCGTTCGACGATGCGGCGTCGGCGCTCGATCAGGAGGCCGGCGGCGTCACGGCCGCGCTCGATCGATTGGACGAGGCGCTCTCCCGCCGCTCGCTGCGCGAGCGGATCTACGACGCGATGACGTAATCTCCGCTGTGCCGGTGCCGACGACCGCATCGTTCCGCGCTTGGCGCCGAAGGATGAAACATCCTATGGTTGGACGGTGATTCACGACCTGCCCGTGGGAAGAGCCTTGCGCCGCTACCGGCGGCTGAACGGGGTGAAGCAAAGCCATGTCGCCGACCTGCTCGAGGTCACGCAGGCGACCGTCTCGCGCTGGGAAAGCGGCGCGCACGAGCCGGAGGCGGCGCATCGCGACCGGATCGTCGCGATGATCGCGGCGCGCGCCGACAATGACGGCGACGCCGCGCTCAGGCGGCTCATCGAAACCTCGACGCTCCCCGTCCATCTGGTGTGCGATACCACGCATCGCCTGCTTGCGGCGTCGCCGGCGCGCAAAGCGCAATGGGGCGGGGCAGGGGATGCGTTGCTGGGCCGATCGCTCTGGCGGTTCGCCAGCGCGGAGATCATCGCGGCGGAGGAAAGCCTCGCGCGCCGCGGCTGGTATGAGCGGCCCTTCCAGCGACTGCGCTTTTCGACCGGGCATAACGGCAGCGACGAGGTGCCGGTCCTGCCCAGCCTGATGCAATGGGAGACCGTGCCGCTGGCGGACGGGCTGATCGGCCGGATCACGACGACGCTCGCCTGAGCGCGTATCTTTTATTCGTGGCCCGCGCGCGGCATCGCCGCTAGCCGCGGCGCGTGACCCGACAATGGCCCTCTATCATCATGCTCTGGCTGATCGGCGTTCTCGCGGCGGCGCAATTCGCGCGGATGGCGGTCGTCGCGCCGCTGATGCGGACGACGCTGGGGCTCACGCTTTCGCAGGCCGGCTGGCTCATCTCGCTGCTCGAAGTGGGTGGAGCCTTGTTCGGCTTCGTCGCCGGCCTCGCGCTCGCTCGGGTCAGCGTTCATCGCTTCCTGCTGCTCGGGCTCGCCATTCTGGCGGGCACCGGCCTGGTCGAGGCAATCGCGACGGGCGCGACCACATTGTTCGTCGCGCGCGCGGCGGAGGGCATCGGTTATCTCTTCGTGGTGATCGCCGCGCCGACCGCGATCGCTGCGACCGCCAGCGACGCGATCCGCCCGCGCGCGCTGGCGCTGTGGAGCACGTTCGTTCCGGTCGGGATCGCGGCGGGGGCGGCGGTCAGCGGATTCCTTTTGACCGTGACCAGCATCCGGGGGACCGCGCTGGTCTGGGTTTCGCTCATCGTCGCGAGCGGCGTGCTGGTCGCGCGCTTCCGCATTGCCGACTCGGCGATCCACGCGATCAGATTGCCCGCGCCCGCCGCCTGGGCATCGACCTTCGGCTTCGGGCTCTACACGATCTTCATCAGCGCGCTGACGATGCTTTTGCCGAGCTTCCTGATCGAGCGGGCCGGGGCGACGATGAGCCAGTCCGCGCTGTCCGCCGCCTGCGCCTCGCTCGGCGTGCTGCCCGCCACCGGGGTCGCGATGCTGGTGATGCGGAACGACCGCATGAGCGCGCGCCGCAGCGCGACGATCGCCGCGGTCTCGCTGCTCGCGACGGTGCCGTTCGTTCTGGCGCTTTACCGGATCGACGGTCTCGCTCTCCTGACCCGCGCGGCGCTTGCGGTGCTTGCGGTGACGGTGAGCGGCCTCGTCCCGCCGATCGTCTTCGCCCGGCTGCCGCAACTGGCCGGCGCCACCATGCCGGACGACCCGCGGATCGCCACCGCCAACGGCCTGATCACGCAATTCGGCGCCGGCGGCGCGCTGATCGGGCCGCCGCTCGGCGGGCTGATCGTCGGCTGGTCGGGGTGGAGCGGGCTGGGCGTCGCCGCGAGCCTGTTGCTGATCGCGATGCTCGCGGCGTTCGTCCTCGCCGAGACGATCGGGGCGGGCGCGGCGCGCCTGCCGATCGGTTATGCCGCGCCGAAATAATCTTCGTTGCGCATATCCTCGAAGGTGGTCGGCCCGGTCGGGTGCCAGCCGAGTTCGGCGCGGGTGATCGCGCTCGACGAGGGATTGTCCATCTGCGCGAACATCGCGAACCAGCCGAAATAGTCCGCCGCTTCGTCGGGTGCGATCGCGCGCAGCGGCACCCCCAGTCCCTGCGCGATCACCTCCATCAGGTCGCGCATCGCCAATCCTTCCTCGGCCACCGCATGATAATTGCGCCCGGCGCGCCCTTTCTCGATCGCCAGCCGATAGACGCGCGCGGCATCGTCGCGATGGCACGCCGGCCAGCGGTTCGCGCCGTCGCCGACGTAGGCGGCATAGCCTTTGGCGCGCGCGATCTGGATCAGGATCGGGACGAAACCGTGATTGTGCGGGCCGTTGACCTGCGGCAGCCGTACGACCATCGCGCGGATGCCCTTGTCGAGCAGCTTGCGCGTCGCTTGTTCGGACACACGCGGCATATCCGCGGTGTCGGGGCGCACCATATCCTCGGTGGCGAGCTGGCCCTGCGCCACCATGCCGGTGCCCGATGTCGTCACGATCGGCTTGTCGGTCCCGGTCAGCGCCTCGCCCATTGCAGCGATCGCCGCCGCATCGACCCGGCCGTTCTCGGCGAAGGTGCTGAAATCGTGATTGAAGGCGAGATGCGCCACTGCATCGGCGCGTTCGGCGCCGCGGCGCAGGCTGTCCAGATCGGTCAGATCGCCGCGGAGCGGCTCGGCGCCCAGCGCGCGCACCGCCGCCGCGCTGGCATCGGATCGCGCGAGGCCGATCACCTCATGCCCCGCGGCCACCATGTCCTTCACCGCCGCCGATCCGACATAGCCGCTCGCCCCCGTTACGAAGATACGCATATGATGCTCCTGATTGCGCGAGGCCGGTCGGCCCCGCGCCGGAGATGGGAAATGGTATCCGGACGATCCATGCGCTATCGTCCACACTTTCTTGGAGATCGTCCGGAATGGACCCTTTGTCCGACGTCATTTCGCTGCTTGAGCCGCAAAGCTATCGCGTCGGCGGGTTCGATGTCGGTGGCGACTGGTCGATCCGTTTCGGCGCGCATGACGGGATCAAATGCTATGCGGTGACCGCGGGCGAGGCGTGGCTCGCGGTAGAGGGCGGGGGTGACCCCGTGTTCCTCAAAGCCGGCGATTGCTTCCTGCTGCCGCGCGGGTTGCCGTTCCGCGTCGCCAGCGACCTCGCCTTGCCGCCCGATGACTGGCGGCGCCATCTGCCGGGGCGCGGCGACGGCACGCTGGCGACGATCAACGGCGGCGGCGGGGCGACGATCATCGGCGGGCATTTCACGCTCGCCGGGCAACAGGCGGCGATGCTGCTCGGGATGCTGCCGCCGATCGTTCATCTGCAAAGCGAAACCGATCGCGCCACGCTGCGCTGGGCGTTCGAACGGATGCGGCAGGAACTGAGCGACCCGCGGCCGGGCAGTTTCCTGATCGTCCAGCAGCTTGCCTATATGATCCTCGTCCAGGCGCTGCGGCTTCACCTCGATACCGGCAAGGGGGTGGGGTGGCTGTTCGCGCTGGGCGATCGTCATATCGGGGCGGCGATCGCGGCGATCCACCGCGAGCCGGCGCGGCGCTGGACGGTGGCGATGCTGGCGGCCGAGGTCGGGATGTCGCGCTCCAGTTTCGCGGCGCGCTTCCGGCAATTGGTCGGCGACGGGCCGATCGACTATCTCACGCGGTGGCGGATGCTGCTCGCCGGGCGCAGCCTGTCGCGCGGCGAACGCGTTGGCGCGGTCGCGCGCGCGCTGGGGTATGAATCGGAGAGCGCGTTCAACACCGCCTTCAAGCGCGTGATGGGCGCAACGCCACGGCGGCATGCGGCGCGATCCGCGGCGGAATAAGGCGGCGCGTCGGGGAGTGTCACGATAGCGTCATTGGTCATCCAGGGGCCGCGTCATGACCGATCCGCATCGCCGCCGTTCGTTCCGCCGCTTCGTTTCCGGGCTCGCCGCCGCGCTGGGTGTAGCGTCCGGCCCGGCCGGCGCGGTGTCGCCGCAATCGATTTCGCCCGATGCCGCGCCGCCGGCGTGGATCGCCTATGCCGGGATCGTGTCGGAGGCGGTGCGCGCGCGGCTGATCGGCGACGACCCCCGCCGCGATGCGGCTGACCAACGATATCGCGCGATTGCCCGGCGCGAATCCCCAAGAGGGCATCACGCTCAAGGTCGCTTTCTGGATCGACGCCAACGGCCGTATCACGCGGATCGAGCACGCGCCTTTCGCGCAGCATCCGGCCAATGACGACCTCCAGACGCTGCTGGTCGGGCTGACCTTGGCGCAATCGCCGCCCGAGAAGATGCTGCTCCCGCTGCGGCTCGCGATCCGCATCAAGCCGAAACCGCGCACGATGCCCGCGTCGTCCGACAAAAATTAGCGGACGCCGCCGCCAGGCGTGGAATGTGGCGTGCGGCGTCCGCCGAAGCGACCCGGTCTCGGGGAGGGGAAAGCGACCGGGCCGACGGGGATCATTTGAAGGTGTAGCGCACCCCGACTGCGAAGGTCCGCGGGAGCAAGGTGGTGCCGAGATTATATTCGGTCGCATTGCCGACATTCTCGTAGCGATAATAATTCTGCTGCTTCGATTTGGTGAGGTTCACCGCGTCGAAGGTCACGCCGAGATCCTTGGTGACCGAATAGGTCAGCTGGAAATCCAGGCTCCGCTCGGCCTTGCGCCAGATGTCGATCGGATTGGCGAACAGCGCGGCTTCCTTGCTCTGGATGAAGCCCTTGCGCCAGATGTACGACAGCCGCGCGCCGATCGGGCCGTGATCATAAGCCAAGGTCGCATTGTACGAGACGTTCGATACCCCGAAGAAGGGCGCGGTGCTCTCGCCGACGATCTGCCCGGTGGCCGAATCCGCTTCGGGGATATTCTGATGCGAATCGAGCAGGGTGAGGCTGCCGACGAAGCCCAGCCCGTTGAGCGGCCCCGGCAGATAGGTCGGGAAATAGGTGAGCCCGAGCTCGACGCCCTTGAGCACGCCCTTCGACGCATTCACCGGGCTGTTGATGATGAAATAGTCGGTCGGGCCGGCGGTAATCCCGTTGTTCGGGATATAGCGCCGCGACGGCAGTGTCACGACCAGCCCGTCGACGTCGCGGATGAAGCCGGTGGCATAGATCGCGCTGCTGCGATCGAAATACCATTCGAGCGCGAGGTCGTAATTGCGCGAGACGGTCGGGCGCAGATTGGGGTTGCCCGCCGACCCGCTGCCGTTGCCGGTGCCGGTGAGATCGCCGGTCAGATTGTAATTGGGGTTGAGGTCGCTGAAGTTCGGGCGACGCAATGTCTCGCCGTAATTGAACCGCAGATGGAGCCGGTCGGTCAAATCGTAGCGCGCGGTGAAGCTCGGCAGGAACCGGTCCGAATGATTGGCCGATGCGGTCGGGGTGGGGTTTTCGGCATAGCGGTCGGTGAACGAGAAATGCGTCGAGACGGTGGTATAGCGCACCCCGGCCTCAAGCTTGAGCGGGCGGCCGAACACGGTCAGCTCGCCGTCGGCCATGATATAGGCCGACATGGTATTCTCATCGACCGCGAAGACGTGGGTGAGGAACAGATCGTTCGAGGTGGCGAGCCCGTATTGCGAGCGGATCGTATCCGCCTCGCCCCACAGGTTGCGGGTGTTGGCGGTGACCCAGCTCGTCGGGACGCTGGCGAGCCCGTCGAAGAAGCCGCTGTTGGTGAAGGCGCCCGACGCGCCGAGCGCGGTGAGCGGGATCGGCGCGCCGTTGCTCAGCGGAATGCCGGCATCCTGCGTGCGCACCCAGCTGTCGGCCTTGCGCGCATCGTAGCGGATCCCCGCCTTGATGCGGCGCAGGAAGCCGCTGTCCCAATTATAGTCGCCGTCGAGCGTGAAGGTCGCGGCGCTGCCGGTGTCGCGATTGGCGTTGTCGTACAATTCGCCGAGCGTCCATTGGCCCGGATCGGTGAGCACGCCGCTGTTGGCGAATTTGTACGACGGGATGCCGCCGCCGGCGTTGAAATCGACATCGACGTCGAGCCCGGGGCGATAGGTGCGCATCGCGAAGAAGGTCTGGCGGTTCTTGCTCGTCTGATAGGCGAGATCGGCGACGATCTTGCCGCGCCCGTCGCCCACGTCCCATTTGCCGTTCAAGGCATAGACGAAGCTGTCGGTGCGATTGGTCGCGTAATCGCCGCTGTTGAAGCCCGCGACATTGCCGACCTGGCGTGACTTGACGATATTGGTGCCCGGATAGAGCTGGATCGTCGATCCGGGATTGTTGCCGAGATTGCCCCACCAGTCGACGAAGCTGAACATCAGATCGTTGTAGGTCTTGCCGCGGAAGCCCGAATAATAGAATTCGGCGGTATAGACCGAGCTGCTGTTCGGCGCCCATTGCAGCGCGACATTGACCGACGGCCGCTCGCGTTCGCCGTACAGGTCGGTGCTGAACACCGCGTCGCGCGACAGATAATAAGGCACGTCGACGCCGTTGATATTGAGCGTCGAACCCGGCGCGGTGGGCAGGCCGGCATTGGTGCCGACCGGCCAACCGCCGAAGATCCGCTGCAGCGGGGTGAAGCCCGAGCCGGCGGGCGGGTTTTCGGTCGCGAACGGCACGAATGCGCCCGCGGTCACGCTCTGTGTGCGGTAGCGGCTCTTGTTGTAGCTGCCGTTGACGAGCAGGCCGATGTCGCCGATCCCGGTGGTCCAGCGATCGCTGATCAGCAATGCGGCGTTGGGGTCGATCTTGTCGGACTGTTCGTTATAGACGCCACGCGCCAGCGCCGAGATGGCGAAGCCGTTGAAATCGAACGGACGGCGCGTCTTGATGTCGACCTGGCCGGCGAGCCCGGTCTCGAGCTGGTCGGCGGCGCGGGTCTTGTAGATGTCGACCGACTTGATCAGGTTCGCCGAAACGTCCTGCAGCGCGAAGGACTGGCCCGCCGCGGTGAAGATGTTGCGCCCGTTCAGGGTCGTCACGGGATCGGGCAGCCCGCGGATCGAGATCGTCCCCGCCTCGCCATTGCCGCGATCGGTCACCTGGACACCGGTGACGCGCTGCAGCGCCTCGACGACATTGTTGTCGGGCAGCTTGCCGACGTCTTCGGCGACGATCGAATCGACGATCTGGGTCGACTGCTTGCGGACATTGAGCGCGCCGACAATCGAGGCGCGCACCCCGGTGACGACGATATCGTCGCCGGCCGTCGTATCGGTGTCCGCCGCGGCGGTCTGCGCCAGCGCCGGGCCCGCCAGCAGCAGCGAGAGCAGGGAAACCGACCCGAGGATAATGGGCTTGCGATTCATGGAGACCTCCCCAGAGAATGCCGTTCGTTCGCGGCTATTAGTCCGACAAATTGGAATCGCGCATTGGCACCGCGGACGAGGGAGGTCAAGCGACTCCAGCGTGGAATCGCGATAAATAACTCGGAGTAGGAGAGAAGCGTGGCTGCACGGCCACAGGTGAGATGCGGGCTGATCGGGCTCGCCCACGCTCCGTTCGCCCTGAGCTTGTCGAAGGGCTGTCTTTCTTCGCCGGAAGAAAGCGGCAGGGCTTCGACAAGCTCAGCCCGAACGGCGGGAAGGAACGCGGGCGATCACTACCAGCGCAGCACCCCGTTCGCCACCGGCGCGCCGAAATCGGGCGTCCCGTCGGCGCGATAATCGATCGGCTGGGCGCGGGTGTGGCGATTGGGGTCGAACAGCGGATCGCCCTCGATCTTCTCGTAATCGCGCGCGTGATAGACCAGAATGTCGCGCCCGCGCTCGTCGGTGGTGAAGCTGTTGTGCCCCGGCCCCCACACCTTGTGCTCGGGCGAGGATTTGAACACCGGCACCGGCGATTTGGCCCAATTGGCCGGGTCCATGATGTCGGCATCGTCGCGGCAGGTGAGCATCCCCATGCAGTAACGCGCGTCGGTCGCGCTCGCCGAATAGGTCATGAACAGCCGGCCGTTGCGCGCCAGCAGCGCGGGCGCCTCATTGACCTTGAAGCCCTGAATCTCCCAGTCGAGCGTCGGCACCGAGAGCCGCGCCGGCTTGGCGGCGAGCGTCAGCGGGGTGGCGAGCGGGGCGAGATAGAGGTTGGAATTGGTCTCGATCCCCGGTTCGCGCTGCGCCCAGGCGAGATAGCGCCGGCCGCGGTGGACGAACGAGGTCGAATCGAGCGTGAACGTATCCCATTCGGTCTGGAGCTGGCCGAGCACCGACCATTGGCCCGTCATCGCATCGGCGCCGTCGCACTGAAGCGCGAAGGTGCGGATGCGGAACACATCCTCGCCGCCGCCGCTCGGCCCCGCGGCGAAATACATCGTCCAGCGACCGTCGACCAAATGCAGCTCGGGCGCCCAGATGAACCCCGACATCGGCCCACTCGAAAGATGCCGCCACAGCACGCGCTCCTCGGCGGTGGCGAGCCCGGCGAGGGTGGGCGAACGGCGCAGCACCAGCCGGTCATATTCCGGGACCGAGCCGGTCATGTAATAATCGCCGTCGCTGTGGCGGAACACCTGCGCATCGGCGCGCTGGCGGACCAAGGGATTGACGATCGCAGGGGCGGCCGGGCGCCGCGCGGCGGCGGCGGGCAAAGCGGCAAGCGCGGCGGTGGCGCCGATGAAACCACGGCGGGTAAGCGACATCATGCGATCAATCCTCTGCTACGGGCCAGCCGTCCGCACCCCAGCGGATCGGGGCGATCCTCAGCGTCGGGGCGCCTTTGTTCTCACGGTCATAGGCGTGGTAGACGACATAATCGGCGCCGTCCTTGTCATGCAGGAAGCCGGGATGGCCGGGGCCGCGGAAGCGCTGTTTCTCGGTCAGATCGGCGCGCAGGAAGATCGTGCCGCCGCCCTGCAGCATCGCGCTGCCGTCCTTGCCGAGATAAGGGCCGGTGATCGCCTTGGCGCGGCTCACCACGGTGTAATAAGTGCTGTTCGCGCCCTTGCAGCAATAATCGTAAGAGGCGAACAGCCAATACCAGCCGCCGTGGCGCAGAATGAACGGCGCCTCGATCGGGGCGGGCGCACCGGCCGGGGCCGGCCGCCGCGCGATGCCGATCGGGGCGGCGGCGGGGTCGAGCGGCTTGCCGGTCGCGGAGTTCAGCCGGACGAGCTTGATCCCGCTCCAGAAGCTGCCAAAGGTCAGCCAGTGGCGCCCCTCGGCATCGATCACGAAATTGGGGTCGATCGCATTGTAATCGCTCGCGGGGGTCGATTGCAGCACCAGCCCCTCGTCGCGCCAGCCATAGCCGGGCGCCCTGGGATCGAGCGTGGGGCTGGTGGCGAGGCCGATCGCCGAACGGTTCGAGCCGAAGGTCGAGACCGAATAATAGAGCCGCCAGCGCCCGTCGACCCGGCTGATGTCAGGTGCCCAGGCGCCCTGCGCGCCGGGGATCAATTTGGTCGCCCAATCGGGGAGATGCTCGATCAGCTTCGGCCCCGCCTGCCAATGGACGAGATCGGTCGAGCTGCGTGAATCGAGCCCGGTGCCGAACACGTAATAGGTGTCGCCCTCGCGCGCGATCACCGGATCGTGGGTCGGCACGAGATCGCCCGCCAGCCGCGCGTTAAGCGATTGCGCGGCGGCGGGCGCGGCGAGCGCCAGCGCGGCCGACAGGACCAGCCCGCGTTTCATTGCAGATCGAGCATCACCACCGACTTGGCCGGCAGCGTGACGGTGAGCGTGTCGCCGGCGATGCGCGCGTCACCGAATGCCGCCGGCTTCACCGCATCGGGCGCGGCGAAATCATTGTGCGCATTCATCTGCGCCGCGGTCAGCACGCGGCCGCTCGCCGTCGCGGCATTGACCCCGTCGAGCTTGATCTCGACGGTGATCGCGCGGTGCGGATCGGCATTGGCGAGCCCGACATGCACCTTCCCCGCCTTGTCGCGCACCGCCGAGCCGCTCACCGCCGGCATCGACCATTTGCCTGCGCCATAGCCGGGCGAGGCGATGTCGATCGGCAGCACCGTCGCGTCCATATAGGGCTTGTACATCGCGAACACCCAATAGGTCGGGGTGCGGACCATCTTCGCGTCGTCGGTCAGGATCATCGCCTGGAGTACGTTGACCATCTGCGCGATCGCGCTCATCCGCACGCGATCGGCGTGGCGGGCGAAGATGTTGAGGTGGATCGCCGCGACCAACGCGTCGCGCAGGCTGTTCTGCTGGCGCAGGAAGCCGGGGTTGGTCCCCGGATCGCCGGCATACCAGGTGCCCCATTCGTCGACCGCGAGGAACACGCGCTTCTTGGGGTCGTAACGGTCCATGATCGCGCTGTGGCGCTTGATCAGCTCGTCCATCCGATTGGCTTCGGAGAGCGTCTCGGCCCAGCCCGTCTCGTCGAAATCGACCGCCGAGGCCTTGGGCGGCCAGCCCCCCGGGATCGTGTAATAATGCAGCGACAGCCCGTCGACCTGCTCGCCCGCGACGCGCATCATCGTCTCGGTCCAGGTGTAATCGTCGACATTGGCGCCCGAGGCGATCTTGAGGATCTTGGTTCCCGCCGGCGCCTTGATGAAGGTCGCATAACGCCGCGTCTCGTCGGCGGCGAATTCGGCGCGCATATTGCCGCCGCAGCCCCATAATTCGTTGCCCACCCCGAAATAGGGCACCGCCCACGGCGCCTTGTGGCCGTTCGCGGCGCGCTCGTCGGCGAGGCTGCCGGCGGGCGCGGTCATATATTCGACCCACTCGGCCATTTCGCGCGGGGTGCCGTCGCCGACATTGCCCGCGATATAGGGCTCGGCGCCGAGCTGGCTCATCAGCTCCATGAACTCATGCGTGCCGACGCTGTTGGGCTCGGTGACGCCGCCCCAATGGGTGTTGATCTTGACCGGGCGCTTGGCCTGCGGCCCGATCCCTTCGCGCCAGTGATATTCGTCGGCGAAACACCCGCCGGGCCAGCGCACCACCGGCACGCCGATCTCCTTCAGCGCTGCGACGACATCGTTGCGGAAGCCGCGCGTATTGGGGATCTTCGACTTCGGCCCGACCCACAGCCCGCCGTAAATGCCGTGGCCGAGATGCTCGGCGAACTGGGTGAAGATGCGGCGATCATAGGTCGCGCCCGGCGTATCGGCGTGGAGCGTCGCGCGCGCCGGGGCATCGGGGGTCGTCTGCGCGGTGCCGATCGCGGCGGTCGACAGCAGCAAGGTGGCGGCGATCGCCTTCCAGACCTTCATTGGTTTTTCCCTTTTATTCGACGAATGCTTCGACGGTCTCGCGCCGCGCGCGGAGGAAGGCGTCGGCGACGAGCTTGAGCGGCCCGGTATCGACATCGCTGCGCCCGGTGCGGATCAGCGTCGCGAAGCGCGCGTAGAGCCCGGCATATTCGCGATCCTCGCTATGCTCGGTGCCGCTCGGCAGCGTCAGCACCGATCCGCCGCGGGTCAGCTTGCAGGTGCCCGCGTCGGTCTCGATCGTGATGTCCCAGCTTTGCGGGCCGGTCTGGCGCCAATCGAGGTCCATCGAGATCGGCGCGCCCGCGGCGTCACAGAATAGCAATTGCGCGGCGATCGGCGCGGCGCGGTTCGCGGGCAGTTCGAGCGTCCCCGAGCGGAGGAAGAACGGGCGCGGCAGGATATGCGTCGCGATCGACAAAGCGTTGATCCCCGGATCGAACACCCCGAGCCCGCCCGGTTCCCAGATCCACGCCTGCCCCGGATGCCATACGCGGACATCCTCGCGCCACACGATCTCGACCTTGCTGACATGCCGGTCGGCGAGCCAGGCGCGCGCCGGGGCGACCCCGGCGGCGAAGCGCGAATGCCAGGCGGCGAACAGCGTCGATCCGGTCTTGCGCGCGCGCTCCTGCAGCACATCGACCTCGGCCAGCGTCGCGCCGGGGGGTTTCTCGAGGAAGACGTGGATGCCGCGCTTCAGCGCCAGCGTGGCGAGATCGTAGCGGACCTGCGGCGGGGTACAGAGCGCGACCGCATCGACCGCCGGCCCGTTGGCGAGCAGATCGTCAAGGCTGTCGAGATGCGGGATGCCGTCGATCCCGCGATCGTGCGGGCTGACGGTGGCGGCGAGGCTGAAACCGGCATCGCCGGCGATCGCCGGGAGATGCTGGTCGCGCGCGATCTTGCCCATCCCGACAAGGGCGATGCGGGTCGGCTCCATCGCTCAGAGCGCCTTGACCGCGACCGGCCGTTCCGCGGCGCGGGCGAGGGGGTTGCGCAGCGGCAGGGTGAAGGGCCGCGCCTCGATCTCGAACACATCGCCTTCGCGCGTGCGGATCATGTCGGTGAAGGAGAGGGTGGCGGTGCCGAAGAAATGGACGTGGATATCGCCCGGACGGCGGAACAGATCGTATTTGAAATGATGATGTTCGAGATTGGCGAAACTGTGCGACATGTTCGCCTCGCCCGACAGGAACGGCTTCTCCCACAGGATCGCGCCGTCGCGGCGGATGCGGCAGCTGCCCTCGACATGATCGGGAAGATCGCCGACCAGAAGCTCGGGGCCGAGCGCGGCTTGGCGCAGCTTGGAATGCGCGAGCCACAGATAATTGTGCCGCTCGGTCACATGATCGCTGAACTCGTTGGCGAGCGCCAGGCCGAGGCGGAACGGGGTGCCGTCCGGCCCGATGATATAGATGCCGGCGAGCTCGGGTTCCTCGCCGCCGTCCTGCGCGAAGCTCGGCATCGTCAGCGCCTCGCCCGGCGCGACGAGCTGCGAGCCGTCGCCCTTGTAGAACCATTCGGGCTGCTGCCCGATCGCGCCTGCCGCGGGCTTGCCGCCCTCGACCCCTTCGAGGAACATCCGCATCGAATCGGTCTGCGCGGCTGCTGCGTCGCGGTGCATCTTGTCGCGCCCCTCGGCCGAGCCGAGATGGGTGAGCCCGGTGCCGGCGAGGATCAGATGAGCGGGATCGGCATGATCGATCGGCGCGATGATATGCCCCGCGGCATATTCGGTGGCGATATCGACCGCGGCGCCGGTGCCGTTGGCGGCGATCGCGCCGGCGAGATCGGTGCCGGCGGCGATCGCCTGCAGCGCCAGCGCGCGGATCGTCTCGACATTGTTGACGAAGGCGGCACGGTCATCGGTCGCGGCGATCACCGCGCGCGCGCCGCTGGCGTCGCGATGCTGCAACAAGCGTAGGGTCACGAAATCACTCTCCTAATCGCGCGCGCCGCCCTCACCGGGGCGGCGCATGTCATGGCAAGGTCAGGCGCGCTTGCCGTCGATCAACCGCGGCAGGTCCGCGGCGCCGGCATCGCGCAGGTCGGCGGGAAGCACCGACTGGCTGAGGTTCTGATAGGAAACCGGCCGCAGGAAGCGGTCGATCGCAAGGCTGCCGACAGAGGTGGTGCGGCTGTCCGACGTCGCGGGATAGGGGCCGCCGTGGACCATCGCATGCGTCACTTCCACGCCGGTGGGCCAGCCGTTGGCGAGGATCCGCCCGGCCTTGCGCTCGAGGATCGGCAGCAGCCGCGCGGCGAGCGCTTCGTCCTCGGCATCCATCTGGAGCGTCGCGGTAAGCTGGCCTTCGGCGGCGGCGAGCACGCGCGCCAGTTCAGCCTCGTCGCGGCAGCGCACCAGCACCGATGCGGCGCCGAACACCTCGTGCCCCAGCGCCGCATCGGCGAGATAGGCGTCGGCGGTGGTGGCGAAGAGGGCGGCGGCGCCGTCATGGGGCGCGGTTGCGGCGCAGCCGCGCGCGACCGTTTCGACGCGATCGTGCTGCGCGAGCGCCGCGACGCCCTTGTCATAGGCGGCGTGGATCGCAGGGGTGAGCATCGTGCTCGCCGCGCTCTCCTGCACCGCGCCCGCTGCTGCCGCGACGAAGGCGTCGAGTCCGTCGCCCTCGATCGCCAGCACGAGCCCGGGGTTGGTGCAGAATTGCCCCGCGCCCATCGTCAGCGAGGCGACGAACGCGCTGCCCAAGGCCGCGCCATGGGACGCCAGCGCATGCGGCAGCAGCACGACCGGGTTGACGCTCGACATTTCGGCATAGACCGGGATCGGCACCGGGCGGTTCTGCGCCAGCCGCAGCAGTGCGAGCCCGCCGACGCGCGAGCCGGTGAAGCCGACCGCCGTGATCCGCGGGTCCTGCACCAGGGCGCTGCCGAGTTCGTTGCCCGGCCCGACGAGATGCTGGAACACCCCCGCCGGCAGCCCCGACGCTTCGACCGCGCGGCGGATCGCATCGGCGACCAGCGCGCCGGTCGCCGGATGGGCGGGATGACCCTTCACCACCACCGGGCAACCGGCGGCGAGCGCGGCGGCGGTGTCGCCGCCGGCGGTCGAGAAAGCGAGCGGAAAATTCGACGCGCCGAACACCGCGACCGGGCCGAGCGGGATCATCCGCAAGCGCAGGTCCGGGCGCGGCAGCGGCTGGCGATCGGGCAGCGCGGGGTCGATGCGCACCCCCAGCCACTCGCCGCGCCGCACGACATCGGCGAACATCTTGAGCTGGCCGACGGTGCGCCCGCGCTCGCCCTCGAGTCGCGCGCGCGGCAGCCCGCTTTCGCGCATCGCGGTCTCGATCAACGTGTCGCCGATCGCGATGATCTCGGCGCCGATCCGTTCGAGAAAGGCCGCGCGCTCCTCGCGCCCGGTGTGGCGATAGGCCTCGAATGCGGCGTCGGCGGCGGCGCAGGCGGCGGCGACATCGTCGATGCCATGCGCGTCGAACGCTTGCGACGCTTCGCCCGTCCGCGCGTCGATCGAATGGAATTGGGCGATTTGCGCATTCATGGGCTTCTCCTTATTACTCCTACTTATTACGGTGTCGGGAGAAACGCAATCGGTGTTCCACTTGCCCGCGATGGACGCTACGGCTGAGAATGAGAGGGCTGATGAAAGACTTACCGGACGCACATCACGACGGCGCCGCCGAGCCGGGGGCGCAGCGCCAGCCACGCGGGACGGGGCGGCGGCTGCACGGCGCGATCGCCTATAAGCTCGGGGTCGCGATCCTCTCGGGCGAATATGCGCCGGGCGACGTGCTGTCGAGCGAGGTCGAATTTTCCGAGGCGCTCGACGTGTCGCGCGGCGCCTATCGCGAGGCGGTGCAGGTGCTGGCGGCGAAGGGGCTGGTCGAAAGCCGGCCCAAGGCGGGGACCAAGGTGCTGCCGCGCGAACGCTGGCGGCTGCTCGATCCCGATGTGCTCGCCTGGGCCTTTGCCGGCGAGCCCGACATGCAGTTGATCCGCGACCTGTTCGAGTTGCGCGCAGTGGTCGAGCCCGCCGCGGCGCGCTTCGCGGCGGAGCGGCGCGATCGCGAGGATCTGCGCAAGATGAAGGAGGCGCTCGCCGGAATGCGCCGGCATACGCTGGCGACCGACGCCGGGCGTGCCGCCGACCGCGATTTCCACGACGCGATCCTCCAGGCGACGCGCAACGACGCGATCAAGATGCTCAGCGCGAGCATCGGCGCGGCGGTGCATTGGACGACGCAATATAAGCAACGCGCCCGCGCTTTGCCGCGTAACCCGATTCCCGATCACGCCAAGGTCTATGACGCGATCCTCGCGGGTGACGGCGATGCGGCGAGCGCGGCGATGCGCGTGCTGGTCGATCTCGCGCTCGAGGATACGCGCAGCGTGATGCCGGGGGCGGAAAGCGGGGAGGGCGCCTGAGGCGAACGCTCCTCCCCTCCCTTCACCAGGGAGGGGAGGAAGAAGAGGCGTTATCCCTCCACCTGACCCGTCGGTTTCGCCCCCCACAGCGCATAGAACAGGATATAGAGCTCGCATGCGGCGGTGAGCAGGAACGACCATTGCAGGCCGAAGCGGTCGGCCAGCCACCCCTGGACGATCACCAACGCCCCGCCCGCGATCGCCATGATCAGCAGCCCCGAGCCTTCCTCGGTCAGCGGGCCCAATCCCTTGATCCCGAGCGTGAAGATCGTCGGGAACATGATCGAATGGAACAGCCCGACGAGGATCAGCGACCACATCGCGACCGGGCCGTGCGCGAAGACGGTGATCATCATCACCACGAACGCGCCGACCGATACCGCGGCGAGCACCGTCTCGGCGCGCACCCGCTGCATGATCGCCGAGCCGACGAATCGCCCGACCATCATCCCGCCCCACAGGAAGGTGAGGTAACGCCCCGCCGCCTCATGCGTGAGGTTGGCGATCTGCGGCTGGCTGACGAAATTGACGAACAGATTGGCGACGCCGATCTCGGCGATCAGATAGATGAAGATCGCCGGCACGCCGAACACGAGGTTGCGGTGCTTCCACAGCGAATGCTGGCGGCGCTCCTCCTTGGCGACGCGGCTGGTGGCATTGCCCATCGCCGGCAACGGGAAGCGCGCGATGACGATCGCCAGCACCACCAGCACCGCCGCGACAAGGCCATAAGGCAGGATCACCGAATGCGCGTCGGCGAGGCGATCGGCCTGGCTGATCACCGCGCCCGCCTCGGCGGTGCCGCTCTTCGACCGGCCGAGGATGAGATAGGCGCCGAACATCGGCGCGAGCATCGTCCCGGCCGAATTCATCGCCTGCACCAGATTGAGCCGCGACGAGGCGGTCTCGGGCTTGCCGACCACCGCGACATAGGGGTTGGCCGCGACCTGCAGCAAGGTGATGCCGCTGGCGATGACGAACAGCATGACGAGCGTGACGCCATAGCTCGGAATGCTCGCGGCGAGCATCATCCCGAGCGACCCCGCCGCCATGATCAGCAATCCGGTGACGAGTGACTTCTGATAGCCGATCCGCTCGATCAGCTTCGCCGAAGGGATCGAGGCGACGAAATAGGCGATGAACCACACCGATTCGATCAGCGTCGTCTGGGTGTAGCTCAGGTCGAACACCGCGCGCAGATGCGGCAGCAAGGTGTTGTTGATGACGGTGATGAAGCCCCACATGAAGAACAGGCTGGCGAGCAGGGTCAGCGCCGGGGCGTAATTGGTCCGCGCCGATGCCGGCGCCTCGCTGGGGATCACTGTCGTGCTGGGCGCTACGGCCATCTCACTCTCCCTGAGCGCAAGGCCATCAAACAGTGGCTTGCTCCGCTTTCATTTGTCGGACTATATAAACCGCGAGCAGGCGTCAACGGGCGCGTGCGCTATAGAAGGAACGGGTTGATGCGGGGAGTGATGCGCGGGGGCGCGATGGCGCTGGCGATCGCGATGCTGCTGGCGGGCACCTCGGCCCAGGCGGCGGAGGCGAAACGCGAGACGGCGGGCAAGCTGGCCGACGGGACGATTGTCGAGGCGGTGACGCTGTCGAATGCGCGCGGCATCTCGGCGCGGATCATCAGCTTCGGCGCGACCTTGCAGCAATTGATGATGCCCGATCGCGCGGGCAAGCTCGCCGATGTCGAGCTCGGCTATGACGATATCCAGCGCTATGCCGATCACCCCAATTATTGGGGGGCGAGCGTCGGTCGCTATGCCAATCGCATCGCCGGCGGCCGCTTTACGCTCGACGGCAAAAGCTATCAGCTCGCGCAGAACGACAAGGCCAATTCGCTCCACGGCGGGACCAAGGGGTTCGACAAGCTCAACTGGCGCGTCGTCGCGGTGAAGAGCGGCGCCAAGGCGAGCGTCACCTTCGCGCTGACCAGCCCGGCGGGCGATCAGGGCTATCCCGGCACGCTCAAGGTCACCGCGACCTATATGCTCGACGATGCCGGCGACCTGACGATCGATTATGACGCGACCACCGACGCGCCGACGATCGTCAACCTCACCAATCATGCGATCTTCAACCTTGCGGGCGAGGGCGCGCCGGGCGGCATCAACGGGCATCGCCTGACGATCCCGGCGAGCCGCTATACCCCGGTCAACGCCGCGTTGATCCCGACCGGCGAGCTGAAGCCGGTCGCGGGCACGGTGTTCGATTTCACCCGCGGCAAGATCATCGAGGACGGGCTGCGCGATGGCCGCGACGCGCAGATCGTCGCGGGGCGCGGGTTCGATCACAATTTCGTGCTCGATGCCGGCGCGACCAAGGAGCCCAAGCTTGCCGCGCGGCTCGAAGACCCCGCCTCTGGCCGCGCGCTGGAGGTGTGGAGCGATCAGCCCGGGGTGCAGGTCTATACCGGCAACTTCCTCGACGGCACGCTGATCGGCAAATCGGGCCATCTCTATCGCATGGGTGACGGCATCGCGCTCGAACCGCAGAAGTTCCCCGATACGCCCAACCAGCAGGCGTTCGGATCGGCGCGGGTCGACCCCGCGCATCCCTATCACCACCGCATGATCTTCCGTCTGTCGACGATCGGCTGATCCCCAAGGACCAGATATGACCACGCCTAAGCCGACCGATAAGCTGCGCTCGCGCGCCTGGTTCGACAATCCTGCCAATATCGACATGACCGCGCTCTATCTGGAGCGCTATCTGAACTTCGGTCTCAGCCTCGAGGAATTGCGCTCGGGCAAGCCGATCATCGGCATCGCGCAGACCGGGAGCGATCTCAGCCCGTGCAACCGGCATCATCTGGTGCTCGCCGAGCGCGTGCGCGAGGGCATTCGCGAAGCGGGCGGGATCGCGATCGAATTTCCGGTCCATCCGATCCAGGAGACGGGGAAGCGCCCGACCGCGGGGCTCGATCGCAACCTTTCCTATCTCGGGCTGGTCGAATTGCTCTACGGCTATCCGCTCGACGCGGCGGTGCTGACGGTCGGCTGCGACAAGACCACGCCGGCGTGCCTGATGGCCGCCGCGACCGTGAACATCCCGGCGATCGCCTTGTCGGTCGGCCCGATGCTCAACGGCTGGCACAAGGGCGAGCGCACCGGATCGGGGACGATCGTGTGGAAGGCGCGCGAGATGCTCGCCGCGGGGCAGATCGACGATAAGGAATTCATCCGCCTCGTCGCCAGCTCGGCGCCCTCGACCGGCTATTGCAACACGATGGGCACCGCGACGACGATGAATTCGCTCGCCGAGGCGCTCGGCATGTCGCTGCCCGGCCAGGCGGCGATCCCGGCGCCGTATCGCGATCGGCAGGAGGTCGCCTATCACACCGGCAAACGCATCGTGGAGATGGTGGCGGAGGATCTGAAGCCGTCCGACATCCTGACGCGCGAGGCGTTCGAGAATGCGATCGTCGTCAATTCGGCGATCGGCGGCTCGACCAACGCGCCGATCCACCTCGCCGCGATCGCGCGGCATGTCGGGGTCGATCTGCCGATCGATACCTGGCAGGAGAAGGGGCATAAGGTGCCGCTGCTGGTCAATCTCCAGCCGGCGGGCGAGTATCTCGGCGAGGATTATTATCGCGCCGGCGGCGTCCCCGCGGTGGTGGCGCAGCTCATCCGGCAGGGGCTGATCCACGAACATGCGGTCACCGCCAACGGCCGGACGATCGGCGAGAATTGCCGCGACGTGGCGATCGAGGACGAAAAGGTCATCCGCCCGTTCGAACGGCCGATCAAGGAGGACGCCGGGTTCATCGTGCTGCGCGGCAATCTGTTCGATTCCGCGATCATGAAGACCAGCGTGATCTCCGACGAATTCCGCGCGCGTTACCTCTCCAACCCCGACGATCCCGATGCGTTCGAGGGCCCCGCGGTCGTCTTCGACGGGCCGGAGGATTATCACCATCGCATCGACGATCCCGCGCTCGGCATCACCGCCGAGACGCTGATGTTCATGCGCGGCGCGGGGCCGATCGGCTATCCGGGGGCGGCGGAAGTCGTCAACATGCGCCCGCCGGCCTATCTGATCCGCGAGGGCATCCACGCGCTGCCGTGCATCGGTGACGGCCGCCAGTCGGGCACGTCGGGCAGCCCGTCGATCCTCAACGCCTCGCCCGAGGCGGCGGCGATGGGTGGGCTCGCGCTGATCCGCACCGGCGATCGCGTGCGGATCGATCTGGCGAAGGGGACCGCCGACGTGCTGATCTCCGACGCGGAGCTCGCCGAGCGGCGGCGTGCCCTGGCGGCGGCGGGCGGCTATGCCTATCCCGCCTCGCAGACCCCGTGGCAGGAGATCCAGCGCGGCATCGTCGGCCAGATGGAGACGGGCGCGATCCTCGAAGGCGCGGAAAAATACCAGCGGATCGCGCAGACCGCCGGGCTACCGCGGGATAATCACTGAGGCAGGCGCTTACCCCGTCACCCCGGCCTTGAGCCGGGGTCCATCGGGCGGCAAGCGCAGGGCAAGGGGCTCTGGCTGCGGGGCCTGAGACACAATGGACCCCGGCTCAAGGCCGGGGTGACGGGAGAGAGATTACATGGCCCGGACCAGGAATCGGCGATGAGCGACTGGCGGATCGTGCCGCGCGAGACGCGCGATGTCCTCGGCGAAGGCACCTTATGGTCGGCGCGCGAGAATGCGGTCTTCTGGGTCGATATTCTCGCGCCCGCGCTCAACCGCCTGTCGCTCGCCGACGGGCGGATCGAGCGCTGGGCGATGCCCGAGCCGACCGGGTGGATCGTCGAGCGCGAGCGCGGCGGATTCATCGTCGGCGTCCAGAGCGGTTTCGCCGAGCTGACGCTCGATCCCTTCGCGATCCGCCCGATCCACGATCCCGAGCCGCATCTCCCCGGCAGCCGGATGAACGACGGCAAGGCCGATGCCGCGGGCAATATCTGGTGCGGCACGATGGACATGGCGGAGGAGCAGGATTGCGGCGCGCTCTACCGGCTCGGCCCCGGCTTTCGCTGCGAGCGGATGGACGCGGGGTATCGTGTGCCCAACGGCCCGGCCTTCGCGCCCGGCGGTGCGTGGGTCTATCATAGCGATACCGCGCGGCGGACGGTCTTCCGCTTCGCGCTCGGCGAGGGCGGGGCGTTGGAAGGAAAGCATCCCTTCATCCGCTTCGCCGAGGCGGACGGCTATCCGGACGGGATGACGGTCGACGCCGAGGGCTATCTGTGGATCGCGCATTGGGGCGGCGGGCGGATCAGCCGCTTCGCGCCGGACGGCACGCTCGATCGGACGATCGCCTTGCCTGCGCGGCAGATCACCAACATCGCCTTCGCGGGCGCGGGGCTCGATCGCATGTTCGTCACCTCGGCGACGATCGGGCTCGATGCCAGGGAGGCCGACGGGGCGCTGTTCGAGGTGTTTCCCGGCGTGCGCGGGGTGAGCCCGGGCCTCTATTGCGACTGAGGCGTAGAAGGCGCTGATACCCTCTCCCCGTTCGGGCTGAGCTTGTCGAAGCCCTGCACTTTTCTTCCACGCAAGGAGGGCAGCCCTTCGACAAGCTCAGGGCGAACGGTGGGAGGCTAAATCCAGCGCGGGTCGCGCTTTTCGGTGAAGGCGGTGATCCCCTCCTTCGCATCGGGGTGGAGGATATGCGCCTGCGCCGCCTCGCGCGCGATCGCATAGGCCTCGGCGATGCCGCGCCCGGCGATGCGGTTGAACGAAGCCTTGCCCTGCCGCAGCACCGATGCCGGCTTGGCCGCGATCTCGCCGGCGAGCGCTTCGACTGCCCCCGCCAGCTCCTCCGGCGGATAAAGCGCGTTGACCAGCCCGATCTCCAGCGCATGCGTCGCGGGGAACAGCCGCCCGGTCGCCAGCATCATCATCGCCTGTTTGGCGCCAACTGCGCGGACCAGCTGGACCTGCGGGGTATGGCACCAGAAGCCGATATTGACCCCCGGCACCGCGAACCGCGCATTGCTCGCGGCAAGCGCGAGATCGCAGGCCGCGGCCAGCTCGCACCCCGCCGCGGTGGCGACTCCTTCGATCTCGGCGATGACGATCTGCGGCTGCGCCATGATCGCCTGCATCAGCGCGGTGAGCGCGGCGAAATCGCGCGCGAGATAGGTTTCGTCGGGCGTTTCGCGGTCGAGCGCCCTGCGTAACTCGCCCAGATCATGCCCGGCGCAGAAGATCCGCCCGCCCGCGCCGGCGACCACGATCACCTTGATATCCTCGCGCGGCGCGAGCGCGGCGAAGGCGGCGGTCAGCGCCTCGATCAGCGGCAGTGCGAGGGCGTTGCCCGCACGCGGCCGGTTGAGTGTGACGCGCGCGACCGCGCCGCGTTCGTCGAGCAGCACCGGCGGCGTGTCGGCGTCACTCATGCCGCACCCGCGCGGCGGTCTTGTTCATGAAGGCTTCGAGCCGATCCTTCGACGCCGGCTGGGTATTGGTGATCCCGGCGATGAACGCCTCGGCGAAATAGGCATCGGCGGACGGCATATTGCCGATATGCGCGATCCCCGAGGTGATGGCAAAGTTCGATAAGGGCGGGTTCTGCGCCGCCTTGCGCGCGATCTCGATCGCCTTGTCGACGCTGCTTCCCGCGACATGATATTGGCACAGCCCGACCGCGACCGCTTCGTCGCCGGCATAGGTGCGCCCGGTGAGCATCATGTCGATCATCCGCGCCTCGCCGACCAGCCGCGCGACGCGCACCGTCGCCCCGCCGCCGGTGAAGATGCCGCGCTGCCCCTCGGGGAGCGCGAAATAGGTCGTCGCATCGGCGACGCGGATATGAAAGGCGCCCGCCAGTTCGAGCCCGCCGCCGACCACCGCGCCGTTGAGCGCGCCGATCACCGGCTTGCCGCAATGCTGGATCGCGTCGAAGGCGGCGTGCCAGCGGCGGCAGATCGCCATGAAGTCGCTCGCGCTGCGCCGTTCGAGATGATGCTCGATCAGGTCGAGCCCGGCGCAGAAATGCCCTCCCTCGGCACGGACCACCACCGCGCGAACCTCGTCGCTGCGCCGGATCCATTCGAAAAGATCGTAGATTTCCTCGATGAACGCCGCCGACAGCGCGTTGCGCTTGTCCGGGCGGTTGAGCGTGACGATCAGCACCTCACCGTCGCGCTCGGCCTTCATGAATTCGAGCATCGTCGCCCCGTCGCTCATGCGCTTTTCGCTCCTGTCCTTCAGCCTCCGGCGGCGCGGGAAGCATGGGCGAGCGAGAGCAAATCTGTCAATCGACCTAAATTCGCTGCGGGGCGAGTCCGGCCGCACTGGCGCGCGCGGTGAGAATTCGTCGGTCGAAAAGTGTGCGCTGGCCCGCGTCATACGTATTACGTTACGAAATGCTGGAAATCGGGGTATCGGGTCCTGCTGAGTGAACGGAGCCTGGAGGTTGACGTTGAGGTCCGGCGCTGGCGGCCGGCGCTGCTTTCGTTCTTCCTCAAGCGTGTCCACGACCGCGCCGAAGCCGAGGATCTGACGCAGGAGACGTTCGCGCGCCTGTTCGGCGGCGATGCGCGCCAGACCGGCCTCCATTCCGGCTATATCTTCCAGGTCGCCGCCAATCTGCTGCGCGATCGCGCGCGCCACGGCAAGGTGCGATCCGATCAGGCCGATGCGGTGCGGCAGCTCTACGGCCAGAGCGTCGACTTTCTCGATCCCGAGCGCATCGCCGCCGGGAAGAGCATCATGACGCAGCTGCTGCGATCGCTCGGCGACCTGCCGACCCGGACGCGCGCGATCTTCATCCTCTATCGCATCGAAAATATCGAGAAGAAGGTGATTGCCGAGAGTTTCGGGATTTCCCCCAGCGCGGTCGAGAAACATGTCGCGCGCGCGATGTCGCATTTGATGACGCGCGCGCGGGGGCTGGCGCAATGACCCGGCCGGTGCCCCCGATCAGCGCCCACGAACAGGCGGCGATCTGGTGCCAGCGGCTCGCGGGCACGATGGACCTCGGCGACCAGGCGGCGTTCGAGGCGTGGCTGGCGGAGGATCCCGCGCATATCACATTGCTCGAAGAGGCGGCGATCATCTGGCACGGCGCGGGCGAAGTCGCCGACAGCCCGGAAATGATCCGCTATCGCGCGGAAGCGGTGGAGGAACTGCGCCAGGCCAATGCGCGCCGCTGGTCGCGAACCTTCGATTGGCGGCGATGGGCGGCGATGGCCGCGTGTCTGGTGCTGGCCCTGGGGCTGGTCGGCTATTTCCTGCGCGATCGGCCGGCGTCGTACAGCACCGGGGCAGGGGAACGCCGCATCGTCCAGCTCGAGGACGGATCGCGGCTGACGCTCGACGGCTCGACCCGTGTCGATGTCGAAATGGATCGCAAAAGCCGGCGGCTCAAGCTTCTGGCCGGACGCGCGAAATTCGATGTCGCGCATGACGCGTTGCGGCCGTTCAGCGTGCTTGCGCGCAATCGCCTGACGGTCGCGACCGGAACGTCGTTCAGCGTCGAACTGCTGTCGCGGCAGGTCCGCGTGGTGCTTTACGAGGGGCGGGTCGAGGTGATGGCGCAGCCCGACAGCGGCCCCCCCGCGGTGCTCGTGCCGCGCTCGACCGGCAACAGCGGTCTCGTCCCGGGGCGCGAGCTGGTCGCGCCGACGACGCGCGACGCGATCCAGATCGCCGCACTGAACGCGCCGCAATCGCTGTCGTGGGAAACCGGGATGGTGCATTTCGACGGCCAGCCGCTTTCGCTTGCGGTCGAGCGGATGAACCGCGACGCGCAGCGGACGATCGTTGTCGACGACCCGCGGCTCGCCGATCTGACCGTCAGCGGGGTGTTCAACAGCCGCGATACGGCGGCGTTCATCGAGGGCGTCACCGCGCTCTATCCGATCGTCGCGCGCGAGGAGCAGGGGCAGATCATTCTGCGCTTCAAAGCCGCCGCCAAATAAATTTCGTTCATGAAGTGAGAGGTTTGCTCCCTCATCCGTATTACCTCGCAGGCCAGCAGGAAATGCCTGGCCGCGATAACGAGGGGAGGAATGGGGATGCAGAAGTCGCTGCGCGTCTGCCTGTTGCTGGCGACCGCCACAGTCGCGATTACCGCGCATCCGGGCACGGCGTTCGCGGAGGAGCAAAGCGTCCATTTCAATATTCCCGCGCAGGATCTCGCCAGCGCGCTGCAGGCCTTTGCAGAGATCTCGCGCCGCCAGATCGTCTTCGATCGCGCGACGCTCAAGGGCAAGCGCAACGCCGCGCTGATCGGCACCTTCCGCCCCAGCGAAGCGCTGTCGCGGCTGCTCGGCAATTCGGGGCTCGCGGTGGTGACCGGCCAGTCCGGCGTGTTGATCATCCGCCCCGCGCGCGCCACCAGCCAGGCGGCGCCGGCGCCCGACGCCGGCGCTCGCCCGATCAATGCGCCGGAAGGCGGCGAGGCGCGCCCGGCGCAGGATTTTTCGAACGACATCATCGTCACCGCGCAGAAGCGCGAGGAATCGATCCAGACCGTCCCGGTCGCGGTGTCCGCCTTCACCAATAAGTCGCTCGACGAATATAAGATCGAGGGCGGGTCCGAACTGATGCGGGCGGTGCCCAACGTCACTTTCTCCAAGACCAATTTCGCGAGCTACAATTTCTCGATCCGCGGCATCGGCACCAAGGCGCTGTCGGTCACCTCCGATCCCGCGGTGGCGATCAGCTTCAACAACACGCCGTTGATCCGCAACCGGCTGTTCGAGCAGGAATATTTCGACGTCGAGCGGGTCGAGGTGCTGCGCGGGCCGCAGGGCACGCTCTATGGCCGCAACGCCACCGCTGGGGTCGTCAACATGATCCCGGTCTTCGCTAAGACCGACAAATTCGCCGGCAACGTCAAGCTCGAATCGGGCAATTACGGCAGCATGCGCGCGAGCGGGATGCTCAACGCGCCGCTCTCCGATACGCTGGCGGTGCGCGTGGCGGGTGCGTGGACCAGCCGCAACGGTTATGATTTCAACACCGTGACCAATCGGAGCGTTAATGGGCGCGACCTGTGGTCGACGCGCGTGACCGCGACTTGGGAACCGAGCAGCCGATTTCGCGTGACCGCCGCCTGGGAGCATTTCAGCGAAGACGACGATCGCTCGCGCACCGGCAAGCAGCTATGCCACACCGATCCCGGGCCGAGCACGATCGGCGGCACCGATATCAGCAACCTGCTGCTGACGCGCGGCCAGCTCAGCCAGGGGTGCAAGGCCGGCTCGCTCTACGATGCCGGCGCTTATGGCGCGCCCAACGGCTTTTCGCTGCCTTATGTGAACGCCGTCGCGTCGCTGGTGAACCTCGGCTTCAATCCGGTCGATTTCTCGACCGTGCCGCTGATCAATCCCGCGCGCGATCCCTATGGCAATATCGTCCAGTCGCGCAATCTTCGCGAGATCGCGACGCAATATGATCCGACCTTTCGCGCGAAGAACGATGTCGTGCAGTTGAACGCCGAATTCGAGATCAATCCGTCGCTCAAATTCTATTCGCAGACCGCGTTCTCGCGCGATTATTATAATTCGACCCAGGATTACAATCGCTTCAGCACCGGTGCGATATTCAACGATTCAAATGGGGTCGTCGATATATTCGGCGAGCCTGTGACCAACGGGATCACCCCGGGCGGCGTGCTGACCGACCCGCAGCTCGGCCCGTCGACCGGCGCGCTGGCGGTGGATCAGGTGCGGTCGCGCAGCCACCAATGGTATCAGGAATTCCGCCTGCAATCGTCCTTTTCCGGGCCGGTCAATTTCAGCGTCGGCGCCAATTACCTGTATTTCAAGGTCGACGAAGACTATTTCGTCTTCAACAATCTGTTCAGCGCGATCGCCAGGGGGCCGCTCAATACCGGCTTCGTCGATTGCTCGGCCGCGCCGGTGCCGGACAATTGCGTCTATGTCGATCCCAATCCGCTCAATCGGATCAACGGCGACGGGCACAATTATTTCCGCTCGCGCAACCTCGCCACGACGCGGTCGCTCGCCGCTTTCGGGGAGCTTTACCTGAAGCTGAGCGATACGCTGAAGATCACCGCCGGGCTGCGCTATACCGACGACAAGAAGACCGCGACCCCGATCAACAGCCAGCTCCTGCTGGCGCCGGGCGTGCTGGGCGGCGGCTTCATCAACCGGGGCTATCGGGTCTCGCCCGATATCGTGCAGAAATGGGGGCGGGTCACCGGCCGGTTCGTGATCGACTGGACGCCGCGGCTGAGCTTTACCGACGATACGTTGATCTATGCCTCCTATGCGCGCGGCTATAAGGGCGGTGGTGCCAATCCGCCGGGGATCGACGCTAATCCGCAATATCTCCAATTCTTTCCCCAGGCGTCGACATTCCGCCCGGAAAGCGTCAACGCCTTTGAGATCGGCATGAAGAATACTTTCGCCGGCGGCAGGCTGACGCTCAACGCCGATGCCTTTCTCTACGACTATACCGACTATCAGGTCTCGCAGATCGTCGATCGAATGGCGCTTAACGAGAATTTCAATGCCAAGGCCTGGGGGGCGGAGCTCGAACTGGCGTGGCGCCCGACCTCGCGACTGCGCCTCAACGGCAACCTTGGCTATCTCGGCACGCGGATCGCCAATGGCATGAAGTCGATCGACGTGATGAACCGCACCCAGGGCAATGCTGATTGGGAGGTGGTCAAGCCGTGGATCCAATTGGCATCGAGTTGCATCGCGCCCAAGGCGGTGGTGAGCACGATCGTCAACAGCCCCTTCTACAGCGACGCCAATGCGCTCGCCTATCTCAGCCCGTTGTGCGGCGGCTCTTATGTCGGGAGTTATTCAAACGGAATCCTGCCGCTCCTGTTCGGGGTCAATTACGATCCGGCGACCGACGCGCCCAATCAGGGCCGCGGCTTCTACGCCGATCTCGGCGGCAAGGAATTGCCCAATTCGCCGCATTGGACGGTCAATCTCGGCGCGCAATATACGGTGCCGATCAACGGCTGGGCGCTGACGTTCCGCGGCGACTATTATCGCCAGGGGAAGAGCTGGGCGCGCGTGTACAACACCGCGATTGATCGGCTGAAGGCATGGGACAATGCCAATCTCACGATCACGCTCGATCGCCCGGCCGACGGGGTGACCTTTCAATTCTATATCAAGAATCTGTTCAACAACACGCCGATCACCGACGCCTTCGTCAATAGCGACGACAGTGGGCTGACCACCAACGTCTTTACGCTAGATCCACGTATTTTCGGGTTCAGTGCAATGAAGAGATTCTGAGATTTCTCCCGCACGAACCAGCCCCACCCTCCCGGGCTGAAACTGGACCGTCAGCCGCTCGTCGGCTGACGGTTTTCGTGCTTGAAGTATTGGCAAGTATATCTGAGATCATGATCCAGTATATCGTCCGAAATGGCGAGAAATCTCCGAGGGGTAATGAGTATTAATTCGGTATTGACGCTCATTATCAGGCTCAAGATATTGTAATTCCCGATTTAAGTTCATAATATCTCCTAAAGACGAATCGCTTTTCTCGCTTACGGAATCTCTCCGGTGAAATGGAGTGATAGCGCTCGCCGACAGATGATCGACGGACGCTCAACGAAGGTGGGTATTCCACCGTTAATTAGGAGAAAATGCTGTGAAACTGCTCGCAACAATCTCTGCGGTTGCGCTCGCGCTGGGTGCTTCGGCCCCGGCCTTTGCGCAACATGTCGCGCCGGCCGGCGTCGCGTTCGTCGCCTCCGGCCCGGCGTCGCTGAACGGCGCGCCGTGTACGCTGACGCTCAACGCCAATACCAATGCCGGCGGAACCGGCGGGACGATCACCGGCGGCAGCAATACCGGTGCCGGGATCTGCCCGCTGATCACGATCGACAGCGGCGCGGTCTATACGATGAAGACCTATAACCCGGCGGGCAACGGCAGCGGGACTGCGGAGCTGACCGGCCTCGTCGTCCGCGTCGGCGGCGTCGTTACCTGCACGCAGAGCGCGCCGATCACCGTTACGATCACCAACCGCGCTACGCCGCCGGGCGGGGCGACGCTGGCGGTGAGCGGCGCGATCGGCGCGTGCAATGTCGCGGCGAATCTGACGAGCGCGACCGTCCATGTGACGTCCTGATCGTAACGCCGCCAGCCGGCGGCTTGGCGGATGCTCCGACCGGCGGTCTGCCGGTCGGAACATCCGCTCCCGTCCGGATCTTTTGCACCGCGTCGTGGCAGCGGCGCGGTGCTCAAGCCGTGAATCACGGCTCATCTCCGGAAGATCAGGGTAGGATTGTCAGCCGGATATCGCAACGTGCGTGCGCTCAGGGCATTATTGACGCTGCCTTTGCTGGGTGTGCTCTGCCACCCGCGCGATGCTGGCGCCCGGATCGGCGCGGGCGCCGAGCTTCCGGTCGAAACGCCGGCGACCCGATCGGGCGAGCCGCCTGATGTCGTCGTCACCGCGCGGCGGCGCGGCGAAGCGAAGGTCGGTGCGGAAACCGAATTCGACGAAAATCAGATCGGCGCGCGCGGCGCCGATAGTATCGAGGATCTGCTGACCCGCCTCGCGCCGGTGATCGGCAACGGCGGTGGCGATCCGGTCATCCTGATCAACGGTCATCCCGCGGGGTTCGATCGCTCGGTTCTCGCCTATCCGGCCGAAGCCCTGTCGCGGCTCGAGGTGCTGAAGCCGCAGGCGTCGGCGGTCTATGCCGCGCCGGCCGGCAAACGGGTGGTCAACCTTGTCCTCAAGCCGAAGTTTTCCAGCCTGACTATCGATACCGGGGTCAATTGGGCGACGGCCGGCGGCCAATATGGCGGCACTGTCGCGGTGGGGCGGGTGGCGATCGCGGGGGATACGCGCTGGAACGTCCAGGCGCGGTTCGGCCATGACAGCGCCTTGTTCAAAAATGCCAGAAGGATATCGCGCCCTGCGGGCAGCTTCGACGGCGACGGTTATGTCGCCGGCGTCGACGGCGGCGAAATCGACCCACGGCTTAGCGATGCCGCGGGAAAGATCGTCACCGTCGCGGCGATCCCCCCTCAGGCGCGATCGGGCACGCCCGCGATCGGCGATTTCGTCGGCACGGCGGGCCGGATGACTCCGCTCGATCCCAATGCCTTCGATACGCTGCAGCCGTCGCGCCGCACGATCGCGCTCGACGCCGGCGTTACCCGCCCGGTCGGCGATTTTTCCGTCACGCTGGGGATCAGCGCCAATAGCAGCAAGATGGAGGGGCTTCGCGGGCTTCCGATGGCCGCGTTCGTCATTCCGGCCGGCAGCCGCTGGTCGCCATTCGCCGACGATGTGCTGCTCACTCGCCCGTTCGACGGGGCGCGTGCGCTGCGCACCTTCAACGACGCGAAGTCGCTCAGCGGTTCTTTGACCGTGACAGGGGCGGTGAGCGGGTGGCAGGCCACCGTCGCGCTGTCCTATCTGCGCAACTGGATGGACAATCTGCTTGAAGGCGGGGTCGACCTTGCGAAGATCGGGCAATTGATCGACGCACGCGATCCGCGGTTCAACCCCTACGGCCCGTGGGACAAGAGCCTGTTGCTCGCCACGCGCAGCCGATCGAGCGGCGACACGCTGAGCGCCCGGCTCAACCTCCAGAAGAATATCGTCGATCTGCCGGCCGGACCGCTCAGCTGGAGCCTCGCTGCCGACGCGAGTCAGGCGCGGACGCATGCGCGACAGAGCGACAATAGCGGCAGCGCGATCGCGCCCACCGACGTTTCGTTCAGGCAGGTCAACGGCCAGATGTCGCTTAACGCGCCGCTCTTGCGTCGCGGCGGTTCGACGCTGCCGCCGCTCGGCGATCTGAGCGTCAATATGTGGCTCGGCGGGCAGATGATGACGCGGACCAGTTCGCAAGCGCGCCTCGGCGGGGGGGTGAACTGGTCGCCGATACAGGCGGCCCAGTTCGGCGCGGTCTATGAATATGCCGGGACCGCGCCGTCGTTCGACCAGCTCGATGCGCCGCTGACGCGGACGATCATGCGCGTCTTCGATTATGCGCGACAGGAGGTGGCGGAGCCGATCTGGGTCACCGGGGGGAATCCGGCGCTACAACGCGGCAGCCGACGCACGCTTACCTTGTCGGCAATGGTCCAGCCGCTCGGGCAGCAGCTGCTGATGCTCAACGTCAATTATCGGCAGACGGTGGCGAAAGGCGGCAATGCCGGATTTCCCGAACTGTCGCCGGCGATCGAGGCGGCGTTTCCCGAGAGGGTGACGCGCGATGCGGCGGGGCGGCTGATCGCGGTCGATGCGCGTGCGATCAATATCGCGCACGATACCGATTCCAGCCTTTTCTCGAGCATCGTCGTGCGTTTTTCGGGCGGCGGTCACCCCCCCGCGGGCCAGGCCGCCGCGGCCGCCGCCAATCCGTTGCAATTCACCGTCTCGCTCAATCACAATTGGCATTTGAAAAGCGAGATGCTGATCCGCCCGGGCATCCCCGTCATCGACCGGCTGGGCGGCGGCACCGGCGCGTCCCGCCACGAGGTGAACGTACAATTCTCGGCCGGGCTGCGCGGGGCCGGCGCGGATTTCGGGGTGGCGTGGAGCAGCCCGACACGAATCAACCAAGGCGTGGACGATACGAACGGCGCCTATCGCGTGACCCCGCCGATCGTGGTGAGCGTCTCAGCCTTCATCGATCCCGATGCGCTTTTTCCGGGTCTCAAGGACAATGCGCTCGCCAAGGGCGTGAAGGCCTCGCTGAGCGTGTCGAACCTGCTCAACAGCTATCGCCGCGTCCGATCGGCCGACGGCGGGCCGCTGCCGGGGTTTAGCCGCGACGAGGTCGATCCGCTCGGCCGAGTCATGCAGGTGACGGTGCGCAAGCGGTTCTGACTTGGCGCTCGCGGCGATTCATAAGCTATAGAAACAGAAGGATTAATTCTAAAGCAAGCGGACGGAATCGACCAAATCCGATCTTGGGCGTTGTTAGCCCGGCCCGCCGCCCGATTGGGCTGCTGGCAGCGGCATCGCGCGAAAGGAGAGCGGATGAGTCTGGCGGATCGTCTCAAATGGATTGGCCCCGGCTTGGTCACCGGCGCCGCTGACGATGATCCGAGCGGTATCGCCACTTATTCGCAGGCCGGCGCGCAATTCGGCACCGGGCTGATGTGGACGATGACGCTCGCTTATCCGCTGATGGTGGCGGTGCAGCTGGCGAGCGCGCGCGTCGGGCGGGTCACCGGCGACGGGCTGGCGCGCAGCCTCAAGGAGGTGATGCCGCGCTGGTTGGTGATCGCGCTCGTCGCATTGCTGTTCGTCGCCAATACGATCAACATCGGCGCCGATCTCGCCGCAATGGGCGAAGCCTCCGCGCTCGTGGTCGGCGGCGGCAAACACGCCTTTACCGTGGGGCTCGCGCTGCTGTCGCTGCTGCTCCAGCTCTACGTGCCGTATCACCGTTATTCGCATTATCTGAAATGGCTTACCCTCGTGCTGCTTGCTTATGTCGCGCTGCTGCTGGTGGTGAAGGTCGATTGGGCGGCGGCGGTGCGCGGGCTGGTCGTTCCGACGATCGCGGGGCACGGCGCGCTGATTGCGATCGTCGCGATCTTCGGCACCACGATCAGCCCCTATCTCTTCTTCTGGCAGGCGGCGCAGGAAGTGGAGGAGCTGGAGCAGGACGAGGAGCGCGAGCCGCTGACCGAGGAAGCGTCGCAGGCGCGCGATGCGCTCAAGCGGATCCGCTGGGACACGATCGTGGGGATGGCGGTGTCGAATATCGTCGCGCTCGCGATCATCCTCGGCACCGCGACGACATTGCATGCCGCGGGCAAGACCGACATCCAGAGCGCGGCGGATGCGGCACAGGCGCTCAAGCCGCTCGCCGGCAGCCTCGCCTTCGTCACGTTCAGCCTGGGGATCGTCGGCACCGGGCTGCTCGCCGTCCCGGTGCTCGCCGGATCGTCGGGCTATGCGGTGTGCGAGGTCGGCGGGTGGCGCGCGAGCCTCGAGCGCAAGCCGAGCCGCGCGATCGCTTTCTATTCGGTGATCACGCTCGGCATGTTGCTCGGCGTCGCGATCGACTGGTCGCCGATCAGCCCGATGAAGGCGCTGTTCTGGAGCGCGGTGATCAATGGCGTCGCGGCGGTGCCGATCCTCGTCGGGCTGATGCTGGTGGTTTCGGAGCGGCGCATCATGGGGCATTTCACGGCCCCGCGTTCGCTCAAATTCTTCGGCTGGCTGGCGACGGCGGTGATGGGGGTCGCGGCGATCGCGATGATCGCGATGCCGGGGTGATCGGATGACCTGGCTGCATCATATCATCGGTCCCGACGACGGATCGGCGACGATCGCGCAATTCTGCGCGCGCGCGGTGATCCTGTTTCTCTACGGCATATTGTGCATCCGCATCGCGGGGCGGCGCACCTTCTCGAACCTCAGCGCGCTCGACCTGATCGTCGCGCTCGTCGTGGGATCGAACATCAGCCGCGCGATGACCGGCAAGGCCCCCTTCGAGGGAACGCTCGCGGCGACGCTCGTGCTGGTCATCCTCCACCGGCTGGTGGCGCTGGCGACGGTACGGTCGAACTGGTTGGCGCTGTTCGTCAAGGGGCGCCCGGCGGTGCTGGTCCGCGACGGCGAGATCGACGGCAAGACCATGTTGCGGCACGGCATCAGCAAGGAGGATCTGATCGAAGGGATGCGGATGGAACAGGTCGCGCATCTCAACGAGGTCGCGCTCGCCACGATGGAGCGCGGCGGGAAGATCAGCATCATCCGCAAAACGCATCCGACCCGCCCGCCGGCGTAGCGCCGGGGCCGGACGGGGTGTGGCTAGTCCACCAGGCCGGCGGCGCGCGCCGCGGTGCGCAGATCCTCGCGGAAACGGGCCTCTTCGTCGTCGCGCTGGTCGCGCAGCCGCAGCAGATAGCTCGGGTGGATCGTCGGCAGCAACGTCCGCTCCTCCCATGAGAGTAGCGTGCCGCGATCGGATTTGAGCGAGGCGCCGTCGAGCGCGCGCAGCGCGGTGCGGCCGAGCGCCACCACCACCGTCGGATGCACCAGCCGCACCTCTTCCTTCAGCCACCAGCGATAGCGCGCGATATCGCCCGCATTGGGCGTCTGGTGGAGCCGGCGCTTGCCGCGCAACGTGAATTTGAAGCGTTTGACCGCATTGGTGACGAAGGTGGTCGCGCGATCGACGCCGATCCCCGCCAGGCACTGATCGAGCAGGCGCCCGGCGGGGCCGACGAACGGGCGCCCGCTGAGGTCCTCCTGATTGCCGGGCTGTTCGCCGATCAGCATCAGCGGGGCACCGACCTTTCCCTCGCCGCGAACGAAGACCGCGCTGAAACCCGGCGCGCGCAACGCTTCATCGGCTTCCTCGCTGCGATAGAGCGCGGGCAGCGAGGCGAAATGTCGCTCGGTCATGCCAAGGTCCACGGGCGTTGAACGATAGGCTTGCGGAAAAAACGCATCGATCCGGCGGAAGGGTCTCGCGCGAAACGCGGCGGGGTCGGTTCGACCCCGCCGCGCCCTTCACCGACGCGGCGATCGCGGTGTGTGCCGCCGCTCGATCGGCTCAGCGATTCTCCCAGCCGCGCCGCGCCGCTTCCGAATGGCCGCGCGAGTCGCCGAACCAGCCGCCGTGCCCGCGCGAGCCGCGGCGATCGTCGTCGTCGTCGCGATAGCGCGCGCTCGAACGGCCGGAATAGCGATCGTCGTCATCGTCGTCGCGATAACGCCCGCGGCCTTCGCGTTCGTCCCAGCCGCGCCGCGACGCTTCGGAATGGCCTTCGGGATCGCCGAACCAACCGCCGTGGCCGCGCCCGCGGCCATCGTCGTCGTCACGATAGCGCGCGCCGCCGCCCGAGCGCGACGAACTGGCATAGCGCCGGTCGTCATCGTCGCGTCCCCGGCCTTCGCGTTCGTCCCAGCCGCGCCGCGCCGCCTCGGCATGGCCGCGCGAGTCGCCGAACCAGCCGCCGTGACCGCCGCCGCGGCGATCGTCGTCGTCGTCGCGATAGCGTCCGCCGCCACCGCTCGCGCGATAGCCGCCGCTCCGGCCATCGCCGCCGCGTGACGAGGTGAAGCGGCCTTCCTCGTCGCGATCGCGATCATTGCCGCGCGATCCGCCGCCGCCTCGCGATCCGCCGCGATCGTCGTCGCTGGTGAAGCGGCCATATTGGTCGCGCTCCTGATAGCGGGCGTTGCTCCCGCGCCGATCGTCGTCGTCATCGGCATAACGGCTCGAGGATCGGCTATATTCACGCTGTGGCATAGTCTGCTCCTTGTAGGTTTTCCCCACCGACGGCATGTCGGGCGGATATCGCTCGGCCTGCTGACGGAACTCCTCCCGACGCGCCTCGATCTCTTCGCCGAGTGTTTCGGTATCGACGCCTGCGGCGACCGCGGCGGCGAAAATGCCGTCCTTGGGTCGCTCCTCTTCGGCGACGTGGTGGCGGATATATTCGCCGAGCACCGTCACCTTGGCGTCGTAATAAGGGTCGCTGGGCGATGCGCCGCGCAGCTCCTCGATCAATTGTTTGGCGCCGTCATGCTCGACCTGCGCCTCGTCGAGCTCGTCGTCATCGATCCGCTCGCGGCAGGCGGGATAGAAGATCCGCTCCTCGAGCAGCGAATGCGTCAGAAACTCGGAAATGATCTGGGCGACCAGGCGCTTTTTCTCGTTGGCATTGCGTGCCTTGTCGAATTTGTCGAACAACGCCTGGACCTTGCGATGATCCTGCTTGAGCAGTTCGACCGCATCGGTCTTGGTGCCGGCCTTGCCCTGTTTCGCCGCCGCCTGCGGGGCCGTCTGCGCGGCGCGGCCCTTCGCCTTATCCTCTCCGGTCGTCTTGCCGCCTTGATTCTCCGGCGGGGTCTCGTCGCCGCCTTTGGCGGTTTCATCGGCCATTATCGTTCTCCATCGCATTCCGAAAAGCGTGGCCACGCGGTCACGCCTTCTAAAATGAGATGAACGGGGGTGTGTTCCGCCACTATTCTTCGATGCGACGCTGTTATTCCGTAATAACTAATCTCGTATAGCGATTTTGAACATTTGGAAGTTGTGTGCATATGATCGGAGTAACTTGATATATTAACATCAGGAATAATATGGCGTCACTCAAATCATGATGTGACGATTCATTTGTCGATATTTGTCTCATTACTTCCCCGGCACGAGGTGGGGGCGGATCGTGCGGGGGTGCACCGCCGGGCGCGAAAAGCGAACCCTTCGTCGGTTTCGCCGGCGGGTTGCGACGAACCGATGCGGCGCAAGCTGCGCGCTGCCCGTTGTCGCGCTTTCCCCCACGTGCAGGAGCACATCATGCACGACACCTTCGGCCTCATCGCCGAGCCTGCTGCCGCCAAAGCCGATCCGCGCGGCGCGGTCGCGCTGGCCGGCGTCGCCCTCGATCATCGCCGCGCCAACAGCTATCTCGCCCGCCCCGGCGATCGCATGAAGCATATCTTCCTGCTGATCGACGGCTGGGCGGCGCGCTATCGCCTGCTCAGCGACGGGCGCCGCCAGATCACCGCGCTGTTCCTTCCCGGCGACCTGTGCGATCTCGCCTGGCGCGACGGCGGCAAGGACGGCGGCAGGGCGGTGCAGCATGTCATCGCAATCACCGCGATCCGCGCGCTACGCATCGAGTTCGGCACCTTCGAGCGCCAGATCGAATGCGATCCCGGCGCGCGCACGATCGTCGACCATGAGGCGCATCTGCTCGCCGAGGCGCAATGCGAATGGCTCGTCTCATTGGGGCGGCGCAGCGCGGTCGAGCGGCTCGCGCATCTGTTCTGCGAACTGGTCGAGCGCATCGGCGCGGTCAATGCCGGGGGCATCGGGCGCTGCGAGATGCCGCTCACCCAGACCGACATGGCCGATATCACCGGGCTCACCCCGGTCCATGTCAACCGCACCCTCCAGCAGATGCGCCGCTCCGGGCTGATCGAGCTCAAGTCACGCCAGCTCAAGCTGCGCGATTTCGCCAGGATCAAGAAGATCGCCTTCTTCCGGTCCAGTGCCGACAACCCGCCGCTCAAGAACAATCTCCCGGAGGCGCTCAAGGTCTTCCAGAACATCCCCGGCGCCGGTGCGGTGCCGACGCACGGCAGGCTGGCGCACGCCTGAGCCCAGCTATCCCTCCGCCTCGACCGGACGGCGCTGGATCAGCGCGTCCTGGCGTCGTTCGGGGCGGATATAGATCGAGGTCAGTTCGGGAAGCGCGGCCTTCATCTTCGTCTCGAGCGCCTCGATCAGCAATTCCGCTTTGCCCATCGGCAGATCGTCGGCGAAATCGGCGCTGATCGCGACGAACACCGCGTCGGGCGACGTGTGCACCGTTCGCACATGATTGACCGCGGTGATCCCGGGTTGCGCGTCGAGCAGGCGCCACACCGTAGCGATGATCGTCGCGTCGGCGCTTTCGCCGATCAGCAGCCCCTTCGCCTCGCGCGCGAGCAGCATCGCCACCCCCGCCAGCACCAGCCCGATCGCGATCGAGGCGATGCCGTCGAGCCGCGGATCGCCATAATGGTGGCTCGCCCAGATCCCCGCGCCCGCCAGCGCCAGCCCGATCAGCGCGGCGCTGTCTTCGAACAGCACGATGAAATTCGCCGGATCCTTCGACTGGCGGATCGATTCCCACCAGCGCCGGCCGCGGCGACCGCTGTCGAACGCGCGCACCGCAATCGCCCAGGAGGCGCCCTCCAACGCCGCGCCGACCACCAGCACGACATAAGCGACGGTCGGATCGCGCAGCGGCTCCGGGTGCCTCACATGATCCAGCCCTTCGTAGACCGACAGCCCCGCGCCCCCGGCGAAGATCAGGATCGCGACGATGAACGCCCAGAAATAGAGCTCGCGGCCATAGCCGAAGGGATGCGCCGCATCGGGCGGCCGCCGCGCGCGCTTTTGGCCGTAGAGCAGCAGCATCTGATTGGCGCTGTCGACCAGCGAATGCACCCCCTCGGTCAGCATCGACGACGAGCCGGTGATCGCCGACGCGACGAACTTGGCGACCGCGATCCCGACATTGGCGCCGAGCGCGCCGTAGAGAACCAGATTTCCGCTGCGTTCGTGCGGCATCGGCGGGGCACCTTGTCTGACCGTCGGACGAACGGGTTCAACGCACGGCGCGGCGGGCGGGTTCGCCGCTAATCTATGTTACCATCAAATCCTTGCGCGCGATGCAGCGCATCCCCGTGCCGCGGGTTTTTCGAGAACCCTATATTTCGAGCCCGAGGAGAAAGAACGTGGGACTGTTCAGCAAGGACATCGAGACGTTGCATGATCTTTTCATCCACACGCTGCAGGACATCTATTACGCCGAGAACCAGATCACCAAGGCACTGCCCAAGATGATCGACAAGGCGACCGATGATTCGCTGCGTGCCGGGTTCGAGCAGCATCTCGAGGAAACCCGCGGGCAGATCGCAAGGCTGGAGCGCGCGTTCGAGCTGCTCGATCAAAAGGCCAAGGCGGTCGATTGCCCCGCGATCGACGGCATCATCAAAGAGGCCAATGAGGTCGCCGGGGATATCGAGGACAAGAGCGTGCTCGATGCCGCGCTGATCGCATCGGCGCAGGCGGTCGAACATTATGAGATCACGCGCTACGGCACGCTGATCGCCTGGGCGCGCGAGCTCGGGCGCGACGAGGTGGTCCCGCTGCTCGAGGCGACGCTCGAGGAAGAGCGCTCGACCGACGAGAAATTGTCCGATCTCGCCGAGACCTTCGCCAACGCGCGCGCCGATCGCGTCGCGGCGATTTGACGCCCGCCGGCGCAGCAAAGGAGGTCGCCGCCGTGAGCGAGAAACTCATCGATCCGATCGGGCGCTATCGCAGCGGCGACTTCGCCGAGCAGCGGCAGGAATGGCCCGGGCTCCAGCGCGAGATGGAGCCCGTCCCGGATTGCGGCGAGGCGAGCTATGTTGGCACCGGCCGGCTCGCCGGCCGCCACGCGCTGGTGACCGGGGGCGATTCCGGGATCGGCCGCGCGGCGGCGATCGCCTTTGCGCGCGAGGGTGCGAAGGTCGCGATCAACTTCCACCCGCGCGAACAACCCGATGCCGACGATCTCCACGCGCTTTTCGCGCGCGAGGGACGCGATCTGACGCTGCTGCCCGGCGATCTCACCGACCCCGATTTCTGCGCGCAACTGGTCGACGATGCGCGCGAGCGGCTCGGCGGGCTCGATCTGCTCGTCCTCAACGCGGGCTATCAGCAAGCGCAGAAGACGATCGAGGACATCTCGCACGAGCAATTCGATCGCACGATGAAGACCAACCTCTATGCGATGTTCTGGATCGCCAAACGCGCGGTTGGATCGATGCCGCGGGAATCGGCGATCATCAATACCGCCAGCGTCAACAGCTTCAACCCGAGCGGGGAGATGCTCGATTACGCCGCGTCCAAGGGCGCGATCGAGATCTTCACCAAGGGGCTCGCGAAGCAGCTCGCGCAGCGCGGAATCCGCGTCAACGCGGTCGCGCCAGGGCCGGTGTGGACCGCGCTGCAGATTTCGGGCGGCCAGCTCGAAGGCGGGGTGCGCAAGTTTGGGCAGAACACCCCGCTCGGCCGCGCCGGCCAGCCCGCCGAACTCGCCGGGCTCTATGTGGCGCTGGCCGAGCCGGGCAACAGCTTCACCACCGGCAGCATCTTCGGCGCCGACGGCGGCACCGGGGTGGCATAGCATTTCAGCAGAGGAGAGGGTCGATGCCCCGCGGCGACAAATCCAGCTATACCGGCAAGCAGAAGCGCCAGGCCGAGCATATCGAGGAAGGCTATGAGGATCGCGGCGTCGGCCACGAAGAAGCCGAGCGGCGCGCCTGGGCGACGGTCAACAAACAGACCGGCGGCGGCAAGAAATCGGGCTCGGGGCGCGGCAAGAAGGAGAATCACGAAAGCGCGCGGCGCGGCGGGCATATCGGCGGAAGCAGCCAGTCGCACGCCACGCGTTCCGCCGCCGCGAAGAAGGGGTGGGAGACCCGCCGGCGGCGCGGGAACGGTTAGCAGGCCTTTTCGCGTCGGTTATTGATTCACTGCGCCGTTAGTCGGGCTCGAAAGGCGCGGCCTGCTCGCGAATCCATGTGACAAAATCATCCACCGCCTTGTTTCGACTGCGCTTGGTCGGGAACGAAAGATCGTAGGTGAAGCCCGTCAGAAACGGCTCGGGATCGAGTTGCTGCAGCGTTCGATCCTCCAGCTCGGTCCGGACCATGAAATCGGGCACGAGCGCTATCCCCGATCCCATCACGACCGCGTGGATGATCGCACTGAAACGATCGAGCGCCAGGCTGCCGAACAACGGGGCTTTGCCGCCGTGCCGTGCCGCGAGATATCGCGGCCAATCGCCTTTGCGAAGCGCGTGCTGCACGATCGGGGTATGCTCGTCGAGCACGGAGAACCGCCCGGGCAGCCCGACAAGGACGAGCCGCTCGGTGATCAACGGCTCGTTTCTGGTCTCGATGCCGGATTCGAGGCGGGTGCCGATCAGGATGTCGACCCGCTCCATCTCCAGATCACTCAAGGTCCGCGCGATCGACATGCTGATGTCGATGTCCGGGTGGAGCGCGCCGAATCCCGGCAAGCGTTGGATCAGCCAGCGGTCGCTGAAGCTCGCCCCGACGCTGAGGCAGAGCGAGCGCCTCGTCTTGCGCTGCGGTGACAGCGAGACGGTGCATTCGTAAAGATCCTCCAGGATCCGGCAGACATCGCGGTGATAGCGCGCGCCCTGGTCGGTCAGCAGCAACTGCTGCTTGACGCGGTTGAAGAGCCGGACGCCGAGCTGTTCCTCGAGCGTCGATATCTGGCGGCTGATCGCGCTCTGCGTCCGGCAGAGTTCGCGCGCGGCGGCCGTTACGCTCTTGAGACGCGCGACCGATTCGAACGCGAGAAGCGCCGTGATCGACGGGAGGTGGACCCCCATTCTTTGAAACATGATCCTATGCCCCCCGGCGATCAGGCCCGGCCCGGCGCGGCGGCAAGCGGCCGGCTGCATCCGATCGTTCAGCGCAGCAGTGCGCAAGTGCTTCCGATCGCTGCTCGGTTCCTCATCGATAATTCTCAAGAGGTGATGCGCTTAAATCAGTTTCTTCCGCGCTGCCACGGCCTATTGTCGGCGGAGTACGCCGATGTCCCCACGCGATTACCGAATATTCCTTCGCGCTCGCGCCGCTGCCGGCAACGGCCGAGCCACAGGATATCGCACGCGCGATCCGAAACCGATAACGCAATCCCTCACTGGAAAGCTCGACCCATGTCCATATCCGACCCGCTGCACCCTCAAGCGTCGACGTTGACGGGGGAGATCGATCTGCCGCCGAATGAGAGGGATCGGAGATTTGCGGGGATTCTCGCGGCATGCGATCTCTCCGAACACGCGAATGTTCCCGGCGGCATGCCGGTTTTCACGCCGATCACCGGGGACCGCATCGCCTCGGTCGAAGCGCATACGGGCGTGCAGGCGGCGGCCGCGGTCGACGGCGCGCACCGCGCTTTTCTGGCCTGGCGCAATGTGCCGGCGCCACGCCGCGGCGAGCTCGTGCGTCTGCTCGGGGAGGAGCTGCGCGCCGCGAAGGCCGATCTCGGCGCGCTCGTCTCGCTCGAAATGGGCAAGATCCGCCAGGAGGCGCTCGGCGAAGTCCAGGAGATGATCGACATCTGCGACTTTGCGGTCGGGCTTTCGCGCCAGCTCTACGGCCTGACTATCGCATCGGAGCGGCCGGGCCATGCGATGCGCGAGACATGGCATCCGATGGGCGTCTGCGCCGTCATCAGCGCGTTCAATTTTCCCGTTGCCGTCTGGGCGTGGAACGCGGCGCTGGCGCTCGTTTGCGGGAATTCGGTGGTCTGGAAGCCTTCGGAGAAGACGCCGCTGACCGCATTGGCGGTGCAGCGCCTGTGCGACCGGGCGCTCGCGCGCTTCGGTGACGCGCCCGATGACCTGCTCCAGGTGGTGATCGGCGGCGCGGCGATCGGCGAGGTGCTGAGCGACCACGAACGCGTCGCGATCATGTCCGCGACAGGATCCACGCGCATGGGACGCGCGGTCAGCGAGCGTTTGGCGCGCCGGTTTGCCCGGCCGATCCTGGAGCTCGGCGGCAATGCCGCGATGATCGTCGCGCCGAGCGCGGATCTGGAACTCGCGGTTCGCGCGATCGCCTTCTCGGCGATCGGTACGTCGGGTCAGCGCTGCACCACCTTGCGCCGGCTGGTCGCCCACCGCGAGGTTTACGATCGTCTCGTCACGCGGCTGAAGGCGGTGATCGACGCGGTCGCGATCGGCGATCCGCTCGACGAGGCGACTTATATGGGGCCGCTCTTCGAAAAAGCGTCGTTCGACGCCATGCAGGGCGCGCTGGCGCAGGCGGTTGCGGAAGGCGGAACCGTCTACGGCGGCGAGCGCGTGGAGGGCGATCGCTATCCCGATGCTTTCTACGTCCGCCCGGCGCTGGTCGAAATGCCCGGCCAGACCGCGATCGTGTGCCGCGAGACCTTTGCGCCGATCCTTTACGCGATGCGTTACGACCGGTTCGAAGAGGCGATCGCGCTGCAGAACGATGTTCCCCAGGGGCTTTCGTCCTGCATCTTCACCAATGACGTCCGCGAGGCGGAGGAATTCCTCTCTGCGGCGGGATCGGATTGCGGAATCGCCAATGTGAACATCGGCCCGTCGGGTGCCGAGATCGGCGGGGCGTTCGGCGGCGAGAAGGAAACCGGGGGTGGCCGCGAGTCCGGTTCGGATGCGTGGAAGGGCTATATGCGGCGCCAGACCTCGACGATCAATTATTCGCGCAGCCTGCCGCTCGCGCAGGGGATACGTTTCGACCTGTAGCCCGGGCATCTGCCTCTCTTCACAGCGCCGGAAGCTGCTGCCGGGCGATACCCCAGTCGCTCAGGTCGCGGCTGCCGGCGCGGTCGATCAGCCGCGCCGCATCGACGATCGTAAACGGCCGCGCGTCGCTCAGCACGTCGAGCTCGGCCCAGGTAATCGGCGCGGCGACCGTCGCGGCATCGCGCGCGCGCGCCGAATAAGGCAGCACCGCGGTCGCGCCGCGCTCGTTGCGCAGCCAATCGAGGAAGATGCGGTTGCGCCGCTCGATCTTGCGCATATTGGCGGTGAAGCGCTTGGGATGCGCCTCGGCGACCGCACGGGCGAACCGGCTCGCGAAATCCTTCACCGCCGGCCAGTCGGCGGTCGCGTCGAGCGGGACGACGACATGCACCCCCTTGCCGCCGCTCGCCATCGCAAAGCTCGCCAGCCCCATTTCGCCAAGCAGGTCGCGCAATTGCACCGCGGCGCGGCGCACCTCGGCGAAATCGAGCCCTTCCTCGGGATCGAGATCGAAGATCATCCGATCGGGGTGTTCGACATCGCTGGCGCGCGCGCCCCAGCCGTGGAATTCGATCGTGTTCATCTGGACGCAGGTGAGCAGCCCGACCTCGTCGTTGACGACCAGATAATCCTCGACCCCGCCCTTCTTCTCGCGGATCGCGACATGATCGACCTTGTCGCCGAACGCGCCTGAATCGTGCTTCTGGAAAAAGCATTGCTTGCCGCGCCCTTGCGGGCAGCGCACCAGGCTGACCGGGCGGTCCGCGAGCCATTGCAGCATCGGCTCGGCGAGCTGCGCATAATAAGCCGCGAGCTCGCCCTTGGTGGTGCCACTCTTGGGATAGATCACGCGATCGGGGTGGGTGATCGTGATGCCGAACGGCGCGGCGTCGGGGACCGTATCGGTGGGGGCGCTGGCGGGGGTTTCGGGCACGATCTCCTGCGCTTCCTTGTCTTCACGCAGTCCGATGAAGCTTGCGTGGCGGATGACGTGATCGGCGGTGAATTCGGCGAACGCCACTTCGGCGACGAGCTTCGGCTCGACCCAGCGCACCCCGCGCGATGCGGCGCGCGGCACCTCGGTCGGGGCGGTCTTGCGCGCAAGCGGCTTGAGCTTGGCGAGCAGCAAGTCGCGCGTATCGGCGTCGAAGCCGGTGCCGACCCGGCCTGCATAACGCAGCGTGTCGCCCTCGTAGAGCCCGAGCGCAAGGCTGCGCAGGTCGCGCCCCGGCCGGTCGCTCTCGAGATGGCCGATGATGACGAATTCCTGCCGCCGGGTGCATTTGGTCTTGAGCCAATCGTGCGTGCGGGTGCCGCGATAGCGCGCGTCGGCGCGTTTCGAGACGACGCCTTCATATCCCTCGCGACATAATTGCGCGAACAGCTTCTCCCCGCCCGCGGCGAGATGCTCGGCATAATGGATCGGCGCTTCGGCGCCCGCGAGCAGCGCGGCGAGCCGTTCCTTGCGCGCGGCATTGCCGAGCGGCGTCAGATCCTCGCCCGCTTCTTCGAGCAGGTCGAAGGCGAAATAATGCAGCGCGCCGCCGTCCTTGAGCGCGGCCTGCAGCGCGGAGAAGCTCGGCCGCCCGTCTTGATCGAACGCCACCACCTCGCCGTCGATCAGCGCCGATGCGAGGCCGAGATCGGCGAAGGCCGTCACGATCGGCGCGAAGCGATCCGACCAGTCGAGCCCGTGGCGGGTAAAGGCGCGCGCCTCTTTCCCGGCGACTGCGATCAGTGCGCGATAGCCGTCATATTTGACCTCGTGGAGCCACCCCGCCCCGGTCGGGACATGATCGACCAGGGTGGCGAGCTGGACATCGCGAAACGCGGGGAGCGCGGCTTTTTTGCGCAACTTGCCGCTTGTCTTGCGCGGCGCCGCGCCGTCGGCGATCTGCAGCATCGTTCGCCCGCTCGATACGCTGGTCAGCGCGCGGTCGACCAGCTCGCCCGACGCGCCGGCATATTGATCCTCGACCTTGCGCAGCAGCCAGTTTTCGCCCTTCTCGCCGGGCCGCGGCTTCATCCGCACCAGCAGCCACTCGCCCTTCATCCGCGCGCCGTGGAGGGTGAAGTGGAGATGGCCTTGCTCGATCGTCTTCGACGGATCCTTGCCGCCGACCGGCTCCCATGTCCCTTCGTCCCACAGCATCACGGTGCCGCCGCCATATTGGCCCTTGGGGATCGTCCCTTCGAACCGCGCATAGGACATCGGGTGATCCTCGGTGCGCACCGCGAGGCGCTTGTCCTCGGGATCGAGGCTCGGCCCGCGCGTTACCGCCCAGCTTTTGAGCACGCCGTCCATTTCGAGCCGGAAATCCCAGTGCAGCCGGGTCGCGTCATGCTTCTGGACGACGAACAGATTACCGCTTTCGGCGGCGCGCGTCCCCTTGGGTTCGCGTGTCTTCGAGAAATCGCGTTTGCGGTTATAGGTTTCGAGCGGATCGGCCTTGGCCATGTCATGCTCGCTTGCGGCGCGGTGCGGCCGGCTTCTTCGTCTTGGCGGCCGAGGTTGCGGATTTGGCGGCGGGCGCGGCGGGGCGGTCGAGCGACTTCTTGAGCGCCGCCATCAGATCGATCACGTTCGATCCACGCGCCGGGGCGCGTTCCTCCTCCAGGTCGAGGCTGACCTTGCCGGTCTTCGACTTGAGCTTGCGGTCGATCAGCTCGCGCAGCGCGTCGACATAGCGATCGTGGAATTCGGACGCATCGAACTTGCCCGATTTCTTCTCGATCAACGTGGTGGCGAGATCGAGCAGATCCTCGTCGGGCTTGGCATCGGGAATGTCGCGGAAATAGCCCGCGGCCTTGTTGACCTCGTCGGCATAGCGCAGCGTTTCCAGCACCATCCCGCGCCCGCACGGCTTCAGCGCGACGACATATTCGCGCCCGCGCAGCGCGAGCTGGCCAAGCCCGACCTTCTTCGCGCGGCGCAGCGCCTCGCGCAGCACGATGAACGCCTCGTCGGCCAGATCGTCGGCGGGGACGACATAATAAGGCCGGTCGTAATAGATCGCGTCGACATCGGCGAGATCGACGAACTGGGTCAGCTCGAGCGTGCGCTTGCTCTCCAGCTTGACCCCGGCGATTTCCTCCTCGTCGAGCAGGACATAATCGCCCTTGGCGATCTCGAACCCCTTCATGATCTCGTCGGGGTCGACCGGGCCGATGCCGTCGACCACTTTCTCATAATGGATGCGCTTGCCCGAGGGCTCGTGGATCTGGCGGAACGAGATCGCCGCGCCGCTCTTGGTGGCGGAATAGATTTCCACCGGGATCGAAACGAGCGCCAGACGGATCTGGCCCTGCCAATAAGCGCGCGCGGGCATCGGCTTGCCTCCGCTTGGTGAAGGATCGATGATCAATCCCGCGCGGGGCCGAACGGTTCCCTCAGCGATCGATCTCGCCGAACACGATATCGAGCGAGCCGAGGATCGCGGTGATGTCGGCCAGCATATGCCCGCGTGACATGAAATCCACCGCCTGCAGATGGCTGAACCCGGTGGGGCGGATCTTGCAGCGATACGGCTGGTTCGAGCCGTCGGCGATCAGATAAACGCCGAACTCGCCCTTCGGGCTCTCGGTCGCGACATAGACCTCGCCGGCGGGGACGTGAAATCCCTCGGTATAGAGTTTGAAATGATGGATCAGCGCCTCCATCGAGCTTTTCATCGTGAGGCGCCGCGGCGGGACGACCTTGCGGTCGTCGCTCGCGATCGGGCCGCCGGGCAGCGCGTCGAGGCATTGCCGCACGATCCGCGCCGATTGGCGGATTTCCTCGGCGCGCACCATCATCCGGTCATAGCAATCGCCCCGGCTCCCCACCGGCTCGTCGAATTCCATCGCGGCATAGACGTCATAGGGCTGCGCCTTGCGCAAATCCCACGGCACGCCGGAGGCACGCAGCATCGGTCCCGAAAAGCCCCAGGCGATCGCATCGTCGCGCCCGACCACGCCGATATCGACATTGCGTTCCTTGAAGATGCGATTGTCCGCGACCAGCGCCAACGCATCCTCGAACAAGCGCGGCAGCCGCGTGTCGAGCCAGACGCCGATATCGTCGAGCAATTTCGGCGGCGCGTCATAACGCACCCCGCCGGGGCGGAACCAATTGGCGTGCATCCGGGCACCCGACACGCGCTCCTGGAAATTGACGCAATCCTCGCGCAGGTCGAACATCCACAGATTGGGGGTCATCGCGCCGACGTCGAAGATATGGCTGCCCACCGCGAGCAGGTGATTGGAAATTCGCGCCAGTTCGGCGAAAAGCACGCGCAGATATTGCCCGCGCGGCGGCACCGCCAAGTCGAGCAGTTTCTCGATCGCGAGGACGAAGCTGTGCTCCTGGTTGAGCGGGGAGACGTAATCGAGCCGGTCGAGATAGGGCAGCGCCTGAAGATAGGTCTTGTACTCGATCAGTTTCTCGGTGCCGCGGTGGAGCAGCCCGATATGCGGATCGATCCGCTCGATCACCTCGCCGTCGAGCTCCATCACCAGCCGCAGCACGCCGTGCGCCGAAGGGTGCTGCGGCCCGAAATTGAGCGTGTAATTGTGGATCGCGATATCGCCCGGCGTCTCGGCGGCGTGAATCGCATCGATCGTGATGTCGTCGGCCATCGCATCCTCGCTCCGCGGCCCGATCGACAACCAACCCGTGGCGCGCGGGTTGGTTCGGTGGCGAGATGCGTCCGGTCGGGCGGAGGGCTCGGCTCGTCACATCGCCGCGCGGGGCGTTGAAACCGCCGTCGGCGGTCATTCGTAGCGTTGCTGCAGGCCAATGCGTCACGGGGAGACAGGTGACCCATGACTATCGATCGCAATCGCGAAGGCGAGCACGCCTATCTGCAGCGGCGCGAGGCGGACGAGCGCGCGGCCGCGGCGCATGCCGACGGCGACGAGGCGCATGCCGCGCACCGCGATCTGGCGCGGCGCTACGCCGCGCGCGCGCATGAGACCGAGGGCGAACCGGCGAGGAGTATCGAGATGCAGGTGCGCGATTGCATGACCCGCGAGGTGCGGCTGATCGATCCCGACGAAACGATCGAGGAAGCCGCGGTGCTGATGGCGACGATCGATGCCGGGGTTCTGCCGGTGGCGCTCGACGACCGGCTGGTCGGGATGGTCACCGATCGCGACATCGCGATCCGCGGCGTGGGCATGAGCCTTCAGCCCAATGCCAAGGTCCGCGCGGTGATGAGCAGCGAAGTGCTCTATTGCTTCGAGGATGACGATATCGGCGACGTGCTCGCCAATATGGCCGATATGCAGATCCGCCGTCTGCCGGTGGTCGATCGTGACAAAAGGCTGGTCGGCATCCTTTCGCTCAGTGACGTTGCCGGCAACGGCGATATGGCGCGCGCCGGCAAGGTATTGTGCGAGATCGCGCGGCCGAGCGCGCTTCATTCGCAGGCCGTATAGCATGCGGGCGGCGCTTTTGCCGGTCGCGCTGCTCGCGCTCGTCGGTTGCCACCAGCGCGTCGCGGAAAATACCGACGACACCAGCAACGCCACCGCGGCGGTGCTCGCCAGCATCGGCAACAGCGCGGTCAATGCGGCGGATTCGATGAAGGACGCGCTGGCGCGGACCCCCAACGGGCAGGATTTCGCCGATACCGCCGCGCGCAGCGACGCCTTCGAAATCGCCGCGGCGAAGCTGGCCGGGGCCAATGCCGCGTCGGCCAGGCTCAAGGCGTTCGCGCGCGAGATGATCGCGGCGCACACCCGCTCGGCCGCGACGATCAAGGCGGCCGCGGCGCGCGCGACCCCAGCGATTAGCCCCGATCCGAAGCTGACCAACGAGCAGATGGAAAAGCTCGCCGAGCTCGGGCGGCGCAGGGGCGCGGACTTCGATCGCGATTATCTGACGGGGCAAATCGATGCGCATGAGCGCGCGCTGTCGCTGATGAAGGATTATGCGCGGCACGGCGATGTCGCGCCGCTCAAGGCCGCGGCGGCGGCGATCGCGCCGGTGGTCCGCCGACATCTCCAGCACGCCAAGGCGCTCGACGCGGCGCGCCGCGCGGCGATCCGTTAGGTCGGATCGACGCTCGGCTATTTGCCATAACGTGGGCGACGGTGGAGCCCCTTTGTGTCCCCGCGAAGGCGGGAGCACAAGGAGGGGGGATGCCAGCGCCAGCGATGTCCTAACCTAAATTAAAACCGCCAGAATCCCGCAACCCCTGCGGATCTGGCGCCAGCGACAAAGCGTTGGTGGGGGCTGACAGGAGAGCCCCTATGGTGATGACCATCGATACGCTTTCGCTCGGCGACGCGCGCCGGCTGGTGATGGCCGCGGAGGCCAAGGCAGCGCAGATTCAGGTGCCGTCGGCCATCGCGGTGGTCGACGCCGGCGGCAATCTGCTCGTTTTTGCGCGGATGGACGGGGCGTGGATCGGCGCGATCGATATCGCGATCCACAAGGCATTCGCCGCGCGCGCCTTCGACATGCCGACGCAGGATCTCGCGCGGCTCGCCGCGCCGGGCAAGCCGCTGTTCGGGGTGCAGAACACCCATGACGGCCGCATCGTCATCCTCGGCGGCGGCGCGCCGGTGAAGCTCGGCGACGCGGTGGTCGGGGCGATCGGATCGAGTGGCGGCACGGCCGATCAGGATCAGGCGGTGGTCGATGCCGCGCTCGCGGCGTTCGAGGAGGAGCGGTCGCGCCACGCCGATTACGTGCCGGCCTGAGCGCGGGCCGCGCCGTGCCACCGGGCCTGTCCTATTGCGGCGCCCCGCCGCTTCCCGGCGCGCTGATCGGGCGGTTCAACCTCGATCCGGTCCTGATCGCTGCGCTGTTCGCGCTGGCCGCGTTCCATATCGTCGCTAACCGCCGCGCCGCGCGCCCGGTCGCGCCGGCCGCTGCTGGCTGGGCCATCGCCGCCGCCGCTTTGGTCTCGCCACTGTGCGCGCTCTCGGTGGCGCTGTTCTCGGCGCGGGTCGCACAGCATATGATCCTGCTGCTCGCCGCCGCGCCGCTGATCGCCGGCGCCTTGCCCGATCGGCCGGCGTTGCGGCGCCCGGCGAGCTTGTGGGGCGCGAGCGTCACATTCTTCCTCACCTTGTGGTTCTGGCACATGCCCGCGCCTTATGCGGCGACCTTTGCCTCGCCGGTGACTTATTGGCTGATGCATCTCTCGCTGTTCGGCACCGGAATCTGGTTATGGGCCGCGTTGCTGCGCCAGCACGGCCCGTCGGCGCTGGCCGCCGGGGTCGTGGCGTCGATGCAGATGGGGCTACTCGGCGCGGTGATCGCGCTCGCATCATGGCCGATGTACCGCCCGCATTATCTCACCACCACGGCCTGGGGGCTGACCCCGCTCGCCGACCAGCAGCTCGGCGGGGTGGTGATGTGGGTGCCGGGGTGCCTGTTGTTCCTGTGGGTGGCGCTGCGCTCGCTCGCCGCGACGTGGCGCGCGATGGACCGCGCCGCGGCATGAGCGCGCCGCCGCTCGGCTATCTCACCAGCGCGGGCGAGCGCGCGGCGGCGATCGTCCCGCTCACCTGGTTCGTGCTCGCGGTGTCGGTGATCGTCGGCATGGTGGTCGCGGTGTTGCTGCTCGCGGCGATCGTGCACCCGCGTGGCCGCGCGCTTCCGACGGCGATCGTCGCGGGCGACGATCACGGACTGGCGTGGATCAAATGGGGACTCGTGCTGAGCGCGCTGCCGCTTATCGTCACCTTGGTGTGGACGATGGCCGCGCTCGGCCGCGTCGCCGGGCCACCGCGATCGCCGGCGCTGGTGCTCGACGTGACCCCGCGGCAATATTGGTGGGAAGTGCGCTATGACGCGCGCGATCCTGCCGACCGTTTCGTCACCGCCAACGAAATCCATATCGCCACCGGCGCGCGGGTGCTGGTGCGGCTCCACGGCGGCGACGTGATCCACAGTTTCTGGGTACCGCAGCTCTCGGGTAAGACCGACGCGATCCCCGGCCAGACCAACCTCACCTGGCTCGCGGCCGACGTGCCCGGCCGCTACCGCGGGCAATGCGCCGAATTCTGCGGGCTCGAACATGCCAAGATGGCGTTCGAGGTGGTCGCCGAGCCACCCGCGGCGTTCGAACGATGGCGCCGCGCGCAGCTGCAGACCGCGCCGCCCCCGTCGAGCGACGCTGCGCAGCGCGGCGCGCGCGTTTTCCAATCCCACTGCGCCTCGTGCCACGCGGTGCGCGGCGCCAGGGCGGCGGGGTCGACCGCCCCCGATCTCACGCATCTGATGAGCCGCCGGCTGATCGCCGCTGGCACGCTGCCCAATACGCGCGGCAGCCTCGCCGGCTGGGTGCGGGCGCCGCAGACGAGCAAGCCCGGCGCGTTGATGCCCGATCAGCAGCTCACCGGGCAGCAGCTCGGCGATATGCTCGCCTATCTGGTCACACTCAAATGACCCCCGCGGCGCTGCGTGTCCCCGCGATCGACGACGACACCCCCGAATTGCGCGCGCGGCTTCACGCGATCTGGGCGACCACGCCGGGGTGGAAGGGCTGGTTCACCACCGTCGACCACAAGGAGATTGGCATCCGCTACATCGTTACCGCCTTCGTCCTACTCGCGCTGGGCGGGGTCGAGGCGCTGGCGATCCGGCTCCAGCTCGCCGGCCCCGACCTCAGGCTGATGACCCCCGAGCAGTTCAACATCTTCTTCTCGATGCACGGGATGACGATGATCTTCCTTTATTCGTCCCCCGTCCTGTCGGGCTTCTCCAACTATCTCTGGCCGCTGCTGCTCGGCGCGCGCGACATGGCTTTTCCGCGGCTCAACGCGTTCAGTTACTGGGTCTATCTCGCCGCCGCTCTGTTCCTCTACACCGGCTTTCTCACCGGCAACGGCCCCAATGACGGCTGGTTCAACTACGTCCCTTATGCAGAACGCCAGTATAATCCCGGGCTCAACCAGGATTTCTATGCTTTGGGGATGGTGCTGCTCGGCATCTCCACTGCGGTCGGCGCCGCCAATTTCGTCGTCACCGCGTTCAAGATGCGCGCGCCCGGCATGTCGATCGACCGGTTGCCGATCCTGATCTGGGGGACGCTGACCGCAAGCGTCGCCAATCTGGTCGTGGTGCCCGCGGTGAGCCTCGCTTTCTTCCTGTTGTGGCTCGATCGGCAATTCGGCACCAGCTTCTTCCGGCCGGCGGGGGGCGGGCAGCCGTTGCTGTGGCAGCATCTGTTCTGGCTGTTCGGTCACCCCTGGGTCTATGCGATCGTCCTTCCGGCGATGGGGATGGTATCGGACGGGCTGCCGGTATTCTGCCGCCGCCCGCTGGTCGGCTATTCGCTGGTCGCGCTTTCCACCGTCGCGACGATGATCCTCGGCTTCGGGGTGTGGGTGCATCATATGTTCGCGACCGGGCTGCCGGGGCTGTCGCTGAGCTTCTTTTCGGGCGCGTCGATCGTCATCACGGTGCCCAGCGCGGTCGCGGTCTTCGCCTGGCTGGCGACGATCTGGACCGGGCGGCCGGTGAGATCGACCGCCTTCCTGTTCTTCGCCGCGATGATCCTGCTGTTCGTGATCGGTGGGGTTTCGGGGTTCATGACCGCGAGCGTCCCGGTCGACTGGCAGCTCACCGACACGTATTTCGTCGTCGCGCATCTCCATTATGTGCTGATCGGGATCAACGTCTTCCCCGTCGTCGGCGCGACCTATTTCTGGTTTCCCAAATTGACCGGCCGGATGATGGACGAGCGGCTCGGGCGCTGGAACTTCTGGACGATGTTCCTCGGCTTCAACCTCGGTTTCCTGCCGATGCATCTGATCGGGCTGTTCGGGATGCCGCGCCGAGTGTGGACCTATCCCGCGGAGATGGGCTGGTCGGCGCTCAACATGATCACGACGATCGGCAGCTTCGCCTTCGCAATCGGGGTGCTTTTGTTCTTCGTCAATGTCGCCAAAAGCTGGCGCGCGGGGGCGCTCGCGCCGGCCGATCCGTGGGGTGGGTCGACGCTCGAATGGGCGCTGCCGTCGCCGCCGGCGCCGTATAATTTCGCGGTGATCCCGACGATCGCGTCGCGTCATCCCTTGTGGGAGGAGGCGCTCGACGAAAACACCCCGCGGAGCACGATCACGCGCGGCATGATGCTCGATACCGGGAAGGAGACGGTCACCACCACCCCGCTCGACGCGATCCCCGATCGGATCGTCGAGATGCCGTGCGACAGCTGGGCGCCGCTGCTGCTCGCGGTGGCGCTGGGGATATTGTTCGTCGCGCTGCTGCTCAAGCTGTGGCTCGCGATCGCGCTGGGGGCGCTGCTCGTGCTCGGCGCGCTGATCCTGTGGCTATGGCCGCAACGCCGATTGCTCGAACGCGAGCCGGCGCATGGCTGACGCGATGCCCGCCGCGCCCGGTCCGCTGCCGGTCGGTCCGGTCGGGCGCCGCGGGCTGGGGCAATGGGGGGTCGGAGCGCTGATCGCGAGCGAAGCGGCGCTGTTCGCCTATCTGCTGTTTGCCTATTTCTATGCCGCAGCGAGCGCTCGCCCCGGTTGGCTGCTCGAACCGGCGCCGAAGCTGTGGCCCGCGCTTCCCAACACCTTGCTGTTGTTGAGTTCCAGCCTCGTGGCGTGGATCGGCGAGAAGGGCGTCGAGCGCGGCCGTCGCGCGGAGGCGCTGACCGGGCTGATCGGCGCGTTCGTGATGGGCGCGGGATTTGCGGCGGTGCAGGTCTATGAATGGTCGATCAAACCCTATCGCCTCGGCACGTCGAGCTATGCCGCGCTCTATTTCACCACCACCGGATTCCATATGGCGCATGTCGTCGCGGGGCTGGTGATCCTTGCGATGCTCGCCTTGTGGGTCGCACTCGATTTCTTCTCGCCGCGGCGACGGATCGTCGTGTCGGCGGGGGTGCTCTACTGGCATTTCGTCGATGCGGTGTGGCTGTTGGTCTTCGCGACTTATTACCTCACCCCCTATCTCGGCTTCGCGCGATGAGCGGGCTGCGCGCGTCGCTATTGCTCTGTACGGGGCCGATCGCCTGGCTGGTGCAATTGTGCGTCGGCGCGATGATGACGAGCTGGCCGTGCTTTCCCGAGACCGAACGGCGCCTCGCGCCGCTCCCCGGCTATCGCTGGACCTACGCCGCGGCGATCGCGCTGCTGGTGACGTGTGCGCTCGCCGCCGCGCTCGCCGGCGTCATGTCGTGGCGCCGATTTGCCGCGGCGCGTGGCGATGCGACGGAGGAACGCACCCGCTTCATGGGATTGTGGGGAACGTGCCTCGGCGCCGGCTTCGCGCTGGCGACATTGATCACGCTGGTCGCCTTTCTGCTGGTGCCACAATGCCTCGGCTGATCCTGCTGGCGCTGACGCTGCTTGTAGCCTGCGACCGCCACGCGGACCGCCATGCCGCGCCCAGGGCGCTGATCGCCGCGCAATGCGCCGCTTGCCACACCGTTCCCGGCGTCGCGATCGCACGCGGGCAGGTCGGGCCGCCGCTCGCCGGGATCGCGCGGCGCACGACGCTGGCCGGGCGATTGCCCAACACCCCGGCCAATATGCGGCATTTCCTGCTTCACCCGCAGGCGGTCCAACCGGGCGGCGCGATGCCCGATATGGGGCTCACCCCGGCGCAGGCCGATGCGATCGCCGATTATCTCGCGACGCTGGACGAGCCTTGATCGGACGGAGATTGCGGCGTCGCGGCGCTCTTATTGTCGCCGATCGACTCCATTCCCGCCTGATTGCCCGGCCCCGCGATTTCCGCGGCGCGATCCGCCCGGTTGCAGGCCGATAGTAATGCGGCAATGCCGACAAGGCCGAGCAGATACCCGCGCATGATCTGCGAACTCCGATCGCGACGATTTCCCGGCAACTGCCGCCGCGCGCGCTCCGTTCCGCGCGGCGATCCAAAGTAAATATATGTTTATGAAATATATTGGCTGGAGAAGTTCGGCGATCGACGCGTTATTCCGCGATCGAGGTGCAACGATGATTCAGCATGACAATCGCAGAAGGCGTCGAATGAGGCGGGGCTTTACCGCCGCCTTCGTCATCATTGCGATGATCGCCTTGATGATCTTCGTTGGATTCAATCTATATTATTTAAAGCAAGGGGTGTGATCGGCTAAGGTAACGCCCGAAAGGGGGACGTGCTCGAAGGAGACGTTTCGATGACGATTGCACCCAAGCTCCGCCAATATCTCGATATATTCGACGTCGATTATACGCTGGTGGAACATCCCCCGAGCGTTTCGGCGATGCAGAGCGCCACGCTGTGCCGGATCCCGCCGCAGCAGGTCGCCAAGGCGGTATTGCTCGATACGCCCGACGAATATCTGCTCGCGGTCCTCCCGTCCGACCGCCGCGTGGACTTGGAAGAATTTCGCCACGAGCCGGGCGGCAAGCCGCGGCTGGCGGACGAGCAGGAACTGGCGGAGGTATTCTATGATTGCGCGGTCGGCGCGGTGCCGCCGCTGGGGGTCGGTTACGGCATCCCGATGATCATCGACGACAGCTTGTGGGACCAGCCCGACGTCTATTTCGAGGCCGGCGATCATCGGTCGCTGATCCATGTCGACCGCGGCGAATTCGCCCGGCTGACCCGATCGGCGCTGCACGGCCGGTTCAGCGAACGCTGGGCGGATATGGAATGACCCCCGATCAGGCGCGACGGAAGATCGTCTCGCGAAACCGCCGCCAGCGCCTCACGCTCGCGGCGGAACTGATCGCGTTCATGCTGCTCGCGGTCGTCATCGGTTTCGCGCGCTCGCGCTGACCACCTATCCGGTGATTTCCATCACCAATTGGCGGGCGGTATCGGCAAGGATCTGCCCCGTGCTGCGATCGCCCTTGGCGAGCGAGCTCATGAACGCCTTGGCCTGCGCCAGCGTCAGATGGGGCGGGAAGGGCGCGACATTGGGATCGGTCATCACCTCGATCACTGTCGGCCGCTCCGCCTCGAGCGCGGTACGCCATGCGGTGTCAAGCGCCGCGGGGCGATCGACGTGGAGCCCGGCCAGCCCGATCAGCTCGGCGAATTCGGCATAGGGCACGTTGGGCAGCGCCTGGCTGGCGGCAAAGCGCGGATTTCCCTCCATCACGCGCTGTTCCCACGTCACTTCGTTGAGATCGCCGTTGTTGAACACGCAGACGATGAAGCGCGGGTCGCGCCACTGGCGCCAATATTTCTGCACCGTGATCAGCTCGGCCATATTGTTCATCTGCATCGCGCCATCGCCGACCAGCGCCACCACCGGGCGATCGGGGAAAGCGAATTTCGCCGCGATCGCATAGGGCACCGCCGCCCCCATCGAGGCCAGCCCGCCCGACAGCGACGCGCGTTGCCCCGCCTTCACGCGATAGTCGCGCGCATACCAATTGGCGCATGAACCCGAATCCGAGGTGACGATCGCATCGGCGGGCAGATGCGGCGACATTTCCCACACCACGCGTTGCGGGTTGACCGGATGCGCCTCGGCCATCGCGCGCTCCCTGAGCGTTTCCCACCATTTGCCGACGCCCTGCTCGATCGTCTCGCGCCACGCGGTGTCCGCCTTGCGCTCGATCAGCGGCAGCAAGGCGCGCAGCGTCTCGGCTGCGTCGCCATGAAGATTGACCTCGACCGGATAGCGCAATCCGAGCATCGCCGGGTCGATATCGATCTGCACCGCGCGCGCCTGCCCGTCCTTGGGCAGAAACTCCGCCCAGGGAAAACCGGTGCCGATCAGCAGCAATGTATCGCAATCGCGCATCATGTCGGACGAGGGCTTGGTGCCGATCAGCCCGATCGCGCCGGTGACGAACGGCAGATCGTCGGGCAGCACGTCCTTGCCGAGCAAGGCCTTGGCGACCCCGGCGCCGACGCGGTCGGCGATCTCGATCACCTCGCCGGCGGCGCCGCGCGCGCCGGCGCCGATCAGGATCGCGACCTTTTCGCCGGCGTTGAGGATGTCGGCGGCGCGCTGCAGGTCGGCCGGCTGCGGCACGACCGAAGGTTTGGCATAGCCCGGCCCGGAGCGGGTGAAGCCATGTTGTTGCCGCGGTTCCTCATAGGGCGAATCCTGCACGTCCTTCGGCAGGATGATCGCGCACACCTGGTTGCGCGCGATCGCGATGCGGATCGCGCGATCGGTCACGTGGCGCGCCTGCGCCGGGGCGGCGACTTCCTGGACATAGCCCGCGACGTCGGCGAACAGCCGGTCGAGGTTGAGTTCCTGCTGATAGCTCGCACCGCGCACGGTCGTCTCCGCCTGTCCGGCGATCGCGAGCACCGGCACGTGATCGAGCCTCGCGTCGTAGAGCCCGGTGACGAGATGCGTCGCGCCCGGCCCGCCGGTCGAAAGGCAGACACCGAGTTCGCCGGTGAATTTGGCATGCGCCGCGGCCATGAATGCGGCCATCTCCTCGTGCCGCACCTGGATGAATTCGATTCCGGCGCCGTCCTTCTCCACCCGCTGGAGCGCGCCGAGCACGCCGTTGATGCCGTCGCCGGGATAGCCGTAGATTCGGCGGACGCCCCAGCTTTTGAGCCGCTCGACGAAAAAGTCGCTGGTCATCCGCGCCATATCGTTCCTCCGCGTTTCGGGTAGCGCGGCGCGCGCGTCGCGCCGCCTTGTCATCGGTCAGAACGAACCGGCGCGCGCGGCTATCCCCGCCACGTGGCGATTTGCGGCGGGCGTCGGCATCGCGCGGACGAAGCGACGGTGCCGAGAAACCCGCGCCCTCGCTCCTGCGTTGACCGATGCAGGAGGCAGATATGCGTGCGCGCCAAGACGCCCCGGCGGCCGCCGCACCGTCAGGACGATGACGGAAAGACCGGCCCTTGGGACCGCGCATCGCCGCGGCGGCGCGGCGTGGCTCGTCGCGCTGGCGATTCCGGTCGCTGCCTGCCATCCGTCGCGCGAACAGGATCGCGCGGTCTCCTTCGTGCGTCTCGGGCAGATCGCGCTGACCCAGCATGCGTGCGGATCGTGTCACCGGATTTCGGGGATCCAGGGCGCCGACGGCAGGGTCGGGCCGCCGTTGGTCGATTATGCGCGCCGGCGGATGATCGCAGGGGTGCTGCCAAATACTCCTGTAAATCTTGCGCGCTATCTCAAGGCACCACGCACGGTGGTGCCGGGCAATATGATGCCCCAGGAGGCGCTCGGCGATCGCGAGATCCAGGGCATCGTCGCCTATCTCGGGCGGCATTGAGCCGGTGATGCGGCCGCCTCTCCGACCGATCGTGGCCGGGTGGTTTCTGGGGGTGATGACCTGTGGCGTGGTCGCGCTGCTGGTCGCCGCCTTGTTCCTTTCGGGCATCGCCTTTCGCGTCGGCGCCGATCAGCCGCATTCCAAGCTGCTCGCCTGGGCGATCCACCGCACGATGCTGAGCTCGGTGCGCCGCCATGCGCGCCGCGAGGTGCCGCGCTTGCCGCTCGATCGCGCGACATTGCTCGCGGGCGCGGCGCTTTACGAGCAACGGTGTATCGCCTGCCACGGCGGCCCGGGGATCGCGCGGGCATATTGGGTGAGCGCGATGCTGCCGACCCCGCCCTATCTGGTCGACGCCTCGGCGCGCTGGTCGCACGCCGAGCTCTACGCGCTGATCCACGACGGGGTGAAGATGACCGGCATGCCTGCCTGGGGCGAGATATCGTCCGATCGCGAGATCGCGCAGATCGTCGCGCTGATCGAGGCGATGCCGATGATGACCCCCGATCAATTCGCGCAACTCCGCCGCGCCGCGGCTGCTCGCCGGCGCTAGCCCGACATCACCTGGGCGAGCCGCGATTGCGCCGCGGGGAATCCCTGGAACAACCGCAGCGCGCCGGAGAGATTGTTCTTGAGCGGCGGGTTGTCGGCGCTGGACCGGAAGAAGGCGATCTTCTTGATCCTGGCGAAATCGCGCAGCTTGAGCTGGCGTGACTTGAGCTCGATCAGCCCGGAGCGGCGCATCTGCTGGAGGGTGCGGTTGACATGGACCGGGGTGAGCCCGGTGATATCGGCCATGTCGGTCTGGGTGAGCGGCATCTCGCACCGCCCGATGCCCCCGGCATTGACCGCGCCGATCCGCTCGACCAGTTCGCAGAACAGATGCGCGAGCCGCTCGACCGCGCTGCGCCGCCCCAATGAGACGAGCCATTCGCATTGCGCCTCGGCGAGCAGATGCGCCTCATGGTCGACGATCGTGCGCGCGCCGGGATCGCATTCGATCTGGCGCTCGAAGGTGCCGAGCTCGATGCGTAGCGCGCGGATCGCGGTGATCGCGATGACATGCTGCACCGCCCTGCCGCCGTCCTTGCCGCCGTCGCGCCAGGCGAGATCGCACAGGTCGCCGGGAAGGAACAGCGCGGTGATCTGGCGGCGCCCGTCGCTGAGCAGGCGATAGCGCGCCGCCCAGCCGTCGATCAGCAGGAAGATATGCTTCATGCGATCGCCGGGGCGGGCGAGATAGCTGTTGGCGCGGCGATGATCGAGGGCGACGCCGGCCAGCGCGACCGCGCCGCGCGGATCGGCTTTGGCGGCAGCAGGCTCGGCGATGAGGCCGAAGGTGTCGTGCATGATGTGCTCCTGCACGTGGGGGAAAGCGCGACAACGGGCAGCGCGCAGCTTGCGCCGCATCGGTTCGTCGCAACCCGCCGGCGAAACCGACGAAGGGTTCGCTTTTCACGCCCGGCGGTGCACCCCCGCACGATCCGCCCCCACCTCGTGCCGGGGAAGTAATGAGGAAAAGGTCGGTCAGTATCGGTAATCAACTATTTCGTGTAAATATTATATGGATTCTTGGGTTTGGTATCATAGGTAATGTCAAGAATTGAATATCAGCTTGTTCGGATGCGAATGCCATAAACCGGATTAGATACCGCTGAATCTGCCGGATCAATTGTTATCGAGGCACGTTCGATACAGTCCCTGAAAATGTTGGATTAAGGCAGTCGCAGGAGGCAGCTATGCAACGTGAAATGTATCGGGAAAGTCGAAGCGAATATCGCGGCCGTCCGAGCCGCTACGAAGACGATGATCGTTACGAACGCGGTCGGGATGGACGCGGCCGCTATGCGGAAAATGTCGGGCAAGGTGGCTATTTCGGCGACTACGAAGGCCATGCCGACATCGGGCGTCGCGGTGGCCAGATCCGCCACGAACGCGCGATGCGCGCACCGCGTGACGAATATGGCCGGTCGGAGGACGTCGGTCAGGGCGGCTATTTCGGCGACTATGAAGGCCACTCGGAGATCGGGCGTCGCGGTGGACAGATCCGTCACGAGCGCGCGATGCGCGCGCCGCGCGACGAATATGGTCATTCGGAAGATGTCGGTCAGGGCGGCTATTTCGGCGACTATGAAGGTCATTCGGAGATCGGGCGCCGCGGCGGGCAGGTCCGTCACGAGCGCGCGATGAACGCGCCGCGCGACGAATATGGCCATGCCGAAAATGTCGGCCAGGGCGGCTATTTTGGCGACTATGAGGGTCACTCCGAGATCGGGCGTCGCGGCGGCGAGATCCGCCATGAGCGCGCGATGCGCGCGCGGCACGATCTCGACGAACCCGACGAGCGCGGGCGTGGCGACGGCCGCCGCTACGAAGGCCGCTCGGGCCGGGGTCGCTACGACTGACAGGATGACGGAGCGCTCCCTCGGGGCGCTCCGTTTCTTTTGGGAGCTTTCGTCATGACGAGAGGATTGGGCGGCCATTCGCCCGCCAATGTGAGCAAATATCTCAAGGGGATCGACTTCCCCGCGACACGCCGCGATCTCAGGCTGCAGGCCGAGGACAATGGCGCGGACCCCGATGTGATGGACGTGATTCTCAGCCTGCCCGACGACGATTATGAATCGATGGCCGATGTCATGGCGGCCTATGGCGAAGCGGCGCGCACGGCGCGCGGCGGCGATTGACCCGAAGGTTCGTCAATGACGCCCGGCCGCCGGTCCGGGCGTGAGCGGTGTCGGCCGCTCGACCTCGATCCGGTCGACCTTCTCGTCGTAGAAGCAGTAATAATTCCTGATCCGCGGGCATTCGGGTAATGGATCGCGATACGACCAGACGGCATCCTCGATCACATGTTGGCCGATGCGCAGGTGCCAATAGGAGGCATTGCCCTTGTAAGGGCAGATGCTGGTGGTCGGCGAGGGGCTGAGCAGATCCGATCGCACGTCTTCGGGTGGGATGTAGCACCGTGGCGGCAACCCGGTTTCGAACAGGAACAGCCCATGCGTCGTGCTGGCGATCGTTTCGCCGGCAAGCGAGACATCGACCCGCCGGCTGCTCGCGCGAACGTCGACGCGATGATGCGGATCGCGCGGATGGCCGAAGATTTCCTCGTCTTCCTCGAACCAATGATCGATCTTGTCCCAATCGAACGCGATATGATCGGCGAGCAGTTCGGCATCGGGTTCGGGCTGCGCGAAACACCACGCCACGTCGTCGCGCACGCTGGCCGGCGTTTCGACCGACCACCAATCGGCGGTCCCGCGCCCCGCGCTGTCGGTGCGCCTGCCGCTCGAGCGGAGCAGATCGGTGCGCACGTCATCGCGCGGAAAATAATAGACCGGGGCATAGCCTTCGATCAGCAGCCAGGTCGCAATCGAATCCGCCAGCACGATGTCGCCGATCGTCGCGCGGACCCGTTTGGCGCTGGGCTCGATCGTAAAATGCGGATCGGTCATACGGTTCTCCTTCGGACGGGGACGGCGGGGTCGCGGCGATAGCTGTCGGGATAGATGGCGATTGTGCCATCGACGGGAAGCGCGGTCAGATAGATGATGAAGACCGGCACCGCCGTGGGAAGCTCGATCCGCTGCTCGCTTGCGCCGCTCGCGGGCGGCACCCGCCCGTCGAACAGCCAGCGCGCCAGCCGGTCGGCATCTTCGACCCTGACGCAACCCGAGCTGCGGCGACGATCGCTGCCGCGGAACAGATCCTTGTCGGGCGTATCATGGAGGTAGATGCCGAGCGGGTTGGGAAGCGCGAATTTGATCGATCCCATCATATTCCCTGCGCCGGGCAATTGCCGCATCCGCAGATCCTGCTGCCCGTCGGCGACCGCGCGCCAATCGACCTCGGCAGGGGGCAGGACCTGCGCGCTTTCCGCCCAGGACGAGAGCAATTCGATCCGCTCGGCGGCGAGAAACCCCGGGCCTTGGGCGAGCGCGCGCCGGCCGCGCTCACGCACCAGATCGGGCGGAACGTTCCAATAAGGGTTGCGCACCGCATACCGCATCACCCCGGCAAGCGCCGGCGTCGGCAATCTTTGCTTGCCGACCACCACGCGCATGCTGCCCGCGGGGCGGCCGTGGTCGATCATCCATAATTGCGCCGAGGCGGTGTCGACCAGAATATATCGTACGCCCGGATCGGCGGGGAGCGCGCGGAGGCGATCCATATTGGCGAGGAGCAGCGCTTCACGTTTCGCGTCGGGCGCTGCCGCGCTTCTGGTCGCGGCGAGCGAAGCGCGCAGCGTGCGGTAGAGCGGGTGCATGCGCAACGCCTCGCCGAGCGCGGGGATCGGGCTCGGTCGTGATCCGAGCAGCCCGGCGACGCGATGCCATTCGCGATCGGGGGACAGCGCCGGATCGGTATAGGCCATCGCATCGGCTGCGGCGGGGCGATGCAGGTCGCGGACATAAGCGAGAAAGGCGTGGGTGAGCGCGAGATCGAGCCGTGCCCGCGACGCGGCGGCGTCCTCTCCGCCCTCCAATCGCGCCGGAACCGCATAACGGCGCGGATCGAGCCCATCCGCTGCCGCGCCGCGCAGGATGACGAGCAGCGCCTTTCCCGTCGCGTCAATCCCTTGAGCGTCGGTCCATAAAGGTTGGTAGCCGCGCTGTCGGTAAATGTCCGCGACCGCCGTATCGTCGGACTGCGCAAGCGCCTGTTTCAGCGCGCGTTTAGGTCCTGGAAGCAGGACCGCACCGCGCGCTGCGATCGCGGCGGGGTCGATCTGGTGCGTCGTCACCCCCATCGCCGCCGCGGAGACGCAGAAAGCCGCGGCGGGTGCCCCCCAATTGCGAAGTATGGCGCGTCCGCCCAACGGTCGGGCCGCGGACGCGCCACCTTTCACGGATCAGCCTCGTTCCCCGGTACGGGTGTTCGTGTTCGAATAGGATGATCCGCTGGTGCCGTTGTAGCTCGAGCTGTTGCTCGTGCTATAGCCATTGTCCATGCTGGTGTTGTTCGCCTGCGACGAATTGTTCGCGACGTCCTGCGCCATGGCGATGCCGCCGAGGGCGAGCAAGCCCAAGCCACTGGCAATTACGATTTTCGACAACATATATCAGCCTCCTTAGGTCCGCTGGGGAGGGCATAGAACGGGCGTTCGTAACCGGCGTTCCGCGAGATGCGCGCGTTCTTCAGCGAAATTGAGCTACGTTACAAGAATTGCTGAAGAACAAATATGGATTGATGCTGCCGATATCGCTGGCGGCGTCGCTTCTCTGCAGTCCAGCCGATCGCGCGGCCTCGATTCCTCATGAGTCGGGCGTTCCCAGAATTGCCGTCATCGACAGCGGCATCGCGCGAACACCCGAGCTCGGGCCGCTGCTCGAGGCGGAATATGATCTCGCGACTGTGCCGGCGCGGCCGTCGTTCGCGCCGCGGTACGATCACGGCACGATGGTTGCGACGATCCTGTCGCGCGCTGCGCATCGCGAGGTGCGGCTGATCTCGCTGCGGATCGATGACCCGCGCGGCTGCCCGCCCGGGATCAGTCCGCCGTGCCAGCCGCAATCGGCGCCGATCGCCGAGGCGATCCGCACCGCGACGCGGCTGGGGGTCGATGTAATCAATATTTCGCTCGCGATGCCGTCGGACCCGGCGATCGCGGCGGCGATCCGCGAGGCCGCGGCGAAGCGGATCCCGATCGTCCTCGCCGCGGGCAACGACGGCCGCGATCACCCCGGCAATCTCGACGCTGCGCGCGCGGGCTATCCGATGGCGGTGCTGGTCGGCGCGACCGACGGACGCGGGAAGGTGTGGCAGCATAGCAACCGCCCCGATCGGCAGATCGCGGGCTATCGCTACACCTGGCAGCGCGGGGTCGACGTGCCGACGGCCGCCGCTGACGGCCGATCCACCCGCGGCACCGGCACGTCGTTCGCGGCACCGCGCGAAAGCGCGCGGATTGCCGGGCTCGCCCGTTCGGCGACGTGAGGCTTACCAATAAGGCCCCATGCCGTAACGGCTGTAATAGCCGAGCAGCGCCTCGCGATAATCTTCGCCGCCCAGCGACCGCAGCTCTTCGGCGCTGTAGCTTGGCGCATCCTTGAGCACCGCCTCGTCGAGCGGGACGACGAAGCCGTCGCGCTCGATATCATATTGCAGCACCGACCACGGCACCGGATGGAATTTCTCGCCGATGCCGAGGAAGCCGCCGAACGACATGATCGCATAGATCACCCGGCCGCTGGTCTTCTCGATCGACAGGTCGCTGACATGCCCGATCTTGGTGCCCGCGAGGTTATAGACCGGTTCCTTGAGCACGCGGCTCGACAGGACCAGCGGGTGCGCGGGCTGATCGAGGGTGCTGGCGGGGGTCGACAGGTTCATGATCGCATCTCCCAGATGTTCGCAATGAAAAGCTCAGGTCTATTCAACCAATGGGAGCGGGGCGCCGTTCCGGGATCGTCGCATTTCCCGTGCCGCGGTTCGTCGCGCGCGCGGTGCAGGGGGGCGCAAAGCCGATCAGACACCGAAGGGATAGGTTTCCTCGGCGCCGGGGCGCGGTGTCGTGGGCAGCGGGGTCACCGCGCTGGTGGTGTCGAACCACAGCCAGGCATCGAACTGGCGCGGCAGGATCGCGGACGAATAATGGCTCCAGCGCTCGGTATCCGGGCGGTAGATTACCCCGATGAAGCGTTCGAGCCGCGGCGTCGTCAGTTGCTCGTCGAGCGCGGGATGCGTGCCCTCGCGCAGATCGAGCAGGAAGCGCGCGACCCCGCTGTCGTGGCATTGCCGCTCATAGCTGTCGGGGCGCGACGGATTGACCGTCTTGATCTCCATCGGCGCGTCCCAGTCGCGCGCCGCGGCGACGGTGCCGCGATGCGTGCCGAGCCCGATCAGCCGCGCCGCCTCGCCGTGATGCTCGCGGCACAATTGGCCGATGTTGAGCTCGCCGCGCGCCTGCCCCATTTCGGTGAAGCGCGCATCGCCGATATGGCTGTTGTGCGCCCAGACCACTGCCTTGGCGTCAGGCCCCTTGGCGGCGAGCAGCAGTTCGAGCGTGTCGAACATATGCGTGTCGCGCAGGTTCCAGCTCTCCGCCGCGCCGTGATACATCACGCGATAGTAATTTTCGGCATTGGCGATCAGCCGCGCATTTTGCGCCGCGTCGAGGAAAGCGTCGGGATCGCCGGCCAGATAGGCGTCTTGCTTGGCGAACAGATCGCGCAGCATCGTCACCACCGCTTCCTCGCACCGCGCAAAGCCTTCGTCGAGCGCCATCCGACCATATGCCGCCGGGTCGGCGCCCCACGGCGTGAGGCAGCCGTAACGTTCGCGCGCGATCGCCGCCGAAGCCGGATCGACGCGATCGAGATAGTCGATCACCGCGCGGATCGACCCGCTCATATTGTAGAGATCGAGCCCGTAGAATCCCGCCATTCGCTCGGTCGGCAGCCCGGCGTTATACGCGCGGAGCCAGGCGATGAAGGCGTCGACATCGGTGTTGCGCCACATCCAGGTCGGGAAACGCCGGAACGCCGGGCCCGCCGCGGGCTGCGCCGGCTTGTGGCGGACATGACGATCGAGTGCGGCTGCGTCGGGCCAATCGGCCTCCACCGCGACGATCGTGAAGCCGTGCCGCTCGATCAGCCATTTGGTGATCGCGGCGCGGGCGCGATAGAATTCGGAGGTGCCGTGGCTCGCCTCGCCGATCAGCACGATGCGCGCGTCGGCATAGCGATCGAATGCCGCGCCGAATGCGGGATCGTCGATCTCGGGCAGCGGCTCGGCCGCATCGCGGATGAGGTCGGCGAGCGCGGGTTTCGCAGGTTGCTCGACCAAGGCGTCGCTGCCCTTGTCGAGCGCCCAGCCATAAGCGCCGATCAGCGGCACGAACTGGACGTCGCCCAGATCCTCCTCGGCGAAATCATCGGCGCCGCACCGCGTCACGCGGATCAGCCGCTGGCGCGCGGAATCGCCGACCGGCATGACCAGCCGTCCGCCGATCTTGAGCTGGCGGCACAGCGGCGGGGGAAGCGTCGGGCCGCCGGCGGCGACGAGGATCGCATCGAACGGCGCTTGTTCGGGCCAGCCCGCGGTGCCGTCGCCGACGCGGATCTCGACATTGCGATAATCCAGCGCCGTCATTCGTTCACGCGCGAGCGCGGCGAGTTCGGCGTGGCGCTCGATCGCATGGACCTGCCCCGCGATCCGGCTGAGGATCGCCGCGGCATAGCCCGAGCCCGCGCCGATCTCGAGCACATGATCGCCGGCGCCGATCTGCGCGGCCTCGATCATACGCGCGACGATATAGGGCTGCGAAATGGTCTGCCCCGCCTCGATCGGCAGCGGCGTATCCTCATAAGCGAATTCGGCGAGCGGGGCGGGGACGAAGCGTTCGCGCGGCACCTCGCGCATCGCGTCGAGCACTGCCTCGTCCGCGATGCCGCGCGCGGCGATCTGGCTGTCGACCATGAAGTTTCGGCTGGTGGCTGTCGTGGGCATCGCTTCCCTCCACGGGACGATGCTCGATCAACGCATCAGGCGGCAATTCGCTGCGCCGCGCGCGCCTTCCGCCGGCGACCGGATCAGGCGCCGCGGGTCATTTGCACGGCAGCACGAGATGGAGCGTGAAATGGCCATCGTCCGTCTCGCGCACGACATTGCCGCCTGACGCCCGGATCAGCCGATCGATCAGCTCGAGCCCCTGGCCGCCCTCGCGCGGCGTGCCGAACACGGTGGGTTCGCGCCAGATGAGGCGCAGCAGATCGCCCTCGACCGCGCCGTTCACCTCGACCGAGCGTCCGTTCTTCAACGCGCCATATTTGAGGCTGTTGGTGGCCAGTTCGCCGAAGGTCAGCGCAAGCGCCTGCATCGCGCCGTCGCCGAGCAGCACATCGGGGAGCGTGCCGAACCGGATCACCTTGGCGCCGCCGTAGGCGCTGGTCAGCAGCGGGACGATCTCGGCGAAGCTCTTGTCGCGCGCGGGATCGAGCAGCAGGTCCTGCACCGCGGCGACCATCGCCAGCCGCTCGTTGATATCGCGCGCGAACGACTGGCATTCGGGATGCGATCGCGCCGCGATCGTCACGATCCCCGCCGCGGTGGTCATCGCGTTGCGCAATCGGTGGCGCATTTCGGCGCTGATCGTCGCGACGCGCTGGCGCTCGATCGATTCAGCGGTGATGTCGCGCGCGATGATCAGGCAGGCGGCGGCGTGGTTGCCGTCGATCGGGGTCGCGGTGACTTCCCACCAGCGCTGTTCGCCGTGCGGGCCGGGGCGCGTTGCCGAGAAGCGCGCCGCAGTGCCGCGGCGCACCGATTGCAGAGCATCGTGCGCCGCCCCCCGTGCTTCCTCGGGCCAGCGATCGATCCAGGATGCGCCGATCAGATCGTGCGGCGCGCTCAATTCCATCGCGCGCGCGCCTTCGCGGTTGACGAACAGGATCCGGCCGTCGCCGTCGAGAAACTGGATGCATTCGTGCGATTGATCGAGCAGCGCGGAAAGCAGCGCGTCATGCCCATCGGCAAACGCTCCAATCGGATCAGCCACCTGTCGTTCCCCTTGTCGGAGATGGCATATATGGATCGTCTCGATATGGGACAATTGCGCTATGTTAACCGGCGTTGCCCCGGCTGTCGATCCGATTGCAGCGGATCATCGCTCTATTGTCCTTTGTCTACCGCGATTTCGAGGCAGGTGAACCAACCTGCCTCGATCGGGCGCTCGCGGCGCGCGGTTAGCCTTTCAATGCCTTGACCTCGTCGAGATGCTTCTGGACGATCGGCGCGATCTCGCCCGCCGCCGCCTTGAGCGAGGGGACATCGCCATGCTTGGCGTAATCGCGCATCAGCGACAGCGCGTCTTCATGCGCCTCGACCTGGCCCGACAGATATTCGCGGTCGAACTCGGCACCGGTGAGCTTGCCCAGCTTGTCGAGCTTTTCCTTCTGATCCTCGGTCAAGGTCGGATCGGGGGTGATCGCGGCGGTCGCCTTGTGCGCCGCGGCCTTGATCTTGTCGGTCGATGCGGTGTGCGCCTTGATCATCTCGGCGGCGAATGCCTTGACCTTGGGGGAGGCGCCGTTGGTCGCGGCAAGCTTTCCTGCGGCGATTTCGAACGCGTCGCTCTTCGCCGCCTTGTCGGCGAATTCCTGCCCGTTCGGGGTCGGGGTGACGATATCGGCCGCCGCGCCGGCCGCATTGGCCGCGCTATTGCCGAAATCGGACAGCGCGCTGCCCGTTTCGTTGGCGGCCCCGGCGGGTTCGTTCGCATTGTTCTTGTTGCAGCCGGCGAGGCCGACGATCAGCAAGGCGGCGACAAGGGGTTTGTGCATCGTTTTCATGGGAAATATCCTGAATTGGGAGGAGAACGCGTTGGGTCGCGCCCCCCGTCAGACCATTTGGGAAGTGCGGGCGCCGGGCCGCACGATATCGCCGAGCGCCTCGCCGGCGCGGGCCGTCTCGCCCCCGCCTGCGCAATCGCCGATCGTGATCACGCCGACGAGCCGCTTGTCGCGATTGATCACCGCGAGACGATGAAGCTGGATATCGCCCATATTCTCGAGCACGTCGTCCAGATCGTCATCGTCGAAGCAATATTTCACGCTGTCGCTCATCACGTCGCGAATGCTGGAATCGGGCGGGTGCCCGGCGGCGACCCCGCGGATCGCGATGTCGCGGTCGGTGATGACGCCGACGAGGCGGTCGTGATCGGCAACCGGCAGAAAGCCCGCATCGATATCGGCCATGATCTGCGCCGCCGATTGCAGCGTATTGTCTGGCGTGATTACCTGGACGTCGGTGGTCATGCATTCGCGGACCCGCATCGCTCGCTCTCCCTTGGTTAAAGGTGGAATCGAGACTCTCGGCGGGCGGCAGAGTTCCTTCGCCGGCGAGAAATGCTGCGCAAATATGAAATATCCGGCGATAACAAACCTAGGTTAATAGGTTAGAATAGCCGAAGTGCTAATCTGCCGTAACTCGGGGCCGGTGCTGCTTCAATTCACCGTCGGTATTGCTGCGCGGCAATCCTGCATGCATTCGCGGCACATTTCGGCGCATAGCTGGCAATGGCCATGTTCGTGCCGTTCGCATTCCTCGGCGCAAAGCTCGCACACCCGCGCGCATGTATCGAGCAATGCGCGCAACGCCTCGGGATTGTGCCCGGTGCGCCGCACCGCGAGCTGCGCGGTGGCGGTGCAGACGTCGGAACAGTCGAGGCACGAGCGGATGCATTGCGACATGTCCATCGGCTCGGCGATACAGGCGTCGGCGCAGCTCGCGCACATCTCCGCGCAGAACATCGCGTGTCGCGCGGCGGTGGCGAGGGTTTCGTTGAAATCGTCGCCGACCTGCGGATGCAGCGCGATCATGCGGTGGATCGACATGTCCGGTTCCTTCTCAATGACGGATCGATTGCCCGCCCGCTGCTGCCCCGGCACCTGTCTCAACGATTATCCGAAGCGCAGGGTCCACCCGCGGCACGTGGGCCTTTCCACACCCAGGTTAGGAAGGTAAGGCCTTGGGAAAGGGAGGATATACATGCTCAAATCACTCTGGCTGTCCGCCGCGGCGGCGCTTGCGCTCGCCGCACCTTTGCCCGCCGCCACCCAGCCCGCCACACCGGCGGCGACGAGCGCAAGCGAGGACGCGCGGCTCTACGCTTTCCTCGACGGCGAATTCGCCGAAGAGTTCCGCGATCGACCGCAGCTCGCGACCCAGCTCGGCATGAAGGACGGGATCGACCGGCTCGACGATATCAGCGACGCCGCGGCGCTGCGCCGGCTCGAATGGCGTCGCGCCAGCGTCGCGCGGATGAAGGCGCGGTTCGATCGCGCCAAGCTGTCGCCCGATGCGCAGACCAATTACGATATCTGGGCGCTCGAACTCGATCGCGCCGAGCTCGGCTATCGTTTCCGCAATTATGCGCCGCCCTTCTATTCGTTCCTTTATTCGGTCCATTCGCGACTGCCCGATTTCCTGATCAACACGCATAATGTGCAGGATGCCGCCGATATGCGCGGCTATGCGGCGCGGCTGCGCGCGATGCCGGCGGTGCTCGACGAAGCGATCGCGCAGAGCCGCGTGTCCGACGGCAAGGGCATTCGCGCGCCCAAATTCCAGATCGAGCGCGTGATCGCGGGCAGCCGCGCGATCGTCACCGGCGCGCCGTTCGACAATGGCCCCGCGTCGCCCTTGTGGGCGGATGCCGAGGCCAAGGTCGGCAAACTCCAGAAGGCGGGGAAGGTCAGCGCGGCCGAGGCCGAGGCGTTGCTCGCCGATGCGCGCGCGGCCTTGCTGTCGATCAAGCCTGCCTATGAACGCGTCATCGCCTGGGCCGAGAGCGACCTGCCGACCGCGCCGAGCGGCCGCGTCGGCGCCGGATCGCTGCCGGGCGGGGCGGATTGGTATGCCGCGGCGCTCAAGCTCAACACCACCACCGATCTCACCGCCGAGCAAATCCATCAGATCGGGCTGAGCGAGGTCAAAAGGATCGAGGGCGAGCAGGACGCGCTCGCGCGGCAGGCGGGTTTCGCGGACCGCGTGGCTTATTATGCCGATCGCGAGAAGCGTAACCCGCCGCAGCCGTGGACCGACGCGCTGCGCGCCGACTATCTGCGCAACGCCAATGCGGCGATCGCGCGCAACCGCACCTTGCTGCCCAAATATTTCGGCACGCTGCCCGAATACCGCATGGAGGTGGTGCGCGAGCCGTCGTTCAGCGAGGTCGCGGGCGGCGCGGCGCATGCCGCCGGGCCGAGCCGCGACGGCGCGCGGCCGGGGCGAGTCTATGTCCATCTGCTCGGCGACACCGGCGATCCCGCCCCCGATGCCACGATCGACCTGATGTGCCACGAGGGCGTTCCCGGCCATGTCATGCAGGGCGATATCCAGGTCCGCCAGACTGCCGGGCCGAAATTCCGCCAGTCGACGCGCTATGTCGCGTTCGGCGAGGGGTGGGCGCTTTATGCCGAGGCCCTGTGCAAGGAAATGGGCGCTTACCCCGATGTCGCGAGCGATTTCATGCGGCTCGAGGCGGAATTGTTCCGCGCGGCGCGGCTGGTGGTCGATACCGGGATCCACGCCAAGGGTTGGACCGAGGATCAGGCGGTTGCCTATATGGTCGCGTCGGGGCGCGCCTCGCCCGATCAGGCGCGGTCGGAGGTGCGGCGCTATATCACGCTGCCGGCGCAGGCCACCGGCTATAAGATCGGCATGCTCAAGATCATGGAATTGCGCCGCAAGGCCGAAAGCGAGCTGGGCGCGAAGTTCGACATCAAGTCGTTCCACGATCTGCTGATCGGCTCGGGCTCGCTCCCGCTGTCGATCCTCGAGCGCAAGGTCGACGCGTGGATCGCCGCGCGTAAATGACGCGGTGACGGCCGGGCGCACGATCCGCGCCCGGCCGTCGCTTCACGATCGTTCAGCCTTTCGCAGATAGGGGCGGAAGAACATGTACAGCCCGCTCGCCAGCAGCAGCGCGAGCGGGGCCAACGGCGCATAAGTGATCGCCGGCGGTGTCGGGCCGAACGGCATCGCGACGAAATTGGCGAGCACGGTCAGCGTGAAGAAGATCCCCAGCCAGCGGTGCGTCTGGCGGATCCAATGGTGCAGGGTCATAACGGCCTCCGGTCAAGAGCAGCCAGGATGGGATGCGGCACATCGCGCGCGTCAGCGCGACTGGACCAGCTTCCAGCCGTTGCCGGAAGGATCGCGGAAGCTCGCATCGACCGAGCCGTAGCGCGCGATCGGTTCCTGGGTGAACTCGACTCCGCGCGCCTGCATCGCCGCATAGGCCGCCCGGCAATCGGCAACGACCAGCACGAGCGGTGGCATCGCGCCCTTGGCGACCGCCTTGAGCAATTCCTGCGCGGTCGCATCGTCGACCGTCGGCGGCTGCGGGCGGAACAGCCCGAGCTGAAAATCGGGCTGATCGGGGCGCTGAACCGTCAGCCAGCGATAATCGCCGTTGCGCGCGTCGGTATGGACGCGAAAGCCGAGCCGATCGACGTAGAATTGCAGCGCCTCGTCCTGATCGTGGACGTAAATGCCAGCGACTTGAACACTTTGTGTCATGGAACCTCCGTTTCGGTCGCGGGGGTCGTATCGCCGTTCTCGCGCCGGCGCTTCTCCGAAACTGCCATTTTGAGGTCGGGCCGATGCGCCGCGCTGACGAAGCAATGCGGCACTTGCGCCAGATCGCCGGGCGCGGCCTTCGTCCGCTGGCGCAACGCGCCGGGGCTCTCGCCGGTGATATCGCGAAAAGTGCGGCCGAAGGTGCCCAGGCTGGTCCAGCCGGTCTGGAAGGCGATGTCGGTGATCGGCAGATCGGTATCGCGCAGCAGCGCCGCGGCGCGTTCGACGCGGCGGGCGAGCAGATAGCGGTGCGGCGGAATCCCGAAGGCGTCGCGGAACGATCGCGCGAAATGCGCCGGCGAGGTGCCGCTCACCTGCGCCAGTCGCGCGACCGGCCATTCCTCGTGCGGGGCGGCGTCGATCCGGTCCTTCGCCCGCAGCAGGCGACGAAGCAGCTTGACTTCGCGATCGACGGTATCGGGCTTGGATCGGGCGGAGCACATGACGCGGGCGGATGATGCCCGGCGTGCCGGTGGTCCGCAAGCGCGTCGCAAACGACAAAGTTTCTGCCGGGGCAAGGGTCGTTGCCCCGGCAGAAATGAGTTTGCCTCGCGGGTCGGTATTTCGGGATTATGCGGCGAAGGCGATCCTGGTGCGGCGGCGCCGCATCGTCCCGGCGACCGCGCCGAAACCGAGGATCATCAGCGCCCAGGTCGCGGGCTCGGGGACGTCGCCGACCGCGCCGGCGATCGCAAGCCGGACCTGACGAATATCCTGCAGCGAGGCATTGTCACCGAATGAAATCGAAATCCGGTCGAACGAACCGCCGCCGACGTTGAAGAAATTCGATCCGTTCGCACGCAGCGCGAGCGGACCGGTGGTGACGCCGTTGCTGTCGCCGCCGCTGAACGAGAATGACACGGTGCCGCCGGTCAGCGCGTTGAGATTGAACTCGAGCGCGTTGATCAGCCCGCCGGTGAAGCTGATGTCGAGCGGATCGGTGAGGCCGCCCGTCGCCGCCGCGACACGCTGGCCCTGGGTGGCGAGCGACTGGGCGGACGTGAATTCGACCGTGCCGGGCGCGTTGTTGAGCGTCCCGCTGACGGTCGACCCGGTCTGGCCGCCGGTCACCTGTACGTTCGAATGCGGCTGCGGGGCACATCCGCCACCGCTGCAAACGGTCACCGCCGCCGATGCCGGCGCCGCTACGCCGATCGCGGCGAGCGCCGCTACGGAAAAAAGCAATTTACTCATCGAAAGTCTCCCTGCGATCCTAGAGAAGGCTCGGTTCTCGTTCGATGTCGCGGGGGTAGAGGGGGAAGATGGAGTCGGTCCACCGCCTATTCGATGGAATAACGCGAGGGCGCGATGGCCCGATTTTCGGGCTGATCTAGGATAAGTCGCCTTTTATCGCCAATAGTCGCGACATTATTCGATATCGTGTCTACGGAAAATCCTGTAGCCGCGGGATATAGTCTGGAAAGGATAACAGGGCTCGCGACGCAGCGCCGCCAGCAATAAGCCCCGTCGCTTTTCAGCGGCGGGGCTCCATGAAGGTTCTTTCGGCACCTTTCGGTGTGATCGAGACCTTCAATCTGCGGATCTTTCGATCGAGCAGGTACAATCAACGGTCCTCATCGCCCAATGTTCCGCCCGCTGGTAAAAATAATTCGTCGCGCATTCGGCTCGTCCCGCCGACGGTGCCAGCATGCGACGAGCCGTGCGGAGCGCCGGTTCGCGGGCATGATCGCCGGAACAACGCAAATCGAGCGTTCGTTGAATCGTATGGCCCCAGGGGGCGTTGGAGGAGTTGATCATGCGTAACGTATTGATGATCCACGCCGCCACGCTGGCGGCGCTTTCGATGCTTTCGGCCAGCCCGGCGGCTGCCGAAGGCAAGGGTGATCGTGCGAAAGCGGCCGTCGCGGAGGCGCAAGGCAAGATTGACGCGCTCAATGCGATGGATGCACGCGGCGAGGTGCCGCGGATGAGCGCGGACGCGATGGCCGCGCTGCGGTCCGCGCAGGACCAGTTGCGCGCCGGCCACAAGGATGCGGCGATCGAGGCGGCGCATAGCGCGTCGCATATCGCCGATACCGCGATCGGCGTGGCGCAGCGCGAGCGGCGCGAGAGCAATGCCGCGGCGCAGGCGGATGCCGCGATGGCTGCGCAGGCGCAGGTCGCCGGCGCGCGCGATCAGGCCGCGGCCGCGCAGGATCAGGCGGCCGATGCACAGCAACGCGCCGATGCCGCCAATGCGCGCGCGGCGAGCGCCGAACAGGCGGCTTCTGCGGCGGCGGCCGATGCGGCGGCGGCGCGCGCCTCGGCGCAGCAGCCGGCGACATCGGTAACGACCGAGACGACGCGCACCGCAGCGGTCGCGCCGCGGGTCGTCCACCGGACGGTTCATCGCACCGTGCATCGCGCCCGCCCGGCGGTCGTCACCGAAAAGACCACGACGACGATCAATCGCTGATCGCGACGAGGCGGCGGCCGGCCTGAGGGCCAGGCAGGGCCGCCGTCCCGCCCGAACGAACGACGCAGCCAGGCACAGTGATGCCTGGCTGCGTTCATTCGATCGTTCCGGCCTCGCCGCCGAGAAAGCGCTGGAGCCGCGGCGCGACATGATCGAGGAACACCCGCACGCGTTGCGGCATATGCATCCCGCCGAGGAAGACCGCGTGAACCTCTTCCTGATCGGGCTCGATCACCCCGGCGAGCACCTCGACCAGCCGGCCCGCGGCGAGATCGGCGCGGACGTGATAATCCCCCATGCGCGCCAGCCCGACCCCGGCCAGCGCCATCCGCCGCACCGTCTCGCCGTTATTGGCGAGCAGCGCGCCCTTCACCGCGCGATCGACGATCCGCCCGCTCACGCTGACCGGCCATACCGGCGCGGCGCGGCGAAAGTTGAACCCGAGGCAATTGTGCTGCGCGAGATCGTCGACCGTGCGCGGCACGCCGTAGCGTTCGAGATAGGCGGGCGCAGCGACGATCTTGCGATAGGCGGTGCCCAGCCGCCGCGCGATCATCCCCGAATCCGGCAGCGGCCCGACGCGGAAGGCGATGTCGGTACGATCGAGATAGAGATCGACGATCTCGTCCGACAGCGACAGATCGACGACGATATTGGGATATTCACGCCAGAAACCCGGCAGCAAGGGTTCGAGCCCGAGCGTTCCCAAGGCGACCGAGATATTGACCCGCACCGTCCCGCCGGTCGTCGCGGCGCCGTGCGACAATTCGCGTTCGACCTCGTCGAGTTCGTGGAGCAAAGCCTGGCTGCGTTCGTAATAGACCTGCCCTTCGGCGGTGAGCGACAGCCGGCGGGTCGAGCGTTCGACCAGCCGCACGCCCAGGCGCGCCTCGATCCGCGAGACCAATTTGCTGACGGTCGAAGGGGTCATGCGCAACAGCCGCGCGGCTTCGGAGAAACTGCCCGCTTCCACCACGCGCAGGAACACCTGCATTTCGCCTGCACGGTTGTCCATCGCCGTTCGCCTGTGATTTCGGTTCACAGATGAAGCGACGATCGGTGCGATTATCAAGCGCCTTCGGGGGAATTATTTCACCGGCAAGATCTGGATAGTGCCAAGGAGTTTTACGATGCAGACGGTTTCCGCTCACGGCGCGGCGATCCCCGCGCTCGGTTTCGGGGTGTTCCGCATGTCGGACGAAGAGGTTGCGCGCGTCATCCCCGCGGCGCTGGAGGCGGGGTTCCGCCATTTCGATACCGCGCAAATCTACGACAATGAAGCCGCGCTCGGCACCGCGCTCGCCGCTGCCGGGGCGCGGCGCGACGAGCTGTTCCTCACCACCAAAGTGTGGGTCGACAATTACAGCGCGGATCGTTTCGCCGCCTCGGTCGGCGAAAGCCTCGACAAGCTGCGGGTCGATCGCGTCGATCTGCTGCTGCTCCACTGGCCGGGCAACAAGGTGCCGATCGCGGCGCAGATCGAGCTGCTCGATGCGGTGCAGGCCGCGGGCAAAACGCGCTTCGTCGGCGTCAGCAACCAGAATATCGCGCAGCTCCACGAATCTATCGCGCGCTCCACCGCGCCGATCGTCACCGATCAGGTCGAGCTCCACCCCTATCTGCCGCAACATGCGCTCGCCGCTGCCGCCAAGGCGCAGGGCGTCGCGCTGACGGCTTATTACGGCATGGCCGACGGCGCGGTGCCGCAGGATGCGGTGCTGCACGCGATCGGCAGCAAATATGGCAAGACCGCCGCGCAGGTCGGGCTGCGCTGGCTGATCGAGCAGGGCCATATCGCTTTGTCCAAGACCGCCAACCCGGCGCGCGTGAAGGAGAATATCGCGATCTTCGATTTCGCGCTCGATGCCAAGGACATGGCGCTGATCGCCGGGCTTGCGCGTCCCGACGGCCGGATCGTCAACCCGAGCGGCCTCGCGCCGGCGTGGGACGTCTGAGGGAGCGGCGATCGTGAACGTCGACGCTCAACATATCGCCTCGTCGATCAACGTCAGCGCGTTCAACTTCCGCAACGCGACCGAGACCGCCCGGCGGCCTGCGGTGTGCGGCGCCTAGCGATAATCCTCGGGATTGGGCGTCGGCGCGTTGCACGCCGCGGTCTTGCCCTGCTTGCAGGCGATCACCTGCAGCCGCCAGTCGGCCATCGCATCGGCATAGGCACGCTCCTGCCGCGCATAGCGTATCCGGTCGCGCACCACTTCGCGGTGATGCGCGATCATCGCCTGGCGATAGGCGGCGAGATCGGCCTGATATTGCGCCGAATCCGCTTCGTGCACCGCGGATTGCGCGGCGGCGCCGGCGAGCGCCGCGCGATTGGCGGCCTGGACCGCCGGGCGGCTCTGCGCGTCGATCGCTTCGGTGCGCGGGCTGTCCTTGTCATAGCCGCGATCATAGGGAAGCGGGGTATGCGGGGCGTTGGGGTCCTGTGACTGGGTGTCCTGCGCGATAACCGGCGCAGCGCCGGCGAGCATCGCCCCGGCGATCAGCATCGGAAGGATACGCATCGGATGCCTCCTTGCATCTTGATGCGATTCAACCGCTTGTGCGTGCGCCGGGTTCCTCTTTTTGGCGGATAAAGCGCACCGCCAGCCCGCAGCGCGCCGCGCCCGGCGCATCGATCCGGATCGCCCCCGTCGCGCAGGCGAAAGCGTCGAGCCGTTCGAGCTGCCGCGTCTCGCCGCCGTGCGACAAGGTCAGCGGCCCCAGCGCGACGACGACGAGCGTATCGCCCGCGCTTTCGAGCATCTCGTCGCCCGACAGCCCGCGCATCTCCGCCGCATAATCGCCGCGCCGGACCATTGCGTTGAGGTCCATCACCGCGCCGCCAAGCGGGGTGCCGACCACCGGCGCCTCGCCCGCGAAAGGGAGTGGTGCCGATCGCGCGTCGAGCGTGACCGGCGCGGCGCCGTCGATCGTCAGCGCCAGCTCGCCCGAGATCACCGCAAGCGTGCGATCGATCCCCGCGAAATGCGAAAACGGCCCGGCGGTTGCCACTTCGGCGATGCTGAGCCGCCACAGGAAGGACGTGAAATCGGCGCCGGGCGGAAAGGCGACCACCTCCGCGGTGCTGCCGCCGCCGTTCTTCCACGGCGTCGCCGCGCGTTGCGCGGCGGGCAGGAACTGGGCTTCGATCATCAAGGCAACCTTTTCGGAACGGGATCGTCCTATCACATTTGAGGTGATGCCATGATCCGCAAGCTCAAATCGGGCGAATACCGGCTCTATTCGCGAAAGCTGGACGAGAAAACCGGCAAACGCCGCAACCTCGGCACGTTCGACACCCGCGCCGCGGCGGAAAAGCACGAGCGCGAGGTGCAATATTTCAAACGTCATTGAGGAGGGTGGGCAGGTAGCGCCCACCACTCGGTCACCCCGGCACAAGGCCGGGGTGACGTCGTTGCTAGTTCTTCGAGGCCGTCTGCACCTTCGGCGCATCCTCCCAGCCGCCGCCGAGCGCCTTGAACAGGTCGATCTGCGCATCGGCAATCTGCGCGTCGATCAGCGCCAGTTCCGCCTGGGTCTCGGCCGCGGTGCGTTCGGCGTCGAGTAAGGCGAGGCTGTCGATCTGTCCTTCGCGCTGCTGCGCGCGGGTGATGCGTGCCGCGACCTCTGCCTCGTCGCGCGCGGCCTGCAGCGCGGTGCGGCGGTCGAGCGCATGCGCATAGGTCGAGAGCGCGGTCTCGGTTTCGCGCAGCGAGGTCAGCACTGTGCCGTCGAACGTCGCGAGCGCGGCTTGCGTATCCGCCTCCGCCCCGGCGACCCGCGCGCGGGCGCGCTCATGCCCGGTCAGCGACCAGCTGATCAGCGGCCCGAGCAGCCAGCGTAGCGGCGCCGCGCCGAACAGATCGGCGATATTCGGACCCGTAGAGCCGATCGACGCGCCGAGCTGGATGCGCGGATAGAGATCGGCGGTCGCGACCCCGATCCGTGCGGTGGCGGCGGCGAGCCGGCGCTCGGCGGCGCGCACGTCGGGACGCCGCGCGAGCAATTGCGCGCCGTCGCCGACCGGGATCGGGGTTGAGAGCCGCAAGGTCGCGGTGCGCATCCCCGCCGCCGGGGGAAGATCGGCGGGCGCGCGGCCGGTGAGGGTGGCGAGGCGGAACAGCGCCGCATCGCGCTCGGCGGCGATCGCCGGCACCTCGGCCTGGCGCTGGTTGCGCAGCGCCGCGATCCGCGCGGTATCGAGCCGGGTGGTCAGCCCCACCTCGGCGCGGCGCCCGGTCACCCTGAGCGAGCGATCGAGCAATGCGACGATGCGATTGGCGACGTCGAGCCGCTCAGCCGCGCTCGCCGCATCGGCATAGGCGCGCGCGGTCTCGGCGGCGACCGAGACGCGCACCGCATCGGCATCGAAGCGCGCGGCATCCACGTCGCCGCGTGCCGCCTCGACCCCACGGCTTACCCGGCCGAACAGATCGACCTCATAGGACAGGCTCGCGCCGGTATCGATCGACCAATCCTCGCGCTGCGCGCCTGGCGCGCGTTGGGTGGCGGGAAGCCGGCCATAGGTCGCCCCCGCGCTCACCCCGACATTGGGCAGCCGATCGGTCTTTACCTCACGTAGCGACGCGCGCGCCCTGGCAAGCCGCGCGACTGCGACGCGCACGTCGGTATTGGCGCTGAGCGCGTCGGCGATCAGGCCGTCGAGCACCGGATCGTCATAGAGCCGCCACCATTTCCCCGCGACCGGGGCATTGGCCTCGATCGCGGGCGAATGCACGGCGACGAACCCGCCGGCCGCCGCCGCCGATTCGACCGGCGGCTTGTAATCGGGGCCGGTGGCGCAGGCGGCGAGGGTCAGCGCCGAAGCGGCGGCGAGTAATGTGCGAAGCATGATTTGCTCCTTTCTTATTCGGCCGGCTGCTGCGCGGCGTCGAAGGCCGACGGGCGCGGACGATGCCGCCCCAGCCGGTCGCCGAGCGCGCGGCTGACGACATAGAAGGTGGGGGTGAAGATCAGCCCGAAGCCGGTGACGCCGATCATCCCGAAGAACACCGCGGTGCCGAGCGCCTGACGCAGCTCCCAGCCGGGGCCGGAGGCGATCACCAGCGGCAGCACGCCGAGGATGAACGCGAAGCTGGTCATCAGGATCGGCCGGAGCCGCGCCCGTGCCGCCTCGATCGCCGCGTGGAGCGCGGTCGCCCCGCGGTCCTCGGCCTGTTTGGCGAATTCGACGATCAGGATCGCATTCTTCGCGGCGAGCGCGATGAGCACGATAAGGCCGATCTGCGTCAGGATATTATTGTCCATTCCGCGGACGTTGACCCCCGCCATCGCGGCGAGGAGCGTCATCGGCACGATCAGGATGATCGCCAGCGGCAGGATCAGGCTTTCGAACTGCGCCGCGAGCACGAGGAACACGAACACCACCGACAGCGCGAAGATCAGCGCGGCGATATTGCCCGCGGCCTTCTGCTGATAGGCGATCCCGGTCCATTCGGTTGCGAAGCCGCCCGGCAGCGTGCTCGCGATCTTCTCGATCGTCGAGATCGCCTGCCCGGTCGAATGGCCCGGCGAGGTCTCCCCGTCGATCTCGACCGCGGGGAACAGGTTATAGCGGGTCACGCGATACGGGCCGGTGCGATCGGAGAAGGTCGCGACCGCGCCGATCGGTACCATCTCGCCGGTGTTCGAGCGCGTCTTGAGCTGCGCGATGTCGCTCGGATCGCTGCGCGCATCGGCCTCGGCCTGCGCGGTGACGCGGAAAGTGCGCCCGAGCAGGTTGAAGTCGTTGACGTAGGACGAGCCGAGATAAACCTGCAGCGCCTCGAACACTCGCGACGGCGGCACGCCGAGCATATCGGCCTTGGCGCGATCGATATCGGCATACACGCGGGGGGTCGCGGTATTGTAGAGCGTGAAGACGTTGGCGAGATCCTTCTGCTTCTGCGCGTCGCCGATCAACTGCCCGGCGGCTTGCTCCAGCGCCTGATAACCCGCGGCGCTGCGATCCTGGACGATCACGCGATAGCCGCCGCCGTTGCCGATGCCCTGGATGACGGGCGGCGGGATCACGAACACCAAGGCCTCGTCGATATCGGCGACCGCCTTGCGCATGTCGTTCTCGATCGCCTGTTCGGTCCGCCCGGTGCGCGAACGCTCCTCGAACGGCTTGAAGGTGATATAGGCCGCGCCGGCATTCGATGCCTGCGTTCCCGATGCGCCGTCGAACCCGGCGAACATCACCGCCGCCTGCGTGCCCGGCACTTCGAGCAACTTCTTGACCATCTTCTTGAGCGTGGCGTCGGTCCGCGCGAGCGAGCTGCCCGGGGGCAATTGGATCGCGGCGAGCGCATAGCCCTGGTCCTGCGCCGGCACGAACCCGGCGGGGGTCGCCCAGAAGATCGCGCCGGTGGCGACGATCAGCGCGGCATAGGTCGCGAGCGCCTTTTTCGGCGCGCCCGCGATCGCCGCGGTGATGCGGCCATACCATTCGCTCAGCCGGTCGAACCCGCGGTTGAAGCGCTCGCCCGCCAGATAGAGCGGCCGGCGCCACCCCGACGCAGGGGCTTCCGCCGCACGCGGGCGGAGCAGCCGAGCGGCGAGCGCGGGCGACAGAGTGAGCGACATCAGCAGCGAGATCACCGTTGCGGTGGCGATCGTCACCGCGAACTGGCGATAGAATTCCCCGGTGATCCCGGTGAGGAAGGTGGTCGGCACGAACACCGCGCACAACACCAGCACGATCGCGACCAGCGCGGCGGACACTTCGTCCATCGAGCGGTGCGCCGCTTCCTTGGGGCTGAGACCGTGTTCGAGGTTGCGCTCGACATTCTCGACCACGACGATCGCGTCGTCGACGACGATGCCGATCGCGAGCACCAGCCCGAACATCGACAAGGCGTTGAGCGAATAGCCGAGCGCCGCGAGCACCGCGAAGGTGCCGATCAGCGAGACGGGGATCGCGATCACCGGAATGATCGCCGCGCGCCAGCTCTGCAGGAAGACGAGGATGACGATCACGACGAGCACGATCGCTTCGAGCAGTGTCTCCTGCACCGCGTGCATCGATTCGCTGATGAACTCGGTCGGGTTCCAGATGATCCGATATTCGAGCCCCTTGGGGAAGCTCTTCGCGGCATCCTTGAGCTGCGCCTTGATCCCCTCCGCGGCGGCGAGCGCGTTGGTGCCCGGCCGCTGGGTGATCCCCATGATGATCGAATCCTGCCCCGAGAGATAGGCGTTAACGCCATAATCCTCGGCGCCGAGCTCGACGCGGGCGACGTCGCGCAGGCGGGTGATCGCCCCGGACTTGTCGGTGCGGATGATGATATTGGCGAATTCGTCGGCGGTCTTGAAGCGGCCCTGCGTCTCGACGTTGAGCTGCTGCGCGGCGCCGGTGTTGAACGGCGGCTGGCCCACGGTGCCCGCCGCGACCTGCACATTCTGCTGGCGCAGCGCATCGACGATCTCGCCGGCGGTGAGCCCGAGCCCGGCGGCGCGGCCGGGATCGATCCACACCCGCATCGCGAAATCGCGCGCGCCGAACACCTGGACATCACCGATCCCGTCGACTCGGGTCAGCCGGTCCTTGAGCTGGGTCAGCGCGTAATTGGAGACATAGCTGCGGCTCAGCGAATTGTCCGGCGACAGTACGTTGACCGCCATCAGCCACGACGGCGATGTCTTGCGGACGACGACGCCCTGACGGCGCACCTCTTCCGGCAGGCTCGGCTCGGCGAGCGCGACGCGGTTCTGCACCAGCACCTGCGCGGTATCGAGGTTGGTGCCGAGCTTGAAGGTGACGGTGATCGTCAGCCGACCGTCGCCGGTCGATTGCGACGACTGGTAGAGCATGTTGTCGACGCCGTTGATCTGCTGTTCGATCGGTGCGGCGACAGTATCCGCGACGGTCTCCGCCGAGGCGCCGGGGTAATTGGCGCTGACGGTGACGGTCGGCGGGACGACATCGGGATATTGCGACACGGCCAGCCCGAAATAGGCGAAGGCGCCGACGATCGTGATGATGATCGCGATCACGCCCGCGAAGATCGGGCGGTTGATGAAGAAATGGCTGAAACGCATGGTTCTGTGCCTTGTTCGGGCAAGCCCGCCCCGTTCGCCCCCGGCATGGGTGCCGGGAGCGGGGGGAGTCGCGAGGGGGCGCGACGGTTGCCCTGATGTTATTGCGCGGCGAAGGTCGCTTGCGAGGCGGCCGGCTTGTCGATCTCCGGCACCGCAGTGGCGGGCGCGGCATCGGGCCTGATCACCGTCGGCCGGACGTTGACCTTGGCACCGGCCCTGGCGAACTGCAGGCCCTGGACGATCACGCGGTCGGTCGGGGCGATCCCCCCGCGGACGGTGCGGAGCCCGGCGACCAGCGGACCGGCCTCGATCTGTCGTTCGACGACCACGCCGTCCTTGCCGACCACCATCACCACCTTGCGCGCCTGATCGGTGCGCACCGCGGCATCGGGGATCAGCAGCGCACGTGTCGTGCCGCCGTCGGTCAGCCGCATGTTGCCGAACATGCCGGGGGCGAGGAAGTAATCGGGATTGGCGATCACCGCGCGGCCGCGGATCGTTCCCGAATGCGCGTTGAGGCCGTTGTCGATGAAATCGACGTGGCCCTTCCACTTATAGGCCGCCTCGTCCTGCAGCTTGATCTCGACCTGCTGCGGCTGGCCCTGGTTCGCCTGCCGGTCGCGCTTGCCCTTGAGGTACAGGGCTTCCGAGCTGTCGAAGGTGAAATAGATCGGGTCGAGCGCGTTGATCGAGGTGAGCAACGTGCCGCCGCCGTCGGCCGCCGAGACGATATTGCCCGGATCGACCTTGCGATCGGAAATCCGCCCGGTGATCGGCGCGCGGACCTGGGTGAACTCGACATCGAGCGCGCGGCTGTGGACCCGCGCCTGCGCTGCGGCGAGCGCGGCCTTCGCCGCGCGGACCCGTGCGGTGAGCCGATCGATGTCGCTCTTCGACACCGCATCGTCGGCGAGCAGGCGGTTGGCGCGGCCGAGATCGGCCTCCGCCAGCGCCAGATCGCTGGCCGCCGACGCGACCCCCGCGCGCGCCTCGGCGAGCGACGCGGTGAACGGGCGCGGATCGATCGTGAAGAGCAACTGGCCCTTCTGGACGATCGCGCCATCGGTGAAATGGATCGCGGTGACCGCGCCCGAGACGCGCGGGCGCACCTCGACGCTGCGGCTCGGTTCGAACCGACCGACATAATCGTCCCATTCGTTGACCTCGCGGGCCAGCGGGGTGGCGACGGTCACGGTGGGGGTGGGCAGCGCCGCGGCGGCAGGGGTCTCGCGATTGAGATAGCCGACGCCCGCGCCGATGATGACGACGGGCAGCGCGGCGAGGCTCAGCTTTTGCCACAGCGGGCGGCCACCGACGCGAAGCGGGGTGGCGCGGCGGATATCGTCCGCCGAGATCGGGGTGAATTTGGTCATGTTACTGATGCTTTCGATTACGACGAGCGCGGGCCTGGGCGACGCTGATGCTGTCGACGAGCAGCTCGTAATGATCATTGGAGAAACCGGCGGCGAGGAAATCGCGGACGTCCTCGCCCGGCACGGTGTAGCCGAAATGCCAGCTCAGCACGGCCATCCGGCGCAGCGCTTCGAGCCGGGGGTCGGCGAGCCGCGGCTTGGGGCGCGGCTCGCCGAACAGGGTGCCGAGCGCGACCGCGATGCGGCCCGGCTCGCGCAGCGAGGCCAGCCCGTCGCGTTCGGCGATCGCCACCACCGACCATTCCAGCGCGGAAAAGGCGGGGGTGGGGGCCGCCGCCGGCGGCGCAGCGCGATACAGGCCGACCGTCGTGCCGAGGGCATCGGGGGTTTCGGCGAAAGCGACATAGGCCATGATCTGTCTCCCTTGTGCTGATGACGGCGGGCGAGCGCCGTCGCTCACCGCGCGGGCGGCGCGGCGGCGGTTTCTGGCGATGGCGAACGGGCGCGAACGCCCCCACTCGGCGGGCAAATGCCCGCCGGTGTTGTTCTGTTATGAATTATATGGGTGGCTGCAGGCGCTTAGCGCTCCGCGCCAACCCCCTCTTTATGATTTCGGCGACACATGATGCTTCCCCTTCGCTGGGAGAGAGGGCTCCCCTGAAGGAGAGTCTTCCATCTTCTATACCACGCAGTATAGAAATCGGGCCGGGGGTCGTCAACCGCTTTCTGTACCGACCGATAAAATTAATTCTGTCAGGCCGATAGCTTCACTTGGACGGCCATAGCGCAAGCCCGGTCTCGATCATCCGCTCAAGCTCGGCGCGCGTCGCGCCGGCGCCCGCCTGCACCGCCATGCCCTGATTGATCGCGAGCAACAGGCTGGTGAGCCCTTCGATATCGGTATCGGCGGGAAGATCGCCTTCGGCCTTGGCGCGTTCCATCCGTTCGACCAGCGCGCGCTTGGCGACCTTGCCGCGCTCGAGCACCTCGAGCCTGATGCATTCGGCATCCTGCCCGCACGCGACCGAGCTGATCACGCCGAGGCAGCCGTGCGGTTCGCAGCTGCTGCATTGATTGGCGAGGCTGCCGCGCAGCAGATGTTCGGCGACCTTGCGCGCGGTCGGCTCGGCGAGCGACTTGCCGATATAATCGAGCTTCTCGGCCTCATAGAGATCGAGCGCCTTGCGGAACAACGCCTCCTTGTTGCCGAAGGCGGCGTAAAGGCTGGGGCGGGTGATCCCCATCGCCTCGGTCAGATCGCTGAGCGACGCGCCTTCATAACCCTTGCTCCAGAAGACCCGGAGCGCAGCAGCCAAGGCCTCGTCGACGCAAAATTCGCGCGGACGGCCTTTGGGCGGAGCGGCAAGCGTTTCCATAACGACCGGTACGTAATGCTTGGGGCCGCAGGAGTCCAGTGGTTGCGCGCGATATGCGGCGGTTATGTTGCAGAAAGTTTACAAGCATCCGCCCGTCGCCGCGGAGGCGATCCGGACCTCAATCGCCAGGCCGCTGATCGGCAAGCCATTTTCCGAGTCGTGTGGCGGCTTCGTCGAGCATTTCGTCGGGCTTGGCGAAGCACAAGCGGATCAGCCCTGCCGGGGCCGGGTTCATATAGAAAGACGAAAGCGGGATGCTCGCGACCCCGGCTTCGTGCAACATGCGGCGCGCGAGGGTCGTATCGTCGCCGTTCACCCCCGACGCCGCGAGATCGACGGTCAGGAAATAGGTCCCCTGGCTCGGCAACACGGTGAACCCCGCCGCCGCCAGCCGGGTGGCGAGATGGTCGCGCGAGCGTTCGAGCGCCGCGCGCGCGTCGCTGAAGAAGGCGTCGTTGAGGCCGAGGCCGTGCGCGACCGCGATCTGCAGATTGGGCGGGGTAGTGAAGGTAAGGAACTGATGCGCGCGCGAAATCGGCTGGAGCAGCCGCGGGCCGGCGATGACGAACCCCACTTTCCACCCGGTGAGGCCGAAAATCTTGCCCGCCGACCCGATCTTGACCGCGCGGTCGGCCATCCCGGGAAGTGCGATCATCGGCACGTGCGCCGCGTCGTCGAACACCACCGCCTCCCACACCTCGTCCGAGATCACCACCAGATCGTGCGCGACGCACAATGCGGCGAGCGCGGCGAGCTCATCGCGCGCGAAGACGCGCCCGGTGGGGTTGTTGGGGTTGTTGAGCACGATCGCGCGGGTGCGCGGGCCGATCGCCGCGGCGAGCTCGTCGATCGGCAGCCGCCATTCGGGCGGGCGCAGGGTCACCGCGCGCGCCACGCCCCCGGCGCGCTCGACCAGCGGGCGATAGGCATCGTACATCGGCTCGATCAGGATAACCTCGTCGCCGGGGGAGATCACCGCGAGCAGCGAGGCGGCGATCGCCTCGGTCGCGCCCGAGGTGACGAGCACGTCGCTGGCCGCGATGTCGAGCGACTGGAACCGCCGGTAATAATCCGCCACCGCCGCGCGCAGCACGGGCATCCCGGCGGACGGAGGATATTGGTTCGGCCCCGCCAGCACCGCCTCCGCCGCCGCGCGCAGCACTTCCTCCGGCCCGATGCTGTCTGGAAAACCCTGGCCGAGATTGATCGCCCCGGTCTCGCGCGCCAGCCCCGACATCTCCTCGAAAATGGTCGTCGCCATCGCGGCATAGACAGGGTTCACGCGGTTGATCCTCATTGGGGAGGTTGGTGCTTATCGGCCTATTGCGTTTCGCCCAAGGTGATTTCCGATTCCGTGCTTTCCCCGTCACGCCGGGCTCAACCTGGCATTCAGAACCGCAAAGAGCGGTCGCCTATGGCTCTGGATGCCGGATCAAGTCCGGCATGACGAAAAATGATCAGGCGCAGCTCATCGATGACGCGCCGCGCTCCAGAAACGCGATCAGCCCGCGCTCGACCCGGCTCAGCCAGCGCGTCTTGCGCGGCATCCGCACCGTCTTGCGAAATGCCGCCTGCCCGTTGCGGGTCAGCTCGATCAGCGCGGGGTGGACATAGGATTTGCGGGCGATCGCGGGAGTATTGCCCAGTTGCTGCGTCACCGGTTCGAGCATCGCCCTGAGGCTCAGATCGTGGTCGGCGGTGGCCAGCGCCTCGAACGCGACGACGCTCGCCGCCCAGGTGCGGAAATGCTTGGCGGTGAAATCCTCGCCGGTCGCGGCGCGGATATAATCGTTGACGTCGGTCGAGGTGACGGGGTGCGCATCGCCCGCATCGTCGAGCCACGCGAACAGATGCTGGTCGTCGAGATCGTGGCACGCGCGGACGAATCGCGCCAGCGCGCGATCGGTCAGCGCGCATTCGCGCTCGACCCCGCCCTTGCCGCGAAAGCGCAGCCGGACGGTCGCGCCCGAGGTGCGCGCGTGGCGCTTGCGCAAGGTGGTCGCGCCGAAGCTGCGATTGGCCTTGGCATAAGCCTCGTTGCCGACGCGGATATGCGTCTGGTCGAGCAGCCGCACCACCGCCGCCACCGCGCGCTCGCGGGTCATCGAGCGTTTCGCAAGATCCGTGGCGACGCGCTTCCGGATCAGCGGCAGCGCGGCGCCGAATTCGGCGCAGCGATCGTATTTGGCGATCTCCTGCGCGGCGCGGAAATCGGGGTGGTAACGATATTGCTTGCGGCCCTTCGCATCCCAGCCGACCGCCTGGATATGTCCGCCGGGGTGCGGGCAGAACCAGGCGCGCGTATAAGCGGGGGGCAACGCGATCGCATTGAGCCGGTCGATCTCGTCGCGATCGGTGATGCGCTGGCCGTCGGCGTCCCAATAGTCCCAGTGCCGGCCGACCTTTCGCCGGGTGATCCCGGGTGCAGCGTCATCGCTGAAGACGATTTTTCGCGCAGTCATCGCGGCGGCCCAATGCGCGGGGCCCGGCGCGGGTTCCGGCCTAGCGCGGCCGACGCCGGCTTGTCGGGGCTTCGTCGCGGCGCAGCGTCAGGACCTCGACCCCGGTTCGCGTGACCGCGACGGTATGTTCGAATTGCGCGGAAAGCTTGCCGTCGTCGGTCACCACCGTCCAGCCGTCATCCTCGGTCGAAACCTTGCGCGTCCCCTGGTTGACCATCGGCTCGATCGTGAAGACCATCCCCTCGCGCAGTTCGGCGCCGGTGCCGGGGCGGCCGAAATTGAGCACCTGCGGCTCCTCGTGCATCTCGCGGCCGATGCCGTGGCCGCAATAATCGCGGACGATCGAATAGCCGTTCTTCTTGGCGTGGCGCTCGATCGCGGCGCCGATATCGCCCAGCCGCGCGCCGGGGCGGACCTGCGCGATCCCCTTCCACATCGCCTCCTGCGCGATCTGCACCAGCCGTCGCGCCGCGGGCGGGGCATTGCCGACGATATAGGTCTTGCTCGAATCCGCGATGAAGCCGTTCTTCTCGAGCGTGATGTCGAGGTTGATGATATCGCCGTCGCGGATGATCTGCCGCGCGTCGGGCACGCCGTGGCAGACGACGTTGTTGATCGAGCAGTTCAGCACATATTCGAAGCCATATTGCCCCTTGCTCGCCGGCCGCGCGCCGAGATCGTCGGTGATGAAGCGATCGACCAGATCGTTGACCGCCAGCGTCGACATGCCCGCGAACTGCTGCCGGTCGAGCATCTCGAACACCGAGGCGAGCAATTTGCCCGATATGCGCATCAGCGCCAGCTCGTCGGCGGTCTTGATCATGTCAGGCGGCCACCGCCCGGGTCAGCCGCACATCGGCCGCGGCGAATTGCATCTCGACGATCCGGTTGAACGACAGCGTGGGATTGGCTTCGGCCAGCATGCCGATCTTCATCCAGAATTCGGCCTGGGCGTTGATCGATCGGCACATCACGGTGCTGGCGCGCCGCGCTTCCTCGTGCAGTTCGTCGTCGATTTTCACGATGCCCATCGGGACTCCTTCAGGGGGATATGATTGATATACGTAACGTATATGATTCGTATGCTCACCCGTCAATCGGATGCGCGCATCTGGACGGGCGGCGCGCGGACCGGCTAAGCCTGCGCAAACACCCGGGAGAGACGATCTATGCGTGCGCTTGTTTTTGCTCCGATTGCACTGGCGCTGCTGCCCGCCGCGACGATCGCGCGCGATCCTGCGCCGTCGCCCGCGCTGCTCGCGGCGGTGAAGGCGCCGAGCCGCACGCCCGCCAATGTCGCGCGCGATCGCTATCGCCACCCGGCCGAAACGCTGGCGTTCTTCGGGGTGAAGCCGACCGATACCGTGGTCGAGATCTGGCCGTCGGGCGGCTGGTATACCGAGGTGCTCGCGCCTTATGTGCTCAAGCAAGGCGTGCTTTACGCCGCCGCCGCGAGCGACAAGGGGCTTGCCGGGGTGCGCTCGCTCGCCGCGGCGCATCCGGCGGCCTATAAGGGGCTGCGCCACGCGATCTTCCCCGCCGTCGACGGGCAGCCGCGCGTACCGGACGGCAGCGCCGATGTCGTCCTCACCTTCCGCAACGTCCACAATTGGCGGTTCGGCGCGACCGATCAGACCCAGGCGGCGTTCGACCAGATGTTCGCGATGCTCAAGCCGGGCGGGGTGCTCGGAGTCGAGGAGCACCGTCTGCCCGAGGATCAGACGGGGGTCGAAGAGGGCAAGAGCGGCTATATGAAGCAATCCTCGGTGGTCGCTTATGCCACCAAGGCGGGCTTCAAGCTGGTCGGCGAAAGCAAGGTCAACGCCAATCCGAAGGACACGCACGATTATCCGGGCGGGGTCTGGACCCTGCCGCCGACCTATGCCGAAAAGGACAAGGATCGCGCGCGCTATGCGGCGATCGGCGAGAGCGATCGCATGACGCTCAAATTCGTCAAGCCGCGCTGAGGCGATGCGCCCGGATCCGGCCGGATCCGGGCAGCCCCTTGAGTAAAGCGTTAACCATTCCGCCGTATCGCGCAGGTGCGGGCTCGGGCGATGGCCGGCGCGCGGGGGACGACGACGATGGCGAAACGATTTCCGGCATTGGGTTCAGACCAGCACCCGTTCCAGAAACCGTTGCTGCTCTACGGCGTGCTGTGCTTCGTCCTCGGGCTGGCCATGTACCTGACCGGCGTGTTGCTGGTCTTCCCGCGCTACCTGCTCAACCTGCACAAGCTGCTCGATCCGGTGGCCGAGGCGCTGGTCTGGTATAGCGGCGTCCCGATCATGATCGGCATCACGCTGTCGCTGTTCGATCTGCTGTACATGCACAAGCACAAGAAGCCGAACGTGCCGGTTCGCTTCACGCCGGTGCAGCGCCGGCGCGTCACCGTCGCCTTGACGGCGTATAATGACGAGGAAAGCATCGCCGGCGCGGTCGAGGATTTCCTGCTCCATCCGCTGGTCGAGCGCGTTATCGTGGTCAGCAACAACAGCAGCGACCGGACGTTCGAGCGCGCCGAGGCGGCGGGCGCGATCACCTTCAACGAAACCGCGCCCGGCTACGGCCGCTGCGTGTTCCGCTGCCTGAGCGAGGCGGTGCGGTTCGAGGATACCGAATTCGTCGTTCTGTGCGAAGGCGACAGCACGTTCCGCGCCTATGATATTGAGAAGCTGCTCGCTTATGCCCCGCACGCCGATATCGTCAACGGCACGCGGACGGTCGAGCCGCTGCGCCAATATCTGACCCAGCTCAGCGTCTTCATGTATTACGGCAATATCTTCGTCGGCAAGCTGCTCGAGGCGAAGCATCTCGGGCGCGGCACGATCACCGATATGGGGACGACCTATAAATTGTGTCGCCGCGACGCGCTGATCCGGTTGCTGCCGCATCTCAACCCCGCGGTGAATCTGGAGTTCAACGCGCATCTGCTCGATACCGCTCTGTATCAGGATCTCGTGCTGCTCGAATGCCCGATCACCTTCCATCCGCGGATCGGATTCAGCAAGGGCGGCAATGTCGACAATTGGCGCGGGCTGGTGGTCGGCTGGCGGATGATCGTCGGATTGGTGTCGGATTGGAAACGCTACGCATGAGCGGCGACTATCACGGCTCGCGCCTCGCGCTCGACGCGCGCCGCGGCGGTGTCTGGGCGGCGTTGTGGCGGTATTTCTTTCGCCGGCGCATCGCCGCCGACGCCTGCGTGCTCGATCTCGGCGCGGGCTATGGCGATTTCATCAACAATGTCGTCGCGCGCCGGCGCATCGTGGTCGATCAATGGCCCGGCATCGCCGATCATGTCGACACCGGCGTTGAGGCGATCGTCGGCCCGGTCAGCGATCTGCGCGCGATCGCCGACGGTGCGGTCGATTTCGCCTTCGCCTCCAATCTGTTCGAACATCTTCCGCAGGACGTGTTCGTCGCGACGCTGGCGGAAATCGCGCGCACGCTCGCCCCCGGCGGGACGCTGACGATCCTCCAGCCCAATTATCGCTACGCCTATCGCGAATATTTCGACGATTACACGCATGTTGCGGTCTATTCGCACATCAGCCTCGCCGATCTGCTGCGCGCGCACGGCTGGGAGATCGTCGAGGTCCGGCCGCGCTTTCTGCCGCTGACGGTCAAGTCGCGGCTGCCGACCTGGCCCATTCTCGTCGCGGCCTATCTCCGATCGCCGATCAAGCCGATGGGCAAGCAGATGCTGGTCGTCGCAAGGCCGGCGGCATGAACGCGGCGTCCGACGGCGCCGCCGCGCCGGTGGCGCAGCGCGGCGCGGGCGGCTTCGGCCTGGTCCTGAGGGGCGGGCTGGTGCTCGTCGCCCTCCTGCTGCTGGTCGATACGGGCAGATGGCTGGCGATGGCGTGGTCCGCGCTGCATTATGCCTATGATCTCGATTATGGCGAGGGCATCGTCTGGCAACAGATGCGGAATATCGTCGCGGGCACGGGCTATGGCCCGCTCGGCACCTATCCCGCGATCGTCTATCATTACCCGCCGGTCTATCATCTGACGACGGCCGCAATGGCCGGGTTGTTCGGGCTGGACCAGCTGATCGCCGGCCGTCTGGTGTCGCTGCTGTCGACCGTCGCGTCGATGGCGCTCATCGCGCTGCTGATACGATCGGCCATTTCCAGGAGCGAGACCCGCTTCGCCCGCGCCGCGGCGGCGGCGATCGGCGCATTGTCGCTCCCGGCCTTCCCGGCGATCATCACATGGTCGATGGTGATGCGCGTCGACATGCTGGGCTGCGCGCTGACGCTGGCCGGGCTGGCGCTGAGCGTCCGTGCGATCACCCGGCCGGCGCTGGTGCCCGCCGCCGCGCTAGTCTTCGTGCTGGCGATCTATACCAAGCAGACCAATATCGCCGCGCCGCTCGCGGCGCTGGTCGGGCTATGGTTCGTCCGGCCGAAATCGGCCTTTGTGCTGCTCGGCTGCTGCGCCGCGCTGGGGCTGAGCGCGCTGGCGATGCTCTTCGTGGCGAGCGACGGCGGGTTCCTGCGTCATATCCTCCTGTACAATATCAACCGGCTCGATCTGTCGCAGTGGCGGTGGCTGGTCGGCGCGCTGCTGTTGCAGGCGCTGCTGCTGGCGATCGCCGCGGTCGCGATGGTCCACGCCTGGCGGCGCCTGACCGACGCGCAGGCGGAGACGCTCCGCGCCCGGGTGGCGCAGGACGACAGCCTCGCCGCATTGCTGATGCTGATGCTGTTCGCGGCGGTGAACGCCGCGCTGCTGCCGCTGACGCTGAAATCGGGCGCGAGCGACAATTATCTGATCATCTGGTCATGCGGGATCGCGATATTCGTGGGGCTGGGAGCGTTGCCGATCGTGCGCGCTGCGGAGCGCGGCGTCGCGCCGCCGTCGCCGCTGCTGCTCGCCTTGCTGGTCCTCGCGCCGTTGATGGCCACTTATGTCCCGTCGCCGCGCGACATCGATCCGGGCGAGAAGCAACGCCTGGCGGCGGTGGTCGCCCGGATTGCGGCTTCGCCCCGGCCGGTGATCAGCGACGATATGGTGCTGCTGATCCGCGCCGGACGTCCGGTGGAATATGAGCCGGCCATCGCGGCCGAACTCGCGCACGGCAACCTCTATGACGAGGCGGGATTCGCCCGGATGGTGCGGCGCGGCGATTTCGGCTTCTTCCTGACGCGCGGTGATCGCGGTTCGGCCCTCTACGACACGCGCTACAACCGCCGCGTCGCCGATGCGATCGACGCCGCTTATCCGCGCAAGGAAATGGTCGGCAATCTCGTCATGCACCTGCCGGCGCGGTGACGCGCCGCTCGCGCCCAAATAAACCGCGCGCGATTGTCACAAACAGCGGCGCCCGCTCGTCATGTCGCCGGAACCCTCAACGGAGCCGGGCGATGAACCTTCTGCATGTCGACTCAAGTATCCTCGGACCGGCCTCGGTGAGCCGCCAGCTTTCCGAAGCGATCGTCGCCGCGGAGCGTGCGGCTTTTCCCGGTCTCGAGGTCGCCCGTCTCGATCTTGCGGCCGATCCGATCGGCCATCTCACCGGCGCGCATGTCGCCTTATGGCAGGGCGGGATTGCCGAAAGCGCCGCGCTTGCCGAAGATGCGGCGGTGGGCGATGCCGCGCTCGATGCGTTTCTCGCCGCCGATATCGTCGTAATCGGCGCGCCGATGTATAACTTCGGCATCCCGAGCCAGCTCAAGGCGTGGATCGACCGGCTGGCGGTGGTGGGCCGGACCTTTCGCTTTACCGAACACGGCCCGCAAGGATTGGCGGGGGGCAAGCGCATCATCGTCGCCTCGTCGCGCGGCGGGATCTACACCGGCGCTTCCGCGCTCGCGCCATTCGATCACCAGGAGCATTACCTCCGCGCGATCTTCAACCTTTTCGGCATCACCGACGTGCGTTTCGTCCGCGCCGAGGGGCTCGCGACCGGCGAGGAACCGCGCCGCCGTGCGCTCGCCGCGGCCTATGCCGAGATCGCCTGACCGCGCCAGAAGCGTTTCGCCGCGATCAGCTCGTCATAAGCATGTTCCGCATGCCGCAGCAGCTTGGCGCGGCGCTTCCGATGCAGGTGCCGTTTGCCGGGATCAATGCCGACGCGTTCCAGCACCCGCCGTTCGAGGTCGAGGTCGTTGAGCTCGCCCAGGCAATCCTGCAGCGCCGACACCGCGTCGCGGAACGCCGCCTGCCGCCGCGCGGCCTTTGGCGAGGGAAAGAGCATGGCGAAGAATTCGGACGCGTAGCGCAGCTTCTTCGCGGTGATCCGCACCTTGTGGCGCTTCTTCGACCCGAGCCCGGCCAGCCTCTTCCCGCGCCGCTTGAGCCGCTTGCGCAGCGCATCGAGCGCGTCGGCGGCGAACGGCACGATCGTCTCCGCGAGAAGCGCGGGGTCTTGCGGCTGGGTTCGCCAGGCGCCGACGGTGAGCCACTCGACGACCTGGATCATCGCCAGCCGCGCGCGCGCTGACGCGAGATCGGCCTGCAGTGCCGCGAGCGCCTGCTCGCGCGCCGCGCGCAGCCGTTCGCCGAGATCGGGATCGGCGCGCGGGATCAAGGCGTCGAGATTGCGCACCTCGCCGAGCCGCGCGGTCAGCCAGCGCAGCTCGGTATCGAGCGACGCGGCCTGCGGATCGCCAGCGAACAGCGGCCTGTGCAGCCACAAGGCGGTGCGCAGCCGCCGCAAAGCGACGCGTGCCTGATGCACCGGCTCGGCCTCGCCTGCCGCCAGCACCAACGGTTCGTTGAGCCGGAACTGGCGCAGGCAGGCATGCGCGATTGCTGGAAACGCCGCCGCGACCGTCGCACCGCGATCGAGCGCGACCGGCTCGGCACGCGCCGGAGAGCCGGCGGTCTGATCGAGCAACCGATAGCCGCGCTCGGCCTTGGAGATCACCGCGATGCGGACCGGAAGGCGATCCGCGATGCGATGCGCAAGGTCGAACAGCAGCCCGGGCGGTCCGCGCCGCAGCTCCAGCTCGATCTCGCACAGCGGCGCGACGCTGCCGCCGGCGCGGATCGCGCCGTCGTCGACCGCCCATTCGATCTCGCCGCCGTCGCGACCGATCAGCCCGTGGGTGCGGTGGAAATCGCTGACGATCTGCGGCGTCAGCCGATCGACCCCGATCGCGCGCAGCGCAGGGCCGAACGGGCCGCTCGTCGCGTCGAGCACTGGCCGGTCGCCCGTCACCGCGCGCGACCATTCGGTGCGGGTGAACAGCCCGGTGGCCTTGTCCTTCGCGGCCTTGATCGTCTGAACCCGCGCCTCGCCCTGTTGCCGGATCCGCAGCGCGCAGCCCGCATTGCGCATGTCGCCGCCGGGGGTGTCGAAATAGGTGGTGACGAGATGGTCGGTCGCGCCGCCCGCGCCGAACAGGTCGATCAGATCGAGCCGGCTGCGATCGCCGGGATCGAGCTCCAGCTTGAGCTCCACTTCAAGCGTACCGGTCATCGACGCCTCCTGGGGATCGACCGAACAATCGATCCCATAGAATAAAATAACGATCGATGCGCGCCCGAAATGACGCGGGGCCACTTGAGCCGCGCGACGGGCGGGCATATCCCCGCGTGCATGATCGAGACCCTGGTTGTCCGCCCGATCCTGGCCAGCGACTATCCGCGCTGGCTGCCGCTATGGGACGGGTATAACGCCTTTTACGGTCGATCGGGCGCGACCGCGCTGGCAGCCGACATCACCGCGACGACCTGGGGCCGGTTCTTCGACGCTTATGAGCCGGTGCATGCGCTGGTCGCCGAACAGGGCGGCGCGCTGCTCGGCCTCACGCATTATCTGTTCCACCGCAGCACCACCGCGATCGCGCCGAGCATCTACCTTCAGGATCTTTTCACCGCCCGAGACGCGCGCGGGAAGGGGGTCGGCCGCGCGCTGATCGAGGCGGTGTACGATCGCGCGCGCACCGCGGGCGTTGCACGCGTCTATTGGCAGACCGACGAAACCAATGCGACCGCGCGGCGGCTCTACGATCAGGTCGCCGAAAAGACCGGTTCCGTCGTATATCGACATATGATTGAATGAAGCCGGGCGGAACCGAAACCGCCGCCCGACTATTCTCTTTGCAACACCATCTAGTCAGCATCGAAGTCCGTCGGCAGCCGGCTGATCCCGCACGGGCGAGTGATGTGTTCGGGCAATTGAGCGGATCAGCCGCTGCCGAGAGAGATCGACATGTCGAAATTTGCCAGCCCAACCTTGCGCGATGCGGTGCCGCCGCAGGATATTGCCGCGCGCTATATCGGCGTGCGCGGGCTCAGCGAGGCACTGGCGGCGCCGCTTTCCGATGCCGATGCCACGGTCCAGTCGATGGACGATGCCTCGCCCGCTAAATGGCATCTGGCGCATACGACATGGTTTTTCGAAACCTTCATCCTGCGCGATTTCGTTGCCGGCTATCGCCTCCACGACGAACGCTTCCCCTTCCTGTTCAACAGCTATTACGAGGCGGAGGGCGCGCGGCATCGGCGCGGCAGCCGCGGGCTGCTGACTCGGCCGTATCTCGACGAGATCCTCGCCTATCGCGCGGCGGTCGATCGCGCGATGTTGCGCGCGATCCCCGATCTGCCCGATGCGGCGCGCGGGCTGGTCGTGCTGGGCTGCAACCATGAGGAGCAGCATCAGGAATTGCTGCTGACCGACGTGCTGCACCTGTTCGCGCACAATCCGCTCGAGCCGGCGATGTGGCCCGGCGGGCGCAAGGTGCCGGTCGCGATGCCCGGCCCGATCGGCTGGATCCGGCACCCCGGCGGGATCGTCTCGATCGGGCACGACGGGGATGAATTCGCATTCGATTGCGAAGGGCCGGCGCATCGCGTGTTGCTTGAGCCCTTCGCGATCGCCGATCGGACCGTCACCAACGGCGAATGGTCGGCGTTCATCGCCGACGGCGGCTATCGCGAGCCGCGCCACTGGCTGTCCGACGGCTGGGCGTGGGTGCAGCGCGAGAAGATCGATGCGCCGCTCTATTGGGAGCAGCGTGACGGCGTGTGGACGCGGTTCGGGCTCGACGGGCGGCGGCCGATCGACCCGGCGGCGCCCGTCACCCACATCAGTTTCTACGAGGCCGACGCTTATGCGACCTGGGCCGGCGCGCGGCTGCCGACCGAGGAGGAATGGGAAGCGGCGGCCCGGGCCTATTCGCCGCAGCAGGGCAACCTGCTCGATCTTGCCGGCGCGGTCGAACCGCGCCCGTCGGCGCGCGGCCCGGCTTTCTTCGGCGATGTGTGGGAATGGACCGGCAGCGCCTATCGGCCCTATCCCGGTTTCACGCCCGCCGAAGGCGCGGTCGGCGAATATAACGGCAAGTTTATGAGCGGGCAGTTCGTCCTGCGCGGCGGATCGTGCGCCACCCCGCGCGGGCATGTGCGCGCGAGTTATCGCAACTTCTTCTATCCACACCAGCGCTGGCAGTTCACCGGGTTGCGGCTGGCGCGCGACGAGGTGCCCGAAGCACGCGGAGCGACCGACGCCTTCCGCGCCGATGTGATCGAGGGGCTGACGCGCCGCCCACGCGCGATCCCGGCGCGCTGGTTCTACGATCGCCGCGGCTCCGAATTGTTCGAGGCGATTACCGAGCTTCCCGAATATTATCCCACCCGCACCGAAACCGCGCTGTTGAAGCGGATCGCGGGCGATCTTGCGGCGCAGGTCGGCGCGGGGCGCGCGGTGGTCGAATTCGGCTCGGGCTCGTCGACCAAGACCCCGATCCTGCTCGATGCGATCCGGCCTTCGGCCTATGTCCCGATCGACATTTCGGGGGATTTCATGCGTGCCTCGGTGCGCGATCTCGCCGCGCGTTTCCCGCGGCTGCCGATCATTCCGGTCGAGGCCGATTTCACCGCACCGGTCACGCTGCCGGCGGAAATCCGCGATCTGCCCAAGCTCGGCTTCTTCCCCGGCTCGACGATCGGCAACATGGGGGCTTTCTCCTCGACCGATATCCTGCGCGCGATGCGCGCCTCATTGGGCGAGGGCGCGATGCTGCTGATCGGGATGGACCGGATCAAGCAGGTCGAAACGCTCGAACGCGCCTATGACGATTCCGCCGGGGTGACGGCGGCGTTCAACCTCAACCTGCTCGAGCGGATCAACCGCGAGCTCGGCGGGACGATCCCGGTCGACGCATTCCGCCACCGCGCGGTGTGGAACCCCGAAGCCGCACGAATCGAGATGCACCTCGATGCGACTCGCGACGTGGATTTCGTGGTCGACGATATGCCGTTCGCGATCAAGGCGGGGGAGGGGATCCATACCGAGAACAGCCACAAATACGGCTCGTCCGACGCGCGGACGCTGTTGCGCGCGGGCGGCTGGACGCCGATCGCCGAATGGACCGATCCCGACGATCTGTTCGCGATCTTCCTCGCCAAGGCGGATACGATCCACGCGGCGTGGTGAGGTCAGGCGGCGAGCGTGAGCGTATCGCTCACGCCTCCGCCGCCAGCACCTTGTCCTGCGTCCTGGTCTCGAAATCGCTCGCGTCGTGGCGCTCGTGGAGCTGGCTCTCGGGATCGCCCATCACGCGATTGACCATCCGGCCGCGCTTCACCGCGGGGCGTTCGGCGATCTGGTCGGTCCAGCGGCGCAGGTTCTTATAGTCCTCGACCTGGAGGAATTCGCCGCCGTCGTAGAGCAGCCCCTTGGCCATCCCGCCATACCACGGCCACACCGCGATATCGGCGATCGTATAGCTGTCGCCGGCGAGATATTCGCTCTCCGCCAGCCGCCGGTCGAGCACGTCGAGCTGGCGCTTCACCTCCATCGCGAAGCGGTCGATCGCATATTCGATCTTGAACGGGGCATAAGCGTAGAAATGCCCGAACCCGCCGCCGAGATAGGGCGCCGCGCCCATTTGCCAGAACAGCCAGGACAAGGTTTCGGCGCGCCCGGCCGGGTCGGTGGGGAGGAATTCGCCGAACTTCTCCGCGAGATAGGTAAGGATGGCGCCCGATTCGAACACGCGGATCGGGGTCGGCCCGCTGCGATCGAGCAACGCGGGGATCTTCGAATTGGGGTTGATCTCGACGAAGCCGCTGCCGAACTGATCGCCCTCGTTGATGCGGATCAACCAGGCGTCATATTCGGCGCCTTCGTGGCCAAGCGCGAGCAACTCCTCCAGCATCACCGTCACCTTCACCCCATTGGGGGTGGCGAGCGAATAGAGTTGCAGCGGGTGGCGCCCGACGGGCAGCTCCTTCTCGTGCGTCGCCCCGGCGATCGGCCGGTTGATATTGGCGAAGCGGCCGCCATTCTCCTTGTTCCAGGTCCAGATCTTCGGCGGAACATAGGCGTCGGTCATCTGCGCTCTCCTGCTTGAGAGCGCGAGAGATGGTTGCCGGCCGGCGTTCACGCAACTCGGCATCAGTGCGCGGGCCGCGTAGTTTTGCTTGGGCGCGCACAACCAGAGCCTGTCACGCCCCGCTCCCTCGCCGGATGCGGTGCATCGATGCTATGTCCGCGGCGCGCCCGATTGCTGGCGGCGCACCGGCTCGCCGGTCCGGACGCCGGTGGCCTTGCCGTCCTTCATCACCAGCCCGCCATTGACCCACACGCGCGAGACGCCGACCGACAAAGCGGATGGATCCTCGCTGGTCGCGCGGTCGGTGATCCGTGCCGGATCGAACAGGATCAGATCGGCGCGCGCGCCGGGGCGGATCACCCCGCGATCGCCGATCCCCATATGCGCCGCCGCCTCGCCGCTCATCTTGTGGACCGCCTGTTCGAGCGTCAGCACATGCTGCTCGCGGACATAGACGCGCAGCACGCGCGGGAAGCTGCCGCGCCCGCGCGGGTGGCGCCCGGCGAGTTCGCCGTCGCTGCTGATGTTCGAGCGCGGCCAGGCGATCAGCGTCGCGACGTCGTCCGCGCGCATGCTGGTGCCGATCACCGATTCCTCCGCGGTCGGCCCGCGCGATTCGGCGATCAGCCGCATCAGCGTCTCGGCCGGATCGGTGCGCCGCAGCGCCGCGATCTGCGCGATCGTCTTGCCGACCAGCGCCGGCTCGGGCGAGAAGTGCGAGATCAGTAATCCTTCGGGCGGGGCGAGGTGCTTGAGCGCGAATTCGGCGCTCGCGCGATTGTCGAAATCGCGCTTGGGGAACATCACCGCCAGGGTCGATTGCCAATATTCGTAGGGATAGACGTCGCCGGAAATGTCGACGCCCTGTGCGTGGGCGCGGTCGAGCACCGCGAGATAGCGGTTCGCCTCGCCCCACCAGTCGGTCATCGCCAGCTTCATATGCGATACCTGCACCGGCATCCCGGTGGCGCGGCCGATCTCGACGATCTCGTCGAGCGCCGCCCACAGATATTGGTCCTCGCTGCGGACGTGGCTGATGTAGCGCCCGCCGAAACGCGCGGCTTCCTTCGCCAGCGTCAGTACTTCGGCCTTGTCGGAATAGATGCCGGGATCATATTCGAGCCCGGTCGACAGCCCCAGGGCGCCGTCCTTCATCCCGCTGTCGATCAGCGCGGCCATGCGCTCGATTTCGGCCGGTGTGGCGTGGCGCTTGTAATCCTCGCCCATCACCGTTTCGCGGATCGTATTGTGGCCGATATAGCTGGCGACGTTCACCGCGACGGGGGTTTTCTCCATCCGGGCGAACAGATCGGCCACCGGGAGCGCCGATCCGCCGTCCTGCCCGACGATGATCGTCGTCACCCCCTGGGTGGTGACGGGCAGCGCATCGGGCGTGTCGAACAGCCCGTGATCGTGGTGGCTGTGCGTATCGATGAACCCCGGCGCGAGCACCTCACCGTGCGCGTCGACGACCTCTTCGCCCGCGCGGCGCGTGAGCTTGCCGATCGCGGCGATCCGGCCGCGCTCGATCCGCACCGCACCGTTTCGCGCCGGTGCGCCGGTGCCGTCGATCACCCGCGCGTTGACGATCAGGGTCGATCGCGCCGGTGCCGTCTGCGCCACGCCGGCGGTGCCGACGGTCAGCGCGCACACGCCCGCGCACAGGCTGGAAATCAGTCGTTTCATGGCCTTTTCCCTTTCGCGGATCACGGCGCGACGTAGAAGGACGCCACCTGATCGCCGGGCGCGACCTTATAGGCGACGCGATGCTGCTGCTGGCCGAAGCTGGCGTTGAAGACGTAATTCGTGTCGTCGCCTTCCTCGCTCTTCTCGATCAGGTCGAGCCGCGTCAGCGGCCCGGCGTCGCGCAGCATCTTCGAGAAATATTGATTGGCGATCGCGGCGAAGCCCGGCGTCTCCAGCGGCAGATCGGCGTCGGTCAGTTTCTCCGTGCGGACCTTTTCGATCAGCGCGGTGACGCGCTTCGCGATCGCCGGGGCGGGCGCGGGGCGCGGCGGCGGAGCGGTGAGCGCGGGATCCCACAACCCGGCGATCCCGTCCGCCAGTTCGTCGACCTTGGTCTCGGCCGAATTGCTCAGCACGACGATCGACAGCCCGTCGCCGAGATAGCGCGAATAATAGGTCTTAAAGCCCTGCCACGCCCCGCCGTGCGAATAATGCGGCTTGCCCGCGGCCTGCTGCACCTGCCAGCCGAAGCCGTAATGATAGGTCTTGCCGCTGTTGAGCCGCACCGGGGTATAGATCTGCCGCCAGCCGTCGGCGCCGAGCAGTTTCTGCTGCTCGACCCCGCGCGCCCAGGCGATCATGTCGTTGAGCGAGAAATAGAGCGAGCCGTCGGCGGTCGAGTTCATCGTCGGCGACACCCAGTCTTGGTTCTTGAGCGCGCCCTCGACCAGATGATAGCCCGCCGCGCGATGTGGCACGATATCGGCGTCACTGATGCCGCGCGCGGTCTTCATGCCCAGCGGGGCGAAGACGTCCTTGTCGAGGATATCGACATACGTCCGCCCGGTGGCCTTGTGGACGAGGATGCCGAGCACTTCATAAGCGGTGTTGCTGTACGACCAGCGCGCGCCCGGCTTGAAGCTGAGCGGCAAGGCGTAAGCGATCTTGAGCAGTTCGTCCTCGCTATAGTCGCGGCGATAATCGAAATCCTGGCCGTAATTGGGAATCCCCGAGGTGTGGGTGAGCAATTGGCGGACGGTGATCGGGCTCCACCCCGGCGGGGTGCCGGGGAGATATTTGCTCACCGGATCGTCGAGCCCGATCTTCCCCTGTTGCACCGCGAGCATCACCGCCGTCGCGGTGAACATCTTGCCGAGCGAGCCCGATTGGAAGATCGTGTCGGGCGTCACCGGCACGTCATGCTCGACATTGGCGAGGCCATAGCCCTTGGCGATGACGATCGCGCCGTCGCGCAGCACCGCCACCGCGGCGCCCGGCACCTTCTGCGCCTGAAGTTCCTTGGCCATGAACGCATCGACCTCGGCCTTGAATGTCGCCGGATCGGGCGCCGCCATCGCCGGCATCGCCACGGTCAGCGCGGCCAGCGCGCTTGTCACATAAGCAAAAGCTCGCATCCTCTTGTCCCCTTTTTCCCCGAGTATTTGTCGTTGCTTGCCCGTCAGGAGGCGCCGCCGCCCCACACCGTATCGGGGCACCAGATCGTGCCGTCGCGATAGATCGCTCCCGGCGGGCGATCGCGCTGGAGGAGGATCGGGCCGTCGAGATCGACCACATCGCAGAACTGGCCGATGATGAACGCGGGCGCCATCGCGAGCGAGGTGCCGAGCATGTTGCCGACCATCACCCCCAGCCCGCGTGCGCGCGCCAGCTCGACCATCGCCAGCGCCTCGGTCAGCCCGCCGCATTTGTCGAGCTTGATGTTGATCATCGAAAAACCGGGCGCCAGTCGTTCGAGCGACGCCAGATCCTGCACGCTTTCGTCGGCGGCGATCGGGATTGGCGCGGCGAAATCATTGAGCAGGGCGTCGCTGTCGGTCGGGAGTGGTTGCTCGACCAGCGCGACCCGCGCATCGACCAGCACCGGCATCAGCCGTTCGAGCGCCGGGAGGGTGAACCCGCGATTGCCGTCGACGCCGAGCCACACGTCGGGCCGCGCGGCGCGGACCGCGCGCACCCGCGCCGCATCCTCGCGGTCACCGGTCAGCTTGAGCTTGATCGCGCGCGCCTCGGCAAAGTCGGCGGCCTGTCGCTCGACCAGATCGGGGGCGTCGGCCCCGATCGTCCAGACCGTGACGCATGGCTTGAGCGCGGCGATCCCGGCGTTGCGCCACGCCGGCGTGGCGGATCGCGCGGCTTCGAGATCCCATAAAGCGCAATCGAGTGCGTTGCGGGCGCCGCCGGCGAGCAAGTGCGTGTGCAGCTGTGCGCGGGTCAGCCCGGCGGGGAAGGCGTCGCGCGTCGCCTCGATCGTGGCCAGCATCGCCGCGGGGGTTTCGCCGAGATAATCGACCCCCGCCGCCTCGCCGCGCCCGACATGATCGCCGTCGCGAACCGTCACCACGACGATGTCGATCGCGTGATAGGTCCGCCCGGTGATGCGGAACGGCCGGGCGAGCGGCCAAGTTTCAATCTGTGCGTCGATCTGCATCGCGATTATCCCACGGCCGCGGTGAGGTGGTCGAGCATCGCCCCCGATCCGGTGGCGAGCGGATCGAAGCACGGCATTCCGAGCTGCGCCGAAACCGCGCGGAGGTGATCAGCGCGTGCGGCGGCGGGAAGCGCCGAGGTGTTGATCGCGACACCGGCGCAGCGCGCCGCTGGGTTGGTCAGCCGCGCCAGGCGCAGGTTGAGATCGATGCACTCGGCAAGCGCGGGGATCGCAAAATCGGGATAGCCGTCGATATGCGTCCGCCCGGCCGCGTGGCACAGCACGATCGCATCGGGCTGCGATCCGTGGAGCAGCCCGAGCGCGACACCGGCGTAAGCGGGGTGGAACAAGGATCCCTGCCCCTCGATCACATCCCAGTGATCGGCATGATTGTCGGGCGACAGCGTTTCGGCCGCGCCGGCGACGAAATCGGCGACCACCGCGTCGATCGGCACGCCCTCCCCGGCGATCAGGATGCCGGTCTGCCCGGTTGCGCGGAAGCTGGCCTTCATCCCGCGCGCCGCCATGTCGCGCGCGATCGTCAGCGCGGTATATTTCTTGCCGACCGCGCAATCAGTACCGACCATCAGCATGCGCCGCCCGGCGCGCTTGCGCCCCGACGCGATCGGATAGGTCGCCGCCGGCACGCGGATGTCGAACAGCCCGACCCTCGCGGCATCGGCCGCGGCGGCGATTGCGGGAATGCTGCGCAGGCGGATATGCATTCCGCTCGCGACATTGAGCCCGGCGGTCAGCGCGGCGACGATCGGTTCGATCCAATGCGGGGCGATCGTCCCGCCGAACGGCGCGACGCCGATCACCAGCGTCTGCGCGCCGGCCTGCCTGGCGGCGGCGAAATCGAGGTCGGGCAGGCCCAGATCCACGCCGCACCCCGTGAGGCGCGATTGCCCGACGCATTCGTCGCGCGCCCAATCGAGCAAGCCACAGGCCGTCTTGGCGCTCAGCCTGTCGGCAACGTCACCCAGGAACAGCAGATATTTGCCCGGAACCTTCATCCGCCCCAACCATCCTCCCGAAAAGCGGCGCGCGCCCTCGCGGAGTCGCTACCGATCGCAATATGGTATAAATATAACCTAACGTGTCAATAGACATAAAAATAACAATACGAAATCTGCCGTATGTGGGAGGATGGCCGGACAGTCTGATCCACCCGGCGCAGGCCGGGGTCCAGCATCGGGCCGGTCGTAACTGGACCCCGGCCCGCGCCGGGGCGACAGGATGCAATATTCCCGGAAAGCCGATCTCCGAGGAACGTCGACCGGCCGAAGCGGAGCGCTACCCCTCGGTCCGTTTGCGACGCGGGCTGCCGACATGCCCGCTATGCGCCTGATACAGATCGGACAGCCGCTCGAGCCGTTTCTCCACCTTGCCGCCGAGCACGCCGATCACGTCATTGACCAGCAGATTGACCGCGCAGCTCAGCGCGACCTGCGAGCTCCAGAACAATTCCACCTCGGTCGGCACCGCGATGACATGATCGGTATATTTGCGGATCCAGTCGCAGAATTTGTCAGTGATCATCACCACCGGGATATCGCGCCGCCGCGCCGCCGCGGCCAGATCGTGGCATTGCTGCGAATAGCGGCGCATGTCGACCAGCACGAGGCATTGCCCCGCGGGGTCGTCGTCCGCCAGCACCTCGTGGAAATTACCCGCGGTGGCGTCGGGCAGCGTCACGCCCTCGCGCGCATATTGCAGCAGATGCGCGAGCGTCATCGCGACCCCGCGCTCGGTCTGGAAACCGGCGACATGAACCCGGTGGCTGTGCGCCAGCAAGGCGACGATCTCTTTCCAGCCGGGGGTTTCCGCCAGCGCATAAACCTCGATGATCCCGGCCAACTCGAGCTCCAGGCTGCCCCCGCGGCGATCGCTGCCGCCCCCCGCGCCGACGAAGGCGGTCATCTGGTCGCCGACCAGCCACGGCACCCCGGACATTGCGGTGCGCAGCCCGGCCTTGAGGTCCTTGAAGTGGCGATAGCCCATCTTGCGCGAAAAGCGGCCGACCGTGACCGGGCTGACCTGAAGCTTCTCGGCGATCGAATTGGCGGTCTCGAACGCGATCCCGCCGCGATTGGTCAGGATGAAATTGGCGATGATCCGCTCCGCCGGGCTGAACGCGTCGAGATCGTCCTCCAGCCGCTGCAGCAGATCGTGTGCGCCATCCTTCTGCGATTGCATGGAGCCTCCAGCCGTCTTTGCCATCGCGCCTTCCTAGGCCGGAAATGCGCACAAAGCTAACGGCGGTCGACCATTTTCTGTCCTGCGGGGCCGGATGATGCATAATTGACACTCTCCCGCCAATGACATAAAAGTGTCGTATAGCCGATTACGACACTTTTCGTGCGAGATCGGCGCAGCACTACAGGAGGGGAATGGTGTTGGGACGCCGGTGCAGCGAAATCCGAATCGTAATGATGAGCCTCGGCTCGTTCGCGTCATGCCTGGGGCTTGCGGCGCCCGCCGCGGCGCAATCCGCCGCGCAACCGGGCGCGGCGACCAACGACGAGATCCTCGTTACCGCGACGCGGCGTGACGAAACGGTCCGCGACGTGCCGTTCAACATCCAGGCGATCACCGGCGATGCGCTGACCAAGACCGGCGCGCTCAACATCGCGGATATCGCGCGCACCATCCCCGGCCTGTCGATCGCGGACCGCGGCCCGCTCGGCGGCGCGACATTGGTGCTGCGCGGGCTGCGCACCGGCAGCGAGGCGGGGCTTGCGCCGACGACGACGGTCTATGTCGACGAAGTGCCGATGGACCTGCCCTATCATTCGGGACCGCTCGATCTGAAGCTGGTCGACATCGACCGGGTCGAGGTGCTGCGCGGGCCGCAGGGCACCTTGTTCGGTGGGGGCGCGATCGGCGGGACGATCCGCTACATCTCGAAGAAGCCCGATACGAAACTGGTCGAGGGGCGGGTGACCGGGGAGGTTTCGGGCACCGATCACGGCGGGACCAATTACAACGTCACCGGGATGATCAACGTGCCGGTCAACGACTGGATCGCGGTTCGCGCCAATATCGGTCAGTTCGACAATGCCGGCTTTATCGACAATGTCAGGCTCGGCAGAAAAGACGTCAATCGCGACCGCACGACCTCCGCGCGGATCGCGGTGCTGATCAAGCCGGCGCCGAATCTCGAAATCGCGCTGACCTACAATCGGCAGGCGGCGCATTACGGAGACGGCAATTCGGTGCGCGAAAGCCAGCGGCCCGATACGGTCGATTTCACCTATCCGGGCCACGCCGATTATACCGCACAGCTCGCCAATATGACAATCAGCTACGATTTCGGCTGGGCGTCGCTGACTTCAAGCTCCTCCTATAGCAACGAACATTGGGACGGCAGCTTCGACAACACTTTCTATATTCGCGATTCGATCTACGGAAGCTTCCTCAGCCCCGAGGATATCCCCGAATTCACCGTATTCGCGACGCGCCACGCGCGATCGCATGCCTTCACGCAGGAGGTGCGGCTGGTTTCGAAATCGGACGGGCCGTTCAACTGGATCGTCGGCGGATATTATAACAATACCAAGTCGGTCGAAAACTATCAGGAATCGGTGCCGATCCCGTTCCCGGGGCAGGCGGCTTTCGAACAGAATATCCTCGGCGCAAGACTGGCCGACGACAAGGAATATACGTATCGCGACAAGAAGCTGACCAGTCAGGTCGCGTTTTTCGGCGAGCTCAAATACAATCTCACAGCGGCGTGGCAGGCGTCGGTCGGCGGCCGCTGGTTCGACGATCGCGGCACCGGCAATTTCTACTCGATCGATCAGTGGCTGGGGATCGATGCGCGCGACGCGAACGGATTTGCGCGCGCCACGCCGCTGCCCGGCGACATATCCAACGGCCATTATAAGGAGACCGGAACGGTCTGGCGGTTCAACACCTCCTACAAGTTCGGCAAGGCCGGGCTGATCTACGCAACCGTCGCGCAGGGTTTCCGGCCCGGCGGCTTCAACCTCACTACGCCCAATACAGGTATTCCGCCGGCGGGGCGGCAGTTTCGCTCGGACAATATCGTCAGTTACGAGATCGGCGGGAAGTTCTCGCTGCTGAACAACCGGGTCTATGTCAGTTCCGATCTGTTCCGGATCAACTGGTCCGATATCCAGACGACCGTCCGCACCCCGCTCGGCTTCAGTTATCTGGGCAATGCCGGCAAGGCGGTGTCGCAGGGGCTGGAGATCGAGGCGCAGGCGCGCGACGTCGGGCTGCGCGGCGTCTCGCTCAACATCGGCTACAGCTACACCGACGCAAAGCTGACGCAGACCATCGATCATATCGGCTTCGACGGCGAGCATATGCCGCTGGTGCCGCGCCACTCGCTGTCGCTGATGGCGGATTATGCCACGGAGATCGGGCAGGGGATCAAGATCGGCGCGAACTGGCTGTCGACCTATAGCAGCAATGCTTATGCCGATTTCGGGCCGTATAAGCCGGTGCTCGATCGCACCAGCGGCCAGTTCGCCAAGGCCAGCCTCAACCCGCAATATCTGCCGCTCGATTCCTATTGGCTGACCAATGTGTCGCTACGCATCGAGGGCGGCGGCTGGAACGCGCGGGTCTTCGTCGACAATCTCTTCAACACGCGCTTCAAGACCTATCGCGACTTTATCGACGCGCACTCGAACTTCTCCGGTCCGGATGTTTTCTACACGGCGAACCGGCCGCGCACGATCGGCGTCGGGATCGGCAAGCACTTCTGAAGGCGATCGCATCGCTGCTTCGGGAAAGAGAGGCTCGACCCGCGCGGCATCCTCATCCAGATTGGGAGAAGGCATAAAAACGCATAGGCAAAGGCATAGATGCGGGTTGGCATAATCGGGGCCGGGGCGATCGGCGGGTGGATCGGGGTGCGACTGGCGCAGCGTGGCCACGACATCAGCGTGCTGGCGCGCGGCGAGACGCTCGCGGCGATCCGCGCGCTCGGCTGGCGGCTCGACATCGCTGACGAAACGCTGACGGCGCAGGTGGCGGCGTCGGACGATCCGGCGGCGCTCGGCGCGCAGGACGTGATCGTGATCGCGCTCAAGGGCCCTGCGCTGGCGGCCGTCGCGCCGCGCCTCGCGCCGATGATCGCGCCGGGGACGCTGGTCCTGCCGGCGATGAACGGCGTTCCCTGGTGGTTCCTGCTCGGCGGTGACGGCGAATTGCCCGCCACCGCGCTGGCGTCGATCGATGCCGACGGCGCGATCGCCGCCGCGCTTGGCTATGATCGGGTGATCGGCAGCGTCGTCCACGCCTCCGCCGCCGCGATCGGCCCCGGCCATATCGCACACAAGGCAGGCAATCGGCTGATCCTCGGCGAACCGGCGGGTGGGGGCAGCGCGCGGCTCGATCGATTGTGCGCTGTGTTCGCCGACGCGGGCTTCGTGGCGGAGCGCAGCGAGCGCATCCGCTATGAGATCTGGTACAAATTGTGGGGCAATATGACGATGAACCCGATCTCGGCGATCACCGGCGCGACCACCGATCGGATGCTCGACGATCCGCTGGTCGCCGGCTTCACGCTGCGGGTGATGGCCGAAGCGCAGGCGATCGGCGCGCGTATCGGCTGCGCGATCGCCGAGCGCGGGGTGGATCGCATGGCGGTGACGCGGCAGCTCGGCGGGTTCAAGACCTCGATGCTGCAGGATGTCGAGGCGGGGCGGCCGATCGAGATCGACCAATTATTGTCCGCCCCGCGCGAGATCGCCGCGAAGCTGGGCGTCGAGACGCCGGCGCTCGATGCGCTGACCGGGCTGACCCGGTTGTTCGGGAAAGAGCGCGGGCTCTATCCGGCCTGAAAACGTCCCGTTATGGGACAGCCGTCCATAGTGTAAGAATTAACAGATTGTTACCGCAGGTGACAAAAGTTTACGGGGCGCCTCACCATCAGGTCGTTTTGTGTGCCGGCTCGCTCTGGTCGATCCGGTTTGTTGAGTGAGGAAACCAGATTATGAAATCGTTCAAGTTCGCGCTCCTCGCGGCAGGGGTTACCCTTGGCGCGCTCGCCACCTCGGCCGAGGCGGCGACCTGCCTGACCTCCGACGTCAGCGGCGCTTCGTCCTGCTCCGGCTATGTCGCGGGCAACATCTTCAGCAACGGCGGCGGCAACACCAATACGGTAAAGTCGATGCTTTCCGGCCTTGGCTTCGACGCGAGCGGGATTGATTTCGGCGCACTCTATTCGAACGCCGGGCTCAAGCTCTCCAACCTCGGCGGCGCGACGACGCTGTCGTTCGGCGGCGCGCCCGAGCTGTTCGGCGAGACCTTCATCGGCATCCACTGGGGCGGCCAGGGCGGCGGCCAGAGCGCGATCTACAAGCTCGACCTCACCAACCCGGCGAGCGTGATCGAGATCCTCGGCAAGAATCCGGGCGGCACCTCGAACGCCGTGCTGTTCTCGACCACCCCCTTCAATCCGGGCGGCGTGCCTGAGCCGGCGACCTGGGCGCTGATGATCATGGGCTTCGGCCTGGTCGGCGCGACGATGCGTCACCGCCGCGCGAAGGTCAGCTTCGCCTGATCCCCAAAGATCGGCCGCGCCGCCACGCTGGATCCAGCGCGGCGGCGCGGCCTTTTTTTGCGTCACGATCCGCGCGCCTTGCGCCGCCGGCGCAGCCCATAGAGGCAATAGACCGCGCCGCCGGCGACGAGCCATAGCGCCAGCCGCAGCCATGTATCCTGCGGGAGGCTCCACATCAGATAGAGGCATGCCGCGATGCTGAGCAGCGGCGTCCATGGATAGAGCGGCACCAGAAACGGGCGATGCGCGTCCGGCTCGCGCCGTCGCAGGATCACCACGCTGACCGCGACCGTCACGAAGGCGAACAGGGTGCCCATCGAGATCAGCTCGCCGAGCAGGCTGAGCGGCAACAGCCCCGCGGCGATCGCGGCGATCACCCCCGTCACCACGGTGCCGACATGCGGGACGTGCGACCCCGTGCGCACCCGCGTGAAGGCGGACGGCAACAGCCCGTCGCGCCCCATCGCGTAGAAAATCCGCACCTGCCCGAGCAAGGTGACGAGCAGCACCGAGATCAGCCCGGCGATCGCGACGAAACCGATGATCACCTTGGTCCACGCCAGCGCCGGCCCGCCGCTGCTGAGCGCGATATAGACCGGATCGGCGACGTTGAGCAGCCGGTAGCTGACCAGCCCGGTGATCACCAGCCCGACCAAAGCATAGAGCAAGGTCGTCACGCCCACCGAGGCGAGCAACGCGCGCGGGACGGTGCGTTGCGGATCGCGCACTTCCTGCGCCAGCGTCGAGACCGCGTCGAACCCGACATAAGCGAAGAACAGCACCCCCGCGCCCTGCAGCACGCCGGACCAGCCGAATCGACCGAACGTCCCAGCATTGGGCGGGACGAACGGCGTCCAATTGGCATAATCGACGAAGGCGAATCCGGTCGCGACGACCAGCAGCATCGCCGCGACCTTGGCGACGACGATCCAATTGTTGACCCGCGCTGAAAATTCGGTGCCGCGCAGCAAGAGCAGGGTGCAGAAGAGCGTGAGCAGCACCGCCGGCAGATCGATCAGCGATCCCGTCGCGGCGAGCTGTCGATCGCCCGACAATTCGAACGGCGCCTTCGCGAACAGCGCCGGAAAGTCGATGCCGATATCGTGCAGCACCGACTGGAGATAGGCCGACCAGCCGATCGCGACGATCGCCCCGGCGAAGAGATATTCGAGCAGCAGGCACCAGCCGACCATCCACGCCGCGGCTTCGCCCATCGAGGCGTGGCTATAGGAATAAGCGCTGCCCGCGACCGGCATCATCGCCGCCAGCTCGGCATAGCATAGCCCGGCGAGCAGGCAGACCGCGCTCGCGATCAGGAAGGACAAAGCCACCGCCGGCCCGGCATGTTGTGCGGCGACCGTGCCGGTCAGCACGAAGATCCCCGCGCCCACGGTGCTCCCCACCCCGAAGCAGATCAGCGCGAACAACCCGATGTTGCGCGTCAGTTCGCCGTTCTGCTGGCGGTTCCCTTGCAGCGCGGCGATCGTCTGGCGTGCCAGCGGCTTCATGCGCGGCGCCGTTGCGAAATGATGCTCAAGAAGCCCCTCCTGCAGCGCTGCCGCGCTGTTATATTAGTCAGCAGTCGCCATTATATGTTATAATTATAACATGCAAGCGCGGAAGGCTGGGAGGGGCGTGCGAAAACGTGGCCTTGTGCCGGGGTGGATCACATTTCGTGCGCGATACCCTAGGCAACCGGCTCCTGCCTGTCGCCGCACGCTTCCCGGACGATCCAGTCGCGGAAATGGCGGAACATCGGATTGGCGAGCCGATCGGGCGGATAGACCAGATAATAAGCCTGTTCGCCCGAGATCGGCAGATCGAACGGGCATACCAACGCCCCCGACCGAAGCTCGGGCTCGATCAGGAAGCTCGGGATCAGCGCCACCCCGGCGCCGGCCGCCGCCGCCTGCGCGAGCATCAGGAAATGCTCGAAGCTCGGCCCGATCGCCGGCGCGGGGACCGCGACGCCGGCCTGGGCGAACCATTGCGACCAGGCGTTGCGCCGCGATGATTGCACGAGCAGCGGCAGCCGCGCGAGGTCGGCGGGGGTCTTCACCGCATGATCGGCGAGCAGGCGCGGCGAGGCGATCGGAATCGCCGCCTCGCGGAACAACAGGTCATGCTCGACATGCGGCCAATCGGGCAGGCCGAAATGGATCGCGGCATCGAAGTTTTCGTCGGCGAAATCGAATTCGTCGGACCGCGCGAGGAAATTGACGATCAGATCGGGATGCCGCTCGGTCAGCCCGGGAAGCCGCGGCGCCAGCCAGCGCATTCCGAAGCTCGGCAGTGTCGAGATCGACAATTCCTGCTCGGGCCGCCGTTCGAGCGCGCGCGCCGTCGCGCGGCGGATGCGTTCGAGCGCAGGGGTGATCGCTTCGGCATAATCGCTGCCCTCGGCGCTCAGCACGACGCGCCGGCCGCGCCGCTCGAACAGCGTCATCTGCAGCCAGCTTTCGAGATGCGCGATCCGCCGGCTGACCGCGCTTTGCGTCAGCCCCACTTCCTTGCCCGCGGCAGAGAAATTGCCGTGCCGCGCGGCGGCGGCAAAGCAATGCAACGCGGCCATCGGCGGCAACAAGCGGCGCGCGGCGTCATTCATTCCGTTTGCTCATATGAACATGCGCCTTTGTCGTTTTGCCGAACGACTGAAATCGAGGAAGTGAAATCCTTAAGACCGGAGGCGTAAATGACAAGTTCGAATGAGAGCGTGATGCTGAAGCTCGCCGCCGGGGTGCTGGGCGTCGAGGGCGCGCACGCCGCGATCGCCAAGCTCGATCTCGATCCCGCGCTCGACAGCCCTGACACCGGATCGGTCACGCGCAAGAGTTTCGCGGCGGCGCTCAACCTGGTGTTGTTCCACGGTCTGCTCGCGCGTGTGCCCTCGGGTGCGGCCTATGTCGGCGATGTGGTCGCGGCTGGCGGCAGGATCATGTTCGATCACGGCGCGTTGCGCACGATCCGCTTTGCCGAGGGGCCGACCGGCGATCTTCCCGCCGGCGAGGATGCCTTCGCGCGTATCCTGAAGCCGCTTGGCTATAGCGTTGCGGGCGTCTATCCGCTGCCGCGCATCGGCATGACCGGTCGCGCCTATCGTCACGACGACGCCCCCGAAAGCATCGCGCAATTCTTCGTCAGCGAATTGCATGTCGAACGCTTCGGCCCATTATTCGAGAAAGCGGCGCGGCGGGTGTTCGGCAAGTCGCGCGATCCGCTCGGCGATGCGGCGCATCGCGCGCTGGCCGGATTCGCCGCGACCGGCTGCGTCGCGTTCGATGTCGCGGCGGCCGCGCTTCCCGAGATCGTCCGCGCCTTTGCCTGTCATCACAATGCGCCGCGGGTGACCGATTACGAGCTGTTGCTCGCGCATTCGGCCGAGGCGGCGTGGATCGCGACCGAGGGCAATGCCTTCAATCACGCCACCGATCGCGTCGCCGATGTCGAAGCGCTCGCCGCGGCGCAGCGCGCGCTCGGGCGGCCGATGAAGGATGCGGTCGAGGTATCGACCAACGGCCGGGTGCGCCAGACCGCGTTTCGCGCCGATCCCGTCGCGCGGCGTTTCATCGATACCGCGGGCGGCGTCGTCACGCGGCTGGTGCCGGGCTCGTTCTACGAATTCATCACCCGCGATATCGATCCGGCGACGGGCGCGCTCGATCTGACCTTCGACAGCGGCAATGCGCAGGGCATCTTCGCGATGACCAAGGCGGCATGAACGATCTGCTGGCCGCGCTCGGCGACGCGATCGGCGCGGACAATGTCCTCGTCGGACGCAGCGATCTCGAACGCTATGAGACCGACGGGCGGCAGCACGCCGGCCGCGCGCTGGCGGTAGTGCGCCCAGCGACGACGAGCGGCGTTTCGGCGATCCTGCGGCTTGCGGCGCAGCATGGCGTGGCGGTGATCGCGCAGGGCGCGCGCACCGGGCTGGTCGGCGCCGGGCTCGCCGACGATCGCGGCGAGATGCTGGTCCTCAGCCTCGAACGGCTATCGCGGGTGATCGAGATCGACGCCGCCAACCGCAGCGTCACCGCGGAGGGTGGCGCGTTGCTCTCGACGATCAACGCCGCCGCGCACGAAGACGGCTTGTTCTTCCCGATCGATCTCGGCGCGGATCCGTCGGTCGGCGGGATGATCGCCGCCAACACCGGCGGCGCGCGTTTCCTGCGCTACGGCGATGTGCGGCGCAATCTGCTCGGGCTCGAAATCGTCCTCGCCGACGGGGCGGGAACCGTGCTCGAACTCGGCGGCGCGCTGTGGAAGAACAATGTCGGCGTCGATCTCAAGCAACTCGTCGCCGGCACCTCCGGCGCGTTCGGGGTGGTCACCCGCGCGACGCTGGCGCTTCAGCCGCGCCCGGCGGCGCAGGTCACCGCGCTGGTCGCATTGCGTCGCGCCGATGCCGCGACCGGGCTCGCCGCGCTGCTCGAAGCGCATTTCGGTACGTTGATCACCGCGTTCGAGGGCATGTCCGCCAATGCGCTCGCCGCGGCCTTCGCGCATGTCCCGCGGCTGCGCAATCCGTTTCCCGGGCCGATCCCGCCTTATGCCGTGCTGATCGAGCTTTCGAGCGGGCCGGTGCTCGGCGAGGATGCGCTCGAACACGCGCTGGGCGAGGCGCTGGCCGGGCTGATCGACGATGCCGGGTCGGCGATCATCGATGTCGCGGTCGATCGCCGCGACGCGCTCTGGGCGATCCGCCACGCGATCCCCGAAGGGCTGCGCGCATCCGGGCAAGTCATCGCCTGCGACATCGCGCTCCGCCGCGGCGATGTGATGCGGTTTCGCGATGAGGTGGCGGCCGGTGTCGCGGCGCGCTGGCCGGGGCTGGCGGTGTGCGATTTCGGGCATATCGGCGACGGCGGGCTGCACTTCAATCTCGTCTGGCCGGGCACCGCCGGCGCGCTCGATCCCGCCGTCGGCGAGGCGGTGCGCGACTATGTCTTCGCCACGGTGGTCGAGGAATTCGGCGGCAGTTTCAGCGCGGAACACGGCATCGGCCCGCGCAACATCAAACATTATGCGCGGTTCGTCCCTGAAGGCGTGCGGCGTGTTTCGGGGCAAATCCAGCGGCTGCTCGCGCCGCAGGGGTTGGGCCGCGTCGATTTCGGATCAACCAGCATCTAGAAAGGAAGTCTCTCGTGTCCGACAAGATCATGGCGGTGTACAACCGCGCACCCGTGGTGTTCGAGCGCGGCGAGGGCGCCTGGCTCTATACCGCGGACGGCGATGCCTATCTCGATTGCGTCGCCGGGATCGCGACCAACGGGCTGGGCCACGCCAATCCCATACTGATCGCGGCGCTGACCGAACAGGCCGGCAAGATCTGGCACCTCTCCAATATCTTCCGCATCCCGGGGCAGGAGGAACTGGCGCAGCGGCTGACCGCAAACAGCTTTGCCGACGTGGTGTTCTTCGGCAATTCGGGGTCCGAGGCGATCGAATGCGCGCTCAAGACCGCGCGCAAGTTTCACGCCGCCAACGGCCAGCCCGAGCGGATCGACGTGATCGGTTTCGCCGGGTCATTCCACGGCCGCACCTATGCCGCGGTCAATGCCTCGGGCAATGCGGCCTATATCGAGGGCTTCGGCCCGCGGCTGCCGGGCTATGTCCAGCTCGGCCTCGATGACATGGATGCGATCGCCGCGGCGATCGCGCGGCCAACCACCGCGGCGCTGATCGTCGAGCCGGTGCAGGGCGAGGGCGGTGCGCGCGCGTTGAGCGGCGAGTGGCTGGCGGAAGTGCGTCGCCGCTGCACCGAGGCGGGGGTGCTGCTGATCTATGACGAGGTGCAATCCGGCATGGGGCGCACCGGCAAGCTTTTCGCGCACCAATGGTTCCCCGGCACCGAGCCCGATATCATGGCGGTCGCCAAGGCGCTCGGCGGCGGCTTTCCGGTCGGCGCATGCCTCGCCACGGCGGAGGCGGCGAAGGGGATGATCTTCGGCGCGCACGGCTCGACCTTCGGCGGCAACCCGCTCGCGATGGCGGTGGCGATCGCGGCGTTCGACGAAATCGCGCGCCCTGATACGCTCGCGCATGCCGCGGCGCTGGCGGAGGATTTGTCGCGCGGGTTGCGTGATATCGCCGGGCGTTATGGCGATGTCATCGTCGATGTCCGCGGCAAGGGATTGCTGATCGGGGTCAAGCTGGTCACCAACAATCGCGATTTCATGGCCGCGGCGCGCGATCAGCGGCTGCTCGTCGCCGGCGGCGGGGACAATTGCGTGCGGCTTCTGCCGCCGCTCAACATGACACAGGACGATGCGGCGGAGGCGCTGCGCCGGTTCGAGGCGACCTGCGCGGCCGTGCGCGCGACGCAGCCCAAGGCGGCCTGATGCTCGTCGTCCGGCCCGCGGGGCCGGCGGACCTCGATGCGTTGATCGACCCCGCCGGTGCCCCGGCTCGGCAGTGAGCGCCTGATCGCCGGCGCGCCCCGGTCAGGGCACGGCGGGGGCGTGCAACAGGAAATAGGGCAGGATGCGCGTCGTCAGATCGCGCATCGCGCCGTCGTTTTCGCCGAGCATATCGCGGATATGAGGCCCGATCACCGCATCGCCGAATGCCGTCACCGCCATCAGCAACACGATATTGCGAACCCGGCCGTCGGCTTCAGGATCGCTGGTCTGGGCGACGATCACCTCGACCAGCGAGCGTACCGCATCGCGCACCGGTTCGAGATGTTCGACATTGCCCGACAGGATGATCCATGCGGCGAGCGGACCCGCCCCGCCCTTGGCAAAGGCATCGAAGACGCGGTCGACGATCGTGCGCGGCGCGCGCGCGTCGGTTCGGACCGATTCCACCACATGATCGAGCGCGACGGTGAGATCCTTGATCATCGATTCCATCAGCGCCATCTGCAGGCCCGCCGCCGATCCGAAATGATAAAGGATATTGGCGTGGGTCATGCCCAGTTCGTCGCCAACATTGGCGAGCGTCACCGCGTGCGGCCCCCGTTCGAGTAACAGCCGGCGTGCGACGGTCAGCGCCTCTTCGCGCACTTCGGGGCCGGGTCGCTTGCGCCGTTTCGCAGGCGCCGACGAACGCATGGTCATGCTTCAATTCCTTGCGGTCGATCAACCTGATCGCCGTTTGGCCCGACAGGGCCGGTCGTTCGCCCAAGGCGAGGTTTGTCCCGTATGAGGGCGCTGCCGCGCGCATGCTGAAATCGGGAGATCAGACGGCACGGCCGGGGCCGCGTCTCGCCGTGCTTCTACCTTTGCCGACGAGCGTGGCGGCTAGCGGTGTCGGCTACAGCCCGGGATACATACTTGATCGACCTCATACTCTGGTCTCCTCACACGGGGCCGGATCGACCCCGGCCGTTCGGCCACAGGACCGATTCGGCCACTTCTCCTCTATGACCCACGACGCGCGCCGATAAGACGCGATGACGCCAAATCATGTCGGATTCCACTAAAGCTGTCCCAAAACAGGACGAAAATACCTGGAGCGCCTACGTTATCTGCTTCCAATGACGATTGCGTGGCATGTGCCCGATGCCAGGGTTGAACCGATTGGTCGGATCGAGGCTGCGATAGAAATCCGCGAGGACTGGCTTGGCGTGGTAGAGATGGCCGACATTGTGCTCGGCGGGATATTCGGCGCCGCGGGCATCGAGGATCTCGAGCATGCGATGCTCCAGCGCCAGCGGATCGACGCCCTTCCGCACGATATAATCCTGGTGGAAGACGTGGCAGAAGAAATGCCCGTAATAGAGGCGGTGGAGGATATCGCCGGCGATGTCGTCGGGCAGTTCCTCCACCCATTGTCGGGCGTTGCGCGGCAAGGCGATATCGAGCGCGACGATATCCTCGACCTCTCCCGCATGGACCGCGCGGTAACGCACCGCTGCCCCTGCCGCGACGAAACGGTGGAGAAAGGCGTCCGCAGCTTCCTGCGCGGTACATTCGAAAAAGCCGCTCGCGGCGTCGTCGAACTGCGACGCCAGCAAGGCGCGCGTCGCGGCAGCGGCCGACCCCGGCACCTTGAGGATCAGATGGTGCTCGAAGCGATCGCGATAGTCGCGCATCCGCCGTGGGAGATGATCGGGCAGCACACGCCCGATGCGCTGCATCAGCCGATCGCTGAGATGCGCCCCGGCCGGGCCCAGCCGCCGCGCCCATGAATCGAATCGCGCCTTGGCCGCGAACAGATGCGGCAGCCGCGCGGTGCCGATCCGCTTGATCGCCGCGAACATATCCTTCCCGTAGCGGTCGGCGATGTCGAACACCGCACGATGCATATATTCGCCCGCGATCGGCAGATGCTCGAACGTGCCGAGAATCGTCCGCCGCAGCGTGGTGAGCTTGGCGGGATCGTTGGTCCCGAGATAGAAAGTGACGCTCCCTTCCTCCTTGGGAAAGGTATCGAGCCGCACCGCGAAGACGATCAGCTTGCCCGCGCTTCCGGCGGCTTCGAACAGGCAGCGGCTGTCGGCGTTGAACCGCGCCGGCCGGTCGCTGTCGATCTTGCGGACATGGCTGACATAGGATCGATCGTGCGCCCAGCGATCGCTGCAGCCGTCGACCTCGGCCGCGCCGAAAGCGCCGGTGTCGAGCCGGTGGAGCATCGCCTCCGGCTCGTTCCCCAGATCGATGCCGAGGTGATTGACGAGGCTGAGGCTGCCGTCGTCGCCGATCATCCCGAACAGGGCGAGCTGGGTGAACGCCGGCCCGCGCTGGATCAGCGACCCGCCCGAATTGTTGCAGACCCCGCCGACCACCGATGCGCCGAGGCAGGAGGAACCGATCACCGAATGCGGCTCGCGCCCGAGCGGCAGCAGCGCGCGTTCGAGTTCGTTGAGCGTCGCGCCGGCGAGGCATACGACCTGTTCGGCGTCGCGGACCAGATGGATGCCCTTGAGGCGGACGGTGCTGATGATCACCACGCCGCCCGGATAATCGTCGCCCGACGGGGTCGAGCCGCCGGTCAGCCCGGTGTTCGATGCCTGCATGATGATGCTGACATCGGCCGCGACGCAGGCCTGGGCGACGCGCCACAATTCGACCAGCGTCCCCGGCAGGACGACCGCCAGCGCCGCGCCCGATCCGGTACGATATCCCTCGCGAAAGCGTGCGGTGGCGCGCGGTGCGGTGAGCACCTTGCGTCGCCCGACGATATCGCGAAGGCGGTCGAGCAAGGCGGCGGGGGCGGTCATGATCGAGGTCCGTTCTGGCGCACTGGCGGTCGATAGGAGGAGAAATGGCCGAAAGGCGATTCAGCGGTTGTCGCGGGTGTGGCGATGGTGCTTAACCGCCGCGATTCTTTCCCCATATATGGGTTCTCATGACCTTTTATCTCGGCGTAGACGCTGGCGGCAGCAATTGCCGGTCGCGGTTGATCAAATCTGACGGAACCGTGATCGGCACCGGGGCGACCGGGCCCGCCAATGCCCGGATCGGCATGGACAATCTCTATGCCACCCTGGTCGAGGTGACCGATCAGGCGATCCGCGAAGCGGGGCTCGGCGCTGACGATGTGCGGCGGATCCGTGCGGGCATGGGGATCGCGGGCATCTCGCGCCCGGGGGTCAAAGAGCATCTCGGGGATTTCGCCTTTCCCTTCGCATCCGTCGCTTATGAGACCGATGCCTATATCGCCAACCTCGGCGCCAATGCCGGCGGCGAGGGCGCGATCCTGATCATCGGCACGGGGAGCATCGCGCATATCCGGCTGGCGGACGATTGCTTCACGATCGGCGGCTATGGCTTTCCGATTTCGGACGAGGGCAGCGGCGCGGCGCTGGGGCTGAGCGCGATGCGCCACGCCTTGCGCGCGCTCGACGGGCGCACTCGCCGTACCCCGCTCAGCAGCGCGGTGACCGAGCGTTTCGATCACGATACCGCCAAGGCGATCGCCTGGATGGATGAGGCGACGCCGCGCGATTACGGCAGCCTCGCACCGCTGGTGATGGATTATGCCGAGGCCGACGATGCGATCGCGCGGTCGATCGTCGAGGATGCCGCATTGCATATCGAACGCTTCATCGAGACGATCTTCGAGCGCGGCGCGCCGCGTTGCGTATTGGTCGGGGGGCTCGCGCCGCGGATGATGCCGTGGCTGCGCGCGCGGACCGTGGCGCGCCTCAGCAGCGCGATGGGCGATCCGCTCGACGGCGCGTTGCGGCTGGCGGGGCATCATCCGGTCACTGCGTCTTGACCTCGTCGTCGGTCATGATGTGCCGGCCGTCGAGCCAGTCGACGATCTCGCGCGCAGCGGGCTGATCGATATCGGCATAACGCGCGCGCAGTACCTCGCGGCGCGCGCCGAGCCGCTCCCAGCCGGTATCCTGCAGCGCGAGCAGATCGTCGCGCACCATTGCCGCCAGCTCGTCGCCGAGCAGCGCGCGTGCTGCGGTATCGAAGGCCCGGCCGTAACTGTACCCGTCCCCTTGCGCATAATTGGCCGCGAGCGTCAGCGCGGGGATGCAGGACAATCGCGGCTGGATCGCGGGGTTGATCGCATGGCCGGTGAGATGCCCGGCGATCGCCGACGGACGCCCGGTGAAGCCGCGCAGATGCAGGAAACGCGACATGCGCGATCCGTCGTTGACCGGGTAATTATCCCACAGGCACACTTTGCGGCCCAGTTCCGCCTCGACTTCGCGAAGGTGCCCGACGCCGATCTCGGGCGAGAAGACTTCCTCGCCGGTCCAGTAGATCCGCACCTCCGGATCGAGCAGCCGCCCGAGCTCGGCGAGATAGCCCTCTGGCCGCCGGCCGAATACCCGATCGAGCACCGGGTCATAGGAATAATAGCTCGGGCAGAAATAGAGCCGGGTCGCGCGCGTGTGCTGGCTGCAGAAATCGACCAGTTCGGCCTGCTGGCGTGCGAGATCGGGAAGATCGCCGCGCAGATCGTCGAACAGGATCGCGAGATCGTCGATGCCGATCGCGTCGAAGGCGGCGAGCCGCTCGATCAATTGGCCGCGCGCGGCATCGTCGAAAGGATGCGTCGCCCCCATCGGGGTAAGCGCGATGCCGAAACGCACGCCCGCGTCCCGGCAATCGCCGGCGAAGGCGGCGAGCGCGGCGGTCTGTGCCGGCGGATGCGGCTCGCGCCATATGCGGCGCAGATGAGCATCGCCCTTGGGGCCATAATGATAGAAACGATAGCCGGCGCCGGCGAGGGTGCGCATTACCTCGCTGCGCTCCTCCCACGACCAGGGCGTGCCGAAACGCCCCTCGATCACCCCCAGTTCGACCGTCATTCACCCAACTCCTCGAGTGCGCCCGCGATCCAGGTTCGCGTGACGCGGCGCTGGCGGTCAAGATGGACGAGATCGGCGCGCAGGCCGGCCGCGATCGCGCCGGTCTCCCCGGCGAGGCCGAGGAATCGCGCGGGGTTGCCGCTCGCCATTTGCGACGCCTCGACGATCGAGCATCCCAGCATGTCGATCGCGTTGCGGAACGCCTCGGCCATCGTGAGCGCCGATCCGGCGAGCGTGCCATCCGGCCCGCGGCACATGCCGTCGACCATTTCGACGCGTTGCCCCATCAGCGTGAAGGAGGTGGCGCTGCCGCCGACCGGGGACATGGCGTCGGTGACCAGCATCGCGCCGGCGATGCCGCGCGCTGCGATCGCCACCTTCAGCGTCGCCGGATGGACATGGAAACCGTCGACGATCAGCCCGAAATGGCTGGCGCGATCGGTGAGCGCGGCGCCGACCATTCCTGGCTCGCGGCTGCCGAGCTGGGTCATCGCGTTGAACAAATGGGTGAAGCCAGACAATCCCTCGGCGAGCGCGGCGCGGGTCTGCGCGTGGTTCGCAAGGCTGTGCCCCGCCGCGACCAGCACCCCCGCCTCGCGTAGACGCCGGATCGTGCCGGGCGGGGCGAGCTCGGGCGCCAGCGTCACCAGCCGGATGCCGCGGGTCGGCCGAGTTAGCCGCGCGAGCACGCTCTCGTCGATCGTGGTGAAGCGTCCGGCGTCGTGGATACCCTTTTTCGCGGGGTTGAGATGCGGGCCCTCGATATGCAGCCCGAGTACGCCGGGCGCCCCCGCCGCCAACGCCGCCTCGGCCGCGCCGATCGCGGCGTCGGTCACTTCCGGGTGATCGCTGATCAACGTCGGCAACATGCCGGTGGTGCCGAAGCGCCGGTGCGCCCGCGCGATCGTGCGCATGCCCTCGATGCTCGGCATATCGTTGAGCAGCACGTCGCCGCCGCCATTGACCTGGGTATCGATGAAGCCGGGGACGAGGCAACCGCCGTTGAGCCGTCTGACGGCATAATCCGACGGAATCTCCGCGGCACCGGTCCAGCCGACGATCCGCTCGCCTTCGATGAGCAAAGCCTGCTCCTCGATCAATTCGGTCGGCAGCACCAGGCCGGCGCCGGTCAGCGCAATGCGGGTCATAATGTCCGGGTCACTTTCGCGAGATGCGGCGGGCGATCCGGGTCACGCCCGCGCGCGATCGCGACTGCATTGGCGAGGCCGTAGAAGCTCTGGATCGCGGCGATCGCACCGATCACCGGATGCTCGCCGGCGGGGGCGGGGAATTGGATCGTCGCCGCGGCGATGTCGTCGGCCGGGCCGGCGGCGATCACCGGGGCGCCGCGCGCGGCGAAATCGGCGAGTCGCTCGCGCAGGCCATGCGCCGAAACGTCGCCCGGGCCGAAGGCAAGGACCGGATCGCCCGCCTTGACCAATGTCATCGGCCCGTGCGCCACCTCGGCCGAGCTGAATGCCTCGGCATAAAGGCCGGCGGTTTCCTTGAGCTTGAGCGCGGCTTCGCCCGCGACCGGCAGCGTCGGTCCGCGCCCGAGGACGAGCAGGTCGCTGGCGGGGACGAGATAGGGAAGCGCGGCGGACCAATCCTGCGCCGCGGCCTCCCGCAAGCGCGGTCCGATCCCGGAAAGCGCCCCGAGCAGCGCGTCATCGCCGCTCCATTCGCCGACGAGATGGGTCAGCGCGACGAGCGTCGCGATGAAGCTCTTGGTCGCGGCGACGCTGCTCTCGGTGCCGGCGTGGACCGGGATCGTGATATCGGCGAGTACCGCGAGCGGCGAGGCGGTGTCGTTGACCAAAGCGACCACGATCGCACCCTGCCGCTGCGCATCCTCGCTCGCGGCGATGAGATCGGGGCTGCGGCCCGATTGCGAGATCGCGATCAACGGGATGCCGCGAAAGTGCGGCGACGAGGCGCGGTAAAGCGACCCCACCGACGGCGCGTGGCTGAGCGTCGGGATGCCGGCGTGGATTTCGAGGAGGTGCTTGGCGAACCCCGCCGCCTGATCCGAGCTGCCGCGTGCCAACGTCGCGGCAAAGCGCGGCGCGAGATCGCGCAGCCGGCGACCAGCTTCGCGGACGAGGGTGGCATTGCGTGCGAGTTGGGCCTCGCAGACATCGGGGGTTTGGCGCGCTTCGATGAGCATCCGGCCGGTTTGGGCGTGCATGAACGATGAATACCAATATGGCATTTTGATGCAACTGGTATTATAGTGGTTGCATTACCAGTAGATGAGCGGCATGGCAGGCCCCGAACCCATTGGAGCACGCCATGCTCAAGATCAATCTCGCTGCGACCGACAGCCAGGCTTTCGTTAACGAGGATGTCGTCGGGCATCACGGCAATGCCGCCTGGGTGATCGACGGCGCGACCGGGATCGGCGCGGCGCTGCTCGACGCGCCGAGCGATGCATCGTGGCTGGCGCATCGAGTCGATGCCGCGTTTCGCGCGCTGCTGGCGGAGCAGCCGATGATCGCGACCACCGTGCTGGTGCGGCGCGCGATCGAGATCTGCCGCGACGCGCTCGCCGCCGCGGCGACCCGCGCGCCCGAGGGGCCGCATGAACATCCCTCGGCGGCGTTCGCGATGTTGCGCGATTTCGGCGATCATGTCGAGCTGACCAGCCTCGCCGATTGCGCGGTCGCTTATGTCGACGAAGCCGGGCAGGCGCAGCTGTTCAGCGACGGCTCGCACGAAACGATCGAGCGCCGCACGCTCGATCTCGCCGCGCAGATCTTCGCGGCGGACCCCGATCCCGCGCCGGCCGCGCTGACCGAACGGCTGCTCCCGCAGCTTCAGGCCAACCGCCGGCTGATGAACCGGGCGGACGGCTATTGGGTGCTCGGCATCGAGCCCGATGCCGCCGATCATCTCAGCCAGCGCCGGCTTCCCGCGCGTAAGGGGCAAAGGTTCGCGCTGGTCAGCGACGGGTTCCTGCGGCTCGTCGACCTGTTCGGGGTGGCGACGCCGCATGATCTGCTGGCGATCGACGATGCGGCGCAATGGGACGCGTGGCTCGCGCGGTTGCGCGCGATCGAGCGCGAGCCGGAATCGCGCCGGCATTATGTCCGCGTGAAAATCCATGACGACGCGACCTTGCTCACTCTCCACATCTGAAAGGCCGCGAATGCGCGTTCTGGGTTATATGAGCGGCACCTCGCTCGACGGGGTCGATGCGGCGATCCTCGAAACCGACGGCGAGCGGATCGACGCGTTCGGGCCGGCGACGCTGCTGAGCTTCAGCGCGGCCGAGCGCGCGGCGGTGGTGCGCGCGACCGAGGATGCGCTGCGCTGGGACGGCATCGGTGCGCGGCCCGCATCGTTCGCCGCGGCCGAGGCGGTGATCCTCGACACGCATGTCCGCGCGGCGCGGGCGGTGCTGGCCGAAGACGGCGGTGCGATCGACCTGATCGGGTTCCACGGCCAGACGGTGCTGCATCGTCCCGAGCGCCGGCTGACGGTCCAGCTCGGCGACGCAGCCGCGCTGGCGAGCGCCCTCGGGGTCCCGGTGGTCGCCGATATGCGTCAGGCCGATCTCGCCGCGGGCGGGCAGGGCGCGCCGCTGGTGCCGATCTATCACCGCGCGCTCGCCGACCGGCTCGCGCTGCCGCGCCCGATCGCCTTTCTCAATATCGGCGGGGTGGCCAATCTGTCGTGGATCGGCGCGGGGGAGGGCATGGCCGCCTTCGATACCGGCCCCGGCAACGGGATGATCGACCTGCTTCTCCAGTCGCGCGGCGCCGGGCGATATGATGAGGACGGCAGGCTTGGCGCAGCGGGGCAGGTCGATCGAGCGATCCTCGATGAATATCTGTGCGCGCCCTACTTCCGTCAGTCCGGCCCAAAGTCGCTCGACCGCTATGATTTCACGCTCGCCGCGGTCGAATCGCTGTCGCTCGAAGATGCTGCTGCGACGCTCACCGCCTTCGCGATCGAGGCGATTCGCTGTGCGGCGGATCTGCTTCCGGCGGCGCCGGGCGAGTGGATCGTGTGCGGCGGCGGGGTCCATAATCCCACCTTGATGCGGCTGCTCGGCAAGCGGGTCGGCACATGGCGCGCCGCCGATGACTGCGGGTTGCGTGGCGATTTTATCGAAGCTGAGGCAATGGCTTATCTGGCCGCGCGGTCCGTTCGGGGGTTGCCGCTGACCTTTCCCGCGACTACCGGCGTGCCGCACCCGATCCCCGGCGGGCGGATTTTTCATCCGCAGAACGCCGGATGACCCGCATTGCGGGTAACGCGGGTACTTTACAAATATATGACCATTGTGTTCTAGTGGTATTAGAAACGTATTTGGCTGCGTCCGGGGCGCAGGCAGGGGAGATATAAGATGACATCGACGAACTTCCGCCGGGCGAGCGCCTGGACCGTGCTGGCGATCGCGCTCGCCCAATCGCCGTCGCTCGCCGCCGCGCAGACCGCGACCGATATCGCGCAGCCGGCGCCGGAGGCCGCCACCGAGCAGCATGAAGTCGTCGTGACGGGCTCGCGCATCCCGCGCACCGATCTCACCGCGACCAGCCCGGTCGCCTCGACCTCGCAGGAAGCGATCAAGCTCCAGTCGGCGCTGACGGTGGAGGATTTCTCGACCAAGATGCCGCAGCTCGCCGGCGGCGTGCGCCAGGCGTCGCAGGGCAGCGATTCGTTTGGCGCGCAGGTGCTCGATCTGCGCAACTTCGGCCAGAGCCGCTCGCTGGTGCTGATCGACGGCACCCGCGCGGTGCCGTTCAGCTTCCGCAACTCGGTCGACGTCAACGCGCTGCCGGCCTCGCTGATCAAGCGGGTCGACGTGCTGACCGGCGGCGCCGCCGCGGTCTATGGCGCCGACGCGGTGGCCGGCGTCGTCAATTTCATCCTCAATGACGATTTCAAGGGCGTTCAGGCCTCCGCCTCGACGCGCCTCGCCGAACATGGCGGCAAGCAATATGGCGCATCGGTCATGCTCGGGACGCCGCTGGGCGATCGCGGGCATATCGTCGTCGCGCTCGATTACACGCAGCGCGAGCAGACACTGTCGGGGTCGCGCGACTGGGCGATCACCCCGACCTCGACCGTGCCCAGCATCGGCGGCCTGTTTACCGACGTCGCGAGCGGGCGTCGCTTCGGCTTCACCGACGGCGGCCAGTTCACCACCAACCCCTCGGCGACCTCGAACATCAGCGCCAATTATCCGCTGATCGAGCCGCTCAAGCGGATCAACGCCGCCGCGCTGTTCAATTATGAGATCACCCCCGCGGTCGAACTCTATGGCCGCGTGCTCTACACCAATGCGCGTACCGAACAGTCGGGCACGCCCGGGCCGAACCCGCCGTCGATCAACCAGACGGTCGGGATCAGCGCGACCAACCCCTATCTCACCGATGCGATCCGCAACCAGCTGACCTTCGTCAACGGCGTCGCGCAGGTGAATGTCCAGCGCTCGCTCGCCGAGCTCGGGCTGATCACTTATCGTACCGAGCGCAATACCTTCCAGGGCCAGCTCGGGCTGCGCGGGCCGATCACCGACAACATCAAATGGAACGTCTACGGCCAATATGGCCGATCGACCGAAAACTCGCCGATCACCGGCGACGGTCTTGTCAGGGATGCCAGTGGCGCGAATAACTTCGCGGCGAATGCCAACAAGGTGAACATCTTCGGGCCGAACCAGCCGGGGATCGCGGCGGCGCTCGGCACGACGATCAACGGCTTCAACCGCAACCGCGATCAGCTCGTCACCTCGGCCAACATCAGCGGCACGCTCGCCGATCTGTTCGCGCTCCCGGCAGGTCCGATCGGATTTGCGGTCGGCGCCGAATATCGCCGCGAAACCGCGCAGATCACGCAGGATAGTGCGCTGCTCACCGGCAATACTTATCGTCAGGGCGTGCAGGCGGCCTATAGCGGGGTGTTCGACGTCAAGGAGCTGTACGGCGAATTGTTCGTGCCGGTGCTGCGCGATCTGCCGCTGATCAAGAAGCTCGATGTCGGCGGCGCCTATCGCTATTCGGACTATAATCTGTTCGGCAACCACGGGACGTGGAAGGTCGAGGCGAACTGGCAGGTCGATGACAGCATCCGCCTGCGCGGCACCTATCAGCGCGTGCTGCGCGCGCCGAATTTCGGCGAATTCGCCGCGACCACCTCGTCGCTGCCGTTCAACAATCTCGTCACCGTGCCGCGGCTCGCGCCGCGCTATGCGGGCGACCCCTGCGTCCTCGGCACCGGCAATGTCGCGCAATGCCAGCGCTTCGGCGCGCCGGCGGTCGGCTCGGCCAATTCGTTCGATCCGAGCTATCTCGAGGGCAATTATTATTACGGCGGCAACGCGGCGATCAAACCCGAGATCGGCAAGACCAAGACCGTCGGCATCGTGCTGACCCCGACCTTCATGCCGCGCTTCACGCTGACCGTCGACTGGTATGAGCTCAACCTCAAGGGCGCGGTCGGCGTGATCCAGCCGGTCGCCGCGATCACCAGCTGCTACATCACCAATCCGACCGCGAACAACCCGTTGTGTGCGCTGGTCACCCGCGATCCGGCGAACGGCCATTTCGTCAACGCCTATGTCAACAACCAGAACCTCGGCCGGCTGACGCAGCGCGGGCTGGACATCGCCGCCAATTATACCTTGCTGGCGGATTGGCTGCCCGGCACCGGGATGCGTTTCTCCTATCAGGGCAATATCGTCACCAGCTATATCATCCAGGCGAACTCGACCGTCGCTCCGGTGCAGTGCAAGGGGACGTTCGGCGCGACCTGTTCGAGCGACGGGACGACGCTGGTGCAGCCGGCCTATCGGCACAATGCCGCGGTCGCCTGGACCTTCGAGGGTGGGCTGGTCCAGCTCAACTGGAACCGCATCGGCAAGGTGAAGAACAGCGCCCCCGGCGCGACCAACACGCTGCCGGCGCAGGACACGTTCGACCTCTCGGCATCCTATGCGCTGACCCACAATCTGACGCTCAGCGGGGGCATCTACAATTTTACCGACAAGGATCCGCCGTTGGTCGCGGCGGGCGGCGTGTTCAACACCTTCCCCGATACGTATGACGTGATGGGCCGCACCTACGGCCTTTCGCTGACCGCGCGCTTCTGATCGCGCGGGAAGCGGCGGCGCGGATGATGCCGCGCCGCCGCGACCCTCTGGGACGGGAAACCGGATGACTCTGCCCTTCACGCTTGCCGACTGGATGGTGATAGCGGGCTATATCGCAGTGCTGTTCGCGGGCGGCTGGCTGTTCATGCCGCGTCACACCGAATCCACTCGCGATTATTTCCTCGCCGGGGGGACGGTGCCGGCCTGGCTGGCGGCGATTTCGGTGCTGTCGGCGACGCAATCGGCGGCGACCTTCCTCGGGGGGCCGGATTACGGCTATTCGAGCGACTATTCCTATCTCAGCACCAATATCGGCGGGCTGATCGGCGCGGTGTTCGTCGCGCGCGTGCTGATCCCGCGTTTCTACGCGGTCGAGGCGACCACCGCTTATGAACTGCTGACCAAGCGCTACAGCATCCGCGCGACGCGCTGGGCCGGGGGGATGTTCCTCGCCGGGCGCGTGCTGGCGGGAGGCGCACGGGTCTATCTCGCCGCGATCGCGATCGCGATGGTGATGACCGGCAACGTCACCCCGGGCAGCATCACCGTGGCCGCCGCGGCGCTGATGATCGCGAGTTTCCTGTTCACCTTCGTGGGCGGGCTCAAATCGGTATTGTGGAACGACCTCATCCAATTCGCCATCTATCTTGGCGCGGCGGTCGCGGTGCTCGTCTTCCTGCGTCTGTCGATCCCGGCCTCCACCGCGGAGATCATCCACGGCGTGATGCATACGCCGGAGGGGGTGAACAAGCTCAGGCTGTTCGATTTCTCGCTTGATCTGTCGCGGCCCTTCTCGATGCTCGCGGTCGTCACCGGGGTGGCTTTGCTCTACATCGGCAATGCCGGGCTCGACCAGGACACCACCCAGCGGCTGCTCGCCTGCCGCGACGCCAAGACCGGCGCGCGCGGGCTCTATCTCTCGGTGCTGGCGACGGTGCCGGTGGTCGCGGTGTTCATCACGATCGGCCTGCTGCTCTACGTCTTCTACGACCGGCCAGATCTGATGGGCGGCGCCACCGCCTCCGCCGCGCGGCATTTCGGCGGCGAGAAGGTCAGCATCTTCATGCATTATATCCTGACGCAGGTGCCGTCGGGGCTGCGCGGGCTGGTGACGATCGGGGTGATTGCGGCGGCGGTGGCGACGACCAACTCCGCGCTCAATGCGATGTCGTCGGTCGCGGTGCAGGATTTCTATCGCCCGTGGCGCGAGAAGCGCGGCACGGTGGCGGAGCAGCATTATGTCCGCGCCGGCCGGGTCGGCATGGCGCTGATCGGCGTCGCGATGTTCGGTACCGCGGTCGTGTCATATTATTGGCAGCATCACACCAATATGGGGCTGCTCGAATTCGCGCTGCAGGTGATGGTGTTTTCCTATGCGGGGCTGCTCGGGGTCTATTTCACCGCGATCTTCACCCGGCGCGGCACGACCGCGTCGGTGATCGCCGCGCTGCTCGGCGGTTTCGTCGCGGTGCTGCTGCTCCAGCCCGCGATCGCGCGCGCGATCGGGCTGCCGCCGGTGCTCGCCACGCTCGCCTTTCCCTATCAGCTGTGCATCGGCACGCTGGTCGCCTTTTTGATCTGCGTCATCCCGTCGGGTGCGGATCGTGTTAGCGTTCATCCCCGAGGACAGCATGAATACTGAGATCATCGATCCGCGTTATATCGACCTTGCAAGCTGGCCGACCGAAATTGCGGTCGAGGCCATGCTCGAAGGCCAGCTTGCTGCGGTCGCCGCGATCAAGGCGCAGATTCCCGCGATCGCCGGCGCGGCGGATGCGGCGGCGGTGCGGCTCGGCGAGACGGGGCGGCTGGTCTATGTCGGCGCCGGCACCTCGGGGCGCGTCGCGGTCCAGGACGGGGTCGAGCTCTATCCGACCTATAGCTGGCCGCGCGAGCGCGTGCTGTTCCTGATGGCGGGCGGACTCGCCGCGCTGACCGAGAGCGCCGAAGGCGCGGAGGATGACGAAGCCGCGGCGCGGCATGCGGTCGCGGAAGCACGGATCGGCGCCTCGGACGTCGTGATCGGCGTCGCTGCGAGCGGCCGCACGCCCTATACCGTCGCCGCGATCGTCGCGGCGCGCACGGCGGGGGCGCTGACGGTCGGCCTCGCCAACAATCCCGATAGCCCGCTGGCGGGCGCGGCCGAACATGGCATCACCGTCAGGACCGGGGCGGAGATCGTCGCCGGTTCGACGCGGATGAAGGCCGGGACCGCGCAGAAGGCGGTCTTGAACATGCTGTCGACTGCGACGATGCTGCGGCTCGGCCGGGTGCATCGCGGGTTGATGGTGAACATGCGGGTTTCGAACGAGAAGCTGCTTCACCGTGGTCGCGAAATGGTGCGCGACATCGCCGGCGTCGACATGGCGGCGGCGGCGGACGCGCTCGATGCCGCCGGCCGCGAGATCAAGCCCGCGGTGCTGATCGCGCTCGGCGCGACCGAGGTGCAGGCCCGGCAGGCGCTCGCGCAGGCGGGGGGCGATCTTTCGCGGGCGATCACCGCGTGGCGGGCCGCCGATGCGTGATATCCTGCTCGCGCGCGGCGACGACAATACGCCGCTCTATCTCCAGCTCGCGCGCAACCTGCGCCACCATATCGCGGGCGGCGGGATCGATCCGGGCGATGCGCTCCCCTCCGAACGCGAGCTGACCGAGCTGACCGGGCTGTCGCGCGTCACCGTCCGCAAGAGCATCAACCAGCTGATCGAAGAGGGCATCCTCGTCCGCAAACAGGGGTCGGGCACCTTCGTCGCGCGGCGCATCGAAACGCCGGGGTCGGTACTCAGCAGCTTCACCGACGACGCCCATAAGCGCGGCGAGAACCCGGGCGTGATCTGGATGATCAAGGCCTATGCCCAGCCGACCGACGAGGAGGCGGCGATGCTGCGGATCGCGACGTCGACGCGGGTCGCGCGGCTCGGGCGGGTGCGTTTGTCGGGCGGGGAGCCGCTGGCGATCGAACATGCCGTGGTCCCTGCCGAATTCCTCCCCGATCTCGATCAGATCGGCGATTCGCTCTACGCCGCGCTCGAAAAGAACGGTCACCGCCCGGTGCGCGGCAAGCAGCGCATCCAGGGCGCGCTCGCTGCGCCAACCGAGGCGGGGATGCTCTCGACCGAGCAGAATGCCGCGGTGCTGCGTATAGAGCGGATGGCCTTTCTGGCCGACGGCCGGCCGGTCGAATTCACCCGCTCGACCTATCGCGCCGATCGCTATGTCTTCGTCTCCGATCTCGAAGGCGCGCAAACCTCTTCCCGGCTCGAATAGCCGCGCCGCGCTTTCCCCTACGCCCCGCATCCGGCTATGATGTTGCGATGACGGGCCTTCCCGCACCGTGCGACGCCGCGACGACCGTTTCCGGAACGGGACGGGAGCCGCGCCATGCCACGGCGATCCTGTTCGCCACCGTGCTCGCATCGAGCCTGTCGTTCGTCGACGGCTCGGTCGTCAATGTCGGGCTCGCCGCGATCGGGCGCGAGCTCGGCGCTTCCCCCGCCGAGCTGCAATGGGTGGTCAACGCTTATCTGCTCCCGCTGTCGGCCTTGCTGCTGCTCGGCGGGGCGGCGGGCGACCTTTACGGGCGCCGGCGCATGTTCCTGCTGGGGGTGGGGGCGTTCGGCGCAGCGTCGATCCTGTGCCTCTCGGCGCCGGGGCTGGACTGGCTGATCGCGGGGCGAACGATCCAGGGGATCAGCGCGGCGATGCTGCTCCCCAACAGCCTCGCGAGCCTCGGCGCCGCTTTCGCCGGAGAGGAGCGCGGCAAGGCGATCGGCACCTGGGCCGCGGCCGGCGCGGCGGCCGGCGCGATCGGCCCCCTCATCGGCGGCGCGCTGATCGACGCGGTGAGCTGGCGCGCGATCTTCCTCATCAACATTCCGCTCGCGATCGGCGCGGGGTGGCTCGGCTGGCGCTACCTCCCCGAGAGCCGGGGCGAGACCGGCAGCGGGCTCGACTGGCCGGGCGCGGGGCTTGCCACGATCGGCCTCGGCGCGATGACCTGGGGGCTGACCGTATTGTCGGGCCATGTCGCGGTGCGCGGCGGCGGCTGGGCGATCGGCGTGGGTGGCGTGGCGCTGCTGCTGTTCCTGTGGGTCGAGCATCGCCGCGGCGACCGCGCGATGATGCCGCTCGGGCTGTTCGCGACCCCATCCTATATCGGGCTCTCGATCCTGACGTTGCTGCTCTATGGCGCGCTGGGCGGGCTGTTCGTGCTGTTCCCGTTCCTGCTGATCGGGGCGGGCGGCTATTCGGCGACCCAGGCCGGCGCGGCGCTGCTGCCGCTGTCGATCGTGATCGGTCTCGCCTCGCGTGCGATGGGCAAGCTCGCCGCGCGCATCGGGCCGCGCTGGCCGCTGACGATCGGGCCGCTGGTGGTCGCGGCCGGGTTCCTGCTGGCGAGCCGGATCGATCCGACGCAATCCTATTGGACGGGGGTGATGCCCGGGCTGCTGGTCATCGCGCTCGGCATGGCCGGGGCGGTGGCGCCGCTCACCACGGCGGTGATGAATTCGGTCGACGAGCGGCATGTCGGCACCGCGAACGGCGCCAATAGCGCGCTCGCGCGCACCGGCGGGCTGATCGCCACCGCATTGCTCGGCTCAATACTCGCGGGGCGCGGCGCGGTGCTGGTGCACGGCGTGGCGACGGCCTGCCTCGTCGCGGCCGGGGTCAGCGCCGTCGCCGGCATCGCCGCACTGTTGCTGCTCGAGCCCGAGCGTTTGACCGCCGAATAGGCCGCGCGGCCGGTCCGCCACCCCGAATGCACCGCTTTCTGGCGAAAGTCGCTTGCGTATTCGTGCCTAAGTGGGTGAGATTACGTCCGCAGTTTCGCCCGGAAGTGGCGGAATAGCATGTCGTCTTTCGGACGAATGAAAGGAGTTCAGCGATGAGATTGCTCTCGAGAACGCTGGCGGGGCTGACCGCAATGGCATCGATCTTGTCGACCGTGCCTGCCACCGCGCAGGGCCGGTGGGACGATCACGATCGCGGCCGGCGCGACGACGATGGGCGCCGCGACTGGCGCGACCAGCGCCACGACAATGGTCGCCGTGGATGGCGGGACGATCGCGACGGGCGGTCGCAATATCGCTGGCACAATTACGGCGGCCGCTACGGCTATAACGGCTATCGCGGCCGCTGGCGTACCGGGCAGCGCTTCACTTATTGGAACGACAATCGTTATTACGTCAACGACTGGCGGCGCTACAATCTGCCGCCGCCCCGCCCCGGCTATCGCTATTATCGCGACGACAACGGCGATATCGTGATGGCCGCGATCGCCTCCGGCGTCATCGGGCTGATCCTGGGCAGCCAGATGGGCAATCGCTGGTAACAGCCGCCACAGGGAAATGCGGTTCGGGGCGGCGGGTTTCCGTCGCCCCGTCTGTTTTCTGGCGATCCCGCGGGACGGAGAGGTGTGTTCCTTAAACCCGCCCGCTCGGCGGCGACAGAATCTCCACCAGCGGCGGTTCGATTTCGGTCCGATTGCGCCCGCCATTCTTGGCACGATCGAGCAACGCCTCGGCGCTGGCGATCAACGCGGGGACGGCGCGTCCCCTGGACGACGAGATGCCCGCCGAAAAGGTGATTGTGCCGAGCGGCGCGTCGCTTTCGCGTACCTTCAGGCGACGGCTGGCGAGACGCACACGTGCGGTGTCGATGATCGCGTTGGCATCGCGCGCGGTCATGTCTTCCATCAGTATCAGGAATGCCCCGCCCTCCCAGCGCGCGACGGTGTGCGGCTGGCATGAGTCCGCCAGTTCGGTCGCCACCGTGCGCAGCAATCGGTCGCCGACCGCGTGGCCGTGGCCGTCGTTGACGCGCTTGAAATGATCGATGTCGATCAGCGCAATCGCACACCCCTTGGGGGATGCGATCGCGGTCGCCAGCCTTTCCTCCACCCCCGCGCGGTTGAGAAGCCCGGTCAGCCGGTCGCGGCTCGCATCGGTGCGCAGCGCGTTGAGCTCCGCGCGCAGCGATTGCGCTTGCCGCGTCGCATCGGCGAGGCTGGCTTCGGCGAGCGTCGTCCGCTCGATCATCGCGGAGACGACCGAGCGAATGCTGGATTCCGCCGCGCCGACCAGCGAGGCGGCGGCGCTGACCAGATCGCGATTGAGATCGCCGGTTGCGCTGGCCGCATCGCCGATGATGTCGAGGACGCGCAACGTCAGCCGATCGAGCTGCGACGCACCATGATGTTCCGGGGCCGGTTCGGCCGGTGTCTCGCCGGCGAGCCGCGCCACCTCGTCAGGGCCGATGCGGAAGCCGCCGTCGACGATCCGCTCCACCTCCGCCTTCAGCACCGCATCCTGCTCGATCAGGACGCGATGGACGAAGGCATAATTGGCCGGGCTGTGCTGCAGTCGATGATCGTCGAGAAAGCGAAGGATTTTCGGCCCTGTTGCCTGTTTTTCAATTGGCATTGCCATCCTTCTCCTGGGTGCCGAAACCGTCGGGCAGAGTTGCGTCCCATCGCGCGATGAGCGTTCCGCCGCAAAGGTCCGTGCCGATTACTTCGATTGCGAAGATACTGAGAAGTCGAGTTAATTTATCAATATCCATGGCTCTAGATCTTTACACAAAAGATCTGGCGGCGGCGAGGGGCTTGCGGATTGCCTGCACGCTCGTACACTATTCAACAAGCGCGAGCGTGTGGCGCAAGCAATAGATGTTCTGGACTGATGCGGATCGCGACATAAGATCGTGGTCGCACGAATGCGTCACGAGATGCGGCGACAGGGGAGGGAGCGATGATCAAATCCAGAAGCTGGCTATACGCTTGTTCGGTTCTGGCGACGATCGGGCAATTGCCGGTCGCTCCGCAGGCCGCGGCGCAATCGACCGCGGTGCCGTCCGGCGTGTTCAGCCCCGCCACGGTGCTGCCGCGTCCGGTGCCGCCCTATCAAGGCACTTTGGGGGTCACGCCGGCGGAATCGTCCAAGCCGCATTATCCGCCGCCGGTCGTCGCGCCGAAGGGGGCGCCCAACGTGCTGCTGATCATGACCGACGATGTCGGCTTCGGCACCTATAGCGGGTTCGGCGGGCCGGTGCCGACCCCGGTCTTCGACGCGGTCGCCGCGAACGGGCTGCGCTACAACCGGTTCCACACCACGGCATTATGCTCGCCGACCCGTGCCGCGCTGCTCACCGGGCGCAACCACCATTCGGTCGGGACCGGGGTGATCCAGGAACTGGCGACAGGTTACCCCGGCTATACCTCGATCATCCCGAAGAGCGCGGCGACGATCGCCGAGGTCCTGCGCCAGAACGGCTATGCGACCGGCTGGCTCGGCAAGAACCACAATATCCCCGATTGGGAGAACAGCCCGGCCGGGCCATTCGACAATTGGCCGAGCGGGCTGGGGTTCGACTATTTCTTCGGCTTCAACGGCGGCGAGACCGACCAATGGGCGCCGGCGTTGACCGAGAACCGCAACCCGGTCGAGCCGCCCGCGAACGACCCCAATTACATCCTCGACCGCGATCTCGCCGATCATGCGATCAACTGGCTGCGGACGGTGGGGACGCAGGCGCCCGACAAGCCCTTCTTCCTCTATTACGCCCCCGGCAGCGGGCATGCGCCGCATCAGGCGCCCAAGGAGTGGATCGCCAAATTCCGCGGTCAGTTTGACCAGGGGTGGGACAAATTGCGCGAGGAGACCTTCGCGCGGCAAAAGAAGCTCGGCGTTATTCCCGCCGATGCGAAGCTTACCCCGCGACCGCCGGAAATCCCTGCCTGGGACAGCCTGTCGCCCGATGCGAAGAAAGTCGCGGCGCGGCTGATGGAAGTCTATGCGGCGACCAACGCTTATTCCGATCATCAGATCGGGCGGGTGATCGAGGAATTGCGCGCCCAGGGCCGGCTCGACAATACGATCATCATCTATATCGAGGGCGATAACGGCGCGAGCGCGGAAGGCGGCCTCAACGGGTCGATCAACCAGATGGCCGGGCTGAACGGCGTCCCCGATACCGTCGCCAACATGATCAACCATCTCGACGAGATGGGCGGGCCGATGTCCGACGAACATTATCCGGCCGGTTTCGCCTGGGCGATGGACACGCCGTTCCAGTGGACCAAGCAGGTCGCGTCGCACTGGGGCGGCACGCGCAACGGCATGACGATCTCCTGGCCGGCGCGGATCAAGGCGCACGGCGAGATCCGCTCGCAGTTCAGCCATGTGATCGATATCGCGCCGACGCTCTACGAAGCGATCGGCATCCCCCAGCCGACCGACGTCAATGGCGTGAAGCAGAAGCCGATCGAAGGCACCAGCCTCGTCTACAGCTTCAACAATGCCGCGGCGCCCGACCGGCACACCACGCAATATTTCGAAATGTTCGCCAATCGCGCGATCTACCAGGACGGCTGGGTCGCCGCGACGCACCCCAAGCGGCTGCCCTGGGTGGCGGTCCAGCCTTTCGACGCCAACGCCTTCACCTGGGAATTGTACCATGTCGCCAAGGATTATTCGGAGGCCGAGGATCTCGCCGCGAAAGAGCCTGAACGGCTGAAGAAGATGCAGGCGGCGTTCCTTGAGGAAGCGAGGAAGTACAACGTCCTGCCGCTCGATCCGAGCACGATCGCGCGGATGCAGGCCGATCAGCGCCCGTCGGCGTTCGCGGGGCGGCGCGATTTTACTTTCTATCCCGGCCCGCGGCTGCCCGATCCCGCTTTCCCGGAGGTGAAGAACAAATCCTTCACCTTGACCGCGACCGTCGACGTGCCGCGCGAGGGCGCGGAGGGCGTGCTCGTGACCGAGGGCGGCCGCTTCGGCGGCTGGGGGCTCGTCATGTACAAGAGCAAGCCGAGCTTCATCTATAAATTCTTCAATTTCCCCGGCCAGTCGGTGCGGCTCGACAGCCAGGTTCCGCTCGCCCCGGGCAAGCATGCCATCGTCGTCGACTTCAAATATGACGGGGGTGGCTTCGGGAAGGGCGGCGTGTTCACCTTGAAGGCCGACGGCAAGGATCTGGCACAGGGACGGATCGAGCATACCGTGCCCGGCTGGTTCTCGACCGAGGGCGTCAGCATCGGCAGCGATACGGGCACGCCGGTCGACGAGGACTATAAGGTGCCATTCCCCTTCAGCGGGACGCTCGAGCGGATCGACCTCCATCTCGACATCCCCGCCGGCCGGACTCGCTCGTCCCCCGATTGATAGGGGTCCCCCGGTGTCATGGCTTGCCGTGCCGGGTAAAAGCGCCCATTGTTGCGAACGATTCTCAACAATGAACGGACATGGCGCCGATGACCGATCACGCGCTCCCGGGCGATGCGCCGACTGGTTTGGCTCTCGTGATCCGTGCGGTGAGATGCTGGCGTGAGGCGCGCGACACGGGGCAACCGACCCAGCCGTGCCTCGCGCGGGCGCTCGAATCCGCCGATGCGATGATGCTTGCCCCGGTGTTCGACAGCCTGTGCGCGCTGTTCGAAATCGCGATCGCGCGGCCGATGCGATGCGGGGAGGCCCCCGCGCTCTCCGGCGACGAGCGTTTGCTGCTCGGCATCGTCGACGGCTCCACGCCGCGCCGGTCGTGCATCGATTGCCCCGAGGGCGCCGCCAGCGCGCTCGATTGCGCGATTTGTTCGACCCGCATCATGATGGCGCTGGCGGTCGGTCCGCGCGGCGCCGGGCGGCATTGAAACGCGGCGCACCGCCTTCTACGATCGCGCCGAAACAATAGGGGGACTCGATGTCGTGCCCTGTACCCGTCGGCTGTTGTTGCTCGTCGTCATGGGGCTCTCGGTGATGCCGGGGGCGGTTTCAGCGGAGCCGGCCGGGCGGATCACCGGTTTGGGCGGAATCTTCTTCAAGAGTCCCGACCCGAAAAAACTGATGGCCTGGTATCGGGATGTCCTCGGCATCAGGATCGAGAGCTGGGGCGGGGCGCTGCTGCGATATGATGCGGCGAACCATCCGCCGGTCATTACGGTCAACGCGTTCGATCAGGCGACCGATTATATGACGCCGTCGAAGCGCGAGTTCATGCTGAATTTCGCGGTCGACGATCTCGCATCCTTCCTCGATCGCCTGAAAGCCAAGGGCGTTGTCCCGATCAAGCGCGACGACAGTGATCCCAGCGGGAAATTCGCCTGGATCGTCGATCCCGATGGGACCAAGATCGAGCTTTGGGAACCAAAGCCGCCGTCGAAATAGCGTCGCGAGCCGGGGCGACTTTTTTCGAAAAATAGCCGGTCGCGGCCGCGGACAGCGGTATCGCTCGCCCGCGATCCTGTCCCCGTCGCCGCGCAAGCCCTTCACATACGATGATATTTGATCCGCTCGGGCGGCTCGGCGGAGGGCAATCTTTTCATAACGGGACGCAACTTCCCGTTTCAGAAATAATATTGACTCGATCCCGCCATTATGGAAATATTTCTCTAAATAGAAAACTGACGCCCGGGGGGGGCATGCGCCTCGCGGGAGGGGGGATGATGTTGAAACTCTTTGCCCATGTTGCATTGATCGCTTTGGTGGCCGCCCCGGCGGTCGCGGCGCCGTCGCCTGCCGGGATCACCGCGGCAGCGCAACGTCCCGCGGCGGCATCGGTACAGCAAGCCGTCGACGCGCAGGTCGCCGCGCTGGAAAAGCAGATCAAGGGCCGGGTCGGCGTGGCCTTCCGACTGCTCGAAACCGGCGAAAGCGGTGCGGTCGCGGGGGCAGAGCGTTTCCCGATGGCGAGCACCTATAAGGTCGCGATCGCGGGAACATTGCTGTCGCTCGTCGACAAGGGGCAGATGCGGCTCGATCGGATGATCGCGGTGACGCAGGCGGATGTCGACCAGACCGGCGAGGTCGCCAATCGCGTGGTCCATCCCGGCGTCATGCTGTCGGTCGCCAATCTGATGGAATTGATGCTCACGCAGAGCAACAACACCGCGACCGACAAAATCCTTGCGCTCGCGGGCGGCCCGGCGGCGGTCACCGCCTGGCTTCGCGCCAATGGCATCGCGGAGATGCAGGTCGATCGCAGCGTGAACGATCTTCTCAACGACTTTTACGGGGTTCCCGCCGGGTCGCCCTTCGTCAAGACATTGATGGCGCGCGGCCTGAGCGATGCCGATATCGAAAAGTCGGCCTATTCGGCGAACGCCGCGTTCGAAAAGGATCCGCGCGACACGTCGGCGCCCGTCGCGATGGTCGATCTGCTCGGTAAATTGCTCGCGAGCCCGCTGCTCAAGCCCGAAAGCCGCGATTTCCTCCGCAGCGTGATGGAGCGCTGCGAAACCGGGGCGGCGCGGATCAAGGGATTGTTGCCCGCCGGAACGACGGTCGCGCACAAGACCGGGACGATCGGCGGCTCGATCAACGATGTCGGCATGATCACGCTGCCGGGAGACCGCGGGCATCTGCTGATCGCGGTCTACACCAAGAGCAGCAGCCTGCCGGAGGCGCAGCGCGAGCGCGCGATCGCGGAGATCAGCCGCAGCCTGTTCGACTATTTCGCGACGCGCTGAACCGGCGCGCACGCAGCGTAGAATAATTACCACAAAGGGGATGGGGTTTATGTCGGATATCAAATGGGGCGGGGCGGCGCTCGGCCGCTTCCGTCGCGATTTGCACGCGTCTACGGCATTTGGCCGCGTGGGGCAGGGAATGGCCGCGCTTGCGTTCGCGGCATTGATCGGCGCTACCCCGGTGCACGCGCAACAGGCGGCCCCGGCGGACACCGACGCCAAGGCGAGCGAAACCACCGAGATCGTCGTCACCGGATCGCAGGTGGCGCGCGCCGGCTTCGTCTCGCCGACCCCGCTCACCTCGGTCAACACCGACGACATTTTGCGCGTCGGCGCGGTCAATGTCGCGGATGCGCTCAACCAGCTGCCGTCGATGAAGCCCAGCGTCACGCCGTCCTCGGTCAGCAACCTGTCGAAGCTCGCCGGCGGCAATTACATGGATCTGCGCGGGCTCGGCTATCTCCGCACGCTGACGCTGATCGATGGCAAGCGCTATGTGCCGACGACGCCGGAAGGCGTGATCAACACCAATCTGATCCCGCAGGCGCTGATTGGCGGGGTCGAGGTGGTGACCGGTGGCGCCTCCGCCGCTTATGGCTCCGACGCGGTGGCCGGGGTGGTCAATTTCAAGATCGACAACAAGTTCAACGGCGTGCGCGGTAGCCTGCAAGGCGGCATCACCGATCATAATGACAATCGCAATTATCTCGCCTCGCTGGCATTCGGCACGAAATTCGCGGGTGATCGCGGGCATTTGCTGGTCGGGCTCGAGGCGGCCGAGAATAGCGGCATCGGGGATGGCAATCGGCGCAAATGGGCCGGCAATCGCTCGATCATCGTCAATCCCGCCAACGCAACCGATCCGAGCCAGCCGTATCTCGTCCATGTCAACGATGCCCGCGCGTCCTACGCGGCGCCCGGCGGGGTGATCAATTCGGGGGTGCTCAAGGGTATCCAGTTCGGCCCGAACGGCACGACGATGCCCTTCCGCTACGGCAACTATCTGACGCAAGACAATACGATGGACGGCGGCGATGGCGATCCGCTCGCCTCGCCTTATGTGCTGGTCGCGCCGACCAAGCGGTGGAGCGCCTATGCCGGCGCCACTTATGAGATCACGCCATCGATCACCGCTTATGCCAATTTCACTTACGCGACATCGCGCCTCAACGAGCGGTCGATTCCGTCCGACGATGTTTTCACGATCCACGCCGACAACGCCTATCTGCCCGCCTCGCTGCGCAGCGCGCTGGCCGCTGCAGGCGAAACCAGCTTCGCCTTCGGTCGCAGCCTTGAGGATTATGGCGTCGGCGCGATCAAGCAGAAGGCGACCACCTGGCAAGGCGTGACCGGGCTGCGCGGCGCCCTCGGCGGCTCGTGGACGTTCGATGCGTCGGTCGCGTTCGGCAAGACCCACTCGGTCACCTTGTTCACCAATGACGTCATCAAGTCGCGGCGGCTGCTCGCGCTGGATGCGGTGATCAATCCGGCGACCGGCGGGATCGTCTGCCGTTCGACGCTGACCGACCCGACCAACGGCTGTATGCCGCTCAACCTGTTCGGCGTCGGTTCGGCGTCGCAACAGGCGATCGATTACATCACCGGTATCTCGGTCCGCGACTGGCGCCAGTCGCAGCAGGTCGTGGATCTCGTTATCCGCGGCGAACCCTTCTCCACCTGGGCCGGCCCGGTTTCGATCGCTTTCGGCGGCCAGTATCGCAACCTCAATGTCGATGTGACCTCGGATCCGATTTCGGCGACGCCGAACGTCAGTCTGTTCCGCGTCGGCAATGTGAAGCCTTATTCGGCGCGCGAGGCGGTGAAGGAAGGGTTCGTCGAGGCGGTGATCCCGCTGGCTCAGGACGCGAGCTGGGCCAAGAACCTCGACGTCGATCTCGGCGGTCGTATCACCGATTATCGCACCTCGGGCACCGTCGAAACGTGGAAGGTCGGCGTCAACTACGCGGTCAACAGCAGCATCCGCTTCCGCGCCACGCGGTCACGCGATATCCGCGCGCCCAACATCAACGAATTGTTCGCAGCCGGCCAGACCCTGCTCGGCGGGGTGACCGATAGCAAGACCAACGCGACCTATAATGTCAGCCAGACGACCGGCGGCAATCCCTATCTGAAGCCCGAGAAGGCCAATACATTCACCGCGGGCGTCGTGCTGACCCCGTCGTTCGCGCCGCGTCTCAGCATCTCGATCGATTATTACGATATCAAGGTGAAGGGCGCGATCGCCTCGCTCACCGCCCAGACGATCGTCAATCGCTGCAATTCGGGCGACGCGCCGAGCTGCCTGCTGGTGCGGCGCGGTGATGACGGCCGGATCAACAACATCCTGCTCGCCCCGGTCAACTTCCAGCAGATCATCACCAACGGGGTCGATGTGGAGGCGAATTATCGCGTGCCGATCGGCGCAGGCGTGCTCGATCTTCGTGGGCTCGTCAGTTACGTCAACAAGCTCGATCTGACCGGGCAGGACAATGATGTCACGCACTTCGCGGGCAACACCGACCAGCCGGTGCTCGACGGGCCGGGCGGGACGCCGCATTGGAAGGGCAGCGCGACGGCAAGCTATGCGACCGACAATTATCGTTTCGGGGTGACGGGGCGCTATATCGGCGGCGGGGTCATCACGCGCGACGATTTTACGCTCGACTGGAACCATGTGAACGGTCGCGTCTACGTCGATCTGTCGGGCGAGTTGACCGTGTTCAAGACGTCGAACGGCGGCAAGATCGCGCTGTTCGGGGTGATCCTCAATGCGTTCGACAACGATCCGCCATTTACCGGCTATCAATTCCAGACCGCGCGTCAGCTTTATGACGTGATCGGTCGTCAATATACCGCGGGGGTGCGCTTCAACTTCTGAAGCAAGCGCGGCGATCGCGCCCGCGCCGGCCTATCCGTGTGACGGATGGGCCGGCGCGGGCCGCCGGGCGACCGCATCCACTTCGATCCGATAGCCATAATGTAGCGGGCCCACCGGGACGATTGCGCGGGCGGGGCAGTTGTCGCCGAAGAATTCCGCGATATCGCGCATCACCATCCTCCGAAGCGGGGCCAGACATGCATGATTGCGCCTCGCGCCTCGTCTGTCACCTGATCGGCATCATTCCGCCTTGGAGCGGAACACCACCAGCAGCCCGACGACGATCAGCCCGAGCCCGGCGATCATCAGCGCCGACATCGGATTGCCGAGGATCGCCCAGTCCATCGCCGCGGTGACGCCGGGAACGAGGTAGAACAGGCTGGTGACGTTGACGAGATTGCCGCGCGCGATCAGCCGGTAAAGCAGAAAGGTCGTGCCGACCGATATGACCAGGCCGAGCCACAGCGCGGGCAGCACGAAGCCCCAATCCCATGACGCGCGGAATTCACCGAGCGGCGATGCCGCGCAGGCGAAGGCGAGCCCGACCGCGGATTGCATCGGCAGCACCACCCACGGTGCCTGCTTCTCGCGCTTCTGGAGGATCGATCCCGCGGTGATGCCGAACAGCGACAGCGCGGCGAAGGCCAGCCCGATCATGTCGAAGCGCATCGACGCCAGCCCGTCCGATACGACCAGCGCCAGCCCGGCGAGCGCGCAGGCGAGCCCGATCAGCCGCGGCGCGGTTGCGCGGCGCTCGGTCAGAAACACGGTCAGGATCGGCTGCACCCCGAGCAGGGTGGCGAGCGCCCCCGGCGTGACGCCGTTATCGAGCGCGAGCAGATAGCAGGTGGAATAGAGCCCGGCGATCGAGAAGCCGATCAGCAGATTGCGCCGCCGCGTGCCCGGCGCGGGCAACAAGCTGCCGTTCGCGGCTGCGAACCCGAGCAGCACCGTGAAGGCGATGATATAGCGGAAAATCAGAAGCGCGAAGGGCGAACCGTGGCGGAGCCCGATTTCGGAGACGATCGCGCCGCTGCTCCACAAGAGAACGAACGCGCTGGTCGGCACGAGCGCCGCTGCGTGACGATTGAACATGAATTTTCACCTGAAAGAACATCGTGATGCCCGCGTCATGCGCGGGACGGCGTGCCGGGTGTCAGTCGGCGCGGTTCGGTTTCGGCGGGGGCGGTGCCCCGACGCGGCCGATGGCCACGATCGGATCAGGAGGAGCAAGCGACGAGGCAGGCGCAACCGGGCCGGCGATCGATGCGTCAACGGATCGAGGCGGGTGCGCGAACATCGCGAGGAGCGTAGGCGGATCGGCCCGCGCGCGCAAGATTGCCGGCAGCGCGATCGATCCGTTGCCTGTCGCCGATCGGTGCTTCCGGGAAGCGTCGGCGACGCCTATCATGTGGCGGTCATCATCAGCCTGGCCGAGAGTCCGTGGACCGTCGCCGTTGCCTTCATGAGACGATCCACGACGACGGGGTCAATGCCTGGACGATGGCGCGCATCGCGCCGCCGGCCGATCTTTCCGGGCTGATCCACGGCTATAGCGATTATCGGGAGCGCACCGCGGGGTTCACGACGCGCCGCGAACTGCCCCACGCCGAGGGGGTGTTCATCGTCAACCTCGGCGAGCCGATCTCGATCACCGGCGGCAATGGCGAAAGGCTGACGCTCAACGCGAGCGAGGCCTTTGTCGCCGGCGCGCATCTGCGCCCTGCTCTGTCGCATTCGGCCGGGTCGCAGGCGGGGATCCACGTCTTTCTGCCGCTCGCCACGCTTCGTCTTCTGCTCGGGATGCCGATGCACGAGATCGCCGATCGGGTCGTTCCGCTCGACGCGATTCTCGGCCGCGCCGCGCGCGAACTGGGCGACGCGCTGGCAGCGGCGGATGGCCGCGATCACCGCATCGACCTGTTGGACGAGGCGCTGCGCCAGCGCCTGCACGGGGTCGAGCCGCCCAACGGGCAGCAGCATCACGCGCTCCGCCTACTGCGTGCGCGGCCCGATCTCGACATTTCGGCGATTGCCGCGGAAATCGGGTGGAGCCGCAAGCATATGGCCGATCGGGTGCGCGATGCGATCGGCGTCGGGCCGCGCGCGTTCCGCCGGCTGCTGCGCTTCCAGACGCTGACCGGGCTGATCGCGCAAGAGGCGGATCGACCCGATTGGGCGGGGCTCGCCGCCGAGGCCGGTTATTTCGATCAATCGCATATGATCAGGGAGTTTCGCGAGTTCAGCGGGCTTTCGCCGACCGCCTATCTCGCGCGTTCCTTGCCCGAAGGCGGCGGGCTCGTCGAAGCCTGAGGTGCCTTTCGTCCAATCCGATGCCAGGCGCCTTGTCTATCCGGGGATCGGACAACAGCGAGACCCATCATGCGACATGAGATCATTCCCAATCTGCGCTACACCGATGCGCCGCGCGCGATCGACTTTCTGTGCACCGCCTTCGGGTTCGAGCGGCGGGCGGTTTACTTGAGCGAGACCGACCCTGCGATCGTCCAGCACGCGCAGCTTATCTGGGCCGATCGCATGCTGATGATCTCGAGCGCGATCGACTCGCCCCATGTGCGGGCCGCGCGGATGAAGACGGTCGCCGAGGTAGGCGGGGCGACGATGGGGCTCTATCTGATCGTCGCCGACGTCGACGCCCATGCCCGTCGCGCCGCCGCCGCGGGCGCGGAGATCATCAGCGGCCCGGTGGATCAGGATTATGGCGGGCGCGGCTATTCCGCGCGCGATCCGGAGGGCAATGTGTGGACCTTCGGCAGCTACGACCCCTGGGCCGGGCCGGTTTGATTTAGCCACCGCCCGGTCTATCACTCAAGCTGAGCTGGTGCTGGACACGGAAGAACCGGGCGTTGAAACGGTCTGCGACGATCATCGATATTGCCAAACGCGCCGGCGTTTCGTTCAAGACCGTCTCCCGCGTATTGAACGGGGCGCCGACGGTGGCTGCCGAGCTGCGGGCGCGGGTCGAAACCGCGATGCGCGAGCTGGACTATACCCCCAACAGGGCCGCCCGGCTGCTGCGCGGCGGAAAGGCGCATGCGCTCGGGCTGATCATCGGATCGCCGGTTCGGCTGCGCCACACCGCCGATCCCGACCGGCGCCTGCCGACCTATACCGCGGACGTCATCCTCGGGCTGCTGCAGGCGTGCCACGGCGCCGAATATCATCTGGTGATCGAAAACGTCTCGCCCGCCGACGACGCGGCCGGGCGTGCGTCGTTCGAGCGGTTCCTCGATCTGGTGAAGCTCGACGGCGTAGTGCTGATCCCGGCGCTGTGCGACGTTTCCTGGGTACTCGATGTGCTCGAACGCCGCGATATGCCGGTCGTCCGCATCAATCCGGGGCTGGCGCTCGATCGCGCGCTCTGCTTCGTGATCGACAACAAAAGCGCGGCGCGCGAGGTCGGCGAGGCGATCCTTGCGCGCGGGCATCGCCGGATCGGCTTCATCGCCGGCCCCGAGACCCACACCGCGCAGCGCGAGCGCAAGACCGGGTTGCTGGAGGCGGTCGCGCAGGTCCCCGATGCGTCGGTCGTGGCGCGCCAGGGCAATTTCCTGTTCACCTCGGGGCTGGAGCAGGGGCGCGAGCTGCTCGGGCTCGCCGATCGGCCGACCGCGATCTTTGCCGCCAATGACGAGATGGCGGCGGGGGTGCTCGCCGCGGCGGCCGAGCGGGGGCTGCAGGTGCCAAATGATCTGTCGCTGGTCGGTTTCGGCGGCCTCGCCATCTCCGAATACAGCCTGCCGCGGCTCGCTACCGTCAGCCAGCCGACGATCGAGATCGCGCGAATGGCGGGCGAGCGGCTGATCGGCCATGGCGGATGCACCGCGGCCGAATGGGCCGAGGTGGTCACGATCCCCTATGAGCTGACCTTGCGCCGGTCGGTCGCCGGGGTGCCGAGAGCAGACGCCCAGCGCTGATCGTTGCGCCGCACATGCGGCAGCCGCAATCGCTGAAACCGCAGGGCGTTGACGCGTCCGCGGCGGTTGTTTACTTCTCGGGACAACGTTGTCTCGAATCGCTGTGAGGGCCTTGCACAATGCGGGGCGGCGACGGGCGGGGGATACGGGGGGAAGATGACCTATAGCCGCAATGCGCTCTTGCTGTGCACCGTCGCAGCCGCGCTGTCGTTTCCGGCAATCGCCGCGGCGCAGGAGGCGGCGCCCGTACCTGTCGCGCCGGCGGCCGACGATATCGTCGTGACCGCGCAGAAGCGCGAGCAGAACCTGCAGAACGTGCCGGTTTCGGTTTCGGTGCTGTCGGCCGCGACCCTCGCCGACAATCGCGTCAGCGGGCTCGAGCAATTGTCGCAGGTGTCGCCGTCGATCAGCTTCACCAACAGCGCCAATACGCGCGGGCAGGGGCTGGCGATCCGCGGCATCGGCACGCTTAACTTCTCCGACGGGGTGGAGCCGTCGGTCTCGACCGTGATCGACGGGGTGGTGATCGGGCGATCGGCGGCATCCTTCTTCGATTTCAACGATATCTCGCGGATCGAGGTGCTGCGCGGGCCGCAGGGCACATTGTTCGGCAAGAATTCATCGGCGGGCGCGCTCAATATCGTCACCGAAAAGCCGAGCCTGCATGCGTCCGAATTCGAAGGATCGGCAAGCTACGGCACGTTCAACGACGTGCGGCTGAAGGGATCGGGGTCGGTCGTCCTAGACGAAGGCCGCGCTGCATTGCGCCTGTCGGGGTTCCGCTCGAATGCGGACGGGATCATCACCAATACGGTCAACGGCCAGAAGCTCAACGATACCAATAGCTGGGGCGTGCGCGGCAAGTTCCTGTTCGAGCCGAGCGACGTGACGTCGATCTATATCATCGGCGACTATGGCGAGAACAATCGCAATTGCTGCGCCTCGACGGTGCGCTCGGTGCTGCCGACGACGGTCTATTATAACGGCCAGACCCGCGCCTCGCTGCTCTCCGCGCAGCAGCTCGGCCCGCTCAACCGCGAGGTGACGCTCGACGGCGAGACGTTCAACCACCAGCATGCGGGCGGCGGATCGATCGAGATCAATACCGAATTGGGCGGCCAGACGATCACCTCGATCACCGCCTATCGCGCGTTCAAGGTGTTCGACAATAACGACGCCGATCAGGTCTCGCTGCCGGTGATCAGCGTCAACAACGCGCGCCAGCGCCAGCGCCAGTTCACCCAGGAATTGCGCCTGACCTCCCCCGCCGGTCAGTCGATCGACTATGTCGTCGGGCTGTTCTATTTCTGGCAGGATGTCGTCAGCCGCACGCAGGTGAAGGGCAATCTCACCGTCAATCTGCCGCCGGGCAGCTATCTCGGCAATCAGGTCGATCGCGGCATCACCACCAAGAATGTCGCCGCCTTCGGCCAGATCACCGCGCATCCCACCGACAGATTGTCGCTGATCGGCGGCTTCCGGCTGACCGCCGATCAGGAAGTCGCCTTCTTCGATCGCACGATCCTGCCGGGCGCGGTCGCCGCGATGCCCAGCCTCGGCGGCCCGGCCTATGTTTCGCCGACGCTCAAGGCGACCGATACCGACTTCAGCTTCAAGCTCGGCGCGCAATATCAGTTCTCGCCCGATATCATGGGCTATTTCACCTTTACGCGGGGCTATAAGGGGCCGGCGCTCAATCTCCTCAACAATCTCACCGCGGCGACGGTCAATTCCGGCCTCGCGGTGCTCAAGCCTGAAATCGCGCGCAACTGGGAAGGCGGCATTCGCACGACGTTGTTCGATCGCCTGTTGACCTTCAACGTCACCGGATTCTACGAAACCTTCAACGATTTCCAGGCGCAGACCTACAATGCTTTGCTCACCACCTTCGCGCTGACCAATGCCGGCAAATTGACCACCAAGGGCGCTGAGGTCGAAGCGATCATCCGCGCGGGCAAGGGTCTCACGCTGAGCGGTAACCTCGCCTATAGCGACACCAATGTGCGCGGGTTGGTCATCGGTTGCTACCCCGGCCAGACCGCGGCACAGGGCTGCATGACGGGCGGCAAGCAGGACGTGAGCGGCGAACCGCTGATCAATGCGCCGAAATGGGCCTATACGGTCGACGCGCGCTATGCGACCGATATCGGTGAAGGGCTGCGCGGCAGCGCCAATCTCGCCTTCACCTATCGCTCGCAAGTGTTCTTCAACTATCGCGATCCCAGCACGCGTCAGCCGGGCTACGGCCTGCTCAACGGCCGGCTCTCGATCGAGACACGCGACGGCCGCTATCGCCTGTCGGTATTCGGCAAGAACCTGACCAATAGCCACTTCTCCAGCTATATCGCGGCCGGGACGCTCGACACCTCGGCGAAGGGCGCGGGTTATACGCAGCTTTTGACCCCCGATGCCTTCCGCACCGTCGGGGTCGAGGCCGCGGTCCGCTTCTGAGCGAAACAGGGGAGCGCGTCGGTCATGCTCATTTCCCGCCGCCGGTTGGTCGGTTCGCTTCTCGCCACCTCGGCGCTGGTTGGCGCGGGGAACGCGTGGCCGGCGGGCAGCGGCGGGCGGCCCAACATCATCACGATCATCCTCGATGATATCGGCTATTCCGATTTCGGCTGTTTCGGCGCGGAGATCCGCACCCCGGCGATCGACGGTCTGGCGCAAGGCGGGCTGCGCTACGTCCATTTCGATACCAAGGCGGTATGCGCGGCGACGCGCGCGTCGCTGCTCACCGGGCGCAATTGTCACACGGTCAACATGCCCGATGTGCCCGATGTCGCCGCGGTCACCCCTAACGATCCAGCGATGACGCGATTGTTCCGGCTGCCCGGCAATGCGCAGACGATCGCGCAGGTGTTGCAGCGGCGCGGCTATGCCACCTGGGCGGTCGGCAAATGGCATCTGATCCCGATGGCCGAGCTGGGCAAGGACGCGCCGCGCACCAGCTGGCCGCGCCAGCGCGGCTTCGACTATTTCTACGGTTTCCCGCGCGGCTGGACCGATCAATATCGCCCCGAGCTGGTCGAGAATGATCATTATCTTACACCCGATTTCCCCGAAGATTATCATTTGTCCGCCGATCTCGCGGACAAAGCGATCGCGCTGATCGAGCGGCATGTCGCGACGGCGGGCGGCAAGCCCTTCTTCATGAACCTCGCCTTCGGGACCGCGCATTCGCCGATCCAGGTCGCGCGCGAGTTTTCGGCGCCCTATGACGCGATCTACGCCAAGGGGTGGGACGCGATCCGCGAGGAGCGGTTCGCGCGGATGAAGCGGCTCGAGATCATCCCGGCGGATACCCGCCTGCCGCCGCGCGCGCCGCGCGATCGCGCCTGGGCGAGCCTGTCGGAGGACGAGAAAGCGGTCTTCGCGCGCTATATGGCGGTCTATGCCGGGTTCATCGAACATTGCGACCGGCAGATCGGCCGCGTGCTGCAGGTGCTGCGCGACAAGGGGCTGATGGACGATACCGTCATCGTGCTCCTGTCTGACAATGGCGCCGCGTCGGAGGCGGGCCAGACGGGGTTCTTCGACGGCCTCTATCGTCCCAACACGCTCTCCCCCGCGGCGCAACGCGCGCGGATCGACGAGCTCGGCACCGCCAAGACACAGGCGGAATATCCGCGCCCCTGGGCCTTTGCCAGCGATACCCCGCTGCGGCGCTACAAATTATGGCCCTATTCGGGAGGCACGCGCACGCCGATGATCTTCCACTGGCCGCGGGGGGTGCGCGATCCCGGCGCGATCCGGCGCCAGTTTGTCGATGTCGTCGATATCGCGCCGACGCTGCTGGAGGCGGCGGGCGCCGCGTTCGACCGACACGTCGACGGCGTCGCACAGATTGCGGTCGCGGGGCGCTCGTTCCTGCCCACGGTGGCGAGCGGCAGCGCGCCCGGGCGGCAGGTGCAATATTTCGAACTGCGCGGCAATCGCGCGATCACCAGCGGCAAGTGGCGCGCGGTCGCGATCCACGATTGTGACCAGCCTTATGCGAATGATCGCTGGGAGCTGTTCGATCTCGACACGGATTTCTCCGAAAGCATTGATCTCGCCGCGCGCTATCCGGCACGGGTCGAGGCGCTGAAGACGCTGTGGGACGCGCAATGGGCGCGGTACGGCAGCGGACAATTGGCGCAACCGTCGATCCTGACCTGTCGGCTATCCGATCTGTTCGATCGCCGCTCCGGCAACTAGCGCGCGGCGATAGGAAGAATAGGTTATTTTTCCGCCACTTCGCGGGCGTATTACACGGAAATTCAACATTCGGTTAATCTTTCGGCGCCATTGCGGCCGGGGGCGAACCGCTGGCGGCGGTGCGGCGCAAGGCCGGCGGATTCGTCCGCACGAGCAAGGGGTTGCCGGAAGGGGGCGTGTGGATGTGGACGGTGGCGTGCGCCTCTCGGCAGCGCGGGTTTTCGAGCCCGTGGCGCTTCCTCTTCGATCGACGTTTTTCCGACCGTTTTCGTTGAAGGGAATCGAGAGATGAACAGCGTGAAACAAGCGCATCGTCGGCACGCGTCCGTCTCCCGCCCGATCGCGCGCAGGCGCGGGCTGCTGACCGGGGTCGGCGGGATGGCGCTGGTGCTCGCGGGCGTTTTTCCTTCGACGGCCTGGGCCAGGGGTTATCCCGCCGGCACCGATGCCGAATTGCGCCAAGCGATCCTCGACGCGAATGCGGACGGCGATCTCAGCTCGACGATCACCTTGACCGCCGATATCGCGATCACCGGCGCGCTGCCCGCCAGCACCAAGACGCTGATCATCGATACCGCCGGCTTTTCGACCAACGGGATCGCGCCCGCCGGCCTCGTGACGCTGTACGGCACGATTCACGGCAATGACGACCCGATCAACTTTACCGGCCAGGCCGGGCTGACCACCGCCAGCCCCGGCGGCATCACGACGACGATTACCAATTACGCCACGATCACCGGGGGAAGCGGCAGCAACGGCACCAGCACCAGGGCGCTCGGCGCCAATATCCAGAACAACGGCAATTTGATCAACAACGGCACGATCACCGGCGGCAGCTCGGGCGTGGGCGGGCTCAGCGGCGGCCTCGGGATGCAGGTCAGCGGCAACGCCAGCGTGGTCAATAACGGCACGATCCAGGGCGGCGCCGGGCTGGGGGTGGCCGGTGGCGCGGGCGCCTTTATCGGCGTCGGCGTCAGCGGGGTGCAGAGCTTCACCAACAATGCGACGGGCATCGTGCGCGGCGGCGACGGTAGCGGCGGCGCGCTGGGCGGCGCGGGCATCGCGCTGAAGACGCTCAGCGTCCCGATCGTCAACTATGGGCTGATCGAGGGTGGCAATGGCGCGGTGGCGATCCAGGGGACGACGCTGCCGGTCAACATCGTGAACGGCGGCATCATCCGCGCCGGTGCCGGCGGCGCGGTGGCGATGGATCTCAGCCAGGCCCAGCTTACCCTGCTCGAATTGCAGGCGGGATCGAGCATCACCGGGCTCGTGATCGCCAACGCATCGGCCGGCTTCGCCCAATCGTTGCAGCTCGGCGGGAACGTCGATTCGAGCTTCGATATGTCGCTGGTTGGCGCGGCGGGGCAGTATCGGAATTTCAATCGCTTCGTGAAGGTCGGCACGAGCACCTGGATGCTGACGGGCAATGCCAGTGGTCTGCCGACGAGCGTCTGGGAGCTCCAGCAGGGCACGCTCCTGTTCGACGCGGGCACCGTCGGCGGGGCAATCCCCGCTATTATCGGCAGCGGCGCGCTGATCTTCCAGCAGAACAGTAACCTGTCCGTCGGAAATATCAACGGCGCCATCTCGGTCCTTCAGAGTGGATCGGGCACCACCACGCTGGTGGGGAATAATCATAGCGGCGGTACGACGATCACCGCTGGCAAGCTGTCGATCGGGTCCGAGACCGCGCTCGGCACCGGCGCGTTCACGATCTCCGGCGGCGCGCTCCAATGGACCGGCAACGGCAATATCGCACGATCGATCAACTGGGCGGCGAACGGCGCCGGGATCGAGGTCACCCCCGGTGCGAGCCTCACGCTGACACAGCCGCTTCTGGGCGGGGGAGCTTTGCTCAAATCGGGCGCCGGCACGCTCATCCTGAGCGGCGACAATACCTACGTCGGCGGCACGACGATCGCGGCCGGCACGCTGCGCGTTAACGGATCGATCCTGGGTGATGTGCAAGACGACGGCCTGCTGATCTTCGGCAATTCGGCCGCTTATACCTATACGGGCCAGATCCGTGGCGGCGGCGCTCTCACCACGAGCGGCGCCGGGTTGCTCACCCTGACCGGTAGCAGCGATTATAACGGCGCGACGACCGTCAACGGCTCGGGCGGGCTTCTCGTTACGAACAGGGCCATCGTCACCTACCGCGGCGGAACGACGCTTTCCGCGGGGCAGCTTCTCGTCAACGGGGGCGCCAAGATGACCTCCGGCGGCCCGACGACGCTGAGCTCGGGCAATACCGCGCTCGCCGTCGACGGACAGGGTTCCGCGTTCGGTACTGCCGCGATGAACGTCGCGGGAAACAATGGCCGGGTCGTGGCCGTCAACATCACCAACGGCGGCCATCTCGATCTCACCGCCGGCGGCATGTCGCTGCGAACCCAGCTCGGCACAGCGCGGTTCACGATCGACGGCACCGGCTCGCAGGCTGATATGACGGGTGGCCTGACGCTTGCCGCCGCCGCCAACACCGGCGGCGCCGTGACGATCAGCGGCGGCGGCGCGCTGCACACCGCGGCGGCCAGCACGGTCGGCACAGCGGCGGGCAATGCGCAGAACGGCACCACCCGCCTCCTCGACATTTCGATCACCGGCGCGGGATCGAACTGGACGAGCAGCGATGCGCTGCTGATGACCAATGGCCGCTTCATGCTCGATCAGGGCGGCGCGGCGACCTTCACCAACGCGACCTTCGGGACGGTCTCGGCGGCGCTGCCGGCGACGCTCACCGTTTCCGGCGCCAATTCGCGTTTCCGCACGAGCGGCGATCTGGTGATCGGCAGCGGCGCCGGCACCGGCGCGCTCACCCTCAGCGACGGCGGCGCGGTGAACGTCGCCGGCTCTCTCGTCCTCGCCGATGTCGGCACCGCGACGGGCATCCTCAATATCGGCGGCGGCGAAGGGCAGGCTGCCGCGGCGGCGGGGGCGTTCACCGCGCCGTCGCTCGCTTTGGGCAGCGCGACCTCGCGGATCAATTTCAACCACACCGACACCGATTATATTTTCGGCGCCGCGATCTCGGGCGCGGGGGCGATCAACCAGGTCGCGGGCGACACCAATCTCACCGGCAACAGCGCGTTGTTCACCGGCACGACGATCGTCTCGGGCGGTGCGCTGCGCGTCAACGGCACGCTCGGCAGCGCCGCCAGCCTCGTCAATGTGCAGAGCGGCGGCCGGCTCGGCGGCGCCGGGACGATCGGCGGCAATGTGACGATCGCCAGCGGCGGCACGCTGGCGCCCGGCAACAGCCCGGGCACGCTGACGATCGCGGGCGATCTTGCGCTCTCCAGCGGGTCTTTGCTCGATTATGAATTCGGCCATTCCGATGTCGTCGGCGGCCCGCTCAACGATCTCACCGTCGTCGGCGGCAATCTGACGCTGGCCGGTACGATCGACGTCACCGCCACCCCCGGCGGCAATTTCGACGTCGGCCTCTATCGCGTGATCAGTTACGGCGGCACGCTGAACGATCAGGGGCTTGCGGTCGGCACGATGCCGGCGGACGCGATCGTGCAGGTGCAGACCTCGATCGCCCATCAGGTCAACCTCGTCAACATCGCGGGCGTGGACGTCAATTTCTGGGACGGCGGCGGCGCGGGTGGCGACGGCATCGTCAGCGGCGGCTCCGGCATCTGGCGGAGCGGCGCGGGCAGCGATAACTGGACGCTCGCCGACGGCACGTTGAATACCGCCTATTACGACGGCGCCTTCGCGATCTTCTCGGCCGCGCCCGGCACGGTGACGGTCGATGGCGGCGGCGGCGCGGTCACCGCCTCGGGCCTGCAGTTCGCCAGCGACGGCTATATCCTGACCGGCGACGCGATCACGCTGACCGCGCCGCAATCGGTGATCCGGGTCGGTGACGGTACGCTGGCCGGCGCCGGCTATACCGCGACGATCGCATCGGCGCTGACCAGCGACGGCGATCTCGAGAAACGCGACCTCGGCACGCTCGTGCTGACCGGTGCCGATAGCGTCGCGGGCGATCTCTACGTCAGGGCTGGCGAGTTGCGGCTCGGCGACGGCGGCACGATGAGCAGCGTCAACGGCTGGATCGGCGGCGGCATCGGCGATCAGGCCCGGCTTACGGTCACCGGCCGCAACGCCAGCGGCGGCGCATCGACCTGGACCGTCGGTGGCTTGTCGGTCGGTTCGGGTGGAACGGGCGAGCTGACGATCGCCGATGGCGGCAAGATAATGAGCGACGGCGCCGTCATCGGCCAAGACAGTGCCGGTCAGGCGCTGGTCACCGGAACGGGGTCCGCCTGGCAAATCGCCGGCCGGCTCAACGTCGGCCTTTGGGAGACCGGCGCGTTGCGCATCGCGGACGGCGCGCTGGTTTCGAGCCAGGATGCGGTCGTCGGCGCAAGTGCGCACGGCGATGTCGTCGTCACCGGTCCCGGCACGTCCTGGATCAGCGCCGCGCAATTGACGATCGGCAGCTTCGGCAGCGGCACCTTGCGCATCGAGGACAGCGCAAGCGTCACCAGCGATCAGGGTTATATCGGCGCCAATGCCGATGGCAGCGTCGTCGTGACCGGTCCGGGATCGAACTGGCAGGTCACCCGCTACAACATGACCGTCGGCAACCAGGGAAATGGCGCGCTGACGATCGAGGATGGCGGGCTGGTGCACGCCGAAGGTGGCTTGCTACTCGGTGTCGCCACGGGCGCCAGCGGCAGTCTTGCCCTGAACGGTACGGCGGCCAATCGCGGGGTTCTGGAGACCAGTCAGGTCGGCGCCGGTCGGGGGACGGTTACATTTGCGATCGACGGCGGGCTGGTTCGCGCCACGCGCAACAATGGCACTTTCTTCACCGGCTTCGACGCGCGCGACATCGCCCTCGGGGCAAATGGCGGCGTCATCGACACGAATGGCTATAGCATCGGCATCGCTCCCCGCTTCACCGGGGCGGGCGCGCTGATCAAGGACGGCGAGGGCGTGCTGACCTTGACCGGTGCGAACAGCTACACCGGTGGCACGACGATCGCGGCGGGCGTTCTGCAACTCGGCAACGGGGGAACCGCCGGCTCGATCGTCGGGGACGTCGCGAACAACGGTTCACTGGTATTTTTCCATTCCGACGATATCGGATTTTCCGGCCTGATCTCGGGAACGGGGTCGGTGGTGCAGAACGGCCCGGGCGTGCTGACGCTGACCGCGGGCAACAGCTACGCCGGGCAGACGCTGGTCAACGCGGGAACGCTGCGCATCAATGGCGATCAGTCGGCGGCGACCGGGCTGACCACGGTCTTCGCGGGCGCGACGCTTGCGGGCAGCGGCGTTATCGGCGGCAGCGTCGACATGCGCGACGGCGCCACCTTGGCGCCGGGCAACAGCCCGGGGACGCTGACGATCAACGGCAACCTCTCGCTCGCCGCGGGGTCGACGCTCGCTTATGAGTTCGGCGCGCGGAACACGGTGGGCGGTCCGCTCAATGATCTGGTCAATGTCGGCGGCAATTTGACGGTCGACGGCACGCTCAATGTCACGGTCCCGGCCGGGGGCAGCTTCGATATCGGCCTCTATCGCGTGTTCAACTATGCCGGCACGCTGACCGACAATGGCCTCGCACTGGGCACGATGCCCACAGGGCCGGCGCTCACTGTCCAGACGTCGATCGCGGGGCAGGTCAATCTGGTCAACACCGGCGGCGCGCTGCTCAACTTCTGGGACGGCAGCGCCGGGGCGAACAAGCTCAACAATATGGTCGACGGCGGCAGCGGGATGTGGCGGACCGCGCTCGACAATAGCTGGACGGAGGCGACCGGGGCGGTGAACGCCGGCTATGACAATGGCGCGTTCGCGATCTTCGCCGGCACCGGGGGGCTGGTCACGATCGACAACAGCCTCGGCACGGTCACCGCCGCGGGGCTCCAGTTCGCGACGACGAATTATCGCATCCAGGGCGATGCGCTGACGTTGACCGGGCCGCAGTCGGTGATCCGCGTCGGCGACGGCACCAGCGCCGGGCTCGGCTATAGCGTGATCATCACGTCGGAGATCACCGGCAGCACCCAGCTGGTCAAGACGGACGTCGGCCGGCTCGAGCTCCTCGGCACCAACAGCTACACCGGGGGCACCGCGATCAACGGCGGCACATTGCGGATTTCCCGCGACGCCAATCTCGGCGCGGCGACGGGCGGGCTCTCGTTCAACGGCGGCACGCTCAACACCACCGCGGATCTGACCTCGGCGCGCGCGGTCGATCTCGCCGGGCAGGGCGTGTTCTCGGTCGATGCGGGCACGACGCTCACGCTCACCGGCAATCTCACCGGCGCGGGTCTGATCGGCAAGCTCGGCGCGGGCACCCTGGTGCTCGGCGGCACGGGCAGCCAGACCGGCGGCATCGAGGCGGTGCAGGGGGCGCTGTTCGTGACCGGCGATTATCGCGCGGCGACCGGGCCGGTGACCATCGACCAGCTCGCCACGCTGGGCGGCACCGGGACGATCGGCGGCAATGTGAACCTGCGCGGCACGCTGGCGCCCGGCGTCGGCGGCGTGGGCACGCTCACGATCAACGGCGATCTGCTCATCAGCCAGAGCGCGACGCTCGCTTATGAGCTCGGCCAGGCCAATGTGTCGGGCGGCGCGCTCAACGATCTCGTCAATGTCGGGGGCAATCTCGTGCTCGACGGCACGCTCAATGTGTCCACCCCGGCGGGGGGCGATTTCGGGGCCGGCGTCTATCGCCTGATCAACTATGGCGGCACGCTCACCGACAACGGCCTGACGCTCGGCAGCATGCCGGGCGGGAGCAATGTCGCGGTGCAGACGTCGGTCGCCGGACAGGTCAATCTCATCAATTTCGCCGGGCTGTCGCTCAATTTCTGGGACGGTGCATCCGGCCCGAAGGGCAACGGCGTGATCAACGGCGGGTCGGGCGCGTGGCAGAACGGCACCGGCAACGACAATTGGACCGACGCCAATGGCGTGGTGAATGCGGCCTATAGCGACGGCGCGTTCGCGGTGTTCGGCGGCAGCGCCGGGACGGTGACGGTCGACAACAGCCTCGGCGCGGTGACCGCCGCGGGGATGCAGTTCGCCGCCAGCGGCTACACGATCAACGGCGACCCGATCACGCTGACCGCGCCGCAATCGGTGGTCCGCGTCGGTGACGGGAGTTCAGCCGGGGCCGGGTTCGTTGCGACGATCAACGCGGCGCTCGCGGGCGATGCGCAATTGGTCAAGACCGACGCGGGCACGCTCGTCCTCACCGGCACCAACAGCTACACCGGCGGCACCGCGATCAACGGCGGCACGCTGCAGATCGCGCGTGACGCCAGCCTCGGCGCGGCGAGCGGGGGCCTGCGCTTCGACGGCGGCGCGCTGGCGACCAGCGCGACCTTCGCCAGCAACCGCGCGGTCACTGTCGCGGGAGCTGGGACGATCGCGACCGCGAACGCCACCACGCTCACGCTTGCCGGCCCGCTTTCCGGCAGCGGCGCGCTGGCCAAGACCGGCGCCGGCACCTTGCTGCTGACCGGCAATGGCGGCGGCTACACCGGCGCGACCACGATCGCGGCGGGGACGCTCGCGGTCACCGGGACGCTGGGCGGCACGGTCAACGTCGCCAGCGGCGCGCGGCTCGAAGGCACCGGATCGGTCGGTGGGGTCACCAACCTCGGCATCGTCGCGCCGGGCCGCGACGGGTTCGGCACGCTGACCGCGGCGAGCTATACCGGCGCGGGCGGCCGGCTGGAGATCGAGACCGTGCTCGGCGGCGACGCCTCTCAGACCGACCGGCTCATCACCGGCGCGACCGCCGGGCGCACGACGATCGATCTCGTCAACCGCGGCGGGCTCGGCGCGCAGACGGTCGAGGGGATCAAGATCGTCGACGTGACCGGGGCGTCGGACGGCACCTTCCTGCTCCACGGCGATTATGCGATCGGCGGCGAACAGGCGGTGATCGCCGGCGCCTATGGCTATCGGCTCTACAAGGGCGGGGTCGCCACCCCGACCGACGGCGACTGGTATCTGCGCTCGACGCTGCTCGTCGCGCCGGAACAGCCGCAGGTGCCGCTCTACCAGCCGGGGGTGCCGGTCTATGAGGCTTATGGCCAGACGCTGCTGGCGCTCACCGATGTCGGGACGATGCAGCAGCGCACCGGCAACCGGCAATGGGCGGCGACCGAGAGCGGCAAGCCGTCGGGGATCTGGGGCCGGATGCAGGCGGGCCGCTCGCGCCCCAATGCGACCGTCTCGACCAGCCTTGCCGACGTCAATGTCGACAGCTGGAAGATGGAGCTCGGCGCCGATCATGTGCTGAGCGAACGCGGCGACGGCGCGAGCCTCGTGCTCGGCGTGCTCGGCGGCTATGGCGAGGCCAATGCGAGCATCGCCTCGGTCTATGGCGGCGGTAGCATCAAGACCAAGGGCTATAGCGCGGGGGCGACGCTGACCTGGTTCGGGCCGAAGGGCTTCTACATCGACGGCCGCGCGCAGGCGACGTGGTTCGACAGCAGGCTGCGCTCGGCGGTGCTCGGCACGCTCGCCGACGGCAAGCACGGGTTCGGCCAGACCTATAGCCTGGAGGTCGGCAAGCGCGCGCCGGTGGGGGCCAAGCTGTCGGTCACACCGCAGATCCAGATGGTCTATCAGCATGTCACCTTCGACCGCTTCTCCGACCCGCATGGCGCGGCGGTCTCGTCACATCTCGGCGGCAGCCTCAAGAGTCGCTGGGGGCTGTCGGTCGAGCGGCAGGACGCCGGGCGCTATCTCTACGGCATCGCCAACCTCAGCTACGAATGGCTCGACGGGACGGTGGCCGATGTGGCGGGGACGCCGATCCGGCGCGAGAACCACCGTTTGTGGGGCGAGCTGGGCGTCGGCGGCAGCGCGCTGATCGGTAATCGGCTGACTTTGTTCGGCGAAGCCTCGGCCAACACAGCGATCAACGATTTCGGCAAGAGCTATAGCGTCAAGGGCAACGCCGGGATCAGGCTGGCGTTCTGAAAAGGGTGGGGAGGCGATTCACGCCTCCCCGATCGCGTTATGCCGCCAGCGCGCTTTCGATCGCGGCGGTGAGCGCGGGATCCTCGGGCGCGGTGTCGGGGCTGAAGCGGGCGAGCACCTCGCCGTTCTTGCCGACGAGGAACTTCTCGAAATTCCAAAGCACTTCCGGCTCGGGGTAGATCGGGATGTCCTTCGACGCCAACCGCTCGCGCATCGCCGCGCCGCCGGTGCGCGCCGGTCGCGCCGAGACCAGTGCCGCATAGAGCGGATGGCGATCCTCGCCCGCGACGCTGATCTTGGCGAACATCGGGAAGGTCACGTCATAGCTGGTGGTGCAGAATTGAAGGATCTCCTCCTCGCTGCCCGGTTCCTGCGCGAGGAAATTGTTGGCCGGAAAGCCGAGGACGACGAGGCCCTTGTCCTGATAGGTGCGATAAAGCTTTTCGAGCCCGTCATATTGCGGGGTGAGCCCGCATTTCGACGCGACATTGACGACCAGCGCGACCGATCCGGCATAATCGGCGAGCGATGCCGGTTTGCCGTCGATCGTCGTGACGGAAATATTCTGGATGTCCGTGCTCATCGATGAATCCTTCAATAGGTGATCCCCTTCGCCGCGAGCCGCGCGTAGAGCGCGGGGTCGACGGCGTCCTCATGCGCCTTGCGCAGCTGGATCAGCGACGCAAGCGGGCATTCGACATAATGGATCGCGCGCCAGCCCTCGGCCGTCCGCCGCAATGTCATGCTGATCCGCACCGGGCCACCGAACGGCTTGGGATAGAGCCGGTTGCCGGGCAGATAGGTGCTCCAATTGGCGTGGAAGAAAACGATCGCGACATCCGCGCCGGCCTGTACCGCATGGAGATCGCGCCATGTCAGCAGCCGTTCGGCCTTGGAGCGATCGACGCCCCAATAGCCGAGGATCGCCTCCCAGCCGATATGCGGCTCGCATTCCTCGGCGAGATAGAGCGCCTTTTCCTCGCTCTCGTCCCACAAGGCGCGCATCGCGGGCACGTCATAGCGATTCCACGCCGCGAAATAGGCGTCGAGATAATCGGTCAGCTCTTCGTGCAGGTCGGTCGACATGGTTCAGGCCCCCAGCTTGCGCAGATTGAGCGGGCGGCGCGGGATGCTCACCGCTTTCTGGCGCGTGTAGAATGTTTCCGCCGCGCGCCCGCCCTCGGCGCCGACCCCGGATTCGCGAAAACCGCCGAACGGCGCGCGCAAATCGCGGAACATCGGGGTGTTGCACCAGATCGTGCCGGCCGAGATCCGTTCCTGCGCCTCCATCACCCGCGCGATGTCGCGCGACCAGGCATAGCCGACCAGCCCGAAGCGCGATTCATTGGCGATGCGATAGGCGTCCTCGTCGCTGTCGAACGGCATGATCGCGGCGAACGGGCCGAAAATCTCCTCCTGGCACAAGCGGTGCGCGTTGGACTCGACCTCGGCGATCGTCGGCTGGAAGTAGAAACCGCGCTCGAACCCCGGCGCACGGCCGCCGCCGGCGAGGATCCGCGCGCCGCTATCGCCGATCGCGGGGACGAAGCTCATCACATGCGCATAATGCTGGCGCGTCGCGAGCGGGCCGATCTCGGTCGCGGCGTCGCGCGGATCGCCCACCCGCACCTTGCGCGTGCGCTCGACGAACGCCTCGACGAATTGCTTGTAGATCCGGCGCTGCACCAGCACGCGTGATCCGGCGAGGCATTGCTGGCCGTTGTTGCTGAAGATGCCGATCAGCGCGCCGTCCAGCGCCGCCTCGAAATCGGCATCGTCGAAGATGATATTGGCCGATTTACCGCCCAATTCCATGACCGACGGCTTCAGATTGGCGCCCGCGGCCGACATGATGATCCTGCCGGTGCGCGTGCCGCCGGTGAACGAGACGCAATCCACGTCGGGATGACGCACCAGCCGGTCGCCGACGCTTGCGCCGAAGCCGTTGACGAGATTGACCACCCCGCCGGGCAGCCCCGCGCTTTGGATCGCCTCGATCAGCATCGTCAGCCCGAGCGGATCTTGTTCCGCGGGCTTGAGCACGCAGCTGTTGCCGAACGCGATCGCCGAGGCGACCTTCATCGAGCCGAGCGCGAGCGGCGAATTCCACGGCGAGATCAGCGCGGCGACGCCGACCGGCTCGCGCCGCACATAAGTGAGATATTGCGGATCCTGCTCATAGAGCTCCGCGGTCATCTGGCCGATATAATCGGCGAAGAAGCGGAAATTGCCCGCCGCGCGCACCACCTGGCCGTTGCGGACCTGCGCGTAGGGGATGCCGGTATTGGCGCATTCCACATCGGCGATGCGGTCCGCCGCGGCGTCGATCGCATCGGCGCAGGCGCGCAGCACCGCCTGACGTTGCTCGACGCTGGCGCGGCTCCACTCGCCGCGCTCGAACGCGGCGCGGGCGGAGGCGACCGCGCGGTCGACCAGCGCGTCGTCCGCCTCCGCGACCTCGGCGATCACCGCCTCGGTCGACGGGTCGACCACCTCGATCGGCCTGCCGGTGCCGGCGATGCGCTCGGCATCGATGATCGCTGTCGCGTGAATAGTCATTGCGGGGAATGTCCTTCGTTGGATGGGGTGAGCGCCGCGGCGAGACGCGGGTGCCAGTCGATCGGATCGGGTTCCGCCAGCCCGAGCTGACGGCACAGGCTGCGCGCGAGGCACAGGTTCGAGGAAAGCAGCGGGGCGCCCGGCGGCGGATCGGCGAGCAGGGCGAGCGAGGGCATGCCGGTCCCGCTCAGCAGCACCGCGTCGACATCGCGCGCGGCAAGCGCGGTCGCGATCGGGCGCGCTTCGGCGCTGCCCAGCGCATAGATACTCCGTGTGTCTGCACTGCCGGTCTCGATGCGCCGGACCTCGGCGACGTCATAGCCGCGCGCGCGCCAGAAAAGTGCGGCGGCATCGGCCAAAGCGGGCGGATAAGGTGAGGCGAGCGCTATGCGCGTCGCGCCCGATCGCTGCAATTCGGCGTGGATCGCATCGGTGGCGGTGATGATCGGATAGCCGAACCGTGCCTCCAGCCGCTCGATCAATGCGCGCTCGCGGTCGCGATCGATCAGATAGGAGGAACCGGTGCAGGCGAAGCCATAAGCCGCGGGGCGCAGCGTATCGAATTGCGCCAGCGCGCGATCGAGATGTGTGAGATAATCGCGCAGCCGATCGATCGACTGGTCCGCGGTGCTGGTCAGCCGCGTGACTGCGACCAGCACCGCGGGGGGCATCAGCACGCGCATCTCCGCCTCGACCGTGGGGTTGGCCTGCGGCGTGCCGATCCCGATCACCCCCGCGCGGCCATAATCATAGGTCGCGGGGGTCATGCGATTTCGGCGGCCTTGCGCAGGCCGTCGATCATCGAGGTGCGGAGCAGATGCGCGCGCGCCTCGGCCGGATCGCCGGCGGTGCGCTGGAGCGCGGCGAGCATCGCGCGGCGCTTCGCCGGATCGCGCTCCTGCATTCGCGCGCGGTTGCGGTCGGCCTGGGTCAATATCTCCTGCAGCGCGATCGGGCGCCGGCGGCGCGTATAGCGATCGAGATGCGCGATCGGTCGGCCGTCGAGCACCGCGGCAAGCGTCGCGACCAGCTCGTGCGCGTCGTGAATCCCGCCGTTCATCCCCATCCCGCCCGAGGGCGAATTGACGTGCGCGGCGTCGCCGGCAAGCAGGATGCGGCCGTGGCGATAATCGTCCACGATCCGCATATGAATGCGATAGGGGCGAATCTCATCGACCACGTGGCCGCCCGGATTGGGCGCGATCTCCTGCAATTTGCGCGCGATGCTGGCGGGCTCCAGCGCATCCTCGATCGTCTCGTCGCCATCGGGATAAAGGCTGCAGCGCCACAGATCGGGCAGCCGCAACAGGCTGAAGGTGCCGTTTTCCTTCCACACGTAATTGACGTTCGACAGCGCCGGCAGGTGATCGTGGAACGGGAAGCGCGTCGTCGCGAGAATCGTCGTCTCGGGATAGGTCTTGCCCTCGAACGCAAGGTCGAGCTTGCCGCGCACCACGCTGCGCGCACCGTCCGCGGCGATCAGGAAGCTGCCGTCGAAGCGATGCAATCCCCCGGCTGCGTCGCGCGCGATGACCGACACGCCATCGTCGTCCTGCGCGACATCCTCGACCGCCATGCCCATCCGCACGTCGCCGCCCTGCGCGCGGACCTCATCGAGCAGGATGCGACACAGCACCGATTGCTTGCATTGCAGGCGATAGGGATGCGCGGTGGCATCGCCGATCGCGGCGAGATCGAATATTGCGCGCTCGCCGCTGGGATGCATGCGAATCTGCCACGTCGGGCTGACCAGCCCCTTCGCGATCAGCGCGTCCGCCACCCCGAGCCGGGCGAGCATGTCGAGCGTCGGCGGGTGGAAGGTCGAGGCGCGCAGATCGTCGGGCAGCGCCTCCGCCTGTTCGAGCAGCGTGAACGCAATGCCGCGCCGCAGCAGCAACAGCGCCGCCGTCAGGCCGACCGGCCCGGCCCCCGCTATCAACACCCGCTTCATCCCTCTCGCCGGCCTCCCTTGCAATCTCATTTGTACTAGATATAAGACTATTCAACAGCCTTAAGCGCCTGTTGTCCAGAGGGCGAGGGAACGAAAGGTTGCAACGGGACGCTGACGGCAGGTGCCGGCAGGAGGGATGTGACATGGCTTCCAACGCGCCGCTGGATCGACGCAATTCGGTGATCCCCGATATCGAGGCGCTCGCCCGGCCGACGCTGGAGGAGCGCGGACGCCAGCGTTTCTGCAGCGCGCTGCGCCGCTTCGCGATCCAGGACATGCCCGAGACGCTCAAGCGCAATTTCGACGCGCGCGTGAAGCCGCAGCGCGCGGCGAAGGGCGAGGCGCTCGACGATGCGCTGGCGATCGAGCGCGCGATGAAGCGCGAGGCGTCCTATCGTTTCTATTCCACGCTACGCTATAACGCGCAGGAGATGTGCTTCCTCTCGGTGCAGGACAGCATCGAACGCGCGCTGCCCGAGATGATCGAGGTTTCGCGCGAGGCGGCGGCGCGCAACCCGGCCGGCGGCTCGCTGCGGCTCGATCCGGCGCTGGAGATGCCGCGCTATCTCACCACGCTCGACGTGCATCTCACCCCGGGGTGCTTCCACAGTGAATGGGTCGAGGACGATGTTGCGCAGGGCGCCGTCGTCAGCCTCGGCGCACGGGTCTTTTCGGCGACGATGAGCCACCGCAGCTGGGGCGGGGTGGCGCGGGTGATCAGCCGCTGGATCAAGCATGAGCGGCCCGATTTCCGCCCGCTGCGGATCCTCGATCTCGGCACCTCGTCGGGCAAGAATCTGATTCCTTATGTCGAGGCGTTTCCCGGCGTGGAGGCCTATGGCGTCGATCTCGCCGCGCCGTTGCTGCGTTGGGGTCATGCGGTCGCCGAACATGAGGGGATAAAGGTTCATTTCAGCCAGCAGAATGCCGAAGCGCTGGATTTCCCCGACGGGTATTTCGATCTGATCGTCTCGAGCTTCTTCTTCCACGAGATCCCGGTGAAGGCGACGCGCAAGGTGCTCGCGGAATGCCGCCGGCTGCTGCGCCCCGGCGGGATGATGGTGCATCAGGAATTGCCCGCGACCGGGCTGGTCGATGCCTGGGAAGATTATTTCTGGAACTGGGATACCGACAATAACAACGAGCCCTTCTACACCGCCTTTCGCGCGCAGGATCCGATCGCGTTGATGGAGACGGCCGGGTTCGATCGCGCGCGCAGCTTCGCGCAGATCCTGCCCGACGTGAACGCCTATCCCGATCGCCACCACGCCTTCGGCTGGGACGAGCCCGGCCGGCCGCGGCACGGCAAGGGCGGCTGGTACGTCTTCGGCAGCAGTTTGCCGCTATAGTATCTCAATATAACAAATATTTACGGGAAGAAGGGACGCCGGTGGAACAGCGCACGGGAGCATTATACCGTTGGTATGTCGTCGTCCTGCTGCTGCTGGTCTTCGTTCTTTCCTATTTCGATCGCTACATCTTGTCGCTGCTGGTCGAGCCGATCAAAAAGGCGATGGACCTGAGCGACTTTCAGGTCGGGCTGTTGATGGGGCCGGCCTTTTCGACGTTCAACGTGCTGGTGACGATCCCGCTCGGGCTGCTCGCCGATCGCACGAGCCGCAAATGGCTGCTCGTCGCCGGCATCGTCATCTGGTGCATGATGACGACGATGAGCGGCTTTGCGATGAGCTTCCTCCCGCTGCTCTTCTTCCGCTTCGGGCTGGGGTTGGGCGAGGCGGTGGTCAGCCCCTGCTCGGTCTCGATGATCAGCGATTATTTCAACCGCAAGGAGCGTGCGCGGGCGATCAGTCTTTATATGGCCGGGCCGTATCTCGGCGCGGGGCTGGCGTTCTTGCTCGGCGGCTATCTCGTCTCGGCCCTGCACGACAGCGGGCCGATGCACTTGTTCGGGCTGGGCAGTTTCGAGCCGTGGCAGCTCGCCTTCTTCCTCGTCGGCATTCCGGGGCTGCTGTTCGCGCTGCTGATGTTGACGGTGCGCGAGCCGGCGCGCACCGAGCGGCTCGCGCCGCAACAGGGGCCGCAGGCGAGCGCGCTGCGCTACATGCTCCAGCGTTGGCGCGGGTTCGGCGTGGTGACGCTGGGCGCGACGTGCAACTTCGCGATGAGCACGTTGACCTTGTGGAACGTGCCGCTGTTCCAGCGCGTCTATGGCTGGAACGTCGCGGAAATCGGCGCGGTGACGGGGCTGTTCTATTTCACCGCCGGCCCGATCGGCACCGCGCTGGCGCTGTGGGCGAGCAACGCCTTGGGCAAAGGCAAGGAGGATAGCGCGATGCGCGTGCTGATCCTCGGCCTGTTCATCACCGTGCCGGCGAGCGCGCTCTATCCGATCATGCCCTCGGCGCAATGGGCGGTGGTGGCGATGTTCATCGCCTTCATCGGCAAATCCGCCGCCACCGCCGGCGGTCCGGCGGCGTTGCAGATGATCACCCCGGGCGAGATGCGCAGCCGTTCGGTGGCGATCTTCAACACCGTGATCACGTTGGTCGGCCCGCTGCTCGGGCCGCCGTTGATCGGCGCGGCGACCGACTGGATGGGCACGCCTAAGGCGATCGGCGTGGCGCTGAGCGGGTTCGTGGTGATCATCGGCCTTCCGACCCTGTTATTCGTCTGCCTCGGCCTCAAACATTATCGCGCGCTAGCCGCCGATATGGCCGAGACGCTGAGGGATGAAGCGCCGCGCGCGGCGGGGCAGGCCGAGCTCGCGACCGCCTGAGGCGGGCTGCGCCGCGATCACCGCGCTTGATTTCGCGACGCGCGGATGATTTGATATATAAATAGTACATTTGATTTCGGCCGAGCGATCGGGATGGGGAGCACGCGTGGACGCTGCGGAGCAGGTGCGACAGGATGACGATATCGATCTGCTGATCGTCGGCGGCGGATCGGCCGGGCTGCCGGCCGCGATCTTCGCCGCGCGGCGCGGCGCGCGTGTTCTGTTGGTCGATCACGCCGATCGGCTCGGCGGCTCGCTCTGGGTGGCGACGGGGCAGATGAGTGCGGCGGGCACGCGGCTCCAGCGCGCGCGCGGGATCGAGGATAGCGCCGACCTGCATTTCGAGGATGTGATGCGGATCAGCCGCGGCACCGCCAACCCCGGGCTGGTGCGCCGCGCGGTCGATCATGCCGCTGCGACCTTCGACTGGCTGATGGACGAGGGGTTCGAGCCGTTGCCCGAGCATCCGGTCACCGGTTTCGGGCATGAGCCCTATCGCGTGCCGCGCTATTATTGGGGGCGCGAGGGCGGGATCAGCGTCAAGAACGTGCTCGTCCCGATCGTCGAGCAATTGGCGCGTGACCGCGCGATTACGGTGCGGCTCAATCATGCGGTGACCGCGCTGACCACTGACGATGCGGGCGCGGTGACCGGCGCGATCGTGCGTGGGCCGGATGGCGTGGCGCACGATATCCGTGCACAGGCGGTGCTGCTGACCTGCGGTGGCTATGCCGGCGATGCCGAGGTCTTCGCCGCGCGCAACGGCGTGCCGCATTACAATGCCGCGCCCTGGCCTTGGTCGCGCGGGGCAGGGCTGGCGCTTGGCGAGTCGCTGGGCGGCTATGCGCGCGGGGCCGAAAACCTGTTCTGCAATTTCGGCACCTTGTTCAACAGCGACAACTTTCCCGCGCGCGCGGTGGGGCGCATCGAGCATTTCCCCGAGCGGCGCCAGCCGTGGGAGATCTACGTCAATGTCGCCGGGCAGCGCTTCGTGCGCGAGGATATCGACAGCGTCGATGCGCGCGAGATGGCGCTGTTCCACCAGCCCGGCCAGCGTTACTGGATCATCCTCGATCATCGTATGCTGACCGAAGCCCCGTCGATCGTCGAGGGCTGGACGCGCGACCAGGTGATCGCGGCGTTCGCGGCGGGCGGGCCGGCGTTTGTGACCGCGGATACGCTCGCCGATCTCGCGCAACGCGCCGGGATCGACGCCGAGGGGCTCGCCCGGTCGGTCGCCGGGTTCAATTACGGCGTCGAGACCGGGAAGGATTTCTTCGGGCGCGAGCATCACCCGCTGCCGATCGCCGAAGCGCCGTTCCACGCGATCCGGCTGCAGGCGAGCGCGGTATCGAGCGCGATCGGGCTGGCGGTGGACGACGAGCTGCGCGTCATCCGCCCCGACGGCACGCCGATCGCCAATCTCTATGCCGCCGGCGAAATCCTCGGCTCCAGCCAGACGATGGGCAAGGCCGCGTGCGGCGGGATGATGGTCACCCCGGCGATGACCTTCGGTCGGTTGCTCGGCGATCATATGATCCCGCTCGAGGTGCGGCGATGACGTTGCCGATCCTTACCGCGCTGCCCGGCGAGCGCCGCGGCTATGTCGACGGGCCCGAGGGGCAGCTTCATTATCGCAGCCTGGGCGAGGGCGCGCCGGTCGTGCTGGTGCATCAGGCGCCCTGGGCGTCGATCCAGTTTCGCCATGTGCTGCCGATGCTCGCGCGATCCGGCTATCGCGCGATCGCGCTCGATCTGCCCGCGCATGGCATGTCCGATCCGCCAGCGCGGCCGGGGATCGAGGTTTATGCCGCCGCGACCGGCGCGCTGATCGAACAATTGCGGATCGGCCCGGCGGTGGTGATCGGCCATCGCGGCGGTGGGCTGGCGGCGGGGCATCTCGCGGCGGAGCGTCCCGAGCTGGTCGCCGGGCTGGTGCTCGACAATGCGCCGTTGCTGGACGCCGCCGAGCGCGAGGCGCGCGTCGGGCGGTTCGCCGACGATCAGCAGATCGCGCCCGACGGCAGCCACTTTGCTGACCGCTGGGCGTGGGTGCGCCGCGTCGGCGACGCCGACTGGAGCGACGAGACGGTGCACATCGCGGTCGTCACCTATTTCGCGCACGGCCCGTGGAAGGAACACGGCCATTCGGTGATCCCGCGCCACGATTTCGAGCGGGACGTGCCGCGGATCGCCTGCCCGACGATGATCGTGGCGAGCCGGACCGATCCCCTGTTCGAATCCGGCGCGCGGCTGCGTGCCGCGCGGCCCGACTGGTCCTACGCCGAATTGCCCGGCGGCCCCGGCATGGTGCTCGACCGCCCCGCCGAATGGATCATGCCGATACGCGAATTCCTCGCGGCGATGCCCCGCGACGCGGCGTGCAAAAAGCGGTTTACACGCAGCTGATTTGATATAAGGATATAACAAATAGCGGTGCTGTGAATTGGGGCCGTTGTTTGCGCCGCGGAGGGGAACACCCCCCGGGACTCTAACGAACTCAGGGAGACGGTCATGGTTCTGAACTCACGCAAGGCTGGTATTTTCGTGGGGGCGGTATTGCTCTCCTCCACCGCGGCAGTGGCGCAGACCGCGCCCGCGCCGGCCGCCGAGGAAAACGTCGCGAGCACCGATATCGTCGTGACCGCGCAGCGTCGTGCAGAGCGCCTGCAGGAAGTACCGCTCGCCGTCACCGCCATGACCAGCGACGACATCAAGCTGCGCCAGATCAACAACACGCTCGATCTGGTCAATTACGTGCCGAACCTGATTGGCCACAACAATACCGCGCTGGGTACCGCGAACACCTATTCGTTGCGTGGCCTGGCCAATACCGAGTCGATCTCGACCTTCGATCCGCCGGTCGGGACTTATGTCGACGACATCTATATTTCGCGCCAGGGTGCCAACAACTTCTCGTTCTTCGATATCGAGCGGCTCGAAGTATTGCGCGGGCCGCAGGGCACTTTGTTCGGCCGCAACACCACCGGCGGCGCGATCAACGTCATCCTGCGCAAGCCGAGCGATCATATCACCGGCTATATGGATGCGGGGTACGGCCGCTATAACCGCGCGCAGATCCGCGCCTCGATCGATCTGCCGCTCAACGAGAAGCTGCTGACCAAAGTGAGCGGCTATTACACGCGCGCGGACGGCTATGTGAACGATCGCGTGACCGGGCAGAAGCTCAACGGCGAGGAAAGCTGGGGCGTGCGCGGTGCGCTACGCGCGCTTCCGTCGGATACGGTGACCTGGGATCTGGCGGGGAGCTATACCTATTCCTCGGTCGCCAATTTGCCCAATTTCCGCGATGCCAAGACCGGCGAGCGCGTCAGCTATACCCCGTTCCGCAACGATCGCGGGCTCGGCACCGGGCTGGTCTCGGCGGGGCTCGCTGATATCGCGCTTGGCAATGTCGCGCGGTCGGCGCTGGTCAGCTCGAACCTGCAGATCGATGTCGGCGACAATGCGGCGATCAACATCATCACCGGCTATTCCTATCTGCGCCAGAAATATATGAGCGACAGCTTCGCCGGGCTGAGCAGCGCCAGCGTGGTGTTCGACGGGGTGGACTTCATCTCCGGCGCGCGCGGCACCTCGACGCCGCTGGTCAATGACAGCTGGAGCAAACAGTTCAGCCAGGAAATCAAGGTCACCGGTACGACCTTCAACGGTTTCCTGAGCTATGTCGGCGGCTTCTATTACGTCAACGAGCGCAACTGGACGAACTTCGCCAATATCTCGGTGCCGCTGAGCGGCAATCCGACGGTGAGTGGCGATCGCGTGATGCGCAACAATACCGAGGCCTATGCCGGCTACTTCCAGGGCGACCTTCACCTCACCCCGAAGCTGACCTTCACCGCCGGTATCCGCTATACCGACGAGGACAAGACGATCACCTTCACGCCGAACAGAAGCCCGCTCGCGCGGTCTTCGGCGATCAACCAGCCGTTCGACACGCAGGACGTGCTCAACGCGGGCATTCCGACCGAGCTTCGCTCGAAGGTCTGGACCCCGCGTTTCGCGCTCAACTACAAGATCACGCCCGACGTGATGGTGTTCGGCTCGGTGACCAAGGGTTTCAAGTCCGGCGGCTGGAATTCGCGCGCTTATTATGCGTCGGGCGCAGTGGCCTTCACCAAGGAAACGATCTGGTCATATGAAGGCGGCATCCGTTCGGAATTCTTCGATCGCAAGCTGCGGGTCAACCTGACCGGCTTCTACTTCATGGATTATGATGCCCAGCTTCCGGGCGGCGGCTATAACCCGCTCACCAACACGATCACTTATCTGACGCGCAACGTGGCGGATATGGAGAATTATGGGCTAGAGGGCGAAATCAACCTCACGCCGGTTCGCAACTTCAATCTGTTCTGGAACTTCGGCCTCCAGCACGCACGCTACACCAATCTCAACCAGGCCACCAAGGATCAGATCGCGCGCTGCCTGGCGGGCAATTTCGCCAATAACTGCAACACCGGCATCGTCACGCCGACCGGCGGCATCGGGCAGCCGACGCGCGCGCCGCGTTTCACCTCGACGCTCGGCGCCAATTACAGCTTCGATCTCGGCGGCGGCTATTCGCTGCAGCCGAGCGCGAACTGGAATTACATCAGTGGCACCTGGGTCTCGACCTCGAACGACAAGGCCGGGTTCCAGCCGGCGCACAGCCTGTTCAACGGCGGGCTGACGCTTGCCTCGGATGCCGGCTGGTCGGTCGGGGTCGAATGCAGCAACTGCTTCAATTCGACCTATAAGACCTCGTTCCTGATCTATCCGTATCTCAACAATCCGGGGACGTGGATGGCGCGGGTGCGCTACAACTTCTAACCATAGGCACACTGGCGGAGCGGGGAGCGCCAATCTCCCCGCTCCGTCTTTTTTCTTGAAGGCGGCAGCGATGGCGGACGCGAAGCAGGTCGATGTGAAGCTCCCGCGGGTGAGCAAGGGCAAGCGATCGCGCTTTTTCGACGATCCCGCGACCGACCAGATCATGACCTTCCTGCTCGAGCTGATGGCGGAAGTATCCGCGCTGCGCGAGCGGCAGGATACGATCGAGCGGCTGCTCGAGGAAAAGGGCAGCATCGCCCGCGCCGATATCGAGGCCTATCAGCCGAGCGCGGCGGTCGAGGCCGAGCGCGCGGCGTGGAACAACGGGTTCATTCGCCGCGTCATGCGTTTCCACGATCCGGATTGAGCGTGACCGCCTATCCGCATCTCTTTTCCCCCGTGCGGGTCGGCGGGCGCGCGTTGCGCAACCGCATCGTTCACGCCTCCACCTCGACGCATTATTGCGTCGACGGGCGCGTCACCGACCGGCTGATCGCATATTACGTCAATCGCGCGCGCGGCGGCGCGGCGATGCTGGTCAGCGAGCCTATGGCGATGCTGCCGTGGCAGACGCTGCCGACCCGCCCGCAGGTGCTGTCGGGGGTCAACGCCGATGCGCTGGCGCGCTGGGCGGAGGCGGTCGCGCGCGAGGGCGGGCTGATGCTCGGGCAGGTGCAGGATAACGGCCGCGGCTTCCGCGCCGGCTTCCGCAATCTCAACGCGCGCGGCGCCTCCGCGCTGCCCGATGACCTGAGCTGGACGGTGCCCGAGGCGATGAGCACCGCCGATGTCCACGCGATGATCGACGCCTTCGTCGAAAGCTGCGCCGCGCTGGCCCGGGCGGGGTTTGCCGGGGTCGAGATTTCGGCCGGGCACGGGCATCTCTTTCATCAATTCCTCTCCGCGCACGCTAACCGGCGCGAGGATGCGTTCGGCGGCGATCTGGAGGGGCGGACGCGGCTGCTGCGGCTATTGATGCGCGGCATCCGCGAGATGTGCGGCACCGGCTTCCTGATCGGCGTCAAGCTGCCGGCGTGGGACGGTATCGCGGGCGGTATCGACGAGGCGGAGGCGGCGCGGATCACCGCGCGGCTCCATGCCGAGGGCGCGATGGACTATCTCACTTATTGCTGGGGTAGCCATTCGGATACGCTCTACACTCATCTCCCCGACAATCACGGGCCGCGCACGCCCTATGTCGAGACGATCCACCGCCTCGGGCGGGCGGCGGCGCCCGATGTACCGCTCGGCGCGCTCGGCCTCATAACCGATCCCAATGAGGGCGAACGGATCATCCGCGACGGGCTCGCCGATCTGGTGATGCTCGCGCGTCCTCTCGTCACCGACCCGGCCTGGCCGGCGAAGGCGCGCGACGGGCGCGAGGCGGAAATCCGCTATTGCGTCTCGTGCAATACCTGCTGGCACATGATCACCTCCGGCCGTGGGCTGTTGTGCGACAATAACCCGCGGGTCGGCGCGCCCGACGAGGCCGACTGGCAGCCCGATCCGGCGGCAACCCCGCGCCGCGTCGCGGTGGTGGGGGCGGGGATCGCCGGGCTGGAGGCGGCGTGGGTCGCCGCGGCGCGCGGACATCAGGTGCATCTGTTCGGCGCGTCCGACGAACCGGGAGGCAAGACCCGGCTCCACGCCGATCTGCCCGGCGGCGAGGGGCTGAGCAGCATCTACGATTATCAGCAGCTCGCCGCGCGCCGCCACGATGTGCGTTTCCGGCTCGGGCGGCGGGTCGAGCTCGATGAGCTGGTCGCGCTGACGCCCGATGTCGTGATCCTCGCCACCGGCGCGACCCCGGCGTGGCCCGCTTTCCTCCCGGCTGCGTGGCAAGCGGAGGGGCTGGTGCCCGATCTGCGCGAGGCGGTCCGTCAGCTTGCCGCTTATCCCGGGCGCAACCCCGGCACCGCAGTGATCTGGGACGAGGATCACGGCGCCTTCACCTATGACGCGGCGGAATTTCTCGCCGGCCGGTTCGAGCGGGTCGCGATCCTCACCCCGCGCGAGCGAATCGCCAGCGATGAATCGCTCGTCGTCCGTCAGGGGGTCTACCACCGGCTGTACCGCAAAGGGGTGGAGATCATCACCTCGGTCCGCCCGTTGCCGGCGCCGAAGATCGAGGACGGCGAACTCGCTTACGCCAATATCTACAGCGGCGCCGAGACGCTGCTGCGCGACGTTTCGTTCCTCACTTACGCCACCGCGCGCATCCCCGACGACGCGCTGGCGGCGCCGCTGCGTGCGGCCGGGATCGAAGTGCGGACGATCGGCGATTGCAAGGCACCGCGCATTCCGCTTGCCGCCACGGCCGAAGGCTATCGCGCGGCGATCGAATTATAGGAGTGATGGCCATGTATCCCGATCTCGAAGGCAAGGTTGCGATCGTCACCGGTGCGGGCCGGCGCAACGGGCTGGGCGAGGCGATCGCGCGCAAGCTCGCCGAAGACGGCGTCAGGCTGGTGATCCACGATCTCGGCCGGGTCGAGGGCGATATGGCGCCCGCGCACGGCGTCGGATCGACCGACGAGATGGCTGCGGTGGCGGATGACATCCGGCGGATCAATCCCGAGGTCGCGACCTTTCAGGCCGACATGCGCGAGGAGGCGCAGGTCGAGGCGCTGGTCGCTTATGCGGTCGAGCGGTTCGGCCGGCTCGATATCCTCGTCAACAATGCGGGGGTCGGCTATCTGTTCGGCCCGCTGGTCGATGCGACGCAGGAGATGTGGGACACGGTGCTCAACGTGAACCTGCGCGGCGCCTTTTTCGCAACCAAATATGCGGTGCGCCAGATGCTGAAGCAGGAGGTTCACGCCGGCTGGGGGCGCGGGCGGATCGTCTCGATCGGCAGCCGCGGCTCGAAATCGGGGTCGGCACTCACCTCCTCCTATATCGCCTCGAAGCACGGGCTGGTCGGCCTCACCCGATCGGCGGCGATCGAGCTCGGGCCGGAGGAGATCACCGTCAACGCGGTCTGCCCCAATCATGTCACGACCGGGCTGGGCGGCTGGCAGAATGAGTTCATGGCCAAGGCGCGCGGGCAGACGCTCGACGATTATATGGCGGCGATGCGCGGGCGCATCCCGCTCGGCCGCGTCGGCGAGCCGAGCGACACCGCCAACGCCTGCGCTTTCCTGTGCTCGGGGCAGGCGCGCTATATCACCGGCGAGGCGATGAACGTGTCGGGCGGGGAGGAGATGCACTGAAAGGCGCGGCGCCGTGTCGCGCCGCATCGGTTCAGCCAGCTGCGGGCCGCAATCCAAGGAGGGCCGCATTCCCGATCCGTTCGTCCTGCTCGGCATTGCCCCCCGAAATGCCGATCGCGCCGGCGACCGCGCCGCCCTCGGCTGTCGCGGGCAGGCCGCCGGCCATCGGCAGATAGTCGGTCAGCGCGAGCAGCGCGGGGTCGCCCGCCACCCTTTCGGCGAGCACCCGGCTCGGCGCACGGAGCAGCGCGGCGGTGCGCGCCTTGCGCAGCGCGACCTCCGCGGTGAGCAGCCCCGCGCCGTCCATCCGGTGCAGCGCCAGCGGATATCCCGCCGCATCGACCACCGCGAGGCTCATCGTCAGCCCCTCGCTTTGCGCGGCTGCAACGCCGGCGTCGATCAGCGCACGGGCCTCGGCGGCGTCAATAAATGGCTTGAATTGCATGTTCGATAGACCTTTCCTGTTGCCAATCGTGCCCGCAAGGATCACCGCGCAATCGCAAGTGCGCGAAAGAGGGGAGAGAACTTTCCTTGCCAAGTGAAAGCGAAGAAATCGTCGCGGTGGACCGCGGCCAGGCGGTGCCGCTCTATCACCAGATCTTCCTGCAATTGCGCGAGGAGATCACGAGCGGCGAGCGTGCCTTCGGGTCCCGCATGCCGACCGAGCAGGAGCTTTCCGCGCAGTTCGGCGTGTCGCGCATCACCGCGCGGCGCGCGTTGGACGAGCTGGCGGAAAACCATCTCGTCGAGCGCAAGCGCCGCGTGGGGACGACCGTGGTGTTCCGCTCGCCGGTCAAGCCGATCCAGGGCAATATCGAGCAGGCGCTCGATTCGCTGCTGACCTTCGGCCGGGCCACCAAGGTGAAGCTGCTCGAGGTGGAGACCGTCCCGGCACGGCCGCCGATCGACGAGGCGCTGGAGATCCCGGTGAACAGCAAGGTGCTGCGCGTTGTCCGTATGCGCGGGCTGGATGGCGTGCCGGTCGGCCATTTCGTCAGCTACATCCCGGCGGCGCTCGGCATGAAGATGACGCGCGCCAAGCTCAAATCGACCCCGATGCTGGCGCTGCTGGAGGAAGCCGGGGTGCATATCGGCTCCGCGCGGCAGACAATTTCGGCGACGCTGGCCGACGCGACGCTGTCGGCGATGCTGCAGGTCGATATCGGCTCCCCGATCCTGCGCGTCAGCCGTACCGTACTCGACATCAATGGCGTGCCGGTGCAGCATATTCTCGCGCAATATCGATCCGATCGCTATCAGATCCGCCTCGATCTCAACTCGCCGAGCTCGGCGGCGCACTTGCTCTGAGCGACGGTTCATTTGATATAGAGATATAACAAAAAAGCTGGCATGGCCAGCCTTCGCGGCGACCCGCCGGTGGGAGGATTGGGCATGAGCGACTGGACGACCTTTACCGACCCGCAATTGCTGCGGATCGCCGCGACCACCGCGAGCGTGCCCGATCTCGACGCCGCCGAGGCCGGCTATGCCGATTATCTCGGTTTCGTGGCGGTCGAGCGTGGCGCGCTGGGCGCGGATCTGGTGGCGAGCTGGGGCCGGCCGGGGAGTGCCGGCGCGCGCTTCGTCACGATGCGCGCAGCGGGCGAGACCGATACGTTCGTCCGGCTGGTCGAGGCGCCGGCGGTGGCGGATTATCGCCCGCTCACCTCGTTCGGCTGGACCGCGTTCGAGATCATCGTCGACGACGTCCACACGCTCGCCGCCAGGCTCGCCACATCGCCGTTCGAGATCATCGGTTCGCCGCGTCCCTTGCAGTTCATGCCGTCGATCGTCGCGATGCAGGTGGTCGGGCCGGGCGGCGAATGCCTCTATTTCACGATGGAGAGCGGCGATCGCGAAAGCTCGATCCTGCCGCCGCCGAGCGGGTTCGTCGGGCGGACGTTCATCACGGTCTGCGCCGGGGAGGATTTCAGCGCGATGCTGCGCTGGTATGTGGATCATTTCGCGCTGCGCGAGCGCCCGGTGCGGCAGAGCAAGGTCGATATCATCCAGCGCGCGCAGCGGCTTTCCTCCGACGAGACGATCGAGCTCAGCGCGATCGGGATGCGCCAGCGCGGCAATCTGCTCGAGCTGGACGGCTATCCCGTCGGGCCGGGCCGGGTCGCCGGCCCGCGCCCGGGCAATCCGATGATGCTGCCGCCCGGCAATGCGCTGGTCACGCTGGAGATTGAGCAGCTCGATCCCGTCGCCGCGCTGGCGATCGCGCCGCCCGCGCGGCACGGCGGCGCGATCTATGCCGGGCGGCGGAGCTGCACGATCATCGGCCCGGCGGGCGAATTGCTCGAACTGGTCGAGGCGGGTTGATTTGTATCAAAGATAGATCAAATGTCTTGCGGTCCGCCACCCGCTATGCTTTTCTGCCTTCATCAGTTTTCGAGAGGTAGCCGCGATGAAGGTTCGCGATTTGCAGCACGCCGTGCTGCCCGAAACCAGCGCCGAACAGCGTAGCCGGCAAGAGGCTGTGGTCGCGCTGCGGCGGCTGCTCAACACGCGGGTGCGGCCGCGCAACGTCGAGGCTTTCGCGAGCGAGGCACAGCCCGCCTTCATCGCGGCGTATGGCCGCGCGCCGCAATCGCCCGAGGAGGTGCAACGCGCCTTCCTGCTCTCGCCGAGCTATCGCCGTTGGAGCGCCGCCAACCGCGCCGCGCAGGAGATGATCTGGGTTTCGGTCGGCGAACCGATCTATCGCGATCTCGATCGCATGCGCGCCGCGGCGCGCGCGCTGGTGACCGCGCCCGATCGCAAGGGCAGCCTCAATCTCGACCCCGATTACGATCCCTCGGCGGAGGTCGCCGATGTCGACATCCATCTGCAGCCCGGTGGCTATGCGATGGATCGCGGCGAGGATGATGTCGTCGCCGGCGCGCTCTATGAATGCGGCGGCAACGTCTTCTCCTTCGGGCAGGGGATCGGCCGCGCCGACAGCAAGGCCGGCGTGGTGATCAGGCTGCTCGACGAGCGTTTCGGCGGACTCCGCCCGCAGCGCATCCTCGACATCGGCTGCTCGGCGGGAGCGGCTTCGGCGGCTTATGCCGCGCATTATCCCGATGCCGAGGTCCATGCGGTCGATATCGGCGGGGCGATGCTGCGTTATGCCCATGCACGCGCCGAATCGCTCGGCGTCGGGGTGCATTTCCACCAGATGGATGCCTCGGCGATGACGTTCGCGGACGGCAGCTTCGATCTGGTCGTCTCGCACAATCTGATGCACGAGATCGGCGAGGCGAAGCGCCGCGCGATGATGCGCGAGGCGCGCCGGCTGGTCCGCCCGGGCGGCGTGGTGATCCATCAGGACGTCGCGATCCGCGACCAGCCGACGATCGTCCACCAGGTCGAGCGCGACTGGGACACGCATTTCAATGGCGAAGTCCATTGGAGCACCTATGCCACCGCCGATCTGCGCGCCGACATGCGCGCCGCCGGTTTCGCGGCGGATGAGATCGTCGAGCATGATCTCGCGGCGGTTCAGGGATTTGCCGGCAATCGCTGGTATGCGATCAGCGCGAGGAAGCCGGCGTGACGACGACAAGCGCCGAGGCGCTCACCGCGCTGATCCTCTCCGCGCGCGGCGTGCGCCCGCAAAGCCTGGCCAATGCGGAGGCCGAGGAAGTTCTCAATATCGCGCTTGCGCTGCTGATCGAATTGTCGGTGTCGAACGACCGGATCGATCGTCTCGAGCGGATGGTCGCCGCGTTGCGCGACGAACCGGTGTCGGCGCTGCGCGATGTGCGTTACGACGGTGAGGCCGCGCAGGAACGGCAGGAGGCGATGGAGGCGTTGCTCGCGCGGGTGCTGCGCATCATGCTCGATCCGCGCGTCCAGCCGCCCGCGGCGGCGGCAAGCTGAACCGATCTGTTCCCCCGGGGGGTGGGCAATGGCGGCCCGGTCGGAAGCGATTCCGGCCGGGCCGTTTCCTTGTCGATCAGGCCGCCTGCGGGCGCCACGCGTCGACCAGCTCGCTCGCGGTCGCGAACCAGGTCGTATCATCGCCCGCCAGCCGGCCGAGCAATGCCTCGAACGCGTCCATGCGATAGGGCAGGCCGGTGATATAGGGCGTCAGCGTGAACGGCAGCACGCGGCCGGCGCGATAATAAGCGCTCTCCGTCTTGAGCCACGCCAGCGCGTCGTCGATCTGCTGCGCCACGCTGTCCATCGACTGCTGCTGCACCGCAATCATCTGCCGGTCGGACAATTCGTGGTTGAACGGCACGCTGACGATCGTCCCGGCTTGGGTGGTCGCGAGATAGGGCAGATCGTCGTTCACCCAGTCGCACATATAGTCGAACCCCGCTTCGACCAGCAGCCGTGGCGTGTTGAAGCTCTGCGATCGGGCGATCGATTGCCAGCCGCGCGGCGCGGCGCCGATCGCTTCGGCCAGCCTGTCGCGCGCTTCGGCGATCAGCGCGCGCTCCTCGGCTTCGGCAAGGCCGCCCGCGATCGTTGCGTTCATGTCGGTCGAATGCGCGATGATCTCATGCCCGCCGGCAAGGATGTCGGCGATGATCGAGGGATAACGCTCCGCGATCGCGGAATTGACCGCGATCGTCGCTTTCACCCCGGCCTTGGCGAAGGCATCGAGCAACCGGTAGAAGCCGACCCGCGTGCCATATTCGCGCGCGGTATAATGGCGATAGTCGGGATAGGGCGTCACCATATGCCCCGGCGCGCGGAACGGCTGGTCGGCCGGCGTGATCGGAAACCATTCGAGGTTGACGAGCAGGGTCACCGCGACGGGCTTGCCCCCCGGCCAGCTGACCGGTTTGCGCGACGGCATTGGTGCGGCGGGATAGAGATCGTGATCCATCCCCGCGCGACGCCTGGGATAGGTGAGATAGGCGGGATCGAGCGTCATGCGTCGGCCTTTGCGTAACGGGCTGCGTCGGCGACCGCGGCGTCATAGCCGGTCGCGAGGAAATGATCGGCGATATCGCCCGAACGGGTGATCCACGCGCGTCCATCGGCGGCGATGTGGCGCAGCACCGCCTCGAACGGACCGATGCGGTGCGGCTGGCCGATCAGATAGCTGTGGAGCGGGATGCACATCACCGTGCCGGAGGTTTCCCCCTCCGCCGCCAGCCGATCATATTGCCGGATCAGCGTATCGGCATAGTCGCGCGGGCTCATATTGTAGACGAAGAAGCCGTAATGATCGTTCACCTCGATGCTGTACGGCATCGATACCAGCCGGCGCTGCTTCACATGGACCGGCCCCGGCTGGTCGTCATGATAGAGATCGCAGGTATAGGTCATGCCATAGTCAGCGATCAGATCGAGCGTGCGCGGGGTGTGGGTCAGCGCCGGCGCGAGCCAGCCCTTGATCGTCTGGCCGGTGGCGTCGCGCACCGTGCGGATCGAATCCTCGATGATCGCGCGTTCCTGCGCCTCGTCCATCCCGTAGCTGTAGCGGGTGTTGTAGATGCCGTGGCTGAAGAATTCCCAGCCGAGCGCATTGGCATTGGCGACGACATCGGGGTGATGCTGGCACAAGGCGACCGACAGCGACACCGATCCCTTGAAGCCGTGTTTTTCCATCACCTCGGCCATCCGCCAATGCCCGATGCGATTGGCATAATCGCGGTGGCCATAGCCGACCACGTCGGGGTGCGGCCTGGGCCAGCTCTTGCGCTGCGGGTTGGCGGGTGGGTCGATCTCGTAAAATTCGAGATTGGGTGACACCCACACCGCGACCTTCTTGCCCTCGGGCCATTCCAGCCTTGCGCGATCGCGATACGGCCGGAAATCGTACAGCCCGGGATCCTTCTCTCCCTCGCGCATCAGCGTGCCTCCAGCCAGTCGATCACCGTCTGCACCGGCTCGACATCGGCATATTTGAGCTGGAGATCGGTCAGATTGGCGAAGTGATAGCTTTCATGCTTGTCGGCGCAGGTCTCGATCGGGACGATCGTGCGATAGCCGCGGCTGAGGCTGTCCACCGCGGTCGCGCGGACGCAGCCCGAGGTCGAGCCGCCCGTCACCACGACGGTATCGACCTTGTGCCACACCAGCAGGCTCTGCAGCGGCGTCTCGAAAAACGCCGAGGGCATCCGTTTGGTGTAGATCGCGTCGCGCTCGTGATCGATTTCGCAGCGGTCGTCGAAGGCGTGGCGGCGCGAATTATATTTGATGTTCTGGAGCGAATCGGGGGTGTCGGTGCGCGTTCCCCACACCCCGGCATCGCTGGCGTCATTCATATAGGCGACATGCGTCCAGATGACGGGCATTCCCTTTGCGCGGGCAAGACGCGAGATGATATTGGCATAGTCGATCTGGCGCGGATCGGTTTCGTAAGCGGTCTTGAATTCGTCGATCCGCGTATAGGCATTCTGGAAGTCGACATTGACGATCGCCAGTCTCTCGCCAAAGCCGAATTTGGCGCGGGCGGGATTGGCCATCACTTCTTCGAACAATTGCCGGGCGGTCTTTTCTTCGCAAATCATTCGGGTGCCGATCGTCATGCCGCAGCCTCCATCGAGCGTGTCTGAATTTCGGGAACGAAGCCGAGCGGCAGCCCGGCGTCGGGGGTGAAGCCATAGAGCGGCTCGTCGGGGAGCGCGCCGGCGATGATCTTGCGCACCTCGAGCAGCCGGGGCAGGTCGATCCCGGTCTTCAGCCCCATCGCTTGGAGCATGAACACCAGATCCTCGGTGACGATATTGCCGCTCGCCCCCGGCGCGAACGGGCAGCCGCCGATCCCCCCCAGCGAGGCGTCCACCGTCGTCAGCCCCATATCGAGCGCCGCCAGCACATTGGCGAGGCCGAGCCCGCGGGTATTGTGCAGATGGATGCCGGTCAGCGCCGCATCCCCCACCGCGCCGCGCACCGCGCGGACCATGTCCTTCACCGCTTTCGGATCGGCGTAGCCGGTCGTGTCGGACAGCCCGACCTCGTCGCAGCCTGCGGTCATCAGCGCCTCGGCGAGACGCAGGATCTGCGCCAGCGGGATCGCGCCTTCGAGCGTGCAGCCGAACACGGTCGACAGGCTGCCCTCGAAATGCGGCCGGCGGTCTTCGGGCTGCGCGGCGACCAGTTTGGCGATCGCGCGGGCCTCGTCGATCACCTGTTCGTGGGTGCGGCGCAGATTGGCGAGGCTGTGCGTCTCGGAAACCGACAGCGGCAGGGTGAGTTTGTCCGCGCCGGCGGCGATCGCCGCCTCGGCGCCGCGCAGGTTAGGCACCAGCACCGCCACCGTCAGACCGGGAATCGTCTTGGCAAAGGCGACGATTTCGGCAGTATCGGCGAGTTGCGGCAACAGCTTCGCCGGAACGAAACTGCCGACCTCGATCTCGCGCACCCCCGCCGCCGCTTCGGCCGCGATCCACGCCTTTTTGACGTCGGTCGGCAGGATGTTCTTGATGCTCTGCAGCCCGTCGCGCGGGCCGACCTCGCTGACCAATATCTCGGGCGCCATCAAACCTCCGCTTGCCTTATTGTCCTATTTCTATATCAAATGACGACAGGTTGTCGAGGCATGTCGACGTGTAAGCCGGGAAACAGGGATGATGGAAGCGTTGCCGCTGGCCGGCCTGAAAGTAGTTGAATTCACTCATATGGTCATGGGTCCGTCGATCGGGCTGATTCTCGGCGATCTCGGCGCCGACGTCGTCAAGGTGGAGCCCGAAGGCGGGGATCATACGCGCCGGCTGCTCGGATCGGGCGCGGGCTATTTCCCGATGTTCAACCGCAACAAGCGCAGCATCTGCCTCGATCTCAAATCGGACGCGGGCAAGGCCGCGGCGCGCCGGCTGATCGACGATGCCGATGTGATGATCGAGAATTTCCGACCCGGCGCGCTCGACAAGCTCGGGCTCGGGCCGGAGACCTTCCGCGAGAGCAACCCGCGGCTGATCTATTGCACCGCCAAGGGGTTTCTGACCGGCCCCTACGGGCATCGCACCGCGCTCGACGAAGTGGCGCAGATGATGGGCGGGCTCGCCTATATGACCGGGCCGCCCGGGCGCCCGCTGCGTGCGGGCGCGTCGGTGATCGATATCGCGGGGGGGATGTTCGGAGTGATCGGCATCCTCGCCGCGCTCGAGCGGCGGCACCGCACCGGCGCGGGCGGCGAGGTGAAATGCTCCTTGTTCGAGACGACCGCCTTCTTCGTCGGCCAGCATATGGCGCAGGCCGCGGTGACCGGCACCCCGGCGCCGCCGATGCCCGCGCGGATTTCGGCCTGGGCGGTCTATGACGTATTCGAGACTGCCGATCCCGACGAGCAATTGTTCGTCGGCGTGGTGAGCGACGCGCAATGGCAGGCGTTCTGCGGCGAATTCGACCTGGCCGACTTCGCCGCCGACGCGGGGCTCGCCGCCAATAACGATCGCGTGCGTCAGCGCGATCGCGTGCTGCCGCCGCTGCGCGCGATGTTCGCCGGGATGCCGCGCGACGCGATCGTTGCGAAGCTGGAGGCGATCGGACTGCCGTTCGCGCCGATCACCCGGCCGCAGGATCTGTTCGACGATCCGCATCTCACCGCGGCGGGCGGGCTGCTCGACGTGACGCTGGAAAACGGGCGGAAGGTGTCGCTCCCTGCGCTGCCGCTCGAAATCGACGGGCGCAAGCCGGGGCTGCAGCGTGACCTGCCGCTGCCCGGGCAGCATAATGGCGAGGTGTTGGGCGAGGGCGTGGCGCGTTGAGCCGGACGATTTTCGACAAGATCTGGGATGCGCATCGCGTCACCCGGACGCCGGGCGGGCTCGACCTGATCCTGATCGATCGGATCCTGCTCCACGAGCGCACCGGCGGCGTCGCGCTGCGCGGTCTGGAGGAGCGGGGGTTGCCGGTAGCGGCGCCCGATCAGGCGTTCGCGGTGATGGACCATATCATCGACACGCGCCCCGGCCGCACCGACCGGACCTTGATGCCGACCGGCACCGACTTCATCCTTGCGACACGCGAGGCGGCGGGGAAGGCGGGGATCCGGCTGTTCGATCTCGACGATCCGCAGCAGGGCATCGTCCATGTGATGTCGCCCGAACTCGGCATCGTGCTGCCGGGCGCGACTCTGATCTGCCCGGATAGCCATACCTGCTCGCAGGGCGCGTTGGGCGCGCTCGCCTGGGGGATCGGCTCGACCGAGGCGGAACATGCGCTGGCGACGTCGACGTTGCGGGTGCGCCGTCCGCCGCGGATGAGAATCCGGATCGACGGCGAACTCGCGCCGGGGGTGACGGCCAAGGATCTGGCGCTGGCGCTGCTCGGCCGCTTCGGGGTCGGTGGCGGCGCGGGGCATGTCGTCGAATATGCCGGCAGCGCGGTCCGCGCGCTCGATGTCGAGGCACGGCTGACCTTGTGCAACATGGCGACCGAATTCGCCGCCTTCACCGCGATCATCGCGCCCGACGAAAAGGTGATCGATTTCCTCGAGGGGCGCCGCTTTGCCCCGACCGGCGCGGATTGGGCGGCCGCGGCCGGGCATTGGCTGTCGCTTGCCAGCGACGATGACGCCCGCTTCGATGTCGAGCGCATATTCGATGCGCGGGACGTCGCGCCGATGATCACCTGGGGCACAAGCCCGCAGCAGGTGGTGGCGATCGACGGCGCGGTGCCGGCGCCGGGCGCGGGGCAGGGCACCACCGAGGGACAGGCGCGGGCGCTCGATTATATGGGGCTGGCGCCGGGGATGCGGCTCGCCGAACTGCCGATCGACGCCGCCTTCATCGGATCGTGCACCAACAGCCGCATCGGCGATCTGCGCCGCGCCGCCGCCTTGCTCCGCGGCCGGCACGTCGCGCCGGGGGTGAAGGCGATCTGCGTCCCCGGGTCGACGCAGGTCAAACGCGCCGCGGAGGCGGAGGGGCTGGACGAGATTTTTCGCGCCGCCGGCTTCGAGTGGCGCGAATCCGGCTGCTCGATGTGCTTCTTTGCCGGCGGCGAGAGCTTCGGCCCGCAGGAGCGCGTCGTCTCCTCGACCAATCGCAATTTCGAAAGCCGGCAGGGCCCCGGCACGCGCACGCATCTCGCGTCGCCGGAAACGGTCGCCGCTTCGGCGATCGCCGGCCATATCGCCGATCCGCGTCGGGTGGCCGCCCGATGAAACCCTTTACCACGCTCACCGCGATCGCCGCGCCGCTGCTCCGCGACAATGTCGATACCGATGCGATCATCCCCTCGCGTGAGATGCGCAGCGTGTCGAAAAAGGGGCTGGCCGACGGCCTGTTCGCCGGCTGGCGCTATGTCGCGATCGGCTCGCGCGAGCCGCAGCGCGATTTCGTGCTCAACCGGCCGCGCTATGCCGGCGCGCGGATCCTCGTCAGCGGGGCGAATTTCGGCTGCGGGTCGAGCCGCGAGCATGCCGTCTGGGCGCTGGCGGAATTCGGCATCCGTGCGGTGGTGGCACCGTCGTTCAACCCGATCTTCCAGGCCAATTGCATCGCCAATGGCGTGGTTCCCGTGCTGCTCGATCGCGATGTGGTGGCGGTGATCGCCGCGGCGCTCGAAGATGCGGCATCACCGCATCTCACGGTCGATCTGGATGCGCAAACCGTCTCGCTGGATCATGCGCGGGTCTGGCATTTCGAGATCGATCCCGATGCGCGCGAAGCCTTGCTGGCCGGACGCGATTCGATCGCGCAGACGCTCCAGCTCGCGGATCAAATCGCCGCGTTCCGCGCGCGCGATGCCGTCGCGCGCGCGTGGATCTATACCTCCGTCGAGCGAACCCGCCAGGCGATCACAGGCGATCCCTCGTCATGAGCCGCTCGAGATAGGCGCACAGCATATCGGCGAGCGCCGCGGCATAGCTTTCGATCTCGGCGGGGGTGCGCGATACCGAGGAAAAACTGCCGCCGACCTCGCTGAGCGTCGTCTTGACGAGATCGCTGGTGCGCGATCGCGCTTCCTCGGCAAGGTCGGGGAGGACCTCGCGCGTGAAGGCCCTGAAGATGTCCGCGCTCGCGGCGTGGACTTCGATCGCCTCGGGGGCGTCGCGATAGAGCGGCGCCGCGTCGTTGAGCGCGCCGCGGATCTGCGCCTCCTCGCATTCCGATCGGATGAAGGCATGCACCAGCGTCCGCAACCGATCGAGCGGCGCGACGCGCCTGTCCTCCAGGATCCCCCGCAACAGATCGGTCGTGCGTCGCCACTCGTCGCTCTGCAGCCGGAACAGGATCGACGCCTTGTTGGGGAAATATTGATAGAGCGATCCCACGCTGACCCCCGCGCGCTCGGCCACCCGCGCGGTGGTGAAACGCGCCGCGCCTTCGGCCGCCAAAACCTGAACAGCTGCGTCGAGCACCGCCGAAACCAGCTCGGTCGATCGCGCCTGCCGCGGCTGTTTTCGCGAGGAAACGCGGGTGGTTGGGCGAGGCATCGTTGCGGCTCCGGCCAATGCGAATAGGAAATGCGACGAACTATTCGTATTTTCCGGTTCGGGCAAATGCGGATTTGCCCGCTTATCGGAGATAATCAATGTCCACCTTTGTCGGCGCGCCCGTCGCGCCTCTTCTCGATCGTCTGTTCGCCGAGGCGGAAGCGGCCTCGCCCTTTGCCAGCCCGGCCTTCGCCTCGCTCTCCGCCGAGGAGCGCCGCCGGCTGATGCGGAGCAAGGACGACTATCGCGCGCTTTACGCCGAGCTGAAGGATTTTGCGCTGCCGGTCTCGCGCGAAACCGGCCGGCTGCTCTACATGCTGGCGCGCGCGACACGCGCCACCGCGATCGTCGAATTCGGGACGTCGTTCGGCCTGTCGACGCTGCATCTCGCGGCGGCGCTGCGCGACAATGGCGGCGGCCGGTTGATCACCAGCGAGTTCGAACCGTCGAAGATCGCGCGGGCCAAGGCCCATCTGGCGGCCGGCGGGCTGGCCGATCTGGTCGAGTTCCGGGAGGGCGATGCGCTCGCGACGCTGGCGACCGATCTCCCGGAACATGTCGATCTGTTGCTGCTCGACGGCGCCAAATCGCTCTATGGCGATATTCTGCAGCTGGTCGAAAACCGGCTCCGTCCCGGTGCGGTGATCGTCGCCGACAATGCCGATTATTGCCCCGATTATCTCGCGCATGTCGGCGCGGTCGCGAACGGCTATATCACCATGCCGTTCACCGACGATGTCGAACTGTCGATCCGGCTCGGCTGAGCCCGGCTTTCGGTGGTGCAGCCGAGGCTCGCCAGCGTCGCGCGCACGGCTTGGTCGAGCGGCGTATGCGGTTCCTCGCCAAGCTGCGCCAGCAACCGTGCATTGGTCATCCGCACCGGCTGGTGCCACAGATAGCGCATTTCCATGAGCTCGCGCGGCGTCGTCGCGACCAGCGCGGCGAGGCGGAGCTGCCACCACGGCAGCGGCCGGATCGGCACGTTCGGCGATCCCAGCGCGCGCGCAATGGCCTCGACCATCTGCGTGCCGCTGGCATCCCAATGACCCGCCATATGGAAATTGGCGAAATCGGGGAGCGACGGGCCGGCCAGCAGCCGCGTCATGGTTTCCGCGACATCGGGCAAATAGGCCCATTGATGCCCGATGCCGTGTCGGCCCGGGTTGCGGATCACCCCCGGCCGCCGACCGGGCGCGATCAACCCCTGGCCGAACCAATTGTTCGCCGCGCCCGGCCCGAAATAGTCGCCGGCGCGCAGGATCAGCGCGGTGACCTCGCGATTGTCCGACGCGGCGCGGAGCCGCCGTTCCATTTCGACGCGGATCGCGCCCTTGCGGGTGACCGGCCGCTGCGGCGCATCCTCGTCGAACTGGGGAAAGACATCCGGGCCGTAATTATAGACCGTCCCCGGCAGCACGATCCGCGCGCCGCTCGCCCGCGCCGCGCCGATCGTATTGTCGAGCATCGGCAGCACCCGCTTTTCCCAGTCGCGATAGCCCGGCGGGTTCACCGCATGAACGATGACATCGGCGCCGCGCGCGGCCGACGCCACTGCCGCCGGATCGAGCGCGTCGCCGACGATCGGCTCGCATCCCGCCGCCAGTCTCGCCGACGCACCGCGGGTGAGCGCCTTCACCTGCCAGCCGCTCGCCAGCATCCGCCGCATCATTGCGCCGCCGATCCCGCCGGTTGCGCCGAGAATGAGTGCTGTCTGTCTGGTCATCACCGTCTCCTTGTCTTGACGCGGCAAGGATGACGCGCGGCGAGCTTTACGAAAATTGATGAAAGTCGAAGATCTGCTATACGAAAATAGATGAACGGCGAACCGAGTTGGGATGTCTATCGCAGCTTCGCGGCGGTGCTACGCGAGGGCTCCTTGTCCGGCGCCGCGCGCGTCCTGGGCATGACCCAGCCGAGCATCGCGCGACATATCAGCGCGCTGGAAGATGCGATCGGCGGCGAGCTGTTCGTCCGCTCGCAGCGCGGCCTGTCACCCACCGACCGCGCGCTGGTGCTCCAGCCGCATGCCGAGGCGCTGGTGACCGCGGCGGCCGCGTTGCGTCGGACCGGAACCGGCCAGGCGGATGCGATCGAGGGCAATGTGCGCGTCAGCGCCAGTCAGGCGGTCGGGGTGATGCACCTGCCGCCGATCCTCGCCCGCCTCCGCCGCGCCCACCCAGCGCTGGCGATCGAGCTGGCGCTGTCCGACAAGGTCGATGACCTGCTTCAGCGCCGGGCCGATATCGCGGTGCGCATGGTCGAGCCGACCCAGCAGGCGCTGGTCGCGCGCAGGATCGGTTCGGTCCGGCTCGGCTTTCATGCGCATCGCGACTATCTCGCGCTGCGCGGCATACCCGCCAGCGCGGCCGAGCTGAAGCATCACGACCTCATCGGTTTCGATACCGAGACCGCCTATATCCGCGCGTCGATGCGGCATGTGCCGGGGATCGACCGCGCGATGTTCGCGCTCCGCGTCGACAATGATGCGGCGCAGTTCGCCGCGATCCAGGCCGGGTTCGGCATCGGCATCTGCCAGACCGCCGTCGCGCGGCGCGATCCCGCATTGGTGCGCATCCTGCCCGACGCGCTCGATCTGCCGCTGCCGATCTGGATCGTCATGCACGAGGATTTGCGACGCGGCGGACGCTATCGGGCGGTGTTCGACGCGCTGGCGGCAGGATTGTCGGCGGTTACCGAACGCGAGGGATAGACGCGCCCGGGCGGGCGTGTCACGCGGCGATCAGCCTGTCACCGGATTCGAGCACCTGCGTCGCCTTGCGCCACCGTTCGCGTGCGGCGGCTCGATAGCCGGCAAGGATCGTCGCATCATTGTCATCGCCCGCCGCGGCCAGCCGATGGGCGAGGTCCGCCGCATCTTGCAGCGCAAGCCGCAGGCCGAGGCCGCTGGACGGCTGCGGCGCGTCGACCGGGGCGCCGAGCTGCGTCATGCGGCCCGACGTGTCGATCGTCGCTGATGGCGGGGTTGCTGCGGTCCGGATCCGCCAGTCGCGCTGATCGCTGCGCGCGAATATCGCCTGCAAGGGCGGCGCCCAATAGCGGGTCAGCGAAGCGATCGCGCGGGCCATCGCGCCGGTCGACCCGTTCAGTTCTTCGCGCAGGCGAGGGCCATATACTTCCCAATAGACGTGGTCCGCGACCGGGGGCAGCAGGCAGTCGCCCGAAATCTCGCTAGCCATCGATCCGAAAGATCGGCGGAAGGTCATAATGTCGATCAGCGCGGCGACGCCGTCGTCGATAACGATCGTCGTGCCCGCGCAGAGCAGCCGCCCGAATGCCTGGCAATTCTCGGCGGTCGCCGGCGCTTTGCCGCAGATGTAGCGGGTATCGGTATGCGCGGGCGCCGCCGGATCGCCGATCGCGGAAAGCGCGCCCTCCGCACCGACCAGCAAGCGACCGGTCGCGCGCTCATTATTGTCGAAGAGCGCGACGATGCCCTCCGGGGTTTCTTCATATGCGCAGAGCCCGTAGCCGGGACGGACGTGAGGGGTGATGCCGCAAAGCAGGATCCGGCGCAGCGTCTCGGGGTAAACGCACAGGTCGGAGAGCCCTTTTGCCATGCCGTCCGGCTTCTCCGGCGCGCGGGCGGACAGCGATTTCAGGTTCGGATCGACGGACCACGGGTCGGAATCCGCGATCGACGCGGTTTGATAGAGCAAATAGAGCAGGTCGATCGGCAGGCATCGCGCGAGCGCCTCCTGCCCGGCTGCATCGATACGCAGACGATATCCGGCATCGTACGCGCGCGCGGCATCGGCCGGCTGGTAAACCGCGAACGGCAGCCCCGCGCGCTTCAGGCCATGCGCGAGGCACAGGCTGGCCAATCCACCGCCGGCGATCAGAATCGGTTGGTTTCGCATAATCGTCCTTTCGGCGCCGGCTATCACAATCTGCAAATGCGAATCAATCGCAAATTGAGATGGTTATTGCTATGACGCGCGGCGCCGTCGGGTTCGTCGAGGATCGGCTAGGTGCCCAGCACCTTGCGTAGCGAGGCCTCGATCTGGCCGCCGCAATAAGCGTCGCCATAATCCTCGCGCGCTTTGGCGGCGAGGCGGGCGAGCGGCGGCAGCGTGGCCACCCGCCGGGTCAGCGCGGCGGTCATCGGCGCGGTCTGCTCGAGGATCGCGCCGATCGCCTCGAACCGGTCGGTCATGGTCGACCATAAGGTGGCCGTGACGACATCGGCGACGCCCGGCAGCTCGCCGCCGAGCAGAAAGCCCGATTCCGCCTGCAGGCCATGCCGGCGGCCGGTTTCCTCCCACAGCGACATCCATTTCTCCAGGCGCGGGACGAAATCGCGCCAGCGTTCGCGCGTCCACATCAGGCGACCGCCGTCGAGGGTGATGTCGTCGATCACGTCGTTGGCGTCGTTGACGATCTTCATCGTGAGCGCGCGCAGCGCCGGGGTGGCGGGCATGAGATCGAGCGTTTCACCGAGATAGAGAATGATCGCCGGCATCTCGGCGATGGCGAAATCCGCCTTCGTGTCGACGAGCAGCGGCGGCCCCATGAAGGGGACCGGCATTTGCGCCGGCGTTCCTTCCATCAACCGCGCGATCGCGTCGTCGCCGTGCTCGGTCCAGGTCTTTCCGGCATGAGCGAGAACCGCGCGGACGAATTGACCGCGGAACGGCACCGACCAGTAATAGAGTTCGTAATCGGGCATAGCGGGGCTCCCAATCGGTTCGATCGTGGTCGAAACGCACCGGCGGGACATCCGAGCCGTCGTTCCGCTCTTGTCAGGTTGGCGGCGCGCGACGGCGCATTTCGCATTGCTAACGCGATTGCACTTTACATGATGTTGTTACGTAGAATATCTGCAAATAATCTACGCAAATAGCGACGTGGAGCGCCGTAGGACGATGATTCAGGGTTTCGACAGCAAGGTCGCGTTGGTGACGGGAGCGGCGACCGGGATCGGCCGGCAGACCGCGCTGGCACTGGCGGCGGCCGGCGCGCGCGTCGTGCTCGCCGATATCGCCGAGCAGGCGGGCGAGGAAAGCGCGCATGCGGTCGAGGCGGCGGGTGGACGCGCGATGTTCGTTCCGGGCGACATCGCCTCGGGCGACGATGTCGCACGGATCGTCAGGGCGGCGGTCGACGCTTATGGCCGGCTCGACTGCGCGTTCAACAACGCCGGGATCGCGCCGCGCGGCGCCGCGATCGTCGATATGGCGGAGGCCGATTGGGACCGCACGATCGCGATCAACCTCAAGGGCGTGTGGTGGTGCCTGAAGCACGAATGCGCGCAGATGCTGGCGCAGGGCGGCGGCGGCACGATCGTCAATACCGCGTCGATCATGGGGGTGGTCAGCGGGCCGGGGCTGGCCGCCTATTCGGCGTCGAAGGCGGGGGTGGTCGGGCTGACCAGATCGGTCGCGCTCGATTATGCGCGGCAGGGCATCAGGGTGAATGCGGTCTGCCCCGGCGGGATCGGCAATACCGCGATCACCGACGATCCCGCCAATCGCGCCGACATGGAACAGCTCGCGCAGATGACCCCGATGGGGCGGCTCGGCCGGCCGCAGGATATCGCCGATACCGTGCTGTGGCTGCTGTCGCCGCAATCGGGGTTCGTCACCGGCCAGTCGATCGTCGTCGACGGTGGCTTCACCGCCTGGTGAACGGCTCTAGCGGTGCAACGCCGTGTGCAGTGCCGCGGTGCCGACCGCCAGCGCCGCGTCGGCGATCGGGATCATCCCGAACAGGCTGACGAAGCCGTGAATCCCGCCGGCGGCATCGTGGAGCGTCACCGGCACCCCCGCTGCGTTCAGCGCCTCGGCATAAGCCACGCCTTCGTCATGCAGCGGATCGTTGCCGGCGACGACGATCGTCGCGGGGGCGAGCGATGCCGCGACCGGCGCCAGCGCGGGCGAGGCTCGGTGATCGAGCCGCGCGTCGCCCGGCGCATATTGGTCCCAATACCAGCGCATCTGCGTCGGCGAGAGGAAGCCGGGCGTCTCGACCGCAAAGGACGCGCTCGCGCAGCGCCCGTCGAGCACCGGATAGAAGAGCAATTGATGCGCCGGCGCGTCCGCGGTGCCGGCCAGGATCTGCGCCACCGCGGCGGCCAGATTGCCCCCGGCGCTGTCCCCGGCCACCGCATAATGCGCGGGATCGACGCCGAGCGCGTCGGCATTGCCGCGCGCCCAGCGCGCCGCCGCCACCGCATCGTCGATCGCCGCGGGAAAGCGATGCTCGGGGGCGAGCCGATAGTCCACCGAGAGCACGGCGCAATCGGCGTCACGCGCCATTCCGCGCGCCAGCCGGTCGTGGGTGTCGAGCGTGCCATGCACCCAGCCGCCGCCGTGGAACAGGATCACCAGCGGCGATCGTCCCTCGCCGGGGCGGTACAGCCTGGCGCGCATCGCCCCCGCCGGCCCGGAGATCGTGATGTCGCGCACCGCGGCGATCTCGACCGGGGGCGCGGGGAGCGGGGAATCAAGCATCATCCGCATCGCCCCCGCCTCGAACGGGTCCGGCAGGCGGAAGCCGCTTTCGGCCATTGCCCGCATCAAGCCTTCGATATGCGGATCGAGCATGCGTCTTCCTTGCGAGATCGGTGAGTGATTTCGCTGCAATCCGTGCCGAACGATACGCAAATAGTCAATTCGCTCTGTAAAAGTCAGCTATTTGCATATTTCGCCAATGTCTTTCCGCCGTAATCGACCGTCTATCTGTTGGCGTCCGGCGCAAGCTGCGCGGCGGCAGCGCTGATCTCCGTCGCGCGCGCCGGCCGTTTGACCGACGTGTTGCCCTTGCCGGTCACCCCGCGGGCGAGCTTGATCGAGCCGGCATAATTATTGCGGACGACGCCGCCGCCGTCGCCGACCATGATCCAGTTGTCGGTCACCCCATCGTTGGAGCGGCGGATCAGCAGCCGGTTGCCCTCGATCGTCAGGCCGGGGCCGTGCGGGCCGACGGTGATGCCGTGCCAGCCGGTGCCGATCAGGACGTTGTTGCGCACGGTGATGTTCGCATAGCCCCGCCCGCTCGCGTAAAGCTTCGCCTCGTCGCCGATGAAGATGCCTTGCACATGCGCGTTCGGCCCCGGATCGATGAAATTGCCCTCGATCAGCACGTCGTGCGCGGCGCGATCGTCGGGGCGCGTCAGGCCGGCGGTGAAAAACTGCACCGCGTCGGGGTGATCGCCCTTTGCGGGCCTGAACGGCCCCATGCGATTGTGCGCGATCGTTGCCTTGCTCGCGCCGACGAGCCGCACGCCTTCGCGCACGGTATCGAATCTGTTGCGGGTGAAGACGACCCCCACGGTGCGCATGAAGGTCGCGACGGTGCCGAGTTCGCGGAAAGTACAGCCGGTCACGGTGATATCCGCGCCGCCGCGCCCGTTGATCCCGCCGGTGGTGAGATTGCCGGCGTCGTCGACATAGCCGACGAACGTCGCGTTCCTGAACGTCAACCGCTCGGAGGAATAAGCGTCGACATAGGGCGCGGCGAAACCGTGCATCACCCGCTCCGCGGGCGGCGTTTCGAACCGCGTGCCATCAAACGTCACATTGCGCCATTGATCGAGGACCACCGGTCCGAACACCCCGCCCTTGATCGTCACGTCGTGCAGCCCCTTCACGCGCGCGAAGGTGACGCGACGCTCCCCGAGGTCGATTATCCCGCCCGGCCTGGCGGCTGCGGCGAGCGCAGCCCATTCCTTGCCGCTCAGCGGCCCGGTCGTGGGCTGGGCGTTGCAGGCCGCCACAGTGCTGAGCGCCAGCGCAGCGACGAACGACGCACGGATCATAACGGTCTCCAGACTGGGGCGACGGATCATGCGCGCATAGTGTCGCGTTCGGGCGCTCGACGCCAGCTTCGTGCCGTGGCCGGTGATCAGGCTGCTATGGGGCGAAGTGCGCCGCGGCGCGCAAACCGCCGCCGTCGCGGTCGCGCAGCAACAGCCGGCCGCCGTAGAAACGCAGCAGATCGGCGGCCGCGGCCAGGCCCAGCCCGGTGCCGGGCGTATCCGGATCCAGCCTTTTGCCCACCGCCAGGACCGCCTCGCGCTGATCGGCCGGGATGCCCGGGCCGTCGTCGCCGATCTCGATGCCGTCGGGCGCGCCGGTGATGGTGATGCGCCGGTTCGCCCATTTGAAGGCATTGTCGATCAGGTTGGAAAGGATCTCGGCGAGATCGCCGGGATCGCACGGAAGGCGCAGTCCGGCGGGCACCGCGATCTCCACCGCGATCTTGCGATCGGCGTGGAGGCGCTGCAGCGCCTCGACGATTTGCGCGAGCAGCGGGCGGACCTCGGTGAGCGTGCCCGCGCCGCGCGTCCCGGCGGCGGCGGCGCGCGCGAGATGATAGTCGATCTGGCGCTGCATCACCGCGCAGCGCTTGAGCAGGAATTCGCTGGCGCCGGCGTTCCCCGTCAGGCGGAGCTGCTCGGCCTCGTCGATGATCAGCGCGAGCGGGGTGCGCAGGTTGTGCGCCAGATTGCCGGATTCGGTGCGCGCGCGGGTGATGAGCTGCGCCTGTCCGTCGAGCAAGGCGTTGAACCGCCCGACGATCGGCATGAATTCGCTGGGGACGTGCGGATCGAGCCGCTCGGTCTCGCCATTGCGCAGGCGCGCCACATCCTCGCCGAGCCGCCGCACCGGTGTCAGCCCGAAACGGACCAGCGCCGCCGCCCCCGCGAGCAAAAGCAGCCCGACTGCGGTCATCGACAGGATGAGATCCTTGTGGAAGCGCGCGACCTGTTCGTCGAGCAATTGCTGGCTCGAGGCGATGCTGAGGGTAAGCGGGCGCCCCGCGACGCGCGTGTGCATGCTGCGCATCCGCACCGCCTCGCGCGCGACGCGGCCGCTTTTCCAGCCGTCGTCGGTCGCGGGGACGATCGAGAGATCCCCGGCCAGCGACGGGGAGCGCAGCCGCGCGCCGCTGCCGTCGATCTGCCAGTAGAGCCCGGAACGCGCGAGGTTGAACTGCGGATCGGACAAGGGCTGCGTGACGCGCGGTCGGCCCTGCGCGTCGATCGCGATCAGCGCGCGCAATTCGCCGAGGTGGTGATCCAGCTCGCTCTGAAAGCGATCGGTGGTGTGGACGCGGTAGAGATTGCCGATGAACAAGCCGGCGAGCAGCACCGCCAGGATCACCCCCACCGCCGATCCGACGATCAGCCGGAAACGCAGGCTGTTGCGCCACCCCTCGCTCATGCCGCGAACCGATAGCCGAGCCCGCGCACCGTGACGACATGCTCGCGCCCGATCTTGCGGCGCAGCCGGCCGACGAGCACTTCGATCGCATTTTCGTCGCGCTCGCTGTGGAGCTGATAGAGATTGTCGAGGATGCTCTGCCGCGTCAGCGTCCGCCCGGCGCTGTAGAGCAGCAGTTGGAGCAGGCGGAACTCGGTGGCGGTCAGCGCGAGCGGCGTATCGTCGAGCCACGCCTCGCTGGTGGCGGTGTCGATCGCGACCCGGCCGGCGGCGACGCGCGTCGCGCTATGCCCCGCCGCGCGGCGCGCCAGCGCGTGGAGCCGCGCGACCAGTTCCTCGGTGCGCACCGGCTTGACGATGAAGTCGTCGGCGCCCGCGTTGAGCCCCTCGACCTTTTCCTTCCAGCTGCTGCGCGCGGTGAGGATCAGGATCGGGGTGGCGATTGCGCGCGCGCGCAACGCCCGCACCAGCTCGATCCCCGACATCCCCGGCAATCCGACGTCGATCACCAGCACGCTGAACCCGTCGCTCGCGAAATCGAGCGCATCCTCGCCGTTGTCGAGCGATTCGCACGTCATGCCGTGACGCGTCAGATTGGCCGTCACGCGCGCCGCCAGTTCGGCCTCGTCTTCCACCAGCAGGATTCGCATTGGCGGTTTTCTGACAGGATTCTGACAGTTTGCGAAGCTAGTCGGCGCCCCGAGGACACGAAATCCGGGGGAAACGGTCATGGCTCGCAACCGGCATCTGGCGTTGCTGGCGCTGCTCGGCAGCCTCTCCGCCTGTTCGGGCGGCGAAAGCGGCGCGGGGAATGCGGCGGCGCCCGCGCCGGCGGGGCTGTCGGCGCTGTCGGCGGCGGAGATGACGCGGCTCGGCATCCGCTTCGCCCCGGTCGAGCGCGTGAGCGACCTGCCGATCGCCACCGTCCCGGCGACGCTCGCGCCGCCGCCCAATGCGCGCGTCGCGGTCGCCGCGGTGATCCCCGGCGTCGTCACCCGGACCCTGGTGGTGGAGGGCGATAGCGTCCGTCAGGGCCAGCCGCTCGCGGTGATCGCCGCGCGCGAGATGATCACGCTGGCGGCGGGGATCGAGCAGGCGTCGGCGCGCGTCGCGGTGGCGCGCGCCAGCGATCGCCGGCTCGGGCAGCTTGCGCGCGAAGGCGTGATCGCGGGCGCGCGCGCCGACGAGGCGCGCGCCGCATTGCGCGAGGCGGAGGCCGAGTTGAGCGAGCGGCGGCGCACCGTGCGGCTGGTCAACGGGGCGCCGGCGAGCGGCAGCTATACGCTCACCGCGCCGATCGCGGGCAAGGTGACCAAGGCGACGATCCAGACCGGCAGCCCGGTCAGTGAGGCGACCTCGGCCTATGTGATCGACGCGACCAGCCGCTACGAACTGACCGCGCAGCTTCCCGAACGGCTGCTGGGACAGGTCCGCCCCGGCATGACGGTGCGGCTGCCCGGCGACGTGCGGGGCGAGGTGACCAGCGTCGGCCACGCGCTCGATCCCGAGACGCGCTCGGCGACGCTGCGCGCGCGGGTGCCGGCGGGCGCCGGGGTGGTATCGGGGCGGGCGCTGCCCGCGACGCTCTTCGCCCCCGCGCCGGCGGGTGCGATCGCGGTGCCGGCGCGCGCGGTGGTCGAGGTGAAGGGCAAGCCGAGCGTCTTCGTCCGCGCCGGCAAAAGCGTCGCCGTGCGCGCGGTGCAGACCGGCGACCGCGCCGACGGCCGGATCGTGATCCGCGACGGGCTGCGCGCGGGCGAGCAGATCGCGGTCGCCGGGATGAGCGAGCTCAAGTCGATCGCGGGGCACGACTGATGTTCCGCGCTTTGGTCGCCTGGTCGCTGTCCTACCGGCTGTTCGTGCTGGCGCTGACGCTGGTCGTCGCGGGGCTCGGCGCCTGGGCCTATGCGACATTGCCGGTCGACGCCTATCCCAATATCGCGCAGACCCAGGTCAAGATCATCCTCAAGGCCCCGGGCATGACCCCCGAGGAGGTCGAGACGCGGGTGATCGCGCCGCTCGAGCAGGAGATGCTCGGGCTGCCCAATCAGGCGATGCTCCGCTCGACCGCCAAATATGCGATCGCCGACATCACGATCGACTTCACCGACGGCACCGACATCTATTGGGCGCGCCAGCAGGTCGGCGAGCGCCTCTCCGGGGTGATGGCGGAGATGCCGCGCGGCGTGGAGGGCGGAATGGCGCCGATCTCCACCCCGCTGTCCGACGTGTTCATGTTCACGATCGACGGGCCGCTGTCGCTCGCCGAGAAGCGCGAATTGCTCGACTGGACGATCCGCCCGGCGCTGCGCACCGTCCCCGGCGTCGCCGATGTCAACGCATTGGGCGGGCATGTCCGCACCTATGAGGTGCGCCCCGATGCCGTCGCGCTCGCCGCCGCGCGGCTGTCGGTCGACGATCTCAAGACCGCGATCGAGCGCGGCAACCGCAACGACGGGGCGGGGCGGATCGCGGCGGGCGAGGAGGCGCTGATCGTCCGCGCGGTCGGCGCGATCCGCGACGCGCGCGATATCGAGCAGATGGCGGTCGTCGCGCGCGAAGGGCGGATCGTGCGGGTCGGCGATGTCGCTAGCGTCGGGGCGGGGTCGCTCACCCGGTACGGCGGGGTGACCGCGCACGGCAAGGGCGAGGCGGTGCAGGGGCTGGTCATCGCGCTGCGCGGCGCCGACGCGCGGCTGGTTGTCGACGGCATCCAGGCGCGCGTCGCCGAATTACAGAAGGCGATGCCGCGGGGGACGACGCTCACCGTCTTCTACGATCGCTCCGATCTGATCGGCCGCGCGGTGCATACGGTGCAGAAGGCGCTGATCGAGGCGACATTGCTCGTCGTCGTCCTGCTCATCCTGTTCCTCGGCGATTGGCGCGCGGCGGCGATCGTCGCCGCGACCTTGCCGATGGCGGCGCTCACCACCTTCCTGTTCATGCGCGCGATGGGGCTGTCGGCCAATCTGATGAGCCTCGGCGGGCTGGCGATCGCGATCGGCATGCTGGTCGACGGCGCGGTGGTGGTGGTCGAGAATGTCGTCGACCGGCTCAATCATGCGAAGGACGAGGCCGCGCCGCGGCTCAACATCGTGTTCCGCGCCACCGCCGAGGTGATCGTGCCGGTGTCGGCCGGGCTGGTCATCATCGCACTGGTCTTCCTGCCGTTGCTGTCGCTGCAGGGGTTGGAAGGCAAGATGTTCGCCCCCGTCGCGCTGACGATCATGTTCGCGCTCGCCGGATCGCTGCTGCTTGCGCTGACCCTTGTGCCGGTGCTCGCCTCGTTCGGGCTCAGGAGCGGGCATCATGCCGAGCCGTGGATCATGCGCCAGCTCGGCCCACGCTATGCCGCGCTGCTCGAAGGCGCCTTCGCGCGCAAGAAGCTGGTCTATGGGCTGGCGGGGGCGGCGCTGGTGCTGGCGGGGCTCGCTTACGGCGCGGTCGGCAAGACCTTCATGCCGACGATGGACGAGGGCGCGGTGGTGATCCAGATTGCCAAGCTGCCCAGCGTCGGGCTCGATCGTTCGCAGGCGCTCACCACCCGCGTCGAGCAGGAGCTGATGAGGCAGGTGCCCGAAGTCACCGGGGTGATCTCGCGCACCGGCACCGACGAGATCGGTCTCGATCCCATGGGGCTCAACGAAACCGACCTGTTCGTCACGCTCAAACCTTCGGCCGAATGGCGCGGCGACCGCGCGTTCGTCGTCGCTGAAATGCGCAAGGTGCTGGACGGGATGCCGGGGTTCGATCCCAGCTTCACCCAGCCGATCGAGATGCGCGTCGCCGAGATGCTGACCGGCGCGCGCGGCGATCTGGCGGTCAAGATCTTCGGCCCCGATCTCGCCACGCTCGCCGATCTCGCCGGCAAGGTGCAGCGCATGCTGCAATCGACCCGCGGTGCGGCCGAGGTGCTGACCGTCGCCAACGAGACGATCGACTATCTCCAGCTCGATATCGACCGCGCCGCCGCCGGGCGCGCGGGAATGCCGGTCGACCAGTTCGAGGATATGTTGCGCGCGCAGCTCGAGGGGCTTCCCGCCGGTATCGTCAACGAGGGGCAGAAGCGCATCCCGGTGATGATCCGCAGCGACGACGGCGCGCGCGAGGATGCGACGCGCTTCGCCGATCTCCAGCTCACCACCCCGACGGGCGAGCTGGCGCGGGTCAGCGATCTCGCGCGGATCGAAAAGACCGCCGGGCCGATCCGGCTCGATCACGAAAGCGGCTCGCGTTATGCCTTGGTGCAGGCGTTCGTCTCGGGGCGCGATCTCGTCGGCTATGTCGACGATGCCAGAGCCAAGGTCGCGGCACAGATCGCGCTGCCGCCGGGCTATCGGCTCGAATGGGGCGGGCAGTTCGAGAACCAGCAGCGCGCCGCGGCGCGGCTGATGCTGGTGATCCCGGTGGCGCTGCTGCTGATCTTCCTCGTGCTCTATCTCACGCTCAAGTCGCTGCGCGGGTCGCTGCTGATCCTCGCCAATATTCCGTTTGCCGCGGTGGGCGGGATCATCGCCTTGTGGCTGACGGGGGAATATCTGTCGGTGCCCGCATCGGTCGGGTTCATCGCCTTGCTTGGCATCGCGGTGCTCAACGGGCTGGTGCTGGTCGCCTATTTTCGCCAGCTCCGCGAAGATGGGCTGCCGATGGCCGAGGCGGTGCGCAGCGGGGCCGAGCGACGGCTACGCCCGGTGATGATGACCGCGTGCATCACCGCCTTCGGGCTGGTGCCGCTGCTGTTCGCGACCGGGCCGGGCTCCGAGATCCAGAAGCCGCTCGCGATCGTGGTGATCGGCGGGCTCGTCACCTCGACCTTGCTGACGCTGGTGCTGCTCCCGATCCTCTATGAGCGTTTCGGCGAAAGGTCCGCCGCATGAGCCGCGTGGTGCTGACCCTGTTCTGCGGCGCGCATGACGGCGAGGCGATCGCCGCGGCGTTGCGCGATTGCCTGCACCTGCCGGTCCACCAGCGGCGCGAGGCCGTGCTCGGCCGCGATTTCGACGATGCGGCGACCGGCGAGCGCGTCGCCGGGACGCTCGCGCGCGTCGCGGTGGAGGTGGAGCTCGCCGCCGCGCGGGTCGAGGAAGCGCTGGCGGCGGCGACGCAGGTGCGGCGGCGGCTGCCGTTTCGCTGGCGGACGGTCGCGATCACGGACGGGGGGCGGGTGGCATGAAATGGGCGTGGCTGCTGGTGGCGGGCGCCGCCGTCCCCGCGCAAGCGCAAACCGGCGATCTGCCGCCGCACGATCTGGTGATGCGCGCGCTCGATGCGCATCCGGGGGTCGAGGCCGCGACCGCGCGGGTCGATGCGGCGCGGGCGGACAGCGAGGCGTTGCGCCGCGGGCCGCACGAGATCACCGCGCAGGGCACGGTTTCGCGTCGCACGGTCGATCGCGAGGGGCGCTATGCCGAATATGACGCAACGGTCAGCCGCGCGTTCCGCCTGCCGGGCAAGGCGGCGCTCGATCGCCGCGCCGGGGCGCTCGGGGTCGATATCGCGCAGAACCGGATGGAGGATGCGCGGCATCAGGCGGCGCTGACGCTCGCGACCTTGTGGTACGATTGGGTGCTGGCTAGCGAATTGCACCGCAATGCGGCGGCGCTGGTCGCCAACCAGCAGGCGCTGGTCGCGGCGACGCGGCGCCGCGCCGCGCTGCGCGACGCGGCCGAGCTCGACGTGCAACAGGCGGCGGCGAGCCTTGCGCTGGCGCAGGCACAGGCGGGCGACGCCGCGGCGTCGCGCGATCGCGCGCGGTCGCTGCTCGCGACGCGCTTTCCCGACCTGCCGTTGCCGGCCGAGGCGCCCGCGCTGCGCGAGCCCTCGGCGTCGAACGAGGATCTGCTGCAATTGCAGCGGCTGATCGTCGAGCGCAGCCACGAGATCGCCGCGGCGGCGGGGACCGCCGAGCGCCAGTCGGTGGTCGCTCGTCGTGCGCGCGCCGATCGCATCGCCGATCCATCGCTCGGGGTGCGGCTGTTCAGCGAGCGCAGCGGGCAGGAGCAGGGCGCCGGCCTGTTCGTCGCGTTGCCGCTCGGCGGCGGGCATCGCCGCGCTCTGGCCGATCGCGCGGCGGCGGAGGCAAGCGCGGCGCGTGCCGAACAGGTGATCGTCGAGCGCGACGTTGCGGGCAATGCCGCTGCCGATGTCGCGGAGTTTCGCGCGCGCCACGTCGCGTGGCTGGCGAGCCGCGAGTCGGTACGCCATGCCGAGGCAAGCGCGGCGCTGGCGGGGCTCGGCCAGCGGCGCGGGGCGATCGACCTTGCCGATCGTCTCTATGCCGATCGGCAGGCCAATGAAGCGCGCGCGCAGGAACTCGCGATGCGTGCCGCCGCGGCGCGGCTGATCCTCAAGCTGCGGATCGACGCGCATAGTTTGTGGATCGAGTAGCGCGCGGGGATCCGGGTTACGGTTCGGCCGCGACGAGCGCGCGCAGCGTCTCGATCCGGTCCGCCTCGCGCGGGAGCTTGTCGGCGCGGATGCGGTGGATGCGCGGGAAACGCATCGCGAGGCCGGATTTGTGCCGCTTGCTCGCGTGGATCGAATCGAACGCGATCTCCAGCACGAGGCTGCGATCGGTTTCGCGCACCGGGCCGAAGCGATTCACCGTATGCGTGCGGACGTGGTGATCGAGCCATTTCAGCTCGGCGTCGGTAAAGCCCGAATAGGATTTCCCCACCGGCAGCAATTCCGCCCCGGCATCGGGGTCTCCGTTCCAGCAGCCGAAGGTGAAATCGGAATAATAGGATGACCGGCGGCCGTTGCCGCGCTGCGCATACATCAACACGCAATCGACCAGCAGCGGATCGCGCTTCCACTTGTACCACAGCCCCATCGGCCGGCCCGCGAGATAGGGGCTGTCGCGGCGCTTCAGCATCACCCCCTCGATCGCCTGATCGCGTGCCTGATCGCGGATCGCGGCGAGCGCCTCCATCGAGGTCGCGGGAACGATCGCGCTGAGATCGAACCGCGCGGGGTCGAGCCCGGCGGCGAATTGCTCCAGCCGCGCGCGCCGCGCGTGCCACGGCAGCGGGCGCAGGTCCTCGTCGCCGATCAGCAGCAGGTCGAACAGGCGCACGAAGGCGGAGGATTCCTCCAGCATCTTGCGTGACACCGTCTTGCGGTTGAGCCGCTGCTGCAGCGCGTTGAAGCTCGCCGCGCCGCCCTCCTCGCCGCCTTGGAAGGCGCCGCGCACGAGCAATTCGCCGTCGAGCACCACCGGCGTATCGAGCGCGCCGAGCAGCTCGGGAAAGCTGTGCGAGATATCGTCGCCCGATCGCGAATAGATCCGCGTTTCGTCGCCGTGGACGATCTGCGCGCGGATCCCGTCCCATTTCCACTCGACCGCGTAGAGATCGAGATCGACCGCGGTGTCGCCGATCGGATGGGCGAGCATGAACGGCCTGAACTGCGGCGCGCCGGCGGCATGCGGCGGCGGCGCGCGGCCGGTCGCCCAGTCGAACAGCGCGGCATAGGGCGGGTGCTGGCCGTGCCAATATTCCTCGACGTCGGTGACCGGCACGTCGAACGCCTGCGCGAACGCGATCTTCGCCAGCCGCGTCGATACGCCGTTGCGCATCGCGCCGGTGGCGAGCTTGAGCAATGCGTAGCGGCCGTTGGCATCGAGCCGATCGAGCAATGCCGGCAGCGCGCCGTAGACCGTCGCGCGCGTCATCGCCGAAAGCAGCCCGACCGCCTCCGCAACGGTCGGCGGCGTGCCGGGGAGCGGCGGGGCGGGCCACAACAGGCTCACCGTTTCGGCGGTGTCGCCGACATAATCGCGCGACAGCGCGAACAGCACCGGATCGACGCGCTCGACCGCCAATTGGCGGATGACCGCCGACTTCACCGCCGGAAAGTCGAGCGAATTGGTCAGCCCCGCCAGCGCCCAACCGCGATCGGGGTCGGGGGTGCGCTGAAGATAGGCGGCGATCAGCGCCAGCTTGCCGTTGCGCGACCGTGTATAGGTGAGCGCGTCGAGCAACTCGGCGAACGCCTCCACCTCAATCGTCCTCGTCGAACATGCCGGCCAGCGCCAGCGCGCGCGCCGGCCGCTGCTGCAGTTCGCACCAGCGCAACAGCCCGTCCTCGCGGCCGTGGGTGATCCAGGTTTCGGCGGGATCGACCTCGGCGATCGTCTGCGTCAGCTCGGTCCAGTCGGCATGATCGGAGATGACCAGCGGCAGCTCGACGTTGCGCTGGCGCGCGCGCTGTCGCACCCGCATCCAGCCCGAGGCGAGCGCGGTGATCGGATCGGGCAGCCGCCGCGCCCAGCGATCGTTGAGCGCGGCGGGCGGGCACAGCACGATCTGGCCCTTGAGCGCTTCCTTCGTCGTATCCATCACCAGCGCGATCGGCCCGAGCGGCACGCCCTGTTCCTCGTACAACCGGCACATTTGCACCAATGCACCGTGGAGATAGATCGCCTCGCCATATCCCGCCCGGCGCAGCTCGGCGATGAGGCGCTGCGCCTTGCCGAGCGCATAGGCGCCGACGAGGACGCAGCGATCGGGGTTGCGCGCGCGCGTTTCGAGCAGCCGCGCGATTTCCTCTTCGATCGGCGGGTGGATGAACACCGGCAGGCCGAACGTCGCCTCGGTGATCAGCACATCGCACGCGGCGGGCACGAACGGCGCGCAAGTGGGGTCGGCGCGGCGCTTGTAATCCCCCGTCACGATCACGCGCTCGCCGGCGTAACGCAGCAATATCTGCGCCGAGCCCAGGACATGACCCGCCGGGAGGAAGGTCGCGCTGACCCCGCCCGCCAGCTCGACCGTGTCGCCGTAACGCACTGCGACGGTGTCGCGCGCCGCGCCGTAGCGCAGCGCCATGATCGCCAGCGTCTCGGGGGTGGCGAACACCTGCTGGTGGCCGCCGCGCGCGTGATCGCCGTGCCCGTGGGTGACGAGCGCGCGCTCGACCGGATCGTGCGGATCGATCCAGCAATCGGCGGGCGCCACCCACAGCCCCGACGCGCCGGGCCGGACCCAGGAACAGTCGCGCGGGCCGCTCACCAATGCGGCCTGCGAGCCTTTGTCACGCACGGCACGTCCAGCACTCCCTCAGGTGACCGACCTAAGGAACAGACGTGACATGGCGCGGTTCCCTGACGCGGACCGCGCCGTGAATCGGGGCAGCGATCGGGCGCCGGCGAAACCTCCCGACGACCGGATCGTCGGGAGGCGGAGATCATCGAACGGTCGGATGATGATCAGGCGAAGCGAACCTTGGCCTGCCCGCGGCGCTTGTAGCGCATCGCGCCCGCGACCGCGCCGAAGCCGAGGATCATCAGCCCCCAGGTCGCCGGTTCGGGGACCCCGGCGGCGATCGGGGTGAAGGAAATCACCCCGCCGTAGCTCGAAAAGAGCTGCGCATTCTTATAGCCGATCGACAGCGTGTGCGATCCCGCGCCGATCGATTGCGCGATCGTCTGCAGTTCGAAGATACCGCTGCTGATCTTGTCGAACGAAATGCCGTCGAGCGTCACCGAGGTGAAGTCGAGGTTGGTCAGCGTGATCTTGAGCCCGAGCGACCCGACGAAGCCTTGGAGAGCGCCGCTCGTCGGCACGGTGAAATTGTAGAGATCGGTGCCCGAACGCGCGGGATTGGCGTTGCCGAAAGCCCCCGTCAGCGTGCCCGCGATCGGAACGAGGTTGATCGTCGTCGCGGCCGAGGCCGGAGCGGCGGTGACAAGCGCGGCGGCGGCCGCAGCAGTAGCGAAAGCGATTGTGCGCATTGTGTATTTCTCCCGGTGTCGGCGCGATTTGGCTATATTTTTCAGTTAATTGAAGATTCATTTTTCGGTGCTCGATCCCGAAAAGAGACAGTCGGTCCCCGCCGGCTGGTCGTGCCGGTGGGGCTGTTTTCGCCGCATGTCGGGGGCTTCGTGCCCCGCCCGTCGCAACGGGCGCCCGCGCGCCGCGTTCTAGGAACCCGGATCGATGAAAGGCGAGGCCATGCGATTGTACCTGCGCATCCTTGGGTGGATCGTCGCCCTGCTCGGACTGTTCTTTGCCGTCGCCGGCGCCGAACTCGCGTGGCTCGGCGGCTCGCTTTATTATCTGCTCGCCGGACTGGCGATGATCGCGGCGGGGATCCTGCTCAGCCGGAGCGATCGGCGCGGGGCGTTGATCTATGCGCTGGTCTGGCTCGCCACCTGGCTTTGGGCGGTGTGGGAAGTCGGGTTCGACGGGCTCCAGCTTATCCCGCGCGTCGTCGCGCCGACCGTGCTGATGATCCTCGTCGCATGGCCCTGGCTGTGGCGAAGCGCGACCCGGCCCCCTGCGAGGAGAATGGCGGCGACGGCGGTGATTGCGGGACTGGTTCTTGCCGGCGCTTATGCCGCATTCGCGCCCCGAACGCTTAGTGCGCAGGCCGCCGTATCCGCCGCGACACCGAAGCCGTCGACCGGCGACTGGACGCATTATGGCGGGACGCTCGCCGGGGATCGTTACTCGTCGCGCGCGCAAATCACCCCGGCCAATGTCGGGCAGCTCCAGCTCGCCTGGACCCACCGCACCGGCGATCTGGTGATGCCCGATGAGGCGGTGAAGCATCTGCGCGAATATCATTCGGAGGCGACCCCGATCCACATCGGCGGCACGCTCTATACCTGCACCCCGCACAGCTATGTCGAGGCGATCGACGCGACGACCGGGGCGGCGAAATGGCGCTGGCACACCGACGCCGACATCACCGGCAACAGCTATCTCGTCTGCCGCGGCGTCTCTTATTACGAGGCGCCGGCGGGCACGGCATGCGCGCACCGCATCTTCGCGCCGACCTTCGATGCCAAAATGTACGCGCTCGACGCCGATACGGGCAAGCCGTGCGCCGGCTTCGGCAAAGGCGGTTATATCGATCTGCGCGACCAGATGGGCGTATCGCCCGCCGCGTTCCAGATCAGCACCTCGCCCCCGGTCGTCGCCAACGGCCGGCTGATCATCGGCGAGCGGATCATCGACAATGTCGGCGTCGACGAGCCCGCCGGGGTGGTGCGCGCTTACGATCCGATCTCAGGCGCGCCGGTGTGGGCTTGGGACATGGGGCGCGGCGACGATGCGATCAAACCGCTGACCGGTGACGCAATCTACACCCGCGGGACGCCCAATGTCTGGGGCGCGATGACCGCCGACGCGGCGAACGGCATCGTCTATCTCGGCACCGGCAATGCGACCCCCGATTACTGGATCGGCCGGCGGCGCCCGTTCGACGACAAATATGGCACGTCGATCGTCGCGCTCGATATCGCGACGGGAAAGATGCGCTGGCACCGCCAGCTCGTCCACCGCGACATGTGGGATATGGACGTCCCCGTTGGGCCGTCGCTGGTCGATCTGCCGCTGCCCGGCGGCGGCATCGTGCCGGCGCTGGTCCAGACCACCAAGATGGGGCAGGTCTATCTGCTCAACCGCCTGACCGGGGCGCCGCTCGCCGCGATCGTGGAGAAGCCGGTGTCGACGCGCGGCGGGATCGGCGACGAGGCGATGTCGCCGACCCAGCCGTTCTCGGTCGGCATGCCGTCATTCACCCCGCCCGCGCCGAGCGAGACGACGACCTGGGGCGCGACCCCGATCGACCAGCTGATCTGCCGCATCCAATTCCGCAAGGCGCATGCGGCGGGCATTTATGCACCGATCGGCACGACCGACATCATCGGCCACCCCGCGTTCGACGGCGTGACCGATTGGGGCGGCGGGGCGGTCGATCCCGAACGCGCGATCTTCACCGTCAACACGATGGAAATGCCGTTCCGCATCCGGCTGGTGCGCGCAGACAGTGCGCAAGGCCAGAAGATGATCGCGGCGGCCGCGAAGGGCGGCGAGAATGCCAAGGCGCCGATCTATTACCAGCAATTCGGCACGCCCTATGTCGCGGTCGTCCAGGCGTGGATCGGGCCGTTCGGTGCGCCGTGCAGCGCCCCGCCGTGGGGCAAGCTCACCGCGGTCGATCTCAAGACGCGGCAGGTGATGTGGACCAGGGTGTTGGGCACCGCGCGGGATACCGGGCTGTTCGGCAGCCACCTGGGGTTTCCGCTCAAGACCGGGGTTCCCAATCTCGGCGGGTCGATCATCACGCGCGGCGGGCTGGTGTTCATCGGCGCGACGACCGACCAATATCTGCGCGCCTTCGATCTTCGGACCGGCGCGGAACTGTGGAAGGCGCGGCTACCCGCCGGCGCGCAAGCGACCCCGATGACCTATCAGGGGCGCGACGGGCGGCAATATGTCGTGATCACCGCCGGCGGGCACGGCGCGCTGGGCACGCGATATGGGGATTATACGCTGGCGTTCGCGCTGCCAAAGACCACGTAGCGCGGCTCAATCCGCGTCGTCGTCGGCAAGCCAGGCCGCGAAGGCGCGATCGTCGAAGCGCGTCGTGCGGGCGCCCATCCGCGCGTTCATGATCGCCAGCGCCGCCGCGCCGTGCGCGCTGTCGAGAGCGACGACGCCATTTTCGGGCACCCACAAACTATAATCCCGCATATGCGCGTCGGCGGCGGTAAACAGGACGCAGATTTCGGTCGCGATACCGGTCAGGATCAGCCGCCGCACCCCCAGCTTGGGGAGGAGCACCGCGAGGTTGGTCGAATAGAAGCCCGAGAATTGCGGTTTGATGATGAAGAAATCGCGCTCGCGCGGCTCGATCGCGCCGCCCGCGAGCGCGGGGCGCGCGGCGGCGATCAAGCGATCGCGGTCCGAATGCCACTGCCCGAAATTGTCGTTGACGTAGATCGTGGGGACGTCGTGGGCATCGGCCTTCGCCCGCAACCGGGCGATGACCGCGGCTGCGGTTTCGGCGGCGGGGCGGACGCGATCGGCCTCGGCGAAATCGAACGGATTGATCATATCGATCACGAGCAACGCCGCGCGGTCGCCCGGCTGATCGCGATGCGGCGCGGACGGGGCGCTTTCCGGCTGCGCGTTCATTCGGTGGCGGCTTTCCCGGGGTGCAATCGCTTGCGGTGTGCGCGAGCCGGCCCGCTGGCGCTCGGCGAATCGCGATCAACATCGGGGATCTGTTTCATCGGCTGGCCTTTTCGGTGGGCGATTGGGGTCCGCCGGGGGGCGGCCCGAAATCAAACCGGCCGGCGCGACGCTGGTTCCGGCTGCCGTGCGCCATCGCGTGATCGCAAATTCCTTTCGTTTTTAATCCCTAACCCGCATCATGCCGGCGGAGGGGTCGGCGTGCCGCCCTGCCGTTGCGCCGGCTCGGGCGAGACCGCCGGCCCGGCCGAGTGCCGGACCGGAGAATCGGGAGCGAAACGTGCAAGGCTGGTTGCTTTTCCAACATGCGCTCGATCCCTCGCTCCCCGAGGTTCCCGAGGTGCTGCGCTTCCAGGAAGCCGCGATCGCGCAGCATATCGATCTTGAGGTGTTGCAGCCGCAGCGGTTCGATCTCGTCGTCGGCGCCGCGGACGATTGGGCGGTTACCTATAAGGGGCGGCCCGTCGAGCGCCCCGATTTCGTCATCTGCCGCACCGGGGCCGAGACCGATTATACGACGCTGGCGCTGCTGCGCCATCTCGAGCGCCGCGGGGTCCGGCTGGTCAACGGCCCGGCCGCGATCGAGCGCGTGGCGGACAAATTGCACAGCCTGCAGAGCCTGTCGCGCGCTGGGCTGCCGATCCCGCGCACGATCCTCGGCAAATTCCCGCTCGATGCGGCGCTGGTCGAGCGCGAGCTGGGTTTTCCGGTGATCGTCAAGACGCTGAAGGGCACGCGCGGCGCCGGCGTGCTCAAGTGCGAGAACCGCAGCCAGTTCGAGGATCTCGCCGGGCTGCTCGAAAGCGCTCATGCCCAGGCCGATTTCGTGCTCCAGCATTATATCCGCGCGAGCCACGGCCGCGACGTGCGCGTGCTGGTGGTCGGCGGTCGGGTGGTCGCGGCGATGGAGCGCCGCTCGCTGACGGGCAATTTCAAATCGAACGTCTCGCTCGGCGGCGCGGCGGTGGCGTATAATCCGCCGCACGATATGGCGGAGCTCGCCATCCGCGCCGCCGAGACGCTCGACCTCGATGTCACCGGCATCGACATCCTGTTCGACGAAGACGGCTATCGCATCTGCGAGGCGAATTCGGCGCCGGGTTTCCAGGGGTTGGAGCGGGCGACCGGGCTCGACGTACCGGGTGCGATCCTGCAGTGGATCATCGCGACGCAGGATTATGTGCCGCCGGTTCCCGCGCTGCCCGAGGGGGATGCGCTGATGGATCTGGTGTTCGGCGGCCGTGGCGGGCTGCGCGCGATCGGCGATCGCAATACCGACGCCCGCGGGTTCGCCAGCGCGGTCGGGCTGCGGCTGATCGCCGCCGGGGCCAATTGTCTCGCGCGCGCGGCGCTCCCCGCGGTTCTGGTCGACCGGCGGGGGAGGACAGAGCTTGGGCTGAAGGCGCTGTTCGACGGCACCGCGACGAGAATTCCGCTGGGGTTCGACGATGTTGAGGCGGAACGTATCCTGATCGTCCTCCTGGCGGTGTCGATCTGGGCGGCGATCATCCCGTGGCTGGCGGGGGCCGATGCGGCGATCAGCGGGATTCTGTCGGTCATCGCGCTGCTTTTCCCGATCGCCTATCTGCTGACCGCGCCCGCCGGCCGGGTCCGCAATATCGTCGCGCGGCTCCGGCGATGATGGGATTGGAGACGATCCCCTGGGCGGATCTCGCGCCGTTCATCGTGGTGGGGTTTTTCGCGCAGCTCGTCGACGGGACGCTGGGGCTGGGGTTCGGCGTCCTTTCCAACACGCTGCTGATCGCGCTCGGCGTGCCGCCGCCGGCCGCCTCGGCGGCGGTGCGCACGTCGGAGAGTTTCGCGAGCGGTTTTTCCGGCCTCGCCCATATCGCGCAGCGCAACGTCGACTGGCGGCTCTTCGCGCGGCTCGCCGTCCCCGGGGTCGCCGGGGGCGTGATCGGGGTGTGGATCTTCGCGCTCGTCCACCAGCCGGTGCTGCGCCCGGTGATGTTCGCCTATCTCGCCGCGGTCGGCACCTATCTGCTGTGGCGCGGCCCGCGGCGGCCGCATACCTATCGGCGGCTGCGGCTCGTCGGGCCGGTCGGGTTGATCGGGGGCTTTCTCGACGCATCGGGCGGCGGCGGGTGGGGGCCGGTGGTCACCGGGCATCTGCTCGCGCAGGGCGCAACCCCGCGCGTGGCGATCGGGACGGCGAATGCGGCGGAATTCTTCGTGACCGTCACGGTGCTCGCGGCATTCATCAGGACATTGGGGTTCGAGGCGTTCACGATCGCCGCCGCCGGATTGTTGATCGGTGGCGTCGCCGCGGCGCCGCTGGGGGCGCTTCTCGTCCGGCAGGTGCCGCCGCGCCTGCTCGTCATGCTGGTCGGCGGGCTGCTGATCACCACCGCGCTCTACGGCCTGCTCGCGCTCGTCTTCGGCCCGATTCCGGCCTTTCCACGATATTGACGCGTTCAATCTCCACTGATGCGGGGGAGATGGAGCTACGCCGGGTGAAAGAGGAACTTGCTTATCGCGCGGGCGCGGGCCGGTTTATCACTGCTTCCACCGTCGGCGATCCGCGACCCGGATTCAGCCCTCGCCCATCTCGCCACGAGGCCGCCCGATGATTCTCGCCGCGATCGATCCGCTCTATTCGCTGGCCGGCGTGGCGGTCGGCATGCTTGTCGGGATGACCGGCGTGGGCGGCGGTTCGCTGATGACGCCGCTGCTGGTGCTCGCATTCGGTTTCCACCCGGCGACCGCGGTCGGCACCGACCTGCTTTACGCCGCCGCCACCAAATCGGCCGGCACGGCGGTCCACGGCGCCGGCGGGACGGTCGACTGGAAGGTCGTGCGCCGGCTCGCGCTGGGCAGCGTGCCGGCGACGATCGTCACGCTCGCGATCCTCTCCACCGCGGGCGCGCGGTTCGACGGCACCGGCCGGATCATCACCACGACGCTCGGCGCGGCCTTGCTGGCGACCGCGGTCGCGATCCTGTTTCGCGGCACGATCGTCGGCTATTTCACGCGACGGTTTCCGCCGCGGCCGGAGCCGCAGGTCATGTCGCTGACCGTCCTGCTCGGCGCGATCCTCGGGATCCTCGTCTCGCTTTCCTCGGTCGGCGCGGGCGCGCTCGGCATGACCGTGCTGCTGATCCTCTATCCCAACCTGCCGACCAATCGGCTCGTCGGATCGGATATCGCCCACGCCGTACCGCTCACGCTGATCGCCGGCGCGGGGCATTGGATGATCGGATCGGTCGATTTCGCGCTGCTCGGCGCGCTCCTGATCGGCTCGGTGCCGGGGATCATCCTCGGCAGCCTCGTCGCCACGCGCGTCTCGGATCGGGTGTTGCGCCCGATCCTCGCCGGCACGCTTGCGCTCGTCGGGGGAAAGCTGGTCTTCTGACCCGTCGCCCGCGTCAGCCCGCGACGCGGGCCGATCGCAGCGCGTCGAGCGGCCGGCGATCGATCCAGCCGCCGACATCGAAGCTTTGCGGGATGAACCCCCAGCGATGCAGGAAATCGGTGAAATCCTGGATCGCCTCCACCGATTGCGTCGCGAGATCGGTCCTGAGCCGGGTCTGCGCATCCTCGCCATAAGCGACCGACACCCAATATTCGCTCGCATTGGTCTCGCGCGCGAGATAGCGGCGCACCTCCGACGGATGATCCTGCGCCCAGGCTTCGGCGCGCAGCACCTGATCGAGGATCGTCACCGCCGCGTCGAAATGATGATCGAGCAGATGGCCGTCGACCGCCAGCGTTCGCGGCGTGCCGTTGTTCGATCGGATCAGCGGCTCGGGATGCGCGCCGGTGTCGATCACCGTGGTGAGCCCGAACTGATGCGCGACCTGCGCGCCATGCGCGCCCTTGAGGAAGATCGCGTCGACCTCGCCGCGCAGCAGCGCGATCACCTCGAGATTGTTGGCGCGCGCGCGGCTTCCGCCGACGCGTCGCGCCAGCGTCCCGCCGATATTCTCGGCGCGCTCGTCGCTGTAATGGCTCTCGATATCCTGATCGACCAGTTCGACGTCGGAAACCTCCAGCCCCTCGAGGCGCAGCGCATTTTCGAGCCCGCGGATCGCCTGCGCGCGGGTGAAGTCGATTTCGACATTCTTCCAATTGGGGAGGCCGAAGCGCCTGCCCTTGAGATCGCGGACGGTGGCGATCCCCGATTCCGGGCTGGCGAGGATGAGCTGGGTCTCGTCGGCCCAGGACAGCCCGATCACGCGCGTGTCGCGGCCGCGCGCCTTGGCGCTGATCGCCGGGATATTGCCGCCGTGCCGGACCGAATTCTGGAGCGTGTGGCTGAAATGCGATTCACGCGTCGCGAAATCGTTCGATTCGAGCAGCGACGAAACCTTGGTGCCCTGCGCCCGGAACGCCGCCTCCAGCCAGCCTTGCTGGATCGCGATGCCGAGCCCGGTGGGGACCGGGCAACGCGTATACCACAAAGTGTCGAGCCTGTCGGTCATGATCGGTCCTTTCTTCAGGAAACGGCGGCAAGGAGCCGCACGTCGGCGGCGGGTCGGTCCACGCCGACGGCGACGCGCGGGCGCGGTAGGCCGAGGTGGTCGCGCAATGTCGTGCCGTCATATTCGGTGCGGAACAGCCCGCGGCGCTGGAGCTCGGGCACGACGAGATCGACGAATTCGCTGAGCGAGCTCGGGAGAAGCGGCGGGATCAGGTTGAAGCCGTCGGCGGCGTCGCGCTCGAACCAGTCCTGGATCTGGTCGGCGATATCGACCGGGGTTCCGATCACCACACGATGCCCGCGCACCGCGTTGAAGCGCAGGAACAACTGCCGGATCGTGAGATTCTCGCGCCGCGCCAGCGCGGTGAGCTGTTTCCAGCGCCCCTTGCCGTTCTCCGGCTCGGGCAGATCGGGAAGCGGCCCGTCGAGCGGATAGGCGCTGACGTCCTGCCCCATCAGGTTCAACTCGCCGGAAAAGTCGACGGCATCCTCGAGCGCGGAGAATTTGTCCTGCGCTTCCTGCCGGCTCGAACCGATCGCGAAGGAGAGGCCGGGCATCACCTTCAGCGTGTCCGGATCGCGGCCGTATTTCGCCATGCGGCCCTTCACGTCGGCGTAGAAACGCTGCGCTTCCTCCAGGAATTGCGCGGCGGCGTAGATCATCTCGGCATATTTGGCGGCGAAGTCGCGCCCGACTTCCGAATTGCCCGCCTGCGCGAACACCGGATGGCCCTGGATCGGGCGGCTCGCATCGAGGATCGTGTCGAGGTGGAAGTATTTGCCGTCGTGGTGGACGGGGTGGACGGCACTGGCATCGAGATACCGACCGCTGTCGCGATCGGCGTGGTCGAATGCATCGTCGTCCCAGCTATCCCACAGGTCGCGCGCGACATCGACGAATTCGGACGCGCGCTCATATCGCTCGCTATGCGTCAGCGGCTGCTCGACCCCGAAGCTGCTCGCCGCGCCGTCCGCCAGCGACGAGACGATGTTCCAGCCGATCCGGCCTCCGCTGATATGATCGAGCGCGGCGAAGCGGCGCGCGAGCGAATAGGGATGATCGAAATTGGTGTTCACCGTCGCCACCAGCCCGATCCGGTCGGTGACGGCGGCGAGCGCGGCGGTCAGCGTCAGCGGCTCGAAATCGAGAAAGGCGTGCCGCCGCTCGATCCCTTTGGTGCTGTCCCCCGCGATGCCGACGAAATCGGCGAAGAAGGCGGTGTCGAGCTTGCCGCGTTCCGCCGTCTTCACCAGTTCCGCCCAATAGCGGAAGTCGGGCCGGCCGCTGCTCGCCGATCCCGGCTGCCGCCACGCGCCGGGGTGATGGCCGTGGCGCGTGAGGAACACGCCGAGCGCGAGCTTGCGCTGTTTCGCCGCCATCGGAATTACTCGGCGGCCTGCGCATAATGGATGACGCCGTCGTCATCGACATGCGCGTCGGGGGGGACGAGCTTGCCCATCTTCCATTGCTGTTCGAGCACGCCGGGGCCGAACGGCTTCGATCCGCCGAGCGCGGCGCCGAGGATCTGGAATTGCGCGCCTTCCTCGAGCAGCACGATATTGTTGACCAGATCGCGCAGCCCCTTCCAGCTCCAGATCGTCGCGCCGCCATTGGCTTCGACGATCCCCGGCACCTCGCGATCCTTCTCGATCGCATCGAGGATGAAATCGACCTCGGCCTGGCGGCGGTTGATATAGACCGGAAGCTCGGCCGAGAAACGAAAGCGCCGGTTGGGGACGTAGAGCAGCGGCAGCGCGGCATGCGCCTGCGAATAGGCGCCGAGATGCGGGGTGTGGACGTGGCTGATCGCCTGGACGTCGGGATGCGTCTTGAACAGCTTGAGGTAACGCGCCGCGCCGCCGGGCTTGTTGCTCCAATAGCTGTTGCCGTCGAAGCCGATCACCGCGGTCTGCGCCTGATCGGGATCGTCCTCCCACAATCCGACGTAATTGAGCGTAATGATCTTGTCCTCGCCGGGAATGCGCACCGCGAAGAACAGGGTGCCGCTCGGCGAGATGGTGCGCGTCTCGCGCAGCAGGCGGAACGCGCGGCGCGCGTCCTGCTCGGTCTTGGTGACGAAGGCGATGGCTTCGGGCGACAGGCCGGGTTGTTCGGACATGACGATCTCCTCTCAGGCGAGTTCGGGGGTGGTGGCGCGGGCATTGATCGCGCGCGCGGCGTCGAGCGGGCGTGGATCGACCCACCCGTCGAGCTCGAAATCGGCGTCGAGAAAGCCGTGGGTGAACAGGAATTTCTTCTGCTGCTCGAACAAGGCGAGCCGATCGGCGTCGAGCGTCGGATGCAGCCCCTCGTGGAGCCGGGCATAGGCCTGATCGACCGCGCCCGCGCTGCCGGCGGTTTCGAATTCCAATATCTCGCGCAGGCGGTTGGGCTGCGCCGCCACCCAGTCGGCGGCGCGCAGCGTCACCGCGAGGAAGCGCGCGACGAGATCGAAATGCTCGTCGAGCAACTGCTGGTGGACCGTGATCGGGCGCGGGGTCCCGTTGTTGACCCGAAAGCGCCGGTCCGGGAGCGCGTCGAGATCGATCGCGATCACCAGCCCCGCCTCGCGCGCCTGATCGAGCGCCGAGGCGCCCTTGACATAGATGGCGTCCACCTTGCCCGCGACGAGCGCCTCGATCGGCCACAACCGGCCGACGCCTGAGCGGCGCGGTTCGAGATCGCGGCCCGCGCCGCCGATGTTGCGCAGCCGGTCCTCGGTCTCGACCAGCTCGACATCGTCAAAGGTCAGCCCAGCCGAGGCGAGCACGCCCTTATAGCCGGCGAGCGACATGCCGCGCGCGATGCTGGTGCCGCGCACATGGCTCGGGATGTCGTTGCGGCTCCAGCCGGGCAGCGCGAGGCGGCGGCCCTTGAGATCGGCCGCGTGCGCGATCCCGGTATCGGGGCGGGTGAGGATCAGTTGGCTTTCCTCGATCCAGGTGAGGCCGACGAGACGGGTCGGCTCATGCTGCGCGCGCGCGGCGATCGCGAGCATGTTGCCGCCCTCGCGGATCAATGTCGGCAGGCGATGATCATAATGATGCCGCGCGAGTTCGGACCCCGATTCCTGCAGCGTGCGCAGGGCGATCCCGTCGCGCGCGAATTCGTCGCCGAGCCAGCCGAGCTTATAGGCGATCCCCGTCGCGGTCGGCACCGGGCAGCGCGTGAACCACAATTCGGTGAGTTTCTCCCGCGTCGGGGCAATGCGATCGAGCGTCGTTGCCATTCTGAGCTCCTTGGCCAGCGTGTGACGGGAAGGGAGCAAGGCTCATGCCAAGCCGCGATTTCGGCGGAGTCGCGAAGGATGGGGGCCGCGCTGCGTTGATCGATGCGCGATATTCAGCAGCAATATTGGTGAGTTTTCACCGCTATTGCTGCGGCAACGGATCAGATCAGCCCGAAATTCTTGAGATGGGTCCGCACGACGTTGCGGGTGACGCCGAGCGCGCTCGCCGTCTTGATCTGGTTCGCGCCCGACATCTGAAAGGCTTCGCGCACCGCGATGTTGACGAGCCGATCGAGCAGTTCGGGATGCCCCTCGTCGATCAGGCGCGCGACGACCGGCCGGAGAATATCCTCGATCGACGTGGGCGCGGTCGCCGGGGGCGCGGCGTGCGGCTCGCCCGGCGGGGCGAAATCCTCGATCGCGATCGGCGGCGACAGCCCGAGATCGGCGACCTGGATCACGCCGTCCTGGTTGATCAGCGTCGCGCGGTAGATGGCATTCTCAAGCTCGCGGATATTCCCCGGCCAGTCATGCCGGTACAGCGCCTCCTCCGCCCGCGGCCCGAGGTCGAGCCGCCGGGGCGGGAGCTTGTCGCCATAGACCTGCAGGAAGTGCCGGGCGAGCGGCAGGATGTCGGCGCGCCGCTCTCGTAGTGGCAGGAGCGGCACCGTCACGACTTGCAGCCGATAGAAGAGGTCGGCGCGGAAGACGCCCTTTGCCACCGCCTGCGCCAGATCGACGTTGGTCGCGGCGATCAGGCGAACGTTGAGCGGGGTGGCGGTGCGCGAGCCGATCCGCACGACTTCGCGCTCCTGCAGGATGCGGAGCAACTTCACCTGCAGCGAGAGCGGAAGATCGCCGATCTCGTCGAGGAACAGCGTGCCGCCGTTGGCCGCCTCGAACCAGCCCGGCCGCGCGGCATGCGCGCCGGTGAAGGCGCCGCGCTCGTAACCGAACAATTCGCCCTCGATCAGCGTCTCGGAAAAAGCGCCGCAATTGACCGCGAGGAACGGGCCGGACGCGCGGTCGCTCATCGCGTGGACATAGCGCGCGACCAGTTCCTTGCCGGTTCCGGTCTCGCCGATCACCAGGATATTGGCGTCGCTCGGCGCGGTGCGTTCGATCAGCGGCATCAGCGCGCGCGAGCGCGGATCGGAGAAGATGAACGCCCGCGCCCGCGCGCCGACCGAATGATGTTTGTCGCAATCGAAAGCCAGCACGGCGCGCCCGCCGGCATGATGCGCGGTCGTCACACCGACATCGGGACGCGTTGCGCGATCGGCTTGCGGGTTTGAGGCCATGATCTCCTCCGGGTCGTCGCGGAGGATAGCGTAGATTCATCCACTAAATAAGTAGGAATTAAAGCAGGCTCGATAGCTCAGCTTTCAGCGGGCGGCCGCGCGATACCGTTCCAGGCCGGCGCGTCGCGCCAGCGCGGCATCGAGCGGACGCGGATCGATCCAGCGCGCGACATCGACGCGATGTTCGAGAAATCCGTGCAACCACAAGAAGTTGGCTTGCTTCTCCAGCATGTCGACGCGATCGGGCGAGAGATCGGGGTGCAGCGAGCGATGGAAATCGCCGCGATAGGCGGCCTCGACGCCGGATATGCCCGCGAGCGTCTCGCGCGCCAGGATGTGCTTGAGCTCGGCCGGATTGCCGGCCGCCCAGTCCGCGGCGCGCAGTGTCTGTTCGAGGAAGCGCACCACGATGTCGAAATGATCGTCGATCATATCGGCATGCACCGTGATCGGGCGCGGCGTGCCATTGTTCACCCGGGCGAGCCGGCTGGGATAGGAATCAAGATCGATCCCCACGACGAGGCCGAGCCGCGCCGCCGCTTCGGCCGCCGCCGCGCCTTTGATATAGACCGCGTCGACGCGTCCGGCGGCGAGCCAGTCGAGCCCCAGCCATAACCGGCGCATCCCGGCGGCGCTGGGCTGCTCGATCGGCGGGGCGGGGACCTCGACCAGCCGCGCCTCGCCGAGCGTCAGTCCACCGAGCGCGAGCGCGCTTTGAATGCCGTGGAGCGCCATGCCGCGCGCGATGCTCTCCCCGCGCGTGCGCGCGAAGCCCGGCAGCGCGAAGCGCAGGTTCCTGAGGTCGGCCGGCTCCAGGACCCGAGTGTCGGGGCGCACGACGATCGCCTGGCCCTCGTCGATCCAGGTCAATCCGATCACCCGCGTCGGGGCGCCGAGCGATCGCGCCGCGAGTGCCTGGATGTTCCCCGCCTCGCGGAAATGATGACGCGCCTGTCGTTCGGGGTCCGGCGCGACCAGCCTGAGGCCGCTCTCGGCGACGCGCTTGATCGCGATCCCGTCACCGGCGAATTCCTCCGCCATCCACCCCAACGCCCAGGCGATGCCCGAGGCCGCCGGGATCGGGCTTTGCGACATCCAGATCGAATCCAAAGCTTCCGGGCCACCCGCTGCGCGACAGTCAATTTCCATCTTCTTCTCCGCCGCCAGGCCGTGCCCTGTCACGACTCCGCGGTTGACGGGCTGATCGCAAGGCGCGTGCCAAGCGGCACCTTCCGTCCGGGCGGCGTATCGATCGACGCTTATCGGTGGAATTCGCGCAGCCGATGCCCGCGCGCTGCTTCATTTTGCGCAATTTGGGCGGTCGCCCCAGGCGCGCGGCGCGCGCATCCGCGGAAACGCGCGCTTGGCACGCGAACTGCATCGTCGGCAGCGAAAGGAATTGCGTGTGGCGACTGAAGGTAAATCATCGCGGCCGTGGGCGATCCTCGTCGCGGTGCTCGCGTTGCTCGGCGGTGCGCTCGCGTTCCAGTTGCACCGCGCCAGCGGCTCGGCCGCGCCGGCGCGAACCGTCAACATCGCCGGCATCGCTTATCCCTATGAGGGGCGGCAGGTCTATAACGGCCTGACCGGTATCATCATCCAGCAGGGCTGGCTCAAACAGGAGCTGGCGAAGCGCGGGGTGGAGCTCGCCTTCACCCCGATCCCGACCGCGGTAGGCGGCCCGCTGATCAACGAGGGCTTCTCGGGCAAGCGCATCGACTTCGCCTCATATGGCGATTTTCCCGCGATCATCGCGGTCTCGGGCGGGGTGCCGCTCAAGCTCGTCGCGCCGGTCGGGCAGGGGCAGAATTCCTATCTGGTGGTGCGCAACGGGCTGCCGGCAAAGACGATCGCCGATCTCAAGGGCAAGCGCATCGCCTTGCATCGCGGCCGTCCGTGGGAATTGCCTTTCTCCAAATTGCTCGACGCCAACGGGCTGAAGCTCAGCGACTTCACGATCGTCAATATCAATCCCTCGGCGACGCCGGCCGCGCTCGCGTCGGGCAATGTCGACGCGACCTTCCTGCTCTCGGACGGTCTGCTGCTGGAGCAGCGCGGTGTCGGCCGCGTCATCTGGTCGACCAAGCAGGCGCCGGCGGACTGGCGGATGCGCGCCGAACTGTTCGGCCGCGGCGATTTCGTCGACCATCATCCCGAGCTGACGCAGATCGTCGTCAATGCCTTCGTGCGCGCCGCCGCCTGGTCGGCGCTGGAGGAGCATCGCGCCGAGGTGATCCACCAGGCCTCGCGCGGTGCCCTGCCCGAAGCGATCGTGGCCAAGGATTATGCCGAATCCGGCATTGCCTGGCGCGACCGCTTCTCGCCGATCTTCACCCCCGATATCGCGGGCCATTACCGGTCGGTCGCCGATTACACCTATGCGCGCGGCCTTGTCCGCAACAAGGTCGACGTCGATGCGCTGATCGACCAGCGGTTTGTCCCGAACGCGTTGCGCGATCTGAAGCTTGACCGCTTCTGGTCGGCGGGGAGCGCGGCGGCAGCGGCGCCCGCGCCGGTTTCGACGGGCAAGAATTCGTGACTGCGCGCGCGCCGCTCGCGGCGCTGACCGCTCCTTTGGCGCTGCTTGCGCTATGGCAGCTCGCCGCGCTCTCCGGCGTGTTTCCGACACAGGTGCTGGTGCCGCCGGCGGATGTCGCGGAAACCCTGTGGTCGCTGGCGCGAAGCGGTGAGCTGGAGCGGCATATCGGCGAAAGCCTGTTCCGGCTCGGTCTGGGCTATCTGATCGGGGCGGTCGCCGGGCTGGCGTTCGGCGCCTGTATCGCGCTGTCGCGCCTCGCAGAAGCCGCGCTGGCGCCCGCCTTCCTCGCCGTCTGGCAGGTGCCGGTCATCGCGTTCGTGCCGGTTCTGGTGATCTTTCTCGGCATCGACGAGCCGTTCAAGATCGCGATCGTCGCGCTGGCGACCTTCTTTCCCGTCGCGCTGGCGACGTTCGACGGTATCCGGGGCGTTCCGAAAGCGTGGTTCGAGGTCGCCCGGGTCTATCGCACCCGGATTCCCGACCTGATCCTGCGCATCCTCGTTCCGGCGACGGTTCCGGCGGTGCTGACGGGCATGAGGGTGGCGCTGACCCGCTCGTGGGTGGTGCTCGTCGCGGCCGAGCTGCTCGCCGCCGACAGCGGAATCGGACAGATGATGGAGATGGGCCGCCAGATGTTCCGCATCGACGTGGTGCTCGCCGGGGTGGTGGTGAGCGGTGTGATCGGCTTCGCGCTCGATCGCGGCGCCAAGGCGATCGAGCACCGCGCGACACGGTGGAAATACGCATGAAGCAAGTGCTCGCCCGCCCCGCCGCGCGGTTTGCGATCGGGTTCGTCGTGCCGTTGCTGTTTCTCGCCTGGTGGCAATGGCAGGCAAGCAGCGGCGGCGCGCGCGCGCTGACCTTCGCCCCGCTTCAATCGATCGGCGCGGCGCTTGTCGAGCTGGTCGCGGACGGTGCGCTGGCGCGCGACATGTTCGCCACCGTGTCGCGCAGCCTTGCCGGGCTGGCGATCGGGGGATCGCTGGGGATCGCGATGGGGGTGTCGATGGCGATCTGGCGACCGCTCGACCGCGTGCTCGGGCCGTTGCTCCACGCCATCCGGCAGGTGCCGCTGATTGGCTGGCTGCCCCTGTTCGGCCTGTGGTTCGGCACCGGGCAGGGCACCGAGCTCATCGTCGTCTGCCTGTCCGCCTTCTTTCCCGCGATGCTCAACAGCTATGAGGGCGTCGCGCATGTCGAGCAGCGCTATCTCGATGTCGGGCGGCTCTACGGCTTCACCCCGTTCCAGCGGTTCCGCCTGTTGCTATTGCCCGCGGCGATGCCGCTGATCCTGACCGGGCTTACCCAGGCGCTCGCCTTCGCGTGGATCGCATCGATCGCCACCGAAATCCTGCTCGGCGCGGGAAGCGGGCTCGGCGTCACGATGCAGCTTGCCCAGACCCAGCAGCGGCTCGACGTCATCCTCGTCGCGATCATCGCCACCGCCCTGTTGGGTTTCGCGATCAACACCCTGTTCCAGCGCCTGCGCCGCCACTTGCTGCGCTGGCAAGCCGCGCCGCTTTGAGGAGTTACTATGTTCGTCGATCCCCGGCCGCCTTCCGTCGCTTCCGCCGATCATGCCGCGCGCGGCGCGCTGACGATCGCCGATCTCGACAAGAGCTTCACGATCGGGGGCGAGCCGCGGCGCGTGCTCGACAACATCAATCTCTCGGTAAAGGCCGGCGAATTCGTCAGTATCGTCGGCGCCTCCGGGTGCGGCAAATCGACGCTGCTGCGGCTGATCGTCGGGCTCGATGCCGATTATAGCGGCGAGATCCGGCTCGACGGGAACCGCATCGCCAGCACCAGCCTCGATCGCGGGATCGTCTTTCAGGACCACCGCCTGTTTCCGTGGATGACGCTGGCGCAGAATATCGAGCTGGCGCTGCTCAACACCGACACTCCCAAGGAGCGGCGCGCGCAGATCGTCGCCGATCATATCGCGCTGGTGAATTTGAAGGGCTTCGAACAGGCCTATCCGCATCAATTGTCCGGCGGGATGGCGCAGCGCGCGGCGATCGCGCGCGCGCTCGTCACCGAGCCCAAATTGCTGTTGCTCGACGAGCCGCTCGGCGCGCTCGATGCGCTGACGCGGGTGCACGTCCAGAACGAGCTGCAACGCATCTGGATGGCGCAGCGTTCGACCGTGCTGATGGTCACCCACGATGTCGAGGAGGCGCTCTATCTCGGCGACCGGGTGGTGATCATGGCGCCCGATCCGGGGCGTATCCGGCGCATCGTCGATGTCGATCTGGCGCACCCGCGCGATCGCGGCGCCCCGCTGCTCCACCGGCTCAAGGACGAGATCCTCGCCGAGCTGACCGCGGCGCCGGCCGATCCCGCCAATCTCGTGCGCCTGCCGGGCCGGGAGGACCGCCGATGACCCGCGAGGCGGCGCATCCGGTCGAGCCCTTGTTCGTCGACCGCTGGTCGCCGCGCAGCTTTACCGGCGAGCCGGTGCCCGATGCGGTGCTGCTGAGCGCATTCGAGGCGGCGCGCTGGGCGCCGTCCGCGTCGAATGTCCAGCCGTGGCGGTTCCTGCTCGCGCGGCCGGGCGATGCCGATTGGGAGACGTTCGTCGGGCTGCTGATGCCGCGCAACGCGCTATGGGCAAGCCGCGCGTCGGCGCTGGTGGTGATCCTGTCCGAATTGCGGCTCGAGCGGCGCGGCGTGGTGGTCGACAATGTCTCGCACAGTTTCGATGCCGGGGCGGCCTGGACCAATTTCGCGCATCAGGCGCTGCTGCTCGGCTGGCATACCCACGGGATCGGCGGGTTCGATCGCGATGCCGCGCGAACGCGGCTCGCGGTGCCGGACGATTTCGCGATCGAGGCGATGGTCGCGATCGGGCGGCTGGCCGGGCTCGATACGCTCGATCCCGAATTCCACGCCGCCGAAGCCCCCAACGGGCGACGCCCGCTCGATGAGACAGTGTTCGCCGGGCGGCTGGGGACGCCGGCCTTTGCCAAGGAAAGGAATGCTGCATGACCGTGCGGATCTATTGGCAGCTCGATGTGGCGCAGCAGCCTGCGCGCGGCGAGATCGCCGCGCGCCCGGCGCCCACCGGGATCGCGCGCGACGTGCGCACGCGCGCGATCACCCGCTACGATCATTATGCGCAGATCGCGCAAGCCGCGGCGCAGACCGCGTTCGACGGCCTGTTCATCGTGCATCGGCCGCAATCGGACGATGCCGCGATCGTCGCCGCGGCGATCGCGCGTGAGGTGCCGCGGATCGAGCTCGTCGCGGAATTTCCCGCGTCGGCGGGGTCCGCGGTCTATGCCGCCAAGCAGGCGGTGACCTTCCAACGGGCGACGCGCGAGCGGCTTGGCTGGGCGATCGCGCCGTCGCGCCCCGCGGTGGAACGGGCGCATGACGGCGATCGCGTTCCCAACGAGGCGCTGGCCGCGCGGACCGAGGAATTCCTCACCGTCGCGCGCGGCGTCCACGGCCAGCATCCCTATTCCTTCGCGGGCCGCTTCTTCGAGGTCGAGAATGGCGGGTTCGATGCGCCGCTCAACCGCGTGCGCTTCCCGCGCGTCTTCCTGCAGGGCGAGAGCAAGGAGGAACTGGCGCTGTCGGCGCGCGTCGCCGACGTCCATCTGTTCTGCGCGACCGGCTTCGCGACGCTCAGTCGCCAGATCGAGGCGCTGGACATGCTCGCGCTCCAGGCGCGGCGGTCGATCGGTTTCGGGCTGATCCAGCCGGTGCTCGCGCGCGACATCGACGAGGAAGCGCGTCGCGATGCCGCGCGCGCGGGTCTTCCCGAACAGGCGATCGTCGGCGATTATGCCGAGGTCGCCGATCGATTGGCCGCGCTCGCCCGGCTTGGTGTCGATCATTTCGTCCTGACCGGCGGTTCCTCGCTCGAGGAAAGCTATGTCGTCGGCCAGCACGTCCTTCCCCGCTTGCGCGCGCTGCTCGACGCGTCGCGCGCCGCCGCCTGAACCGAGGTGATCCCATGACGATCGATTTCTATTGGCGATTGCCGACCCACGGCTGCCACAGCAGCATCCGTTACGGGGCTTATGATCGCGGCGACTGGTCGCCGCTCGCCGCCGGCAACATCGCGCCGGGGATCGACGCATCCGGCGCGGACGACGGGTTTCGCTATATCGACCATCTCGCCGAGATCGCGCGCGCCGCGGAGGGCGCCGGGTTCACCGGCGGGCTGATCCCGTCCTTTCCCAATACCGACGATCCCTGGGTGATCTCGCCGCTGCTGGCGCGCGCCACGCGGACGTTCCGCTTCATGATCGCGTTCCAGCCGGGTTTCCTCAACCCGGTCCACGCCGCGCGGCTCTCGGCCAGTCTGCAACGCGCGACCGGCGGACGGACGGTGTTCAACATCATCACCGGCGGCGGCGGGCCGGCGCAAACCTGGTGGGGCGACAGCTTCAGCCACGACGACCGCTATGGCCGCACCACCGAATTCCTCGACGTGTTCAAGGGCGTGTGGACGCAGAAGGATTTCTCGTATCGCGGCCGCTTCTACGAGGTCGAGCACGGCGGTCTGGCGCCGCTCTTGGCGCATGAGGACATCCCCGAGATCTGGTTCTCCGGCTCGTCCGACGCCGCGCTGCAATCGGCCGCAAAACACGCTGATTACTATCTCTCCTGGCTCGAGCCGTTCGACCAGCTCGCGGACAAATTCGCGCGCGTGAAGGAACGGACCGCGGCATTGGGCGGCGAGCAGAAATGCGCGGTGCGCGTCGATCTCGTCGCGCGCCCGACCGAGGAGGAAGCGTGGCGCGACATCCGCATCGGGTTCGAGCATGTCGGCGAGGAGCGTCGCCGGCAGGGCCGCGGCGGGCCGACCGATTCGGTCGGCGCGGCGCGCCAGCAGGCGCTCCGCCCGAGCGAGGCGAAGCGGTACGAGGATCTGATCGTCGCGCCCAACCTGTGGGGCGGTTTCAACCTGCTGCGCGGTGGCCCGGCGCTCGGCATTGTCGGCAGCTATGAGCAATGCGCTGCGCGGCTCGACGACCTTATCGCGCGTGGCGCGAACGCCTTCATCCTCGCCGGTACGCCGCATCTCGAGGAGGCGTGGCGCGTCGGGGAGGAAGTGCTTCCCTTGCTTGGCCGCAACCGGGATCTGTTGCTCGCCGCCGCCGAATAGCGATCATCAAACGCCTAAAAGGGGGAGGGGCGCCGGCGGGTCATCCACCGGCGCCCTTTTATTTTGCGCTGCGACGCGAGCGGGGCGTCAGAAGCGGAAGATCACCGATCCGCCATAAGTGCGCGGGTCGCCCCATTCGACAGTGTCGCCGGTGATCCCTTGCACCGGATTGGCCTGCGGCAGCGCGTGATTGCGGAAATCCACGTCGAACAGATTGTCGATATAGGCCGAAATGGTCACGCGATTGTCGGCCGAGGTGAAGCTGATCCGCGCATTGGCGATCGTATAGCCGGGCTGGGTCAGCAGATAGCGGTTCACCCGATCCTGCGGGGTGATGTAATAATATTGCAGCGACGTATAGCGCGCATCGGCCTGGAGCTCGACGTTGCCGCTCCGCCCCGCCGGGATGGTATAGCTTGCCGAACCGTTGAGCGTCAGCTTGGGCGCGCGCACGAACCGCGCGCCCGACAGATTGGCGCCGCCGTTCACGACATTGAGCTCGTCATATTTGGTATCGAGGATGCCGACCGCGCCGTTGAGCCGCAGGCGCGCGAACGGTTTCGCTTCGATCTCGAATTCGGCGCCGTTGACATGCGCCTTCCTGGCATTCTGGAGATAGGACACCGTCGCGCCGCCGACCGCACCGGGATTTGGCCCGACCACGTTGATCTGCACATTGTCATAATCATAGTGGAAGGCGGTCGCGTTGAAGGTCAGCCGGCGATCGAACCATTGCGACTTATAGCCGAGTTCATAGGCATTGAGCTTTTCCGGCGCGACCACCAGCAGCGCGGCGGGCAGCGTCGCCGCGGTATTGAACCCGCCCGATTTCACGCCGTGCGAGAATTTGAAATAGATCAGATTGTCGCGATCGACTTGCCACGACGGCGTCGCGTCATAAGTGAACGCGTCCCAGGTCTTGCGTAAGTCGCCCGAGAAGGTGCCGGGGCCGCCGAACCTTCCGGTATAGCTGTTCCACCAATGCGCATAATTGCTCCAGCTCGTCGCCGCGGCATTGGGCGCGGCCAGCCGGTCGAAATCGAGCGTCTTGGTCTCGCGCGTCCAGCGGCCGCCGAGCGTCAGTTTCAGCGCGTCGGTGAAATTGAACGTGCCGCTGCCAAACGCCGCGCCGCTTTCCGCCTTGTGGTGATAAGCGGTCAGTGCATAAGCGGCGGGCGCGGTGCTGCCGGGAAGCGCGGGCACCGCCCCGGCCGGCAAGGTCGCCGAATAAGCGTTCGAGACGATCTTCTCGTTGAAATAATAAAGCCCTGCGATCCAGCTCAGGCGATCGTCCTGCCGGGAGGCGAGGCGCAGTTCCTGCGTCCATTGCGCGCTGCGCGCAGCAGTATAGCCGCGTGAGATTTCGAGCGGGGTATAGTCGCTGTCGTTGGCGCCGCGCGTCTTGAACCGCTCATAGCCGGTGATCGCGGTGAGCGTGACCCCGCCAAGCGTCCAGTCGAGGTGCAACGAGCCGCCGAGCTGCTTGTTGCGGCTATATTCGGGGGCGTTGTAATTGACCGTATCCTTGTCGGTCGGCGGCGCATAGCCGTTGCGCAATATGCCGCTCGGGGCATAGCTGGCGGTGGTCCAATAGCTGCCGTCGGTGCTGTAATCGCGATAATGGACGCTCAGCAGCGCCTGGAAATTGGCGGTCGGCGCGAACAGCACCTGCCCGCGCAGCACCTCGTCGCGGATCGCGTTCGATTTGTCGCCAGTGAAGAGATTGGTGAAGCGCCCGCCGCGATCGTCGAAATGGCCCGAGACGCGCACCGCCAGAATATCCGGCACGACGACCAGCCCGACCCCGCCCTCGATGATCTTCTCGTTATAGCTGCCATAGTCGAAACGGACATAATTGTCGTTGTCGCGCGGCGTGAGCGACGGCTTCTTCGATATCACGTTGATCGCGCCGCCGGTCGTATTCTTGCCCCACAAGGTTCCTTGCGGGCCGCGCAGCACCTCGACCTGCTCGATATCGAACAGCGGCAGGCCGGTCGCGCTGGCGTTGGAGATGTAAACGTCGTCGAGGTAGAAGCCGACCGGATTGGCGAGGTCGAGCTGCTGCTGGCCCGCGCCGACTCCGCGGATCCACCAGCGCGGACGCCCGTGTTGCTGCGTGCCGGCGGTCGCGTTGGGGACGAGGTTGAGCACTTCGTTCGCCGACTTGCCGAGGCCGCCGCTGCTGAACAGGTCGCCGCCGAGCGCGGTCACCGCGGTCGGCACATCCTGGAGGCGCTGCTCGCGGCGTTGCGCGGTGACGAGAACGTCCCCGGTGCGCCCGTCGGTATTGGCGTCGGCATCGGGTTCCGGCGCGGGGTCGGCCGCGGTCGATGCGGGCCGATTGTCCGCCGTCGCGGGCGTCGCCGCCAGCCCCGGCCCGGCGACGAGCATGAAGGCCAGCACATTCGATGAGGCAACGACGTCGAAAACTCGCTTTGCAACTCGCGACAACGCAATTCTCCCTGCTGATTTTGGGCACGCGCGGAGGTGCCGTTGCCGGGGGCGTCGCAAGCGATGTGCCAGACGAGCTAACCTTCTGATATTATGAGGCTGTCTCGGCGAGTTGTGGAAAAAGGGGCGGTGCTCGCCGCGGCATCTGGTGCGATCGCAGCAGCCGAGTTGAGCAATTTGCCGCATCCGCGCCCGGTGGTCGGACGCGATCAGAAATGGGCGAGATAGCCGCCGTCGACGGCCAGCACCTGCCCGGTCACATAGGATGAGGCAGGCGAGGCGAAGAACAGGACCGCCGCGACGATCTCGTCGGGGCGTCCCCAGCGCCCGAGCGAGGTGCGGCGGGCGAGATGCTCGGCGATCGCGGGATCGGCGGTCATCTCGGCATTCGCCTCGGTCGCGAAGAAGCCGGGCGCGACCGCATTGACGGTTATCTGCCGAGGGCCGAGCTCGGCGGCGAGCGCCCGGGTGAGCGCGTCGAGGCCGCCTTTCGTCATCGTGTAGGCGGCGTCTCCCGCGCGAGCGATCTGGCCGGCGATCGAGGTGATGTTGATGATGCGCCCGCCGCTCGGCATCCGCGCGCCGATCAGCCGCGCCAGATCGAACGGCGCGATGAGGTTGATTTCGACCAGCTTCCGCGCCACGCCGCGATCGAGTTCGGCGAGGGGCCGTCGATCACGATCCCCCGCATTGTTGACCAATATATCGATGCGGCCGTGGCCGAACAGCAATTCGGCCGCGGCTTCTTCCCGAGAAAGATCGGCAACGACGATCTCCGAGGAACCGCCGGCCGCGGCAATCGCCTGTCGGACGGCGAGAAGTCGCTTGGCGTCGCGGCCATGCAGCAGGACATGCGCGCCGGCGGCCGCCAGACCCTTGGCCATTTCGCGCCCGAGGCCGCCGCTGGCGCCGGTGACGAGTGCGATCTTGCCGTGAAGTTGGATTGCCGCCACTCCGTCCAAGCCCGTCCGCCCGAACGGGTCTATCGGACGGACGGCCGGTTTGGCGCGCGCGCCGCCTAAAATCAATAAGCCGCCGTGAACCGCTCGCGGCTGTGCGCCTTGCGCTCGAGTTCGTCGACCATCGCGATGGCATAATCCGCAAAGCTGATTTTGCTTTCGCCATTCTCGTCGGTCACCAGTCGATCGCCGCCGAGCCGATAATGGCCGAGCCGCGGCCCTTCGAACAGCAAGGCGGCGGGCGAGAAGAACACCCAGTCGATGTCGCGTTCCGAACGGATGTCGTCGAGAAAGGCGATCCCGCCCTCGGCGATCGGCTTCCACTCGGCGGGAAAGCTCGGGGTGTCGATCACCCGCTGCCCCGGCGCGATTTCGAGGCTCGCGGCGCCCCCGGTGACCAGCAGCCGGTGGACACCTGCCGCGCGCAGCGCGCCGAGCAATGTCGCGGCGGGCACGTCGAAGTGCAGCGCGCTGATCACCGCGTCGCTGCCGCGGATCAGATCGGCAAGCTCGTCGGGCTTCGACGCGTCGCCGGCCCGCACCGTCACCCCCGATTGCGCCGGGATCGCATCCGGGTTGCGCGCGATCGCGAGCACCTCATGCCCGCGCGACGCGAGTTCCTTCGTGATCTCGGACCCGGCCCGCCCGCTTGCGCCCAGCACAGCAACCTTCATTTTTCGCCTCCTTCGGTTTCCAACAGGAACCAAGTTGTCTAGGGTAACCCGCAATGCAAGACGGCACCTTTTCGACACTTGGTCACTTCGGGGAAACCGCGGGCGGGCGCGGCGACGTGTTCAATGCCAACTGCCCGACGCGGCGGCTGCTCGATCGCGTCGGCGACAAATGGAGCGTCCTGATCCTCAGCCTCCTCGGCGACGGCGAAAGGCGCTTCAGCGCGCTGAAGCGCGAGATCGGCGGGGTATCGCAGAAGATGCTCAGCCAGACATTGCGGTCGCTCGAGCGCGATGGCCTGGTGACCCGCACCGTCGCGCCGACCGTGCCGGTGACCGTCGTTTACGCGATCACCCCGCTGGGGGCCGAGTTGCTGGCGGCTTTGAGCATGATGATCGATTGGGCGGAGGCGCGCATCGATGCGGTCACCGAGGCGCAGCGCCGCTTCGACCGGCGCGATCGTCTTTGAGGGATTCGCCCAGCGGCAATAAATCTCGCAGGCTCAATAAGACAGGCTGAGCGTGCCGCGGATGCTGCGGCCGAATTCCGGCCGGGCCAGGAAATAGCCGTTGCTCATGCCGCCCGCATCGAACGACCCCACGCGTGGATTGCCCTCGGTGAGGCCGAGCGCATTGGTGAGGTTGGTCGCATTGAGCGCAAAGCCGACCCGATCGTTGAGCTTCGCGTTCAGGCTGGCGTTGAGCAGCGAAAAGGCCGGCAGGCGCTGCGTATTGGCGATATCCGCAAACCGGCTGGAATAATGCATCAGTTCGCCACTGATGCGCAGCTTTCCGCGGAACAGATTGAGGCTCGGCGCGAGGCGGAGCGAAAGGCGCGGCACGCGGACGAGCCGGTTGCCGGTGACATTGCGCGTCACCGACTGGCCGGACGACAGCTCGACATAGCTGAAGTTGCGATAGCGCGGATCCTGCAGCGTCGCCTGCATGTCGAGCTGCAACGGGCCGATCAGCTCGGCGTGGCCGGCGAGTTCCAGCCCGATGGTCGATGTATCGGCGATCGACGTCCGCTCGACATAACTGTTCGACACGGTGTCGAAACGATAGTCGGTAAAGGGCAATCGCGCGAAATGCGTCGCGAAGCCGACGGCGGACAGGTTCCAGCGCGGTCGCGTTGCGATAAGGCCGGCTTCCGCCATCGTGATCGGGACGATGGCTTCGTCGGTCCGGTTCGGCGATGCGTAGAATTCGCTCGCGCTCGGCAACCTCGCGATGCGCGTCAACCGCGCGAACAGGCCCAGGCTTGGAAACGGATTGAAATTGATCGCGGTCGTCCAGTTGAGTCCGGCGAACCGACGGTCGATCGGCCGTGTGACGCCGGTGCCGCCGATCACGGCATCGTCGGCGAGCGTCGTCGGGTCGCCGAGGTCGAACGGCCTGGAGGTCATCACGTCGCCGCCGATCCGGGTACGCTCCCAGCGCAGCCCGAGATCGACGCGCCAATGCGGGGCGATCGCCCATTCGTCCGCCAGATATAGCGCGACATTGGCGGTTTTCATCGCGACCGAATCGAACAGCGATCCGTAGCGGATGAAACCATTGTCGGTCAGCCGTCCAACGTCCCGGCCGGCCGGATCGATCGCCACCACGTCGAGCCGTCTGGCCCGGCCGCTGACCTCGAGAAGCGCCGTCGCCATCTGGCGGTCATAGTGCCAGCGGCTGTCGCCGTAGGTGAGGCCGACCGCTGCGTCATGATGTCCGAGAAGATCGAAGACGCTCTTCAATCGCGCGTCGCCGATGAACTCGTCCATCGGCAGCGCGACCGAGAGCAGATTGGCGCCAAGCACGAGCCCGTTGCCATTGTTGTTCGGCGCAAAGGGTTGCGCGGTGCCGGCGAAGCGGATCTGCACCGCCGAACTGTTCGGGAAGGCCGCGGCAAGCTGGGTGTGCACGCTGTCGAGATAGGCGCTCGCGGGCATCGGCCGCCCGGTGGGGAAAAGACCGTTACGCAGCGTGGTGCCGGTGCGCAGCCGCGTCCTCACCTCCAGCAATGTCCGCTCGCCGAGCGCAAGCCGCCCGGCGAGGCTATAGAAAGTGACATGGCTGCGGGTGCCCTGCGTCAGATCGAAATCATAGGGCCCGTTCGGGGTCTTGAGCAGGACATGTGCATTATCCGGCCCGGCCAAGGTGTCGCGCAACGGATCGAAGCCGGGAATGGCGCGGACCTGGCCCCGCGCATCGAATTCGAGCGGCACGGGCAGGTAGAGGATGACACGATCGTCGAGCCGCTTGACGTTGAATGACAGGCGGAGCCGGCCGTCGTCATAGTCGATGCCGGCGCGGATCTGCCCGCCTCGGTCGGCCGGATAGCCCGGATCACGCAACCCGTTGTCGGCGCGATAGAAACCGCCGATCGAGACGCCGAGTGTCGGTGCGAGCTGCAGGCCGGCGAACCCGTCGATCCGCGCATAGCCAAAGCTGCCGAGCGTGCCGGAAAGCGTATAACCCGGGTTTTTGAGGCCGTTGCGGGTGATGAAATCGACGCTGCCGCCAGGAGCGTTGGGCGCGAAGATCGCCGAAGGACCGCCGCGCACCGCCTCCACCTGGTCGATCGTCGCGTCGATGCGGAATATCTGATCGGTGTTGAGATAGCCGAGGCCGCCGTCATATTGCACCGGCAGGCCATCCTCGAGCAGCGCGACGGTCGAATAGCCGTCGGTCGGGATGCCGCGCGCGCGGACGTTGTTGCTCGCCTCGCCGCCGGTCGCCTCGACCCAGAAACCGGGGATCTGCTTGAACAGATCGGCGGTCGATATCGCTTTCTGGCGCGACAGCGCGGCCGCGTCGATCCGGGTGATCGCATAGCTGAGTTCGGTCTCGCGGAGCGGCGCTTCCGCCGCACGGCCGGTGACGACGATGTCGCGCGGCGGCTCCGCGGCCGGCACGGGGAGAGGAATCTGTCGTGGCGGCGTCGCGCGCGGCGCGGGTGAGGGCGGCACCGTAGCCGGGCGAGCCACGCGCAGACTGATGACCTTGCCCCCGAAGGTCGCGATTTCGAGCCCGCTGCGCCGGAGCAGCCGATCGAGCGCCCGGCGCGCGGGCATCCGGCCGTTTATGCCACCGCTCCGGCGCGCTGCCGCAATGTCATAGGGATAGAGGATCTGCACCCCGATCTGGCGCGCGAGCTGGTCGAGCGCGCCGGCGAGCGTCTGCGCCGGAATAGCGAAGCGGACCGGCGCCTCGCCCGTCGCCGCATGCGCGGGTGCGGCGACGAGCATCGCCATGCCAATCAGGACCCCGCGCGTTACGTGCATGATTCGCCAATGCCGCCTGCCCGCGTCAGCTTCGTGTCACCTTGCGGCTGGCGCGATCACATCGGTTCGACGTTTAAGCGGCGCGACGTCGAAACAGCCGGATTTGATTGCCCTGCTGGCGATGGCCGATATCGAATCCCTGCTGCAGCGCCTGAAGGAAGCCGTCGGGATCGGCGATCCTGAACGAGCCGCCAAGCCGCGTCGGCGCCAGATCGGCATCCTGCAGCACGATCTTCTCGGGCAGATAGCGATTGAACTCGGCAAGCGCGCGGTCCAGCCGCATCCCGTTGAACACGATCTCACCGCGCTCCCACGCCGTTGCGGCGGCAATGGCGGCGGGCGAGAAGTGGGAGACCTGCGCCCCCGCGCCGTCGACGACCAGCGCATTGCCCGCCGCCAATGTCCGCGCCAGCGTGCCGCGATAGACCGCCGCCGCTCGCCCGGCGAGGACGAGGAGCTGTGCGCTTTCTCGCTCCAGCCGCAGGTTGAACTTGCCCGCGCCAAGCCGCGCATCGATCGGATCGCTGTTGAGGCGAAACGGCTTCGCGGCCTCGCGCACGAGGAGCGTCGCCTCGCCGCGCTCGATCCAGAAATCGCGCTCATCGTCGAACCGCCAGCCGACCCGCGTATCGGTATTGAGCAGCGCGTAGCTGCCGTCCGGGAGGATGAGGGTGCGCCGTTCGCCGACGGCGGTCGCGGCATAGGCCCGGCGCGGCCAGGCCAGGAACGTACCGGTGCCGACGGTCGCGACCAGCGCCGCCAGCGCCCCGCCGGCCACGGCCCGTCGCGAGAGCATCGCCGGCGGGGGCGGCGTCGGCTCAGTCGCCGGCTGCTGAGCCTCGGCCGGCTGATCGAGCAGGACCGACAGGCGCGGATCGGCGGTGCGTCGCCAGGTCGCGGCGGCCTGGGCGAATGCGGCGGCGTGGCGGGGATCGGCGGTGCGCCAGGCTTCGAACGCGGCGCGGTCGGCGGTGCCGCAGTCGAGCGCCACCAGCCAGTCGACGGCCCGGTCGCTCAGACTTGCCCCTGCCTTTCCTTCTTCTCCCATGAAGTTGCGTGCTCCGCCTTCGCCCCGGTTTCCCGGCGATCCAACCGTTTTACTAAGAGGCGCAGGGCCTTTACCAGATGTGTTTCCACGGTGGAGACGGAGATGTTCATCCTTTCCGCTACCTGGGCGGGCGGCAAACCCTCGATTCGGCGGAGATACAGCGCCTCGCGCATTCGCGGCGGCATATCCTGCATCACGGTGGCGACCTGCCGAAGCTCGGCGCGATCCATCGCCACCACATCGGGGGTAGGGTCGTCGTCCGCGATATCGACCGCGCGGAGCAGCGCGCTTTGATCGAGCCGGACGATATCGGCGCGGCGGAAGCGCTCGATCGCAAGGTTGCGGATGATGCGCATCGTGAAGGCGTGCGGATTGGCGATCGACGACCAGTCGTCGAGCGCGAACAGGCGCGCATAGGCTTCCTGCACCAGCTCCTCGGCTTCTTCGGGCTGCCGCGCCAGCTTGATGGCGTAGCGGCGATGCTGATCGCTGAAGACGAAGACCCGATCGGCAAACCAGATGTCGATGTCACGCAGCCAGGCCATGTCTCGGCGCCCCATCGCGATTGCGGAATGGACCTCGCCTAGAACTGGCTTGTTACAGATGATTGACAGTCGCGCGGCGGGCAAAGCGCTCGTGCCGACGTCCCGATCCCCTGCCCGAAAATATTTTTGCGCGCAGTAGCGGGATCGCGCGCCCGCCCCGTCTCCGCGACGACAGCTCGGATCACGGCAATGCGGCCTGTGTCCGGACGCATCTCGCGCGTCCGGCAACGGGACGCGATGCGCCCGCGAGAGGGGCTTGAAGACAAGGTTGGAAAACGGGGTAGCTTCATGAAATCGTTGCAGATGACATCGTCGATCTTCGCCTTGCTATGCGCCGTTTCGACACCGGCCTGGGCCGAGGACGCCAAGCCCGCCGACACCGCAGAGGCCCAGCCGAGCCAGAGCGGCGGCGACATCGTCGTCACCGGCCGCGCTGGCACAGGCGCGCGCACCAAATCCGAAACCAGCTATTCGATCACCAGCATCGGCGAGGAAGCGCTCCGCCTGCAGGCGCCGACCAGCGTGACCGAAGCGCTGAAATCGGTCCCCGGTTTCTGGGTCGAGGCGTCGGGGGGCGAAGCGAGCGGCAACATCCGCGCACGCGGCGTGCCGGTCGACGGCTTCGGTTCGGTCCAGTTGCTCGAAGACGGTATTCCCGTCCAGCACGATCCGGCGCTCGGCTATCTGAACGCCGATCAGGTCTTCCGCCTTGACGAGACGATCGACCGCATCGAGGTGGTGCGCGGCGGCCCGGCGTCGCTCTTTTATTCGAACGCCCCGGCCGGTGCGATCAACTTCATTCCCCGTCAGGTCGGCGAGCACGCCGAGGGGCTGATCAAGATGAGCGTCGGTGCCGACAACCTCTACCGCACCGACATCTGGGTCGGCGCGCCGATCGGCGACGGCTGGAAGGCGGCGGTGGGCGGCTTTTATCGCTCCGAGGGCGGCGTGCGCGATCCCGGCTTTACCGCCAATCGCGGCGGGCAGGTCCGTGCCACGATCTCGAAGGATTGGGGCAACGCCAAGTTCAGTTTCGATGCGAAGCGCATGGACGACATCGTCGCGCTTTATCTCGGCATTCCGATGCGCACCTATCCCGACGGCAAGATCCGCGCGGTGCCCGGCTTCGACGGCCACGAGGGCACCGTCGCCGGCCCCGAGACGCAGCTCGTCAAGATGATCCAGGGCGACGGCAGCATCTATAAATTCGACAACAGCCTCGGCACCCAGGTCAAGCGTACCCAGCTCACCAGCAAGTTCGAGATCGAGCCGGTCGACGGCTGGAAGATCAGCAACACCTCGCGCTACACCGACACGCAGACGCAGCGGAACGGCGTTTTCCCCAACGCGCTGCAGAGCGCAGCCAGCCTTTTGAAGCAAAATGCCGGCCTGCTGGGCCAGGCGCCGGGCGCGACCGCGCTGCAATTGCGCTACGTGACCACGCCGAACCAGATCTACGATACGGCCAACCAGAACGGCAACGGGCTGGTGATCATCGGTGGCCTGCGTGGTCTCACCCTGCCAGTCAAGGAGTTCATGAGCGACACCCGCGTCGCGCATCGCTTCGAGATGGGCGCGACGACGCATGACATCACGTTCGGCTATTATTTCGCGCATATCGACGAGGATTTCAGCCGCTATTCCTCGACGGCGCTGCTCGACGTGCAGAACAATTCCCGCTTGCTGAATCTCGTGGCGGTCGATGCCGCGGGCAAAGTCCTCAAGACCTTCACCGACAACGGCATCTATAAATATGGCTATGAGTGGGAAGACGCGCACGGGGAGCAGACCACCCACGCGCTCTATGTCTCCGACGAATGGCAGGTTACGCCCAGGCTGCGTATCGACGGCGGCGTACGCTGGGAAACGATGCGGGCGCGCGGTGCGGTCGGGCTCAAGAAGACGGTCAACCTCGATCCGAACAACCCGGCGACCTCGTCGATCATCACCGGCAGCGGTCTCTACGCCAATTACGACAAGACCTTCAGCCACGCGACGCTGACGGGCGGCGTCAACTATCAGTTCAATCGCGCGGCGGGTCTCTTCGCGCGCTATACCTATGCCAACCGTATGCCGAGCCTCGGCAATTACGTCACCAGCGCGACCGCGACCCCGGTGATCCAGACGATGCACCTGGGCGAGATCGGCTTCAAATATACCAGCCCGTTGATCGATCTCTATGCCACCGGCTTCTGGACCAAGTATAACAATGTCGCTTTCACCAACTATCGCTTCGATCTGAATACCGGCGCCTCGGTCACCGAAGCGCGCTTTGCCGATACACAGACTTTCGGTGTCGAGCTGGAGGGGACGATCCGGCCGACGTCTTGGTTCGATCTCTCGGCCACCGCGACGTTGCAGGATCCGCGCTACAAGGGCCTGACCTATACCGACGCCGCGGGCAAATTCTACGATTATGACGGCAAGCGCCTGATCCGCGTGCCGACCGTCAGCCTGCGCGTGGTGCCCGGGGTCAATCTGCTCGACGGCAAGCTGCGCGTGCAGGCGTCATGGGAATATGAAGGCAAGCGTTATGTCGACACCGCGAACTCGGTGCGCCTGCCGGCCTATGGCACGATCAACCTCAGCGCCCGTGCGCAGATCAACGATCGTCTGTCGCTCTACGGCTATGTCGACAATCTCAACAATTCGCTGGGGCTTACCGAGGGCAATCCCCGCGCCGGCGAGCTGCAGAACAGCGATGCGGGCGCTAACACCTTCATCGCGCGCCCGTTGATCGGCCGGAATTACCGCGCCGCGATCATGTACAAGTTCTGATCGATGAAGGGGATCGCATCCGCCGTGCTCGGCCTTGCGCTGGCCTGTCTCGCGTCGCCCGCGCCCGCCCAAACCCTGCCTCAACCGGCAGGGCAGGCGAATGCGGTTCCCGATCTGACGTTGCGCGGCACGCTCGGGCGCGCCGATTATGAGCATTATCGCGAAATACCTTTCACGCTCCCCGCCGGCGTGACGCGGCTGACGATCGAGTTCAGCTATGGCGGCAAGGCGCAGCATTCGGTCATCGATCTCGGCCTTGCCGATCCTCAGCGCTTTCGCGGCTGGAGCGGCGGCACGCGTGACCGGATGACGTTGAGCGCGGAGGATGCGACGCCGGGCTATCTGCCTGGGCCGCTCCCGGCGGGCGAATGGCATCTGATCCTCGGCGCGCCCAATATCCGCGAGGGCGCGACGGCGCCGTTCGAGGCGCGCATCTATATCGAGCGCGCGCCGACGGTGACCTCGTTCGCCGATGCGCCGATCAATGCTGCTCCCGGCTGGTATCGCGGCGACCTCCACATGCACAGCGGCAACAGCGACGGCAAGTGCCTGTCCCAGAAGGGCGAGAAGGTGCCGTGCCCGGTCTATCGCACCGTCGAGGCGGCGGCGAAGCGCGGGCTCGATTTCATCGCGCTGACCGATCATAATACGACCGCACATTATGACGCGCTGCGCGCGCTGCAGGGCGCATTCGATCGACTGCTGCTCATTCCCGGTCGCGAAGTCACGACCTTCTTTGGCCATTCCAACGTTTTCGGCCCGACCGCCTTCCTCGATTTCCGCATGACCGCGCCAAGCTATGCACAGGCTGCCAAGTGGATGGACGAGGTGAAGCGCGAGGGCGGGATCGTCTCGCTCAATCATGCCGGCGCGCCGTCGGGTGAAATCTGCATGGGCTGCGGCTGGCGCGTCGACGATCTCCCGGCCGGCGCGGTGCAGGCGATCGAGGTGGTCAATGGCGGCACGATGGCCGAGACCAAATCGGCCGAGAGCCCGTTGCAGGGCCTTGCGCTCTGGCAGAAATTGCTCAACGCCGGCCAGCGCGTGACCGCGATCGGCGGCAGCGACAACCACAATGCCGATCTCCCTTCCGATCAACCGGGTGCGATCGGCACCCCGACGACGGTCGTCTTCATGCGCGAGCTTACGGTGCAGGGCTTCATCGACGGCGTCCGCGCCGGCCGCGCATTCGTCGACGTCTACGGCGTCAAGGGTCGCTTTCTCGATATCTCGGCGACGAACGGCGAGGCCAAGGCCGTAATGGGCGGCGCGCTCCGGCTGCGGCCGGGCGAGCGTGTCCGTCTCGCGGCGGAGGTGAGGGGCGCGTCGGGCGGCACGATCCAGCTCGTCGTCGACGGCGAGGCGGATCCGGCCTTCCGCCGCGATATCCAGCGCGATGGCGCGATTGCGCTGGCGAGCTGGATCGCCGACAACGCCCGGCATTGGGTGCGCGCGGAGGTGCGCGATGCTGCCGGCCGGCTCATCCTCGTCGGCAATCCGATCTATATCGAGGTCGGCAAGTGAAGGGCTGAAAGCGCCGTTCCGAGCGCGCCGGCGCAAGTGAGCGGAGAAGCCGCGATTGACTGTACCAACCGGGGACAAGGTCCGAAAGAATCAGTTAATTTACAATTAATAATATTGTATCCAGCCGACCTCGCTACCAAACAGGGAGAGTCGACGTGGAATTAAGACGCGTTTTTGCCGGCGTGGGCGCGCTGGCGCTGGCCGCCGCCGCTACCCCCTCCAATGCGGCCGAACTGGTCACCAACGGGGGCTTCGAAACCGGTAATTTCAGTGGCTGGACGCTCGGCGGCAACACCGGGTTCACCGGGGTGGACACCGCCTCGGCGCATAGCGGCACTTATGGCGCCTATTTCGGTGCGGTCGGGTCGACCGGGACGCTGAGCCAGCTTCTCAACACGGTTGCCGGGCAGACCTATACCGTTTCGTTCTGGCTCTCGAATTCCGGCTCGCCGACCGACAGCTTCGAAGCATCGATCGGTGATACGGTTCTTCAGACCTTCACCAATGTGAACGCTTTCCAATATTTCAATTTCTCGTTCACCACGCCGGTGAACGGCAGCCCGTCGCTGCTCAAATTTACGTTCCGCCAAGATCCTTCTTACTGGCATATCGACGATATTTCGGTTCAGGGCCTGGCGGGCGGCGTTCCTGAGCCGACGACCTGGGCGATGATGATTCTCGGCCTTGGTGCAGTGGGCGCGGCGATGCGTCGCCGGCGTGCCGCGACGACGGTCCGCTACGCTTAATCCACTATAATATAATAACTTTCTTCGGGTAGCAAAAAGCCGCCGGGAAACCGGCGGCTTTTTCTCCCAAAGGACGAAGGTTCCTACCGAACCCGTGAGCGCGCGCGCGCCGCGCGAACCGGGGCGTACATGTCCGCGCGCTGCTTCATCAATTCGGCCAGCCAGCACAGATGCGATGCGGCATCGGACAGCGGCAGCATGCACAATTCGTCGAACAGCTCGCGCTGATAGTCGATCCGGCGCGCCAGGATTTCGCGCATCCGGACCCGCGCGCGGCTATCGTCGCGGTGGATTCCGGCGTTGAATTCGCGCGCGGCGTGGAGAAAAACGTCCGCCATTTCCTGTGCTGCCTGAACGCCCTCGTTCAACCCCTCGCTCGCCCCGAACCGCGCGAGCCGGCGCCTGACCGGCGGCAGATCGGGATCGGCCGCAGCGTCGTTGAGCGGCAGGTTGAAATCATAAGTGGCGAGAAATTTTCGAATCATGGCTGCCTCCCCGGCACGATCAGGGAACATGGATCGGGTGCCGATTCAAGCGGATTTGCCGCGTGCAGGAGGAGGATTCGACGGACCGTTGACGCTATCTTTCGATTAGGGATGCGTTCGCTCCCGTGCGATCTTTTGCGCGTAGAGCGCCGCCCCGACGCCGGGTTCATGTCGAGGGGCGATCACCTCGAACCGGCCGCGACCGTCGAGCTCGCGGCACAATGCCGCGCGGACCGCATCCTGTTTAGTCAGCACGCCGCCCGACCAGGAGAGCAACACGCTTTCCTCCTCGGCAAAGCCCAGCGATCGGCGTAGCGCGCCGGCGATCGCGGCCAGCTCGACGCCGGCGTGATCGAGGATCGACAGCGCGACGCGATCGCCTTCCTCTGCCGCCAGCGAGACGATCCGTGCGAGGCCGGCAATGTCGTCACGCACCATTCCGCCGCTGCCCATCACGCGCGCGCAGATGTCGAGATCAGACCCGAGCGCGAGTTCGCGCGAGAAGACGTGTTTGAGCGGCCCTTCGGCGAGGCGGCCGTCGCTCATCCGCGTGAAGGCATTGAGGCCCTGGATCGCGATCCAATAAGCGGAGCCCTCGTCGCCGAACACCTCGCCCCAGCCGCCGACACGCGCTTTGCGGCCCCGGCGTTCGCCATAGCCGATCGAGCCGGTGCCAGCGACGAGGTTGATCCCGTCCGCGCAGGCGAGCGAGCCGGCCCAGCCGCACACCATGTCGTTGTCGCACGCATAGCGGCCGTGGCCGAGCAATTTGCCGCACGCGGCCTCGAGCAGCGGATCGACCGCGGGGTCTTCGCCGAAGGCGGGGAGGCCGAAGAAGGAATAGCCGAAAACGGCGGGGGGAAGGCCGAGCTGGCGGCTCACCGCGTCGATCCCCTGCGCGAGACGCGCGATCGCCTCGTCCAGCCCGACCTGGAGGTGATAGGTCGTCCCGGTGAGCGCGCGCGCCACCGTCCGCCCGCTTTCGTCGATGCAGACGAATTCGGTCTTGGTGCCGCCGCCGTCGACGCCGAGGAAGACGCTCATGCCGCCGCCGGATGGATGCGCACGCCCTGGACGACGCGGTTCACCGTCCCGCTGGCGTTGGGCCGATCGGGGGTCCGCCCGAGCCGCAGCGAGCACTGCAGCGCGAACAATTGCGCCGGGACGATATAAGGGAAGAGCAGATCGATATCGGTCTGCCCACCGGCCCCGGGCACCAGCAATGCCTCGCCCGCCACATCCTGCGCAGCGATCGCGACCACTGCGCCGCAACGCCCGTCGGCGCGCAATTCATCGAGCATGTCGAGATCGTAGAGCCGGGTCAGCGGATCGTTCGAGACGAACATCATGATCAACGTGCGCGGCGTCACGATCGTCTTCGGGCCATGCCGGAAGCCGAGCGGGGAATCGAACGCGGTGGGGATCGCGCCGTCGGTCAGTTCGAGCAGCTTGAGCGCGGCCTCGCGCGCCAGGCCCTGGAACACGCCGCTGCCGAGATAGACCACCCGATCGAAATCCTGCGCGGCGAGCGCCGCAGCGCGCGGCTCCGCGCCCGCGATCGTTGCCGAAACCGCATCGGCGATCGCCTCGACGCGGGCGTCGATCGTGTCGATGCCGCCGAGGATCAATAGCGCCGCCAGCATCATCGCGCTGAAGCTCGACGTCATCGCGAACGCGCGGTCATGCGTTTCCTCGGGCAGCACGACCACATAGCTGTTCGCCGCATCGCGCCGGGCGAGCGCGCCCGCGGCGTTGCAGGTGATCACGAGATGATGAACCGACGGCAGCTGCGCATCGGCCAGATCGACCGCGGCGACGCTCTCCGGGCTGCTCCCCGAGCGGCCGAACGAGACCATCAATGTCGGCCGCGCGGGATCGAGATAGAGCTGCGGCGCGGCGACGATATCGGTCGTCGCCACCGCCTCGACGCGCCGCCCGGTGGTCGCCGACAGCCACGGCGCGAGGCATTCGCCGATGAACGCGGAGGTGCCCGCGCCGCACAGCATGATGCGCAGGTCGTTCGTGGCGAGCAGCGGGGCGAGGAAGCCCTCGATCGCTGCCCGGCTGGCGCGCAGCAGCGCCTGGGTCGCGCGCAGCGTCGATGGCTGCTGGAGGATCTCGCGACGCGTCCAGCTCTCGGCGCCCCCCGGCGGCAGATCGGACGCGAACAGGGTTTCAGGCATCGGGATTGCAGGCTCCATGATAGGCATCGAGCGTCGTGCCGATCTGCGCGACGATGAGATCGACCGGATCGAGCGACGCGGTGCCGGTGCGGACGGCGGCATAAGCGGCGGGAAGATACTGGCTGAGCAGCGGCAGCGGCGGCATGGCCGCGCGCAGATTGTCGAACAATCGGGCTTGCGCAGCGGCGATCTCGGGATCGGGCCAATAATAACGGATGCGATCGCTGAGGCTATATTGCAGCTGGAGATCAAGCGCGGCGCCGGTCTCGTGATAATAACGCTGCCAATTGCCCGGCGCGGCCTTCATCCGCGCGACGACGGTGTCGCGCAGACCCGCGCGCCGCGACGCATCGACCGTTTCGCGCTCGATCGCGTCGAGCGCCCACAATGCCTCGCGCAGCGCGAAGGTGACGCCCGGCCCGACCTTCAGGATCGCGAAATGGTCGCGCACCAGCGCGGCAAGCGCGTCCGGGCGCTGATAATCGGTCGAATGCGCCTCGAAGACGATATGATCGACCGGGACGATCGCGGCGCTGAGCGCGGCGGCGGCGGCCGGCCGGTAATCGACCACCTTCATATGATCGAATTCGACCCCCGGCTGGACGACGGTGGCGATCACGCGATCCCAGGCGGCGTCGAGCCCGGCTTCGCGAAACAGGTCGCGGTGCATGTCGAGCGTCGCCAGCGCCGCCTCCGGGGTGGTGACGGCGAGCGTGTCGAGATCCTCCGCCGCGCCGCCGGGGACGGGCACTTCGGTGCCGATCACATAGACCGGCGCGAGTGCCGGATCGTCGCGACACGCCGCCTCGGCCGCGCGACAGAGCCGCGCGGCGCGCTCGGCGATCGTCCGTTCGGGAAGCGGGACGGGATCGTCGGCACAACTCATCGAGCAATCGAGATGGATCTTGCCGAAACCGGCGCGAACATAATCGGCGACCATGATTTCCGCCTTTGCCATCGCTTCATCGGCGGGCAGCGCGGTCCAGGCATTGGGGCCGAGATGGTCGCCGCCGAGCGCGAGGCGATCGAGCGGAAAGCCGGTGCGCGCGGCGATCTCCTCGACGAAGGCGCGGAAACCGGCGGGCACCATCCCGGTATAGCCGCCGTCCTGGTTCACCTGATTGGAGGTCGCCTCGATCAGCACCAGCGGCGCGGCGTTGCGCAGCGCGTGGCGGAAGGTCGCCTCGATGACCAGCGGATGCGCCGAGCAGACCGAGGTGATGCCGATGGCCTCACCGCGCTTGTGGCGGTCGATCAGATTTCGAATCAGCTCCATCAACGGCTCCTTTGACGCGAGCTATACGCGAGCTGCACAGACTTCGCAATAAACAGAAACAAAACGAAACTATGCGGACTGGATTTCGCGATCGAGCGCGGCGTCGTCGTCCGTGGCCGTATCCGGCTCGATGGCGAGGAGGAGCGAGGCGGCGAGCGCGAGGCCGATGCCGGCGAGCTTGAGCGATCCCGGCATCACGCCGAGCGCGACGAGCGAGATGATCGCGGTGGCGAGCGGGGCGCCGGCATTGGTGAGCGGGGCGACGATGATCGCCTTGCCGTATCGGAAGGCGAAGACGAGCGTCAGCGCGCCAATCGCGTTCAACACCTGGATCGCCGCCGCCAGCCACGGCCCGCTCGCGCCATAATTGATCGGGCGGCTGAAATCGGTCATCGCCCAGGCGACCGGGATCAGTGCCAGCCCGGTGACCGTCATATAGAAGAAGATGCTCTCCGCCGACATGATGTGATTGGCGGATTTCATGAAATAGGCCTGCAACCCCCAGCAGGCCATGACGAACAGCGCCATCCACAGCCAGCTTCCGCCATGCGCGTCGCCGCCCGGCGCGAAATCGAAGGTCGGGAGCGCGAGCAGGGCAAGCAGGATGCCGAGCGCGCCGAGCCGGCCGGTGCGTTCGCCCATGATGAGGAACGACAAAGCGATCGTGACGACCGGGGAAAGCGAGATGACCGGGAAGATCAGATAGGCCGGCCCGCGCGTCACCGCATAGAAGAGCACCATCTGCCCGCCGGCGCCGAGCGCGCCGACCGCAACGCCGTAAACGATCGCGCGCGCGCTGCGGTTGAGCTTCCAGCCGGCCTGCGCGAGGACGATCAGCGCGGGCGGGATCATCGTCAGCGCCCATACGCAATAGACCAATGTCTCGGGGAAGCCGCGTTCGGGCGACAGGCCGGAGAAGGCGCCCCAGATGCCCCATAGCACGACGGTGGTGAGCGCATTGAACAGCCAGGCGCGCCCGGCGCGGGAGGGTGCGTGGCTCATGCTTTGGTCTTGTCCTGAAGCGGCGCGGCCTCGACGAGCAGGAAATGCTCGAAGCTCGCCTGAAGGGTGGCGACGGAGCCGCTGACGGTACCGAGCGGGCGCCCGGTGAAGCTGTCGGTCAGCTGGTGGCGCCCGGCAGGCAGGCCGCGCAGCTGGACCGGGCCGGACCATTTATCCGCATAAAAGGCATAATGGATCTTGCCGCCGGCGCGGATCGCATGGCCCTCGGGCTTGTCGAACCCGATATCGTACAGGCCGCCCAGATAATCTCCCTTGGGCAGCATGTTGGCGCGGTAGAGCGCGATCCACTTGCGCCACAGCGCCTCTTTCTGCGCGGTCAGCGCGATGCCGCCTGGCGGCAGTGGATCGGTGCTGTGCGCGGGATCGCGCGGCCAGGTGAATTTGGTCGAGAGGATCGCGCCGATCCCGTAATGCGAGGCGAAATCATCGTGTCGGTCGCTGAGCTCGACATGATCGCCCGCGAAGGGCGCGCTCGGCCCCATCATCGCCTTGAACGTCTTGCCCTTCGAGCGGATCTGCCAGGAGGAGGTCGGGTCCGAGGCGGGGGTGTGGTTCATCCCCGGGATATTGTGGAACGCGAAAGCGTCGCCGCACGGGCAGATTTCGATCACCGCATTCGGGTTGATCGCGATCGCCTCGTCATAGAGCGCCTTCCAGAAATCCTGCAGCTTTTCGTAGGATTCCTCGGGCCGGGCGTGATTGTGCGCGGGGTTGTAGCAGGGCGCGACGCCGTTCAGATGCTGGCCGTCGAGCTTGAGCCCCTCATAGCCCCATTCGCCGATGATGCGGCGGACCTGGCCGCGGAAATAATCGACCACCGGCGGATAGGCCGGGCAGAGCGTGAAGGCATCCCAGAAGCTCACATTCTGCGCCGCGCCGTTGCGATCGAGCAGCAGCATATCCGAATGATCGCGCAGCAGATCGGTGCCGGGATCGGCGGCGAGCGGCGCGAGCCAGAGCCGCGGGCGCATCCCGGCCGCCTTGATCCGGTCCGCAAAGGCCTTCATGTCGGCGTCGCCGCGCGGAAATTTGGCGCGATTGAGTTTCCAGTCGCCTTCCGACGTCTGCCACCCGTCGTCGAGCACCGCCCATTCGAGGCCGATGTCCCTGGCCTTGGGCAGCGCGGTGAAGATTTCGTCGACGGTGAATTGCCGGCCATAGCCCCAGGCGCACCAGACCGGCGCATAGCTCGTCTCGGGGATCGGCGGGGCGGCGATGCCGCGCGTCGCCATGATCCGGCGATAGGCGTCGAGCGGGCGGAAATGATCGCCCTCATGCGCCATCACGAAAAGCGGCGGCAGCGACAGGGTCGCGCCGGGCGCGAGGAGCGCGGGCTCGTCGCCGGCGATGCCGATCCGCGTGCCGCCCGGCTGCCCCGAGACGGGGAGCGAGACGAGGCGCGGGACGATATCGATATGGCCGACCGCGAGCCCGACGTCGCGCCGCCACACCGCGGCGACGGGGGTGCCGCCGCCGTAATCCGCGGCGTTCATGCCCATGAAATTGCGCTGGCCGAACCCCGGGGTGACCGGCTGCACCCAATCGCGGCGATCGGCATAAGAGGCGCCCGAAAAGCTCCACGCGCCGCCCGGATGCGCGAGCAGGTCGTGCGTTGCGGCGTGCCAGCCGGCGATTGCGAGCGGCGCCGTGCCGGTATTGCGATAGGCGATGTCGAGCAGGGCGAGCCCGGGATAAGAATCGAGGAAGGTGATCGCGATGCGCTTCTCGATATTGCCCCCGGCGGTGCCGCGGAGATGATGGACCTGGCCGCGCCCGTGCGGGCCGGAAACCGCCTCGCGGCGCTGGTCGATCAGCAGGAAGCGATCGACGATGCGCTGATCATCGAGCCGGATCGCCTCGCCCGGCTCCATCGCGGTGAGCGCGGTCGCGCCGCGCGAGAGGCGCGAATGAAGCGCCGAGTCGAACTCGATCGTCAGCACCCCGTCCGACAGGCGGAGGATCGGCGCATCGCCGGTCGCGACGCGGGCCGCGGCGCGTAGCGGCGGGGTGACCGAGAGCATCGCGCCCGCGCCCATCAACCGGGCGATCGTCGCGCGGCGGGACATCATCGGCTGCGACATAAGCGGCTCTCTCCGAAAGCATGGCGGTGTCGATCGCGATCGATCGTCGGCTTGTCGGAGACTTGCACAGTCGCTCGGGGTTGCGCAATATAAAACGCAACATAAAGTGAGTTTCGTTAAGTTTCCTTTGGAGAGAGAAGATGCGCGCATTGCGGAATCTGGCGCTGGCGACGACCGCGCTGCTGCTCGTGGGGGCCGCGCCGGCGCCCGACGTTTATGGCGAGGCGGATTTCGCGCGGGTGCGCAAGCTCGACGCGCATGTCCACGCCAATGTGGCCGATCCGGCGTTCGTGCGGCTCGCCGCGAAGGACGGGTTCGAGCTATTGTCGATCAACGTCGATTATCCCGATTTCCCGCCGATCGCGGAGCAGGCGCGGATCGCTTATGCGATGCATGCGGCCGATCCCAAGCGCTTCCATTTCGCTACCACCTTCTCGATGGACGGTTTCGGCGCGCCGGACTGGGCGGCGCGGGCGGAAAAGCAGATCGATGCGGGGCTCGCGCGGGGCGCGGTGGCGGTCAAGGTATGGAAGAATATCGGGATGGTGGCGAAGGATGCCGCGGGCAAGCGCGTGTTCCTCGACGATCCGCGCTTCGATCCGGTCATCGCGCAGCTCGAGGCGAGGCGCGTGCCGCTGATCGCGCATCAGGGCGAGCCCAAGAATTGCTGGCTGCCGCTCGATCAGATGACGACCGACAATGACCGGAGCTATTTCAGCGAGCATCCCGAATATTATATGTACCGGCACCCCGAGGAGCCGAGCTACGAACAATTGATGGCGGTGCGCGATCGCTTCGTGGCGCGCCACCCGCGTCTCGCGTTCGACGGCGCGCATATGGCGAGCCTCGAATGGAGCGTGGACGAGCTTGCGCGCTTCCTCGATCGCTTTCCCAACGCGATGGTCGATCTCGCCGCGCGGATGAGCCAGGTGCAGGCGCAGTCCAATGCGGACCATGCCAAGGTGCGCGCTTTCTTCGTCAAATATCAGGATCGGCTGATGTACGGCACCGATCTGACGGACAGTCCGCCCGATCCGCATGCCCGCGCGCAAAACCCGCCGGCGACGGGCGATTTCATTCGCGAGGCGGATGCGGTCTGGCGGGCGGACTGGCGCTATCTGGCGACGCCGCTGGCGCAGCATGTCGATGCAATCAAGGCGGATACGCCGGGGCTCGCGCTGCCACGCGGGGTGATCGACAAGATCTATTACGCCAACGCCCGCCGCTTCTTCCGGCTGAACGGATAGCGTGCAGCTCAGGCGTTGTGGATGCGGAAGCCGAGCCGGTCCGCGGCGGCGCGGATATCCTCGGGCACCGCGCCCTCGGTGACGAGATGATCGATCTCCTCGATGTCGATGATGCGATGGAGGCAGACGCGGCCGAATTTGGAGCCGTCGGTCACCGCGATCACCTCGCGCGCGGCCTCGACCATCTTGCGGTTGAGCATCGCCTCGGGCTCATAATGCGTCGTGACGCCGCAGGCGATGTCGAGCCCGTCAACCCCGAGGAACAGCTTGTCGACGCGCAGATCCTCGAGCGCGGCGACGGTCTGCGCGCCGTAGAAGGCGCGGTTCTTGCGCCGCAGCATCCCGCCGAGCATGACGATGTTGAGCCGCTCCTTCGCCGCCAGCACGGTGAGGATGTCGATATCGTTGGTGAGGACGGTGATGTCCTCGTCATCGGGCAGGAAGCGCGCGATCTGCAGCGTCGTCGTCCCCGAATCGAGCACGATCGACTCGCCGGGCGCGACCATCGCCGCGGCGAGCTTGCCGATGCGCACCTTCTCGTCGGTATGGCTCGAGCGCTTGACCTCGACCGGGGGCTCGGCGGTGACGTTGACCGCCTCCGCGCTGATCGCCCCGCCGTAGGAGCGCTCCATCACCCCGCGCTGGGCGAGGAAGCGCAGGTCCTTGCGGATCGTCTGCATCGAAACTCCGAAACGCGCGGCGAGCGGCGCGACCTGGACGCTGCCGCGCTCCTTGACGAGCGTCGAGATCAGCTGCCGCCTCTCGCTGGTATCGCGGATCATTTCGCCCCCGTCCTCCCTGGAAAACGAAACCTCAGATATCAGGCGATCCGCGGTTCTTCAATCGGCGCGCGATGTTTCGTTATTTTTCGGTTTGACAATCGCTATAAAACGAAGGCAGATTTGTTTCACAAAGTAGCGATCGAAACGTCGCAGGACCGAAGCGCGCGTCAGACGCGGTGGAATCGAACTGGCACGGCGGGCGCAGCGCCCGGCCGGGCCGCAAGGGTGCAGGAAGGGCTGAATCATGGGAGCGACACTCCGCAAATCCGGCTATTGGGCGGGCGCGAGCCTGCTGGCGATGCTGACGTCCACCACGGCGTTCGCGGCCGATCGGGCGCCGCAGCCGGACGGCGCGACGACCGCGGCGCCGCCGGCCGACGCGGGGCCGGCCGCCCAGTCGGCGCTCGCGCCGGGCAATGATGCGGCGGCGCCTGCTGACGCCATCCCCGACGAGATCGTCGTGCGCGGCGTGCGCGGCAGCCTGTTGCGCTCGATCGACACCAAGCGCGATGCCTCGACGATCGTCGACGCGATCTCGGCGGAAGAACTCGGCAAATTCCCCAACCGCAATGTCGCCGAGGCGCTGGCCAATATCCCCGGCGTGACGGTCGGCCGCGACGGGCGCGGCGAGGGAAAGAGCGTGACGGTGCGCGGGCTGGGCGAGGATTTCGCGCTTACCAGCCTCAACGGGCGCATCCTGCCGACCGACGGGCCCGATCGCGCCTTCGCGTTCGACGTATTGCCCTCCGAAGTGATCTCCGGCGCCGAGATCCAGAAAGCGGCGCAGGCCTCGCAGCTCGAAGGCAGTATCGGCGGCAATATCGACCTGCGCACCGCACGGCCGTTCGATCACAAGGGCTTCCACGCAGCCGGCTCGCTCGAGGGGCAATATAATCAGTTCGCGGAAAAGGGCGGCATCAAGGCGTCCGGCGTGGTCAGCACGACCTTCGCCAACGATACGATGGGCATCCTCATATCCGGCACCTATAACAAATATAAGTTCCGCACCGACAATCTCGGCGAATATTCGAGCACCGATACCTTCGATGTCGTCACCGGCGCGGATGGCCAGCGCAGCATCGCGCAAGTTCCCAACGGTGGGGTCATCGTCCCCTATTTCTACAGCGTCGGCTATGTCCTGGGCGAGCGCCAGCGGTGGGGCGGTTCGGTCGCCTATCAATGGAAGCCGTCCGATAAATTCGAATTCCGGCTCGACGGCATCTACAGCAATTATCGCGACTATGAGCACAACCACCGCGTGTCGGTCGGGCTGACCCCGCTGGCCGACGACGGCAGCGTGCGATGGGATCTCAACAATATCGCGATCGACCGCAACAAGGTCGTGACCAATTATACCGTCCAGCCCGCGACGATCGACATCCTCGCCACCGACGAGCCGCGCAACTCGATCACCTATCAGATCGGCGGGCATATCGACTGGAAGCCGGTCGAGCGGCTGAAAGTGGGGATCGACGCTTATTATGGCCGGGCGACCGACGACACTGGCGGGCAGAACCGCTTCGTTGTGGCGGGCATCCCCAATTCGCGCGCGGTGATCTCGACGCGGAACAACGGCATTCCCGATATGGTGCTGACCATTCCGAATGCGGACGGCAGCATCACCAATCGCACGCTCGATCAGGCGGGCAACGACGACCTTTTCGTCCATTATATCGGCATCCAGGGCCAGAATATCTCGGACCGCACCAAGGGCGCGAAGCTCGATTTCGACTATGACGTCGATAGCGGCATCCTGAAATCCTTCACCTTCGGCGGCGCCTTCCTGCATCGCCGCAAGGATGTCGACGTGATCGACAACCAATATACGACCGCGGAGAATTTCGCCGGTTACCGTTTCCCCTTCTCCGCGATCGGCGCCAATGTGGTGCAATCGCCGCAGGTGACCGGGATCCTGCCCAACCTTTCGGGCAATTTCCCGCGCAGCTTCCCGACCTTCGACATCAACACCTATCTCAATTCGCTGTCGCGGGCGGAGAATAATCCCAATGTGATCGATCCGAGCACCGGGCAACCCTATCCCACCGGCTATGCCACGCAGCAGGTCGTGCCCGATCAACTCGCTTCCTATGCGATCCGCGAGCGGACCTGGAACGCCTATTTCCAGATCAACCTGCGGGGCGATCGTTGGAAGGCGGATATCGGCGCGCGCTATGTGAATACCTCGGTCAACTCGCTCGGCTATGGCGCGTCGGTGCGCAGCTATGTCGTGACGGGCACCGGCACCGCGCTCGTCGTGTTCAACCCGATCGAGCCGATCACCGGCGGCGGCAGCTATTCGCGGCTGCTGCCCTCGGCCAATTTCTCCTACGATCTCGCCGACGGTCTGCGGTTGCGGCTCGCCGCGTCACAGGCGATCTCGCGCCCGACCTTCGGGCAGCTTTCCTCGGCGAAGGATTATTCGGCCGCCCAGTCGAACACGCCGGTCGTCACCGATGCCGGCAATCCCAATCTGAAGCCGGTCTCGGCCGATCAGGCGGATATCTCGCTCGAATATTATCCGTCGAACCGGTTCGCTCTGACGGTCGCGGCTTTCTACAAGCATCTCAAGAATTTCGTGACGACCAAGGCGGTGCCGTTCGATCTCGTGCCGACCAATCAGGTGCCCGGCGCGCCGGCGAGCTTCCCCTTCACCGAGCTGACCTACGTCAACGGCGACAGCGCCAAAGTCTATGGCATCGAGGTCGGCGGGCAATATTTCATGGACAATGGCTTGGGCTTCCAGGCCAATGCCACCTACAACCACTCACGCGCCAAGCGCGAAGGGCGGCCGACCACCGATCTGGCCGATGCGGTGCCCTTTTCGGCCAATGCCAAGGTCTTCTACGAGAAGCATGGCATCAACGCTTCGGTTTCCTACCAATATCAATCGCGGTTCGTGTCGTCGCAATATAGCTATATCGACTCGCTCGCGATCAAACAGGCGCCCTATCATGAGCTTTCGGCCAGCATCTCTTACGATATCCTGCCGCAGCTGACCGTCTATACTCAGGCGTCGAACCTGCTCGATTCGGCGGTCCGGCGTTATTCGACCTATACGAACGTGCCGGCTTTCTACGAATATACCGGCCGGGCGTTCTTCTTCGGGGTGCGCGCGCGGATGTAATCCTTCGCTCGCGAATGCGGGGCGCGTCGGGCGGCATCCGGCCGCCCCGCCTCGGCGCGATCACAGCTCGATCGAGAAAGCCAGCCGGACGGTCGTCGGCAGCCCCTGCGCGAGCAGGCTCGATCCGGTCGAGGCCCAATAGCGTTTGCCGGTGATATTGTCGCCATAGGCGCGGACGATCGCCTTCTTGCCCAGGAGATCGAAGCCATAGCTGGCGCCGAGATCGAAGGTCTCATAGCCGGGGACGAAGCCCTGGTTGAGCGCATTCACCGCGCGCCGCCCGGTGTGGAACACGCCGCCTGAAACGCGCAGACCAGGGATCACCGGCACGCGATATTCGACGAACAGCGATCCGGAGAATTTCGCGACATTCTCGATCTGCTTGCCGACGACATTGGCGGCGCCCGATTGCTGTCTGGCATCGAGCGTCATCGCGCTTGCCGAGATCGACAGATTGCGGGTGAGTTCGCCGACCGCGCTGAATTCGCCGCCCTCGTAGATCGCCTCACCGTCCTGGACATAATAATTGGCGCTGTTGAGATAGGCGGACGGGCGCTTGATGTGGAAATAGGCGCCGGTGAGGAGGAGGCCGCGCACGGGCTCGATCTTGACGCCGGCTTCCTTCTGCTTGCTCACCGCCGCCGGCAGGATTTCGCCGGCATTGTTGGCGATCTGCTGCGCGATCGGGCCGGGTTCGAGCCCCTCGATATAATTGGCGTAGAGCGTCGCCCACCGCACCGGCTTCACCATCGCGCCATAAGAGAAAGTGTCGGGCGTGATCTTGTACGAACTGGTCAGGCTGACATCGGTATAGCGCGTCTTGCGCCAGCCGACGGTGACCTGCAGCCAATCGCCGAGCGAGGCGCGATCGAAGGCATAGAAACCGAGATCCTCGGTCCGCGTCGGATTGGGAATGATCCGCGGCGGCTTCGCCTGATAGAGGATGACGACGGGATCGTAGAGGTTCTGCGCGAACGAGGTCCGCTTGGCGGTTGGTACATTGCCGTCGCGGGTCTGGTAAGCGACCCCGACGAGAAGGCTGTGCTCGATCGGGCCGGTGCGGAAGGTGCCGGAAAGATCGCCGCGATAGACATTGTTGGTGTAATCGTTGCCGCTGGTCTGCGCGACGGTGACGATCCCCCTGCCGGTCGCGAGATTATAGCCGCCGAACGAGGAATAAGCGCGGTCGCGCGTCAGATAGGATTGGCCGATCGCGGCGGAGATTCGCCAGTTCGGGGCGAAATCATAATTCGCGCGCCCGAGCAGGTTGGTCTCCCAGCCGCGGCCCTGCATCCACGCCGCGCCGAGATTCTTCTGCGCGGATTGCAGCGGGGGAGGCGTAATCACGCCGTTGACCGCGGTCAGGCTGAATTCGGTCGGTTCGGTGATGGTCTTGTAGATATATTCGCCGTCGAGCAGGATCTGGAGATTGTCCGCCGGTTTCCAATCGAACGCGGCGGTGACGAAGCTGCGGTTGCCGCTGGTCCGCCGGACGTCGGTTTCGAGCAGCGACGTCCCGGCGTTGATGCGGATGCCCGTCATGCCGAAGCGGCGGCTGACATCGATATTTGCGCCAATCGAGCCGTTGCTATCGCCCTGGAACTCGACACGGGTGAGCGGCGCGCTCGTCGGGCGTTCGGTGACGAGATTGACGATGCCGGAGGGGGTTGCGAAGCCGTAATAGAGCCCCGCTGCGCCCTTCAGGACCTCGATCCGGTCCTTGCTCTCGATCGGCTGCTCGATCAGATTCACCACCGGCAGGATGCCGTTCCAGCGCACATTGGTGAAATTGTTGAGCGTGATCCCGCGCACCGCGAGGTTGCTGTAGATGCTGGTATTGATCTGCGCCTGGGTGACCCCGGGCGTATTGCGCACCGCATCGATGATCGAGCGCGCCTGCTGCGCGTCGAGCAGCGGCTTGGTCATGATCGCGACGGTGAGCGGCGTATCGATCAGCCGCGCATCGCGGAAGGTGCCCGCCTGGACGAAATCGGCGCCGAAGCTGTTCGCGCGATCCGCGGTGACGACCACCTCCCTGTCGCTTGCCGGCGCGTCCTCGGCCTGGGCGGGGAGCGCGGCGAGCAACAGCCCGGCCGGGACGATCGCCCGTGACAGCCGAAACGGACGCGCGGAATCAACCGGCAACAACATGATCGCTACCCCCCGAATGAACCGGCGTCTCCATAAGCTAATGCGAGGGATTTGCAATAGAGGAGGGGGAATTCCGTGTCGGGCTAACGCCGCGCGATCGCCTGGTAGACCTATGCCGAGCCGCGCAGCCCGATCAGCGCAGATGCGGCAGCCGCCATTCGCCGAGCAGTGCGGCGGTCCTCAGCGCGAAGATGGAGACGCCCGCGATCGCGCCGGCGATATCCTTGCGCAGCCGGAAGCGGGCGATCAGCAGCACCATCAGCGTCGCGCCGGCCAGCGCGGCGGTCGCATAGAAATCCTCGTGCAGGACGCGCGGCACCCGCGCGCACAATATGTCGCGCAGGATCCCGCCGCCGCATCCGTTGACGGTCGCGATGACCACGATGCTCGAGCCGTTCATCCGATAGTCCACGCTCTTGCGCGCGCCTGCGACCGCGGCCAGCGCGAGCCCGACCGCCTCGAATATGTCCACCGCGATCGGCGGGGTGAACGTGCCGACGCCGCCCAACGTCACCGATGCCGCGAGCACTGCCGTCGCCGCCGCGACCGCGAGCGCCGCGTAGCGCCAGTCGCGCAACGGCGCGGGGGGATGTTCGCCGAGCAGAAGGTCGCGCATCACGCCGCCGCCGACCGATCCGACGAAGGCGAGCACGAGGATGCCGAACAGATCGAAATCGGCGCGCACGCCGGTCAGCGCGCATTCGGTCGCCAGCACGAAAGTGGCAGCGAGATCGACCGCGGTCAGCGCGCGATCGCGAACGCGGCCGTCGATATGGTCGGTGAATTTCATCACAAGGCCCCTCTGGTCGCGGTCGTCATTGCAGATTGTGCAGCGTGGATGCCAGCGCGGGTCATTTCCGTTCGAGCAGCCGGGCTTGGGCGAGGTCCAGGATATGCTCGCCGTCCGACGGCTGATTGTGAACGAAGCCGGCGACCCTCGGCATCGCCGCCGAAACGCCCGCGACGCGGCGCAGCTGGACATGGTTGCCGTGGAGCGTCGTGCGGATGTCGCGGCCGTCCAGGCCGTCGCGCACTAACGCTTCGATCGCGGCCGCGGTTTTCGCGGGAAGCCTGATCGGCGCGGTCAGCGTGAAGACGATGCTTTGGTCTTGCGGTACGACGTCATCCAGCGCCGCCTTCAATCGGGCGACAAGCGCGATGACGACCCTATCGAAGCGAAGGCGGATCCTCGCCGCCGAAACGGCGGCGGCGATGTCCCGCTCGATCGTGGTGGCCTCCGTCATCGACGACTCCGCTTCCGAACGACGATCTTCGGTTGAGCGACCTGCAGAGTTTGTCGCTTAAACCCAATCGCATGATTAAACGGGATTAATTGATCGAGATCAATATACGGGTGAGTACTCCCTTCCCCAAAGAGTTCGCCTCGATCCGAGCAAGACCACGGGCGACGATCCGGTGGCCGGGGCGCGAGTGCGAGGCCGCGTCGCGCTGCGACGCGAGTCGTTTGCCTTACGCATTAATTTCGCAGCGGTTTTGCATTGAAGGAGACGTCGAGGAGCTCCGCCGCAATCACGGTCCGCCGCGGTTTACGTCAGTTAAATAGCTGATAACTAAGAATATTTTCCTAAAGTAGCTTGCGCGTTCGCCGAGCTTCGATAATTCTCGCATCACGTGAACGGCCGACGGAACGGATCAACCGAGGTGCCCCGATAATCTCGGGTGCAGTGCTCGCGTCAGGGATCTCCGCAACAGGCCGACACGAAAACGGGGCGCATTCCATGAGATATCGCACAATGCTTTCGAGCAGGCCAGCTTTCTCGGCCGGTATCAGGCGGCGGGTTTTATTGATGCCGAACAGCGCGGTCTGACCGCGCCGCGAGCGTAGCAATTCCGGCGGGGTGTAGCGGCAGGCAAAGGCTTTAGCCTGCGCGACAACCACCGCAGCTTTTTGAGTTTCGCAAATTGTGTTCGGACTCCCTGCGTGGATGCGCAGGGAATGCCCGGACGTGCGCGCTCGCTTCGCCGATTGCCGGTGATCGAGCGCTTCAACGGGAGACAAGCGATGGGCGATCAGCGGAAGAACAAGGGTTCGACGGACACCGGTTTCCTGGGCGGCTGGATGCCCGGCGTGCACGGCATGGGCTGGGCCCAGCGGCGCCGGCTGATGGCGATATTGCGCCGCGCGCATCGCGTGCTCGGGCTGAAACGCGATCGGCTGGGGATCGGCGCGCTCGGCGGGGGCGGGGTGATCGGCGCGGTGCTTGTCGCGGGTATGGTCGCGCCGCACGTCGCGCTCGGACAGACGGTGATCGGCAACGGGGTTCTGACCAATACCGTCAATTGCACCAATCCCTCTGCCGGGGTGCAGAGCACCGCGATCGGCTGCGGCTCCACCGCGCCCAATTCCGCGTCGACTGCGATCGGCGCCGGCGCGCATGTCAACGGCAACAACGGGGTGGCGATCGGCACCGCCAATACCGCGACGGGCGATGCCTCGATCGCGATCGGTTATTCGATGGGGGTCAATGGCCTCAACGCGATCGGCATCGGCGTCTTCGCGAATGCGACCGGCACCAATGCGCTGGCGATCGGCGGCAATGCTCGTGCCTTGGTCGACGGCGCCATCGCCTTCGGCACCAACACCATCGCCAATGCCTCCAGCGCGCTCGCCATCGGCAGCGCGGCGAATGCGGGCTTCGATAATTCGGTCGCGATCGGCGTCAGTTCGGTCACCGGTGCGATTGCGGCCACCGCGCTCGGCAACGGCGCGCAATCGAAGGGGAACAGCTCGACCGCGCTCGGCGCGCAGGCGGTGGCGGTCGGCAGCAGCACGGTTGCGGTCGGGCAGGGCGCGGGCGCGGGGTCGACCGCTGCCAATAGCGGGTCGGTTTCGGTCGGCATCGCCGCCGGGACGCTGGTTCAAGGCGCGCAGAATACCGCGATGGGCGGCGGCATTCCCAGCGCGATGCGCGGCGCCGGGTCCGGCGTGACCGGCACGCGCAACGTCGCGCTCGGGTCGGGCAACGGCAATGTCACCTATGACGGTACGTTGAGCGCGTCCGCCGGAAACCTCGTCTCCGGCAATGACAATATCGCGATCGGCACCAATGCCGGGATCGGCGTCACCAACAATTCGACGACATCGATCGGCATCAACGCGCTGGCCAGCGGGACCAACGGTACCGCGCTCGGCAGCGGCGCGGCCGCGAGCGGGATGAATTCGGTCTATCTCGGCGCGCGCACCGTTCCGGGCACGGGCGCGCTCGCCGGGAGCGCTATCGCGATCGGCACCGATGTGACCGCGTCCCAGACCGACTCCACCGCGATCGGCCGTCAAAGCACGGCGTCCGGCAATGCCGCCGCCGCGATCGGGACCGGTTCCAGCGCAACGGCGGCAAACGCCGCCGCGTTCGGCCCCACCGCCAATGCGTCGGCCAATTTCGCGCTGGCGCTGGGCAATGCCGCGGTGTCGAGCGGAATCGGCGCGGTCGCTGCCGGTTCGGGCGCGCAGAGCGCGGGCGTCTCCTCGGTGGCGGTCGGCAACAATGCCAGCGCCACGGCCGCAAATGCGGTCGCGGTCGGGTTGGGCGCGGTCGCGAATTCGGGCGATGCCGTCGCGATCGGCAAGAGCTCGACCGCGACCGGCGGCAAGGCGGTCGCGGTCGGATCGGGCAATGTCGCCAACGGCGACGGCGCGGTGGCGATCGGCGACCCCAACACCGCGACCGGCGACGGCGCGATCGCGAGCGGCAAGGACAATACCGCCACCGGCTTCGGCTCGGTCGCGATGGGTAATACCAATATGGTCGGCGGCGGCGGCCAGGCGGTGAGCACCCCCGGCACCGCGGCGCAGGGCGCGGTCGGCATCGGTTATCAGAACACCGTCGTCGGGCAGGGCAGCGTCGCGATCGGCAGCACCAGTCGCGCGCTCGGCGCCGGGTCGGTCGCGTTCGGCGACACCGCGGTCGCCAATAACGCCAATGACGTTGCGCTGGGTTCGCATTCGGTGACGTCGGCTGCGGTGCCAACCGCCAGCGGCACGGTCGGCGGGACGACCTCCAGCTTCGCCGGGGGCGCCCCGACCAGCGTAGTCTCGGTCGGCGCCAGCGGGGCGGAGCGGCAGATCCAGAATGTCGCGGCGGGGCAGATCAGCGGATCGTCGACCGATGCGATCAACGGGTCGCAGCTCTTCGCGACCAACCAGAAGGTGGATCAGAACACCACCGATATCGGCAACATCAACACAACGCTCACCAGCATCAACAATGGCGGGGGGATCAAATATTTCCACGCCAATTCGACGCTGGTAGATTCGACCGCGATCGGAACAGATTCGGTGGCGGTCGGCCCGGTCGCCTCGGCGGACAACGCCAATGCCGTCGCGATCGGGCTCAACAGCCATGCGATCAGCAGCGGCAGCGTCGCGATCGGCCAGGGGGCGGTCACCGGCAATGCCGCCGATCTGACGCGGATCAACCAGGTCGCGATCGGCAACAATGCCGCCGCGACCGCGCAGAACAGCGTCGCGCTCGGCGACGGCGCAACGGCGAACGGTCCGCAGGCGACCGCGCTCGGCTCGCTCGCCGCCGCGACCGGCTCGAACAGCGTCGCGGTCGGCCGTAACAGCCAGGCGGGCAATTCGGGGACGGCGCTGGGCACCACCGCGCAGGCCAATGGCACTCGCTCGACCGCGCTGGGGCAGAATGTCCAGGCGAACGTCACCGATGGCGCCGCGGTCGGTTATGGCGCGCGGGTGACCGCCGCGGGCGGCCTCGCGCTCGGCAACAATGCCACGGCGAACGATGCCAATGCGGTCGCGCTCGGCTTCGGCTCGACCACCGCGGCGGCGGTCGGCACCAGCGGCGCGACGATCGCCGGCACCGCCTACACCTTCGCCGGCACGACCCCGCAATCGACCGTCAGCATCGGCGCGGCGGGGGCGGAGCGGACGCTCACCAATGTCGCGGCGGGCCAGATCAACGGCGGCTCGACCGATGCGATCAACGGCTCGCAGCTGTTCGCCACCAATCAGGCGGTTGACGGCCTGAACACCCAGGTGACCAACCTCGGCAACACGATCACCAACATCAACACCGGCGGCGGGATCAAATATTTCCACGCCAGTTCGACGCTCGCGGACAGCCAGGCGCTGGGGACGAACTCGGTGGCGATCGGGCCGAATGCGGTGGCCAACCATGCCGGCGACATCGCGATCGGCAACGGCTCGACGACCGATGTCGCGGTGGGGACGGCGGGGGCGACGATCGGCGGCACCGCCTTCGCCTTCGCGGGCACCACGCCGACCTCGACGCTGAGCGTCGGCGCGGTCGGGGCCGAGCGAACGATCACCAACGTGGCGGCGGGCCGGTTGAGCGGCGGCTCGACCGACGCGGTCAACGGGTCGCAGCTCTTCGCGACCAACCAGAAGGTCGACCAGAACACCACCGACATCGCCAACCTCGACGGCCGGGTGACGACGGTGGAGGGGAATGTCACCAACCTCAACAATCGCGTGACGACGGTCGAGGGCGATATCAGCAACATCACCAACGGCGGCGGGATCAAATATTTCCACGCCAGTTCGACGCTGGCGGACAGTCAGGCGCTGGGGACGAATTCGGTGGCGATCGGGCCGAACGCGGTGGCCAATAATGCCGGGGACGTCGCGATCGGCAACGGCTCGACGACCACGACCGCGGTGGGGACGGCCGGGACCAGCATCAACGGCAGCGCTTATGCCTTCGCCGGGACGACGCCGGCGAGCACGTTGAGCGTCGGCGCGGTTGGGGCCGAGCGGACGATCACCAATGTCGCGGCGGGGCGGATCGCCAACAATTCGACCGACGCGATCAACGGCTCGCAATTGTTCGCCACCAATCAGGCGGTCGACGCGCTGGGGACGAGCGTGACCAACCTCGGCAACAACGTCACGAATCTCGGCAACACCGTGACCAACCTGGGTAACAGCCTCACCAACATCGCCGGCGATACCTCGGCGGTCTACACCCAGACCAACGGCGACGGCATCCGCTATGCCCGCACGAACGAGAGCGGGCTCGCGGCGACTGACGCTTTCGCGCAGGGCGTGGGATCGACCGCGCTCGGCTATCAGGCGCAGGCGAGCGCCGCGAATGCGGTCGCGCTCGGGCGCGGGGCACAGGCGACGGTGGACGGGTCGCTGGCGCTCGGCACCGGCTCGGTCTCCGATCGCGCCTTGGCGCCCGGCATCGGCCAAATCCCGGCCGGGGTCGGCTATGTGCCGTTCAACACCAACGACCAGACCTTGCTCGGCGCGCTTTCGGTCGGCAGCGCCGGATCCTACCGACAGATCATCAATGTCGCGGACGGGACGCAGGATCAGGATGCCGTCACGCTCCGCCAGTTGCGCGGCGCCTTGTCCTCGTTCGCGGTGACGCCGATCGAATATTTCCACGCCAATTCGACGGCGGGGGATTCGCTTGCGGTCGGGCAGGAATCGGTCGCGATCGGGCCGCGCACCGTGGTCAACGGCAATAACGGGATCGGGATGGGCAATGGCGCGATCGTCCAGGCGACCGCGCCGGGCGGCACCGCGATCGGCCAGAATGCGCAAGTGGCGCAGGCCGACGGCATCGCGCTCGGCACCGGCGCCCAGTCGAACGGGATCCAGTCGGTCGCGATCGGGGCGGGGGCGACCGCCAACAATTCGGGCAGCGTCGCGCTCGGCGCGGGGGCGGCGACCAGCGTCGGCTCGCAAACCGGCTACACCGCTTACGGCCTCGCGGCGCCGCAGAATTCGGCGGGCGAGGTGTCGGTCGGCACCGCGGGTGCGGAGCGCAAGGTGACCAATGTCGCGGCGGGCTCGGCGGCGACCGATGCGGTCAACGTCAGCCAGCTTCAGGCGGTCGACGGCAAGGTCACCCAGGTGGCGAACAACGTCACCAATCTGGGCGACAGCATCGCCAACAGCTTCGGCGGCGGCTCGACCTACGATCCGGGCACCGGGACGGTGACGACCCAGCTCAATGTCGGCGGCACCACCTATAACAATGTCAACGATGCGTTGCAGGCGGTCGGCGCGACCGCGAGCGCCGGGTGGAACATCCAGGCCAATGGCGGCCCCTCGACCAATGTCGGGTCGAACGGCACGCTCAACGTCACCGCCGGTGCGAACACCGTGGTGACGCTGAGCGGCAACCAGCTGCAGATCGCGATGGCCGACAACCCGACGTTCGGCGGAATGGTGACCGCCAATGGCGGGCTGACGGTCGGCGCGAACACGACGGTCAACATGGGCGGCAATGTCGTGCACAATGTCGCGGCGGGCGCGGTGGCCGCCGGCTCGACCGACGCGGTCAACGGCGGGCAGCTCTATCAGGTGCAGCAGGTCGCCAACAATTCGGTGCAATATGACGCCAACCACAATTCGGTGACGCTCAACCCCGGCGGGGCGGCGGCGACGATCCATAATGTCGCGGCGGGCGTCGCGCCGACCGATGCGGTCAATGTCCAGCAGCTCAACGACGGTCTCTCCAAGACGCTGCAATCGGCCAATGCCTATACCGATGCGCGGGTCGCGGGGATCCAGTACGACCTCACCCAGGTACGCCGCAATGCCAACGCCGGGACGGCGGCCGGGCTCGCCGCGGCGGGGATGCCGCAGGCGTTCGAGCCGGGGCGCGGGATGCTGGCGTTCGGCGGGGGCACCTACCAGGGGCAATCCGCTTTCGCGATCGGGCTGTCGCGCGTGATGGACGACGGCAAGACCGTCGTGAAGGCCGGCGCGACCTATGACACCCAGCAGCATGTCGGCGCCAATGTCGGCGTCGGCTTCCAGTTCTGACCGCTCGTATTTTCAGGAGGACATGATGATGCCGAAGTTCCTCGTCGCGCCGCTCGCGGCCGGACTTGCGCTCTCCCCGGCGGTCGCCGCGGAGCAGGCCCCGGCCGCCGCACCCTTCGTCGGCCGGGTCGATCCCGCCATTTTCCACAAGACCCCGCTTGAGGAGCGCAAGATCGGCGCGACGGTGGACCCCGCCGCCGTCAGGCTGATCACCCCGGGGGTCGACAAATTCACGATCTATCGCCTGATCGGCCCGCCGCATTTCATGGAGGGGATCACGCGCCGGTGGAATTACGTGCTGTTCTTCCCGGTCGCGCCCGGCAGCGTCGAGCGCGTGCGCTGCCGCGTCGAGATCCGCTTCATCCGCGAGCGCGGCCATTATGACGTCACGGTCTCCGATGTAATCTGGCAGGATCAGGCCTGCGCGGACCGGGTTGCGGCGGCGCGCTGATTGAGGGAGAGGCGGCTTATGCGACCGATCGGATTCATCGCCGCCTCGATGCTCGCCTGTGTGGCGGCGCCGGCCCCGGCGCAGACCTTCGGCCCGCCGATCGGCGGGATGTGCCTCATGTCGCGCGCGGGGGCGATCGGCGCCGCGCGCGCCGGCCAGTCGATGCAGGCGCAGCTCAAGCAGATGCAGGCCGCGTTGAACGGCGAGCTCGCCCAGCGCCGCGCGGCGCTCGATCAGCAGCGCCGCCAGCTCGAGGCGCGGCAGGGCGCGATCGCCCCGATCGAATATCAGCGCCAGCTCGCCGCGCTCGGCCAGCAGTCGCAATCGCTCGACCAGCAGCAGAATGCGCGCTTCATCGTCGCCCAGCAGCGCGGCCAGCAACAGATCGACCGCGCGCTGAACGAAGCCCTGGGTCGCGTCGTCACGCGCAACGCGTGCAGCGTGGTGATGGAACGCGACCATGCCTACGGCTGGAACAATGCGATGGACATCACCCCGGCGGTGGCGAAGGAAATGGACGCGATCCTGCCGTCGGTCGCGTTGAATAACCCCGACTGACCGGCGCGCGCCGAGTCGCGCGCGCGCGTCGATGTGACAACCCTGAACCAGGCCTTCCGCCGTGCGCCCGATTCCCGTTCGGGCGCGCCGGGCACTCGCTTCGGCGCGAATCGATTTCCTACCAACGGGGTGTATATTTAAAAGGATGCTGCTCTCGATCGAGCCGGTTCCGTTAGCGTCCCTTCGGCAGCCCATTTCGGGAGTCAACCGATGTCGATCAGCCGTGCCGTTTCGTTCTTCGTCATCGCCGGAGAATTGCCGCATGCGGATCTCCACGAGATTCCGCTGCGCCTCGGGGCGGGCGAGAAGATCGGCAAATGGGCCGCGCAGCTCGATACCGCGCTGATCGGCCTCGCCGACCCGTCGATCGTCGTCGCGGAGGGGCTTGCGGCGATCGCCTTCGCGCATTGGGCGCAGCTCAGCCCGCCATGCTATTGGCGGCATATCGCCGGCGCGGTCCTGATCGATCCGGCCGCGCCGGGCGATTGGGCGCATGCCGGGCTGACGACCACCCCGTCGACGCCGCTGCCTTTCCCGTCGCTGCTGGTCGGTTCCGAACCCTCGACCGCGCCGTACCAGCTGACGCTGGCGGACCGGTGGCGCAGCCATTTTGTCACCCGCGGCGGCGCGCTCCGTCACGAGGCGGCGGATACGGCGGAGGCATCTTTGCTCGCCGCGCTGCGCTTTTGCCTCGAACAGCGGCGCTGGTCGCTGCGCGCGCTGATGCCGCTCGCGGCGAAGCTCGCCGTCCGGCCCGTGGCGACGAGCGTGGAGGCGTGAAGCCGTAGCGCCGGATCGCGATCGCGCGGCGGCGCGCGGCTTTGCGGGGATGTAAAAAGACCGAGCAACGCCGTAAGCAGCTCGGCGCATGACCGACTCGCCCCCCGCGAAACGACATGGCGTCCTGCGCCGAGCGAGGGTGCTGCTGCGCCGTCGCCGGCTGACGGCGGAGGTGTGGCGCGGGCGCGCCGCGATCATCGGCGGCGCGATCCTGGTCGGCCTCGCGGCGATCGCCTTCGCCTGGTCCGCCGATCGCGCGAACGACTGGTTCAGCCTGATCGTCGTGCGCCGCTGGTGGCTGCCGCTGCTGATCACCCCGGCGGGTTATGTCCTGATCGTCTGGATCACCAACCGGGTCGCGCCCGCCGCGCGCGGATCGGGGATCCCGCAGATCATCGCCGCCAAGCGCGATCCCGCCAATGCTACCGCCGACCTTGCCTCAGGGCGGACCGCGGCGGTGAAAGCGGTGCTGACCGCCGCGGCGCTCGCGGTCGGCGGCTCGGTCGGGCGCGAGGGGCCGACGGTGCAATTGGGCGCGACGATCATGGCCTATGCGCACAAGCTGCTGCGGGTCCCGGTCAATGCCGCGGTGCTGGTGGCGGGGGCGGCGGCGGGGGTCGCCGCGGCATTCAATACGCCGCTCGCCGGGGTCGCCTTCGCGATCGAGGAACTCGCCGCCGCCTACGAGCAGCGCATGACGTTGCTGGTGATGACCGCGGTGCTGATCGCCGGCATGATCGCGCAGGGCGTCGCGGGCGATTACGTCTATTTCGGGATCGTCGGCCAGACCCTGCCGCTGGCGACGGTGGTGATCGTCGCGCCGGTCGCGGGGATCGTCGGCGGGGTGTGCGGCAGCCTGTTCGCGCGGCTGACCTTGTGGTTCGCGCGCGGCGGGGCGCGGCGGATCTCGGGCGGCCGCCCGTTGCTGCTCGCCGCGATCAGCGGGGTGATCGTCGCGGCGATCGGCATGCTGACCGGCACGACCTGGGGGACGGGCTATGGCGCGGCGCGCGCGATCATCGAGGGGAGCGATTCGTCGCTCTGGTTCGGCCCGGCCAAGTTCGTCAGCACGCTGGCCACCGCGGCGGCGGGGTTGCCCGGCGGGATTTTCGCGCCGAGCCTTGCGACCGGGGCGGGGCTCGGCAACCTGCTCCACGCCATTTTCCCCGGCCAGCCCACCGGGGCGCTCGTCCTGCTGGCGATGGCGGGCTATTTCACCGGGGTGGTGCGCGCGCCGCTGACCGCGGTGATCATCATGTCCGAGACGACCGGAAGCCGCGGGCTGATGCTGCCGTTGCTCGCCACCGCGCTGATCGCCGAGGGCGCCGCGGGGCTGGTCTGCCGCGAGCGGCTGTATCACGGCCTTGCGCTCGGCTTCGGGCAAGCGGAGCGGAAATGATGGGAAAGGCGCGGTGATCCGTGGAGGATGACATGCATCTCGGCCTGCCGATCGCGACCTTTGCGAGTGGCGCCGACTTCGCGGCGTGGCTCGAGGCGAATGGCTGCCGATCGCCGGGGTTGTGGCTCAGGATCGCGAAGAAGAATGGCCGGGAACCGACGATTACCAGGGCCGAGGCGATCGATGCGGCGCTCTGCCACGGCTGGATCGACGGGCAGCTCGACAAATATGACGACGATTTCTGGCTGATCCGGTTCACCCCGCGCAAGCCGCGCAGCAAATGGTCGCGTAAGAACCGCGACCGTGCGGTCGAGCTCATCGCGGCGGGCCGGGTGCGTCCGCCAGGGCTCGCGCAGATCGAGGCGGCCAAGGCGGACGGACGGTGGGACAGCGCCTATGCGCCGGCGAGCACCGCCGAGGTGCCGCCCGATCTCGCCGCAGCGCTTGCCGCAAACTCCGAAGCGGCGGCGTTCTTCGCCACGCTGACCGGCGCCAATCGCTATGCCATCCTGTACCGGATCGGCGCGGTGAAGAAGCCGGAGACGCGCGCGCGCAAGATCGCGCAATTCGTCGACATGCTCGCGCGCGGCGAGACGATCCACGGCTGATCGGAGGTGGGTTGCGGCGGCGCGTTTCGAGCAGCTTCCCGGAAGCGGCTCGTCCGGCATCCCGACATGCGGCGTGGCTCGGAAAAATGTGATCCATCCCGGCGCAGGCCGGGGTCCAGCATCGGGCCGGTCGTCACTGGACCCCGACCTGCGCCGGGGCGGCCGCCAAATGATCCGGATTTCAGGCGCGGCGCTTTAGGCCGCGCGTACCGGGTCCGCCGGCTTATTTGACCGGCGTCGCGGGCCATGCCGGGGGCGCCGGCGTTTTCGGCTTGCGCCCGTGCAATTGCTCGATCTCGGCCGCGCGCACCTGGAAATAATATTCGCGCATCGACTTATAGGCGTTGGGGCTTTCGTCGCGCAGCCGCTTGAAGTCGTCATCCATCGCGACGCGATAGTCGAGCGACGCCAGTACGCCGCGGGTATTGGCGTAATAAGGCGATTTGAACGGCCCGCCGACCGCGACCGACAGCAGCGAAAGATCCATGATCCGCCCCGCAAGGTCGCGCACCGTGGTCGATCCGACCAGCGGCAGGAACAGATAGGCGCCCTGGCGGACCCCGTAGAAGCCCATCGTATCCGCAAAGCCGTTGTTGCGATGCGGCAGGTTGAACGGACGGCGCTTGGCGACGTCGATCAGCCCGCCGATGCCGAGCGTCGCGTTGACCGCGACACGTGCGAGCGTTCCCGCCGCCTTGCCGATCCGGTGCTGGAGCAGGAAGTTGACGAAGACGGTGGGTTCTTCGAGCAAGGTCAGCACATTGTGCACCCCCGAGCGGATCGGGCGGGGCACATGTTTCGCATAGCCCATCGACACCGGGCCGACGATCGCGCGGTCGACCGACTGGACCACCTCGAACGACTTGAGGTTGACGCCTTGCAGCGGATCGCTCGCCGGCGGCTTGCCCAGCCCTGTCACGACGATGTCCTTGGGCGCGCCCGGGGTAAGCTCGGGCGCCGCGGCCGGGCTCGCGGAGGTCGGCGCGGATTGAGGCGCCTGCGTATCGGTCGGCGCCGACGCGGCGGGCGGCGCGACAGGCGGCGGGGCGGTGTCGGGCGACGCTACGGTCGGCGGCGGCGGCGAGGCGGGCGACGGCGTTGCCGGCGAAGGCGTTGTGGGCGTAGGCGAGGGCGCGGCCGTCGGGGATGCGGGGGCAGCAGCCACAGAATCGGGTGACGACTCGCGCTGCGTCTGCGCCTCTGCGACGGGAAACGAACCGGCGACCAGGGCGCTGGCGAAGACGAGCAGGCTTGCGGTCAATTGCGGCACTCCCGTGTTGCAACCATCCTCCCCCGCCGCACCCCTGGAAGTAATGGAACCGTCATGCAAGGGGGCGCCTGTCGAAACATGGTTAAGGGGCCCCGATCGGTAGAGATCTTTTCGGTTCGGCCGTTACCTTGCCGTGCATGATCCGGCGGCGCGAATCCGGCGTGCTTGGCAGGCGACTCGGGCGCGTCAAAACTCTCCGCCGGTGTGCAGCGGGTCGACGGCGGTTTCCACGGTTGCCGCCGCGCCTTCGCTCTCGGTGATCATCTTGAAGAAAGCGCGCGCTGCCGGCGATGCGGCGCCGCGGCTGCGGATCAGCACGAAATCCGCGCTGGGCAGCGCGGGAAGGCCATAGTCGCCGTCCAGGACCCGCATCCCCGGCCCGACGTCGTTGCGCGTCAATACCGCGACCGCGAGACCCGATCGAACCGCGAGGCGCAGCCCCTGCTCGCTCGGCGAGGTGAAGGCGATATGCCAGTCGAGCGCGGTGGCCTCGAGCGCGGCGACGCCGACCAGCCGGTTGACGCAATTGGGGGGATGGAAGGCGAGCGGCAGCGACGCGCCGGCCGGCAGCGCGAAGCTATCCGCCGCCACCCAGACGAAATCCGCCGGGCGCAGTTTGACGCCGCCATTCTCGCCGCCGGCGGTGGAAAGGACCACCGCGAGATCGAGCTCGTCGGCGGCGATCATCGTGCTGAGATCGAGATAGGTGCTGACATGAACGTCGAGCCGGACCGCCGGAAAGGCACAGGAGAAGCGGCAGAGCAGCCCCGGCAGACGCTCGCCCATGAATGCCTCGGGGGTGCCGAAACGGACCACACCGGTGAGCGGCGAGGGGCGAAAACGTTGCGCGAGCGCGTCGAGGCTGGTGAGGATCTGCCGGGCGTGGTGGAGGAAATCCTCGCCGTCGCGGGTAAGGGTGAGGCTGCGCGTCGTCCGCCGGATGAGCGGCCGACCTACCTGTTCCTCGAGCCGCCTTATCTGATGGCTGACCGCCGATTGGGTGAGATTGAGCCGCCGCGCGGCGCGGGTGAAACCGCCCGTCTCGCTGACGGCGACGAAGGCGCGCAGGAGCGGCGGGTCGATATCCATGAGCGGTAATTATCAGACGTCATGAATGATAGAAAATAAAATCATTTCTATCATCATCGAACGCTCTCCAGATAGCGGGTCAGCCGTGGCCGGTCGCGCCCCGGATATTTGGAAAGGCCCCGCCCATGACCCGCTCTCCCGCCGGCAAGAACGCGCTGGCGCTGCTCGCCGTCTGTCTCGGCGCGTTGATGTTCGGCCTCGAGATCACCAGCGTCCCGGTGATCCTGCCGACACTGGAACGTGCGCTCGGCGGCGACTTTCAGGACATGCAATGGGTGATGAACGCCTATACGCTCGCCTGCACCACCGTGTTGATGGCGACGGGAACGCTGGCCGACCGCTTCGGGCGCAAGCGCGTCTTCGTCATCAGCGTCACCGCGTTCGGCGCAACCTCCGCGCTGTGCGGCTTCGCGCCGAGCATGGAGGTGCTCATCGTCGGCCGGTTCCTCCAGGGTCTTGCCGGCGGGGCGATGCTGATCTGTTCGATCGCATTGCTCTCGCACGCGTTCCAGGATGCGCGCGATCGCAGCCGCGCCTTTGCCGTGTGGGGGATCGTATCGGGGGTCGGGCTGGGGTTCGGCCCGCTGGTCGGCAGCGCGATCATCGCGCTGGCAGGGTGGAAATGGATCTTCCTCGTCCACCTTCCGCTCGCCGTGCTGACGCTGGCGATCGCGGTCAGGACGGTGGCCGAGTCGCGCGACCCGGCGGCGCGGCATCTCGACGTCGCAGGGATCGCCACATTGTCGCTGTCGGTGTTCGGGCTGGTCTATGTCATCACCCGGGGGCCGGCGTTGGGGCTGCCCGGCGCCGCGGCGGTGGCGGTCGCGACGCTCGCCTGCTTCGCCGCCTTCCTGTTCGCCGAGCAGCGCCAGCCCCACCCGATGTTCGACTTCACCGTCTTCCGCAATCGCGCTTTCTCGGGCGCGATCCTCGGCTGCATCGCGATGAACGTGAGCTACTGGCCGTTCATGATCTACCTGCCGATCTATCTGCAGATCGGTCTCGGCTACGATCCGCTGAGCACCGGCCTGTGCCTGCTCGCCTATACGTTGCCCGCGCTGATCTTTCCGCCCTTGGGCGAGCGGATGTCGCTGCGCTACGGCGCGGGGGTCGTTATCCCCCTTGGCTTGTCGACGATCGGGCTCGGCTTCGTCGCGATGAAGCTGGGGAGCGCCGCGGCGCAGCCGGGCTGGCCGACGATGCTCCCGGGGCTGCTGCTCGCGGGGATCGGTCTCGGTCTCACCAACACCCCCGTAACCAACACGACGACCGCATCGGTTTCCGCGAGCCGCGCGGGGATGGCGTCGGGCATCGACATGAGCGCGCGACTGATCACGCTGGCGATAAATATCGCGGTCATGGGCGCGCTGCTTGTCGCGCGGATCGCCGCGGCGTTGCAGCAGGCAGCGACGGAGTCGATCGATGCGGGCCAGTTGCGCGCGCTGGCGGAGAGCCTCGCCGCGGGTCACGCCGCGCCGAACGGCGAAGGCGTCGCGGGGATGGGAGGCCTGCCGGACATCGTGGTCCGGCATAGTCTTGCCGACGGTTTCGGCGCGGTGATGCTCTACGGCGGCATCGGCGCCTGGATCCTGGCCGGGCTGAGCTTCATGCTCTTCCGAACGGCGCCGGCGCTTCGCGCGCGACAGGAGGCCGCGGCCGATTGCGGAGCGGGCTGAGCCGGGTGATCGACCCGGCGGTAAACTGCATCCTCACGTCATTCCTTTGTTCCCCGGGGCAAGTGCTGCAGGAGCGCCTTGTCGATCCGCGCCGCGACGCCGACGCTTCTCCCGGCGAGATTGGGGACAGAGAATTTGACGCCGCTGCCCAGCACCTGCGCGGCATCGGACAGGCTGAGCCCATAATCCTGCTGGAGCCATTGGACGAGGCCGGTGCTGGCCGCCTTGAGCGCTTCGTCCAACGACCCGGCCTGGCCGAGAACGATGATCTCGGTCGGCGATTCGACCCGCGGCATCGGGATCGATCGCTTCTTGATCAGTTCGACCCTGAACTCGACCGCCATCGAGGTTTCCAGCGCATATTGGGAGGTTTCCCCATCGCCCTGCAGCGCATGGGCATCGCCGAGATACAGCAGCGCGCCGGGCTGCTGGACGGGGAGATAGACGATATTGCCGGCGACCACCTCGGGAAAATCCATATTGCCGCCGGCGCGCCCGGTATCCCCGGTCGAAAGCGGCGGCGACCCGAAGCCGCTCGCGAGACCGACGCCGCCGAGCATCGGCCGGAGCGGGACGCGATAATCCTTCAGCGCATCGCTCGGCCGGTCGGGCGTGGCATAGCCCGCGGCGCGATCGAGCCGCCATCTTATCGTCCGGCCGAGCTTGCCCGCGCCGGCGGCGAGGCTCGGGCCGACCGCGCGGTTGACGATCGTATCCAGGCTTTCGGCCCAGTCGCGGTCGAGGGTCAGACGGACGATATGGATCGCGAGCGTATCGCCGGGCTGTGCCCCGGCAACGAAGAACGGGCCGGTCTGCGGGTTGCCGAACAAGGCGCGCGTCACGCCGGCCGCATCGATCCCGCCCGAATCGATCGTCGTCGTTCGCACGGTGTCGCCGGGCCAGATCGTGAGCACGGGCGCTCGTTCCGCGGAAAAACTGTTGGAGAAGCTGGTCGGCGCGTAATCCACGACTCGCGGCGCGCCCGGCGGGCGATCGGGGACGCGGCGCGCGGTGAATGCATAGGTCAGCCGCCGGTCAGGAAAATTGTGATCGGGATAATCGGCCCGGCCGCGGAGCCGATCGCCGTCGAGCCGCGCGACGAACCGATAGACCGAGCCGCTCGCGCCGGTCACTGCATAGTCGAGCGCGCCCTTGCGGAAGGTCCCCGTCACTGGGTCGCCGTCCGAATCGCCGGAGACGAGCGCGTCGACGACCTTCAGGTTGAGCGTCGAATATTCGGGATTGCCCGATCGGTCGGTGGTGACGATCCACTGGCCGTCGAGGTCGGGCGCTGCGACCGCGCTGCCGCTCGCGAAAAAGGCGACGATGCCGAGAAGGAACCAACGCATCGAACCCACCTTTCTTCGATTACGCGTGTAGTCTGTAATCGAGGAATGCGCGGCGTCAAAGGGGAACGTTGCGGAAAGCCATACGGCGCGACCCGGTGTGGGGCAGAGGCGCCAACGACGCGCGAGCGCGCAAAAATTTTTCGGTGATCCTCTTGAAAGTTAAGGGTGAAATTCCAGCTTTGGGCCGCCGGATGCGAAACTTTCGGTCCGGCAGGACCTGAGGGCACCGGCTCTCTTCTCCGGTGCGCCTCGTGCTCAAATTGCTCGTTGGAGGATTTGGATATGAGGACGAATTTCGACTTTACCCCTTATCGCCGGTCGACGATCGGCTTCGACCGGCTGTTCGATCTGCTCGAGAGCAGCGTTCGCGGCGAAACGCCCGCTTACCCGCCGTTCGATATCGAGCGGGAAAGCGAGGATCGCTATCGCATCACCCTCGCACTCGCCGGCTTCGCGCGCGACGAGATCGAGATCGTCGCGCAGAACAACCTGCTGACCGTTTCCGGCCGCAAAGGCGATGACAAGGGCGGCGACGCCGCCGGCAAGCGCTATCTCCACCGCGGGATTCCGGCGGGCGCTTTCGAGCGCACCTTCCAGCTCGCCGACTTTGTCGTCGTCGAAGATGCGCGGTTCGACAATGGCTTGCTGTCGATCTCGCTCAAGCGCGAGATTCCCGAGGCGATGAAGCCGCGGAAGATCGCGGTCGGCAGCGGTGCCGAAAATGGCGCGGCGAACGACGGCGTCAAGCGGCTGGGGAGCGAGAGCCACGCGGCCTGAGCGACTGGCCCGCCCCGCACCTTCCGGTCGGGCGGGCCGTTGTTCGGGCACAGTTTGATGTTTCACGGAAAAAAAGAGGGATTTGATGACGTGGGGACCGACGATCCCGCGCGCGATTGTCGAATGCATCGCGCATGCGCGCGCGCCGAGCACGGAGGAATTGCGCGCGGTGGCCGAGCATATTCGCTGCGATCTGGTCGGGCGGCATGCGCGGCACGAGGAAGGGGCGCGGCTGAAGAGCTTTCGTGCCGCGCAGGCGGCGCTGATCGGTTGCGGCTGAGCTATCGGAGGGCGTGATAGGCGCCGACGATCTCGGTCAGTGCCGACAACCCCAGCGTCATCGGATCGCGCGCCCCCGCGATAAGGCCGACCGGGCCATGGATGCGGGCGATAGCGGTCTCGGCCAGGCCGTGCGCCGCCAACGCCGCGCGACGGGCCGCGTGCGTGGCGCGGCTGCCCATCGCGCCGATCCAGAAAGCGGGGGTTTCGAGCGCCTGGCCGATCAGCGCCGGCTCCCAATCGTGATCATGGAACAGGAACAGGAAGGCGGTCCAAGGATCGCCTTCCAGCGTCGGAGGGTCGGCGGCGGACAGCAGATGTACCGCCATCGTCCCCTCGGCGAGGCCCGCCGCGACGATCGCGTCGTCGGGCGAGTAAAGCACGACCTCCGCGCCGAACGTGCGCGCCAGTTTCAGCGAGGTCAGCATTTCCGGACCGTGCCCGAGCAGGACGAGCCGAAGCGTCGGGTCATGGCGGACCGTGAACACACCGTCGTTCCACCCGGTCGCCGTCGCGCCCGGGTCATGCGACAGCGCGAGATGCCCCGCCGGGTCGAGCCGCAGCGCGACCGGCTGGCGCGTATCGAGGCGGTCGATCGCCTGCGCCAGGACATCCCCGGCCGGATCGACGAGGAACGACACGTCCATGCCCCCGCCGCACGGCAGGCGGATATCGATATAGCGCGATCCCTCGCCGAACCGGACGCTGCGCGAGGCGCCCTCGTCGAGCGCCGCGAGTGCTTCCGCAATGATCGCCTGCTCGACGCAGCCGCTCGAGAACGAGCCCGCGCTTTCGCCACCCTCGAGCACCGCCATATGCGCCCCGATCGCGCGGGCGCCGGGTTTGGTCAGCGCGGTGATCGTCGCCAATACGCCCCTGTGCCCCGCGTGCCCGGCGTCGTGGAGCAGGTGGAAGATCTCGGACACCGTTGCCGCGGGCCTGCTGACCGGAACGCGCTTCGTTGGATCGTCGGGCAGATCCGCGAAGCGGGGAGCGGCGCTCGCGCCGATTGCCGGCCTGCGCGCATTCTCCGGCGCCCGGCCGCGTCGCGGGGAAAGCGGACGCGGCGCAACGCGGCGCTCCGTCATGCCACGCTCGACGCCAGCAGGTCCTCGATCTTCACCGGCAGATCGCGGACGCGGACCCCGGTGGCGTGATAGACGGCGTTGGTGATCGCCGCCGCCACGCCGGCGAGACCGATCTCGCCGATCCCGCGCACCCCCATCTCGTTGAGGTGGGTGTCGGGATAGTCGAGGAAGATCACTTCCATCGGCGGCGTATCGGCATGCGTCGCCATGATGTAATCGGCGAGGTTGCTGTTGATCGGCATGCCGTGGCGGTGGTCGTAATGCGTCTCCTCGAACAGCGCCATGCCGATCCCCATCGTCACCGCCCCCTCGATCTGGTTGCGCGCGGTGAGCGGGTTGACGATGCGCCCGCCGTCGATGACGCTGACCGTCCGGTTGATCCGCAAGCGCGCGATTTCCGGCTGCCACGCGACTTCGACGAAATGCGCGCCGAACGAGTGCGTCGACACGGTCGGGTTCTTGTTCCGGAACGTGCCTTCGGATTTGCCCCGCCCCTCGACATGGCCGAGCCGCGCCGATGCGAGCACCTCCTCGAACCGCCGTCCTTCGCCGGGCGGCTGGTCCGTGCGGTGGACGCGCCCTTCGTGGAAGGCGAGCCGGTCGACCGGCAGGTTGGCGAAATGGCTGTCGCTCTCGCGCGCCGCCGCGATGAGGTTGCGGATCGCTTCGCGCGTTGCCTGGGCCACCGCCGGCACCAGCGAGGCGGTCGCCATCGATCCGCCCGAGATCGGCCCGGGCGGGAGGCTGCTGTCGCCAATCACCACCTTGATCTTGCCGACATCCACCCCGGCGAGCTCCGCCGCCATCTGGGCGAGCACGGTATAGGTGCCGGTGCCGATATCCTGCGTACCGCTGGCCACCCTGAGCGTGCCGTCGTCGTTGAACATCACGCTGACCTGCGCCTCCCAGCGCGCCGCCATCCAGGTGCACGCCGCCATGCCCCAGCCGAGGACCGCGCCATTTTCGCGCATCGAGCCGACCGCCGGGGTGCGCCGCGACCAGCCGAATGTCTCCGCGCCGGTGGCGAGGCATTCGTTGAGGTGCCGCGAGGAAAAGGGGATGTTCTTGCTCTCGTCGATCGCGGGCTCGTTGCGCAGCCGCAGCGCGACCGGATCCATCTTCAGCGCGACGGCGAGTTCGTCGATCGCCGATTCGAGCGCGTAAAGCCCGGGGACCGCGCCCGGCCCGCGCATCGACGTCGGCACCCCGACATTGCGCGTGGCAAAGGCTTCGGAAACGCTGAGGTTGGGCGTCGAATACATGAAGCCGCTCGATTCCCCGCAATTCTCCGCATAGCTCGACAATGGCGCGCGCGAATAAGCGTAATCGTGGCGCAGCGAGACGAGCTTGCCCTCGGCGGTGGCGCCCAGCCGCACGCGTTGCCGGGTATGCGGCCGATGCCCGGCGGATTCGAACGTCATCTGCCGCGTCATCACCAGTTTGACGGGCTGGCGCAGATCGCGCGCCGCCGCCGCCGCTAGCAGCGATTGCGGCCACGGCCACAGCTTGCCGCCGAACCCGGTGCCGAGATATTCGGTGACGACGCGGACATTCTCCTTCGGTACGCCCAGCATCTGCGCCAGCACGTCGCGGAAGTTCCCGACCGCCTGGGTCGTCTCGTAGAGCGTGAAATGCGAGCCGTCGAAGGTCGCGACGCTGGCGTGGAGCTCGATCGAGCTGTGCGTCTCGATCGGCGTGTTATAGACGTGATCGATCTTCACCGCGGCGGCATCGAACGCCGCGTTGGGGTCCCCGCGCCGGCTCTTCACCTTGGGCGTTTCCTCGGGCGAAAGCGCGGTCGAGACATCGAATGCCGCCGCGCGATAGCTGGTCTTGACGCGATGCGCGGCCGCGGTTGCCTGTTCGAACGTGTCCGCCACCACCAGCGCGACATATTGCCCGTAATAGCGGATCGTATCGTCCTCGAACGGCGGCCGTCGCTCGTCGATAATCCCCCCGCCAGACGCGGGGACGCGGTAGAATTTGCCGATCGTGTCGCGGGTATAGATTTTGCGCACCCCGGGCATCGCCCCCGCCGCCTTGGCGTCGATCGCTGCGATCGTGCCGCTGGCGATCGTGGCGCAGACCGGCACGGCGTAGAGCATGTCGGGGAAATGGAAGTCGGCGGTGTAGCGTGCTCCGCCGCTCACCTTGAGCGGCCCGTCCACCCGAACGGTTTCGCGGCCGACGGCGGTGCGGGAGGGGGAGGCGGCGGCTGGCTCAGGCGACATATCCGGGTTTCTCCTCAGGCCGCGACGGTGGTGAGCGCATTGATCAGGCAGCGTTTCGCCAGTTCGACCTTGAAGCCGTTCTGGCTTTGCGGTTTCGCATCCCGCAGCGCCGCCGCCGCTGCCGCCGCGAAGGTCGCCGGCGTCGCGGGTTTGCCGAGCAGCACCCGCTCGGCCTCCGGCGAACGCCACGGCCGCGTCGCGACCCCGCCGAGCGCGACACGCGCGTGGCGGATCGCACCCTTGTCGGTGGCGAGGACGACCGCCGCCGAGGCCAGCGCGAACTCATAGGACGCCCGGTCGCGCAATTTCAGATAATGCGAGCGCGCGCCATCCTGCGGCGGCGGCAGGATCACATGGGTGATGAGATCGCCCGGCATCATTACGGTCTCGCGGTCCGGCGTATCGCCCGGCAGCAGGAAGAAGTCGCCGATCGGAACCTGGCGCTCGCCGCCGATGCCGCGGATCACGACCGCCGCCTCGAGCGCGGTCAGCGCGACATTCATGTCCGAGGGGTTGCTGGCGATGCACTGCTCGCTCGTGCCAAGCACCGCCATCGTGCGGTTGAAGCCGTCGATCGCCGAACAGCCGCTGCCCGGCCGGCGCTTGTTGCACGGCGTATCGGTGTCGCGGAAATAGACGCAGCGGGTGCGCTGCAGCAGGTTGCCGCCGGTGGTCGCCATATTGCGCAACTGGCCCGACGCGCCCGACAGCAGCGCTTGCGACAGCACCGGATAGCCTTGCTTCACATCGGCATGGTTGGCGAGATCGGCGTTGCGGACCAGCGCGCCGATCCTCAACCCGCCGCCGGGCATGCGCTCGATGTGCGCCAGCGGCAGATGATTGATATCGATCACGCGCGACGGACGCTCGACATCGAGCTTCATCAGATCGAGCAATGTGGTGCCGCCGGCGACGAAGCGCACTTCCGCGCCCTGCTGCGCGGTGGAGGCCGCCGCCGCGGCCTTGATCGCGTCGGCGGGCGATGCGGCGCGGGCGTAAGTGAAGAGTTCCACGAGCCGCTCCCTTCAGCCGTGCCGGACCTGGCGGATCGCCGCCAGGATATTCTGATAAGCGCCGCAGCGGCAGATATTGCCGCTCATCGCCTCCCTGATGTCGGCGTCGTCCGACCCCCAGGGCTCCTTCATCATCGCGACCGCGGACATGATCTGGCCCGAGGTGCAATAACCGCATTGATAGCCGTCATGCTCCACAAAGGCCTGTTGCATCGGATGAAGGCGATCGGGATCGCCCAGCCCTTCGATCGTGGTGACTTCGGCGCCCTCGGCCATTACCGCCAGCTTGAGACATGAATTCACGCGCCGCCCGTCGACATGGACGGTGCATGCCCCGCATTGGCCGTGATCGCAGCCCTTCTTGGTGCCGGTGAGATGGAGATGCTCGCGCAACGCGTCGAGCAAGGTGGTGCGCGGATCGAGCGACAGCCGATGCTCCTTGCCGTTTACGCTGAGCGAGAGATCCATCAATGTCGGCATCGATTCCGGTCCTTCCTTGGCCGGTGCGGCGGCGGCCGGCGTCATCGGAAAGGAACCGCCGGCCAGCGCCCCCGTTCCGGCGGCAGCGACGGTCAGCATATCCCGTCGGGTGAATTCGTTGCTGGTCATTGGCGAGACTCTCCTCTCGTTTCGCGCGCGGCGAAACGGCGGACGGGGCGGGAAGAAGCCTCATTATAAGCCGCCCGGCTGCGCCCGATTACCCGGGGCCTGTTTCATAAGGCGTTGAGAAAAACTCAACAATCGGGCGTGGAGCGTCCGCTTAGCGGGCGAGCGTGCGAATCGGATCGACCGGCTGGCCGCCGATCCGCACTTCATAATGCAGATGCGGCCCGGTCGACAGGCCGGTCGAGCCGACATAGCCGATCACGTCGCCGCGCTGGACATGCTGCCCGGCGACGACGTTGCTGCGCGACATATGGCCGTAGCGCGTCTCGACCCCGCCGCCGTGGTTGATCACGACAAGGTCGCCATAACCGCCATACCACCCCTGCGCGCTGACCACGCCGGGCGAGGTGGCGACGATCGGCGAGCCGGTCGCCGCGGCGAGATCGATGCCGAGATGCGCGCGCCGCTCGTTGAGCAGGGGATGGAAGCGCGCGCCGAACCCGCTGGTCAGCGCGCGCGCCGCGACCGGCATCCCGGCGGGCATCGCGACCGGCCCCGACGCGGCGAATTTGCCGGACAGGGCGGCGGGCGGTGGTTTGGGGCGGAACAGCGCGACCGGCGTCCCCGCGAGATCGACCGCGCGGCCGATATGGACCGCGGTGGTCGCATCCTGCGCGTGCGCGACACCGGGCCCGGCGAGCAGCAGCCACGGGCCGGCGGCGGTCGATGCGATCGCCCTTTTCCTTTTCGCGGGTTCCATGCCGGTGCCCCTCCCCCAAGCGGCGATTAGATGACCGGGTAACAGGCCGATGCGGTCAGCGTGATCGGGATCTGACCGATCCCGGTGAAGACGTTATAACTGCCCGTCGCGCTGACCTTGTTGCCGCAGCTCGGTTGCGTGGCGACGAAGGTCAGCCCCGTTACCCCGCCGACTGGATAGAGCGACTTGGCATAGGTATCGATATTGGCGGCATAGCAAGACCCGGTCGTATCGACCGACAGGCAGCGCGCGGCGCGCTCGGTGGCGTAATGCAGCCGGACGACTGCCGACAGCGCAAGCGCCATGTTGATTGTGCCGAAGGTCAGCAGCAGGAACAACGGCACGACCAGCGCGAATTCCGCCGCGGCGGTCCCCGCCTGGTGCCGGGCGAAGGTGCGGAGCGCGGTCATTGCAGCCTGATCCAGGCAGTCGACTGGATCGTCGACGAGAGATAGGAGGCGACCGAAAAGCCTGGGAAGGTCGCATGATAGGTAAAGGTCGTCGGCACGCCGATATAGCTGCCCGGGCGGCTGGTGCTGCCGCTGACGGTGGCGGCGCAGGTCGCGGGCGGCGTGGCGGGCGGGGTGGCGACCAGCACCAGCGTCCCGCCGGTATTGGCGCAATAATAGCTTTCGGTCGGGCTGCCGACCACGGTGACGGCGGTGCCGAGCGTGGTCTGCTGCGCGGCGCTCTTCATCTGGTTGAGATAGGTCGTCCCGCAATTCGCCGGGGCGGGATTGGTGCAGAGCGAGCGGACGATCCCCGCGGCCTGCTGCGCCGCGAGATCGACCTGCATCTTGCTGTACATATAGGTCGCGAGATCGACGACGTTCATCGTGACGAAGCCGACGATCGGAAAGATCATCGCCATTTCCGCCGCCGCCGACGCGCGCGTGTCGATGCCGAACCGCGCGAGCCAGCCGGGATGCCGTCGCGTGCTCATTGCACCAGCTTTTCGCGGGTCACGCCGCCGCCGCTCGGCGGGACGAGGCCGGCGGTGGCGCATTGCGTGTTGTTGGCGAAGATGCTGCCGGTGCCGTTGACCAGGACCGTATAGGCGACGAGCACGAAGCAGGCCGCGCCATTGGCCGATTTGTTGACCGCGCCGCTGAACGTGACGTTTGCCTTTGGGAGGTAGACCAGCCCGGTGATGTCCCAGGTCGGCTTGTTGCCGGCATAAGTGAGATCGAGCGCGGATTGCGGCGGGCTCATCCTGGGATCCTGATAGATCGCCACGCCCGACCAGTTGCCGCTGTTCGGCGCCTGGATATTCAGCGTGCCCGACGAGTTGCCGTTGACGCTGTCGGTCGGCGCCCGCACGGTGCTCGCCGAATTGTCGCCCGAAAAGACCAAGGTTCCGCTGGTTGCGGTCACAGTATTGCCGTGGAGATCGAGTGTGCCGTTGTAAATCGTCAGCGTGCCCGAGCCGCTGAGCGTGACATTGCCCGACAATGTTACCGGGCCGCATCGCGTCGCGGGGAGGGTGACCGTCCCGGACATCGTGGTGGCATTATAGACGCCGTTGCAAGGATTGGCCGGAATGTTCTTGGCGTAATTGCCATAAGCGTCGGCGGGGATGTTGGCCCCCGAAATCTGCTGCTTGCCGCAGCCGCTGTCGGTGCCGGCGGCGATGCCGTAATCGGCGCCAAGATCATGGCCGTTGCAGGTCGCGCCGCCGTGCGAGATGATGCTGCAGCCGGCAAGATCGGGCTTGGGGCCACCGTTGCTCGTGAAGGAATTGGTGCCGGTCGACAAGGTGCCGATGCACCCGGTGGTCGAGCCGCCCCCCGCCGCGCCCCCGGTCGCGATGGTGGCGATCGCGCTGGCGACGATCGACCGCGCGAAGCCACCGTTCTTGTCGCCGCGAAAGCCGACCAGCGCGGAAAGCGCCAGCGGCACCTGTGAGGTCAGCGTCGCCGAATAGCATATCGATCCCGTCGCCACCCCTGATGGGCAGGTGACGTTGGCCGCCGCGGTGACGGTGACATTGTTCTGCCCGTCGACGAAGCCGAACTTCTGCGCGGCGGCGCGCGCCTCGGCGAGATAGGTGCTGCCGGTGCTCCCGGCATTGGCGTTGGTGGCGGCGGCGAGCGCGGCGGAATCCGCCGCATTCTGCATCGCGCGCTGGAAATAATACCATTGCCCGATCTCGGTGACCGTCGCGGTCGCGCCTGCTATTGGGATGATCATCAGCGCCATCAGCGGGCTGATCGCGCCGCGCTGATCGCGGAAACGGGAAAAGCCGATCGTGCCGAGACGATATGCAAGCCGGTGCAGCATGTTCCTACCCCAACAGAACAGCGGCCCTTGCCCGTGTGCCATTCCTGTCGCGTCGCGCAGGCGGCGTGCTTTCGTTCGGGCTTGGTCCGCGGGAGCGACCCCGGCGGACTAACTGTAAAAATTCGCCTTTAGCGGTGAATTGTCAATATAGCGGAAACCATCGACGGTTTCCCATATCGGTACAAGGCGCGGAACGCGGCGCGCGATCAGGCGCGTGCGCGGCGACGGAAAGTGACGTTCACCCGCTCCGACACGATCAGATAGGGCAGCCACACCGCGACGCTGATCAGCACCTTTTGCAGATTGCCCGCGAGCAGCGTCGACATCGCGGCGGCGACATTGCCGGGCAGATCGGGCGCCGCGCCGATCGCGCGCGCCATCGCGCATTGCATCATGATGTCGAACAGCCAGGCGAACAGCAGCATCCGCGGGAACAGCGGCACCGCGCGCAATGCCAGCACGAAGCAGACCATGTAGAAAAAATTCATCGCGATGACGTCCAGCGTCATCATCGTCAGGATGGTCTGCGCCCAGACCGGCGCGTCGCCGCCGAGCGCGGGCACCGCGACGAAGAATTCCAGGCTGCGCACCGGCACGTTGAGCAGCAGCCCGAGCAGCAGCGAGGCCATGAATCCGCCCGGCCCGAACCACGGGTTCTCGCGTGCCGACAATTCGTCCAACGGCCGCCATGTACCGTATCGGCACAATCGGATCGCGGGTTGCGCGGTCAATGTGCCGCGCGGGAAGCTCCCCGCGGCGAGTCGGTAGCCCGCGATCGGTGCCAGTGCGACCAGCAGATAGGGCAGCGAGAGGGCTGCCGCATGAAGCACGTCGCGGGGCGGATTCGGGGCATCAGCGATCTTGAAGAATGCGATCGCGACGGTCACCCCGATCCACCCCAGGATGAGTCGCTCCATCCGCAGATCAAAGAAGTTTATCAAAGACTTGCTTCGATCCCGCAGCCGCGCCGCAGCGCCGCGCCACGCCGCCGCCAGACCGCCGGCGGCGGGGCTCGATCGGGGGGTGGTGCCGGGTGCGATTGGCATGTCCGCAACAATAGAAAAGGGAAGTTATGGGTCCGTTAAGAACCGAGTCGTAAGCTATCCCACGGGCGGATCATTGGCCATGTCAAAATCGACCGGAATCCCGCTTGTTAACCTGAATCGTTAATGCCTGGCCGGAATAATTCGTTATTTTTCAATGCGAAAAAAAATATGCCGTCGGAATGATTGACCATTTCCGATATTCGGCGGAACCTTCAAGCGTCATCACCGGGTAAGCATATCGCTGCAGAGCAGGGGGGCCTGGACTGCGCGGAAGAACAACGGATCGCTCCCGTTCGCGGGAGATCCCGGTGAAGATCAGGGGGCTGCGTAACCGGCTTCCCTGTGGAAATACATGACGGCAGTCATGTTCGACCGATCCGTCGTGTTCACAAGGGGTTATGAACATGATCAAGTTCTTCCGCGATTTCATCAGCGACGAAACCGGCGCTTCGGCGGCCGAATATGCATTGATCCTTGCCATTGTCGGGACGGCGATTGCCGGTGCTGCGATCACGCTTGGTGGCTCGATCAGCAATGCCATGACCGGCGCAGCGAGCTGCATCAGCACGCATACCACCGCAGCCTGCTCATAATAGTTCAGAGGCGCGGCCGGATTACTTTCCGGAATCCGGCCGCGTCCTGCCTCGCACTGCAAAACGCATGGGGGGGACTATGCAAGGACGCAATCTCATCGTGATCGCCATTGCGGTGGTGGTCGGCATTGCCGCGGTGATTATCGCCAATGCCTATTTTTCCGGGGTCGCGACGCGATCCGAACAGGCTGCGAAAGATCAGCAACTCACCAATATTGTCGTCGCCGCACAGGATATGTCCTTCGCGACGCCGTTGACCGCCAGCAATTTGCGGCTCGCCGCTTATCCGGCCAAGTCGGTTCCGGCGGGCGCCTTCATGTCGATCGCCGAGGCGACCAAGAACGGGCGGGTCGCGTTGCGCCCGATCGTGATTGGCGAACCGGTGCTCGCGTCGAAGGTGTCCGGGGCCAATGGCCGCGCGACGATCGCCGCCAACCTCCCCGCGGGCAAGCTCGCTTATGCGGTGTCGATCAACGACGTGAACGGCGTGGGCGGTTTCGTCCGGCCCGGCGACGTGGTCGACGTGCTGCTGACCCGCCCGATCCCGGGCGAGGGGGCGACGGCCAATGACAAAATGACCGATGTCGTGCTGGAGAATGTGCCGGTGCTGGGCGTCGATCAGGTGTCGGACGAGAACGCCACCAAGCCGGTGATCAGCAAGACCGCGACGCTCGAGGTCGATACGATCAGCGCGCAGAAGCTGGCGCTGGCCGGGCAACTCGGCGTGATCAGCCTGGCGCTGCGCAACGTCGCCGATCAGGTCGCGGGAACGCGCGCCACCGTCCTGCCGCGCCAATTGAGCGCGACCAATTACGTCATCCCGGTAAAGCGCAGCGCCAATCCCGCGCCCTCGCTGCCCCGGCTGCCGCTGCCGCGCCTGACGGCCGGCCTGTCCCATCCATCGGCCGTGCTTCGGCCGGGTCCGGCGATGACCGTGATCCGCGGCACGACGGTCAGCGAATATGGGGTGCAACATGGCAATTGACCGCAAGGCGCGTGTGGCGCGCCGCCCGCTGCTGGCGCTTTCCGCAGCGCTCGCCGCCGGGCTTCCGCTGGCGACCCCGGCTCCTGCGCTGGCGCAGGGTGAGGCGGGACTGCGCGGCGGGACGCTCGAAGTCCCGCTCAACAAGAGCCAGGTTGTCACCGCCGATCGCCCGATCGCCAAGGCATTGATCGGCGGCGACGACAAGCCCGACAAGATGATCGCCGATATCGTGCCGATCACCAATCGCTCGATCTATGTGCTCGGCAAGAATATGGGCACGACCAGCCTGACGCTATACGATGCGGCGGGGCGGGTGATCTCGGTGATCGACATCGCGGTCGGCCCCGATGTCATCGCGTTGACTGATCAGATCCGCAAATTGCTCCCCGGCGAGCCGATCGAGGCGGCGATCTCGAACGATTCGATCGTCCTCACCGGGATGGTGGGCAGCCCCGCCGCGGCCGATCGCGCCGCGCAGCTCGCCAAGGCCTATGCCGGCGACAAGGTGATCAACCTGATCTCGGTCGGGTCGAGCCAGCAGGTGATGGTCGAGGTGCGCTTCGCCGAGGTCGATCGCAACGCGGGCAAGGATCTGGGCGTCAGCGCCTTCGCCAATTCGCGCGGCGGCTCGTTCCGCGCGGCGACCGGGCAGGGTGCGCAGCTCGTCCCCGGCCAGCCGGTCACCGTCACCACGCCCTTGCCCGGCGGCGGGACGTCGACGACGTCGGTGCCGGGGGCATCGGTGTTGCAGCTCGCGTCGATCACCGGGACGTTCGGCATCTTCCAGAAGATGTTCAACATCGGCGGGCTGTCGATCGACGCGACGCTCAACGCGCTGGAGACGCGCGGGCTGGCCAAGACGCTGGCGCAGCCGACGCTGATCGCGCTTTCGGGCGAGAAGGCATCGTTCCTCGCCGGCGGCGAATTCCCGGTGCCGGTGGTGCAGAGCGGCGGGGCGGGGGGTGGGGGCGCCCCGCCGATCACGGTGGAGTTCAAGCCGTTCGGCGTCAGCCTCGCCTTCACCCCCACGGTGCTCGGCGACAAGACGATCAGCATGATCGTCCAGCCCGAGGTGAGCCAGATCGATCCCAGCGCGTCGCTGACGATCGGCAGCATCAGCATTCCCGGGCTGCGCACGCGGCGCGCCAGCACCACGCTGGAGCTGCGCGACGGCGAAAGCTTCGCGATCGCCGGGCTGCTGCAGAAGGATTTCAAGACGACGATCAACCAGATCCCGTTGCTGGGATCGATCCCGATCATCGGTGCGCTGTTCCGCTCGACCAATTTCCAGAAGGATCAGACCGAGCTGCTGATCATCGTCACCCCGCACCTCGTCGCGCCGGTCAAGCCGGGCGTCGCGATGCGGCTGCCGACCGACGAGATCAAGGACCCGAGCCAGGCGGAGACGATCCTGCTCGGCCAGGCCTATCACCCGCAACCCGCCACGCCGGCGCCCGCACCGGGCGCGGCCAAGAAGGCGCCTGTGAAGGACGATCGCTATGTCTATTGAGACGATGCGCAATGGGCTGATGCTCGGCGCGGCGGCGGCGCTGCTCGCGGGCTGCGCCACCGACGGCCAGGGCGATCCGGTGCTCGGCTGGGCCGACACGTTCGGCGAGGCGAACAAGCAGGCGATCGCGGCGCAGGTCATCGATCCGCATCCGGTCTACGACACCGCGCTCGCGCCGGCCAGCGGCGACCACGCCGCGCAGGCGATCACCCGCTACCGCACCGACAAGGTGAAAAAGCCCGAGCGGCTGACGACCTCGAGCGTGGCGGGGTCGTCGTCGGGCACGAGCGCCACCACCCCCAATCAATGATCGCAGCGACGTGTCGGGACGAAGCATCATGGGCAATCTCCAGCTTCCCACCACCAGGTTCGCGGACTCCGCGGTGCGCAGCGATTGCCGGGTGACGGTGATCGCCACGCCGGCGCACATTGCGCCGCTGGCGGCGGCAGCGGCGGCGACCCCGCTCGCCGACCTGCGGCTCGCGCCGCTCGCCTGCGACGCGCCGGTGCCCGAGGCGTTGCTCGGCGACGCGGCCTTGCTGGTGATCGAGGTCGATCCCGACAATGCCGCATCGATGCGGCGCGTCGGCGAGATCCGCGCGCGATCGCCCGATCTGCCGCTGGTCGCTGCGATCGACGGCGCCAGCGTTTCGCTGGTCCGCGCGCTGGTGCGCGAAGGGGTCAGCGACGTCGTCTCGCTGCCGTTCGACGTGCAGGAGATGCTGCAGGTCGTGCTCGATACCGCGGCGCGGCGACAGAGCGCGCCGGGGCAGAAGCAGCGCCTCGCGCCGCTGATCTCGGTCGCGCGCTCGATCGGCGGGTGCGGCGCGACGACGGTGGCGACGCAGCTCGCCGCCGATCTCGCGGCGCACGATCCCAGCGGGCGCGGCACCGCCATCGCCGATCTCGATCTGCAATATGGCAGCGTCACCGATTTCCTCGGGGTCAGCGCGGCGCGCGGCGATCTCGCCGATCTGCTCCGCGCGGAGGACCGGCTCGACGAGGAACTGATCCGATCGGTGATCACCCGCGCCAGCGGCGGGATTTCGGTGGTCAGCGCACCGGCGGAGATCATGCCGCTCGAATCGGTCGATTCGGCGCAGCTGCTGCGGATGATCCAGCTGCTGCGGCAGGAATTCGGCCATGTCGTGCTCGATTTCCCGCCCGACTGGACGAGCTGGGCGCTGTCCGCCGCGCTCGCCTCCGATACGATCCTGCTCGTCGTCGATCTGTCGGTCGCGAGCCTGCGGCAGGCGCGGCGGCGGCTCGATCTGTTCCGCTCGGTCGGGGTCGAGCGGCAGGCGATCGAGATCGTCGTCAACCGGGTCGAGAAGCGGCTGTTCAAGACGATCGACCTCAAGGATGTATCCGATACGCTCGGCCATTCGATCCTCGGCAGCGTCTCGCTCGACGCGCCGTTGGTCAGCGCGGCGCAGGACCAGGGGCAATTGGTCAGCGACTTGCGCGACAAGAGCAGATTCTGCCGGGACATCGCGCAGATCGGCGCGCTGCTGCGCGAGCGGCTGCGGACGCGGGGAGATTGATCATGTGGCAGCTCCAGCGTTCCCGCCCCGCGACCGCCCCCGTCGATCCTGCCGCGCCGAGCAGCGCCGGCGACAGCGCGGAACAGGCGCTCGCGGCCGAGGCGGCGAGCCGGATCCTCTCGCTTAAGGTGAAAATCCACCAGCAATTGCTCGACAAGATCAACTTGTCGCTGCTCGACAAGATGACCCGCGAGCAGATCGCCGGCGAGGTCACCGGGATCATCTCGGATATTCTCGCGGCGAACAGCGAGGCGCTCAACCGCGTCGAGCGCACCACGCTGACCAACGACGTGCTCGACGAATTGCTCGGGCTCGGGCCGCTCGAGCCGCTGCTCAAGGACGAGAGCATCACCGACATCCTCGTCAACGGGTGCAATTCGGTGTTCGTCGAGCGGTTCGGGCTGCTCGAAAAGACCGCGACGCGCTTTCAGGACGAGCGCCATCTGCTGCGCATCATCCAGAAGATCGTCAGCGCGGTCGGGCGGCGGGTCGACGAATCCTCGCCGTTCGTCGATGCGCGGCTGGCGGACGGATCGCGCGTCAACGCGATCATCCCGCCGCTGGCGATCGACGGCGCGTTGCTGTCGATCCGCAAATTTTCCAAGAAACCGATCAGCATGGCGCGGATGATCGAGCTCGGCACGATGCCCGAGGCGATGGCGCCGCTGCTCCAGGCGATCGTCGGCGCGAGCCGCAACATCGTCATTTCGGGCGGCACCGGATCGGGCAAGACGACGCTGCTCAACGCCTTGTCCTCTTATATCGACGGGCGCGAGCGAATCGTGACGATCGAGGATTCGGCCGAGCTCCAGCTCCAGCAGGAGCATGTCGCGCGGCTCGAGACGCGCCCGCCCAATATCGAGGGCAAGGGCGAGGTTACCCAGCGCGATCTGGTCAAGAATGCGCTGCGCATGCGCCCCGACCGCATCATCCTGGGCGAATGCCGCGCGGGCGAGACGTTCGACATGCTCCAGGCGATGAACACCGGGCACGAAGGCTCGATGACCACCGTCCACGCCAATACCCCGCGCGACGCCTTGTCGCGGATCGAGCAGATGATCGGGATGAGCGGGATCGACATGCCGGTCTCCTCGGCGCGCGCGCAAATCGCCTCGGCGATCAACGTCGTCGTCCAGGTCGCGCGGCTGAGCGACGGCAAGCGCAAGATTGTCTCGCTCTCCGAGCTCACCGGGATGGAGGGGGAGGTGATCACGATGCAGGAGATCTTCCGCTTCCGCAGCACCGGGCGCGACGAGCAGGGCAATGTCCTCGGCTATTTCGAGGCGACCGGGATCCGCCCGAAATTCATGGCCGAGCTGGAGGCGCGCGGGATCCGGCTCGATGCCGAGATCTTCCGCCCGGTGTTGCGGGTCGGCCAGCCATGAGCGCGCTGCTCATCCGCGCCTTGCTGCTCGCCGCGATCTTCGGGTCGGTGTTCGTGCTGTCGCAGCTCGTGTTCGGGCTGACCTGGAACCGCCGGCGCGAGCGCGACGCGGTGAACAAGCGGCTGAAGATGCTGCGCGCCGGGCTGGACCGCGAGGCGGTGTCGCTCGCCTTGCTCAAGAATGTCCCGCCCCCGCTCAGCCCCGATGCCGGGCCGCTCGAACGGCTCTATGCGCGCTTCGCCCGGATGGTGATGATGTCTGCGGTGCCGATCGAATCGCGCGCGCTGATGCTGATCGTCGGGCTTGGTTTCCTCGCCGCGCTGGCGCTGATTTCCGCGTTGGTGTGGATCGCGAAATTCTCCTTCGGCATCGGGGTGTTGTTGCTGATCGTTACCGCCGCGGCGGGCTTTGCGATCGGGCTGCCGCTGATCGTGCTCGGGCGGATCGCCGAGCGCCGGCGGGCGCGGATGGAACAGCAATTCCCGGTCGCGCTCGATGTCTTCACCCGCTCGCTGCGCGCCGGGCATCCGGTCGCGGCGGCGATCCAGCTCGTCACGGAGGAGATGCCCGATCCGATCGGCAGCGAATTCGGGCTGGTGTCGGACGAGATCGCTTATGGCGCCAACCTGCCGGACGCCTTGTCGGCAATGGCCGAGCGATGGGGGCTGGACGATATGCGGATGTTCGTCGTGTCGATCTCGGTGCAGAATGAGACGGGCGGCAATCTTGCGGAAATCCTGGAGAATCTCTCGCGCGTCATCCGCGATCGCGCGAGCATGTTCATGATGGTCCGCGCGTTGAGCTCGGAAGGGCGGATGACCGGCTGGCTGCTCACCGGCCTGCCGGTGCTCGCCTTTTGCGGGCTGATGGCGATCAACCCCGCCTTCTACCTCGATGTCGCGCGCGATCCGATCTTCGTCATCGGCTTTCCCGCATTGCTGCTGCTCTACACGATCGGCTTCATCTCGATCCGCCGGCTGGTGGACATAAAGGTTTGATATGGCTGACATCATATCGACAAATCCGTTTGCCCGCACCGCGCTGCTGATCGCGCTTTTCGCGCTCGTGGTCGGGGGGGCGCTCGCGGTGCTGAGCGTCGTGTCGCGGCGCACCGCGGTGCGCGGCCAGCTTCGCACCATCTCGCAGCGCGGGACGGGGGTGGGGCTGGTCGAATCGCTCCAGCGGCGCCGCGACGACAATTGGACCCGGCTGGTCGACCGGATCGAGCGCACCGGGCTCAGCCTCGGCGATACCAAGTCGAGCGAGCTGCGCGAGAAACTGCTCGCCGCCGGGTTCGATTCGCCCTCGGCGCCGCGGGTCTATAATCTGATCCGGCTGCTGCTGGTCGTCGGGCTGCCGCTGCTGCTCGTGCTGCTCAGCACCGCGGGCGGCTATCAGCTTTCGTTCGGCCGGCTCTATATCGTCGGGTCGATCCTCGCGCTGGCGGGGCTGTATATCCCCGCGCTCGTCGTGCGGGCGAAGGCGGACCGGCGGCGGCAGGCGATCACCAACGGTTTCCCGGACAGCCTCGATCTGATGCTGGTGTGCGTCGAGGCGGGGCTGGGGCTCGAAGCCGCGCTCGACCGGGTCGGGCGCGAGCTGGTCGTGTCGCACCCGCTCGTCGCGCAGTTGCTGACCGGCGCGACGCTGCAATTGCGCGCCGGCGCCTCGCGCGAAAAGGCGCTGCGCAGCATGGCGCAGGCCGCCGGGGTGGAGGAGGTGGGATCGTTCACCACCTTGCTCATCCAGTCCGACAAGCTGGGATCGAGCATCGCCGCCACGCTACGCGTCTATGCGTCGGAAATGCGCGAGAAACGCCGGATGCGCGCCGAGGAGAAGGCGCATCGCATCCCCGTGCTGATCTCGGTGCCGCTCGTCGCCTGCATGCTGCCGGTGATGATCGGCGTGCTGATGCTGCCCGCCGCGGTGCGGGTCGTGCGAACCGTTACCCCGGCATTCCACCACGGAGGTTGAGATGCGCAAGATCGCCTGTGCCGTCGCCCTGTCGCTGCCGCTCGCGGGATGCGGGTCGTTCCCCGGCGCGCATCTGTTCGCGCACCACGCGCACCGATCCGCGCGACCGGTGATGCTGGCCGACAAACAGGTCGTCGGGACCCCTTCAACCGACGCCGGACGTGCCGCGCTCGACGGCGGAAGGCCGGGCGAGGCGATCGAGAAATTCCAGAAGGCGCTCGCCACCGGCGAGCCGCTCGCGCCCGCGCTCAACGGGATGGCGGTGGCTTATGCGCGGATTGAGCGGTTCGATCTCGCCGAGCGTTTCTTCCGCGAGGCGATCTCGGTCGATCCGGTCGAATCGCGATACCAGACCAACCTCGCGGTACTGATCAACGCGCCCGCGCTGGCGCAGCGCCGTGCCGAGATACTCGCCGCGCCTGCCACCGCCCCGGCGCCGGAAACCGCCGCCGCGGCGCCGCCGGCCGGCGGGCTGCAACGCGTGTCGCGTTACGAGGTGCGCATCGTGACCGGCACGACGAGCTATCCCGCGCCGCTCGTCGCGAAGCAGCTCGCGGTCGCCCGCCCGGTGGTCGTGCGTCCGGCCAAGGCCGAATGACGCTGCTGCCCGCCGTCTCGGGGGCGCTGCTGATCGCGGCCGGCGTGGCGGCGATGTGGGGCGATCTGTTCCGCCGCACGATCCCCAACTGGCTGTGCGCGGCGACAGCGATCGCCGGGCTCGCGCTCGGCTTCGCGACCGGCGGGGCGGCGATGCTGGGCTGGCATGCCGCGCATGCCGCGATCGCGCTGGTCGCCGGGATGCTGCTGTTCAGGATCGGGCTGTTCGGCGGCGGCGACGCCAAATTCTACGCCGCGGTCGCGGCCTGGTTTCCGCTCGCGGCGGCGCCGCGGCTGCTGATCTCGGTCGCGCTGTCGGGGCTGGCGTTGCTCGTCGTCTGGTTCGTCTATCGCCGCGCGACCGGCAAGCCGATCAGCCGCAGCGGCGACAATCCCGGTGACAAATTGCCCTACGGCATCGCGATCGCGATCGGCGCGCTCGTCGCGCGGCTGGCGCTGGCTTAGCGCGCGCAAGGTCTAGAAAGAAGCGGTCAGATTGAACGAGCTATAGGCGCTCACCTTGCCGGGCGGCGCGTTGGGCGCCTCCTTGAGGAAGCGCCCCTTCATCAGCAAGGTGCCGTCGAATTCGAAGCGCAGCCTGTCGGGCCGCACCCACCAGCGCAGCCGCGTATCGAGCTGATGCCCGGCAAACGACCCCGACCGGCCGCTCGCATCGCGCACCCCGGTGGTCGAGAAGCTGTCGGTCGGTTCCGCCAGCCACAGCGCGCGATAGGTGAGGAAGGCGTCCCAGCGCTTCGACGGTGCGATCTCGAACCGCGCGCCGGGCGTCGAGATGTTGGCGCGGCCGACCGCATTATACAGCCCGGCCGGGGCGAGTTCGGCGCGGCGCATGCCGAACAATGTATCGAACCGGCCGTAGCTGCCGCCCGCCTTGTCGCCGCTCGCCCTGTCATAATGCAGCGACAGCCGCAGCTTGAGCGCGCCGGCGAAGGAATAGCCGCCGCTGGCGTGGATGAACCAGGCCGACACCGGGAGCGTCGCCGCGGCAGGGGCGGTCGATGCGCTGATCGTCCCCGACTGGTGGAACGCCTCGACCTCGCCGTCCGCAGCGCCGGTGGCGGGATCGCGCCACAGCCGCCCACCCACGGTGTTGAGCGATCGATCGCGCGTCGGGCGCCCGGGGGTGTCGTGTTCGCCGAGATGGAAGAATGACGCTTCGGCCGTCACCGCGCCGATCGCCTTGGCCTTGGCGACGGTCCCGCCCCACAGGACCTGATCGAACCCCTCATGGTCGAAACCGACCGCATTGTCGCGCAGCGACGCCGGCGCGTCGGGCCGGCGCTGTTGCGGCAGGACATAGATGCCGGTGGCGGTGATGCCGCCGGGGGTCGCGAGATCGAGCCTCAGGCCGGTATAGCCGTTGGTGGTGTTGCGATATTCCTCGGCGCCGACGAGCCGGCGGGAGCCGAGATTGAGCGTGAACCGGCCGACCTGCCCGGAGATCTTCACCGCGCCGATCGCACCGCGCGCGCCGATATAGGCCTGCACCGGTTCGAGCGCGTTGACCTCGCCGGTGGTGACCGGACTGCCCTTGTCCTCGCCATAGACCCGGCTGTCCCACAGCTCGCCGGCGACGGTGAACGGCCCGGACTGATATTTGACGAGCAATGTCGTGCGCAGATTGAGCAGCTCGTCGTTACGGTTGTAGCCGACGCGCGGTTGATTGGTGATCGTCTCGTAGCGGATCCGCATCGTCCCCGAGATGTCGAGACCGTCCGCATCCTGCGCGAGCGCCGGGGTCGCCACCGGCACCAACGCGATCAGCCACAGCGCGCGCGTCAATTGCATTCATTCCCCCGAGGCCCCTGTCGTTGGGCAAGGGCTAGGCGGCGCGTTCAAGGCCGTCACGCTAGATTTTGTTCCTCGTCGCCGAGGCGGGCTTGCCGGTTCGCGCGCCGCCCGCGGTCATCGCCGCGGCAAAGCGTCGAGCGCCGCCTGGTAACGCTCGATCAACGCGGGATCGGCATCGCCCCGGTGCTTGCCGAGAAACCGCGTCAAGGCATCGCGATATTCGTCGATGAAGGCGGGGTTGCCGGGGCTCGCCGCAAGCTGGTTGGCGGCCTTATCCACCGGCGCGCGATCCTCGGCGACCATCTGCCTGATCCCATAAGGCGACTGGTTGCGCATGATGACGAAGTTGCGCGGGAAGCCGGGGATATATCTGGTGACGAACCGCTCGCCCTCCGGCGGGATCAGGATCGCGTTGGTGATCGGATAGATGCTCGCGGACATGCTATCGAACGCCGTCACCACGTCCTTGCCATCCGCCGTCTTGAGCGCGGCGCTATAGGCCCAGACATTCGCGTCGTTGAGCGTGGAACTGGTCATCTCCGAATGGGTGACGACGCCCGTTCCGCCGACCCCAAAGGCGCTGAGAAACAGCGCGTTGAAGATGTGCGCCAGGAAGATGTTGAGCTGGCCGTAGATGAAGAAGACGAGGATCAGCCCGTACCAGCCGGGGCTGCCGCGCCACCGGGCCAGCACATGCGCCAGCGCGACCCCGAAGAGCGTGAGCAGCGGCCATGACCAGAAAGGATGCTGGGTCAGGAAGAACAAAATGGCTGACAGGATGACCATTCGAGTCCGTTCGTTCGACAGGCGCTCGATATTTGATATTTATATCAGGTGGATAGGTAAAGCTCCGCTGACTTATCGCCCCGTAAGCTGGCGGAAATAGGCCAGCGTCTCGGCCATGACATGCGGCGGCTCGGGCAAGGGGAAATGGCTGAGCTTGACGATCACCGTGCGGCTTTGCGGGTGGACGTAGATGAACTGCCCGGCAAGGCCGAGCGCGCTATAGGCGCCGGGCTGGTCGTCGAGTTGCCAGAATTGGAAGCCATAGCCGCGGCCGCCGAACGGGGTCGGCTGGTCGAACGGGATCATGCTGGTCGCCTGCCTGATCCAGCCGCGCGGGAGCACCGGTTTGCCGTCGCGCACGCCGTCGTCGAGCATCAGCTGGCCGAGCCGGGCATAATCGCGCAACGTGGCGTTGAAGCCCATCCCGGATAGTTCGCGGCCGACCCCTTTCGCGCCGTCGGCGATCCAGAAGGCGTCTCCTTCCATCCCCGCCGGCTGCCACAGATTGGCGGCGGTGAATGCGGCGAGCGACTGGCCGGTGGCGCGCTCCAGCACCCAGCCGAGGACGGCGGTGTCGAGCGTCGCATAGTTGAACCGGCTGCCCGGCTTCGCCGCCCGCGTGATGGTCGTCGCGCGATCGGCGAAGCGCTCCTCATTGAGCACGATGGCGTGGCGGTGGATGAGCGCGGCGAGGCTGGGCTTGTCGCCGAAATCGTAACGCTCCTCGTAATCGACCCCCGATCGCATCTGGAGGATATGGCGGATCGATACGTCGCCATAAGCGCCGGCGCGCAATTCGGGGACATATTTTCCCGCCGGATCGTCGAGCGATTTGATCATCCCCTTGTCGAGCGCGATGCCGATCAGCAGCGAGGTGATCGATTTGGCCATCGAAAAGGAAATGAAGCGGTCCGACGGCCGCGAACGGTTGCGATAATCCTCGAAGACGATCTTGCCGTCGCGCAACACGATCAGCGCATTGGTATAGGTGCGCCGCGCCCAATCGTCATAGCTGCGGGTGACGCCGCCCGAGCTGAAGGCGGGCGGGGTGAGCTTCGCGCCCTCTGCGAGCGGCCGGACGGCATCGCCGTGGGGGACGGCGCGGGTTTCGAACATGTCCGCCGAATGGCGGAAATTGAAGGCGCTGATGTCGGCATCGAGCCAGTGCTCGCGCATCTGGATGACCGGGTCGGGCGGCACATCGGCCTGCGCGAACGCCGCCGCCGGCGCGACCGCGCCGGCGAGGAGGAACGGGGCGAGAAAGCGCATCGAACGATCTGCGATCATCGGATCCTCATGGACATGATCTGGCGGGGAGAAGGCGACGCGCGCGCGGCGCGTCGCCCGGTCAGAATTCCTTCTTGATCGTGATGGCCCAGGTTCGCGGCAGCCCGGGCGCGCCGGAGATCACGCCGACCGAGCTGAAATTGGTGTTCATCGAGGTGAAGTAATATTTGTCGGTCAGGTTGCGCACCTCGAACGCCGCGCTCCACCCGTCCGACGCGCTGCGCCAGGTGACCCGCGCATTGGCGAGGAAATAGCCGTCGATCCGGCTCGTCGCGATCAGCGTCGGCAGCGGGCCGCCGCCGGCACCGGCGGTGGTGGTCGAGACGATCGCGGCATCGGTGTTGACCGCGTCGACATAGATATGGGACTGATAGCTGCCGTCGACCCGGAAGCTCAGCGCGCCGCCGAGCACGTCCGGCACCTCATATTGCGCCCCGGCATTCCATTTCCACTTTGGGGTGAAGGGCGGGACCATGTCGAGCCGGACGCCGGTATTGGCGCTGCCGAGCGAGGTATATTTGAAATCGAGATAGCTGACCGATCCGTCGAAGCTGAGGTTGCTCGTCGGCCGCAGCAGGGTTTCGACCTCGACGCCCTTGACGTGCGCCGACCCGACGTTGGTCGGTTGCAGGCACGGCGTCCCCTCGGTGCCCGCCGCGGTCGGGCAGTTGAAGACGGTCAGGATGATATTCTTATAATCGTTGTAGAAAGCCGAGGCGTTGAAACGCAGCATCCGGCCGAACAGATCGGATTTGAACCCGGCTTCATAAGCGGTGATGGTTTCCGGCGAGAAGGGCCGAACCTGGCTGGGATAGAAGGGGCGGGGGTTGATGCCCCCGGCGCGATACCCGGTCGATACCTGGGCGTAGAGCATCAATTCGGGCGAGACGCGATAATCCGCCGCGACGCGCCAGTCGGTGCGCTGCGACTTGAAATGCGCCTGGAGGCCGTTGAGCCCGAACAACAGGCAGTTGGGCGAATTGCCCACCCCGGTCGGCCCCGCCGTGGCTGCGCCGAGGAAGAACTGGCACGGCCCCTGGATCGCGGTGCCGTCCGGATTGTGGCGGACATAGCCGTAATCCTTGGTGTCCCACGACGATCGGATGCCGCCGGTCAGCGTCAGCGCATCGACCGGCTTGAAGCTGGCATTGGCGAACAGCGCCTTGTTGGTCGCCGGGGTCGGATCGGGGCCGTGGAGGAAATCGATCCCGGCGTAATTGAGATCGATCCGCCCGGTGAACTTGCCCTTGGTATCGAAATAGAAGCCGCCCACCGTATAATCGAGGCGGTTGCCGAGCGCCTTGCCGGTGAGGCGCAGTTCCTGGCTCCACTGGGTATTGCTCTGCTGCTGCTCGTACATCGACGATTGCAGCGGCGCGCCTTCGGCGAAGGACCAGTCGGCTTCATAGTGGCGATAGGCGGTGATCGACTTGAGCGCGAGCCCGTCGCTGATCGTCCAGTCGATCGTGCCCGCGAAGCCGTAATTGTCGAGATTGGAATGCGGGGTCAGCGACAGGGGCTTATACGCCATCTGGCCGTCGCGGGTCGCATTGTCGGCATAGGTCCCATAATTGATGAAGCGCCGGTCGTAGCCGGCCGGCGGGGTGTCGCAGCTATTGGCGCCGAACGCGACGAAGGCGCAGTTGAGCGCCACCGGGCTGCCGTTGACCCCGGCCAGCCACGGGCGCGGGCCGCCGGTCGCGCTTGGGCCGGTGAACACCCCCGCCTTGTTGGCGAACAGCAGCACGCTCGCCCCGGCCTCGTCGCGCTGGCGGGTAAAATCGCCCGAGACGTTGATCTCGACGTTGCTGGTCGGCAACCAGCGCAGCGCGGCCTTGGTCGCGACGAAGCTCTGCCCGCCGAGCGTGCCGAGCTCGGGCTTAGCGTCGCTCGCCTGGGTCGGCACGTTGGAGCCGGGGTGGGTCTGGGCATAATCGAGGCGCTTGACGTAACCGTCGCGATTCTTGGTCGCGGCGGAAACGCGCAGGAAAAGGTTGTCGGCCAGTTTCAGGTCGATATGGCCGCGGGCGTCGATGCGGTTGTAGCTGCCGTAGGTCGCTTCCAGTGCGCCGCTGCCGTCGCCCTGCGGCTTGACCGAATAGAGTTTGATCGAGCCGCCCAGCGAGTTGCGCCCGGCCAATGTGCCTTGCGGACCGCGCAGGATCTCGACGCGGTCGAGATCCATCAGATCGAGCAGCGAACCGGTCAGCGTCGGCAGATAGACGTCGTCGATATACATGCCGACGCCGGGCTCGAGCGCGAAATTGGGATCGGATTGTCCGACGCCGCGGATGAAGGCGATGATGCCCGGGCCGAGATAGCCGTTTTGCGGCGCGAGCGTGACATTGGGGGTCTGCGCGGCGACTTCGGAAATATTGGTCTGCCCTTTGGCCTCCATCGCGTCGCCGCTGAGCGCGGTGATGGAGAGCGGCGTATCCTGCAGCCGCTGCGAACGGAATTGCGCGGTGACGACGATGTCGCCCGTCGCAGCCGGCGTTTCAGCCGCGGGCTGGCCCGCTGGCGCCGGCGCCTGCTGCGCACGAGCCGCCGGGGCGAATGAAAGACAGGCCAGCGCGATCAGGCTGGCGCCACGGAAATCCGCTTTGATTCTCATGTTCCGACATCCCCTCTTTTTGTATGCTTATGATACAATTGACTTAAATTTTTGCCCCCGGAGCCGGGCCGCGGGTCAGGTCTTCAATGTCGTTGGCGAACCGGGTAGCGCTCGTATATGCGATTATTTCTAATACGTGAACTCATATTCGCAATTGGGGTCTCGGAGCCGCGGCGGCCGATTCCAGCTTAAGGGGCGCGCAGAAATCCTATCTTGGAGATAGGTTATCAGCTTGCCACCTCAGGCGACATGATCACGGGTTTCATCGCGCGGCGGCCGGGGTTCGGCGTACAGGTGGCAATCGGGATGCTGGCGGGGCTGGCGCTCGGCCTGCTCGCGCGCGATCTCGGCGGGGCGGACGGCGCGCTGGGCGCAAGCCTGCACACGATCGGCCAGATTTTCGTGCAATTGCTGAAAGTGCTGGTGCCGGCGCTCGTCTTCACCGCGATCGTCGGCTCGATCGCGGCGTTGCGCGATCTCCAGAATGCGGCGCGGCTGGTGGTGCAGACATTGTTGTGGTTCGCCGCGACCGCGCTGATCGCGGTGCTGATCGGGATCGCGTTGGGGGTGACGCTCCAGCCGGGGCTGCATCTGGCGGGAGCGGTCTCGGGTGCGGCGGCGCCCGCGACGACCGGGTCGTGGCTCGATTTTCTGAAGGGCCTGGTGCCGGCCAACCTGCTCGGTCTCAACGCGGCGACGACGCTCAAGGATGGCGCGGCGACGACCACGCTGGGCTTCAATGTGCTGCAGATCATCGTCGCGGCGATCGCGATCGGCACCGCGGCGCTGCGTGTCGGGGAGGCGGGGGCGCCGTTCCTCGCGTTCAACGCGTCGGTGCTGGCGGTATTCAGGCGCCTGCTCCGCTGGGTGATCGCGCTCACCCCGATCGGTTCGGCGGCGCTGATCGGCGATGCGGTGGTGCGCTATGGCTGGGGGACGCTGTCGTCGCTCGGTGCGTTCGCCGCGACGGTCTATTTCGGGCTCGCGCTGGTCTTGCTCGTCGTCTATCCGGTGCTGCTGCTCGTGCACGGGCTGAGCCCCGGGTGGTTCTTCCGCGGCGCGTGGCCGGCGATCCAGCTCGGCTTCGTCTCGCGCTCGTCGGTCGGGACCTTGCCGGTGACCGAGGAATGCGCCGAACATGGCCTCGGCATACCGCGCGCTTATGCCGCCTTCGCCGTTCCGCTCGGCGCGACGACCAAGATGGACGGCTGCGCGGCGATCTACCCGGCGATATCGGCGATCTTCGTCGCGCAATTCTTCGGCCTGCCGCTGCACCTGTCGGACTATGTGCTGATCGCATTCATCTCGGTGCTGGGATCGGCGGCGACCGCGGGGCTGACCGGCGCGACGGTGATGCTGACGCTGACGCTTTCCACCCTCGGGCTGCCGCTGGAGGGGGCGGGGCTGTTGCTGGCGATCGATCCGATCCTCGACATGGGGCGGACCGCGGTGAATGTCGCCGGGCAGATGCTGGTCCCGACCATCGTCGCCAAGCGCGCGGGGTTGCTTGCGCCGGCGCCCGCCGCGCCGCCCGCGTCCTGGCATTCGGACGAAGGGCTCGGGGTGGGACGGCCGCGCTCCTCCGCTTAATTTGCCGGTGCGCCTAGAAGCTCGCGGGCGTGCACGCGCTCACCACGCGCGCGGGCACGTCGCCGATGCACCGGAACCGATGCGGGCGAAAGCTTTCGAAGGCATAGGCATCGCCCGCCGACAGGATCTGGCGCACGCCGTCGACGGTCACTTCGAGCTGCCCGGCGATCACCAATCCGCATTCCTCCCCCTCATGGGTCAGCGGGATGCGCCCGGTATCCGATCCGGGCTGATAACATTCCCACAGCATCTGCAATCGCTTCCCCGCCATCGTGCGCCCGACCTGGCGATAGGAGATCGGCCCCTTGCCGATCTCGACGAGATCGCACGCGCGATAGAAGAAGGTGGGTTTTTCCGGCAGTTCGAGCGCGAAGAATTCGGCGAGGCCGATCGGGATCGCTTCGAGGATGCGCTTGAGCGCGCCGACCGACGGATTGGTGCTGTTGGCCTCGATCAGCGAGACGGTCGAATTGGTGATCCCCGCGCGCTTGGCGAGCGCGCGCTGCGACAGCCCGGCGCGCTCGCGCACCTGCTTCAACCGGCCGCCGATATCGAGATCGTCCATCGCCCCTGACTCCGAACTGTTGAGGGTGTTCGATATACCGCAACATTATCGCGCGAAAGGCGGCGATCGCGGCATTTCCGCGGGCGCAAGAAAACGGCTTGTCCGGCGCGTCGTTTCGCGGTCTCTAACCGGGAGAGGAGCCGCCGGGACATGAACGATATCTCGAACAATTCGGGCATGCAGGCTTATTGGATGCCGTTCACCGCGAACCGCCAGTTCAAGGCCGCGCCACGGCTTCTCGCGCGGGCGCAGGGCATATATTATCAGAGCGACGACGGGCGCGGGGTGCTGGACGGCACCGCCGGCCTGTGGTGTGTCAACGCCGGGCATGGCCGCCGGCGGATCAGCGAAGCGGTGGCCGAGCAGCTCGATCGCCTCGATTACGCGCCGTCGTTCCAGATGGGGCATGACAAGGCGTTCGAATTCGCCGATCGCCTGAGCAGGATCGCGCCGGCGGGGCTCGATCGCATCTTCTTCACCGGATCGGGGTCGGAAAGCGTCGATACCGCGCTCAAGATCGCGATCGCCTATCAGCGCGCGATCGGGCAGGGGACGCGCACCCGGCTGATCGGGCGCGAGCGCGGCTATCACGGCGTCGGCTTCGGCGGGATCACCGTCGGCGGGATCGTCAACAACCGGCGGGTTTTTCCGACGCTTACCGGCGCCGATCATCTGCGGCACACTCATGATCCCGATCGCAACGCTTTCTCGCCGGGGCTGCCCGAACATGGCGCCGAACTGGCCGACGATCTCGAGCGGATCGTCGCGCTACACGGCGCCGAGACGATCGCCGCGGTGATCGTCGAGCCGGTCGCCGGGTCGACCGGGGTGCTGTTGCCGCCCAAGGGCTATCTCCAGCGGCTCCGCGAGATCGCCGATCGCCACGGCATCCTGGTGATCTTCGACGAGGTGATCACCGGGTTCGGCCGGCTCGGCGCCCCGTTCGCGACCGATTATTTCGGGGTGACGCCCGATCTCATGACGACCGCGAAGGGGCTGACCAACGGCGTCTTCCCGATGGGGGCGGTCTTCGCGCGGCGCGCAATCCACGATGCGCTGATGGCCGGGCCGGAAAACGCGATCGAGCTGTTTCACGGCTACACCTATTCCGGGCACCCCGCAGGCTGCGCCGCAGGGCTCGCGACGCTCGATATCTATGCCGAGGAAGGGCTGCTGACGCGCGGCGCGACGCTCGGCGATTACTGGCGCGATGCGATGCACACGTTGCGCGACGCGCCGCACGTCATCGATATCCGCACGCTCGGGCTGGTGGCGGGGATCGAGCTTCGGCCGCGCCCCGATGCGGCGGGTGCACGCGCCTATGAGGCGTTCGTCGATTGTTTCAACCGCGGGCTGCTGATCCGTGTGACCGGCGACATCATCGCGCTGTCGCCGCCGTTGATCGTCGAGCGCAGCCATATCGACACGATCGTCGCGCAGCTCCGCGATGCGCTTTCCCGCCTTGCGTGAGGCGGGGATCACAACCTCGCCGCGCCGGCCGGGCGACGGCCGGCGATGGATTCCGGCGTTATTTCCGCAATGTCTTCAGATAGGCGATGATCGCTTGGCGATCGGCGGCACCGGGCACCGCGATCGGCATCTTGGTGCCGGGGACCAGTTTGCCCGGCGCGGTGAGAAAGCGATCGAGCTTCTCCGGGGTCCAGACGATCGCCGAGGATTTCATCGCCGGAGAATAAGGATAAGCCGCGGCACCCGCCTTTCGCCCGACGATGCCGTAAAGATTGGGGCCGATGCGCGCGGCGCCACCGGCCGTCGCGTCATGACAAACCGCGCAGCGCTGCTTGAACGGCGCGTCGTTCGCCGCCTGTGCGTGCAGCGGGGTTGCCGCGATCAGCAGCGCCGCGCCGATCCATTTCTCCATCGTCACGCGAGCGAGTCTTTCCTGCCTCTGATTTGTGATCGCAGCTAGAGCTTAAGGCGATGAGCGTCAACTATCGGGACGGGATAATTTGACTCAATAGGTTGAGATCACAGACAAGGCTCGAAACGACCGATCGAGTCGACAGGAGACGGCAATGGCCATTGAGCGGCGGGACTTCCTGAACGGTGCGGCGATAGCGATCACGGGCATAAGCGTCGCGGCGCGCGCGGCGGCGCAGGGTGCCGACGGCGCGCCGGCCAATCCGCCCGCGCTGGAGGGGTTGCGCGGCAGCGCGCCCGGCTCCTTCACCGTCGCGCACGGCGTCCGCGACGGCAAGGTCTATGATCTGGATAGCGTGCCGGTCGCCGAGGCCTATGACCTGATCATCGTCGGCGGCGGGATCAGCGGCTTGTCGGCGGCTTATTTCCATCGGCAGCTTTTTCCCCAGGATACGATCCTGATCCTCGACAATCATGACGATTTCGGGGGGCATGCGCGGCGCAACGAATTCGATGTCGATGGCAAGACGATCCTCGGTTACGGCGGCACCCAGTCGATCGATTCCCCGCGCACGCGCTACAGCGCGGTCGCCTCGAACCTGCTGCGCGATCTCGGGATCGAAATCGACAAATTCGCCACCGCTTATGATCAGGGCTTCTACGATCGCTATGGACTGGGTTCGGCGACCTTCTTCAAGAAGGAGGTCTATGGCGTCGACCGGCTGGTGCCGGGAATCCGCCGACGCGGCGGGACGGTCGGCGATCCCGATGCGCAGGCGCCGCCCGACGCGCAATCCGATGCGGCGACGCGCGCGATGATCGATCAGTTTCCGATGTCCGATCGGGCGAAGGCGCTGATCGCCGAACTGGAGACGTCGACGCGCGATCCGTTGGCGGGAAAGACGGTGAAAGAGAAGCGCGCGATCCTCGATCACATCAGCTACGAACAATATATCCGCCAATATTGGGGCGCGACCGACGAAGTCGTCGCTTATTACCAGCAACGACTGGAGGGCCTGTGGGCGGTGGGCATCGATGCCTTGTCGGCGTCGCAGTCGTTCGGATCGGTGCCGGGCTCGCGCGGGTTGAAACTCGGCCGCGAGCATGACGAAGAACCCTATATCTATCACTTTCCCGACGGCAATGCGTCGATCGCGCGGATGCTGGTGCGGCGGCTGGTGCCGGGCTCGGCGCCGGGGAACACGATGGAGGACATCCTGTTCGCCCGGTTCGATTATGCCGCGCTCGATCGCGCGGGCGCCCCGGTGCGGCTGCGGCTGCAATCGACCGCGGTCAAGGTCCGCAATGCGGGGGCGCATACCGAAGTGGGCTATGTGCGCGACGGGAAGCTGGTGCGCGCCAGGGCGCGCAATACGGTGCTCGCCTGCTATAACATGATGATCCCCTATATCCTCGACGGGGTGCCGGCGGCGCAGGCGGCGGCGCTGCGCATGAACGTCAAGGCGCCATTGGTCTATGTCAACGTCGCGCAGCGCAACTGGCGCGCCTGGGCGAAGCTGGGCATCGACACTATCCGCAATCCGGCGGGGATGTTCTCGTCGATGATGCTCGATTTCCCGGTGTCGCTCGGCAATTACCATTTCGCGCGCACCCCCGACGATCCGATCGTCGCGCATCTCATGTTCGTGCCGATCTCGCCGGGCAAGGGGCTCGACATGCGCGCGCAATTCCGCGCCGGCCACGCGCGGATCTATGCGATGAGCTTCGGTGATTTCGAACGCGGCATCCGGGATGAGATGACCCGCATCCTCGGCCCCGGGGGCTTCGATTTCGACCGCGACGTCGCCGGTATCACGGTCAACCGCTGGCCGCACGGCTATGCCTATACCGCGGACCCGCTGTGGGACGATCCGGCGGTGCAGGCCGAACGCGTCCGTGTCGCGCGCCTGCCCGTCGGCTTGGTCACGATCGCCAATTCGGACGCGGGATGGGATGCCTACACCAATGTCGCGATCGACGAGGCGCATCGCGCGATCGGCGAGATCGCGGCGATGCGGGGCGGTGTTGCCGCCACGAAGGCGGGTTGATTGGGCGCGCGGTGTCGCGCGCGGTCCGGACGAGGGGGAAGAGAGGCATGGACAGCAGGTTGCAGCAGAACCGCCGGGGCTTCATCGGGCTCGCCGCAAGCGGCGCGGCCGGGCTGATCGGCGGCGGGTGGAGCAATGTCGCGGCAGCGTTGACCGGCGCGGACGCCGATCTGATCGTCCGCAACGCCAAGGTCTATACCGTCGACGACAGCCGGCCCACCGCGCAGGCATTTGCGGTGAAGGACGGGCGCTTCATCGCGGTCGGATCGAGCGAGGAGATCGCCGGGCTGGCCGGGCGGCGAACCACCGTCATCGATGCCAAGGGGATGACCATCACCCCCGGCTTCATCGATTGCCACAACCACGCATCGGGCAATTCGCTGCTGTACGACGTGCTGGTCGGCAATCCGTTCGAAGTCGAATTCGTCACGATCGACAGCATCATCCAGAAGCTGCGCGCGCGGGCCGCGGAAACGCCGGGCGACAGCTGGATCCGCGGCGAATTCTACGACGATACCAAGATCAAGGATAAGCGCCCGATCGATATCCGCGATCTCGACAAGGTGTCGACCACCCGGCCGGTTTCTGTGCGCCACCGCGGCGGGCACACGATGGTGTACAATTCCAAGGCGTTCGAGCTCGCCGGCGTGACCAAGGACACGCCCGATATGCCGAGCGGCACCTATGACAAATTCCCCGACGGGACATTGAACGGCCGGGTCACCGATCGCGCCAATGCGGTGTTCGAAAAGGTCGGGCGGTCGATCGATTATTCCCCCGACGAGCGCGATCGCCGCGATCGTGAAGGGGCGGCGCATATCTCGCAGATGTTCGCCAGATACGGGTTGACCGGCGTGTGCCATCAGGGCGGCAATCTGCGCGCGATCCAGCAGATCCGCGCGCAGGACCGGCTGCTCCACCGGGTGAGTTACGAACCGGCGGCGGATGTCGTCGAGACGATGATCGCGGCCGGGCAGATGACCGGCTTCGGCGACGAATGGATCCGGCTGGGCGCGACGATCGAGCATACCGCCGACGGCTCCTTCTCGGAGCGGACGATGGCGCTCAGCGCACCCTATCCGGGATCGACGACCGGCTATCGCGGCAATGTCACCGAAACGCAGGATGATCTGAACGCCTGGTGCGAGCGCATGCATCGCGCCGGGATCCAGGTGAATTGCCACGCCAATGGCGATGTCGCGATCGATCATGTGCTCACCGCCTATGAGCGCGCGCAACGATTGCTGCCCAACCGCGACACGCGGTGGAAGATCACCCATTGCAGCCTCGTCAACGACGATCTGCTGCGGCGGATGAAGGCGCTCGGCGTCTCGCCCGCGCTGTTCAACACCTATGCTTATTACAATGCCGACAAATTCCACTTCTACGGCAAAGAGCTGATGAGCCACATGATGCCCTATCGCAGCATGTTGGACATGGGCATCCCCGCGTGCATCGGCTCCGATTTCCCGCCGGGGCCGTTCTCGCCGCTGATGGGGATACAGGGGATGGTGACGCGCACCGGCTGGAACGGCGAGACCTGGGGCGCCAACCAGCGGATCAGCGTTGCCGAAGCCATCCGCGTGAGTTCGCTCAACGGCGCCTATGATACGCACGAAGAGCATATCAAGGGCTCGATCACGCCGGGCAAGCTCGCCGATTTCGTCATGCTGGCGGACGATCCGCACGCGATCGATCCGTCGCGGATCAAGGATATCCAGATCGTCCGCACCGTCGTCGGCGGTCGCACCGTCTATCAGGCGTGAGCCGGGTGACCCATTTTCGGGACGGCGCGGCGCCGGCGCAACTGGGGCAAAGCCTGCGCCGGCGGCATGTCGAGATGATCGCGATCGGCGGGATCATCGGCGCCGGGCTGTTCGTCGGCAGCAGCAGCGCGATCGCGATGGTCGGCCCGGCGGTGATCGTCAGTTATGCGGTCGCCGGGCTGATCGTGCTTTTCGTCATGCGGATGCTGACCGAAATGGCGATGGCGGTGCCCGGGGTACAGGCCTTTCCGGAATTCGCGCGGCTGGGGCTCGGCCATTGGGCGGGCTTCATGAGCGGCTGGCTCTACTGGTATTTCTGGGTCGTGGTGGTCGCGATCGAGGCGATCGCCGGCGCCAATATCATCCACGCCTGGCTGCCGATGTTCGCCGTCTGGCAGATCGGCGTCGCGCTGATGGCGGTGCTGACCGCGGTCAATCTGCTGTCGACCCGCTCTTACGGCGAGTTCGAATTCTGGCTCTCGTCGATCAAGGTCGCCGCGATCCTCGCCTTCATCCTTATCGCGCTGGGCTATGTGACCGGGCTGACCAATCCGGCGGGGCCGACCTTCGCGAACCTCGTCGCGCGCGGCGGCTTCGCGCCGCACGGGTGGCCGGCGGTGCTGGCGGGCGTCACCAGCGTCATCTTCGCGCTGACCGGGGCGGAGATCGCGACGATCGCGGCGGCCGAATCGACCGAATCCTCGGGAATGATCGCGCGGATGACCAGCACCGTCGCGCTTCGCATCCTGATCTTCTACGTGCTGTCGATCGGGCTGATCGTCGCCGCGGTGCCGTGGACGGCGATCGTGCCGGGGATTTCGCCCTTCACCACCGCGCTGGCGACGATCGGCATCCCCGGCGGGGCGTGGATCATGAGCGCGATCGTGCTGGTGGCGGTGCTGTCGTGTCTCAACTCGGGGCTCTACGTCACCTCGCGCGTGCTGTTCGCATTGGCGGCGAGCGGCGATGCGCCGCAGGCGCTGGTGCGGGTCGGCCGGCGCAAGGTGCCGACGCGGGCGATCCTCATCGCGAGCATCTTCAGCTATGGCGCGCTCGCGGCGTCGGTCCTGTCGCCGACTCTGGTCTTCACCTTTCTGGTCAACGCCTCGGGCGCGATCATGCTGGTGATCTACCTGCTGATCGCAGCCTCGCAATTGCGGCTGCGCGCGCGGCTGGAGCGCGAGACCCCCGAGCGGCTTGCGATCCGCATGTGGTTTCATCCCTGGGGATCGCTCGCCGCGATCGCGGCGATGGCGGCGGTTCTCGCGACAATGGCGCTGACCCCGGACCTCTCAGCGCAATTCTACGCCAGCCTCGCGCCGATCCTCATGATCGGTCTCGCCCTCTCGCTGGTCCGCCGCCGCCGGAAAGCCCGCGGCGCGAGCGCTGCTACTTCGCCCGCCCGGCGCTCGGCTTCGCGATCTTGATCGCATCGAGGGCCGCCGGATCGGCGATCGCTGCGGCGGGGACGTCGCCGCCGTTCACCTTCTGGAAGAAGACGACGAGCGCGATCGCCTCGGCCGGCTTGAGCGACCCCGGATCGTCCATCGGCATCGTCGAGACGATCTCGTCGTACAAGGCACGCGCGGGGCGGCCGTTCCAGTGCGACCAATAAGCCTCGGCGGCCAGCGCCGGGCCGCCGCCGCCGGTGAGCTTCGCGCCGTGGCACGCCGCGCAGCGGCCGGCATAGGTCTGCGCGCCCGCGGCGGCTTGTTGCTCGCCGCTTGCCGGCCCGGTCTGCGCCGACGAGACGCCGGCGAGAAGCAACATCCCGCCCAGCCCGGCGATCATCTTCCGCTGCACAAATCCCTCCTGCTCGTTATCGCTGCGCTGCGCGGGCGGCTACTTTCGGGGTCAGGCGCACGAGCTTGCCGGGGTTGGCATCCTCGACCGCCCACAAGGCGCCGTCGGGCGCTTCGGCGATGTCGCGCACGCGGAAGCCCAGCGCCCAGCGCTCGGCCGGTTTCGCCTTGCCCGCCGCGTCGAAGGTGACGCGGTTGAGCGACATGCTCCCCAATCCGCTGATCAGTGCCGAGCCGCGCCACCCGCGGAACAGCGCGCCGTGATAGAACATAAGATTGCCCGGCGCGATCACCGGGGTCCAATAGATCACCGGCTTTTGCAGATCGGGGCGCGTGTCGGGGTTGGGGATCGGCACGCCGTCGTAATTGACCGCATAGGATACGAGCGGCCAGCCGTAATTCTTCCCCGGCTCGATCAGGTTGAGCTCGTCGCCGCCCTTGGGCCCGTGCTCCACTTCCCACAACCGCCCGTCGGGCGCGAAGGCGAGGCCGTAAGGGGTGCGATGCCCGCTCGTCCAGATTTCCGCGGGCGCCTGGTTGATGCCGGGCACCTTATAGGTCTGGATGACCGGGGCGGTCTTCGCCGCCTCGGTATCCTTGGGCGGATCGATCAGCGTCAGCGTCGCAGCACCCGCGCGGCCTGCCCCCGGATTGCCCGGCGCGGGCTTGCCGTCGAGCGTCAGCCGCAGGATCTTGCCGAGCGGGCTATCGGGGTTCTGCGCCGGGGTCATGCGCTGGCGATCGCCGACGGTGAGGAAGAGGTATTTGTGATCGGGCGAGAAAGCGACCGCCGCGCCGAACTGCCCGCCTTTGCCCCTGGGCAGGTCGCGCCAGATCACGTTGAGATGATCGAGCCGCGCCTTGCCCCCTTCGATCACCAGTTTCGCATGCGCGAGCGCAAGGCCCGAGCCGCCCTCGCCGGGCTCGGCATAGGTCAGGTAGATGCCGTGATCGGCGGCAAAGGTCGGCGCGGTATAGACGCCGAGCATCCCGCCCTGTCCCTTGAAGAGCACCGCGGGGGCGCCCGCGACCGGCACCTTTGCGCCCTTTTGCGTGACGAGCCACAGCCCGCCCGGCTTTTCGGTGACGAGCATCCGGCCGTCGGGCAGAAAGGCGATGCGCCACGGCGTGTTGAAGGTCGCGACCTGGGTGACCGTGAAGGGGAGCGAGGCCTCCGGCTTGATCGCGCCGGCGTTGATCTGCGCCGCGAGCGGGGTGGCGGTCAATGCCATCAGGGCGGCGGCGATGGCGGGCATCGACCGGTCGATCGGAAAATGGTTCATGCGGACTCGCCTATGTCTCTTTTACGGGAAGGGAATTTGCTGCAGCGAGGTCTCTATCGCATCTGCGCCCGCTTGTCCCAATAGGGAGAAATCGGCGGTCGAGACGATCGCGCGCTTGCCGAGCACCGCGACCGAGGTGGGGTTCTTCGGCAGCCCTTCGGCGATCGTGCGGACCGCTGCACGATCGCCCGTGACGATGAGCTCGTCGATCCGGCCGCCGCCCTCGGCGAGCGCGAAGCGGTTGCGGCCGATCGCGCGCATCCCGTCGGGGCGTTCGAGCGGTTGCGAGAGGGTGATTGGCTGGATCGTTGCCGGACCGTTGCCACTATCGGTCGCGATGCGGAAAAGCTTGCCGCCGCGGAAGGTGTTGACCAGCAAGGCGCCGTCATCGAGCAGCGCGATCCCGTCGACCGAGGCGAGCGCCGGATCGGCCGAGATCACGGTGAACGCCTCCGCGCCGGGGCGCAGCCGCAGGACGCGCCCGCCCGCGAAATCGGTCGCATAGACCGTGCCGTCGGTAGCGACCGTCATGTCGTTGCAGCCGCCGTCGAACGGATAGCGCCGGCGCTCCGTGCCCGTCGCGAGATCGAAGGCGCGGATCGAGGCCGGCCCCTTGGCGCCCTGCGGGCCGGGGGCATAGGTGCAGGCCCAGAGCATATTGCGGCGATCATCGGCGAAAAGCCCCATCACCCGGCTCGCCTCTTCGGGGCGGAGCGTGATCCACGGCGTCGCGACGGCCGCGCGCGGCGCGGCGCGATAGATCACCGCCTTATGGACATTGCCGGCGAAGATCGTGCCGTCGCGGCTTGCGGTCAGGCTTTCGGGGAAGACCCCGCGATCGGCGATGCGGATCGCGGGCGATCCCGGCGGCTGCGCCGCGATCGCGATACTCCAGGCGGCGGCGGCAAGAATGATCGGCTTGAGCATCGTCCCCATCTCGCATCATCCGCGCCGGATGCCGAGCAAAAAAAGGGCATGAAACCGCCGGCGGTGGTTGGGAGGGAATGGGCCGGCGGTCTCATGCCCAGTGCGCTACATTCCCTTGCCGGTGCGCGAATAGATCACATAATATTTGGTATAGCCCTCGGTATCCCATTTGCCGCGCCATTCCGCGGGAAGGATCACCGCATCACCGGCTTCGAGCTTGGTCACCGTGCCGTCGAGCGAGGTCAGCGTCACGCTGCCGCTGGTGAAGAGCATGAATTCGTCGACGCCGTAATCGCGTTTGGTGGCGTCGAAATGGCTCGGCCCGGATTTATACATGCCGCTTTCGAATTTCTGGTCGCTCGACTTCATGACGATATTGTCGAGCGTGGTATTCGCGCCGTGCGATTCCTTGACGACTTTCGGCTGGCTGAAGATCGGCCCGGCGGCATCTCCCTTGGAAATCTTGTGCGGGTGAATGACCTCGGCCGAAGCGGTGCCGAAGCCGACGGCGGCGGCGGCCGAAATCAGTGATAGTGCGATGCGCATGACGGCGATTTCCTTCGGGAATGGAGCGATGATCATTGGCGATAGGCGATCGTCAGCCCGATCGTCCGCGGGCGCAGCGTCTCCTGCGTGAAGAGCAGCGAATCCCTGTTCTGGTGGCTGTAGCCGATCCGCGGGGTCGCGTTCAGCAGATTGTCCGCGAAGATCGAGACGTTGAGGCCGCCGATGACCGCGCCCATCCGCATCGTGACCTGGGTCCGCGCGCTATCGGCCAGCGCCAGCGGATCGTAGGACTGATTGCGCGGATCGCGGCTCTGCGTCATCCGGCGGAGCTCGTTCTGGTAGGAAACGTCGCCGCGGATATAGAAATCGGTCTCGCCGACCGGGAAATCATATTGCCCGCCGAGCGAGAAGGTCCACGGCGGGCCGCCGATCGCATCGCCGGCCGAGACCACCGGGCTGCTCGATCCGAACGCCAGCGTCTGGGTGTAGACGGCATCGGTATAACCCACCGACGCATCGATCGAGAGGCCGTGTATCGGCATGACGGTCAATTGCAGATCGAAGCCGCGGCTGCGCGCCTGGCCAAGATTGCCGGTGAACTGGATGCCGCACGAATTGAGATTGACGCTCTGCTGGATGCCCTTCCACTTGATCGTATAGGCGGACACGGCGATCTGGAGCTTATTGTCGAACAGCTTGTTCTTGCTGCCGATTTCGAAGCTGCTGACGGTATCCGACTTATAGCTGTCGGGCGAGGAGGTGAGCCCAAGCTGCTTGAGATCGGGGGCGCAGGCGTTGAACGGAACCGGCGCATTGGCGCCGCCCGGGCGGAAGCCCTTGGCCCAGGTCGCGTAGAGCAGGTTGTTGTTGTCGACCTGCCAGTTGACCCCGACCTTCGGGGTGACCGGGGTTTCCGATGCCTCGCCGGCGCCGGTGGTGCGCGCGCCGTTCTGCGAGCCATCCGAGAAGTTCACGAACGAGAATTTGGTATGCGCGACGCGAACGCCGCCGCTGATCTTCACTCCCGCAAGCAACTCATAGGTCATGTCGAGGAAACCGGCGATCTGGCTGTCGGTGCCCTTGGTGCTGGTGATATAGCTGTCTTGTCCGTAGAGCGGATAGCCGAAGAAATCCTCGAGGCTCTGCCCGAACACTGCGTTGAAGAAATCGTTGCCCTGCGGATCGACGAGTTCCTCGATGCTCCGCTGCACCGAATGCTGGTAGAAAGCGCCGATGACCCATTTGAAGCGTGCGTCGGGGTTGGCCGACTGCAGACGGATTTCCTGGGTCCAGATCTTCTGGGTGTTGGTCACCTTCGACGGGCTGAGATAGCGCGGCAGCGCCGGATTGACTCCGGTCGGGGTCAGGAACGGGAAAAAGGCCTGTCCGGGAACGCCGCCGTCCTGAAAGCCGCAGCCGCTCTCGTAGCAATCCTGATAATAAGACAGGTTGTAGAGTGTTCCGTCATACCCGGTATAGTTGGTTCGGCTGAAATAAGACGTGTTCGAGATGAACGATATACTGTCGGTATCGTACCGGATATTGAGCGTCGGAAGAATATATCTGTCCTTCGATCCGCGATATTCCGGCGAGCCGCTCCTGAAATCGCCGTTGGCGATATTGGAGATCGCCGGAAAGAAACTGTCGGTCATGTGCGTCGTGCGTTGCTGCCACAGGATCGACGGGGTGATCAGCAAGCCCTCGGTCGGCTGCCATGCCAGCGCGCCGCGCAGCACGGTGACATCGCCGTAATTGATGTTCTTATTGTCGATCTGGTTGGTCTTGTAATCGACATGATCGATATAGCCGCCGTCGCGGCGATGCCACGCGCTCAGCCGCACGCCGAGCTTGTCGGTGATGATCGGTGTGCCGATCGCGGAGCCGATCTCATAGCTTACGCCGCCGCCCTGCGTCGCCGAAATCTCGGCGCGGTCATAGGTGCCGAAGGTGGTGAGGCTCGGTTGCGGGGTGATGTAGCGTACGGTGCCGCCCTCCGACCCCGCGCCGAACAACGTGCCCTGCGGCCCGCGCAATACTTCGACGCGATCGAGATCGAAGATCGCCGGCGCGGAATTGTCTGCGCTGAAGCCGAGATTACGCATCTGGATCGGCGTATCGTCGATATAGATACCGGTGGTCCCCGATCCCGCGCCAGACGAAATGCCGCGAATACTGATCTGGTTGCCGTCGGAATTGAAGCGGACGCCGGGCGTGAAGCGCGCGACTTCGTTGAAGCTCTTCATCCCTTTCGAGTCCATGCTCTGCTGGGAGAAGGCGCTGATGCTGATCGGCACCTTGGAGATGAACTGCGCCTGGCGCGTCGCGGTGACGACGATCTCGCCCGGATTTCTGTCGCTGGCGGCGGTTTGCGCGGGCGGGGCGCTTTGCGCGCTGTCATCGGTCGTGTCGGGCGATGCGACGGTCTGTGCGACGCTCGGCAGCGGCAAGGCCGCGGTTGCCAGAAGAATCCACTTGTCCAGGCGCATGTTAGTCCCCCTTCGGATCGCTGTTTTTCGTTGAGCTCGGCGATTGTTCGACCGGCGTACGCAACTTCCCCATCAAGAATCGGCGGTCGCACGAACGATAATGACACATAATTGTGATCACAAGTCAATTGTGATCACAAACTGCCCGAAAAGGGGCGTTGTGGCGAGGTGGCCCGACTCGATCGAAACCTGCGCTTTTCTGCGATTTTGTCGGCAGATATGCGCGAAGTCATCGGGGGTGGCGGGCGGGGTCGCGAGGGTCTGACGAGGCGTCGGTGCCCGAAAAGCTCGCTCACTTCACGCTTGATTTGCATTATGTGATCACAGTATGCGCTGACAACCGATGCCGAACCCGGCCGGATCACCGGCCGCGTCACGCGGCATCGCGAGCATCCGACCGGAGGGCCAGTGACCAACGCCGATCTTCTCAAGCGCCGCGAAGCGGCCGTGCCGCGCGGGGTCGCGACCGCGACCCCGGTTTTCGCGGGCAAAGCCGCCAATGCCGAATTGTGGGATGTCGAGGGGCGTCGCTTCATCGATTTCGTCGGCGGCATCGCGGTGCTCAACGTCGGGCATCGCCACCCGAAGATCGTCGCGGCGGTGGCCGACCAGCTCGATCTCTATTCGCACACCGCGTTCCAGGTCGTCGCCTATGAGCCTTATGTCGCGCTCGCTGAGCGGCTCAACGCGCTCGCGCCGATGTCGGGCGCGGCCAAGACGATCTTCTTCTCGACCGGGGCCGAGGCGACCGAGAATGCGGTCAAGATCGCGCGCGCCGCGACCCGGCGCAGCGGCGTGATCGCGTTTCGCGGCGGGTTCCACGGCCGTACGCTCTTCGCCTCCGCGCTGACCGGCAAGGTCGCGCCGTACAAGCAGCAATTCGGCGTGATGCCGCCGGGGGTGTTCCACGCGCCGTTCCCCGATGCCGAGGCGGGGATATCGAGCGAGGCGAGCCTTGCCGCGCTCGATGATCTGTTCGCGGCGGATATCGCGCCGCACGATGTCGCCGCGATCATCATCGAGCCGGTGCAGGGCGAGGGCGGGTTCCGCATCGCGCCGGTCGACTTCGTCCGGCAATTGCGCGCGATCTGCGACCGGCACGGCATCCTGCTGATCGCCGACGAGGTGCAGACCGGGTTCGCGCGCACCGCGCGGATGTTCGCGATCGAACATTATGGGGTCGAGCCCGATCTGATGGCGGTGGCCAAATCGATGGGCGGCGGCTTCCCGCTCTCCGGGGTGATCGGGCGCGCCGCTATCATGGACAGCGTCGAGCCCGGCGGGCTCGGCGGCACCTATGCCGGCTCGCCGATCGCCTGCGCGGCGGGGCATGCGGTGCTCGACGTGATCGCGGAGGAGCGGCTGCTCGATCGTGCCGAGGCGATCGGCGCGATCGCCCAACGTCATCTCGAGCAACTGGCGGCGCGCAACGATACGCCGCCGATCACCGGCATCCGTCGCCTTGGCGCGATGATCGCGTTCGATCTTCCCGACGCCGCGACGACCAAGGCGCTGTGCGGTGCGGCGCTGTCGCGCGGGCTGATCCTGCTGAGCTGCGGCGTCGAGGGGCGCACGATCCGCATCCTCGTGCCACTGACGGTGAGCGACGCCGTGCTCGACGAAGGGCTGGCGATCCTGGGTGAAGCGCTGGCGGAGACCAGGGGATGATCGCCGATCTGCTCGGCCGCCGCGATCTGCTGCGCGGCGCCGGCTATATCGACGGCCAATGGATCGATCGCGACGACCGGTTCGACGTGACCAACCCCGCCGACGACAGCGTCATCGCATCGGTCGCCCGGCTCGGCCGCGCCGAGGCGCTCCGCGCGGTCGATGCCGCGGAAAGGGCGCTCCCGGCGTGGCGCGCCCTGCCGGCCAAGGCGCGGTCGGTGATCCTCAGGCGCTGGCACGATCTGATCCTCGCGCATGGCGACGATCTCGCGCGGCTGCTGACCGCGGAACAGGGCAAGCCGCTAGCGGAGGCGAAAGGCGAGATCGCTTATGCCGCGTCGTTCGTCGAATGGTTCGCCGAGGAGGCCAAGCGCGCCAACGGCGATGTCATTCCCGGGCCGACCGCGACGCGGCGGCTGGTGGTCGTCAAGCAGCCGGTCGGCATCGTCGGCGCGATCACCCCGTGGAATTTCCCCGCGGCGATGATCACCCGCAAGGTCGCGCCGGCGCTGGCGGTGGGATGCACCGTCGTGCTCAAGCCGTCCGAACTGACCCCGCTCACCGCCTTTGCGCTCGCCGTGCTGGCGGACGAAGCGGGCATCCCGGCCGGGGTGTTCAACATCGTCGCGGGCGACGCGCCGGCGATCGGCGAGGTGCTGACCGGCGATCCGCGCGTGCGCAAATTCACCTTCACCGGATCGACCCCGGTGGGCAAGATGCTCGCGGCGCGATGCGCGGGAACGGTCAAGCGCGTCTCGCTCGAACTCGGCGGCAACGCGCCGCTGATCATCTTTCCCGACGCCGATCTCGACAATGCGATCGAGGGGGCGATGGCGGCCAAGTTCCGTAACACCGGGCAGACCTGCGTCTGCGCCAATCGGATCTACGTCCACCGCGATATCTATGACGATGTCGCGCATGCGCTGGCCGAGCGGGTCGCGTTGCTGCGCACCGGCGCGGGGCTGGGCGGCGCGACCGATGCGGGGCCGTTGATCAACCGGGCGGCGGTCGAAAAGGTCGAGCGGCATGTCGCGGATGCGCGTGCCGGCGGCGGGCGGGTGCTGACCGGCGGGGCGCGCATCGGCGATCGCGGGAATTTCTACGCGCCGACGGTGATGGCCGACGTTTCGCCTGACGCGCTGCTGTGCCGCGAGGAGACGTTCGGCCCGCTCGCCGCGCTCGTCCCGTTCGACAGCGAGGCGCAGGTGATCGATTATGCCAACAGCGGTTCGGCCGGCCTCGCCGCCTATTTCTACACCCGCGATGCCAGCCGGATCTGGCGGATGGGCGAGGCGCTCGATTACGGCATGGTCGGCATCAACACCGGGCTGATCTCGACCGAGGTCGCGCCGTTCGGCGGGATGAAGGAATCGGGCCTCGGCCGCGAAGGCTCGCATTACGGGACCGCCGAATTCCTCGATATCAAATTGCTCTGCCAGGAGATCGCGCCGGCCTGATCGCGTCGCGGCATCAAAACGTTCAAGGAGAGGGTTCAATGCGCATCGGTGTGCCCAAGGAAATCAAGACCCACGAATATCGCGTCGGCCTGACCCCGTTCGCGGTGCGCGAATATGTCGCGCACGGCCATGATGTGATGATCGAGAAGGGCGCGGGAACCGGGATCGGCGCGTCCGATGCCGAATACCAGCGCGCCGGCGCGCGCATCGTCGATAGCGCGGCGGAGATCTTCGCCACCGCCGAGATGATCGTCAAGGTGAAGGAGCCGCAGGCGGCCGAATGGTCGCAGCTGCGCGAAGGGCAGATATTGTTCACCTATCTCCACCTCGCGCCCGATCCCGATCAGGCCAACGGTCTGCTCGAATCGGGGGTTACCGCGGTCGCTTATGAAACGGTCACCGACGATCGCGGCGCGCTGCCGCTGCTGGCGCCGATGAGCGAGGTCGCCGGGCGGCTGTCGATCGAGGCGGCGGGCGATGCGCTCAAGCGGCATTCGGGCGGGCGCGGGCTGTTGCTCGGCGGGGTGCCGGGGGTGCGGCCGGCGCGCGTCGTGGTGCTGGGCGGCGGCGTCGTCGGCACGCATGCCGCGCGGATGGCGGTCGGGCTCGGCGCCGAGGTGACGGTGATCGACCGGTTCATTCCCCGGCTGCGCGAACTCGACGAATTGTTCGGCGGGCGGGTGCGCACCCGCGTCTCGACGATCGACGCGGTGGAATCGGAGATCGCAGACGCCGATGCAGTGATCGGCGCGGTGCTGATCGCGGGCGCCAGCGCGCCGCGGCTCGTCACCCGCGCGATGCTGTCGCTGATGAAGCCGGGGGCGGTGGTGGTCGACGTCGCGATCGATCAGGGTGGCTGTTTCGAGACCTCGCACGCGACGACGCACGCCGATCCCACCTATGTCGTCGATAATATCGTGCATTATTGCGTGGCCAACATGCCCGGCGCGGTGCCGCTGACGTCGAGCTTCGCGCTCAACAACGCGACGCTGCCTTACGGGCTCGCGCTCGCCGACGGCGGGGTGGAGGCAATCCGGCGCAATCCGGGGCTCGCCGCCGGGCTCAACCTGCATCGCGGGACCGTCTTCAACCAGGCGGTCGGCGCCAGCCTCAACCTGCCGTGGAAGCGGCCGGACGCGCTGGCGGCATAGGCCGGTGCGGACGCCCGCTTGCTTGACAATAGCGGACCCTTGCCAAAGGATGTCCGACCAATGTGATCACAGATTTTGGAGAGCCGTATGAGCGACGAGCGCGCAAAGGATCGCGGCGAGGATCGCGATCTCGGCATGGGGCGCAGGATCGAGCGACGCGATTTCCTGCAAGGCATGCCGATCGCCGCGCTTGCCGTGGGGCTCGCGCCGCAACTCGCCGAGGCCGCGGCGGTGGAGCGCGCGGCGCAGGATCGTCCCGGCTATTATCCGCCCGCGCTCACCGGGATGCGCGGCAGCCACCCCGGTTCGTTCGAGGATGCGCATGCGCTGCGCGACGGGGACGCGGTGGGAAGCAAGCCGGTCGATACCGGCGAGGTCTATGATCTCGTCGTGGTCGGGGCGGGGATCAGCGGCCTCACCGCCGCGCATTTCTACCGCGAAGCCGCGGGCAAGGGCGCGCGCATCCTGATCCTCGACAATCACGACGATTTCGGCGGGCACGCCAAGCGCAACGAATTCGCCGTCGGCGGCCGCCAGCTGATCATGAACGGCGGCACGATGGGGATCGAAAGCCCGACGCCCTATAGCGCGGTGGCGGACGGGGTCATGAAGACGCTCGGGATACGCCCCGAAGAGCTGGCCAAGGCGTCCGACGATCACGATCTGTATAGCGGGCTCGGGCTCGGCGCGGGGGTATTCTTCGACAAGGAGACCTTCGGCGAGGACAGGCTCGTGCGCAGCCCCGGCGGTCGTCGCGGGCCGAAATCGCGCGAGGGTTATGCGGCGTTTCTCGCCGAGGCGCCGCTGTCGGCGGCGGTCCGCCGCGACATCCTCGATATCGAGACGGGCGATACCGATTATCTGCCGGGGCTGTCGTCGGACGAGAAGAAGGATCGCCTGTCGCGCATCAGCTATCGCGATTTCCTGTTGCAGCATGCGAAGTCCGATCCGGGCGTCATCGCTTTCTACCAGCACCAGACCGACGGGCTTTGGGGGTGCGGGATCGACGCGGTATCGGCGCTCGATTGCTGGGGCAGCGGCCTTTCGGGGTTCCAGGGGCTGAAGCTCGCGCCGGGCGCCACCCCGCGGATGGGCTATACGCCGGGCGGCTATGCGGCGACCGGCGGTTCCTACGAATTCCATTTCCCCGACGGCAACGCCTCGATCGCGCGGCTGCTGGTGCGTCATCTGATCCCGGCGGCGATCCCGGCGGATAGCGCGGAAGGCATCGTTACCGCGCGCGCGGATTATGGCCAGCTCGATCGGCCGGGCAATGCGGTGCGGATCCGGCTTTCCAGCATCGTCGTCAATGCGGCCAACACCAGCCCCAATGGCCGGACCGGGGCGGCGGTCATCTATCGGCGGTTCGGCAAGACCTATCGCGTGCGCGCCAAGCATGTCGTGCTGGCGTCGTGGAACATGATGATCCCCTATATCTGCCCCGAGCTGCCCGAGGCGCAGAAGGCGGCGCTGCATTATCTGATCAAGACGCCGCTGGTCTATACCACCGTCGCGCTGCGCAACTGGCAGGCTTTCGCCAAATTGGGCGTCGCCAATGTCTCGTGTCCGGGCGGCTATCATACCGATTTCGGCCTGATGCAGGCGCAGCATATCGGGCGCTATCAGACCCCGCGTTCGCCCGACGAGCCGATCCTCGTCCATATGACGCGCACTCCGGCGAAACCGGGCCTCCCCGAACGCCAGCAGCATCAGGTGGGGCGGATGGATCTGCTCACCACCCCGCTCGAAACCTTCGAGCGCAACATCCGCAGCCAGATGGCGAGGGCGATGGCCGGAAGCGGGTTCGATCCGGCGCGCGATATCGTCGGGATCACGGTCAATCGCTGGCCGCACGGCTATGCGCCCGAATATAATTCGCTGGTCGACCCTGACGAAGGGCTTCCACTCAAGGCGGCGCGCGCGCGCTTCGGTGCGATCACAATCGCCAATGCGGATTCGGGCGGCGGCGCCTATACCGACGTGGCGATGGATCAGGCGCACCGCGCGGTCTCGGAGCTGCTGGGTTGAGTATTGTGCGGGTCATTGACTCAAACAGTGATCACAGTTAGATCGTGTAACAGGGGCGCGACGCCGCGCCCCGTCGGGAGAAAGGCTTAATGGAACGACCGGTGCTCGGCGTGGTGTGTTGCACGCGCACGATCGGCGAGGAGCGGGCGCAGGCGGTGATGGAACGCTATGTAGCGGCGGCGATATCCTATGCGGATGCGGCGGCGTTGCTCGTTCCCTCGCTGCCCTCGCTGATGACGGCGCGGGAAGTCGCGCCGCGCATCGACGGGCTGTTATTGACCGGCAGCCCCTCGAACGTCGCGCCCGCGCTTTACGGGCAGGCCGATGCGGTCGACGCGGAAGGGCCGTTCGACGCCGCACGCGATACGATGACGCGCGATCTGGTCGATGCCTGCCTCGCGCTGCAAAAGCCGGTGTTCGGCATTTGTCGCGGGTTGCAGGAGCTCAACGTCGCATTCGGCGGCACGCTGCGCCGCGATACCAGCAAGGCGGCGGAGCTGCTGCCGCATCACGCCCCGGCGGATGCCGATTGGGACGGGATGTTCGGGCACGGCCATGATGTCGCGCTGGCCGAGGGCGGCGTGCTGCGGCGCGCGATCGGGCAGGATCGCCTGTGGGTCAATTCGGTCCATTTCCAGGGCATCGACCAACTCGGCGCCGGTTTGCGGGTCGAGGCGACCGCGCCCGACGGGATGATCGAGGCGTTTTCGGCGCGGGTGAACGGCGCGCCGGTGCTCGCGGTGCAATGGCATCCCGAATGGCAGACCGAGGCGAGCCCACAATCGCAAACATATTTCCGGCTGCTCGGCAGCGCCCTGCGCGGCGAACTTGAAGAATTCAACTGAGGATACGTCCAGTGGCTCTCAAAAATTATAATGTGGCTGAACTTCGCCGTCTCGATGTCGAGCATCATCTTGCCGCGCAGCAGGATCACGGGATGATGCGCGATATCGGCGGCGCGCGGATCATCACCCGCGCGGACGGCTGCTATATTCGCGACGCGGAAGGGAATGCGATCCTCGATGCTATGGCGGGGCTGTGGTGCGTCCAGGTCGGCTACGGGCGCAAGGAACTGGCCAATGCCGCTTATGAGCAGATGCTCGAACTGCCTTATTACAATACGTTCTTCAAAACGGCATCGCCGCCGACGATCGAACTGGCGAGCAAGATCGCGGGTCTATTGGGGGGCAACCTCAGCCACGTCTTCTTCAACAGTTCCGGGTCGGAGGCGATCGACACGATCATCCGCATGGCGCGCTTCTACTGGCAGGCGAAGGGGCAGCCCGAACGGCATGTGATCATCGCGCGCGAGAACGGCTATCACGGCTCGACGATCGCCGGGGCGAGCCTCGGCGGGATGCGCGCGATGCATGCCCAGGGCGGGCCGTGGGTTCCCGGGATCGAGCATATCCGCCAGCCGTATCTGTTCAACGACGGTTTCGGCGAAGATCCGCGCGCGTTCGGCGAGGCCGCGGCGGATGCGCTCGAGCAGAAGATCCTCGAAGTGGGGCCGGAGCGCGTCGCGGCGTTCATCGGGGAGCCGGTGCAGGGCGCCGGCGGGGTGATCATTCCCCCCGAAACCTATTGGCCGCGGGTCGAGGCGATCTGCCGCAAATACGGCATCCTGCTGGTCAGCGACGACGTCATCTGCGGTTTCGGCCGGCTCGGCCAGTGGTTCGGCTTCCAGCATTTCGGCATCAAGCCCGATCTTGTGTCGATGGCCAAGGGGATGTCATCGGGCTATCTGCCGATCTCGGCCGTGGGGGTTGCTGATCATATCGTCGAGGTGCTGCGCGCGGTCGGCGACGATTTCGTTCACGGCTACACCTATTCGGGCCACCCCACCGCCGCCGCGGTGGCGCTCAAGAACATCGAGATCATGGAGAATGAGGATCTCGTACGCCGGACGCGGGAGGATACCGGCCCCTATCTGGCGCGGCGCATGGCGGCGCTCGCCGAGCATCCGCTGGTCGGCGAAGCGCGGTCGCTCGGGCTGATCGGCGCGGTGGAGATCGTGTCCAAGAAGGGAACCAATCAGCGCTTCGGCGGCAGCGAGGGGCCGGCCGGGCGGATCGTGCGCGACATCTGCATCACCAACGGCCTCATGGTACGCGCGGTCCGCGACAGCCTCGTCATGAGCCCGCCGCTGACGATTTCCCACGGCGAAATCGACGACATCGTCGACATTATCGGCAAATCGCTCGACGAGGCGGCGCCCGCTTTGGCCGCGCTGGGATAATCCCGCCGCGCCACCGCCGTTCGCTTCGACGCCCGCGCAATGCGCGGGCGTTTTTCGTTCACGCCCGCGCCGCCGCGCCGGGAATTCAGGCTTTCGAGAAGGTGTCGCGTATCAGCAGGCCCATGCCGTCGCGCAGATCGGCCGCGATCGCATCGCGCAGCGCATCGGCGTCGGCGCTCTGAATCGCGTCCATCGCCATGCGATGCTGGTCGACGAGATTGGCCGTCCCGTAGCGGCCGTTGACGACCCGCATGAAGGGGCCGAACTGAAGCCATAAGCTCTCGATCAGTCGATTGAGCACCGGGCGGTTGTTGGCGCGATAGATGGTGAAGTGAAAACGAAAGTTATATTCCATGTACCGCACGACATCGCCGTCTTCCATTGCCTGATCGAGCGATGCATCGATCTCTTTCAAGGTTTTGAAAATCGCCGGTGTAATATTGGGCAATGCGTAGACTGCCGCCTCCGGTTCGAGCAGGAGCCGGCTGTCGAGGATGTCGTCGAGCCGCTCGGACGTCATCGGCGATACTTCGATGCGCCGCTTCGACCTGATCTGCACCGCGCCTTCGGCCGCCAGCCGCGACAAAGCGTCGCGCACCGGCATCTGGCTCACCCCCATCTCCAGCGCGAGGCTGCGGGTCGACAGGCTCACGCCGGGCACGATCTTCCCGGTGATCATCCGCGATCGCAGTTCCTCGTAGACGCTGGAGCGAAGCAGGGAGTCGGTCGCCGTCTCGCTCTCGGCCTTGGTGTCGTGTGATTTGAGCGGATTTGTAACAGCGTCCATCAGCCAGGGACCTCCTTGGCACGCTTTATTGGCAAACGGGTGCGAAGGATAGCGCCTGTTTTGCGTCCGGTTGCTCGCCGAATGGATCGTGCGCCGCCGGCCCGCCGCACGGCGATCCCTTTTAAACTGTGATAGCAGGCTGATGTGAAAGCGACGTGCCAAGCTGCGGTTCGGGAGCGCCAGGCGAGCGGGCGAGCCGGTCGTCCTTTAATTTCCTTGCGTCGGCCTCGCGTAAAACTTTCGGCAATCGAGAGAATCGCGCTTGCAAATATAGTGATCACAGTTATGCATGCCCCATGCAGAGCCTCTCGCAAGTTCAGGCGCGCGCCGCCGCACTCGTGCTGCCTGCGCATTGCGTCATCGACGGGCAATTGGTCGGGGCGGCCGACGGCGCGGTCTTCGATAATGTCACGCCGCGCGATGGCTCGATCCTCAGCCGCGTGCCGAGCTGCGGCGCGGCGGATGTCGATCGCGCGGTAGGCGCCGCGCGCGCGGCCTTCGGCGACCGGTGCTGGCGGGCGCTGGCGCCTGCGGCGAGGAAGAAGGCGCTGCTCGGGCTGGCCGAGCTGATGGAGCGTGATCGCGAGGATCTCGCGCTGATGGAAGCGCTCGATACCGGTAAGCCGATCTCCGACGCGCTGACTGTCGATGTCCCGCTCGCGATCGGCACGACCCGCTGGTATGGCGAGGCGCTCGACAAGATCTACGGCGAAGTGGGTCCGAACCACAGCGGCAAGCTGTCCTATGCGGTGCACGAGCCGCTCGGCGTGATCGGTGCGATCACACCTTGGAATTTCCCGCTGCACATGGCGATGTGGAAGGTCGCGCCCGCGCTGGCGATGGGCAATAGCGTGGTGCTGAAACCCGCCGAGCAATCGCCGCTGACCGCGATGCGCGTCGCGGAACTCGCGTTGGAGGCGGGGATCCCGCCGGGGGTGTTCAATGTCGTGACCGGTTTCGGTGAGACCGCGGGACAGGCCCTGTCGCGCCACATGGATGTCGACATGATCGCCTTCACCGGCTCGGGCGCGGTTGGGCGGCGGCTGATGATTGCCTCGGGCGAGAGCAATTTGAAGCGCGTCAGCCTCGAACTCGGCGGCAAATCGCCGCAGATCGTCTTCGCCGATTGCCCCGATCTCGACGCGGCGGCGCAGGCCGCGGTCTGGGGGATATTCTACAATCAGGGCGAGGTGTGCACCGCGGCGTCGCGGCTGCTGGTGCAGAAGGAGATCAAGGAGAGCTTCCTCGCGCGGGTGATCGAGATCGCGCGGGCGATCGAGGTCGGCGATCCGCTCGATCCGGCGACCCGCTTCGGCGCGATGGTCAGCAAGGAGCAGCTCGACACCGCGACGCGCTATATCGCGAAAGGCCTCGCGGAGGGCGGCGAACTGGTGCTCGGGGGCGCGCGGGCGCGCGCGGAAAGCGGCGGCTTCTATCTCGAGCCGACGATCTTCGACAATCTCACCCCAACCTCGACGCTGGCGCGCGAGGAAGTGTTCGGCCCGGTGCTGGGGGTGCTGACGTTCGACGATGCGGACGAGGCGATCCGCATCGCCAATGATACCGTCTTCGGGCTGGCCGCCGGGTTGTGGACCGCGAATATCGATGTCGCGATGAAGGTCTCGCGCGCACTTCATGCCGGGCTGGTGTGGGTCAACGGCTGGGACGCATGCGATATCACGATGCCGTTCGGCGGGTTCAAGCAATCCGGCTTCGGGCGTGACCGCAGCCTCCACGCGCTTCATAAATACGCCGATTTGAAATCCGTGACCTTCACCATTCGGGATGCCTGAAGACGATGACCGATCAAGCCGCCGGTGACGAACTCGACGCGTTTCTCGCCGCCCACCCCGATATCCAGTTCTTCGAGGTGCTGTTCACCGCGTTGAGCGGCGTGCCGCGCGGCAAGCGGTTGCGCCGGCACGAGATGCGCAACGTCTACGATTACGGGCGCTTCCTGCCCGGATCGATCCTCGTCAACGACATCACCGGCCAGGATTGCGAGGAGACCGGGCTGGTATGGGAGGACGGCGACGCCGATCGGCTGGGCAAGCCTGTTCCGGGCACCTTGGTGCCGGCGCCGTGGCTCGGGCCGGATGTCGGCCAGGTGATGCTGTCGCTCTACGAGCTAGACGGCACGCCGAACGATCTCGATCCGCGCCACGTCCTCGGCCGCGTGCTCGATCGCTTCGCCGCCGACGGCCTGACCCCGGTCGCGGCCTGCGAACTGGAATATTATCTGGTCGATGCCGAGCGGACCGCGGAGGGCGGTATCCAGCTGCCGCGGTCGCGCTTCAACAAGCTGCCGCCGCGCCACCACCAGGTCTATGGCCTGCCCGAGATCGAGGAGCAGGCGCCGTTCCTGCGCGATTTGTGGGCGGTGTGCGACGCGCAGGGGATTCCGCTCGAAGGCGTGATCTCGGAATATTCGCCCGGCCAGCTCGAATTGACGCTCAAGCACCGCCCCGACGCGCTGCGCGCCACCGACGAAGCGGTGATGTACAAGCGCGCCGCCAAGGGGATCGCGCTCAACCACGGGTGCGAGGCGACGTTCATGGCCAAGCCGTTCGCCGATCGTGCCGGCAGCGGTTTCCACGTCCATGTCAGCTTCAACGATCGCGAGGGCAACAATGCCTGCGCGAGCGAGAACCCCGAGGGATCGGAATTGCTGCGTCACGCCATCGGCGGGATGAAGCAATTGCTGCCCGAGGGCATGGCGATCTTCGCGCCGAACGCCAATTCCTACCGGCGCTTCAAGGCCAATTCCTATGCGCCGCAGGCCGCGGTGTGGGGCGTCAACAACCGCACGGTCTCGCTGCGTGTCCCCGCGGGGCTGCCGCATACGCGGCATGTCGAGCACCGCGTCGCGGGGGCGGACGCCAACCCGCATCTGACGCTCGCGGTGGTGCTGGCATGCGCGCATTACGGGATCGCCAATCGCATCGATCCCGGCGCGGCGGTGGTCGGCGACGGCTATGCCGCGGCGCGCGAATCGGGGCAGTATCTGCCGACCAACTGGTTTGCCGCGGTCGATCTGTTCGAACGTTCCGAGGTGCTGAAAGATTATCTCGGCGAGCGTTTCGTCCGGATGTTCAGCGCGGTGAAGCGCACCGAACAGGCACGGTTCTTCGATGAGATCCCGCCGATCGACTACGATTGGTATCTCAGAAATGCGTAAGAACAGAAGCGCGCGGCAACGACCGAGGCGCCCGATCAGGAACGAGGGGAAGAATGATGGCCGAGGAGGGTGACGCCCGCCTGGGGATGGACCGGCGCATCGAGCGCCGGGATTTTCTCCAGGGGGCGGCGATGACCGCATCGGCGCTCGCGGCGATCGCGGCCGACCCTCTCCATGCCGCCGGCGCGGTGGCGCAGCCCGCATCGCAGGATGCGGCCGGCTATTATCCGCCGACCCGCACGGGCCTGCGCGGCAGCCACCCCGGCTCGTTCGAGCAGGCGCATGCCTTGCGTGACGGAACGCCGGTCGCGGCGGCCGCGCCGACCGGCGAAGACTATGACCTGGTGGTGGTGGGGGCGGGGATCAGCGGGCTTTCCGCCGCCTATTTCTGGCGTCAGCGCCGCGCCGATGCGCGCATCCTGATCCTCGACAACCACGATGATTTCGGCGGGCACGCGAAGCGCAACGAATATCGCGTCGGCGGCCGCGTGATGCTGACCAACGGCGGCACGATGCTGATCAGCAGCCCGCGCCCCTATAGCCCGCAAGCGGCCGGGCTGATCAAGGATCTCGGGATCGATCCCGACGCATTGGAGGCGTCGGCCGACCGGTCGAAAGTCTATCGCGATCTCGGCCTCGGCGCGGCGACCTTTTTCGACAAGGAGACGTTCGGCGCCGACAAGCTCGTGCGCATGCCGCGCGGCAGCGGGCGCGGCGGGGCGCCCGATGCGGCGGCATTGGCGGCGGCGCTGGCGCAGGCGCCGCTGAGCGAGGCGGTTCGCCGCGATATCGTGCGGATCGAAACGGGGCGCGAGGATTATCTCCCCGGCCTGTCGATCGAGCAGAAGATGGATCGGCTTTCGCGCCTTTCCTATGCCGATTTTCTGGTGGACGTCGTCAAGGCCGATCCCGGCGTCCTGCCTTATTATCAGAAGCGTACTCATGGCGAATGGGGGCTCGGCATCGATGCCGAGCCGGCGCTTGACTGCTGGGGCATCGGGCTTCCCGGGTTTCAGGGAATGGGGCTGGATCGCCGCCGGACCGAGCGGATGGGCAATACCGCGGCGGGCTATAGCGCGACCGGCGGCTCGTACAGCTTCCACTTCCCTGACGGCAATGCGAGCATCGCGCGGCTGCTCGTGCGCCGGCTGGTGCCCGGCGCAGCCCCCGGCGCGACGCCGCAGGATATCGTGACGGCGCCGTTCGACTATCGCGCGCTCGACCGCCCCGGTGCGGCGGTGCGCATCCGCCTGTCGAGCGCGGTGGTCCATGCGGCAAACGCCGGGGCTGGGGTTGATCTCGTCTATATGCGCGGCGGCAAGGCCTATCGGGTGCGTGGCGCTGCCTGCGTCATGGCGGGATACAATATGATGATCCCTTATATCGTGCCCGACCTCCCCGAACCGCAGAAAGCGGCGCTGCACGAACTGGTCAAGGTGCCGCTGGTCTATGCGAGCTGCGCGATCCGTAACTGGCGCGCCTTCGCGACGCTGGGGATCGAGCAGGTTTCCTGCCCCGGCGGCTATTTTTCCTCCTTCTCGCTCGCCCCCGCCCAATCGATCGGCGGCTATGCCTATCCCGGCACCCCGGACGAGCCCGCGGTGGTGACGTTCGTGCGCACCCCCGTCGCGCCCGGGCTGCCGACCGAGCGTGATCAGCATCGCGCCGGTCGGGCGGAGTTGCTCGGCACCTCGTTAGAGACGTTCGAGCGCCATATGCGCGATCAGCTTAACCGGGCGCTGGCGCCGGGCGGGTTCGATGCGGCGCGCGATATCGATGCGATCATCGTCAATCGCTGGCCGCACGGCTATGCCTATGAATATAACCCGCTCTACGATCCGTGGGATACGCCCGAAGGCCAGCGTCCGCATGTGATCGGGCGGGCGCGGTTCGGCCGCATCGCGATCGCCAATTCGGATAGCGGGGCCGCCGCTTATACCGACAGCGCGATCGACCAGGCCCATCGCGCCGTCGGCGAGCTGCTTGCCTGAGCCCGCCATTCCCGCCGCGCGCGTCGGCGCGACGATGCCCGTTTTCTCGCAAATGCTGATCCGACAGGGGAGTCCAGGCCATTGGCAACCTACAGCGATGAACGTCACGGCCTGTCGGCCAAGGGATTGTCCGCCGGTTCGATCGGTCTGCTCGGCGCGACGGTGATCGGGATCTCCTGCGTCGCGCCGGCCTATACGCTGACCGCGTCACTGGGGCCGATCGTCGCGAAGGTCGGGCCGCAGACACCCGCCATCATCCTGATCGGCTTCCTGCCGATGCTGCTGGTGGCGTTCGGCTATCGCGAGCTCAATCGCGCGATGCCGGACAGCGGGACCTCCTTCACCTGGGCGACCCGTGCGTTCGGGCCGCGGATCGGCTGGTTGGCCGGCTGGGGGCTGGTCGCCTCGACCATCCTGGTCCTTTCCAACACCGCAGGCATCGCGGTGGACTTCTTCTATCTCATGCTGTCGCAGATCTTCCGCAATCCGCATCTGACCGAGCTGAGCGCCAATCCGTTCATCAACGTCGCGACGTGTCTGGCGTTCATGGGGGTGGCGACGATCATCTCCTATCGCGGCATGGAGGTGACCAAGGCGTTCCAATATGTCCTGGTCGGCTTTCAGGTGGTCGTCCTCACCCTGTTCGCCGTGGAAGCGTTCGTGAAGATCCGCGCGGGCGCGGCGTTCGATCCGCTTCCCGTTCGCCTCGACTGGTTCAACCCCCTGGCCGCGCCGACGTTCAGCGCGGTGGCGGCGGGGCTGTCGCTCTCGATCTTCATCTTCTGGGGCTGGGATGTGACGCTGACGATGAACGAGGAGACCAAGGGCTCGCGCTCCACGCCGGGGCGCGCCGCGACGGCGACGGTCGTCACGACGATGCTGCTCTATGTGTTCGCCTCCACCGCCTCGATCGCTTTCGCCGGGCTGGGCACCGGCCGGTTCGGGCTGGGCAATCCCGAAATCCAGCGCAACGCGTTTCTCGCGCTCGCGGCGCCGATCATGGGGACGTCGGCGATCCTTATCTCGATCTGCGTCCTGGCCAGTTCCGCCGCCTCGCTGCAGTCGACGATCGTCAGTCCTTCGCGGACATTATTGGCGATGGGCCATTATGGCGCCCTGCCCGACGCGCTGACCCGGATCGATCCCAAATATCGCACGCCGAGTAATGCGATCTTTACGTCGACGTTTATATCGTCGCTATTCTATGCGGTGATGCGTTTCCTATCGGCGCATGTGCTTTGGGATACGATCACCGCGCTCGGCATCATGATCTGTTTCTACTACAGCCTGACGGCCTTTGCCTCGGTGTGGTATTTCAGGCGGCAGTGGTTCGTATCGCCGGCAAATCTCTTCAACCAGCTGATTTGCCCGTTGCTCGGCGGGATCGCGCTGGCGGCGCTGTTCTGCACGACGATTGTCGACAGCATGGATCCAGCGTTCGGCAGCGGCTCGCAGGTCCACGGCATCGGGCTCGTCTTCATCCTCGGCATGGGCATCATCCTGATCGGCATCGTCATCATGACGGCGATGGCGATATGGAAACCGGCATTCTTCCGCGGCGAAAAGCTGTCGACCAGCGTTTCGGACGGCCGCGAGGATCATGGGCTCGATCATTTGCCGGTATGAGGTTTCATTTTTCGCTATCGTCGGCTTGTTCGGATCCGGCGGGGATGTGCCGCGGCTAACGCCTGTCGATCTTTTGGAGATTGCCATGATTGCTGGATCGACACGGCAGTTTGCCGGAATGTGTTCGGTGTTCGTGCGTATGTGCTGCGACGGTGAGTTGAACCGCATCATTCGTGAACGCACCAATATCTATGTATCTCTCGTGCCACCCGATTCCCCGTCTGCGCTGCGCGACGGCTATATCGCCGACCTTCGCCGCCTGACTCGGCTCGGCATCACATCGACCGCGACCTGGTCGAGCGCAAGGCGTCTGCCAGTGACCGCCGCGCTTTCGAATTGAATGTCACCGCGGCGGGCGCAGCGGCGCTTGAGGACAGTCGCCGACGCATCGAGCAGCATGAGCGGCGCATGCTTCGTTCGTTCAGCGACGGCGAACGGCAAATACTTTTTGAATTGCTGGAACGGATCGAGCTCCAGGAATAGGAATGTCGGATCGAGGAAGAGCAAGGGTTGCAGAGTAACACGATGTTAAACCGGTCGTTAATATTGAATCTTAATTGACCGCAGATGGGCACGGTGATACCGTCACCGGCGCTCAAGAAAATGGGCGATATCAAGATAATCAGCGAATAATGCGGTCGCTGAGGCTCTGCCCGGGTGGAGTATTCCGGTTGAGTCTAAATATGCTTGCTGACTTTATCTCAACATAAAGGAGGTAAGTCATGCCTACGCAGTTCAATCAAGTACACGATGTCCTCACTCAATTGCACAAGTCCGGCGTCGTCAACCTCGACAAGAGTGTAAACGACATGCTCTCCGCAAATCAGGCGCTCGGCCGGCTGACGCCGGGCGAGACCGTCGCGACCTCGGTGATCGCGTGGGACGGCTATGGTGTCGTGATCAAGGGCAATGTCGCGAACGTCGCCGCTTTGGGCAATGTCGCCGACCAGCTGCGGACGATCACCACCACGCCGAAACAATAACATCCAGGCTCTTTGTCCGGCGGGCGTGGATCGCTCGCCTGCAAGGCTGATTCCCGGTTCCAAGGCAGGCGGCCTGATCGGTTGCGTGCCTTGGACAGGGCGTGGCTCGCGCCGATGATCCGGCCTGCGAGCGAGAGGGGATATGTGACGATGGAACCGAGTGCGCGCGCGAACGCCTATGGAACAACCGACGAACTGCGCGATCGTCTGGCCGCGAGCCTCGATTTCGCGCAGCGCACGGTCGAGTGCGCCGATCCGCTGCACCCGATGTGGAAGGTTGACCTCGGGCAGGTCAGCGGTTTCTACAAGATGATGATGGAAGCGGGGCTGTTTGCCTTGCTGGTCGCCCGGACCGAATATTGTCAGGATGCGGCCTGGTCGCTGGCGCGTGCCATTCGCAAAAACTACGATTCGGGCCCGGCGATCGCGTGCATCTTGCGGCATCCCCGGCTTGCGACATCGATCGGCGCTTTGTTGCTGGTCCTGGAGCGGTTCGGCCTGGCGACTGAGCGGGAAGTGTCGGTGGTTCATCGGGCCTTGGAGAGTCCGTATCTGGAATCGAGCGAACATGTACCGTTCCGATTGCTCGATCGCCGTTGGATATGGAGTTTGGCACAATCCGAAATCCCCTCGCTACCGGAAGCGCTCCACCTCTCGACCGCGTGTCGGACGACGCATCCGATCTACATGAGCCGCGATGATGGTTATGCCATTACCCATGCGGTGATGTACGCCACGGACTTTGGCGCGCGGCCCGCACCAGCGGCGCTCGACGGCGACGCGCTATGGAAGACGATCGACGCTGCGGTGGCGTGGTGCCTGGCGGCGGGCGATTTCGATCTGTTGGCGGAATTGCTGCTCTCCCAATTGTTCTTGCGGCGCCGGTTTTCGCCTTATGGCGTGGTCGCCTGGCGGCGCAGCCGCGGATTGTGGGATTCGTTGGGCTTCCTGCCCTCGCCGAGCCTGTCCGCCGATGCCTTCGTCGCGTTCGGCGAAGCCGAAGAGCGGCGACAATATGCGTTTCACAACATGTATCATACGATGCTGGTCGGAGGGCTTGTCGCGCTGGCGTTGCTCGACCAGCGCGTTGCACCGCCGGAAGCGCCGTCCCGCGCGGATCCTTTTGAAGAACCCGCCTCGGTCGGGCGCGCGATCGCCGAAGCTTCGCGGCATTTGGCGTGCGCATTGGGGATCGATTCCGCGCTGGCGCAGGCGGCGCTCGCCGAGATGAAATGGACCGGTCACGATGGCGATCTCGATGCGCTGTCGAGCGATTGGACGGGAGAGGGAGTCGGCGAGGCGACGGTGCAGGCGATGGCCAATGACGCCGCGATCATTCTGGCGGCGCAGGATTATGACCTGCCTCGGCTGGCCGAGGCGCTGAGGCGCGCGGCGGTTGCAGGAACAGCCACCCCGACAATTCAGGCTGGCGCGGATTTCCTGGCGTGTCAGTTCCTCGCGGGAGGCGGGGTCGGCGCCGGCATGCTGGCAAAGGAGCGGGAGGCGGCGGCTGGCAACGACGATTTGTCCACCCGCGTCACCTCGGCGCTTGCGAACTGCCTCATCACGGTCAGCACGCGGTTGTCCGGCGAGGTGGCGGCATGACCGGCGCGCGCCGCCCGCTCATCGTGCTGGTGAGCATGCCCTGGGAATCGACGTCGCGGCCCAGCCTCGCGATCGGCACGCTTGTCGCAATTGCGCGTGAGGCGGGATTCGATTGTATCGCGCAGCACCTCAATCTCGAGCTGGCGGCCCGGATGGGCAGCGCGGCGTTCGACGCTTTCGCGGAAAATATCGAATTGTTCCCGCTCGGTGAGCATTTTTTCGCGGTCGATCTGTTCGGCCGGGAGAGGCTGGATTCGGAAGCCTATCTCGCCCGGTTCGGCGGCGAGGAGCCGGTCGCGGGCGAGCCTCCCGACCCGTTGCATGTGCTGCGCGACAGCGTCGTTCCTGAATTCCTCGACCTCGCGGCCAAGGCGATCGCCGGCTATCAGCCCGATATCGTCGGTTTCAGTTGCACGTTCAATCAGGTGCTGCCGAGCCTTGCGCTTGCGGCGCGGCTGAAGACGGCTCGACCGGATCTGACGGTGCTGTTCGGGGGCGCCTGTGTGCATGGCGTGATGGGCGAGGCCTATGCGGAGATTTTTCCGGATCTTGTCGATCATGTCTTCACCGGCGAGGCGGACGAAAGCTTTCCGGCTTGGCTCCGCGCCTTTGCCGAAGGCGAGCCCGATCGTCCGGTCGCCGGCGTTGCCGGACGTCGCGGCGGGACGCCCGCGCGGCTGACGCACAATCTCGATCGCATCCCCATCCCCGATTACGGTGCCTGGTTCGCGCAGCGCGAAGCGCTGGAAGCACAAGGCGCGACGATGCGACACGTCCGCCATCTCCCGTACGAATCCTCGCGCGGCTGCTGGTGGGGCGAGAAGCATCATTGCACTTTCTGCGGGCTCAATAATGCCGGCTTGCAATTCCGCCGCAAATCCACGCCGCGCGTCATTTCCGAAATCGCCGTTCAAGCGGAGCGACATGGGCTCACCAATTTTATGGCGGCCGATAACATATTGGATTTCAAGGCTTATGGTGAGTTGCTGAGCGAGCTGGAGCGGCTCGATGTCGATCTGGACCTATTCTATGAGATCAAAGCCAATCTCAAGCGTCGCGACGTCGCCGCGCTGCGCCGCGCTGGTGTCAAACGCGTGCAGCCCGGGATTGAGAGCTTTTCCGATCACGTCCTGCGGCTCATGAACAAAGGGGTGACCGCGCTCCAGAACGTGCAGGCGCTGAAGTGGCTGCAGGAGCATGATATCGCAATCGACTATAATCTGCTGGTTGGATTCCCCGGCGAGACCGGGCATGACTATAGTGAAATCATAAAGAACATTCGCCAGATCGTGCATCTCCCGGCGCCAAACGGCTCGGCCATCAAGGTTCGCGTCGATCGCTTCTCTCCATTCTTCGATAACGCTGAAGACCTTGGCATCCGCGACCTGCGTGCTGCCGACTTTTATCGCTATCTGATCCCCCCGGATATCGCCGCGGCGGAATGTTTCGCCTATTTTTTCGATCATGACGAATCGCATCTCGACGAGTTCGAGAAGGAGATCGCCGAAATCGACGCGCTGATGGAAGAGTGGAAGCGCGGCCCGATCGAGCGTCGGGCGCGGCTGGGGCGGTCGTTTGTCGAATTGCTCAAGGCTGATGCCGATGGACGGTCGCGAACGGTGCTGCGTGATCTCGATGCGCTCGTCTTCGTGCTCGCCGATGGCGTGACCAGCACCGAACAACTCAGTCGCAGGCTCCACGCGATGGCCTCGGATGCCGAGCTCGACGCGGCAATCGTCCGCTTGATCGAGGCGCAAGCGCTACTTCGTTCCGACGACCATCTCGTCGCAACTGTCGCTTATGCGGAGGCGCATAGCGAGACCGACCTTCGGGCCTGGGTCGATAGCAATACCACGGCACAGGGCGGGCATTCGGCGGCGGTCGGTGCAATATTGACAGACCGGGGCGTAATCCGGGAGCTGGTCCCGAACGGTCACGGCATGAGTTGCTCATGACGGCATTTTCGATCCAGCCGATAACGGCCGCCGTGGGGGTCGAGATCGAGGGAATCGATCTCGCAGCGCCGATCGGTGACCGGGTGGCGCGACCGTTGCGACAGGCGCTGCACAGGCATGGTGTACTAATATTCCGCGACCAGAATGCCATGACCCGCAGGCATCAGGCTGATTTCGCGCGCATTTTCGGTGATATAGTGCGCTCGCCGCTGGGCCTGATCGCGGACCCGGACGTGGTAGAGATCGTCCATGATGAGACCCGGCCGCCGACCGAGAACATATGGCATGTCGATCATAGTTTCAGCCCGGCGCCGCCGCGCGCGGCGGTTCTTTGTGCGATCGAATTGCCGACCGCCGGCGGTGACACGTTATTCGCTGATATGAGAATAGTCTGGCGCCGTTTGCCGGAGGCGGTTCAGACTGTGCTTCGCGGGCTCGAGGCGGTGCACGATATCGCCAAATGCGCGCCGGCAACCTGCGCCGCCGAGCTTCGCGCGGCAGCCCCACCGACCCGGCATCCGGTGATGAAGGTGCACCCGGCAACAGGTGAGGAGATTCTTTTCGTGAATGAGGCCTATACGACAGGTTTCGACGGATTGGACGAGAAGGACGGTGCCACGCTTCTCGGATATCTTCTCGATCAGATCCGTATTCCGGAAGTGCAATGCCGGCTGCGCTGGCATCCGGGGACAGTCGCCGTCTGGGACAATCGCTCGATGCAGCATTATGCGACGAGCGACTATTTCCCGCAACGCCGAGTGATGGATCGCGTGACCATTGCCTAGGGTGGCCTGTGGTGGCGGTGTGGACTCGCGCTACGGTCCGTTCGATCGAATTGGTAGGGTGATTCCTCCCCGACGGGCTTCGGATGAAGCCGGCGGCACGGTGATGGGCTGGCTCATTCGCGCGGTCGCCCGTCATAACTCGCCGCTTCAGTCAGCCGGACAGAATGACCGAGTCTCGCCCGACAAGCTGTCGTGTCGCCGGGCCGAATCCTATCGTAACTGGCTGACAATAAAGAGAACCGTACTTGGCATGAGAGTTGCGTTTGCGAATTTGCGAAGCAGCCAGCCAAGGGGAGAGATTTTATGGATCGCGGTATCAACGAAGGGATGGAAGTGATCGGCGCGGATGGTGTGTATGTTGGCACCGTCGATCGTTTCGAAGGCAAGCGGATCAAGCTCGCGAAACACGACAGCGCCGGAAGCCATGCCGGTCACCATCACTATATCGATGTCGGCCTCGTCGCCGCGGTCGAGGGCAACACCGTCCGCCTGTCGGCCAATGCGAATGTGGCGATCACGTTCGAGGAAGAAAAATCGGGTCGCCCGGCTTTCGACTGACCCTTTTCTTGGCGCCGTCTGATCGGACAGGAATAGAGGGTTTCGGCCCGGTTCGATATTCGCCGTCCTCAAGCGCTCAATGCTTGGCCGGCTATCGCAATATGCCGTCGCGCGGTTCCTGGGGCGCCGGCAGCTCCTCGCAGCCGAGCAGCGAGAGCATCTCCCGCTCGACCGTCCGCCGCAAAGCGTAGAGCGGCAGGCAATTGGGATCCATGCCGAACGGATCTTCGAGCTCGTGGCCGAGCGCGTCGAGGCCGAAGAAGGTATAAGCGACGAGCAGCACCGGGAGCAGCGTCCACCAGTCGAGCGATCCCGCCAGCGCGAACGGCAGGATCACGCAGAAGACCAGGGCGGTGCGCTGCAGCAGCAACGAATAAGCGAAGGGAACCGGCGTGGTTGCGATCCGCTCGCACGCACCCTGGATTTTCGCGAACTTGCCGATCTCGGCGTCGATCACCGAATAATGGATCGGATTGACCGTGCCGTCGCGCATCAGGCCGAGCGCGCGCTGGCCCATTTGGTCCAGCACCGCATTGACTGGATTGGGGCCTTTCGCGCCTTGGCCGATATCCACCCACAGCTTGATCGCCGCCACGTCGTCCGCGCCGCGAAGCTTTGCGACGAGGCCCGAGGCGAACGCGCAGACGCCGCGCAGGAAGGCCACGCGATCCGGCTCGTCGAGTTGCGAAACGACCCGCGCGAGCGAGCGGCCGGATACGATCAATTCGCCCCACAGCTGGCGGCCTTCCCACCAGCGCGCATAGCAGGCGTTGTTGCGGAAGCTCATGAAAACCGAAAGCGCAATGCCGATCAAGGTGAAGGGAATCGCGGAAATGCGGGCGAAGATGCCCGGATGGGCCTGCGCCGCGATAATCGCCACGACGCTGACGCATGCGATGACGCACAGCCGCCGCGTGATGCGCGGCAGGATCGATCCGTTGACGGCGATCGCAATGTCTCTGAAACTCGGTTGCGATCGTACGATCATATGCGCTTAGGCCCCTGAACGAGATGATAGGCGTGCCCCTGTCGCCCGGTAGCGGGTGAGGCGGGCACGGCATTTCAGCCAGTGTTGCCCGAGCGCTCGGCGATGATCTTGTCGATCTGCTGTATCTTGTGCTCGATGAACGCGTCGCGCGTCATCCCCGATTTATGCCAGAGCGCGTTCAGCGTCTCGTCCTTGTCGAGCCACTGGTTGCGGATCTCGTGATTGAGCTTGAGCCGGCCCTCTTCCTGCCGTCCAAACGAGCCTTTGCCATGATCTTCGGACATTGCTTTTTGCTCCTTCTTCGTCTTTCGTCTGGCGCTAGGCCGCGGGTTGCCGCCTGAGGGCGAACGCAAGGGTCGTGAGGAATAGGCCGCGGAAGAGGAAGCTGAACCCCACGATCGCGGCAACGAAGACAAGCCCGGACACGGGGCCGCTGAAGACGAGATAGGCGCCGAGCGCGATATCCAGGACACCTAGCAGGACCCGCCAGGCCTTGTGATATGCGCCGGTGATTCCGTAGCCAAGCTGCGAGATACCCGACACGACCAGCCAGAACCCCATCGCCCAGGCGAGCGATGCAGCGCCCTGCAACGGATCGAACAGTGAAAAGAGACCCGCCAGAATGGCGATTACGCCAAGCAGGATCTCCAGCACCTTGGCGCCGGTGGTGAGCGCCGATATCCCGGCCGCGATCGCGAACACGCCATAAGCGACGAGCGCGACCCCGAAGACCAGCCCCGCGGCGAGGCCGGTCGAAAGCGGGTTGAGCAACGCGAATATGCCGAATGCGATCAGGAGAAGCCCATAGATCAATATCCAGCCCCATTTGCCGGATACGGGATGCGTCACGCTCCAAAGATTGGCGAGCTTATCGTCATTCATTCCAACTCTCCCTGTTGATGGCGAGTTTTGTCATTGTCGAACGGGAGCGGGCGCGTGAAGTTGCGCCGGGACGGTCGCTTGTCGCGGTCGGCGGTTACCGGTCATCATAGTCGGATGATCCGTACGGCTCTTCTCATTTGAGCAGCACCGCGGCCTTGGCGGCGGTCTCGTAAATGCCCCAGGCAATCGGAATGCACACCGCGGCCCATGCCAGAAGGGCGATCCCGCCCGTATCGCGCTGCGCCGCGATCTGCGGCCGTGCCGCCGCGGGGGCTGTCGCGCCCGAGGCGGTCGGTGGCGCATCCTCGGGCATATGGAAGCGCGCATCGACCGGCCGGATGAGCAGGTTGAGGATGAACGCCACCACCAGAAGCGCGGCGAGCGTCCAATAGATGGGCTGATAGACCTGATCGCGCGGCACGCCGGCCGCGATCCGGCTGTCGCGGATCGTGGTGACGATGAACGGGCCCAGCACGCCGGCCGTCGACCAGGCGGTGAGGATCCGACCGTGGATCGCGCCGACGAACCTGGTTCCGAAGAGATCGGCGAGATAGGCCGGGACGGTCGAGAAGCCGCCGCCATACATCGAGGCGCAAATGCAGAAGGTAAGGATGAACAGGCCGATCGACCCGCCGATCAGCGCCGGGGCGACGAAGCCGTAGAGCAGCGCGCCGAATGCGGTCATCACCCCGAAGGTGAGCTGCCGCCCGAGCCGGTCCGATGACGTCGCCCATAAGAACCGGCCGCCGATGTTGAAAAGGCTGATGATGCCGACGAACCCCGCGCCCACCGCGGCAGCGGCGATCTTGTCGGCCGGCGAGAAGGCGGTGAACAGCGTTGCCGGCTTATCGATCAGCCGGCCACCGAACACCTCCTGGAGCATCGGCGATGCGACGCCAATGATCCCGATCGAGGCCGATACGTTGAGCAGGAGCACGCCCCAGATCAGCCAGAATTGCGGCGTCTTGTGCGCGTCGCGCAAATGCACATTGTGCCGGCTGATCGCTGCGCGCTCCTCTCCCGGCCCCTCCCAGCCGGCGGGCGCCCAATGTTCGGGCGGAACGCGAAACCCGAAGGCGCCGACCAGCATGAAGACGGCGTAGACGAGCGCGAGCACGAGGAAGCACTGCCATACCCCGACATCGCTTGCCGAGGCGAAATGCCGCATCAGCAGGTCGGCGAGCGGGCTGCCGATCATCGCGCCGCCGCCGAAGCCCATGATCGCCATCCCGGTCGCCATGCCGCGGCGATCGGGGAACCATTTGATCAGCGTCGAAACCGGGGTGATATAACCGATGCCGAGCCCGATTCCGCCGAGCAGTCCGGTGCCGAGCCATAATATCCAGAGCTGGTGGAGCGAGACGCCGAGCGCGCCGAGCGCGATGCCCCCGCACCAGCAGCATGCCGCGACCACCCCCGCCCGGCGGGGGCCGACGCGTTCGAGCCAGCCGCCCCACAGCGCGGCTGCGGTTCCCAGCACGACGAAGAAGATCGAATAGGTCCAGACGAGATCGCTCACCCGCCAGTCGCAGCTCGTACTCGTCAGCGCCTGGATCGGCATCATATCCTTGCAGACGACCGGATCGCTGATGCCGATCGCGCGGGAGAGCGGGAGCCAGAAGACGCTGAAGCCATAGGCCATGCCGATGCAAAGATGGATCGCCAGCGCGCACGGCGGGACCAGCCAGCGATTATAGCCGGGGCGTGCGACGATATTTTCCCGATCGAGCAGGCCGGGGGAAGGCAGCCCCGTTGTCACGCGCGTCGATGCCATTGGTCGCTCGAGATTCATGGTCTTCCTCGCAATTGCGGCACCATATTTTCTCCGCGCACGCAGATCGCGGGCATGGATGATCCGCTCCAGAGCGCGCCGATCACATCATGCGCCAGCCGGGCCGGATCGTCGGGAGGATGGGGTCCGGCCCGGCTGGCTCGATCTTGGGCAGGGGGCTGGGGGTTCTCGCTGCCCTCGATCATCCGTCAGAAATCCATTCCCCCCTATCCCGCCGCCCGGCACTGCCTGCCAGTCGGCGGGAGCAAGCCACGTGCCAAGTGAAGATAGATGTGGATTCAATATGTTGCGGCGCCAAGCGCGCCTCAAACGGACAGGATGTCCGCGCGGCCTCCGACAAATTGTCCTGCCCGAAGACCCATCTCGAGTCCGTCGACAACACCGCCGATAATCAAGGTGGTTGTAAACTGCGCAGGCCGTATGTGGGTTCGTTATGATAAAGAAACGATCAAAATAAAATCAAGTTAACTCGTGAAACCTTTTTGATATAGGCGTCATGTCGTCCGTTTCAACTGATTGCATTGCTATAAGATGAACGGCTACTGAAAGCGGGTCGAGAATTAGTCTTCTTGGAACCCGATGGTTCCGTTGGTGTTATGATCGAAAGACGTTAGTCAACTTGTGTTTGGCTGCGATGACTGGTTGCGGATGATCTTTGGCGCCTGAAAGCGCGTGCCTCGTTCGCTGCGACCTCTCGCGGCGAGGAGGCAAATATGGCGGACGCCAATGTTGAATCGAATGCGCTGCTGGCGGAACTCGAACCCACCGTGCGCGCGCGCTTTCTCCCTTATTTCCAGCGCGTCGACCTGCGCCGCGCCGATGTGATCCACAGCGACGGCCAGATGGTGGAATGGGTCTATTTCCCGCTGACCGGGCTGGTCGCGGTGTTGACCCAGACGATCGCCGGCGAGAGCGTCCAGACCGGGATGATCGGGTGCAACGGCGCCGTCGGCGTGCTAGAAGCGTTCGGCAGCGGCCGCTTCCGCTCGCGCGGCGAGGTGCAGATTCCCGGCACGGCGCTGCGCGTGGGGGTCGGGCGGTATCGCGAGATGGTGCATTCCTCCCCCGCGCTCCAGGCGGCGGTCGAGCAGCATCTCGAGATGCTGGTGACCGAGGCTCGTCAACTGATGGCGTGCAACGCGCTGCACCCGATCGAGGGCCGGCTGAGCCGTTCGATCCTCGACGCGCTGGACCGCAGCTGCCTCGATCGGGTCTTGCCGCTCACGCAGGAAGCACTCGCCCAGATGCTCGGCGCGCAGCGCACGTCGGTGTCCGGTTGCATCGCCAAGCTGCAGCGGCGCGGCCTGATCCGCAGCAGCCGGGGCGCGATCGAGGTGCTCGACGTGGCGCGGCTGGAGCAGGTCGCCTGCGATTGTCGGGTGAGCCTCGCATTGGCGAAGGACGAAATCTGGACCACGCCGGATCGCCAGCGGTCGGCGTCCGGATAGCGGCCAGCCGGCCGTCGGCGGTCACCCGTCGCAGACGTCGTCCGGCGCGCGATCGATCTCCTGCCGGGCATAAGCGATCGTCCGGCGGCACGAGCAGGCTGCAGCTTCGAGACGGTCGAAATCGATGATGTCGACGCCCCCGCGACGGCTGCGGATGAGTCCCCCGCGCTGGAGCGCGGACGAGGTGACCGCGATCGTCGATCGTTGCACGCCCAGGATGTTGGCAAGCTCCTCCTGCGTCAGCGTCAAATGACTGCCCTGGTGGCTGCGTGCCGATGCGTCGAGCAATACCCGGCACAAGCGGTTTTCCACGCGATGGATCGCGGTGCAGGCGACGAGTTGCCGGGCCTCGATCAGCAGCGCTTCGACGTGCTTGTGGATCGCCACGCGGAGATTGGGCGAGTGATCGAACAGCGCGCGATAATGCGAGGCCCGGATGCGCCAGGCGGCGCCGCCGATCTGGACGAGCGCCCTGGCGTAGCTCAGCCGGCTGCCGCAGGCCTCGAAGGCGCCGAAGGCACCGTTGCGCCCCACCATGCCGCCGCTGACGCTTTCCCCCTCGATGCTTTCGGAGGCCATGCAGATCAGCGCATTGTCCGGAAACCAGACCCAGATCACTTCCTCACCGGTCTCCTGGAGAACGTCACCGCGCACGAGTTCGACGCTTTCGAGATACGGCGAGAATTTCATCGCGACCGCCGGCTCGATCTCCGCCAGGATCTCGTTTTTTGGATTGAAGGTCATTTTCCTCCGCAAGCACCCGGCGCCGCTCCGGAACGTAACTGAAGAGAGATCAGGTCCCGGCTCTCGACCCGTTCGATTTTGCGGCCGCTGGAACCCGGCAGCCTGCGGGCGCTTTTAGGCGATGGCAATCACGGACCGGCAGCGGAGACGGAACGCATGACGCTCAATGCGGAAGAGCAGCCTCTCAAGGTCGACGTGCTCAACGGCGAGGTGGTCATGACCGGGCCGCGCGTCGCCATTGCGTTGCGGCCCAGCGCAGCGACCGAGACGGCGCGGCGGCTGGTCGCGGCCGCGGAGCTGGCGATCGAGCAAGCAGGAGGCGTGCCGGTTCAACCTCTCGAAGGTGGTGCTGCGTCCAATGATTAGCAGGCATCGGGGCCGCGAAGCCGAGGTCCCCCAAAACGATAGCAGAAAACCGCGGCATCCTATCAGCATAGCGGACTCAATCGCGCGCTTCTGTTCGGTATCAAACACAACGCGCGAGCGTAGCCGATTATAGCGCGCCCTTGTTCATTGAGGGACGCACCTATGGAACTGGCGTATCGCCCCACGGCCCTGATTCCGACGGGCGTCCCGGGCCTGGATCCGATTCTCAGCGGCGGCTATGCGGAAAACCGCATCCATCTGATCGAAGGGCAGCCTGGATCGGGCAAGACGAGCATGGCGCTCCAGTTCCTGATGGACGGCGCAAAGCAGGGGGAGCTTGGCCTCTATATCACCCTCTCGGAGACGGCGGCCGAGCTTTATGCGGTGGCCGCCAGCCACGGCTGGACCTTCGACGGCATCGAGCTTTTCGAACTGATGCCGCCCGAACTTTCGCTCGATCCCAAGGCCCAGCAGACGGTGCTCTATTCCTCGGAGCTCGAACTCGGCGAAACGGTCCAGATGGTCATGGCCGAGGTGGAGCGGGTCAAGCCCAAGCGGCTCGTGTTCGACAGCCTTTCCGAGATCCGGCTGCTCTCGCAAGGCTCGTTGCGCTATCGGCGTCAGGTCCTCGCGCTCAAGCATTTCTTCCTGAAGCTGGGGTGCACCGTGCTGATGCTCGACGATCTGACCTCGGAGCAGGATGACCTCAACCTGCACAGCATCAGCCACGGGGTGCTGCGCCTCGAACAGGTCGTCGCGCTCTACGGCGCCGAGCGGCGGCGGCTGCGCTGCATCAAGATGCGCGGTGTCAAATTTCGTGGCGGCTATCATGACTTCACGATCGAGCGCGGCGGCGTTCACGTCTATCCTCGGCTCGTCGCCGCCGACCATCATGTCGATTATGCGGCCGGGGTGATCGGAAGCGATGTGCCTGAGCTCGATTCGCTCGTCGGCGGAGGGCTGGATCGCGGCACCAGCACGTTGATCATCGGCCCGTCGGGCTCGGGGAAATCGTCGCTCGCGCTTCAATTCGTCTATGCCGCGCTCAAACGCGGCGAGCCGGCGCTCGCCCTGGTGTTCGACGAGATACGCAGCGTGTTCCTGCGGCGCGCGGCGGGCATGGGCTTCGAACTTCGGCCCTTCGTCGACCAGGGATTGCTCCAGCTGAAGCAGATCGATCCGGCGGAGCTGACGCCGGGCGAGCTTACCGCCCGCGTGCGCGACGCCGTGGAGGGGCATGGCGCGCGGATCGTCGTCCTCGACAGCCTGAGCGGCTATCTGAACGCGATGCCCGAAGAGCATTTCATGATGCTGCAGATGCACGAAATGCTCTCCTACCTGAACCAGCAGGGGATCGTGACGATCCTGGTTCTCGCCCAGCACGGCATGGTCGGACAGATGGCGAGCCCGGTCGACCTCACCTATCTCAGCGACGCCGTGATCATGCTCCGCTTCTTCGAAGCGGGCGGCAAGCTCAGGCGGGCGCTCTCGGTGCTGAAGAAGCGCACCGGCCATCACGAGGAAACGATCCGTGAATATCGGATCAGCGCCCACGGGGTTTCGGTCGGCCACGCGTTGACCGAATTCCAGGGCGTCCTGACCGGCGTGCCGACCTATACCGGCGCGGAAGCGGATCTCCTCAACGAGGCGCCTTGATGATCGCTGCGCCGCCCGTCCTGATCTGGGCCCCGGTCGGACGCGATGGCCCGGTCATCCAGCGGCTGCTCGGCGATGCGGGGATCGCGAGCCGGGCGTGCGAGGGAATCGATGATCTGCTGCGCGGGCTCGATGAAGCCGCCGGCGCGGTCATTGCGCAGGAGGGCCTGCTCGGCGCCGACTTCGCGCGCGTCGACGAATGGATCAAGGGCCAGCCGAGCTGGTCGGATTTTCCGTTCGTGCTGCTGTCGCATCGCGGCGGCGTGATCGACCGCCGCATGGTCGCGCTTCTCGGCAACGTGACGGTGCTCGAGCGGCCGGTCAATCAGACCACGCTGATCTCCGCCGTCGGCTCGGCGCGCCGCGCGCGGATGCGGCAATTCCAGGCGGGCGAGCATCTCGCCGAGCAACTGCGCATGCGCCGCGCGCTCGCCGAGGAAACCCGGACTCTCGGCATTCTCAACCAGCTCGGCGCGACGCTGAGTGCCGAGCTCGATCTCGAACGCGTGGTGCAGGCGGCGACCGACGCGGGCGTCGCGCTGACCGGCGCCGAATTCGGCGCGTTCTTCTACAATCTCGTCGACGAGAAGGGCGAATCCTACACGCTTTACACCTTGTCCGGCGCGCCGCGGAGCCGGTTCGACTCCTTCCCGATGCCGCGCAACACCGCGGTGTTCGCGCCAACCTTCTCCGGCGAGGGGATCGTGCGCTCGGACGACATCACCCGCGATCCCCGCTACGGGCGGAATGCGCCTTATTCGGGGATGCTCGAGGGGCACCTGCCGGTTCGCAGCTATCTGGCGGTTCCCGTCGTCTCGCGCAGCGGGGAAGTGCTTGGGGGCCTGTTCCTCGGCCACTCCGAACCCGATGTTTTCGGAGAATCGGCCGAGCAACTGATGGCGGGCGTCGCCGGCCAGGCCGCAACGTCGATCGACAATGTTCGCCTGTTCATCGCCGAGCAGCGCGAGCTCGAGGAGCGGCGGCGCGCCGAAGCGGAGTTGCAGCGCCAGCGCGACGAGTTCCTGACGCTGGCGAACAACATTTCGTCGCTGTGCTGGCTCGCCTACGGCGACGGCACGATCTTCTGGTACAATTTGCGGTGGTACGAATTCACCGGCGCGCGCGAGGGAGGCGATTTCGGCTGGGAGTCCGCGCACGATCCGCTGGTTCTGCCGGAGGTGCGCAGGCGCTGGCGCCATGCGCTGCAAACCAGCGAACGGTTCGAGATGATCTTTCCGATGCGGCGGCACGACGGGGTCTATCGCCAATTTCTCTGCCGGATCGTGCCGATCAGGGACGAGACGGGGCAGGTCTTCCGCTGGTGCGGCACGCATGCCGACATCACCGAGCAGCGAGAGGTCGAGGCCGCGCTCGAAGCGCGGGTCGCGGAGCGCACGATCGACCTGCAACGCGCGCTCACCCAGCTCGAAGAAGAGGCGGCGGAGCGCGAGCGCGTCGAAGAAGCGCTGAGACAATCGCAGAAGATGGAAGCGATCGGGCAGCTCACCGGGGGCGTCGCGCACGATTTCAACAACCTGCTGACGGTGATCATGTCCGGGGTCGATGCGTTGCGCCGGCCGGACATGAGCGAGGAGCGCCGGTCCCGCTATATCAACGCGATCGCCGAGACGGCCGATCGGGCGGCAAAGCTCACCTCCCAGCTGCTCGCCTTTGCCCGGCGTCAGCCGTTGCGCGAGACCGTGTTCGACGCGGCGGACAAAGTCGGCCGCATCGTCGAAATGCTCGCCAGCGTGGTGGGGTCACGGATCCGGATCGGCACCGATCTGAAGCTCTCGCCTGCGCCCGTGAAGGCCGACGTCATTCAGTTCGAAACCGCGCTCGTCAACATGGCGGTCAATGCGCGCGATGCGATGGGCGGCGAGGGCACGATCACCCTGACGGTCGACGCATGTCGGCAGATTCCGGCGACATCCGGGCAGGCGGCGCTGCCGGGCGAGTTCATCATGGTCAGCATAATGGACAGCGGGGTCGGCCTCGCCCAGGATCAGATCGCGCGGATCTTCGAACCGTTCTACACCACCAAGGCGATCGGCAAGGGGACCGGGCTTGGCCTCAGCCAGGTATATGGCTTTGCCAAACAATCCGGCGGCGACGTTCGGGTAGAAAGCACGCCGGGTCACGGCGCTACTTTCACGCTCTATCTGCCTCGCGCTTCCAAAACGGACCTGGCGGTCGAGCCGGCGCCCGAAGTGGAAAGCGTCGAAGGGGGCGGGCGCGGCCGGATTCTCGTTGTGGAGGATAATGAGGACGTCGGCGAGCATGCCTCGCAGCTGCTGTCCGATCTTGGCTATCAGACCGTGCTCGCGCCGGACGCGCACGAGGCGCTGCATCTTTTGGAGGAAGCAGACGAGCCGTTCGATCTGGTGCTGACCGATGTCGTGATGCCGGGCGGGATGAGCGGCGTCGAACTGGCCCGGACGCTCGCGCGAAGCTATCCCGACCTGCCGGTGATTCTGACCAGCGGCTACAGCGACGTCCTCGCCGACGAAGGGGCGGGCGATGTCGAGCTGCTGCGCAAGCCTTATTCGATGGATGCGTTGGGCGCGCTGGTCCGCCGCCTGATCAAGCCCAAGGTCGAGCGCGTCTCGTGAGCGCCCTCGACGGCAAGCGGATCCTGATCGTCGACGACGAACCGCTCATCGCGATGCTGCTCGAGGATATCCTTGCCGACCTTCGTTGCGTGATCGTCGGCCCCGCCTTCGATATCCCCGAAGCGGAGCGATTGGCGCGCAGCGAAGCGATCGATGCCGCGATCCTCGATCTCAATGTCGAGGGCCGGACCAGCCATTCCGTCGCCGCGCTGCTGCAGGCCAGGCGGATCCCCTTCGTCCTGGCGAGCGGGTATGACGACGGCAGTCTGCTGCCGGGGGCCGGCGGCACGTTGAACAAGCCGTTCCGTCCCCATCACGTGAGGGCGGCGCTCGAACATTGCCTTGCCGATACCGGTTGAGGGGGATTTCCGTTACCGGCCCTTATCGCCTTCCTGGCTAGGGCTTGAGCACGAGGCGGATGAGGCCGGCGACCGCCCCCAGCGCGAGGACGCTGCCGCACCAGATCGCGGCCATCCACGCGAGCCGCTTCGACAAAGGCGCTTGTTCGGCCATCAATGATAGCCCTCGGTCCCGGCCTTGCCGCGAAACACCCAATAGGCCCAGCCGGTGTAAGCGAGAATGATCGGGATGATGATGACTGAGCCGACCAGCATGAAGGACTGGCTCTGCGGGGGCGCGGCGGCATCCCAGATCGTGACGGCGCGCGGGACGACATAGGGGAACATGCTGATCCCCAGCCCGACAAACCCCAGCAGGAACAATGCCAGCGCCATGAAGAACGGCAGGCGCTCGGCGCCGCGTCTCAAACTCCAGAAGAAGGTGCCGGCACAGATCGCCACCAGCAACGGAACCTGCGCGGTGAGGAGCACGCCGGGCAATGCGAACCAGCGATGCCAATAATCATATTGGAGGAACGGCGTCGCCGCGCTTACCGCCGCCAGCGCGATCAAGGTCGCCACGCCCACGGGGAGCGCTAGATGCCGCGCACGCTGCTGGCACCGCAATTCGGTCTTCCAGATCAGCCAGGTCGCGCCAAGCAGCGCGTAACCGAAAACGACCGCGACGCCGGTGAGCAGGCTGAACGGGCTCAGCCAGTCGAGCCAGCCGCCGGCATAAGCGTCGCCGCGGACCTCGATGCCCTGGAGGATCGCGCCGAGCGTCACCCCTTGGGCGAATGCCGCGGTGACCGAGCCGAGCGAAAAGGCGATGTCCCAGAACGGGCGGTGGCGCGGATCACGCCAGCGGAATTCGAACGCCACGCCGCGGAAGACCAGCCCGAGCAGCATCGCGATCATCAGCGGATAGGTCGCCGGCAGAATGATCGCATAAGCGAGCGGGAAGGCGGCAAAGAGCCCGCCGCCGCCCAGCACCAGCCAGGTCTCGTTCCCGTCCCACACCGGCGCGATCGAGTTCATCGCCTGGTCGCGTTCCTCGCCGACCGAGAAAATCGGAAACAATATGCCGATCCCGAGATCGAATCCGTCCATCACGACATAAGCGAAGACGGCAAAGCCGACGATGCTTGCCCAGACGATCGTGAGGTCGACGTGCGCCATCGCTCATGCCTCCCCGGGAAGATGTGCGGCAACGCTTGCCGCCGGCGTGATTCCCGCTGCCCGCTGCGGTATCGGCTGGGGTTCGGGTTCACCGGCGAGCGGGGGCTTGGACATGAGCCGGAGCAGATAGAAGATGCCCGCGCCAAAGGCTGTGAAATAGACGATCACGAAGGCGAGCAGCGAAACCGCGACCGCAGGCGCCCCGATCGGCGAATGCGACTGCGCCGTCCGCAATAGTCCATATATCGTGAAGGGTTGCCGCCCCACTTCGGTCGTGACCCACCCGGCGATGACCGCGACGAAGCCCGAGGGGCCCATGAGGATCGCAGCGCGTTTGAGCCAGCGCCAGTCGTAGAGCTTGCCACGCACGCGCGCCAGCAGGCTCCACAGCCCCAATCCGAGCATCGCGAACCCGAGCGCGACCATGATCCGGAACGACCAGAAGATGATCGGTGCCGGCGGCCAGATGTCCCGCGGATAGTCCTTGAGCCCGGGAAGCGGTGCATGGGGGTCATGCTTGAGGATCAGCGACCCGATATGCGGCACCGCGACCTCGTAACGGACCCGGCCCTCGTCGTTGCTCGGCAACCCGAACAGGATCAGCGGCGCGCCATCGGGGCTCGGCTCATAGTCCCCCTCCATCGCGAGCACCTTGGCGGGCTGATGTTCGAGCGTGTTGAGGCCATGCTGGTCCCCGGCGAGAATCTGGATCGGCGCGACGATCGCGGCCATCCACATCGCCATCGAGAACATCTTGCGGGCGCCGCGATTGGCCGGATCCTTGAGCAGATGCCAGGCGCCGACCGCGCCGACCGCCATCGCCGTCGTCAGATAGGAGGCGATCACGGTGTGGACGAGGCGATAGGGGAAGCTTGCGGTGAAGATGATCGGGAGCCACGATCCCGCCGGTACGAATTGTCCCTTGACGTTGATCGCATAGCCCGCCGGGGTCTGCATCCAGCTGTTGACCGAAATGATCCAGGTCGCCGAGATGAGCGTGCCCAGCGCGACCATGCAGGTGGCGAAGAAGTGGAGCCCCTTGCCGACCCTGCTGATGCCGAAGAGCATGACGCCGAGAAAACCGGCCTCGAGGAAAAATGCGGTAAGAACCTCATAGGCCATCAGCGGGCCGACGATCGGACCCGCCTTGGTCGAGAAGGCCGACCAATTGGTGCCGAACTGATAGGACATCACGACACCGGAGACGACGCCCATCCCGAACACGACGGCGAAGATCTTCAGCCAATAGCGATAGAGATTGGCATAAACGCCGTTTCCGGTCTTCAGCCACAGCCCCTCGAGCACCATGAGATAGCTCGCAAGCCCGATCGAGAAGGATGGAAAGATGAAGTGATAGGAGATCGTGAATGCGAATTGCGCACGCGCCAGCGTAACGGGATCGAGGTTCGCAATCACAGGCTCTGTCCCCCTGTTCCTTGTTCGTCATTGCCCCATTGACGAAAGAGCTGAGCGGCGGGGCGTGGCGCTAGGCAGCCACCACGCGCACGGGAATCGACTTTGCCGCCGGCGTCCCGCTGATGCGATCGTAATAATCGAGCGGCAACAACGGGTTGAGTTCCGGATAATAGCCGGCGACCGCGCCGCGCGGCATCGGATAGTCGATCACGGTCAGCGCATCGACCCGCCGGCGCACGCCATCGCTGCTGATCGTTTCGAGCGCGACCTGCGAACGTGCCTCAATGCCGCGCGCGATCCGGTCGTCCTCGTTCATGAAGAGAACCATGCGATCGTTGTACACGCCGCGATAACGGTCGTTGTAGCTGTAGATCGTCGTGTTGAACTGGTCGTGCGAGCGCACCGTCGCGAGCCGTAGCATGGCGGGATCGGCGACCGGCTCGTTGACGTCGAGCCCCGGCAAAGGGAGGAAGTTCGCCTTTCCGTTGGGGGTCGGCCAGACCAGCCGGCGCGGCGGAATATCGAGATGGAAACCCTTGGGATCCTTGATCCGCTCGGAAAAATCCGCGTAGATTTCGGGATAGACCTCGGCGATCTTGTCGCGGATCAGCGAATAATCATCGATATAGCGATCCCACGGGATAACACTTCCCGGCAGCGCGGCCATTGCCATGCGGCAGACGATCTCAACCTCGGGCTTGAGATCGGGGCTTGCGGGCGCGAGCACGCCGCGCGACGCGGTCACGTTCGACATCGAATCCTCGATCGTGACGAATTGCTCGCCCAGTGAGGTCTCGATCCGCTCGGAGCGCGCGACCACCGGGAGGATCAGCGCGTCCTTGCCATGAACGAGATGGCCGCGATTGAGCTTGGTGGCGATCCCGACGGTCAGCGCGAGCTTGCGCATCGCCTCATAGGAGCGCTCGGTATCGGGGATCGCGCGGACGAAATTGCCGCCCATGCCGATGAACACTTTGGCGGTGCCGTCGTGCATCGCCTCGACCGTTTCGATCGTATGATGTCCGTGCTCACGCGGCGGATCGAAGCCGAATACATCGCGAACGCGGTCGAGATATTCCTGGCTCGGCTTTTCGTCGATCCCGACGGTGCGATCGCCCTGAACGTTGGAATGGCCGCGGATCGGCGAAATACCCGCGCCGGGCTTGCCGAAATTTCCCTTGAGCAGGAGGAGGTTGGCGACCTGCTGGAGGAGCTGTGAGCCGAACTGATGCTGGGTGAGGCCCATGCCGTAGCAGATGATCGTCGCCTTCGAGCGGATATAGATTTCCGCGCAGCGGCGGATCTGCGCTTCCTCGAGGCCCGAATGCTCGACGATCGCGCTCCAGTCGAGCGACATCACCTCGTCGCGCACCGCTTCCATGCCGATCGTATGCTCGGCAAGGAAAGCGTGGTCGAGAATGGTCTCGCCCTTCGCCTCGCGCTCGAACATCACCTTCATCATGCCTTTGATCAGCGCAAGGTCGCCGCCGATCTTGATGTGGACGAATTCGCTGGCGATCGCGGTCGAGCCGAACGTCGCCATCTGCAGGACGTCCTGCGGCTCGGTGAAGCGGATCAGCGCGCGCTCGGGCATCGGGTTGACCGCCACGATCGGCGCGCCACGCTTGCGCGCCTCGACGAGGTTGGTCATCATCCGCGGCGAATTGGTGCCGGTATTCTGGCCGATGACGAAGATCGCCTCGGCATGTTCGAAGTCCTCGAGCACCACCGTGCCCTTGCCGACCCCGATTGCGGGCGGAAGTCCGCGGCTGGTCGGCTCGTGGCACATGTTCGAGCAATCGGGGAAATTGTTGGTCCCGTATTGCCGGACGAAGATCGAATAAAGGAAAGCCGCCTCATTGGGGGTGCGGCCCGAGGTGTAGAATTCGGCATGATGCGGGCTTTCCAGCGCACGCAGATGCTGCCCGATCAGACCGAACGCCGCGTCCCAGCTGATCGGGACATAGCAGTCGCTCGCGGCATCATATCGCATCGGCTCGGTAAGACGGCCCTGCATCTCGAGCCAGTAATCCGATTTCTCCATCAATTCGGTGACGGTGTGCTGCGCGAAGAAATCGCGCGTGACGCGGAATTTGGTCGCCTCGTGCGCCAGCGCCTTCGCGCCATTTTCGCAGAATTCGAGCGTCTTCTTGCAATCGGCATCGGGAAAGGCGCAGCTCGGGCATTTGAAACCACCCGGCTGGTTCATCGCCAGAAGCGCGCGCGAGCCCTTGGTGACGACGCTCTGCTCGAGCAGCACCTTCGCCGTTGCGGCGGCAGCGCCCCAGCCACCCGCAGGATGGTCGTAGGGTTTGAAGCGGGGGGCGTCCTCAGCCATAACGACGCATTCCAAGATGCCTATGATCGCTTCATTATAGGAGCGTTCCATAGCGGTTTGCTATGGACAATAGGTCCTCGCAACGTGGACAAATTGTCCCGGCTCGGCGTCGCTGATTCTTATAAATGGCGACGGGAAATAGTCCCGACCGCATCGATTATCACCTAATTTGGGGTGGAGTTCATCCCCGTTGCGAGAATCCGTCCCCAGGCGCGTCATGCGGCGTCGTGCCAGATTCCGACGGGGCGGCTTGATTTCGCGCCCTCGACGGTCGGATGCGGCCGCCCGAGCAGATAGCCTTGCGCCTCGTCGCACCCTTGTTCGCGCAGGAATACGAGTTGATCGTGCGTTTCGACGCCTTCGGCGAGCACCGGAATGTCGAGACTGCTTCCCAAGGCGAGAACGGCACGGATGATCGCTGCCGACTGGGGGGCGCCGTCGAGTTCGGTCATGAACGACCGGTCGAGCTTGATCTTGTCGAAGGGGAAGGCGCGCAGCGTGGAGAGCGACGAATAGCCGGTGCCGAAATCATCCATCGCCACCGCCACGCCCAGCGCCTTGATTTGCCGGAGGACATGGGTCGTCCGGTCGAAATCGGCGATCATCGCGGTTTCGGTGATTTCGAGTTCGAGGCGCGACGGCGGCAAGCCGGTTTCAAGCAGAATCTGATGGATGAGCCGCGGCAAATCGACATGGCCGAGTTGCACCGGCGACAGATTGACCGCAATCTTGTGAGGCTCCCGCCACCCCGCCGCTTCCGCGCAGGCGGTGCGAAGCACCCATTCGCCGATCGGCAGGATAAGACCCGATTGCTCGGCGATGGGAATGAATTCTTCGGGGGAGGTCGTCGTCCCGTCATCCCGAATCCACCGCACCAATGCCTCGTAGCCGGTAATATCGCCGGTCCGAACGGCGGTCTGGACTTGCCAATGGATGCATAAATGCCCTTGATCGAGCGCCTCGCGCAGCTCCTGCACCATCCGGCGACGCGCGCGGACGGCCTTGTCCATCGCCTCTTCGTAGAAGCACACATCGGTGGTGAGAGATGCCTTGGCCCGATACATGGCGAGATCGGCATTGTTGATCAGCGAGGATATCTCGCGCGCATCCTGCGGCCACAGCGCCACGCCAGCGCTCAACCCGCAGGAAAGCTGGTTGCCGTCGAGATCGACCGGCGCAGTCACCGCGTCGCGCAGGCGGTCGACCAGTTCGAGCGCATCCTCGCGTTCCTGCAGCGTCATGAGCGCAACGAACTCGTCGCCTCCGAGCCGCGCGACGAATTCGCCCGGCCGTATCGCCGCCTTCATCCGCTCTGCGATGGTGATCAGCAATTGATCGCCGGCGGCATGGCCATGAACGTCGTTGACCTCCTTGAAGCGGTCCAGATCGATCGACAGCAATGCGAGCGGCGCGCACGGGCCATTCTCATCGGTCTGCCTGGTGAGCCATTCGAGGAACGAGGCGCGATTGGGCAGCCCGGTCAGGCTGTCGTTGCGAGCGAGATGCGCGATGCGTCGCTCCTGCGCGAGCCGCGGGCGCAGATCGCGAACGGCATAGATCATGCTCGGCCGCGCCTGCTGATCATCTTTTCGCAGCGCGACCTCGACCGGTATCGATCGCTGGTCGCCGGCCGCGAGGGTCGCCTGGGTGAGCGCGCCGATCGGGACTCTGTCTATATCCGGAATCCACTTGCTCAACGCGCCGCCGACAATCTCGTCATGGTCGACCCCGGCGAGCGATGCAAAGGCTGCATTCGTCGCGACGATGTGTCCATCCTGTTCGACGATCATGCCATCCACACTGCCTTCCAAAAGCTCGACCAGCCGGCGGCGCGCCTGCGCGAGCGATTGTGCCTCGAGCGCGTGGCTGCACAACGCCGTGCCCAGGATCAAAAGGCCGACGCCGGTTACCGCGAAGGCCATTGCGAGGTTTGCCGCGCTCGCGGTGAGCTCGCCGTCGCGCGGCGCGAACGGAACGATCTCGATCGCGGCCATCGCCGTGAAATGGAGGATGATGATGCAAAGCACCATCAGCGCGGCCGGCGCCCAGACCGGATCTCTTCGGCCCGCCGCATGACCGCGATGGAACGCCAGGGCGCCGAATAGGACCGCGCCGGCAATCGATGCGGCAACATAGTGCGCGGACCAGAATATCACGCCGCGTACCGCAAATGCCTGCATGCCGGTATAGTGCATGGCCGTCACGGCGAGCCCGAAGATCATCCCGCCCAATGCACCGGCGGCGCGGAAATCGTGATTGGCGACCCATAGCGCCAGCGCGCTCCCGAGGATCGCAAGGCCGAGCGAGGCGCCGGTCAAGATCGGCTCATATTCCACGGGGATGCCCGGCTGGTACGCGATCATCGCGACGAAATGGGTACACCAGATCGTCGCGCCGGTGGCGACCGCGCCCATGAAGGTCCACGCGACGCGCGTGCCCTCTTCGGCGTGCCGCAGGCGCTGCAAAAGCCGGAAAGTGATGTGAGACCCGAGCAGGCAGATGACCGCTGCCAGGCCGACCAGCCAAAGATTGTGCTCCTGGGTCAGGCACAAAGCAAAGCGCATTCCGATTCGTCCATTCGTACACGTGAACGGCCGGGCCTATGCTGGCAGATCGTTATGAATTCGTTCATTTCGAGCGATTGTTACATCGATGTTAAAATATTGATTGCCAACCGCGCCAAGTTCCTTCGCTTACAGGCGATTGTCGATTCGAGATGCCATCGCGACAATCGAAACTATCGACTCGGTAGAATGGGTTTAACAGCGATGTAAAATCGTGCCGAAGCCTATAAACATTGTTGTAGTTACTCTTTAAACTTCCGACAGTGAATATAGAGATTGCTCCACCATTTTGCTGTGATGCCGGTCGTCTAAGTGCGATACCAAAGGCAATCGTCGTTCGTGACGTGAGAGGCATCCCGTGATCGGGGGATTGAATCATCAGCCCCGGCCGATCAATCTGGCGGTGGAGGGCACCGGCCGGCACGGGCCGCCCTCGACGGGAGGCGCGGTGGCCCATAGTCGAAACGGACGCGGTTGACGGCGAGCGTCGTCATCGTCGAGGACGACCCGCTCGTGGCTACGCATGTCGCGCGCGGGGTGGAGGCGCATGAGGGGCTGTCGCTGGTCGCCACGGCTGCCACGCTGGCACAGGCGCGGGCGCTGCTCGATCGCCCGGTGGACCTGTTCATCCTCGATCTCGGTCTGCCCGACGGTAGCGGGATCGAATTGATCGCCGATATTCGGGCGCGCGGCGGGCTAGAGCCGAAGATCCTCGTCCTATCCGTCCTCGGCGATCAGGAGACGGTGCTGGCAGCGGTGCTCGCGGGGGCGGACGGTTATCTGCTGAAGGACCTCGACAGCCTCGATATCGGGCAGCAGGCGGCCGATGCCCTGACCGGCGGCGCGCCGCTCTCGCCCAGCATCGCCGCTTATGTGCTGCGCCATCTGCGCAAGCAGCAGGAGCAGGCGAGAACGGTGGAATGGGATCCGGGGCTTTCGCCGCGCGAGATCGAATTGCTGCAGTTGCTGGCGCGCGGCTACAGCAATCGACAAGCCGCCGTTGTGCTGGAGATATCGCCGCACACGATCGGCGATCATGTGAAATCGATTTATCGCAAACTCCGGGTGAGCAGCCGGGGCGAGGCGATGGTCCGCGCCTTCCGCAACGGGTTGCTGCATCCGTGACGGCGATGCGGCGGCCGACCGGTTGGCGGCGTGCGGTGATCATCATCCTCGGCGTGCAACTGCTGTTCTGGAGCATCTACGCCCTGATCGTCCTTGGCGTGCGCCCGATCGAGTCTCCCGAGGCGGACCGGGGGACGGCGGCGCGCGCGGCGCTGCCCGTCGGGCCGGGGCGAATGGGCGCGTACGTCGCCGATCTGCCGGGACCGGCGGTGCTGCGTCTCCCCGGCTGGCAACCCGTCGTGCTGCATCCTGCCCGCGCCAGCCTGCTGTCGCCCGCGCAAACCGGCGGGCGGGAGGCGGCGTCCCTGTCTTGTCTCGACGGCGATTGCCCCGAGCCGGCGGCGATCTACGCCGGGCCGTTCGACCGGATGAGTCGCGCGGCAGCGTTGGAAAGCTTCCAGCGGTTCGACATGGTCTGGGTGGCGATCGCGGTGGCGATGGTGACGGGAACGGCGTTGCTCGTCCTGCTGCCGGTCAATCGCATGTCGCGGCTGCAAACCGTGACCGGCCTTTTCCAGATCCTGGTCGGCGCGGATGCGTGGCTCACCACCTTTGGCGCCGCGAGCCTGCCCTATCGCTGGTTTCCGCTCCTGCGGTTCGGCACCGAATATCTCATGCTGACGGGAGCGGCGCTGGCCGTGAACGCCTTTGCCGGCTGGCGCGCGAGCGAGGCGCGGATGGTGGTTGCGTGCTTCGTGGCCGCCTTCGCTGCGCTGCTGGCGGCGATGGCGCTGGGAGAAGGGGTCGCCACGATCGTGCCGTGGCTCGACGCAGCGGCGCTCACCTTGCTGGTCGGCTATGGCCTGCTCGCCTTGCTGCGGATGGCGCGCACCGCGCCGGGGCCGGCGATCCGTGTGCTGGCATTGCTGCTTGCCGGGCTGGCGTCGATCGCTTTCGACCTGTTCTTTCGCCCGCCCAATCTCACGCTTCAGGCATCGGTTCTCGCCCCGCCGCTGGCGACCTTCGGGATATTGTTCGAAATTGCGCTGCAAGGCCGGCTGCTCAACCAGGAGGCTGAGGAGGCGCGCAGCGATCTTGAGCGGCAGGTGCTGGAGCAGGACGCCAGTTTACTGCGCTCGTCACAATTGCTGCGCCATCAGGAGCGACTGATCGCGATCGACGCCGAGCGCCAGCGACTGCTGCGCGATATGCATGATGGGGTAGGGGGCGTGCTGACCCACCTGCTGCTGGACTTGCGCGGCAGCCGGCTGACGCAAGGAGAGATCGAGCAGGGATTGCAATCGGCGGTCGACGACCTGCGCAATATGGCGAGTGCGATCGATGCCGGGAACGAACCGATCGACGAGGCGCTGGCGATGTTCTGCGAGCGTGTCGAAGGGCGGATCGCGCGGTCAGGCATCGCTTTCGATTATCGGTGCACGCTACCGATCCCCGCGCCCAGCCTCGACGTGCGGCGGCTGCTCAGTCTCTATCGGCTGTTGCAAGAGGGGATTGCCAACAGCGTGCGACACGCCCGCGCCTCCCGGATCGCGCTGACGATCGAAGCGGCGGAAGGCAAGGCGATCCGTATAACGCTGGCGGACGACGGCATCGGATTCGATCCTGGCCGGGCGGTCGGTTCGCCAGGGGAGGGACGGGGGTTGACCAACATCCGTCGCCGGGCCGAGCAAATGCGCGGCAGGATCGCGATCGATAGCGCGCCGGGCGAGGGCGCGCGGCTGATCCTGACCATCCCCGTCGCCGAGCGCAAATCCTGAATTGGCCGCGGTTACTTGCCCTTACCCAGCGCGTGCCATTTTGAGACGATGACGGCGGATTGTCGGTTTATTATCCATACCCCCGCGAACGCGGGATTGTTGCCCCGATCCGATCGACCGAAAATGGCGCCACGGATTTTCGGCGAGAACGCCAGAACCGTGGCGATCTCGCCACGTCGCCGAGGACGACATTTTTGGGGACGAGGGAACCGATGAAAAGATCCGCATTCTTCTTCGCTGGCCTATGCGCGGCCCTGTCAGGCGTCGCTCATGCCGACACCTTCCATGTGACGATCGAAAACCCCGGCGTCGAGCATTCCACCGCCGCATTCACCTCGATGGGTGTCGAGACGTTCGATGCGATCGTCTCTGGCTACAACCGGTCGTTCACCACCGATTTCGGGTCGGGCGGCGTGATCTCGGGCAGCTATGCCGGCGTCGATGTTGTCCCGGCAAACCAATATGGCGGCGCGGGCGGCGCGGGCAATTTCGCGAGCACATCGAGCGGCGCGGGTTTCTCGCTCTCGCTTGCCACCACCAATCCCGCCGGAATCAATTATTTCGGCTTCTGGTTGTCCGCGCTCGACAGCGGCAACACCCTGACCTTCTCAAAAGCTGGGACATCGCTTTTCACTTTCTCGGCGGCTGACGTGCTCGCGCTGGTCGGCAATATGCCCGGCTATTTCGGCAATCCCGACGCGCCGTTCGGCGGCAACAACGGCGGCCAACCCTATGTCTTTCTCAACTTCTTCGATACCAACGGCACCTTCGACAAGGTGACCTTTTCGGAGAATCTGGCGAATGCCGGCTATGAGTCGGACAATCATACCGTCGGCTTCTTCACCAGGGAAAGCGGCACGCCGGTCGGCGGGGTGCCGGAACCCGCGACCTGGGCGATGATGATCGTCGGCTTTGGCGCGGTGGCGGGCGCGATGCGGCGCCGTCAGGGCCGGCCAAGGCTGATCGCCGCGTAATCTTCCCCGATCGGGGAGGCGCCGTCCGACCCTGCTCCTGCCGACGGCGGGAGCGGGGCGGCGCCATTGTGGTCGGTGATATAGGGCACTTCGTTGCAATCGTCGCCGGACGTCGTCCGCGCCGCGTCGAGGTGGCCGAAGACACGCCCTCGGTAGATCGAGGATCAAGCCTTGGGCGAGACGCAGGCCGGCGAACTCGATTCGCCGCCAGCATGTCACGGTTCATCGCAGCATCCTCCTCGTCCGCCTTGACGCCCGGCTGACTGCGATCAGAACCAAATTGAAGGTTTTTAGGTACTTTAACAGTATTGTTAAATTCTGCTACCGCGCAGTTTCTTACAATTTTTGGCGGATTTAATGAGTTTGGCGTCTCTTTCAAGGTACATTCTGCTATTATTTTTAATAGCAATTGTGTGTGCGATCATCGTTAGGTTGACGTTCAGCAACGCATCGCCGATGTTTGCCTGGATAATTTATATTTCATTTTTCCTTGCGTCTTTTCTTGTCTTGCAGCTCCTGAGAAGCAAGAGGAAGAGCAGTTAAAGGATGATCCAAGCCGACCTCCCTATCCAGCCGGACCGGAATATAGGCGTCGTCTGGCGGGGGAAGGGGAACGGCCTTTCGGGCGTCGCTCCAACTCTCCCCACCAAGAATAGAGCGAAAGTCGCGCCGCGCATGCATCGCCTTTTAAATATCAATTCTTCGATACGGACATGCGCGACCGCGTGCGCAATGCGCCGATCTTTCACCTTGTCTCAACGTAGCACCGGCAATGCTTCTGGATATCGAGCGCGAATACGGGTTGCAATATGAGCGTGCCGCTCGCTGTCCAGTCTTCTATTAAAGAAGGACCCTGAACATGCGTTCGCCGACACCCAGGGCGCGAAGCAAGCGGAATGGCCCGAGGGTACGTGAGGAGGCACTCGTCATCGCCCGCCGGCTGTTGCTGGAGCGCGGCCCGCGCGCGGTAACACTCGCCAATGTCGGCCATGAGCTCGGCATGACGCATGCCAATGTCATCTACCATTTCGGATCGGCGGCGGACCTTCAATCGACGCTGATGGAATCGATGATCAAGGACCTGATCGCTGCGCTCGACACGATCCGGGCAGACGCGGGCGCCCCCGTCATCGTCGTCGACCAAATGTTCGATGCGTTCGGCAAGGGTGGCGCCGGGTCGCTCGCAGCATGGATCATTCTGTCGGGCAATGCCGCGCGTCTCGAACCTGTGCGTAACGCAGTGAAGGCATTGGTCGCGGCGATCGTCGATCAGACCGGGGACGTCGAAACTGCGCGCGGGGTCCATGAAGCCGTGCTGATGATGACACTGATGGCATTCGGCGACGCGGTCATCGGCCCCTATATTCGCGACATGCTCGATGAACGGAACGACGCGGCGGTCGGCCTGGCGGCGCGTGTCCTGCCGCATCTTCTGCGTCCGTCGGGCGGTCCTGCTTCCTAATCGGAAACTTCCCGCTCTTCCGATCCGGATTGGGTGATGAGCCGCGCGCTGCGTTGGCCGGTCCAATAGATCCACAGCCAGCTGAGCGCCACCATCAGCCGGTTGCGGACGCCGATCAGGAAGAAGATATGGACAAAGCCCCATAGCCACCACGCGAGGCGCCCGCGCAGCCGCACCCAGCCGAAATCGACGATCGCGGCGCGTTTTCCGATCGTGGCCAGGCTGCCGTCATTCTTGTAGCGGAACCGTTCGGGCGGTGTCGTGCCAGCCAGTCGCGCCCGGATGACCTCGGCAACGAACCGTCCCTCCTGCTTTGCGGCGGGGGCGACACCGGGAACGAGCGTTCCCTCGTCATCCTCGACATGCGCGGTATCGCCGATCACGAACACGTCGGGAAACCCCGGGGCGGTGAGATCCGGCTTGACCAGCACGCGCCCGGCGCGGTCGCACGGCAGATCCAGCCACGCGCCCGCCGGCGATGCCTGGACGCCTGCCGCCCAGAGAATGGTTCGGGTGGCGAGGTGCGTTTCGCCGAGATGGACGCCGCCCGCATCGCATTCGGTCACCATATGATCGGTCAACACCTCGACCTTGAGCCTTTCAAGCGCACGCTTGGCATAAGCGGCAAGATGCTCCTTGAAGCTCGGCAGGATGCGCGGGCCGGCTTCGATCAGGATGACGCGTACTTCATCCATGCTGAAGTTTCGGAATTCGCCCCGCAGCGTTTCATGGGCCAATTCGGCGATCGTCCCGGCAAGTTCGACCCCTGTCGGCCCACCCCCGATGATGGCGAAGGTCAGATAGGCTGCCCGCTCCGCGGGGTTGTTTGATCGCTCCGCCTCCTCGAACGCGAACAGGATATTGCGCCGAATATGCGTCGCGTCCTCGATCGTCTTGAGGCCCGGCGCATAAGGCTCCCAATCGTCGTGACCGAAATAGGCGTGGCGGGCGCCGGTCGCGAGCACGAGCGTGTCATAGTCGATCGTCGCGCCGTAACTCGTCAGCAGCCGCTTGTGCCGTGCGTCGATGCTCACCACTTCGCCGAGCAGCGTCGTCGCGTTCTTCGCACCCCGGACGAGGCTCCGGATCGGCCATGCGATATCGGAAGGCGCAAGCGCGGTTCCCGCGACCTGATAGAGGAGCGGCTGGAAGAGATGATAATTGCGCCGGTCGAGGAGCGTGATCCGGACCGGTGCGTCGGCGAGGGCGCGCGCCGCCTCGACCCCGCCGAACCCCGCGCCGACGATCACGACATGATGCGCGAGGGATTCTGGAGGCACGTTAAACTCCTTCTATTTGCTTTTCGCCGGCGTTCGCGATCCGTCGGTCGGGTGATCCTATCAGGGCCGGCGACGCTTCGCGGCGATTTGCCCGACCTTGCGGACCCTCGTGCGTCGGATCGTCGAGCGCCGCGTTGTTTGCATGTCGCGCCGCAACTCCACCAGCACGCGGCGAAGTCCGTGAATCTGGTCGACGAGGTGGAGCACGATCTCGACCCCCTCGTCGTTGACGCCAAAGTCTCCCTTGAGATCGCGAATGAGGCGCGCGCGTGCGGCGTCCAGCTCGGAGAGGATGAGCGCGGCGTCGCGGCGATCGGGCCGCAACCATTCGCGTTCGATCCATTGCTGGAGCAACCGCATGTCGATGCCCGATCGGGCCAGGAATTCGTCGGTATCGATCGTCATCTGGCGATATCCTCCCGTGGGTTGAACGCCTTGCCCGCCTCCCAGTTCGATACGAACGCGCGAAGGTCGGGATCGATCGGCTTTTCGAGAACGATCCTGAGCTTGACGAACTCATCGCCGCGCGCCCCGCCGCGACGTGGTGCGCCCTTGCCCTTCAACCGCAGCGTGGTGCCGCTGTTGGCGCCGGCGGGAACCGTCATGGTCACGTCGCCGGTCGGCGTCGGCACCCGGATTTTTCCTCCCAGCACCGCCTCCGACAGGGAGATCGGGAGGTCGATCGTGATATCGTCGCCGTCACGCTTGAAGCGTGGATCGGGACGCACGTCGATTTCGATCAATGCGTCGCCGGGGCCGCCTTTGCCCGAACCCGGTGTGCCCTTGCCCTTCAGGCGCAGGGTCTGGCCGTCGACGATGCCCGCCGGGATCGACACGTCGAGCGTGCCGCCGGTCGGCAAAGTGATACGTTCGGACCCACCCGTGATCGACTCGACGAAGCTGATTTCGAGCCGGTAATGAAGATCGCGGCCGCGGCGATTGGCGCGTGCCTCGGCGCTGCGCCGGAACAGATCAGCGAACGGATCGTCGCCCTGGGCGAAATCAGCGAAGCCGCCGTCGCTGGCGTAGTGACCGAAGTCGGAGTCGGCGAAGTCGCGATAATATTGGTGCTGCGGCCGCTCGGCGCCGCTTTCGTCGATCTCGCCCGCGTCATAGCGTTTGCGTTTTTCGGGATCGCTGAGAAGGTCATAGGCGCCGGCGACCTCCTTGAACTTTTCCTCGGCGCCCTTGTCGCCGGGATTGAGGTCCGGATGGAGCTTCTTCGCGAGCTTGCGATAGGCGCTTTGGATCTCCGCGGCGGAAGCGGCCGGCGCGACACCTAATATGTCATAGGGATTCTTCACTCTCGCCCCCGCCACTTTCCGGCGCCTCGCTGCGGTGACAATGCCCGAAGGTCATTGCCGGCAATCGGCCGCGATCTTCCGATCCATGCCACGAAACGCGGCATCTTTCGCCGTCATTCGCGAACCGTCGCTATTTTTTTGATCCCTTCTCGTCGTCGGCGAGCTCGGTGAATTCGGCATCGACGACATCATCGTCGTTATCGCCGCCCGAACCAGGTCCCGCGCTCGCGCCGGCCTGCGCGGCTGAATGGAGCGCCTGGGCCAGCTTCATCGCCTGTTGGCTGAGCGCCGCAGTCTTTGCCGTGATGGCGGCTGCGTCATTGCCCTGCAATGCCGTGCGCAGATCGCTCATCGCGCTTTCCGCCGCTTGCTTGTCGGCAGGGGAAAGCTTGTCCTTAAGCTCCTCGATGTCCCGCTCGGTCGCATGGAGCAGCGACTCGGCGACGTTCCTGGCTTCGATGACTTCCTTGCGCTTCTTGTCTTCGGTGGCGTGCTCCTCGGCATCCTTGATCATGCGCCGGATGTCGTCGTCCGAAAGGCCGCCCGACGCCTGGATCCGGATCGTCTGCTCCTTCCCGGTTCCCTTGTCCTTGGCCGAGACGTTGACGATGCCATTGGCGTCGATATCGAAGGTCACCTCGATCTGCGGAACACCCCGCGGCGCGGCCGGGATACCGATGAGGTCGAATTGCCCGAGCAGCTTGTTGTCGGCCGCCAGCTCGCGCTCGCCCTGGAAGACGCGGATCGTAACGGCCGGCTGATTGTCGTCCGCCGTCGAGAAGGTCTGACTTCTTTTGGCTGGAACCGTGGTGTTGCGGTCGATGAGCCGGGTGAAGACACCGCCGAGCGTCTCGATGCCGAGCGACAGCGGGGTCACGTCGAGCAGCAGGATATCCTCGACATCGCCCTGAAGAACCCCGGCCTGGATCGCCGCGCCGAACGCCACGACTTCGTCGGGATTGACCCCCTTATGCGGCTCCTTGCCGAAGATTTTCTGCACCACTTCCTGGATTTTCGGCATGCGCGTCATCCCGCCGACGAGAATGACCTCGTCGATCTGCTCCGCCTTGAGCCCGGCGTCCTGAAGCGCGTTGAGACACGGCTCCATCGTGCGCTGGATGAGGTCTTCGACGAGCGACTCGAGCTTGCTGCGGGTGAGGGTGATCAGGAGATGCTTCGGGCCGGAGGCATCGGCCGAGACATAGGGCAGGTTGATTTCGGTCTGCTTGCTCGTCGACAATTCGATCTTGGCCTTTTCGGCAGCCTCCTTCAACCGCTGGAGCGCGAGCTTGTCGCCGCGTAGGTCGATGCCCTGATCCTTCTTGAAGGCGTCCGCGAGGTAATTGACGATCCGCATGTCGAAATCCTCGCCGCCGAGGAAGGTATCGCCGTTGGTCGCCTTCACCTCGAATACGCCATCGCCGATGTCGAGGATCGAGATGTCGAACGTGCCCCCGCCAAGGTCGTAGACGGCGACCTTGCCCTGCTTCTTCTTCTCGAGCCCATAGGCCAGCGCCGCAGCCGTCGGTTCGTTGATGATCCGCAGCACCTCGAGACCCGCGATCTTTCCCGCATCCTTGGTCGCCTGGCGTTGCGCGTCGTTGAAATAGGCCGGCACCGTGATGACCGCCTGCGTCACGGTTTCGCCGAGGTGCGCCTCGGCCGTTTCCCTCATCTTCTGCAGGATGAAGGCCGAGATTTGCGACGGCGAATAGGATTTTCCATCGGCCTCGATCCAGGCGTCGCCGTTCGGCCCTTCGACGATCTTATAAGGGACCAGCGATTTGTCGCGCTCGACCACGGGGTCGTCGAAACGCCGCCCGATCAGTCGCTTGACGGCGAAGATCGTGTTGGTCGGGTTGGTCACCGCCTGCCGCTTGGCGGGTTGCCCCACCAGGCGTTCGCCATCCTTGGTAAAAGCGACAATCGATGGCGTGGTACGTGCGCCTTCGCTGTTCTCGATAATGCGCGCGCTCTTCCCGTCCATCACCGAAACGCACGAATTGGTAGTGCCCAGGTCAATTCCGATGGCTTTGCCCATTTCGCTGCTCCTCTGCGCTCGATGCCCTCGACGAGCGTTCCGTGTGTCGGCGCGGAGGGAGCAAGAACTATGCCGTATCTGCAGCGGCGATTAAGCAACGAGGATCAAGCAGCTTGGGGTCGATTGGCGGGGCCGTGGGGGACAGTCTGTCCGCAGGCGCCTAGACAGAATGTCCTTCACGCCTTGTCCCGTCATCGCCGGCTTCGGGAAGCCACAGGAAGAAGGTCGATCCGATGTCCGGCGTGCTCGACGCAGTAAGCGTGCCTCCCGTATGGGATATGAGCATTTGGCAGATCGCCAGGCCGAGCCCGTTGCCGTCGCGCTGCTTGGTAGTGAAAAAAGGATCGAAGATGCGGGCGAGCACATTATCGCTCATCCCGATTCCGGTATCCTGCACCTCGATAACGGCGCCAGGCTCACCGCCTGCGCCCTCGGCATCATAGCTGCGCAAGGTCAGCGTGCCGCCGCTGGGCATCGCATCGATCGCGTTCACCATGAGGTTGACCAGAACCTGCTGGAGCTCGGTTCGGTTGATCCGTACTTCGCGGCGTGCCCGATCGTCGCGCACGACGGTGACCGCCGCTCTTTTGAGCAGGTGCCCGACAAGCGGGAGGGTGTCGGAGATCATCGCCGCAATGTCCTGCCGATCCTCATAGCCGGCATATTCCGCAGGTCGGGCGAATTGCAGAAGCTTCCGCACGATTTCGCTGATGCGCCCGATCTGCTCGTCGACCAGCCTGAACTCGAGGTCGAGATCGTCGGTTCGGCCGGCCAGCACCGCCCGGATGATCTCCAGATTGCCCTGCATCACCGCGAGCGGATTGTTGATTTCATGCGCGATGCCGGCGCTGATCTCGCCGAGCGTTGCGAGCTTCTCCGCCAGGACGAGCTGTTTTGTGGTATCTTCGATCTGCTTGCGCGCCGCGACCAGGTGCTCGGTTCGTTCTTCGACGCGCCGATTGAGTTCGTCGTTCCATGAGCGAAGCTGCCGATCGCGATCCTGAATTTCATCAAGAAGGCCATCGAGATGCTTGGCCACCATGCCGATTTCACCCGCATCGCCGCTCGATCCGGTTCGCGCGGCGAGATCGCCGGATTCGACCTGCGCGATGGTCGTCGCCATTCGCTCGAGCGGTTTGAAGATATCGCTCGCCCAGCGCAGGAATAAGGGAACTGTCAGCCCCGTGACGAGCAGAAAGGCGAAGGCGAGCGACAGGACGATTTCGCGGCGCATCGCGGTGAACGGCTTTTCGAGAAAGCCGACATAGAGCATCCCGACACGCCTGCCATCGGTGTCGACGAGCGGCTGATAGGCGGAAATATACCAATCGTTGACGACGAACGCGCTGTCGAGCCAGGTGCGTCCTTCGCCGAGCACCGCGCTCCGCACCGCGCTCGACACTCGCGTTCCGATCGCGCGATGGCCCTCGAACAATCGGACGTTCGTGCTGATGCGAACGTCACCGAGGAACAGCGACGCTGTGCCGTGGCTCCCGCGTGGAACGCTGGTATCGTGATACACCAGAGCGTTGATCGTATCGATGAAGCGCAGATTGCGATTGAGCAACATGCCACTGACCAATGCGGCCGATGTGCCGTCGGCTAAGGTGACGGGCACCGCCGAATGGACCACCATGCCGCGATTCTCGATCGTTCGGGAGGTCGGGGCTGCTTTCTCGGTAGCAATCAGATGGATCGTCGCGCGGCCTGCCAGTTGCGGCGATATCGCCGCCAGATCCGCCTGGGAAAACAGATCGATTCCGGTTTTCGGCTGGCCGCGCAGCGCCCGCGTGATGATCGGCCAATCATATCTGATCGCGCTCGGCGCGCGCGACGCAAACGGGCGGCTCGACGCGATGACCCGATGCTCGGCGTCAACCAGATATAGAAAGTCGGCGCCGGTTTTGCCGGCTTCGCGCGCGAGCAGCATATCAAGCGATGCGTCCTGCTTTGCCTTGCCGTAAAGCACATCCAAAAATCGCGCCGATTGGCCCAGCGACGAAAGCGAGGCCTGATCACCGGCCAGCAATCGGGACAGATATTGGTTTGCGGTGGTGAGATCGCCATCGACCTTCGACAGCAGCATCGCGTCGAACCGGTCGTTCCATCGCTTCATCGCGATGCCAAGGAAGATCGGCAGGATAACCAGCATCGGCAAGAGCGCGATCGCTAGCAGCCGGTAACGCACCGAATGCCGCCGCTTCATCCCCGCCGCTATGGCATCAGACATTCCAGGTCGCGCATTTGCGGTCGACGGTCTTTCGCGAGATGCCGAGCCGCCGGGCGGTCTCCTCGCGGTCGCCGCCCGTTTCCTTCAACATGGCTAGAATATGCCGCCGCTCGACCTCCGCCAGGGTCCTGGGCTTGCGACCGGGGGGTTCCTCGGCCCGTTCATAAGCATTGGGAAACCGGCCCAGGATCACCGCGCGTTCGATGAAATTGCGCAATTCCCGAATATTGCCGGGCCATTCGTAACGCGTGAGATACCGACGCACATTTTGATCGATGGGTACCGGGGCCATGCCGAGCTGCAGCGCTACGTCGCTCATAAAGGCCGAAGCGAGCTCCTCCACGTCATCACCGCGCTCGACAAGCCGCGGCATGCGAATCTCCAGGACGTTGATACGATAGAAAAGGTCCTGCCGGAACCGTCCCTCGTTCACACGCTCGGCAAGGTCGGCGTTGGTCGCGAAGACGAAACGGACGTCGATCGGCGTTTCCCGCTCCGCGCCGACGGGGCGCACCCGGCGATCTTCGATCACCCGGAGCAATTTGACCTGCATCGGCAAGGGAAGGTCGCCGATCTCATCGAGAAAGATCGTCCCGCCCTTGGCATATTGGATCAGACCCTCGCGCGCGCCGTGAGCACCGGTGAACGACCCTTTGACATGTCCGAATAGTTCGCTTTCGAGAAGTTCGGATGGAATCGCGCCGCAATTCACCGGCACGAAGAGCTTGTCGCCGCGATCCGAAAGCGCGTGGATCGAGCGCGCCGCCACTTCCTTGCCGGTTCCGGATTCGCCGGTGAGCAGCACCGAGCTCGGCAGCGGCGCGACGCGCGCGATGATCTTCCGGATCTCCTCGATTGCGGGCGACCTTCCCGTCAATGTGCTGCGAAGCCCCTCTCGTCCCGACGCACCTTTGAGTTCCTGACGGAGAACCACATTCTCGCGCTGCAGCCGATCGCGATCGAGGCATCGCGCGACGGCGCTGAGCAATTGATTGGAGCGGAAAGGCTTCAGTACGAAATCGACGACCCCGACCCTCAGCGCGGCGATTGCGGTATCGAGATCCGCATGCGCGGTGATCAGGATGACATCCGCAAAAAGGCCCGATGCGCGCTGCTCCGTCAGCCATTCGAGCCCGGTCCTGCCGGGGAGAAGATTATCGAGAATGACGACGTCATAGGGCCGGGCATCGAGTTTGCGCGAAGCCTCGCGCGCGTCGGACGCCTCGTCGATCCGCTTGCACCGCGGTCGCAGCGTGCGCACGAGAAAATTCCGCATCCCGGGTTCGTCGTCGACCACCAGGATCGAGGCTTGCGCAAGCCAGGGCCAGAAATCCGGGTCGACGCCGTTATTCTCTTCTGTCTCCTGACCCGGCACGCCCTGTTCCTCCATCTGCTATCCTCGTCCGTCGAAACCCGATCTTACCCTGGATCGGACGCCCGAGCGTTGCCGCGCGCGAATCGGTCCTTTGTTCGCGCGGGTTACAGCTACCATTGCAGTCGACGAAGCGCATCGGGCCGCGTGGGCTGGAACGAAGACAATTTGTCGCGACCGGTTTGGACCTTTTGTCTTCGTCCCTTGTCGCTCAATGAATAAGACATTGAATTAAGACGACATCACGTCTGGCACATCTATTGCTCCATCCGGGCCGATGGTGGAATCAACCGGAGCGCGCGCCTTGACCCCCTTTAAGCCCGGATACCTTGCGCTCAAGATGTTCACCGCGCTCAGGCTCGGCCGCAGGCCGAGCGACTGAAAGTCGAGCATGGCCCTCGATAAGCTACAAGCCGTCAACCTTGCGGTTCGCCGCGTTGGTTTCGCCGAGATCGGCGATGCGGCGCTGCTGCGCACTATTCCGGTCGAGGCCCCGGTTTCGATCGAGGTGTGCGGGGTCGCTTATACCGTGGTGATGGCAACGCCGTCGGACTTGCGCGACTATGCATTGGGCTTCGCGCTCAGCGACGGGCTTGTGGACCGGGCGGATCAGATCGAGAGCATCGACATCCAGCGGGTCGATGGCGGCTGGGCGATCCGGCTATCGTTACCGGCCGAACGGGCTGAGCGCGTGTTCAGACGCGCGCGCCGGCGCGAGGCGGAGGGCAGTTGCGGCCTTTGCGGCGTCGGGAAGGTCGAGCAGCTGTTGCGGTCGCTCCCGCCGGTAAAAGCACAGATATCGACCGATCGGCTCGCGATCATGCGCGCGCTGGCCGGTTTCCGGGATCATCAGCCATTGGGTCACGCCACGGGCGGCTCGCATGCTGCTGCCTTCTGTTCTCCCGCTGGTGCGATCCTGCGCGTCCGGGAGGATGTCGACCGGCACAATGCGCTCGACAAACTGATCGGTGCGCTCGCCAGCGACGCAATCGATCCAGCGACGGGCTTTTACCTGCTTTCCGCGCGATGCAGTTACGAACTCGTCGAAAAAGCGGTTCGCTCAGGCTGTTCGATGCTGGTGACGATCTCGGCGCCGACCAGCCTCGCCGTGGAACGCGCGATGAGGGCAGGGTTGACGCTGGTCGCGATCGCGCGCACCGATTCGGCTTTGATCATCACCGATGAGCAGGGCAGCGTCGAATGAGGATCGAATTATTCGATCCCAATACGATCCTTGGCGCCTTGTTGTCGGGTGCTATCTTTCTGTTGGTCGGGCTGATCCTTTCATGGGTGCTGCGCTATGCGGTCGGCGCCGCGCTCCGTCACGACCAGTCGGACCGTATCGACCAGATCACCTTGTCCTTCCTCAGCCACCTTGCCGTGCTGGTGATGTGGGTCATCCTCATCGTCGCTTATACGCGCGTCGTTCCCGCCTTGAACCGCTTCGGCACCGCGCTGCTCGCCGGGGTCAGTCTCGTCTCCGTGGTGATCGGATTCGCCGCCCAGACGACGCTGGGGAATCTTGTCGCGGGGATAAGCCTCGTCCTCTACAAGCCGTTCCGGCGAGGCGATCGCATCCAGATCAGCGCGCCGACCAAGGATGATTTCGACGTCGGCGTCGTTGAGGACATTTCGTTGGGATTTACGGTGTTGCGCACCGATGACGGCCGCCGGATCATCGTTGCCAACGGGAAGATGGCGCAACAGACGATGATCAAGCTGTCGCCGACCGACGAACAACCCATAGCACCGGCTCCGCCGGTGTAAGCTTGCAGTGCAAACCGGGTAGCCCGGCCGAATTACTTTTCGGCCGGGCTTGCGCCATTTCGATCACTCCTTCGCGGTCAGCGTCGGCCATTTGATGCCGAGCTGGTCGAGATAGGTGGGGTATTTCTTCGGGTTGTAATAATATTTTTCCATCTGTGGGCGCATTTCCCGCATTGTCTTTTCGTTGAGCCAGATCGCGGGCTTCTCGAGGATCGGCTTGTAGCTGTCGGTCTTGAGCTGCACGTTGTTGAAATAGTCCTTGGCGTCGGCGAGCAGTTTGGGCGTGGTCATCATGTCCAGCACCGTCATCGCCACCGCTTTCGCGCCGACGACCACCCCTTTGTGCGCGATCGGCGTCGCCATCGCCATCGCCGAGAGCACATTATGGCCGATCATATTGGGAATGTTCGACGGATAGCGGATGGTGATCGTCGGCACCGTCCACATGATATCGCCGATATCGTCCGAGCCGCCGCCCATCGACCGCGGGCGGTTTTCCGGGGTCGACAGCGGCGTGACGGTATCGGTGAGCGGCGCGACCTTGCGGTGGTTGGTTTCCTGCACCGCCTTGGCGAAGGCCTGATCATCAGCATCCCATTTCGGCATGCCGACCGCCTTGATGTTGAGAAAGGCCGCCTCGGCCAGCGGCTTGTTGGCGAAATTAGGCGCGGCATAGCCGAGGATGCGTCGCTCGACCGTGGTGCCGGTCGCCTTGGCGGCGGCATCGGCGAGTTCGTTGCCGGTATCGTAGAGCGTCTTCACGTCGCCGAAGCTGCGGTCGCGGAAATAATACCAGACCGAGGCGAGATCGGGGACGACATTGGGCTGCCCGCCGCCGTTAGTGATGACGTAATGCGACCGCTGGGTCAGCGGCAGATGCTCGCGGCGGTAGTTCCACGAGGTATCCATCAGCTCGACCGCGTCGAGCGCGCTGCGCCCGTCCCACGGATCGCCGGCGGCATGCGCGGTCTTGCCGTGGAACGTATATTCCACCGAGACCATGCCGTTCTGCCCGAGATCGCCGTAAGCGGTGCCGAACTCACTGGAGACATGGACGAAGATACAGGCGTCGACGTCCTTGAACAGCCCGGCCTGGACATAATAAGCCTTTGAGGCGAGCAGTTCCTCCGCGACGCCCGGCCAGATCATCAGCCGGCCGGGAATATGGTTCTTCTCCATCACCGCCTTGGTCGCGATCGCCGCGGCGATGATCAGCGGCATGCCCGAATTATGCCCCTCGCCATGCCCCGGCGCGCCCGCGACCATCGGTTTGACGTTGGGGATGCCGGGAAATTGCGAAACCCCGAGCAGATTGTCGATATCCGATCCCAGCGCGATCAGCGGCCCGCCCGAGCCCCAGGTCGCGGTGAAGGCGGTGGGGATGCCGGCGACCCCGCGGGTCACCTTGAAGCCGTTCTTCTCCAGGATGTCGGTGAGATAGGCCGAGGTACGCACCTCCTGAAAACCGGGCTCGGCATAGGAAAAGACCTGATCGACCATCACCTGAATCTGTTTGGTCTGCGCCTCGACGCCGGCCTCCACCGCCTTCTTCTGCTCATCGGTCGCCGCATAAGCGAGCGGCGACCACAAGACGCTCGCCATCAGCGCGGCGGCCATTGTGCGTTCAAATCGATTCTTCATTCGACCCTCCTTTTCCCCTTAGAATTTCACGCCCGCCGATACGCGGAATACCCGACCGACCACGTCATAGAGCTGGCGGCTGGTCTGGGCGTAAGCCGGCACATTGTTGCCGTCGGGCCCATTGCCCACCAGCACGGGATCCTTGTTGAACATATTGTTGACTACGAAGGTCAAGCTGCCGTCATGGCTGCCGGCGGAGAATTTGAAGCTGATCGATGCGTCGAAATAGGTCGCGCCGGGAATGTGGTTGTTGTTGATCGTGCGATATTGATTGGTCGAGGCCGGGCATCCCGAGGTGCATTGGATGTAATCATTGCCATAGACCCCCGATCCGAAGCCGCGCGCGACCAGATTGATCGTCACCGGATCGACCTTGTAAAAGGCGCTGACGCGATAGACCCAATGGGGCGCGTTGTAGGTGCCCGCCAGGCTGCCGCCGTTCACGCCGGCATAGTCGATCGGGAAAATCCCGTTGTTGATCACGTTCTTTATGTAATGGGTTATCGCGGTGCTGATGCTGAAACTGCCGGGCAGATCGGCCGATATCGCGGAAAGATCGGTGCGGTAGGTCGCATCGATGTCGAATCCCGTCTCATGCTGGCTGGCGAAGTTGAACGGCTGGATGACGATCTGGCTCAACGCGCCGCCGTTATAGACGATGTTGTTGCAATAGGCCGTTGACCCGGAATAGCAGAAATCCACCGTATTCTGGGAGGTGATCGATCCGATCGCATCGGTGATCCTGATATCATAATAGTCGAACGACATGGTGAAGCCGGGCAACCAGCGCGGCGTCGCAACCGCGCCCGCCGTCCATGTATTCGCCTTCTCCGGCTTGAGGTTCGGGTTGCCGATCGTGCTCTCGACGAACTGGAAGGCCCCCGCGCCGAGCGGCGAGTTGGCCGGCATGATCACCGAATTGGTGCGCGCGGTTCCCGAAGCGAACAGTTCCTGGAGGTTCGGCGCGCGGATATCGTGGCTGTAGGTGGCGCGGAACTTGATATCGGGCAGCGGCGTGTAGGTTCCGCCGACCTTCCAGGTCTGCACCGCGCCCGAGGTCGAATAATCCGTATAGCGGCCGGCGGCGTTGAGGTTGATGCCTTTCACGATCGGCAGGTCGACTTCGATGAAGCCTTCCTTGACATTATATTCGCCGAAATTGGGCAGGTAATTGCCGTAGAGCCAGTTGTTCGTGGTGGTTCCATTGGCATTGCGGACGGGCTGATATTCGGTCGGAACATAGCCGCTGATCTGCTCCTTGCGCCATTCGGCGCCGAGCGCCACCGCCGCGGGGCCGCCGGGGAGATTGAACAATTCCCCGCTGGCGCTCGCCGCCGCGACATCCTCCTTGATCGTCTCGTCGCGATAGGGTTGCCCCGCCCCGTAGATATAGGCCAGCGCCTTCGGGTCCGGGCCGCCGTGGATGCCGAGCCGGTTGATCGGTACGCAGCCGTTGGTCGGCGCGGTGAGCGTCGAACGGCAGGCAATGCTGCCGAGCGCCAGCCCGGATGACCCGACATTGGCGGAGGTCACGATCACTGCATCCTGCGCCAGCGCCATTCGCGCGACGTTCCAGGTATTGGTCAGCTCCTCATGCGCCTTGGTCATGCCGTGCTGATAATAAGCATTCCATTTCCAGGTCCGCCCGAAGAGCCGGAACTTGCCGTTAACCCCGGCGACATAGCGAAAGACCTCACGCCGGTTGTCGCTTCCCGGGGCGGGGAAGCCATTGTTGCTGGTGCCGATCGTAAAAGGCGCGGTCACCTGAGCCGCCAGTGTGGGATAATAAGTGCGCAGATAGGCATTGTCCGGCTGGATCGTCACGCCGGTGCTGGGGGTTTGCTGATAGAAGCTTTGCCCCTCGTATCGATTCCACGAGAATTGACCGTAGATCTGGATATCGTTGGTGAGATCGTAAGCGACGCGGTTGAACACGCCGATCCGCTCCTCGGTCGGCAAGAGCGAATTGGTGCCCCTGTGCCCCGCCATCGTGACCTTGTAATCGCCCCCGATCATCCACGGCGAGGAAACGGCACTGCGCGTGCCGAAATTGAGCGCCGCAGTCTGATTGTTGCCGAGGAAATAGGTGCCGGCGAGTGGCCCCGAGGTGATCAGCCCGCCGGTCGTATAGGTGCTGACGCCGAAGCCTGATCCGACGAGCCGCTGCGGCTGGCCGTTGGTCGGCGTATAGGCCGGATTGTTGATCTGGAAATAGTCGGCGTTGTTCCAGCCGCGGTTGATCGTGTCGACGCCGTCCTGGTGGAAATATTCCGCATTGAACAGGACATGCAACCGATCGTCCAGTGCGGAGAAACCGGCGCTGCCGCTGAACCGGTAATTCATCCCGTCGCCATAGGTGCTGACGCCATTGTCGACCTTGAGCTCGACGCCCTTGAAATTCTTGTTGAGAATGAAATTGACGACGCCCCCTACCGCGTCCGACCCATATTGCGCGGACGCGCCGCCGGTCACCACCTCGACTCGCTCGACCAGATCCTGCGGGATCGTGTTGATGTCGACCACGCCGCCGATCGAGGAGGCCACCGATCGTTGTCCGTCGACCAGCACCAGCGTCCGCCCCACGCCAAGGCCGCGCAGACTGATCGAGTTGATGCCGGCGATCCCGTTCGACAGGCTTCCCGAACTGGTCGCCGAGGTGCCGCTCCCCGCGATCGAGGGGAGGGTATTGACGAAATCGGCGATATTGGCCGGTGCCTGCGCTGCGATCTCCGCCGCGCCCAGCACCGAGACCGGGGTCGGCGCGGCATAGCCGTCGCGCACGATGCGCGAGCCGGTGACGACGATATCGCCCTTCGGCGTCGCACCTTCATCCCCGAGGTCGTCGCCGGGAATGCCGGTGGCAGCGGGCGCGGGCTTCGCACCGGAGGTATTGACCGGGCCGCCCGATTGGGCAGGCGCCTGGCGGATCGGTCCGATCTGGGGCGCGCCCGGCACCGGAGCAACTTCTTGCGCCCATGCGCCGCCGGCGGAGAGCGTCGCCAACGCCGTCGTGGCGAGAGCGGTAGGCTTCAGGAAACGATGGCCGCGCGCCAGCAACGCTGACGAGAGCAGGAAAACAGACATGATTGCCCCTTTCTATTTTCCTTCGGGCAATCCTCACCTCGGTCGGTTTCTCTCTCTCGTTGGTTCCTGCGCGGGGGTCATCTGTTCTGGCCGGGTGATCCCGGTCCGAGCCAACCGATCGCCGCACACCGGAAGGGCGCGGCGTCTTCGAACTCGAATAGGAAGCTAACAGAAGCTTGGGGTGAGTTCCCACTAAATTCGTAGCCGCATTGCGGTTTCTGCGCAGGATTCCTGCGTGAAATAGCGAAAGGGCGCGTGATACCTCCGCCCGCAAGCGTGGGGTACGTGCCCTTGCGATCGCGTATCGGGCGGTTCGCGTTACGGTTGCACCGCCAGCACTGCCGCCGGCACCTTGCGATCGAGCACCTTGCGCATCACGAAGCTGCTTCTGATCTTCGCGACATGAGGAAGGGTGGAAAGCTCCTTTCGATAGACGCTGTCATAATGTTCGAACGATTTCACATGGACCATCATGATGAAATCCGTGTCTCCCGATACGAAACTGCAGAAAGACATGGAGGGGCATTGCGAGACGGCTTGCTCGAATTCGTTCAGGACATGTTCGGCTTGCGAGCTCAATTCAATCGCGACGATCACCGTCGTGCCAAAGCCAAGCCGCGACAGGCTGAGATCGGCGCTGTAGCCCTGGACCATTCCGCGATCCTCGAGCAATTTTCGCCGCCGCCCGACAGCGGTGCTGGAAAGATGCACCCGCTCGCTCAACGCCACATCGGATGCCCGGCCGTCGCGCGTCAGCTCCCGCAGGAGTCGATAATCCATCTGATCGATGTCGATGTCGGCAGAATCCTGCACAACCTGCTCCTATCGTGGTGAAATGCTGCTCAAGTCGTCACAAAAGTGCAGGAAAATCGCGTCGTCTTCAACGCCCAGGCGGGCGTGTGCCTTCATTCGGCCATAGGGGCGCTGCCCGGCTTCGCAAAACGCGCCCGATATGCCCCCGGAGTCGCGCCGAGCTCGCGGCGGAACAGGCGGTGCAGCGTATCGACCCCGCCCAACCCGCTACGCTCAGCCACGCGGTCGAGCGGCCAATCGGTCGATTCGAGATCCCGCCGCGCATGATCGAGTCGTACTTCCAGCACATGGCGCGCCGGTGTCCTGCCGATCTCCTGCGCGAAACGTCGCGCAAAGTTGCGCTCGCTCATCGCGGATCGAGCGGCAAGCGCCGATACGGACAAGTCCGCGGTCGGATTGTCGGCGATCCACGGCAGGATATCGGCGAAGCGGTTGCTGGCATGAGATTGCGCGGCGAGCGTCTGGCTGAACTGGCGCTGCCCGCCGGGGCGGTGGAGAAACAGCACCAGATCGCGCGCGATTTTCGCGGCGACGCCTTGCCCCAGATCGGCGGCGACCAGCGCCAATGCGAGATCGATGCCGGCGGTGACCCCGGCGGATGTGCAAATCGGGCCGTCGATCCGGTAGATTGCGTCGGCATCCACGCGCGCCAGGGGAAAATAGGCCTGTAACGCGCGCGCTGCCGCCCAGTGCGTCGCGGCGCAGCGCCCGTCGAGCAGCCCCGCTGCGCCGAGCACGAACGCACCGGTGCAGATGCTGCCGATTCGGCGCGTGCGCGGCGCACGTTCGGTCAGCCAGTCGATAAGATGCGCGTCGGTTGCCGCAGCGCGAACCGCTTCCTCGCTGCCGCCTGCGACGAGGATCGTGTCGGGATCGGCCTCGATGCTGTCGAGCGCGACCGTCCCGCCCAGCGTCAAGCCGGTCGCAGTAACGACCGCGGTGCTGCCGAGGCTCGCCACGCGCAGATCATAGCTGCCCGGAAGCTGTTCCTCGGCGCGATGGAAAACCGCCATCGGCCCGGTAACGTCCAGCGGCTCCACGCCCTCGAAGGCGATCAAAATCACCAGCCGCCGCCGGTCACGTCGCGATTTTGGCTGTTTTTCCGATGTCTGTGGCATTTAAGCCAGATAGGCTTTGTGCATAGATTTGTCTGCATGAACGAGCGGATTGATGATCGATTGGGGCGCCGGGGCTTTCTGGCGGGCGCGGCCGGGTTTGGCGTTGCGACACTGGCGGCGGGGTGCAGCGGGAAAGCGGGAAGCGTCGCGCTGCCGCTCGCTGCCGACGAACAGCGGCGCCTCATCGCCGGGATGAAACCGCCGAAGCGCGCGCGGCCCCTGGTCGCAATCGTCGCCGATAATCGCGGCGCGGAGACGACGGACCTGATGATCCCGCAGGCTGTCCTGACGCGATCGGGGCTCGTCGACGTGACGGTGATCGCACCGACAGACGCAACGATCGCGTTGATGCCGGCGCTCTCGATCGAGCCGCAGGATACGCTTGCCGGTTTCGACAAGGCGCACCCCGACGGCGCGGATTATGTCATCGTGCCGGCCTATCATCACGACGAGCGCGAGGGGCCGATCGTTGCGTGGATAAGGCAGCAGGCGGCATCGCGGGCGACGATCATCGGTATCTGCGAAGGTGCGAAGGTGCTGGGGCGCGCCGGTCTGCTCGATGGACGGATGGCGACGACGCACTGGTATGCGATCGACGGTCTGATGCGCGCGCATCCCGCGATGCGTTACGCGCGCGACCGGCGTTATGTTGTGGACCGCGGCGTCGTCACGACAACTGGGGTAACAGCGTCGATTCCGGTTTCCTTGGCGTTGGTGGAGGCGATCGGCGGGAAGGAGCGCGCCGAGAAGCTCGCTGCGCAACTTGGGGTGTCGGGCTATGACGCTGCGCATAACAGCCGCGATTTCCATCTCAATGCCGGTTGGGTGTGGCAACTGGCCTCGAACAGCGCGGCAGTCTGGGGCCATGAAACCATCGGTATCCCGGTTGCCGACGGCGTGGATGGCATCGCCCTCGCGCTCACCGCGGACGCCTGGTCGCGCACCTATCGCTCGAAGGCGCTGGCGCTGACCTCGCAGGCGACAGTGCTTACCGCCGACGGTTTGAAGCTCACAACGGGCGGGCGTTCCGCGCGTGAAACGGACCTGACCCGGTCCCTGGACCCTGCCATTCCCCCGGCGTCGCAACTCGATCGTGCGCTTGAGGCGATTGCGGCGCGCTATGGCAGAGGAACCGCCGGGTTCGTTGCCTTGCAACTCGAATTTCCTTGGCGATGATGGGGCACCGGCAGCTCTCCTCAGCGCACGACTGCCGCTGCCGCCAGGCGTAAGAATGGAAATGGGCGGCCGTCCGGTCCCGTGCTAGAGGGGCGGCGCATTGGGGATTGGGAAGGATCTCGCGCATTGGCTGGCTCCATCATCACGATCGAGGATATCGACCAGGCCTTGGCGGGTCGCGGATATATTCATCTGGCAGCGCCGGCGCTCCAGCAGATCGTCGGCTGGACCGGAGAACAATGGCAGACGTTTGCAGCCTCGTGGGACCGGCTCGGCGAGGACCGTTACATGGCCGACGGCGGGCGATACCGGCGTCGGCGCCATGCCGCTTTCGAAGTGCGCGGCGGTGATCTGGTACGGAAGCCCGACCAGCCTCATTTCCAGAGCCGCGACTATAACCCGCTGAACGGAGACGTGCAGCGCTGGTTCGATGCGATAGAGACCGATATCGCGCAAAGCGCGATCGTGGCGTCGATCTTCCGGTCGTTGACCCCGCTGTTCGCGACGCTCGACCGCCGCGCGCCGACCGCTCCCTGGCATAGCGAAATGCACCAGTTCAGGATCGAGACGTCACCGGAAGAACTTGGCCGCCCTACGCCGGAAGGCCTGCACCGCGACGGTGTCGACTGGGTTCTGGTAATTCTGGTTGCGCGTCAGAATGTTGAAGAAGGTGTGACCGAAATCGGTGGAGCGGACGGCCGCCGGCTGGGGCGGTTCACGCTGCTCGATCCGGGCGATGCGGTTCTCCTCGACGATCGCCGGATCCGGCACGGGGTGACCCCGATCCGGGTGACCGCGAACGCCGCGGCGGCCTATCGCGATGCGCTGGTCGTGACGTGGAAGGCGAGCGGCGCACCCTGATGCCCTGGCGACTGGTTAATCAAAGGCCGTCGCCCTCGACCCAATGCGCATTTGAAAGCCGGCGTGCCAGATCCCACGCCTGCCGCCGGATATCGGGAACGGCGGTCACTTCCCAGAACGTCCCGCGGGTCATCGGCCCGATGCAATAAAGCTCGGGATGGATGCTGCCGTTTGCCGCGCGGACATGGCATTGCGCATCGACCTCGATCCCGAGATCGAGCGGGTCGGCCGCGATCGCGCCGCTCGCGAGAAGCGCCTTCGTCAGCGGATCGTCCGCGCGGCGCAGATCCGCATCGACCCCGGTGCAATTGACGATCCGGTGGACCCTCGCGGTTTGCATCGTGGGGGACCCGCGCGGCCGCCAGCGCGCCTCGATCGCCCCCGCCACGGGGGCGACGCCAAGGAGCTTGCCGGCTTTGACTCGGGTCAGGACCCATTGATGTGAGAGGCGCGATCTGATTCAGGCTCCGCAAGGAGACCGAATGTGAGCGACCTGTACTGGCTGACCGACGAGCAGATGGCGCGGCTTGAGCCGTATTTTCCGAAGAGCCATGGCAGGCCGAGGGTCGATGATCGGCGCGTGTTGAGCGGGATCATCTTCGTCAACCGCAACGGGTTGCGTTGGCGGGATGCGCCGAAGGATTACGGCCCGCACAAGACGCTCTACAATCGTTGGAAGCGCTGGGGCCAGATGGGTGTCTTCACCCGGATGATGGAAGGGCTTTCCGCTGGCGCCGAGCGCAAGACGGTGATGATCGATGCGACCTATTTGAAGGCGCACCGCACGGCGTCGAGCCTGGCGGTAAAAAGGGGGATCTCGGCCGCCTGATCGGCCGGACCAAAGGCGGCATGAACACCAAACTCCATGCCGTCACCGACGCCAATGGTCGTCCCTTGAGCTTCTTCATGACCGCAGGGCAGATCAGCGATTACATCGGTGCAGCAGCGCTGCTGGACGATCTACCCAAGGCGCAATGGCTGCTCGCTGATCGCGGTTATGATGCTGACTGGTTCCGCGATGCCCTGCAAGCCAAAGGCATTAAACCCTGCATCCCGGGCCGGAAATCGCGAAACCAGCAAATCAGATACGACAAGCGTCGCTACCGGCGTCGAAACCGCATCGAGATCATGTTCGGTCGCCTCAAAGACTGGCGTCGCGTCGCCACCCGCTACGATCGATGTCCTACCGCCTTCTTCTCCGCGATCGCTCTCGCCGCAACCGTCATCTTCTGGCTCTAATCAGTGAGTCCTGACCCTAACGCAGCAGCGTGAGATAGCCGCCTCTGACCAGCCGCTTGGCAGCGTCGATCAGTCGCCTGGTCTTCATCCGCAGATAGTCGGACTCATGCGCCCAATCCGCTTCGACCTGCTCGGCGCCAAACAATTCGATCGCGATGGCGCGCGCCGGCTTGGCGCGGGCAAGCGCGTCGAGCGTACGCAATATCAACGCCATGCGTTCGCTGCTGCGTTCTGACAGGTGTTGTTGCAGCAGGCAGGGGACCCGCCCCAGTCGCATCACCGCCTCGAATTGCTGCAGCGCCAGAAGGCGCCGGGACAGCAAGCGCCGACCCTCAAGGCGATAGACCAGACGGACGGGGCCATCGAGCAGGGTCCCGCTTGCCAGACTGACGCGGACGGTTGCCCGCCCGGCGTCGATTGCGATCTCTTCCTGTCCGCCGCCGCGAAGGACCTGAATGGGAAGTCCGAGTTTATGAAGGTCGAACCCGTCAGGATCGTCGCGCTCGCACTGATATGCCACCGCGCGAATGGTCATGGGGTCGACCTCGTGCCGCCAGAACAGTCGCGCCGTCGCAGCTGGCGTTGCCGGGTCTTCGGCGAAAGCACAGACCCCATTTGAGCGGGGCAGGATCGGCGACGATCACGTCGATCGACCCTTCCTTCATCACTGACGGATTCGAGCCGTGATAGTCCTCGCGTCTGCGCAGGACCTCCCACGCAAATTCGCGCACGTCCGCGACTGCGCTGCCCTGCGCTGATCTCGCAATGAGGCGGTTTTCGCCTCCGTTCGGGGTGGCCCTCATCTGGTTCGCTCCCGGTGACCCAGGACAGATTGGCGGGACCGGCGGCCGAAGGGTCGTTTTCGCCTACTAAGCTGGTAAATTCAGGGGAAATTATATTCCTTCGATCGAGTCGCTTGGGATCGCCCGCAAGGAGGATGCTGGCGCCGCGCAAGCTTTCCCGGATTCGCCTCGCGAAATGGCGCCCCGGCTGAGTGGCCGCAGGAGGAAGGGGCGGGTGTTGGAATCTTCCTGTACAGAAAGCCCGCTACTTCGGGCCGCTCTCGATGCCGGAACCCCCGGCGACAGGGGCGGCCCTATCTCACGGCACCCGCTTGGCGAACCTAATGTGGTCCGAGCGGTGGTTCAATTCCGGGCCCTGGTTGTCGGTCGGCCTCCTGATCTCGACCGCGCATTGCGTGAAATCTGATCCGGTCGGTTTCAGAAGGGGAGTGAGATCCGACCATCCCGGCGGCCTGCCAGGTGCGCTCTAAGGTGATCGGACGGCGGGTCGCCGCCGCGCTGGTGATACCAGGGAGGCGCAAATGGACGACGACAATGCCCGTGCGGAACGCGCGCGGCGGGGAAATCCCTTTCTCAACACCGCGCAGGTCGCTCATTACATCGGCCTCAATCCCCGGACGCTTGAGCGGATGCGCTGGAAGGGGCCCGGTTTCGGGAAGGAGCGTCCCAGGCCGGAACGACCGCAATTAGGCGCACAGCGGAAAGAGACGCGCACGCTACTAGCGAGTACTCGGCGCGGTGAACGAGCCCAAATTCCCGACCCCGAGTCGACGCTCGATATCCCCGATCTTGTCGGTCGCCATATCGAACCCATCACCGCCGAACGTCCGTCGCTCGATATCCTCGAACTGGTCGCCAAGCTCCTCATAGCCCTTGGCGCCTACGGCCTTCTTGAACGCTGGAAACACGATGGTGTCCTCGCGCGCGGCATGCGGCTCGTACATACGGGCGAACGCCGTCAGCGTTCTGGCCAGAGGTTCGGCATCACCGGTGCCGACCCGGCCGGATTTGGTCTTGTCGAGAATATAGGCGGTGATCTCGCGACCCCGCTGATGTTGTGCGAGCAGCGTATCGAGCAGCCCGGCCGCTTCGCCGCCCGCCTTCCGCACGATCGGAAAGATATGCTGCTCCTCCAGCATCTGTTCGTGATAGCGCTCGCCAAATGCCTGGAACAAGGTCGTCGCGGAGGCGAGCGCCGCGGCATCGACCGCCGCGGCATTCGCCACCAGCTTCGGTACAACTTCGCGATAGGCGATCAGGATGCGGCGCAGCACGCCATGCTCACGCATGAGATCCTCGTTCGCGGTGACCTCGCCTTCGTCACCGCCGCCTTTGCCGCGGTCCTCGGCGTCATGTTTCGCGCATCCAGCGAGCACCAGCCCGACGCTCGCGACAGACACCAATGCCGTTCGCCGATCCTGCTCCGCCATGACCGTCACCTTTCGATCGCCTTGCCGTCTCCGCTCAAACGCTCGGTCCGCAATTGCGATGCCGACCTTGCCCCTCAATCCGCTTTCGCATCGGCAGGCACCCGACGTTCAAGGTTCCCCCGAGCGCTCTCTTCAATAATCAGCGGCGCCAGTTCGTGACCAGGGTGGTTGGGAGCAAGGCGACCTGGGTGGATATCACCACCGGCATGAGCGTCGACGGGTGACCGAGGTGTTCGGGTGGTTGCATCCCGCCGATCTCATCGTCGAGCACGCAATCGACGCCATCCACGATGGCACGCAGGTCAAAGCATAGCTGCCCGGCAGCACCTGCCCCAATTTCAGCCAGTCCAGCAATGTCGCTTCGCGTCCGCCAGCCAAACGACAGGTAGAGCGCCGGCATTGACCCGTACCGCGTACAGGTTCTGTTTCATTGCGACCATCAGGAGCAGGCGCCCTGGTCCTTAATCGGAGAAAAGCTCGACCTGCGCATAGGTTTTGCGAGGTAGGGCGCTCGCTATCTTTCGAGCTCACAGCTTGAAAGGCCCCCAGAAATGGCACTACTCTCTGGCAAGACAGCGCTCATCACGGGCGGCAGTAGCGGTATCGGGTTGATGGCCGCCAAGCGCTTCGCGGCGGAGGGCGCCAGGGTTGCCATTACCGGCCGTCGCGGCGACGTCGTGAAAAGAGCCACCGCCGAGATCGGAGAAGGCGCGATCGGAATCGTCGGCGACGTCGCGGATATCGCGCACCACGATCATGTCGCGGCACAAGTCGCGTCGACTTTCGGCGGTCTCGATATCTACATGGCGAATGCAGGTATCATCACCATCCGCCCTTCCTTCGAAGTGACCGAGGAAGAGTATGATGCGCAATTTGCGGTAAATGCCCGCGGTACGTTCTTTGGCGTCCAGAAGACGCTGCCGGTGATGCGCGATGGGGGCTCAATCATCCTGACCGGCTCGATCGCGAGCGAGAAGGTTCTCGACGGCCATGCCGTCTATGCCGGCTCGAAAGCGGCGATGGGCGCTTTTGCGCGCACTTGGGCTATCGAACTCAAATCCCGAGGGATCCGCGTCAACGTGCTGAGCCCCGGGCCGACGGACACGGATATCGTCAACAAGCTCGGGGTGTCTCCGGACAAGCTCGAGGAGTTCGAAGCGGGAATGGCAGCCGCGATTCCGCTTGGCCGCTTCGGCCGACCGGAGGAATTGGCAGAGGCCGCGCTATTTCTTGCTTCCGACGCCAGCAGTTTCATCACCGGTATCAACCTTCGTGTCGACGGCGGCATGGCACTGCTGTGATCCCGGGGATTATCAAATCACTAGAATCCGATTTGGAGTAACTCATCGTGGTTGACGCAATCATTGATCCTGCCATCGAGGGCTTCATTGCCGATGTGGTCAATATAGGAAGCGCTTATGATCTCGCCGGTATGGAACGGCTATACACCGCTGATCAGACATTTCTGATCCTCAGCGGCGAGGGTGAAGTGACGCGGTTTACCAGGGAAGAGGTATTTTCCGAGTTTAGGTCGCGCCGTGACGCGGGAGAGGCTCCACTCTCCACGGAATATCGGATCCTTCATGTCGAGCGTCAGGGCGACGATGCAGTGGCTCTGCTCTATCGGCGGATGAGTCCGGAAGCGCCGCCGGTGATGTACGAACTTCGGCTGCGCCACCAATCCGGAACCTGGGCCGTACGCGGCGAAACGGTCACGCCGTGGCCCGGTGCAGCGGGTGGCGCGTTCCTGCCGCCGCGCAAGATGGTGGCCTGATCAATGAAAAATCGGGAATATTGGCTGTTCCGATGAGCTTTCCCTGGGCGAAACACTATCAGCCAAGGCATCCTGTCATGCGTTGGATCGATGGCAAGCTGCCGCTGCCGCGGTTCATCTACAATGCGACTGGCGGGGGCTATCCCGTTCCAAGAAATCTCAACTATTTCTGGAATTTCGGCGCACTCAACGGCGCGGCGCTACTCATACAGATCGTCACGGGAATCGTGCTTGCCATGCATTACGCGGCGAACACGGGATTTGCGTTCGATAGTGTCGTTCACATCATGCGTGACGTCAACAGCGGGTGGCTGATCCGCTATGCCCATATGAACGGCGCGTCGCTATTCTTCATATCCGTCTACATTCACATGCTCCGCGGTCTCTATTTCGGATCGTACAAGGCGCCGCGCGAAATGGCGTGGCTTATGGGCGTCGTTATTCTCCTGCTGTTGATGGCCACGGCTTTCATGGGTTATGTTTTGCCATGGGGGCAGATGAGCTATTGGGGGGCGCAAGTCATCACGGGCTTGTTCGGAGCGATCCCTCTGGTTGGTAAGCCGATACAGACCTGGCTGCTTGGAGGCTTTACCCCCGACAACGCGACCTTGAATCGCTTTTTCGCACTTCACTATTTGCTGCCGTTTGTGATCGCGGGCGTCGCGACCCTCCATGTTTGGGCGATCCATATTCCGGGCTCGAATAACCCGACGGGCGTAGAGGTCGGCGGGCCGCAGGACACTGTTCCCTTCCATCCTTATTATACCGCCAAGGACGGACTCAGCCTCGGCGTTGGAATGTTGCTTTTCGCCGCATTGATTTTCTTCTGGCCAAATGCTCTTGGTCATCCGGATAATTATACTCAGGCGAATCCGCTGCAGACACCTGCGCACATTGTCCCTGAATGGTATTTCTGGCCCTTCTACGCGATTCTGCGCTCGTTTACCGCTGATTTCATTTTGCCGGCTAAATTATGGGGTGTGCTGGCGATGTTCTCGTCGGTCTTTCTGCTCTTTTTCCTGCCGTGGCTCGACGTCTCGCCGGTGCGATCGGGGCATTATCGCCCTCTCTTCAAGAAATTCTTCTGGTTTGGCCTGATGCCCAGCATTTTCGCGCTCGGTTATTGTGGCGGCGCGCCGGTCGAGCCGCTCAACCTGATCGTTTCGCAGGTCGCGACGGCCTATTATTTCGTGCACTTCCTTATCATTCTTCCCCTGGTCGCGCGCTTTGAGACGCCTTTGCCGCTACCCACGTCGATCACCGCGGCGGTGCTGCAGGCCCAGGATAGGCGGCTGGGTCGAGGCGCATCGGCGTTTCGAATTGCAGATGGAAACGCGGACTGATATTATCCGTGTTATGGCTCACATCACGGTCGGCGTCGAATACGGCATTCACAGCCTGTTGTGGCTGGTGGACTCGGGCAAACCGCTGAGCAGCCGGGACCTCGCGGACCTTCAGGGCATTTCGCACAGCTTTCTCGCCAAGATCTTCCCGAAGCTCGAGAAGGCCGGGATCGTCCGAGCGTCGGAGGGCGCGCGGGGCGGGTATCTTCTGGCGCTCCCACCGGAAGAAATCAGCTTCCTCGAGATCGTCGACGCGATTGAAGGCAGGAAGCCCTTGTTCGATTGCCAGGAGATCCGCGGACGATGCGCACTTTTCGACCAATCGCCACCACGGTGGGCGACCAGGGGGCTGTGTTCGGTGCACGCCGTCATGCTCCGCGCGGAAAAGGCGATGCGTGATACGCTGGCAGGACAATCGCTTGCCGATCTCGGTCAGGCGGTTGCGGAGAAGGCGCCGTCGGGCTTCTCGTCCGACGTCCAGGCCTGGATCGGCAACCGGCTCGAAGGACGTCTTGCGAAGTCGCCAACTGCGCCAGCCGGTGAGGAGGATCCGTCGTGAACGGTTTGACCGACGATGAAGACCGTCCGCTGGTCGTGATCGTTGACGATGACGAGGCTGTCCGCACCTCGCTCGAGGAATTGATGCTCTCGGTTGGAATCGAGGCTGCAGCCTTCGGTTCGACGCGCGAATTGCTGGAAGCAGAATTGCCCGAACGCCCAGGCTGTCTCGTCGTCGACGTCCGCATGCCGGGATCGAGCGGGCTCGATCTGCAGCAGCACCTCGCCGCAACCGGGAATCCGAAGCCGATCGTGTTTTTGACGGGGTACGGCGACATTCCGATGACGGTGCAGGCGATGAAGGCCGGCGCGGTTGATTTCCTGACCAAACCTGTCCGGGATCAATCGCTGCTCGACGCCGTGACCACCGGTATCGAACGCGACGTCGCCCAACGTGCTGATGCCCGGCTAAGAAATGAATATGCGGATCGTTACGCGGCGCTGACGCCGCGTGAGCGCCAGGTCTTCCGCCTCGTCGCGCAGGGGCGTCTCAACAAGCAGGTGGCGTTCGAACTCGGCATTACCGAAGTCACAGTCAAGCTGCACCGCAGCAGCGTGATGAAAAAGATGGACGTGACAACGATCGGCGAACTCATCCGCGTCTGGAACACGCTTTCGCCGCTGCTGCGCGAGAAGGGGACCTAGACCATGGTATGGTTCCAATCCGGCCACGCGTCAGCGACATGCGGTAAAAGCCGATCCGGCTGTGTCAGTAAAGGCTGCTCGCTTGTCCAAACCGCCTGTGATTGCAATCGTGGATGATGACCGGGCAGTCGGAGAGGCTCTCCTCGATCTTCTGCAGGTAGAGGGACTGTCGGCACGAATGTTCAAAAATGGTGCGGCCTACTTCGCCGACGCACACCATCTGGAATTTCGCTGTGTCATCACCGATGTCCGGATGCCGGTGATGGATGGCCTCGAGCTTCAGCGCCGGCTCCGGGCGTGCGGTTCCGCGATGCCGATAATTTTCATCACCTCTTCGGTTAATGACGTCACTCGCGAGCGAGCGTTGTCAGAAGGTGCGATCGCCTGGTTTACCAAGCCGGTTGCCAATGAAGAGCTGCTGTTCGAACTGCGAACGGCACTTAGCGATCCGGGAGCCGTATAATGACGGCGGCACGGGTTTCGGCCGCGAAGGCCGATCGGAGTGGCGATAAGGTCACCAGGCGCCTGGTCCCGCCAGAGAATAGCGAAATGCAATTCGCCGAGACGACGGCGTGGTGGGCGCTCGATGTGTCAGCTGCGCGTCCCGTCATCGAGGCCATTTCGCGCGGCGATGGTCCGACCCACTGGGTTGACGCGCTGCTGGCGGGCGTGACGATCGCCGACATCGACGAGAACAACCTCCATTTTCTCGGGCCCGCCGGAGGACGCGCCCGGATGATCGGACAACCTTTCACCGACTTTTGCCCACCCGAGAGCTGGCAGGTCGGGGCTGAGTTCATTCTCGCGGCTGTGGCGGATTACCCTCCGGGCGCCTCCAGGTCCCGCCCGATCACGTCGATCGCCTTCCGGGATGGTTGGGCGGAGGTGTCGACCGACGAAGCCCATCCCGACATAGTCTTCATCGCGGTCGGCGGCACTGTCGCCGATGATCGCTCTTTCTGGGCAGTGCGCGCGAGTGAGGAACGATACCGCAGTTTGATCCATCATCTTCCCGGTGCGCTGCTGCAGATCGATTCCCGCCGGATGACCGCAATATTCGACAAGCTGCGGGACGAGGGTGTCACCGATATCGCACCCTATCTGGAAGGGCACCCGGATCTTGTCGATCATTCGCGCCAGATTGTGCAGGTGACGGACGCCAACCGTGATGCGTTGAGATTGTTTGGGGCGAGCCGACCCGAAGATTTGATCGGCGCGGTCGATTTCCTGTTCGCTGAGTCAGCCGATACGGCAAAGCGAGTGATCACCGCGCATTTCGAGGGGAAGCGGACCCATGCCGAACGGACGAAAGTATGCTCATTCGACGGTCGCATACGTGATGTAGAGATGGTGGTGACCTATCCGACGCCGCCAGAGCGGGTGGACGTCACGCTCATTAGCCTGGAAGACATTACCGACCGGCTTCGGACCGAAGCGCAACTGCGCCAGTTGCAGGCCGACTATACGCGAGCAACCCGAATTTCGATGCTTGGCGAGCTAGCCACCTCGATTGCTCATGAGGTCAACCAGCCACTCTCTGCGATCGCCACTAATGCCGAGACCAGCCTTCGCTGGCTCGCGCGCGCGGAACCCAATCTCGCCAAGGTCCACCAGCTGACGACGAGGATCGCGGAAAGCGCCCGGCATGCGAGCGACATCGTCCAGCGCATCCGCAACATGGCGGCAAGGCGTCCGCCAGAACGGGTCGAACTCGATCTCAATGAGGTGGTCGAGGAAGCGCTGCAATTCGTTCGCCACGAAATCGAGACGCGCTCGATCGAACTTTCGGTCCGGCGCGGCCGCCGGCTGCCGACGGTGCTCGCCGACCGGGTGCAGCTTCAGCAGGTTATCGTAAATCTGCTGCTCAATGGCGTGCAGGCGCAGACCGGGCAGCAAGGTCTGATCGACGTGAGCACCTTTGCAGCACTTGATGGATCGGTCCAATGCACGATCCACGATGGCGGTCCGGGCATCGCCAATGAAGATCTGGGACGCGTGTTCGGCAGCTTTTTCAGCACCAAGGACGAAGGGATTGGTATCGGGCTGGCGATCTGTCAGTCGATCATCACCGCGCACGGCGGGACCATCGTCGCGGCGAACCATCCCCGGGGTGGTGCAATCTTCCGCTTCGCGCTGCCGGCGGCGGGCAAGAGGTAACGCCCGGCGCCGGCTGCCGGCACCGGGCGACCTCGCGATTAGGATCTCAGAAAGGCGAGCAGGTCGGCGTTGAAGCGGTCGGCATGGGTCGCGGTCAGACCATGCGGAAGCCCGGGATAATAGAGCGTCCGCGCATTCGGGATCAACTTGGCGGCCTTGTGCGCCGAGTCATGGATCGGCACGATCTGGTCGTCCTCGCCATGGACGATCAGCGTCGGTACATTGAACCTTTTGAGATCGTCGGTAAAGTCTGTCTCCGAGAAGGCCGCGATGCAATCATGCGCATTCTTCAGGCCCGCCTGCATGCTGAGCAGCCAGAACTCGTCGAGCAGGCTCTGCGGCACCTGCGCGTTCGGCCGGTTGGCGCTGTAGAAGGGGATCGCGAAGTCCTTGTAGAATTGCGACCGATTGGCAATGATATCACGGCGCAATCCGTCGAACACATCGATCGGCAACCCTTCGGGATTGTCCGCGGTCTGAACCATTAGCGGTGGCACCGCGCCAAGCAGGACCGCCCTCGCCACGCGCCCGGTGCCGTGCCGGCCGATGTACCGGGCGACCTCGCCGCCACCGGTCGAGTGACCGACCGTTGTGATGTCATGGAGGTCGAGCGCCTCGATCAACGAGGCGAGATCGTCGGCATAGCCGTCCATGTCGTTGCGCGTCGCGGTCTGCGCCGACCGGCCGTGGCCACGCCGATCATGGGCGATAGCACGAAAGCCGTGCTCAACGAGGAACGTCATCTGGATGTTCCAGGCGTCGGAATTGAGCGGCCAGCCGTGCGAAAAGGTCACGATGGGGCCATCACCCCAGTCCTTGTAATAAATTTCGTGTCCGTCCTTCGTGGTGATTGTCGGCATGGGGGCCTCCTTTGGCTGCCGGCCGGCCCGGTACGAGCCGCCTTCGGCGGGGATTTGCCTAGGGTCTGCCCACAGGCTCCGCGATCGGACGGACGAGCAGCGCTCCCCTTTCCTGAGGAGAAGGATCCCTGTCCAACGGGCTAGCGGTCGGCCCCCGGATAGCAGCATTGGCGCGGGCCGGGGCTGAGGGATGTTTGATGCCGTACGCCGGACCTGCCCCAAAGGCGAGCTTCGCTCGACCAAAGGCGAGCCTCACGCATCCATCTGAACGATGGTCGGATGAGTGCCTCTCGGTGATGCTCGGCTCCGTTGCCACCACTACAATCGGGAGGAAAAATATGAAGATCGTCGTCATCGGAGGCACGGGCCTGATCGGATCGAAGGTCGTCGAACAGCTGAAGCGTCAAAAGCACGAAGCGATTGCTGCGGCGCCGAGCACCGGCGTCAACACCATTACCGGCGAGGGTCTCGCCGACGTGATGACCGGAGCGGATGTCGTGGTGGACGTGTCCAATTCGCCATCCTTCGAGGAACAGGCCGCGACGGATTTCTTCCGCACTGCCGGCGCGAACATTACCGCCGCGGAAATCGCGGCCGGGGTTCGTCACCATGTCGCCGTGTCGGTGGTGGGCACCGACCGCCTCCAGGCCAGCGGCTACTTTCGCGCCAAGCTTGCCCAGGAGCAGCAGATCAAGGCGTCACCGGTTCCCTATACGCTGATCCATGCGACCCAGTTCTTCGAGTTCCTGCGGTCAATCGCGCAGTTTTCCGAGGTTGATGGGGCTGTCCGCCTGCCGCCGGTTCAATTCCAGCCAATGGCTGCGCAGGATGTGGCGAGCGCCGTTGTCGACGTGGCCATTTCGGCTCCGATGAACGACACGATCGAGGTGGGTGGCCCGGAAGTGTTTAGCCTCGACGAACCGGTCCGCCGACTGCTCGCGCTTGACCGCGATCCGCGCAAGGTGATCGCCGATCCAGCGGCTCCGTACTTCGGTGTCGCAGTGAGTGAACGCACACTTGTTCCTGAAGCGAATGCCCGCCGCGGAACGACGAGCCTCGACTGGTGGCTCGCGCGAAACCCGGCTCCGCAGGCGCGATAACTGTGCGCTACCCGGCGCGACCATCCATCCAGTGCGAGGAGATCCGAAAATGTTGAGGCAATTTTGCCTGGGGACTGCTGCCGTGCTCGGAACCGCGGCGCTGGCCAACGGTACGTTCATGCTCATATCTCCCCTGGGCTGGTATTTCGCCGTGCCCGGCGTGACCACGACGGGGCCGTTCAACCAGCATTTCCTGCGCGACATCGGCCTCATCTTCCTGTTGGTCGGCGGCGCCTTCCTGATCGGAGCTGCACGGCCCGACAGGCGCGTCGCGCTCTGGTCGGCGGCGTCGCTATGGCTGTGCGGCCATGCGCTGTTCCATTTCTGGGAAGTCGCGGTTGGCATTTGCGGGCCGTCCGTCCTGATCCGCGACTTCGCGGCGGTGACCTTCCCCGCCCTGATCAGCGTGATGCTCGCGATCTGGGCTTTGCGAGAGAATGCCGTCCGGCCGTTTACGGGATCGGTGGTCACGAGGTGACCGCCGCGGCTGCGGGGCGCCCGCCCCGATGCGTCCCGCAGCCAACTTTTTGCAAGAAGGGACCAGGTCGTGAAACCTCTTGAGATATCCGCGCCCGGTACGATGAGCTATGCTCGATCGCCTGAGAGCAATCCTTCGACCGGGACCAGCCGACCGGGATCGATTGGTACCGCGGCGGTTGTTCACGATCTCGGCAATCTGATTCAGATCGCATCCTCTGCGATCAATATTGTCACGCGCTCGCCGGATATGCCGCCCGCCCACACCGGACCGATGCTGAATCGCGCACGAGTATGCCTGGAACATGCCGGCGCGATCGTGCGGCAAAATGTCGGCAGCATAAGCGAGCGGGCAGTCGTCAGCCGGGAAACCGACGTCGCGGCATGCCTTGCAGATATCCTGGCCCTCGTAGAAGCGATGGACGAGCCAGGACTCTCGATCGAACTCGATGTCGCAAGCGACCTTCCGGCGATCAGCTGCGACCCGGTCGGATTTCGGCGTGCGGTTCTCAACCTCGTGCTCAACGCCCGCGATGCGATGGGCGGCACGGGGATCGTCGGCATCGATGCGCGGTTGGTGAAGGAGGGAATCGAGGTTCGGGTGCTCGACGATGGCGTCGGTATGTCGCGCGAAACCCTCGCCAAGGCATTTGATCCCTTCTTCACGACCAAAACTGACGGGCTGGGTGGCATCGGGCTGCCGATGGTTCGGCGCTTCATCGACGATGCCGGCGGAACGATCGTCGTCGAAAGCGCGCCCGACATAGGGACCACCGTCTCTTTGCGATTGCCGGCTGCCGCCGGCCCGATCGCGGCGTCGATCCACCCGAGCGAACATTTTCAAGGCGAGTTAGGTCGATGAAACTTTATTACGCGCCCGGCGCCTGCAGCCTCGCGGGTCGCATTTCGTTGCACGAAGCCGGTGTCGCCGCCGAGTTCGAGCGGGTCGATATGAAGACGAAGATCACCGAGCAGGGATACGACTATCTCTCGATCAATCCGCGCGGTTACGTCCCGATGCTGGCGCTCGACGACGGTAACTCCATCACCGAAAACGTCGCGGTTCTCGGGTTCATTGCCGATCACGAACCTGCCCTTGGCCCGGACGGACCTCTGGGACGCACCCGGCTGATCGAACTTCTGTCGTGGCTCTCGACCGAGTTGCATGTCGCATTCAGGCCGTTGTGGGAATCGGCCGCGAGTGCGGAAAAGACGAACGCGCTGAACCTGGTGGCGAAATTGCTCGACATCATGTCGGATCAGCTGCGCGAGCACTATTTGTTCGGATCGCGCTTTTCCGTGGCCGACGCTTATCTTTTCGTCATGCTGCGGTGGGCGGGCGCGTTCCGCATACCGGTCTCCCCCGAAATGCACGCTTATTTCGCGCGCATCGCCGCGCGGCAGACGGTGCAGCGGGCGTTATGGGAGGAGGGGCTTCTCGACGCCCGCAGCCTCATCGATGTCTCGTCGATCGAGGCACTGATATGAAAATCGTCGTGGTTGGCGCTACCGGCCGTGTGGGCTCGCGTCTGGTCGGGGCGCTGCGACAGCGCGGTTACGACGTCGTGGAAGCGTCGCCCACATTCGGCATCGACGCAGTGACCGGTGTCGGGTTGGGCGCGGCGATCGACGGCGCGTCGGTCGTTATCGATGTCTCCAACCCGCCTTCGCCGGAAAATAGCGATGCATTGCAATTTTTCGCAAAGGCGGGGGGCAATATCCTGACGCGGGCTCGCGCCGCCGGGGTACGGCACCATATCGCGCTGTCGATCATCGGTGTCTATCGCCTCGCGAGCGGCTACTTCCGCGCAAAGCAGCTCCAGGAGCAGCTGATCCGGGCGTCCGAACTTCCCCATACAATCTTGCGTTCGACGCAACTCTTCGAGTTTGTCCGGGACGTCGTCCAGGACGGTACGGCGCGCGAGATCCCCATATCGCCCGCGTTCGTTCAACCGATCGCTGCCGAGGACGTCGCCAGCGCATTGGCTGATCTGGCGGCGGACGAGCCCAGAAATGCCCTGCTGGAAATTGCGGGAGCGGAGAGGCTGCGGCTCAGTGAGGTCGCCGCCGAGGTCGCCACCGCATTCGAAGATGGTCGGCGCATCGTTGCCGATGTCCGCGCACGATATTTCGGCGCGGTATTGGAGGAGCGCTCGCTCCTTCCTGGCCCCAACGCCCGAATTGCCACTCGCGGCCTCAGCGACTGGCTGCGCGACAGCCTGCAACCGGCATGGGCGAGGACCTCGAACAATCTGCGATGTTCCGAAACAACAATCACCCCGGAGGCATGAATGCGCATTTCCCTGTTTGGCAGTCTACTACTTGCTGCTGTCCTGGCGTCTTCGTCGCCCGCCGCCGCTGGTGACAAGGTCCGGCAAGAAAAGCCCACGATCATCTTGGTGCACGGGGCGTTCGCCGAATCGTCGAGCTGGGACGAGGTTGTGGCCCGCCTCCGCCGCGATGGTTTCCACGTCATCGCCGCAGCCAATCCGCTTCGCGGCGTCGCCAGTGACGGCGCGGCGATTTCGCGCATCGTCAAGTCGATACAGGGGCCGGTTGTACTGGTCGGCCATTCCTACGGCGGCCCGGTGATTACCGAGGCCGCAGCCGGCAATGAGAATGTGAGCGCGCTGGTCTATGTTGCCGCCTTCGCACCCGATGTCGGCGAATCCAGCTCGTCACTCTCGGGCAAGTTCCCCGGAAGCACGCTGGAATCGAGCCTGACGACCGTGCCGTTGCCCGGAGGCGACAAGGACCTCTATATCCAGCCCGAGAAGTTTCATGCGCAATTCGCGGCGGATGTCCCGGCCGCCAAGGCCGCGCTGATGGCGATCAGCCAGCGACCCATTGCGCTTTCGGCGCTGGCCGAGCCCTCGCGGAGCGCCAGCTGGAAGGCGCTGCCGTCATATGCGATCTACGGGACCGCTGACCGCAATATTCCTGCCGCCGTGATGAAGTTCATGGCCCAGCGAGCCGGTGCGCGCGACACGGTGGCCATTTCTGGTGCGTCACACGCGCTGATGGTCTCACACCCCGCCGAGGTCGCGGCAATGATCGAAGAAGCCGCCAACGCGAAATAGCATTTTACGCGCCGCCTATCGCGCGGCGCTCCCTTCCGAGGAGGAAGCATAATGTCCAACGATAAACCGGTCCCGGCGGTGAGCCGGGAAAAGATCATGCACGCGCTCTACGAAGCTGCGGAGATCGAACATTGCCTGATGTGCACTTATCTATATGCCGCATTCAGCCTGCGCGACGGAGAAGGCGAGGGGCTCACAGCGGAAGAAGCTGAGGCGGTCGGGCGATGGCGGCGCATGATCATTGGCGTCGCCGTCGACGAGATGAGCCATCTGGTGGCGGTGTGGAACATCACAGCGGCGCTCGGCGGGGCGCCTCACTTCGGGCGCGCGAATTTTCCGCTCGACCCAGGCTATCTGCCGGCTGGGCTGGTCGTCAAACTGGCGCCGTTCAACGAGGCGGTGATCCAGCATTTCGTTTACCTTGAGCGACCGGAAGGGTCGCAAGAGCCCGATGGCGAAGGCTTCGAAGGCCCCGCTGGCCTGACACGCGCAATCCCCGGACTGCAACTTACGCCGACGGGGTACGATTATCGCACGGTCGGCGAATTCTACGAAGAGATCAGCGGCAACCTGCGGCAGTTCGTCGAGCAAATCGGTGAAGAAGCGGTGTTTTGTGGCGACCCGGCGCTCCAATTGAGCCAGGCAGAGAGCCGCTTGGTCGGCGCGAAGCCGGTTACCCACCTCGAAAGCGCGCTGTCTGCGATCGAGACCATCATCATCGAGGGAGAAGGGGCGCCGGCAGATCGCGATAATTCGCACTTCCAGCGCTTCACCACCATTCGCGAGGAATACAAGGCGCTCAAGAGCAAGAATCCCGGCTTCGTTGCGGCGCATCCCGCCGCGGTGAACCCGGTTTTGCGCCGGCCGCCGCAGCCCGAAGGCCGTGTCTGGATCGAGGATCCAGATGCGATGGCGACGATCGACCTGGCGAATGCGGCCTATGCCTTGATGTTGCGGCTGCTCGCCGAAGTTTACGCGGTGCCGTCGAGCGACGACGACAAACTCCTTTATCTCGGAACGGCAATCGGCCTGATGCAGGCGCTCACCGTGCTGGCGGAGCGCGCCGCGCGCCTGCCGGCGGGGGCGTCGAATTCGCACTGCAATGCAGGGGTCTCGTTCACCGCCTTGCGGGACACCGCCTCCTTCCCCCCGGGAGTGAGCGCGCGGCGCTATTATGTCGAGCGAATGGAAGAATTGGGTGTGGCCGCGCAGGCCATCGATCAGTCCGACCCTCGCTGTCAGCGGGCGGTGAAGGTGCTGCACGATCTGGTCGGGCGTCTTCGCGACGCGCCGCCGCCTAAAGCCGCGGCACCCTCGGTAGTGACACCATTGCCCGCTCAGGTCGCCTCGCCCGCGATCAAGACGGATCAGGGCATCGAGGTGGTGGAAGGCAGGGATCTCACGATCATGTTTGATGAGCGGCGCTGCATCCACGCTCGCTTTTGCGTAACGCAGGCGCCCGCGACCTTTCTCGCGAATGTGGAGGGCTCCTGGATCAGCGCGGATGCGACCGAGCCGGAGCTGGTCAGTTGCACAATTCGGCAATGCCCATCGGGAGCGCTGAGTTACCGGCGCAAGGATGGTCACAACGAGACGGCACCACCGGTCAATCTCTTGTCCCTGCGCGAGAACGGACCTTATGCGGTTCGTGCGTCCCTCGAGATCGACGGGGAGGGTGTCGGGTTCCGTGCGACGCTGTGCCGATGCGGTGCGTCCGCCAACAAGCCGTTCTGCGACGGTTCGCATAGCCGGATCGGATTCACCGCGACTGGCGAGCCGGCGAGCGTCGATTCACCGGCACTTGCGGTGCGCGATGGACCGCTGTCGGTGAGGCCGCAGACGGATGGCCCGCTGCAGGTGGAGGGCAATCTCGAAATAACCAGCGGCACCGGCCGGCGGATCGCTTGCGTACGGAGCGCCAGGCTCTGCCGCTGTGGGGGAAGCGCCAGCAAACCCTTCTGCGATGGCACCCATGCCCGGATCGGTTTTCGATCGGCTAACTGATCACACGATCGTCGTCGTACGTCGTTTAAACGGGTGGCCCCTGCGAGATCCGGATTGCGGCAAGAACTCGTCGCTCGGATCAATGCGGCCGTCCGGACATCCCCGTCACCGCGCTCGTGCCAGACTAAGTCCATTTCGTTGCGGCAATCCAGTGAACGCTCTCTATGACAGGGAGGAATAGCTAATGGACGACTATGCGAGGGCGATCGCTGGCCAAGATGGTCGATCCTGCGGTCATGAGGAATCCGGACCGCCTGTTTGACTTTGTTGATCCGGCAACGGTGTCCCGGTCGCTCTAATAGAAGCACGGTTCAGATTGAACTCGGAATTTTCAAGGCTGTCCCGGCCAATTGAAACCTACTTTACCGTTTTGGGTCTCGCGCGCCACGAGGCCCGGCTCAAAAGAATGGCGGTACCTATACTCTTGTATGGTTTAGCCACTGCCTCGACCTAATCGACCGGGAAAATTAGGCCCATTAATCTTCTCACTACCAAGCGCGCACCGCGCTTCTGAGCCGAGATCAGGAGGTTAGGACCGTGAAACCCGACAATATTATCAATCCTGTTCGACCGGGTGAGGACGAACTGGTTCCGTCGCGCTATGCCGTGCGCATCGGTGACATTGAGGTACTGGTGATCAGCGATGGGGTGTTGCCGTTGCCGACCCAGACCATGTCGACCAATGTCGATCCCGCCGAGCGCGAGGCGTGGTTCAAGGACATGTTCCTGGGGCCGGACGCCTTCGACTGGGCGCTGAACGTGCTGTTGGTTCAGAGTGGCGATCAGACTATCCTCGTCGATGCCGGCCTGGGCGGGCAGTTTGCCGGCTTTCCGCGCGCGGGTCAGTCGCTTCGGCGGCTCGAAGCAGCTGGTGTTGATCTCGGGTCGGTGACCGACATTGTGCTCACGCACATGCACATGGACCATGTCGGCGGACTGCTCGGCGATGATGTGAAAAGCCGGCTGCGTCCGGAACTACGGATCCACGTCGCGGCTGCCGAGGTTGAGTTCTGGGGGGCGCCGGATTTCTCGCATACCGATATGCCGGATCCGGTGCCGGAGGTGCTTCGCTCGACCGCCAAGCAGTTTCTCGACCAGTATCACAACAAGCTGCAGACTTTCGAAGAGGAACATGAGGTGGCGCCGGGTGTGGTCGCGCGGCGTACCGGGGGCCATACCCCCGGGCACAGTCTGGTAACCGTGACGTCGGGCCGCGAACGCCTGACCTTTGCCGGTGACATCCTGTTCCCAGTCGCGTTCGACCATCCCGAATGGCACAACGGGTTCGAACACGATCCCGAGGAATCGGTTCGCGTTCGCGTTCGTTTTCTGAAGGAGGCGGCGGCGAGCGGCGAACTGGTCGTGGCCACGCATATGCCATTTCCGTCGGTGGGTCATGTAGCAATGAACGGCGATCGTTTCCGCTGGGTGGCCGCGATCTGGGACTATTGACGAATTCGAGGACCGATAGCGCGATCGGACACGTTCTCGAAACGGGAAATGAGGACGTGTCCGTCGCGGGCTGAATGAATAGTTGGTATCTCCCGGTTTATGTCCGCCAATCTCATAACTATCGGGCAGAAAGCGCCCCAACAGGTGCCATACCGCCTACGAAACGGAACGCCTGAAAGCCGTCATGTCCTCGCGTCACATGGCGGTCGAATGCGCTCAAGGTGTCCGGGATCAATGGTGCGGTACACCGGTAATTGGCTCGGGGCCTTCGCCAACGATAGGCTCCCATACCAATTTGAGTTAGCCGAGCTCATCGAAGAGCGCGCGCCGATGGTCCAGCCAAATTTGACGGGCGGTTGACGGGCAGATCAATAAAGCTGTCGCCGAACCATTTGACCTCCAGCGGATTGCCCGCATCGGCGACGGTTTCGTCGATCACCGGCTTGCCGCTTCCATAGTTGATCTCTCGATCCGGTGTCTTGATGATTTTGACAACCGCCACGATGCGGCTGCCTTCTGCAAGCTTGCGACTCATGAGGCGGAGCCCTTCGAACGCAATGCGGACACGATCTCCCGGGTGGAGCAGCGTTCGCTTCGACGGATCGACTGCCTGGCTCGCGCGTGCCCAGTAAGGCGCGAGCATGAAATATTCTCCCGATGGCATCAGTTCGTAAAGGTCGATCTCGAAATCGAGATCGCGCTTGTTGGTCGAGAAATCCAGCGCGCCTGACGGCAACCCGCTGATCTCGGTTGCCTTGGACAAAGGCGCGCTGACGAACGCCAGGCCGTTGGCGGCATCGATTTCCCTGTCAACCACGCCGCCGATGGCGGACCGATCGACATCGTCTCGATCGGCCATATCGACCCTGAGCATCGTGAAACTGCCCGCCGTGCCGGCTGCCGGGCTCAGGCGCCAGTTTCCTTTGGCCTGCTGGTTGGTGAGATAGAAGCGTAGGTGGCCGTCGCTCATCGCGGAAATCGACGGCGCGTGTTTCCAGCGATCGGCGCTGGTCACCTCGTAATTGACCCGGTCTTGGAGCAGAGCGGGCTTTGGGGCGCCTTTCAGCGTATAGTCGAACCACTGGAAGCGCAGCGCGACCAGATCGACCAGCGCCGAAGGGTCCATCTTATACCCCGCGAGCGTGTCATTGCCCGCTTTTGCACCGCGCTGGGCCGCCGGGTGGTCCCACGGCCCTGCGACGAGATAATGCTGCGCATCGGGACGGTATTGGTAATGCCGCTTGAAATACCAGGTGCCGGCAGCCGGCCCGCCGAAGAAATATCCCACGGTCTGGAGCACTGGTATGTCGAGCTTTGCGAGTTCCGGTCCGGTGGGGGCAAGATCGCGCCAATAAGCGTCGTAGGTCGGATGCGACAGCCACCGGTCCCAATAAGGATTGGGCACGCCGTCGATCTTGTCGAGATCGCGATAAGCGCGGCCGCTGACATACCAGGTGCGATTGAGCCGGTTCCAGCGTGCGGAATCGGCATAGCTCGCGTCATCGAGCGTCTTGTTGTTGGTGGTGTAGAGCGGCCAGGGATACAGGAAATTCCAGATCACCCCATTTTCGCTCGGCGTGTCGATCGCCGGCCCTTCGGGTGCGCCGACCATGATCGCTTTCAGCGCGGCGGGCTTGTGCTTCGTTGCGGCCCAGGTGGTGAAGCCACCGTAGCTGCCGCCATACATCCCGACCTTGCCGTTGCTCCACGGTTGACGCGCGACCCAGTCGATCAGCGTGTCGGCGTCAGCGCCATCGTGTTGGAAAGGCACAGGGTCGTCGGGGCTGCAGCCCTTGCCGCGCGTCAGGCCGACAACCCCGGCATAGCCATGCGCGGCCGCAAGCTTCGCTTCGGAAGCCATTTTGCGCGCATCCGCATAAATGGTGAACTCCAGGATGGCGGGCAGTGGCGCCGTCGTACTCGGCCGGATGATCAGTGCGCAGATGGTCGCGCCGTCGGGCGTACGAACCTGAACGTTTTGCTGGATGACATAGATGCGTTCGTCCTCGCCGCTGATTGCGGGTGGCGGCGTGGCCGGAACCATTTGCGCGAAGGCTGCTGCCGGCATTGCAAAGCAAAGTACAGCAAGAAAGTGCCGCCTATGAATCCTGTTGCCGATTGTCATTCCCGATCGCCGGATCGGACGGGCTCTCCTATCCTCGTCCGCCGTGCGGCTGAATGCTAGTGCAAAGTTGAAGGGGACTCACGTGACGTCCTGATTTTCCTCCAGGCATTATTAGAACCCGGCTTGCCATTGCGGAAAGCGGCAGGTTCGCTGTTTCTCGAAAGAAAATCGGGCCTGGATGGCTTTCAGCCTACCGATGTCGGGACTTGGGTCTGGTCGCATCGGCGAGCGTTCGGTGCGAGCGACGAGGCGACGAGCGGTCCTCGATAGGTCATGGTCAGCACATCGGTAACGAGCTCGGCAGTCATGGTGTCGCTCATCGATCAGCCAACCGCCCTGCGCGAGAACAGGTCGATCAGACGAGGAGCGCGGCGGGGTTCTGTCGGTGCCCGCAACAGGTAGACGCAGGCGGCCAGCTCGATTTAACTATCCCGGCTCAGCTCGGAAAACACGCAGCGAAACAGCAGTTTGCGCTCAATGTGATTCGCCGTTCTGGCGAAGCTTGGTCGGTGAGCATTGATACCACCTGCGGACCGCGCGCGAGAGCGCGCTGGTTTCTGAAAATTGCAACGTTTCGGCGATCTGAGCGATGGTCAGGTCGGAGTCGCGCAAATAGGCCATTGCGAGATCGGCACGAATCGAGTCCACGATCGCGTCGTGACTGGTCGCCGCTGCTGCGAGGCGCCGCTGCAGCGTTCGTACGGATATGCGCAGCAGCCGCGCCGTATCGGCAATGGCGAGAAGCCTCGAGGGCAAAAACGCTCGTATCAGCCGCTCGGTAAGAAACGGGGTGAGCGCGACGCGGTCGGGCGCTGGCGTGGCGCTTTCAGAATCATGTCCGTCCGGAAATGACGAATGCGCCGGCGCTATCGGGTGGGCCAGCAGGGCCGCATCCAGCAACAATGCATTCCGGTCGGCGTTGAAGACCAGGTCAGGGCCGAGGATGCGGTAATGCCAGGTCGGATCCGCGGGCGGTGCATGCCGAAGCGAGATGTAGCCGGAGCACCATGACGGGCAATGCCGCCGAAACTCGGCGACGAGCACGCTGAACCCGAGCTCGACGACATAGCGGTGGGAAGGATAAATGCCTGCCGACGGCTCGTAGGTCAGCAGCACGTCGCCGGCTTCCTCGCGCAGCCCGACGATCGCCCCCTGGGTATGCAGCGGAAACAGTTCGGCGAGATTGCGGACCAGCCCGCCGACGGTCGGCGCGCGCTGGATCACCGTCGCGAGCATGCCAAAGAGGCTCATATCCTGCATCTGCCCCAGCCTCAGTCCAAAGGCCGGACAGTCGAGCTGCTCGGCGGCAAGATCGAGGAAGCGCGGAATGATCGCCGTATCGATCGGCATGTCGGGATCTTTGAGCGCGTCAGCGCGAAGCCCGGCGCACTCCGCCAGCAAGCTGAAATTGCCTCCTAGCTGTGCGACGAGATCGGTTGCCCCCGACAATACGCCGCTGCGCACCCATTTGCTCATCAGCCTCTCCCCGCGGAAAAGGTCGGTCCCGTGGCGCGCAAAGTCAAATCCCATTTGCTGTCTGTCGCTAAAAGCGAAGGAAGGGCAGGGGGAGTGTGATGCGACAGTCGAAAGTGGCAACGCGACGATAGCGTCGGCTTGCGCCTGAACCGGGTCGGCGCCGCACCGGCCTTGCTGATGAAAGACCGGTCCGGTGCACGCCGTGCTCGCCCGCAAGTGTGGGGCCGCAGCCGTGCGCGCCGGCCCGAGATGGGATGAGGGATAGGATGCATTTCCACACGATCGATACCGGTATCGTCCACGACACGGACCTGCCCTGGACCCCGTTCGCGCCTTATAGCGACACCGTTCACGTCAAGCTGATCAAGGCAGACCCGGTTCGCGGCGAGACGGTGAGCCTGCTGCGCGCGCCAATGGGAACGGTGCTGCCGATGCATCATCACGGCGGAACGGTGATCGTTTATACGATCAGCGGCGCCTGGCGCTATGCCGAGCACGACTGGATCGCGACGCCGGGCAGCGTGGTCTATGAAACCGCCGGCTCGCGGCACACCCCGGTCACCGTTGAGGGACACGGCGACGAGACGGTCACGCTCAATATCACGACCGGCGACCTCATCTATTTCGATGGGGAAGGCCGCATGGCCGCGATCGAGAACTGGCGGACCGCGGTCGAGCGCTACCTGGATTATTGCACCCGGTGCGGCCTCGAGCCGCGCGACGTGACGCATTTTGGCGGCTGATCGTCGCACGCGAAAAATCAAAACAAGGGGAGGGAAGGATGGAGCGGACTCTGAAGGGCGCGCTGCGGCTGACGACGGCGATCTCGCTCGGCGTGATGCCGACCTGGGCATGGGCGCAGGAGACCCCGCCACCGGTGCCGGCAGGCGGTGACGAGATCGTTGTCACCGCGCAGAAGCGCGCCGAGAACGTCCAGAACGTCCCGGTTTCGGTAGCCGCATTCAGCGGTGAGGCGATGACCCGCGCCAATGTGTTGAGCGTTCAGGATATCGGGCGGATCGCGACCAATTTCTCGACCGCCAAGGGTGCGGTGACATCGTCGCTGCGCCTCAGTATCCGCGGGATCGGGGCATTCGGCAATACCGCGACCGAACCCAGCGTCGCCACCTTTGTCGACGGCGTTTACGTGCCGCGTGCGGGTTCGATCATCGCCTCGTTCATGGATATCGAAGGGGTCGAAGTGCTCCGCGGCCCGCAGGGCACTTTATTCGGCCGCAACGCCAGCGTCGGCGCGCTCTCGCTCCGCACCGCGACCCCGAAGAACGATTTCTCCGCGCGGCTGACGGCGGAGGTGGGCAGCTATGATCGCTACAAGCTCGACGGCTATGTCAATGTCCCGCTCGCTGACAATGTCGCGCTGCGGCTGGCGGGGCAGCGCCAGTGGTTCGACGGCTATTGGCGCAACCGCCTCGACGGGAAGCGATATGGCAGGCAGGACGATCAGGCGTTCCGCGCCAGCATGAAGGCAGATATCGGCCGGATCGAATGGATCGTCCGCGCCGATTACGCGAAATCGACCGGCGACGGCCTTGCCAATGCCGATTTCGATCCGGCGTCGGTAACGCCCGCGCAGCTCGCGGCGCTGGCGGTGCGACTGGGCGGCGCGCTCCCCGATACCAACCTCAAGGATCGGGTGATGAACCAATATGTCACCGCCGATCTCGACGATCGCCAATGGGGCGTGTCGAGTCAGGCGTCGCTCGACATTGACGGGGGCACGATCCGCCTGATCGACAGCTATCGCGATTGGCGCAACGACCAGCGCGACGGCGACGTCACCTCTCTGCCGATCCCGATTGCTTCGCGCATCAGCCGGTTCCGCTCGAAGAGTTCGAACCAGGAACTCCAATATATCTCGCCGGTGAACCGCTGGCTCGACGGCCGGCTCGATCTGGTCGCCGGTCTCTATTATTACACCGAAGATTACAGCATCGGCGAACAGCTCGACATGGGCGCGCAATATTGCAACGCGCTTGTTCCGGCTGGCCCGCAGCGTTCGGCGTGCAATGGCTATCTAGGCACATCAGGTGGCCGTGGTGCCAGCGATCAGCGCATGACGCAGACCACCGACAGTTTCGCCGCTTACGGACAGGCGAATATCCGGCTCGCCGACCCGCTGACCCTGGTGCTCGGCGGTCGCTGGACGAAGGACGAGAAAAAGGGGCGCTATGCGCAGAGCGTCGCCACCCCGTTTATCACGGCGCTACGGGCGCCCGAAGTGCTGGAGCTGCCGCGGCTGAGCGACGATCGCTTCACCTATCGCATCGGCCTCAATCTCAAGCCGGCGGAGGACATATTGCTCTTCGCGAGCTATTCGACCGGCTATAAATCGGGCGGGTACAATAGCGGCGGCGGCGCACCGTCGCTGACGACATTCGCACCCGACGGCAGCGTCGTCTCGACCAAGCGGGTGTTCGGCCGGGAAACGGTGAAAAACTATGAGGCGGGGATCAAGTCGAGCTGGCTCGACCGGACCCTTGTCGCCAATCTTACTTTCTACCGCATGGAGATCCACGGCTATCAGGACCGCAGCTTCGACGGCACGAGCTTTATCGTCCGTAACGCCGGTTCGCTTCGCCATCAGGGTTTCGAACTCGATCTGACGATGCGCCCGGTGCCCCGGTTCGCCGTCAGCGCATCGGTCGCCTATCTCGACAGCGCGTTCACGGATTTTCCGGCCGGGAGCGGCTTGCCCGGGCTGCCGCCGGGGACGGTCCAGGACCTTCAGGGAACGCCGGCCAACTTCGCGCCCGCCTGGACGGGGCGGGTCGGGGTCGACTGGACCGGCGATGTCGGCAGAACCGGCTGGACGTGGGGGATCAACGGCAACCTCTCCTTCACCTCCGACTATCGTGATAGCGGCGTCACCGACAATAACCCCCAGACGATGGAGGACGGCTATACGCTGCTCGGCGCGCGCATCTCGCTCAACTCCCCGAACGATCGCTGGACGATCGCGCTGTTCGGCAACAACCTCGCCAATCAGGTTTATTCGACGGGCAGCTTCAATCAGGTGCTCGCCGCGCAGCTGGGGCTGAACAACGGCATCTTCCCGGGCAGCACCGCGATCCGCAAGTTTCGCGCCGATCCTCGCACGCTGGGCATCGCGGCGACCGTGCGCTTCTGAGGCGGGTGCGAACAGACTATAGGGAGAGGATCAACATGTCATCGATCATGCGGGCTCTTTTCGGCGGATTGCTCGCCGCAACCGCGACTGCCAGCCTTGCCGCACCGGCTGGGTCGGACGCGCCGTCGCCGGCCGAAGCGCGATCCATCGCGATCGAGGCTTATGTCTACGGTTACTCGCTGATCACCAGCGAGGTGACGCGGGTGCAGATGAGCAATGTCGCCACGGCGACGGGATTGCGCGCGCCGACCGGCGAATTCGCGCATGTCAAACGCTATCCCCCGGCCGATTATCGCGGGGTTTCCGCGCCCAATGCCGACACGCTCTACTCGATCGCCTGGCTCGATCTTGGGTCGGAGCCGATGGTCTTTTCCCATCCCGACATGGGCGAGCGCTATTTCCTCTTTCCGATGTACAGCCTGTGGATGCCGGTCGTCGGTTCGCCAGGCCGGCGCACCACCGGGGGCGCCCCGCGCACTTTCCTGATTACCGGGCCGCGGTGGAAAGGCAACGTTCCGGCGGGGATGACCGAGATCAAGTCGCCGACCCGGCATCTGGTGATCCTGGGCCGCACCTATGCCGACGGCACCGAGGCGGATTATGCCAAGGTCAACGCCCTCCAGGCGCAATACCGCCTGACCCCGTTGTCCGCTTACGGCAAGCCCGGCGCGGCGAAGGTTGCGCCGGTCGATCCGAACCCCGGTTTCAGCATGACCGACAAACCGCAGACCGTGATCCTGGACATGGGAACCAAGGGCTATTTCGACATGATGGCGCGCCTCCTGTGCAAGGACGCGCCGCCGCCGCCCGGGGATGCGCCGATGCTGGCACGGATGGCGCGGATCGGGATCGTTCCCTGCCGACCGTTCGATCTTGATGGTCTCGATCCGGCGGTACGCGCGGCGTTGCAGGATATTCCGCGCGCCGCGCTGAGCGCGATCGAGACGAACAAGGCACGGATGGGGCAGGCGGCGAACGGATGGACCATCTCGAAAGGGCTGGGGCGCTACGGCACCGACTATATGAAGCGCGCCGTCGTGGCGGCGTTCGGCTGGCCGGCCAATCTCGAGGAAGATGCGGTCTATCCCTATGCCGAGGTCGACAGCGACGGTCACAAGCTCGACGGATCGGCCAATTACACGCTCACCTTCGCCAAGGGGCAGCTGCCGCCGGTCGACGGCTTCTGGTCGCTCACCATGTACGGGATCGACCACGGCTGGTGGTTCGTGGCCAATCCGCTCAACCGCTTCACGATCAGCCTGCGCAACAACCCGAAGTATAACGCTGACGGCTCGCTGACGCTCTATCTCCAGCATCAATCGCCGGGCAAGGACAAGGAGGCGAACTGGCTACCCGCGCCGACGGGTGCGTTCCTGCCGATGCTGCGCATGTTCGAGCCGAGGACCACCAGGCAATCGATCATCGACGGTAGCTGGCAGCCGCCCGCGATCGTCAGATCAAGGGAGCATTGATCGTTTGCCGGCCGCGGGTCACGCCAGCTGGCGGACCCGTTGCACCGTCTGCGAGGGCAGCTCGCCGAACAAGGTCCGGTATTGCTGCGAAAATCGGCCGAGATGGGTGAAATCCTGCGTCAGCGCCGCGGTGGTAATATTCGGTTCTGACATGCGCGCGGTCCATAACTCGCTGCGCACCTGGTTGAGACGGAACGCCTGGATCAGATCGTGCGGGCTTACCCCGATTGCGGCGCGCGCAGCATAATGCAGTGCGCGCGGGGTGACGTCCAGTTCACCGGCAAGTTCGTTCACGGTGAGGCGCTGACCGAACCGGCTTTCGATGCAACGGATCATGCGCCGGGCCAGATCGTAACCGTCGGCAGCGCGCGCACGACCATCTCCCCGCCGTCCATAGACGCCGATTGAGAATGCCTTGTCGAGCGCGCGCAGCAACGCCCGCCGCAGCGGCGCGGGCTTCATCCGCACCGCCACATCACGGCGGAACGCGGCATCGGCAAGACCGCGGAAGATTCCGACCAGTTCGACGGGAAGGTCGATCATCGCGTTTTCCGGGTCGGCGGCGAGCTGGGAAGGCAGGCACAGTCCCTCATCGGCGAGTGCCGATGAGGAAACGATGATCTCGATCGAACGCCACCCACTGGTAAGAATACTGCGGTATTCGCGTCCCGGTGTCAGGACCGTCAGATGACCGGCGTTAACCTCCACGCCGCAAAATACCGCGGGGGACAGGTTGACGACGCATTTGAACCAGCCAGGTCTCGGACGTGAATGGTCCATGACTTTGCGGCTGACCCGGACATCGATGAAAATCAGGCCGCCAAGATCAACCCGGTCCAGCCGAATGTTAAGCAGCCCCGGTTCAATTTGTATCGCCGGTGTGTCCCAACCACATAATTGCTCGCGGAAGTGATCGATATCGCGAAATTCCAGCGAAGTCACTTCCCCCATCACTGCGCCCCCATGCCGCGGGGAACATGGTGAACCCCCTGACTTCCGATATCGGATAGCCCGCCCAAGGCCAATAAAATATGATGCGAAAGTGAAATTATCCAAGTTAATGAGTGGTTAAGGGGGCGGTCTTGGGTATAGCGGCAAAGCGCGAAAATGGTGTTCGCAGCCGACCGGCGCAGCATGGAATGACGCGTTTCGAGCCGCGAGCCCGCGACGCGGCCGGCGCGCTGGCGTCGCGTCTTGCCCGCGCCGATGGCGCCACGACCAGATCAAGGATTCGGGCTACCGTGTGTCGCTGGGCGCTGCTGGCGCTCGCGCCGATAACCGGCGCTAGCCCTGCATCGGCCGATAGCCTCTATTGGGACGTTAACGGCACGGCGATCGGCGAAGGCGGGACCGCCACCTGGACGCTGACCGATCCGCGGTGGAGCTTCAGCACCGACGGGGTGAGCGGCCCTTTCCGGGCCTGGGACAATCTGGCGCTTGACGATGCTTTCTTCCGCGGCATCGCCGGCACGGTCACGCTCGCCCAGCCGGTCCGCGTCCATAACATCACGATCGACACCAATGGATATGTGATCACCGGCAGTAGCTTGACGCTCGATGGCGTCGATCCGACATTGACGGTCACGACCGGGACCGCAACCGTCGCCTCGACGATCAGCGGTGTCGGCAGGGTGATCAAGGCCGGCGCCGGGACCTTGACCTTGTCAGGCAACAACAGCTTCGCCGGTGGTCTCATCGTAAATGGCGGTAGCCTCTCGCTCACCGGCAACAACAGCTTCGGCAGCGCCCCGCTTGTCACCGGCGGCGCCGCGCTCTCGCTCACTGGCACCAACAGTTTCACCGGTGACATCAGCGTCAACGGCGCATTGACCGCCAGCGGCGCCGCTGCCCTCGGCAGTGTCGGCAACAACATCAACATCTCGGGCGGCTCGCTCAACATCGGCACGACCGGCGGCAGCTTTGCCGGGCGCACCGTCACGCTTAGCGGGGCGGGAACTGTGAGCCTTTCGGGGGCCGGTATCGGAGGTGCCCATTTCACCGGCACTGGCGGCCTCTCCGTCAATCCAGGCGTGAATCTCAACGACAACAGCAACGACTATACCGGGAGGACGACCTTCTACGGCGCCGGCGCCACGACGATCACCTCGATCGGCAATTTGGGTGAAGCGAGTTCGGTGGGGGCGCCCACTACCGTCGCGAATGGCACCATCGACATCCAGAATCCAAGCGGAACCGCAGGCAACCGCGTCGTCTCCTATATTGGCGGCGGCAATGTCTCGAACCGCAATTGGACGCTCTATGCCAATGGTTATCGCAGTGTCGGCCTCAGCAACGACGGCACCGGCACCCTGACACTGACCGGCGCCATCTCCTCGAACTTTAATCCCTACGGCTATGCGCCGAGCTTCGTGGCGGCAACCGCCGATCTGGAGTTGCTCGGCGTCGTCAGCGGCAATGGCGCGGTCTTCAGTGCGAGCGCCGGGCGCGTCCTGAGGCTCGGGGATGCCAACACCGTGTCGGGAATCAGCATCACCGGTGCAGGCAAGGTTACCGCTGCCACCTTCGCGAATGCCGGCATTGCCAGTTCGCTCGGGGCCGGGAGTGGTACGAGCATAAGCGGCACCCTGAGCTATGTCGGCGCGGGCGCGAGCACCAACCGCAACTGGTCCACCAGCGGCACGCTCAGCAATGATGGCAGCGGCGCGCTGGCATTAAGCGGAAGCATGGCGCTGAGCGGTACGGCCACGCTCGGCGGCAGCTATACCGGCGCGGACAATCTTGTTTCGGGCGTCATCTCCGGCACGGGTAATCTGCGTGGCGCCGGAAGCGGCACCTGGCTGATCACAGGCGCGAATAGCTATACCGGTCAGACCATTGTCGACAGCGGGACGTTGCGCGCCGGATCGGCCACGGCTTTCGCCGGCTCGAAGACCTTTCAGGTCAATGGCGGCACGCTGGACCTCAATGGTTTCGACCAGTCGTTGACGAGCTTGACCGGTACAGGCGGCACGCTCGCGCTGGGCAACGCGCGTCTGACGATCGAAGCGCCCGTCGGCACCAGCGCGAGCTTCGGCGGCAGCATCACCGGGTCCGGCGGGCTCACCAAATTGGGCAACAGCATCCAGACGCTGACCGGCGCGAGCAATTATACCGGCGATACCATGATCGGCGGCGGCACGCTCGCGCTGGATTTCAGTCCGGCGGGCGGGCCGGCGAGCAACATCATTGGCAGTGGTTCCAACCTGGTCATGTCGGGCGGCACGCTCAAGGTCACCGGCGCCGCGAACGAAGCGAATATTCAGACCTTCGCCGGCCTCACGATCACTGCCGGCAATAATGTCATCAACGCGGTGTCGGGCACCGGCGGCAGCATGACCGTCAATCTTGGTGCCGTCACCCGTACCGGCGGGCTAATGAACTTCATCCTGCCGACGAACGGCAATATCACCACCACCAATACGGCGCTCGGCGGCTGGGCGACCGTCAACGGCACCGATTATGCCAAGGTCGTCGGTGGTAACATCCTTGCGTTCACAAATGCCGATTATACCAACAAGGACAATGCCGCCAACTGGCTCGACAATGAGTTCATCACCGATGTGAGCGGCTTCTTCGGCACGGTGGCCGGCAGCAAGCAACTTGGCGGGCTGCGCTATACCCGGGCAGTTTCGACCAATGTGACCGTCAATACCGGCGAGACGCTGGGGGTCGACGGCACGATCATCGTCGCGCCGACGGTCGCAGGCGGGAACCAGCTCATCACCGGTGGCAAGCTGACCGGGGCGAATGGCGGGGTGCTCGGCATCCAGCAGAACAGCACCGGTAATTTCACCATCGCCTCGCAGATCGTCGACAACGGTCCCGGCATGGGGTTCACCAAAGCGGGGTCGGGCCTCGTTACGCTCACGGGCACCGCCAACAGCTATACCGGCGCTACCCGCGTCGCGCAGGGCGTCCTGGCGGTCGCCAGCATCGCCAACGGCGGCGCGGCGAGCAGCATTGGCGCGTCCTCGGCGGCGTCGTCCAACCTGGTGCTGGAAGGCAGCACCTTGCGCTACATCGGAAACGGGGACACCAGCGACCGCGGCCTGATCTTCGGCAAGTCAGGCGCGATCCTCGGGTCCGGGATCGAGGTCACCAACCCGGGCGCCAATCTCGTCCTTTCGGGGCTGGTCACCAGTTCCGACGACGCCGGTTTCACCAAAAGCGGCGCTGGGACACTGACGCTTGGCAATCCGGCCAACGACTTCGTCGGAACGGTCACCGTCACCGGCGGCCTCCTGTCGATGAGCACATTGGCCAATGGCGGGCAGCTCAGCCCGATCGGCCGGAGCAGCAGCGCATCGGCCAATCTGATGCTGAATGGCGGCGGGCTGCAGTATACCGGGGCCACGGCCAGCACCGACCGCGGCTTCACCCTTGGCGTAAGCGGCGGCAACGTCGATGTCACTGATGCCGCCGCCACGCTGACGGTCAGCGGCATCGTCGCGAGCAGCGGCGCGTCGCTGCTGACCAAGAATGGCGCGGGCACGCTCGTGCTGTCCGGCATCAATACTTATGTTGGCGGCAATACCGTCAATTACGGCATCCTGCGCGCCGGATCGTCGCAGGCGTTCGGCGCCCCCAACACGAGCAGCGCCATGACGCTGGCCAACGCCGCGGGGGTTACGCTGGATTTGAACGGGTTCGACAATACGATCGGCGCGCTCAACGGCGGCGGCGCGAATGGCGGCAACGTCATGCTCGGCTCCGGGACGCTGCGCATCTCCAACGGCGGCGTTTATTCGGGCATCATCAGCGGAACCGGCGGCGTCTCGCGCAGCAACGCGGGCACGCAGGTGTTCAACGGCTGCAACAACACCTACACCGGTGCGACCACGCTCGGCGCGGACATCAGCGTCGATTGCCTCGCCAATGGCGGGGCGGCGAGCGGCATCGGCGCCTCCAGCGCGGCCTCCACCAACCTCGTGTTCAACGTGGGGTCGCTCGCATATACTGGCGGCAGCGTCACGATCGACCGCGGGTTCCAATTGCTCTCGACCGGCGGCATCAACGTCATGAACGCCGGCACGACCCTCGAGTTCACGGGCGCCGTCACCGGCGCTGGGGCACTGATCAAGCGCAATGCCGGCACGCTCGTGCTGTCGGGCGTCAACACCTCCACCGGCAATACGCAGATCGAGGGGGGCGTGCTCCGCGCGGGAAGGATCAACGCCTTCGGCCCGCAGGGTTTGATGTCGCTGAGCAACGTCGCCGGCGCGCTGCTTGATCTCGCCGGCTATGACACGGTGGTAAGCGGCGTCAACGGCGGCGGCGCGCTTGGTGGGAACATCAGCCTGGGTGCCGCCACGCTGACGATCAACAGCATCAGCAATTACACCTTTGCGGGCACCATCGGCGGCACGGGTCGATTGGTCAAGAATGGCGCACCCATTCAGACGCTCAATGGCTGCACCAGCAGCTTTACCGGCGGCGTCACGATCAATGCCGGCACGCTTCAGGTCGATTGTCTCGTCAATGGCGGGCTCAACAGCTCGATCGGGGCATCGAGCGCCGATCCCGCCAATCTCGTCATCAACGGCACGTTGCAATATATGGGCGGCGCGACCAGCACCGATCGGCAGTTCACGATCGGCGCGAGCGGCGCCACGCTCGATTCTTCCGGAACCGGCCCGATCCAGTTCAGCTATGCCGGGGCAGCGACGGTCGCGCCGGGCGCCGGCTCGCGCACCGTGACGTTGACCGGGACCAACACTGGGGTCAACATCCTTGCCGCGCAACTCGGCGACAGCGCGACCGGCGTCACGGCGCTCGCCAAGACCGGCGCCGGGACCTGGCGGCTGACCAACCAGACCAGCAACTATAGCGGTGCGACCACGATCAGCGGCGGCATCCTGATCGTCGACAAGCTCGCGAACGGCGGCCAGGCGAGCACGATCGGCGCGTCCTCCAATGCCGCCGGCAATCTCGTGATCGGCAACGGTTCGACCCTGCGCTACGTCGGGACCGGCGACGCGACCGATCGCCGGTTCACGCTCGATACCGGCGTGACCTATATCGAGTCCTCGGGAACCGGTGCGCTGCAGTTCACCAATACCGGGACGGTCGGCCTCACCGGCACCAACGCGACGCGCACCATCGCGCTCGGTGGCACCAATGCCGGCAACAATATGATGGGCGGCGCCATTGCCGACAACGGTACGGGCAGGACCACGCTGGCAAAGAATGACAGCGGCACCTGGGTGCTCACCGGCAACAACAGCTATACCGGCAACACCGTCATCAACGACGGCAACCTGATGGTCGGCAATGGGGGCACGACCGGCAATGCTGGCGCCGGCAATGTGATCGTCAATGCGCCGACCTCGACCCTGTCGCTCAACCGCAGCGACAGCTTCACCTTCTCCGGCACGCTGAGCGGCCCGGGAACGCTGGCGCAGATCGGCATCGGCACCAGTGTGCTGACCTCGGTCTCCAACAGCATCGGCGCCACCACAATCGCTGCCGGCACGCTGCAGGTAAACGGGGTTCTCACGACGCCGACGATCGCGATGACGGGGACCTCGGCGCTGACGGTGAACGGCACCGTGCGTACCAGCGCCGGCGGTGCAACGGCGCTCTCCGGCGACGGTGGCGCCAGCACGATCACCATCAATGCCGGCGGATCGCTCTCGGCCAATGGCAATCTGGGCGACGGCGCCGACACGGTGAACCTGGCGGGCACGCTGGCCACCGGTGGCTCGACGCTGGGCCTGGGCCTCGGCAACGACATACTGGTCCTGCGCGACGGGGCCGCAATCACCGGAGCAGGCATCGATGCCGGCGCTGGCACCGACGCGCTCGTGGTCGACAATGCGCTGGCGCTTGCGCTCGACGGCGCGAGCATCACTGGCTTTGAGAGCCTGACCAAGCAGAACAGCGGCGTGCTGACGCTGACCGGCGATCACAGCTACAGCGACGGGACGACGATCTCGGCGGGAACATTGCGTGTCGGCAATGGCGGCACCTCGGGTACGCTCGCGGGCGACATCACCGATAACGCGACGTTGGAGTTCAATCGTTCGGGCACGCTCGCGATCTCGGGTGCGGTCTCGGGCACCGGCGCGGTGCGACAGATCGGCACTGGCACGACCGTCCTGAGCGGCGTCAACAGCTATCAGGGCGGTACCACCATCGCCGCCGGCACGCTGCAAGCGTCGAGCGATGCCAATCTTGGCGCAACAAGCGGCGGGCTCAGCTTCACCGGCGGGACGCTCAACACGACGGCGAGCTTCACCTCGGCACGCGCGACCAATCTCGCAGGTACCGGCACCTTTTCGACCAATGCCGGCACGACCTTGACCCTGACCGGCGTGGTTTCGGGGACGGGCGCGCTGACCAAGACCGGCGGCGGCACGCTGACATTGACGGCGAACAACAGCTATGCCGGGCTCACCACGATCAGCGGGGGTACGCTGCAGATCGGCAACGGCGGCGCGACCGGCAGCATCGCGGGCAACGTCCTCAACAATAGCGCATTGGTGTTCAACCGTTCGGGCACGCTCACGATGGGCGGCACGATCATCGGCGGCGGGTCGGTCACGCAATCGGGGGCGGGCACGACGATCCTCACCGGCGCGAACAGCTATGCCGGCATGACGGCGGTCAATGCCGGCACGTTGCTGGTCAATGGCAATCAGGCCGGGGCGACGGGGCTCACCAGCGTCGCGGCGGGCGCGACGCTTGGCGGCAACGGGACGATCGGCGGCAATGTCCTCGTCGCGGACGGCGGCACGCTGGCGGCGGGCAGCAACGGTGTCGGTGCGCTGACGATCAACGGCAACCTCTCGCTCGGTAACGCCGCGCAGCTCAATTTCGAGTTCGGCCAGCCCAATGTCGCGGGCGGAGTGCTCAACGACCTCGTCAATGTCGGCGGCGACCTGACGCTTGGCGGCACCGTCAACGTGGCGCAGACGGCCGGCGGCAGCTTCGGCCCCGGTGTCTATCGCATGTTCAACTATGCCGGCGCGCTGACCAACAACGGGCTGTCGATCGGCACGATGCCGCCCGGGAGCGATGTCTTCGTCCAGACCGCGATCGCGGGACAGGTCAATCTCGCGAATACCGCCGGCCTGACGCTCAATTTCTGGGACGGCACCGGCCAGCCCAAGAACGATGGCGTGATCCAGGGCGGCAACGGCATCTGGCGTGTGGGCGGCGGCGTCAACGACTGGACCGAAGTGAACGGCATGGTGAATGCCGACTATGCGCAGGCCAGCTTTGCGATCTTCCAGGGATCACCGGGCATCGTCACCGTCGACGATAGCGGCGGCAATGTCCTGTCCGCAGGGATGCAATTTGCCGCGGGCGGCTATACGATCGCGGGCGGCGTGCTGACACTGACGGGAAGTGATGCGCTGATCCGCACCGGCGACGGCAGCGCGGGCGACGCCGGCATTGTCGCCACGATCAGCGCCGATCTCGCCGGGACGGCACGCCTCGTCAAGGATCTGGCGGGCACGCTGATCCTCTCCGGCGCCAACAGCTACACCGGCGGCACCGCGATCACCGGCGGCGTGCTCAGCGTCTCGGCCGATGCCAATCTCGGCGATGCGGTGGGCGGGCTGAGCCTCAATGGCGGGACGCTGAACACGACGGCCACATTCGGATCGAACCGGGCGGTCGACCTTGCCGGCACGGGCACCTTCCGCACCGACGGCGGCACGGCACTGACGCTGAATGGCGCGGTGTCGGGCACGGGCGCGCTGACAAAAGACGGCACCGGTTCCCTCGTCCTGACTGCCGACAACGGTTACACCGGCGGCACCGCGATCGCGGCGGGCACGTTGCAGCTCGGCAATGGCGGCACGGCCGGTTCGATCCTGGGCGATATCGTCAATGATGGCGCGCTGACGTTCAACCGCTCCGACAGCCTGATCTTCGCGGGCACGATCGCAGGCGCCGGATCGGTCAGTCAGATCGGATCGGGCACCACGATCCTGACTGCCGACAGCAGCTATACCGGTGGCACCACGATCAGCGCGGGCGTGCTCCAACTGGGCTCCGGCGGCACCACCGGTGGGATCACGGGCAACGTGGTCAACAACGCGGCGCTGACGTTCAACCGGTCCGATGCCGTCACCTTCTCAGGGGCTATCTCTGGCGCTGGCGCACTCACCCAGGTCGGCAGCGGCACCACGATCCTGACGGGCGCCAACAGCTACACGGGCGCAACCACCGTCATCGCCGGCACATTGCTGGTGAACGGCGACCAGACGGCCGCGATCGGCGCGACGGACGTCGCCTCGGGCGCGACGCTGGGCGGCACCGGCATCATCGGCGGCAATGTCGTGATCGCGAACGGTGGGGTTCTTGCGCCCAGCGGTTCGACTGGTCCCGGAACCCTCGCGATCAACGGCAATCTCGCATTGGCGGGTGGCGCGACGCTCAACTACGACTTCGGGCAATCCAATGTCGTCGGGGGGGCGCTCAACGATCTCGTCAATGTCGGCGGCAATCTGACGCTCGCCGGTACGCTCAATGTAGCGACGAGCAGCAGCGGGAGCTTCGATCCGGGCATTTACCGGGTTATCAATTACGCCGGGTCGTTGACCGACAACGGGCTGGTGATCGGCTCGATTCCGTCGGGCACCGATTTCTATGTCCAGACCTCGGTCGCGCATCAGGTCAATCTGATCAACACCGATGGTCTGGCGCTGCGCTTCTGGGATGGCGCGACCGGCGGGCGCAACGACGGCGTGATCACCGGCGGCGACGGCGTGTGGCAGAACGCCTCGGGCAACGACAATTGGACGCTCGACGACGCCTCGATCAACGCGCCGTTCCTCGACAGCGCGTTCGCGATCTTCGGCGCCGCGCCCGGAACGGTCACGATCGACAACAGCCTTGGCGCGGTTCGCGCGTCGGGCATGCAGTTTGCGAGCGACGCTTATGTGATCGCGGGTCAGGACCTGACGCTCATCGGCCCGCAATCGGTGATCCGCGTGGGCGACGGTTCGGCCGCGGGGGCAGGCTATACCGCGACGATCGCCAGCGCGCTCGTCGGCAACAGCCAGTTGGTCAAATCCGATCTCGGCACGCTCGTGCTCAGCGGCACCAATAGCTATGCCGGCGGCACGCAGATCAACGCGGGCGCGCTGCGTGTTTCGAGCGACGCCAATCTCGGCGATGCGGCGGGCGCGCTGACCCTTAATGGCGGCACGCTCAATACCACCGCCACGATGAGCTCGGGCCGGGCCGTTAGCCTGCTTGGATCGGGCACGCTGCTGACCGACGCCGGCACGACGCTGACGCTGGACGGGACGATCTCGGGCGGCGGCGGCTTCATCAAGGCGGGAGCGGGCGATCTGATCCTGACCGCAACCAACACCTTCGCCGGCACCGTCGACGTCATCGCGGGCAACCTGTTCGTGAGCGGCGACCAGTTGGCCGCCACCGGCGCCGTCACCATAGCATCGGGGGCGACGCTCGGCGGCTCGGGCATCATCGGCGGTGACGTCACGCTCGCCGACGGTGCAACGCTGGCACCGGGCGTGCGCGGGGTCGGCACGCTCGGCATCGGTGGATCGCTAAGCCTGTCCGCGGGCTCGCGGCTCAGTTACGAGTTCGGCGCGGCGAATGTCGCGGGTGGGGCGCTCAACGATCTCGTCAACGTCGGCGGCAACCTCACGCTCGCTGGTACGATCGACGTCACCGTGCCGGACGGCGGCAGCTTCGGCCCCGGCATCTATCGGGTGTTCAATTACGCCGGAGTGCTCACCGACAATGGCCTGGCGCTCGGCGCGATCCCCGGCGGAAGCAGCATGTCGGTCCAGACCGCGATCGCCGGCCAGATAAACCTGGTCAATACCGCCGGGCTGACGCTGAGCTTCTGGGACGGCAATACCGGACCCAAGAACGACGGCGCGATCCAGGGCGGCGACGGCGTGTGGCGCGTCGGTGGCGGCTCGAACAACTGGACCGACGCCGGCGGCTCTCTCAACGCCGATTATGCGCAGGGCAGCTTCGCGATCTTCTCGTCGGCGCCGGGGACGGTGGCGGTCGATAATGCCGGTGGCAATGTGCGCGCCTCGGGGATGCAGTTCGCGAGCGACGGCTACCGGATCGCCGGGGACACGCTGACACTGACCGGGCCACAGTCGATCATTCAGGTCGGTGACGGCAGCGCCGCGAGCGCGAGCTATGCCGCAACGATCGATGCGACGCTCGCCGGCGCGGCGGGCCTCGTCAAGACAGACGCGGGCACGCTCGTGCTCACCGGTGCCAACAGCTACACCGGCGGCACGGCGGTGAACGGCGGCATGTTGCGCATTTCCGGCGACGCCAACCTTGGCGATGCGGCGGGCGGGTTGAGTCTCGACGGTGGCACGCTCAACACGACAGCGACCTTCAACTCGAACCGCGCCGTGACGCTTGCTGGCGCAGGGACCTTCCGCAGCGATGGTAGCACCGCGCTGACGCTCGACACTGCCATCACGGGCGGCGGCGCGCTGACCAAGGACGGTGCGGGAACGCTCGTTCTGGCCGGCGACAATATCTACGCGGGTGGCACGACGATCGCTGCGGGCACGCTCCAGCTCGGCAGTGGCGGGACCAGCGGCTCGATCACCGGCGATGTGCTCGACAACGGGATGCTCGCGTTCAACCGTGCTGACGATCAGGTCTTCGCGGGCACGATAACCGGCAGCGGATCGGTGAGCCAGACCGGCACCGGCACCACGATCCTGACCGCGGACAACAGCTATACCGGCGGGACCGTCATCAGCGCAGGCGCGCTCCGGCTTGGCAATGGCGGCGCGGCCGGCGGCATCACGGGCGATGTGCTCGACAATGCGGCGCTCGTCTTCAATCGCGCCGATGCGGTGACCTTCGCCGGGCTGGTGTCGGGCACCGGGCGGGTGGAACAGGCGGGGAGCGGCATCACGACCCTGACCGGCGCTAACAGCTATGCCGGCACCACCACGGTGAGCGGCGGCACACTGCTGGTGAACGGCGACCAGAGCGCCGCAACCGGCGCAACGAGCGTCGCGTCGGGCGCGACATTGGGCGGCGTCGGCATCATCGGCGGCGATGTCGCCATCGCGAGCGGAGGTGCCCTTGCGCCGGGCATGGGCGGTGCGGGGACGCTCACGGTCAACGGCAGTCTCGCCCTTGCGGGCGGCGCGGCGCTCAACTACGATTTCGGGCAGCGCAACGTTGTCGGGGGCGCGCTCAACGACCTCGTCGATGTCGGCGGCAACCTCACGCTCCGCGGCACGCTTAATGTCACGACCACCTCGGGCGGCGCGTTCGACATCGGGCTCTATCGCGTCATCAATTACGCGGGGGCACTGACCGATAACGGCCTTGCGATCGGCACGATGCCGGCGGGTGCGAACGTCTTCGTTCAGACATCGGTCGCCCATCAGGTCAATCTCATCAACACCGGCTCGGCTACCCTCAATTTCTGGGACGGCGCGGCAGGGCCCAAGTTCGATGGCGCGGTCAACGGGGGTGACGGCATCTGGCAGAACGGCACCGGCAACGACAATTGGGCCGATGCGACCGGCACGGTCAACGCGCCGTTCGCCGACGACGCGTTCGCGATCTTCACCGGCGCTGCGGGGACGGTCACGATCGACAACAGCCTCGGCGCGGTCAGCGCCTCGGGCCTGCAGTTCGCGGTCGACGGCTATAATGTCATCGGCGGCGAACTCACGCTGACGGGCGCGCAGGCGGTGATCCGGGTCGGCGACGGCACGACGGCGGAAGCCGGTTATACCGCGACGATCGGCGGCGCGATCACCGGCAACGCGCAACTCGTCAAGACCGGCACGGGCACGCTCGTGCTTTCGGGCGCCAACAGCTATGCTGGCGGTACTGCGATTAACGGCGGGACGATCCGTATCGCGGATGATGCCAATCTCGGCGCGGCCACCGGCGGGCTGAGCCTCAACGGCGGCACGCTCAACTCGACCGCCAGCTTTGCTTCCGCGCGCGCGATCGACCTCGCCGGTGCCGGCACCTTCGTCACCGACGCGGGAACGACGCTCGCCTTGTCCGGCGCGATCTCCGGGGCAGGCGGATTGGCGAAGAACGGCGCGGGCACGCTCATTCTGTCGGGCACCGGCAGTTACGCGGGGCCGACGACCGTCGGTGCCGGCACATTGCTCGTCAGCGGCGACTTCGGCGCGGCGACCGGGCTTACCACCGTCATGGCGGGCGCCAGTCTCGGCGGCACCGGCACGATCGGCGGCAGCGTGACCATCGCCAACGGCGCGGTCCTCACCCCGGGCGCGGGCGGGGCGGAGACGCTCACGATCGGCGGCAATCTGTCGCTCGGCGCGGGCGCGACGCTCGCCTATGAGTTCGGCTCGGCCGATACCCCCGGCGGGGCGCTCAACGATCTCGTCAATGTCGCAGGCAATCTGACGCTCGATGGCACGATCAACGTCAGCGTGTCCGCCGGGGGTGCGTTCGATGTGGGCGTCTATCGTGTGTTCAACTATGGCGGGGCACTGACCGATAGCGGGCTGACGCTTGGCGCGCTGCCGGCGGGCAGCAATGTCTCGGTCCAGACCTCGATCGCGGGCCAGGTCAATCTGGTGAACGCGGCCGGGCTCAAACTCAACTTCTGGGACGGCGTGGCCGGCCCCAAGAACAACCACGCCGTTGATGGCGGCAATGGCGTCTGGCAGCACAGCACCGGCAACGATAACTGGACCGACGCCAATGGCGCCGTGAATGCGGCCTATGCGGATGGCGCGTTCGCTGTGTTCGGCGGCACGGGCGGCAAGGTGAGGGTCGACAACGCCCTTGGTCAGGTGACCGCCACGGGTATGCAGTTTGCGGCGAACGACTACACGATCGATGGCGACACGATCGCCCTGGCCGGGCCGCAATCGATCATCCGCGTCGGCGACGGGAGCGCCGCGGGTGCCGGGTTCACCGCGACGATCGGCGCGGCGCTTTCCGGCGATACGCAACTGGTGAAGACCGACGGGGGCACGCTCTTGCTTTCAGGCACCAACAGCTACACCGGCGGCACCGCGATCAACGGCGGCACGCTGCAGATCGCGCGTGACGCCAATCTCGGGGCTGCTTCGGGCAATGTCACGTTCGACGGCGGCACGCTGGCGGTCACCACCGATATGTCGAGCGCGCGCCATCTCGTCATGGCGGGCGCGGGCACGATTTCCACCGTCGGCGCGACCACCTTTACCTATGGCGGGCTGATCTCGGGCGCAGGCGCGCTGGCCAAGACCGGGTCGGGAACGTTCCTCGTCACCGGCGACAGCAGTGGCTACACCGGGCCGACAACCATCGCCACCGGCACGCTGGTGGTTGCAGGAAAGCTCGGCGGCGCGGTGACGGTCGATGGCGGCGGCCGGCTGGGAGGCACCGGCTCGGTCGGCGATCTCATCAACATCGGCACCGTCGCGCCGGGCTACGGCGGTTTCGGGACGCTGACCGTCAATGGCAGTTATACCGGCGCGGGCGGCCAACTCGAGATCAAGACCGCGCTGGGCGGCGACGGGTCGCAGACCGACCGGTTGGTGGTCGCCAACGGCACCGCCGGCACGACGCAACTCGTCATTGCCAACCGCGGCGGCCTGGGCGCGCAAACCGTCGAGGGCATCAAGGTCATCGACGTGACCGGCGGCGCCTCGAACGGCACGTTCACGCTCAAGGGCGATTACAATTTCGATGGCCGCCCGGCGGTGATCGCCGGCGCGTTCGGCTATCGGCTGTTCCAGGGCGGCGTCTCGACCCCCGGCGATGGCGATTGGTATCTCCGCTCGGCACTGCTGGACGCGCCGAGCGAGCCGCCGGCGCCGCTCTACCAACCCGGCGTCCCGCTCTACGAGAATTATGCCGCTACGCTGCAGACGCTGAACCGTCTCGGCACGCTCCAGGAACGGGTAGGCAACCGGCAATGGTCGGGGTTCACCCAAGGCGGTGTCGGCATGTGGGGCCGGATGGAAGCGGGGCGCTACCGGCCGGAAGCAGAGTTCTCGACCAGCGGCAGCACGCTCGGTGTCGACGATTGGTCGGTCCAGGTCGGGCTCGACAAGTCCTTGCTCGACGTGGCCGAGGGGACGTTGATCGCCGGCGTCAACGGCCGATACGGCAAGGCGGATGCAAGCGTGCGCTCGCGCTTCGGCAATGGCGCAATCCATATCCGGGGCTATGGCGTGGGCTCGACGTTGACCTGGTACAGCCGCACCGGTTTCTACCTCGATACGCAAGCGCAGTTGACCTGGTATCGCAGCGATCTGCGCTCGGACGTTCTCGGCAAGCTTGTCGAGAACAACCACGGATCGGGCCTTGCTTTCAGCGTCGAGGCCGGCAAACGCGCGCCGCTGGGCGGTGGCCTCAGCCTTACGCCGCAGATCCAGATGGCCTATTCCGGCGTCCGGTTCGATCGCTTTACCGACCCCAATGGCGCGGTGAATTCATCCCGCCGCGCCGATAGTCTGAGAAGCCGCTGGGGGATCTCGCTTGATCATCAGAAGACCTGGGACGGCGAGGGCGGGACAAGGCAGAGCCATCTCTATGCCATTGCAAACCTTGGCTATGAATGGCTCGACGGCAGCATCGTCGATGTTTCCGGCACACCGGTCGCGCGTCGCGATGACCGGCTGTCGGGTGAGCTCGGGCTTGGCGGGAGCTATGACTGGGCGAACGGTCGGTTCACGATCTTCTCGGAAGTCTCCGCCAGCACCGCGATCAACAATTTTGGCAACAGCAACAGCCTTCGCGGCAATGCGGGGTTCCGGATGCGGTTTTGAACCAGCGTCATCGCTCAGTCTGGTGGTGCGTTATCGGACACAATCTCGTGCCGGATCGGTCCTGCAAATTTCGTCAGCGCTTTGGCCCCCGCGTCGGGGAGGCTCCCCGCGCGCGGGCTCTGCGTTCAGCATGGGAGCGCCGATGTCGACCGGCACAAAGGTCGGCCCGACCGGCACCGGCAGCAATCCTCGCTTTTTGAACTGACCGCGCCAATTATAGATCTGACTTCGCGATACATCGTAGCGCCGCGCAACGCGCGCCAATGTCTCGCCGTTCAGCCCCACCGCGGCGAGGATCTCCAGCTTCTCCGCGTCCGACCAATGACGCCGCCGTTCCCGGCCCAATATCTCCACCGACGGCCCTCGCTCTCGCTCAGGACGTCCATATCGACGTCCTTATGGACGTCTCTTACCCACTCAACCCATCCTCCGGCAGGCGGCCTCAGCCGTTCGGTTACGAAAAAGCATAGTAATTTCAAATAATTATGATGCATACTTTTGGTATCTCGCCAAGCTGATGCACCGTTTCCTGCCGAAGGTCGGTTCGAGTATCGCATGCAGGCCGCCGAGCTCGATTACATCGCGCAATCCGCCGCGGTGCAGACCCCGATCGCCGGAAATTATGTGGGTCTGCACTTTAATCGCGGGAGGCCGCCCGATATTGATGCGATCGGGCGCGGGGCCGGGATGCGGCCCAGGCGCCCCCATTGACGTCTTAGGGCCTGAGCTCGGCCAGTTCGCGATCCAGATGGCGATAGGCTTGTGCCTCGATCAGGACGAAGGCGATGCGGCTCGTCTCGGTTGCGCTCGGGTTGCGCCAGCGATGCATCGTGCCGCGTTGGACCACGATATCGCCCGGGCCGAGCAGCGTCTTTGCGCCGTCATCGACCTCCAGCTCGACCTGGCCGGCAAGCACGATCCCGTAGTCGATGCTGCTGGTACGGTGCATCGGGGAAACCCCGCCAGGGAGCATGTCGACGATGCGGATCACCGATCCGCGGTCGATGGTGAGGCCGGCGTCGCGCGCGCGGCCGTCCGTCTCGTCATTATTGTCGGCGGGCACTGTCGCGGTGGTCCAGATGAGCGCAAATGCAGCGTCGCCACCCGGAATGGGCACGGTTGAAAAGTGCTGATCGGCGCGGAGCACGGCGCGGCCGGCGCCGTCATGCCCGGTGACCACGCGGCGGACCGGCAACAGATCAGCCATGATCCTTCTCCGCCGGGACAACCTCTTGTTCGATAACGCCAAACAGCAATCCTCCGTCCGCTGCGCGTGCTTCCATCCGCACCCGGTCGCCGAAGCGCATGAATGAGGTTTCGGGGGCGCCGCGGTCGATGATCTCGATGCCGCGGCGCTCGGCGATGCACGAGGAGCCGACGTCGCGGAAATCGGCGTTGGACACGGTGCCCGAGCCGATGATCGTTCCGGCGGGTAGCGCGCGGGTGCGCGCGGCATGAGCGATCAGCTCGTGAAAGCCGAATCCCATTGGAGCGCCGTTCGCATTGCCGAACCTTTGGCCGTTCCAGTCGACCGCCAGGTCGAGGCAGACCCGGCCATCATGCCACGCGTCGCCCAATTCGTCGGGGGTGACCGCGAAGGGGGCGATGCTGCACGCCGGCTTGGCCTGGATCCAGCCGAACCCTGTCTTCATCTCGACCGGCGCGATCGCGCGCAGCGACCAATCGTTGATCTGGACGATCAGCCTGATGTGGTGGAGCGCTCTCGCCGCATCCACGCCCATCGGCACCGCATCGGTGATGACGCCGAATTCACCTTCGAAATCGATCCCGTCCGCCTCGGATGGAAGGGGAACGTCGTCGCGAGGCCCGAGAAACTGATGCGACAGCCCCTGATACATCAGCGGCTGATCGGTTTCGATCGGCGGCAGATTGAACGCTCGCTGCATCAGCGCGCCGTGGCTTTCGAATGCGGAGCCGTCGAGCCATTGCCACGCCCGCGGCAGCGGCGCGGCGAAACGCACGCCGGCGGTCGGCAGGCCCTCGCCCCGTGCCAGTCGATTGGCGAGCACGGCGAGGCGGGGCGCCATGCTGGGCCATTGCTCTAGCGCGGCCTGCAAGGTGGGCGCGATCTCCCGTGCGGCGAGATAGCGCGCGCCATCGGCGGAGACGACGGCGAGCGTGCCGTCCGGTCCACCGGCGGCGAGGGTAGCGAGTTTCATGCGGTGGTTCCTTGAGCGCTGATCGTGGAGAGTGCGGCGTCGACGAGCCGCGCGAGCGTGCCGTCGTGGCGAAAACCAAGCGCTTCGGCGCGCGGTGTCCGCAACAAGGGCTGATTGCCGAACCCGGCCTCGATCGCGGGGTCGGGCCGATAGCTGACCAGCGCCTTATCGCTGTCGCAGGCGGCGGCGATCGCGCCGACCAATTCGGTCATCGTGACGCGCAGCGCGGGTAAGGTCACGGCGCGATCGGCGGGCAGCGTGGCGTCGAGCCTCAAGGCATGAACAAGGGCATCGACAACGGCCGCGCGCGATATCAGCCACATCGTCGCGCCTTCTGATACCGGGCTGACGAACGGGCGCCCATCGCGAAGCGCATGGAACACATTGCTCATGAATGCGGAGACCATGCCCGATGGGCTGGGGGGACGGGCGACGATGCCGGGAAGGCGCAGCGAAAGGCCGTCCACCTCGCCGCGTCGCGAGAGCGTGGCGATCCATTGCTCGATCATTGCCTTGTGCGCGCCGTAGAGCATCGTCGGGGCGAGCGGCGTCAGGTCGTCGACCCCGGCCGCGGGGAGCGGTGCGCCGAAGACCGCGATGCTGCTGGCAAAGATGAAGCGAGGGCATTTGCCGGTTGCGATCGCGGCCTCGCCAAGTGCCATGCTCGCCTCGATATTGGTGCGGCGCGCGGTGACCGGATCGCCTTCCGCCGCACCGCCCGGTACGGTTGCCAGATGCACGACGGCATCGGCGCCCTGCGCGAAGGCCTGGCGCACGATGCCCGCATCGGTGATATCGCCGGCAATCGCCGTGATGCCGGGCTGCGACGATGCGGATCGGTCGATCGCGACAATGTCATGACCCGCGGCGTGCAGCCGCGCGGTCAATACCTGCCCGACGAACCCATCGGCTCCGGTGACGATCACCCGCATATCCGGCCCCTAGCTGCCATCGGTGATCGTCGTGCCGCCGTCGACGACCAGATTATGCCCGGTGACGAATCCGGCCGCAGGCGAGGCGAGGAACAGCGCCGCGCCCGCCACCTCAGCCGCAGTTCCCGGCCGGCGTAGCGGAGTCATCGCCATGCGACGCGTCATGAAGGCGGGGTCGGCGAGCAGCGGTGCGGAGAGCGGCGTGTCGATCAGGCCGGGAGAAATTGCGTTCACCCGCACGCCTTTCGGCCCCCATTCGACCGCGAGATTGCGCGCGAGCTGAATCACGGCAGCCTTGGCGAGTGCATAAGCCCCGATCGCGCCATTGCCGCGCAGACCGGCGATGCTCGCCATCAGCACGACCGACCCGCCGGTGCGCTTCGCGATGTGCGGCAGCGCAAGCCGGGCAAGCTCGACCGTCGCGGTGAGGTTCACGTCGATCACGCGCGCATAATCATCCACATCCATGCACGCGATCGGCCCCGGCGTCCCGGCAATGCCGGCGTTGCAGATCAGGATGTCGAGCCCGTCGCCGAGGGCCAGCGCGCCCGCGACCAGTGCTTCGCGCGTGGCCGGCGCGGTGATGTCGCCGGCGACGCCGTTCGCGCGGTGCCCGGCACCGGCAAGCCTTGCTGCGGTCGCCTCGGTGTCGCCACCGTCCTCGCTCGACACGAGCACCGCGACGCCTGCGGCGGCGAGCGTTTCGGCGATCGCGAGACCGATCCCACCGGTCGCGCCGGTGACGATCGCTGTCTTGCCGGCGAGCGAGAACAGGGCAGGGGTCATGCCGGTTGCGGCTGACGCTCGCGGCGCAGCATCGCCTCGATCATCCGGCGCGCGCGCGTGCCGCCGGCGTCGATGCCGAGCGCCACCGGGCGCTGCGACCAGAAGTCGCCGCCGTCGAGATTGGCGAAGGCGGCCTCGATGATCGGCTTGTCCTCGCCCTCGAACGCCTGTTGCATCAGCCCACGCAGGAAGGCGTCACCCTGCGGATCGACATGATCGGCCGCGCGCGTCGTTGCCCAGAAATAATGCGTGGTCGTCTCGTTCTCGGGGGTCAGGATATGCGCCTGCCACACGATACAGCCCTGGTCGCGCGGCGCGCCGGTCGGGGTTGCGCCGACCTCCAGCAGCATCGCGGCCGGAGCGTTCCAGCGCATGTCGAGCCAGTGGTCGCAGCGCATCTCCGGCGGATAGACGCCCAGCGTATGCGCCGGTGCGGCGACATCGGGCATCCACCAGTCGGAATGAAGCGTTTCGCCATCCTGCCGAACCCTGTGCCGGCCGGCGAAGATCACGCCTGCGCCGGCGAAACTGCCCTTGTGGACGAATTCGATATGGCTCAGGTCCATCAGATTGTCGGTGCCGAATTCATAGCCGGCGTTCATCGGCATCATCCCGGCGAGCGGCGGCCCGCACGGACGGGCCAGTGCGGAGAAATCGGGAATCTGCGACGGATCGGCGGCGCTGGCCTCGCCGGCCCACAGCCAGACCGCACCGTGGCGTTCCTCGACCGGCCACGCACGGATTGCGGCGCCCTTCGGCGGGCTTTCGGAAAACGGGCTGGCGATGCATGTACCCGCGTTGTCGAAAACGAGGCCGTGATACGGGCAGCGGACGCAATCTCCCTGCAATTCTCCCATGCTGAGCGGGGCGAAGCGGTGGCTGCACCGGTCGGTGAGCGCGGCCACCTCGCCGTCGGTCTTGCGATAGAGCAGGATCGGTTCGCCGATGATCCGGCGACGGAAAAGCGCGTCCCCGACCTCGTCGCTCCACGCGGCCATATACCAGCAGTTGCGGAGGAACGCGGCCATCGGCTCAATCCTCGAAGATCGCGACGGCACGCGTCCAGCCGGCCGAGGCGCCCCTGATCTTGTGCGGGAAGCACGACACGGTGAAGCCATGCGCCGGCAGCGCTTCGAGATTGTGCAGCTTTTCGAGGTGGCAATAGCCCGTTTCGCGGCCCGCCTTATGCCCTTCCCAGATAAGCGAGCTATCGCCGGTCTCGCGCACTTTTTCGGCGGTGTAGCTGAACGGGGCGTCCCAGCTCCACGCGTCGGTTCCCGTCACCCTGACGCCGCGCGCGGTGAGATAGAGCGTCGCCTCGCGCCCCATGCCGCAGCCGATATCGACGAAGCGCGGGTCACCGAGCGCGGCGCCCGCCGCGGTGTTGACCAGCACGATATCGAGCGGTTGGAGATCATGGCCGATGCGCGCCAATTCGGCCGCGACATCCGCGGCGGTCACGACATAACCGTTCGGGAAGTGGCGGAAATCGAGTTTCACGCCGGGCCGAAAGCACCAGTCGAGCGGGATCTCGTCGATCGTCCAGGCGCGCTCGCCGCCGTTCATCGTCGGGTGATAATGATAGGGCGCATCGAGATGCGTGCCGTTGTGGGTGGTCAGCGTCACCCATTCGGCCGCGGCGAAGCCGGCCCCGTCGGGGGTCTGCTCGGCGGTCACGCCGGGGAAGAAATGCTGCAACTCCTCGACCGTCTCGCGGTGCGTCTGATAGGTGATCTTGGGCCGCATGAACGGCGGATCGGTGATGACATCGTTCTCGAGCGTGATCGACAGATCGACAAAGCGGCGGGTCATGGCGTCTCTCCTCAAGCGGTATGGCCGCCCAGCGTATCGGCGAACCAGTCGGCGATATAATCGCGGCCGAAGCTCATATTGTCGGCGCCGACATGCTCGACGCCGCCTTCGCGAGCCGTGAAGATCTTGAGTTCGCGGCGCGGGCTGGCGGTCAACTGGTCATAGCTCTGATGCGCGTAATCGAGCGCGATCTGCCGGTCCTCGGCGCCGTGGGTGACGAGGAACGGCACCTTGATCCGCTCCATCACCCCATTGAGCGTCATGTCGGCGGTCCTGGCGTGGAAATCGTCCATCGTCGCGGCGCCGAACACCCACATCACATGCGCCCAATAATGCGGCACCGGATTTTCGCCCTCGCGCCGCAGGCGCTTCTGCTGCACCTCGGCCCAATTGTGATTGGCGCCCCATACCGCGCCGCTCGCGAAACGCGGCTCGAAGGCGACGGCACGCGGGGCATAATGCCCGCCGAGCGAAATGCCGGTCATGCCGATCCGCGTCGCATCGGCATCGGTGCGTGTTTCCAGCCAGTCGACCGCTTTCGACGCCCAAAGCTCGCTATGCGGTGTCGCCGGGATATGCTGCAGGCGCAGCGTTTCGCCGGTGCCGGGCTGGTCGACGCATAGCGTGGAGATGCCGCGCCGCGCCAGTGCCTCGGGCAGCCGCGACCAATAGAGCAGCTCCTTGCAGCTATCGAGGCCGTTACAATAGACGACGACCGGCTTGGGGCCGTCGCCCGGCGCGCGGATATAAAGCGCTGGCATCGTGCCGCCGTCGATCGGGATTTCGACCCGCTCGCAATTTTCCCGGCCCAATGCCATCGCGCGGCGGAAACTGTCCTGCGCCTTGGCGAAGGTTTCGACCCGGCCGGGATGGCCGTGGCCCTGCATCCGCTCCGCGGTGAACAGATAGAGCGCGGCGCGTTGCAGCTTGGCGCCGGCGGAAAAGGCGCGGCCGCGCGCCTCGTCCTCGCCGGCGAGCGCGATCAATTTGTCCGCCATCTTCACCCATTCGGCGAGGAATTCGGCGGTGCCGGCGTCGGTGCCGTTGTTTGCGGCATCCCTGATCGGCTTACACATATCGATGATCTCGCCGATCTGCGCACCGCTCTCCAGTGCGATGGCGAGGCTGAGGTTCCAGATATAGTTCGGGAAATATTGGAACAATGCCATGGCCTCAGGCCTCCGCCGGCTGGAAAAGGCCGGGATCGGGGGCAGGGTGCGGCATGGTTTGCGGGCCGCCGACCCCGATCCCCCATTGATCCATTACCAAGGGCGCTGGGGTGTGGACCTTCGCCTTCCAGCTCGCATCGTCCACTTCTTCGAGTTCGGACGTATATTCGACTGCGAACCCGTTGGGGGTGACGAAATAGCTGAAGGTGTTGTTGCCCGCGGTGTGCCGCCCGGGGCCCCAGGCGATCGGCACGTTCTTCACCTTCAGATTATGGATGCCGCGCATCATGTCGTCGACGCCCAGCATGTCGTAAGCGACATGGTTGAGGCAGGCCGGGCCGGGCAGGATCGCGATGCGATGATGCGCGCTGTTGCAGCGCAGGAAGGACATGAAGTCGCCCAGCCAGTCCGACAGGCGGAACCCGAGCACGTCGATGAAGAATTGCGTCGCCGCGTGATGCTGCGGCGAATGGAGCACGATATGGCTGATCTTCAGCGGCACCCCGTCCCAGCGCTGCATCGGCCGCGCGGTGCCGCGCGCCACGTCGCTGGAAATCTCGAACGGCAGGCCATCGGGGCTGAAGAAGCGGAAACCGTAGCCACCGCCGAACGCGGTCAGCTCGCGCGGCGCGAAGATGATACGGCAGCCGGCGGCGACGACCTTTTCGTGCAGCGCGTCGACATCGGCGCGTGTGTCGGCGGCCAGCGCGATGACGTCGATCCGGCGGACATCGGACGGCCGCAGCCGCACGACGAACAATTCGTCATGCCCCTCGGTCGCGAAATAGATCATGCCGTCGACCGCGGCGACCTCCTTCAGCCCCCATTTCTCGGCGTAGAAGACGCGCTCGGCGGCAAGATCGGGGACGCCATAACCGACGTGGCGGATTTCGGTGACACGACTCATGAGCTTTCCTTCAAAGCGATTGCTGGACAGGCGGCTTGTGGAAACGGCCGCCCTTCATGATGGCGAGGAGGTTGATCTTGTCTTCGAGCAGCGTGACGTCTTCGGTCGGATCGCCGGCGACGAGCAGCAGATCGGCGAACAGACCGGCGCGGATTTCGCCGACCGGCAGATCCATCAACTGGCCGCCCTGGCCGGTCGCGGCCGCCAGCGCCTCGCGCGGAGAAAAGCCGAACAGGCGGACGAACAGGTCGAGATCGCGCGCATTGCGGCCGATCGGATTATAGGGAAAACCATAATCGCCGCCCGGCAACACGCGGATGCCGCGGCGCCGCATCTCCGGTATTACGCTTTGCATAAGCTCGAGGCCCGATATGGCGCCCATCCGTGCCGCCTCGTCCGGGCCGATGCCGAACGCTTCGGCCTCGTGGCAGCGCGCGTAGAGCAGCCCAGGGGCAGGGGCGACGAACAGTGTGTCGCGCCGCGCCTCGAGCACGTCGAGCGCTTCACTGTCGGCATAGGTGCAGTGGAAGATTGCGCGAAAGCCGGCGCGGACCGCGCGCTTGATCGCCTCCGAAGCCTGCGCGTGGCAGGCAAGCCAGATGCCCGCCTCGCGCGCGGCCGCGCCGATCGCGCTCGCTTCCTCCTCGGAATACATCAGCACCTGCGATCCGCCGGGAGCGAAGCCTTCGTCGCTCGACATTAGGAATTTGATCGTGTCGCAGCCGATCGCCTTCATCTCGGCGACATAGGCGCGCAGTCCCGTGATGCTGCGATCATGTGTCGGATCATGCCCGGCCGGCACGCCCATCACGCCTTCGGCGCCCTTTTCGAGCGCCGAGGCACGCAAGCGGGGGCCGGCCAGATGCCCCGCGTCGATCATGTCGCGCAGCGCCGGCTCGAATCGCTCGCCGAGCGACCCGGCCGAATATGCGCTGGTAAAGCCGTGATCGAGCGTGATGCGGGCGTTTTGCGCGGTGACGAGCAGATGCTCCTCGGGCGGCAGCTTCATCGCGTCGATCACGCGCTCGACCGAGCTCGGCCAGGTGAGATGCGCATGCGCCTCGACCATGCCGGGCATCAATGTCGCGCCATGCCCGTCGACAACGGCAAGGCCGGCGCGATCGAGCCGATCGTCGCCCCGGGCCACCGCCGCGATCCGCTCACCGCGGACCGCGATCTCGCCGGGGAAACGCGCGGCACCGGTGCCATCGAAGATCCAAACATTGGTGAAGAGCGTGTCGGTCATTGTCCGCTGTCCGCGGTGAGGCCCGCCGCGCCGATGCCGGCGAGCGCGCAGATCTCGTCTTTGTCGGACGTGTCGCCGCTGACCCCCACCGCGCCGATCAGCGCGCCCGCAGCGTCGCGGATCAGCACGCCGCCCGGGACGGGGGCGATACCGTCGGGCAAGATCGCGGCAAGGGTTGCGAAGAACGCCGGCATCGCTTGCGCTCGCCGCGCCAATTCGCGCCCGCCGACCCCCATGCCAAGGCACCCTGCGGCCTTGGCGGTGGCGATCTCGGGCCGGTTGATCGACGCCCGTTCGTCGCGCAGTAGCGCGAGCGGACGGGCGCCGGGGTCGAGCACCGCGACACAGAGCGGCGCGAACCTCTGCCGCTGCCCTTCCGCCAGCGTGGCGGTGGCGATGCGCAGTGCCTGATTGAGCGTGAGCGACACGATCAAATCGCCAGCGCGCTGACGGCGAACATCTCATGCGTTGCTCGCGCCTGGTCGACCCTGGGCCCCTGGCCGGTCTGACCGAAGCTGATCGCCTTCGATGCCTCGACGATATATTTGCAGCGATCGAACCGGCGCGCGCGATAGGCGGCGAAAGCGGCCTCGGGGGTGGCGTGGCGCGCCAATTCCTCGGCCAGAACGATGCCGTCTTCGATCGCCATGCCGGCCCCCTGCCCGAGATGCGGGGTCGTCGCGTGGATCGCATCGCCGAGGAGGACGATACGTCCCTTGTGCCAGTCACCCTCGACCAGCATCCATTCGAGCGGCTTGTAGACCACCGCGGCATCGTCGATGATCTGCTCCGCCAGCGCAGCGATGCGTGGCGGTTGGCCGGCGAGCTTGCTGCGCATCGCCGCGGCCAGCCCGGCGCGCGGATAGCGCGGGTTCCCCGGCTCGGGTGTCGTGACATACATATACATCATGCGCTCGGAGAGCGGCACAAGCCCGACGCCCACCGCGCCGTCATAAGCGCAGAGCGCGACGACATCGTCGGGCCGCGCGAAATTGTAGCGCCACACGCTCTGGCCGACGAACGCTGGTCTGGGCGCAGGTTCGATGACGGACTCGCGGACCTGCGAGTAAAGCCCGTCCGCGCCGATCACGATATCGTAGCGCCCCTCGCTGCCGTCGGAAAAGCGGACGTGGACATTTGTCCCTTCATCCCGGAGCCCCGTCGCAACAACGCCGAGCCGGATCGCGGCGCCGGCCATCAGCGCGCGGTCGCCCAGCACCTTGTGCAGCGCGGGCCGGGCGATCCCGACATTGGCGGGATAGCCCTCGACCAGCCGCGGCGAAGGGACGGTCGCGACGCGCGCGCCGGTCGGCAGGAATACCTCGACATGATCGAAGCCGAACCCGGCACCGATATAATCCTCGATCAGTCCGAGATCGGCCATCGCGCGGATAACATTCGATTGCTGGATGATGCCGACGCCATAGACCGACCAGTCAGGGTCCTTCTCGATGATGTCGACCGAGAACCCCGCGCGGCGCAAGGCGATCGCCGCTGTGAGGCCGCCGATTCCGCCGCCGATCACCAGAATATTGAGCTGCTGCACGCATCCACCCCAAGGCCAGGTCACCCGATCGATCGGGTCGTTGGCGATGAGGTTAGATCGTCATTTTGTATCTGTAAAAATGACTGTTCTTATAGAAAATCATCAATTCGATGTATGGTCGGCGGCCTGTTTGATCTGTTCGACCAGCCAACGCAGCCCGGCATCGTCGGCGCGCGTGCGGTTATATTGCAGCATTTCGCGCATGACCGGGAAGTCGAACGGCATCTCGACATAAGTGAGCGGAATACGCGCCGCATAGGTACGCGCGAGCCGCTCATGCATCACCGCCAGCCGGTTGGTGCCGATCAGCATCTCGGGCGCGACCGAGAAGGAGGAGACCAGTACCTCGATCCGCCGTTCCTTGCCCAGCGCACGAAGGAAAGTCTCGGCAAATGACGTGGGGCGCAGCCGTCCTATCTCGACCGCAACATGCCCGGCGGACAGAAAATCCTCTTCGGCAAGCGGCGCCCGGACCAGCGGATTTTCGCTCCAGCCGGCGACCACATGGCGTTCTTCGAACAATAATTCGGCTGGATGATCGGGAGAAAGATGCTCGGCTGGCGTGATGATCAGATCGAGGTCGCCCCGATCGAGCGCCGGAAGCAATATCTCGGACGGTTGGATCAGCTCTATGGTGACGCGCGGCGCGACACGCTGCATCTGCGGAATAACACGGGTAAACAGCACCGTCGTCAGATAGTCCGACGTGCCGATCCGGAACCTGCGATGCGAGATCGCGGGATCGAAGCGTGTCGAGACGGCAACCATCTCTTCGACGCCGGTCAAAAGATCGGCGACCATCGCGCGCAGCCGCAGCGCGTGCGCGGTCGGGATCATCTTTTTGCCGTGCGCGGCGAGAATCGGATCGTTGAAATATTCGCGCAGCCGCCGCAACGCCGCGCTCATCGCCGGCTGGCTAAGATGAAGCCGCTCGGCGGCGCGCGAGACGTTACGCTCCTCGATGAGCACGTCGAGCGCCATCAGCAGATTGAGATCGAGTCCCTTGAAACGCATGGCGCATGCTATTCATGCGGTGATTGATATTCAATCAGAACAAATGATTTTTCTTATAATAACTTCCGCCGCAGGATAACTCACGACAAGCGACGGCCGCATCCTACGAGCAGGCCGGCAGGGGAGGAAGTACATGAAATCGTCTCGCATTTTGTCCGCCTCGGTGGCGTTGATCGCGCTTGCCCCGGCGATGCCGGCGTTCGCGCAGGATAGCGCGTCGGCGCCCGCTGCAGGCGACGGGCAGGGGCTTCAGGATATCATTGTCACCGCGCAGCGCCGCGAGGAGAACCTGCAAAAGGCTGCGCTGGCGGTCAGCGCGGTCGCGGGCGATGCGCTGGTCAAGCAAAGCATCACCCAGGCGACCGATCTGACGCGCGTCGTGCCCTCGCTCCAGGTCGCGCCGGCGGCGGCCTTCACGCAAATCTATCTGCGCGGGGTCGGCACTTTTGGTTCGAACGCCTTTGCCGAACAGGGCGTCGCGTTCAATCTCGACGGCGTCTATCTGTCACGCCCCGCAGCACCCGCCGGGCTGTTCTACGATCTCGAGCGGATCGAGGTGTTGAAGGGGCCGCAGGGCACGCTTTACGGGCGCAATGCCTCGGGCGGCGCGCTCAACGTGATCACCGCCAAGCCGCAGCTCGGCGTGCTGGGCGGCAACGCCACCGCGGAATATGGCAATTACAATGCGGTGAAGGCGTCGGGTGCGGTCAATGTACCGATCGGCGACAATGCCGCGTTCCGCTTTTCCGGCCAATATGCCAAGCACGACGGTTATTTCAGCGACGGCTATGACGACGAGGATACCAAGGCGGTTCGCGGCCAGCTCAAATTCGACACCGGGGGCGGCTTCAATGCGCTGCTTTCGATCGATTATGCCGATGTCGGGGGGAAGGGGCCGGGGGGCACGATCATGCCGCTGCTCGACGGTAAGAACCGGCTCGGGTCGAGCGATCCGGCGGTGCTCGCCGCTTATTACGCGCGCATCCCGACCGCGCCGGTCCCGCAGATCACCGCCAAGGGCGACGGCTATCAGAACAATCACTTCTTCGGCGCTTCGGCGACGATCAACGCCAATCTCGGCTTTGCCGAGCTGACGGTCATCCCCGCCTATCGCAAGACCGACCTCGATTTCCTGAGCTATACCTCGGGCTTCAAGATCGCCGACCGCGAGAATTCGGATCAGATGTCGATCGAGACGCGGCTCGCCAACAAGTCCGGGCCGCTCAACTGGGTCGTCGGCGCTTATTATTTCGTCGAGGATGTGCTGGCGCGGCAGCGCTACGATCAGGGCAGCAACGGCACGGTCATCAATTCAAGACTGCACACCCGCAGCGTCGCGGCGTTCGGCCAGCTCACCTATTCGCTGACCGACACTTTCCGATTGACCGGCGGCCTGCGCTACACCAGCGACAACAAGCAGCAGGTGACCGAGGCGCACACGCTGCCGTTCGTCGGCTTCGTGCCTAATGTGTTCCCGCTCGTGCCGATCATCGCCGATATCGTCTCCTATCCGCGCAGCAACGTCGATTTCAACAGGGCGACGTGGAAGGCGGGAGTCGAATATGACGCCGGACCGCATTCGTTGCTCTATGCATCGGTTTCGACCGGCTTCAAATCGGGTATTCTCTATGCGGCGACCGGCGACAATTATTCCCGGCCCGAGCTGATCACCGCTTATACCATCGGGTCGAAGAACCGGTTCCTTGAAAACAAACTTCAGCTGAATATCGAGGCCTTCTATTGGGATTATAAGGATCAGCAAATCTCGCACCTCGCGCCGGCGCAGGTGGCGGCCACACCGGCAGGGCCGATCTATGGCCCGATCTACGTCACCGAAAATGCCGGTGCGGCGACGATTTACGGCGCGGAAGCCGAGCTGTTGTTCCAGCCGACGCACGACGATCTGTTCTCCGCGAACCTTCAATATCTCCACAGCAAATATGATACGCTCAACTATCAATTCTATTCGGTGACCGGGGTCGCCCCAGTGGTCGGCTGTCCTGCGACCGTCACCGCGCTGACCGGCGCGACTCCCGCTGCGAAGATCTACAACGTCAATTGCTCAGGGCGACCCTTGGTCAATGCACCGCGCTGGGCGCTCAATGCCGCCTATGAACATACATTCGACATGGGTAAGAGCGGCAAGATCAGGGTCGGCGCCGATACCCGCGTCGAATCCTCGCGCTATCTGTCGATCGATTTCGTCGAGGTCGGCCGGCAGAAGGGCTATATGATGTCGAACGCGCACATCAGCTATGAAACCGCCTCGGGCGCGTTCAGCCTGACCGGCTTCGTCAGCAATATCGAGGACAAGCTGGTTTTCTCCAACACCAATCAAAGCCCGGCCAAGGCCGGCACCTTCTACAATCAGCTCCGCCCGCCGCGGACTTATGGCATTCGCGCGGGCGTGAAATTCTAAGGCGGGCGGAACGATGATCAGCGCAATCCGTTTTCTGCCGGTCGCGGCATTGCTGCTTGCCGGGGGCGTCGGCCCCTGCGCGGCGCAATCCGCGCGCAGCGCAAGCTTCGTTACTTTGGGGACGATGGGCGGGCCGATTCCCAGCCCGACGCGCCACCAGCCGTCCAATGTGCTCATTGATCACAGCCGGCCCTATCTGGTCGATGCGGGTGATGGCGTCGCCGATCAACTGGCGCGGGCAGGGATATCTTTGCTGGCGGTCGATACCGTCTTCCTGAGCCATCTGCATTTCGACCATACCGGCGGCCTAGCCGGGTTTCTCGGGCTGCGTTATCAGGCGGGGGGCAGCAGCCTCGTCACCATTTACGGGCCGCCGGGCACGAAGCGCATGGTCGACGGGCTGATCGCCTCGATGCAGCCAGCCGCCGAGGCGAGCTATGGCATCCCCGGCCAGCGCAGCGTGGCCCCCGAAACGACGGTGAAGGTGATCGAGCTGGGCGGCGGCGAGACGATCCGGGTCGATGCGATGACGGTGAAGGCGGCGCAGAATACGCATTACAGCTTCGCGCCGGGCAGCGCCGAGGATGTGCGCTACCGATCGCTGTCGTTCCGTTTCGACACCGCAGGTCGCTCGATCGTCTATACCGGCGATACCGGCCCGAGCAGCGCAGTCGAACAGCTCGCGCGCTGTGCGGATCTGCTGGTCAGCGAAATGATCGACGTCGACGCCACCGTCGCCAATGTCCGGCGCAACGCGCCGGACATGCCCGCGGGCGCGCTTGCCGGCATGGTCCAGCATCTCAGCACGCATCACCTGACCCCGGATCAGGTCGGTGAGCTTGCAGCCCGTGCGGGTGTCAAGCGGGTCGTCGTCACGCATTTCGTGGGGACTTCCACGCCCGCGGCGGAGGCGGGTTATCTCGCCGCCATCCATCGCGGGTTCGACGGGCCGGCGACCATCGCCAGCGACCTCGAGCGTTTCTGACGGAGATGGCGGCGATGCGGCGCTATATCATTCTGGAAACCGCGATCAGCGTTGCGATCAATGCCGCGATCAGCGTCGCTTTCGTCTTTCTAGCCTTTGGCGGCGAGGCGCATATCGCCTTGCCCCGGCTGGTGCGCGACGCCGTTCCGCAAAGTTTCATGATCGCGCTGATGAGCACGATCGTGCCAACGCTGTTGACGCGCCGGCGGGTCGCCGCGGGCGCGATCGCGGCGATCGTCCTGCCGCGCGCGCTTTGGCCGCGATCGCTGGCAACACGTGCGATCTGTGTTGCGGTCGTGGCGTCGTTGCTGGGGGCGTCGCTGTGCGCTTTGCTGCTTTGGCTGTACGCTCCCGCCGGACTGAATTTTGCTGGGACGTTGCTGTTCAAAGCGGCCTTTGGTGCGATGTTGGCGGCGATCGTGACGCCAATGATGCTGCGACAAGCGCTCGCGGAAATCCGCTGACGCTCGTCCAGGCACGATTGAAACCCAACGGCGGCATCTTTGACGCTGTCACCGTGCCCATCAGCAAAACTCGCAGCATGGGACCCAATTTGAGTACCGCATCGACATGTATGGGCCGGCGCGGAAATGGGGACCCTCAGGATTTCGCCGTGAATGATCGCTACCTCCCAAGAACCCGGGGATTTTTGGGATCCTGATCGGCGCGGATCAGGACTGTGAATCAGCATTGAAATGGCGCCCCACCAACCCAAGGCTAGATCCTTGGGAATGAACGATGGCGGGTGGCAGCGGCAGTGCGCTCCGCCGATTCCACGGATTTGCCGAGGAGTTCGCAGAGGCGCCGAGCTTGCTCAGCGGAAAGGGTGGTCAGAACCTCCTCCCAGCGCAGCGCTGCAAGCGGCTGGATCGCCTCGAATTTGGCATATCCCGCTTCGGTGAGGTGAAGCACCACCACCCGGCGGTCGATCATGCCGCGATGCCGCTCGACGAGGCCACGGGCGACAAGGCCGTCCACGACCCGGCTGAGCGCGCCCGAAGTAATCTCCATCGACACGGCAAGATCGCTGACCGTTAGCGACCCGGCACCCTCGATGAGATCCAGAACGATCCATTGCGTGAAGTTGAGGTCGGCCGCCCCGAAGCGGGCCTCGACCGTCGACTGCACGATACGGTTCGCCCGGCGGAGCAGGCGACCGAGCGACAATTGTGTGCAGCGTCCGGCCTCGCGAGGCACCACGGTCGCGCCGTGTTGTTCGCCATCGGTTCGCCGAATAACAAGGCGGTTCATCACCAGTCCTTTCCGCATGCTCCCGCCATCGCCCCGGGGAGGGACGTTCGGGCGCAAGCCTCGATCTAAAAATGGCCGGTCCGCGCCTTCCGAAATGGAGAAGAAGAGGCGCGAACCGTGACAGGGCGTTCTTGCGGAAGCTGAGCAAGATAATCGCCGCTGCTTGGACTTGATTAAAAACTCCGGCTGGCGAGGTCCAAGATCATTGCTCTTGGGATCCCAACCTTTTTGGTATCGCCCGCCTCGACCGGATCAGACCCTTCAGGCGGGCAACGGTCGGCTGGCGGTGCGTCGCCACCCCGTCGGCCGTAAGCGTTGCGGCACTGAGTCCAAGGAAAAGCTCGGGCGGCGCGTCGTTGCCAGGGATAAATGCCGCGGCGCGGTTGGGATCGGAACCGAAGCCCGATGTCGCAAGGTTCGCTCCGAGCTGATCGCGCAATGGCTTTTCGACCGGCGTCCGATGCCCATCGTGATGAAGCAGGCCGCCGATATCGTCGCCGGTTCATAATAGCCTCTAGAACCAACCGTGTCGGCGATCGCTGTGAACCGGCCTCGACATTGGACGCCGATCGGCGCAAATAATCCCGCGAACTCAACGAGCGTTAAGGGACAGGGTTGGAATCCGATTCACTGCGTCATTCGAATTCCCGCCGGGCGGCGACAAGGTCATCTGCGAGCGGCCCTGTTTCGATCCGATGCAGGTCGCGCAGGCGCTTGGATCAAGCTGACGGCCGCTCAGGCAGGCGCGAGCAATTTCAACACGCTGTCGATGATGATGCGCAGCTTCTCCGGCGTGATCGGCGTGCGGCGGATGACGACATGCTGCAGCATCAGCCCGATATAGGAATCGAATGCGAAGTGCCGCCGTTCCTCGTCCGCGTCTGGGAACATCTCACGGAACAGCTCCAGGAAATATTCGCGTTCGCCGCGCTCATATTCCTCGCTAATCGCACGCAATTCAGGTGAACGCGCGCTGGCGGAGATCAGGCTGAGGATCGCCGTGCCGCGATCGCCCGAGAGATAGTCGACGGTCGCCTGCGCGTGCATCATCAGCGCATCGAGCGGGGCGATATCGTCGGGGATGACCGGCTCGACCGCGCGCGACATCGCGAACATCGTCGCGCCGACCAGCTCGGCCTTGGATGAGAACCTGCGATAGAGCGACATGCGGGTGCATCCCGCCGCCTCCGCCACCGCCTCGAATGTCAGCCCGGTATAGCCGGCGCGCGCGATCACGTCCCAGGTCGCGGCGTGGATCGCGTCGTCGATCGCGGCAAGGCGCGGGCGACCCCGGCCTCGCGTTGCACCCTCTCTCTCCATCGTCTCCCTTTATCATTCGCAGCCCCGGCCGATCCTCCCGCCCGGGGCCGCGCTGGTCAAATCGAAAGCGTCAGCGGCCGGGGCCGAAGCGCTTGCGGAAGCCGGTCAGCTCGATCGTATAATCGTCCTGACCGTGAAATTGCTCGTCGCTGAGCCTGGGCTTCTCGGCGGCCTTGTACCACGCGGCATATTGCGGCGTGTCCTTGCTCTGCTGCTTGTAATGCGTCGAATAGGTCTGGACGTGGATCCTGGGGGTATCGCCGGCCATCTCGAACTTCATCAGCCGCATCCAGCCGTCGCCGATCCCTTCACCCCGCTGGAGCTTCGCGCCGGCGTCGATCGCGGTCTGGCGACGATCCTGATAGTCGGCGAGCACCTGCCACACCTTGTTGCCCGCGCGATTGTCGTCGACGCGCAGCGCCTGGCCGTGTTCATGCCCGCATAGCACGAGGAAGACCTGATCGTGCTGGCTGATGAGCTTGTCCCACATCATCTGCGGGGTGTTGTCATCGGGATCGACCGCGTGATTGTCGATGATCGGATTGGGCACGCGCTCGCCGTCGTTGGTGAGATAATCGTGGGTCGAGATGATCGTCGGGAGGCCGGGGTGCTCGGCGATCACCTTCGCCGCCCATTCGAGCGAGGCATTGGGCGCGTCGAAACGCAAGCCGATGTGAAGGAAGGTATAGCCGCCGGCGGTGAAGATCTGCGCGCTGTCCGCACCGCCGTCGTGGCTCGCGACATACCAGGGCCTGCCCTTGAACAAGGGCTGATCCGCGCCGAACAGCGAGCGGAAATTGTCGAGCCCGCCGGCGTGGAGCATGCCGAGGCTCGACATGTCCTTGAACACCGGCGCGGCGGGGTGGTTGGCGTCGGTCCACATCGCGTCGTGGTCGTGATTGCCCGGCACGACCGATAGCGGCACCTTGCCGGCGATCAGCTCATAGCCCTTGCGCGCGGTGGGGATTTCCACCGTCGTCACCTTCTGCGTCGGGGCGAACATCGTGTCCATGATCGGATTGGGCACCCATTTGAACCCGCGCGCTTCATGCTCGGGGTCGATATGCTTGGTCTGATGCTGCCACACGTCGCCCAATGCAGTGACGAAGGCGATATCGCCGCCGTTCGACCTGGCGTGATCGGCGATGAACCGCATCTGTTCGAGGAACATCGCGTTCGCATCGAACTTGAAGCCCTCGGCGGTCTGGTGGGTATAATCGATGTAATTCTGCGTGTCGGGGATCGCGGCGATCGTGAAACTGGTTTCCTTCGCCACCGCCGGAGCGGAAAACAAGGCGGTCGCGGCGAGCAGGGCAAGAGTGCGTTTCATGGGATCGGTCTCCGTCAGAAATTGAAGCGCAACGTGGCGCCGTAGGTCGCGGGGTCGCCGAAAAAGGCAACATAGGTGCCGGGCAGCACCGAGCCGTAATTGAAGTAATTGGTGGCATAAGCGGCGTTGGTGACGTTGCGACCCCACACCGAAAGATCCCACAGACGATCCTTCGAACGGATGCCGAGCCGCAGGTTGAGCAGGCCATAGCCGCCGGTCAGCGTCATCGGTGAATCGTCGAGCGAGCCGTAGAAATGCGAGCGCCATGAATATTCGGCCGAGGCATAGCCGATGAGCCGCCCCCCGATATCGTGCTCGTATGACCCGTTCGCGCCGAGCGTCCATTTCGGCGCGCCGGCGATCGGCTTGCCCGAAAGGTCGCAGGTCGGCGCAGCGACGCCGATCGGGCAGGGGCCGTTGCGATACGAGCGATAGGTCGCGTCATTATAGGCGGCATAGCCGTGGAGCGAGAGCCCGGTCACCGGCTGCAAGGTCGCTTCCGCCTCGACGCCCTGCGTCCGCGCCGCGCCGGCGTTGGTGAGGAGCTGGACGACCTGGCCGTTCACCTCCTGCAGCACGTTCGCCTGATAATTGCGGATATCGGTGCGGAACAGGCTGAGGTTGAGCTGGACACGATGCGCGAACAGGTCGCTCTTGATGCCGGCTTCGTAATTGGTTGCGACCTCGGGCTCGACCTTGAGCGCATCGGCACCGAGCCCGCTCGGCGGCAAGGTGGTGTTGAGCCCGCCCGCCTTCTGCCCGCGCGACACCAGCGCATAGAGCATCAGCCCCGGGGTCGGATGATAGTCGCTGCTGATCAGGAACGACGGCGCCGAATTGGAGATTTCGGCGCGGATCGGCCCTGCCGCCTGACCGGCGAGCGCCGCGACCGGCAGACCGGTGACGCTGCTTACCGGCGTCGGGCGATAGACCTGCTCGCGCTTCGTCTCGTGCGTCTGGCGGATGCCGGCGGTGATGTTCCACATCGGGGTGACATGCCAGTTCGCCTGCCCGAACGCCGCGATGCTGTGGGTCAGCGGGTCGGCATAGGTGTTCCACCGCGTCCGGTTATAGGCGAGTAACCCCGCCAGCGCGGGCGAATATTGCGCATAGACCGGCAGCAACGCGTTGGGGATGCCCGAGAGCCACGCCGCCGCATCCTTGCCGTAATTCAAGTGCTGGTTGGTCTCGACATATTGATTGAAATAATAAAAGCCGACCACTGCATCGACCCGCCCGATCCGCGGCAGGGCAAGGCGAAGCTCCTCGGTCCACTGGCGATCCTGAATATGGTAGCCGCCGTACATTACGTCGGCGCTGCTGCCTTCGGTGTCCGAATTGGAATCATATTGCCAGTAACGGAACGCGGTGATCGAGGTCAGCTTGAAGCCGCCGCCCAATTCCCAGTCGATCTGCGCCGATCCGGCACCCTGCCGCGTGCCGGTATCGGTCGGGCCGTCGACCGCGGTGGTGCGGCCGCGCGGATCGACCGCGATCGTCCCGCCGGTCGCGGCGAGCTTGGCCTTGATGAGATTGGGGGTGATCCCCCAGGTCGGGATGATCGAGACGGCGCCGCTGCTCTGCTGCTCGCTGCCATATTCGCCGATCAGGCGGACAGAGAGGTTGCTCGTCGGCTTCCACAGGAATTGCACCCGCGCGCCGGCGCGGCCGAGGTCGCTGGTTTTCCTGCCCGTCGTGATATTGTCGACGATACCGTCGCGCGTTGTGCGATAACCGGTGACGCGCACCGCCAGAGTATCGCTGACCGGCCCGCTCAACGATGCCTGATATTGCTGATAATTGAAATTGCCGTAGCTCGCCTGGCCTTTGAATTCGGTGGTGAAGCTCGGCAATTCGGTGGTGATGTTGACGAGGCCCGCGGTGGTGTTCTTGCCGAACAGCGTGCCCTGCGGCCCGCGCAATACCTCGATCTGCTTGATATCGATCAGGTCGGTCGCAGCCATCCCCGGCCGTCCGAGATAGACGCCGTCGAGGAACACACCGGCGCTATTCTCCAGCCCGTCGCTGCCCGGATTGTTGCCCACGCCGCGGATTGAAATGCTCGTCTGATGCCCGTTGGTGACGACGACATTGGCGCTGGGGACGAGCTGGTTCAAATCCTCCAGCCGGACGTGATCGTTGCGCGCGAGATCGGCGCCGCTGATCGCGGTGATCGCGACCGGCACGTCCTGCAATTTCTCGCTCGTCTTGCGTGCAGTGACGACGACCTGATCGCCGCCGTCCGCCAGCGCCGGATCGGGAGCGAGGGGCGGGGCAGGGGGCGGCGCGGGATCGGCTACTGCCGCCGCGGCGGGCGCGGCGGCGGCGGTGAGCACCAGCGCAAGCGCCGCGCCCCTCTGCCATCGATGACGGACGAACCAAGCCGAGCGTAACGCGCGTTGCGGGATCAAGACTGCCTCCTAAGTGAATAACGAGTCGCGCGTGCCTCGTAATTCTGGCGGGTGACAGTTTGCGGTCGGCTCGATGAAGGATCGGCGTCACGCAGGAACTTATTCGAGATCTAACCAATGCCGCGCGACGCGTTCGAGAAACCGCGCTTGCCGCCGCGACATTCACGTCCGCTCAACTGTCAGGACCGCGGTCAGCAGTGTCATCCTCAAGCGCCTCGTGAACCCGCCCGTCTGGTACTGGCGACCAGTTTTATGCCCGCGAGCGGCTTGGTCTGGGTGTTTGTGGCCTGGCGGCTTACGGGCAGCGGCCAGCCAGAAGCAGACGACTCTTTCGAAAGAGCTAGAGACAGCCTTCCTCATGGTAGGTTCCACGAATAGCCGACACCACACCATTTTGATCCAGCCGCCAAAATACTCGCGCGGCGACCTTGCAGACGAAGCTGCCCTCGTCACGCTTTGCTCCATATTCGCCGGCCGCCTCGAACCACGTAGGTTGAAAGCCCTCCGCCCCGAGCCCATCGATCAGCTTTTGGGCGGAAGTGCCAATGGGAAAACGTCTTCGAATGCGCGCGTCGAACTGAGAAGAAGCGTCGTTCCAACCGCCGGGTAAGTCCTTGGTAAGAGACGACGGAGGTCGCGCCGTGGTCCAGTAAAGCGCGGCAGCAAGCCCGAGGACAATGCCGCTCGCAAAGACGCCGACTCCTAGGGCAAATGGTCTAATTTTGCGCACGCCTACACATCGCTCAATGCGAGCAGAGCAATCCCACCGAAAACCGCGACAAGGATCACAACTGCCAGCAATGGCCCGATAATTGTACGAGTGAGTTTCGCATATTGCCTCATCCCGCGAACTTGAACGAACGGCTGGTTCGGGGCAAGCCAATCGATTTCACGAATGGCCGTCATTGGGGCGACAACGGCCGGGCAGCTTACCCGACAGGCGTCTGGCCGCTTTCTTGAGCCGTTGACCGCTGAGCCGCCTTTCTGAAATCGTGCAGCCACCCAGGTCCGGTCACGAATATCCGGCGGCTTTACGATGGCCGCGCAATGGCGAAAGCTCTGCCTTGACGCGAATGTCATCGAGCACCCGCGACACGTTGAGCCTTATCGCCAGCCGCGCCAGCGGCTCCCAGTAGAGCGCCGGATCGATCCGCAGGCGATGGGCGGCAGCGACAACAAGCCGCGTGCGCCGGCCGGCAAGCGCGATTAGCGAGAAGCGCGTCTCTCCTGTGGTGAAGTAGCCGTTCACATGCGGCGCATGGACGTGGCGATAGGGGCTCATCTCTTCCATCGCGGGCGGTTGATGAAGGACCCTGAAAGCAAGCCGATGATCCGGCTGCCATTCGACCACCTGCTCGCGCGCGGTGCCCGTCGAGAAGTCGCCCAGCCGGATTGCGCCAACACCGGTGCCGAGCAGGCGACCACGGACGGGATAGGCAAGGCCGGTAACGCCGACCAGGCCGGGACCGCCCGTGATGGGAGCAGCGTCGATCAAGGCGGCCCACACCGCGGACGGCGGCGCGGCGATGTCGATCGCGGCGTGGGTTTCGATCGGCACCGAGGGCGGCATCGCACCCTCCAGCGCAAAAAGTCCGGGAAGAAGAGCAAGGCCCAACAGCGGCCTGTTGCCGGACTGGCCGGCTCTGGCGGCCGCTCGCCCTATCGCGCCGCCAAGGAGCGCGGCGAGCACGCCGAGCGGCGAGGCCATCAGGATGCAGACCAGCCCCTCAAGCGCGAACAGGATGAGCGACGCGGTTCCCAGCACAGCCGCGGCCAGCACGATCATTGCAGTTGAACCCGCGCTCAGTTCATGCCGCCGATTGGCAAGATAGCCAGTCGTGACCCCGACCAGAAGCGGGGTCATCACGAACAGGCTCCAGCCATAGGCGCCGAAGCTCAGCGCCGAAACCAGCACGGCCAGCACGATGATCGCGACGCCCGCGACGAGGCCCTGGATGATATGGGCGATCGCGAAGCCGGATTTGGGATCAGGCTGGACTTCGTTGCGCGGCAGCAAGGCGAGGATGGCCGCCGCGACAATCTGCACGCCGGGCACGATCGTCAGCGCCGCGAAGACATATCCGACGCGGGACCATTGAGCCCGGCGAAACGAGAGAACGGCCAACGTTCCGGTAACAGTCAGGCCGAGCGCGAAGGCGATTGCTGCCTGCGTCGCCGACAGTGTGCGCACGAGTGCGAGGCGACGGAGCGGCAAGAACCAGAAGCTTGCGTCATTTGCCAGCGGCCAGCCCGCAATGTGAAATATCAACATCACTGAAAGGGGTTGCGCCAGCAGGAGCAATGACGCCGCGAGCGCGTAGCGGAGCGGGCCGGTCTCGCCGGCGAAGGCTTTGAAGGGTGCCAT
>NZ_JANFAU010000019.1 GCF_026130605.1 Sphingomonas lycopersici | reverse complement strand
GCCGCGCCAAACCAGACCAGGATATATTCGACCGCGCGCGGGCATTCGAAGCTGCGGTGGATAAGGCGCCGGTGGAAGCCGACGCTATGCCCCAGCAGCAGGCCCGCGCCTGTGGTGAGGGCGAAGACGATCACCGCCCCCGGTGTCGCGGTCAGCGGGCAGAGGATCAGCGCCGCGAGCATCATGCCGCCATTCCAGAGCGAGTGGACGGGATCCCATCGCACGCGCCCCTCGACCGAGCTGGCGCCGGCTATGGCGACCAGCGAATTGACGGCGTGTGGATCGTGCATCTCGGCCATCGCGACTCTCCTGAAAGCGATAAACTTATTTCTTAAATACCTTCCCCTCTTGTCAAGTGGTTAGCTTATTCCTTAAATGGGACGCATGCAGCGCGTGTTTGAAGCCTTGTCCTCGGTCAACCGGCGGAAGATTCTTGCCTATCTGGCGCACGCCGAACTGAATGCGGGCGAGATCGCCGCGCGCTTTGAAATGTCGAAGCCGGCGGTCTCGCAGCACCTGGCAATTCTGGAGGCGGCCGGCCTGGTGGCAAGCGAGAAGCGCGGCCAGTATGTCTTCTATCGGCTGGTCCCCGACAATCTGGCCAACACGCTGCATGGCTTCGTGCAGGAAGTTTGTCCGGTCTCACGCCCGCTCAAGGCGGAGAGCGCCACTCTCGCGCGGCGAGATAAGCCGGTGGACGAAGCATAACCACCGGATGGAGAGGTTTGTCACCCTCCTGATGATCGGCGGCTTCCACAAACGAGGCGGCAAAAACGAACTCTACGCTCTTAGCCAAAAACGTCGGAATTCGCCCCTTCGAATCGGCACCGAGGCCAGCTCGAATCGGCCACTCTGTCGCGGGTTCGATGCCGAAAACCGACCGATTTTTGCAGTGGACCAGGGTGGGACCACGGTTTTTTGCGGCGTCTTAAGCTTCAGAAATATCAATATTTTATCGGCCAAAGTCGAGTCCTGTAAGCGCACCAGAACATCCAGCAGACAGCACAATTCACCGAGCGCCATTGAAGCGAGCTCGGCCGGCTCATCGTCCGCCACGTATCCATCAACTACCCGCGCAGCCCCGCCGCAACCGTCATCGCCACTCGCCGTGGCTCGTCGCCGCGCGCCACGCCGGGCGTTGCGCGTGGTGATGATCGCCCCGATGCAGACGCAGCTGATAGGCCAGCGCGAACAGAAAGGCGCCGGACACGAGCAGCCCGACGGCGAGGAACGATTTGACCACCTCGAAACCCAGCGCCGGGCCGATGCCGAGAAGAACGCCGGCGAAGAAGATGGCCAGCCCGCTGCCGATCAGCCAGCCGCGTCCATGATCCGGCCTGAGCTGCCCTGCGCCGAATATCGTCGCCAGCCCGACGATGATCGCCCAGGCGGTGACCATCGTGAGCAATGCGTCGACCGTTGCCGCGGGGCGGGCAAGCGCGACGATGCCGGTGATCGCGTCGATCAGGCCGACCGCGCCGAGCGCCAGCCAGCCGGAGCCGATCCGCGCGTGATGCGTCGCAAGGATGACCGAGAAGAGCGCATCGGCGAAACAATAAGCCGCGAAGACCGCGACCAATGCGGCAACCGTCATCGCCGGCCAGGCGATCAGCGCGATGCCGAGCAACGCTGCGGCACCGGCCTTCAGCCCGATCGCCGGCCAATGGTCGGTCGCGCGTTCGTTGAACGGTTCATCTTCGGGCTCGACCGAGATCTCGTCGGGCTCAGCGGGCGTCCGACCGATCGCGTCCGTCCCGCTTGCGAATCGTTTATCCATCACAACCTCCTCAAGATCGTGTCGAACTTCCGCGCTATCGGGGTCGTCGACCGGCCTCGGGGCACGGTTGATCGGTCTGTCGGGGCGCGCCCTTCGCGCGGACCGGTCGGCCCGTCGTTTGAGGTCGTGCGGTTCATGCCAGCCAGTACGCGCCGGACGCCGGGGTCGGCTGCCTCCGCTCGTGCGGGAGGCGTCGGCTCTTCTGTCGCTCACGTCGACGCGGCCGCCGGAATGCGACTCACGCGATCGTTTCGGGAAACGCACGATATCGGGTGATGTTCCCGATCGCGATCGGTCGTCGGCGCTTGCCGCCGCCTCGCGCGATGCGCGAGGAGGCGGTTCGAGCGCGGCTTATTTGGTCGTATAGCCGCCGTTCACCAGGATAGTCTGCCCGGTCATCCACCAGCCGTCGGAGACCATGAAGCGGATATAGGGAACGATGTCCTCGATATCGGTCAGCCCGGTCTTCGAGAATGCCGACAGCGCCGCCGCGGTCTTGTGGTAGGCGACCGCGTCGGCGCCCTCGGCCGGATAGAAGAAGGGCGTGTCCATCGGCCCGGGGCCGATCGCCGTCACCGAAATGCCGCGCGCGCCGAATTCCTTCGAAGCGGCGCGGGTGAAATGCTCGACCGGCGCCTTGGTCCCCGCATAAGCGGCATAGAAAGGGGTGTAGGCGCCGAGCAGCGAGGTCACCACCGTCAGCACCTTGCCATTGTCGTTGAGGTGCTTGCCGGCCTCCTTGAGGAAGAAGAAGGCGGTCTTGGAATTGACCGCGGTCATGCCGTCATATTCCGCCTCGGATATCTCGATCATCGGCTTTTTGAGGACCTTGCCGACCGTGTTGATGGCGATATCGATGCCGCCCATCGCCGCCTTGGCATCGGCGAACAGGCGCTCCATCGCCCCCGCGGTGGTGAGATCCGCCTGAAAGCTGTGCGCTTCGGCGCCCGCCGCGCGGATCGCGGCCACGGTGCGCTCGGCGTCCGCCGCCGTCGACGCGCTGTTATAGTGGATCGCGACCGCCGTGGCGCCATGACCCGCAAGATCCGTGGCGATCAGGCCGCCGAGATTCTTGGCGCCCCCAGCGATGAGAATGGTTTTGCCGTTGATTTTATGGTCGGTCATGCGCGTGCCTCCTATGGGGTCGGGAGCCGCGATCGGCTCCGTCACCGCCAGATTAGCGCCGGCATTGGTGGTATAAAGGCGACCATTCTGACATCACATGTCATGGCGAACGAACAATAGGCTGTTCCGATGGATCGCATCGACCTGTTCCGCATCTTCGCGCGCGTCGTCGAATGCGCGAGTTTCACCCGCGCGGCGGATCTGCTCGGGATGCCGCGCTCCTCGGTTTCCGCCGCGATCCAGGAACTGGAGGCACGGCTCGGCGCGCGGCTGCTCCACCGGACGACGCGGCGCGTCACCCCCACGCAGGACGGGATCGTGCTTCACGAACGTTGCCTGCGCGTGATCGCCGAGATCGAGGATGTCGAGGGGCTGTTCCGCGAAACCGTCGCCGGGCCGAGCGGCTTGCTGCGGATCGACGTCCCGGGGCGGATCGGCCGCCTGATCGTCGCGCCGGCGCTGCCCGCCTTCCTGCAGCGCTATCCGCATATCGAGATCAGCCTGGGGGTGACCGATCGCGCGGTGAACCTCGTCCAGGAGAATATCGACTGCGTGGTGCGGGTGGGGCCGCTGGCGGATTCCGGCCTGATCGGGCGGTCGATCGGGAACCTGCCGCTGATCAATGTCGCCAGCCCGGCCTATCTCGCCGAATTCGGCACCCCGCTCCACCCGGACGAGCTCGGCGGCCACCGCGCGGTTCGCTATGCGTCTCCATCGACCGGGCGCATTGAGGATTGGGAATGGTGCGACGACGGCAGTGTCCATACGCGCGCGCTGGCCGGCAATGTCATCGTCAACAGCGCCGAGGCCTATATCGCCTGCTGCCTCGCGGGGCTCGGGCTGATCCAGATCCCGGCCTATGACGTGAAGGATCATCTGGCCGCCGGGGATCTCGTCGAGGTCATGCCGGCGCACCGCGCCGAGCCGATGACGATCACCCTGCTCTATCCCCATCGTCACAATGTGACGCGGCGCCTGGAAGTCTTCATCGACTGGCTGGAGCCGCTGCTGAAACGCGAGCTTCTTCCTTCCTGATATCGCGGCCCAGCGGCCGCATCTCGCGGATGAGATCGACCAGCAGACGCAGCGCGGTCGGCACCTGCCGGCGCCCCGGATAATAAACATGGAAACCGCCGCCGATCGGCGCCCAGTCGCCGAGCACGATCCGCAGGGCGCCGCTGTCGAGATAACGCGCGAGAACCGGTTCCGCGCCATAGATGATGCCGATCCCGCTGACGCCGAAACCGATCGCAGCGGGGCTTTCGTCGACGGTCAGCGGGCCGGGTGCCGCGATCGTGACGGCCTCCTCGCCGCGCTCGAATTCCCAATGATAGAGCTGGTCGTTGCCGAGCCGGATGCCGATGCAGCGGTGCGCGTGCAGGTCCTGCGGCGTCGCCGGCGTGCCGAAGCGCGCGAGATAATCGGGCGACGCCGCCGCGACCCAGCGGATGTTGGGCGAAAGCCGCTGCGCGATCATGTCCTCGGGCACGGTGCCACCGTACCGGATACCGGCGTCGAAGCCGCCGGCGATGACGTCGATCAGCCGGTTGCTGACGCTGATGTCCACCTCCACCTCGGGATAGCGCGCGACGAACACCGGCATCACCGGATCGAGCAGCAGCGGCACCGCATCGCCGAGGACATTGATCCGTACGCGCCCCGCGGGCGTATCGCGGAACCGGTTGAGGTTCTCCGCCGCCTCCCCCACCGCCTCCAGCGGCCGCTCGATCGAGGCGCGCAGTTCCTCGCCCGCCGCGGTCAGCGTCACGCTCCTCGTGGTCCTGTTCAACAATCGCACGCCGCGCCGCGCTTCGAGCGCGGTCATCGCATGGCTCAGCGCCGAGGTCGTGACGCCCATCTCCAGCGCGGCACGCCGGAAGCTGCGATGCCGGGCGATCGCGAGGAAATAGAGGAAATCCGCGAGATCGGTTCGGTTGAGCTGCATGGCGCTTGTTACCACTTTGTTGAGGCAAGCTCATCAGTTCATTGCGCGCGAGGGCGCTAATCCGCGCGCCCTCGACGGCTTAAATTCGTTCGGTCGCTGCCCCGATGCAGAAAGGAACGATCGCGATGGACATCACCCGGAAAGCAGAGCTCAAGACCGTCGACGGGCCCTCGGACTATTTCACCGGCAAGGTCACGATCACCGGCCAATTCCAGCGCCCCGCACCGTCGCGCGTCGGCGGCGCGATCGTTCACTTCGAGCCCGGCGCGCGTACCGCGTGGCATTCGCACCCCGCGGGGCAGACGCTGATCGTCACCGAAGGCGTCGGCTGGACGCAGATCGAGGGCGGCCCGAAGCTCGAATTTCGCGCCGGCGACGTGCTGTGGTGCCCGGCCGAGCACAAGCATTGGCACGGCGCGACCCCGCATGAGGGCATGACCCACATCGCCATCCAGGAATCGGTCGACGGCTCGCCGGTGACCTGGATGGAGAAGGTGACCGACGCGGAATATCTCGCGCCGCTGGCGCAGGGCTGAGCAGTGAACCCGATCCACGATCTCGAGGAGAAGGGTATCGCGCGTTAGGTTGCTTCCCCTTCCCCCCGGCGCTGGCCGGGTGGTCGTCTCCCCTCCTTGGGTCCTCGCCTTCGCGGGAGCACAAGAGATTTACGGGCCCCCTCCCCCGCGGCTGGACGCACTCGCCGGCGCGGTGATCGAACGCCTTGAGTCCCGCCGCCTTTTGCTTCATCGGCACGCGCATGGCGGCACGGTTCCGCACGGCACGCGCATCAACGCGGATCGGGATGCTGGCGATCATCGCCTGCGCCCTGTTGGCGCGCGTGCTGATCCCGCAAGGCTGGATGCCGGTCGAAACCGACCGCGGGTGGCAGATGTCGATCTGCAGCGGGACCGGCCCGGTCGAGATGGCGGCGTCGCCGGTGCTCGCCGCCGCGCTCAAGGCGATGCATCCCGGGTCGGACAAGCCGGATAAAAGCGCCAACGACCACCCCTGCACCTTCTCCGGGCTGACCGTCGCGCTGGACGGACCGTCGGCGCCGATCCTCGATCTCTCCGCGCCGGCAACAGCGACCTCGCTACCTCGCGCGATCCTGGCGGTTGCGATCGGCCGCGGCCTTGCCGCGCCGCCGCCGCCCTCCACCGGACCACCCTCGATCCGCTGAGCAAATACCGTTCCGGGCCTCGGCTTCGGACGGTTTTTCTTTGCGCGAAATCAGAGGGTTATCATGTCTCGTTTTACTTGCGCGCTCGCCTGCGCGCCGCTCGTGCCGTGGGTGTTCGTCGCCCCCGCGCATGCCCAGACCGCCGATGCCGCCCCGGCCAACGATATCCTTGTCGTCGGCCAGACGCAGAAACCGATCTCGATCGAGCCGCGCGGCCTGTCGGTCAGCCTCGGCGACGAGCAATTCGCCGGGGTCAACGCCGCCAATGTCGAGGATCTGATGAAATATGCGCCCGATTTCTTCGTGCGCACGCGGTTCATCGGCGACAATAATGCCGTGCCGGGCTTCCGCGGCACCCACAGCACGCAATCGGCGCGGACGCTGGCGATGGTCGACGGGTTCGTGATCTCGAACTTCCTCGGCAATTCGTTCAATTTCCCGCCCGCCTGGGGCGTCGTCAGCCCCAATGAGGTGCAGCAGTTCGATATCGTCTACGGGCCTTATTCCGCCCGTTACGGCGGCAATTCGATGGGCGGGATCGTCAACATCACGACGCGCCCGCCCGACAAGACCGAGCTGTTCGTCAACCTCCAGAATTTCTTCCAGCCCTATGATCAGTTCAAGACGCGCGAGGATCTGTGGGGCTGGTCGGCCGAGGGCGGCTTCGCGTGGAAGCCCAAGGACAGCGCCTGGGGCGTGCGCGTCTCCGCGCGGCGGCTGATCAACCAGGGCCAGCCGATGCAATTCTACCAGCTCGGCTATTCGGCATCGGCCTATAACGACCCGTCGGCCGGCACGCCGATCGGCGGCGCGGTCGTGGACCCCAAGCTGATGCCGGTGACGGGCACCAAGGTGGTGACCCCGGTGGTCGGCGATTATTCGCTGACGCACAGCCGGCAGGATCAGGCGCGCGCCGAGCTGCGTTACGACGCCGGCGCGGTCCACGGCGAATTGCTGTTCGCTTATTGGTGGAACGAGGAAAAGACGCTCAACCCGAGAAGCTATATCACCGATGCGGCGGGCCGGCCGTTCTACGGCGACGCCACCGGGCTCGTCAGCTTCGGCGGGCACGGCTACACGCTCAATGCCGCGAGCAGCTTCCGCCAGGGGCTGGCCTACAAGAACGAATATCTGCTCGGCGGGAAGATTGCGGCGCCGGTCGCCGGGTTCGACGTACGGCTCAACATCTCGACGCTGCGTTTCGCGCGGCAGGACACTTACCAGTCCAACGGCTATGCCGCCGGGCTGACGGACGGCGCGGGCCAGTGGACGCATCAGGGGCCGACCGGCTGGTACACCGGCGATCTCATCGCCACGCGCACGATCGGGCGGCACGCGATCGCCTTCGGCGTCGACGGCAATCGCTACGAGACCGACCAGAGCGTGTTCGCGACGACCAACTGGCGCACCGGCACCGCCCCAAGGCTCAGCACCCGCACCTTCGGGCGCAGCAACATGATCGGCGGCTTCGCCGAAGATGCGATCGCGCTCGACGATGCGACCCGGCTGACATTGGGCGTCCGCTACGACCGGTGGCGCGCCTATGACGGCGGCATCACGGCGATCGCCAAGGCCGGGCCGCTCACCGGACTGCCGGTGACGCAGCTTTACGCCAGCCGCAGCGACGATGCGTGGAGCCCGAAGATCGCTTTGCGGCATGTCTTCGCGGGCGAGTGGATCGCCGAGCTCAGCCTCGCGATGGCGACGCGCTTCCCGACGGTCGGCGAGCTGTTCCAAGGCTCGCTCAACGGCGACGGCAGCTTCAATCCCAACAGCTTCGATCCGAACCTCAAGCCGGAACGGAGCAAGGACGCCAATCTGCTGCTGCGCCATCGCTTCGGCCCGGTGACCTTGACCGGCAGCGCTTTCTATCAGCGCGTCCGCAACACGATCTTCCAGTTCGTCGGCTTCAACCAGAACGGGGTGTCGACCTCCAGCTACAAGAATATCGATCTGACGCGTCAATATGGCCTCGAGCTGATCGCCGAGACGCGCGACTGGCCAGTCCGCGGGATGGATATCGACGGCAATGGCGCGTGGATCGATGCGATCACGGTCAGCAACCCGTCCGACCGCGCATCCGAAGGTGTGCAATTTCCGCGCATCCCGCGGTGGCGGCTCAACGGCAATTTGCGCTATCGCATGACTCCCGCGCTTCAGGCGGTGGTCGGGGTGCGCTACGCCAGCCGTCCCAACACCGATCTCGACGGCCTCTATCGCGGTGACGATTACGGCTACACCTCCGAACTCTTCGCCCTGGACCTAAAGGCCAATGTCGACATCAACGACCATTTCCGGCTCTCGGCCGGGGTCAACAATCTCACCAACGATCGTGCCTGGGTCTATCACCCCTATCCGCAGCGCACCTTCATGATCGAAGCGGGGGTGAAGCTATGAGCGTCCACGCCCCCGGGACCCGCTGGTACAATGCGGTATGGCGCTGGCATTTCTATGCCGGGCTGTTCTGCATCCCGTTCGTCATCTGGCTCGCGCTCACCGGCTCGATCTATCTGTGGCGCCCGCAGATCGAGGCGTGGCTCGACCGACCCTATGACCATCTCGCGACCGACGGCCCGGTGGCGTCACCCGACGCGCAGGTCGCCGCCGCGCGCCGCGCGGTGCCGGGGTCGACGCTGCGCAAATATGTGCTGCCGGAGCGCGACGATCAGGCCGTCCGCATCCTCGTCGCCGATCATGGCGCCGACAAACGGGTCTACGTCGATCCGCATAGCCTCGCCGTGCTCAAGGTCGCGACCGAGGAGACGCGCCCGATGCGGGTGATCTTTCACCTCCACGGCGAATTGCTCGCCGGGGCGGTCGGCAGCTATCTGGTCGAGATCGCCGCCTGCTGGGCGATCGTGATGATCCTTACCGGCGTTTATCTCTGGTGGCCGCGCGGGCGCAAAGGGCTGGCTGGATTGCTCTATCCGCGACTCAGCGGCGGGCAGCGGGTCTTCTGGCGCGACATCCACGCCACCGCCGGCATCTGGGTATCGGTCTTCGCGCTCTTCCTGATCCTCACCGGGCTGCCCTGGGCCAAGGGCTGGGGAAGCTATCTCGGCGAGGTCCGCACGCTGACCGGCACGGCCAGCGGCCCGGTCGACTGGACGATCGGCGGCAAGGCGCCCGCGGCCGATGCCATGTCGGGCCACGCCGACCATCGCGGGATGACGATGCCCGCGCCGCCGCCCCGTCCGGGCGAACTGGCACGGGTGATCGCCACGGTCCGGCCGCTCGGGGTGGCGCCGCCGGTGCTGGTCTCGCCGCCGAAGCGTGCGGGCGCGCCGTGGAAGATATCGTCCGACGCCGCCGATCGTCCGCTGCGCAGCGATCTCAAGATCGACGGGGCGACCGGCCGCCTCGTCAACCGCGTCGATTTCGCGCAACGCCATTGGATCGACCGCACGATCGGCTATGGCGTCGCGGCGCACGAGGGCGCGCTGTTCGGGATCGCCAACCAGATCCTCGGCACATTGACCGCCTTGCTCCTGATCGCCCTCGCGGCGAGCGGCGCGGTGATGTGGTGGCGCCGGCGACCGATCGGGCTGCTGGGGGCGCCGATCCCGCTGTCGCGCCCACGATTCGGCGTCGCGCTGGTTGCGGCGATCGGTGCGCTCGGGCTTTACCTGCCGCTGTTCGGCGCGACGCTGATCGCCATGCTCGCGCTCGAATGGATCGTGCTGCGCCGGTGGCGCGTCACGCGGCAATGGCTGGGGCTCAGCCGCGCGCCCGGCTGAAGCCCCCGCGCTTGTCGGCCGAGCGGCCGCTGCCCGGCTATCCGTCGGCGACATCGGCACGGCGCTCATGCTCGATCGCCATCTTGAGATGCAGCCTGCGTATCGTGAGAGAGGTCGCGCGATAGGCCATCCCATAGGCCTGGCGCGCCCGCCGCTCGTGGAATTCCCGGTCGCCGCCGCGTCGTGTCGCTTCGCCGTCCATCGCCTTCTCCCGGATTCGAGTCGCCTCCATCCGTGTCCCAGATTAGCACGGACGGCCGCGGCACCGCGATCGATTCGAATTAACCTGTGTTGGCAGGTCGTGCCGCCCTCAGGCGTGGATCAGGCGGTCGATCACCTCCGTCACCCGCTTGACGGTGATCGGCTTCTCGCACCGAACGATATCGGCGAAGCGCGGCGGGAAGATCGAGCCGTCATAGCCGGTGGTGAACAGGAAGGGCACGCCGCGCGTCAGCAGCATATCCGCCGCGGTGAACCGCGTCTCGCCCCCGAGATTGACGTCGAGGATCGCCCCGTCGATCGCCGGCTCGGCATCGATGATCGCCACCGCATCCTCGATCGTGCCCGCGGGGCCGAGCACGATCGCCCCAGCCTCCACGAGATGAAATTCGAGCTCGATCGCGAGCAGATATTCGTCCTCCACGACGAGCACGCGGCAGCCGCGCAGCGAGCTGTCAGACATCGGCTTCCTCCTGCGACGCGGTGGCCGAAACCGGGATGGTGATCGTGCAATGAACCCCGTCCGCGCCCAAGCGATAGTCGGTCCGGGCGCCAAGCTGATAGGGCAAGGCCCGCTCGATCAGCTCACGCCCCTGTCCCCCGCCATTCGGGCGGGCGCCGGGAGGCGGCATGCTGACCCCGCTCTCGATCCAGTCGATCCGCAGCCACGGCCGCCCGCCTTCGCCCGGCGGTTCGATCGACCAGGTCACCGTCAGCTTTCCCTGCGGCTGCCCGAGCGCGCCATATTTCACCGCATTGGTCGCCAGCTCGTGGAAGGCCATCGCCAAGGTCTGCACCGTCGAGGAGCGCAGCCGAATCCCGCGCGGCCCTGCAAGGCTGACTCCCTCGGCAACGCCGTTCATCGCCGCCAGCTCGGATTCGATCAACTCGTCGAAGGTGACGCGATCATGCTCGGTCAGCCGCGACAACAGCCCCTGCACCCGCGACAGCGCCTCTAGCCGGTCGCCGAACCGCTCGCGGAATTCGGGCAGATCGCCGCTGGCGCGCGCGGTCTTCTCCGATAGCGACCGGATGACACCGATCAGGTTGCGGGTGCGATGCTGGAGCTCGCGGACCAGCACCAATTGCCGATCCTGAAGATCGCGGATGTCGTGAACGTCGGTCGAGGTCCCGAGCCATTCGTTGATCGTGCCGGCCTCGTTGCGCACCGACACCGCCCGCGTCTTGAACCAGCGATATTCGCGTGTCGCGGCGTGGTTGATGCGCGCCTCCAGCGCTAGTTCCCCGGTCCGCGGCGCATCGCGCCACGCCAGCCGCGCAGCGCCGCGATCATCGGGGTGGAAGGCGTTCAGCCAGCCGAGCCCTGCGCTCTCCGCCTGGCTGAGACCGGTATAATCGCTCCATTGCGGGCTCGACCAGGTCCAGTCCCCGGCATCGTCCGCGCGCCAGACGAGCTGGGGAATGCCCTCCATCAGGACCTGTAGCCGGTTCTGCGTCTCGCGCAGCTCGGTAAGATCGTGCCCCACGCCGCCGATCAGCGTCACACGCCCCGCGGCGTCGATGATCGGAAAATCAGTGTTGCGCAGCCAGCGGATCGCGCCGTCGGCCGGGCGCCGGATGCGATAATCGAACGTCACGCGCTCGCCCTTGCGGACGCGCCCGATCGCTTCCACGGCGCGCTCGCGGTCTTCGGGGATGATCAGATCGAGCCAGTTTCTGAAATTGTTGCCGCCGAGCGCCTCCTCGCGGCTAAGGCCGTAGATCGCCTCGAACGCCGGGGTCAGATATTGCCATTGCAATTTCTCGGCATCGCGGATCCACAACACGTCGAGCGACGCCTCGCCGAACTGGCGCAGCCGCTCCTCGCTGGCGCGCAGCGCCTCGGCGGCGCGTTTCGCGGCGTTGATATCGGAGATTGCGGTGACGGCACCGGTCACCCGCCCCTGCTCGTCGCGCGTCGGGACGGTGGCGACGGTGGCCCAGATCGCCGCGCCCTCCGAATTGGTGAACAGCATCTCCTTGCCCGGAACGATCGTTTCGCCACGCAGCGCCCGCGCGGTCGGAAAGTCCTTGGGCTTCAGCATCTCCCCATCGGCGTCCCATGCGCGCCACCGTGCGCCCTGCAGATCGCGCGACGGGACAATCCCGCTCGGCATGAAGCGCCGATATTCGGTGTTCGAGATCACCGCATTGCCCGACATGTCGATCACCCCGACCCCGACCGGCACGGTCTCGAACGCCGCCGCCAGCCGCGCTTCGCTCTCGCGGATCCGCGCGTTGGCCTGGTGGCGCTCGATCAGATCCGCCGACAGACGCGCCAGCACGTCGAAATAGCGATAGCCATCCGGCGCGAGCTCCCGCCGGTCATACCAATGGGTCGACATCATCCCCACGACCTGGCCGTTGAACGCACGCAGCGGGGTGGATTGAACCGACAGGATGCGCGAGCGCCGATACGCCTCGACATCCTCGAAATGCCCGTCGAACCGGTCCATATCGGGGACGACGATACGCTCGCCGACCTCCAGCGCGCGACCGCAGGAACTGCCGGTATCGGCCTTCACCCACTCCCAGAATTTCGCGGATTCGGGGTGGAAGCCGCGCCACGCGAGCAGCTTGAGCCGCCCGCTCGGCGGATCGAGCATCTGGATGCTGGCCGCATCCGACCCAGTGAGCACCGCCGCGGCATCGACGATCTTCTGATACAGGACCTGCGGCTCATGCTCCCCGACCAATTCGGCGCTCACGCGCTGCAACACCTCCATCGCAGCGAATTCGGTGGCGCGCTGCGCCTCCACCGCGCGTCGCTCGGCTGCCAGCTGAAGCCGGTCGATCACCGGCCCGAGGATCGCCGCATAGGTCCGCAGGAACTGGATATCGTCGTCGTCGAACTGGCGCGGTACAGTGCTGTCGACCTGGAGGATGCCATAGGCGCGCGGGCCGGGCACGAAGATCGGCACGTTCACGAATGCGACGATGCCCGCTTCCTTCAGGAACTGCGGCACATCGAACCGCGTCTCGTGCGCGATATCCTGGGTGATGACCGGATGCCCGGCATCGATCGAATAGGTCTCCGACGAATGTTCGCTCATCGGCAGCCGCAACCGGCCGACGACGTCACTTCGCCAGCCGACCCCCGCGCGCACGAACAATTCGCTCCCACCCCCGATGATCTCGAGCACCTTGGCGCGATCGGTGCCGAGCGCCCGGCCGACGAGGCGACAGGCCTCGGTGAGGATCTCGGTGAGATCCTCGGAACGGATTGCGAGGTTGCCGAAGTCGGCCAGGATCTGCTGGCGCTTCAACATCGTCTCGGGGTCCGGCATTCTCGCCTCCGCCTGTCGCTCGCAAACGCCGATCGATCACGATGCAACGGTCAGATGAGAGCCTGTCGTGGGCAACGCTTACACGACCAGACCGATCCACGCGACGGTGCGGGGGTAAGATTGGGACCGCCACCGCGGCGAAGGCCGGGTCCCCAGCATCGCGCCGGCGCTAACCGGCCCCCTTTTCGTGCACGACGATCTAGGCGAAAGCAAAAACGCTATCGCTCCCCCTCACTCCCACTCGATCGTCCCGGGCGGCTTCGACGTATAATCATAGGTGACGCGGTTGACGCCCTTCACCTCGTTGATGACCCGCGTCGCGACGCGCGGGAGGAAGCCCCCGGGGAATTCGAACGCCTGTGCGGTCATCCCGTCGGTCGAGGTCACCGCGCGCAGCGCCAGCACGCTGTCATAGGTCCGCCCGTCGCCCATCACGCCGACCGACCGCACCGGCAGCAGCACCGCGAACGCCTGCCAGATCGCATCGTACAGCCCGGCGTTGCGGATCTCCTCGAGATAGATCGCATCGGCCTTGCGCAGGATGTCGCAGCGCTCCTTGGTCACCTCGCCCGGGATACGGATCGCGAGGCCCGGGCCGGGGAACGGATGCCGGCCGACGAAGATATCGGGCAGCCCCAGTTCGCGGCCAAGATCGCGCACCTCGTCCTTGAACAATTCGCGCAGCGGCTCGACCAGCTTCATGTTCATCCGCTCGGGCAGGCCGCCGACATTGTGGTGGCTCTTGATCGTCACCGAAGGCCCGCCGGTGAAGCTGACGCTCTCGATCACGTCCGGGTAGAGCGTGCCCTGCGCGAGGAACTCGGCGCCGCCGATCTTCTTCGCCTCGCTCTCGAACACCTCGATGAAGGTCTTGCCGATGAACTTGCGCTTCGCCTCCGGGTCGGTGACCCCGGCGAGCCCGGAAAGGAACAAGGTCTCGGCGTTCACGTGGACGAGCGGGATATTGTAATGCCCGCGGAACAGGCTGACGACCTGATCCGCCTCGCCCGCGCGCATCAAGCCGTGGTCGACGAACACGCAGGTCAGCTGATCGCCGATCGCCTCGTGGATCAGCACCGCGGCGACCGCCGAATCGACCCCGCCGGAAAGCCCGCAGATCACCCGGCCCGTGCCGACCTGCTCGCGGATCTCGGCGATCTTGGTCTGGCGGAACTCGGCCATCGTCCAGTCGCCCGACAGGCCGCAGACATGCCGCACGAAATTGGCGAGCAGCTTGCCGCCGTCGGGAGTGTGGACCACCTCGGGATGGAATTGCATCGCATAGATGCGCCGCGCGTCGTCGGCGATCACCGCGAACGGCGCGCCCGCGCTCGATGCGACCGGGCGGAAGCCGGGGGCGAGCGCGGTGACCTTGTCGCCGTGGCTCATCCACACCTGATGCCGCTCGCCCTCGCGCCACACCGCGTCGAACAAGGAGCAGCGATCGGCGATGTCGATGAACGCCTCGCCGAATTCGCCCGAATTGCCGCGTTCCACCGTGCCGCCGAGCTGCTCCATCAGCGCCTGCTGGCCGTAGCAGATGCCGAACAGCGGCAGCCCCGATTCGAGGATCTCCTGCGGGATGCGCGGGCTGCCCTCGTCGAGCACCGAGGCCGGCCCGCCCGAGAGAATCACCCCTGCGGGCTTCATCCGCTCGAACGCGGCGGCAGCGGATTGGAACGGGGCGATCTCGCTATAGACCCCCGCTTCGCGCACGCGACGCGCGATCAGCTGGGTCACCTGGCTGCCGAAATCGACGATGAGGATGCTGTGCGGATGTTCCATCGGCAGCGCATGGCAGATGATCGCCACAAACGAAAGGGGCCGCTTCCCGGTGTGGGAAGCGGCCCCTTCTGTTCGGGTCGCCGAGGAGGCTTATGCCGCCACGTCGAAATCCTCGTCGGTCATCACCGGGCCCGAATCCTGGCCCTTGGCCGAAACGTCGCGGTCGACGAATTCGATCACCGCCATCGGCGATGCGTCCGACGCGCGGATGCCGGCCTTGATGATGCGGGTGTAGCCACCGTTGCGGCCGGCGTAGCGCGGCGCGAGCACGTCGAACAGCTTCACCAGCTGCGCATCGTCGAGCAGGCGGGCGTGCGCCAGACGACGGTTCGACAGGCCACCCTTCTTGCCCAGCGTCACCAGCTTCTCGACATAGGGGCGAAGCTCCTTCGCCTTGGCGAGCGTGGTGGTGATCTGCTCGTGCTTGATCAGCGCGGCCGACATGTTGCGGAACAGCGCGGCGCGATGGGCCGAAGTACGCTGCAGCTTACGGCCGCCAACCTTATGACGCATTTTAAGTCCTTTCAGTTCGTTAGGGGGCCGTTTCAGGTACCCCATACCGGGTGGCGACGCGGACCACCCCCTTCAACGTCACCCCGGCGAAGGCCGGGGTCCAGTTTCCCTCGCGAGACCCGGCGCGGCAGAGCCGCGCCGTCGGACGGGTTCGGCTGTGCCGACCCGCCGGCCGGGCTGGCGCCGTCTCCGGGTTAGCCAGGCTAACCCGGTGCGGCTTAGCCCATAATCTCCTGCTCGAGCTTCTTGGCCATCTCCTCGATGTTCTCGGGCGGCCAGCCGGGGATTTCCATGCCCAGCCGCAGCCCCATCGACGACAGCACTTCCTTGATTTCGTTCAAAGACTTGCGGCCGAAGTTCGGGGTGCGGAGCATTTCCGCCTCGGTCTTGCCGACGAGATCGCCGATATAGATGATATTGTCGTTCTTCAGGCAGTTCGCCGAACGGACCGACAATTCCAGCTCGTCGACCTTCTTGAGCAGGTAACGGTTGATCTGCTGCGTGTCGCCCTGCGCTTCCGCGCCGGCGGCCGGCGCAGCGACGCCGATCGGCGCCGAGCGGGCGATCGCCGAATCGTCGAAGTGGACGAACAGCGCGAGCTGGTCCTGCAGGATGCGCGCGGCATAGGCCAGCGCATCTTCCGGGGTCACCGTGCCGTCGGTCTCGAGCGACAGCGTGAGCTTGTCGTAATCGAGATCCTGCCCGACGCGGGTCGGATCGACCTTGTAGCTCACCTGGCGCACCGGCGAATACAGAGCGTCGACCGGGATCAGCCCGATCGGCGCGTCGGCCGGACGGTTGGCGACGGCGGGGACATAGCCCTTACCGACGTCCGCCGTCAGCTCCATGTTGAGCGTCGCGCCCTCGTCGAGGTGGCAGATCACCAGCTCGGGGTTCATCACCTCGATATCGCCGCTGACCGCGATGTCGCCGGCCTTCACCTCGGCCGGACCAGTGGCGGAAAGCTGGAGCCGCTTCGGCCCCTCGCCCTGCATCTTGAGCGCGATCTGCTTGACGTTCAGCACGATGTCGGTGACGTCTTCACGAACGCCCGCGAGCGAGCTGAACTCGTGCAGCACGTTCTCGATCTTGATCGAGGTGACGGCGGCGCCCTGCAGCGAGGAGAGCAAAACGCGGCGCAGCGCGTTGCCGAGCGTCAGGCCGAACCCGCGCTCCAGCGGCTCGGCAACGAACGTCGCCTTGCGCTTCCCGTCGCCACCCTTCTTCTCGAGGGCGTTGGGCTTCTTCAGTTCCTGCCAGTTCTTTGCGTTAACGGACAAGGCTCTCGTCCCCTGGGGTTGGGCCGGAACGGGGGAGCGTGCCGGCCTTGGTGCAACTGGACCCCCGACTCGTCAGCCGGGGATCGGAAAATCAGACGCGGCGCCGCTTCGACGGGCGCACGCCATTGTGCGGGATCGAGGTCACGTCGCGGATCGACGTGATCTGGAAACCGACCGCCTGCAACGCGCGCAGCGCGGATTCGCGGCCCGAGCCCGGACCCTTCACTTCGACTTCCAGCGTGCGGACGCCGTGCTCGGCGGCCTTCTTGCCGGCGTCCTCGGCCGCGACCTGCGCGGCATAAGGGGTCGACTTACGCGAGCCCTTGAACCCCATCATCCCGGCCGAGGACCAGCTGATCGCATTGCCCTGCGCATCGGTGATGGTGATCATGGTGTTGTTGAAGCTGGCGTTGACGTGTGCCACGCCCGCCGTGATGTTCTTGCGTTCGCGCCGACGAAGGCGCTGCGGTGCCTGTGCCATGTGGTATTCCTGACCTGATCTTTCAACTCGGCGACCGGGAGGCTGTCGGCCTCAACCCTGTCTCCGACGGAGTAAGCCGGAAAACCGTCCCCCGGACGGTTTTCTAATTCGGCTTACTTCTTCTTGCCCGCGATCGGCTTCGCCTTGCCCTTACGGGTGCGCGCATTGGTGTGCGTGCGCTGGCCGCGGACCGGCAGGCCCTTGCGGTGGCGCAGGCCGCGATAGCAGGCGAGATCCATCAGGCGCTTGATGTTCATCGCGGTCTCGCGACGAAGATCGCCTTCCACGGTGTGATCGGCGTCGATCGTCTCGCGGATCTGCAGCACTTCCTGATCGGACAGGTCCTGCACGCGACGCTCGGGGGCGATCGCCAGCTTCTCGGTGATCTGCTTGGCTTTGGCCGGGCCAATGCCGTGGATATAGGTGAGCGCGATCACCACGCGCTTGTTGGTCGGGATATTGACACCCGCGATACGTGCCATGAAACTTGTTCTCCTGTGCTCCACAAGGGCCGGCATGGCTGCCACGGCCCCTATCTCGTCGCATTGCCTTCCAAGACGCAGGAAAGCGGCGTACGCAATAGCTGCGCCGCCGGCAACCGGAGTGTTGGAAGCGCTCGCCCCTAAGCGCGCTTTCGGGGCGAGTCAAGGGGAAGGCGCGCGGCGACCTGCGCTGCGCCGGACATGGAAAGCCGACGGGAAGCGAGCTTCCCGCCGGCCTCGGTACCCCCGGGAGTTTCGGGTACCGATCTCGAATCTCTCGTGTCGCGGCGTCGGGGATCGAACGTCCCCGGCCATTGCCCGCCGTCTAGCCCTGGGCGCGCATCGGGCGGGTGGCCCGGACATGACAAATTGTTCATTTCGGGGGTGGCGCGATTCGGGCGCCGGATTTGCGCGGCGAGAAGCGAATCGATCGCCGATCAGGCGGAGCCGTCGCCTAGGCCGCGCCCACCATTTGTGTCCCCGCGAAGGCGGGGACACAATCTGGGCTCCCGCCTTCGCGGGAGCATATGAGAAAGCCGGGAGGACCGTGGGAGTGGCCCCCGCGTCGCAACGCCGGGGAGCCAATCATCTCACTTGCCGTCGAGGATCGCCTCGATCGCGCTGGTCACCTCGCCGATATCGGCCATGCCGTCGACGCGGCGTACCAGCCCGCGCGCTTCGTAGATCGGGATAATCGGCGCGGTCTTGGCACGATATTCGGCCATCCGCGTGCGCACCGTTTCCTCATTGTCGTCGGCGCGGCGCTTGAATTCGTGGTGGCCGCACACGTCGCAGGTTCCCGCCACCTTGGGCAGCTTGAACTTGTCGTGATAGCCCGCGCCGCAATTGGCGCAGGTGAAGCGCCCGACGATGCGCTCGACCAGAGCATCCTCGTCCACCGCCAGCTCGATCACATAATCGAGCGTGCGATCGCGCCCGGCGAGAATGCCGTCGAGCGATTCGGCCTGCGCGGCGGTGCGCGGATAGCCGTCGAAGATCGCGCCCTGCGCTTCGCTCATCGAGGCGAGCTTGTCGTCGATCAGCGCCGAGACGATCTCGTCCGAGACGAGCGCGCCCGAATCCATGATCGCCGCGACTTCCCGACCCAGCGGCGAATCGACCTTGCGCTTGTCGCGCAGCATGTCGCCGGTGGACAGCTGGACCATGCCGCGATCGGCCACCAGCCGCTCCGCCTGAGTCCCCTTGCCCGCACCCGGCGGCCCCAACAGGATGATGTTCACGCGAACCCTCTCCCCCACACAAACGCGCGCCTTTTAGCGCAGGCGGCCGCCCTTCAGCTTTGCCTTCTTGATGAGATCGCCATATTGATGCGCCAGCAGGTGCGACTGGATCTGCGTCACCGTGTCCATCGTCACGTTGACGACGATCAGCAGGCTGGTGCCCCCGAGATAGAAGGGGATCGACAGCGCCGTGACGAGATATTCCGGCAGCAGACAGATCAGCGTCAGATAGGCGGCGCCGATCACCGTGATGCGCGTCAGCACATAGTCGAAATATTGCTCGGTGTTCTTGCCCGGGCGGATGCCCGGGATGAACCCGCCGTGGCGCTTCAGATTCTCCGCCGTCTCCTCCGGGTTGAACTGCACCGCGGTGTAGAAGAACGAGAAGAAGATGATGCCGGCGCCGTAGAGCAGCATGTAGATCGGCGAGCCGTGCTGCAGATATTGGTTGAGGCTGATGATCACATCGCCCCACCAGCTGTCGCCCTTCACGCGGTTGCCCGCGAACTGGGTGATCGTCAGCGGCATCAGCAGCAGCGACGAGGCGAAGATCGGCGGGATCACGCCGGCGGTGTTGAGCTTGAGCGGCAGGTGGCTGCGCTCGGCCTGCATCCCGCGCTGCGTCTGGCGCTTGGGATATTGGATCAGGATCCGGCGCTGCGCCAATTCCATGAAGCAGATGAGCAGCACGAGCAGCGCGACCGCCAGGATGATGCCGATCAGCTTGACCGGATCGAGGCTGCCCGAGCGCCCGCCTTCGAGCAGGTTGACCAGCGTGGTCGGCAGATGGGCAACGATCCCGGCCATGATGATCAACGACACACCGTTGCCGATCCCGCGGCTGGTGATTTGCTCGCCCAGCCACATCAGGAACATCGTGCCGCCGATCAGCGAGATGACCGCCGCGATGCGGAACATCATCCCCGGCTGGATCACCGCCTGGACGCCGCTGTTGGCGCCCAGCGCCTCAAGCCCGACCGCGATGAAATAGCCCTGCAGCGCGGTCAGCGCGACGGTGCCGTAGCGGGTATATTGGTTGAGCTTCTTGCGCCCGCTTTCGCCTTCTTTCTTGATCGCGGCGAGCTGCGGCGACAGCGAGGTCGCGAGCTGCACGACGATCGAGGCGGTGATGTACGGCATCACCCCCAGCGCGATCAGCGACATGCGGGTCAGCGCGCCGCCCGAGAAGGTGTTGAAGAAATCGAGCACGCCGCCCTTGGTCTGCTGGCTCAGCAGCCCCAAGGCGGTCGGATCGATGCCGGGAAGCGGCACGTAGCTCAGCATGCGGAACACGATCAGCGCGCCGATCGTGAACCACAGACGCTTCTTGAGGTCGGTCGCCTGCGAGAATTTCGCGAGGCTGATGCTTTGCGCCATCTGATCGGCTGCGGATGCCATATTGCGTGCGATGCCTTCGGAAACGAAAACGGCGGGTGCAGGTGATGAACACCCCGCCCCGCCGCTCATATAGTCGCGCTCGAAGGCTTGTCTAACCCGCCCGAGCGTTTTTCCGTCCCGCTGCGATAAAAGCGACGGGACAGGAAAGACTTACTTCGCGGCCTTGGCGGCCTTGGCGGTGCCCTTCTTGGCCTTGGCCTTTTCGGCCGCCGGCACGATCTCGGGGACCGTCACCGAGCCGCCGGCCTTCTCGATCGCCTCGCGCGCCGCGGCGGAAACGCCGGCGACGGTGAAGTTCAGCTTGGCCTTGAGCTCGCCCTTGGCCAGCACGCGCACGCCGTTCTTGCCGCCGCGCGCCAGGCCGGCCGCCTTGAGCGCCGCATGATCGACATCGCTGCCGGTCAGCTTGCCCGCATCGACCGCCTTCTGGATCGCGCCCAGGTTCACCTCGGCATAATCCTTGGCGAAGATGTTGTTGAAGCCGCGCTTCGGCAGACGCATGTGGAGCGGCATCTGGCCACCCTCGAAGCCGGCGATCGAGACGCCTTCGCGGCTCTTCTGACCCTTCTGGCCGCGGCCAGCGGTCTTGCCCTTGCCCGAGCCAATGCCGCGGCCGACGCGGATGCGGCGGTGACGGGCGCCTTCGTTATCGCGGAGATCGTTCAGTTTCATAAGTGCACTCGCTTTCGCTTGTTACGCGCAGATTTTTGGGAAGCCGGCCCGATAGAGGGCGCGACCGCGATTGTCACGACAAAAGTGCGACCGGCGTCAAAGCGCCCCGACCTGTGGCCGGGACGCCACCCGCTTGCGAGCGAATTGCCGCAGCCAATCGCGCATCGGCCGCTCATAAGCGACGTAGCTGATGCGCGCGACCGCGATCGTTCCCCCGAGAAAGAGCAGCAGGAACCACAGGCTGTCCGCGAGATGCGGAATCATCGCGGCGGGCAGCAGCACGAACAGCATGAGTTGCAGCGGCACGTGCCAGAGATACATGCCATAGGTCGTGTCGCCGACCGCGCCGAGCAGGCCGCGCGCGCGCGGCGCGACATATCGTTCCGCCGCGCAGAGAATGAGCAGCAGCGAGCCGAACACCCCCGGCAGCCCCACCACCATCAGGCCGCGATAAAGCGCGAACACCCCGATCGGAAAGGCGATCGCGACGATCAGCGCCAGCAGCCGCTCCTCGCGCCACAAAGCGGTGTGCACGATGTATAGCGCGACGCCGACGAAGAAATATTGCCCGCACGCGAGCAAGGGCGTCGCGGGAATCATCAGGCTGAGCAGAAAGAACAGCGCCGCAAGCACCACGGGCAGCACGAGCCCGAATCTGCCCACCCAGCGGTGAACAACCCAGAAGAAGACGTAGATCAGCACCTCGACCGATACCGACCAGACCGGTCCGTTGAAGGATGCCCCGCGCTCCAGCCCCCAGGATCCGGCGAAGAACAATTGGAGCAGGAAATGATACGCGTCGTTATACGGATAGACCCAATGGGTGCCGTATTTGGCGAGGATCGCGATTTGCAGCAGCGCCACCAGCACCAGCGTGAGCAGATGGAGCGGGTAAAGCCGCGCGAAGCGGTTCACCGCGAATGCCCGGGTCGAGTGGCGCGCCGACAGATAGACCGCCGCGAAGACGAACCCCGATATCATCCAGAAGATCGGGACCGCGAAATGGCCGTGGTCATACCACAACCCGAACAGCCCGTGGAGCGGCTCACGCAGGCTATATCCCTTGGCCGGCACATTGGTGCCGAGCGGCATGTAGAAATGCTGGTAATGCCAGAAAAGGACGGCGAAGGCCGCCAGCGCACGCGACGCGTCGAGCAGGTAGAAACGCTGCGGACGATCGGCCAATTGTGCCGCGGCGGTAGCCGGCGACACCAGGTCACGCGCGATTGAAAACAGTCGTCGGACCAAAACCGCCCCCACGCGTTAACCTTTGGTTAGCGATACGAAGGGGCGGTCACTAGGGTCAAGGGCGCCGGCCGCACGGGCCGACCACCCCAAAGCATTTAATGCGGGATTTTAGCCCTGCACTTCGACCATATGCTGCACCTTGCGGATCATGCCGCGAACCTCGGGGGTATCCTCGAGCTCCGACACGCGGTGCATCTTGTTGAGGCCGAGGCCGATCAGCGTCGCGCGCTGGTCCTTGGTGCGACGGATCGGCGACCCGGTCTGCTTCACCTTGATCTTCGCCATGCGCCTTACTCCGTGACGGCCGCGGCTTCGGCAGCGGCGGTCTGCGCGTCAGCGCCGTGGCCGCGACCGAGCAGGTCGGCGATCTTCTTGCCACGACGCTGCGCAACCGCCTTCGGCGAAGTCTGGCTGCCCAGCGCCTCGAACGTGGCGCGGATCATGTTGTAGGGGTTCGAAGTGCCGATCGACTTGGTCACCACGTCGTGGACGCCCAGGCTCTCGAACACGGCGCGCATCGGGCCGCCCGCGATGATCCCGGTGCCCTGCGGCGCCGAGCGAACAGTAACGCGACCGGCGCCGAAATGACCGTCGCCGTCATGGTGCAGCGTACGGCCTTCCTTGAGCGGGACGCGGACCATATGCTTCTTGGCCGCGGCGGTCGCCTTGGAGATCGCCTCCGGCACTTCGCGCGCCTTGCCGTGGCCGAAACCGACCCGGCCCTTGCCGTCGCCCACGACGACCAGCGCCGCGAAGCCGAAGCGCTTGCCGCCCTTCACCGTCTTGGACACGCGGTTGATGTGGACGAGCTTTTCAATCAGCTCCTCGCCGCCATCCTCGTTGTTGTTGCGACGGTCGTCACGACGGCCACGGCCGCCATCACGGCCGCCACGGCCGCGATCGCCGCCGCCGCGCCCGCCGCGGGCACCGCGACCGCGCGGTGCCTCGCCCGCGCCACCCTCGGGGGCAGCGACGGCCTGGACCTCGGTGTTGTTCTCGTCAGCCATGTCTTAGAACTCCAGTCCGGCTTCGCGCGCGGCTTCCGCCAGCGCCTTCACCCGGCCGTGAAACAGGAACCCGCCACGGTCGAACACGACCTGCGTGACGCCGGCGGCCTTGGCCGCTTCCGCGACGCGCTTGCCGACCTCGGTCGCAGCCGCGACGGTCGCGGTCTTGCCCTCGTGGTTGGCGAGGGTCGACGCCGAAGCCAGCGTGCGGCCCGCCTCGTCGTCGATCACCTGGGCATAGATATGCTTGCCCGAGCGATGCACCGACAGGCGCGGACGCGTGCCAGCGCGCGCACGAAGCGCCGTGCGATTGCGGCGACGCCGCTTCTCGAAAAGCGAAAGGCCCTTGGTCACTTCTTCTTCCCTTCCTTACGGAAGATATATTCGCCGTCGTACTTGATGCCCTTGCCCTTGTACGGCTCGGGCTTACGCCAGCGGCGGATCTCGGCGGCGAGCTGGCCGACCTTCTGCTTGTCGGCGCCCGAAATCTCGACCGTCGTGTTGTCCGGGGTCTTGACCTCAAGACCTTCCGGCACGTCGATGTCGACGTCGTGGCTGTAGCCGAGCTGCAGCTTCAGCTTGCGCCCCTGCGCGTTGGCACGATAGCCGACGCCGGTGATCAGCAGCTTCTTGGTGAAGCCCTCGGTCACGCCGGTGACGAGGTTCTGCACCAGGGTACGCTGCATGCCCCAGAAGGAGCGGGCGCGCTTGGTCGCGTTCGCCGGCTGCACCGAAATGCCGTCCGCCTGGACGTCATAGGTGATCTCGTCGGCGAGCTTGAGCGACAGGGTGCCCTTGGGCCCCTTCACGCTCAGCATGCCTTCGTTGATGCTCGCGGTCACGCCCGAGGGGATCGCGACCGGACGTTTGCCGATGCGGCTCATCAGAACACCTCCGCCAGCACTTCGCCACCGACATTCTGCTCGCGCGCTTCCGCGTCCGAGAGAACGCCGCGCGGCGTCGAGACGATCGTGATGCCCAGGCCGTTCATCACGCGCGGCAGGTCCTGCGACCCGCTGTAGATGCGGCGGCCGGGCTTCGAGACGCGCGCGACATGCTTGATCGCCGGCTGGCCCTCGAAATACTTGAGCTCGATACGGACGCCCTTCACGGGGCCCATGTCTTCCTCGCTATAGCCACGGATGTAGCCTTCGCGCTGAAGCACGTCGAGCACGCGGGTCCGCAGCTTCGACGCCGGCGACACGACGCTGTCCTTGCGCGCGCGCTGGCCGTTGCGGATGCGGGTGAGCAGGTCACCCAGGGGATCGGTCACTGCCATTGTTCGTGATCCTTACCAGCTCGACTTCGTGACGCCCGGAATCAGGCCCTTGTTGGCCAGTTCGCGGAGCTGCACGCGGCAGAGACGGAACTTGCGATAATAAGCGCGCGGACGACCGGTCACTTCGCAGCGGTTGCGCACCCGGGTCGGGTTCGCGTTGCGCGGAAGCTCGGCCATCTTCAGCCGCGCGATGAGACGCTCGGTCTCGTCGAGCGACTTGTCGTTCGCCTTCGCCTTGAGCGCTGCATATTTGCCGGCATATTGCTTCACCAGCTTCTTGCGGCGCTCGTTCTTGTTAACGGAACTCAGTTTCGCCATGGACTTAAGCTCTCTCGTTCAAATGCTTGATCAAGGCGCTCACGCAGCCTGCTTCACTTCGACCTGGACGTCCTGCGGGAACGGGAAGCCGAACAGACGAAGCAGCTCACGCGCTTCCTCGTCGGTCTTGGCCGTCGTCGCCACGATGATGTCCATGCCGCGCACCTTGTCGATGCGGTCGTAGTTGATCTCCGGGAACACGATCTGCTCCTTCAGACCGCAGGCGTAATTGCCACGGCCGTCGAAGCTCTTCGGGTTCAGCCCGCGGAAGTCGCGGACGCGCGGGAGCGCGATGGTGATGAAGCGGTCGAGGAATTCGTACATCCGCTCGCGACGCAGCGTCACCTTCACGCCGATCGGCATGCCTTCACGCAGCTTGAACTGCGCGATCGACTTCTTCGCCTTGGTGATCACCGGCTTCTGGCCCGCGATCAGTTCCATCTCCGAAGCGGCCTGCTCGACGCGCTTCTTGTCCTGGGTCGCCTCGCCGACGCCCATGTTGATGACGATCTTGTCGATGCGGGGAATCTCGAGATTGTTCTTATAGCCGAACTTCTCGGTCATCGCCTTGGCGATCGTATCGTCATACAGCTTCTTGAGACGCGGGGTGTAAGCGTCAGCCATCGATCTTCTCCCCGGACTTGACGGCCACGCGGACCTTCTTGCCGTCCTTCACCTCGAAACGGACGCGCGTCGGCTTGCCGTCGGCGGTGACGTGCGCCACCTTCGAGATGTGCAGCGGCGCTTCCGTGCGTTCCAGGCCACCCTGCGGGTTGGCCTGGCTCGGCTTGCGGTGACGGGTGGCGATGTTGACGCCCTCCACGACGACCTTGCCGTCCTTCGGCATGGCCAGCGTGACGGTGCCGGTCTTGCCCTTGTCCTTGCCGGACAGGACGATCACGCGGTCACCCTTCTTGATCTTCGCGGCGGCCATTACAACACCTCCGGCGCAAGGCTGATGATCTTCATGTGCTTCTTGGCGCGCAGCTCGCGAACCACCGGGCCGAAGATACGGGTGCCGATCGGCTCCTCGTTCTTGTTGACCAGCACCGCAGCGTTGGAGTCGAAGCGGATCACCGACCCGTCGGCGCGGCGAATGTCCTTCGCCGTGCGCACGATGACGGCGCGATGCACGTCGCCCTTCTTCACGCGGCCACGCGGCTGCGCTTCCTTGATCGACACCACGATGATGTCGCCAACGCTGGCCGTGCGGCGCTTCGAGCCACCCAGCACCTTGATGCACTGCACCCGCTTCGCGCCGCTGTTGTCAGCGACGTCGAGATTGGACTGCATCTGGATCATTGATCCGATTCCTTCCGTTCATGGCGCCGGATACCGACCCGGCGCCGCCTTCAAAATTTCCGCCCGCTCACGCGGGCGAACGATCACGCGGTCTCGTCGATCACGACCTCGGCCGGGGTCGCGCGGGCGTTCACCCGATCGATCACCTTCCAGGTCTTGAGCTTGGAGATCGGCTTGGTCTCTTCGATCCGCACCGTCTCGCCGGCCTTGTACTCGTTCGCCTCGTCATGGGCGTGATACTTCTTCGAGCGGCGAATGATCTTGCCGTAGAGCGGGTGCTTGACCTTGCGCTCCACGTTGACGACCACCGTCTTCTCGCCCTTGTCCGAGACGATCACCCCGGTCAGCACGCGCTTCGGCATGTCTTCTCGTCCTCTTACTTAGCCGCTGCGGCGCGCTGCGCCTGCAGGGTCTTGATGCGGGCGATGTCCTTGCGGACCTCGCGAACGCGGCTCGGCTTCTCGAGCTGGTTGGTCGCCGCCTGGAAGCGCAGGTTGAACTGCTCGCGCTTCAGCTGGCCCAGCGCTTCGCCGAGCTGGTCGTCGGTCTGCCCGATGAAATCAGTCTTCTTAGCCATCTCACTCGCCTCCGAGGTGCGACGTGTCGCCGAGACGCGCCACGACCTTGGTCTTGATCGGGAGCTTCATCGCCGCGCGTTCGAACGCTTCGGCGGCAAGCGGACCCGGAACACCGTCCAGCTCGAACAGGATACGGCCCGGCTTGACCCGCGCCGCCCAGAATTCGGGCGAACCCTTGCCCGAGCCCATGCGGACTTCGGCAGGCTTCGACGAAACCGGCACGTCCGGGAACACGCGGATCCACAAACGCCCCTGGCGCTTGATGTGACGCGTGATCGCGCGGCGGGCCGCCTCGATCTGACGCGCGGTGATCCGCTCCGGCTCGAGCGCCTTGAGGCCATAGGCCCCGAAGTTGAGCGCGGTGCCGCCCTTGGCGTCGCCGTGGATACGGCCCTTGAACGCCTTGCGGAATTTGGTGCGCTTCGGTTGCAGCACGTCTCTTACTCCTTAGCGGCGATCTTCGCGCGCGGGGCGCACGCCGGAGGTCTGAGCCTCCATCATCAGCCGATCAGTGGCCATCGGATCGTGGCCGAGGATCTCACCCTTGAAGATCCAGACCTTGACGCCGCACACGCCATAAGCGGTGTGGGCCTCGGCCTCGGCATAATCCATGTTCGCGCGGAGCGTGTGCAGCGGCACGCGACCCTCGCGATAGCTCTCGGTGCGCGCGATCTCGGCGCCGCCGAGGCGGCCGCCGCACTGCACGCGGATGCCGTCGGCACCCAGCCGCATCGCCGACTGCACCGCGCGCTTCATTGCGCGACGGAAGGCGATACGACGCTCGAGCTGGTCAGCGATGCCCTGCGCAACGAGCTTGGCATCGACTTCCGGCTTGCGGATCTCGACGATGTTCAGCGACACGTCCGAGCTGGTCATCGCGCCGAGCGTCTTGCGCAGCTTCTCGATGTCCGAGCCCTTCTTGCCGATGATCACGCCGGGGCGCGCGGCATAGATGGAAACGCGGCACAGCTTGGCCGGGCGCTCGATCACCACCTTCGAGATCGCGGCCTGCGGCAGCGTCTTGAGGATGTACTTACGGATCTTCAGATCCTCCAGGAGGAGGCGTCCGTAATCGTCGCCCTCGGCATACCAGCGGCTGTCCCAGGTGCGGTTGATCTGCAGGCGCAGACCGATCGGGTTGCTCTTGTGACCCATTAGGCTTCTTCCTGCTCGCGCACGACGATCCGCAGCCGCGAGAACGGCTTCAGGATGCGGGTGGACTTGCCGCGGCCGCGCGTCGCGAACCGCTTCATGGTGATCGACTTGCCGACCGACGCCTCGGCGACGACGAGCGCGTCGACGTCGAGGTTGTGGTTGTTCTCGGCATTGGCGATCGCGGAGGCGAGCACCTTGCGCGCGTCGACCGCCATCGCCTTCTTCGAGAAGGCGAGGATGTTCATCGCGTCGCCGACCTTGCGGCCGCGGATCAGGCCCGCAACCAGGTTCAGCTTCTGCGCCGAGCCACGGATCTGCGTGCCGACCGAGAGCGCTTCCTTCTCGCCGACCTTACGGGGGGACTGAGGCTTGCTCATCAGCGCTTGCCCTTCTTGTCAGCCGCGTGGCCCGGGAAATACCGGGTCGGCGCGAACTCGCCGAGCTTCATGCCGACCATGTCCTCGTTGACCGAGACGGGCACGAACTTGCGGCCATTGTAAACGTTGAACGTCAGCCCAACGAACGTCGGCAGGATCGTCGAACGACGCGACCAGGTCTTGATCGGGCCGGAACGCGGGCCGGCGTCCTGCGCGGCCTCTGCCTTCTTGAGCAGGTGCAGGTCCACGAACGGACCCTTCCAGACGGAACGCGCCATTACTTCTTCCTCGCGTGACGGCTGCGGATAATCATCTTATCGGTCGCCTTGTTGTGGCGCGTGCGGGCGCCCTTCGTCGGCTTGCCCCACGGGGTGACCGGGTGACGGCCGCCCGAGGTACGGCCTTCGCCGCCGCCGTGCGGGTGGTCGACCGGGTTCTTCGCGACACCACGGGTCAGCGGGCGCTTGCCCATCCAGCGGGTACGGCCGGCCTTGGCGAAATTCTGGTTCGCGTTGTCGGGGTTCGACACCGCGCCCACCGTCGCCATGCAGTCCGAGCGGATATAGCGCTGCTCGCCCGAGTTGAGGCGAACGATCACCATGCCCTTGTCGCGGCCGACGACCTGCACATAGGTGCCGGCCGAACGCGCGATCTGACCGCCCTTGCCCGGCTTCATCTCCACATTGTGGACGATCGTGCCGACCGGCATCTGGCCGAGTTCCATCGCATTGCCCGGCTTCACGTCGGTCTTGCGACCCGCGACGACCTTGTCGCCGACGCCGAGACGCTGCGGCGCGATGATGTACGCCTGCTCGCCGTCCGCATAGGTCACCAGCGCGATGAACGCGGTGCGGTTGGGATCATATTCCAGCCGCTCGACGGTGCCGTCGACGTCCCACTTGCGGCGCTTGAAATCGATGAAACGATAGCGCTGCTTGTGGCCGCCGGCGATGCCGCGCGACGTGACATGGCCCTTGTTGTTGCGGCCGCCCGTCTTGGTCTTGCCCTCGGTGAGCGCCTTGACCGGACGCCCCTTGTAGAGCGCCGAACGGTCGACCAGGATCAGGCCACGACGGGCCGGGCTGGTCGGGTTGTAATGCTTGAGTGCCATTACGCCTTGGCCCCCTCGGTCACGTCGATCGACTGCCCGTCCTTGAGCGTGACGATCGCCTTCTTCATGTCGGACCGCTGGTAGGGAGCACCCTTCCAGCGCTTGGTCTTGCCCTTCTGGACGATCGTGTTCACGTTCACGACGCTGACGTCGAAGATCGCTTCCACGGCCGCCTTGATCTCCGGCTTGGAGGCGTCGCGCGCCACCTTGAACACAACCGCGTTCTGCTCGGAGAGAAGGGTAGCCTTCTCGGTGATGTGCGGCGCGACGATCACGTCATAGTGACGATTGTCGATCGCCTTGGTCGGCTTCTTAGCCATTGAAGCGCGCCTCCAGCTTCTCGACCGCAGCGCGGGTAAGCACCAGCGTGTCGGCCTTGATGATGTCATAGACGTTGGCACCGACGGCCGGCAGCAGGTCGACACCCGGGAGGTTGCGCGCGGAGCGGAAGCCCACGCCAGCCTCACCATCGATCACCAGCGTGCGCTTGCCAACGCCCAGCGTCTCGAAATGGCCCTTCAGCTCCTTGGTCTTGTCGACCTGGAAACCGTCGAGGACGATCAGCGAACCCGCCTTGGCGTGGCTCGACAGCGCCATCTTGAGGCCCAGCGCGCGGATCTTCTTGTTCAGCGACGGATTGAAGTCGCGAACACGAGCGCCGTGCGCCTTGCCGCCGCCGATGAACACCGGCGCCCGGCGATCGCCGTGACGGGCGACGCCGCCGCCCTTCTGGCGACCGAGCTTCTTGCCCGAGCGGGCGACATCGGCGCGCTCACGCGTGCCGCGCGCGGTGGCGCGGCGCTTTTCGAGCTGCCAGGTGACGACGCGGTGCAGGATGTCGGCACGCGGATCGAGGCCGAACACCTCATCCGAAAGCTCGACTTCCGCGGCCTTCGCCTTGGCGTCGAAGGAGGAAACCTTGACCTTCACTTATCAGCCCTCCTGGCCTTCGGTCGCCTCGGGCGCGATCGGCGCTTCGGCCGGCGTGTCCGCTGCGGTGTTGCTGTTGGCGGCCTTCAGACCGGCGGGCAGCGGCGCGTCGGCATGACGCGCGACCTTCACCGAGTCCTTGACGAACAGCCAGCCGCCCTTCGATCCGGGCACCGAGCCCTTGACGAAGATCAGGCCGCGCTCGACGTCGGTACCGACGACTTCCAGATTCTGCTGGGTGCGGTTCTTGTCGCCCATGTGCCCGGCCATCTTCTTGTTCTTGAAGACGCGACCCGGATCCTGGCGGTTACCGGTCGAACCGTGCGAACGGTGCGACACCGACACGCCGTGGGTGGCGCGCAGACCGCCGAAGCCCCAGCGCTTCATCGCGCCGGCAAAGCCCTTGCCCTGCGTGCGGCCCTGGATGTCGACATATTGGCCGGCGACGAAGTGATCGGCCGACAGCTCCGCGCCGACGTCGAGGAGATTGTCCTCGGTCACGCGGAATTCGTGCACGATCGCCTTCGGCTCCACCTCGGCCTTGCCGAAGTGGCCGCGCTGCGGCTTGGCGACATTCTTGGCCTTGGCGCTTCCGGCGCCAAGCTGGACGGCGGTGTAGCCGTCACGATCTTTCTCGCGGCGGGCGACGACCTGCAAGCCTTCGATCTGCAGGACGGTGACCGGCACGTGGCGGCCGTCGTCCTGGAAAAGGCGGGTCATGCCCATTTTCTTCGCGATCACGCCGGTACGCATGATCCACTCGCTCCTTGACAGAGGCACCCCCAGGCCCATCCCACGGGTGCTTGTGACCGCCCCTTGAAGGAGCGACCAGTTCGGCCCGGAAATGCGAAGCGTGCCCCCGTCCCGGGCCGGCGCTTCCGCGAGGGAAGCATGACGGGAGACGCTGTCCCGGACGAGCACGAAGCCCGCCGGCGGTATCTCTAGTCTGTCAGTCGCCCCGCGTGGCGGGGTTCCTAAACGTCACACCCGATTTTTTGCGGGAATGACAAACCCGCGGGACTCATCTCGAGTCGACCGCGGGGATGCGGGCCATTACGCCAGCTTGATCTCTACGTCAACGCCCGCGGCGAGATCGAGCTTCATCAGCGCGTCGACCGTCTGCGGCGTGGGCTGCACGATGTCGAGCATACGCTTGTAGGTGCGCACCTCGAACTGCTCGCGGCTCTTCTTGTCGATGTGAGGGCCACGGTTGACCGTGAACTTCTCGATTCGCGTCGGAAGCGGAATAGGACCGCGGATAAGCGCGCCGGTACGTCGGGCGGTGTCGGCGATATCGCCGGTCGCCTGATCGAGCACACGATGATCGAACGCCTTCAGGCGAATACGGATGTTGCTGTCCATTTTTCCTACCGATGCGAAAGAGCGGGGCAACTCAACCGCGCCTCCATCCACTGCGGATGGCGAATCGGCGGCCGCCTCTTGCTGTTTTCAAACACGAACCGAAGGCGCGGCGCATAGCCATGCCTTCACTAAAAGGCAACCGCCCGACACACCTTTCGGTGGGCCGGGCGGCTGTTTTCAAGCGAAACGCTTACTTGGAGATCGCGCTGACGACGCCTGCACCGACGGTGCGGCCGCCTTCGCGGATCGTGAAGCGCTGCCCCACGTCCATCGCGATCGGCGCGATCAGCTTCACGCCCAGCGCGACGTTGTCGCCCGGCATGACCATCTCGGTGCCCTCGGGCAGCTCGACGGTGCCGGTCACGTCCGTGGTACGGAAGTAGAACTGCGGACGATAGTTGGCGAAGAACGGCGTGTGACGGCCACCTTCGTCCTTCGACAGGACGTACACTTCCGACTTGAACTCGGTGTGCGGGGTGATCGAGCCCGGCTTCGCGAGCACCTGGCCACGCTCCACCTCGTCACGGCCGACGCCGCGCAGCAGCGCGCCGATGTTGTCGCCGGCTTCACCCGAATCGAGCAGCTTGCGGAACATTTCCACGCCGGTGACGGTGGTCTTGCGGGTGTCGGTGATGCCGACGATCTCGACTTCCTCGCCAACCTTGACGATGCCGGTCTCGACGCGGCCGGTCACCACGGTGCCGCGGCCCGAGATCGAGAACACGTCTTCGATCGGCATCATGAACGGCTTGTCGAGCGGACGCTCCGGCTGCGGGATATACTCGTCAACCGCCGCCATCAGCTCGAGAACGGCCTTCTTGCCGATCTCGTCGTTCGAGCCATCGAGCGCCTTGACCGCCGAGCCCTTGATGATCGGAATATCGTCGCCCGGGAATTCGTACGACGACAGCAGCTCGCGAACTTCGAGCTCGACGAGCTCGAGGATCTCGGCGTCGTCGACCAGGTCGACCTTGTTCATGAACACGACCATCGCCGGCACGCCGACCTGGCGCGCGAGCAGGATGTGCTCGCGGGTCTGCGGCATCGGGCCGTCGGTCGCCGAAACGACGAGGATCGCGCCGTCCATCTGCGCCGCGCCGGTGATCATGTTCTTCACATAGTCGGCGTGGCCCGGGCAGTCGACGTGCGCATAGTGGCGCTTGTCGGTCTCATACTCGACGTGCGCGGTCGAGATGGTGATGCCGCGCTCGCGCTCTTCCGGCGCCTTGTCGATGTTCGCATAGTCGACGAACGTCGCGCCGCCGGTCTCGGCGAGCACCTTGGTGATCGCCGCGGTCAGCGAGGTCTTGCCATGGTCGACGTGACCGATGGTGCCGATGTTCAGGTGCGGCTTGTTCCGCTCAAACTTAGCCTTAGCCATTGATTCCCTACCTTCTGGATATCCACTTGAGCCGCACGAGGACTCGCCGTGAAGGCGGCCCCATAGCGACTGTTTTCACCCATTGCCAGCCCCTCCCCACCGGCCGTCGCGGGCGACGGCCGAAAGATGGGGATGCGCCGGGCGTTACGCCAGCTTCGCCTTCACTTCGTCGGCGACGTTCTGCGGCACCTCGTCATAATGCGAGAACTGCATCGAATAGCTGGCGCGGCCCTGCGTGAAGGAGCGCAGCTGATTCACGTAACCGAACATGTTCGCCAGCGGCACCATCGCGGTCACCGCCTGCGCGTTGCCGCGCGTATCGGTGCCCTGGATCTGGCCGCGCCGCGAATTCATGTCGCCGATGACGTCGCCCAGATAATCTTCCGGCGTCACCACCTCGACCTTCATGATCGGCTCGAGCAGCTTGATGCCCGACTTCTGCGCCGCTTCGCGCATCGCGCCGCGGGCGCAGATTTCGAACGCCAGCGCCGACGAGTCGACGTCGTGGTACGCACCGTCGGTCAGGTGCACCTCGAAGTCGATGATCGGGAAGCCGATCAGCGAGCCGGTCTCGGCGGTCTCGCGGAAGCCCTTTTCCACCGACGGGATATATTCGCGCGGGATGTTGCCGCCCTTGATCTCGTCGAAGAACTGGAAGCCCGACCCACGCTCACCGGGGATGACGGTGACCTTGACGCGGCCGAACTGGCCCGAGCCGCCCGACTGCTTCTTGTGGGTATAGTCGATGTCGACCTTCTTCGCGAGATATTCGCGATACGCCACCTGCGGCGCGCCGACATTCGCCTCGACCTTGAACTCGCGCTTCATGCGATCGACGAGGATCTCGAGGTGGAGTTCGCCCATCCCCTTGATGATCGTCTGGCCCGATTCGTGATCGGTCGACACGCGGAACGAGGGATCCTCCGCCGCGAGACGATTGAGCGCGATGCCCATCTTCTCCTGGTCGGCCTTGGTCTTCGGCTCCACCGACAGCTCGATCACCGGCTCGGGGAATTCCATCCGCTCGAGGATGATCGGGGTCGCCGCGTCGCACAGCGTGTCGCCGGTCGTGGTCTCCTTGAGGCCCGCGATCGCGACGATGTCGCCGGCGAACGCTTCCTCGATGTCCTCACGCGTATTCGCGTGCATCAGGAGCATACGGCCGATCTTTTCCTTCTTGTCCTTCACGCTGTTCAGGACCTGGCCCTTGGCCAGCTTGCCCGAATAGATGCGCGCGAAGGTCAGCGAGCCGACGAACGGGTCGTTCATGATCTTGAACGCCAGCGCCGAGAAAGGCGCATTGTCGTCGGCCGGACGGGTGTCCTTAGTCTCGCCGTCGAGCTTGACGCCTTCGACGTCAGGAATGTCGAGCGGGCTCGGCAGATAATCGACCACCGCGTCGAGCAGCGGCTGGACGCCCTTGTTCTTGAACGCCGAGCCGCACAGCACCGGCACGAACGAGAAGTTCAGCGTGCCCTTGCGGATCAGGCGCTTGATGGTGTCCGCGTCGGGCTCCTCGCCCTCGAAGAACTTCTCCATCACCGCATCGTCCTGCTCGACGACGGTCTCGATCAGCTCGGCGCGCGCCGCAGCGGCGGCATCCGCCAGCTCGGCCGGGATGTCCTGATATTCGAACTTCGCGCCCAGCGACTCGTCGAGCCAGATGATCGCGCGGTTGTTGACCAGATCGACGAGGCCCTTGAAGCCGCTCTCGATCCCGATCGGGAGATAGAGGACGAGCGGACGCGCCCCGAGACGATCCTTGATCATCTCGACGCAACGCTCGAAATTCGCACCGGTGCGGTCGAGCTTGTTGACGAAGCACATGCGCGGCACGCGATACTTTTCAGCCTGGCGCCACACCGTTTCCGACTGCGGCTCAACGCCTGCCACGCCGTCGAAGCACGCGACCGCGCCGTCGAGCACGCGGAGCGAACGCTCCACCTCGATCGTGAAGTCGACGTGCCCGGGGGTGTCGATGATGTTGATGCGGTGATCGTTCCAGAAGCAGGTCGTCGCGGCGGACGTGATCGTGATCCCGCGCTCTTGCTCCTGCTCCATCCAGTCCATCGTCGCGGTGCCTTCGTGCACTTCGCCGATCTTGTAGGACTTGCCGGTGTAATAGAGGATGCGCTCCGTCGTCGTCGTCTTACCGGCGTCGATGTGCGCCATGATGCCGATATTGCGATAACGGTCGAGCGGATGGCTGCGGGCCATGATCGTAGGTTCCTTGAGCGAATGTGGGGAGCCGGACGGTCCAGCTCCCCCCAATATAGGTGCCGGTGCTTACCAGCGGTAGTGGCTGAAGGCGCGGTTCGCCTCGGCCATACGGTGCGTGTCTTCGCGCTTCTTCACCGCGTTGCCGCGATTGTTCGAGGCGTCGAGCAGCTCGCCCGAAAGGCGCGCCGCCATCGTGTTCTCGCTGCGGCCGCGCGCGGCGGAGATCAGCCAGCGGATCGCCAGCGCCTGTGCACGCTCCGGACGGACCTCGACCGGCACCTGATAGGTCGCACCGCCGACGCGGCGGCTGCGGACCTCGATGCCCGGTTTCACGTTGTTGAGCGCATCGTGGAACACGCCCAGCGGGTCCTTCTTCGCGCGGGTCTCGACGGTGTCGAGCGCGCCATAGACGATGCCTTCGGCGACGGACTTCTTGCCGTCCAGCATCACCGAATTCATGAACTTCGACAGCACCACATCCCCGAACTTGGGGTCGGGCAGGATTTCCCGCTTCTCGGGACGACGACGACGCGCCATTTGGAATTCCTTCTCAGATCAACCGCGGCCCACGATCGCGTGGGAGCCTGCGGAGTCAAAACCGTTCATGCTGGGGCCTGATGGCTCCCGGACAAGCTCGCCTCGGGCGATCTTTCCGGGATGATCATGCCCCCGGCATGATCACTTCGGCCGCTTCGCGCCGTACTTCGACCGCGACTGCTTGCGGTCCTTGACGCCCTGCGTGTCGAGCACGCCGCGCAGCACGTGGTAGCGCACGCCCGGAAGGTCGCGCACACGGCCGCCGCGAATCAGCACCACCGAGTGCTCCTGCAGGTTGTGGCCTTCGCCCGGGATGTAGCTGATCACTTCGCGGCTGTTGGTCAGGCGGACCTTGGCCACCTTGCGCAGCGCCGAGTTCGGCTTCTTCGGGGTCGTGGTATAAACGCGGGTGCAAACGCCGCGCTTCTGCGGGTTCTGCTCCATCGCAGGGACCTTGCTCTTGGCCTTCTGCGGGTCGCGGCCCTTGCGGACCAGCTGGTTGATCGTCGGCATTGAAGCCTTCACCTTGTCCTAGAGGTTACTTTGCTGGAGCCTTCACAAGCTTACGGAATACGAAAAGGACCGTTGGGCGATCGTATGACGACCATCCCGGCCCTTGATGCATCCAGCAATGTTCAAGCTTGCCCGCGAGGCTTTCGACCCCACGAACGGGCGCGCCTATACGCGCAGGCGCCTTTCGGGTCAATGGCGCGGGGACGAGGGCGAGTTTACCGTCACCGGTGCATGTATCGCTGTATCCACATTTGTGCTAATGTGGATTTGTGCCGTTTTACGGAAACCGACGTATGAGCCGCCTGACCATCGACATAACCGACCAGCAGCACCAAAGCCTGAAGGCGCTGGCGGCGCTGCAGGGCAAGACGATCAAGCAATATGCGCTTGAACGCTTGTTCCCCGGCGATTCGGACGCCGACCGGGCATGGCAGGAATTGCAGGGCCTGCTGCAAACCCGGATCAACAGCGGGCTTGCGGGGATGGTCTCCTCCAAGAGCGTCGCAGACATTCTCGATGAGGAACTGGCCGAGCGCCGCGCTTGACGGCCTATATCCTCACGGCGGAGGCAGAGGCCGATCTGCGCGGCCTTATCCGCTACACGCGCAGTCAATGGGGCGACGCGCAGCTACGCCGCTATATCGGCAAGCTGGAACAGGGCATTGCCAGCCTCGCGGCCGGACACGGCGCATTCAGGGACGTGAGCGCGCTCTTTCCCAAATTGCCGGATGGCGCGTTGCGAACATCATTACGTCTTTTGCCTGCCGCGCGAAGGTGCGCCCGCGTTGATCGTGGCAATTCTTCACGAGCGCATGGACCTCATCACACGACTGGGCAACCGCCTCGCCGAATAGCGGCTGCCCCTTTCGCCGCCCCCCGTCCATCACTGCATCGCCACCGGCACGCCGCCCTTGAGCACCGCGACCGGATGCTCCAGCGTCTTAACATCGGCGAGCGGGTCGCCCTTCACCGCGACGATATCGCCATAATGCCCCACCGTCAGCGATCCGACATCCTCGCTCCGCCCCAGCGCCTCGGCGGCGCTGGTGGTGGCGGCACGGATCGCCTGGATCGGGGTCATCCCCCATTCGACCATCTTGGCGAATTGCTTGCCGTTGTCGCCGTGCGGATAGACCCCGGCGTCGGTGCCGAACAGCATCTTCACCCCGGCGCGGACCGCGCGCTGGAAGGTCTGGCGCTGCTTGAGCCCGATCATGCGCTCCTTGTCGAGGCTCTCCTGCTCGGTGCCGTTCTTGGTCCCGGTCGCGAGGATATAATCGTCGTTGTAGATATCCATGTCGAACCAGGTCTTGTGCTGGATCGCGAGCTTGATCGCCTCGTCCGAGGCGAGGCTGCAATGTTCGATCGTGTCGATCCCCGCGAGGATCGCGGTTTTGATCCCCTCGTCGCCGTGCGCGTGGCTGGCGACTCGCATGTGGAGCATATGCGCCTCGTCGGCGATCGCCTTCATCTCTTCGAACGAGAGCTGCTGCCCGCCGACCGAATCGCCCAGCGAGAACACCCCGCCGGTGGCGCAGATCTTGATCACCTCGGCGCCATATTTGTGCAGCCAGCGCACCTTGGCGCGCGCCTCCTCGGGCGAATTGACCACCGACGGCTCCTTGCGGTCATAGCCCGGCGGCAGCGCGTTGTTGTCGCAATGCCCGCCGGTCGCGCCGATCGCATAGCCTGCCCCGGTGATGCGCGGCCCCGGCACCCAACCGCCGTCGATCGCTTCCTTGAGCCCGATATCCTGGAACCCGTCCGCGCCGACATTGCGCACCGAGGTGAAGCCCGCGCGCAATGTCTTGAGCGCATTGGCGACCCCCACCGCGCTCCAGAAACTGTCGGTATATTTGAGCGTCTGATAGCCGCCGACCTCGGCCAGCCCGGTGAGATGGACGTGCATGTCGATCAGGCCGGGGAGCAAGGTCACGTCGCCGAGATCGACCTGCTTCGCCCCGGCCGGTGCTTCGGGCTTCGACCCGCGCGTGCCGATCGCGGTGATGCGCCCGTCGGTGACGACGATTACCGGCTGGTCGACCAAGGCGCCTTTTTCGACATCGAGCATCCGCGCGGCGGTGACCACCGTGGTTTCGGCCATTGCCTGCCCCGCCGCCGCCAGCCCGACGATCGCCAGCGCCGATGCCGCCGACGCGCGCGCCGCAGCCACCCATTTCCTCATTGCCCGATGCTCCCCCGATAATATGGTTGCAGCCATCATGGCGCGGCAATTCCGCGGAGGAAAGAGATCATGATGCCTGATTTGCCGATCGAGGGGGGCTGCCGCTGCGGCAAACTGCGTTTCCGCATCTCGGCGCGCCCGTTGCTGGCGATGGCCTGCCATTGCACGGGCTGCCAGAAGATGACGGCCAGTGCCTTTTCCACCTCGCTCGCGGTGCCGGAGGCGGGGTTCGCCGTGATCGCCGGGGAGCCGGTGATCGGGGGGATGCACGGCTATCCACACCATCATCATTGCGACTGGTGCAAGGGGTGGGTGTTTACCCGGCTCGATCCGGCAATGGGCTTCGTCAACGTGCGTGCAACGCTGCTCGACGATCCGGCATGGTTCGCACCGTTCATCGAAAGCTATACCAGCGAGGCGCTGCCCTGGGCGCAGACTGGCGCGCGGCACCGTTTCGCGCGCTTCCCCGAGCCATCCGACTATCCCGCCCTGATTGCCGAATATCAGGCTCTATGGGGTCAGCCGAGCATCCCAAGATAGCTTTGCGGTGGCAGCGGCAGCGCGATCCGGGTGACGATCGCCGGCAGGCATACCACCGCCACCAGCGCCGCGCCGAGGTGGAATCGCCGGCGATCGAACGCCGGCCAGCCGATCACCAGCCCGATCGCCGCCGCGATCATCGCCCATAGATGATAGCGCAGGTCCGAGGCGATGCTCACCGCCGCGAAGCTCGCCTCCCCCGCGATCGCCGAGACGAACAGCGCACGCGCCAGCACCGCTTCCGCCGATCGGTTCCGGCGCAGCGCGACCAGCCCGGCGAGCGCGAGCCCGAACCACATGAACGGCCAACCGAGCGGTGTCTCGACGACATAACCCCCGACATGCTGCCACCCGCGCGCCACCGCGCCGGGCGAACCCAGCCCGAGGTCGTTGCGCTCGCTGTGCAGCGTCGGCGGCGCGCCGGGCCAGCGATATGGCACCAGCCAGCGCATCGTCGAATTGAGATGCGCCAGGCGATGCGCGGCATAAGCGAGCGGGTGGCTCAGCATCGCCCCGACCCACAATCGATAGAGCTGCGCGACCGGCATCCTGGCGAGCGGCGCGACGTCGGCGCCGCACGGACCCCCGTCGCTCAGCGGATCCCAGAAATAGGGCTTCGCACAATTGAGCGCGACGATCCGCGCCACGCTTGTGGCCGGCAGGCCGACATCGGCGCCCGGCGCGCGCACCGCGATCCCCGCGAGATCGTAGAGCGGCTGGGTCCGCGTGACTCCGCTGTCGCGCGCGCCGAGCAATTGGTGATTGATGACCGGCGACAGCGCGAGCACCATCGCGACGCCGCCCGCCGCCACCGCCACGCGCGCGCGCCAGCCGAGCGGCACCAGCATCGCGACCAGCGGCGCGACCGCGAACACCGCATTGGCGCGCACCAGCACGGCATAGAGCATGAGGACGCCCGCGGCGGCCCAGGCCAATACGCCGGGGTGCCCCACGATATCGCCCGCCCCCTCTCCACCGTTCGCCCTGAGCCTGTCGAAGGGCGGCCCCAGCTCTCGAACGGCAGGACGCCCTTCGACAGGCTCAGGGCGAACGGTGAAGGAATGCGCCGCAAGACCTAGCCACCCCGCCCCGATCACCCCGGTCGCCGCCAGCAGCGCGCCGGTCATCTGCGCGTCCTTCAGCACCACCGTCTGCCAGCCGAGGAACGACGGCAGCACCGCGATCCCCCCCAGCAATGCCGCCGCGCGCACGCGCCCGTTGCGCGCCAGCGCCAGCGCGAGCAGCGCGAAGCCGAGCCAGTAGAGCGTCATCTGCACCACGAACAGCGGCGCCTGCCCCGGTGCGATCCACGCCAGCGCCGCCCACAGCCGCGCCATCGCCGGCGGGTGCCAGTCATCGTACCGCCCGGACCATATCTGCCGATATTGTACCAGCGTGTCGTACATCGCGAAGCCGGGGCGATAGACCGCGAGGGTCAGCGCCCAGCCCGCCAGCATCCCCCCGCTGACCGCCCGAACGGCGCGGTCGCGGGGGGATGAATCTGTCATGCAGCCGTCAGATGTGCAGCGCCCGGCCGTAAGCGGCCAGCACGCTTTCGTGCATCATTTCCGACAGCGTCGGATGCGGGAAGACGGTTTCGATCAGCTCCGCCTCGGTCGTTTCCAGCGTCTTGCCGATCGTATAGCCCTGGATCAGCTCGGTCACTTCGGCGCCGATCATATGCGCGCCGAGCAATTCGCCGGTCTTGGCGTCGAACACCGTCTTGATGAAGCCTTCGGGCTCGCCGAGCGCGATCGCCTTGCCGTTGCCGATGAACGGGAAATTGCCGACCTTCACCTCATAGCCCGCTTCCTTGGCCTTGGCCTCGGTCAGCCCGACGCTGGCGATCTGCGGGTGGCAATAGGTGCAGGCGGGGATGTTGCGCGGGTCCATCGCGTGCGGATGCTTCCCCGCGATCGCCTCGGCGGCGATCACCCCCTCGTGGCTTGCCTTGTGCGCCAGCCACGGCGGCGCGGTGATGTCGCCGATCGCCCACAGCCCGGGCACATTGGTGCGGCACGCCGCATCGGTCTTGAGGAAACCGCGCTCGTCCATTGCCACGCCGAGCTCCTTGAGCCCGATATTTTCGGTGTTGGGCACGATCCCCACCGCGACGATGACATGGCTGAACTCGCTGACGCTTTCCTTGCCGGCCTTGTCCTTCAGCGTCGCCTTGACGCCGTTCGCGCCGACATCCAGCTTGCTGATCCCCGCGCCGGTCAGGATCGTCATGCCCTGCTTCTTGAGCGCCTTTTCGAGGAACGCCGAGACATCGGCATCCTCGACCGGCACGACGCGGTCGAGCATCTCGACCACCGTCACCTCGGCGCCGAGATCGTTGTAGAAGCTGGCGAATTCGATCCCGATCGCCCCCGATCCGATCACCAGCAATTTCGTCGGCATCTCCGCCGGGGTCATTGCGTGGCGATAGGTCCAGATGCGCTTGCCGTCGGCCTTGGCGAACGGCAGGTCGCGCGCGCGCGCGCCGGTCGCGACGATGATGTTCTTCGCGGCGAGCTCGGTCTTCTTGCCGTCCTTGTCGCTAACGGTCAGCTTGCCCGCGCCGGTCAGCTTGCCCTCGCCCATATGGACCGCGATCTTGTTCTTCTTCATCAGGTGCGTAACGCCCTGATTGAGCTGCTTCGCCACCCCGCGCGAGCGCTTCACCACCGCATCGAGATCGGCCGAGATCTTCTCCGCGACCAGCCCGTAATCCTTGGCGTGCTGCATCTGGTGGAACACCTCGGCCGAGCGCAGCAACGCCTTGGTCGGGATGCAGCCCCAGTTGAGGCAGATTCCGCCGAGCAATTCGCGCTCGACGATCGCGGTCTTGAGCCCGAGCTGCGCGGCACGGATCGCCGCGACATAGCCGCCGGGGCCCGAGCCGAGCACGATAAGGTCGTAGGTGTCAGCCATCAATCATCTCGCATCTGGCGGCCGCGCTTCCAGGCGCGGCGGATTTCGTAGAGGCTCATCGCCGCGACCGCGATCAGCGCCGCATAGCCGACCGCCCAGATCGTGTCCGCGCCCTGCGGATACGACCAGGCGGCGGCCCAGAACATCAGCCCGGTGGCGATCAGCCCCACGCAGAGGTGCAGCAGTTCGATGATCACCGCCCGGGTCATCGCATCATCTCAGGCGAGCATGCCCAGCGGGTTTTCGAGCAGCGCCTTGAACGCCTGCATCAGCTCCGCCCCGTCGGCGCCGTCGATCGCGCGATGATCGAAGCTGCCGGTCGCCGACATCACCGTGGCGATGCCGAGCGCGTCGTCGATCACATAGGGGCGCTTCTCGCCCGCGCCGACCGCCATGATCATGCCCTGCGGCGGATTGATCACCGCCTCGAACTGCTTGATCCCGTACATGCCCATATTGCTGAGCGAGGCGGTGCCGCCGGTGAATTCCTCCGGCTTGAGCTTCTTGTCGCGCGCCCGCGCGGCGAGATCCTTCATCCGCGTCGAGATCGACGAGAGCGAGGCGCTGTCCGCCTCGGTGATCACCGGGGTGATCAGCCCTTCGGGGGTCGATACCGCGACCGAAATGTCGGCGCGGGCGAAGCTGATCAGCTGATCCGGCGTGAACATCACGTTGCACTTCGGCACCTGCACCAGCGCGACCGCGAGCGCCTTGATCATCAGATCGTTGACCGACAGCTTGACCCCACGCGCCTCGAGGCTGGCATTGAGCTCGCTGCGCAGCTTGAGCAATTTGTCGAGCCGCACGTCGACGGTGAGATAGATGTGCGGCACCTGCTGCTTCGATTCGGTCAGGCGGCGCGCGATCGTCTTGCGCATGTTGCTGAGCTTGGTCGCCTCATGCGGGATATCCGGCACGTGCGCCGGCGCGACCGGGGCAGCGGCGGCGGCCGGCGCGGCAGCACGCGCAGCCGGCGCCGCGCCGGGCTGAGCGCCCTCGACATCGGCCTTGACGATCCGCCCGTTCGGGCCGGAACCCGCGATCGCGCCCAAATCGACGCCCTTCTGCTCGGCGATGCGCCGCGCGAGCGGGCTCGCCTTCACCCGATCGCCCTCGGCGCGCGCGGGCGCCTTGGCGGCGGGGGCTGGCGCCGGCGCGGCGGCGGGCGCGGCTGCCTGCGGTGCGGCTTCGGGCTTGGGCGCTTCCGGCTTGGCGGTTTCCTGTTTCGGGGCGGCCGGCTTGGGCGCGGCAACCTCGCCCTCACCCGAGAGCAGCATGATCACTTCGCCGACCTTCACGCCGTCGGCACCTTCGGGGACGACGATCTTTTCGACCACACCCTCGTCGACCGCCTCGAATTCCATCGTCGCCTTGTCGGTTTCGATCTCGGCCATCAGGTCGCCGGCCTTCACCGTGTCGCCTTCTTTCACCAGCCACTTGGCGAGCGTGCCCTCTTCCATCGTCGGCGAGAGCGCGGGCATCTTGATCTCGATCGGCATTCAATTCCCCGGGGAGAGGTGAGTAGTCTCCCCGTCTCTCGCGCCCCGCCCTTGCGCGGTCAAGCCCGCAGGCCGATAACCAAGCCGATTAGGGGGCATTACTGATGCGGATCTATCTGACCGTGATCGACGATACGCCGGAGGCGGAAATCGCGTTGCGTTTCGCCGCGCGCCGTGCGGTCAAGACAGGGGGTGGAGTCGAGATTCTCGCGCTGATCCCGCCGCAGGAATTCATCGCTTTCGGCGGCGTCCAGGCGACGATCGAGGAGGAAGCGCGGCTCCACGCCGAGGGGCTGGTCGCGCGCGCCGCCGGCACGCTGATCGAGGAGGCCGGGCTGCGCCCCTCGCTGACCGTGCGGCAGGGCGACGGGCCGAAGGTGATCCGCGAGATGATCGCCGCCAATCCCGATATCGCCGCCTTGGTGCTGGGCGCGGCGACCAACGGCACGCCCGGCCCGCTCATCGCGCATTTCACCGGCGATCTGAGCGCGATGCCGGTGCCGCTGATGATCGTCCCGGGCAATCTCGACCGCGCCGCGATCGACCGGCTGAGCTGAGCGGTCCGCCGGTTGCCGAGCGCGGGGAATTTGTGTACATATCAAATGTCCACAAGGAGGCGGCGATGTCGGGCAATTCATCCTCGGACCTCGTCCGCGTCGGTGTTCGTGAACTCCGCGCCAATTTGAGCGGCCTGCTCAGGCAGGCACGTCACGGCACGTCGTTTCTCGTCATGTCGCACAACGAGGTGGTCGCCGAGATACGGCCGCCGTCGACCACCGCCTCGCCGCGGCGTCGCGCCGGCGCGCTTGCCGGCAAAATCCACATCGCCGACGATTTCGACTCTCTTCCCGCCGACGTGCTTGCCGCCATGGAAGGCGATGCAGGTTGAAGGTCCTGCTGGATACGCATACGATCTTGTGGTGGCTGGGCGATGATCGCCGCCTCGGCGGTCGCGCCCGCGCCATCATCGAGAATCCGGCCAACGACATCATCGTAAGCGCCGTTTCGCTGTGGGAGATCGTGGTCAAGGTCAGGGTCGGCAAATTGCGCGCCGATATCGCCGAGATCGTCCGCGCACTGGAAATCGAGGCTTTCGATTTCCTCGCCATTCGCCCGGCGCATTTGCAGAAGCTGGCCGAATTGCCGACGCATCACCGCGATCCCTTCGATCATCTGCTCATCGCGCAATCGATCGTCGAAGGCACAAGCCTGATGACCGACGACCGCCATGCCGCGCTCTATCCGGCGCGGATAATCGGTTGCTCGGACGACATCGCGCCGAGCGATTCCCCGCACGAACTCGAATAGCCCGCTTTTTTTTAAAGGACCTTGCGCTCTGATGAATCGCACGCTGCTCCCCCTCACCGCGCTCCTGCTCGCCACCCCCGCCGCCGCGCGCGAAGCGCCCTCGCCCGAGAAGCTGCGCGCCTCGGTGGAAAAGCTCGTCAGCTTCGGCACGCGCCACTCGCTCTCCTCCGCCACCGATCCGAAGCGCGGGATCGGCGCGGCGCGCAACTGGGTCGCGGCAGAATTCGCGAGCCTGTCGAAACAATGCGGCGGGTGCATTTCGGTCGAGCGGCTGTCGCGACGCTTCACCGGCCCGCGCGCGCCCGACGGGGTGGTGATCGAGGATGTGCTCGGCATCCAGAAGGGCAGCGATCCCAACCGCTTCGTCATTGTCGGCGGGCATATCGACAGCCGCGTGTCGAACGTGATGGACATCACCTCGGACGCCCCCGGCGCCAATGACGATGCCTCGGGCGTCGCGCTGGTGCTCGAAGCGGCACGGATCTTGTCGAAGGAGAAGTTCGCCGCCAATATCGTCTATGTCGCCTTCTCCGGCGAGGAGCAGGGATTGTGGGGCGCGACCCTGCTCGCCGAGACCGCCAAGGCGCGCGGCTGGCAGGTCGACGCGATGCTCAACAACGATATCGTCGGCAATTCGATCGGACAGGGCGGGGTCAGGGCGGGCGATTATGTCCGCGTCTTTTCGGAAGGGATCCGCACCAGCGAGACGCTTGCCGAACAGGTCGAACGCCGCGCGATCGGCGGCGAGGACGACGGCCCGAGTCGCGCGCTGGCCAAGACGATCCACGGCATCGCGCAGGCGCTGCCCGGCGATTTCGCCGCCTTCGTCGATCGCCGGCCCGACCGGTTCGGCCGCGGCGGCGACCACGAGCCCTTTCTGCGCGAAGGCTATCCCGCGGTGCGCTTTACCGTCGCGGCGGAGAATTGGGATCGCCAGCACCAGGATCTGCGCACCGAGAACGGCATCGTCTATGGCGATACGATCGAGGGGATGGACTTCGCTTATCTGTCGAAGGTCACCGCGATCAACGTCGCGACGCTGGCGCGGCTCGCGGCGGCGCCCGCCGCCCCCGCCGGGGTGTCGATCGCCGGGGCGCTCGGCCGCGACACCAATGTCAAATGGAGCGCGACGCCCGGCGCGACCGGCTATCGCCTCCACTGGCGGCGCGCCGATCAACAGGATTGGAGCGACCAGCGCGAGGTCGCGGGCGGCGTCACGACGGCGGTGCTGAAGGACGTGCCGGTCGACGACCATTTCGTCGGCGTCTCGGCGATCGGCGCGAACGGCGCGGAAAGCCTGATCAGCTTCGCCGGACGCGCGGCGGCGAAGTGACGGCCGCCGGCGGCACCTGCGCCGCCTATCTCGCGCGACGCCGCGGCTTGCGCCGCGGCATCGGCTTCGGCACCGGATAGGAACGCGCGGTCTGGGTGCTGACGGTCGCGCCGGAACGGTCGCGATAGTAATCGGCGTTGACGTCATAGCCCGGCGCGGTCCTGCTCGTCGTCACCGTCGCGCCGTCGGGAGCGTGCCTCACCACCGGTGGCGGGAGCGGCGTCGAGCGCAGCGGCGGCGCGTCGTCCTCGCGATCCAGCGGCACCGCGACGACCACCCCGCCGGGCACCCGATCGCCGCGCTGGGCGATCGCGGCGCCCTCGACGGCGACCAGCCCGAGCATCGCAGCCGACAATATCAACCAGCGCATCTCGCTCTCCCCCGCAACCCGCGCACGACAAATAGCAGCGATCCGACTCAGGCGATACGATCGGCGATCAGCGCGACCAGCGCCTCGCACCCCGCGGCGTCATCGGCATCGAACCGCCCGACCGACGGGCTGTCGAGATCGAGCACCCCCACCAGCCGCCCGTCCGCCGCGACGACCGGCACGACCAGCTCGGACGCGCTCGCCGCATCGCACGCGATATGCCCGGCGAAGGCGTTGACGTCGGCGACCAATTGCGTCTGCCGGCTCGCCGCCGCGGCGCCGCACACCCCCTTGCCCAGCGGGATGCGGATGCACGCCGGCTTGCCCTGGAACGGCCCGAGCACCAGTTCGCCCCCGACCATGCGGTAGAAGCCAGCCCAATTGAGATCGGGCAGATATTGCCACAGCAGCGCGGCGGCATTGGCCATATTGGCGATCGCATCGGGCTCGTCGGCGGTCAGCGCGTCGAGCGCCCCAGCCAGTTCGCGGTAGAGATCGGCCTTCGAGCCGGCGGCGATATCGAATTGGTACATGGGTGCGCTCTACGTCATTCCCGCGAAGGCGGGAATGAACAAGAAATTGGGGCCTCCAAACTCTCCCCGTCACACCGGGCGCGACCCGGCATCGAGAGTCACAAGCGATATCGCCCTCGGCTCTGGATGCCGGGTCGAGCCTGGCATGACGAACGGAGAACCGCTCGTCACTCGTGTGAACTTCGTGAACTTTGCCGCTCAGTCCAGCTGCACCTTGCCGCGTCCGGCCTTGACCACGCTGCGCCCCTTCTTGGCGTCGACGCGGCGTGCCTTGGCGGCGCGCGACGGCTTGGTCTTCACCCGCCGCGCCTCGCGCTCCTCGGCGCGCGCGAGCAAGTCGGCGAGCCGTTCGCGCGCATCGGCGCGATTGGCCTCCTGCGTGCGATAGCGCCGCGCGGTGAGCACCAGCACTCCGCTCGCGCCGAGCCGCGATCCCGCGAGCAGCTTCAGCCGCCGGAACGTTTCGGGATGTAGCCCGAGCCGATAGACGTTGACGCGCAGCTGGCAGGCGGTGGCGACCTTGTTGACATTCTGCCCGCCCGGCCCCGTCGCGGCGAGGAAGCGCTCCTCGATCGCATCCTCGGGCACGACGATCTCAGGCATCCGGGTCACCGAATCCGATTTTGGCGAATCGCTCGGGCCAGGGCGCGACCGCCGCGACATCCTCTTTCCCCGCGCGCGGCACGATCAACTCGGCGGCGTGGAGCATCATCCCCGCCGGATGCGCCGTGCCATAGACGGGGTCGCCGACCACCGCATGTCCCAGCCCTTCGAGCGCATGAACGCGGATCTGGTGGGTGCGCCCGGTCGCGGGGCGGAATTCGACCAGCCCCAGCCCGTCGCGCGCCGCGATCAGCCGCCACGCGGTGCGCGCCGCCTTGCCCTTTTTGGCGTCGCCGGTCATCCACCAACCGCGCTCGCGGGTCGAGACCTTGGCGAGCGGCAAATCGATCTCGCCGCTCTCGCCCGCCGGCACGCCGTCGAGCACTGCAAGATACCGTTTCTGCACCGCGCCGCTTTCGAACGCTTGCTGGAAGCGCGCATGCGCCTTGGGGTTGCGCGACAGCAGCAGGCAGCCGCTGGTATCGCGATCGAGCCGATGCACCGGCTGCGGCCAGCGCTTGAACCCGAAGGTCAGGCTGTTGAGATGGTTTTCGAGGCTGATCGCGCCGTCGCGCGGCCGATCGACCGGCAAGCCCGCCGGCTTGTCGATCACCAAGGCCTCGCCATCGAGGAACAGCACTTTCTCGCCCAACATGCCCCGCCCTTGCCACCGACCACGCTTCGAGGCCAGAGGAAGCGACATGATGCTGCGCAGCCTTTTCCTGATATCGCTCCTCATCGCCGCGCCGGTCGAAGCGCAGGTGTGCGGCGGGGCGAGCGCCCTGGTCGCCGCCGACGGGCGGGCGTTGGGGCATCTGCCCTATGGCGACGCCGCCGACCGCGATCTGGTGACCGCCCCGCCGGGGGTGGCGATCATTGGCACCTGCCGGCTGCGCCCCGAGGCGATGGCCGCGCTCGAACGCCTGCTCACCGCGGCGGCGGGCGACCCGGCGGTGCAGGGGCGGCTCTATGCCTTGTCGTGCCACCGGTCGCTCGAATCGCAGGAGGCGACCTTCTGCAAGCCCCGCGCCGAGGCGACCGACGGCGATCGCTCGATTTCGGTCGCGCCGCCGGGGCATAGCGAGCACGGCACCGGCTATGCGCTCGATTTCACCGTCCGCCCGGCCGACGGCTGCCGCGACGCCGAAGGCTGCATGGCCGCCAAGCCCGCCTTCCGCTGGCTGCGCGAGAACGCGCCGCGTTTCGGCTTCGAAATGTCCTTCCCGCCGAGCAATATCCAGCGCGTGAAATGGGAGCCGTGGCACTGGCGCTGGGTCGGCACCAGCGCGAGCGAGCCGGGCGCCGCGCGGGCGCGCTTCCTGTTCGCCCGCGCACGGCGCGATTTCCCCGCCGATCCGGCGATCCCCGATCAGGTCGCCGCCGGGGCGAAAGCCACCGTGACCGAGCAGGCGCCGGGTCAGTCGAAGGAATAAGCGTCCATCGCCAGCACGCCATACGTGTAGCTGTGGTGGAGCCGGATCGCCTTGGCTCCCGCGCCGCCCGCGCCGAGCGCGGTGTAGAGCGGCAGCAGGTGATCGGGGGTCGGGTGATTGCGCCGCCCCTCGGGCGCGATCTCGATCGCGTCGAGCACCGCGCGCGTATCGCCCGCGGTCAGCCGCGCGTGCATCCACTCGGCGAAGGCGCTGACCCATTCGGGGGTCGGCGCGTCGACCGTGCGGCGCGCGGCGAACACCTCGCGCAGATTGTGAGTCATGCTGCCCGATCCGATCACCAGCACATTGTCCGCGCGCAGCGGCGCGAGCGCCGTGCCGATGCGATGATGCCAATCGGGGTTGTGTTCGCTGCTGATCGAAAGCTGGACGACCGGAATATCCGCCGCCGGCCAGCCGAGCAGCAACGGCACCCACGCGCCGTGATCGAACCCGCGCGTCGGATCGGCACGGACCGGCACGCCTGAGTCGGCAACCAGCGTCGCGACCCGCGCGGCGAGATCGGGCGCGCCGGGTGCCGGATAGTCGAGCCGATAGAGCGCCTCGGGGAATCCGCCGAAATCGTGGATCGTCCCCGGGTGTGCCGCGGTCGTCACCACCGCGCCGGGCATATCGTGATGCGCCGAGACGACGAGGATCGCCGCCGGGCGCTTTAGCATGTCGCCCAGCCCGCTGAGGAAGTCGCGCGCCGCGCCCGGCTCGGCGACGATCATCGGCGAGCCGTGCGACACGAACAATGCGGGCTGGGTGGTCATGATCTTAGAGTCCTTTGGAAAATGCGGTTTCAGCGCATTTCCAGACAACCTTACCCCTTCAGCTTCGCCGCTGTCTCGGCGATGCGGCGGCCCTGATAGCGTGCGCCGTCGAGTTCCTCCGCGCTCGGCTGGCGGCTGCCATCGCCGCCCGCGATCGTCGTCGCGCCATAAGGCGCGCCGCCGCGGACCTTGTCGACGCCCATCTGCTCGGTGAAGCCGTAATCGAGCCCGACGATCGTCATGCCGTGGTGCAGCAGGTTGGTGATGATCGAGAACAGGGTGGTTTCCTGCCCGCCGTGCTGCGAAGCGCTCGACGTGAAGGCGCCGCCAACCTTGCCGACGAGCCCGCCGCGCATCCACAAGCCGCCCGCGGTATCCCAGAATGCCGCCATCTGGCTCGGCATCCGCCCGAAACGGGTCGGCGCGCCGACGATCACCGCGTCGTAATCGCCCATCGCATCGGGGCCTTCGATCACCGGATGCGCGGTATCGGTCTTGAAGCCGGCGGCCTTCACCACCTCGGCGGGCGCGGTTTCGGGGACGCGGCGGATATCCACCTCGGCCCCGGCCGAACGCGCGCCTTCCGCCATCGCGTCGGCCATCTGCTCGATATGGCCGTAGGACGAATAATAAAGCACCAGAACCTTGGTCATTGTGTCAGCTCCATTTGAAGAAAGGGGGTGCCGCCCGGCGGGGGGGGGGGGAAGACCGGGCGGCTGGGGGGACAGGTTAGTTCGAATCGACCATCACGAGCTCGGCATCTTCCTGCGCCGCGATCGTGAAGCGCCGCCCGCCCGACAGCGCCGCGCCGTCGCGCGCCGCGAAGGGCTCGCCGTTGATCGTGATCCGCCCGGTGGCGGGGACGAGATAGCCGTGGCGCCCGGCGCCGAGATCATAGTCGAGCGATTCGCCCGCCTTGAGCGTCGCGCCCAGCACGCGCGCATCGGCGCGGATCGGCAGCGCGTCGCCGTCGTCGCCGAAGCCGCTCGCCAGCGTGACGAACCGGCCCGAGCGATCGCCTTTCGGGAAGGGCTTGGCGCCCCAGCTTGGGTTGCCGCCCGGCTGGCGCGGCAGGATCCAGATCTGGAACAGGGTCGTCGCCTCGTCTTCCAGATTATATTCGGCGTGGCGGACGCCCGAACCGGCGCTCATCACCTGGACGTCGCCGGCGGCGGTGCGCCCGCGATTGCCCAGCGAATCCTGGTGCGTGATCGCCCCGCTGCGAACGTAGGTGATGATCTCCATGTCGCGATGCGGATGCGGCGGGAAACCGCTCTGCGGCGCGATCGTATCGTCGTTCCATACAAGGATCGCGCCCCATCCCATCCGCGCCGGATCGTCGTAATCGGCGAAGGAGAAATGATGATGCGCGTCGAGCCAGCCGTGATCGGCGTGGCCGAGGCTGTCGAACGCGCGGCGCTCGATACCGGAATGGGTCAGGATGTCGGTCATCAGAACCTCCATTGCTTGACGCGAACATAGGTTGGCGCGATCAACGCGAAAACGGAAACGTTCGAAACGAATCGTTTCCCGATAGGGGTGATTGATGCGACTGCCGGACCTCGAGGCCTGGGCGACCTTCGCCACCGTGGCGGATCACAGTTCGTTCAGCGCCGCCGCCACCGCGATGGGGGTTTCCAAGGCGACCGTGTCCAAGGCGGTGGCGCGGCTCGAAGCGTCGCTCGGCCAGTCGCTGTTCCACCGCACCTCGCGCCGGCTGACGCTGACCGAGGCGGGCAAGCCGCTCGCCGAACGCGCGCAGCGCATGTTGGCGGAAGCGGTGGCGGCGGAGGAGGCGGCGCACGATGCCGCCTCGGCCCCCGCGGGCCGGCTGCGCGTCGCCGCGCCGATGACCTTCGGGGTCACGCATGTCGCGCCGCTGATCGCCGAATTTCTCGCCGCGCATCCCGCGATCGAGATCGAGCTCGCTTTGTCAGACGCGCGGGTCGATATCGTCGCCGAGGGGTTCGATGTCGCGCTGCGCATCGCCGAATTGCCCGATAGTTCGCTGCGGGCGCGGCGGCTGCGCAGCGTCGCCTCGCATATCGTCGCCGCGCCGGCCTATCTCGAACGCTACGGCACCCCGCGCCACCCGGGCGAATTGGGCGACCACCGCCTTCTCGGCTACACCAACGTCACCGGCCCCTGGCGCTTCCGCGGGCCGGGCGGGGCGGAGGTCGCGGTGCGCGCGAGCGGGCCGCTTGCCGCCAACAGCGGCGATTCGCTGATGCCGGCGCTGATCGCCGGGCTCGGCATCGCGCGCCTGCCCGATTTCATCCTCGGCGACGCGCTCAACGACGGGCGGCTGACCGAGATTCTCCCCGAATGGCGCCCCGCCCCGGTCGGGCTGCATCTGCTCACCCCGCCCAGCCCGTTGCGTCCCGCGCGGGTCGAGGCGTTGATCGCATTCCTTTCGGAACGATTGCACGACTGACGTACTTGATCCGTCACATTGCGGGTCTAAGAGCCGCGCGGTCGAGCCAATTCCGACTCGATGCACGAAAGCAGGAACCGATGCCCCGATCCAGCCCCCAGCCGGGCGACGGAGACAGTAGAAGCCGCGCTTCGCTGTTCCCGAACGCCCCCTGCCTGGCGGCAGGATCGCAGCAATCGGCCTAGTCCGATCCACGCGGTCTCCGTCGGGTGAATCCCCTTTTGGACCCGATGGAGGTCGCGATGACCAAGACGCTGTTTCTCGCGGTGGCCGCTGGCTGCCTTTCCTTTCTACCCCTGCCCGCCGCGGCGCAGGACGCCGACCAGCCGACCCAGGATTGGGCGGTTCACGGCCAGGCGACCTTCGTAGTGCAGGGGGTCGGCGGCTTCGCCTCTCCCTACCGCGGCACCAACAGCCTTGCCCCGAAACAAGCGAAGGAAACCGTCGACGCGACGCTGTTCCTCGGGGTGCGCCCCTGGGCGGGCGGTGAGATCTGGGCCAATCCCGAGATCGATCAGGGTTTCGGGCTGTCCAATACGCTCGGCGTCGCCGGCTTCCCCAGTGCGGAGGCGTATAAGGTCGGGCGCAGCAATCCCTATTTCCGGCTGCAGCGGCTGTTCTTCCGCCAGACGATCGGGCTCGGCGGCGGGCATGAGAATATCGCACCCGGCGCCAATCAGCTCGGCGGCACGCGCGACGGCAACCGCGTCGTGATCACCGCCGGCAAGTTCGGCGTCGGCGATGTGTTCGACACCAATGCTTATGCCCATGATCCGCGCAGCGACTTCCTCAACTGGGCGGCGGTCGACGCCGGGACGTTCGACTATGCCGCCGACGCCTGGGGCTATTCGACCGGCGTCGCGGTGGAATATTATTGCGGCGCGTGGACGCTGCGGGTCGGCGCGTTCAACCTCTCCAAGGTGCCCAATGGGGAAACGCTGGAGCGCGATTTCAGCCAGTTCCAGCTCGATGCGGAGATCGAGCATCGCCACAGCATCGCGGGCCACCCCGGCGCGGTGCGGGTCACCCTGTTCCGCAACCACGGCCGCTTCAGCCGCTATGACGATGCGCTGGCGCGCGCCGCGGTGACCGGCGAGCCGATCGATCTCGCGCTGACCCGGCGGCCGATGACGCGCATCGGGGTGCATTTCAATCTCGAGCAGGAACTGACCGGCAACCTCGGGGTGTTCGCGCGCGCAGGCATCGCCGACGGGGCGATCGAGCCCTATGATTTCACCGATATCGACCGCACCGCGCAGATCGGCGCGATGCTCCACGGCGCCGGCTGGGGACGCAAGGACGATCGCATCGGGCTGGCGCTGATCGCCAACGGCATTTCGGCGGAGCACCGCCGCTATCTGGCGTCGGGCGGGATCGGCGTGCTGGTCGGCGACGGGAAGTTGCCCGATGCCGGCGCGGAGGAGATCGCCGAACTATTCTACGCGCTCCACATTGCGCCCGCGTTCGAGGCGACGGTGGATGCGCAGCATATCGCCAACCCGGGCTATAATCGCGAGCGCGGGCCGGCGAACGTCCTCGCGCTGCGGCTCCACGCAGCGTTCTGATCCCTTCTCCCCTCCCTGGAAGGGAGGGGCTGGGGGTGGGTGGGTATGGGGGGCACCGCATTGGTATCCTCGCAGGCCAACCCACCCCCGCCCCCTCCCTTCCCGGGAGGGGGGAAGGAAGCAGAAAGAGAGGGCGCCGCCGCTTGCCACCCGCCCGCCTTTCACGCTTAACCCGCGCGATGCACGACGCGCCCTTGCTCGATCACGAAGAGCCGGTTCCGCCCGGCGTCGCCCATCCCAGCCACAAGATGATCGGCGCGGGGCTGATCGCCGCTGCCGTTATCGTCGCGCTGGCGGCGGGGATGATCCTCGCCAGCCATCCGTTCGGCTTCGACCGCGCGATCATCCTCGCGCTCCACGAAGCCGGCCCGATGTGGCTGCGCCACGCGGTGATCGACGTCACCGCGCTCGGCAGCGTCACCGTTTTGACGCTCGTCGTCGCCGCGACCGCCGCGCTGCTGCTCGTCCGCCGGCTGTGGATCACCGCCGCGCTGGTGGTGTTGGCGACGGCGCTCGGCTCGGCGGCGGTCGAGCTGCTCAAGGCGATCTTCGGCCGCGCGCGCCCCGATATCGTCGATCATGTCGTCGCGGCGAGCGGCTACAGCTTTCCCAGCGGCCACGCCGCGAATAGCGCGATCGTCTATCTCACCACCGCCGCGCTGGTGACGCAGGTGACCCACGGCCGCGCGACGCGGCGCTATGTCGCGCTCGTCGCGGGGCTGCTGGTCGTCGCGATCGGCGCGAGCCGGGTCTATCTCGGCGTCCACTGGCCGTCCGACGTGCTCGCCGGGTGGAGCTTCGGGACATTGTGGGCGCTCGGCTGGTGGTCGATCGGCGCGAAGGCGCGGATGAATTTACTCGGCCAGCGCGAGTAAGCGATGCGCCGCCTTGAGGTGCGGCGCGTCGATCATCTTGCCGTCGAGCTGGAGCACCCCCGCCCCCGGATTGGCGGCGAAGGCGTCGATCACCGCGCGGGCATGCGCCACCTCCTCGACCGAGGGGGTGAAGGCGGCGTTGATCACCGCCACCTGCGTCGGGTGGATCGCCATCATCCCCGCGAACCCGTCGCGCCGCGCGCGGGCGGCATAAGCCGCGAGCCCGTCGAGGTCGCGGAAATCGGGATAGACCGTCTCGATCGCCGGCACACCCGCGGCATGCGCCCCGAACAAGGTGAGCGCGCGCACCATCTTGTAGGGATCGGTATAGCTGCCGTCGGCCTCGCGCGAGGTCGCCGCGCCGATCGCCGCGGGCAGATCCTCCGCCCCCCAGGTCAGCCCGGCAAGCCGCGCGCCATTATAGGTGCCGAGCGCGAACACCGCGCGCGGCGTCTCGCTGGCGATCGGCAGCACCGCATAGCCGCCCGGCAGCTGCGCGATAAGATCGTCGACCGACGCGCCGCCTTCCGCCTTGGGCAAGGTGATCCCGGCCAGCGGCAACCCCGCGAGCGCGGCGAGATCGTCCGCCACCAGCGCCGAATCGAGCGGGTTGATGCGCACGAACAGCGCCGGGCCGCCCGGCGCCCGCGCGACGAACGCGCGCACCGCGGCGCGGGCCGCGGGCTTGTTGGCGAGCGATACCGAATCCTCCAAATCGAGAATCAGCGCATCCGCCCCCAGCCCGAGCGCCTTTTCCATTCGCTCCGGCCGGTCGCCGGGAACGAACAGCAAGGAACGCAACCTCATTTGCCCTTCTCCGCCAGCTTCCGCTCCCACGCCAGCGCATCGCGCACGATGCCGTCGAGGTCATCGCGCTTCGGCCGCCACGGCAGCGCGGCGAGGATCGCGCGATTGTCCGCGACCAATTCGGCCGGATCGCCCGCGCGGCGCCCCTCGAAACGGCGCTCGATCGCTACATTAGTCACACGATCGACCGCATCGAGCACCTCGAGCACCGAGAAGCCGCGGCCATAGCCGCAATTAAGGATATGGCTCTCCGCCGGCTGGCTCACCAGCAGCCCGAGCGCCGCGACATGCGCATCGGCGAGATCGGAGACATGGATATAATCGCGCACCCCGGTGCCGTCGCGGGTGGCGAAATCGGTACCGAACACCCCGACGTGCCCGCGCTTGCCGGTCGCCGCCTCGACCGCGATCTTGATGAGATGCGTCGCGCCGATCGTCGATTGCCCGCTGCGCCCCTGCGGGTCGGCACCCGCGACGTTGAAATAGCGCAATGCGCAATAATTGATCGGATGCGCCGCCGCGACGTCGCGCAGCATCGCCTCGGTCATCAGCTTCGACATGCCATAGGGATTGATCGGCACGGTCGGGTCGCCTTCCGCCACCGGCACGCGCTGGGGAGTGCCATAGGTCGCGGCGGTCGAGGAGAAGATGAAATGCGCCACCCCTTCCGCGACCGCGCTTTCGATCAGCGCGCGCGAGGCGACGGTGTTGTTGCGATAATATTTGAGCGGATCGCTGACCGATTCGGGCACCACCACCGATCCGGCGAAATGCATGATCGCGCGGACGCGGTGATCGCGGATCACTTGCCGGACGGCGGGATCCTCGACCGCCATCTCGACCAGCGTGGCGCGCGGATCGACCGCCCAGGCGAAGCCGGTGACGAGATTGTCGACGACCACCACCTCGTAACCGGCGTCGAGCAGCGCCAGCACCGCGTGGCTGCCGATATAGCCCGCCCCGCCCGTCACCATCACCTTGCCGTCGAACGTCATCCGATGCTCCTTTGCGCGTGCCCCTTATACGGTTTCGGCGGCGCCGAAACCGTATAAGGGGCACCG
>NZ_JANFAU010000018.1 GCF_026130605.1 Sphingomonas lycopersici | reverse complement strand
GGCGGTGCCACGACCGGCGCGGGCGCAGCGGCGACCGGCGGCGACGGCGCACGCGGCGCCGGGGCGGCGGCGGGCGCGGACGGCGCCTTCGCCTCGGCCTCCTTCGGCACGACCGGCGACGGGCGCGACTGCAGCCCGAGGCGATGCGCCTTGCCGATCACGGCATTACGGCTGACCCCGCCCAGCGCCTCGGCGATCTGGCTCGCGGTCTGCCCGCCTTCCCACATGGTCTTGAGCGTCTGGATACGCTCCTCGGTCCACGACATAATCTTCCCTCGTTGGCGGCCGGGTTGCAGCCGCTCGCCGCAGCGTCTACCCGCATGCGTGATGAGCAGCCATCCCCCAATCGGCCATAATCCGTCGGCGATCAGAAACGCACCGGGCGTTCCGGTGATCCGAAACGTCAATTGGGGCGGCCTGAAGACCCTCTATGTGAAGGAGGTGCGCCGGTTCTTCAAGGTGCACCTCCAGACTGTATGGGCGCCGGCCGCCACCACCTTGCTGTTCCTGATCGTTTTCACGATCGCGACGGGGGCGAAACGCCCGGTGCATGTCGGCGGAATCGACATCCCCTTCGCCGATTTCATCGCCCCCGGGCTGATCATCAGCCAGGGGATGATGAACCCTGCCTTCGCCAATGCCAGCTTCTCGCTGCTGGTCGGCAAGATCCAGGGCACGATCGTCGATTATCTCCAGCCGCCGCTCTCCAATCTGGAGCTGCTGACGGCGCTGGTCGGCGGGGCGATGACCCGCGCCTTCCTCGTTGGGCTGATCTGCTGGGCGGCGATGGCGCTCTATCCGGGCGTCCATGTCACCCCGGTGCATCCGGTCGCGGTGATCTGGTTCGGCTTCCTCGGCGCGGCGTTCCTCGCCTTCCTCGGGGTGCTGACCTCGATCTGGGCGGAGAAATTCGATCATGCCGCGGCGGTGACCAATTTCGTCATCGCGCCGCTTTCGCTCCTCTCGGGCACCTTCTATTCGGTCGACCATCTCGCGCCCGCCTTCCGCGCGTTCAGCCATGTGAACCCGTTCTTCTACATCATCTCGGGCTTCCGCTACGGTTTCCTCGGCACCGCCGATTCGCCGGTGCTGGTGGGCAGCGTGGTGATCCTCGCGCTCGATATCGCGCTCGGGCTGCTGTGCTACGTCGCGCTGCGGCGCGGGTGGAAGCTGAAGAACTGAGCCCCTTCCCCGTCATTCCCGCGAAGGCGGGAATCCATTCTGGCTGGCTCCGGCGATAGAATCGCAGACGGTTGTGCTTATGGATTCCCGCCTTCGCGGGAATGACGGAGATTTCTAAAACCCCTCGGGCATCTCGGCCGGGCCGACCACGCGTTCATATTCGCGGATCGCGTAACGATCGGTCATCCCCGCGATATAATCGGCGATATGGCGGCTGAGCGCTGGCTCCTCGGCCGGTAGCGCCGCGCGCCATTCTTCGGGCATCAGCAGCGGATCGGCGCGCAGCGCGGCGAACAGCCCCGCCACCACGCGATGCGCCGCCGCCGCGGCCTCGAGCTGGCGCGGGTGGTGATAGAGATTGGCGTACATGAAGCGCTTCAGATCGCGCTCCTCCTCGCGCATCGCATCGGAGAAGGCGACGAGCGCGCGCGCCGCGGCGCGCACGTCGGCCGCGTCGCGCACCCCCGATTCGGCGATCCGCCGCCGCGTCTCGCCGATCAGATCGAGCACCATCGCGCCAATCTGCTGCCGCACCAGCTCGCGCGACAGCCGCCGGTCGGAGATATCGGGAAAGCGCGTCTTCGCCGCCGCCCAGCCGCGTGCGACCAGCGGCACCGCGTGCAATTGCTCGGGGCTCAGCAGGCCGGCGCGCAGCCCGTCGTCGATATCGTGATTGTCATAGGCGATGTCGTCGGCGATCGCCGCGATCTGCGCCTCGAGGCTGGGCCAGGTGCCGAGTTCCAGCCCCGCCGCCGCATCCGCCTCGGCCAGCGCCCAGCCGGGATGCCGCACCGGGCCATTGTGCTTGGCGAGCCCCTCCAGCGTCTCCCACGTCAGGTTGAGCCCGTCGAACCGCGGATAGGAGCGCTCGATCCGCATCAGCGTGCGCAGCGTATGGCCGTTATGATCGAATCCGCCCTCGGCGAGCGTCGCCGCCTTGAGCGCATCCTCGCCGGCATGGCCGAACGGCGGGTGGCCGATATCGTGCGCGAGACAGATCGCCTCGGTCAGATCCTCGTTAACGCCAAGCGACCGCGCGATCGTCCGCCCGATCTGCGCCACTTCCAGGCTGTGGGTCAGCCGGACGCGGAAGTGATCGCCGTCGGGGGCGAGGAACACCTGAGTCTTGTGGCGCAGCCGGCGGAACGCGATCGAGTGGATGATGCGATCGCGATCGCGCTGATAATCGTCGCGCGGGCCGCGCGTCGCGCCGCCCTCCTCCGCGTGGAGCCGCCCGCGCCCGCGCGCCGGATCGGACGCGCAGGGCGCGAGCGCGCGGCTCATTTGCCCTCGATCTTGGTCATCTTCTGGCCGGCGGTGCTGGTGAAGGTGAACGCCTCGATCCCCTCCTTGCGCAGCTTGTTGACCATCGCGCGCGCTTCGGCCTCGCTCTTGAACGGGCCGGTGACGACGCGGTTGGTGGCGCGCAGCGGCGTCGTATAGGCGTGCTTGCCGTTGAGCGTGCTGCTCTTGGCCTGCGCCTTGGCCCAGGCCTTGGGCAGATCGCTCTCATTAGCCCCGCCCGCGACCTGCACCCAGATCCGCGACGGCTGCGCCTTGGCGGCCTTGCGCTCCTCGGCGGCCTGCTTGGCTTCCTCGGCCTTCTTGGCGGCGGCGAGCTTCTTGGCCGCTTCCGCCTTGCGCTCGGCGGCGGTCTGCTTCTTCGCGGGCTTCGCCTCGGCGTCGGCAGCCTGATCGGCCTCTTCGTCGGCCTTGGCCGATGCCTTGCGGCCGCCTGCGGGCTTGTCGCGGACCTCCGCGAGATCGACCATTGCGAGATTCTTGGCCGCGGTCCGGGCGCGGCCGGTTGCGGACGTGGCCCGGGTCTCCTCCGCGGCGGCCTCGTCCACCGCCTTGCCGCGCGCGGCGCGCGACGATGATTTGACCGGCGGCGTCGCCTCGCTCTCCTCGCGCGCCGGTTTGGGCGGGGTGCGGACGACAGCGCGCGGCGGCAGCGTCTGCGCCACCTCACGGCGCGGCGCGACGCGCACCGCGGAAGATTCGGCGGGCGGCGGCGGCGCGGTGACGGGCGCCGGGCGCTCGTGCAGCTCGGATTGCGGCACCGAAATCCCCGCGATGATCCGCGCGAGGATCGTATCCTCGCTCGCCTTGGGCGAAACGGGGGTGGTCGGGGTCACGATCTGCGGCACGGGCGCAGCCGCGGCGGCGGTTTCCACCGGCGCGGGCGCCGGGGCTGCGGGCGGCGGTGCGATCGACTCGGCGCGCGGCACGCTCGGGATCGCCGGCGACGACGATTCGACCGGGCGAGGCGCGGCGCTGGCGACCTGTCGCGGCGACGGCGGCGTGGCATCGCGCTGCGCGAGCTGCGGCGGATAGGTGCGCGGCGGCAGCTTCTGCGACACTTCCTGCGGCGCGCCGAACACCACACCGCTGCCGGGATAGCGCGGCGGCTCGGGCAGATTGGGCTGGCTCGCCACCTGCGCGGGCGGCGCGGCGACCGGCACGACCGGCGCGACCTTGCCGCGGCGACGATCGCGTTCACGCTCGCGGCGGTCGCGCTCGCGCTCGGCGGCGGAGGGCTGCGGGGGCGGCGGGGCGGCGGCGACGCGCACCGGCGCGCTGGTGGTTTCCGGCGGCAGCGGCGGCAGCGGCGGCGTCATCCGCGCATCGGCGAGCCGCGCCGCGCTCGCGCGGACTTCGCCGAAATGCACCGCAAATGCCTTGTCGACCGGCGCAAGCTTCGGCAGTTGCTGGAAGAAGCCGGCGAGCCCGCTCGCCATGCTCGGCGGCATCATCGTGCTCGCGATCTTCTCCGCGCCCGCCACGTCTCCGCCCATCGCGAGGATGAAGGCGCGCGCGCGCCACGCGCCGCGATCGCTTTTGCGCACCAGGGGCTCGATCTGCTTGAGCGCTTCGTCCTGTCGCCCGGAAATCGCCAGCGACAGCGCGTAGCGGCGCTGCACCTCGTCCTGCGGCCCGGCCTGAAGCGCAAGGCGATAGTCGCGCTGCGCGCGCTGCTGCTCGCCGATCAGATCATAGGCGAGCCCGCGATCCCCCGCGAAGGTGCGCGGATCGAGCCCATAGCCCGCCGCCTGGTCGAAATAGCGCAGCGCCTCGCCCGGCCGCTCCTGCTGGACAAGGATGCGCGCCATCCCGGCCTTCACCCGGCCGTTCATCGGATCGATCTGGTCGGCGCGCTTGAACAACGTGGCGGCGGCGGTGGGATCGCCGAGCGTCAGCGAGAGCTCGCCAGCCTCGATCAACGCATTGAGATCGCGCGGGTTTGCACCCAGAGTGCGCATCGCCTCGGCCAGTTTGTCGGCGTCGGAGAGCACCCCGCGCGGGGGCAGCGGCTGGACCATCTGGAGCTGGGCGGCAACCGCCGCCGGCGCGGTCGCGGCGACCGATGTCAGCAGCAGGAATGCGAAGGAAATCGGGCGACTCATCGCGTCAGGAAAATTCTCTTGTCGAAAGGCGGAATGCCACCCTCCTTAACGAGTGCAGCCACGCCCCGCCAGCACCGGTCGCGACCGACCGGAAGCGACACACGGCGATCCGGGGGAGCGGCGCGGCCAACGCCGGCGGCGCTCCCCGAATGCGCGCTTACTGGTTGTTCTGACGATGCAGGAACCGCGGGATATCGAGCGAATCCTTGCCCTCGCCGTCCTCGGGGCGCTGCGCCCCGCGCGAGGCGTTCTGCATCCGCTCGAACAGGGTGCCGCCGAGCTTGACGCGTGGTGCCGGCGCGGCCTCCTCTTCGGCATCGGCGCCCGACGACAGCCAGCGGCGGCGTGGCGCCTGCGCGGGCGCTTCGTCGTCGAACACCTTGGGCTGCTCCGCGGCGGCCGGCGGGGTCGCGGCGGGCGCCGGCTCGGGCACGATCGTCTCGGCGCCGAGCAGCAGTTCGTCGTCGGCGGGCTCGGCCGGCGGCGCGGCGGCCTCGGTCGGCGCAGGCTTCGCCTCAGGCGCCGGGGTCTCGACCGCAGCAGGCTCGGCCGCGGCGGCCTCCTCCTTCGGCGCGGCAGCCGGGGCGGCCGGCTCGCTGCGACGCGGCGCGGAGAAGGTGAAGGCGCGCGCCGGCTCGGCCGCGGGGGCCTCGGTGCGCGCTTCGGCCTCGATCCCGGTCGCGACGACCGAGACGCGGATCTTGCCTTCGAGCTCGGGGTTGAACGCCGATCCCCAGATGATGTTGGCTTCGGGATCGACCAGCTCGCGGATATGGTTCGCGGCCTCGTCGACCTCGAGCAGGCGCATGTCCTCGCCGCCGGTGATCGAGATGATCACGCCCTTGGCGCCCTGCATCGACACGCCGTCGAGCAGCGGGTTGGCGATCGCCTTCTGCGCGGCGACCAAAGCGCGGTCGTCGCCCTCGGCCTCGCCGGTGCCCATCATCGCCTTGCCCATCTCCTGCATCACCGAGCGGACGTCGGCGAAGTCGAGGTTGATGAGGCCCGGCATGACCATCAGGTCGGTGATCCCGCGCACGCCCTGCTGGAGCACCTCATCGGCCATTTCGAAGGCCTGTTTGAAGGTGGTGTTGGCGTTGGCGATCAGGAACAGATTCTGGTTGGGGATGACGATCAGCGTATCGACATACTTCTGCAGCTCCTCGATCCCGCTGTCGGCGGATTTGGCGCGGCGGTTGCCCTCGAACGCGAACGGCTTGGTGACGACGCCGACCGTCAGGATGCCCATGTCGCGGGCGGCCTTGGCGATCACCGGCGCGGCGCCGGTGCCCGTCCCGCCGCCCATCCCGGCGGCGATGAAGCACATATGCGCGCCTTCGAGTCGGCGCGACATTTCCTCGATCGTTTCCTCGGCGGCGGCGCGACCGATCTCCGGCCGGCTACCCGCGCCGAGCCCCTGGGTGATCTTCGCCCCGAGCTGGATCTTCTGCGGCGCGTTGGATTGTTTGAGCGCCTGCGCGTCGGTGTTGGCGACGAGGAAATCCACGCCCTGCACCTCGGCCCGCATCATGTTGGCGATCGCGTTGCCGCCCGCCCCACCGACACCGATCACCGCGATGCGCGGCGTCAGCTCGTCCGCATCCGGCGTGATGAATTCGATTCCCATCGCGTACTTACTCCGCCTGCCCCGGCTCCACCCCAGCGCCGAGCGTCTCGATTAACCTTCCTGCAACATAGCGTCCGACCGTGCCAGCCGAAAACCACTGTGCAGCCTCAATAATTGGCCTTCACCGTCTGAAAGAGGCGTTTGAGCGCCCTCAACCCCTTCGGCCGATAAACCTGCTGCGCCTGCTGCGGCACCAGCCCGCGCAAATCGATCGGATCATTGGCCGCGAAAAATGCCAGCCCGGCGAGCGTCGCAAAGCCCGGCCCGGCATGTGCCTCGGGCAATCCGGTCAGCCCGCGCGGCCGCCCGACGCGCACCGAGCGGCCGAGCACCTGCTGCGCATAGTCGGCGATGCCCTTTAGCTCCGCGCCGCCCCCGGTCAACACCACCTGGCGGTTGATCGGGCCTTCGAACTTCAATTCCTTGAGCGCGGTCTGCACCTCGCCCATCAATTGCTCCAGCCGGGTGCGGATCACCGCGATCAACGCCGCCTTGGTGATCTGCAGCGCGTCGCCGTCCTCCTCATTCTCGGGGAAGCGGATCGTGATCATCTCATGATTGTCGCGCGGGCTCGCATTCGCCGAGCCGTGGAAACATTTCATCCGCTCCGCCTGCCCGCGCGTCGTGCCGAAGGCGGAGGCGATATCGTCGGTGATGTCGGACGAGCCGATCGCGATCGACTTCAATCCGACGAGCATCTCGCCCGCGAACAACGAGACATTGGTGATCCCCGCGCCGATCTCGACCAACGCCACCCCCAGATCGCGCTCCTCGTCGCTGAGGCAGGCGAGCCCGGTCGCGACCGGCGCGGCGATGATCGACTTGACCTCCAGATGCGCCGAGCGGACGCACAGATCGAGGTTGCGCACCGGCGAACCATCGGCGGCGATGACATGGATGTGCACCCCGAGCCGGTCGGCGTGGAGCCCGATCGGCTTCTTGACGCCATCGAGCCCGTCGAGCGTGTAAAGCGCGGGCTGCGCGTGGAGCACCATCCGGCCCTGCGGATCGATCGACTGGCGCCCTTCCTGCAGCAAGGCGTCGATATCGGCCTGTTCGATACGGTGGCCGTTGAGCTCCGACTCGATGAACGCCTCGTCGGACACCAGCCCGCCGGCGGAGAAGCCCGCCCAGACATTCTCGATATTGATCCCCGCGATCCGCTCCGCCTGCTCGACCGCCTCGCGCACCGCCACCTCGGTCGCGGCCATGTCGGCGATATAGCCGCGCTTCACCCCGCGCGACTCGCGCTGCCCGGTGCCGAGCACGATCAGCTCGCCGCCATCGCCCTTCTGGGCGATCATCGCCGAAATCTTCGACGATCCGATGTCCAGCGCGGTGATCAGTCCTTCCGGTGCTGCCTTCGCCATGTCCCCGTCGCCCCTTCTTCAGACATCGCCGGTCCGCGCAACGCGCGTCTCGGTGGTGGTGCCGTTCCCCGTGCCATTGCCGCCATTTTCCCCCTGGTCGGCATCGGCGCGGTTACTGTCCGGCCCCGGCTTGCGCGCGACCAATTTGTTCGGATCGCGCATATCGAAACGTACCCAGCCCTTGCCCAGCAATGGCTTGGCGCCCTCCATCTCGGCGAATTTGACCAACGCCTGCGCCGCATTGTCCTGCGGCAGCAGCAAGGTCTCGCCGCTGTCGAAGGTGATATCCCAGCGCCGGTTGCCGACCCAGGTCGCCGCCTTGACGCGCGGGCGAAGCGCCGGCGCGGCGGCGAGCAATTGCTGATACGCCGCCTCCTGCTGCGCCGCCCCCGGCCCGATCACCAAAGGCAGCCCGGCGGGCATGTGATCGGCGTCGATCGGCGCGAGCAGCACGCCATTGGCGTCGATCAGCGTCAATTGTCCTTCGTTCTGCCAGATCGCCGCCGGCTCGCGCTCGACGATATGGATCAGCAGCCGATCGGGGAAGCGCCGCGAGACATAAGCGTCAGCGATCCAGCCATAGGCCAGGAGCCGCTTGCGCACCGCATCGAGATCGACCGCGAGCAACGGCCGCTCCGCCGCCTGATTCTCCAGCGCGACGGCATAGACCGTCTCGCGGTCCATCTTCTTGAGGCCGGTGATATCGACCTGCTCGACCCGCATCCCGGCACGCCCGGTGCTCTCGGCGATCGCGCCGCCGATCATCCCGGGCACGCCGAACCAGGTCGCGCCGGCGAGCACCGCCGCGCCGCCGACGCCGAGGAAGGTCCAGGTGACCATCCGGCGCAAGGTATCGTGGCTGATCGGCAGCTTGGCGATCAGCCGGTCGCCGAACGAGGTCTTGCGGCGCGGCGCCCCCGGGCGGCGCGGCGGCGAGCGGCGGACGGGCTGTCGGCTCATACCGCTTCCTCCTGCAACGCCCGATCCTGCAACGCCGCGTCGACGATCGCCTGCACCAGCTCGGGATAGCTCATCCCGGTATGCCGCGCCTGTTCGGGGACGAGGCTCAGCGGGGTCATCCCCGGCTGGGTGTTGACCTCGAGCAGGAACAATCCGTCGATCCCGCGCTCGTCGTCCCAGCGGAAATCGGCGCGGCTGCACCCCTTGCAGCCGAGCAGGCGATGCGCCTCGAGCGCGATCGACTTGCACGCCTCGGTGATCTCGTCGGGGATCTGCGCCGGGAAGATATGCTCGGTCAGCCCCTCGGTATATTTGGCGTCATAATCGTAGAAGCCGCTCTTGGGGCGCAATTCGGTCACGCCGAGCGCGCGATCGCCGAGCACCGCGGTGGTCAGCTCGCGCCCGCGGACATAGGGTTCGGCGAGCAATTCCTCGAAATGCTGCCACGGCCCCTCGACATCGCGCCCGATCGGCGTGCCGTAATTGCCGTCGGCGGTGACGATCGCGATGCCGACCGACGAGCCTTCGTTGACCGGCTTGAGCACATAGGGCCGCGCCAGCGGGTCGCCGGCGAACAATTCGGCCGATTTGACCACGCGACCGCCCGGCATCGGGATGCCGTGGGGGACGAGCTGGTTCTTGGTCAGGATCTTGTCGATCGCGATCACCGAGGTGGCGAGCCCGGAGTGGGTATAGGTAAGCCCGAGCAGGTCCATCATCCCCTGCACCGACCCGTCCTCGCCGGGGGTGCCGTGGAGCGCGTTGAACACCACGTCCGGCTTCGCCTCGGCGAGCCGCGCGGCGACGTCGCGCCCCATATCGATCCGCGTGACGCGATGCCCGAGCGATTCCAGCGCCTCAGCGATACCCTTGCCCGACGACAGCGACACCTCGCGCTCCGCCGACCAGCCGCCCATCAGCACGACGATGTGAAGCGGACGACGATCAGACACGCGATACTCCTTGCGATACGAACAACTTGAGCCCCTGCCCTTCAGGGAAGGTTTTGGGATTGGGCCGTGCCGCAGACGGCGCCGCCCGCTGCACGAAGAAAGACAGCCCTTCGACAAGCTCAGGGCGAACGGGATGAGCGATAGCCCCACCGCAAATATCGTTCGGACTGAGCTTGTCGAAGCCCTGCCCTTTCTTGCTCCACGGATGGACGGCGCGCATCATTTCGCCACCCCGACCCGCTGGATTTCCCATTCGAGCGCGACGCCGCTTTTGGCCTTCACCCGCGCGCGCACTTCCTCGCCCAAGGCCTCGATATCGGCGCTGGTCGCGCCGCCGAGGTTGATGAGGAAATTGGTATGCTTCTCGCTTACCTGCGCGTCGCCGATGCGCAACCCCCGGCAACCCGCGGAATCGACCAGCGCCCATGCCTTCTCACCCGGCGGGTTCTTGAAGGTCGAGCCCCCGGTCTTGGAACGCAGCGGCTGCGAGGCTTCGCGCGACGCGGCGATACGGTCCATCTCCGCCTGGATCGCCGCCGGCTCGCCGGGCCGCCCGCGCAAGGTGGCGCTCACCACCACCGCGCCTTCGGGCAGGTCGGAATGGCGATAGGTATAGCCAAGCTCGGCCACCTCCAGCACGCGCCGCTCGCCCGAGCGCAGCACCACCTCGCATTCGACGAGGATATCCGCGGTCTCGCTGCCGTACGCGCCGCCGTTCATCCGCACGAACCCGCCGACCGTGCCGGGGATCGAGCGAAGGAACTCCACCCCCGCGATCCCCGCGTCGCGCGCGGTGGAGGATACGAGGATGCCGCTCGCCCCGCCGCCGCAGACCAGCGTCGTCGCATCGATCGCCTCGACCCTGGCGAAGGGCTTACCGAGCCGCACCACCACGCCGGGCACCCCGCCGTCGCGCACGATCAGGTTGGAGCCGAGCCCCAGCGCCATCACCGGCACCGCCGGATCGAGCCGCGACAGGAAGCGCGAAAGATCGTCGGCGTCCTTCGGCTCGAACAGCCATTGCGCCGCGCCGCCCGCCTTGAACCAAACGAGCGGCGCAAGCGGCGCATCGGGGGTCAGCCGGCCGGCGACCTCGGGCAAGGCGAGGGCGACGCTCATCGTCGCGCGTCGATCGCGGGGCCGAGCCCGGCGGCCCATTTGGTGATATCGCCCGCGCCGAGGCAGACGATCTGGTCCCCGCCGCGCACCGCGCCCGCGAGCACGTCAGCGAGCGCATCGGCATCAGCCACCGTCGCCGCCGCGCGATGCCCGCGCCGCTTGAGCCCCTCGACCAGCGCCTCGGCATCGGCGCCCTCGACCGGCGCCTCGCCCGCGGCATAGACCGGGGTGACATAGACCATGTCGGCGTCGTTGAACGCGCTCTGGAAGTCGTCCATCAGATTGGCGAGCCGCGTGTAGCGGTGCGGCTGGACCACCGCGATCACCCGCCCCGCCGCGCTCTCGCGCGCCGCCGCGAGCACCGCGCGGATCTCGACCGGGTGGTGGCCGTAATCGTCGATGATCGTCGCCACGCCGTCGTCCGCCCGCACCTCGCCGACCTTGGTGAAGCGGCGCTTGACCCCGCCGAACTTCTCGAACCCCTTCTGGATCGTCGCATCGTCGATACCGAGTTCGAGCGCGACGCCGATCGCTGCCAGCGCATTCTGGACATTGTGGCGGCCGGGCATCGGCAGATCGATATGCTCGATCGAGCGCGCGGTACCGTCGCGGTGGCGGATGATCGCCTCGAAGCGATTGCCGCCGGGATAAGGCACGACATTCACCCCGCGCACGTCGGCCGAGGCGGCGAAGCCATAGGTCACGATGCGCCGGTCGCGCACCCGTGGGATCAGCGCCTGCACCTCGGGGTGATCGAGGCACAGCAGCGCCGCGCCATAGAAGGGCACGTTTTCGATAAATTCGGCATAAGCCGCCTTAGCGCGTTCGAAATCCCCGTAATGATCGAGATGCTCGGGATCGATATTGGTGACCACCGCGATCGTGCCGTCGAGCCGCAGGAAGCTGCCGTCGCTTTCGTCGGCCTCGACCACCATCCAGTCGCTGTCGCCCAGCCGGGCGTTGCTGCCATAGCTGTTGATGATCCCGCCGTTGATCACGGTCGGATCGACCCCGCCCGCATCGAGCAGCGCCGCGACCATCGAGGTGGTGGTGGTCTTGCCGTGCGTCCCCGCCACCGCGACGGTCGATTTGAGCCGCATCAGTTCGGCGAGCATCTCCGCGCGGCGCACCACCGGGATGCGGCGTTCGAGCGCAGCCTCGACCTCGGGGTTGCCGCGCTTGATCGCGGTGGAGGTGACGACCACCGCCGCATCGCCGAGATTTTCCGCCTTATGCCCGATCGCGACCGCGATGCCCTTGGCGCGCAGCCCCTCGACGACATAGCCTTCGGCGACGTCCGAGCCCTGCACCGCATAGCCGAGGTTGTTCATCACCTCGGCGATCCCCGACATGCCGATCCCGCCGATGCCGACGAAATGGATCGTGCCGATATTGGTGGGGACGCCCTTCACGCGAACGCCTCCTTGCGCACCACCGGGCCGACCGGGAGCGCGATGCTCGGCGCGTCGAGGCTTTCGACCAGATCGGCCAGATCGCGCGCCGCATCTGGCTTGCCGCAGGCGCGGGCGCGACCCGCGGCATTTTCGAGCGCTTCAGGATCGAGACCGAGTTTCTGCATCTGCTTGGCGAGTTCCGACGGGGTGAACTGGCGCTGCGCGATCGTCCGCGCACCGCCCGCAAGCGTCATCTCGCGCGCATTGGCGGTCTGGTGGTCGTCGGTCGCCGAGGGCAAGGGCACGAGGATCGCGGGGCGCCCGGCGACGGTCAGTTCGGCGATCGTCGAGGCGCCGGCACGCGCGATCACGACATGCGCCCAGCCGAGATGTTCGGGCAGGTCGGGGAGATAGGTCGCGAGATCGGCGGCGATATCGAGCTCGGCATATTTGGCGCGCGCGGCGTCGATATCCTCGATCCGCGCCTGATGCGTCACCTGCAGCCGGCGACGAAAGGCGACGGGGAGCAGCGCGAGCCCGTCGGGCACCACCTGGCTCAGCACGCTCGCCCCCTGAGACCCGCCGGTGACGAGGACACGGAAGATGCCGTCCTCCTCGAGCAGCGGATAAGGCTTCGCCCGCAGCGCGAGGACATTGTCGCGCACCGGATTGCCGACGCAATGGGTTTTGCCGAGCAGTTTCGGCTTCAATCGCTGGGTCTCGGCATAAGAGGTGGCGATCGCATCGACCCGCGCCGCGACCAGCCGGTTGACCCGCCCGAGCACCGCATTCTGCTCGTGGATCGCGGTCGGGATCTTCTCGGCGAACGCCGCCGCCAGCGCCGGGAAAGCGGGATAGCCGCCGAAACCGATCACCGCCGCCGGGGTGAAGGTGCGATAGAGCTGGCGCGCCATCGCCCGGCCACGCCACATCTCGCGCGCCGCCTTGGCCCAGCCGACCGGGCCGCCGCTGAACCGCCCGGCGGGCAGCACATGCGTCTGTACCCCGTCGAACAGCCCGGGGAAGCGCACCCCGCGTTCGTCGGACACCAGCGCGACGCGATGCCCGCGCCGGATCAGTTCTTCGGCTAATGCAGCAGCGGGCACCATGTGCCCGCCCGTACCGCCCGCCGCGAGAACGAAGTGCCGCGGGCGCGTCATAGCGGCCCCCAGCGCGTGACATAGGGGCTGCGCAGCAGGAACGGATTGCGCCGCGTGAAGGTAAGCAACAGGCCCATCCCGATCGACAGCGCGACCATCGATGAACCGCCATAACTGATGAACGGCAACGTCATGCCCTTTGACGGCGCGAGGCCGGTGTTGACCGCCATCGAGACCAGCGCCTGCGCGCCGAACTGCGTGGCGAGCCCGCCGGCCGCGAGCAATTTGAAATTATCCTGTTCGTCGAGCAGTTTCACGAAGACGCGCACCACGATCGCCAGAAACGTCACCGCGATCACCATACACGCAATCAATCCGAACTCCTCGCCGATGACCGAGTAGATATAGTCCGTGTGCGCTTCGGGAAGCCCGAATTTCACCGTGCCGCCGCCGGGGCCGGTGCCGGTCCACCCGCCGGCGGTGAGCGTGGCATGCGCGGCGTTGGTCTGGAAATGGTCGCTCGCCCCCGTCCCCTCGGCATCGGGGAACAGAAAGGCGTCGATCCGCGCGCGCGCGGTGCCGTAGAAGATATAGGCCGCGACCAGCGCCGCGGGGGCCATCGCGACGAAGCCCGCGATCGTCCGCATCGGCGTGCCCGCGATCATCAGCAGCGCCAGCCACACCGCGCAGAAGATGATCGTCTGCCCCAGATCGGGCTGGAGCATCAGCATCCCCGCCACCGCGACGGTGATCGCAAAGGTGATCGTGGTGACCGGCAGGTCCTGGTCGCGCGCGCGCAGCGAAAGCAGCCAGGCGATCGTGACGATGAAGCACGGCTTGAGGAATTCGGACGGCTGGAATTGCGCGACGCCGAAGCCGATCCAGCGCCGCGCGCCGTTCACCGTCACGCCGATCAGCGGGGTGAGCGCGAGCAGCCCCGCGAACACGCCGCAGCCGAGCACCGCGAGCCGCCGCGCGGTGTTGACCGGCAGCATCGAGGTGACGAACAGCACCGGCAGCGATACCGCCACCCACATCACCTGCCGCCAGAAATAATAGAGCGGCGGGAATTTCATATGCTCGCCCGAATAGCGCACCGCGCTCGCCGGGCTCGCCGCCGCCACCGCGAGCAGCCCGACCGCGATCAGCCCGAGCGTCAGCAGCAGCAATACGCGATCGGTATCCCAGAACCACGTGCCGAGCGGCGAACGATCGCCGCGCCCGCCGCGCCCCTTGAGCCGCGCACGGAGCCCCGCCTCGTTCAGGATCTCGGCCTTTTCCTCGCTCATGCCAGCGCCCCCACCGCGTCGCGAAATGCCTGTCCGCGATGCTCATAGTCGCGGAACTGATCGAAGGAAGCCGCCGCGGGCGACAGCAGCACGGTTTCCCCCGGCTGCGCCGCCTGCGCCGCGCGCTCCACCGCCGTCGCCAGCGTCCCCGCTTCCTCGACCGGCATCACGTCGCGCAGGATCGCGGCGAACCGCGCCCCGGCCTCGCCGATCGTATAGGCACGGACGACATGGTCGAACCACGGGCGGCAGGCATCGAGATCGTCGCCCTTGGCGCGCCCGCCGACGATCCAATGCACCCGCGGGAAGGCGCCGAGCGCCGGCGCGGTGCTTTCGGGATTGGTCGCCTTGCTGTCGTCGACATAAGCGACGCCGTGGACCTCCCCCACCTTTTCCATGCGATGCGGGAGGCCGGCGAAACTCTCCAGCGCGCGATCGATCGTCGCTTCGTCGACGCCCAGCACCTTGGCCACCGCGATCGCGGCGAGCGCGTTCTGCGCATTATGCGGCCCCTGCAGGCTCGGCCAGCGCGACTGATCGAGGCATACGCCCGGCGCGATCTTGGTGAGGTGTTCGGCGCGCGCCGACAATGACCGGGCGATCTCGGCCGAGGGCACGTCGCCGATCCCGATCACCGCCTCATGCGCGGGCGATTGCATCGCGAACAGCCGCGCCTTGGACGCGGCATAGCCGGCAAAGCCGTCGTAGCGATCGAGATGATCGGGGGTGAGGTTGAGCAGCACCGCGACATCGCAATCGAGGCTGTGGGTCAGATCGATCTGATAACTCGACAGTTCGAGCACATAGACCCCGCCGGCCGGTAGCGGCGCCTGCGCGAGGATCGGCAGCCCGATATTGCCGCCCATCAGCGCGGGGATGCCGGCTTGCTTCAGGATATGCGTGACGAGCGCGGTGGTGGTCGATTTGCCGTTGGTGCCGGTGATGCCGACCACCTTGTGCGGCGGCAGCTCGGCGCGCGCCTCGGCGAACAGCTCGATATCGCCGGTGATCGCCACCCCCGCCGCGCGCGCCTTGGCCGCGAGCGGGTGGGTGTTGAGCGGGACCCCGGGGGAGACGACAAGCGCGTCGAACCGGGCGAGGTCGATCGTATCGAGATCGGCGATCGTCGCGCCTTCTATCCCCTCGCGCCGGTCGGCGTTGCTGTCCCAGGCGGTGACGTCGGCGCCACCCGCGACCAGCGCGCGCACCGTCGCCACGCCGGTCCGCGCGAGACCGAGCACCGCATAACGTTTGCCGCGCCAGGAGGAGGAGACGATCACGCGCCCGTTCTCCCGCACTCTGTAACCACCCCGGCGAAGGCCGGGGTCCAGTTACGACCGGCCCGATGCTGGACCCCGGCCTTCGCCGGGGTGGTCGCATGTGCTTGCGGCATGAGATCCCCGCCTGCGCGGGGATGCGGTGAAAAGGATGTGCGCATCCTTTTCACCGCAGCTTCAACGTCGAAAGCCCGGCGAGCGCGAGCACCAAGGCGATGATCCAGAATCGGATCACCACCGTCGGCTCGCTCCAGCCCAATTGTTCGAAATGGTGGTGGATCGGCGCCATGCGGAACACGCGTTTGCCGGTGCGCTTGTACACCGCGACCTGGATGATCACCGACAAGGCCTCGACCACGAACAGCCCGCCGATAATCCCCAACACGATCTCGTGATGCGCGATCACCGCGATCGTCCCCAGCGCGCCGCCGAGCGCGAGGCTGCCGGTATCGCCCATGAACACCGCCGCGGGTGGCGCATTATACCAGAGGAAGGCGAGCCCCGCCCCGACCATCGCGCCGCAGAAGATCGCCAGATCGCCCGCGCGCGGCACGTGCGGAATGCCGAGATAATCGGCGAATTTCACGTTGCCGGCGAGATAGGCGATGATCATGAACGCCACCGCGGCGATGATCACCGGCATCGTCGCCAGCCCGTCGAGCCCGTCGGTCAGATTGACCGCATTGCCGAACGATACGATCGTGAAGGCGGCGAACAGTGGGTAAAGATACCCTAATTCCAGATAGTAACGGTTGGTGAACGGCAGGAACAGCCCGGTGCCGTTCTCCTGGCTGATGATCCACGCCGCGGCGCCCGCGATGAGGAATTCGAGCAGCAGCCGCACCCGCCCCGGTATCCCGGCGGTGGTCGCCTTGGTCACCTTGTCGTAATCGTCCATGAACCCGATCGCGCCGAAGCCGAGCGTCACGAACAGGCTGGCCCAGACGAACGGATTCCTGAGATCCATCCAGATCAGGATCGCGAGGCTGAGGCTGGTGAGGATCATCAGCCCGCCCATCGTCGGCGTACCGCGCTTGGCGAGATGGGTCTGCGGCCCGTCGGCGCGGATCGGCTGGCCCTTGCCCTGCCGCACGCGCAGCCAGCCGATGAACTTCGGCCCGATGATCAGCCCGATGAACAGGGCCGTCGCCACCGCGCCGCCGGTACGGAAGGAAAGATAGCGGATGAGATTGAGGACACTCGGGAAACCGAGGCTCTCGGCGATCAGGTACAACACTTTTACACGCCCCCGGCGAGCGCCGCGACGACGCGCGACAGCCCGACTCCGTTCGATCCCTTGACGAGCACCGCATCGCCCGGCGCGATCATCTGAGCCAGACGATCCAGCGCGCTTGCGGCATCGGGCACATGGACGAAATCGACGCGCCCCTCAAGGGCCTCCGCCAGCGGCGTCATCTTTTCGCCGACCAGCAGCGCCGTTTCGACGTGCGCGGCCAGCACCGGCTCGGCCAAGGCGGCGTGATAGGCGTCGCTCGCCTCGCCCAGTTCGCGCATCTCTCCGAGCACCGCGACATGCCGCCCGGGCTCGTGCGCCAGCACCGCCAGCGTCGCCGCCATCGAGGCGGGGTTGGCGTTGTAGCTCTCGTCGATCACCAGCGCCTCGCCTCCCTTGACCGTCGCGGTGAAGCGTTCGCCGCGCCCTTGCAGCCCGCCGAGCTCGCCCAAAGCGAGCCCCGCCAGCCCGAGATCGCCGCCCGCCGCATCGACCGCCGCGATCACCGCCAGCGCGTTGGACACCCAGTGATTGCCCGGCTGGGCGATCGTGAAGCTCAGCTCGCGCTCGCCGACCCTGGCGGTGACGAAGGTGCCGTTCGCCAGCCGCATCGCCTCGACCGGGTGGACATCGGCGCCGGCATCGCGCCCGAAGGTGACGATCCGCGCGGCATAAGGCGTGGCCGCCGCGATCAGCCGGTCGCGATGCGGGCTGTCATAAGGGACGATCGCCACCCCGCCGGGCTCCAACCCGCGGAAGATCTCACCCTTGGCATCGGCGATCGCGCTTTCGTCGGGGAAGAATTCGGTGTGCGCCGGGGCGATCGCGGTGACGATCGCGATATGCGGCCGGACGAGCGCGGTGAGATGCGCGAGCTCGCCGGCGTGGCTCATCCCCATTTCGAACACGCCGAAGCGCGTGTCGCGCGGCATCCGCGCGAGGCTGAGCGGGACCCCGGTGTGGTTGTTGTAGCTCTTGACCGAACGATGCACCGCGCCGCGCGCGCCGCGATCGAGCGCGGCGAACAGCGCCTCCTTGGTCGAGGTCTTGCCGACCGACCCGGTGACGCCGATCACCTTGCCCTGCATCCGCGCCCGCGCCGCGCGGCCCAGATCCTCCAGCGCGGCGAAGGTATCGGCGACGCGGACGTAAGGGTGCGCGGTATCTTGCGATACCAGCGCACCCGCCGCGCCCCGCGCGAAGGCTCCATCGAGGAATTTGTGGCCGTCGGTTTCCGCGCCCTTCATCGCGACGAACAGATCGCCGCTGCCGATCTCACGGCTGTCGAACGCGACCCCCGAAACGGCGAAGTCGGCAGAAGGCGTGCCGCCGGTGGCGGCCGCGATCTCGGCTGAGGTCCAGAGCGTCATCACCCGGCTATAGGATCAGGGCCGCGTCAACGCAGCCCGCTCACCGCATCGCCGGTGACCAGTTCGTATCGCAGCCCGAGCTTGCGACGCTCGCGCGGGCGCTTCTCGCCGTCCACCTGGGCGAACGGACGGGCGGGGATGTTGATCTTCCTTTTCACGCTACCTCCCTTGCGACAGTTACATCGTCGAACGGCAGGACGAGATCACCGACGATCTGGCCCTGTTCATGCCCCTTGCCGGCGATCAGCACGATATCCTCCGCGCCGGCCATGCGGATCGCCTCGGCGATCGCGGTGCGGCGGTCGCCGATTTCGAGCGCGTTGGGCGCGCCCTCCAGAATGTCGGCGCGGATCGCCGCCGGATCTTCGCTGCGCGGGTTATCGTCGGTGACGATCGCGATATCCGCCGCCGCGGCGGCGATCTGCCCCATCGGCTCGCGCTTGCCGGCGTCACGGTCGCCGCCGGCGCCGAACACCAGGATCAGCCGCCCCGCAACATGCGGGCGCAGCGCCGCGATCGCCGCCTCCAGCGCATCGGGGGTATGCGCATAATCGACATAGACCGGTGCGCCGCTGGGGGCGATCACCGCGCGTTCGAGCCGCCCGCGCACCGGCTGGAGCCGCGCCAGATTGGCGATCGTCGTCGCGACATCACCTCCGGTGGCGATCACCAGCCCCGCCGCGACCAGGGCATTGGCCGCCTGATAGGCGCCGATCAGCGGCAGCGTCACCTTATGCTCGCGCCCCTCGGCGGCGATCACCAGCCCCTGCCCGAGCAAGGTCGGATCGCGCGACACCAGCCGCAGCGTGTCGCCATGTTCGCCGACCGTCACCAGCTTGTTGCGGCGCGCGCGGGCGAGATCGATCACCCGTTCGGACTGCGGATCGTCGACCCACACCACCGCGGTGCCGTCATCGCTCAGCACTTCGGAGAACAGCCGCAGCTTGGCGGTGAAATAGGCCGCCATGTCGCCGTGATAATCGAGGTGATCGCGGCTCAGATTGGTGAAGGCCGCCGCCGCCACCGGCACGCCCTCGGTGCGATATTGGCTGAGGCCGTGGCTCGACGCCTCGAATGCGAGATGCGTTACCCCCTCGCGCGCCAGCCCGGCGACATTGGAGAGGAAGGTCACCACATCGGGGGTGGTGAGCCCGGTCGTCACCTGATCGTCTGCGGTCGAGACGCCCAGGGTGCCGATCGAGGCGGCATGATATCCGGCCATCCGCCACAGTTGGCGCGTCATCTCGACCGTGGAGGTCTTGCCGTTGGTACCGGTGACCGCCACCGACACCGCCGGAAACGGCGCGAAGAAGGTCGCGGCGAGCGCGGCGAAGGTGGCGCGCGGGTTGCTGCTCGCGATATGCGCCGCGCCTTCGACCGTCGCGCCGGGCCGGGCGACCACTGCGACCGCGCCGGCGGCGATCGCCGCGGGGATATAATCCTCGCCGTTGACGCGCTGGCCCTCGAACGCGCCGAACACATTGCCCGGCGCGACCTTGCGATGATCGATCGCGAAGCCGGTCACCTGCGCGGCTTCGTTTCCGCCGGTGATCTGGCCGAGCTTCATTCCGCGCTCCCTTTTTCTTCTTTTTTGTTGGGCGCCTTCCACAGCAGCGGATTGAGGTCGCTTTCGTCGATGTCGCGATGATCATCGGGGATCACCCCGAGCAGCGCGCCGGTGCGGCTGACCACCCGGCTGACCACCGGGGCGACGGTATAGGCAGCGGTGGTCTGGAACGAATTGGCCTGCACGCGCTTGGCCGAATCCATCATCACGATCACGACATAGCGCGGCGCGTCCATCGGGAAGGCCGAGGCGAAGGTCGAGACGTTGGTGTTCCGGGCATAGCCGCCGCGCTGCGCCACCTCGGCGGTGCCGGTCTTACCGCCGACGCGATAGCCCGGCGCCTCGCCGCGACGCCCGGTGCCGTCGAGCACGACGAGCCGCAGCAGCTGACGCATCCGGTCGCTGGTCGATTGCTGGAGCACGCGGCGCCCCTTGGCTTCATGCCCGGGCTGGGCCTTGAGCAGGGTCGCCGGGCGCCAGATCCCGCCGTTGACCAGCGCGGCATAGGCGCTCGCGAGGTGCAACGGGGTCACCGCGATGCCGTGGCCGTAAGCGGTGGTCATCACCGTGGTGCGCGCCCAATAGGTCGGCCAGATCGGCCGCCCCTTTTCGACCAGTTCGATATCGGGCTTGGTGCTGAAGCCGAGCCGGCGGAACATCGTCTGCATCCGCTCCGCACCGACCTCATCGGCGATCCGCGCGGTGGCGATGTTCGACGAATAGATCAATGTTTCCGGGATGTTGAGCCAGCGCTTCTGCTCGTGCCCGCGATCGTCGTGGATCGTATAGCCGCCGACCTTGATCGGCGCGGTCGCATCGAACCGGCGGCTCATGTCGGTGACGACGCCGAAATCGATCGCCGCCGCCATCGCGATAGGCTTGAAGGTCGAGCCGAGCTCGTAGACCGACTGGGTGACGTTGTTGCGCAGCTCCTCGGTGCCGGCCATCCCGACGCGGTTGGGATTGAAATAGGGCAAGGAGACCATCGCGATCACTTCGCCGGTGTGGACGTCGAGCACGATCCCGCCCGCGCCCTTGGCCTGCATGTCGTTCATCGCGCGGCCGAGTTCGCTTTCCATCGCGGCCTGCACGCGGCTGTCGATCGACAGCTGCACCGGGGTGCCGTTCTGCGCCGGATCGGTCAGCCGCGCGTTGAGCGCGCGCTCCATGCCGGCCATGCCCTTGCCGTCGGTCGAGAGATAGCCGAGCGCATGCGCGGCGAGCGACGATTGCGGATAGAGCCGCTGCGACTCCCGCTCGAACACGATCCCCGGCTCGCCGATCGCATTGACCGCCTCGACCAAGGCGGGGCTGGCGCGACGGTTGAGATAGGTGAACGATACCTTCTTGGTGATCTGCGCGTAGAACCATTGCTGGCTGCCGATATCGGGCATCAGATCGGCGAGCTTCTGCGCGATCTCGCTGCGGTCGCCGAGCAGGCGATCGGGATGGACGCCAATCGCCCAGGCGTCGATCGTCCGCGCAAGCGGCTCGCCGTTGCGATCGACGATATCGCCGCGCAGCGCGGCGCCGAGGATCGCGGGTCGCGTCGGCCGCCCCTCGATCGCGAGCCACGCGAGCCGCCCGACGACCAAGGTCACCGCAGCGGCGAACAGCAGCATCAGCATCATCAGGCGCAGATGCTGCGTCGCGAGCAGCGCGTGGCGCGCCTCGCTGGCTTTTACCGATCGAGCAGGGCGCGCGACCAGCGAGGTCAACGCAGCCGCCGTGCCTCGGCGCGCGCGCCGCTCGCCAGATCGCCCATCGTCGTGTCGCTGAGCAGCGACTTGTCGAGCATCGCCACCGCCTTCGCCTTGCGCGAGATCGGCGCGGACGAGGCCAGTTCGGCATGCATCACCACCGCCGCCGCGAGCTTCGGCGCGGGCCGGTCGGCCGCGGGCTTATCCTTCGCCTTGGCCTTGCGCGCCGCGACGGTCGCGTCGGCGAGATCGCCGTGCATCACCACCGCCGGGATCAGCCGCGGCGCGGCATCGCCGCTATGCGCCGACACCTTCATCAAGGTCGCGGGCCGCGCGGCGGCGACCGCCACCGCGGGGGCCTCGTCGATCACCGGCGCCGGCGCAGCAGCGCGGACCGGCCCCGGCGACGACGGCACGAGCAGCGACGCGGTGCGCACTGCGCCCTGCTGCTGGCCCGGGACCTGCGCCGGGACGCCACGGTCGAAGTTGATCGAGGCGAGCTGCCCCTCGTCACGCACGAACTGGCCGGCGGTCGGCGAGGCGAGCGCCAGCGTGTCGCCGTTCCAGCGTTCGAGCTGGGTCAGGTTGGAGCGCACGTCGAACTCGGTCTCCAGCGCGCGGATATCGCGCTGGGCGAGGCCGATGCGGACATTGACCTGCTCGAGCCGCTTGCGCTCGGCCGCGACCTGAAGCGAGACCAGATAGAAGCCCAGCGACACGATCACCACGCCGCCGAACCAACCCAGACCTTTCAATCGATACGTCGCTGCCATCGTTACGCCTCCACAAACTCGGCACCGGCATCCCAGGCCGCGGCGGCGGTGCGCCGCGCGGTGCGCAGCGTCGCCGACCGCGCCCTGGGGTTGCGTGCCACTTCCGCCGCGCTCGGGCGCACTGCCTTCGCCGCCGGCTCGAAACTCGGGGACCGCGCCTCGCGCGCTTCCGGCCGGTGCCGCGACCCCGCCGGGGTCGATCCGCTGCGCTCACGCAGGAAGCGCTTCACCAGCCGGTCCTCCAGGCTGTGAAACGTCACCACCGCCAGCCGCCCGCCCGGCGCCAGCACCCGCTCCGCCGCGGCGAGCCCGCGGGCGAGCTCCTCCAGTTCGCGGTTCACATGGATGCGGATCGCCTGGAAAGCGCGCGTCGCCGGATCCTTCTTGTCGTGCGGCCGATGCCCCAGCGCACGCCGCACGACCTGCGCCAGCGCGCCGGTGGTGGTCAGCGGGCGCGCCGCGACGATCGCCTTCGCCACGCGGCGCGAACGCGGCTCCTCGCCGTAACGCCACAGCACGTCGGCGATCAGCGCCTCGTCCGCGGTGTTGACGAAATCGGCCGCCGACGGCCCCGATTGCGACATGCGCATGTCGAGCGGCCCGTCGCCCTGGAAGGAGAAGCCGCGCTCAGGCCGGTCGAGCTGCATCGACGAGACGCCGATATCCATCACCACGCCATCGACCGGGGGCACGCCGCGCGCATCGAGCTCGCCGGCCAGGGCGGAAAATTCGGCCGGCACGAGGATCAGGCCCGCTTCGGCGCTTTCCAGCGCACGCCCGGCGGCGATCGCATCGGGGTCGCGATCGAAGGCGAACACCCGCGCGCCCTTTGTCAGCAGCGCGCGGGTGTAGCCCCCCGCGCCGAAGGTCGCGTCGACCATCGTCTCACCGGGCGCCGGGGCAAGCGCCGCCAGCACCTCGTCGAGCAGCACCGGGATATGGGGGTCGGCCGGCGCGGTCACAGCGCATACCCCTTTTCCTCGCAGGCGAACTCGACATATTCCTTGAGGAACGGGTCGATCCCCGGCGTCTCGATCAGGATCTTCGGGCTCCAGATCGTGATCCAGTGGAACGATCCGTGGAAGAAGGCGACATTGCCGATCCGCGCATATTTGCGCTCGAACGCCGGCATGATGAACCGCCCGCTGCCGTCGAACGGCAAGGGCTCGGCACCGCCGGCGCGATCGAGGATATTGTAATCGGTGCGCCCGCTCTTCTCGAACTGCGCGGCATCGAGCTGCTCCAGCCGCGCCTTCCAGAAGGGCACGAACTTCGGATCATAAGCGATCAGGCAGCGATGCTCTGGATGCGGGGCGATGATGACGGTCCCGCCGTCCTTGCCGTCTGCGCGCGGGGAATTCTTCGCGAGCATGGCGCGCAGGGTGTTCGGGATGGCAACCCGCGACTTCTCGTCGACGAGCGCGATACCCTTTCCCTGATAGTCGACCCTTTCCGACACGCCCACCTCACCCGGCGACGGACGCGCTTCTCCGGCCCGGAAATCGGCCACCCCGGCCGCCCGGTGCTTGCGAAGATTGAATACAGCGAGTCCGCCCCTCTGCAGCTCTGATAGATATCAGGGCTCTTCGGGGATGGGAAGGGAAATCTGGGGTAAGTCGGGGAAAACGCGCCTAATCGGGGGGTTTTCCTCCCTCGAACATGGGCGTGGGGCAATGTTGTTCCACTTCCGTTCGCGCAATGAGGGCGCCGGAATCGGGGACAATCGGGGAAACGGGGGCGATTTCCCCATTCTTCCCCGGCGATCGCGCGGACATCGTGGAATCAGTCGTCATGTCGGATCAGCTCCGGCTGACGGCCAAGGGAAGCAGCGGATCGTGCTGCATCGGGCGCTCAGTGGTGCGGCGTGGCCGGCGCGGCGCCGTTGGTCGTGGCGGGCGCGACGCCGAGTTCGGCGAGCGGCTCGTTCGGCGCGGTCGCGGCCGGGACGGTATTGTTGGCCAGCGTCATATTGGCGACCGCCTCCGCCTTCGGGGCGTCGATCGTCGCGACGGGCTTCTCGTGGCTCGCCGCGCTGAAGATCGCGCTGGCGAGCCCGATCAGCAGCACGACCGCGGCAAGGCCGATCATGCCGACGCGCACGCGCTGTGCCGTCTGGTTCGCTGCTGTCTGATTAGGGGTAGGTATTTCGGTCTTCATCCGTCGCGCGAGGGTAACGCAACATCGTGCCTTTGTCGAATTTTACAATGTTATCCGCGCTGCAAGCCTTTGTCGGCGAGCCATTCCGGGTTGTAGAGCGTGGAAAGGTAACGGAAACCCGTATCGCACAGGATCGTCGCGATCCGCTTGCCCGGCCCCAGCTCGCGCGCGAGGCGCACCGCCCCGGCGACATTGATCCCCGACGACAGGCCGAGGCACAGCCCCTCCTCGTCGAGCAGCCGCGCCACCCAGTCGAGCCCTTCCTGATCGGGGATGCGGAATTGCGTGTCGACCGGCGCGCCCTCCAGATTGGCGGTGATCCGCCCCTGCCCGATCCCTTCGGCGACCGACGACCCTTCGGCCTTCAGTTCGCCGCAGGCGTAATAGGAATAGAGCGCGGCGCCAAAGGGGTCGCTCAGCGCGATCGTCACCTTCTCGTCCTTCGCCTTGAGCCCCATGCCGACCCCGGCAAAGGTGCCCCCGGTGCCGACCGCGCAGGTGAACCCGTCGACGCGCCCGTCCATCTGCGCCCAGATCTCCTCGGCGGTGCCCGCGATATGCGCCTTGCGGTTGGCGATATTGTCGAACTGATTGGCCCAGATCGCGCCCGGCGTCTCCTCGGCGATGCGGCGTGAGGTATGAACGAAATGATATTGGCTCGAATAGGGCGCCGCCGGCACCGTCACCAGCTCCGCCCCCAAGGCGCGCAGCGTATCCATCTTCTCGCGCGACTGGGTGTCGGGCATCACGATGATCGTGCGATAGCCCTTGGCATTGGCGACCAGCGCCAGCCCGATCCCGGTATTGCCCGCGGTGCCCTCGACGATCGTCCCGCCGGGCTTGAGCTGGCCGCGCGCCTCGGCATCCTCGACGATGAACAGGGCCGCGCGATCCTTCACGCTGGCGCCGGGGTTGGCGAATTCGCATTTGCCGAAAATGTCGCAGCCGGTCTCCTCGCTCGGGCCTTTCAGCCGGACGAGCGGGGTGTTGCCGATCAGCGCAAGCGTGTCGCGGGCGGTGGTGAGCATGACGCATGAAATGGCGCGCCCGGCGCCGCGTGGCAACCTCGCTCGGACTTTCAGGGGCTAAAGACAGCGCGATTGCGCCGTCGCCCCGGTCTTGAGCCCAGGCGACGGAGAGTTAGACTTTGGCATGACACGGAAATCATCCTTTCCCCCGGTCGTCGACCAGCACACGCGGGTGCTGATCCTCGGCAGCCTGCCCGGCGAGCGCAGCCTGGCGGAGCAGCGCTATTATGCGCATCCGCAGAATCAGTTCTGGCGACTGGTCGGCCATGCGATCGGCCGCGACCTCGCGGCGCTGCGCTATGAAGCGCGACTCGCCGCGCTGCGCGAGGCGCGGATCGGGCTGTGGGACGTGATCGCCTCCGCCCGCCGCATCGGCAGCACCGACGCCGCGATCCGCGAACATGACGCCAATGACCTCACCACCCTGACCGACTCGCTGCCCGATCTGCGCGCGGTGGCGTTCAACGGCGGCACCGCGCTGCGGCTCGGCCGCCCGCTGCTCGCGGGGCGCGATCTGGCGCTGGTCGCGCTGCCCTCGTCGAGCCCGCTCCACACGGTGAAAATCGAGCTCAAACAGCCGCAATGGGATGCGCTGGCCGGGTTTCTCGCATGATTGCGCGGCAAAACGAGACATTTGGGGCATAAATATTGTCGCGAATCGGTTTTGCCGCCTTGACGATAGCCCCGCCGCGGGTATGGCGTCGCGACGCTATGAAGACCCTTTTCCTCGTTCCCGCCGCCGTCGCGCTGGTCGCGCTTTCCGCCTGCAATTCGAAGCCGGAAAAGGCCGAAGTGATCGACACCAACCCCGATCCCATGGCCGCTCAGCTCGCCAACAAGGGCGCTGTCGAGCTGCCGCCGGCGATCAAGGCTGAAAAGACCTTCCGCTGCAAGGACAACAGCCTCGTCTATGTCACCTTCTTCCAGGGCGACAAGCAGGCGATCGTCAAGACCAAGAAGGACGGCGCGCCGACCACGCTGAAGGCCGAGAAGGCGGGCGATCCGCTGGTCGCCGAGGGTGGCTGGAAGCTGACCGGCGATCCGTCGCACATCACGCTGACCGCGGGTGGCAAGGGCGAGCAGAGCTGCAAGTCCTAACCGGTCGACATTTCCCATCACACGGGCCGGCGTAGCGATACGCCGGCCCTTTTTCATTTGACGGCGAGCACTTGCCAGCCGCCGCGCGGCGCGGCACCTTCGGCCTATGGCGACAATCGCGGTCTATAGCCTCAAGGGCGGCGTCGGTAAGACGACGCTGGCGGTCAATCTCGCCTGGTGCGCGGCGGCGCGGTCCGCGCGACGCACCTTGCTGTGGGATCTCGATCCGCAGGCCGCGGCAAGCTGGATCCTCGGGCGCGAATCGAAGCGCGATCGCGCGCAGGCCGCCTTCTCGCGCGAGGTCGACGCGCACAAATTGATCCGCGACACCCCGGTCGAGCGGCTCGAGCTGCTCCCCGCCGACGCCTCGTTGCGCGAGCTCGATCATCTGCTGCGCGAAATGGACAAGAAGAAGCGGCTGTCGAAGCTGATCGCCGGGCTCGGCGACTACGACCGCGTGATCCTCGATTGCCCGCCGGGACTGACCGAGACCGCCGATCAGGCGGCGCGCGCCGCCGATCTGATCGTCATCCCGGTCGTCCCCTCCCCGCTCGCGCAGCGCGCCTATGACGAGGTCGAACGGCATCTCGGCGGCAAGACCGCGACGTTGCCGGTCCACGCTCTGGTCGATCGCCGCCGGCGGATGCATCAGGAGGCAGTGGCGGCGCGGCCCGACTGGCCGGTCATCCCGATGGCAAGCGTGGTGGAGGCATCCGCCGCGGCGCATCGCGCGGTAGGCGAAGCCGCGCCGCGCAGCGCCGCGGCGGCAGCCTTCCTCGATATCTGGCAAAGGATCGAACGACGTCTCGCTTCATGAGCTTCGAACGGCTCGACCCGGCGATGGTGCTCGGCGCCTATTCGGTCGGCGTGTTCCCGATGGCCGACGGGCGGGACGCGCCCGGGGTCTATTGGGTCGAGCCGCGGCGCCGCGCGATCATGCCGCTCGACGGCTTCCACCTGTCGCGCTCGCTGCGCAAGACGATCCTCGCCGATCATTTCCGCGTCACCGCCGACCGCGCCTTCCCGGCGGTGATCCGGCTGTGCGCCGAGGCCGCGAGCGATCGCCCCGAGACCTGGATCAACCGCTCGATCGAACAGGTCTTCCTGCGGCTGCACGAGACCGGGCATGCGCATTCGATCGAATGCTGGCACGGCAATTCGCTGGTCGGCGGGCTCTATGGCCTCGTGCTCGGCCGCGCCTTTTTCGGCGAGAGTATGGTGAGCCGTGCGACCAATGCCTCGAAGGTCGCGCTCGCCGCTTTGGTCGCGCGGCTGCGTGCCGGCGGGTTCACCTTGCTCGATTGCCAGTTCATGACCGAACACCTCGCCTCGCTGGGCGCGGTGGAGATCGATCGCGCCGATTACATGGTGTTGCTGGGCGAGGCGTTGGCCGGCTTGGTCTCGGCGACCGGCGCATCGTCGCCCGGCGCGGCATCGTCGCTGTTCGCCCCGGCGGAAGCGCCGGCGGATTTCTTCGCGGTGGAGGCGGCGATCACGTCGGTCTCCGCGCCCTTCGCCGGGAAGGACATCGTGCAGCTCTTGGCCCAGACGTCGTAAACCGGGTGCTGCACCACGTTGAGCCCGGGCCGTTCCTTGAACAGCCAGCCTGAAAAAGCGCGGTGCCACGCCTTGTCCACGCCGCGCACGTCGAGCTGGACGAACGCGCCGGTCAGCTGTTCCTGTTCCCATGGCGCGGTGGTCTCGCACGCGCGCAGGCGGACGATCGTATCGCCGACCTGAACCGCCTGCCCCGGCTTCATCGTCAGCTCGCGGCTGACGCCGTTGCGCTTGTTGAGGATGCCGATCACCGCGACTCGCTGTGCCATCGGCGTCGTCCCGGCATCGGCCGCTGCGCTGTCGCCGCCGACGGTCGTGACGCCGCCCGATCCATTCGTACCGGCGGGAACCGCCTGCGACACCTCCGGCGTATTGGGCCTGGTCGCGCCGCCGTTGAGCCAGCGACTCCCCTGCCACAGGCCGACCCCGGCCAATGCGGCGACGAGCGCGCCCGCCGCCAGCGCACGCTTCACGCCTCGGGGCTCCACGCCTCGTAATCGCCGGTCGCAGGCGCGCGGACGCCGCCCTTCTCCAGCGCGCCCGGCGGACGATAGGCGAGCGCGGTGCCGGTCATGTTGGGCACCGCCGGCTTTTCCCAGCGACGCGGCGCGGGCAGCGCACGATCGGGCACGTCGTCGACATGATGATGCAGCCAGCTGAACCATTCGGGCGGGACGCGGCTCGCGTCGTTCGCGCCACGATAGATCACCCAGCGACGCGGGCGGCCGGCGGTATCCGCCCCGCCCTCGTAATAAACGTTGCCGAGCGAATCCTCGCCGACGCGCGTCTTGCCGCGAAGGCCGAACCAGGTGCCGACGGTCGCGCCGTTCCACCAGGTGAAGGGGTTCAGATTGATGCCCATGCGCCTGCGCTTAGCCCCGAAGCGCGGAGGCTTCAACCGCGCTTTCAATACCTCGCGCCCCTCTCCCCTCCCTGGTGAAGGGAGGGGAGTTCCTGCGGCTATCTATCCCAGCTTACCTTGTCGCCCTCGTTGATGCCGAGCTCGCCGGCGCGGCCGCCGTTGATCTCCAGCACCGCCGCGACCGCCTCGCCCGACGAGATCAACGTCTGCGAGAAAGGCACGGTATTCTCCTCGATCCGCGCGATCGTGTGATCGGGGCGGATGAACAGGATGTCGAGCGAACTCGGCGTGTCCTTCATCCAGAAGTTCGCCGCGCGCGGCGGGCCGTCGGGCGGATAGGGCGCAAACAGCATCCCGCCGTCCTTGGGGATATCGGTGCGGAACATGAGCCCGCGCTCCTGCGCCGCGGCGGTGCGCGCGGCCTCGACCTGAAAGACGTGCGCGCCGTTCCTGCTCTGTACCGTCACCGTGACGAGCGCGGCATTCCCCTTGCCCCCGCCCCCGGAGCCGTCACCCGAGGTCGTCGCCGATGCCGATACGTTGCCGCCCGAGCAGCCCGCGACGAGCGCCGCAAGCATCGCTCCCGCCACGATCCGCCACATGTCAGTCCTCCAGCGCGACCGCGACCGCGAGCGGCCCCTTGCGCCCGTCGACCACGCGTGCGCGCAGCCGCTGATCGGGCTCGACCTCCTGAACGCCGGCGCGGCGCAGCGTTTCCATATGGACGAAGATGTCCTGATCGCCGTCGGGCCGGACGAGGAAGCCATAACCCTTGAGCCGGTTGAACCATTTCACCAGCACCGGCTCCCAATCGCCCGCCTCGTCGAGCAATGCGGCGGGATCGACGCGGGTCGTATCGCGCGGCGGCGCGGGATCGATCGCGTTCGAGGTGTCGATCGACAGGATCTCGGTCGCCTGAAAGCCACGATTGCGCTTGACCGCGATCGCCTCGACCCGCGTCCGCTCGGGCAGGCTGCGCCGGCCGTGCGGCTGGAGCACGCTGAAATGGATCAGCACGTCGCCGGTATCGCCGGAATCCGGCACGAGAAAGCCGAAGCCGCGCGTCACGTCGAACCATTTGAGCGTGCCCGAAACACGCACAGCCGGTTCGGCGTCGGACACGCCTGTCTCCTGTTCGCGGTCATCCGCATCGCGAGGCATGTCGCTACGCACGTATTTTTACCCGTCCCCCAACGATCGTTACGCTAGCATCTTTGGCGCGGTGTACAACAGCGAAACCATTGGGGGCGGCTCATTCCTCGCCCTCGAATGGCACACCCGGCGGACTGGTGACGATTCGCCGCGCCAGCGCATGCGCGTGCCCCGCGCGAATCATCGCCGCGACCTGGCGTTCGACCAGCCGCGCATCGGGCGCCGCGCGCGCCCACGGGCCGAAGCGACGGCGCTTCGCGAAGGCCAGCGCCGCGCGCAGCGGCTGCGCCTCCGCCCCCGGCTCTTCCGCTAGTTCGGCGAGCGCGGCGGCAGTATCCTCGGCGTCGATCTGCGCCGCATGAAGCGCCTGCGCCACACGGCGCGCGCCGAACCCGCGCCGCGCGAGCGATGCCGCGCGCATCGCCGCAAAGGCGCGATCGTTAACATAGCCCAATGCCGCCATCCGCTCGGCGACCGCCGCCGGATCGACCGGCGCGCCCTGCCAACCGCGTTCGCGCACCTTGCGGCGCAGATAATCGGCCAGCTTGCCGCGGGTGGTGGCGAAACGCTCGACATAGCGTAAGGCGAGCTGATCGAGCGCGGCAGCATCGAGCGGGCGGGGCAAAGCGTGGCGTTCGCGGGTCACGCCATGTTGTTGCCACAGTGACGAACGAATTTGAACGCGCCGGGCGCGGAAGGGCCGCCATTGCGCGAGCTTGCGTCCGGGAAGGGGCGCGCGAAAGGTTAAATTCTGGAATGACTACCCTCCAATCGACCCCCACGCAGGATGCGCTGCCGCGCCGGTTCGCGGATTTCGCGACGCTGGGCGAGGCGCTCGATTATGCGGCGCAGGGCACCCGTGGGCTGAATTTCCATGATGCGCGCGGGGCGTTGACCCGCGCCTATCCGTTCTCCGCGTTGCGTCGCGACGCGCTGGCCGCGGCGTGGCGACTAGTCGCTGCGGGGATCAAGCCGGGCGACCGCATCGCGCTGGTCGCCGAAACCGGCACCGAATTCGCCGCATTGTTCTTCGGCGCGGTCTATGCCGGCGCGTGGCCGGTGCCGCTGCCGCTGCCGACCTCGTTCGGCGGCAAGGAATCCTATATCGACCAGCTCCGCGTCCAGCTTTCGAGCTGCGACCCGACGATGCTGATCTATCCGCCCGAGCTGGCGGTGATGGCGGGCGCCGCCGCCGAGGCGGGCGGCGTGCAGGGCGTCGACTGGGGCGAATTGCTCGCCACCGAGCCGACCCCGGTCGCGCTGCCCACGGCGAAGGGCGACGATATCGCCTATCTGCAATATTCGAGCGGCTCGACCCGCTTCCCCCACGGCGTCGCGATCACCCACCACGCATTGCTCAACAATCTCGCCGCGCACGGGCACGGCATGGAGCTGATCGACAGCGATCGCTGCATTTCGTGGCTGCCCTGGTATCACGACATGGGGCTGGTCGGCTGCTTCCTGTCACCGATCGCCAATCAGGTGTCGACCGATTACCTCAAGACCGAGGATTTCGCGCGCCGGCCGCTGGCGTGGCTCGATCTGATCAGCCGCAACCAGGGCACCTCGATCAGCTATTCGCCGACCTTCGGCTATGACATCTGCTCGCGCCGCATCTCCAGCCAGACGCGTGCGTCGGACCGGTTCGATCTGTCGCGCTGGCGGCTCGCCGGCAATGGCGCGGACATGATCCGGCCGGACGTGATGCAGGGCTTCGTCGACGCTTTCGCCGACGCGGGGTTCAAGGCCAGCGCCTTCCTGCCGAGCTACGGCCTCGCCGAGGCGACGCTGGCGGTGTCGATCATGCCGCCGGGCGAAGGCATCCGCGTCGAGCTGGTCGAGGAGACGCAGCTTTCGGGGGTCGCCGCGGGGCAAGATCGCCCGCAGCGTTATCGCGCGATCGTCAATTGCGGCAAGCCGGTGCGCGACATGCGCGTCGAGATCCGCGAGGAGGACGGCACCCCGCTGCCCGAGCGCGCGATCGGCAAGGTGTGGTGCAGCGGGCCGTCGGTGATGGTTGGCTATTTCCGCGATCCCGACGCAACCGCCGCCTGCATGAACGATGGTTGGCTCGATACCGGCGACATGGGCTATATGTCCGACGGCTATATTTACATCGTCGGCCGCGCCAAGGACATGATCATCGTCAACGGCCGCAACCACTGGCCGCAGGACATCGAATGGGCGGTGGAGCAGCTCCCCGGCTTCAAGCAGGGCGATATCGCCGCCTTCGCGATCACCACCCCCGGGGGCGAGGAGACGCCGGCAGTGCTGGTGCAATGCCGCACCTCCGACGATGCCGAACGGACCCGGCTGCGCGAGGAGATCCGTGATCGCGTGCGCGCAGTGACGGGGATGAATTGCGTGATCGAGCTGATCCCGCCGCGCACGCTGCCGCGCACCAGCTCGGGCAAGCTCAGCCGCGCCAAGGCGCGCAAGCTCTATTTGTCCGGCGAGATCAAGCCTTACGCGATCGCCGCGTAAGAGCCGGCATTGCGTCCCCGCGAAGGCGGGGGCGCAGGCATCACCGTCAGCCGGCGCATTTCGCGCGCAAGCGCCCGGCGATCGGCGTGACCTCGCTCGCGCCATTCTCCGCCGCCAGCGTATCGGCAAAACGCCCCGGATCGATTTCCGCCACATGCAGATGCGGCGGCGAGAAGCGCGCGCGATAGTCGCCGGGGGCGATGCCGACGCGGCGGACAAATGCGCGACGCATCCGCTGATAGCTCGCGAACCCCGCCTCCCAGGCAATCTGCTCGACCCGCCGCGAGGTGCGCTGGAGCAGCCGCTTGGCAATCTCCACCCGCAGCGCCTCGACCCACTCGGCGGGTGAATCGCCCGTCGCATTCTCGAATGCGCGATAGAAATTGCGCAGGCTCATATGCGCGCGCTCGGCCAGCCGCTCCGCCCGGAGATCGTCGCCGGGGTGCTCAACGATCCACCGCAGCAACACCGCGATCGGCCCCTCGGCCGGATTCCCGACCGGTTCCTCCGCCCGGTGCGGGAAAGCCGCAAGATCGCGTGCGACCAGCAGCGCGAGTTCGCGACCGTGATCCCGCGCGACCATCGCCAGCGCCATATCGATTCCGGCGGTCATCCCGGCCGATGTCCATATCCCGCGATCCTCCACGAAGGCCGCCTTGGGATCGACGCTGATCGCGGGATAATCCGCCTGAAGCGTCGCGCATTCCCTCCAATGCGTCGTCGCGCGGCGGCCGTCCAGCAGCCTCGCCTCCGCCAGCGCGAAGGCGCCGACGCTGATCGCCGATATCCGCCGCACGCGCGGATGATTGCGCCGCAGCCAGTCGATCGCGCGGGGATCGCGACCGGCCGCCTCGCGCCCGCCGACGGCGATGAGCGTATCGCATTCGCCGGGCGCCAGATCGTGGATCGGCATCGTGTCGACGCGGATGTCCTGACGGGTGCGGACCAGCCCGCCGTCGGGAGAGAACAGATCGACGCTGTAGAGCGGCTCGTCGGCCGCCCCCAATTGCACCAGCCCGTCCGCCGCGCTCGGGAAAACCTTGTCGGGGCCGGCGATATCCAGCAACTCCGGATCGCCGAAGACGAGGATGAAAATCCTCCGCAGGCCAGCGTTCATGTCGCGCCCTCCAACCGCGAAATGGCACATGACACGCGTCACCCGACGCAGCCGACCCGCCTCTGTTATGGCGCAGATGACAGATTACGCTTACGCAAACCGATCCGCCGGCGACCGCGCACGCAATCGCAGACAGGCGCGACGACATGGATCACATGTCGCCGCGCTGCTGTCGAGGCGGATTCAACGCTGCGCGACTTCGATCTCGCCGCGCGCGGACAGGCCGTTCTGGGCACGCTGCTGGATCGCGCTGATATCCGAGCGGGCGCGTGCGAGCGACGCATCATAGCAGGTCCGGCCCGCCATCTGCTCGTCGAGCGGGACATGCATATAGGTCGAAACATCGCACACCCATTCGGCGGCCCCTTTGACGCGTTGCATCAATTGGCGCAGCCCCGCGTCGCTGTTGATGTTGAGATCGGCATAACTGACCCGCATCGTACGCACCTGATCGGCGCGCGCCCTTACGGTGACCGGCCCCGCGGCGGCCGGCAATGCGATGACGAGCAAGGATATGGCAAGAACGCCGTTACGTTTCGCAATCATGGCATCACCTCTCTGTCCGAGCGTGTCCCGCAGAACGAATCTTCGTTGATCTTGCAGGACCGATGACAGCGACCCACGGAAAACTTCCCGGTGGAATGGTCACATTGGTGATGCTTCAGATACAACGCCACTTACCGAGCCGTCACAATGCAGACCCCCGTTCGGTACTACGATCCAGAAGTACAAATCATTATAAATAAACAATAATTCTTCTGATATTAACTAATTATAACAAAACACGCCGGCAGGACATGACAAAATTATATCAATTCATGCCAAAGGAACGCCCATTCAATTTGCAAACAATTGATCCCCGCACTCCCATAAACGGTTAATCCGGAACGGAATTTCCCCACACGTCGGGGCGAGCACGCTATCCCTTGCCGCGATCGCGGCCAGCACCGGAACGCGTTGCGTCGGGAAACCTTTGGTCAACACAGTTCCCCTATATCGGGCCGGTGAACATCGCCGAGCCACCGACCGTTCGTCACCCGGCCATCCCGCTTGGGCCGCTGCTGGGCTTGTCCGAAGGGGAGAACCCCGCCGCCTGGGCGCGGATCCGGGGCGCCAAGCTGCTTGCCGGCCGGCAGATGGCGATGTTCATGCTGGCCGCCAATCTGGTCGGCGCGGCGATCGTCGCGATGCTGTTCGCGCCGCATCTGCCCTTGTCGTGGCTCGGCCTATGGGGGCTCGTCGCCGCCGGCGTCGGCACCGCGATCGCGGTCAGGCGGTTGCGCACCAGCGCCGTCCCCGGCGCGCTGGCCGGCATCGCCGATCTGCGCAACACCGTGTTCGAAGGCGCCGCGCTGGCGGCGGTATGGGGCGTCCCGGTGATGGTGTTCGACCGTTACGTCGATTCCGGCACCGCGCTCGCCTTGTGGATGGTGCTGTCGGTGCTGATGTCGGCCGCTGCGGTCGCGCTCGCCCCGCTGGTGCCCGCCGCGGTCGCTTTCATCGGCGGGATCGCGCTGATGGTGGCGGCCGAGCTGATCGTAACGCACCTCTTCGTCGCGGCAGCCGGCACCCTGTTGTTCGCCGCGATCCTTATCGTCGGCTGCGTCTCGCGCGCCCGCGCGCTCGTGCTGCTGCGCGGGTCCGAGCTGACGCTCACCGAGCGTGACGAGACGGTCAGCCTGTTGCTCGGCGAGAGCGAAGACAATCGCGCCGACTGGCTGTGGGAAACCGATGCGCAGCGCCGTGTGATCCGCGCCTCGGTGCGCTTCGCGCTCGCGCTCGAACTTCAGCCGGCCGAGGTCGAGGGGACGCCGCTGCTCAAGCTGCTCGCCGGCCCGATGTGGGAGGCGGGCAATTTTTCGCCCGGGCTGCGACAACTCGCCGACAAGCTCAAGCGCCGCGAAAGCTTCCGCGATCTCGTCATGCCGGTGTTCGTCCACGGCCAGGAGCGCTGGTGGGAGATTTCCGCCACCCCGCGCAACGACGATCACGGCAATTTCCTCGGCTTCCGCGGCGTCGCCTCGGATGTGACGGCGGAACGAGTCACTGCCGAGAAGATCAACCGCATGGCGCGCTTCGATCCGCTGACCGGCCTGTCCAACCGCCTGATGATCCACGAGATGCTCGGCGAAGCACTGGCCGAGGCGGAGCAATGGGATTCGCGATCGGCGTTCATGATGATTGATCTCGATCGCTTCAAGGCGGTCAACGACACGCTCGGCCACCCGATCGGCGACCGGCTGTTGCGACGCGTGTCGGAGCGGCTGGGACAGCTCGTCACCGGCAATGAGGCGGTGGGCCGGCTCGGCGGCGACGAATTTGCGGTGGTGGTGCGCGACGCCGCCGATATGGCGCGCGTCGAAAAGCTGGCGCAGTCGATCATCGACGCTTTGTCCGCGCCCTATGAGATCGATCAGCATGTCCTGTGGATCGGCGCGTCGATCGGGGTGGCGACCTCGCCGCGCGACGGACAGAGCGCCGAAAACCTGATCCGCTCGGCCGACCTCGCGCTCTATCGCGCCAAGGATGCCGGCGGCGGTGTCTTCCGCTGCTACGAGCCGCAGCTCCATGTCGACGCGGAGGAGCGCCGCGTGCTCGAGATCGCGCTGCGCCAGGCGCTCGATCGCAACGAGCTGTCGCTGCATTATCAGCCGGTGGTCGAGGCCGGCTCGGGCCGCCTGACCGGGTTCGAGGCGCTGCTGCGCTGGCAGAACCCGCAATTCGGCAACATCCCCCCGGCGAAATTCATCCCGCTGGCGGAAGCCGCGCGGCTGATCGAGCCGATCGGCGAATGGGTCCTGCGCACCGCCTGCGCCGAGGCGGCCTCCTGGCCGAGCGATGCGCGGATCGCGGTCAATGTCTCACCCGATCAGCTGCACAATCCGAATTTCGTCACCGTCGTCGCGCAGGCGCTCGCCAATGCCGGGCTGCCGCCGCACCGGCTGGAGCTGGAAGTGACCGAAAACGCCTTCGTACGCGAGGGCAGCAGCGCGGTGACCGTGCTGGAACAGGTCATCGGGCTCGGCGTGCACCTCAGCCTCGACGATTTCGGCACCGGCTATTCGGCGCTCGGCTATCTCAGCCGCACGCGTTTCTCCTCGATCAAGATCGACCAGACCTTCGTGCAGGGCGCCTCGCGCGGGATGCCCGAGGCGCTGGCGATCATCCGCGCGGTGGTCGCGCTGGCGGGCAGCCTCGGCATCTCGACGACGGCCGAAGGGGTCGAGACCGAAGCCGAGCTCAACCTGATCCGCGAACTGGGGTGCAGCAAGATCCAGGGACTCTATTTCGGCCGCCCGCTGCCGGTGGAGGAAGCCCGCGCGCTGATCCGCCGCGCGCGCCGCCCGGACGCATCGGCGGCGGCGTAAATCGCGACTGCCCTATTGCCCGATGCGACGCGGCGCGTTAGGGGGCGCTTTCCGCGTAGGGGTGTAGCTCAGCTGGTTAGAGCGTCGGTCTCCAAAACCGAAGGCCCTCGGTTCGAATCCGAGCTCCCCTGCCACTTTTTCCCAGAATAAACCGTCAAGACAACCGCCCAGGCCGTCATCCCGGCGAAAGCTGGGATGACGGCCTGTGTCGAGATGCCGGGCTGACGCACAAGAAAAAAGGACGGAGCCGAAGCCCCGTCCTTTCCGTTCAACCCGGCGCGCGGAGGCGCCGGGTTGCCCCTCCCATCAGAATTTCGCGCCGGCGCGGATACCGATCGTGCGCGGCTGGATCGGCACGATATACGGCCGGTCGCCGCACGTGCCGCAGGCCTGGAAGCGCGAGATTTCGCCGCGTTCATCCCACAGATTCTGCGCGAAGACCTCCAGCGTATAATTGCTGCCGATTTCCGCCCCGACCGCGAGATTGCCGGTGGTATATGCACGCAGCCGCCCGAGCTGTGCCGCCGGGTTGATGATGTCGCCGGTGCCCGGCGCATAAACCGCCGACCGGATATCCGACGCCGCGGAGCTCTGGTGCGAAACCAGCGCCTGGATATAGCCCTTCGCCGATGCGCCGAGCGGCACCGTATAACGCGCCGTGCCGGTGATCTTGAACTGCGGCGTGATCGGCAGCCGCGTGCCGGCAGCCGCCGACACCAAGTTCGGCTGACCGCTATCGAGCAGACCGGTGCAGGTGAAGGTGGGATCGGCACCGAGGCAGAGATTCTGCCGCGTCTTGGCATCGGTATAGGAGCCGGCCACGGTCAGCGCGAGCGGGCCGGTGTTGACATTGGCATCCATCTCGACGCCGCGGATGCGCGCATTCGGGCCGTTCTGGATGATCGTGAAACTGTTCACGCCGAGGAAGGCGAATTGGAAGCTGTCCCAATTCTGCTGATAGACCGCGCCGTTGAAGCGGAGCATGCCATTGAGCAGCGTCGTCTTCCAGCCCACTTCGTAATTGGTGAGATAATCGGGCGCGTAATTGCTGACATCGGCGCGGCGGTTGATCCCGCCCGGACGGAAGCCGCGCGACCAGGTGGCGTAAAGCATCAGCTGATCGGTCGGCTTCCACGTCGCATTGAACTTGTAGGTGACGCCCTGCCCTTGCGTCCGCTTCGGCAGCAACCCGTTGCCCGAAACGACGGCAAGATTGGTGCACGGCCCGCCGGCGACGGTGGCCGGGAAGAACGGCGCCGGATTCTGGCCGTTGTTCACCATTTGCCGCAGCGTCTGCCCGTTGGTGAGGTAGCAGGCGGCGACGCCCGTCCGCGAGCTGCCCGCGGCGTTATACGGCGTCGCCGTATAAGGAATGCCGTCGTCGCCCACCCCCGGATTGCGGCCGAAGCCGAAGAAGCCGATCAGCGAGTTATCGTAGATGAACGCACGCGCGCCGGCGGTGAGCGTCAGCTTCGGCAGGATGTCGAAGCTCGCCTCGCCGAACATCGCATAATCCTTGTCGACGCGATGCTGCTGGGTAAGCCACAAGGTGCCAGGCAGCCCATTGACCGACAACTCGGGCGCGAGCCCGGCGATGCGATAATCCTGGTGGATGAGGTTCGACTGGCGCTGGTAGAAAGCGCCAGCGACGATGCGGAACCGCTCGGTGCTCGGCGAGGCGACGCGGATTTCCTGGCTCATCTTCTTGAAATGATCGGTGCCCACCACCCGCTGCTGCGGATTGATCGTGTTGCCGGCGGCATCGCGATAATAGAAATAGCCGGCGAGACCTCCCTGCTTCTGATAGAGGTTGTCATAGGCCTCGGCATAATCGGTATAGTCGCTCGACTGCGTATCGCGGCGATCGAGATAGGCGCCGGCATAGGTCAGATCCCAATTGCCGACCTTGCCCTCGATCGTCAGCGCGCCCTGGATGAAGCGATCGCGACGATATTCGGGCAGGAAATGCTGGACCTGGAGGTCGCCGACCCGCGGATCGAAGCCGTAGCTGCCGTGGCTGCGCTGCTCCTGGTAGAGCACCGTCGGCGTCACCGTCCAATTGTCGTCGAGATCGACCTTGAGCGCGGCGCGGCCGCCCCAGGTTTCGGTGTCGTTATAGTCCTTCTTTACCAGCGCCTTGTTGTTGAGAGTGATCCCGTCCTTGAGACAGCCAATGGTAACGGTGGGATCGTTCGGATCCTTGATCGGCGTGCCACAGAAGGTGCGGGTGCCCGCAACGTTATCGATATAGCCAGCATCCTTCTGGTAGAAGCCGACCACGCGCAGCGCGACGTTCGGCGAGAAGGGTGCGTTGATCATCCCCTCGATCTTGCCGCCGACGCCGCCCTTGTTGACGGTGTTGAGCTCGCCGTCGACGCGGCCGTAGAAACCCGAGGTGTCGGGCTTGTTGGTGATGATGCGGATCGTCCCCGCCTCGCTCGACGCGCCGTAGAGGGTGCCCTGCGGGCCGGACAGGCTCTCGATCCGCGCGACGTCATAGATATGGATGTCGAGCGTGCCGCCGATCGTCGTCACCGGCTGTTCGTCGAGATAGCTACCGACCGAGGGCAGCGAGCCCGAGTGGTTGCCGTCACCGCCCGAGGCGACGCCGCGCATATAGACGGTCGTCACGCCCGGCTGCGACGTCTGGAACGCCACCGACGGGAGGAGCTGGGTATATTCGTTGAAATTCGAGATGTTGAGCTGATCGAGCTTGCGCGTCGACAGCGCCTGCATCGAGATCGGCACCGTCTGGATATTCTCGTCGCGCTTCTGCGCGGTGACGATGATGTCGCTCATCGCGTCGCTGGCCGCGGGGCGGCTGGGCGCATTGCTCTCGGCGGGCGCGGTCTGCGCAAAGGCGGGGCCGGCAAATGCGACCGAAGCAAAAAGCGAGACCAGCACGCGGCGTTCGAAACTTGTCATCACGCTCCCCCCGGAGACTGTTTTATTGTGGAACGGCAAGACTGTGATGCGGCGCGGCTCAGGTCAATCGCCGCGCACCGACAATCGCGCGAACCGCGCCGACCGTGACAGTTTTGCAACGAAGCAATCAGCTCATCTAATCGTCATGCCCGGCTTGAGCTAATTCACCCGAAGCGCGGCGCCAGCGGATAATGGTCGACCACGTCGCCCAGCGCCGCCTCCAGCGGGCCGAGGTGGGGCGCGAACGGCCGCCATGCGGCATCGCCGCCGCGGAAGATCGGCTTGCGCACCTGTTCGGAGCTCGCCGTGCGCACCGCGCGCTCCGTCTCGTGGAACGACAGGCAGGCAGGCTCGAACGGCAGATCGAGCCGGTCGAGCAACGCGCGAATCCCGGCCTCGGGCGCGTCGACCAGCTCCTCGTGGATCACGCGTATCACCTGCCCCGGCAGCACATGATCGAGATGCGCCATCAGCCGCACATAATCGCGGTAATAGCGCCCCATATCGTCGAGCCCGTAGCTGAACGCCTGCCCACGCGCGAAATGCTGCTTGAAATTGGAGAAGCAGCAGGCGCGCGGATCGCGCCGCGCGTCGATGATCCGCGCATGGGGCAGGATCAGCCGGATCAGCGCGACATGCAGCCAGTTATTGGGCAATTTGTCGATGAAGAACGGCCGTCCGCTGCGCCGCTGCACCGCCGCGCGACGCAGATATTCCTCGCCCAGCCCCGCCGCGTCCTCGGCGGTGAGCGCAGCCAGCCCCGCGGGATAGCCCGATACGCGCCGCACCATCGCGGGCAGGTCGGGAAGCTCGGTCGTCCCCTCCACCTGGCTGTGGCTGGAGAGGATCTGCTCGATCAGCGTCGACCCCGCACGCGGCATCCCGAGGATGAAGATCGCATCGGGCGCCCGGCATCCCCAGCCCGCGCGCGCGGCGAAGAAATCGGGGGTCGCCACCGCGATCATCGCGTCGACCATATCGGTCAGCAATTGCGGATCGTAGCCGAGCTGCGCGCGCCGCATCGCATTACCGGCGGCATAATGCGCAAAGGCGATGTCGGCGTCGCCGCGGTCCTCATAAGCCTTGCCCAGCGCGAAATCGAGGTGAAGCGCATCGTCCTCGACCAGATCGGTGCCCGCTCGTGCCGCCGCCATCGCCGTGAGATCGGCATCGGTAAAGCGCACGGTCTTGAGGTTGGCGAGGCTCCACCACGCCTCGCCCAACGTCGGCTCGGCCGCGATCGCGCGGCGATAGGCGTCGACCCCGTCGGTCTGCCGCCCGACCGTCTTGAGCATATGGCCGTAGCTCATCCACACCCGCGGCTGATCCGGGGCGGCGGCGAGGACGCGTTCGTAGAGCGCGATCGCCGCGTCGAACCCGCCGAGCCGGCCGAGCGCGGCGGCCTTGAGATTGGCATGGCCGATATGATCGGGCTCGGTCGCGAGCAATTCGTCGAGCTCGACCAGCGCCTCGGGCGCGCGGTTCTGGCGATAGAGGACGAGCGCGAGATTGGCACGCGCCGCAGTGAAGGCGGGGGCCAGTTCGAGCGCGCGGCGCAGCAGATTCTCCGCGTCCTGGTTGCGCCCGATCCGCCCGGCCAGCTCCGCCAGCATGCGGATCGCGCGCGCGTCGAACGGATCCTGCTTGAGATAGCCCTTGAGCAACGGCTCGGCGATGTGGAGCTGCCCGTCGTGCAGCGCGATCGCGGCGTCGAGCAGCATCGGGGGGTAAGCGTGGGATTGCGTGGTGACGGTTGCCATCGGCCGCGACGATGCGGGCTAGCGTCGCGCGAAGCAAGCGCTCTGTCCCGCCCGCCGCCACCTCTTGCCTTCCCGTGACGGCGACGCTATCTCCGCGACCCATCCGACAGCGAGGACGGGCTTCACCGTTTCCCTGATGACAGGGAAGCGGTGGCGGACCTATGCCTCGCTCGGCTCGTTTGCGAAGGCACGTAAAAGTGGCGAAGACGTCCCCGATCGAATTCATCCGTCAGGTTCAGACAGAGGCGCGCAAGGTCACCTGGCCGGGTCGCCGCCAGACGGTGATGACCGCCGTGATGGTTCTGATCATGACGACGATTCTGGCGCTGTTCTTCCTCGGCATCGACACGGTCTTTGATCAGATCGTGAAGGGCCTGCTTGCCCTCGCGAAATAACGGACAAGGGTTTCACGCAAATGGCGCGCTGGTACATCATCCACGCTTATTCCGGTTTCGAGGGCAAGGTCCGCGATACCATTTTGACCGAGGCGGAGCGGCTCGGCCTCTCGGCGCTCGTCGAGCAGATCGAGGTGCCGACCGAGACGGTGACCGAGGCGCGGCGCGGCAAGAAGGTGTCGGTCGAGCGCAAGTTCATGCCCGGCTATGTGCTGGCCAAGCTCAGCATGAACGACGACGTCTATCACCTCGTCAAGAACACGCCGCGCGTCACCGGCTTCCTCGGCTCGTCGGGCAAGCCGCAGGCGATCAGCGACGCCGAAGCCGCGCGGATGCTCAACTCGAAGGAGGAAGCCGCCGCCGCGCCGAAGCATCAGGTGAAGGTCGATTACGAGATCGGCGATTCGGTCAAGGTGCTCGACGGCCCGTTCGCGAGCTTCAACGGCACGGTCGAGGAGCTCGATTTCGACAAGTCGAAGGTCAAGGTGTCGGTGTCGATCTTCGGCCGCGCCACCCCGGTCGAGCTCGATTTCGAGCAGGTCGAGCGCAGCAAGTAAGCCGCAGGCGGCACGCGCATAGCCTTGCTATGCGCGAGACCGCCAAGGCCGGCCGGCGGGTCGCGCAGCGAACCCGTCCGACGACGCGGGATTCACTCCCGCGTCGGCCCCTCCGCATCTTGGGCACTCCTCCTCAGTGGCTCAGCCGCCACCCGATCGCGATCACCGCGATCGCCACCGGCGGCACCGCCAGTCGCCCCAGCGGCACCCGCGCGCCGGCCGCCCGCCAGCCGCTCACCGCGAGCACCAGCGCGAGCGCCCCGCCGATCATCGTCCACAGATAGTAACGCAGCTCCGCCGCCACCCCGAGCGGGGCATAGCCGAGCGCGTAGAGCAGCGCCGACCACGCCAGCATCTGCGTCGGGAAGCCGATCGGCGCGCGCATCGCCGCCCAGAGCAGCCCGATCATCGCCGCGATCCACACACACGGCCAGCCGAGCGGCATCTCCCCTTGCCACCGCGCCAGCCGATCGACCGCACGCACCACCACATTCGGCGTGATCGCAAAGCCCCAGTCGTTGGGCGGCGCCTCGACCTGCACCGGGCGGTCGACCGAATCGAGCGTCAGGAAGCGCGTCTCGACGTTCCAATGCGCCAGCCGGTGCTGGGCATAAGCGATCGGGTGCGCGAGGATCGCGCGCAGCCAGAACAGATGCGGCTCGATATGCCCCGCGGCAAAGGCGCGGCGGACATGATCGAAGTCGATCGGGCACGGCTGATCGACCCACCAGGCGTAGCTGTCCCACTTCACCGGATTGTAGCAATGCCGGTTGATCGCGACCGCATCCCTCACCCCGACCGGCGGAAAGCGGTTCTCCCCGGCGTGATAAGTGATCCCGCCGAGATCGAAGATGATCAGCGACAGCTCGACCCCGCTCGGCTTGGCGGCAAGCAGGCGGTTGGCGACCGGCATCGCCGCGGCGAGCAGCGCCAGCGCGGCGACCCCCGCCACGATCATCCGTTTCGGCTGCGCGCGCCAGCTTTCGGGCAAGGTCCACAAAGCGAGCGGCAGGGTGGCGAAGACCGCGTTGAACCGCAGCATCGAGGCGAACACCAGCAACGCCAGCGCGGCCGCACGCAGCGCTCCCTTCCCGCGCGCGGACCGGTCCGCGAAGGCGCATAGCCCGACCGCCGCGAGCAACGCGCCGGTCATCAGACTGTCTTTGATGATCGTCGCCATCAGCGCGATCGCCAGCGGCAGGAGCGCGACGCACCCGATCGCCACCGCCCGCCCGCTGCGCCGCGCGCGCAAGGCGGTGAGGATCAGCAATTTGAACCCGGTGGCGTAGAGCAACAGCTGGAGGATCAACATCGGCGCCGGGCTGTCCGCGAGCGGGAGCAACTGCCGCCAGATCCATTCCATCGCCGGCGGGTGCCAGTCGTCGAAATCGCCGCTCAGCGCCTGATCATATTGCCGGATCGAATCCCAGGTGACGAGGCCGGGCCAATAGGCCAGCGACGCGGCGCACGCGACGACCAGCGGCACGAAGGCGAACAGCCACTGCCGCCGGGTCGCCCGCTGCGTCATCGTCAGCGCGCGACGTCGAACGCGGTGCGATAAGCGGGCTTCACCGCGCGGAGCACCGCAGCGGTGACCGGCAGCGTCACCTCATATTCGCCCTCGGCATAAGGCCCGGCGACATAAGGATCGGCGATCAGCCCGACGCGGTTGATCCGGTTGCGGTTCGACGAGCCGAGCAGCACGGTCAGTTCGCCGATCTTGGGGCAGGCATCGAACGGCCCGTCATGCCCCGGCGCTTCGCCGCGGCGCTGGGTACGGATCGCGTTGAGCCGGTCGCAGAACGCCTGCCCGACTGCCGCCTGCAGTGCGGCGTCGGAAACGAACACCGCCTTGGGCTCCACCCGGCGCTTGGCGGCCTTGTCCCACACCAGCCCGAACGATCCCGGATTGCCGTGCGCGCCGCCGGTATAGCTGTAGACATTGCCCGACAGGCTCAGGAAGCGCGGCGTGTTGGTCACCAGCTTCCATGTCTTCTGCAGCTCATAGGCGCGGAACGGGAAACTGCCCTTGCGCGCCTCCTGCCGTGCCTCGGCGGCGTCGCGCGCCAACGCCGTACGCTGCTTGGCGCGGTCCGCCTCCAGCCACGCGCGCAGCGACGGGATCGCCGCCGCCTCGGCGGGGTAGCTATAGGTAAAGCTGTAATCGGCGGTCTTGACGCTCGACTGCGCCGACGCGCTCGTCGCGATCGCAATCCCCAGCCCCGCCGCGATGATCCTGTTCCTCATCCGCTCGTCTCCTTATTCGCTCCCCACTGCCTCGGCGATCGACCCTAATCCCGCGGCGCGCACCTTCTCCTCGAGCCCGCGCACGATGCGTCGCGCGATCCCCGGCCCTTCATAAACCATTGCACTGTAAAGCTGGACCAGACTCGCACCGGCGCGGATGCTGTCCCAAGCGTGGTCGGCGCTGGCGATCCCGCCGATCCCGACCAGCGGGATTTCCCCGCCAGTCGCCTTGCGGAAATCGCGCAGCCGGGTGAGCGCCAGCGCGCGCAGCGGCTCGCCGGAGAGTCCGCCGGTCTCCGCGGCGTGCGCCGAGCGCAGCGGCGGGCGGCCGATCGTGGTGTTGCTGACCATCAGCGCGCCCAGCCGCCGGTCGATCGCGGCGCGCGCGATCGCGTCGACGTCCTCGGGCTGGAGATCGGGCGCGACCTTGAGGAACACCGGCACCGCGCCTGCCACCGCCGCGCCGACGCGATCGAGCAATTCGTGGAGCGCCCCCACGTCCTGCAACGCGCGCAGCCCCGGGGTATTGGGGCTGGAGATATTGAGCGTCAGATAGCTGGCGTGCGGCGCCATCAGCCGCGCCATCGTGACATAATCGGCAATGCGATCGACCGCCTCCTTGTTTGCGCCGATATTGACCCCGACGATGCCGCCCCGCCCGGCGCGCGCAGCGAGCCGTCGCGCCGCCGCTTCGCCGCCCTGGCTGTTGAAGCCGAAGCGGTTGATCACCGCGCGATCCTCGGCCAGGCGGAACAGCCGCGGGCGCGGGTTGCCAGGCTGCGGCAGCGGAGTGATCGTCCCCACCTCGGCAAAGCCGAAGCCGAGCGCGAGCAGCGCATCGGGCACCTCGGCATCCTTGTCGAACCCCGCGGCGATCCCGAGCGGATTGGGGAAATCGAGCCCCGCCACCGTGATCGCGAGCGCCGCATCCGCCTTCGGTGCGGCCCGGCGCGGCATCGCCTTGAGCGCCGCCACCGACAGGCGGTGCGCGCGCTCCGGATCGAGGCAGAAGATAGCGGGGCGGATCAGGTCGTAAGCGGTCGGCAAGGGCGTTCCCCAGATTCGGTCGACGTTCGGTCGCGTCGCCGCATATACACCGTCACCCCGGCCTTGAGCCGGGGTCCTTTGTGCCTCGGGCTTTACGGCTGGAACCTCTTGCCCCTGCCTTTGCCTCCAGTTCGCCCCCGGCTCAAGACCACACATTTCGGCGCGCCGACAATCATCTCAATGCTGTAATATCTTCGAGACGATCGTCGGCCATGAGGTGCGCGCAAATTTCATCGGGAACTCATGTGCGTCGCTTTTCGCTCCTCTCCGTGACGATGCTGCTCGCGGCCTGCGCCACCGATCGCCCGCCGCCGCGCCAGCACGGTTGGCAAGCGCATCACGCGGAAGGCGGCGACGATCAGCCGCATTATCTGTTCTTCAGCCCGATGGGCGAGCCGTTCCGGGTCGAGCATCCCGACAAGGCGTGGTTCGCCGGTGCCGACACCAACCACGACGGGCGGCTCGACCGCGCCGAATTCCGCGCCGATGCGCTGCGCTTCTTCCATGTCCTCGATCGCAACAACGACGGCGAGATCGATCCCGACGAGATCGACATTTACGAGAACCGCATCGCGCCCGAGATCCGCGTCCGCGACGCAGGCGGCGGGCGGCCTGCTGCATCGTCGAGCGGGCATGGCGGCGGCCGGGGCGGTGGTCGTGGCGGCGGCGGTGGGCGCCGCGGCGGCGGCGGCGGTTTCGGCGGCGGTGGCCCGGGCGGAGGCGGCGGATCGGAACCCGCCGGTCGCCCCGCCTATCCGCAGGCGCAGGGCGCGGCGCGCTGGAGCTATATCGGGCTGCCCGAGCCGGTGACCGCCGCAGACACCAATCTGAACCGCGGGGTCGATACCAGCGAATTCCTCGCCGCCGCCGATCAGCGCTTCATGCTGCTCGATCGCAACGGCGACGGCGTCATCACCCCGGGCGAATTGCCCGCCGTCGATACCCGCGCGCGCGGAGGCATCGGCGGCGACAGGGGCCGTCCGCCGGGCGACCATCCGTTCCGCCGGCCGGTGCCGCCGGACGTCGAGGACGACGATCGCGCCCCGCAACCGGCGCATTAACGCACCGACCATCTTCAGTTCATCTCCACCACGACATTTTCCGGGAACCATGTCGATTCACACACTTCGATCGCGGCTGATGCTCCAATCCTCGCTCGCGCTGGTGCTCGGGGGGCTCGCCCTGCCCGCCGCCGCGCAGGAGGCGGCCGCGCCGGCGAAGACCGCCCCGCCGGCCGAGGCGGCGGAGCCCGAGGATATCGTCGTCACCGGCCAGGCGCTGCCGGGTTCGGTGGTCGGCGACATCCCCCCCGAAAACCGCCTGACCCCGGCGCAGATCCAGGCCTATGGCGTCAGCTCGGTCAGCGATCTGCTGGCGGAGATCGCCGATCAGACCACCAGCATCCAGGGCCGCGACAACAGCGGCCCGGTGGTGCTGGTCAACGGCAAGCGCATTTCGGGGATCAACGAGGTTGGCGACCTGCCGACCGAGGCGATCCTGCGCGTCGATATTCTCCCCGAGGAGGTCGCGCTCAAATACGGCTATAGCGCGTCGCAAAAGGTGGTGAACATCATCCTGCGCCGGCGCTTCCTCGCGCGCACCGTGGAGGCCGGCGGCGGTGCGGCGACCGAGGGCGGCGGGGGCAATGCCAACGGCGTTATCGGCTACACCCGCATCCACAACGCCCAGCGCCTCAACATTACCGCGCGTGCCAAGGCGAGCGCGGCGCTGCTCGAGGATCAGCGCGGCATCGTCCGCGACCCCGCCGACGCGACCTCGCGCAATCCCGATGCGGGCGACCCCGCCTATCGCACGCTGAGCCCGTCGACCCGCAATTATTCGGTCAACGGGACCTATGCCTATCAGATCTCGCCGAAGATCACCGCCTCGCTCAACGGCACCGCGGGCTATCAGACGAGCCGCGGGCTGATCGGCGGCGCCCCCGTCTCCGACGATCCCGACGCGATCGTCGCGCTGCGGCAGGATAGCGACACCTTCACCGGCCATGCCGGGGTGACGCTCAACGCCGATCTCTCGCCGACCTGGAAGCTCTCCTTCACCGGCACCTATGATCATAGCGACACGCGCAGCGACAACGATCGCTTCCAGACCGCCGGGGTGCGCGGGCAGCATGCGATCGCGATCACCAATACCGCCGGCGCCTCGCTGCTCGCCAGCGGGCCGCTATTCTCGCTGCCGGCGGGCAAATTGCGCACCTCTATCAGCATCGGCGGCAACGCGAGCCAGTTGAGCTCGACCACCGATCGTCTCGGCGGCGCGACCCTGTCGACCGCGATCGCGCGCTCGACCGGCAATGCCCAGCTCAGCTTCGACATCCCGATCGCGAGCAAGAAGGCCGGCTTCCTCGGCGCGCTCGGCACCTTGACCGCCAATGTCAACGGCGCGGTCAACCAGCTTTCCGATTACGGCACGCTGGCGACATTCGGCTATGGCCTCAACTGGACCCCGCGCACCGGGATCACGCTGATCGCCTCGGTCAACGAGGATCGCGTCGCGCCGACGCTGACGCAATTGCGCGGGCCGCTGCTCACCGTGCCCAATGTCCGCATCTTCGATTATGTCACCGGGCAGACGGTGCAGGTGACCCAGATCACCGGGGGCAACCCCGATCTGAAGGCGGACGACCGGCATGTGTTCAAGCTCGGCTTCTCGCTCAAGCCGGCATCGAAGCTCGATCTGACGATCAACGCCAATTATCTCAGCAGCCGGGTCAACAACCCGATCGGCAGCCTGACCGGCGCCAGCCTGTTCGCGCAGAACGCCTTCCCCGACCGCTTCGTGCGCGATCCCGACGGCATGCTGGAAAGCGTCGACGCGCGCCCAATCAACTTCGCGCGCGAGGATCGCGAGCAGTTCCGCTGGGGCATCGTCTTTTCGAAGGTGCTGCGCGCAGCGACCCGCCCGCCGATGCCGCCCGGCGGCTATCCGTGGCGCAACCGCGGCGAGGGGCGCGGCGAAGGACGCGGCGCGGGTGGCGGCAACGAAGGCGGCGATCGCGTCGTCCGGTCCGAAAGCGACGGCACGATGCCTCCGCCCCCGCCGCCGGGTGACGTTACGGTCACCGGCCAGCGGCCGGCACCGGACATCGACAACGGCCCGCCCCCTCCCCCCGCCGACGGCATGATGCCGCTACCGCCCCCGGGCGGCGCGGGCGGCCCGCCGGGTGACGGCGGCGGCTTCGGCCGCGGCGGTGGCTTCGGAGGCGGCGGCTTCGGCGGCGGCCGGCGCGGCGGCGGCTTCGGCCGCAACGCCGGCGGCAACGAGGCGCGGCTGCAGCTGTCGATCTGGCACACCTGGTCGATCCGCGACACCTTGTTGCTGCGCGACGGCACCCAGCCGCTCGACCTGCTCGCCGGCGACACGATCGGCGCGATCACCCAGCCGCGGCATCAGGTGCAGTTCAACGCTGGGGTGACCGACAACGGCATCGGGCTGCGGCTGACCGGCAATTGGCGCGCCGCGGCGACGACCCGCACCTCGGCCACACCAGCGGTGGGCGACCTGCATTTCTCGTCGCTGGCGACCTTCAACCTCCGGCTGTTCGCCAATATCGCGCAGCGGCTGCCCCACGAAAGCTGGGCGCGCGGGCTGCGGCTGACGCTGGCGCTCGACAATATCTTCAACAGCCGCCAACGCGTCACCGATGCTACCGGCGCGACGCCGCTCGCCTATCAGCCGGGGTATCTCGACCCTTATGGGCGAACGATCAGCCTGTCGCTGCGCAAGATGTTTTAACGACGAAATGCATGTGCGCTGTTGACCGAGCCGCCCGCCCTGTGGCAGGCGGCCGCTCGGAACGCGGGTGTAGCTCAATGGTAGAGCAGAAGCTTCCCAAGCTTACGACGAGGGTTCGATTCCCTTCACCCGCTCCAGTTTCCCATCCAAAAGCGTCCGAAGCAGCCTAGAAAAACGGCTGATTTCCTAGTAAAATTGGGCATGACCCGTCCAGTGCGGTCCTCCCCAATCCACGCTCATCCGACGAGATTTGGGGGTCACGGCACTTTCGCGATTCGAAGTATTCCCCTTCGCTGGCGTCGCTCGTCCAGAAAACGCGCACAGGTCTTCCCTCGTCGAGACGCGAATGTCTGCTCACGCCGGAACCGGTCATTCAGCGGGGGACCACTCCATCTCGATATCAGCCACAATGGGCCGCCCATCGCCTGCTGACGGCGACATGGCTTGAGAACGTCGTAATCAGGGGCATATCCAATCTCGAAAGCTGCCGCCGGACGTCAGTAAAGATTGTTGGCGAGAACGGCATCGAGAAGCCCCGGAAAACGCTGGTCAAATTCGGCACGGCGCAACGTGTTGATCATCTCGCGCCCTGCCTGCTTCGTCTCTATCAGCCCGGCGGCGCGCAGCAGTTTGAGATGGTTGGACAGCGTACTCTTGGGAATCGAATCGCACGGCGCGGCGCCCGTGCAGCTCAATTGTTGCGTTGCCGCCAGCCTCGCGATCATGCCCAGTCGGTTGGGATCAGCCAGAGCATGAAGCGCCAGATCGAGCGGAACGTCGTCCAGCCGGGGATGGGTGAAGCGAGGCATGAGACAGATATAGGAAGAGCGAGTTGATTTAATAGTTCGGGAATATTGAACTGTTAGACCGCGGCTCCATATCCCCGGCTGCCGACAGCGCACGATGGCGTGATCGCGGGCCATTTTTGGAGTATTTGCATGTCACTTCTGGGCAAGAAGGCGCTCGTCACCGGTGGATCGCGCGGGATCGGCGCGGCGATCGCCAAGCGGCTGGCCGCGGACGGTGCCGCGGTCGCGATCACCTATGCCGGCAACAAGGCGGCAGCCGATGCCACAGTCGCTGCGATCGAAGCTGCGGGCGGCACCGCGTTCGCCTTCCAGGCCGATGCCGCGGATCCCGCTTCGCAACGCGCCGGCGTCGAGCGGGCAGCGGCGGCACTGGGCGGCATCGACGTGCTGGTCCACAATGCCGGGGTCGCCGAATTCTCGGCTGTGGAGCAGGATACCGACGAGGTCTATGATCGCCAGTTCGCGGTCAATGTGAAGGGAGTGCATGTCGGCACGCGCGCGGCCTTGCCTCACCTCCGCGATGGCGGGCGTATCATCCTGATCGGCAGCGTCTCCGGCGAACTCGCCTTTCCGGCGACGGCGGTCTACAGCGCGACCAAGGCGGCGGTCGCGGCGCTCGCGCGTGGCTGGGCGAAGGACCTCGCGGCGCGCAACATCCTGGTCAACGCGGTACAGCCGGGGCCGATCGATACCGACATGAACCCGGCCGACGGCGACTTCGCGCAACAGATGATGTCGTTTATCCCGCTCGGCCGCTACGGGAAGGTCGAGGAAATCGCGGGCGCGGTCGCATTCCTGGCCGGACCGGACGCCAGTTACATCACCGGGACGACGCTCAACATAGACGGCGGCACGGCGGCCTGAGTATGAGTGGCCAGTTCCTTCTCCACAAGCGGCGGAGGAACTGGCTGACCGCCGGAACCGCATCGGGCAATGCCCCTTTGGCAATTGTGCCGGACCAGAAGCAGCCTTCGACAACGCGCCTCCATTGCGACACAGCTTCTTTCCGTCCAAGGCGGTGCCCGAGAGGGCGCCAGCATGAATCAGGGCTCGATGCCGGAATTATCGTGGGAGGCGGTCGATCGCCTGGCGGCGGCGGTCGCGGCGGCTGGCCGGCGTGCGGGGCTGCCCTACGTCGCGGTGCAGAGCGATCTCGGCGATCCCAAACCGATGACCGACGGCAACGGCCACGCTTATGCCGAATCGCTGCCGTGGGTCGACGCCGGGGCGGCTTATTGGCGCGATCGCGCGCTGGCGCTGCGGTCGAGCTTCCTGCTCGCCGCGCGGGTGTTTGCCGAGCCGATCTGGTTTGCCGAGGGACGGCTCGGCTCGTGGCGCCCGACGCACAGCCTCGACGCGATCGACTGTTCGCGCGTCACCGAGGAATTCGGCTATACCGGCGCGATCATCGCCCCGGCGCATCTCGCCGGGGGGCAGGTGGGGGCGGTGGTATGGGTGACGACCGCGCCGATCGACATACCCGCAATATTCGCGGCGCATGCCGCGGAGATGTTCACCACCGCGCTGCAATTCCTCGCCGCGCATAGCGAATTGGCGACGCGGCGCCGCCGGCTGACCCCCGCGACGCTTTCCCCACGCGAGGCGCAATGCGTGCGCTGGGCGGCAGCGGGCAAGACCAATGCGGAGATTGCCGCGATCCTGTCGCTGTCGGTGTCGACCGTACGCTTCCATTTGCGCAATGCCGCCGAAAAGCTCGGCGCGGCGACGCGTGCGCGGTTGATCCAGCTTGCGACGGCAATGGGGTTTCTAGGGCGGCATGTGTAACCCCTGACGCCTGTGTCAGGTGGACAGCGCGCGCGTTCCACGCATGATGCGTCAATGGATCATCTGTTGACCCCCGAAACGCGCGCCTTCCGTGATGAGGTGCGCGATTTCCTGCGCGACAATCTGCCCGCCGATCTCGCGCGCGCCGCGCGGCGCGCGACCAGCGTGTTCATCCACCCCGATATCTCGCTGGCGTGGCAACGCATCCTCCATGCGCGGGGCTGGGCCGCGCCCGATTGGCCGGTCGATTATGGCGGCCCCGGCTGGGACGGCATCCGGCGCTATATCTTCGCCGAGGAATGCGCCCGCGCCCACGCCCCGTCGCTCGCGCCGCAGGGGCTGAAGATGGTCGCCCCGGTGATCATGCATTATGGTAGCGCGGCGCAGAAAGCTGCGCTCTTGCCGCGCATTCTCTCAGGCGAGGATGTTTGGTGCCAGGGCTATTCGGAGCCGGGGGCGGGATCGGATCTCGCGGCGCTGCGCATGCGCGCGACGCGCGACGGCGACGATTATGTGCTCAACGGCTCCAAGATCTGGACGACCCACGCGCAATTCGCCAACCGCATGTTCTGCCTCGTCCGCACCAGCGCCGAGGGGCGCCCGCAATCCGGGATCACCTTTCTGCTGCTCGATATGGCGACACCCGGGATCACCGTCGCGCCGATCCCGACGCTCGCGGGCGAGCATGAGTTCAATCAGGTGTTTTTCGACGACGTGCGCGTGCCGGTCGCCGGGCGGCTGGGGGCGGAGAATGACGGCTGGACGGTCGCCAAGCATCTGCTGACCTTCGAACGCGGCGGGCGCTATGCGCCGAGCCTCGCCGCACATCTCGCGTCGATCCGCGCGGCGGCGGAGCAGACCGGCTGGCTGGCGCATGACGGCAACCGCGAGCGGCTGGCGCGCGAGGCGATCGCGATCGATGCGTTGCGCGCGATCGAGATCGCGGCGCTGGAGGGAAGCGGCCCGTCGGACGCGACGCGCCCCTCGATGCTCAAGGTGCTCGGCACCGAGACGTCGCAGCGGCTCGATCATCTCGCGCTGGAGATGGCGGCGTTGTGGGACGGCGCGCTCGACGATGCCCCCGATGCGATTGCGGTGGCGATGCCGCGCTATCTCAACAATCGCGCGGGGAGCATCTATGCCGGGTCGAACGAGATCCAGCGCGATCTGATCGCGCGCGTCGTGGTCGATCAGGCGGCGTAGCGCGCGAGATGCGCGCGAGCGCCGCCGTCGCCCTGCATCAAGGCGCAGGCGCGGCGGAAATAGCCGCCGACGCGCAGCTCCGCGGTCAGCCCCATCGCGCCGTGAATCTGCACCGCGCCCTCGCCGACGACGCGCGCTGCATCGTCGCATATCACGCGGGCGGCGCTCACCGTGCGCGCAGCGTCCTCGCCGCCAAGGGTCAGCGCATCGATCGCCGCGCCGGTGATCACTTCGGCCTGTTCGAGCGCCATCGCCATATCGGCCATGCGGTGGCGCAGCGCCTGAAAGCTGGCGATCGCGACGCCGAACTGGTGGCGTTCCTTGGCGAACAAGGCGGCGTCGCGCAGCATCGTGCGGCACAGCCCGACCATTTCGGCGCAATGCAGCACCGCGAGGACGTCGGCCGCGGCATTGCTGGCGTCGCCGCGCCTGGCGACCCAATATTCGGCCCAGGGGAGCGCGGCATTGGCGCGGCCGAGCGCAGCGGCGACGACTGCGGCGTCGCGCAGATCGGTGCCGAGCCCGCCGTCCGCCTCCGCCACGCCGAGCGCGTCGAGCCCAGTCGCTTCGATCGCACCGGCCCAGTCGATTGCGCCGCGCGCCAGCGCCGCATCGAGCGTGTCGGCGAGCATCCGTTGCTCGTCGGTGCGCGCGAAAGTCATATCAAACTACCTTTCTATCGTGCCCGGCCCAGAAGGGCGCGCGCAGCTCGCGGCGGAGAATCTTGCCGGCGGGATTGCGCGGCAGCGCGGCGACGAAGTCGACCGATTTGGGGCATTTGAATCCTGCGATCCGTGCGCGGGCGTGCGCGATGATCGCGTCCGCATCGGCCTGTTCGCCGGGTTTCAGGACCACGATCGCCTTGACCGCCTCACCCCATTTCGCGTCAGGCACCCCGATCACCGCGACATCCGCCACCGCGGGATGGCCGTAGATCGCGCTTTCCACCTCGGCAGGATAGACATTCTCCGCGCCGGTGATGATCATGTCCTTGATGCGATCCTGGATATAGAGATAGCCCTCCGCATCGAGCATGCCCGCATCGCCGGTGCGCAACCAGCCGTCGCCGATCAGGGTCCTGGCGGTTTCCTCGGGCTTGTTCCAATAACCGGGGGTGTTGTTGGGGCTGCGGATCGCGACCTCGCCGATCGTATGGGGCGGGAGCATGTGGCCCGCGGCATCGATGATCCTGAGCTCGACTCCGGGCAGCGCCTTGCCGGCCGCGGTCATCTTATGCTCGCGCCCCGGAAGATGATCCTCGGGCGGCAGCGCGACCACCGCCCCCCAGGTCTCGGTCATGCCATAGACCTGGACAAAGCCGCAGCCGATCCGCGCCAGCGCCTGCTGAAGCAGCGGCAGCGGGATCGGGCTGGCGCCATAGGACAGCGTCTCGATCGACGAGAAATCGGCGTCGGCGGCCTTGGGATGCTGGAGCATGATCCCGATCGCGGCGGGGACGAGGAACAGCCGCCGCACGCGATGCTCGGCCACCGCGTCGATCACCGCGCCGGGATCGAATTCGGCGTGGACGATCAGTTCCTGCCCGCTGTTGATCGCCCCCAGCACCACCCCGACACCGCCGATATGGCCATAGGGCATCGCGATGATCGTGGTGTCGCCGGGATCGGCGAGCAGCCAGTCGATCCCGGCGGCGATCATATTGGCACGCTGGCGGATGCCGTTGGCGTGGCTCAGCATCACGCCTTTGGGCAGGCCGGTGGTGCCTGAGGTGTAGAGCTGGAGCACGATATCGTGTTCGTCCACCACCACTGCCGGCGGCGTCGCGGAAGCGGCATCGCGGAACGCGCGGTAACTCGCCTCGTCCATCGATCTGACCGCCAGCCCGCGCGCCGCTGCCGCGTCGCCGATCGCCGCGAAAGCGGGCTCGACGAATAGCGCCGCCGCATGGCTGTCGGCCAGGATATGCGCCACCTCCGGCGCGGCGAGCCGCCAGATGATCGGCACGAACACCACGCCGGCGCGTGCCGCGCCCAGCGCGAGTTCGATCGAATGATCGCTGTTCTTGCCGAGATAGGCGATCCGGTCGCCCTTCTTCAGCTCCATCGCAACCAGCGCATTGGCGACCCGATCGGCATGCGCGTCGACGTCGGCGTAACTGGTCACCCGCCCCGCGAAGCGCAGCGCGATCGCGTCGGGGCGCTCGATCGCGTGGTGGCGGAGCGCTGCACCGAAAGTCGTGGGGAGCGACATGGTCTCCGCATCATCATCAAGCACATCCCGCTCCCCGATCACCGTCTTCAGAACCGGAAGGCCGCGGTGGCGCCCCAGGTCCGCGTCTGCCCGGGGAAACGCACCACGACATTGGCGTTGCTCGCCACCGCCGTCCAATAATATTGGTCGAACAGGTTGCGCGCCCACAGGCTGAACGCCCAGCTATCGTCATTGGCTTTCACCCCGATCCCGGCATTGACCGTGGTATAGGCCTTGATGTCGTAGAGCGGGTTGATCTCGAACACCGTCGTCTGACGCGATTGATAGCGGACATTGGCGTTGGCGGTGACATTGAGCCGATCGCTGACCGGCTGATCGATCAGGGCGGTGCCCGAAAGCGTCAGTTCCGGGCTGTAGATGAAGCGCGCGCCGGCGAAATTCTGCGTCTGCCCGGCGGCGTTGGTGCCGATATAATCCTTGATCCTGGTCTTGAGCCACAGGGCGTTGCCGATCAGCGTGAAGGCGTTGGTCGGGCGGATCGTCAGCTCGCCTTCGACGCCATAGGCCTCCGATTTGGGCACGTTATCGAGCCGGGCGAGCGCGGTGTAGATCGGATCGGCGAAATAGGTGCTGATCTGCTTGTCTTTGTAATCATAATAGAAACCGGCGAGGTTGAGCTGTACCTTGCGCTCGAGGAACCCCAGTTTCGCGCCGATTTCATAAGCGGTGAGCTGTTCCTGCTTCACCGGCCCGTTCTGCCGCGCGATATTGGCGGCGTTGATCGGGGTCGTCCCCGATTTATAGCCGCGCGAGATCGAGGCGTAGAGCAGGGTCGTCGAACTCGGGGTGATATCGAGCGCCGCGCGCCACGCGAAATTGTCCTCGTCGATCCTTGAGGAGACCAGCCCGAAGCTGTTGGTCGCGGGGTTGTAGGTATTGCACTGGTTGGCGCTGATCGGCGCGGCGAGCTGGCCGTAGAGTTGGAAGAACAGCGCGCGATTGGCGAGGTTGACGTTGGGCAGCATGCTGCCGTTGAAGTCGCGCGAGCAGCCGGCGTAATCCTGTTTGTCGCGAGTATAGCGCCCGCCGAGGGTCAGCTTGATCAGATCGGAGAAAGCATAATCGGCATTGGCGAAGATGCTCCATGTCCGCGTGTCGATATTGCCGACATCGCGATAGGTGCGGAAGGCGGTGGCGGCGTCGGTGAGTGTGTAGCCGAAGACGTTGAACGGCGAGGCGAGCAATTGCGCGGTGCCGGCGCGCACCAGCCCGACATTGGCATTCTGCCCTAGCAAGGTGCGGTTGCTGTCGAGGATCGTATCCTTGGCATAATAGCCGCCGATCAGCCAGTTATACCCCGCGCCGTCGCCCTCGACGCGCAATTCCTGCGCGAAGCTCTTGATATGCCCCACCGCATTCTGGATCAGGATTTCATAGGGCACCCCCGACCAGTCGAACGTCGCCTGCCGATCGAACTCGTTATAGCCGGTCAGCGAGACGATGCGCGCATGATCGGACAGGTTGAGCTGGATGCGCCCCTTCAGCCCGACGAACCAATTGTCTTCCGCGAGCGGCCCCGACAGCCCCGCGCCGCGCCCGATATTGGCCGAGCGCGCGGCGGTCGGATCCCAATCGGCCTGGCTGCCGCTGGTGGGGACATTATTGGCGATATAGCTCGCCACCCCCGGCGCGTTGAACAGGCTGGCGGTCGATCCGCTGCCCGGCGTGGTCGCGGGGGTGAAGCCGATCCCCTGTCCCGCGACGGTATCGGATTTGTTGACCCAATAGGTCGCCGAAAGGTCGATCTGGAACGGCCCCGGCTGGAAGGCGAGCGAGCCGCGCACGCCATAGCGCTTGACCTTGCCGAGCCGGTCGCCGCGGCTGTTGCTGATCTGCCAGCCCTGATCGCTCAGGTCCACGCGATAGCCGAGCCGCGCCTGTATCCCCTGCGCGATCGGCCCGGTGACATAGCCGCCGACGTTGAGCGTGCGATAATTGCCGACGTCGATGCTCATCGCCCCCGACGGCGCCTCGCTCGGCTTGCCGGTGACGAAGTTGATCAGGCCGGCGGTCGTATTGCGCCCGTAAAGCGTCCCCTGCGGCCCCTTGAGCACCTCGACCCGCTCGATATCGATCATCGGGCCGGTGTTCATGATCGGATAGGCGTAGGCGACCTCATCGGTATAGGTGCCGACGGTGGAGGTGGACGACAGGTTGATCGTGTTGAAACCGATCCCGCGCAACGTATAGGTCGGAACGCCTTGATAGCTTTGCGCGACGGTGAAGCTCGGCACCACCGCGGCGAGATCGCGGACGTTGTTGACGCGCAATTCCTGCAAGGTCTCGGCGGGTAGCGCCTGGATCGACATGCCGACGCTGTTGATCGATTCCGCGCGGCGCTGCGCGGTGACGATGATGTCGCCGGGCACCGGCTGCGCGGCGGCGGCGGGTTTGGCGCTATCGGGGTCGGCCTGTTCCGCCTGGGCGGCGCCTGCTGCGGTCAGTGCGACCGCCGCCGCGCCGCTCTTGAGCATGATGCACAGATGCCGGATCGTCCTGCTCATGGATCCTCTCCTGGATGGCGGCTTCTGCGAGCCGATTGCCAGAAGAGGCTAGCAGGCCACCCGGACCGGGGGCCCCCCCCCCAAAAAAAAGGGGGGGC
>NZ_JANFAU010000017.1 GCF_026130605.1 Sphingomonas lycopersici | reverse complement strand
CGCCGGCCGGCTGGCGCGCGCCGGCAGCCTCGCGGCGCTCGCGGCGGAGGCGCGCCCCGGCAGCGGCCGCGTCGGGCGCGGCATCGTCTGCGGCGACTGCCGCACCCTGCCGAAAAGCGTCGGGCTGAAATAATTCTTAGGCCCGCGGGATTAAACCGGATCGCGGCGTCGTTGCTCTTGTCGGAAGCCGGGTGGAACCAGCCCCGGCCCGCGACGAAAAGGAGACAGATGATGATCCAGAAGATGCGGACCCGCCTGATGGTGGCGGCAGCGATCATGGCCGGCATGACGGCCGCGGCGCCGGCGTCGGCGCAATTGCTCGGCGGCGGCGGCGGCGGTGGCCTGGTCGGCGGCGTGCTCGGCGGCGCCGGCAATATCGGCGGCACGGTGACGGGCACGCTTGGCGGCGCCGGCAACATCGGCAGCACGATCGGCTCGGCGACCGGCAGCGTGTCGAACAGCGTCACCGGCTCGGGCAGCGCGAACAGCAGCCATTCGGTCAACACCAAATCGGGCAATGTCGCGGCCGACGCCGGGCTCGCCGGGACGATCAGCCACAGCACCGACGCCGCGCTCGGCGCGACCGGCGCCAACGGCAATTCACTCGCCGGCAACGTCAGCAATTCGGGCTCGGCGAGCGCCAGCCGCAATGTCGGCGCCAATGCACAGCTGATCGGCACCGATCAGGTCGCGAACACCGTGAGCAGCGCGCGCGGCGCGGCGACCGGCGCGGTGGGCCACGCGCGGAGTGCGGCGACGGGCGCGGTCCAGGCGGCACATGGCACCGCGAGCCACGTCGCGAGCAACGTGCGCGATCGTGCGGGCGCGGCGGCGGGCCAGGCACGCGACGCCGCCGGCGCGGCGAGCGGCGCGGCATCGGGCGATCTCGCCGGGACGATGTCGGGCGGCGCGGGGTCGCTCAACGCCAGCGGGTCGGGATCGGCCAGTGGCGCGGGTTCGGCCAGCGCGAGCAGCACGCCGCGCTGATCGGGCGATCGGTTGAAAGGGAGGGCCGCCGGGCAGCGATGCCCGGCGGTTTTTTGTTGGGGGCTATCGGGCGGGTCGGCGATGCGACAGACGCAGATATCTACATTACCTTTAGTAGCATTCACCGCCCCTATTCCTCTGATATTATCTTATTAGTTCAGTCTATTTTGACAGCGCCGCGTTGATTTTTAAGGTATAATAGAAGCAGTTTAACTAAATTTACTTTAAATGTTGGATTTGTTCATGAATTGTTCCTTACGCAATAGCGGGGGACATCATGACCGACCGGCAGATTCTCACCGAGAAAAAATCACCTGAACGCATTGCCTTCGAACATTATATTCGAACCGGCAGGCGTCTATCTCCGCAGGGGGAACCGGAGGTTGAACTCAAGTTCAACCCTTATCACGACCCGCGAAACGGCCGCTTTACCTTCGCCCCCGGCGGCCCGCGATCGCTGAGCGATGTCATCATTTCCGACGGCCATCGCGGCGAGCGACGGGTTTCGCGTTCGACGGCAGCGGCTGCTGCGCCCGAGGCACCGGCGGCGTCGGCAGACTCACCTCAAGCTGGTTCGCTAACCGACGCTGTCTACAGGCCGGACAAAACCGCCCCCGCAATTCAATCGGCTCAGTATCGCCCCAATTTTCGGGGCCGCCGGGGCGACAATGGCGGCCCGTCACTAAACGATCCGCTGACGCTCGATCATGTTTTCCCCGCTCTGCGCAATTCGCCCGGCGGGTCGCTAATCGCGCTGGCGGACAATATCTTCGATCTGACCGGCCCCGCTTCTCGCGCCACCACCCCGGTAATGGAAAACCACATCAATGCGCTGATTCAGCAGATCAAGGGTGTCGATCCTAGCTTTCGTTTGGAGTCGCTGGGGTTTCCGAAAACACTCAAAGGACAGGGAAACCTCCTCCGCCAACTCCTGTTTGATCGAGCGGCAGCCGTCTATCGGATGAAGAACGATGTCCGATTGCTGCAGGTCGAGATGGTGCGCGTAATGCAAGAAACCGCAGACAGCGCTTATGTTGAAGCTCAAGCACGATTCGACGCCGGACGCTTGCTGCCGCGCCTATCGCGCGAAGAGGCGATCGGCAATTATATTGACCAAGCGGTGCGACATGAGCTGAGAAAAAATCTCGATCTTAGGGGAATAGATTATTCAAAAGGGCAGATAATAAGAATTATCGGCAGAGAATATGATAGATCACTCCCAGATCCGAAATATAAAATTCCTGATGCGCGAGTAGACAGAGCCGCTTTCGACGTTTCCCTTACGCGCAAAACCTTAGCAACTCCGCAAATTAGAGGCTTCTTCAACAGTGATTTCAAGCCGACCATCGTGATCATCGTTAGACCCAGTCAGCTCGGACAAGGTCATACCTATGCCATCTTACGCCCAGGAGAATAGTATGTATCGCTCAAGCCTTCATTCCGACAAGCCGTATATTCCCAAGGGGATCGGGGAGATCATGGACCAACTGGGTTCGATGATGCTCTCCTCGCCGACCTTCAAGGACAGGACGGGCTATTTCCCGGAGCAGAATATCGACACCGAATTTTTTGCGCTCAACGAGGGATTGAAAACAATCCGCCAGAAGGTCGGCGAAGAAAATTATCAGGCACTTGTGGCACTATCCGAGAAGATGCGCGCCTATTTCGAGGCCGACCCGGAGGATAAAACCGAGGGTAGCCTCAAGGGACGCGACTGCATCGTCGAGATGGAGGATATCCTCAAGGCCAGCGCGCGGCGCAAGCCGCGTTAACGACGGATCGCCAGTCCTTCGCGAAATAAGTGGCGGAGCGGGAGGGATTCGAACCCTCGATACGGTTTTGCCGTATACTCACTTTCCAGGCGAGCGCCTTCGACCACTCGGCCACCGCTCCGCATGCCTTGGGAGGCGACGCCCTAAAGCGGGGCGGCGCGCGACGCAAGCTTTCGCGCCGGGGAATTGCATCGCGCGCCCGCTAAAGGCAGCATCGCGCGCATGATCGCACCCGCCCTTGCCGCGCTTCTCGCCGCATCCGCCCCGGCATCCGCAGCCACTGCCGCCGCACCAACCGCCGCCGACGCCGCCGCGTCCCCCGCGCGCGCGCCGTCGGAAATCGTCGCCACCGCGCCTGCCGGCGACTGGCGCGCGATTCCCGCGGGCGATCTGCTGGTGATGGACCTCGCCCCTACCGCCACCGGCAAGCCGCGCCGCGTGGTGATCCAGTTGATCCCCGCGCCCTTTTCGCAAAGCTGGGTGCGCAACATCCGCATGCTCGCCACCCAGCATTGGTGGGACGGCGCCGGCGTCAACCGCGTGCAGGACAATTATGTCGCGCAATGGGGCGGCAGCACCGCTAAGCGGCCGCTTCCCGCCAGCCTTACCGCCACCGAGCAGGCCGATTATACCACCCATCTCGCCCCCGCCGATCTCGGCCCGATCGTCGCGGCGCCGGGGCATGACGCTTACGCCCCCGAGACCTTCACCTGGCGCGGCTGGCCGATCGCGGCCGAGCGCGGCGCGGGGGGCACGATCGCGTGGCCGGTGCATTGCTACGGGATGGTCGGGGTCGGGCGCGACATGCCGCCCGATGCGGGCGACGGCAGCGAGCTCTATGCGGTGATCGGCCATGCGCCGCGCCACCTCGATCGCAATATCGCGCTGGTCGGCCGGGTGATCGAGGGGATCGAGCTGCTGTCGTCACTGCCGCGCGGCACCGAAGCGCTCGGGGTCTATGCCACGCCGGCCGAGCATGTGCCGATCGTCTCGGTCCGGCTGGCGAGCGACCTGCCCGTCGCCGAGCGACCGCGCTTCGAATATCTCGCCACCGAAAGCACGAGCTTCGCGCGTTACGCCGATGCCCGCGCCAACCGCCGCGACGGCTTCTTCGTCCGCCCGGCGGGGGGCGCCGATATCTGCAATGTGCCGACACCGATCCGGCGGATCGCTGCGCGGTAAGTTACGAGGTTATCAGCTTCCCCGTTCGGGCTGAGCTTGTCGAAGGGCGAACGTAGATTGGGATTTTGCACCGCTGGCGCAGCGGCGACCTCCAGACCGTCGCCTATTTCCCCACCCAATCGGCCACCGCCGCCGCGACCTGATTGGCGCCGCGGTTGAGCGCGCGTCCGGCCGAGGCGGCATCGATCCGGGAAACCGGCACCTTCGCCTCGAAGCGCTGCTTTTCCACCTTGCTGCCCTCGGCGCGGACCAGCGCCGCATCGAAGGTGACGATCGCGCTCGACGAGGCCGCGTCAATACCGAAATTGCGCAATTCGCCGCTCAGCCGCGCGCCATTGTCGCCGAACGCCTGCCCCGCATCGAGCACGACACGCCCGCTCCGCGCGGTCATCGTATCGGCGAGCAGCCGGGCGAACAGCCGCTGCGGCGGCTCCACCCATTGCGCGTCCTTGATATAGGCGATCGAGGTCGGCGTCGCCTGCACCGGCACCCGCGCGGTGGAGAGCGCCTGCGGCACCGACGGCGTCTGGATGAAGATCGTCTTGGCGGTCGCGGCATCCTGCGTCTGCCCCGGCGCGGCCTGTTCGGTCGAGGTCAGGTCGAGCAGCGAGGGCGGCGGCTTCGCGCCGAAGCTGATGCAGCCCGCCAGCGGCAGCGCCGCGAGGAAAATCATCGCCGGCTGGCGCATCTTCCTGCGGAGACCCGGCATCCACTTTTGCTGAAAATGCTTCGGTCGCATCATTGTCCGCCTCATTTGCCGGGCTTGTAGTCAGGGAGCCGCTGCTGGCCGATCACCGATCCGGCGCCGTTGCGATCGACCCGCTCCGCCACCGAGGTCAAGGCATCGGTCATCTGGCGCAGATCGTGGATCAGCCGCGCCAGCTCGGGCGCGGTCTGTTTGGACAGGCTCTGCAAGCCGGGGCGCGCATCGCCGATCGTCGCGTTGAGCGTATCGGCGCTTTGCTTGGCGGCGCTGATCGCCTGGTTGAGATTGGCCATCGCCGGTTTGACGTCCTCGGCGAGCAGCCCGTTGGTGGTCGCGGCGAGATCGCCGATCTTCGCCGCCGCGTCGCCCGCCTGCTGGACGGCGATGCGGGTCTGCGCCAGCGTCGCGGCGATTTCCGGCCCGCGATCGGCGAGCGCGCGGCTCAGCCGGTTGGTATTGTCGAGGATGCCCGCGATCGACGCCTGATTCTTGTCGGTGACCAGCCCGGTCAGCCGCTCGGTCAGCGTCGAGAGCCGCTCGAGCAATTGCGGCGCGGAATTGAGCAGCGCGCCGAGCCCGCCGGTCCGCGTCGGGATCACCGGCACGCCATAGGGGCATTGGTTGGCGGCATCGTTCGCCGGGCAGGTGATCGGCGGGGCGCCCTTCACCGCGCCGTCGAGGCTCACCGTGCTGGTGCCGGTGAAGCTGCCCTGGATCGTCGCGGTGGTGCCCTGGAGCACCGGGGTATCCTCGTTGACAGTGATCCGCACGCGGACGAATTGCGGATCGTTCTTCCACAATTGGATCAGCTTCACCTGGCCCGAGGGGACGCCCGAGAAGGTGACCGACGATCCCTTGGCGAGCCCGTCGACCGATTGCTTGAAGAAGATGTCATATTCCTTCTCGCTCGCGCCGCCGAGCCGCGCGATCCACACCGTGAACAGCGCGAGCACCGCGAGCAGGATCAGCACGACCGATCCCACGAGGACGTGGTTGGAGCGAGTTTCCATCAGTCAGTTCCCGTCCCTGGCTTTTTCCGCGCCCCATTGGCTTCCTGGGTCGCGACCGCCGCGCGGCCGCGCGGGCCATTGAAATATTCCTGGATCCACGGATGGTCCAACGCCAGGAGCTCGTCGATCGTGCCGACTGCGATCACCTTTTTGTCCGCCAGCACCGCCACCCGATCACAGATCGCATAGAGCGTATCGAGATCGTGGGTGATCAGAAACACCGTGAGCCCCATCGTCTGCTGCAGCGAATGGGTCAGTTCGTCGAACCCGGCGGCGCCGATCGGATCGAGCCCCGCGGTCGGCTCGTCGAGGAACAGCAGCTCTGGATCGAGCGCCAGCGCGCGCGCCAGCCCGGCGCGCTTCTTCATCCCCCCCGAAAGCTCGGCGGGATATTTCGGCCCCGCCTCCGCTGGCAGCCCGGTCATCACCACCTTGTAGGAGGCGATTTCGTCGAGCAGCGCCAGATCGAGCTCCGGATAGAATTCGCGGATCGGGACCTGGACGTTCTCGGCGACCGTCAGCGTGGAGAACAAGGCGCCGCCCTGGAACAGCACCCCCCAGCGCTTGCGGATCTCGACCGCCTCGGTCTCCTCGCGGCCGATGGTGGATTCGCCGAAGACGGTGATCTCGCCCTCGTCGGGGGGCTGGAGGCCGATGATCGCGCGCATCAGCACCGATTTGCCGGTGCCCGATCCGCCGACCACGCCGAGGATCTCGCCGCGCCGCACGTCGAGATCGAGCCCGTCGTGGATCACCTGATCGCCGAAGCTGGTGCGCAGCCCGCGCACGCGGATGATGATATCGTCGTCCGCCGAGGGCATCAGTTCCACCCCATCGAGGTGAAGAATACCGCGAAAAAGGCGTCGAGCACGATCACCAGGAAGATCGCCTGCACCACCGCGGCGGTGGTGCGGTTGCCGACCTGCTCGGCATCGCCCTCGACCTGCATCCCCTGGAAACAGCCGGCGAGCGCGATGATCGCGCCGAACACCGGCGCCTTGACCAGCCCGACGTAAAGATCGGTGATCGGCACCACTTCGCGCAGCCGCGCGATATAGGTGACCGGCGGGATGCCGAGGTTGATCCAGCACAACAGCCCGCCGCCGATCATCGCCACGATCGAGGAATAGAAGCCGAGCAGCGGCATCAGCACGATCGCGGCGATCGTGCGCGGCAGCACCAGCGCCTCCATCGGCGAGACGCCGATCGTGCGCATCGCGTCGATTTCCTCGGTCAGCTTCATCGTGCCGAGCTGCGCCGCGAAGGCCGAGCCAGAGCGGCCGGCGACCATGATCGCGGTCATCAGCACGCCCAGCTCGCGCAGGGTGATCCGCCCGATCAGGTTGATCGTATAGACTTCGGCGCCGAACTGGCGAAGCTGCACCGCGCCTTGCTGCGCGATGACGATCCCGATCAGGAAACTCATCAGCCCGATGATGCCGAGCGCGGTGACCCCGACCACCTCGAACCGCTGCACCGTGGCGTTGAAGCGGAAGCGCCGCGGGTGGCGGATGACGTTGCCGAGCGCGATGACGATCGCGCCGAGGAAACCGAGCAGCCCGAGCAAGGTGGTGCCGGCGGTGATCGTCGCGGTGCCGATCTCGCCGAGCACGCGGGTGAACGGGCTGACATGGCGCGGCCGCATCGCGACGAGCTGATCGGACCGCTCGACATGTTCGAGCAACCGGACATGCTCGGGATCGAGCCCCTCGATCGTCGCATTATGCTCGTGCGCGAAGCGGTGGACCACCCAGGCGCCGACGGTATCGATCCGGTCGATCGCCGACAGATCGAGATGCCGCACCCCCTCGCCGTCGCCGCGCGCGCGCAGCCGCTGCGGCAGATCGCCGATCGTCGCCAGCGAAAGATCGCCGGTGAAGCGCAGGGTGTCACCGTCCTCGCTGAAATCCGCCGCTGCGCCCATCACCGGCTTTCTTGCGGGAAAGTGCCGACAACGGCAAGCGTTTGGAGGGCCGGGCGGGCGGCGCGGCGCGGGAATTTACTCATAGCGCGACATCCACCGCATGAATCGCCAGCCCGACCAGCCCGCCGACCAGCGTGCCGTTGATCCGGATGAATTGCAGATCCTTGCCCACCGCATTCTCCAGCCGGCGGGTGATCGTCTGTGCGTCCCACCCGCGCACCGTTTCGGATACCAGCCGGACGATCGAATCGCCGTAATCCGCCGCGGTCCCCACCGCTGCGCGGCGCACATAGCGGTTGAGCGTGCGCTGCAGGCGGACATCGCTTTGCAGCGTCTGCCCGAGCTGGTCGAGCGCCTCGCGCAGCTTGCCCGCGACGAGCGCCTCCGGATCGCGCGCGGCGCGCAGCATCGCGGCGCGCGCCTGCTCCCACAATCCGTTGATCCAATCCTGCATCGCGGGATTTTCGAGCAGTTCGAGCTTGAGCTGCTCGACGCGCGCGATCATCGCCGCGTCGTGCTGGAGGTCGTCGGCGAGCTTGATCAGCCCCTCCTCGGCCTTGCCGCGCAACGGGTGGTTGCGATCCTCGGCCATGTCGGCGAGCATCTTGTCGAGCCCGTCGATGATCTTGTTGGCGAGCGTCTCGTCGAGCCCGGTCCAGCGCAGGATCGACCCCGCGCGGTCATGGACCATCGCGCGGACGATCGGCTCGTTCGCCTGAAGGACGCGCCCGGCCCAGCGGACGATCCCGTCGAGCACCGGCAAATGGCGATCCTTGCTGATCGCCGCGGCGAGCGCACGGCCGAGGATCGGCGACAGATCGAGCACGCGCACCTGCTGGACCATCGCGCCGCGCACCATCCCGCCGAGCCGTTCCTGATCGAGCGCCTGGAGCACCTCCACCGCGAGCCGCGACAGGCCGCGCGACAGGCGTGAGCCGCCCGCGGTCGGGTTGCTCAGCCAGCGCCCCGCGGCGCTGGCGAGATCGATCCGCCGCATCCGCCGCGCGACGACGTGCGGGATCAGGAAATTGTCGCGCAGGAACAGCGCGAGCTGGTCGCCGATGCGATCCTTGTTGCGCGGAATGATCGCGGTATGCGGGATCGGCAGCCCGAGCGGGTGGCGGAACAGGGCGGTCACCGCGAACCAGTCGGCCAGCCCGCCGACCATCGCCGCTTCGGCAAAGGCACGGACGAAGCCCCAGCCGGGATGGAGCGGCTCGACGGCGCGGGCGACAAGGAAGGTCGCCGCCATCACCACCAGCATCGCCGTCGCGACCACCCGCATCCGCACCAGCCCGGCGGGAATGCGTTCGTGAGGCGGCCGCCGGCGGACGATCGGGATCATACCCGAAACAATCCCCAAGTCGTGGCTTTGTTCAAGCCGTTCGTTCGCGGGCGATAGAGAGAGGCGAGCATCCCGGCCGTCAACCCGGCCTTCCGGCGCCGCGGCACCGCGGGCCTAGAGCATCGTGCGCGAATTCCGATCCACCCCGGCCCTCGGGGTCCCCTTCTTGTGTCCCCGCGAAGACGGGGACCTAGTCTGGGCTCCCGCCCTGGCAGGAACACAAGGGGCGGCTCGATCTGGATCCCGATCAAACGCACGAGGCTCTTGCTGCCCGGTGGCCCCCGGCACAAGGCCGGGGTGACGGGCCCGCTCGCCTCACTCCGCCGGCTGCGGATCGTCGTCGTGGAAGCCGATCCGGCCCTGCGGGGCGGGGAGCGGGCCGCCGCCGGGAACGTGATCGATCGCGGGTCGATCGCCGTCGCCCGGACGATAGGTCAGCAGGCGCCGGCCGATCCACGGCCCCACCCGCCGCTCGATCCCGATCGCGAGGCTGAACGCCGCGGGAACGATCAGCAGGGTCAGCAGCGTCGACAGCGTCAGCCCGCCGATCACCACGATCCCCATCGGCGCGCGCCACGATCCGTCGCCCGACAGCGACAAGGCGGTCGGCACCATCCCGGCGACCATCGCCACGGTGGTCATCACGATCGGCTGCGCGCGCTTGTGCCCGGCGTCGATGATCGCATCGTGCACCGGCACGCCCTTCATGATCTCCTCCAGCGCGAAGTCGATCAGCAGGATCGAATTCTTGGCGACGATGCCGAGCAGCATCAGCAGCCCGATGAACACCGGCATCGACAAGGGATCGCCGACGATCAGCAGCGCGATCAGCCCGCCCAGCGGCGCGAGCAGCAGCGACCCCATGTTGACCAGCGGCGGCAGCAGCCGGCGATAGAGCAGCACCAGCACCGAGAAGACCAGGAACACCCCCGCGATCACCGCGAAGATGAAGTTGGTCAGCATCTCCATCTGCCATTTCGCCTGGCCGACGCTGACCCGCTGGATGCCGATCGGCAGGTTGCGCAGCGTCGGCAGCGCATTGACCTGTTTCATCGCATTGCTGAGCACCAGCCCCGAGGAGAGGTCGGCGCCAATCGTCAGCTGGCGCTGCTGGTTGAGGCGGTTGATCTTGGTCGGCCCCGAGCCGAAGCCGATATCCGCCACCACCGACAGCGGCACCGACCCGCCGGTCAGCGTCTGCACCGGCAGGTTCTGGATCGTGGCGAGTTCGGTGCGCGACGATTGATCGAGCGCGACGCGGATCGGCACCTGGCGGTCGCTCAACGAGAATTTGGCGCTGTTCTGATCGATGTCGCCGATCGTCGCGATGCGGATCGCGTTGGACAATGCCGCGGTCGTCACCCCGAGATTGGCGGCAAGATCGAGCCGCGGCTTGATCACGATCTCGGGCCGGTTGAGCCCGCCGGCGATGCGCGGCGCGATCAGCCCCGGAATCTTGGTCATCTCGTTGACCAATTGATCCGCGGTCTGCCGCAACTGCGCCGGATCGTCGCCGCCCAGCGTGATCGAGACGTCGCGGTTATTCTCGCCCCAGCCGAACTGCGACTGGAAATTGACCCGCGCGTCGGGGATCTTGGCCAGTTCGGGCGCCAGGCTGCGCTCGAACGCGGTCGAGGTCATCGACTTGTGGTCCTTGAACTGCGCGGTGACGCGGCCCGAGCCGACCGCGGTGCGGCTGTAGACGCTCCGCACGTCGGGCTGTTTGCGCAGCAGCGCGACGACCTTGTCGACCGTCTCCTGCGTCTGCGCCAGCGTCGAGCCCGGCGCCATCGTGATCGTCACCGCGGAGCGCTCGTCGTCGATCGCCGGCTGGAACTGCATCGGGATCAGCCCGAAGCAGACGATCGTCAGCAGGAAGGCGCCGACCCCCATCCCGATCACCCACAGGCGATGATCGCGGAAATAGCCGGTCAGCCGCTTGAGGCCGCCCTGCGCGCGGATCGCCGGCGCGCGACCGGTGTCCATCGTCCAGTGCAGCACCTTGAGATAGACGTCCATCAGCCAGCCTTCGCCATGCGTGGCGTGGCCCCCGGCCTTGAGGAAATAAGCCGCGATCATCGGGGTGATGAGCCGCGCGACGGCAAGGCTCATCAGCACCGCGACGACGACGGTGAGACCGAAGTTGCGGAAGAACTGCCCCGAAATCCCCGGCATCAGCCCGACCGGCAGGAACACCGCGACGATCGCCATCGTCGTCGCCAGCACCGCGAGACCGATCTCGTCCGCTGCGTCGATCGCCGCTTGATAGGCGGTTTTGCCCATCCGCATGTGGCGCACGATATTCTCGATCTCGACGATCGCGTCGTCGACCAGCACCCCGGCGACGAGGCTGAGCGCGAGCAGCGTCATCCCGTTGAGCGAGAAGCCCATCAGATCCATGAACCAGAAGGCCGGGATCGCCGACAAGGGGATCGCGAGCGCCGAGATCATCGTCGCGCGCGTATCGCGCAGGAACAGGAAGACGATCAGCACCGCCAGCGCGGCGCCCTCGAGCATCGCGTGGATCGCGCTTTTATATTGCTCCAGCGCATATTTGGAGCCGTCGTAGCGCAGCTGGAAATGCACCTTGGGGTTGCGCTTCTCCAGCATCTCCAGCTTGGCCTTGGCCTCGCGGAACACGGTGACGTCGGAATAGCCCTTGGCGCGCTTGAAATCGAAGCTCAGCACCGGGCGGCCGTCGACCGCCGCGGCGGTGCGCTGCTCGGCATAGAGATCGCGCACCGTCGCGACGTCGGCGAGCTTGACCGTCCGCCCGTCGCCGACCGAGATCTGCGTCTGGCCGAGTTCGTAAGCGTTGCGCGCGTTGCCGAGCACGCGCAGCGATTGTTCCGCCCCGGCGATTTCGGAGCGCCCCCCCGCGGCGTTCAGGTTCACCTGGCGGAGCTGCTGGTTGATCTGGCTCGCGGTGAGCCCGAATGCGGCGAGCTTGGCCGGATCGAGAATCACGCGGATCTCGCGATCGACCCCGCCGTTGCGCTCGACCTTGCTCAGCCCGGGGACGGAGAGCAGCTCCTTGGCCACCGTATTGTCGATGTACCAGGAAAGCTGCTCGATCGTCATGTCGCTGGCGATCGCGGAATAGCTGCCGACATCATTGTCGTTGGCCTTCACGCGGGTGATCTGCGGCTCCAGAATGCCTTCGGGCAGGTTGGAGCGGATCTGCACCACCGCGTCGCGCACCTCGTTCACCGCGCGATCGATCGGGGTGCCGATGTCGAGCTGGACGAAGGTGGTCGAGCTGCCCTCGCTGACGAACGACTGGATCTCGTCGATCCCCTCGACCGAGCGCACCGCCGCCTCGACCCGCTGCGTCACCTGCGTTTCGAGCTCGCTCGGCGCCGCGCCCGGCTGCGAGATCTCCACCGTCACCGCCGGGAATTCGATGTCCGGATCCTGGTTGATGTCCATGCGGATGAAGCTGACGATGCCGGCCACCGTCAGCATGCAGAACAGCACGATCGAAGGAACCGGGTTCCGGATCGACCAGGCGGAGATATTGCGGAAGCTCATGGCGCTATCAGCCTTTGGCTTTCTCGGTGCCCTTTTCCACGACCGGGACGACCTTTTGCCCCGGATTGAGGAAAGCACCGGCGGAACGGATCACGCGCTCGTTGCCCGTCAGCCCCTCGGCGATCGCGACGTTGCGATCGGTGACGGTGCCGAGCCGAACGTTGCGCCGCTCCACCTTGTTGTCCTTGCCGACGATATAGACGAAATTGCCGCGATCGTCGCTCAGGATCGCCGATTGCGGCAATTGCGGCTCGTTGCTCGCCCCGCCGATCAGCGTCGCCGAGGCGAAACCGCCCGGGCGGAGCGCCGGATCGTAGGAAAGCTGGATGCGCGCGATGCCCTGCCGCGTCTGCGGATCGATCACCGGCGACACCTGCCACACATGCCCGGAGAAGGAGCGCGATTCGCCGACCGGGGTGACGGTGGCGCCGTCGCCGACGCGGACCTTGGCGAGATCGGCCTCGGCGAGCTGCGCGCGCATCTCCATCTCGCCGCCCTTGGCCATGCGGAACAGGGTGCCGGTGGTCGCGCCGATGATCTGCCCCGGTTCGACCTGCCGCGTCAGGATCAGCCCCGCTTCCGGCGCGCGGATATCGAGCCGGCGGTTGCGCGCGCCCTGCTCGGCGGCGGTGGCCTGCGCCACCTTGAGCCGCGCGGCGGCGGCATCGCGCGTCGCGATGCGGCGCTGCACGTCGGCCTGGCTGATGAACCCGCGCCCGACGAGCTGCTGCGCGCGCTCGAGCTCCTGCTGGGCGAGCACCAGATCCGATCGTGCGACGCCGATCTGCGCATTGAGGCTCGCCGCGGTCTGCGCCTGCACCGAGCGGTCGACCACCGCGAGCACTTCGCCCGCCGCGACCCACTGCCCCGGCTCGACCAGCACGCGGGTCACCATCCCGCCTTCGCCCGCGACGCCGACCGGCATCTCGCGCTTGGCGGCGAGCGACCCGGTGGCGTTGATCTGGCGCGCGACCGATCCGCTGCCCGGCACCATCACGGTGACGGTCGGCGCCTGATCGGCCGGCGACATGGCGGGCGCGTCGCCGCCGCGATGCGTCAGCGCATAACCGCCGCCGCCCGCCAGCACGAGCGCGAGCGCGCCGCCGATGATCCAGCGGCGCCGATTGCGCGCGCGGGTATCCGGCCCCTCGATCGCCAGCCGCTCGCCGCCCAGACTGCCGGATTCGTAATTCATTCGGCTCACTTCCCCGTCCCGGCGCCCTGATCGCCTCATTTACCTCGGCGCTGTATTATCGGAATAAATCACCGCACTCAAGTGCCCCCGCAAATGCCCGATCGAGGTGGCGGAATTGAGGCTGGGGCCGTTCATCCCCGGTTGATCGAAGCTCTGCCACAGCTCGTCGCAGCAAGTGATTTTCACGGGAGCTTTGCAATCTATGCGTCTAATCTTTTCCCTCGTGACGCTCGCCGCCTGCGCGGCCGCCACCCCGGCGCTGGCGCAGGCCGCCACGCCCGCGATCCTGCCCGACGGGACGTTGCTCGATATCACGGCTACCGGCCAGGTCAGCCGCACCCCCGACATCGCGACGATTCGCGCCGGGGTGGTGACCCAGGCGCCGACCGCCGCCGCCGCGCTGAGCGAAAATGCCGCGCGGATGACCCGCGTGATCCAGGCGCTCAAGGCGGCCGGGATCGCCGAGCGCGACATCATGACGAGCAGCGTCGGGCTCTCGCCGCAATATCGCTATCAGCAGAATGAGGCGCCGGTGATCACCGGCTATCAGGCGAGCAACAACGTTTCGGTGAAGTTCCGCGATATCGCCAAGAGCGGCGCCGCGCTCGACGCCTTGGTCAAGGCGGGCGCCAACCAGATCGACGGGCCGTCGATGTCGATCGACAAGCCCGGCGCCGCGCTCGACGAGGCGCGCGCCGAGGCGGTGAAGACCGCGCGCACCCGCGCCGAGCTTTATGCCAAGGCGGCGGGGTTGCGCGTCGTGCGGATCGTGTCGATCAACGAAAGTGGCGAGAATGACGGCGGCTCGCCGCGTCCGCCGGTCGCCTATATACGCGCCGCCAAGGCCGATATGGCGGAAACCCCGATCGTCGCCGGCGAAACCGAACTGTCGGTGACGCTCGGCGTGCGCTTCCTGCTGCAATAAGCGCGCGCCAGTCGAACTTGCCCTTCAGTCGTCATGCCGGGCTCGACCCGGCATCCAGAGCCACGAGCGATATCGCCTGTTGCCCTGGATGCCGGATCAAGTCCGGTATGACGAAAGGATGACGACGTCGGAAGCCTTTGGCGACGCCTATCTGACCGAAGGCGGGAGCTCAGACCCGGTCCCCGCCTTCGCGAGGACGCAAAGATCTAAGGCGGCGGGCTCGCCACATCAAAAACACACGGCCGCCCGATCGCTCGGGCGGCCGTTTCGTTTGACGATGTTTGCGTCAGTAACGGATCAGCGCACCGACCCGCGGCGGACGAGGTTGACGATCCCGAGCAGGACCACCGCGCCGAGCAGCGAGACGAGGAACGAATAGACCGACAGCCCGGTCTGGCCGAAATTGCCGCCGGAGAAGATCAGCCCGCCGATGAACGCGCCGATGATGCCGACCACGACGTTGAGGAAAATCCCCTGTTGCGCATCGGTCCGCATGATGATGCTCGCGAGCCACCCGATAACGCCGCCGACGATCAGCCAAAGAATGATACCCATGGCACTACTCCCAAGCTTTCGCCCGGCGAGCGCCGGGCTGCCTTACCTGATCAAGTAAATGCCGATGGGCCTTCTTTGTTCCGGCTGGCGCATGATGCCCGGGCAATAAGACGGCGCCGGCCCCCTTCCTTCGCCCTCCCCGGTTGCTGTCCGTTGGGAAGGGCGAAGGAACGACGCCGGCGCCGCTCACTTATCCGGCCGCCCGGCCGGATCGGGTGATCTCAATATTTCTGCTGGCGCTCGTAGAGCGACCGGTAATGTTGAATCCGCGTCACGCGCAGCCCGGGCATACCGGAGCGATCGATCGCGCGCTGCCAGCTCGCGAACTCCTCGACGGTCAGCCCGTAACGCTCGCAGACTTCATCCACCGTAAGTAAGCCACCGTTCACCGCAGCGACCACTTCGGCCTTCCGCCGGACCACCCAGCGCGTCGTGTTGACGGGCGGCAAAGTCTCCAGCGTGAGCGGTTCTCCGAGCGGCCCGATGACCCTTGCAGGGCGGATTTTTTGGTTTTCAATCATTACTTTAACCTTCGGTTCGGGGCGGGGGGCCCCCTCTCCAACTACGGGGACTATGACGTAACCGGGTGGCTGTTGCGTGCCGCCTAAGCAGCACGGTAAACGCGCCGTTCACCGGTCCCTCCATTCCGTCAGCGTCCGGGCGGCAATACCGTTGAACGCACCGTCGGCTGGCGCAAAACGCGCGCCGAGCGACGGTTGGTGCATCATCTGCGCCTGGGCGATCGCGGTCGGCGAGGCAGCCTGCCGCGCCGCGATCCGCACAAGCAGCACCGCGAGATCGACCGGCAGCGGCACTGCCGCATCGGCCTTGATGTCGAATCCGGCGAAGCTCAAATCCATTACGACCCTTACGTTACTCGTGCCGTGCGAGGCACAGGTCGCTTCTAACCAAAGGGGGTTAAAAACCTCGTAAACGACGGGGCAACGGTTCGTTCACAAAGGTAACTTTGCGTAACGCCGAGGGCTCCTATATCGGGACCTGCGATGAATCGGGCTGAATTTCAGTTGGGCGAAAGCCTGTCGGGCAAGCGCATCGTCGTCGCCATGTCGGGCGGGGTCGACAGCTCGGTGGTCGCCGCGCTGGCGCATGCGACGGGTGCGGAGACGATCGGGGTCACGCTCCAGCTTTACGACCACGGCGAGGCGGTGGGGCGTGCCGGCTCGTGCTGCGCCGGGCGCGACATCCGCGACGCGCGCGCGGTGTGCGACCGGCTGGGGATCGCGCATTATGTGTTCGATCATGAATCGCGCTTCCGCGAGACGGTGGTCGATCGCTTCGCCGACGAATATCTCGCCGGGCGCACCCCGATCCCGTGCGTCCAGTGCAACATGGGGCCGAAGTTCACCGATCTGTTCGCGCTGGCGCGCGATCTCGGCGCGGATTGCCTCGCCACCGGCCATTATGTCCGCCGCGTGATCGGCGTCGACGGCCCGGAGCTGCACCGCGGCGCCGATCCGGCGCGCGACCAGAGCTATTTCCTCTTCGCCACGACGACCGCGCAGCTCGATTTCCTGCGCTTCCCGCTGGGCGCCCTGCCCAAGCCGCGGGTGCGCGAGATCGCCGCCGAGCTGGGGCTGCTGGTCGCGGCCAAGCCCGACAGCCAGGACATCTGCTTCGTCCCCGATCGCGATTATGCCGGGCTGGTGCGCAAGCTCCGCCCCGAAGCCGATACCGCGGGCGAGATCGTCGACCTCGAAGGGCGTACGCTCGGCCGGCATCGCGGGATCATCCATTTCACCGTCGGCCAGCGCCGCGGGCTGGAGATCGGCGGGACGGCGGAGCCGCTCTATGTCGTGCGCGTCGATGCCGCCGAGAAGAAGGTGGTGGTCGGGCCGCGCGCCGCGCTGGCGGTGGGCGCGGCGCGGCTCGACGGGATCAACGTGCTCGGCCCGCTCGACGCGCCGCTGAGCGCCAAAGTGCGCTCGATGGCCAAGCCGGTGTCGGCGCGGCTGGTGGGCGACCGGCTGGTGTTCGACGCCCCCGAATATGGCGTCGCGCCGGGGCAGGCGGCGGTGCTCTACGACGGCGATCGCGTGCTCGGCGGCGGCTGGATCGCGGCGACCGAGGCGGCGTAGCGTCCGTATGGCATGTCCCTTCGGGATATGCCGGGCTGGTGCCGCCGAAAATGCGGCTTCGCCGCATTTTCCAAACGCTCTGCTCAATCCGCCGCCACCGGCCCATTGTTCGCGGCGGGGCGGCGGGTGAACCACACCACGACGATCAGCACCGCGGAGAGCCACGCCGACAGCCGGAACAGATCGGTCGAGGCGAGCAGATAGGCCTGCCCGACCATCTGCCGCGTCACCGCCGCCGCCGCCTGCGTCGCATCGAGCCCGAGCCGTCCGAGCCCCTCGACCGTCAGGCGATAGGGCATGCCATCCCCCACCGCGGCGGCGAGATGCGCCTGGTGGTGCGCGGCGCGGTGATCCCATGCCGTCGTGATGATCGACGCGGCAAAGGCGCCCGCGACGATCCGCGCGAAATTGGAGATGCCGGTCGCCGAGGGGATTCTCTCCGGCGGGATGCGATCGAGCGAGATCGTCACCATCGACAGGAAGAAGGTGCCCATCGACACGCCCTGCACCAGCAAGGGCAGGGTGAAATCCCAGAAGCTCGCGGTCGTCGTATAGCCCGAGCGCATCCAATAGCTCACGGCGAAGCCGACGAACGCCACGGTGGCGAGGATGCGCGCGTCGATCCGCCCGGCGAAGCGCGCCGCGAACGGGGTGATCATCACCGCCACCACCCCGCTCGGCGCGGCGACCAGCCCGGCCCAGGTCGCGGTGTAGCCGAGCTGGGTCTGTAGCCATAAAGGCAGCAGCAGCACATTGGCGAAGAACACCGCATAGCCAAGGCAGAAGGCGAGCGTGCCGATCGCGAAATTGCGGTTGGCGAACAGCGACAGATCGACCGTCGGATTGGCGTCGGTCAGCTCCCAGATCAGCCAGGCGACGAACGAGATCGCGGCGGTGATCGCAAGCACGACGATCGTCGTATCGTTGAACCAATCGGCATTCTTGCCGAGATCGAGCATCACCTGCAGCGATCCGACCCACAGGATCAGCAAGCCGAGCCCGACGGTATCGATCGGCGCCTTGAAGGTCGGCGTCTCGCGCCTGGCGAGATTGAGCCAGCAGATGCTGACGACCAGCACCCCGATCGGCACGTTGATCAGGAAGATCCAGCTCCAGTGGTAATTGTCCGAGATATAGCCGCCGAGGATCGGCCCCATGATCGGCGCGACCAAGGTGGTCATCGACCAGATGCCGAGCGCGGTGGCGCGTTTCTCGGGCGGGAAGACCGAGATCAGCAGCGCCTGGCTGCCCGGCATCATCGGCCCCGACACCGCCCCCTGCAGCACGCGGAAGACGATCAGCGAGGGAAGGCTCCACGCAATGCCGCACAGCAAGGAGGCGATCGTGAACAGCACCAGCGAGGCGCAGAAGGTGCGCACCACGCCGAAGCGCCGCATCAGCCAGCCGGTCAGCGGCACCGAAATGCCGTTGGAAACCGCGAAGGCGGTGATGATCCAGGTCGAATTGTCGCTCGACACGCCAAGGTTGCCCGCGATCGTCGGCAAAGAGACGTTGGCGATCGTGCTGTCGAGCACCATCATGAACGTCCCCATCGCCAGCGCGACGGCGACCAGCGCCAGCCGCGGGCCGTGAAGTGGCGGCGGCGCGGCGGGGGCGGGAGGAGCACTACTCATCGCGCGCCTTCCTTCGTCGCCATGCCAGCCGAACCCGCGCTCCCCTCTCCCCGTTCGGGCTGAGCTTGTCGAAGCCCTGCCTTTTCTTCCGAAGAAGTGCAGCCCTTCGACAGGCTCAGGGCGAACGGAGCCATATGCATCTGCCCCGCCTCAGCGGTTCGCCGCGATGATCTGGCGGATGCGCGCCTCGACCGCGGGATCGTTGCCGTCGACCGCGACATCGCCGCGATAGGGCACCGCCGCCCCGCGCGCGAGCCGCGCGCCCGATTTGTCGGCGGTGTCGACTGTCGCATTGACCGACAGCCCGACGCGCAGCGGATTGGCCGCCAGCTCCTTCGCATCCAGCGCGATCCGCACCGGCACGCGCTGGACGATCTTGATCCAATTGCCGCTGGCATTCTGCGGCGGGAGCAGCGCGAAGGCGTTGCCGCTCCCCGCGCCGACGCCGATCACGCGGCCGTGATAGACCGTCTTGCCGCCGTACATGTCCGACACCACCGTTGCGGGCTGGCCGATACGCAGATCGCGCAGCTGGGTCTCGCGGAAATTGGCGTCGACCCACACGCGGTTGAGCGGCACGACCGCCATCAGCGGCGTCCCCGCCTGGATCTGCTGGCCGACCTGGACGCTGCGCTGCGCCACCACGCCGTCGATCGGCGCGATGATATGCATATGTGCGCGGGTGATCGCGGCGCGGCGATAGGCGGCGATCGCCGCGAGCACCGCGGGGTTGGTGTTGACGTCGGTGCCGACCACCGCGCTCTTGGCCTGCGCCTCCTGCGCGCGGGCGAGCCCGAGAGTCGCGGTCGCGACCTTCACCGCATCGGCGGCGTGGCTCAATTCCTCGCCCGAGATCGCGCCGGCCCCGGCGGCCGACTTGCGGCGCGCGAAATCGGCCTGCGCCGCGGCGAGCTGCGCCTCGGCCTGGATCACCGCGGCGCTCCCCGCCCCGACCTTGGAGAAATCGGCGCGGGTGGCGCGCACCGCGCGCGCCAGTTCGGCCTCGGCGGCGGCGAGATTGACGTCGGCGGTCGCCGGATCGAGGTCGATCAGCGGCTGGCCGGCCTTCACCGCCTCGGTATTGTCGGCGTGGAGCGACACCACCGTCCCCGCGTCGCGCGCGGTGATCGACACCACGTCGCCTGCGACATAGGCGTCGTCGGTCTCTTCCGACGGCGGGGCGAGCAACACCCCGAAGATAAGATAGCCGAGCCCTGCGGCCACCACGACGATCGCGAGCAGCGTCAGCAGCCGCCTGCGCGCACGCGGATTGCCGCGTGCCGGCGGAGGCGGCGGCGCGGCGGGCGCGGCAGCCGCCGGCGGCGGTGCGTCGTTGGCGGAGGCGGGATTTTCTGCGTCGGTCATTGCGTGATGCCCCGGGAAGGATCGAAGCCGCCGCCCAGCGCCTGGGCGAGCTGCGCGCGCGCGGTAAGCGCGTCGATGGCAAGATTGGTTTCGGCAAGCTGCGCGTCGAGCAGCCGCACGTCGGTGTCGATCAGGTCGAGCCGCGAGGCGAGCCCGCTCGATACGCGGATATGGTTGAGCCGCGCGGTCTCGCTATAGCCGCGCACCACCTCGGCCTGCCGCGCGCGCTCGGTTTCGGCGGCGCGGATCTTGGTGATCGCATCGGCGGATTCGCGCACCGCGCCGACCACCTTCTGGTTGTAATCGGCGATCGCGAGATCGAGCCCGGCGGTGGCGCCCGCCAGATCGGCCTTGAGCCGGCCGTTGTCGAAGATCGGCAGATGGATCGCCGCGCCGCCGCCGGCGACGCTCGAATCGCCCTTGAACATATTGGCGATGCCGATCGCCTGCACCCCGGCCAGCGCGGTGAGGTTGATATCGGGGTAGAAAGCGCGCCGCGCGACGAGCTTGCCCGCCGCCGCCGCCGCGATCCGCGCCTGCGCCGCGGCGATATCGGCGCGGCGGGCGAGAAGGTCGGCGGGGATCGTCGCGGGGAGCGCCAGCGACACATCGACCGGCACCTGCGTCGCGGCGATCGTCGCGGGATAATCCGCGCCGCGCCCGGCAAGCGCGGCGAGCGCATTGACCGCCAGCGCGCGCGCCGCTTCCGCCCGCGCCAGCGCGAGTTGCGCCTGCGCGAGCAACGTCCCCGCGGCCTCGCGATCGAGCTTGCTCGCGAGGTTGCTGCGGATGCGAACGTCGGTGAGCTGGAGCGATTGCGTCCGCGCCGCGATCGTGCGCTGCGCCAGCGCCGCCTGCCGCTCGGCGCGCACCACCTCGAGATAGGTCGAGACGATCGCGCCCTCGAGCATCAGCCGCGCCGCCGCGGCATCGAGCGCTGCCGCCTCGGCCGAGGCGCGCGCGCCGGCGATCGCGGCCTTTTGCCGCCCGAACAGATCGAGGTTCCACGCCAGATTGGCGGTCGCGTCGCCGAGGAAGCGCACCGTGCCGCCATAAGGCGGCGGGATGATGTAATTGCCCGACAGGCGCTGCCCGGTGCCGTCGGCGGTGAAGGTCACATTGGGGCCGTCCGCCGCCTTGTTCGCGGCGAGCGCGGCCTGCGCCTGTCGCACCCGCGCGGCGGCGATATCGAGCGTCGGGCTCCCCGCGACCGCCTCGGCGACGATCCGGTCGAGCTGCGGGTCGCCCAACGCGTGCCACCATTGCGCATCGACCTGCGGCATCGGCGCGCCGGCCAGCCCGAGATCGGCGGGCGCCTTCTGGCTGACCGCCGGGCGCGTGTCGGCGGGCACGCAGGCGGCAAGCGCGGTGCCGGTGACGAGCGCGAGGATTGTCACAGCGCGGCGCGAAGAAGCGCCGTTCGCCCTGAGCCTGTCGAAGGGCGTCCCAACCTCTCGAACGGCAGGGCGCCCTTCGACAGGCTCAGGGCGAACGGGAAGGTTCAGCGCTTCACGAACCAAGCGTCGCATCAACCCGCCCTCTCCATCGATATCCTGAGCCGCTGGAGCGTCGCGACCAGCCCGGTCACGTCCTCGTCGCTCCAGTCGGCGAGCCAGTGATTCCACGCCGCGATCACCTTGCGCCGTCCGCGCATCGCCACGTCATAGCCTTCGGGGGTCAGCGCGAGCCGGATCACCCGGCGATCGTCCGCCGCGCGCATCCGCTCGACCCAGCCGCGCTCTTCCAGCGTGTCGATCAGCCGCGTCATCGCGCCTTTGTCGTGCGACAGGCTACGGGCGAGTTCGCCGCAGGTGTCGGCGAAATGGAAATGGAGCGAAACCATCGCCATCCATTGCGTCGCGGTGATCCCTTCACCGGCAAGCGCCTGTTCCAGCCCGGCCATGCTCATCTGGTTGATCACCCGCACGAGATAGCCCGGCGAGGAATCGGGGACGAAATTGGCCTCGGTGAACGGCTCCATATCGTTGCTTTAGCAACTATTGCCGAAGCAGGCAATATCGGTCCCTCTCCCGTCATGCCGGACTTGATCCGGCATGACGGCGGGGGAAACGGCATCACACGTGTGAACTTTGTGAACTTTGGCGGGAGGAACGGCGCGGCTTTACGCCCGGCTCGCCCCCGCCTAGCCTCGGCTCAACGACGTTCAGGAGTCTGCTTCTTGCGCTTCATGCCCCTCACCGGCGCGGCGATCGCGCTGGTTCTCGCCGCCCCGGCCTTCGCCCAGGCCGCCAAGCCCGCCCCCGTTGCCGAGCTCGTCCGCGCGATCGACATCCCCTATCAGCAGTTCAGGTTGAAGAACGGGCTGCGCGTGGTGGTCCACACCGATCGCAAGGCCCCCGTGGTCGCGGTGAGCGTGTGGTATGACGTCGGGTCGAAGCACGAGCCCAAGGGCAAGACCGGGTTCGCGCATCTGTTCGAACATCTGATGTTCAACGGCAGCGAGAATGCGCCGGGTGATTTCTTCGAGCCGCTCAAACAGGTCGGCGCGACCGATTTCAACGGCACGACCTATTTCGATCGCACCAATTATTTCGAGACGGTCCCCCGCGCCGCGCTCGACCGCGCCTTGTTCCTCGAAAGCGACCGGATGGGGTGGCTGACCGGCGCGATCACCCAGGCGACGCTCGACGAGCAGCGCGGCGTCGTCCAGAACGAGAAGCGCCAGGGCGACAACCGCCCCTATGGCCTGATCCGCTACAAATTGACCGAGGGGCTGTTCCCGCCCGACAACCCCTATGGCCATACCACGATCGGCTCGATGGCCGATCTCGATGCGGCGAGCCTTGCCGATGTGAAGGGCTGGTTCCGGGATCATTACGGCCCGAACAATGCGGTGCTGGTGCTCGCCGGCGACATCGACGTCGCCACCGCCCGGCCGTTGGTCGAGAAATATTTCGGCGCGATCCCCGCGGGCCCGAAAAGCGTGCTGCCCAAGGTCGACATCCCGACGCTCGCCGCCGCCAAGAGCGAGGTGATGAAGGATCGCGTCGCCGCGCCCTTGGTGCTCAAGGCCTGGGCGATCCCGGGGCTCAACGACGCCGATTCGGTGCCGCTCGATGTCGCGGCGTCGGTGCTCGGCGGGCTGGCGAGCTCGCGGCTCCAGAACATCCTCGTCAAGGAGGAGAAGCTCGCGGTCGAGGTCGGCGCGGATTCGGACGATTTCGCGCAGGTCGGGATGTTCACGGTCAATGCGATCGTCCGCCCCGGGGTCGATCCGGCGCTGGTGTCGAAGCGGCTCGACGAGATCGTCGCGGACCTCGCCAGGAACGGCCCGACCGCCGACGAGGTGCAGCGCGTGCTGACCACCAGCGTCTCGCAGCGCATCGGCGGGCTCGAATCGGTCGGCGGGTTCGGCGGCAAGGCGGTCGCGCTGGCGGAGGGCGAGCTCTATTCGGGCGATCCCGGCTTCTACAAGAAGCAGCTCGCCGAACTCGCCGCGCAGACCCCGCAAAGCGTCCGCGACGCGGCCCGCAAATGGCTCGGACGCCCGGCCTATACGCTCACCGTCGTCCCCGGCGAACGCGCGCCTTATGACGAGGCGAAGGTGCCCCCGCCGGTCAAGGTCGCCCCCGCCCCCGAGCTGCCGCCGAAGAATACGCGCGGCCCGATCCCCGCCGCGGGCGCGGTCGCCGATCTCAGCTTCCCCAGGGTCGAGCGCACACGGCTCGCCAACGGGATCGAGCTGATCTACGCCAACCGCACCACCGTGCCGATCACCCGTGGGGTGCTGAGCTTCGACGCAGGCACCGCCGCCGATGTCGCCGACAAGCTCGGCACGCAGGCGCTGACGCTGGCGATGATCGACGAGGGCACCGCGAAGCTCGATTCGATCAAGCTCGCCGAGGCGAAGGAGCGGCTCGGGCTCGATATCTACACCAGCTCCTCGGCGGACCGCACCACGTTGAGCTTCCGCGCCCCGAGTGCCAATCTCGATCCGGCGGTGGGGCTATGGGCCGATATCGCGCGCGCCCCCTCCTTCCCCGAAAGCGAGCTGCCGCGGGTCAAGAACCAGCTCACCGCGGCGATCGCGCAGGAGCTGACCGATCCGGGCGGGATTACCGCACGGGTGCTGCCGCCGGTGCTTTACGGCGCGGGCAATCCCTATGCCAAGGCACGCGGCAGCGGCGACGCCAAGGCGGTCGCCGGGCTGACCCGCAGCGACCTGCTCGATTTCCGCAGCGCGTGGCTGCGCCCCGACAAGGCCAAGATCTTCGTCGTCAGCGATCGCCCGCTCGCCGAGGTGAAGGGCGTGCTCGATCGCGCGTTCGGCGACTGGCGTGCAACCGGGACGGGCGGCGAGAAGCTGTTCCGCGAGGACCGCAGCCTGCCCGCGCCGCGCGTGATCCTCGTCGATCGCCCGGATTCGCCGCAGTCGCTGATCTCGGGCGGGTTGCGCACTGCGCTCAAGGGCACCGACGATCTGTTGCCGGCGATCACCGTCAACGATGCGCTGGGCGGCGATTTCCTCGGCCGGCTGAACATGGACCTGCGCGAGAGCAAGCATTGGTCCTATGGCGTCTCGGGCAATTTCACCCGCAACGCCTTCGCCGCGCCTTATGTCGTCCGCGCCCCGGTGCAGGCGGACAAGACCGGGGCGTCGATCGCCGCGCTGCGCGACCAGATCTCGGCCTTCGTCACCACCAGGCCGATGACCCAGGTGGAATTCGATCGCGCAATCGCCGGGGCGACTCGCTCGCTCGCGGGGAATTTCGAGACCTCGGCCGCGGTGCTCGCCGCGATGCAGATGAACGATCTGTTCCGCCGCCCCGACGATTATTACGCCACGATCACGCAAAAATATCGCGCGCTGACCCGCGACGAACTTAACGCTACGGCACAAAGGGTAATCGATCCGGCGCGCTTCGTCTGGGTGGTGGTGGGCGACGCCAAGACGGTGCGGCCGCAGCTTGACTCGCTCGGCCTGCCGGTCGAGGTCATCACCGCTGCGTCCATCGCGGGCGCGAACGAGGAGAGCAACAATGGCCGTTGATGGCACTTACGAGGTTACCGTGAAATCGCCGCTCGGCGACCAGAAGACGACGCTGACGATCAAGAGCGAGGGCGCGACCTTCACCGGCACCGCCGCCGGCGCGATGGGCTCCGCCGATATCGCGGGCGAGGTCGACGGCAATACGCTGACCTGGAAGCAGCAGATGACCGTGCCGATGCCGATGACGCTCGACATGAAGGCGACGATCGACGGCGACACCGTGACCGGCTCGGTCGGCGCGGGCGCGTTCGGCAGCTTCCCGATGAACGGCACGCGTACCGCCTGAGCGCGAGGCACCCGACAAACGAACGGCCGCGCCGGGATGCCGGGGCGGCCGTTTTCATTCCCGTCATCCCGGCTTGCGCGGGTGACCGGTCAATTCACCGCTTCAACCGCGTGACATGCCCCATCTTGCGCCCCGGCCGCGCCTCGCGCTTGCCGTAGAGGTGGAGATGCGCATCGGGCTCGGCGAGCACCGCCGGCCAGCGCTCCCACGCATCGCCGATCAGATTTTCCATCTCGATCGCCGGCGCGGTCAGCGCGGTGTCGCCGAGCGGCAACCCGCAGATCGCGCGGATATGGTTCTCGAATTGCGAGGTGACCGCGCCCTCGATCGTCCAATGCCCCGAATTGTGGACGCGCGGCGCCATTTCGTTGAACACCGGCCCGTCCGCGGTGGCGAAATATTCCGCGGTCAGCACGCCGACATGCCCGAGCGTCTCGGCGATCCGCCCGGTCAGCGCCGCCGCCTCGGTCCACTGCGCGGCGATCTCGGCCGGCGCGGGCAAGGTCGAGCGCGCAAGGATGCCGTCCTCATGCACGTTCCACGGCGGCGGATAGCTCACCATCGCGCCGTCGTGCCCGCGCACCAGCACGATCGAGAATTCGTGGCTGAACTCGACGAACGCCTCGAGCACCGCCGGGCCGCCGATCGCCGCCCAGGCCGCGTCGGCATCGGCCGGCGACAGGAGCCGCGCCTGTCCCTTGCCGTCATAACCCATCCGCGTCGTCTTGAGCACCGCCGGGGTGCCGATCGTGGCGATCGCGGCATCGAGGCTTTCGCGGCTGTCGACCGCCGCCCAGCGCGCCGGGCGCCCGCCGAGCTCGGCGACGAAGCTCTTCTCGGCGATGCGATCCTGCCCCGCGCTCAGCGACGCCGGGGTCGGATGCACCGGCACGCGCGCCGCAAGCCATTCGACCGGCTCGACCGCGATATTCTCGAATTCGTAGGTCACGACGTCGCATTGCGCCGCGAAATCGGCGAGCACGACATGATTGTGGTAATCGGCGCGGGTCATCGCCGAGGCGGTCTGCGCCGCGACGCTTTCGCGATCGGGCGCGAGGACATGCGTGCGATAGCCGAGCTCGGCCGCGGCCGAGGCGAGCATCCGGCCGAGCTGCCCGCCGCCGAGGATGCCGATCGTCGATCCGGGGGGCAGCAAAGTCATTGCGGCGCGTCTGCCACGCTGTCGGTCTGCGCCTGCCGCCACGCCTTGAGCCTTTCCGCCAGCGCCGGATCGGCCAGCGCGAGGATCGAGGCGGCGAACAGCCCTGCATTGGTCGCGCCGGCCTTGCCGATCGCGAGCGTGCCGACCGGCACGCCGCCGGGCATCTGGACGATCGACAGCAGGCTATCCATGCCCTTCAACGCCTTGGATTCGACCGGCACCCCGAGCACCGGCAGATGCGTCATCGACGCCGCCATGCCGGGAAGATGTGCCGCGCCGCCCGCGCCGGCGATGATCACCCGGATGCCGCGATCGGCCGCCGCGGTGGCGTAATCGTAAAGCCGCTGCGGGGTGCGATGCGCGGAAACGACGCGGGTTTCATGCGCGACGCCCAACGCGTCGAGCACGTCCGCGGCGTGCCGCATCGTCTCCCAGTCGGAGGTCGAACCCATGATGATGCCGACGTGCGCCATTGTGGGCGGTTAGCGGCCCGCACGCGGCGAGGCAATGCCTGCAATTATTTGCGGCACATCATACCTCTCCACCGTTCGCCCTGAGCTTGTCGGAGGGCGTCCTGTCGCCCGAGAGTTGGGGCCGCCCTTCGACAAGCTCAGGGCGAACGGGTCATTCTTCGCTTGGCTCGTCCTTCGCCGATACGAACGTCGGCGCGATCACCGGTGCGGAAAAGCAATTGGGGATCGAAGTGTCGAACACCCCGCCGCGCACCCGCTCGTCGCGCGCGCCCGCGCCGGTCAGCGGCACGAACATCGTCCAGCCGAGCGAGCAGCGCATTGTCTTGCCCGGCGCGGTCTTGGTCACGACGAGCAATTGCTCGCTCGCCCAGGTCGCGCCGACCTTGAGCTGGTCGAGCAGCGGCGCGGGCACCTTGTCGCTCCCCGCCGCGACGATGATCGCGTCGAACGGCGCGCGTTCGGGCCAGCCGGCATAGCCGTCGCCGGCGCGCACCTCGACATTGGCATAGCCCAGCCTGGTCAGCCGCTCGCGCGCCGCAGCGGCGAGATCGGGAACGATCTCGACCGAGGCGACGCGATCGGCGAGCCGCGCCAGCACCGCAGCCTGATAGCCCGAGCCGGTGCCGACATCGAGCACATTGGCGTGCGGCGGCAATTGCGCGGCGGCGGTCATCACCGCGACGACCGAGGGCGCGGAGATCGTCTGTCCGTCGCCGATCTCGAGCGAGCGGTCGGCGAATGCCTGTTTGCGCAGCGCCGGCGGCACGAAGGCGTCGCGCGGCACCGCCGCCATCGCGACAAGCACGCGCGCCAGCTCGGCATTGTCGGCATCGGCCGCGGCGCGATGCACCCCGGCCCTGACCGCGGCGGTCATCGCCTGCGCATCGCTTCGCTTATGCGCAGCGGCGGGCGCCGCGATCGTCGCTGCGAGGGCCGCCCACCACCACTGCCGGGCGGCCCGCGCCATGATCAACGCTCGCTGAGATAATAGCGATCGGTCGCGTTGAGCGCGTCGTCCAGCTCATAGACGATCGGCTGCCCGGTGGGGATTTCCAGCCCGGTGATTTCGTCGTCTGGAATGTTGCTGAGATGCTTGACCAAGGCGCGCAGCGAATTGCCGTGGGCGGAGATCAGCACGCGTTCGCCGCGCCTGAGCGCCGGGGCGATCCGCTCCTCCCAATAGGGCAGCACGCGCGCGATCGTATCCTTGAGGCTCTCGGTCGCGGGCACCGCGATCCCGGCGTAGCGGCGGTCACCGCTCAGATCGAACGCGCTGCCCGCTTCGAGCGGCGGCGGCGGCACGTCGAAGCTGCGGCGCCAGATATGCACCTGTTCGTCGCCATGCTTGGCCGCGGTCTCGGCCTTGTCGAGCCCGGTGAGCCCGCCATAATGCCGCTCGTTGAGGCGCCAGTTCTTCTCGGTCGGCAGCCACAGCCGCCCCATCGCCTCGAGCGCCAGATTGAGCGTCTTGATCGCGCGCGTCTGGAGCGAGGTGAAGGTCATGTCGAAATCGAGGCCCTTGGCAGCCATCAGCTCGCCCGCGGCGCGCGCCTCGGCGGCGCCCTTTTCGGTCACGTCGACATCCCACCAGCCGGTGAAGCGGTTTTCGAGGTTCCACGCCGACTGGCCGTGGCGGATCAGGACGAGGCGGGGCATTGGCACTCCTTGCGATGGATGCCGCCGGTCTGTAGCGCGTTATGAACGTCCGGCAACCTTCGAACTGTGGAGCGGCATCATCATGGCGATCGTCAGGCAGACTCTGGTTTACGACGGCCCCGGCGGCCCGTTCGAAGGCGTCATCGCCTATGAGGACGAGGTGGAGACCCCGCGCCCCGGGGTGCTCGTCGTCCCCAACGTGCTCGGCCAGAAGGAGGCCGACAATGTCCACGCCGAGAATCTCGCCAAGCTCGGCTATGTCGGCTTCGCCTGCGACGTGTTCGGCCAGGGCCGGCGCAAGACCCGCGCGTCGGACAACGTCGCCGAATATATGAACGAGCTCAACGCCGACCGCGCGCTGTTGCGCGACCGGCTCGCCGCGTCGCTCGATACGCTCAAGGGCTTCGGGCACGTCGACGCCGCCAAGACGGCGGCGGTCGGCTTCTGCTTCGGCGGCAAATGCGTGCTCGATATGGCGCGCGCCGGGCTCGATTTCCTCGGCGGGGTGAGCTTCCACGGCGTCTACGACCGGCCGGACTATGCCAATGTCGCGCCGATCGCCGCCAAATTGCTCGTCTGCCACGGCTGGGAAGACCCGATCGCCCCGCCCGACACGATGGTCGCGCTCGGCCGCGAGCTGACCGAAAGCGGCGCCGACTGGCAGATCCACGCTTATGGCAATGCCGGCCATGCCTTCACCGATATCGAGCTGAAGGGCGTCAGCACGAACCCCGGCCTCGCTTATGAGCCGCGCGCCGACCGGCGCAGCTGGAAGGCGATGCAGGATTTCCTCGCCGAATTGTTCGTCTGAACCGGCGGTAAATATCTCGGCGCAAAAGGCTGGCGGGCTGGTGACGGCCGTGTAAAGGTGGGGGGTCACGCGGGGGGCCGCGTCGCTCACAACAACGCGGGTATCCATGCAACGTTTCCTCATCGGCATCGCCGGTATCGCCGTGATCCTGTTGATCGCGCTGGCCTTGTCGACCGATCGCCGCGCGATCCGGCCACGCGTCGTCGGCGCGGCGTTCGCGCTCCAGGCGGGGATCGCGGTGCTGGTGCTCTATGTGCCCGCCGGGCGCCATATACTCGCCTTCCTGTCGGGCGGGGTGGCGAACCTCCTGTCCTATGCCAATGCCGGCACATCCTTCCTGTTCGGCAAGCTCGCCAGCGACCCGCTGGGCAAGAATTTCGCGATCCAGGCGCTGCCGGTGATCATCTTCTTCGCCGCGCTGGTCTCGATCCTTTATTATCTCGGGATCATGCAGCTCATCGTGCGCTGGATCGGCGGCGCGATCGAGAAGGTGATCGGGGTGAGCAAGGTCGAAAGCCTGTGCGCCGCGGCCAATATCTTCGTCGGCCAATCCGAATCCCCGCTGGTGATCCGCCCCTATCTCGCCGCGCTCACCCCCGCGCAGCTGTTCACCGTGATGACCAGCGGGATGGCGGGGGTCGCGGGGACGATCCTCGCGGCTTATGCCTCGATGGGGATCAAGATCGACTATCTGCTCGCCGCCTCGTTCATGGCCGCGCCGGGCGGGATCCTGATGGCCAAGATCATCATGCCCGATCGCCACGAGCCCGCCGAGGGGGAACTGCCGCTCGGCGACATGAGCGAGGAAGATCGCCAGATCGCGCTCGCCGAGGCGCGGATCAGCGGCAAGGGGCCGGCGGCGCTGCTCCCCGAGGGCACGCCCGGCGAGCCGATGCCGCAGGCGACGCATGACGAGGAAAAGCCCGCCAATATCATCATGGCCGCGGCACAGGGCGCGCAGACCGGCGTGCGGCTGGCGGTGGCGGTGGGGGCGATGGTGCTGGCGTTCGTCGCGCTCGTCGCGCTCGCCAACGGCATCCTCGGCGGCATCGGCGCGTGGTTCGGCTATCCCGAACTGAGCTTCCAGGGGCTGCTCGGCTATGTCTTCGCGCCGGTCATGTACCTCCTCAACGTGCCGTGGCACGAGGCGGGGATCGCGGGCGGATTGTTCGGGCAGAAGATCGTGCTCAACGAATTCGTCGCCTATATCTCGCTCGGCGAGCAGCAGGCGCAGTTGAGCCAGCGGACGGTGGCGATCGTCACCTTTGCGCTTTGCGGGTTCGCCAATTTCTCGTCGATCGCGATCCAGATGGCGGTGACCGGCAGCCTCGCCCCCAACCAGCGCCCGACGATCGCGCGGCTCGGCCTCCGCGCCTTGTTCGCCGGCAGCCTCGCCAACCTGATGTCGGCCGCGCTGGCGGGGTTGCTTATCGGGTAGCGGCGGGGCCCAGCGTCAGCAGCCACATGTCGGGCGGCGCGCCGAAGCGCAGCGGGACATTGCTGGTCCCGATCCCGGCGGAAACCACCACGATGCGCCCGCCGTCGCGGATCAGCCCGCAGCGGTAGCGATTGCCGTCCACCCGCGAGACGTTGATCAACGGCCCGACGATCGGCAGCACGATCTGCCCGCAATGCGTGTGCCCGGCGAGCAGCAGTGCGTGATCCGCCGGGAGGAATTGCACGAGGCTCGGCGCGTGGGTGAGATAGACCCGCGCGAGCGGGGCGCGGCGTGCGAGCCGGTCGAGCCCGACGAACACCGGGCCGAGCCGCGCCGTCCCCGCTGCGGTATCGCCCGACAGGCCGAGCCCGAGCGGCCCGGCGCGGACCGCGACATTCTCGGTCGCGTGGATTCCCGCCTTGGCCAACGCATGGCGCAGCACGTCGCCGACCTCCGCATCGTGATTGCCGAACACCACGAACGTCCCCAGCGGCGGCGCGAGGCGGCCCAGCGCCGCGGCGACCTCGCGCGCCCGCGCCGGCGCATCGTCCCGGCCGTAGCCGGCGAGCAGATCGCCGGCGATCAGCACCAGATCGGGCCGCGCCGCCGCGACTTGCGCCACCACGCGTTCGAGCCGCGCGCGATCGGTGCTCCAATTGCCGTAATGCAGGTCACTCAACAGCATGACGCGCACCGGCGCGGCGCCGCGCGGCCAATCGGGCAGCGCGATCGCGGCGGTGCGCCGCACCGGATCGGCGCGGCCATTGCGCACGCCGATCGCGATTATCGCCACGAGGGCCAGGGCCGCGATTGCGGCGATGAACACGATCGGCCGGCGCATAAATGGTGATAGTCACGGGGGGACAGGCGACGCCAGCCCCTTATGCGGCACGAATCGTCGCGCCGGGCATCGCGTCCGTCGCACGTCCCAAAGCGAAACGAATGTGGGGGCTGGCGAAGCCCTCATTATGGCGGCAAACTAGCCGTCAACTATTGCCCGCTAGACGGGAGGATATTGTGCGACCGCGCGTCGTATCGGATTCAGGGATCCGGGGAGATCGAAATTCGTCGGCGGCCAGTGGCGTTGCGGACGTTTTCAATGTTCCGCGGAAGGAAGTGGAGTTGAAGGGCGTGACGACGACGACCGCGACCGCCGAATCGCCTGTCGCCGGCAACCCGCCCGCGATCCGCCTCGACAAGGGCAAGGTCCGCGGGCTGCTCTTCCTCGGGCTGTGCCTGTGCGACATCGCCGCGATCCGCGCCGGCTTCTCGGTCGGCCGCGTGATCCGCGACTGGCGCTGGCTGGCGCCCAACGGGATCGAGCTCGGCTGGCTGATCCTGCCGCTTCACCTGCTGTTCGCCTCGCGCAACGGCGCGATCTCGCGCATCGCGCTCGAACGATTGTCCGAATCGCTGCGCCGCGCGCTGGGGGCCTTCGTCATGGCGACCAGCGCGGTCGCGCTGCTGCTGTTCTTCCAATATGCCGGGCCGCTGGTGTCGCGCGCCGCGTTCGGCGTGTCGATCGTCAGCAGCATGGCGTTCATCGCGATGGGGCGGCTGATCTTCGCGATGTGTTTCGTCAGCCCGGTGCCGGGCGGGCTGATCGGCGAATTGCTGATCATCGACGGGGTGCCGCCGCGGCCGGGCGCCTATCACGTTTTCGACGCGGAAGCCGCCGGGTTCCAGCCCGATCTCAACGATCCGCAAATGCTGGCGCGGCTCGCCGCGCTGGTCGGACCGTTCGACCGCGTCATCGTCTCCACCACCGAGGAGCGGCGCCACCAATGGGCGCTGCTGATGAAGGCCTATAGCGTCACCGCGGAGATGCTGCTGGAGGGCGAAACCCCGCTCGGCGCGATCGGCATCGGGCGTTATCACGGGCACGATACGATCGTCGTCGCGCGCGGGCCGATGTCGCTCGGCGCGCGGATCAAGAAGCGTGTGATGGATCTGACGCTGGCGGGCGGCGCGGTCCTGTTCGTCGCGCCGCTGCTGGTGCTCGTCGCGATCGCGATCAAGCTCGAAAGCCGCGGTCCGGTGCTGTTCGCCCAGACCCGCCTCGGCCGCGACAACAAGCCGTTCAAGATCCTGAAATTCCGCAGCATGAAGGCGCAGAGCAGCGATTTTTCGGGCAATCGCTCGGCGACCCGCGACGACGATCGCATCACCCGCGTCGGCCGGATCATCCGCCGCACCAGCATCGACGAGCTGCCGCAGCTGTTCAACGTGCTCAAGGGCGACATGAGCATCGTCGGCCCGCGCCCGCACGCTCTGGGCTCGCTCGCCGGCGACAAATTGTTCTGGGAAGTGACGCAGAAATACTGGCTGCGCCACACGTTGAAGCCGGGGATCACCGGGCTGGCGCAGATCCGCGGCTATCGCGGCGCGACCCACGAGCAATCGGATCTCGAAAAGCGTCTGCAGGCCGATCTCGAATATATCGACGGCTGGCGGCTGTCGCGCGACATCTCGATCATCTTCAACACGATCCGGGTGATCGTCCACCCGCAGGCTTATTGAGCGACGGGCGACCGCCTCACCCTCGGCCGGCGCGGGCGGCGGCGTTGCGACCAGACGAACTGGGTGGCGACGCCGAAGTTGAACACCGCGCTCATCAGCGCGCCGGCCACCCCCGCAAGCGCCCAATTGCCCTCATCGGCGAGCACGAGATCGGCGACCCCGATATTGGCCAGCGTGCCGATCGAGCAGACGAGACAGAAGATGAAATAGCCGATCACGAAGCGGCGACCGCGCAGCCGCTGCGAACGATAGGTGACCGAATTGTTGATGACATAGTTGAGCGTCATCGCCACCGCGGTGGCGGCGGTCTGCGCGACGAGGAAGGTGCTGCCGAACGATTTCAGCGCCTGCAGCACCGCGACATGCGCGACCAGCCCGATACCGCCGACCGCCGAGAACAGCACGAAGCGCGGCGGGATCAGCCCGCGGGTCACCTTCTCGATCAGCAGGAAGAGGAATTCGAGCATGATCATCAGATCGACCTTGCTCTCCCCCTCCACGCGGTTGCGGAAGACATAGGGGATTTCGGTGATCCGAAGCGCGTGCGGCGCGGAGCTGATGATATCGAGCAGGATCTTATAGCCCTGCTGCGACAAATCGTGGACGCTGGCGTGGAACACGTCGCGGCGGATCGCGAAGAAGCCGCTCATCGGATCGCTGATCCCGGTGCCAAGCGCGAGATTGGCGCACCAGGTGGCGAAGCTGCTCATCGCCTGCCGGTCCTTCGACCAGTCGCCCACCCCGCCGCCGTCGACATGCCGGCTGCCGACGACCAGATCGCTGTCGCCCGCGGCGATCAGCGCGAGCATCGCGGGCAGCAGCTTTTCGTCATGCTGGAGATCGGCATCGATCACCGCGATCACCGCGGCATTGGCCGCCAGCGCGCCCTCGACCACCGCGGAGGCGAGCCCGCGCCGCCCGATGCGCCGGATGCAGCGCACCGGATACCCCTCGCCCGCGATCGCGAACACTTCCTCCGCGGTCCCGTCGGGGCTGTCATCGTCGACGACGATCAGCTCCCAACGCGTCCCCCCCATCGCCGCCGCCACCGCCGCGACCAGCGGACGGATATTGGCGCGCTCGTTATAGGCGGGCGAGATGATCGAAAGCTGGGGAACGCCCGCGCTCGCGCCGGAATCGGCCCTAGGAGGGGAAACCACATCGACGGACATGCGCGGGACCTCGAAATCTGAACCGGTCGTGGGGCGGCGCGGTCCGCTCTGTGATCAGTCCCGTCGAATCACACAAGGCAAGCCGCGAGCCACAGATAGAGCGCGACGCTGTCGTCGGTGAAGCGGAAATCGCGGCCGCCGTGCGATTGATCCGCCGCCAGCACCCCGGCTTCGACCGCGCGCGCGATCACCATCGCGCGCTTCGTGTCGCTCGGGCTGCCGCCGTGGACCATGCCGAAGTTGCGCAGCCCTTCCTGCGCCAGCGGCGCCACCGCCTCGGGGGGCACGTCGGCAAGCAGCACCCTGAGGTGCAACTGGCTCGCCGGCCCCATCCGCACCTTCACCTCGCCCAGCGCGCGCTTGATCCCGCTGTGGACGTCGCGCGTCTCGACCTCGGTCGAATCGCGATCGAGCGCATCGCTCGCAGCATATTGCGCGACGAGACCCGCGACATAGGGCGAACCCTGCGCCGCGTTGACGACATCGTCGCGCGCCTCGTCGGTGAAGGTCAGATCGCTGGCGCCCTCGCCCATATGGATCAGCTCGCGCACCTCGTCGTCGGCCATCCCGGTCACCGGGATCCCCGCCACGTTGCGGCGGATCGAGGGGATATGCTCGAGCAGTTCGTTGAGGTTGCCGGCGACCCCGGCGATCACGATCTGCACCGGGATCGACTGATCCGACAGATTCTTGATCAGCTCGGCGATCGAGCGCTTGAAATCGATCGACTGCACGCGATCGAATTCGTCGAGCATGATCAGCACCCGCGTACCCGAAAGCCGCGCGAGGCTTTCGCTGATCCGCACCGGGGTCAGCGTCTGTTCGGGCAGCAGATCGGCGAGCGTGCCGCCGCGTTCCGCCTCCTCGGACGTGGGATCGAAATCGGCGTGGTAGAGCAGCGGGATATCCGCGGTGATCGCGCGGAAGATCGGATCGAATTCGGATGTCTCGCTGCACGAGGTGTAGCGCACGATATAACGCGCCTCGCGCGCCAGCCGCGAAAAGACGTGCAGCATCGAGGTCTTGCCCATGCCGCGATCGCCGAAGATCACCGCGTGGAGATTCTGTTCCTCCACCGCGCGGATCAGCGAGACCAACGTCTCCTTGCGCCCGGCGAAGCGCCGCTCGTCGCGCACCGGCTGCGACGGGGTGAAGGCGCGCTGCAGCTTCTGCCGGCGCTGATCGAGCTGGCGATCGCTGCGCGCGGGGCGGCTGGCATCGGCGGCGCTGCTGCGGAAACGCGGCAGCGGCGCGGCGTGCGCATCTTCAGGCAGCTCGGACGCCCGCCGAATCAGCGGGCCGGCGTGCGCCGGCACGACGAGCGCCACGCGCTCGGGCGGTGGGGCCGGCCGGCGGCCGAGCAGGAAATTCACGATGCGGGTCCAGATCATAACGCGTCCTGGATTGGCTGAGACGGGGCTGCGGCCAAGCACGCCGCGTACGAAAAAGGCGCGACGCGCCCGGCGGATCCGATCAGAAGCTGATCTTCGGCCGAAGGACGTAATAAATATAGGCGATCACCGCGACCAGCCCGGCGATCGCGACCACGACATATCCTTCGTTGCCGAGATAATTGACCACCGCGCAGCCGATCGCCGGCGGCGCATATTGCCACAATTTGTCGACCGGATTTTCCGCCGCCGACCGCTGCAGCAGCAGGACGACCAGGCCGGTGAAGACCATGAGCGTCAGCCAATCGAACGGGGTTTCCATCTAGCACCTCTGGATTCACGAAACGGCAATCAGCATTGGGACACCCGTCCAGCGTGTTGCAGCAAATTCAACACGCCTTAGCCCCGGGAGAGGAAATGGCTCGTTAACGGCGTCAACGCAAGTCGCAGCACTGCGTGCCTGTTTTCCTGGCCCTTTATACCACTATTCTTTCCGTCATTCCGGATCATCGCGCCTTGCGCGCGGCGAGCCTGGCCGCTTCGCCGTCGAGAAAAGCGATCAATTCGGATGGATCTGTCGTCGCCGCGACCGGCTGGCGCGCCCGCGCGCGCGCCAGCGCCGGGCCGAGCGGCTCGTCCGCGCCGACCACCTCGATCAGCCCGCGCTCGGCGAAGGCGGCGGTGATTTCGGCCTGATGATCGTCATAATGCTCGCCCAGCGCGAACAGCCGCGGCACCGCGATCACCCGGCAATGCGCGCGCAACGCGGTGATCAGCGAGCCGGTGCCGCCGTGGCATACGACGATATCGGCCTGGTCGAGCAATTGCTGCACCTCCTGGAACGGGATCGTCTCGACCGAATCGAGCCCCGCCGGCACATGCCCGCCGACCCCGCGCTGGAGCACGATTCGCTCGGGGATCTCCCCCGCCGCCTGCGCCTCCTCCACCAGCCGCACCAGCCGCTCGAACGGCAAGGTGGCGCCGACCGTCGCGAACAGCAGCGGCGCCTTTGCCGGCGGCGGCGTATCGAGCGATCGGAACGGATCGAACACCAAAGCGCCGCGCCATTGCCGCCCGCTTTCCGCCGATTGCGCGATGCGGACATGCGCCAGCCAGCCGGCGAGCCGCGCAAAGGCGGACGGGCGGGTGAAGCGTGCGAACGAATCGATCAGGATCACCCGCGCGCCGCGCAGCCGCGCGAACAGCATGACGAACAATTGCGATCCGGCGCCGGTGGTGATGAACAGATCGGGCCGGCGCCGCGCAATGATCTGCCACGAGGTGAAGATGCTGCGCCACGCCTCCGCGATCATCTGCCACGGCCGCCCCAGCTTGGCCTGGCCAAGCGCGAAATGCGGGACGAAGGCGGTATCCTCCTCGGCGGCGATCGAGCGCCCCAGCGCGGTATCCTCGGTGACGAAGAAGTGCGGATATTTCTCCCACACCGGCTTCAGGTCGAGGATCTGCCGGACATGGCCGCCGCCCGACGCCGCGAGGCAGATGAGCGGCTGGCGGGGGGCGTCGGCGTTCGGCAAGGGCAGTCTCCGCTGGCAAGGGAGGCCGTGCTAGCCGAGCATGCGGCGCGAATCGAGCCGTCCCCCGGCGCCGGATCACATGGCATGTGCCGGAATGACGCCGGATCGTTTGGAAAACTCCTCGACGCGCGGCGTATCGGGCGGCTAACGCTAAGGCATGAATGCGGCGCAGTCCCAAGAACCCGCTCGCACCAGCGGCGCTTCGCCCGAAGTGACGGTGATCATCGTCAGCTACAACACCCGCGATCTGACGGTGCGCGCGGTGGAGACATTGCTGGCCAATGCCGGCGACGTCGCGATGCGGGTGGTGGTGTTCGACAACGCCTCGTCGGACGGCAGCGCTGCCGCGGTCGCCGCCGCCTTCCCCGAGATCGAGACGATCGCGCACCCGGAAAATATCGGCTTCGCCGCCGCCAACAACCTCGTTGCCGAAACCGTGACGACGCCGTGGCTGTGCCTGCTCAACCCCGATACCGAGACGCATCCCGGCGCGATCGCCAATCTGCTCGCTTTCGCCAAGGCCAATCCCAAAGCGGGGATCGTCGGCGGCCGCACGGTGTTTCCCGACGGATCGCTCAACCAGGCGTCTTGCTGGCAGCGCATCACCCCGTGGAGCCTGTTCACCCAGACCAGCGGACTCGCCCGCGCCTTCCCGCGCTCGACCCTGTTCAACCCGGAGGCGATGGGCGGGTGGCAGCGCGACAGCGTGCGCGAGGTGGATATCGTCGTCGGCTGCTTCCTGCTGACCTCGACCGAACTGTGGCGGCGGCTCGGCGGGTTCAACCGGCGCTATTTCATGTACGGCGAGGATGCCGATCTGTGCCTGCGCGCGCGCGCATTGGGCTATCGCCCGATGATCACCCCCGATGCCGAGATCATGCATCTCGTCGGCGCGTCGACCGCCAAGCGCGCCGACAAGACCGTCGCGGTGATGCGTGCCAAGGCGACGCTGGTGCGCGATCACTGGGCGAAGCCGCTGGTGCCGCTGGGCGTCGCGCAATTGTGGATGTGGGGGCTCGCCCGCCGGCTGGGCGCGGTCACCACGCGCGAGCCCGAGGCGCGCGCGCGGCTGCTCCAGATCTGGGGGCAACGACGCGATTGGCTGGCAGGTTATTAAGCGCCTGTTCCGACACGGCCGCGCCGGCCCGCTCCCCCACCCCGCCTCCCGTCAGGATACGCTTGCGGGGGGCCGGGCGGGGGAGCGGACCGGTGCCGCGCGAAATGCGCGACGGGAGCATGTCGCCGAGGGGGGCGCGATGCCACTGATCCTGCATCTCAGCGCGGATTATCCGGATGCGATCCAGCCGGCCAAGACGCGCGTTATCGCCTCGTTGGTGGACGGGACCGCGGGCGATTTCACCCATCGCGTGATCTCGCTCAACCGCAGCGGCGGCGCGCGCGGCTGGCTGCGCCCCGGCGCGGTAGAGAAGGTTGCCGACGACGGCCGCATCGCAAGCTGGCGCTATGCCGCGCCGAGCCGCGGGGTCGCACTCGCCACCGCGATGCGGCGGGTCGCCGATACGATCCTCGCCGAGTTGAAGGCACGCGGCGAGCCGGTCGCCGCGATCCACGCGCACAAATTAAGCGTCGAGGCGCTCGCCGCGCAGCGGCTGGCGCAGCGGCTGGGGGTGCCGTTCCTCGTTACCTTGCAAGGCAATACCGACCAGAAGATCATCACCGCGCGCCCCGATCTCGCGCGGCGTTACCGGCGCATCTGGCACGAAGCGGCGACGGTGATCGCGTTCGCGCCGTGGATCGCGCGCTGGTGCGAGGCGAGGTTCGGCGCGCGCGCCAACCCGGTCGTCGACCTGCCGTGCATCCCGGCGAGCGAAACGGTGATCGCGCCGCGCGCGACACCGCCGCGCGTCGGCAGCGCGTTCCACCTGATGCACTGGCGCAACAAGAATGTCGCGACGCTGGCGCACGCCGTCGCCGCGCTGCAGCCGGCGCACCCCGAGGTGGCGCTGGAGGTCGCCGGCGGGGGCGATGCCGGCAGCGAGGCGGCGGTCGACGCGGCGTTGCGCCCGGCGGGCGCCCAGGCCCGGCGCATCGGCGCGCTCGATCCGGCGTCGCTGCAGCAATGGATGAACGGCTGCACCGCCTTCGCTTTGCCCTCGCGCCGTGAATCGTTCGGGCTGGTGTTCATCGAGGCGCTGCTCGCGGGATGCCCGATCGTCTATCCGCGCGGCGCCGCGATCGACGGCTATTTCGACGACTGCCCGTTCGCGCTGGCCGCCGATGCGCGCGATCCGGCGTCGATCGCGCGCGCGCTCGATCTGCTGATCACCGAGAGCGGCCCGCGCAAACAGGCGCTGGCCGAATGGCAGCAAAATGGCGGCACTTTGCCTTTCCGGCGCGACACGATTCTCGCACGTTACCGCGACACGCTGAACGGCGTGCTTCACGGAATTTACGATTTCGGGACGGAAAGGGCATGATTTCGGGTGAGCGTCGTCCTAGGATCCCGAAACAAGGCAAAAACTTCATTAAGCAGTAAGGTTGACGCGCTATCATCAGTGCGGGATTGCGCCTATAAACCGTTGTTCATTCTTATCCTTCAGGGGGGATGCTAAGAAGATGATGAAGAAAAGCGGCACAATTTCGATCCTTTTCGCCTGTGTCGCGCTCACGGCGTGCGGCAAGGGCGGCAGCGGTGGCGCGGCGCCGACCGGGCAGGTCGCGGCGACCGTCGACGGCAAGGAGATCACCACTTCCGAGGTCCGGCTCGAGCTCGGGCCGCTCGCGTCCGATCCGCAGGCCAGCGCGCGCGCGCAGCCGGCGGCGCTGCAGTCGATCGTCAACCGCAAGATCCTCGCCGACGCAGCCGTCGCGCGCGGGCTGGACAAGACCCCGACCGCGGCGATCACGCTGCAGAAGGCGCGCGACCTGACGCTGATCCAGCTGCTCGAGGAGAATGTCCGCTCGACGCTGCCGAAGGTCTCGCCCGACGAGGCCGCGGCTTATGTGCGCGACAATCCGCAGGCCTTCGCCCAGCGCCAGCTGATCTCGGTCGACCAGTTGATCGTCGGCTCGGTCAAGCCGGAGATCGTGCAGCAGATGGGGCCGCTCAAGACGATGGACGAGATCATCGCGCTGCTCGACAAGAACAAGGTGCAATATCGCCGCGGCGCCGCGGTGATCGATTCGCTCACCATCCCCCCCGATGCGGCGAAGCAGATTTCCAACCTGAAGATCGACGACGTGTTCGTTCTGCCGAACGGCAATGCGGTGATGGTCGCGCGAATCCGCGAGCGTCAGGCGCAGCCGATTTCGGGCGATCAGGCGAACCAGATCGCGAGCCAGATCCTCACCACCCAGCGCACCCAGAACATGGTCCGCGAGCAATTCGGCAAGATCATCAAGGAAGCGCAGTCGAAGGTGAAGATCAACGAGCAGTTCCAGACGAAGACCGCGCCTGGCGCCCCGGCCGCGCCGGCGGCGAATGCTGCGGTTCCCGCAAAGGAGAAATGATGTGGCAGGGCGCGTCGACACTCCCCCCGGGCGGTGCGTAGGTTATGGATTGGCGACGGTCGCGGCGATCGCTGTCGTCTGTCCGATGGCGGCGCAGGCGCAGAGCGCCTATGGTGCGCCGCCCGAGGGAATCCAGGTACAGGCGATCCTCGACGAGGTGCACGACAGCAACGTCGCGCGCTCGGCCGGCACGATCCTGTCGGGCAAGCGCTCCGACGAGCGCGTCACGCCCACGCTCAACGTGACGGTCAACAAGGCGCTCGGCCGCAATTCGCTGACTCTCAGCGGCTTTGCCGGCTATGATTTCTACCGCCGCAACAAGCAGCTGAACCGTGAGCGGCTTGGCCTCAACGCCGATCTCGGGCTGGTCGGCGGGCCGTGCTTCCTGCATCTGCGCCCCGGCTTCTCGCGCATGCAGAGCGATCTGGGCGACATCATCCCGATCTCGGCCGAGGGAGTCACCGACCGCCGCAGCGTGCGCAACGTCGCCACGACGCAGAGCTATGGCGCTGAAGTGCAATGCGGCAGCGCCAGCGGCTTCCGCCCGCTCGCCACGTTCGAGCATACCGCGGGCAACAACAGCGAAGTGCGGCGCCGCATCGCCAACTACCGCACCAATACCTATGGCGGCGGCCTCGCTTATGGCGATCCGATCTACGGCGAGGCGACGTTGCGCTTCACCCAGACGGATACCTCCTATCCCGATCGCCCGGCGATCTTCGGCCCCGCCAATTTCTCGACCAAGCGCATCACCTTCGACTATCAGCGCTCGATCGGTGCGGTGCTGACCGGCTCGGCGGGCATCTCTTATGTCATGGTGCGCCCCGACAACGGGGTCGCGACGCGCGATTTCAACGGTTTCGGCTGGCATGCCGAACTGAGCGCGGTGCCGACCCCCGATATGCATCTGCAGCTGGGCACCTCGCGCGACATCTCGCCGTCGCTCGGCAACGACGCGACCTATCAGATCAACCGCAGCTATAACGCGACCGCCGATTATGCGTTCAGCGGGCGGCTGCGCGCGAGCCTGACCGGCTCGATCCGGACGGTACGTTATTTCGGATCGCAGGGGTTGTTCGGGCCACCGCTGACCGATTCGCGCAACCATACGATCAGCCCGTCGCTGTCGTTCCTGCCGACGGACCGCCTGACCTTCACGCTGTACGGCGGCTATCAGGATCGCAAAACCAACAACACGCTTTATGATTATCACAGCTATTTCATCGGGCTTCGCACTTCCTTCACACTCTGAGCCGAGTAACGCAATCATGCGCCAGACTCTCTGCCTTCTCCGACGCCTCGCGCTCCTGCTGATCGCCTCGTTTGCGCTCACGCTCGCGCCAGGCATCGCCACCGCCCAACAGACGCAGATGTCCACCGGGCAAGCACCGCTGTCGACCGTCCCCACCGCGCCGCAGGCGGCGCCGGCGCGTCCGGCGGCCGATGCCGCGGGCAAGGACAAGCAGCAGAACAGCCTCGCCGACGGCTATGTCCTCGGCGTCGGCGACGTGATCGAGGTCTCGGTGCTCGGGCGCGAGGAATTCAAGCCGCGCGTCCAGGTGCAGGTCGACGGCACGATCCAGCTGCCGTACATCAAGTCGGTCCCGGCCGAGGGCAAGACGGTGCTGCAACTGCGCGAGGAAGTGCGCCACCGGCTGCAGCAGGGCGGTTACTATACCGATCCCGTCGTGAGCGTGATCGTCGCCAGCTATACCGCGCGCTACGTGACGGTGCTGGGCGAGGTGGGCAATCCCGGGCTGGTCCCGGTCGACCGCGCCTATCGCCTGTCGGAAATCCTCGCCCGCGTCGGCGGCCTGCGGCCGACCGGATCGGACGACGTGCAGATCCGCCGCGCCGACGGCAAGGAATTCAATTTCGACATGCGCGACATCGCCGGCGGCGGGCCTGACAAGGACATTTTCGTCGAACCGGGCGACAAGATCTATGTCGCCGCCGCAACGACCTTCTACATCTACGGCCAGGTCGCGCAGCCCGGCTCTTATCGCATCGACCGCGGGATGACGCTGCGTCAGGCGCTGGCCCGCGCCGGGGGGCTGACCCCGCGCGGTTCCGACAAAAAGGTCAAGCTGTTCCGCGACGGGAAGGAGATGGGCCGCATGAACCTTTCCGATCCGGTCAAGAACGGCGACACTATCGTCATCGGCGAGCGGTTCTTCTGAGCCGCCGTCGAGGGAGCATGTTCCCATGAGCTTCGTGCAATTCTTCCGTATCCTGTGGGCCCGCCGGTGGATCACCGTGCTGACCACGCTGACCTGCTTTCTCGGCGCGATGCTGGTCGCGAGCCTGTTGCCGGCGCGTTATCAGGGCAAATCGCGGCTGATCCTCGATATCGTCAAGCCTGATCCGGTCACCGGCGAGATGGTCAACGCCGGTTTCGCCAAGACCTATGTCCAGACGCAGACCGAGCTGATCAAGGATTATCGCATCACCGGCAAGGTGGTCGATGATCTGGGCTGGACCTCGTCGCCCGACATGGCCGCGGCCTATGCGCGCCGCTCGCCGGACGACAAGCGCGATTTCCGCCGCTGGCTGGCGCAGCGCATCTCGGACAATACCGAGGCGCAGCTGATCGATTTCTCCAACATCATGGAGATCCAATATACCAGCGATAACCCGGAAACCGCGGCGCGCGTCGCCGATGCGGTCCGGGCGGCCTATGTCAACGAGACGCTGGCGTTGCGCCGCGACGAAGCGGTCGAGAACGAGGCGTGGTTCCGCAAGCAGGCCGATCGCGTCCGCGCCGATCTCAACACCGCCGAGAAGAAGAAGAGCGACTTCGAAAAGGCCAACGGCATCATCCTGCAGGACAATAATGTCGACGCCGACACCGCCAAGCTCAACGCGCTCGCCGCGGCGCAGCCGGCGATCAACCTCGGGTCGATGGTGACCAATCCGGGGATCAGCCCCGCGCAGGCACAGCTCGAGCAGATCAATGCCTCGATCTCGAACACCGAGAAGGTGCTCGGGCCGAACAACCCCGATCTGATCGCACTCAAGAAGCAGCGCGACGCGCTGGCGCAGGTCGCCCGCGCCTCGACCCCGAGCGTCTCGCGCGGCCCGGCGGGTCCGTCGATCGCCGCGCTCTATTCGGAGCAGCAGCGCAAGGTGCTGGCGCAGCGCGGCAAGGTCGCCGAGGCGCAGCAGCTCGCCGCCGATGTCACGGTGTTGCGCGATCAATATGCCAAGACGGTGCAAAAGGCCGCCGACGAGCAGCAGAAGAGCGAATCGACGATCACCGGCCTGACCTTGCTCGGCAATGCGACCGAGCCGACCTCGCCGATCTTCCCGAAATGGCCGCTGGTGATCGCGGGCTCGCTCGGGCTCGGCTTCCTGTTCGGGTTGCTGTTGTCGATGCTGGTCGAATTGCTCGCCCGCCGCGTGCGCGGGCCGGAGGATCTCAACATCGCCGGGGTGCCGGTGGTCGGGATCATGGCCAGCAACGCCCCGCCGACCCGGCGCCGCCTGTTCCGCTGGAAACGGCACGAACCGGCGACGACCGCAGCTTATGGCGCCTGAATCATGACGATGCTTTCTTCAGTCGAGCGCACCGCCCCGGGCGGCGAAGGCGTGACGGACCTGACCGACGCGCATTTCACGCTCGCCCCGTCGCTGGTCATGCTCACCGATCCGACCGGTGGCCAGGCCGAATCGATCCGGGTGCTGCGCGCGCATGTCGTCGCCAAGCATCTGCGCGAGGGGCGGCGATCGCTGGCGATGACCGGCCCGTCGGCGGGCGCGGGGTGCAGCTTCGTCGCCGCCAATCTGGCGGTGGCGCTGTCGCAGACCGGCGCCAGCACGCTGCTGATCGACGGCAACATGCGCGCGCCGGGGCTGGAGGAATATTTCGCCCCGAGCAACCCGCGCCCCGGGCTGTCCGATTGCCTGACCAATCCCGACATCGCGTTCTTCGATGCGGTGCATGAAGCGGTTCTGCCCAATCTCGCCTTGCTGTTCGCCGGCGAGCCGCGCGAGGACGCATCGGAGCTGCTGAGCAGCGCGGCGTTCAAATCGCTGATCGAAAGCTGCATCCGCGATTACGACATCGTGCTGATCGACACCCCGCCGGCGAACAATTACGCCGACGTGCGCCGCATCGCCGCGGTCACGCGCTATGCGATGGCGGTCGCCTGCCGCAACCAGAGCTATGTTCGCGACGTGCGCACACTGATCGACGAACTGACGTCGGACAAGGCGCAAGTGATCGGAACCTATTTGAATGTACGCTGACGCGCAGAGCACGGCCGCGTCGGGCGGCGGCAGCGGCGGCTCGATGCTCCGCCGGGCGTTGCGCATGCATTGGCCGCTGCTCGTCGGATTGCTGATCGTCGCGATCCCGTCGCTGATCACGCTCGGCCGCCAGACCTGGTCGACCGAGGCCGGCGCGCACGGCCCGATCGTGCTCGCGACGGGGCTGTGGCTGCTCAGCTACAATAAGATCGACCTGATCCACGCCGGCCGCCAGCCGTGGTGGACCTGGCTGCCGCTGGCGGCAGCGCTGCCGGTCTATGCCTTTGGCCGGGCGTTCGATTTCCTCTTTATCGAGGTGTCAGCGCTGTATCTCATCTTCATCATCGGGATGGTGCAGCTCGCCGGCATCAGCGAGGTGCGGCGCAACCTCTTCGCCTTATTCTATCTCGCCTTCATCATTCCGCCGCCGGGCTGGGTGCTGGATACCCTCACCTCGCCGCTGCGCGAGTTCGTCTCCTATATCTCGGTGGCGATCCTCCAGCCGATGGGCTTTCCGATCGAGCGCTCGGGCGTGTCCTTGACGATCGCGCAATATCAGCTGCTGGTCGAGGATGCCTGCGCGGGGATGAACTCGATCACCGGGCTCACCGCGATCAGCCTGTTCTACATCTATCTGATGCACCGCGCGTCGTGGCGCTATGCCTTGGTGCTGGTCGCGCTGATCATCCCGGTCGCGGTGTTCGTGAACATCCTGCGGGTGATCGCGCTGATCCTGCTGACTTATTATTACGGCGACGCGGTGGCGCAGGGCTTCATGCACGTCACCACCGGGATGGTGCTGTTCGCCTTCGCGGTCGCCAGCATCTTCCTGATCGATCGGATGATGCAGGCGGTGCTGGCGCGCTGGCACGTCAAATCGGAGGCGACGGCATGATCGAGCGCCGCGAGTTCCTGTTCGCCGGCGGCTGCGCCGCCGCGCTCGGCGTGGGCGAATGGATGCGCCCGCGCAAGCTGACGCTGTTGCTGCCCGAGAACGAGAAGCTCACCAACGTCATCCCGCTGCAATTCGCCGGCTGGAAGGCGGGCGGCGGCGGCGACATCGTCCTGCCCGACCTCAAGGACAGCCTGGCGGCGAAGCTCTACAGCGAGCGCGTCGCGCGATCCTATCGCCGGATGAGCGGCGACGAGGCGCAGGACGTGATGCTGCTCGCCGCTTACGGCCGCGCGCAGAGCGACGTGCTCCAGCTCCATCGCCCGGAGAAATGCTATCCGGCGACCGGTTTCGCGATCACCTACAGCAAGCTCTATCAACTGCCGCTGCCCAATGGCGTGACCGTGCCGGCGGTGCTGCTGACCGCGGAGATGGGATCGCGGGTCGAGGACATCCTCTACTGGACGCGGCTCGGCGAGATGCTGCCGCAAACCTATAGCGACCAGCGCTGGGCGCGCTTCACCACCGCGTGGAACGGCTTTATCGCCGACGGCGTGCTGATGCGCGCCTCGATGATCCGCACCGGCGATGCGCCCGGGTTCGACACGCTCAGCGAATTCATGCGCGACATGATCATGGGCACCCGCGCCAACCGCCGCTCGACGATGATCGGCGATACGCTGGCGCAGCGGCTGGCCTGAGGCGCTGCGCCGCCGATACGTCTCACCCGGCGCGCCACGCCTCATTGAGCCGCGCCGCGAGCGTCTCGAGGAACGGATAGGGGTTTTCCGCCAGATAGTCCGGCCGGTGCGACCGTCCGCGCGCGCCGATCGTCGGATCGCGCTCGAACCGCTCGCACGCATCCGCCAGCGCCGCCGCGATGCTATCGGCACGGATGTCGTCGAGCGCGACGATATTGTCATGCGCGGCGCCGAGCGACTTGAACGCATAATCGCTCGTCACCGTCAGCACCCCGAAATGCGCCATTTCGAGCGGCGGGTAACTGGGATGCGGCGAGGCCATCAGCGATAGCCCGACCGCGGTGCCGCGCAGCATCGCGGCATAATCCTCGAGCGAAAGCTTGCCCGCCGCGCGCAGCTCGATGCCGTTGCCCAGCGCGAGCGGGCGGTGCGGCGCGCCGGCCGAGACGACGTCCCATTGCGCCGCATGCGCGTAGCTTCCGGCCCAGGCGCGCAGCCCCGCGATCACCGCGGGGAAGCAGTTGCGCGGCACGCCGGGCCGGCCATAAACCAGCATCCGCCGTTCGCGCGGTGCCGCGCCGTCGGGAAGGAAGGGGCGCAAGGCGGCGGAGAGCGTCGGCTCGATCACGAACTGTTCGGCCGGCGCGATGCCGAGCGCGCCGACATAAGCGGCGAGCTCGCTGCTATTGTAGATCGCCCACCATTGCCCCTCCCCCTTCAGCGCGCGCCACGCGACGAGATGGGTGGAGGAGAAAGGGTAGAAGCCCGGCTCGAAATCCTGGCAGATATAGAGATAGGGCGCGGCGCGCCCGCCCGCCGCTGCGGCCTGCGCGGCGACGAGCTCCCGGATGTTGAGCACCGTCCACCAATTATAGGCGATGAAGATGTCGCGCGCGCCGACGCTCACCGCCGGCCGGTCGTCGCGCCGCGGCACGATCGCGATCCGCGCGGGATCGACGCCGACGCGCCGGCTCGCGGCATCGACCACCGAACGGTCGGGCGCCAGATCGAAATCGTCGAGGATGATCCGCGCGCGCGCGCCCGTGGCGGCGACGAGGCGCAGATAGAGATCCAGCCCGGTCAGCACCCCGCCGAACGCGGCGGACGGGGCGATGCTGGGGATGACCAGATTGAGCCGCGGCGAATCGTCCGTATCGCGTGACACGCTATAACCGTGCAGCGTCCGTTCCTCTTGCGGTGGATTGCTCAGCAATCCGCGCGCCGCAGCCACCACCCGATGAAGCGACCTCGGCGTGTGCCGCTTGAACCTTTCGCGCAGGATACCCATCACTCATTCTTAGCCGGTGATTCATCGTGTGACACCCTCAGCGTGTCTGATCGGACACACAGCCGGGCAAAAACCGCATTATCCGCACCAGATTAACGGGGCCGCAAACGGATGATGCGATTGGCGATGCACCGGGTTAGATGAGGAGCACGGAACATGAGGTCCCGTTTAAATACGCTTGCCTTTTGCTGCCTCTTTCCGGCGATGCTCGCCGGTGGCGGCGCGGCAGTCGGCACAACCACGACGACGACCACCACGATGGTCAACGCTTCCACCGGCGCCGACGTCAGCGCCGCCGAATGGAAAGCGCTGGTCACCGCCGCCAAACCCGGCACGACGATCTATCTCGGCACGCGCCATGTGATCTTCACGCGGATTCGCGGCGTCCACGATATCACGATCAAAGGCGGCGAATTCGGCCCGATCACGCTCGATCAGTGGCAGAATGTCACCTTCGACAGCACGCGTTTCAACGCGCGGACGAGCGAACGGACCACCGGCCCCTATATCGACGCCTATACGCCGCAGGGGCTGACGTTCCGCAACACCACCTTCATCGGCTGGGTCAACAGCACCACCGGGGCGCTCGCCGGCTATTCGCTCAACATCCGCGGCGGCAGCAACGTTTCGGTGCTCGGATCGACCTTCCGCGACATGGCCAATTTCATGACGTTCATCCGCACGACGAACGTCAATGTGCTCGACAATGATTTCACCAATATCCGCGAGGGCGTACGGCTCGTCGGAACGACCAACGGGTTCATCCTGCGCAACCGGATCGGGCCGTTCAAGCCGGCGACCGGCGATCACGCCGACTGCGTGCAGTTCTTCACCGCCGGCCTGACGCTGGCGACCGACCACGCCGCCTATAATTCGACCGTCACCGACAATCTCATGCTGTCATCGGGCGCGGGGCGGTCGCAGGGTATCTTCGTCCGCGACGAAGCGAATTTGTGGCAATCGGGGCGCGGCTATAACGGTTTGACGATCATCAACAATTTGCTGATCGGCACCGGCTGGCACGGCATCGCGCTCGGCGCTGGCGCCACCAATGTGACGATCACCAACAATCGCCTGTGGCTACGCGTCGGCGGCGACACGGTGACGGACAATTGGGTGAAGCTGGACAGCGATACCGCAACCTCGCTGACGACCAATCAGGCCGGCAGCTTCCTGCTGACGGGCAAATATCAGACCAGCGGCAACATCATCAACAAGACCCCGCCGAGCCTCACGCAGATCAATTCGCTCGTCAATGCCTGGCAGACGACGTTCCGACCGGGGAAAAGCTATCCGCCGGTAACCTGAACGCGGGATGCGGGGCCACGCCACCGCAGCATCCCGCCGACCAGCCCGAAGCCGAGGATCAGGTAAAGCCAGGTCCCCGGCTCGGGAACGTCGGATCCCAGGAGAAGGTCGATCAGCGTCCGCTGACGCGGCTGCGCAGCCGCCGCGGGCCCGCCGATCTCGGTCGCGGGCAACCGGAAATTGAGCAACCGCTCGACCGAGGCGCCTTCGGGCAAGTTGAGATGGATCGCCATTGCCTGCGCGAACACCGCATCGTTGGTGCGTGCGGTCGCGGTTCGCCCCGCCATTCCCGCCTGCTCGGCGGCGATGCGCGCCGCCTGTTCCATTTCGCCCCATACCGATCCGCGCGCCGCCACCTGGTCGCGATCCTCCACCGTTTGATCCGATTGCCACTGCATCGTGGCCGGATCGACGTAGACGACCGCCGCCCGCGCCGGCACAGGCGATGCGAGCAGCGCCGTCATCAGCACCCCCTGCACCATTGCCGCCGCCTTGCCCACGCGCGCTTCCTCCTTGCCGGTATGGAATAGCACGATAATTAGCCTTCTTTGCAGCGCAGCACAAAATCAAATGTACCAACGCGGGGCAGTCCATCGGCCGTTTCGGGCGCTCGACCGCGCCACCGGGACGATATGCCGCGCGCCGCCGGCGAGCGGCGCTTGTACCCCGGCGGCGCGAATGGCAATGAATGACCGCGTATCGTCGCGCGCGGCCTGACCGGCGCCTGCAATCCGGAACCCGAGTGAACGCTACAACCCGTCTTGTCCCCACCGCCAACAACCTGACGCTGGTCCGCTTGGTGCTCGCCTCCGCGGTGATCTGGTCGCATTGCGTCTGGCTCGTCACGGGATCGGACATGAACGACCCGACGGTGATGCTGTTCGGGCAGCCGACCTCCGACTTCGCGGTCGACGGCTTTTTCTTTCTCAGCGGCTTCCTCGTGTACAACAGCTTGTTGCGGCGCGGCAGCCCGTGGGATTTCGCGCGCGCGCGGCTCGCGCGGCTGTGGCCCGGGCTGGCTGTCTCGGTGCTCGTCGTCACCGTGGCGGGCTATTTCATCGCCGGATTGCCGCTCGACCAATATCTGCGCGGCGATACCACGCGCTTCATCGTCGGCAATCTTTCGCTGACCAAGGGCCAATATACGCTGACCGGGGTCGCCGCTGCGGGCAAGGCGGTGACCATCAACGGGTCGCTATGGACGATCCCGTGGGAGGTGCGCTGCTATGTCATTCTGTTCCTCGCGGCGCTGCTGTCGCTGGCGCGGCCGATGCGGATCGTCCCGCTGCTCCTGCTGCCGTCGCTGATTTTCGCGCTGCTCTTCCATCTGCCGCCGATCCAGCATTGGGCGGGGCAGCATCTCAGCCCCGGGATCGTCTACAATCTGACGATTTTCGATCGGCTGTGGACGATGTTTGCGCTCGGCACCGCGGCGCTTGTCGTCTGGCCCTATCTGCGCCTGTCATGGTCGGTCGCGATCGCCGGGGTCGTCGTGCTGGCGCTTAGCGTCCAATATTTCCCGATTCCGCACCTCGTCAGTCTCGTCACCGGCTATTGCGTCTTGTGCGCCGGCTTCCTGACCGGCACCGGCTCCGCACGCTGGCCCGATTATAGCTACGGCATGTACATTTATGCCTTTCCGGCGATGATGGCGGTCCATGCGTTGTTCCCGACGCATTCGGCCGTCTTGCTCGCGCTGCTCACCGCCTGTGCCACGCTGCCGCTGGCGATGCTGTCATGGCATTTCGTCGAGCATCCGGTGCTCGAGCTGGTCAGGAACCGCCGGCGCCCCGCACCCGGCCTCCAGGTCGCGCCGGCGATCGAGCCCGGGCAATGACCGCATCGCTTCCCGATTCGGCGGCGCCGTCACCGGCGCCGCAGGTCAGCGGCCGCGCGGCCAGCGGCGCTTCGTTGCTGATGGTCGTCAACCTCATGTCGCGCGGGATCGGCATCATCAGCACCGCTGCGCTCGCGCGGCTGCTGACGCCGAACGATTTCGGCATCGTCTCGCTGGCGATGATCGTGGTCGAGTTCGCACAGATGCTGACCGACTTTCAGCTCACCAATGCGCTGGTCCGCTCGCCGCGGCGCGACGAGCATCTCTATGCCACCGCCTTCACGCTGGGGGTAATGCGCGGGGTGATCACCGCTGCGGGGATCGCGCTCGCCGCGCTGCCGGCGGGGGTGATGACCGGCAACGATCACGTCCGCAACGTGTTGCTGGTGCTCGCGCTCCAGCCGCTGATCGACGGCTGGCGCAGCCCGCGCATGGTCGATTACATCCGCGACATCGATTTCTCGCGCGAGGCGGTGGTCACGATCGTCGGGCGCATCGTCGCGGTGGCGATCATGGTGCTGCTCGCCGCGCTGACCCACAGCTATTGGGCGCTCGTCAGCGGCACGATCGTCGCCAGCCTGACGATGACGATCATGACGCATGTCATGCGGCCGTTCCGCCCGCGCTTCGAATTGCGCGATTATCGGCTATTCCTCGGCTTCGGCGGCTGGATGTCCGCCGCCGCGATGACCAACTATCTGAGCTTCAAGCTGGATTCTCTGATCGTCGCCGGGCGGTTCGGTGTTGCGCGGCTTGGCCAATATAATCTCGGCATCCAGATTTCGGGGATCCTCACCAGCCAGCTCGCCTGGGCGCTCCAGCGGGCGATCTTCTCCGCGCTGTCGACGATCAGCGACGATCTCCCGCGCCGGCTGCGCGCTTATGCCACCGCGCAGACCGCGATGGTCGGGGTGCTGCTGCCAATCGGGGTCGGCATGGTGCTGGTCGCGCATGAGGCGATCATGGTGATCGCCGGCCCGAAATGGACCGACGCGATCGTCGTGCTGCGCTTCGTCGGGCCGCCGATGGCGTTCGGCGGGCTGATCGAATCCGCGCAGGCGCTGCTGATGGTCGAGGGGATGACGCGCACGCTGTTCCTCCGCAACCTGCTGACCTTCGCGATGCGGCTGGCGCTGCTGTGGGGCGGGCTGATGCTGGGCGGCTTTACCGGGATGCTGATCGGGCTGACGATCGCGGGCTTCCTCTATGTCCTGCTGACGCTCCAGCTCGTTTCGCGGCATTTCCACGTTTCGCTGATCGCGCCGTTCGTCAACGCCTGGCGCAGCTTCGTCGCGGCGGCGGTGATGATCGTCGCCGTGCTGGCGCTGGATATTGCGCTCGGCGCGCCGGGCCACGATTTTAGCCGTAACCTTCTCGGGCTGGTCGCCAAGTCGGTACTCGGCGGGGGCGCTTATGCCGGAACGCATCTGCTCTTGTGGCGTCTCTCGGGGCAACCCGCTGGCTTCGAGCGGTTCGTGCTCGATTTCGCGGGCCGGCTGGTGCGCACGGTCGGCGGGCGGCTGCGCATGCGCCGCGAGGCGACGGAATGAGCGCGATGCATCAAATCGGCGCCAGTCTTGTTAACCCTTTTCTTTTAACGACCGTCGCGTCATCGAAGGTGACGAAGGGCGCAGAAAAGGGGCGCGCCGCGCCACCCCGCCGGGATGTGAGTAAGCACGGGTGAAGATCAGAGGCAGGTTCTTCAGACGACGGCAACGAGCGATCGCGCGTCCGATCCTGGGGAGCTATACCTCGCCGGGCTTCTGGCAGCGTCATCGCATCAAATTGCTGCTGCTGGTTTCCGGCTATTCGTGGTTCGTCGGCATGTTCTTTGCCATCACGACCACCTATTTCCTCGTACCCCTGGTGGCACCGCTGGCGCTGCTGGCCGGGCTGGTGATCTGGCTGCTCCCCGATGTCGGGCGAGCGCCGACCAAATTGATGTCACAGCTGCTGTTCGCATTTGTCGCGGTGCTGCTGTGCTGGCCCAATTACATCGGGATCGATTTCCCGGGCCTGCCGTGGATCACGTTGCTGCGGCTGGTTTCGCTCCCGCTCGGCGTGGTGCTGCTCGTCAGCCTGTCGATCTCGGCGCAATTCCGTCGCGAATTGTCCGAGACGCTCGCCGCGGTGCCGGTGGTGCCGTGGCTGCTCGGCGCATTCGGCGCGCTCGCCTTCCTCACCGTCTTCTGGTCGACCGACGTCGGCTATTCGGCGAACAAGTTCAGCGTGGCGATGTTCAGCTGGTTCGCGCCGTTCTTTGCCGCGGTCTATGCCTTCCGCCAGCCGGGGCGGCTCGTTTGGCTCGGCCGGCTGCTCTGGGGGATCACGCTCCTGGTCTGCGCGCTCGCGGTGGTCGAGGCGCATATGCAGAAGGTGCTGTGGTCCGGCCATCTCCCGCCGCTGCTTTCGATCCAGGACGACACGGTGACGCGCATCCTGTCGGGCGCGATACGGAGCGCGACCGGCAAATACCGCACCGTCGCGACCTTCTCCACGCCGCTGGGCCTTGCCGAATATCTCGGGCTGGCCGCGCCGTTCGTGCTGCATTTCGCGCTCGTCGCGAAACGACCGATCACCCGCGTGATCGCGGCCGCCACCTTCCCGCTGATGTTCTACGTCGTCGCCCAGACCGATTCGCGGATGGGGATGATCAACATGTTCGTGGCGGCCCTGCTCTATCTGTTCTTCTGGAGCCTGCGCCACCGCCAGACCAACCCCGAAAGCCCGATCGGCACCGCGCTGCTGGTGGGTTATCCCGTGATGGCATTCGGCTTTTTGCTGTCGACCTTCTTCGTCGGCAAGATCCGCCACCTCGTGTGGGGCGACGGCTCGCAGCAATCCAGCAACGACATGCGGATGGAGCAGCTCAACGTCGGCATCCCCAAGATTCTCAATCGACCGTGGGGCTGGGGGATGGGCCGTGCGCCCGAGACGCTGGCGCTCGATTCGATCGACAATTTCTACCTGACGGTCGGGCTGGAATACGGCCTCGTCGGGCTGGTGCTGTTCTTCGGGATGATCGCGGCGGCGATCTGGGCCGGCGTGCGTCGCGCGATCCGCTTCCCCGAAGGGGAATTGGGGATGATGGTGCCGCTGATCATCTCGCTGATCAACTTCCTGATCGTGAAGACGACGCTGAGCCAGCAGGATTCGCACGGGCTGGTGTTCGTGATGCTCGGGGCGCTGGTGGCGGCGTGCTGGCGCTACGATCAGCAGAATAAACCGGCCGCCGACTGAGGCGTTGAGCCGAATGCGCGGGATACGTCCCGCCTCCGCCGGCCACGCATGACGGAGAGATCGAGCGCCGCGCTCCGCGCGGTCGGCTCGCCACGTATTTTTTTGTTAAATCAGCGCGTAAATCACGCCGCCGATCACCGCCCAGAGCGCGATCGAGGCGCCGACGATCGTCGCGACGCGCAAGGTCAGCGAGAGCTTCTCGTTCGCCGGGCGGCGCGCCCCTTCGGTGCCGAACGCCTCGAGCAGGCGCCCGTGCAGCTCGCGCACGGGCGAATCGCCGCCGTCGCCCGCGATCCAACGCGGTTCGGGCAGCGAAACCTGGCGCGGCTCTCGCGCATAGTCCTGGCGTCGTGCGGGCTGAGGCATGGAATTCTCCCTGCCTCCAATATGCCACGCTTCGTCTTAACGACTTGTAAAGGTCGGCACCCCGCGCCGTAAAATTTTCGCAAGCCTCATGGGATGAGCCGTTCGATGATCAGGTCGGCCGCCGCCTCCGGGGTCATGCCGGTGGTGTCGATCCGCATATCCGGATCGAGCGGCGGTTCATAAGGCGAATCGATCCCGGTGAAATTCTTGAGCTGCCCGCTGCGCGCCTTGGCATAGAGCCCCTTCACGTCGCGCGCCTCGGCATCGGCGAGCGGGGTGTCGATGAAGATCTCGAGGAATTCGCCCGGTGCCATCATGTCGCGCACCATCTGCCGCTCGGCGCGGAACGGCGAGATGAACGCGGTGATCACGATCAGCCCCGCATCGGTCATCAATTTCGCCACCTCGCCGATGCGGCGGATGTTCTCGACGCGATCGGCGTCGGTGAAGCCGAGATCCTTGTTGAGCCCGTGGCGGACATTGTCGCCGTCGAGCAGGAAGGTGTGGCGGTTCATCCGCACCAGTTTCTTCTCGACCAGATTGGCGATCGTCGACTTGCCCGCGCCCGACAGCCCGGTGAACCACAACACCATCGGCTGCTGGTTCTTGAGCCCCGAGCGCCGCTCGCGCGTTACGTCGAGCGCCTGCCAATGGACGTTCTGCGCGCGCCGCAGCGAGAAATGCAGCATCCCTGCGGCGACCGTCGCGTTGGTCAATTTGTCGATCAGGATGAACCCGCCGAGCCCGCGATTGGCCGCATAGGGCTCGAACACGATTCCGCGGTCGGTGGAGAGATTGGCGACGCCGATCGCGTTGAGATCCAGCGTCTTCGCCGCCAGATGCTCCATCGTGTTGACGTTGACCTGATATTTCGGGTGCTGGATGCTGGCGGTGACGGTCTGCGTGCCGAGCTTGAGCCAATAGGGCCGGCCGGGGAGCATTTCCTCGTCCGCCATCCACACGATCGTCGCCTCGAACTGGTCGGCAACCTCGGGCGGCGCGTCGGCGGCGGCGATCACGTCGCCGCGCGAGCAATCGATCTCGTCGGCGAAGGTCAGCGTCACCGACTGGCCGGCGACCGCCCGATCGAGATCGCCGTCGAGCGTCACGACCCGCGCAACCTCGGTCGTCTTGCCCGAGGGGAGCACGCGGACGCGATCGCCGGGGCTGACCGCCCCGCTCGCCACCAGCCCCGAAAAGCCGCGGAAATCGAGGTTGGGGCGGTTGACCCATTGCACCGGCAGCCGGAATGGCTTGGCCTGATCCCGCTCGGCATCGAGCTCGACCGTCTCGAGATGCGCGACGAGCGACGGCCCGTGATACCAGGGCGTGTTGGCGCTGGGGGCGGTGATATTGTCGCCCTTGAAGCCGGAGATCGGCATGGCGACGAAATCGCCGATCCCGATCTCGCCGGCGAAGGCGCGGTAATCGGCGACGATCGCGTCGAAGGTCGCCTGATCGTAACCGACCAGATCCATCTTGTTCACCGCCAGCACGATATGGCGGATGCCGATGAGGTGCGCGAGATAGCTGTGCCGCCGCGTCTGGGTCAGCACGCCCTTGCGCGCGTCGATCAGGATCACCGCGAGATCGGCGGTCGAGGCGCCGGTCACCATGTTGCGGGTATATTGTTCGTGGCCGGGGGTATCGGCGACGATGAACTTGCGCTTCTCGGTCGCGAAGAAGCGATAGGCGACGTCGATCGTGATGCCCTGTTCGCGCTCGGCGGCGAGCCCGTCGACCAGCAAGGCGAAGTCGATCTCCTGCCCCTGCGTACCCACCCGCTTCGAATCCGATTCGAGCGCGGCGAGCTGATCCTCGAAGATCATCTTCGAATCGTAGAGCAGCCGCCCGATCAGCGTCGACTTGCCGTCGTCGACGCTGCCGCAGGTGATGAAGCGCAAGAGCGACTTGTGCTGATGCCGATCGAGATAGGCGTGGATGTCCTCGGCGATCAGCTTATCGACCTGATAGGCGCTGTCCTGAATCGGCGCGGTCATCAGAAATACCCCTCCTGCTTCTTCTTCTCCATGCTGGCGTCGCCGGCGTCCTTGTCGATCGCGCGGCCCTGGCGCTCGCTGGTGGTGGTGAGCAGCATTTCCTGGATCACCTCTTCCAGCGTCGTCGCCTCGCTCTCCACCGCGCCGGTCAGCGGGTAGCAACCGAGCGTGCGGAAGCGGATCGAGCGCTCGACCGGGGTCTCGCCGGGCTTCAACGGGAAGCGATCGTCATCGACCATCAGGATCAAGCCGTCGCGCTCCACCGTCGGGCGCGGCGCGGCGAAATAGAGCGGGACGATCGGAATGTCGTTGAGCTGGATATATTGCCAGATGTCGAGCTCGGTCCAATTGGAGATCGGGAAGACGCGGATGCTCTCGCCCTTCGATTTGCGGGCATTGTAGAGGTTCCACAATTCGGGGCGCTGGTTCTTCGGGTCCCAGCGGTGGTTGGCCGAGCGGAAGCTGAACACGCGCTCCTTGGCGCGGCTCTTCTCCTCGTCGCGCCGCGCGCCGCCGAACGCCGCGTCGAAGCCAAATTTGTCGAGCGCCTGCTTGAGCCCCTCGGTCTTCCACATATCGGTGTGAAGCGGGCCGTGATCGAACGGGTTGATCCCGCGCGCTTCGGCCTCGGGGTTGTGATAGACGAGCAATTCCATCCCGCTCTCGCGCGCCATCCGGTCGCGCAGCTCGTACATCGCCTTGAACTTCCACGTCGTGTCGACATGGAGCAGCGGGAAGGGCGGCGGCGAGGGATAAAAGGCCTTGCGCGCGAGATGCAGCATCACCGCGCTGTCCTTGCCGACCGAATAGAGCATCACCGGCTTTTCGCATTCCGACACCACCTCGCGCAGGATGTGGATCGACTCTGCCTCCAGCCGCTGGAGGTGGGTGAGGGTTTGCTTATCGGTCGTCATGGGTGACGATCTGACCGATTCGCCTTTTCGCCAAACCTCCCATATGGGAGCAAAATGGCATTAAGCCGGATCGACGAGACCGAATTGCTCCTGCCGCTCTATGCGGGCGTACGCGACGAGCCGCATTGGGATATTTTTCTCGCCCGGTTGCGCCAGCGTGCGCGCGCCGATGCGGTGCATCTCGCGATCAGCCCGTTCGCGGCGACCTTGCCGCCGCCCTTGCCCCCGATCGCCCCCGATCGGCTGCGGCCGGATCGCGTCTATGCCGCCGCCGAGCTCGAGGAGGCGCCGCCCGGCGACCTGCGCATCATGCGCGTCGCGGAGCCGGGCGGGGCGAGCGCGGTGCTCGCGGTGTCGAGCGAGACGCGCGAATTCGCCGCGGCGGACAGCGCCTTGCTCTCCGCGATCGCGCCGCATCTCGCGGTCGCGCTCGCCGGGCTGGCGCAGGCCGAGCGCCAGCGGCTGCGGCTCGCGATCGCCGAGGATGCGCTGGCGCGCGGCGGCACCGGCTGGATCGCGTTCGACAGCGAGGCGCGGGTGATCGATTGCGACCCGGTCGCCGCGCGCGCGATCGCGGCGGTGCCCGGCCAGCGGCTGCGCATCGGCGACGCCGAAGCCGAGCGCGCCCTGGCGGCGCGCGCCGCGACCCCCGATGCGCCGCCGCGCGCGATCCTGCTTTCCGCCGCGCCCCGGCTCGAAGCGCTGCTGATCGCCCCGCCGGTCGCGCCGCCGAGCGGGGCGAC
>NZ_JANFAU010000016.1 GCF_026130605.1 Sphingomonas lycopersici | reverse complement strand
ACGCGGGGTGGAGCAGCCCGGTAGCTCGTCAGGCTCATAACCTGAAGGTCACAGGTTCAAATCCTGTCCCCGCAACCATCGATCCCATAACTACCCCCGCCGTACCCACGGCGGGGGTTGTTGCGTTTTGGAGGGCCACTCAAAATAGCTAATCACGGTTCGCTTGGTTATTGCGCGGTCGAGCCGCCGTCGATGACGAGCTCGGCCCCGGTCATGTATTTCGACGCATCGCTTGCGAGGAACAGGATGGCGTCGGCGATCTCGTCGGGGGTGCCGATCCGACCGACCGGTATGTCGGCGAGCAAGCGAGCGGCGATTGCGGGGTCGGCGTGAACGCCGGCGCTGAGCGGCGTGGCGATATGGCCCGGATGGACCGAATTGGCGCGGACGCCATTGCCCAAAGCCGCGCATTCGAGCGCGGTCGCCTTGGTGAACATTCGTACCGCGCCCTTCGCCGCGCAATAGCTACCGGTATTGGCGGCGGCGGCGATGCCGCGGATCGACGACATATTGACGATCGCGCCGCTCCCCGATCGTGCCAGGAGCGGTAGCAGGTGTTTCGTCGCGAGAAACACGCTGTCGAGATTGACCGCCATGATCGCGCGCCAATGGGCGAGCGAGGTGTCCGCGATCGAGCGGAACACGCCGAATCCCGCGTTGTTGACCAGGATATCGAGGCGTCCGGCGTCCCGGTCGATCTCATCGGCCAATTTCGTCCAGGCAGCTTCGTCGGTGACATCCATCGTGACGCCGCGATGCCGGCCGGCACCGAGCGACTCGACTGCCGCGGCCAGCCGTCCGGCATTGCGGTCGACCAGGATGACGGCTGCGTCCGCCGCGGCGAAGCGGCGCGCGGTCGCGAGCCCGATTCCCGATGCCGCGCCGGTCACCAGCGCGACCTTGCCGGTTAGATCGTCCATCTAAAAGCCGCCTTTCCTGATCCTCATCACGCTGACCAAACCGTCCGTTGACGTGTTCGCGATCCTGCCGTTAGCATAACCGTCCGACCGGTTGGTCTAGCAAAAAGGAGAGGCGCGCAATGACCGCAGCTGCGGTAGCACTCGGCGCCGTGGGGCGTGTTCGCGCCCACGCGCCAAAGACCTTGGCGGGGTATCGCCGCTTCCGGTCGGTGATCGAGAACGACGGCGCCTTGCCGAAAACGCTCAAACATCTGTTTGTCGCGGCGGCGGCGTGCGTGAAGGGCTATCCCGACATGGCCGAGCGCGAGCTGCGCGCCGCGGCAGCAGCGGGGCTCGACGTCGAGCTTGCCGGATGCGCCGTGGCGATCCTCGCGAGTTCGCGTGGCGAGGGCGCCGCACTACGCTTCGAATCGATCTACGCGCGCGTCTATCCCGACAGTGCCCGGATCGAGGCCGATGAGCGCGAGCTGGTTGTCGCGCCGGGCGAGGCGGAGCGGAATTTCCTCGCTTATTTCAAAACGATGCCGCCGTCGCTCGGCAAGTTGCTCGATCTCGTGCCGGTCGGGGGCGATGCTTATTATCTGATGCGGGAGGGAACGCTGTCGGGCACCGCACTCGCGCCGCGCCATGCTGAGCTGTTGTTGGTTACGGTGCTGGCGGCGGACTACAGCAACTGGGCGTCAGTGCATATGGACGGTGCGCGGCGCGCTGGTGCGACCGAGACCGAAGTTGCCGAGGCGGTGTTGTGCGCGGTGCCGGTCGCCGGCCTGTCGGCCTGGGTGGTCGGCGCGACGGCGATGGATGCCGGGACGAAATGAGCAATGCTCCCCTGTCTTGAGTTCGCGAACGTGCCGGGGCAGGTTCTCGAAATAACAGAGAAAGGATGATCGATGGGCGCCAAGCCAGCGCGAAAACATCGGACCACCGAAGCGCATGACGAAAAGCGCATCGAAATCATCCAGCATTGCGCCACGCTGTTCGACAAGGTCGGTTTTCACAACACGTCGATGCAGATGCTTGCCGACGAGGTCGGGTTGGGAAAGCCGACTCTCTATCACTATTTTCCCAGCAAGCTGTCGATCCTCTACGCGATTCACGAGACGCACATTTCTGCGCTGCTGGACGGACTGAAACACGGCGCGGGCACCGATCCGGTCGACTCCCTGCGCTCGGCATGCGTCGACATCCTCGGCCAGATCGCCACGCACCCCGGCTATGTCCGCGCCTTCATGGACAATTACGGCGACCTCGAAGGCAAGATGCGCGAGGCGATCCGTACCCGCCGCCGCGACTATTTCGACAGGGTCAAGGCGCTCATCATCGAAGGCGTCGAGAGCGGCCGGTTTCGCGCGGTCGACCCGGTGATCACCACCTACGGTTTCCTCGGCATGTGCAACTGGGCATATAAATGGTATCCTCCGATGGCGAAAACGCGCACGCCCGAAGAGGTCGCCGATGCGTTGTGCGGCCCATTCTTCGACGGCCTGAAGGCGGGATAGGACGCGATGCACGTCGACGAGGACATGCTGACCGCGGTGCGTGTCCGATCGCTGGCGGAAATCCGGCTGGCCGCGGAAGCGTTGCGCGACGCGGTGCACGGTCTGGCCGGCCTGAAAGTAGCGGTCACCGACAATATCGCCGCGGCCGAGCCGATGAAGGATGCCGACGGCGTGATCCTGGCCGGCGAGGTCTTTGGTTTTTCGGGCGAGGATTCGCGCTGGTGGCGCTTTCCGCAGCTGGCGCTAACCTCACCGCTGCCGATGGCGTGCCGGTTCGAGAGCGAGCCGTTCTGGTGCAATGCCGAAGGCATCCGCACGCGCACGCCCAACGCGTTGCTTGCCGGGCTCGACCTTACCAACTTTCGCGAGCGCGCGCTGACCAGCGCGGCGATCGTCGCGCCGATCCATCTGCCGTTCGGGCAGATCGCGGCGGCGAGCTTTCTGTCGCCCGATCCCGCGGTCGACGATCTTTCAGCCCCGTTCGAGGCGGTCGGCGAGGCGCTGGCGCTGCTCGCGCGGATCTTCGTCGCAAGCTACGTCAAGGTCACCGAGCGGCGCGCGGCCAGCATCGCGCGGGTCATGCTGACCAAGCGTGAGGTCGAATGCCTGCGCTGGGCGGCGGCGGGCAAGACCAACGACGAGATCGCGATGATCGTCAATCTCAAGCGTACCACGATACGCTTCCACATCCGGTCGGCGGCGCAGAAGCTCGACGCGGTCAACCGCGATCAAGCCTTGTTCAAGGCCGCGCAGCTCGGCTTCCTCGGTACCTTGCGCTAGACCCTAGCCGAGATCCCTCGCTGACCCATTGGACAGAGGCGTTGTTCGACCTGCCCGACTAGGTTTTGGGGCAGGAGGACGGATATGCCTGATCTGGCACCGCCGATCGACGATCGGTTGCTGCATGTCGACGCGGACGGCGCCCTGATGCTGCTGGCGGCCCGCGAGCGCGAGAGTGGCCGATTGGTGTTCCCGGCGCCGGGAGATGCCGATCCCGAGCGATACGAATCCGTCCTCTTGCCGCGCGAAGGCCGGCTCTGGTCGTGGACGGTTCAGCGCTTCCGCCCCAAATCGCCGCCTTATGCGGGGCCTGAGGCATTCGCGCCTTATGCCGTGGGCTATGTCGCGCTCGGCGACGCGATTATCGTCGAGGGGCGGCTTACTGGCGCGCCGCTCGATGGCTTCGCGATCGACATGAAGATGCGGCTCGTCGCCGAACCCTTCACGCTGGAAAGCGGCGAGCGGCGGACGACATTCGCGTTCGCTCCGATCACGGAGAAAGCGGCGTGAGCGATGTCTATATCGTCGGTGCCGGCATCCACCCGTTCGGGCGCACGCAGGAACGTACCGGGCTGCAGCAGGGTGTGTTCGCGGTGCGCCAGGCGCTCGGCCGCGCCGGGCTGGACTGGCGCGACATCCAATTCGCTTATGGCGGATCGGACGCCGCCGGCAAGGCCGACACGATGGTGTCCGAGCTCGGGTTGACCGGACTGCCGTTCATCAACGTTGCCAATGGCTGCGCGACCGGAGGGTCGGCGATGTTCGGCGCTTACTCGACGATCAAGTCCGGCGAGTTCGACCTCGGCATTGCGGTCGGCTTCGACAAGCACCCGCGTGGCGCCTTCGACCCCAAGCCCGCTGAATGGGGGCTGCCCGACTGGTATGGCGAGACCGGGCTGATGCTGACCACGCAGTTCTTCGCCATGAAGATCCAGCGCTACATGGCGATGCACGGCATCACTAACCGCACGCTGGCGGCGGTCGCTGAAAAGGCCTTCGCCAACGGCGCGCTCGCCGATCATGCCTGGCGGCGCGAACCGGTCGATGCCGAGACGATCCTGTCTTCGACGATGGTCAGCGACCCACTGACCAAGTTCATGTTCTGCTCGCCCGCCGAGGGTGCGGTCGCGCTGATCCTTGCCAGCGAGGCGAAGGCGAAATCGCTCGGCCTGCCCGCCGTCCGCCTGCGTGCGGTGGCGGTGCGCAGCCGCCCGCCGGGGTCGTTCGAGGTCTTTTCGCCCGCGCTCGACATCGCCCGTGGCCTCTCGCCGACCAGCATCGCGTCGCGCGCCGCCTATGAGATGGCCGGGGTTGGACCCGAGGACGTGGACCTCGCACAGCTTCAGGATACCGAGAGCGGCGCCGAGATCATGCACATGGCCGAAAATGGCTTCTGCGCCGACGGCGAGCAGCAAGCCTGGATCGCCGAAGGTCGCACCCGGATCGACGGAATTCTGCCGATCAACACCGACGGCGGCTGCCTTGCCTGCGGCGAGCCGATCGGCGCCTCCGGGTTGCGCCAGGTGTATGAAAATTACGTCCAGCTGACCGGGCAGGCGGGCGCGCGGCAAGTGACCGGCGATCCGCGGATCGGCTACAGCCACGTATACGGCGCGCCCGGCGTCTCGGCCGTAGCGATCGTAGAGCGGGCCTGATGGACCTCGTGCTTTCGCCCGAACAACGTGCCTTCCGGGAAGAGGTGCGCGGCTTCCTCGACACTGCGCTCACCCCCGCGATGCGGCGCGGTGCGGCGCTGACCTCGGGCGTCTTCGCCGAGCCCGACGTATATCGGGCGTGGCAGGGCGCGCTCGAGGCCAAGGGCTGGCTGACCTATTTCTGGCCGGCGAGCGCGGGCGGCCCAGGTTGGGGCGCGGTCGAGCGCTGGATTTTCGAGACCGAATGCGCACGGGCCGGGGCGCCGATCCTGCCCGGCATGGGGCTGAAGCTGGTCGGGCCGGTCCTCTACACCTATGGCACGCCCGAGCAGCAGCAACGCTTCCTGCCGGCGCTGCGTTCGGGCGAGCATGTCTGGGCGCAAGGCTTCTCGGAGCCCGGCTCGGGCTCCGACCTCGCCAGCCTGCGTACCCGTGCGGTGCGCGACGGCAACGAATATGTCGTGACCGGACAGAAGATCTGGACCACCCAGGCGCAGTTCGCCAATTGGCTGTTCGCGCTGGTGCGCACCGACCCGGCGGTCAAGCCGCAGGCGGGAATCTCGTTCCTGTTGATCGACATGACCTCGCCCGGCGTCGCCGTGCGCCCTATCCTGAGTGCGTCGGGCGATCATGAGCTCAACGAAGTGTTCCTGGACGAGGTTCGCGTGCCGGTCGCCAACCGCATCGGCGCGGAAGGCGAGGGCTGGGGCATTGCCAAGTTCCTGCTTGAGAACGAACGCGGCGGCACGGGTTATGCCCCGCAATTGCTCGCCGATCTCGATCGACTGGTCGCCGCGGCTTCACCGCTCGGTGCGCTGCTTGCCGACCGCGCGACGCGCCTCCGGCTCGAGGCCGAGGCGCTCGAAATGACCGAATTACGGACGCTGCTGGAAATCGAGGAGGGTCAGCCACCCGCACCGCGCAGCCTCGCGATCAAGCTGGTCGCGTCGGAAATCCGCCAGGGGATCGAGACGCTGGCGGTCGACGCGTTCGGCCTCGCCGGACTCCAGCTGCCCGCCCAGCGCCCGTTCCATGCGGATGATGCGCCGCCGCTGGTCGGCCCGCCCGAGGCGGGGCTGGCTGCCGCCCGCTATCTCAACGCCCGTGCCTGGTCGATTTTCGGCGGAACGAGCGAGATCCAGCTCAACCTGATCGCGCGCGCCGCGCCGGCCGCGCCCTGACTTTCGCGAAAGGATCGCCTTCGTGGCCGACGCCTATATCGTTTCCGCCCGACGCACCGCCGGCGGCCGCCGCAACGGGCAGCTCTCCGATATTCACCCCGCCGACCTCGGCGGGCGCGTGCTCGACGCGATCGTCGCGGAGACCGGGGTCGATCCGGCGGCGATCGACGACGTCACCATCGTCGAGCGGGTCTGACATGCGGCTGGAGCCCAGCGAGGAACAGGCGATGCTGCGCGAGACGGTCGCGCGGTTCCTCGCCGATCGTGGTGAGGCGGCGGTGATCGGCGCCGCGCCGATGCCGGCGGCGGACTGGCGCGCGATGGCCGAGCTTGGGTTGTTCCGCTTCCTGTTGCCCGAGCGCGCCGGTGGTATGGGCGGCGGCCCGGATGACGCGATGATCGTCGCCGAGGCGCTAGGCAGGGGGCTGGCGATCACGCCGCTGGGTGAGGGCGTGATCGGCGCGGCCGACATCGTGGCGCGCTATGGCAACGACATGCTCGTCGAACGCTTCGTCGCGCCGGCCATGGCGGGCGAGGCGGTCCTGGCGCTGGCGGTGGGGGCGCTGCGCGAGGAAGCCGGCAGGGTATCGGGCAAGTTTGCGTTCGTGCGGTGGGCGCCGCGGGCGTCGGCGCTTGTCGTCTTGGGGGATAGCGCGGCTTATGTCGTGGCGCTCGATACGGATGGCGCCGCGCTGACGCCGCGGCGGCTCGCCGACGGGACGCCGGCCGCCTGCATCACGTTGGTCGATTGCGAAGCGGCGCGAACCGCGCTGCCGCCCGGTGCCGCCGAAACGGCGCTCGCGATGATCGACCTGACGTATGCCGCAGAGATGACCGGCGCGATGGCGCTGCTTTATGCGCAGACCGTCGACTATGTCGCGACGCGGCGGCAATTCGGCGCCGCGATCGGGACGTTCCAGGCAGTCCAGCACAAGCTCGCGCGCATGTTCGTCGCGCTCGAACAGGCGCGGTCGCTGACGATCAAGGCGGCGGCCGTGGGACGCGACGACGCCGGATTCGTCCGCGCCGCGCGGTCGGCCAAGGCCTATGTCGCCCATGCGGCGCAAGTCCTGGCCGAAGAAGCGGTCCAGCTGCATGGCGGGATCGGCGTCACCAACGAATTGCCGGTCGGGCGCGGCCTGCGGCGGATCATGGTACTCGCGCGCTTGTTCGGTGGCGCGGGCGAAGCGCGGGAGAGGCTCGCGGCATGACGGTCAATCGCCGCTGGACGCTCGCGCGGCGGCCGATGGGGCGGGTCGCGACCGAAGACTTCGCGCTGATCGAGGAGCCGTTCGACGCGCCGACACTGCGGAACGGTGAATTGCTGGTGCGCAATCGCGTGTTCGCGATCGCGCCGACGATCCGCAACTGGCTCAATCCGCCCGGACGCAGCGATCGCGGATCGATCCCGATCGGCGAGGCGATCGCGGGCATGGCGGGTTGCGAGGTCGTTGCCTCACGCCACCCCGATTGGCGAGCGGGCGATCGCCTGATCGCAATGGCGCGCTGGGAGGAGTGGAGCGTGATCGCGCCCGGAACGGCGGCCGTGCCACCGTTCCGGCTGCCGGCGGAGATGGATTTCACGCAGGCGCTGGGGCCGCTCTCGCTCAACAGCCTGACCGCTTATTTCGGCATGACCGAGATCGGGCGCGTCGCTGCCGGCGACGTCGTACTGGTCTCGGGCGCGGCAGGATCGGTCGGGTCGGTCGCTTGCCAGATCGCGCGTATCCTCGGCGCGCGCGTCATCGCGATTGCCGGCGGCCCGGATAAATGCGCGTGGTTGCGCGACGCGTGCGGCGTCGACGCCACAATCGACTATCGGCGTGAGGATGTCGCGGCGCGCCTGGCTGAAACGTGCCCGGACGGGATCGGCCTGTTCTTCGACAATGTGGGCGGGGCGATCCTCGATGCCGCGGTCGACCGGATGGCGTTACGCGGACGGATCGTGCTGTGCGGCCAGATCGCGGCCTATGACGGCGATGCGCCGGCGCAGGGGCCGAGCGACATGATGAAACTGGTCTATCGGCGAATCCGGATGGAAGGTTTCGTCGTCGGCGATTTCGTCGATCGCGCTGATGAGGCACGCGCGGCGCTAGGTAGCTGGATCGACGACGGAATGCTCGCGGTGCGGGTCGATCGGCGTCAGGGTTTCGAGGCGATCCCGGCGGCGTTCGTCGACCTGTTCTCGGGCCGGAACGTGGGGACGCTGATCGTCGCGGCGGATTGAAGCTCAGAGTTGCGTCGCCAGCCGGTGTGCTTCGAATAAGGCTTGCGACAGGCGCCGCGGCGCGATGCAATCGCCGATCGTGTGAACCTCCAACCCGCGGTCCGAGAAGACGGCCGGTCCCGGCCCGGCGGTCGAGCGCCCGGTTTGCACAACCAGCAGGTCGGTCGCGATCGACCACTCCGCACCGCTGGTCACAGCGGAAAAAGCGGCGCTCCGGCCGGCATCATTGTATGATCGTGCCGCCGTCGATGACCAGTTCGGCGCCGGTCATGTAGCTCGATTCGGCTCCGGCGAGGAAGAGGATGGCGTCGGCGATCTCCGCCGCCTGGCCGATCCGCCCGATCGGTATCTGGGCGAGCCGGGCCGCTGCCTTTGCAGGATCGGCGAAGGCCGCGGCCGCCATTGGTGTCTCGATCATACCGGGGTGAACCGAATTGGCGCGCACGCCGTTGCCGAGCGCCGCGCATTCGAGCGCGGTCGCCTTGGTGAACATCCGCACGCCGCCCTTCGAGGCGCAATAGGCGCCGGCATTGACGGCGCCGATGATACCGCGGATCGAAGACACGTTGACGATCGCCCCGTGGCCGGAAGACGCGAGGAGCGGCAGCATCGCGCGCGTGCCGAGGAACACGCTGTCGAGGTTGATCGCCATCGTTTCGCGCCACGTCGCCAAGCTGGTGTCGGCGATCGATGTCAGGGTCGCGATGCCGACATTGTTGACGAGGACGTCGAGGTGGCCTGCTTCCCGGGCGATACGCTCCGCCAGGATCGCCCAGGCTTCCTCGTCGGTCGCGTCGCACGCCGTCGCGTGATGCCGGCCGGGGCTGGGCAGCATCGCGACGGCATCCGCCAGCCGCGCGCCGTCGCGGTCGACGAGATAGACGCGCGCGCCCTCGGTCGCGAAACGGCGGGCGGCAGCCATGCCGATACCCGACGCGGCGCCCGTCACCAGCACGATTTGATCGGTGAACCGGCTCATGCCGTCTGCGGCGCGCGATCGAGCCCCGCGTCGCGGCGGCTCATTGCGACGATGTCGTCGAAATTGGGATTGGCGCGCGCCAATATGTCGTCCGCGCGCTGCCGGATCGCGCGGTCGAATGCGGTCGTGGTGAAGGCGTAGAAGCGATCCTCGGCGATCGCGTCGAATGCCATGTCGGCGGCTTGCTCGGCAGTGGTGGCGTTGCGGTAGAGCTCCTCGCGCATCGCCTCGAGCTCGGCGGATTCGCGCACCGGGCCGTCGCCATCGGCGAATTGGGCGGGGCGGTGGCGCTCGGCATCGTAGATGCCGGTCTTGACCAGGCCCGGGCACAGCATCGTTACACCGATCGGCGCGCCGACCTCCTTCAATCCGGCGTAGAGCGCCTCGGTCGCACGGACAACGGCATGCTTGGCGGCACCGTAGCAAGCCGATCCCGACCCGCTGACCACGCCGGCGACCGATGCGGTGTTGAGAATGTGCCCGGGGCGGCCGGCGGCGATCATCCGCGGCACGAACACGCGCATGCCATGAACCACGCCATAAAGGTTGACGCCGAGCGACCATTGCCAGTCGCCCAAACCATATTCCCAGACTTTGCGATGGCGCCCGCCGGGAACGATCCCGGCATTGTTGCAGAGGAGGTCCACCGTTCCGAACCGGGCATAAGCGGCATCGGCGAGCGCGATAACGCTGGCTTCGTCGGTCACGTCGCAACGTATGGCGAGCGCCCGATCTCGGCCGATCGTCGCGGCGACCGCTTCGGCCTGCTGCTCCTGGATGTCCGCCAGAACGACATTCATCCCCTCCGCCGCGGCGCGCCGGGCCAAAGCGGCGCCGATCCCGCCGCCCGCGCCGGTGATGACTGCGGTCTTGCCAGAAAAGTCGAACATCATGCTGGTCCTTGCATGGGGGATGAGGATTGGGCCGATCGTGCCATTGCCACCCGATACAACCGGGCGGCACGGAACAGGACCAGCGAGCCTGCAGCCGAGGCGGCGAGCGAGAGCGACAAGGCGTAGCGCAGCCCGTCATTGCCCGCGCCGAAATGCCGGATCAGGAGATCGCTCACCATGCCGGTGCACCAGGGCCCCAACCCGAGGCCGAAGAGGTTGAAGATCAGAAGCAACACGGCGTTGCTGAACGCCCGCATGTGCGAGGGGACGAGCGACTGCGTGACCGACAGCACGGGGCCGTAATAAGCGATCATCAAGAGTGCGGCGGCGCTCGCCATCGCGATCGACAGCCCGGTCGATGCCGTCAGATACTGCGCCAGCGCCACGGGCACCGTCGCGCCGATCGTCAGCGCCATCATCCACACGCGCCAGCGCTGGTCGCGCACCGCCAGTCGGTCGGCGAGGTAGCCGCCCAGGAACATGCCGACGGCGCCGCCGGCGCCGCTCTGGATTGCCATCAGCAGTGCGACCTGCGGCAACGACAGGCCGTGGTTGCGGGTGAAGAACGGCGCGTTCCAGGTCATCATCGCATATTGCGCAAAACCGTGCAGCATCACGCCCAGGACGACATAGCGGAACGCCTTTTCGCGCCACAGGAAGGTCAGCGACGCCGCGATGGACAGGCTGGGTGTCTGCGTCTTTCCCTGCTCGAACCAGCCGCGCGGCGGCTCCTTGATCAGCGCCATCGCGATCGGCGCCAGCGCCAGCCCGACCGCGCCGACGACGGCGAACGACCATCGCCATCCGAGCGCGCCGGCGAGCCAGCCGATCGCGCTGTAGCCGAGCATCAGGCCGACCGGCAGCGCCAGGCCCCAGGTCGACATGGCGGTGGCGCGGCGGTCGGGCGGATAATAATCGGCGATCAGCGACACGCTCGCCGGGACGCTCCCCGACTCCCCGATCGCGACGCCGATCCGGAAAAAGACGAGTGTCGCGAAGCCGGCCGCCAGGCCGCTCAAGCCGGTCATTGCGCTCCAGATCGCCAGCGAGACCGCGACGAGGAGCCGCCGGCTCATGCGATCGGCGAGTCGCGCGACGGGCAGCGACAAGGTAGCGTAGAACAGCGCGAAGGAGAGCCCGGTCAATGCGCCCAGCTGCCCGTCCGACAGGCCGAGGTCGATCTTGATCGGGATCTGCAGGATCGAGAGGATCGTCCGGTCGATATAGTTGAAGGTCGAGATCAGGAAGAGCGCGAACAGCGCGCGGCGGCGGACGCCGTCTTCGCGGGCGGATCCGGCCGGGACACCGATGTCGGAAAGAATGGTCATCGCGATTCCTCAGGCCCAGCCGGCCGAGCGCGCGGCGGTGATCCCAAAGGTCGCGGCGAGCGCCAGCCCTCCGGCATAGCCGCGGCCGAAAGCGCCGCCGGCGTCGCTGCCCGCCGCGAACAGCCCGGGGACGGGCGTACCGTCGGCGCGCAACACCCGCGCGCCGGTATCGATCGTCAGTCCGCCGAAAGTGAAGGTGATCGCCGGATGTACGATCAGTGCGTAGAAAGGCGGCTTGTCGAGCGCGGCGAAATCGTCGGTGCGCGGCGGATCCATCACTTCCCAGCCATGCCGCGCCTGATGATTGAACGCGGCAATCGTCGCGCAGGTCGCCGCGCCGTCGAATCCATGCGCGTCGGCGAAAGCTGCGACTTCGTCGAGTGTCCCGGCGACCACGCCCTTCCCGCCATTGTCGATCGCGACCTGCATCTTGTCGAGCGGGATGCCGACCGAGACCACCGGCACAGTGGCATATGCTGCATGCGCGCGCGAATCCCAGAAGCAGATCGCCCGTGAGCCGGGTTGCCGCACCGTCTGGGCGGTATTGGCGTGATCGCCAAAGCTTTCGTCGCAGAACCGCTCGCCCGCTTCGTTGATCAGCAGGGCATGCTCCGAATGATATTGCGACAGCGCGACATAGAGCCGCTCGTCATCCCACACCCGCGGTTCGCTGACGAGATGGCCGTAAAAGCCGGCATTCGTGCCCGCGACCTCGCCGCCGGCCGCCGCGCCGAGACGCAGCCCGGCGCCGTCGCTGATCGGATTCGCGCGCAGCAGCATCCGTTCGGCCTGGGGATGGATGTAGCGCGCGCGCAATTCGGGGGACGCCTGGTATCCGCCGGTCGCGAGCAAGGTCGCGGCTGCCCGCACGGTCACCTCGCCGTCCACGTGCCGCGTTCGTGCCCCGGTCACCGTGCCATCCTCATCCTGCAGCAACGCGGTGGTTTCCGTCTCGAGGATGACGAAGCCGCCATGCTGTTCGACCAAGTCCGCGCAGCCGCGGATATGGGCGTGGATGTCGATCTGATACCCTTGGCCGTGGAGCACGTCGATCCGGGGCGACATCTGGATGCCGCGGCTACGCAGCCAGGCAACCACCGCGGGATAAGTGTCGAACACGATGCCGGCGAGCGCCGGATCACCCCCGCCGTACAGTTCGATCTTCTCGCGCGACGACGCGGTCCAGAACACGCCCCCCGACAGCAAAGCCGATCCGCCCAACGCTGCCGCTTTCTCGACGACGATCACGCGCGCCCCGCGCGCCGCGGCCCAGCCGGCTGCGGACATTCCCGCCATGCCACCGCCGATGACCAGCAGGTCGCACGTGATTGTCGCTTCATCAGTCATGGAGCGTTCCGATGCGCTAGAACCTGGTTTCGACTTGCAGCAGCACCGCTCGCGGCTCGCCGGCGACGGTGAAGACTTCGCCTATGCCGCCCGGCTTGTCGACGCCGAGCGTTCCGTAGCGGCGGTTGGTGAGGTTGCGGCCGATCAGCGACAGCGCCCAACGGTCGTCCGCGGTCGCGATCCGTGCCCCGGCGTTGAACAGGGTGAAGCCCTTTTGGAACGACACCGGGTTGAGGTTGAGCCCGGTATAATAGCCCGACGTATAGCGCAGATCGGCGTTGAGCGTCAGGCGGTACTGCGAAGACAGGTCGAATCCCTGCACGATCCCGGCCGTCACCACCCAGTCGGGCGCGCGATAGACGGGCTTGCCCGAGAGATCCTGGTGCGCCGGTATCGATCCGGCGGCCGGGATGCACCCCGTCGCGACGGTCTGGCCGGCATAACATTGGGCGATCGGGAAGGACTGAAAATAGGCGTCGTTGTAGGAGGCCGTCGTCCGCAAGGTGGTATTGCGCGCGGGACGATAGGATGCCTCGAATTCGATTCCCCTGGTGATCGTGCTGGCCGCGTTCTGGGTCGCGTAGACGGGGGCTCCGTTCGGCAGCACGAGCAGCGAGGTCAGCGGCAGCCCGGTATATTTGTAGCTGAACGCGGTGAGCGTGGTGGTGAGCTTGCCGTTAAACAGCGACGCCTTGGTTCCCAGCTCGAAGCCGCGCACCTTCTCCGCGTTGAAACTCAGCGTATCTTTCGTTGCGGTCGACGCGAGAATACCCGGATTGGAATATCCGCCCGCCAGATAGCCCGTCTTGTACGCGCCGTAGATCAACACGTTGCGATGCGGATGCCAACTCAACGTCGCTTCGGGCGAGAAATTGTCCGCGCTCTTTTCGCCATTGATAATCGTGCCCACCGGCAGGATTCCGACCGCGTTGGAGTTCACGAAGGTGCTGAAGCTGTTGATCTTGTTCTTCTGCCACGTGTAGCGCCCGCCGCCGGCAAGCTCGAGGGTGTCGGAGAATTTGACGATCAATTGCCCGAACCCCGAAAACGCCGTGCTCTCGTTGTGTTGTTCGTTATCATAGGCATGGAATTTGCCGGTCGTGGCATCGGGCAGCAACGCACCGTTGGCACCGCCGACGTACAAGGTCCGCTTGTTCTGTTCATAATGGCCACCAAACGCGACGTTGAACATACCGTCGAATGAGGTGACGGCGCGGACCTCCTCGTAGAAGCTCTTGTTCTTCTCGTTGCTGTACGACCAGAATTGCGAATAGGCCGTGCCGTCGGCATTGCCCTGGCTGACATAGGCATAGTCGTAATAACCGGTGACCGAGGTCAGCTTGATCTTCCCGGCGGTGTAGTTGAGCGTCAGCGTCGGCAGATAGGTATCGTCGCTGGAAAAGGGGCGGCCATTGTCGTGCGCCTTCACCTGCGGCCAGAGGTTGATGATGGTTGGCGACAGCCAGCCCTGTGACGACCGGTCGTCGAGCTTGCAGTCGCCCGTCGGATCCAGCAGCGCCGCGCCCGCGCCCGGCCGCGCCCGGCCGACGGGGCAGCCCATGACTTCGTCGAAGCTCTGCAGGCTCTGGCCTTGATAGCGACTGACGAGCATCTTGAAGGTCGCGTCGAAATTGCCGTCCTCATATTTGAGCGTGAACCGCCCGGCGAGCTTCTTCTCGGCGCCGAGCCGGCTCTGCGCGGGGGGGACGAAGATGCTTCCGGTCGCGGCGCTGCGGAGCAGGTCGGGGACGCCGTTGTTCATGTTGTGGATATAGCCCTGGCTCTGACTCGCGAAGAGCGCGAGGCGGGCGCTGAGCTTGTCGGTGATCGGCCCCGACACCGCCGCCTCGATCGAGGCGGTATCAGCGTTGAATTCATAGCCGCCGCGGACGAAGCCGGAAAAAGTCCGCGTCGGATCGGCCGACTTGATCGACACCACGCCACCGGGGGAGTTCTTGCCGAAGAACAATGCCTGCGGCCCCTTGAGGACGTCGACCGACTCGATGTCGAACAGGGCATCGTTGAGGATACGTCCGCGGCTCATCGCCATGCCGTCGAAATCGAGCAGCACCGATTGCTCGATACCGGCGTCGAGGCTGGCCGAGCTGACGCCGCGCATCGTGATCGAGGTGCCCGACCCCGTGAAACCGCGGTCGAGCGATACTTGCGGCGCTAGGATCTTGATATTGGCGACCGAAGTCAGGTCGTACTGTCGGATTTGCGCGGGCGTGATGACGGTGGCCGCGACGGGGACGTCGATCAGGCGCTCCGCACGCCGCCGCGCAGTCACGACGACGTCCGCGTCGTTGGCGTGATCGACGGGGGCCGCCCTTGCCGTATCGGCCGCGGCTTGCGGCACGGCGGCCGAGGCGCCAGCGGCCGCCGGTTGTTCCTGCGCGGTGGCGGGCGTCGCAAGGGCGGTGGCGAGGGCGCCAAGCGCGGAACTCCAGAATAGCTTGTCCATGTTATTTCCCTCTCCCTTTATGTGATCGCCCCGGTCTCGCCGACGTCATTTCGTTGTGATGTCAGCTTGCGCCCGCTTGCTCGGCCGCACGCCACGCGGCCTTGGCCAGGGGGTCGATGCGCTCGATGATTTCGCCGGCATTCGCCGCTGTTTGCACCCCCTCGCGTGCGCGTCCGGCGATCCCCTGGAGAATGGCGGCGACGCGAAACAGATTGAACGCGATGTAGAAGGGATGCGTCGGGTCAACATCGAACCCGGTGCGCTCGCGATAGCGCCGGGCGTAATCCGCGGGGCTGGGGATGCCGAGCGCGTCGAGGTCGGCGCCTGCCAGCGTGCCGCGCACATCGACGCCTTCCGGTCGGGTCCATTCCATCATGTGGTAGCTGAGGTCGCCGAGCGGATCGCCGAGCGTCGACAGCTCCCAGTCAATCACCGCCACCACGCGCGGCTCGGTCGGGTGGACCAGCAGATTGTGGAACGAATAATCGCCGTGAATGATCGTCGTGCGCTCGGGCAACACCGGGATCGCGCCGGGCAGCCAGGCGATCAGCTTGTCCATTTCCGGAATGTCGCGAGTGCGCGAAGCGTCGTATTGGCGTGACCAGCGCGAGATCTGACGAGCGAAATAATTGCCCGGCTTGCCGTAATCGCGGAGCCCGATCGCCTCGTAATCTACGCTGTGGAGTGCCGCGAGCGCGGCGTTCGCCGAATCGTAGATCGCGGCGCGGTCGTCGCGCGACAGGCCCGGCATCCTGGGGTCCCAGAAAGCACGGCCGGGCACGTGGCGCATGACGTAGAACATCGTGCCAATAACGTCGGTGTCCTCGCACAACACCAACGGTTCGGGCACCGGCAAGCCCGCGTCGAACAGCGCGCGCGTGATGCGGTATTCGCGATCGACGGCATGCGCCGACGCGAGCAGCACGCCTGCCGGCTTGCGGCGCAGGACCAGCTTGCCGGCATTGGTTTCGAGCAGGAAGGTCGGGTTCGACTGCCCGCCCTGGAACTGGCGGACTCCGATGTCGCCGGTGAGGCCTGGAATGGTGCCGCGCAGGTAGCGCGCAAGTTGGTCCTCATCGAACTGGCTGCCCGGGGGCACGGCGACGGTGGCGCCGATCTGTGCGGCGGGTGCGCTCATGCCGCTATCCTTGCGGTGCGATATTTGTCGAGCTCCATCCGCGCGAGCTGGCGTTCATGGACTTCGTCGGGCCCGTCGGTCAGCCGGACGATGCGCGTGTTGGCCCACAATTCGGCGAGCCCGAAATCGTCCGAAACGCCGCCGCCGCCATGTGCCTGGATCGCTTCGTCGACGATCCGCTGTGCCATGCGCGGCGCCGCGATCTTGATCATCGCGATCTCGGCGCGCGCGGCCTTGTTGCCGACCGTGTCCATCATGTGCGCCGCCTTGAGGCAGAGCAGCCGCGCCATCTCGATCTCGCACCGCGCGCGGGCGATCCGCTCCTCCCACACCGAATGCTCGGCGATCGACTTGCCGAAGGCGTGGCGGTCGACCAGCCGGCGGCACATCTTCTCGAGCGCGACCTCCATCGTCGCGATGTTGCGCATCGTGTGGTGGATGCGGCCCGGGCCGAGCCGGCCCTGTGCGATCTCGAACCCCCGTCCTTCGCCGAGCAGCAGGTTCTCGGCGGGGACGCGCACTTCTTCCAGAAGAACCTCGAAATGACCGTGGGGAGCGTGGTCGTAGCCGAAGACGGGCAGATGCCTGACCAGGGTGACGCCGGGCGTATCGCGCGGCACCAGGATCATCGATTGCTGGTTATAGGCGGGTGCGTCAGGGTCGGTCTTGCCCATCAGCACGAAGAAATCGCATTTGGGGTGGCCCGCGCCCGATGACCACCATTTGCGGCCGTTGATCACATAATGCCTGCCGTCGCGCCGGATCTCGGTCTGGATGTTGCGCGCGTCGGACGAAGCCACGGCGGGTTCGGTCATCAGGAACGCCGACCGCGTGACGCCGTCGCGCAGCGGCACCATGAAGCGCTCTTTCTGTGCCGGCGTGCCGTAGCGATGGAGCACCTCGAAATTGCCGGTATCGGGCGCCATGCAGTTGAACACCTCGCTCGCGAACGAGACCCGGCCCATCAATTCGGCGATCGGGGCATAGTCGAGATTGCTGAGCCCGGGGCTGGTGAAATAGGCGTCGTCATGCGCCGATGGGGGCATGAAGAAGTTCCACAATCCCTCTGCTTTCGCCTTGGCCTTGAGCGCCTCAAAGACCGGCGGGATTTCGCGCCAGCGGTCGATCGCCGCCAGTTCGGCGTGATAGACAGGGATCGCGGGGATGATATGCTCATCCATGAACGCGCGGACGCGCGCCATCCATTCGCTCGATCGCTGCGACTGTTCGAACGCCATGGCGCGGATATCCCTCCTGTCGTTTCTTTCGGATCGTTCGTCCGGTCGGTCGGCTGTACTATTTTTCGACCGACCGGTCGGCTGTCAAATAGGACAGTGGGCCGACAGTTGACGCCCGACCAGTCGGTCGACAAGCTTAAGGCAGGAGAGGTCGATGACGACGCCAAGATCATTTGGGCCATTGGGTGATGTCGCGCTGCTGCGCGGCCATGCGCCGTACACGCTTGCCGGCTATGCGGGTTTCCGTGCGGTCATCGATACCGACGGCGCAGTCCCGGCGAGGCTCAAGGCGCTGTTCATTGCGGTCGCCGCGATCGACCGCCGCTATCCCGAACTGGCGCGGCGCGAACTGGCGCGGGGGGCTTCGCTCGGGCTGACCGTTCGCGACGCGACCGCTGGGCTCATCGTCCTCAGCAGCTTGCGCGGCGAAGGCGCGGCGCTCGAATTCGCCGACGTGATCGCGACCGTCTTCGATGACTCCGGCGCACCGCCGCCGCAGGGCCTGCCACACGCCGGGCCGGGGGAGGCGGAAGCCAATTTCCTCGCTTATTTCGGCACGATCCCGGTGCCGCTTGCGCAGCTGATGCGGCTCTGCCCAGCCGCGGCAGATGCTTATTACCTGATGCGCCGCGGCAGCATCGACGCCAACCCGTTGTCGCCCAAACATGGCGAGCTGTTGCTGCTGGCGATCCTGGCGGCCGGCTACAGTCCGATGGCTGCCACGCATGTCCGCGGTGCGCGCATGGCGGGCGCGACCGACCAGGAAATCGCCGAGGCGGTGCTGTGCGCCGTCCCCGCCGCCGGCATCGCCGCCTGGATAGGCGTCGGTGCGATGCTCGCTCCGGACTAATGGTCCGCAGGCCCCAATTTAGCCCAATATCGAAGGAGATTCTGATGGAACTCGAAAAGGACGTCATCCAGTACGAACTGGCCGACAACGGCATCTGCACGATCTGGCTCAATCGTCCCCACAAGCGGAACTGCGTCAGCCCGCAATTGCTGCGCGAACTTGAAGTCGCGGTCGATCGCGCGGCGGCGGACAAGAAAGCGCTCGCCGTGGTGTTCCGTGGACGCGGTAACACCTTCTGTTCGGGCGCGGACCTCGATCAGCTGGTCGGCCCGGTGCTGCACGAATCGACCACCTCGCTGCAGCTCGCGATCGACTCGGCGCGGACCTACGACAAGATCTACAACATGGGTAAGCCGACCATCGCGGCGGTTGAGGGCTATGCCGTCGCCGGCGGGTTCGAGCTGATGATCTCGTGCGACTTCGCGCTGGCGGCGTCCGAGGCGAAGATCGGCGACTTCCATATCCGCCGCGCGCTCTTCGGCGGTGCCGGGCCGATCTATCGCCTGCCGCGCTATATCGGCATGCGCAAGTCGAAGGAGCTGATGCTGACCGGCAAGCTGTTGACCGGTGACGAGACCGTCGAATGGGGTCTGTGCAATGCATCGGCGCCGATGGCCGAGTTCGACCAGCTGATCGCCGATTTCTGCGCGCCGCTGATCGACAAGAGCCCGTTCTGCATGTGGATGACCAAGATGGCGCTCAATCGCGGCATGGATGCGGACACTAACTCGCTGATCACGCTCGAGACGATGACCTGCAACGTCGTGCATCATTCGGCCGATGCCAAGGAAGGCGTCGCGGCGTTCCTCGAAAAGCGCAAGCCGGTCTGGACGGGCAAATAAGGCGATGACGGTCAGCATGGTCGTGCTCGCCAGCCGGCCTGGCGGCTGGACGCAGGAGCGGTTCACGGACTGGTGGCGCGGGCCGCATGCCGATGCGGCGAAGCTGCTGCCCGGCTTGCTCGCCTATCGCCACGGCGTGGTCACCAAGGACTATGACAGTCCCGAAACGCCGGGCTGGGACGGGCATGCCGTGCTGACTTTTGCCGACCAGGCTGCGCTTGACGCGGCTTTCGCCTCGCTCGAATGGAAAGCGGCGACCGCGCAGACGAAAGGCATGGGCGGTCGACGCATCATTCTCATCACCGATGAGGTCGATCTGCTTGCCGGGTGCGGCGATGGCTGACCTTGCCCCCGGTTTCGCGACTGCGGCGTTTCGCCTCGACGGCAAGCACGCGCTGATTACCGGCGGACGCGGCGCGCTGGCCGAGGCGATGGCGGCGACGCTGGCCGACCTCGGCTGCGCGGTCGCGCTGGCTTCGCGCAATGGCGATGAATGCGCGGCGATCGCGGCGCGTATTGCCGAGCGTTTTGGCACTCCCGCGATCGGGCTGTCATGCGACATCGCCGACGAGGCTTCGGTCGAAGCGGCGGTGGCCAAAGTCGTCGCCGAGCTCGGCGGGCTCGACCTGCTCGTCAACAATGCCGGCGCGTCATGGTGGGGACTGCCGCAGGACATTCCTTTGAAGGGGTGGCGCAAGGTGATGGACATCAACGTCACCGGAACCTTCCTCGCCTGCCGCCATGCCGCGCGTCACATGCTCGCCCATGGCGGCGGTGCAATCATCAACATCGCCTCGGTCGGAGCGTTCATCTCCTATCGGCCCGAAGAGGGGCAGGTCGTGCCCTACACCACCAGCAAGGCGGCGATCGTCCATTTGACCAGCGACCTCGCCGCGCAATGGGCCGGACAGGGCATCCGTGTGAATGCCATCGCGCCGGGATCGATTGAAACCGGCATGACCGAGACGCTCGACCCCGCGATCCAGGAGAAGACGCGCGCCGGCATCCTGCTTGGGCGGTTCGGGAGGCCGGAGGAGATCAGCGGCACGTTGGCGCTGCTGGCGTCGGATGCGGGCAGCTTCATCACTGGGCAGACCTTCCTCGTCGACGGAGGGCAATCGCTTGGCTGAGTTTCGTGCCGACGGTCTGACTTGGACCGATGAGCGATTGTGGCCACAATTCGCGGCGCATGTGGATGCAGATCCGGATGCACTGGCGCTGATCGATTGCGGTGATCGCCGCTGGACGCGTCGCGAACTCCATGGGCTCGCGCTCGACATTGCCAAACGCCTGGCAGCGGTGGGCGTGACAGCGGGTAGCCGAGTCCTCGCCGCCGGCGTGAAGCGTGGCGAGACGCTCGCCGCGGCGCTGGCGACATCGGCTTGCGAAGCGACCTTCTGTCCCTATTCACCGAAACTGTCCGAGGCTGACCGCCAAGTTCTCGAGACCCGGCTCGGCCACGCCGCGCATGTCGTGATCGGCAGCGACGATGCGATCATCGTCGCGCCAGCCACGTCCGAGCGGCGTACCGCCGATCCGCGCGATCGCGATACCGTGCTGATCGGCTTCACGTCGGGCTCCACCGGTATGCCCAAGGCGGTGATGCACGGCGCCGCCGCGCTCAATTATGCGACGCGCGCCTGCGCGGCGATCGCGGCGCTGCAGCCAGCGGATTCGATCCTCGGCATTGTGCCCTTGGATAGCGCGCCGGGGTTCACCTTCACCGTACATTTCGCCTTGTCGCAGGGGCGGCCTTTGGTGTTGGTCGATCCCTGGGATCCGGTAGCGGCGATGCGCCGTGCGGTCGAACATGGTTGCGGCTGGGCGATCATGGTGCCGACCCATCTCTATACGATGGTCGAAGCGGCGAAGACTGGATCATGGACGGCAACCCTGCCGCTGCGCGCCGCCGCGGTCGGGGGCAGCGCGATGACCGCCGAGCTGATCGCCGATGCCGAAACGCTGCTGGGTCTCAAGGCGCTCAGGATGTTCGGCATGTCCGAATGCATGGGACATTGCTCGACGCGCCCCGGCGATCCGCTCACGCGACGGCGAGGATCGGACGGCATACCCTTTCCGGGCACCGAGGAGGAAGCGTTCGACGCCGAGGGCGTCGCGCTGCCGCGCGGGTCGCGCGGGCAGGCAGGCGTGCGCGGGCCGTCGCTATTCCTCGGCTATGCCGAGGGGCTCGGATCGGGCCAGGAGCGGCGGAGCCGCGACGGCTACTTCCTGACCGGGGACGAGATCGTCCGCGACGAGGAAGGATTCGTCACCGTGGTCGGCCGGATCAAGGACCAGATCATTCGCGGCGGGTTCAACATCGATCCTGCCGAGATCGAGGCCGCGCTGCTGCGCCACCCGGCGATCGCCGAGGTCGCGGTAGTCGCGATACCCGAGCCTAAGCTCGGGGAGCAGGCGTGCGCGGTCTGCCGGGTACGCCAGGGTATGACACCATTCGGGTTCGCGACGATGGTCGACCATCTCGAACGCGAAGGCCTCTCGCGCAAGAAATGGCCCGAGCATCTCCTGATCGTCGAGCAGATGGCGGTCGGTGCGACCGGCAAACTCGACAAGAAGGCGATGGCCGCCCACGCCGCATCGGCGCTCGGGCGAGGCTAGCCCAACGAACGCGCCGCCAGCGACTCCGCCAGTCGCGTCGCAAGCTCGCCCACCGCGCCGGTCGTCTCCCACGCATAGAGCGATACCGCCATCGATTGCTCTTCGCCCAAGGCACGGTGGATGCGCACCGCGCGGTCGCCGGTAGAGCGTCGGGGAAGGAGCGAGATTCCCATTCCCGCCTCGATCGCCACCAGCACGCCCGAAAGGCTGCTGCCGGTGAAGGCGATATACCAGCGGCGTTGCTCGCGCTCGATCCGCGCGAACATCTCGTCGCGATAAAGACCACCCGGCGGGAACGACACCAGCGGCACCGGATCGGGCCAGTCGCGATCGACCGTCGCGCTTTCGTACCATGCCATCGGCTCGGCGAACGAGACGCGGCAATCGGGGCTCGCGCGATGCTCTTTGACGACGACGATATCGAACTCGCCGTCGCGATAGCGGCGCATCAAATCGCGGCTGAGCCCGGTCGTCACGTCGAGTCGCGTCTCGCGGTGGGTCTCGGCGAAGGCGGCGAGGCCGCGGGCGACGTCGGGGGTGACGATATCGTCGGGCACACCGATCCGCGCGGCGTGCGTCCCCGCGGGGTCGGCGAGTAAGCCGGTCGCCTCGGCCTGCAGCGCGAGGATGCGGCGCGCATAGCCGAGCAGTCTTTCACCCGCCGGGGTCGGGCGGACCGGGCGCGACGCGCGGTCGATCAGCGGATGGCCGACGGCCTGCTCGAGCCGGGCGAGCTGCTGGCTGATCGTCGATTGCGTCATGTTGAGCCGCGTCGCGGCGTCGGTGAAGCTCTGCCGGTCGGCGATCGCGACAAAGGCACGCAGCAGACGGGGATCGAGCATCGACGACAACATTCGAAAAATGGATATCGTTTATCATGATATCTCGTTTGCGCATGATAGGGAAGCTGGCGTAAAATCCCGCGCGGACTGGATGGGATCTCGAAACGTGAAACTTCCTCTTATCGCCCTGGCGGCGGCGGTATCTCTGGCGTCGATCCAGGCTGTGGCGCGCGAGAAGGCCGATGTGCTGATCCGGCACGCGACGGTGATCGATGTCGAACATGCCCGCACGATCCCCGATCAGGCGGTGGCGACCCGGGGCGACCGGATCGTTGCGGTCGGCGCCGATGCGGCGGTGGCGAAGGCGTGGGGCGCGACGCGCGAGGTCGACGGCAAGGGGCGCTATCTGATCCCCGGTCTGTGGGACATGCACGTCCATTTCGGCGGCGGCCCGGCGCTGATCGACGAGAATAAGGCGCTGCTGCCGCTCTATGTCGCTTATGGCATCACCACGATCCGCGATTGCGCGGGCGATCTTCCTTACGACGTGCTCAAGTGGCGCGGCGAGATCGCCGACGGTGCGTTGTTCGGCCCGACCCTGCTCAGCGCCGGCCCCAAGATCGAGGGCGTCAAGCCGGTGTGGAAGGGCACGCTGGAAACCGGATCGGAGGCCGATGTCGACGCGGCGATCGCCAGGCTCAAGGCGCTCAAGGTCGATTTCGTCAAGATCACCGACAGCACGCTCAAGCCCGAGCTGTTCCTTTATGCGGCGCGCAAGGCGCGCGAAGCCGGCCTGCGCACCTCCGGGCATATCCCGATGGCGCTCACCGTCGGGCAGGCGGTCGATGCCGGGCTGAGCTCGATCGAGCATCTGAGCTATGCGCATAAGGCCGGATCGAAGGACGAAGCGCGGATCGCCGCCGATTTCGCCGCGGGCCGGATCGATCGCGCCACCGCGACCGCGCAGCTCGACGCCTCGTTCGACGCCGAGACCGCGATGGCCTCCTATCGCAAGCTCAAGGATCATCACGTCTTCGTGACGCCGACGCTCAATATCGAGCGGCTGCTCGCCTATCTCGACACCGACGATCATTCGAAGGACGCGTTCCTCGCCTATGTCGGGCCAGGCTTGCGCAAGACCTATCAGTGGCGGATCGAACGCGCCGCCAAGGCGACCCCGGAGCAGATCGAGGCGCGCCACCGCGATTATCGCGCGACCGCGGCGGTGATGCCGCTGCTCGAAAAGGCCGGGGTGACGATCATGGCCGGCACCGACGCGGGCTTCCTCAATTCGTTCGATTATCCCGCGCTCGGGCTGCATCAGGAACTGGCGCTCTATGTCGAGAACGGGCTGACCCCGGCCGAGGCGCTCGCGGCTGCGACCCGCGCCGGGCCGGCGTGGTTCGGCAAGCTCGATCGTTACGGTTCGGTCGAGACGGGCAAGCAGGCCGATCTGGTGCTGCTCGATCGCAACCCGCTGGAGGACATTCACGCGACGCAGACGGTCAATACCGTGGTGCTGCGCGGCAAGATCGAGGATCGCGCGACGCTCGACCGGCTGCTCGCGGAGGCCAAGGCCAAGGTCGCGAAATGGGATGCGGAGGCGGCGAAATGACCCGCGACGTGGACGACCGGCGCTTCCTCGACGCGGCGATCGCGCTGGCGCGCGGCAATGTCGAGCGCGGCGGCCGGCCGTTCGGCGCATTGGTGGTGAAGGACGGTGCGGTGATCGCCACCGGGGTCAATACGATCCTCGCCACCAACGACCCCACCGCGCATGCCGAAATGAGTGCGATCCGCGCAGCGAGCCAGGCGCTCGCCTCGCCGGATCTGTCGGGCTGCACCGTTTATGCGAGCGGACACCCCTGCCCGATGTGCCTCGCCGCGATGCGGATGGCGGGGGTGGGAGAGGTCGCCTTCGCTTATTCTAACGAGGACGGCGCGCCGTTCGGGCTGTCGACCGCGGCGATCTATGACGAATTGCGGCGGCCCTTCGCCGAGCAAAGCATGACGATCCGGCATGTCGGCGCGGCGGATGCCGCGGCGCCGGCGATCTATATCGAGTGGCAGCACGCCGATCGGGGCTGACGTGGTGCGCACGACCTCCCCTCCGTTCGCCCTGAGCTTGTCGAAGGGCTGCCTTTCTTCGCCCGAAGAAAAGTGCAGGGCTTCGACAAGCTCAGCCCGAACGGGGAGAGCGAGTCCGGCGTCAATGCAGGGCGAAAGATGATTTCTGTCGAACACCCCCGCCGCCTGCTGCTTCTGCTGATGGTGGTGCTCGTCGGGCTCAACCTGCGCCCGTTCCTCACCGCCACCGGGCCGCTGGCCGGCGGGATACGCGCCGATACCGGCATGACGTTCCAGACCATGTCGCTGCTGACGCTCGTGCCGATGGCGTTGATGGGAGTGTTCGCCTTTGCCGGCCCCGCGCTCGAGCAGCGCATCGGTGCGCGGCGCGCGATGATCGTGGCGCTGGCGGTGATGGCCGCCGGATCGGCCGCGCGGCTGTTCGTATCGAGCGCGGGCGAGCTCGTCGCGACCGCTGCGCTGATCGGGGTGGGGGTGGCGATCGTCCAGGCGGTGTTTCCCGGCATCCTCAAGCGCCATTTCGCCGGGCAACTCGTGGTGATCATGGGGCTTTATTCCGCAACCTTGATGGGCGGAGGCGCGGTCGGCGCGCGGCTCTCACCGCTCATTGCGGCGCTCGCCGGCGGGTGGCGTGTCGGGCTCGGCTGGCTGGTCGCGCCGGCTGCGGCGGCGCTGCTCGTCGCGGGTTTATTCCTGCCGCGCGATCCGCAGCGCGCGGATAGCGCCACGATCCGCGTCGGCCATTTGCTGCGCCGTCCGCGGACCTGGTTGCTGATGATCTGCTTCGGGCTGGTCAACGGCGGTTACTCGACCGTGATCGCGTGGCTCGCGCCCTTTTATCAGGAGCGCGGGTGGAGCGCGGGGACGAGCGGAACCTTGCTCGCGGCGATGGCCTTGTCGCAGGGGGTTGCCGCATTGCTGTTCCCCGCGCTTGCGCGGCGCGGACGCGATCGGCGCGGCTGGCTGTGGCTGACGCTGGTGTTGCAGGCGACCGGGTTCTTGGGGCTCGCGACGATGCCCGATCTGGCGCCGCTATTATGGGCGGTCGCGGTCGGCGCCGGGCTCGGCGCAAGCTTCGCGCTGACGATGATCGTCGCGCTCGATCATCTCGATCATCCCGCCGCCGCGGGCGCGCTCGCCGCGTTGATGCAGGGCGGCGGTTTTCTGCTTGCGGCACTCGCGCCGTGGGTCACCGCCTTGCTGCATGAGCGGACCGGCGGGTTCGCTGCCGGCTGGGGAATGCATCTCGGCATCGTCGCACTCGTCACCGCGCTGACCGCGCGGCTCGCGCCGCATTCCTATGCGCGCGCGCTGGCGGGTTAGGAGCCGATCGACTATGCGCGCCGCAACATCTGTCAGGAGCGAGAATCTATGATCGAACGTATCGAATCCGGCGCGCGCATGAGCCAGGCCGTCATCCACGGCGACACGATCTATCTCGCGGGGCAGGTCGGCGCGCCCGGCGAGAGCGTCACTGCGCAGACCACCGCCGTGCTGGCCGAGATCGACGATCTGCTCGCGCGCTGCGGCAGCGATCGCGCCCATATCCTGAGCGCGACGATCTGGCTGGCCGACATGAACGACTTCGCCGAGATGAACAAGGTATGGGATGCCTGGGTCGCCCCCGGCGCCGCGCCGGCGCGCGCGACCGGCGAGGCCAAGCTCGCCACCCCCGATTATCGCGTCGAGATCATCGTCGTCGCCGCGCGCAAATAAGCGGATCGAGATTGCGGTTCCCGGCGGCGGCTGCTAACCGCCGCCGCAACATCAAGAGTCGGGCCGACGTCCGACACCAACCTGCTCCCCGAGCAAGGTGGTGCCTCCGATAAAGGGGGGATGTGGCCGGACCGGCAACGAAACGGGGTCAAGCCGCGCGATACGTCGATCCGATTCTGGTGTCGCACCAGAGAAGGAACCGACATGGCCGATCGTATCCAGCAATTCGCCAGCGACAATTATGCCGGCATCTGCCCCGAGGCGTGGGCGGCGATGGAAGCCGCCAATGCCGGCTCGGCCACCGCTTATGGCGACGACGAATGGACCGCGCGCGCGGCAGACGGGTTTCGCACATTGTTCGAAACCGATTGCGAGGTGTTCTTCGCGTTCAACGGCACCGCGGCCAATTCACTCGCGCTCGCGGCGCTGTGCCAATCCTATCACAGCGTGATCTGCTCCTCCTTCGCGCATGTCGAAACCGACGAATGCGGCGCGCCGGAATTCTTCTCCAACGGATCGAAATTGCTCGTCGCGCCGACCGACGACGGCAAGCTGACCCCCGAGGCGATCGTCCGGCTCGCGACCAGCCGCGCCGATATCCACTTCCCCAAGCCGCGCGTGGTGACGATCACCCAGCCGACCGAGACGGGGCAGGTGTATAGCGTGGAGGACGTGCGCGCGATTGCCGCGGTGTGCCGCGATCTGGGGCTCAAGCTGCACATGGACGGCGCGCGTTTCGCGCAGGCTTGCGCCAGCCTCGGCTGTGCGCCGGCCGATATCACGTGGCGCGCCGGGGTCGACGTTCTGTGCTTCGGCGGCACCAAGGCCGGGATGGCGGTGGGCGAAGCGGTGATCTTCTTCGATACCGCGCTGGCGGCGGATTTCGATTATCGCTGCAAACAGGCCGGGCAGCTCGCGTCGAAGATGCGCTTCCTTTCCGCGCCGTGGACCGGGTTGCTCGAAAGCGGTGCGTGGCTGCGTCATGCGCGGCACGCCAATGATTGCGCCCGCGCGTTGGCGGCGGGGATCGGGAATTGCGCGGAAATCGAGTTGATGTTCCCGGTGCAGTCCAACGCGGTGTTCGTGAAGGCGCCCGCCGCGGTGCTCGATGCGCTGCGCGCGCGGGGCTGGCGTTTTTACACCTTCATCGGCGGCGGCGCGCGCTTCATGTTCGCGTGGGATTCGGATCCCGCCGAAATCACCCAGTTGATCGGCGACGTTCGCGAGGCGACCGAGATGGCGATCGTCTGACGGCCGGCCTTTCAGCGCGATGCCGCCCCGCCGGCGCCCAACAGCCGGCGCGCGGCATCGATCGCGAGCGCGAAGCAAGCGGCCAGCAACACCGCGTCCTTAAAGAGAAATTGCGCGCGCCCGGCCATGAACGGGAAGCCATAGCCTTCCTCCCACAGATTGCCGTCGAAACTGAAGCTGAGCGTGACGAGGAAGGTCGCCATCCCCATCAGCGCGCCGAGCAGCCCGGCGCGCGCAGAAACGGCGCCGGCGGCGATCAGCGCGCCGGTGATGAGCTCGACGGTGCCGATGGCGTTGCTCGCGCCCTGAACGCCCCAGATCGGATACATCCAGCCGAACAGCCAATAGTTTTCCGCCGTGCGCGCGACGCCTTGGGCTTCGTAAGCGGCGAATTTGGCAATGCCGAACATGAGGAAGATGAAGACCAGCGACGCGCGGAGCGCGTGGATGGCATATTGCGGGTTGAGGATTCTGTTGATCATTTGTCCTATTATCAATTCGTTACTTAGTAGAGATGCGGCTAAAAGCGGCATCGCGGCCTGTATCGGCGGTGTCCTGTTAGCAGTTGCGTGCATTATTGTCAGCGCTGACATATAAAACGGGCTGCCCCGCGCATATCAGCCGGCCGCAGACGACAATTCCGGCTCGAATTCATCCAATTTTACAACAGAAAACGCCGCAAGCACGTAGAGTATCAATGATGACAGAGGCTTCGGGCGCAGAAGGAATCAAACGAGCCGCAACTTCGGGGAACAAGTCCGTCGGCCGGCTTATCGACACGCTCGACAGCTACAGCATCGACATCGGAAAAACGCACATTTCCTTGTGGGATGCATTGGTTGTCGCGATCGTCGTGGTCGGCATCATCGTCGTGGCGCAGCTCGTCAGCAGATTTTCGGGCTATCTGCTCAAGCGCATAAAGGGTCTCGACGACGCGCAGCGATTGCTGGCGGACAAGCTCGCGACGATCGGCGTCTGGGCGCTGGCGATCCTGATCGGAATCGATTTCCTCGGGATCGATCTGACCGCGCTGGCAGTATTCTCGGGCGCGTTCGGGCTCGCCATCGGCTTCGGATTGCAGAAGACCTTCGGCAATCTCATCGCCGGGATCATCCTGTTGATGGATCGTTCGATCAAGCCGGGGGACGTGATCGCGGTAAACGACGCCAGCGGTCGCGAGAGCTTCGGCCAGATCCGCAAGATCGGCATCCGCGCGATTTCGGTCACCACGCGCGACATGAAGGAATATCTCATTCCCAACGAAAACCTGATGATCAATCAGGTGGAGAATTGGTCGTACAGCACGCGCAACGTCCGCGTCCGGGTGCCCGTCGGCGTATCCTATCACGCCGATCTCGAACTGGTCGAAAAATTGATGATGGACGCGGCGGTCGGCGCGCCGCGCGTCCTCGTCGCGCCCGAGCCGAAGATCATGCTCGCCGGCTTCGGCGAAAGCTCGGTCGATTTCGAGATCTGTTTCTGGATCGCGGACCCGGAGGAGGGGATCGGCCCGGTCCGTTCCGATGTGCTCAAGCGGCTATGGTATCTGTTCAAGGAGAACCGGATCGAAATCCCCTTCCCGCAACGCGACGTGCATTTGAAGAATGCCGATGAATTCACGCGCATCGCCTGTCCCTAGCGACGGAAGGCCGCCCGATGCCCCAGCTGCTTGAAGCGGTGATCATGGCCTATGGGCCGTATATCGGGCTGGTTCTGCTCGCCGGGCTGTTTGTCGCCTTCGCGCTCGAGCGCCGCCCGCCAGTGGTGATCGCCGCGCTCGGCGGGCTGGTCATGCTGGTCGTGGGGTTTCTTTCCCCACGGGAATTGCTCGGCGTGTTCAGCAATCCGGCGCCGATTACGATCGGCGCGATGTTCGTGCTCAGCGGCGCGCTGCTGCGTACCGGGGCGATGGAGGAGGTGTCGGGCTGGATCATCCGCCGCACCATGCGGCGGCCGCGGCGCAGCCTCGCGGAAATCGCCGGCGGGACGATGCTGGCGTCCGCGCTGATGAACAACACGCCGGTCGTGATCGTGATGATCCCGATCGTGAAGCGTCTCGCGCGGGTGCTCCGTGTCGCGGCGACGCGGCTACTGATCCCGCTGTCCTATCTCTCGATCCTCGGGGGAACGCTCACGCTGATCGGCACCTCGACCAACCTGCTCGTCGATGGCGTCGCGCAGGAGCAGGGGCTCGCGCCGTTCGGGATATTCGAGATCACGCTCGTCGGGCTGATCGCCGCCGGGGCCGGCATCGCCTTGCTGCTTGTCGCCGGGCGCTTCCTGCTGCCCGACCGCGCCGAACACGCGCTGCGCGAACAGGGCGAAAGCGATTCCTACCTGTCGCACCTCATCGTCACCGACGAGAGTGACCTGCTCGGCAAGCACCTGGGGGCGACGGCATTCTATCGGCGACCCGGCGTGCGGGTGGTGGGGATCCAGCACGGCAAGACGATCCGGCGCAACAATTTCGACCAATGGGTGCTGGGGGTGGGCGACCAGTTGATCGTCGCGGCGAGCCCGGCCGAGCTCGCCTCGCTCGCAGAAGCGCATGATTTCCGCACCGGGCTGATCGGGCTCGGCGGCGGCGTGGCGACCGCGGGGCCGGACCGGCCGGCCGATCTCACCCTGGTCCAGGCGGTGATCTCGCCGTCGCACCCCGCGATCGGGCGCAAGCTCGGCGACATACCGATGCTGTCGCGGCTGCGGGTCCGGGTGCTCGGGCTGTCGCGTCCGCGCCATCTCGCCGGGCCTGACCTCGCCAATGTCCGCATCCGCGCCGGCGATCGTCTGCTGATCGCGGCCGGCGCGGACACCGCACAGGATCTGCAGGCCAACACCGCGCTGATCGATGTCGGCCGCGCGACCGCGCTGGCCTATCGCCGCCAGAATGCGCCGATCGCGATCGCGACGCTCGCGGGGGTGGTCGTGCTCGCCGCGCTGTTCGGGCTCCCGATCGAGGCGCTCGCGCTGGTCGGGGTCGGGGTGGTGCTGCTGACGCGCTGCCTCGAACCCGAGGAAGCGTGGCAGGCGATCGACGGCAATACGCTGGTGCTGATTTTCGGCATGCTGGCGTTCGGCAAGGGGCTCGCCAATGCGGGCACGATCGATCTGATCGTCGATCTGCTGCGGCCGCTGCTGTCGATCACCTCCCCGCTGCTGCTGCTGATCACGGTCTATGCGGTGACCAGCATTTTGACCGAGACGGTGACCAACAATGCCGTCGCGGTGATCATGACCCCGATCGCGATCGGCATCGCCGGCACCGCGGACATCGATCCGCGCCAGCTCGTCGTCGCGGTGATGTTCGGCGCGAGCGCGAGCTTCGCGACGCCGATCGGCTATCAGACCAATACGCTGGTCTATGGCGCGGCCAATTATCGCTTCATGGATTTCGTGAAGATCGGGCTGCCGATGAACCTGGTGGTCGGAATCGCGGCATGCCTCGCGATCGACGCATTGTTCTGAGGGGGCGGAAGGATGGTGGACGCACTAGGGCTCGAACCTAGGACCCGCTGATTAAGAGTCAGCTGCTCTACCAACTGAGCTATGCGTCCATTCCGGCGGTGGGAGGCTGCGTGGGCGGCCTCGCGTCGGGAGGTGCGCCGGTAGCAGGCGTTTCGCGGATTGCAAACCCCTTTTTTGCTTACCAGCCGGTTTTTCGCCGGCTCTCGCGGTCGATCGACATCAGGATGCCGAGGCACAGCAGCACCGTCATCTGCGCCGACCCGCCGAAGCTCACCAGCGGCAGCGGGATGCCGACCACCGGCGCCAGCCCCATCACCATCATGAGGTTGATCGCGACATAATAGAAGATCGTCGTCGACAGCCCCGCCGCGGTCAGCTTGGCGAAGCGCGATTTGGCGCGCACCCCGACGTTCACCCCCCAGCGGATCACCATCAGATAAGCGGCGATGATGAAGATGCCGCCCAGCAGCCCCCATTCCTCCGCCATCGTCGCGAAGACGAAATCGGTCTGCCCCTCGGGCAGATAATCGAGGTGGCTCTGCGTCCCGTTGAGGAAGCCCTTGCCGAAGATTCCGCCCGAGCCGATCGCGATCTTCGACTGGGTGATGTGATAGCCGGTGCGCAGCGGATCGCTCTCGGGATCGAGGAAGATCAGCACGCGGTTGCGCTGATAATCGTGCAGCACGAAGTTGAACGCCAGCGGCGCGGCGATCGCCAGCGCCAGCGCGCCGCCGACGAACAGCCGCAGCGGGATTCCCGCCAGGAACATCACCGTCACCCCGCCGGCGCAGATCATCAGCGCGGTGCCGAGATCGGGCTGGAGCATCACCAGCGCCGCCGGGATGCCGATCAGCACGCACGGCGGCCAGATCGCGCCGAAGCGCCGCGTTTCGGACGGCGGCAGCATGTCGTAGAAGCGCGCGCAGGCCATCACGATCGCCGGCTTCATCAGCTCCGAGGGCTGGAGCCGGATAAAGCCGAGATCGAGCCAGCGCTGGCTTCCCCCGCGCACCGCGCCGAGCAGTTCGACCGCGAACAGCAGCACGACCAGAACCGCATAGGCGGGGAAAGCGGCGCGCCGCCAGACATCCTCGCGGACCGTGCTGACCCCGACCGCGGCGAACAGGAAGACGAAGAAGCGCACCCCCTGCGGCAAGGCCCAGGGGCGCAGCGACCCGCCCGCGGCGGAGAACAGCACGACCAGCCCGAAACAGCCGATCGCGGTGATCGTCAGCAGGACGCGCCACGGCAGGCGCGCGAGCGGCGCGGGGATGATCGACGTGCGGCTCATCAATCGGGCGTCCCGGTATCGGGGGAGCCGGTGGTGCCCGCGACGCCGCCGGTGTTGGCGATATCACCGGGGGTGGCATCGGCATTGGCGTTGCGCGCGCGCGTCACCGCCTCGACCGCCGGGGCGGCGGTGGGGGCGGGGGCGTCGGTTTCGGTGCCGAGCCCGGCCTCGGTCTCGGCGGCATTGGCGGCGCGATAGGCGGCGGCCTCGGCGGCCATGCGGGTACGGATGTCGCCGCCCCAGGTCGGCTCCACCTCGGCGAGCGACTTCATCGCCAGATCGCGATCGAACAGCCAGGTCATGATATCGCGCCCAATCATCGGCGAATCGAGATTGCGCACGGTATGGCCGCCATGTTCGAGCACGATCGCCGCGGCATAGCGCGGATTGTCCGCGGGCGCGAAGCAGACGAACAATGCGTGGTCGCGCAGCTTGAACGGCAGGCTGGCGTTCTTGAGCACCCCCCCGCGCCGCTCGGCCATCGTGATGCGGCGGACCTGCGCGGTGCCCGTCTTGGCGGCGAGCTGGATGCCGGGGACATACATTCGCGACGCGCCGCCGGTGCCCCCGCCGTTGACCACCTTCCACATCCCTTCGCGCACGATGCGCAGATGATCGGGGTTGACCGTCAGCGCGGCGGCACCCGAGTGGACGTGATCGGCGAGCAGGCTCGGCTGGATCATCCGCCCCGAGCCGATCCGCGCCGCCATCACCGCGAGCTGGAGCGGATTGGCCAGCACATAGCCCTGGCCGATCGAGGCGTTGAGCGAATCCGCGACCGTCCAATTGCTCTTGTACTTGCGGCTCTTCCACGCGCTGTCGGGCACGGTGCCGTAGCGCTGGGTGGCGAGCGGTAGATCGAATTTCTGTCCGAGCCCGACCATCCGCGCGATCGGCGCGACACGATCATAGCCCAGCCGGCGGATCATTTCGTAGAAATAGATGTCGCAGCTCTGCGCGATCGCGTTGCGCAGATCGAGCGGGCCGTGGCCGCGCTTCTTGTGGCAGTGGAAGATGCCGTTGCCGACGCGGAGCGACCCCGAGCAGAAAATTCGCTCATCGGGGCTGACCCCCGCCTCGAGCAGCGCGAGGCCGTTCATCGGCTTGACGGTCGAGCCCGGGGGATAGAGCCCCTGGGTCACCTTGTTCATCAACGGGACGTGATCGTTGGCGCTCAGCATCTGCCATTCGAGATGGCTGATCCCGGCGGAGAAGCTGTTGGGATCATAGGCCGGCATCGAGACCATCGCGAGCATCTCGCCGGTCTGGCAGTCGAACACGACGACCGAGCCCGAATTGGTGCCGAGCCGCCGCGCGGCATATTCCTGCAGCCCGACGTCGATCGTCAGCTTCTGCGTCTTGCCGGGAATGTCGGGGCGGGTGGCGAGTTCGGCGACCACCTTGCCGCGTGCGGTCACCTCGACCCGTTTCGCGCCAGGGGTGCCGCGCAATTGCTTTTCGAGTGTCTTTTCGAGCCCGTCCTTGCCGACCTTGAACCCGGGGGTGACGAGCAAGGGATCCTTGGTCGCTTTATATTGCTCGGCGGTGGCGGTGCCGACATAGCCGGTGAGATGCGCCACCGCCGCGCCGGCGGGATAGTTGCGCGCGAAGCCGCGGGTCGGCGCGACCCCGGGCAGCTCGGGCTGGCGCACCTGCACCGCGGCGAACCGCTCCCACGAGATATTGTCCACCACCTGCACCGGCTGGAACCCGGCGGCTTTTTTGAGATCGGCGCGCACGCGGAGTAGGTCCTCGGGGGTGAGGTCGAGCAATTTCTGGAGCAGCGCGAGCGTGCGATCGAGATCCTCGACGCGATCGGGGATCAGGTCGACGCGGAAGTCGGTGCGGTTGTCGGCGATCGGATGCCCGGCGCGGTCGACGATCCAGCCGCGACGCGGCGGGATCATCGTGTTGTTGACCCGGTTGCTTTCGGAGAGCGTGCTGTAGCGCTCATTCTCGGCGATCGCGAGCCAGCCCATTCGCGCGACGAGCAATCCCCCCACGCCGAGCTGCGCGGTGCCGAGCAGCCAGGCGCGGCGCGAGAAGGTGTAGCCTTGCTGCGCCTCGGTGGCGATCCGCGGCGCGCGCGTCATTCGACCGCCCGTTTGCGGTCAATCCAGGCGACGATACGCGCGGCAAGGGGAAAGACGAGGATCGACACGACGATCTGTATCACTAGCACGGCATCGACGTGCGCGGTAAGCGGTGTCGCGACGATCCGGCCGCCGGCGAGGCACATCGCGATCGCCGCGGCGGCGATCAGCCAATCCTGCCAGAAATCGCGGAACATCGTGCGCTGGTCGAACAGGTCGACCAGAAAGAAGGTCAGCGTCCACAGCACCATCGCGCTGCCAAGCGGCTGGCCGCTGACCAGATCGTCGAACAGCCCGAGCAACGGCGGCACCCAGCGGCGCAGCGCGAGCGGGGCGAGCAATCGCCACGCCAGCAGCATCAGCAACCCGCACGGCGGGAGCAGCCCCAGCGTCGCGCCGAACGGCGCCACGGTGACGAGCGAGCCCGCCATCACCGTCAGCCACGGAATCGCGCGCGCGCGGCCCGCGGGAAGCGTCGCCTCGAACGGTTTGCGCGATTCGGCGCTCATCTTCTGGTCTTGGGCGGCTGCGGGCGCGCCGGCGGCGGGGGCGGAACGAAGGCCGCGCTGACGAGGGCAAAGTCGAACGTGTCGGGGCGGGCGTAGGGCTGCGCCGGGGCGGTATCGCTGCCGGCGCGGACGACCCGTGCGACGAGCACGCCCGGCGCATAGATTCCGCCGGTGCCCGAGGTGACGAAGCGGTCGCCGGGGCGCAATTTGGCGTCGCCGGTATCGACCGAGCGGATATCGACCATCCCGTCGCCGCGTCCGGCAGCCAACGCGGGCATGCCGTCGCCGATGCGGCGGACCGGGACGATGCTGTCGGGATCGGTGAGCAGCAGTACGCGCGCGGTATTGGGGCCGGTTTCCACGATGCGGCCGAGCAGCCCGTCGGGGCCGCGTACCGGCTGCCCCTCGCGCACGCCCTGCCAGCTCCCGGCGTTGAGCACGCCATAGCGTCGCGTGCTCGATGCGGAGGAACTGACGATCCGCGCGGTGACGACCGGTGCGGCATCGCCGTCGCGCAGCTTGAGCAACCCGCGCAGCCGGCGATTGTCGCGCACGATGATCTGCGCCTGGGTCAGCGCGGCGCGGGTACGCTTCACCTCGGCGCGCAATGCTTCATTCTCGGTGCGGACGTGGAAATAGCTGCCGATCGCATCGGGAACGCCCGAGACCACGCCGAACACAGCGGAAATCCCCGACGAGACCGGGGTGGTCACCTCGCGCACCGTCGCGCGCAGCGCCGCGAAGGCCGGCGGGTTGAATGTCGAGAGGGCGAGCAGCACCGCGCCGACCACCGCGCCGGCGATGGCCAGGATATAGGTCAGAAACAGCGAATATTGCGCCCGCCGCGAGAAACCCGGGCGCCGGTCCCGCGTCGGCGCCATCACCTATGCCCTTCGAGTGGCGGCGCTGGTCGGCGCCGCAGATGAACTAAACACTAAAAGCCCGATTGGAAAAGGCATCAGTGGATTTTCTCCGCCGCCAGCTTTCCGTCATTCCCGCAAAGGCGGGAATCCATTCGCGCTGTCGCTGCGATTCTTTCGCCGAGCGTCGGTTGAATGGATTCCCGCCTGCGCGGGAATGACGGGGGAAAGCTGAAGGCCATTTCCCAACCGTCTCTGATAAAAAGTCTGCCCGTCAACCGCTCTGCAATACGCCGCGATACATCGGGTCTTCAAGCGCGCGCCCGGTGCCCAGGGCAACGCAGGTCAGCGGGTCCTCGGCGACGGTGACGGGGAGCCCGGTCTCGTCGCGCAGCACTTCGTCGAGCCCCTGCAGCAGCGCGCCGCCGCCGGTCAGCACGATGCCCTGATCGACGATATCGGCGGCGAGCTCGGGCGCGGTATTTTCCAGCGCGACGCGGACGCCCTCGACGATCGTCGCCACCGGCTCGCTCAGCGCCTCGGCGATCTGGCCCTGGTTGATCTGGATTTCCTTCGGCACGCCGTTGACCAGATCGCGGCCCTTGATGTGGATCGTCGCACCGATCCCGTCCGCGGGCGGCTTGGCGATGCCGACTTCCTGCTTGATCCGCTCGGCGGTGGCTTCGCCGATCAAGAGGTTGTGGTTGCGGCGGACGTAGCTGACGATCGCCTCGTCCATCTTGTCGCCGCCGACGCGGACGCTGGTGGTGTAAGCAAGGCCGCGCAGCGAGAGCACCGCGACTTCGGTGGTGCCGCCGCCGATATCGACGACCATGCTGCCGATCGGCTCGGTCACCGGCATATCGGCGCCGATCGCGGCGGCCATCGGCTCCTCGATCAGCCACACCTGGCTCGCGCCGGCGTTGGAAGCGGCATCGCGGATCGCGCGGCGCTCGACCTTGGTCGAGCCCGAGGGGACGCAGATCACGATCTCGGGCCAGCGCATGAAGCGCCGCTGGCCGTGGACCTTGTAGATGAAGCTCTTGATCATCTGCTCGGCGACGTCGATGTCGGCGATCACGCCGTCGCGCAACGGGCGGATCGCCTCGATATTGCCCGGGGTTTTGCCCATCATCAGCTTGGCGTCGTCGCCGACCGCCTTCACCTTCTTGATGCCGTTGATCGTCTCGACCGCGACCACCGACGGCTCGTTGAGCACGATTCCACGGCCGCGCAGATAGACGACCGTGTTCGCTGTGCCGAGATCGATCGCCATGTCATGCGACATGAACTTGAAAAAACGCGAAAAGGCCATGATGCGCTAGTTTCCGTCCCCGAGTCGCCGCGCCGAGCACGCGGTGCAATACGCCAACCATCCCGCGCTTCCCGCCGCAAGGTGCATTGGCGTGCACGGCCAAATAAAACGTCTTACGGGGTCGCGGGATGACGCCGCTTGGGCTAGGGGACGAAGCGTGTCAATACGCCGTTTGCCCGAGCATTTGATCAACCGCATCGCTGCCGGTGAAGTGGTAGAAAGACCGGCCAGCGCGTTGAAGGAGCTGGTCGAGAATGCGATCGACGCCGGCGCCGCGCGGATCGCGGTGGCCTTGTCCGCCGGCGGGGTCGAGCGGATCGAGGTGGCCGACGACGGCTGCGGGATGACCCCCGACGAAATGGCGCTGGCGTGCGAGCGTCACGCCACCTCCAAGCTGCCTTCCGACGACATCGATTCGGTGGCGACTCTGGGGTTTCGCGGCGAGGCGCTGCCGTCGATCGCCAGCGTCGCGCGGCTGACGCTCGAAAGCCGCCCGCGCGGCGCCGACGGCTGGGCGCGGACGATCGACAATGGCGTGCTGGTGCGCGAGGGGCCGGCCGCGTTGCCGCCGGGGACGCGGGTTGTGGTCGAGGGGCTGTTCGCCAAGGTTCCGGCGCGACGTAAATTCTTGCGATCGACGCGCGGCGAATATGCCGCCTGCCTCGATGTGGTTAAACGGCTGGCGATGGCGCGGCCCGATATCGCCTTCACCGTCGAGCATGACGGGCGGCGCGCGCTGGCGGCGTTGCAGGCGGAGGACCGGCCGGGGCGCGTCGCCCTGCTCACCGATCGCGCGCTGGCGGAGAATTCGGTCGCGGTCGATCTGGAGCGCGAGGGGGTGGTGCTCGGCGGGGTTGCCGGGCTGCCGACCTTCCACCGCGGCATCGCCGATCACCAATATCTGTTCGTCAACGGGCGGCCGGTGAAGGACCGGCTGCTGATCGGTGCGATTCGCGGGGCCTATGCCGAGATGATGCCGCGCGACCGGCATGCGGTGGTGGCGTTGTTCCTCGATGTGCCGCCCGATCAGGTCGATGTGAACGTCCACCCCGCCAAGACCGAGGTGCGCTTCCGCGATCCGGCGATGATCCGCGGGATGATCGTCAGCGGGATTCGCCGCGCGCTCGACGGGGCAGGGCATCGCGTGACGAACCGCCCGGCTGAAGATGCGCTGGCGATGTGGCGCAGCGAGATCGATACCCCGCCGCCGGTCGAGCGGCAGCCGACGATCTGGCCCGCGATGACCCAGCATCATGGCGCGGCGATCGGCCCGTCGGTCGCCGATCGTCGCCCGGCGTTCTTCGCGCCACCGCCGCAGGCACGTGCCGAACCCGCGTTCGCCCCGCCGCCCGAGCGCGCCGATCATCCGCTCGGTGTGGCGCGCGGGCAGGTCGCCAAAACCTATATCGTCGCCGAGGCGGAGGACGGGCTCGTCATCGTCGACCAGCATGCCGCGCACGAGCGGCTGGTGCTCGAACGGATGCGCCGCGCGCTCGCCGGGGGGCGGGTGGCGTCGCAGGCGCTGCTGATCCCCGAGGTGGTCGAACTGGACGAGCCCGGATGCGACCGGCTCGAGGCGCGGGCGGCGGAGCTGGCTGAGCTGGGGCTGGAACTCGAGCGGTTCGGCCCGCGCGCGATCCTCGTCCGCGCGACCCCGGCGCTGCTCGGCGCGGGCGATCCGGCGGGGCTGATCACCGATCTTGCCGACGAGCTGGCGGCGTTCGATCAGGCCTTGTCGCTGCGCGAGCGGCTCGATGCGGTGGCGGGGACGATGGCGTGCCACGGCTCGGTCCGCGCGGGGCGGGTGCTGTCGGTCGCCGAGATGAACGCGCTGCTGCGCGAGATGGAAGTGACCCCGCATTCGGGCCAGTGCAACCACGGCCGCCCGACCTGGGTGAAGCTGGCGCACGGCGATATCGAGAAATTGTTCGGGCGGAAGTGACGGGGGGCCGTCCACACGCCGTTCGCCCTTCGACAATCTCAGCCCGAACGGGGAGAGGATGTGCCGATCTAACGTGGTGTAATTCACTCCGCCGCGAGGCTGAACGGTGAGGCGAGACGTTCGGCGGGATCGTCGCGATCGGCCCAGTCGGTGCGCCGGGCGACGCGCGAAACGAACAGCAAAGGCAGTTTGAGGAACAGCAGTTCCGAATGGATGAACGTGTCGATCGCGTGCTCCCACCAGCGCGCGGGGCGTTTGCCGTGCGCCGCGAGCCAGCCGTCATAGGGCGCCCAGTGGCTCGGCTCGTCGCGCTCGATGATGCGGAAGATCTTGATCAGCACGCGATCGCGGCGGACGATCGGGTGGCGCAGCAAAATCTCGACCTGGCGATAGCCGCGCTGCTCGGTGAGCGAGATCACGCGGCACAGTTTCTCGAACTGATCGTCGCTGGCGATGATCGCCTGGGTATCGAGCTCGTCGATATGCCGGCGGAACATGATCTCGACGAAACGGTCGATATGCCCGCACGCGCGATCGACCGCGAGCGGCATCACCCCGCGCATCTCGAACCAGCGGCGGAACATGAGATAATGTTTGCGCTCGTCGGCGCGATGTTTCTCGATCGCGGCGATCAGCGCGAGATCGTCGGGCGCGCGGGCGCGGACGGCTTCGAGCACCCGGTCGAGCGCGGTATAGCCGCGGTGCTCGTTATAGATGTAGATCGACCCGAGAAGGTCGAGATATCGGGTGCGCAATCGGCCGACCATCCAGCCTATATACCAGAAAAGGCGCGACAAGGCATTGCGGGCCTGGAGACGAAAGACCTGCCCGGCCTTCGCCCCTCACCCGGTCTGACGGATAGCGTCTAGGCGATCGGCGCGCGTACCGGTACGCCCGCCGCCGCGAGCGCTTCATGCGCCCCGGCGATCGTCGCTTCGCCGAAATGGAAGATCGACGCGGCGAGCACCGCCGAGGCGTGCCCCTCGGTCACCCCGGCGACGAGATGCGCGAGATTGCCTACCCCGCCCGAGGCGACGACGGGGACGCTGGTGCGATCGGCGATCGCGCGGATCAGCGCGAGGTCATAGCCGTCACGGGTGCCATCGCGGTCCATCGAGGTGACGAGCAACTCGCCCGCGCCCAATTCCGCCAGCCGCAGCGCATGTGCCACCGCGTCGATCCCGGTCGCGCGGCGGCCGCCGTGGGTGAACACCTCCCAGCGGTCGCCGCTGCGCCGCGCGTCGACGCTTGCGACGCAGCACTGGCTGCCGAACCGCTCGGCGATATCCGAGACCACTTCAGGCCGCGCGACCGCGGCGGAATTGACCGCCACCTTGTCCGCCCCGGCGAGCAGCAGCGCGCGCGCATCGTCGGCGGTGCGCACCCCGCCACCGACGGTCAGCGGCATGAAGCACACCGAAGCGGTGCGTCGCACCACGTCGAGGATCGTATCGCGCCCCTCGTGGCTGGCGGTGATATCGAGGAAGCACAATTCGTCGGCGCCGGCCGCATCATAAGCGCGCGCCTGCTCGACCGGATCGCCGGCGTCCTTGAGGTCGACGAAATTGACCCCCTTCACGACGCGGCCGTTGGCGACGTCGAGGCAGGGAATGACGCGCGCGCGGACCGTCATCAGGCGGCCCGCGCGACCGAGAGCGCGGCGGCGAGATCGAGCGTCCCGTCGTAAAGCGCGCGGCCGGTGATCACGCCCTCCACCCCGTCGCGGGTGTGGAGCGCGAGCATATGGATGTCGCCGATCCCCTTGACCCCGCCGCTGGCGATCACCGGGATATCGACCGCGCGCGCCAGATCGACCGTCGCGGCGACATTGCACCCCTTGAGCAAACCGTCGCGCCCGACATCGGTGAACAGCAGCGCGGCGACCCCGGCATCCTCGAAGCGCCGCGCCATATCGGTGACGTTGACGGTCGAGACCTCGGCCCAGCCCTTGGTCGCGACCATGCCGTCGCGCGCGTCGACCGCAACGACGATCCCGCCGGGGAAGGCGGCGGCCATATCGCGGACGAAATCGGGATTCTCCAGCGCGGCGGTGCCGATCACCACCCGCGCGACGCCGAGATCGAACCACGCCTCGACCGCTTGCGCGGTGCGGATGCCGCCGCCCAATTGCACGTGCCCGGGGAAACGCGCGACGATTGCGCGCACCGCATCGCCGTTGACCGACTGGCCGGCGAACGCGCCGTCGAGATCGACGACATGGAGATGCTCGGCACCCGCCTCGGCGAACAACATCGCCTGTGCGGCGGGATCGTCGCCGTAGACGGTGGCGCGCGCCATATCGCCCTCGGCGAGGCGGACGACCTGTCCTTGTTTGAGATCGATCGCGGGAAAGACGATAAGGCTCATGGGCGCCACACCAGGAATTGTTCGAGCAGAGCGAGGCCGTAGCGCTGGCTCTTTTCGGGATGGAATTGCACGCCGAGCAGATTGTCGCGCCCGATCGCGGCGGCGACCGGGCCGGCGTGATCGGTTTGCGCGAGGATATGCTCGCCGGTGAAGGCATAGCTGTGGAGGAAATAGGCCTCGCCCGCGGCCAGCAACGGATGCGGGGCGAGCGGGGTGACGTCGTTCCACCCCATATGCGGCACCTTTGCCGTCGGATCACTCGGCGTGAGGCGCGCGACGCGGCCGCGGATCCACGCGAGCCCGTGGTGGGTGCCCATTTCCTCGCCCGTCTCGGCCATCAGTTGCATCCCGACGCAGATACCGAGAAACGGCGCGCCACCGCGCAGCACGCGTTCGGCGAGCGCCTGTTCGAGTCCGTCGACCGCGCGCAGGTTGGCCGCGCAGGCGCCGAACGCGCCGACCCCGGGGAGCACGATGCGTTCGGCGCGGGCGATGATGTCGGGGTCGGCGGTGACGGTCACGTCGGCCGCGCCGGCGGCGCGCAGCGCATTCTCGACTGAGCGCAAATTGCCCGATTCGATATCGACCAGCGCCAGCGTCATTGCGCGAGCCGCGCGATCGCGTCGACCGCGAACCCGGCCTTGAACTCGACCACCTCGACGGTGGCGACCCCGCTGGTGACGAAGGGATCGGTCTGCGCCAGCGCCTCGATATCCTCGGCGACCCCGCGGCACAGGATCACCCCGCCGGTGCGCGGCTCTTTCCGCCCGGCGAGGAGGAACACCCCCTCGTTAAAGCCGCGTTCGAGAAAGGCGACATGCGCCGCCATCTGCGCATCCACCTCCTCGAGCGGGCGCTCGTAATTGAGCAGGATCAGGCAGAGGTGGCCCTGCGCCCGATAATCGTCGAGCGCCACGTCAGAGCATCCCCTTGGTCGAGGGGATCGCATCGGCCTTGCGCGGATCGATCTCCACCGCCTGGCGTAGCGCGCGGGCAAGGCCCTTGAACGCGCTTTCGGCGATATGGTGGTTGTTCTCGCCGTGGAGCGTCTCGATGTGCAGCGTGATTCCGGCGGCCTGGGCGAAGGAATGGAACCAATGCTTGAACAGCTCGGTATCCATCTCGCCGAGGCGCTTCTGGGTGAAGTCGGTGTTCCACACCAGCCACGGGCGCCCGGAGATGTCGAGCGCGACGCGGGTCAGCGTCTCGTCCATCGGCGACAGCGCGTCGCCGTAGCGGCGGATGCCGCGCTTGTCGCCCAGCGCCTCGGCCACCGCCTGCCCGATCGCGATCGCGGTATCCTCCACCGTGTGATGCTGGTCGATATGCAGATCGCCCTTGGTCCGCACGTCGAGATCGATCAGCGAATGCCGCGCGAGCTGCTCCAGCATATGATCGAAAAAGCCGATGCCGGTGGCGATCGCGTAGCGGCCGGTGCCGTCGAGATTGACGGTGACGGCGATATCCGTCTCGCTGGTGGCGCGGGTGATTGTGGCGGTGCGCATGGCCGGCTCCCATAGCGTGGATATGATATTTGGGAAGGAAAGCTTTGCTTGACCACGCCCACTTCCGCGCTACCCATAGCCGCTTATGGACGATTCAGCGCCCGACAGTTTGATACCTTACGATGAAATCGTGCAGGAGGCCCTGCGCGCCGTGGTGGGCCGCGTGCTCAGTTCGGTGGCGGACAATGGCGGCAATCTGCCCGGCGAGCACCATTTCTACATCACCTTCAAGACGCAGGCCGCGGGGGTCGATATCCCGCAGCGGCTGATCGAGCGTTTCCCGGACGAGATGACGATCGTGCTGCAGAACCGCTTCTGGGATCTGACGGTCGACGAAAGCCGCTTCTCGGTTGGGCTGAGCTTCAACCAGGTGCCGTCGAAGCTGGTCATCCCTTATTCGGCGGTGACCGGATTCCACGATCCGGCGGTCAATTTCGAGCTGCGCTTCCAGGCGCAGGAAGGGCCGGAGGACGGCCCCGGCGGCCACGATCCGGCGGAGAATGACGGCCCGGCCGGCACCCCGATCGAGGACGGATCGAACGTCGTCGCGGTGGATTTCAAGCGGAAGAAGTGAGCCGGAGCGAGCCGCGCAGCAAGGCAGCGTGGCGCTCGCGAAGCGACGCGAACGGCCGGCCGGCGCGGCAACACCGCGTCCGACGTCACGGGACTTGCTCCCGCGACGGCCTTCGTTTGTGGAGCCTATTATGACCCAGACCCGTAGCGAAACTGATTCGATCGGCGCGATCCTTGTCCCCGCTGATGCTTATTGGGGCGCGCAGACCCAGCGCAGCATCGAGAATTTCCCGTTCGGCGAACGCGAGCGGATGCCGATCGGCATCGTCCACGCGCTCGCGCTGGTGAAGCAGGCGGCGGCGCGGGTGAATCGTGCGCACGGCCTCGCCGCCGACAAGGCCGATGCGATCGAGCGCGCCGCGGCCGAGGTCGTCGCGGGCGAGCATGACGATCAATTCCCGCTGGTGATCTGGCAGACCGGCAGCGGCACCCAATCGAACATGAACGCCAATGAGGTGATCGCGGGCCGCGCCAACGAGATCCTCACCGGGACGCGCGGCGGCAAATCCCCGGTCCATCCCAATGACGACGTCAACCGCGGGCAATCCTCCAACGACAGTTTCCCGACCGCGCTGCACATCGCTGCGACGCTCGGCATGCGCGACCGGCTGCTCCCGGCGCTCGACCGGCTCCACGCCGCGCTCGATGCCAAGGCGAAGGGCTGGGCGGGGATCGTCAAGATCGGCCGTACCCATTTGCAGGACGCCACCCCGCTGACCCTGGGGCAGGAATTCTCCGGCTACGCCAACCAGCTCTATCGCTGTCGCCGCCGGATCGAGCCGGCGATCGAGCACGGCACGCGGCGGCTGGCGCAGGGCGGCACCGCTGTCGGCACCGGGCTCAACGCGCCGCCCGGTTTCGCCGCGGATTTCTGCGCCGCGCTGCGTGACATCACCGGCGAGCCGTTCATCCCGGCGGAGAATTTCTTCGAAGCCTTGGGGTCGAACGATCCGTTGGTGCATCTGTCGGGGACGCTCAACACGCTCGCGGTGGCGCTGACCAAGATCGCCAACGATATCCGCCTGCTCGGCTCCGGCCCGCGCTGCGGAATCGGCGAGCTCGATCTGCCGGCGAACGAGCCGGGCAGCTCGATCATGCCGGGCAAGGTCAACCCCACGCAATGCGAGATGCTGACGATGGTCGCAGCGCAGGTGATCGGCAACCATGTCGCAATCACCGTCGGCGGCGCGCAGGGGCATCTCGAGCTCAACGTGTTCAAGCCGATGATCGGCGCGGCGGTGCTGCGCTCGATCGACCTTCTGGCGGTCGCGATGGAATCGTTCGCCGAACGCTGCGTCGAGGGGCTGGAGGCGAACGAGCGGCGGATCGCCGATCTGCTCGACCGATCACTGATGCTGGTGACCGCGCTCGCGCCCGAGATCGGCTATGACAATGCCGCGAAGATCGCCAAATATGCGCATGCCGAGGGGCTGACCCTGCGCGAGGCGGGGATCGCGCTGGGGCTGGTCGATGCGGCGACCTTCGACCGCGTGGTGCGGCCGGAAACCATGTTGGGAAGTTGATATGTTGCGGACGATCATCGGCGCATTGGTCGGGAGCGAGCTGGAGCGGCGCGAGGGCGGCGGCGGGGTGAAGGGGGCGCTGTTCGGCGCGCTCGTCACCCGCGCGGTGACGCGGATGGGGCCGCTCGGGCTGGCGCTGGGCGGCGCTTATGTCGCGAAAAAGGCCTATGATCGGCGCAAGGCGCGACAGGGGGCGCCGACCGAGGGCAATTGAAGCCAAGCCCCTTCCGCTGAAGGGGACAGCTTGAGAGGACGCTTGACGCCCGACCCTTGCGCACGTCAGTAGCGCGCATGGACGATCCCTCCCAGCCCGATCCGCACGGCTTCAAGCGCCGCGGTGTGCTTTTCGTGCTGTCCTCGCCGTCGGGCGCGGGCAAATCGACCATCGCGCGCAAATTGCTGGCGAACGATCCGCATCTCTGCATGTCGGTCTCCGCCACGACGCGCGCGATGCGGCCGGGGGAGATCGACGGGAAGGATTATCACTTCGTCTCGCTCGAGCGCTTCCGCGAAATGACCGCGGCGCACGAATTCCTCGAATGGGCGCATGTCTTCGACGAGCGTTACGGCACGCCGCGCGCGCCGGTCGACGAGATGCTCGGTGCGGGCAAGGACGTGCTGTTCGACATCGACTGGCAGGGCGCGCAACAGCTCTACCAGATCGCCGGGGGCGATGTGGTCCGCGTGTTCATCCTGCCGCCCTCGATGGAGGAATTGCACCAGCGGCTGCTCAAGCGCGCGACCGATTCGACCGAGATCATCGACCGCCGTATGTCGCGCGCCGCCAATGAGGTAAGCCATTGGGACGGCTATGATTATGTGCTGGTCAACGACGATGTCGAGGAATGTTTCCAGCAGGTCCGCACGATCCTTTCGGCGGAACGGCTGAAGCGCTCGCGGCAGACCGGGCTGATCGGCTTCATCCGTAAGTTACGGCGGGCGGGTTAGTCCGCCTATCCTCCGTTCGGGCTGAGCCCGTCTAAGCCCTGCATTTTCTTCCGCGGAAAGAAGAACAGCCCTTCGATAAGCTCAGGGCGAACGGGAGTTGGAGCTAACCCCGCCCCAGCGCGGCGAGAAAGCGCGCAGCCGCGTCGAAGCTTGCGTGCTTGGCCTCGCGGGCGCGCGTCGCGAGTTCGTCCTCGCCCCAATGCTCGATCTGCCAATCCTCATCGACCTGCGCCGCGCGCCACAAAGTCTCGGCGTCGATCGCGCCCTCCGCCAGCGCCAGCGTGCCGACGATCGTGCCGGTGGCGGAAGCGATCGCCTGCAGCGCCGCGATCGCGAACGGGTCGCGCGTCGCGACCGCTTCGGCCAACCGGTCGAGCGTCGCTTGCGGCTGGGCGACATGCATCACCCCCGCGGTGGTCTCGAAATGCACGTCGTAGCGTTGCCGCGCCCAGTCGAGCAGCGGCTCCCACGCCGCGCGCTGGCGCTCGACCAGCTCGGCTGGCGAATCGGCGCGATAGCAAGTGAGGTCGGTTTCGGCATAGCGCGCCGCCTCCGCCGCGAACGGCGCGGGATCGGGGGCGATGCGGTCGATCGCGGCATTGGCGAGCCCGGTGAGCGGCATCGCGCGCGGATCGAGCGTCTCGCCCACCGCGCGCCATTCGTCCGCCACCGCTTCCGCCAGCGCGGGGGTGGGGAGCGCGAGCGGGGCGCGGCCAGGGGTGCGCACCGGGCGGCCGTCGAGCAGCACCCCGCCGTCGGTGTCGAGCGTCACGTCCTTCCAGAAGCGCTTCATTGCGGCGGGCTCCGCCAGCGCCGCGCGAGGCTGCGCGGGACGATCGCCATCATCGCCAGCGCCGCGAGCACGATCGCGCCGCCGAGGATCTTGCGCCCCGTCGTGTCGCCCTTGGCGAGCAGCAGCACCCCCAGCACCGCGCCGCCCGATCCGGCGAGCCGGGCGAGCGTTATATAGAACCAGCGGACCTTTGCCGGATCGGGGGCGGGATCGGATGCGGCCATGTACGGGCTATGGCCGATCCGCGCGCGCGACGCCAGTCGCGACGAATTGCGCCGGGCCAGCGCCGGACGCCGCGTAAGCCGCTTGGTAACCCCTGCGGATTATGTTTAACGCGTGCACGCCGGCACGGTGCCGGTTCCCGCATGATCGAAGCATGGAGACAAGGGCGAATGGCCGGCCCGATGGTGTTCGTTTACGCATTGCTGGTTTGCTTCATCCTGAGCGGCGCATCGCGCAACGCGAAGCTGCGGCGTCCGAATCCGCCGATCATGCAATATACCGGCTATGTGCTGTGCGGGGTGACCGGCGGGATCTCGCTGCTGCTGTTCGGAATCGCGGCGCTCTCGTGGTTCGGCTTTGCCGCGCTGTCGGTGCCGAGCGTGACGGCGATCTGATTTCCCGACGTATCGCGTTTCAACGGTAGACGAAGCCCTTATCCAAGCCGCGCTTTGTTGGCGCGTTCGACGAGCTCCGCCGGATGGGTCTTGCCGATGCCGCGCAGCCCGGCGATCACCCCGCGCACATCGGCCGCCGATTTGTTCTGGCTGAGCTTGGCGGTGCCGCGCCATTCGGTCACGCGCAGCGTGAAGCCGATGATCGCGCCGCGCATCGCATCGAACCGGCGCGGGTCCATCTTGTCGCGGGTCCACGCCGGCTTGGGCGCGAGCCGCGCCTCCTGCACCGCCGACGTCGCATCGAGATGCGCGATCAGCGCATCGTCGTCGAGCGGCTCGATCGCGCCCTCGGCCTCCGCGACGACATAATTCCACGTCGGCACCTGATCGGCGCTGCCATACCAATCGGGGCTGACATAGGCACCGGGGCCGCCGAAGCTGGCGATCGCGCGCGTGCCCGCGGCGATCGGCATCGCGCGATTGCGCCGCGCGAGGTGGAAGGACAGATCGCCCGTCGCCTCGATCACCACCGGCGCGTGGACCACCGCCGGTGCCTCCCCCGCCAGCACGAAGATATGCGCAAAGGCGATATCGGCGGCGAACGCCCGCGCCGCCTCGGCCGACATGGCGAAGGCGGCATCGGGGTGCATCAGCCGCGTCCAGCGCCCGGGCCGCGCGAGCGGCGCTCGCCGCGGCGCGCCTTGCGCACCGTCTTGGCATGCGCGCGCGCCTTGGCCTTTTGCGTCTCGCGGGTCGGCGGGGGCGGGGTGTCGGGGGGCAGATTGTCCCCCGCCGCCGCGTCGAAGCCGAGCCCGGCGAGGCTTTCCGCGAAATGGTGCGGCAGCTCGGCGGTGACGTCGATCTTGCCGCCGTCGGGGTGATCGACGCGGATGCGCCGTGCGTGGAGGTGCATCTTGCGGCTGATCCCGCCGGTCAGGAACGCGGCCTGCCCGCCATATTTGCCGTCGCCAAGGATCGGGTGGCCGATCGCCGCCATATGGACGCGGAGCTGGTGCGTGCGCCCGGTGAAAGGCTGGAGCTCGACCCAGGCGGCGCGGTTGCCGGCGCGCTCGATCACGCGATAGCGGCTGCGCGCGGGCTGGCCCTCGGCCTCGTCGACATGCATCTTCTCGCCGCCCGTGCCGGGTTGCTTGGCGATCGGCAGGTCGATCGTGCCGTCCTCGATCGAGGGCACGCCGACCACCAGCGCCCAATAGACCTTCTTCGCCGAGCGCCCGGAGAAGGATTTGGCGAAGAACGCCGCCGCCCGCGCGGTGCGCGCGACGAGCAATGCGCCCGATGTATCCTTGTCGAGCCGGTGGACCAGCTTGGGCCGCCCCTCCGCCTCGAAGGACAGCGCATCGAGCAGGCCGTCGACATGCGCGGTGGTCTTGGTGCCGCCCTGGGTCGCAAGGCCGGGGGGCTTGTTGAGCACCAGCGCGGCATCGTCCTTGTGGATCACCATCTCGCGCGCGAACGCCACTTCGTCCTCGGACAAGGTCGGGCGCTGGCGCGCCGGCCGCGCGTCGGCGCGCACCGGCTCGGCCGGGGGCACGCGCAGCACTTGCCCGGCGGCGACACGATCGCCCGGGCCGACCCGCGCGCCGTCGAGCCGGAGCTGCCCGGTGCGCGCCCATTTGGCGACGATCGTGAAGCTGGTGTCGGGCAAATGCCGCTTGAACCAGCGATCGACGCGGATGCCGTCGTCATCGGGCGCGACGGTGAACTGGCGGACGGCGTCGTTCATGCCAGCACCCTCACGGCGAAGAGGCCGCCAAACAATGCGAGCACCGCGCCGCACAGCGAGAGCAGCACATAGCTCAGCGCGCCGGCCCACAGCCCGCGCTCGATCATCGTCACCACCTCGAGCGAGAAGGACGAGAAGGTCGTATAGCCGCCGAGCACCCCGACCCCGAGCAACAGCCGCCAGCTTTCGCCGCCGCCGGTCGAGAAACGCGCGAGCGTGCCGACGAGCAAGCCCATCAGCAGCCCGCCGACGATATTGACGGTCAGCGTGCCCCACGGCCAGTTCGGCCCGAGCCAGCCGAGCATCACGCGCCCGGTGAGATGCCGCGCGCCCGAGCCGAAGGCGCCCCCCAGCATCACGATCAGAAGATTCTGCATCGCGTCGCCGTAGCGCGGATGACGCGCGAGCGGAAGGGAAGGCGGTTCACACGCGCAAAACGCTGAGGCAGCGCGGTGCCCCTGCCGCACATGCTGCGTCATCGCCGCTCAAGGGCGGGGTGACGGTGAAGGACCGACCGGCCGTCTTGCCCTTGCAATACACCGATAAGGTGCCATCTTGCTCGACATGCTCAATATCGTCTCGATCCTGATCGGTCTCGTCGCGCTGTTGTTCGCCATTCCCGGCGTGATCCCGCTGCTCGGCTGGCTCAACTGGGCGGCCCTGCCGATCGCCGCGGTCGGCGCCTTGTTCGGGATGCTCTCGTCGAGCGATTCGGGACGTAATTTCAACCTGATCGTGCTGGTGATCGCGATCGTCCGGCTGGCGTTGGGCGGCGGAATCCTCTGAACCCGCTCAATCCGCGTCGGGTTGCCGGCTCGGATGCGCCGCCTCGAAAGCGGGCAGTGCGCGCGCCCGTTCGCACGCGGCGACGAGGTGCGGATAAGGCGTGAGGTCGACCGAGAAGCGCTCGGCCGAATAGACCTGCGGCACGAGATAGCAGTCGACGAGCGTCGGCGTCGTGCCAAAGGCGAAACCCTCGCTGTGGCGCGCGATCAGCGTTTCGAGCGCGGCGAAGCCCTGGCCGATCCATTGCGCGGTCCAACGCAGCACGGCGGCGCTGTCGGCGCCGAAATCGGCGCGTAACGCGTTGAGCACGCGCAGATTATTGAGCGGGTGGATGTCGCAGCCGATCAGCGCGGCCATCGCGCGGACGGTCGCGCGCGCCTCGGCGCCGTCGGGCAGCAGCCGCGGCTCGGGATAGCGCTCCTCGAGCCATTCGAGAATCGCCGGCGATTGCGTGATCGTCGTGCCGTCGCCGATCTCCAGCGCGGGCACCAGCCCTTGCGGGTTGAGCGCGAGGAACGCCGCGTCGCGCTGCGCCCCGCTGCGCAGATCGTGCGCGGACTGGATATAATCGAGCCGCTTGAGGTTGAGCGCGATCCGCACGCGATAGGCCGCGCCCGAGCGCCAATAGCCGTGGAGGATCATCGCGGCAGCTCCGCCTTGGCGAAAGCGTCCCACACCTGGTCGTAGTCGCGCTGGCGGGTCTGCGCTTCGTCGGCCCAGCGGGTCGGGCGGATGACGTGGCGCGTCTCGAACATGAAGGCCATCGTATCGTCGATCTTGTGCGGGGCGAGATCGGCGGCGATCGCTTTCTCATAGGTCGCGCGATCGGGGCCGTGCGCGCTCATCTGGTTGTGCAGCGAGGCGCCGCCGGGGGCGAAGCCGCCGCCCTCCTTCGCGTCATAGGCGCCGTGGACCAGCCCCATGAACTCGCTCATCACGTTGCGGTGGAACCACGGCGGACGGAACGTGCCCTCCGCCACCATCCAGCGCGGCGGGAAGATCACGAAATCGCAATTGGCGGTGCCCGGGGTGTCGCTCGGGCTGGTCAGCACGGTGAAGATCGACGGATCGGGATGATCGAAGCTGACGGTGTTGATCGTATTGAACCGCCGCAGATCGTAGCGGCATGGTGCGAGATTGCCGTGCCACGCCACCACGTCGAACGGCGAATGATCGAGCGTCGTCGTCCACAGCCCGCCCTGGAATTTCTGGATCAGCTCGGTCGGCTCGTCGCGATCCTCGAAATGCGCGCGCGGGGTTTCGAAATCGCGCGGGTTGGCGAGGCCGTTGGCGCCGATCGGGCCGAGATCGGGCAGCCTGAATGCCGCGCCGTAATTCTCGCAGACATAGCCGCGGCTCGGCCCCTCGATCGCGACGCGGAAGCGCACCCCACGCGGCATCAGCGCGATCTGTTGCGGCTCGATCTCGATCAGCCCCAGCTCGGTAACGATCGACAGCCGCCCCTGCTGGGGGACGATCAGCAATTCGCCATCGGCCGAGAAAAACGCGCGGCGCTCCATCGAGCGATTGGCGGCATACAGATGGATGCCGACCCCGATCGCCGCGCCGACATCGCCGTTGCCGCCGTAAGTGACGAGGCCGTCGACGAAATCCGTCGGCGCTGGCGGGATCGGCAGCGGATCCCAGCGCAGCCGGTTGGGCGAGAGCGCAACCTCGTCGAACGGCGCGCTGCGCAACGCGGCGCCGCCGGAATAGCGGCGATAGGCGGCATGGTTGGCCGACGGGCGCAGGCGATAGAGCCACGAGCGACGATTGTCGTGACGCGGCGCGGTGAAGGCGGTGCCGGAGAGTTGCTCGGCATAGAGGCCGAAGGGCACGCGCTGCGGCGAATTCCGCCCGATCGGCAGCGCACCCGCGACCGCCTCGGTCGATACGTGGTTGCCGAAGCCGGGGAGATAGCCGCCGGCCGCATCGGTCCGGCCCGGAGAATGTGCGTCGTCCACGGCGCCGAGCGCTCCATATAGTTGCAATTGATACTATATCGAGCGGGCAGGGGTGGTGTCAATCGGTGATAGGCTCAGCCCGCGCTCGGCGCCCACCAGCCGATGCCGGCGCGCGCCGAACCGATGCGGTTACAGCGCGGCCAGCGCGGCCTGAACCCATTGCGCGAGCACGGTCATCGCATTGGTGATCTCCGACGCGGTCGCCGCGCGTTTGACCGAGGTATTGCCGCTCGCCGTCACATCGGGCGCGAGGGTGATGCTTCCGGCGTAATTGTTGCGGACGATGCCGCCGCCGGCCTTCACCAGGATCCAATTATCGGTCACGCCGTCCGCACCGAGCCGGATCAGCAGCTTGTTGTTCTCGATCAGCAGGTTCGGAATCGCCGTCCCCGCGCTGATGCCGTGCCAGCCAGTACCGATCAGGGCGTTGTTGCGGACGGTGATATCCGAATGGCCGCGGCCCTGTGCCGCGAGATTGATTTCGTCGCCGATGAAAACACCCTGCGCGCGATATCCTTCGCCCGGATCGAAGAGATTGTCCTCGATCAACACGTTGCGCGCGCCGTGGTCGTCGGCCAGCGTCAATCCGGTGGTGAAAAACTGGATGCCGTCGGCGTGATCGCCCGGCGCCGGGCGGTAGGGGCCGAAGGTGTTGCGCGCCACGACGACATTGGTGGCGCCGACGATCTGTATCCCCTCGCGGATATAGGCGAAGCTATTGTCGGTCACCTGCACGTTGGTGGTGCGGATGAAGCCGAGCGAATTGTTCATATCGTGGAAGCTCGAATGGGCGATGGTGACGTTGTTCCCCGCGCGCACGCTGATCGAGCCATAGCCGAGCTGCCCGGCCGAGTTCAGCGCGCCGACAAAGGTCGTCGCGTCGAAATGCAGGCCGTTGGGCTGATAGGCGATGATCAGCGGCGCATTGGGATCGTCCTCCGGACGCGCCTCGAACCGTGTGCCGGAGAAAGTGACGTTCTGCCATTGATCGAGCGTGATGAAGCCGAACACGCCGCCCCGGATCGTGACATTGGCCAACCCGCGATAGCGCGCGAACGTCACGGGCCGGTTGCCGAGGTCGATCGTGCTGCCCGGCGTCGCCGCCTTCAATAGCGCCGTCCACTCTGCCGCGCTGACCGGAGTCGTGGAGGTGGAGGTCGACGGCGCCGGTGTCGGCGTCGGTGCTGGCGTGGGGGTCGGCGTCGGTGTCGGTGTGGGGGTCGGCGTCGGAGTCGACGTTTGCTTGTCCTGGCCGGGTGGCGTCGCTTTTGGCGCGGCGACCGCGGTCGTACCCGCGGAACCGGCGGGGTCGGAACCCCCGCAGGCGGCGGTGGTCGAGATAAGCGCAGCAAGAGCGAGGGCCGGGATGATTTTCATGCCATCCGCTTTAATCAGCGGAGGTTAATGCGCCGTCACCGTCGCCGGACGGGGCACACGCTTCATCGATATTGGCTGGACCAGCGGCGATCGCCTCGATCGCGTTTCGCGCATCCGACTCGCAGCAGCGCGCATGAAAGGCGGCGTTCCCGCGGCTTTCCGTCCCGATGCTGGAAAATGGTCGGGGAGAGAGGATTCGAACCTCCGGCCCCTGCCTCCCGAAGACAGTGCTCTACCAGGCTGAGCTACTCCCCGACGGAGTACCGGTCGTCGGCCGTTTTCGGGGGCCTACCGGTCGCTGGAGGCGCGCCTATAGCCAGCACTTTCGCCCCGCGCAAGCGCTCTTTCTCGCTCGGCAAGCGCGCTGTTCATGCCGGGTCGCGCGCGGCGAGCATCGCCTCGAGCGAGGTGAATTTCTCGCGCGGCGCGCCGGCGCGCGCATTGGCGATTTCGGCGCGCTCGATCCCTTGCCAGTCGCGGAAGGTGACGACATCAACCTTGCGCGCGGCGAGCAGCGCATCGAGCGCGGCGCGGCCCTGTTTGCCGCTGTCGCCCGTCGTGTCGGCGGCGATATGGTCGGCGATCATGAAGCCGTCGGGTCGGTTGGTGCCGATCGTGCCGGTCGGGCCGCGCCGCGCCCAGCCTACCGCATAAAGGCCGGGACCGATTCGGCCCTCCTCGTTGGCGAATCGGCCGAGCTTCGCGTCGTACGGCACACCCTCGAGCGGCGGGGTGCGATAGCCGATGCAACTCACCACCAGCCCGGCGGGGATCGTGTAGGTCTCGCCGGTGCCGGTCGCGCGGCCGGTCGAATCGAGCTCGGTACGCTCCACCACCACGCGTTCGACCTTGCCGTCGCCCTCGATCGCGACCGGCATCGCGAAGAAATCGAAATCGATCGTGATCGGCGCGTCGGCGGTATTTTCGGCGAAGGCGCGCAAATGGGTGACCGATTTGCGCAGCCCCGGGTCGAGCGCGGCATCGGCCTCCACCGGGGGCAGATCGGCCGGGTCGACCCGCGCGGTGGCGCGCGCGAGGTGGCCGAGTTCGCCCAATTCCTTCGGGGTCATCGCGATCTCGTGCGGCCCGCGGCGCGCGAGGATCGTCACTCGCCCGATGCGATGCTCGCCGAGTGCGGCGAGCGCACCGGCGACGATATCCGATCCGGCGAATTCGTCCCCGGTCTTGGCAAGGATGCGCGCGACATCGAGCGCGACGTTGCCCGCGCCGACGATCACCGCGCCGGGCCCGTCGAGCACCGGCGCGAGATCGGCGAAATCGGGATGGCCGTTATACCAGCCGACGAATGCCGCCGACCCGATCACGCCCGGCAGGTCGTCGCCCGGGATGCCGAGCGCGCGATCGTGCGGCGCGCCGGTCGCCAGCACCACCGCGTCATAACGTTCGACCAGTTCGGGGATCGAGATGTCGCGCCCGATCATGACATTGCCGACGAAGCGCACATTGTCGCTGAGCGCGGTCGCTTCATAGCGTTTCGACACCGCCTTGATCGACTGGTGATCGGGCGCCACGCCGCTGCGGATCAGCCCGTAAGGTACGGGAAGGCGATCGATAATGTCGACCCTCACCTCGTCTCCGAACGCCTTCTGGCAGGCTTCCGCGGTATAGTAACCGGCGGGGCCGGACCCGATCACGGCGACGTGGCGCATATGGCGTTTCTCCTCAGGCCGGCCAAGCTAACCGCTTGGCGGGGGAGGGCAAGCCGCTTATCGACGGCGGCGATGTCGATGCTCGAATGGATCGCGACGGTGCTGGGGGTGGCGTGCGTCGCGCTCGCCGCGCGGCGCAATGTGTGGACCTTTCCCACCGCGATCGGGTCGGTGGTGCTGCTCGGTGTCGTGGTGTTCGAGGCGCGGCTGTACAGCGACGCGATGCTCCAGGGCTTCTTCGTCGCCGCCAATCTTTACGGCTGGGCGAACTGGATGCGCGCGCGGCACCGGCTCGGGGAGGTGGCGGTCGAGCGGATGAGCAATGCCGCGCGTGCCGGCTGGGCGATCGGCTGGGCGGTCGCGACCTTGCTGTGGGGCGCGGCGATGCACCGTTTCACCAATGCGGCCTATCCGTGGTGGGACGCCGGGATCGCCGCTGCGAGCGTCGCGGGGCAGGTGCTGATGGCGCGGCGGCGAATCGAGAATTGGGCGATCTGGATCGCGGTGGACCTCGCCTCGGTGCCGATGTACGCGCTCAAGGGACTCTATCTCTTCGCGGGGTTGTACGTGATCTATCTGGCGCTGGCGGTGTGGGGGCTGATCGACTGGCGGCGCGCCGAGCATCGCCCGGTGGCGGCGCTCGCGGCATGACGTTGCGCACCATCTGTCTCCACGGCCCGGAAAGCACCGGCAAGTCGACGATGTCGACCCGGCTCGCGGCGCATTTCGGCAGCCCGGTGATCACCGAATTCGGCCGCACCTATTGCGAGCGCTACGGCATCGATCTCACCATGTCGGATCTGGTGATGATCGCGCATACCCAGGATCTCAGCGTCCGCGCGGCGGTCGCGGCGGGGCGCTGGCCGGTGATCGTCGACACCGATGCGCTGATGAGCGCGGTATGGGCGGACATGATGTTCGGGCGGCGCGACCCGTGGTTCGCGCGATGGGAGAATACCGCCGATCTCTATCTACTGTTCGATATCGACCTGCCGTGGGTCGAGGACGGCACGCGGATGTTCGGTACGGCCGAGGCGCGGCGGCGATTCTTCGATCTGTCGCGCGAGGAGCTCGATCGGCGCGGGGTGCCGTGGGTGATGGTGCGCGGCGAAGGCGAGGCGCGCTATGCCAATGCGCTCGCCGCGATCGAGATGGCGCGTGCGGCCTAAGATTACCTCAATTAAACTGCGTTTAGCTCGCCACCGTTCGGGCTGAGCCTGTCGACGCTTTAACGGAGAAACACGGCCCAGCGCGCCGATCGACGCGCCGGGCCTGTTTGCCGTGTTACTTCGACGGTGCGAGCTTGGTGTTGAGCACCCAGCCGACATTGTCGTTCTCGTCGGCGACTTCCCACCACAGGCCGTTCTTGTTGCCGGTGGGATAGACGATCGCGCCCGCGGGCAGGGTACGGATCGTCTTCGCGGTGGCGAGCGCGCTGGCGCGCAGCGCGAGCGGGGCCTGCGCGGTGAAGGTCTTGGCCGGCGCGGCCTCGGCGGTGCCTTGCTGCCCCGGCTGGATCAGCCCGAGCCCGGTGACCATCTTCGAATAGGCCTGGATGAACGACAAGGTCACGATCCGGCCGATATCGGTATTGTCATAGCCGCCACCGACCGCGCCGACCGCGCCGCCGAGGAACCCGACGCCGCCGCCCGCGCCGAAGGTCAGGTTGTTCTTGGCGGCATAGCCCTCCTGGGTGGCGATCGTCTCGGTGGTGCGCACGTTGGTGAGCGAGAGGATGGTGTTCGCTTCCATCTTCTTGCTGCCGATCGCGCCGAGCAGTCCGCCGAAGCGGCCGCCGACCAGCCCGCCGATGCCGGCCCCGCCGCCGCCGCCGGAAACGTTCGAATTGGCGCCCTGGATTTCCGCGACCAGCACGTAATCGGCGGCCTTGATCTGGCCCTGGCCGACGTTCGAGCGGCGCTGCAGGCCGAGATCGGCGCCGATGTCACGCTCGCGCTGCGCCGCCTGAAGCCCGCTGCCGCGATCGACGAGGTTGAAGCAGCCCGAACGCTGCACCAGCACCTTGAGCAGCTTGGAGGGCGGGGCGAGGCTATATTGCGTCCACGGCCGGGGATCGTCGCCGTCGACGATCGAGAGCGTGCCGAGCTTGCGGGTGCAATGCGGCACGTCGCTGGCGGTCTGGTCCTGCAGCCGCTGGCCGGCGGACGGCTTGGCAAGCTTTTGCGCATCGGCCGACGACGCAAGCAAAGCGATTGCCGACGCGGCGGCAACCAACGCAAAATTCCTCAGCATTTCGAACCCCCTGTACAGCGCCTCCCGGCGCGAGTCAGAACCATGCGACCCGTAATGTTCCCATAGGCTTAACACCAGCCCTCTTGTGTTGCCAGCGCCGCCTTTGACGCAGGTTGCGCCAGCCCGTAGAGGCGCAGTCATCATGACCACCCCGCTTGACCGTATCCGCAACTTCTCGATCATCGCGCACATCGATCACGGCAAGTCGACACTGGCCGATCGGTTGATCCAGCGCACCGGCGGGCTCTCCGAGCGCGAGATGTCCGCGCAGGTGCTCGACAATATGGAGATCGAGAAGGAGCGCGGCATCACGATCAAGGCGCAGACCGTGCGCCTCGAGTGGAAGGGGCATGTCCTCAACCTGATGGACACGCCGGGCCACGTCGATTTCGCTTATGAAGTGTCGCGCAGCCTCGCCGCGTGCGAGGGCGCGCTGCTGGTGGTCGATGCGGCGCAGGGGGTCGAGGCGCAGACGCTCGCCAACGTCTATCAGTCGATCGAGCACGATCACGAAATCGTGCCGGTGATCAACAAGATCGACCTCCCCGCCGCCGAGCCCGAAAAGGTGCGCCACGAGATCGAGGATATCATCGGTCTCGACGCCTCCAACGCGATCCTCGCCTCGGCCAAATCGGGGATCGGGATCGACGAGATCCTCGACGCGGTGGTCGAGCGCATCCCGGCGCCCAAGGGCGATCCCGCCGCGCCGTTGAAGGCGATGCTGGTCGATAGCTGGTACGACCCGTATCTCGGGGTGGTGATCCTCGTCCGCGTCGTCGACGGCACGCTGCGCAAGGGGCAGCAGGTGACCTTCATGCAGGCGGGGACGCAGCATCTGGTCGATCGCGTCGGCTGCTTCCGCCCTAAGATCGAGCAACTGACCGATCTCGGCCCGGGCGAGATCGGCTTCATCACCGCGCAGATCAAGGATGTCGCGCAGGCGCGCGTCGGCGACACGCTGACCGACGCCAAGCGCCCCGCGACCGAGGCGTTGCCGGGGTTCAAGGAAGTCCAGCCGGTGGTGTTCTGCGGGCTGTTCCCGGTCGACGCCAACGACTTCGAGAAATTGCGCGAATCGATCAGCAAGCTCAGGCTCAACGACGCCTCGTTCAGCTTCGAGATGGAAACCTCGGCGGCTTTGGGGTTCGGTTTCCGCTGCGGCTTCCTCGGGCTGCTGCATCTGGAGATCATCCAGGAGCGGCTGACCCGCGAATACGACCTCGATCTCATCACCACCGCGCCGAGTGTGGTCTATCAGATCGAGCTGACCCACGGCGGCGGGCATATCGAGCTGCACAACCCGGCCGACATGCCCGATCCCAACAAGATCGAGACGATCAGCGAGCCGTGGATCGACGCGACGATCTACGTGCCCGACGAATATCTCGGCTCGATCCTCAAATTGTGCCAGGACCGGCGCGGGATCCAGAAGGACCTCACTTATGTCGGCGGACGCGCGCAATTGCGCTACGAATTGCCGCTCAACGAAGTGGTGTTCGATTTCTACGACCGCCTGAAGTCGATCAGCCGCGGCTATGCCAGCTTCGACTATCACCAGATCGGCTATCGCGAGGGGGACCTTGTCAAGATGTCGATCCTGGTCAATGCCGAGCCGGTCGACGCGCTGAGCATGATCGTCCACCGCGCCTCGGCCGAGACGCGTGGGCGTGGAATGTGCGAGCGGCTCAAGGATCTGATCCCGCGGCATCTGTTCAAGATCCCGATCCAGGCGGCGATCGGCGGCAAGGTGATCGCGCGCGAGACGATCGCCGCGCTGCGCAAGGACGTCACCGCCAAATGCTATGGCGGCGATATCACGCGTAAGCGCAAGCTGCTCGAGAAGCAGAAGGAAGGTAAGAAGCGGATGCGCGAATACGGGTCGGTGCAGATTCCGCAGGAAGCCTTCATCGCCGCGCTGCGGATGGGCGACGAGGGGTGATGTTCTCCCCGTCATTGAGCCAATGACGGGTGAGCCTCCCCGTTACCCCGGCCCCTTCGACTGCCTGCCTTGGCAGGCAGGCGCTCAGGACAGAGGCCGGGGTGACGGTTGGGAGAAGCAATGCGTGCGCACTTTGATCGCCCTTGTCCTCGCGCTCCTCGCTATCCCCGCCGCCGCGCAGGAGCGCGCGCCTTTGGTCCTCGCCGCCGCCTCGTTGCAGGAATCGATGAACGCCGCCGCGGATGTCTGGGCGAGCGCCGGGCATCAGCGGCCGACGATCTCCTTCGCCGCCTCCTCCGCGCTCGCGCGGCAGGCGATCGCGGGCGCCCCGGCCGATCTGTTCGTCTCCGCCGACGAGGAATGGATGGACGCGCTCGCTGCGAAGGGCCTGCTGGCCCAGGGGACGCGCGCCGATCTGGTCGGCAACCGATTGGTGGTGGTCGAGCCGGCGAGCGGACGGACGCGGCTGACGGTGCGGACGCTCGGCGCGACGCTGGCGCGCGGCGCGGTGGCGATGGCCGATCCGGCGGCGGTGCCGGCAGGCAAATACGGCCAGGCGGCGCTCGAGAAGCTCGGCGCGTGGCAGGCGATCGCGCCCAAAATGGTGCGTGCGGAGAATGTCCGCGCGGCGCTGGCGCTGGTCGAGCGTGGCGCTGCGCCGTTCGGGATCGTCTATGCAACCGACGCCGCGGCATCGACGAAGGTGCGCGTCGCCGGCATGTTCCCGGCATCGAGCCACCCGCCGATCCGTTATCCGGTCGCGCGGCTCGCGGCGTCGCGTAACCCGGCGGCGGAGGGCTTTCGCCGCTTCCTGCTGAGTGCGCGCGGCCACGCGATCTTCGCCCGCTTCGGTTTCACGCGGCCCTGACGGTGGAGAGCGTCTGGTCGATCGTGCGGCTGTCGCTGCTGGTCGGCGGGGTAGGGACGCTGGCGGTGCTGCCGGTCGCCTTCCTGCTCGCTTACGCGCTGGCGCGCGGGCGGTTTCCGGGGCGGACCTTGCTCGATGCGCTGATCCATCTGCCGTTGGTGGTGCCGCCGGTGGTGACCGGCTGGGTGCTGCTGATCGCCTTCGCGCCGGCGGGGCCGATCGGGGGGCCGCTCGAACGCTGGTTCGGGGTGACCCTGCTGTTCCGCTGGACCGGCGCGGCGCTGGCGGCGGCGGTGATGGCCTTGCCGCTCGCGGTGCGCGCGATCCGGCTGTCGCTGGAGTCGGTCGACCGGCGGCTCGAGGATGCGGCCCGGACGCTGGGCGCGGGGCGCTGGCGGACCTTCCGCACGATCACCTTGCCCTTGTGCTGGCCGGGCGTGCTCGCCGGGGCGACGCTCGCCTTTGCGCGCGCGCTGGGGGAATTCGGCGCGACGATCACCTTCGTCTCCAACGTGCCGGGCGAGACCGAAACGCTGCCGCTCGCCATCTATGCCGCGCTCCAGCGGCCGGGCGGGGAGGATCTGGTGTGGCGGCTGGCGGCGATCTCGGTCGCGATCAGCCTGGTCGCGCTGCTCGTCTCGGAATGGCTGGCGCGCCGCGCCGGGCGGGGCGTGCATGTCCTTTGATATCGACGTGACGCTGCGCCGCGGCGATGCCTTGGTCGCCACCGCCTTCGTCGCGGAAGAACAGGCGGTGGCGCTGGTCGGCCCGTCGGGCGTCGGCAAGACCAGCGTGCTCGACATGATCGCCGGGCTGCTGCGCCCCGATCGCGGGCATGTCCGTGTCGGCGGACGCGTGCTGACCGATCGCGCGGCGCGGGTGGAGGTGCCGGCGCATCATCGCCGCGCCGGCTATGTCTTTCAGGACGCGCGGCTATTCCTGCATCTCGATGTGCGGCGCAACCTGCTCTACGGCGCGAAGGATGCGGCGCGGCTGGCGACGATCGCCGCCTCGCTCGATATCGCGCATCTGCTCGATCGCTGGCCGCGCGCCTTGTCGGGGGGCGAAGCGCGGCGCGTGGCAATCGGTCGGGCGTTGCTGTCCGATCCCGAATTCCTGCTGCTCGACGAGCCCTTGTCGTCGCTCGACGCGCTGCGGCGCGAGGAAGCGATGCGGCTGATCGAGCGGGTGCGCGACGACAGCGGGCTGCCGCTGCTGCTCGTCACCCACGACGAGCGCGAGGCGGAGCGGCTGTGCGCGCGGGTGGTCAGGATGTAGCGACCGCGGCGCGCTGCGGGTGATGCGGGACGAGCACGAGCGTGTCGCCCTCGACCCGCCACGATTGCAACCGCGAGAGGAAGTTCATCCCCAAAACGTCGACATTGCCGAACGACGGCGAGACGACCACCGGCAGGTCGCGGGCGACGACATTGCCGAGCTGCAATTCGTCGACGGTGGCGGTCTGCGCGTGAATCGTGCCGTTGGCGGTGCGCAGCAGCACCGGGAAATCGGGCTGCTCGACATCGAGCCCGGCCTCGGTCGCGCTGTCGGCGGACAAAGCGGTGATCGTCGCGCCGCTATCGACCAGCATCCGCCGCGTCGTGCCGCCGAAACGGGCGGTGACCCAGAAATGCCCGTCGCGCGACATGCGGACGCGGGTTTCCTTGCCGGTCACCTCCTCGGCCGACGAATCGAATGCGCGCATGAAGCGCCCGACATGCGGGTCCATCCGCCCGCGCTCGTCGACCAGCATCGCCAGCACGAAGACGAGGCCGAGCAGGATCGCGAGGTTCACGACGCGCCCGACGATCGGGACGCGGCGCAGCATCCCGGCGAGGACGACGACGCCGAGCAGGAGCGCGAAGGTGGGGAGGTGCGGGGTAAAGTGGGCGAGATCGGGCATGGGGGCGGCCGGGAGAGCAGGGGAAGGCGCGCGGACCCTGTAATGGCGAGGCTGTACATAGCCTGACCGACTGTAAATTTCCCCTCGTCACCCGGGCCTTGAGCCGAAGTCCATTGTGCCGCACGCCCTGCGGCTAGAGCCTCTTGTCCAGCGCCTGCCTCCCGATGGACCCCGGCTCAAGCCTGTCCTGAGCGCCTGCCTGCCAAGGCAGGCAGTCGAAGGGGCCGGGGCTACGGTGGTGCCTGTGTCGACCGGTTCCCCCCACCGGACACGAAAAAGGGCGACCCGTTGCCGGACCGCCCCAATTCGTTGTCGCCGAAGGCGGATTAGCGCTTCGAGAACTGGAAGCTACGACGTGCCTTGGCGCGGCCGTACTTCTTACGCTCCACCGCGCGGCTGTCGCGGGTGAGGAAGCCGGCGGCCTTGACCGGCGAACGCAGCGCCGGCTCATACTTGGTCAGCGCCTGGCTGATGCCGTGCTTGACCGCGCCGGCCTGACCCGAAAGCCCGCCGCCCTTGACCGAGCAGATCACGTCATACTGGCCTTCGCGCTCGGTGATCCCGAACACCTGGTTGATGACGAGACGCAGCGTCGGACGCGCGAAATAGATTTCCTGATCACGGCCGTTGATCGTGATCTTGCCGGTGCCAGGCTTGAGCCACACGCGGGCGACGGCGTCCTTGCGGCGACCGGTCGCATAGGCGCGGCCGAACTTGTCGAGCTCCTGCGCACGCAGCGGGGCGCGCTGGACCGGCTCGTCGATCTGGCCGGCGAGATAGGCTTCGGCCTTGTCTTCCGAAGCGGTGACGGCCGCCTCGCGCTGCTGGTTGAGCGCGGCGCCGAGGTCGGCGAGGGACTGGCGATTGTCGGACATTATGCGCCCACCTTGTTCTTGCGGTTCATCGCCGCGATGTCGAGCGGCTCGGGGTTCTGCGCGGCATGCGGATGCTCGCTGCCCTTGAAGATGCGCAGGTTGCGCATCTGCTGACGGCCGAGCGGGCCGCGCGGGATCATGCGCTCGACGGCCTTTTCGAGCACGCGCTCGGGGAAGCGGCCTTCCAGCACCTTGCCGGCGGTGACGCCCTTGATGCCGCCGGCATAGCCGGTGTGCTTGTAATAGACCTTGTCTGCCAGCTTGTTGCCGGTGAAACGGATCTTGTCGGCGTTGATCACGATGACATTGTCACCGCAATCGACGTGCGGGGTGAAGCTCGGCTTGTGCTTGCCGCGCAGGACATTGGCGATCACCACCGCCGCGCGACCGACCACCAGGCCGTCGGCATCGACGATATGCCACTTCTTCTCCACCTCATGCGGCTTGGCCGACTTGGTGGTCTTCATCAGCGCCTTCATGGCTGTTCGACCTCATCAAAACGAAAGGACGCCGCACCCGCGGGGCACGGCGCCGACGCGCGGCCAATGCGGGAGGGCCGGCGGAAAGTCAAGATTTCCGCGCGGTTCCTGACGGGTATTATAATACCGCTTCGGCGACCCACGCGGCGACCGCGGGGGTGGCGGTCGCCGGCCAATGCTCGATCGCGGCAAGATCATAAGGGTGGAGCGCGGCGATTCGCGCCGCCGCCGCATCGATCCGCGCGGGGAGCGTCTTGAGCTGCATCGCCACCTCGTCGCCCTGTTCGATCGCGCCCTGCCAGCGATAGACCGAACGGCAGTCGAGGATATTGGCGCAGGCGATCAGCCGTTCCGCGAGCAAGGTCCGCGCGATCGATTCGGCGGTGTCGCGATCGGGGCAGGTGACCTGGACGATCGCGATAGTGGCGGTCACCGGCGCCGCGCGCCGATCACATGCGCCGCGGCGACGGTGGCGATCAGCAGCAGCGCGGCATTGGCCTGATGCGCGACCGCGACGCCGATCTGCACCCCGGTCAGCAGCGTCGCGATGCCGAGCGAGACCTGCAGCACCACCAGCAGCACGACCGCGGTGCCCGTCCCGCGCCCGGCGCGCAGGGCGAGGATGAACAGCGCGCCCGCGGCGACGAAGGCGAGCCAGCGGTGGATGAACTGGACGACGATCGGATTGTCGACCGCATTGATCCACGCCGGGGTCAGCATCGGCACCTCGGGCGGAAAGAAAGCGTCGCCCATCAGCGGCCAGCTGGCAAAGGCGTAACCCGCGTCGAGCCCGGCGGTGAAGGCGCCGAAGGTGATCTGCGCGGCGAGCAGCAGCAGGGCAATGATCGCGATCGGGCGCAGCCGTGCCGGGCGCGCCAGCGGATTATGCGCGAGATCGTTGAGATCGAGCGCGGTCCATACGATCGCCGCCAGGATCACGAGCGCGGTCATCAGATGGACCGCGAGGCGGATATGGCTCACGTCGGTGCGCACCGACAGGCCGGAGCTGACCATCCACCAGCCGATCGCGCCCTGCAGCCCGCCCAGCGCGAGAATCCCGGTGAGTCGCCAGCCATAGCCGCGCGGTACGCGGCGCTTCACCACGAACCAGAGCAAGGGCAGCGCGAAGGCGAGCCCGATCACGCGGCCCAGCACGCGGTGGATATATTCCCAGAAGAAGATCGCCTTGAACCCGGCGAGCGTCATCCCGCGGTTGAGCTGCTGATATTCGGGGATGCGCTGGTAGCCCGCGAACTCGGCCTGCCATTGCGCGTCGTTGAGTGGGGGGATGATCCCGCTGATCGGCTTCCACTGGGTGATCGACAGCCCGGATTCGGTGAGCCGCGTGATCCCGCCGACCACCACCATCGTGACGATCAGCGCCGCGACGCACCACAGCCAGCGCGCCAGCGTGGCGGGGCGGGCGGTCGAAACATAGCCGGGGGTAGGTTGCAGCATGGGCCGCCCTTGAACGTATTCGATGAGGAAAAAGACCCGCCGCGCCTAGCCCAGCCCGCCCTTTGTGCCAAGCGAAGGCGGGCCGGCGAAGGAAAATTGACGATGTGATATTGTAACATGCCGTCAGGCGCGCTACATCGCGCGACGAATGGGAAGCACGACTCGCCTTGGCCCGATGGGGGCGCTCGATCGGATGGCAATCATGCTGTCCGGGCTGTGCGTGGTGCATTGCCTCGCCAGCGCGGTGCTGGTGGCGATGCTGTCGACGGTCGGCGGGATGCTCGGCAACCCGATCTTTCACGAGGTCGGGCTGACGCTGGCGATCATTCTCGGCGCGGTGGCGCTGGGCCGCGGGGTGCTCCACCACGGCTATCTGATGCCGCTGGCGATGGGCAGCCTGGGGCTCGGCATCATGGCCGGCGCGATGACGCTGCCGCACGACGGCAGCCATGCCGAAGCTTTGTGGACGGTGATCGGGGTCGGCATCCTTGCGTTCGGTCACGATCTCAACCGCCGCGCCGAGAACTGACACCCGCCGGGTTGTCGCGGGGCCTCGCGAGGCCTAGATTTAGGTTATGGCCGCTCACGCCCACCACGATCATCACGAGCCGCAGGGCGACGATCTCGCGCGCGCCGCGCAGCAGACGCTGGAGCGGTCGGGCGAGCAATGGACCGCGATGCGCGCCAGCGTGTTCGGCGCGCTCGCCGGGTTCGACAAGCCGGCCTCGGCCTATGACATCGCCGATGCGGTGTCGAAGCGCGAGGGGCGGCGGATCGCCGCCAACAGCGTCTACCGCATCCTCGATCTGTTCGTCGGCGCGAATCTCGCGCGGCGGGTGGAAAGCGCCAATGCCTATGTCGCCAACGCGCACCCCGATTGCCGCCACGATTGCATTTTCCTGGTGTGCGACGTTTGCGGGCAGACGACGCATCTCGACGACGACAAATTGACCCAGGCGGTGCGCCGCGCGGCGGAAGGCGTTGGTTTTGTCCCGGAACGTCCGGTGATCGAGGTGCGCGGCACCTGCGCGATATGCGCGCAACCGGTGAACTGATCGAACCGTCGCAATCGACAGCGGTTTTCGGCTGGAGTAGGACGCTCGCATGAGCGACCTCCCCCACACGCCATTGCTTGACACGATAGCCGATCCGTTGGCGCTGCGTCGTTTGCCGCCTGAGCGGTTGCGCGAGGTGGCGGACGAGCTGCGCGCGGAGACGATTTCGGCGGTGGGCCAGACCGGGGGGCATCTCGGCTCGGGTCTGGGGGTGGTCGAGCTGACGGTGGCGCTGCATTATGTGTTCGACACCCCGCGCGACCGGCTGATCTGGGACGTCGGGCATCAATGCTATCCGCACAAGATCCTGACCGGGCGGCGCGATCGGATTCGCACGCTTCGCCAGGGCGGCGGGCTTTCGGGCTTCACCAAGCGCAGCGAGAGCGAGTACGACCCGTTCGGCGCGGCGCATTCCTCGACCTCGATCTCGGCCGCGCTGGGCTTTGCGATCGCCAACAAGCTCGCCGATACGCCGGGCAAGGCGATCGCGGTGATCGGCGACGGCGCGATGTCGGCGGGGATGGCCTATGAGGCGATGAACAACGCCGCGGCGGCGGGCAACCGGCTGATCGTGATCTTGAACGACAATGACATGTCGATCGCGCCGCCGGTCGGCGGGCTTTCGGCCTATCTGTCGCGGATCGTGTCGAGCCGCGAGTTTTTGTCGCTGCGCGACGTGATGAAGCGGATCGCGCGCAAATTGCCGCGCCCGTTCCACAATGCCGCGCGCAAGACCGACGAATTCGCGCGCGGGATGACGATGGGCGGCACCTTGTTCGAGGAGCTCGGCTTTTATTATGTCGGGCCGATCGACGGGCATAACCTCGA
>NZ_JANFAU010000015.1 GCF_026130605.1 Sphingomonas lycopersici | reverse complement strand
TGTGGTGTGTCGCGCGCCGCCCCCCCCCCCCCCCCCACGACGATTGGAGGATGCGATGGGCAATGTGCTGGCGGCGGCGGCCGCATTCGTCGGGACGCATTTCCTGTTGTCGCATCCGCTGCGCGCGCCGCTCGTCGCGCGCCTCGGCGAGCGCGGATTTCTCGCGCTCTACAGCCTCGTCGCCTTTGCGACATTGATCTGGCTGATTATCGCCTATCGCGCCGCCCCGCCCGGCGCGCCCTTGTGGATCGCGGGCGACCTCTCCTGGGCGATCGCGACCGCGGTGATGCTGATCGCCAGCATCCTCCTGATGGGATCGCTGATCCGCAACCCGGCGCTGCCGCAGGCCGCGACCGGCGAGGTGCCCGCGGCGCGCGGCGTCTTCGCGGTGACGCGTCACCCGATGATGTGGGCCTTCGCCTTGTGGGGCGCGGCGCACATCCTGGTCTATCCCGAACCGTCCAACATCATCGTCGCGATCGCGATCATCATTCTCGCTTTGGTCGGCGCCGCCTTCCAGGACCGGAAGAAGGCGACGCTCCAGCCCGATTTCTGGCGCGTCTGGCAAGAACGCACGAGCTATTGGCCGTTCGCCGCGATCGCCGCCGGCCGCGCGCGCTTCGGCGGGTTCGGGATGCACGCGCTTGCCGGCGGGCTGGTCGTGTGGCTGGTCGCGACATGGGCGCATATCCCGCTCACCGGGTGGCGCGCTGGCATCTGGTATTGGATCGGCTAAATACTTCGTAACCTAAGTTTCAGGGCTTTCGCATAACGCACACTTCCCCTATTCTCGCGGCAAAGCGAGAATGAGGAGAGGTCACGAATGCTCGGGTTGATGCAGCATGGCGCGCTGACGGTCGATAAGTTCCTCGATCACGCGGCGACGTGGCATGGCGCGCGCGAGATCGTGTCGCGCGATGCCAATGGCGTCGTAACGCGCGACAATTATGCCGCGCTCCACACCGCCGCCAAGCGCGTATCGAGCGGCCTTGCACGTGCCGGCATCCGCCCCGGCGATCGCGTCGCGACGATGGGGTGGAATTCCGCCCGCCATCTCGCGGTCTGGTATGGCGCGGCGAACATGGGCGCGGTGCTCCACACGCTTAACCCGCGGCTGTTCCTCGAGCAGATCGCCTATATCGCCAACCACGCCGGGGATCGCATCCTGTTCGCCGATCCGAGCTGCGCCGAGCTGGTCGGCCAGCTTCTCCCGCAAGCGCCGACGATCGAGCGCGTCATCTTCCTGTGCGACGCCGCCGATCTGCCCAAGACCGATTACGCAGCAACCGCCTTCGAAAGCTGGATCGCGGGCGAGCCGGCCGAGTTCGCCTGGGGCGGGTTCGACGAGAATACCGCCTGCGGCCTCTGCTACACCTCGGGGACGACGGGCAATCCCAAGGGCGTGCTCTACGCGCACCGTTCCAATTTCATCCACGCGCTGATGACCTTGCAGGCCGATGCGCTCGCGCTCTCGGCGCGCGACAATGTGCTGATGGTCGTGCCGATGTACCACGCCAACGCCTGGGGGATGGTCTATTCCGCCCCTGCGGTCGGCGCCAAGCTGGTGCTGCCCGGGCAGAGGATGGACGGCGAATCGCTCGTCAATCTGATCGAGGAGGAGGAGATCACCTTCTCCTCCGCGGTGCCGACGATCTGGCAGGGCGTGCTGCACTATCTCAAATCGAGCGGACGCGGGCTCGGCGGGCTGAAGCGCGTCGTGATCGGCGGGTCGGCGGTGCCCGAGATGCTGATCCGCACCTTCGGCGACGATTATGGCGTCGAGGTGATCCAGGGCTGGGGAATGACCGAAACCTCGCCGCTCGCGACCATTTCCTCGCCCTCGGCCGAGGTGGCGGCGATGGATAAGGATGCGCGGGTCCATTATGCCACCAAACAGGGGCGGCTGCTCGCCGGGCTCGAGCTCAAGCTCACCGACGATGCGGGCAACCGCTTGCCGCACGACGGCAAGACCCCGGGCCGGCTGATGATCAAGGGTCCGACGATCGTCGCCTCCTATTTCGGCGGCGAGGGCGGCGAGGTGCTCGATGCGGAGGGCTTTTTCGACACGGGCGACGTCTCCACGATCGACGACAAGGGCTATATGCAGATCACCGATCGCGCCAAGGACGTGGTGAAATCGGGCGGCGAGTGGATCAGCTCGATCGAGATCGAGAATATCGCGACCGGCCACCCCGCGGTCGCGCTCGCGGCGGTGATCGGGGTCGCGCACCCGAAATGGGACGAGCGGCCGATCCTCTTGTGCCAGCTCAAGCCCGGCGCGAACGCATGCCGGGACGATCTCAACGCCTATCTCGACGGCAAGATCGCCAAATGGTGGATGCCCGACGACGTGCTGTTCGTCCCCGAAATCCCGCTCGGCGCGACCGGCAAGATCGACAAGAAGCTGATCCGCCAGCGGATGGAGGGGTACACGCTGCCGTTCGAGGTCGCGCGCCCTTGATCGCGGGCGAATAAACACTAGCCTGTCCTTTAGAGATAAAGGAGAGGCACGGTGCAGCAGAACGATCTCGCGCCCACCCATGTCGACGTGCTGATCGTCGGCGCCGGCATTTCCGGCATCGGATCGGCTTTCCATCTCCAGGATCAATGCCCGGAGAAAAGCTATCTGGTGCTGGAGGCGAAGGACACGTTCGGCGGGACGTGGGAAACCCACAAATATCCCGGCGTGCGATCGGATTCGGATCTCTACACCTTCGGCTACAGGTTCAAGCCGTGGATCGGCGCCCCGATCGCCAGCGGGGCGGAGATATTGAAATATATGGGCGAGGTGATCGCGGAGAATCACATCGACCGCCACATTCGCTACGGCCACCGCATCACCGCGTGCCGCTGGTCGAGCGCGGAAAATCTGTGGCACGTCGACGCGTTGCGCAAGGCGGACGGCGCCACCCTCTCCTTCACCTGCAATTTCCTGTGGATGTGCCAGGGCTATTACGACCACGAAACGCCGTACATCCCCGACTGGCCGGGGCGGGCGGATTATCGCGGGCTGTTCCTCCACGCGCAATTATGGGACCCGGCGCTCGATTATGCCGGCAAGCGCGTGCTGGTGATCGGCTCGGGCGCAACCGCGGCCACCGTCGTCCCGGCGCTGGCGGAGAAAGCCGCGCATGTCACGATGCTCCAGCGCTCGCCGACCTATTTCTTCTGCGCACCCAACCAGAACGAGCTCGCCGACCGGCTGCGCCAGATCGGCATCGACGAACCGACCGTCCACCGCGTCGTCCGCGCGCAGGTGATGCACGATCAGGATCAGCTCACACTGCGCTGCCAGAACGAGCCCGATGTGGTGTTCGAGGAATTGAAGGCACTGATCCGCGCCTATGCCGGAGAGGATTTCCGCTTCGAGCCCGATTTCACCCCGCGCTATCGCGTATGGCAGCAGCGGCTGGCGTTCGTCCCCGACGGCGATCTGTTCCGCGCGGTGGCGGCGGGCAAGGTCGATGTCGTCACCGACGAGATCGACCATTTCACCGAGGCCGGCATCCGCACCAAATCGGGCGACTTGATCGAGGCCGATATCATCATCGCCGCGACCGGATTCCATTTCTCGATGATGGGCGGCATCCCCTTCTCGGTCGACGGCCGCGCGGTCGATTGGCACGAGACGGTCAATTATCGCGGGATGATGTTCACCGGCGTGCCCAACCTCGCCTGGGTAATGGGCTATTTCCGCGCGAGCTGGACGCTGCGGGTCGACATGCTCGGCGATTTCGTCTGCCGGCTGCTCAACCATATGGACGTGCTCAACGCGAAACGCGTCGACGTCGCATTGCGCGACGAAGACAGGGATATGCCGCTGCTGCCGTGGATCGACGCGGGCAATTTCAACCCCGGCTATCTGATGCGCGGGCTCGATAAGATGCCGGTGCGCGGCGACAAGCCGGAATGGATGCACAATCAGGATTACTGGCGGGAAAAGGACGAATTTCCATTGATCGACCTCGACGGCACCGAATTCATCTACGACGGCAAGCGCCGCGCCGGCAAAGCCCCGGCCGAGGCAAGCTCGATGGCCGCTGCGTGAGGCGCGCGCCTGTTGCGGCGCTGACCGCCGCTCTGTGCGTCGCGCTGCTGCCGATCCCGGCGGCGGCGCAGGATTATGCCGCGCGGGTCGCCCGCATCCTGCGCGCGACCCCGCTGATCGACGGGCATAACGACTGGCCCGAGGCGCTGCGCGACCGCGAGGGCGACAAGCGCTGGACGATCGACCTCAAGGATCTCTCGCAGGTCAAGGGCGAGCCCTATGACACCGATATCGCGCGATTGCGGCGCGGGATGCTCGGCGGCCAATTCTGGTCGGTCTATGTCTCGGCCGATCTGCCGGGCAAGGAGCAGGTCGAGCAGACGCTGGAACAGATCGATCTCGTGAAGTCGATCGTCGCGCGTTACCCCGAGACCTTCGCCTTGGCGCGCACCGCCGCCGACGTGCGCCGCGCGCATGCCGCGGGCAAGATCGCCTCGATGATGGGGGTCGAGGGCGGCGGGCAGATCGACGGCAATCTGTCGATCCTGCGCACCTATGCCGCGCTCGGCGCGGGCTATCTGACGCTGACGCATTCGCGCACGATCGACTGGGCGGATTCGGCAACCGACGATCCCAAGCACAATGGCCTCACCGATTTCGGCAAGCAGGTGGTGCTCGAACTCAATCGGCTGGGGATGCTGGTCGATCTGTCGCATGTCAGCGAGGCGACGATGCGCGCCGCGCTCGCCACGACCAAGGCGCCGGTGATCTTCTCCCACTCCGGCGCGCGCGCGGTCAACGATCACCCGCGCAACGTCTCGGACGATGTGCTGCGGCTGCTCCCGGCGAACGGCGGGGTAGTGATGGTCGATTTCGCCCCGGCTTATGTTTCGGACAAGTCGCGCCGCTGGGCGGCGGATTCGGCGGCGGAAAAGACCCGGCTCAACGCCCCGCCGTTCCGCGGGCTCTATATCGGCCAGCCGGACAAAGCCGCCGAGGCTTATGCCGCGTGGCTCAAGGAGCATCCCGAGCCCGCGGTGACGCTGAGCGAAGTCGCGGATCATATCGAGCATGTCGCGAAGATTGCCGGGCATGATCATGTCGGGATCGGCTCCGATTTCGACGGGGTCGGGCATCCGCTGCCGGTCGGGCTCGAGGACGTTTCGACCTATCCCAAGCTGTTCGAGGAACTGATGCGGCGCGGCTGGTCCGACGCGGATATCGCCAAGCTCGCCGGCGGCAATGTGCTGCGCGTGATGGAGCGCGCGGAGCAGGTCGCGAAGGGGATGAAGTAGCCCGAGCCAACCCGTCATTCCCGCCTACGCGGGGATGACGGGGGGTTGGAGTAACAGGTGGAGCTTCTCACTCTCGGGCTGGCGTGCCACCAGCCGCACGCCGGCGGCATGCAACGCCGTCTCGTCCGCCAGCGCCGGATCGCGCAGGGTCGCGATCAGCCGCGTGCCGCGCGGCAACAGCGCGACGACGTTGCCCTCGCCGAGCGCGCGGCGGATCGCGGGATAGGCGGCCTCCTCCTCCACCGACACCGGGACCGCCGCCACCGATTGCGGGAGCGACATCGCCGCGCGCGTCTCGCCCGCGATCTGATCGGCGATCGGGCCGAACACCACCTGCAACCCGCCGTCGGCGAGCCGCAGCACCCCGCGCGCGCCCTCCGCCTTGAGCCCGGCCTCGTCGATCCGCGCCTGATCCGCCACCACCAGCCGTAGCCGCGTGGTGCAGGCGTCGACGCTGCGCACGTTCGCCGCCCCGCCGAGCGCCGTGACGATGCGCTCGCCGCGCATCCCCGCTGCCACAACGCCCGATGAGACGATCGTTTCGGCCTCACGGCCCGGCGTCTTGAGGTCGAAGCGGCGGATGCACCAAGCAAAGGCGGCGTAATAGATCGCGAAATAGACCGCGCCGACCGGCAGCAGCATCAGCGGCCGGGTGGCGAGCCCGTAGTTGAGTACATAATCGAACAGGCCCGCCGAGAAGCCGAACCCGAGCCGCACCCCCAGCGCATCCATCACCACCATCGCCACGCCGGTCAGCACGGCATGGACCGCGTAAAGCACCGGGGCGAGGAACATGAAGGTGAATTCGATCGGCTCGGTTACCCCGGTGAGGAACGAGGTGAGCGCCAGGCTGAGCAACATCCCCCCCACCGCCTTGCGCCGCTCCGGCGCAGCGGCGCGGTACATCGCGAGGCAGGCAGCGGGCAGCCCGAACATCATCACCGGGAAGAATCCGGCCATGAACGCCCCCGCGCGCGGATCGCCGGCGAAGAAACGCGCGATATCGCCGGTCTTGCCGTGGAAATCGCCGATCACGAACCAGGCGATATTGTTGATGATATGGTGGAGCCCGGTGACCAGCAGGAGGCGGTTTAGCAGGCCGTAGAAGAAAAGACCGATCGGGCCGGCGCGCACCACCCATTGCGACAGCACGTCGATCGCGCCCTCGAACCACGGAAAGCCCCAGCCGAACAATGCCGCGCCGAGCAGCCCGGCCAGCCCCGCGACGATCGGGACGAACCGCCGCCCGGCGAAGAAAGCGAGATAATCGGGCAGCTTGATATCGGAGAAGCGGTTGTAGAGCGCACCCGCGACGAGCCCGGCAAGAATCCCCGCCGGCACGCTGAGCTTGGCGATCTCCTTCGCCCGCCACGCCGCCTGCAACGCGGGATCGCTCGTCGCGAGCGTCGGCGGGAGCGCGAGCAACGCCTTCGCCCCCTCGGTCGCGACGAGATAGGCGACCACCCCGGCGAGCGCCGCCGCGCCGTGATTGCCGCGCGCCAGTCCGACCGCCACGCCCGCGGCGAACAGCAGCCCGAGATTGGCGAAGATCGCATTGCCCGCGGTGGCGATGAACGGCAGGTCGAGCAGATCGGGCTGCCCGAGCCGCAGCAGCAACGCCGCGACCGGCAATACCGCGATCGGCAGCATCAGCGCACGCCCGAGCGGCTGGAGCCGGCTGAGCAAGGTGGCAGGTCTGAACGTCATGACGTCACCTCGCTGGCGATCGCGCGCACCTCATCGGCGCTCGCCGCGGCGCAGGCGCGGTCGGCAAGCGCGACGCAATCGGCCAGCGCCACCCCGCGGATCGCCGCCTTGAGCGCCGGGATGGCGGCGGGGGTCGCGGACAATTCGGTCATCCCCAGCCCGATCAGGATCGGCGCGGCAAGCGGATCGGAGGCGAGCCCGCCGCAGACCCCCGCCCAGCGCCCCGCGGCCTTCGCGCCGCGCCCGACCTCGCGGATCAGCCGCAATACCGCCGGGTGCAATGCATCGAGCTTGGCCGACACCCCGGCGTTGCCGCGATCGCTGGCGAGCGCATATTGCGTCAGATCGTTGGTGCCGATCGACAGGAAATCCGCCTCGCTCGCCAGCTGATCGGCGAGCATCGCCGCGGCGGGGGTCTCGATCATCACCCCCAAGGGCACCGGCGCGGCGATGCCGAGCGCGGCGCGCGCCTCGTCGAGCAGCACGCGGACCGCGCGCAGCTCGGCGAGATCGACCACCATCGGCAGCATGACATGGCATTGCGCCGTCGGCATCGCCGAGAGGATCGCGCGCAATTGCGTGCGCATCAGATCGGGCCGCGCGAGGCTCAGCCGCACCCCGCGCACCCCCAGCGCGGGATTTTCCTCCGCCGGCATCGGCAGATAGGGGACGGGCTTGTCGCCCCCGATATCGAGCGTGCGGACGATCAGCGGACGATCGCCGAGCGCGGTGGCGATGCGGCGATAGATGTCGCGCTGCTCCGCCTCGTCGGGCGCGGTCGCACGCTCCAGGAACAGGAATTCGGTGCGCAGCAAGCCGCAGCCCTCGGCGCCCGCCGCGACCGCACCCGCCACTTCAGCGACCGCGCCGAGATTGGCGAAAACCTTGATCCGCGTGCCGTCCGCGGTCTCGGCCGGCGCGCCGGCGGCGGCGAGATCGCGCGCGCGCCGATCGCGCGCCGTCGCCAGCCGCTCGCTTGCCGCGGCCAGCGCGCCGACCCCGGGATCGTCGTCAAGCAAGGCACGATCGGCATCGAGGATCACGGTGCGCCCGTCTGGGATGTCGAGCACCCCCGGCCCCGCCGCGACGAGCATCGGCACGCCCGCGGCGGCGGCGAGGATCGCGACATGCGCGGTCGGCCCGCCGGCGGCGGTGCAGATCCCCGCCAGCCGCGCGCGATCGAGCGCAAGGAATTGCGACGGCAAAAGATCCTCCGCGATCAGGATCGTGTCGCGGGCCAGCGCCGGCACCAGTGGTGCGTCACTGCCGAGCAGCCGCGCGATCACCTGCCGTTCGAGATCGGCGAGATCGGCGACGCGCTCGATCAGCAAAGCATCGCCCGTGGCGCGGATCGCCGCGGCGGCGGCGCGCGTCGCGGTGCGCCACGCGAAGGCGGCGCTGCGCCCGGCGGCAATCTCCCGCTCGGCGACCGCGGCAAGCTCGGGATCGGCGAGCAAGGCGCGGTGCGCTTCGGCGATCTCCGCCGCCGCGCGATTGCCGCCGCCCAACGCCTCCGCCACCGCCGCGCGCGACTCGGCCAGCGCGGCGCGTTCCGCCGAGACACCGGCGCCGTCATGCGGCACCGCCAGATCGACCGCGCGGAGCTGCAGCACCTGCCCGATCGCCAGCCCCGGCGCGGCGGTCACCGCACGGCCGGCGGGCGGCGCGGGTGGCAGCGGCGCGGCGTCCGCCGTCTCGCCCAACCCGGCGAGGATCAGCCCCGCCACCGCATCGACCGCGGCATGCGCGTCGTCGCCCGCACCGGCGATCGTCACGGTTTCGCCCGCGCGCACCCCGAGGCCGAGCAACGCCACCGTGCTACGCGCATTGGCGCTTTTCGCGCCGAGATGCAGCGTCACCTCGGCGGTGTACGGGCGCAGCGCAGCGGCGATCCGCGCCGCCGGGCGGGCGTGGATGCCGTGCGCCGCCGCAACCGGCACGCTGCGGCTGTAACTCGCCGCGCCCGACGCGCCGGCGGCGGCGGCTTCGCCCGCGATGACGCCGATCGCGTCGCCGGCCGCGACCACGCGGCCCGGCGCATCGAGGCGGAGCGCATAGCCCTCATTGGCGACGACGATCGGGGTGATCAGCGCCTTGGCCGCCTCCCCCACCGCGTCGAGATCGAAGCGCAGCAACACATCGCCCACGGCGACCCGCGCCCCGGCGGCGACCAGCGCGGTAAAGCCCCGCCCGCCGAGCGCGACCGTCTCCAGCCCGACATGGATCAGCAGCTCGGCACCGTTATCGAGCCGCAGCGTCACGGCATGCGCGGTCGCCGGCACCGCGGTCACCGTGGCATCGGCGGGCGCGCGCAGCTCGCCCTCGATCGGATCGATCGCGCAGCCGTCGCCCATCATCCGTTCGGCGAACACCGGATCGGGCACCTCGTCGAGCGGCGCGAACCACCCGGCAAAGGGCGCGTGCAAGGTCACCGTCCGCGTCACGGCAGCAATTCCACCTGCTTCAACCCCCACATCGGGTTCACCCCGCGCGCCGTATAGGTGATGCACAATGTCTCCTTCGCGGCGCGCGGCGGGAGCGGCGCGACCAGCCGGGTGAGCGCCGGGTTGCCGCGCGCCGGGGCGAGCGGCAGCACCGCAATACGCTCCCCGTCGCACGACCCCGCGCGCACCTCGAATTCGCCGTCGGGAGTTTCGGGCGCGCGGAAGCGAATCGCGGCGAGATCGGCGCCGATCTGAAAGTTGAACGGGAATTGTCCGATGGTCAGCGCGATCTGTTTCGCGCCGCCGGTCGGGGCATCCCGATAGAGCCAGCACGGATTGAGGATATCGGTGAGGAACGAGGCGCGTGCGCCGTTCGCGGGGGCATCATCCTCCACCGCCAGCTTGACCTTGTCGGTGCAGGTAGCGAGCTGCTCGTCGGTCTGCCGACGAACCGACGCCAGGTCGATCGTCGTGTCGATCGCGCCGGCCAGCGCACGGTCGCCGAGCATCGCCGCCGCATGCAGCCGTGTCGCCAAGGGCAGCGTCAGCGGCGCGGCGTATAGCGGCGAGGCGGCGATCACCGCGCTGCCGTCGATCGTATAGCGGATCGGCAGCCCGGCAGCATTTGCCAGCGCGACCTTCGCCTGCGTCCCGCCGGGGGAGAAATCGACCGTCGGCGCCACCGTGAACGAACTCGCCGACGGCTCCAGCCCGAGCGCGCGCATCCGATCGAGCTGCGGCACCAGCCGCGCGACGAAGCCGCCGAAATCGCGACTCCGCTCGGGCGACCACGCCACCTCGGCCAGCGCATTGGCGCGGGGGAACAGCATCCACGACGCACGCGGCTCGGTTCGCGCATGTTCGGTCCACAGATTGGCCTGTACGCCAAGGATATGCCCGCGCGCCTCGGCCGGGATCGCCGCCGGGGCAGGATCGAAGCCATAGACGCTGCGCAGATCGATCCTGTCGCCGCGCGCGGGCGGCTCGAGCGGGCCATAGCCTTCGCGGTGGTTGAGATAGAGCGCGGGCGACGGGCTCAGCACCGTATCATGCCCCGCTTTGGCCGCCGCCACCGCGCCGTCAATCCCGCGCCACGACATCACCGTCGCTTCGGGCGCGATGCCGCCCTGCAATATCTCGTCCCACCCGATCAGCCGCCGCCCGTTGGCGGCGAGGAAGCGTTGCATCCGCCGGATGAACCAGCTTTGCAGCGCATCCTCGTCGGCGATGCCGAGCGATTTCATCTTCGCCTGGATGGCGGGCGAGGCTTTCCACTGGTCCTTCACCGCCTCGTCGCCGCCGACGTGGATGTAGCGCGACGGGAACAACGCCATCACCTCGCGCAGCACATCCTCGAGGAAAGCGAAGGTCGCATCGTCGGTATTGTAGAGCCAGGGGAACACCCCCCAATCGGATTCGACCCCGGCGGGGATCGCCGCCCCGGTGCCGAGCCGCGGATAGGCGCGCAATGCCGAGAGCGCGTGGCCGGGCATCTCGATTTCGGGGACGATCGTGATCCCACGCGCCGCGGCATAAGCGACGATCTCGCGCACCTCGGCCTGGGTATAGAAGCCCCCGGTGCGCGGCAGCGGTGGCGCGCCGGGGGCGGTGGCAGGCACGCGCCACGCCGAAACATCGGTCAGCCGCGGATATTTGCGGATCTCGAGCCGCCAGCCCTGATCGTCGACGAGATGCCAGTGGAAGGTGTTGAGCTTGTTGACCGCCATCCAGTCGAGCAGGCGGCGGATATAGGCCGGCGACTGGAAGTTGCGCGCGCTATCGAGCATCAGCCCGCGCCAGCGGAAGCGCGGCGCGTCCTTCACCGTGACCGCCGGGATCGAAACCGCGCCGCGCGCGCGATCGGGGGTCAGATATTGCCACAGGCTGACCGCGCCATAGAGCAGCCCGGCATCGTCACGCGCGGTGATCGTCGCGCCGCTCGCGGCGATATCCAGCGCGTAAGATTCGGCCGCCCCAGCCGCACCGCGACGAAAACGGATCGCCGGCGCCTTGGCGTCGCTTACGATCGCAAGCCTGAGCCCGCGCGCCGTCAGCGTCCATTCCGCGAGCCGCTCGGCGGCGTTGCGCGCGCCGCGATCCCCCGGCGGCACGACGATGACGGTTGCCGTGCCGACTGCAAAGGCGCCCTTGCCCGCCTCGGCCGAGACCGGCGCAGGGAGCAGCAACGGCTCGGCCGCCGCCGCCGGGGCAGCCGCGAACAGGGCAAGCGCAATGAGACGGCGAGGATGCACACGCCCTCCGGCAGCGATCATAAAGGGAAACATAGCGGGGCGGGCGCGATTGGAAACGGGGTCGCCGGCCTGACGCGCAGCGACCCCGTCATCCGCGCCGGTCAGAAGTTGACGTTGACCGTCGCCATCAGCTTGCGCCCGTTGCGATAGACCCCGCGCGGCAGCGCCGGGGTATTGGCATAAGCATAATATTCGGAATCGGTGAGGTTCATCCCCGCCAGCGTCAGATTGACCTCCGGGGTGAACTTGTAAGTCGCCGATACGTCGAGATTGTCGCTGCTGCGGACGTACATATTGTCGCCGCGGTCGACCGCGGTGAAATATTTCGACCGCCACGTCCACGTGCCGCGCAACGCCACCGGCCCGGATTCGAAGAACGGGCTGACGCTCACCTGATGCCGCGAATTATACGGCAGATCGGCGCCGCCGATGCCCTTGCCATCCGAATAGGTGTAATTGGCGAGGATGCCGAGGCCGTAAGGCAGGTTCTGCTGATAGGCGACCGCGAAGCCCTTCACCTGTGCATTGCCGGCATTATACGGCCGGCTGATCTGATAGGTGGTGACCTTGCCCTGCGACTGGTTGAAGTAATTCTCCGGCGCGGTGCGGTAGAGAATGTAATCGTCGATGCTCTTGTAGAACACCTCCGCCGACAGGATCGCGTGGCGCTGGAAATACCATTCGATCGAGGCATTGAGGTTGCCCGAGCGATACGGCTTCAGATTGGGGTTGCCGCCCGCGCCGGTCAGCACCTGATCCGACAGCCAGAAGAAGCTGGTCATCGCCGAATAGTCGGGCCGTGCGACCACTTCCGCCCCGGCGAAGCGCAGGATCAGATCGTCGCGCACCGAAAGCGCGAGGTTGAAGCTGGGGAGCACATTCTCATAGGTCTTGTGCGATCCCTGCAGCATCCAGTCGCCCGGCGCGCTGCACGACGCGCCGGGGCGGCACACCAATCCGGCGCCGTCGGTGATCGTGCGAACGTAGCGCAGGCCGAAATTGCCGCGCAGCGGGCCGGATTCGACGTTCACCTGGCCGTAGACCGCGTGGATGTCCTCCTTGATCGACCAATTGCCCGAAGCGAATTCGGGCGCGGCGAATTGCGACGGGGTCGGCAGGTTGGGCAGCGACGTGACGTAATTGTACATCGAATTGCCGCTGATCACGAAGCGGGTGCGCATCTGATCCCCCGCGCCGTCGAAGCCGCGCAGATAATTGCTCGGCGCCTGCGCCGGATCGAACGCCGATGCCGCCACGGCGAGCCCGTTGAGCGAGACGCCGGCATAGGATTGGCCGGTTTCGTGGTGACGGAATTTATAGCCGAACTGCAGCCGCTTCACCGCGCCGTCGAAGTTGAAGCCGAGATCGACCTGGCCGTAACGCTCCTTGTCGGTGGTCGGCTTGGTGACGAGATTGCCGCTCCAGCCCGGATCGGTGACGAATGCCGCCGGATTGCCCAGGACATTGGTGGTATAGGTGAGGTTGCCCGGCCGGTTCGGCGCGCCGCTATTGTCGACGGTGTAGCTCGCCTTGTTGAGGAATTCGAGGAACACCTGCTTCTTGGTCCCGCCGTCGGCATCCGACAGCCCGCCCTCGAGATTGAGATCCCAGGCATCGTCCTTCCAGTTCGCCCTTAACTGATAGGTATCGGAATGCATCTCGGCCTGGCGATATTGCACGTCGAGCACGCTCAGCCCGTTGGTCAGCGAGCTGCTGGTGACGACGCCGTTGTTGACCGTGATCCCGCTCAACGCGCCGAGGCTGTTCCAGGTATTGCCCTGGAAAGCGTACATCGACTGGTTGAGATTGTCGTAGGTCGCCTTGATCTTCAGCCAATTGGCTTCGAGCGTCAGTCTGTCGACCGGCTTCCACTGCACCACCGCCGAATAGCTCAGCCGTTCGCGATCCTGCTGGAAGAAGGAGGTGCCGAACGCGTTGGGGCTCACCGCATTGGGATTGGCGGCAAGCGTCGTCGCGCAGGCGCCGGTGCAGGTGCCGTTGGCGATCGAGCTGACCGGATTGTCGGCATTGCCGCCGTTCCACTGATTGGCCTTCATCGTGCCATAGCTTTCGAGCCCGTCGCGGCGCAGCCGGTCCTTGGCGCGCTGGAAGGCGAGCAGCACCCCGAAGGTGCCCGAATCGTTGTGCCAGCTCGCCAGCGCCGATCCCTGGATATCGCCCTTGCGCGAGCGATCGTTCCACAGATAGCCGAGCGAGGCGGCGAGCGTCAGCGGCTTGAGATCGAGCGGCTTGCGCGTGTTGACGATCACCGTGCCGCCGATCGAGCCCTCGTCGATGCGCGGCTCGGGGGTCTTGTAGACGTCGACGCTGCCGACGAGCTGCGGCGCGAGCAGCGCGTAATTGAAGGTGCGCCCCGGCGTATCGAGGATGAACCAATCGGCCGAAGCGACCGTCTGCCCGTTGAGCAAGGTGCGGTTTAACGCCGGATCGGTGCCGAGGATCGAGATCTTCTCGCCCTGGCCGAACTGGCGGTCGACCGTCACGCCCGGCACCAGGGTCAGCGCCTCGGCGACATTGGTGTTGGGAAATTTGCCGACATCCTCCGCCGACACCGAATCGACGATCGCGTCCGACTTGCGCTTGGTCTCCAGCGCCGCGGCGAGCGAGGCGCGGATGCCGGTGACGACGATGTCGTCGCTATTGTCGCTCCCGGGCGCCGGGGACGCCTGCTGCGCCTGCGCGACCCCCGACAGCAGCGCCGCGGCGCTCGCGGTACCGACCAGAAATGCCCTGAACCCCATCTCTCATCCCCTCTCAGGTCTTTCGCCTCGAACCCCGATAAGACCGGTTCCATACCAATACCCAATCATTGTCATAACCAAATGCACCGTCAAGTGGGATTCTTTCATTTTAATGACACACATTGACAGATTGGGGCTGGCATGTGGTACGGCATTGGTACTAAGAGACTGGCGACTGCGGGGGAGAAACCACCATTATGACATTGCTCGCCGACGCGATCGGGTCGCTGGAGAGCGCATCGGGCGGGCCGCTGTACCGGCGGCTCGAAACCGCGCTGCGCGATGCGCTGCGCGCCGAGGTGCTCAAGCCCAATGAGGCGCTCCCCCCCGAACGCGAGCTGGCGAGCGACCTCGCGATCTCGCGGATCACGGTGCGCAAGGCGCTCGATACCCTGGTTGGCGAGGGATTGCTGGTGCGGCGGCAGGGCGCGGGGACCTTCGTCGCCGGGCGCGTCGAGAAGCAATTCGCCAAGCTCAGCTCGTTCACCGAGGATATGGCGGCGCGCGGCCGCGCGGTGCGCAGCGAATGGCTGCTCCGCGCGGCGGGCGAGGTGACCCCCGAGGAATCGCTGACGCTCGGGCTCAGCCCCGGCGCGCCGGTGCTGCGCTTCCACCGCGTGCGCTTCGCCGACGACGTGCCGATGGCGCTGGAATATTCGGCGATCGCGGGCTTCGGGCTCGCCGGGCCGGAGACGGTGGAAAGCTCGCTCTATGCCGCGCTCGAAGCGACCGGGAACCGCCCGGCGCGCGCGCTCCAGCGGCTCCGCGCGGTGTCGTTCGACGCCGAACAGGCCGCGCTGCTGCATGTCGAACCCGGCGCGCCGGGCCTATATATCGAACGGCGCGGTTTCCTGGAGGATGGCCGCGTGATCGAGGCGACGCGGAGCTGGTATCGCGGCGACGCCTATGACTTCGTTGCCGAACTCAACACGAGGGCGTGACCTGACATGACTTCACCCGAATCGACCCGCATGTTCGCCGAGGCGCGCGAGGCGGCCGATGTCGTGGCGCAGCAGATCGCGCGCAATGCCGCCGGCGCCGCGACGCTGGGCGCGGCGTTGCGCGCGGCGCCGCCGCGCGGGGTGCTGACCTGCGCGCGCGGCAGCTCGGATCACGCCGCGACCTTCGCCAAATATCTGATCGAGACGCGGCTCGAGGTGCTCACCACCTCGGCGGCGCCGTCGGTCACCTCGGTCTATCGCGCGACCCCCGAGGCCGCCGACACGCTGGCGATCGGCATCTCGCAATCGGGGCGCAGCCCCGACATCCTCGCGACGATGACCGCGGCGCGCGACGCCGGCGCACGCACCGTCGCGCTGGTCAACGACATCACCTCGCCGCTCGCCGCGCTGGCCGATACCACGCTGCCGCTCGACGCCGGGCCGGAGCTGAGCGTGGCGGCGACCAAATCCTATATCGCCAGCCTCGCCGCGCTGATCCAGCTCGTCGCCGAATGGGCCGATGACGCCGAACTGCGCGCCGCGCTGGACGGTGCGCCGGCGCTGCTCCGCGCCGCGTGGGACAGCGACTGGTCCCCGCTGGTCGAGCGGCTGGCGGACGCGCGCGGGCTCTATGTCATCGGGCGCGGGCTGGGCTTCGGGGTGGCGCAGGAAGCGGCGCTGAAATTCAAGGAAACCTGCGGGCTCCACGCCGAAGCGTTCAGCGCGGCGGAGGTGCGCCACGGGCCGATGGCTTTGGTCGGGCCGGGCTTCCCGCTGCTCGTCTTCCGCCAGAGCGACGAGACCGGCGACGGGGTCGACGAGCTGGTGCGCGAGGTGGTGACGCGCGGCGGCGAGGTGCTGGTCGCCGGGAGCGCGGTGCCCGGCGCGATCCACCTGCCCCACCCCGCCGCGGCGCCCGCGATCGAGCCGATGCTGCAGATCCAGGCCTTTTACCGCGCGGCCAACGCGCTGTCGCTGCGCCGCGGGTTCGATCCGGATCGCCCCCCGCACCTGGCGAAGGTGACGGAGACCCTGTGATGCGCGCGTTCGTCAACGGCCGCATCCTGATCGACGGCGCGCTGGCCGAGGGCCGCGCCGTGCTGGTCGCCGACGGCCGGATCGCGGCGATCGTTGCGACAAGCGACGTGCCGGCGGGCGCGGTACGCGAGGATCTGGACGGCGCGATCCTCGCCCCCGGCTTCATCGATACCCAGGTCAACGGCGGCGGCGGGGTGTTGTTCAACGACATGCCGACGGTCGAGGGGATCGCCGCGATCGGCGCGGCGCATCGCCGGTTCGGCACCACCGGCTTCCTGCCGACATTGATCAGCGACGATCTGTCGGTGATCGCGCGCGCGATCGCGGCGGTCGATGCGGCGATCGCGGTGGGGGTGCCGGGGGTGCTCGGCATTCATGTCGAAGGCCCGTTCCTCAACGTCGAGCGGCGCGGCATCCACCGCGCTGACAAGATGCGCGCGCTCGACGAGGAGGCGATGGCGATCCTCACCGCGCCGCGCCGCGGACGGATGCTCATCACGCTCGCGCCCGAACGCGTCGCGCCAGGGATGATCGCGCGGCTGGTCGCCTCGGGGGCGTCGGTCGCTGTCGGACATAGCGACGCCCGCTACGACGAGGTGACGGCGGCGCGCGCCGAGGGGCTGACCGGGGTGACGCATCTGTTCAACGCGATGTCGCAGCTCGGCTCGCGCGAGCCGGGCGTGGTCGGCGCCGCGCTCGACAGCGACCTCACCTGCGGGATCATCGTCGACGGGCATCACGTCAGCCCGGCGACGCTGCGCCTCGCGCTCCGCCTCAAGGGACCGGCCGGGCTGATGCTGGTGACCGATGCAATGCCCAATATCGGCACCGACATCGCCGAATTCGACCTGCAGGGACGCACGATCCTGGTCCGCGAGGACCGGCTGATCGATGCCGCCGGCACGCTCGCCGGCGCCAACCTCAGCATGGCGCATGCCGTTGCCAATGTGGTCGCCTTGCTCGGCGCGACGCACGAGGCGGCGATCGCGATGGCCAGCGAGACCCCCGCGCGCTTTCTCGGCCTTTCCGGCGAACTCGGGCGAATCGCGCCGGGGTTGCGCGCCGATCTGATCGCCCTGACCGCCGACGGCGCGGTCGCGCAAAGCTGGATTGCCGGCGAACCTTACGTCAATTGAGTGACTTGCGGGCGCAATGGCGCTGCGCGATAGAAGCGGCTCGATCGACAGGGGGCGAGTTTGGCGACATCGAACTGGGCGCGCGCACTGGCAGCGCTGGCGCTGCTCGCCGCCGCGCCGGCGACCGCGCGCGAACCCGAGGGACAGGTCGCGCTGACCTTCGACGATCTCCCCGCGCTGACGATCGAATCCAACCAGGGCTATATCGACGATCTCAACCGGGATTTGCTTCGCAAGCTGCGCGAGAATCATGTCCCCGCGATCGGCTTCGTCAACGAAAGCAAGGCCGAAGGCGCGGAGCACGATCGGCAGGTCGACAATCTGAAGCGCTGGCTCGACGCGGGGATGCTGCTGGGCAACCACACCTTCTCGCACAGCTCGCCCAATAGCCTGGGCGCCGCGGCCTATGCCGCGGATATCGAGCGCGGCGAGCGGATCACCCGCCCGCTGATGAAGGCGCACGGCAAGAAACTCCGCTGGTTCCGTCACCCCTATCTCGAGGCCGGCTCGCCGCTGGCGGTGCGCGACTGGATCAATCGCTGGCTTCGCGATCACGGCTATCGCGTCGCGCCGGTGACGATCGACGCGGAAGATTGGGAATTCGCCGAACCGTATGACGACGCGATCGCCAAACATGACGTCGCGCGACAGGCGCGCATCCGCCAAACCTATCTCGCTTATACCGCGATGCGCATCAAATGGTCGCAGGAGAGCGCCAAGGCATTGTTCGGGCGCGACATCGCCCATGTCATGCTGCTCCATTGCACGCGCCTCAACGCCGATACGCTCGATGCCTTGCTGAAATTGCTGCGCGCGGCGCGGCTGCGCCCTGTGACGATCGACCAGGCGATGCGCGACCGCGCCTATCGCACCCGCGATACTTATGCCGAAAAAGACGGCGTGACATGGCTGGAACGCTGGGCGGCTACGCTCGGTAAAACCTTGCCCAGCGAGGGCGACGAGGATCCGCCGGCCGAAATCCAGGCGGAATACGATCGTGTCGACAATGATCGCGTCTCGCCGCAAAACAAATGAACGTTCCGTAAGCTTCCGGTTTGTGTATTGCCGCCCGCGCGCATTGCCCATAATCTTATGCGATGCGGCCCACATCCGGAGAACAGGCCTTGACCGAGAAGCGGCCCACTCGCCAACCAGCGGAATATTACAAGAATCCTGAGAACAGCATCGGCTATCTCACGCGTATCGTGTTCCGCAATTTCTCGCGGCTGCTCGAGCGGCATACGCTGCAACACGATATTTCGGCGGGGCAGTGGCGATTCCTGCGACAATTGTGGATCGAGGACGGCATTACCCAGCGCGAGCTGAGCGAGCGCGTCGGGATGCGCGAGCCCACCACCGTCGTTGCGCTCAAGGGGCTGGAGGCGTCGGGGCTGATCCGCCGCGAGAAAAGCGCGATCGACCGGCGCAAGATCCATATCTTTCTCACCCCCATCGCCAAATCGCTCGAGGCGAAGCTCGCCCCGCTCAATGCCGAGGTTCACGCGGTCGCCACTGCGGGGATGACCGATGACGAGGTGGAGACGCTGCAGCGGCTGCTGCGCCGCGTGATCACCAATCTCACCGAAGAGGCGCGCCGCCTGCCCCATCTCAACGACGACGATTCGGAAGGGAGGGCTTGACCGCGCCCGTCTTCGTCGTGATCCTTAGATAACTAACATATCTGAGGAGCGGGTGATGACGGTGCGGATCGGAGTGATATCGGGCAGCGTGCGGCAGGGATCGCACAATATGGCGCTCGCCGCTTTGGGCGCGGCGCGCGTGGCGGCAGCGGGCGCCGAAGCCTCGATGATCGATCTCGCGACCTTCGATCTGCCGGTCTATTCGCAGGATATCGAGCAGCATGCTTGCCCGGCCGATGCGCGTCGGCTGAAGGCGGCATTCGAGGCGTGCGACGGGCTGTTGATCGCCTCGCCCGAGCATAATGGCTCGATCCCCGCGCTGCTCAAGAATGCGATCGACTGGGCGTCGCGCCCGTCGGAGGGCGAATCGCTCGTCGCGCTCACCGCGTTTCGCGGCAAGGCGGCGGGGATCATGTCCGCCTCGATCGGGCCGTTCGGCGGGATGCGCGCGCTCGCGCATCTGCGGCAGATCCTGGGAACGGTGCAGATGATCGTCGTGCCCGAGCAACTCGCCGTCCCGCTCGCCGGCAGCGCCTTCACCCCCGGCCGCGCGCTGGCCGAGCCGCTGCCCAATACGATCCTCGACGGGCTGGTGACGCGGCTGGTCGATGTCGCGGGGCGGCTGCGCGGCTGAAGATCCGGCGCGGCACGGGGTTGCGCGCGGTCGCGCAGCGATATAATTAGTATTCTAAGTTTTTTCGGGGAAAGCCGTGGGACCGTTATCGGACATTCGCGTCGTCGAGCTGGGGCAGCTCATCGCGGGGCCGTTCTGCGCGCAATTGTTCGGCGATCTCGGGGCGACGGTGGTCAAGATCGAGCCGCCGAAGACCGGCGATCCGATGCGCCAATGGGGCGCGGGCGACCCGCCGGTGTGGTGGGAGGTGATCGCGCGCAACAAAAGGTCGGTCGCCGCCGACCTGCGCACCCCCGAGGGGCAGGAGATCGCGCGCCGGCTGATCGCGGGCGCCGACGTGCTGGTGGAGAATTTCCGCCCCGGCACGCTCGAAAAATGGCACCTCGACCCCGCCGATCTGTGCGCCGCCAATCCGCGGCTGATCGTGGTGCGCGTCTCGGGCTATGGCCAGACCGGGCCGTATGCGCGCCGTGCCGGCTTCGGCGGGATCGGCGAGGCGATGGGCGGGTGGCGCGCGCTGGTCGGCACTCCCGATCGTCCGCCCTCCCGGCTCGGCGTTTCGATCGGCGATAGCCTGGCGGGCACGTACGGCTGCCTCGGCGCACTGGCTGCGCTGCACGAGCGCGAGAAGAGCGGGCGCGGGCAGATCGTCGACGTCAGCCTGTTCGAATCGGTGCTGCAGGTGATGGAGGGGCTGATCCCCGAATATGTCGCCGCGGGGCATGTCCGCGCGCGATCGGGATCGATCCTCAAGGGCATCGCCCCGTCCAACGTCTATCCGTGCAGCGACGGCGAATTGCTGATCGCGGCCAATCAGGATGCGATCTTCCGCCGGCTCGCGGCGGCGATGGGCACCCCCGAGCTCGCCGACGACGCGCGCTTCGCGACGCACAATGCGCGCGGCCGGCATCAGGAATTGCTCGATACGCTGATCGCCGACTGGACGCGCGGGCAGAGCGTCGCGGCGGTCGAGGCGCTGATGGAGCAGCATGCGGTGCCCGCCGGGCGGATGTTCGGCGCGCGCGACATGCTCGCCGACCCGCATTTCGCCGCGCGCGAGGCGATCGTCTCGGTCGAGACCGTGCGGCACGGCGATCTGCCGATGCAGGGGGTGTTTCCGCGCCTCACCCGCACGCCGGGCGGGATCCGGCGTCCGGCGCCGGCCGAGGTCGGGGCGGATACCGAGGCCGAGCTGCGCGATGCCGGTTATGACGAGGCGACGATCGCCGACCTCAAGCGCCGCGGTATCGTGTGACCGGCACGTTGTTCGATCGCATCTGGGATCGCCACCGCATCCTCGACGACGGCGGCGAATCCCTGCTCTACGTCGACCTCCATCTGCTCCACGAAGTCACCTCGCCGCAGGCCTTTGCCGGGCTCGAGGCGCGCGGACGCGGGGTGCGGCAGCCGCGGCGGACGCTGGCGTTGTTCGACCATAATGTCCCCACCGTCGCGCAGGCGGACGGCATCGCCGCGGTCGCCGATCCGGAGGCGCGCGCGCAGCTCGCCCGGCTGGTCGAGAATAGCGAGCGCTACGGAATCGAGCGGTTCGACATGGGCGATCCACGCAACGGCATCGTCCATGTCGTCGCCCCCGAACAGGGGCGTACCTGGCCGGGGATGACGATCGTCTGCGGCGACAGCCACACCTCGACCCACGGCGCGTTCGGCGCGCTCGCCTTCGGCATCGGCACCTCGCAGATCGAACATGTGCTCGCGACGCAGACGTTGCGGCTGCGCAAACCCCGGTCGATGCGGCTTACCGTGACCGGCGCGCTGCCGGCACATCTTTCGGCCAAGGATCTCGCGCTCGGCATCCTCGCCGCGATCGGGGTCGACGGCGCACTGGGGCATGTCGTCGAATTCGCCGGCGCGGCGATCGCGGCGCTGTCGATGGAAGGACGGATGACCCTGTGCAACCTCGCGGTCGAAATGGGCGCGCGCGCCGCGCTGATCGCGCCCGACGAGACCAGCTTCGCCTATCTCAAGGGCCGCCCCGGCGCGCCGCGGGGCGCAGACTGGGATCGCCACGTCGCCCAATGGCGCGCGCTCGCAAGCGCCCCCGACGCGCGCTTCGATCGCGAGATGACCGTTGCGGCGGACATGCTGCGCCCGATGGTCACCTGGGGCACCAACCCGTCGCAGGTCATCGCGATCGACGACCATATCCCCGATCCGCGCACCGCCGCCGACCCGCTCGACCGCGCCGCGCAGGAACGCGCGCTCGCTTATATGGGGCTGACCCCGGGCCAGCCGATCGCCGGGCTGCCGATCGATCGCGTCTTCATCGGCAGCTGCACCAACAGCCGGATCGAGGATCTGCGCGCGGTCGCCGCGATCGCACGCGGGCGACATGTCGCCGCCGGGGTGAAGGCGATGATCGTCCCCGGTTCCGGACTGGTCCGTCAGCAGGCCGAGGCGGAAGGACTAGCGGAGATCTTTCGCGCGGCGGGGTTCGACTGGCGCGAGCCGGGCTGCTCGATGTGCGTCGGGATGAACCCCGATCGCCTCGCGCCGGGCGAGCGGTGCGCGGCGACCTCCAACCGCAATTTCGAGAACCGCCAGGGCGCCGGCGGGCGGACGCATCTGATGAGCCCGGCAATGGCCGCCGCGGCGGCGATCGCCGGGCGGCTTATCGATCCGGCGGAGATTTAACGACCCACCACCCCCGTTCGGGCTGAGCTCGTCGAAGCCCTGCACTTTTCTTGCCATGAAGAAGGGCAGCCCGTCGACAGGCTCAGGGCGAACGGGGATAGGCTTTCCCGAAAACCGGATCAGGCTTGCTCGACCTCGAACGCATCGATCGCGCCAGCGTGCCGCAGCGTGCGGTCGATATCGTCGAGCCCGTCGAGCAACACCTGCCGCAGATCGGGGTCGATCGCGAAGGTCAGGTTGAGCGGCCCGGCGATGACGGTGCGATCGACGAGGCTCACGGTGATGCACCCGTCCGGCGCCCGCTCCAGCCGATCGAGCAGCGTGGCATAATCGTCGCCCGCCAGCGCGACCAGCAGCAACCCGTTGGTCGCGGCATTGCCGCTGAAGATCCCGCCGAAGCTCGGCGCGATGACGCAGCGGATGCCGTGATCGGCGAGCGCCCATACCGCATGTTCGCGCGACGAGCCCGACCCGAAATTGCGCCCCGCCACCAGAATCCGCGCCGCGGGATCGATCGCGAACCGCGTATCGATCGCGCGCATGTCGGCGAACAGCCGCGCGCCCAGCCCGCGCCGGTCGAGGCCCTTCATGAACCGCGCGGGGAGGATCTTGTCGGTATCGATATCGGCATCCGGCAATATGGCGGCGCGCGAGGTGACGATCGTCCAAGGCGTCATACGGGCTTTCCCCAATCCGCCGCCAGGGTTTCGAGCAACTGATCGAACCGTTCCTGCCCGATCCGCGCGGCCACCACCCCGGTCAGCTCGGTCATCGCGGCCTGCGCGTCGTTGCGCATCCGCTCGCCGAACGGGGTCAGCGCGAGCCTTTTGTGGCGCGCGTCGTCGGGATCGTCCTCCAGCGTCACCACGCCCTTGTCGATCATCTGCGCGATCGTGGTGTGGATCGCCTGACGCGACACCCCCAGCCGGCGCGCGATATCCGAAGGGCGGGTGACCCCGCTGACGATGTTGATCATCACCATCGACTGCGGCCGGCTGATATCGGGCCAGCCGCGCTCGTGGACGCGCGCCTGAAGCCCTTCGTCGAGCCAGCAGAATCGTTGGAACAGATGAATGATCAACTCGATGGACCGCATGAACGCGTTTAGACGGTGTTGTATCGCCCCGCGCAACCCGCACCGACGGCAATGGCGCGGGTTGCGGCGACGATTTACTTAGGATACTATGTTTTTTGAAGGGAGCAAGTCTTGCCTGCAGTCGAAATCGTCGAGGTCGCCGCCCGCGACGGGCTGCAAAATGAGAACAGCGTCGTTTCGACCGCGGCCAAGCTCGAACTGATCGACCGCGCGATCCGTGCGGGCGCGCGGCGGCTGGAGGTGACGAGCTTCGTCAATCCCGCGCGCGTGCCGCAAATGGCCGACGCCGAGGCGGTGGTCGCCGGGCTGCCGCGCCGCGACGACGTGACCTATATCGCGCTGGTGCTCAACCGCCGCGGCGCCGAGCGCGCGCTGGCGAGCGGCGTCGACGAGCTCGGCGCGGTGTGCGTCGCCAGCGACACGTTCGGTATTCGCAATCAGGGGCAGACCGCCGCCGAATCGCTTGCGGTCGCGTGCGAGACGGTGGCGCTGGCGCGGGCCGCCGGCCGCGCCGCGCAGATCACGATCGCCACCGCCTTCGGCTGCCCGTTCGAGGGCGAAGTGCCGATCGGTCGCGTGGTGGAAATGGCGAAGCGCGCGGCGGACGCGCAGCCGCGCGAGGTGGCGCTGGCCGATACGATCGGGGTCGCGGTGCCCGCGCAGGTGACGGAAGCGGTGACGCTTGTCGCCGAGGTGATCGCGCCGCTGCCGGTGCGGGCCCATTTCCACGACACGCGCAACACCGCGATCGCCAATGTCTGGGCGGCGATCGGCGCCGGCGCACGCGTCATCGACGCCGCGCTCGGCGGGCTCGGCGGCTGCCCGTTCGCGCCCGGCGCCTCGGGCAATGTCGCGACCGAGGACGTGCTCTATCTGCTCGATCGCTCGGGAATCGCCACCGGTTACGATCGCACGCTGGCGATCGACACCGCATCCTGGCTGACCGGACTGATCGGCCGCGACCTTTCAGGCAAGGTACGCTGCGCCCCGCCCTTCCCGCCCGCGCACGGTGAGGCTGGACCGCGCGGATAGACGGCGATATACTTCGGTTACTAAGCAATAATACAGGAGTGGACATGGACCCGCGCGATACCAACGGGCTCGACGTACAATTCATCGGCAAACCCTCCCCCACGGCGCCGCGCATCCAGGCGGGCGGGCATCCGTGCCAGGGGATTTACTGGGCACCGGCGGGAAAGAAGCCCAAGACCGCGGTTATCGCCACCCATTACAACGTCGACTTCGCCGAACATTATATCGCGCCTTATTTCGCGCGGCGCGGCTATGGCTTTCTTGGCTGGAACACGCGCTATCGCGGGTTCGAGGATCAGTTCCTGCTCCACCACGCGATCCTCGACATTTCGGTCGGGATGCGCTGGCTCAAGGAAGAGGCGGGAGTCGAGCGGATCGTGATCCTCGGCAATTCGGGCGGCGGATCCTTGATGGGCGCCTATCAGGCCGAAGCGATCAAGCCGACGCTCGACGGCGAACTGCCCGAGGCGGTGCGCGATCTTTATCGCAACCTCACCAAGGCCGATCTCTATATCTCGCTCAACGCGCATCAGGGCCGGCCGGAAGTGCTGACCGACTGGATGGATGCATCGGTGACCGACGAGAATGATCCGCTCGCCACCGATCCTTCGCTCGATCCGTTCAGCGCGGACAATGCCCCGCCTTATTCGGACGAGTTCGTCACCCGCTATCGCGCCGCGCAGCGCGCACGCAACCAGCGCATCACCGATTGGGCCAAGGCCGAATTGAAGCGGCTCAACGACGCCGGGGTGCCCGATCGGCTGTTCCCGATGTTCCGCGTATGGGGCGATTTGCGCTGCATGGACCCGGCGCTCGATCCGTCGGACCGCAAGCCGCGCTGGTGCTATCGCGGCGATCCGGCGATCGCCAACCGCACCCCCTCGATCGGGCGGGTCAATTCGATCAAGACCTGGCTCAACATGTGGAGCCTCGAAACCTCGCCGTGCCAGGGCGCACCGCACCTCGCCAAATTCGATACCCCGGCGTTGGTGGTGCAGGGCACCGCTGACACCGGAGTGTTCCCGAGCGACGCGCGCAAGATCTTCGATCATATCGGCTCGTCCGACAAGCAGCTCGAGCTGATCCCCGGCGCGCATTACTTCGAGGATTCGATCGAGGAACGCGAGAATGCCGCCGATCTGATGGCGGCGTGGATCGCGGCCAAGAGCTGAGCGGGATGAGCGACACGGGGGACGCCGCCACGATCGCCGCCCTGCGCCGCGCCGGCATCGCGCCGGCGGGGCGTGCGGTGTCGCTCGCCCCGCTGTCGGGCGGGGTGTCGTGCGACGTATGGCTGGCGCGGATCGAGGGCGAGGCGCCGGTCGTCGTCAAGCGCGCCTTGCCGCAATTGCGCGTCGCCGCCGAGTGGCTCGCGCCGGTCGAGCGCGCCGAGAATGAGGTGCGCTGGCTCCAGCGCGTCGCCGGGATCGATCCGCGGCTGGTGCCCGCGGTGGTGGCGAGCGTGCCCGAGGAGCATATGTTCGCGCTCGCCTATCTCGCGCCCGAGGCGCATCCGGTGTGGCGCGACGAGCTGATCGCCGGGCGCGTCGATCGCGATTTCGCCGCCGGGCTGGGGCGCGCTCTCGCGCGCATCCACGCTGCGACCGCCGACCGCGCCGCCGATGCCGCCGCGTTCGACAGCATGGACCTGTTCGACGCGCTGCGCATCTCGCCCTTCCTGCGTTATGTCGCGGCCAACCGGCCCGAACTGGCGCCGCGGCTCGACGCGATCGCCGATGATCTCCAACGGCGCCGCGTCGCGTTGGTCCACGGCGACGTCAGCCCGAAGAATATCCTCGCCGGGCCGGCGGGCGGGGTGATCCTCGACGCCGAATGCGCGGTTTACGGCGATCCGGCGTTCGATCTCGCCTTCTGCACCACGCATCTGCTGCTCAAGACGATCTGGCTCGCCGGTCACGCCGCGGCACTTAAGGATTCGGCGTCGGCCTTCGTCGCCGCCTATCTCGCCGGGGTGACCTGGGAACCGGTCGGCGATCTCGCTACGCGTGCCGGATCGCTTGTCGCGGCGCTGCTGCTCGCGCGCGTCGAAGGCAAATCCCCCGCCCCTTATCTCGACGGCAACGCCAAGGAGACGGTGCGCGCCAATGCGCTCGCGCTGCTCGCCGCCGTGCCGCTGCCGATCGACCAACTCATCGCCGCATGGCCAATGGAGCATCGATGACCAATTTCCGTATCGCCACCGTCCTCGCCCGCCAATTGTGGGATTCGCGCGGCCGCCCGACCGTCGAGGCCGAGGTGCGGCTGGAAGGCGGCGCGGTCGGCCGCGCGATCGCCCCGGCCGGCGCCTCGCGCGGCGCGCATGAGGCGGTCGACCTGCGTGACGGCGGCACCGCATTCGGCGGCATGGGGGTGGCCAAGGCGGTCGCCAATGTCGCCGCGGAAATCGCCCCCGCGCTCGCGGGGATGGACGCGCGCGACCAGGCGGCGATCGACCGCACGCTGACGCAATTGGACGGCACCGCCAACAAGGGCCGGCTCGGCGCCAATGCCTTGGTCGCGGTGTCGATGGCGGTGCTCCACGCCGCCGCCGCTGCTGAGCGCGCGCCGCTGTGGCGCTATCTCGCGGGCGGGCGCAAGGTGCGCGTGCCGCTCCCCGAAATCCAGATCTTCGGCGGCGGCGCACATGCCGGGCGCCGCACCGACATTCAGGACTTCATGGTGATGGCGCCGCGCGCGGAGAGCTTCCGTCGCGCGCTGGAAATCACCGACGACGTCTATCGCGCCGCCGGGCGGCTGATGGAGGCGCTGGGGCCGCTTTCCGGGGTCGCCGACGAGGGCGGCTGGTGGCCCAATTTCTCGTCCAACGAACAGGCGCTCGACACGCTGACCAAGGCGATCGAAGCCGCCGGGCATCGCCCCGGCGAGGATGTGTTCATCTCGCTCGATATCGCGGCGAACGAATTGAGCGATACGACGGGCTACCGTCTCGCGCTCGACGATCGCCGGATGGACGGCGCGGCGATGGCCGAGGAAGTGATCGGCTGGACGCGGCGCTATCCGATCCTGTCGATCGAGGACCCGGCCTCGCAGGACGATTTCGCGACGATGGCGACGGTGATGCGCGCGATCGGCGATACGGTGCAGGTAATCGGCGACGACGTGCTCGTCACCAATGCCGCGCGCGTCGCCAGTGCGGCGGAGGCCGGGGCGTGCAACGCCGCGCTGATCAAGGTCAATCAGGTCGGCACCGTCACCGAGGCGCATGAGGCGCTGGAGGCGGCGCGCGCGCACGGCTGGGGGATGATCGTTTCGGCACGCTCGGGCGAGACCGAGGATGTGACGATCGCACATCTCTCGACCGGCTGGGACGCCGGGCAGCTCAAGGTCGGTTCGTTCACCCGCTCCGAGCGGATGGCGAAGTGGAACGAAATGCTGCGGATCGAGGAGGAGATGGGCAATGACGCCGACTTCGCCGGCGCTTCGGCCTTCGCCGCCCCGGTCGCCGCGCGGCTCGGCTGATGAAGCTCGCGATCGACACGATCCCCAGCGCCGGCTTCCAGGCGCAGATCGACGCCGCGTTCGGTGCGGGCGCGGTGCAGGCGTTCGCGCCGGGCAATCCGCCGCCCGCCGATACCGAGGTGCTGCTCCACGTCCTTGCCCCCGTCAGCGCGGCGGCGATCGCCGGGGCGCCAGGGTTGCGGCTGATCCAGAAGCTTGGCGTCGGGGTGAATACGATCGCGCTCGATGCCGCCAGGGCGCAGGGGGTCGCGGTGTGCAACATGCCTGGGGTCAATGCGCAGGCGGTGGCCGAATGCGCGTTGACCCTGCTGCTCGCGGTGCTGCGCCATACCGTCGCGCTCGACGCCGCGACCCGTGCCGGGCAATGGGCGGTGCCGTCCGCGGTGCTCGACACGATGGGCGAGGTCGCGGGGCGGACGATCGGGCTGGTCGGGATGGGCAATAGCGCGGCGCGGCTGGCGCGCGCGCTGGAAGCGCTGGGCGCCGAGGTGGTGTTCACCGCGCGCACCCACCACGCCGACAAGCCGTGGCGGCAGCTCCCACTCGACCAATTGCTCGCAATATCGGATGTCGTGTCGCTGCATGTCCCACTGACCGACGAGACCGCCAATCTGGTCGACCCGCTGGCGATGAAGCGCGGCGCGGTGCTGATCAACGTCGCGCGCGGCGGGCTGGTCGACGAGGCGCGGCTCGCCGAAGCGCTGCGGAGCGGGCATCTGCGCGGCGCCGGGCTCGACGTCTTCGCGACCGAGCCGGTCGATCGCGCCGATCCGTTGCTCGCTTTGCCCAATGTCGTGGTCAGCCCGCATGTCGCGTGGCAGACCCCCGAGACGCTGGCGCGCAGCCTCGCTGCCGCCGCCGAGAATGTTCGCCGGCTCGCGGCGGGCGACCCCTTGCTCAATCAGGTGATTTGATGTCGCGTCTTCCCATCGTCCTCGCCTCCGGCCAGTTGCTGACCGAGGAGACCTGGACACCACAGCGCGCCGCCTGGGCCGATCGCGACGTACATCACGCCGATCACACTCGCGACGAAACGATCGCCGGGATGGCGACGCGGCTGCTCGCCGCCGCGCCCGAGCGCTTTGCGCTGGTCGCGCATGCGATGGGCGGGTTCGTCGCGTTCGAGGTGATGCGCCGCGCGCCCGAGCGGGTGGCGCGGCTCGCGCTGATCGCGACGCTCCCCGCCGCCGACGGCCCGGCGCAGACCGCGCGGCGGCAGGGCTATATCGACCTCGTCGACGCCGGGCGGTTCGATCAGGTGATCGAGGAGCGCATCCCGATGCTGTTCCCGCCCGCCAAGCGCGACGATGCGCCGTTGCTCGCACTCGCGCGGCGGATGGCGGCGCAGACCGGGGCGGAAACCTTCCTGCGCCAGCAGCGCGCGATCATGAGCCGAATCGACAGCCGCCCGACGCTCGGCGCGATCACCGCGCCGGTGCTGCTGATCCGCGGCGATGCCGACGGCATCACCACCGCCGAACAGCAGCAGGAGATGCTCGACGGCATCCCCGGCGCGCATCTCGAAATCCTGCCCGGCGTCGGTCATCTGCCGACGATCGAAGCCGCCGGGCAAACCACCGCGCTGCTCACCGACTGGCTGGACCGCGCCTGACGGACGAAGGAAAACCGATGAGCGGACTCGATACGCGCGTGATCCTCGTGACCGGTGGCGGCAACGGATTGGGACGCGCGCATAGCCGCCATCTCGCCTCGCTCGGCGCGCGGGTGATTGTCGCCGATCGCGACGTGCCGGCGGCCGAGGCGGTCGCCGATGAGATCAATGCCGCCGGGCATGTCGCACGCGCGGTGGCGCTCGACGTGGCGGACGAACGATCGGTGACCAGCGCCTTCGCCGAGGCGGTCGCGCATTTCGGCGAGATCGACGTGCTGGTGAACAATGCCGGCGGAGTCTTCGCGCCGCTCACCACCGCCGAGCATATCGCGCTCGACGACTGGAATCGCGTGATGGCGATCAACCTGACCGGCCCGTGGCTCTGCGCCCGCGCGGTGATCCCCGCGATGAAGCGACGCGGCGCGGGGCGGATCATCAACATCTCCTCGACCAGCTTTTCGCAGGGGCTGCCGGTCGAGCTGGTGCCTTATATCACCTCGAAGGGCGGGGTCGTCGGGCTGACGCGCGCGCTGGCGCGCGAACTCGGCCCGCACGGCATCACAGTCAATGCGGTCGCCCCCGGCTATGTCCCCAAGCGCGCCGAACAGGTCCACGCCGGATCGACGCTGGGCATGGATAAGCGCGAGGCGATCAAGCAGATGGTGCTCGGCCAGCAGACGATCCCGCGATCGGGCGAGCCCGAAGATATCGTCGGCGCGGTCGCCTTCCTCGCCTCGGACGCATCGGGGTTTATGACCGGACAGGTGATGAACGTCGACGGCGGCTGGGCGCTGGTGTGACCCTTCAGCGTCAGCGCACCGTATAGAGCCGGTGCCGCGCACCGAGATCGGTGCGCTCGCCGACCCCGATCGCCAGCACGCCGTTGAGCCACGCATAATCGGGGCTCGCCGTTTCGAAGACCGGCGCGATGCGCAGATAATAGCGCGCCGGATCGACCGCCGAGGCCAAAGCCGGATCGCCGAACTCCCGCCGCACGTCGTCCGGGATCACGCTGCGGCCGTGATAATGCGCGTAGATCAGCGCGCCGTCATGCGTCTTGAGGATCGCGCGCGCATCGAGCGTGCCGACCGAGGCATCGGCGCCGATCCGCCCGCCGACCGACCAATTCCCCCCGCCTGGCAGCACCTCGCCCGACAGCCGCGGGCCGTCGAACTTGCCGCCGGTGATATAGCCGATCCTGCGGTCCCCGAACGGCGAGGCGCCGATCGGAATGATCCCGCCGACGACGTGGAAATCGACCGTGCACAGATAATCGCCGAGCACCCGTTCCATCTCCGCCGTCATCGCGTCTATCTCCACTGGACTAATCGATAGTTAGTAGTCTAAGTGAATACACAGAACATAACAATAAGGCGCAGCGGCGCCCGACGCACTGAAGGGAGGATGGAGATGATGCGCAAATTCCACTTGTTGCTCAACGGGATCGCTGCGGGAACGATCGCCGCGGCGATCGGCGCGACGCCGGCCGCGGCGCAAACCGCGCCGGACGCGACCGCGCAGACCCCGCCGGCCGATCGCACCGACGGCGATATCGTCGTCACCGCGCAGAAGCGCGAGCAGCGGCTGCAGGACGTGCCGATCTCGATGGAGGTCGTGTCCGGGCAGAAGGTCGCCGATTTCGCCGCCGCCGATTTCAAGGCGGTGCAGAATTTCGTGCCCAACATGTTCGTCCAGCAGACCAACGGCAACGACACGATCTATATCCGCGGCTTCGGCTCGCCGCCCCAGAATTTCTCGTTCGACCAGGCGGTCAGCGTCTATATGGACGGGGTCTATGCGGGGAAGATGCGCCAGGCGCTCAACCCGTTCTTCGACGTCGCACGCGTCGAGGTGATGCGCGGTCCGCAGGGCGCGCTTTACGGCAAGAACACGCCCGCCGGCGCGATCAGCGTGGTCAGCGCGGGGCCGACCAAGACTTTCGAGGGCGGGATCACCGGGTCGTACAATTTCGATCTCGAGGGCTATGACCTGACCGGCTATGTCTCCGGCCCGGTCTCCGACACGCTGTCGCTGCGCGTCGCGACGCGGCTGCAGAACCAGGACGGCTATATCCACAACCTCGGCACCGGGAAGGACGACCCGCGCAACAAGCTGCAATTGTTCCGCGTCAGCGCCTTGTGGGAGCCGACCGACAATTTCAGCCTGTCGGGCAAGGTCGAAATGTCGAATTACGAGCGCGAGGGCGGGCTCGGGGTATCCAGCCCGACCACCACCGCGCAGCAGCCCAAGCTGGTCCGGTACACGGTCAACAGCCCGCTCGGGCAGGAAGGCTATACCAACCGCTCGGTGCTCGGCTCGGTGACCGCCAACCTCAAGGTCGGCACGCACACGCTGACCTCGATCACCGGCTATTCGTGGTTCAACGGCTCGGTGACCAATTATTTCGATCAGCAGGTGCCGGGCACCGGGCAGATCGTCGAAAATTCGGTCGCCAACAAATATCCCGAGAACTTCCACCAATTCTCGGAGGAATTGCGCCTGCTCTCGCCGACCGGCGGCACGCTCGAATATGTCGTCGGCGCTTATTACGACCGGTCGACCTATAACGTCGATCCGTATCTCTATTACAACCTGCAGGCGCTCAATCTCGTCTCGCTCAACCAGACCTATTTCCACCAGCAAGCGCGCACGGTCTCGGTCTTCGGCCAGGCGACCTTGCGCCCGGCAGCGGGGCTCCGGATCATCGGCAGCCTGCGCTACACCAATACCCATAAGGACGGGCGGTTCAGCGGCGCATTGCTCGGCGGAAAGATCTTCCGGCCGCTCACCTCGGCAACCGGCTCGATCAGCGAGGGCCTCGCCGATCCGTCAGTGACCGTGCAATATGACGTGTCGCGCAACCTGATGGTCTATGCGGTCTATGGCCGCGGCTCGAAATCGGGCGGCTTCGTGTCGAACACGTTGGGCACGACCAACGCCACCTTCACCTATCGCCCCGAACGCTCGCGCAACTGGGAAGCGGGCATCAAATCGACCCTGCTCGACGGCAAGGCGACGCTCAACGTCTCGGTCTACGATACCAAGTTCACCGACCTGCAGACCTCGGGCTACGATCCCGACAGTTCGACCTATATCACCAAGAATGCGGCGGCCGCGTCGTCCAAGGGTGTCGAAGGGTCGCTCCGCATCGCGCCGAGCCGCTATTTCGACATCACCGCCTCCGCCGCCTATCAGGATATCAAATACGACAGCTATCCGGGGGCGCCGTGCCTCGCCGGGATGACCGGGCCGATCTGCGACCTGAGCGGGCACCGCCTGCCCTATACGTCGAAGTTCACCGGCAACGTCTCCGTCCACGGCCGCGCCGATATCGGCGACTACAAGCTCGACGGCACCGCGATCGTCGGCGGGCGCTCGGGTTATTTCGACTCCGACGATCAGAGCCCGCTCTACGGCTATCAAAAGGGCTATGCGAAGCTCGACCTGCGCATCCAGTTCGCGCCGCAGGACGAGCGGTGGCATATCGCGTTCGTCGGCAAGAACCTGACCAACAATCTGACCACCGGCAGCGCGTTCCGCCTGCCCTTCCCGATCACCACCGTGACGCGGTCGATCATCTTCGTCGAGCCGCCGCGCAACCTAGCGATCGAGGCGGGGGTGAAGTTCTGATCCGCTTTCCCCTCCCCGGCATTGCCGGGGAGGGCGTCGCCGCGCTGAGCGAACCAGGTTAAACGTAACTACCTCTCCCCGTTCGGGCTGAGCTTGTCGAAGCCCTGCACTTTCTTTCCGAGGAAGAAGGGCAGCCCTTTGACACGCTCAGGGCGAACGGGGACGATGTTGCTCCGTGATCCGCTACACCGGCGTGTCGTGCCCCCATTGACGGGTCACCGCGCCGTTTTCGCGTCTCACCGCCACCCAATCTCCGCCGGCGAGACCGTCGTCCGCGATCAGGTCGATCACCGCCGCGGCGATATCGTCGGGGGTGCAACGTTCGTTGTTCGCCAGCACCGGCGCCATCCAGTCCGCCGCGCGATCGCCGCCGGTGGTGTGGAGGATCGGCGTATCGGTCAGCCCCGGCAACACCCCCGCGACCCGCACCCCCCATTCCTCCTTGAGCGAGGCGCAGCAACGGGTGAGCATCATCACCCCCGCTTTGGTCACGGCATACATCGCATCGCGGAACCCCGGGCCGAGCGCGACGGTCGAGACGGTGTTGACGATCACGCCCCCGCCGCGCGGGTGCATCGCCCGCGCGACGCGCTCGGTCATCAGCACCAGAGAGGTGAGGTTGACGTCGACGATCCAGCGCAGCCGATCGAGCGGCATTTCCGGAAACGCCGCCGGGCCGGACACGACCCCGGCGTTGTTGTGGAGGATATCGGGCGCCCCGTCCGCCAAGGTGCGATCGAGCCACGCCGCGACCGCCGGCAGATCGCCGAGGTCGAGTCGCTCGGTCTCCGCTTCGGCGCCCGCCGCCGCGACCAACGCCGCGCTTTCCGCGAGCCCCGCCGCATTGACATCGAGCAACGTCACCCGCGCCGCGCCGGCTTGCGCCAGCCGCACCGCGGTGGCGCGGCCGATCCCCGACGCGGCCCCCGTCACGACCGCCCAGCGTCCCCGAATATCCATATGCCTCTCCTGTGGTTGACTCACATCCTTATGTATCTAAGCATCAAGCGCAAGCGAGTGACTGGAGAGAGAGCGGCGATGAACGAGACCGAGATGCGCGCCTTTGCGAAGCGCTTCTTCGATGCGATCGAGGAAGGCGATATCGCGACGATGCAGGGCAGCTTCACCCCCGATGCCGAAATCTGGCACAATACCGACGAATTGATCGTCACCCCCGCCGATACCGCCAGGACGCTGACCGGGATGGTCGCGCGGATCGCCAACCGCCAATATGCCGAGCGCCGGCTCGATATCTTCCCCGGCGGGTTCGTCCAGCAGCATGTGCTGCAGGGCAATCGCGTGCATGACGGCGGCGCGGTGCGCCTGCCCTGCGCGATCGTCTGCCGGGTGGAGAACGGCAAGATCACCCGGCTCGACGAATATTTCGATTCGGCGCACGTCGCCGAATTCCGCAAATTCGCGGCGGCCTGAGCGAGGAGAACGATCATGCCCGTATTGCGCCAGGTGCCGCGCGGCGAGGTGACCGACCAGATCGTGCTCAATTATTACGACCGCCTGTTCGGCGATCGCGATCCCGTCGCCGAGCCCGGTACCGCGACCGGCACGCCGGGTGATTGGTGGACGGTATTCGCGCTCTCTCCCGACATCTTCAAGCACGCGGTCGACGGCTTCGCGGTCTATCGCAACCCGGCGCGGACGATCGATCCGGTGCTGCGCGAACTCGGCCAGACCCGCGCGGGCTGGGTCAAGGGCAGCCAGTTCGTCTTTTCGCAGCATTGCAAGTCGCTGCGCGGGCTGGGGGTAAGCGACGAGAAGATCGCCGCGGTACCGCATTGGACGGTCGCCGATTGCTTCGACGATCAGGAGCGCGCGGTGCTCGCTTATGCCGATTGCCTGTCGCAGGCCGGCGGGCGCGTGCCGACCGCGGTGTTCGACAAGCTCAGGACGTTCTGGAACGACGAGCAAATCTTCGAATTCACCTACATCACCTGTCTTTACGACATGCATGCGGTGATCACCCGCGCGCTTAGGATGGAATATGACAATCGCGACGAGCCGATCGTCGAGATCGCTGCGCCCGAAGGCTTCAACGCCGCCGACTTCCTCAGCGCGGCGCGGCCGGCGGCAAAACCGTCAACTTGATTGACGATTGGCACGATTCGCGCTATAACCGGATATAAGAGACACGAAATTTGTCTGGCGCGGCCGCGGCGCGAAAAACCGCCTCTTTTCCGCCGCGTCCCACAAGAGGAGAAGGACGATGCCGGCCACCAACACCCAGTTCGAGTTCAAGGGCGTCAATCATCTGGCTTTGGTCTGCAAGGATATGGCGCGAACGGTGGAATTCTATCGCGACGTGCTGGGAATGCCCTTGGTCAAGACGATCGACCTGCCGGGCGGGCGCGGGCAGCATTTCTTCTTCGATATGGGCAATGGCGACAGCCTCGCCTTCTTCTGGTTCGACGGCGCGCCCGAAGCGCATCCGGGGATCGCCGCCCCGTCGGCGCTGCCGACGCAGGGCGATTTCCGCTCGGCGCACGGATCGATGAACCATATCGCGTTCAACGTGCCGGCCGAGAAATTCGACGAATATTATGAGCGGCTGCAGGCCAAGGGGATCGCGGTCACCAAGATTCTCAACCACGACAATTCGGACACGCAGACCAGCGATCACATGCATGACGACGTATTCGTCCGCTCGGTCTATTTCTTCGATCCCGATGGCGTGTGCCTCGAATTCGCCGCCTGGACCAAGGAGTTCACCGACGCCGACGTGGCGCACGATCCGGTGACCGCCGATGGCACCAAGAAGGAAGGGCTGATCGTCCAGAAGGCGCTCGCCCAGAATGACGTTACCGAACTCGCCACCGCGAAGTGACGCGCGGGACAACGGGCGCATCGCGCTGACCAGATCCTCTCCCCTCCCTTGAACAGGGAGGGGGCGGGGGTGGGTTGGCCTGCGAGGAAGCAGATCGGCAACCCCCATACCCCCCTAGCCCCTCCGTTCACGAGGGAGGGGAGCTTACAGCCACAACGCTTGATATTATTTAGCTCACTAAGTACCCTGAGGCATCTTTGCTGAAAGGGCGATATGGCCAACGACATTCTCCTGCCGACGACGATCGTCGGCAGCTATCCGCAACCCGACTGGCTGATCGATCGCGAGCGGCTCAAGGCGAGCCTGCCGCCGCGCGTCCGCGCGCAGCAATTGTGGCGCATCCCCGAGCCGTGGCTGGGCGACGCGCAGGAGGCCGCGACCCTGGTGGCGATCCGCGATCAGGAGCTCGCCGGGATCGATATCGTCGGCGACGGCGAGATGCGACGCGAAAGCTATTCCAATCGGCTCGCCAATGCGCTGAGCGGGATCGACATCGACAATCCGGGCGTCGCGATGGACCGCACCGGCAAGCCCAATCCCGCACCCCGCGTCGCCGGCCCGATCCGCCGCATCGGCGGGATCGAGGTGCAGGACGCCGAATTCCTCAAGCGCCATTCGTCGCGCCCGGTGAAGCTCACCCTCCCCGGCCCGTTCACGATGACCAAACAGGCGCAGAACGACCATTATGCCACCGACGCCGATCTGGCGATGGACTATGCCGATGCGGTCAATGCCGAGATCAAGGATCTGTTCGCCGCCGGGGTCGATGTCGTCCAGCTCGACGAGCCGTACATGCAGGCGCGCGCTGACGATGCGCGCGATTATGCGCTCGCCGCGCTCGACCGCGCGCTGGACGGGGTGACCGGCACCACCGCGCTCCACATCTGCTTCGGCTATGCTCTGGTCCACGGCAATTCGGTGACCAAGCCCAAGGCCTATGACTTCCTGACCGAGCTCAACCGCTCGCGGATCGACGTCATCTCGGTCGAGGCGGCGCAGCCGGGGCTCGATCCGTCGATCCTCGCCGAGTTGCCCGACAAGATCATCATGTATGGCGTGCTCGACCTGTCGCACAATGAGATCGAGCCCGCCGAGCTGATCGCCGCGCGAATCCGCGAGGCGCTGCGCCACGTCTCGGCCGACCGGCTGTGGATCGCACCCGATTGCGGGATGAAATACCATTCGCGCGACGTGGCGTTCGGCAAATTGGCGGCGATGGTCGAGGGCACGCGGATCGTGCGCAAGGAATTGGGGGCGGGTTAGAGCATCCCGCACGAATGTGATCCACCCCGGCCTATGCCGGAGCGGTAGCCCTCTTTGTGTCCCCGCGAAGGCGGGGACCCAGTCTGGGCTCCCGCCTTCGCGGGAGCACAACGGCGGCGGCGGCGATCCGGATATCGGGTGAACGGTTCGAACACAAAGCCAGCCCGCCGCGGCAAAGCCGCGTCGTCGGACGCCGCTTGAGGCGCCGCCGGTCGATCTGACCGCGGCGAGGCCGCGCCGCAGCTTTCGCTGCGGCTTGGCGCGGTCAGATGTGAATCGGTTTCCCCGTCACTGCCATCGCAGCTTCCTTGATCGCCTCGCTGTGCGTCGGGTGCGCGTGGCAGGTGTAGGCGATATCCTCGCTGGTCGCGCCGAATTCCATCGCCTGCGCCGCCTGCGCGATCATCGTCCCCGCGACCGAGGCGATGCACCACACGCCGAGCACGCGGTCGGTTTTGGCATCGGCGATCACCTTCACGAAGCCGTCGGGCTCGTGGTTGGTCTTCGCGCGGCTGTTGGCGAGCATCGGGAATTTGCCGACCTTGACCTCGCCGCGCTCCCTGGCGGCTTCCTCGGTCAGTCCGACCCCGGCGATCTCCGGCCAGGTATAGACGACGCTGGGGATCACATCATGGTTCACGATGCCGTGCTGGCCGGCGATATTCTCCGCGACCGCAATCCCTTCGTCCTCGGCCTTGTGCGCGAGCATAGGGCCGGGGATGACGTCGCCGATCGCCCACACGCCCGAAACCGCGGTGCGGAAATCGTGATCGGTTTCGATCTGGCCGCGCTGGTTGGGAGTGAGACCGATCTTTTCGAGGCCGAGCCCGTCGGTGTTGGGCTTGCGGCCGATCGAGACGAGCACGCTATCCGCCTCGATCGTCGTCGCCTCGCCGCCGGCGGCGGGCTCCAACGTCAGCGTCGCAGTGTCGCCGTTGACCGCGACATTGGTCACCTTGGTGCCGAGCTTGAACTCGATCCCCTGCTTCTTGAAGATCTTATTGGCTTCCTTGCGGACCTCGCCGTCGAAGCCGGGGAGGATCTGGTCGAGGAATTCGACGCAGGTGACCTTGGCGCCGAGCCGGCGCCACACGCTGCCGAGCTCGAGCCCGATCACCCCGCCGCCGATCACCACCATATGCTGGGGCACCTTGGGCAGTTCGAGCGCGCCGGTCGAATCGACCACCACCTTCTGATCGATCGTCACGCCGGGCAGCGGGGTGACCGACGAACCGGTGGCGATGACGACATTCTTCGCGGTGACTGTCTGGTCGCCGACCCTCACCTTATGCGCGTCTTCGAAGCTGGCCTTGCCCTTGAGCCAGGTCACCTTGTTCTTCTTGAACAGGAATTCGATCCCGCCGGTGAGCTGCTTGACCGCATCGCGGCGCTGGCCGTGCATCGTGTCGAGATCGAGCTCCGGGGTCACCTTGATCCCGAGCTTGGCGAAGGCGCCGTTGGCCGCGGCGTCATAATATTCCGACGCGTGGAGCATCGCCTTCGACGGGATGCAGCCGACGTTGAGGCAGGTGCCGCCCAAGGTCTCGCGGCTCTCGGCGCAGGCGGTCTTGAGCCCAAGCTGCGCCGCGCGGATCGCCGCGACATAGCCGCCGGGGCCGGCACCGATCACCAGCACGTCAAAGTCGAATTCGTCAGCCATGGTCGCTCGCTTCATGTTTCCAGCGGGAATTGGGTTGGGACATAGCCCTTGCGGGCGGGGAGGCAACCCCCGCTATCCTTCATGCGCACACTGATCGATATTCACCCCCGCCACCCCGCCCTCAAGCCGGGGTCCATCGGGAGGCACGCGCGAGACATGAGGTTCTTGCCGCGAAGCCTGAGGCACGATGGACTCCGGCTCGAGGCCGGGGGGACGGAGTGAGTGTGTAGACGGACTGCCTTATTTCAGCAGCACCAGCTCCTCGGCCATCGTCGGGTGGAGCGCGACGGTGGCGTCGAATTGCGCCTTGGTCAGCCCGGCCTTCACCGCGACCGCGGCGGACTGGATGATCTCCGCCACCTCTGGCCCGATCATATGGATGCCGACGACGCGATCGGTCTCGCCGTCGCACACCATCTTGTATAGCGCCCGCTCGTCGCGCCCGGCGAGGACGTTCTTCATCGGGCGGAAATCGGACGAATAGACCTTCACCGACCCGAGCTTCTGCCGCGCCTCCGACTCGGTCATCCCGACCCCCGCGATCGGCGGGTGGCTGAAACAGGCGTTGGGGACATTGTCGTAATCGACCGTCACATTGCCGCCGCCGAACATATTCTCGGCGAACGCCTGCCCTTCGCGGATCGCGACCGGGGTGAGCTGGATGCGGTTGGTGACGTCGCCCACCGCATAGATCGACGGACAGGTGGTGCGATTGTGCGCGTCGACCTTCACCGCGCCCTTCTCGTCGAGCTCGACCCCGGCATTCTCCAGCCCCAGCCCCTTGGTATTGGGCAGGCGGCCGGTGGCGTACATCACGCAATCGACCGTCGCGGGCTCGTGCCCCGACATATGGACGGTGAGCGAGCCGTCGTCGTTCCTGTCGATCTTCTCGAAAGTCGCGTCGAAGCGGAATTCGAGCCCCTTCATCATGCTGATCTGGAGCAGCCGGTCGCGGATCTGCAGATCGTAGCCGCGCAGGATTTCCTTGGTGCGGTTCATCACGATGACGTGCGCGCCGAGCTGGTGGAAGATGCCGGCGAATTCGTTGGCGATATAGCCCGCGCCGGCGATCAGCACGCGCTTCGGGATCGCCTCGAGATGGAACGCCTCGTTGGAGGTGATGCCATGTTCGTGCCCAGGGAATTGCGGGATGTGCGGATGCGCGCCGGTCGCGACAAGGATCGTCTTGGCGGTCTTCTTGGTCCCGTCGGCGAGCGTCAGCTCGTTGGGGCCGGTGACCGTGACGCGCTGGTGGATGATCTCCGCGCCGTTGGTTTCGAGCGTATGCGTATAAGCGAGGTTGATCCGGTCGACCTCGGCCAGCACATTGGCCTGGAGCGTCTTCCAGTCGAACGCGCATTCGTCGGGCACCTGCCAGCCGAAGCGCTTGGCGTCTTTCAGATCCTCGGCGAAATGCGCGCCATAGACGAGCAGTTTCTTGGGCACGCAGCCGCGGATGACGCAGGTGCCGCCGACGCGATATTCCTCCGCGACCGCCACCCGCGCGCCATGCGCCGCCGCCACCCGGCTCGCACGCGTCCCGCCCGAGCCGGCGCCGATGGTGAACAGGTCATAATCGTATTCGGCCATTCAACTGTCTCCGCGAGCGCTGTCGAGCGCAGATATGAGCCCGAGGTGCTCGACGAAAGGATCAAAATCCCGATCACTGTAAAGGAGTGTTCAGAAACCGCGCCCACCGCCGTCATTCCCGCGAAGGCGGGAATCCATTCTGGCTGGCGGGGCGGCTCTTTCCCTGACCTGCGAGAATGGATTCCCGCCTTCGCGGGAATGACGGTGATTGCTTACGCCAGCCCGGCGCGCCGGATCAGGTCGTCGGTCGAGGGATCGAAGCTCCCCCCGCCCTTCGCCGCCGCCTTGGCCATTTCCTTGCCCAGCTCGACCCCGAACTGGTCGAAGGAATTGATCCCCAAGAGCACGCCGTTCACGAACACGCGATGCTCGTAGAAAGCGATCAGCGCGCCCAATGTCCGCGCGTCGAGCTGGTCGAGCAGCAAGGTCGACGAGGGGCGGTCGCCGGGATAGGCGCGCGCCGGATCGTCGGGGTTTTCGCGCCCCTTCATCAGCGCCGCGCCCTGCGCAAAGGCGTTGAGCAGCAACTGGCGGTGATGCTCCTCGGGCAGCGTATCGCCTTGTTCGATCACCGCGAGGAATTCGACCGGGACGAGATGCGTCCCCTGATGCAGCAGCTGGAACACCGCATGCTGCGCATCGGTGCCGACCCCGCCCCAGGTGATCGCGGCGGTGGGATAGGTCACCGGCTTGCCATCGATCGTCACGCCCTTGCCGTTCGATTCCATCTCGAGCTGCTGGAGGTAGCTGGGCAGCAGCCGCAGCCTTTCGTCATAGGCGAAGGGCGCGCGCGTCTCGGCGCGGCGGACCTGGGTGTAATAAAGATCGGCGAAGGCGGCGAGCACCGGGGCATTCTCGTGCAGCGCGGCAAGGCGGAAATGACGATCCATCTCCGCCGCGCCCTCGAGCAATTCCTCGAACTGGTCCCACCCCAATTTGATCGCGGCGGGAAAGCCGATCGACGACCATAAGGAATAGCGCCCGCCGACGCCCTCACTGAACGGCAGCACGCGGGTTTCGTCGACACCCCATTCGATCGCCTTGTCGGGGCTGGCGGTCAGCGCGACGACGCGGCCATAGGGGTCCTCGACCCCGTGCTCGGTCATCCACGCGATCGCGCTCTCGGCGTTCATCATCGTTTCGGTGGTGGTGAAGGTCTTGGACGCGACCACCAGCAGCGTCGCGGCCGGATCGAACAGGTTGAACACATCCTCCAGCGCCATGCCGTCGACATTGGAGACGACCGCGACGTCGTAGCGATCCGAATCGCGCCCGAGCGCATCGACCAGCAGATGCGGCCCCAGCGCCGATCCGCCGATCCCGATGTGGAGGATATGCCGCACCGGCCCGAACGCATCGGCCTCGATCGCGTCGACCAGCGCGCGCATCCGCGCGTGATAGCCGCGCGCGCGGCGCACGCTTTCGGGATTGCCCTCGCCGCGCTCGGCGGTGTGCTCGACCGGGCGATCCTCGGTGACGTTGACATGCGCGCCGCCGAACATCGCCTCGCGCTTGCCGGCAAGATCGCTCGCCCGCGCCAGTGCATCGAATGCCGCGATCATCTCGGCGGTGAGATGCGTCTTGGAAAAATCGAAATGGATCCCCGCGACATCGAGCGACAGGCGTTCGAGCCGCCCGGCATCCGCGTCGAACAATTGGGTGAGCTTCTGCTGCGGCAATGCCGCGATCGTCGACCAGTCCGCCATGATCCGCCTTCCTGTACTCAACTTGGAACAGCAGTTACCGATACGCGGTTCCACACGCCAGCGGCTTGACGCGCGCGCGTGCTTGGGCAACGCCGGGCCGCATGGCCGAACAGGACACCCCGCCCGACGATATCCCGCAGCCGATCGGCAAGGCGACCGCCGCCGCCGCGGCGCCCAAAAAATCGGAAATGCGCGATACGCTGCGCTTTCTCGTCAAGCTGGCGATCATCGTCTGGCTGTTCCGCAGCTTCGTCTTCGCGCCTTTCTCGATTCCGTCCGAATCGATGTTGCCGCGGCTGCTGATCGGCGACTATCTGTTCGTTTCGAAATGGAATTACGGCTATTCGCGCTGGTCGCTCCCGTTCGGCTTCCCGCCGATTCCGGGGCGGCTGTTCGGCGGCACGCCGACGCGCGGCGATACCGTGGTGTTCCGCGGCCCCCCGGCCAACGATCATGACGTGATCAAGCGCGTGATCGGGTTGCCCGGCGATACGGTGCAGATGAAAGGCGGCGTGCTGATCCTCAACGGCCAGCCGGTGCCCAAGCAGCGGATCGACGATTTCATCGTCCCGCTCACCCCCAATTACGGCCCCGACAAATGCATGCCGCAATTCCAGGACGTGCAAGGCGGCAAGCAGGTGTGCCGCTATCCGCGCTTCCGCGAGACGCTGCCCGGAGGGCGCTCCTATGAAGTGCTCGACATGGGGCAGACGGTGGCCGACGATACCGAGCTGTTCACCGTCCCCGCCGGTCATGTCTTCATGATGGGCGACAATCGCGACAATTCGGAAGACAGCCGTTTCAGCCAGGCATCGGGCGGGTTCGGCTATGTCCCGATGGAGAATATCGAGGGCAAGGCGGTGATCCTGTTCTGGTCGACCGACGGCTCGGCGAACTGGGTCCTGCCGTGGACCTGGATCACCGCCGCGCGCTGGAACCGGATCGGGGGCGGCTTCTGAGCGAGCCCGCCGATCTCGCCGGCTGGCTGGGCGAGGCGCTCGGCCGCCCGCCCGGCGCGCTGGCCGATTACGAGCGCGCGCTGACCCACGGCAGCCGCTCCGACGCCAATTACGAGCGGCTGGAGTTTCTCGGCGATCGCGTGCTCGGGCTGGTGATCGCCGAATGGCTTTACGAGCGTTTCCCGGCCGATCCGGAAGGCGCGCTGTCGAAGCGGTTCAACGCGCTCGTCACCGGCGCGGTCTGCGCCGAGGTGGCGCGCGGACTGGGGGTGCCGGCGCATCTGCGGCTCGGCAAGCAGGCGCGCGACGACGGGGCGAGCGACAGCGACAATGTGCTCGGCGATGTGATGGAGGCATTGCTCGGCGCGCTCTATCGCGATGCCGGGCTGGCGGCGGCGCGCGATGCGATCCGCCGTTTGTGGGGGGATCGCATCGCCACCGGATCGGCGGCGCCGCAGCATCCCAAATCGGCGCTGCAGGAATGGGCCGCGGCGCATCAGCGCAAGCCCCCGGTCTATGAAGTGATCGACCGCGCCGGGCCGGGCCACGCGCCGCGCTTCACGGTGAAGGCGGCGATCCCCAAGCTGGCCGAGGCGACCGCCGAGGGCGGGAGCAAGCAGGAGGCGGAGACCGCGGCGGCCAAAGCGTTGCTGGAGAAGGTGCGGTGATCGTGCGCGGGGGAGAACGCCCGAACCTCCCGCACCCCGTTCGCCCTGAGCTTGTCGAAGGGCGTCCCCGACTCTCGGGCGGCGGGACGCCCTTCGACAGGCTCAGGGCGAACGGATCATGGTCGGCGCGCCCATGACCTTCTGGGCTTATCTTCTCCGCTGCGCAGACAACTCCTTCTATTGCGGTCACACAGACAATCTCGAAATGCGAATGAACCAACATCAAGCAGGACAAATCGAGGGCCATACCCGGCATCGCCGACCGGTGGCACTCGTCTGGAGTCAGGAATTTCCGACTAGGCTGGAGGCATTGGAGGCCGAACGCCGCATCAAGGGGTGGACGCGCGCCAAAAAGGAAGCGCTGGTTTGCGGCGACTGGCAGGAGATGTCACGACTGGCGCGCAACCGGCAGGTGGCAGGCCGCCCTTCGACAAGCTCAGGGCGAACGGATGTGGGTACCCGCGCAGAGGATCACGCATGACCCAATCCTGCGGCCTGATCGCGGTGGTCGGCGCGCCCAACGCCGGCAAGTCCACCCTCGTCAACGCGCTCGTCGGGCAGAAGGTGGCGATCGTCAGCCCCAAGGCGCAGACGACGCGCACCCGGCTGATGGGGGTCGCGATCAGCGGCGAGACGCAATTGCTGCTCGTCGACACCCCCGGCATCTTCGATCCCAAGCGCCGGCTCGATCGCGCGATGGTCGCCGCGGCATGGGGCGGCGCGGAGGGGGCGGATCTGCTCGCCTTCGTCGTCGACGCCAAGGGCGGGCTCGCCCCCAAGGTGGTGGAGATCGCCGAGCGCCTCGCCGAGCGCCGCGAGCCGCGCTACCTGATCCTCAACAAGGTCGATGTCGCGGACAAGCCGCGGCTGCTCGCGCATGCCGAGCGGCTCAACGCGATCGCGCCCTTCGCCGAAACCTTCTTCGTCAGCGCGACGACGGGAGACGGGGTGCCCGAACTCAAGGCGGCGCTGGCGCGTGCGATGCCCGAAGGGCCGTGGCATTATCCCGAGGACCAGGTGTCCGACGCGACCGAGCGCGCGCTCGCCGCGGAGGTGACGCGCGAGCAGCTCTACCTCCAGCTCCACGCCGAACTGCCCTATTCGAGCACGATCGAGACCGAGAAGTTCGTCGATCGCGAGGACGGCTCGGCCGAGATCCACCAGCAGATCCTCGTCGAGCGCCCGACCCAGCGCGCGATCATCCTCGGCAAGGGCGGCAGCCGCATCCGCGAGATCGGCGCCCGCGCGCGCGCCGAGCTGGCGGTGCTGCTCGACCGGCCGGTGCATCTCTACCTGCACGTCAAGGTCAAGCCGGGCTGGGACGAGGATCGCGGGGTCTATCGCGATATCGGGCTCGACTGGGTCGATTAGGCGCCGAGCATCTGGTCGACCCAGCCGGGCACCAGTTCGGATGCCGGGCCGAGCCGCGTTTCGCCGAACCAGCCGCTCCCGGCGGAGGGCTCGAGGTTGAGTTCGAGCGTCGCCGCGCCGTGATAGCGCGCGGTCTGGACGAAGCCCGCGGCCGGATAGACCGCGCCCGAGGTGCCGATCGAGACGAACAGGTCGCATGTCGCCAGCGCGCGGTCGATCGTGTCCATTTGATAGGGCATCTCGCCGAAGAACACGATGTCGGGGCGGAGCACGGGTGCGCCGCAACCGTCGCATGACGTGCCCGGCGGGAGGCTGCCGGTCCACGGCCGGCGCGCATCGCACGCCGCGCAGAGCGCCGAGTTGAGCTCGCCGTGCATATGGAGCATCCGCCGCGCCCCGGCGCGCTCGTGGAGGTCGTCGACATTCTGGGTGACGATCAGCAATTCGCCCGGCCAGTCGCGATCAAGCCGCGCCAGCGCGTCATGCGCGGCATTGGGGACGACGCCGCCCAGCGCCGCGCGCCGCGCATCGTAGAAGCGATGCACCAGCGCCGCGTCGCGCGCCAGCGCCTCGGGGGTGCAGACATCCTCGACGCGATGCCCCTCCCACAGCCCGCCGGGACCGCGGAAAGTGGCAAGTCCGCTCTCGGCGGAAATGCCGGCGCCGGTAAGTACAACGATATTGGTGATATCTTTCACGAATTTCTCATCCGCCGATCATTCGGTCGCTTGCGCCGGTCACGAGGCGCGATAGCATGACGCGAGGGGAAGAGGGGGCAAAGATGCACAAAGCAGTATTTCTCGCCGGCGTCGCTCTCGCGGCGACCGCGGCGCACGCCGAGCCGTCGCGCGAGGCCAAGGCGTTCGGCGCGCGCGAATCGATCCAGGGCATCAGCCTGTCGCCGGACGGCAAGAAGGTGGCGGTCCTCCTGGCCGACGGCGCGCGCGGCCAGATGCTGACCGTCAGCGATTTCAGCAACAATCCGCTGAAGGCGATATTGCGCAACGCCGCGGGCACCGAGCAGCTCGATTATTGCCGCTGGACCACGCCGTCGCGGCTGATCTGCCATGTGTCGATGCAGGTCAACGACGCGGGCACGCTGATCGGCTTCACGCGGATGTTCGCGATCAACGACGACGGCAGCGGGCTCAAGCGGCTGTCGCAGGAACCGAACAGCTTTCGTGCATTGAACATCATGCAATCCGGCGGCGCGGTGGTCGACTGGACGGGTGACGGCAGCGGCGGCTCGGTGCTGATGACGCACACTTATGTGCCCGAGAACACGATCGGCACGCGCCTCGCCAACGACAAGAGCGGGGTCGGCATCGATCTGGTCAACACCGTGTCGCTGTCGCGCCGGCCGGTCGAACAGCCGCGGACCCACGCCGCCGATTATATCAGCGACGGCATCGGCACGATACGCATCATGGGCAATCAGGGGGAAACCGCCGGCGGCTATAGCAGCGACACGATCTCCTACAGCTATCGCAAGCGCGGCGAGCGGAGCTGGCAGACGCTCGGCCAATATCGCGTCGGGATGGATGCCGGCCGGGGGTTCAACCCGATCGCGGTCGATCCCACGCTCGACGCGGTCTATGGTTTCGACGATGCCGACGGGCGGCGCGCGGTGTTCCGCATCTCGCTCGACGGCAATCTCACCAAGCAATTGGTCGTCGCGCACCCCGAGGTCGACGTCGACGATCTGATCCGCATCGGGCGCCAGCAGCGCGTCGTCGGCGCATCCTGGGTGACCGACAAGCGCCGCGCGCAATTCTTCGATCCCGAGCTGGCGAAACTCTCCGCCGCGCTGGGCAAGGCGATCCCTAACCTGCCGCAGATCCGCTTCGTCGATGCCAGCGCCGACGAAAAGGATCTGCTGCTCAGCGCCAGCAGCGACGACGATCCCGGCCGCTATTATCTGTTCCACAAGGATACGCGGAAGATGGAGGAGGTGCTCGCCGCGCGCCCCGAGCTCGCCAATATCAAGCTCGCGACAATGAAGCCGATCAGCTACCGCGCGGCGGACGGGACGATGATCCCCGGCTATCTCACGCTGCCGGTGGGGACCGACGGGAAGAACCTGCCGACGATCGTGATGCCGCACGGCGGCCCGGGTGCGCGCGACGAATGGGGCTTCGACTGGCTGGCGCAATTCTTCGCCGCGCGCGGCTTCGCGGTGCTCCAGCCCAATTTCCGCGGGTCGAGCGGCTATGGCGAGGCGTGGTTCCAGAAGAACGGCTTCCAATCGTGGCGCACCGCGATCGGCGACGTCAACGACGCCGGCCGCTGGCTGACCCAGCAAGGCATCGCCAATCCCGGCAAGCTGGCGATCGTCGGCTGGTCCTATGGCGGCTATGCCGCGCTGCAATCGGCGGCGCTCGATGCCGATCTGTTCAAGGCGATCGTCGCGATCGCGCCGGTCACCGATCTGGAAACGTTGCGCACCGAAGCGCGCGCCTACATGAGCTTTTCGATCGTCGATCGCTACATCGGCAACGGCCCGCACGTTCGCGAAGGATCGCCCGCGCGCAATGCGGCGGCGATCAAGGCACCGGTGCTGCTGTTCCACGGCGACGAGGATTCGAACGTGCGCGTCAACGAATCGCGGCTGATGCGCGATAAGCTGCGCGATGCGGGCAAGAAGGTGGAACTGGTCGAATTCAAGGGGCTGGATCACCAGCTCGACGATTCTGCCGCACGCGCCGAGATGCTCGACAAGGCGGACACCTTCTTGCGCGCCTCGCTCGGGATGTAGATACGAAAAGGGCGGCTCCGTCGCCGGAGCCGCCCCTTCGCTGGCCGGATGGCCGATCGATCAGCGCGAATAGAATTCGACGACCAGATTCGGTTCCATCTTCACCGGATAGGGCACTTCGTCCAGCGTCGGCACGCGGATGAAGGTGACCTTGGCGGTGCCGTCCGGCGCGACATAATCGGGGATCTCGCGCTCGGCGAGGCCCTGCGCTTCGAGCACCAGCGCCATTTCCTGCGCCTTCTTGCCCAGCGTGATCTCGTCGTTCACCGACACGCGGCGCGACGCGATGTTGCACTTCACGCCGTTGACGTAGACGTGACCGTGGCTGACGAGCTGACGCGCGGCGAAAATCGTCGGCGCGAACTTGGCGCGATAGACGATCATGTCGAGGCGGCGCTCGAGCAGGCCGATCAGGTTCTGCGAGGTATCGCCCTTCATCCGGGCGGCCTCGTCATAGCAGTGGCGGAACTGCTTTTCGGTCACATCGCCATAATAGCCCTTGAGCTTCTGCTTGGCGCGCAGCTGGATGCCGAAATCCGACATCTTGCCCTTGCGGCGCTGGCCGTGCTGGCCGGGGCCATATTCACGCTTGTTGACCGGGCTCTTCGGGCGACCCCAGATGTTTTCGCCCATCCGGCGGTCGAGTTTGTACTTGGCGCTCGAGCGCTTCGACATGATCTTTCCTTCAATCTGCGAACGACGGTTCGTCCCGGTATCGCTCTGACGCTTCGCTTATGGAAACGCAGGGCCACCGCTTCACCGGGGATACGGGGCCGATTGCGAAGGCGCGCGCCTAGCGGGCGGGGGCGCCGGAGTCAAGACGAGGGGGCGCTGCTATCTGGGACTGTTGGCCGCGCCGCTCTGCTGAAACGTATCCACCGCGCGCTGCGTTTCGCGCTCCTGCGCCTTCCATTGCGACGGCGTCAGACATACGCGCTTGGTCGCGACGAGGCTGCCGGTTTCCTGATAGGTCCGGCACCTGACCTTCTCCGCCGGCTTTTCCGGTGCAGGGGCGGCCGGCGCGGGCGCGGCCTGTAGCAGCAGGAGGACGCTGAAGATCATGATTCCCCTCGATTATCCGTGAACCCGCAATGAGTGTGTTGTGACAGCGCGTCGCGGTCAAGATCCGGTCGCGGCGACTGGACAGCGCGGCCCTGGCTCGCCACAGCACGCGGCATGACAATCCTTCCCGGATCGCAATGCACCACGATGGCGGAGGTCCGCACCGGCGTCGATCAGCTCGACCGCGAGCTGGTCGCGCTGCTCCGCCGCCGTTTCGACTATATGGACGCCGCCGCGCGGATAAAGCCCGAGCGCGGCGCCGTCCGCGACGAGGCGCGCAAGGCGCAGGTGATCGCCAACGCCCGTGCCGCCGCGGAAGCGGCTGGCCTGCCGGGCGCGGCGATCGCCGATTTGTGGGACCGGCTGGTCGAGGCGTCGATCGCTTACGAATTCGAGGCGTTCGACCGGCGGTAGCGTCCAGATCCTCCGTCACTCCGGCCTTGTGCCGGGGTCCACCGGGAGGCATCGGCTGAACAAGAGGGTCCTGCGGTAAGGCCTGTGGCTCCGTGGACTCCGGCACAAGGTCGGAGTGACGATAGTTGCGCCGCTGGCTGTTGCATAAAAAATCCGGCGCTAACCGGTCCTTAGGAGGCTTGCGTGCATCAGCGTGGCGGAAAGGAACCGCCCGACGATGCAGCGCCTGCCACTGATCGCCCCCAATCCGCCGCGCCTTGCGGACTATCGCGACGCGCTGGAGCGGATCGAACGATCCGGGATCTACAGCAATTTCGGCCCCGAGGCGCGCCGCTTCGAGGAGGCCGCGACCGCGCGGCTGTTCGGCGGCCGCGGCGCGAGCCTGACGGTCGCCAATGCGACGCTCGGGCTGATGATCGCGCTCAAGGACGCCGTCGGCCAAGGAGGCGGGCGCCTCGCCGTGATGCCCGCGCTGACCTTCGCCGCGACCGCCGAGGCGGCGTGGTGGGCCGGGCTGACCCCTTTGGTGTGCGATGTCGACCCCGACGACTGGACCACGAGCGCGCTCGCCGAGGAGCAATTGCTGCTGCGCCACGGCGAGAAGATCGCCGCGCTGGTGCCCTATGCGACCTTCGGGCGCGCGATCGATCTCGATCGTTATGCCTGGCTGGCGCGGCGCCACGGGGTGAAGGTGGTGATCGACGCCGCCGCCTCGCTCGGCACGACCGACGCGGATGGCCTGGGCTTCGGCGCCGGCGCGCCCTTCCCGGTGGTCTTCTCGATGCACGCGACCAAGCCGTTCGCGGTCGCCGAAGGCGCGCTGATCCATTGCGGCGACCGCGATACGATCGAGCGGCTCCGCGCGATGGCCAATTTCGGTTTCGCCGGCGCGCGCAGCGCCACGCTGCCGGGGCTCAACGCCAAGCTGCCCGAGGTGCTGGCGGCGATCGCCAATGCCCAGCTCGACCGGTTCGACGCGGTCTGCGCCGCGCGCGAACAAGTCGCCGCGGCCTATCGCACCGCGATCGCCGGCCATTATGCGATCCAGCCCGCCCCGATCGGGCGGCAGGCGCTCGGCTTCTTCCCGCTGATGCTGCCCGAAGGGGTCGATCGCGAGCAGGTGATCGCCGCGCTCGACGCCGCGGGGATCGGCTGCGGCAAATATTTTAGCCCGCATCTCGGCGAACAGCCGTGGGTGCGCGAGGTCGCGACGATCGAGCCGACCCCGGTCGCGGACGCATTGGGCGCGCGGATCATCTCGCTGCCGCTGAGCGACCGGATGACCGCGGCCGATGCCGAGCGGGTGATCGCCGCGCTCGACGCCGCCTGCGCCACCCCGCGGATCGCGCGGGTCCACGCCGGCCAGCCGCGCATCGCCGAGACGCTGATCGTCGGGGGCGGCCCCGCCGGCACCGCGCTGCTGACCGCCGCGAGCAAGCACGGGCTGCTCCCCGCGCTCGCGCCGGGGCTGGTGGTGGTCGAACGCGACGCGACGATCGGCGGCGGCCAGCTCGGCCGCTATGCGATCACCTCGGATTCGACCGCGCAGACTTTCCTCACCGCGGTCAACGGCAACCCCTGCCCCGAAATTTCCGCGCTCACCGAACATCCCAGCGCGCGCGCGGTGGCGCGCTATCAGGATGCTCTGGGAGTGCCGCTGGTCGAGGTCGGCCCGCTGCTCCGCGTGACCGGGGACCGGCTGCACCGCATCGTCACCGATCACGGCGGCAGCGTGCTGACCGGGCATGAGGTGGTCGCGATCCGCCGCGACGACGACGGCCTGTGGCGCGTGCGCATCCGCGATCTGGCGACCGACGCCGAGCATGAGCAGATCGCGCGCAACGTGGTGGTCGCGACCGGCGGGCACCAGCCGCTCGACCGGCTCGTCGCGCAGCGCGTCGCGGGCGCGCCGCTGACCGAGCTCGCCCCCGATCGGCTGATGCAGTCGGACGATGTGCTGACCGTCGGCGGATTCGAGAACGTCGCCGATCTGCTGCGCGCGATCCGTTCGCCGCGGATCGCGGTGATCGGCGGATCGACCAGCGCGCTGACCACGATCGCGCTGCTGCTCAAGGGGCAGCCGGCGCTGCCGCTGGGGGTCGGCGCGATCACCCTGCTCCACCGCCGCCCGCTGCGCCCCTTCTATCATTCGGTCGAGGCGGCGCAGGCGGAAGGGTTCGACGATTTCGGGCCGGACGATATCTGCCCGGTCTCGGGGTTCGTCTATCGCCTCGCGGGTTTCCGGCTGGAGGCGCGCGAACTGGTGCTGCGGATGTTGCGGGTCGATGCGCGCGAGCCCGATCCGCGCGTCGCGCTCCACCGCATCGGCGACGACGAGGCGCGCGCGCGGGAGATCATTGCCGGTGCCGATCTGGTGATCGCCGCGCTCGGCTATCGCCCGCGCGCGGTGCCGGTCGAGCGCGTCGACGGCGCCCCGCTAAGGCTCGCGGCGGATGAGGGCGGCGCGCTGGTCGATCGTCACTGCCGCGTGCTCGACGCGTCGGGCGCGGCGGTGCCGGGGCTCTACGGCATCGGGCTCGCCGCCGGGTTCGTGCCGTGGGGCAAATTGGGTGGCGAAGCGAGCTTCGTCGGGCAGGCCAACGGGCTGTGGCTGTGGCAGAATGACGTCGGCATGATGATCGTCGATCAGTTGCTCGCGTCGCGGGGACGGCAGGCGGCGTGACGTCGCCCGGCGCCAGCCCCCCCACCGCCAGCCCCCCCACCGTCAGCGTGATCATGGCGGCGTATAACGGCGCCGCGCTGATCGGCGAGACACTCGACAGCCTCGCCGCGCAGACGCTCAGCGATTTCGAGGCGATCGTGGTCGACGATCGCTCGACCGACGATACGCTGGCGTTGCTCCGCGCGTGGCCCGACCCGCGCGTCCGCGTCATCGCTTTGGACGAGAATGGCGGCCCGGTCCGCGCGCGCAACCGCGCCTTCGCCGAGGCGCGCGGGCGCTATATCGCCGCGCTCGACCAGGACGATCTGTGCCGCCCCGAGCGGTTCGCGCGGCAGGTGGCGTGGCTCGACGCCAACCCCGATGTCGCGCTGGTCGGCAGCGATACCGGGATGCTGTCGAACGGGGTGATCCGCCCCGCGACGCGCCACGCCGCGCACAGCACCCCGCGGCTGGTGGAATGGCTGCTCAGGATCGAGAATCCGCTGGTGTGGTCGTCGGTGATGATCCGCGCCGATGTCGCGCGGCGGCTGGAGCCGTTCACCCGCCCCGAATTGCTCTATGCCGAGGATTTCGACCTTTATCACCGCATCGTGCGCATCGGCGGGCGGGTCGCGCGGATCGACGCCGATCTGCTGGTCTATCGCCAGCACGAAGGCGGTGCCTCGCAACGCTATACGACGACGATGGAGGCCAGCGCCGGGCGCGTGCTGGCGGAAAGCTATGCCGATGTGCTGGGGGATGCCGCGCCCGAAGCGGCGGCCCTGGTGGTGCGCCACCTGATGGCACGCGCCGCCCCGCCCGATCGCGCGACATTGCACCGACTGGGCGAGATATTGGTGACGCTACAGGCGGATTTCCTCGCGCGACACGCGTGCGACCCGCATGATCGCCGGCTGATCCGCTGGGAAACCGCGCGGCGCTGGGCGGGGGTGGCGCGCGCCGGGCTCCGCGCCGGCAGCCTGTCGCTCAGCGACGCGCTGCGCACCCGCCCGCAGCATCTCGGGCTGGGCTATGCCGGGTTCGAGGAACTGATCGTCTCGCGGCTGATCGGCTTCGGCCGTCAGACCGCGCGCACCTCGGTCACCTCGGGGACGTAATAGCGCAGCAGCTGCTCGATCCCGTTCTTGAGCGTCGCGGTCGAGGAGGGGCAGCCCGAGCAGGCGCCCTGCATCTTCAGATACACCTTCCCCTTGTCGAACCCGCGATAGATGATGTCGCCGCCGTCATTGGCCACCGCGGGGCGGACGCGGGTGTCGATCAGATCCTTGATCTGCGCGACGATTTCGGCGTCGGCGGGATCGTCGGCGATCTCCTCCTCGGCGGGGGGCACCGCGAAATCGGCCGAGCCGCCGCGGAACAACGGCATCTGCGCGGTGAAATGATCGAGCAGGATCGCGAGCACATCGGGCTTGAGCGCGTGCCACTCGACCCCCGGCGCGGCGGTGACCGACACGAAATCGCGCCCGAAGAACACCCCGGTGACGTCGCCGAGCCCGAACAGCGCCGCGGCGAGCGGCGAGGCTTCGGCTTCCTCGGGCGAGGCGAAGTCGCGCGTCCCCTGCTCCATGACGGTGCGGGCGGGCAGGAACTTCAGCGTGGCCGGGTTCGGGGTGGCTTCGGTTTCGATCAACATGCCGCCCATGTGGCGACCCGACCGCGTCGGATCAAGCGGCGATCGCACGCCCTTATCGTCAGGGTTGACCCGCCGGCGCCGGCGCCTCGGCCTCCCACCCGCCGCCGAGCGCGAGGAACAATTGCGCCTCGCTGTCCGCCACCCCCGCCTGCGCCGCGGCCAGCGACACTTCGGCATTGGCGAGCGTCGCCTGCGCGCTGAGCAGATCGAGGAAGCCGCCGCGGCCGAAGCGGAACAATTTGCCGGCCTGCCCCGTCGCGGTCGCCGCGCTGTCGCGCGCGCGGCGCAGCGCGGCGACCTGTTCGCGGCCGCGCGCATAGGCGGCGAGCGCGGTCTCGGTCTCGCGCAGCGCCCCCAGGACGCTACCGTCGAACGACGCCAGCGCAGCATCCGCCGCCGCACCGGCCTGCGCGATCTGCGCGCGGGCGACGCGGCGATTGGGGAAGCTCCAGCTCATCAGCGGGCCGAGGTTGAGGTTGAAATCGCTCCCCTCGCCGAACCCCTTGAGCGGGCCGATGAAGCCGAGCGACCCGGCGAAGCTGACCTGCGGATAGAGATTGGCGGTGGCGACCCCGATCCGCGCGGTCGCCGCGGCGAGCCGGCGCTCGGCGGCGCGGACATCGGGGCGGCGGCGGAGCAAGGCGGCGCCGTCCCCCACCGGCAGCGGCCCGGCGATCGCGGGGAGCGCGGCACACGCCTCCACCGCGCGCGGATAATCCGCCGGGGGCCGCCCGAGCAGGGTCGCGAGCTGGTAGAGCGCCGCCTGCCGCGCGGCGACCAGCGCCGGCACCTGCGCCGCGCTCTGCTCGACCGCGGTGCGCGCGCGCGTCGTATCGAAGGCGGTGCCGCGCCCGCCCTTTTCGAGCCGCCGGGTCGCGTCATAGGTCTGCTGCTGGATATGGATTACGCGCTGCGCCGCGGCGATGCGCAGATTGGCGGCGCAGGCGGCGAGATAGGCGCGGGTCGTCGTCGCGGCGACCGTCACGCGCACCTCGTCGCGCACCGCCGCCACCGCCGCGGCATCGGCCTGTGACGCCTCGATCGCACGGCGGATGCGCCCGGCCAGATCGATCGGCAGCGTGCCGTTGACCGTCGCGTCATAGGTCACCTGCCCCGGCAGCGGCAGCCCGGTGGCATAGGGCCGCGCCAGCGCCACCCCGCCCTCGACCGAGGTCTGCACGGTGCGCTGCGCCTCCGCCTGGAGCACCACCGCGGTCGCGGCGCGCAGATTGGCGTCGGCGGCACGCAGATCAGTATTGGCGGCGAGCGCCTCGCCGATCAGCCCGTCGAGCGTCGCATCGTTATAGAGCCGCCACCAGCGAGCGGGCAGATCGGCGCCGCTGAACGACGTGTCGTTCGCTGCATCGAACTTGCCCTGCGCCGCCGGGGCATTGATCGCCGCGCGCTCGGGGAGGTGATAGTCCGGCCCGGCGGTGCACCCCGCCAGCCCGGCGGCCAACATCAGCACACCAACCCCCGCGCTACCGCCCCGGCAAAGGCCGGGGTCCAGTCGCGGCCGGCCCGTTGCTGGACCCCGGCCTTCGCCGGGGTGGCGGAAACCGGGAGAGAAACGGCTTCTCACTTCTTCGGCTCCGCATGCGGCACGATCGTCACCGTCGCGGTGCGGCCCGAGACGAGGCGCAGGTCGGCGGGCACCTTGTCGAGCTTGATCCGCACCGGGATGCGCTGCGCCAGCCGCACCCAGTTGAAGGTCGGATTCACATTGGGCAGCAGATTGCCGGTGTTGGTCAGTTCGCTGTCGCTGATCCCGGCGGCGATGCTTTCGACATGCCCCTCGACCGTGCGGCCGTCGCCCATCAGGTGGATATGCGCCTTGTCGCCGATACGGATCGCGCCAAGCTTGGTTTCCTCGAAATAGGCCTCGACGCGCAGGCTGTCGCGATCGACCAGCGCCATCGCCTGCTGCCCCGCGCCGACGAAATCGCCCGGGTGGAGATCGAGGTTGGTCACCGTGCCGTCGACCGACGCCTTGATATTGGTGCGCGCAAGATTGAGCCGCGCGCCGTCCGCCTGCGCCTCGGCCTGCGCCAGCGCGGCTTCGGCGGTGGTGACGCGCGCGACATTCTGCTCATGCGCCTCGGCCGCGACGAGATTGCCGAGCGCGAGATCGCGCTGCGCCTCGCGCCGCGCCTGATTGAGCGTCGCGCGGGCGGACTGGATCGCGGCCTGGGCCTGTTCCAGCGCGAGCGCGTAGCGCGGGCGATCGACCACGAACAGCACGTCGCCGACCTTGACCTCTTGGTTGTCGCGCACCTTCACCTCGGTGACGAGCCCGCCGACATCGGGGGTCACGCGCACCACATCGGCGCGCACGCGGCCGTCGCGCGTCCAGGGATCGACCTCGTAGCGGCGCCACAGCCAGAGCGCGATGAGCACCGCGATCGCGACCAGCAGCAAGGTCGCCGCGATGCGGCCGAGGGGGGCGAGATAGCGGTTCATGGCAGCGGCGCGTCCGGAACGAAAAGGAGAACGAGCCCGCCGAGCACGATCACATAGAGCGCGACATCGACGAGCGGGCGATAGGCGATCAGGCGATAGACGCCGACGACGCCGAACAGGCGGGTGAGCACGCCGGTGACGACCAGCGCGACGATCGCCAGCACGAGCAACCCCGGCATATAGACCCCGGCGATGCTGACCTCGCCCCTCATGCCGCCACCCCATAAGCCGGCGCGGCGGGGAACAGGTTGCGGCGCAACCCGGTCAGCGCGAGCACGGCACGGCGGCGCACAACGGTGTCGGTATCATGCGAAAAGGCCTCCATCGCGCGGTCTATCCCTTCCAGCAGCGCCGGATCGTCGGGCGGCGGTCGATCGAGCCGGCGCGCGCCATAATAACGCCCCACCCCGCCGAGCACCGGCGTGATCAACTCCCCCGCCTCGCTGCCGGCATCGAGGCGCAGGTCACGCAGTTCGGCGACCGTCACCCCGACGCGCAGATCCTGCAACGCATCGAGCATCGGCCGCCCGGGATCGTCGCCGGTCGCGGCGAGCCGCGGCGCGAGCAGCCCGATCCTGTCGAGCATCTTGCTGACCCAGCCGGTGACGTCCGATCGGCTGGGGAGGTTGCTGCGCCGCGCGAGATCGCGCCAGCCGGCGGTGATGATCCGCGCGGCGCTGCGCTCCGCGCCGATCACCTGAAACAGCCCGACCGTCACCACCGCGAAACCGGTCCCGACGATCTGCGCCAGCGATCCGTTGACGAAGGCGGCGAAATCGGCGGAATAACGCGCATTGAGCCCGACGATGTTGATGAATCCCATCACCGTGCCGAGCGCGATCAGCGAGGCGGTGGGGACGGTGAGGAAATAGCCGAGAAGCAGCAGCATCGGCGACAGCACCGCGACCAAAGTGACGAAATCGGTGACGCGCGGCAGGATCACGTAACCGTAGAGCGCCGCGAGCACGACGCCGATGATCGTCCCCCACAAAAAGGACAGGATCATCGGGCGCGGATCGTCGCTCGCGCCGAACAGGGCGCAGGCGACCCCGGAGATCAGCACCGCCCCCGCGCCATCGGCCCAGCCGGTGCCGATCCAGAAAGCCGAGCCGAGCAGGATCGTCGCCAGCGTGCCGAGTGCGGCGCGCAACGCCGCCGGGCGATCGCGGTGGAAGGTGCGGCGCGAGCTTTGCGCCAGCGCCGCCGCGACCACCGGGCTGACCGCGCGGCGCGAGGGCGAGCGCATCTGCGCGTAGAGATCGCGCACCGCGCGATGCGCCGCGACCAGATCGGCGAGCCGCGCGGCGAGGCTGAGCAGCAAGGCATCGCGCCACGCCAGCGGCGCCGCGGCGGCGGGCTCCAGCGCATGCGCGTCGGCGATCAGCGCGTCGGTGAGCTCGGCGCGCTCGTCGACCCCGAGCAGCGGCATCGCCAGCCATTCGCGGATGCGCAGGATCAGCGCGTCGGCCGCCGGGGGAAAGGCGTCGAGCGCGCGCAACTGGCCGATGCGATCCTCCACCGCGCTCGCCAGCGGCAGGATCAGCGACAATTGATCCTGAAACGCGCGCACCGTGCGGACCCGCGGCAGGAAGCGCGCGGTGTCGAACGGCAGATGCGTCGACAGGACGTGCAATTCGTTGATGTCGAGCGCGAGCCGGCGGCGATCGCGGTCGAGCCGCTCGTCGCGCGCCTCGCCGAGCGCGTCGCGCGACCAGCGCTCGCCGTCGGCGAGGATCACCTCGATCCGCGCGAGCAGCTGCTTGGTCACGGTCTGCGGCAGGATCAGCGCCTGGACCAGACTGCCGCAGACGATCCCGAGCGAAATCTCCTGCACGCGCAGGATCGAGGTGGTGAAGATCGCGCCCGGCGCCTCGACGCTGGGGAAGCCGATGATGCTCGCGGTATAGCCGGCGAGCAGGAAGACATAGCTGCGCGGGGTGCGATCCTGCAGCGAGATATAGAGGCACAAGGCGAGCCACAGCCCCAAAGCAAGCGACAGCAATTCGGGCGCGTTGACCAGATTGGGCACCAGTGCAATCGCCGCCGCCGCGCCGAGCACGGTGCCGACCAGCCGATAGACCGCCTTGGATACCGCCGCCCCGGCCAGTGGCTGGGCGACGATATAGGCGGTGGTCACCGCCCAATAAGGCCGCTGCAGCCCGATGCGCAGCGCGATCCAGTAAGCCAGCATCGCGCCGATCAGGCATTTCAGCGAGAACAACGCCTTGCCGATGCCCCAGCGCTCGATCAACGCACCGCCCCCGCCGGCATGACGATCACGGTTTCGAACTCGACGGACACGCGCACCCTCGGACGGCAAACGACAACGACTCTGTCGTATCCGCGACTAATCAAAAGCAGCGGGGCTGGCGAGCCTGTTTTTTTGCACTGCACAAAATCAGGGGTTTGCCGCAGGCGCTCCGTCGCCGCCCCGGCCTTGTGCCGGGGTCCACTGCGCCTCAGGCTCGATGGCAAGAACCTCTTGTTCAGCCTTCGCCTCCCGGTGGACCCCGGCACAAGGCCGGGGTGACGATGGGTCGGACACCGTAACCGTTGCGAGGCCCGGACGACAGCCCTCTTGCGTCGCGCGCCGCAAAGTCCCACCCCTGCCGCCATGCCCGCCGCGCGGGCGACTCCCCAGTGAGGAATGATTGAATGGCTTATCGTTTTTCGATCGCAACTTTGTTGCTTGCCGGCGCGACCTGCCTCGCCGCCCCGGCGTCGGCCGGGCAGGCGGGCGCGCCGCGCGCCAACCCGTTCACCGCGCCGAGCACGCTGCCGTTCCAGGCGCCGCGCTTCGACCTGATCACCGATGCCGATTATCAGCCGGCGTTCGAGACGGCGATGCAACAGCATCTCGCCGAAGTGGCCCGGATCGCCGACAATCCGGCCCCGCCGACCTTCGACAATACGATCACCGCGCTCGAAAAGTCCGGCCGGATGCTCGAACGGGTCAGCCTCGCCTTCTTCGGCGTGGTGCAGGCCAATACCAACGACACGCTCGACAAGGTGCAGGAAGCGGTCGCGCCGAAACTGTCGCAGCATCAGGACGCGATCAACCTCAACCCCAAATTGTTCGCCCGCGTGAAGACGCTGTGGGAAAAGCGCGCCGCGCTCAAGCTCGACGCCGAGCAGGCACAGGTGCTCAAAATCTATTATGACGGCTTCGTCCACGCCGGCGCGCAATTGTCCGCCGCCGACCAGACCAGGCTCAAGGCGCTCAACACCCAGCTCGCCAGCCTCGAGACGAGCTTCCAGCAGAAATTGCTCGCCGCGGCCAAGGCCGGCGCTTTGGTGGTCGACGACAAGGCCAAGCTCGCCGGGCTCGACGACGGCAAGATCGCCGCGGCGGCGGCCGCCGCCAAGGATCGCAAGCTCGACGGCAAATGGGTCATCCCGCTGCAGAATACGACCCAGCAGCCCGATCTGGAGGACATGACCGACCGCGCGACGCGCGAGGCGCTGTTCAACAACGGCTGGACCCGCGCCGAAAAGGGCGATGCCAACGATACCCGCCCCGCGATCCAGCAGATCGCGCAGCTCCGCGCGGAAAAGGCCAAATTGCTCGGCTATCCCAATTGGGCGGCCTATACGCTCTACGACCAGATGGCGCGCACCCCGGAAACCGCCTCCTCGTTCATGCGCCAGCTCGCCGCCGCCACCGCGCCGGCGCAGAAGCGCGACGCCGCCGAGCTGCAGGCGCAGATCGATTCGACCGGGGGCAAGTTCCAGCTCAAGCCGTGGGACTGGGATCATTATGCCGCGCAGGTGCGCAAGGCGAAATACGACCTCGATCAGAGCGAGGTGAAGCCCTATTTCGAATTGAAGACGGTACTCGAACAGGGCGTCTTCTATGCCGCCAACCAGCTTTACGGCATCAGCTTCAAGCCGCGCACCGACATCCCGGTCTATCAGCCCGACGTGACGGTCTATACCGTCTACGACAAGGACGGGGCCGAGCTCGGGCTGATGTATTTCGATTATTTCAAGCGCGACAACAAGAATGGCGGCGCGTGGATGTCGAACTTCGTCAACCAGTCGAAGCTGCTCGGCACCAAGCCGGTGGTCTATAACGTCGCCAATTTCACCAAGCCCGCCGCCGGCCAGCCCGCGCTGATCAGCTCGGACGACGTGACGACGATGTTCCACGAATTCGGCCACGCACTCCACGGGCTGTTCGCGAGCCAGACCTATCCCACCGTCTCGGGCACCAATGTCGCGCGCGATTTCGTGGAATTCCCGTCGCAGTTCAACGAACATTGGGCGTGGGATCCCAAGGTGCTGGCGCATTATGCCAAGGATTACCGCACCGGCGCGCCGATGCCCGCGGCGCTGGTCGACAAGATCAAGAAGGCGGCCAAGTTCAACCAGGGCTATGCCTTGGGCGAGGTGATCGCCGCGGCGATGCTCGACATGGACTGGCATTCGCTGCCGGCCGACGCCCCCAAGCAGGATGTCGACCAGTTCGAGGCCAAGGCGCTCGCCGCGACCGGGCTCGACGTGACCGACGTCCCGCCGCGCTATCGTTCGAGCTATTTCCTCCACATCTGGGCCAACGGCTATTCGGCCGGCTATTACGCCTATCTGTGGACGCAGATGCTCGAGCATGACGCCTATCACTGGTTCGTCGACCACGGCGGGCTGACCCGCGAGAACGGCCAGCGCTTCCGCGACATGATCCTCAGCAAGGGGCATACCGAGGATTATGCGCCGATGTTCAAGGCCTTCTACGGCAAGGACCCGGATGTCGGCCCGATGCTGGAGGAGCACGGCCTGACCCCGCCGGCGAAATAAGGCGCAGCCGAGATATTGCGCGCGCCCTCTCGCCGTTCGCCCTGAGCTTGTCGACGGGCTGCCCTTCTTCCTCGGAAGGAAGTGCAGGGCTTCGACAGGCTCAGCCCGAACGGCGAGAGGTGCTCGCGCGATAAACAATCAACCGCCGGTGCGACGCCCTCACGCCGGCGGTTTCCTTTTTGTCCGCCGACTCGCCAGGCACGGCCGCGCAGACAAGATAGGTTTTACTATCGATTATCCGATTTCATGCTCGGTTAATCTGTATATTTCGTCCTATTTCAATGAATTATGCGAGATTGCCAAAACGATATTTTTTGCTATCGTTCACACATAAACATCGCTTCGGGGAGAGGCGCTCGTGAACAAGCAGCTATTGAGCATCGCCATTTCAGGGATGGCGCTCGCCATCGCGCAATCCGCCGCCGCCGAACAGGCCGCGCCGGAACCCGCCGCCGCCACTGCGCCGCAGGTGCAGGACGTGATCGTCACCGCGCAGAAGCGCAGCGAGAAATTGCAGGACGTGCCGATCGCGATCACCGCGATCACCGCCGAGGCGATCCAGAACCGCCGCACGCTCGATCTGGTCGATCTGTCCAATCAGGCGCCGGGGCTGCAGATCAAGTCCGACGACAATGGCGCCAACCCGCGCATCTTCATCCGCGGCATCGGGGTCAATGATTTCAACCCCGCGACCAACAGCGCGGTCGGCATCTACGCCGACGGGGTCTACGTCGCCTCACCGCTGGCGCAACGCCTCGCCTTCTTCGATCTGCAGCAGGTCGAGGTGCTGCGCGGGCCGCAGGGGACGCTTTACGGCCGCAACACCACCGGGGGCGCGATCAACGTCGCGAGCCGGCTGCCGGGCGACGTGCCCGAGGCGGATATCTCGGCCGAATATGGCCGGTTCAATTCGGTCAACGTGCAGGGCGGGGTCAGCGTCCCGCTGATCGCCGACAAGCTCTCGGTCCGCGTCGCCGGGCTCTACCAGCGCGACGACGGCTATACGCTCAACCGCGTCACCGGCAATCACGGCAACAATACCGATCGCTGGGCGGTCCGCGGCACGATCCATTTCACCCCCACCAGCAACGTCACCGACAATCTGGTGATCAGCACCGGGCGATCGCGCGGCGGGTCGATCTGGGCGTATAATCGCGCCCTGCTCCCCCAGACCCCGGCGGCGACCGGGCCCGACGGGCTATGCCTCCCGGCCTTCTACACCTCGGGGCAGTGCACCACGGTGATGGGCTATGCCAACACCAGCAAGAACCTCTATCAGGGCGATTACGGCTTCGAGGGGAAGGACAAGGTCGACCTCTTCACCGTGGCGAACACGCTGACGATCGATCTCGGCCCGGCATCGATCGTCTCGGTCACCGGCTATCAGCACGCCAAGCGCAACGATCAGGAAGACACCGACGCCAGCCCGATCCCCACGATCACCGCCAGCTATATCGCGCGGCAGAACACCTTCAGCCAGGAATTGCGGCTGCAGTCGAACGGCCATACCCCATTGCGCTACGTGATCGGCGGCTATTACGCGCACGATTATCTCAACAACAATTCGTCATACAACGTGCTGCCGCTGCTCCAGGCGGGCGATCCGGCGTCCGAGGTGCCGCAGGGCATCGGGGTGTTCAGCTGGCCGCTGACGCAGAAGGTCGACAGCTATGCCGCATTCGGCCAGCTCGATTACGACCTCACCAGCCGGCTGACGGTGACCGGCGGGCTGCGCTATTCGGCCGATCGCAAGACCTATCATTATGTCAGCGACGCCGCCGGGCTGCCCGCGCCGATCTTCACCTACGACAGTGAAAAGACGTTCGAATCCGTCACGGGCAAGGTCGGGCTGCAATATCGCGTCTCCGCCGACGCCAATATCTATGCCAGCTACAATCGCGGCGCGAAGAGCGGCGGTTTCTTCAGCGGGCAGGCGACCGATCCGGTGTTCATCGGCCCGTATAAGGACGAGACGGTCAACGCCTATGAGATCGGCGCCAAGACCGAGTGGCTCAACCGCACGTTGCGCGCCAACATCACGGCCTTCTACTACGACTACAAGAACTTGCAGGTCTATACCACGGTCGAGGAAGGCGCGCTGACGATCCAGCTGTTCACCAACGCCTCGGCCGCGCGGGTCTATGGCGGCGAGCTGGAGCTGCAGGCAACCCCGACCCGCGGGCTGACCGTGTCGCTCAACACCGCTTATCTCAACGCCACCTATCGCAACTTCAAATCGGCCGGGAACGATTATTCGGGCAACACCCTGCCCTCCGCCCCCAAGATCAGCGTGCAGGGCGCGATCGACTGGCAGCATGAGACACCGCTCGGCACGATCGTCGCCAACACCAGCATGTCGTTCCGCAGCAAGGTGTTCTTCGACACCTCCAACGCCGCGCGGCTCGCCGATCAGGCGCGCGCCTTCGTCGATGCCCGGCTTGGGCTGCGCGTCGCGCACGACCGGCTGGAGATCGGCGTGTGGGGCAAGAACATCTTCAACGAGACCAATATCTCCGACATGACCCCGATCCCGACGCTGGGCTTCGACGTATTCAGCGTCGGCCCGCCGCGCACCTACGGGCTGTATCTCAAGGCGCATTATTGAAGGCGGCTGAGGATGCGCGCGTTCCTCGCCTCGACACATCGTTCCTCCCCTCCCGGGAACAGGGGAGGGGTCGAGGGTGGGTTGGCCTGCGAGGCAACGAACCACTGCCCCCCACACCAACCCACCCCCAGCCCCTCCCTTGTTCAAGGGAGGAGAGACACTGCCGCCAATCGAGACGCGCACCATGACCGCGGCTGAAACCGGCGTGTGGCTCGGGCCGGCGCCGTCGGTGCGCGAGCGGGCGGCGACCTTGTTCGCCGGGGTCGCGGGGATCATGTTCGCCGGGGTCGGCCCGCTGCTGCTCGGCGCGCTCGAACATGCCGGGCGGCTGAGCGCGGCGCAGATCGGGCAGGCCGGGACGGTCGAGTTGCTGACGATGGGGCTCGCCGCCGGGCTGACCGGCGCATTGGTGGGGGCGCAGCGGCTGCGGCTGCTGACGATCTTGTGCGGCGCGCTGATGGCGCTGCTCAATGCCGCGACGATCTATTGCGACGGCTGGGTGCTGGTCGCGGTGCGCGGCGTCAACGGCGTGCCGAGCGGGGCGCTGATCTGGCTGATGACCGCGATGATCGTCCGCGCCCCGCGCCCCGAGCGCTGGGCGGCGATCTATCTGACGGTGCAGACGCTGGCGCAATTCCTCGTCGTCGCGACGCTCGGGCCGTGGGTGGTGCGCCCCTATGGCGCCGACGGCGGCTTTGCGGTGCTCGCCGCGCTGGGCGTGCTGACCGTCTTTGCCGGCTTCGCGGTGCCGCGCGGCTTCGCGCCGCTGCCGGTCGCGGCGGACGAGCCGAGCGGGCTCCCCGCCCCGCGCGGGCTCGCCGCGCTCGGCGGCGCCTTTTGCTTCAACGCCGCGATCCTTGCGGTGTGGATCTATGTCGAGCCGCTGTCGCGACAGGCCGGACATCCCGCCGGAACCGCCGATACCGCGCTGTCGCTGTCGCTCGCCGCGCAGGTGACCGGCGGGTTGCTCGCCACCTTGCTCGCCGGGCGGATGCGCTGGCTGCCCGCGCTGCTCGCATCGCAGGTCGTGATGGCCGGGCTGATGCTGGTGTTCGCGCAATTGCCCGGCACCGGCATGTTCCTCGCCGCCTCGGCGTTGTTCGGCGGGCTGTGGATGTTCGCCGCCCCGCTGATGACCCCGTTCGTGATCGAGGCCGACCCCACCCGACGCGCCGCGGTGCTCGGCTCGGGCGCGGCGCTGCTCGGCTGCAGCAGCGGGCCGCTGCTCGCCTCGCTCGCGGTGACCGACAGCGACGTGCGCGGCTGCGCGTTGCTCGGCGGCGGGGTGATGGCGGCGGCGATCGCGATCGTCCTCGCGGTCCATTTGACTCGCCGCAGCGTAATCCTCACCGCGGCGTCATGACGACATCCGCCACCACCGATCGCGCGCGCAAGCCGCGCACCCGCAAGCCGCCGCTTGCCACCAAGCTGCGCCCGCGCCAGGCACGCTCGCAGGATACGTTCGAACTGATCCTCGAAACCGCCGGGCAATTGCTCGAGCGCGTCGGGTTCGAGCAGCTCACCACCAATCTGATCTGCGAGGCGGCGGGGCTCTCGCCGCCCGCGCTCTATCGCTATTTCCCCAACAAATACGCCGTGCTCAAGGAATTGGGCGACCGGCTGATGCGCGCGCAGGATGACGAGGTGATCGCCTGGGCCGACGCCGGCGGACTGACCGGCGACACCTTCGAGGAACGGCTGGCCAAGACGCTGGCGATCCATGAGCGGATGGTGGCGATCCAGCGCGAATTTCCCGGCGGCTCGGCAATCGGCCGCGCGTTGCGCGCGGTGCCGGTGCTGCAGGACCTGCGCTTCCGCTCGCGCGACATGGTGGCGGGACATTTCTTCCGCCACATGCGCGAAATCTACCCCAATACCGATCCGCGTCGGCTCGAAGTGGTGACGCGGATGACGGTCGAGCTGAGCTACGCGGCGATGGAAATGGTGGTCGAGGAACCCGATCGCGACGCCGATATCATCAACAGAGAAGTGTGCCTGCTGTTCGCGCATTATTTCGCGAGCTTCAGCTAGGCGCCGCAACGAAAGAGACGGGCGGATGGAATGGCATAATTGGTCGGGCAGCGTTTCCGCACAGCCGCGCGCGATCGCGCGGCCGCGGAACGAAAGCGAATTGCGCGCCGCGATCCTCGCCACCCCGCGCGTCCGCGTGCGTGGCGCCGGCCATTCGTTCATGCCCTTGTGCGAGACCGACGGCACGCTGATCGACATGAGCGACTATGATGCGCCGATCGAGATCGCCGCCGATCGCGCCAGCGCCTGGGTGCCCGCCGGTTGGAGCCTCGCGCGGCTCACCGAAACATTGTGGAAAGAGGGCGTGTCGCTGATCAATCAGGGCGACGTGAACCCGCAATCGCTCGCCGGCGCCACCGCCACCGGGACACACGGCACCGGCAAGGATCTCGGCAGCCTTTCGACCCAGGTCATTGCGTTCGAACTGATGCTCGCCGACGGCTCGCTCGTCGTCTGCGATGCGGAGCATCACCCCGATCTGTTTCAGGCGCAGCGGCTGTCGCTCGGGCTGTTCGGGGTCGCGACCCGCATCCGCATCAACGTGCTGCCCGCTTATTATCTCGAGGAACGCGTCGAGGCGCGGCCGCTGGGCGAGATGGCGGAGCGCTGGCAGGAGCTCGCCGCCGCGACGCGCCATTTCGAATTCTTCGTCTTTCCCTATGCCGATACGGTGATCTTCAAGAGCCTTCACCCGATCGCGGGCGAGGGCGAGATGCCGCACTCGACCGATATCGACGAACGCCCGTTCCGCGTCGCGTGCGAATTGGGCCGCAAAGCCAATTTCCTCATCCCACCGCTCCAGCGGCTGATGATGCGGCTGAGCAGCAAGCCCTCGCGCCGCGTCGGCCCGGCGTGGCAGATCTTCCCCGGCGAGCGCACGATCCGTTTCGAGGAAATGGAATATGAACTGCCCCGCGCCGACGGGATCCCGACGCTGTTCGAAGCGATCGGCTATATCCGGCGCAAGAAGCTCCCCGTCGCCTTCCCGTTCGAATTCCGGCTGGTCGCGGGGGACGATATCTGGATGTCGCCGTTCAACCGCGGCGTGGGATCGTCGATCTCCTTCCACCAATATGCACGGATGCCGTGGCGCGCGCTGTTCGCCGAGATCGAGCCGGTGCTGCGCGGCGCCAACGGGCGGCCGCATTGGGCCAAGCGCCACACGCTCGGCCCCGATCAGGTCCACGCGCTTTATCCGAAGACCGGCGATTTCCTGAAGGTCCGCGCCGAGGTCGATCCGGCGGGCAAGTTCGTCAACGCCGACCTCGCGCGGCTGTTCGGCATCGAGAGGAAGTGACGTCATGACCGACGAGGAACTCCACCGCCATCTGGTCGGCCGACAGGGATCGCGGCGCGATCTCAACACCCCGGTGCTGGTGATCGACCGCGACGCGCTCGATCGCAACATCGCGCGGATGGCCGGGTTCGCCGCCGCCAACGGGCTGAAATTGCGCCCCCATTCCAAGACCCACAAGAGCGCCGACGTCGCGCGGCGCCAGATCGCCGCCGGCGCGGTCGGGCAATGCTGCGCCAAATTGGGCGAGGCCGAGGCGCTGGCCGATGCCGGGATCGCCGGGCTGCTGATCACCTCTCCGGTGATATCGACTCCCGCGATCGAGCGGCTCGTCGCGCTCAACGAACGCGCCGAAGGGCTGATGTGCGTCGCGGACAACCCGCACGGCGCGCGCGCGATCGCTGCGGCGGTGGCGGCGCGAGGGGGGCGCCCGCTGACCTTACTGATCGATGTCGATCCCGGAATCCACCGCACCGGGGTCGCCTCACCCGAGGCGGCGGTCGAGCTGTATCGCACGATCGCTGCCGAGCCGATGCTGCGCTACGCCGGGGTGCAATATTATTGCGGGTCGCAGCAGCATATCGAGAGCTTCGCCGAGCGCGCGGCGGCGATGCACGATCGCGCCGCCTATCTCCGCAGCGTCATTGCCGCGCTCGAGGCGGCGGGGGGCAAGCCGCCGATCGTCTCGGGCGGCGGCACCGGCACCCACCGGATCGACGCGACGCTCGATCTGTTCACCGAGCTTCAGGTCGGCTCGTACATCTTCATGGACGATCAATATCGCGTCTGCGCGCTGACCGCGGAGGAAGGCGAGATCCCCTATGAGACCGCCTTGCTGGTCGACACCCGCGTGATCAGCGCCAATTCGCCGGGGCTGGTGACGGTCGATGCCGGGATCAAATCGCTCGCCACCGACGCCAAGCCGCCGCTGGTCAACGCCGGCGCGGCGGAAGGGACGGTCTATTTCTTCATGGGCGACGAACAGGGGGCGTTGGTCCACCCCGCGGGGGATCTGCCGGCGCTCGACGCGATCGTCTCGCTCAACGCGCCGCATTGCGACCCGACGGTCAACCTCTATGATACCTATCATGTCGTGAGCGGGAATACGCTGGTCGATCTCTGGCCGGTGACGGCGCGCGGGCGATCGCGCTGACTTTTCCCTGTTACTCCCCTCCCTTGAACAAGGGAGGGGGCGGTGGTGGGTTGGCCGGCGAGGAAGCGGACCGATAACCCCCACACCCACTCACCCCAAGCCCCTCCCTTCGCCAGGGAGGGGAGTGGAAGGACGAAATCGCCCTTTACACGCGCGAAGCGATCGGGCTCACTTCGCCCCGCAATAGCGGGGGATGCGGTTGATGCGCCTGTTGCGATGGTCGTTGCTGTGCGCCGCCACCTTCGCCGCGCCCGCCGTCGCCCAGACCAACGCCCCGCTGACGCTCGATTTCAACGCCGCGCAGCAACGCCTGCTCCAGCGTTCCGACGCGATCGAAGCCTCCGCCGCCGCGCTGCGCGGCAAACAGGCGCAGGAAGGCGCCACCCGCACGCTCGGCCGCCCCGATGTCGATCTCGAGGCGCAATTGCTCGAATATCAGAAGACGCTCTACCTCCCGCTCGGCTCGCTCGCGCCGGTGGCGGAATCGTTCGGCATCCGCGATCCGCTCCGCTTCCGGCAGGAGCGCACCAGCAGTCGCCCGATCGTCACCGCGACCCTCCCGCTCTACGCCGGCGGGCAGATTTCCGGCACGCAGGCCGGCGCGCGGGCGCAGGTCGCGCAGGCCAAGGCCGATCGCGACATTGCGGTCGACAATGCGCTCGTCCAGCTCGTCCAGGCCTATTACGGCCAGCAGCTCGCCGAACGCGCGCTCGGCATCCGCCGCGACGTGCTCGACGGACTCAACCGCCATGTCGCCGATGCCGCCAAGCTGCAGCAGGAGCGCTTCATCAGCCGCGCGCAATATCTCCAGGCGGAGGTCGCGCGCGACGATGCGGCGCGTGAATATGAGAAAGCGATCTCCGATCTCGCCACCGCCAATGCCGCGCTCGCCGGGATGCTGCGCGCGCCCGACGGGGTCCACCCGCTGAGCCCGCTCGGGGTCAATTCGCGCCCGCTCGAACCGCTCGACACGTTCAAGGCCGCCGCGCTCGATGCCCACCCCCAGCTCGCGCGGCTCAAGGCGCTGGAGGATCAGGCGCGCGCCGGGGTGACGATCCAGCAATCGAAGCTGCGCCCGACGATCTACGGCTTCGGCCAGTATAATTTCGATACGCGCAATTCCTTGCTCACCGATCCCGACTGGTCGGTGGGGGTCGGCGTCAAATACAAATTGATGTCGGGCGCCGGCCGCCGCCAGCAGATCGATGCCGCGCGCGAAACGGTGGCGCAGACCGAAGCGGGGCTGCGCGAGGCGCGCACCCAGCTCGAAATCGGCGTGACCAAGGCATGGGGCGAGGTGGAGGCAGCGCGCAAACGCTTCAAACTGCTCGACAGCGCGCAAGCCTCGGCGGCGGAGAATCTCAAGCTCCAGACGCTCTCCTATCGCGAGCAGCAGGCGACCTCGCTCGATGTCGTCGACGCCCAGCTCGGGCTCGGCCGCGCACGGATCCAGCGCGCGCAGGCGGCCAACGATTATGTCCAGGCGCTCGCGCAATTGCTCAGCATGAGCGGCCAGATGGACCGCATGCCCGATTATCTCGCGCGGATGGATGAGGTGATTCCATGACCGATACCGCGATCGACGAAACCCCGCCCCCCGCCCGGCGCACGCTGGCGCGGCCGATCGCGGCGATCGTGGTCGTCGCCTTGCTCGCGCTGGGGCTGTGGCTCGCCTATCGCCCCGCACCGGGGCAGATTCAGGGGATGGTCGATGCGCGCGAGATGCGCATCACGAGCAAGGTCACCGCGCGGATCGCGGCTTTCCATGTCGAGGAGGGCCAGCAGGTCAAGGCCGGGCAATTGCTCTATACGCTCGACAGCCCCGAAGTCGCCGCCAAGTCCGAGCAGGCCGGCGGCGCGCTGGCGGCGGCGCAGGCGGTGGAGAGCAAGGCCGACGAAGGCGCGCGGCCCGAGGATATCCGCGCCGCCGAGGCGCAATGGCGCCGCGCCCAGGCCGCCGCCGATCTCGCGCAGACCACCGCCGCGCGCACCGATCGGCTGTTTCGGCAGGGGGTAATCGCCGGGCAGAAGGCGGACGAGGCGCGGACCAATGCCGTCGCCTCGGTCGAACAGGCCAAGGCGGCGCGCGCGCAATATGATCTCGCGCTGGCCGGCGCGCGGCGGCAGGACAAGGCCGCGGCGAGCGGGCAGGTGCAGCAGGCGCGCGGCGCGGTCGCGGAGGTCAAGGCCGCCGCTGACGAGACCCGCGTGGTCGCCCCGGCCGACGGGGAGGTCGGCAAGCGCCTCGCCCAGCCCGGCGAATTGGTGCCGCAGGGCTTTCCGGTGTTCATGCTCACCGATACCGCGCATCCCTGGGTGACGCTCAACGTGCGCGAGGATCAGCTCCACGGGCTTGCGCGCGGCAAGGAGCTGGAGGGGACGGTCCCCGCGCTCGCCAACCGCCGCGTGCGGTTTCGCGTGATCTACACGGCGCCGGCGGGCGATTTCGCCACCTGGCGCGCGACGCGGCAATCGAGCGGGTTCGATATCAAGAGCTTCGAGGTGCGCGTCATCCCGGTCGCGCCGGTCGAGGGGCTGCGGCCGGGGATGACCGTGCTGTTCGACTGGCCGGCGTAGCCCGCGTGGCAAGCGCCTTCGCCAGCGCATTGCGCCGCGAAGCGCGCTTCCTCGCGACGCATTTCTGGGATCTCGCGCTGGTGACCTGGGTGCCGCTGGCGCTGATGGCGCTGGTGGCGGTCCAGCTTTCGGCGGGGGTGATGCGCGAGCTGCCGATCGTGGTGGTCGACCACGACGGCACGGCGATATCGCGCGAGCTGACGCGGCGGCTCGATGCCGCGCCGGGGGTCAGCGTCGTCGCGCGCCCGGGGGAAATGGGCGCGGCGGAGCGGCTGGTGCGATCCGGCAAGGCCTATGCGGTGGTGCTGATCCCGGTCGATACCGAGCGCGCGGTGCTGCGCGGCACGACCGCCAGCATCACCACCTTCTACAATGCGAGCTATTCGACCCCCGCGGGCGCGGCGCTGCGCGAGGTGGGCAATGTCGTGCAGGGCTATGCCGCGGCCTTGGCGCCGACGCAGACCGCCGCGGTCGCCGGGCCCGGCAAGGTGCGCCGCCCGCCGATCGCGGCGCAGAGCGCCGTGCTGTTCAACCCGCAGGGCAGTTACGAATTGCAGCTTGTCGCGCTGATCCACCCGGCGTTGCTGCATCTGATCTTCATGGTCGCGGCGGCGAGCGCGCTCGGCCGCGAATTGCGCGACGGGACGATCGGGGCGTGGATCGGCGATGAGCCGCCCGCGCGCGCCGCGGCGGCGGTGGCGGGGAAGCTCGCGCTCTATCTCGCGATCTTCACCGGCTGGGGGCTGCTGGCGATCGGCTATGTCGCGGGGTTGCGCGGCTGGCCCGTCGCCGGGAGCGTCGCGATGCTGATCGCGGGCTATGCCGCGATGTATCTTGCCTATATCGGGGTGACCCTGCTCGTCGTCGGGCTGACGCTGACGATGGGCAAGGCGCTGTCGGTCGCCGGCCTCTATGCCGGCGCGTCCTTCGCCTTTGCCGGGGCGATCTTCCCGATCGAATCCGCCTCCGCCTTCGCGCGGCTGTGGAGCGCGCTGCTGCCTTATTCGGCCTTTGCCAAATTGCTCGCCGAACAATGGATCATGGCCGCGCCGGTCACCCAGTCCGCACGGCAGCTTCTGGCGATGCTCGCCTTCCTGCTCGTCGGCGGCGCGATCGGGTTGCCGCGTTATCTGTCGGCGGCGCAGCGGCCCGAAACCTGGGGGCGGCGATGATCGGGCGCGCCTTTCTCGCCACCTTTCGCGCGATCCTGTCCGACAGTTCGGCGATGATGCTGCTGATCGGATCGTGCATCCTCTACGCCTTTTTCTACCCATCGGCCTATTCGGGCGAGGTGGCGGAGCGGATGCCGGTCGCGGTGGTCGATATGGATCACAGCGGCACCAGCCGCGCGCTCGAAATACGGCTGCGCGCGGTGCAACAGGCCGAGGTGACCGCGCGCCCGCCCTCCCCCGCCGCGGCGTTGCGCTTGCTCAAGGCACGGCAGGTCGGCGCGATCGTGGTGATCCCGGAGGGGTTCGAGCGGCGCATCCTCTCCGGCGGGCAGGGCGTGGTCGCGCTCTACGGCAACGGCGCCTATCTGCTGCGCACCAGCACCGCGCTCGCCGGGGTCGGCGCGGCGCTCGGCGCGGTCGGGCGCGAGGCGGCGGTCGATCAGGCGATGGCGCAGGGCGCGCCCGCCCCGCCTGCGCTGGCGATGATCCAGCGCCCGCTGTTCAACACCCGCGAAGGCTATGGCGCGACGATCTTCCCGGGGGTCGCCTTCCTCATCATCCAGCAGACGCTCCTGATGGGTCTCGCCCTGCTGGCCGCGACGATGCGCGAGCAGCAGGGCGCGCTGAGCTTCGCGCCGCGCACATTGCTGGGGATCGCGCTGGCGTTCTTCGTCATCGGCTGCGCCAATGTCGCGTGGTTCACCGGCTTCGTCTTCTGGTTCCAGGATTATCCGCGCGCGCAAGCCGATCCGGTGGCGCTGCTCGCCTCCGCGGCCCTGTTCGTCGCCGCGACCGTTGCGGGGGCGCTCGCGCTCGGCAGCTTCTTCCGCACGCGCGAGCGGCCGATCCAATTGTGGATCGTCACCTCGGTGCCGATCTTCTTCCTCTCGGGCCTGTCATGGCCGAAGGAAGCGACCCCGCACTGGCTGACGCTCGCCGCGAAACTGCTGCCCACCACCCCCGGGATCCGGCTGATGGTCGGGGTCAACCAGATGGGCGCGTCGCTCAGCGAACAGCGCGGCGAGCTGATCAATCTCGCCGCGCTGATCCTGCTCTACGGCGCAATCGCGCTATGGCGGTATCGCCCGCGCACCGCCTGACTTATTTCGCGATGCCCGCCGCGCCGATCACGGTCGCGAGGCTCATCGTCATGTAACGCACGGTCTCGTCGCGATCGAGCAGCAGCCGCTCGTCGGGCGCGTGCGAGCGTTCGGTGTGGAAGCCCGAACCGATCGTCACCGCCGGGATGCCGAGGCTCATCGGCAGGTTGGAATCGGTCGAGCTGCTCTCGAGTTCGGGCTTGCCGCCGCCGATCGCGATCGCCGCCATCGCGGTCTTGACCAACGCCACATCGGGCGCGGTGTGGCCGACCGGGCGATCACCGATCAGTTCGAGCTTATACTCGATCTTGCCCTTGGCGGTGGAGCGCGCCGCATTCTCGCGCGCGACCGCGGGGTCGAGGATCGATTTCAGATAGGCGTCTTCCTTCGCCAGCTCGCCGGCATCGACCGAGCGCATGTCGACCGTCATCGCGGTTTCGAACGGGATCGAATTGACCGAGGTGCCGCCCTCGACCACGCCGACATTATAGGTCGTCTTGGGGTTCGCCGGCACCTTCATCTTGCCGAATTCGACCATCGCATCGGCCATCGCATAGGCCGGGTTGACCAGCCCGAACGCGCCGAAGCTGTGCCCGCCGGGCCCCTTGAAGGTGATCTTATAGCGCTTCGAGCCGACCCCGCCGTTGGTCACGCGGTCGCGCCCCGGCTCGACCGAGATGAACTGCGCGATGCGGCCCTTATACTTCCCCTTGTTGAACAGATGCCGCATCCCGCGCAGATCGCCCGGCCCTTCCTCGCCGACGTCGCCCATGAACAGGATGTCGCTCCTGGTGCGGATCCCCGCCTTGTCGAGCGCGCGGATGAAGGCGAGCAGCACCGGCAGGCTCGAGGTATCGTCGCCGACGCCGGGGGCGTTGAGATAATTGCCCTCGCGGCGCACCTTGGTGTCGGTGCCCTCGGGGAAGACGGTGTCGAGATGCGCCGCGACGACCAGTAGCGTGCCGCCGCCGGTCCCCTTGCGCAGCCCCATCACATTGCCTTCTTCATCCGCCTCGACATCGGTGAGCCCGGCAGCGCGCAGCATCTCCAGATAGGCGGCGGCGCGCTTGGCTTCCTTGAATGGCGGCGCGGGGATTTCGGTCAGCGTGGTGATCTCGCTGACGATGCGATCGTAGTCCGCCGCAAGCGACTGGCGCGCGACGTTGAACGCGCGGCTGCCGTAAAGCGCGCGCATCATCGCCTCGGTATCGCCGGCCGGCTTGGCGGCGGCGGGCGTCGCGAGCACGGCCGCAACGGAAAGCAACATCGAAAAACGCTTCATCAGATCCCCTCTTTTATCTTCACGACACCATTCACCGTCATGCCGGGCTCGACCCGGCAATCAGAGTCGCGAACTCCTTCGCCCGTTGCTCTGGATGCCGGATCAAGTCCGGCATGACGATAAAATGTCGATTGGCTCAACCTATTTCGCCGCGCCCGCAAGCCGGATCACGCCGACGCCCTTGTCGATCGCGATCTTCGTCCCGAACGGCTGCGACAGCCGCGCGAGCCGCTCGAGGATGCGCGCGCCGGTCGCAGGATCGGCGAGGTGCGGCACGCCGCGGTCGGCGCCCTTGGCGGTTACCCCCAAATCGACCGGATAGAGCCGGATTTCCGCGACATTGCCGTCGACATAGCGGCTCTCCGCGATCACCGTTTCATAAAGATTGGGATCGCCGAAGATCGCCGAGCCGCGCGCCTGGAGGAATTCGGGCGCGGTAACCTTCGCCGGATCGACGCCGAACTGCTCGTACATATCGGCCGGCAGATGATCGAGCGAGTTGTTCATCATCGCGAAGTTGCCGAGCGAATAGAAGATCGGCCGCCCCTTGTAGATCTCGATCCCGCGCAATTGGTGCGGGCCGTGAGTGATGAAGGCATCGGCGCCCGCGTCGATCGCGCGATGCGCGAAATCGACAGTGAATGCCGGCGGCTGCTGAACCGCCTCGCTCGGCTCGTGATTGTGGAGCGAGAAGATCACGAAATTGCCGTTCTGCTTGGCCTGACGGATCGAACGCAGATTGCCTTCAACGTCGCGCCCATTCGCATCATAGTCGAGCGTCATCGGTGACTGCGGCGACGGGGTGGCGCGATAGACGCGCTCGCCGAGCTTGACCGCCGCATCGGGCTTGGTCCCCGCGATCCGCGCCAGCGTGGCGAGATCGGCGTCGGACACCAGCCCGATCTCCTGCGTGCGGATGACATTGGCGCCCGGCCGCCCCGGCACCATCCCGAGCGGATCGGCCGCGGGGGTCATCGGGGTGAAGGTCGAGGTGGCGGCGACCAGCCCGACGCGGCCGTGCGGCGCATCGAGGTAACGCGGGCTGCGCGCCTCGGCCATCGTCCGCCCGGTGCCGGCATGGACCAGCTTGGCCGCATCGAGCCGCTTGATCGTTTCAAGCAGCCCTTCGGCGCCCCAGTCGGTCGCGTGATTGTTGGCGGTGCTGACGACGTCGAACCCCATCGCGACGAGATCGTCGACCACCTTGGGATCGCCGAGCATCCAGGTGCCGCCGGACTCCGCCTGCGGCGCGCCTTTGAAGGTCGGGAGATCGAACACCACCTCCTCGAAATTGCCGAAGGTTACATCGGCGCGGCGCAGGATGCGCAGCATCTCGGGCGACTTGCGTTCGATCGTCGCGAGCATCGGGCGGAGATAGATCAGGTCACCGACCGCGGTGAGCGTGAACGCGCCGGAGATCGGCGCGCTCGGCACCGGGGTGATGGTCAGCGCATTGCGCTCCTTCGCCGTCGCATTGGTGCCCATGAGGCAGCACAGCGCCACCGCCGTCGCCAATGCTGCGATCCGCCCGAAACGCCGTGCCGCCATCCGTCTTTCTCCCTGTTCAGACGCAAAATGACCCGCTCGCCTGAGCCTGTCGAAGGGCTGCACTTCTTTCGGGGGAAGAAAGTACAGGGCGTCGACTGGCTCAGCCCGAACGGGTTTGGGTAATCCCCATTCAACGACGCGACCTAGCTCAAGAGGCTGTCGGCAACCTGTCACGCCGCCACGGGCGACGCATCCTCCGGCACCCGGAAATCGACCGTCACGCGCAGCCCGCTCCCGTCTGCGCAATCGCCCAGCGCGACCCTCGCGCCGATCCGCTCGGCAAGCGCGCGGACGATCGGCAGCCCGAGCCCGCTGCCAAGCGGCGCATCCTCGCGCGCGATGCGGTAGAAACGCTCCCACACCTTTTCGCGCTCGCTTTCGGGGATGCCGGGGCCGTCATCCTCGATCGTCAGCCGCGCCGCGCCATCTTCGCGCGCCACCGTCACGCGCACCCCGCCGCCGGGGCGATTGTAGCGGATCGCATTATCGATCAGATTGCCCGCCAGCTCGCCCGCCAGCGCCGGATCGCCGAGCGCCGCCACCGGCCCCCTGGCGGCGAAGGAAATGTCGATCTCGTCATCCTCGCCCTGTGCCGCGCGATCGGCGGTGACGCGCCCGGCGAGCGCGGTAAGGTCGAACGGCTGGAGCGGCTGGATCGATTGCTCGTCGGTCCGCGCCAGCGCGATCAGCTGGAGCAGCAGCCGCTCGAGCGATTCGACCGCATGGGTGATATCGCCGATCGCATCGCGCGCCGCCGGCGCATGCGGCCCGGCGCGGCGCAGCACGTCGAGATGCACCCGCGCCACCGCCAGCGGGGTGCGCATCTGGTGCGAGGCGCTGGAGGTGAACTGACGCAGCGAGCGATCGGCCTTTTCCAGCCGGGTCATCAGCCCGTTGAACGAATCGACGAACGGCATCGTCTCGCGCGGCATATCGGGCTGTGGCCGAAGACGGAATTGCAGCGAGGGATCGTTCTGCGCGTCGCGCACCTGGCGGGTCAGCGCGGCAAACGGGCGCAGCCCCCAGCCGATCGCCAGCCAGATCAACAGCGCCGCCACCGCGAGCACCGCGAGCCCCTCGCCCGCGATCTGCACCGCATAGCCGCGCGTATAGGCGGTCTGGTCGTCGACATAATCGGCGATCTGGATCGCGACGAGATCGGGGCCGCCGTCCAGCCGGCGGATTTCGGTCGCGATCCGCACCGGGCGGCCGTGGAGCATCCCGTCGCGCAGATAGGCCGCCTGGGTCACGCTGTCGGCATCGCCCGGATCGATATAGCCGCGCACCATCTGGGTGTCGCGCGCCTGTTTCTTGAATTGCGCCGGCGGGTGGCGATCGATCGGGCCGTCGTCGCGCACGCGATAGTCGGCGGGCGGCGTGAGCCCCGGATCGCCCATCAGCACCTCGCTGCCGCGATAGACGCTGAAATTGACCACCGGCCGCGCGCGTCGCTTGAGCAGATGGATGACGAGCGGCGCGATCCGCTGGCGCACATCGGGGGGCTGATCGAAGGCGAGGCTCAAGGTGCGCACCGATCCCACCAGCACGCGATCGAGCGTGTCGGCATCGGTCGCCCCGACGACCCAGCCGGTGATCCCGGTGAGCAGCGCGACGAGCAGCGCCAGCGGCAGCATCACTGCCGCGATCAGCCGCGCCTGCAACGATTTGTAGCGCCGCACCGCCACCGGTCAGGCGGCCTCGATCATATAGCCGAGCCCGCGCACCGTGCGGATCGCCGGCCCGTTGTCGCCGAGCTTGCGGCGCAGCCGGCCGACATAGACCTCCAGCGCGTTGATCCCGACATTGTCGTCGAAGCTGAACACCTCCGCCGAAAGCTGCTCCTTGCCGACCAGCCGGCCGGGGCGCGTCATCAGCGTTTCGAGCACCGCCAGCTCGCGCGGGCGGAGCGGCACGACCACCCCGTCGAGAAACACGGTGCGGCTCGACCGATCGAATTCGAGCGTGCCGAGCCGCAGCACCGGCGCCGGGGTGCCGTGCGCGCGGCGCATCAGCGCGCGGACCCGCGAATGCAGCTCGCGCGGGTCGAACGGCTTGACCATATAATCGTCGGCGCCGCCGTCGAGCCCGAGGATGCGATCGTCGACGCGATCGCGTGCGGTGAGGATCAGGATCGGGGTCGCCACCCCCGCATGGCGCAGCCGGCGGAGCAGATCGATCCCGTCCATCCCCGGCAGCCCGAGATCGAGCACGATCGCGGCATAAGGCTCGCTCGGCGCGATCATCAGCGCATCCTCGCCGGTGCCGAAGATGTCGACCGACAGCCCCTCCGACGCGAGCGACGAGGCGATGCCACGCGCGAGCGCCGCGTCGTCCTCCACCAGCATGATACGCATGACAGCCTCCTTGGGACGCGATTGCGTCCGAAACGGGATCACCTAGCCCCGTTCGGGCTGAGCTTGTCGAAGCCCTGCCCTTTTCTTCCGAAGAAGAGGTGCAGCCCTGCGACGGGTCCCATGAAAATATTACTTTCATGGGTGCCCTCACAAGCTCGGGGCGAACGGATGTGTCTCGTGCGCGATCCCTAGGGTCCAAAGCTGTTCCGGGCAACGCAACGGTCATCCGGTGCGCCCGATACGAAAAAGGGGAGCGACCGCTTCGGCGATCGCTCCCCCGATTTTCGCATCAGCTGCGCCGGCGCCTCAGAAGTGAACCTTCGCGCCGACGTTGATGTAGCGACCGATCGAATCGTAGAAGATCGAGCCATAAGTGGTCAGCGGCGGCTTGCGATCGAACAAATTGTTGACGCTGGCGAACCAGGTCAGCCCGCCGATCGTCGCCTGCCCGCCGAGATCGAAATAGGTGCGGCTGTTGATCTTGTTGTTGGCCAGATCGAGCGTGTGGTCATAGACCCCGCCGCCGACATAACGCACCCGCGCGTCGATCGAGAAATCGCTGTTCGAATAGCTGATCGAGCCGGTCCCGCGCCACTTCGGCGTGCCGAAGCTGACGCCGTCGCCGACGTCGCCCGCGCGCTGGATCACCGCCACGCCGTTGTTGATCTCGACCTTGGGGACATAGGTCGCCAGCACGCGGAAGCGCAGCGACCCGGGCAGGCTACTGATGCGGTTCATCGGCAGCACATAGGATGCCTCCATATCGAGCCCGCGCGTCTTATATTGCGCGAGGTTGATGTAGGTCGACCGGATCGTTGTCGGCGCGCCGTTGGCGTCGCGCTCGATTTGCGCGCAGGCGGCGTTGTTGCCCAGCCCGCAGCTCGTGATGATGTCCTGCGCACCGAGCGAGACGATCGCGTCCTGGATGTCGATCTTATAATAATCGACCGAGAGGTTGAGGCCACGGATCGCCGTCGGCGTGAACACCGCGCCGAGCGTCAGCGTGCTGCCGATTTCCGGGCGCAGTCGCGGATTGCCGCCGGCATAGCGGGTCACCGTATAGGTATTGCCGTTCTCCGCGACGGAGAAGAAGCTGGTCGCCACGGTCGTGTACAGCTCGGTCAGGCTGCCCGAGCGGATGTCGCGCGAGCGCGAGAAACGCAGGAGCAGGTTGTCGAAGATACGATCGGTCGCGCCGACCTTCCACGACCAGATGCCGCCCGAGGTGCTATAGTGGCTGTACCGCGCCGCGCCGTTGATATCGAGCTTGCTGAACGGCTGGTCGAGCAGCGGGATGGCGACTTCGCCGAAGCCTTCCTGGACGTTGAACCCGCCGTTGAGCGGCGAGAAGTTGAAGCGGCTGAACCCGCCCGCGGCCGAGGTCGGATCGAGCGAGTTGGTGGTGATGCTCTCCCACCGCGCCTCGCCGCCGACCGCGACCGAGACCGGGCCAGCCCAGGTGTTGAAGGCGTCGCCACGCAACGAGAAGCCGGTGGTGTCGAGCTTGGTGGTGTAGACCACGCTCGCCTGGTTGCCGAACACATAGCGCACCGCGGCCGGATCGGCGCGGCCCGCGCCGAGGATGTTGAGCGGGCGGCAGGCGGTGTTGGGGTTGGTCAGCGCATCGCGGCAGACGATATTGCCGCTGCCGTCACGCACCGCGTCGAGCGCGTTCTTGAGGTTCGCGCCGGTGATCTGATTGTCATAGCTCTGCGCGTTGCGCAGTTCGCCGTGCGCATAATAAGCGCTGTACTTCCACTTGCCGTCGCCGATCGTGCCGTCGACCCCGATCGCGCCCTCGATGTTGCGGCGGCTGAACCCGAAGGTGCGCATGCCGTAATCCTCGAACACGCGCCCGACCGTGATGTCGGTCGCCGCGGCGCCCAGCGCCTGCTGGACATAGGGGTTGGTCGCCTTCAGCGCATAGCTGCCGGTTTCGGCATAGAAGGGATATTTCGCCCAGATGCGGCTGAACGTTGCATCGGCCCAGAAATTGGCCTGGCCGACTTCATAGCTGACGCGGGCGTAGCTGTTGTAGCGCTGATAGGGGTTGGTCAGCGTATGTTCGCTGTTCGACGAGACGCCCTCGCCGCCGACCATCGTGGTGCCGCCGACCCCGACCTGGCCGAATTGGAACGGGCGCAGCGACCCGTCGGCGTTGAAGGTCTGGCCCTTGAGCGCCCCGGCACTGGTGATCAGGCCGTTGGTGCCGTAATTGGCGTAGAACACGTCGCGCGACAGGATGAGCTTATGTCCGTTCGCGCCGCCGACCGGCGAGAACAGATCGGTGCTGCCGACATTGGGCCGCGAGAAGCGGTTCGAAATGCCCATATCCTGCTGATATTCGCCGCCGATCATGAAATGACCGCGGCCGCCGGCGAAGCTGGTGCCGAACGAGCCGTTGAAGCTGTAGCGGTGGCCGTCGCCGCGCGAGGAAATGCCGTTCTGCGCGCCGACCGTCAGGCCCTGCAATTTATCGTCGAGGATCAGATTGACCACGCCGCCGACTGCGCCCGAGCCCCAGGCCGCGCTGGCGCCGCCGGTGACGACCTCGACCCGCTTGAGCATGTTCTGCGGGATCGTGTTCAAATCGGCCGAGCCGGTGAAGCGGCGGTTGTTGAGCAAGGTCAGCGTGCGCGTCACGCCCAGCCCGCGCAAATCCATCGCCGAGGAGGAGGAATTGGTGTTGGCGACGGTGCTGGTCGGGGTCTGCGTCGCGCGGAACTGCGGCAGATCGTTGAGCGCCTGCGCGATGCTCGGACGCGCGCCGATGCGCAGATCGGCCTCGCCGACCACGGTGGTCGGGGTCGGCGCGTCGAAGCCCGCCTTGTCGATGCGCGAACCGGTGACGACGATATCAGTCTGCGCCTCGGCGGCGGTCGATTCCCCGGCGGCGGGCGCCGGCGCGGTCTGCGCGATCGCCGCGCCGGCGGCGAGCGAGGTCAGCAGGATGGCGGTGCCGGCGGTGCCGCGGAGCAGCGCGCCGCGCAGGCGGTCACAACGGTTCGACATGATAACTTCCCTTTTGATCGAGCCAGTTCGCCGGGAATTCGGGTCTGGCGTTTTGTGGTTTTTCCTCTCCGGGGGATGTTTCGCCCGGTTCACTCGGCGCGTTTGAACAGCATGTTGAAGGCCCGCGTCTCGCCGAGGCGCAGCGCGTCGACGCGCCCCGCGGCATCGCGCTGGAATTTCAGCACCAGCTCGGGCGCGACCGGCTTGGCATCGCCGGTGAAGACGTCGCGATACGCGGCTTCGAGCGGCTGGCCGTGCCAGCGCGGACCGCTGAACGTCAGCCGCGCGCCCTCCGCGGTCACGGTGACGCACGCGTCATTGTCGACGCTGCAGTAACGCCCGGCGTAAGCCGCAAGATCGCTCACCGGCGGCGCCGCGCGATCGGCGGGAAGCCGCTCGCCCTCGCGCGTTTCGCGGATCAGCGCATCGCCGGCAAAGGCGAACACCGTCTCGCGTTGCCGCCAGCGCCCTGCGCCCACCGGCACCAGCACGGCGCCGTTGACGGTCAGCCCGCCTTTGCTGTCGGCCGCGACGCGATAGGGGAAGCCGGTCAGCCGATCAGCCCACACGCCCCGGGGCAACGGCCCGCGCGGGGCATAGGGCTTCTCCGCCTTCACCGGCAGATAGAGGTCGGCCACCGCACGCCCGAGCGTCACCGTATCGGCATCGCCGGTGTTGCACAGCAGCGAGACCGCGATCTTTTGCGCCGGATAGCGCGCCATCCACGCGCGATAGCCACCGGTCGAGCCCGAATGGCTCACCTCGAACACACCCTTGTGATCGCCCGACATCAGCGCGAGGCCATAAGCGATCCTGGTGCCGTCCTTGAGCAAGGCCGGCTGCTGCATCTCGGCAACGAAGCCCTTGCCGAAGAAATCGCTGTCGAGCGCCGCCTGCCATTTGACGAGATCGCCCACCGTGGTGAGCAGCCCGCCATTGCCATAAGCGTCCTCGATCACCTGCTCGTTGCGATAGCCCTGCGGCGACGCCTCATAGGCGCCGGTGCGGCCGAGGACGAGGCGGTGGTGATCGTCGCGCCAGCTGGTGTGGGTCATGCCGAGCGGCACGAAAATCCGCTCGCGGGTGAAATCGGCCAGCGACTTGCCCGAGACGCGTGCGACGACGATCGCGGCGAGGTTATAATTGCTGTTGCTGTAGAGATAATGCGTGCGCGGCGCGAAGTTGAGTTCCTTCTGCCGCGCGACCAGCGCGAGCACGTCGTCATTGTCGGCGGTGCGGCTGTTGCGCGGCCAGCCCTCGATCCCCGCGACCGATCCCCAGTCGCGCAGCCCGCTGACGTGGTGGAGCATGTCGCGCAGGGTGATGACCGCGCCGTAATCGGGCAGCTCGGGCAGGTACTTGCGCACATCGTCGTCGAGCGACAATTTCCCCTCGCGCGCGAGGATCAGCAGCGCGGCGGCGGTGAATTGCTTCGAATCCGATCCCGCTTCGTAGATCGAATCGACCGTCGCCGACACGCCCTGCTCGAGATCGGCCATGCCATAAGCGCGCGACACGATCGCCTGCCCGTCGCGCGACACCGCGACCGCGCAGCCCGGCGTATCCTTGCTCGCCCAGCGCGCGAAGATCGCGTCGAGCCGCGCAGTCGCCGCGTCGTCGGCCGCCCGCGCGGGCGCGCTGCCCAGCGCCGCGACGCCGAGCGCTGCAACGACCGGCATCATCTTTATTCCCCGAGCAGCACCCCGCACCCGCTTCCTCCGATTCGCGTCTCACCGTCCCCCCTGGGGACAATCCGATCGGAGCCCGATAATCGGGGTCGCTGTCATCAACCTGTCATCAACGGTGTAAATTTTGCAGGTTTATGTCGCGCGCAGCCCCGAAGGCGGCAGATCATCATCCGCAGCGGGGTTCCTCGGGTCGATCGGGGGAGCCGTGCCAGCGCGCCGAAGCCGTTACGGATAGCAGCCCTGGCTCTCATCCGGGTGCGTCGCGAAATATTGCTTCCGCGCCATTTCGTCGGCCTTGCGATGAGTCCGGCCGGCGAGGAAAAAATGCCGCTTGATCGTGCCCTGCTCTGCCGGCGTGTTAATCGCCTTGGGGTTCTCAGTATATTCGCGCATGAGCGTGCGGCACATCATCGCCTGCATGTCGACACTGACATTGTTCTTGCCGATCCGGCAATTGTCCGCCCGGCCCCTTTCATCGATGTCGAGATAGACGTCGGCCCATTGATCGCCCGTCATGATCTCGCTGGTCTGCCAAGGATAAAGCGCGCCCGGCTTGAGATCGGGGCACGCGGCATATGCAGGCTGGAAAGCAAAGATCAGGCTGAAGCACGCAAGACGAACCGTCGACATCGATCGAGGTTTCATATCCCGCCTCCTCGATTATGCGGACGAAGGCTATCATCTGCGCAATCTCGACGCCAAGCGGCAAGCGGTGCCATTATGGAGATGACCGGCTTCGAGCGATCGCCGCGCCGGACAAGGCGGCGCCCCCGTTGGCGCGACCGGCTCGTCCCACATCGAGCCAGCCGCGCCTCCCTCCGGGGTTCAAGGAAGGGGTCAGGCGCCCCCCGACGCCTGACTTCATAACCTTGCAACGCCGCGCCGCGCCGCGCTTTGATCTGCGTCAAACGAAACGCGATCTTAAAAAAATTGGTTACATTTGCGGCAACGATCGCCCGAACGGTTGAACAGATTCTGCATGTATCGTATTCGGTATACTATAGTTCCTGCTTCGGAGCATCGACATGACCAACGGCATCGGCGGCTCGACCGCCGCTCGCGAACTGGAGACTCTGTCGCTCTGGGCCGATGCGGCCCCGTCGATCAGCGGCGCGGAGCGTGAACAGCGGCTGGAAAAGGCGCGGCGGCTGATGCGCGAGAACCGCGCCGACGCGCTGCTGATCGGGGCGGGCGCGTCGCTGCGCTATTTCGCCGGCGTCCCCTGGGGGGCGAGCGAGCGGCTGGTGGCGATGCTGTTGCCGCAAACCGGGCGACCGATCGTGATCGCGCCGCGCTTCGAGCAGGGCACGCTGGAGGCCGATCTGTCGATCGACGCCGATCTGCGCTTGTGGGAGGAGGACGAGAGCCCGTCGGCGCTGGTCGCCGCCGCGCTGCACGAGACCGGCGCGACGCGGCTCGCGGTCGATCCGGCGATGGCGCTGCTGTTCGTCGAGCGACTGCGCGCCGTGGCGCCGTCGCTCGACCTCGTCGAGGCGAGCGCGATCGTCGACGGCTGCCGCATGTACAAATCGGCCGCCGAACTGGCGCTGATGCAGCAAGCCAAGTCGATGACGCTCGAGGTGCAACGCCGCGCCGCGCGCATCCTCCACCCCGGCATCCGCGCGAGCGAGGTGGCGCGCTTTCTGGATCAGGCGCATCGTGCGATCGGCGCGCCGGGCGGCAACGGCTTCGTCATCGTCCAGTTCGGCCGCGCCAGCGCCTTTCCGCACGGTCTGCCCGGCGACGCGGAGTTACGCGAAGGCGATGTCGTGCTGATCGATACCGGCTGCGTGATCGAGGGCTATCATTCCGACATCACCCGCACTTATGTCTTCGGCGAGCCGAGCGCCGAGCAACGCCGCATCTGGGCGCTGGAGCAGGAGGCGCAGGCCGCGGCATTCAACGCCGCGCGGATCGACGTGCCGTGCGAGACGGTCGATCATGCCGCGCGCGCGGTGCTGGAGCGCGCCGGGCTCGGCCCTGATTACCGGTTGCCCGGCCTGCCGCACCGCACCGGCCACGGGATCGGGCTGTCGATCCACGAACCCGCCTATCTGGTGCGCGGCGACAAGACCCCGCTCGCCCCGGGGATGTGCTTTTCCAACGAGCCGATGATCGTCGTCCCCGACAGCTTCGGCGTGCGGCTGGAGGATCATTTCTACATGACCGAAGCCGGCCCGCGCTGGTTTACCCAGCCGTCGCCGTCGATCGATCGCCCGTTCGGTTAGGGCACAGCGGGCACGATAAGACCGTTCGCCCTAAGCCTGTCGAAGGGCGTCCTGTCATTCGAGAGCGGGGGCCGCCCTTCGACAGGCTCAGGGCGAACGGGATGATTGTGGCGGGGAGTTACGCCGCTTGCGCGGCGAACTGCACCTTGAGATCGTCGAGCGTCGCCTGGATATGCTGGCGCAGCAGCGCTTCGAGCTTGTCCCCCTGCCCGGCCAGAAAGGCATCGAGCAGCATACGATGCTCCTTGTGCGCGCGCGATTCGCGCCCCGCCGGCTCGAGATGCGCGACGACATAGCGTTCGGCGATCACCGACAGCCGCTCGACCAATTGCGTCGTCAGCAATCGCCCGCCGGGGCGCACCAGCGCGACATGGAAATCGCGGTTGCACACCGCGACCTCGGCGAGCTTGCTGTTCGCGGCATTGTCGAGCGCCTCGAACGCCTCCACCGCCGCGGCGCGCGCCGCATCGTCGGCGCGCGACGCGGCATAAGCCGCCGCCGCCGGCTCGACCGCGAGGCGCAGCGCGTAGATTTCGTCGACTTCCTCCATCGACATCGGACGGACGAAATAGCCGCGATTGGCGTGGCTGGAGAGCAGCCCCTCCTGTTCGAGCCGCGCCAGCGCCTCGCGCAGCGGGATCTTGCTCACCCCCAGTTCGGCGGCAAGCGCATCCTGCCGGATCGGCAACCCGGTGGGCAGGGTGCCGTCCACGATCCGCTCGCGCACCACTTCGAAGACGCGCTCCGAAAGCGTGCGGACGACGATGCTCATCCCAATTTCCTCCGGGAAGGTGACGCGACTAGCGCGTCACTTGACCTGAAAGCCATTCCAGAAACGATCATCGCGATCAATCCAGATCGTATTGAATCCGGTGGCGATCGCGCTTCCCTCGATCGAGGGGATGATCGCCGGCCGGTCGTCCAATATGATCGCGGCCTCAACCCGGCCGATGAAGCGGCTGCCGATATAGCTTTCGTGGACGAAGCGATCGCCGACCTTGAGCCGCCCGCGATCGGCGAGATGTGCCAGCCGCGCCGAGGTGCCGGTGCCGCACGGGCTGCGATCGATCGCCTTGTCGCCGTAGAACACCGCGTTGCGCCCGTCGGCGCCGTCGCTTTTGGGCTTGTCCGCCCACAACATATGGCTGACCCCGCGGATCGTGGGGTCGAGCGGGTGGACCGGTTCGACCTTGGCGCGCACCGCCTCGCGAACGCGGCCGCTCAGCTCGATCAGCCGCGCGGCGCCGAGATCGTCGAGCCCGGTATAATTCCCCTGCGGCTCGACGATCGCATAATAATTGCCGCCATAAGCGACATCGATCGTCAGCGTGCCGATCCCGTCGACCTCGACCGTCACGTCGCGCGCGGCGACATAAGAGGGAACGTTGGTGATCTTCACCGACGTCACCCGGTCGCCCGCGGTCTCGTAAGCGATGTCGATCACCCCCGCCGGCACCTCGACCCTGAGCCGCCCGGCAACCGCCGGCTGGATCAGCCCGTGTTCGAGCCCGAAGGTGACGATCCCGATCGTGCCGTGCCCGCACATCGGCAGGCAGCCCGAGGTTTCGATGAACAGGATGCCGATATCGGCATCCTCGCGCGTCGGCGGATAGAGGAACCCGCCCGACATCATGTCATGCCCCCGCGGCTCGAAACACAGCCCGGTGCGGATCCAGTCGAAACGGTTGAGGAAATCCTGCCGCCGTTCGGACATCGAACCGCCCTTGAGCAACGGCGCCCCGCCCGCAACGAGGCGGACGGGGTTGCCGGCGGTATGGCCGTCGATGCAGAAGAAGGTGTGGCGCATGGCCCCTCAGGCGGCGTTGGCGATGCCGAGCGACGGGCGGGTCGCCGCCGCCTTCTCGACCATCGCGATCACCTCCGCACGGCGCGCGCCTTCGAGCACGTAACGCGGCGGGAGGACGCGTTCCGAGCCACGGCCCATCACCTGCTCGGCCAGCTTGATCGACTGGACCAGATCATGCTCGGCATCGAGGTGGAGCAACGGCATGAACCAGCGATAGATTTCCATCGCCTTGGCATGATCGCCGCGCTCGAACGCGCGCACCAGCTCGACCGATTCCTTGGGGAAGGCATTGGTGAGGCCCGACACCCAGCCGCGCGCGCCGAGATACAGTCCCTCAAGCGCGACATCGTCGAGCCCGGCGAACAGCACGAAGCGATCGCCGAAAATATTGCGGAAATCGGTGAAGCGCCGCGTATCAGGCGCCGATTCCTTCACCGCGACGATATTAGGCACGTCGACCAGCGCCGACAGCACATCGCGATCGATCACGGTGCGATAGGCGGGCGGGTTGTTGTAGAGCATGATCGGCAGCCGCGTGCTCGCCGCGACGCCGCGGAAATGCGCGACCAGTTCGTTGGGCTTGGTGACATAGACCATCGGCGGCAACAGCATCAGCCCGTCGGCACCGGCCTTTTCGGCGGCCTGGGCATAGCGCACCGCGCGGCGCAGATCATATTCCGACACCCCGGTGATCACCGGCACACGCCCCGCGACGACCTCGACGATCGCCGAGAGCACCGAGACCTTCTCGTCATATTCGAGCGAATTATTCTCACCGACGGTGCCGAGCGCGATCACCCCGGTCACCCCGTCGCGGATCAGATCGTCCACCACGCGCTGCGTTTCGGGAAGATCGATCGACAGATCTTCGCGAATCTGGGTCGTCACCGCGGGGAATACGCCGCTCCATCCAATCGACATCGCAATCAAACCTCTTTTCAATAATTGGATATCGTATACGATAGTCCTGCCGCTTGTGCAACAGCTTTCGTCGCGCGTCTGGCCGTTCCAATTGGAATCGGGACGATAATGCGATGAAACCGAACGAGAAGGGGAGAGCGAATGGCCGGCGAGACGATCACCCAGCTAAGCGTCGTCGACATGCATACGGCGGGGGAGCCGGTGCGGATCGTGGTGGCGGGCTATCCCGCGCTCGCCGGCGCGACGATCCTCGACAAGCGCCGCGCGGCGCAGGCGCAGCACGATGCGTTGCGCCGCGCGCTGATGTTCGAACCGCGCGGCCATGCCGATATGTACGGCGTCATCCCGGTCGCCCCGACTCATCCCGAGGCGGTATTCGGCGCGCTGTTCACGCACCACGAAGGCTATAGCACGATGTGCGGCCACGCGACGATCGCGCTCGGCAAGTGGCTGGTGGAAAGCGGGCGGGTGGCGGCGACCGAGCCCGAGACGCGCTTCGCGATCGAGCTGCCGTGCGGGTTGGTGCGATTGTGCTGCACAGTGCAGGACGGGCGCGTCGTGCGCACCGCGTTCGACAGCGTCCCCGCCTTTCTCGCGCAGCGCGACGCGGTGATCGAGGTGGCGGGATTCGGCGCAATCACCTGCGACCTTGCCTATGGCGGGGCCTTTTACGCGTTGCTTCCCGCCTCGCGCCTCGGGCTCGATTTCTTCGATACGCCGCTCGACCGGCTGGTCGCGGCGGGCAAGGCGATCACCGAGGCGGGGCGGCGAACGCTCAACATCGTCCACCCCGACGCCGCCGATCTCGGCTTTCTCTACGGGACGATCCTCACCGACGACGCGCCGCCGCCCGCGCCGAGCTACAATCTCTGCGTCTTCGCCGACGGCCAGGTCGATCGCAGCCCGACCGGCAGCGGGGTCACCGCGCGGATGGCCGCGGATCATGCGCGCGGGCTGATCGCGGCGGGGGTCGAACGGTCCTTCTCCGGCCCGACCGGCATCCCCTTCACCGCGACGGCGATCGGCGAGACCAAGGCCGGCACGATCCCCGCGGTGCAGGTGCGCGTCGCCGGGCATGCCAGCTTCACCGGCACCGCGACCTTCACGATCGACCCGGCAGACGCGCTCGGCTTCGGCTTCACGCTCCCCGCAAGCTACGGCGCGCTACGACGCTGATCGCGACGACGGCGGCGCCGGCGATCACCGCGGTCCAGCCGACCGTCGCGAAGGTCTCGACCGCCGTCCCCCCGGCGCTGGCGCGCGCGATCAGCCCGGCGGTGAAATTCCCCGCCGCGGTGGCGAGGAACCAGGTGCCCATCAGCAGCCCCGCCATCTGCGGCGGCGCGAGCCGGGTCATCGCCGCCAGCCCGATCGGCGACAGGCACAATTCGCCCAGGGTGTGAAACAGATAGAGCAGCACGATGAAGATCAGCGGGGTCGGCGCCCCGCCCGCGCCGCGCGCGCCCGCGACGAGGATAAGGAAGCCGAGCCCCAGCAAAGCCAGACCGAGACCGAACTTGGTCAGCACCGAAGGCTCGCGCCCGAGCCGCGCGAGGCGCAGCCACAGCCACGCCATCACCGGGCCGAAGATGATGATATGGATCGCGGTGAGCGACTGGAACACCGCCGCAGGCATCGCGATGCCGAACAGCCGCCGGTCGACGTGCCGCTCGGTATAGACGTTGAGCGACGATCCGGCCTGTTCGTAAAAGGCCCAGAACAGGATCGACAGCAGGATCAGCACGAGCGCAAGGAAGATGCCGTTGCGCTCGGCCCTGGGTAGCCGGACCACCGCGGTGAACAGGATATAGCCGACGACGATCGCGCCCCCGGCACCGAGCGCGAGGCCGACGAGCTGCTGATATTGGATCAGCCACCACACCCCCGCCACCCCGACGAGCCCGGCAAGATAGACGCGATATTCGCGGGTGATGCCCCAGCGCCGCTCGCCGAGCCGTGCCCCGGCCGGCGGCCCGCCGCGCCCCATCAGCCAGCGCCGTCCCCACAGGAACACCGCGAGCCCGGCGAGCATCGCCACCCCCGCCGCGCCGAAACCCCAGCGCCACCCGATCGCCTGCCCGAGATAGCCCGCGACGATCGCCCCCAGCGCCGCGCCGCTGTTGATCCCGATATAGAAGATCGTGAACCCCGGATCGCGCCGCACGTCGGCGCGGTCGTAGAGATCGCCGACCAGCACCGAGATATTCGCCTTGAGGAAACCGGTGCCAGTGACGATCAGCGCCAGCGCCGCCCAGAACCAGCCGATCCCGCCCTGCGCGCCCTCCCCCTCGATCGCCAGCAGGATATGGCCGCATGCCAGAAGCACCCCGCCGTAAGCGACCGCCCTGCTCGCCCCGATATAGCGATCGGCAAGATAGCCGCCGATCGCCGGCGCCAGGAATACCAAAGCGGTATAGGAACCGTAGACGACATAGGCGCGGTCTTCGCCGAACCCCCAATGGCCGATCAGATAGAAGATCAGCAGCGCGCGCATCCCGTAATAGGAAAAGCGCTCCCACATCTCGGTGAAGAACAGCACGAACAGCCCGGCGGGGTGGCCGAGCAGCGTCGGTCCGTCCACAGCGGGGACCGCGCCCGGATCCGTCGCGCTCGGGGCTGCTACCGTCATTCTTTCCCTTCCCTCGAATTACGTATACGATATACACATCGATCGCCGGAGCAATCCCGTAACCGACAGGAAGTGTGAATGGACGAGACGATCACCCTCTCGCTCGACGAGGTTCGCGATTTCGCCCGCCGCGTGCTCGCGCGGCTTGGGCTATCGGCGCGCCAGATCGGGCCGGTCGCCGAAACGATCGTCGCGGGGGAACGCGACGAATGCGGCGCCCACGGCATCTATCGCCTGCTCAGCTGCGCGCAGACCATCAGCGCGGGCAAGGTCGCGCTCGATGCCGCACCGATGCTCCATGATACCGCCCCGGCGCTCGCGCGGGTCGACGGGAACCGCGGCTATGCCCAGCTCGCCTTCGAGATCGGGCGCCCGGTGCTGATCGAAAAGGCGCGCGCATGCGGCATCGCCGCGCTGGGGCTCAACAATTGCGTCCATTTCGCCGCTTTATGGCCCGAGGTGGAAGCATTGGCGCGCGCCGGGCTGGTCGCGTTCGCCTTCACCCCCAGCCACGCCTGGGTCGCACCCGCAGGGGGCGCCCGCCCCCTGTTCGGGACCAACCCGATCGCCTTCGCCTGGCCGCGCCCCGCCGCCGACCCCTTCGTGTTCGATTTCGCGACCAGCGCGGTGGCGCGCGGCGAGATCGAGCTTCATCGTCGCGCCGGCAAGCCGATCCCGCTCGGCTGGGGCGTCGACCCCGAGGGCCAGCCGACCACCGATGCCGCGGCGGCGCTGGCGGGCGCGATGCTGACGTTCGGCGGACACAAGGGATCGGCGCTGGCGGCGATGGTCGAGCTGATCGCCGGCCCGCTGATCGGCGACATGACAAGCGCGGAATCGCTCGCCGACGATGAAGGCACGCGCTCCTCGCCGCGCGGCGGCGAACTGATCATCGCGATCGACCCCGCCGGGTTCCTCGGTGCGGCGACGGCCGAGCATCTCGCGCGCGCCGAGCGGATCTTCGACGGTATTCTCGGGCAAGGCGCGCGGTTGCCGTCTCGGCGACGCTATGAAGCGCGGGCGCGGAGTCTGGCGAACGGGGTGACGGTCTCGCGAAAGCTGTACGAGGATATCGCGGCCTATCTCGACTAGCGCCCCGTCCGCGAAGTAGCGACCCATTCGCCCTGAGCTTGTCGAAGGGGCTGCCCTTCTTCCTTGCGAAGAAAAGTGCAGGGCTTCGACAAGCTCAGCCCGAATGGGGAGAGGGCAAATGCATCCCCCGGATCAACCGAAACGCCGCAGATCGAACGGCGCCAAATCCAGCCCCGGCGTCTCCCCCGCGATCAGCGCGGCGATCGCCTCGCCCGTCACCGGCCCGAGCGTCAGCCCGAGATGCTGATGCCCGAAGGCATAGAAGAGATTGGCCGCGCGCGTGCTCGCGCCGATCGCGGGTAGGTAATCCGGCAGCGTCGGGCGCGCGCCGATCCATTCCTCCCCAGGCAGCGCGAAGGGCAGCCCGAGCGCCGCAACATGATCGCGCAGCCGCGCCCATTTGCGCGGGTCCGCCGGGCGCGACACGCGGGAGAATTCGACGATGCTCGCCGCGCGCACATGGCCGCGGAACCGCGTGACGATCATCGAGCGATCCTCGAACACCAACGGCGGCATCTCCGCCGGCCATGTCGTCTCGGCGCTGCGGATATGATAGCCGCGCTCGGCGATCAGCGGCACGTGCAAGCCGAGCGGCGCCAGCAATTCGCCGGCACGCGCGCCGGTCGCGACCAGCACGGCATCGGCGCGCAGCAATGTGCCGTCGGCGAGCCTCACCGCCACCCCCGCGCCCTCGCGCTCCAGCGCAGTTGCAGCCTGAACCCGATGCACCCCGCCCAACGCCGTGAAGCGCCGGTCGAGCGCCGTCGCCAGCTCGCCCAGATCGGCGACCTGCCCGCTGCCGAGGAAGCGGATCGCCCCCGCGGGCCGCAATTTGGTCAGCGCGGCGATCTGCGCCATTTCCGCAGGAGTCACGTCGCGGAAGCGCGCCGCGCCGATATCGGTCGCCGCCCAGGCGGCGCGCCCCGCCGCCGCACTCTGCGGGGTTTCCCAGACGATGAAATGGCCATCCTCGACCAGCAGGTCGGCCGCGCCGGCGTTCGCCACCAGCCGCCGCCACGCCGGCAGCGCCGCCGCGAGCAGCGCGGCCAGCGCCGCCTTCCCGGCATCGAACCGCTTCGGCCGCGCCGCCGCCAGCAGCCGCAGCGAAAAGGGCAGCCACGCCGCAATATCGCGCGCCGGCAGTGCCACCGCCCCGCCCCGGCTGAACAAGCGTCGCGGCAGGCTGCGCACCGTCCGCATGGACGCGAGCGGCTCGACCTGCTCGATCGCGATATGCCCGGCATTGCCCCACGATGCGCCGCGCCGCTCGGTCGCCGGATCGATCAGCGTGCAGGCCATGCCGCGCTCGAGCAACGCGATCGCGCTGCTCATCCCGACGATGCCGCCGCCGATCACCACCGCGCTCCGCGCTGCCGGCCGATTTTTATTTTGCATGGCTAAATATATAACGTATACGATTCATGTACAACGAACGATTGTATCGAGAGAGGCTGGATTGGCACAATTTCTACTTGGCCCGCGAAAGCCTTTTGCCGCGGCCGCCGCGCACCGCGAGGGGGAGCAGCTCCGCAAGACGTTGAGCTGGCCGCATCTGATCGCGCTCGGCGTCGGGGCGATCGTCGGCACCGGTATCTACACGCTCACCGGGGTCGGCGCTGACCGCGCCGGCCCCGCGGTGATCCTCGCCTTCGTCATCGCCGGCGCGGTGTGCGCCTGCGCCGCGCTCGCTTATGCCGAGCTGGCAACGCTGATTCCCACCGCCGGCAGTGCCTATACCTATTCCTATTCGGTGATGGGCGAGACGGTCGCATGGATCGTCGGCTGGAGCCTGATCCTCGAATATTCGCTCGCGTGCAGCACCGTCGCTGTCGGCTGGTCGGGCTATCTCGTCGGCTGGATCGAGTCCGCCGGAATCCATCTCCCCCCGATCATCCTCGGCGGCCCGCATGCCGGCGGCCTCATCAACCTGCCCGCCGCGCTCGTCGCGCTGGCGGTCGCCGGGCTGCTGATGGCGGGGACGCGCGAGAGCGCGACGCTCAATATCGTGCTGGTGGTGATCAAGCTCAGCGCGCTGGCGGCATTCGTCCTGCTCGCGCTGCCGGCGTTCAACGCGGGCAATATGGAGCCGTTCATGCCCTATGGTTTCGCCAGCGGGGTCGATGCCGCGGGCAAGACGCGCGGGGTGATGGCGGCGGCGGCGATCGTGTTCTTCGCCTTCTACGGCTTCGATGCGGTGGCCACGTCGGCGGAGGAGGCCAAGAATCCGTCGCGCGATCTGAAGATCGGGATCATCGGGTCGATGGCGGTGTGCACCCTGATCTACATCCTCGTCGCGGTCGCCGCGGTCGGCGCGGTCAATCATGCCGCGGTCGGCGCCTCGTCGGAGCCGCTGGCCTTCGTGCTGCGCACGCTCCACCACCCGTTCGCCGCCTGGGCGATCGCGCTTGCCGCGCTGGTCGCTCTCCCATCGGTCATCCTGGTGATGATGTACGGCCAGAGCCGGATCTTCTTCGTCATGGCGCGCGACGGCCTGCTCCCGCGCAAGCTCAGCCTCGTCTCGGCGCGCACCGGATCGCCGATGCTGATCACCGGGCTGACCGGATTGTTCGTCGCCGGGGTGGCGGGCTTCTTCAAGCTCGACGAGATCGCCGAGCTGGCCAATGCCGGCACGCTCCTCGCGTTCATCTCGGTCGCCGCCTGCATGATGATCCTGCGCAAGCGCGCGCCCGAGCTGCCGCGGGTGTTCGCCTGCCCCCAGCCCTATGTCGTCGGCACGCTCGCGATCCTCGGCTGCGCCTATCTCATCACCAGCCTGCCGACGCATACGATCACGCGCTTCATCGGCTGGAACGTGATCGGAATCCTGATCTATTTCGTTTATGGTCGCCAGCGCAGCACCGCCGGGCAGGCGACGCGCGCAAGCTCGTGACGCGGCATCCGGCAGTCGATTTAAGTTTACGCCGGCCCTTCCGCTGAGGCGATGCCCGAGCCATGCTTATCCGGCGAAGGATTTTTTCCGAACCGGGGCAAGGAAACAGGGCATGAAGCGATTCTTTCTCTCCACCACGATGCTGATCGCGGGCATCGCGGCGCTGGGCAGCGCCTCGATCGCGCAGGATCACGACGAATGGGTGGCGGGGGGCGCGACCGGCGCGACGCCGGGGCCGGCCGGGCAATATGTGCCGGCGCCGGCGCGCAGCCCCGCGGAAAGCGTCGGGCCGTTTCGCAAATTGGTGATCCGCGGCGTCACGCTGATCGACGGCACCGGCGCCCCGCCGCGCGGGCCGATGGATATTGTGATCGAGGGCAATCGCATCACCGCCGTGATCCAGGCGGGCTGGCCCGGGCTGCCGATGAAAGCACAGCGCGAGCCGCGCGATGCCGATTACGAGCTCGACGCGACCGGCATGTACGCGCTGCCCGGGTTCGTCGACACCCATGTCCACGCCCCCGCCGCGGACAAGGCGCCCGACATGAGCTACGCCTATAAATTGTGGCTCGCGCACGGCGTCACCACGGTGCGCGGGGTGCCGCTGGCGCCTCCCGACATCGCCGGTTCGGAGAAGGATCGCTCGGCGGCGAACCAGATCGCGGCGCCGCGCATCTTCAATTATCAGACGCTCGGTGCGGGCTGGGCCGGCGGGGCGGTCGATTCACCCGACAAGGCGCGCGCCTGGGTGCGCTGGGCCGCGACGCACAACATCGACGGAATCAAATTCTTCAACCGGCCCGAGGAAACCCCCGCGATCATCGCCGCGGCGATCGACGAAGCGCATAAGAACAAGATGGGCACGCTGGCGCATCTCTCGCAGACCGGGGTCGCCAATTTCAACGCGCGCGACGCGGGCGACGCGCATCTCGACACCGTGACGCATTTCTACGGGCATCACGAAGCACTGCTGAGGGGCGCGACGATCCAGCAATTTCCGCTCGATTACAATTACAACAACGAACAGCATCGCTTCGGCGACATCGCCGAGATCTGGAACGAGGTCTATCCGCCCGAATCGCCCGAGTGGATGGACTATCTCCACCACCAGAAGGACAATGGCGTCATCTTCAACCCGACGTTCAATATCTATGCTGCGTCGCGCGATCTGATGCGCGCGCGCAATGCGGATTGGCACAACCGTTATACCACGCCGCAGCTGTGGAATTACTTCCAGTCGACGCGCGACAACCACGGCTCCTATTTCTACGACTGGACGACCGAGAATGAATTCGCCTGGAAGCGCTTCTATGCGAATTTCTTCAAGCTAATGAACGATTACAAGAATATCGGCGGTCGGGTCACGGTGGGCACCGATTCCGGGTTCATCTTCAAGACCTATGGCTTCGCTTATGTCGAGGAGCTCGAGCTGTTCCGCGAGGCGGGCTTCACCCCGCTCGAGATCGTGCGCTCGGCGACGATGTGGAGCGCCGACGAATTGTGGCGCCACAAGGGCGTGCCCGCGCCGGTCGGCGTGGTGCGGCCCGGGATGCTGGCGGATCTGGTGATCGTGAAGGAAAATCCGCTCGCCAATCTGAAGACGCTCTACGGCACCGGGCATTGGCGGCTGAACCCCGCGACCAACAAGCAGGAGCTGGTCGGCGGGGTCAGTTATACCGTGAAGGACGGGATCGTCTTCGACGCGCGCAAGCTGCTCGCCGAGGTCGCCGATATGGTGGCGGCGGAAAAGACGCGGCTCGGCCAGCCGGGCGCGGCGCCCCCCAATCCGGGCACCGGGCAATGATGATGCGCTCGACCGGCGCTTGGTCTTGACGGGGACGGCGATGATCGAACTCTATCATTGCGTCGATGCGCGGTCGTTCCGCGCCTTATGGGCGTTGGAGGAAATGGGGTTGGCCTATCGCCTCCACCTCCTCCCCTTCCCGCCCCGCCTGTTTCAGCCGGACTATCTCGAGGTGAACCCGCTCGGGACGATCCCGCTGATGATCGACGGCGCGGTGCGGATGACCGAATCGGCGGCGATTCCCCAGTATCTGGCGACGCGATACGGGCCCACGGCGCTCGCGGTTCGCCCGGACGAGGCAGATTACGGGCTATGGCTGGACTGGCTGCACCGCAGCGAGGCGACGCTGACCTTCCCGCAGACGATCGTCCTCCGCTACACCCGGCTGGAACCCAAAGAGCGGCGAGTGGCGCAGGCGGCGGACGATTATACGCAATGGTTTCTGTCACGGCTGCGCCACCTCACCCGCACGCTGGCGGATCGTGAATGGCTATGCGCGGGGCGGTTCACGATGGCGGATCTGTGCGTGGGGTACGCGCTGCTGCTGGCGCGCGCGCTCGACCTCGGGCACAAATTCAGTCCGGAGATTGCGGCTTATTGGGAACGGCTGTCGGCGAGGCCGGCGTTCCTGGCGGCACAGGCCGCGCAAGGTTCCGCTGGTCGCGGCTTTTGAGTGGCGCCCAAGAACGCAACAACCCCCGCCGTGGGTACGGCGGGGGTAGTTATGGGATCGATGGTTGCGGGGACAGGATTTGAACCTGTGACCTTCAGGTTATGAGCCTGACGAGCTACCGGGCTGCTCCACCCCGCGT
>NZ_JANFAU010000014.1 GCF_026130605.1 Sphingomonas lycopersici | reverse complement strand
CCTGGACCGCTACCCCTGACACCTTTGTCTGGGGTCGCCGGGAGGGGCTTAGGGTCTAGCGGCGGCATACCCGCCTGCCTCAGGCACCGCAAAGCCCTCGCACCTCCGCGGTCTTCCTGCCTCGGGTCGTGAGCAGAACGATGCCAAATCCGATGAACGATGTGACGGCGCCGGCCAAAGCCACGGCTGGATAGCCAAGGCCGGCGGCAATCACGCCGCCGCCGAGCGCGGCGCCGATCGCATTGCCCAGATTGAACGCGCCGATGTTGACCGAGGAAGCGAGATTCGGCGCGTCGGCGGCGGCGGTCATCACGCGGACCTGAAGCGGCGGCACCAATGCGAAGCTCGCGACGCCCCACAGGAATATCAGGATCGCGGTCGGGGCGGCGAGCGGCATCAGCAGCGCAAAGACGGCGAGGATCGCCGCCAGCGATGCGAGCGTGACGATCAGTGTGCGGTCGACCGAGCGGTCGGCAAAGCGCCCGCCCAGCCAGTTGCCCACGGTCAGGCCGACGCCATAAGTGACCAGCATCGCCGTGACGAAGCCGAGCGACGCGTGGGTGGCCTCGCGCAGGATCGGCGCGATATAGGTGAAGACGGTAAACATCGCGCTCGACCCAACCACGGTCAGCGCCAGGGCGCCAAGCACGCGCCCGCGAGTCAGAACGCGCAACTCGGCGATCGCATTGCCGCCATTCTCGACGGGCAGCGCCGGCAGCGTCAGCCGCAGCGCGATCATGGTCGCGACACCGAGTGCAGCGATCCCCCAGAAGGCGGCACGCCAGCCGAGATGTTCACCCGCCCAGGTGGCGAGCGGCACGCCGAGGACATTGGCGATCGTCAGCCCCATGAACATCGCCGCGACCGCGCCCGCGCGCCGCTGCGGCGGGACCAGACCGGCAGCGACGATCGAGCCGACACCGAAGAAAGCGCCGTGATTGAACGAGGTGATGACCCGGGCGATCAGCAGCATCCAATAGCCGGTCGAAACCGCCGCCATCAGGTTGCCGAGGGTGAAGATGCCGGCCAGCGCGATCAGCAGCCTGCGGCGCGGCACGCGCCCGGTTGTCAGCGTCATCAGCGGCGCGCCGATCATCACGCCCAACGCATAGGCGCTGATGAGCAGCCCTGCGATGGGAATGGAGACATGGAGACCGTTGGCGATCACGGGCAACAGGCCCATCGGCGCGAATTCCGTCACACCGATACCGAAAGCGCCGACCGCGAGGGCGAGCAGACCAGGATTGAGCTTCATCTCGTCGGTTCCGTTCAGACCAGCGCGGGATTGAGGCGCGCAAATCCCTCCTGCTGGCGATAGGGGGTATGGGGATAGGCGGGCAGCACCGCGCTTGCGGCATCGAGCGCCGCGATTTGCGCCGGCGTCAGCGACCAGCCGACAGCCCCGAGATTCTGACGAAGCTGTTCCTCGTTGCGCGCGCCGATGATGACCGAGGAAACGGTCGGACGCTGCAACAGCCAGTTGATCGCGATCTGCGGCACAGTCTTCCCCGTCTCGCTTGCGATTACTTCGATCGCGTCGATCACCCGATAGAGGTGTTCCTGCTCGACCGGCGGCGCGAATTGCTCGGTCTCGTGTAATCGGCTGCCGTCGGGGACGGGGCGGTCGCGACCGATCTTGCCGGTAAGCCGGCCCCAGCCGAGCGGACTCCAGACGATCGCACCGATCCCCTGGTCAGCCGCCAGGGGCATGAGGTCGGCCTCATAGGCGCGACCGATCAGCGAATAATAGACCTGGTGCGCGACGAAGCGCGCCAGCCCATGCTGGGCGGCGAAAGCCTGCGCCTTCATGAGCTGCCAGCCGGGATAGTTGGAAACGCCGGCGTAGCGCAGCTTGCCCATTGCGATCAGCCGATCGAGCGTTTCCATCAGCTCATCGACCGGGGTCGAGGCATCGAAAGCGTGAAGCTGAAGCAGATCGATATGATCAGTCGCGAGGCGCCGCAGCGCATCTTCCACCGCGCGGATCAACCGCGCGCGGGACGCCCCCCAGTCAGACGGACCGTCGCCCATCGGCAACCCGGTCTTGGTCGAGATCAGCACCGCGTCGCGGCGGCCTCTGATCGCATCGCCCAGAATCTCTTCGGAGGCGCCGTTCGAATAGACATCGGCCGTATCGAACAACGTCACCCCGGCCTCGAGGCAGATGTCGATCAACCGGCGTGCGTCGCGGGCGTCGCTTTGCCCCCAGGCACTGAACAATGGGCCACGACCGCCGAACGTGCCGGTGCCGAAGCTGAGCGCCGGGACCCGCAGGCCGGAAGAGCCAAGCTGCCTGTATTCCATGAGGATGCCTCTCGATGATATGCCGACGCATAAATGGAAGAAGGGTGTTGCGCGCGGTAGCGCCTGCGGATGCGAAGGATTTTTGATTTGGACGCAAAGACAGCCGGCGGCGCGGATCGCGCCCGGTCGCTCGAAATTTTTGCGACGGTGGTCGATGCCGGCAGTTTTTCGGCGGCCGGCCGATTGCTCGATCTCACGCCGTCGGCGGTCAGCCGGACGATCGATCGCATCGAGGCGCGGCTTGGCGTCCGCCTCTTGCTGCGGTCCACCCGCACGCTGACGCTAACCGCGGAGGGGCAAGCCTATCTTCAGGCGGCTCGGCGCATCATTGCCGACCTCGACGATGCCGAGCGGGAAATCGCCGATCAGGGCGCGCCGCGCGGGCGACTGCGCGTGAGCGCGGCGCTGTCGCATGGCCGGCTGTGTATCGTCCCGCTCCTTGGCAAATTTGCGCGGCGATATCCGCACATTCTCGTGGATATTGCGCTGACCGATACGCTGGTCGACGTGGCGGCCGGCCAGGCCGATGTCGCCATTCGCTTCGGGCCGCTCGCCGACAGCATGTTAACTGCGCGCAAGATCGGCGAGACTGGGAGAGTGATCGTCGCCTCGCCCGACTATCTCGCGCGTCACGGCACACCGCACGCGCCGGAGGATTTGCACGGCCACAATTGCCTTAACTTCAATTTTCGACGCGCCGAGCCGACATGGCCGTTTCGCCGGGATGGCCAGGAATTCTCGCTCTGTGTGAAGGGCAATATCGAGGCCAACAACGGTGAGACGCTCGGGCAATTGGCGGCGAACGGTGTGGGCATCACGCGGGTCGGCGCGTTCAGCGTTGCGGCGGAACTGGCGAGCGGCGCGCTCGTCCCGCTGCTCGAACCGTTCAATCCCGGCGACGTCGAACTGATCCATGCCGTTTTCGTCGGCGGCGCGAACATTCCGGCACGGGTGCGGGTGTTCGTCGATTTCCTGATCGAAAACCTGCGATGACGCAGGCGGCCGACTGATTTGAACGAAAGCAAATTCGTTATCGGAAAGAGTGGCACGAGAAACCTCTTGCCCGTTACGAAGTCTCTTGTGCCGGACTCCCGGGCAAGCTAGGCGCCTGCCTCCCAAGCGCCCGTAGCTCAGCTGGATAGAGCATCAGACTACGAATCTGAGGGTCGGACGTTCGAATCGTTCCGGGCGCGCCAGCCTGCCATTCGCAGCGGGAACCGAAAGCAGCGGTCCAATGCGGAAGCCGCATCGTATTTGTGGTGGAATTCATTGTCCTGCTCGACCGGCGGCCATTTGGCAACGGGCTCCATCAAACGCCCGCGGTGACGGTGACCGGCAGCGATGACAGCCCGCGCAGCAGGTTGTTCATCGCGCGGACCGGCTCGCCCGCCTCGAACGATTTCACCGACGCGAGCAGTGCCCGCATCGTGCTGCCACCGCTTCCGCCCGATGCCTGTCGATTCCGAGACCGGTCAGACCAAGCACCAGCATTTCCGTGATGCGCGCTTGCGCCTCGGCGGGGTCGCGCTTCGGTTCCACCAGATGCGCCATGAGCGCCTGGCAGAGGCCGAGCCAGTAAAGGACGCCGCTCCCCCTGGCCGCGGCCCCGATGAGCCCCAGCCTTGCGGCCTCGTCGAAATCGTCGGCGACGCCCTTGTTGAGCGGGTGTTTGCGGTCGGTCACGCTCCCCGCGCTGCGTAGGAGCACCGCGGTGCGCTTGGGATTGTCGATGGCGAAGGTCGCGCAGACCCGCATCCCGCCGGCGATACGCTCGATCGGATCGACTATGCCGTCGTTGGCGCGGCCGACCTGCCCTTCCAGCTCGAGCCGAACTTCGGTGGCGAGCGCCGCCGCAAACGCCTGCTTGTCGGCGAAATGGTTGAAGAAGCTTCCTTTCGCGACCCCCGCCGTCGCCACCACCTCGTCGATCGGAATAGCGTCGATCGGCTTTGCGGCGAGCAGGTCGAATCCGGCCGCAACGAGGGCGGCGCGGGTCCGGGCGGCACGGGGCGACAATTCGGGCAGGTCGAGCATGCGCTTCCCCTACTTGACTATCTGGTCAATTGCAAGTTAAATGACCAAATAGTCAACTATCTCGCGAGTCGAGCCGTGTCAGTCATCAAGATCGAGGACATCGCCCACGTCCGCTTCGCCGCGCCGGACCTGACGGCCATGCGCGCGTTCCTCGAGGATTTCGGGCTGAGCGTCTTCGAGGCCGGCGGCCGGCTTTACGGCAAAGGCGGCGATGGACGGCCGTTCGTCCACGCGACCGAAGCTGGCGAGGCCAGGTTCCTCGCGGTCGGGCTCAGGGCCGAAACCGTCGCCGATCTCGAAACCCTCGCCGCATTCGAAGGGGTCGACGTCGCCGATCTCGACGAGCCGGGTGGCGGCAAGATCGTGCGGCTGACCGATCCGGACGGCTATCGCGTCGAGGTGGTCGCAGGGCAGAACAAGGTTGCGCCGGCCGATCTGCCGGCCGAGCCGGCGCGGAACAGCGCCGCCTCGAGGCCGCGCTTTCGGTCGACGGTGCGGCTCGAAGCGGCGCCTGCGCATGTGCGCCGCATCGGCCATGCGGTGCTCAAGGTCCGCGACTTCCGCACCTCGGAGCGCTGGTACAAGGAGCGGTTCGGCTTCCTGACGTCAGACGAGGTCGAGGCCGCCAAAGGGGTGCCGCTCGGCGCCTTCATGCGCTGCGACCGGGGCGACAAGCCGGCCGATCACCACACTTTATTCCTCGCGCAGCTTCCCGGCGAGCTCGGCCTGCTCCACGCGGCATTCGAGGTCGCGAACTTCGACGACCTGATGCTCGGCCACCAATATCTCAGGTCGAAGAAGCGCAACCAGGCCTGGGGCGTGGGCCGGCACATCATGGGCAGCCAGGTGTTCGACTATTGGAAGGACCCGTTCGGTAACGAGCTCGAGCATTGGACCGACGGCGATCTCTTCACCGCTGCCGATCCGCCGCAGAAGCAGCCGATGAGCGCTTTGCTCAACGTGCAATGGGGCGCGCCGCATCCGCTGTTTGCCGGCAAACGCCCCCCGCCCCCGGGCCTCATCGCCTTCGTCACCGCGGCGCAGATCCGGGTGAAGTCCCTGTTCCGCCGCAAGTCCAAGGAAAATACCGCATGAAACTCGCCACTTATACAGCCGATGGTCGCACGCAGACGGGGATCGTGGTCGGCGACAGCATCGTCGCCACCGGCATCGACGGCACGATGATCGACCTGATCCGTGACTGGGATCGCCACAAGCCGGCGCTGGAGGCCAAGGCCACGGCCGGCGGCGGCGTGCCGCTCGCGTCGGTCAAGCTGGAGGCGCCGATACAACGCCCCGGGAAGATCTGGGCGATCGGGCTCAACTATGCCGATCACATCGCGGAATCGAAGATGGAGACGCCGCAGCGGCAGGTCTGGTTCACCAAGGCACAGACCAGCGTCAACGGCCCCTTCGACGATATCGAGATCGCGCGCGGCACGATGACCAACGATTATGAGGTCGAGCTGGTGGCGATCGTCGGCAAAGGCGGCAAGCATGTCGCGGCCGCCGACGCGCCGGCGGCGCTCTTCGGTTATTGTGTGGGCAACGACGTCACCGAGCGCCTGTGGCAGCACGCCGGCCCGCAATGGTCGCTGGGCAAGAGCTTCGACACCCATGCCCCGATGGGGCCGTGGATCGTGACTGCCGATGAGGTGCCCGATCCCCACGCGCTCGATTTGCGCTGCTTCGTCAATGGCGAGAAGCGGCAGGAGTCGAATACGCGCCACCTCGTCTTCGACATCTGGCAGCAGATCGAGCACCTCTCGACGGCGATGACGCTCGAGCCCGGCGACTGCATCTTCACCGGAACGCCAGGCGGGGTCGGCGCGGCGATGGACCCGCGCCAATTCCTCAAGGCTGGTGATGTCGTGCGCTGCGAGATCGACGGCCTCGGCCATATCGAAGCAACCATGATTGCAGAGGGCTGAGCCCGTGGAACAGGATTGCGACGTCCTGATCGCCGGCGGCGGGCCGACCGGGCTGACGCTCGCCATTCTGCTGGCGCGCCGCGGCCTCAAGGTCATCGTCGCCGAAAAGGAAGCGGCGCCCTATCCGCTGCCGCGCGCGGCGCATATCGACCACGAAGGAATGCGCATCCTGCAGGAGGCGGGCGCGGCCGAAGACGTTTTCGCGACCAGCCGCCGCGTCGCGCGCTACGATTTCCTCAACAGCCGGGGCAAGCTCCTGCTCCGCTTCGATGGCGTGGATCGGATCGGCCCGGGCGGATGGCCCAGCGCGAACATGATCCACCAGCCCTCGGTGGAAGCAGCACTGCGCCGTTCGCTGCAACGATATCCGGACGCGGTGCTCAACCACGGCTGGGAGGTCGGATCGTTCGTCGACGACGGCGACGGCGTGACGACCCGGATTGGGACGCCCGAGGGGCCGAAGACCATCCGCAGCCGATTCCTGATCGGCGCGGACGGCGCGCGATCGCCGGTGCGTACCGCCGCCGGCATCGCGTTCGACGATCTCCAGTTCGAAGAACCCTGGCTCGTCGTCGACGTCCTGGTCGATGACGAAACGAGACTGCCGGCGGCGAACCTGCAGATCTGCGATCCGAAGCGGCCGACCACCTGTGTCCTGATGGGCGAGGGCCGTCACCGCTGGGAATTCATGATCCTCAAGGGCGAGACCGCGGAACAGGTCAGCGACGACGCCTTCGTCGCGACATTGCTCGACCCGTGGGACGTGAAAGGCGCGGTGCGGATCGAACGCAAGGCGGTCTACACGTTCCGGGCGCGGATCGCCGATCGCTGGCGCGCCGGGAACGTGCTGCTCGCGGGCGACGCCGCGCATCAGACGCCCCCCTTTGCCGGACAAGGCATGTGCTCGGGCTTGCGCGACGCCGCCAATCTCGCCTGGAAGCTCGCGGCGGTGGTCAAGGACGGCGCGCCCGACGCGTTGCTCGACAGCTATCAACCAGAGCGCGCGCGCAATCTGCGCGCGACGATCGATATGGCAATCATGATGGGCCGGATGGTGTGCACGACCAACCGGTGGGGGGCGCTGGCACGCGACCTCAAGATCGGGATCGCGCGTATCCTGGGCAAGCAGCCCAACCGACCGTCCGGCTATCCGACGATCATGGAAGGCTTGATCATCGCGGAAAGCAACGCGGCGGGCAGCTATTTCCCGCAGCCGGTCGCGCCTGACGGAACCCGCCTCGACGACGTGCTGGGCGCCGGATGCTGGCTACTTTCCCGCGATATGCTCTCCGCCGCGCCTATCCGGCCGTTCGCCCCGGCGATCGAACGCTGGCTCGACGATCGCCAATCCGACGCCGTGCTCGTCCGCCCCGACCGTTATGTATTCGGCACCGGCGATCCCCGTGATCTGCGCGCCGCATGGGAAGAGGCGACCCGCCTCCGCCCGGCCGCGCTTGGCGATCCTGTCGCCGCAGCCCGAGAGGACATCCGAATATGAGTGAATTCAGCGGCAAGCGTGTCCTGATCACCGGCGGGACCTCCGGGATCGGATTGGCCTTGGCCGACGCCTTCCGCGCCGTCGATGCGCGGGTGGCGGTCTGCGCGCGCTCGGACGATGCGCTGCGCGAATTTTCGTCAGCAAGACCGGATGCTCTCGCGATCAAAGCCGACGTCACCGACACCGCTGCGCAGGCGCGGATGCTCGACCAGATCGGCGACGCCTTCGGCGGGCTGGATATCCTGGTGAATAACGCCGGCGGACTGGTCGAGCGCGATTTCGTCGCCGCGCCTCCGGGACCGGCGGCGCTTGAGGACGAATTCGCGCTCAACTTCGTGGCGCCGATCCAACTGACTGCCGCGGCGCTCGCGCTATATGGCCCGCTCTCGGCCATCATCTTCGTGACCTCGGGGTTCGCACTCGTGTCGCCCAAACGGGCGCCGACCTATGGCGCCGCAAAAGCGGGTCTGCACGGTTTTGCCGAAGGGTTGCGCAGGCAGTTCGATGGAAGCGCGACGCAGGTGCTCGAAGTATTGCCGCCGACCGTTGACACGCCTGCGACGACGCATAGCGCTGCGCGCAAGGTCGCCCCCGAGGCCGTCGCGGCCGCCACGCTGGAGGCTTTGCGTCGCAAGAGGCCTCTGGCGCTGATGGGAGCGACGCGTGCGCTTCCCATGATGTTGAGAATTGCCCCCTCCTTTACCGGGCGGATCGCCGGTCGATCCTAACCACGGCGACGGGCGCAACATGGCCGTTACTGTCGGATGAACGCGAGGATGTCGGCATTCACCTCTTGGGCATGGGTGGTATGCATCCCGTGCGGCGCACCGGAATAGATCTTCAGGGTGCTGTCCCGCAGCAATTCATCCTGCTTGAGCGCGGCGTTCTTGTAAGGGACGACCTGGTCGTCGTCGCCCTGGATGACCAGCACCGGCACGGTGATCGCCTGCAGATCGGCGGTCTGATCGGTTTCCGAAAAGGCCTTGATCCCTTCATAATGCGCGTTGGCGCCGCCCATCATGCCCTGCCGCCACCAATTCTGGATGATCGCGTCCGACGATTTGGTCAGCAGCCGGTTGAAGCCGTAGAACGGGCCTGACGGCACATCGAGGTAGAATTGCGTACGGTCCGCGGCGAGCTGCTTGCGGAAATCGTCGAATATCTCGATCGGCACGCCATCTGGATTGGCGTCGGTTTTCACCATCAGCGGCGGAACCGACGCGATGAGCACCGCCTTCGCGACCCGCCCCTGCGGCTGCCCGTGCCGCGCGACATAACGCGCGACCTGCCCGCCGCCGGTCGAGTGGCCGACGTGAACGACGTTGCGGAGATCGAGCGCCTCGACCACCGCCGAGGCGTCGGCGGCGTAATGGTCCATGTCGTGCCCGCCGCTCACCTGCGTCGAACGGCCATGGCCGCGGCGGTCGTGCGCGATCACGCGATAACCTTCACCGAGGAAAAACAACAGTTGCGCGTCCCAATCGTCGGCGCTGAGCGGCCAGCCGTGGTGGAAATGGATCGGCTGGGCATCCTTCGGCCCCCAGTCTTTGTAGAAGATCTCGGTCCCATCGCTGGTCTTCACGAACGGCATGTCACGTCTCCTCTGGTCGACTGGTCAGGCATTAACGCGCGGCGACGGCGCGCGACGCGGGGTCAGGTCGGGAACCCACGCGCGTTGAGCGGCACCGGCATATTGAGGACGAGTTGCGCGTCGCGCACGACGTCGAGCCGCAGCACCGTCGACGCGCCGAGCCCGTCGAGCAGGTCGCTCATCGGGCCGCCATGCCGAACGAGCGTCACGTCGCGCGGGAACAGGCGCTGGGCGAAGGACAGGGTGTTCGACTGGACGGTGGTGGTATGCCAGCGCCCATCGACCTGATGCACCATCGTGCTGCTGCCCATATGCGATTGCGACGTCACGTCGGTGAAGCCGGGCAACGGCGCGGTCAGCGTCAGATCAAGAGAACCATCGGTCGTCGTGATCGACGCGTGGACCGCGCCGCCAAGATCGACCTCGATCCCCGTCCGCCACTTGGGAAGTTGATAACCGAAGACGCCGCGCACGCGCGCAATCTCGGTCGTCACCGGCAGCGCGAGCACATGGGCGTGGAAGGCGCGGCGTCGCGCCTGCCGCAGCAACTCGGCGGTATGGGGCAGTCGTGATCCCGGCGTCGGGACGACGATCGCGACCGATACCTCGTCATAAGGATCGTTGTCGCACGCCGCATAGGAGAAGAAGGTGAGCGCGACGAGGCCGTGCCTCGGCAATGCGCGAAGCGGCGCGAGCGGCATCGGCAGCATGGCGCGCAGCCGATCGACCGGCGCGAGCATCAGCAATTGCACGCTGCTGCTGCGATAGTAGAAATTCGGCGCCCAGACAGCGCCCGCCCGCGACTGCACCTTCTGCTTCGGGATGCGGCGGAACCAGTCGATGTTGCCCGCGGCGGGATCACGCGCAACCTCGTCCAGATCGGGGTTCGAACGGAATCGATCGTAATAGCCGCCCTTCGGGACCGGAACCGTCTGGCCCGCAAACTCGACCTCGATGGATTCGGCGCTCGTCACCATCTGCTCCTGATAAGGTTGAACCGTGGTTGAGGGTCAAGCCGCGCGGGCCGCGATCCAGCGGCGATATCGCGCCGCTCGCCGCTTCGCCGCGACCTGCGCGACGATCAGCGCCCATAGCGGCGAGACATTGGCATTGGTCCGTCGGCCCTTGCTGAGCCGATCGAGCTGGTAACGGACCGCCGACATATGCGCCGACGAGGCGAGCGGCTTGTTCTTCCAGGTGATGGGCTTGAGCGCAGGTGTGTCTTCATATCCCTGTCGCCAACGGTTCGGCAGATCGGGCCGGATCGCGATCGCGGTGGCGATGCCCGCCATTGCCACGCCACTGTCGATCACCGCCTCGGCGACGCCACGCCGGCGGATTCCGCCGGTCACCATCAACGGCATCGTCGCGATTGCGGCAATGTCCTTGGCGAATTCGAGGAAATAGGCCTCGCGCGCCAATGTGCGTTCGTCGCGCGACGCGCCCATCATCGCCGGTGCCTCGTAGCTGCCGCCGGAGAGCTCGACGAGATCGATCCCGAGCGGGTTCAGCATCGTCACCACCGCGCGCGCGTCCTCGGGCGAAAAGCCGCCGCGCTGGAAATCCGCGGAGTTGAGCTTCACCGCCACCGCGAACCCGGGCGACACCGCCGCGCGCACCGCGCGGACGATATCGAGCAACAACCGCGCGCGATTCTCCAAACTGCCGCCCCATTGATCGCTGCGGCGGTTGACGAGCGGCGAGAGAAACTGGCTGAGGAGATAGCCATGCGCGGCGTGGATCTCGACGCCGGTGAATCCGGCGCGCTCCGCAAGCACCGAGGTCGCGGCGAAACGGCGTACCACGTCCGCAATATCATCGGCGGTCATCGCGCGGGGCACCGGAAACATGCTCGACTGCTTGCCGAGGTCGAGCGCGATCGCCGAAGGCGCCACGGTCTGTTGCTGCATCGACGCCGGCATCTGCCGACCGGGATGGTTGATCTGCATCCAGGCTTGCGCCTCGCTCGCGCGCGCAGCCTCGGCCCAGACGCGGAAGCGATCGAGGTGTCGATCGTCTTCCAACACAACCCCGGCCGGTCCGGTCATCGCGCGGGCATCGACCATCACATTTCCGGTGATGACGAGCCCGGCGCCGCCGGCACCCCAAGCGCGATAGAGACGGATCAGTTCGTCGGACGGCGCGTGATCCGCATCCGCCATATTCTCCTCCATCGCCGCCTTGGCGATGCGGTTCGGAACGATCACGCCATTGGGCAGCGTGAACGGCGAGAGAAGGGACATTTTCCAAGCTCCGGATAAAGAGGCTTGGCACGCCCATAACCTTTGAGTTAAGTTTAAGGTCAAGCGATTTTTAGAGGTGGCAGATGAAAATCGGCGAACTGGCGAAGCGGAGCGGACTCACGCAATCGCGTATCCGTTTTTATGAGCGGATCGGTCTGCTCAAGGCGGTGGACCGCCGCTCGAACGGCTATCGCGTCTATCCGGCCGAGGCGCTTGTCGCGCTCGAGATCATCGCGACGGCGCAGGCCGCCGGCTTCAGCCTCGACGAGATCCGCGTCCTGATGCCCGGTGATCTCGAGCAGTGGGACCATGATGCGCTGATGGACACGCTGCGCGGAAAGGTCGCCGAGATCGGCAGGCTTCAGGACCGACTGGCGCGTACCAAGGCGCGGCTCGAAGGCCTGATCCGCGAGATCGAAGCGCGTCCCGACGATATCGACTGCGCCGCCAACGCGCGTCGCGTCTTGTCGCACCTGTTCGACCACGATACCGAAAGCGAGGCGGCGCGCGGCTAGAGCAGTCGGAGGACCGCCTTCGCCGCCGCCTTTGCCGAAAACGGGTTCTGCCCCGTCACCAACTGCGTGGCAGCATCCGCCCGAAACATTGCCGTTTGCGGCCGCCCCGTGGATCCCGTTTCCAGACGTATGATCATCGTTTAAAATATCGCGCGCAGTCAAACGAGAGGGTCGCAAGTGGCAATGCCGGAACATGATCCGCGGCGCGATCGGTCCACAATCTTGCCGACGGCGGCAGCCGGGTTCTTTCTCTATTTCGCAGCCGCTCTGTTGCTGATGCATGTCATCCGGCCCGACTACACGATGGTCGACCATATGATCAGCGATTATGCGGTCGGACGGTTCGGTTGGATCATGACAACAGCTTTCGTCTCGCTGGCCATAGGCTGCTTGACGCTCGCGATCGGGCTGTTTCGGGCTGGGCCGACATCGTGGTTGGGCCGGACCGGTGCCGCGCTGCTGGTCGTGGCGTTTGCGGGGCTCATCGTCACCGCACTTTTCCCGACCGATCTCGAAACTGCGCCGTCAACGCCCACCGGCGATATTCACACGATAAGCTTCCTGGTGAATATCGTCAGCATCCTGCTTTCAACTATTTGCCTGTCGTTGAGCTATGCCGCGGAGCCCCGTTGGCGTCCCCGTAGAGCCGCGGTGCTCGTATCCGCAGGGCTTTTGATCGCGGCCTTCATCGGCCAGTATCTCACCCTGCACCGCGGCGCGCCCTATGGCATAACCAACCGACTGTTTGTCGCGGCTCTGATCACTTGGCTCATCTTGAACAGCCTCTGGCTCAAATTAGCGATGATCCAGAGACGAGAATTCGGGACGGCATGACAGACGAGCCGCGACGGCCGGTTTCAGGAAATGATGTTGAAGGCCGGATCGAACGAATTCGGACACATTGCGGCCACCGGGTAAGGGTCGCCGTCAGCCCAAGACCGCGACGCTCCGCAAGATCACCCGAACCAGTTCGGTCTGGCGGCGAACCCCCACTTTGTTGAGGATCGTCTTGCAATAGGTACGCACGGTGTTTTCGGTCAGCCTCAGCCGCTCGGCTGCCTCGCCAAGGCACGAACCGGTCGCGAGCAGCGTCGCGAGATGCGCCTCGGAGGGAGTGAGATCGAACAATTGCGTCACCAGCCGCTCGACCGGCTGGACCTGCCCGGCGCCGGCGAAATAGACCACCACCGCAGGCGCGCTGTCGTGCGTCTGGATGCTCGCGCGGCGCAGCGAGCGTACCAGCACCCCGATATGCTGCGACCGCGGGCTTTCCAGCCGCATCGCCTCGACGAAGGCGGGGCCGTCGCGGTGCGCGGTGGTGGCGAGCGCCTTGTCGATCAATTGCTGCAATTGCTTGTTAGGCGCGCGGCTGACCAGTTCGAGCCGCCCGCCGCTCGATGCCGCCACCTCGCCCGCGCCGAGCATACGCTGCGCGGCGCTGTTGGCGCGCAGGATCTTCCCGGAGCCCGACAGGATCAAGGTGCTGATCGTCAGCCGGTCGAGCGTGTCGATCAGCGCCTGCAGCTCGGTTTCGTTGCGGGTGATCCGCGCGAAGATCGCCAGCGCCTGTTCGAGATGCGGGCGCAACGCGCGCAGCATCGCCTTGTCGTCATCGTCGAAATCGGGGTCGTCGGCGCCGTTGATGACGCCGATATTGCCCTCCCAGCCGCCCGGCTCGGCGATGTACATGCCGAGCTGCTTCTCCAGCCCCCAAGGGCCGAGCACCTCGCGATAGAATTGGCTGCTCGACAGGGCAACGCGATCGACCACCTCGTCGAGCGTGAAGATCGCCCCCGGCCGGTCGAGCGCGTTGCGCAGCGGGTCGAGGTGCCCGATCTCGGCGTGTCGGGCGTGGATGCGGCGGACCTCCGGCGCGGACAAGGGCGGGGGTTTGCCCCACAGGACCAACGGCGGAATGCCCTGCCGGCTGAGCCGCAGCACCAAGGCTGCATTGCGCGCACCCATCCGGTCCGCCAGCGCCGAGAGGAAACGCTGCCACGGCGGGGTTTCCATCGGGCCGCTGTAGATCAGCGACACCAGATCGTCGATTTCCAGCAGCGGGCGCTCAACCGGCATAAGCGAGCGACCCTCCGGTCATTGCGCGCGCTCCATCTCGGCGAGCGCCCGGCGGTAGCGACCCATGCCGGTCGCGAGCATGACGAACATGACCGGCAGCACGACCGCGCCGGTGATCGCGATCGCGTAGCGCAACGCGCCTTCGTCGCGGAAACCGAAATCGGTGATTGCGGCGATTGTGGTTGCGCCGAGACCGAGACCGATCAGATTGACGAACAACAGGGTGAGCGCCGTCACCTGCCCGCGCAGCCGATTGGGAGTAACATCCTGGATCGCCGACAGGATCACGCCCTGCGCCGCCTGCCCGACCAAAGTCGCCACCGCCATGCAGCCCAGCGCGAGCCCAGCGCTCGGCATCAAGGGGCCGACGATCAGCGGCGCGGCCTTGATCGCGGTGGTGCCGAGCACGATGCGCAAATTGCCGTCGGCGCGCCCGCGCCGGATCAGAAACCCCGACAGCCAGCCGCCGCTCAATGTGCCGACCGTGCCGCACACCAGCATCAGTGAGCCGTAATAGAGACCGATCTGCCCCGGCGTCAGATGATAGGTGCGCCCGAGAAAGGTGGGATACCAGAGGCTCGTCCCGATCGCGAGCAGCCCGGAGAGCGAGGTGACCCCGATCAGCATCAGATAAAGCCGCCAGCGATCGCGCACATAGCGCACGACCTCGCGCACCGGGATCGCGCCGGCATCGCCGAGCCCGGCGGTCTCGCGGCGCGCCGGCTCCCTGATCGTCGCGATCAGCGCGGCGACGATCACCCCGGGCAGCCCGACCGCGACGAACACCAATTGCCACGGCGCCAGCCCGCCGAGAAAGCCGAGCCCCAGCGACCCGTCGCGCCCGAAATGTTCGAGCAACGCCCCGCCGATGATCAGCGCAAGCCCGCCGCCGATCGGGTAGCCGATCGCATAGAAGCTGATCGCGAGCGCGCGGCGCTGCTTCTCGAAATAATCGGCGATGATCGAATAAGCCGTGGGGCTGAGCGTCGCCTCCCCCACCCCGCAGCCGACGCGGGTGAGGAACAACATGCCGAAGCTGCGCGCGAAACCGCAGGCCATCGTCATCGCCGACCAGAACAGCACGCCCGCGACGATCAGCGGGGTGCGCCGCCGGGTGCCGTCGACGAAGCGGCCGATCGGCATCGCCGCCAACGAATAAAGCAGGGCGAAGGCGAAGCCCTGCAACAGGCTGACCTGAAAATCGCTCAGCTTCAGGTCGGCCTTGATCGGCTCGACCAGCAGGGTCAGGACGCGGGCGTCGATCGCGCTGAACGCATAAGCGAGCGACAGCACCCCGACGACATACCAGCGATAGACGCCGGCGCGCGCGCTGGGGGCGGCATCGTTCGCCGCAGCGACCGACGCCGGTGCGATCGAGGCCATCCCCCCGCCCCCGCTCACCACGCCGATTGCGGATCGGCGCGAAGCAGGATGTTCTCGGTGCGCAGCCGGAGCATCTCGTCGCCCTTCTCGCTTTCGGGGAGTAGCCAGAAACGGCCGGCGCGCAGGCCTTCGACCGCGAAATCGGCGACCTCCTCGGGCTCGGTCAGCGCGATGTTGAGCCCGGTGGTCTTCACCAGATCCTGCATCGTGCGATAGGCGACCGCATCGGGCGGGGTATCGCCGACATAATCGGCCGGCCGCACCAGATTGGAGGCCATGATCGCGGTGTTGACCGTATTGGGGCCGGGGAACAGCACCGCCGCGTGCACCTTGTCCCCGGCGCGGAGCAATTGCTGGTAGAGCACCTCCGAAATGCTCGTCACCGCCGCCTTGGTCGCAGCATAGATCGGGGTATTGGGCAAGGAGCGCAACCCGCCGTTCGAGGAGGAGGTGTTGATCACCACCCCCTCGTCGCCGCTCGCCAGCATCCGCGGCACGAACGCCTTGATGCCGTGGACCACCCCGAGCACGTTGACGTCGATCCCCCAGCGCCAGTCGTTGAGCGGCAAGGTCCAGATCTCGCGCTTGGCCTCGCCCAGCCCGACCCCGGCATTGTTGAACACCAGATGCGCGGCGCCGAACCGATCGTAGACCGACGCGGCGAGCGCATCGACCGAGGCCTCCTTGGTCACGTCGACGGTGAGGCCGGCAGCGGCGCCGATCGCGGCGACCGCCTCGTCGAGCGCCTGCTGGTTGATATCCGCCAGCACCACCCGCGCGCCTTCGCGGACCAGCCGCGCGCCGATCGCGCGGCCGACCCCGCTGGCGCCGCCGGTGATGACGGCGACCTTGTCCGCGAAATCGCGCATCAGGCGGCCTCGACCTCGGCGACGCCGATCTCGAGCCCGACATTGGCGGGATCGTCGAAGCGACCGACCCAGTGATCGGCGATCCACTCGCCCGGCACGGTGCGGAGCAGCCGCCCGCCGGTGACGGTCGCGCCCTCGACATATTCCATCGACACCAGCCGGCGGACCGGAATATCGACCAGCGGATCATAAGCCGATTCCGCCAGCGTGATCGTGCCCGTCATATCGGCGCGGGTGGTGTAATTGCGCTGCCAGTCGAGCTGGGTGAGATAGACGTCGCCGTCGAACTTGGTCGGGTCCTGAATGTCGATCAGGCCCTTGTAGCAGTAGATATATTCCTCGAACTGCCGCGGGTTGGCGTTTTCCGCGCCGATCTCGCCCTCGATCGTGCAATAAGTGATGCCGTGGCGCGAGCAGGTCGCGCGGACGTGATTGCCGTTCTTCTCGAAGCTGGTCGTTGCGATCTTCTTCGGCTCGCCGAACCGCTCGCGCCCGCTGGTGACGACGCTCTCGCCTTCCATCGCCATATGGAAACAATAAGCCCCGCGCTGGCTCTCGTAATCGCACACCACGCCCATTGTCAGCGCGCCGATCTCGACCGTCCGCTCGGGGGTGACGTGCATCGCGACATGCGCGAACTGGACGAAGATTTCCGGCCGCGCGACCGGCGTCAGCGGGCGCGGCAGCATCGCGGCATAGACCGCCGGATCGGTTTCATAGATCGCGCGGATCGACCGCACGCTGTTGTTGAGGCCGCCCGCCGAACGCGTCGCGACCGGGCCCATTCTGTAGCGCAATGCCGTCATAGCAAATCTCCGTCGTTACCCGGCGCGCACCGCGCCGGATTTGTGCAGGACCAGGGGAAATCAGATCGACGTTATTCGGCGGCGACCATCTGCGCCCCGCCGCCGGGGGGCGCGTAAAATTGTTCGAAATAGCGGCGGAAGCGGAGGATCGGCCCGTCGCCGTCGCACAGCAGCGGGCGGGCGCGGTGGATCTTCTTGTCCCAGATCGGAATATCGCCCTCCACCCCGGTCTGCCCGGTGGTCGAGGCGATCGCCGCCTGGATCGCCTTGTCCTCGAACGACCCGGGCTCGACGACCGGGTGGGTGAAGCAGAAGCGCAATTCGCACTCGTCCGCCTCGATCGGCGTCACCAGCACCTGCAGCGCGAGCGTGACCAGCCCGGTGAGATGCGTCGTCTTCTGCCCCGCGCCGTTCTGGACGGTGGTGACGCTGGAATTGACGATCTTGGTTTCGCCGGTCGGCAGCGTCATCGTCCGCACGCCATTCGCCTCAGAACGGCGAATATGCCCGTCGTAGCGCGCCTCGCCCTCGGGCACCGCGTCCATCCGGTGGACATATTGGAAATGCGCGAAATCGACGCCGTTCTCGGCGATCTCCTGCGGGTTGCTGCGGAAGCGCCATTCGCGGCGGGTCTGCGGCGCCCAGCCCGGCTCGGTGAACTCGGCCACCGTCAGCACGTCATAGAGCGGGGCGATATCGTGCGGGTGATACCAGGCCCAGACCACCCCGTTCGCCTCGGTGACGGGATAGCGGCCCGCGATCGGCTCGCGCTTGCAGATCGGCGGGAAAGCCTTGGCATAGGGAATGTCGACGCAGAAACCGTCGGGGCGGAACGCCCAGCTATGGAACGGGCAGCGGAGCACGTCGCCCTCGACCACCCCGCCATGCCCGAGATGCGCGCCCATATGCGGGCAATAGGCATCGAGCACCCCGGCGACCCCGCTATGGTTGCGGAACAGCACGAGATCGCGCCCGAAATAATGCAGCGATTTGACGTCGCCCGGCGCCAATTCGTCCGAATAGGATACGAAGAACCAGCCGAAGGGGATATCCATCGGAAAGCGGACGATTTGGGGCATGTATTCCTCTCCATGCCGGCCGTTGATCGGCTTCGGTATTGGCGGCATCCTATCAACTGCGTCCCGCGGCGAAAGTCCGCGTGCGGGAACGTACTGTTCACGCCAGACGTCTAATCCATATCGTCGTCGAGCCCTTCGGGGGACGAGAGGTCGGCCGGAATCAGGCTTTCGACCATCCACGGCCGCACCCGCCGTTTCTGCGCCAGCCGCGAGGTGAGATAGTCGATAAATGCACGCGTCGCCGTAGGGGTAATGCCCGGCGGGAAGACCGCGCGGACCTCCTGATCGAGGAAGGTCCAGTCGGCAGTCGCGGCGAGCAGATGGCCGTCGATCAGATCCTGGCGGACGAGCGAGATTGGCAGATGGGCAAGGCCCAATCCGCGCCGCGCCGCCCAGCGCAGCGCGACCCCGCTGTTGCTCGTCCAATTGCCCGAGACGCGCGCGGCGACCCCGTCGTTGAACTGGAACAGCCCGCTCGGCGCGGAGAGGCATTGGTGATCGGCGAGCGCCTCCGGCGTTTCCGGCCAGCCATGTTGCGCGACATAATCCGGGGAAGCGCAGAGGCAATATGACAGATAGCCGAAGAATCGCGCGCGGAGCGACGAATCCCCGAGCGAGCCGTAGCGGATCGCGACGTCGAACGTCTCCTCCGACAGGTTGGCTTCGCTCAAATAGGCGATCACCTGGATCGAGATATCGGGATGCCGCGCGCTGAAATCGGCGAGCAGCGCCGACATGAAATCCGAGCCGAAGGTATCGCTGAGCACGATCCGCAAGCGCCCGATCGGATGCGACTGGAATTGCGCCATGCTGCGTTCGAGCGCGAACAGATCGCCCTGCATCGCGACGCAGCGCTGGTGGAAGAATTCGCCTGCCGCGGTGAGCGACAGCCGCCGCGTCGTCCGCACGATCAATTGCGCGCCGACGCGCTGCTCGAGCTCGGCGACCGTCTTGCTGACGAAGGATTTCGACGCCCCCAGCCGCTCGGCCGCTGCGGTGAAGCTGCCGGCGGCGATGACGGCCAGAAACTCGTCGATCCCACGCCACGCCGACATCCGCCGCTCCTGCCACTTGTCAGAAGCATAGGTGGCGGCAGCAGGCAAAGAAAGCGTCATAGCCCTCCGCTCGGGTGCTGTCGCATTTGAACGACAGCGGGCCCCTCCTTGTGCTCCCGCGAAGGCGGGAGCCCAGACTGGGTCCCCGCCTTCGCGGGGACACAAGAAGGGGTCGAAGGCAGAAGCGATGGCGCGGGCAACTGCCCCGCCACCCTCCCGGAGTCAGTGGTCAAGCGGCTATTCCGCGGCCTGACGGACGAACAATTCCTTCTTCGGCCCGATCCGTGCGGCGATCTTCCACATCGCATCGGCATCGAGATCATAAGCGCCGAGGGCATTGGTGCCGAGCATCTGCTGGATATCCTCCTCGGGCAGCCCGCCGAGGCTGAGGTTCATCTTCTCCAGCGTCTCGGGCCAGGTGCCCTCGGGGTGCGGATAATCGGTGCCCCACAGGATGCGGTCGATGCCGATCTTGTAATAGGCCTCGGTCGTCTCCTCGTCGGGCAGCGCCGAACAGCCGACATAGATGTTGCGCTGGAAATATTCGCTCGGCTTCATCGACATATTGGCATTGTAATCGCCAAGCTTGCCCGAGGTGTGCTTGACCGAGGCGCGGATATCCATCAGCTCGATCATCCACGGGAACCAGAATTCCCCGCCGGCCTCGGTGAACATCACCTTGAGCTCGGGATATTCCTCGAACACCCCGCCGAACATCATCGACCACATCGGGCGCGTCAGGAAGAAAGCGAATTCGCACAGATAGGTGCCGATCCAGCCCGGCTGCGTCATGTCGTAATCGGGCGAGCCGCCGCTGTGGAAGTGGAGCGGCATGCGATATTCCTGCAGCAGCTCCCACACCGGATAATAATCCTTGTGGTTGTACATCTTGTAGCCGTCGGTGATCGCCGGGAAGAACACCCCCTTGAGGTTGTTCTTCTTCGCCCAGCGGATTTCCTTGAGCGTCTCCTCGATATCGAACAGCGCCGGGATCACCGCGAGGCCGAGCCGGCGATGCGGGTCCTCGGCGCAAAATTCGGCGAGCCAGCGATTATGCGCGCGCGCGCCGGCCCATTGCAGCTCGGGGGTCGAGGCATTGGGCTTCAGCCCGACATCGGCGCCGAACGGCGGCGCGTTGCGCTCGGTGATCCCGTCGGGGAACAGGATCTCGGCGACCACGCCGTCGCGATCGAGCTCGCGATTGCGGATCCGGCTGTCCCATGCGCCTTCCAGCCCGTCGCCCACCTTGGCGCGCCACTTGGTGTTGAAATCGTTGATCAGGAAGAGCTTTTCCCGCTCCTCGCGCGCCTTGATCTCCTTGGCGAGCGCTTCGTCGAATTGCGGGTGATATTTGGCTTCGAGATAGTTGCGATATTGTTCGGGGGGCAAGCCGACATGGCCATCCGACGAGATCACCAGATATCTGTCCACGATCGCTCTCCACATTGCGCGGCCGTCAACGCGCGCCGCTGATTGTTGATGACGGGGGATTTTTGCGCCGCCGATCGGGGCGCAACAAGCAACTGGCGGTGAACGATCAGTCGCTCCACGGAAACATTCGCCGCGGCCGCGTCAGAAACGGATCCGCACCTCGCCCCCCACGCTGCGCGGATCGGCCCATTGCCGCACCGCGAGCACGCCGAGGTTGATCCCGCTGTTCCAATAAGCCGTGTCGGTGAGGTTGCGGCCCCATAAGGCGATCTCGGCGGTGGTGTGGTCGGTCAGCGGGATATCGGTGAGTGCGATGCGCGCGTCGAGCGTGCCATAGGCCTTGCGCGTCGCGAGCGTATCGGGGGTGATCGTCGCCCATTGCATCGCGCGCCACGACCAGTTTGCGCTGGCCTCGATCGCTGCCCGCCCGACCGGCACGCGATAGACCCCGCCGATGAGATAATTCCATTTCGGCGCGAGCGGAATCTTGTAGGTGCTGGTCACGTCCTGCCCGCTCGGCAGGACGAAATCGGTGTATTTGGCGTCGAGATAGCCGCCGCCGACATTGATCGTCAGCCCGCCGAACGGTCGGATGCTGCCCTCCACCTCGACCCCGGTGAACTTCGCCTCGCCGGCGTTGATGATATTGGTCGTCACCAGTTCGGGGACGAACACCCCGGCCTGGAAGTTCTTGTAGATCGAATGATAGGCCGACAGGTTGAGGCTGACCCGGCGATCGGGGCTGATGAACTTGGTGCCGATTTCGTAGGAGGTCAGCTTCTCTGGGTCATAGGGCGAATTGAACGCGGCGTTGGTCGAGGCGGTATCGTTGATCCCGCCCGATTTGAACCCGGTCGCGAACCGCCCGTAGAACGACCAGTCGGGCCGGACGCGATAGACGATGTTGAACTCGGGATTGACCTGCGACCAGCTGTCGCGGCGCGACAGGGGGATCAGGTCGTACGGCCCGAGCCCGCCCGCGCCGGGCCGCGCGCCCGCCGCCGGCTGGCCGCTGCGCGTGATCGGGCTGCCATTGGCGTTGCGCGCGAACACCCCCGAGCCGACCGCCGCCGGATTGGCCGCATAGGCGCTGTTGGCGAGGAACAGTTCGTAAGCGCGCTTGCGATCCGAGGTGTAGCGAAGCCCCACCGCGATATCGAGCTTCTTGTCGGCGAACGACGGCGTCCAGGTCAGCTGGCCGTAGCCCGCGACCGAACGGTTGCCACCGCCGCGATCGCTGAGATCGTAGTTGTTGCCGCCGAACTGGAAGTTCCAGCGCGGGTTATAGACCGAATAGCTGTCGTTCGAATAAAAGCCGCCGAGCGTATATTTGAACTCCGCCCCCGATCCGAGCAGCTGCACTTCCTGGGTGAACGATTCATAATCGTTGTTGAGCACGAAGCGCACCAGATCGACCGGCGTGCCGTCGAAATCGGAGAGGCTGCGCGACTTCATCGTGCGCCGCGCGGTGATCGAGCGCAAGGTCAGGTCGCCGAGCGCGCTGTGCCCGACATCCCAGTTGAGCGTCAGCGCATGCCCCGTCACCTCGAAATTGGAACGGATCGCGCTCTGCGCCGAAACCTGATCGGGGCCGGGGCGATCGGGGAAGACATAGGGCCGAACGAGCCCCCTGAGCGCCGCCGGGAAGGACGCGCCGATCGCGCTGATCGCGAGCACCGTGGGCGTGCCCTTGTTGTTGCTGATGTCATAAGCGTAACGCGCCGAGAAATTGCTCGTCGGTTCCCACAGGACATCGGCGCGCGCGGCGACCTGGCTCATCCGCCCGAAATCGCGCCTCGTCGCGGCATTGTGCCAATAGCCGCCCTGATCGTTGCCCGAATAGCCGAGCTTGATCTTGACGTTGCTGATCGCGGGCAGATCGACGCTGATGCGGCGCTGAAACTTGTTCCACTGGCCGTAGCTCAGCCAGATCTGGCCGCCGAACTCGCCGGTCGGCTTTTGCGTGATGAGGTTGATCGCGCCGCCGATCGTATTCTTGCCGTAGAGCGTGCCCTGCGGGCCGCGCAGCACCTCGACCCGCTGCAGATCGACGGTATCGAACGCCGCGCCGGTCGATTTCGAGATCGGCACGCCGTCGAGATAGAGCCCGACCGGCTGATCGCGCGCGAGGCTGGTGTCCGCCGACGGCGCGAGCCCGCGCATCGAGATCACCGGACTGAAGCCGTTGCCGACCGTCTGGTTGATCTGGATATTGGGGATCACCGCCTGCGCATCGTTGACGGTCTGCACCCCGGCGCGTTCGAGCGCCGCGTTGGACAAAGCGGTCACCGCGATCGGCACGTCGATCAGCCGCTGCTCGCGGCGTTGCGCGGTCACCACGATATCGGCGCCGACCGCGGTGGCCTGCGGCTGATCGGGTTCGGCGGGTGCGGTCTGCGCCTGCGCGATCGCGGTCGACGCGGCCGAAGCCAGACAGAAAGCCACCAATTTGCCGGCGTTGCGCATTCATCCCCCTCCCAAGGCCACCGCTCGTCCTTACGAGTCGGGTCATCCGGTCAGACTGGGGGAAGCGCGGCGGCCACAGCAATCACCATTTGGGAACCCCTGCCCCGGCGATCGCCCATTGCGCCACTCTTCCCCAGACGCCACACCTCGACCCGGTCGATGATCGATTCGGCGCCCTTATCCGGAGACGGCAGTGAACGCAGGCGTGCCGCCCGATCGACAGCCCTCTCTAAACGGTCCGACTTACCGTTGGCGTGAAGAAACCATTCTCGGCCTGTTGCTCAGCCTGATCGCCTGTATCGCGTCGATGTCGATCGTATTCCGCGACGCGATCGTCAGCGGTTTCGATCTCGGGTTCGGCGACCGTGCCGACGGGCTCATCGAGATCAGCCTTCTCGAACATTGGCGGTCGGTGTTCACGCGGGCCGAGGTCTGGAACCAGCCGCTCTATTTCCATCCCTATACGGGGACGCTCGGCTATAATGACGGCTATTTCCTCTCCGGGCTGATCTATTCGGCCTGGCGCCTCGCCTTCGACCCTTTCGTCGCCGATACGCTCACCGCTTTCACCTATAAGACCATCGGCTATGCGGCGACGCTCTGGCTGGTGCGCGGCATCCTGCGGTGGAACTGGGGCGCCGCGATCCTCATCGCGTCGCTCGCGACGATCTCGAACAACATGTTCGTCCAATCGGGGCACGCGCAGATCCAGACGCTCGCGCTGCTCCCGCTCGTCGCGTCATTCGCGATCCTCGCGGTTCGCGCCGAAAGCGATCGGCGGCGAGGCGCGCTTCTCTGGGCCGCATCGGCCGCGGCGTTCATGGGCGCATGGCTGCTCACCGCTTTCTATTTCGCGTGGTTCGCGATCTATTTCGTCGTCGTCCTGGCCGGATGCTGGCTGGGCGTTGCGGGCTTGTGGCACCCTGCCGCGCTGCGCGAGTTGGCGGAAACGCACTGGCGCAGTTCGACGGTGTTCGCGGGCGTGTTCGCAATCGCCGCGATACCGTTCCTGCGCGTCTATCTCCCCAAGGTACGCGAGACCGGGGGGCATGATTTCATCCTCTTATATACCGTCCAGCCGATCGACCTGTTCAATGTCGGCGAGCGCAATCTGCTATGGGGCTGGCTGATCCGTGGGCTCGACCGCGTGGTGCAGACGCAAGCGCTGCCCGACGGGTGGTTCGATGGCCTCGCCGCCGGCGGGGAGCATATAACCGGTTTCCCGCTGCTGACCTTCGCATTGCTCTGCGCCGCCGGCTGGCGGGTGATCCACCGGCGCGACGGCCCCCGGTTCGCGCGCATATTCGCGCTGGCGATCGCGATCGGCTGGGCGCTGACGCTGCGCTTCGGACCGGTGTCGCCCTGGGCCTTGGTGCACGATCTCGTGCCGGGCGCGCGGGGGTTGCGCGTCGTGCTGCGCTATCAGCTCTTCCTGGTGTTGCCGGCGTTGCTGCTGATGGGGATTGCCTTTCGCGACGATCTCACCCGGCTCTGGCGTCGCCGGCCGTGGATCGCGGGCGTGATCGTCGCGCTGCTCGTCGTCGAGCAGCTCAATGCCGCACAACCGACCCAGCTCAGCCGCGCGGCGCAGCTGACCGCCTTCGCCGCGGTCCCGCCGCCGCCCAAGGACTGCGCCAGCTTTTACGTCGTGGCCGCGCGGCGCGGCGAGCTGCATTACGGCGATGCGCTTCACAGCGGGCTTTATCCACACAATGTCGACGCGATGTTCCTCGCCGAGCAATGGGGCGTGCCGACGATCAACGGCTTCTCGACCTTCAACCCGCCCGACTGGAATTTCGCGATGCCCGATGCGCTCAATTATGACGCGCGCGTGATCGCTTATGCCCAGCAGCACGGGCTGCAGCATATGTGCCGGCTCGATATGCGGGACCCGGTGCCGTGGCGGCAGCTTTAGAGATCAGCGAATCCCCACCTCGATCCGCGCGATCGCGCCGTTGAACCGCGTGCCGCCCGGCAGGTCGACCACCGTCGCGCCGGTATCGCGGCCGATGTCGAAGGTTTCGCCGAGCCCCGCCGCGACGAAGGCGGTGCGCCCGATCCGGCCACGCGCCACCTCGCGCCCGTCGATGCTGATCGTCATCGTACCGCCCTGCCCCGGCATGCCATCCGGCTTATAGGCATAATCGAGCTTGTGCCGGCCCGGCGCGACACGCGCCGCGGCGGCGATGCGGAATTGGTCGTCGGGCTTTTGCGACGCGGCGTGGACGACGAACGGACGCCCGTTATCGAAGCCGAAGCTCCACCCGGCGAAGCGGCTGCCGCTGGCGATCAGCACACCGCGCGCGCCGTCCTTGGGCACATCGATGTCGGCGTCGATCGCAAAGCCGCGGACGTTGATCGGCGGCGCCTTGCTCTGCGCAACGCTGATGTCGGCGCCCCAGTAGACATAGGCACGCGGCTTCGGCGGGGGCATCGCCCCCAGCGCGCGGATCGTCCCCTGCCGGTCGTCAAGCGGATAGACGTTGTTCGCCTTGGCCTCGGCATCCCATTCGGCGCGCAGCGCGGCGACCCTCGCCGGCTCGGCGGCGGCGAGATCGTGCGCCTGGCTGAAATCTTTCGTGAGATCGTACAGCTCCCATTTGTAATCGGTCGGCAGCCCGCCCGATCCACCCATTTTCCACGGCAACCGCCCCGGCGTGGTGCTCGCCATCCAGCCGTGATCGTAGATCGCGCGGTTGCCGAGCATCTCGAAATATTGCCGCACATGCCGCTCGGGCGCCTGCGGCGCGTCGAAACTGTAGACGAGGCTGGTGCCGTCGATCTTCTGCTGGCGCACCCCATCCACCACATCGGGCATCGCGATGCCGGCCGCCTCGAGGATCGTCGGCATGATATCGTTGACGTGGCCGAACTGGGTGCGGATTCCGCCCTTGTCGCGGATCCGCGCCGGCCACGAGACGACCATGCCGTTGCGCGTCCCGCCGAGGTGCGAGCCGACCTGTTTGGTCCATTGGAACGGCGCGTTGGTCGCCCACGCCCTGCCGACCGGATAGATTTCGTAGCTGTCCGGCCCGCCCATCCTGGGCATTTGCGAGAGCAGCCAGCGGGTGTCCTCCTTCATCGCGTTGGCGAGCGCGCCGAGTTCGTTGGTCGAGCCGGTCAGCGCGCCCTCCGGGCTGGCGCCATTGTCGCCCTCGATGAACACCACCAAGGTATTGTCGATCTGGCCCATCCGCTTGAGCTCGTCGAGCACGGTGCCGATCTGATCGTCCTGATAGGCGAGCATCCCGGCGAACACTTCCATCATATGCGCATAGACGCGCTGCTCGTCGGGCGAGAGGCTGGACCAGGCGGGGATTTCCTTCGGCCGCGGGGTCAGCGCGGTATCCACGGGGACGATCCCGCCGGCCTTCTGCCGTGCCAGGCTGTCCTCGCGCAATTGATCCCAGCCCGAATCGAACTTGCCCTTGAAGCGCGCGATCCACTCGGCAGGCGCCTGATGCGGCGCATGCGCGCTGCCTGGGGCGAGATAGGCGAAGAACGGCTTGTCGGGCGCCGCGGCCTTCTGCCCGTGGATCCAGTGGATCAGATCCTGCGCCAGATAATGATCGAGCGTAGTCGTCATCGGCGGCATCGCGACCGGCGAGGTGCCGCGATAGAGCGTCGGGCGCCACTGGTTGGTGTCGCCGCCGACAAAACCGTAGAAATATTGGAAGCCAAGGCCGGTCGGCCAGAGATCGAACGACCCGCTGTTCGCATCGTCCCCGCCCTGCGGCAGATTGTGATGCTTGCCGATGAAGGCGGTGTCATAGCCGTTGAGCCGCAGCACCTGCGCCACCGTCGCGGCGGAGCGCGGGATCACCGACCAATAGCCGGGATAGCCGCTCCCGGTATCCGAGACGATGCCGTTGCCGACCGCATGATGATTGCGCCCGGTGAGCAATGCCGCGCGGGTGGGCGAGCACATCGCGGTGGTGTGGAAGCGCGTGTAGCGCAGCCCGTTCGCCGCGAGCTGATCGAGCGCCGGGGTCGGCACCGGGCCGCCGAAGGCGCTCGCCGCGGCGAAGCCGACATCGTCGGTCAAGATCAGCAGCACGTTGGGCGCCCCCGCCGGCGCCTGCACCGGGCGGGGAAAAGCGGGGGTCGAATCGGCGAAGGTCATGCCGATCTTCCCGGCGAACGGCGCGGGCGGCCTGGGCAGAACGACATCGGCCTGCGCCATCGCTTGCGACGCAGCACCGCACAGAAGCAGCGCACAGGATATTCCGCAAAGTGTGGTTTTCAATGTCACGAACCCCTCCGTTGCGAAGGAACTATACGGTATAGTTCCCGTCGTTGCAACGTGGCGCGGCTTGGGCGAGAAGGCGCGGATGACGCGCGCCGCTCCTTCCTCGCCGAACGAAGACCCGCCTGCCCGGATGCGCATCCTCCAGGCGGCACGCGAGGCGATCCTCGCCGCGGGTTTTCTTGAGACGAGCATGGACCGGATCGCGCATCAGGCCGGCGCGAGCAAGCAGACGCTCTACGCCTTGTTCAGCTCGCGCGAGCAGCTGTTTCGCGAGGTGCTGCGTGTCACGATGGACGAATCGGGCGAGGAAGGCGCGCCCGACATGCGAACGCTCGATCTGGCCGACGCGACCCGCGCTTATGCGGCCTGGGTCGAGCGATCGGCGACCAATCCCGCCAATCTCGAACTGTATCGCGCCAATGTCGCGGCGGCGGGGGTGTTCCCCGAGCTTGCCGCCGATCTGCACCGGCTGCGGCGCCGCGCAACGCCTTTTTCGGGCATTCTTGCCGACCAGCAACGCGCAGGCCGCCTCCCCGATCTGGATGCGGACCGGCTGGCGCATTGGGCCGGGGTGCTCGCGATCGGCGGGGTTCGCCCGCTGCTCGGGCTGACGCCGACGCCGCGCGAGCGGCACGCCAATATCGAGGCGATCGTCGCGACCTTCGCGCGCGGCTGGCGAACCGGCCCATCGCCCGGCGATCCGGCCACGGCAAGCGCGCCACTACCCGCAGCACCGCCCCGCTCGGTCCCGATCGAGCAAAGCGGCCGCATTTCCGACGCCGCTTGGACCGCGCTGCTACGGCTGGCCGCGACGCGATTTTGCGAAGCGGGCTTCCGCGCCGCCAGCGTCGAGCAGATCGGGGCGCAGGCCGGCATCGCCAAAATGTCGATCTATCGCCGCTTCGGGAACAAGCAGGGATTGTTCGCCACGGCGCTCGATCAGGCAGTCGACGACCGGCTTGCCGCGCGTCCCGCGATGCCGCGCGGCGACGATATCGCTGATACGCTGCGCGCCATCGCCTATGCGCACGATCGTTTCGCCCAACAGCCCGAGCATGTCGCGCTGATCCGGTTGCTCGTCGCCGAGGCGCCGTCCCATGCCGAAACCGTCCAGCGCATCTGGCATCGCCTCGTGACGCCGGCGCACGCCGAACTGGCGACACGACTGCGCGACTGGCACGCCGCCGGCGCGATCCGCCTGCCGGACAGCGCGATCGCCGCCGAACATTTCCTGTTGCTCGCCGCGCGCGGCAACCGCCGTCTCACCGATACGATCGTGTGGGACGAAGACGAGGCCGCCGATCACGCGCGGAGCCTCGTCGCGCTCGTCTATCGCTGAGCGAATTTGTCCGCCAAGCTTTGAGCGCAGCGGTCATTACAACGAATCGTAAAGCAGAGTAAATTCAACGCATGACGAAACAGCCGGGACAATCCTCCGCAACGGGTGGATTGCATGGAGCCGCCGTGAGCAAAAGCGAGATCATTGTCAAGGGCATCAATATGCTCGCGATTTTACTTTGCGCCGAGATCATTCTTTCGGCCGGGTTTATTTTGCGAGAAATATTGTAGAACTATTGCACTGAATTTATGACTTGCGTATTTCCTCGCGATATTGCGCGAGCGGGATGCCGAACCATTGGACGCAGGCGCGCCGCAGGCTGCGCTCGTCGGAATAGCCGACCTCCTCGGCGATCGCCTCGAGGCTCTTGTCGGTCGCCAGCAGCCGCTGCACCGCCTCGCGCCGCGTGTCGGACAATAGTTGGCGGAACGAGGTGCCCGCATCGGTCAACCGCCGCCGCAACGACGCAGCGCTGATCTCCATCCGTTGCGCGACCCCCGCCTCGGTGACCACCCCCTGCCGGATCAGTTCCGCCGCCTGCTCCGCGACGGGCGCTGCCGTGGCGCCGTCGGTCGCGCTGCGCGCCTCGGCCGCTTCCTGCATCATCCGCAGGAATTCGGGGACTTCCTGCGCGCCCCAGCTTTCATATTTGACCGGCAATATCTCGATGCCGGCATAGTCCAGCGGATAATAGAGCGTCACCCCGGTCCCGCGTCGCGTCATCGGGGCCGCGAGGACGACCAGCAGGCTCTCGTCGAAACCATTGATCTTCGCCGCCCCGCGCACGCTTACCGGGCGGAGCGACTTCCCGGTCATCCAGCGAAACGAGGTGTGCAGCGCGAGAACGAAGAATTCGAGCCCGATCTCCATTCCGGTCGTCGCCGGGCGCTTGCAGGTGATGTCGAGCTTGAGCCGATCCTTGGTCCGGACGAACCGCGCGACCAGATCGGGGCGCAAAATCTCCACCGCGGCGACGCAGCGTTTCAGCGCCTCTTCGAAATCCTTGCTGTCCGCCACCGACGAGACGATCATCCCGAAGCTGCCGAACGGCACGACCATCGAGGCGTTGGCCAGCGATTCATACCCCGTCTTGCGGAAATGGCGCAGGCAACGGTCCATGAATTCCAGCGAGGAGATATAATCGTCGTCCGCGAGGCCGGGCTGGTCGACATATTCCCGCCCGCCCTCCGAATCCGGCCGGATGATCATATCGAGATAACGTCGCGGTACCTTGAAATCGATGATCGAAAACCCGCCGCGCGCACCTGCCGACATTCAAATCTTCCCATCACATCGGCCATCGAGCGGCCGTCCCACGCATCGCCCCCGGCGGCGGCGCAGACCGAAATCGGCATACCGGCGCCCGAGCCCGGAAATTTATCGACCCCGTGTAAATTTCGGTCAAGTCGTGTCACCGGCGCCGTCGCGTCCGGCCCGACATATGCCGATGCGCCAAACAAATCCGGCGGTGTCGTGACACCTCATCCGAACAAGAGCGTGCCGCTGTTGCCGAAATCGCGCGCAACGATCTTGCCGTTGGTAAATACATCGCATTCATCGCCGTCACCCCAAATCGTCATTGGCTTATCCGCGTCACGGGATGCAGATATAAGTAATACGGATAACGGAATATTTACCCTCATAATGGCGGTGTACTTTCCCGCATATCTCAGGGATATCTATCCCCATGCGTATCGCCGGACGCGACACAACCGAACGAGACGGCTTGCGCATTTTGCGCTTGTTGGCCACCAGCAGCGCATGAACAGCACGTCGTCTGCCACCAGCTCCGCTGCCGCTCCTCTTTCAAGTCGCGTGCCTGCGCTACGCCGGGTGCGCAGATGGTGGCGGGCGCATGTGTCCAGCGCGGTCGATCACGAGGGCGTAATGGCGCGCGTCGCCGAGGATAGCGGCTGGTCCGCGCGCTTTGCCTTCATGACGATCATGTCGGCGGGGATCGCGGTGCTCGGGCTGCTGCAATCGTCGCCGGCGGTGGTGATCGGCGCGATGCTGATCTCGCCGCTGATGGGCCCGATCATGGGTCTCGGCTTCAGCCTCGCGCTGTTCGACTTCACCGAGATGCGGCGCTCGATCGTCGCGCTCGCCGTCGCGTCGGCGCTGGCGATCGGCTTCACCGCGCTGGTCGTACTCCTTTCCCCGCTCAAGGCAACGACCGCCGAGATATTGGCGCGGACGCGCCCCAATCTGTTCGACCTGCTCGTCGCGATGTTCTCCGCGCTCGCCGGCACTTTCGCGCTGATCCGCGGGCGCGGAGAGACGATCGTCGGGGTGGCGATCGCCACCGCGTTGATGCCGCCGCTGGCGACCGTCGGCTACGGGCTGGCGGTCGGCAATTTCGCGATCGCGGGCGGCGCGGCCGCGCTGTTCGGGACCAACTTCGTGACGATCACGCTGTCGGCGATGATCATGGCGCAGCTGTACGGCTTCGGACACCGGTTGTCCGAACAGCAGACCTGGGCGCAGACCGGGCTCCTCGTCGGCGCATTCCTCGTGATGGCCATTCCGCTGGGCATCTCGCTCAACCAGATCGCGCGCGAAGCGGTGATCGCGACGCAGGTGCGGAGCGTCCTCAACACCAGCTATGGCAAGGACGCCCGCGTCGCCCAGCTCGACATCGATTATAAGGTGAACCCGATCGCCATCCGCGCGGTGGTGATCGCACCGCGTTCCAACGCGCTTCGCCCGCAGATATTGGCGCAGGCGGTCGAAGCGAAGCTCGGGCAGCCGGTGTCACTCCAGGCCGATCAGGTGCTGGTCGACCCCGGCTCGGCGGCAATCGATCAGGAGCAGGCCGCCTTCACCCAGGCGCAGGAGCAACAACGGCTGCGCGAAGAAGGGTCGGAGATCGTGCGACTGCTCGCCATCACCGCCGGCGCCAAGCCGAGCGATGTGCTGCTCGATCGCGACGCGCGGCGCGCGGTGACCGCCGCGCAGCCGCTGCCCGGCGCGTCGCTTCTCGCCTATCGGCTGCTCGAAACGCGCGTCGCGTCGCAGATCAACGGCTGGTCGATCGCGATCGTCCCGCCGGCCGGACTCGACCTGCCCCCGATCGCCTTCGCCAGCGGCTCGGATCAGCTCGACGACGCCGGCAAGACGGCGCTGTCGACCGCGATCTGGGCGGCGCGGCGCTGGAACTGGACCGCGCTGTCGGTGCCGGGGCTCCGCGAGCCCGTGTCGGAACGCGCGACGCTCGATCAGCGCCGCGCCGCCGCGATCGCCGCCGCGTTGCGCGAAAACAAGATCGTGGCGGTGCCGACGAGGCCCGGGCGGGCCGGCGCGGCGATCGAGCTGGGTGCGGCGCGTGCGGATACATCGACGCAATAATTCCCGGCCCTGCCGCGCGGGTTGTCGTCGCGCCATCGGGCGTTCCCGGCGACGGTGGCGCGCGATGCCCCCGGTCGGCGCCTTGCTGATCGCGGCATGCGCCCCGACGGTTCGCCCGTTCGGCGATGCGCCGCCCCCTGCCGCTGCGCAACCGCCGTTCTCGATCGGCGAGACGCGGCGCGCCGACGTCGCCGATGCGGTCCGCGATGCGCTGCACGCCGCCGGCTATCGCGAGGCACAGGATGCGCCGACGCGGGTCGAGATCGGCTTCGCGATCCGCCCGCCCGGCGTAACAGTCGCGGGCGCCGGCGGCGCGACGATCGTTTCGCCGCCCGCGCCGCGCGCGATCGGGCTGTGCCGTCGGCAGGCCTATGTTTTGATCCTCGCGATGATCGATCGCGCGAGCGGGACGGTGTTGCGTCGATCGGGCGCGATCACCGCGCGATGCGTCGGCAAGGAAGCGGCACTACTGCCCGCGCTGGCACGCGCCGCGGTATCGCCCCGGCGCTAGATCGCTCAGGCGAGCGCGGGGAAGCGGAGCGTGAAGCGCGTGCCGTGCGGCGTGTTCGGCGCGCATGTGATCTCGCCGCCGTGCCGCGCCACCGCCGCACCGACATAAGCGAGCCCGAGCCCGACCGAATAGCGCGAACCCGGCGCCGCCTGATGCGCGCCATAACGGCGGAAGGGATTGGCGCGGCGCTCCGCGGACAGCGTCGAGGTGAGGCCGCTATAAGTCGATGCGCCGAAGGTTGCGCCGAGATCGGCCTGCAACGTGCTGTTGGTGGTCGCCGAGGAGGTGCCCAGCAGCACGCCTTCCTTGATATCGAAGCCGGTGACATTGCCCGACGAGAATATCGGCGCGTCGGTATAGCTCGCGCCTGCGACCGCGCTGGCGCCGCTCAATGTCAGCGTGCCGCCCAATTTGCTCGTCGCCGAAACGGTTCCCGCGCCGACGAAGGCCGAATAGGCGCCGGTCGTCGCGTTGGCGGTGATACCGGATGCCAGCACCGCACCGTTGAGGTAGAGCGAGATTCCGCCCGATCCCGCCGGCGCCCCGGCCAGCATATAGGCCGTCCCGTTGATCGACTGCGAACCGGCGGGGGTGTAGCCGGGAAGCCCGAAATAGGGATAAAGCCCCTGCCCGGCACGCCACGGGTTGCCGTTGGCGGTGACGTCGGTGTTGAAATTGGCCGGCAGCGCGCCGCTTTTCAGCTGCGCGGTGGTTCGTGCGCCCGCCGAGCTGGTGCTGGTGGTATTGTTGCTCGTCGTCGGCGTCGCGGTGCCGGTCGCGTAGCGCAGCGTACCCCCTGCGCCGGTCGCCGGCGCCGCCGCCGCCTGGCCGGTGGCCGCCGAATCCCAATAGCCGTTGGTGACGACGACCGTTCCGCCGCTAGTGCCGCCCCATCCGCCGAGCAACCCGCCGATTTGCGGATTGAGGCCGGCGGCACTCACCGCGCCCGAGGCATAGGCATTGGTGACATATTGCGTACCGCCGGTCGGATCGGCGAGCCCGACCAGCCCGCCGACATAGCCGTCGGCGTCGGTCGTCGTGGTGGCGCGCACGCTGCCTTGCGCATAGACATCCGCCAGGGTGACATTGTTCATCGTCATCCCGACGAGCCCGCCGACCTGCTTGTTGCCGGACACGTTGCCAGTGGCGAACGAGGTGTTGATGTTGACGGTATCGACGACGCCGATCAGCCCGCCGTAGCGCGATCCAGCGGCATTTCCGGTGGCGGTGCCCTTGGGCGCAGAAATCTCGCCCTTGTTGTCGACGGTGACGCCGACCAGCGCGACGCTGCCGCCGAGCGAGCCGACGCGGCCAAGGTTGACCACCTTGGCGCTGCTCATGTTGCCGATGTTGAGCGTGCCGCCGGCGAGGAATTCCTCGTTCGAGATGCGCCCGGTCGACGCGAGGAAATTGCCCCCGGTGTTGACCACGCCCGACTTGCCGATGACCACGCCGTTGGGGTTGAGCAGATAGACCGAACCGGTGGCGGAAAGCACGCCGTCGATTGCCGAGAGCGACTGCCCGGTGACGCGGTTGAGCGTCGCCCCGGCGCCATTGTCGATGCGGACCTCGCCGCCCGCGCCGATCGAGAAGCTCTGCCAGTCGATGATCGCCTTGCCCGATGCCTGGCTGACCTGCAGCTTGCCCGCGCCGCCCGACGCGATCGTCGCGGTGCCGGCCTGCACCTGTCCGCCGGTCGGGAGGGTCTGTGCCAGCGCGGCGCTTGCGGAGCAGCCGAATGCTACCGCTGACATCGAAGAAAGCAGATGATTGCGGTAGCGATTCGCCGCGCGCTTCAGGATGCCAGTCCGCTCCGGGGGAGAGAGGGGGTTGCACCGGGTCATGACGTCATTCCTACACAAACAGGGCCACCCCCTTTCGCTGCGGGGGAGGCCGCTTTTCAAATCGGCTCCGAAACGAAACCAATAAAAAACGTGAAATTAAAGTGAGCTAGAAAGGTTTACTATCCGTAAATACGACCTCGCCGCAGCGAAGAAATCGCCCCGCAACCTTGCAGTTACGCACGCTTTGCACGACAAATATCAGTGAATATTTCAGTTGTGGGGATTTCATTTCTCGAACATTCTCAGAAATATTGGAACGTTCGCGCCATATAAGCGATAAAATGCGCCCTGCCTGCCACATGGAAGCGACTTATTAAATAGCGTGACAAAACTTTACATTTTCCGGTCGGCGCGATCTGCCGAAGCTGTCGGCCCGGCGAAGCAGGAAACGACCCGATCAGGTCGGGTCAGCCGCGCCGCTCCCCGGAGAAGGGCAGCAACGGCGCCATGTCCTTCTCATCGTCTATGCCGTAGCAGGGCGGGAAATGATCGGGCAGGTGATGGGTGCCGAAAATGCGATCCATCACCGGCAGGATCGTCGCATAATTGTGATCACGCCACTCGTCATTGGCGTGATGCCAGTGATGAAAGGCCGGGGTGACGATCAGCGCCTCGACCGGGCCGAACCGCCAGCGCACATTGGCGTGGATGAAGAAGGATCCGATCGCGTTGAACAGCGTGATGATCACCGGGATCATCCCCTGCTCCCCCAATGTCGGATTGGCGAAGCCGAGCGCATAGACCGGGAACAAGGCGGTCAGCCGCGACCAGATCATGTCGACCGGATGGGCATGCGTATTGGTCAGCCAATTGACGTGCGCGGGCTGGTGATGCCGCGCGTGGAATTGCCACAGGATCGGCCATTCGTGCGACAGCCGATGCCCCCAATAACCCCCGATCTCCGACAGGATCAGCGCGATCCCCAGGGTCGCGGCGAAGGGCAGGCCGCGGATCAGCGCGAGCCACGCCTCGGGGAGCAATGCGCGCCCGCCGGCGGCGAGCGCGGCGAGCGGCATCGCGATGAGCAGCGGGGGAAGCAGGTTGTTGAGGAAATAATAGCCGATCTCGCCCTTCACCGGCGAGCGCGGCCGATCATTGTGCGCGATCGCGAAGAACCGTTCGAGCGGGATGAAGATCGCGGAGAGGATCACGAGCCAGATGAACAGCCGCAGCGCATCCGTCCCGAATTGCACGATCGCGCTCTGCATCCCGTCCCTTCGAGCGATTTCCTATGTCAGCGCGGGCATTAGCATGCGGACGGACGCTGTGGAACCTTCGCTGCGGGCGCCGGGGTACGCGATGTTCCAATACGGGAAAACAGCACGCGGCCGGCGCCGCGGTGCAGGCCTGGCTGGACGAAGAATCCGCCGAAACGCTGTATCTTTCGAGCGTGACGATCGCCGAACTGCAATTCGGCATCGGCGCGCTTCCCGCGGGCCGGCGCAAAGAAAAGCTTGCGGCGATTTTGGAGGGGCTCCTCGCGCTGTTCGACGGACGCATTCTGCCTTTCGATCTGTCGGCAGCGCGCCATTATGCCGATCTCGCGGTCGAGGCACGCATCAGCGATAAGGGCTTCCCCACCCCTGACGGATATATCGCCGCCATTGCCGCATCGCGCGGATTTGCCGTCGCGAGCCGCGACACCGGCGCGTTTCGCGCCGCCGGCATGACGGTGATCGATCCGTGGAAGGTCGCCCCGAGGAGCTAGCTGGTAAAATTTGCGCCGCGATCTGCGGCAAAGGTGGCGGGCCGCGACCGATAGTGATGATCACTATGCCTACGCCATGCTGCTACGATAGCGTAGGTTACGGGATGATTTTGGGGGATTAAAACGCCGTTGCTCAGAATCCCACGCCAAAGCCCTCTTCGATTTTCTTCCCGGCTTGGCGATCGTAACAGGCGATATAACTTCCCGCTCCATCTGTTTTATATGAGCGAAGCTCTACGCAAGTTCGATCGGACAAACGCATAACGACAGGGAAGGCATTGCGCTCATATGCATCCGCGCCCCGGAAGTTCGCGCGAGCGTCCGCCTTAGCCCTCTCGATGAACGCTTCGTCACCCGGCCGAAACGTGGGGCGGGTTGCCAACGGATAGAGTGTCGCGATCGCCGCCGCTGCTATTAACAGGAGCAAGGTCAACGCCACAGTTGTCGATCGGGTGGATATTCGCATCACCGCATTCTGATGCTTATCGAGAATGCCCGCTAGTGGCGCACAAACGTACCCCGGCGGGTCCCCGCGCATCATAGCGTAGGGTGGCGGGCCGCGACCGATAGTAATGATCACTATACTTACGCCATAGCACTCTGATCGCATAACCGGCCAGACAGTTTGGGATGGATGGAAATCATTCAACGGCTTTCGGCACGGCATGCTGGCGGGCGAACATAGAACGTGGCACTTTGTCGCCATGGGCGAGCAGACGACGACACTATGGCGGCCTGTCGGACCGCAAGAGCTTGAGCTTATCGAGAAGGCCGGCATGACCGCCTTTCCGCACCGATTGCCTGACCAGCCTATTTTTTATCCGGTCCTTTCGGAGGATTACGCGGTCAAGATTGCTCGCGACTGGAATGTGCCAGCGAGCGGGTCAGGCTATGTGACGCGCTTCGAGGTCAAGTCATCCTACCTTGCTGCATACGCGGTGCAGGAGGCAGGAGGGCGGGCGCATCTCGAATATTGGATACCAGCGGAAGAGATGGACGCCTTCAACGCGGCGATCATCGGCAAGATCGAGGTGATCCGGGAGTTCCGTTAGTCGGTGGAAAGCCCCTATTCCGCCTTCAGCATCATTTACGGGAAACCGGTCAATTAACGACCGGCCGCTTCACATCCCAGCCAACCTCCCAGCAGCGATGCTGCTCGCACAGACCGCTATCAATCACCTGCTGCCGCACCCAGTCTACTCGGCTCGGCAAGGCGCCCGGCTGGATCGCGACAAATAGACCGCCAGCGGCACGGGGAAGTCGCGACCACTGATGAAGATAATTTTTCATCGAGCCGTCGCTTACCGGAGCACCATTCCACTCCAAGCCGCCTTCGCGAGCAACTCTCAACGAGTAGCCATCACGAAACTCTGTAGAATGATCGAACGGCAGGCGTGCAGTCTCAGCCTTCGATTGTGCCGGCGCCACGTCAGCCCCTTGATCACACGCAGACAGTGCGGTCGCAGCAAAAAGGAGCAATATCCTCACCATACTCGGCATTTTACGCGGGTTTGGGATCGACCGCTATCGGGTTGATCGCGCGCTTGTCGGACCTTTCGCCGGGCAATAAGTGGATAGCGGACCGGTGGCATGTTACATGCTTGCTCATGCTCGCTCTTATCCTCGCCGCTGCATCGGCGACCGCTATTGCACCGCCGGAGCCGCTGAAGGGACAACTTCAATCTGCGATATGGGCAGATCTTCAACTCAATGCGATGATCGGCAATGGCAATTGGCTTGCCTCGCTTTGGTATCAGGCCGGAAACGGCGCCGTTCCAGACCTTCACATACAAGAGCTGACGTGCACTAAGACCCGTTCAGGGCATCGGTGTGAGTTTGACCTCTATCGCGACGGTGGCCCCAAGATAGTGCTGAATGAAACTGCACCAGACAAATTGGCCTGTATCGCCGATTTCGCTTCCCACAGCGAAGATTGGTCCGTCGTTCATACTCCTCCGCGTCACGCGGGCCACAGCAAGACTTCTATGCGCTGCAAGACTGTAGAAAATCGATCGACCGCTTCCGAGACCCCTTCGACACGATAGGAACGACTACAATTGGGGCGACATCGGCCGGGCCGATGATGGTGGCCGATCCTGCCCGAGTGAACGACCTGGCGTAGGTGGGAGGCAGACGAACAGCTTTAGCAGAGGAATCGACGGATTCCCGATTTCAAAAAAATCATGGTCAGCGAACGCTGACGGGAAAGGCGGGACGGAACTCGGAGATCACAAAATAGCGCCCGTTTATACTATCACTCGAACATTCGAAATCGTTTTCAACGGTCAGCCAGCCCTTCGCGACGCCTTGCAGGGAGCCTCTTCCTGCCGGCAATTTTTCGATCGTGAGGAGCGGTCGGCCGTCAGCGCGCGCATGCTTTCGATCGACGGGCGATCCTGCGCGAACAAAATCGGGAAGAAAGGCACTCACAGGGCGATCAAGCAATTTCTTCGCCGCGCCAACGAGTTCTGCGTCATACACGGGTTCGGAAAAGCGAGATGCGGCGAAGTCAATAAAACCGGTGCCCCCAAAGGCTGGGTCGAATGTGACCTCACCGGTTCGGAATGCCTTCACCCAATGCGCGTGCTGCAGGCATTGCTGCAAGTAGCTGCCTTTGAGCGCACCCATCGCCTGTGATTGCGGCGAGGGCGCGCAACCAGATAGCGCCAAAATCAGTGCCGGCGTAAATGCAGCCCACCAATTCATCGTGCCCCTCCTTTCAGATAAGCTTAGTCGCATTAACCTCAATCATGACTTGAGCGCCACGAGCGTTACCGCCTTTTTGTCGACAAGCGAGGGCCAATCGAAACCTCGCTCCAATCGTTCCAGATATGCGTGATTTTTCCATGTTCTATGAGAAAGCTGCGCTGGACGACGGGTTTTACATTGCGCCCGGGACACTCCCAGACCGCTGAGACGATTTTAAGCATCGATCCATCGAGCGATTTTAGTTCGCAACCCTCGTCTCGTCGATCGACATCATCGATTTTTGGAGGCGCAAATTCTGCTATGACGCTTCGCTCCGTCATCTTATCGAACAGTCTCCGATTGCCATTTTCCGCCGCTCTTATGTATTGCAGAATCAGGCCTGTAGCCGCGGGGTCTCCGGAAATTCTTACCTGTGCCGCCGCCGAGGCGGCTGTAATGCCGATGAGGACTCCTCCAGCGAGGGCAGACACAGAAAATCTGAGCATCTGTAAACCCATAGCCTACCGACCTTTTTGCTCAAACCGTATCCATTCGGGCACGTGATCTCACCTTTTGTCATTGCGTTTGTCCGGTATTGAGCGCTCAGGATTCCGGATCGAGCGGCCGGGTATTGGGGCGACCCCCGCCCCGACCGCTACCAGATTGCCCCATATCGGCTTTAATCGGCTCGGCTTGGACGGAAGGCGGTCGCTTTGCCACAGAGCCGATTAGGCCTAAACCGGGCTGTGGCGTCGACACAGCATACTTTCGTCAATCAGAAGGACGGGCCGATTTATGTGTCGGTGGAGCCTTGGCCGGAGTGTTTCGAACTTGAACCGGGCGACAAGCTGACGCTCGTTTGGAATGCGCCAACGGTTGGCGATGCCATGCAGGTGGACTTCATCAACGAACGCGAGCTGGTCGTTTGGCCAAGTGGCGAGATTGACACCATCCAGTACCTCTTTAACGGTGAACCGGGGGCGGATCGAAGCTGGACCTTCAAGCATCGCTGACGACCGCAATTGCGGCGCGTGCCGCCGGGCGGCTAAGAAATATCCTCGCGGCGGCGCCGGACGACATAGACAGCGCTGACGATCAAGCTGATCGGTACGGTGCAGATCGATAAAACGAGCAACGCCATAAACAGCATCGCGGGACCGTCATTAGGCGGCGGGCCATCTGGAGCGGCGCAGAGCAGCGCATAAGCAATCAATATTCCTATCGCAGGCACAAACGTTGTGCCAGCCAGCACGGCTAACGTGCGACTTACGCGCATGATGCGTTGACCGACTGTCGCCATGAAGATGAAGGTCAACATAGCTACTATCAGCGCAGCGACGACCACGAATGGCGCGTCGCCCGCGCTTGCGATCGTTTTCGGGTTAGAAAACGCCGACCAGAGTAGCTCACCCATCGCATTTTCTCCCAGCCGAGGCTTAATCCGCCTCTTGACCCATGTCTGCAATGAGGAACGTTCGAACCGTTAGCTAACGACCGATCTTGGGGCGACATCGGCCCGTCGGGTGTTGGCAGTCGTTTCACCGCTGCGAACCACAAGGGATGGGTGGGGTCCGGTCTGGCGGGTTCAGGAAAAGCCATGCTGGTCAGCTGCCCTTACGCTGCCTACGCTACCCTATGCTCAAGCCGGTAGCGGGGAGATGAAATGGGGACGCTAGCTGGAAAGGTCGCCCTTGTGATCGGCGGGACGCGCGGGATCGGCGCGGCTATCAGTCGAAGAATGGCATCAGACGGCGCCTCAGTCGCGATTATCTATCTGAGCCGTTCGGCCGAGGCGGAGAGCTTTGGAAGCGAACTGAGCGGTCAAGGGGCGGCCGTTTGCATGATCCAAGCCGATGTCGGCGACCCAGGCGCCCTTACCGACGCGATCGACAAAGCGGTATTGCACTTTGGCCGTCTCGACGTGCTGGTGAATGTCGCTGGCATGGCAATCGTCAGCCCGCTCGACGCATATGCCGATGACGCCTTCGATCGCATCTTCGCGCTCAACGTCAGAGCGCCATTCCTTGCGGCACAAAAGGCGTCCGGCGTGATGGAAGCAGGCGGACGCATCATAACGATCGGCAGCATCGTAGCGGACCGCATGCCCGCCAACGGGGGAACGCTCTACGCCGCCAGCAAGGCGGCGCTTGGAGGTATGACACGTGGTTTGGCGAGGGATTTGGGCGAGCGAGGCATCACGGCCAACCTCGTGCAGCCGGGGCCGATCGATACGGAGCGCAATCCGGCTGACGGTCCTAACGCCGCCGCCAATCGAACCCCGTTGGCCATTCCCCGGCACGGCACGGCAAACGAAGTTGCGAGTCTCGTTGCCTATCTCGCATCCCCGGACGCCGGCTTCGTCACCGGCGCCACATATAATATCGATGGCGGGTGGAGCGCGTAACCGAACGACCCCTGTGAGAGCTCCCGATTGCGCGCCGGGAACGGCAACAATGGAGCGGTTTCAGCCCGACGGCTAAGAGATTTCCCCAAATCGGTTCTATTGGGCCGGGCAAGGTGAAAATCGGTTGGACCGGTTGTTATGCGGACAATCATACACGAGGTTAACGAGCATAGGCGACGCTGGAAGGCCGAGATTGGCTTGAGGTATTCGGGCGAGTGGACACGGGCTTTAAGCGTTTCTCAATTTGGCGAAGGCACTCCCGGTCCGTCAGTGTATGAGCCCCGACATGAAGCGCATCTTTCTTCTGGCAATTTTGGCGATCACCGCATGCAATGGCGATTGGCGATCCAAGGCGATCGATGATTCAGAGGCGCTTGTTCGCCAGCAGGTCAAGGAACCGTCGCTCAAATTCGCCAACGTGCAATTCGTCGGCGACAGGAGCACAGGCCAGACCTGCGGCTATTATGAGTGGCAGAACCCGGGCATCGGCACGGTCAAAGTCCGCTTTATCTCGTTCATCGACGGCGCCGGCGGCCAGAATCCCAATATCGACGACCCATCCGCGCCTTACCCAAAGATCAAAAGCGATTTTCGAATTGAACTGGCGCACGCAATGCCTCGAGTTAGGTTATCATGAGTGACCTAACCACTATTTCCCCAGCCCGCTTCCCTCGATGCGCGGGACGTTCGCGATGAATGGTAGCCGGCTGCGGGCTCGACAGCTGCCGGCCATGCCACGCGGCGTCAGTTTTTCGCGATTCTTGCCGCGATGTTCCCCGCGACCATCATCGGGGCGCCGTTGAGACAGCACCGAATTGGCCCTTTTTTGGGCCCCGCGAGCCGGCAGGCCATTTGCGAGGCGAATGATGCGTATATTGCTAACCGTTTATCTGATCGCCACCGGAGGCCTTGCCTTCATCGCGATGGCATTTCCCATCGTCGTTCTGATCGGGATGTTTCTCATCATCCCTGGCTTGATCCTCATTTTCGCTCCTACCGCGTTCTTATGGGGATGCATCTACGCTGCAGCATTCTCGGTTATGCAGCTGATGCTGCGCCCCAAGTGGGCCGGCCTTGCTGCTGTCTTGCTCACGGCACTCGCGCTCTGGCAAATTCCGCAGCCGTCTACTCTCCGCGCCAACGAAGCGTTGTTGCGCTATCAACTCGCTGACGTAACACCACGGGCACCAATTCAGCCGTATGGTGATATCCGTGTCGATACGAGATCGCCGGATTGGGACGACTCAAATCCTGAGAAGACCGTCGAGCGCGCCTATGCGTGCGATAACCGCTGCCTCGCACTGCTTTTCGAGCCGGGCGTGCGAAGTGTCACCGTAACGCGCGCGGATGCGCCAAGCTTCGACGACATACGCGATGGGCGGACACGGATCGACCAATCTGCGCGTACCTATCGCTTGCTCCCGCAGGCGCGGTGCGGCGATCGCGCCTTGAATCCCACTCTATCGAGCCGAACCGGTGTCTTCGACGGTTCGCCGGAAGACAAGCAAGCGACGGCGGCAGAATGGAGACGCAGGCTCACCTCGGACGTCTGTCTCGTCAGGGACGCGCCGATCGATCGTTTCGATTTGCTGATACGCAGCGGAGAATGGCGATTGGACAAGATCGGCGTTCCGTCGCGCTCTCCCTGGGCGAGGCCCGCTCCGGAACCGAGGGCGGGTTACAGCGAAATTCGAGGAAGTGGAGGCAAGATTCTGTTCCGGAGGTTCAGGCTAGCAGTCCGGGCCTTGTCCGTGCCCTTTTCGATTGGTCCTGTGAGCCCCCTTGATAGCCTGCGGTTTGGCTGGTCAACTCAGTTATTGCCTCCGGGGACTTCGACCGACTGGCAAGACCTGGTTGGGGAGGCTGACGCTGCTCTGGCCGTCGGGCACGAACGTGCTCCGGCATCTGCCCGAGGCACACCGTGAGGCTATTCCCGCAGCCCTCGATATCCCGCCGCGCTCGAACGCCGAAATTTCGCTGCTCGTAGGAAATCCCGCGCGATAGTGGAGAGACTAAACAGATGGCGGCATTGGAGCGACTCAACCGATGCCCGAGTCGACCGCGTTTGGGGCCGCAACGGCCCAGGCGGTGCTGGCGGACGCATTCACCCGGCCGAAGCGCTTGAAATGGGTGGGAAGCCGAAGGGCAGATTCTACCCAGGCTTTGCGTTGAAGCAGGCGGTCCGGCCCTATTTCTGAAAGAAAGTCAGCTCATAGTCGATCGCTTCAAGGCCCGGTTCGTCGTTGAACGTCACATTGAAACGGCGGCCGGGAAATTCCGCATGCAGCTTTAAATTATAAATGCTCTTCAGCGTGCGGCCCAAATAGCGAAGCTGTTCGTCACTGGAACATATGACATTCGGGTGGATATCCGCGATGTGAACGTGATTCATCACTGCTTCTACGGCGGCCCTGTTTCCTTTAGTCATTTTCTCAAAGCCACGCAGAGAGCTTTCCTCGAAGTCGGCGCGCAAGATGTAGGTTTCAAACTCGGTGAAATTTGGCCAGAATATTAGGCTATAACCGACAGCCAGTTCATAATTTCCGACGCAGCTGATCCAATCATCGGGGGCGATCCCTCGTCCTTCGTTCCAATCTGACAGCTCAGGAATGAGCGCAGCGAAGTTAGTCGTCTCTGCCATGATCAAAGGATGCGCGAGGACGTGAATGTCCGCAAGCGGCTCGATGCGAGCGGCGTTCGTTCGTTAACATTCGGGGCGGGTACGGCCGGGCCGATGATGGTGGCCGATTCTGCCCGAGTGAACGACCTGGCGTGGGTGGATTGCAGAAGGACGGCTTTGCGGTCGAGTAGATAGGTAGCTGCCGCTATTTTAGGTTTGCGAACGCAGAAAGAAACGCCTCTCGTTCTGCCAATTTCCTTAAGCGACGTCGCCGCAAAAGAAGCCCGCCCACGCCGAAAGGGACGCACCATAAAAGCGCGAAACCAAGATATGAGAGCATGACGACGGCTCTAGCCGGGTAACGGGCCAGTTCGACAGCATATACAATAGCCATCGCTGCTGAGATGGATATCCACAGCCCAAAGCACACCCGCTCGTGGAGGGTGGATGGAATCGATTGGCTGGACGGGTAATCGCGCATTATCGGAACATATAGTCTCGGGGCGACGGTAGCTACTGGGTGGACTCCGGTCGGGCAGCTTTCGGTCCACATACTGAGATCGCTGCCGAGACCCCTTATAAGTACAAACCGAGGAAGGACGCGCCTGGCACCGGATTGAACGAGATCGGCTCGGCCGCGACGAAACCGAGAGTTTCATATAGCTTGCGGGCGGGGACGAACTTCGCCTGCACATCGAGCCGCATTTCCCTGTAGCCCACTGCGCGAGCTTCTTCGATCAGGCGTTCAGCAAGAGCGCGACCGAGATGGCGACCCTGAGCCTGAGGCCGGACATACAGTCGTTTCATTTCGCATATCTCGGGCGTGACTTGGCGCATCGCCACGCAGCCCTCGATTTCGCTCTGCCGATCAGCAAGCAGCACGCACCCCTTCGGCGATGAATACTTGCCTGGCAGGTTGGCGAACTCGGCATCGTTGTTCTGGTAATCGAGATTCACCGGAGAGTTGGCGATGAACTCGCGCCAGATGTCCAGTACCGCCGCCTTGTCATCGGGGAAGATCGCGTGCCGGATGCTCGTCATAGCGAGATAGGTTACTGAAAATCGTGGCGGCAATTTGGCGTCGTCGCGGCAGTCATGAACGACGTGAAGTGGGGCGATTGTGTTGAAAAACGCCGGCTTGAAGTCGTGCTAATGTCCTGATTCAATGCCCGCGAGCAATCGGAGACGAGCCGATGATGGGCGAGCGAGCGGTGGCACAGGAAGCGCTGTTCTACAGCTTCAGCCTGGAGCGGCATGTGCCGCCGGAGCACCTGCTTCGTTCGATCGACCGGTTCGTAGACCTGTCAGACGTCCGAGAGCAGCTTCGCCCATTTTACAGCGAGACGGGTCGGCCCTCGATCGATCCTGAGCTTATGATCCGGATGCTGGTCATCGGCTATTGCATGGGCATTCGGTCCGAGCGGCGGCCGTGCGAGGAAGTGCATCTCAACCTCGCCTATCGCTGGTTCTGCCGGTTGGGGCTGGAGGGCGATGTGCCCGATCACTCCACCTTCTCCAAGAACCGGCATGGCCGCTTCCGCGATAGCGATCTGCTGCGGCACGTGTTCGAGACGACAGTTGCGCGCTGCATCGCCGAGGGGCTGGTCGGGGGCGAAGGCTTTGCTGTCGATGCCAGTCTGATCCGGGCCGACGTGAACCGACAGCACGCGGTGGATCGGTACGACGATTTGCCGCCACCAGGAAGTGGCGGCCATGCGGTTCGCGAATATCTGGCCGTGCTGGACGACGCGGCGTTCGGTGGTGCGACACCGGTTCCACCCAAGCAACTGGCCGTAGCCGATCCAGCATCACGCTGGACCGCGGCTTCACGCGAACGCGCCTTCTTCGCCTATTCGACCAACTATCTGATCGATCTTCGGCATGCCGTTATCATGGACGTCGAGGCGAGCACGGCGATACGGCAAGCCGAAGTCACCGCCTGCAAACGGATGATCGCACGTGTGCAGGATCGGTTTGGCATCTGGCCCGAAAGACTGGCGGGAGATGCTGGATATGGCTCGGCCGAGATGCTCGCCTGGCTTGTCCATGAGCGTGACATCCAACCGCACATCCCCGTGTTCGATCATTCCGCTCGCCGTGACGGTACCTTCGCGCGCGCCGATTTTACTTACGATCACCAGGACGACAGCTATCTCTGCCCGGGAGGCAGCGCTTACGGCCTCGCAACCGTAATTTCGCGCGCCCGCGAAGTGGTGTCGATCAGGACGGCTTTATTCGCTACCGCGCCCGTCAGCAGGACTGCATCGACTGCTCGCTCCGGCAACGCTGCACGCCCAACATGCCGGCGCGGAAGATCATGCGCTCGATCCATGAAGGTGCCCGCGATCTGGCGCGCGATATCGCCACCACCGATGCCTATCTCACGTCGCGCCGCGAGCGGAAGAAGGTCGAGATGCTGTTCGCGCACCTCAAGCGCATTCTGAAGTTGGATCGCTTGCGCCTGCGTGGACCAAATGGTGCAAAGGACGAGTTCCTCCTCGCTGCCACCGCCCAGAACCTCCGCAAGATGGCCAAGCTCATCCCGATGTCCGCTCAGCCGATGCCGGCGTGATCCGTCGGAGCTCGCTCCTTCAAATCGGCGACACAGTTCAGACGCCTCCTCACTCCGCCTTTTTCCACACAATCGGGGCGTAAGCCGTCGCGCCCGGGCGGGTTCCTGCGCATCATAGCGCAGGGTGGCGGAGAGGGTGGGATTCGAACCCACGGTACCCGTAAAGGCACAACGGTTTTCGAGACCGTCCCAATCGACCACTCTGGCACCTCTCCGCGAGGTCGTCCGCTGGTGGCGCTTGGCGGCGCCGGCGGGGCGATCGAGGGCGGGCCTCTAGCGGCATTGTTTCGACCGCGCAAGCCGCCCATTGCCCCTTCCGCCGGACACACTAGATTAGCGTCATGAGTATCAAGGCCGCCTCGTCCCCCACGCCCCCCGCCGCCATCGCCCCGCCGATCGCCCATGCGCGATTCGCGATCGGCGACGTGGTGCGCCACCGCATGTTCGATTTCCGCGGCGTGGTGTTCGACGTCGATCCGGTCTTCAACAACAGCGACGAATGGTATGAGGCGATCCCGGAGAAGATCCGGCCGCGCAAGGACCAGCCCTTCTACCACCTGCTCGCGGAAAACGCCGAATCGACCTATGTCGCTTATGTCAGCCAGCAGAATCTGGTCCCCGACGACAGCGACGAGCCGATCGACCACCCCGCGATCGCCGGGCTGTTCACCGACTTCGCCGACGGGCGCTACAATCTGCGCCGCGAACACCGGCACTAGGCTCAGCTTTCGTCACCCCGGCCTTGAGCCGGGTCCATCGGGAGGCAAGCGCGGAGCAAGAGGCTCTGGCCGTGGAGCGTGCGGCACAATGGACCGCGGCTCAAGGCCGGGGTGACGGCGGAAGCAGAATCCACCTCACCCGAGATTATCGGATATCGAGTCCCTTGCGAGATTGCCGGCTCCACAAAAAATGCGCTGCCAGCGTATTTTCCAACCCGCCACACCGGTTGACAGAATCACCGCGCTAGCTTAACCGCGCCGCTTCTCCCGACGGGCACGCCCGTTCGGGCAATTGCATTTGGAAAGTGATGAGGGCCATGTTCGCAGTCGTGCGCACGGGCGGCAAGCAATATCGCGTCGCCGCCGGAGACAAGATCGTCGTCGAGAAGATCGAGGGCGATGCCGGATCGACGGTCACGCTCGGCGACGTGCTGCTCGCAGGCGAAGGCGCCGAGCTGAAGCCGACCAGCGGCCTCACCGTCGCCGCGGAGATCGTGGCGCAGGCGAAGGGCGAGAAGGTCATCGTCTTCAAGAAGCGTCGCCGTCACAATTATCGTCGCCGCAACGGCCATCGTCAGCAGCACACGATCCTCAAGATCGTCTCGATCGGCGCCGCCGAGAAGAAGGCTGCGAAGAAGGCCGCCGCGAAGCCCGAGGGCGATGCCGCCCAGGCCGCCGAAGCGTAAGGAGTAGATCGCAATGGCACATAAGAAGGCAGGCGGTTCGTCGCGTAACGGTCGTGATTCGGCCGGTCGTCGCCTCGGCGTGAAGAAGTTCGGCGGGCAGGAAGCCGTCGCCGGCAACATCCTCGTGCGCCAGCGCGGGACCAAATTCTATCCGGGCCGCAACGTGGGCATGGGCAAGGACCATACCCTGTTCGCGCTCGTCGATGGCCGCGTCGTATTCCACGACGGCAAGCTTGGCCGCAAATTCTGCTCGGTCGAGATTATGGCGCAAGCGGCCGAATAACATCGGGTAACCAGCCGGGTTGCCCACCAGGGCGACCCGGGTTCCGCGCATCGGAACCAGCCAGACAAGGGAGACGGGTCCGCCCCGGCTCCCTTTTTTCGTGCTCCCATTCAACCACTTGTGTCGTTTTCCCGTCATCAACACGGGCTAGCGGCGCGAACAGGTGAGGAGAGCGACGATGTTCGCGCGGACGAGTAGATTGACGTTACGGCCGTGGTGGCCGGAGGATGCCGCGACGCTGACGGCGACGATCGCGCATGAGGCGGTCGCCAAGAAGCTGGCGCGGATGCCGTGGCCCTATGCGCTCGACGATGCGGAAGCATTCCTGTCGCTGCCGCGTGGCGCGACCGAGCCGCGCTTCGCGATCCTCGCGCATGACGGCGATTACCCGCGGCTGATCGGCAGTATCGGGCTGCATCGCGGCGAGCAGGTGCACGAACTGGGCTATTGGCTGACGCCGAACGCCTGGGGCCGCGGCTATGCCACCGAGGCGGGACGGATCGTGATCGAGCAGGCGCGCCACGCGCTGCGGCTGAAGCGGATCGAGGCGAGCCACCACCTCGACAATCTCGCCTCGCGCAAGGTGCTGACCAAGCTGGGCTTCCGCGAGGTGCGCCGCGAGCCGCATTATTCGGTCGCGCATCGCGGCAATGTCGATTGCGCGGTGCTGGCGCTCGATCTCGACGACAATGGTGCGGACATGAGGTCGCTGCCGATCGCGGCCTGAACCCGTGTCCCCGCCTGCGCGGGGACACGAAGACCCCGGCGACTCCGCCACCCTCGTTAAACCGCTCCCCCGCCCCGCGGGACCAACTCCACGATTGTATTTCCCCTGCAAAGCGCCGAGAGCCGTCATATGTCCGTCACCCCCCTCCCCGCGCGCAAGCGGCTGAGCCCCGAGGAATCGCGCGAGGCCGCGCTCGAAGCGGCGCGCGATCTGCTCGTCGAGGTCGGCCCGCAGGCGGTGACGCTCAAGGCGGTCGCGGCGCGGATCGGGCGGACCCACGCCAATCTGCTCCACCATTTCGGCTCGGCGGACGGGTTGCGCCAGGCGCTGATCGTCAGGATGGCCGACTTCATCAGCGGCACGATCCGCGAGGCGGTATTGCGCCAGCGCGATACCGATCAGGAGCCGGCCGAGATCGTCGGGCTCGCCTTCGACGCGTTCGACACCGGCGGTGCCGGCGCGCTGGCGAGCTGGATGATCCTGACCGGCAACGAGGACGCGCTCGACCCGATCTTTCAGGCGATCCACGATCTGGTCGACGAGCTTGCCGCCGATCATTCCAAGGACGAGCGCCCGATCGCCGACGAAACCCTGCAACTGGTGCTGATGGCGCTGGGCGACGCGCTGTTCGGCGCGCCGCTTACCCGCGCGCTCGGCCTTCCCCGCGATCGCGCGCGCCACCTTGCGCGCGAGATGCTGCTTCACGACCGGATCAACTGACGTGCATTTTCTCGACCAGGCCAAGATTTTCGTCCGCTCGGGCGCCGGCGGCCCCGGCGCGGTAAGCTTCCGCCGCGAAAAGTTCATCGAATATGGCGGGCCCGACGGCGGCAACGGCGGCAAGGGCGGCGACATCGTGTTCGAGGCGGTCGCCGGGCTCAATACGCTGATCGATTTCCGCTACACCCAGCATTTCCGCGCGCCGCGCGGGCAAGGCGGCTCGGGCTCGAACCGCACCGGCGCGGGCGGCGAGGATCTGGTGATCAAGGTGCCGGTCGGCACGCAAATCCTCGCCGACGACGAGGATCGCACGCTGCTGCTCGATATGGTCGAGGTCGGCCAGCGCGAGATGTTCCTGCGCGGCGGCGACGGCGGGCGCGGCAACGCCAGCTACAAGACCTCGACCAACCGCGCGCCGCGCCAGCACGGCACCGGCTGGCCCTCGTCCGAGGCGTGGGTGTGGCTGCGGCTCAAGCTGCTCGCCGATGCCGGGCTGGTCGGGCTGCCCAATGCGGGCAAATCGACCTTCATCAACGCGGTGACCAACGCGCAGGCCAAGGTCGGCGCCTATGCCTTCACCACCACCCGGCCGCAGCTCGGCGTGGTGCGGCACAAGCAGCGCGAATTCGTCATCGCCGACATTCCGGGGCTGATCGAGGGCGCGGCCGAGGGCGCGGGGATCGGCGATCGCTTCCTCGGGCATATCGAGCGCTGCCGCGTGCTGCTCCACCTGGTCGATGCCAACGATCCCGACGTGGCGAACAGCTATCGCATCGTGCGCGACGAGCTCGAAGCCTATGGCGCGGGGCTCGACGAAAAGCCGGTGGTGGTGGCGCTCAACAAGATCGACACGCTCGACGACGAACTGATCGCCGCGCTCTCCGCCGAGCTGGAGGAAGCGAGCGGCGCGCCGGTGATCCCGATCTCGGGCGCGAGCGGGATCGGCGTCGACTGGGCGCTCGACCGGCTGATCGAGGCGATCGGGCCGGAACACGGCAAGGTCAGCGAGGACGACGAGGGCGAGGATACGCTCGACTGGTCGCCCGTTTAAGGACACCGGGGTGAAAAACTTCCGTTCGCCCTGAGCTTGTCGAAGGGCTGCACTTCCTCTTCCGAAGAAAAGTGCAGGGCTTCGACAGGCTCAGCCCGAACGGGGAGAGGTATCCCCCTTTTGCGCAACGCGCTCAATGCCGCCGGTGCGGCACCTGCACCAGCGGCCCCTTGGCGGCCTTGAACAACTCCCCGAGGAACGCCAGCCGCTGGCGCGACAGTTCCGGATCGGTCGCCTTCGGCCAGGCGCTGAGGATCACCACCACCGTCTTGCTCGCGCGATCGATCGTGATGCTCTGCCCGAACACCCCGACCGCGCCGAATCGGCCCTCGGGATAGGTCCACCATTGATAGCCATAGCCGAACCCCGGCCCGCGCCCGGTATCGGCGTGGGGCTTGCTCGCCTCGGCGAACCATTCGGGGGCGACGATGCCGTGCCCCTCCTCCATCGCCAATTGCCCCATCCGCGCATAATCGCGCAGCGAGACCGAGATGCAGCAGCCGCCGATCTCATGCCCCGCCGGGTCGGTCATCCAGAAAGCGTCGCTGCTCATGCCGTAGCGCTGCCACACCTTCTCGGTGAGATAGTTGGCGAGCGGCTTCTTGATCGCATTGCCGACCAGCACCCCGATCAGATTGGTCTCGCCGGTCTTATAGACCCATTTGCTCCCCGGCGCGGCCTCGCGCGGCAGGGTGCGCATATAAGCGACGGTCGGGTCCACCCCGGCCGGCGCCGGCGTCGAGAACATCCGCACCACATCGGATTTGGGATCGGTATAATCCTCGTTCCACTTGACCCCGGAGGTCATCGTGAGGAGTTGCGCGATCGTCACCCCGTCATAGGCGCTGCCCGCGAGATCGGGGATGTAGCGCGTCACCGGCTCGTCAACCGATTTGATATAGCCGTCGCGGATCGCCGCGCCGACCAAAGTCGAGGTGAAGGATTTGGCGACGGAGAAGCTCGTCCAGCGCCCGTCGCGGTCGAGCCCGCGCGCATAGCGCTCGAGCCGCACCGCGCCCTGCTGGAGCACGATCAGCCCCGCGACATTCTGCGCCTTGATGAAGGCATCGACCGTCGCCGCCGCGATCGGCAACGGCGGCCCCGGCGGCAGCGCGAGCGGCTTCTTCGCCGCGTGCACGACATGGCCGGGGAAGAGTTTTTCCATGTGCGGGAAATTCTGGTCGCGCTGCTCCTGGTTCCAGAACAGCACCTCCGCCGCGGCGCGCTCGACATGCGCGCGATTTTCCGCGGTGAGCGGGACGCCGCCCTCGACTGCCTGCTGCGGCTGATGCTGCTGCGGCGCCGGCAGCGATTGCGCGCCAACAGCACCCGGCGCCGCGCCCGCCAGCAACGTCGCCGCGATCAGACCGGTCCAGCGCATCCCTTTTCCCCCTTCACCAATGTCACTTGTGCGACATCGATTCCGCCCCCGCGGAATCCTCCCTCGCAATACATCAGATAATAGCGCCACAAGTCGACGAAATTCTGGTCAAACCGCGCGGGCAGCCGCGCTTCCGCCACCGCGGCGTCGAAGCGCACGCGCCATTGCCGCAGCGTTTCGGCATAATCGGCGCCGAAGCCGGTGCGATCGCGCCAGTCCAGCCCCTGCGCCTCGGCCAGCGCACGGAACCGGCTTTCGGAGATCAGCAGCCCGCCGGGGAAGATATAGCGCTGGATGAAATCGGTGTTGCGCGCATAGGCATCCCACACATCGTCGGCGATCGCGATCAGCTGGATCGCGGCACGGCCGCCCGGTTTCAGCGCGCGGGCGATCGCGGCGAGATAATCGGGCCAATATTCCTGCCCCACCGCCTCGACCATCTCGATGCTCGCGACGGCATCGTAAGTGCCCGTGACGTCGCGATAATCGACCAGCGACACCTCGACCGGCAAGCCCGCGGTGCGCTGTTCGACCACCGCCTTCTGCTCGGCCGACAGCGTGATCGCGTGGACGCTCGCCCCAGCTTGCGCCGCCGTCAGCGCGAAGCTGCCCCAGCCGCAGCCGATCTCGAGCACGCGGTCGCCAGCGCCGGCACCGGTGCGCGCGAGGATCGCGGCGAGCTTGCGGCGCTGCGCCTGCTCCAGCGTGTCGCCGGGGGCGAAGATCGCGCTCGAATAGGTCAGGGTCGGGTCGAGCCATTCGGCGTAGAAATCGTTGCCGAGGTCGTAATGCGCGGCGATGTTGCGCTTCGCGCCGCGGCGATCGTTGCGGCGCGCGGTGTGGAACAGCCGCGCCGCGATCCGGGCGAGCCCCTTGGCGCGCCCGACATCGCCCAAGGTGGCGCGGTTGCGCATGAACAGATCGAAGATCGGCACCGGATCGGGGCTCGACCAGTCGCCCGCCGCCCAGCCCTCATACCAGCCGATCGATCCGGCGAATGCGAGCCGCCGCAGCGCGCGCCAGCGGTGGATCGCGACGGTCGCCACCGGCGCCCCGCCGCGCCCGCCGAGCAGCCGCCGCGTCCCGTCCGGCAACACGGTGTCGATCGCGCCGATCGCGAGCCCGGCGTCGATCCGATCGAGGATGCGATGATACAAAGGCGCGACGATGCGCGCGATGCGGCCGCCCTCGCGCGGCACTCCGCTCACTCCCAAGCCCTTGTCCACGCTCGCGCCTTTGCACCGGCTGAGGCGTCAGCGGAAGGGAGAAAGCGCGCGCCGTGGTTTCTCCCGCCCCCGGCCCCCTCTTCTCCCCTCCTTGGTGAAGGAAGGGGCTGGGAGATGGGCGGCTATAGGGGTTACCGATGCGCTTCCTCGCAGCCCGACCCACCCCCCGCGCCCTCCCTTGTTCAAGGGAGGGGAGAGAAAACGATCGGCGCCGGGGATATCCGAACCCGATCCTCCCAGCGTCCGCTGGGATGACGGGTTACTTACCGCCTGGTCTTCGGCTTGGCGGCCGGCGCGGCGGGGGCCGCCTGCTTGGCCGGCGTCGAGGTCGCGAGTTGCGCCAGCACGACGCGGTCGGCGGGGGAGAGCCCGCGCATCTGCTCGTTGGCGACCGCGATCGCCTCGCGCTGGAGCGCCGCCACCGCCTCGCCGCGCGCGGTGTTGGCGGCGACGAAGCCCTCGGCATCGATCGGGCGCTTGGTCAGCGCGGCCTGGATATTGCTCTGCGCGGCCTGACCGCGCTCGGCGATCTCGCGCAGCGCGGGGCCGTGCTTCTTCTCGGTATCGATCATCATGTCGATCCCGGCCTGCGACATGCCGCGCGACGCGAGCGCGGCGCGCGTGCGCTGTTCCGCGCTCTGCTGCGGGGCGGCGGTCGCCGCGGGAGCGGCGGGCGCAGCGGCCTGCAACGCGGTGGCGACAATCAGTGCGAACATCTTCGAAGCCCCTCGGCTGTTATTCTACGGTCCAGGTCTGCCCCTTGCCGAGCAGCTTCTGGAGATTGGCGACCTTGCCTTCGCTGGCCCTGGCGTTCTGCGCCACGACCGCGCTTTCGAAGGTCGGCGCCGGATCGTCGAAGATCACACCGAGCGCGACAGGGAAAGCCCCCGTCGGCATCTCGACCAGCATATGCGCCAGACCGCGGTTGGTCTGATCGTGGACGATGACGCTGGCGCCCTGCCAGTCGCCGTCGGTCACCTCGACCACCTTGAGCACCAGCCGGTCGGTATCCATCGCCAGCCCCTTCGTGCCATTGTCGAACAGCAGCGGCTTGCCATGCTCGACCCAGAGCTGGTTCGGCGCGGCATTGGGCTTGGCGGTGAAGGGCGCGAACACATCGTCGTTATAGACGATGCAATTCTGGAAGATCTCGACGAAGCCGGTACCCTTGTGGGCATAGGCCGCCTTGAGCACCGTCGGCAGATTCTTGTGGACGTCGATCCCGCGCCCGACGAAGCGCGCGCCCGATCCGAGCGCGAAGGCGCAGGGGTTGGCCGGGCGATCGACCGAGCCGAACGGGGTCGAGGGCGATTGCGTGCCGACGCGGCTGGTCGGTGAATATTGCCCCTTGGTCAGCCCGTAGATCTCGTTGTTGAACAAAAGCACCTGGCAATCGAGGTTGCGGCGGATGAGGTGCATCGTGTGATTGCCGCCGATCGACAGCGCATCGCCGTCACCGGTGATGATCCACACGTCGAGCTCGGGATTGGCGAGCTTCACCCCCGTCGCAACCGCCGGCGCGCGGCCGTGGATCGTGTGGAACCCGTAGGTTTCCATATAATAAGGAAAGCGCGACGAGCAGCCGATGCCGCTGACGAACACGGTGTTTTCGGGGCGCGCGCCGATTTCGGGCATCGTGCGCTGCACCGCCTTCAGGATCGCATAATCGCCGCAGCCCGGGCACCAGCGGACTTCCTGATCCGACTCCCAATCCTTGGGGGTCGATTTGGCGATGGTGGTCATCTCGTTCATTGTCTTGATCCTTCGATCCCGTCCGCGCTCAGGCCAAAGCCTGGTCGATCGCCGCTTCGATCTCGGCGATGCGGAAGGGTTGGCCGGACACTTTGTTGAGCGGCTTGGCGTCGACCAGATATTGGTCGCGCAGCACCGTCTTGAGCTGCCCGGTATTCATTTCCGGCACGAGGATGCGCTCATAGCCCTTGAGCAACGTGCCGAGATTGGCCGGCATCGGCCAGATGTGGCGCAGGTGGATATGCGCCACGTCGAGCCCGCGACGCCGCGCACGGCGCACCGCCTGGTGGATCGGGCCGAAGGTCGAACCCCAGCCGACCACCGCGAGCTTGCCCGAGGTCTCGCCGACCTCGACCTGCTGGTCGGGGACCTTGATCCCCGCCACCTTGTCGCGGCGCGCCTCGGTCATCAATTGGTGGTTGGCGGGCGAGTAATCGATGTTGCCGGTGCCCGCGGCCTTCTCGATCCCGCCGATGCGGTGGAGCAGCCCCGGCGTCCCCGGCTTGACCCACGGCCGCGCGCCCTTTTCGTCGCGCGCATAGGCAAGGAAGCCCGTCGCCGGCGCTTCTTCGAGGAATTTCACCGGGAAGGGTTCGTAGGCGCTGGTGTCGGGCACCTTCCACGGCTCGGCGGCATTGGCGATATAGCCGTCGGTGAGCAGCATCACCGGAGTCATATATTGCGTCGCGATGCGGCACGCCTCGATCGCCACGTCGAAGCAATCGGCGGCCGAGCGCGCCGCGATCACCGGCATCGGCGCATCGCCGTTGCGGCCGTAGACCGCCTGATAGAGATCCGATTGCTCGGTCTTGGTGGGCAGGCCGGTCGACGGCCCGCCGCGCTGCGAATTGACCACCACCAGCGGCAGTTCGGTCATGATCGCGAGCCCGATCGCCTCGCCCTTGAGCGCGATCCCCGGCCCCGACGACGAGGTGACGCCGAGCTGCCCGGCATAGGATGCGCCGATCGCGCTGGCGATCGCGGCGATCTCGTCCTCCGCCTGGAAGGTGGTGACGCCGAATTCCTTGAGCCGCGACAGATGGTGCAGGATCGCCGATGCCGGGGTGATCGGATAGCCGCCGAAGAACATCGGCAGGCTGGCGAGCTGCGCGCCCGCGACGAGCCCGAGGCTGATCGATTCAGCGCCGGTGATCGTGCGGTACAGGCCCGGCTCGGCCGGCGCCGCGGGCACATGATGCTGCTTCATCGGCCCGGCGAGTTCGGCGGTCTCGCCATAGGCATGGCCGGCGTTGAGCGCGGCGATATTGGCATCGGCGAGTTCGGGCGCCTTGGCGAACTTGGCCTTGAGCCAGTCGATCAGCGGCTGGCGATCGCGGTCGAACATCCACAGCGCGAGCCCGAGCGTCCACATGTTCTTGCAGCGCAGCGCTTCCTTGTTGCCAAGGCCGAACGGCTTCACCGCATCGAGCGTGAGCTGCGAGATGTTGAGCTTCATCAGCTGCCACGGCGCGAGGCTGCCGTCCTCGAGCGGATTGGCGTCGTATTTCGCCTTGGCGAGGTTGCGCTCGCTGAACTCGCCCTCGTCGGCGATGATGAGGCCGCCCTTCTTCAGGGACCCGAGGTTGGTCTTGAGCGCCGCCGGGTTCATCGCGACGAGCACGTCGGGCTCGTCGCCCGCGGTATCGATCTCGCTCGACCCGAAATTGATCTGGAACGCCGAGACGCCGAACAGCGTGCCCTGCGGCGCGCGGATTTCGGCCGGGAAATCGGGGAAGGTCGCAAGGTCGTTGCCGGCCAGCGCGGTGGAGAGCGTGAATTGCCCCCCGGTCAATTGCATCCCGTCGCCCGAGTCGCCGGCAAAGCGGACGACGACCGACTCAGCCGGGGGACGATCGGATGTTTCTTCAGGGGGCAGTTGGTGGACGGCGGTCGCCATGCGGCAATTTCCTGTCGGACTTCGGTTTCGCGTGCGGAGGGCCTTTACGCCCTCATTTCTCCATGATCCAACGTAGAATGATATGGCGGCATGACAAGACGCGCTATCGGCGCATGTGGACGCAGCACATCTTATGCTGCAGGATCGCGTTGCAAAAACGAACCTGAATGGAGAGACGACGCGATGACCACCACCGGCCCCTATGTCCGCCCGGACGTGCGCGCCTTTCTCGATTATCTCAACAACGTACCGGGGCCGAAGATGCACGAGCAGCAGCCGGCCGAGGCGCGCGCCGTTTATCTGGCGATGAAGGACATCGCCGATCCGCCGGTCGGCGAACTGGCGGTGATCAAGGATCTCGCGATCCCCGGCCCCGGCGGGACGATCAGGGCGCGGCTATTCGACGCGCGCGCGACGCGTGGGCCGGGGCCGGTGGTGGTATTCTACCACGGCGGCGGCTTCGTGATCGGCGATATCGACACGCATGCGAGCTTCACCGCCGAAATGGCGCGCCAGCTCGATCTGCCGGTGGTGTCGATCGACTATCGCCTCGCCCCCGAGGCGCCGTGGCCCGCCGCGCCCGACGATTGCGAGGCGGCGGCGCGCTGGATCGCCGGCAACCCGGCAGACCTCGGACGCGAGGCGACCGGGCTGGTGCTCGCGGGGGACAGCGCGGGCGGCAATCTGACGATCGTCACCGCGATGACCTTGCGCGACGCCCCCGCCGCGGTGCCGGTGATCGTCCAGGCGCCGATCTATCCGGCGGCGGACATGAGCAAGGAATATCCCTCGTTCAACGATTTCGCCGACGGCTATCTGCTGACCCGCGACGGGATGATCTGGTTCGGCGACCATTATGCGGCCGATGTGCTGCATGTGAAGGGCTCGCCGCTGGCGGGCGACCTCGCCGGGCTGCCGCCGGCGGTGATCGTCACCGCCAGCCTCGATCCGATCCGCGATCAGGGCCGCGCTTATGCCGCCGCGCTGGCGCTCGCCGGGGTGCCGGTGACGCTGCGCGAGGCGAAGGGCAATATCCACGGCTTCGTCACGCTGCGCCAGGCGATCCCTTCTGCGGCTGCCGATGTCGCGGGCTATCTCGCGGTGCTGAAACAGGCGATCGGAGAAGCGCGCGCGGCGTAACTCTTCATCCCGAGCCCTGTGTCCCCGCGAAGGCGGGGACACAGGCTGGGCTTCCGCCTTCGCGGGAGCACGAAAGGGGCGTGGTGGCGCCCGTTGAGGGCTGGTCGCATCGCATCGCATCGGATAGCGGTTGCTGCGTCATGACCAGCCCTTCCTCCCTCCCCTATCGCCCGTGCGCCGGCGCGATGATGATCAACCGCGAGCGCCGCGTGTTCGTCGGGCAGCGGATCGATAATGTGCTCGAAGCGTGGCAGATGCCGCAGGGCGGGATCGATCCCGGTGAGGATGCGCGCGCCGCCGCGATCCGCGAGCTGGGCGAGGAAACCGGCGTCGCCCCCGAGCATCTCGAATTCGTCGCCGAGGCGCCCGAGGAGCTGACCTACGATCTGCCCGCCGAACTGATCGGCAAGGTGTGGAAGGGCAAATATCGCGGCCAGCGCCAGCGCTGGTTCCTGTTCCGCTTCACCGGTGCGGACAGTGACATCGACATCGCCACCCCGCATCCCGAATTCCGCGCGTGGCGCTGGGCCGATCCCGCCGACCTGCCCGAGATGATCGTGCCGTTCAAACGCGCGCTCTATGAGCAGATATTGCGTGCCTTCGCCGATCACCTCGGCTGAGCAACAACCCGCCGCGACCCCGCCGATCCACCCGCAAAATCGCCACAAACAACGTTAGTATTCCCCCGATGCGCGCGCCCCTATTTGCCCTACCGCTGCTGCTTGCCACCACCGTTCCCGCCGCGGCCGCGGCGACGACGGACGACAAACCGCACGAGCAGGAGGAAGTCGCGGTCCCCGCCCCGATCCGCGCGATGCTGGAAGCGGCGATCGCCTCGGGCAACGACGGCGAAGTCTCCACGATCGTCAAATATGCCCGCACCGCCGATCCGGCGAGCGGCGACGCGGTGGCGCGGATCGCGGAAACCTGGCGCGCCGAGCGCAAGCGCGCGAACGATACCCGCGTGCGCGAGGCGGGGGTGTTCAACCTGTGGCGCGGGCGTGCCGAGCTCGGCGGCTATCTCACCACCGGCAACAGCGAAACGGTCGGCGCGACCGGCGTGCTCGATCTGACTCGCGAGGGGCTGGAATGGCGCCACAAGGTACGGCTGCAGGCCGATTACCAGCGCAGCCTCGGGGTGACGACGCGCGAACATTATCTCGCCAGCTACGAACCCAATTATAAGATCGATTCGCGCCGCTACATCTATGGCGCGGGGCAATTCGAGTCCGATCGCTTCCTCGGGTACGACCAGCGTTATTCGACCTCGATCGGCGCCGGCTACAGCGCGATCCAGACCCCGGCGATGAAGCTCGATCTCGAGCTCGGGCCGGCCTATCGCTACACCGCCTTCACCGACGCGACGACGCAGAGCAGCCTCGCGGCGCGCGGCAGCCTCGATTTCGCGTGGAAATTCACCCCCGGGCTCAAGCTGACGCAGGTCGCCTCGGCCTATCTCGAACGGTATAATTCCACCGTCAGCGGGACGACCGCGCTCGCCGCGCGCGTCGTCGGGCCGCTCTCCGCGCAGCTTTCCTATGTCGTGCAATATGAAAGCACCCCGCCCGCCGGGCGCCGCACCACCGACACCACCAGCCGGGCGTCGCTGGTCTATACGTTCTGATCCCCTCCGCCCTTCTCTTTTTACTCCCCTCCCTTGTGAAGGGAGGGGCTGGGGGTGGGTGGGTTTGAGGCGCGCGGATCGGTGCCCCCGCAGGCCAACCCACCCCCGACCCCTTCCTTGTTCAAGGGAGGGGAGGATAAGGCGAGGAACGGAATAATCGCTTCCTCGACGCCTTCCCACCACCCCCTCAACCGCGCTACCACTCGCGGATGACGGGGATATCAGCGAACGAACGGATCGCGATCGAGCAGGCGGCGGCCTCGCCGATGCTCGCGCGGGTGCGACAATGGGCCGCGGTCAACAGCGGCACCGGCAATATCGCCGGGCTGGCGACGGTGGCGGAGATGCTCGCCGACGCCTTCGCCGGGCTGCCAGGCGACGTCCGGCTGGTCGACGCGGCGCCGGCGGAGCGCGTCACCGCGGCGGGCGTGGTCGAGCCGATCGCGCATGGCCGTCACCTCCACCTCGCGGTCCGTCCCGCAGCGCCGCTGCGGCTGCTGCTCACCGGGCATATGGACACGGTGTTTCCGGTCGACCACCCGTTCCAGACGCTCGTCGACCACCCCGACGGGACGATCAACGGCCCCGGCGTCGCCGACATGAAGGGCGGGCTCGCGGTGATGCTCGCCGCGCTCGAAGGGGTCGAGGCGACGGGGAGCGCGATCGGCTATGACGTGCTGATCAATTCCGACGAGGAAACCGGCTCCTTCTCCTCCGCCGCGCTGATCGCCGCGCTGGCGCGCGGCAAGAAGGCGGCGCTGACCTACGAACCCGCTTTGCCCGACGGCACGCTCGCCGGCGCGCGCGGCGGCACCGGCAATTTCTCGATCGTCGTCCGCGGCCGCGCCGCGCATGCCGGGCGCAACCCGGAAGACGGACGCAACGCGATCGTCGCGGCGGCGGATATCGCGTTGCGGCTCGCCGCCGCGCGCTCGCCGAGCCTCGCGGTCAATCCGGCGCGGGTCGACGGCGGCGGGCCGAACAATGTCGTCCCCGATCTGGCGGTGCTCCGCGTCAATTTCCGCCCTGCCGCGCAGGCCGAGATCGACCGCGCCCGCGCCGCGATCGATGCCGCGGTGGCAGAGGTCGCCGCGGCGCATGACGTGCATGTCGAGATCCACGGCGGGTTCAACCGCCCGCCCAAGCCGATCGACCCGGGCGCCGAGCGGCTGTTCGGGCTGGTGCGCGATGCCGGCAGCGATCTCGGCCTGACGATCGCGTGGCGCGCGACCGGCGGGGTGTGCGACGGCAACAATATCGCGGCGTGCGGCGTCCCGGTGGTGGACACGATGGGCGCGCGCGGCGGAGCAATCCATTCGGGGGAGGAATTTTTGATCGTCGACAGCCTGCCGGAGCGCGCCGCGCTCTCCGCCGTCACCATGTTGCGCATCGCGGAGGGCCGGCTGTGACCTTCGTCATCCGCGCGGCCAGCGAGGCCGATCTGCCGCATCTCTACGAAATGGCCAAGCTGACCGGGGGCGGCTTCACCAACCTGCCGGCTGACCGCCGCGCGCTGAAGGCCAAGCTCGAACGCAGCAGCAATGCCTTCGCCCGCACCGAAGGCGCGCTCGACGACGAAGCCTTCGTGCTGATCCTCGAGAATACCGAGACCGGGGAAGTGCGCGGCACCTGCCAGCTGTTCACCCAGGTCGGGCAGCGCCACCCTTTCTACAGCTATCGGCTCAGCACGCTGACCCAGCATAGCGACCAGCTCGGCCGCACTTTCCGCGCCGAAATGCTGTCGCTGACCACCGATCTGGAGGGATCGAGCGAGGTCGGCGGGCTGTTCCTCCACCCCGGCGAGCGCGCCGGCGGGCTCGGGATGCTGCTCGCGCGCAGCCGCTACCTCTTCATCAAGATGCACCGTCGGCGCTTCGCCGATCGCATCCTCGCCGAATTGCGCGGGATCATCGACGAGGCCGGTGGATCGCCCTTCTGGGACGGGCTCGCCGGGCGCTTCTTCGGGATGAACTTCCAGGATGCGGATCAATATAATGCGATCCACGGGCACCAGTTCATCGCCGATCTGATGCCCAAGCATCCGATCTACACCGCAATGCTCTCCGAAAGCGCGCGCGCCGCGATCGGCCTCCCCCACCCCTCGGGCCGTGCCGCGATGCGAATGCTGGAGAATGAGGGGTTCGCGTTCGAAAATTATATCGACATCTTCGACGGTGGCCCGACGATGACCGCGCGCACCGACAATGTCCGCTCGATCCGCGAGGCGCGCGAGAGCGCGGTGATCGCGATCGACCGCGAGGGCGGCACCCCCGCATTGGTCGCGCGCGGCACGCTGGCCGATTTCCGCTGCGCGCTCGGCAATGTCCGCGAGGTGGCCGAGGCGATCGTGCTCGATGCGGCCAGCGCCAAGGCGATCGGCGCGCGGGAAGACGATAAGGTCACCTATATGGCGCGGACATGATCCGCGAGATCAACTTCGACGGCCTCGTCGGGCCGAGCCACAATTATGCCGGGCTCAGCCCCGGCAACCTCGCCGCGACGCGCAATGCCGGGCATGTCGCCCACCCACGCGCCGCCGCGCTGCAGGGCATCGCCAAGATGCGCGCCAACCTCGCTTTGGGGCTGACGCAGGGGATCTTGCTCCCGCATCCGCGGCCCGATCATCGCTGGCTCGCCGCGCTGGCGACCGACTATGCACGCGCCGCGCCGCATCTGCGTGCCCGCGCGCTCTCCGCCTCCGCGATGTGGGCGGCCAATGCCGCCACCGTTTCCCCGGCAGCGGACAGCGACGACGCGCGCTGCCACCTGACCGTCGCCAACCTCGTCACCATGCCGCATCGCAGCCACGAATGGCCCGAGACGCTGGCGCAGCTCCGCCTCGCCTTCGCGCATCCGGCGTTCGCGGTGCACGGCCCGGTGCCGGCGCCGTTCGGCGACGAGGGCGCGGCCAATCATATGCGGATCGCCGCCGATCATGCCGCGCCGGGGGTCGAGATCTTCGTCTATGGCGAGCCGGGCGGCCCCTTCCCGGCGCGCCAGCATCGCGAGGCGAGCGAGGCGATCGCGCGCCTGCACCGGCTCGATCCGGCGCGCACCTTTTTCGTCGAGCAATCCCCCGCAGCGATCGCCGCCGGCGCGTTCCACAACGACGTCGTCGCGGTCGCCAACGAGCGCACCCTGTTCGCGCATGAGGAAGCCTTCGCCGACAAGGCGACTTTCTATGCCGGGCTCCGCGCGGCGATCCCCGAGGTGGAGATCGTCGAGGTGCCGGCCGATCGCGTCAGCCTTGCCGATGCGATCCAATCCTATCTGTTCAACGCGCAGCTCGTCACCCCGCCGTCGGGCGGGCAGACGCTGATCGTCCCGGGCGAAGCGCGTGACAATCCGCGGGTATGGGGCTGGCTGCAGGAACATGTCGCGGGCAACGGCCCGATCCGCGCAATCGAGGTGGTCGATGTGCGCGAATCGATGGCCAATGGCGGTGGGCCGGCATGTCTGCGGCTGCGCGTGGTGGCCGATCCGGCGACCGTCGACCCGCGTTTCCTGGTCGACTCGGCAAAGCTCGACCGGATCGCGGCGGTGATCGAGGCGCACTGGCCGGAAAAGATCGCCGCCGATGCGATCGACGATCCGGCGCTGATCGCACGGATCGAGGCGGCGCCGGGCGTGCTGCTCGATGCGCTGGATTTGGGTGAACTGGCGGGCTGAGTGAGCGCAATAACCCATTCGCACGAACGGAGAGGGGTTAGCGTAAGCTCGGCACGTCGCGCGGCGCGGCGTTACTTCCCGCCGGCCTCTTCCGCGACCAGTTGCACCGGATCGATTTCCTGATCGAAGGCGACGCCGACGCGCCCCGCGGTCTGCCACGCGACGCGGCCGGAGACCCAGCCGATCCCGGCCAGCTCGACCTCGATCGCTGCATCGGGGGCGATCGCGCGCGGCAGCTCGGCCATCAGCCCGCCTGCCGAAACGTTACGGATGCCGACCTTCATCGCGCTCGCAGCACCGACGATGCGCAGACGGGCGGCGACGTGGACGCTCTCGCGCCCTCGCCGGCTGCCGTCCGCGGGTTTCGCGTCGGCAAAGACATTCTTGCCGAAATGCTTCATCGTCACGTCAATACGTCGCCAAATCTTGCGGAATTGCAAACACGCTCACTATCGCGCGTTCAATCTTCGCGCGAGACCTTTTCCTGGCGCTCATGCTGTTCCTGCGCCTCGACCGTCATCGTCGCGATCGGCCGCGCCTCCAGCCGCCCCAGGCTGATCGGCTCGCCGGTCACTTCGCAATAGCCATATTCGCCCTCGTCGAGCCGACGCAACGCCGCCTCGATCTTGGAAATCAGCTTGCGCTGCCGATCCCGCGTGCGCAGCTCGATCGACCAGTCGGTCTCGCTCGACGCGCGATCGTTGAGATCGGCCTCACGCAGCGAATCGACCTGCAGCTGCGACAGCGTGCCCTGCGACTCGCGCAGGATCGCTTCCTTCCAATTGAGCAACTTAGCACGAAAATAAGCCTGTTGCCGCTCACACATGAAGGGTTCGTCAGGGTGCGGTCGATAGCCATCTGAGTCGTTGGAGGCGTTCGGACTGCTGCCGCCGTCCTCCATTCGTTCATACGCGGTCGCCATCAAGCTTCTCCCCGTCCGCGCAGGCCCTTTGCTCCACTGCGCGTTGTCCGTGGCGCGCCTATAATCGGGTGCCGGACCGCAAACAAGCGACCATAGATCATCACGCGATCATCCCTGCCACCGTGTGCCTTTCGCGGCGCTGAACCGGCTGTTGCGCAGCCGAAACTGTCTCGCATTGAAACGTTTACCAACCGCTCGGCGCGTTTGCCGCCTAGTGTTGCACAAATACGCGGTTAATCATGGTTATCGCGCTTGCACTTAAACCTTTGCTTTGCACTTTGCGGGCAAGCACGGCGCGCACATCGTGCGTAATGGGGAGCGCGGCGACCGTTCTTCGCCGGGAAGATAGAGAGAAGAACCATGTCAGTGCGGATGGCCTTGGTGAAACTTGCGGCGTGCACGGCAGGCGGCGCGCTGATCGGGGGCGGCGCGGTTCACGTTGCCGAAAATGCCAAGCCGCGCACCGAGTTCAGCAAGAAGAAGGTGGCGCGCAAGCCGGTGCGGCGCCCGGTCGAGCGGGTGTTGCCGATGGCGCGCGCGCGCCCGGTGCCCGCTTGCCCGCCGGTGGCCGACATCCCGGTGGCGATGCAATCCGCCCCGATGGTGTTGCCGGCCGCGCCGATCATCGAGACCAGCACCCCCTCCACCCCGCCGGTGGTATACGGCGGCAGCGGCGGCTGGGGCGGGTTCGGCGGCGGCTTCTTCGCCGGCGGCTTCTTCGGCGGCAGCGGCGGCGGATCGAGCGGGATCGTGGTCTCCTCCACCTCCAGCACCAGCGGCGGATCGACCTCGAGCTCGACCTCGTCGGGGGGATCGGGCGGATCGTCGACCTCCTCCTCCACCGGCGGGTCGTCGACCTCCTCCTCGACGGGCGGGTCATCCACCTCAAGCTCGACCGGCGGGGTGAGCAGCACATCTTCCACGTCGAGCGGCAACGTCAGCAGCACGTCGTCGTCGAGCGGGAACGTTTCCACCTCCACCTCGTCGTCGACCTCGTCGTCCACGTCATCCTCCACCTCGTCGTCGACGTCGTCCTCATCCTCGACGTCATCGAGCAGCAGCTCGTCGGGCGGATGGAGCTCGACCGGCAGCAGCGGATCGAGCAGCGGCAACCCGACGCCGGTGCCCGCGCCGCCGATGGTCCTGCTGTTCGGCGCGGCCGCGGCGGCGCTCGTCGCGCGGCGACGGTGGGGGCGCAAGGCCGCGCAGGCCTAACCCCGCTTGCCTCCCCTCACTGCCCCCGCCATAGCGCGGGGATGCACGATATCCGTCTGATCCGAGAGAATCCTTCCGATTTCGATGCCGCGATGGCGAAGCGCGGCAAAGAGGCGGAGAGCGCCGCGATCCTCGACCTCGATCGTCGCCGGCGCGAGACGATCACCGAATTGCAGACCGGCCAGGCGCGCCGCAACGAAGCCTCGAAGGCGATCGGTGCCGCCAAAGCTTCGAAGGACGAGGCGACCGCCACCGCGCTGATGGCCGAAGTCGCCGCGCTCAAGCAGCGGCTGCCCGAACTCGAAGCGGAGGAAGCGCGGCTCGGCACCGAGCTCGACGATCTGCTCGCCGCGCTGCCCAATATCCCGCTGCCCGACGTGCCGACCGGCGCCGACGAGGATGACAATCAGCTCGTCCACGAACGCGGCACGCGCCGCGACTTCGCGTTCGAGGTGAAGGAACATGACGCGATCGGCCCCGCGCTGGGGCTCGATTTCGAGACCGGCGCGCTGATCGCCGGCGCGCGCTTCACGCTGGTGCGCGGGCAGATGGCGAAGCTCAACCGCGCGCTCGGCCAGTTCGGGCTCGATACGCTGACCCGCGAGCACGGCTATGAGGAAGTCGCGCCGCCGCTGCTCGTGCGCAGCGAGACGATGTTCGGCACCGGGCAGCTCCCCAAATTCGCCGAGGATCTGTTCGAGACGACCGACGGCCGCTGGCTGATCCCCACCGCCGAGGTGAGCCTGACCAATATCGTCCGCGAGCGCATCCTCGCCGCCGACGACCTCCCGCTGCGCTTCACCGCGCTCACCCCCTGCTTCCGCTCCGAAGCGGGGGCGGCGGGGCGCGACACGCGCGGGTTCATCCGCCAGCATCAGTTCGAAAAGGCCGAGATGGTCTCGATCGTCCCGCCCGAACAGTCCGAGGCGGAGCATGAGCGGATGACCGCAGCGGCAGAGGATGTGCTGACCCGGCTCGGGCTGCCGTTCCGCCGGATGAAATTGTGCACCGGGGACATGGGGTTCACCGCGGCGCGCACCTATGACCTCGAAGTGTGGCTGCCGGGGCAGAAGCGCTATCGCGAGATTTCGTCCTGCTCCACCTGCACCGATTTCCAGGCACGGCGGATGAACGCGCGGTATCGCCCGGATGGCGAGAAGGCGACGCGTTTCGTCCACACGCTCAACGGCTCGGGGCTGGTGGTCGGCCGGATGATCGTCGCGATTCTCGAGAATTATCAGCAGGAAGACGGATCGGTGTGGGTGCCGGACGTGCTCCAGCCCTATCTCGGCGGGGTCAACCGGCTCGAGCCGCGCTGATTTGCTCCCCGCCTTTCCCCCTTCATCGTCATTCCCGCGGAGGCGGGAATGACCGAACTTTCGAGGTGACGCCCGAATCATGCGCATCCTGCTGAGCAACGACGACGGCATCCACGCCCCCGGCCTCGCGGTGCTGGAGACGATCGCGCGTGCCCTTTCCGACGATATCTGGGTCGTCGCCCCGGCGGAGGAACAATCGGGCGCGGGGCGCTCGCTCACTTTGTCGCGCCCGTTGCGGGTGCGGCGGTTCGACGAGCGGCGGTTCGCGGTGTCGGGAACGCCGACCGACGCGGTGCTGATGGCACTGACCGAGTTGATGCCGGCGAAACCCGATCTGATCCTCTCAGGGGTCAATCGCGGCGCCAATCTCGCCGAGGACGTGATGTATTCGGGCACCGTCGCGGCGGCGATGGAAGGGGCGATGGCAGGTATCCCGTCGATCGCGCTAAGCCAGCGCTATGCCGCCACCGGGATGGGCGACGAGGTGTCGTTCGCCACCGCCGAAAGCTGGGGCGAGCGCGTGCTGCGCCCGCTGATCGACGCGCGCTGGACCCCGGGGACGGTGATCAACGTCAATTTCCCGCCGATCGACCCGGAGGCGGTGCAGGGCGTCCGCGTCGTGCGGCAGGGGATGCGCGATTACGGCCGCGCCCGGCTCGAACCGCGCACCGATCCGCGCGGCTTTCCTTATTACTGGCTGTCGCTCGGGCGGACCGAACACGCCTTGGTGCCGGGCACCGATCTGGCGGCGGTCGCCGACGGCTATGTCACGGTAACCCCGCTCCATCTGGACCTGACGCACGACGCCTCGCTACAAGCGCTGGCGAACGCGTATCTGTAGGCTTGTGTAGGAGGTTGGCGATGCGGCGGCTGAGCGCGGTGGCGACCTGCCTGCTGCCGGGACTGCTGCTTTCCGCCTGCATTCCGCAAGTCGCCCCGCCCTATCGGCCGGCGCCGCCACCACCACGCCGCGCCGATTATCCGCCGCCCCCGCCGCAGCGCCAGCAGCCCTTGCCGCCGCCGGCGCGCCGCGTCGAGCAGCTCCCCGCGCCGCGCCCGGCGTGGGAGACGCGCGGCGCCGAGGCCGATGCGCGCGACGTCCCCGCGCAAAGCTATGTCGTGCGCCCCGGCGATACACTGGGCGAGGTCGCCGACCGTACCGGCGCGGGGATCACCGTGATCGCCGGCGCCAACGGCATCGAGCCCCCCTATACGATCCGCGCCGGGCAGCGGCTGACGATCCCCGCCGGGCGCTATCATCTCGTCCGGCAGGGGCAGACCGGGATCGCGATCGCACGCGCTTATGGGGTCGAATGGTCGCGGATCGTGGCGGCCAATTATCTCACCGAGCCCTATGTGCTGCGCACCGGCCAGCGCATCCTGATCCCTGGCAGCAGCGCGCGTGGGTCGAGCGCGGCCGAGCGCGCCGCCGCCTTCCAGCTCGATATCGACGATATCATCACCGGCGGCGAGCCTGCGATCGCGCAGAACCAACGCCCGGCCGCGCCGACCGCCAGCCCGCGCCGCGTGCTCCCGCCGAGCGCCGCGGTCGCCGCGCCGCGCATCCCGCCGGGGCGCTTCATGTGGCCGGTCGACGGGCAGGTGGTGAAGCATTTCGGCACCGGCGCGAGCGGCGAGCGCAACGACGGGGTCGAGATCGGCGTGCCGCACAATACTCCCGTGCGCGCCACCGCCGACGGCACCGTCGCTTATGCCGGCGAGGCGATCGCGGCGCTGGGCGGGCTGGTGATCATCAAGCACGGCGAGGGCTGGACCAGCGTCTACGGCCACGCCTCGAAACTGCTCGTCCAGCGCGGGCAGGCGGTGAAGAAGGGCCAGACGATCGCCTTGTCGGGCGCGAGCGGCTTCGCCGACCGCCCCGAGCTGCATTTCGAGTTGCGCAAGGGCCGCGCGCCGATCGATCCGCTCACGCAATTGCCGCGCCCGTGAGGTGCGTGTAACGCGCCACTCATTATGACCGAAGCCAAGTCCGACCTCGTCCGCCTGCTCGTTGAGCGCGGCTATGTCCACCAGATGACCGACGCCGCCGCGCTCGACGCGCTGGCGCTCAGGGAAGTGGTGCCGGGCTATATCGGCTTCGATCCCACCGCGCCCTCGCTCCACGTCGGCAGCCTGGTGCAGATCATGCTGCTCCGCCGGCTCCAGCAGACCGGGCACAAGCCGATCGTGCTGATGGGCGGCGGCACCGGCAAGATCGGCGACCCGAGCTTCAAGGACGAGGCGCGCAAATTGCTCGCCGAGGACGGGATCAAGGCCAATGTCGCCTCGATCAAGCGCATCTTCGAACGCTTCCTGACCTTCGGCCCAGAAGGTGAAACGGGGGGCGCGTCCGACGCGATCATGCTCGACAATGCCGAATGGCTCGACGCGCTCGAATATATCCCGTTTCTGCGCGAAGTGGGGCAGCATTTCTCGGTCAACCGGATGCTGTCGTTCGATTCGGTCAAGCTCCGGCTCGATCGCGAGCAATCGCTGTCCTTCCTCGAATTCAACTACATGATCCTGCAGGCCTATGACTTCCGCGAGCTGGCGCAGCGCCACGGCTGCCGGTTGCAGATGGGCGGCAGCGACCAATGGGGCAATATCGTCAACGGCGTCGAACTGGCGCGGCGGATGGACGGGACCGAGGTGTTCGGCATCACCACCCCGCTGATCACCACCGCCGACGGCGGCAAGATGGGCAAGACCATGTCGGGCGCGGTGTGGCTCCACGAGGATCAGCTGCCGCATTTCGATTACTGGCAATTCTGGCGCAACACCGACGACCGCGACGTCGGGCGTTTTCTTCGGCTATTCACCGATCTCCCGCTCGACGAGATCGCACGGCTCGAGGCGCTCGAAGGCGCCGAGATCAACGAGGCGAAAAAGGTGCTCGCCAATGAGGCGACCGCAATGTGCCGCGGGCGCGAGGCGGCCGAGCAGGCGGCGGAGACCGCGCGGCGCACCTTCGAGGAGGGCGCGAGCGGCGATGCGCTCCCGACCTTCGCCGCAGCGGGGGCGGTGCCCTTGGTCGATGCTTTGGTGGCGCTGGGTTTCTGCGCGTCGAAGGGCGAGGCGCGGCGGCTGATCAAGCAGGGCGGCGCGCGGGTCGGCGGTGAAAAGGTCGCCGACGAAGCCGCGACGGTGACCCCGGGCGCCGAGCCGATCCGTATCTCGGCCGGCAAGAAGCATCACGGGCTGCTGGTGGCGGGCTGACGGGGCCGCCGCTCTTTATGCTCGTCATGCCGGACTTGATCCGGCATCCAGAGCCGCGCACGACATCCCTTGTGACCCTGGATGCCGGGTCGAGCCCGGCATGACGGTGAAGAAGGGCTATACTTTCCCCAACGCCGCATCGAGCGCGGCATGATCCAGCTTGCCCTCCCAGCGCGACACCACCACGGTCGCGACGGCATTGCCGATGAAATTGGTCAGGCTGCGGCATTCGCTCATGAAGCGATCGACCCCGAGGATCAGCGCCATCCCCGCGACCGGCACCGAGGGGACGATTGAGAGCGTCGCGGCGAGCGTGATGAACCCCGCCCCGGTCACCCCCGCGGCGCCCTTCGACGACAGCATCGCGACGCCGAGCAGCAGCAATTCCTGCCCCAGCGTCAAATGCACATCGAGCGCCTGTGCGATGAACAGCGCCGCCAGCGTCATATAGATATTGGTGCCGTCTAGGTTGAAGCTATACCCCGTCGGCACGACCAGCCCGACGACCGATTTGGGGCAGCCGGCGCGCTCCATCTTCTCGATCAGCAGCGGCAGCGCGCTTTCCGACGAGGAGGTGCCGAGTACCAGCAGTAGCTCGGCCTTGAGATAGGCGATCAGCCGCAGGATCGAGAAGCCGCACAATCGCGCGACCGCGCCGAGCACCACCAGCACGAACAAGAGCGAGGTGAGGTAGAAGGTGCCGACCAGAAAGGCGAGATTGGCAAGCGTCCCGACGCCATATTTGCCGATCGTGAACGCCATCGCGCCGAACGCGCCGACCGGCGCCGCCTTCATCAGGATCGCGACGATGCGGAACACCGCCGCCGACACGTCCTCGAGCAGCGAGACGACGCGCTCGCCGCGCTCGCCGATCGTCGCCAGCCCGATTCCGAACAGGATCGCGACGAACAATGTCTGGAGGATATCGCCCGAGGCCAAAGCGGACAGGAAACTGTCGGGGATCACCCCCATCAGAAAGCCGGTGACGCTCGTCTCATGCGCCTTGGCGGCATAATCGGCGACCTTGGCGCTATCGAGCGTCGCGGGATCGATATGCAGCCCCGCGCCGGGGCGGACGACATTGGCGACGATCAGCCCGACGATCAGCGCGAGGGTGGAAAAGGTGAGAAAATAGGCGAAGGCGCGCCCCGCGACCCGCCCCACCGCGCGCAGATCGCGCATCCCGGCGATCCCGGTGACGATCGTGAGGAAGATCACCGGGGCGATGATCATCTTGACCAATTTGATGAACCCGTCGCCGAGCGGCTTCATCGCCGCGCCGGTTTCGGGCCAGAAATGCCCAAGCGTCACCCCGGCGGCGATCGCCACCAGCACCTGCAGATAGAGATGCGCATACCACCGCCGCCGCACCGGCGGCGCCCGTTCCGGTATTGCGATCACCCCGTCCCTCCCTTGCCCGTATCCGCGCTTCTTATGCGCAAGTCGGGCCGAGAGGAATCCTCCTCTTGCTCGCCCGTTTCTCCCTTCTCCCCTCGCTTGTTCAAGGAAGAGGAGAAGGGAGCGTGGCGAGGACCTATCCGATCGGTGCGACGCCGAGCCGGGGGATTTCGATCGCCGGGCAGCGATCCATCACCACCTTGAGCCCGGCGGCTTCGGCGCGCGCCGCGGCCGCTTCGTCGATCACGCCGAGCTGCAGCCATACCGCCTTGGCGCCGCAGGCGATCGCCGCATCCACCGCTTCGCCGGCGGCGTCCGAGCGGCGGAAGATATCGACCATATCGATCGGCTCGCCGATCTGCGCCAGCTCGCGGAAGACATATTCGCCGTGGACATGCTCCCCGGTGATCTGCGGATTTACCGGGATGACGCGATAGCCGTGCTGCTGAAGCCGCGCCATCACGCCATAAGACGGGCGGTTCGGCCGATCCGACGCGCCGATCATCGCGATCGTGCGCGTTTCCTCCAGCAATGCCTTGATCGCGGCGGGATCGCTCAACGGCAAGAAACGCCTCCTTTTCTAAACCCTTTGTATGACGTCTCTTAACCCGGAGCGAAGGATTCGAAACTGGTCCGCTCGTGCCGACGCGCGAGGCGCCAGCACGACCGGTGGAATATCAACGTTCCACGCCGCCCGGGGTTTCCGCGCCGCCTTCGAGCCATCGCACCACCTGTTCCGCAATGGGACGGAATGTGCGGTCGGCGGGATCGGCGGCGGGTGGATCGCCGGCGTCCGACGCGCGGCGGATCGCGATGTCGAGCGGCACCCGCCCGAGGAACGGCACCCCGCGCGCCTTGGCCGCCGCCTCCGCCCCGCCGCAACCGAAGGGATCGGAAACCTCGCCGCAATGCGGGCAGGCATAGCCCGCCATATTCTCGATCACCCCGATGATCGGCACCCCGGCCTGCTCGAACAGGTCGATCGCGCGGGTGGCGTCGATCAGCGCCAGATCCTGCGGGGTGCAGACGATCACCGCGCCCGCCGGACGATGCTTCTGGATCATCGTCAGCTGGACGTCGCCCGTACCCGGCGGCAGATCGACGACCAGCGTGTCGGCGACGCCCCATTCGGCATCCATCAATTGCCCCAAAGCGCCCGCGGTCATCGGCCCGCGCCACGCGATCGCCTTGCCCGGCGCGACGAGCTGCCCCATCGACAGCAAGGGCACGCCGAACGGGGTCTGGACCGGCAGCAGCACCTTGTCCTTCGCCTCGGGCCGCGTCCCTTCGACCCCGAGCAGCCGCGGCTGCGACGGGCCGTAGATATCGGCATCGACCAGCCCGACGCGCCGCCCGATCTGCGACAATGCGATCGCGAGATTGGCCGAGACGGTCGATTTGCCGACCCCGCCCTTGCCGCTCGCCACCGCGATCGTGCGGCGGCGCGGACGTTCGGCGGTAACCACCACGCGCACCTCGCGCCCCGGCGCGCTCGCCGCCATCGTCACCGCCGTCTCCAGCGCATCGCGCGCCTTGGCGTCCAGCCCGGTGGCGTCGACCACCACCCCGATCCGCGCGCCGTCGACCTTCACCGTGGCGCGCGCGCCGGCGACCGCGGCCACCGCATTCTTCACATCTTGCTCGTCCATTGCGCCGCGATACGGATGAAGTGCGCGCTTGGCACTGTTTTTCGTGAATACCCTTCCTATAAGGGAGGAATGATCACCTTGCCGCGCTGGTTCAGGCGCCCCTCCATCCTGATGAACGAAACACCCGGCGGCCCGTGGGGCTCGGGCGGCGACGACGACAAGAGCGGGCCGCGCAATCCCTGGGCGGTCCCGCCGGGCGGACGCAAGACCGGGCAGCGGCCGACCGCGCTCGACGAATTCCTCAAGCGGGCGCGCGGCAGCTATGGCGGCGGCGGCAACGGCGGCGGGCCGCAGCTCCCGGCCGGGATCAACGCGCGCAACCTGTGGCTGATCGGCGTCGGGCTGATCGTCGCAGCGTGGGTGCTGTTCACCTCGATCCACCAGATCGGGCCGCAGCAGCGCGGGGTCGTCACCTATTTCGGGCGCTATTCGGGAATCCTCGAACCGGGCATCCGCCTGACCCTCCCCGCGCCGATCGTCGACGTCGAGAAGGTCGACGTCGAGCAGGTGCGCAACGACGATTTCCCGCGCGAGGGCGGCGAGAACGTCCTCACCGGCGATCGCAACATCATCGACCTTGCCTATACGGTGCGCTGGCGGGTGGAAAATCCGCGCGACTTCGTATTCGAGATCAAGGATCCCGAGGAAACCGTCCGCGCCACCGCCGAAAGCGCGATGCGCGCGGTGGTCGCGACGACGACGCTCAACGACGCGATCGGCGCCGGCCGCACCCAGATCGAGGCGCGCGTCACCCGCGCGATGCAGCAGGTGCTCGACGATTATCAGGCCGGGGTGCGCGTTCAGGGCGTGTCGATCAAGCAGGCCTCCGCCCCCGCCAGCCTGGTCGACGATTTCAACGCCGTCACCGCCGCGCAGCAGGAAGCGGTCGCCAATCTCAACAATGCGCGTTCCTATTCGCAGCAGATCATCGCGCATGCGCAGGGCGAGGCCGCTGCATTCGACAAGGTCTACGAACAATATAAGCTTGCGCCAGAGGTGACCCGCCGCCGCATGTATTACGAGACGATGGAGGCGGTGCTCGCCAAGACCGACAAGGTGATCGTGGAAACCCCCGGCGTCTCGCCGTGGCTGCCGCTCGACAAGATGCGCAAGCTGCCCGACGTCCAGGCCGGGCAACCCGCGCCGCAACAGCAGGCGCAGGGAGCGCAGAAATGAACGTGTTGCGTAACCCCGTGACGATCGGCTTCGCGGCGCTGGGGGTGGCGATCGTCGCCGCCGCGACCTTCGCGATCGTCCCCGAAACCAAGCAGGCGGTGATCCTGCGCTTCGAAAATCCGGTGACGACGATCAACCAATGGCAGCCGGGGCAAGTGATCGGCCGCACCGGCGCCGGGGTGATCATGCGCATCCCGTTCATCGACAAGATCGTGTGGGTCGACAAGCGCGTGCTCGACGCCGATCTCGACAATACGCTCGTGCTGTCGACCGATCAGCTGCGGCTCAACGTCGACGCCTTCGCGCGTTTCCGCATCGTCGATCCGCTGAAGGCGGTGACCTCGACGGGCTCGACCTCCGCCACTGAGGAGCGAGTCGCCGATCAGCTCCGCCCGCTGCTCGGCAATGCGCTGCGCAACGAGCTGGGCAAGGTGCCCTTCTCCTCGCTGCTGACGCCCGAGCGCGGCAAGGTGATGGACGCGATCCAGGATTCGCTCCAGCGCAATGCCAAGCAATATGGCGTCCAGATCGTCGACGTGCGGATCAAGCACGCCGATCTGCCCGAGGGCAGCCCGCTCGAAAGCGCGCTGCAATCGATGCGCACCGCGCGCCAGCAGGAGGCGAACACGATCCGTGCGCAGGGGCAGAAACAGGCGCAGATCGTCCGCGCCGAGGCCGATGCCACCGCGGCGCGCGTCTATGCCGACGCGTTCAGCAAGGATGCCGATTTCTATAACTTCTATCGTGCCATGCAGTCCTATCGTCATACCTTCGGGGCGGACGGCGGGCCTTCACCCGAAGGCGCGACGACGATCCTGATGTCACGCGACAACGCCTATCTAAAGGAATTCGAAGGTCGCGGGAAATGATCCGGCAGGCTGGGCGGGCGCCGAAAAACCGCCCAGCTTTCGGATCGTTCATATTCAATCGTCGTTCATCGGCGAAAGGCCATTGAAACGCGCCCGGCCGATGCCGGGTGATTGAGAGGAACATGAAGACCGTGCGCTACGCTTACGCCCTTACTGGCGCCCTCCTCCTCGGCGGCACTGCCGCCTCGCTGACGCTGCAGCGCCCCGCGATCGCGCAGCAGGCGCAGAACGAGCCGGGCGCAATCACCGCCACCGCGCCGCGCGCCGGCGCACCGATGAGCTTCGCCGACATGGTCGCGCGGCTCCAGCCGGCGGTAGTCAATATCTCCACCGATCAGAAGGTCACGCTCCAGCAGCCGACCAATCCCTTCGCAGGCACGCCGTTCGGCGATCTGTTCGGCCAGTTCGGCGGCGGTGGCCGCGGCGGCGCGCCGGTGACGCGCGAGGCGCAGTCACTCGGCTCGGGCTTCATCATCTCGCCCGACGGCTATATCGTCACCAACAATCACGTCGTCGCCGCGGGAATGCGCGGCGCGGTGGTCACCTCGATCCGCGTGACGCTGCCCGATCGCAAGGAATATGTCGCCAAGCTGATCGGCCGCGACACCGCATCCGACCTCGCATTGCTCAAGATCAACGCCCCCGGCCCGCTGCCGTTCGTCCGCTGGGGCGATTCGGCGCATGCCCGGGTCGGCGACTGGGTGATTGCGATCGGCAATCCCTTCGGGCTCGGCGGCACCGTCACCGCGGGGATCATCTCCGCCGTCCACCGCGTCACCGGGCAGGGCGCCAACGATCGCTTCATCCAGACCGACGCGTCGATCAACCAGGGCAATTCGGGCGGCCCGATGTTCGACATGAACGGCAATGTGATCGGCATCAATTCGCAGATCTTCTCGCAGTCCGGCGGCAATATCGGCATCGGGTTTGCGATTCCGGCGGAGGAAGCGAGACCGATCATCGATACGCTGATGAAGGGCGGCACGGTCAAGCGCGGCTATCTCGGCGTCGGCATCCAGCCGGTGACCGACGATATCGCCGCCGCATTGGGGCTGCCCAAGAATTCGGGCGAGATCATCGGCCGCGTCGAGCCGAACGGCCCGGCGGCCAAGGCCGGGCTGCGCGCCGGCGACGTGGTGACCAAGGTCAACGGCACCGCGGTGACCCCGGACAACACCTTGTCCTACCTCATCGCCAGCGTCACCCCCGGCTCGACCGCGCGGCTCGACATCATCCGCGACGGCAAGCCGACCTCGGCCAATGTCACCGTCGCGACGCGCCCGCCGGAGGACCAGCTCGCCGCCACCAGCGGCAGCGGGGACGATTTCTCGGCCGATGACGACGACGATCAGTCGGGCCAGCAGCAGCAGGCGCCGTCCAACGCGATCGGCCTCACCGTTCAGCCGCTCACCGCGGCGATCGCGCGGCAGATCGGGGTCGATTCGACCGTGCAGGGCGTGGTCATCAGCCAGGTCGATCCGTCGAGCGACGCGGGGCAGAAGCTGCGCCGCGGCGACGTGGTCTCGGCGATCAACGGCACGCCGGTGCGCACCGCCGCCGATCTGGCGCGCGGGGTGCAGGCGGCGAAGGCCGCCGGGCGGCCGCAGGTGCTGCTGATGGTCGTGCGCGGGCGCAACCCCGGCGCGTTCATCGCGGTCAAGATCAAGTAATCCGGGGTTCAAACGGATGAGAGGGCGTCGCGCGGACCCACCGCGCGGCGCCCTTTTCGTTTGGGGCGGGCGAGCGGCAGGCCTGCCCGTCACCCTGTCCCTTCGACTGCCTGCCACGGCAGGCGCTCAGGACATGCTTGAGCCGGGGTCCATCGTGCGCAACATCTTCCGTTCGCCCTGAGCCTGTCGAAGGGCGGCCCCAACGCTCGGGCGGCGGGACGCCGTTCGACAAGCCCAGGGCGAACGGCGGAGAGGAAATCTCGCGCCAACAGACGGCGCGTCAGAATCTCTCGCCTTGCACTTACCTCCGGTGGCCAGGGCCGGGATGACGGGGGTTGCAGAATCCCGATCGCGGCCCGCGCAAACGGCTTATATTTCTCGTCCAATGCTATAGTCTTTTCCCAGCACTGGTTTTCCCGGGAGTGAGCATGACCGACGGCATATTGATCGGCGCCGGCAGTGGGGGCGCGAACCCGCAGGTACTGCAATTGAAGCGCGCCAACCGCCACGGGCTGATCGCGGGCGCCACCGGCACCGGCAAGACGGTGACGATCCAGGGCATCATCGAGGGGCTGTCGGCGCAAGGCATCCCGTGTTTCGTCGCCGACGTGAAGGGCGATCTCGCCGGGATCGCGATGGCCGGATCACCGCAAGCCAAGACCCACGAGGCGTTCGCCCAGCGCGCCGCCGAGATCGGGCTGACCGACTGGCATTATGCCGACAATCCGGTGCAATTCTGGGATCTCTACGGCGAGCAGGGTCATGCGATCCGCACCACCGTCAGCGAGATGGGGCCGCTGCTGCTCGCGCGGCTGATGGACCTGAACGAGGTGCAGGAGGGCGTGCTGACGATCGCCTTCCACGTCGCCGACAAGGAAGGGCTGCTGCTGCTCGACCTCGACGATCTGCAGTCGATGCTCGCCAATTGCGCCGAGCGCGCCGACGAGCTGACCACCACCTACGGCAATGTCTCCAAACAATCGGTCGGCGCGATCCAGCGCTCGCTGCTCCAGCTGCGCAGCCAGGGGGCTGAGCATTTCTTCGGCGAACCCGCGCTCGACATGGACGATTTTCTACGCACCGACGACAAGGGGCGCGGCATCGTCAACATCCTCGCCGCCGATAAATTGATGGCGAGCCCCAAGCTCTATTCGACCTTCCTGTTGTGGCTGATGAGCGAATTGTTCGAGCATCTTCCGGAGGTCGGCGATCCCGACAAACCCAAATTGTGCTTCTTCTTCGACGAGGCGCATCTGCTGTTCGACGAGGCGCCCAAGGCGCTGCTCGACAAGGTCGAACAGGTCGTGCGGCTGATCCGGTCGAAGGGCGTCGGGGTCTATTTCATCACCCAGAACCCGATCGACGTCCCCGATACGATCGCCGGGCAGCTCGGCAACCGCGTCCAGCACGCGTTGCGCGCCTTCACCCCGCGCGATCAGGCGGCGGTGAAATCGGCGGCGCAGACTTTCCGCGCCAACCCCGGGGTCGATGTCGCCACCGCGATCACCGAGCTGAAGGTGGGCGAGGCGCTCGTCTCGCTGCTCCAGCCCGACGGCGCGCCCTCCCCGGTCGAGCGTACCTTGATCCGCCCGCCGGCGAGCCGGGTCGGCCCGATCACCCCCGACGAGCGCAAGGTGCTGGTCGAGACCGACGCGGTCGGCGCGAAATACGACACGTTGGTCAACCGCGAATCGGCGCACGAACTGCTCGCCGCCAAGACCGCCGAAGCCGCCGCCGCTGCGGCCGCCGCGCGCGCGCAGGACGATGCCGAAAAGGCCGCGGCGCTACAGGCCAAGCAGGATGCGCAGGCGGCGAAGGAAGCCGAACGCGCGCGCATCGCCGCCGAGCGCGAGGCGGCCAATTCGCCGTGGAACAAGGCAATCACCTCCGCCACCCGCGCGGCGAGTTCGTCGATCGGGCGGCAGGTCGCCAATGAGATTGGCAAACAGGTGTTCGGCGGGAGCAGCCGGTCGTCGTCGGGCGGCGGGATTATCGGCAGCGTGGTGCGCGGGGTGCTCGGCGGACTGTTCCGGCGCTAGGGGCGGGAACGTCGGGCGTTCGATCGGGGCAGGTTGAGCCGCCCGTTGTGCTCCTGCTCTACAAGGAGCGGACTACCACCCCCGCGAAGGCCGGGGTGGATCATATTTCGCGCACGATGCCATAGCCTCTTCGCTGCGCCCCTCCCTTGAACAAGGGAAGGGTCGGGGGTGGGTTGGGCCGCGGGGATACCGTTCCGCGCCGCCTCATCCCCACCCACCCCTAGCCCTCCCTTCACCAGGGAGGGGAGCAAGAAGTGCGAGGGTTACCTTACTTCCCGCCGGCCTTCACCCACGCCTCGATCTTCGCCTCGAGCACCGGCATCGGCAGCGCGCCGGTATCGAGCACCTGCGCGTGGAAGGCGCGCGGGTCGAAGCGCGCACCCAGCTCCGCCTTGGCCTTGGCCTTCAGCCGCGAAATGGTGAGCTGCCCGATCTTATAGGCCAATGCCTGCCCCGGGATCGCGATATAGCGTTCGACCTCGGCGGTGGCGTCGGTCTTCGCCATCGGCGAATTGTCGAGCATATACTGGATCGACTGGTCGCGGGTCCAACCCTTGGCGTGGATCCCGGTATCGACCACCAGCCGCATCGCGCGCAGCATCTCGTCGTTGAGCCCGCCCATCCGCTGATAGGCGTCGGTTTCCATCCCGAGATCGTGCCACAGGCTTTCGGCGTAGAGCCCCCAGCCCTCGGCATAAGCTGTGTTGCCACCGAAGCGCATGAACGCCGGCAGCGCGGCATTTTCCTGCGCGATGCTGATCTGGAAATGATGCCCCGGCACCGCCTCGTGGAGGTAGAGCGTCTCCATCTCCCACATATAGCGCGAGGGGAGATCATAGGTGTTGTAGTAGAAGATCCCGGGCCGCGACCCGTCCGGCGTCCCCGAATTGTATGAGCCGCCCGCTTCGGTCTTTTCCTTATAGGCCGGCACCGGGCGAATCTCGAGCGGGGTCTTGGGGATCAGCGAGAATTGCTCGCGCACCCGCAGATCGACGCGCTTGCCGATCGCCTCATAGCCTTCGCGCAACTGCTCGGCCGATGCCGGCTGGAACTGCTTGTCGGTGCGCAGGAAGGTGAAGAAATCGGCGAGGCTGCCCTTGAAGCCGACCTTGGTCTTCTGCTGCTCCATCTCGGCGCGGATCCGCGCCACTTCGCGCAAGCCGAGCTGATGGACGTCCTCCGCCTTGAGCGGCAGCGTCGTGTTCGATTCGATCAGATAATCGTAGAGCTTGGCCCCGCCCGGCATCGCCGACAGCCCGACGCTGTCGCGGGCATGCGCGAGATAATCATTGGCGAGGAAATCGCGCATCCTCTGATGCGCCGGGATCAGCACGTCGTGGATCTGCGCGGCATAAGCGGCGCGCAGCCGCGTCTGATCGGCGGCGGAAATCGTGTCGGGGAATTTCTTGACGGGCGCGTAGAACACCGATCCCTCGACCCCCTGATTGATCAGATTGTCGAACTGCTCGATCATGTTGCGCACGACCAGCTTGGGCTGGACGATATTGGCCTTTTCGCCCTGGCGGAACAGCCCGATCGCGCGATCGAGCGTCTCGGCATATTCGCGGTTGCGGGTGAGGTTGTTCTCGTAATCGACCAACGTCTTGAACGGCGCGGCCCCCTGCCCCGAGGCGAAATCGGGATAGAAGGTCTGGAAGCCGAAGAAATGGTCGATCGGGCGCAGCTTCTGCGGCGTCAGGATATCGGGCGCGAAACCGCGCAGCGCGATGTCATTCTGGTTGCGGAACACGTCATAGGCGATCTGGTCGACATGCGTCAGCTTGGCGCGGTCGATCCGCTTGAGCGCGGCGAGATCGTCCTCCAACGCCTTCTGCTCGGCGGCATAATGCGCCTCGGTCAGATAATCGCCGAGATGCGCGGCATAGCGCAGGTCGCCGCGGAAGATGCCCTCGATCGGATTGCGCTTGAGGTTCGCTTCGTCGCTGTCGTGGAACAGCTGCTTGAGCCTGGCGTCTTCGGGCCCGTCGCCCGGCTGCGGCGCCGGCGGCGGGACGGCCTGGCCCAGCGCGGGCGCGGCAACCAGGGCGGTGCCGGCCAGAAGCACGGCGGCAAGAAATTTACGCAAGCGGGGATCCCCTTTTTGGCTCTAGTGTACGACCCGAATATAACACTTCGCGGGTGGAGAAAAGCTGGTCTAGGCCGGGGACAAGCATCGCTCGGTTGCCGCGCGCGGCGCTTATCGCCATCTGCCTTCGCACTATGGCGAGCCTTCTCGATCCCGACGCGCGCGGTCGCGTCATTCTTGTCGGTGCCGGCCCGGGCGATCCCGGGCTGCTCACGCTGCGCGCGGCGGAGGCGCTGCGCCAGGCCGATGTGGTGGTCCACGACGGGCTGATCGATCCGCGCGTGCTCGATCTCGCGCCCGCGACCGCACAGCGCATCTCGGTCGCCAAGCGCCGTGCGCGCCACACCCTGCCGCAGGAAGCGATCAACGCGCTGATCGTCGCGCATGTGAAGGCGGGCAGCGTCGTCGTGCGGCTAAAGGGCGGCGACCCGTTCATCTTCGGCCGCGGCGGCGAGGAGGTCGAGGCGGTGCGCGCCGCGGGCCTCACCGTCGAGGTGATCCCCGGCGTCTCGGCCGCTTTGGGCTGCGCCGCGGCGGCGATGCTCCCGCTCACCCACCGCGATCACGCGAGCGCGGTCAGCTTCGTCGCCGGCCAGTGCAAGGGGCTGACCGAGCAGGATTGGTCGGGGCTCGCCGGGCAGGGCCGCACGCTCGTCATCTATATGGGCGTCGCGACCGCCGAGCAGATCGCCGACAAATTGATGGCCGACGGGGTCGCCCCCGACATGCCGGTCGCGGTGCTCGAAAAGGGCACCTTCGCCGATCAGCGCGCGCTCAAGACCCTGCTCGCCGATCTCGGCCCGATGGTCGCGCGCGAAGACGTCGAGAGCCCGGCGATCATCGTCGTCGGCGAGGTGGTGGAATTGAGCGACGCCGACGACAAGCTCGCGCGTTGGGCCAAAACAGCGGAGACATTGGCGTGAGGATTTTGACCGGGAACGACCTGCCCACCGGCGACGTGATCTGGTGGACCGGCGACGGCTGGTCGCGGCATGTCGAGGAGGCGGTCGATGTCGCCGATCAGGGCGAGCCGATCGCGCGTGCCGAGGAAGCCGCGCGGCGCGTCAACGGTGCCTATGTGATCGACGCGACGGAAACCCCCGACGGCCCGCGCCCGGCGCATATCAAGGATCGCATCCGCGCGCTCGGGCCGACGGTGCGCCCCGATCTGACGCTCAAGCCGGTCGACCCCAATGCCGGAAGCTGGGTGATATGATGAGCACCGCCGCAAACCCCCGCGTCATCCCGGCGCAGGCCGGGATCCAGCGCCACGATCGACGCCGCCTGGGTCTCTGGATCCCGGCTTCCGCCGGGATGACGGAGTAAATCGGATGTACAAATACGACCAATATGACCAGGCGATCGTCGATGCGCGCGTCGACGAATTCCGCGATCAGGTGCGCCGCCGGCTCGCCGGGCAGATCACCGAGGATCAGTTCAAGCCGCTGCGGCTCAAGAACGGCCTCTATCTGCAGCTCCACGCCTATATGCTGCGCGTCGCGATCCCCTACGGCACACTCAACGGCAAGCAGATGCGGATGCTGGGGCATATCGCGCGCAAATACGATCGCGGGTACGGCCATTTCACCACGCGGCAGAACATCCAGTACAATTGGATCAAGCTGCAGGACGCGCCCGATATCCTCGCCGATCTCGCGACGGTGGAGATGCACGCGATCCAGACGTCGGGCGAGAGCATCCGCAACCTGTCGTCGGATCAATATGCCGGCGCCGCGGCGGACGAGATCGCCGATCCCCGCCCCTGGGCCGAATTGCTGCGGCAGGCGACGACTTTCCACCCGGAATTCAGCTACTTGCCCCGCAAGTTCAAGATCGCGGTGACCGCCGCGGACGAGGATCGCGCGGCGATCCGGCTCCACGACATCGGGCTGAAGCTGGTGCGCAACGCGGCGGGCGAGCTGGGCTTCGAAGTCTATATCGGCGGCGGGATGGGGCGTACCCCGTTCGTCGCGCCGTTGATCCGCCCGTTCCTCCCCGCGGCCAATCTGTTCAGCTATCTCGAAGCCGCGCTGCGCGTGTGGAACCGCAACGGCCGCCGCGACAATATCCACAAGCAGCGGATCAAGATCCTCGTCCACGATCTCGGGCAGGAGGAATTCACCCGCCAGGTCGAGGCCGAGTGGCAGCATATCCTCGGCAATGCCTCGGACGTGCCGCTCGTCGAGGTCGAGCGGATCGCGACGCATTTCGCCCCGCCGCCGTTCGAGACTGGGCTGAGCGACGCGATCGATCGCAGCGATCCCGATTTCGCGCTCTGGGTCGATCAGAACGTCAAGCCGCACAAGGCGCCGGGCTATGCGATCGTCAACATCAGCCTGAAACCCGTCGGCGGCATCCCCGGCGACGTTTCGGCCGAGCAGATCGACGTGATCGCCGACCTCGCCGAGCGCTATTCGTTCGACGAGCTGCGCGCGACGCATGCGCAGAACATCGTGTTGCCGCACGTTCGCAAGCGTGACCTTTATGAACTTTGGACCGCGTTGGCCGACGCGGGGCTGGCGACGCCCAACCTCGATCTGATCAGCGATATCATCGCCTGCCCCGGGCTCGATTATTGCAGCCTCGCCAATGCGCGCTCGATTCCCGTCGCGCAGAAGATCGCCGATCGCTTCGCCGATCTCGGCCGGCAGCGCGAGCTGGGCGAATTGAAGCTCAAGATCAGCGGCTGCATCAACGCCTGCGGCCACCACCACGCCGGGCACATCGGCATCCTCGGCGTCGACCGGAAGGGCACCGAGAATTACCAGCTCCTGCTCGGCGGATCGGGCGCGGAGGACGCCAGCCTCGGCAAGATCACCGGCCCCGGCTTCAACGAGGACGGGATCGTCGATGCGGTGGAGCGCGTGACCGACAAATATCTCGCGGTGCGGCAGGAGGGCGAGCGTTTCCTCGACACCTATCGCCGCGTCGGATTCGAACCGTTCAAGGAAGCAATTTATGGCTGACGATTTCCTGCGCTTCCGCGACGACGAGCCGACCGAGGAGCCGGCGGTGACGCTGGACGCCTTCCTCGATCAGACCAATTCCTCCGCGGTGCGGCTGGAAGCGGGCGAGGACGTGCGGCTGCTGTTGCCGCATCTCCACCATATCTCGCTGATCGAGGTCGATTTCCCGCGCTTCCGCGACGGACGCGGCTATTCCTCGGCGCAGATCCTGCGCGAGGCGGGCTATAAGGGCGAGTTGCGCGCCACCGGCGACGTGCTGGTCGATCAGATGGATCATATGCGGCGCTGCGGCTTCGACAGCTTCGCGCCCAATGCCCCGATCGACCCCGAGGTGCTGCGCGCGACGCTCGATCGCTACGCCTTCCGCTATCAGACCGCGGCCGATGCGGCGGTGCCGGTGTGGAAATTGCGGCATGGCTAATGCCGCGCGCGCGCTCGACATGATCGACGTGACGCCGGCGTTCGCCGCCGGCGACGCGGAGACGTATGAGGCGCGTTTCGCCGGCGTGTCGACCGAGGACATGCTGGCCGATCTTCTCGCGAACGAGCTCAAGGGGCGCGTCGCGGCGGTGTCGTCGTTCGGCACCGAATCCGCGGTGCTGCTCCACATGATCGCGCAGGTCGACCGCGACGTGCCGGTGATCTTCACCAACACGCAGAAGATGTTCGGCGAGACGCTGGAATATCGCGACGAGCTCGCCGAGCGGCTGGGGTTCACCGATCTGCGCGTCTATCGCCCCGATCCGCGCATCCTCGCGGCGAAGGACGCCAATGGCCTGCGCTGGTCCTACGATCCCGACGGCTGCTGCGAGATCCGCAAGGTCGAGCCACTGCGCCGCGCGCTGGCGCCGTTCGACGCATGGATCTCCGGGCGCAAGGGGTTCCAGTCGAAGACCCGCAAGGCGCTGCCGCGGTTCGAGATCGACGAGGGGCGGCTGAAGCTCAACCCGCTGGCGGATTGGGACAAGGCGCGGCTCGAAGCCTATTTCGACGCGCACGATCTGCCGCATCACCCGCTCGAGGCGGACGGCTATCCGTCGATCGGGTGCAAGCCGTGCACGTCGAAGGTGCTCCCCGGCGAAGACCCCCGCGCCGGCCGCTGGCGCGGCTGGGACAAGGTCGAATGCGGGATCCACCTGCCGACCAAGCCGGGTGAGGAACCGGTTTTCTGATTTAGCTGCCTTCCTTCTTGCTCCCCTCCCTGGAAGGGAGGGGTTGGGGGTGGGTAGGCCCGCGAGGATCGACAAGGCTCGCCAGAATCGCCTCGGCGACTCCGTCGGGATTTTTCCGCACCTCGCTGTTCCAGAACCGCATGACCCGCCAGCCAAGCTTTTCGAGAAAGACCGTCCGCGCCGCGTCGCGTTCGGCGTTTTCGATATGCTGGCTGCCGTCGATTTCGACGGCCACCTTTGCTGTACGGCAAGCGAGATCAAGAATGTAGCGCCCGACCGGAAGCTGTCGCGTGAAGCGCGGGCGGGCGTGGCGCAGGCGTTCCCACAACGCGCGTTCTTCGGCCGTCGCGCTGTTCCTCAGATCGCAAGCCTTGGAGGTCAGCGCGGGAGGGACGCGAGGCATGGCGCATGCTCGCGCCTCGCGATACGGAGGGCAACCCACCCCCGACCCCTCCCTTCCAGGGAGGGGAGAAGAAGGAGGGGAGTAACCCCGCCTCAATACCCCGCGTAATCGCTGAACCGCGTGATCGTCGGGTCGAAGCGCAGCACCACCTTGCCCGTCGCGCCGTGGCGCTGCTTGGCGACGATCAGCTCGGCGAGGCCGAACACCCGCTCCATATCGGTCGCCCATTTGGCATGGTCTTCGAAGATCTTGCCGTCGTCGCCTTCCATCGGGCGCTTGGGCTCCTTCTGCGCGACGTAATAATCCTCGCGGAACACGAACCACACCATATCGGCGTCCTGCTCGATCGAGCCCGATTCGCGCAGGTCGGACAGCTGCGGGCGCTTGTCCTCGCGCTGTTCGACCGCGCGGCTGAGCTGCGACAGCGCCAGCACCGGGACGTTGAGATCCTTCGCCAGCGTCTTCAATCCGCGCGAAATCTCGGAGATTTCCTGGACGCGATTGCCGTCGCTCGATTTGCCGCTGCCGGTGAGCAACTGGAGGTAATCGACCACCACCAGCCCGATCTCATTATTGTGCCGCCGCTGCAGCCGGCGGACGCGGGTGTGGAGCGCGCCGATCGAGAGCCCGCCGGTATCGTCGATGAACAGCGGCAGGTTTTCGAGCTCGGCCGCGGCGGTCGCCAGCTTCTCGAATTCGGCGCGGCTGATCTTGCCCATGCGCAGCGCCTCCGAGCTGATCCCCGACTGTTCGGCGAGGATACGCGTCGCGAGCTGGTCGGCGGACATTTCGAGGCTGAAGAAGGCGACCTTCGCCCCCACCGACTGCGACGGCGGAATCCCGTCCTCCATGTCGCGCATCCAGCGCCGCGCGGCGTTGAACGCGATATTGGTGGCGAGCGAGGTCTTGCCCATGCCGGGGCGGCCGGCGAGGATCATCAGATCCGAATGGTGCATGCCGCCGATCTTGGCGTTGACCGAATCGAGCCCGGTCGTGACGCCCGAGAGATTACCCCCCGAATTGAGCGCGCGTTCGGCCATCTTGACTGCCATCGTCGTCGCCTGGACGAAGGTCTTGACGCTGCTTTCCGCCCCGCCGTCGGCGGCGACCTTGAACAATTCCTCCTCCGCCGCCTCGATCTGCGCGCGCGGATTGACCTCCTCCGAGGTATCCATCGCGCGATCGACGAGGGTCCGCCCCACCGTCACCAACGCGCGGAGCATCGCGAGATCGTAGATCTGCTGCGCGAACTGCCGCGCGCCGATCAGCCCCGCCCCCGATCCGGTGAGGCTGGCGAGATAGGCCGGGCCGCCGAGCTCCTTCATCCCCTCGTCCGCCTCGAACATCGGGCGCAAGGTCACCGGGGTGGCGAGCATGTCGCTGCTGCGCAACGTCTTGATCGCGGCGAAGATGCGGCCGTGGAGCGGCTCGTAGAAATGCCCCGGCTCGATCCGGTCGACGATATCGTCGGCCAGCCGGTTGTCGATCATCATCGCACCGAGCAGCGCCGCCTCTGCCTCGACGTTGCGCGGGAGTTGCATCGGTTCGGCCGGCTGGGCGGCATGGTTGAAAGCGAGCGTGGCCATCTGGCCACCTTCTACGCCCCCTGCGGCGCGGCTCAACCGCATTGCGCCGAATGAGTTGTGGAAAACGGGGGCGGATTGTCGCGGACCGAGTTCGTCTCTATCGCAACCACAATGGCCGATCCGCGGATCATCGATGTCGAGCTGGACGAGCGCACGATCCTGTGGCGCTCGGCCGATATCGAGCAGGAGCGGCGGATCGCGATCTTCGATCTGATCGAGGGCAATTATTTCGCGCCGCAACGCGAACATGCCGACGGCTATGCCGGCCCCTACCGCCTGTCGCTGGCGGTGGAGGAAGGCCGGCTGGCGATGGGGATCCGCCGCGAGGACGGCACGCATCTCGAAACCCTGGTGCTCGCGATGGGGCGCTTCCGCCGCCCGATCCGCGATTATTTCGCGATCTGCGACAGCTATTTCCAGGCGATCCGCCAATCGACCGCGCAACAGATCGAAACGGTCGACATGGCGCGCCGCGCCATCCATAACGAGGCGGCGGAGCTGCTCAAGGAGCGGCTGGCGGGGAAGATCGAAATCGATTTCGATACCGCGCGCCGCCTGTTCACGTTGATCTGCGTACTGCACATCAAAGGTTAAAGGTAAAATGTGGGGGTTGGGGCGATTCGTGCTGATCGCGGCGTCGTTGCCGCTCGTCGGGGTGGCGGGCTGGCAATATGCAACACGCTGGCAGCCGTCGATCGAGCATTATCCGGTCCAGGGGGTCGATGTCGGCGCCGAGGATGGCGCGATCGACTGGAACACCGTGTCGGCGCGCGGCGCCGATTTCGCTTATGCGGTGGCGACGCGCGGCGCGCGCGAACGTGATCCGACGTTCGAGGCCAATTGGCGCGGGATCGAGGCGGCGGGGATGCGCCGCGGCGCGGTGCTGGTCTATTCCTTCTGCCAGCCCGCGATCGATCAGGCCAATGCGTTCAACACCTTCGTCCCGCGCGACGAGAATGCGCTGCCGGTGGCGATCGACATCAGCTACGACGATGCCTGCGCCGCTCGCCCCGAGCGCGGCGCGCTGATCGCCGAGCTCAAATTGCTCGCCACGACGATCGAGGCGCATATGCGCAAGCCGGTGCTGCTGCGCGTCGCCAAGCCAGTCGAGAAGGATTACGAGATCACCGCCGCCTTGCCCCGCAACCTGTGGGCGACCGGCAATTTCCTTGCGCCTTCTTATGCCGCGCGACCGTGGCGGCTGTGGCGCGCCAGTGATATGCGCCGGGTCGACGGGATCGAGGCCCCCGCCAATTGGGACGTCGCCGCGCCATGACCGAAATCCCCTCCCCCGCCGAACTGATCGCCGCCGCGCGCGCCGCCGCGCGCCACGCCCACGCGCCTTATTCGCGCTTCGCGGTCGGCGCGGCGCTGCTGCTCAGCGACGGAACGGTGATGACCGGGGCGAATGTCGAGAATGCGAGCTACGGCCTGTCGCTCTGCGCCGAGACGGTCGCGGTGGCGAGCGCCAGCGCGGCGGGGCGGCTCACCGATATCGTCGCGGTGGCGGTGATCGGCGGGGTGATGGACGCGCACGGCATCCCGATCGGCACCGCCACGGTCAATCCGTGCGGCCGTTGCCGCCAAGTGCTCAACGAGGCGGCGCAAATGGGCGGGCGCGACCTGATCGTCCATTGCGGCGCAGCGGAGGGCGATGCGGTGACCAGCTATCGCCTGTCCGAGCTGCTGCCGGACGCTTTCGGCCCCGCCGATCTCGGCATCACGCCGCGGCCGCCCGGTTGAAAGCCGGCGCCAATAGGATTAAATCCTACGCCGGAAGGAGCGACGATGCGCTCGACTCAGCAATTCAGCGTGACGCTGCCGAACGAGATGGCGGCGCAGGTTCGCGCCAAGGTCGCGTCCGGCGAATATGCCAGCGAGAGCGAGGTCATTCGCGACGGCTTGCGGGCGCTTCAGGCACGGGACCGAGCGGTCGATAACTGGCTCCGCAACGAGGTGCTGCCCTCCTACGATGCCTATAGAGCCGATCCGGAGCGGGGCCTGTCGCTGGACGAGGTGAAGGCAGGGCTCGCCGCGCGTCACAAGCGAGCGACCGCACGCGGCTAGAAATGGCCTATCGCCTGATCTTTACGCGCGAGGCGCGTGATCAGCTTGACGCGATTTACGACTTTATCGCCGAAGCGGCTTCCCCGGATATCGCGCGACGCTTCACCGACGGGATCGTCGACCGCCTGACTGTTTTGTCCGATTTCCCCCGCATCGGAACACCGCGCGACGATATTCGCGGTGGATTACGCACATTGGCCTATCGCCGCCGCATAACCATCGCCCTCATGGTGGAGGACACAACCGTGGTGGTTATCGGGTTTTATTACGGCGGGCAGGATTTCGAGACTCTCCTGCGCGACGAACAACCCTAACGCTCCTATTCCCCCACAGCATTCGCGCTCGCATCCCCCAGATCCGACCCGCCGTCGACATTGAGGATCGTCCCGGTGATATATTTCGCCTCCGGGCTGGAGAGGAACAGCGCGGCGTCGGCGATATCGCGCTTGGCACCGTAATCGCGCAGCGCGAGCCGGCCCTTGATCTGCTTCTCGCGATCGGGATCGGCGAGACGGCGCATCCCCTCGGTATCGCCGATCGGCCCGGGCGAGATCGCATTGACCCGCACCCCCGCCGGCCCCCATTCGAGCGCGAGGCATTTGGTCACCATATTGACCCCGGCCTTGGCGGCGCAGGCGTGGATCTGGAAGCTCATCGGGTGGACCGCCTGCCCCGCGGTGATCGCGATCAGCGACGCACCCGGCTTGACGAGGTGGTCCCAGCTCGCGCGGAACACGTTGAACGTGCCGAGCAGATCGATGTCGACCACCGTCTTGAACGCATTGGCGCTGAGCTTGACCGCCGGCGCGAGGAAATTGCCCGCCGCGCCCGAGACCAGCACGTCGATCGCGCCGTGCGCCGCAACCGCATCAGCATAAGCTGCCTCCAGCCCCGGATAATCGCGCACGTCGCAGGCGATGCCGAGCGCAGTCGCTCCCGCGTCCCTCAGGCCCTGCGCGGCGGCGGCGATCTTCTCCTCGCTGCGGCTGAGCACGGTGATCCTGGCGCCCTCGCGCGCGAAGCCGTGCGCGATCTCGAGGTTGATCCCGCTCGACGCGCCCGCGACGAAAACATGCTTGCCCGCAAACCGCCCCGACATGGCTTCCTCTCCGATCGATTGTCAGTCGGTCGTTACGCTTACCGACAGCTCGATGATCGGCAAGGGTTCTTCGGGCATCCCGCCGATGCTCACCGCGGTGCGCGAGGTGAAATTGAAGGTCATCAGCGCGACCAGCACGGCGGCGATCTCCTCGCGGGTGAAGGCGGCGGCGAGCCGCGGCGCGAGATCCGGCGCGATTCCGGCGGGAAAGCCGAGATAGCAGTCGGCGAGCGCGATCGCGCTCTTCTCGCGCTCGGAAAGCGCGCTGTCCTGATAGCCCGGCGCGATCATATCCGCGCGTTCCTCGGTCAGCCCGTCGGCGCGCGCGACGTCGTAGCGCACCGATTTGCAGAACACGCAATTGACCGTGCGCGCATTGCGCAGCCGGATGATCTCGAGCAGCGCGGGAGGAACGATCGTGTCGTTCCACACATGGCCGTTGAGCGCGATGATCTCCGACACGGTTTCGGGGACCAGCCCCAAGGCGCTGTCGCGGATCGTATTGCCGGTCTGGGTGCCGGGGGTGCCGACGCGGGGGGTGTCAGACATGCGCCGCCTCCTTGGCGCTGGTGTGGGCGGAGAGATCGCGCAGGCAGCGCGCCGCGCGGATGCGGCCGTCGATCAGCCCGAGCGCCTCGATCAGCAGCACCAGCCCCGGCTCGCCATAATGCGCCTTGACCGCATCCGCCGCCTCGTCGGTGATCGATTGCGCGTCGAGCCAATAATATTCGGCGAAGAGCAATGCCGCGGCATAAGCCGGGTCGGCCGGCGCCTGCCCGGCGAGCACCGCGTCGCGCTGCCCCGCGGCGAGCGCCACCGCCGGATTGGCCGCCGCCATCTCGCCCGCATCGTCATGTAGTCGCGCGAAGGTCAGCCGGCACAGTTCGAGCAGATCGGGCGGGATGCGCCGCTGGGTCCACAGCCCCGCCCATAAGCGCGCGAAGCTCTCGGCCGAGGCGCCCGCGGGCGCGAGATGCCGGTCGAGGGTGAGGCTGGTACAATCGGGCATCGCTCTTTCTCCGGTGGAAATCAGCCGTGCTGCGGGGCGAGCGCCTGCCGCACGATCTCGGCGACGTCGGGGCCGGGCGCGCCGAGCCGCGCGGCGACGCTCACCCCCTGCGTCGTGACGAGCAGCCAGCCCGCAACCGCATCGGGATCGAGATCGGCGCGGATCGATCCGCCCACCTGCGCGCGCGCGACGAGCCCGGCGAAGGCGGCGACATAGCGCGCGTAATAACGATCGACGATGGCCGCGACCTTGGCGTCTGACCGGCCGAGCTCGACCACGCTGTTGGTGACCAGGCAGCCGCGCGCGTCGAAGCCGTCGCGCGCCACCGTCGCGAAGAAATGCGCCAGATCGTCCAGATCGTCCCCGCCCTCGAGGATCGCCAGATAAGGCGCGGCGATCGTCGCGACGTAGAAATCGAGCGCGTCGAGATAGAGCCCCGCCTTGCCGCCGAACGCGGCGTACAGGCTGTGCCGGTTGACCCCGGCGCGCCTGGTCAGATCGTCGACGTTGCAATCGCCGAACCCGTCCTCCCAGAATTGCAGCGCGGCGAGCTCGATCACGCGTGCGCGGTCATAAGCGATCGGGCGGGCCATCGACGCTCCGGGGTTTCGAATTCCAGAACATATATTCTGCAATTCGATCCGCGCATGTCAACGCGCAATCGCGCGCGCCTGGCCGGTCATGTCATGAGTTTGGTACGGGTGGTCGGACTCGAACCGACAAGATGTTACCATCGGCGGATTTTGAATCCGCTGCGTCTACCAATTCCGCCACACCCGCACACCGATTGGCACTGGATGGCCAAAACGATCGACTGCGCTAGCGCCTATATGCCAGCGGTTTCGAGAATGCCAGACGCGAAGTTGAGCTTTATCATGAGCGCCGCGATACGGCGCGCCAGGCGGCTTCCGACGTCGAATCGCAGACGCGCTGAGCAGCCCAGGCGACGAGGTCCGCACCCGCATAGAATACCCGCCGCCCAAATTTTCGGAATCGCGGCCCTCCACCGATAACCCGATATTTCTCGAGCGTCCGCGGTGATAAACGGAGAAAAGCTGCGGCCTCCTCATTCGACAGGAACGGGGATTCTCGGGTGAATTCCATCGTGTCGAGGTTGGATATTGGACCTGACTTCTCGATCATGAGCAAATCCCTGATCACAATGACGGCATGTTATTGCCGTTAAGTGAGGTATTAGATGGGCGCCACCCGTTTACAGGCAAGAAAAATTAGAATGCATCGTAGCTGGGCGTAAAAATACAGGCCATAGCGTAGGCTCCAGTTTCGTTGGACAGCTGCCGATTATCAGCGCTTCCGCGATGCATTCCGGAACGCTGGGAGCCTTAAATTCTTAAGTGGGCGCAGCGCGCGTCGCCTGACCGCCAAAATGGCGCCGGTCCGCCAGCCAGTAGCTGGCCCCGTCTCGCGACGGGGCCAGCGAGGGCGTCAGGCCGGCGGATTCCAGATGATAACCTTCTGCGCGGAATCCCCGCCCGGCGCATTGGCGATATTGCCGTAGATAGTCCCAAACTCCGGCGCCGAGAGCGTGACCGAGATGTAGCTATCGCCGCTGCTGCGCGCGGTGCGCGTCCAGCCGGCGCCAAGCTCGAACCCGTTGCGACGGCTGATGACCCGGTAATCGGGATCGGTGGGCTTCGCCTTGCGCGGATTAGGGACGATCATGATCGGCGCGCTGACCATGAGCGTCATCAGATTGCCCTCGAACGTGCCGTCGTCCTTGGCGGTGAGCGTTGCGACCGTGGTCATAGGATATCTCCTCACATTTGCCCGGGGACCATCCCCGGTGTCGCCGCCCAAGGGGGCCGGCAGCCGTCGTCACCGCAGCGTTCACGCAAGGGCGAACCCCGCACGGGGTTGACGGCACGAGGCTGACGGCCCCGCACAAGGCAACCCTGACGGGGTGGCTCACGGGCAAGGATGAGGAGAGGCCGGCAACCGCGACCCTCGCCGCCAAGGACGATGTCTGCCGGGGATAACCTGCTGTTCCCTCCGGTCTCAGCGCCCCGCGCTACAGTCCAAGACCGCGCCCGCGACCCAGGCCGATATCGATGCCATGGTTATAGGCGAGTTCCGCGCCAAGCGAGCGCCCGCTGGAGATGGTGATGCCGAGCTCAGCCTTGCGGATGGCAAGGACCGATTCAAGCTGCGGATCGCGCTGGAGCCCCATGGCCATATCGCCCATCCGTCGCTGCATCGCCTTGTAGGCGTCCATATCACCCAGCTCATAGTGACGCTGGCTCGCCGCCTCGAGACCCTGCCAGCGCCGAACGAACTGGTCGGCGTTCAGGCGAAGCTCAGTCTCGGCCTGAAGGGCAAGGATCGCGCGATTGACGCTGCCGCGCACCACATCAGCGGCGGCGGCCGGGTCCTTCGCATATGCCGCCTCGGCATCGCGCGGTCCGAACGGCCGCACCTTCTCGAACGCGGCGCGTGCGTCATCGAGCTCGCGCAACTGATCAGGGCTGCCCTTCCCTGCCCGATCCGCGCCGAACACCGCATCATAGGCCCTGCCGTGACGCTTGAGCGCCTCGGTCCGGATGCGGCGCGCCACCTCATCCGGGTCAGGCGGTGGCTCGCGCGACAGCTCGGGCTCGCGAGGAGCAGGTTTGTCTGCGAGCGTCCGGTGGCCGACCTCGCGCGCGCTCCCCACGGCCAGCCGCAACCCGTCGAACATCCCCCGCACCTTGTCCGGCACCTTGCGGACCACCTCGGCGATCCGCTCGCGCAGGGTAATGCCGCGCCGCTCGGCAAAGGCGCGCTCGGGATCAACGCGCTCATAATCCGACGCCATGTCCTTGGCCCGATCCCGCGACAGGGTGCGGGTAAGGCGCTCGCGGTCGGCAAAATCATCGCCACCATAATGAACATCGACCCGATCACGATGCCGCGACAAGGCGACATAGCTCGCATGCGCGTCCATGCCCGGCGTCGCCAGCACATGGACCCGGTCGACGGTCATGCTCTGGGTCTTGTGGATCGTCGCAGCATAGCCGTGGTCGACGTCAGCATAATCCTTATGGTCGAACGATACCGCGCGCCCGCTATCGGTGCGTACCGTCATGCCGGTCCTGCTCACCTCCTCGATCGTGCCCAGCGTGCCATTCTTGACCCCAAGACCGTGCTCGTTGCGCAGGAACAGGATGCGATCGCCACGCGCAAAATCACGCTCACCGCGATTGACCGTCAGCCGGACATCATCGCCGAGCCCGCCCATTTCGCGCATCCGCTCGCGCGCCGCCGCATTGAGCTCGCCGACCTCCTCATTGGTGTGGGTGAGGATGATCCGGCTGTCGCCGGGGCTCGCCTGCCGGTCACGATCCCAGCGATCGATCAGATCCTTGCGCGCCTCATCGCGCGAGCCCGCCGCATGAACCATGCCGTGGTCGTCATAGGCCTGCAGCGCTTCGCCGGTCCGGCCGGTTGCAAGATGCCGGGTCGCATCGCGCTGCCAGTCGACGCGCTGGCGCCGAACTTCGGTGATCTCGACCCCGCCATGCCGCTCGTGGATCGCGCGGAAGGCTGCCCCCGCCTCGATCGCCTGAAGCTGCTCGGGATCGCCAACCAGCACGACCTTGGCGCCGGCCTCGGCGGCGTGATCAAGCACGCGTTCCATCTGCCGCGTGCCGACCATCCCGGCCTCGTCGATCACCAGGATGTCATTTGCCGTGAGCAGATCGCGCCCCCGCTCCCATTGATGCTCGAGGCTCGCAATGGTGCGCGAGCCGATGCCCGAGCCATTCTCCAGCCCCTCGGCGGCGATCCCCGACAGGGCAGCGCCGCGCACATTGTACCCGGCGTCTTCCCAAGCTTCCCGCGCGACGCCGAGCATCGCGCTCTTGCCGGTCCCGGCATAGCCAACCACGACGCCAAGATCGGGTCCCTGGGTCACATGCGCGAGCGCATCGGCCTGCTCGCCCGACAGCACGAGCTCACGCTCGACGGCCCGTGCCAATGCGCGCTCACGATCGCGATCAGCAACGCGATGATGCTCACGTTCCGCCATCATCCGCGCCGCCTGTTCGAGCCGCTGCTCGGTCTCGATCATCTCACGCGTGGTGAACCGTTCCTCACCGCGTCCGTCGACCCCCAGCGCGACGAGCTCCGGCGCGCCGCGCATCGCGGCCATCACATCGTTGAACTGCTCGACACCGTCGGAATGACGGTGCGCCATTATCGCCATGTCACGCCGGGTGAACGTCGCCTGCCCGTGGGTGATCTGGTCGAGCCCGAGGCTGGGATCGGCGATGATCCGCGCACCATTGTCACGCGCGATCTCGCGGTGGATCTCGGCGCGGTTGGCAAGCTGGCCGTCGCGTTCCATGCGCTGCGCCGGCGCACCGATCTTGCCCTGCGGTTCGAGATCGATCCCGCGATCCCGGAAGCTGCGATGATCGATCCGCGCATCGATATCGAGCTCGGCCAGCCGCTGGTTGACATGTTCGGCCCAGCGTTCGCGCCAGCGCTCGACGAGATCGGTGCGGTTCCAGTCGCGCACCTTGGCGCCAAAGCCGCTTTCGTCGGTAATCTCGCGCATGCTCAGCATGACATGAGCGTGGGGCTTTGGCTCGCCGTCCGCACCGATATCCCAATGCACATTGAGATCGGCGACCATGCCGCGATCGACGAACTCCGCCGACACGAAGTCGCGTGCCAGCTCGATGCCCTGCTCCCTGGTCATCTCGCGCGGAATGGCGAACTCGACCTCGCGCGCGAGCTGCGCGTCCTTGCGCAGTTCCGCGGCCTCGACATCATTCCACAGCCGCTCGCGATCATGCCATTCGTCGGGCGCATTATCCGGCAGCAGCACCTCCGAATGCACCACGCCGGTCTTGTTCGAGAAATTATGATCGCGATCCAGCCGATCGTCGTGCAGTCGCGATGCGGAGCGATAGGCCGCAGCCGCCAGCGCCGACGATCCGTTGGCGCGGCTGATGACTTTGACGCTGAGATGGTAGATCGCCATGGCGATCATCCATCTACTACCTACAAGCGACGTCGGCACGACGTATAAGCGCGCCCTCAAAAGATTTCATCTTTCTCGGGACAGCTGCGTCCCATGAGATTTCAGGTGATTGCGACTGATCGAACGCGACGATAACTGGTTCGTCCTCATCAATTACCAAGCGAGGACATCATGCGCAAACCACGTGATTATCATGCCGAGCTTAGCGCGCTCGAACAACGTTTGCGGGATCTGGAGGACAAGCAGCTGCGCCAGCTTGGCGCACTCGTCGTCGCCATCTGCGCTGACACGCTGGGAGCTGAGGAACTCGCCGGCGTATTGCTGGCCGCGCGTGGTGCCGACCCCGCCAAGCGGGAGGCGTGGCGCAAACGCGGCGCCACCTTCTTTTCTCGCGGACGGGCGCGCGGACAAACTCGCGACAGCGCTGAGGCGCAACCGGGCGATACTGCGTCGGCTGCGGGCGATGCGGCATCGGACCGCGCTCAGTCAGGCCCGGCATGATCGGCGGGACCGGGTGATGCAGCGCAGGGAGCGCACGCGGCAGCTGATCGAGCTTGGCGGGCTCGTCGTGAAGGCGGGTCTCGTCGACCTTACCGACGACGATCGTGCGGTATTGCTCGGGCTGCTTGATGAGGCCGCCGCGCGGTTGCGCAGCGAGGATCGCGATCAGACGATCGCCTTGTGGCGGCGGCGTGGGCGGCGGGCATTCGGGCACGACTGATTTGCCGCGACGCGTCGGAACGGGCACAGGCGCCGGATGGACGATTTGCAGCCGATCATTCTCGCCGCAGTTGGGCGCGCGCCGCAATGGGTGCGGCATGACCTCGCCTCGCCTGATGCCGCGATCCGTGAGCGCGCGGAGGATGCGATGGCGGCGATCATCGCGCAGGCGCTGCGCGATGCGGCGGCCTCATTCGGCTGAGGGTTTGGGTCTGGGCCTCGCCGCCGTCGCTTCGAGTTCGGCGATGCGGTCGCTGCACACCGCGTGCACCGCGGCGCCCAGCGCCTCGACGCGCTCGCCGAGCCAGCGCAGTTCCTCTTCCGTGATGCGATAGTGTTTCGAGTAGCGGGCCTTCACGTAAGCTTCCTTGAGCTTCTCCCAGCTCGCGCGTTCGAAGCGGTTCTCGCGGGGCCACGCGTCGACCAGCCGCAGATCGAGCCGTTCGGCCTGGGTGCGCAGGAAGCCGATATTGTGAACGTGTGGCGTGTAAAACGTCTTCACCAGCAGCACGCAGTGGTACAGGCGTTCGACGCATTGATGGAGCTCAAAGGCCGCCTTCTTAAACCGCCTGCGCTCGACGTTGGATTTGAAATCGTCGAAGAATTCCCCGGCGCTGGGAAACCACTCGTCAAAATATTCCCTCGCCATCTTCAGCGCCTGTTTCGGCGTCTTTGGCTTGGGCAGATGAAGCTCGGTCGGGAGCGTCTGGTAGATCGCGATCCCGTCGTCGCGGATGTCCATGAAGAAATAGCGGCCGTGGGCGAGGCCGTCGTTCACTTCCTGCAGCGTATGGACGATGAAATTTACCGGGGTGCGCAGCGTCTTCGTGATCGCCAGTTCGCGGTTGAGGCGCTCCTCCAGCTTCAACCAGTAATCGACGCGATCGGTGAGGCGTTTGTCGTTGACGATGATCAGCAGGTCATAGTCCGACTGGTAGCCCTTGGCGGTATGCGGCTCGTCGACCCAGCCGCCACGCGCGTACGAGCCGTAGAGGATGATCTTCTCGATCCGGCCCTGCTTTTTCCATTTGTGCTGCGCGAGCGCCAGCGTGTCGGCGAATTCCTCGAAGATGATCTGCACCACGCGTTCGAGTTCGCGCTGCTTGGTTGGCGGCAGATGATCGAGGTCGGTGCGCATCGCGCCCGATCCTAGCGCCGCCGACTCGGCGCGACAAATGCCGATGGAGTCGATCTGGGGGTGATTGGGACAGCCGGCATTCGTCCCATGGCGTCCCACGGCCGAAAAGGGACGCCGGCGGGCAAAAATATTTTTTCTACGCGATTCTGCGCGGCAGTTTCCGGCCTTGCGATGCTGTTCGACAATCCTGGAAATGGTGGAATCCCAGCGGGTTGACGAGCTCGAAACGAAAGCCGCAACCCTCTCCTGTGCCGACGCATAATGCGTCATGACGTACAGGAGGAGAACATGGCTTCCCAACCGCCCGACCGGATTCTTCGTCTCGATGCTGTCCTTGATCGTACCGGGCTCAGCCGCTCCACGCTCTATCGCAAGATGGACGCGGGGACGTTTCCGAAACGGGTGCGGATCGCCCAGCGCTGCATCGGCTGGCGCGAATCCGCGGTCAATGAATGGATGCGCAATCCTATGTTCTACAGCATCGATCAGCAATGACGTCGTGCGGCCGATCGGCCGCCATGCAGCCCGATTGCCGCCGCTCCGGCCCGCAACACCGCTTCTCGAGACCGGGGCGGCCTCCGTCCTCCGATTTCATGCCGACCAGCGAGATAGCCAGACATATAGGGATAGCCAATCTCGCCGCGTGGCCTTACCGCCGTCGTATATTAAAGACGCCGGCGGAGGAAAGCCCGCTCTTTTCCGATGCTCGGTCCGGCAATCCTGGGCGGTGTCCTACTTGGTCTGGGCGCCTACGAAGCCTCCAAAGAACCTGCGCTTGGACAACCGGAGTTGCGGGCAGCTTCGTTTGCTTGCGCCGATCCGCGCGTCGTTGATGGCGACACTTTGCGCTGCGGTTCAACTCGGGTCCGGCTTTCCGGGATCGACGCTCCCGAACTTCCCGGACATTGCCGCCCTGGCCGGGATTGTACACCCGGAGACCCCTACGTCAGCACCGACAATCTCCGTCAGCTGATAGGCGGAGGATCGATTGATTGTCGTCAGACGGATATTGATGGCTACGGACGGGTCGTTGCGCTTTGCTCTGCCGCTGGGCGGGTTCTGTCGTGTGAACAGGTACGCGGTGGGTTTGCGGTGAAGCGCTACGCTCCGCTGAGCTGCTGATCAATCGATCGGTGGCAGCTGAACAGTCTTCTCGACCATGGCGCTCACCCGGGCTCCCGATGGAATCACGGCGCTTCGCCCCGTGAATACCGGTCCTATCGCTACGCTTCCGATAACGGCGCCGGCGGTCACTGATGCCTTATCCACGGACTGACCTGAAAGGCGAACGATACGCTCGCCGACTCGCACATACAGGGGTCGGAGAACAAGCCGACCGGACATACCCATCGCTCCTTTTGCGCGTGCATCGACAACCTGCCCCACCGCCTCGGTGCCACGAGCGATCACGCGTCTGCCTTCTATCTTTACGTCCTCTTCGACGCGCAACGGCACCATATCTCCTTTTACATTTGATCGGCTCGACAGTTCGGTCGTAGTTGCGAGCATGACCGGGGTTCCCAACGGGACGGCCAGAGTCGTGGTTTGAGCCGGCGCAGGTGAAGAGCCGATCAATATCAACGCAGCAAGCAGGCCTCTCATTGATGCTGCTGGGCAGCCGTTGGCGCAGAAACTCCGGTCGCCGGCACCGCCGTATCCCGAGCAACAAAGCCGGTGAGAATTTCACCCGCCTTGATCTTCGCATTGTTCCCGCGATGGAACAGGCCAACCACGCCGGTGAATAGCACCGCAACGCCGGCCGAACCCGCGCCTGTGCCTCGCTCGCTGGTCTCACCCTCGAGGGGAATTTCGGTCTTGTCCAACCTGATTGCGAGCAGCTTCGCTGTCATGCGTCCGGATTTGCCGAGACCGCCCGAGTCCGTCGCCGTTACCACCTGCCCGAACGCCGGCGTGCCCACCGGCACGACGGTTTTCCCTCCGATCATGATCGGTTTGTTCACGCGCAGCTTGAAAATGAGGCCCGGCTTTGCGCTGGCAGTGCTCACTTCGCTCGGCGCCAGGAGCTCAACCGGCGTATCTTGCGGGATCACCACCGGCGCGACTTGCTCGACAGCACCCTCGACCGGGACAGAACCAGCCAGCGCCGCTTGCGCGGCTAACAATATCGCGATCATTATATCCCCCCAGATATCACTATCTTGCGCTCGAACCGCAGATGTCGCAAGTCATCGCCGTTCACTCCGGCGAGCCGGAGTGAATGGACGGGTAGCGATTGTCGCTGTCAGTCAAACCGGGGGTTTTAATCGATGAAAATTTTACAAGGCATTGCCTTGTCGGTCGCTCTTGGCCTGGTTGCCGGAGGCGCGATCGCGAAGGACAAGGCCGCCAAGCAATATGCGGTGGTCAACGAAGAGGTCGGCGTTCCGGTATTCGCTTACGATATTACCGATCGGCCCTACACCGTCGTCGGCGAAGTGAAGGCGGGTGTCCGCAAGGCAACCGTCTTCAGCAAGGAAGCATCGCAGGCAAAGATTTACCGAGAGCTGTGGGAGCGCGCCGAGAAGCTAGGCGCCGACGCGGTGGTCAACGCAAAGTACGGAGATTCCCACGTCTCCGCGTTCAGCTGGGGCAAGACCAATGCCACCGGGACGGCGGTCAAATTCACGGCACCTGCAGAAGTAAAATCCAACCCGGGATCATAACTGAGCCAGGCCGAGGGGCGTGCCGACCGCAGGCCCCTCGGCGATCGGCTGCTTCGCGCCTTCTTTGCCGCAGTTTCGGCTCGCAACATCCCTTCCCGAAACCGGGCAGCCAGGTTTCCGACGCGAGAGGCGGCATTCCGTCACGACCGAGTTTGGGTGGCTAACGGTCCGGAGGGTGTGGGCGCTCAAACTCGGCTGGCGGCCGCCAGCTTGGCGTCCTGCGAGCCGCCGCGGGAAGGTTGGAACGGAGGCTTCTCGTCGAGGCAACGCTTGCCGGTTGACGCCCCCCCCCCGTTTCACTTCCAAGAAGGCCCGCGCATGCTATCGCTCTTAACGAGATCATATGGACTTGAGTAAAGCTTCGCGCGTATGTTTCGACAATGAAGCTCGCCACGTTAGTCCTGGGCATCATCGTCTTACTCGGCGTGCAAGCGAAGGCGCAAATGTACAATAAGGGCAACTATCCGCCAGAAGCGCTCAGAAACGGAGGGAGGGCACCGTCTTCATTCACGTGAAAGTGGGCGCCGACGGACCGGTTAAGGAATGCCAGGTCAGCCAGACCAGTGGCCACGACGTACTGGACGTAGCCGCCTGCCGCATATTCCTCACCAGAGTCCGTTACTCACCCGCGACCAACGGCGCCGGCAAACCGATCGACAGTTACGCCGATACGAAGGTGACGTGGGCCCTTTCGAGATAGGCCAAGGTCCAGATCATAGATCGCGCCCGCTTTCGCCGGTACTTCGACGAAAGCGGTTTGATCGTTATCCACCCGAGAGAAACTGTCGGTCGCCTATCGAGGGCTCCAGAGGTAAGGCACGGAAAATGAGCGCACAAATGGATTTGGATAGCCCTATCGATGTGCTCATGACGACCCGCGGGCAAAGTCCCTGTGATGATCCCAATGGCCCGGGCAGTCTCGCTGCGGCTTATTTGGCGCGGGTACCGGAATATCCAGCGCCGAGGGAGCAACAATTTCAGGCGGAGCTCGAGATGCTCACGCGCGGCTACATGCCCGGTTCGTTGACAGGCAAGATACCCAATCCGGTCTACGTTTTCAGCCGAGGCAAGACGCCTGATAACCCGCTTGAAATGGCAAAAATACACTACACGAAATCACTATTTGTCGTCAGCAACCGCGTAAAGAAAGTTCTGGAGACAATTCCGTTAATGAATTCCGAATTCTATCCCGTTTCGATGGTTTATTCGACGAAGGGTGTAAATTCGGAGGACTACGGCGGCGGGCCAGTGGTCGCGGGAACCCACTGGATGTGGTGGTCTTTTGCGACTTTTGATTTAGTCGATGTTTCGAATACCGACGCGGTTTTAACGCCGCTAGTCGAGGAAAATCATGCGCTTCCGGATAAGCCGATGGCGCGATTTTATCACGTCGGCGGAGAATTAAACGGAAAGATCAAGGTGGCGCTGAAAGATGCACCATATCTGCAGAGCGCCGCGTTCACCATTCTTGGATGGCCGAGGGCCGATATGGTTGTTTCTCCAGAATTTGTGAAAGCATTTACCGAGGCGGGTCTAGTTGATCCCGATGGCCCTATTCCGATCGGCGTGCTCCCGTTAGACGAAACACGATACCCAAGGCTCGATATCGAATTCCGTAAAGGATTGATTCCTCGGAAGCCGTTGCTTCGAATTTTTGGCACGAACATATTCGCGATCGATCGTCACGATCCTCCATTTCACGCAAGCCGCTCGCCATATTTTCCTCTGCCTGCCAAGAATAGCTGAGAGGTTCGCATTTACCGATTCCGAAGGGTCCGAAGGGCGCCAGGGCCGGGGCGCCCGCGAGGCTTGTGGCCAGCTGTCGGTTTGGCGGATATTAAGGCGGGCAAATTGAACCGATCCATTTACTTCCGCATTCGGGGCGTGAAACGCGGTCCCTCAATGACAGTTTCTGGGGCGTCAGCGGTCGCGCAGCGCCCTGAACGCAAGCATCGCGAACAACGGCCAAGCGAGAGCACTGACGCCCCAAGCGGCAATGAAAGGGTAGACCACTACTGGCTCGCTCATCGCATGACCGAAACGGAACATGACCAGGCAGCACACCACGAACAGCAGCGCCGTGCCCGCAAACCACGTCAATGATCTACGCAATGTCATTGGTGAATTGTGGCGAATAAGCCCATGTCGTCAACGATCGCTTTGGGACTGCAACGGCCCGACCAGTTATGGCGGACGCATTCACCCGGCGGAATCGCTTGAAATGGGTGGATTTCGGTCAGGCGGCTCTTGGGTCATGGCAGGGGATTAGCGGCCATTAGCATCGGTCACCTGCTCGCGATAATATCGCATGGCCGCCCGGAGGATCGCACGACCTCCCAGAACAAGAAGGACACCGACGCCGGCGAAGGCGAGCAGCAGAAGGGCTATGGGTAAGTCGGATGCTGGTTGACCTGTGTTCCGATTATAAACGGGGACGCCGAATGCGAAATGTCCGAGGGCCATTATAAGAGAGGCGGTAACGAACACGACCCCGATTAGGATCATGCCCTGCGGCACGCGACGAGCGGGATAGAGGCTGCTCATTTGGCGAGTTTGCTCTGGTGCACAATTCACCGCAGGGGGGAGGAGCGGACATTGCACTCTTTCACACCTCTCGCTAGCTTTTTACTATGCTCTCCAACCCTCACCTCGATTGGGTGCGACAACTCTTCGCAGATCAGTTCTCAGGCGACTCCCGTGGGTGCGTTTATCGCAGGGGGCAGAAAGGTGGCCTGCTGCCGGTTTGACGGACACCGAGATAGGCTAATTTAGGCTACACCGGCTTCCCGTTCGAAGTCGATGGGACTGATGTAACCCAGGGTCGAGTGGCGGCGTGTCGGATTGTAGAAACATTCGACGTAATCGAACACGTCAGCCTTGGCCTGCGCTCTCGTACGGTAGACCTTCTTCCCGATCCGCTCGGTTTTGAGCGATGAGAAGAAGCTTTCCATGGCAGCATTATCCCAGACGTTACCGGACCGGCTCATCGAGCAGGTGACACCGTTATCCGCCATAAGTCGCTGAAACTGCTCACTTGTATATTGACTTCCCTGATCCGAGTGATGCAGCAGGGCGTCGGGTTTGCCCTGTCTCCAGATCGCCATGATCAGCGCGTCGGTAACGAGCTGGGCAGTCATGGTGTCGCTCATCGACCAGCCAACCACCCTGCGCGAGAACAGGTCGATCACGGCAGCAACGTAGAGCCAGCCTTCCGCCGTCCAGATGTTAGGTGAAGTCGGCGATCCACTTCTGGTTTGGCCTGTCGGCCGTGAACTGACGATCGAGCAGGTTGCCGGCGATGACCGAGCGTTCGCCCTGGTCCTTCGGCAGTCCGCGACGGCGCGGCCTCGCCCGCAGGCCCTGCTGACGCATGAGCCGCTCGACCCGGTGCAGGCCGCAGGAAATACCCTCGGCCAGCAGGTCATGCCAGACCCGGCGTGCGCCATAAGTGCGGTAGCTGCCGACGTGGCTCGCCTTGATCCTGGCGCCGATCACTTCATCGTCACGCTCGCGCTGCGAGGGCGCCCGAGTGAGCCAGGCGTGAAAGCCGCTTCGCGAGACACCGAGCGCCCCACACATCCATGACACCGGCCAGATCCCTCGGCGCTTCGCGATAAAGGCGAACCTCATATCGAGTCCTTCGCGAAGTAGGCGGCGGCTTTTTTTAGGATGTCGCGCTCCGCTTTCAGCTTGGCCACTTCACGGCGTAGCCGCTCGATCTCCAACTGTTCCGGCTTCATTTGACCGTGTCCCGGAAAGGCATGCCCTGGATCAGCAGCAAATGCCTTTACCCAGCTGCGCAACAGATTCTCGTGGATGTCCAGGTCGCGAGCGGCCTGCGCTATCGTCACTCCGCGCTCGCGGATCAATCGCACCGCCTCGAGCTTGAACTCCCGGGTGAACTTCCTTCTCTGCATTAAGGGCCTCCGATTGATGAAAACACCTTATCTCGGTGTCCATCAAACCGGCAGCAGGCCAGTGTAGCAGACTGCCGCAATCCGAGCTGTGGTATCCGCGCCGCCACTCATTGTGCCTAAATAACATTCGCGCGGGGGGTTGCAATTAGGAACGCGCCGCGCGTTGCCGGGCGACCCAATTCGGGCGTCAGCTGTCAGCGCGCAGGTTACAAGAATCAAGAACGGCATTCCAATTGCCGCCCACATCCAAGCATCGATCTGAATTCGCCATTCCCCACGTCCACCACCTAGCGGCCACGGATGTAGCGACGATGGCGATGGTTTGGAGGACGCGTCACACTTTCATCGAGGCAGATTGAGCAATTCTTCAACCTCGGTCAACGTCTGGTTTTAGCGGGCATATATTCTCCTCCAGCGGCGGCAGCTGCGGCGGCAACGGTCGGGCAGCTTATCCAACAGGGGTATGCCCGCTTTCCTGAGTCGTTGACCGTTGAGCCACCATTCTGCAATCATGCAGCCACCCAGATCCGGTCACAAATATCCGGCAGCTTTACGATGATCCCGCAATGGCGAACGCTCTGCCTTGACGCGAATGTCGTCGAACACGCGCGACACGTTCAATCGTATCGCCAGCCGCGCCAGCGGCTCCCAATAGAGCGCTGGATCGATCCGCAGGCGATGGGCGGCATCGACAACAAGCCGCGTGCGCTGGCCGGCAAGCGCGATTAGCGAGAAGCGCGTCTCTCCCGTCGTGAAATAGCCATTCACATGCGGCGCATGAACGTGGCGATAGGGGCTCATCTCCTCCATCGCGGGCGGTTGATGAAGGACCCTGAAAGCGAGCCGATGATCGGGCCGCCATTCGACGACCTGCTCACGCGCGGTACCGGTCGAGAAGTCCCCCAGGCGGATTGCGCCCACGCCGGCGCCGAGCAGGCGACCACGGACGGGATAGGCAAGGCCGGTAACGCCGACTAGGCCGGGGCTTCCTGTAACGGGAGCGGCGTCGATCAAGGCGGCCCATACTGCCGAAGGCGGCGCGTCGATGTCGATCGCAGCGTGGGTTTCGATCGGCACCGATGGCGGCATCGCACCTTCCAGCGCGAAGAGTCCGGGAAGGAGGGCAAGGCCCAGCAGCGGCCTGTTGCCGGAATGCCCTGCCTTGGCAGCCGCCCGTCCTATCGCACCCCCAAGGAGTGCGGCGAGCGCGCCAAGCGGCGAGGCCAGCAGGATGCAGACCAGTCCCTCAAGCGCGAACAGGATGAGCGACACCGTCCCCAGCGCAGCGGCGGCCAGCACGATCATTGCGGTTCGCCCCGCACCCAGAAGATGGCGACGGTTGGCCAGATAGCCGGTCGTGACCCCGACCAGAAGCGGGGTCATCACGAACAGGCTCCAGCCGTAAGCGCCGAAACTCAGCGCCGAGACCAGCACCGCCAGCACAATGATCGCGCCGCCCGCGATGAGGCCCTGGATGATATGGGCGATCGCGAAGCCGGGTTCGGGATCAGGCGCGACTTCATCGCGCGGCAGCAACGCGAGGATGGCCACTGCCACGATCTGCACGCCGGGCACGATCGTCAGCGCCGCGAAGAAATATCCGACGCGGGACCATCGTGCCCGACGAAACGAGAGAACGGCCAACGTTCCGGTAGCAGCCAGGCTGAGCGCGAAGGCTATTGCTGCCTGCGCCGCCGATAGTGTGCGCACGAGCGCGAGGCGACGAAGCGGCAAGAACCAGAAGCTTGCGTCACTTACCAGCGGCCAGCCCGCAATGTGAAATATCAACATCACTGAAAGGGGTTGCGCCAGCAGGAGCAATGACGCCGCGAGCGCGTAGCGGAGCGGGCCGGTCTCGCCGGCGAAGGCTTTGAAGGGTGCCAT
>NZ_JANFAU010000013.1 GCF_026130605.1 Sphingomonas lycopersici | reverse complement strand
CCATGCGGCGTCGCGCGTCGGTCACGATGCAAAAGCATCGCTCCCTCCTTGCTCCTAGCCTGGCGCCAAAATCCGCTCCGTCACGGCATTGCTCTGGGGAGATTTGAGCCCTATCCGCGCCGCCTTTGGCGTCTATCAGGAGAATAGCACGGGTGATCGAGCTTATCGCGCTGGACACGGTGGATCAGGCAGCGGTCGAGGCATTGCTCGACCGCGCGTTCGGCGTCGATCGCCGGCGCCGAACCGCCTATCGCCTGCGCGAAGGCACGCAGGCGATCCCCGCGCTGAGTCTCGCCGCGCTGGAAAGCGGTGCGCTGGTCGGCACGATCCAATGCTGGCCGGTGATGCTCACCGGCGACGACAACACCACGACGCCGCTCACCCTGCTCGGCCCGGTCGCGGTCGAGCCGGGGCGACAGCGCGACGGGATCGGGCGGATGCTGATGCTCGCCAGCCTCGAGGCCGCCACGCGCACCGGGCTCGATCGCGCAATCATGCTGATCGGCGACCCGGAATATTATACGCGCTTCTTCGGCTTCACCGCCGAGCGCACCGGGGCGTGGCGGCTGCCGGGGCCGGTCGAACGCCACCGCCTGCTCGCGCGCGGCGCGGATGTGCCCGCGGTGGCGGGAACGATCGGGCCGCGAGTGACGGTATTGTCCTGACCTCTCCCCTTCTTACTCCCCTCCCTGGTGAAGGGAGGGGCTGGGGGTGGGTGGGTATGAGGCGCGCGCAACGGTATCCCCCACACCAACCCACCCCCCGCCCCCTCCCTTGTTCAAGGGAGGGGAGTAGAAGGACGGGAGCTTTCCAAACCCGCGCTTAAACCCTAACGCTGCCGGAATCATGCCGATGGCGCCGCCCCCCGATTTCGAAACGCTGACGATCGCGGACATCGCGCGGCTGGCGGAGGGCGATCGGCTGCCGCCGGTCGAGCGCTGGCACCCGACGCATTGCGGCGACAGCGAGATGCGCATCGCGCGCGACGGCACCTGGTTTCATCAGGGCTCGCCGATCGGGCGGCAGGCGATGGTCCGCGCGTTCAGCCGCATCCTGCGCCGCGAGCCCGACGGCGGCTATGTTCTCGTCACCCCGGTCGAAAAGCTCGATATCACGGTGGAGGATGCGCCCTTCGTCGCGGTGGAGATGAAGGTCGACGGCGACGGGCGCGATGCGACGCTCGCCTTCCGGCTCAACACCGGCGATATCGTCACCGCCTCGGCCGAGCATCCGTTGCGCTTCGTCGAGCATGACGACGGCCCCCATCCCTATCTCCACGTCCGCGGCGGGCTGGAGGCTCTGGTGGCGCGCAGCCTCTATTACGACCTCGCCGAGCGCGCGCTGGCAGGCGACGACGAGCCGCCCGGAGTGTGGAGCGCGGGGGCCTTCTTCCCGCTGATGCCGTGAGCGATCTCGTCGAGCGGCTGCACCGCGCGCTGACCGCCGGGCTCGCCGAACAGCCCGTGCTGCTGACCGGCGACCGCGTCGATCTCGACGTCGCGCCGGAAAATTCGATGCGCCCCGCCGCGGTGCTCGTCCCCGTCACCGATCGCGACCGGCCGGGGGTGATCCTCACCCAGCGCCCCGAGACGATGCGCCGCCACGCCGGGCAGGTCGCCTTCCCGGGCGGCCGGCTCGACCCGGGCGAGGATGCGGTGACCGCGGCGCTGCGCGAGGCGGAGGAGGAAATCGCGCTTCCCCGTGACCGCGTCACGGTGATCGGCGCGGTCGATCGCTATCGCACCGTCACCGGCTTTCTCGTCACCCCGGTGGTCGCGGTGGTCCCGCCCGATCTGCCGCTGGTCGCCAATCCGGCCGAAGTGTCGGCGGTGTTCGAGGTGCCGCTCGATTTCCTGCTCGATACCGCCAACCATATCGAGGTGACGGTCGAGTGGCAGGGCCACGAACGGCATTATTATGAGATCATGTGGGACGGCCGCCGCATCTGGGGCGCCACCGCCGCGATGGTCGTCAACCTGGCACGACGATTGAGATGGACACCGTAAGGCACGACGAACCCACGCTCCCCGCCGCGCCGTGGCGCGACCAGCCGGGGCTGAAGCGGCTTGCCGACGCGCTCGGCGCGCGCGACGGCGACGCGCGTTACGTCGGCGGCGCGGTGCGCGACACTCTGCTCGGGCTCGACGTGGCGGACATCGACATCGCCACCCGCCACGCCCCCGCCGAGGTGATCGCGCGGCTCGAAGCGGGCGGGATCCGCGCCGTCCCGACCGGGATCGACCACGGCACCGTCACCGCGGTTTCCAGCGGGACGGTGGTCGAGGTCACGACCTTGCGCCGCGACGTTTCCACCGACGGCCGCCGCGCCACCGTCGCCTTCACCGACGACTGGCGCGAGGACGCCGCGCGCCGCGATTTCACGATCAACGCGCTCTATGCCGATCTGCTGACCGGGCAGGTCTATGACTGGTTCGGCGGGCTCGACGACCTCAAGGCGCGCCGCGTGCGCTTCATCGGCGATCCCTATCAGCGGATCGCCGAGGATCACCTGCGCATCCTGCGCTTCTTCCGCTTCCACGCGCGGTTCGGCGAGACGATCGATCGCGACGGGCTGACCGCCTGCACCGAACGCGCCAACGACCTGATGGCGCTGTCGCGCGAACGGATCGCGGCCGAATTGCTCAAATTGCTCGTCGCGCCCAAAGCGGTGGAGACGATCGCGTTGATGATCGAGTGCGGCATCTTCCGCCCGGTCCTGCCCGAGATCACCGACGCCGCTGCGCTCACCCGGCTCGCCGCGCACGAAGCCGCCGAGGGCGTCGCGCCCGATGCGATCCGCCGGCTCGCCGCGCTGATCGCCCCGGCGGATGCCGAAGGCGTCGGCGCGCGGCTCAAGCTCTCCAACAACGATCGCAAGCGATTGCAGGCGGCGCATGACGGACCCGGCAATGAAGGGCCGCGCGCGCTCGCCTATCGCGTCGGCCCGGCGATCGCCACCGACCGGCTGCTGCTCGTCGGCGAGAGCGTGGCTGAGCTGCGCGGCTGGGCCCCGCCGCGGCTGCCGATCGGCGGCGGCGAGATCGTCGCGCGCGGTATCGCCAAGGGACCGGAGGTCGCGCGTATCCTGCGTGCGGTGGAAAGCGAGTGGATCGCGCGCGGCTTCCCCGATGCGGCGGAGACCGGGGCGATCGCCGATCAGCTGTTGCGTTCGGAAAGCAACCGATAGGCCGCCGCCGCGTCGAGCGGCGCGGCATAAGCGAAGCCCTGGCCATAGGTGCAGCCGAGCGCGGCGAGCGTCTGCCCGACCTCGATCGTCTCGATCCCCTCGGCGACGGTTTCCATGTTGAGCGCCGCCGCGAGCCCAAGCACCGCGCGGACGATCGCCACCTTGTCGCGATCGGCGAGCATCCCGGTGACGAAGCTGCGGTCGATCTTGAGCGTGTCGATCGGCAGTTTCTGGAGATAGGCGAGGTTGGAATAGCCGGTGCCGAAATCGTCCATCGCGATCGTCGTGCCGAGCGCCTTCAGCGCATGCAGCACCCGCGCGATCCGATCGGGCTCGGAGATCAGCGCGCTTTCGGTCAGTTCGAGCCGCAACCGGTTGCCCGCCAGCCCGTGCGCGGTGAGCGCCGCCGCCACCATCGGTGCCACCGCATCGCGCTGGAGCTGGATCGCCGAGAGATTGACCGACATCGAGACGCCGCAATCGCCACCGCTCTGCAGGTCCCACGCCGCCAGTGTCCGCGCCGCCTCGTCGAGCGCCCAGCGGCCGAGCGGCAGGATCAGCCCCGATTCCTCCGCCACCGGGATGAAGATGCTCGGCGATTGCACCCGCCCCGCCTCGTCGGTCCAGCGCGCCAGCGTCTCGAAGCTGACGATCCGCCCGGTCGACAGGTCGCAGATCGGCTGGAAGTGGAGCGTCAATTGCTCCTCGGCGATCGCGCGGCGTAGCTGGGTTTCCAGCGCGAATTCCTCGCGCGCGCGCACGAAGGCGTGGTTCTGATAGGCCTCCGCCTGCCCGCTCTCCTTCGAGCGGCGGACCGCGAATTGCGCGTGGCGGATCGCGTCCTCCGCCTCGGTCACCGCATCCTCGATGAACGCGATGCCGATCGAGCAGGTGACCTGGATCTCGTAATCGCTCAGCCGGAACGGCGCGGCGAGCACCGCGCGGATCCGCTTGGCGACATGCTCGGCCTCGTCGCGGCTATCGTCGATCGACAGCAGGATGCCGAATTCGTCGCCGCCGGTGCGCGCCAGCACGTCATGCGTGCGCAGCGCCCCCTTGATGCGCCGCGCCACCGCCATCAGCAATTCGTCGCCCGCCATGCTACCGAGGCAGGCGTTGATCCGGCCGAAGCGATCGAGATCGACCACCAGCACCGCGCAGGCCGTCTCGCCCTCGGCGATCTGCGCCTCCAGCCGATCGCCGAAGCCGCCGCGGTTGGGTAGCCCGGTGAGGCTGTCGATCGTCATTTCGCGGCGCAGATTCTGCTCGGTGCGCAATTCGCCGGTATGATCGACGAACGACACGAAACAGCGCGGCTCGGCGCGATAGCCGATACGCGCCAGCGTCACCGTGAAATGCCGCCGCTCGACGGCATCGCCGATATCCCAGGCGAATTCGGCGCGCGCATCGCCCTTGGCGAGGAACGTGGCGATGCGCGGGCCGATATCCTCCAGCGTGCGATCGAGCCCGAGCCGGCGGAATATCGCGTTGGGAGTCTCGCGAATCAGCCGCTCGCCGTCGAACCCCGCGACGACCGCAGCGATCGGCAACAGTTCGAGCGCACCCTCCGCCGCGGTCAGACCCGGGGGCATGACCGGCGGAATGGCCTTTGCGATGTTGCCCCCCGTCATCATTGGCGCTTGCGATGACATACGGAGCGTTAACGACGACCTAAATTTACAAGTGTGAAGTTATCGATTCGACGCATTTTTCTGAGCCGTCAGAAGCGGTTGTCGCGGGGGAAACCGTTCGGCGGCATCCGTCCGGCGGCGCCGCGCGCGGTGCGCCACGGCGAAAGATCACTCTCGGTGCGCACCCGCCCGCTCCCACCGCCCATCGACCAGCTGAGGCCGTCGGCGTAATGGAAAGCGATCGCGTCGGAGAGCCCGCCGTCGCGATAACGCTGAAGCTGCACCCCCTGCCCGCGCGTCATCTCGGCGAGTTCGGACAGCGGGAACACCACCATCTTGCGGTTGTCGCCGATCGCCGCGACATAATCGGCATCGGCGGGGATCGGCTTGGCGAGCAGCAGTTTCGCGCCGGGGCGCGGGGTCATCACCGTCTTGCCCTTGCGCGTTTCGGCCTGCACATCCGCCGCCGACACGACGAAGCCGCGCCCGTCGCTCGCCGCGATGAGCAATTTATCGAGCTTCGCCGCGCTCATGAACGCCGCGATCCCGACATTGCCGTCGAGGTCGATCGTCGCCCGAACCGGCTCGCCGAACCCGCGCCCGCCGGGCAATTTGTCCGCCGCGAGCGTGTAGAAACGCCCGTTTTCCGCGGCGAGCAGCAATTTGTCGGTGGTCTGCGCGTGGAACGCCCAGGCCGGGCCGTCGCCCTCCTTGAACTTGAGCGTCTCGGCCGAGGCGAGATCGACATGCCCCTTCATCGCGCGAATCCAGCCGCGCTGCGACAGGATCACCGTGATCGGCTCGCGCTCGATCATCGCCTCCAGCGGGATCTCGCGCGCCGGGGCGGCTTCCTCGATCGTCGTGCGGCGGCGGCCGAGCGCGGTCTCCAGCCCGTAGCGGTCGCGGATCTTGCCGAGATCCTTCTTCATCCGCGTGCGCTGCCGCGCGTCGGAACCGAGCAAAGCCTGCAGCTCGGCCTGTTCCTTGGTCAGCGCTTCCTGTTCGCGCTTGAGCTCCATTTCCTCCAGCCGGCGCAGCGAGCGCAGCCGCATGTTGAGGATCGCTTCGGCCTGGCGGTCGGTGAGCTGGAATTCGGCGATCATCACCGGCTTGGGCTCATCCTCGGTGCGGATGATCTCGATCACCCGGTCGAGGTTGAGGAAGGCGATGATATAGCCCGCGACCAATTCGAGCCGGTCGGCGATCTTGGCGAGGCGATGCTCGGTGCGGCGGCGCAGCACGACGAACTGATGCTCGACCCACGCCTCCAGCGCTTCCTTGAGGCTCATCACCCGCGGGGTGCGCGTCTTGTCGAGCACGTTGAGGTTGAGCGGCACGCGGGTTTCGAGATCGGACAGCCGGAACAGCCCGTCCATCAGCACTTGCGGATCGACGGTGCGGCTGCGCGGCTCGAGCACCAGCCGGATCTCGGCGTCGCTCTCGTCGCGCACGTCGGCGAGGATCGGCAATTTCTTCTCGTTGATCAGCGCCGCGATCTGCTCGATCAGCTTGCCCTTGGGAACGCCATAGGGGATTTCCCCCACGACGATCTGCCACGCCCCGCCCTTCTCGCGCTCGACCGTCCAGCGGCAGCGCACGCGGAAGCCGCCGCGCCCGGTGGCATAAGCCTCGCGGATCACCGCGGCGCCGTCGACCACCAGCCCGCCGGTCGGGAAATCCGGCCCCTGGACGTGATCGAGCGGATCAGTCGCGGGATTGTCGATCAGCGCGATCGCGGCGTTGAGCAATTCGGCGGCATTGTGTGGCGGGATCGAAGTCGCCATGCCCACCGCGATCCCGCTCGCGCCATTGGCGAGCAGATTGGGGAACATGCCGGGAAACAGCTCGGGCTCCTGCTCCTCGCCATTATAGGTCGGGCGGAACGCGACCGCATCCTCGTCGAGCCCGTCCATCAGGTCGATCGCGACCTGCGTCAGCCGCGCTTCGGTGTACCGGTAAGCGGCAGCGTTATCGCCGTCGATATTGCCGAAATTGCCCTGCCCGTCGACGAGCGGATAGCGCAGCGCGAAATTCTGCGCGAGGCGAACCATCGCGTCATAGACCGACTGGTCGCCGTGCGGGTGATATTTACCGATCACGTCGCCGACGACGCGGGCGCATTTCTTGTAGCCCGCCGCGGGATCGAGCCTGAGCAGCCGCATCGCCCACAGCAAGCGGCGATGCACCGGCTTCAGCCCGTCGCGGACGTCGGGCAGCGAGCGCGCGGTGATCGTGGAGAGCGCATAAACGAGATAACGTTCGGAAAGCGCGCTGTCGAAGGGTGCATCGAGGATGCCGATCGGCGGTTCTGCAAAGTCGGTAGCCATGAAGCCGGAGGCTTTAAGGGGCGAACGGAAATTCCGCAAACGCCGAGCAAGCTCTTCCCCGTCATTCCCGCGAGGGCGGGAATCCATTCGCGCCGAGGTTGCGGCTCAAGCCGATAGGCCAGCCAGAATGGATCCCCGCCTGCGCGGGGATGACGAAGTGGCCGGGGTGACGAAAGCGATCAGGACAACGCCCCATCCGCTGCGATCTCGCGCAGCAGCCATTCGCGGAAGCGCGCGATCTTGGGCACGCGGCGGCGGTGCTCGGGGCACACCAGCCAATAGCCGAAATTGCGCGTCGAGGCCTGTTCGAACAACCGCACCAACCGCCCCTCGGCGAGATCGTTGCGCCAGAAGAACGGCGTCAGCATCGCCACCCCCTGCCCGGCCATCGCCGCATGCCCCTCATGCGCCTGCGAATCGAGCCGGACGCCGGGGCGCAGCGCGCCCTCCGGCACTTCCACCCCCGCCTCGCGCAGCCATTGGCTCCACCACGGGTCGTTCGGGCTGATCAGCGGCAGCCTGAGCAGATCGGCAGGCTCGATCCGCCCACCGCGGAGCGCGAGGAATTCGGGGCTGCACATCGGGGTGAAATCGATCCGCAGCAGCAGATCCTCCGACAATCCCTCCCAACCCCCGCGCCCGGCGCGGATCGCGACATCGACATCCTCGGCCGCGAAATCGGTCAGCAGGTCGCTGGTCAGCAGCCGCACCGCCATTTCTGGATGCGCCATCTGGAACGCGCCGAGCCGCCACACCAGCCAGGTATTGGCGAAGGTGTTCGAGGTGGAGAGCGTCAGCAGCCCCTCGTCCTCGGCGCGGATGCCCGCGAAGGCGGCATCGATCGCGTCGAACGCGCGGGTCAGCTGATGTGCGGCGCGGCGCCCCGCGTCGGTCAACAGGACGCGACGACGCTCGCGGCGGAACAGCGGTTGGCCCAGCCGCTCCTCGAGCACGCGGATCTGATAACTCACCGCCGCCTGGGTCATCCCCAGTTCCTCGGCGGCGGCGGTGAAATTCTCGTGTCGCGCAGCGGCTTCGAAGACGCGGACGGCGGCGAGCGGCGGGATGCGGCGCATCGCGAACCCATAAATCCAGCTTATCGATCATGTCGAGCGATTTGTTGGCGCTGCAGCGCACAATGAGCCATTTAGATCGGGTCAGCAGAAACGGACAGGAGGAAGAAATGCGTGACGATTTTCTGACCCAGTCCTGGGCCAATTCGCACACCTCGTTTTCGCGCGCCGTCGCCGACCTGATTCATGCGGCAAGCGTCGGTTTTGCCCGGGTTAACCGCAAGCAATTCGACGCGCCCTGGCGCAGCCGCGGGCCGCATTGCGGCTGAGCGCGGACCAGTTCCTCCCCGGCGGCGGCCCGCTCCCCCGCCTAGCCGGTCGGCCCTCTCCACTCCGCCGATCGACGCCCCGCCGGGGAGGTTCCCAGTCGACACATGAATGATAAGGTGGGCGCCATGTCGCCTTCCTACCTCACCTGGCCCGATCTCACCACGCGCCCGCGCCCCGTGCCGGATGCCACGATCGCCTACGGGCCGGATCCCTACCAGAAAATCGATCTGTGGCGCCCCGCCGGGCGCGGGCCGCATCGCGTGGTCGTGATGGTCCACGGCGGTTGCTGGGAAACCGCGATCGCCGATCGCACGCTGATGGACTGGATCGCCGACGATCTGCGCCGCGCGGGGATTGCGGTGTGGAACATCGATTATCGCGGCGTCGACCGCCACGGCGGGGGCTATCCCGGCACCTTCGCCGATGCCGCCGCGGCCGCCGACGCGCTGCTCGCGCACCGCGCCGACTATGATCTCGACACGCGCCGCATCGTCGCGCTCGGCCATTCGGCCGGCGGGCATCTCGCCTTGTGGCTCGCCGCGCGTCCACGGCTGCCGGGCGCCAGCGCGCTGCGCAGCCCCGCCCCGCTGCCGATCGCGCATGTCGTCTGCCTCGGCGGGCTGCCCGATCTGGAGGCGACCGCCGCCAGCCCGGACAATGGCTGCGGCACCGCGGTGATCCCCCGGCTCGTCGGCACCGGTCGCGCCGATCCCTATGTCGACACGTCGATCCCGCGCCTGCTTCCGATCGGCATACCGCACGATCTGGTCAACGGGCGCGAGGACCGCATCATCCCCTATCGCTTCGCCACCGATTATCTCGCGCGCGCCACCGCCGCGGGCGACAGCGTGACGCTCCACACCGTCCCCGCCACCGGCCATGTCGAACTGATCGCACCCGAAACCCCTGCCTGGGCGACCGCCAGGCAGCTCGTGCTTGCGGCGCTCGACACTCAACTCATCGACAAAAAATAACGCTTGACCGTGATATTCGATTAATCCGATGGATTAAGGACATTATCGGGAGAGCGATCATGCGACGTATTTCGATCGTCTGTGTCTGTCTCGTGCTGGCGGCATGCAGCAGGTCCGCGCCGCCGGAGGCGGAAAGCGACAGCCAGGGATCGGCGCCCGGAGTCGACGTCACCGCCGCACCCGGCGTGGCCTTCGATTATCGTTACGCCTTCCGCCTGCCCCCTGCAAAAATCGCCGGCGCGCAGGAGGCGCATGCCCAGGCCTGCGAAAAACTCGGGATCAGCCGCTGTCGCATCACCGGGATGCGCTACACGCTGACGCACGGCGACGGGGTCGAGGCGATGCTCGCCTTCAAGCTCGATCCGGCGCTCGCCCGCGCCTTCGGGCGACAGGGGATCGCGGCGATCGAGGCGGCCGAGGGTATGCTGATCGATGCCGAGATTACCGGCGCCGACGCTGGTGCGCGGATCGCCGAGCTCGGCAAGGCCGACGCAACGCTCGCCGCCGCGCGCGACAAGATCGACCGCGAACTCGCACGCAAGGATATCTCATCGGCGACGCGCGCCGAACTCGTCCGCCAACGCGGTGAACTCGACGCGCAACGCCGTGATGCGCAGCAGAAGACCGACGAACAGCGCGCCTCGCTCGCCAGTACCCCGCTGACCTTCCAATATCATTCCGGCACCGTGGTCCGTGGCTTCGGCGCGCGCACCGCGCTGGCCGAGGCGGCTGATACGGCAGGCAATTCGCTGCAATGGACGCTGGCGATTCTGCTCGGCGCGATCGCGCTGCTCGGGCCGCCGGCGATCGTGTTGCTGCTCGGCGCATTGGCGTGGCGACGCTGGCAGGACCCGCTGCGCGCGTGGTGGCGCGGCACCAGACCGTCGGCAGCCGACTGATTGCGCCCGTCTATCCCTTACCTTATATCCTCCCCCAGATTCCTGCCCCGGCCGCGCGGCATTCGCGTCGCCGGGGTCGTTTTTTTCAGGGGACCGAGCGATGGCGCGGCGGCGACAGATCTACGAAGGCAAGGCGAAGATCCTTTACGAAGGTCCCGAGCTGGGCACCTTGATCCAATATTTCAAGGACGACGCGACCGCCTTCAACGCCCAGAAAAAGGGCACGATCAACGGCAAGGGCGTGCTCAACAACCGGATCTCCGAGCATATCTTCACGCTGCTCGACCATATCGGCGTGCCGACGCACTTCATCCGGCGGCTCAACATGCGCGAGCAATTGATCCGGCAGGTCGAGATCGTCCCGATCGAGGTGATGGTGCGCAACGTCGCCGCGGGCACGCTCGCCAAGCGGCTCGGGATCGAGGAAGGCACCCGCCTGCCGCGCACGATCATCGAATATGCTTACAAGTCGGACGAGCTCGGCGATCCGATGATCAGCGACGAGCATATCGCCGCCTTCGGCTGGGCCAGCCAGGAGGAGATGCACGACATCCAGGATCTCGCGATTCGCATCAACGATTTCCTCAGCGGGCTGTTCGCCGGGGTCGGGATCCGGCTGGTCGACTTCAAGCTCGAATTCGGGCGAATCTGGGACAATGATTACGGCCGGATCATCCTGGCCGACGAGATCAGCCCGGATTGCTGCCGCTTGTGGGACATGGCTTCGGGCGAGAAGCTCGACAAGGATCGCTTCCGTCGCGATCTCGGCGGCGAGGCGGAGGCCTATCAGGAAGTCGCGCGGCGGCTCGGGCTGCTGCCCGACGGCGAGGATTCGGCGGTGCTCGACCTCGAGAGCCACCGCAAGCGGCGGGGGAAGTAGCGCCACATTCCTCGTGTCCCCGCCAAGGCGGGGACCCAGGGCCAAATAACGAAACGCTGATTGCCTTGGCCTCTGGATCCCCGCCTTCGCGGGGACACGAGGATCTTCTGACTCCCACCACCCCGGCGCAGGCCGGGGTCCAGCATCGGGTCGGCCATAACTGGGCCCCGGCCTACGCCGGGGCGGTAGCGCGGATTCGGCACGACCCGCGCTATCATTTTCAGATATTACTTCGCCGGCTGGCCGGTGCCGGGATGCGCGGCCTGTTGCTGCTTCTGCGCAGCGACCGCCGCCTTGTGCTTATAGTAATAATGCCCCGCCGCGCAGCCGGCCATTGCGCCGGCGATCGCATGATGCCCGGCATAATGCCCCGCGACGCCGCCTGCGACCGCGCCGCGGATACAGCCCTTGGCCAGCGCCGGAGACCCGCCGAGCGCCATCGCAGCGGCGGCAGCAGCGAACACGAATTTGGCTTGTTTCATTCCGGTTACTCCTGATCGGTAACGCGCTTCTGCCCTTCCCTGCCTGACGCCACCGCGTCCGCGTGATGAAAAGACGGTAATCGTCACGCCTTGCGGGGGCGGAAGATGCGATCGAGCACGATATCCGCCATATCGCCCACCGCCTCGGCGACGCGTTGCGGATCGACCGTGCCGGGCTCGCCCGGCCGGGTCGCGCGATGCGCCTCGGTCCGCTGTTTGCGCGCGGCGGCCGACGCCGCGGCGGCGGCCATCGTCAGCCCGGTGGCGATGATCTCGCGCCCCGCGGGCGAATTGGCCTTGTCGAGCAATGCCTCGCCCGCGTGCCGCAACTCCTTCGGGATTTTCAGCCCGCCGATCCGCTTCGGGATCCGCTTTGCCTTCTTGCCGTCTTTCTTCGCCATCGCCTGCCTCCAGTGTGCCATCAATATAATACACTTCGCCGCCAGTTCCAGCCATCTTGCCGCAATCGATGCACAATCCCATCTCGAAGGGACTGGAAAGCTTTGCGGAACAGAAGTAGAACCCCCATCCATGCTGACTCACATTTCCGTCCGCGGCGCGCGCGAGCACAATCTCAAGGACGTCGCGGTGGATATCCCGCGCGACACGCTGACGGTGATCACCGGGCTCTCCGGCTCGGGCAAATCGAGCCTCGCATTCGATACGATCTACGCCGAGGGGCAGCGGCGCTATGTCGAGTCGCTCTCGGCCTATGCGCGCCAGTTCCTCGAGCTGATGCAAAAGCCCGATGTCGATCATATCGAGGGACTCTCGCCGGCGATCTCGATCGAGCAGAAGACGACCAGCCGCAACCCGCGCTCGACCGTCGCCACCGTCACCGAAATCTACGATTACATGCGCTTGCTGTGGGCGCGGGTCGGCGTGCCCTATTCGCCCGTCACCGGGCTGCCGATCGCGGCGCAGACGGTGAGCCAGATGGTCGATCGCGTGATGGCGCTGCCCGAGGGGACTCGGCTCTATCTGCTCGCCCCCGTCGTACGCGGGCGCAAGGGCGAATATCGCAAGGAACTCGCCGAGTGGCAGAAAGCGGGGTTCACCCGCGTCCGCATCGACGGCGAGATGCATGAGATCGACGAGGCGCCGGCGCTCGACAAGAAATACAAGCACGATATCGAGGTGGTGGTCGATCGCCTCGTCGTGCGAGACGATATCGCGACGCGGCTCGCCGACAGTTTCGAAACCGCGCTCAAGCTGGCCGAGGGGCTGGCCTATGTCGATCTCGCCGACGGCGTGGTGCCGGGGCGCGAGGATGAGGCGGCGGCCGGCGGGCAGATGAAGAATGCCGGCATCCCCGCCAACCGCATCGTCTTCTCCGAAAAATTCGCCTGCCCCGTCAGCGGCTTCACGATCCCCGAGATCGAGCCGCGGCTGTTCTCGTTCAACGCGCCGCAGGGCGCCTGCCCGGCGTGCGACGGGCTGGGCGAGAAATTGATCTTCGACGAGGATCTCGTCGTCCCCAACCATGATCTGACGCTCAAGAAGGGCGCGATCGTGCCCTGGGCGAAATCCAACCCGCCCTCACCTTATTATATGCAGGTGCTCGGCAGCCTCGCGCGCGAATTCGGCTTCAGCCTCGAAACGCCGTGGAAGGATCTGCCCGGCGAAGTGCGGCTGATCATCCTCCACGGCACCGGCGGCAAGCCCGTCACGCTGACCTTCGTCGACGGCAAGAAGTCCTATGACGTCAAGAAGCCGTTCGAGGGGGTGATCGGCAACCTCAACCGCCGCATGCTTCAGACCGAGAGCGCGTGGATGCGCGAGGAACTGGGCAAATATCAAAGCTCGCAGCCATGCGAAGTGTGCCACGGCGCGCGGCTCAAGCCCGAGGCGCTCGCGGTGAAGGTCGCGCGCGAGGATATCAGCCATGCGACGCGCATGTCGGTGGTCGACGCGCTGGCGTGGTTCAATGCGCTTCCGGAACAGCTCAACGACCAGCAGCGCGCGATCGCCGAACGCATCCTGAAAGAGATCGTCGAGCGACTGGGCTTCCTCAACAATGTCGGGCTCGATTATCTCAACCTCGACCGGACATCGGGCACCTTATCGGGCGGCGAGAGCCAGCGCATCCGCCTCGCCAGCCAGATCGGCAGCGGGCTCTCCGGCGTGCTCTATGTGCTCGACGAGCCGTCGATCGGGCTCCACCAGCGCGACAATGACATGCTGCTCGCGACGCTGCGCCGGCTGCGCGATCTCGGCAATACCGTGCTGGTCGTCGAGCATGACGAGGATGCGATCCGTACCGCCGATTATGTCATCGACATGGGCCCCGGCGCGGGCGTCCACGGCGGCGAGATCGTCGCGCACGGCACGCTCGACGAGCTGCTCGCGTCGGACGGGTCGATCACCGCCGATTATCTCAACGGCACCCGCGCGGTGCCGGTGCCGGCGAAGCGGCGCAAGGGATCGGGCAAGAAGCTCACCGTCCACAACGCGACGGCGAACAATCTGCGCAACGTCACCGCGAGCATCCCGCTCGGCACCTTCACCTGCATCACCGGGGTGTCGGGGTCGGGCAAGTCGAGCTTCACGATCGACACGCTCTATGCCGCGGCGGCGCGGCAATTGAACGGCGCGCGCATCCTCGCCGGGCGGCATGAGAAGATCACCGGGCTCCAGCATCTCGACAAGGTGATCGACATCGATCAGTCGCCGATCGGGCGCACCCCGCGATCGAACCCGGCGACCTATACCGGCGCCTTCACCCAGATCCGCGACTGGTTCGCCGGGCTGCCCGAATCGCAGGCGCGTGGCTACAAGCCGGGGCGGTTCAGCTTCAACGTCAAGGGCGGGCGGTGCGAGGCGTGCCAGGGCGACGGGGTGCTCAAGATCGAGATGCACTTCCTCCCCGACGTCTATGTTACCTGCGACGTGTGTCACGGTGCGCGCTACAATCGCGAGACGCTGGAGGTGAAGTTCAAGGGCCTTTCGATCGCCGACGTGCTCGACATGACGGTCGAGGATGCCGCCGAATTCTTCAAGGCAGTGCCCCCGATCCGCGACAAGATGGCGATGCTGGCCGAGGTCGGGCTCGGCTATGTCAAGGTCGGGCAGCAGGCGACGACGCTCTCCGGCGGCGAGGCGCAGCGCGTCAAGCTCGCCAAGGAACTGAGCCGCCGCGCCACCGGCAACACGCTCTACATCCTCGACGAACCCACCACCGGGCTGCATTTCGAGGACGTCCGCAAATTGCTCGAAGTGCTCCACGCATTGGTCGAACAGGGCAATACGGTCGTGGTGATCGAGCATAACCTCGACGTCATCAAGACCGCCGACTGGATCATCGACCTCGGCCCCGAAGGCGGGGTGAAGGGCGGCGAGATCGTCGCCGAAGGGACACCGGAGAAGGTCGCCAGGACCAAGGGCAGCTTCACCGGCCATTATCTCGCGCCGCTGCTCGAACGCGCGCCGGCCCCCGAGCCGGAAATGGCGGAATAGGCCGCGCGCGCGGGCTCCGAACCGTTCGGGCTAAGTTTTTCGAAGGGCTGCACTTTTCGTCCGCGGAAAGAAATGCAGCTCTTCGAGAAGCTTAGGGGCGAACGGAGGATAGGCCGTTTCATTTAACGCGACGGCCGCGGCGACCCCGGCGCACAAATCCCGTCGCCTCGACGCGTTCGACTGCCTGCCAAGGTAGGTATTCAGGACAGCCCCGAACCGGGCTCCATCCTGCCGCGCGTACAGCGGCTGGAAGCTCTTGCTCCGCACCCGCCCCCCAGACGGCCCCCCGGCTCAAGGCCGGGGTGACCGGGTTGCGAAGGCTCGAACGCGTGAAACTCGATCCACCCTAGTACATCGAATGAAGCCGCCTTGCCCGCGTGGCGAGCCAATGGACCAGTTTTGGCCGGTAAGTCGTGTCCTTCTCGTTCAACCCGGCCGTGCCGTTCGGCAGATCGATGTCGAGAAATATTTCCGCATAGCGATCATCCTCCGTCCCGTCGGTGAAGAAAATCTTGAGGTGCTGAGGCTCCTCCGCGATCCTTGCAGGGTCGGACTGAATCCCGACACACACGCAATCGATCGCGTCGACGAAGAACCACTGCCCGATCTCTTGACAGATTTTGTAGAATATACTCGATTCATCGCCACGGCAGGCGAAATATCCGTAGCATTCGACAAGGACTTCCAGCAGCATATCGCTTTCGTGCCCGCTCGAATGCAGGATTAGGCGGTTCCAATAAGTATGGAACGTCACACCTTCGGCCGTATCGGATTGAGCGCGCCAGCCGGACGCGGGAATCGTCGCGCCGAATCCAACGATACCGTACAACCCGCCGTCGGCGCGGAAGGATAAATTCCAGCACTTTGCGCTATCGTCATATTTTCGGTCGACAATATCGAATGTCAGATTGCACATCGGCAAATTTTCGCGATTGCAGAAGAGATCGATCATCACCAAGAATTCCCGATTCGTCCCCCTAATGTTCTCGCACACGACGACGCTAAAGAAACGAAATTTTCGTCGCTCCAGCGGTCGCTATTCATCAATTTACTTTTCGAGATCGGATGCACTGCGAGCGTCGCGTTGAAGCGCATCTCCGGCTAGGGCCGGGCGACGGAAATCCTAACCCCCGATCGCCGCAGCCCTCGCGCGTATCCACTCCCCGGTAACCGCAGGCTGGGTCAGCGGGAACATGTGCCCGCCGGAGATCGCGGTCAGCTCGGCGCCGGCGATCGCTTGCGCGGTCGGCGGGCCATGATCCGCGAAGTTGAGGATACGATCCTCCTTCGCGAACAGGATCCCCACCGGCAGCGACAATTCGCCGTAGCGGCGCGCCAAAATCGGCATATCGACCCCGCACGCCTCGACATCCGCCGCCGCCGCCTGGAACGCCGCCGGGCGCAAGGTCAGCGCGGCGCCGCCGCGCGTCTCGAAATCGGCGGGCGCCTCCTCGGGGCCGAACAATTGCGCCTGCGCGACCTCGGGGCGGGCGCGGCTCAGCGGCGCGGCCAGCGTCCAGGCGATCGCGGCGCGCGCCACCGGTGATTGCAGCGACAGCGCCTTGAACACCTCCGGCACCGTCTCGATCGGCTGGGTGAGCGGCGCGAGCAGCGCCAGTCCGCCGATCCGCTGCGGAAACTGCACCGCCGCGGCCAGCGCGATCGCGCCGCCGAGCGAATGCCCGACCAGCAACGGCCGCTCGATCCCCAGTGCGGTGATGAGGTCAACGATCATCCGCGCCTGGACGAACAGCCCGCGATCCTTGGTGCCGGCGCTGAAGGTCGAATAACCCGATCCGGGCCGATCGACGATGATCAGCCGATGATCGCGCGCGAGCGTCTCGCTCAGCGCATAAGTGAAATTGCGCAGCTGCCCGCCGAGCCCGTGAATCATCACGATCGGCCGCCCGTGGCCGATATCGGCATAATGCAAGGTCGCGCCGTCGACCTGGACGAAATGCCCGTCGGCCGGCACCAGCCGCTCGGCGCGACGGCCGTTCCACGCGGTGAACAGCGCAAGCCCCGATAATGCGGACAAAGCGGTCACCGCCGCGCCGGCGGTCAATTTGCCTATCGTCGACATCACACCGTCCCTCCATCAGTTGCAGGCGCGCCGCAACAGTCGATCTCGCAATACCCGACGCGAGCCAGACAGGGATAGGTCGAGACTATCGAAAATCCGATTTTTATAGCCGGTTCTTATGGCGGCGAATATAAGGCGCCGCTCGGCGAGGTCGGGAGCCTCACGCTGCGCGCGGATTTCTCGTGGCGGGACCGGGTCTATTTCAAGGCCAACAACAATCCTGCCTTCGAAAGCGAGACGTTAACCCTGCTCAATGCGTGGGCGGCGTGGCGGCCGATCGACGAGCGATGGGAAATCGCGCTCTACGGGCGCAACCTCACCAATGAGCGCTATCCCACATACAAGACAGCCGGCGTGGGCGCGACAGGGGTGACCAACCAGACGGTGATCAAGACCCTCTACGGCGAGCCCCGGCAATATGGCGTCCAGTTGCGCCATTTCTTCTGAGGCGCACGCCCCGGCCGAGCCGCGAACAAAAAAGCCCCACCGGCCGATCGGGCTGGCGGGGCTGGTCGGCGGCTGCCGGTAGTGCGGCCTCTGCGGCACTCTATTCGACCGACGGGGAGCGGCTTACCCTTGAACCACCGCTATTCAGGTGAGGATCGTCGGCGCGCAGCTGAGAAATCAGCTTGATTTTCCAGGGATGGGATTTGCGCTCTGAGCAGCGTAGCACGCGTGAAACTTCGACACTCGCCAAGTGCCGACCTCTATAGTGCAAGAGCATCTGGCAGATAGAAGGGTCGAACGAGGCTTGGGTGAAGACCGGCCGGCCCTCGGAGGGGGTGCTCGTTTCGGCCGACGATATCGTCAAGAAATCGATCGCGGGCTTCGGCGTATTCTCGGTCGACGCGATCCTGAGCATTGTCGGGCTGTCGGAAAATGTCCGGCCGGGGACCATCTCTCAACGGTCCCTGGACGAACTCGGCCTGGTCTATATCATCGCCATCTATATCGCCGCTATGCTTTCGCTCGCCGCGTTCAGGCGACGACGAAGCGAGCCACCAACGCAACCTCGACGTGCTGCGTCGCGCTGAAGCCAGAGCCGCATGAGCAGCATTACGACCGCTCGGCGATTTTTCCGATAAAGCCGCGTATCCCGGCGGAGACCTCGGCCGGCGCCTCGAACGGGATGAAATGCCCGACATTCCGCAGTTCGGTATAGTGCGCCTGCGGCACCAGTTCGTGCAGCTTGCGGCCCATACCGATATTGGCGATCGGATCGGCCGCGCCCCAGATGATCTGGACCGGGCCATTCTCCTTGCGCAGTGCGCCGACCCAGCGCTCCTCATGGATATAGCGTTCGCGCACATAGCTGTAGACGTTGGGGAGGCGGATATTGCCCTGCTCGTGCGCCAGCAAATCCTCCATCACGCGTCTTTCTTCTGCGGTCACCACTTCGGGGCGCGCCATCAGTTGCTTGAGCCGGTCGACATAGCTCGGCATCAGTTCCGCGACCATCTTCATCCCCGCTTGCAGCGAGGATGCGTCCTGCAGCGTCTTTTGAAAGTCGTTGAGCGTCGCCATGCCCTTGATCACGCTGCCGTTGAGGAAGGTCGAGCCGGACAGGTCGAAGGTCAGCGTTCCCGCCTGCTTGCGCGCGAGCAGCTCGGTATGGACCGAAGTGCCCATATCGTGGCTGACGATATGCGCGCTCCGAATGCCAAGCGCGCGCATCAGTCCTTCGATCGTATCGGCCTGCTGGAACAGCGAATAGCTCCATGCCTCGGGTTTGCTCGAGAGGCCGAAGCCGACCAGATCGAAGATGACGCAGTCGAATGACCGCCTGAGGTCTTCCTGCACCGACTTCCAGTCGTAGCTCGATGTCGGAAAGCCGTGGATGAACACCAATGTCGGCCCACGGCCGTCGCGCTGGTAATAGATTTCGTTGCCGAACACCGAGGCCAATTTGCCGCGCGCGCGCCAGGCGCGGGTCTGTGGGGATACGTCATTCCCCAGCGGCGCGGCATCATGGCGCTGCGACGGCAACAGCCCAACCCGATAGGGATCCGCGATCGCGTCGGCGGGCGCTTGCGCCCCTGCCGGCGCTGCGAGCAGCGGAACCATCGAACTTCCGGCGGCGATCGGCCCCAGCGCCAGCATGCCGCGACGCGACAAATCCATCGCCCACTCCCCTTCATATTTGCCCCGGCGACCGCTTCGGATCGCGCATGCCGTGATCCTAGGGGCGGCGATCGGGCGGCGACAGCGCTAAGCCAATAGCCGAAATACATAGCGGCTATGTCATCGCCATTGCGCCACGCACCGGTTAGCGTGCCGGCAACGACAAGGACCAGGGGAGCGCATCATGGCCATGACGAGGCTCGCAATCCGCGCATCGGCAATCGCGCTGGCGGCCATGACGATGCCCGCGGTTTCGGCCGCGCAACCGGCGCCGGTCAAACCGGTCGACGCCTTTCTCGCGAAAACGATGCGCCCCGCGCCCAACCGCGAGCCGGTCATCCAACACCCGCGCCAGTCGGGCGCGGCGCAGGCGGCGCTGGCCGCGGCGCGGGCGAAATTCGGCCGTCCCCCGAATATCGTGATGATCCTGATGGACGACGTCGGCTGGAGCGATCTGGGCGCGTTCGGCGGGGGCATTGCGGTCGGCAGTCCCACGCCCAATCTCGATCGCCTCGCCGCAAGCGGATTGCGGCTGACCTCGGCCTATTCGCAACCCTCGTGCACGCCGACACGCTCGTCGCTGCTGACCGGCCGGCTGCCGGTGCGTACCGGGCTGCTCAAACCCTATCTGCCGGGCGAGAACAGCGCGGCGACCGGGCTGAACGGCGAGGTCACGCTTGCCGCCTTGCTCAAACAAGCGGGCTATACCACCCAGGCGATCGGCAAATGGCATCTCGGCGGGGCGAAGGAGACGCAGCCGCAGAATGTCGGCTTCGACGATTATTACGGCATCCTCACCTCGTCCGACGATTATACCGCGTGGCGCGAGCCATGGCGCAATCCCGATCTGGTCAATGACCCCGACCGCAAAGCCTGGGCGGCGGCGGGTGAGACGATGGCGATCGTTTCGGGGCGGACCGGCGAGGAGGCGAAGCCGGTCTATCCGATCGATCTCGACACGATCCGCTTCGTCGACGAGAAATTCACTCAGCGCGCCACCGATTTCATCGCCTCACGCAAGGATCAGGCGAATCCGTTCTTTCTCTATTTCGGCACGCGCGGCGCGCATTTCGACAATTATCCCCACCCCGCATTCGCCGGCAAATCGCCGGGGCGCTATCCGTTCAAGGACGTGATCGTCGAGCTGGACCATCGCGTCGGGCAGGTGGTAGCGGCGCTGCGTCAGGCCGGACAGCTCGACAATACGATCATCATGATCGCGTCGGACAACGGCCCGATGGCGGAAACCTTCCCCGATATGGGAACCACGCCGTTCCGTTCGGCGAAGGGCTCGATCTACGAGGGCGGGATACGCACGCCGTTCATCGCCTCCTGGCCCGGCGTGATCGCGCCGGGGCGCGTGTCCGACGGGCTGTTCGATCTGATGGACGTGTTCGCGACCAGCCTGTCGCTGGCCGGGCGGCCCGATCTGGTGCCGGGCGACCGCTATATCGACGGCATCGACCAGAGCGGCTTCCTGCTCGCCGACAATGGCGAGAGCGCGCGGCGCGTGGAATATTATTGGGCGACCAATGTGTTCATGGGCGCGCGAGTCGGCGAATTCAAATTCCTTGTGCGCGACCAGAAAACCGAAAGCGACGATAGCTGGCCGAGATCCAGCCCGTTTTCAGCATCGGTCAGCGAGCTGATCTATGGCGGGAAGATGTTCAACCTCTACATCGATCCCAAGGAGGAACATGCGCTCGCTCCACTCAAACAGCCGCAGATCCCGGTGCTGACGCATGCGATCCGCGCGCATCTCGACACGTTCAAAAGCTATCCGGCGAAGGTGCCGCTGCGCTGATTATGATGCTGGCATGAATTGATATAGGCTGGCGCGATGGAGTTGCGTCACCTCGAACAGATTGTGGCCGTGGTCGAGGCGAAGGGGTTCAACGGCGCGGCGCGCACGCTTGGCGTATCGCAACCAACGCTCAGCAAGAGCATTGCCCGGCTGGAGGCAGAGCTTGGCATCCAACTGTTCGAGCGTTCCGCCGAGGGGACGCGCCCGACGTCGCACGGCGAATTCCTCGCACGCCGCGCCGAGCCGCTCTTGCACGAGGTGGCCAAGCTGCGGCGCGAGATCGGGCAGCGCAGTCGCGGCGAGGTCGGCCAGTTGACGATCGCGGTCGGCGCGGTGACGCATCTGAAGCCGCTACCGATGGTGATGCGGCATTCGGCGGTCGAATTTCCCAATTTGCAACTGGCCGTCAAACGGGTGCGCCGCTCGCAACTGGCGCGCGGCGTGCAGGAGGGGCTTTACGACATTTCGTTCACACGAAAGGAGAATGCGGAAGGATTTCCTGATCTGATCCGGGTCAAGCTGTTCGAGACTGACATCATCATGGCCGTGCGGCCCGGCCATCCCCTGCTCGAGCGGGCGCCGGTCGGCCCGGCGGCGGTGCTCGATTATCCGATGGCGCATCTGCAGATCGATCGGTCGCTTCTCTCCTGGATCGGCTCGATGACGAACGCGCAGGATGCGCATCTGCGCGCGCTTTTGACGGACGAACCGGAACTGATCCGCGTCTATCCGTTCGGGACCGATCGGATCGCGCGAGGACCGCGCTTCGTGTTCGAACGAGATCTTGTGTCGGGCGCGCTGGTGGAACTGCGCACCACCGGGCATTGGCCGTTCGAATGCTGGATGCTCACCACGCGCGGACTGTGGAGCGTGCCGCTGGTGCGCAAGATTGCCGAATTCTCCAAACGCCGGTCGCTATAGTCGCAGGGAATAACCCCGAAGTATTCTTTGACCAAGCGCAAGGCGTCCGTCCCACGTTAGCCTGATTCAGATGCATCGGAGCGGGAGGGGATGATGCGCAGAATATTTTGGGGGGCGACCGCTTTGTCAGCGGTTACCATGCTGCATATCGCGCCGGCATCGGCACAGATCGCCAGCGGCGAAGGAGCGGCAAGCGTGCCAGCCGATATCATCGTGACCGGGACGCTGATCCGCGGCTCGCGCGAGGATGCGCGCGCGCCGGTCGACGTGATCGGCGCGCAGGAATTGCAGCGGCAGGGCAGCCCCACCGTCGTCGAGTTGATAAAGTCTCTGCCGACGTCGACCGGCGTGCTGGGCGACGCCAATCAGTTCGACGCGCGCTCGCAAGGCACCGAGGGGATCGCGACGGTCAATTTGCGCGGGCTGACGCCGGAGCGGACCCTGGTGCTGCTCAACAGCAAGCGGCTGGTGGCGACCGGCGCGGGTGCGCCGACCGTCGACATCAACCTGATTCCGCTCGCCGCGATCGGCCGGGTGGAGGTGCTCAAGGACGGCGCCGCCGCAACTTACGGCTCGGATGCGATCGCCGGCGTGGTCAATTTCATCACCCGCACCGATCAGCAGGGTTTCCGCGTCGCCGGCAGCTACAAGCACGTGCCGGGCAGCAATGGCGATTTCGACGGCTCGTTGAGCTACGGCCATCGCGGCGACGGGCTGCGCTTCCTGGTTGCTGCCGGCTATCAGACGCGCGGACAATTGCTCACTCTCGATCGTGCCTTTTCGTTGCGCCCCTATCCCGAAAACCCGCAGGGCGGCTGGACCCAGGCGGGCCATCCGGGCAGCTTCGTGCCGATCAGCGCATCCGGCGCCGCGCTCGGCCCGATCCAGAGCGATGCGAGTTGCGTGCCGCTCGGCGGTTATGTCACGACGCGCAACCGCTGCATCGCCAACAATCCGCAATTCGACGCGCTGACCGAGACCGAGCGGCGCGGCCAGGTGTTTATCGACATCACTGTCGATCTGCCGCGTGCGATGGAGTTGCAGGCGACCGCGCTGTACGGATGGTCGGATATTCCGCGCTATCTCGGCTCGCCTTCTTTTTTGCCGTCGCTCCCGCCCTCGCTCGTCTCTTTGGGCGGGGTGGATCGCAGCAGCGTGTCGGGTTTCTACGTGCCGGGCGATAATCCGGGGCTGCAGGCCTATCGCGCGCAGAATGCGCTGCCGGCCGCCACCGCGGGTGTGGTGTTTCCGACCTTATTCTACCGTCCGTTCCAACTCGGCGGAAACCCGCTGACGCTTGACGATCCGGACAATCCCGGCTCGTCGATCGGCAGCCGCAGCTCGAATAGCGCGCGGTTCACGCTCGCGTTGCGCGGGCCGCTGACCGAGGGGATCGATTTCGACATTTCCGGCACCTATCATCAATATAGCCGGATCATCCGCGGTGCCGACATTTACGGCGACCGACTGCAGCTGGCATTGCGCGGGCTGGGCGGCGCGAATTGCGACATTGCGGCGAGCACGCCCGGGCAAAACGGCTGCCTGTGGCTCAACCCGTTCGGCAATGCGGTCAGCGGCAATCCGGTGTCGGGGCAGACCAACCCCAATTATGTCGCATCGGTGGCGAATTCAATCGAGCTGGCGCGGTGGCTGTACGTGCCGCACATCCAGCGCATCGATACCTCGCTGCTCGTCGCGGACGCGGCGATTTCGGGCGATACCGGGCTTCAACTGCCAGGCGGCGAAGTGAAATTTGCGTTCGGCGGGCAGTTCCGCCGATCGACCTATCGCTTCACGCCAAGCCAGTCGGCCGATCTGGCGACGACGCCGTGCCGTGAGACCCCGATCAACGGCAATCTCGGGCCGTGCGCGCCGAGCACGGTCGGTGGCCCATCGGCGCAGGCAGGCGGCGCGTTCGGCTTCCTCGGCACCACCACCGCGACCCAGGCGAGCGGCAACGTCTGGGCAACCTTTGCCGAGCTGCAATTGCCGATCCTCGATTCGCTCAATGGCCAATTGTCTGCGCGGTACGAGGATTATGGCGGGCTGGTCGGCTCGACCTTCAACCCGCAGGGGCGGCTGCGTTTCCAGATGACCGAGTGGCTGGCGGTGCGCGGCGGGCTGGGCACCACCTTCCGCGGCCCGCCGGTGCAATATCTCACCACCAATTCGTTCACCGGGCTGCAGCTGATCGGCTCGGCATTCCGCCCGGTCGAGGTGTTCGGCACGCCCGCACTCAAGCCCGAATCCTCGACTAATATCTCGGGCGGCGTGCTGTTGGCGATCGGCGGCCTCAAGGCGAGCATCGACTATTTCCGTTACAATATCCGCGACACGATCGTCTCGGATCCGCTCGCCGGGATGGTCTCGACGCTGACGGCGGGCGGCAATTGCGACGATCCCGCCTTTGCCACGCTGCGTCAGCGCTTCTATTTCAACGGCGGCGGCGGGGTGGCCGGCGCGGGAATATGCAACGTCGGCAATATCTCGCGCGTGATCACCAATTATCAGAACGGCGCCAAAGTAACCAATTCGGGCCTCGATATTCTGCTCGATTATAGCGCGGAGGTCGGGCCGGTGCGGATCGGCATCGGCGGATCCGCCACCTATAATATCGAATATCGCACTGGGGAGGAATCGGTCGCCGGCGTCGTCGTTCAGCCTGGCTTCGACGCGGCCGGTAAGTTCAACTTCCAGACCACCGCTTATCCGGTGCCGCGCTGGAAGGGCCAGGCCTATGTCGAGGCCAGATACGGCCCGCTGAACGGGCGCATCACCTTCAATTACGTCGGTAAGATGTATGATCAGCGCGCGGATAGCGCGACCGGCATCTTCGGGCCGAATGCGAATATTCCGGGCAGCCCGGCATTGCCGCAGGGCACCTATATCGACTCATTCAAAACCGCCGATTTCACGCTGCAATATGAAATCATGCCGGAGACTATGTTGAGCCTGTCGGTGATCAACCTGACGAACCGCAATCCCCCGTTCGCGCGGCTCAATTACAATTACGATCCGTTCACCGCGAGCGCCTTGGGCCGCCAGTTCAAGATCGGCCTTTCCACGGCGTTATGACGAAAGGGGAATTGGCGATGGCGAGTGTCGCGGCGGCGGGCATGTCCCCCGGCGAGTAGGAGGCGCGGGTGCCGGGGCCGGAACATCATTTCCTGACCAATTGCCGGTGATCTCGCGCTCGATCTCATAGAGCTACCCGATACGCTCGAGTGCCTCGTGTGCGATCCCGGATTTTTGCGACACCAGACGTCGTGGAAATCGCCTCGCCAATACCGTGCGCGAAGGGCTGGGCCGGCTGGGTTTCACCACCCTGTACATTGAACCCGGCAGCCCGTGAGAGAGCGCTCATACTCAAGCAAGGGACGTAGCAGCTCGGGGGACAGCGTTACCGCCGTCTCGGGAACAACAGGGCGCCGTACCGGGGCGCCCACGCCACTGACGCCGACAAAATGGGCCGGATCCCAGTTCTAACTGTCGCTACCGGCCCAATTTTACACGGCGCCCGACACGTCCTCCAACCCGTGCCCAGAATTTGCCCAAAAAAGTTGGTCAAAACGGGTAAAATCGGGTCAAATTTGGCCGTTTCGGGCTCATTTCCACGCCCGGCTTTTTCAACAAAAACCCCGCTAACCCATTGGATTAGCGGGGCTTTCGATGGTGGGCGTGGCAAGGATTGAACTTGCGACCCCTGCGATGTCAACACAGTGCTCTACCACTGAGCTACACGCCCACGGGGAGTGGGGCCTTTAGCGGGCAGTTATGCGGTGCGCAAGCACCGGATTCGATTAATTGAGCCCGCTCACGTGATCGGTCTCGAACATGCGGTCGACCTCCATCACCAGGTCGCGCAGGTGGAACGGCTTGGACAGCACGCGGGCCTGCGGCATCGTTTTGCCGGCCTTCAGCGTGACCGCGGCGAAACCGGTGATGAACATCACGCGCAGGTCCGGCGCGATCTCCGCCGCTTTCTGCGCCAGTTCGATCCCGTCCATCTCGGGCATCACGATATCGGTCAGCAGCAGGTCGAATCGCTCGGTCTCGATCAGCGGCAATGCGGCGGTGCCGCGGTCGACCGGCGTCACGGCATAGCCGGATCGCTCCAGCGCGCGCGTAAGATATTCGCGCATCACCTGATCGTCTTCGGCCAGTAGAATCCTGATCATCGTAGGGTCGCTTAATCCTTGCCTTCTGGCCTCGCGAAACGCCGGGCGACAATATGCGGCAACCAATTAACATTTTCCACCCGCAACCCGCCCGTTGCGACGAGCCGCCACCTGCCATAGGCTCGCACATCGATGCCAAACTCGTTCGACATCCTCGGCCCGGACCAGCCCGAAAGCCCGGTGGTGATCTCCGTCCCGCATGGCGGGCGGGATTACCCGCTGGCGCTGCGCGCCAATCTGCGCGTGCCGGTGGAGGTGCTGACGACGCTGGAGGATCGCCATATCGACGCGGTGGCGCGCGCGGCGCGCGGACGCGAGACGATGTTCATCCAGCGCATCGGCCGGGCGTGGATCGATCTCAACCGCGCCGAGCACGAGCGCGATCCGCGCATCGACGAAGGCGCCGGGGAGAGCCAGCCGACCGCCAAGGTGCGCGGCGGGCTTGGGCTGGTGCCGCGCCGCACCGCGCGCGCGGGGGAATTGTGGCGCCAGCGCTTTTCAGCCGAGGATATCGCCGCGCGCATCGCCGCCGATCACCGCCCCTATCACGTCGCGCTGAGCGAGGCGCTGGCGCATGCGCGCAAACGGTTCGGCTGCGCGGTGCTGCTCGATCTCCATTCGATGCCACCGATCATCGACGGCAGCGCCCGGGTCATCACCGGCGACCGGTTCGGCCGGGCGAGCGCGGTGCGCTTCGTGCGGCGGGTGGAGGCGGCGATCGCCGCCGCCGGGCTGCGCCACGCGCGCAACGCGCCTTATGCCGGCGCGCATATCCTCGATCGGCACGGCAAGCCCGCGGGCCATATCCACGCGATCCAGCTCGAGATCGATCGGTCGCTTTACCTCGACCCGCTGCTCGATCAGCCGGGGCCAGGCTTCGCGTCGATGGTGGCGCTGGTCCGCGCGGCGATCGACGCGCTGGCCGACGAGGCGCTCGATAATCCCCACTCGCTCGCCGCGGAGTGACGAACCAATAAAAAAAACCACCTCGCGCTCGGTGGCGCGAGGTGGCCAAGGTTCAGGGAGGAGACACGCCAGAGGCGTGCCATACGGCGCCGCGAAAGGGGGGACACGACACCGTACGCGACCAACATAAGTCTCAGGCGACGGGTTGCAAGACCCTTGCCCGCGCAACCGGCTCTTTTTATCGCTACGGGGGAGAATTTGATCCGAATTGGGGAAAATTTACGCGCCCCACCGCTTCCCCGCCTTGTTCATGCGGGGCGAGAGATGGAAGCCGGCCTTGGCGAGGTTTCAGCCCGCCAGCGGCGGGATCATCCGCGCGAGCACCTTGTCGCGCAGGATGAACTGGTGGCGCAGCGCCGCGGCGATATGCACCGCGACCAGCACCAGCATCAGCCAGCCGAGCGGGCCGTGCGCGGCACCGCCCAGATCGGCGGTGGCGCCCGACGCCGGCAGATAAGGGATGTCGAACGCGCCGAACCATTGCAGCGGACGGCGATGATCGGGCCCCGATACCATCAGCCAGCCGGATAGCGGCAGCGCGACGAGCAACACATAGAACAGGCCGTGGACCGTCCGCGCCGCGCTGCGCTCCCACGCCGGAATCTCGGGGGGCAGCGGCGGGGCGCGATGCCCCAGCCGCCAGCCGAGCCGCGCCGCGGTCAGCACCAGCACGGTGATCCCCGCCGCCTTGTGCGCCGGCATCAGCGCGCGCAACGCGGGGATCGCGTCATGCCCGATGCCGACGAGCAGGTTGAACAGGACGAGTAACGCGATGAGCCAGTGAAGCGTGACCGCGACGCCGGAATAGCGCGCGTCGACCATCGGCCTGTTCATCGCGTCCCCCTCCCCGTTGTTTACACCGTCAGGGTCGGCTGCGGCACCAGGCCGAGGCGCACCTGCCGCGCGAAGATATCGCGCATCAGCGCAAGCGAAAAGAGATGCGCGTGGATCAGCGGCAGCATCCCGGACTTGGCCATCTTGCGCAGCTGATCACCGCGCAGATCGACCAGTTTCTCCTCGTTGACCATCTGGAAGCCGCGATAGACGAACGGCTGCTCATAGCCTTCGTGCTGGATCGAAACCTCGCCTTCCATCAGCAGCTCGAGCTCGCGCAGCTCCTGCGCGAAGGCGGCGGTGCGCTGCCCGGCCTGTTCGAACGATTCGTTGAACGACAGGATGTTGCGGGTCAGCTCGGTCGGCTCGCTGCCGTCGAACAGCGCATCGCCCTCGTCGAACGCGCCGACCGTATCGCTGGTCGGATCGAAGCACAGCGACAATTCGTCGGCATCCGGGCGCAGCCGCGCGAGCATGAACGGATAGCGGCGGACATAGGCCGGGACGTAGAAATTCTCTTCGGTCAGCTTGCCCTCGGCGTCGATGAACACGTTGACGCCTTCGTTGAGCCCCATCAGCGCCAGCGGCACGGGGTCCTCGCCCGCGCTGAACACGATCGGCATGAACCGCTGCGCCAGCGGAAATTCCTCGACCGTCAGCGGGATGGCGTGCTGCCCGCGCAGGAACGGCGCGACATTGGCCGGGCGAATACGATAATTGGCGTGCAGCTCGCTCGAAAGCGGCTCCAGGCCGTTGTAGAAAAGCGGAAGCTGCTGCGGCGCGCTGGCCATTAGTCTCTCCAGTCTCAACAGATGCGATTGCGGCCATCAGAGTCTGTTGGAAAAGCCCTTCGGGTCTTTCGGACGGCGCCGCACATGCGGTGAAACCGCCCTTTCCAAACAGACTCTCACGCCCCCTTCGCAGGCCCTATTCGGCCGGCCCGCGCGGCGCAAGCGCCACGAGCTTGCCGGGGTTCATGATATTGTGGGGATCGAGCGCCGCCTTGATCGCGCGCAACGCGCTCATCCGGGCCGGCGAGGACAGCCGCTCCAGCTCGCCGAGCTTCATCTGGCCGATCCCGTGCTCGGCCGAGATCGACCCCCCGGCGGCGACCACTAGATCGTCGACGAACTGCGTGACGACCGGCGCTTCCTGCGCCAGCCAGCGCGTGCGATCCGCCCCGGCGGGCGCGCGGACGTGGAAATGGACGTTGCCGTCGCCGAGATGCCCGAAGCCCGAGGCGCGGGTGCCGGGGAAGCGCGCCTCGCACGCCGCCGCCGCCTCGATCATGAAGCGCGGCATCGCCTCGATCGGCACTGAGATATCGTGCTGCGCCGCAGGGCCGGTCGCGCGCTCCGCTTCAGAAATCGATTCGCGGATGCGCCAGAAGGCATCGGCCTGCGCCTCGCTCGCGGCGATCGTCGCGTCGGCCACCAGCCCGTCGGCCAGCGCGGCGCCGAGCATATGTTCGACGATCGCGGCGGGCGCCTCGCGCGCATCGTGCGCGGCGGTCACCTCGATCAGGGCATGCCATGGATGCGCGCCCGACAGCGGCGCACGCGTGCCGGGGATATGCCGCAGCACCGCATCGAGCGATTCCGCGGGGAGCAGCTCGAAACTCTCGACGCCCTCGCTCGCGCGCTGGAAGCGACGAAGCAGCGTCAGCGCCGCTGCGGGGTCGGCCAGTCCGACCCACGCCACCGTGCGCGCCGCCACCGCCGGCACCAGCCGCACCGTCGCCGCGGTAACCACCCCCAAGGTCCCCTCCCCGCCGATCAGCAATTGCGTGAGGTCATAGCCGCGATTGTCCTTCTTCAGCGCGGCGAGGCCGTCGTGGATCTGGCCGTCGGGCAGCACCGCCTCCAGCCCCGCGACCAGCCCGCGCATCGTCCCGAAGCGCAGCACCTGCGTCCCCCCGGCATTGGTCGAGACGAGCCCGCCGATCGTCGCCGACCCTTTCGCGCCGAGCGACAAGGGGAAACGCATCCCGACCGTCGCGGCGACGGCGTGAAGCTCGGCGAGGATCACCCCCGCTTCGACCACCGCGAGTCCGGCCTCGGCGTCGAGCGACCGGATCGCGTTCATCCGCCGGAGCGAAAGGATCGCCGCGCCGCCGTCCGCCGGCGGGGTCGCGCCGCCGACCATCGAGGTATTGCCCCCCTGCGGCACCAGCGGCACGCGGTGCGCCGCCGCCGCCGCGACGATCGCGGCTACCTCGGCGGTCGATGTCGGCGCGAGCAACAAGGCGGCATGGCCATGCCAGCGGCCGCGCCAATCGGTTTCCCACGGCGCGATCTCGGCGGGATCGGTGACAATCACGCGCGCCGGCAAATGGCCGGCGAGCGCATCGACAAGGCGGATCTGGTCGGGGGTCATCATCTTCACCTTCGCACGCAATTCATCCACGGTTCAAATCCCATCCGCCACGCTTCGTCCCGTTTGCCTATGTTCGATCGCGCCCTGCCCATCCTGACGCTCACCGCGCTCACGCCCTTGCTGGCGTCGGCGAGGGAGCCCGACGCCTTCGCGATGGCGGGGACGCAATGGGCGCAGGTGATCATCCACGAGCGGATGGTGATCCGCATCCCGCGCACCGATTCGAACGACAATGCGCGCCCGCTCTACCGCGCGCCGCCCACCGCAACCGGGTGGCGCGAGAATCGCGCGCCGAAATGCGTTTCGTCGGATTCGATCGTCGCGGCGGCGATGGACGGCGGCGACGTCGATCTGGAAATGGTGGACGGCGCACGGGTGCGCGCCAAACTGGGCGACGATTGCCCGACGCTCAAATTCTACACCGGTTTCTACCTCAAGCGCACCTCGGACGGGATGATCTGCGCCGGCCGCGACGCGCTGCGTTCGCGTTCGGGCGCACGCTGCGATATCGTCCGTTTCCGCGCCCTGGTCGCGCAGCGATAGCGCCCCGACACCACAAAAACTTGACTTTTCGCGCGCAATCGCGTTCCGGCGGAGAGGGCGCGCGCCTTGCCGCTCTTTCTCGGAACCGCCATGAGCTTCGCCGATCTCGGCCTGTCAGATGAACTGCTTCGCGCCGTAGCCGATACGGGCTATAACGAGCCGACCCCGATCCAGGCCTCGGCCATCCCCTCGGTGCTGATGATGCGCGACATCATCGGCATCGCACAGACCGGCACCGGCAAGACCGCCTCGTTCGTGCTGCCGATGATCGACATCCTCGCCCACGGCCGCAGCCGCGCGCGGATGCCGCGCAGCCTGATCCTCGAACCGACCCGCGAACTCGCCGCGCAGGTAGCGGAGAATTTCGAGAAATACGGCAAATATCACAAACTCTCCATGGCGCTGCTGATCGGCGGCGTGCAGATGGGCGATCAGGTCAAGGCGCTGGAAAAGGGCGTCGATGTGCTGATCGCCACCCCCGGCCGGCTGATGGACCTGTTCGAGCGCGGCAAGATCCTGCTCACCGGGTGCAACCTGCTCGTGATCGACGAGGCAGACCGGATGCTCGACATGGGATTCATTCCCGATATCGAGACGATCTGCACCAAGCTGCCCGCCACTCGCCAGACCCTGCTGTTCTCCGCGACGATGCCCCCGCCGATCAAGAAACTGGCGGATCGCTTCCTCAGCAACCCCAAGACGATCGAAGTCGCGCGCCCGGCGACGACCAACACCAACATCACGCAATGGCTGGTGCCGGTGAAGGGCTCGGCGTTCGACAAGCGCGACACGCTGCGCGCGCTGCTGCGCGGTGAAGAGGTGCGCACCGCGATCATCTTCTGCAACCGCAAGACGACGGTGCGCGAGCTCAACAAGAGCCTCAAGAAGCACGGCTTCGCCTCGGGCGAAATCCACGGCGACATGGAGCAGCCGGCGCGGCTGGCCGAGCTCGACCGGTTCAAGCAGGGCGATATCAACATCCTCGTCGCCTCCGACGTCGCGGCGCGCGGGCTCGATATCAAGGGCGTCAGCCACGTCTTCAACTTCGACGCGCCGTGGCATCCCGACGATTATGTCCACCGCATCGGCCGCACCGGCCGCGCGGGCGCGACCGGCGTCGCTTACACGCTGATCGGCAAGGACGACGAAGAGAATATCGATAATATCGAAAAGCTTACCGGGCAGAAGATCGCCCGTCTTGCCGCCCCGGCGGTCGAAGCGGCAGAGGATCGCCCGGCACGCGAGGAAAAGCCGCGCCGCGGCCGCCGCCCCCGCGCCGATGAAGCCGCGCCGGCACCGGACGCACCGCGCAGCGCGCGCAAGTCCGCCCCCGCCGCGAAGACCGCACCTGCCCAGAAGGCCGAGCGCGCACCCGAACCGCGCCGCCAGCGCGAGCGGCGCGACGACACCCCGGACGACGGGTGGAACGGGCCGGTGCCGAGCTTCCTGAGCGTTTCGATCGAGGCCTGAGGCCCTTGGTCGCGTTGCGCTACCGGATAGCCGGTCGCGCGATGCGGCTGTGGTGGCGAATGGCGCGCCCGCGGACATTCGGGGTGCGTGCGTTGCTGACCGATCCCGCGGGGCGCATCGCGCTGGTTCGTCATCATTATATCGCCGGCTGGTATCTGCCCGGCGGCGGCGTCGACAAAAACGAGAGCGCCGAGGAGGCGATCCGCCGCGAACTCGCCGAAGAGGTCGGGCTGGCGGATGTCGAGATCGCCGGGCTGCTCGGGGTCTATCACAACCGCAGCCAGGCGAAGGACGATCATGTCGTGGTGTTCGTCGCGCGCGTGGCCGATCCCGCCGCGCTCCACGCCGCCGACGCGCGCGAGATTGCCGAGGCCGGCTGGTTCGCCCCTGATACACTCCCCGAAGGCACCTCCCCCGCCACCCGGCGCCGCATCGCCGAGCATCTCGCGGCGCGCCAAGGGCATGGGGCGTGGTGATGTCCGTGATCCGGCTACGCGGTCGCCAGAGCACCGCGCGTTAAATCGGCTTCAATTTACCGGTCCACCCCGGCGAGGGCCGGGTTCCAGTCACGAGCGGCCTGATGCTGGACCCCGGCCTTCGCCGGGGTGGATCAAGGTTGCTCACGACGCTCGAACGCCGGCGCCCTGGCATCTGGGTCCCCGCTTTCGCGGGGACACGGATTAAGCGATAGCGCCGCGTCTGCCCGTTCCGGTCTGGACTTTAAGCCCAGCGCCCCTAAGTCCCCCGCCATGCTTACTTCCGATCAGGCGCGCGATCGCGCTCAGGATATCGTGGCGCGCGCGGTCCGCGCCGGCGCCGATGCCGCCGATGCGATCTTCGCCGCCGATGCCTCGAGCGAAGTATCGGTCCGGCTCGGCAAGCTCGAGGATGTCGGGCGGTCGGAAAGCGAAGATCTCGGGTTGCGCGTCTTCGTCGGGCACCGTTCGGCGAGCGTGTCGACCTCCGACCTGTCGTCGCAGGCGATGGACGCGCTGGTCGAACGCGCGGTGGCGATGGCACGCGAGGCGCCCGAGGATCTTTGGGCCGGGCTCGCCCCGGAGGAGCGCTTGCTCCGCGGCGCGCCGCCGGCGCTCGACCTTGAGGATCGCGCGGAACTGTCCCCCGCCGAATTGCGCGAGATCGCCGCCGCGACCGAGGATGCCGCGCGCGCCGTCCCCGGCGTCACCAACAGCGAGGGCGGCGGCGCCAGCGCGTCGCGAAGCGTGATCGCGCTCGCCACCAGCCACGGCTTCGCGGGCGGCTATGCCACCACCGGCTTCGGCCTCTCCGCCAGCGTGATCGCCGGCGAGGGCGGCGGGATGCAGCGCGATTACGCCTTCCATTCCGCGCGCCATCGCCACCGGCTCAATGCGCCAGAGACGATCGGGCGCGAGGCGGGGCAGCGCGCGGTGGCGCGGCTCGATCCCGGCCGGATGGAGAGCGGCGCGATGCCGGTGGTGCTCGATCCGCGCGTCGGCGCCGGATTGCTCGGGCATCTGACCGGGGCGATCTCCGGCCCGTCGATCGCGCGCAAGACGAGTTTCCTGCTCGATGCGCTCGGCACCCGGGTGTTCGCCGCGGGGATTCGCATCTGCGACGATCCGCACCGCCCGCACGGGCTGCGCTCGCGCCCGTTCGACGGCGAGGGGCTGCCGGTATCGCCCACCGCGCTGGTCGAGGACGGGGTGCTCGAAACCTGGCTGCTCGATTCGGCCTCCGCGCGTCAGCTTGGGCTGGAGCCGACCGGGCATGCCGCGCGCGGGGTCGGCGGCGCGCCGGGGGTGTCGACCAGCAACCTCTATCTCGACGCGGGGCATGTCCCGGTCGAGACGCTGATCGCGGATATCGTCAGCGGGGTCTATGTCACCGAAATGATCGGTCACGGTGTCAACGGCGTCACCGGCGACTACAGCCGCGGCGCGGCGGGCTTCAGAATCGAGAATGGCGAGATCACCAGCCCGGTCGCCGAATTCACGATCGCGGGCAATCTCAAGGATATGTTCCTTGCGCTGACCCCGGCGAACGATCTCGAATTCCGCTACGGCACCAATGTCCCCACCTTGCGTATCGACGGAATGACGGTCGCGGGTGGCTGACGCGCGGCTCAGCGAAGCGGTCGCGGGGGTCGCCCGCGAAGCCGGGGCGCTCGCGATGGCGCGCTGGCAGACCGATTTCGCGCGCTGGGAAAAGATGCCGGGAAGTCCGGTGTGCGAGGTCGATCTCGATATCGACGCGATGCTCCGCGCGCGGCTTACCGCGTTGCTCCCCGATGCCGGCTGGCTGTCCGAGGAAACCGCCGACAGCGCCGAACGGCTGACCCGCGACCGCGTCTGGGTGGTCGACCCGATCGACGGTACGCGCGACTATATCCGCGGACGCCCCGGCTGGGCGGTGTCGATCGCATTGGTCGAACACGGCCAGCCGCTGCTCGCGGTGCTCGACGCCCCGGCGCGCGGCGAGGCATGGCGTGCCGGCGCGGGGACGGGCGCGACGCTCAACGGCGTTGCGATCCGCGCGGGCGATCGCGCGATCTTCCCCGGATCGCGCGTGCCGACCGACGCCCTGCCCAAGGTCGACCGCGATCTGGTCGCGGTGGAAAAGCCCAATTCGATCGCGCTGAGGATGGCGATGGTCGCCGACGATCGCGCCGATCTGGTCGCGACCTTGCGCTGGGGCAATGAGTGGGACATCGCCGCCGCCGCGCTGATCGCGGCCGAGGCCGGCGCGGCGACGAGCGACGCCTTCGGCGCGCAACTGACCTTCAACAAACCCGATCCGCGCGCCTTCGGGGTGATCGTTTCGACGCAGGGGATTCACGCCGCGGCGGTGGAGCGGCTGCACGACCGCGCCGAAGCGATCGTGGCGGAGGGGCGGTAACCCGGCCTCCTCCCCCTGGTGTCCCCGCGAAGGCGGGAGCCCAAATCTACTTCTGGCAGGCCACCACCGTGGCGATCACCCCCAGCGTATCCTGCGGATCGCGCACCCGCACCGTATCGAGCCCGAGTTCCTTCGCCGGATAGTCGTTCCCGCCGGGGAAGATCGCGTCGCCGACGAACATCATCGCCTCGAGCGGGATCCCGCTCTCGTCGCGCAACCGCTTCAACCCATAGGCCTTGTCGACCCCCTCGCGGGTGATGTCGATCGAGGTCGATCCGCCCATGTTGATCGCCAGCCCCGGCAGCCGCTGGCGCAGATCGGCCTGGATCAACCGGCGCTTGGCGAAATCGGGGTCCCATTTCTCCTTGGCTTCGAGCGGCGCTTGCTGCCCGAGTGCGGAGAAGGTGATCTGGCTGCCGCGATCCTCGATCCGCTCGCCCCAGGTCTGCCCGGGAACGAAGCCGGTCGCGTCGAGGCTGGCGTTGAACGCTTCGATGATCCGCTGCTTCTCCGCGTCGGAGAACAATTCGGCATAGACCGCACCCCACGCGCCGTTGCGGAAGGTGTAGAGCTTGGTCCCGGTGGTCGGCATCAGCCACAATTTCGCGACATCGGCGCGCGCGGGGAGCCGCGAGGCGACCTGTTTGTCGAACTGCGGCCAGTCCCCGCCCGAGATCACCGCAACATCGGCGACGGTGAGCAGATCGGCCAGCGCCTCGGCCATGTCGGGCTGGATCGCCTGCTTGCTCTCCGCCAGCGTGCCATCGAGATCGAACGCCACCAAACGCTTCACATCATTCTCCCAAGGATCAGATTATCGATCGCATGCGCCACGCCGTCGGCATCGTTGGCGGTCGTCACGTCGTCCGCCTCGGCCTTCACCGCATCGGTGGCATTGCCCATCGCGATCGATCGCCCGGCGCGCGCGAACATCGCGAGGTCATTGGCCTGATCGCCGATCGCGATCGTCTTGGTGAGCGGCACCCCGATCGCATGCGCCAGCGCCGCGATGCCGTCGCCCTTGTTGGCGGTGCGCGCGGTGACGTCGAGATAATAGACCTGCGACTGGACGATCGTGGCGCGGTCGGCGAAGGGCTTCACCCGCTCGGCCAGCGCGACGAGCAGTTCGCGGTCGTCGCTGACGAAGGTGATTTTGTCAGCCCGGTCGAGCAGATCGTCGAACCCGGCACGCACGACCGGCTCCTGCGCCGAGGCGATCCGCTCGTGATCGACATGCACGCCCTGATCGGTCGAGGCATACCAACGGTCGTCAGCGAACACCCAGCGATCGACCGCCGCATCGTCCACCGCCTCGAACACGCCGCGCGCCACCTCGGGCGGGATCGTGTGATGCTCGGCGATCGAGCCGTCGCGGCGGAACACGATCCCGCCGTTGAACGCTCCCATCGGCACATCGAGCCCGAGCCGCTCGGCGAGCGCCATCATCCCCGACATCGGCCGCGCGCTGATCAAGGTGAAGCCGAAGCCGTGCGCGCGCAACCGAGTGACCGCCGCGACGGTCGCCTCGCTCAGCCGCTTCTGCTTGTCGACCAATGTGCCGTCGACGTCGCAGACCACCAACGTCATTCGGGACGCTCGATATGCCCGCCGAAGCCGTAGCGCATCGCGGAGAGCAATTTGTCGCCGAACAGATGATCGACCCGGCTGCGATAGCGCGCGAACAAGGCGGTGGTGAGCACCGACACCGGGGTCGCCTGCTCCATTGCCGCGTCGATCGTCCAGCGCCCCTCGCCCGAATCCGCGACATTGCCGGAATAATGCGACAGATCGTGATCGCCGGCCAAAGCGGTGGCGGTGAGATCGAGCAGCCAAGACGAGATCACCGATCCGCGCCGCCACACCTCGGCGATATCGGCGAGGTTGAAATCGAATCTCTCGCCCTCGGGCAGCTGCGCCGCATTGCGCCCGGCGAGCACGTCGAAGCCCTCGGCATAGGCCTGCATCAGCCCATATTCGATGCCGTTGTGGACCATCTTGACGAAATGTCCCGCGCCGACCGGGCCGGCGTGGATATAGCCTTTCTCGGCGCGCGGATCCTCATTGTCCGCGGGATCGCGATTGGGGGTGCGCGGCACGCTCCCCGTTCCCGGGGCGAGCGTGTCGAAGATCGGATCGAGCAGGTCGACCGCGGCCTTGGGTCCGCCGATCATCATGCAGAAGCCGCGTTCTAGCCCCCACACCCCGCCGGAAGTGCCGACATCGACATAATCCACGCCCTTCGCGGCGAGCGCCTTCGCGCGGCGGATATCGTCTTTCCAGAAGGTGTTGCCGCCGTCGATCACGATCGTGCCGGGCGCGGCCTTCTCGCCGATCGCGGCGACGGTCTGTTCGGTCGGGTCGCCCGCGGGGAGCATCACCCACCAGATCGCCGGATCGGCGAGCAGCCCGCGCATTGCGTCGAGCGAATCGGCGGGGATCGCGCCCTCGCCGGCCAGTTCCTTCACCGCATCGGCGTTACGATCCCACACGACGCATTGATGCCCCCCGCGCATCAGCCGCCGTGCGATATTCCCGCCCATCCGGCCAAGGCCGACGATGCCGATCTTCATGCTGGTCCCTCCGCCACTACCGCCCCGTTCAATCGCCGGGCGCGGATATCGTTCCGCAAGGGAATCGTCAGGCAGCGGCAGGATGCTTGGCCGCGATCGCCCCCAGCAGATCGTCGAACGAGTGGATGAACGAATGCACCCCCTCGGCGACGAGCAAGGTCGTCACCCCGTCGAGATCGAGTCCGAGCCGCTCGGCGTCGGCGAGCACCTTGCGCGCGCCCTCGATATCCTGGGTCAGCGTCTCGGCGACGGTGCCGTGATCGCGGAAGGCGTCGAGCGTCTTGGGCGGCACGGTGTTGACCGTATCCGCGCCGATCAGCGTGTCGATATAGAGCGTGTCGGGATAATCGGGGTTCTTGGTCCCGGTCGAGGCCCAGAGCAGCCGCTGCGGCATCGCGCCCTTCGCGGCGAGCTTCTGCCAGCGATCCGAGGCGATGAAATCCTGATACCAGGCATAGGCCGCCTTGGCGTTGGCGATCGCGACCTTGCCCTTCAGCGCCTTGGCCTCGTCCCCGCCGACCCCGGCGTCGATCTTGTCGTCGATCTTGCTGTCGATGCGGCTGACGAAGAAGCTCGCGACGCTGGCGAGGCGATCGATCGGCTGCCCCTTGGCGACACGCGCCTCGAGTCCCTCGACGAACGCCAGCGCGACGGCCTTATATGCCTCGATCGAGAACAGCAAAGTCACGTTGACGTTGATCCCCGCGGCGATCGACGCGGCAATCGCGGGCACGCCCTCCGGCGTCCCCGGGATCTTGATCATCAGATTGGGGCGATCGACCGCCGCCCACAGCCGTGCCGCCTCAGCGATCGTGCCGTCGGTATCCTCGGCCAGCTTGGGCGAGACTTCGAGGCTGACATAGCCGTCCTTGCCGTTGAGCCGGTCGTAGATCGGGCGCAGCGTATCCGCGGCGTTCTGGATGTCCTCGATCGCGAGATGCTCGTAGCGCGCCATCGCCGACGCATCGGGATTGGCCTTGTCGAACGCCGCGAGACTTTCGTCATAAGCCGTGCCGTGGCCCATCGCCTTTTCGAAGATCGACGGGTTGGAGGTGACGCCGGTGACGCCGTCCTCCTTGACCAGTTTAACCAGCCCGCCCTCGTTCAGAAACTTCCGGTCGACGAAGTCGAGCCACACCGCCTGACCGTGGCTTTCAAGGTCGTTGAGGTGTCCCATTGCATTCAACTCCATATTCGAACGGTAGAATTCCGATATTTGGCGGCCGGCCCGCCGCTGCAACCCCGAATCAGCCCTGCAGCGCTTCCTTGGCGACCTGCGCGACGTTGCCGACGGTGAAGCCGAACGCTTCCATCAGCTTGCCCGCCGGTGCCGAGGCGCCATAGCCCGACATGGTGACGGTGCGGCCCTTGGCGCCGACATAGCGATCCCAGCCGAACCCGCCCGCCATCTCGACCGCGACGCGCGCGGTGATCTTGGCCGGGAGCACGCTTTCGCGATACGCCGCATCCTGCCGCTCGAAGCGGAACCACGACGGCATCGACACGACGCGCGCCGCGATCCCCTCGCTCTTGAGCTGCTCGTAAGCGCCGAGCGCCAGCGACACTTCGGAGCCGGTCGCGATCAGGATCACCTGCGGATCGGGGCTGTCGGCGAGGACATAGGCGCCCTTCGCCACGCCTGCGGCGCTGGCGTACTTGCTGCGATCGAGCGTCGGCAGCGCCTGACGCGACAGGATCAGCGCGGTCGGATGCTGGCCGTCGCTGACGATCGCGCGCCACGCCTCGGCCACCTCGTTCGCATCGGCCGGGCGGATCGTGTCGATTCCCGGGGTCGCACGCATCATCGCGAGATGCTCGATCGGCTGGTGGGTCGGCCCGTCTTCGCCCACGCCGATCGAATCGTGCGTGTAGACCCAGGTGCAGCCCAACTCCATCAGCGCCGAGAGGCGCACCGGCGGGCGCATATAATCGAGGAACACGAAGAAGGTGCTGCCATAAGCGCGCAGCCCCGACAGCGTCATGCCGTTGACGACCGCGCCCATCGCATGTTCGCGCACGCCGAAGTGGAAGTTCGCGCCGCCGTAATTGTTCGCCTCGAACGATGCCGCGCCCTTGATGTCGGTCTTGGTCGAGGGCGCGAGGTCGGCCGACCCGCCGATCAGCCACGGCACACGCTTGGCGATCGCGTTGAGCACCTTGCCCCCCGCATCGCGGCTCGCGAGGCCCTTTTCGTCGGCCTCGAACACCGGGATATCGGCATCCCAGTCCTCGGGCAGCTTGCCGGCGAGGATCAGATCGAGCTCCGCGGCCAGCGCCGGCTCGACTTCCTCATATTTGGCGAGCGTCGCCTGCCATTCCTCACGCAACGGGCGGCCACGCCCGGCGACCGCCTGCTCGAACGCCGCCTGCACGCCCTCCGGCACGTAGAAATCCTTGGCCGGCCAGCCATAGGCTTCCTTGGTCTTGGCGATATTCTCGACGCCGAGCGGCTCGCCATGCGCCTTTTCGCTGCCGGCGCGCGGGCTGCCCCAGCCGATCACCGAATGGACGATGATCAGCGTCGGCCGGTCGTCGGTCTTGCGGAACGCGTCGAAGGCGGCGGTCAGCGCGGCGACGTCATTGGCGTCGTCGACATGGATGACGTTCCAGCCATAGCCGAGGAAGCGCTTGCCGACATCCTCGTCGAACGCGAGATCGGTGCCGCCCTCGATCGAGATATGGTTCGAATCGTAGATCCAGCACAGGTTGGAAAGCTTGAGATGCCCGGCAAGGCTCGCCGCCTCGGACGCGACGCCTTCCATCATGTCGCCGTCGCCGCACAGCGAATAGACGTCGTGATCGAACAGGGTGAAGCCCGGCTTGTTGTAGCGCGCGGCGAGCCAGCGCTCGGCGATCGCCATGCCGACCGAATTGCCGCAACCCTGCCCGAGCGGGCCAGTGGTCGTCTCGACCCCGGTGGTGTGGCGATATTCGGGATGGCCCGGGGTCTTCGAGCCAAGCTGGCGGAACGCCTCGATATCTTCAAGGCTCACCGCCGGACGCCCGGTCGGCTTGCCGGTGCGGTCGAGTTCCTTCACCCCGGCGAGGTGGAGCAGCGAATAGAGCAGCATCGAGGCGTGACCGACCGACAGCACGAACCGGTCGCGATTCGGCCAGTCGGGGGTGTCGGGATCGTAGCGGAGGAATTTGGTCCACAAGGTCCAGCCGACCGGCGCGAGCGCCATCGGCGTGCCCGGGTGGCCCGAATTGGCGCGCTGCACCGCGTCCATCGAAAGCGTGCGGATCGTGTCGATCGCCAGCCGTTCGGGGCTGCCGTCTTCGTGAACGCCGGCGGGGGCGGTAGCGGTGTCGGTCATCAAAGAGCCTCGTTCGGGGTCATAGGGGCGAACGCACCGGTCGGGCGCGCGGTTGCCGATTCCCCGCCCCCTTAGGGTCCAAACTCACATAGGACAACGCCGTGATCGCCCGGAGAAGTCCGCGGGCAAAGGGGTTCCCACAAAGTAGGACTTTGTGGGGTGCCCCATGGAGCGCAGCGCAGACGCTTAGCAGTCGCTACGCACAAGCAAGCGACGCCGTCCAGCGGACTTCTCCGGGCGACCGCTCCGCGGCGGGCGTCTTTTGGCGCCATGCGGCGTCGCGCGTCGATCACGATGCAGAAGCATCGCTCTCTCCTTGCTCCTGGCCCGGCGCCAAAATCCGCTCCGTCACGACGCTGTCCTATGTGAGTTTGGACCCTAGCCACTCGATCCGTCGCGTTCCAGCCTCGTAACATTACCGTCGGCGGCAATATATGCCGCATCGACCTCATCGAGAAACAGGCCGTGGCCCAATGCGCCCGGAATCGCGGCGATCCGCGCGGCCAGCGCGCGCGGATCGGGCATCGCGGGAAAGTGGCAATCGGCGATGATATTGCCATTGTCGGTGACATAACCCGCGCGCACCGCCACCGCCGCGCCGAGCCGTTCGAGCGCCGCGACCACCGAGGCGCTCGCGAAGGGCAGCACCTCGACCGGGACTTTCGCCGCGCCGATCGCCGCGACTCGCTTCGATCCATCGGCGATGACAACCATCCGGCGCGAGGCGGCAGCGACCGCTTTCTCGCGCAGCATCGCCCCGCCCGCGCCCTTGATCGCGAACAGCCGCGAATCGATCTCGTCGGCGCCGTCGATCGTCAGGTCGAGCGTGGCGATCGTGCTGAAATCGCGGACGACGACGCCGACGGCGCGCGCGGCGGCAGCGGTCGCTTCGCTGGTCGCGACCGCCTCCACCCTCAGCCCCTCCGCGATGCGGCGCCCCAGCGCGGCGATTGCGAACGCCGCGGTGCTGCCGGTGCCGAGCCCGACGAGCATCCCGTCGGCCACCTCCGCCACCGCCGCCTCGGCGGCGAGTCGCTTGTCGTCATCCTTCGCCATTGCCACCCTTAAGCATCGAGCAGGCAATATGATCCGTTCGCCCTGAGCTTGTCGAAGGTTGTCCTTCTTGCTTGGAAGAAAAGTGCAGGGCTTCGACAAGCTCAGCCCGAACGGGGAGAGGGAATCGCGCTTCGACGCAGCATGCTCAGCTGTACCGCTGCTCCTCCCACCACGGGACGAAATCGGGCATGTCGCGCGACACCCGATCGGGATAGACCGGCGCGCGCTTCTCGAGGAACGACGTCACCCCCTCCTTGGCGTCGCCCGAGCGCCCACGCGACAGGATCGCGCGGCTGTCGACCTTGTGCGCGTCCATCGGGTGCGAATAACCCAGCCCGCGCCACAGCATCTGCCGCGTGAGCGCCACGGAGACCGGGGCTGTATTATCGGCGATCTCGCGCGCCAATTCGGTCGCGCGGGCGATCAGCCGATCGCCGGGAAGGACTTCCTTGACCAGCCCGCCCTTCAGCGCCTCGGCCGCGTCGAACACCCGCCCCGAATAGCACCATTCGAGCGCCTGGCTGATCCCGACGACGCGCGGCAGGAAATAGCTCGACGCCGCCTCCGGCACGATTCCGCGCCGCGCGAAGACGAACCCCATCCGCGCGCTGTCGCTGGCGAGGCGGATGTCCATCGGCAAGGTCATCGTCGAGCCAACCCCGACCGCCGGGCCGTTGATCGCCGCGATCACCGGCTTCAAACATTCGAAGATCCGCAAGGTCAGCCGGCCGCCGCCGTCACGCGCGCTTTCGTTCGAATAACGCAGCTCGCCGTTCGGCCCGACCGGGGATTCGTCGCCGCGGTTTTCATAGTCGAAGGTCTTGGCGCCCCCCGACAGATCGGCCCCGGCGCAAAAGGCACGCCCCGCGCCGGTGACGATCACCGCGCGGACATCGTCGTCGGCATCGATCCGGTCGAACGCGTCGATCAGTTCGTGCATCATTCGCGCGGTGAAGGCGTTGAGCTTGTCGGGACGGTCGAGCGTGATCGTCGCGATCCCGTCGCTCACCGCATAGCGGATCTGTTCGTAGTCCAACCTGCCTCTCCTCGCGATCGTGGCCGCGGGGAGCATAACATTATTTATGGCAGAGCGTGCAAGTGGTTCCCTTCCCCCTTCCCTCGTGAAGGGAGGGGCTGGGGATGGGTGGGTATGGGGCTGGGTGACCGGTATCCGCGAGGCCAACCCGCCCCCGACCCATCCCTTGTTCAAGGGGGGGAGAAGAAGGAAAAAAACGTTACGCCCCGACGAGCAGATGCTCCTTGGCGATCTTGTCCTTCCACACCAGCGGGGCGAGCTGGTGGACGTTATTACCCTCCGCATCGACCGCGACGGTGACGGGGAAGTCCTGCACCTCGAATTCGTAGATCGCTTCCATCCCGAGATCTTCGAACCCGACGACCTTGCTCCCCTTGATCGCACGCGCAACGAGATAGGCCGCGCCGCCCACCGCCATCAGATAGGCGGATTTGTGATCGCGGATCGCCTCGGTCGCCGCCGGGCCGCGCTCGGCCTTGCCGACCATCGCGAGCAGCCCCTGTTCGAGCATCATGCGGGTGAATTTGTCCATCCGCGTCGCGGTGGTCGGGCCGGCGGGGCCGACCACTTCCTCGCCGACCGGATCGACCGGGCCGACATAATAGATCACCCGGCCCTTGAACTCGACCGGCAGCGGCTCGCCTTTGTCGAGCATGTCCTTGATCCGCTTATGCGCCGCATCGCGCCCGGTGAGCATCTTGCCGTTCAAGAGCAGCCGGTCGCCCTGCTTCCAGCTCTGCACCACCTCGGGGGTCAGCGTGTCGAGATCGACGCGCTTCGCCGCCTTGTCGGGCGTCCAGTTCACATCGGGCCACTCCTCGAGCTTGGGCGCCTCGAGATAGGCCGGGCCGCTGCCGTCGAGCGTGAAATGCGCGTGGCGGGTGGCGGCGCAATTGGGGATCATCGCCACCGGCTTGCCCGCGGCGTGGCACGGCGCGTCCATGATCTTGACGTCGAGGATCGTCGCCAGCCCGCCGAGCCCCTGCGCGCCGATGCCGAGCGCATTGACCTTGTCGAAAATCTCGATGCGCAACGCCTCGATATCGTTCTTCGGGCCGCGCTCTTTCAGCGTCGCCATGTCGATCTGTTCCATCAGCGACTTCTTGGCGAGCAGCACGCAATGTTCCGCGGTGCCGCCGATGCCGATCCCGAGCATCCCCGGCGGGCACCAGCCGGCGCCCATCTGCGGCAGCATCTCCAGCACCCAGTCGACGATCGAGTCGCTGGGGTTCATCATCTTGAACTTGGACTTGTTCTCGCTCCCGCCGCCCTTGGCCGCGACATCGACATGGACCTTGTCGCCCGGCACCAGCTCGACATGGAGCACGCAGGGCGTGTTGTCGCGGGTGTTGCGGCGGGTGAAGGCGGGGTCGGCGAGCACCGAGGCGCGCAGCTTGTTCTCCGGGTGGAGATAGGCGCGGCGCACGCCCTCGTCGACCACGTCCTGCATGCTGCGCGTCGTGTCGTCGAGCCGGCAGTCCATGCCCCATTTGACGAAGACGTTGACGATTCCGGTGTCCTGACAGATCGGGCGATGCCCCTCCGCGCACATCCGCGAATTGGTCAGGATCTGCGCGATCGCGTCCTTCGCCGCCGGGGATTGCTCCGCCTCATACGCCACGCCCAAGGCGCGGATATAATCCATCGGGTGATAGTAACTGATGAACTGCAGCGCATCGGCGACGCTGTCGATCAGGTCGGCGGCGCGGATCGTCGTGGTCATGAATCGGGTCCTTTACTGGCGGTCGATCACCGCCGCGGTCATGCGGGAAAGGCAGACGAGCTTGCCGGCATCGTCCTCGATGCGGATCGTCCACACCTGCGTCGTGCGACCGAGCATCTCGGCTTTGGCGGTGGCGTGGACATGCCCCGACATCGCCGGGCGCATATGGTTGGCGTTGATCTCCAGCCCCACCGTCACCTTGCCCTCGGGCACCGCCATGAAGCCGGCGACCGAGGCGACTGTCTCCGCCAGCGCCACCGAAGCGCCGCCGTGGAGCCGTCCGAACGGCTGGTGGGTGCGCGCGTCGACCGGCATCCGCGCGCGCATCCAGTCATCGCCATAATCGGTGAATTCGATCCCGATCAGCCCCGGCAGCGCGTTGGTGCCGAGCGCGGTGAGCTGCGCGAGATCGACCGGCTGGGTCCAGATCGCCGCCATCAATAAGCCCTCCCGATCAGCACGCGCTCGACCGCCGGCGTCCCGGTGAAGATGCACGCGCCGTCGGTCGCGCCCTGATCCACCGGGGCGTTGCGGATCGTGAGCTTGAGCGCCTTCAACCGCTCGACCACCTGATCGAGCGCCGCGCCGGTCGGCCGCGACCAGGCGACATCGGCCCAGCCCGGCTTGGCCGCGCTCTCGACGAACATCGCCTCCACCCCGGCCCAATCGTCGACGCGGGTGATATTGGCCTCGAGCCGCGCGCGCGCTTCGGCGTGGAGCCCGGACTGGATCTCCTCCAGCAGCGCCGCCGCCGCGCCGACGAAATCGTCGCGCGCGATGACGCGGCTGTCGAGCTTGCCGTCCTCGCGATACAGCCGGTCGCGGCGCAGCATCGAGACGTTGCCGCCGGCGACATCGCGCCCGCCGACCTCGATTACGATCGGCGCGCCCTTCTTCACCCAGCCCCAGCGCTTGTTGGCCGCCTTGGCCTGTTTGAGATCGAGCAGCGCGCGTACCGGCTCGCCCAAAGCGGAAAGCTTCGCCAGCTCGCCCTGCAGCCCGCGGCAATAATCGACGATCGCCTCATCCTCCGGCTGATCGCGCAGCATCGGGACGATTACGATCTGCCACGGCGCGATCTTCGGCGGCACGCGCAAGCCGTCGTCGTCGCCGTGGACCATGATGATGCCGCCGATCATGCGGGTCGACACGCCCCAGCTCGTCGTATTGGCGAATTCGAGCTCGCCCTCGGCATTCTGGAAGCGAATGCCCTGCGCATGCGCGAAATTGGTGCCGAGGAAGTGCGAGGTGCCGGCCTGCAGCGCCTTGCCGTCCTGCATCATCGCCTCGATCGAATAGGTCGCGACCGCACCGGGGAAACGCTCGTTCTCCGGCTTCTCGCCCGCTATCACCGGCAAGGCGAGATCGTCCTCGGCGAAGCTGCGATAGACCTCCAGCATACGCTGCGTCTCCTCGCGCGCCTCATCGGCGCTGGCGTGGGCGGTATGCCCTTCCTGCCACAGGAATTCGGCGGTGCGCAGGAACATGCGGGTGCGCATTTCCCAGCGGACGACATTGGCCCATTGGTTGATCAGCACCGGCAGGTCGCGCCACGATTGCACCCAGCGCGCGAAGGCGGTGCCGATCACCGTCTCGCTCGTCGGGCGGACGACGAGCGGCTCCTCCAGCTTGGCCTCGGGATCGGGGACGAGCCCGCCCTTGCCGTCCGCCACCAGCCGGTGATGCGTGACGACCGCCATCTCCTTGGCGAAGCCGTCGACATGCTCGGCTTCCTTTTCGAAATAGGAAAGCGGGATGAACAAGGGGAAATAGCAATTTTCGTGGCCGGTCGCCTTGATCCGATCATCGAGCAGCCGCTGGATGCGTTCCCAGATGCCATAGCCCCACGGGCGGATCACCATGCAGCCGCGCACGCCCGATTCCTCGGCCATGTCGGCCTCGGCGACGACGGTCTGATACCATTGCGCGAAATCGCCGTCGCGCGTGACGGAAAGGGCGTGCTTGATCATAACGCGCGCGCTTACCGTGCGTTGCTGCGTTCGTCACCTGCGGACTTGTTCGCCCCGGCCGCAGACAGATTCAGACCGACGGTTCCCAACCGTCATGCCCGGCTCGACCCGGCATCCAGAGTCTCGGGAAGGTGTTTGTGGCTCTGGATGCCGGGTCAAGCCCGGCATGACGGCATGAATTTCTAGAACCTCGTCCGTTGTGTTCTCACTACGGGTGCGGCACTGGCGATCGCATGGGGAGCGGGGATCACCAGCATGTCGCGCGCGCGATCGGGCTGCGGCTGACCTCCGCGGCGTTGTTCGCGGGCATGAGCGCGCTGATCAAGCTCGCCGAGGCGGAAGGCGCGACGCTCGCCGAGATCATGTTCTGGCGCCAGTTCATCGCGACACTGTTGGTGCTGGCGATCGTCGGCGTCGGGCCCGGGTTCGGCTCGCTCGCCACGCAACGGCTCGGCGCGCATATTTTGCGCTGCACGCTCGGCCTCGCCTCGATGACGCTCAATTTCGCCACGGTGATGCTGCTCCAGCTCGCCGAGGCGACGACATTGGGGTTTTCGATGCCGATCTTCGCAACGATCCTCGGCGCGTTCATCCTCCACGAACCGACCGGCTGGCGGCGCTGGGCGGCGGTGTTCGCAGGGTTCGTCGGGGTGATGATCGTCACCCAGCCGGGGAGCGGGCATATCCCGCCGCTCGGCGTCGCGACCGGCCTCGGCGCGGCCTTGCTCAGCGCGATCGTCTCGATCCTGTTGCGCACGATCGGCAAGACCGAAAGCGGGCTGACGACGGTCTTCTGGTTTTCGGCGCTGTCGCTGGTGCCGCTCGGCGCGATCTATCCGTTCTTCGCTCAGGCGCATGATGCGCGCGGCTGGGGGACGCTGCTCGCGATCGGGCTGCTCGGCGGCGCGGCGCAGATCGCGATGACGCGCTCGCTCCATCTGGGGCAAGTCAGCGTGGTGGTGCCGATGGATTACACTGCCTTGCTATGGGCGACCCTGCTCGGCGGGTTGCTGTTCGATCGCCTGCCCACTCCGGCGACCTGGATCGGCGCGCCGCTGATCATCGCCTCCGGCCTCTACATCGTATGGCGCGAACATCGCCGCCGCGTCGAGGAAACCCGGCTTGCGATGACGCCGGGCTGAAGCCCCGGGTTGAAGCAACGCCGCGCTTCGGCCACGATCGCCGACATGCGTTCCATCCTTGCTCCGGCAGCTATGCTGCTGATCGCCGCGGCCCCAGCGCCCTCGCCCACCCCCCCGACCGCCGACACGCGCTTCGACCGGATCTGGCAGGACGAATGGGCGTGGCGCGAGAGGGAGGGGATTGCCGATCACGCCCCCGGCACGGTCGAGGCGCATATCGCGGATGATTCGGCCGCGGCGCACGCCCGCCGGCTCGCGTATTGGCGCGACGTGCTGACGAAGCTCGATGCGGTCGATCCCAAGACGCTCTCGCCCGATACGCTGACCGACTGGCAGGTCTATCGCGCGCAGATCGCCAGCCAGGTCGACGACGAGACGTTCCGCGAGTTCGAAAAGCCGGTCAACGGCGATAGCGCTTTCTGGTCCGATCTCCAGGGCGTCGCGCGGGGCAATTTCGCCAATGGCGAGCGTGATTACCGCAACTATCTGTCATGGCTCGGCGATATCCCGGGCTTCTTCGCGCAGGAGACCGACAATATGAAGGCCGGGCTTGCGCGCGGCTTCACCCCGCCCGCGGTGGTGATGCAGGGGCGCGAGAAAGGCGTGGCGGAAATCGCCGGCGCGACCGATCCGACCAAAGTCTCTTATTACGAGCCCTTCACCAAATTGCCCGCCACGATGCCCGCGGCGACGCAGGAGGCATTGCGCGCCGCCGCGCGCAAGGTGATCGCCGATCAGGTGATCCCGGCACACCAGCGACTGCTGGCGTTTCTCCAGCAAAGCTATTTTCCGGGGCTGACCAAGCAACTCGGCGCGGACAAATATCCCAACGGCGCGGCTTATTACCAAAGCCGCATCCGCGTTTACACGACGACCGACCTGACCCCCGATGCGATCCACCAGCTCGGGCTCGCGGAGGTCGCCAAGATTCGCGCCGAGATGGAAAAGGCCAAGGCCGACGCCGGATTCAAGGGCGATCTCCCTGCCTTCCTCACTTTCATCCGCACCGATCCGCAATTCCACCCGACCACCGGGGATCAGTTGCTCAAGGAAGCGGCGTGGCATGCCAAGCGCTTCGACGGCATGGCCGCGAAATGGTTCGGCCGGCTGCCGCGCCAGCGCTTCGCGATCATCGAGGTGCCGCCACAGATCGCGCCTTATTACACCTCGGGGCGCGGCGGGCCGGGGGTCTATCTGGTCAACACCTATGACCCGCAATCGCGCTCGCTGCCGCAGCTTCCCGCGCTGACGCTCCACGAAAGCGCGCCGGGCCATGCGTTCCAGATGCCGCTCGCGGCGGAGAACAAGGCACTCAAGCCGTTTCGCCGCAACAGCTATATCTCGGCGTTCGGCGAAGGCTGGGCGCTCTATTGCGAGCGGCTGGGCGACGAGATGGGCTTCTATCGCACGCCTTATGAGCGGTTCGGGATGCTCTCCTACCAGATGTGGCGCGCGGCGCGGCTGGTGGTCGATACCGGGATCCACACCAAGGGCTGGACGCGCGAACAGGCGCAGCAATTCCTGCGCGACAATACGGCGCTGCCCGAGCGCGAGATCGTCTCCGAGGTCGATCGCTATATCGGCTGGCCGGGGCAGGCGTTGAGCTATTATCTCGGCGAGCTGACGATCCAGAAGGTGCGCGCCAAGGCCGAAAAGGCGCTCGGGCCGAAATTCGACATCCGGCATTTCCACGATACCGTGCTGTCGCTCGGCTCGGTCCCGCTGCCGGTGCTCGAAGCGCGAATCGATCGCTTCATCGCCGAAGGCGGCCCTTCGCCCTATCCTGAAGGTTGACCGCCGTACTTTATTCTTCGTCATTCCTGCGAAGGCGGGAATCCATTCGCGCTGAGATTGCGTTCTAAGCCGATAGGCCAGCCAGAATGGATCCCCGCCTGCGCGGGGATGACGGTGATAGTCAGGCGCGCGCCAAGGCCGCCAGATCCTCGGGCCGGTTGATATTGGCGATCTCCGGCGCGTCGACCCGCACCGCCCCGATCGCCGCACACCACGCGCGCATCGAGCGGTCCGGGTCCGCCCGCAATCGCGCCGCCAGCGCATCGCCAAGCCCCGCCGGCCAGCGCCCGATGATCGGCGTATCCGCGACGAACGCCGCGCCCGGCGCTGCAGCCAGCCTCGCCAGCACCTCCGCCGGGACGAACGGCGTATCGCACCCGATCGTCAGCACCGCCTCGAACCCCCGCGCCTCGGCATAGCGCAGCGCCCCGCATATCCCGCCGAGCGGCCCCAGCCCCGGCGCCGGGCAATCGGCGATCCCCTCCGCCCCCGACAACGCGACCTCGGCGACGAACGGCGCCAGCGTCGCCCGCGCGTGATCCGCCAGCGCGACGCCGCCGAGCAACGCGCGCGCCTTGTCGCTGCCGAATCGGCGCGATTCGCCCCCGGCGAGCACCACGCCGAGCAGTTTCACGCCTCCACCTCGAGCATCGCATCCGGCCGCGCGAGCACGGTGAGCTTGAGCCCGCAATCCCGCGCCCGCGCGATCGCGAGGCTAGTCGGCGCGGAGATCGTCACGAGCTGCGGGCATTGCGCCAGCGCCGCCTTCTCGACCAGTTCATAGGAGCAGCGCGAACTGAGCAGCGCGAACCCGCCGTCCCAGTCCGCCCCGGCACGCAGCATCGCGCCGATCAATTTGTCGAACGCATTGTGCCGCCCGACATCCTCGCGCACCGCCACCAACCTGCCGTCGGCGGCGACCCGCGCGGCGGCGTGAACCGCCCCGGTCGCGCGGTTGAGCGGCTGATGTGCCCGCAATGTCGCCAGCGCGGCGAAGACCGCCCCGTCCGTCGCGCGCGGCGTCGCCGTCACCGGCGGCAACGGACGGATCGCCTGCGCCAGATTCTCGATCCCGCACAGGCCGCACGAGGATTCCGACACGCGATGCCGCGCCCGCTCCACCACCCGCTCGGCGCAGTCGGCGGCCAGCGTCACGCGCAGCAGATCGCCGTCGTCACGCGTGTGGCGATCGATCTCGATCACCTGGTCGGCGCGCGTCACCAGCCGCTCGGCAAAGGCGAAGCCGGTGACGAAATCGTCGAGATCGGCCGGGGTGGCCATCATCACCGCATAGCCGATGCCGTTGAACTCGATCGCCACCGGCCGCTCGACCGCGACCGCGCGCGCGATCGCGTCCGGCGGTTCGCCATCGGCGTGGATGCGGCGGAACGGGATATCGATCGCCGGGGGCGTGTGATCGTGCATGTGCCTCTTTATCACGAACGGAAACCTTGCGTCGCCGTAACAGCCTATCGACGCGCGCATCGACGCGACGCTATAGCCCCGCGGCATGACGACCAAGCCCCTCGACGACGCTGCGCTCGACCAGCTGTTCCGCACCGCCCGCACCTATAATGGCTACACCGACCAGCCGGTCAGCGAAGCCGAGCTCCGTGCGATCTGGGATCTGATGAAGATGGGGCCGACCTCGGCCAACCAGATGCCCGCGCGGCTGGTGTGGTGCGTCAGCGACGAGGCCAAGGCCAAGCTCGCCGCCGCCGCGTCGGAGGGCAACCGCCCCAAGATCCTTGCCGCCCCGGTCAGTGTCGTGATCGGCATGGACACCGATTTCCACGAGCATCTCCCCGAATTGTTCCCGCATGCCGATGCGCGCTCGTGGTTCGTCGGCAATGAGGCGCTGCGCAACGAAAGCGCATTCCGCAATTCGTCGCTGCAGGGCGGCTATTTCATCCTTGCCGCGCGTGCGCTCGGGCTCGATACCGGGCCGATGTCGGGGTTCGACGCCAAGCAGGTCGAGGCGGCGTTCTTCGCCGACCAGCCGACCGTGCGCGCCAATTTCATCTCGACGCTCGGCCACGGCGATCCGGCGACGATCTTCGCGCGCTCGCCCCGCCCGGCGTTCGAGAAGTTCAATCGTCTCGCCTGATCGCCCCCGCACGCTCGTCATCGACACCGCGACCGCTGCCTGCTCGGTCGCGCTGATCGAGGGCGGCCGCGTGATCGATTCGCGCCACGCGGTGGTCGGACGCGGGCACGCCGAGCGGTTGGTGCCGATGATCGCCGAACTGGTCGAAGGCGGCCGCGCGCCGCATATCCTGGTCGACGTCGGGCCAGGGAGCTTCACCGGCATCCGCGTCGGCATCGCCGCTGCGCGCGGGCTGGCGCTCGGCTGGGGCGCGCGGGTCGACGGCTATAGCTCAACCTCGCTCATCGCCGCCGCCGCAATCGCGGGGGGCATCGCCGCGCCGCTTGCGGTGGTACTGGAAGGGGGGCACGGTGAGCTGTTCATGCAGCCGTTCATCGCCCCCCTCGCCCCCGATGGCCCGCTCGTCTCGCTGCCCCCTGCCGAGGCGCTCGCCGCGCTCGGCGCGCGCGCCGCGGTAGGCAGCGGAGTGCGCTGGCTCGCCGCGCTCGACGCGACGCTGGCGCTCCACGACGCGCTCCCCGATGCGAAGGCCGCGATCCTGCTGCCCGATGCGCTCGCCACCCTCCCCGCGCGCCCGCTCTACGGCCGCGCGCCCGACGCCAAGCTGCCGGCATGAGCACCTCGCTGCGCATGATTGATCTCGTCGCCGGCAGCGCCGCCGATATCGCCGCGGTCGAGACGGTGATGACCGAGGCGTTCGATCCGCGCTTCGGCGAGGCGTGGACCCGCAGCCAGTGCCTCGGGATCATGGGGATGCCAGGGGTGTGGCTGACGCTGGCGCGGGTCGACGGCGAGGTCGCCGCCTTCGCGCTCTCGCGCGCGATCCTCGACGAAGCCGAACTGCTGTTGATCGCGGTCCGCCCCGCGTTTCGCCGGCGGGGGATCGGCGCGGCGCTGCTGCGCGGTGTGATCGCCGACGCGCGCGCGCGCAACGTGACCCAACTCCATCTCGAGGTACGCGCGGGCAACGAAGCGGTCGCGCTTTATACCGCGCACGGCTTCGCCAAGGTCGGCGAGCGGCGCGCTTATTATCGCGGGCGCACCGGGCAGAGCTTCGACGCGCACAGCTACGCGGTCACGCTGTAAGAGGTTGCCCCCTGCCGCCCGGCCCGATAGCTCGGGGCGGAAGCAGCAAGGGAAACAACCGTTGATCGCCATCCGGCCCGCCCGCCCCGAAGACGCCGCCGCCATCGCCGCCATCTACGCGCCCTATGTCCTTTCCGGCACCGTCTCGTTCGAGACCGACGCGCCCGACGCGCGCGCGATGCGGGCGCGGATGAGCGCCTCCGACGGGCTCTATCCGTGGCTCGTCGCGACCTCCGGCGAAGGCGGGGATGCGCCGGTGGTGGCCTATGCCTATGCCGGGCGCTTCCGCGATCGCCCGGCCTATCGCTATGTCGTCGAAAGCTCGATCTATGTCGCCGGCGCGGTGCGCGGCAACGGCGTCGGGCGGCTGCTCTACGAAGCGCTGATCGATACGCTGCGCGCGCAGGGTTTCACCCAGGCGATCGGCGTCATCTCGCTGCCCAACGACGGATCGATCTCGCTGCACGAAGCGGTCGGCTTCCGCCGCGCCGGGGTCTATCGCGAGATCGGCTATAAACAGGGCCGGTGGATCGACGTCGGCTTCTGGCAGTGCGAGTTGAACGACAGCGTCGTCCCCCCGGTCGAGCCCAAGCGCTTCGCCGATATCGGGGTGGTGCGGGACTGAGAGAGGCTCAGCGCCGGCGGCGATAGGCGGGGAGCGCGAGCCGCCAGCGGATCGCCGCCGCACGCAACGCGAAACCCGCCAGCGCGGCCAGCGTCGCCGCTTCGACCGTCGGCACCCCGAGCAAGGTCAGCGCCACATAAAGCGCCGACGCGAGCGCGGCGGCGGTGACATAGATTTCCGGCCGGATGATGATCGACGGCTCGCCCGCCAGCACATCGCGGATCACCCCGCCGACGCATGCCGACACAACGCCCATCAGCGCGGCGGGCAGTGGGGGCACGCCGAAGCGCAGTGCCTTCGCCGTGCCGTAGACCGCATAGGCCGCCAGCCCGACCGCGTCGAACCAGTCGAGCGCCTCCCCGCGCCACCAGCGCTCAGGCGTCACCCAGATGACGAAGGCGACCGACAGACATACCCCGGCGGCGCGGCTGTCCTGCACCCAGAACACCGGCGCGCCGATCAGGAGATCGCGCATCGTGCCGCCGCCGACCCCGGTGATCAGCGCGAAGAAGGCGAGCGTCACCATCGTCTGCCCGCGCCGCGCCGCCGCCAGCGCACCGGAGGCGGCGAACACCGCGAGCCCGGCGAGATCGAACCAAGGCGCAAAGGTGGGGAGGAGCGCGGCGGGCGGCATGCGCCACAGGTAGAGCGGTTTGTGGAGAAAGCGAACTGTTGTTGGGTCTGTAGGATAGCGCGCAGGTGGTGGTGGTGGTGTCGTTTGGCTCCTTCCGCCCCAATGGTGGTCGTTCAGATCGTCCCTTTGCTCGCTTGAAAGCCGCCATCCTCGGGCTATGATTACTCGGTGAGGAAACATACTCGATCCGCCTGGGCAGCGCCCGGAAACAGGATTTGCACCCTTGCCTTGCGCGGCTAATAACAACAGCAGAGGCATGAATTGGTGCGGAGAATCTTGCTCACATGCTTAGCCGTGTTGGGATCTTGCGCGGGGAAACCCGACACGTTTACGGTCATTGATCCTGACGATTTAGCCAAGTCGGCGGTTTTGAAAATCGACGGCAGTGACCAATCGTTAGAACGTGACGGCAAGCGCCTTTCGACGACGCGCTGGATCGGACGAGATGCGCATGGCCGCATTCAGGTAATCTATTCCGGTGGTCGAGAAGTCGAGTGTCCAATCGGATATGTTACGCCTGGATTACCACAGAAATGGAACTTCCGGCTTACCACGACGGGTTGCGAGGCGATCTAATCCTGCTGCCACTCCTTGTTACCGCGCCTAGAAAAGTGGCCTGTCTCCAAACCACCCATCCCTGCCACCGCCGCCAACCGCGCCAGCCCGCTCGTCAAAACGCATTCGGGGGACCGGCATTGCTGCCGATCCCCCTGTCGCCGCGCCGCACGCTGCGCGCATCCCGGCAGGAACGCGCTGCGCCGGTTTCGGCGGCTCGCGCCGCACGCGCCTGGGAAGGCAACGTGCGCCGCATGATGGAAGCTGTGGGAAAAAGAAGCCGGCCAGGATGGCCCGCATCCGATCCCTTCGCGCTCCCGCGTCGCGCCCCGCACCGTTAACGGTGTCGGCCGCGCCGCTTTCCGGTCCCTACTCCCCGCATCCTGCCGCAACGGCTCGAATGCTGCTCGCAATGACCGAACCCTGCCGTCCGCCGAAGCGATCGCCGGGCTTCCGGCCGCATCCTTTCGCTTCGGCGGGATCGGTAGTGACCGATCTTGCGCCGCCGCGGCTTCGGCGGCCGGCATCCGGCACATCCCGTCAGGGGAATGCGCCGGATGCCTTCGGGCTGCCGCCGGACCTGCGCCCCACCCCCTCGCCGCTCGCACGCCGAGGCTGTGGATAACTTTGTCGCCGGCTACCCCGACCGATCGATCGCGTTGCGGTTTGCGTGAGCCACCAGCATCGCCACCTATCGGGTAACCTTCTGAAACTTTTCGGAATTTCTTCCGATCCGCCCTTTCCGGCTACCCCTTGATGCTGTCACCAATTGCGAGTCGCACCAACAATTAAGTGCGCCCCGATGCCTGTGGATAGCGTGGATATCGTGGAAAGCCGCGGATCATGAACAGCCGGTTGCCGCGGGTTCATCGGCCATCGCTTATGATCCTGACGTTATCATTATATGACATTGAACCACCGGGAGTTTGAATCATGCGCACCCTGATGCTGGCGCTGGGCGCCGCGGCGATGATCGTGCCGACGCTGATCATCACGACGCCGCAGGCCGAGGCGAAGAAGAAGCATTACGACTATCGCGAATGGCGCGGGCGCGACGGGCGCATGCACTGCCGCCGCCCCGACGGGACGACCGGGCTGATCGTCGGCGGTGCGGCGGGCGCGCTGCTCGGCCGCACGATCGACACCCGTGGCGACCGGACGCTCGGCACGCTGGGCGGCGCCGCGGTCGGCGCGCTGGCCGGGCGCGAGATCGAGCGTTCCGGCAAGCGCCGATGCCGCTGATCACGTCCGAATCCTAATTTCATCGGGCGCGGCTCCTTTCGGGGCCGCGCCCGTTGTGCGATGGTCATCACCTCCTATTCGAAAGGAAAAGATCGATGCCCACCCACAGCGGATCGGCGCGTTACGAAGGCTTTGGCAAGGACGGCAAGGGGTTCGTCTCCACCCAGTCAGGGGTGCTGGCGGACAGCCCCTATGGCTTCGCCACGCGCTTCGAGGACGCCCCCGGCACCAACCCCGAGGAGCTGATCGCCGCCGCGCACGCCAGTTGCTTCACGATGGCGCTGAGCTTCGCGCTGGCCCGCGCCGGCTATAACAAGGGCACGCTGGAAACCGAGGCGAAGGTGACGCTCGATCGCGACGGCGACGGCTTTTCGATCACCCGTTCCGCGCTCGATCTGCGCGCCCATGTGCCGGGGATTTCGGGCGAGGATTTCGCGCGGATCGCCAACGAGGCCAAGGCCGGCTGCCCGGTATCGAAGCTGATCAAGGCCGAGATCACGCTGACCCACAGCCTCGCGGAATAGCCCGCCTGATACGGCGGAGATGATTACATCTGTTACTATCTCCGCCGTCTTGCTATAGTCCCGCCATGGCCGATGCGAACCTTCTGACCCCGCCGCCGGGCGCCGCTGCCGATTGGACCGTGCCGCAGAATTGGGCGCATTATACGCCCGAGGAACATGCGACCTGGGACCGGCTGTTCGCCCGGCAGGCGAAGATGCTCCCCGGCCGCGCCTCCGACGCCTATCTGCGCGGGCTCGACGTGCTCAAGCTGTCGCGCCCCGGCATCCCCGATTTCGAGGAACTGTCCGATCGGCTGATGAAGCTGACCGGGTGGCAGGTGGTCGCGGTGCCCGGGCTGGTGCCCGACGATGTATTCTTCGACCATATGGCCAACCGCCGCTTCGTCGCGGGCAATTTCATCCGCCGGCCCGATCAGCTCGATTACCTCCAGGAACCCGATGTGTTCCATGACGTGTTCGGACATGTGCCGATGCTCGCGGACCCGGTATTCGCCGATTATCTGGTGGCTTACGGCAAGGGCGGGCAGCGCGCGCTGGGGCTCGACGCGCTCAAATATCTCGGGCGGCTCTACTGGTATACGGTCGAGTTCGGGCTGATCGCCGAGCCCGAGGGGATGCGCATCTATGGCGCGGGGATCGTCTCGAGCTATGCCGAGAGCCGCTTCGCGCTCGACGATGCCTCGCCCAACCGCATCGGCTTCGATCTCGCGCGGGTGATGCGCACCGACTATCGGATCGACGATTTCCAGCAGAATTATTTCGTCATCCCGAGCTTCGACGAATTGCTGCGCGTGACGGTCGAGACCGATTTCGCGCCGCTCTACGCCGAACTCAAGCAGCAGGACGACATTCCGATCGCGACATTGCTGCCGGAGGATATCGTGTTCACGCGCGGCACGCAGCAATATGCGCTCGCCAAGGCGGGCTGAGGCGAGCCCGACCCGTTCGGGCTGAGCTTGTCGAAGCCCTGCCCTTTCCTTCCAAGGAAGAAAGACAGCCCTTCGACACGCTCAGGGCGAACGGGTGGATAGTTACCGCCCGTCGGTCGCCCACCCCTCGCGATCGCCGTTGCTCGCCGCCGGACGCGGCGTCTCCGGCGCGGTGAGGCGCAGGATCGTCCAATCCCCCCGCACATCGCGCGCGGCGACCGTGCAGCCCTGCGCGCGATACGCCTCGATCACCGTCTCGGCCTGATTGGTGAGCAGCCCCGCGAGCACAATCGTCGCATGCGGCGCGGCGATCGCCGCCACCTCGGGCGCCATCGCGACGAGCGGCCCGGCGAGGATATTGGCGATCACCAGATCATAGGGCGCCTGCGCAGCGATCCCGGGCGACTGCGCGCCGTCCGCCACCACCAGCTCGATCGCCGCGACGTGATTGGCCGCCATATTCTCCGCGGTCACCTCGATCGCGATCGGATCGATATCGGTCGCCATCACCCGCGCTTCGGGCCACAGATGCCGCGCGGCAAAGGCGAGCAGCCCCGTTCCGGTGCCGAGATCGATGACATTGGCGAACCGCTGCCCCGCCAGCCCGTCGATCATCGCCAGGCAGCCCGCGGTGGTGTGATGATGCCCGGTGCCGAACGCCTGCCCGGCGTCGATCAGGAAGGCGCGCTCGCCCTCGCCCACCGTCGCGGGATGCGCCGAGGTGTGGACGACGAACCGCCCCTCGCGAATCGGCTCGAGCCCGGCCTGGCTCATCGCCACCCAGTCTTCGGCGCTGAGCGCCTCGATCACCGGCGCGACCCCCGCGGCGCTCGGCACCAAGGCGCGCAACGCGGCGAGCATCGCTTGATCGGGCTCTTTTTCGAGATAGGCGTCGAGCCGCCAGCGCTCGACATCGTCTTCCACCTCTTCGGTGGTCATCAGCACCGCATCGATCGCCAGATCGCCCGCGGCGTCGATCGCCTCGGCCTCGGCGCGGGTGCAGGGCAAGGTGACCTTCCAGCTGTCGGGGACCGGAATCGGCTCGGTTGGCGTGCTCGTCATCGCCGCGCCATAGCGGCGACGCGTGCGTCAGGCCATGCCCGCGATCACACCGCCACCTTGCGCGCGAAATCGCCCGCGCTGGTCTTGAGCAGCGCCAGCCGCGCGGAAAGCGAGGCGAAGCCGGTGCCGAACGCATCGATCTCCACCGCCACCGCCTCGGTATCCTCGCGGATCGCGGCGATCGTGCCTGACATCGAATCCGCCGCCAGCGCGGTTTCGTCGACCGCGGCGGTGATCGCGGTGACGGTCTGCGCCTGCGCTTCCATCGCGTGGCGGATGCGCGTCGCCGAATCCTCGACCTCGGCCACTGTCGCGCGGATGCTGGCATTGGTTTCCACCGTGCTGCGCGTCGCGGACTGGATCGCGGCGATCTTGGCGGCGATATCGTCGGTGGCGCGCGCGGTCTGCCGCGCGAGGCTCTTCACTTCCTGCGCGACCACCGCGAAGCCGCGCCCGGCATCCCCCGCGCGCGCCGCCTCGATCGTCGCATTGAGCGCGAGCAAATTGGTCTGCCCGGCAATGTCGCGAATCAGCCCGAGGATCGATTCGATCGACTGGGCGTGATCGGACAGCAATTGCGACACCCCCACCGCCTCGCCGGCCTGCGCGCTGGCGCGGTTGGCGACATCGGCGGCGACCTCGACCTCGCCGCGCGCCTGCTCGATCGCGTGGATCAGCCCGGCGGCGGTCAGCGCCGCCTCGCGCATCGCGACCGCGGATTGCTCGGCGGCGGCGGCGACTTCGCTCGCCTTGCCGAGTACGCCGCGAGTCGAGGAGGAGGCGCCCGAGGCGAGCTGGCGCAGCGATCCCCATTCGGAGGTGGCATTTTCCACCGTCGCGGCGATGCCGTCGTGGAATTCACTCGCCAGTCGGTCGCGCGCGACCTTCGCGGCATGTTCGAGATAGGCGGAATAGATGGCGACGGTCACCTCGCACTCCATCGCCGAGAGCCGCATCAGCGTATCGATCATCCGCGCGAGTCGCGGATCGTCACGCGACAGCCGGCGCATCAGCACATCGAGCGCCGCGCGATCGCTGGCGCTGATCATCGACAGCAAGGCGGTCTTGGAAACATCGCCTGCGAAGGCACTCGCCACCGAGCGTTCGATCGCCTCGATCCACTCCCACCCGCTGGTATCGAGAAAACGGTTGCGCAGGAAGGTGACGCCGACCTCGATGCGGTTGTCGAGCGTCCGCCACGCGGTCTCATTGGCGAAGCAGCGCTGCCACTGATCCCAATAAGCCGCCGAAACCTCGCGAATCTCGGGCTCGATCACCTCCCACACCTCGGCGCTGGCGGCGATCAGCGTGCCGTCGACGTCGAACACCCTGAGGCGGCTGGCGATATCGATCGTGGCGGCGATCGATCCGGGGGCAGGCAAATCGGTATGCAAGTGGGCGCTCCATCCTTCGCGTCGGCCGATGCGTTAACAACCATTGGTTAAACGAGGGTTAGATAGAGCGAACGCGTAGCAATCGACCTGCGCACGCTTGCATCGCCGCGCTTCGCGTCTCATAGACCGCGCCGAACCGTCGGCTCATCGCAGGAACTTGCCCTTGGCCTCGAAACCCGCGCGTCCGCGCAGCCCGCATCTCTTCAGCGGCCCGCTCCAGATTCATTATCGCTGGAGCCCGGCCATGCTGGCCTCGATTCTCCACCGCGTCACCGGCGACGGCATGGCGACCGTCGGCGCCGCCCTGTTCGTCTGGTGGCTCGCCGCGCTCGCCGCCGGCAAACAGGCCTATGCCGTGTTCGTCGACGTCTTCACTTATACGGACGGCCGGCTCAACGCGATCGGCTGGGTGGTCGGCGTCGGCCTCACCTTCTCGCTGTTCCAGCATATGATGAGCGGCATCCGCCACCTCGTGCTCGATACCGGCGCGGCGTTCGAGCTCAAGACCAACCGGCTGCTCGCGATCCTCACCTTCGTCGCCTCGACGCTGCTGACGATCGCCTTCTGGCTCGTTCTCACGGGGGTCATCTAATGGGTACGGGAACCGAACTCGGCCGCGTCCGCGGGCTTGGCAGCGCGCATCACGGCCGGCTGCACTGGTGGCACCAGAAGCTGACCGCGGGCAGCAACCTGCTGCTGATGGCGTGGCTGATGATCTCGATCGCGCGCATGCCGAGCCATGATTTCGGCAGCATCCACGCGTGGCTCGCCTCGGCGTGGGTCGCGGTGCCGATGATCCTGCTGGTCGCCTCGGTCTTCTATCACTTCCGCCTCGGGCTGCAGGTGGTGATCGAGGATTATGCCCATGCCGAGAATCGCGTCGTGCTGATCGTCCTTCTCAACCTGTTCGTCGCGGTCACCGCGGGGACCGCGATCTTCTCGATCCTCAAGATCGCTTTCGGAGCTGCCGCCTGATGCCTGCCGCTTATCAGATCATCGATCACAGCTATGACGCGGTCGTCGTCGGCGCCGGCGGCTCGGGCCTCCGCGCGACGATGGGCATCGCCGAGAGCGGGCTCAAGACGGCGTGCATCACCAAGGTGTTCCCGACGCGTAGCCACACCGTCGCGGCGCAGGGCGGGATCGCCGCCAGCCTCGGCAACAATTCGCCCGACCATTGGTCGTGGCACATGTTCGATACCGTCAAGGGCTCCGACTGGCTCGGCGACCAGGACGCGATCGAATATATGGTGCGCGAGGCGCCCGCCGCGGTCTATGAGCTGGAGCACGCCGGCGTGCCGTTCAGCCGCAACGACAATGGCACGATCTACCAGCGCCCGTTCGGCGGCCATATGCAGAATATGGGCGAAGGCCCCCCGGTGCAGCGTACCTGCGCCGCCGCCGACCGTACCGGCCACGCGATGCTCCACGCGCTCTATCAGCAGAGCCTGAAGTATGACGCGGACTTTTACGTCGAATATTTTGCGCTCGATCTGATCATGGAAAACGGCGCGTGCCGCGGCGTGGTCGCCTTGTGCATGGAAACCGGCGCGATCCACCGTTTCCGCGCGCATGCCGTGGTGCTGGCCACCGGCGGCGGCGGGCGCGTCTATCAGTCGGCGACCTCGGCGCACACCTGCACCGGTGACGGCAACGGCATGGCGCTGCGCGCCGGGCTCGCGCTGCAGGATATGGAATTCGTCCAGTTCCACCCGACCGGCATCTATGGCGCGGGGGTGCTGATCACCGAGGGCGCGCGCGGCGAAGGCGGCTATCTCACCAACAGCCAGGGCGAGCGCTTCATGGAGCGCTATGCGCCCAGCGCCAAGGATCTCGCCAGCCGCGACGTGGTGGCGCGCTCGATGGCGATGGAAATGCGCGAGGGCCGCGGCGTCGGGCCGGACGGGGAATATATCTACCTGCACCTCGACCATATCGATCCCAAGGTGCTGCACGAGCGGCTGCCCGGGATCACCGAGACGGGCAAGATCTTCGCCGGCGTCGATCTCACCCGCCAGCCGCTGCCGGTCACCCCGACCGTCCACTATAATATGGGCGGCATCCCGACCAATTATCACGGCGAGGTCGTCCAGCTGCGCGACGGCGATCCCGACGCGGTCGTCCCCGGGCTGTTCGCGGTCGGCGAGGCGGCGTGCGTCTCGGTCCACGGCGCCAACCGGCTCGGCTCCAACTCGCTGATCGATCTTGTGGTGTTCGGCCGCGCCACCGGGCTGCGGCTCAAGGACACGCTCAAGCCCAACACCCCGCACAATCCGCTGCCCAAGGGCTCGGAAGAGCAGTCGCTGGCGCGGCTCGATCACTTCCGCAACGCCAAGGGCGGGTCGCCGACCGCGCAGATCCGCAGCGAGATGCAGCGCACGATGCAGCGGCATTGCGCGGTGTTCCGGGATTCGGCGCTGCTGGCGGAGGGCGTCCAGAAGATCGACGCGATCAACAAGGGGATGGCCGATATCGGCATCACCGATCGCTCGCTGATCTGGAACACCGATCTGGTCGAGACGCTCGAGCTCGACAATCTGATCGGCCAGGCGGTCGTGACGATGAAGGGCGCGGACAACCGCAAGGAAAGCCGCGGCGCGCATATGCACGAGGATTTCCCCGAGCGCGACGACGCCAATTGGATGAAGCACACCATCGCCACCTTCGACGGCTGGGGCGGCAAGGGCGGCGCGACCACGATCGATTACCGCCCGGTGCACGATTACACGCTCACCGACGACGTCGATTACATCAAGCCGAAGAAGCGCGTTTACTGATATCCGGCCCGCGCGGGGGCGCCCCCGCGCGGCGCCTCCCCTACCGCTCCACCTTGATCCCCAGCGTGACGGTCGCGGGGCGCAGCGGGGTGCGCTGGTCGCGGTTGGCCAGCGTGAAGGGATTGCCGAACGCGAAGCGATTGCCGCGGCTGTCGGTGATATTGTCCGCCGCCAGCCACAGGGTCAGGTCGCGCCGGGTCCATTCGGCCCGCGCCGAGACGACCGCATAGCGCCCCTGCTCGATATCGAGATAATGGCCGGTGCCGAGCACCGAGCGGCCGATATAGTCGATCGCGCCGGCCAGCCGCATCGCCCCGCCGAACGCGCTCCAGCCGTAATTGGCCCCGGCATGCGCGCTGAACGGCGGCGTATTGGGCAATCGCCGGTTGTCGGTCGGCGAGGTCGAGGCGAGCGGCCCATCGACGTTGTTGACGGTATAGAGCGCCGACAGATCGAACCGCAGCGGCGCCACCGGCACCCAGTTCGCGCTGACCTCCGCGGTCAGGATATTCGCATTGCCGATATTGGCGGTATAGGGCTGGCCGCGACGGTCGATCAGATCGGCCTGGATATCGTGCCACCGCGCATAGGACAGCGCCGCGCCGAAATCGACCCCGGTGGCGCCGTCGCGCAAATGCCGCACCCCCACCTCGCCCATTCCGATCGAATCCGATTTGAACTCGGCGACGCGCCCGATGCCGCGCGCCACCGCGAGCCCGCCGGTGCGGAACCCCGATTGGTAGCGCGCATAGACCGATAGCCGCGGCGCGAGCTGCCACGACAAGGCCAGCGTCGGATCGACGCGTCGCGTCATCCGCCCGCGCACCAGATCGCCCGCGCGGGGCTTGAGCGAGGGATAGCCGTCGACCCGCGCCTGCGTCGCGCGCAATCCGATCGTCATCGACAGCCGATGCGTGAGCGGCTCGGTAAACTCGCTGAACAGCGACAGATTCTGCGAGACGTTGGTGACGCCGATGATCTCGATCGGGTCGCTCGCCGGGCCGAGTTGCCGGTTCAGCGAATCGCGATTGCGCAATATCGCCGCGCCGAACACCCAGGATTGGCCGTCGGCACGCGACCGGCTGAGCCGCACTTCCTGCGTCCACAACAGGTTCGACCGCACGGTATTATACGCCACCGTCCCGCGCGATCCCGCGGGGGTCGCATCGAACCAGTCGTCGGCATCATATTGGCTCACCCCGCTCACCGAGACGAGTTCGAGCCCGCTCGCCCAACGCTTGCGGATATGCACCCGCCCGAGCACGATGCTGTTCCAATAAGGCTGTGCGATCCGCGCCGAGCGCACAAGGCGATCGCCGCCCGAATCAATATATTGCGCGTCGCTGGCGGAATTGCGCTGCCCCAGCACGCTGGCGTCGATCTGCCATCCGTCGCCCGCCTCGACCCGCACCGCCCCGCGCCCGCCGACGCGATCGAGGTCGTTGATCGCGTGTCGGTGGAGCATCCGGTCGTCGATATAGCCGCCCTCATGTGCGCGATAGCCGACCAGCCGCACCGCCGCGGTGTCGTCCGCCAGCGGCAAGTTGACGAAGCCAGACACGTCCCCGCCCGGCCCGCCGTCCGCCGTCGCGCTGGCGCTGGCGGTGATCCCGGCGTGGAAGGCGCCGGGCTGCGCGGGATTGGGGATGATTCGCACGATCCCGCCGATCGCGCCGGCGCCGTAGAGCGTGCCCTGCGGCCCCTCCATCACCTCGACCCCGCGGATGTCGACCAGCGCCAGCCCCGGCTCCGGGGTCGCGTAGTTCATCTGGATGTCGTCGAGATAATAGCTCGTCGTCGACTGGGTCGCGCCGTCGAAGCTGCTGTCGGCGATGCCGCGGATGAAGATCTTGTCGCGCCCCACCCCCAGCGCGGTCGCCTGCAGCACCGGGGTCGAGCGCGCCGCATCGGCAACGCTCGACGTCGCGCCGGTGGTGGCATCGGCATGCGGCACGATCGAGGTGATCGAGGCGGGAAAGCGCAGCAACGGCACATGCTGCTTGCTCGCGGTGACGATCACATCGGCGGCGTCTTCCGGCGACGGCGGCGGCGGAGCCACGGGCGCCGGCCGGCTCGTCGCAGCGCGCACGATGCGATAGCCGTGCGGCGCGATGCGCTCGGCGCGATAGCCGGTGCCGCGCAACATCCGGCGCAACGCCGTTTCGAGCGGCAGCCCGGGCGGCGGCAGGCGGACCCGGATCGCGCGCAGACCCGGTTCGAGGCTGACGATTTCCTCGCCGCTGCGCGTGGCAAGCTGGAGCAACGCCGCCTGCAACGTGATCTCGCCGCCGGTCTGTGCACCGGCAGATGGCACGGCGGCAAAGAGCGCCGCCGCTGCTATGCTAGCGCGCAGGATCGGTCGATGGCGCGATGATCCAACCAACCCCCTCATTCGACACGCGCATTCCCGTCAGCCTTGCCAAATGCGCCATGTCCCGCGGCGTGTCGCCCGTCAATCGGATCACGCCGGTGAAAGGAGTCATCGCGATCCGCTGGTCGACGCGCACGTCGCGCCCGGCAACCAGCGCGATCGTCTCTGCGGCGATCAGGATCGGCTGGCCGGTGAAGGTCAGAATCCGCGTCTGATCCGGCGCGACCCGCGAACGGATCACGCGATTGCCCGGCAATACGCTCAACGCATCGCCCGCGGCCAGCGCGATCCGGCTGTCACGCGGATCGAACAGCACCGCGCCCTCGGTGACGCTGACATCGACGCCGCGCGAGTCATGCGTCACGGCGAAGACGGTGCCGACGTCCTGAATCTCCCACGCGCCGGCACGGACGGTGAAGGGATGATCGGCATCATGCGTGACGCGGAAGGTCGCACGGCCGCTTTCGAGCGTCGCGCTGCGCGCACCGGCCTCGACCCGCGCGCCTGCCGCCAGCGCGATACGCGTTCCGTCGCCGAGCGTCACCGCTCGCGGCGTGGTCGCCGCGATCGTCACCGGCGCGGGTGACCGAAGCCCTGCCTCGCGCAGCCCGACCGCCCCCGCGATCGCCGCCGCCAGCGCCCCCGCCGCGAGCGCGACGCCACGACCGCGCCGCCACCAGCGCACCGGCGCCTCATCGTCGTTCGCCGCGATTGCCGGCACCGCCGCCGGATGACGCGTGGCATCCGCCAGGCTCACCGCGTCATAAGCGCGGGCGTGCGCCGCATCGGCCTCCAGCCAGGCGGTGAACGCTGCCCAGTCGGCCGCGTCCATCGTCTCCTGCCGCAGGTGCCAGGCGATCGCGGCGTCGAGGACCGCCTCGTCGATGTGCGTGGCGATGTCAGTCATCGTCCCCTCCATCCGCCAGCGCATGCAGCCGGCGATAGGCACGCTGGAGCAATTTCTCCACCGCACTGACCGATATGTCGAGCCGCGTCGCGATCTCGCGTTGCGGCACCTGATCGATGCGAAACAGCCGATAGGCGAGGCGCATCCGTTCCGGCATCGCGGCGATCACCCGATCGGCGTGGCGCAGCGCGTCGCGCGCCAGCAATTCGCGTTCCGGCGAAGGCCGGTCGGTCGCCACGTCGCCCGACGCCGCCCAATCGGTTTCCAGCACCGCGCGGCGCTGCGCCGCGATCCGCCGGTCGGTCGCCAGATTGTTCGCCATGCGCATCAGATAGGCGGCCGGGTTGGCCAGCTCGAGCTGCGGATTGGCCGCGACGCGCAGCCACAGGTCCTGCAGCGCATCCTCCGCGTCCGCCGCGCTGCCGAGCCGCGCCGCCAGCAGCCGCAACAGCTGCGCGCGCTGCTCGCGATAGGCGGCGACGAGCCCCGGCGCCGCCATTACCTGCGTTTCCGCGGTGTCGACGCGCACGAACGATCATCCGCCGAATTCCAGCCCATAAGCGCGAGCAATGTCCGCGATCTGCATCCGGTGCAAGGCCGAGGCCTCGCGCAGCCGCGCCGCCGCGATCGTATCGCCCGGCAGTTCGCCGGCGCCGGGGTGGCACATGATCAGATGCACCGCGCCCGGCCGGCGCAGGAAGCGGGGGAAGACGCGCTCATAGTCGCTGTTGAAATCATAATGGCCGGCGAAGCTGCTGTTGCACGCCAGCCCGCGCAGCGCCGCCGCCCGGCGCAGCCCGCGCGCATGATAGGCGCTGCCGATCGCCTTGCCGCGATAGGGGCGCGCGGCGATCGCGCTCATCCGGTCACCGCAATCGCGGATCCACGCCGCCGGCGCATGCATCGCCACCGCATCGAGGAACAGCCGGCGGATGCCGGGCAGCACATGCGCATGCTGATGCGCGTCGACGAAATCGGGCATGCGGCCGGTCGCGCGACGGAAGGCGCGGAATTGCGCCGCGATCTCGCCCTCGATCTCCTCCAGCGGCAAATTGCCTTTCATCGCCGCGACGGTCAGCGGATCGATCTCCGGCATCACGCCGCCGTCGGGGACATATTCGGGCATGTCGGTGAGCGGCGCCTCGCCGGTCAGCGTGAGATGCAGCCCGATCTCGATTCCCGCGGGCAGATCGTCGAGCAGCCGCGCATCGGCGGTCCAGCCAGGACAGACCGACATGCAGCTGATCGCATTGAGCCGCCCCTCATGCGCGAGCGCGACGATCGTCTCGCTGATCGGGCGGGAAAGCGCGAAATCGTCGGCGCAGAGGATCAGCCGGGCCTTGGTCATGCCACGACCGCCGGTGCAAAGACCGCCGCGGGCGCCGTGGCGCGCTGGTAGCGCCGCTCGCGCAGCCGGTCGCTCGACAATTGCCGCTTCGCGAGCCGCGCCGCGAGGTGATTGTAGAAGAACCAGTCGCCCGTCTGCGTCGCGGCGGTGACGATATAGCAAAGCCGCTCCGCCAGCGTCCAACGCACCGAGGCGCGGTCGCGCTTGCGCGGCGAGGGCGAGCACCACAGGCTGGTGCTATAATCCATCGCCCCGTGTTTGAGCACGCGGTGAATGATCTCGTGATCCTCGAGCACCAGATTCCAGCGCTGCGGATCGAACCCGCCCGCCCCGCGCAACGCGGCGGTGCGGAACACCTGTCCGGCGCCGCCGGCGTGGCATTGTGCCGGCAGCAGGCGCGCGGCGATATTGACGTGGAGCGCCGACGCCACGCGCCGTGCGGTGCCGGCGGCGCGCGCGACGAAATACGCGCCCGCCGCCGCCACCCCGGTGCGCTCCAGCAAGGTCTGCGCGGTGGCGAGATAATGCGCGGGATACCAGGTGTCGGCGTCGCAGGTCGCGACGAACGGGGTGGTGACGCAGGCCAGCCCGGCGGCGAGCGCGGCGACCTTCCCCGGCCGGCGCTCATGCACCAGCACATAGGGCAGATCGTGGTCGCGGCACGCCGCGACCGCCACATCGGCGCTGTCGTCGGTGCTGGCATTGTCGATCAGGATCACCAGCGGCCGCTCGTCCTGCCGCGCGAGGCTCGCTACGGTATCGCCGATGCAATCGCGTTCGTTGAAGAAGGGCAAAAGCACCGACCAGTCGCGCTGCGCCGCCGCCTCGCCGATCTTCAGCCCCAGTTCGTCGTGACGCAGAAAATCCTGAAACACGCCTCGCCCTCCCGTGCGGCATGGGTTGCGGCGGACTTCCCCCTTGCCCGCCGCACTGACATGACGACACGGCGCGCACCGACCCGCACGGGTGGGGCGAAATTTTTTTTGGATAGCTCAGCGGCTGGGCGAAGAGCGCTACACAGCCGCCCCGCGCAACGCCACGGCGCGCGCGAACACCGCCTCGAACATCTCGGCGGTCAACCGCCCGGTATTCTGGTTGTAGCGCGAGCAATGATAGCTATCGATCACGATCCGGCCGTCGGGCATGCGATGCTCGGCAAGATGCGCGAAGCGTGCCTTGGGCAATTTGCCGCCCAGCACCTTCACCGTCGACTGATGCGCCACCTGCCCCAGCGCGACGAACACCCGCGCCGCGGGCAATGCCGCCACCGGCGCGGCGAGATAGCGGCGGCAGGTGTGCGCCTCCTCCGGGGTCGGCTTGTTCCCCGGCGGGAGGCAGCGGACGGCGTTGACCACGACCGCCCCCTTCAGCGCCAGTCCGTCGTCGGGTCGCCCGTCGAACGTCCCCTCGCTCAGCCCGAATTTGGCAAGCGTCTGGTAAAGCAGCGCCCCCGCCGCGTCGCCGGTGAACGGGCGCCCGCTGCGATTCGCGCCGTTGATGCCGGGGGCGAGGCCGATGATCGCCAGCCACGCCGCGGGGTCGCCGAACGCCGGCACCGGGGCGTTCCACCAATCGGGGTGATCGCGGCGCATATCCGCGCGCAGCGCGACGAGCCGCGGACACAAAGGGCAATCGCGCGGCGGCTCGCTTTCGGGCAGGGGTGAGGATGCGAAAATCATCATAAATCGCTAGAGGCTCGCGCGGGATGACGCAAAGCTACCTCATCGCGCTCGGCTCGAATCGCCCCGGCCGGCACGGCGGCCCGCGCGCGGAGATACGCGCCGCGCTCGCGGCGATCGGCGCGACGCGCGCCTCGCCGATCATGACGACCGCGCCGCTCGGGCCGTCGAATCGCGCTTATGCCAATGCGGTGGCGAGAATCGAGGACGAGGCCGATCCCCCTGCCCTGCTCGCGCGGCTCAAGGCGATCGAATATGATTTCGGCCGGCGGCGCGGGCGGCGCTGGGGCGCGCGGGTGATCGATCTCGACATCATCGCCTGGTCGGGCGGGATCTGGCGCTCGCCGGGGCTGACCGTGCCCCACCGCGCGCTGCGCGAGCGCGATTTCGTACTCACGCCGCTGGTCGCTTTGGCCGCCGATTGGCGCGATCCGGTGACCGGTCTCAGCGCGCGACAGCTTCATGCACGGTTGACCCGGCGGCGCGCGCTCCCTAACCGGCAGAAACGCTGGTGAGGGTCCGTAGCTCAGTCGGTAGAGCAAGCGACTTTTAATCGAGAGGTCCCGGGTTCGAATCCCGGCGGACCCACCAGCCTTCCCTCCACGCATTGTCGATCGGGCGACCCCGCTCCAGCTACCTGCTGTAAGCGACCGATCCCGCGCGCCGAATCCGCTTGCGGCCCGGCCTCGCAATGCCGGCGCAAGAGGCCGAACACCGTTACAGCGTCTGCTTAACGCTGATTCAACGCATGAATTGCCCCATTATAAAATGATTTGCCGCTTTCGCCGGGGCGACATGCGGTTAAGAGGGACTATATTTCCAAATAAGCACCGTCGAAGGCGCGATCACTCGGGACATTGGTATATATTCGATATATAGCTTTACTCATGTTTACCGAGTTCAAGCAGCAACTTTATCGAACGCGTAATGTTTCTGCGGTATATAATGTACCCAGTTTATTGAGGTTCCGTTCGTAGTCGATTCAATTACTTAGCATGGCTCGATGCCGGTTGCCGCCTTGTCGATCGCGAAGGACGGTCATCCCTCCAAACCTTCGCCGGTGGCGTCAAATCATCGCCCGGCCTGCAGCAGGGTAACTATAAGATTGAAATAGAACAATTTTATCCGGCGGACAGCGCGAATGTCAGGAGTAGGTCGGTGGCGAGTAAGGCAAAACGCACGGGACAATCGCTCGGCGGCAAGGCCGGGCGGCATTTTCTCGCGCTCGAGCCGCGGATGATGTTCGACGGCGCGGCGGTGGCGACCGCCGCAGCCGGCGCCGAAGGCCTCGTGCCGACCTCGGCGGCGGCGCCCGCCCCCGACGCAGGCTGGACCGCCGCCGATCAGCCGAGCGAGGAGCGTCCAACGCAGGACGAAACCCGCGATACCGCGCTCGCCGACACCGCCCCGCCGCCGCGCGCGATCGTCTTCGTCGACGGCGCGGTGAAGAATTATCAGGACCTGATCGCCGGCATCGACGGCGATTATGAGATCGTCGTGCTCGATCGCGATAGCGATGGCGTCGAGCAGATCGCCAATATCCTCGCCGAGCGGCGCGGCGTTTCCGCGATCCACATCATCTCGCACGGCGACGACAGCAATGTCCGGCTCGGCACGGCGGTGCTAAACCGCGCGACGATCGCGGGCGAATATGCCGACGAGCTCGCCATCTGGGGCGCGGCGCTCACCGAGAGCGGGGATCTGCTCATCTACGGGTGCGATTTCGGCGACGACGGCGCCGCGCTGGCGCTGCTCGCCGATGCGACCGGCGCCGATGTCGCCGCCTCGACCGACGACACCGGCAGCGCGCAACGCGGTGGCGACTGGGATCTGGAGGCGCGCGCGGGGACGATCGAGGCGGCGACCCTCGCCGCGCCCGAGTGGGACGGGCTGCTCGCCGCGCCGACGCTCGATACAGCCCCCGCGCTGACCTATACCGCGGCGGAGGATGCGCCCGCGCCGGCCAACGGCAGCGCGGTCGGGGTGCCCGTCTCGACCTATACCGGCGGCATCAGCGATACCGATGCCAATGCGCAAAAGGGCATCGCGATCACCGCCAACGCCCCGACGCAGGGGACATGGTGGTATACCACCGACAGCGGCGCGACCTGGCAGCAGGTCGGGACGGTCTCGAACACGAGCGCGCTGCTGCTGGCGGACAACCCCCAGACGCGGCTCTATTTCCAGGCGACCACCGCCGATTTCAACGGCACGGTCGGCGGGACGGCGCTGACCTTCAAGGCGTGGGACCAGTCCGCCGGCACCGCCGGCACCAAGGCATCGACCACGACCACGCCGGTTTCGTCATCGACCTCCACCGCGAGCGATACGATCGCGGTGACGGTGACGCCGGTGAACGACGCGCCGGTGCTGACCGACGTGGGTCGCGATCTGAGCGGGATCAACGAGGACAATAACGCCAGCACCGCCTGGCCCGCCCCGAGCGGCGCGGTCGGGACCAGCGTGACCTCGTTCGGGGGGAGCACGACGGATGTCGACAGCGGGGCGCAGACCGGCATCGCGATCGTCGGCGCCAATGCCGCCAACGGCACCTGGTGGTATTCGATCAATAGCGGGACCACCTGGACCCAGCTCGGCAGCGTTTCCGAAAGCAACGCGCTGTTGCTCACCAATGTCGCGGACTCGCGGGTTTATTTCCAGCCCAACGCCGATTACAACGGCACGATCGCCGATGCGCTGACGATCCGCGCCTGGGATCGCACCCAGGGCAGCAACGGCGGGCGCTTCAACATCGCCACCAGCGGCACCGGCGGCACCACCGCTTTCTCCAGCACCACCGACACCGTGTCGCAGATCGTCAACGCGATCACCGACATCACCGCCGACAGCACGACGACGAGCGAGGATACCGCGATCGTCATCGATGTGCTCGCCAACGACAGTTTCGAGAATAGCGCGCACCCGATCACCGCGGTCGACGGCAAGGCGATCGCGCTCAACGGCAGCGTCGCCGTCACCAACGGCAGCGTCACGTTGATCGAGGAGGCCGGCCGGCAGAAGCTGCGTTTCACCCCCGCGGCGGATTACAACGGCAACGCGACCTTCAGCTATACCGTCACCGCCGGGGGCGCGACCGAAACCGCCAATGTCACCGTCTCGATCAGCTCGGTCGAGGATGCCCCGCGCATCGATCTCGACACCACCGCCGCCGGGGCCGATTTCAGCGGCTCTTACGGCCAGACCGCGGTCGCGATCGGCAAACAGGTTTCGGTCACCGACCCCGAGAACAACAATATCGCCTCGATGACCGTGACGCTGGCGGGCGCCACTTCGGCAGACAGCCTCTCGCTGAACGCCGCGGTCACCGGCATCACCTCCAGCTATAACGCCTCGACCGGGGTGCTCACGCTCAGCGGCAGCGCCACCCCCGCGAGCTACCAGACCGCGCTGGGCAATGTGCGCTTCACCACCACATCGGGATCGACCGCGGCGCGGACGATCACCGTCAGCGCCACCTCCTCGACCGACCCGAAAGCCTCGAACACCGCCACCGCCACGATCACCCCGCTCGACACCGATCGCGACGGCATCGCCAACAACACCGACATCGACGATGACAATGACGGCATCATCGATATCGCCGATAGATCTGCCAATTCATCAACCACCGCGCTCAGCGTCAAGGACGGAGGCACGCAGACAATCGTGCCGCCGGGGCAGATCGACAATGTCGTCCTCAACATCTACACGCTGGACAATTCGCTCCAGCTGAAGGTCAATGGCGTCAACATCGCATCCGACGAGCTGCAATATTATGCGGCGGGCGCCGGCGCCGATGTCGCCTTCCTGGATAATACGACACTATCCAAGGTATGGACCCTGACGGGCACCGCGGCCAATCCGCTGGTCCAGATCCGCATCGACCGCCAGGGGCAGGTTACATTGTTCGGCTCGCGGACGAGCGGCGGCGCGCTCGAGCCGATGAAGCTCCTCAACGGTTCGCTGAACACCGTCCCGCTGCTGAGCCCCGCGGGCGATGCCGTCATCACCCTCTCGCAAAGCAATGCGAGTCCGCCGACCTCTCTGACCGGCGCGATCCAGATAGCGACGGTTGCCAACCCTGACGGCGACGGCATCGAAAGCCGTCTCGATCTCGATTCGGACAATGACGGCATCACCGACAATGTCGAGGCGCAGAAGACCAAAGGCTATATCGCGCCGAGCGGCACCGACGCGGACCGAAACGGCCTCGACGATATCTATCAGTCTTCCACCGAATTGGTGACCAACGGAACCTTCGATGCGTCGGCCACCGGATGGACGACGACCGGCAACGTTGGCTATTTTCAAGGGCAGCTAACCTTCAACGGCGGGGATACGACCCCCAACGGCATCGCAACCCAGGCGATCGCCACCGTCCCGGGGCAGGCCTATACGCTGAGCTACGAGATCGCCTGGATCGGCAGCGGCAGCGGGACGGTGGGGCTCGACATCGAGGCGCTCGACGGGACGACGATTCTGGCCAGTCAGTCGGACACCAAGACCACCGGGGGCAGCGTAACCGTCCACTCGTTCACGTTCGTCGCGACCAGCACCCAAACGACGATCCAGTTCAAGGACATATCGACGACGACCAGCAGTATCGACGTTACCGCCGACAATATCTCGCTCAAGGCGCTCGGCCTCGGCCCCGTCGACACCGATGGCGACGGCAGCCGCGATTATCTCGACCGCGATTCCGACGCCGACGGCACCCTAGATATCGCCGAGCGCGGCGACGGCCAGCCGACCAGCGTCACCGCGACGACCGATACCGACGGCGACGGGCTGCTCGACATCTTCGAAGGCACCAACGTTAACGATGGCTTCGACGCCAACGACGAGAACGTCACCGCCGCAGGCAATTTCAACCTTGCCGACAGCGACGACGATACCAATGCCAACGGCTCGAACGCCGCGCCCCGCGCGATCGATCTCGATTATCGCGACAATGTATCGCCGCCAGCGGTCGATCTTGACGGCAATAATTCATCGGGGGCGAGCGGACGCGATTATAGCGTCAGCTATGTGCGGACCGACGCGGCGGTGGCGATCGCCGATCGAGACGTCGTCATCACCGACGACGGCAATGTCATCGCCAGCGCGACGATCACGCTCCAGCCGTCGTCGTTCGCCGACGACCGGCTGATCGTCAACGGCTCGGCCGCCGCATCGGGCACGCTCACCAGCGGGATCGCCTGGACCCGCACCAACAGCGAGGTCAAGCTGTCGGGCAGCTTCAGCAAGGCCGATTATCAGGCCGCATTGCTGCTCATCGCCTTCGAGAATACCGGCATCGGCCAGCCCGGCACGCGGCAGGTCACCGTCCAGGTCAGCGATGGCGCCAACAGCTCGGCAGCCGCGACGACCACGATCACCGTCGTCAACGCGCCTCCGGTCGCGGACGACGAAACCGCCACGACGCCCGAAGACACCACGCTGACGGTCACCGCCGCCATCCCCAATCTCCAGTCGCGCGCCTTCGCGCTTGGCCGTTGGTGGCTGCGCGAGGCGCTGTTCGGCATCGGCGACGCGCCGCCCGAGGAATTGCCGCGGCGCACGATGCGCTGGATGATCGTCTATGCCTATGCGACGTGGCTCTACCGCCTCGTGCTGTTCATTGGCATCGCGCTGCTGGTCTATCACTTGTTCTTCAAGCTGCTCGGGCTGGCGCTCTTTCTCGTCGAGATCATCGTGTTCGTCGCGCGGCCGATCGCGAGCGAGGTCGCGGCATGGCATGCGATGCGCGATCGTATCCGCAAAACGCCGCGTTTCCGCTATCTCGCGATCGGCGGCGGCGTGGTCTTGCTGTTGATCGTCTTGCCGACCGATATGCGGATCCGCGCGCCCGCGATGCTGAGCGCGGTGCAGAGCCAGCCGCTGACGACCGGCGAGCCCGCATTGCTCGTCGAGATGCTTGTCGCCAACGGGCAACAGGTGAAGGCGGGCACGCCGATCGCGCGGCTCGTTTCGCCCGATATCGATCGCGACATCGCGCGCACCCGGGTGCAGATCGCCGAGCTCGAAGCGCGATCCGGTCGTGCGACCGCCGATGCCGAGGATCGCGCCAACTTCCGCGTGCTGCGCTCCGACCTCGCGGGGCAGCGACTCAACCTCGCGGGGCTCGTTGCGCGACGCGAGAAATTGACATTGGTTGCGCCCGCCGACGGGATGATCACCGATATTTCCGAGCAGATGACCGCCGGGCGCTGGCTGAGCGGCGACGAGCCGATCGCGCGGCTGGTCTCGCCACGCAGGTACGACGTCCAGGCCTATGTCGACGAAGCCGATTTGTGGCGGCTGAAGCCCGGCGCGGCCGCGCGTTTCGTCCCGGACGACGCCGCCAGCGCATCACGCCCGGCGCGACTCGACGAGATCGCATCCGCGGCGGCCGAGCAGATGGAATTCCCCGCGCTTGCCTCGACCAACGGCGGGCCGATCCCGGTCAACCAGCGCGACGATGGCGCGTTGAAGCCGCTCAAGGCGATCTATCGCCTCCACCTCACGACCCCGACCGATACCGACGCGGCGAATCGGCTGGCGCAGCGCCGGACCGGCGTGGTGGTGATCCACGCGCGGCCGTCGAGCCCGTTGCTCCAATGGTTCCGCGCGATCGGCCGGATCTGGCGCGCCGAGCGGCCGGTTTAGGTCCTACCGCCGGCTAAGCTGCGTCACGTCGCGCACCGCGCCGCGCGCGGCATTAGTGGTCAGCGCGGCATAGGCCTGCAACGCGGGCGAAACGACCCGCTCGCGCCCGATCGGCTTCCACGCGTCGCGCCCCTTGGCGTCCATCGCCGCGCGCCGCGCCGCGAGCACCTCCTCCGCGACGACGAGATCGATCGCGCGGGTCGGGATATCGATGCGAATCCTATCGCCAGTTTCCACCAGCCCGATCAGCCCGCCCTCGGCGGCCTCGGGCGAGACGTGCCCGATCGACAGCCCCGAGCTGCCCCCCGAGAAACGCCCGTCGGTGATCAGCGCGCAGGACTTGGCCAGCCCCTTCGATTTCAGATAGCTGGTCGGATAGAGCATCTCCTGCATCCCCGGCCCGCCTTTCGGCCCTTCGTAGCGGACGATCACCACATCGCCCTCGGTCACCTTGCCGCCGAGGATCCCCGCCACCGCGGCATCCTGGCTTTCGAACACGATCGCCGTGCCCTCGAAGGTCAGCATCGACGGATCGACCCCCGCGGTCTTCACGATACATCCCTCGGGCGCGAGATTGCCGAACAGCACCGCGAGCCCGCCATCCTTGCTGAAGGCATGTTCGGCCGAGCGGATCGCCCCGGTCGCGCGATCGGCATCGAGCTCGTCGAACCGCGCCGACTGGCTGAACGCGACCTGCGTCGGCACATTGCCCGGCGCCGCGCGATAGAGCGTCAGCACCTTCTCGTCGTCGGTGCGGGTGATGTCCCAATGATGCAGCGCCTGCGCCAGCGACGGCGAATGGACCGTCGGCAGGCTGGTATCGAGCAGCCCGGCGCGATCGAGCTCGCCCATGATCGCCATGATCCCGCCGGCGCGATGCACGTCCTCCAGATGGACGTCGGCGACCGCCGGCGCGACCTTGCACAGGCACGGCACGCGGCGCGACAGCCGGTCGATATCGGCCATCGTGAAATCGACCTCGCCCTCCTGCGCCGCCGCGAGCAGATGGAGCACGGTGTTGGTCGAGCCGCCCATCGCGATATCGAGGCTCATCGCATTCTCGAACGCGGCGCGTGTCGCGATGCCGCGCGGCAGCGCGCGCGCATCCTCCTCCTCATACCAGCGCCGCGCGAGGTCGACGATCAGCCGCCCCGCCTGGCGAAACAATTGCTCGCGATCGGCATGGGTCGCGACGATCGAGCCGTTGCCCGGCAGCGCAAGCCCGAGCGCTTCGGTGAGGCAATTCATCGAATTGGCGGTGAACATCCCCGAGCACGACCCGCAGGTCGGGCAGGCCGAGCGTTCGATCGTCGCGACTTCCTCGTCGGTGTAGCGATCGTCGGCGGCGACGACCATCGCGTCGATCAGGTCGAACGACTGCTGCTTGCCCTTCACCTCGGCCTTGCCCGCCTCCATCGGCCCGCCCGAGACGAAGATCGCCGGGATGTTGAGCCGCATCGCCGCCATCAGCATGCCGGGGGTGATCTTGTCGCAATTGGAGATGCACACCAGCGCGTCGGCGCAATGCGCATTGGCCATATATTCCACCGCATCGGCGATCAGCTCGCGCGAGGGCAAGGAATAGAGCATCCCGCTATGCCCCATCGCGATCCCGTCATCGACCGCGATCGTGTTGAACTCCTTGGCGACACCGCCGGCGGATTCGATCTCGCGCGCGACGAGCTGGCCGAGATCCTTCAAATGGACATGCCCCGGCACGAATTGCGTGAAGCTGTTGGCGATCGCGATGATCGGCTTGCCGAAATCGCCGTCCTTCATCCCCGTCGCGCGCCACAGGCTGCGGGCGCCGGCCATGTTGCGGCCGTGCGTGCTGGTACGGGAACGGTAATGCGGCATGTAACGATCTTTCCGGCGTGGTGGAATCCGCGCAACTTTATCGCGCGCATATCCGCCAGTAAAATATATTATTGAACGCCGATTAGGTCATTGTAGATATAAGAAATGGACGTGCGCCAGCTCCGCCATTTCGTCGCCCTCGCCGAGACGCTGCATTTCGGGAAAGCCGCGGCGCGGCTGGGGATGACGCAGCCGCCGCTCAGCCAATCGATCCGCGCGCTGGAGCAGGATCTCGGCGCGCCTTTGTTCGCGCGCACCCGGCGCAGCGTCGCGCTGACCGCGTTCGGCGAGCAATGGCTGCCGCATGTCCGCGCCGCGCTCGCGGGGGTGAATGCGCTGGGCGAAATCGCGCGCGGCATCCTGAGCGGGGACGCCGGGCGGCTCGAATTGTCGTTCGTCAGCACCGCCGATTACAGCATCCTGCCCGCGCTGGTGCAGCGGTTCAGGCGCGCCTATCCCGAGGTCGATCTCGTGCTGACCGAGGCGACCAGCGACGTGCAGGTCGCCGCTTTGCTGGAGGGCAAGGGGCAGATCGGCATCGTCATCCCCGATCGCGCCGCGCCGCTGCCCGATCCGCTCGCCTATCGCCAATTGGTGTCCGAGCCGTTGGTCGCGGCGGTGCCCGAAAGCTGGCTCGCGCAGGGGCGGATCGTAGCGGCGGGCGAGCATCTGCCCGTCGCGGCGGTGATCGCCTCGCCGCTGATCGTCTTTCCCCGGCGGGTGGCCCCCTCGTTCCACGATCTCGTGACCGGCTATTATGCCGCGCACGGCAGCAACCCGCGCGTCGCGCAATATGCGATCCAGATGCAGACGATCATCAGCCTCGTCTCGGCCGGGATGGGGATCGCGCTGGTCCCCGCCTCGCTGCGCCATCTCGCGCGATCGGGGGTGCGCTACCTGCCGCTCGAAGACGAGGCGCCGCTGCTCGAAACCGGGATCGTCTGGCGCCGCGACGATACGGCGCCGACGCTCGGCAATTTCCTGCGGATGATCGAGACGGCGGATTTTATGTGATTGTGCTCCCCTCCCCGTCTTACTCCCCTCCCTCGTGAAGGGAGGGGAGGAACGACGCTCACCGCCAGTCTCAGAACAGCCGCGTCAGAAGGTAAAAAGCCGCGCCCACCGCGGCCGAGGCGGGGATGGTGATGATCCACGCCACCACCACGTTGCTCGCCACCCCCCAGCGCACCGACGAAGCGCGCCGTGCGGTGCCCGCGCCGACGATCGCGCCGGTGATGGTGTGCGTCGTCGACACCGGAATGCCGAGCGCCGAGGCGCCGAACAGCACGATCGACCCTGCGGCCGATGCGCTGAACCCCTGATGCTGCGACAATTTGGTGATCCGCGAGCCCATCGTCTCGATGATCTTCCACCCGCCGGTCATCGTGCCGAGCGCGATTGCGATATAGCAGCTCACCGCCACCCAATGCGGCACCGCGAACGGCCCGGAGAGATAGCCGGTCGAATAGAGCAGGACGGTGATGATCCCCATCGTCTTCTGCGCATCGTTGAGCCCGTGGCTCAGCGAGTAGGTGGCGGAGGAGAGCAGGTGCAGCGCGCGGAACGAACGCTCGGCCTGGAAGGTCGTCGCGCGACGCAGCGCCCAGCTGCTGAGCAGCATCACCAGCATCGCCAGCATCATGCCGATCATCGGCGAGAGCACGATCGCGAGCAGCGTCTTGTTGAGCCCGGCCCATTGGATCGTGCCGATGCCGCCATGCGCCACCCCGGCGCCGATCAGCCCGCCGATCAGCGCGTGGCTCGACGACGAGGGAATCCCGCGCAGCCAGGTGATGACATTCCACGACATCGCCCCGCCGAGCGCGCCGAAGATCACCGCGGGCGTCACGATATCCTTGTTGATCAACCCCTTGCCGATCGTCTCCGCGACGGCGTGGAGGCTGGGAAAGGCGATCGTCAGAAAATAGGCGGCGAAGTTGAAGAAGGCCGCGAACGCCACCGCCTGGACCGGCGACAGCAAGCGCGTCGCGACCACCGTGGCGATCGAATTGGCCGCATCATGCAGCCCGTTGAGATAGTCGAACGCCAGCGCGACCGCGATCAGGCCGACGAGCAACGGAAAAGCGAGATCGTGCATCGTCGGCGCGATCAGGCGTGATCGATCACGATGCCGTCGATCTCATCGGCGACATCCTCGAATGCGTCGACGATCCGCTCGAGATGCTTGTACAACTCGCGCTCGACGACGAAGCGCAGCGTATCCTGCTTCCCGTAATTTTCGAGCGAGCGCTTGAGCCCGGCGCTGTGGATCTCGTCGGCATGCCCCTCGATCCGCACCAGCCGCTCGGTCAGCTCGTGGAGCCGGTCGCCGTTGCGGCTCACGTCGCGCAGCAGCGGCATCGCCTCCGCCGCGACGCGCGCGGCATCGAGCACGATCCCCGCCATGTCGCGCATCTCGGGCGCGAATTCGTTGACCTCATAGAGATCGATCGCCATCGCCGCGGCGTGCATCTCGTCGATCGTATCGTCGAGCGCGCCGATCAGCGCGGTGATCGAGGCGCGATCGAACGGGGTGAGGAAGGTCGAGCGCACCGTCTTGAGCACGTCGCGGGTGATCTGATCGGCGTCATGCTCGCGCTCGACGATCTCGCGGATATGCTCGCGCGCGGCGGGGCCGCCCTCCAGCAACCGCGCGGTCGCCTCGGCGCCGGCCAACACTGTCGCGGCATGCGCCTCGAACAGCTCGAAAAAATTGCCGGTCTTGGGCAGCAGGCGCTGGAACCAGGCGAACATCGAACGGACTCCCGAAATCGGTTGTTGGGTGACGAGCGACGACCGTCGCCGCACCGCCGCCTCGAATTGAGACGGCGCAAAAGAACGGATCAATTCGCGCAGATCGGGCTCGTCCACCGCATGCGCCGCATCGGCCAAGGTGAACCAGCGGCGCTCGCGTTGCGCCTGCTCCTTCCACGTCGTCAGCTCGCGCGTCACCGCGAGCGGAAAGACGTCGACGTCGATCATCAGCGACGCGCCGCTGCTGCGCCGCTTGCGATAGCGATAAGTGCCGAGCGGCACCGGGCACAGGGCACCGCTCACACCCGCCTCCTCCTCCGCCTCTTGCGCGGCGGCGACATGGAGCGAGGTTCCCGGTCCGATATTGCCCTTCGGCACGACCCAGCGGCCGGTGTCGCGCGACGTGATCAGCAGGACGCGGATTTCACCGTCCGGCGCGACGCCATCAAGGCGATAGGGTAAAGCGGCAATCTGGCGAATGGCCTGTCTCTTTGCGAATAGATCGTCTCGGCGGCCCCATATCCGCCCCGCACGCAAATGTCATCGCTGCGTAACAATGTGACGCGCGAAAGCCCGCCACGCAAGCGCGGCGTCGACAGGAACAGCCGCTATTTCAGTTTCTTGAGTTAAGGGAGATCGGCGCCATTTTCCGGCTACCCCGTTACCCCGGCCTTGTGCCGGGGTCCACCGGGAGGCATCGGCAGGACAAGCGGCTCTTGCTCCAAGGCGGGAGGCGCAGTGGACGCCGGCACAAGGCCGGCGTGACGAAGGGGCAAGCCGCCAAATATCATTGCCTTGCGGCTCAAAGACCGGGGGGGAATGCGGGTTTTGCCTAGCGAATAGTTGCACGCCCACAGCGCCGGCGAACCAGCGCCCCGATTATCATACGTGCAGCGGCGCGCCGACGCGCCGCCGGGACCGCTCAGATTCGACGGTGCTTACCGCCGTACCGACGGCCGATATATTCGCCCAACCGATTCATTTCGCTCGCCGCCGCGGCCGCGCCCTCGATGCAGCAGGGCAACGGATCGCCCGCATGATCGCTCGCGCGCGCTTCCACCTTCTCGCGCAATTCCTCGATATCTGCGCGGGTTAGCAGGTTCTTTTCGCGCAGCAGGCAGAGCAGGCTTTGTAAGATCACCAGGCTCTTGTCACCCGAATCGCCTACGCCCAGCTCGATCCTGTTCATCGCATCTCTCTCCTTTGCGTAGAGAGAGGATATGCCTGTTACGCGAAAAGGCAAGTCAGCGAAGTATTTTTTACTCCAGCCCGCCCCCCAGCGCGCGATAGAGCTCGACCAGATTGCTCGCGCGGGCAAGCCGCGTCGTCTGGAGCTGCTGGCGTGCGGCATAAGCGGTGCGCTGTGCATCGAGCGCGGTGAGGAACGAATCGACCCCGGCGCGATAGCGCGCGTCGGACAGATTCGCCGCGACATTGGCCGCCTCGACCCGTGCATTTTGCGCGGTGACCTGTTCGCCGATCGTCCCGCGCGTCGCCAGCGCGTCGGCGACCTCCTTGAACGCGGTCTGCACCGCCTTTTCATAGGTCGCGACCGCCGCCTGCTGCGACGCCTTGGCATAAGCGAGGTTGGCCGCGTTGCGCCCGCCGTCGAACAGCGGCAGCGCCGCGCTCGGCGCGCCGGTGTAGGTGAAGCTCCCTCCGGCGAACAGCCCCGAGAGCGCGGTCGAGATCGTGCCGAGCGTCGCGGTCAGCGAAATCTTGGGGAAGAACGCCGCGCGCGCCGCGCCGATATCGGCGTTCGACGCGATCAGCTGATGCTCGGCCTGCAACACATCGGGGCGGCGCAACAACACCTGCGACGACAGATCGGCGGGCAGCGCGTCGAGCGTCACCTTCCCGGCATCGAGCCCGGCGGGCAGCTGATCCGCGGGGATGGTCGTCCCGGCGAGCAGGTTGAGCGCATTCTGATCCTGCGCGATCCGGGTGCGCAGCGTCGCGATATCGTTGCGCGCGCTCTGATAGCTCGTCTCGGCCTGCCGCGCGGCCAGCTCGGAGGCGACGCCGATGCGGAATTGCGCGCGGGTCAGCTCGAGCGTCTGCTCGAATGCCTTGAGCGTCTCCTCGGCCAGCGCGAGCTGGTCGCGATCCGAAGCCAGCGTCAGCCACGCCGTCGCGATCTCCGCGATCAGGCTGATCCGCGTCGAGCGCTGCGCCTCCTCGCTCGCGAAGAAGCGCTCCTGCGCCGCGCGGCTGAGATTGCGGACCCGGCCGAACAGATCGAGCTCGAACGAGGAGAAACCGGCGCTGACCGAATAGATTTCGAGATTGTTCGACGGGCCGCCCGCCCCCGCTGCCGCGCCGCCGCCGAGGCTGGCGGCATTATTGGTATAGGTCGCGCCGCCGCTGATGCTGGTCGACGGCACCAGATCGGCGCGCTGGACATGATATTGCGCGCGCGCCTGGAGCACGTTGGCGGCGGCGACGCGCAGATCGCGGTTGTTGGCGAGCCCGGTCTCGATCACCTGGCGCAGTCGCGCGTCGGTGAAGAAATCGCGCCAGCCGATCCTGGTGACGTCGGGCGCGTCGCTCGCCGCGGCGGGATAGGGCCCGCCCTGCGGCAGCTCGGCCGGCACCGCGCCGACCGGCCGGACATATTTGGGCGCGAAATTGCACGCCGCCAGCGCGGTCGCGGCGGTCAGCGCGGTGAGGGTACGGAAACGGCGGGTCACGCGGTCACTCCTTGCGGCGCGGCATCGGGCGCCCCGTCATCATTATGGTCGTCGTCCTTGCCGTGACCGAACATCCGCAGCACCGCGACGAAGAACATCGGGACGAAGAAGATCCCCAGCGCGGTCGCCGACAGCATCCCGCCGACCACCGAGCGGCCGATCGCATGCTGCCCGCCCGCCCCGGCGCCGGCCGAGATCGCCAGCGGCAGCACGCCGAACACGAAGGCGAAGCTGGTCATCAGGATCGGCCGCAGCCGCAGCTTCGCCGCCTCGATCGCGGCGTCGAACGGCCGCATCCCGTCGGCGATCCGCTCCTCGGCGAATTCGACGATCAGGATCGCATTCTTCGCCGACACGCCGATCGTCGTGATCAGCCCGACCTGCAGATAGATGTCGTTGTTGAGCCCGGTCAGCGTCGCGGCGATGATCGCGCCGATCACCCCGAGCGGGACGACCAGCAGCACCGAGATCGGCACCGACCAGCTTTCGTACAGCGCGGCGAGGCACAGGAACACGATCAGCAGCGACAGGGCATAGAGCGCCGGCGCCTGCCCGCCCGACAGCCGTTCCTCATAGGAGAGACCGGTCCATTCGAGCGCGGTGCCCGGCGGCAGCTTCGCCTGCATCTCCTCCATCGCCTTCATCGCGGTGCCGGTGCTGACCCCGGCGCCGGCGCCGCCCTGCACCTCGACCGCGGGCAGGCCGTTGTAGCGGGTGAGCTGCACCGGCGCATTGGCCCAGCTCAGCGTCGAGAAGGCGGTGAACGGCACCATCTGCCCGTTCGCGCCGCGCACGTAGAAGCTGCCGATATCCTCGGGGCGCAGACGATAGGGCCCGTCGGCCTGGATATAGACGCGTTTCACCCGCCCGCGATCGATGAAATCGTTGACATAGGCGCCGCCCCAGGCGGTCGAGATGGTCGAATTGACCGCCGCGAGATCGAGCCCCAGCGCGCGCGCCTTGTCCTGATCGATATCGACCCGGAGCTGCGGCGCATCTTCCAGGCTGACCGGGCGGACCTGCGCGACGCGCTTGTCCTGCATCGACATGCCGAGCATCATGTTGCGCGCCTGGACGAGCTTCTCGTGCCCGATGTTGCCGGTATCGACCAATTGCAGGTCGAACCCGGTGGCGTTGCCGAGCTCGGTCACCGCCGGCGGCACCAGCGCGAAGATCATGCCGTCCTTATATTGCGAGAATGCCCCCATCGCGCGCCCGGCGATCGTCTGCGCCTTGTTCGCCGTGCCGGGGCGCTCGTCCCACGGCTTCAGCTTGACGAAGGCGATACCGGCGTTCTGCCCCTGCCCCGAGAAGCTGAAGCCGTTGATCGTGAACACCGATTCGACGCCCTGCTCGCTCCTGAAATGGTTGCGCACCAGATCGAGCCCCTTGTCGGTACGCGCGCTGGTCGCGCCCGACGGCCCCTGCACCAGCGCGAGCACGATGCCCTGATCCTCGTCGGGCAGGAAGGCGCTCGGCATCCGGTAGAACAGGAAGCCCATCCCGACCACGATCAGCAGATAGAGGACGAACGAACGCTTCCAGTTGCGCGCGGTGGTCCGCACGCCCTTTTCGTAGCGCACCTGGCCGCGTTCGAACTTGTCGTTGAACCAGCGGAAGAAGCGCGCGAGCAGGCCATCGCCTTCGTGCTTGGTCGGATCGTGCGGCTTGAGGATCGTCGCGCACAAGGCCGGGGTGAGGATCAGCGCGACCAGCACCGACAGCACCATCGCCGAGACGATCGTGATCGAGAACTGGCGATAGATCACCCCGGTCGATCCGCCGAAGAACGCCATCGGCAGGAATACCGCGGAGAGCACCATGCCGATGCCGACCAGCGCGCTGCTGATTTCGTCCATCGACTTGCGCGCCGCATCGCGCGGGCTGAGCCCCTCGGTGGTGATCAGCCGTTCGACATTCTCCACCACGACGATCGCGTCGTCGACCAACAGGCCGATCGCCAGCACCATGCCGAACAAGGTCAGCGTGTTGATCGTGAACCCCGCGACCGCCATCATCGCGAAGGTGCCGAGCAGCACCACCGGCACCGCGATCGTCGGCACCAGGGTCGCGCGCAAATTCTGCAGGAACAGGAACATGACGAGGAAGACGAGGACGACCGCCTCGAACAAGGTCTCGACCACCTGCTTGACCGACAGCCGCACGAACGGCGTGGTGTCATAAGGATAGACGACCGCGACGTCGCTCGGCAGCCCGCGCGACAGCTCGGCCACCCGCGTCTTCACCGCGTCGACGGTGGCCAGCGCATTGGCGCCGGAGGCGAGCTTGACGCCGAAGGCCGCCGCGGGAAGGCCGTTGAACCGCGAATCGAACCCGTAATTTTCCGCGCCCAGCTCGACCCGCGCGACATCCGACAGACGCACCACCGAGCCGTCCGCGCCGTTCTTGAGCCGGATCGCGCCGAATTGCTCGGGGGTCTGCAGCCGCGACTGGACCGAGACGGTGGCGTTGAGCATCTGCTCCTTGGGCGCCGGCTGCGCGCCGATCTGCCCCGCCGAAACCTGCGCATTCTGCGCCTGCACCGCGTTGGTGACGTCGGCGATCGTCAGCTGATAGGCGTTGAGCTTGAGCGGATCGACCCAGATGCGCATCGCATATTGCGAGCCGAAGGTCTGGATCTCGCCCACGCCGTTCACCCGGCTGATCGGATCCTGCAGCTTCGACACCACCATATCGGCGAGGTCGGTCGCGCTATGCGAGCCGTCCTTCGAATAAAGCCCGACGATGACGAGGAAGTTCGCCGACGATTTCTGCACCTGCAGGCCCTGCTGCTGCACCTCGCGCGGCAACAGCGGCGTCGCGGCCTGCAATTTGTTCTGCACCTGGACCTGCGCGATATCGGGGTTGGTGCCCTGTTCGAAGGTCAGCGTGATCGTCACCGTCCCCGCCGAGGAGGAGGATGACGAGAAATAGCGCAGGTGATCGATGCCCTTGAGCTGCTGCTCGATGATCTGCGTCGTGGTGCGTTCGAGCGTCTCGGCGTCGGCGCCGGGATAGACCGCGCTGATCGACACCGCGGGCGGCGCGATCTCGGGGAATTGCGCGACCGGCAGCGAGCGGATCGCGATCGCGCCCGCCAGCATCATGATGATCGCGATGACCCATGCGAAAATGGGTCTGTCGATGAAAAAGCGTGCCATCGGGGATTACTTCGCCTGCGCCGGCGCGGCGGCCGGCTTGCCCGCCGACGCCGCCTTGGGCGAATAAGGCACCGGCTTCACCGGCATCCCCGGCTGGAGCATCATGCCGCCCTCGATGATCACCCGGTCGCCCGGCTTGATCCCGCCGGTGACCAGCCACGAATCGCCCACCGTCCGCGACGTTTCGAGCTGGCGCTGTTCGACCTTGTTGCCCTGCCCGACGACCATCACCGTCGCATGGCCGCGATCGTCGCGCCCGACGGCGCGCTGCGGCACCAATATCCCCTCGGCCTTGGTCCCTTCGACCAATTGCGCGCGGACGTACATGCCGGGCAGCAGCAACCCCTTCGGATTGGCGAAGCGGATGCGGATCGCCTGGCTGCCGGTAGTCGGATCGACCGTCACGTCGGTGAACTTCAGCTCGCCCTCGATCGGATAGACCGAACCGTCCTCAAGCTTGAGCTGGACGCGCGCCGCGCCGCCCTCGCGCGCGATCTCGCCGGCCATGATCCGCTGCCGGAGCTTGAGCACCTCGGCGCTCGATTGCTGGACGTCGACATAGATCGGATCGAGCCGCTGGATCGTCGTCAGCGCATTGGCCTGCGCCGCGGTGACCAGGGCACCGGTGGTGAAATCGGACCGCCCGATCCGCCCGGAAATCGGCGCGCGGATCGTGGTCCGCGCCAGATCGATCTGCGCGGTGCGCAGCGCGGCTTCCTGCGCGGCAACATCGGCGCGCGCCTGCTGCGCCTGCGTCACCGCATTCTCATAATCCTGCCGGGCGATCGCGTTGATCTTGACCAGCTCGCCATAGCGCCGCGCGAGCGCGGCGGTCGAGGCGATCGCGGCATGCGCGCGGCCCAGCGCGGCGCGCGCGCTGGCCACCGAGGCCTGATAGGGCTGCGGATCGATGCGGTAGAGCGGCTGCCCCTGGCGCACCTGATCGCCCTCCTCGAACAATCGCGCGAGGATCAGCCCGTTGACCTGCGGCCGGACGTCCGAGCTTTCATAGGCCACGGTGCGGCCCGGCAGCTCGGTGGTCAGCGTCACCGGCTGGGTCCGCACGGTGACGACGCTCACCTCGGCCGGTCCCTGCTGCTGCGGTGCGGCACCCTGGCCGCAGGCGGAAAGCAGCAGCACGGCCGCAAGGGCAGGCGCGAATTTCCTCATGAACGTCCCCGATTTTTATGCTAATGCGTGAGTGATCGATCACTCACAATTTGCGCCAGATACGCCCGCCCATAATTGAGAGCAAGCCCGAAAGATCCATGAACGGAGGAAAATTTTTGCGCTGCAGCATCGACGACCGTTCCAGCCGAGCCGCGCAACGGCGCGCGCATATCCTTGAAATATCGCGCCGTTTGTTCATCGAAAACGGATTCCACGGCACCGGCGTGGCGCAGATCGCCAGCGCCTCCGGGGTCAAGGTCGGCCAGATCTACCGCGACTTCGCGTCCAAGGAAGACATTGTCGCCGCGATCGCCGCGCGCGACCTGTCGCGCTTTCTCGACGAGGCCGCGCTCGATCATGCGATCCGCGTCGGCGACATCGCCGGCATCCGCGCGTGGATCCTCACTTTCGTCAGCTATAGCGACGATTTCGAGGGCTATCGGCTGATGCCCGAGATCATGGCCGAATCCGCGCGCAATCCGCGCATCGCCGCGGTGCTGGCGACGCTGAGCGACCAGATCCAGAATACCCTGCTCACCGCGCTCGCCGCCTGCGCCCCGGGCGACCGCTATGCCACGGCGCGCGCCGATCTTGCCGATCTGATCAACACCTTGGGCGGCGGGCTGTGCCAGTGGATCGTCGTCACCGCGCAACAGGGGCGCGATTTCCGGCGGTTGTGCGCGCAACTGAGCACGATCATCGAGCGCGAACTCGATGCGCTGATCGCACGGACTAAGGAGCGCTCGCCCTTTCACGTCATCTCCTCGACCGAAACGCCCCCCAGCCCAGCCTGACGGGCGCGCAACGCGGGTTTCCCGCGCGCGCAATGATAATGACGCAGCGCAGCACGAACTGCCTCACAACTTTTTACGCCGGCAATGACGCTCCCCCGCCGTCCCGGCCCGCGCCGGCGCGACGAGGCGAACGGGGAAAAGGGGGGCGCCATTTTCCGGCCGCCTCTCAGCTCACCGGCTGCGGCATCAGCGCATCATCGATCTCTCGCGCGCGCGCCGCGGCTTCGCGCCCCATGATCCGCGCGACATAGGCGTCGAACGCATCGCGCTGCGGCAACGTGCCGAACTGCATGCCCCAGGCGATATGGCTGCCGACGAACACGTCGGCCGCGGTGAAGCGGTCGCCCGCGATATAGGGATTGGCCTTCACCGCCCCTTCGAGCGCGTCGACGACATGGTCGAGCGAGCCATAGCCCACCATCCGCTGCTGATCGGCGGTCGGCGCGACCCCCAGCGCCTTGTCCGCTGTCACCGCCTCGAGCGGACCGGCGGCGAAGAACATCCAGCGGTAGTAGTTGGCACGCTCCGCCGCGGTCGGCGCGAGCCCGGCCTCGGGAAACGCCTCCGCAAGATAGGCGACGATCGCCGCGCCCTCGGTCACCGCGCGGCCGTTGTGGACGATTGCCGGCACCTTCCCCATCGGGTTGATCGCCAGATAATCCGGCCCCTTCATCGTCGTGCCGTAATCGAGCACCACCGTTTCATAGGGTGCGCCCACCTCCTCCAGCATCCAGCGGGCGACACGCCCGCGCGACATCGGATTGGTGTAGAAAATCAAGTCGCTCACGCCATCATCTCCTATCGATTCGCATGGAACAAATTAGGAACATTTGCAGCATCAGGCGTCAAGATATTTGTGCAGGAAGGCGATCGTGCGCCCCCAGGCGAGATCGGCGGCGGGCTTGTTGTAGCGCTCCGCCGAGGTGTCGTTGTTGAAGGCGTGATCGACCCCGGAATAGGTGAACGCCTCGACCGTCTTCCCCGCCGCCTTGAGCGCGGCGACCCACGGCTCGCCGGTCTGCGCGACGCGCGCGTCCTTGCCGGCATAATGGAGCAGCATCGGTGCCGCGACCTTCACCGCCTCCGCCGGGGCCGGCGCCGGGCCGTAATAGGCCACCGCCGCGTCGATCGCCGCGCCGCCCGCCACCGCCAGCCGGTCGACCAGCGCGCCGCCCCAGCAGAAACCGACGATACCGCCCTTCCCGCTGGTCGCCGCGCCTTTCTTGGCTTCGGCAAGGATCTCCAGCCCCTGCGCGATGACCAGATCGTAATCGGCGTGGGCGATCATGTCGCGCGCACGATCCTCATTGGCGGGGGTCCCGCCCTGCGGGCCGAGGAAATCGGGCGCGACGACGCGGAAACCGGCCAGCGCGACGCGCCGCGCGACATCGCGGATATGATCGTTGAGCCCGCGATTCTCGTGGATCACCATCACCGTGCCGAGCGGTTTGCCGCCGGTCTTGGGCCGCGCGAGATAGACGATCGAGGGCTTGCCCGCCGCGGTGGCGTGAACCGTGCGGGTAATCAGCCGGGCATCGTCGGGCGGCGTGATCGACGCGGCGGCAGGCGCGGCCCCGATCCCGGCGATCAACGCCTCGGCCGCCGCGACCGACCCGGCCAGCGCGGTCATCTCGCGCAGCAGGGTGCGGCGATCGCGATGCTCGTGGGTATAGGCGTCATACAGCCGGACGGCGCGATCGCGCAGCGACGGATCGGTCATAACCACACTCCGATTCGCCCCCCGGCGGCGGGCGGATCATAATGAGGTAGGGCCGATATGGAAGCACTTGGATCGCCCCCGGATCGAGGCCGGGGTGACGATCGGGTGATCTCAGGCCCGGGCGAACCACCACACGCCGTCGCGCGTCTCGCAGATCGCGCGCCCCTCGATCTCCAGCCGGCGCAGATGCGCGAGCGCCTCGCCGGTCGCCATGCCGATCACCTCGGGGCCGATCGGCCGGCGGAACAATGTGGCGAAGCAATCGACCGCGCGCAGCGGCCCTTCGGCCATCAGATCGACCAGCGCATCGAGCCGCTCGCGATGTTCGCGATCGAGCGCATCGAGCCGCGCATGAAGCCCGTAGAACGGGTCGCCATGCCCCGGCAGGACGAGCAGGTCATCGGGCAATTGCTTGAACTTGGCGATCGATTCGAGCCAGTCGCCGAGCGGATCGTCGTTGATCTGGCTGGCGTGGATCGAAACGTTCGAGCTGATCCGCGGCAACACCTGATCCCCGGAAATGAGGATATGCCGCTCATAATCGACGAGGCAGGCATGTTCGGGGCTGTGCCCGGTGCCGGTGACGACCTGCCAGTCGGCGCCGCCGATGCGCAGCGTCTCGCCGTCGCGGATGCGGTGGTAGCGCAGCGGCAGCCGCGAGATCATCTTGGCGAAATTGGACCAGCCCGCCCCGGCGCCGCGCGCCACCTGCGCCTCGTCCCACCCCGCACCGCGCCAGAAATCGAGCTGTTCCTGCGGCACATCGGGACGCGCATCGGCGGACAGCATCCGCGCCATCAGCCATTCGGTGCGCGTCATCACCAGCGGCGCGTCGTCGAACCGGCGCGAGAGCCAGCCGGCGAGGCCGATATGATCGGGATGAAGGTGGGTGCCGAGCACCCGCGAGATCCGCGTCCCCGCGAGCGGGCCGTCGAGGATCGTGTTCCACGCCTCGGTCGAACGCGGCGAGGCGGTGCCGGTATCGATCGCCATCGCGGCGCCGTCGCCATCGTCGAGGATCAGCCCGTTGACGTGCTTGAGCGGGCCCGACATCGGCACGCGCCACCAGCGGATACCCTCCGCCACGGTGAGCAGCTCGCCCGGCAGCGGCCCGCGCTCGCCGAAGGGAAAGGTCAGGCCGGCGTGGCTGGTGGGGGTCAGCCCTTCGTCGCCGATCAGGGTGCGCTGGATATTGACTGGCATCGGCGCGACCGTGCCACCGCGACGCATCCGCGTCACGCGCTTTTCTCAAACGAGCGGCTTAGAAGTTATCGCACCCGTCACCCCGGCCCTGAGCCGGGGTGACGGGGTGGAATCAATGCTTGAACGGATCCTCGAACCCGAGATCGTTCGCTTCCTCGCCCGCCGCTTCGGCATCGCGCGCCGCCTGCTGGCGCTCGGCGCGGAGCTGTTCGATCAGCGCCTCGCGGTCACCCTCGAGCCGGTGGTCGGTCGGCGCCGCCTCGACGCCCGAGGCCTTGGCCGCCTTGGCCACCGCCGCATCGAGCTCGCGCTGGGTGGTGAGACCCAGGGTCACCGGGTCCTTGGGGACGATATTGGCGATGTTCCAATGCGTCCGCTCGCGGATCGCCTGGATCGTGCTGCGCGTCGTGCCGATCAGCGTCGAGATCGTGCCGTCCGAAATCTCGGGGTGGTTGCGGATGATCCAGGCGATGCCGTCGGGCTTGTCCTGCCGCTTGGACACCGGGGTGTAGCGCGGGCCCTTGGTGCGGCGCACCTGCTCCGGCCCCTTGGTCATCTTGAGGCGATAATCGGGGTTGGCCTGCCCCTTTTCGATCTCGTCCATCGTCAGTTCGTGCGCACGCACCGGATCGCGCCCGGTAAGCCGGGTGCCGGCGGTATCGTCGGCGATCGCCTGCACCTCAAGGATGTGCAGGCCGCAGAAATCGGCGATCTGCTCGAAGCTGAGCGCAGTGTTATCGACCAGCCAGGAAGCGGTCGCATGGGGCATGAGCGGCTGGGCCACGGCGAAAACTCCGTCGGAAACAAATAGGGCCGCCCCTTACCGGAGCGGCCACCTCACGCCCGCCGACTTAGTGCGACGCGCGCCTTAGGGCAAGTCATCAAGCCGCCAATGCCGCCGGAACCGGCGCCAGAGCGGCCAGAAACTGCTCGGCGCTCGCCCGCCAGGTGAATTTCGCCCCCAGTTCGGCGCAGCGCCGCGGGTCGAGCGCCAGCGCGCCAGCGATCGCGGCGGCGAGATCGTGATGCATCACCCCGCTCTCCGCGGTCAGCACGTCGACCGGCCCGGTCACCGGATAGGCCGCGACCGGGGTGCCGCACGCCAGCGCCTCGATCATCACCAGCCCGAAGGTGTCGGTGCGGCTGGGGAAGACGAGCACGTCGGCAGTGCGATAGGCCGCCGCCAATTCCTCGCCGAAGCGGCTGCCGAGGAAATGCGCCTGCGGGAAGCGCGCTTCGAGCGCGGCGCGCGCCGGCCCGTCGCCGACCACTACCTTGCTGCCGGGATGATCGGCGGCGAGGAAGGCGGCGACGTTCTTCTCCACCGCGACCCGCCCGACATAGAGCATGATCGGCCGCGGCAGCGCGGCGAGCGCGGCATCGAGCCGGCCGTGCGCGCGGAATTCGGCCGAGACCCCGCGCCCCCAGCGCCGCGCCTGCGTAAGCCCGTGCGCCGCCAGCGTCGCCTCGATCGTCGCGGTCGAGGCGAGGATGCTCTGCGCCGGCGAATGGAACCAGCGGATATAGCGCCACACCCATTCGGGGTTGGCCCCGGTGCGCGCCGCGACATAATCGGGGAATTGCGTGTGATAGGCGGTGGTGAACGGCCGCCCCCGCGCGACGCACCAGCGCCGCGCCGCGACGCCGAGCGGGCCTTCGGTGGCGATATGCACCGCCTCCGCGCCGAATTCGGCGATCCGCCCGCCCACCGCACGCGTCCCGGCGAGCGCGAGGCGGATCTCGGGATAGGTCGGGCACGGCAGCGAGCGGAACGCGTCGGGCGCGATCACCCCCACATCATGCCCCATCGCGCGCAATTCCTGCGTGACCGCGTCAAGCGTGCGGACCACGCCGTTGACCTGCGGCGCCCACGCATCGGTGACGATCGCGACGCGCATCGTCACGCCGCCAGCGCGACGATTGTATCGGGCGCGCGCGCCGCGATCTCGTCGGCCCAGTGGAGCACCTCCATCCGCCCGTCGAAATGCTCGACCAAGGCGGTGCAGCCCTCCACCCAATCGCCGTCGTTATAATAATTCACCCCGGCGATCTCGCGGATCTCGGCGGTGTGGATATGCCCGCACACCACCCCGTCCACCCCGCGCGCGCCGGCGGCATGTGCGACGACTTCCTCGAAATGCGAGATGAACGCGACCGCATTCTTGACCCGCGCCTTGGCGTGTTTCGACAGCGACCAATAGGGCATGCCGAAACGCCGGCGGAAGGCGTTGACCCAGCGGTTCAGCACCATCAACGCGGTGTAGGCGGTGTCCCCGACATGCGCGAGCCAGCGGTGCGCCAGCGTGATCGCGTCGAATTCGTCGCCGTGGAGCACGAGCAGCCGGCGCCCGTCGGCGGTTTCGTGGATCGCCTTGCGACGGATCGCGATGCCGCCGAAGTCGAGCCCGGAGAACTGACGGAACACCTCGTCGTGATTGCCGGGGATGTAGATCATCCGCGTCCCGCGCCGCGCGCGCTTGAGCAGCCGCCACACAACGTCGTTATGCGCCGCGGGCCAGTAGAATTTCTTCTTGAGCCGCCAGCCGTCGATGATGTCGCCGACGAGATACATCGTCTCGCTGTCGACATGATCGAGGAAGTCGATCAGCATATCGGCATTGCAGCCGCGCGTGCCGAGATGGATGTCGCTGATCCAGATCGTGCGATAGCGCCGCCGCTCGGTCACCACGCGCTCGGGCTGGTTCGGACGGCTGTTGGTGAAGTCGGTAAAATCGGCGAGCTCACCGATAGTTGCGATCGTTTTCACGGTCGTCGGCATAGGGGCCCTCCCTCAAGGCCCCCTATGCCCGCCGCGTGTTACGCCCGTATCTCGCGGCGATGACGGTTTGAAGTCAGGGACACGCCTCTCCCCTCGCTTCACCAGGGAGGGGAGCGGTCCGCTTTCACGCGCCCATCGCCACATGCCGCGGCAAGGCCGCGACGCGCGCCAGCCACGCCTCGACCGCGGGATAGCGCGACAGATCGAACCCGCCTTCGCCCGCGACATGGGTATAGGCATAGAGCGCGATATCGGCGAGCGTGAAGCGCCCCGCGGCGAACCAGTCGGTGCGCGCCAAATGCGCCTCCATCAGCGCCAGCGCGTCATGCCCGGCCGCTTCCTTGGCGGGGAGCGCGGCGCGCTGCGCTTCGCTCAAATTCGCCTCGCCGATGAAGGCGCGCCAGAAGCGCAAGGTCGCGATATTGGGCTCGTGATTATATTGCTCCCAGAACATCCAGCGCAGCATGTCGGCATGATCGAAGCGATCGTGCGGGATCAGCGCCGAACCATATGCGAGATAGACGCACGCCGCGCCACTTTCGGGCAGATAATCGTCCCCCGCCTGCAACACCGGGATACGCCCGTTGGCGCTCACCTCCGACAGGAACGCCGGGGTCCGCGTCTCGCCACGCAGGATGTCATAGCCGCGCCGCTCGAGCGGAATGCCGAGATGCGCCGCAACGAGGCGGATTTTGTAGCAATTGCCCGACGGGGCATATTCGTGAAGGATCAGGCCGCTCATGCCGCGACCCTGCCGCGCGCCGACGCCGCGCGCAAACGAAAGCCGCGGCGCGGGTGAAAAGTCCCGCTTATGCGTCCATCGTCAGCACGATCTTGCCGACATGATCGCCCGCCTCCATCCGGCGGTGCGCCTCGGCCGCGTCGGCGAGCGGATAGGTGCGGTCGATCACCGGGCGCAGCCGCCCGCCCTCGACATAAGGCCAGACGGTGCGGCGCAATTCCTCCGCGACCAGCGCCTTGAATCCGACGGAGCGCGGGCGCAGCGTCGATCCGGTCAGCGTCAGCCGCCGGCGCATGATCTCGAAGATCGGGATCGTCGCGACCGGCCCGGCCTGGATCGCGATCGAGACGTGGCGGCCGTCGTCCGCCAGGCACTTCATGTTGCGCGGGACATAATCGCCCCCGACCATATCGAGCACCGCCGCGACGCCCTTGCCGCCGGTGATCTCCCCGACCCGCTCGACGAAATCCTCGCGGCGATAGTTGATCGCATGATCCGCGCCGAGCTTCTTCGCCGCCGCGACCTTCTCGTCCGACCCGACGGTGACGATGATCTCCAGCCCGAAGATATTGGCGAGCGCGATCGCCATCGTCCCGATCCCGCTGGTCCCGCCGTGGACCAGCACGGTATCACCCTCCACCGCAAAGGCGCGCTCGAACAAATTGGTCCACACGGTGAACAATGTCTCGGGGATCGCCGCCGCCTCGACCAGCGTCACCACCTCGGGCACCGGCAGGCACAGGCCGGCATCGGCGACGGCATATTGGGCATAGCCGCCCCCCGCGACGAGCGCGCAGACGCGTTGCCCGAGCAGCGCCTCGTCCGCCCCCGCGCCCAGCGCGACCACCGTGCCCGACAATTCCAGCCCGGGAATCGACGGCGCCCCCGGCGGCGGCGGATAGGCGCCGAGCCGTTGCACCACATCGGGCCGGTTGACCCCCGCCGCGGCGACGCGGATCAGCACCTCGCCCGCGCCGGGACGCGGCACCGCGCGCTCGACCGGCACCAGCACCTCCGGCCCGCCGGGCGCAGCGGGATCGATCGCGATCATCGTCGCCGGAATTTCGTTCATCTGTATCAATCCCCTGTTCGGGTTCCTTATTGACTTCGCCCCTTCGGGGGTCAACGTTTGCACCGTGGACCTAGACGATATCCTCGGCCCCCGGCCCGACGATCCGCTGACCGCGCTGCTGCGCGAGGACCTCGATCGCCTTTCGGTGGCGGAACTGGAAGCACGCGTCACCGCATTGGAGGGCGAAATCGCGCGCTGCCGGGCCAAGATCAGCGGCGCCGTTAACCACCGCGCAAGCGCAGAAGCTCTATTCAAGCGATGAGCGCTGGCGCACCGGGTCGGCGCGTTGCTTCCGGTGCGGAAGGCCCCAGCGCTTGATGCGGGGCCCCACCCTCCCGACATATCAGGCAAGGGGCCACGCATTGTGTCGCGGCCCGTCAGGAGTAACGTAATGCCATCCTTTGCCAGCGCCCTCGAAACCACGCTGCACAAAGCGCTCGAGGCCGCATCCTCCCGCCGGCACGAATATGCGACGCTGGAGCATCTGCTCCTCGCGCTGATCGACGATGAGCACGCCAGCCAGGTGATGGCGGCCTGCGGCGTCGATCTGGGCGAGCTCAAGTCCACCGTCGCGCATTATCTCGATACCGAGCTAGGTGCGCTCAAGGTCGAGGCCGCGACCGATCCCTCGCCGACCAGCGGCTTTCAGCGCGTCGTCCAGCGCGCGATCCTCCACGTCCAGTCCTCGGGCCGCGACGAGGTGACCGGCGCCAATGTGCTCGTCGCCCTGTTCTCGGAGCGCGAGAGCTATGCGGTCTATTTCCTCCAGCAGCAGGACATGAGCCGGCTCGATGCGGTGAGCTTCATCAGCCACGGCGTCGGCAAGGGCGCCGCGGCGGCCGAGGCGACCCCGCCGCGCGGCGCCGAAGAAGAGAAGAAGGAAAAGATCGAGCCCAAGCAGAAGGGCGAAAGCGCGCTCAAGCAGTTCACCGTCGATCTCAACGAGAAGGCGAAGAACGGCAAGGTCGATCCGCTGATCGGCCGCGGGCCGGAGGTCGATCGCACGGTGCAGATCCTGTGCCGCCGCTCGAAGAACAACCCACTCTATGTCGGCGATCCCGGCGTCGGCAAGACCGCGATCGCCGAGGGGCTGGCGCGCAAGATCGTTGAGGGCGACGTGCCCGACGTGCTCAAGCCGGCGGTGATCTATTCGCTCGATATGGGCGCATTGCTCGCCGGCACGCGCTATCGCGGCGATTTCGAGGAGCGGCTGAAGCAGGTCGTCAACGAGCTTGAGAAGCTCCCCGACGCGATCCTGTTCATCGACGAGATCCACACCGTGATCGGCGCCGGGGCCACCTCCGGCGGGGCGATGGACGCGTCCAACCTCCTCAAGCCCGCGCTGTCGGGCGGGACGATCCGCTGCATCGGCTCGACCACCTACAAGGAGTTCCGCAACCATTTCGAAAAGGATCGCGCGCTGCTGCGCCGGTTCCAGAAGATCGACGTCAACGAGCCGACGATCGAGGATACGATCAAGATCCTCGCCGGGCTGCGCTCCGCCTTCGAGAATCATCACAGCGTGAAATATACGCCTGATGCGATCAAGTCGGCGGTCGAGCTGTCGGCGCGCTACATCAACGACCGCAAATTGCCCGACAAGGCGATCGACGTGATCGACGAGGTCGGCGCGATGCAGATGCTGGTGCCGCCGTCGAAGCGCAAGAAGACGATCACCCCGAAGGAAATCGAGGCGGTGATCGCGACGATGGCGCGCATCCCGCCGAAAACCGTCAGCACCGACGACAAGAAGGTGCTGGAAACGCTGGAGACCGATCTCAAGCGCGTGGTGTTCGGGCAGAATAAGGCGATCGAGAATCTGTCCTCGGCGATCAAGCTCAGCCGTGCCGGGCTGCGCGATCCCGAAAAGCCGATCGGCTGCTATCTGTTCACCGGCCCGACCGGCGTGGGCAAGACCGAGGTGGCGAAACAGCTCGCCTCGATCCTCGGCATCCCGCTCCAGCGCTTCGACATGTCGGAATATATGGAGCGGCATTCGGTCAGCCGGCTGATCGGCGCCCCCCCGGGCTATGTCGGCTATGATCAGGGCGGCCTGCTCACCGACGCGGTCGACCAGAACCCGCATGCCGTGCTGCTGCTCGACGAAATCGAAAAGGCGCACCCGGATCTTTACAACATCCTGTTGCAGGTGATGGACAACGGCAAGCTCACCGATCACCACGGCAAGACGGTCGATTTCAGGAACGTCATCCTGATCATGACCACCAATGCCGGGGCGAGCGACATGGCGCGCGAGACGCTGGGCTTCGGCAACCTCACCCGCGAAGGCGAGGACGAGCAGGCGGTGCAACGCATGTTCACGCCGGAATTCCGCAACCGGCTCGATGCGGTGGTGCCGTTCGGCTACCTCCCGCCCGAGGTGGTCGCGCGGGTGGTGGACAAGTTCATCCTCCAGCTCGAACTCCAGCTCGCCGACCGCGATGTCCACATCAAGCTCGCCGACGAGGCGCGCCAGTGGCTGACCGACAAGGGCTATGACAAGCTCTACGGCGCGCGGCCGATGAGCCGGCTGATCCAGGAGAAGATCAAGCAGCCGCTGGCCGAGGAACTGCTGTTCGGCAAGCTCGTCCACGGCGGCGAGGTGACGGTGAAATTGAAGGACGGCGCTTTGTCGTTCGAGATCGTCCCCGCCGCGCCGAAAAAGCCGCGCAAGAAGGGCGGCAAGGCGGAGCCGGTCAAGGCCTGATCCGCCGACCGATCGAGCGAATGAATGATTGCCGGCGGTGCCTCCGAACACGAGGCGCCGCCGGTTTTTTTGCGGCCCCCCTCTCCCCGTTCGCCCTGAGCTTGTCGAAGCCCTGCCCTGTCTTCCGCGGAGGAAGCACAGCCCTTCGACAAGCTCAGGGCGAACGGCGGAACTGCGCCGCCGGGCCAAGTCGTTACGCCTTTGTAAGAAATAACTTTCGCCGGCATTAACGATCTGTTGGCCGCTCGCCGCTAGAGCGTCGTCCATGCCCGCTCGTTCAGCGTTCAGGATCGTCTTTCGGGCGTTGTTCGCGCTCATCGCGACTCTGGCGGCCGTCCCGACAGCGGCGCAAAGCGGGCTGGTCGGGCGCGATGTCCCGATCTGCATCGCGCCTGCCCGACCCGGCGACACCGCGGCGGCGATGCTGCGCGCCGATCGGCGCTACGATTGCACCCGCGCGCAAACCTCGTTCGGCGCGGGCGACTTCTGGGTGCGATCCGCGCCACTCTCGACCCGCGCCTGGGCGGTGCGCAGCGGCAGCCTGTGGCAGGACGAAGCGACGCTCTACATCGTCTATGGCGACGGCGTCGTGCTCAGCCAGCGGATGAACGGCCATGACGCGACCCGCGCGATCCGGCTCGGCGCGATCTTCGAACGTGCGCTGCCGGCCCGTGAAGCGCCGGTGACGCGGCTGATGTGGCATGTCCGCGGCGCAGCCAATCTGCGCGGCATCGTCCTCGCGCCGCACCTCGCCACCGCGCGCGAGAGCGTCCGGTCCGACATGCTGCTCGGCGCGCTCTACAGCGCGTTCGGCGGGCTGTGCCTGGCGCTGCTGATCTACAATCTCGCTTTGTGGGGGGCGCTGCGCCACGGGTTCCAGCTCGCTTATTGCGCGATGGTCGCAGGGCTGATGCTCTATGCCTTCTCGTCGTCGGGAGCGATGGCCTGGGTGTTTCCGGGGCTGGAGAACAACGATCGGCTGCGGATCAATTATGCGATGCTGTCGATCGCGGCGGTCTGCGCTTTGGCCTTTGCGCGCAGCTTCTTCGGCGCGCATGTCTTCAAGGGCTGGCTGGCGCGCGCGTCGGATATCGTCGCCGCATTGCTGCTGGTCGCCGCGACCGCGCTCGTCGTTCTGGCACCGTGGCGCATCACCCTGCTCGACCACATCTATGCGATGAGCTTCGTCGCGCTGATCGCGCTGGTGCCGTTCATCCTCTGGCGCGCGTGGCGCGATCGCAGCAACTATCTGTGGATCTACACGATTTCCTGGGCGGCCCCGGTCGTGCTGGCGGGGATGCGCGCCGCGGGCAATTTCCACCTGCTCGGCTGGAGCTTCCTGCTCGACAATTCGACGATCCTGTCGATGACGATCGAGGCGACGCTCTCCAGCCTCGCGATTGCCTATCGCTTCCGGCTGATCACCGCCGAGCGCGACGAGGCGCGCGAGCAGGAGATCGCCGCGCGGCTGCTCGCCGACGCCGATCCGCTGACCGGGCTGCTCAACCGGCGCGGTTTCCTGCGCAGTGCGATCGGGCGTGATCGGGCGCATCTGCTGGTCCTCGCCGATATCGATCACTTCAAGCTGGTCAACGACACGCTCGGGCATGACGGCGGCGACGAAGTCCTGCGGATCGTCGCTCGCGCGCTGCGTGCCGCCGCGCCGCCGGATGCGTTGGTCGCACGGCTCGGCGGGGAGGAATTCGCACTGCTGATCCCCGATCGCGGCCATGATCTCGCCGCCGACGTGCTGGCGCGGGTCCGCACCGAGCGGATGCCGTTCGACATTTCGGTCACGGTCTCTCTCGGCACCTGCCACGGCCCAATCGCCAGCGAGGACGATTGGAAGACGCTCTATCGCCATGCCGATCAGGCATTGTTCGCCGCCAAGGCGGCCGGGCGCGATCGCGTGCGCCACGCCATCGCGCCGATCGCCGCCTGACTCTTTCCAGCGCGCCCGGAATCGGGTAATATACTGCGATGCAACGCCGCCGCGCCGCCTTCTTCCTTGCCATCGTGCTTGCGCTGGCCGTCGCGGCGGAGCGGCGTCCGCTGATCTCGGTGAATCTGGCCGGCGAATCGCCGATCGCAACCAGCCAGCCCGCGGCGCAGGCGACGATCAACCTCGGCGTGGTCGGGCTGTCGCTGCTGCTGCACTGGAACCGCGGGCGCTAACCGCAGCCTGCTTGCCCTTTGACGGCCCCTGCCGCATAGCGCCCGCATGGCGTCAAACCCCGAGGATAATGCAATCGCTTCGATGACGTTCGAGGCCGCGCTGCGCGAGCTCGAAGCGATCGTCCACAAGCTCGAATCCGGCGAAACCCCGCTCGCCGAGGCGATCGACCTGTATGAGCGCGGCAATGCGCTGCGCGCGCGCTGCGCCGAGCGGCTCGATGCGGCACAGGCACGGATCGAGGCGATCCGGCTCGACGCGGAAGGCCGCGCCACCACCACGCCGTTCAACGCCGGATGAGCGCCTCCCCCGCGCTTCAGGCGGCGCTGGCCGAGATTGCCACCGAGATCGACGCGCGTTTCGACCAGTTCCTCGCCGTCCCGGACGATCCCCGCGCCGATCTCTATCGCGCGATGCGCCACGCCGCGATCGGCGGCGGCAAACGGCTGCGCCCGCTGCTCGTCCACGCCACCGCGCAGATTTTCGGCTGCGATCGCGATTGCATCGCGCGGGTCGGCACCGCGATCGAGGCGATCCACGTCTATTCGCTGATCCACGACGATCTGCCCGCGATGGACGACGACGACATGCGCCGCGGCAAGCCGACCGTCCACAAGGCGTTCGACGAAGCGACCGCGATCCTCGCCGGGGACAGCCTGCAGGCGCTCGCCTTCGAGATTCTCGCCGATCCGGCGACTCACCCCGATCCCTTCGTCCGCGCCGAGCTGACGCTCGATCTCGCGCGCGCCGCCGGCCCGGCGGGGATGTGCGGCGGGCAGGCGATGGACCTCGGCGCGGCGCGCGCGGGCTTCGATCTTGCGATGGTCGGGCGGCTCCAGGCGCTCAAGACCGGCGCGCTGATCGCCACCTCGGTCGAGGCGGGCGCGATCCTCGGCCGCGTCGCGCCGGAAGGGCGCACCGGGCTGCGCGGCTATGCGCGCGACATCGGGCTCGCCTTCCAGATCGTCGACGACCTGCTCGATGTCGAGGGCGACGAGGCGGCGGCGGGCAAGAAGCTACGCAAGGATGCCGACGCGGGGAAGGAAACCTTCGTCTCGCTGCTCGGCATCGAACCGGCGCGCGAACGCTCGCGGCTGCTGATCGATCAGGCGATCGCGCATTTGCGCCATTACGGCCGCGAGGCCGACCTGCTACGCGATATCGCGCGTTTCGTGCTGGAAAGGGATCGATAAACCCATGAGCATCCGCATCGGCGTCTATCCCGGCACGTTCGACCCGATCACGCTTGGGCATATGGACATCATCCGGCGTGGCGCGAAGCTGGTCGACCGGCTGGTGGTGGGGGTGACGACCAACCCCTCCAAATCGCCGATGTTCTCGCTGCCCGAGCGGATGGCGATCGTCGAGCGCGAGGTGGCGGCGATCGAGGCCGATATCCGCGTGGTCAGTTTCGATTCGCTGCTGATGGATTTCGCCGAGCGCGAAGGCGCCGGGGTGATCGTGCGCGGGCTGCGCGCCGTTGCCGACTTCGAATACGAATATCAGATGGCGGGGATGAACCAGCAGCTCAACGACCGGATCGAGACGGTCTTCCTGATGGCCGATGTCGCGCTCCAGCCGATCGCCTCGCGGCTGGTGAAGGAGATCGCGATCTTCGGCGGGGAGATCGGCAAGTTCGTCACCCCCGCGGTGCGCGAGGAAGTGACGGCGCGGGTCCAGGTGCTCGGCCGGCGCGGCAGCGGGGTTTGAAGGTTCAGATTGGCGCAAGCGTCGCTATGCTTTAGCTGCGGAGCAGCGTTCCGGGGCGCTGGCGCGATGGAATCGAGCGGGAAAGTCGGATTGATGCGTTTCTTGGGTGTAGTGGCGATCCTTGGCGTGCTGATTGCACCGCCGGCCTTCGCCAAGAAGGAAAAGAAGAACACGGTGGTGCTGACCACCGAGACCGCGACGCGCGCCGCGCCACCGGCGATCACCGATACGACCAACCAATGGCTGCTCGATCTGTCGGACGGCGGGCGGGTGACGATCCTGCTGCGCCCCGACGCCGCGCCGCTGATGGTCGAGCGGATCAAGACGCTGACCCGCCAGCATTTCTATGACGGCCTCACCTTCCATCGGGTGATCGACGGCTTCATGGCGCAGGGCGGCGACCCCAAGGGCGACGGCACCGGCGGCTCGACGCTTCCCGACGTGAAGGCCGAGTTCAATTATCTGCCACACGTCCGCGGCGCGGTCGCCGCGGCGCGCGCGCAGGCCGACGACAGCGCCAACAGCCAATTCTACATCGTGCTCCAGCCCAAGCTGGCGCTCGATCACAAATATACCGTGTTCGGCCGGGTGCTCGACGGGATGCAATATGTCGACGCGATCGAGCGCGGCGAGCCGCCCGCCAACCCGACGCGCATCCTCCACGCCTATATCGCGAGCGACAACCCCCCGCCTTATCAGGCCGCGCCGCCGCCCGCCGTCAATCCGGCCGCGGTGCTCGGCCCGGTCTCGCTGCCGGGGGCGAAGCCCGCGCCCACGCCGGCCGCAAAGCCGGCGCCGAAGAAGAAGCCGTAAGACGAACCGGATCCGCCATTCCCGTTCGCCCTGCGCTTGTCGAAGCGCGTCCCGTCGCTCGTGAGGTGGGGCCGCGCTTCGACAAGCGCAGGGCGAACGGATTTACTTCGCGCACGTTGCGCTAAAGACGAAGCCCGACCCCGATGAACGTCGATCTGTTCGATTTCACGCTGCCGCCCGAGCGGATCGCGCTGCGCCCCGCCGCGCCGCGCGATTCGGCGCGGATGCTGGTGGTGCGCGGCGACACGCTCGCCGACCGGATCGTCAGCGATCTGCCGGGCGAGTTGCGCGCCGGCGACCTGCTCGTCTTCAACGATACCCGCGTGATCCCGGCACAACTCGAGGGGATGCGCGGCGCCGCACGTGTCGGCGCGACGCTCCACAAGCGCGAAGGCCCGCGCCGCTGGCGCGCCTTCGTCCGCAACGCCAAGCGCGTCCGCGACGGCGATACGATCGATTTCGGCGCCGGGGTCAGCGCGGTGGCGAGCGATCGCGGCGCGGACGGCAGCATCGCGCTCGATTTCGCGGGCGACGAACCGGTCGAGCTGCTGCTCGAGCGCGCCGGCCGCATGCCCCTCCCGCCCTATATCGCCGCCAAACGCCCGACCGACGCGCGCGATGCCGATGATTATCAGACGATGTTCGCGCGGCGTGCCGGGGCGGTCGCCGCCCCTACCGCGGCGCTGCATTTCACCCCGGCCCTGCTCGACGCGCTGGCGATGGCGGGGATCGGGCATGTCACGCTGACGCTGCATGTCGGCGCGGGCACCTTCCTGCCGGTCAAGGCCGACGACACCGACGATCACGTGATGCACGCCGAATGGGGCCGCATCGACCGCGCCACCGCCGATCGCCTCAACGCGACCCGCGCGGCGGGCGGTCGGGTGATCTCGGTCGGCACCACCTCGCTGCGGCTGATCGAGAGCGCGGCGGATGCGGACGGCATCGTCCACCCGTTCGAGGGCGATACCGCGATCTTCATCACCCCCGGCTATCGCTTCCGCGGGATCGACGGGCTCGTCACCAACTTCCATTTGCCGCGCTCGACCCTGTTCATGCTGGTCTCGGCGCTGATGGGGCTCGATCGGATGCAGGCGGCCTATGCCCATGCGATCGAGCACGGCTATCGCTTCTATTCCTACGGTGACGCTTCGCTGCTGCTGCCTTAAGCGCGCTATTCAGGCCGCTTTTGGGTGATCTTCGCTGTTCTCGACCGTCGCGCGCAAACCCAAAGCGGTGAGCACCTTCAGTAAGGTGTCCAGCGTTGGGTTGCCGTCTTTGCTCAAGGCGCGGTGCAGCGCCTGCCGTTTGAGCCCCGTTTCCTCGGCCAGCTTGGTGAGGCCGCCCCGCGCGCGGGCGATCGTGCCAAGAGCATGCGCGACATAGGCCCGATCACCGCTGGCAAGCGCATCGGCAAGCAATTCACGCTGCGCTTCGTCATCGCCGACCAGATATTTCGCCGCATCGAATGCGAGCCCAAGCTCAGCCGTCACTCTCGGATCCTTCCATCACGTCCCCCGGTGGATTTCCTCGGCCATCCGATACGCCTGCTCGATATCCCGGCGCTGGCTCTTCTTGTTGCCGCCGCAAAGCAGGATGATGATCTCCTCCCCCTTGATCGTGAAATAGACGCGATAGCCGGCACCATGGTCATGCGGAGCTCGCTGACCTTCCCGCCCACCGATTTGGCGTCGCCGAAATTCCCGGCTTCGATACGAACGATGCGGATCGCTATCCGCGCCGCCGCACGGCGATCCTTGAGGCCCTCGATCCAATCGGCGAATCGGGCGGTCGGGATAACCGCGAACACGCGTCACATATAGGTGACGCCGCAGCCGCGTCAACTAAAAGTGACGCCTTCTTAGGCTGGGTGTCGGATTAACTTACAGATAACCATATTCCGCTCGCGAGAATCGGCGGATTTCCGCGGCTGGCATATCGCTTGCTTCTGATCCGGCATGTGGTCCCGCATCGCCCGTCTGTTCGTCATCAAGACCAAGTTCGAGGCGTTCCTCGTGATCTTCTCGCTCGGCACCGGGGCGATAGAGCGCGGGGTGCATTATCTGCAGCAATATCCTGGCTACGGCGGCTGGCTGCTGTTCGCCGCTTGCCCCGTCGCGGTGTTCATGGCCGGCGCGCGCATCCTGGAATCGGTCGAACGCAATAGCTGAGCTGCGCCGAAGCGAGCCCTCGCGACGATGAAGCGATGTTGATATGTTGTAACATTGCGTTTAGCCGGTCCTCATGAACCGAACATATGCCCATAGGTCGCTTCCGCTCGCCGGCATTGTTGCCGCACTGATCGCCACCCCCGCCGTCGCCGAGGATAATCCGGTCGCGCAGGACACCGTGCCGCGCGATGTGATCGTTACGGCGCCCGTCGCGCGCAGCGAGACCGACGTGCTGCAAGGCACCTCCGTTCTCTCGGGCGAAAAGCTCGACCGCGAATTGCGCCCGACGATCGGCGAGACGCTCGCGCGGCTTCCCGGCGTCTCCGCCACCTCGTTCGGGCCAAGCGCGTCGCGGCCGATCCTGCGCGGCTTCCAGGGCGATCGTATCCGCGTGCTGACCGACGGGGTCGGTTCGGTCGACGTGTCGAACACCTCGGTCGATCATGCGGTGGTGATCGATCCGCTGCTCGCCGAACGGGTCGAGGTGCTGCGCGGCCCGGCGGCATTGCTCTACGGCTCGTCGGCGGCGGGCGGCGTGGTCAATGTGATCGATTCGCGCATCCCGCGCAGCGTCCCGAGCAACGGCTATCGCCTCAACGCCACCGCCGGCTTCGGCAGCGCGGCGACCGAGCGCTCGGTCGGCGCAGCGGGGGATGTCGCGGTAACCAGGAACCTCGTGCTCCACGCCGACGGCTCGTATCTCAAGGCCGACGACCTCCGTATCGGCGGCTATGTGCTGTCGCGCAGCGCGCGCGCCGCCGCTTTGGCCGCGGCGCGGGCGGCGCCCGACGATGAGATCGACTTCGCCGCCTCCGCGCGCCTCAAGGGCCGGCTGCCCAACACCGCGGCGAAGACCTGGACCGCCGGGCTCGGCGCGGCGCTGATCACCGACACCGGGTCGCTCGGCGTGTCGTACAGCCATTATGACAGCCTCTATGGCGTGCCGATCCGCTATGCCACCGAGCCCGGGCAGGAGCAGGAGGCGCCGCGGCTCTCGGTCGTCCAGAACCGCTTCGATCTGCGCGGCGAGGTGCAGACCGGGGGCGGCTTCCTCGATCGCATCCGCGCGCGCGCGGCTTATGCCAATTACCGCCATTTCGAGCTCGAACCGAGCGGCGAGATCGGCACGCGCTTCTACAACAAGGGCCTCGAAGGGCGCCTCGAATTCGTCCAGGCCAATCGCGGCGGCTGGAGCGGGGCGAGCGGCGCGCAATATTTCAACCGCCAGTTCAACGTCGTCGGCGAGGAAGCCTTCCTGCCGCGCAACAATACCGAACAGGTCGGGCTCTTCACGCTCCAGCAATATGAGAATGGCGCGTTCAAGGCCGAGGGCGGGGTCCGCTACGAGCATACCAATCTCGCCGCGCTCAACCCGGCGGACGATCTGCGCTATTTCAACGGCAAACGCCGGTTCGACACCTTCTCGGGCTCGCTCGGCGCGTCTTACGGCATCGCCGACGGGGTGCGCATCGGGCTCAACGCCTCGCGCACCGAGCGCGCGCCGTCGGCCGAGGAATTGTTCGCCAACGGCGCCCACGCCGGGACGCAGGCCTATGAGCTCGGCAACCCCGATTTCCGCACCGAGAAAAGCTGGGGGCTGGAGGCGACGCTCCACGCGCATAGCGACGGCTTCAGCCTCGATGCCTCGGCCTATTACAATTGGTTCGACGATTACATCTACGAGAACCAGACCGCGCAATCGGTCTGCGCCGCCGCCGCCGCGCCGTCCGGACGCGAGGTGGAATTCCCCTGCTTCCAATATCAGCAGGCCAAGGCGCGCTATTATGGCTTCGAGATCGATGTCTCCAAGCGGCTGGCGCGGATCGGCGGACATGCGATCAACGCCGACATCCTCGCCGATTATGTCCGCGCGTCGGTGGTGGACCTGAGCCCGGTGCCGCGCATCCCGCCGCTGCGCGTGCTCGGCGGGGTCGAGGCGCAGGGCGACCGCACCAGCGCGCGGGTCGAGCTGGAACATGTCTTCCGCCAGACGCGCATCGCCGCGTTCGAGACCGAGACGGCGCCTTATACGATGGTCAACGCATCCTTCTCGTTCCGGCCGTTCGCCGGCAACGAGAAGACCAGCATCATGATCGCGGCGAACAATATCTTCGACGTCAACGCGCGGCGCGCCGCAAGCGTGCTCAAGGATTTCGCCCCGCTCGCCGGGCGCGATATCCGGGTGACGTTGCGGATGGGACTCTGAACCCGCCTTAATCGTCATCCCCGCGGCGGCGGGAATCCATTAACGCTGGGCTATGCGATAGAAGCGCACCGACAGCGAGAATGGATTCCCGCCTTCGCGGGAATGACGGAGGGTTTACCGTGGCCCGCGCCAGATCTTCAGCCGCGCGTCGGGCGCCAGCCCGCCCTGATGCGCGGGGCAGGTCGTGTAGTTGAAGCCCTTGTCGGTGCACAGCCACACCTCGTCGAGCCAGCCTTCGCGATTGGCGGTGATCCGCATCATATCGGCGCGCATCCCCGGATTGGCGCGCGCCAGCGCGGCGGCGAACTGGCCGGCGGTGAGCGGGCGGCGCGACAGCGCGTTCATATCGGGATAGCGCAACTTGCCGTACATCGCGGTCGAGCGGCGGAAGAAGGTCGCCGGGGTCTCGCCCTTCATGCAGGTGCCGTGCTTGGCCCATTCGTGCTGGAGCAATTGCACCGAGGGGGTCGCGCACAGATTGGCGGCGATCACCTTGGGGGGCACGAGATCGGTCGCGGTGCAATATTGCGGCCAGTCCTTCCCCTCGCCGTCCGGCCACAGACCGTGGAGCACGAAGCCGAAGCGGTTCTTGCCGCATTGCATCCGCGCCGCCGGATCGTGCATCCGGGTGCGGCAATATTGCGGCGACCAGCTGATCGCCAGCGTATAACCGCCGATCGGCAGCAGCCGCTGCGGCTCGCGCTCGTTAGGCAGATCGGGATGCGGCGCGGCGAGATCGCGCGGGACGGCGCAATGATAGGCCTGCGCCGCGGCGACGCCGGGCAGCGCCGCGACCGTCGCGGCGGCAAGGACAAAACGGTCGATCAAGCAATATCTCCGTTGGTCGGCTCCTCGCCGAACCATAGTTTCGCGTCCGGTTTGAACAGCATCACTGCCGCCGCGACGTAAAGCAGCGACACAAGCACCGCGAGCAATGTGGCGAACAGCGGCACGGTGCCGCTCGCCAGCGCATAGAGGTTGCGCGCGACGCCGAGCAGCGAGAGCGCGGCGAACACCGTCACCACCCATTTCGCGGCGATGCTGGGGTTGCGCGCGGTGAAATACCACAGGGTGACGCTGATCACGATCCCGACCACCAGCGCCGCCGGCATGATCCATTGCAGATTGCCCAGCGCCGGATTGGCGCCGAGCTGCGCCGCGCGCCCCTGCCACGACAGCGCCGAGGCGACGAGCCCGAGGATGAAGGAGCCGAGGTACAATTGTTCGTACCTGACGATCGACGATGGCCGTTGCATGATTCGTTCCCCTTGTCGCCCGCCGGCAGGTTAGTGCCGCGACCCCGCCGTGCAAGGCGGTCGCGGAGCGTGGTTGGAAAATGCGGTCGGGGGTGCCTTTCCGCTCCCTTCTTTCTTCTCCCCTCCCTGGTGAAGGGAGGGAAGAAGAAAGAAGATGGACGCGCGCCCTCAGGCCGGCGCGAAATCCAGCCCGATGTCCGCCGCGGGCGCCGATTGGGTAATCCGCCCGACGCTGACATAGGTCACCCCGGTTTCGGCGATCGCGCGGATCGTCTCCAAGGTCACCCCGCCCGACGCCTCGGTCGGCACCCGGCCGCCGATCAATGTCACCGCGCCGCGCAGGTTGGCCGGCACGAAATTGTCGAGCAGCAGCCAGGTCGCCCCGGCGGCGAGCGCGGGCTCGATCTGGTCGATGCGGTCGACCTCGACGATGATCTCGGCGATCCCCGCCGCCTTGGCGCGCGCCGCGGCCTCCGCCACTCCGCCGGCGACCGCGACGTGATTGTCCTTGATCATCGCCGCATCCCACAAGCCCATGCGGTGGTTCTTCGCCCCGCCCATGCGGGTGGCGTATTTCTCCAGCCGGCGGAGGCCGGGAATCGTCTTGCGCGTATCGAGCAGGGTCGCGCCGGTGCCGCGGATGCGATCGACATAGGCGCGGGTCAGCGTCGCGATCCCCGACAGATGCTGCACGGTGTTGAGCGCCGAGCGCTCGGCGGTGAGCATCGCGCGCGCGCTCCCCTCCAGCCGCATCAGATCGGTGCCGCGCGGGACGGTCGCACCGTCCTCGACCAGCAATTCGATCGACACATCGGCGTCGAGCGCGCGGAAGAAAGCGGCGGCAATCTCCAGCCCGGCGACGGTGATCGCGTCGCGCGTATCCATCACCGCGCGGAACCGCGCCTCGGCCGGGATCACCGCCGCGGAGGTGACATCGCCCTTGTCGCCGAGATCCTCGGCCAGCGTCGCGCGGACGAAGCCGTCGAGATCGAATCCGTCGAGCGCGAACGTCATGGCAATACCTCCCCGGCGGCGACGCCCCACAAGCGCGACATCTCGACATAGCCCGCCTGCCCGTGGACGTCGAAGCGGCACCAGCCGCCGCCGCACTGGCTCAGCCGCCCGACCACCCCCGGCTCGGCGCGCCATACGATCTTGGCGTCGGCCGCGGGCTTTTCGCGCAGCTCGGCGATCGTGCCCTGGATGATCGCGGTGCGGCGCTGGCTGATCATATTGCCCTGCATCCAGCCCTGCACCCCGGCCGGATCCTCCACCTTGCGCCACTCCTTGAACGTATCGACCACCCGCACCGGCAGATCGGCGCGGACATAAAGCCAGGTCGCGGGATAATTGCGCCCCGGCCCGCTGCGCATCCGCGCGCGCGCCGGCGCGATCGACGCGAAATACGGATCCTTGCGTGGCGGCGGATCGGCGGCGAACGCGTCGCTGGCGATCACGCCGCCGGCGATCGCTACCATCATCCATTTCGATGCTGCCCGCATCTCAACCCTCAATTGCCGGCGCGATCGGAAGGTGTCGCGCGTCAAACGACCGTTGACGCCAGCCGAGCCGTTCGCCAAGCCCTTTTCATGGTTGATACGCGACGCTGCGCCAATCCCAGGGTGATCGTCACCCGCGAGCTGCCGGACGAGGTGATGGATCGGCTGGAGGCGTTGTTCGATACCCGCAACAACCGCACCGACCGCGCGATGACCCGCGCCGAGCTCGCCGAGGCGATGGCCAATTGCGATGTGCTCGTCCCCACCGTGACCGACTCGATCGATGCCGAGCTGATCGCCGGCGCGGGCGAACGGCTGAAACTGATCGCCAATTTCGGCGCGGGGGTGAACCATATCGATCTGAAGGCGGCGCGCGCGCGCGGTATCATCGTCACCAACACGCCGGGCGTGCTGACCGAGGATACCGCCGACATGACGATGGCGCTGATCCTCTCCGTCCCGCGCCGGCTGGCCGAGGGCGAGAAACTCGTGCGCTCGGGGCAGTGGACCGGGTGGAGCCCTGGCGGGATGCTCGGCCACCGCATCGGCGGCAAGGCTTTGGGCATCATCGGCATGGGGCGGATCGGGCAGGCGGTCGCGCGGCGCGCGCGCGCGTTCGGGCTCGCGATCCACTATCACAACCGCCACCGGCTGCCGAAGGTGGTCGAGGCCGAATTCGGCGCGCAATGGCATCCCAATCTCGACGAGATGCTCGGCGCGATCGACATCCTGACGATCCACACCCCGCTCAACGACGACAGCCGCGACCTGATCGACGCGCGCCGCATCGCCTTGCTGCGCCCGCATGTCTTCCTGATCAATTCGAGCCGCGGCGGGATCGTCGACGAGGATGCGATGGTCGCCGCGCTCGAACAGGGCCGGCTCGCCGGCGCCGGGCTCGACGTATGGCGCCACGAGCCGGAGATCGACCCGCGGCTCCTCGCGCTGCCCAATGTGGTGATGATCCCGCATATGGGATCGGCGACCTATGAGGGGCGCATCGCCACCGGCGAGAAGGTGATCGCCAATATCCGCATGTGGTCCGACGGCCACCGGCCGCCCGATCAGGTGCTGGAGGGCTGGGCTTAACCACCGCCTCGTTAAGGCAGGATTCCCACTCCCCGTTCGGGCTGAGCTTGTCGAAGCCCTGTCCTTTTCTTCCGAAGAAGAAGTGCAGCCCTTCGACAAGCTCAGGGCGAACGGGTAGCTTATCAGGCCGCCTCGCGCACCTCATTGTCGCGCAGCCCCTCGAGCACGCGGTGGCAGTGCAGCCGGCACAATTCCTCATGCCGGACCGAGGCGCTGTTGCTCAGCGAGCGGATCGCCTGGATCGCTTCGTCATGGGCGCGGCGGGCGTGATAGGCCAGATCGCGATCGGTACGCATCGCACGGGGCTCCTTTCCGGTACGAGGGCTTGATAGCCCCTCACCGTGTCAGCCGCGTGTCAGCAATGTTGCGCGGCGGAGATCTATGCCTCCGCCCGTCGCATATCTTGCTCCCCTCCCTCGCTCAAGGGAGGGGAGAAAAGCGCTCAGTCGCCGGTCAGGATGCGGTCGACGAGCTGCTTCACCGTCGGCACGAAGCCGTTCGAATAGAAGGGATCGCGCTTGAAGTTGAACGCGGCATGCCCGGCGAACATCAGATTCTGCTCGGTATCGCCGCCGTGCGCGATCTCCTGCAGCGTCTTCTGGATGCAGAAGCTGCGCGGATCGGCGAGCCGGCCGGTCGAATTGGTCTCGGTATCCGCCCAGCTCGAGAACAGGCACTGGCTGAGGCAGCCCATGCAATCGGCCTGATCCTTGCGGATCTCGATCTTCTCGGCCGGGGTGACGAACACCAGCGTATTGTCGGGGGTCTTGAGCGCGTCGGTGAAGCCCTCGCCATACCAGGCGCGCGCGCGCAGCAGGTCGTTGCGCGTCACCCAGAAATTCTTGCCCTTCACGCCCACGTCGAGCTGGAACACATGGTCCCCGGCTTCCTGCGTCGAGAAAGCGATCTGGCGATCCGAGCGCGCCTCTAGATTGCGCAGGAACGGGTTGCGCACCGCCGACGAATAGAAACCGGTCGGCGAAAAACGGTGAAGGAGGACATCGCCCTCCTCGATCGTCATCAGCCGTTCCTTCCACCCCTGCGGAATCGGGCTTTCCTGCGTCAGCAGCGGGCGGGTGCCATATTGGAAGGCGATCTGCCCCAGTTCGGGATTGTCGATCCAGTCGTTCCAGTCGCGCAGATACCATACGCCGCCGGCCATCACGATCGGGGTCGAATCCGGGATGCCGCCCTCGCGCATCGTCTCGCGCAGCGCCTTGACGCGGGGATAGGGATCCTCGGGCTTCAGCGGGTCTTCGGCGTTGGACAGGCCGTTGTGCCCGCCCGCGAGCCACGGATCCTCATAGACCACCGCGCCGAGCAGATGCGCGACCTTCGAATAAGCGCGCTTCCACAAGGCGCGAAAGGCGCGCGCCGAGGAGACGATCGGGAGGTAGTGGACATTGTACGACGCCGCGATCTCGGAGAGCTTGTACGGCATCCCCGCGCCGCAGGTGACGCCCGCGACCATCCCGCGGGTCCGCTCGAGCACGCCGTTGAGCACGCGCTGCGCGCCGCCCATTTCCCACAGCACGTTGATGTTGATCGCGCCCTTGCCCCCGGCGATGTCGAACGCGCGCTTGACCTGCTGCACCGCACCCTCGACCGCATAAGCGATCAGCTCTTCGTGGCGCTCGCGCCGGGTGAGCGCCTTATAGACCTGCGGGACGATGCGGCCTTCCGGGTCGTAGCTGTCCGCATTGACCGCCGACACCGTGCCGATCCCCCCCGCGGCGGCCCAGGCACCGGCGGACGCATGATTGGTCGCCGCCACGCCCTTCCCACCCTCGACGAGCGGCCACACCTCGCGGCCGTTGTAGACGATCGGCTTCAGACCCTTGAACACGTAGTTGGTCATCCTTCGGACATAATTTGGCCCGCTATAGCGCAAGGGCCGCGGGATGCGAGTAAATTGATCGTGTCCAGCAGCCTAGCACCACCGGCCGCTCATAGCACATCATCGCCCCGCGGCGCGATGCGATCGGCTAACCGCCCAGTACGCCCGGCCGCCCCAACGCCGCCTCGTAGAGTGCGGCGTAACGCGCGATCATCACCCCTTCGTCATATTCCGCGCGCGCCTTGGCCCGATTGGCGGCGCCGACGCTGGCGCGCAGCCCGGCATCGGCGAGCAACGGCTGGATCGCGTCGCGCAGCCGCACCTCGCCAGGAAGCTCGGTGATGAAGGGCAGATTCTCCGCCGCCACCATCTGCGCCACGTCCCCCACCGGCGGGGCGACGATCGGCAGGCCGGCGGCCATCGCCTCCACCACCGAGATCGGGAATTGCTCTGACCGAGACGACAGCGCGAGCAGGTCGAAATGCCGCATATAGCGATAGGGCCGATCGACGAACCCGGTCAGCACCACGCGATCGTCGATCCCCATTGCCATCGCGGCGCGCTCGATCGCGGCGCGCTCCGGCCCCTCGCCGACGATGACGAGACGGTATTTGCCCGCCAGCCCGCCGACCGCGCGGACCAGCGCCGGCAGATCCTTCACCGCGCGCAGGCCGGCAACGGTGCCGATCACCACTTCCTTGGGCTTGCGGACGAAGCCGGGGAGCACCTTGGGCTCGGGATCGCGCGCATAGGCCATCGTCGCAATGCCGTTGGCGATGCGATGCACCTTGCCGCGCGGCTGCTTCCAGGTGTCGAGCGCGATCCGTTCGAGCGTCATCGAGGGCACCGCCAGCGCATGCGCCGCACCGAGCGCGACGCGGCGATAGACGTTGCGCTCGCGCTTCAGCCCGGCCGCTTCGTCTTCGTTGAAGCCGTCTTCGTGATGGACCAGCGGCGGCGCGCCCTTGGCGAACACGCGCCGCGCCATGGCGCCGTCGATCGCGCCCCAATTATAGCTCAGCACCAGATCGAACCCGCGCATATAGCGCGCGATCGCCTCGTAGCGGCGCACCGACGGCCGCCCGGCGAGCGGCGGCGGATCCTGCGCGATCTCGTAGCGGATGCCCTTCTCGATCCGCTCGCGCGCGCCGTAATGCCCTTCCATCGACGAGACGATGACATGCCGCGCGCGATCGCCGAACGCATTCATCAGCCGCACCGCGCGCGCTTCCTTGCCGCCGAGGTCGAAGGTCGAATGGAGGTGGAGGATGCGGATCGGCTGCGCCATGCTTCCGCCCTAGCCGATCAGGCGCGGTTCCGTCACCCGATCAAACGCTTGGGCACATGCGTAATCCGGCACGCGAGATCGGCCTCGCCGCTTGCGACGATCCAGTAATCGCCGCCGTCGGCGATCCCCGTGGTGAACACCACGCTGTCGAGATACATCAGGTCGCGCAGCGGCTCGGTGAGCGCCGGCGCCGGTTCGATCAACGGGGTCTCGCCGAACGCCACCGTCCGCCACGGCGCATCGCGGGCAAGGATCGTCCAATAAGTGCGATAGATGCCGACCACGCCGTGCGGCTCCACCCCGTGCCACAAGGTGAGCCACCCCTTATCGGTCGCGATCGGGGGGGAGCCGCCGCCCATCCGCGCGGTGGCGATCGTCGCCGAATGCGGGCGGATGCCGGGATGTTCGCTCGGCTTCCAATGCAGCGCATCGGGCGAGCTGGCGAGGTTGATCGACGGCCCGGCGCGCCATTCGCTATCGGGCGGGTAAGCGAAATAGAGGTCGCCCAGCGGCCGCGTCTGCGCCCAATATTTGCCGTCGATCAGCCCTTCGAAGATCAGCATGTCCTTGTTCTGGTGATCGAGGACGATCCCCTCCAGCGTCCAGTCCACGGCATCGTCGCTGGTGTAGAGCGTGGTCGAATGCCGCTCCGGGCTGACCGAACAGGTGGTCATCAGGAAGCGATCGCCGACCCGGCTGATCCGCGCATCCTCCACCCCATAGCATTGCCAGCTCGCGGCGGGAACGATCGCGCGGTCGTAATGGACCGCCTCGACCCGCCGCCCCTCGGGATCGAGCTCGACCGGGAGCAGCCACGACAGCGAGGTGAGCGCCATCACCCGCCACCCGCCGCCGCGCATCATGAACTTTCGCGGATCGGCGGTGTCGACCAGCGCCAGCGGCCAGGGATCGAGCACGCAGCTTCCCGCATCCCAGCGGACGGCGCGGACATGCCCCTCGACGATCGGCTCCTTGAGCGCCTCCGCCACGCGGACCATCAGCAGCAGGTTGCCGTTCGCCAGCCGGGTCATCCCGGGATTGAACGCCCCGAGCACGATCGTCTCGGCGTCGATCCGCCCGGCGAGCGGCGATCGCGCGAGATCGACGTCGTGCGGGGTGAAGATCAGATGATCGAGCGGAAAGGTCATCGCGGCTCCGGGATCAGGTCATCATGCGCACGACTACGACCGTTCGGGCGAGGTGATCCCCCCGTCGAGCGCAATATGACAATCGCCTCAGGCGGCGGCAGGTTCCCGCGCGGCGCGCACCAGCAGCCGGTCGATCGCGCCCTGCACCCCCGGCTCGTCGAGCGTCGGGGCGTGGCCGATTCCCGGCAGGGTGACGAGCTCGGCATCGGGCAGGCTCGCCGCCATCCGTTCCGCCGTCGCCGCCGAGAGGATGTCGGAGCGCCCGCCCCGCACGATCAGCACCGGCACGTCGTTCAGCCCGGCGAGCGCGCGCCACATGTCCGGCCCCGCCTCCGCCCCCGGAACGCGGAACGGCTCGGCGATCTTGAGATCGTAATCGAGCACGATCCGCCCCGCGCTGTTGAGGCGATAGAGCCGCTTGGCCATCGCCAGCCATTGCTCGACGCCCCAATCGGGATAGACGTCGGCATTGCTTTCCGCGACCGCGCGCGCGGCGTGCATCCAGGTCGGGAAGACACTCGGCTTGCCGACATAGCTGCGGATTCGCGCCAGCCCCGCCGGCTCGATCTCCGGCCCGACATCGTTGAGCAGTGCCCCCGCGATCCGCCCTGGCAGCATCCCGGCGAGCAGCATCGTCACGATCCCGCCGAGCGAAGTGCCGATCGACACGAACCGCGTGATCCCCGCGGCCTCGAGCAAGGCCGCGATATCCTGCGCATAGACGAGCGGCGAATAGCTCATCGGATCCTTGGCATAAGCGCTTTCGCCGCGCCCGCGGAAATCAACCGCGATCACCCGCCGCGGCCCCGCGAGCCGCGCCGCCACCCCGGCATAATCGCGCGCGTTGCGGGTCAGCCCGGGGAGGCACAGCACCGGCAAAACCCCCGCGTCGCCCGGATAATCGCGGGCGTGGAGCCTCAGGCCGTCCCGCGACCACCAAAACAGATCCTGATAGGCGGCCATGCTTGAACCTTTGCTATCGCAGCCCCCATATCGCCGGATGCCCCTCGACCCGCAAGCTTACCGCCCCGAACAGACGATCCTTTCGCTGGGCGACGCCTTTTACGATCCGGTCGAGGCCGCACCGTTCCGCGAAACCCGGCTGCGTTTCCGCAACGACCGCGCCGCGCGCGAAGTGGGGCTGGACGCGCTGACCGACGAGGAGTGGATCGCGCATTTCGGCCGGTTCGCGCCGCTGCCGGGCACATTGCCCGGGCCGCTCGCGCTGCGGTATCACGGCCATCAGTTCCGCGTGTACAACCCCGAGATCGGCGACGGACGCGGCTTCACCTTCGCGCAGCTACGCAACCGCGACGGGCGGCTGATGGACCTCGGCACCAAGGGCTCGGGGCAGACGCCGTGGAGCCGCTTCGGCGACGGCCGGCTGACGCTGAAGGGCGGGGTGCGCGAAATCCTCGCGAGCGAGATGGTCGAGGCACTCGGCGTCCCCACCTCGCGCAGCTTCTCGCTGATCGAGACCGGCGAGCAGCTCTACCGCAACGACGAACCCTCGCCGACGCGCTCGGCGGTGCTGGTACGGCTGAGCCACGGCCATATCCGCATCGGCAGTTTCCAGCGGCTCGCCTATTTGCGCGAGGACGAGGCGTTGCGTCGGCTGGTCGGCTATTCCTTACGCGCACTCTATGGCGAGGATAGCGACGATCCGCTGCGCCTGCTCGATCTCGTCCTCACCCGCACCGCGACGCTGGCCGCACGCTATATGGCGGCCGGGTTCGTCCACGGCGTGCTCAATTCGGACAATATCAACATCACCGGCGAAAGCTTCGATTACGGCCCGTGGCGGTTCGCGCCGACCTGGGACCCTGCCTTCACCGCCGCTTATTTCGACCAGAACGGGCTCTATGCCTTCGGCCGCCAGCCGGAGGCGATCCACTGGGACGTGATGCAGCTTGCCGCCGCATTGCGCCCGCTGGCCGAATCCGAACCGCTCATCGCGCTGCTCGAAAGCTTCGGCGAGCGTTACCAGCCGGCAATCACCGACGCCTTGCTGTGGCGGCTGGGGCGCAAGCCGATCGACCCGGCGAGCGACCGCGCCCTGGTGCAGGCGATCGAGCGCGGGTTGCGCGCGAGCGGCGTCGGCATCGACCGGTTCTTCTTCGATGCCTTCGCCCAGCCGCTGCCCGAAGGTTACGGCGCGCCGTGGGACGAGGCGCGCGCCGCGCTGGATCGATATGCACCGCGTGCCCCGCGCACGCATGCCTATTGGCGCGGCGAGGCGCCGTGTTCGATGCTGATCGACGAGGTGGAGGCGATATGGGCGCGGATCGCGGAAAACGATGATTGGTCGGCGCTTGACGTCAAGGTGGCACAGATCCGCGAAATGGCGGACGCGCTGCGGCTTGTCGAAGACAGGTGATTGTCTCTACACGATGATTGCGGCCGGGGGCGGCCGCGCATTTCGGGGGACGGGATGGCTGATCGATGACCGGTGAACTCGTCTCGTTCGAGCCTGCGACGAGCGCGGAACTGTGGCGCGGCGCGATCAGCGATGTCGATGCGGAAGTGGCCGCGGCGCGCGGCGGCTGGGCGACCTGGGCGGCGCGCGCGCTGACCTATCGCATCGAAACGATGCGGCGCTTCGCCAATGTCGTGCGCGCGCGCGCCGATGCCTTTGCCGATTTGATCGCGCGCGAAACCGGCAAGCCGCTGTGGGAAGCGCGCACCGAGGTCGATTCGGTGATCGCCAAGGTCGACATCTCGGTCAGCGCTTATGCCGAGCGCACCGCGCAGCGCCGGCTCGATTCGCCGATGGGCAGCCGGATGGCGTTGCGCCACAAGCCGCACGGCGTGCTCGCGGTATTGGGGCCGTATAATTTCCCCGCGCACCTGCCCAACGGGCATATCGTCCCGGCGCTGATCGCGGGCAATGCGGTGGTGTTCAAGCCGTCGGAAAAGACCCCGGCGAGCGGCGCGTTCCTGGTCGATTGCCTGCGCGAGGCGGGGGTGCCCGAAGCGTGCATCCGCATCGTGATCGGCGGCCCCGATCAGGGCAAGGCGCTCGCCGCGCACGACGGGATCGACGGGCTGTTGTTCACCGGCTCGGCGCGCACCGGGCTCGCCTTGAACCGCGCCTTCGCCGAGAAGCCCGAGAAGATCCTCGCGCTCGAAATGGGCGGCAACAACCCGATCGTGGTGTGGGACACCCCCGATCTGTGGCAGGCCGCGGTGCTCGTCGTGCAATCGGCCTTCACCACCGCGGGGCAGCGCTGCACCGCCGCGCGGCGGCTGATCGTCGACGAGAAATTGTACGAGCCCTTGCTCGCCGAGCTCGAGAAAGTGCTTGGGCGGCTGATCGTCGACGAGCCCTTCGCCACCCCCGCGCCGTTCATGGGGCCGGTGATCGACAATGACACCGCGGATCAGCTGAGCGAGAGCTTCCTTGCGCTGCTGATGAAGGGCGGGCGCCCGATCCGTCACCTCGAACGCCCGGCGGCCGACCGTCCCTTCCTGCTCCCCGGGCTGATCGACATGACCGAGGCGCGCGACAAGCCCGATATCGAATTGTTCGGCCCGATCCTCCAAATCGTCCGCTGCCACGATTTCGACGATGCGATCATCGAGGCGAACGATACGCGCTACGGCCTGTCCGCCTCGCTGATCAGCCAGACTCCGCAATTGTTCGACCGCTTCTGGGCGCGCGCGCGGGCGGGGATCGTCAACTGGAACAAGCCGACCAACGGCGCGTCGTCGGGCGCGCCGTTCGGCGGCGTCGGCTGGTCGGGCAACCACCGCCCGAGCGCTTATTATGCCGCCGATTATTGCGCCTATCCGGTGGTGAGCAACGAAGCCGACGCCGCCCGCGCGGCAATCGGGATCGGGCTGCGCGAAGGGTGAGGCGCTAAGGCGCGCCCCTCCTTGCCCCTTCTACTCCCCTCCCTCGTGAAGGGAGGGGCTGGGGGTGGGTATGAGGCGCGCGGGCCGGTGGCCCCCCCCCCCCGGGCCAACCACCCCCGCCCCCTCCCTTGTTCAAGGGAGAGGAGAAAAGCGCTACGCCACCCGATCGGGCTGCGCGGCGATCAGCGCCTCGAGGAACTGGCGCACCTCGCCCTCGATCGGGATCGGCCGCCCGGTCGGCAAATGGACGTTGACCGTCACCATCTCGATCTCGGTGCAGAGCTCGCCGCGCTGGTTGGCGAGGTCGATCCTTTTGGTGATGCTGGTCGAGCCGATCCGCTCGATCCGCACCGACGCCTCGATCGTATCGCCCCACACCAACGGCCGCAGATAATCGACCGACGCGCGGCGGACGTGGAATTCGGTTTCGAGCCAGGCCTTGCCGAGCACTTCGCCGATCCCGGTCCATTGCCAATATTCGGTCTCGGCGACATCGGCATATTCGAGATAGCGCGAGTTGAACACCACGCGCTGCCCGTCGATCTCGGCGTAACGGACTTTGAAGCGGGTGGAAAAAGCGAAGCCGGGGCGTGTCATGCCGCATCGATGCGGCGATGCGGCGCGCGCGTCAACCGAACACCAATTTCGCGCCGACCAGCGCGAGCGTCACCGCGAGGATCGGCACCAGCACGCGATCGGGGACGCGGGTCGCGACGAGGCTGCCGATCACGATCCCCGGCACCGATCCCGCGAGCAGCGACACCAGCAGCGACAGATCGACCGCGCCGAGCGAAAGATGCCCCAGCCCCGCGATCAGCGTGAGCGGCACGGCATGCGCGATATCCGAGCCGACCAGCCGTTTCACCTCGAGCCGCGGATAGAGCACGAGCAGCGCGGTCATCCCCAATGCCCCCGCCCCCACCGAGGTGAGCGAGACGAGCGTGCCAAGGATCGCGCCGAGCAGCACGGTCAGCCACGCGATCCGCCCTTCGTCGAACCGGCCGAAGCGCGGCGCGAGCTTGTCGACGATCCGCGCGCGGAACAGGATCGCCACCGCGGTGAGCAGCAGCGCGCTGCCGAGGATCGTCGCGACGAGATGCCCGGTGTCGGCCGAGCGGTGCGTGGCGTAGCTCAGCGCGACAAGGGTCGCGATCGTCGTCGGCACGCTGCCGGTCGCGAGCCGGCGCACCACCCGCCAGTCGACCGTCCCGCGCCAGCCATGGACCGCCGTCCCCACCGTCTTGGTCGCGGAGGCATAGAGCAGGTCGGTCCCCACCGCGGTCACCGGGTGGAAACCGAACACCAGCACGAGCAACGGCGTCATCAGCGATCCGCCGCCGACGCCGGTCAGCCCGACGAGCAGGCCGACCAGCACGCCGGCAAGCGAATAGAACGGATTATAGACGATCACATATGCCCCGCGGTCAGCCTATCCGTGGCGGACCGCGCGCGCATGATCGCCTGCGCCGCCCACCGTCACCCGGCGGTGCGCGCGGGGGTGTTGACGCCCATCGATTGCAGATAGCGTTTCACGTTGCGTGCCGCCTGGCGGAGCCGTTGCTCGTTCTCGACCATCGCGATGCGCACATAACCCTCGCCGTTCTCGCCGTAGCCGACCCCTGGCGCAACCGCGACCTGGGCGTGAGTCAGCAATTGTTTGGAGAACTCAAGGCTACCTAGGTGCGCCAGCGCCGGCGGCAGCGGCGCCCAGGCGAACATCGAGGCGCGCGGGCTCGGGATCTCCCACCCGGCGCGCGCGAAGCTTTCGACCATCACGTCGCGGCGCTTGTGATAGAGTTGGCGGTTCTTCTCGACGATATCCTGCGGCCCGTTGAGCGCGGCGCAGGCCGCCGCCTGGATCGGGGTGAAGGCGCCGTAATCGAGATAGGATTTCACCCGCGTCATCGCCGCGATCAGCTGCTTGTTGCCGACCGCGAAGCCGATCCGCCAGCCCGCCATCGAATAGGTCTTGCTGAGCGAGGTGAATTCGATCGCGACGTCCTTGGCGCCCTTGACCTGGAGGATCGAGGGGGTCGGATTGCCGTCGTAATAGAGCTCCGAATAGGCAAGGTCGGAGAGGATCCACACCTTGTTCTCGCGCGCCCACGCCACCAGCCGCTCGTAGAAAGCGAGATCGACCGTCTCGGCGGTCGGGTTCGACGGATAATTGACCACCAGCACCGAGGGGCGCGGGACGGTATAGGCCATCGCGCGTTCGAGGCTTTCGAAATAATGTTCGTCGGGGGTGGTCGGCACCGCGCGGATCGTCGCGCCTGCGATGATGAAGCCGAAGGTGTGGATCGGATAGGAGGGATTCGGCGCGAGCACGACATCGCCCGGCGCGGTGATCGCGGTGGCGAGGCTGGCGAGCCCCTCCTTCGATCCCATCGTCACCACCACCTCGGTTTCGGGATCGACATCGACCCCGAAGCGGCGGGCGTAATAATTGGCCTGGGCGCGGCGCAGCCCCGGAATCCCCTTTGACTGCGAATAGCCGTGGGCGGAGGGCTTTTGCGCGACCTCGCACAATTTCTCGATGACATGCGCCGGCGGCGGCAGATCGGGATTGCCCATGCCGAGATCGATAATGTCCTCCCCTGCCGCGCGCGCCGCTGCCCGCATCGCATTGACCTCGGCGATGACATAAGGGGGCAGGCGCTTCATGCGGTAGAATTCGTCGGACATTGGAACTCCTTTCGGTTCGCACGTCATACCGTGTCCGGCGCGCGGGCGACAGGGCCAAGCGGCAAAAAGCCGGGCTTGCGGGTTTGGCGAGGGGCAAACGGGTCGGATTCACGCTCCGCCGTCACCCCGGCCCCGAGCCGGGTGGCGATGTGATTGTGTTGGCCGAAGCCGCTTTCGCCCCCATCCAGAGTTACGGGCGACGGCACCTGAGGCTCTGGATGCCGGGTCGAGCCCGGCATGACGAGAAGGGGAAAGCGCAAAAACCGGGTTCTGCTGATTGCCGATCCGGCCTAGGCTAGGCAGCCGCCCCCGAGTCAGCGGCCGGCGGTTGCGTCGAGGAGAGGTTGATGACCGATACCCAAGCCCCCGGCCTGGCCGATCTCCAGCGCTGGACCTGGGTACTGGGGCGGGCGCAGCAGATGATGATGGAACAGGGGCTGGCGACGATGCAGGCGCCCGCGACCGGCGCGCCGGTGGTGCCCGGCATCAACGACCCCGCGACGCTGCAACGCGCGAGCGACTTCTGGCAGAACAGCCTCACCTTGTGGCAGCGCTTCCTCCAGCCCGGCGAGGCGACCGAGCAACAGGACGCCGCCCCGCGCGACAAGCGCTTCAAGGCCGAGGCATGGCGCGACAATCCGCTGTTCGCGTGGATCCGCGAAAGCTATTTGATGATTTCCGATCATCTGCTGAGCAGCGTCGACGCGATCGAGGGGATCGATGCCAGGCAGCGCGAGCAATTGCGCTTCGCCACCAAGGGCTTCATCGATGCGATGAGCCCGACCAATTTCGCCTTCACCAATCCCGAGGTGATCGACAAGACGATCGAGACCGGGGGCGAGAATCTGCTCAAGGGTCTGCAGCATATGCTGACCGATATCGGGCGCGGGCAACTCACCCACACCAGCGGCGACGCCTTCGAGGTCGGGCGCAATCTCGCCACGACCCCCGGCAAGGTGGTCAAGCGCACCCCGCTCTACGAACTGATCCAATATAGCCCGACGACCAAGCAGGTGCTGTCGATCCCGCTGGTGATCTTCCCGCCGTGGATCAACCGCTTCTACATCCTCGATCTGACCCCCGAGAAAAGCTTCATCCGCTGGTGCGTCGATCAGGGGATCAGCGTGTTCATGGTCTCGTGGAAATCGGCCGATGCGTCGATGGCCGATGTGACGTGGGACGATTATATCGCCGCGCAGATCGACGCGATCGACACGGTGCGCGACGCGCTCGGTGTCCCCGCGGTCCACACGATCGGCTATTGCGTGGCGGGCACCACCCTCGCCGCCACGCTGGCGCTGCTCAGCGCGCGCGGCGAGGCGGAGAAGGTGGCGAGTTCGACCTTTTTCACCGCGCAGGTCGATTTCACCCGCGCCGGCGACCTCCAGAATTTCATCGACGACGATCAGTTCGCGCTGATCCGCTCGCTTTCGCCGCAGGGCTTCCTTGACGGGCGTTATATGGCGGCGACCTTCAACCTGCTGCGCGGGCGCGATCTGATCTGGAATTACGTCACCAATAACTATCTGCTCGGCAACGATTATGCGCCGTTCGACCTGCTCCACTGGAACGGCGACACGACCAACCTGCCGGCGAAATGGCACCTTTCCTATCTGACCGATCTCTATCGCGACAACCGGCTCGCCCAGCCCGGCGCGATCTCGGTCGCCGGCACCCCGCTCGATCTCACCAAGGTCAGGACGCCGAGCTATATCCAGGCCGGCCGCGAGGATCATATCGCACCGGCGGACAGCGTGTGGAAGCTGACCGGCATCTTCAGCGGGCCGCTGAAATTCGTCCTCGCCGGCTCGGGGCATATCGCCGGGGTGGTCAACTCGCCGGCGGCGAACAAATATCAATATTGGACCAACCCGGCGAAAACGAAGACGCTCGACGAATTCGTCGCGGGCGCGACCGAGATCAAGGGAAGCTGGTGGCCCGACTGGGTCGATTGGCTCCGCACGATCGATTCGACCGAGGTTGCGGCGCAGCGCGCGCGGGTGCCGGGCAAGGGCAAACTCGCCGCGCTCGAGGACGCGCCAGGGAGCTACGTAAAGGCAAGATAGCGTGCCGATCCACGCCGGTTACCGTCGGCGAAGGAGCACCCCTTTCTGTGTCCTCGCGAAGGCGAGGTCCTAGGGTCCGTACTCAATCAGCTTGCGGTTGAGTGATTTGGCTGATTCAAAGCTTCTGCTTGAAGCGGAGGCGGTGATGGCGAGCCAACTGACCTGGTTGAGCGATGCGGAGTGGGCTCGGATCGAG
>NZ_JANFAU010000012.1 GCF_026130605.1 Sphingomonas lycopersici | reverse complement strand
CGCGCGCGCCCGGGCGGCGCGCGCCGCGACCCCCGATGCGCCGCCGCGCGCGATCCTGCTTTCCGCCGCGCCCCGGCTCGAAGCGCTGCTGATCGCCCCGCCGGTCGCGCCGCCGAGCGGGGCGACGCAGGTGCCGACGATGATCGCATTGCTCCGCACCCCGCCCGCCGCGGGGGGCGCGGCGCGCGTTGCGGCGGTCGCCGCGCTCCACGGCCTGTCGCACAGCGAGGCGCGGCTCGCGCTCGCTTTGTGCGAAGGCACGAGCATCGCCGAGGCCGCCGCGGAGATCGGGCTGACGATCGAGACCGCGCGCAATTATTCGAAACGCCTCTACGCCAAGACCGGCGCGCGCGGGCAAGCCGATCTCGTCCGGCTGCTGCTCAACGGCGGCGGCGCGCTGGCGTGAGTGGAGACGCCCTCGCTGTATCCCCGCCTTGGGTCCCGCCTTCGCGGGAGCACATCGACGGCCGATACTCCGGTTCGGACGGAACCCCACGCCCCCTCGCGGGTTTAGCCTCGATAGCAGACCTCCCTGACAGGCGGCCCGCCGGACCTCGTTCGGCAGCCGCCTTTTTTTTCGCACCTCGGGCGGGTTGCCAGCGCGGCGCGCGCGCCATAGGGCGAAGGGATGCGGACGAAGCGTGGCGCAGTTCGGCTCAGCGGCGGTTCAGGCGCAGCCGTGTCGATGGACATCGTGACCGGCCCCACCCGCCCTTGTCAGGAAAATCCCGCATGATTGCCGCGCTGTTGCTGCTCCAGGCGGCCGCCGCCACGCCGGCCGCGCCGCCCGCCGTACCGCCCGGCCCCGGCCAGCCCCCGGCGACGATGATGGTCGAGCCCGCCGCGATGATGATCGCCGCCTGCGATCTCGACCATGACGGGCGCACCACTGCTGCGGAGCTCCATAGTTGCGTCGAGCGCAGCTTCGCCGCGATCGATACCGATCGCAAAGGCTCGCTCGGCTATATCGGTTTCGCCGACTGGGCCGAACGCTGGCTCGGCGATCGCAATGCGCTGCCGAGCCCGTTCGAGGTCGACACCGATGCCGACAATCGCATCACGCTGACCGAATTGCAGGTGAAGATGGCCGAGATCTTCCGCCGGCTCGATCGCGATCATGACGGCGTAGTGACCCGCGCCGAATGCCTGACGATCCGCGCCGTCGTCCCCAGCAACCGCGCGCCGCAGGGCAAGCGCAAGGGCGGCCCCGCGCCGCATTGATCGACCGGACCTATTCCCACGCAATGACCACCGACCGTTTCACCTTCTCGATCGCCGCCAGCTGTGGCGCGGCGCGCACCGGCACGATCGCGATGCAGCGCGGCACGATCCGCACCCCCGCGTTCATGCCGGTCGGCACCGCCGCCACCGTCAAGGCGATGAAGCCCGCCGATGTCGCCGCCTCGGGGGCGGACATCATCCTCGGCAACACCTATCATCTGATGCTCCGCCCCGGCGCCGAGCGGGTCGCACGATTGGGCGGGCTCCACGGCTTCATGGGGTGGGACAAGCCGATCCTCACCGATTCGGGCGGCTATCAGGTGATGAGCCTCGCCGATCTCACCAAGCGCAGCGAGGAAGGGGTGTCGTTCAAGAGCCATCTCGACGGCTCGCGGCACTTGCTCTCCCCCGAACGCTCGATCGAGATCCAGCGGCTGCTCGGCTCGAACATCGTAATGGCGTTCGACGAACTCGTCCCGACCACCTCGACCCGCGAGGTGCAGGCGGCGGCGATGGAGCGATCGATGCGCTGGGCGAAGCGCAGCCGCGCCGCATTCGATGCGGGCGGCGAGCATGCCGCGGCGAATGCGATCTTCGGCATCCAGCAGGGTGCGCTCGACGAAGGGCTGCGCAAGGCCTCCGCCGACGCGCTGACCGATATCGGCTTCCACGGCTATGCGATCGGCGGGCTCGCGGTCGGCGAGGGCCAGGAGGCGATGTTCGGCTGCCTCGATTTCGCGCCGGGGCAATTGCCGGCGGACAAGCCGCGCTATCTGATGGGGGTCGGCAAGCCCGACGATATCGTCGGCGCGGTCGAGCGCGGGGTCGATATGTTCGATTGCGTGCTGCCGACCCGCTCGGGGCGCACCGGCCAGGCCTTTACCCGCAACGGCCCGATCAACATCCGCAACGCGCGCTTCGCCGAGGATCAGGCGCCGCTCGACGCCGCCTGCCCGTGCCCGGTGTGCAATCAGTGGAGCCGCGCCTATCTCCACCATCTCGTCCGCGCGGGCGAGATTCTCGGCGCGATGCTGATGACCGAGCACAACATCTGGTTCTACGAAACGTTGATGGCGGATCTGCGCGCGTCGATCGCCGGGGGCAATCTGCCCGCGTTCGCCAATGCGTTTCGCGCCGCCTATTACGGAAACCAAGGAGAGTAAGCGTGACCGACGAACCCAACGAAATCCTCGCCGCCGCCGCCGAAGCCAAGGCGCATGAGGAAGGCGCCAGCCATGCGAAGCGCGAGGCGCGCAAGCGCAACTGGAACATCGGCAAGATCGGTCTCGGTGTCGGCATCGGCTCCGCCGCGGTCGCCGCCGCGGTGCTATTCGCCAATCGCGACAAGAAGTGATCCCGCCGCTTTCCTGAAAGGACCTTATGCGCCGCATCCTGCCGCTGCTGCTCGCTACGATCGCTGCGCCCGCGCTGGCCGAACCGCCGCCGCCGCTCCCGGCGGTCAAGCCGATCGCCTTTACCGAACGGACGCTCGCCAACGGCCTGCGCGTCTACGCGATCCGCGACACTGCGACGCCCAACGTCTCGGTGCAGATGTGGTATGACGTCGGCGGGCGTGACGATCCGCGCGGGCGATCGGGGTTCGCGCACCTCTTCGAACATCTCATGTTCAAGGCGACGCGCAACCTCCACGCCGAGCAGTTCGACCGGCTGACCGAGGATGTCGGCGGCTATAACAACGCCTCGACCGGCGACGATTACACCAATTATTTCGAGGTCGTCCCCGCCAATCACCTCCAGCGGCTGCTGTTCGCCGAGGCCGATCGCATGGCCTCGCTGATCGTCGATCCGGCAGGCTTCGCCTCCGAGCGCGACGTGGTGAAGGAGGAGTTCCGCCAGTCGGTGCTCGCGCGGCCTTATGGCAAGCTCGATTCGCTGTACCTCCCCGCGCTTGCCTATCAGCATCATCCTTATGCGCGCGGGGTGATCGGCAGCATCGCCAACCTCGATGCGGCGACGATCGACGATGTGCGCGCCTTCCACGCGACCTATTACCGCCCCGACAATGCGATCCTGGTCGTCGCGGGCAATTTCGATCCCGCCGCGCTCGATCGCTGGGTCGACCAATATTTCGCGCCGATCAAACGCCCCGATCAGCCGATCCCGCGCGTCGCCGCGACCGAGCCGGTGCGCACCGCCCCGGTCGCGGTGACGGTACACGAGCCCAACACCCCGCTCCCCGCGATCGCCTTGAGCTATCCGCTGCCGCCCGATCGCACCGCGGACATGCCCGCGCTGATGGTGATGCAGGCGATCCTCGCGCGCGGCGAAAGCTCGCGGCTGCACGAGAGCCTCGTCTATCGCGCCGGGCTGGCGCAATCGGTCGATGCGACGCTCGATTCGCGCGCCGGGCCGGGCAAGCTCGACATCATCGCGATCGCCGCCGGGGGCAAGACCGCCGATGCGGTCGAACAGGCGCTGCGCGGCGAGATCGCGCGGATGCGCGACGCCCCGGTCTCGGCGGCCGAGCTTGCCGAGGCCAAGACCGAAATCCTCACCGATGCGTTGAAGGCGATGGAAACCGCCGAGGGCCGCGCGCGTGTCATTGCCTCCTCGGTGCTGATCGACGGCGACCCGCGCGCCACCGAACGCCAGCTCGAAGCGGTCCGCGCGGTGACCGTCGCCGATGTGCAGCGCGTCGCGCGGACCTGGCTGGCCGACGATCGCGTCGCGGCAATCCGCTATCTTCCCGCCGCCGAAGGCGCCGCGCCCGAAGCCGGGATCGCGGTCGCCGCGACGGTCGAGACCCGGCCGCTCGTCGCGCCGCGCGACATCGCCGTCGTCACCGCCGCGTCCGACGCCGAGCGCGTCCCGCTGCCCCCGCTCGGGCCGGTGGTCGCGGGCCATGTGCCGACCCCGAGCGCGACCCGCCTCGCCAACGGGCTGACGGTGGTGACGGTCGAGCGGCACGACGTGCCGCTGGTCACCGCGCGGCTGATCGGCACCGCGGGCGCGGCGCGCGACGCGACGGGCAAGGCCGGCACCGCCAGCCTCGCCGCCACCTTGCTGACCCGCGGCACCGCCACCCGCTCCGCGACCGAGATCGCGCGCGCCGCCGAGGCGCTCGGCGCCTCGATCGATACCGGCGCAGGGCGCGAGGGCAGCGCGATCGGCATCACCGTCGCGACCCCGGCGCTGTCGCCCGCGCTCGACATCCTCGCCGATGCCGCGCGCCACGCGACGCTCGCCCCGGCCGAGCTGGAGCGCGCCCGCGCGCAGGCGATCGACGCGACACAGGTGACGCTGACCGATCCGATGGAACTCGCCGGGCTCGCCGCCGATCGCGCCTTGTTCGGCGCATCGGCTTATGGCGGCGCGGTCGACGGCACCCCCGCCTCGCTCAAGGCGATCACCCGCGGCGATGTGCAACGAGCCTATGCCGCGGCCTGGTCGCCCGATCGCGCGACGCTGATCCTGACCGGCGACATCACCCCCGCCGCCGCCAAGGCGCTCGCCGAGCGCTGGTTCGGCGACTGGCGCGCGGACGGCGCGACCCCCGCCGCGCTCCCTACGCCGGTCCCCATGGCCCGCCCGCGCACGATCGCGATCGACCTGCCCAATGCGGGTCAGGCCGGGGTGGTCGTCTCGCGCGGGGCGATCGCGCGTGGCGACGGGCGCTACTATCCCGCGCTGATCGCCAATACCGTGCTCGGCGGCGGCTATACCTCGCGGCTCAATCAGGAGATCCGCATCAAGCGCGGGCTCTCCTATGGCGCGCGCAGCGATCTTCACGCCGATCGCGACACCGGCTGGATCAGCGCCGGGGCCTCGACCAAGAACGCCTCCGCCCCCGAGGTCGTCGGGCTGATCGCGGGCGAGATGCAGCGGCTGGGCACCGCGCCGATCACCGCGAGCGAGCTCGAAACGCGGCGCTCGGTGCTGATCGGCGGGTTCGGCCGGCAGATCGAACGCACCGCCGGGCTGGCGACGCTGGTCGCCAACCAGTTGCTCGACGGGCTGCCGGTCGATGAAATGACGCGCTACACCGCGCAGGTGCGCGATACGCCGACCGCGGCGGTGCAGCAGGCGGCGGCGACGCTGTTCGATCCGGCGGCCACGGTGACGGTGGTGGTCGGCGACGCGCGGCAGTTCGGCGACGCGCTGCGCAAGGCGCGGCCGGCGACCGAGACGATCCCGGCGACCGCGCTCAACCTCGACAGCGCGACGTTGCGGTAGGGTGCGTTCCCGCGACGTAGGAAATCGTAAATCGCGCGCGCTATAGCGACGGCGATGACGGCGATGCACCACAGCGAGATTCGCGCGTTGCGCGCCGCGCGCCACCGCGCGTGGCCGCGCGTCGCGCTGATCGTGGTGTCGCTGACCGCCGCCGCAGGCGTCGCGCTGTCGCTGCTGCCGCCTGAGCCGGCACCTCCTGCCCCGCGCGTTCCGATCACCGCGCCACCCGAGACCGGGCTCCCCGCCTTCGCCTCGCCCGCGCGCGGCACCACCGGCACGATCGCTCTGCCCCCCGTCCCGCGCGGCGCCAGCGCGGTCGGCGATGCGACAGTGACCGCGGCGGCGCCCTTCTCCACCCGGCTGGCGAGCACGATCGACCGCGCCCGCGCGCTCGAATGCCTGTCGGCGGCGGTCTATTACGAGGCCGGCGCGGAAAGCGATGCCGGACAACGCGCGGTGGCGCAGGTGGTGGTGAACCGCGTCCGCCACCCGGCCTTTCCGCCGACCGTCTGCGGGGTGGTCTATCAGGGCGCGGCGCGCGGCAGCGGGTGCCAGTTCAGCTTCGCCTGCGACGGCGCGGCGGCGCGCATCCCCTCGCGCGACGGCTGGGCGCGCGCGGCGCGCAACGCTGCCGCGATCCTCGCCGGGCAGGTGTTCGCGCCGGTCGGGCTGGCGACGCATTATCATACCTATGCGGTGACCCCGGCGTGGAACCGCACCTTGGTGATGACCGATGCGGTCGGCGCGCATTTCTTCCATCGCTGGAAGGGCTATTGGGGCACCGCCGCTGCCTTCGGCCGCGCCTATCGCGGCGGCGAGCCGCAGCCCGTGCTCCCCGCGCCGCCGCCCGTGGTCCCCGCGCCGTTGCCCGTTCCGGTCGCGGTCACGCCGACCCAGCCGGCACATGCCGAAAGCGGCATCGCGTTGCGCGACGCCGCTCCGGACAATCTGCCCCGCCAACCGCAGATCCTCGATCGCTGGAAGGATTCGGGGAAACCGCTGCGCTGATTACCAGCGCGCGCGGCGATCATGCTTTTCGAAGCGCACCTGCGCGCTCAGCCGGTCGAAGCGGCGATCGAGATCGGCGCGCTCGGCGATCGTCAGCCCGCCGCGGCGATAACGCGCCTCGAGCCCCTGCAGATCGCGCAGCTGGGTGCGCAGCCGCATCGCCTCCGGCCGGGTGAGGCTGCCGTTGCGCACGCCCTGATCGATCCGCACGTTGAGATTGGCGACGCGCTGGCCGACCGGCACCCACGGCGCCGCTGCCGCGACAGTCGGCACCGAAAGCGCGAGCCCGATCCCGGCGGCGATCATCGTCAGTTTCTTGTTCATCCATCTGCTCCTTACGCGGCCGTTACGCTGGCCAAGGAGAGGGATGCCGCGGGACTGTCCCGCAAATGTCCCGGAACGACGACATAATTGTCGCAAACTGTCGCCGTTCCGGGAAACCGATCAGTCGATCAACGGCAACGCACGTTGTTCTTGTCGATCGACTTGCCGAGCAACGCGCCGCCCGCGCCGCCGAGCAACGCGCCCAGCACGCCCGATCCGCCCGGCGCGATCGCCGCGCCGAGCGCGCCACCGGCGATGCCGCCGACGATCAGCCCGGTCGTGCCGTCCGACCGGCGGCAATAATAGCGCCCGTCCCGGCCGACATAGACGCGATCATTGTTGCTCAGCCGGCGCTCGCGATACCGCGCGTCGTCACGATAATATTGATCGGCATAATAGCCGTTCGAGTTCGGATCGGGCCGATTGTAATCGTAGCGGCGATAGTCGTTGCCGTAATAGCCGGGACCGCCGCCATCGTCGACGCACCCCGTCAACAGCACCGCCGCGCCGAATGCGGCAAACGCAACCTTTCGCATCGCATGCTCTCCATCGTTCCCAATGGAGTAAAATGGTTTCGCTCGCGAAAGGTTGCGCTCAACAGCTTGGTTTGTACGGAATGATGCACAGCCCGCGGCAAAAGCGGGCCGATGCGGTCAGCGTGCGATTCCTCCGGCAGCAAGCACCGCGAGCGTCACCAATTCGCTGGCGGTGGAGGTCATCGGGGCGATCTGCACCGGCTTTTCCATCCCGATCAACATCGGGCCGATCATCGAATCCCCGCCCAGTTCGCGGAGCAGCTTGGCCGAAATATTGGCCGATTGCAGCCCCGGCATCACCAGCACATTGGCCGGACCCGAAAGCCGCGCGAACGGATAGTTCGCCAGCTGGCGCGGGTTGAGCGCGACGTCGGGGGCCATTTCACCCTCATATTCGAACCCGACCTTACGCTCGTCGAGCACCCCCACCGCGGCGCGGATATTCTCCAGCCACAGCCCTTCCGGGTTGCCGAAGGTCGAGTAACTGAGGAAGGCGACGCGCGGCTCATGTCCCATGCGGCGCGCGACCTGTGCGGTCTGCTCGGCGATATCGGCGAGCTCCTCGGGGCTTGGGCGTTCGTTGACGGTGGTGTCGGCGATGAACACCGTATGGCTCTGCCCGACGAGGATATGGATGCCGAACGGGGTGCGGTTGACCTCGGGATCGATCACGCGCTTCACCTCGCGCATCGTCTGCGCCCAGGTCCGCGTCGTGCCGGTGATCATCGCATCGGCCTGGCCGAGCTGGAGCATCACCGCGCCGAAGATGTTGCGGTTCTGGTTGATCATCCGCTCGCAATCGCGGCGCAGATAGCCGCGGCGCTGGAGCCGCGCGTAGAGGAAGTCGACCATCTGCGGCACCAGCGGCGAGTGGCGGCTGTTGTGCAGCTCATATTCCTCGGGGTTGCTCACCCCCAGCGCGCGCAGCCGCTCGGGCACGTCGTCGCGCCCGACCAGCACCGGGACGCCATAGCCCCCTTCCTTGAACTGGATCGCGGCGCGCAGCACCACTTCTTCCTCGCCCTCGGCGAACAGCACGCGCTTGGGGTGCGCGCGCGCGCCCTCATAAGCGAGCGTGAGCAGCGAATTGGTCGGGTTGAGCCGCCCGCGCAATTGCTGACGATAGCCCTCCATATCGAGGATCGGCTTGGTCGCGACCCCCGAATCCATCGCCGCCTTGGCGACCGCGGCGGGCACCACCTCCATCAGCCGCGGATCGAACGGCGCCGGGATGATATAATCGGGGCCGAAGACGTGGCGCACGCCATAGGCCATCGCCACTTCCTCGGGCACGCGCTCGCGCGCCAGCTCGGCGATCGCCTGCGCTGCGGCGATCTTCATCTCCTCGTTGATCGCCGAGGCGCGCACGTCGAGCGCGCCGCGGAAGATGAACGGGAAGCCGAGCACGTTGTTGACCTGGTTGGGATAATCCGAACGGCCTGTCGCGACGATCGCGTCGGGGCGCGCCGCCTTGGCATCCTCCGGGCGGATTTCGGGATCGGGATTGGCCATCGCGAAGATGATCGGCGCCTTGGCCATGTCCTTGACCATCTCGGGCTTGAGCGCGCCCGCGGCGGAGAGACCGAGGAACACGTCCGCGCCGACCAACGCCTCGGTGAGCGAGCGCCGCTCGGTCACCACGGCATGTGCCGATTGCCATTGGTTGATCCCCTCGCGGCCCTGATAGATCACGCCCTTGCGGTCGCAGATCAGCACATTGTCCGAGCGCACCCCCATCGCCTTGATCAGCTCGGTGCAGGCGATCGCCGCCGCGCCCGCGCCGTTGACCACCACCTTCACCTCATCGAGCTTGCGCCCGGTGAGCAGGCAGGCGTTGATCAGCCCCGCCGCGGTGATGATCGCGGTGCCGTGCTGATCGTCGTGGAACACCGGGATGTTCATCCGCTCGCGCAGCGTCTGCTCGATGATGAAGCACTCCGGTGCCTTGATATCCTCCAGGTTGATCCCGCCGAACGACGGCTCCAGCAGCGCGACGCAATTGATGAATGCGTCGACGTCCTCCGTCTTGACCTCCAGATCGATCGAATCGACGTCGGCGAAGCGCTTGAACAGCACTGCCTTGCCCTCCATCACCGGCTTCGACGCCAGCGCGCCGAGATTGCCCATGCCGAGGATCGCGGTGCCGTTCGAGATCACCGCGACGAGATTGCCCTTGGCGGTATAATCATAAGCGGTCGCCGGATCGTCCGCGATCGCCTGCACCGGCACCGCCACGCCCGGCGAATAGGCCAACGCCAGATCGCGCTGCGTCGCCATCGGCTTGGACGCGACGATCTCGATCTTCCCCGGCCGCCCCTCGGAATGAAACAGCAGGGCCTCGCGTTCGGAAAATTGGACGTTGGTGGTTTCGGACATGCTGGAGCCTTGCTGGAGAGACGTAGGGGAATTTCTTTAGGCAGCGGCCGTCACGATGCAACCATTCCCCGCCGAAAACAGGCCGCAGCATGATCGTTGACGATCCCCACCGCCTGCATCCAGGCATAGACGATCGTCGGCCCGACGAACTTGAACCCGCGCGCTTTCAATTCCTTCGAGATGCGCTCCGACAGCGGGGTACTCGCGGGGACGTTCACCCCGTCGCCGGCGATCGGTTTCCCGTCGGTGAACCCCCAGCAGAAATCGTGGAACGCCTGCGCCCCCATCTGCTGATAGAGGCGCGCGCCGGCGATCGTCGCCTCGATCTTGGCGCGCGACCGCACGATCCCGGCATCGCCGAGCAGCCGCGCCACATCATCCTCGTCGAACGCGGCGACCCTGGCGGGATCGAAACCGGCGAAGGCAGCGCGGAATCCCTCGCGCTTGGCGAGGATCGTGCGCCACGAGAGGCCAGCCTGAAACCCCTCCAGCATCAGCATTTCCCACAACATCCGCGGATCGTGCTGCGGCACGCCCCATTCGGCGTCATGATAGTCGCGTTCGAGCGGGTCTTTCTCCGCCCAGCGGCAGCGTCGTTGTTCGCTCATGCTCATCTCCCCTGTTCCCCGGCCGCGCGGGACGGTATCGCCCGTCCCGATGACCGCTGTTGCCGCTCCCACGCCGATGATGGCGCAATATCTCGCGCTCAAGGAAGAGGCCGGCGATTGCCTGCTCTTCTACCGCATGGGCGATTTCTTCGAACTGTTCTTCGACGACGCCAAGACGGCAAGCGCGGTGCTCGATATCGCGCTCACCGCACGCGGCGAGCATGGCGGGGCGCCGATCCCGATGTGCGGCGTCCCGGCGCATGCCGCGACCGGCTATCTCCAGCGGCTGATCAAGGCCGGCCACCGCGTCGCGATCGCCGACCAGACCGAATCGCCCGAGGCGGCGCGCAAGGCGCGCGGATCGAAGGCGCTGGTCAATCGCGCGATCATCCGCGTCGTCACCGCGGGCACGCTGACCGAGGAGGCGTTGCTCGACGCGCGCACCGCCAATTGGTGCGTCGCCGTGGGCGAAGCGGCGGGCGAGATCGCGCTCGCCGCGGCGGACATCTCGACCGGGCGGTTCGAGGTGATCGCCTGCACCGCACAGGGGCTGGGCGCCGAGCTGGCGCGGCTCGCCGCGGCCGAGGTGATCGCCGCCGAGGGCAGCGACGCGCCGGCAACGGTGTGGCGCCCGCGCGGCGATTTCGAGAGCGCAGCGGGCGAGGCGCGGCTGAAGCGATTGTTCGGGGTCGCGACGCTCGACGGCTTCGGCCAGTTCGGTCGCGCGATGCTCGCCGCCGCCGGGGGCCTCGTCGCCTATCTCGATCATACCGCCAAGGGCGCCTTGCCCTTCCTGCGCCCGCCGCGGCTGTCGAGCGCGAACGCCGCAATGGCGATCGACGCCGCGACCCGCGACAGCCTCGAACTGATCCAGACGACCGGCGGCGCGCGCAAGGGCAGCCTGCTCGATGCGGTCGACCGCACCGTCACCGGCGCGGGCGCGCGGCTGCTCGCCGCCGATATCGGCGCGCCGCTGATGGACCGCGCGGGCGTGGATGCGCGGCTCGATCTGGTGCAATTGTTCCACGACGACGGCGCACTGCGCGAACGGCTGCGCGCGGCGTTGCGGGCTTTGCCCGATATCGGGCGTGCGCTCGGGCGGCTGGCGGCGGGGCGTGGTTCCCCGCGCGACCTCGGCCAGCTTCGTGACGGGCTCGACGGCGCCTGGCTGCTCGGCGAGACGCTCGGCGCGGTCGAAGCGCCGCCGCGCCTGCTCGCCGAGCTCGCCCCGCAATTGCGCGGGCACGGCGCGCTGATCGATCTGCTCAAGCGCGCGCTCGTCCCCGCCCCGCCGATCGATGCCGCCGACGGCGGCTATATCGCCGCGGGCTACGACGCCGCGCTCGACGATCTGCGCGATGCGGGCGCCGGGGGCCGCCGCGCGATCGCCGCGCTGGAGGCGAAATATCGCGCCGAGACGGGGATCGCGGCGCTCAAGATCCGCCACAACGGCGTGCTCGGCTATCATATCGAGGTGCCCGCCAAGGCCGCCGACGCGCTGATGCGGCCCGAATCCGGCTTCACCCACCGCCAGACGCTCGCCGGGGTGGTCCGCTTCAACGCCCCCGAGCTGCACGAGGTCGCCGCGCGGGTGACGCAGGCCGGGGCGCATGCGCTCGCCGCCGAAGCCGCGCATCTCGAAGAGCTGACCGGCGCGGCGCTCGCCCGCCGCGAAGAGATCGCCGCCACCGCCGATGCGCTCGCGCGGCTCGACGTCGCGGCGGGCAATGCCGAGCGCGCGGCGGAAGGCGGCTGGGCGCGTCCGCACCTTACCGACGATGCGCGGTTCGAGGTGGCCGGCGGGCGGCACCCGGTGGTCGAGGCGGCGGTCGCCAGGGCCGGCGAGCGCTTCGTCGCCAATGATTGCACGCTCTCCGAAAATTCGCGGCTGTGGCTCGTCACCGGGCCGAACATGGGCGGCAAATCGACCTTCCTGCGCCAGAATGCGCTGATCGCGGTGCTCGCGCAGGCGGGCTGCTACGTCCCGGCGAACAAGGCGACATTGGGGCTGGTCGACCGGCTGTTCAGCCGCGTCGGCGCGTCGGACAATCTCGCGCGCGGGCGATCGACCTTCATGGTCGAGATGGTCGAGACCGCGGCGATCCTCGCGCAGGCGACCCAACGCTCGTTCGTCATCCTCGACGAGGTCGGGCGCGGCACCTCGACCTATGACGGGCTCGCGATCGCCTGGGCGGTGGTCGAGGCAATCCACGAGGACAATCGCTGTCGCTGCCTGTTCGCGACGCATTACCACGAGCTGACCCGGCTCGCCGAACGCTGCGACGCGCTGACCCTGCACAATGTCCGCGCGCGCGAGTGGAAGGGCGAACTGGTGCTGCTCCACGAAGTCGCCGACGGACCGGCCGATCGCAGCTACGGCCTCGCGGTGGCGCGGCTCGCCGGGATGCCGCCGGCGACGGTGGCGCGCGCCAAGGCGGTGCTGGCGAAGCTGGAGGCCGGGCGGCAGAAGACCGGCGGGCTCGCCGCGGGGCTCGACGATCTGCCGCTGTTCGCCGCGACGCTGCCGGCCGAGGAGGAACGGGGCGATGCGGTGCGGCGCGAGGTGGAGGCGCTCGACGTCGATGCGCTCACCCCGCGCGAGGCGCTCGATACGCTCTACCGGCTGAAGGCGCTCGCGCGCGAGGGATAGGCAAAGTTCACGAAGTTCACACGAGTGGCGCTTTTGCGGGGCGATCGGGATTTCGACGCAAGCGCTTGTTTTTAGGTCGTTTTAAACACGAACAGGTCACGATCCACCCCGGCGCAGGCCGGGGTCCAGCATCGGGCCGGTCGTGACTGGACCCCGGCCTTCGCCGCGGTGGTGAAAGGGGTGATAAGGCCTCTCCTTCACCCCACCCCGAACGGCACGACGCGGTTGCCCTGGGTGTGACCGATCTCCGCGCGCCCGAGGAACGGCACCCCCATGTCACGGCACCAGCGCGTCATCATCGTTTCGAGCGGCTCGTTCCACGGCGGATCGTTGGCCTGCACATCGGTCACCGCGCCGAGCCGGATCCCGGCGATCCCGCGCAACTGGGTCGCATTGGCGAGCGTGAACAGCATGCGATCGACATTGTAGAGCGGCTCCGACACTTCCTCGATCAGCAGCACGTGATCGGCGAGATCGGGGAGCCACGGCGTCCCGATCAGGCTGTGGAGGATCGCGAGGTTGAACGCCGCCGCGGGGCGCGCGCCGAGCCCCGGCTCCAGCCCCTGCCGGTCGCCCGTCAGCCACCCCAAGGTGCGCGCGATCGTGCGATCGCCGCCGTCGCGCATCACGTCGACCGGCATCGGCCCGTGCGCCGGCCGCCCGATCCGACGGGCGTAAAGCGCCGCCAGCATGAACCCCATGTCCGAATAGCCGACATAGGCCTTGGCCTTCGCCGCCGCGGAGAGCTGCGGCATCGCATGGCCGAGGATGCGATTCGAGCCATAGCCGCCGCGCGCGAACCAGATCGCGTCGAACCCCGCATCATTGGCGAATTCGAGGAACGCCGCCGCGCGGCGCGCGTCCGGGCCGGCGAAATGCCCGCCGTCGCTTTCGAAACATTGCGGGTGAAAGACGAGATCGACCGCCGGATAAGCGATCGCCGCGAACGCCGCGGTGCGCTCGGCCGCCAGCCGGTCGAGCGTCTTGGCCGGCGCGACGATCCCGATACGCAACGTCATTTCCCCCGGGTTGAGCCTGTCCCGAAACCGCGATAGCCCGCCGCAATATGTAACGGCAACCTTGCTCGCTCGTCACCCCGGGCTTGTCGCGGGGTCCACCGGGAGGCAGAGGCTGGACGAGAGGTTCTTACGACAAGGCCTGAGGCACTATGGGCCCCGGCACAAGCCCGGGGTGACGGGATGGATTACAGATGACCGCCAACCAACGTTACTTCCTCGTCGGGATCGGCGGATCGGGGATGATGCCGCTGGCGATGATCCTCGCCGGGCGCGGCGCCAGCGTCGCGGGATCGGATCGCTCGCTCGATCAGGGGCGCGTGCCGGCCAAGTTCGACGCGCTCAGGGCATTGGGGGTCACGCTCCACCCGCAGGACGGATCGGGGATCACCGCGCCCGACCAGATCGTCGTCGCGTCGGCGGCGGTGGAGGAGACGGTCGCCGATCTCGTCACCGCGACGCGGCTCGGCTGCCCGCGCCTCACCCGCGCCGAGCTCAACGCGCGGCTGTTCAACGCCAGCGCGCTGCCGATCGGGGTCGCGGGCACATCGGGCAAGTCGACCGTGACCGGGATGATCGCCGCGATCCTCCATGCGGCGGGCGGCGACCCGACGGTGATGAACGGCGCGGTGATGAAGGATTTCGCCAGCGCCGACCGCCCCTTCGCCAGCGCGCTCGTCGGCCGGGGCGACGCTTACGTCAGCGAGGTCGACGAAAGCGACGGGTCGATCGCGCTTTATGCCCCGCGGATCGCGGTGCTCAATAATGTGAGCCTCGATCACAAGTCGCTCGAGGAATTGAACCGCTTGTTCGCCGCGTTCATCGGCAAGGCGGCGCATGCGATCGTCAATATCGACAATCCCGATGCCGCGGCGCTCGCGCTCGCCTTGCCGCGCGACCGCGTGACGCGCTTCGCGATCGACCGCGCCGCCGATCTGCAGGCGACCGACGTGGTCGAGGAGCCGTTCGCGGCAAGCTTCTCGCTCGGCGGCACGCGCGTCCGCCTCGCGGTGCCGGGGCGGCATAATGTGGCGAACGCGCTCGCGGCGATCGGGGCGGCGCTCGCGGCGGGCATCCCGCTCGACCAGGCGATCGCGGGGATCGAGCGTTTCACCGGGTTGAAGCGCCGGTTCGATCTGGTCGGCAGCGCCGGCGGCGTCGCGGTGATCGACGATTTCGGGCACAATCCCGACAAGATCGCCGCCACGCTCGATACGCTCCACGCCTTTCCCGGGCGCCTGCTGTTGCTGTTCCAGCCGCACGGCTATGGCCCGCTCAAGGTGATGCGGCGCGAGCTGATCGCGATGTTCGCCGCCAAGCTGGCGCCGGGCGACCGGCTGGTGATGCCCGATCCGGTCTATCAGGGCGGGACGGTGACGCGCGAGGTGACCAGCGCCGATATCGTCGGCGATATCGCGATCGCGGGCGGCGACGCGCGGCACATCCCCGATCGCGATGCCGCCGCCGCCGCGCTGGTGGCGGAAGCCGCGCCGGGCGACCGCATCGTCGTGATGGGGGCGCGTGACGATACCTTGCCCTTGCTCGCGCAGCGGATGGTGGAGATGCTGGGCGCGCGCTGAATACGCGCTCGGTACAGCCTCTTCTCCGTCATCCCCGCGAAGGCGGGGATCCATTCACGGAGGTCATCGAAGGAGCCGCTACGGCGGCGGCAATGGTTTCCCGCCTTCGCGGGAATGACCGAAGGGTTGCGGCGGCGCGGAACCGCATGTCGCGCCGTTGTCCTATACGGCTTCGACGCCTAAATCCCCCGACATGCGTCCCCGTCTCGCCTTCCATCACACCGCGGGCACCGGCCCGACGATCGTCTTCCTCCCCGGCTATGCCTCCGACATGGAGGGCACCAAGGCGATCGCGCTCGAACAATGGGCCAAGGCGCAAGGCCGCGGCTATCTCCGCTTTGATTACGGCGGATGCGGCGCGAGCGAGGGCAGGTTCGAGGAACAGAGCTTCGCCGACTGGCGCGACGACGCGCTGGCGATGATCGATCAGGTCGCCGAAGGGCCGGTGGTGCTGGTCGGCTCGTCGATGGGCGGGTGGATCATGCTGTCGGCGGCGATCCAGCGGCCCGACCGCGTCGTCGCCTGCGTCGGCATCGCCCCCGCGCCCGATTTCACCGACTGGGGCTTTTCCACCGAGGAGAAGATGCGGCTCTTGCAGGAAGGGCGGATCGAGCGCGCCAACCCCTACGGCCCGCAACCGACCGTCTACACCAGCCGCTTCTGGCAATCGGGCGAGGCCAACCGGCTGATGTTCGGCGAGATCGCGATCGATTGCCCGGTGCGCTTCGTCCAGGGGCAGCGCGATCCCGACGTGCCGTGGCACCGCGCCGGGCGGCTCGCCGAGCTGATCCGTTCAGCCGATGTGCAGACCTGGCTGATCAAGGACGGCGACCACCGCCTGTCGCGCGACTCGGACATCGCGCTGATCGTCCGCGCGGTGGAGGATGTGTTGCGATGATCGCGCTGATCGCCCTGCTGCTCGCCGCCGAGGATCCCGCCGCGCATTGCGTGACGCTGACCCGCGGCGACCCGGCGGAAGCCGAGCGGATCGCCGAGCGCTGGTCGCTCGCCGGGGGCGGATCGAAGGCCAAACAATGCCTCGGGCTCGCGCTGACCGCGCAGTCGCGCTACGCCGACGCGGCGGCCGCGTTCGAGGCGGCGGCGCATCTCGCCGAGACCGAGAAGGACGCGCAGGCGGCGACCTATTGGGCGGAGGCGGGCAATGCGCGGCTCGCCGCCAATGATCCGATCAAGGCGCGCGCCGCGCTCGATGCCGCGCTGGCGCCGGGGGCGCTGACCGGGCTGCCGCTCGGCGAGGTGCATCTCGATCGCGCGCGCGCATTGGTCGCGACGGGGGACATGACGGGCGCGCGCGCCGATCTCGACGCGGCGACCCACGACGCGGCGGACGATCCGCTCGCCTGGCTGCTCTCCGCGACGCTGGCGCGGCGGATGAACGATCTGCCACGTGCCAAAAGCGATATCGCCGAGGCGTTGAAGCGCGCCTCGGACGACGCGCAGGTCCAGCTCGAAGCGGGCAATATCGCCGCGCTGGCGGGCGATGCGGCCGGCGCGAGGACCGCCTGGACCAATGCGCAACGGCTCGCGCCGAGCGCGCCGGCGGGGATTGCCGCCGGACAGGCATTGGCGCAATTCGATACCCCCACGGGAGCGAAATGATGAAATATCTCCACACGATGATCCGCGTCGCCGACCCGGACAAGACGATCGCCTTCTTCGAATTGCTCGGGCTGAAGGAAGTGCGGCGAATGGAGAGTGAGGCGGGGCGCTTCACCCTGATCTTCCTCGCCGCGCCCGAGGATATCGCCGCCAACGGCGAACGCGCGCGGGCCGAAGTCGAGCTGACTTACAATTGGCCGACCGAGGGCAAGGAACCGGAAATTTATACCGGCGGGCGCAACTTCGGCCATCTCGCCTATCGCGTCGACGATATCTACGCGACGTGCCAGCGGATCCAGGACGCGGGGCATATCATCCACCGCCCCCCGCGTGACGGGCATATGGCGTTCGTCAAATCGCCCGACGGCATCTCGGTCGAGCTGTTGCAGGACGGCGTGCTGCCGCCGCAGGAGCCGTGGGCGTCGATGCCCAATAGCGGGACGTGGTGAGAGTCGGTCCGGCAATTTCCCTTAGCGGCATATCGGCCGGCAGCGGGCCGCTCGCTATTCCTCCCCTGAAAGGGGAGGGGAACCAGCCGCAGGCTGGTGGAGGGGTGGACGCCGCAGGCGATGCCGCTCGAGGGGTATCGGCCCTACGCAACACCGCGCGGGGGGTATCAGCCGCAGGCGATGCCGCCCGCGGCTTCTACCCCTCCACCGTTGCTTCGCAACGGTCCCCCTCCCCCTCCGGGGGAGGAATGGTGAAACCGGCTGGTAATGGCCTTGAGTAAGCCCGACTTCTTCGCCGCGCTCGGCGCGCGCTATCCGGTGATCCAGGCGCCGATGGCCGGGTTCGGCGACGCGGCGCTTGCGATCGCGGCGATCCGCGGCGGCGGGGTGGGGTCGCTCGCCGGGGCGATGTTCGCCCCCGAGCGGTTGCTGAGCGAGGTGGCGACGGTGCGCGCCTCGGTCTCCGGCCCGCTCAACCTCAATTTCTTCTGCCACCACCCGCCGCAGGACGCCGACGACAGCGCGTGGCGCGCGTTGCTCGCGCCGCTCTATGCCGCCGAGGGGATCGAGCCGTCGGGCGACGCGCCCCCTGCGCGCCGGCCGTTCGATGCCGAGGCGGCGCATGTCGTCGAGGAAACCCGCCCCGAGATCGTCAGCTTCCACTTCGGCCTCCCCAGCCCCGATCTGCTCGCCCGCGTCCGCGCGACCGGCGCGCGCGTCATCGCCAGCGCGACCAATGTGGCGGAGGCGCGGCATCTGGCGACGGCCGGATGCGCCGCGATCATCGCGCAGGGGTTCGAGGCCGGCGGACATGCCGGGCATTTCCTCCACGGCCATCGCCCGGTCGGCACCTTCGCGCTGGTGCCGCAGATCGCCGATGCGGTCGACGTGCCGGTGATCGCGGCGGGCGGGATCGCCGATGCGCGCGGCGCCGCCGCCGCGATCATGCTCGGGGCGACCGGGGTGCAGGTGGGAAGCGCCTATCTGCCGACCGAGGAGAGCCTCGCCAGCGCCGTCCACCGCGCCGCATTGGGCGGGCCGGGGGCGGAGGACAGCGTGTTCACCAATCTGTTCTCCGGCGGGCTCGCGCGCGGCATCCGCAACCGGCTGATCGAGACCCTGGGCGCGGTCAACCCCGGCGCCCCGCCCTTCCCGACCGCCAGCGCCGCGCTCGCACCCTTGCGCAAACATGCCGAGAGCGCGGGGCGCGGCGATTATTCGCCGCTGTGGGCGGGGCAGGCCGCCCCGCTGTCCCACCAGCGCCACGCCGCCGCGCTGACCGAATTGCTCGGCGGCGCCGCGCTCGCCGCCCGAAGGAGCCTCGCATGACCAACTTCGACGTGATCCGCGTCCCCGTGCTCAACGACAATTACAGCTGGCTGGTGCACGATGCCGACAGCGGCGAGACGATGGTCGTCGACCCCGGCGAGGCGCAGCCGGTGCTCGATGCCGCCGCCGCGCGCGGCTGGACGATCGCGCAGGTGTGGAACACCCATTGGCACCCCGATCATGTCGGCGGCAATGACGCGATCGTCGCGGCGACCGGCGCCACGGTGATCGGCCCCGAGGCGGAGCGCGCCAAGATCGGCAAGCTCGACCGCGGCGTCGGCGAGGGCGATGTGGTGACGCTCGGCGCGCATCGCGCGACGGTGCTCGCGGTGCCGGGGCATACAGCGGGGCATATCGCCTTCCATTTCGCCGACGACGATGCGGTGTTCACCGGCGACACCTTGTTCGCGATGGGTTGCGGCCGATTGTTCGAGGGCGATGCGGCGCAGATGCTGACCAACATGCGCCGCTTCGCCGCGATGCCGCCCGAGACGCGGGTCTATTGCGGGCACGAATATACCCAGGCCAACGGCCGCTTCGCGCTGGTCGCCGAGCCCGGCAATGACGCGATCGTTGCGCGGATGGCCGAGGTCGACGCCGCGCGTGCGGCGGGCGAGGCGACCGTCCCGACGACGATCGCGCTCGAACGCGACACCAACCCGTTCCTGCGCGCGCCCGACGCCGAAACGCTCGCCGCGCGGCGGCGCGCGAAGGATGAATTTCGCGGCTGACCGTCCTATATTGTCGCCGCGGGGCATGAAGGAGTGTTGGTGATGCGTATGGTCCTTATTCCGCTGGCCGCCGCGGCGCTGGGCGCCGGTGCGGTCGCTATCGCGTCGTCGCCGTCGCAGGCCGATCGCGCGGCGAGCAACGAGGCCGCGTTCCAGAAGGAAGTCAGCGGCTTGACCCCGGGCAAGCCGGTCGACTGCCTCGATACGCGGTTCAACAACGCCTCGCTCAAGGCGATCGGGCCGCGGCTCATCTATCGCGTCAGCCCCAAGCTCGCCTATGTCAACGACACCGGCGGCGGATGCGAGGCGGTGGCGCGCGGCGATGCGTTGATCACCCGGCAATATAGCAGCCGGCTGTGCCGCGGCGACATCGCGCGGACGCGCGACATGACGACGCGGATCGATAGCGGCAGTTGCGTGATGGGCAGTTTCGTCCCCTATCGCGGCAGCTGAAATTCCGGCACGATATCCGCATGTAACAGGTCGCGCGCCGGATGATCCCGGCGCGCCGCCATGCGCTCGGAGATCATGATGACCAAAAGCAACGACCCCGGCCACGACGCGGTGGACGGGCGCACGGACCCACGCGTCGCGCCGCGCCCCGAGGTCGACCGGATCGGGGGTCGCAAGCTCAAGCCCGCGACGCTGATGATGGGGCACGGCTATGATCCGGCGCTGTCCGAAGGCGCGCTGAAGCCGCCGATCTTCCTCACCTCGACCTTCGTCTTCCCCAGCGCCGCGGCGGGCAAGCGCCATTTCGAGGGCGTCACCGGCAAGCGCCCCGGGGGCGCCGAAGGGCTGGTCTATTCGCGCTTCAACGGCCCCAATCAGGAGATATTAGAGGATCGCCTCGCGGTGTGGGAGGAAGCCGAGGACGCGCTGGCCTTCTCCTCGGGCATGTCGGCGATCGCCACTTTGTTCCTGTCGATGGTCAAGCCGGGCGACACGATCGTCCATTCGGGGCCGCTCTATGCCGCGACCGAGACGCTGATCGCGCGCATCCTCGGCCGGTTCGGGGTACATTGGCTCGATTTCCCGGCCGGGGCGACCCGCGCCGAGATCGACACCGTGCTGGGCAAGGCAGCATCGGGCAATGTCGCGCTGATCTATCTCGAAAGCCCCGCCAACCCGACCAATGCGCTGGTCGATGTCGAGGCGGTGGCGGCGAGCCGCGATGCGATCTTCGCCAATCACGCCGCCAAGCCACCGATCGCGATCGACAATACCTTCCTCGGGCCTTTGTGGCACAAGCCGCTCAAGCAAGGCGCGGATATCGTGGTCTATTCGCTGACCAAATATGCCGGCGGGCATAGCGATCTGGTCGCCGGCGGGGTGCTCGGGCGCAAGGAGCACATCGATACGATCCGGCTGATGCGCAACACGATCGGGACGATCTGCGACCCCAATACCGCGTGGATGCTGCTGCGCTCGCTCGAGACGCTCGAACTCAGGATGAGCCGCGCGGGCGAGAATGCCGCCAAGGTCTGCGCCTTCCTCGCCGAGCATCCCAAGGTCGAGCGCGTCGGCTATCTCGGCTTTCTCGAAGGCGGCAAGGACGAACGGCAGGCGGATATCTATCGCCGGCATTGCACCGGCGCGGGATCGACCTTCTCGCTCTACCTCAAGGGCGGCGAGGCGGAGGCGTTCCGCTTCCTCGACGCGCTGCGTATCGCCAAGCTCGCGGTGAGCCTCGGCGGCACCGAGACGCTCGCCAGCCACCCGGCGGGGATGACCCATTTGTCGGTGCCCGACGCGCGCAAACAGGCGCTGGGGATCACCGACAATCTGGTGCGCATCTCGATCGGGGTGGAGGATGCCGACGATCTGATCGCCGATTTCGCGCAGGCGCTCGACGCGATCTGAGCGGGTGCCTGCACTGTTACCCCGGTCTCACGACCGGGGTGACCCGTGACCCGTTCGCCCTGAGCTTGGCGAAGGGCTGCACTTTCTTCGTCGGCAGAAAAGGGCAGGGCTTCGACAGGCTCAGCCCGAACGAGGTTAGGCGGGCTCGGCGAAGCACAGGATCGACACCCCCGGCGGCATCGGGACGCGGCCGACGAGGTGGCGTTCGATGCGGAAGATCGTCTCGAACAAGCGGTTGACCGGCGCCGGCGGCGGGCTGTCGTCGCTGTCGTCGCGCCCGGTGAGCCGCCCGGCGACGCGCGCACCGGCGGCGAGCGGAAACAGCAGCGAATTGAAATAGCCGAGCTTGCGCGGGCGCAGCCCGGCGGCGGCGATCGCCTGTGCCAGCGTCGTCTTGGAATAGCGGCGGTGGTGGTGGTTCACCACGTCGTGCGCGCTCCACATCCATTGGTGTGCGGGCACGGTGATCAGGATTCGCCCGCCCGGCGCGAGCCGCTCGCGCATCGCGCGCAATGCCGCCACGTCATCCTCGATATGCTCGACCACGTCGAGCACCGCGATCAGATCGTAATGCGCCCTGGGCACGTCGGCGAGCGCGGGCAGCGGCGTGGCGCCAACCGGCTTGCCGAGTCGCTGGCTGGCGATGGCGCGCGCCGCGGGATCGATCTCGATCGCGTCGACCGCGCCGAAGCTGGCGAGCATCGGCAGATTGTGCCCGGTGCCGCAGCCGATCTCGAGGATCTTCGCGTCCCTGGGCAAATGCCCTTCGCGGGTGATGAAATCGGCGAGGATGTCGCGGCGCGCGCGATACCACCAATGCGTGCTGTCATGCTCCGCCATGCGGTCATAAACGCGGCGGTCCATCAGGCGAACACCCACAAACGATTGATGACGAAGGTGATGAGCGGGGTGAAGAACACCGCCGGCACCAGCGGCCACCACGTCGGGCCGTGCATCGGCCCGGTCAGCAGCCACACGAAGAAGGTGTTCATGCCGAGGCTCACCAGCGAGGTGGCGAAGAAACGCCCGCCGGTCCGCGCGAGATTGCCGCGCGTGCCGTGGCCGCGGAAGCTCCACCGGCTGTGCATGACATAGCCCGACAGCACCGCCGCGACATAGCCGAGCAGATTGGCCGCCACCGGCCAGGTCGCGCTGTTGGCGAGCGGCCATTCCTTCTGCCCATAAGTGGCGATCGGCCAATAGACCGCGGCGTAGATCAGCGTCGACAGCCCGCCGAAGAAGCCGAAGCGGACCAGCTGCCAGAAAATCTCGCGCGTCTCGGGTGATCGGATATGCTTCAGAACCGCTTCCACGCCTTGCCCTTTGCGCCGGCCGCGATACAGCGGCGAACCGGCAATTACCGGCCCCGCCGTCTAGTGGCGTCGGCCGATTGAGGAAAGTCCCCTTGATAAAGCGCGACGTCCCGTCGTCTCTCGCCCAGCTCGACCGGCATTGGCTGCGGCTGACGCTGCTCGCCTGGCTGGTCATCACGATCTGGTTCGTCGCGCAGCGCTGGTCGGCGATCCACTGGCTGTCGCTGGGCGACACCGACGACAATATGCGGCTGATGCAGGTCCGCGCATTGCTCGCCGGGCAGGGCTGGTACGATCTGCGCAACTACCGGCTCGATCCGCCGGTGGGCTTCAACATCCACTGGACGCGGCTTGTCGACCTGCCGATTGCCGGGCTGATCCTGCTGTTGCGGCCGTTCGTCGGCAATGCCGAGGCGGAGCGGCTGGCGTGCGGCATCGCGCCGCTGCTGCCGCTGTCGCTCGCGCTGGTCGGGCTGGCGGCGACGGTGCGGCGGCTGGTCGCGCCGCTGGCGTGGCCGCTGGCGATCGTGTTCATGCTGTGCTCGACCGTCGCGCTGCTGATGTTCATGCCCGAACGGATCGATCATCACGGCTGGCAGCTCGCGATGCTGAGCCTGACGGTCGCCGGGCTGTGCGACCCCAAGGGCGCGCGCGGCGGCGCGATCGTCGGCGTGGCCAGCGCGGTATCGCTGACGATCGGGCTCGAAATGCTGCCCTATGCGGTGATGGCCGGGGCGATCATCACGCTGCGCTGGGTGTGGCAGCCGGAGGCGCGCGACCGGCTCGCGACTTATGCGCTGACGCTCGCGGGCGGGTCCGCGGCGGGCTATGCCGCCTTCGCCTCTTACGCCAATCGCGTCGCGCGGTGCGACGCGCTGACCCCGGTGTGGCTCTCGGTGATGGTCGCCGCGGGCGCGATGCTGCTCGTGCTGGCGTTGGTCTCGCCGCAGCGGCGCGAGCTGCGTCTGGTGCTCGCGCTCGTCGCGGGCGGGGCGATCGCCGCCGGCTTCGCTTTGGTCTTCCCGCAATGCCTCGGCCGGCCCGAGCAGGTGTCGGACGAATTGTATCGCAACTGGCTGGGCAATATCCGCGAGGCCAAGCCGATCTACAAACACGCTTTCCGCACCGGTTTTCCGGTCGCCGCGCTGCCGGTGATGGGGCTGATCGGCGCGGGGCTGGCGACGTGGCGCGCGCGCCGCACCGCGGCGCTGGTCAATTGGGCGAGCGTGCTGCTGTTCGCTGCCTTCGCGGTCGCGATGCTGTTGTGGCAGATCCGCGCGGGGCCGGCGGCGCAATTGCTCGCGGTGCCCGGCGTTTCCGCGCTCGCCTGGCTGCTGCTGCCGCCGATGCTCACCCACCGGTCGATCTTCGTGCGGGTGCTCGGCCCGGCGCTCGGCTTCGTGCTGATCTCGGGGCTGTTCGCCGGGCTGGCGCTGCAATGGACGTCGATCGACAAGCCCACGCCCTATATCAACCGCGTCAACAAGGCGAACGGGCGCTGCGTGACGATGCCCGCAATGGCGCCGCTCAACCGCCTGCCGGCGCAGACCGTATTCACGTTCGTCGATCTCGGCCCGCGGCTGATCACGCTGACGCATCATTCGGCGATCGCCGGCCCCTATCATCGCAACGGCGACGCGATCCTCGATGTCCAGCACGCCTTCACCGGCTCGCCCGAGCAGGCGCGCGCGATCATGAAGCGGCACGGCGCGACCTTGCTGCTGCTGTGTCCGAACATGGCCGAATCGACGATCTATCGCGCGCGCGCGCCGGGCGGCTTCTACGCGCGGCTGGCCAATGGCGAACGCTTCCCGTGGCTGGTATCGGTGCCGCTGCCGGCGGACCTGCCGCTGCGCGCGTTCCGGATCGAATAGGGGCGCGGAGGTTCTCTCCCACCCGTTCGCCCTGAGCTTGTCGAAGGGCTGCCCTTCTTCCTTGGAAGAGAAGGGCAGGGCTTCGACAGGCTCAGCCCGAACGGGGAGAGGGAATCGCGCTAACGCCGCCCTCAGTGAAACTGCGCCTGCAGCCCGTCGATCACGAATTGCACCGCCAGCGCGGCGAGCAGCACCCCGAGCAGCCGCGTCACCACCGCCTCGATCTTCGGCCCGAGCACCCGCATCAGGCTCCCCGCGGCGAGCAGGGCGATCAGCGCGATCAGCAGATTGAGCCACATCGCCGCGAGCACGATCAGGCTGCGCTCGAGGCCGTCGCTCCGCGCCATCAGCAGCATCACCGAGGCGATCGAGCCCGGGCCGGCGATCATCGGCATCGCCATCGGGAAGATCGACACGTCCTCCGCCTCGGCCGGGGTGACCTTCGCGGCGCGGTCCTCGCGGCGCTGGGTGCGCTTTTCGAACACCATCTCCAGCGCGATGAGGAACAGCATTACCCCGCCCGCGATGCGGAAGCTCGCCAGCTCGATCCCGAGCCCGTGGAGCAGTTTCTCGCCGAACAGCGCGAACACCGTGAGGATCAGCGCCGCGACGCCGACCGCGCGGACCGCCATCGCGCGGCGATGCTCGGGCGTCGCCCCCGCGGTGAGCCCGGCGAAGATCGGCGCGCATCCCGGCGGATCGATCACCACGAAGAAGGTGACGAACGCCGAGAGGAACAGCTCGGTCATCAGATGGCGTAGGCCACGCCGAGCCGGCGGCTCGCCGACACCAGGGTGTTGCGCAACAGGCAGGCGATCGTCATCGGCCCGACCCCGCCCGGCACCGGGGTCATCGCGCCGGCGACCTCGGCGCAGGCCGGGTCGATATCGCCGACCAGCCCCGCATCGGTGCGGTTGATCCCGACGTCGATCAGCGTGGCGCCGGGCTTGACCCAATCGGGCTTGACCATCGCGGGGCGCCCCACCGCCGCGACGACGATATCGGCGCGGCGTACGACATCGGGCAGATCATGGGTGCGCGAATGCGCCACCGTGACGGTGCAGCTTTCGCGGATCAGCAATTGCGCCATCGGCTTGCCGACGATGTTCGAGCGGCCGATCACCACCGCGTCGCGCCCGGCGAGATCGCCGAGCTGATCCTTGAGCAACATCAGGCAGCCGTATGGGGTGCAGGGCACGAAGCCTTCGAGCCCGGTCGCCAAGCGCCCGGCGTTGACCGGGTGGAAACCGTCGACGTCCTTTTCGGGGTCGATGCTGGTGATCACCGCGCGTTCGTCGATATGCTTGGGCAAGGGCAATTGAACGAGGATACCGTCGACCGCCGGATCGGCGTTGAGCTGCGCGACCAAAGCGAGCAGCTCGGCCTCGCCGGTGCTGGCGGGCAGGCGATGCTCGAAGCTCTCCATCCCCGCCGCAACGGTCGCCTTGCCCTTCGAGCGGACATAGACCGACGATGCCGGATCGTCGCCGACCAGCACCACCGCCAGCCCGGGCCTGCGCCCGGCCTCCGCGAATATCCGTGCCGCGCCTTCCGCCACGCGGGCGCGCAGCCCGGCGGCGAATGCTTTTCCGTCGATCATCGTTGCCGTCATAGCGCCTCGCCATAAAGCGCGCGGGCGCGTTCGGCCAGCGCCCGCGTGTCCCCCGTGATCGCCAGCCGCTTGAGCCGCGCGGTTTCGCCGCCGGTCACCGTCACGTCGCGCTTCGCCACGCCAAAGGTCTTGGCGACCAACGCGATCAGCGCCGCATTGGCCGCGCCGTCGACCGGCGCGGCGGCGATGCGCGCCGCGAAATGCTCGTCCGTCCCGGCGGTCAACGCGTCGCGCCCGCCGCGCGGGGTGACGCGGATCGCGAGCGCGATGCCGCTATCGGTCTCGCGCCAGGCGCTCACAGCCGCTTGGCGCGCGCCGCCACGCCCTCCCCCGTCATTCCCGATCGGCGGCTCAGGCGCCGCCCAACACGATGCTGGCGGCGATATTGTTGAGGATGATGCGCAGGATCGCGATCGCCAGCAGCACCAGCGCCGGCGACAGATCGAGCCCGCCGAGATTGGGCAGGATGCGCCGGATCGGGCGGTAGAGCGGCTCGGTCAGCCGGTCGAAGCCATAAGCCAGGGTGCGGACGAAGTTCGACTGCATGTTGATCACGTTGAACGCGATCAGCAGCGACAGGACGAACTGGATCACGATCACCCACCAGGTGACATCGAGCAACACTTGCAGGATCTGGATGATGGTGAGCGTCAGCACGCGGCCCTCTTTACTTGTTGCGTTGCACCCCGACGCCTACCGCCCGGCGGAACAACTGTCGATGGGCAGCCGATATGGGGCGGCGTTCGCGCAAAGGAAAGGAGCCGCCGGCGCCACCGCCGACGACGGCTCTGTTGCAAGGCCAATGCGCCGCGATCAGGCCAACGCGCGCGCCGCGCGGCGGCGGTGGCGCATCGCGCCGGCGATCGCGCCGAAGCCGAAGATCATCATCGCCCAGGTCGACGGTTCGGGCACTGCGGCGGCGAGATTGTCGAACTCGAACGAATTGCCCGTCGAGGCAAAGGTCGCGCCGATGATCTTCGGCCCGCCGCTGGCGTTGAACGTGACAAGCCCGTTTCGCAGCGCATCGTTCGCGCCGCTGATCGTCGCTAACTTTCCGATGATCTCGCCACCCGTATAGGTGACATTGCTATTGTCGGACAGCAACAGCGTCAGCGTGTTGTAGCTGTCGACTGACCCGATGACGAACGAGAACAAGGTCGCCGGGGCGAAATCGACCGAATAGCTGCCCCCGGCGCGCAACGCAGCGAAATTGCCGGTGCTGCCGTAGAGCGGGCGCCTGCCCTTGGTGCTGAACGCGAACGCCTCGGTTCCGATCGAGGAATTCGGCGCGTAGCCGTCGAAATTCTCAATGATCGTCGCGCCCGCTGGCATCTCGCCCGAGCCCCCGACGAAAGTAACCGTCGGCGCCGCGAAAGCCGCCGGGGCGGCGAGCGCCAGCACGGCGGCGCTCAACATTGCGATCGTCTTCATCATGCGCTCCTTGAACCCCCGCACGAATACTTAATCTCCGATTTATTTAAGCGCGGGGCGGGGCGGGAGACCAATCAACTGTTGTAAATTCTTCGCCCTGTTTTGGGACGTTAACGGTAATCGCCGACCGAAATCGGGATTGCTTTTCCCGTCCCGACGGATCGGCGCGCGATAGCCGTCGCGCTGCCCTCACAAAAAAGCCGCCGACGCTGAGAGCGGCGGCTAAATCTTTTTTTGGCGGTCGTGCCGCGATCAGGCGAAGACGCGTGCGCCACGCCGGCGGTGGCGCATCGCGCCGCCAATCGCGCCGAAGCCGAAGATCATCATCGCCCAGGTCGACGGTTCGGGCACTGCGGCGGCGAGATTGTCGATTTCGAACGAGCTCTTTCCCGACATGAAGGTCGCCCCGACGATCTGCGGCCCGCCATTGGCATTATAGGTCACCACGCCGTTGCTCGTGGCGCTGGTGCGGTTGCCGCTCGCATAGGACAGCCCGCCGATGATCTCGCCCCCGGCATAGCTGACGCTGCTGCCGTCGGCCAGGAGCAGGTTCAGCGAGTTATAACTATCCAGCGATCCCAGCACGAAAGAGAACAGATTCGTCGGGCCGAAATTCACCGTATAACTGCCGTTGGCGCGTATCGCCGCGAAATTCCCGGTGCTGCCGAAAGCGGGACGCGCATTATTGGTGCCGGTCGGGTTGACGAACTGGGTATTGGTATCCGCCCACGAACCCGACGCATAACCCTCAAAATCCTGGAAAACCGTCGTTCCCGGCGCGGCCGTGCCCGTGCCGCCGGCAAAGCTGATCGTCGGCGCCGCATCCGCCGCCACCGACATGGCGGCCAGCGCAGCGGCCCCGAGCATTGCAATCGTCCTCATCACCCGACTCCTTGCGCAATCACGAAAGCCTAATCGGGTCTTCACTAGGTGATATGCAGCGGCGGAGGCCAATCAACTCTTGTAAAAATTCCTGACCCATTTTCGGACGTTAGAGATGATTGCGGCGTATAATCGCGCTTGCTTTCTCTTACCCGCGCCCGACTGGCGACGCCGTCGGACAAAACAAAGGAGCCGCCGGCGCGACCGCCGGCGGCTCCCCCGTTCTTACAATCGCGCCCCGATCAGGCGCGGACAGTCGCGCGCCGACGGTAGCGAACCGCCCCGCCAATCGCGCCGAAGCCGAGGATCATCAGCGCCCAGGTGGCCGGTTCGGGCACGCCGCCGCGCGCGAGATTGTCGATCTCGAACGAATTGCTCCGCGTGCTGAAGGTCGCGCCGACGATCAGCGGGCCGCCATTGGCGTTGTAGGTCACCACGCCGTTGCTCAGCGGGCTGTGCTGATCGCCGCTGATATACGGCAGGCCGCCGATGATCTGGTTGCCGAGATAGGTGACCGAGCTGTTATCGGCGAACAGCAGCGTCAGCTTGTTGAAGCTGTCGAGCGACCCGAGCACGAAGGAGAGGATGTTGGTCGCGGCGAAATTCACCGTATAGGTGCCGCCCCCGACGACCGACGCGAAATTGCCCGTGCTGCCAAAAGCCGGGCGGACCCCGAGGCTGCTGTTGGCATCGAAGGCATAGGTCTTGGTGCCGAGCAGCGTGCCCGGCGCATAGCTGTCGAAATTCTGGAAAACGGTCGTGCCCGCCGCCGTGGTGCCCGAACCGCCGTCAAAGTGAATCGTCGGCGCCGCATAGGCCGCCGGCGCCATGACCGCCAACACGGCGGCCCCCGTTAAAGCAATTATTCTCATCGTCTGCTCCCATTGCGCAAAGCTACGAGCTGGGACCTGATTCCGACTCGGCGGGGCAGCGTTTACCTTCTTTTTACGATTCCTAATTGGACGTTAACGACAATCGCACCCCAAAACAGGACGCGTTTCGAGTCACTTGCGACGAATCAACGTCCCCGCGCCGCGCCGCGTGAAGATTTCGAGCAACATGCCGTGCGGCACCCGCCCGTCGAGCACCACCGCGGCATCGACCCCGGCCTCGACCGCAGCGACGCAGGTTTCGAGCTTGGGGATCATCCCGCCCGAGATCGTCCCGTCGGCGCGCAGCCCGGCGATATCCGTCGGGGTGAGATCGGTCATCAGCTCGCCCTGCTTGTCGAGCACCCCCGCGACATCGGTGAGCAGGAAGAAGCGCGAGGCGCCGAGCGCGGCGGCGATCGCGCCGGCCATCGTATCGGCGTTGATATTATAGGTATGCCCGTCGGCGCCCGCGGCGATCGGCGCGATCACCGGGATGATCCCGTCCCTGACCAGCGAATCGATCAGCCGCCGGTCGACCGCCACCGGCTCGCCGACGAAGCCCAGATCGACGTTGCGCTCGATCCCCTGGAGCGGATCGGGCTGGGTGCGGCCGACCTTTTCCGCGCGGACCAGCCCGGCGTCCTTGCCCGAAATGCCGACCGCGCGGCCGCCGGCGTGGCTGATCCAGCTGACGATTTCCTTGTTGATCGATCCGGCGAGCACCATTTCGGCGACCTGCGCGGTTTCCGCATCGGTGACGCGCAGCCCGTCGACGAAGCGCGATTCGACCCCGAGCCGCTTGAGCATCGATCCGATCTGCGGCCCGCCGCCGTGGACCACCACCGGGTTGATCCCGACCGCCTTGAGCAGCACGACATCCTCGGCGAAATCGCGCTGCGCCTCGGGATCGCCCATCGCGTGCCCGCCATATTTCACGACGAAGGTCTTGCCGGCATAGCGCTGGAGATAGGGCAGCGCCTCGACCAGGGTTTCGGCCTTGGCGAGCAGATCGGGCGTGGGCGTGTGATCGGTCATGCGCGCGCGCTTAGGGTTCAAAGCCGATCAGGGCAACGCGCGATTGACTCCGCGCATCAGGCAACGGGCGCGCCGTCCAGCCTGCGCCCCAGCGCGACGAACAGATAGATCAGCCACGGCACGAGGATCACCGACAGCGTGACCTTGGCGAGCATCTGCCCGACGAGCAGCGCGCCGATCGGGAACACCCCCCAGAAAGCGATCGTGACGAACAGCAAGGTATCGACCACCTGGCTCAGCACGCTGGCGATTCCCGCGCGGAGCCACAAGAGGCGCCCGCCCTCGCCCTTCTTGAGCCAGGCGAAGATCGTGACGTTGAGCGTCTGCGAGGTGCCGTAGGCGACGATCCCGCCGAGCCAGATGCGCGGGGTGCCGGTCATCATCGTCTCGAACGCGGAGAGCCGCGCCGGCTCCATTTCCGGCGAGGCCGGCACCGCGAGCACGACGAGGGTGAGCAGCAGCGAAACGATCAGCGGCACGAAACCGATCCGCACCAGCCGGTTGGCGACGTCGCGCCCGTGCAGTTCGGCCACCGCGCTGGAGGTGACGACGAGCAGCAGGAAGGCGAAGATCCCCGCCTCCACTGCGAGCGGCCCGAGCGCGACCTGCTTGTTGCCGAGCACGCCCGCGATGCAGACCATGCCGCCGTAGAAGATCGAGAAGGCGAAAAGCGAAAGCGGGATGCCGCGGGAATTGCTCATCTTTGCCTGCTAGCAGAGCGAAAGCCGCGGAAAAAGGCGCGTTGGACACGACCAGAACAATTGACTTGTTGGAGAATGTTCTCCAAATGTTCTCGCCGCTCGAAGCAGCGGGGGCATAGATGATCGACAATATCGAGAGCGAGCGCCGGCGCGCCTTTGTGGTGTGGATGCGGACCGGGAGGTGGCCGGTTGCGCGCGGCGCAGACGGCAGGGAGGTCAAGTTCAATCCGTGGCACGACCCACGGACCGGACGCTTCACCTTTGCCGGGACTGGAAATTTTTTCGCACAGCGCTGGGACGGTGGCGGATTTACCGGCGGCGGGGCGGCGGCTTCGGCGGTGGCGGCGCTAGCGGGGATTGGGGACTTCCGGAAAAGCGGAAACAAGATGGGCGCGCGACCCGGGCGCGAGCGGGCACGCCGAGAGCGGTTATCACCAAGCCCGTCAACCGCGTTACGATCGTGCGCAATGGATATGCTTACCAACTCGACCCCAATGCGAAGGTGCGAGAGGTTTCAGGCGAGGTCGACATGGCGAAAAAACCGAGCCGCTCACGCTCGGCGCAAGCCCGTGCCGGTGGCGCCGACCGGCGGCCGACCGATGATGGTGGGCATTATGTCGGCGCACGCTTCAACGGCCCGACCGACGCGTTCAATCACTTTGCGCAGGACGCGAAAGTGAACCGCGGCCGTTATCGCGCGATGGAAGATCAATGGGCACGTGCGAAGGCCGAAGGGAAAAGGGTCTGGTTTAGGATCGTCCCGGTTTATGAGGGAGAATCACAGCGCCCATCCCTGATCAACGCGTGGTTCACAATCAATGACCGGGAGCACAGCATCCAGATCCCGAACGAAAGCGGAAAGAAAAGCGATGCAAAATAATGAAACCGAGCGCCTTCTCGCCGAGATCGGAAGCCTCCTTGCTGAGGATACCGAATATCCTCTCCACGCCACCCTATTGTACGCGCAACTCGATCGCGAGTACGTCGCTCCGTCGATTTATAAGAACCTTGGCGATCAGATTCTCTATCGATCACCTGACCTGAACAGCCTCGGCAGCGTGTTGTACGATCTTTGGGAGGCTCAGGATTCCGATCTGCGCTGGGCCGAGATCGAGTACCTTATCGAAAAGGGCAAATTTACCGCAAAATTCAACTATCCTGATGAAATGAGCGAGGAAGATTTGTATGATTTCGATCGACGCGAGCTTATCGTCCGCCAATATTTTGGCGACAAGCCAATCGTCTACCCTCCGATGCCCGACGATGATGCCACGCCGACCTACGAACTATGATCGCTACAATTCCAGCGTCATGAACCGATTGTGCGGGCTCGCGGGATAACCCCCGTAAGCCGCGCAATCGACGAACCCCGCCGCCTCGTACATCCGGTTCGCGGCGTCGAACATCGGCGCCGTCCCCGTTTCGAGGCTGACCCGCGTATAGCCGCGCGACCGCGCCAGCGCGATGAGGTGCGCGAGCATCGCCCGCCCCACCCCGCGGCGCAGATGCGCCGGCGCGGTGCGCATCGATTTGAGGTCGCCGTGTCCCGCATCGAGCGCGCGCAACGCGCCGATACCGAGCAATGCCTCCCCCTCCCACATCGCCCAGAAGCTGATGTCGGGGCGATCGAGCGCCGCCGCGCCCAGCGCATGCGCATTGTCCGCCGGGGTCGAGCCGCGCGCTTCGGCGAGGTGCAGTTCGATCAGCGCGCGGACCCGCGCATCGCCCAGCCCGCCCTCGCGCAGCTCCATCGCGTCAGATCCCGTCGATCATGCCGGCCAGCGTCTCGAGGCACGAGACGGCAAGGCCGCGCGACCGTTCCGGGCTCCAGCCGAACACCGGGTCGGCATTCACCGCATGATCCTTGAACGGCATTTCCAGCGTCACCGATACCGCGCCGAAGCGCTCGGCGAGCTGGTTGGTCGACATCGACAGATTGGCCTTGCCGGGCGCCGATTTCTCATAGCCCTTCTCGGTCTGGAAATCGGGAGTGGCGGCGGCGAGCCGGCGGCCGAATTCGTAGAATTTCTCGCCGTGCGCGTCGGTCCATGACGGGATGCCCTCGAACCCGGCGATGAAATTGGCGGCGATCGCCTCGTCGCCGTGGACGTCGATCGCGAAATCGACCCCGGTTTCGTCCATCGCCTTGAGGACGCACAATACCTCGGGGCTGCGCTCGGCGGTCGGGGCATGCCATTCGCGGTTGAGGTTCACCCCCGCGGCATTGGTGCGCAGATGCCCGCGGCGGGTGCCGTCCGGGTTCATGTTGGGGACGACATGGACGGTCGCCTTGGCGAGCAGATCGCGCGCGGCATCGCTGGTCAGCCAATCGAGCGCGCCGTCCATCCACCATTCGGCCATCGATTCGCCGGGATGCTGGCGGGCATAGAGCCACACCTGCCTGGCGCCGCTGCCGACGCGGAAATAATCGATCGGCTGGCCGTCGAGGCTGAGGCCGAGTTCGCGATGGACGACCCCCGGCCTGGCCGCGATACGCGCGATCAGATCGGCGTGCATCTCCATCGTATAGGGCGCGAAATAGGCGAACCAGGCGACCTGCGCGTCGCCGGTCCAGTCGAATTCGAGCGCGCCATGCGCGTAACGCGTCGGGATCATCCGCCATTGGCGGCGATCGGTCGAGACGCGCGCCTGATAACCCGGCCAGCCGAACGGGTAGGCCGAGCCCGCGGCATTGACGATGCGGAAGGTCACCTGCCGTCCGGCCAGCCCCGCGACGCGGAAATAGAACCATTGATAGAAATCGGACAGGTGATCGTTGACGATCTCCAGATCGATACGATCGCCGTCCTGCCCGATGACGCGGATATTGCCGCCGTCGAAGGCGGAATTGATGCTGAGGGTCATTTCACCTCGATAGTCCGCCCGCTCTCGCCGGGGAACCCCGTGAACAGCGCATGTGCGAGCCGCGCCGAGATCGCCTGGACGTCGGCATTGGGGGCGCTGGTGTCGGTCAGCGACTGCGCCTGCCCTTCCCACACCGCGTCGGCGCCGTGGCGGATGCGCACCGACAGCTCGGTGACGATCCCGACGCGCTCGCCCCCGCCGCCGACCGGGAAGCTCACCCCGCCGCCGAGCCCGACCCCGCCGCCGCGCCCGCCGCTGAACGATCCGCCGCCGATTCCGATCGTGAACGGAGAACGCTTGGGCGGCAGCGGACGCTCGGCGCGGGTGAAGGCGACGGTGGCGAGATACTCACCGCGCGTCCCGGGCGGCGGGCTGGTGAAGCCCTGGCGGAGCAATTCGGCCTCCACCGCCGCGGCATAGGTCTTATATTCGATGCTCGCGACGGTGCCGCCGGGGAGCGGCTCGACGGTGATCGTGCCGCGCGTCGCCATCGCATCATAATGATAGCGCGATACCTGCACCGGGAAGCTGGTCGGCGCGGTCGCGCACCCCGCCAGCCCGGCGGCGCCGAGCCCCACCACCATCGCGACGACCATCTTACGCATGCCCGAATCCTTCGTATCGGCCAAAAGCCCTGTTATCGGCCTCGTCTCGCGCGCTCCGGCTTGACTTGCAAGGCCCTCGGCACTAGGCGGCCACGCTTTCACGAGAACCTATTTTCAAGAAGCGAATCCACCATGAAGATCCGCAATAGCCTGAAGTCGCTCAAGGACCGGCATCGCGATAACCGCGTGATCCGTCGCCGCGGCCGTACCTACGTCATCAACAAGACGAATCGCCGCTTCAAGGCGCGTCAGGGCTGATCCAGCCCTGATTGCCGGTCGACGCGAGACGATGCCGCATCCCAGCAGCGTCATCTTCGACGTCGGCCACGTCCTGTACGATTGGGACCCGCGGGTCCTGTATCGGCGCCTCATCCCCGATGATGAGGCGCTTGACGTGTTCCTGCGCGACATCTGCACGCGCGAATGGCATTTCCAGCACGATATGGGCCGCGCCTTCGCCGACACCTCGGCGGAGCTGACCGCGCGTTTCCCCGATCATGCCGCGCTGATCGCGACCTGGGGACCGCGCTTCTCGGAGCAGATCCCGGGGCCAATGCCGGGGATGCCCGAATTGGTCGGCGATCTCGATTCGGCCGGCGTGCCGCTGTTCGCGATCACCAATTTCAGCCACGAATTCTTCCCGCCGTTCCGCGCGCAGGAAGCCGCGATGTTCGATCGCTTCCGCGATATCGTCGTTTCCGGCGAGGAGCGGCTGATGAAGCCCGACGCCGCGATCTACCACCTCGCGCTCGACCGATTCGGGCTGGCCGCGCAGGATGCGGTGTTCGTCGACGACCGCCAGGCCAATGTCGACGGCGCGGCGGCTGTTGGGATGCATGCGTTGCTGTTCACCGGCGCCGAGCGATTGCGCGCCGATCTCCGCGCGCTGGGCTTCGCCATTTAGCGCAGAAGCACTTGCAATCGGGCCGAAGAAGGCTTAGCGCCACCTCTTACCGGGAAATGTTATCTTATATCATGGAGTCGTCATGCGGCCCAGATTGCTTTCCGGTATCGCTTTCCTCGCGCTTTCCACCGCCTCGTCCGCTTATGCCGCGGACAATCCCCCGCCGGCCGACGCGACCGACGCCGGCCCCGCGGCGCCCAAGGACGTCGTCGTCACCGCGAAGCGGCTCGACGAAGCGCGCGCGCATATCCAGCCAAGCCTCGGCGCGACCAGCTATGGCATCGACACCGCCGCGATCAAGGCGCTGCCCGGCGGCGACAACCAGCAGTTCAACCAGATCCTGTTGCAACTGCCCGGGGTGGTGCAGGACGGCTTCGGCCAGTTCCACGTCCGCGACGATCACAACGGGCTGCAATATCGCATCAACGGCACCGTGCTGCCCGAGGGGCTGGCGGTGTTCGGCCAGACGCTGTCGCCGCGGCTGGTCAGCAAGGTCGATCTGCTGACCGGCGCGCTGCCGGCGCAATATGGCCTGCGCAGCGCGGGGATCATCGACATCACGACCAAGAGCGGGATGTTCTCCAACGGCGGCACGATGTCGATCTACGGCGGCAGCCACGACACGATCGAGCCGAGCTTCACCTATGGCGGGTCGAGCGGGCAGACCAATTACTTCGTCTCGGGCGATTATCGCCACGATGCGCTGGGGATCGAGAGCGTCGACGGGCGATCCACCCCGATCCACGACAATACCGATCAATATCAGGCCTTCGCCTATGTCGATCATATCCTGAACGATCACAATCGCGTGTCGTTTGTCGGGGGCTATTCGAACCAATGGTTCCAGATCCCCAACCCCGCGGGGCTCCAGCCCGACGGGACGTGGACGGTGGGCGGGCAATCGGCCTATCCCAGCGAAAAGCTCGACGAGCGCCAGCTCGAGCGGACCGCCTTCGGCCAGCTGAGCTGGCTCCACGACGACGAGCCGCTGACGATCCAGGCATCGCTGTTCGCGCGTTATTCCTCGCTGCGCTACCGCCCCGACGTGCTCGGCGAATTGCTGTTCAACGGCCAGGCGCAGGCGGCATTCAAGCAGGATCTGGCGATCGGCGGGCAGGTCGACGCGGTCTATCACCTCGGTGCCTCGCACACCTTGCGCGGCGGCGTGCTGCTGATCCACGATCACAGCACCAGCGACACGACCACCCATGTCTTCCCGGTCGATGATACCGGCGCACAGGCCGGCGAGCCGGTCTCGATCGTCGACGATAGCGCGAGCAACGCCACCACGTTCAGCGCCTATCTGCAGGACGAATGGAAGCTCGGGCCGACGCTGACGCTCAACCTCGGCGCGCGCTACGATCGCTATGCGGCGTTCCGCACCGAGCAGCAGCTCAGCCCGCGCGCCAATCTGGTGTGGCAGCCCAACGACACGCTGACCGCGCATATCGGCTATGCGCGCTATTTCGTCCCGCCGCCGTTCGAATTGGTCTCCTCGACCAGCATCGCCAAATTCGCCGGCACCAGCGCCGCGCCGGTCGTCCAGGACGACACCACCCCCTTCTCCGAGCGGCAGCATTATTTCGACGTCGGCTTCCAGGCCAAGCCGAGCGCCTATTTCACCTATGGCGTCGACGCTTACTACCGCATCTCGGAAAATCTGCTCGATGAGGGGCAGTTCGGCGCGCCGATCATCCTCACGCCGTTCAATTATGCCAAGGGTCGGATCGGCGGGGTCGAGGCGAACGCGACCTATATGCGCGGGCCGTGGAACCTCTACGCCAATTTCGCGGTGGCGCGCGCCAAGGGGCGGCAGATCGTCTCAAGCCAGTTCAGCTTCGCGCCCGACGAGCTCGCCTATATCAACAATCACTATATCTTCCTCGATCACGACCAGACCTATACCGGGTCGGCCGGGCTGACCTATTCGTTCAAGCACGGCATCCTCGCGGGAAGCGCACTGGGCGGGTCGATGATCTATGGCTCGGGGCTGCGCACCACCCCCGTGCTGGCCGACGGGACGTCGATCCCCAATGGCGGGCATCTCCCCGGCTATGCGCAGGTCAACCTGACCGCGAGCCACCATTTCGCGGGGCCGAACCTCGACGTGCGGGTCGATGTGATCAACCTCGCCGACCATAAATATGAGATCCGCGACGGCACCGGTGTGGGCGTCGGCGCGCCGCAATATGGCCCGCGGCGCGGGGTGTTCGTCGGGCTGACCAAGGCGTTCGGGGGGTGACTGCCATTCCTCCCCCGGAGGGGGAGGGGGACCGTTGCGCAGCAACGGTGGAGGGGTGGAAGCCGCGGGCGTCATCGCCTGGGGCCAATACCCCTCCACCAGCCTTCGGCTGGTCCCCCTCCCCTTTCAGGGGAGGAGTAGGAGCGGGCCGTACCGCGCAATGCGGCGAAACCGCATTTTCAACCGGGCCCTTACCCGTCATGCCCCTTCAATTCGTCGCCGATCAGCCGCACGACATGGAGCACGTTGGTCGATCCGGGCGTGCGGAACGGGACGCCGGCCATCACCACCACGCTGTCCCCCGCGGCGGCGATGCGGTGGCGCAGCGCCATGCGCTTCGACTTGGCGACCATCTCCTCGAACGATTCGACGTCGCGGGTATGCACCGCATGCGCGCCCCACAGGAGGCCGAGCCGTCGCGCGGTCTCCATCTTCGGGGTGAGGACGAGCAGCGGCACCGGCGTACGCTCGCGCGCGATGCGCCGCGCGGTCGAGCCCGAGGTGGTGAAACAGATCACCGCCTTGGCCGATACGGTGCGCGCGATGCTCTTGGCCGCCTCGGCCAAGGCATCGGCGGTGGTGGGATCGGGGCGCGTCTCGGTGAAATGGACGCGTTCGCCGTGCATCGGATCGCGCTCCACCGCCTCGCCGATCGCATTCATCATCGCGACCGATTCGATCGGCCAATCCCCTGCGGCGCTTTCCGCCGAGAGCATGATCGCATCCGCCCCGTCGTAGATCGCGGTGGCGACGTCGGACACTTCGGCGCGGGTCGGCGACGGCGATTTGATCATCGATTCGAGCATCTGCGTCGCCACCACCACCGGGCGGCCCATCCGGCGCGACACCTCGACGATGCGCTTCTGCAACGGCGGCACCGATTGCGGCGGCAGCTCGACCCCGAGATCGCCGCGCGCGACCATCACCCCGTCGCACATCTCGACGATCTCCTCGAGCCGCTCGATCGCCGCGGGCTTCTCGATCTTGGCGAGCAGCGCTGCCTTGCCGCCGATCAGCCGCCGCGCCTCGGCGAGATCCTCGGGCCGCTGGACGAACGACAGAGCGATCCAGTCCACCCCCTGCTCGCAGGCGAAGGCGAGATCGCTGCGATCCTTCACGGTCAGCGCCGCCATCGGCACCACCACGTCTGGGACGTTGAGCCCCTTGCTGTCGCTGAGCGCGCCGCCGACCTCGACGGTGGTGACGATGCGATCGGCATCATGCTCCACGACGCGCAGCACCAATTTGCCGTCGTCGAGCAACAATCGCGCGCCCGGCTCGATCGCCGCGAAAATCTCGCGGTGCGGCAGTTCGACGCGGGTCGCGTCGCCGGGCGCGGTGTCGCGATCGAGGACGAAGGTCGCCCCGGTTTCGAGCATCACCCGCCCGCCGGCAAAGCGCCCGACGCGCAGCTTGGGGCCCTGCAGATCGGCGAGGATCGTGGTGGGACGGCCGAAGCGCTTCTCCAGCCCGCGGATCGCCGCGATCACCGGAATCTTCGATTCCTGATCGCCGTGGCTCATGTTGATGCGAAAGGCATCCGCCCCCGCCTCGAACAGCGCAGCGATCATCTCTGGCGTGTTGCTCGCCGGCCCGAGGGTCGCAAGTATCCGAACCTTGCGGCTACGCGGGTTGATCGCTTTCGTCATCTGGCTCCTCGTCCCGATCGGGCGGTTGGATTAATGTTGGGGGAGCGGGCCGGTGCCGCACCGAAAATCCCGCTTGCGCGGGATTTCGGATGCGACCCTAAAGCCTAATCATGACCGATCAACCGTGGAGCAAGAATATGGACCCGATCGATGCGATCGACGACGCCACCGCTGCGGCGGCCTTTCGCCGACTGGTCCGCCACCTGCGGCATCGCGACGACGCGCAGAACGTCGATCTGATGGGGCTGGCGGGCTTCTGCCGCAACTGCCTGTCCGACTGGATCGGCGAGGCCGGCGCGCTCGAGCGCGAGGCGGCACGGACCGCGATCTACGGCATGCCTTATGCCGAGTGGAAGGCGCATCACCAGCAGGAGGCAACTCCGGAGCAGCTCCGCCGGATGGAGGAAAGCGTCGCGAAGAATGCGCGCGGCTAAGCGCCGCACCCACCGGGGGGTGACGAAGCCGCCAACGCGCTTGCCCAATCGGCCAGCTTTCCTCTAACTCATTGCTTCGGCAACGAAGGGATGCGCCGATGCATCCCCTGCCGAACGGGAGTTTGAGGGGAATGTTGAGGAAGTTGCTGATCGCGCTCGCGGTCACCACCGCGGCGCCCGCCGTCGCGCAGACCACCGCACCGACGAAGATCACCTATATCCACGCCGGCGCGCTGCTCGACCGGCCGGGCGAGGCGCCGCGCGGCAACAGCACGATCATCATCCGCGACGGGGTGATCGCCGAGGTGCGCGACGGCTTCGCGGTGCCCGCGGCCAATGCCAATCTGATCGAGCTGCGCGACAAATTCGTCTTGCCGGGGCTGATCGATCTCCACGTCCACCTCTGGGGGATCGGCGGCGATCCGATGCGCGCGCGGCTCGCGCGGCTCAACCAGGACGACGCCGACGACATGATGATGGCGGTGGTCAACGCGCGCAAGACGCTCGACGCCGGCTTCACCACGGTGCGCGATCTCGGCGGCAGCCCGCGCGGCGTCCGCGCGCTGCGCGACGCGATCGAGCGCGGCGATGTCGAGGGGCCGTCGATCGTCAACGCCGGCAATATGATCTCGATCACCGGCGGGCACGGCGACGGGATGAACGGGCTGGCCGAGGAATGGGCCGATGCGGTCCACCAGCACCAGATCAACACCTGCGACGGGCCGGACGATTGCCGCCGCGCGGTGCGCGCGCAGGTCGGGCTCGGTGCGCAGGTGATCAAATTCGCCGCGACCGGGGGCGTGCTGTCGAACGTCGCCGGCGGGCTCGGCCGCGCGATGACGCCGGAGGAGATGCGCGCGATCATCGACACCGCGCACGGCTTCGGGCGCAAGGTCGCCGCGCACAGCCACGCCGCCGAGGGAACCAAGGCCGCGCTCGAGGCCGGGGTCGACACGATCGAGCACGGCTCGTTCCTCGACGACGAGGCGATCAAGCTGTTCAAGGCCAAGGGCGCCTATCTTGTCCCGACGATGATCGCCCCGGTCACCGCGGTGCAGCAGGCGCGCAGCGGCGCGCTCCCCGCCAATACGATCCCCAAGGCCGAGGCCGCCGCCGCCGCGGCGATGGCGAGCCACAAGAAGGCGATCGCCGCCGGGGTGAAGGTCGCGTTCGGCACCGACACCGGAGTCTCCAAGCACGGCGACAATGCCAAGGAATTCGCGCTTTTGGTCAAGGCCGGGATGACCCCCGCCGCCGCGATCCGCGCCGCGACCGTCTCCGCCGCCGACGCGCTGGGGCGCGACGACCTGGGCGCGATCGTCCCCGGCAAGCGCGCCGACATCATCGCGGTTGACGCTTCCCCGCTGGAGGATGTGACGCGGCTCGAACATGTCGCATTCGTCATGCATCACGGGGTTGTCGCGCAGACGCCCGCTCCCTAATCCGCGCGGACAGATTTTGGAGTGATTCATGACCGACAATGTTTCCGCCGAGCAACTGCGCCTGTTCATCGAGCGTATCGAGCGGCTGGAGGAGGAGAAGAAGGCGTTCGCGGACGATATCCGCGACGTCTATGCCGAAGCCAAGTCGACCGGCTTCGACGCCAAGACGATGCGCGCGATCATCCGTTTGCGTAAGATGGAAAAGCATCACCGCGACGAGGCGGACGCGCTGCTCGAAACCTACCGGCAGGCGCTCGGTATCGTCTGAGCGCCGTTAGCAAAACGCGGTTTCACCGCATGTACGGCACCGGCGCGCTCCCCCACCCGGCCTCCCACGAGCATATCCAGATGGGAGGCCGGGCGGGGAACGGTCCGGCGCCGCACAATAACGAAGGAGAGGAATGCCATGCATATCTACGGGTCGACCGCGTCTCCCTTCGTCCAGCGCGTGCTGATGGCGGCGCGCGCCAAGGGGCATGAGATTGCGGTCAAGCCCCCGCTCGGCGGGCAGATGCAATCCCCCGAATTCCAGGCGATCAGCCCGATGGGGCGCGTCCCGGTGCTCGCGCTCGACGACGGCGGGCATTTGTGCGAATCGGCCGCGATCGTCGGCTATTTCGACGACACGCTCGACGGCCCCGCGCTGCTTCCCACCGACCCGCTGGCCCGCGCCCGCACGCGCGAACTCGTCTCGCTGGCGATCGGCGAGGTCGGGGTCGGGCTGCGTCCGCTGATGGTCCATCTCGTCTTCCGCATGGGCGACGCCCCCGATGTCGTCGCCGCCGCGCGCGCGACGATCGAAAAGGGGCTCGACGCGATCGAGAAATTGATCCCGGACGCCCCGGCGACAACCCCGACCCCGGCGGATTGCGCCCTGGTGCCGATACTGGCCCTGGCGCGGATCATCGATCCGATGGCGGGGACATGGGAGAGGGTGAAGGCGCACCCGCGGGTCGCGCATTATTTCGAGCGCGCGCTGGAACATCCGATCGCGCGCCGCACGATCGACGAGATGGAAGCCGGGTTCGCCGCGATCATGGCGCGCAACGCGGGATAGGGCACACGTCCCCTCCCCGTTCGGGCTGAGCTTGTCGAAGCCCTGTCCTTTTCTTCCGCGGAAAAGAAGTGCAGCCCTTCGACAAGCTCAGGGCGAACGGAGGTTGAGCCGCTAGTCCGCCGTGCGGCTGACGAGCAATTTGTCGATCCGTCGCCCGTCGAGATCGACCACTTCGAACCGCCAGCCCTGTTCGACGAAGCTCTCGCCTTCCGCGGGCAGCCGGCGCAGCACCGCGAGCGCGAGCCCGGCGACGGTGGCGTAATCGCGATCCTCCGGCAGATCGATCCCGAGCCGCTCCGCCAGCACGTCCGCCGCCGCAGTGCCCGCGACGAGCAGCGAGCCGTCGTCGCGCTCGACGATCGAGGGACCGTCCTCCAGATCGGCGTCCGAGGCGAATTCGCCCGCGATCGCCGCGAGCAGATCAGCCGGCGTGACGATCCCTTCGAAATGGCCGTATTCGTCATGGATCAGCGCCATCGGCACTTCGGCGCGGCGCAATGCGTCGAGCGCGTCCATCGCGTCGATCTGGTCGACCACCACCGGCGCCTTGCGCACCAGCCGGGCCAGATCGAGCACCTCGCCGCGGAACAATGCCGCGGCGATGTCGCGCGCCTGCACCACCCCGATCACCGCGTCGATCGACCCTTCGGCGACCGGCAGCCGGCTGTGCGTCGTCTCCAGCAGCCGCGCGCGGATCGCGGCATCGTCGAGCCCGGCATCGAGCCAGTCGACCTCGGTGCGCGGGGTCATCACCTCGCGCACCGGGCGATCGGCGAGCCGCACCACGCCGGAGATGATCGAGCGCTCATGCTCCTCGATCACGCCCGATTTGGAGGCTTCGGCGACGATCAGGTGGAGCTCCTCGGCGGTGACCTGATCCTCGCTGTCGCGGCTCAGCCCGAGCAGGCGGAAGACGAGCCGGCTGGTCGAATCGAGCAGCCACACGACCGGCTTGGTGAGCCGCGCCAGCCACGTCATCGGCACCGCCATCACCACCGCGATCGGCTCGGGCGAGCGCAACGCAATCTGTTTCGGCACCAGCTCGCCGACGATCAGCGAGGCGAAGGTGGTGAGGCCGATGACCAAGGCGAAGCCGAGGTTTTCCGCCGCGTTATGCCCCAGCCCCAGCGCCTCGAGCCGCGCCGCGGTGGGGTGGCCGAGGCTCGCGCCCGAATAGGCGCCGGCGACGATGCCGATCAGCGTGATGCCGATCTGGACGGTGGAGAGGAACTTGCCCGGATCGGCGGCGAGCGCGATCGCGGCACGCGCGCCGGGGCGGCCGGTACGCGCCATCGCCTCGAGCCGCGCCTTGCGCGCGGAGACGATCGCCAGCTCGCTCATCGCGAACACGCCGTTCAGCGCCACCAGCGCGAGGATGATCAGGACGTCGATCCAGGGGAACGGCGGTTGCATGGTCTCGGGACCATCTTTGGCGGTAAAATGCTGTGACGACAACCGGTGATCATCAGCATCTGTTCATCACGGCTACGGAACAAGCACCGGCAATCGCGGTTGTCTCCGCTCATATCGAACAAGGGGATCGTTATGTTCGTTCGTTCCAGGATCGCCGCTGGCGCCGCGCTCGTCGCGCTCGTCGCGACGACCGCCGCCTGCACCACCGACCCGGAGACCGGGCAGCAACGCATTTCCAAGACCGCGATCGGCGGGATCGGCGGTGCGCTCGGCGGCTATCTGCTCGGCGATCTGGTCGGCGGGCGGCACGATCGCACCGAGAAGATCGTCGGCGCCGGGCTCGGTGGGATCGCCGGCGCGGCGATCGGCGCCTATATGGACAAGCAGGAGCGCGAGTTGCGCCAGCGCACCGCGGGCACCGACGTACAGGTCGTCCGCCAGGGCGACGATCTGCTGCTCAACATCCCGTCGGGGGTGAATTTCGCGCATAATAGCGCGACGGTCGAGCCGCGCTTCCAGCAGACGCTCGACAAGGTTGCGGGGGTGCTGTCCGACGCGCAGAACAATCGCACCTATATCGACGTCTACGGCCATACCGATTCGACCGGCAGCGCGGCGTATAACCAGACCTTGTCGGAGCGGCGCGCGGCGGCGGTGGCGCTCTATCTCGAATCGCGCGGGGTGCAGGCGGCGCGCGTCGCGACGCGCGGCTTCGGGATGACCCAGCCGATCGCCTCCAACGAAACCGAGGAAGGCCGCGCGCAGAACCGCCGCGTCGAGATCAAGATCGTCCCGATCGCGCAAAGCGATATCGGATAAGCCGTCGCGCCCCCGTCATCCCCGCGCAGGCGGGGATCCATTCTGGCTGGCGGACCGACTCTTTCGCTGACCTGCGAGAATGGATTCCCGCCTTCGCGGGAATGACGTAAATCAGGGAGCGGGAGCGGCAACCCCATCTGCGAGGCGTTCGAGCAGCGGATGCGCCAGCAACGCCGCGTCGCTCGCGAGCAAGCCGATCTCGCGCCGGTGATCGAACTCCGCGAGCGGGCGCATCACCACCCCTTCGCCGCCGAACGACGCCGGCGCGACGGTGATCCCGAGCCCAGCCGCCACCAGCGCGCGCGCGCGGTCGTCGCTGGTGGTGCGTGCCGGAAAGAACGGCCGCACCCCGCGTGCGGTGAAATGCCGGCTCGTCTCGCCGAGCAATTCGCACTGGCGGCGGACGATCATCGGCTCGTCGACCAGTTCCTCCGCCGCGAGCAATTCGCGCGCGCTCAGCGGATGAGCCGCGGAAAGCGCGAGCAGATACGGCTCCTCGAACAGCACCCGCGCCGCGAAGCGCGGGTTGCCGCGCACGATCGTCAGCGCGGCGTCGATCCGCCCGCGGGTCAGCCGGTCGATCAATTCGCGCTCGCGCCCCTCGACCAGCTCGACCTCGCCCGCATCGCGCGGCAAGGCCGCGACGAAATCGGCGGTCCAGCGCGTCGGGGTGCTGGAGAGAATCCCGAGGCGCAGCCGCCCTGCCGCGCGCGCCGCCCCCGCCTCGCGCTCGGCCTGGAGGAATTCCGCCTCGATCCGCCGCGCACGCGCCACCAGCCGCGCGCCCGCCTCGGTCAGCGCGACGCGGCGGTTGCTGCGGGTAAACAATTGCCGCCCGAGCGACGCCTCCAATTTGGCGACCCCCGCCGAGAGCGTCGGCTGCGAGACATTGCACGACGCGGCGGCGCGCGAGAAATTGCCCTGATCGATCACCGCGAGGAAATAGCGCAGCAGATAGCGGTCTATCATAGATGCCATCTATAATGTGCCGCGCCACCTTTCAATTTTCCTCGCGCGCTTGGGGCGGGTAAACAAAGGCGCATTCTGGGCGGAGAGGTTAGAAGCGTGGAAGACCTGCATTCACTCGGCGAGACCGCCGACATGATCCGAGAGACGACGCGGCGTTTCGCCAGCGACCGGATCGCGCCGATCGCGGCATCGATCGACGCCGACGATTCCTTCCCCCGCCATCTGTGGCCCGAAATGGGCGCGCTCGGGCTCCACGGCATCACCGTCGAGGAAGAATATGGCGGGCTCGGCCTCGGCTATCTCGAACATGTCCTCGCCTGCGAGGAAGTCAGCCGCGCCTCGGCCTCGGTCGGCTTGAGCTATGGCGCGCATTCCAATCTGTGCGTCAACCAGATCCGCCGCTGGGGCAATGAGGAGCAGAAGGCGAAATATCTCCCCAAGCTCGTCTCGGGCGAACATGTCGGCAGCCTCGCGATGTCGGAGGCGTCGGCCGGATCCGACGTGGTGTCGATGAAGCTCAAGGCGACCCGCGTCGACGGCGGCTGGCGGCTCAACGGCACCAAATTCTGGATCACCAACGCGCCCTATGCCGACACCCTCGTCGTCTATGCCAAATCCTCCCCCGACGCCGGGTCGCGCGGGATCACCGCCTTCCTGATCGAGAAGGATTTCCCCGGCTTCTCGATCGGGCAGAAGATCGAGAAGGTCGGGATGCGCGGCTCGCCGACCGCCGAACTGGTGTTCGACGATTGTTTCGTCCCCGACGAGAATGTCATGGGGCCGGAGAATGGCGGGGTCGGCGTGTTGATGAGCGGGCTCGATTACGAGCGCGTCGTGCTGTCGGGGATCCAGCTCGGCATCATGCAGGCGTGCCTCGATGTCGTCCTGCCCTATGTCCGGGAGCGCAAGCAGTTCGGCAAGCCGATCGGCGCGTTCCAGCTGATGCAGGCCAAGGTGGCGGACATGTATGTCGCGCTCAATTCGGCGCGCGCTTACGTCTATACCGTCGCCAAGGCGTGCGATGCCGGGCGCACCACGCGGTTCGACGCGGCGGGCGCGATCCTGCTCGCCTCGGAAAGCGCGGTGAAAGTGGCGGGCGAGGCGATCCAGGCTTTGGGCGGCGCGGGCTACACCAAGGACTGGCCGGTCGAACGCTATTGGCGCGACGCCAAATTGCTCGATATCGGCGCCGGGACCAACGAGATCCGCCGCATGCTGGTCGGCCGCGAACTGGTGGGCGCGGCGTGAGCGCCCCCGTCCTCGACACCAAGCTGTCGCCGGACGGCGCCGACTTCCGCGCCAATGACGCGCATAATCGCGCCTTGGTCGAGCGGCTGCGCGCGGATGTCGCCAAGGCGGCGCTCGGCGGCAACGCGCGTAGCCGCGAGCGCCACACCGCGCGCGGCAAATTGCTGCCGCGCGATCGCGTCGAGCGGCTGCTCGATCCGGGCTCGCCGTTCCTCGAGATCGGCCAGCTCGCCGCCTGCGATCTCTATGACGGCGAGGTGCCGGGCGCGGGGATGATCGCCGGGATCGGCCGCGTCTCGGGGCGCCAGTGCATGATCGTGTGCAACGACGCGACGGTGAAGGGCGGGACCTATTATCCCCTCACGGTCAAGAAGCACCTGCGCGCGCAGGAGATCGCCGAGCAGAACCGGCTGCCGTGCATCTATCTCGTCGATTCGGGCGGGGCGAACCTGCCGCATCAGGCCGAGGTATTCCCCGATCGCGAGCATTTCGGGCGGATCTTCTTCAACCAGGCCAATATGTCGGCCAAGGGCATCCCGCAGATCGCCTGCGTGATGGGGAGCTGCACCGCGGGCGGCGCCTATGTCCCGGCGATGTCCGACGAGACGGTGATCGTGCGCAATCAGGGCACGATCTTCCTCGCCGGCCCGCCTTTGGTGAAGGCGGCGACGGGCGAGGAAATCTCCGCCGAGGAGCTGGGCGGCGCGGAGACCCACGGCCGCAAATCGGGGGTGGTCGATCATGTCGCCGAGAATGACGAACATGCGCTGACGATCGTCCGTGATATCGTCGCGACGCTCCAGCCCGAGACGCCCGCGACGGTCAACCGCCAGACCCCGCGCGCACCCAAATTCGCAGCCGAGGAATTGTACGGCGTTATCCCGCAGGACGTCCGCGCGCCTTATGACGTGCATGAGGTGATTGCGCGGCTGGTCGACGGCAGCGAATTCCACGAGTTCAAGGCGCTCTACGGCACCAGCCTGGTGTGCGGCTTCGCGCATATCTGGGGGCTGCCGGTCGCGATCCTCGCCAACAACGGCGTGCTGTTCAGCGAATCCGCGGTGAAGGGCGCGCATTTCATCGAGCTGGCGTGCCAGCGGCGCATCCCGTTGCTGTTCCTCCAGAACATCTCCGGCTTCATGGTCGGCGGAAAGTATGAGGCGGAGGGGATCGCCAAGCACGGCGCCAAGCTGGTCACCGCGGTCGCCACCGCCACCGTGCCCAAGATCACCGTGCTGATCGGCGGCAGCTTCGGCGCGGGCAATTACGGGATGTGCGGCCGCGCTTATAGCCCGCGCTTCCTGTTCACCTGGCCCAACAGCCGGATCAGCGTGATGGGCGGCGAGCAGGCGGCGAGCGTGCTCGCCACCGTCCACCGCGATGCGGAGAGCTGGACGCCCGAACAGGCCGAGGCATTCAAGGCGCCGATCCGCCAGCGTTACGAGGACGAGGGCAATCCGTGGCACGCCACCGCGCGGCTATGGGACGACGGGATCATCGATCCCGCGCAGACCCGCGACGTGCTCGGCCTCGCGCTCGCCGCGACGCTCAACGCCCCGATCCCCGAAGCGCCGCGCTTCGGCATATTCCGCATGTGATGGGAGAGGTGATGATCACCCCCTTGTTCGCCCTGCTGCTGCAGGTCACCCCCGTCGCCCCGATCGTCAAGGGCACCGCGCTGCCGCCGCCCGCCAACGACGATGCAGCGGTGATGGCGCCGATCCAGGCGTTGCTCGGCGCGATCGGCACGGGCGACGGCAATGCGGTGCTCGGCGTAACCCGCCCCGAAGGCAGCGCCACCGTCGCGAGCGAGGGTGCGCAACCCGGCGTACGCTCGTTCCGCTGGGCCGATTTCGCCGCACGGCTCAAGCCGTCGGGCGACAAGGTCGAGGAACGGCTCGGCACCCCGGCGATCGAGATCGACGGCAACGTCGCGATGGTCTGGGCGCCCTATACCGTCGCGGTCAACGGGCAGATTCATCACTGCGGCTATGATCATTTCGATCTGGTGCGCGAAGGAGGGACATGGAAGGTGCTCAACGTCACCTGGAGCCAGCGCACGACGGGGTGCGCGGCATGATCACGTCGCTCCTCATCGCCAATCGCGGCGAGATCGCCTGCCGCGTCATCCGCACCGCGCGCACGATGGGCATCCGCACCGTCGCGGTCTATTCCGACGCCGACGCCCGCGCGCTCCACGTCCGCATGGCCGACGAGGCGGTGCATATCGGCCCCTCGCCGGCGCGCGAAAGCTATCTCGTCGGCGAACACATCATCGCAGCGGCCAAGGCGACCGGGGCGGAGGCGATCCACCCCGGCTATGGCTTCCTCTCCGAAAACGCCGATTTCGCCGAGGCGGTGATCGCCGCCGGGCTGGTGTGGGTCGGGCCGAAACCCGCCAGCATCCGCGCGATGGGGCTGAAGGACGCCGCCAAGCGGCTGATGCAGCAAGCCGGCGTCCCCACCACCCCCGGCTATCTCGGCGACGACCAGAACCCCGATCGGCTCAAGGCCGAGGCCGATGCGATCGGCTATCCGGTGCTGATCAAGGCGGTCGCCGGCGGCGGCGGCAAGGGGATGCGCAAGGTCGATGCGGCGGCCGACTTCGCCGACGCCCTGCTGTCATGCCAGCGCGAGGCGGCATCGTCGTTCGGCGACGATCGCGTGCTGCTGGAGAAATATATCCTCTCGCCGCGGCATATCGAGGTGCAGGTGTTCGGCGACAGCCACGGCAATGTCGTCCATCTGTTCGAGCGCGATTGCTCGCTCCAGCGCCGCCACCAGAAAGTGATCGAGGAAGCCCCCGCCCCCGGCATGGACCCGGCGACGCGCGCGGCGATCTGCGACGCGGCGGTCAAGGCGGCGCGCGCGGTCGATTATGTCGGCGCGGGGACGATCGAGTTCATCGCCGACGCCTCGAGCGGGCTCCGCGCCGACGGCATCTGGTTCATGGAGATGAACACCCGGCTGCAGGTCGAGCATCCGGTGACCGAGGAGATCACCGGGGTCGATCTGGTCGAATGGCAGCTCCGCGTCGCGAGCGGCGAGCCTCTGCCCAAGCAGCAGGATGAGCTGTCGATCAACGGCTGGGCGATGGAAGCGCGGCTCTATGCCGAGGACCCGGCGAAGGGGTTTTTGCCCTCGACCGGGCGGCTGGAGATCTTCCGCGAGCATGAGGGTGTGCGGCTCGAAACCGGGGTCTATGAGGGCGCGGAGATCACCGGCTTCTACGATCCGATGATCGCCAAGATCGTCGTCCACGAGGAAACCCGCGAGGAAGCGTGCGAGGCATTGGCGCGGGCCTGTGCCGCGACCGACATCTTCCCGGTCAAGACCAACGCGCCGTTCCTGTGGCGCGCGCTCGACGACAAGGATTTCCGCGCCGGGCGGATCGACACCGGGTTCATCGCCGCCAAGGGCGATGCCTTGCTCCCCCCGGCCGAGCCGACCGACGATATGCTCAAGCAAGCGGCGGCCGCGTTGCTGGTGCAGGAATATTACGGCGAGCCGACATTGGTCTCGCCCGAGGACGGCGATCTGCTCGGCGCGTCGCAGCGCGAGCCGTGGCGCGGCGCGATCGGCTTCCGCCTCAATGCCGCGACCAATCTGCGCACCGCGGTCAATGTCGACGGGCGCGCGCATGTCGTCGATCTGCCCGCCGACTGGCGCAACGCGCCGGTCGTCGCCGAGCCGGTCGACGACGGCGTGGCGGTCAATGACGACGGCCTGTCGTTCCTCGCTGCCCCGGCGCGGGTGTCTGGCGCCGCCGCGGGCACCGCCGCCGACGGCGCGATCCTTTCCCCGATGCCTGGGCGGGTGATCGCGGTCGAGGTCGCCGCGGGCGACAGCGTGACGAAGGGGCAGAAGCTCCTCACGCTCGAGGCGATGAAGATGGAGCATTCGCTCGTCGCGCCATTCGACGGGACGGTCGCCGAACTGAACGCCACCACCGGCGGGCAGGTCAGCGAGGGCGCATTGCTCGCGCGGGTCGAGCGGGCGGGAGAATAATCATGGCGGGTCGCTATTTCGACCAATGGCAGATCGGCGACCGGATCGAGCATGAGATTCGCCGCACCGTCACCGAGACCGACAATCTCCTCTTCTCGACGATGACGCATAACCCGCAGCCGCTGCACCTCGATCTGGAGGCGGCGAAGGCGAGCGAGTTCGGGCAGATCCTCGTCAACGGCACCTTCACCTTCGCGCTGATGGTCGGGCTGTCGGTGGGGGATACGACGCTCGGCACGCTCGTCGCCAACCTCGGCTACGACAAGCTCGTCATGCCCAAGCCCGTGTTCATCGGCGATACGATGCGCGCGACCAGCGAGGTCATGGGCTTGCGCGAGAGCAAGTCGCGCCCCGATGCGGGGATCGTCACCTTCACCCACCAGTTGATCAACCAGCGCGATCAGGTGGTGTGCCAGTGCGAGCGCTCGGCGCTGCTCAAGCGGCGGCCGGGCTGATCCGTCCTAACGTCATGCCGGGCTTGACCCGGCATCCAGAATCGCAGGGGAAATCGCTTGTGGCTGTGGATGCCGGATCAAGTCCGGCATGACGACATAAAACGGGATGTCGGCCGCTCTAGCGCCGCGCCGCGAAGAAATCGCGCAGCAGCTCCCCCGCCTCACGATCGCCGATCCCGGCGAACACCTCCGGCCGGTGGTGGCAGGTCGGCTGCGCGAAGAATCGCGGACCGTGCTCGACCGCGCCGCCCTTGGGGTCGGCTGCGCCATAATAGAGCCGCGCGATTCGCGCGTGCGCGATCGCCCCGGCGCACATCGCGCACGGCTCCAGCGTGACCCACAGGTCGCAATCCTCGAGCCGCTCGCGCCCCAGCATCGCCGCCGCGGCGCGAATCGCCAGCATCTCGGCATGCGCGGTGGGATCGTGGAGCCGGCGCGGCGCATTGGCGGCGGTGGCGATCACCGCACCGTCGCGAATCACCACCGCGCCGACCGGGACTTCGCCCGCGGCAGCGGCCGCAGCGGCGGCATCGAGCGCGGCGCGCATCGGGGGCGGGAGCGGAAACATCGCCCCCCGCCTAATGCGCCGCGCCGCGCTCGGCCAGCGATCATGCGATATTGCCCGCCATCGGGTTGACGAAATCGCCGGGTCGCGGTAGGGGCGCCCACTTTCCGGGCAACCGAATTCAGGATCAAGATCATGTCGCGCATCTGCGAGCTGACCGGCAAGGGCCGGCAGGTGGGGCACAACGTTTCCCACGCGAACAACAAGACCAAGCGGACGTTCCTGCCCAACCTGCAGAACGTGACGCTGATCTCCGACACGCTGGAGAAGAGCGTGCGCCTGCGCGTCTCAACCCACGGCCTGCGCTCGGTGGAGCATAACGGCGGTCTCGACAATTGGCTGGTCAAGACCAGCGACGAGAAGCTGTCGCTGCGCGCCCGCCGCCTGAAGCGCGACATCGTCAAGAAGCGCGCCGCCGTCGCGGCCTGACGCTTCACGACGAATCGCTCGTCGTTACACGCGGCCCGTCCTCCCCAGCGGAGGGCGGGCCGTGTGGCGTTTTCCTTCCCACCGTTCGGGATTCGACAAGCTCGCCCGAACAGGGTGGCTAACGCAGCCGGAACTTCATCAGATAGCTCCGCCGGAACGCCATCTGATCATTGTCGGTGGTGATCCATAGCATCGTCGCGCCATTTTCGCGCGACACGGCAAGCCCTTCGCAATTCTCGCTGACCACCGGCGCCGCGAGCGTCGCAATCTCGCGCCCTGACGCGACCCCACCCGCGCGAATCGCCGCGCGCGGCACCAGCACCAGCTTCGCCGAAAAGCGCAGCCAGCCGAGATGCCGCCGGTTGAGCACCAAGAGATCGCCCGAGGGCAAGGCCGCCGCGTCGCTGGGATCATATCCCGCCGGCGGCCGATAGAAGAAGCGCGCCACCGGCGTCGCGCGCGAGGCCGGATCGCCGGCGAACAGCAACGCCGGGCGCAGCGCCCCGCGCCAGCGCTCGGCGATCACCACGAATCGCCCGTCGGGCAGCCGCGCGAGCGATTCGGCGCCGCTATTGTCCCACCATTTCGCCATCTCTCGCGGCGCGCGATGCGCCTCGCCGCGGCGGAGCGCGGCGTCGTAGCGCCAGATCGCATTGGCGCGCTCGAAGCCGACCCACGCCCGCCCGCTCGCCGGTTCGATCGCGAGCGATTCGCTGTCGCGATCCTCCTTGCTCCACCCGCTGCCCGGCCCGTCGCCGAGCGCGCCGGTCTCCGCCGCGGCCGCGCCGCGCGCGATGCGCAGCCGCAGCCAATTGCCCGAATCGCCCAGCAAGGTCGCCCGGCCGCGCTCGATCGCCAGCGCCGAAAACCCGCCGAACCCCGGCGCCGCGCTCGACAGCGTGACCGCGCCGACCGGCTCCAGCCGCCCGATACGCGCCGGCCAGCCGCCCTCGGGCACGTAGCGCACCACGCGCACCACCGCGCCGGGGGCGAGCCGCGTCACCGGATCGATCCCGCTCCAGCCGGGGACCACCGCGAGCACGGCAAGGATCGGGAACAACAAGGGGCGCATCCCGCCCCCGATAGCCGCGCGGACCCTGAACGGTCGATAACCGACGCATTCAGGATCGGTTCGCCGCGAATCGCGCAGATACGGTTTCAACGAAGCGGACCCTCCACTGGCGAGGCTTCGATCGGGAGACGTAAGATGTTCAAGAAACTGTCGCTGGCCGCTGTCGCGCTTTCGATCGGTGCGGCCGCCATGACCCCCACCGCCGCCAATGCGCAGCGTTATTACGATCGCGGCTACAACAACGGCTATTACGATCGCGGTTACGATCGCGGTTATTACGATCGCGGCTACAATGCGCGTCGTTACGACGACAACCGCCATTATTACCGCAACCGTCGCTGCTCGAACGGCGGCACCGGCACGGTGCTCGGCGCGATCGCCGGCGGGTTGCTCGGCCGCACGATCGACAATAGCGGCGATCGCCTCGCCGGCACGTTGATCGGCGGCGTCGGCGGCGCGCTCGCCGGCCGCGCGATCGAGCGCTCGGACAATCCCCGTTACTGCCGCTGAAGTTGAGCGGCAGCCCGGTTAACTCGCGTAGCGTATCGAGTTCCCTCCAGTAGCTTACCGAGGGCGCGGGCCCGACTTCCCCCTTAACCGGGAGACGTCGGGCCCGTTGTCGTTTGCGCGCGGCTTCGCTATATCGCGCGCATGCGCCGCCTCATGCGATCCCGGCCGACCACTACCACCCCCGGCTTCCCGGGGGCCCTGACGCGCGTCGGCTGACCGCGATCGGGCGCCTCCCCGGGGAACGGGGAGAGCAAGGCGCCCGCCCTCTCCTTCCTGCCGCTTTCCCCCGGGCGCCACGATGTGCATAAGCCCGCCAGAACCGACAGGACCTCACATGAACGACATGATTTCGATCTCGCTGCCCGACGGCTCGGTCCGCGCGATGCCGCTCGGCACCACGCCGGCGGATGTCGCCGCGGCGATCGGGCCGGGGCTCGCCAAGGCGGCGCTCGCCGCGCGGGTCGACGGCGAATTGCGCGACCTCAACCGCCCGATCGAGCATGACGCCAAGCTCGCGCTGGTCACCGCGCGCGACGAGGCCGACGCGCTCGAGCTTGCGCGGCACGATTATGCGCATGTGCTGGCCGAAGCGGTGCAGGAACTGTTTCCGGGGACGCAGATCACCTTCGGCCCGGCGACCGACGACGGCTTCTATTACGATTTCGCCCCCAAGGACCGCCCGTTCACCGAAGAGGACCTGCCCGCGATCGAGGCGCGGATGCGCGCGATCATCGCCGCGGACAAGCCGTTGCGCCGCGAGGTGTGGTCGCGCGAACAGCTGATCAGCCGCTGGAAGCAGCAGGGCGAGACGTTCAAGGCCGAATGGGCCGCCGAGCTCCCCGACGCCGAGGAGCTGACGGTCTATTGGTCGGGCGACGACTGGCTCGACATGTGCCGCGGCCCGCACCTCCCCTCGACGGGCAAGCTCGCGCCGGACGCATTCAAGCTGACGCGCGTCTCGGGCGCTTATTGGCGCGGCGACCAGAAGAACGCGATGCTCTCGCGCATCTACGGCACCGGCTGGCTCAACAAGAAGCAGCTCGACCAGCATCTCTTCCGGCTGGAGGAGGCGGCCAAGCGCGATCACCGCAAATTGGGGCAGGAGATGGATCTGTTCCACCTCCAGGCCGAGGCGCACGGCAGCGTCTTCTGGCACCCCAAGGGCTATATCATCTGGCGCGAGCTGGAAGCCTATATGCGCCGCGCGATCGACGGCGCGGGCTATCGCGAGGTCAAGACGCCGCAGGTGATGGACGCGCGCCAGTGGGAGCAATCGGGCCATTGGGGCAAATATCGCGAGAATATGTTCGTCATCCCCGACGAAGTGCCCAATACCGAGGATGAAGGCCCGATCGTCTCGGACAAGGCCGAGTGGATGGCGCTCAAGCCGATGAACTGCCCGGCGCACATCCTGATCTTCAAGCAGGGGATCAAATCCTACCGCGATCTGCCGCTGCGCCTGTACGAGAACGGCTGCTGCCACCGCAACGAGCCGCACGGCGCGCTCCACGGGCTGATGCGCGTGCGCCAGTTCACCCAGGACGACGCGCATATCTTCTGCCGCGAGGACCAGATCGTCGACGAGGTGCGCGCCTTCTGCAACCTCGCCGATCGCATCTACAAGGATTTCGGTTTCACTTATTCGATCAAGCTCGCGCTGCGCCCCGACAAGAGGTTCGGCACCGACGAGATGTGGGATCAGGCCGAGAACGAGCTGCGCGACGCGGTCGCGGCCGCGGGGCTCAACACCGCCGAATATGGCTGGGAGGAATTGCCCGGCGAGGGCGCTTTCTATGCGCCCAAGCTCGAATGGCACCTGACCGACGCGATCGGGCGGACGTGGCAGGTCGGCACGATCCAGTCGGACCGCGTGCTCCCCGAACGGCTCGACGCGAGCTATATCGCGGAGGACGGCCAGCGCCACCGCCCGGTGATGCTCCACCGCGCGATCTTCGGCTCGTACGAGCGGTTCATCGGCATCCTCGTCGAGCATTTCGCGGGCAAATTGCCGGCCTGGCTCGCCCCGGTGCAAGCGGTGGTCGCGACGATCGTGTCCGATGCCGACGATTATGCCGAGCAGGTCGCCGCCGAGCTGCGCAAGGCCGGGCTGCGCGTCGAGACCGATCTGCGCAACGAGAAGATCAATTATAAGGTGCGCGAGCACAGCCTGGCCAAGGTTCCCAACCTGCTCGTCGTCGGCAAGCGCGAGGCGGACGAAGGCACCGTCGCGCTGCGCCCGCTCGGCGAAGGCGCGAAACAGGAGGTGCTGACGCTCGCCGCGGCGATCGAGCGGCTGCGCGACGAGGTGCTGCCGCCCGACCTGGGCTGAAGCACCGCGGACCAAATCAGGATCGCCTAGCCCCGTTCGCCTGAGCCTGTCGAAGGGCGTCCCGCCGCCCCAGAATTGGGGCCGCCCTTCGACAAGCTCAGCGCGAACGGGGCAGGTCTTGCTCGGAATGCGTAGGGCAGTCGCATTGTCATTCTGTGACCAAAACGACGCAGCCACTGTAATAAAATGTGTCGGAGATGATGGGGTGGTGACACGCACCCCGATCACCGCATAACCTGTCCGAAGCGGCCATATAATTTGTTCAGAGCCGCAAACCGGGAGATGGATTATGCGCAGTGCTGTTCTGCCGCGTCTTTTGTCGTGCGCGGCGCTCTTGGCCTCGACCCCCGCCCTCGCCCAGCAACAGCCCAATCCGGCGGCCGCGCCGCGCGCGAGCGACAATCCCGGCGACATCATCGTCACCGCGACGCGCCGCGCCGAGGCGCTGTCCAACGTGCCGATCGCGATCTCCGCGGTGTCGGGCGAGACGCTCCAGAATACCGGCGCGACCGATGTGCGCGCGCTCAACCAGGTCGCCCCGTCGCTGCTCGTCTCGGGCGCGACGAGCGAGGTCAATTTCACCGCGCGCATCCGCGGGATCGGCACGGTGGGCGAGAATCCGGGGCTCGAAAGCTCGGTCGGGCTGTTCATCGACGGCGTCTATCGCAGCCGCACCGGGGTCGGGCTGTCCGAACTCGGCGATATCGAACGGATCGAGGTGCTGCGCGGGCCGCAGGGCACGCTGTTCGGGCGAAACTCCACCGCGGGGCTGATCAATATCGTCACCAAGGGGCCGGAGCTCGACGGTTTCCACGCCAAGGGCGCGGTGAGCTACGGCAATTACGATTATTGGCGGGTCGACGGCGCGCTCAACGCGCCGCTGTCGAGCAACGCCGCGGTCCGGCTCGACGGGGTATGGCAGAAGCGCGATGGCTATCTCAAGGCGCTTACCCCCGGCGAACCCGATATCAACGACCGCGATCGCTGGCTCGCGCGCGGCCAGTTCCTGTTCGAGCCGTCGACCGATCTCAAGATCCGGCTGATCGGCGATTATTCGAAGCGCAACGAGAATTGCTGCGGCGGCGTGCTGCTCGGCCCGACGCGCAATTTGACGCGGCAGCCCAACGGATCGGTCGCGGTCTCGCCCAATAGCTTGCTGCCCTTGCTCCAGGCGCTCGGCGCGAGTTACCCGGCGATCCCCGGCGGCGAGCGTTTCGTCTACGGCGTGCCCAATTCGCCCGGGGTGCCCTATACCTCGAAAAGCGAGGATTGGGGGCTTTCGGGCGAGATCAACTACAAGCTCGGCAGCGTCAACCTGACCTCGATCACCGCCTATCGCGATTACAAGAACAAGCAGGGGCAGGACGGCGATTTCAACGCGCTCGATATCCTCAACCGGCAGAATCTCGATCGCCGCTTCCGGCTGTTCAGCCAGGAATTGCGGCTGCAGGGCGAGGCGTTCGACGGCCGGCTCAACTGGCTGGTCGGTGGCTATTATTCGAGCGAGCGGCTCGATGTCTCCGACGACATCAAATATGGCAAGGATTACGAGCGCTACGCCAATTGCCTGCTGATGGCGCAGGCGCTGCCGAGCGCGCTGCTGCCGAGCAACCAATATTGCGTCAACGTGCCCGTGGTGCAGCGGACGATCGCCGCGCTGCCGCCCGGCACCGCCCGCTCGACCTTGCAGGCGCTGATCGCCAATCCGGCGCGCCCCGGCTTCGGCAGCCTCGCTGCGGTGCTCGGCCAGCCCAATATCGCGATCAACGGCACCGGCAGCAACGGCTCCAATTTCCGCCAGAACAGCTCGAACTATGCGATCTTCACCCACAATACCTTCGATGTGGTGCCCGACAAATTGATGCTGACGATCGGCGCGCGCTACACCTGGGAGCGCAAGAAGCTGCAAGGCGTGGCGATGCAGAACGACACGCTCTGCCCGCTGATCGTCAATTCGCCGTTCCAGTCGCTCGCCGCCTTGCCCTGCGTGATCAACGGCACCGCGCCGAGCATCGCGGCGGGGTCCCCCGGCACGCGCTTCAGCGACGGCGAATGGACTGGCACCGCGGTCTTGTCGTTCAAGCCGGTCGACACGCTGATGATCTACGCCTCGGCATCGAAGGGCTATAAGGCGGGCGGGTTCAACCTCGATTATTCAGCGCTCGATCGCACCTGCAACACCGCGTTCGACGCCGCCTGCGCGGCGCGGCTGGCGCTGCCGGCCAATATGCCGGGCAACGGCCGTCCCGAGGCCGCCGATCTCGCCTTCGCCAGCGAGAAGGTCAACGCTTATGAAATCGGCCTCAAATGGAAAGGGCCCGGGGTCGATATCAACCTCGCCGGCTTCTACCAGGAATATAGCGACTATCAGCTCAACACCTATAATGGCGTGAACTTCGAGGTCACCAACATCCAGTCGTGCCGCGATAGTCTGCAGGGCGCGGATCGCGATGCCTCGGCGCTGACCGGCGGCTGTTCGCCCGATCGGCTGCGCCCCGGCGTGATCTCCAAGGGGTTCGAGATCGAGGCGTTCCTGCGCCCGATCCGGCAGGTCTCGGTCAATATGGCGCTGACCTATACCGACGCCAAATATCGCGACAATCTGGTCGGCACCGGCGGGCGCCCGCTGTCGCCGGTGCTGTTCCAGCTCCCCGGCAACAGCGTGTCGAACGCGCCGCGCTACACCGTCACCACCGGGGTGAGCTGGTCGCCGCAGGTCAGCGACAAGCTTTCCGCGCTCTTCTACCTCGACGCGCGGCTGCAGAGCGACACCAACACCGGCTCCGATCTCGATCTCGAAAAGGTGCAGGACGCCTTCGTCGTGGTGAACGGCCGCATCGGCCTCTACGGCCCCGACAAGAAATGGGGCGTGGAGTTCTGGGCGCAGAACATCTTCAACCAGCGCTATTTCCAGATCGGCGCCGACATGCCGCTGCAAGGCAGCGGGACGTGGCGCTCGGTCGCCGCACCGGCGTCGAGCGGCTTCGCGGGCTCAGCCAACCAATTGTTCGTCGGATTCCCCGGCGAACCGCGCATGTACGGCGTCACCTTGCGCGGCGCGTTCTGACCGCCATTGCGCCGAGGACACGGCCGTCGCGACAAATATCGCGGCGGCCGTTTCGCATCTTTCGGTTTGGCCCGGGAAGCCTTATATCGCGCGCGATGAATCAGCAGGAGAAGTACCTATCCGTCCGCCCATGATGCGCCGCCCGATGCAGGCGCCGCCGATGAATGGCCCCCGTTTCAACGAGTGGATTCAAAGCCCCAAGGTCCGTGTGATCGACCATGAGGGCGAGAATCTCGGCGTGATGTACACGCGCGAGGCGATCGAACAGGCCCGCGAGGTCGGCCTCGACCTGGTCGAGGTGTCGCCCAACGCCGATCCGCCCGTGGCCAAGTTCCTCGATGTCGGCAAATATAAATACGAGGCGCAGAAAAAGGCGAACGCCGCCCGCAAGTCTCAGAAGACGCAGGAGATCAAGGAGATCAAAATGCGTCCGAACATCGACGACCACGATTACGACACCAAGATGAAGAAGGTCGTCGAGTTCATCGAGGAGGGCGATAAGGTCAAGGTGACGATGCGCTTCCGCGGGCGCGAGCTGAGCCACGGCCAGCTCGGCATGGCGGTGCTCCAGCGCGTCGCCGAAGCGGTTGCAGAAATCGCCAAGGTCGAAGCCTATCCGCGCATGGAAGGCCGCCAGATGCTGATGGTGCTGGCGCCGAAGTAAGGCCCGGTTCGGCAATCCCCAAGAATTGCCGAATCCCATTCACCACGCCCACGTCATTCCCGCGAAGGCGGGAATCCATTAGCGCCGCGGTTCCGATTCTATCGAGAGGCCAGCGACAATGGATTCCCGCCTTCGCGGGAATGACGGAGGGCCGCTAGGCCGCCAGTTCCGCCGTCACCCCCGCCGCCGCATCGAGCAGCCGTTTCTCCAGCGCCTTGACCCGCGCGCCGGCGGTGATCTTGTCCCCGGTCAGATCGGTCAGGTAGAAAGTATCCACCGCGCGCTCGCCATAAGTCGCGACATGCGCCGAATGGATCGTCACCTTCGACTGGAACAACGCGTGCGCGAGCTGGTTGAGCAGCGCCGGCCGATCGCGCGCATTGATCTCCACCACGGTGAAGCGGTTGGAAGCGTGATTGTCGACCAGCACATTGGGCACGATGCGGAAGGCGTCGGCGCGGACGCGCGGCGGCGCCTTGGCCTTCAGCCGGTCGATCAATTTGCCGCGATTGGCCAAAGCATCCTCGATCGCGGTGCGTAGCCGGTTGAGCTGCCCCGCCTCCTCGAACGGCCGCCCGAGCGGATCCTGGACGAGGAAATTGTCGAGCGCCATCCCGTCGCGCGTGGTGTGGATCCGCGCGTCGATGATATTGCCCCCGGCGAGGTGGATCGCCCCCGCGATGCGATAGAAGATCCCCGGGTGATCGGCGGCATAGACCGTCACCAATGTCGCATCGCGCCCCGGATAGATTTGCGCGTCGATCGCGAGCTGCGCATCGCCCGCCGCGGTGATGAAGCGCGCATTATACGCCAGCACATCCTCGGGCTCCGCGATCCAATAAGGCTCGGGCAGCCGCCGGGCATAAGCGCGCAGCGCCTTTTCGTCCCACCCCAGGCTCCGTGCGAGATTGGCCTGTTTCTGCTCGAGCCGCTCGCTGCGCCCGCGCTGCTTGTGGCCGAGCCGCAGCACTTCCTCCGCCGCCTCGTAGAGATCGGTGAGCAATTGCCGCTTCCACCCGTTCCACGTCCCCGGCCCGACCGCGCGGATATCGACCACGGTGAGCGCGAGCAGCATGCGCAGCCGCTCGGGCGACTGCACGACGGCGGTGAAATCGAGGATCGTCTTGAAATCCGAAAGGTCGCGCTTGAACGCGGTCGCCGACATCAGCAGGTGGTAACGCACCAGCCACGCCACCGTCTCGGTCTCCGCCGGGGTCAGCCCGAAGCGCGGGCACAGCCGCTCGGCCACCTGCGCGCCGAGCACCGAATGATCGCCCCCGCGCCCTTTGGCGATATCGTGCAGCAATACCGCAGCATAAAGCGCGCGGCGCGACACGATCTGGCGGAAGATCGCGGTCGAGAGCGGATGCTCGTCGGAAAATTCGCCATGCTCGATCTGGCTCAGCAAGCCGATCGCGCGGATCGTATGCTCGTCGACGGTATAATGGTGGTACATGTCGAACTGCATCTGCGCCACGACGCGCCCGAAATCGGGGACGAAACGGCCGAACACCCCCGCCTCGTTCATCCAGCGCAGCACCAGTTCGGGGTCGCGCGGGCTCGCCAGCACGTCGAGGAACAAGGCGTTGGCGCGCGGGTCGTCACGGATGTCGTCGACCAATTTGGCGTCGCGGTTCGCCGCGCGCATCGCCAGCGGGTGGATTTCCAGCCGGTGCAGATCGGCGAGCTGGAAAATCTCGATCAGCCGCACCGGATCCTCGGCGAAGAAATCGTCGCGCGGCAGCGCCAGCCGCCCGCGATCGAGCACGAAGCCGCCCAGCTTGCGCGGTCGCCGGCGGATCGTCGGCAACCCGAAGCGGCGCCCGCGCGCGGCGAATTGCTCGTCGAGATGCGCGATGAACACCCCGGTCAGCGTCCCCACCGTCTTCGCCTGCAGGAAATAATATTGCATGAAGCGCTCGACCCCCGAGCGCCCCGGCCGTTCGGAAAAGCGCATCCGCTCGGCGATCTCGCGCTGGACGTCGAAGGTCAGCCGGTCCTCGGCGCGCCCGGTGATGAGATGCAGGTGGCAGCGCACCGCCCACAGGAAATTGTCGGCGCGGTGGAACTGGCGATATTCGGCCGCGGTGAGCAGCCCCTTGCCCACCAGCTCGGCGGCGCGATCGACGTCGTAGATATATTTGCCGATCCAGAACAAGGCATGGAGATCGCGCATCCCGCCCTTGCCCTCTTTGACGTTGGGCTCGACGACATAGCGCGAATCGCCCATCTTGATGTGGCGCTGGTCGCGCTCGGCAAGCTTGTCGGCGATGAACTGGCGCTCGGTGCCGCGCTGCACCTCGGCCTTGAAGCGCAGCGCCGCTTCGTCGGCGAGCGCCTCGTCGCCCCATACGTAGCGCGCCTCGAGCAAGGCAGTGCGGATCGTCACGTCGCTCTTCGCCTGGCGCACCATTTCGTCGAGCGAGCGGCTCGAATGCCCGACCTTCAGCCCGAGATCCCACAAGGCATAGAGCATCGATTCGATCACCTGCTCGGCCCAGGGGGTCTGCTTCCACGGGGTGAGGAAGGCGATGTCGACATCCGAATGCGGCGCCATCTCGCCGCGCCCGTAGCCGCCGACCGCGAGTATCGCGAGCCGCTCGGCCGCGGTGGGGTTGCTCAGCGGATAGAGCCGCTGGGTCACCGCGTCGAACAGCACGCGGATCAATTGGTCGATCAGGAACGCCTGGCCGTTCGCCGCCTCCAGCCCGCGCGTCGGACGCTCGGCGAGCCGCCGCGCGATCTCCGCCCGGCCCGCGTCGAGCGCGAGCTTGAGCTCGGCGGTCACCGCACGGCGCAAGGTCCCTGGATCGGCGATGTCGAGCGCGGCAACGCGATCGGACAAGGCACGCCGGTCGATGATCGCGCGGCGGTGCGGCAGGTTATCGAAACGGCTCGACATATCGCGCCGGGTTACAGGAAAGCGCGGGGATGGTCGAACCTTCCTTCGTCATTCGCGCCGCCACTCCCCTCCCTTGAACAAGGGAGGGGCTGGGGGTGGGTTGGCAGGGGGCACCCGATCCGCCTCCTCGCCGGCCAACCCGCCCCCGACCCCTCCCTTCCATGTAGGGGAGTGCGAAAGCGCGGGCCACGACGCGGGCGTGAATCCCGCGTCGTCGGACGGGTTCGCTGGCGCGATCCGCCGGCCGTGCCGGGTGCTGCCGCGTCGCGGCACCGGCGCGCGGTGCGCGCCTGCACCCGTCAGTACATATGCTGCCCGCCGTTGATGCTCAGCGTCGATCCGGTGACGAACCCCGCCTCCTCCGAGCACAGGAAGGCGACGCCGCGCGCGATTTCCTCGGCCTGGCCCAAGCGGCCGACCGGGATCTTGGCGACGATCTTCTCGAGCACGTCGGCCGGCACCGCCGCGACCATATCGGTGTCGATATAGCCCGGCGCGATCGCATTGACCGTGACCCCGGCGCGCGCGCCTTCCTGCGCCAGCGCCTTGGTGAAGCCGTGGATGCCCGATTTCGCCGCAGCATAATTGACCTGGCCATATTGCCCGGCCTGCCCGTTGATCGACCCGATGTTGACGATCCGCCCCCATTTGCGGTCGCGCATCCCCGGGAACACCGCCTTGGCCATGTTGAAGCAACCGCCAAGGTTGGTGTCCATCACGTCCTTCCACATCTGGTAGGTCATCTTGAGGATCGTGCCGTCGCGGGTGATGCCGGCATTGTTGACCACGATGTCGATCGGGCCGAGTTCCGCCGCGACGCGCGCGCAGCCCTCCTGGCACGCATCGTAATCGGCGACGTCCCATTTATAGGCGGGGATGCCGGTCCGCTCGGTAAACTCCTTCGCACGGCTGTCGTTGCCGGCGTAATTCGCCGCCACCGTGACTCCCTTGTCGCGTAACGCGACGCTGATCGCTTCGCCGATCCCTCGCGTCCCACCGGTCACCACCGCAACACGTGCCATCGGATTCTCCCTCGTCACAGCCGAGCCCAAGGCTACGGGCGGGGAACCCAACCTTCAAGCTCCCGCGCGAGGATTGCCTGTAACATTTCCACACCGGGCGCGGACGCGTTGAGGCACGGCAGATAAGCGAACGACCGCCCGCCGGCGCCGAGGAAGGTCTCGCGCCCGCGGATCGCCAGTTCCTCCAGCGTCTCGAGGCAATCGGCGGAGAAGCCCGGCGCGACCACCGCGACCCGCGTCACCCCCTGCTCCGGCAGCGCGGCGAGCGTCGCATCGGTCGCCGGTTCGAGCCAGCGCGCGCGGCCGAAGCGCGACTGGAAGGTCACCGTCACTTGCCGCCCCAATGCCTCGCCGAGCAGCCGCGCGGTCTTGAGGCATTGGCAATGATAGGGATCGCCGAGCGCGAGCGTCCGCGCGGGCATGCCGTGGAAGCTGACGACCAAGGCCTCGGGCGCGAAATCGAGCCGCGCCAGCTCGGCCTCCACCGATTGCTTCAATGCCGCGATATAGGCCGGATCGTCGTGATAGGGCGGCAAGGTGCGGATCGCCGGTTGCCAGCGCATCGCGGCGAGCGCGGCGAAGGCGCGGTCGTTGGCGGTAGCGGTCGTCGCGGCGCAATATTGCGGGTAGAGCGGCGCGATCAGGATGCGCTCGCACCCCGCCGCCTTGAGCGCGGCGAGCCGATCGCCGATCGCGGGATTGCCGTAGCGCATCGCCCAATCGACCATCACCGCCGGGTCGAAGGCGTCGCGCAGCGCGGTCGCCTGCGCACGGGTGATCGCGGCGAGCGGCGAGCCTTGCGCGCTCCACACCTGCTGATAGGCATGCGCCGATTTGCGCGGCCGCGTCGTCAGCACCGCGCCGCGCAGGATCGGCTGCCACAGCCATTGCGGCAGCTCGACGACGCGCGGATCGGAGAGGAATTCGGCGAGATAGCGCCGCACCGCCTTGGGGTCGGGCGCATCGGGGGTGCCGAGGTTGATCAGCAGCACGCCGACGCGCGGCGGCGCGACCGGGGGATGATCGGCCGGGATCATGCGATCGCTCCGAACGGCAGGGTGCGCAGCCGCTTGCCCGCCACGGTGGCGAGCGCGTTGACCACCGCCGGGGCGACCGCGACCATCCCGAGGTCGCTGACCCCGCCGGGATCGGCATTGCTCGGAAGCAGCTCGACGGTGATGTCGGGCATGTCGGCGAGCCGCGGCAGCCCGAGGTCGCCCAGCCGGCGCGCGGTGACAAGGTTGCGATCGATCTCCACCGCGCTGGCGGTGGCCGCGGCGAGCCCGAAGATCAACCCACCCTCGATCTGCTGGCGGATCAGATCGGGGTTGACCTGCCGCCCGCAATCGACCGCCGCGACCAGCCGCTCGACCCGCGGGCTGCCCGAGACGTCGATCGACGCCTCCGCCATCACCGCGATATAGCTTCCCGCCATCGCGTGGCAGGCGATTCCCTGCCCGCTGCCGTCGCCGCCGCCGTCCCACCCGCCGAGCGACGCCGCGGTCGACAGGCAACGCGCGAGCCGCGCGTCGCGCAGCATCCCGATCCGCCACGACATCGGCTCCGCCCCGGCGCGATGCGCCAGCTCGTCGATGAAACATTCGGTGAAGAAACAGGTATAGCCGTGCGCGCCGCCGCGCAGATGCCCGCTGGGCAGCCCGATCTCCGCCGGATGATGTTCGACGAGGCATCCGCCGGTGCGGTACGACGGCACCGCCCCCGCGACCGCATAGCCGTCGGCGGCCTCGGGCAAGGCGCGTGCGGCCGCGACCACGGCGTCGCCCGGCATCAGCCGCATCGCGAGTTCGCGTCCGGTGGCGGGGGCGGCGATCTGTGCGCGCCAGCCGAGGATCGCGCCGTTGCCGCCGAGCCGCGCGGTCATCCGCGCGCGTGCCGGGGCGCGGACGCAATCGCGCGCCAGCGCCTCGCGCCGCGACCAGACGAGCTGCACCGGGCGCTTGGTCTTCGCCGCGACGATCGCCGCCTGCGCCGCGATATCGCATTCGAGCGCCGCGCCGAACGATCCGCCGATCAACGTCGGGTGGAGCACCACCGCCCCCGGCGCGATGCCGATCGCGCGCGCCGCCGCCTCGCGCGCTAGCCCGGGCGCCTGCGTCCCCAGCCACAATTCCAGCCGGTCGCCGTGATACCAGGCGGTCGCGCACGGCGGCTCGATCGCGGCGTGGAAAACGGGGGCGACATGATAGTCCGCGGTGACCCGGCCGGGGCCGTCCATCACCGCGGCGATGTCCCCCGTTTTGGCGAAGCGTTGCCCCGGCCGCGCCAGCGCCGCATCGAGCGCCGCCGCGATATGGCGATCGTCGACCGGGGCGCCGCGGGTCGCGAACCGCGGCGCGAGCGCGGTCAGCGCGCGATTCGCCGCCCACCAATTGCTCGCCAGCGTCGCGACCCAGCGCTCGTTCTCGATCACCGCGATCGTCCCTGGCACCCGCTGGGCGGCCGCCTTGTCGATCCGCACCAATCGGGAATCGCCGACCGGCCCCTGCATGATGCTGGCGAACACCATATCGGGCAATCGCACGTCGGCGGCGAAGGTCGCCGAGCCGTCGACCTTGGCCGGCACGTCGAGCCGCGGCACCGCCCGACCGGTCAGCCGCCCTTCGTCGCCGATCCGCATCGGCAGCTCGGCGGGCAGATCGAACGCTACCGCCTCCGCCGCCAGATCGGCGAAGCGCAACTTGTTTTTCCCCGCGGTGACGAAGCCGGCGTTCGTCTCGCACGTCTCCCAATCCGCGCCCCAGCGCTTCGCCGCGGCCTTGCACAGCAGCACCCGCGCTGCCGCTCCCGCCGCGCGCAGCGCGGGCTCGAACTGGCGGATCGAGGTCGACCCGCCGGTCAGCATCAGCGCGCCGCGCACGGCATGTTCGCGGCGCAACGCTTCGGGAATGCGATCATAGCTGCCGGCGAACAGGATGTCGGCGGCGAGCGGGTTGGCGTAGAGCGGGTTGAGCGGCGCGGGCTCGACCCCGATCGTGCGCCAGTCGGCGCCGAGCTCGTCGGCGAGGATCTGCGGCAGCGCGGTCCACACCCCCTGCCCGTGCTCGGCCTGCGGCACCGCGACGGTGACCTGCCCGTCGGTCGCGATCTTGAGCCACGCATTGTAGATCGTCTCGCCCGGCGCTGCGACGAGATTGGGCGCGAAGCTGCGCGGCCACACCGCCCAGGCGACCAGCAGCCCCAGCCCGGCCCCGCCGGTAACGAGCAGATTGCGTCGCGTGACCATCGCGTTAGCCACTAGGCGGGTGGCTCGACATCCGCCAGTCTTCTCGCGTCACCCCTTTGTGCTCCCGCCTTCGCGGGGACAAAAGGGGCCAGAGCATCCGCCTCTGCCTACCACCCCGGCGAAGGCCGGGGTCCAGCATCGGGCCGGTCGTAACTGGACCCCGGCCTTCGCCGGGGTGGTAAGCGCACGTGAACGGATCAGGCCGCCACCAGGGCACGATATTTCGCGCGCAGCGATACCTTGTCGATCTTCTCGGTCCCCAGCCGCGGCAGCGGATCGGCGACGATCCAGATCCTCGCCGGCACCTTGAACGCCGCGATATGCTTGAGGAGAAAGTCGGTCAGCTCTTCGGACGACAATGAAGCACCCTCGGCCGGATGGACCACCGCGCCGGGCACCTCGCCGAACTTCTCGTCGGCCAGCCCGAACACCGCCGCCTCAGCCACCGCAGGATGCTCGTAGAGCGCCGCCTCGACCTCCTGGCAGCTGATATTCTCGCCGCCGCGAATGATGATGTCCTTCTTGCGGTCGACGATGAACAGATAGCCGTCCTCGTCGAGATAGCCGATGTCGCCGGTGCGGAAATAGCCGTCGGCGGTGAAGGCCTCGGCGGTCGCGTCGGGGCGGCCCCAGTAGAGTTCGAAATTGGCCACCGAGCGGATACACACCTCGCCGCGCTGCCCCGTCGCGAGCGGCCGCCCGGCATCGTCGAGGATCGCGAGATCGACCAACGGCAGGGTCGGCCGCCCCGCCGAATTGGGCTTGGCGAGATAATTGTCGCGCAGATTGCCCGTTCCCACCCCGTTGGTTTCGGTGAGCCCGTAACCGATCAGCGGCGCGCCCTGCATCTCCTCGTGGATGCGGCGGACATGCTCCACCGGGCGCGGCGCGCCGCCGGCGGCGATGTCGGTCATCGTCGACAGATCATATTTGTGCCGGTTGGGGTGGGTGAGCATCTCGAAGCTCATCAGCGGCACCCCGACGAAATAGGTGATCTTCTCCTTCTCGATCAGCCGCATCGCCTCTTCGGCATCCCATTTCGGCATCAGCACCAACTTGCGCCCGATCGCGAGCGACATCAGCATCACCGGCACCTCGGCGGTGACGTGGAACAAGGGCACGTTGAGCAGGGTGGAGGGCTGGAGCGTGCTCACCTCGCCGTCCTGCGTCGCGATCGCCAGCATCATCATCGCCGAGGAGAGATAGTTGAACACCCCCTGCACCACCTGACGATGCGTCGAGAGCGCGCCCTTCGACCGCCCGGTCGAGCCCGAGGTGAACAGGATCGTCGCATGATCGTCCGGGCCGATCGCGGGGAGCGCGCCGACATCGCGGGTGGTGACCCCGGCCAACGCCCCGGCCAGCGGCAACGTATCGTCGAAGGTGACGACCTGCGCGCGGAGCCCCGCGATCGTCGCCAGCCGCGCGGCGCGCGGGCCGTCGGCGAAGACCAGCGAGCAATCGACATCCTCGATCGCCTCGCGGAACTCGTCGGCCTGCCACCAGCCGTTGAGCAAGGTGGCGACCCCGCCGGCCAGCAGGATGCCGAAATAGAGCGTGATCCACGCCGGCGAGTTGCGCGCCGCGATCCCGACGCGATCGCCCTTCTTCACCCCGAACCCGCCGACCAGCGCCGCGGCCACCTGGGTCGCGGCGGCATATACCGCGCCGAAGGTCAGCCGCTCGTCCCCCGCGACGAGGAATTCGGTCGCCTGATGCTCGTTGCAGAAATGCGCGACATAGGCCCCCAGCGTCGGCGGCGCGGCGGCGATCACCGGCAGCTTGCGGCCGAATCGCTCGATCTCCGTCAGCGCAAGCGGACCTCCCTCGGCGGTCATCGCAGCCATCACCGCGTCCATCTTGAGGTCCAGCTCGGTTTTCATGCGCCTCTCCGCTTGGTCTTGTCTCGTCGGGCCACTATGCAGGCTCCAAGCACGAGGGAAAAGCCTTGATCCTGTCTTTGTCAGCCGCCGCCGCCAGCCATATCCAGTTCACCGATCTGGGGCTCCACCCGGAGATTTTCTCGATCGGCTTCTTCACGCTGCGCTGGTACAGCCTCGCCTATATCGCCGGGATCGTCGTCGGCTGGTGGTATCTCTTGAAGCTGCTCGCCCAGCCGGGCGCGCCGATGGCGCGGCGCCATGCCGACGATCTGGTGTTCTACGCGACGCTCGGCATCATCCTCGGCGGGCGGATCGGCTATGTATTGTTCTACGCCCCCGATATGCTGCTCCACCCGATCCGCATCCTCCGATTGTGGGACGGCGGCATGTCGTTCCACGGCGGGGTGATCGGCACGACGATCGGGATCGTCGTCTTCGCGCGGAAGAACGGGCTCAACTGGCTGCGCATCCACGATTATGTCGCGTGCGTCGCGCCGTTCGGGCTATTCTTCGGCCGGCTCGCCAATTTCGTGAACGGCGAATTGTGGGGCAAGCCCAGCGACGTCCCCTGGGCGATCGTCTTTCCGCATACCGTCCCCGCCGGGATGATCGAGCCCGCGCGTCACCCGAGCCAGCTCTACGAGGCGGGGCTCGAGGGCGTCGTGCTGTTCCTCGTCCTGTGGTTCTTCTTCTGGCGCACCAAGGCGCGCTACGAGCCGGGCAAGCTCGTCGGCATCTTCGTGCTCGGCTATGGCCTCGCGCGCTTCTTCGTCGAATTCTTCCGCGAGCCCGATGCGCAATTCGCCGGCACCTTCTTCGCCACCACGATCCATATGGGGCAGATCCTCTGCCTGCCGATGATCGCGGGCGGGCTGTATCTGATCGCCACCGCCCCGGCGCGCCGCCGCCGCGTCGAGCCGATCGCGGGGAGCGACAGCGTCGCGTGACCCGGCCCACCGACGAAGCCCCGCTTCCCGAGCGGCTGGCGCGCGCGATCACGCTCGGCGGGCCGATCCCGGTCAGCCAATTCATGGCCGCCGCCAATGCGCATTATTATGCGACGCGCGATCCGCTGGGCGCGGCGGGCGATTTCACCACCGCGCCCGAGATCAGCCAGATGTTCGGCGAGCTGATCGGGCTATGGGCGGCCGATCTGTGGGACCGCGCCGGGCGCCCGGCGGACGCGCTCTGGGTCGAGCTCGGCCCGGGACGCGGTACGCTGACCGCCGACGCGCTGCGCGCGATGCGCGCGGCGGGTTTCATCCCCCCGGTCCATTTCGTCGAAACCAGCCCGGTGCTGCGCGCCGAACAGGCGAAGCGCGTCGCCGATGCCGTGTGGCACGATGACGTCGAGGACCTTCCCAGCGATCGCCCGCTGATCATCGTCGCCAACGAATTCTTCGATGCGCTGCCGATCCGCCAGCTCGTCCGCGCCGCGAACGGGTGGCACGAGCGGCTGGTGGCGTGTCAGGACGTGCTGTTCCTGCCGATCGCGGGCAAGCAGGTGCCGGATAGCGTGATCCCCGAGGGGCTGCGCGATGCCGCCCCCGGCGCGATCATCGAAACCTCGCCCGCGTCGGTCGGCATCATGCGCGTGCTCGCCGCGCGGATCGTCGCGCAGGGCGGCGCCTTGCTCGCGATCGATTATGGCTATCAGGGCCCGGCGATCGGCGACACGCTCCAGGCGGTGCGCGGCCATGCCTTCGCCAATCCGTTCGACGAGCCCGGCGAGCGCGATCTCACCGCGCATGTCGATTTCGCGACGCTCGGGCTGGTCGGCCACGCCAGCGGGGCGATCGCCAGCGGGCCGGTCGATCAGGGAGACCTGCTCCGCGCGCTCGGCATCGACGCACGCGCCGCGGCGCTGGCGCAGAAGGACCCGCGCGTCCTCGCCGACCGCGACCGGCTGGTCGAGGATATGGGGACATTGTTCAAGGCGCTCGCCATCCGCCACCCCGATTGGCCGCAACCGGCAGGATTCGCATGATCGACTATCGCACCCCGACCTCCGCCGACGGCCCCGCACTCGATGCGATGGCGCAGAAGATCTGGCACGACACCTTCGCGCCCTTCACCGCGCCGCAGAATATCGCCGCCTATCTGTCCGAGGCTTACGGCCCGAACGGCAAGTTGATCCGCGATCTCACCAACCCGGCGGTCAGCTGGCGCATCGCCTGCGACGGCGCGGCGATCGTCGGCTATGCCAAGCTCGTCCCGCCGTTCCTCCCCGATCCGGCGATGACCGCGGGGGCGGTCCAGCTCAGCCAGCTTTATGTCGCCGGCACCCACCACGGCGCGGGAATCGCGCAGGCACTGATGAACTGGTCGATCGAGACCGCGCGGGCGCGCGGCGCGACGGCGCTGCTGCTCACTGTCTATGAGGCCAATCCGCGCGCGATCCGCTTCTACGAGAAGCACGGCTTCGTCCATATCGGCGATTATGCCTTCCCGGTCGGCGATCAGGTCGATCGCGATCTGATCATGCGGCTGGCGCTGTGAGCGCGATGGCAAACAGCGTCGAGGTCAACCGCGCCGCCGCGCTCGCCGGGGTGGCGCACGGCTTTCTCGGGCGGCGCGGCGGCGTGTCGACCGGCGTCCACGGCGGGCTCAACGTCGGCACCGGTTCGACCGACACCCCCGCGGCGCTCGCCGAGAACCGCCGCCGCGCGACCGAGGCGGTGTTGCGCGGCGCAACTTTGGTGACGCTCTATCAGGTCCATTCCGCCGATTGCGTGACGGTGCGCGCACCGATCGACCACACGTTGCGCCCGCATGCCGATGCCTTGGTGACCGACCGCCCCGGACTCGCGATCGGAGTGCTCACCGCGGATTGCGCGCCGGTGCTGCTCGCCGATGCCGAGGCCGGGGTGGTCGGCGCGGCGCACGCCGGGTGGAAGGGCGCGCTGGCGGGGGTGACCGATACGACGATCGTCGCGATGGAAGCGCTCGGCGCGCAGCGCGATCGGATCGCCGCGGCAGTCGGCCCGTGCATCGCGCGCGCCAGCTATGAGGTCGATCGCGCGTTCCAGCAGCGCTTCGAACAGGCCGACCCTGCCAACGAACGCTTCTTCGTCGACGGCCGCGAAGACCATGCGCAATTCGATCTCGAAGCCTATGTCGCGCACCGCCTCGCCGCCGCCGGGCTGACGCGGATCGAAACGCTCGGGCTCGATACCTATGCCGACCCCGATCGCTTCTTCAGCTACCGCCGCGCGACGCATCGCGGCGAACCCGATTACGGCCGGCAGATCTCGATCATCGGGCTCGACTAAAGCCCGACCGAATGCCGTCACCCCAGCGCAAGCTGGGGTCTGATGCCGCAAGCGCACGTCCGCGGCCCGAGATCCCAGCTTGCGCTGGGATGACGATTACATCGTCACAGCACGAACCGGCTCAGATCGGTATTCCGCGCGACGCTGGCGAGCTGCTTGTCGACATAGGCGGCATCGATCGTCAGCGATCCGCCCGCGCGGTCCTCGGCGTCGAAGCTCACCTCCTCGAGCAGCTTTTCCATCACCGTCTGGAGCCGCCGCGCGCCGATATTCTCGATCTCGCCATTCACCTCGGCGGCGATCCGCGCCACCGCGCGAATGCCGTCGTCGGTGAAGTCGATCGTCACCCCCTCGGTGCCGAGCAGCGCGCGATATTGCGCGGGCAAGGACGCCTTGGTGTCGGAGAGGATCGCGACGAAATCCTCCTCGGTCAGCGCCTTCAATTCGACGCGGATCGGCAGCCGCCCCTGCAATTCGGGGAGCAGGTCGCTCGGCTTGGCGACGTGGAACGCGCCCGAGGCAATGAACAGGATATGGTCGGTCTTCATCGGCCCATATTTGGTCGAGACGGTGGTGCCCTCGATCAGCGGCAACAGATCGCGTTGCACGCCCTCGCGGCTCACCGATCCGCCGCGCACGTCGCTCACCGCGATCTTGTCGATCTCGTCGAGGAAGACGATGCCATTGGCCTCCGCGTCCGCCAGAGCGACGCGGCTCACCTCATCCTGATCGAGCCGCTTGTCGGCTTCCTCCTCGACCAGTTTCTCCCATGCCGCGGGGACGGTCAGCTTGCGGCGCTTGGTCTGCCCGCCGCCGAACGCCTTGCCCATCATCTCGGACAGGTTGATCATCCCGACCGACCCGCCGCCCGGCAGGTCGAACGGCATTTGCGGCGCCTGCTGCAGCTCGAGCTCGATCTCGGTCTGCTGGAGATGCCCGTCGCGGAAGCGCTGGCGGAAGCTTTCGCGCGTCGCCTGGCTGGCATCCTTGCCGACCAAGGCATCGAGCAGCCGCGCCAGCGCGGCCTCCTCGGCCTTGTCCTTTACTGCGTTGCGGCGGCGTTCCTTTTCCAGCCGCACCGCTTCCTCGACCAGGTCGCGCGCGATCTGCTCGACGTCGCGGCCGACATAGCCGACCTCGGTGAATTTGGTCGCCTCGACCTTGACGAACGGCGCGTCGGCCAATTTGGCGAGGCGGCGGCTGATCTCGGTCTTGCCGCACCCGGTTGGCCCGATCATGAGGATGTTCTTCGGCGTCACCTCGTCGCGCAATTCCGCGCCGAGCTGCTGGCGGCGCCAGCGGTTGCGCAATGCGACGGCGACCGCGCGCTTGGCGTCCTTCTGCCCGATGATATGCGCGTCGAGCGCGGCGACGATCGCCTTGGGGGTAAGATTGTCGTTCATGTCGTCCTTCAGGAAATAGTTCAGGCGGCGCTGTCGAGCGTTTCGACGACCAGCCGGTCGTTGGTGAAGACGCACAGCTCGGCCGCGATCTTCATCGATTTGCGCGCGATCGTTTCGGCGTCCTGCTCGTAATCGGCGAGCGCGCGCGCGGCGGAGAGCGCGTAATTGCCCCCCGAACCGATCGCCGCGATCCCCGCCTCGGGCTCCAGCACGTCGCCATTGCCGGTCAGGATCAAGGTCACGTCCTTGTCGGCGACGATCATCATCGCCTCCAGATTGCGGAGATATTTGTCGGTCCGCCAATCCTTCGCCAGCTCGACCGCGGCGCGCATCAAATGCCCCTGATGCCGTTCGAGCTTGGCCTCGAGCCGCTCGAACAAGGTGAAGGCATCGGCGGTCGCGCCGGCGAAGCCGCCGATCACCTTGCCCTCGGCGCCCAAGGTGCGGACCTTGCGCGCATTGGGCTTCATCACTGTATTTCCCATGGAAACCTGGCCGTCACCGGCCACCACCACCTTGCCCCCGCGTCGAACCGATAATATCGTCGTGCCGTGCCAGACGGGCGTACTGCTTTCGTTGCTCATGGCGCGGCATATGGGGCGGCTTGAAGGGCGCCGCAATCACCCCTGCCGCCGTCGTATCGATCCTATCCTTGACGCTCCGAACGGCGCAGGAATTGCCCAAAGCAAAAAGAGGGGAATATCGATGGCAAGCCAGTTCCCGGAAGGCCGCACCACCTCGCTGGTCGAGCGCGCCAAGAACCTGATCCTGCAACCCAAGGACGAATGGCCGCGGATCGATGCCGAGCCGATGACGGTGAAGGGGATCTTCACCGGCTGGGTCGTCCCGCTCGCCGCGATCGGCCCGATCGCCGGGCTGATCGGCAGCCTCGCCTTCGGCTACAGCTTCCTCGGCATCACCTATCGCCCCTCGATCGGCGCGGCGGTGACCACGGCGGTGGTCGGCTATGCGCTGGCGCTGGCTGCCGTGTGGCTGCTCGCACAGATCATCAATGCGCTCGCCCCGACCTTCGGCGGCACCAAGAACAATATCGCCGCGACCAAGGTGGCGGCCTTTTCCGCGACCGCGGGCTGGCTCGTGGGGATATTCCAGATCATCCCCATGCTCGGCTTCCTCGGGCTGCTCGGGCTCTACAGCCTCTATCTGCTCTATGTCGGGCTGCCGCGGCTGATGAAGGCGCCGGACGAAAAGGCGATGGGCTATACGATCACGACGATCGTCGCGGCGATCGTCGTGATGCTGGTGGTCGGCGGGCTGACCTCGGCGATAACCTCGCCGATGATGCGTCCCGCGCTCACGCTCGGTTCGGCGAGCGATACGGTCTCGGTCCCCGGCGTAGGGTCGGTCGATCTCGGCAAGCTCGATGCGGCGAGCAAGCAGATGCAGGCCTCCGCCGAGAAGATGCAGGCCGGCACGCCCGTCGCGCTCACCCCGACCGCGACCTTGCAGGGCTTCCTCCCCGATACGATCGGTGGATGGAAGCGCGGCGATATCGAGACCGCGAGCGGCGGCGCCGGCGGGGTCGGCGGGTCGAAGGCCGAGGCGCGCTATACCCAGGGCAATGATTCGATCACGTTGGCGGTGGCCGATGTCGGCGCGATGGGCGCGCTGGCCGGGCTGGGTCAGGCGCTCAACGTCCAGTCCAACCGCGAGACCAAGGACGGTTACGAGCGCACCTCGACCGTCGACGGCCGCATGACCAGCGAAAAGTGGAATTCGACCTCGCGCAACGGCAGCTACAATGTGATCGTCGGCAATCGCTTCGCGGTCTCCGCCGACGGCACCGCGCCCGATGCCGCCGCGTTCAAGTCGCTGGTCGGCGCGATCGATATCGGCAAGCTCGAATCGCTCGCCAAGAGCTGACGAAACAGCCCGTCCACCTTCTTCTCCCCTCCCTGGTGAAGGGAGGGGCTGGGGGTGGGTGGATATGGGGGATACCGGTCCGCTTCCTCGCAGGCCAACCCACCCCCGATCCCTCCCTTGTTCAAGGGAGGGGAGAAGAGGGGGGCGATATCGCTCACCGCCCCTTCGCCTTGCCCCATTCGCGCGCCACGGTGTACCCAAGGTAACCGGTGCCGAACAACGCGTAGAGCGGCTCGGGAATCCCGTTGAGATAGGCGTTCATCCCCTGCCCGATCGCGCTCGCCCAGGCCGGGCGGATCGCCGCGATCAGCCCCATCGGGATCGACCACAAGAGCAGCACATACATCACATAGAGGAAGCTCGGCCGCGCGCGGCTGGTCCAGGGATCGGTCGAACCGGCCTCGGCCAGCACCGCGGCCATCTGGGTCTTGATCCGTTCGAGCTCCTGCGTCCCGTCGAGCCGCAGCAATTCGAGCTTGGCCGCCTCGCGCGCCTTGGGATCGGGGATCAGCCGATCGATCAGCCCCGCGACCGGGGCGATGATGCTATCGAGCAACGCCATATCGTCTCTCCGCAAGTATCTCAGCCGAGCCGGTTGGCAAGCCAGCCGTAGAGAAAGGCCTCATTGGCCGGGCGACGCTCCGCCAATGTCATGTATCGCGCGCCCTGCAGCGCCTCGAGCGCCTTGAGCAGCACGCGCTCGCCCGCCGCGCCGCGCCGCGCGCGAAACCCGTCGAGCGCCGCGAGGGTATGCGGGCCGATGAGCCCGTCGACCGCGACATCGGCATGATCCGCCCCGCCGCGATTGAGCGCGTTGAGCGCGCGCTGGAGGAAGCCAGTCGCCACCTTCGGCCCCATATTGATCCCGGTGTCGAACAGTTCGGCCGCGATCAGCGGCATCGCCGCCGCGACGCGGTCATAGCCCGGGCGCTGCCAATAGAGCCGGCGATAGATCGCCGCCGCGGTCTCGCGCGGCAGCGCGCGCATGTCGCCGGCATAGCCATTGGCACGCGCCACCCGCTCGGTGATGCCCCAGCGCGTCGCGCCGCCGCGATCGGCAGGGTTGTCGCTGAAACCACCTTCGCGCCCGAGCACCGCATCGATCAGATCGTCAATATCCATTGCTGCCCGTCCTCGATGGGGAACGGCAGTCCATTTAACCCAATTGGTTCGTGTAGGAAAGAGGGCCTTACCCGAAATCGACCGATTCGAACCGTACCGGCTCGCCCGCCGGCGCGTCGCCGAGGCTGTCCTCCCACATCGCCACCCCGCCGCGGATGATCGTGCCGATCGGCTTGCCGGTCAGCGTCATCCCGGTGAACGGCGACCAGCCGCAGCGCGAGGCGAGCCATTGCGTGTCGATCGTCCAGCGCTTCTTGAGATCGACGACGGTGAAATCGGCGTCATAGCCCGCGGCGATTCGCCCCTTGCCCGCGATCCCGAAGATGCGCTGCGCGCCCGCGCTGGTCAGGTCGATCACCCGCTGGAGCGTCAGCCGCCCCGCGGCGGCATGATCGAGCAGCAGCGGGAGCAAGGTCTGCACCCCCGGCATCCCGCTCGGCGAGGCGGGATAGGGCTTGGCCTTTTCCTCGAGCGTATGCGGCGCGTGATCCGATCCGATCACATCGGGCACACCCTGGTTGAGCCAATGCCACAGCCCGTCGCGATGCGCGCCCGAGCGGATCGGCGGGTTCATCTGCGCCAGCGTGCCGAGCCGCGGATAGGCCTCCTCCCCCGCGAGCGTCAGATGCTGCGGGGTCACCTCGCACGAGGCAATGTCCTTGTGCTGCGCGAGCAGTTCGAGCTCGGCGGGGGTGGTGACATGAAGCACATGCACCCGCCGCCGCGCCGCCCGCGCCAGCGCGAGGATCCGCCGCGTCGCGAGCATCGCGCTCTCGTCGTCGCGCCACACCGGGTGGCTCGCGGGATCGCCCTCGACGCGCTCGCCGGCGCGCGCGTTCATCCGTTCCTCGTCCTCGGCGTGGATCGCGACGCGGCGACGCCCCGAAGCGAGCACCTCGGCGAGCCGCGCATCCTCGCTGACCAGGAGGTCGCCGGTCGAGGCGCCCATGAAGATCTTGACCCCCGCGGTCCCCGGCAGCCGTTCGAGCTCGGCAAGGTCGCGCGCATTGTGGTTGGTCGCGCCGACGTAAAAGGCGTGGTCGCACCACATCCGCCCCTTGGCGCGGGCGAGCTTGTCCGCGATCGCCGCGGCGCTATCGGTATTGGGCTTGGTGTTGGGCATTTCGAACACCGCGGTCACCCCGCCCATCACCGCCGCGACGCTGCCGGTGGCGAGGTCTTCCTTATGTTCGAGCCCCGGCTCGCGGAAATGGACCTGGGTGTCGATCACCCCCGGCAGGATATCGAGCCCGGTACAGTCGATCGTCCGCCCGGCATCGCCGCTCGCGCCGATCGCGACGATCTTGCCGCCGCGCACCGCGACATCGGCGCGCACCGGGCCGCCCGGCGTGTGAACCGTGCCGCCTGCCAGCTTGAGATCGAATGTCGCCATCATCAGCCCTTCCGTCGCCTGCTGAGTCTCCCTAACTCTGGCGCATGACCGATACCACCCCGACGATGCTGGCCGATCGTGCCGTGATCCGCGTTTCCGGCGATGATGTGCGCGGCTTCCTCCAGGGTCTCGTCACCAACGACGTTGCCGGCCCGCTCCCCGTCTGGGCCGCGCTGCTCACCGCGCAGGGCAAGGCTTTGTTCGATTTCCTGCTGTGGGAAGACGGCGCCGATGTGCTGATCGATTGCGAGGCGGCGCAGGCCGATGCGTTGGTGCGCCGGCTGACGCTCTACCGCTTGCGCCGCGCGATCACGATTGCGCGCGATCCGGCGCTCGCGGTGCATTGGCGCCCGACCGGCGACGAGGGCGTCCCCGATCCGCGCCTCCCGGCGCTCGGCCGGCGCTGGATCGCTGCCCCCGGCGCTGCCGTCGAAGGCTGGCTCGCGCACCGCCTGTCGCTCGGGGTGACCGAGGGCGTCGCCGAACTGGGCGACGGCGCAACCTTGTGGCTCGAATGCAATGCGCGCGAGCTCAACGGGGTCAGCTTCACCAAGGGCTGTTACGTCGGGCAAGAGAATACCGCGCGGATGCATCACCGCAGCAAGGTCAATCGCCGGCTGTTCGTCTGCCCGCTCGCCGAGCCCGGCGACCGCACCCGCACGCGTTACCCCGCGCTGGGGCTGATGATCGAGCTGCGCCGCGTCGAGGCACCGGGAGATGCGATTGTCCCGGACTGGCTGGCGGGGGCGCTCGCCGATTGACGGATTCGAGCGCCAGCCATTCCGTTCGCCCCGAGCCCGTCGAAGGGCGTCCTGTCGGCGGTGACTCGCGGACGCCCTTCGACAAGCTCAGGGGGAACGGGGAGAAGTGACCCGACTAACTAAGCCCGATCCGCATCGTTCGGCCACAGCCCCGGCGTCGCCACTTCGAGCACATGCCCGTCGGGGTCCTCGAAATAGAGGCTGGTGCCGCCGCGCGGCCAATGCATCTCGCCGCGCAACGTCACCCCGGCCGCGGCGAGATGCGCGCGCCACGGCGCCAGCGCATCGGCGGCGATCGCGAACGCCATATGCAGCGGCCCGTGCCCGTCATGCCCCGGCACCGTGCCGCGCTCGCCGCTCACATCGTCGGTCGCCCCGCCTTCCGGGAACAGCAGCAACACCCCACCGCGCCCGGCGTCGAACGCGGTCAGCCGCGGGGTCTCGAGCATGATTGAGAGCCCCAGCACGTCGCGGAAGAACGCCACCGATCGCGCCATGTCCGCGACATAGAGCGCGGTTTCGAGCAGCCCCGCGATCGGCGGCGCGCGGTTCACCGCCCGACCGCCGAATAAGCGAAGCCGGCGCGCTCTGCCTCCGCCCGGTCGTAGATGTTGCGCAGATCGACCAGCACCGGCGCCGCCATCGTCGCGGCGAGCCGCTTGAGATCGAGCGCGCGGAACACATCCCATTCGGTGACGATCGCCACCGCATCCGCCCCTGCCGCGGCGTCATAGGCGTCGGCGCAATAAGTGATGTCGGGCATCACCGCCTTGGCGGTCTCGGCGCCCTCGGGATCATAAGCGCGGACATTGACCCCGGCGTCGATCAGGCTCTGGACGATCGCGATCGACGGCGCGTCGCGCATGTCGTCGGTATTGGGCTTGAAGGTCAGCCCGAGCACCGCGACGGTCTTGCCGCGTGCGTCGCCGCCCAGCGCGTTGAGCACCTTGCGCCCCATCGCGCGCTTGCGGGTATCGTTGACCTGGACGACCGCCTCGACGATCCGCACCGGGCTTTCGAAATCCTCGGCGGTCTTGAGCAGCGCCAGCGTATCCTTGGGGAAGCACGACCCGCCATAGCCGGGGCCGGCGTGGAGGAATTTGCGCCCGATGCGATTGTCGAGCCCGATCCCGCGCGAAACGTCGCGCACGTCGGCGCCCACCGCTTCGCACAGATCGGCCATTTCGTTGATGAAGGTGATCTTGGTCGCGAGGAACGCATTGGCGGCATATTTGGTCAGTTCGGCGGTGCGCCGCCCGGTGAACAGGATCGGGCTCTCGCCGAGATAGAGCGGACGATAGACTTCGCGCATCACCGCGCGCGCGCGATCGTCGTCGGTGCCGATGACGATCCGGTCGGGGCGTTTGAAATCGCCGATCGCGGCGCCTTCGCGCAGGAATTCCGGGTTGGAAACGACCGCGAAATCGCCGTCGGGGCGGGTATCGCGCAATATCTGCTCGACTCGGTCGCCGGTGCCGACCGGGACGGTCGATTTGGTCACCACCACCAGCGGCCCGGTCGCGGCGCGCGCGATCTCCTCGGTGGCGGCATAGACATAGCTCAGATCGGCGTGGCCGTCGCCGCGCCGCGACGGGGTGCCGACCGCGATGAACACCGCATCCGCCCCGGCGACCCCGGCGGCGAGATCGGTGGTGAAGGACAAGCGCCCCGCGGCGACATTGCTGCTGACCAGTTGCTCGAGCCCGGGCTCATAGATCGGGATCCGCCCCGCGAGCAGCGCCTCGATCTTGTCCGCCGCCTTGTCGACGCAAATCACGCTATGGCCGAAATCGGCGAAGCAGGCGCCGGATACCAGCCCGACATATCCCGAGCCGATCATCGTGATGCGCATCTGAACTCCTTACGTCTTGATAGCCGTAGAGCGGCTCTAATGCCTTCGCCGGCAAACTCCATGACAAACAGCGGATTGGGTGCGCGGTTGCATCGCGCGCACCGGGCATTCCATCGATCGGCGGCCTGGTAGCGCCGCTGGAATCACGCGCCGCCCCTCATCCAACCGTTCGCCCTGAGCCTGTCGAAGGGCTGTACTTCCTTCGTCGGAAGAAAGTGCAGGGCTTCGACAAGCTCAGCCCGAACGGGGTTGCGGGACCGCTTTCCCACGAAGCACGCCGCTTTTCTGCCCGCCCGACAAGTTTTCTGCCCGCCCGACAAGGCGCCGGCCCCACCGCAACAAAAAAGGGAGGCCGGCGATGCCGACCTCCCGATTTTTTCGTCGATGGATATCGAACTTAGTGGCCGGCGCCCGGCCCGTAAGTGATTTCCACGCGACGGTTCTGGACCTCGCGGACGCCATCGGCGGTCTGCACGCGGAGGTGCGTCTTGCCGAACGCCTGGGTCGAGATCACCCCGTCCGGGATCGACTTCGACGTCAGATACGCCTTCACCGAGTCCGCACGACGCTGCGACAGGCCCATGTTGTACTTCGCCGAACCCGAGGTGTCGGTGAAGCCCGCGACCATGACCTGCGCGTTGCCGCAGCTCTGGTACTGGGTGACCGCATTGTCGAGGATCGACTGCGCTTCCGGGGTGATGTCCGACTTGTCCCACTCGAAGAAGACAATGAACGGACCCGGCGAGCACACCACTTCCGGCGGCGGCGGCGGCGGCGGCGGAGGCGGCGGGGGAGGCGGCGGCGGGGGCGGCGGCGGCGGCGGAGCAGCCGGTTCGCCGAAGTTGTAGGTCAGACCGCCGAGGATCGAGTGCGACCGGAAGCGGCCGTCGTACGACGAACCCGCAATGTCGGTCAGCTTCACGCTGTTCGCGTTGAAGAAACGATACTTCAGCGAGACGTCGACATGGCTGGTCAGCGGTGCGCGGATACCCGCGATCGCCTGCCATGCGAAGACCGTGTCGGAATCGTCCAGCGTCGAGCCGGCGCGGTTCAGATCGATCCGGTTCTTGACCCGCGCGACACCGGCACCGCCGCCGACGAAGCCCTGCAGCCCGTCGTCCGGCCCGAAGTCGAGCAAGCCGTTGAGCATGAAGCTCAGCGCCGAAGAACGGCCGCCGGCATAGCCATAGGTGCCCGGCGCAAGGATCGAGCCGCCCGTGAGCGGGATGCCAGCGGTCGACGCAATGCTGTCGACGGTCGCGGTGCGATAACCGACCTCGGCTTCGAGGCGGAAGCCGCCGAAGTCGTAACCAATCACGCCGTCCGAATCCCAACCATAATCATGGTTGACAGTCGCCGTGCCGGTCAGCGCCGGATTCACGTTGGCGATATTGTAGTTGATGTCCTCGACAATCATCGCGCCGAAATCGGCGCCCACGTACCAAGCCTTGTCGCGGGCAAGCGCCGGCGAGGCAAGTGCGGTGGAGGCAAGTGCCACTACAACGGCAAGCTTCCGCATCATAATCCCCTTTCCACAATGTCACTACGGACAGCGCAAACTCACTATCGGAAGCTTGGTTTCCACGCAAGCGCACAAAAACGTCGATTTGTTGCTATTATGCAACAATCGTTCACGCAATCAGACCGTGCCCGCGCAGCGCGGCCAGCACCTCGCGCAAGGTCGCGCGCGCCGCGCCGTCCACCGTCGTGCCGCCGGCCGGATCGGCAATCGCCGCGCGCCGCGCGCCGATTACCTGCTCGCCCCCGACCAGCAATCGCGTCGCGCGCATCTCGCCGACGCGCCACGCGCCCGCCTCGAACCGCACCGCGACGCGATCCGCAAGGCTCCATGCGACCATTCCCTCCACAGGCGCGACGTAACGCCAGCCACTTGCGGTCCAGCCGGCGAGCATCGCCCCGCGCCCGGCCCATTCGCCGCCGGGCGCCGCGCCGACGATCCAGCATTGCCCCGCCGCGGGCGCGGCCGGCGGCACGTCGACCGACACCGCCTCGACCACCGGCTGGACCGCGATGTCGAGCAGCGCCAGCGCCTCATTGTGATCGACCTCCTTCTGCGCCTGCCCCGGCTGCAGCAGCGGCAGCGCGAGGCGCGGCGATCGCTCGTCGGTCATCGATTCCTCCCAGTGTAAAATGTGATTAGGTTGCGGGTCACAGTCGCGGATCGTGGGGTCGGATTACGATCGTCGCGGCGGGCGACGCGCCGTTGGTGCCGATCTGCGCCACCGTCACGCCGACCGGCCCTGCGGCGCGCTCCGCCGCGGTGACCCGCGCGACGGGGGTATCGACGGCGAGCGTCCGCGCTGCCGCGCCGGTCGGCACGATCGTCACGCGATAGTGCTCGCGCTCCTCGCCCAGCGGGGTGTCCGCGCCGTCGCGCCACCGCCAGCCGCTGCGCCCGCGCCGCCGCCAGCGGATCGTCGCCCCGCCGTCGGCATCATCGTCGACCGCCAGCCCGACCGGCGCCGGCGGCAGCATCGAGGCGCCGGTCAGCACGACGGAGGTTTCCGCAACATCGGACACCGCCTCCGCCGCGACCTGCACCGCCTGCCCCGGCGCCGCGGCGAGCGACAGCGTCAGCGCGGCCTCGGCCTCGATCAGCACGAACCGGTCGCCGGCCGCATGGTCGGCGAGCGCGGTCCCGCGCCGCCCGCGCAGCAGATCGCGCAACCGCCAGCGCCGCGCCGCGAGCTGATCCGCCGCGCCGAACTGGAGCAATTCGTCGCCGACCAGCGCCAGGTTCGCGCCGCGATCGAGCGCCCCCGCATCGGCGCCGCTCAGCGTCATGCCGTCATGCGCCAGATCGACGAGAATCTCGCTGCGCCGGTCGACCAATGTCGCGGGCGCCCACGGCACCCCCGCCGCGACCACCCCGAGCGTCGCCGGCAGCGCGCTGCCGCCGATCGCGGTCCAGCGCGCGCCGCCGTCGAGGCTGGTGCGCAGCGCCGCGCGCCGCCACCCCGGCGCGCTTCCCGCGGCGACGATCGTCAGCCGCGGCTCGCTCAGCAACGCCTCGTCGAGCGCGGGCAATTCGAAGGCATGGAGGATCGTCGTCCCCGCCACCGCATCGGGCGCGCCGAGCACCCGCCCCGACGACGCGGCCACCGGCGCGGTCGCCCAGCGCTCGGCGAGCAGATCGAGCGTCACCGCCATCCGCTCGAGCGTCGCGCCGGTCACCCGCCACAGCCCGTCCTCGCCGGCGATCGCCACCCGGTCGCCGGGCGCCACCGCGATCGCGGCGACGTCGCTCGTCACCCGCCGCCGCACCCGCTCGGCCTCGGCGCGCGCGAGCATCGCGGTGGCGAGCGCCTTCGCCGCCCCCGCACCGATCGCCGCCGGGGCATCGACCGTCTCGCCGCGCCGCCCTGCGCCGGGCCGCGTCGCGCGCTGCCGCCCGGTCTGATAATCGCGCGCCGGATCGTAATGCGCGACCGCGATCGATTGCGGTACCGTCTCGATCGGGCGGATCGACCGCGTGCGCCGCGGCGCGCCGGCATCCTCCACCGTCGCCACCGCGCCCACCCCCGGCGCGCGCATCTCGATCGCGTCGCCGACCGGCGCGAACCGGCACCCGCCGATCTGCCCGAGCACCGCGACCACCGCGCGCGCATTCTCGCCATAGGCCGAAAAGCCGTCGATCGCCGCGCTGCCCCCCGCATCGCGCACCACGCCGTCGCTGACCGCCTGGGCCACCGCGCCGACCGTCACCGGCGCGGCATCGGCGGTCACCTCGAAGGTCAGCGACGGGATGCGATTGCCGAAATCCTCCAGCGCGAGATCCTCGAACACCGCATAAGCGATGCCGCGATGCGCCGGGGCGAGCGCCGCGCCTTCCGCGCTGGCGATCAGCGGATCGACCGGCTGATCCTCGCCGCCGGTCAGCAGGCGGAAATTGGTCGCGCTCTTCCAGTCGCCCGCCGCGCCGCGCAGCAGATTGCCGTCGGCCCAGATCCGCCCGACCCCGAGGATCGGCCGCGACGACAGCGCCACCGCGAAGGATGCGGTATAGCTGTAGCTGGTGACCTTCGGCCGCCCCTTGCCCCCGCTGGTCGCGCGATGCTCGACCAGATCGGTTGCCCAGATCACCGATCCCGCGACCCGCATCGTCCCGAACAATCGGGGGATCGGCGCGCCATAGCTCGAACCCTGCACCGCCAGCTCGATCAGCCGCGGCCCTTCGCGCCCCTTGGGCTTGAACAGCAGGTTGCGGTCGATGATCTGCCCGAGCGTCGCGCCGATCGCGCCGCCGATCGGCCCGCCGAAGACATTGCCCACCGCGGTCAGCACCAAGGTCGCCATCTCATTCCCCTTCAAGCCGCCACGCCGCGAGCACCGGCCACGGCGGCGCCCCCGGCCGCTCGACGACGCGGCGCAGCCCCGCATCGGCGTGGACGAACCCCGCCTCGGTCCTGATCGCGAGATGCAGCCCGCCGCCCGCGCGGCACAGCAGCAGATCGCCCGCCGCATCGCCGTCGCACGGCTCCAGCCCGGCGAGCATCGCCGGGGCGACCGCGGCCTCCCCCGCGGCAAGCGCGTAACCGGCCGGCACCCGCCCGCGCCACCCGCCCGCGGCGAGCGCCCAGGCCGCGACCCCGACGCAATCGAGCCCCAACGCCGGATCGCGCCCGTGCGCGCGGAACCGCGCCCCGATCGTCGCGCGCGCCGCCGCGACGACGCGCCCGGCGCGCGTCATCCGCCCGGGTAGCGCGTCAGCAGGTCGATCCCCGGCAGATAGGGCTCGCCGCGGAAATTGATCGCATTGCCGAACCGCCCCGCGCAGGTCGCGATCGTCTTGTCGCACCCCTCGGTCACCTCGATCAGCACCCCGGGCTGGATCGCGAACGGCGGCAAGGTGCGCAGCGTCATCATTGCCCCCGCCGAGGCGGTCACCGCGCTCTCGAACCCGCAATTCATCCCCCCCAGCCACCGCACCAGCCCGCCGCCATAAGCATCGGGCGCGGGCTCATCGCGATCGAGCGTCACCGCCTCGGCGTCGCTCGCCACCACCCGCGCGAACCGCCGCCGCCCGGCCAGCACGACGCGGCAGCGCCGGTCGCCCAGCTCGGCGCGGCAATCGGGCGAAGTCGCCTCGGTCGCCGGCCGGTCGAGCGCCGCCGCCGCGCCGCGCAGCTCGGCGGTGAACCCGGCCGCGTCGAGATCGACCGCGCCGATCGTTCCCGCGCCGAGCGGGACCGGCGCGCCGCCCGCCGCCCAGTCGACCGCGACGATGCCGACCCGCGCGCCGTCCCACCGCCCCGCGATCAGATCGCGCTCGGTAATCGCCGCGCTGGTCAGCGCGCCCTTGGCGTCCATCGTCGCCGCTTCGAGCCCGTCGCCGCGCACGATCGCCGAGGGGGTCATCCCCGGCGCGGCGCGATAGGTGAAGCCGTCGACCTCGAGGTCGCGGTCGTGATCGGTCAGCCCGATCGCCACCCCGTCGCGGCGCTCGATCCGCCAGCAGATCGCGAGCCCGGTCACCCGGTCCATGCTCAATCCTCCCTGATCTCGATCAGCGGCACCGACGGCGCCGCCCCGGCGAGGAAGGTCGCGCGCGTCACGCTCAGCCGGTCCTCGGCGAAGCGCACCGGAACGTCGAACGCGAACGAAGCGGTGATCGCCACCCCCGAAGCCGGCGCGGCGTCGAACACGACATGCCCGCCCTGCTCCAGCGCGAATCCCGCGGTCGCGACGCCGCCGAGCCGGACCCCGACGCTCCCCGCCACCGGGCGGGTGATCCGGCGCACCGTCGCGCCATAATGTTTGACCAGCGCGAAGCGCCGCGTCGCGCCGTCGCCGGTGCCGATCGCCACGTCCGCCGCATCGGCGTCGAACGGATCGCGCAACCGGAAGCCGCGCGCCGGCCCCATCCGCGCGCGGAAGAAATCGAGCAGCACGCGGATGTCCTGCTCGCTGCGCACCCCCGGCCCGGCGTCATAGCGCGTCCGCGCCCCCGCCCACGCCACGTTGCGCGTCTCACGCCCGCCCGCGCTGGCGACGATCGTGGTGGAGAATTCGGGCGCCACCTCCGCCTCGCGGCCGAGCGCGAGCGGGAACAGCACGTCGTCGAACGCGATCACCGGCTCCTCCTCATCCCAATGCACCAAACCGTCGCGCATCACCTGCGGCAGCGCCCAGAAATAGGCGCGCGCCACCCCGCGCCGCCGCGCGGCATCGGCCGCGGCGGCGATCTGCCGCCAGTGCGGCGTCGCATCCGCCGCATCGCGCACGAACCCCGCGAAATAATCCTGCCGCCCCGGCGGGTAGCCGAGCCGCGCCGCCGCCGCCGTCGCGCCGGCGCGCGACGAGGCGGTGTCGCCCGCGGTCACCCAGTCATAATCCTCGAGCTGGAGCATATCGAACGCTGGGGAGGCCCAGCCGATCGGCAGATTGACGCGTTTCGCCTCGGGCGCCGCCGCGTCGAGCACCGTCGGGAGATAGGCGAGCAGATAGGTCCGGCAGTCCGCCGCCACCGCGCGCGCCGCCGCGACGAGCGCGGCGGTCGATGCCGCCAGCGCCGCGCCCGCCGCATCGAGCGTCGCGATCTCGGCGGGGCTCTTGGCGCCCGCGATCGTCGCGATCGGCACCGGCGCGAAGGCGGCCACCGCGCTGGCGTCATAAAGGCACGGCCGCCCGTCGGGCATCACCCACCACCACGGCTCGCCGACCTGGAAATGCGCCCCCAGCCCCGCCTCGACGCCGATCGCGACGAACGCCCGCGCCACCGCCTGCAGGTAATTCATCGCGCCGGCGTGGGTCGGCGAAAGCAGGGTCGAAGGCGGCGACCAGCCGGTCAGCGCGGGCGCACCATCCGCCGCGCGCTGCTTCCAGTCGCCCCAGCAATGCCGGTCGAACAATTCGTAGCTCAGCGACCAGATGATATCATAGCCGAGCTCCCGCGCCCGCGCCGCGAAATCGCGATGCCACGCCGCGCAGGCGGCATTGAGCGCCCCGCCGGCAAGGCTGACGTAAAGCCCGCCCGAATTGGCCTCGAGCCGGAAATAATGGCTCATCCCGACATAATGGACGATCGCCCCGCGATAGCCGAGCTGGAGCGCGTTGCGCAGCAGCCGCGCGGGGGTGAGATTGTAGCTGTCGTCATAGCCCCCGGCGATGCCGATGCCATGTTCGGGGACGATTACATCGCCGATCGCGATCACCGCGCCCGCGCCTTCGCAGCGGATCGCGCTCATCTCCGCCCAGCCCTCGGTCGGCGCGGCGAGCAATGCGTCCGCCCCGCTGTAATCGCGCGGAACGAGCGAGACGAACATCCGGTCGACATCTCCCGCCCACACCGTGTCCGCCTCCGCCGGCAGCATGAACCCGCCGACGACGCTGGCGAAGTCGATCGAGATCAGCGCATCCTCGGGCATGCCCTCGGCATAATTCCACAACCGCACGTACCAGGTCCGCGGATCGCCGTTCCGGTCGCGCCCCTCGATCGTCAGCACCGGGCCGTTGACCGCATCGAGCGCGCGCACCCCGCCCGAGCGCCAGCGGAACGAGAGCCGGCAATCGCGGAAATCGCGCGCGGTCTCATATCGGAGCAGCGGATGATCCCAGCGATCCTCGGCTTCCCAGATCAGCCCGGCGAGATCGTCGGCGCGATAGAAGACGCAATCGACCCGCAGCGCATCGGGCGCGGTCGTCGTCACCGCCGCCATCATCGGCCGCGGGAAGTTGACCGTCCAGAAACGCGCGTCGAAGCGCTGGATCACCCCCGCCGCCTGATGCCGCCGCTCGCGGCTCAGCCAATAGCCCATATCCCGTTCGCCTTGATTGTCCGCGCCAGCGAAAAGAAATCCGTTCGCCCTGAGCCTGTCGAAGGGCGGCCCCAACTCACGGGGACAGGACGCCCTTCGACAAGCTCAGGGCGAACGGTGGAGAGGGGCCCCGTTCCAACATCGCGGGGCCCCTACCCCCCCGCCTCGTCGAGCGCGGCCTTCACCGCGCGCGCCACCTGGCGGCTCGATCGCGCCAGCGCCGCCGGGGCGGTGTCGGCGGCGGCGTTGACGGTGATCGCCACCCGCACCTCGCGCGCGCCCGCCGCGCCCGCCGGCGCGATCGCGCCGCTCGCGGTGGGGATGAACAATTCCGGCCCGCGCTCGCCGACCCAATAAGGCCGCGCGGGCGATACCGGCCCGCCGGTCGCGCGCCCCGGCGCCCCGCCGAGCAAAGCGAGCAGCCCGCCGAGCAACCCGCCGCCACCGCCACCGCCGGAGCCGCCGCTGCCGAGGATCTGCTGAAGCCCACCGCGGATCGCCGAGGCGGCGATCTCGGCCATCACCGACAGCGCGACCTTCTTGAGATCCTCGAACCCCAGTTTCCCGCTCTGCACCGCGCGCAACAGGGTGCGCTCGATCGCCCGCCCCGCGCGATCCGCGCCGGCCGCCAGCGGGCCTTCGAGCTCGCCGCGCATCGCCGCCACGTCGCGCGCGAACGCCGTCGTGTCGGCGCGGACGTCGATCACCAGCCGCTCGATTTCCTCATCCATCGGGGAACCTTTCCCTCAAACGCGCGATCGTCGCCGCATCGGGCGGCACCGCATCGCCCTCGTCGCCGAGACAGGCGCGCACCAGCCCCGCGAGCTCCGCCGGGGTCGCGCGCCAGAAGGCATCGGGCGGCCAGCCGAACATCACCCCCGCCAGCCCCGCAAGCCGCGCGGCGCGATCGGCGAACGACGGGGCGCTCCCTCCCTCTTCTCCCCTCCCTTGTTCAAGGGAGGGGAGCAGGAAAGTGGAAGCGACGTGCTCACCGCCCCGCCAATATCTGCCCGAGCAGCACGCGCAGCGCCGGGGTCGCCGCCGCGAGCCCGCCCGCCGCGACCGCCTCGCCGAGCCGGTCGCGGGTCAGCCCCTCGGGCGGCGCGTCGAGGCAATGCCAGAACAAGGCGACCATCTCGCCCAGCGCCAGTCCGCCCGACGCGGCACGTTCGACCAGCGCGAACAGCGGCCCCAATTCCTGCTCGGCGGCGACCAGCGCGGCAAAGCTCGGCCGCAGCACGAGCATCTCGCCCGCGACGCGGATCGCCGCCTCGCCGCGCGCCGGATTGGCCGGCGCGGTCATGCCGCCGCCACCGCGCCGGAGCTTTCGAGGCCCAGCGAATAGGATCGCTCGCCGTTGAAATCCCCGGCATAATCGAGCCGAACGACGAGGAACCGGCCGGTCATCGTCTCGCCGCCCTCGAAAGTCAGCCGGTAATCGTCGAGCGTTCCCGCCAGCGCATTGGCCTTGACCCGCGCCTCAGCCGCCGATCCGGTAAACACCCCCGCCGCCGAGACGCTGACGCTGCGCACCCCCGCGCCCGACAGCAATTCGCGCCACCCGCCCGAGCCCTTGTGGGTGATCGCCACCGCATCGCCGTTGACGCTCAATTGCGTCGTGCGCATCCCCGCCACGGTCTGCCAGCCGCTCTCCCCGCCGATCTTGAGCAGGAACGCGCTCCCTTTCTCCACCGCCATCATTCGCCCTCCCGATAGAGCCGCACGACGAACTCGCTCGTCGCCACCCAGCGATCGCCCGGCGCACGCGCGACGCGGCTGCGCACGAAGCGCAGGGTCGCCACCCGCCACCCGTCGCCCGGCGCCGCCGGCACCGCCTCGACCGCATCCTCGATCCGCGCCGCCAGCGCGCGCAGCCGCGCCGGCCGCTCGCCGCCGTCATAGGCCGCGACGACGATGCGCCCCTCGCACCCGCGCCAGTCCTTGGTGCTCCAGTCGACCAGCTCGGGCTGCTCGACCACGACATGCGGCAGCGCGGCGCGCACCGGCGGCGCGTCGAACACCGCCGCCGCATCGCCCAGCGCCACGCGCAGCGCCGCGACCACCGCCGCCTGCGCCACCTCGCGCGCGCTCACCGCAACAGCCCCGCCGGCCAGCGCAACGCGGCGAGCACCCCGCGCCCGACGATCGTCACCCGTGCGCCGTCGCGCGTCACCCGCGCCCCCGGCAGCGCCACCCGCGCCGCCAGCCGCTCGGCGACGCGCACCGCGCGCCGCGCGCCGGCCCGCGCCGCGATCTCCGCCCAGCGGGTCACGATCGCCGCTCCGTCGCCAGCCGCATCCGGCGATATGGCCGCCACAAAGCGGTGACCGCCGCCGGCGGCTGGGTCGCGCGCCCGCGGTCCTCGTAGAGATGCGCGATCAGCGCGACGACACCCTGCGCCAGCGGCGCGGGGAGCCCCGCCCAGTCCGCGGCGAGCCCGGCGGTGTAGCGCACCGTCACCCGCCCGACGCGCGCGCGCGCGAACCGCACCCAGCCGCGCGCGTCGCCGTCGATATCGATCGCATAATCGGCCGGCGGCAGATCGCCGACCGCGTCGATCGCGCGCACCGGCGCCTCGGCGAGCAGCCGCCACGCCGTCGCGGCGGGGATCGCCTCCTCCACTGCGCGCGCGATGAGGAGAGTGCCGGTGAACGCCTCGCCGATCAGCAACGCGCTCGCGGCGAATTGCGCCATCACCCTCGGCTCGTCGTCGCCGGGGCTGCGCAGGAAATCGCGCGCCGCCGTGACCGCCCCGGCGATCGCCGCGGGCGGGATCGGGGCGGCGCTCATCGCCCGCCCCCTTCGCCAATCTGTGCCATGTCGAGCCCCCCGGTTCGAAAAGTCGAAAAGCGTCGCCCCCTTCTTCTCCCCTCCCTTCACAAAGGAGGGGAGCAAGGAGGGGCGGCTAGTAAAGCGCGAGCATGTCGCCCGCGGTGGTGCCGGTCGCGCGGACATATTGCGCGCGGAACCGCAGCACCGTGCCCGCCGGCACATTCTTCCAGATCTGGTCGCCGGTGTCCGCCGCCCCGCGCATCACGATCGTCCCCCCGGTGCCGACATACAGCGCCTTGGGGATGTCGCTCAGCGCGTTGACGTCATGCGGCACCACCGCGACCGCGCGCCGCGCCGGCGTCCTCAACGTATCGGCGTTATTCGCAAATGGATCGGCCATGTTGCCCGCTCCCTCTCGTCTTTTCCTTAAGATGGCCCGGCCCCCGGCCGTCATGCCGGGCTCGACCCGGCATCCAGAGTCACGAGCCGTGACGGCTGGGGCTCTGGATGCTGACTTTCGTCAGCATGACGCCGGTGGTCAGGGCCGAAATTGCCCTTTCGCACGGATGTTGCCGCCGCTCAGGCCGCGGCGAATTTCATCAGCTTGATCGCGTTGCTGTCGGCCACGCCCCCGCCGATCCGCTTCGTCGCGTAGAAGCTGACGAACGGCTTGTTGCTATAGGGATCGCGCAGGATCGCGGTCTCGCTGCGCTCGGCGACGAGATAGCCGGCGCGGAAATTGCCGAACGCGATCGACAGCGCATTGGCCGCGACATCGGGCATGTCCTCCGCCTCGACCACCGGATAGCCGAGCAAGGTCGCCGGCTGGCCCTGCGCGAGGCTCGGCTGCCACACGAACGCGCCGTCGGCGGTCTTGAACTTGCGGATCCGCGCCAGCGTCGCGGCATTCATCACGAACACCGCGCCCTGGCGATAGGGCGCGCGCAGGCTCTGCACCAGATCGATCAGCCGCTCCTGCGGGTTGGTCGAAAAATCCCCTGCCGCCCCCGAGGGCAGATATTGCAGCGTCCCGAACGCGCGCGTCGCGTCCCCGGTCGCCGCGACCGGCGCCTGGAGAAAGCCCTTCGGCCGGTTCGTCCCGTTCCCGCTGACGAACGCCGCGCCCTCGGCGCGTGCGAATTCGGTCGCGATCTCCTCCGCCAGCCATTGCTCGGCATCGAACATCGCATCGTCGAGCATCGCCTGAGTCGCGGTCGGATTGGCATAGAGCTCGCCCATCGGCGGGGCGATCTCGACGAACGACGGGGTCGCCGTCTCGGGGCGCGGCGCGGTCTCCGACGCCCAGCCGGAGGGAGTGCCCCCGGTGGTGATCAGCTTGCGATATCCCGCCGACCCCACCTTGACGACATTGGCGATCGCCCGGATCGGCGAGATCGACTTCAACGTCGCATCGATCCGCGCGTCGATCTCCCTGGGCATCGCGAAACCGCCGGCATCGCCGGTCACCCCGGTAAACGCCTTCATCTCGAGCGTCGCGCCGCTGCGGACATAATTGTCGAACGCCGCGCTCGCCGCTTTCCCCGCCGCCGCGCCTTCCAGCACCGGCCGCGCCATCACCGTCTCGTCCATACACGCCTCCCCCAGCCGGCCGTCAGCCGGCGAAATATCGGAGCCCGTCTCCGATCGAATTTTTGATCCATCCCGCCCGGCGTCAGACCGTCATGCCGGGCTCGACCGGGCATCCAGAGCCACCAACGCTGCCGCCCGTGGCTCTGGATGCCGGATCAAGTCCGGCGTGACGAAACGGCGTCGGCGGAGCCTGGATCACGCCAATCTAATCACTGGAAATCCACTCCACCCGCGCCGCGGGCTGCGCCGGCTGCGCGACGAGGCTCACCTCGATCAGCTCGGCGGCGACGATTTCGCGCCACGCGCCCTGCCGCGTCGTCACCGGGCGATAGCCGACCGACAGCCCGGCCAGCCCGCGCCCGCGCACCAGCCGCGCCGCCGCCGCATCCTCGATCGTCGCCTCGATCCACACCCCCAGCGCATCCTCGCCGATCGCCGCGATCGTCCCCACCGGGGGCCCGCGATGCTGGGCCAGCAGCGGCACCGGGCGGAGTGCGCCGAACAAACCGCGCCGCATCACGTCGCCCGTCCGGTCGACGCGGTCATAGACCGCGGCATGCCCGCGGATCCGCGTCACTTCACCCATTGGCCGAACCCGAATTTGACCGCGATCGCGGTGAGCAGCAGCGCCGCGAGCCACCCCGCCGCCGCCTTCCACGCGCTGCGCTTGGCATCGCGCCACGCGGCGAGCAGCGCGCGCAGCTCGGCCACGTCGCGCACCGCCTCCTCGTCGGCGAGCCCGAGCCGGGTCAGCGCGCGGGTCGCGGCAAGCTCGCCGGCTTCCTCGGCGATCGCGCGCAGCGTCGCCAGATCGGTGCCGCCCGCCGACCCTTGCGCGATCAGCTGCGCCAGGATCCCCGCGGTCATTGCCCCCACCCCACCATCTCGCGCTTCTCCGCATCGGTGATGAACGTCGCCGCGGAGACCATCCGCCACAGCCGCTCGCGATCCTCGACCAGCGCCGGCACGCGATCGGGATCGACCGCGAGCCGCGCCTCGGGGAACCACGCCGCCAGCCCCGCGGCCAGCGCCGCGAGGATCGCGTCCGCCAGCGGCAGCACGGTCGTGCGCCACAAGGCGCGGTTGGCCTCGCGATAATTGGCGTAGGTCGCGTCGCCCGGCAGCCCGAGCAGCATCGGCGGGACGCCGAACGCCAGCGCGATCTCGCGCGCCGCCGCCGCCTTGAGCGCGATGAAATCCATATCGGCGGGGGAAAGGCTCAGCGGCTGCCAGCGCAGCCCGCCTTCGAGCAGCATCGGCCGCCCGGCATTGCCCGCCCCGGCGAACCCCGCCTCCATCTCCTCCTTGAGTCGGCCGAATTGCTCGGCCGACAGCGCCGATCCGTCGCCGGGATCGTAGACCAGCGCGCCGGACGGGCGCGCGGCATTGTCGAGCAGTGCCTTGTTCCACGTCGCCGCGGCATTGTGGATCGCGATCGCCGCCGATGCCGCGCCGAGGCAGCCGAGCCCGTAATGATCGTCGAGCGGGTTGAAGCTGCGGATATGGATCACCTCCTCCGCCGCCAGCCGCGTCGTCCGCCCGCCGACGCGATAGACATAACCCGCCGGCCAGCCGGTCGCGTCGAGCTCGATCGTCACGCGTTCGGGGCGCAGCGGATAGAGCGCCGCCGCCTCGCCCTCCGCATCGCGCAATATCTGGACGAAGGCATTGCCGTGGAGCAGCAATTGCGCCGCGATCACCCCGGGCAGCCGCTCCCCCGCCACGCGCGCGCCGATCAGCCGCGCGAGATCGGGCGCCGAGGCATCGACCGGCGCGCCGCCGACGCTCTCCGCCACCAGCCGCACCGCGCGCTGCGCGACCGCATTGGCGGCATAGCCGGTGCGGACCTGCGCCTCATAACCCTGCGGCCAGCGCCCGGCGGCGTCGAAATAGCCGTGCCCCCGCGAAAGCGCCGGGCGCGACGCGTCGCGCCCGGCTTTCCAGCCGAACAATCTCATGTTGGTCTCCTCGGACAATGAACCCCGCCCCGCCTGTGCCTGTCGTGGGAGGCACAAGCGGGGCCATTTCGCCCCCATACCTGGCGGACGACCTTTACGCGCCGACTCTCACCGTCGCGGCCGGCGGATTGGCATAACCGATGCTGTTGGCGATCGAGATCGTCGGCTTGCCGGCGGCGGTCGCCTGAACGTCGAACGATGCGACGCGCGCATTCTCCGCCATCGCGAAGCTCGGCCCGCCGACGAGGGTCAGCCCCGCACCGAGCGTCGGAGTCACCGCCAACGCCTCGTTCGAACCGATCGCACGGACCGTCACCGTGAAGGTGCCGCCGACCGTGACGCCGACCGGCAGTGGATCGATCGCCAGCGTCAGTTTCGGCCCCTGCCCCGGCGGGTTCGCCCAGCTATAGCTGGCGAGCGTGGCCGAGCTGGTCCAGTCATTGTCGGTGCCGCGGTTGCGCACCGCGGTCTCGCCGAGCAGGAAGAGCGCCGGCTTTTTCCCGGTGAGCCCCATGCCGTTGATGCCGAGCGTTTCGGGCGAGAGCAGCCCCGGGTTGGCGACGATATTGGTCCCCGTGCCGGTGCCGTCGTCCGCGAGCAGGCTTTCGCCCGCCCAGACGCCGAGCCCGTGGAATTCGGGGATCGGGATACCGTCGGCGAAGGTGATGCCGTTGTTGGCGTGCTTATAGTCCCACGCGATATCGACCGTCACGTTCTGACTGATGGTCGTGAACGTTTTCTTCGGCACGGTGGGGTTGGCAACATCATAGACCACCAGCCCGGCGTTGTTCGCCGGCAACGTCAGATCGACGACGAAGAAATGATCGTAGACGACGCCGTAGCTCAGCGTTCCGGTGTTGATCGACCCGACTTGGCCGCCAGCAGGACTAGCGAAGCACCAGTTGATCGAATAGCCGCTTGCATTGGTCGTGATGCTCGGTCGGAAGGTACGACCGCTGGTGCCGATCAGGAAGTTCTTGTTGCTCGCGTCGACCGTCGGCCGGTTGACCGCGAAGCGCGCCCAGATGATGCCCTTCTTCTTCTGCGTCGCGATCGCGCCGGGCAGCACCGCGGTGGTGCCGGTGCTCGAACGCTGCCACTGCCCGGTCTCCGGCTTCGCACAGATCGGGAATTTCCACGCGCTCTTGGTGGTGACGCTCCACGATTGCGACTGGCCGCCGATCTTGTAGAGGAAGGTCGTGGCAGTCGACGCCGTCGACGCCGAGGTGGCGCGCAGCTGCAGATGTTTGCCGTCGTGCACCGTCCCCGGCGCGCTCGTCCAGCATTGCAATTCGCACACGCCGTCGAAGCTCACCTCGCGCCATTCGAGCCCGGGGGTGACCATCTCGATCGTCGCGGTCGAATCGAAATCGCCGACATGCAGCCGTTCCAGCGCCGAGGTCACCGGCACGCCGATCTCGGCCGCCGTCACCGGTGCCGGCTCGCCGTGCATGCTGATCGTGCTGAAATCGTCGCGCGCGGCGAGGAACTCGGCGATCGTCGCATAAGGTGATGAGGGCTGACGATATTTCTTATAGCTCTCGGCGACGCTCGCGCTCGTCCCCGCGCCGTCGACCGCGGCGCCCGCCGGCACCCCGGCGCCGGTCTTGATGTTGATCAGCTTCGGCGCCGCGCCGGCGGTCACCCCCAATACCGCGGCATTGCTGTCCTTGATCAGCCCCCGGCTCGCCGGCCCGTAGCCCGGCTTGCCGAGCCAGAGGAGATTCCCGCTGCCCGTCGGCACCGCACCGGTGCTGGTCCGGTCGATCACCGTCGGCGCGGAGGGAACCCACAGCCCCTGCAGCCGCTCGTAATGCGGCGAATGGACGTCAAGCGAGGTCACTTTGTTCTGCGCCGCCGCGATCATGCTGTCATAGATCTTGACCTGGGTCATCGGCCCGGCGCCGCCGAAATGCGATTGCATCGACGAGCGGTTGGGCTTGCCGATCTGCGCACCCACATCGTTAATCGCATTCTTGATCTGGATGCGCACGCCGTAATCGCCGTTTGCGGAAAGATGTTGATCGAAATCGATGTGCGGATTGCCCAGATCGCCGCCCGCCATGCCGCCGCACCCGGTCATCACGATCCCGCGGAACCGCATCTTCTGGAACTCGGTCTGCGCCATCGAATTGGGCGCCCGCATCTGCCCGGTACGAATCCAGTCACCGTACAGATTCTCGAACCACACCATATCGAGCAGCCCGTCGAACGACTTCCCGGCGGGGCAATCGAAATTGATGCCGAAACCGAGGTTGCGGACGCTGCTGTTCTTGACCGTCACCTTGCGCGCGGCACGCGCCACCAGCCCGGCCGGCATATAAGCGCGGACATTATACAGCACGTCGGTGCCGATCGCGGAGTCGAAGCGCTTGTTGCGATAGGTCGTTTCGCCCGGCCACAGCCCACGGCCGGTCGCCTGATAGGCGGTGAAGCCGTTGGCCGCATCCTTCGCGCCATCGGCGCGCGCGATCCCGATGCTGTTCTGATAATAGGTTTTCGGGCAATCGCCGAAGCCGTCGCTGGCGGACGGGAGATATTCGGCCGGCCCCTCGAAATGCATGTCCTCCATATGGACTTCCAAGGTGGACGCGCTCTCGTTGTACGCGCGGAAGAGCAGCAGCGCGCCCGCGGTATAACCGATGCCGGGCCAGGTTTCGCCCGCCCCCAGCCAATCCGGCTCGCGCGGCAATTTGACGTTGAAGTTCCTGAAATCGAACAGCCCGCCGCTGAGCGCGCTGCTATATTGGTTGAGCACGCCGATCATCGTCACCGGCGAGACGGCGCGCATGCGGTAATTCACCGGCGGCTCCCCGATGCCGGCCAGTCCGCACGGATCGGGAACCAGCGTCGGTTCCTGTTCGCAGACGATCGTAAATGCCTTGTTGGGCGTGAACCCGCCCCCGACGAGCCCCCAGTCGATCACCGTGTCGGTTTCGGTCGGCACGACCTTGGTCGTGTCGCCCGACATAAAATCGGTGCCGCTGATCAACGCCTTGACCTGGCTGGGCAAAATATTGGTGTAGATGGTCATGATTGTATCCCCCCGACTTTGCTGTTGCCGCCGTCCCATTCGATCGGCCCCGGCGGCAGTGCGCCGGGGACGGTGGTGGCGGGTGGTCGTTTTGCCATCGGCTCCTCCATGAAATGGATGTGAGCGTTCGGCCGACGCGGCCTGCGCCGTCGTCGTGGGGGGTCCGCACGCGAGACGGCCGGCCGCGCTCGCGCGTGCCGGACCGTTCGATTGAACGTTCTGTTGCCAGTCTCCTAGTGTCCTAAAGCCCGCGTATCGCCGCCGCGCCGCGCCGTCCGAGCATCAGCTCGGTCAGCGCCCACACCAATGCGTCGGCGCGGTCGGGCGAGCGCCCCGGCCCTTCATAGCCGCCGCCCGCCTGCAGCCCGCACAGCTCGTCCTCCAGCGCGGGGAAGGCGCCGGCGTGCCACACCTTCCCCGCCTCGTAGAGCGCGGCGACCGGCTCGGCGCGCGCCGCCTTGCCGCGGCTGGCGTGGACCAGCCGCACCGGCAGCGCGGCATCGGCGGCGAGCAGGGTCGTGCGCACCATCTCCCCGCCCTGGTTCTTCTCCGCGACGACGCGGTCCGCGCCGCGCCGTGCCGCGCATGCCGCGACCGCGCGCGCCCAGCCCTCGGGGGTCGCGCCGACCACGCTGGCATCCTCGAGCACATAGCCGCGCCCGTCGCCGCCCAGCGCCACCGCGACGACGCCGCACGCATCGCCGCCGACCCCCGCCGGCGGATCGACCCCGACCACCACGCGCACCGCATCGGGCACCACCCGCACGCGCCGCGCCTCGATCAGGCCGCGGGTCCACAAGGCGCCCGCCACCTCGTCGATCAATTCGCCCTCCAGCTCCTGCCGTCCGAGCATCGTCCCGGCATAGGTCTCGGCCATCGCCGCGACGAAACTCGCCGGCAGGTGCGGATTGTCCGCGGTGCGCCCGTGCGTCTCGACCACCCCCGGCAAGGCCATCACCCGCCGCATCAGCCGTGTCGGGCGCGGGGTGGTCGTCACCAGCACGCGCGGGCGCGCGCCGAGCCGCATCGTCAGCATCAGATTGTCCCACGCCGCCTCGCCGCCGCGCCCCCATTTGCCGAGCTCGTCGCACCACGCATGATGATGCTCGGGCCCGCGCAATTTCTCCGGCGCGGTCGCGGCATAGAGCGTCGCGCGCGCGCCGTTGGGCCAGCGCACCACCCCGGCGCTCGCCTGCCAGTCGAGCGGCTCGTGCTCGCGCGCCAGCGCGATCAGCCCGCTCGGCCCCTCGATCATCACCCGCCGCACGTCGTCCACCGTCGCGCCGACCAGCGCGAACCGCCCGTCCGGCGTCGCACGCGCCAGCGCACCGAGCCATTCGGCCCCCGCGCGCGTCTTGCCGAAACCGCGCCCGGCGCGGATCAGCCAGACCCGCCAGTCGCCCGGCGGGGCAAGCTGCCCGTCATGCGCCCAGGCCGCCCAGCGATCGCGAAACTCGCGCCGCTGCGCCGGGGTCATCGCGCGGATCGCCGCGAGCCGATCGCGCGGCGGCAGCGCAAGCAAGCGGTCGACGATCTCGGCGGTCGGGTCGACACCGCCGCGGCGGGTCATATGTCTTTCGCCTGCTTCGCCCGCCGCGCCTCGATCACGGCGAGCTTGGCGAGGATCGCGCGGTCGCTGTCCTCGGGCACGGCATAACCGGGCGTCCGCGCCGCCCGCCGCCCGGGCTTGCCGGGCGCGTGACGATGCTGGGCGAGCAGCTTGAGCGCCAGATCCACCGAAACCGGCGGCGCGCCGCCGCGATCGATCGCGTCGCGATCGTCACCCGCCAGCGCCTGGCCGACCAGCGCCAGTTCGAGCACCTCATAGCCGAGCGCGAGCGCTTCGCTCCACTGCGCAGCGAAATCCGCGTCGCGCCGCCGCCAGCGATAGGCGGTCCGCGCCGTCACCCCGCCCGCCGTGGCCGCCGCCGTCACGTTGCAGGTCACCGACAGCATATCGAAAAACGCCTCGCGCTTCGCCGCCGGCCAATGCCGCGGATCGTCGCGCCGCGGCGCGGCTTGCCCCTCCTCGTCCATGTGAACCCGTCCTGCGCTGAACCCGAAACGGAAACGGGCCGGGCGCGGAAAACCCCACGCGCCCGACCCGTTCCCCGCCGACGCGCGCCTCGCCGCCCGTCCGGGGCGAGTCGCAATTCGTCAGCGTTCCCGTTATGTACCCAAACAGCGTCGCGCTGTCAAGAAAAATGTTCCTATTTGGTTCTCTCGCCGCGCCACCGCCACCCGCCGTCACCCCGGCCTTGAGCCGGGGTCCATTGTGCCGCACGTTCTACGACCAGAGCCTCTCGCCCCGCGCTTGCCTCCCGATGGACCCCGGCTCAAGGCCGGGGTGACGAGAGAGGGGTAACCTCTCAACCGTTCGGGCTGAGCTTGTCGAAGCCCTGCCCTTCCTTCCAAGGAGGAAAGACAGCCCTTCGACAAGCTCAGGGCGAACGGGAATTGCCGGCTCCTCTAATTATCCCCGCCCCAATCCCACCGATGGACATCGCCCCGCATCGGGCACATGGCTGGCGATCATGCGTGGCGCCGCGCCTTTCCTTCCCCCCAACCCGCGCCTGCTGCGCCGCGCCCCGGCGTGGATGCGCTGGTTGCGTCGCCGCGTGCGCGCGAGCGAATTTTCGTTCGTCGCGCTGGCGATCCTGGTCGGGATGGCGGCGGGGCTGGCGACGGTGGTGATCGGCAGCCTCGCGCGGCTGCTCCAGCATGTCCTGTTCGGGCTGCCGGCCGACGTCCGGCTCAGCGGCGCGCCGGGGCTCACGCCGGCGCAGCTCCTCATCCTGCCGGTCGGCGGCGCGATCCTCGCCTTGTTCGGCTGGGCGGTGCGCGCGCGGCGCCGCGCGCTGGTCGACGCGGTCGAGGCCAATGCGCTCCACGGCGGGCGGATGAACGCCGCCGACAGCGCGGTGATCGCGGGGCAGACGATGCTGTCGAACGGCTTCGGCGCCTCGGTCGGGCTCGAGGCGGCCTATGCGCAGATCGGCGCGCTGTTCGGCTCGCTCGGCGGGCGCTGGCTCAGCCTCCGGCGCAGCGACATGCGCACCTTGGTCGGCGCGGGGGCGGGGGCGGCGATCGCGGCGGCGTTCGGCGCGCCGATCGCGGGGGCGTTCTACGCGTTCGAGATCGTCATCGGCGCCTATACCCCCGCCGCGATCGCGCCGGTCGCCGCGGCGTCGCTGGCCGGGGCGCAGGTCGCGCAGCGGCTCGGGGTCGTGCCCTATATCGTCCATGTCCAGCCGGGGCCGGCGATCCATACCTTCGGCTATATCGTCTATGGCGGATTGGCCGCGATCTGCGCGCTGTACGGGATCGCGCTGATGCGGGCGGTGGCGGCGGTGGAGGCGCAGGCGCGCGGCTGGCTGGCGGGCTGGGCGCGCCCGGCGCTCGGCGGGGTGCTGCTGATCCCGATCGCCGCCTGGTCGCCGCAGGTGCTCTCCGCCGGGCATAGCGCGCTGCATATCGACATGATGACCGCGCTGCCGATCGCGTTCATCGCCGCGGTGCTCGTCGCCAAGAGCCTCGCGTCGATCGTCTCGCTCGGGTTCGGCTTTCGTGGCGGCTTGTTCTTCGCCTCCTTGTTCCTCGGCACATTGATCGGGCACCTCTATGCCGATGCGCTGGCGTGGATCGTCGGGGTGCCGATCCTCGATCCGGCCAATGCCGCCTTGGTCGGGATGGCGGCGCTCGCGGTGGCGGTGGTCGGCGGGCCGTTCACGATGGCGATGCTGGTGCTCGAGGCGACGGGCAATTTCAGCCTCACCGGCGCGGTGCTCGCCGCCTCGCTCGTCTCGAGCACGATGGTCCGCGAACTCTTCGGCTACAGCTTCTCCACCTGGCGCCTCCACCTGCGCGGCGAAACGATCAAGAGCGCGCGCGACGTCGGCTGGACCAAGGCGCTCACCGCGGGGCGGATGATGCGCCGCGGCACCGCGCGTGCGCCGGCGTCGATCAGCATCGCCGAGCTGCGCCGCCGCTTCCCGCTCGGCGCGACGAGCCGCGTCGTGCTGGTCGACGACGCCGATCGTTATGCCGGGATCGTCGCCACCGCGGTCGCCTTTGCCGAGGGGGTCGACCCCGATGCGCCTGCCGCCGCGCTCGCGCATGCCACCGCGGATATGCTGTCCCCCGAGATGGATCTCGGTGCGGTGATGAAGGCGTTCGACGCCGCGCAGAGCGACGAGCTCGCGGTGCTCGATCCGGCGGGTCAGGTGCTCGGGATCGTCACCGAAACCTATGTCCACCGCCGCTACGCCGAGGAACTCGACAAGGCGCAGCGCGACCTGTTCGGCGAGGCATAGAGCCGCCTCCCGTTAGACGGGAATCACGGCCCCTGCGTTCGGGCTGAGCTTGTCGAAGGGCGCCCCTATTTCGCGACGGACAGGACACCCTCACAAGCTCAGCGCGACCGGTGGAGCGGTGCGCGGTCAATCCACCCGCCGAAACGCGAACATCCGCGTCACATAGGGAAAGGCGATCTCGCCCCCGCCCGCCAGCGCCGGGGTATCGGCGATCAGCGCGCGCACCTGCCGCTCCACCTCGTCGCGCGCCGCGTCGGGCAAGGCGGCGATGAAGCTCACCGACAAGGTGCGATCGACGATCACCGCCGCCGCGCTGCCGACATGCGCGTGGCGCACCGCGCGTTCTCCGATCTCCACGAACCCCGGCGCCGGAAACACCTTTCGCCACGCCCCGCTGCGATAGCGCGGGGTGCCGGCTTCCCACGGATCGGTCAGCGCGGTGAGCGCCGCGACCCACGGCACCTCCTCGTCGCGCACGTTCCAGATCAGCCCGAGCACCCCGCCCGGCCTGAGCACGCGCCGCATCTCGGTCAGCGCATCGGCGGTGGCGAACCAGTGGAACGCCTGCGCGCAGACGACCGCATCGACCGCGCCGTCGGCAAGCGGGATCGCCGCGGCCGATCCGTCGAGCACCGTCACGTCGCGATGGTCCTGCGCCAGCCGCGCGCGCATCGCCGCGACCGGCTCGAGCGCCAGCACATGCGCCCCGGTCGCGCGCAGCAGCGGGATGAACTTGCCCGTCCCCGCGCCGATTTCGAGCACGTCGCGCCCCGGCGCGAGCGCCAGCGTCTCGCGCAGCCACCGCGCCGCCTCGGGCGGATAGCCCGGCCGCCCGCGAACATAGCTGCCCGCGCCGACCGCATAGCCGTCCGCCGCGCTGCGGTGGATGGTCACACCGCCGCCGCGCTCTGCTCGGCGACGATCGCCCAGGCGGCGATCTCGTCGTTGAAATGATGCGCGACATTGAGATCGCCGGCGAGCGCCTCGGCGAAATCGACGCTCACCGCGCCTTCCCATTCCCAGGTCGCATTGCCGCTCAGCGCGACCATCCCGTCGCCCTCGGCGCGCGCCGTCACCAGCCCGCCCTTGTTGCGCACGATCACCTCGCGGTCGAACGCGGTGCGCCCGGTCAGCGCCGCGGCGAAGGCCGAGGCGGCCATCGCGCTGCCGCAACTGTCGGTCAGCCCCACCCCGCGTTCGAAGGTACGGACATAGATCGCATCAGGCGCGAGCACGCGCACGAACGACACATTGGCGCGGTTGGGCAGCCAGTCGGGCGCCGCCTCGCACGCCTCGCCGATCCGCACCAGCGCCGCCTCGTCGATCGCGTCGACGAAGGTCACGAGATGCGGGTTGGGCATCGCCACCGCGGTGAAGGCGAGTACCGGATCAAGCCGCGCGATCGGCCGCTCGACGATCTCATGCCCCTCGCCGAGCAGCGGCCATTCGCCGATATCAAGCGACGCCGGCCCCGCCACCTCGCGCACGGTATGAACGCCGGGGGCGAGATCGGGCTCGCGCGACACCTCGACCGTCGAGCGCATCAGATGCAGCGTCGCGCGATCGATCCCCAGTCGCTCGAACGCCATCCGCGCGACGCAGCGCACGCCGTTGAGGCAGGTTTCCGCCTCCGACCCGTCGGCATTCCACATGCGGAAGCGGATATGGCCGTGGCTTTCCTGCATGATCAGCAGCCCGTCGCCCCCCACCGCGCCGCGCCGGTCGGCGAGCGCGCGCGCGACGATCGACCATTGCGCGTCATCCAGCGCGATCCCACGCGCGTCGATCAGCGGGAAGTCGTTTCCCGATCCGTGACATTTGACGATTTCGAACCGCATCGCGCCTCTCTATCAGCGTTCAGCGCAATTTATAATGGTCCGCCAGACGATCCAGCGCCAGCCCCAGCACCAATCGCCCCGAGCGCGCCGGCCAGCCCAAGGCGCGTTCGGCGGCGGGCAGCCGTTCGTCGGCGCACACCACTCGCCACAATATGTCGCCGAGCCCGCGCCCCACCGCGGCGAGCGCGGCATCGAAGCGCCGTTTCGCGGCGAGTTGCGCGGTCGCGGGATCGGCCCCGTCGCCGCCGCCGCCGTCGACCCGCTGGACATCCCAGCACATCGTCGTGCGCGGGGCGATCGCGGCGCGTTCGTAATCGGCGCGCAGCCGCTCGCCCGCCTCGCATTGCCGCGCATCGACCAGCCCGCGCGCCGCCAGCCACGCCAGCGCGGATTCGCCGAGGTTCACCGTAACGGTTCGCGCTCCCCGCGTCGCGGTACGTACCACGCCGTCCCGGTCGATCGCCCGTTCCACCAATTCGCGCATGTCATCTGCCTTTCGCGTTGCGAATTCCCTCTTGCCATCGGCGGTTGTTTGTAGGACAGGGTTAAAACCGATTTGGTTAGGAAATCGTCATGATCACCGCGATCCGTGAAGTACGCCGCGCCAAGGGGCTGACGCTGGAGGAGGTGGCGCAACGCTGTTCGCCGCCGACCACCGCGCAGACGATCGGCCGGCTCGAGACCGGCACCCGCACCGTTTCGGTCGCGTGGCTCAACCGCATCGCGGCGGCGCTGGGGGTCGAGGCGGCGGATCTCGTCTCGCTGCCCGAGCGCGGCGATCTGGCGGTGGCGGCGTTGCTCGATGCCGACGGCGCGACCGCGCCGCGCCGCGCCGCCCGCGTCACCCCGCCGCAGCCGACCCCGGGGGCGGTTGCGGTGACGGTCGGCGCGGGGGTCGGCGACTATCGCGCGGGGGACGAGATCTGGTGCGACATGCTCGCCCCGGCCGATTTCGCGGGCGCGCTCAACCGCGACGTGCTCGCGCCGGTGCCCGCGGGGCGCTTCGTGTTCGGGCGGCTGATCGCGGTGGCGGGCGGCAAGGCGACGATCCTCCCCCCGGTGCTCGGGGCGAAGCCGCAGACGATCGCCGACGCGCCGTGGCTTGCGGTCGCGACCCGGCTGGTCCGGGCGCTTTAAGCCCTCAACCGCGGCACCGCTCCTCCGTTCGCCCTGAGCTTGTCGAAGGGCGTCCCGCCGTTCGTGAGTTGGGGCCGCCCTTCGACAGGCTCAGGGCGAACGGGAGATGTTGCGCGCACTCTAACGCGCCCCCGGCCCGAACCGCGCCACCAGGTCGTAATGGGCGCCGAGGAAGTGTTGCCGAACAAATGTCACCCCGGCGTCGCCGCGCCACGTCGTGCGCTCGATGACGAGGCACGCCGTCCCCGCCGCCACCCGAAGCTGCGCGGCGACCGCGCCCTCGGCACCCGCGGCGGCAATGCGCGTCTCGGCCTCGGTCCACGGCACATGATGCAGCAGCCACCCGCCCGGCGCGACATGATCAAACGTCTCGTCCGCCGCCTCGGGCACGCTGGCGAGGCTTACCAGCCGTTGCTCCGCCGCCAGCGGCAGTCCGTCGGCGAGGTGGACCCCGTCGATCTGGAGCAATGCCCCCGCCCCCGCCAGCGCGCGCTCGGCGGCGTCGCGCGGGGGGCGGATGCGGCGTTCGACAAGGCGATAGGCATAGGCCTGCCCGCGCGCCGCGACCTCCTGCGCGAGATCGGGGATATCGAGCACCACCGAATGAACCCGCGGCCGCTGGACGAAGGTGCCCGCACGCTTGCGGCGATCGATCAGCCCGCGGCGCGCGAGTTCGCCGAGCGCCTTGCTCACCGTCATCCGCGAGCAATCGTAGCGCAGCATCAATTCCTGCTCGACCGGCAGCCGCGCCCCCGCCGCGAGCGCGCCCGACAGGATATCCGCCTCGATCTCGCCGACGATCCGGGCGTGGAGCGACGTCATGCCAGCAAGGCCGCCAAGGTCGTGGCATAGCGCTGCACGACCCCCTCGCGCGCGACATGCCGCCCGCCGCGCACCACCGCGACGCCGCGACGCCAGACGCGATCGACCGCGCCGCGCGCGAACACCAACGCATCGGCCAGCGCCGCCCCTTCCCGCGCGACGAAGGCGGGATGATCCGCCGCCAGCGAGACGATATCCGCCGCATTGCCGACCGCGATCCCGCTCGCCGCGCCCAATGCCCGCGCGCCGCCCGCGACCGCATCGCGCCACAGGGCATCGCCCGTCGCCCCGCCGCGCCCGAGCAGGTTGCGCGCGCGCCGCTCGAGCCGCTGGCCATATTCGAGCAGCCGCAATTCCTCGCCCGCGTCGATCAGCACGTTCGAATCCGAGCCGATGCCATAGACGCCCCCCGCCGCGACGAAATCGACCGCGGGAAAGATGCCGTCGCCGAGATTGGCCTCGGTGATCGGGCACAGCCCCGCCACCGCGCCCGTCTTCGCCAGCCTGCCGGTTTCCGCCGCGGTCATGTGCGTCGCATGGACGAGGCACCAGCGCGCGTCCACCGCGGCATGATCGAGCAGCCACTCGACCGGCCGCGCCCCGCTCCACGCGACGCAATCCTCCACCTCGCGCACCTGCTCGGCGATATGGATATGGACCGGCGCGTCCGGCGCGATCGCCTCCAGCGCCATCAGTTCCTCGGGGGTCACCGCGCGCAGCGAATGCGGCGCGACGCCCACCACCGCATCGGGCAACCCCGCGCACGCCGCCCGCGCGCCCTCCAGCAACGCGGCGAACCCGTCGACATCATGCCCGAAGGGTTGCTGCCGCGCGCCCAGCGGCAGCCCGCCGAACCCGGCATGCGCATAGAAGACCGGCAAATGGGTCAGCGCGATCCCGGTCTCGCGCGCCGCCGCCGCGATCGCCGCGCTCATCGCCGCGCGATCGGCATAGGCCGTGCCGTCGGGCGCATGATGCAGATAGTGGAATTCCCCGACGCGGGTGAACCCGCCCTCGAGCATCTCGATATAGGCCATCGCCGCGATCGCCGCGAGATCGTCGGGCGAGACGCGCTCGGCGAAGCGATACATCACCTCGCGCCACGTCCAGAAACTATCGTCGCTCGGCCCGGCGACCTCGGCCAGCCCCGCCATCCCGCGCTGGAAGGCGTGGCTGTGGAGATTGGGCATCCCCGGCAGCGCGGCGCGATGCCGCTCGTCGCCGGGCTGCGCGTCCGCCCCCGTTTCGACCGACGCGATCACCCCGCCGGCGATCGTCACGCGCACGTCGCGCGCCCAGCCCCCGGGCAACATCGCTTCGGCAAAATGCAGCGTCGTCACGTCATTCTCCTTAGAACATCACTGGACTTCCGCCCCGGCGAAGGGGCACCCCGAAGGCCGGAGCCCAGTTTACGACCGGCCCGATGCTGGACCCCGGCCTGCGCCGGGGTGGACCCCATCTTACGCATGATGCCTTACCCCCCAACCCATCGCCGTCATGCCGGGCTCGACCCGGTATCCAGAGTCACAAGCGACGGCTCTGGATGCCGGATCAAGCCCGGCATGACGGGGAGAGGAACGGCCTTCGTCATCGCGTCGCAATAATGTCTATACATTATCATCGAACGCTGCAATGATAAGCGCATGGCCGATCGCCTCTGGACCAACGCCCGACTCGCCACGATGACCGGCCCCGCGCTGGGCATCATCGAACATGCCGCCATCGCCTGCGAAGACGGCGTCATCACTTATGCCGGCCCCGCCGGCGACGCGCCGCCGGCGCGCGAGACGATCGACTGCGCCGGGCGCTGGATCACGCCGGGGCTGATCGATTGCCATACCCATCTCGTCTATGCCGGTGATCGCGCGCATGAATTCGAGCTGCGGCTGGCGGGCGCCTCCTATGAGGAGATCGCGCGCGCCGGGGGCGGGATCGTATCGACGATGCGCGCCACCCGCGCCGCGAGCGAGGACGAACTGGTCGCCGCCGCGCTCCCCCGGCTCGACGCTTTGCTCGCCGAGGGGGTGACGACGATCGAGATCAAATCGGGCTATGGGCTCGACCCCGGGAGCGAGGCCCGGCTGCTCCGCGCCGCGCGCAAGCTCGGCGCGGCGCGCGACGTTTCGGTCACCACCACTTTCCTCGGCGCGCACGCGCTCCCGCCCGAATATGCCGGCGACCCCGACGGCTATATCGCCCAGGTCTGCGACGTGATGCTCCCCGCAATCGCGCGCGAGGGCCTTGCCGACGCGGTCGACGCCTTTTGCGAGGGGATCGGCTTCACCCCGGCGCAGACCGAGCGCGTCTTCGCCGCCGCCGCGCGCCACACCCTCCCGGTCAAGCTCCACGCCGAACAGCTCTCCAACCTCCACGGCGCCGCGCTCGCCGCGCGGCACAAGGCGCTCTCGGCCGATCATCTCGAATATCTCGACGACGCGGGGATCGCCGCGATGGCCGCCGCGGGCACCGTCGCGACCCTCCTCCCCGGCGCTTATTATTTCACCCGCGAGACCAAGCTGCCGCCGATCGCCGCATTGCGCGCCGCGGGGGTGCCGATCGCGCTCGCCACCGACAGCAACCCGGGCACCTCGCCGCTCACCTCGCTGCTGCTCGTGCTCAACATGGGCGCGACGCTGTTCCGGCTGACGGTCGACGAGGTGTTGCGCGCGGTCACCGTCAACGCCGCGCGCGCGATCGGCCGCGCCGATGCGATCGGCACGCTCGAACCCGGCAAGCAATGCGATCTCGCGATCTGGAACGTCCAGCGCCCCGCCGAGCTCGTCTATCGCTTTGGTTTCAACCCCCTTCACACCCGTATTCGGAGAGGCAAGTGATCATCCTTCACCCCGGCCATGTCCCGCTGGCCGATTGGCGCACCATCTATCGCGGCGCGCCCGCCAAACTGGCCGAGAGCGCGCACCCGCGCATCGCCGAAAGCGCCGCCGCGGTCGCGCGGATCATCGCGCGGCACCAGCCGGTCTATGGCATCAACACCGGGTTCGGGAAGCTCGCCAGCGTCAAGATCGGCGACGCGGATCTCGCGACGCTCCAGCGCAATATCGTGCTGAGCCACGCTGCAGGCGTCGGCGCGCCTTCCCCCGCCGGGGTGGTGCGGCTGATGCTCGCGCTCAAGCTCGCCAGCCTCGGGGTCGGCGCCTCGGGGGTGCGGCCCGAGACGATCGCGTTGCTCGAAGCGATGCTCGCGAACGACCTGCTCCCGGTGATCCCGTGCCAGGGCTCGGTCGGCGCCTCGGGCGATCTCGCCCCGCTCGCGCATATGGCCGCGACGATGATCGGTGCGGGCGAGATCGTCGTCAACGGCGAAACCCTCCCCGCGGCCGACGCGCTGGCGCGCGCCGGGCTCGCCCCGCTCGAGCTCGGCCCGAAGGAGGGTCTCGCGCTGCTCAACGGCACGCAATTCTCCACCGCCAATGCGCTCGCCGGGCTGTTCGAGGCGGAGGGCGTGTTTCAGGCCGCTTTGGTCACCGGCGCGCTTTCGACCGAGGCGACGAAGGGCTCCGACGCGCCGTTCGACGCGCGCATCCACGCCTTGCGCGGCCATGCCGGGCAGATCGTGGTCGGCGATGCCTTGCGCCATCTGATGACCGATTCGGCGATCCGCGCCAGCCACCGCGAGGACGATCCGCGCGTTCAGGATCCCTATTGCCTGCGCTGCCAGCCGCAGGTGATGGGCGCCGCGCTCGACGTGCTGCGTCAGGCGGCGGCGACGCTCGCCACCGAGGCGAACGGCGTCAGCGACAATCCGCTGATCTTCGCCGATACCGACGAGGCGCTGTCGGGCGGCAATTTCCACGCCGAGCCCGTCGCCTTCGCCGCCGACATGATCGCGATCGCGATCTGCGAGATCGGCTCGATCGCCGAACGTCGCATCGCGATGCTGGTCGATCCGGCGCTGTCGGGGCTCCCCGCCTTCCTCACCCCGCGCCCGGGGCTCAACTCGGGGTTCATGATCCCGCAGGTCACCGCCGCCGCGCTGGTCAGCGAGAACAAGCAGCGCGCCTATCCCGCGTCGGTCGATTCGATCCCCACCTCGGCCAATCAGGAGGATCATGTCTCGATGGCGGCGCATGGCGCGCGGCGGCTGCTGGCGATGGCCGCCAATGCCGCGCATGTCATCGGCATCGAGGCGCTTGCCGCGGCGCAGGGCTGCGACTTCCACGCCCCGCTCACCTCGTCGGGCGCGCTGGAGGCGGCGCGCGGCGCGATCCGCGGCGAGGTGCCGACGCTCGCCGACGATCGCCATTTCGCGCCCGATATGGCGAAGGCCACCGCGCTGGTCACCTCGGGTGCCTTGGTCAAGGCAAGCGGCGCGACGTTGCCGGGGGTGACGGCATGAGTTTCCCCGCTCCACCCCCCCCGGCGCAAGCCGGGGTCCAGCATCGGGCCGGTCGTAACTGGACCCCGGCCTTCGGGGTCCCCGCAAAGTATTACTTTGCGGGGTGCCCCTTCGCCGGGGTGGTCAAACAATGACCAACTTCGTCCACCTCCACCGCGGCAGTGCGCCGCTGATCGTCGCGATGCCGCATACCGGCACCGGCCTCGCCGGGCTCGACGCGCAGTTCGTCTCGCCGTGGCTCGCCCGCCGCGATGCGGATTGGCATATCGAGAAGCTCTACGCCTTCGCCGCCGACGTCGGCGCGACGATCGTCCGCACGACGATTTCGCGCAGCGTGATCGACGTCAACCGCGATCCTTCGGGCGCGTCGCTCTATCCGGGGCAGGCGACGACCGAATTATGCCCGAGCACCACTTTCGACGGCGAACCGCTCTATACGGGCAATGCGCCCGACGCAGCGGAGATCGCCCGCCGCCGCGCGGCCTGGTTCGATCCCTATCATGCCGTGCTCGCCGCCGAGATTGCCCGCCTCCGCGCCGCGCACCCGCGCATCGTGCTCTACGACGCGCATTCGATCCGCGGCCATATCCCGCGGCTGTTCGACGGCGATCTGCCGCAATATAATATCGGCACCAACGACGGCGCGACCTGCGATCCGGCGCTGGCCGCTGCGGTCTCCGCCGCCTGCACCGCCGATCAGGTGCTCAACGGGCGGTTCAAGGGCGGCTGGACCACCCGGCATTATGCTGCACCCGCCGAGGGCGTCCACGCGATCCAGATGGAGCTCGCGATCCGCGGCTATGCCCCCGAGCCGGCCGTGCCCGACGAACATAATTGGCCCCCCGCCTTCGACCCCGCTTATGCCGCGCCGCTCTCCGCGACGCTGCGCAATGTCATCAACGCCTGTCTGGATTTTGCCTCATGACCCGTCTCGATCCTTCCCGCGTCATCAAGCCCGCCACCGGCACCACGCTATCCGCCAAGAGCTGGCTCACCGAAGCCCCGCTGCGGATGCTGATGAACAACCTCCACCCCGATGTCGCCGAACGCCCCGAGGAACTGGTCGTCTATGGCGGGATCGGCCGCGCCGCGCGCGACTGGGAAAGCTATGACCGGATCGTCGAGGCGCTGCGCCAGCTCGAGGACGATCAGACTCTGCTGATCCAGTCGGGCAAGCCGGTCGGGGTGTTCCGCACCCATTCCGATGCGCCGCGCGTGCTGCTCGCCAACAGCAACTTGGTCCCCAAATGGGCGAATTGGGAGCATTTCGACGAATTGGATCGCAAGGGCCTCGCGATGTACGGCCAGATGACCGCGGGCTCGTGGATCTATATCGGCACCCAGGGGATCGTCCAGGGCACCTATGAGACCTTCGTCGAGATGGGCCGCCAGCATTATGACGGCGACCTCTCGGGCAAATGGCTGCTTACCGCGGGGCTCGGCGGGATGGGTGGCGCGCAGCCGCTCGCCGCGGTGATGGCGGGCGCCTCGTGCCTCGCGATCGAATGCCAGCAGAGCCGGATCGATATGCGGCTGCGCACCGGCTATCTCGATCGCGCGACGACCAGCCTCGACGAGGCGCTGGAAATCGTCACCACCGCCAGGGAGCCGATCTCGGTCGGGCTGCTCGGCAATGCCGCCGAATTGCTCCCCGAAATCCACGCCCGCGGCATCCGCCCCGATCTGCTCACCGATCAGACCAGCGCGCACGATCCGGTCAACGGCTATCTGCCGGTCGGCTGGACGGTCGAACGCTGGATCGCCACCCGCGAGCAGGATCCCGCGACCGTCGCCGCCGCCGCGCGCGCCTCGATGGCGCAGCACGTCAAGGCGATGCTCGCGTTCAAGGCCGCCGGGGTGCCGACGGTCGATTATGGCAACAACATCCGCCAGGTCGCGCTCGACGAGGGCGTCAGCGACGCCTTCGCCTTCCCCGGCTTCGTCCCGGCCTATATCCGCCCCCTGTTCTGCCGCGGCATCGGCCCGTTCCGCTGGGCGGCGCTGTCGGGCGACCCCGAGGATATCTATCGCACCGACGCCAAGGTGAAGGAGCTGCTCCCCGACAACAAGCACCTCCACCGCTGGCTCGACATGGCGCGCGAGCGGATCCACTTCCAGGGCCTCCCCGCGCGGATCTGCTGGGTCGGGCTCGGCGACCGCCACCGGCTCGGCCTCGCGTTCAACGAGATGGTCGCGTCGGGCGAATTGAAGGCGCCGGTAGTGATCGGCCGCGACCACCTCGATTCGGGCTCGGTCGCCTCGCCCAACCGCGAGACCGAGGCGATGCGCGACGGCTCGGACGCGGTGTCCGACTGGCCGTTGCTCAACGCGCTGCTCAACACCGCCTCGGGGGCGACCTGGGTGTCGCTCCACCATGGCGGCGGGGTCGGGATGGGCTATTCGCAGCATGCGGGGATGGTGATCGTCGCCGACGGCACGCCAGAGGCGGCGCGCCGGCTCGAACGCGTGTTGTGGAACGATCCCGCCACCGGGGTGATGCGTCATGCCGACGCGGGCTATGCGATCGCGCTCGATTGCGCGCGCGAGAAGGGGCTCGATCTGCCGGGCATCCTCGGCTGATCTTTCGCTCTTGCCGATATCGAGCCCGTCGCGCTGTGCCGCGGCGGGCTTTTTCTTTGCCCGGCGACGAGCGGCGCGGCCCGAAATTTCAGCGCCGACGCAATATTACACGTTCGTAATATAACGGCTTCTGTCCCAAGCTAATACACTATTCGACAACAACAGCATGAGGTGAAGCTGTCAACGGTGACAGGTTTGAACGACGGCAAAGTACGGCGGATTTCCGTGCCCTAACCTTTGTTTCCTTCGCTGCTCGCCACCCTGCGACTCGGCACGCGGAACAGTCGTACGAGATATTTTGACAGCTGTTATCGATAGGATCGTGCATCAGTCCTTTGGGCTGGTTCATCTATGATGATATTGACGCGTCATCTTGACGCGCTAATGACGGGCGCACCCAACCCACAGGAGCGCGGCATGTCCGAAGAATCGATCGACACCAACACCGTCGAACTCGCCACCGAATTGACGATCGCTTGGTTGTCCAACCCCAACACCCGCGCATCGGGTGAAGATGTTCCCGCATTCTTGAAGAAGATGCACGAGGCGGTCTCGGGGCTTTCTTCGCAGGCCGAAACCACGACTGCGCCGGAAGCGGCGTCGGATTATGTTCCGGCGGTTTCGGTGCGCAAGTCGCTCGCGTCGAAGGATTTCATCATCTCGATGATCGACGGCAAGCCGTATAAGACTCTGCGTCGTCATCTCGCCGGCCAGGGGCTGACCCCGGCTGAATATCGCCAGCGTTATGGCCTCAAGCCGGATTATCCGATGGTTGCCGAAAACTATTCGGAAGCGCGCCGCGCGATGGCCAAGAAGATCGGTCTCGGCCGCAAACCCGGCATGAAGCGCAAGACGTCCGAAGGCAACGGCCAGCCGGCCGCGCGTGGCCGCCGCAAGGCCGCTGCCGCCGACGAATAAGGCGCGATCGTCGCGCCGGGGCTAGGGCCGGCGCGACGACCAACCGGACGCCCGCTCATCGCTCGCGCAGCCTATCGGCGGCGCGAGCAACGCGGCGACCCCGCGCTTTCCGGCGGCATCGCGATCGCCATCCCCTTGTCCCGCGGCGCGACAGGCCGGCGCCACGGTGACCGTAACCGCCAGGTCAGACGCAGCCCCAGGGCCGTCACACCCGCCGCAGCCAGTCGACCAGCAGCCGGTTGACCTCCGCCGGTCGCTCCTGCTGCGTCCAATGCCCGCACCCGTCGAGGATATGCCCTTCGAGCTGCGGCACCAGCGGGCGCATCATCGCGATCGGATCGGCGACCGCGCCGAACAAGGTCGTCGCCGGATCCTTGCTTCCGCCGATGAACAGCGCGGGCTGCTCGATGCGGCGTTGGCGATAGGGCTGGAGCCATTCGAAATCGCGCTCGTGGTTGCGATAGCGGTTGAGCGGCCCGCGCAGCCCGGAGGCGGTGAACTCGCCGACATAATAATCGATATCCGCCGGGGTCAGCCACGCCGGGAAGGGATCGGGATCAACCATCCCCTCGAGCAAGGTCGCGGTCGCCGGCTTATCGGGCCAGGTGCCGACCGGGGCATCGCCGCAGATGCCGTAATAGAGCTTGCGCAGGAAGGTGCGGATATCGCGCTCCGCCTCGGCCTCCGCCGGCCCCTCGGCCTGAAACCATTCCTGATAGAAGAACCGCCCCTGGCTGGTGAACACCGCGCGGAAGATCTCGGTGAACGGCCGCGTCGGCACCCCGCTGTACGGCACCGAGAAGGCCGCCACGGCGCGAAACAGCTCGGGGTGGATCAACGCGCTGTTCCATACCATCGGCGCGCCCCAATCGTGCCCGACGATGATCGCCGGGCCATCGGGCTGGAGCGCGCGCGCGACCGCGGCGATATCCGCCACCATATGCGCCATCGCATAATCGGCGACCGCGTGCGGCTTGTCCGACCCGCCATAGCCGCGCACGTCGATCGCCGCCGCGGTGAATCCCGCCGCCGCGACCGGGCCAAGCTGATGCCGCCACGAATACCAGCTCTCGGGAAAGCCGTGGACCATCAGCACGAGCGGCCCCTGCCCCTCCACCGCGACGCGCAATTTCGTGCCGCCGGTATCGATCATGCGAAAATCGGGCATCGTCGCTCTCCGTGCTCTTTATCGCCCGATCATGCCGCGATTATCGACGGACCGCAAACCCGCCGGATCGGCGTTCCGCCGCGCGAATCAAACAAAACGCCCGGAGGTTTCCCCCCGGGCGCCTGTGTTTCGATGGCTTTCGAAAGCGACGATCAATGATGCTGGTCGTCGTCGATCACCGGCAGCGTTTCGAACTGGTGGTACGGCGGCGGGGAGGACAGCGTCCACTCCAGCGTCGTCGCGCCCTCGCCCCACGGATTGTCGCCCGCCTTGCGGCCCGCGATCAGCGAGATGATCACGTTGACGAAGAAGATCGCCATGCCCGCGGCCATGATCATATAGCCGACGGTCGCCACCGTGTTCCAATGCGCGAAGCCATCCGGATAATCCGGGTAGCGGCGCGGCATGCCCTGCAGCCCGAGGAAGTGCATCGGGAAGAACAGCACGTTGACGCCCACGAAGAACACCCAGAAATGCAGGTGGCCGAGGACCTCGTTGAGCATCTTCCCCGACATCTTCGGGAACCAGTAATAGAAGCCGGCGAACAGCGAGAACACCGCGCCGAGGCTCAGCACGTAGTGGAAGTGCGCCACCACGTAATAAGTGTCCTGCATGTAATCGTCGACGCCGCCGTTGGCGAGCACCACGCCGGTGACGCCGCCGACGGTGAACATGAAGATGAAGCCGATCGCCCACACCATCGGGGTGCGGAAGGTCAGGCTGCCGCCCCACATCGTCGCGATCCACGAGAAGATCTTGATGCCGGTCGGCACCGCGATGACCATCGTCGCCGCGGTGAAGTACATCTTGGTGTTCACGCTGAGGCCGGTGGTGAACATGTGGTGCGCCCACACGACGAACCCGACCACGCCGATCGCGACCATGGCATAGGCCATGCCGAGATAGCCGAACACCGGCTTGCGGCTGAAGGTGGAGATGATCTGGCTGACGATGCCGAAGCCCGGCAGGATCATGATGTACACTTCGGGGTGGCCGAAGAACCAGAACAGATGCTGGTAGAGGATCGGATCGCCGCCGCCGGCCGGATCGTAGAAGGTCGTGCCGAAGTTACGATCGGTCAGCAGCATGGTGATCGCCGCGGCGAGCACCGGCAGCGCGAGCAGCAGCAGGAAGGCGGTGACCAGCACCGACCACACGAACAGCGGCATCTTGTGCAGCGTCATGCCCGGGGCGCGCATGTTGAAGATCGTCGTGATGAAGTTGATCGCGCCGAGGATCGACGATGCGCCCGCAAGGTGGAGCGAGAGGATCGCCATATCGGTCGATGGCCCTGGCTCGCCATAAGTGGAGAGCGGGGCATAGAGCGTCCAGCCATTGCCCGCGCCGCCGAAGAAGGGCGAGGCAAGGAGCAGCGTGAACGCCGGGATCAGCAGCCAGAACGAGATGTTGTTCATCCGCGGGAAGGCCATGTCCGGCGCGCCGATCATGATCGGGACGAACCAGTTGCCGAACCCGCCGATCATCGCCGGCATGACCATGAAGAACACCATGATCAGCCCGTGCGCGGTGACCATCACGTTCCACAGGTGGAGCGATTCGTCGAGGCTCGCCTCGCCGCCGTGGAGATGCGCCGCCCAGCCCTGGAGATACTGGATCCCGGGATGCATCAGCTCGGCGCGCATCAGCCCCGAGATCGCGCCGCCGATGATGCCGGCGCAGATCGCGAAGATCAGATAGAGCGTGCCGATGTCCTTGTGGTTGGTGGACATGAACCAGCGGGCGAAGAAGCCCGGCTTGTGATCGGCATCGTGATGATGGTCGTGCGCGTGATGCGCCTCGAACGCCGAAGGTTGGATCGCGGTATCAGTCATGGCTCAGCGTCCGGTCGCTGCTTCGGCGGTGGCCGCATTCGCGGGCGCCGCTTCAGCGGTGTTGGTAGGAGCAGCGGCGTTGGCGGCCGGCGCGGCGGCGGGCGCAGCGGCAGCGGCCGGCGCGGCCGCGGCGGGCTTGGCCTCGCCCGGCATCGAGCCGCCCTTGGCCTTCACCCACGCGGCGAATTCGGCCGGCGGCACGGCTTCCACCGCGATCGGCATATAGCCGTGGCGCGCGCCGCACAGTTCGGAGCACTGGCCGAAGTACAGGCCCGGCTTCTCGATCGTGAAGCTCGTCTCGTTGAGGCGCCCCGGCACCGCGTCGAGCTTGATCCAGAACGCGGGGACGGCCCAGCTGTGGATCACGTCGTTGGCGGTGGTGATCAGGCGGATCGGCACGCCGACCGGCAGCACGATGCGATTGTCGGTGGCGAGCAGGCGCGGGCCGTCGGCATCGGTGCGATAGCGTTCGCCCGCCGCGACCTGATCCTTTTCCTTGAGCAGATTGGCGGTGATCTCGATCCCGCCGTTATCCGGATATTGGTAGCTCCAATACCATTGGTTGCCGATCGCCTTGAGCGTCACGGCATTGGCCGGCGCGGGCTTGTACTGCGCGTTGAGCAGCCCGATCGAGGGCACCGCCACCGCGACGAGGATCAGCACCGGGACGAGCGTCCAGACGATCTCGATCGCGGTATTGTGGCTGGTCTTCGACGGCACCAGATTGGCGGCGCGGCGATAGCGGATCACCACCCAGATCAAGAGCGCGAGGACGAACAGCGAGATCGCGGTGATCAGCGGCAGCAGGATGTGATCGTGAAAGCTGTGCGCGCGGCGGCCGTTCGCGGTCACCTGCGGCTGGATCGTCATCAGCCCGTCGGTCGGCTGGCCGAGCATCGGCTTGACCGTCATCGCCGGCGCGCCGTCCATCGCCAGTTCGGGCGAGGCCGGCTTCGCGGCGGTTGCGGCGGGCGCCGCGGCATTCGCCGCCGGGGCCGCAGCAGCGGCGGCGACGGGCGCTTCCTGTTTCGCGGGCGCCTGCGCCGCAGCGGGCATCAGCCCGGCGAGCGCGAGGCTCGCCGCCAGTGCCAATCCTTTGAACGCGATTCTCATCGTCTCGTTATCACCCCTGCCAGTCGTGGCCCCACAGCCGCCCACGCGGCGCAGATTCCGTCCAATCCGCCCGCGCTATACGCACGCGTTCCCGCCTCCTCAAGCCGCAACGGGCATTTTTGCCGGCCGACGTTGCGCAGGGGGCCTTCGGTCCGTATCTCGCGGGGGCAAATTACGCTGAAGGGACAAGCATGACCGACGATGAGGTGCTGGCCGAGTTTCGCGCTGCCGATGCGCTGCTCGAAGGCCATTTCATCCTCTCCTCCGGCCTGCGCTCCCCGCGTTACCTGCAATGCGCGCGGGTGTTGATGGACCCGCGCCGCGGCGCCCGGCTCAGCGAGGCGCTCGCCGCGCGGATCCCGGCCGAGCTACGCGCGCGGATCACCGCGGTCGTCTCGCCCGCGATGGGCGGGGTGATCGCCGGGCATGAGATGGCGCGCGCGCTGGGGGTCGAGGCGATGTTCGTCGAGCGCCCGACCGGCACCTTCGAGCTGCGCCGCGGCTTCCGGCTCGAGCCGGGGCAGGAAGTGCTGATGATGGAGGATGTCGTCACCACCGGCCTCTCCAGCCGCGAGGCGATCAAGGCGATCGAGGTGGCGGGGGGCAAGGTGATCGCGGGCGCGTCGCTGGTCGATCGCTCGAACGGCACCGCCGATCTCGGCGTGCCCTTCTTCCCGCTGATCAGGCTCGACGTGCCGACCTATGAGGCCGATGCGCTGCCCCCCGCGCTCGCCGCGATCCCCGCGATCAAGCCGGGCAGCAGGGCGGCGGCGTGACGCACGCGCTGCGCCTCGGCGTCAACATCGATCATGTCGCGACCGTCCGCAATGCGCGCGGCGGCGATACCCCCGATCCGGTGCGCGCGGCATTGCTCGCGGCGGCGGCGGGGGCGGACGGGATCACCGCGCATCTGCGCGAGGACCGCCGCCACATCACCGACGGCGATATCGCGCGGCTGTCGAACGAACTGTCGATCCCGCTCAACCTCGAAATGGCGGCGACCGAGGAAATGCTGGCGATCGCGCTCAACCACCGCCCGCACGCCGCGTGCATCGTCCCCGAGAAGCGCGCCGAACGCACCACCGAGGGCGGGCTCGACGCCGCGGGGCAACATAATCACCTCGCCCCGATGGTCGGCGCGCTGGGCGCGGCCAATATCCGCGTCTCCCTGTTCATCGAGCCCGATCCGCGCCAGATCGAGGCGGCAGTGCGGCTCGGCGCGCCGGTGGTCGAATTGCACACCGGGCGCTATGCGGAACTGACCGGCGACGCGCGCGCCGAAGAATTGCGCCGCCTCGCCGACGCCGCCGCGCTGGCGGCGAAGAACGGGATCGAGGTCCATGCCGGCCACGGGCTGACCTATGACAATGTCGCCCCGGTTGCCGCGATCCCGCAGGTGCGCGAGCTCAACATCGGCCACTTCCTGATCGGCGAGGCGATCTTCGTCGGGCTGGAGCCGGCGGTGCGGCGGATGCGCGAGCTGATGGATCTCGCGCGGTGATCGTCGGGCTCGGCTCCGATCTGTGCAACATCGAGCGGATCCAGGCCTCGCTCGACCGGTTTGGCGAGCGTTTCGAGGCGCGTGTCTTCACCGATATCGAGCGCGCCAAGGCGGCGCGGCGCCCGTTCACCCGCGCGGGCACCTATGCCAAGCGCTTCGCCGCCAAGGAGGCCTTTTCCAAGGCGGTCGGCACCGGGTTCAAGCGCGGGGTGTTCATGAAGGACATCGGGGTGGTCAACGCCCCCTCGGGCGCGCCGACGCTGGCGCTGGCCGGCGGCGCCAAGGCGAGGCTTGACGCGATGATCCCCGAGGGGCACGTCGCGCGCATCCACTTGACTCTCACCGACGATCACCCTTGGGCGCAGGCCTTCGTGATCATCGAAGCGATACCTCAATGAGTGACCATATGGCCGAGGAGCTGGCATTGACGGGCGAACCGCCGGCCGCACAGGAAACCCCCGAACGTCGTGGCATCGACTGGTGGGGCGAGCTGCGCGGCATGTTCTGGCTGATCGTCGCGGTGCTCGGCTTCCACAGCTTCATCGCCAAGCCCTTCTATATCCCGAGCGAATCCATGCTGCCGGGGCTCGAGGTGGGCGATCGGCTGGTCGTTTCCAAATATGCTTACGGCTGGTCGTTCGTCTCGCCGACGATCCCCAATCCGGTCGCGATCTTCAACAGCCTCGTGCTCCACAAGCCCGAGGACAGCTGGTCGGTCGAGCTGCCGTTCATCAAGGGGCGTCTGTGGGGCAAGCTGCCCGAGCGCGGCGACGTGGTGATCGTCACCCCGCCGGGCCAGTCGAGCGACTATATCAAGCGCGTGATCGGGCTCCCCGGCGATACGCTCGAGGTGCGCGGCGGGGTGGTGATCCTCAACGGCAAGCCGATCGCGCGCGGCGCGATGCACTATCGCGACCTGCCGGTGGACGCCAACGCCACCTGCGACCCGCTGCAATATCCCGGCGCGCGCGTGACGCTGGCCGGCGGCACGACGGTGTGCCGGCTGCCGATCGTCACCGAAACCCTGCCCAACGGGCGCCGCTACGACACCGTCGATCTCGAGCCCGACAGCCCCGGCGATTATTATCACGCGGGCAATCCGATCACGATTCCCGCCGGCCATGTCTTCCTGATGGGCGACAATCGCGATCGCTCGGCCGACAGCCGCTTCGCGCTCGGCGGCTATGAAAAGGGGCTCGGCGGGCCGGTGCCGTGGGAGAATCTCGGCGGTCGCGCCGAATTCATCACTTTCTCGGTCGACGGATCGGCCTCGCTCAACCCGCTGAGCTGGTGGCATTCGCTGCGCAGCGGCCGCGCGGGCACCTCGCTCCACCCGGAACAGGCGCAATGACCGAGCGGCGGTTGCAGATCCTCGAGGGCGCGAGCCCGAACGAGATCCGCAACCCCGAAACCCGGCGCGAGATCAAGCGCGCCGCGGTATGGCTGGGGATGGCCTCGGCGATCGTGCTGGTCGTGCTGCTCGTCCAGCCATTGCTGATCATTTTCGCCGGGCTGGTCTTCGCCGCCCTGCTCGACGGCGGGGTGCGGCTGCTCGGCCGGGTGCTGCCGATCCCGCGCGGCTGGCGGTTGCTGATCGTCTGCCTGCTGACGATCTCGTTCCTCGTCGCGACCTTCTATATCGCGGGGATGCAGATCACCGATCAGGTGCTGCAATTGCGCTCGACGATCGAGGTGCAGGCGATGCGGCTCGCGACCTGGCTTTCGGCGCAGGGGCTGCTCCCGGGGGTCAAGGATCTCGGCGGGCTGGCGCGCGAGGCCTTGTCGTCGGTCGGCCGCCTCACCTCCTGGGTCGGCACCGCGTTCGGCGCGCTCACCACGATGTTCATGATCCTGGTGATCGGGCTGTTCGTCGCGATGGACCCCCGGGTCTATGACCGCGGGCTGCAATGGATGGTGCCCGAAGACAACCGCCAGGAATTCGCGCTCACCGTCGAGGCGATGGGCAAGACATTGCGGCGGCTGCTCGCCGGGCGGCTGGTCGGGATGGCGGCGGAGGGGGTGTTCGTCGGCACCGCGCTGGCGATCGCCGGGGTGCCGATGGCGCTGATCCTCGGCATCCTCACCGGCCTGCTCGCCTTCATCCCCAATATCGGCGCGCTGGTCTCGGGCGCGCTGACGATCGCGGTGGGTTTCTCGGCGGGGACGCATACCGGCTATGCCGCGATCGGCGTCTATGCCGCGGTGCAATTGTTCGACGGCTATGTCGTGATCCCGACGGTCGCCAAGCGCGCGGTCGATCTGCCGCCCGCGCTGACGCTCGGCGCGCAGATCCTGGCGAGCGCCTTGTTCGGCATCCTCGGGCTCGCACTGGCCGATCCGATGACCGCCTTGATCAAGACCGCGATGGAACGTCGCTCCGAAAAGGTCGAATCAGCGGATTGACGTCGGCGACGCCGCCGCCGGCTCGACGGTGGGGAGCGGCACGAGATGCGGCTCGGCCGCCCCCGGATGCCACACCGGCACCGGCGCGCCCGACAGCACCGAATCGAACAGCGCGAGATAGCGCTCGGCCGAATCCGCCCCCGGCGGCGGCACCGGCGCGGGGCGCGCGGCATCGGGCATCAGCCACCAGTCGAGCGCCTTGACCAGCCCGTCGGCATCGTCGGTCGACACCACCGTGCCCAGCGCGGCGGAGGTGACGATTTCCCACACCGCCGGCGACGAATCGGTGGTGACGACCGGCGTCCCGACCGACAGCGCCTCGCGCAGCACCCCGGGGACGCCCTCGAAATCGGAGGTCAGCGCGAGCACCGCGGCCGAGCGCATCGCCAGCAGCGGATCGGGCGAATGGCCGAGCAGCCGCACATCGATCCCCAAAGCGGCAGCACGTGCCTCGATCGCGGCGCGCTGATCGCCCTCGCCCAGGATGACCAGCGGCAGTCGCTCGGCAAGCCGCGGAATCGCGTCGAGCAGGCGATCCCATCTCTTCTGCCGCACCAGCCGCCCGACGCCGAGGATATAGCGCGGCGGCAGCCCCTCGATCGTCGCCCCCGGCAGCGGCAAGGCCGGCGGATTGGCGATCGTCGCGCAGCGCGACGGATCGATTCGCGTCGTTTCGAGCACGTCTCGTGCACTCGCGTCGGTCATCGCCACGATTCGGTCAAGAAAGCGCGGGTGCAGCCGCAGCCACGCCGCATGCCCCGCCGCGAGCAGCGCCCGATGATCGCCGCGCCGCATCGCATTGGAAACCTTGCTGACGATCGGCGGGCAGGATCCCCCGAGCCTGAGCCGCGTCCACAGTGCGATGCTGGTATAATAAGAACCGGGGCAGAAGATGATATCCGGCTTTGTTTCCCGTATGATAGCAGGAACGCGGAACAGAGCGGGAAAGGTCGTGCCGCCCAGCCGCACGATCTCCAGCCCGTCAGGAATCTCGGCGGCGAGCGGCCCGTCGATACAGCCGACCGCCAGCGTCACCCGCCGCCCCGCCGCCAGCCAGCCGCGCGCCAGCCGAAGCTGCGCACGCTCGACGCCCCCGCCATCGAGCGATTCGGCGTAAGTGAAAATGTGTTTCACGCGGTCCATCTTGCACACTGCCATGCAACAGCCCAAATCCGCCCACAAGAATCCACAATCAGTCGTAAATGAGACATTCGCCCGGAATAGGGCGAGATAAGAAAGACTGCTTTGCCCCCCGGAGCACCCCCCGACATGCCCGCCACTACAGTTGCGCCCGATCCGGTCGTCGAGCTCGCCGGCCTGGAGCCGGTCGAGACGATCAAGCGCCGCTGGCCGATGATCCTCGGCGCGATGGTGACGCTGGCGATGATCGCCGGCCTCGGCCACGAATTGCTGAGCGCGGGGCTTGCCGGGCTCAACCGCGCGGTGCCGGCGAGCCCGTGGTTCTACCTGTGCTTCGCCCTGCTCTACGTCACCTATCCGATCGGCGACCTGCTGATCTTCCGCTATCTCTGGCGGATTCCCTGGCTGGGCGGGTTCATCGCGCTCAACAAGAAGCGGATCGCGAACGACGTCGTGCTCGGCTATTCGGGCGAGGCCTATTTCTACGCCTGGGCGCGCGAGCGCGCGCATATGGTCGCGGCGCCGTTCGGCGCGGTGAAGGACGTCAGCATCCTGTCGGGCATCGCCGGCAACGGCGCGACGATCCTGCTCTGCGCGATCGCGCTGCCGCTCGGCTATCAGCTCATCCCGGCGCAGCTGCTCCACACGGTGATGTGGTCCGCGGGGCTCACGCTGCTGATCTCGGTGACGATCGTCGCGCTCTCCAAGCGCGTCTTCTCGCTGCCGCGCCGCGAATTGTGGATGATCTTCAACATCCACGCCGCGCGCATCGTGCTCACCTCGATCCTGCTCGCGCTCTGCTGGCATTTCGCGATGCCGGGGGTGTCGGTCGGCATGTGGCTGTTCCTGTCCGCCGGGCGGCTGCTCGTCTCGCGCCTTCCCTTCCTGCCCAACAAGGATCTGCTCTTCGCCAATTTCGCGATCCTGATCGTCGGCCAGGATCGCGCACTTTCCGAGATGATCGCGTTCACCGCGGCGCTCACCCTGCTCGTCCACGTCGTTCTCATCGCTGTCATCAGCGCCGGGAGCGCCATCGCAAAGGCCCGCGAATGGCACGCCGCCGCCTGATCCTCGCCGCGGCGCTCGCCGCCCTCGTCGCGCCGCTCGCCGCCGCCGCGCAGCCGGTCGGCGAGACCGACGCCTGCATCAACGGCCCCAGCATCCGCGTCGAGGTCGTCGGCATGAAGGATCGCGTCGGATCGCTGAAGCTGGAGCTTTACCCGGCGAACGAGGACGATTTCCTGCGCGACGACCGCGACCTCAAGAAAGAGGGCAAATTGTTCCGCCGCATCTGGGTGCCGACGCCGCGAAACGGCCCGGTGGTGATGTGCATGCGCGTGCCGCATCCCGGCACCTATGCGATCCTGTTCACCCACGATCGCGACGGGAAGAACAAGTTCAATTTCTGGTCCGACGGGGTCGGCGTGCCGGGTAACCAGAAGCTCGGCCGTTCGAAGCCCAAGCTATCCAACGCGATGGTCAACGTCGGCACCGGCGTCGCGACCGTGCTGATCCGCACGCAATATCTCCACGGCTTCCCCCCCGCCTTCGGCCCGGTGGGGCGTTGAGTCTGGTGATGCCCCTTCGGGTCACCTCACGCGGCATCGGCCCGCTCCCTATTCCTCCCCTGGAAGGGGAGGGGGACCAGCCGAAGGCTGGTGGAGGGGTGGACGCCACAGGCGACACCGCCCGCAGCGACTACCCCTCCACCGTTGCTGCGCAACGGTCCCCCTCCCCCTCCGGGGGAGGAGTGAGAACCGGGGCGGGTGTCGCGCGATGCGGTCAAACCGCATTTTCGATCGGAAACTGATATGCGCATCGTCGACGTCAACGAGATCTACTCGCCCACCGGGGGGGGCGTGCGCACCTATATCGACCGCAAGATCGGGATCATGGCCGATCTGGGGCACGAGCTGATCGTGCTCGCCTGCGGCAAGGAGGAGCGGATCGAGGATCGCCCCGGCGGCGGCCGCGTCCATTACGTCAAATCGCCGCCGATCCCGTTCGACAAGAATTACGGGCTGTTCTGGGATCGCGACGCGATCACCGCGTTGCTCGATCACTACGACCCGGACGTGGTGGAGAATTGCAGCCCGTGGAAGCCGGCGTGGTTCGTCGGCGACTGGCAGGGCCGCGCGCTCAAATCCTATTTCATGCACAACGACAATATGGCCGCCTACGCCCAGCGCTGGTTCGAGGGCGTGGCGAGCGCGGAGAAGGTCGAGCGCGCTTTCTCCTGGTACACGCGCTATATGTCGCGGTTCCTGGAAAAATACGATTGCGTGCTGACCAACGGCCCGGCGCTCCAGGAACGGCTCACCGCGCGTGGCCTGAGGATCGACGCCGCCTTCCCGCTGGGGATCGAGCGCCAGCATTTCTCGCCGCGCTTCCGCGACGAGAATCTGCGCCGCGCGTTGCTCGCGCAATGCGATCTGCCCGAGGACGGGCTGCTGCTGTTCGGCATCGGCCGCCACCACCGTGAAAAGCGCTGGGACATGATCATCGACGCGGTCGAGCGCGCCGGCGCGCATGTTCCCGTCGGGCTGATCCTGATCGGCCACGGTGGGCAGACCCCCGCGCTCGAACGGCGCGCGGCGGGCAGCCCGCATATCCGGCTGTTCAAGCCGGTCTACGATCGCGAGCGGCTCGCCAGCATCATGGCCAGCGCCGATGCGTGCATCCACGGCTGCGAGATCGAGACCTTCGGGCTGGTCGTGTCGGAGGCGCTCGCCTCGGGCGCGCCGCTGATCGTCCCCGACGAGGGCGGCGCGGCGGCGGTGGCGCGCCCCGAATATGCCGAAACCTATCCCGCGGGCGATGCCAAGGCGTGCGCCGCGGCGATCCTGCGGCTCGCCGCGCGCGACCGGCGGCTATTGCGCCGCGCGGCGGCGGTGGCGGCGGAGCAGGTGATCGACGATCGCCAGCATGCGCAGGCCCTGATCGATTATTATGCCGAGCAGATCGAGCGCCGCAGCGCGGTTCAGCGCGCCAGATCGGCGTAACGCGACGGCACCCGCCCGCCGCGCGTGAAGGCGCGGAAGGTGCGGTCGATGCTCTCCAGCAGCCGCGGGACATGCGCGTCGCCGGGATGCACCGCGACCCGCACCACCTTCGCCGGCTGGAGCAGGCGGCGCAGCACCGCCGATGCGGCGAGCGAGCTGAGCTGGCGTCCGTTGGTGCGGCTCGCCCAGGTGATCACCGGGCCGCGCGTCAGCACGCGATCCCCCGCGTTCGGCGCCCACACCCGGCCGTGATTCTCGGCGAGCGCGAACCCCGCCTCGCCCAGCGCCTGCATCGCGCCGTCCGAATAGAGCCACGCCGGCGCGACGAACCCCGCCGCGGGGCGCCCGATGATATCCTCCACCAGCGCCTTGCCGCGCGTCATGCGATCGAGCGCCACGGCATGATCGAGCCCGAGGAACTCGCCCTCGCTCGCGGTCATATGCCTGGCCTTGAGCGCGGCGATCCCGTGATGCTCGGTGGTGTCGCGGTGGAACCAGCCGTGGACGAACATCTCGATCCCGGCATCGGCCCAGCCGCGCAATCGCGTCGCGAATGGGGTGCCGGGGGTCAGCGGCGCCTCGCCCCAATGATCGGGGACGACCAGCATCGCCAGCCGCGGGCCGCCGAGATGGCCTGAAAGCCGGTCGAGCAAGGTCTCCACCTCGCGTTCGAACCGCGGGCCGACGTCGTGGATCGAGGCAAGCAATCGCTTCATCATCAGCGTCCTTCTGGGAAATGCCCCGGCGGGGCATTTCGGACGGTCTTAAGCTCATAAACCGAAATCACTTCTTTCCCCAGCGGCATGGCATGAGCGAGGCGATAGTCGCGCGCCATTGCGGCGGAAACGATCGCGCGGATCTCGGGGCGCTCGCCGATCGACGGCGGGCGCATCACCACCGTCGTCGGGCGCAGCGAGAGGATGCGCCGCACCTCACTGGCCTGGTCGACCCCGACCGCCCCCGCCTCGCGCGTTCGATAGAGATGGCTCGGGAACATATAGCGGCTCAGCCGGCAGCGATCGGTGATCGCATAGAGCTTGGTATCGCCCGAATAGACCCACAGGCAGCCCGGCCCCGGCCCGACCGCTTTCGCCAGCGCGGCGAATTGCGCCGGCCCACCGTGCGCGATGCGCCCCGCGACCGTCATCCCGGTGCCAATCAGCGCGACCACGCCGAGGATCGCCAGCGCGGCGCGGCGGCGCGCGCCGAGGAAGCCCGCCGCGCAGATCGCCCCCGGCACCATCGCCGGCAGCGCATAATGTTCGTACCAGCCGCCGATCAGCAAAATGCCCGCCAGCGCGACCGCCAGCCAGCACGCCGCAAAGCGCCGCAATACCGCGTCGCCGCCCGCGGCCCGGCCGCGCGAGGCGACCCCCATCGCGACGAGCGGCGCGAGATACAGCACGAGCTGGGCGAGATTGCCCCAGCGTTCGAGCGGCGGATCGTCATGCCGTTCGAGGATCGACCGGACATTGGCGTAGAGGAATGCATCGATCGCCCCGATCGCGCCATAATAAGCCGCGATCGCCGCGGACGGCGCGAAGGCGAGCGCGGCGAGACCGGCGGCGGGGGGGGCGCCCCCCCCCCCCCCCCCCCCCCCCCCCCCCCGCCCCCCCCCCCCCCCCC
>NZ_JANFAU010000011.1 GCF_026130605.1 Sphingomonas lycopersici | reverse complement strand
GCGCTTCGCCAGGTCGATGGCGAGGATGTGGACGTCGGTCATCTGCTCCTCCTTCGCTTGGCACCTCCCGGTGCCGGTCCGGCATCATACGACGCCGCTCGAAGGGGGCATCCACCCCATCAGTTCATAACGACAGTGTAGCAGACCGCCGCAATCCGAGCTGTGGTATCCGCGCTGCCACTCATTGTGCCTAAATAACATTCGCACGAGGGGTTGCAATTAGGCACGTGCCGTGCGTCGTGGAACGACCCCAATTTGGGGAGGGTGCTGCCGGGCAGCAGCGCGCCCCATTTGCCGCCGTTCCGGCCTGGGATGCTCCTTCCCGAAACCGGGCAGTCTGCTCTTTGGAGGCGAGAGAGGCCCGATGGCGGCTCGGGCATGACAATGTGTGGGTGGCTAGGAGACAGGCGGCTTCTGGTCCAAGCAATTTGGAAACCTGCCCTAGCAGCGTGTGAGCTCGGCTGATGAACGATGGCGCCATTTTACTCGAAGATTACCGAAGCCGGCTCGTCGGGCTTCCCGTCTCACATGTGTGGCGGGGCTACGGCTCGGCGTTCTGTATGGAGTTTGGACAACTCACGCCCAAGTTTCGGAAGGATGGACGTCCGCTCAACTCAGATGGTGAGTTTTCGCTAATGATAGAGTGGAGTTGGCGCATCGAGACCGGCAACGCCATTATCTGCGGAAGCTGGAGCGACGAGGAGCTATGGCCGTCGTCAATGTTAGGGCTGGTGGGCCGAAGCATCGTAGATATTGGTGTCTCGGGACGACTACCCGAAATTCTGCTGACTCTTTCAGATGACGCTTTTGTGTTGTCATTCATGACTTCCGACGGCGATCCGGCTTGGTCGCTTATCGATCACCGAACAAATGGCCTCCCGTCCCTTTTAAGCCGGAGCGGGCGTCTAATGGGAGAGCAATAGGCGGCGGCTATCGGGGACCAACGCGCGCACGTTTGACGGCAACCTTTGGGGCGTCAGCCGTCCTCTTTTTCCAAGTTCGCTAGCAGATCAACAAGCTGACGCCTTCTCGATGGCCCGTATGCCGGGTCTTTCGCACGGATATCTTCATCGTCGGCCCAATAGCTAAGGCCGTACCATGCCTTCCGCTGGGCGCCTCGCAGCTCGATGGGCTGAGCAATCGCAGCATCGAGCTCGCCATTCGTAATGTCACCACCATCGATAACATGACGCAGGGCATCGATGAGAAAGGTGCGGGCGTTGGACACCGCAGCATAGTGCAGCAGCGGGCTTTTCAAGGCAACGTCCGCTCTGCAGATCAACGCGCCGGCACGGCTATAGCCGCAACTGGGGCGTTAGTCGCCTCGCCCAAATGTCCTCGCTACAAGGCGCACCACCGCGAATACGATCAGCACCACAATCGCCGCGGGCAGAGCAGCGTTCCAGAAAAAGCTCTTGTGGCAGTTCGTATCGGGTGCGCAGTCGCCAAGGGAATCGACGAGCGAGAGAGCGATTAATACGGGCAGCCCGATGACCGCCGCCAAGGCGCAGCCCCACGACCCACCGGCGCCGAGGCCGCCACGATATTCGCTGTCATTCACGCATAGAGCCTGAACGAACAGCAACTACCAGGCAAGACAAGGTGGCCGTGGAATGACAAGAAATGGGGCGCCTTCTGCCCGGCGGCTAAGAGATTGCACTATATTGGTTCTGATTGGCCTGAGACAGCACGGAAGCCATCGCCCCGCGCCAAGCCAATCGACCTCACCGCGTTCACTCGATGGCCAATCGGGGCCGTGGAGAAGGATGATGGGACATTCACAATATGACCCCATGCAGTCGCGAGCTGCATGGAATGCGGGCAAAACGGTCGGCAGCAAACGCCCGCTGACACAGAAACAGATCTGGGCGATTCGCTTCTTCCTGGATCGGGAGGGGCGCCTTCGCGATCGGGCGCTTTTCGACTTGGCAATCGACAGCAAGCTGCGCGGCTGCGACCTGGTCAAAATCAAGATCGCCGATCTGGTCTCGGGTATGGAGATCAGAACGCGGGCGATGGTCATACAGCAGAAGACCGGTCGTCCCGTTCAATTCGAGCTGACCGCCGATGTCCGGGGAAGCCTCCTGGCATGGCTGGAACGGCGCGGCGGAGCGATCGACGATTTTGCATTCCCTAGCCGGATTAATCGCACCGGTCACATCAGCACCAGGCAATATGCCCGGCTCGTAGACGAGTGGGTCACCGCCATCGGACTCCGGTGCGCCGATTATGGCACGCACTCGCTGCGTCGGACGAAGGCATCAATGATCTACAAGGCCACTGGGAACCTGCGGGCGATCCAGATATTGCTCGGGCATACGAAGATCGAGAACACCGTCAGGTACCTCGGCGTCGACATCGAAGATGCCTTGATGCTCGCTGAGCGGACTGAAATCTGACTTTGCGGCCCCTCCGAAGCCGGAGGGGCCGCCCTCACAGAAAGCGGTAACGCGCCCTCACCGCAGTCATTCAGTTCTGCATCCTCCCTTTGAGCAAACCTGCCGATCCCGAGGCTAACTAGCGGGGTTTACAGCCCTCCCATTGGTCGCGATATAGTGTATCATAAGGGGGGTGTGGATGAAGATCTCTCGCGCTCTGTGCTTATCGGTTTTCGCTATGGTGGCGACTTCGTTCCTACCGGCGCCTTTGTGCGCGGATAGCTGGATGTTGCCGACGACGACCACATACACCTCATGCCGGGGGCACGCCCGCATCACCGTCGTCCCGCGCGATCTTGAAAACCAGCTCAGCTATTTTGAAGATAAGGTCGACAAGGTCGATCCGGCCGGACAGGCAAAGGGAGGAACGCGGTTCGCCCGTGCCCGGCTGGAACGTCTGACAAACAAGCGTTGGCAGGTGGTGTGGGAGCGTCAGATCTCCAATGACGTCGCCCCGGTATCAGCCATCGTTCGTGATGACGGGGAATATGCGGTCACCTTCGACAATTGGCACGGGGTTGGCTACGGACCGAATGCAGTGGCGATCTATGGCGGCGACGGCAGGCTCGTGCGCGCACTGTCGCTCGCCGATCTCGTCCCAAAGGATTATATCGAGGCGCTGCCTCATTCGGTCAGCTCGATCCATTGGCGGGGCCAGCCTCGCTTTTCGCCTGATGGCGAAAAGGCGCTGATCCCCGTTGTGATCCCCTCAGAGATTTTCGCCGGCGAGCCCGCGACGATTGAGATTGCAGTTGCTCTGGCAGACGGGAAAGTATCGCCGACGAATGCGGCGAGTTGGGATGCGGCGCTGGTGTCGGCACGCAAGGTTCTTGCAGAGCAGATTGCCGCAGAGGCGGCGGCAAAGACCGCGTTTCTGACGCCTTTGCTTGGTCCGGAGGTCAACGCAGAGCGCCAGTGGCACGATTATTTGCGCGAGGCCGTTGGTCGCCTGAAAGGCGATGATGTTGCAACTTCGACGACGGTTCTGCGCTTACCGGGCGCTAAAGATTATGCCATGTCCGAGAAATGGGTGCGAGAGGCGCTGATCGACCCCTACGCGGACTATGTGGCGCTGGCATCGCTATCGGCGCCGAACCTGGTGTCCGTTCTGGAGAGGATTGCCTCGAAAACGCCCAGGGGATCGCTGTTCAAGGCAACGGTCTTCATCGCGTTATCTGATCAATATTGGCCAGGCGTGACGGCGGCGATGCAGCGTACCGGCGCGAAGCTCGTCCAGCTCGATCCAACCAAACCGATACCCCAGCGCAGCGAGCGAATAGCGCGGAGGTACGGCTCGTAGTTGACCGGGGCGATGAGATGGGAGCTCGGCCGAAAAGCGCCCAATAGCGGCCGCTGCGGCGATCCACCAACGGCCCTGAAAGCCGCCATTCGTTCATTCTCCGAGCCAATGACGGCAAATCCGAAATCCTGATACCCGTCACTGCCAAGAGGCTCTTCGCGGACGGTTGTGGCGACGATCTCGGCCGGCTGTTCCAGCCCACAAAGCGATCGCAAGTGTTCGGCCGGGCCCGACTAAACTACGACCGCTTGGTGCACTCGGCCGTCCCGCCCGAAGATACGCAGGTAGCGCTCGATTTCGGCAGGTTGGCCGGTCGCCTTGGAGGGGTTGTCGGAGAGCTTCACGGCTGGGCGGCCATTCGCGCTGGTTACCTTGGCGACGAGCGAGATCGGTTCGAGCCCGGGCCCGCCGGCGGGATCACAGCCACGGAAATCGTTGGTGAGGTTGGTGCCCCAGCCAAAGCTCATCCGCACCCGGCCATTGAAGTGACGATAGGTCGCTTCGATGCTGTCGACATCCATCCCGTCGGAGAAGATCAGCAGCTTGGTACGTGGGTCGCGGCCATGCGCCTCCCACCAGGCAATGATCTGCTCGCCGCCCTCGATCGGAGGCATGGAGTCGGGCCGGAAGCCGGTCCAGTCGGCTAGCCAGTCGGGAGCGTGGCGCAGAAAGGCGGTGGTGCCGAAGGCGTCGGGAAGCACGATAAGCAGGTTGCCGTCGTAATGCGCCTGCCATTCCTCCAGCACTCGATAGGGTGCGGCCGCAACACCGGCATCATCATCGGCGAGCGCGGCCAGCACCATCGGCAGCTCATGCGCATTGGTGCCGATCGCCTCGAGGTCGTTGTCCATGGCAAGCAGCACGTTCGAGGTGCCGATGAAGCGCGATCCCAACCCCTCCTTGAGCGCCTCGACGCACCAGCGCTGCCAGAGGAAACTGTGGCGGCGACGGGTGCCGAAATCCGAAATGACGAGGTCGGGGAGCTGGCGAAGCCGCTCGACCTTTTCCCAGAGCCTGGCCTTGGCGCGCGCATAGAGCACGTCGAGTTCGAAGCGGCCCCTACCTTTGAGGGCGACACGCGAACGCAGCTCGTTGACGATGGCGAGCGCCGGGATTTCCCACATCGTCGTGTGCGTCCACGGCCCGTCGAACTGCAACTCGAACTGGCCGTCAACCTTGCGCAACTCGTAGTCGGGCAGCTGGAAATCGGCGAGCCATTCGATGAAATCGGGCGCGAACATCCGTTGTTTGCCGTAGAAGCTGTTGCCGGCGAGCCAGATCAGTTCCTTCTTGGAGAAGCGGATCGTACGGGCATGGTCGAGCTGCTCGCGCAGCTCGCTTTCGTCGATCACGTCCGCCAGTCGTACCGACCTGCTGCGATTGATCAGGGAGAAGGTCGCCTGCACGTCCGGATGCAGATGGCGGATCATCTGCAGCATCAGCAGCTTGTAGAAGTCGGTGTCGAGCAGACTGCGGACGACCGGGTCGAGTCGCCAGCCATGGTTATAGACGCGGGTCGCGATGTCGGTGACGGGCATGACTGATCCTAGCCAGTGACGGCGCGCGCGGCGCGCAGTTGGGCGGCGAAGCCTAAATCGCAGAGGTGCGCCATCACCGTTCTCCCTCCGCTTTACGGTAGCGATAGAGTTCAGCCGGGCGGAAAGATGCGCCGGTCTCGCGCTCGCCCGTCGCTTCCAGCCAGCCGCGGTCGAGCATGCGACGGCGGAAGGCAGGCTTGTTGAGTTTGGTGTCGAGGATGGCTTCGTAGATGTCCTGCAAAGCGCGCAACGTGAAACGCTCGGGAAGGAGCGCGAAGGCGATCCCGGAATAGTCGAGCTTGCCGCGCAAGCGCCGCATGGCAAGGCCGAGCATCTCACCGTGATCGAACGCCAGCTGCAGCGGATTGCCGTTGCCGATGCACGCTTCGACAGGGCCGCCTGTCTCGCCGGACCACGGCACGGTGAGTTCCGCGAGCGCCAGCTCGGGGGCGGATTTCAGCGCGGCCGTAAAGCGGTCGGCCGGGAGGAGCGCGAAATAGGCCACACTGATGATTCGCGTCCGCGGGTCGCGGTCGACGGCTCCGAACGTATAGAGTTGCTCGACATAGGCATCTGACATCCGCGCCTTCTCAATGAGGATGCGATGCGCGGCTTCGTCGAGGCTCTCGCCGATCCCGACGAAGCCGCCGGGCAGCGCCCACGCGCCCGCAAACGGGTGTCGGTCGCGTCGCGTCAGCAGCACGGCAGGCGCACCATCGACGACGCTCATCAGGATCAGATCGACGGTGACCGACGGGCGTTCGTATGCGGCGGGGTCATAGTTTTCGAGAAAGGCAACTTCATCCATCGACCCGACCTTATACGCGTGATGCGCTTTACTTATGTGCAAATCGCGTATATGTCAAATGCCGAGGAGATAGACCATGAAGCGCTTCGTGATCGTGGTAGACATGCAGCGGGATTTCATCTCGGTCGAGGGGGCATTGCCGGTGGCTGGAGCGGAGGCGCTCGTAGCGCCGATGAAAGCCTGGCTCGCCGACCTGCGTTCCGAAGACGTGGCCGGCGTGCTCTTCACCGCGGACACGCATCTGCCTGCGATCTATGCGGCCTCGACCGAGGCTGAACAGTTTCCACCCCATTGCGAGAGGGGAACGCCGGGGTGGGAGAATGTGCTCGACCCGGACGCGATCGATCCTGCCATCCCGGTCTATCGCCTTGAGAAGGGTGTGTTCGACATGTGGGCCGAGCCCGAGCTCACGGTGGCGGCGGTCGCCACAGGTGAGAAGGTTACGCGGGATGCTTTCTTTGCGGAGCTGAAGGCGCGGGGCGTCACTGAGATGACGGTGATCGGCGTCGCTGCCGACTATTGCGTACGCTGGGCGATCGAGGGCCTCCTCGCGCGTGGATTCGCGGTCGAAGTGCCGGCGCGCCTCACCCGCGGCATCGCGCGACCGATCGAGCAGGTCATCGCCGATGACTTTGCGGATCTGCCGGTCCGGCTGGAGGCGGCGGCATGATTGTCCTGTGGCGCGTCTCGAACCGCTGCAATCTGGCGTGCCCCTTCTGCGCATATGACAAGCGCCTGAGCTTGCCGCGGGAAGAGGCGGATCCGACGCAGGTCGCGCGGCTCATCGACCTGCTCGGCGCGTGGCGGCGCGAAACCGGACGTCCGGTGCTGTTGAGCTGGCTTGGCGGCGAGCCGTTGTTGTGGGCTCCGCGTGCCGAACTGGATAAGCGCGCGGCGGGCCAAGGCATTGGACTCAGCCTGACCACCAACGGAACCCGTCTGAATGCGCCGCGCGTGCGTGCTGAGCTTGTGCAGCGCTATCGCGAGGTCACGATCAGCATTGATGGAATGGGAGACTTCCACGACGCTATGCGCGGCTGGCGCGGCGCGTTCGACAAGCTCGCGCACAGTGTGTCGGCGCTGACGGCGGAACGAGATGCCGCTGATGCGCCGCTCAAGGTGCGCGTCAATGTCGTGCTGATGCGCGACAACATTACCGGCTTCGCCGCCTTGTGCCGAACACTCGCCGGCTGGGGAGTCGACGAAATCAGCTTCAATCAATTGGGCGGGCGCGACCGGCCCGAATTCTATCCCGACCATCGCCTGCGCCCCGAGGATGTCGCGCGATTAGCGGATGAGGTGCCGCGGTTACGCGCGGAACTCGACCAGTCGGGGACGACGTTGGTCGGCGGGGCTGCTTATCTGGAGCGGTTCGCCGATACCGTCGCGGGTCGACCCTTGCCTATCACTGATTGCCGTGTGGCGGAGACCTTTCTGTTTATCGAAGAGGCCGGCCGCATTGCGCCGTGTAGCTTCGCGCCGGAGCATTTCGGCGTTTCGGTCGACGATCTGTATAGCACTGCGGATCTCCATGCCTTGCCGCGGCAATTGCAGCTACGCCAGCGCGCGCGGCCGGCTCGTGACTGCGCCGATTGTCCGAGCACGCAACAGTTTGCCAAGTTCGAACCGCAGTTAGCGTGAAGCCGGCTCAAACGAACGCAGTTGGCTGCAATGCGCCCCAATCCCCGCCGTTCAATGTGTGGATTGCGGATCCCGGAAACTGCCGTTCGCCGAAGGTGCCTCGTCGGTAGGGTCGAAGGACCGGGTCTGGGACAATACTGCCGTTCCGAGCCTATAGCTCGAACGGCCGCGACCCGCGCGCTAGCTGGCCGCCGGTTTCGTTTTCTTTGGTATCCCACTATTGTTCCGGGTACATAACGACGCCGCCAGGAGGACCTACTTGGAGCCGTATCCCGCCGTCGATGCAACACGTCGCGCCATGCGCGTTTCACGCCGCGCGCTTCTGTCCGGTTTCGCCACCGCCGCTTTCTCTCTCGCCACCGCCGACAAGGTTCTGGCGCGGGAAGCCGGCCGCCTTGTCGCTCCGGACTTCGACTTCCGGCAGGTTGACGTATTCTCGCCTGAGCCCTTTCGCGGCAATCCGCTCGCAGTAGTCGTGGGCGCGGACACGCTCACTGACGATCAGATGAAACTGTTTTCCAAGTGGACCAACCTCAGCGAGACTACCTTCCTCCTGCGCCCGACTGATCCGCTTGCTGACTATCGCGTACGCATTTTCTCGCTCGGCGACGAGTTGCCCTTCGCCGGCCATCCTACTCTTGGCAGTTGCCATGTCTGGCTCACCTCAGGAGGCAGGTCGAAGGGGGCCGAAATCGTCCAGCAATGCGGCATCGGGCGGGTGCGATTGCGCGGATCCGCTGGCCGGCTCGCCTTCGAGGCGCCGCTGCTGCGCCGGACTACCGCGCTGGATGCAGACACCTTGTCCCGGATCCAGCGGGGCCTCCGCCTGACTGCCGATGATATCGTCGCCGCTCGCACGCTCGACGGGGGACTGCGACAGACCGCAATCCTGATCAGGAACCGCGCACGCTTGCTTGCGCTGAGGCCGGACTGGCCCGCCCTCGCCATGGACGGGATCGGCCTAATCGCGCCATGGGACTCCGGCAAAGGCCCCGGCTCTCCTGACTTCGAGGTACGGGTGTTCGACTCGACGCTGACTGGATCGGAAGATCCAGTCACCGGCAGCTTCAACGCCAGCGCCGCGCGGTGGATGATCGGCGCCGGCCTTGCACCCGACCATTATGTCGTGAGCCAGGGCACCGTGCTTGGCCGGATGGGGCGCGTCTATGTCGATCGCGATCAGGACCGCATCTGGATCGGCGGCGACGTCACCGATCGGATCAGGGGAAGACTGAGGGTGTGAAGCCGGCTCGCCGGCGGGCTCCGCATGCTCCTGCATGACAGATGTCGGCCGCTTGCCGTCGGTTTCTGCTTGGGAAAGATGCCTATCGGCAAGGCGCCCTCATGTCGGTCATTCCGCGACCCGAGGCCGACAACCAAAAGCTGTAATTCGCCTATAAGTGCCGATAGGGTCTGTTGAGCGCTCAAGCTTGAAATCCGACGACAATTGGCTTCATGGTCGCAACAAACATGCCCAACTAAAACAGGCCTGACTACAGAATAATTGATGACCCCACCTGGGAATAATCTAATTAGCGCTGAAAAGATGTTCATGAACGAGGTGTCAGACACCGGGAAAGTTGTTTCATCTTCACGCGCGCAATAGCTGACCTGAATTTATGTGCGGTAATGCTCCAATGCGACATCTCACTCAGGGCTTCTGTAAGAGCGCCACGAAACGCCCGCTTAGCCGACCGACTACGGCTTCCTCGAAAATCAGTTCGGAGTGCACCTCGATTCGGGCGAGCCTCCGACGGACCAACGTCTTGATGAACGCAGGCCAGGCCGTCGGATCAGCCAGGGAGGAGGCGGCGGTGAACGGGCCCGTAATCGGTCGGTCGTAATCCATCTCGTTGGACTGTATGACGACCTCGCAGGTTAGGCCTTGGTCCAGGAGCCGCAAATGCACAAGTGACCATGCAGCAAGGATGCCTAATGTGGAAATGCTTCCACCAAAGGCAGTGCTCTTGTGGTTGAGATTCGGTTCGAGGGGAGCGGAGAGAATAACCGAGTCCGACATGACAGCTCTCACCGCCACTTGCATTGCTGCTGATAGCGGGATCTGGCGATGAAGATACTGCTCTAATGCAATGTTTTCCATGACCCATGTCGGTTAGGCGCTCGGGCCAGGTAGATCAATGGCCGATCGCTGGTGTTTTGGAAGCTCCCGTGAATGGTCGAAACTATTCTGGCGGTTTCACTTTCGTTTGCATCTCAAGGTCCCCGACGAGGCTGTTGAACAGTCTCGCCTTTTTGCGATACCTACCGCTTTGACCTTACCTTGCCGGGGTTACGCTAGTCAGAATTTGGCGCTGAAACCTACGCCGATGGTTCGCGGCTGGATCGGCACGCCGGACGCCAAACCTCCTGCAAATCCGCCGCCAACATAAGCGCGCTTGTCGAACGCATTGCGGATGAATGCGTTGATCTCAAGGTCATGGACCGCGACGCCAAGCCGCGCGTCGGCCGTCGAAAAGCCCTTGAAAGCGATGAACGACGTATCGGCGGGGCTGAGCGCGGTCTGGATGCCCGATTGATAATGATAGGTCGCGCCGATCTTGCCGATCATGTCGCTGCTGATCGGCGTTTCGTAATCGGCATTCGCCGTGAGGTTCCACCGCGGCACGAAGGGCAATCTGTCACCCGCGTGGCCGAACACCAATGGCGCATCGGTCGTTAGATGTGCGTCGGTATAGGATCCGTTGAACGACAGGCTGAACCCCTTGGCGGGGCGCAGACGAGTCAGGAATTCGACGCCCTGGCTGATCGCCTTGCCGCCGTTCGCTAGCACTCGGATGCCGTTGACGAGATAGGGGAGCTGGATGTCATTCCAGCGGATGTAGAAGACCGAGACATCGGTGCTCACGCGCCCGTCGAGGAAATTGTTGCGATTGCCGGCCTCGAAATTCCACACCGTATCGGCCTTGAACTGGCTTGGAATGGTCTGGCCGGGTTGCAGCACGGGCGGCGGTTCCACCGGGCCGCCTGGGCGATAGCCGCTCGCCGCCTTGATGTAGAATGAGCCGTCATGCGCGTAGCGCCAGTTGAGCGAGGCGAGCCATGTCTGGACGTCGGCGGATTGCCGGCCGTGCTGGATCAGCGGGTTATTGAGCGGCGCGCCGGCGACGAGGCCGCCCGAAGTGATCTGGTCGGTAATCTTGCTGTGCGCGACGCGCACGCCTCCGGTCAGCGCGAGCGTCGGGGTGATATTGTAGGTGACGTTCGCGAATGCCGCATATTCGTGGAAATCGGCGTCGGTGCCGGACTGGCTGATGCGCGGGACCAGCGGCCCCGGCGTGCCATTGGCGCGGAAGCCGTCGACCGTCGCATGCGTCGCGACCGTCTCGCTGGTGTAGAACAGGCCCGCGACCCATTCGAGCGGCTTGCCGGCGGGTGAGGTCAACCGGACTTCCTGCGAGAATTTCGTATAGAGCAGGTCCTGCGGACCAAGATAATATCGTGCGCCAAGAAAGTTTGTCGGCAGGAAGGACGTGAAATCCAGCAATGCGGAGAGTTCCGCCCGCGCCGAACTGGTCGAGGAGCTGACTGTATAATCGCCGACCTTCCAGCTAAACTGGCCATCGACAAGGCGATACTCGGAATTGAACGCGGAGTTCGCATAGAATTGCTGGGTCAGGTCGCGCGGGCTGGGCTGCAGCGTAAGCGGGTTCAGATTGACCGCGCCGAGCGATCGATTGTCGTTCTTCTGGTACAGGCCGCTGATCACGATCGACAGATTGTCGGTTGGATAAAGCCCGAGCGACGCCCGGCCGCCATATGAACGCGTCTGGTTGACATTGTCCTGGCCCGTGCGGCTGTTGTCGATGAAGCCGGGTTCGAGGCGATAGAAGCCGCTGACGCGCAAGGCAACGCGATCCTGGATAAGCGGCACATTGACGGCAGCGCGGGCGGTATTGCCGACATCGCCGTGTTCCACCCCGAGTACGGTATCCTGGATGCTCCCCGACAATTGCGTCGCATCGGGCTTGCGCGTGACATATTTGATCAGCCCGCCCAGCGTGGATGCGCCGTAGAGCGTGCCCTGCGGGCCGCGCAGCACCTCAATCCGCTCAATATCGGACGGATCGAGATCGGGCTGCAGCACGCTGCTGCCGCCGCCGACCGGGATTGAGAAACTGAACGGCGTGTCGTTGACATAGACGCCGACCGTGGGGCTGGTCGTCTGTGACCCAGAGGAAAGGCCGCGCAGGATGATGAGATTGGCGCCGTCGGAGCCGCGCGAGAAAATCGCCAGGCCGGGGACGTCCTGGGTCAGATCGCGCAGGGTGTTCATACCCTTCGCGGTCATCGTCTCGGTGTCGACCGTCGAAATCGACGAGGCGACATTGTAGATCGACTGGCTGCGCTTGTTTGCGGTGACGACGATGTCGCCGCTTTCTCCCCGGTCCGCGGCACCTGCTGGACTGGCCGGGACGGAGGCGTCCTCGCTCGCGCTGCGCGCTTGAGCCGGGCTTCCCAGAAGTGCAACGACGCCGACACTCGCCATCATCGTCCGCTTCAACATCAAATTTCCTCCCCTGATACCGATGAGAATATTTCGTTATTCGAGATCTCATATTATCGCGACGCATTTTCGCCGTCAAGGGTAGGGTGCGCTCAAATATGTGACGCGATATCAGCATTATATACGCGGCTTGTGGATTTTTTCTGCGTCACGAGATCGCGAAAATCGAATTATTGATTGGACAGTAGTGCTTCGCTATTGTCACGCGGCGAGGCGCTAGGAAGCAGGGAGCACAATGGCGAAGAAAGAGACCGGCGCGTTCCAGTTCGCGAGCTTCGACCGGGAAACCCTGCAAGAGCGGATCTATCGTGAATTGCGGCGGGCGCTGATGTCGGGCGCGGTCCGCCCCGGGCAAGTGGTGTCGAGCCGTACGCTGGCCGAGATGCTGGGCACCAGTCCGATGCCGGTGCGCGATGCGATCCGCCGACTGGTGACTGAGCATGCGCTGATCGCGCTGCCCAATCGCACGATGATCGTTCCGGACCTCACCGAAAAGCTGATCGATGAAATCTACAAGATCCGCATCGTTCTCGAAGGACTGGCGACCGAGGAAGCCGCGGCGCGCATTTCCAAGGCCGAACTCAAGGAACTGGCTGCGCTCCAGGACAAGATGGTCGAGCGTCTCTCAGCCGGAAAGATCGCCGATTATCTCGAGGCCAATTGGCAGTTCCATTTCAGCATCTACAATGCGGCAGGCCTGCCGCAATTGCTGAGCCTCATCGAAGGATTGTGGCTTCAGATCGGCCCCTCGATCTCGCGGCAGCGGCCGGAGAACCACAGCCACGAGATCTCCGATCACCATCGCAACATCATCGATGCGCTCGCCGCCGGCGATGCTGTCGCGGCGCGCGATGCGATCGTCGCCGATATCAGTCAGGGGCGCGAGGCGTTGAAGGCGTCGCTCGGGCAAGAGGACGATCTCCCCGCCGCGATCCCGTCCCCCAAGCGCGGCCGCCCGCGCCGGACGCAATAGCCGCACCGCTTCTTATCGCACGAGCCGGGAAAGTGCGCGGAACAGGTCCGTGCCGGCTCGCTCGGCCCATTCGAACACGATCATCTCGCTTGTGACGATCGAAATCCCGGCGTCACGCATCCTCGCGATGGCGACATCGCACGAGGCGGTTGCGCGCGAGGCGATCGCGTCGGCAACGACGAAGACATCGAAGCCCGCCGCCCTCAGGTCGAACGCGGTTTGCAGCACGCAGACATGGGCTTCGATTCCGCAGACGACGATCTGGCCGCGATCGGGATGATGCGTCAGGCGGGCACGCCCGACTTCGTCGCGGAGCGCTGAGAAACTCATCTTGGTCAGCGCCGGCGCGTCGCCTGCCCGTGAGAGAAGCGCCGGATGCGTCGCGCCCAGCTTTGCCGGATTCTGCTCGAAAACGGTCGTCGGCACCGCCGCGAGCCGCGCCGCTTCGATTAGTCGTTGGCAGCCCGCCAGCATCGGCTCCGCCCCGTTGATCGCCGGAAGCAGGCGCTCCTGCACGTCGATCACCAGCAATTGCGCGGCGGCGCGGGAGGCCAGCATCGATTTTCTCCTTGCGCAATCCGGCGCGATCATAGAAATTGAGATCTCATATTGCATATTTATACCAGTGAGGTCCGGTTTGCGCAAGTTGAGGGTTGGCATCATCGGATTGGGGGGCGTCGGGCGCGTCCATCTCGCCGCCTATCGTGCGAGCGAGCGGGTCGATGTCGTCGCGGTGGCGGATGCCTCGCCGGGTGCGCTCGACGGCGAATTGGCGGGCCCGTTCGCGCGCTATGCGAGCGTGGCGGAGCTGCTGGCGTCGCGCGTGATCGACATTGCCTGTGTCGCGACGCCGCCGGCGACGCATGAGGCGATCGTCGCGCAATGCGCCGATGCGGGCGTCCATATCCTGTGCGAAAAGCCGCTGACGCTGACCCCGCAATCCGCCGCGGCGATGATCGCGCGCTGCGAAAGCGCTGGCGTCCGGCTCCATTATGGAGCTTCCTATCGCTTCCTGCCCGCGCTCGTTGAGGCACGGCGGCTCATCGCCTCGGGCGCGCTGGGGCGGATCCGGTTGATGCGCGAAAGCGTGGTCGATGGGGGAGGTCCGGGACGGCAGAACGCGCTCCCGCCCGGCCACTATCCGCTGGGCGGGCCGGGTGGCACCGGCATGGGACTGATTGATCACGGCGTCCACCTCGTCGATCTTTTCTCCTGGCTCACCGATTCGGCGGTGACCGAGGCGCATGGGCGCGGCAACGTCAGCGGCGAAACGCTTGCCCCGGAATTCCTGTCGATGCGGTTGGCCAATGGCGCGATCGGGCTGTTGGCCTATGACGATGGCACCTTTTCGTCGCTGTTGCCGGGGGAAGGGGTATTCAGCGCAGGTGCGTCCTGGGGCGCCGATGGCTATGCGCCGGGCGGGGCATGGGATGCCAATCCGGGCAGCATCCATATCCACGGCGAGCGCGGCGCTTTGCGTGTGTTTCACTATGCCAATCTGCTTTACCACCGCGACGACAGCGGGTTGCGGCAGGTGCCGATCGCCGCCGCGCCGCCGCCGGCGCATTTCCGGGCGCAGATCGAGCAATTCGCGGCGGAAATTCTCCACGACCTGCGACCCTCCTGCCCGCCGCAGGACGGCCTTGCCGCACTGGAGGTGGTGTTGGCGGCTTATGCCGCCTGAAACGGCGCCGAGGGCAGGATAAGCTGGGACAGAGCGCAATCCACGATCATCTCGAGATCGCCCGTAGCGGGCACGCGCTGGAAGCTGTCGCTATCCGCGCAGCCCAGCGCCAGCCGGATGCGATGGCCGGCGCGAAACACGACCGATATCGGGAGAAGCGGCAGCGACAATGTTTCCATGACGCCCGGCGTATAGACGCTGCTATCGCTGCGCCGGAACGAGCGGTTGGGTCCGGGCCGGATATAGCGCGCGGGCGCGGCGGACAGGCCGCGATGCATCAGGCGAAGGCCGCCCTCGGTAAGATAGATGACGCGGCCGTCGGGCGCGACGTCCTCGAGATAGGCGATCAGCGTGGCGTCGCTTGCCGAAAAGGATGCGCTGAGCGTCAGCAGCGGCGTCCCCGTCACCTCAAGATCGTGATCGAGTGGCGCCGAGGTATAGCAAAGCAGTTGTCGGTCGGCCGCGGCGCGATCGGCATAATCGACGTCGCGCCCGACCTGGGTGGACCAGCGTGTCGTCGCACCGGTCCCGGCGTTGAAGTCAACTACAAGCCGATCCTTCCCGATCGGTTCTGAGAGTGGTTGCGCATGCAATGCGGTGGGAGCGAGCCGCCAGCGGTAATCGGCGATATGACGCGGCGGCCACACCTCGGTCTCGCGCCAGATATTCGCGCCGAGCGTCAGATAGCAGATCGATTTGTACTGGACGGGACCGGTTGCCGCATCGCGGAAGAAGGTCGCGATGTCCGCGATCTGGTCGGCGAGGTTCGGGTGCGCCGCACCCTCCTTGTCGGCATAGGGATCGGCATTCTCGCGCGCGCCGTGGTTCCAGGCGCCGATCCTGATCCGCATCGGCGCGTCGAGCGACAGGAAGCGTGCAATCGCCCCGGCGGCAGTGCCAGCGTCCATCCAGCTTGCCCAGTGCAGGGCAGGCACCGCGCCAGCCTCCAACTCGTCGACAAGATCGCACAAATTAGTGCTCGGCTCCCCGGGGCGGATCATGTCGTCGCGGCACGCGACCCCGTCCATTGCCTCGAGAAAGCCGACATTGTCCGCGTGGTCGGCAAGCGCTGCGCGATAGAGCGCGCCGTCATCGCCGTCGACGAAAGTATCGGGGCGGCTCCCCGGCGACTGGCGCACCGCATCCGGCAATTGCGGATCGTCATTCCGGCCCTGGTCCAGCGCCGCGGTCAGTTCGCCCCATACTTTCGCGAAAATCTGGTTCGGGATGCCGCCGGGGAACAGCAAATGCTCGTAAAGATCGAAATCGGTGAAACGCGGTGCGACCGCGATCAGCGCGGGGTGGCGGTTGACCTGCGCCAACTCGCTGGCATTGCCGCCATAAGAGACGCCGGTGCAGAATAGCCGCCCGTCCGACCAGGGTTGCGCGATCGCCCAATCGAATATGCCGGCATAATCGAGGACTTCCTCGCGTCCCTTGCCTCGCGGCCGCGAGCCGAAGGAGGCGCCCGTTCCGCGCACGTCGACCGAAACCATGACGAAGCCCTGTCGAACGAATTCGCGCGTCTCGCTCGTCGGGGCTGCGCGTACCGCGCCCGGCGTCGCCCGGCCATAGCGTGTAAAATTGACCACCGCGGGGCCGCGCGTCTCGCGAAAGCCCGGGGCGCCGAACACCTGAACCGCCAGCCGCACGCCGTCGCGCATAACGACATATTCCGAGTAGGAATCGAAATCCGCCGGCATCGTCATCGTCCGCTTCCTCGCGCATAATTCGAGATATCATATACCGATTAAATGACCCGAGGCAACGCTTTTGCCGCACCAGCCGCGTCGCTTGACAGCGTCGTGAAATAACAGATATTCACGATCTCAAATTACGAATAAAGCGCGCTGTCGCCAATTTCGACGCCGGCGTTGCCGCGAAACGGCGCGTGGAATCGGCCCGCCCGTGGATCTGCGTTTCGAAAAGGATGTGCGATATGACGGTCTATCCCGATCAGGCCTCGCGATCGGCGCGACTCTATGAGCGCGCGCGGCGCGTGATGCCGTCCGGCAATTCGCGGCAGACGATCTTCTTCAAGCCTTATCCGGTCTACGCGCATCATGCGCATGGTTGCCGGGTGACCGACGAGGATGGTGTCGAGCGGATCGACTTCCTCAACAATTATACTGCGCTGATTCATGGGCACGGCCATCCCGCGGTGATGGAGGCGGCGCACGCGCAGCTCCGCCGGCTGACCGCGGTCGCCTTGCCGACCGAAGCCGAGATCGAGCTCGCTGAGCTGCTCGTCGACCGGCTGGCGGGGGTGGAACAGCTTCGCTTCACCAACTCGGGCACCGAGGCGGTGATGATGGCGATCAAGGCGGCACGCGCCTATACCGGGCGTGCCAAGATCGCGAAGATCGAGGGCGCCTATCACGGCGGATATGATCATGCGGAGGTGAGCCAATCCTCGCGGGCGCCCGCCTGGGGTGAGGTGACCCAGCCGCGCAGCGTGGCCAATTATGCCGGCCAGCCCGAAGGTGTGCTCAACGACGTCATCGTGCTGCCGTGGAACGACGTGGCCGCGGCCCGCGCCTTGCTCGAGACGCATGGCGCCGATCTTGCGGCGGTGCTGATCGATCCGATCCCGTCGCGTCTGGGGCTGGTGCCGATCGCGGACGATTATCTGGCGATGCTGCGCGAGATGACGCGCAAGATCGGCGCATTGTTCATCCTCGACGAGGTCTATTGTCTGCGGCTCGGCTATCACGGCGCGCAGGGGCGCTGGGGCTTCGCGCCTGATCTCACCACGATGGCGAAGATCATCGGCGGCGGGTTTCCCGTTGGGGCGGTCGGCGGCAGGGCGGATGTCATGGCGGTGTTCGGCTTCGACGATGGCGCGCCGAAAGTGCCGCATGGCGGAACCTATAATGCCAATCCGGTGACGATGGCGGCCGGCCTCGCGGCGATGCGCTTGCTGACGCCCGATTCCTTCGCGCATTTGCGCGGATTGGGCGACCGGCTTCGCACCGGGCTGCGTGAATGCCTCGCTATCGCCGGGCGCGAGGGGCAGGTGCAGGGCGTCGAATCGCTCGCCATGCTCTCGCTCAGCGATCGCCCGTTCGGCGGCTATCGTGACATCGTCTATGCCGCCGGGTTCGGCGAGCAGCAGGTGGCGGTGCATCGTCACCTGATGAATCATGGCGTGCTCACCGCGCCGACGCTGATCTTCAATCTCTCCACGCCGATGGGCGTGGCGGAGGTGGATTTCACCCTCGATCAGATCCTCGCGGCGCTGCGCGCGCTCTGACGGCGCGATCCGCGCGACACATCATTTTTATTGGGAAAGGGCGAAACGTGAAACGGAGCCAGAAGGTCGTCATTACCTGTGCGGTCACAGGATCGATCCACACCCCCTCGATGTCGCCGCATCTGCCGGTGACGGCGGACGAGATCGTCGAACAGTCGGTCGCCGCAGCACAGGCTGGCGCGTCGATCATCCACCTTCATGCGCGCGATCCCAAGGATGGCCGGCCGTCCGCCGACCCCGAATTGTTCGCGCCCTTCCTCGCCCGGATCAAGCAGCAGACCGATGCGGTGATCAATATCACCACCGGGGGCAGCAACGGCATGTCGGGCGAAGAGCGGCTCGCGGCGGCGAAGCGTTTCTCGCCGGAAGTGGCCTCGCTCAACATGGGCACGATGAATTTCGATTATGCCGCGGCCGGCGCGCGCGTTTCGACCTGGCAGCACGATTGGGAAGAAGCCTATGTCGCCTCATCCGGTGAACGGATCGCGGTCAATACGCCCGGCTTCATCGAAAAGGTGATGAAGGATCTCGGCGAGGGGCATGGCACGCGGTTCGAGTTCGAATGCTATGACATCGGCCATCTCTACATGCTCGCCCATCTCGCAGATCGCGGGCTCGTCAAACCGCCGTTCTTCATTCAGGGGATCTTTGGCATTCTCGGCGGTATCGGCGCGCATCCCGCCAATTTGCTGCATATGGTGTCGATCGCCGACCAATTGTTCGGCGAGGATTATTATCTCTCGGTGATCGGGGCTGGGCGTCACCAGATGTCGATCGGTGCGGTGAGTCTGGCGCTCGGTGGCAATGTCCGGGTCGGACTGGAGGACAGCCTCTATATCGGCAAGGGCGAGCTGGCGCGCTCGAACGCCGATCAGGTCGCCAAGATCCGCCGCATCGCCGAAGAGCTTTCGCTGCAGGTGGCGACGCCGGAGGAAGCGCGGCAGATGCTCGGGCTTAAGGGCGCGCATGCGGTGAGTTTCTAGCGATGGCCGGCACCTATGATTTTATCGTGGTCGGATCGGGGATCGCCGGAGCCGGGGTCGCCTATGAGCTCGGCGCGGAAGCGCGCGTCCTGCTGGTCGAGGCCGAGCATGCCCATGGCTATCACACCACCGGTCGCTCCGCCGCGCTCTACGCCGAAGGCTATGGCAACGCGGTCATTCGCGGGCTGACCAGCGCCAGCCGCGGATTCTTCGAGACGGCGCATCACGGCTTCTGCGACTATCCCGTGCTGACGCCGCGTGGCTGCCTGTTTCTCGGTCGACCCGATCAGCAGGACTCGCTGGACGCACTGGCTGAGGCGACGGGGTTCGCACGCGTCGATGCCGCCGAGGTGTTGCGGCGCGTGCCCGCGCTCCGCGCGAGCTATGTCGGCGGCGCGGTGTTCGAGCCGGGCGCGATGGACGTCGACGTCGATGGCCTGCACCAGGGATTTCTGCGCGGCGCGAAAATGCGCGGGGTCGACATCAGGCTGAACCAGCGGGTGGAAGCGGTGGCGCTTCACGGGGATCACGTCTCGGTTCGCTTCGTCAATGGCGAGCTTTGTGACGCGGGCGCGCTGATCAATGCCGCGGGGGCTTGGGCGGACGAAGTGGCGGCGAGCGCGGGGGTGAGGGCGATTGGCCTCCATCCGCTGCGGCGAACCGCGGTGATCGTCGATCCGCCGGGGAAGATGGGCGTGGGTGACTGGCCGGCGGTTATCGACGTCGACGAGCAATTCTATTTCAAACCGGAGGCGGGCAAGGTGCTGGCCTCGCCCGCCGACGAGACGCCGAGCGCGCCGTGCGATGCCTTTGCCGAAGAGATGGACATAGCGATCTGCATCGATCGGTTGCAGGCGGCGGCGGACATCGACGTGCGCCGGATCGTCAGGTCCTGGGCTGGTCTGCGCAGCTTCGTCGCCGACCGATCGCCGGTGATCGGCTATGACGATATGCCCGGCTTTTTCTGGTTGGCGGGGCAAGGCGGCTATGGCGTCCAGACCGCGCCGGCCGCGGCGCGCGCGGCGGCAGCGCTGGCGCTAGGTCGCGCGCTCCCCGCCGACATCGCTGCGGCCGGCGTGACCGCCCCGGCGCTCTCGCCGCGCCGTTTATCGCGGCCCGACATGGCTAGGCCGCGTCATTGAGCCGCAGCGGATCGGGGTGGCGCGGCCAGAAGGACGCTTCGCGCTTGCTATAGGGGATGGCGGCGAAATCCGGCGCGATCGCGCCCGGGGTCGCGACATAGAGCACAGTGTCGGCGATGGCGGCGAAGGCAGCGTGAAAATGCTGCGTCGATTTCACCACTACGATGCGCCGTACCGCGAGGTCGATGCCGATCGAGGTGAAAGCGTCGGGCGAAAAAATCTGCTCGCGGCGTGAGTTGAGGACGATATCGATCCCCTCTGCCTCGATCCACGCCGATGGCCCCATCGGGGTATGGACGCCGGCGAACCCGGTTTGCGCGTGATCGCGCTGGATCGCGCGAACCGTCACCGGAAGGTCGATCGGCATGCCAGAGGCCGGTCCCATCTTCCCGCCGATCCGCAGGTTGAACCGCGCGCCGACGCCAGCCTCCTGGCATAGCGCGACGGCCTGTGGATCCCACAGGCAACCTATCGCCACGCCGCGCAGCCCGCGGTCGAGGCAAGCCTGAAGGATGAACGTGCTGTCGCTTGCTGCGCCGCCGCCCGGATTGTCTGCCACATCGGCGAGCACGACCAGCCCCGGACATACCGCCGCGCGATCGAGCGCGGTATCGATATCGAGCGACATCGGCCGCGTTTCTTCGCGCAAGGCATAGATTTCCAGCGCAAGTTCGCGCGCGAGCCGGTCTGCTTTGGCCTGATCGCCGTCGGTGATGACCCAGATGCGCGATGTCACGTCGGCGACATCGCTCCATGGGAAGCCGTGGCCGAAGGAAACGGAGAGCACGCCGTCATGCCCCTCCAGCGCCTGCATTCGCTGGACGAAGCCGCGCATCGGTTCCTCGGTGGTGCGCCACAGGCTGATCATGCGACAATCGAAGCTGCCGGTGCGGGGGGTGACGCGCCCGGCCGCCGCGTCACGGCATAATGCGTAGAGCTCGCGCGCGCGCTCGAGTTCGTCGATGTGCGGATATTCCTTATATGCGACCAGCGCATCCGTCGCGGTCAGCATCGCGTCGGAGACGTTGCAATGGAGATCGAGCTCGGCGCCGATGATTGTGTCCGGACCGACGATCGCGCGGACCGCGGCCAACAGATCGCCTTCGCAATCGTCATAACCCTCGGCCGCCATCGAGCCGTGAAGGTTGAACAAGGCGATATCGAGCGGCAACGCGGCGCGCACATCGTCGAGGATCTGTTCGCGCAACGCTTCATAGACCGGGCGCACGGTGCGGCCGGAGGGTTGCGCCATCGCCGCCGGTCCCTCGATGATCGTGCAACCGTCGGCTTCGGCGAGGCGCCGCCATTCTGCGAGCAGCACACCGAGCGGCGACTGGGGATCGGCGGAGGCGTGGTTGCGCGAATAGCCGCCCTCGCGAAACGCCGCCCAGCCGGCGGGAATATCCGAAAAGGTATTGGTCTCGGTATAGAGCATGGCCATGAACAGCCGCATTGCGCGCTTCCCCTGATAACTTCCGTCAGACGATCCCGTCCCACAGCGCGCGCGCTGCGCCGCCCGGGTCTTTGGCGAGATGGGGCGTCAGATCGTAGATCATCGTCGAGCGGTCAACGGCATCATAGCGCGGCCAGGATGCTTGCCCGGTTCGCGCGAAACCCGCGAGATCGCGGCGCATCGTGCGCGACACGGCTTCCTCCGGCGGCGTGGCGGCACGGCCGAACAACAGGTTCATGAACCGCGATTCGCCAATCTGGCCGAACCAGAACAGCAGATCGGTGGCGTGGGTGGAAACCCCGCCCATCAGATCGGATGTCGCGGGAATGTCGAAGCGATACATCCATGCTTGCCCCGAGGCGGCGTCGAACGCCTCAGCGGCGCGGATTGCTGGCACGCGATACATGAAATCGCCGCGAATATGCCCCGCAATGCCGGTCTCGGCAGCATCCGGGTGCTGCGCGGCATAGCCGTCCCAGATCGCCTGCGCGCGGGTGGGGGAGGAGAGTTTGGCGAGCGCGGCGGTGATGCTCTCGTGAGTATAGCTGCGCTTTTCCCGCTCATTGGCCATCCGCATCGGGTTGGCGCCGAGCTCTTCGGCGGTCGTGCCGATCAGAACCGGCATCCGGGCATAATCGCCGCGACAGATCGACCGGATCGGATGCTCACGCAGCGTCACGCCGTCATTGAGCGGGGTGAAGGGAAAATCGAGCTCCACCGTCTGGTCCTCGGCGACGCGATCGTGCCATTGATCGATCGTCACGGCCTGTGCCTTGAGCAAAGTCTCGATCGGGGCGGCGATCAGGGCGTCGCGGTCGAGCGTATCCAGCCTGAGCGCGTTGAGAAACACGGCAGCGTGCACTTCCTGCGCTTCACGGCGCATCGCATACATGAAGGCCCCGCTTTGAGGCGCTGCGCGGTGGAAAAGCCCGCGCGCCTGTGGCATCGCCAGCAGCGCCGCGGTGGACCAGCCGCCGGCCGAATAACCGAATACAGTGACATTGCCGGGGTCGCCGCCGAATGCCGCGATATTGTCGCGCACCCATTCCAGCGCCGAAATCTGATCGAGCAGCCCGAGGTTCATCGGCGACTCCGCGCCGTTTGGCCGAAATGGCGGAAATCCCAGCACGCCGAGCCGGTAGTTGATCGTCACCACCACCACGTCTTCATCGGCGGCGAGGCGCGCACCAGAATGGAAGGCGCCGCTACCGGTCACGAACGCGCCGGCGTGGATATAGAAGAGCACCGGACGCCGCCCGCGATCGGCGGCGGGGGTGTAGACATTGAGGTTGAGGCAATCCTCGCTCTGTGCCGGCATTTCGCTGACGCCGGGCGGGGTTTCCTGCGGGGAAACCGGCCCCGGTTGAGTCGCATCCCTTGTACCGTCCCAGCCGTCGGCCCGAACCGGCGGACAAAAGCGATCGGCTTCGGCAAACGGGATGCCCCGGAAAGCGAGGCCCCCCTCTGGGCTCGCGACTCCCCTCAGGCGGCCCTGGGCAATGTCGATGACCGGCGCTGCCTGATCGACCGAAAACCCACTCTCCGTTGCCGCCATGCGTCGATCCTTAAGTGAAATATGTGATCTCGCTTATTTGATGCGTTCGACGGGCGTGGTCAACCGCAATCGATGTCGCGCACGCGGCGTTTCCGATCAAAACCGCCGATTGAAATGCCCAAAAAAACTGATATGTGATATCTCAATATAAATCGTGCGGACCGGTAGATGGGACCCGGTGTGGGCGATGGGTGGAGGCACGCTTGAGCAAGCAAGAACAAATGCGGCGGCGCGAACAGCCGGGGATCGGTGTTGCGACCGCTTATGGGGCGTTGCAATTCCCACTCGGGCTGTTGATTCCGCCGCTGACGTCGATGGTGCCGGGCTTTTTCGCCGAAACGATGGGGCTGCCGCTGGCGGTGGTCGGGACGATCAGCGGGCTGATGCGCTTCTATCATGTGGCCTCGGATCCGCTGTGCGGGGCACTGTCCGATCGGACGCGTGGGCGCTGGGGGCGTCGGCGTCCGTGGATGGTGGCGGGCGCCGCGATATTGATGCTCGGTGTGTGGCTGACCTTCATGCCGCCGGTGCGTACAGCGTCTCCGGCCTATTTCGCGATGGCGCTCCTGTTCGTCTACAGCGGGTGCAGCCTGATCCAGATCCCTTATTATGCCTGGGGTGCCGAGCTGCCGAGCACGCCATTCGGCAAGGCGAGGATGCTCGGGCTGCGCGAGGTGCTGGGCGTCATCGGATTGATGCTCTCGGCGATGGCGCCGCTCCTTGCCAGCCTGCTTGGCTACAAGGCCAATGGACGCGAGGCGCTGTCGATGCTCGGCGTGGCCGTGCTGGTGCTCGTGCCGGCGATGATCTGCATCTTGTTTTTGCGGGTCGGCGAGGCGCCGATCGCGCGCGAGGATGCCGGCGGGCGTGGCGCCAGCCGGGTGTTGATCGATTTCTGGGAAGCGCTGCGCTTCAACCGGCCGTTCCGCATCGAACTGTCGGCGGCGCTCATCGCCAATGTCGGATTGCTGCTGTGGCAATCGATCAACTATTTCTACCTCTCCCAGGTGCTTCATCTCGAAAAGATGTTTGGCGTGGTGGCGCTTGCCGCGGGCGTGTGCGCCGTGGTCACCGCGCCGCTGTGGATCTGGCTTTCCCGGCGGTTCGAGATTCACCGGCTGATTGCCGGCGCGATGCTCGCCGGGGCACTGATCCACGTGTTCGGCTTTGCGCTGTTGCCGGTGGAGCGGCCGCTCGTCCTGCTGTCGGTCGAAATCCCGCAATCGATCGCGCTCGTCGCCTCGCTCATCCTCGCCCCGGCGCTGCAGGCGATGTCGATCGACTATGGCACATATCGCAGCGGCGTCGATCGGGCCGGCACCTATGTGTCGCTGACCCAGCTGACCTCGGGGATCGCATCGGCCTTTCCGTTTCTCATCGTCTTTCCGCTTCTCGCCTGGGCCGGGTTCGATCCGGCCGCGATCAAGGCGGGGGCGCCCGTCAATCCCGACGGCCTGTTCGCGCTCCGCGTGATGGGAATCTATGGCGCGGCGCCGATGCAAATCCTCGCTGCATTAGTGTTCGTCCGCTATCCGATCACCCGGGCCGAGGCGGCCCGTATCGGCGTCGCGCTGGCGCAAGCGCGCGGTGCCGCGGCAATTCGCTGAGCGAACTGAATTCAAGGAACCAAAAGAGATGCAACTTATGGGCAAGATCAGCCGGACGCCCGCGCCGACGCGGGATATCGAGCAATTGAAACTCGACGTGCGTGAATGCGGATATGGCGTCTTGCTCGATGCATTGCCGCCGACGCTGCTCGAGCAAATCAGGACGCGCGTTCTGGAGCAAGCCGCTGGAGAGCGCGCCAAAGGCGTCTCGTTCCATTTCGGCGACGATCGGTCGGGAATGCCGTCGGTAAAAGGAGGGGCGGCAGTGGCACCGAACCAGCGGCTGAGCAATCTTCTCAATAAAGGCGCCATATTTCGCCAGCTGCTCATGCATCCGCTCGCGCGGGACATGGCGGCGCAGATTCTGGGGCCGCAGCATCTACTCTCCAGCCTCAGCGCGATGATCATGAGCAAGGGCGGGGTGGCGCAGGTGCTGCATTCCGATCAGCAATACGTGCCATTCGCGACGCCGAGCGCCGTGGTGTGCAACATCGTCTGGATGCTCGTCGACTTCACGCGCGAAAATGGCGCCACGCGGCTGGTTCCCGGCTCTCATTTATGGGAACCGCCTGCGATCCGCGTCGAGGTCGATGAGGCGGGCGGGCAGCGCCTCGTTCAGCCCGAGGTGAAACCAGTGATTGCCGAAGCGCCGGCGGGTTCGGCCTTGGTGTTCGACGGGCGTATCTGGCACGGGGCGGGCGCCAATCAGACAGATACGCCACGACCGGCAGTATTCTCTTATTATTGCGCTCCTTATCTCCGTCAGCAGGAGAATATCCCGCTTTCACTGCTTGACGAGGTCTATGCTGAGCTGTCCGAAGCGGAGCGGGCTGTGATCGGGTTTGAAGCCCACGGCCGCAGCCTGGGACGTATTGCCCCGGCGCTCCGCCGAACCAATACTAATTGGGTCGATAAGGCGGTTGGCCTGATGCGTGCTTAGCGTGACTGCGGGCCAGAGCGAAGGAGCCGTAGAATCCTGAGCGAGGTGCTTGGGCTGCGGCCAACCTCTTTTGGGCTGAAGCATCCAGCCCAGTCTGTGGCAAATTGGTCGCTTAACGGCAGTAAGCGAACCGGCGAAAGCCGCCAGCTTTGCGCCCAGTTTCAGTCGTTCGCAGCCGGTTGCACTTTGTCGGGAACCTGCCGTTCGTTCATCTGGCCCCGGCGCCGACAGAATGCCATATAGGAACTCCAGTGGAGGACAGTCGACTTCGCCTCGTGTCTTTGTGGCGTGCAGGGCATCTCCGGGCTTAGGTTGCGTGAAGATCGTCAGCCATCTGGCGGCGGCTGCAACCAAGGGGAGATGTAAGCCCAGAATATGTGTTTGCGCCGAGGAATCCCGGGCGAACCTCGCCGAACGGGATAAGCAGTCCTCATTTTAGACATCCGTCAGGCGCTTATTCAGACCGGTGCGAAGATTGATCCCGAATTGCAGATAGGCCTTCAGACCACACAGCGTGTAGGTCCATCCCGCGTTCTGCCCAAGCGCGCGTTTGACGCCTTCCTCGTTCAGCTCAAAACTTGAATCGACGATGGTGATGACCGTCGCATCGGACCCGTCCGCTTCGAACGTGATCGTCGTGCGCAGCAATTGGCCGAGCGCTGACGATTCATAAACGATCTCGCTGTCCTTTCGCACCTTCAGAACGTCGATGGCCACTTTTGCGCCGACATCCGCAAATTCCCAGACTACATTTGCGCCCTGCTCAATCGGGCTGCTTGCGCTGCTGATGAAATAATTTGCCATTTTGAGCGGATCCACGACGGCGTCGAAAACCTCGCCGACGGGTTTGAGGATCCGCTCCCGGACTTTCACGTCGAAGCTCATTGGTTGTCTCCTTGCTTTCATCGCGAGCAGTCCCCGCGGCATCGCCGTCGAACAGGCCACTCTCAGAGCTGACCTGTCACCGCTCTTCCAATCGCTGCATCCGAACGCCTTCGACCGCGTAACGCGCGAATAGGAAGTCGTGGATCGTCGTGACCTGTCCATCGCTGAACGACAGGACGACGAAATATGCCGGCTGATCGAGCGACACTTCGCGGTCATAGACGAGCATGGCTGGGCGCCCCTCGACGAAACCGGCTTCGAATGCCCATTGGTTGCATGCCGCATAGCGACCGTAATATTCGCCGACCTCGGATTTTCCTTCCCGGGTCAGCTTCGACACCAGGTCGAGACGTACATCCTCGGCGAGCAGCGCGCGTACCGCGTCGAAATCTCCGTGCCTGAAGCCATCGACATAGGCGGCGAGACGCGTCCTCATCTCGTCGGACAGGATCGGCAGTTCGATTTCCTCCGGTTCGTCAATGAACGCGCGAAGCGCGGTACGTCCGCGCTGGAGCGCTGATTTGGCCGCCGGGAGGCTTACACGGTTGACCTCGGCAATCTCCTCCAGCGAATGGCCGAGCACATCCTTCATCACGACCGCGCTGCGCTGAAGCGGCGGAAGACGCAGGAATGTGCGGATCGAGGCTGTCGCGGTCTGGGGATCCGGTGCCGGAGACGTCGCGACCATTTCGATATTCTCCAGATTTTCGATCACTGGCGCGCGACGCCGCCGACGCAACAAGTCGAGCGCCGTGTTGTGTGCGATGCGGAACAGCCAGCCGTCCGGGTTTGACAGCTTTTCGCCGTGCCACGCGGCGGCTGCCTTGAGACAGGCATCCTGCACGATGTCTTCGGCATCGATGGTCGAACCCACCATCCGGGCGCAGTAGCGGTGCAGCCTGGGCCGCATCGCCGCAATCAGCTTTTCGAATTCATGCTGGTGGCCCGTCATCAGGCTTTCTCAATCGAGCGGGAAGGGCTGCACGCCGGCGCGAATGCCATAGGCCACGCCGGTGCGGTAGGCAGGGTCGTCAAGCAGCTCTGCGACCTGCCGTCCGACCTGCGCTGGCTCGAGATGCGAACCGTAGCGTCCGAGGATATGCTCCTCGACCGTAATCCCCTCGGCGTCCGCATATGCGGTCGCGACTACGCGGCCAAGCTCGGTTCCGGCCATCAACTGGGCCGGTACGAGGACCTGAAAGAGGACGTTGAGACCGCGCTCACGCGAGACAGCATTGGCTTGGTGCGCCATGAACCACACCATGCGCTTGGCGCCGATATAGCCGCCGGACATCCGCAAATCCTCGGGCTTTATCGCCGGCAGGCTCATAACCATGGCCGCGCCGCTCGACATTACCAGCACGCGCGATCCTGGCCGCAAGGGTCGATGGAGCGCCGCCTGGATGCCGACGAAGGTCGCCCTGACGTCGGTGTTCCAGATTGCCGAGAAATCGTCCCAGTTCTGGCGGTCCAGGGTCTTCGCAGCGAGGCGCGCGCCTGCGTTGAGGATCAGGATGTCGGGGTCAACGGTGTCGATCGCGCTTCCGATTAAGCCTGCGTCGGTAGCGTCGCCCACAATCGCCCGAGCACCGGCATCCCGCGCCGCGTCGAGCTTCGCATCGTTCCGCGCGATTGCGGTCACCTCTGCCCCTTGGGCGCGCAGTGAGCGGACGATCTCCAGCCCGATTCCGGCACTCCCGCCTGTGACGATTGCCCGCTTGTTTTCCAATCCGGTCATTATCGTTCTCCGGGACTCAAGCCGCACGCGCATGCGCAACGGTGCCGACGATCGAGTCGAAGCGGGCAAGTGCGGCGATCCTCGGGAAATAGGCCTGCATACACGCGTCCGCCTGCATGCCTTTGACCGCCTCTGTATCCCGCCACTGCGAGACAATGACGACCCGCGAGCCGTCGGCGGCCGCGAGAAGGCTGGTCGAGATCCAGCCGCCCAGGCCGGCGACCACCTGATCGGTATTCTCGCGCAGCAGCGCCAGCAATCCGTTCTGATCGGCCGGCTCGCACGTCAGTACGTTCACCAGGACGGTGGCGTCTTGCCGGAAAGTGATGTTGTCCATCTCGAACTCCCTCGAACACCGGAAGATCGGTGTTCCGATAGGCTAGACGGCGAACCGGATCGGAACGGATCGCGCATCCAAAAAATATTCTGCGACGAGGTTGCTGCTCAGCCAGTCGCTGGAAACGGCGGCTTGTCCGCTTCCTGCAATCGGAAGGCGAAAAGCCGCCGTCTGGGGGCGCTATTTCAGCGGCAGGAAAAGCTCCACGACGACCTCGTGCGCCGGTGTCTCCGGGATAAAAGAGAGCCGGCGCTGGCAGTAGATTGGGAAATCGCGTACCTCCTCGCCGCTGGTCGGAAGCCAATCGCGATAGAGATAGAGCGCGGCAGGCTCGAGATTGTTGGTATTGCCGGGATAGCGCAGCACCGCGCAGCGTCCGCCAGGGATCACGCCAGCTTTTACCTGCTTGTCGTTCGGCTCGATTAGTCCGTCGATTCCGGCACAAAGGTCCATGCTGTAGTCGGCCGGGTTTGCGGGACACCTTTCCGAGCGAAAGACCATGAAGGTCGGGCTCGTCTCGGGCGACAAGTTGGCAGCGTTGCGCCAGTCCCTGAAGCGCTGGATGGTATCGCCGAGTCTCGCCCGGTCGCCCCGATGCTCCAGGATTGCCACCGGTGTCGGCGGCACGTCGCGGATCGTCACGTCATCTTGTTCGAAGATAATCTGCATGAGCTTGTTCCTCACATTCTCGAGAGGCCCGAAGGCCACAAGCCACGGCTCCCAGTCGGGAGAGTCCCGAAACGACGAAGGCGATTGTCCCACCCTTCGCCGGAAGGCGCGGGCGAATGCATCCGGTGCGTCGTAACCGGCATCCATTGCGATCTCCGTGACGCTCTGAGCGTCTTTCGAGACCAGTCGGTGCGAAGCGCGCTTCATCCGAGCAAGCTGGACATAGCGATACAGGGGCAAACCGAAGGTCGCCGAAAACTGCCGGTGGAAATGGAATTTCGAGAAAGCCGCGATGCGGCTCACCGTTTCCAGATCCAGATCATTGTCCAGATGCTGGTCTATATAATCCAGCGCCCGCTGCATGCGGGCGTGATAGTTTTGAAGCGCCGTCTTCATCGTTCCTGCCTCCGTGGCAGCACCAGCTAGTCGCTCATAGCCGTAGTCTGCTCGACCGATCTTGCGGTTTGGGATCGGTCAAACCGCAATCAGCTGCAAACGCGATCGCGTAAGTGCGACACGCCTTCTCCTGGGTGAATATCGCAAGCTGGATCCTGGCCTGCAGCTGTGGCGTTCCTGACAAGAACTGTCAGAGCGGCGTGCTAGGCGTCGCCCTCCGGAGGAGATGCTAATGTTCGTGGTTATGGGAGCCAATGGCCATGTCGGTTCCGCCGTCGCGAGAACGCTGCTGGGTCGCGATCAGAAAGTGATAATCGTCACGCATGATGAAACCCGCGGCGATCGCTGGCGCGAAAGGGGGGCTGAGGTCGCCGTCGCCGATGTGAGCGACCCTGAGTCATTGCGGCGCGCCTTCGCACGCGGCCGCCGCGCCTTCCTGCTGAACCCTCCTGCAGACGTGAAGACGGATACCGACGCCGTCGAACGAGCCGGCGTCGCGGGCATCCTGGCGGCGCTCGATGGGTCGGGCCTGGAGAAGGTCGTGGCGGAATCGACTGCGGGCGCGCAGCCGGGCGAGCGCGTTGGGGATGCCTCGGTGTTGTGGGAACTGGAGGAAGGGCTGCGCCGGCGTTCCATCCCGGCAGCGATCAACCGGGCACCATTCTACATGAGCAACTGGGACGAGCAGCTGGAAGATGTGCGCGGCTCCGGCAAGCTCGCCACGATGCTCCCTGCCAACCTGAAGCTGCCCATGGCCGCTCCTGACGATCTGGGCCGTATCGCAGCGGACCGGCTGATGTCCGGGCTCGATGATGTCGGTATCCGCTACATCGAGGGACCATCGCGTTACACGCCGACTGACGTGGCGGCGGCCTTCGCCGAGGTTCTGGAGCGGCCCGTAGAGGTCGAGGTCACTCCGCGTGAACAGTGGCGCACGGCCTACCGGGCTCTCGGTTTCTCGGAGCCTGCCGCCGATGCTTACGCACGCATGACTGGTGCCGCTTTGGATCGCGGGTTCGACAACATCACGGATCCGCTGCGCGGAACGATCACGCTCGTTGATTATGTTCGACGCCTCGCCGATCGCCTGAAAGAGTGAACTCGAAAAATAGTTCGTTGGGAAACGGTGCCGGTCCGTGCAGCGGATCTTCTCAATGGGCGGGTGGCGTCTTTGCGCCTAAATTCCGCCATTGGGTTGATAACCTAGCAACCCCAAAGCCGCCCCTGTTCATTGTTGCATTCTCTCCCCGCAATCCCTGTCAGCTTCCCGGATTGTGCGCTGTGACGATCCACGCCGCGCCGCTGATCATTACCGACCGCTCGCCGGGGAGGGCCGCGAAGGCGGCCCGAACCGCGGCCGAGATGCGGGTGCGGATGTCGTCGGGCTGATCAGCGAGCACGCGCGACAGCGGGCCGGCCTCAAGCGCCATATGCACCGCGTCGTCGATCGCCGCGTCCCGCGTTCCGCCCTCGCCGAACGGGACCGCAGCATCGAAGGGTGCGATTGCGATATCGGTGAAGCCGGCGCCCGTCAGGATGCGCGCCACCCGCCCCCAGTCGCCGAACGAGAACGGGCCGGGCGCTTCGGGATCGGCCGGCGCGGTCGGCGGGACGATACCCTTGATCGCGCTCATCGGCAGGCGCATCCAATCGTTCTCGGTCGCGCCGCGCCAGCAAACGAAAGCGACCCGCCCGCCCGGCTGGAGAGCGCGCCGCATATGGGCGAACGCCCCTGTCGGATCGTCGAAGAACATTACTCCGAATCGTGAGAACAAAATGTCGAACCGACCATCGGGCAGCTCGGCGCTGCTGGCGTCGGCTACTCGGAACAGAGCCGGCGAATCCTTTGGCGCAAGCGCGCGCGCCCGGCCGATCAGCGGTTCGGATATGTCCACGCCCAGCACTTGACCCGCCGAGCCGACGCGGGCAGCCAGGGCGAGACTCGACGCGCCTGCGCCGCAGCCGACGTCCAGCACGCGCTCGCCCTTCGCGGGCGCGGCGGCTTCGATCGCGACCTGGCCGAATACCGCCAACATGGCGTCGAGCCGGGCCTGGTGGACGACCCAGCGCTCCCCGCTTTGGTCATTCCAATCGGTGACCTGATCGTCATTTTGCTCTGCCATGTCATATCCTTGTTCTGATTCGTTGCTGGAAGCGCGCCAGGTCCTGAGCGCGTCGATGGCAGCCGCGAACGACGCTGGGCGCTAGGTCGAAACACGGGTCTGGTCAGCGGCCGCAGTCAGAGCCTTCGTTTGCCAGATGAGTCCGCACGCCAGCGCTCAAGGCGTTAAGCGTCCACTACTCTTTTCATCGTGGCCCTTTGCATTGACCGCGGCGTCAGACGATTTGAGAAGGCTACCATCTTGTTCGAGAGGCCCGCGATCTCCATGGCCCTTCCTCGCAGCAACGCCCTGATACCGCTCGTGGCGACCGGACGAGGCTTCATGGTGAGGAGGCGCAACAAGGCCGATGCGGTCGCGCCGGCGGCCTCATCGAAGCCTGTCTCGGTGTGGCCCGGGCAGAGGGTAGTAGCGACCACGCCATGCGGGCGGAGCTCGTCGTGCAGGGCCTCACCAAGGGTGAGGACATATGCCTTGGTCGCCGCATAAGCCGCGTAGGTGGGAACGGCCTGGAAGGCCATCAGGCTGGCGACGAGGAGGATATGTCCGGATCGGCGCTCGGCCATATCGCGACCGAAGAGATAGGTCAGTTCCGTGAGCGTCGTGATGTTGAGCTGGATCATGTTCGCGGTGCGCTCGATCGGCGTTTCCAGCAAGTCGCCGTGCAAGCCGTATCCGGCATTGTTCAGCAAGATGTCGACGATCACCGATTTCGCATCGAGACCGGATTTCAAGCGGCCCGCCGCGCCCGGCGACGCAAGATCGATCGCCTCGACCAGCACATCCACGCCGTATTTGCGGCGGAGATCGGCGGCCAGTTTTTTCATCGGCTCCTGCCGCCGGGCCGCCAATACGAGATTGACGTTCTGCGCAGCCAGCAGATCTGCAAATTCAAGGCCGAGGCCACTTGATGCCCCGGTGATCAAGGCCCATTTCCCAGCGAAGCTGTTCATTGATTCTTTCGACATCATTCTCTTCCTCAAACCAGCATCGACTGCTGGGCGAAGATGCCCGCCATCGCGCCTTGCCATGATGCCGTGGTGACCGACGGCAGAGTGGGGTTGGTAAGGTCTCCCGCGGCGTATATGCCGGGCAGGCTGGTTTCGCGGCGCTCGTCGACCTTGAGAACGATGCCTAGCGGCGTCGCGACGGTGGCGAGACCAAGTATTTCATGGAGGCTTGCGGACGGCTTGTTGCGCGGATGCGCGAACAGGATGTCGACCGCGACATCGGGGCCGGAATCGAGTTTGAGGGTGGCGTTATGGTCCCCATGGCGGGCGATTTCAGTGATCCGGCCATCGACGACAGGTGTGTTGCGACGCTCCAGATCGGCCCGGATATCGGGCGGAATGTCGTGACCATCGGTGAAGACCGTCAAGCTGTCCGTCCAGTCGTGGAACAGCCTGACCTGATTCATTGACTGCGGACCCGACCAGATAAGGCCCCAATGCTGGTCGGCAACTTCAAAGCCATCGCAATAGGGGCAAGGAATGATCGAGGTACCCCAGCCTTCGGCAAAGCCCGGAACATCGGGCATCTGATCGACGATGCCATAGCTCAGGATCAGGCGGCGCGCCTTAAGGCTTTCGCCATCGCCAGTGAGGACGGAGAAATCGTCGATGGCGCCGGAGACGCTGTCGGCCCGGGCATTGACCAGCCTGATCGCGGGATAACGCGCCAGCTGCAGCCGCGCCTCGGCGAGGATGTCCAGCGGTGGCTTGTGATCGTGGCCGAGCATGCCATGCGAACGGCCGGCGAAGCGGTTGCGCGGCAGGCCGGTATCGAGGACCGTGACCTTCCGGCGGGCACGGCCGAGCTGCAGCGCGGCGGCGAGGCCGGCAAAGCTGCCGCCGATGATGATGACGTCATCCATGGTGATGGGCTCCGTGTTGTAAATGGCAGAGATTGGGTCGGGACTGGTGGGCAATATCGTCCGGCGATAGAGGCTAGAGACGGGCGGCAAGGAGGCTGCGGCGAGGATGTCGTCCATGCGGCGCGAACCCGAAAGCCGCACCCGCCTTGTCGGCTCAGCCGGGCGCAATCGAGGCATCCCACCCACCGCCGAGCGCCCGGAAGGAAGCGATGGCGGCGCGGGCGGCTGCCGCTTTCGACTGTATTTCGGCATCGCGGCTGGCCAGAAGGCGCTGGTCGGCGTCGAGCACATCGAGCAGGCTGGAGACACCGCTCTTATAGGCAGCAAAGGAGGATGCGCGCGCCCGGGTTAGAGAGGAGACGCCTTGGTCGAGGATCTGCGCGCGGGCCTGCTGCTTGACGAGCGCCGAAAAGGTGTTCTCCACATCCTCCGAGGCTCTGAGGACCGTCAGGCGATAGGCTGCCAGCGCCTCGGCGTTGCGACCTCGGGCAGCGGCGATCTCGGCGTCGATGCGGCCGAAGTCGAACAGGCGCCAGCGTAGTCCGAAAATGCCACTCGCCTGGGTGGCATTGCCGCTGAACAATCCGCCGACGCCCATCGTCGCCGTGCCGAGCAGGCCGCTTAGCGAGAATTTCGGATAATATTCGGAGATCGCCACGCCGATCCGCGCATTCGACGCGGCGAGTGTGCGCTCGGCTGCGACGATGTCCGGGCGCCGACGCAGCAAGGCGGGCGGGCCGCCAGCGTCCGAGACAGCAGGCAGGTTGGGGATCGGCGCGACCGCCGCGAGTTCGGGCCGGGTCGAGCCGGGCTGAAGGCCGAGCAGGACGTCCAGCGCGTTCATCGCGGTATCGAGGTTCTGCTCCAGCTCCGGAACGCCCGCTTTGACTTGCGCCAAAGCTCCCTCGGCCTGGCGCAGCTGCAATTCGGCCGCCACGCCCTTGCGATATTGAAGTGTGACCAGGTCGACCAGCTGCTGCTGAACCTGTAGCTGGTTGCGGGCGACGTGGAGCCGCGCCTGCAGGCTGCGGATCGCGATATAGGTGTCGGCGGTCTGCGCGGCGACGGTGAGCCGCGCGGCAATCGCCGCCGCCGTCGATGCCTGCCAATCGGCGCGTGCGGCGTTGCGGGCTGCATCCTTGCCGCCGAAGAGATCGAGCTCCCAGCTCACGCCGAGATTCAGGTCATAGCTTTGCGCCTCGCGGTTGAAGCCGGGCAATGCGCTGGCGATCCGGCCCTGCGGCGTCTCGAGCGACTGATAATTCTCGCTCGCCTGGCCAGTGATCTGTCCGGAAGGAAGGAGATCGGCGCTGGCGTGGCGCAATGCAGCACGCGCCTGCACGACGCGGGCGCTCGCCTGCTGCAGGTCGAGATTCTGCGCCAGCGCGCGTTCGACCAGGCTCGTCAGCAGCGGATCGTCGAACGATCGCCACCAGTTCACCAGATCGACCTTCGCTGCCTGGCCCGTGGCGGCCTCGACGGCGGGACCGCCCATGAAGGCAGGCGGGGCCGCCGTCTGAGGTGCGACATAGGCCGGACCGACGGCACAGCCACCGACTAGTGCAGCCGTCCCGGCCACCGTCAGGATCGAAGATGAGATGCGCATGCGTCCGTTCGCCAGCAATTCCATGAACCGTCTCATGGACTGTGACTAATAACGTATTTGGTCACAATTTGTCAATCCGGGCTTTTGACGCTATGGGTGCGGCCATGAAAAATCAGGGCACAAGCAAGGCTGCGACGCGCGGACCGGCGGAGCATTCGGTACGGGACCAGATCGTCAACGCTGCCCGCGAATGCTTCGCGCATTACGGCTATGACAAGACGACGGTGTCGGACCTCGCGCGCGAGATCGGTTTCTCCAAGGCCTATATCTATCGCTTTTTCGAATCGAAGCAGGCGATTGGTGAAGCGATCTGCGCCGAGTGTGTAGGCGGGCTATTCGACCAGACCCGGGAGGCAGTGGACGAGGGCCAGGACGCGACCGACAAGTTGCGCAGATTCGCGAGAACCGTGACTAGCGCAACCGTGGAGCTGCTCTTCACCGATCGCAAGCTCTACGAGATCGCTGTCCATGCGTCGTCCGAGAACTGGGAGGCCGTGCAGGCCTATACCGAGCGCCTGCAGGACCTGCTCGAAGAGATTCTCAAGGAAGGCCGCGAGAATGGCGAGTTCGAGCGCAAGACCCCGCTCGACGAAACTCGCCGGTCGATCTTCTATGCTCTCAAGCCCTTCATCGACCCCGTTTTCCTCGAGCGCAGCCTCGACCTCCTGCCCGATGCCCAGACCGAGGTGACCGGTCTGGTGCTGCGTAGCCTCGCGCCTTGAAGTCGAATGCTTGCGAGTGACTAGTTGACATATTAGTCACTCGATGACATCTGGTTCCGACTGAACAGGAGGAACCTGCGTGTCGACATCGTCTTGCGCCCGAATGATCGGGATTCTTGGGCTGACAGCCGGCGCGCTGGCCGGATGTGGGCAAACGGACGCCGACCCGCGCACCGCGCCGCCGCTGGTGCGAATCGCCTCTGCCGGTGCCGCTGAAGGAGGCGCCCGCGAATTCACCGGCATCGTCGGCGCCCGCGTGCAGAGCGATCTCGGCTTCCGTGTCGGCGGCAAGGTGGTGGCGCGGCTGGTCGAGGCCGGTCAGACCGTCCGCCGCGGCCAGCCGCTGATGCGCATCGATGCGGCCGACTATGCGCTTGCGGCGCAGGCGGCGGCCGGCACGGTCGCGGCCGCGCGCGCCCGCGCGGTTCAGGCCGGCGCCGATGAACAGCGCTACCGCGATCTGGTGTCTGCGGGTGCGGTCTCCGCCTCCGCCTACGACCAGGCCAAGGCCGCAGCGCTCTCGGCGCGCGCGCAGCTCTCCGCCGCCGAGGCCCAGGCACGGGTCAGCCGCAACGATACCGGCTATACGTTGCTGGTTGCCGACGCCGACGGCGTGGTCGCCGAGACGCTGGCCGAGCCGGGGCAAGTGGTCGCGGCCGGCCAGACCGTCGTCCGCCTCGCGCGCTCCGGTCCGCGCGAAGCCATCGTTGCACTGCCCGAGACGCTTCGCCCTGCACTGGGCACGGAAGCGGAGGCACGGACTTACAGCGGGCTCAATGGGCAAGCGCGATTGCGGCAACTGAGCGACGCCGCCGATCTGGCGACGCGGACCTTCGAAGCGCGGTTCGTTCTTGCTGGTGCTCCTGCCGCCGCGCCGCTGGGATCGACGATAACCGTCCAACTCGCCTCTCCCGGCCAAAGGGCGGCGACCACGGTTCCGCTCGCCGCGATCTACGATCGCGGGCAGGGACCGGGAGTCTGGGTTGTGACCGGCGGCAATAGTCCCAAAGTCAGCTGGCGCCCGGTACGACTCGCCGCGGTCGGCGAGGAGAATGCGACGGTATCGGCGGGTCTGCGTCCCGGCGAGCGTCTGGTCGCACTGGGCGCACACATGCTCCACCAGGGCCAGACGGTCCGCATCGCGTCAGGAACGGTCCGTTGAGCGAGGCGTCCGAACCCAAGGGCAGGTTCAACCTGTCCGCCCTCGCGGTGCGCGAACGGGCAGTCACATTGTTCTTCATCATCGCCATCTCCGCTGCCGGCATCGTGGCTTTCCTGAGCCTCGGCCGCGCCGAGGATCCGAGCTTCACCATCAAGCAAATGACCGTGGTCACAGCATGGCCCGGTGCCACCGCGCAAGAAATGCAGGACCAGGTTGCCGAACCGCTCGAGAAACGGCTGCAGGAACTGCGCTGGTACGACCGCGCGGAGACGTTCACGCGCCCCGGCCTTGCCTTCACCACGCTGGTCCTGCGCGACCAGACGCCGCCGTCTGAGGTCCAGGAGCAATTCTACCAGGCGCGCAAGAAGTTGCAGGACCAGGCGTCCAGCCTGCCCCAAGGGGTCGCCGGTCCGTTCGTCAACGACGAATATGGCGACGTGACGTTCGCGCTCTATGCCTTGAAGGCGAAGGGCGAGCCGCAGCGTGACCTTGCCCGGCAGGCGGAGACGCTGCGCCAGCGGCTGCTGCATGTGCCGGGCGTCAAGAAGATCAACATCGTCGGCGAGCGGCCGGAACGCATCTATGTCGAGTTCGCGCAGGATCGGCTGACGACGCTGGGGATCGCGCCGCGCGCGATCTTCTCGGCACTGGCCCAACAGAACCTGGTCACCCCGGCGGGGGCGATCGAGGCGAACGGGCCGCAGGTGCAGGTCCGGCTCGACGGCGCGTTCGACGATCTCGAAAAGATCCGCGATCTGCCGATCGTCGCCAATGGCAGGACCCTGCGCCTGGCGGACATCGCCGAGGTCCGGCGCGGCTATGAGGACCCGGCGACCTTCCTGATCCGCAACCAGGGGGAACCGACGCTGCTGCTCGGCGTCGTCATGCGCGAAGGCTGGAACGGGCTTGAGCTCGGCAAATCGTTGAAGGCCGAAATCCAGGCCATCTCGTCGGAGCTGCCGCTCGGAATGGTCCTCGCTTCCGTGACCGACCAGTCGGAGAACATCTCGGCGGCGGTCGATCAGTTCATGCGCACCTTCCTCGAGGCGCTGGCGATCGTGATGATCGTCAGCCTCGTCGCGCTCGGCTGGCGGGTCGGCATCGTCGTCGCGGGGGCGGTGCCGCTGACGCTCGCGATCGTGCTGATCATCATGTGGGCGACCGGCAGGGTGCTGGACCGCATCACGCTCGGCTCGCTGGTTCTTGCGCTCGGGCTGCTGGTCGACGACGCGATCATCGCGATCGAGATGATGGTCGTGAAGATGGAAGAGGGGTTCGACCGCATCAAGGCATCAGCCTATGCCTGGAGCCATACCGCCGCGCCAATGCTTGCCGGCACGCTGGTGACGGTGATCGGCCTCATGCCCGTGGGCTTCGCAAAGTCCACGGCGGGAGAATATGCCGGCAACATCTTCTGGGTCGTCGGCTTCGCCCTGCTCGCCTCCTGGGTCGTCGCGGTGGCGTTCACGCCATATATGGGCGTCAAGCTGCTGCCGGCGATCAAGCCGGTCGAAGGCGGCCATGACGCCATCTACGAAACGCCGCGCTATCAGAAGGTGCGCCAGTTGATCCGCTGGGCGGTGAAGCGCAACCGAGTGGTGACGATCGCAACGCTGGCGGCGTTCCTCATCGCCGGTGCGGGGATGGTGTTGGTGAAGAAGCAGTTCTTCCCCACCTCCGACCGGCCCGAGGTGCTGGTCGAAATCCAGATGCCCAAGGGCACCTCGATCGAGCAGACCAGCGCCGCGAGCGAGGCGGTCGAGGCGTGGCTGCGCAAGCAGCCCGAGGCCAAGATCATCACCGCCTATGTCGGCCAGGGCGCGCCGCGTTTCTTCATGTCGCTCTCGCCCGAGTTGCCCGATCCCTCCTTCGCCAAGATCATTGTGCGCACACCGGACGAGGAGGCGCGCGAGGCGTTGAAGGAGCGCTTGCGGCATGCGGTCGCCGACGGCCTCGCCCCTGCGGCGCGGGTGCGCGTGACTCAGCTCGTCTTCGGGCCCCCTTCGCCCTTCCCGGTGGCGTTTCGCGTCAGCGGCCCCGATGTCGCTAAGCTGCGCGCCATCGCCGAGCAGATCCGCACGATCATGACCAACGACCCCATGATGCGCACCGTCAACACCGACTGGGGCGAGCGCGTGCCGACGCTGCACTTCGTGCTCGATCAGGATCGGCTGCGCGCCATGGGCCTCACCTCGGGCGATGTCGGCGAGCAGTTGCAGTTCCTGCTATCGGGCGTGACCGTCTCGCAGGCTCGCGAGGATATCCGCACGGTCGAGGTGGTTGCGCGCTCCGCCGGGGAGACGCGGTTGGATCCGGCGCGTGTCAGCGACTTCACGTTGACCGCGACGAACGGCCAGCGCGTGCCGATCAGCCAGATCGGCAAGCTCGAACTGCGCATGGAAGATCCGATCCTGCTCCGCCGGGACCGGGTACCGACGATCACCGTGCGCGGCGACATCGCCAACGGCCTGCAACCGCCCGACGTCTCGATCGCCATGCTCAAGAAGCTCCAGCCGGTGATCGATACGCTCCCCTCCGGCTACCATATCGACATGGGCGGCTCGATCGAGGAGGCGGGGAAGGCCAATGCCGCGCTGGCCCCGATCTTCCCGATCATGATCCTGCTGATGATGATCGTCATCATCCTTCAGGTTCGCAGCTTCTCGGCGATGACGATCGTGCTGCTGACCGCACCGCTGGGGTTGATCGGCGTGGTGCCGACGCTGCTGCTGACCGGCCAGCCCTTCGGGTTCAACGCCATCTTGGGGCTGATCTCGCTGGCCGGCATCCTTATGCGAAACACGCTGATCCTGATCGGCCAGATCCATGAGAATGAGGAGCATGGCCGGACGCCGTTCGACGCGGTCGTCGAGGCGACAGTGCAGCGATTCCGACCCGTGATCCTGACGGCGTTGGCTGCCGTCCTCGCCTTCGTCCCGCTCACTCATTCGGTGTTCTGGGGCGCAATGGCGTTCACGCTGATCGGCGGCACGCTGGTCGGAACGATCCTGACCCTTGTCTTCCTGCCCGCGCTCTATTCGCTCTGGTATCGGATCAAGCCCGGGGTGCAGGGCGAGCCCGCTGTGGCGACGCCGGCGGCATGATGGCGCTTTGGTATTCGTGTGCAGCCGCTGACGCACGGTGGCGGGAGACCGAGAGTTGACGGCCTTCCCAGCCTCCTCCCGCCCTGCGGCAGCGCGTGCTCATCCGCCGCCCGATGGCGATCCGCTCGACTGGATCGAAGGCCGCTGGGTATTGGATATACTGCTTTGCCTCAACGAGCATGAGCGCCGCTTCTCCGATCTGCGCACGGCTATTCCGCGGGTGAGCGCGAACGTACTGACCGACCGGCTCCGTGCGCTGGAAAATACCGGCCTCGTCGAACGGCGCCGTCTGCCGCGTTGTGCCAGCCAGGTCTACGCGTTGGCGGAACCTGCCTATGGCCTGCGCCCGATCCTCGACGCGCTTGCGCGCTGGCGAACCGCGCAACGCAACGACACCGTCCTCAAAGCTCGTGCTGGCCAATCGAACATTTCGGAATAGGAGCACAGACAATGAAGCTGAAGGAAGCCTAACGTCGAATCTGGGGCACGATTGCGACAATTGAGGCGACCCCAGCCGGGCAGGTTCGCGCCCCAATCCCCGCCGTTCAATGTGCGGATTTCGGATCCCGGAACCTGCCGTTCGCCGAAGGGGTCTCGTCGGTAGGGCCGAAAGGCCGGGTCTGGGACTTTCCCGCCGTTTGCTGTGATCGCGGTGAACGACAGCTCTTGCGAGGAGCGGACGTTTAGCTTTAGTCGGTCGCAACGCCCAAGATGCGAAAGCCCGGCCGCGAGCGGGCAAATCTGTTTCTGGAGGCAAGCTTTCGAAAGTAGTCGTTCAGCCTGCGATTGAGTGCAGAGCACAAGCGCTCGGATTCGTTGAAAAAAGCACGATGACTATCCTAGTTCCCTCTATGCACGCGGCATCAACCCTCGTGGGTGGACACATCGGACTGAACGAGGCAAACCGACGACCCAACCTTAGGAATGCTATATGTCGGAAGAGCCCGAAGGCCCAGATTTCACTGACGAGATCGACGCGCCGCCGACTGCTGCGGAGATGGATCGATTCTCTCAAGCGGTATTGTTCGCCTCCGACTGGACCGTGGAGACGATAGTTAATCAGCTTGAACGCCATAACATCGAGATGAACCCAGCATTTCAACGACGCGACGCTTGGAGTGGTCGAGCGAAGGGCAAGTTCGTTGAATCGGTCATCCTAGGCCTTCCGATCCCGCAGATCGTGCTTGCGGAAAGGCAAGGTGAACGCGGGAGATACATCGTTCTCGACGGTAAGCAACGCTTGCTTTCACTAATGCAGTTCACAGGGAAATTCAACGGACATGGGAACGCGTTTCGCCTTGCTGGGTTAGAAATTCGTACGGACTTATCCGGCAAGCGATACTCAAACTTCGAATCAGATTTGACGCTTCGTGATGAATTAAACGCATTTTCTAACCATACAATTCGTACGGTTGTTATTCGTAACTGGCCAGACCTGGACTTTCTCCACATCGTATTCCTTAGGTTAAACACCGGCAGCCTAAAGCTCTCGCCGCAAGAACTGCGGCAGGCAGCTATCCCGGGGCCATTCTCCGATTATGTCGACACAGCCGCATCGGCTTCCCAGGCGTTGCGAACCATCTTGTCTCGAAACTCCCCTGATCCTCGAATGCGCGATGTAGAGCTTCTAGTTCGGTTCCTCAGTTTCCAGAACTATCTCTCGACTTATCAGGGAAGAATGAAACGCTTTCTTGATAATTCTTGTGAGAGATTTAATAATGACTGGATTCAACGGCAGCAATCCGTGTTGGCGCAGGTTAATGAGTTTGAGAACGGCGTCGCTACTTTAATTGACATCTTCGGATCCGATGGTCTCGCGCGGAAAACCGGTTCAAGGTCGTTTAATCGAGCAATTTTTGACGCGCTGATATTTTACGCCAGCAATCCTGCTATTCGCACCGAGATGTCGCAGCAGCCGCAGGCAGTTCGAGATGCTTATGGTTTAGTGATGCAGGATGACGTGTTCGGTGAAGCAGTAGAAAGCGATACAGCGGGTGTCCCGCACACGCACGACCGCCTTGCAATCTGGGGGAACTCACTTCGGGCAGCGATCGGATTAAATTTTACTATTCCCGCGCTGTTGGATGATCCGGCCACTGGAGAGCGCCAAATCACCTTCGACGGCTTCTGATAGTCGCATGGCGTCCAGCCGATACGAATCTCTCCAGGCGCGAGTGAAGGAGCTTCGACGTTGCCTGCTGCCCTCACGGTTTTCTGAATTGGGCGTATACCACGATGTGGCTCGCACGACGGTTCGAGCCTTATCATTTCGCGTGATGGCACATGCCGAAGTTGAAGCTTATTTAGAGGAGCGGTCATTAGAGATCGCAAACGCTGCCGCTGTTGCTTGGCGGACGCAGCGGCGGGTCTCCCTAACAACCCTCAGCTTGCTGGGATTTTGTGGCCACCATCTGTCCACTCCGCCGGACACCCTGATGGCGCCGGGACAAAATCAAGAAAAATCTTGGCCAGATAAAATTCAGATAGAAAATCGCCTAAAAAACGCAATCGACACTTATGTCAAATACGTACGGATGGACAATCATGGGATTCGCGAGCGTCAGTTGATGGCAATGTTGATTCCACTTGGAATAGCTCCATCTGACATTGATCCGCTTGCGGTCGCCGAAATCGATAACTTTGGGCATCAGCGCGGAGAGACTGCACACAGCAGTGCTGCCGGAAAAATTACGATTGGCATTGATCCAAAGGCTGAATTCGAAGCGGTTCAAAAGATCATTCGTCACCTAGGACTCATTGATATCCTATTTGATGGGTTGCAGACAGCGGAGCCTATGGAGGCTTGAGCTGATATTACGAGATGTAAACTTACCATGGTATTTGCGGACGATGGGTTGTCATAGTGTCATGGTCGGAATCTGTGCTTCATGCGCCCACCAATGAGGACCTGCGCCCTCCTAGTGCGGTCTCCTACATTAAAACCGCGCCGTGGACGTCCTGATCAGCTAGAATCAAAAATGGGCGAACCACGAAAGAACCTCCGTTGAACAGGAAGAAGCGGACTCTGGACGCCATCGAGAATGCCATTCCTGGATTCGGCTTTTCCGGACCTGGCGAGCAGGTAGCAACAGAGCCGAGAGACCCCGATCCCGCGCGCACCTTCACCGAGACGGGTGCGGAACTCCGCACCCTGTTGTCGGGCCGTGATCCGGTGGCGTTCCTGGCACGGACGGGACTCCACCTCTTCCTTCAGTTGGCAAAGGATCCGACCAGCGACAGTGTCGAGGGATTGCAGCAACCGGGCGCTGAACTCCTGCAGACGATTGCGCTTATGCTTCCGCGCGGTCCCGACGTGCCGACATCTCCCCGCAACATGGTGCGCGCCTGGGAGCTCGCCGAGCGCAACATCCATGCCTATATCGGATCGGCATTCCCGTCGAGATCAGACCTTAGTGCTTCCGAGCGGGTCAGCCGACAGGCGCGTATCCAAACGCTGTTCTACCGCAACATCTTCAATAGCGACGACGCGCAGGAAATTGTGCCAGCGCTGCTGGCCTATATGGATCAGGCATCGCTTAGCCGGCTTGGATACCGCCTGTCGGATGTCGCGCGGGCGCTCTTCCTGTTTCTGCAACTGGTCCCGGACAAGCTCAACAGCTTCCGGAGCGTGCCGGCTGGTTTCCATACAGGCCAGGTCGACGTAACGGCACTCGAACGCCTTGTTGGCACCTCGACGTTGTGCCGCCGGGCCTGGCGCTTTGCAGATCACAGCCGGACGGACCCGCAATACCGGGCATGGGCCGCCTTCCAGCTAAGTGAACTCGCGTGGGCGCCGGCCTTCACCTTCTCGCGCGCCGAACTCGAGACCCTGTTTGGCGGCGGCGTGACCGGCGCGCTGTTCCGGGCGTCGATCGGCTTCGGTGAGTTGGCGAGTCTCGAGACCGGCAGCATCTATCTTGACAGTCCCATCCGCCGGCGGCCGTTCATCCGGCTGTCGGAGGACACGCTGTTTCTTCCATTTCCGGCTATGCTGGTGAGCTTCCCGTTCGCGATTATCGAAGGACTGTTCGAGGGCGACACAGAGCTAAGTGAAGCATATTCGGCGGCGCGCACGCGCTATCTAGAAGACGCGACCGCGGCGCTAGTCGCGAAAGCGCTGCCGTCCGCGACCTTGCACCGGTCGGTCCACTGGACCGACCCCGATACCGGCAAAGGGTACGAGAATGATCTCGTCGCCAAGCTCGGCAACCACATCTTTCTGTTCGAGGCCAAGTCCGGGAAGGTCAATTCCGCGGCGCGGCGCGGTGGCGAAAGCTCACTCCGCAAGAACTTCAAACGCCTCTACGTCGAGCCCGGCCAGCAGGCCGCAAGGCTCGAGACGCTGCTCCGGCGCGGAAAGAGCGCGGAGGCGCTGCTGCACGACGCGGCCGGCAATCTGATCCCGATCGACCTTTCTAAACCGGCGATCATCAGCAGCTTCGGGGTCTGTATTGAGCATTTCGCGGCCATCACCAGCACACGGCGCAATTTTGAGGAGATCGGGCTGATCGCGCCGGCCGATCCCTGGTCGCCGATCTTCTCGATCGGCGAGCTGAGGATGCTCACGACCTATCTCGATAGCGAAGTCGCGTTCTTCCACTATCTAACGCGGCGCGCGACGATCGAGCGCCAGTTCGTGTTCATGGGTGACGAGCAGGATCTGTTGTCACTTTATATCACTAACGGCTTCCTGATCGCCAGCGACAAGCTTAAAGACATGCGGGTCTTCTTTCACAGGGCCGATGCGCCGGTGCGTGGGACCAAGCAGGCAAGGTCAGACCGCCGAACATTCGAAACGCCCGGTCTGCACCTGCCGCCGTATTGGCGCCGGCTGGCGGCGGAACTCTACGCGAGCGACACCCGCCATAAGTTTGACATGGTTGAGGTGATCTTCAACCAGCACCCCGGAACGCTGAAAGGTATGGAGGAGCGGGCAAGACGCTGGAACGGTGGTATGGGCCGCGCGATCCAAGACCCGATGTTCGCCTTCGTTGAAATTGGCGACCGCATCTTCGCGGTCGCACTCACCCTAGAACGCAATCCCTATTTCGATGAGGCACTTTGGCACGAGCATGCTCGCGATATCGCAAAGATCGTCAAGATCCAGACCGGCGCGACGGATTGCCTAGTCATATTGCGGGTCAGGAGATCGCAGGCGGCCTTCCACGCGGTAAGCTTCTTCCGCATGCTGCCTGGCGACATAGGGATTCACGCCCGGAGCTGAGTTTTCCACGAAGGCCACCGCGGAGTGGAACGCGCATCCCGCGACCCGGCGTCCCAGATCGATGCGAGCGTGTTTTGTCACCACTTTGCGGCTGCAGACGATGACCGGTTTCGGCATGAGCCGACGTTCCCATAGGAGAACCGGAACGGCGTAAATTGGGTCGGGAGCCGTCACGCCCCATCGCTATCGGAGATGGCGGCTATCAGGGATCGGTCGACTGGAACCCGCCTGTCTCCTGACGGCCCAGAAGCGGTTTGGCAGCTGTTGGCTAAATTGCCTGACAGCCATGCAACGAATGGCGGACATAGAAGAGCCGACGAGAACCAGCACCATTACGCGCGCTTTCGAGGCCGAAGCTTTATAACCTTCCCGCCAACCCTCAGCTGATCGAGGTAATCCGACCACCATTGCGCCATTTTGACTCGCTCGGCCCAATGAGCGCCGCGATGGTAGGCCGCGCGGACACGGTCCCGGTCGCCATGAGCCAGAGCGCGCTCGATTGCATCCGGGTGCCACAAGCCGGATTCGTTCAGCAGGGTGCTCGCGATCGCCCTAAACCCGTGGCTGGTCATTTCGTCGTTCCCGTAACCCAGGCGCCGAAGCGCGGTGTTGAGCGTGTTTTCGCATATCGGGCGACGGGAGGTGTGAAGGGCGGGAAACAGGAACTCGCTCGGGTTTCGCAGCGAGCGGAGCGTTTCGAGCAGATACAGCGACTGGCGGGAGAGGGGGACGGTGTGGACCTTCTTCATCTTCATGCGCTCAGCGGGGATGCGCCACACCTTCTCCGCAAAATCGATTTCGCTCCACGTCGCCTTCCGTAGCTCTCCCGGGCGCAGAAAAACATGTGATGCCAGCTGGAGCGCGAAACGGTTTTCCGGCCGGCCGTCGTAGCCGTCGATTGCGCGCAGCAGTTCGCCGACGCGCTTGGGCTCCAGGACGGCTGCGTGATGTTTGACCCGCGGGACGATCAGAGCGCCCCGAAGAATGTCGGCCGGGTTTCTGTCCGTCCGCAGCGTGGAGAAGGCGTATCGAAAAACGCGCCCCGCGAATGCGCGGAGGCGCTGCGCGGTTTCATGGTGCCCGCGCTTTTCCACGCGTTTCAGTGCCGCGAGCAGTTCGTGCGGTGTCACCTCCGAGATCGGCCGCTTGCCGATGTCGCGATCGAGCAGATCGAGAAACCATCGCGCCTTCTTGATCGTCGCGGGCGATTTCCCTTCGTTCTCTATCTTCTGGATATATTCCTCGGCGACCAGCCGGAAGGTGGTGCGCGCGGCGATCTCGGCCGCCAGCTTGCGCTCCTTCTTCTCCTGGACCGGATCGATGCCATCGATCAGCTTCGCGCGCGCTTCGTCGCGCAGCCTGCGTGCATCCTGCAGCGAAACCTTTGGAAAGCTTCCTAAGGAAAGTTTCTTCTCGATACCATGCGCGCGGAATCGGAAGCGCCAGAATAGGCCCCCGGAGGGCTGGACCAGCAGGAACAATCCGTCGACGTCCGGGACCTTGTACGGCGCGGCCCGCGGTTTGAGCGCGCGAATCTGTGTGACCGTGAGCATGGGACCACGCCCTTTCGAGTTGCTCGTGGTCCCGCGTTTTGTGGTCCCTTTTTAGTGGACCACGGTGGAACATAATGGGAAAATCTGGGACCCGAATAGGCCCTGTATACCGCAGAAATCCGCGGTTTTCTAGACTTGTTCTCTGGATGTTCTGGTGCCGCTTACAGGACTCGAACCTGTGACCCCCGCATTACGAATGCGATGCTCTACCAGCTGAGCTAAAGCGGCCCGAAGCACGCCCGGAGGCGTATCGAGGCGCGGCGGTTAGCAGGACCGGGGGGCGCTGGCAAGCGGGTGTGATCTTTACGCGTCTTTTACCATGTGGGGTCACTATCGCTGCCGATACGCTTTATGTGTCGAAGGGATTATTATGGACACCGCTCGCGGCTTTGACGGAAGCCGGCCGTATGACAGCGATCCGGCCGAGGGTGGGGTCGGCGAGGCGACGCAGGCGATCGGCACCGACGAGCGGCGGATGCATGTGCGCGCCTATAATCACTGGGTATCGCTGCTCGACGGTCGCGCCTATCCCTCGATCGACGATCTCGATCCCGCCGGCATCGCCGATTTCGGCGCGCATAGCGTGCTGCTCGATTTCACCCGCAGCATCGAGGATCCCGAAATCCAGTTCCTCGGCCGCGCGCTGCGCGAGGAATGCGGGCTCGATCATGCGATCACCCGCGTCGCGGAGGTGCCGGCGCGTTCGTTGCTGTCGCGCCTGACCGATCACTATCTGCAGATCATCGCCAATCGCGCGCCGATCGGCTTCGAGGCCGAGTTCGTCAGCACCCGCGGGCACCAGACGCTCTATCGCGGCATCCTGATGCCCTTTTCCTCGACCGGCGATCGCATCGATTTCATCTATGGCGTGATCAACTGGAAGGAGATGCTGGCGGCCGACGAGCAGGCGCGGCTCGATGCCGAGCTGGTCGCCGCGGTGCGCGCTGCGCCGGCGCGGGTCGTGCCGCACGACGCCCCTGCCGTCTGGGCCGATGGCCCGACCCATCTCGCCGGGGCGGCCGAGGCGATCGAGGCCGCGCTGCCGCAACTGCTCGGCGACCGGCTGGCGCTGGCGCGCGAAAGCGCCGCTGCCGCGCGCGCCTCGGACGTGCGCAGCCGTGCCGCCCTCTATCGCGCGCTCGGCCGCGCTTATGATTTCGCGCTCGCCGCCGAGGAGGATGCCGACGGGCTGGCGAAGCTGCTCGACGATGCCGGGCTGACGCGGCAGGCCCGCGCGCCGATGACCCCGCTGGTCAAGCTCGTCTTCGGCGCGGATTACGACAAGACACGGATCACCGAATTCGCCGCGGTGCTCGCGCTGGCGCTGCGCCAGCACGTGCCGGTGGGCGGGCTGGTGACCTTCATCGAAAGCTATCCGGCGGGGATCAAGGGCATCGTCGCGGCGGAACGAGATGCGCGCCGCCCGGTAAAGCCGGCGCGCGCGCTGCCGGCGATCGACCGCGCGCCGATCGCGCATGTCGCGATCGATACCGGGGTTTCGGCGGGGGAAATCGTGGTGCTGGTCGCCCGCGCGACCGACGACGGCGGCGTCGATGTGCTCGGCGCGGTGGCGAATGACGCACGGCTTGCCACCCGCGCGCTCGCCGCGCTGGGGTAACCGGCTGTTTTTGGGAGGGCGGCGGAAGCCTGCCCCCCAGCATCGCAAATTGTTGCAAAAGTCACAAGTCTTGAGCCGCGCCGCCGGTGGGCGCATAGCTTCCCGCCATGTCGAAAGCATCGCTCAAGGCGCTGTCAGAAGCGCTCGCCGCCCGTCTCACCAACCGCGCATTGCCGGGTGAGCTTCAGGGCTTCGGTCCGGACGAACAAGCGGAGGCGGCCGCCTTCCTTGCCGCGACCGCCGAGCGGCGGCCCCCCGCGACAGTAGCGATCGCGATCGAGCAATTGCCTGGCGACGCCGGCGCGCGGCGTCAGCGGCTGGCGATCGTCAACGACGACATGCCGTTCCTGGTCGATTCGATCGCGGCGGCGATCGTCGCGCACGATATCGCGATCGATCGCATCATCCACCCGGTGATCGCGGTGACCCGCGGTACCGACGGGCTGATCAAGGGCGTGTCCGACGGCGAGGGCGCGCGCGAATCGATGATCTATATCGAGATGCAGCGCGCCGACGCGCGCGAGCGTCGCGATCTCGTTGCCGATATCGAGGAAGCGCTGGCCGATGTGCGCGCCGCTGTCGGCGATTGGCGCCAGATGCAGGCGACGCTGGCGGCCGATGCCGGCGCGGTCGAGGATACCGGCGGGTCGAGCGAGGGCGCGGCGCTGATGCGCTGGTTCCTCGACCGGCATTTCACCCTGCTGGGGCACGAACGCTGGTATGCCGACGGCCGCGCGGCGGGCGCGGCGCTGGGCATCGCGCGCAACCGGCATAAGGTGCCGCTGCTCGCCGATCGCTCGCGCGAGCTGGCGCTCGAATGGTTCGCCAAGGGCGGCGAGGCGCCGCTGATGCTCAAATCGAGCCTGCTCTCGCCCGTCCATCGCCGTGTGCCGATCGACCTCATCATCGTGCCGATCGTCGAGGGCGGCAAGCGCGTCGGGCTGTCGCTCCACGCCGGGCTGTGGACCAGCGCCGCGCTCACCGCGCCGCCGCGCGCGGTGCCGGTGCTGCGCCAGCGGCTCGCCGATCTGGAGGCGAAATGCGGCTTCGATCCCGCCGGGCATACCGGCAAGGCGCTGGCGCATGCGATGGGCACGCTGCCGCACGATCTGGTGATCGCGTTCGATCCGGAATCGCTCGAGCGGCTCGCGCTCACCGCGATGAGCATCGCCGATCGCCCGCGTCCCAAGCTGGTGCTGGTGCGCTCGCCGCTTGGCCGGCAATTGGTCGGCTTCGTCTGGCTGCCGCGCGACGAGCTGACCACCGCGCGCCGCGTCGCGATCGGCGACATGATCGCCGAGGCCGCGGGGGGCTCGATCCTCAACTGGACGGTGGCGATGGAGGACGGCAATACCGCGCTGATCCGCTACACCGTCGATCTGCGCGCCTCGGGCAAGATGCCCGATGCCGAGCCGCTCGATGCGCAGCTCGAGAAAATGGTGCGCGGCTGGGTGCGCGATGTCGAGGCGGCGCTGGTCGAGCGGGTGCCGGTGGCGCGCGCCGCGCGGCTCGCACTGCGCTGGGCGGCGGCGTTCCCGCCCAATTACCGCACCGGCAGCACCCCGGAGGAAGCCGCCGACGACGTGCTGCGGCTGGCCGAGCTCGACGGCCCGGCCGATCGCCAGGTGCTGCTCTATCCCGCCGGCGCGGGCGCCGAGCGGCGGCTCAAGATCTACAAGGCGGGTGGCCCGCTCGCCTTGTCCGATGCGGTGCCGGTGCTGGAGAATTTCGGCTTCCGTGTGATCGGCGAATTGCCGACGCGGATGCGCGAGGAAAGCGACGGCCATATCCACGATTTCGCGCTGGATACGACCGCGGCGACCGACGCGATTGCCAAGGAGGTGCTGGAGGGCGCGATCGCCGCGGTGCTCAAGGGCGAAGCGGAGAATGACGGCTTCAACCGGCTGATGCTCGATGTCGGGCTGTCACCGGGGTCGGTCGTGCTGCTGCGCGCGTGGTTCCGCTATCTGCGCCAGGCGGGGATCAGCTATGGCCTCGCCACGGTGGTCGACGCGCTGGCGCGCGCGCCGCGCGTGACGCGGGCGCTGATCGACCTGTTCACCTTGCGGCATCAGCCGGGGGCAAAGGGCGATGTCGCGGCGGTCGAGGCGGATATCGCCACCGGGCTCGAAGCGGTGGTGGCGATCGACGACGATCGCATCCTGCGCGCCTATCGCTCGGTGATCGACGCAACGTTGCGCACCAATGCCTTCACCGCGGAGCCCGAAGCGCTGGCGTTCAAGCTCGACAGCGCCCGCATCCCGGGCCTGCCGGCGCCGCTGCCGTGGCGCGAAGTGTGGGTCTATTCGCCGCGCGTCGAGGGCATCCATCTGCGCGCCGGCCCGGTCGCGCGCGGCGGCCTGCGCTGGTCCGACCGGCGTGACGATTTCCGCACCGAGATCCTCGGGCTGATGAAGGCGCAGCGCGTCAAGAACGCCGTGATCGTGCCGACCGGCGCGAAGGGCGGCTTCTACCCCAAGCAATTGCCCAATCCGGCGGTCGATCGCGACGCGTGGCTCGCAGAGGGGACCGAGAGCTATCGTGTGTTCATCCGCACTTTGCTGTCGATCACCGACAATATCGTCGGCGGCAAGGTGGTGCATCCCAAGGGCGTGGCGGTGCTCGACGGCGACGATCCCTATTTCGTCGTCGCCGCCGACAAGGGCACCGCGACCTTCAGCGACGTCGCCAATGCGATCGCGCTCGATCGCGGCTTCTGGCTCGGCGACGCCTTCGCCTCGGGCGGCAGCCATGGCTATGACCATAAGGCGATGGGCATCACCGCCAAGGGCGCGTGGGTTTCGGTGCAGCGCCATTTCGCCGAGCGCGGGGTGGACGTGCAGCGCGAACCGATCCGCGTCGTCGGCTGCGGCGACATGTCGGGCGACGTGTTCGGCAACGGCATGCTGTTGAGCAAGACGCTCAAGATCGTCGCGGCCTTCGATCACCGCCACATCTTCCTCGATCCCGATCCCGATGCGGCGAAGAGCTGGGACGAGCGCGCGCGGTTGTTCGCGCTGCCGCGGTCGAGCTGGGACGATTATGACAAGTCGCTGATCTCCAAGGGCGGCGGGGTTTTCCCGCGCAGCGCCAAGTCGATCAAACTGACCCCCGAGGTGAAGGCCGCGCTCGACATCGCGGCCGACGAGATCGAGCCGACCGCGCTGATCTCGGCGATCCTCAAGAGCCCGGTCGACCTGATCTGGTTCGGCGGCATCGGCACCTATGTGAAGGCCGCGGCGGAGAATAACGCCACCGTCGGCGACCCCGCCAACGACCGGCTGCGCGTCGATGCGGAGGATATCCGCGCGGTGGCGATCGGGGAGGGCGCCAATCTCGGCGTGACGCAGGCCGCCCGCATCGCTTTCTCGGCGCGCGGCGGGCGGATCAACACCGACTTCATCGACAATTCGGCCGGGGTCGATTGCTCGGACAACGAGGTCAACATCAAGATCGCGCTCAACCGCGAGATGATGGAAAAGCGGCTCGCGTTCGACGATCGCAACGCATTGCTCGGCGCGATGACCGACGATGTCGCGCATCTCGTGCTGGAGGATAACCGCCTCCAGACGCTCGCGCTGTCGATCGCCGAGGGCGACGGCGCGCGTGCCTTGCCGAGCTATGTTCGCGTGATCGAGATGTTCGAGGACGCCGGCCGGCTCGACCGCAAGGTCGAGGGGCTTGCCGCCAATGACGAGCTGCTGCGCCGCGCGGTCGAGGGCCGCGGGCTGACCCGGCCCGAACTCGCGGTGCTGCTGGCGACCGCCAAGCTCGCGCTGCAGGATTCGGTCGAGCGCACCCCGCTGGCGGTCGACGATGCGCTGAAGCCCGATCTCCACGCCGCTTTCCCCAGGGCGATGCAGGAGAAGTTCGCCAAGGCGATCGACGAGCACCGGCTGCGCGGCGAAATCGTCGCGACCAAGCTCGCCAACCGCATCGTCAATCGCATCGGCGTGCTCCACCCGTTCGAATTGGCCGAGGAGGAAGGCGCGGCGCTGGCCGATATCGCGGCGATGTTCGTCGTGGTCGAGCGGCTATTCGACCTGCCCGCGCTGTGGCGCGAGATCGAAACCACTGCGATGCCCGAATCCGGCCGCCTCGCGTTGTTCGACGAAGTGGCGGCGGCGACCCGCTCGCAAATCGCCGACCTCTTGCGCGTCTCGCCGCCGGGCACCGCGCCCGAGGCGGTGTTGAAGCGGATCGGCAAGGGCGTCGCGCATCTCGATGCGCAGACCAGCGACCTGCTGCTCGAAGAGGCGCGCGCGCAAAGCGGGCGGATCACCGCCTCGCTGGAGGCCGCCGGGGCGCCGGTGCCGCTGGTGGCGAAGGTGGTGCGGCTGTTCGAGATGGACGGCGTGATCGGCCTCGCCGATCTCTCCGAACGCCAGCGGCTCGACGAGGTGAAGGTGACGCGCGCCTTCACCCGGCTGGGTCAGGCGCTGGGGCTCGATTGGGCGCAGACCAATGCCGCGCGGATCACCTCGAGCGATCCGTGGGAACGGCTGCTGATCGCCGGGCTGGCGCGCGACTTCCAGCAGTTGCGGCTCGAATTCCTCGGACGCAGCGAAAAGGGCGATCCGGGCAAATTGGTCGAGCAATGGCTGGCGGAACATGCGCCGCGGGTCGCGCAGTTCAAGGCGCTGGTCGATCGCGCGCGGCAATCGCCGGCGCCCAATGCGGCGATGCTCGCGCAGATCGCGGGGCAGGCGCGGGTGCTGCTCGGGCGGTAACGTCCGAACGGTGGGTAAAATAACCTAACGTCACCCCGGCCTTGAGCCGGGGTGATGACGTTGAGGTTCATCCCTTGCGCGTCGCCTCGAACAGGAACCAGGCGCGCTCCTCGGCCTGATCGGTCCATTCGTCGACGATCCCGCTGGTGGCATTGTCGCGGGCTTCCTCGGCGGCGTCCTTCACCGTGCGGAACACCTCGACCAGCTTGAGATTGTCGTCGCGCAGCTCGGCGAGCATATCCTCCGGGCCGACGAACGGCGCGTCATTGTCCTTGATCGTCTGATGCCGCGCGACGTCGCCGATCGAGCGCAAGGTGACGTTGCCGGTCTTGCGCACGCGCTCCGCGATCGCATCGGTCACGCCCAGGATCTGTGTCGCCTGCGCATCCATCAGCAGGTGGTAATCGTGGAAATGCGGGCCGGAGACGTGCCAGTGGAAATTCTTGGTCTTCAGATACAGCGCAAAGCAATCCGCCAGCGCCACGTTGAGCGCATCGGCGACCGAGCGCGTCTCGTTGCGCTGCAGGTCGCTGGGGGTGCTGAGCTTGGGATTGGTGCTGGCCACGGGATTCTCCATTGTCGGTTCGTTGCGAAAACGGTTCGACAAGGGTTTCGCTCCAGCGAAAAATCAGATCAGAGCAATCGAGCGCAGCCCGATGATCACCCCGCTCAATGTCAGGATCGCGGCGCTGGCGATGCAGATCAGCCGCCGCGGCAGCGCCATCCAGCGCGCCTCGCCGATCACGATCGCCGGCACGACCACCGCCAACGCCCCCAGCGTCGCCCCCGCCGCCGCCAGCCACGGCAAAGGGGAGCGCGCGGCGAGCGCGGCGGCGACGAACTGCATCCGATCGCCGAAAATCATGATCGCCAGCCCGAGCGCGCTCGTACCGAACGGGCCGAGCCGCCAGCCCGTCAGCCGGTCGGGCGCTTTCTGGCGCCACGAGACGCCGAGCCCGGCGAGAATCAGCGACAAGGCGAGCAGCAGCCCGCGCGCTTCGGGCGAGAGCAGCGGGGCGACGAGGATACCGCCGAGCGCGCCCAACATGTAATTGCCGAGAAACGCCAGCGCGGCGGCGGCGATGACCAGCCCGCGCGCGGCGCGATAGCGGTCGGCCAGAATCGCTGCGAGCCACGGCGTGCGGTCCCCCGCGACGCACAAGGCGCCGAGCACCAGCCCGGCCATCAGCGCGTCCATCGGCGCGCCCCCGTCGGGTTAGGCGAAACGGACCTGGCAGGCGGCGGCGAAAGCGTCTGACGTAGCGGCATCTTGGCAATCGCTATGCACTGCCTCGTCGAGCATCGCGAGCCAATCGTGCACCAAGGCACCCTGTTCGCCGCGCGCCAGCGCCGATTCGAGGAGATGCGCCACCGTCACCGCCGGCAACATGTTGTTATGATGCGCGATGCGACGAATCGCATCGATCTCCCGTGCCAGCGCGGCGGCCCCGCGGCGAGGCGCGATCGCGGCGATCCGGCGGGCCAATTCTCCCCGGATTTCAGCTACATCGTCGTTGGGCATGACCTTGTCCTCCCCCGTGGGGAGAAGGATGCGCCGACAGGGTAAAGGCTCGGTTAACCGCGTCGATGCTTGACATCGGGCGATGCGTCCGCCATGCGCCCGGGTCTGTCAGCGGCGCGCGCTTGCTCGTCGCTCTTTTTCGTTTCGCAAGCACAGGAATTGGTGATGGCCAAGCCGACCACCGTCAAGATCAAGCTCGTCAGCTCGGCCGACACCGGCTTCTTCTATGTCACCAAGAAGAATCCGCGCACCAAGACCGAGAAGCTGTCGTTCAACAAGTACGACCCGGTCGTGCGCAAGCACGTCGAGTTCAAGGAAGCCAAGATCAAGTAACGCGCGCGGCGCGGGTTTCGCGCCGCCGGCGATACGGATGTTGCGCCGACATGAAGGAGCCGCGGGCTTGGGCCAGCGGCTCTTTTCTCGTGCGTGGCATCGGCCCGTTCGCCCGAACGGGAAATAGGTGATCCCGATAGAGTCGCGCGCGCTAAACCAGCGCGCCCACCGCATCCATGAATCGCGCGAGGCTGATCGGCTTCGACACATAGGCCGCAGCGCCCGCCGCGCGGATGCGTTCCTCGTCGTCGCGCCCGGCATAGGCGGTCACCGCCATCACCGGGATATCGCGCAGCCCCTCGTCGGCCTTGAGCGCGACGATCAACTCGTGCCCGGTGACATAGGGCATCTGGATATCCATCACGATCAGATCAGGGGCGAAGGCGCGTGCGCGATCGAGCGCCTCGCGCCCGTCGCGCACCGGCTCCGCGGCATATTCGTGCGCGCGCAGCAGATCGCAGAACAGTTTCAGATTGAGTTCGTTGTCCTCGACAACGAGCACCCTTTTTGCCACGCGAAATCGTCCCCCAGGCTGATTGGCTAAATAGGCAATGCGCGAAGCCGATACAAATGAAGACATGCATACGCTGGCGCTGGGTGCGCTGGCATGGACGCTGGGCGAGCCGAGGCGTGCCGAGCGGCTGATCGCGCTGACCGGGCTCGCGCCCGACAACCTGCGCGCGCGCGTCGGCGATGCGACGGTGCTGGCGGCGTGCCTCGGGTTTCTCGAGGGGCATGAGCCCGATCTGATCGCCTGCGCCGCGGCGCTGGGGGTCGCGCCCGAGCGGCTCGTCGCGGCGCGACGCGGGCTGGAGGCGGCATGACCGCGCGGCCGCTGCTGATCTGCGATTGCGACGAGGTGCTGCTGCATATGGTGCGGCATTTCGGGGTGTGGCTGGGCGAGGCGCACGATATCGAATTCGAGCCGCGTTCGTGGGAGTTGACGCGCAACATGCGGCGGCGCTCGTCGGACACGCCGGTGACGCGCGAGGAAATGCTCGGCTTCATCACCGGCTTCTTCCCCGCGGAGATGCACCGCCAGACGCTCGTGCCGCATGCACGCGAGGCGCTGGCGACGCTCGCCGAGCAGGCCGATATCGTAATCCTCACCAATCTTGCCGACGAGTGCCGCGCACCACGCATCGCGCAGCTCGCCGCCTTCGGGATCGCGCATCGCGTCGAATGCAACCAGGGCGGGAAAGGCGGCCCGGTCGCACGGCTGGTGGCGGAACATGGCGATCCGGTGACGGTGTTCGTCGACGATCTGCCGCATCACCACGCCTCGGTCGCCGAATATGCGCCGCAGGTCCACCGGCTGCATATGGTGTCGGAACCGACGCTGGCCCCCGGCGTGCCGCCCGCGCCCGAGGCGCATGCGCGGATCGACGACTGGCGCGAGGCCGAGGTGTGGATCGCCGCGCGCTTCGCCGCGGGTGTTGGTGCCCGTTGAAGCTAGCTTTTTTCGTCATGCCGGATTTGATCCGGCATCCAGCGCAACGAGCGACGGCCCGTGCGACTTTGGATGCCGGGTCGAGCCCGGCATGACGGTTGGGCGCGCGCGTGTGGCTGCGGGGATTGACCGACTCAACGCCCGCGTGGTGAAGCTTCCGGCATGACCGAACGTATCGATCGCAAGCTGGCCGAACTCGGCCTCTCCCTTCCCGAAGCCGCGGCGCCGGTCGCGGCCTATGTCCCGACGGTGCTGTCGGGCAATCTGCTGCATATCTCCGGGCAATTACCGTTCAAGGACGGTAAGGTCGTCACCGGCCGGCTCGGCGAGGGGCTCAGCGTCGAGGAAGGCCAGGATGCCGCGCAGCGTTGCGCGCTGATGCTCGTCGCGCAGGTAAAGGCCGCGATCGGCGATCTCGGGCGGGTCAAGCGCATCGTCAAGCTCGGCGTGTTCATCAATTCGCACGGTGATTTCACCGATCAGCCCAAGGTCGCCAATGGCGCGAGCGAGTTGATGGTCGCGCTGTTCGGCGATGCCGGCAAGCATGCGCGGTCGGCGGTGGGCGTGCCCGTGCTGCCGCTCGGCGCGGCGGTCGAGGTCGACGCGATCGTCGAAGTCGGGGAGTCGCCGCTCGCGTCTTGAGCGCGGGCTGGTTTTTCCTAAATTGGGCGGGATGACGTTCCCCCCAGCGTTTCCGCAATGAGCTCCATCACCGCGCGTATGGTGGAGGGCGTCTCCGCGATCCCGGCGGCGGATTGGGATGCGTGCGCCGGGACGGGCAATCCGTTCGTCGGCCACGCCTTCCTTTCCGCGCTCGAGGAATCGGGCAGCGTCGACGCGCGCAGCGGGTGGCAGCCGCTGCCGGTGGTGGTCGATGGCGCGGACGGGCGCCCGGCAGGGATCGCGCCGAGCTATGCCAAGAGCCACAGCCAGGGCGAATATGTCTTCGACCACGCCTGGGCCGATGCGTGGGAGCGCGCGGGCGGGCGTTATTATCCCAAGTTGCAGATCGCCGCGCCCTTTACCCCGGTGCCGGGGCCGCGACTGCTGCTGCGCGACGCGGCGGTCGCGCCCGCGCTGATCGCCGCGCTGGAGGCGGTGACTGACCGGCACCAGCTTTCCTCCGCCCACGCCACCTTCGTCGCCCCCGATCAGGTGCCGCTGTTCGAAGCGGCGGGGTGGCTGGTCCGGCAGGGGACGCAATATCACTGGCGCAACCAGGGTTATGCCGGGTTCGACGATTTCCTCGCCGAGCTTTCCAGCCGCAAGCGCAAGGCGATCCGCAAGGAGCGCGCGGCGGCGGTGGCGGGGCTCACGATCCGCCACCTCACCGGCGCCGAGATCGGCGAGCGCGAATGGGATGCCTTTTGGGGCTTCTACCAGGATACGGGCAGCCGCAAATGGGGCCGGCCCTATCTGACGCGCGGCTTCTTCCCGCTGCTCGGGGAGAAGATGGGCGATCGTGTGCTGCTGATCCTCGCCGAGCGCGACGGGCGACCGATCGCCGGCGCGCTCAACCTGATCGGCGATGAAGCGATCTACGGCCGCTATTGGGGCTGCGTCGAGGAGGTGCCCTTCCTCCATTTCGAATTATGTTATTATCAGGCGATCGATGCCGCGATCGCGCGCGGGCTGGCGACGGTCGAGGCCGGGGCGCAGGGCGAGCATAAGCTGGCGCGCGGCTATGCCCCGGCGGCGACCTTTTCCGCGCATTATTTGCCCGATCCCGGCTTCCGCCGCGCGGTGGCCGATTTCCTCGAGCGTGAGCGCGACGCGATCGAGCAGGATCGCGCCTTCCTCAACCAGATGACGCCGTTCAGGAGGGGTTAGCCGCCGCTTTCGCCTTCTCCGCCGCGGCCGCCTCCGCCGCGCGCTTGCGACGGATCAGGTCGCGCAGTTCGAGCAATCGTTTGGGGATCAGTTCGCTGTCAGCGATATCGGGCGCGGGCTTGGTGTGATCGACCTTGAGCAGCGCGCTCGTCCCGTCCGCGGAGCGCCAGATCGGCACGAGGTCGCTGGCGTAGCTCGGATCGAACGGGGCGGTGCGGATCAGCCAGACGTAATCAAAGGCCTCTCGCGGGAAGCGCGCCATCGAATAGCCGATCGGCCGCCACCATTCGCGCAGGCACCAGCGCGTCGTGGTGATTTGCGATGGATCGTGCGCGAACCCGCCGGCGATCGTGTAACGCGCGGTGAGCAGTTGCGCGCCGGCCATCGACCATTGATCGTTGGTATAGGCGAGCTTCCGTTCCAGCGCGAGTGCGGGAAGATGCTCGAGCCGGGACATGCGCCATTCGTTACGGCAGCTGTAGCCGACAAAGCTCACCACCCGCGCGCCCACGGGCAGCTTTTCGAGCGCGGCGAGCTCGGTGCGATAATCGTGCGCGAACATCCAATAGCTGATCGTCGTCCCGCCCATCCGCGCGAGGAAGAAGGCCAGCCCGAGCATCGCGAGCACCCCGGCGTGGCGCAGCGACATGGTGCGACGCGGGCGGATCGCGATCACCGCGATCGCGATGACATAGGGCGCGAGCCGCATATCGGCATAGGCCGAGCCGAACACGATCCGCGGCAACAGCAGGAAGACCGCGGTGAGGAACAGCGCCGATAACGCGAGGTTGCGCGAATATTCGATCGCCGGGTCACGGATCCCCTTGAGCAACAGCAGATAGAGCAGGGCGGCACCGGCGACGTCCCACGCCAGCCAGCGGTCGCGCAGCACCATCAGCAGCCATTGCGTCTTGGCGTGCCAGTCGAACCAGTCGGTGGTCTGCCCGGTGACATGATCGCCCGAGCGCCACAGGATCATCATCAGGATCGGCAGCGACAGCGGGATGCAATGCAGCCCGGCGCGGAACCAGCTGGCGAACCAATGCCCCGATCCTGCATCCTTACGCCGATCATGCTCGCGGATCATCTCGGCCGAGAAGGCGAGCACCCCGAGCACGCCCCAGCCGAAGGTATGGCATAGCCACAGCAGGCACGATGCGGGGATGAAGATCGCCGCGCGCAGCCGGAAACGCCGCAGCCGCCCGAGCCTCAGCCACAAGGCGAACAGGCACAAGGCGAGCGCCATCGACAGCGCGAAATTGGCGAAGCCGAACTGGAACGGATAGCAATAAGCGAGCGGCAGCGCGAACAGCGCGGTCGGCGGGATGCGGCCATGCACCTCGCGCGCGATCCACAACAGCCCCGCGACGGTGAGCGCGGGGATCGCCATGATGATCAGCTTCACCCCCAGTTCGAGCCCGAACAGCTTGGCGAAGGGGATGATGAGCAGATCGATGCCGAGATTGCCGATCAGCGACCAGCGGAAATTATACCATTGGCTGAGCCACGGCGCGGCGTCGAGCGACAGCTGGACGCGATAGCGCCCCATATGCCCGGGCAGATCGACCAGCGGCGGAATCTCAGGCCAGATCAGCGGCACGATCGCAATCAGTGCTGCGGCCGCCACGAACCAGCGGGTTTGCCACCAGCGCGGCGGGTCGTCAGGTATATCCCCCATCATCTCGCGGGCGTTTCTAGGATGCAAAACCGGTGGGGACAATGGCGCGGGGCGGTCATCCCCTCGTTCCGACGCGAAAATCGGCGCCGTTACGGTTCGACGCGATAGAGCGCGGAGCGATCGTTCCACCAGATCAGCCGCACGTCGCGCGCCAGTCGCGGCCGGGCGGCGAAATCCATCGTCCAGACATAGCGGAAGGTTGTGCGATCGAAATCGCGGATCGCGGCGGCGAAATCGGTGGTGCGGGCTTCGCACGGTCGCGGATAGACCAGTTGCGACGGATCGGCGAGATAGGGCGCCGCCTCGGGATGACGGGTGCGCAGCAATTGCTGCCCCGGCAATGCCCATTGGCCGTTCACGAATGCGTCGCGCCGGGCGATCGCAATCCCGTCGAGATGCTCCAGCCGATCGGAATGCCATTTGTCGCACGGCTCGTTCACCAGCACCAGGACGCCCGCGCCGCGCGGGATATGCGCCACCGCGGCGAGCGCGCTCTGCTGGGTGGAGGCGTATAGCAACATCGCCGCGGTGCTGGTCGCGGTGCGCAGCAGGAAGAAGCCCGTCGCGACCAGCGCGAGGCGCGGCGCGAGCTTGTCCGACGCGCCGGGGCGCGGGTGCACCGCGAGGATCGCGATCGCCATCGCAATCCCCAGCATTCGCATATCGACATAAGCGCCGCCGAGCAGCAGCCGCGGCAGGGCGAGATAGGCCGCGAACCCGACCAGCGCGAGCGCGCCGAGCAATGGGTCGAAGCGGAAGCTCGCCCGATTGCGCACCGCCACCCAAAAAAAGAACACGATCGCCGTGACGCAGCCCGCGTCATAGGCCTGCCAGCGCTCGCGGAGCAGCGAGGCGAGCCAGCCGATCTTCATCAGCCAGTTATAGGAAACGCCGTGATCAGGGCCGGCCGCACCGGTCAGCATCGGAAAGAGCGGGAGCGCCAGCGGGGCGCACATCAGCGCGGCGCGCGCGGCGGCCCGCAGCCAGCCGTGCGACCGCAACCGCATCACCTCGGCGGTGAAGGCGAGGAGCCCGAACAGCCCCCAGCCGAAGCTGTGCGCCACCCACAACAGGCACGAGACGGGGATGAAGATCATCGCGCGCAGCGCCGGCCGATCGGCGAGCCGGATCCAGCTCGCCAGCGCGTGAAGCGCGAGCGCGGCCGCGAGCATGAAATTGACGAAGCCGAACTGGAACGGATATCCATAGGCCAGCGGAAAGGCGAGCGCCGCCGAGGGCGACAGCGTCCCCGTCGCCGCATGCGACAGGCGGATCAGCCCGGCGACGAACAGCGGCGGGATCGCCACCGTGATCAGCTTGGTCGCCAGCTCGACCCCGACCCATTTGGCGAGCGGGATGACCAGCAGATCCACCCCGAGATTGCCGATCGGCGCCCAATGATAATCCCAATGGCGCTGCAGATCGGCCGACCGCCAAAGGTCGATCGCAACGTGATAGCGCCCGATGTGCCCCGGCACGTCGACCAGCGGCGGAATCGCCGGCCAGAGCAGCGGGACGGTCGACAGCAGGATGCAGACCCAGACGAACCCCGGGCCGATCCACCAGGTCCGCCGCGGCGCGGCGCTGGCTGGCGGCATCAACGGACGCGCCAGATATGCACGCCCGCCGATCGCATCTCGATCGGGACGAGCCAGGCCGGGGGTCGGCGGTCGCGCAGGCGGGTGAGCATTGCATCCTTGGGTTGTTCGACGGGGGCCAGTTCGGCCAAGCTGTCGTCGCACAATAGCACATAATCCGCGTGCCACCGGCGGGCGACGGCCTGCGCGGCCGGCGGCGATCCGAGGAAGAAATCATAGCTTGCGCGATTGCCGGCATTGTTGCGGTGATAGGGCGCGGCGATGACGCGGTGCGCGCTGGCGGCGAGGATATAGGGGCCGGGATCGAGCGGGGCCATGATCGTCCCTGGCGGCAGCGCGGCGATCGCCGCAAGCGCTTCGGGGGTGGTGCAGGAAGCGACCGGCGGGGCGGAGCCGGCCCGCGCCTGCGTGGGATCGGGCAGTGCCTGCGCAGCGAGCGGATAGACGATGCCGGCGGCCGCGGGCCAGATCGCCAGCGCCCAATGCGCGTTGCGGCGGCGTGCGGCGCCGATCGTCGCGGCGAGCGCCGGCACCGCGAGCGGCGCCCCGAGATGCGCGCCGCGCATTTGCAATAATGTCACCCCGAGCGCGATGATTTGCAGCAGCAGCAGCGCCGACCATCTGTCGTCGCGGGTTCGGCGCCATTGCCACGCCGCCGCGCCGATCCCGGCCAGCATCAAGCCGGCTTGACCGATGATCGTCGCGAGCGGGGCGGCAGCGAGCGGTTGCGCCTCTCCGACGCGGGTGAGCCAGAGATGCGCGAGCACCGGATCGATCTCGCCATAGGGTGAGAGGCATTGCGGAGCGGCAGCGACCGCGCATGCAGTCGCCACGCCGCCGCACCCGATCGCGATCAGCGCGCGGGGCAATGGCGACGGCGTGAGGCGGGCGCATAAGGCGATTCCCGCGGCGCCGCCCGCAGCGGCGATCGCGGCGCGGAAGAAAGTGACGGTGAAGGCGTCGCAGGCAGGATAGCCCCATTGGTCCGATCGCAGCCCGAGGCCCGCCACGAGCAGCCCGGCGGCGAGTGAGACGGCATAGCCTCGGATCCGCCGATCGGCGCCCGGCTGCGCGCGAATCCATGCGATCGCCAGCCACACGCCCGCCGCGACGAGCAGCGGCAGCATCTCCAGCCCGATCGCGACGCTGGCCACCGCGGCGATGCCAGTGATCGATCCGCTGCGCCACGTCGCGGGGCGGACCAGCGCCAGCGCGGTGGCGAGGAGAAGCACGATCTGGAAGTTGTGATGATCGATCCTTCCCGGCAGGAAGACCGTAGTCGCCGGATAGGCCAGCGCCATGACGATCACCGCGACGCTTCCCATGTCCGGCGCCAGTTGCCGCGTGACGCGCGCGGCGAGCAACAGCGCGGTTGCGAACAGCATCGTCGGCCAGGTGATGACCGCGGCGAGCTCGGCACCGTGACGGCCAAGCATCGGCGTCAGCGCGAGAATCAGCCCCGCGGGCACGAGATCGGGCAAGCGTGACCAGTGCATCGGCATACCGCCGGCCAGCCGGTGTTGCGAAAGATCGAAGAAAGATTGCCCGGCCAGCCAGTCGCGAATTTGCTGGAGCCGCATCGCATCGTCGGTATCGGTCAGGCGGAGCGCGGCGAGCTGGTGCCAGTCGCGGACCGACCAGACCAGCGCCAGCAGCGTGGCGAGCGCGAGCGCCGCCAGCATATCGCCATAGAAAATTCGCCGATCGCTGCCGGGGGTCATGCAGCGCATCTAGCCGGGCGTGGTTAACGCCCGGCTAAATCGCTTATTGGTCGCGCCGCCCGAGCAGCCGCAGCCGCAGCGCGTTGAGCTTGATGAAGCCCGCCGCGTCGCGCTGATCATAGGCGCCCTGATCGTCCTCGAAGGTCACGACCTTCTCGCTGTACAGCGAGTTGGGCGATTTACGGCCGACGACGATGACATTGCCCTTGTAGAGCTTGAGCCGCACCGTGCCGGCGACCTTTTCCTGGCTATGGTCGATCGCCGCCTGCAGCATCTCGCGCTCGGGCGAGAACCAGAAGCCATTGTAGATCAGCTCGGCGTAACGCGGGGCGAGCTCGTCCTTGAGGTGCGCCGCGCCGCGGTCGAGCGTCAGCTGCTCGATCCCGCGATGCGCGAGGTGATAGATCGTCCCGCCCGGCGTCTCGTACATCCCGCGGGACTTCATGCCGACGAAGCGATTCTCGACGAGATCGAGCCGGCCGATGCCGTGCTTGCGGCCGAGCTCGTTGAGCTTGGTCAGCAAGGTCGCGGGCGAGCATGCCTCGCCGTTCAGTGCCACGCCGTCGCCACGCTCGAAATCGATCGTGATATATTCCGGCTGGTCGGGCGCATCCTCGGGATTGACGGTGCGCGAATAGACGTAATCGGGCACTTCCTGCCACGGATCCTCGAGCACCTTGCCCTCGGACGAGGTGTGGAGAAGGTTGGCGTCGGTCGAGAAGGGCGCTTCGCCGCGCTTGTCCTTGGCGACCGCGATCTGATGCGCCTCAGCGAATTCGATCAGCCGGGTGCGGCTGGTGAGATCCCATTCGCGCCACGGCGCGATCACCTTGATATCGGGCGCGAGCGCATAATAGCCGAGCTCGAAGCGGACCTGATCGTTGCCCTTGCCGGTCGCGCCGTGGCTCACCGCATCGGCGCCGACCATCCGCGCGATTTCGATCTGGCGCTTGGCGATCAGCGGCCGCGCGATCGAGGTGCCGAGCAGGTACAGCCCCTCGTAGAGCGCGTTGCCGCGCATCATCGGGAAGACGTAATCCTTGACGAATTCCTCGCGGAGGTCGTCGATAAAGATATGCTCGGGCTTCACCCCGGCGCGCTCGGCCTTCTGGCGCGCCGGCTCCAGCTCCTCGCCCTGGCCGAGATCGGCGGTGAAGGTGACGACCTCGCAGCCATAGGTCTGCTGAAGCCACTTCAGGATGACGCTGGTGTCGAGCCCGCCCGAATAGGCCAGGACGACACGGTTGATTCCGGCTTCGCCGACCGGGCGGTTGATCTTCTCGCTCATAGGGCGCGCCCTATGCAGACGTAGCGGATTCGCGCAAGGCCCGTTCGCCTTCGAACATATAATCGCGGGTTACCGGCACCGCGAAACGGCCCTTGGTGAGCTGCACCTGATAGTTGCACAGCCCGCCGTGGCGGAACGCCGCCGACGCGCCGGCGAGATAGAAGGTCCACATGCGGTAAAAGGCCTCGTCGTACAGCGCGACGACCTCGTCCTTCGCCGCGACGGTGCGGTCGTACCAATGATCGAGCGTCCACGAATAATGGACCCGCAGCACCTCGATATCGGTCGGGAACAGCCGCAGCCCCTCATAAGCGCGGACGATTTCCGATAGCGCGGGATTATACCCGCCGGGGAAAATATACTTCACCGTCCAGTCGTCGGTGACCCCCGGCGCGCCCATTCGCCCGATCGTGTGGAGCAGCATCACCCCGTCGTCGGCGAGCAGGTCGCGGCATTTCTTGAAGAAGGTGCGATATTGCGGCGGTCCGACATGCTCGAACATGCCGACCGAGACGATGCGATCGAACTGGCCGGTGACGCGGCGATAGTCGATCAGTTCGAACTTCACCTTTTCCGCCACCCCGGCCGCCTCGGCGCGCGCGCGGGCGACCTTGAGCTGCTCTTCGGACAAAGTGACGCCGAGCACCTCGACCCCGAAATGGCGGTTGAGATACAGCGCCATCCCGCCCCAGCCGCAGCCGATATCGAGCACTTTCATCCCCGGCCCGAGCGCGAGCTTGGCGGCGATATGCGCGAGCTTGTCGAGCTGCGCCTGTTCGAGCGAATTGGCGGGATCGGTGAAGTAAGCGCAGCTATATTGTTTGTCGCGATCGAGGAACAGATCGTAGAGCCGGCCCGACAGGTCGTAATGATGCGCGACGTTCTTCTTGGAGCGGCGCTCCATGTTGATGCGATCGACGCGATGCTTCACCGCGCCGGCGACGCGGCTGATCAGGGTGGGATCGAGGTTATTTTGCCCCGTTTCCCATTTGTCGTTCATCGTCAGCAGGTTGACCAGGTCGCGCACATCGCCCTGCTCGACGATCAGCCGCCCGTTCATGAAGCATTCGCCCGCGCCCAGCGCCGGATTGCGCGCGATCGCCAGCGCGACGCGCTTGTCGGCAAAGCGGATCGTCACCTCGGGAAAGCCCGGTTCGGGGGTGCCGAAGCTCGCCGGCTTGGCATCGGGGCGGAGGAGTGTGAGGCGGCCGCGCTTTACCGCGCGCGAAAGAAACAGGTCGATAAGAGACATAGGGGGCGAGCCTAAGAGCCAAATTCGCTTCGGGCAACGCCGGGCTGGGACTTTGTATCCTGCGGCTCAGATTCCCGCATACCAGTCGTAATCCACATTATCTTCCCAATAGCCGCCGCGTCCCTTGCCGATGCCGGCGAGGCTGGCGACCGCATCGACGCGCATCAGATATTTGGCGTGCTTGTAGCCGAGTTGGCGCTCGACCCTCAGCCGACACGGCGCGCCGTTGGCGATCGGCAGCATCCGGTCGTTCAATGCCCAGGCGAGGATCGTCTGCGGGTGGAAGGCGTCGATCAGGTCGATCGATTCGTAATAAGGCCTGCCGCCGTAGAGATCGGCGCAGGTGAAGACGATATAGCGCGCCGCGTCGCGCAGCCCCGCCGCCTTGAGCACCGAGCCGAGCGTCGGCCCCTGCCATTTGGCGATCGCGCTCCACCCCTCGACGCAATCGTGGCGGGTGATCTGCGCGCGATTGGGGAGGTGCGCGAGATCGGTCAGCGCCAGCGCCAGCGGCCGCGCGACGAGCCCGCCGACGTTGAGCCGCCAGTCGGCGAACTTCCCCGCCGCGAGCGTTTCATATTCGGGGGTTCCCGGATCGCGCGTGCCGTTCGAACGGAAGATCGGCGAGCGCTGGTCGGGGCGGAACTCGCGGGCGAGCGCATCGCGGTCCATCAAGGCGCGCTGGATGCCGCGGTGCATATCCTCGCCCTTGAACAGGATCGCGCGGGCGGTGGAGTTGCGCGCCACCTGATCGCAGCCGGCGAGCAAAGCCGTCGCGCCGACGATCAGGCTGCGGCGGGAGATGAGCAGGCTCATTGCGGCACCCGCCACCAGCCGGTCAGCATCGATCTTATCCCGTTCCACGCGCCGGACAGGATCACCAGCGTCAGATGGATCACGATGAACGCCGAAATCGCGGCCATCGCGATGAAATGCAGCGATCGCGCCGATTGCCGCCCGCCAAACAGGTCGACCAGCCACGGCCATGCCGCGTTCATGCCGGGCGACAGCGTCAGCCCTGTGAGGATGACCAGCGGCAGCAATATCCCGATCACCGCGACATAGGTCAGCTTTTGCAGGATGTTATACGCCGCCGGCCGCGCCGGATCGTGGAACCGGAAGGCAAGGTGCGCGGCAATGTCGGCCCCTAGATGGCGCGGCCTGAGTTCGGCGGCACGCGGGCGGAGGTCGCGCTGGAAATGGCGGTTGATCAGGCTGGCGAGCATGAAGGCGAGCAGCCCGAAGACCAGCACCAGCGCGAAGAACAGATGCCAGCGGCGCGACAGTGCGAGATTGTAATTGGCCGGGATCGTCAGCCAGGCGGGGAAGCGCGGCAAATGCGCCCAGGCATGATCGAAATTGGCGCCATATTGCCCCCAATAGAGCCGCGGATGCGCGTTCGAGATTCCCAGCCCGCTGCCGATCAGGATGAAGATCGCGATCGCATTGAGCCAATGCCACAGCCGCGTCGGCCAGCGGTGGCGATAGAGGCGCGTGCCGGGTGGGGGAGGATCGGCCATTGCCGGTCAGGATAGGCCGTCCGGGGCGGTTTGGGAAAGCCGGTTACAGCGATTTACGCCACGCACTCAATGATAGGCGCGCCAGAAGAACACCGCCGCGGTCGCCCCCGTCACCAGCAGGGTGAAGATATGGATCACCACCGGGGGCAGCCGCTTGCCGTAATCGGCGCCGAGCCAGCCGCCGACGATCGAGCCGATCAGCATCGGCAGGCACGCGCGCCACGCGATCATCCCGGTCACCACGAACACCAAAGCCGCCGCCGCATTGGAGACGGCGAGCATCAGCGAGCGCGGGGCGAACATCTCCCGCGGGCTGTGTCCGGCGAGCAGGCCGTAAGTGGCGGTGGTCATCAGCCCGACCCCACCGCCGAAATAGCCGCCGTAGAGCCCGAGCAGCGCCTGCGCCGCCATCAGGGTGCGCGGGCCGATCGATACCCGTCGGCGCAGCCACGCCGCGGCGCGCGCGCCGAAGGCGAGCAGCACGAAGGCGTAAAGCACCAGCCAGGGGATGATCAGGTCGAAGGCGTGGCTCGGGGTCAGCACCAGCAACGCGCTGCCGATCAAGCCGCCGACGAAGGTGATCGCGGCGAGTGCGCGGACGCTGACGTCGCCGAGCGGGACGAGCTCGTCGCGCAGCGCCCAGGTGCTCGCCGCGGCGCCGGGCATCAGCGAGAAATTGGAGGTGGCGTTGGCGATATTCGCCGGCAACCCGATCCCGAGCAAGGCGGGGAGGGTGGCGAAGGTGCCCCCGCCGGCGAGCGCGTTCATCGCCCCGCCGAGCACGCCCGCGCCGGCGGCGAGCGCGATATCGGCGATCACTTCGGTCATTCCATCCCCGCGCGGATCGCCGCGGCCGCCACGAACGGCGCGCCGGCGACGATCAGCAGGCTGGTCGCCGCGAGCAGTTTGAGCCCGCCAACTCCGCCGCCCTCGATCGCGCCCGCGCCGAAGATCAGCAGCGGGATCGCGAGCGGCAGCATCACCAGCCCGGCGATCGCCCCGGCGCCGCGCAGCCCCGCGACCAAAGCCCCGGTCGCCACCGCCAAGGCGGCGAGGGCAGGGGTGCCGAGCACGAGCCCGATCTCGACCGTCAGCAGTGTCTCCCCGGAAAGGTCGAGCAAACCGGCGGCGGCGATCGTTGCCGCCATCAGCGGCGGGGCGAAGGCGAGCCAATGCGCGACGATCTTCGCCGCGGCGACCGCGGCCATCGACATCCCGCGCGCCGCGAACTGGTCGAGCGTCCCCGAATCGAGGTCTGGGGCGACGAGCCGCTCGACCGGGAGCAAGGCGGCGAGCAGCGCCGCCGCCCAGATCACCCCGCCGCCGATCCGCATCAGCAGCTTCTGATCGGGGCCGATCGCGAACGGAAACAGGATCGCGACGAGCAGGAAGAAGGCGACGATCAGCGTCGCCCCGCCCGAGGCATAAGCGCGCCGCATATCGCGCAGGATCAGCGCGATCACAGCCGGATCTCCTGCGCGCCGGCGAGCGCGAGTGGCTGGTGGGTCGCGACCAGCACGACCCCGCCCCGCGCGCGCTGCACCGCGATCAGCGCCTCGAGCCGCGCCACTGCCGCGGTGTCGAGGCCGTTGGCGGGCTCGTCGAGCAGCCAGATATCGGCCTCGCTCGCCACCACCCGCGCCAGCCCGACGCGGCGGCGCTGCCCGGTCGACAGCAGCCGCACCGGCACATCGGCGAGCGCGGCGAGATCGAGCGCGTCGAGCGCGGCGGCGACGCGTGCATCGGGCGCCGGCCGCGCATCGAGCCGCGCCCAGAAGCCGAGCGCCGCCGCCACCGCGCGCTCGGCGTCGAGCGCTGCGGCTTCGGCGAGCAGGGCGCGCTGCCCCTCGACCGTGACATGCCCCGCGACCGGCGCGAGCAGCCCGGCGGCGACGCGGATCAGGCTCGATTTGCCCGTGCCATTGGCACCGGTGACGAGCAGCGCATCGCCCGCGGCGAGCGCGAACGAGCGCTGTTCGAACAGCATCCGTCCGCGTCGGGCGCAGGCGACCGCGTCGAACGCGAGCCGCGCGCTCAATCGGTCACCGCGTCTTCCAGCGCGTGCATATCGTCGTCGCTCAGCCCGAAATGGTGACCGATCTCGTGGATCGTGACATGCGCGACGAGATCGTCGAGCCGCACCCCCGTCTCGCACCATTCGGCGAGGATCGCCTGGCGATAAAGGTGGATGCGATCCGGCAAGGTGCCTGAATCGAACACCGATTTCTCGCCGATCGGGCGCCCGTGATACAGGCCGGTGAGATCGAGCGGATGTTCGATGCCCAAAGCGGCGAGCGTTTCGTCATCGGCATATTCCTCGACGGTCAGCACGATATCGCCGAGATGCGCGCGAAATTCGGCGGGCAACCGCGCGATCACGCGCCGCGCCTGCGCCTCGATCGCCTCGCTCGAAGGAGCGGCTCCCATTACCCCTTGCCCGTCCATCGCTTTTCGCCATACCCGTGCGGTCCCATCGGGGGCAAGGAGGGCATGATGGTCGAGGCATTGAGCGAGGCGGAACGGGCGGATGCGCTCGATGGCCTGTCGGATTGGGATTATGACGAATCGCGCGACGCGATCACCCGCTCGATCGCCTTCACCGATTTCGCCGAGGCGTTCGGCTTCATGACGCAGATCGCGCTGATCGCCGAGAAAATGGATCACCACCCCGAATGGACCAATGTGTGGAACCGGGTGGAAATCCTGCTCACCACGCATGACGCGGGCGGGCTTTCGGCGCGCGATATTGAGCTGGCTGAGGCGATCGATTCGATTCTGGACGGGTAACAACCCTCGTCATTCCCGCGAAGGCGGGAATCCATTCTGGCTGGCCGAGCGGCTCTTTCCACGACCTGCGTGAATGGATTCCCGCCTGCGCGGGAATGACGGGGCGAAGCAGCAGGCTAAATCATCCCCCGCCGCATCATCTTGCGCAACCGTCCCGGCATCCAGCGCGCGGCGAAGCTGAGGCGGCGTGCGGTCTTGCCGATCACCGCGTGGAGGCCGTCGCCGTGCACCGCATCCCACGCGGCCTGCGCGACCGTTTCGACCGGGGTGAATTCGAGCCCGGCATCGACCACCGCGTCGCGCGCGGTGCGGTTGGTGCCGGAGATGCCGGTATCGAGGATCGCGGTGTCGACGAAGCCGGGCATCAGATCGCGTACCTTGATCCCGTCCGCCGCCCATTCGCCGTCGAGCGCCTCGGTCAGCCCGCGCACCGCGAATTTGGTCGCCGAATAAAGCGCCAGCCCCGCCGAGCCGTAGATCGCCGAGGCCGAGGCGGTGTTGAGCAGGCAGGATCCCGGGGTCGCCTTGAGATAGGGATAGGCGGCGCGCGCGCCGTAAGCGACGCCGCGGAAGTTGATGTCGATCACGCGGTCGATCGCGGCGCGGTCGAGTTCGCCGAACGCGCCGCCCTGGCCGATGCCGGCATTGTTGAACATCACGTCGAGCCGCCCGCCGCTCAGCGCGGCGAAGGCGGCGAGCGCGCTTTCCCAAGCGTCCTGATCGCGCACGTCGAGCAGATAGGTGGCGGTGCGATCGGCGGGCAGGGTCGCGGCGGTCGCCTTGAGCCCGGTCGCGTCGACGTCTGCGAGCCCGACGCGCCAGCCGCGCGCGGCGAAATAGCCCGCCACCGCCCGGCCGATGCCCGATGCGCCACCGGTGATGAAGATCGCCTGCATCATTGCCCCCCTGTTGTTATTGCGGGTGATCCCGCTTCCTTGAGCGACGCCGGTCGCCGAGACTTCGGTGTTAAATCAGAATGACCAAACCGCCGTTCGCCCTGAGCTTGTCGAAGGGCTGCCTTTCTTCGAGGCAAGAAAAGTACAGGGCTTCGACAAGCTCAGCCCGAACGGGTTCGCTCCGCATAATTCGGTATCGTCATGCCGGGTCGAGCCCGGCATGACGGTAATCGGGTCGGCGGAGATGCGCCCCGCCGAGGTTGTTACTGGCTCAGCACCACCGTCACCGCGCGACGGTTGGCGGCCCAGCTCTCCTCGTCGGAGCCGAGCGCGATCGGGCGTTCCTTGCCGTAGCTGATCGTGTTGATGCGCGAGGCATCGACGCCGCGGCCGGCGAGGTAATTCTTCGCCGCATTGGCGCGGCGATCGCCGAGCGCGAGGTTATATTCGCGGGTGCCGCGCTCGTCGCAATGCCCTTCGATCGTGACGCGCACGTTGGGATAGCGATTGAGCCACGCGACCTGCGTATCGAGGATCGCGCGCGCGGTGTCGTCGATATCGTACTGATCGAGACCGAAATGCACCGTGTCGCTGGTCACCGAGCGCTTGAAATCCGCCGACGAGCCGGGGACCACCGCATCGCCCACCGGGCCGCTCGGGCCGGTCGGCTGGGTCTGCTCCGGCGCCGGGCCGGGCGCCGGCGGCAGCTGCTCGGGGTGCTTCTTGGAGCAGGCGGCGGTCGCCACCAGGGCACCGGCGAGCAACAGGCTGGTCGTCAATCTTGGCATTCTACGTCTCCCTCAAGCCCCCTTGTTCCCGCCCCCGGGTAGAAAATTCAAGGCCTAAGCGGTCCCCAGCCCGGATCGGATCCATCGAGCGGCGTCGGAATGCGCCGCTCGTTGACGCCCGTCAGATCGACCGACCACAGATCCGCCTTGCCGGCATTGCCGCGGCCCTGGCGGAAGAACATCAGCACGCGGCCGTTGGGGGACCAGCTCGGCCCCTCGTCCTGCCACGAATTGGTCAGCAGTTTCTCGCCCGACCCGCTCGGGCTCATGATGCCGATACGGAATGCGCCGGCGATCTTGGTGAAGGCGATGAGGTCGCCGCGCGGGCTCCACACCGGGGTAGCATAGCGCCCGCCGCCGAAGCTGATGCGCTGCTGGTTCGATCCGTCGGCGTTCATCACATAAAGCTGCTGGCTGCCCGAACGATCGCTTTCGAACACGATGCGCGATCCGTCGGGCGAATAGCTGCCGCCGGTGTTGATCCCCGGCGTGTTGGTCAGCCGCTGCGGGGTGCCGCCCGCCGCAGGGACGCGATAGATGTTGGTGTTGCCGTTGATCGACATCGAATAGACGATCCAGCGCCCGTCGGGCGAGAAACGCGGGGCGAAGGTCTGCCGCTCGGTGGTCGTCACGAGCCGCTGCCGCCCCGAGCCGAGATCGTAGACGTAGATCGCCGGCTTGTCGTTGACGAAGCTCATATAGACGATCGACTGCTGGTTGGGCGCGAAGCGCGGAGTCAGCACGATCGACTGGCCGTTGGTGAGGAAGCGGTGGTTGGCGCCGTCCTGATCCATGATCGCCAGCCGTTTGATGCGGCGTGCCTTGGGCCCGGTTTCGGAGACATAGACGACGCGGCTGTCGAAATACGGCCCTTCGCCGGTCAGCCGGGTGTAGACCATATCGGCGCATTTGTGCCCGGCGCGGCGCCAGTCGGCCGGCGGAACGACGAAGCCCTGCCGCATCAGCTCGGTCTGTGCCGAAACGTCGTAGAGATAGCAGCCGACGGTCAGCGTCCCGTCGCCATTGGCGCGGACGAAGCCCTGCACCAGCGCCTGCGCGCCCGATCCGCCCCAATAAGAGAAGGCCGGCTGGGTCACCTCGGGGAACATTACCGTGCGCAGCTGTGCCGGGGGCAACGGATTGAACAGCCCCGAGCTTTTGAGATCGCTGGTGACGATATCGGCGAGCTGCTTGCCGAGCGCGTCGGTCGATCCTGCCTGGGTATCGGTCACCCGGTCGGTCGGCATCGTCGGGATCGCGATCGGCATCGGCGCGGAAATGCCGCCGGTCACCGATACCTCCAGCGGCGGAGGGGCACCGCCCGGGGCCTGCGCCTGCGCGGGGGGCGGCGGCACCTTCAGCGGGGTCGCCGGCATATCCTGCGCGGCGCCGGGGGCCGCGAGCAGCACGGCGGAAAGAAGGAGGATGCTACGCATGTACAGGGCCTTTCCTTTCAATCTCTTGCCCCGCTTCTCCCGGCGCGGCTCGATCGCGGAGCACGGTGCGTGTCACCTGAGCTTCCACTGGTAGTTGATATTGTTCCACCCGCCATTGGGGGTCGAATAGAATTGCGGCGGCAGCTTGAGCGGGGCGCAGCCCTTGAACGCGGCGATGCCGAGATCGATCACGCGGCGCGCATAACGGCGGTTGTCGTCGTTGACCCCGGTCTGGCGCACCACCGTCGGGGTCGCGGCGAGCGTGCCGTCCTCGTTGAGACGCAGGTTGAGCGTGGTGACGATCTCATTCGCGCCCGGACCGGGATCGACCTGGCGATCGGCGCACGGCTGGATCTGCCGCGCGATCGCCTGGACGATCGAGGCGAGCGCGGCCGCGTCGATCTTGGCGGCGCGGGGCACCTGGCTGGTCGATTTGCTCTCGTCGCTGGTCAGCCCCTTGAGGAAATCGGGCCCGAGCCGGCTGCCGCGCGGGCGCGAAGCCTTGGACTCGGCCGACTTGCCGGTGCCCTGCGCCCTGGCCGGCGGGGTCTTTTCCGCTTTGCTGTCGGCGACGCGATGCTTGGCCGGCGCGGGCTTCTCCGCCTTGCGCTCCTCCGCCGGCGGCTCCTTCTTCCGGGGCTTGGGCTCGGGCTTTGGTTCAGGCTTGGGCGCTGGTGCAGGCTTGGGCGCGGGCTTGGCCGGCTTGGGTTTCGGCTCGGGCTTGGGCGCCGGCTGCGGAATCGGTTCGGGCTTGGGGGCGGGTGCCGCAACGCTCGGCGCGGGCGGCGCGGCGTCCTCCGGCTCGCCCTGCTCAGGCGCGACCGATTGCGCCGGCGGAGTCTGGGCCTGCGGCGCGGTCGCCTCGAGCCCGACATCCTTGACCAGACTTACCTCGACCGGCTGCTGCTGGAGCTTGATCGGGTTGGGCGTCGCGAGAAAGCCGACCGAGAGCAGGCCGAACAGCACGACATGCCCGGCGATCGCCAGCCCTAAGCCGATCTTCTCCGACCGTTCCACCTCGCTCAATCCTCGCCGACCGTCACCAAAGCGACGCGGTTCAGCCCCGCGCGGTTCAGCTCGCCCATCACCCGCATCACCCGGCCGTAATCGAGCGCCTTGTCGGCGCGCAGATAGACCTGCGGCGGCTGCTCGCCGGACGCGGCGCGCGCGGCGATCGCCTCAAGCCGCTGCGGCAGCTGCTGCTCGGGCACTTCCTCCTTGGCGATGAAGATGCGCCCCATCGCGTCGAGCGAGATTTCGGTCGGCTGCTTGTCCTGATCGAGCGGCCGCGCGCGGCTGTCGGGCAGGTTGACCGGCACGCCCGCGGTGAGCAGCGGCGCGGTGACCATGAAGATGATCAAGAGCACCAGCATCACGTCGACCAGCGGGGTGACGTTGATGTCCGCCATCGGTGCGCGGCGGCTGCTGCTCTTCTGCGAGGGGAGATGGACCGCCATCGCCTCAGCGCTCGCGATCGAGCTGGCGGCTCAGCGTGGCGTGGAAGCCGTCGGCGAAACGGTTGAGCCGCGCCTCGATGCGGTTGATGCCGTGGCTGAAGCGATTGTAGGCGATCACCGCCGGGATCGCCGCGAACAGCCCGATCGCGGTGGCGAACAGCGCCTCGGCGATCCCCGGCGCGACCACCGCGAGGCTGGTGTTCTGCTGGCTGGCGATCGAGGTGAAGCTGCGCATGATCCCCCAGACGGTGCCGAACAGCCCGACGAACGGCGCGACCGAGCCGACCGTGGCGAGCACGTTGAGCCGGTCGGAGAGATTGTCGATCTCATTGGCGACCGCGGCGCCCATGCTGGTCGCGAGCCGCTCGCGCGTCCCCGCGCGGTCGATCGCGGCGCCCTGCGTCGAACGACGCCATTCGGCGACACCGGCGGCGAACACGCGCGCGGCGGGCATATCCTGATCGGCACGCGCCTTGTAGAAAGCGTCGATATCGTCCGCCTTCCAGAAATCGCGCTCGAACGCCTCGCTCTCGCGCCGCGTGCGGCCGATTCGCCGCCAGAACATGAAGATGATCGCCCAGGTCCAGATGCTCGCCAGGAGCAGCCCGAGCATCACCGCCTTCACCACCGGGTCCGCCTGGATGAACAGCGCGACCGGGGAGAGCGTGGCGGCGTCGGAATTGAAGAACAGGTTCAAGGCGTCTGGTCCTTCCTGGCCAGGAGAGAGTTGAAACGTTCGATCCACGCACGGGGCTGCCGCCGCGGCCGCCCCGACGGCGCGACGAGCGCGGCGACGACATCGGCCTCGGCGAGCAAAATAGCCCCGCGCATGACTCTCTGATGAATGGATACCGATGCGGCGCGCACCTCGGTCACTTTTGTTTCGACGACGAGCGCGTCGTCGAGCCGCGCGGGGGCAGCATAGCGGATCGCGAGGCTGGCGACGGCATAGGCGCCTTCGCCCGCCTCATGCGCGGCGCGCTGGTCGACCCCGGCGAGCCGCAGCATGTCCGATCGCGCGCGCTCCATGAAGCGCAGATAATTGGCGTGATAGACCACACCGGAAAGATCGGTGTCCTCGAAATAGATACGGAGCGGGAAGCGGTGCGTCTTCCCGTCGAAACGCCCTTCGACGGGCTGATCGATCCTGCCGGTCGTCATGCCGGTGACCGTTAACCGAACCTAGCGGCTTTCGTAACCCCTGCTTGCGCTTCGATTTTGCGTTCGACCCTTCGATCAGCCCCCGGTGACGATCCGGTCCTGCAGCGCGAGCATATTGACCTTGAGGTGCGGCGGTTCGGCGCGGCGCGGGGCGACCGGCACCGGGACGGGGGCGATCGTCGCCGTCCGGCTGGCGACCGCGATCACCGGGCGGGCCGCTTCGCCGCTACGCCACGCGTCATAGGCGCGGAAGAATTCGACGAACGGGCGGTCGAGTGCCGCAAGCTGCTCGCCCGCGCCCGCGGTGAAGGCAGCGGGGGCCATGCCCTCGTTATGTTCGAGGACCTGCGCCGCGCGCGCGCAGAACGCCTCGCGCGCGAAATCCTGCGAGAAATAATTGTAGAGCCGGGTCATCGCATCGTCCTCGCGCGTTTCCCAATTCCCGCCCGCGGCACGATATTCGGCGGCGAGCGCGGTCTGCGCCCCGGCGAACGACGATTTCTGCTGGGTCAGCAGGTTATTGTAACGCGAGACGATCCCCGCCTGCGCCGGGCCGCGGCAGGCGAGCGCCGCGACATTGAGCGCGGCGCGGAGATGCCATACCGAGGCGGCGGCGCTGAGATTACGGTTGGGGGTGAGGTAGCTGCCGTCCGACAGCCGGGTCGGGATCTTCATCCCCGGCCGTGCGCCGGCCGGCATCGGCGCGGCCGATGCGGTGGCGACAGGCGGCACCGGCTGGGTCGTCGCGACATGCTTCGATTTCCCGGCACAGCCGGCGAGCGTCACCGCCAAAGCGGCGGTCGTGATGGATATGGCGGCCCGTTTCATGGCGCTTTCTCCCCTTTTTCGTGAAGGGGATTCCGCCGCAAATTGGTTAACAAAAAGTTATCGATACGATGAAGCGAGTGGCGCCGGCTCGCCGCCCTTTGTCGTCATGCCGGGGTCGAGCCCGGCATGACGCGTGTGGGGCGTTTACGCCGCGCGCTTCTCCAGCGCCTGCGCCGCTTCGGCCATCAAAGTGGCGATGATGTCGGTGACCGGTTCTTCCTTGCTCACCATCCCGACCGACTGGCCGGCCATCACGCTGCCATGTTCGACATCGCCGTCGATCACCGCGCGGCGCAGCGCGCCCGCCCAATAATGTTCGATCTGGAGCTGCGCCTCGGCCATCGCGACGCGCCCCTCGTCGAGCGCCTGCGCCACTTCGCGCTGCTTCTGGGTGAACAGCTCGCCGCCGGCATTCTTGAGCGCGCGCACCGGGATCACCGGCAGCCGCGGGTCGATCTGCACCGAGGCGATCGCGTCGCGCGCCGAGGCGCGGATGAACGCCTGTTTGAACCTGGGGTGGGCGATGCTCTCGGTCGCGCAGACGAAACGCGTGCCGAGCTGGACCCCGGCGGCACCCATATCGAGATAGCCCGCGATCGCCTGCCCGCGCCCGATCCCGCCGGCGATGAACACCGGCACGTCATGCGCGATCTCGGGCAGGATTTCCTGCGCGAGCACGCTGGTCGAGACCGGGCCGATGTGGCCGCCCGCCTCCATCCCCTCGATCACCAGCGCATCGACCCCCGAGCGGATCAGTTTCTTCGCCAGCGCGAGCGTCGGCGCGAAGCAGATGCATTTGGCGCCCGATGCCTTGATCGCCTCGAGGCTGCCCTTGGGCGGCAACCCGCCGGCGAGCACGACATGCCCGACCTGATGCCGCGCGCAGACCTCGATCAGCGCGGTGAGATCGGGGTGCATCGTGATGAGATTGACCCCGAACGGGCGGTCGGTCAGCGCCTTGGTTCCCGCAATCTCCGCGTCGAGCAATTCGGGGGTCATCGCGCCGCACGCGATCACCCCGAAGCCGCCGGCATTGGAAATCGCCGCGACCAGATGGCGTTCGGACACCCAGGACATCGCGCCGCCAAGGATCGCGACCTCGGAGCCGAGAAAGGCGGCGCCGCGCGCCATACGGCGCTGGAGGCGCTCCGCGCCGATGGAGTTCGTCGTCATGCGCGTGCCCTAAGCGGCAAATCCGATCAGGGCAACGCCGCGATCGCCTGTGCCAGCGCGTCGACCTCCGCCGCCGGGCTGGCCCAATGCGTGACGAGCCGGATCACCCCGTCGCTCCAGTCGTAGAAGCCGAAGCCAAGCGCGCGCAGCGACGCCGCCTCGGCCGGGGTCATGCGCAGGAACAATTCATTGGCCTCGACCGGGTGGATCAGCCGCGCGCGCGCCGCCGCCGCGAGCCGCGCCGCCGCGCCATTCGCCGCGCGTGCATTGGCGAGCCACAGATCGTCGTCGAGCATCGCGTGGATCTGCGCCGCGGCATAGCGGCCTTTGGACAGCAGATGCCCGCCGCGCTTGCGGCGGCGCCGTGCATCATCGGCGAGCTTCGGATCGAAGAACACCAGCGCCTCGGTCGAAAGCCCGCCGTTCTTGACGAAGCCGAAGCTCAATACGTCGACCCCTTCGGTCAGCTCCGCCGGGGTGCAGCCGAGATGGACGATCGCATTGGCGACGCGCGCGCCGTCCATATGCACCCGCCAGCCGCGTTGCCGCGCGAGCGAGGCGAGCGCCGCCACATCGTCGGGCGAATAGACCGTGCCGAGCTCGGTCGCATTGGTCAGCGATAGGGCGCGCGGCTGGACGCGGTGGACGTCGTCGACGATCGCATCGGCCAGCGCGCGCACCGTCTCCGGGGTCATCCGCGCGTCCTCGCCGCCGGCGATCAGCAGCTTGGCGCCGTGGGTGTAGAATTCGGGCGCGCCGCATTCGTCGTTCTGGATATGCGCCTCGCTGTGGCAGATCACCCCGCCATAGGGCGGGCAGAGCGCGGCGAGCGCGATCGCATTGGCCGCGGTGCCGGTCGGCATCCACAGCACCGCCGCCTCGCGCCCGAACAGGGCGGAGAAACGCGCGTCGAGCGCGCGGCTCAGTCGATCGCCGTCATAGCCGACGTCGACCGCATCGGCGGCCTGCATCGCGGCGAACACCGCCGGATGCACCGGCGCGACATTATCCGAGAAGAAATGCATGGAGGTGCCGTAGCTTCTGCAAAGCTGCCGTCAATCTCCCCGGCTTAGCTCCCCTTCTTCTCCCCTCCCTTGAACAAGGGAGGGCGCGGGGGCGGGTTGGCCCGAGGGGATACCGGAGCACCCGCCTCATACCCACCCGCCCCCAGGCCCTCCCTTCACCAGGGAGGGGAGAAGAAGGGGGAAGGAGAGACTTACCGCGCCGCCGCGGCCGCCGGGCCGTAGAGGATGCCGTTGAACAGCAGTTTGAACGTCGCATAGGGTTGCGCGCGCTGCGTCACCTCGGTGCCGAGCGCGAACAATTTGCCGCGGCCGAGATCGGCGTCGGCGATCGCCACCGTGCCCTTGAGCTTGTCCTGCCCGACCGCCCAGCCGCTCCTGAGCGGCGTCGCCGAATCGAACCACGCCACCGATGTCGCGCCGTCGCCGAGCGTGAAGGGCTGGTTCTGGTCGAAGAACATGTCGACCGTCGGGGTCATGCCGAAGGCGAGCGGCTTGGTGGGATCGACCTTCGCCGCGACCAGCGAGCCGGGAATGTAGAAATCGCGATGGTCGAGCGCCGCGAGCGATCCGTCGGGCTTGCGGTTGACCAGCGCCGGCCGGATCGCGGGCGAGAGCAGCGAGGCGAGATAATTGGCCCCGCCCACCGTGATCACCGTCCCGCCCGCCTGGACGAAGGCGGTGAGCAGCGGCGCGGTGGCATTCGCGCTCACCTTGCCCAGCCAGCCGCGATAATCGGCGGGGATATCCTCCGGGCTGGGCTGCTTGCTGGCATATCCCGTCTTGAACGCGCCGCCGCGCGGGCCGGTGACGGTGCCGTCGGCGAACACCAGCACGTCGAACTTCGCGTTGAGGTCGCCCGCGTCGAGCTCCTTGGGATAGACGACGCTGAACGGGAACTCATATTGTTCGAGCAGCCAGCGGGTCCACCCGGCCGGGATCACCCCGCCATAATTGTCGACCAGCCCGAGGCGCACCGGTTTCAACGCGATCGTCTTGCCCGCGGGCGCCTTGGCCATGCGATAGGCGTCGATGCCGAGCGGCGCGGTTTCGGCGATGATCTTAGCCGCTTCGGACGAGGCCGGGATCCAGATCGCGCCGGGGGCGAAATCCCTGGCGCCGACCCGGGTCGCATCCGCCAGCCACGTCACCTTCACCCCGGCCTTGAGCAACCGGTTGGTGAGGATGAAGCTGTTGTTGGTCTCATGCCCGACGATCCAGCCCGCGCCGCCGGTGCCGATCTGCTTGCCCGCCGGCGCCTTGAGCAGATCGGCGGTGACGCGCTCGAACGGGCCGTCGAAGCCGTCGAGTATGCGATCGAACTGCACCCCCATCTGCCACGCCAGCGTATAGCCGGTGATGTCATAGGGCGCCTTGGGCGGCCCGCCGGGATATTCGGCGTCGTGCGGGTGATCCTGCGGCTCGAACATGTCGAGGACGTGCGGGCGATAGGCCTGCGCGGTCTTCACGACATAGGAGCCCGCCGGATAGCTCTTGCCCCCGGCGGTGAAGGCCTTGGTGGCACGCTCGATATCGACGCCGTTCTTGAGCAGCGCATTGAGGAACGCGATCGTCGTCGGCACGTCGCGCTGATCGGGGGTGAGGATATAGCCGCGCGGATCGCGCTTCGCCGGATCGTTGAGCACCGTCTTGTACAGCCCGGCATCGACCGCCGGGGGACCGCGGAAATATTCCTCAACTTCCTGCGTCTTGCCTGCGGCGGCGGCCTTGACCGCGTCGACATCCTTGGGGGTGATCGTCCAGCTGTCGCGATTGCCGCGCGCGATCGCCGACGCGCCCATCCGCCAGATGTTCATCAGCAGCCGCTCGCGGTTGCGCGAGGCGTAATCGAGCACCGCGCGATCGAGCGAATATTGATATTCGAGGCTGTCTTTCAAATGCCATTCGCGCGGGCCGATCGGCAGCGGCTCGTCGTTGCGCGCGAGCTGGGTATCGGGAACGAGCGGGATCTTCTCGGGCGTCGGGCCGCCGATGATCTCGGTCAGCAAGCCGATCGAATTGTGGAAATAGGCGACCGAGCGCTCCATCCCGTTATGCCAGGTGGAATAAGGCGCCGCGCTGCGCATCCCCGATCCCGGTTTTTCCTCCGACACCAGCCGGCTGTGCATCGCCGCGCCCAGCTCCTGCAGCTCGGTCATCACGATCGGCGAATAATTATAGTTGAACGGATCGCGGAACGGGGGGACGAACACCACCATCCCCGCCGGCCCGGTCTGATGCTGGTTGAAGATGATCTGCGGAAACCATTCGCGGAACAGCATGCGGTTGACGTTCACCGTCTCGGGCATCTGCGCCATGAAGCTGTCGCGGTTGTTATCGTGGCCGACGTACTTCTGGTACAGCCGCGGAATGCTCCTGAACTCGCGCTTCTTGGGGTCGGCGTTGCGCATGTACCAATCGGCGACGAGCTGGAGCCCGTCGGGATTGTCGTGGCCGAACAGCACGATCGTATCGTCGAGCAGCCGCTTGGTCTCCGCGTCCTCGGCGGTGAGCAGGCGATAGAGGACGTGGATCTGGCTCTGCGTCGTCACCGTCTCGGTGGCGTGGAGCCCGGCGTCGATCCACACCACCGCGCGGCCCTCGGCGGCGAGCGCCTTGGCCTGCGCCTCGCTCACCCCCTCGGCCTTGGCGAGCTTGCGCGCGATCTCGCGATAATGATCGAGCGTGGCGAGATTGGCGGGGGAGGAGACGATCGCCACCCACATCGTGCGCCCCTCGGCCGATTTGCCGATGTCGATCAGCTTCATGCGATCGGATTTGGCGGCGAGCGCCTTCAGATATTTCTCATAGGCGTCGTAATTGGCGAGATAATAGTCGCTGCCCGGCTCGGTCGGGAACGCCTCGGCGGGGGAGGGGAGCGCGCCGGCCTTGGGGGTGATCGGCTCGGCGAACGCCGGGCTCGCCAGCGCAAGCAACGCCGCGCCGATCAGGTAATTGGTCTTCATGGGAGGCCCCCGTCCTTTGTCGCTTTCGACAAGGATAGACGGAGCGAAGCGAAAAGGCCGCACCTGATGCGGCAAAAAATTTCAAAATTCCCACGCTCAATCGTCATGCCGGGCTCGACCCGGCATCCAGAGCCAAGAACGTTATCGCCCGTTGCTCTGGATGCCGGATCAAGTCCGGCATGACGGAGGAGGCTTACGCAGGAATTTCAACGCGTGCGTGCGCGGCCATTCGGTGGCACACTCGCGCGATGACGGCGGCGGGAATCCTCGGGCTGGCAGCCAGCGTCAGCCTGTTGAGCGGGTGGCGGCTCTATGTCTGCGTGTTCGTCACCGGGCTGGCGATGCATTTCGGCTGGGTGGCGATGCCGGCGCATCTCCACGCGCTCGACATACTCGCCAATCCCTGGGTGATCGCGGTCGCCGGGGTCGGCGCGCTGGCGGAATTCTTCGCCGACAAGGTGATGTGGGTCGATAGCGTGTGGGACAGCATCCACACGTTGATCCGCCCGGTCGGCGGGGCGCTCCTCGCGCTGGCGATCGTCGATCCGGCCGATCCGAAGTGGCAGGTGATCGCGCTGCTGCTCGGCGGCGGGGCGGCGCTGCTCACCCACGGCGCCAAGGCGGGGACGCGCGCGATCGCCAATGTCAGCCCCGAGCCGGCGTCGAACATCGCGCTGTCGACCGGGGGCGATATCGTCACCACGGGGCTGCTGCTCACCGCTTTTGCGAGCCCGTGGCTGGCGGTGGCGGTGGCGATCCTCGTGCTCGGGGTAGCGGTGGCGGCGCTGGTGTTGTTGCGGCGGCTGTATCGCCGATTGCGGGCGCATTCATAGCCAACCCCCGTTCGCCCTGAGCTTGTCGAAGGGCTGTCTTTCTCTCGCGGAAGATAAAGTGCAGGGCTTCGACAAGCTCAGCCCGAACCGGGAGAGGGAAGCGCGTTCAAGCGCAGTAGCGCGCTAGGTCCGCGCACTCGCGCTCATCACCTGCCGCCCGTCGGCGGCGAAGGCACCCAGCTCGATCGCTTCGCCCTCGGTACGCAACGCAAGATGCAACGGCTCACCCGCCACAGCCGGCGATACCCCACGGAAAGCGAAGGTCCCGAGCCGGTTGTCGCCCAGTTCGCGCCGCGCCAGATCGAGCAGCAGCGAGGCGGTCAGCGGGCCGTGGACCACCAGCCCGCGATAGCCCTCCGCGCCGGTGGCATAGGGCAGATCGTAATGGATGCGGTGGCTGTTGAAGGTGAGCGCCGAATAGCGGAACAACAGCGGCGCATCGGGAACGATCGTACGCACCGCATCCCAGCCGCCGGCGTCGAACGTCCCCGCACCGAGCGGCGGCGGGGTGGGCGGGGCGCCCGGCGGGGCGGCGTCGCGATAAACGATCGACTGCACCTCGCGTAGCGCAAGCTCTCCGTCGCCGAGCGTGTCATGCGCGACATCGACGAACACCAATTGCCCGGACGCGCCGGTCTTGGCGGTCACCGAGACGATGCGCGAGCGGCGCTCGATCACCTCGCCGGCGTGGAGTGCACGGACGAAATCGACCTTGCTCGACGCCCACATCCGGCGCGGCAACGGCACCGGGGGCATGAAGCTCGCCGGGCTGTCGTCGCGGCGCGGGTGGCCGTCCTCGCCCAGCGCAGCGGTCGGCGCATCGGGGAGGCACAGGCACCAATGGAGGCCCTGCGGCACCGCGCCGTCGTCGGGTACGGCGCGATCGAGCGAGGCGCACCAGCGCGTCAGCAGCCCCGCGTCGATCCGGTCGCGACGGACTTCCTCGCGCCCGACCCAGCGGCTCCAGTCGCTCATTGGCCGCGCCCCACGATGCCGGCGTCGATCAGCCGCGCGATCTCGCCCGACGACAGCTTGAGCCGTTCGGTCAATACTTCCTCGCTATGCGCGCCGTTGCGCGGGGCGGGGCGCGGGGGCTGGCGTTCGAGCTGCGGCATCGTGGCGAACGCGCCGGCGGCGGGATAATCGAACCCGCTGGGGTTGGCGGCGCGCCCGAAGATCGGATTGTCCGCCACCAGCGCCGGATCGCGCACCGCGTCGGACATTGCGCGATACGCCGAATGGACGATCCCGCCCGCGTCGAATGCGGCGGCGAGATCGGCGTGGCGGCGCGCGCCGATCGCCTGCTCGAACAACGGGAACAGCGCATCGCGATGCGTGAAGCGCAGCCCGTCATCGGTGGCGAACGATACGCCACGCTGCGCCTCCAGCGCCGCCACCGCCGCGCCGAGATCGAGCGCGGCCAGCAGATTGGCCCATTGCCGCGGGGTCACCACGACGATCATCGTCCGCACCCCGTCGGCGGTGACGAAATCGCGCCCGAACAGGCCGTAGACCGTGTTGCCGAGCCTCGGCCGGTCGTGCCCCTCGTAGAGCACCTCGGCGAGGCTGCCGAGATTGGCGACGGTGCCGATCGCGACGTCGGAGAGCGGGATGCGCACCTCGCTTCCGGCCCCGGTCTCCCCGCGCCGACGCAGCGCGGCGAGCAAGGCGAAGGCGGCATAAGCGCCGCTCAACAGATCCCAGCCGGGGAGCACGTGGTTGACCGGCGCCGGCCCCTCGCCGGTCAGCATCGGATAGCCGACCGCATTGTTGACGGTATAATCGAGCGCGGGCGATCCGTCGGCCCAGCCCATCACCCGCACGGTGATGAGATCGGCGCAACCCGCGGCGAGCACGTCATGCGCCATGAAGCCCTTGACCGGGAAATTGGTGATGAGCTGCCCGGTCGCGCGTACCAGCGCCTGCAACAGTTCGCGCCCCTGGGGCCGCGCGAGATCGAGCGCGACCGATTTCTTCGCGCGGTTGAGGTTCTCCCAATAGAGCGAATCGTTTGCCGCGGTCACCGGCCAGCGGCGGAAATCGGGGCCGCCGCCGATCTGGTCGACACGGATCACCTCGGCGCCGAGTTGCGCGCAATAGAGGCCGGCAGTGGGCGAGGCGACGAACGACGATGCCTCGATCACCGAAAGGTCGCCCAGCAGGTTATACATGGCCGCGTCCTTTGCCGGCTGGCTCAAGCAAAGGCATTGAATTCGCGCAGCATGTGTTTGGCGATCTGGAGCTGGAGGATCTGCGTCGTCCCCTCGTAGATGCGATAGATGCGCGCATCGCGGAAGAAGCGCTCGGCGTCATATTCGGCGAGATAGCCCGCCCCGCCGTAGACCTGCACCACGCGATCGACCACACGGCCGCACATCTCCGAGGCGAACACCTTGAACGCCGCCGCCTTGCGCAGGACATTCTCCCCCGCATCGGCGCGGCGGGTGACGTCGGCCATCATCGTTTCGGCGGCGTAGATCTCGATCTCGCTGTCGGCGAGCATCTGCTGGATTAGCTGGAAATTGGCGATCGGCTCGCCGAACGCCTTGCGCTCGGTGGCGTAGCGGATCGCGCTATCGAGCGCGCGCCGGGCATAAGCGGTGGCCGCCGCGCCGACCGACATGCGGCCGTTGTCGAGGCTCATCATCGCATAGACGAAGCCCTTGCCCAATTCGCCGCCGAGCAGCGCGCCCTCGCCGACATGGACGTCTTCCATGATGATATCGGCGATATGGCTGCCGGACTGGCCCATCTTCTTGTCCGACTTGCCGATCGACACGCCGGGAGCGTCCATCGGCACGATGAAGGCGGAGACATGCGCATTCTTGGGCAGATTCTCCTTCGAGGTCCGCGCCATGATCAGCCCGACCTTGGCGAAGGGCGAATTGGTGATGTAGCGCTTGGTGCCGTTGAGCACCCAGCCGTTGTCGGTCCGGGTGGCGGTCGTCTGCAGCCCGGCCGAATCCGAACCCGATCCCGGCTCGGTCAGCCCGAAACAGGCGATCTCGCCGCCCGCGACGCGCGGCAACCATTCGGCCTTTTGCGCGTCGGTGCCGCCATTCTTGAGCGCGGAGCAGAACATTCCGATGTTGATCGAGATGATCGAGCGGAACGCCGGCATCGCATAGCTCAGCGCGTGGATCGTCCGCACATATTGCGTGACGTTCATCCCCGCCCCGCCATAACCCTCCGGCATGGTGAGGCCGAACAGCCCCATGTCGCGCAGCTCGGCGAGGATATCGTCGGGGATCCGGTCGCTCTCGATGATCGCGCGCTCGGCGGGGATCAGCCGCTCGCGCACATAGCGCTGGAGCTGGTCGATGAACTGCTCGAAGACATCGGCATCCATCCCCGGATTGACGTTGACCATCTGAAGCTCCTCACCCGGATCATAGCATGCGCCGACACCTTGCCCGCGTGCGCGGAGGGGATTGGCTTTCCTGTCCGATACAATCGATCGGACGATAGCCGTTTCGCGGCGAATATTCAACATTGAGAATTGAATTTCACAATGCTGAAAACTATACCTGTCGTATGACAGGACCGGTTCGATCCGTTTCTCAGGCGCTGGGGATTTTGCGGCTGCTCGCGGAAACCAGCCCGATGTCGCTGTCGGATATCGCGCGGGTGACGGGGTTGAGCCCGTCGAGTTGCCTCAATCTGCTCAAGACTTTGGTCGACGAGGGCGTGGTCGAGCGCGACGCGCGGACCAAATCCTACCGTCTCGCACGCGCCTGGGCGGCGTCGGAGGCGTTGCGTGACGGCGCGGGGCAGGGGCTGGTCGATCGGGCGCAGCCGCTGATCACGCAATTCGCGCGGCGGCACGATGCGGCGGTGGCGTTGTGGAAGGTGATCTCGCGCGAGCGGGTACGCGCGGTGTCGCGCGCGGAAAGCGAAGCCGGGATGCGCGTCGCGATGGCCGACGGGCAGCGCCAGCCGCTCGGTGGCGGCGCGGTAGGGCGCGCGCTGGCGGCGGCGCAGCGGGTCGCGCCCGACGAACTGGCGCGGCGGTTCGAGCCGGTCCGCTGGCAGGCGCCCTTGTCGCTGGCGGATTATGCGGCGCAGGTCGAGACGGCGACGGCGCGCGGTTATGCGGTCGACGACGGTTTCGCCTTTCGCGGGATCTGCACCGTGGCGGTCGCGATCGCGGGGGTGATGCCGGGCTTCTGCCTCTCCGCCTCGATGTTCGCGGGTCGCACGCCGGCGGAGGTGGCGGCGTTGGGCGAGGAATTGGTCGGCGTGCGTGACGCGTTGCTGCGCGGATAGGGCACGACAGCCTCTCCACCGTTCGGGCGGAGCTTGTCGAAGCCCTGCACTTTTCTTCCTCGGAAGAAGGGCAGCCCTTCGACAGGCGCAGCGCGAACGGGAAAGTGCAGATTCCGAGCCTAACCCCGATCGAATTCGAGAGCGCCGGCTTTCGCCTCTTGCGCGGAATGCCGTTCATCCGTCAGGAGCGTGTCATGGCCAATATCTTCGATCTTCCGCCTTTTCCCGCCGTCGCGATCGAGGGGAGCGCCGATCGCTTCCCGGTCGGCCGGATTTTCTGCGTCGGGCGCAATTATGCCGCCCACGCACGCGAAATGGGCAAGGACCCCGATCGCGAGCCCCCGTTCTTCTTCGCCAAATTCGCGCAGACGCTGGTGCCGGGCGGGGGGACGATCCCCTATCCGCCGGCGACCGGGGATTATCATTATGAGGCCGAACTGGTCGTCGCGATCGCACGCGAGGGCGCGGCCGTGGCGGTCGAGGGCGCGCTCGATCTCGTCTACGGCTATGCCGCCGGGCTCGATATGACGCGCCGCGATCTGCAGGCGGTGGCCAAGGATCTCGGCCGCCCGTGGGACAATGCCAAGAATTTTGCCTTCTCCGCGCCGATCGGCACGTTGCGCCCCGTGGCGAACGGCGGGCATGTCACCGCCGGCGCGATCACGCTGACCCGGAACGGCGTCGAACGCCAACGCGGCGATATCGCCGACATGATCTGGGATACCGCGGAGGTGATCGCGCATCTCTCCCGGATCGAGCGGCTGCTGCCCGGCGATCTGATCTATACCGGCACCCCCGCGGGGGTCGGCGCGGCGGTGACCGGCGACCGGCTGGTCGTGGCGATCGACGGGCTTTCCCCGCTCGCGGTGGAGATCGGCCCGCGCGAGGAGCCTTTCGATGCGGCCTGACGCGATCACCCGGGAAGAGTGCGTCGCGCTCGATCGGCGCGATCCGCTGGCGGAATTCCGCGATGCGTTCGTGATCCCCGAGGGGGTGATCTATCTCGACGGCAATTCGCTCGGTGCGATGGCCAAGGCGGCGCCCGCCCGTGCCGCGCGCGTCGTCGAGCATGAATGGGGCTCCGATCTGATCCGCAGCTGGAACAATGCCGGCTGGTTCGAACTGCCGCTCGAACTGGGCGACAAGCTCGCGCCGCTGATCGGCGCCGATGCGGGCGAGGTGGTGGTCACCGATACGACCAGCGTCAATCTGTTCAAATTGTTGTGGGCGGCGGCCGACATGCGGCCTGGCCGGCGCAAGATCATTCTCGAGGGCAGCAATTTCCCGACCGACAATTATGTCGCGCAAGGAGTCGCCGCGGCGCGCGGGCTGGAAGTGGTGCTGGTCGAGCGCGATGCGATCGCCGATGCGATCGACGAGGATACGCTCGCCATCAGCATCACGCACGTCCACTACAAGACCGGGCATATCAACGACATGGCCGCGCTCACCGCGCGCGCGCATGCCGCCGGGGCGCTGGCGATCTGGGATCTGTGCCACAGCGCTGGGGCGCTGCCGGTCGATCTCAACGGCTGCAATGTCGATCTCGCGGTGGGCTGCACTTATAAGTATCTCAACGGCGGGCCCGGCTCGCCCGCCTTCCTGTTCGTCGCCAAACGGCATCTCGCGACCGCGCGGCAGCCGATCACCGGCTGGTGGGGGCATGCCGACCCGTTCGCGCTGACCCCCGGCTATGCCCCGGCGCCCGATATCCGCCATTTCCTCACCGGCACCCAGCCGATCGTCAGCCTGTCGCTGGTCGGGGTCGGCGCCGATCTGATGCGCGCGGCGGATATGACGCGGGTGCGTACCAAGTCGATCGCGCTGACCGAAACGTTCATCGCCTTGGTCGAGCAACGCTGCGCCGCGCACGGCTTCACGCTCGTCTCGCCGCGCGATGCAAACGAGCGCGGCAGCCAGGTCTCCTTCGCGCATCCGCACGGCTATGCGATCATGCGCGCGCTGATCGATCGCGGAGTGATCGGCGACTTCCGTGCCCCCGATATCGTCCGTTTCGGCTTCACCCCGCTCTACGTCCGCTTTGCCGACGTCTGGGATGCGGTCGACGTGCTCGTCGACGTGATGGAAAGCGGCGCGTGGCGCGACGCGCGCTATGCCGAGCGCGAAGCGGTGACGTGATCCGCGCGATCATGAAGATCGACGGATTCCTGCTGGCGATGCTCGCCGCGGTGGTGCTGGCGTTTCTCGCGCCGCGGCTGGGGGCCGAGGGCGGCGCGCTGCATATGGCGCAGGTGACCGAGATCGGCATCGCGCTGGTCTTCTTCCTCCACGGCGCGAACCTGTCGCCGCAATCGCTGAAGGCGGGGGCGGCGAACTGGCGCGTCCATCTCGCGGTGCAGGCGACGACCTATATCCTGTTCCCGCTGATCGGCTTCGCGATCTTCTTCGGGCTCAGCTCGGTGCTCGCTTATGAGGTGCGGCTCGGGGTGTTCTTCCTGTGCGCCTTGTCGTCGACGATCTCCTCGTCGGTGGCGATGACGAGCATGGCGCGCGGCAACGTTCCCGCGGCGGTGTTCGATGCCTCGCTTTCGGGGATCATCGGCATGGCGATCACCCCCAGCTTGATCGCGATGGTCGCGGCGGTCAGCGGCAAGCCGTTCCCGATCCTGCCCGCGATCGGCGATGTCGCGCTGACCTTGCTGCTGCCGTTCGCGGCGGGGCAACTCTCCCGCCCGCTGATCGCGACATGGCTCGCGGCGCGCAAGCCGATCATCAACCGGCTCGATCGCGGGGTGATCGTGCTGATCGTCTATACCGCTTTCTGCGAGTCCACCGCCTCGGGGCTGTGGTGGCGCTATTCGCCGTGGGTGATCGCCGAGATCGCGGCGATCGCGGCGATATTGCTGGCGGTGGTGCTGGGGGTGACGACCGCGCTGTCGCGCGCCTGCGGCTTCCCGCTGGCGGACGAGGTGACGACGGTGTTCTGCGGGTCGAAGAAGAGTCTCGCCAACGGCGCGCCGATCGCGCGGATCCTGTTCGCGGGCAATCCGGCGATGGGGATGATCATGCTGCCGATCATGCTCTATCACCAACTGCAGCTGATCGTCTGTTCGATACTCGCGCGCCGCTATGCCGCGCGGGCGGCAGCAGCGGCGCGTTGAGCACGCCACTCGACAGCTTGGATCGGGCTGCGTATTTCGTTTACTCGCCCGGCATATAGTGGCCGCGGATATTGGAACCCCGCCGCTTGCTTCTTGCCTTCGCCCTTCTGTTCGCCCCGCTCCAGGAAATCCCGATCGCCGCGCCGATCACGCATACCGGCGTGCGCCCGGCGATCGCGGCGACGATCGCGGGAATCGCGAGCTTCACGCGCTGGCCGCAACCGCAGGCACCGGTGCGGCTCTGCCTCGCCGGGGTGACGCAGGTCAGCGAGCGCGATTTCGCCGGGGTCGCGATTGACGGTCAGCCGGTCGCGGCGACGCGGATCGATCGCCCCGCCGCGCTGGCGACGGCGCGCTGCGCGATCCTCTATCTCGGGCGGATGCCCGTGCCGGCCGCGCAGCGACTGATCTGGGCAAGCTACGGCCGCGCCATTCTGACGATCGCCGAGGATGATCCGGAATGCCGCGGCGGGGCGATGTTCTGTCTGCGTGACGAGCCTGCGGCGGTGCGCTTCCTGCTCAATCTCGATGCGATCTCGCGCGGGGCGGTGAAGGTCGATCCGCGCGTGCTGCGGCTGACGCGAGGTGCGCATTGAGCGCCGAGCGGCTTCCGACATTGGGCCGCGCGCTGGCGCGCGTCCAGCAGCGCACGATGCTGCTGACCTTGCTGCTCGCGCTGGCCGGCAGCCTGCTCAGCGGCGTGCTGATGGTCGACAGCTATGTGCGGCAGAATATGCGGCTGATCGGCCAGCTCGCCGGGTACAGCGTCGAGCCGGCGGTGGTGTTTCACGATCAGACCGCGATCGACGATGCGATCCGCCCGCTGCTGACGCGTGGTGACGGGGTGCGCGCGGTGGTGGTGACTGCGGGCGGCCTGCGGGTCGAGGTGCGCCACCCGGAAGACGAGGCGCGTAGCACGATCGGATCGCTCAAGGATCGCACCGCCGCGCTGTTGTGGCCCGAGCCGGCGATCACGCGGATCGATCACGCCGGGCGCCCGATCGGCGACGTGCGCGTCTATGCCGGGCTCGGCGGGCTCGATGGGTATCTCATGCTCGGCTTTGCCGACGGGGTGGGCGCGCTGATGCTCGCGGTGCTGCTCACCTATCCGATGGTCCGCCGGCTCCACCGCCGCATCGCCGAGCCGATCGGGGCGATCGCCGCGATCGCGCACCGCGTCCAGACCGAGCGCGCGCTGCACTTGCGCGCGCCGCGCGCGCCGATCGCCGAGATCGATTCGCTCGGGCACGATTTCAACGCGCTGCTGGCGGAGCTCGAAGGCTGGCAGGCGCATCTGGCGCGCGAGAACGAAACACTGGCGCATCGCGCGATGCACGATCCGCTGACCGGGCTTGCCAATCGCGTGGTGCTGGAGGAGCGGCTGGCGAGCGAGCTCAAACTGGCTGCCGCCGCCGAGGCGGGGTTGGGCGTGCTCTATATCGATGCCAATCGCTTCAAGGAGATCAACGATCAGTTCGGCCATGCCGCGGGCGATCGTCTGCTGATCGAGATCGCCGCCCGGTTGCGCGGCGCATTGCGCCAGTCCGATCTCGCGGCGCGCGTGGGGGGCGACGAATTCGCGGTGCTGATCGCGCCGCCGGCCGGCCCGGACGAGACGCAGGCGCTCGCTGCGCGCATTCGCGCGACGATGACGCCGCCGTTGGTGTTGCCGGGCGGCGAGCGGATCGCGGTCTCGATCAGCCTCGGCGCCGCCAATTTCCCCGAGGACGGTCGCGACATCGCGACGTTGCTCAACGCCGCCGACCGCGCGATGTATGCCGACAAACGCGCGGCGCCGGCGCCGACGATCGCCGTGGTGCGCCAATCCTATAAACCGAGCTGACCCGAACGGATCGAGCCCCGCCGATCCGCAGAAGATTGCCCAAGCCCGTCAGCGGCTTATATGAGCCTCAGTTCAGGAGGCAGAAGATGACCCACCGATATCTGCTCCTTCCGGCGCTGGCGTTGATCGCCGGCTGCCAGACGGTGCAGCCCGCGCCCACGCGCGGCTTCTCGCCGGCGCAGCAGGCGACGCTGCAGGAGAATGGTTTCAAGCCGTCGGGCGACAATTGGGAGTTCGGCCTGGCCGATCGATTGCTGTTCGCGAGCGACAGCGCCAACCTGCTCGACGATCAGCGCGTCGCTTTGTCGCATACCGCCGCCGCGCTCGCCAAAGTGGACATTCACGGCGCACGGGTGGAGGGGCACACCGATCGCACCGGATCGGCGACCTACAACGAGGCGCTGTCGCTCAAGCGCGCGACGGCGGTCGCCGATGCCTTGCGCGCCGGGGGACTCGACGGCGACCGGCTGGTCGTGCGCGGGCTGGGCGCGCGCTATCCGGTGATGAGCAACATCACCGCCGCGGGGCGGACCGAGAACCGGCGCGTCGTGATCATCGTTTCGCCGGACGACGCCCGGCCGGCGGCGCCCCCACCTTCCGGTGCGGTGCGTTAGTTAAAGCAGGGTCGCCCAATCCCGTTCGCCCGTCGACAAGCTCGGGGCGAACGGATCAGATTTTGCGCGAGATGCTTGGTCTTGGCTCATTCCCCGCCGGTGCTGGCGCGGATGACGAGGCGGACCGGGCATTCGATCCGCCGGCGGGCGTGCGGCGAATCGCGCACCAGCGCCTGCACCGCGCGGACCGCCATGTCGACGACCGGCTGGCTGACCGTCGTCAGCGAGGGCCAGGCGAAGCTCGACGCATCGCTGTCATCGAACCCGGCGACCGCGAGGTCCTTCGGCACGCGCAGCCCGTTTTCATGCGCATAGCCGAGCACGCCGAGCGCGAGTTCGTCGTTGAAGGTGAAGATCGCCGAAATGTCGGGAGCGTCCTTCAGCAACTGCCCCGTGGTGCGATAGCCGGTGGCGGGGAAGGTGCCGTCCCACAGCATCTTGCTGGCGGTGACGTCGCTCGCGCTCCCGCCGAGCGCGCAAACCGCGGCGATCAGCGCGTCGCGGCGCGTCGCGCTCGAGGCGAAGTTGGACGGGCCGTTGATGACGCCGAAGCGGCGATGCCCTTTTTCCCACAAATGCCGGGCAAGCTGGGAAACCCCGTCCGCATCGTGCGCGAACACGGCGACCGAGCGATCGGGGTCGAGCATCGGCGAGATCCGCACGTAGCGTACGCCGTCGCGCTCCAGCGCGTCGAGGAGCGCCAGATCGTCGCACAGGGGCGGGGGCAGGATCATCCCGTCGCAGCGGGTCTGGCGCAAGGTGCGCTCGTAATGATCGGCCGCGACCGGGTTGCGCTGGTCAAATTCCTCGGTGACGAGATGATAGCCGAGCGCGCGGCAGGCACGCGCCGCGCCGCGCGCCAGCTCGCTATAATAAAGGCTCGCCGTATCGGCGACGAAGGTGCCGATCAGATAGGATTGCGAGGCAGCGAGCGATCGGGCGGCGAGGTTGAGCTGGAACCCGGTCTCCGCGATCACCGCCTTGACGCGCTCGCGCGTCGTATCGCGGACCGAAGGATGCTCGTTGACGACGCGCGACACCGTCTTGGCCGAAACGCCAGCGCGCTCGGCAACATCGGCTAGTGTCGCAGCCCTCCGAGCGTCTTCGTTTTTCACCGACGCAGTTAAATGGCCGGACCGGGCCAAGTCCAGCAGGATTGTTACGTGACGTAAATTTAATCTAGGTTAGTAAACGGACTGTCGCGGCCGCGACTAATGATCGTGGGCGTGCCCGTGCAGCGCTTCCAGCACTTCATCGGTCCGCGCCGGATCGCCGATCGCGAGTACCTGTCCGGCGCTGGCGGCGGTCAGCGGATCGCCGTGCCAGTCGCACATCCGCCCGCCCGCGCCCTCCACGATCGGTGCGAGCGCGGCGAAGTCGTAAAGCGCCAGCCCCGCTTCGCACACCAGATCGAGATGCCCCGCGGCGACCAGGCCGTAATTATAGCAATCGCCGCCATAGACCGGCCCCTGCCGGGCATGGCCGCCGGAGACCGCTGCGACCAACGCCAGGAACGCATCCGCCTCCTCCCCGCTGAACGCATGCGGGCTGGTGGTGGCGAGCAGCGCGCCTTCCAGCGTGGCGCAGGCGCGGGTACGCACCGCGCGGCCGTTGAGTGTCGTCGGCTGCCCCGCCGCGCCGAGCCAGCGTTCGCGCTGGATCGGCTGATCGATGATGCCGAGGACCGGCCAGCCGTCCTCGACCAAAGCGATCAGCGTCCCGAAAATCGCGCGGCCGGCGGTGAAGCTGCGGGTGCCGTCGATCGGATCGAGCACCCATTGGCGGCCGGTGACGCCGTCCTTCACGCCATATTCCTCGCCGACGATCCCGTCGCCCGAGCGCTCGGCGTCGAGGATGCGGCGCATCGCCGTCTCCGCCGCGCGATCGGCGAGGGTGACCGGCGAATGATCCTCCTTGATCTCCACCCCGTGCTCGGTGCGGAAATAGGGGCGGATCGCCTCGCCCGCCGCATCGGCGAGGCGCAGCGCAAGATCGATATCGGTCTGACGGATCGGCATGCTACGTGCCTATCGCACCGCGCGCGTTCGCGCTAGAATAGGGCAGAAATTCAGGAGATATCAGATGCGCCTGTTGCCGTTGTTCGCCGCGCTGGCGATCGCCGCCCCGGTCAGCGCCGCTTTGGCGCCGGGGGCCAAGGCGCCCGATTTCACGACGCGTGGCGCGATGGCGGGCAAGGTGGTGAAGATCAGCCTCGCCGAGCAGCTGCGCCACGGCCCGGTGGTGCTGTATTTCTTCCCGGCGGCGTTCACGCCGGGCTGCAATGCCGAGGCGCGCGCCTTTGCCGAGAGCCTGGAGTCGTTCCGCGCGGCGGGTGCGACGGTCATCGGCATGTCGGCGGATTCGGTGGAAGACCTGCAGAAATTCTCGTCGAGCGAATGCGCCGGGAAGTTCGCGGTGGGGAGCGCCGGCCCGCGCGTGGTAAAGGATTATGACGTTGCCTTGCCGCGCATGATGAACGGTCGGAACATAACAAACCGGACAAGTTACGTGATCGACCGCAAGGGGCGGGTCGTCTTTGTCCATAGTGATATGAATCCTAAGGAACATATTTCGTCGACGCTGGAGGCGGTGCGCAAGCTAAAGGCGGGCTGATCGGTGGTCACCACTTCTTAGCGCTTTGGCGATAAGCGCCGGTCGCAGGAGCTGATCGATCCACATGCGTCAGGCATCGTGGAAGCAGGGGGAATGGAACGGTGGGCGTCATTGGTACGCAGCGAATCCTGGAGAGCGAGGCGTCGCCCGGGCTGTTCGAGCGTATCGGCCGATTCCTTGCCGAACAGCGGCTTAGCCCCGAACCGGCGCATTATACCTTCGCCTATCACGTCATGAGCGACCCCGAAGGGCCGCTGGCGCGCGCGGTCGAGACGCTGACCGACGGCGGGGTGCGGCTGTCGCGCAAGGATATCGTATCGCTCGGCGGCGAGGCGGTGGCCGGGCCGACGGTGGAACTCGTCGCCCCGGCGCCGGCGCGCAATACGGCGCCCGAGGAGGAGCAGCCCAATCCCGCCGCGCTGATCGACCGGGCGAAGGAGCATGTCGACGATTTCGCCGACACGGTGCGCGCGATCCATGTCGAGACGCGCGGCTTCGGGCGTGACATCGCCGCCAGCGCCGCGGCGATGCGCCGGCAGGGCGCGGTCGAGGGGATGGACGAGATCGCGCGGCTGACCGGCGCGATGCTCGATCGCGTGCGTCAGGCCGAGGCGCGGCTCGAGGCGGCGACGCGCGAGACCGAGGCATTGCGCAGCGCGCTCGATGAGGCGCGCGACAGCGCGCGGCACGATCCGCTGACCGAGCTTGCCAACCGCCGCGCGTTCGACGAGGCCTATGCCGCGCTCGTCCCCGGCACCGCGGTGGTCGTGGCGGTGTGCGACATCGATTATTTCAAGCGCATCAACGATCGGTTCGGCCATGCGGTGGGCGATCGCGTGCTCAAGGCGATCAGCCAGACGCTCGTCGCGGAATGCGAGGGGCATCTCGTCGCGCGCGTCGGGGGCGAGGAATTCGCGATCCTGTTCGTCGGCATCGCGCTCGAGGAAGCGTGCGCGATCGTCGAGCGCGCGCGCGCCGCGATCGCCGCGCGGCGGCTGCGGTTGCGCGCGACCGACGCCTTCATCGGCGCGATCACCATTTCCGCCGGGCTTACCTGCGCCACCGGGGCGGAGCAGCAGGAGGAGGCGCTGGCCCGCGCCGACGCCGCGCTCTACGCCGCCAAACATGCCGGGCGGAACCGCGTGGATATCGCGCCGTAAGTTGGCGAAATGCGCCACTGGCGCGCGGTGAATATTGCCATCATTCCCGCGGGCGTCAGCTAAGCTATTGATTTATTTAGGCCAGAAAAACTGGCACGGCTCGTGCAATTCCCGTGGCATCCGCCGCCGGATCGACCGGCGGCCACCACAAAGGGAATTGGATCATGACCGACCGTTTCGTCTCCGCCCGCGCTTATGCCTTCAGCTTCGTCGGCGCCGTGCTCGTCGCCGCGCTGATGGTCAGCGCCGCCGTCCCCGTGATGCCGATCGCCTGATCGCTGCGACCCCGACACCTCTAACAGGAGAGCAATCATGTATCGCCCCTTCGCTTTCGGCTTCGCCTCCTTCGCCACCGCCGCGCTGCTGATCTACGTCAATGCCGTGAGCACCGTCGTCGCCTGATCGGCGAACGACGGCGCTCACCGACCCACCGGCAGATCCTTGAACGCAGCGTCCTTGTCGACGCGGATCTCGCCGGGCAGACCGAGCACGCGCTCGGCGATGATGTTCTTCAAAATCTCATCGGTGCCGCCGGCGATGCGCAGCCCCGGCCCGTTCATCACCGCGGACTGGAACAGCCCCTTGAGCGGCAACAGCGCGGGATCGTTGATGATCCCGTACTGATCCTCCGCCTCGACCGCGGCATTGCCCAGATCCTGCAGCTGGTTGGCGGCGATGATCTTGCCGATCGAGCTTTCCGGCCCCGGGGTCTGCCCGCGGCTCAGCGCGGTGATCGTGCGCATCCGCGTGTTGCGCAGCCCCTCGGCCTGGACATACCAATCGGCTAGCCGCTGGCGGAATGCCGGGTCGCGGATCAGCGGCCCGTCCGCCGCATCGAGTTCCCGTGCGAGCGCGAGGATATCCTTCGGCCCCGCGCCCCCGCCGCCACCCACCGCGAGCCGCTCGTTCATCAGCGTGACGAGCGCGACCTTCCACCCGTCGTCGACCGCGCCGAGCCGCTGCGCATCGGGAATGCGGACGTCGGTGAAATAGATTTCGTTGAAATTGGACCCGCCCGACATCTGGTGGATCGGCCTGATCTCGATCCCCGGCGCGCGGAGATCGAGCCAGAACATCGTCAGCCCCTTGTGCTTGGGCAGATCGATGTTGGTGCGGACGAGAACGATCCCGAAATCGGAATAATGCGCGCCGGAGGTCCACACCTTCTGGCCGTTGACCACCCAGTCGCTGCCGTCGCGCACCGCGCGGGTACGGATCGCCGCGACGTCCGATCCGCCGGCGGGCTCGGAGAATAATTGCGACCAGATTTCCTCGCCGCGCAGCGCGGGGCCGACGAAGCGGCGCTTGGTCGCATCGTCGGCAAAGGCCATTACGGTCGGCACGCACATCCCGAGCCCGATCGTGAAATAACCGTATTGGACCGGGAATTTGGCTTCCTCCTGCCCGAAGATCACGCTCTGGATCGGGGTGCCCCCGCCGCCGCCCCATTCCTTGGGCCAAGTGATCTGGGCATAGCCGGCCGCCGCCTTGCGCGCCTGCCAGCTTTTCGCTGCGGCCATATCGTCGGCGTGGGCGATCGCCTTGTGTTCGGCGACATTGGTTTCGAGCCAGGCGCGCGCGGCGGCGCGATAGGCGGCTTCTTCCGGGGTGTCGTTGAAGTCCATCGTTCCTCTCCCCTCAGGCCGCGTTGCGTGTTTCGAGCTGGCTCACCAGCCGCTCGCGCCACGTCGCGGGGGCGCCCGCGACGAGGCTCAACTGGCGCGAGCGCCGATAATAGAGGTGCGGGTCCGCCTCCCAGGTGAAGCCGATTCCACCGTGGGTCTGGATATTCTCCTTCGACGCGAACCAGAAAGCGTCGCTCGCCGCGACCCGCGCGGTGGCGGCGGCAAGCGGCAGTTCGGCCGCCGCGGTGTTGAGCGCCCAGGCGCCGTAATAAGCGTTCGACCGTGCGATCTCGTTCTTCACATAGATATCGGCGAGCTTGTGCTTGATCGCCTGATAGCCCGCGATCTGCCGCCCGAAGGCATAGCGATCGAGCGCATAGGCCTTGGCCATATCGAGGCAGCGATCGGCGCCGCCGAGTTGCTCGAACGCGAGCAGCACCGCGGCGCGATCGAACACCGCCTGCATCGCGGCAATGCCATCCTCGTCGCCGAGCCGCTCGGCCGGCGCCGCATCGAATATCAGCCGTGCCGCGGAGCGGGTCGGATCGAGCGTCTTGAGCGTCTCGGCGCTGACCCCGGCGCCCTTCTCGACCAGATAGAGCCCGTCCTTCGCCAGCACGACGATCAGATCGGCGACATCGCCGTCGGTTACCGGGATCTTCTCACCCGAAAGCGTGCCGCCGCTCGCGGTCGTGCGGATCGAGCGCGCGGTCACCGGCCCCTTGCCCTCGCTGGTGGCGAAGGCGCCGATGCACTCGCCCGCGGCGATCCGCGGCAGCCACTTCTGCTTCTGCGCCTCGGCGCCGAACAGCATCAGCGCCTCGGCGACGAAATAGACCGTCGAGGCGAACGGGATCGGCGCGCAGGCGCGGCCAAGCTCCTCCGCCAGCGCGCATAATTCGACATGGCCGAGCCCGAGCCCGCCGTAGCCTTCCGGGATCGCCGCGCCGAGCCAGCCCTGTTCGGCCACCGCGCGCCACAGCGTTTCATCATAGCCGCGCGCCGGGTCGTCGAGCACGCCGCGTACCACGCTCGCATCGCATTTCGCGGCGAGGAAGCGGCGCGCCTCCTCCTTGAGCATCTTCTGTTCGTCGGAATAATCGAAGTTCACGAGACCTCTCCTGACTTCTGTTTTCGCTCGTCCGCGGGGCGGCTCTACCGCGGCTGCATGCGGATCGCGCCGTCGAGCCGCACGTCCTCGCCGTTGAAATAGCCGTTGCGGATCATCTCCACCGCCAGCGCGGCATATTCGGGTGCGGCGCCGAGCCGCTTGGGGAAGGGCACCGACGCCGCCAGCGCCGCCTTCACCTGCGGCTTGGCGCGCGCGAGCAAGGGCGTGTCGAAAATGCCCGGCAGGATCGTGTTGATGCGGATGCCCTCGCTCATCAGGTCGCGGGCGATCGGCAAGGTCATGCCGATCACCCCGGCCTTGGCCGAGGCATAGGCGACCTGCCCCATCTGCCCTTCCTCGCCTGCGACGCTGGCGGTGTTGACGATCGCGCCGCGCTCGCCGCCGGCGAGCGGGTCGAGCGTCATCATCCCCGCCGCCGCGCCGACGATGCAGCGGAAACTGCCGATCAGATTGAGCTCGATCGTCTTGATATATTTGTCGATCGGATAGGGCTCGATCGCCCCGGTTTCCTTCGACCGCGCGACCGTCTTGTGCGGGCCGAAGCTGCCCCCGGCGCAATTGACCAGGATGCGTTCCTGCCCGTTCGCCGCGCGCGCGCTGGCGAACCCCGCGTCGACCGATGCCTGGTCCATCACGTCGACCGCGCAATAGGTCGCGCCGATCGCCGCCGCGGCGTCCGGGCCGATCTCCTCATTCTTGTCGAACAGCGCGACCTTCACCCCCGCCGCGCGCAACGCGCTCGCGGTGGCATGGCCGAGCCCGGAAGCCCCGCCGGTGACGATCGCCGCGATATCCGGTCCCAGCTCCACGCATCGCTCTCCCGTTTCTATTGTGGGATAACATTAGTTATGTAGAAATGCGCGTCAATAACCGCGGCAGGAGGGATGCGTGGATTATCAGACGCTGCTGGTCGAACGACGCGGCGCGGTCGACCGGGTGACGATGAACCGGGCCGATCGGCTCAATACGCTCGACGAGGTGATGATCGCCGAACTGGCGGACTATTTCGATCGAATCGCCAAGGATCGCGATTGCCGCGTGATCGTGCTCAAAGGGGCGGGACGCGCGTTTTGCGCCGGGCTCGATCTCACCGCGGCGCAGGCGGCAGCCAGCCGGCGCGATACGATCGATCGGCTCGCGCACCAGCGCAGCATCGCCGAGATCGTGATGAAGATGCGCTATTGCCCGCAGCCGATCGTCAGCCTGGTCCACGGCCCGGCATGCGGCGGCGGGTTCGCGATCGCGCTGGCGAGCGACATCCGCATCGCGGGCGAATCGGCGCGGATGAACGCCGCCTTCGTCCGCATCGGGCTGTCGGCGTGCGATATCGGGGTGAGCTATTTCCTGCCGCGGCTGGTCGGCGCGAGCGTCGCCGCCGAACTGATGCTGACCGGCGACTTCATCACCGCCGATCGCGCGCTGGCGACCGGGCTGGTCAGCCGCGCGGTGCCCGACGATCAGATGGAGGCGGCAGCCGCGCCGCTGATCGAGGCGATGCTGACCACCGCGCCTTTGGGGCTTCGGCTGACCAAGGAATGCCTGCGGATGGCGATCGACGCGCCCAGCCTCGAATCGGCGGTGGCGATGGAGGATCGCAACCAGATCCTCTGCGCGTCCGGCCCCGATTTCGAGGAAGCGATCGCGGCGTTCTTCGAGAAGCGCCGGCCCGAATATGGGGGACGATGCTAAAGCGCGATCGCCTCTCCACCGTTCGGGCTGAGCCTGTCGAAGCCCTGCACTTTTCTTCGTCGGAAGAAGTGCAGCCCTTCGACAAGCTCAGGGCGAGCGGCGGAGGTTGCGCGCTATCCCTCGCCTCACACCCGCATCGGCATCAGCACGTAGAGCGCGGGCGACTTGTCGTTCTCGCGGATCAGCGTCGGCGCGGCGGCGTCGGCGAGGTGGACTTCCACCAGATCGCCGTCGATCTGCCCCAGAATGTCGAGCAGATAGCGGCTGTTGAAGCCGATCTCGAACGGCGAGGAGACATATTCGCCCGACACCTCTTCGGCCGCGGTGCCGTTTTCCGGGCTGGTCACCGAGAGCGTCACCTTGTCGCGATCGAGCCCGACCTTCACCGCGCGGGTCTTTTCGGTGGCGATCGTCGACACGCGGTCGACGCCCTCCATGAAGCTCTTGGGGTCGATCTTGAGGATCTTGTCGTTGCCCGTCGGGATGACGCGCGAATAATCGGGGAAGGTCCCGTCGATCAGCTTGGAGGTGAGGATCGCCTGGCCGAGATCGAAGCGGATCTTGGTCGCGGACAGCGACACCCCGACCGACCCGTCGACCTCGTCGAGCAATTTGCGCAGTTCGGCGACGCATTTGCGCGGCACGATCACGTCGGGCATCCCGTCGGCGCCGTCGGGGCGCGGGATCGTCACGCGGGCGAGGCGGTGGCCGTCGGTCGCCGCGGCCTTGAGCACCGGCTGCGCGCCGTCGCTGTCCGAAACGTGGAGGAAGATGCCGTTGAGATAATAACGCGTTTCCTCGGTCGAGATGGCGAATCGCGTCTTGTCGATGATCTGCTTCAGCGCCTCGGCGGGCATTTCGAACTGGGTCGGCAGCTCGCCCTCGGCGATCACCGGAAAATCGTCGCGCGGCAGGGTGCCGAGCGAGAAGCGCGCGCGACCCGCGACGATCGCCATCCGCCCGTCGGCGGCGGAGAGCGAGACCTGCGCGCCCTCGGGCAGCTTGCGCGCAATATCGAACAACGTGTGCGCCGAAACCGTGGTCGCGCCGGGCTGTTCGACCGTCGCGGGCACGCTTTCGTTGATCTGGAGATCGAGGTCCGTCGCCATCAGCCGTAGCGCGCCTTCGGGCGTCGCCTCGAGCAGCACGTTGGACAGAATCGGAATGGTGTTCCTGCGCTCCACCACGGATTGCACATGGCTCAGCCCCTTGAGGAGCGTTGCGCGTTCGATCGTCGCCTTCATTCTATCGTCCCCCGGCCCGCCGGCAGAGGCCAGGGGCAGTTAAATTCACCCTAGCCAATGAAAAAGGGCCGGAGCAAGCGCCCCGACCCTTCTTTTCGGTGGATCGTTCGCTGTTGCGCCGATCCACGATCGCAGTCCCGGCCCGCTCCCGATCCGATTCACCCGTGAGTTGCTGTCCGTTGGGCGGCGGATAAGGAGCGGCCCGGTGTCGGATCAGAAGCGCACGCCCACGCCGGCCAGGATCTGGTGGCGATCGACGTCCACGTCGTAATTGTCGAACTTGCCGTAGTGCGAATAGCGATACTCGCCCTTGATGTAGGTGCTCGGCGTCAGATTGTATTCGAGGCCGGCACCGACGCGGTAGCCGTCCATGTTGCGATTGTCCTCGACGGTGGTCGACACGCCGTCGAAATAACGCGCGTTGATGCGGGCGTTGGTGTAGCCGCCCTTCACATAGACCATCGCCTGCGGGGAGATGACATAGCCGGCGCGCGCGCCGACATAGATGTCACGACCCGCGCGGACGCGCAGCCGGTCGCCGGTCTGGATCAGGTCGCTGGTGCGCGCCTTGGTGGTCGAACCGGTAATTTCACCGTCGATACCGAGCACGACGTTGCCGCCGACCCGCGCGTCGTAACCGATCGCGCCGCCATAGGTGAAGCCGTCGCGGCCCTCGGTCGAACCGTCCGACCCGTCGCGCAGATGATCCCACCCGACCAGCGCCTCGACACGCGGACCCGAGAAGGGGGCCTGCTCACCCTGCGCCAGAGCCGGCGTGGCGAGCGCGGCACCGATCGAAGCGGCCGCAGCGGCGAAAACGAGCTTACGCATAAAAAACTCCATTCACTAAACCGTCCCCGAAACGATTGGGGGCGCGGCGGCTATTTGGGCGTTTCCGTACGGCTTTGCATGAACCTCAGATAAACGCGGAAATCCGTTGTTTTTGCGCCACAGGGGGTTGAATCGGACCGGGATTATTCCCATCGCGACGCGGGCGAGAAAGACGTTGCGCGGCGCCCCCGCGACGGTCCAAAGACGCCGTCATGGCAGCCAATCCCGCGCCGCGGCTCGGCCGCGATTTCATCGCCCGCCACGGCGAAACCGTGTTCAACGCCGCGCGCCGGCTGCAGGGCGATGCGCCGCACACCCCGCTGACCCGCGCCGGTTTTGCCCAGGCCGAGGAAATGGGGCGAGCGTTGCGCGCCACGCTCGGCGCACGGCCGAAACTGACCTTATGGGCGTCGAGCACCGGGCGCGCGCTGCAGACGCTGGCGATCGTCGCCGAACATCTCGAGCTCGACTGGCATGACGCGCGGGTCGATCCGCGGCTCGGCGAGATCGGGATGGGGAGCTGGGGCGCGCGCTATTATGCCGATGTCGTCGGGGAGGTCGGGCCGGTGATCGACGCCCAGGGGCTGTTGCGCCCCGCGCCGGACGGCGAGGATTATCCCGCGATCGCCGCGCGCGTCTCGGGCTGGCTCGCCGATACCGACAGCGACCCCGGCGACCGGCTGGTGATCATGCACGGCATCTCCAGCCGCGTGATGCGCGGGGTGATGACCGGTGCCGCGCCCGGCGCTTATGGCGCGCCGGTGCTGCCCGGGCATCCGCAGGGCACCGTGACGATGATCGAGGGCGGGCGGGAGTCGCTGGTGCATCTTGGCGCCGGCTACGCCCCGGCGTGATCGCCGCCGCGCTCCTGCTCGCCGCGGCGGGGGTCGAGGGGCGCACGACGCTCGGCGTCTATCAGAGCTGGGCGGCGTTTCGCGATGCCGCGCCGCGGCGCTGCTTCGCGATCGCCGCGCCGATCGGGGCGGGGGCGGCGTCGCGCTGGCATCCGTTCGCGAGCGTGCTGAGCCGCTTCGGCAAGGATCGGCGCGAGGCGGTGTTCATCCGCATGAGCGCCGCGATCCGCCCCGGCGCCGCCGTGACACTGGCGATCGGCGAGCGGCGCTTCACCTTGTCGGCGCGCGATTCCGCCGCCTGGTCCCCCGACGCGGCGACCGATCACGCGATCGTCGCGGCGATGCGCGGGGCGCGCAGCATGAGCGCATCGAGCGTCGCCGCCTCGGGGCGGCCGTTCGCCGATACCTACGCCCTCGCCGGCGCGGCGACCGCGATCGACGCGGCGGCTTTGGGGTGTGCTCCTTCTTCTCCCCTCCCTTGAACAAGGGAGGGAAGTAAGAGGAGGGGAGAAGGAGGACGAATCGTCCCCCGCTGGAAAAATGGCGCAAAGTCGATTATGTGCGCGGCCATGCAGACAGCATCGGCAGCACCCATGCCCATTCCGGGGCACATCGATCCCGTGCCCGTGGCGCGTGCCCTCACGCCGCGTAGCGACGGCCGCGTCGACCTCATGGGCCTGTCGAAAGACGCGCTGCGCGAGGCACTTGCCGACGCCGGGCTGGAGCCGAAACAGGCGAAATTGCGCGCCAAGCAGATCTGGCACTGGATCTACAACCGCGGCGCCACCGATTTCGCCGCGATGACCGATATCGCCAAGGCGCAGCATCCGTGGCTCGCCGAGCGATTCGTCATCGGCCGCCCCGAGGTGGTCGAGGCGCAGGTTTCGGTCGACGGCACGCGCAAATGGCTGCTCCGCTCGGACGACGGGCAGGATTATGAGATGGTGTTCATCCCCGATGCCGATCGGGGCACCCTGTGCGTCTCCAGCCAGGTCGGCTGCACGCTCAACTGTCGTTTCTGCCACACCGGGACGATGCGGCTCGTGCGCAACCTCACCGCGGGCGAGATCGTCGGTCAGGTGATGCTCGCGCGCGACGCGCTCGGCGAATGGCCGAGCCAGCCCGAGGGGCGGATGCTGACCAACATCGTGATGATGGGGATGGGCGAGCCGCTCTACAATTTCGACAATGTCCGCGATGCCTTGCGGCTCGTGATGGACGGCGACGGGCTCGCCTTGTCGAAGCGCCGCATCACGCTTTCCACCTCCGGCGTGGTGCCGATGATGGCGCGCGCCGGCGAGGAGATCGGGGTCAACCTCGCGGTGTCGCTCCATGCCGTGACCAAGGACGTGCGCGACGAGATCGTCCCGCTCAACCGCAAATATGGCATCGACGAGCTGCTCGCCGCCTGCGCTGCCTATCCGGGGGCGAACAACGCGCGGCGGATCACGTTCGAATATGTCATGCTCAAGGACAAGAACGATTCGGACGAGGACGCGCGCGAGCTGGTGCGGCTGATCCGGCATTATCGCCTGCCGGCGAAGGTCAATCTGATCCCGTTCAACCCCTGGCCCGGCGCGCCCTACGAATGCTCGACCCCCGAGCGGATCAAGGCCTTTTCGAACATCATCTTCGAGGCGGGGATTTCCGCCCCGACGCGGACCCCGCGCGGCCGCGACATCGACGCCGCCTGCGGCCAGCTCAAGACCGCCGCGGAGAAGAAGAGCCGCGCCGAGCTCGACCGGCTGGCGGAGGAAAAGCTCGCCGCGCTCGGCTGATCTTCTGGCTTCAGAGCGTCGCGCTTTTAATCGCGATCACGCCAAGTCTTCCCCTTTTGCTCCCGCGAAGGCGGGAGGCCAGGCTGGGTCCCCGCCTTCGCGGGGACACAAGATGGGAACCACCAACCCGGCCTGCGCCGCGGTGGATCATATCACGAAGCCCTAATAGTCCGCCGGCGGCGGCATGGCCCGACCAGGCGAGGCTGACGACCGCGACCGCGGCAAGCGCGGTGAGCGGGACAAGCGTGCCGATCCAGCGCGCCGATCGTCCGAGCGCGGTAATGGTGACGAGCGCCAATGCGACGGTGCGGACGATCAGCGCGTGCCCGCTTGGGGTATCGGCCAGCAGCGTCGTCCTTATCGCACCGGGCCGCCCCGCCGGTCGTTGACGCGATGCATGTCGGTCGAGAACGACGTCGGCGGCCTCATAACCTCTCCGGGGTATTCGACGCCGGATACGCGGGCCGCACGCGCATCCCTTATCGGTTACGGTCCGATTGGCGACGAGGGATTTTTCGCTAGATTGCGTACCGGTCGGTGGAGGTGTGAGGAACGAATGACGAATCTCGATGGAATGCTGCAGCGTCTGAGCGACTTGCCGACCGACCCGCGGTTGGCGGCGATCGACGATGCGGTGATCGACGCGCTGGCGCGCCGCCGCACGCATGGCGCGCCGTTGCCGGGCAGCGTTTTTGCCATCGCTGCCGGGTTGGCGCTGACGATCGGTCTTGTCACGTCGTTGATCCCGGCGAGTGAAAGCCACGCGGCGACGATCAATCCGCTCGGCGCCTCGCCGGCGCTTGCCCCTTCGACATTGCTCGGGACCGACGGGTGAGCGATCGTCGGAGGCTGCTGCTGATCGCGCTGATCGCCTTCGTCGCCGCGATCGCTGGGGTGGGGATCGGTCGGGTGTTCATCACGCCTCCCGCGCCGGTGGAAAGCGAGCTACACACGCTGCTCCACCACCAGCTCAAGCTCGATAGCGCGCAGCAGGCGCGGATGGACGTGATCGAGCGGCAATTCGCGATCCGCAAACAGGCGCTTGAGCTCGAGTTGCGCGCGGACAATGCGCGGCTCGCCGATGCGATTCAGGCCGAGCACGGCTATGGCCCGGCGGTCGCGGCGGCGGTCGACCAGTCGCATCAGAAGATGGGGCAGCTCCAGAAGGAAACGCTCGAGCATGTCTTCGCGATGCGCGCCGTGCTGCGGCCCGATCAGGCGGTGCAGTTCGACGCGGCGGTGGTCAAGGCGCTCACGGCCGACGGACGGTGACACTCGATCTTGACGGCTGTTCGGATGGCGAGCTGGCCGCGCTCGCGCTCGGCGGGCGCCAGGCGGCCTATGGCGAATTGATGCGGCGCCACCGCGACGCCGTCTTCCGCCTGCTGCGCGGGCATACCGGCGATGCCGATGCGGCGGTCGATCTGACCCAGCAGGGGTTCATCGCCGCCTTTGCCGCGCTGCGCAGCTATGACGGCGCGCGGCCGTTTCGGCTGTGGATCGCGCGGATCGCGATCAACAAGGCGCACGACTGGAACCGCCGCCGCGCGGTGCGCCGGCTACTGACCTTCGCGCGCCCGATCGACGAAGCGGTGGGGGTGGCCGATCCCGGCATCCCGGCCGATGTCCAGATCGACGACCGCCGCGCGCTCGAACGGACGATGCGCGCGATCGCGACGCTTCCGGTCAATCTGCGCGACGTGCTGGTGCTGCGCACGATCGAGGGGATGAGCCAGGCGGAAAGCGCCGCGGTGCTCGCGATCAGCGAGAAGGCGGTCGAGACGCGGCTCTATCGCGCGCGGGCGAAACTTATGGAAATGTTGAGGGATTAGCCCAGAGCATGCGTATCTGCCGGTAAGTTGGACACTGGGAAGACGCATGACGAATAGGGCAGTCCTCGATCGCCGGGGTTTTTTGCGAACGGCCGGGCTGGCCGGTGGCACCGCCGCTCTCGCGGCATGGATGCCCGCCTGGGCGAGCCCGGTATCCGCCGGGCTACCGACCGTATCGGGCGAGGATATTACGCTCCGCATCGCGCGTCAGACGATGACGATCGACGGCCGGCGGATGGCGGCGATCGGGGTCAACGGCACGATCCCCGCGCCGCTCGTCCGGCTCCGCGAGGGGCAGAAGGTGCGGCTCAACGTGATCAACGATCTCGACGAGGATAGCTCGATCCATTGGCACGGGCTGATCCTGCCGTTCCATATGGATGGCGTGCCGGGGGTCAGCTTCCCGGGGATCAAGCCGCGATCGACCTTCGTTTATGAATTCCCCGTCGTCCAGTCGGGCACTTATTGGTATCATAGCCATTCGGGATTCCAGGAGCAGCTCGGCCATTACGGCCCGATCGTGATCGATCCGGCGGGCGAGGATCCGGTGCGTTACGATCGCGAGCATGTGATCGTCCTGTCGGATCACAGCCGGCTGTCGCCCGAGGCGATCTTCCGCCGGATGAAGGTCAATCCGGGGCATTTCAATTTCCAGCGGCAGACGCTGGGCGGGCTGCTCGCCGGGCGCGACCAGCCGTCCAAGGACCGGCTCGCCTGGGGCGGGATGCGGATGGACCCCGCCGATATCTCCGACGTGTCGGGCGCCGCCTATACCTTCCTGGTCAACGGCCACGGCCCGGCGGACAATTGGACCGGGCTGTTCACGCCGGGCGAGCGCGTGCGGCTGCGCGTCATCAACGCCTCGGCGATGACCACCTTCAACGTTCGCATCCCCGGATTGCCGATGACGATCGTTCAGGCCGATGGGCAGAATGTCATGCCGGTCGAGGTCGGCGAGTTCCAGATCGGGGTCGCCGAAACCTATGACGCGATCGTCACGCCGACGGCGGATCGCGCCTTCACGCTGGTCGGCGAGGCGATCGACCGTTCGGGAATGGCGCGCGCGACGCTCGCGCCGCGCGCCGGGATGGTCGCGCCCGTCCCGCCGCTGCGCAAGCGCCCGCTCGCCAATATGACCGATATGGGGATGGGCGGGATGGACATGGGCGGCGGAACGGCCGCGCCGCGCGGGATCGACACGACCGCCGAGCAGAATGCCTCCGCCAAGCTTGCCACCGGCGCGGCTGAGGAGCCGATGCCGAAGATGGCGGGGATGGATCACGCCGCGATGGGCCATGGCGGCGGCGCGAGCGCCGGTGGGATGGATCATGCCGCAATGAGGCACGGCGGCGGTGCGGCGGGCGCCGATCACGCCGCGATGGGGCATGGCGGGGGCGGCGGCCACAGCATGCGCGACTTCGCCAATGCGCCGCAGGTCAAGCGCGATCCCAGCGTCCAGACGATCTCGCCGATGCCGGCCGATCGCACCGATTATCCGGGGCAGGGGCTGGAGGATGTCGGACACAAGGTGCTGGTCTATCGCGACCTGATGGCGCTGGAGCGCAACCCCGACGTGCGTGCGCCGTCACGCAGCCTCGATATCCACCTGACCGGCAATATGGAGCGGTTCATGTGGTCGTTCGACGGGGTGAAGATGTCCGACATGCACGATCCGATCCCGTTCATCGAGGGCGAGCGCGTCCGGGTGACGCTGATCAACGATACGATGATGGGGCACCCGATCCACCTCCACGGCCATTTCTTCGAACTGGTCACCGGGCACGGCGATCGCGCGCCGCGCAAGCACACCGTGATCGTCCAGCCGGGGGGCAAGGTGTCGTGGGACTTCACCGCCGATGCGGTGGGGGATTGGGCGTTCCATTGCCATTTGCTCTATCACATGGCGGCGGGGATGATGCGCGTCGTCAGCGTCCGGCCGAAGGGAGGCGCGGCATGACCCGGCGCGTTCCGCTGCTCGTGACGGCCTCGGTCGCATTCGCCCTCGCGGCGCTGTGCGCCGCCGCCCCCGCGACCGCGCAGGATCAGGCGATGGCGGACATGCCGGGCATGAAGGTGCCGGCGAAGAAAACCGCCACGCCCGCGCCGTCGTCGCCCGCCGCGCATCACGGGCATGACATGCAGGGGATGAATCATGCCGGGATGGACCATTCGGGGATGAACCCTGCGCCTGCGCCAGCCGCCGCGACGCCACAGGCTACGCCCGCGGGGGAACATGCCGGTCACGACATGAGCGCGATGCCCGCATCGCAACCGGCCGCGCCTGCGGGGGATCACGCCGGGCACGACATGAGCGCGATGCCGGCACCGCAGCCGGCCGCGCCCGCCGGGGAACATGGCGGGCATGATATGGCCGCGATGCCCGCGACGCAGCAGACCGGCACCAACCTCCCCGCGGGCGATGCGCCAGCGCCGGCACTGCCGGGCGATCATTATGCCGATCGCGTCTATTCCCCGGCGGAGATGGCGCGCGCGCGCCACGAGATGATGAAGGAGGAGGGCGCGCAGACCTTCTCGCTGATCATGTTCAACCTTGCCGAATATAATGCGCGCAACGGGCGCGACGGCTATCGCTGGGACGCGGAAGGCTGGTTCGGCGGCGACATCAACCGCTTCGTCGTCAAGAGCGAGGGCGAGGGGGCGTTCCGCGAGGGGGTCGAATCGGCCGAGATACAGGCGCTCTACAGTCGCGCGATCGGCCCCTATTTCAACCTGCAGGCCGGCCTGCGTTACGATTTCCGCCCGAATCCCTCGCGCACCTATGCGGTCGTCGGGGTCGAGGGCCTCGCGCCTTACTGGTTCGAGGTGGGGGGCAGCCTGTTCCTGTCGAACAAGGGCGAATTGCTCGGCCGGCTCGAAGGCTATTACGATCAGCGCCTCACCCAGCGCCTCGTCCTCCAGCCGCGCGTCGAGCTGGATTTCGCGGCGCAGGACGTGCCGGAGACCCGCACCGGCGCCGGCCTGTCGACCGCCGAGCTCGGGCTCAGGCTGCGCTATGAGATCACCCGTCAGTTCGCGCCCTATATCGGCGTCTCCTACGACGCCAAGGCCGGCCAGACCGCCCGCTATGCGCGCGCCGACGGCGAGGACCCAACCACCGTCAACTTCGTCATGGGGACGCGTATCTGGTTCTGATTCCGTCTCGTTGCTTAATAGTTGAAGGCCGAGGCACGGACCTCCTCCGTTCGCCCTGAGCCTGTCGAAGGGCTGCACTTCTTTCCGCGGAAGAAAGGGCAGGGCTTCGACAGGCTCAGCTCGAACGGCGTTGGGCGGCGATCAGAATTTCGCGGTCGCGGCGACGGTGAAATAGCGCCCCATGATCCCTGAGAAATAGGGCCGGGTGCCGTTGCCGAGCGGGGCGGGATAGGGCGGGGTGGCGTCGAACAGATTGTCGACGATCAGCTTCAGCCCGAAACGCTCGTTGACCTTCGCGCCGATCGTCGCGTTAAACAGCCACCAGTCGCCGACCCCGGTGATGTCGGTCGCATTGGGCGCGGCGTCCATGTCGAACCGGCCCTTGCCGATATATTGCGCCTGCAGCAGCAGGTTGAATTTACTGCCCTCGTAGCTGAGGTTGGCGGTGCCCGAATGGCGCGGATAGCCGATCGACCCGGCGACATGCTTGATATCGTCGGTGCCGACCTGCGTTTCGAGCGTGTCGCGGTAGAAATAATTCACCGCCAGCCCGATCGCCCCCGCATCGCGCACCCCGATGCGCTCGAGCGGCAGCCGGTAGGAGAGCGTCGCCTGCAGCCCCGCGCTCCTGGTGCGCGCGGCATTGTAGAAGCCCTCGCGGATCGTGACGATCTGGCCATTGGCGTCGCGGGTGAACAGGTTGCAGAACTGGTTGGGATAGCCGGGCGAATCATAGCAGGCGCTGAGGATCGACGGCCCGTCGAGCGTGACGATCGCATCCTTGAGCGTGATGTTGACCCAATCCACCGCGAGCGACAGCCCCGGCACGAAGCGCGGCTGGACGATCGCGCCGACCGTCCAGCTATCGGCCTTTTCGTTGCGCAGGTCGGCATTGCCGGCGACGGTCACCGGGATCTGGAAGCTGCTGAAATTGGAGATGAAGGTTGCCGGGTTGATCCCCGCCGCGACGCAATTCGCGCGGCGCACCGCCGGGTTCGGCCCGTTGGCGACGAAGCGCGTGTCGCACGGATCAGGGCCGGCCTCATAAGCGATCGAGGCGGGGTTGAACGCCTCGGTGATCGCGGGCGAGCGGATCGAGCGAGTAAAATTGCCGCGGAAGGTCACGTCGGGGACGAAGCCGATGCGCCCGCCCGCGCTCCACGTCAGGTCGCCCCCCGACAGCGAGTTGTGGACCCAGCGCGCCGATCCGTCGAATTCGAGCGTGTGCAGCCAGTTGAGGCCGTTCTGCGCGGTCACCAAAGGCGCGACGATTTCGCCGAACACCTCGTTGGTGTGATATTTGCCCGCGACCGGATCGACCAGGATCGAGCGGCCATAGGGCACGCGCGATCCATCCGGCTGCGGCTCGCCATAGTAGAAAGCGCCGGGGTCGAAACGGGTCCGTTCCTGGCGATGTTCGAAGCCCGCGACCAGCTTCACGTCATTGCCGAGCAGGCTGAACGCGCTGCCCTTGATATTGGCGTTGAACACGATCTGTTCGTTGACCGAGCGCGGCGTCGCCACCGCGAAGATGTAGTTGCGCGCGGCCTGACTCGCCTGCCCCGAGCCGAGGATGTTGAGCGGGGCGCAGGTCGAACTGATCGTCTGGATCGCCGCATTCACCGCGCCGGGACGGCAGACGATATTGCCCGAACCGTCGACCACCACGTCGAGCGCGTTGCGGAAATTCTGCTCGACCAGCTTGTTCTGGCGGACATCCATCTGCGACCGGCCGTAGACCGCCGAGGCTTCCCAGCTGAAATCGCGCCCGCCGATGCCGAGCGTCCCGTCGAACCCGCCGACGAAGCGATAGGTCTCGACGGTCGATTCCGCGCGCCCGGTGGTGAGATCGGAAAGCGCGCGGCCGAGGTAGAAGACATTCTGCCCGGCGGGCAGATTGGCGGCGATCGTCGCGCGATCGGCGGCGCTGAGATAGGGGTTGTCGAGGCTGATCGCGATATTGCCGTTGGGCGAGCCGGCGGGGCCGAACAATGCCGTATTGTAATTGGGCTCGTCGATCAGGTTGACGCTCTTCGAATGGCTGTACCAGCCCTCGCCGAAGAAGCGCACGTTGTCGGTAAGCTGGTAGCTCAGCCGGACGCTGCCGAGATAACGTTCCGAATCGGTCAGCAGGTTCGATCGCGAGGGCATGTCGAAACCGTTGCCGCCGCTGCTGATGAAGCCTTGACGCATCATCGTGCCGAGATCGAGCGGGACGAGCCTGCCGTTCGATCCGAACTGGAGCAGTTGCCCCGCGGCATTGCGGATTCCCGAGCGCACGGCGAGATAATCGTCGTCCGAAAAGGGCGTGCCGCCGGCGGTGAAGGCCGTGAAGCGCTGCCCCGGATAGACGACCTGGCGATAGGGCGAATTGAGCGAAGCGGGCGGGGTGCCGAAGAACGAGCCGCGCTCGGTCACGGCGCGGCTGCCCGCGGTCAGCCCGTCGCCGTGATCATATTCGCCCGACACGGTGATATTGCCGCGCCCGCCGGCGAAATTGGTGCCCGCGAGCAGGCTGAGCTGCTGTTCGGGGGCATCGCCGCGTTGCGAGACGCCGCTCTGCGCGCGGAGCTCAACCCCGGTATAATCGCGCTTGAGGATGATGTTGACCGTTCCCGCGATCGCATCCGAGCCGTAGATCGGCGCGCCGCCGACGGTCACCGTCTCGATCCGCTCGATCAGCGAGGTCGGGATCGTGTTGAGATCGACCTGCGAACCCGGGCTGACCGGGCCGAAGATCGTCGCGGTGTTGGACGAGACGAAGCGCCGGCCGTCGACCAGCACCAATGTGCGCTGCGAGCCGAGCCCGAAGAAATCGACGAAGGTCTGCCCCGGCCCGAACGGCGATTGCGCGCCGGTCGCGCTCGCACCCGGCGGGCCGAACGCGGGGATCTCGGTCAGCGCCTGGGCGACATTGGTATAACCGCGATTGTCGATCTCGTTCTTGCCGATCACCTGCGTCGGCTGGAAGGTATCGAACTGCGGTCGGGGAATGCGCGAGCCGGTGACGACGACGTCGGCGGGGGTGTCCTGCGGTGCAGCCGCAGCGGCATCGGATGCGCTCTGCGCGAGCGCCGGCGCTGCAGCGAGGAGCAACGCAGTCGCGCTGACGCCGCGCAGGATAACGGTACGGGCCGATGCCGTATTCATGACTAAACCTCTGTGAAATATGAAATTTACTGTCGGCCAGCGACGAACCGGCACTGCGCGCGCGATGCGGTTTGCGCGCGGGATCGTCTTTGACGGAACATCCTCAACGAATCGTTACCGCAGCGAACCGAGCCTCGGTGCACGCGGATTCGGCAATGGTGCTCGGACGGTGTCGGGGCTTCTTTTGTACCAGTCGAAGGTCGGTCAGTCGGCGTCGTCGAGCGTCACCGCGCGCGCCAGATCGGCGGGGGTGTCGATATCGGCGAGCCAGCCCGCCGCCGCCGGGACGCGTGCCGCGGTGGCGAGCAGGTCGCGCGCGCCGCGGTCGCCGGTTCGAGCGCGCAGGTCCGCGAACGAGGATCGGCCGAACAGCGCGGGCGGCATCGGTTGTCCCGCGCGGTCCGATGCGACGATTGGGGCATGGGCGGGGTCGAACCTCGCCAGCAGGGCGCCGACATGCGTCGCCGCTACATTGGGCATGTCGCCGAGGCAGATCAGCGCGGCATCGACCGTCTCGGGCAGCGCGCCGATGCCGAGCGCCAGCGAATGCGAGAGCCCGCGCCCCGGCGCATCGTTGCGTAAGACATGAAATCCGCTGTCGTCGAGCAGCGCCGCGACGCGATCGTCGCTGCACACCGCGATCCGCGCGCCGAACCCGAGCCCCGCGAGCCGTTCGGCGACGTGGCGCACCAGAGGTTGCCCGCGCAACTCGGCGAGCAATTTGTCGGCCGCGCCGAACCGGCGCGACTCCCCGGCGGCGAGGAGCAATGCCCCAACGCGCTCAGCCGCGATCATGCCCCGCCATAGCGTCGCTGAGCTGACGCAATCGCTGTTTGAGGATCTTGCCGCTGGCGTTGCGCGGCAGATCGTCGACGAAGACGATCCGCTTGGGGCGCTTGAACCCGGCGAGCCGCGTCGCGCAATGCGCCTCGACATCGGCCGCCGACACCTCGGCCCCGGCGCGGCGCACGACGAAGGCGGTGACCGCCTCGATCCAGCGCGGATCGGGCAGCCCGATCACCGCCACCTCGGAGACGTGCGGGTGGGTGTAGATCGCCTCCTCCACCTCGCGCGACGAGACATTCTCACCGCCGGTCTTGATCATGTCCTTCTTGCGGTCGACGATCGTGATGAACCCGTCGGCGTCGATCGTCGCGAGATCGCCGCTGTGGAACCAGCCGCCGGCGAAGGCGGCGTCGGACAATTCGGGCTGGCGCCAATAACCCGTCAGCAATTGCGGCGAGCGATGCACCACCTCGCCGATTTCACCCACCGCCACATCACGCATGTCGTCATCCACCACGCGGGTCAGGACGTGGAGCGTCGGGCGCCCGGCCGATCCTGGGCGGGTGGCGTGATCCGCCGGCCCCAGCACGGTCGCGACGGGCGCGATCTCGGTCTGGCCGTAGAGGTTCCATAGCCGGAGGCCCGGGAAGCGCGCCGCCAGCTCCTCGATGATCGCGACCGGCATGATCGACGCGCCATAATAGCATTTGGCGAGTGACGAGAGGTCGTGCGCGGCGAACAAGGGCGAGCGGAGCAGCGCGATCCACACCGTCGGCGGGGCAAAGAAGGAGGTGACGCGGTGGCGCTCGATCAGCGGCAGCACCTGATCGGGGGCGGGCGAGCCGGCGATCACGCTCGTCGCGCCCGACAAGAGCGCCGGGCCGGCCATCGCGTCGAGCGCGGCGCAGTGGAACAGCGGCAGCGCGTGGAGCGCCACGGTATCGGGGGTCCAGCCGCAATCGAACAGGCAGCTCTGATATTGCCACAGCACCGCGGCATGGGTGAGCATCGCGCCCTTGGGGCGGCTCTCGGTGCCGCTGGTGTAGATGATCTGGAGCAGATCGTCGGCATCGGCGCGGTCGCCCGGCGCGGCGCCGGGGACGAGCAGATCGCGCCAGCCGCGCGCGCCGGCCGGCGCGTCACCCTCGACGATGAAGATCGCCTCGACCGTCGCGGGGTTCGCCTCGCGCGCCAGCGGCGCCAGCGCGGCGTCGACGAACAACAGCCGCGCTTCGGCATGGTCGAGGATATAGGCGATCTCGCCCGCGCCGAGCATCACGTTGACCGGCACCAGCACCGCCGCGATGCGCGCCGCGGCGAAGCGGATCGCGAGAAAGGCGTGGCTGTTGCGCGCGAGGATCGCGATCCGGTCGCCGGGGGCGACGCCGAGGTCGAGCAGCCCCGCCGCCAGTTCGTCGACGATGCGATCGAACGCGGCATAGCTCCACGTCTCGTCGCCGAAGATCAGCGCGGCCTTGTCACCGTGGCGCGCCGCCGATCGACGCAGCATCAGCGACAACGACTGGGCCTGGGGTGATGTCACGCCGCGAATCCTCTCGTCACCGTCTTCTCCGTCGAGAAGCCGTGCCATCGCGCGGCGCCGGGGACAATCATGATCCGCGCCGATCGCCCCGGCGCCCTCGCGAAATGCGAGGGCGGTTCATGCGGTTTTCTGAGGAAAATGGTGCTGCCGGTGAGGATTGAACTCACGACCTCAGCCTTACCAAGGATGCGCTCTACCACTGAGCTACGGCAGCATCGCCCGAAGGGCAGGGGCGCCCTAGAGACGAGGGCGACGGCATTGTCAAGGCGTTGCGCGCGCGCAATAGCGCTTTCATGGCAAACGACCGTGAAGATCGCGCCGCCCGCCTCGCCGAGCAGCTGCGCGCCAACCTCAGGAAACGCAAGGCGCAGGCACGCAGTCGGCCGGATGCGGAGGCGGCGGCGCCGGATGATTCGCCGGCGAAGGCGTGATACTCCCCGTTCGCCCTGAGCTTGTCGAAGGGCTGTCCTTCTTCCTTGGAAGAAAAGGGCAGGGCTTCGACAGGCTCAGCCCGAACGGCGGTTTGGATTTGGGTCTGAGGCGTTACGCCCCGATCCGCCGGCACCGCTCGATCAGCCAGGCGCGGTCCTCGCCCTCCAGCACGTCGCCCAGCGTCGCCGCGACGCGCGCGTGATAGGCGTCGAGCCACGCCAGCTCGGCCGCGTCGAGCAGCGCCGGCTCGATCAGGTCGCGGTCGATCGGGGCGAGCGTCAGCGTCTCGAACGCCAGCATCGCCGCCTCGCCTCCGGCGATCTCGCGCTCGATCACCAGCAGCAGATTCTCGATCCGGATGCCGTAATCGCCGGCTTTGTAATAGCCGGGCTCGTTCGACAGGATCATGCCCGGGCGCAAGGGCTCCTGCGGCCCGCCGCCGCCGTAGCTCGGCTTGGCGATCCGCGCCGGGCCTTCGTGGACCGACAGATAGCTGCCGACCCCGTGCCCGGTGCCGTGCGCATAATCGAGCCCGGCCTGCCACAGCGGCAGCCGCGCCAGCGCATCGAGCTGTTGCCCGGTCGTGCCGTGCGGGAAGACCGCGGTGGCGAGCGCGATATGCCCCTTGAGCACCCGGGTGAAGCGATCGCGCATCTCGGCGGTCGGGGTGCCGATCGGGACGACGCGGGTCAGATCGGTGGTGCCGTCGGCATATTGCCCGCCCGAATCGATCAGATAGAGCTGGCCGAGCTCGATCGGCGCGTTCGATTCCTCGGTGACGTGATAATGCGGGCTCGCGCCATGCGCGCCGGTCGCCGAAATTGTGTCGAACGACAGATCCTTGAGCAATCCGGTCTCGGCGCGGAATTCCTGCAGCTTGGCGGCGGCGGAAAGCTCGGTCTGCCCGCCCTTAGGCGCCTCCGCCGCGATCCAGCGCAGGAAACGGGTCAGCGCCGCGCCGTCGCGCAGGCTGGCGGCGTGGTGGCCGGCGATCTCCGCCGGGTTCTTGCATGCCTTGGGGATCACGACGGGATCGCGCAGCGACACCACCTTGCCCCCCGCCGCCTCGATCGCCAGCGGGATCGCCGCGACCGACAATGCGGGATCGACCGCCACCGTCTTGCCCGCGAACGCGCCGAGCGCGGGGGCGAAGGCGGTGCGATCGTGGATCCGCACCGCATTGCCGAGATGCTGGCGCACCGCATCGGTCACCTTTTCCGGCGCGACGAACAGATCCGCGGTGCCGTCGGCATTGACGATCGTATAGGCCAGCGCGACCGGGGTGCGCGCGACATCGCTGCCGCGCACGTTGAGCAGCCAGGCGATCGAATCGAGCGCGGCGAGCACCACCGCATCGGCCTTTTGCGCGGCGAGCCAGTCGGCGATCTCGGCGCGCTTTTCGGCGGAGGAGCGGCCGGCGAGCTGGTTGTCGTGAACCGAGAGCGTCGCGTCGGACGGGGCGGGGCGGTCGGGCCAGATCGCGTCGATCGGGTTGGTGTCGACGGGGACCAAAGTCGCGCCGACCTTGGCCAGCGCGGCCGATGCCTCTGCCACCCAGGCGCGGGTGTGGAGCCACGGGTCGTAGCCGATCCGCGCGCCGTCCGCCGCATGCCCCGCGAGCCATTCGGACACGCTCGTCTCGGGGACGCCGACGAACTGCCAGTCGCCGCCGTCGACCTGTTCGCGCACCTGGAGCGTATAGCGCCCGTCGGTGAAGATCGCGGCGTCCTGGGGCAGCACCGCTGCGGTGCCCGCCGATCCCTGGAAACCGGTAAGCCACGCGAGCCGCTGCGCATAAGCGCCGACATATTCGCTCATATGCTCGTCGGTCAGCGGCACGATGAAGCCGTCGAGGCGCTGGCGGGCAAGCTGCTCGCGGAGCGCAGCGAGGCGGGCGGAATAAGTCGACATAGAGCTGCTTTCCGATTCTCGATCAATGGCGCCGCGGGATGAGGTGAAGCACGCCCGCGATGATGCCGCCCACGATAAGCCCGACCACGCCCGAGAGGAAGGCGCTGACGAGCCACGCCGCGACGCCGCCCAGCGCGTGCCGCGCCGCCTCGGCCGCGTGATGCACCCATAAGGGGATCGGGGTGAGGTGGAATTGCTCGAGCCCGTGGACGATGATCTGCCCGCCGACCCACAGCATCGCGGCGACCCCGATCTGCGAGATCAGCGACAGCACGATCGGCATCGCCGCGACCAGCCCGCGGCCGATCTTTTGCAGCGCAGCACCGGGGCGGCGGGCGAGCGCGAGGCCGATATCGTCCATCTTCACGATCAGCGCGACGACGCCATAGACGCCGACGGTGATCGCCACCGCGACCACCGCCAGCGCGATCGCCTGATTGACCAGCGGCTGATCGGCAAGCGAGGAGAGCGCGATCGCCATGATCTCCGCCGAAAGGATCAGATCGGTGCGGATCGCGCCCGCCACCTGGCGCTCCTCCAGCTCCTGCGCGTCGGCGGTGACCACCGTGGTCGCGTCGTGCGGCGCACCGGACAGCGCCTCGATCACCTTCTCGGCCGCTTCGAAGCACAGGAAGGCGCCGCCGGCCATCAGGATCGGGGTGATCGCCCAGGGCGCGAACGCCGCGAGCAGCAACGCCGCCGGGAGGAGGAAGACCAGCTTGTTGCGGAGCGAGCCGAGCGCGATCTTGCCGATGATCGGCAACTCGCGTGCCGGGGAGAGGCCGACGACGTAGCGCGGGGTGACCGCGGCATCGTCGATCACCACCCCCGCCGCCTTGGCGCTGGCACGCCCGGCGGCGCCGGCCACGTCGTCGAGGCTGGCAGCGGCGAGTTTCGCGAGTGCAGCGATATCGTCAAGCAACGCAACTAGGCCGGCGGCCATTCGCGAATTCCCCAATGTTGTGATCCCGAGGCATGGACCATCGCGCAGCTTCGCAGCCGCACGCAAGGGGCGGGGACGATCCACGCCAAAGATCGGGGCGATTCGCTGGACCGTCCTTTCCGTTCGCGCTGAGCTTGTCGAAGGGCTGTCCTTCTTCGCGTGCAGAAAAGTGCAGGGCTTCGACAAGCTCAGCCCGAACGGAGGATAGTACAGCCTGCGTTGCGCAGAGCATTCGAATGTCAGGAGAATCGTAAACGGGGGAGAGCGGCCGTGCGGCAGTGGCGCTCGATCCCCCGCACTGTTGCTCCGCCGGTGCCGGTCTTAACCGGCGGCTCCACTCCAAATCTTTCTTATGATTCGGCGCGCTTCAGCGCGGCTTCCATGCATGGTTCGCAGCCAAAAAGAAAGGCCGGTCTCGCGACCGGCCTTAAAAGTTTTTAGGAGAGGATGCCTGAAAGGCCCGACCCTTGTGCAGTGCAGCACGGGTTTTCGCAACTGCAAACTAAGCGTTTACGATTGCAAATGCTGCAATCGCGGCAGTCGAAACGCATCGACATGGCCGGGCGGCGGGTTATGGAGGTGGCATGAAATTTCCCGCTCCGCCCCGCGCCGCGCGCCGCCCGCATCAATTCACCCGCCACGGCATCACGATCGACGATCCCTGGGCGTGGCTGAAGGACGCCGGCTATCCCGATATCACCGACAAGCAGATCCTCGGCTATCTCGAGGAGGAGAACGCTTATTTCGACGCGGTGATGGCGCCGCTCAAGCCGCTGACCGAGCGAATCAACGCCGAGATGCGCGGGCGGATCAAGGAAGACGAATCGACCGTGCCGCAGCGCGACGGCGACTGGCTGTACTGGACCGCGTTCGAAACCGGCGGCCAATATCGCAAATGGTGGCGCAAGCCCGTCGCCGGCGGCGCAGACGAATTGCTGCTCGACGAGCCGGCGCTGGCCGAGGGGCACGAATATTTCCGGCTCGGGGCGTTCGCGCCGTCGAACGACGGGACCAAGCTCGCCTATGCGATCGATGATTCGGGCGCCGAGCGGTTCGAGATCCGCGTCAAGGATCTCGTCACCGGCGAGCATCTGCCCGAGGTGATCCCGGGGATGCTCTCCGATATCGTGTGGACGTCGGACGACGCGGGCTTTCTCTATGGGCTCGCCAACAAGGAATGGCGCACCGACAATGCGCGCTTTCACCGGCTCGGCACCGATCCGGCCGAGGATGTGGAGCTCTATCACGAGGATGACGAGGGCTATCGCGTCGCGGTGTCCGAGACGAGCGATCGCAAGTGGATCGTCATCGGCACCGGCGATCATGTGACGAGCGAGATCCGGCTGCTCCCGGCAGGCGATCCCTTCGCGACGCCGATCCTCGTCGCGCCGCGGCTTTCCGGGCGCGAATATGATGTCGACACCCACGGCGACACATTGTTCATCCACACCAACGACACCGATCCGATGTGGCGGCTCGCCACCGCGCCGCTCGCCGCGCCGGGGGAGTGGACGGAGCTGATCGCGCCCTCGGCGACCTTCTACATGACCGGGGTCGAATGCTACCGCGACTTCTTCGTCGTCGAGGGGCGTGAGGACGGGCTCGATCAGATCGCGATCCACCGCTACGACACGCCGACCCAGGGCCAGCGCATCGCTTTCCCCGAGGCGAGCTATACCGCCGGGCTCGGCGACAATCCCGAATATGACCAGACCGTCCTGCGGCTCGGCTATGAATCGATGGTCACGCCCGGAACGGTCTATGATTACGATACCGCGACCGGCGCGCTGACCGCGCTCAAGGTGCAGGAAATCCCCTCGGGCTATGATGCGGACAAATATCGCACCGAGCGGCTCAAGATCGCCGCGCGCGACGGGACGTTGGTGCCGGTGTCGATCGTCTACCCGGTCGATTTCCCCAAGGACGGGTCGCGCCCGCTCTATCTCTATGCTTATGGCGCTTACGGTCATGCCATCCCGCCGGGCTTCTCGACTGGGCGGCTGTCGTTGCTCGATCGCGGCTTCGCTTATGCGATCGCGCATATCCGCGGCGGCGACGATCTCGGGCAGCAATGGTATCACGACGGCAAGCTCGAAAAGCGCACCAATACCTTCAACGATTTCGTCGACGTGGCGAAGGGGCTGATCGCGCAGGGCTGGACCAGCGCGGGCCGGATCGCGATCGCCGGGCGCTCGGCAGGCGGCGAGCTGATGGGCGCGGTGGTCAATTCCGATCCCGAATTGTGGGGCGCGGTGATCGCCGACGTGCCGTTCGTCGACGTGCTCAACACGATGCTCGACGAAACTTTGCCGCTTACCCCGGGCGAATGGCCCGAATGGGGCAATCCGATCACCGACAAGGCGGCGTTCGAGCTGATCCGTTCCTATTCGCCCTATGACAATGTGCGCGCGCAGGCCTATCCGCCGCTGTTCATTTCGGGCGGGCTCAACGATCCGCGGGTGACCTATTGGGAGCCGGCGAAATGGGCCGCCAAGCTCCGCGCGACCAAGACCGACGCCAATATCCTGTTGCTCAAGACCAATATGGGCGCGGGGCACGGCGGCAAATCGGGGCGGTTCGACAGCCTCTACGAAGCCGCCGAGGAGCATAGCTTCGTGCTGTGGCAATTGGGCGTGGACGACGCGCGGTGACGGTCGAGGCCATCGTCGCCAAATACGGCCTGCTGGCGCTGTTTCTCGGTGCGGGGCTGGAAGGGGAGACGGTGGTCGTCGCCGGCGGGCTGCTGTCGCACCGCGGGCTGTTTCCGCTGGCGGGGGCGATGGCCGCGGCGGCGCTGGGGTCGTTCGCCGCCGATCAGATCTGGTTCTTCGTCGGGCGACATTTCCACGATCACCGCGTGGTGCGTCGCGCCTATGAGAAGCCGGCGTTCGCCAAGGCGATCGACTTTTTCCATCGCCACCCGATCGGATTCATCTTCGCCTTCCGCTTCATCTACGGCTTCCGCACGGTCAGCCCGATCGCGATCGGCACCACCGATGTCGCGACGCGCACTTTCGTGACGGTCAATTTGGTCTCGGCGATCGTCTGGGGAATCGCCTTTTCGGCGATCGGCTATCTTGCCGGGCATAGTTTCGAGCGGCTGATGGGACGGCTCGTGCCCGATACGCACAGCCTGTTGCTGATTCTCGGCGGCGCGATCCTCGTCACCGGCGCGTTTTTCGGCATCCGCTATTGGCGCCGGCAATGACCGGCTTCACCCGCATCTTCCGCGCTACCCCGGCCGACATCGACGAGCTGGGGCACGTCAACAATGCGGTGTGGGTGCGCTGGGTGCAGGAGCTGGCGGTGGCGCATTGGGAGGCGGTTGCGCCGGCGGCGCATCGGGCGGCCTATGTGTGGGTCGTGACGCGCCACGAGATCGACTATCGCGGCAATCTCGCCGAGGGCGAGGAGACGGTCGGCAAGACCTGGGTGCCGCATCCCCCCCGCGGCGCGCGCTTCGACCGGCACTTTCGCTTCACCGGGGCCGACGGACGGGTGAAGGTGGAAGGCACCACCACCTGGGCGCTGATCGATCGCGCCAGCGGCCGCCTGATGCGCGTGCCGCGCGAGGTGGCGGCACCGTTCGTGGGGGAATAAGGCGGCGGACTACCCCATTCCCGTTCGCCCTGAGCTTGTCGAAGGGCTGCCCTTCTTCATCGGAAGAAAGTGCAGGGCTTCGACAAGCTCAGCCCGAACGGTTTCGTGCGTGGGGCGGGTTACCCCGAATTACGCAGCGCGGTGGCGATGGCGTTGATCGACAGGAGGATGCCCTGGCCGATCCGATCATCGGTCTCACCCGCACGGTGCCGCCGCATCAACTCGATCTGGAGTAGGTTGAGCGGCTCGATATAGGGCAGCCGCAAGCGGATCGACGCCTCCAGCGCGGGGTGCTTTTCCAACAACCGCGCCTGACCGGTGATCGCGAGCAGCCCGTCCTGCGTCCGCCGCCAGCCGTCGCGGATCGTGGTGAAGACGCGCGTGCGCAGATCCTCATCCTCGACCAGCCCGGCATAGCGCTCGGCGATCCCCATGTCCGATTTGGCGAGCACCATCTCCATATTGGCGAGCGTCGCGGCGAACAGCGGCCAGCCCTGGGCCATTTCGGCGAGCAATGGCTTGTCGGCGAAATCGGCGATCGCGTGGCCGACGCCATACCAGCCGGGCAGCATCACCCGCGCCTGCGCCCAGCTGAACACCCAGGGGATCGCGCGCAGATCCTCGATCCGCTGGCTCTTGGTGCGGCTGGCGGGGCGGCTGCCGATCTTGAGCCCGGAGATTTCGGCGATTGGCGTCATCTGGCGGAAGAAGGTGGTGAACCCCTCGGTGCCGTAGACCAGATCGCGATAGGCGGCGAAGGCGGTGTCGGACAAGGCGTCCATCGCCGCGCCGAACGCCGCATTCTCGGCGTTGGAGAGCTGCGGCGGTTCGAGGCTGGCGACGAGCGTGGCGGAGGCCATCGCCTCCAGATTGGTCGCGGCGCTTTCGCGCGTGCCATATTTGCCCGCGATCACCTCGCCCTGTTCGGTGATGCGGATGCGGCCCTGCACCGTGCCGGGCGGCTGGGCAAGGATCGCGGCGTAGCTCGATCCGCCGCCGCGCCCCACCGCGCCGCCGCGCCCGTGGAACAGCTGCATCCCCACCCCCGCGGCCTCGAACACCGGCTTGAGCGCGGTCGAGGCCTTGGACAATTGCCAGGTCGAGGTGAGGTAACCCCCGTCCTTGTTCGAATCCGAATAGCCGATCATCACTTCTTGATGCCCGCGCGCGGCGATGGTCGCGCGGTTTTCGGGGAGCGCGAACCACTCGGCCATGATCGCCGGCGCCGCCTCCAGATCCTCGATCGTCTCGAACAACGGCACCGCCATGATCGCCGCCTCGGGCTCGGCGCCCGGGCGATAGAGCCCCGCTTCCTTGAGCAGCAGATTGACCTCGAGCAGGTCCGAGACCGATTTGGTCATCGACACGATATATTGGCGGATGCACGCCGATCCGTAGCGCGCATGCGCCGCTGCCGCCGCGCGGACGATCGCGAGCTCGCCCTGCGTCTCCTCCGAATAATCGGCATAAGGGGTGACGAGCGGGCGCGGGCTGGCGAGTTCGTGGCGCAGCAGCATCACGCGCTGGTCCTCGTCGAGCGCGGCATAATCGTCGCACACCCCGGCGCGCTGGAGCAGCTCCGCCACGACGCGCTCGTGGACCGCGCTGTTCTGCCGCATGTCGAGCGTCGCGAGGTGGAAGCCGAAGACCTCGACCGCGCGGATCAGCCGGCCGATCGCCCCGCCCGAGGCGAGCAGGCCCCCGCCGGCCGCGGCAAGCGGACGGGCGAGCGCGACGAGATCGGCGCGCAGCTCGGCCGGGCCGGGATAGGGTTCGCGATCGATCGCGCCGGGGCGCGGCGCGTCGCGCCCGGTGATTGCGCGGTGGGTCGCCGCGAGCCGGGCGTAAATGCCGGAGATCGCGCGGCGATACGGCTCGTCCTCGCGGCTTTCGGCGGTGTCGCCGCTCGCCTCGGCCAGCGCGAGCACCGCCGCGTCGACCGGCGCGAGCTCGCGCGAGATCGACAGCTCGGCGCCGAGCGCGTGGAGCTGATCGAGATAATAGACGATCGCGGTCTCGGCGGCGCGCGCCAGCGCGGTTTCGAGCGACTGCGCGGTGACGAAAGGGTTGCCGTCGCGGTCGCCGCCGATCCAGCTCCCGGGGCGCAGGAACGACGGCACGCGCTCGCCCATCGCGCGATCCCAGCGCTGGTAGAGCGCGGGGAGCACCGGCAGGAAGACGTCGCGGAGATAGGAAAGCGCGGTCTCCACCTCGTCGGCGACATAGAGCCGTTCGCGGCGCAGCACGCGGGTCTGCCACAGCAGGGCGACTTGGCGCACGATCGCCTCGTCGACCTGATCGCCGTCCGCGGTCGTCTCGACCCCGCGGTCGCGTAGCGCCATCAGCGCGGCGATGCGGTTGCGGTGGTCGATCATCGATTTGCGCCGCACCTCGGTGGGGTGGGCGGTGAGCACCGGCGCGACCAACGCCTGTTCGAGCAATGCCGCGACCGCCGCCTTGTCGACACCGTCGCGCGTCAGCCGGTCGAGCGCGGCAGCGACATCGGCGCCTTCCTCGGCGGCGACGCCCTGGCGATCCTCGGCGAGGTTGGCGAGCATCGAGAACAACATGAAGCCGCGGACGAAATCGAGCGTCTCGTCGAGCGACAGCGCCTCGAGGTGGTGATCGACCGGCGGCCCCCCGGCGCGATGCCGCTCGACCGAGGCGGAGCGGATCGTCTCGGTCGCGGTAAACAGCCGCTCCCCGCCGAGCGCGCGGATGACATCGCCCAGAACGCGGCCGAGATAGCGCACGTCAGGGTTGTTGGTGATCGGAGGGAGGGCTGCCATGACCCGCGATGCTGCAACGCGGCATGGGCGGGGTCAAGCGTAGCTTGTATCGCGTTGCGAGACCCGGGGATGGAATGCCGCAAATCTCTTGCCACCCCGGCGAAGGCCGGGGTCCAGCATCGCGTGGTTCGTAACTGGACCCCGGCCTTCGCCGGGGTGGTAGAGGAGCGTTCCCTTACCCCGCCGCGTCGCGCAGCGCCTCCACCGCGCCGCGCGCAATATCGCTGAACTGCGCCGGATCGGCCGCAAGGCTGGCGATGACGCGTTGCCGCATCAGCGGGTCCCAATAGCGCCGGATGTGGCGGCGCGTCGCCTCGATCGCGACCTCCTCGCCCTCGATCGCGAAATTGCGCGCGATCTGGTTGGCCATATAGACCAGCCGATCGGTGGTCGACATCATCGTGTCGCTCATTCGGCGGCCTCGGTTTCGATCCGCCGCGCGCGCGCCGCCTGATCGGCATAAGCGCGCTGCCACTCGCTCGGCCCATTGGAGGGCGAAACCTCCACCGCCGTCACTTTATATTCGGGGCAATTGGTCGCCCAATCCGAATAATCGGTCGTGATCACATTGGCCTGCGTGTCGGGGTGATGGAAGGTGGTATAGACCACTCCCGGCGCGACGCGATCGGTGATCAGCGCGCGCAGCGTCGTCTCCCCGGCGCGGCTTCTGAGGCTCACCCAATCGCCGTCGCGCAGGCCGCGATTCTCGGCGTCGTGCGGGTGAATCTCCAGCCGGTCCTCGGCGTGCCAGGCGACATTCTCGGTGCGCCGCGTCTGCGCGCCGACATTGTATTGGCTGAGGATGCGCCCGGTGGTGAGCAGCAGCGGGAAGCGCGGCCCGGTGCGCTCGTCGGTCGGGACATAATCGGCGACGACGAACTTCCCCTTGCCGCGCACGAACCCGTCGACATGCATCGTCGGGGTGCCGAGCGGCGCGGCATCGGTCGCCGGCCATTGCAGCGAGCCATGCTCTTCGAGTGCCAGATAGCTGACCTTGGCGAAGGTCGGGGTCAGCGCGGCGATCTCGTCCATGATCTCGGACGGGTGGGTATATTGCCAGTCGAGCCCCAACGCCTGCGCGACGAGTTGGACGATCTCCCAGTCGGCATAGCCGTTGAGCGGGTCCATCACCTTGCGGACGAGCTGGATGCGGCGCTCGGCATTGGTGAAGGTGCCGTCCTTTTCGAGGAAGGTCGATCCGGGCAGGAAGATATGCGCGTAATTGGCGGTTTCGTTGAGAAACAGATCCTGCACCACGACGCATTCCATCGCCGCCAGCCCGGCCGCGACATGATGCGTATTGGGATCGGATTGCAGGATATCCTCGCCCTGGATGAACAAGGCCTTGAACGTCCCGTCGGTCGCCGCATCGAGCATGTTGGGGATGCGCAGCCCGGGCTCGGGATCGAGCGAGACGCCCCAGGCGGTTTCGAACAGCGTGCGCGTCGCCGGATCGGAGACGTGGCGATAGCCCGAATATTCGTGCGGGAAGCTCCCCATGTCGCACGAACCCTGGACATTGTTCTGCCCGCGCAGCGGATTCACCCCGACGCCCTCGCGGCCGATATTGCCGGTCGCCATCGCCAGATTGGCGATCGCCATGACGGTCGAGGAGCCCTGGCTGTGCTCGGTGACGCCGAGACCGTAATAGATTGCGCCATTGCCCCCGGTGGCAAACAGCCGCGCGGCGGCGCGCAGATCGGCCGCCGGCACCCCGGTGAGCGCCGCGGTCGCCTCGGGCGAGCGCTCGGGCTGCGCAACGAAGGCGGCCCAGTCGCTATATTCGTCCCAGTCGCAGCGTTCGCGGATGAACGCTTCGTCGGCCAGCCCCTCGGTCACCACGACATGCGCCATCGCGGTCAGCACCGCGACATTGGTGCCGGGCTTCAAGGGCAGGTGATGCGCCGCGTCGACATGCGGGCTGTGGACCAGATCGATGCGCCGCGGATCGACCACGATCAGCCGCGCGCCCTGCCGCAGCCGCTGTTTCATCCGGCTGGCGAAGACAGGGTGGCCGTCGGTCGGGTTGGCGCCGATCACCATGATCACGTCGGAATGCTCGACGCTGTCGAAATCCTGCGTCCCCGCCGAGGTACCGAAGGTGGTGCTCAGCCCATAGCCGGTCGGCGAATGGCAGACGCGCGCGCAGGTATCGACATTGTTGTTGCCGAAGCCCTGCCGGATCAGTTTCTGGACGAGGAAGGTTTCCTCGTTGGTGCAGCGCGACGAGGTGATCCCGCCGACGCTGCGCGTGCCATATTTCGCCTGGATGCGGCGGAATTCGCTGGCGGTATGCGCGATCGCCTCGTCCCACGAGACCTCGCGCCACGGCTGGTCGACGCTCTCGCGGATCATCGGGTTGAGGATACGGTCGCGGTGGTTGGCATAGCCCCAGGCGAAGCGGCCCTTGACGCAGCTATGCCCGCGATTGGCCTTGCCTTCCTTCCACGGCACCATCCGCACGAGCTGCTCGCCGCGCATCTCGGCGCGGAAGGTGCAGCCGACCCCGCAATAAGCGCAGGTGGTGACGATCGCGCGATCGGGGGTGCCGATGTCGGTGACGGTCTTCTCGATCAGTGCCGATGTCGGGCAGGCCTGGACGCAGGCGCCGCACGAGACGCATTCGGACGGCAGGAAGCCTTCGTCGGCGCTCGCCACGACCTTCGAGCCGAACCCGCTGCCGTCGATCGTCAGCGCGAATGTGCCCTGCACCTCGTCGCAGGCGCGGACGCAGCGCGAGCAGACGATGCATTTGGCCGGGTCGAAGTCGAAGTATGGGTTGCTCTCGTCCTTCGCCGCCTGAAGATGGTTGGCGCCGTCATAGCCGTAGCGCACGTCGCGCAAGCCGACCGCGCCGGCCTGGTCCTGCAATTCGCAATCGCCATTGGCCGAACAGGTCAGGCAATCGAGCGGGTGGTCGGAGATGTACAATTCCATCACCCCGCGGCGCAGCTTGGCGAGCTTCGCGCTTTCGGTGCGCACCACCATCCCCTCGGTGACGGGGGTGGTGCATGAGGCGGGATAGCCCGCGCGGCCCTCGATCTCGACCAGGCACAGCCGGCACGATCCGAAAGCGTCGAGCCGATCGGTCGCACATAATTTGGGGATATTCGTCCCGCGCAGCGCGGCGGCGCGCATGATCGAGGTGCCTTCGGGGACGGTCACCGTGTCGCCGTCGATCCTGAGCGAGACGGTGCGCGCGCTATCCGGCGCCGGCTTGGTGCCGAGGTCGGTTTCGCTGATCCATGCCATGCTGCTTACTCCGCCGCTTGCGCCGTCGCAGGCTGATCGAAATCCTGCGGAAAATGATCCAGCGCGCTCAGCACCGGATAAGGGGTGAACCCGCCGAGCGCACAAAGCGATCCGAACTTCATCGTATCACAAAGATCGCGCAGCAGCGCGATTTCCGCGGCGCGGTCGCGGGGCCGCGCGGCGGCGTTGCGCATCTGCGGCATCGCCTCCAGCCCGCCCGGCTGGCGACCGCCGCCGACGATACGGTCGATCGTCTCCATGCCGCGCACCGCGCCGATCCGGCAAGGGGTGCATTTGCCGCAGCTTTCGTGCGCGCAGAATTCCATCGCGAAGCGCGCCATATGCGCCATGTCGACGGTGTCGTCGAACACGGTGATCCCGGCATGGCCGATCAGCCCGCCCGCCGCGGCGAACGCCTCGTAATCGAACGGCAGGTCGAACATCGCGGGGGGGAAATAGGCGCCGAGCGGCCCGCCGACCTGCACCGCTTTCACCGGCCGCCCCGTCTCGGTGCCGCCGCCGATATCGTTGACCAGCTCGCCCAGCGTGATGCCGAACCCGGCCTCGAACAGCCCGCCGTTGCGCACATTGCCGGCAAGCTGGATCGGCATCGTCCCGCGCGACCGGCCGAAGCCGACCGCCTGATAGGCTTGCGCGCCCTCGGCGACGATGAACGGCACCGCGGCGAGGCTCAGCACATTGTTGATCACCGTCGGGCGGCCGAACAGCCCCTCGATCGCGGGGAGCGGGGGCTTGGCGCGGACCTGCCCGCGCTTGCCCTCGATCGAATCGAGCAGGGCGGTTTCCTCGCCGCAGACATAGGCGCCCGCGCCGACCCGCACTTCGAGTGCGAACGGTGCGATGCGCGGCGCGGCGCGCGTGATCGCCGCCTGCATCACGCGGATCGCGAAGGGATATTCGGAGCGGATGTAGATAAACCCGTGTCCCGCCCCGACCGCGTGCGCGGCGATCGCCATGCCCTCGATTAGGCAGAAGGGGTCGCCCTCCATCAGCATGCGATCGGCGAAGGTGCCGCTGTCGCCCTCGTCGGCGTTGCACACGATGAATTTCTCGGGCGATCGAGTGTCGAGCACCGTCTGCCACTTGATCCCGGTTGGGAAACCCGCGCCGCCGCGCCCGCGCAGCCCGCTCGCCTTGACCTCGTCGACCACCGCTTGCGGGGTCAACGCGCGCGCCTTGTCGAGCGCCTGCCAGCCGCCGTGCGCGGCATAATCGTCGAGGCTCAAGGGATCGATCACCCCGCAGCGCGCGAAGGTGAAACGCTGCTGGCGCGCGAAGAAGGGGTGATCCTCGATCCGGCCGATGCGGCTGGCGTGGGTGCCGTCGAGCACCGCGTCGATCTCGTTCGCCTCGACCGGGCCGTAAGCGATGCGGCCCTCCGGCGTGTCGATCTCGACCAACGGTTCGATGCGGAACAGCCCTCGGCTGCCGGTGCGAACTACTTCGACCCCGCGTACGGCGAGCGCCGCCACCACCTCGTCCGCGCCGAGCGCGACCGAGGCCATATCGCCGCTGACATAGGCGCGGATCATGCCAGCACCTCCGCCGCGATCCGCTCGAGCTTGGCGGCGTCGAGCCGCGAGACCGGGCGCCCGTCGACCAGCGCATTGGGGCCGGTAGCGCACAGCCCGAGGCAATAGACCGGCTCGACCGTCACCCGCCCGTCGGCGCTGGTCGCGCCCATCGTCACGCCGAGCCGCTGCGTCGCGATCCGCTCGATCGTCGCGGCGCCGCGCGCCTGGCAGCTTTCGGCGCGGCACAGCCGGACGAGGTGCGCGCCCGCCGGGGCACGGCGGAAATCATGATAGAAAGTGACGACGCCGTGGACGTCCGCGCGGCTGAGGTTGAGCGCCGCCGCGACGACCGGGATCATCGCATCGGCGATATAGCCGAACTCGTCCTGCAACGCGTGGAGCAACGGCAGCAAGGCATCGCGGGTCGCGGGGCGGCCGCGCAGCAGCCGCGTCGCTGCGTCCGCATAAGCCGTGTCCGGCGGGGCTGTTTCGTTAGGGGTCATCGCCATCGCCTATACAAGGATCGCAACGCGCTTGCTGTCAATTTAACGAATTTAAATTTTTCTTATCAATCGGTGCCGATCGACATTCAATTCCACCGTCGCGCCGGCCTTTGCCTCCCGGTGGCGCCCGGCACAAGGTGGGGTGACCGATCGGCGGCGTGGCAGCGATCTTGATGTGCACCGCGCGCGCGTTCCTGATAGATCGTCCGGCACAGGACGAGGAGGAAGATCACATGCTGGTCGGCGTTCCCAAGGAAATCAAAAACAACGAATTTCGTGTCGGGCTGACCCCCGGCGCGGTGCGCGAATATTGCGCGCACGGGCATCAGGTGCTGGTCGAGACCGGCGCCGGCGGCGGGATCGGCGCGTCGGACGCGGTGTATCGCCAGTCGGGCGCGGCGATCGTCGATACCGCCGCCGAGGTGTTCGCGCGCGCCGAGATGATCGTGAAGGTCAAGGAGCCCCAGCCGCAGGAATGGACGCAATTGCGCGAGGGGCAGATCCTGTTCACCTATCTCCACCTCGCCCCCGATCCCGGCCAGGCGCGCGGGCTGATGGCCTCGGGGGTCAGCGCGATCGCTTATGAGACGGTGACCGACGCCTCGGGCGGGCTGCCGTTGCTCGCGCCGATGAGCGAGGTCGCCGGGCGGCTGTCGATCGAGGCCGGGGCGAGCGCGTTGCGCGCGGTATCGGGCGGGCGCGGGTTGCTGATCGGCGGGGTCCCGGGTGTGCCCGCGGCCAATGTCGTCGTGCTCGGCGGCGGGGTGGTCGGCACCAATGCGGCGCGAATCGCGACCGGGATGGGGGCCAATGTCAGCATCTTCGATCGCTCGCTGCGCCGGCTGCGCCAGCTCGACGACATGTTCCAGGGGCGGGCGGACACGCATTATTCGACGATCGCGGCGATCGAGGAAGCGCTGGCCACCGCCGATGTGGTGATCGGCGCGGTGCTCGTGCCGGGGGCGGCCGCGCCCAAATTGGTGACGCGCGGGATGCTCAAGCTGATGAAGCCGCGCGCGGTGCTGGTCGATGTCGCGATCGATCAGGGCGGCTGTTTCGAAACCTCGCACCCGACGACCCACGCCAATCCCACTTATGAGGTCGACGGGGTGATCCATTATTGCGTCGCCAACATGCCCGGCGCGGTGCCGCTCACCTCCAGCCACGCGCTCAACAATGCGACCTTGCCTTATGGGCTGGCGCTCGCGGCGAAAGGGCTCGCGGCGCTCGACGACGATCCGGGGCTGAAGGAAGGGCTCAACGTCGACAAGGGGCGGATCGTCAACACGGTGGTGGCGGAGGCGCTGGGGTTCTGACGCTTTCTCCCCTCCCTTGAACAAGGGAGGGGGCGGGGGTGGGTTGGCCCGAGCGGGCACCGGATTGCGCGCCTCATACCCACCCACCCCCAGCCCCTCCCTTCACGAGGAAGGGGGGTAGGAAGAAGAAGGGAGCAAACGCCGTTGAGCCGGCGCCCCTCTCGCCCTACATCTCCCGCGCTATGGTGCCCGCTACCCCCGTCAGCGAGTTGAGCGATCGCGCGCGCGAGATTTTTCGCCGCGTCGTCGACAGCTATCTGGAGAGCGGCGCCCCCGTCGGCTCGCGCACGCTGGCGCAGGCCGGGCTCAACCTGTCCCCCGCCTCGATCCGCAGCGTGCTCGCGCAGCTCGAGACGATGGGGCTGCTCGCCGCGCCGCATACCTCGGCGGGGCGGATGCCGACCGAATTGGGTTTACGGCTATTCGTCGACGGCATGATGCAAGTCTCCGAGCCGAGCCGTGCCGAGCGCGCCGCGATCGAGGCGCGCGCCGCGGGTGGCGGCCCGGTGGAGGAGGCGCTCGCCGCCACCACCGCGGCGCTTTCGGGGCTGTCGGCGTGCGCTGGGCTGGTGATGGTCCCCAAGCGCGAGCAGGTGCTGCGTTCGATCGGCTTCGTGCCGCTGACCCCGACCCAGGCCCTCGCGGTGCTGGTCAGCGAGGACGGCGCGGTGGAGAATCGCGTGATCGATCTCCCCGCCGGGGTCGACGCCTCGGCGCTGATCGAGGCGGGCAATTACATGTCGGCGACCTTGTCGGGGCTCACGCTGTCCGACGCCCGGGCGCGGGTCGAGCGCGAGCTGGCCGACGGCCGAGCCGCGCTCGACGCCACCGCGCGCGCGCTGATCCAGCGCGGCATCGCGGTGTGGAGCAAGGACGGCGGGCGCCGCCCGGTGCTGATCGTGCGCGGGCAGGGGCGCTTGCTCGACGATGCCGATGCCGCCGATCTCGAACGCGTGCGCGATCTGCTCGACGATCTCGAAGGCAAGCAGGAGATCGCCGCGCTGCTCGATTCGGCGCGCGCCGGCGACGCGACCCGCATCTTCATCGGCGCGGAGACGAAATTGTTCGCGCTTTCCGGCTCTTCGGTAATCGCCAAACCCTTTCGCGGGGCGGACGGGCGGGTGGTCGGCGTGGTGGGGGTGATCGGCCCGACACGGTTGAACTACGCGCGCGTCGTGCCCATGGTGGATTTCACGGCCGCAACGCTCGCCCGGCTGATGGGTTGAGCTGCTAACAGACAGGAATGAAATGACCGACAACGAGAATACCGACGTTCCCGAGGATCTGCGCGCGGAAACCGCCGAGGGCGCACCCGAGGTCGCCGAACATGATCGCACCGCCGAGCTTGAGGCCGCGCTCGCCGAGGCGAAGCAGCAGGCGCTCTATGCGCAGGCCGAGATCCAGAATGTCCGCCGCCGCGCCGAGAAGGACGCCGCCGACGCGCGCGCCTATGCCGCGACCAATTTCGCGCGCGACGTGCTGTCGGTGAACGACAATCTGGAGCGGGCGCTGGCGTCGATCCCGGCCGAGCTGCGCGAGGACGACAAGCTCAAGGGGCTGGTCGCGGGGCTTGAGGCGACGATGCGCGAGCTGGCCAATGTGTTCCAGCGCAACGGCATCACCCGCATCACCGCGCTGGGCGAGACGCTCGATCCCAACCGGCATCAGGCGATGATGGAAATGCCCTCGGCCGACGCCGCGCCGGGGACGATCGTACAGGAAATGCAATCGGGCTGGATGATCCGCGACCGGTTGCTGCGCCCGGCGCTGGTCGGCGTCGCCAAGGCGGCCGATTAAGCCAACCTCGTCATGCCGGGCTTGACCTGGCATGACGGAGGAAGATCAAGCGAGAACAACGGAAGCGCCGCGCACCTTATGAACGACAATCTCGTCGCCGAACGGCCGACTTTCGTCACCCATCTCGAATGTTCGCTGACCGGCGAGCGCTATGAGGCGGATCGGCTTCACGGGCTGTCGCGCGCCGGGCGCCCGCTGCTCGTCCGCTACGATCTCGCGGCGGCCGGGGCGGCGCTGTCGCGCGATGCGCTGACGGGACGCGAGACCGATCTGTGGCGCTGGCGCGAATTGCTCCCGGTGCGCCACACCGCCAATGTCGTCAGCCTCGGCGAGGTCGAGACCCCGCTGATCCCGATCCCGCGCGCGGGCGGGGGCAGGGTGCTGGTCAAGGACGAGGGCCGCTTGCCGACCGGCAGCTTCAAGGCGCGCGGGCTGGTGATGGCGGTGGCGATGGCCAGGGAATTGGGCGTCACCCGCATCGCGATGCCGACCAACGGCAATGCCGGCGCGGCGCTCGCTGCTTATGCCACCCGCGCGGGGATCGAGACGATCGTGCTCTGCCCCGACGACACGCCGGAGGTGAACGTCCGCGAGATCGCGATGCAGGGCGCGCGGGTGTGGCGGGTCAACGGGCTGATCGACGATTGCGGCGCGATCGTCGGGCAGGGCGCGGCCGAGGGGCGCTGGTTCGACTTCTCGACGCTCAAGGAGCCGTATCGCATCGAGGGCAAGAAGACGATGGGGCTGGAGCTCGCCGCGCAGCTCGGCTGGCGGCTGCCCAAGGCGATCTTCTACCCCACCGGCGGCGGCACCGGGCTGATCGGGATGTGGAAGGCGTTCGACGAGCTCGAAAAGCTCGGCTGGATCGGCGCCGAGCGGCCGCGCATGTATGCGGTGCAGGCGGCGGGCTGCGCGCCGATCGTCCGCGCGTTCGAGGCGGGCGAGGAGCATGCCGCGCGCTGGGAAGATGCGGCAACCGTCGCCGCGGGAATCCGCGTGCCGCGCGCGGTGGGCGATTTCCTGATCCTCCGCGCGGTGCGCGAATCGGGTGGCAAGGCGCTCGCGGTGGGCGATCCGGCGATCCTCCGCGCGGTCGACGATTGCGCGCGGCAGGACGGATTGCTGCTGTGCCCCGAGGGCGGCGCGACCCTGGCGGCCTATCGCCAGGCGCTGAGGGACGGCGAGGTCGACGAGGATGAGGAGGTCGTGCTGTTCAATTGCGCGACCGGGCTCAAATATCCGATGCCCGAAGCGCCGAACGCGCTCGATCGCCACAAGCCGATCGATTTCGACGCTTTGTGACTTCTGCTCCCCTCCCTTCACGAGGGAGGGGAGCAGACGTGGGAGGGCCGGTGGCCTTACCCGTCGCTGGCGCGTTCGATATCGGCGCCGACCGCGCTCAGTTTTTCCTCAAGCCGCTCATAGCCGCGATCGAGATGATAGACGCGGTTGACCGCGGTCTCGCCCTCCGCCGCCAGCCCGGCAAGGATCAGGCTCATCGACGCGCGCAGGTCGGTCGCCATCACCGGCGCGCCGACGAGGCGATCGACCCCGCGCACCACCGCGGTGCGCCCGCGCACCTGGATGTCCGCCCCCATCCGCGCCAGTTCGGGAACGTGCATATAGCGGTTCTCGAAGATCGTTTCGGTCAGCACGCTCGCGCCCTCGGCCTTGCACAGCATCGCCATGAACTGCGCCTGCATATCGGTGGCGAAGCCGGGGAAGGGCGCGGTGGAGAGCGTCAGCGGGCGGAGCGGGCCATTGGCCGAAACGCGCACCGACTTGCGCCCCTCGACCACCGTCACCCCTGCGTCGCGCAGCGCATCGAGCGTCGCGCCCATATCGTGCGCGTCGACATTGGTCAGTTCGATATCGCCCCCGGTGATCGCCGCGGCGCAGGCATAGCTCCCCGCCTCGATCCGGTCGGGCATCACCGCATAGGTCGCGCCGTGGAGCCGGTCGACGCCTTCGATCTCGAGCGTCTCGGTGCCGATCCCGTCGATCTGCGCGCCCATCGCGACGAGGCAGCGGCACAGATCGACGATCTCGGGCTCGCGCGCGGCATTCTCGATCCGGCTGCTGCCCTTGGCGGTGACCGCGGCCATCACGACATTCTCGGTCGCCCCGACCGACACGATCGGAAAGGAATAGCGCCCCCCCGCGAGCCGCCCGCCGGGCGCGCGCGCGGTGACATAGCCGGCGGACATTTCGAGCTCGGCGCCGATCGCCTCCAGCGCCTTGAGGTGCAGGTCGATCGGGCGGTTGCCGATCGCGCACCCGCCGGGGAGCGACACCCGCGCCTCGCCCGCGCGCGCGAGGATCGGGCCGAGCACGAGGATCGATGCGCGCATCTTGCGAACGATGTCATACGGCGCCTCGGTCGAGGTGAGCTGACCGGCACGGATCGTCATCACCCGGCCGAAATCCTCGGGGCGCGACCCTTCGATCGCGGTCGACGCGCCCAATTGGTTGAGCAAATGGCCGAAACTGTCGACGTCGGCGAGCCGCGGCAGGTTGCGTAAGGTCAGCGGCTCGTCGGTGAGCAGCGCGCAGGGCAGCAGGGTCAGCGCGGCGTTCTTCGCGCCGGAGATCGGAAGGGTGCCGGAAAGGCGGTTGCCGCCGCGGATGAGGATACGGTCCATTCGCCCGCGTCTATCGAACCGCGGGCGCGGCGCAAAGGGGGTCTGCGGGGTTCATCGTGGTGGCCGACCGGGAGGGCAAAGTTCACGAAGTTCACACGAGTGAGCCTCGATCAATTCACCCGTCATTCCCGCGCAGGCGGGAATCCATTCACGCTGAGATTGCGCTTGATCCGATAGGCCAGCCAGAATGGATTCCCGCCTGCGCGGGAATGACGTAAGTACTTGTTTTAATAGACTTTACGCCTTCTCCAGCGTGCATTGCAGCGGGTGCTGGTTCTGGCGCGCGAAGTCGATCACCTGGCCGACCTTGGTCTCGGCGACCTCGTAGCTGAATACCCCGCACACCCCGACGCCCTTCTGGTGGACGTGGAGCATCACCCGCGTCGCTTCCTCAACGCTCATGCGGAAGAAGCGCTGGAGGCACAGGACGACGAATTCCATCGGGGTGTAATCGTCGTTGAGCATCAGCACGCGATAGGGCGTCGGCTGTTTGGTGCGCGTCCGCGTGCGGGTGGCGACGCCGATTCCGGTGCCGCCGTCGGAATCATCGTCGCGGCGCTCGGCCATCAGGATCGGCTGGATTGGGGTTTGGCGCTGCATGATCGCGTGAAAATATGGCATCCCGGCCGCCAAGGGCAAGGGCGCGCGCGTACCATTAACGACGAAAAAGGGGGCAGCCGCGCTCAGGCGGCCGCCCCCTTCGTCCTTTTCGCCCCTTGCGGGGCGAGGCCCCGGATTACGCGGCGACCTTGATCTTCTCGGCGGCGAGCGCGACGCGGTTCGAGATCGGCTGGGCGATCTCACCGGCGAGCTTCAGCGCGGCCTCGGTCGAACGCGACGCTTCGGCGACGAAGGCATCGAACGACGCGCGGGCATAATCGCTCTGCAGCTTGAACAGCTCGGTCGGCGACTTGACGGTCGACATCGCCTTGAAGGTCTCGGTCGCCTTCTCATAGGAGGTCTTGGCGTAAGCCGCCGCGTCCTGGCCCATCTTCTCGACGCCCTTCACCGCGATCTTCGACGATTCGACGATCGCTTCGAGGTTGCCCTTGTGGAAGGCATTGGCGTCTTCGAACGCCTTGACGCCCTTTTCGATCGAGCCCTTGGCGCGCTCGTTGGCCTCGGCGAAATAGGCCTGGGTCTTCTCGGTCACGGTCTTGATCGTGTCGGACATGATCACTTCCTTTGCAGCAATGGTCGCCGGCCGGCTGGCCTGGCGGGTAGACGCGGGTTGGGCCGGTGCGACCTTGGCCCGGGGTGCCGGCTTCTTGGCGACCGGCTTGACGGCCGCGCGGGGAGCCGCCGGCGTCGATTTGGTGACGGGGGCGGAGACCGCGGCCGGCGCCGGCTTGGCGGCAACCGGCTTGGGCGCGGGCTTCGGCGTTTGCTTGGCCACCGGCGGCGCGGCGACGGGCGCCTTGGGCGCGGGCTTCGCCGCTTCCTTGGCAACGGGCGCCGGCGTCGCGACCGGGGCAGCGGCCGGAGCGGGCGCGGGCTTCGCAGGCGCCTGGGCGGCCCCGGTCACCGGCTTCTGATCAGGCTTGGCTGCAGTGTCGGTCATTCCACACGACTCCATCTTGTTGCGATGCAACATACGCGAGCCGAGTCGGAATGACAAGCTTTATTGTGCAGTGCAACATAACCTGTTCCCGCCGCTCGCCGCGACGGAAAAACGGGTCATAGCATCGGGCGCGAAACGTCCGGTCCGGTTTCCGCTTGACGGTGCGGCGGAACTTTTGTGCTCCGTCAAGGCGGGAGTCCAGACTAGGGTTAGGACTCAATCGCACCAGAAGGTGATGACGGCAGCGAGGAAGACGCCAGCCATGTAGTTAGCGGCGAGCTTGTCGTACCGGGTTGCGATGCGCCGCCAGTCCTTGAGCCTGCACCAGAG
>NZ_JANFAU010000010.1 GCF_026130605.1 Sphingomonas lycopersici | reverse complement strand
CGCTTCGCCAGGTCGATGGCGAGGATGTGGACGTCGGTCATCTGCTCCTCCTTCGCTTGGCACCTCCCGGTGCCGGTCCGGCATCATACGACGCCGCTCGAAGGGGGCATCCACCCCATCAGTTCAGATCGCTCAAATCGCTCAAATCGCTCAAATCGCTCAAATCGCTCAAATCGCTCATTGATCGGCCTCTTGTGCAATTTTGCACGCCTATAAACTGAGGCCATGATCCTCCCGTCCGTGATCGATCGCTTGGGCGCCTCATCGATCGACCGCCCTGGATCGAGCTGGATCGCCAGCTACGGCGCGCGACGTTCCAGCGCCTTGGGGAGCGCAGCATCACGGCGGCGGCCCTCGATAATGCCAGCCATGTGCTCTTTCGCCGGGCCGTGCTCGACCGCCCGTTCCCGCGATGATCGCCTTCATCGACGATCATTGAGACCACGTCTGATCCCGCGCAAACCAGCAAAACGCCCAAGCCGTTCCCCTATCATCATCCCATCCGATTCTGGCTTCCCGCGAGACGTTCGATGGCAGCTTCAGTCGATACCCGACGTTCGTCGGCTCTGACTTGAGCGACCGGCTTTGGTCGCCCGCTGCCGCGACCGATCGCTGGATCGTGGGACGACGCCGTCGTTCGCCTGCCGGATGCCGAAGGCCGGCTTTCGGCAGGAGCGGACATTCGCATCGCTCCGGTGAGGGCCGCCTTGCTGAGATCGACTGATATTTTGAGACGGCATCGGTGCAAGTGCCGGTTTTTGCACCGGTACAGGGTGGGGCAGAAGTAATGGCCGACGAAGCTATCCTCGGATCGTCGCAGCTAACCTCCTTAAATCCTCCGATCGCCCAATCGCCTGGCCTATGGACAGGATCTCGAAGAAAATACCGTCCATGGTGTCGACGCGAACTTTATTGATCAATTCTTCCACGAATGCGTAAATTTTCTCCTTTTTCTTATTGGTAGCACGAAGGTGTACACCGCCTCCAACATTTGCAACATATCCAACGATATCGCGTCGCGGTATTTCCTCTCCCCGACGAATGGCCCCTGGGGCATCTAGATAATTCGAGAGATGCCATCTTGTATTCACGAGTCCTGCCAGATCATTATCTTCTGGCTGCCTCCGCGCATCGCGAAGAATGTTGAATGATGCGACAGCAAATCCTTCTTCGGCATCCGCGCTCACGCCGGTGTCGGGATGGTCTACCCGTGCGAAGCCGATCATAGCTGCCTGTAGACCGTTGATCGTAGCGCCGCCCGCGATCAGCGCAGCGACGCGCCCGATTTCGTGACCCTGCTTTGCGGCGAGGGCAATGACGTCTGGGCCCAAGACAATGGGCTGTTTTTTAAATCCGAACTCGCGCCATGCCGCTCCCAAATAGTCTTCTACGAGCAGTCTGCGTAATGCGGCGCTCCCTCGCCGTATGTCCGCATCAGACGGTGGCTCGTACAGCGTGCACCATTCCTTCTCGAACCACTCGATATCGTCGGCGACTGAGTGCCAGGGATCGGCGGGATGGCAAAACGGGGCCGCACGCGACTGCTGTCTCTTGATGAGTTTCTCGACGATCTTCTGGTCGAGAAAGAAGGAGAATTGATGGCCGCCGTCCAACCTTATGATCAGGATGGTTCGGCCTGAAATGGGGTCCTCAGCCACTGTCACGGCTTCAGTCTCTCTCGGCCGAATGTCGACTTTTTGAATTGCTGTTAGATCATCTGTCAGCTGCGCGTCGTGCCATTCACCGGCCGCTTTCGCACCGCGCTCGACGATCTCAAGCATTGCGCCGCTTTGATCGAATGGCAGTACGAACTGGTGTTCGAGGCCGGATTTGCCCTTGAACGAGAAAATCATCTCGCCGGTTTCGGTATTCACGCCACCATTCAGGGGTGCCTCGAGTTCCGTGCGTTTGACTACGGGCTCGGCCCCGTCCGTACTGTCTTCGGCCAGTGCAAGTTGCAGCTGATCGATCAGACGATAAGCGTCAGTACGCGTTAGCCTCAGATGCATACTCGATTTGCCATCTTGAGCGCCGCTGATCTGACTGCTGATCGCAATCCTGTGTGGGGATTGGTTTTCGCGAGCCAGCTTCAACGGTGTTGCCGGATCAAGCCAGATATTTCCTAGGTCATCACCCTCAGCAACGACGATCACCTTAACCATCTGACTCAGCTCCGATTGCCATGACCGCTCCTGAGCGTCGGATTTGAAGTTAGATTGTAGAGACGGCTTTGGGACTTGGCGAAGGTGCCTTCGCATGGATCGGATTGGTAGCGTTTAAATTGTTCGAAAATGTCCAAATTCGATTTTCGCCTATATGGTTCCCCATCATGCGATTTTGACCATTCTCTGATCTCATTTGACGGTCCACCGGTTTCTCATCCAACCCGAGGCCGAGTATCCGATGGCCGGAATGGCCGATCAGAGGATATGGCAATCGTCGGGAACACGGCGATACTCGCATGCCGAGCCGTAGGGCTCAACGAGGCGGGGGGGGAATCAGGACTGCATGAACGAACGGCTGGTTATCCCACTTTTGCTTGGGATTCCGGTCAGTCGCCTAGGTCCTACATTGCCACCTTCCAAAGTAAGCTCCTTTAGCGTCTGCTTTCAGGCGATCGGGGGGTAGCCCGGGCGGCCGATCTGCTCGATGAAGCGGGAACGGTGGGTTTTGGCAAGAGCAGCCGTTCTGGCGCGGGTCTTGAAACGGCGCGAGTTGGCTGGGAGGCGTCACGCCTCATCGCTATGGGAAATGGCGGCTATCAGGGGTCCGCCGACTGGAACCTGAATGTCTCCTGACGGCCCAGTTCCCGAAGTACGAATGGTGTTCGGAGTGACGCCCTATTTTTCGAGTGCTGCGAGGTGCGTCTCCCGCGCCCGACTGGGCGTCATAGGCGGCGCAGTTGAGATTCTCTTGGCACCTATATGGCACCCAGCGCAAATTGAGACCGAAATGGCCGCAAAAATCACCATGCTAACCAATTGAAATTACTCGATTTTCGGTTCGCCGCATCGAACGAACACTTGGTCGCGGAACCAGTTTTTGAGTCCGCTGCGTCTACCAATTCCGCCACACCCGCGTGCCGATTGGCGCTTGGAAGGCCAATGGATCGACTGAGCGCGCCTATAAGCGAGGCTTTACGAGATTGCCAGACGGGAAAATGTCGTTTCGCTCAGCCGCCGTGCAACATCGTCGCCTGGACATTTTCGACGAAGGTGCGTTCCTCGCGCCGGATGATCTTTTCGGACTGGGCGAAGGCGAAATTCGCCCTCGCTTCAGGGTCGTCGCGCAGGCGTGCGCGATATGCCTCATAGGCCGCAAGGCTGTCGAACGCGATCAGCCCCCAGCCGATGTCGTTGGTGCCTTCGTGGGGGAGGAAATAGCCGATCAACTTGCCCCCGGCGCGCGGGATGATCGTCGCCCAGTTTTCGGCGTAGCGGCGAAAGGCATCGCGACGCGCGGGATCGATCTCGTAACGGATGAAGCAGGTGATCGCGGGCATGGAGCGTCTCCCGGTAAAGCTGAGGCCGACGGGCCAGGGGAAGCACGCCCCGAACGCGATCAGCGCCGCGGCGCCGACTTCTCGACGACTGGCATCGCACGCGACCGGTTCGGGGATGGACATCATGCGTTTCTATCAGTGCGGGCGGGATTATGCTTCGCTCCCGATCGAACGATGGGGTTCATGCGATGATGAGATCCGCGGTGATGATGCTTGCGGCGGCAGCGACCGCACCCGCCGCGCCCGAGGTACGCCAGCTCGATCTTCCCGGCATTTCCAGCGCGATGTGGGAATCGCATCCGGCGATCGACCCGCTAACAGGCGATCTCTGGTTCGTGCGCAGCGACGCCGGCTTTTCCGGCTGGCGGCTGTACGTGTCGCGCTGCGTACGCAACCGATGGACCGCCGCCACGCCCGCGCCGACCGCCGCCGCCGGGCTCGAGGCGGATCCGTGGTTCACCCGCGACGGCCGCACCCTGTGGTTCATTTCCAGCCGCGCGACCGGCAGCGCCGCGAGCAAGGGGCTGGATATCTGGCGCGTCAGCCGCGCCCGCGACGGCGGGTGGGAGGCCCCGGAAAAGCTGCCCGCGCCGGTCAATTCGGATGATGCCGAATGGTTTCCGCGCGTCGCACCCGACGGATGGCTCTATTTCGGGTCGCGGCGGCCCGGCGGGCTGGGCAAGGACGACATCTGGCGCGCGCGCCAGGCGGCCGACGGGCGCTGGACGGTCGAGAATGCCGGCCCCGCGATCAACACGGCGGACGCCGAATATGAGTTCGCGCCCGCGCCGGACGGCAAATGGGGCGTTCTCGCCACCGACAAGGGGTTGTTCCGCATCGAGCACACGCCCGCGGGGTGGCGCCGCGCCGGGCGGTTCGGGCCGACGGTCAACGCCAATGGCACCGAGATCGGCCCGCTGATCGCGCGCGACGGGCGCAGCTTCGTCTTCTCGCGCGATGCGGGCGCCGGCAAATCGGGCGAATTGTTCGTCGCCCGGCTCGGCGCGTCACGGGCGGGGCCGGCCCGATGCGACTGGCCGCCTCAGCGCGGGTCGTCGTGGCGGCGATAGGCGCCCTTGGTATCGCCGGGGCGATGCAGGCTGCCGTCGGGCGCCACTTCGAGTTCGAGCTTGTCGAACGCCGGGCGCTCGTCGCCGCCGGATTCGGCGGTCAGCGTCACCTTGTCGCCATCGGCGCTCCAGCGCCCCGTCGCATCGACATCCATCGCGCCATAGGACAGATACCATTGGAAACGATGATCGGGCAGCAACAACAGCTCCGATCCGATCTCCATCACGCCTTCGAGATAATAATGCCCGGCGAGCGCCGGCGCATCGGGCGCCGCGACCGCCGCGCCGGATAGTGCGAGCGCGCCCGCGAGCCAAAATGCTGCTTTGGGCAACGTCCGCCACGCCAGCTTCATCTTCATTCCCTTTTCGCTTCGCGCCGAGCGGCCCGGCGCGATCTTCTCACGGCCGGGCCAATCGCGGTTCTCTTTCGCCCGTGCTTCCAATCTATTGTCTCCTACGATGACGCAAGGGACACAAGCGGTGAACGATCAGGCCGCAATGGGGCCGCTGGCGCGGCAATTGCTCAAGCTCGAAGAGGGCGAGCGCGCGCAACAGCTTCATATCGGGCTGCAGCTCGCCCGCGCGAGCCAGGTCACGCTGCTGCGCCTGCAGCTTGCGCTCCACGGCGCCGACCGGCGCGGCGCGATGGCGGCGCTCGACAGCCTGCTCGATCTCGATGCCGAGATGGAAAGCCTCGCGGCGGCGACGCTCGGCAGCGAGGGGTATGAAACCGCCCAGGATCAGGCGGTGGCCGAGCATATCGCGCGCGAGAAGGCGGCGATCGCGGCGGAAAAACATCTGCTGACCGGGCATGTCGGGCGCGCCGATCCCGGCGGCGACGGGGATTTCCCGGGGGAAGCGCCGAGCGAGCTCCACTTCGCCGCCAGCCCGCCGGTCCCGACGGTGGTGCTCGCCGACGATCCCGAGGCGGACGCACGCTATGCCCCCGAACCGCGCCGATCGCGCTGGCCGGTCGCGCTGGCGCTAATCTGTCTGCTGGCGATCGGTCTCGGCGTGTTCGTCTATCTCCGGCCGGAGCAGGCCGCCGGCCTCGCCGATCAAGCGCGCGCGCAGGCGATGGCGCTGATGGCCCGGTACAGCTGAAGAAGCCTCTTCCGTCATTCCCGCGAAGGCGGGAATCCATTGTCGCTGCGGTCGCGATTCTTTCGCTAGGCCTGCGAGAATAGATTCCCCCCGTCGCGGGAATGACGGGAAGGGTTACTCAATAGGATTTGGGCAGCCCCAGTTTGCGCTCGGCGATATTGCTGAGGATCAGTTGCGGGCTGACCGGCGCGATATAGGGCACCCAGATTTCGCGCAGAAAGCGCTCGACGTGATATTCCTTGGCATAGCCATAGCCGCCGTGGGTGAGGATCGCGGTCTGGCACGCCTTCATCCCTGCCTGTGAGGCGAGCAATTTGGCGGCGTTCGCCTCCGGCCCGCACGGCAGCCCTTTGTCGAGCAGGCTGGCGGCGGCCATCACCATATGGTTCGCCGCCTCGAGCTCGGCCCAGCTTTGCGCCAGCGGGTGCTGGACGCCCTGGTTCATCCCGATCGGGCGATCGAAGACGACGCGATCCTTGGCATATTGCGTCGCGAGCCGCAGCGCGCCCTGCCCGATCCCGACGGCTTCCGCCGCGATCAGGCAGCGTTCGGCGTTCATCCCGTGGAAGATGTAATCGAGCCCCTTGCCTTCCTCCCCGATGCGGTCGGCGGCGGGCACGGGGAGGTTGTCGATGAACAATTCGTTGGTGTCGACCGCCTTGCGCCCCATCTTTTCGATCTCGCGCACGTCGACGAAATCGCGATCGAGCCGGGTGTAGAACAGGCTCAGCCCGTCGCTGCGCTTCGTCACCTGGTCGATCGGGGTGGTGCGCGCGAGGATCAGCATATGATCCGCCACCTGCGCAGTGGAGATGAACACCTTCTTCCCCGAGATGTAATAGATATCGCCCCTGCGCTCGGCCTTCACCTTGAGCTGGGTGGTGTTGAGCCCGGTATCGGGCTCGGTGACCGCGAAACACGCCTTGGTCTCGCCACGGGTGAAGGGCGGCAGCATCCGCCGTTTCTGCTCCTCGGTGCCGAACAGCACCACCGGGTGCAGCCCGAAGATGTTCATATGGATCGCGGAAGCCGCCGCCAGCGCCCCGCCCCCGGCGGCGATGGTGCGCAGGAACAAGGCCGCCTCGGTGATGCCGAGCCCCGCGCCGCCATATTCCTCCGGCATCGCGATGCCGAGCCAGCCGCCGCGCGCCACCTCCTGGAAATAATCCTCGGGGAAACCGCCGTGCAGATCGCGGTCGAGCCAGTAATCGAGACCGAACTTTTCGCAGATCTTCTCCGCCGCGGCGATGATCGCCTGCTGGTCGGCGCTCAGCGAATAATCCATCTCTGCCCGCTCCTCTGCCGCTCGACTCGCTTCGGCGAATTTTCTAACAACCGTTGGACTTTTATGTCGTGCGACGTCAACGGCACCGGCCGGGACCCGAAGGGAGGAAAAGTGTCCGACACCGCGCCGAAGCGGCTGAAGAAACGCGATGTCACCCGCGCGACGATCCTCGCGGCGGCGGCGGGGCGCTTCGCTGAAAAGGGCTATGCCGATTGCTCGCTGCGCGACATCGCCGCGCTGAGCGGATTGCAGGCGGGCAGCGTCTATTATCATTTCTCCTCCAAGGAGGAATTGCTCGACGAGGTGCTCAAGGCCGGGATCGAACGGCTGACCAAAGCGGTGACCGCGGCGGTCGACGCGCTCGGCGAAACGGCATCGGTGACCGAGCAATTGCGCGCGATGATCCGCGCGCACGTCGCCTGCTTCCTCGATCCCGAGGGCGATGCGAATACCTATTTGCGGATCTACGAATATCTGCCCCCGGTGATGAAGCGCAGCCCGCGCAACAGCCGGCTGGCCTATGCCAAGATCTGGTTCGCCGCGTTCGATCGCGGGTTGGCGGCGGGCGAATTCGCCGCGTCGATCGACGGGACGATGTTCGTCTCGTTCCTGCTCGATTCGATGAACGGGGTGACCGAATGGTTCCGCCCGGCGCGGATGACGATCGACGGGGTGTGCGAGGTGATCGAAACGGTGATGCTGGGGGGGATATCGACTGCATCGGAGGGCGCAGCCGAATTGCAACGCTGAACTGCTCCCCTCCCTGGTGAAGGGAGGGGAGAAGGAAGGTCAGGTGATAACGTCCGGTGCCGTCCGCCCGGTGTGCCGCGTGATCCCCGCGATCGCGTCCGCCGCGGCGACCAGATCGGCGAGCATCGCCCCGGTCTCCGCCGCCAGATCGCCCACCGGGGGCTCGTAGCGTTCGAGATAGACGCGCAGCGTCGCCCCGCTGGTGCCGGTGCCCGACAGGCGGAAGACGACGCGGCTGCCACCCTCGAACAGCACCCGCACGCCCTGATGCGCGCTGACCGAGGCGTCGGTCGGATCGCGATAGGCGAAATCGTCGGCCTCGACGACGGTCAGCGCGCCGAAGCCGCGGCCCGGCAGCGTATCGAGCGCGGCGCGCAGATCGCGCATCAGCGCATCGGCGGCGGCGCTGTCGACGCCCTCATAATCGTGCCGCGCATAATAATTGCGGCCGAAGCGCGCCCAATGCTCGCGCGCGATCTCCGCCACCGAGCGGCCGGTCGCGGCGAGGATGTTGAGCCACAGCAGCACCGCCCATAGCCCGTCCTTCTCGCGGACGTGATCCGATCCGGTGCCGGCGCTTTCCTCGCCGCAGATCGTCGCCATCCCGGCGTCGAGCAAATTGCCGAAGAATTTCCACCCGGTCGGGGTCTCGAACGCGGGGATGCCGAGCGCGGCGGCGACGCGATCCGCCGCGGCGCTGGTCGGCATCGAGCGCGCGATGCCCTTCAATCCGACGGCATAGCCCGGCGCGAGCTGCGCATTGGCGGCGAGCATCGCCAGACTATCCGACGGGGTGATGAAGATCCCGCGCCCGATGATCAGATTGCGATCGCCGTCGCCGTCCGAGGCGGCCCCGAAATCGGGGGCGTCGGGGGCCATCATCGCGTCATAGAGCGCGCGGGCATGGACGAGATTGGGATCGGGGTGATGCCCGCCGAAATCCTCCAGCGGCACCGCGTTGCGCACCGTGCCCGGCGCGAAGCCGAGCCGGCGTTCGAATATCTCGACCGCATAGGGGCCGGTCACCGCGCTCATCGCGTCGAACGCCATCGAGAGGCCGGCGGCGCGGATCGCGGGAAAATCGAACAGCCGCTCCATCAGATCGGCATAATCGGCAACCGGATCGATCACCTCGACCGTCATCCCCGCGACCTCGCTGGTGCCGAGCGTGTCGATATCGACATCGGGCGCGGCGGCGATGCGATAATTGTCGAGCGTCGTGGTGCGGCGGAAGATCGCGTCGGTGATCGCCTCGGGCGCGGGGCCGCCGTTGGCGATATTATATTTGATCCCGAAATCCTCGTCGGGGCCGCCCGGATTGTGGCTCGCCGACAGGATCAGTCCGCCGATCGCGCCGCGCCGGCGGATCAGGTTCGACGCCGCCGGGGTCGAGAGGATGCCCCCTTGCCCCACCACGACGCGCGCGAAGCCGTTGGCCGCGGCCATGCGGATCGCCTTGCCGATCACTTCGCGATTGAGGAAACGCCCGTCGCCGCCGATCACCAGCGTCGCGCCGGCCTTGCCCTCGACCACGTCGAACACCGACTGGATGAAATTCTCCGCATAATGCGGCTGCTGGAACAGCCGCACTTTCTTGCGCAGCCCGGAGGTGCCCGGTTTCTGATCGGAATAGGGGGTGGTGGCGACGGTTTCGATCATGCGACGGTTACACTCCCAGCATCGTCATCCCAGCGAAAGCTGGGATCTCGCGCCTCAAGCACGGCGCCTGACGCAGGAGACCCCAGCTTTCGCTGGGGTGACGGATATTTTCGCTGGGGTGACGGATAATGTCGCGCGAGTGAAGGGGAAATTGACGCGCCTATCGATCAGACGGTGAAGCTTTCCCCGCAGCCGCACGCGCCCTTGGCATTGGGGTTGTTGAACACGAAGCCGGCGGTGAAATCGTCCTCCACCCAGTCCATCGTCGAGCCGATCAGATAAAGGATCGACCCGCCGTCGACATAGAGCGTCCCGCCCGGGGTCTCGATCTTCTCGTCGAACGGCTTGGCCTCGGTGACGTAATCGACCGAATAAGCGAGCCCGGAGCAGCCGCGTCGCGGGGTGGAGAGCTTGACCCCGATCGCGCCCTCGGGCGCCTTGGCCATCAGCGCGGCGATGCGCGCCTCGGCGGTCGGGGTGAGGATCAGCGCGGCGGGGCGCGCGCGGGTCTTGACCTCGGTCATCTCACAGCATCCCCAGTTCGAGCCGCGCCTCGTCCGACATCTTGGCCGGGTCCCACGGCGGATCCCACACGAGGTTCACATCGACGATCGCGATCCCCGGCACCGCGCCGACGCGCAGCTCGACCTCGCCCGGCATCGATTCGGCGACCGGGCAATGCGGCGTGGTGAGCGTCATCGTCACCGCGCAATGCCCGGCATCGCTCACCTCGACGCCGTAGATCAGCCCGAGATCGTAGATGTTGACCGGAATTTCCGGGTCGTAGATTTCCTTGAGCGCCTCGATCACCGCCTCGTAGAGCGCGCCGCCGGGCTCGCCCGCGGCGATGCCGGTCGGCTGCTGCGCGAGGAAGCCCGCGAGATAATCGCGTTTGCGCGCGAAGGTCTCGGCCGGCGTATCCGGCGCATCCTCCACCCGCGCGCGCGGCGGCGCGGGCACCGCGTCCACTTCCTCGATGCGGATCGGGTCGTTCATCCGAAAATCCTCGTCACTCGCTCGATACCCTTGACCAAAGCGTCGATATCCGCCGCCCGGTTGTACACGCCGAAACTCGCCCTTGCGGTCGCCTCGACGCCCAGCGCCTCCATCAGCGGCTGCGCGCAATGATGACCGGCGCGGATCGCCACCCCGGCCTCGTCCAATATGGTGCCGACATCGTGCGGATGCACCCCGTCGACCGCGAAAGAGACGATTCCCGCCGCGTCCGCCGGGCCGAACAGCCGCACCGAATTAATCCGCCCGAGCCGCTCGCGCGCATCGGCGACGAGCGCGGTTTCATGCGCGTGGATGCGATCGAGCCCGATGCTCTCGACATAATCGATCGCGGCGTGGAGCCCGACGACGCCGACGATATGCGGCGTCCCCGCCTCGAACCGCGTCGGCGGCGGGGCATAGGTCGTTTTGGCGAAGGTGACGCGATCGATCATCGATCCGCCGCCCTGATAGGGCGGCATCGCCTCGAGCAGTTCGGCGCGCCCCCACAACACCCCGATCCCGGTCGGGCCGTAGAGCTTGTGCCCCGAAAAGACGTAGAAATCGCAATCGAGCGCGGCGACGTCGACCGCCATGCGCGGCACCGCCTGGCACCCGTCGACGAGCAGCTTGGCGCCGACCGAATGCGCAAGATCCGCCGCGCGGCGCACATCGAGCACCGAACCGAGCACGTTCGAGACATGCGCCAGCGCGACGAGCTTGTGCTTGGGGCACAGCATCGCCGCCATCGCATCGAGATCGATCCGCTGGTCGGGGGTCAGCGGCACCACGTCGATATGCGCGCCGACGCGCTCGGCGACGAGTTGCCAGGGGACGATATTGGAATGATGTTCGAGCTGGCTCAGCAGGATGCGGTCGCCGGCCTTGAGCTGGGTCCCCGCCCAGCTATGCGCGACGAGGTTGATCGCCTCGGTCGCGCCGCGGACGAAGACGCAGTCATTCTCCTGCGCGCCGATGAACCGTGCCACCCGCCGCCGCGCCGCCTCATAAGCGAGCGTCATATTGGCCGAACGCTCATAGACCCCGCGATGCACCGTGGCGTAATCGGTGCCATAGGCCCGCGCGATCGCATCGATCACCGCGCGCGGCTTCTGCGCGGTCGCGGCGGTGTCGAGATACGCCCAACCCGCGGGGATCGCGGGGAAATCGGCGAGCGTGTCGAGCGCCTGTTCGGCGGCGGTGACGGTCACAGCGCCGCCTCCAGCCACGCATCGGCATCCGCCTCGAACGCGTCGCGCACCGTCTCATGCCCGATCCGCCCGATCGCGTCGGCGACGAAGGCGTGGGTCAGCAGCGCCTCGGCGCGCGCCGGCGGGATGCCGCGGCTTTCGAGATAGAACAGCGCGCGCGCATCGAGCTCGCCGACGGTCGCGCCGTGCGCGCATTTCACGTCGTCGGCGAAAATCTCCAGCTCGGGCTTGAGATTGACCGTCGCGGTGCGATCGAGCAGCAGCCCGCGCAGACTCTGCTCGCCGTCGGTCTTCTGCGCGTGGCGCGCCACCTCGGCGCGCGCCGCGAGGCTGGCCTGCGAGCGATCGGCGGCGACTGCGCGCCACACCTGACGGCTGGTGCCGTTGGGCTCGGCGTGGTGGACGGCGACCGCGCATTCCTGGCGCTGCTCGTCGCGAGTCAGCAGCGCGCCGCCGTAATCGACGAACGCGCCGTCGCCCGCGAGCGTCAGCGTCGCGTCGATCCGGCTGCCCTGCCCGCCCGCGCCGAGGAAGATCGTGACGAGGCTCGCCGCCGCGCCGATCGTCGCTTCCTCGCGCAGCGAGACGAACCCCGCCGGCTGGAGCAATCGCACCGAGCGCATCAGCCGCGCGCCGGTGCCGAGCGAGACGCGGGTGAAGCGATTGGCCCAGCCCGCGCCGACGAAGGTTTCGACCACCTCCGCCACCGCATCGTCGCCTAGCACGATCTCGGACGGCAAATGGCTCTCGCCGGACGTGGCGATATGGATGATCTGCACCGGATCGGCCGCCGCCTCGGCATCGAGCCGCAGCGACCAGCCCTGCCCCGCGGCGCGGCGCCCGAGCGGGTGATCGCCCGCCTCCAGCGCCTGCAGCGTCACGCGGCGCAGCATGCTGCGCTCGGCATCGAGCACCCCGTCGACGAACACCAGCCGCGCGCCGGGCAGGTCGAGGAAATCCGCCTCGGGCCGCGCGATCGGCGCCAGCGCCGCCGCCGCGGCGAGCCCGCCGAGATCGGCCCAGCGCCACGCCTCCTCGCGGGTCGAGGGAAGATCGAACACCGCCGTCATTGCCGCACCTTCGCCAGCTCGGCGCGCAGATCGGCGAGCAATCTGGGCTTGCGCCGATCGACGCACGCCGACACCGCGCCCTGCTCGGTCGCGCCCTTGCGCACGCAATCGGTCGCAACGCGGCACAGCGCAGCGTCGAGCTTGCCGTTGCCGCTGCTGCCGTCGAGCGCGCAATGATAGCGCCCCGCGGCATCGCGCGTCACCGATGCGGAGAGCCCGGCCAGCCGCTGCCCGATGACGACGATATCGTCGGTCGGCGTGGCCGCCGCCTGAAGCGCGATCGCCGCTGCCAGCGCAAGGATCACGCCGCCGCCTCCGCATAGCCTTCGCGTTCGAGCTGGAGCGCCAGCTCCGGCCCGCCGCTGCGGGTGATGCGGCCGTCGGCCAGCACGTGCACCACGTCCGGCCTCACATAATCGAGCAGCCGCTGGTAATGGGTGATCAGCAGCACCGCCTTGTCGGCCTTGCGCATGATGCGGTTGATGCCCTCGCCGACGACGCGCAGCGCATCGATGTCGAGCCCCGAATCGGTCTCGTCGAGGATCGCGAACTTGGGGTCGATGATCCCCATCTGGACCATCTCGTTGCGCTTCTTCTCGCCGCCCGAGAAGCCGACGTTGACCGGGCGCTTGAGCATGTCCTGCGGCAGCGCCAGCGCATCGGCCTCGCCCCGCGCGAGCTTGAGGAATTCGGCGCCGGTCAGCGGCTTCTCGCCGCGCGCGCTGCGCTGCGCATTGAGGCTTTCGCGCAGGAACTGGACGTTCGACACGCCGGGGATCTCGACCGGATATTGGAAGCCGAGGAACAGCCCGGCCGCGGCGCGCTCGTGCGGCTCCAGCGCGAGCAGATCCTGCCCGTCGAAGGTCACTTTGCCGTCGGTCACCTCATAGCCGGGCCGCCCGCCGAGCACATAGCCCAGCGTCGATTTGCCCGCACCGTTCGGGCCCATGATCGCGTGGATCTCGCCCGCATCGACCGTGAGCGACAGCCCCTTGAGGATCGGCTTGCCGTCGACTTCGGCGTGGAGGTTTTCAATCTTCAGCATCTGTTTCTCGGTTCGGAAATGATTTCACGGAGAGCGGGCGTATCAATCGGGCTTGCGATCATTGCCCGCCCCTTTCGCGGACCAGCGCGGCGACCTTCGCCTCGACGCAATCCGCCAGCGGCTCGGGCTGCGTCACGCCGCCGTTGAAGCAGGTTACGGTCGCCGCGCACGCCGCGCGGTCGATCCCCTCGTCCCCACTCGATACGCGCGCGTGGCAGCCGGTCACCTTGCCGCCGTCGACCTGCGTCGCGATGCGCAATTTGCGCAGCGAGGTCACGACCACGTCCGGCGCGGGCGCACTCGCAGCCGGGGCGGGCGCATTCGCAGCCGGGGCGAGCAGCAGCAGGGCAGGGAGCAGGATCAACCGACGCTCCCTTCGAGCGAGATGCCGAGCAGTTTCTGCGCCTCGACCGCGAATTCCATCGGCAGTTGCTGGAGCACCTCGCGCGCGAAGCCGTTGACGATCAGCGCCACCGCCGCTTCCTGATCGAGCCCGCGCGACATGGCGTAGAACAATTGATCCTCGCTGATCTTGCTCGTCGTCGCCTCATGCTCGATCTGCGCCGAGGGGTTCTTCACCTCGATATAGGGCACGGTATGCGCGCCGCATTGATCGCCGAGCAGCAGGCTGTCGCATTGCGTGAAGTTGCGCACCCCCTCCGCGGTCGGCGCGACGCGCACCAGCCCGCGATAAGTATTGTCCGACCGCCCCGCGCTGATCCCCTTCGACACGATCGTCGAGCGGCTGTTCTTGCCGAGGTGGATCATCTTGGTGCCGGTATCGGCCTGCTGGCGGTGGTTGGTCACCGCGACCGAATAGAATTCGCCGACGCTATTCTCGCCCGCCAGCACGCAGGACGGATATTTCCAGGTGATCGCCGAGCCGGTTTCCACCTGGGTCCAGCTCACCTTGCTGTTCCGGCCCTGGCAAAGCGCGCGCTTGGTGACAAAATTATAGATGCCGCCGACGCCATTTTCGTCGCCGGGATACCAATTCTGCACCGTCGAATATTTGATTTCGGCATCGTCGAGCGCGACCAGCTCGACCACCGCGGCGTGGAGCTGGTTCTCGTCGCGCATCGGCGCGGTGCAGCCTTCGAGATAGGAGACATAGGCCCCCTTGTCGGCGACGATCAGCGTGCGTTCGAACTGCCCGGTATTCTCCGCATTGATGCGGAAATAGGTCGACAGCTCCATCGGGCAGCGCACGCCTGCGGGCACATAGACGAAGGTGCCGTCCGAAAAGACCGCGCTGTTGAGCGTCGCGAAATAATTGTCGTGCTGCGGCACGACCTTGCCGAGCCACTTCTTCACCAGATCGGGATATTCGCGGATCGCCTCGGAGATCGACAGGAAGATCACCCCCGCCGCCTTCAATTCCTCGCGGAAGGTGGTGGCGACCGAGACGCTGTCGAACACCGCATCGACCGCGACCTTGCGCGCGCCCTCTACCCCGGCGAGCACCTTCTGCTCCTCGATCGGGATGCCGAGCTTCTCATAGGTGCGGCGGATTTCGGGATCGAGCTCGTCGAGCGAGGCGAGCGTCTTCTTCTGCTTCGGCTCGGCGTAATAATAAGCGTCCTGATAATCGATCGGCGGGATCGACAATTTGGCCCAATCGGGCGGGGTCATCTCCAGCCACTGGCGATAGGCCTTGAGCCGCCAGTCGAGCATCCATTGCGGCTCGTTCTTCTTGGCCGAGATATAGCGCACCGTGTCTTCGGACAGCCCCTTGGGGGCGAAATCCTGCTCGACCTCGGTGGCGAAGCCCCATTCGTACTTCTTCGATACGGCGGCGAGCGCCTCGGCATTCTTCGTGGCCATTATGCCAATACCTCCTGCCGCTCGCTCACCAGGCTGGCCAGCGACACTCCCGCGAGCGCGCCGCGCACCGCCTGATTGACGACATTCCAATGCGGCTTCACGCGGCAATTCCCTTCCATCGCGCACTCATGATCGCCCATGTCGACGCACGACGTGAGCGCGATCGGCCCTTCCACCGCCTCGACGATATCGGCAAGGCTGATCGTCGCCGGCGGCCGCGCGAGGCGAAATCCGCCGCCGGTGCCGCGCGCGCTTTCGATCAGCCCCGCGGCGGACAGCCGGCTGACCAGCTTCTGCGCGGTGGGCAGCGGCACCCCGGTCTCCTCGGCCAGCACGGTCGCGTTGAGCCGCCCCACGGCACCGCAATGGCGCGCGGCTGCGGTCATCAATACCACCGCATAATCGGCTAGGCTGGACAGGCGCATCGCTCAATAGGTCAATCGGATTGATTCGTTCCGATTGGGCAGATGGTCGCGTTGGCGGGAGAAATCAAGCGGGTGCGCGAGGGATAAACGGCCCGACGCGGCAAAGCCGCGTCGTCGGACGGCGCTTAGGCGCCGCCGGCCGCGCTGCGACCGGGGCTTGCCCCAGCTTCGCTGGAGCGTCGCGTCGCAGCCTAAGTATCCGAAATAATCGGATGCACCCGACCGCCCAGCGCGAGCCGTTGCGCCATCGTGAGCTGCGCGAGCTGGTTGGGCTCGGTGCGGAGCTGCCCCGGGGTGAGCCCGGTGAATTGCTTCACTTCACGGATCAGATGCGACTGATCGTAAAAGCCCACCTCGAGCAACTGATCCAACGTCGCCGATCCATTCGCCAGTGCCACCGCCGCGCGCAACGCACGATATTTGCGCGCGAGCAGCTTGGGCGGTGCGCCGTATAGCGCGTTGCAGCGCCGCTCGACCTGCCGTCGCGACAGCCCGGTGGCGCACACCAGATCCTCGATATCGGGCGACGGGCTGCCCGCCAGCCAGGCGTCGATCCCGCGCGCGAAAGTCACCGCGTCGGTTTCCCCGCCGGCGATCGAGCACTGGACGAACGCGGCGGCGATCGCGACCTTTTCCGCTGTGGTCTGCGCCGCGCGCATCCGGTCGCTCACGTGCCGCACCGCGGTGCCGAAAAACAGCTCGCCGTCGATCGCGCGGTTGAGCATCGCCGAGGCATCGATCCCGAGCAGCGCCGCCCAGCCGGCGGGCTGGAGCCCCATGCCGATCACCTCCACCGGCCCGTCGGCGCAGGTCCGCATCGCCCCGCTCGTCGGGCCGACGACATGCACCTCGGGCGCGGGCTGCACCGTTCCGTCGGGGAAATGATAGCTGCCGTCGCCGCGGCTCAACCGGAAGCGCAATTGCGCGTGATCGGCGCGCTCGACATCGTCGAACCGCGGCAGATCGGCCTTAAAGTGATAGAATAGCGTAACAAAAGGCTGAAGGTCCGCATCCGGGACCACATAGTCCAGCTGGATATCCGCCACGTCTTGCGCCCCGTTTTATCCGACGGATTTTACAACAAGAGACGGCTAAAGAAAAGCGGCCCGGCCGCACAAGCAGCCGGGCCGTTAAGTCGAGAACCCCTGTTACCAAAGGCTCTTCGGGTCGCAGCACCTTTAGACGCCGCGAGCCGCGCGAAGTATTGGATAGATTCGACGTTAACCCCGTTCGATTTTTACAAAGTCAGTAAGTCCTTGATTTGATCTTCCAAATATTTCGGTAGCACCAAAATGACAGCGCAGACATTCCAATTGCTGTCCCAAATCGTAACAAAAGGACATGCCAGGCTAATCCTTATCTCACCGGGCCGCGGCGGGGACGGCGACCGACTCGACCGGCACACGGCCTTCGCGCCGCGGATCATAGCCGCCGTCGATTCGCCCGTTGCGCATGATCACCCCCTGCAGCCCGGAATCCTCGCCCTGCCCGGGCTTGAGCATCACCCCGCGCGCGGCGAGGCCGTCGAGCACCGGGCGCGGGAAGCGATCGACCTCGCCGTTGAAGGTCGCCCCGCGCGCGACGAGGTTGGGCAGCGCGATCGCCTCCTGCATCGACAAGCCCCAGTCGACCGCCGCGACCAATGACTTGCCGACATAGGCGAGGATCGCATTGCCCCCCGCCGAGCCGAGCGCGCCGGCGAAGCCGCGCTCGCCGTCGAGCAGCACCAGCGGGGTCATCGACGAGCGCGGGCGCTTGCCCCCGGCGACCGCATTGGCCGCAGGCCGCCCGTCGGAATCGCGCGGGGTGAAGGAGAAATCGGTCATCTGGTTGTTGAGGAAGAAGCCGTCGACCATCCGCCCCGAGCCGAAGATCGATTCGACCGTGGTGGTCATCGACACGACATTGCCGTGCGCATCGCCGACGATGAAATGCGAGGTGCCCATCGGCTCGAGCGTGCGATCGACCCCGGCGAGCGTCGCCCCCGGCGGGGTGCCGGCGGCGGGCGGCGGGCCGGCGCGCTCGCCGATCAGCTTGGCGCGTGACGCGATATAGGCGGGATCGAGCAGCCCCTTGACCGGCACCGAGACGAACGCCGGATCGCCGACGTAGCGATCGCGATCGGCGTACATGATCCGGCTCGCCTCGGCGAATTCGAACCACGCCTGCGGATCCTGCGGCCCGCGCTTGTCGATATCGGTATGTTCGAGCAGCCCGAGCAGTTCGAGCGTCCCCACCCCGCTCGCCGGCGGCGGCGGCGCGCAGACCAGATAGACGCGATACGGGCGACAGATCGCCTCGCGCTCGACCGGGCGATAGCCGGCGAGATCGGCGAGCGTCATCGCGCCGCGATGCTCGCCCTGATGAACGCGGTCGACGATCGCCTGCGCGGTACGCCCGGTGTAGAGCGCCGAGGGACCCTCGTTCGCCAGCCGGTTGAGGAAAGTGGCGAAGGCGGGGTTGCGCAGCCGGTCACCCGCGCCGACCAGCCCGCCGCCGGGCTTGGCGAAATAGGCGCGGACGTCGGGCGCTGAGGATTGCGGGAACATCGAGCTGGCGAGGAACCGGCCGAGCCGGGGCGAGACGATGAACCCGTCGCGCGCGGTCCGCTCGGCATCGCCGAACAAGGTGCGCCACGGCAGGGCGCCGTGCTCGTCATGGACCAGCGCGAGCATCTTCACCGCGCCGGGCACCCCGGTCGCCCGGCCGCTCAGCACCGCGGTGGCGAAGGGCAAGGGCTTGCCATTGTCGTCGAGGAACATGTCGGGCGTCGCGCCGGCGGGCGCGGTCTCGCGGCCGTCATAGACCCGCACCTTGCGCGTCGCGGCGTCATAATAGGTCATGAACGCGCCGCCGCCGATCCCCGAGCTTTGCGGCTCGACCAGCGAGAGCATCGCCTGCACCGCCACCGCCGCGTCCGCCGCGCTGCCGCCGCGCCGCAACACCGCCATCCCCGCCTCCGCCGCGAGCGGATTGGCCGCCGCGACGAAAATCTGCGCCTGCTTGGATGAGGGCGCCGGCGCCGGCGCGGCGGGAGCCGTCGGCGTCGTCGGCGTGGCGACATGCGACGCAGGCGCGGTGGCGCAGGAGGCGAGCAGGGCAGCGGTAACGGTGGCGAAAAGCGTGTTGGCCAGCTTCATGGATGCTTCCCGAAGATCGTTATTTGCCGACCGCGATAGCGGCCGTGCCGCGCGCCGTCCACGCCTCCTCCGTACCGCCTGTTCTTGCCCGCCAATCGGCCCTAGGGTCACCGCCGCAGCATCCGGAGCCTCCATGCGTACGTTCGAAACTTTCCCCAACCTCGTCACGATGTTCTTCACCCGCGCGGGCGAGAAGGGCGACGCGCCGTTCCTGTGGGCGAAGCGCGACGGCGAATGGCGGGCGACGACATGGGCGGAGGCCGCGCGTCAGGTGGCAAGCCTCGCCGCCGCGCTGCGCGCCGCCGGGCTGCAGCCGGGCGACCGTGTGATGCTGGTGAGCGAGAACCGCCCCGAATGGTGCCTGTCGGACCTCGCGATCATGGCCGCGGGCTGCATCACCGTGCCGACCTACACCACCAACACCGAGCGCGACCACGCACATATCATCGAGAATTCGGGCGCGCGTGCGGTGATCGTCTCCACCCAGAAGCTCGCCGACACGGTGATGCCCGCGGTGGTGCGCACCACGCATGCCGAGATCGTCATCGGCATCGACAAATTGCGGCTCCATCCGTCGGGGATCACCTGCTTCGACTGGCACGAGATGATCGCCGCGCACCCCACCGACCCCGCGACGATCGCCGCCGAGGCAGGCTTCGCGCGCGACGATCTCGCGTGCATCATCTACACCTCGGGCACCGGCGGCGCGCCGCGCGGGGTAATGCAGCATCACGGCGCGATCCTCCACAATGTCGCCGGCTGCATCCGTATCATCGCGGAGGATTTCGGCTGGGGGGAAGAGGTGTTCCTCTCCTTCCTGCCGCTGTCGCACGCTTATGAGCACACCGGCGGCCAGCATCTGCCGATCGCGCTCGGCGGGCAGATCTATTATGCGGAGGGGCTGGAGAAGCTCGCCGCCAACATCGAGGAGGTGCGGCCGACGATCATGGTCGTCGTGCCGCGGCTGTTCGAGGTATTGCGCACCCGCATCAGCAAGGCGATCGCCAAACAGGGTGGGATGAGCGAGAAATTGCTCGGCATGGCGCTCGACATCGGCACCAAGCGCTACGAGGGGCGGCTCAAGCTCACCGACCGGCCCAAAGGGCTTTTGGTCGATACCTTGTTCAAGCCGCGCATCGCCAAGAAGTTCGGCGGGCGGATGAAGGCGATGGTGTCGGGCGGCGCGCCGCTGACCCCCGAGGTCGGGGTATTCTTCCAGTCGCTCGGGGTGACCTTCCTCCAGGGCTACGGCCAGACCGAGGCGGCGCCGGTGGTGTCGTGCAACCGACCGGCGGCGGGGCTCAAGATGGATACCGTCGGCCCGCCGCTCGCCGATACCGAGGTGCGCATCGCCGAGGATGGCGAGATCCTGGTGCGCGGCGAACTGGTGATGCACGGCTATTGGCGCAACGAGGCCGAAACCGCGCGGGTGCTGCGCGACGGCTGGCTCCACACCGGCGACATCGGCGAGATCGACGAGCGCGGTCGGATCAGGATCACGGACCGCAAGAAGGATCTGATCATCAACGACAAGGGCGACAATGTCGCCCCGCAGAAGGTCGAGGGGCTGCTGACGCTCCAGCCCGAGATCATGCAGGCAATGATCGTCGGCGATCGCAAGCCGCATATGGTCGCGCTCATCGTCCCCGATCCCGAATGGACGCAGGAGTGGTGCGCGGCGAACGGCGTGCCCAACGATCGCGCCGCCCTCGCCGACGACGCCGCCTATCGCGCCGCGCTGTCGGCCGCGGTCGATCGCACCAACAAGGATCTGTCGGTGATCGAACGCGTGCGGCGCTTCATCCTCGCCGATGAAGCCTTCTCGATCGAGAACGAACAGCTCACCCCGAGCCTCAAAATCCGCCGCCATGTGCTGCGACAGGTCTACGGGGAGCGGCTCGAGGCGCTGTACCGGTAGAACACACATCCGTTCGGGCTGAGCCTGTCGAAGCCCTGCACTTTCTTCGTCGGAGGAAGGACAGCCCTTCGACAAGCTCAGGGCGAACGGAGGTTAGTGGCTGTCCCTTACTTCCCCGCGACCGGCGGCGCCTCGCCTGCCTTGCGCGGGACCACCGCGAGCGTCCAGTCCTTGTCGGGCCGCAGATATTTCGCCGCGGTCGCCTGCAGCGTCGCCGGGGTGATGCTGGCGAGATCGTCGACCATCGTCTGGATCGCCTCGATCCGCGCCGGATCATAAGCCCCGCCGCTCGACTGGATCAGCCAGAACTGGTTCCCCGACGAGGCACGCGCGAGAAACTGCAGCGTCGGCACGACCGTGCGGCGCAATTCGTCGGTATCGACCGGCTTGGCGACCAGCTCGGCGGCGATCTCGCGGCTCAGTTTGAAGAACAGGTCAACCTTGTCGGGTTGCACCTGTCCCAGCGCGATGATCCGCCCGCCGGTCGACATGCCGAGCGGCCATTGGCTCTGCGCCGACGGGCTATAGCTCGCCCCGGCGACCGAGCGCAGCCGATCGAACAATCGATCCGCGAAGACCGAGGCGAGGATATCGAGCCGCCGCATCTCGGCATGCCCCGCCGCGCCGCCCGCGGTCGGCCAGGCGATCACCGCCGCAGCCTGCGTCTCGGGGCCGCCATGGGTCAGCACCACCGGCTTGTCGACATGCGCCGGGAAACCGACCGGGACCGCCGGCGCATCATCCGGCTTGCGCGGCTTGAGCGCGCCGAAGGTCCGCGCGACCGCGGCGATCGCCTCGTCGGGCTTCACATCGCCGAACACATCGACCTCGATCGGCCCCTTGGCGAGGATCGGCTGCCAGAAAGCGCGGAAGCTTTGCGGAGTCAGCGCCTCGACCTCGGTCTTGGCCGGGGTACCCCAACGCACGTCGCCATCGCGGATGCGCCGCTCCAGATCGCGGCTGAGGATGCCGTCGGGCGAGGAATCGAGCCCCGGATAACCCGCCAGCATCGCCGCGCGCGCGCGCATCACCGGCGCCGGGTCCCAGCGCGGATAGGCCAGTTTCTCGGCCATCAGCAGCAGATTGTCGGCATAATCGCCCGGCGTGGTCATCGCGTTGAACACGAAGGCATCGTCGGTGATGTCGAGATCCATGCCGATCCGCCGGCCGTTGGTCAGCGCATCGAGATCGCCCTGATCGAGCTTGCCGATCCCGCCCGGCACCAGCGCCATGTCCCCCGCCCAGGCCGGGGTGGGCGTCTTCGCCGGCAACGTCGTATAGCCGCGCCCGAAGCGGACGCGCAGGTAGACGCGCCCCGTTTCCGACGCATTGGCGTAGAGCAGCATCCGCACGCCGTTCTTGAAGACGATCTTCTCGATCCCCGGATCCCCGACATGCTCGCGCGTATCGACCTTGCCCGGCTTGCCGAGCTTGGGCAGCCGCGAGAAATCGACGCTGCCCTGCGCCTTGCGCGCGCCGACGAGCCCCGACACGTCCTCCTTCAGCGCCGCGGCCACCGCGGCCGGGGTGGCGCCGTCGGCGGTACGCGTGTTGACCAGCGCGCGCGTTACCCCGGTGAAGATCCGCTTGGTCGATTCGAGGATGCTGGCGGGGGTGAACATCCCCTTGTCATGCGCCTGCTTCAGAATGTCGTAGGAGGTCTGCGGCCCCGCCACCGTCTCGCGGATGTCGAGCGCGCCGACCATATCGTCGGCCTGCTTCGCCCCCGCCTCGACCCGCGCGGTGCCGACGTCGTTGCGCATCGCCGCGTCGAATTCGGCATATTCGCGCTCGATCTCGCCCTGCGTCGGCGGGGTCGCCATCGCATCGGCGATCACCGCGCGCACGTCCTTGAGCGCAGCGTGCCAGTCGTCGCCGAGCGGCAGGATGTTGGTGAAGGTGCCGTTGGCCGAGCGCGACATATCGTCGAGGCTCATCGTCGCCTGGAGGAAGCTGCCCCCGGCGCGCGCGCGCGTCTCGAGCCGCCGGTTGATCACCCGCACCGCGAGGAAATCGATGAACCTTTTCTGGTTGAAGATGATCGTATCGTCGCGCGCGATCCACGGGCGCAGCGTCGCCATCGCCACGATCGGCGGCAGCGCGGGCTCGACGATCGTCGCGGTTTCCGGCGCGCTCGGATCGGGCTTGCCGAAATCGGGGTCGGCGGGATCGGCGCCCTTGCCGTGCCAGCCGCCGAAATTCTTCACCACCAGCTTCGCCGCCACGTCGGGGTCGATATCGCCGGAGATGATCACCACCGTCCGCGCCGGGCGATACCACAGATCGTGGAATGCCTTGATCGAGGCGGGGGTCGCCGCCATCAGCGTCTTGATGTTGCCGATCGGCGAGCGATCCGCGAGCGGCTGGTGCGCGAAGAACAATCCGCGCATCGCATCCGACCAGCGCACCTGCGGCCCCGGTGCCTCGCGCTGCTCCGCGAGCACCGCGGGGCGCTCGGCGGCAAGCCCGCGCTCGGTGATCGCCGGCTCGGCCATCATCCCGGCGAAGATCTTGAGGCTCTCGTCGAGCGACTCCTGCGTCGCGCCGGGCAGATCGAGCTTATAGACGGTCTGCGTCGCGGTGGTTTGCGCGTTGGAATCGGAACCAAAGGTGGCGCCGAAGCGCTGCCATACTCGCTTGGCCTCACCGTCGGGCACATATTTCGAGCCACGGAACGACAGATGTTCGATGAGGTGGGCATAACCCTGTTCGGAATCGCGCTCGTTGAGCGACCCCGCGTCGATCCGCACGCGCACCGCGACCTGCCCCGGCGGCACGCCATTCTTGCGCACGGCATAGCGCAACCCGGTCGAAAGCTTGCCGAAATGCCATTCGGGGTCGGGCGGAATATCCGATCGCTCGAACAGCCACGGCCGCGTGTCGACGGTGACCGCGGGCGCCGCCGGCTGGGCGGCCGGCTTGCGCTTGGGCGCGGGGGCTGCCGGCAGCGCGGCATTGGCAAGCAGGGAAAGGGCGGCCAGAGGCGCCGCCACCGCACGCAGGAAGAACGACATGGCCGACGCTTGTACGGACGCGCGCGCCGATCGGCAACGCTGTCCGACCAACCCGGCTTTTTACCCTTTCAGCGCCATGATTTCGACCCGAATCAGGATTAGCTCCATTCATGAAAACGTCATGATTCCACAATCGTGACGCTCGTGTTTTACCGGCCGGCATCCTCATTGCCGGCGCAAGGACTGGACGAAACAGACGTGACCCCCGACACGCTGCCCTCCCCGATCCGAATAAGGCACAATTCGGGCAATCTGGCCGGCACCGAGCCGTTGATGGTGCCCGATCTCACGATCATCTCGGGCGCGCCGACCCCGGGAAGCGCGCTGCAGGCCGAGCGCGGACGCCCGCTGATCATCACGATCGGCAAGCATCTGCGCGGCGTGTTCGATCGGATGATCGCCTCGTCCTCGCTCGTGTCGAACGAGCCGGTGCTCGACGTCCGGGACTTCGCGTGGACGCAGATGCTGCGCGAAAACTGGCAGGCGATCCGCGACGAAGCGGTGGCGGTCGCCCTGCGCCGCAACGCCGCACCGAGCCTGTCGACGATCTCCCCCGATCACCGCGCGATCGCCGAGGTCGACAAATGGCGCTCGTTCTTCCTGTGGGGCTATGGCTATCGCATCGACGAGAATGCCGATCGCTGCCCGGTGACCGCCGCGCTGGTCGAGCGGATTCCCGGGCTCAATTCGGCATTCTTCTCGATCCTCGCCCCCGGCACCCACATCCCCGTTCATCGCGGGGTGACCAAGGGGCTGATCACCTGCCACCTCGGGCTGGTCGTACCACGCGACGGCGACGTCCGGATGCGCGTGCGCGATCGCATCGTGCGCTGGGCGGAGGGCGAGACTTTGGTGTTCGACGACACCTATCAGCATGAGGTGTGGAACGACACCGACGGCACCCGCGTCGTGCTGTTGATCCAGTTCGAGCGGCCGCTGCGCAATCCCGGCAAATGGATCGCGGACCGCTTCCTCTCGATCGTCCGGCGCTCCGCCTTCGTCCAGGAGGCGCGCGACAATATCCAGACGTGGAATGCCGCGGTGAAGCAGCTCGACGTCTGACCGGGCGCCGCCCCGGCGCGATGCCGGGGTGACGCCGATCGCGCTACCGCCCCGCGATCACCTCATCGGCATAGATCGCGACGCGCGGGGTTTCGTCCGCCGCGCTGGCGCGGCCGCGATACATGCCCTCGGTGTTCATCGCGAAGGCGACCTCGCCCTTGCCGTCGATCGCGATCAGCCCGCCGTCGCCGCCGATCGCCCCGATCGAGGCGATCGTGTCCTTCGCCGCATCGGCGACGCTCTGATTGCGCCAGCGAACCCGGTCGCACAGCTGGCGCGCGGCGCTTTCGCGGATGAAATATTCGCCGGTGCCGGTCGCGGAGACCGCGCAATCGCTATGATAGGCGTAGGTGCCCGCGCCGATCAGCGGCGAATCCCCGATCCGCCCCCAGCGCTTGCCCGTCGTCCCGCCGGTCGAGGTTGCCGCGGCGAGGTGACCGTTGACGTCAACCGCCACCGCGCCGACCGTGCCGAAGCGATGCGTCGGATCGAGCGAGGCGCTGTTCCGACCCTTCTTCCATTCGAGATATTGCTGCCAGCGCTTCTCGGTGCGGAAATAGGAGGGATCGACCTGTTCGATATGCTGTTCGCGCGCGAACTGATCGGCGCCGCTGCCGCTCAGCAGCACATGCGGGCTATGTTCCATCACCGCCCGCGCCAGCATGATCGGGTTCTTGGTCGCGCTCACCCCCGCCACCGCGCCGGCGCGCAAGGTCGTGCCGTCCATGATCGCGGCATCGAGCTGGTTCTTGCCCTCGGCATCGAACACCGCGCCCTTGCCGGCGTTGAACAACGGATTGTTCTCGAGCACCTTGACCGCCGCCTCGACCGCATCGAGGCTGGTGCCGCCCGTCTTCAGCACCGCCGATCCGGCGGCGAGCGCGTCGCTCAGCCCCTGGCGATAGGCGCTTTCCTCGGCGGGGGTCAGCGAGCCGCGCGGGATCACCCCCGCGCCGCCGTGGATCGCGATCGACCAGCGTTGCGCGGGGGCCGGCTTTACCTTCGCTTCGTCCGCGCCGGCAGCGAGCGGAAAGGCCGCCGCCGCCATCAACATCACCGCAAAAAACTGGCCGATCCCGCGCATCCCGTTATCCTCCCCGTTGTCGAAAGGGGGAATCCTATCAGGCGGTCGGGGCGCCGCCCAGTGCCTTCACCAGCGCGATCCCCGCGCGCATCCGGCTGGTCTCGACCGCGATCAGCGCGCGTTCGGAATCGAGCGCCTCGGTCTGCGCGGTGACCACCTCCAGATAATCCGCCGCGCCGTCATGATAGCGGGTCAGCGCGAGATCGCTGGTGCGCTGCGCCGCGGTGGCGGCGTCGCGCTGCTCGACCGCCTGGGTCGCGAGATAGCGGCCCGCGGCAAGCGCATCCTCGACCTGGCGGAACGCGCCGAGCACGGTGTCGCGATAATCCGCCGCCGCCTCGTCATATTGCGCGCGCGACAGCCCGACCTCGGCACGCCGCCGCCCGCCGTCGAACAGGGTCAGCGCCGAGACGAGCGGCCCCAGCCCCCAGAAGGCGCTGGGGGTGGAGAGCAGAGACGGACCGGTCGTCTGCCACCCGCCGGAAAGGCCGAGCGAGAGCGTCGGGAAGAAAGCGGCGCGCGCCACCCCGATCCGCGCATTGGCGGCGTACATCCGGCGCTCGGCCGCGGCGATATCGGGGCGGCGCTGGAGCAAGGCGGACGGCGCGGCGGCGGGCACCGCGAGCGTCCCCGGCGGCTGGATGCGCGGCGCGATCGCGAAATCGGAGGCGACCGCGCCGATCAGCGCGGCGATCTCATGCTCGGTCGCCGCGCGCTGGTTCGCCACCGCGGAAATCTGCGCGCGCGCGTTCGACAGCACGGTCCGCGCGCGGTTGACGTCGACCCCGGAGGCGAGCCCGCCGTCGTGGCGCGTCGCGGTCAGCTCATAGGCGCGGTTGAACGCCTCGACCGAGCGGCGCAGCAGGTCCGCCTCGGCATCCAATCCGCGCAGCCGGGCATAGGCATCGGCGACCGCCGCCTGCAGGCTGAGCTGCGCCGAGGCGAGATCGCCTGCGCTCGCCGCCGCATCGGCGCGCGCCGCCGCGACCTTGTTGCGCACCCGGCCCCACAGATCGATCTCGTAGCTCAGCGCACCGCCGACGACATAATTGTCATAGGTCGGCGCGGTGCCGTTGGTCAGCGGGCGATTGGCGGACTGGCGCTGGCGCCCGGCCTGCGCGTTGACCCCGATCGTCGGAAACAGATCGGCATTGTCGACCCGCGCCGCAGCGCGCGCCGCGTCGTAGCGCGCGAGGGCCGCGGCGAGCGTCGGGCTGGCCGCGGCGGCGCGCGTCTCGAGATCGTCGAGGACGGGATCGTTGAACGCCGTCCACCATTGTCCGCGCGGTGCCGCATCGAGCGGGGTCGCGGCGGTCCAGCCCGGCACTTCCTTGTACGCGGCGGGGGTCGCGATCGCCGGCGGGCGGTAGGCCGGGGCCATCGAGCATCCGCCGAGCAGCGCGGCCACGGCGAGCGACAGGCTGGCGCGGTTGGCGGGCAGAGCTTTTGCCGAGATCCGTTCGCCCTGAGCTTGTCGAAGGGCTGCACTTCCTGCGCGGAAGAAAGTGCAGGGCTTCGACAGGCTCAGCCCGAACGGAAAGTTAGCTGGCCCCGACTTAACGCGACTGGCCTTACCCCGCATGCGCCGCGCCCTTGCCCGCATTCTGCACGCGGACATGATCGCCGGTGTGGATCGCGTCGGGCGGGCTGTCGACGACGCGGTCGCCGGGGGCGAGCCCGGCCGAGATCGCCACCGTCTTGCCCTCGTCGCTGGCGATCGTCACCGGCTTCACCGTCACCCGGCCGTTGCCGTCGACCACCGCGACGGTCGGCCCGTCATTGCCGTAGAGGATCGTGCTACCGGGCACGCTCAGCACATTGCCGCCGCCCGCGCCGACCTTGAACGAAACCTGCGCGAAGGCGCCGGGCTTCAGCGCGCCGTCGGGGTTGGGTGCCTGCAGCTCGACCAGCACCGCGCCCGATTGCGCGTCGACCGCGCCGGCGCTGCGGGTCAGCGTCGCGGCGAAGGTGCGCTGGGGATATTCGGGCAGCGACAGGCTGGCCTCCATCCCCGGATGGACCTGCGCCGAATAGCCTTGCGGCACGCGGACGTAGATGCGCATCCGCCGCACGTCGGAGACGGTGAACAACGGCTGCGCGGCGGCATTGCCCGACACCACGAGCTGGCCGATCTGCGCCGAGCGGCTCGTGACCACCCCGTCGAACGGCGCGTAGAGCCGGGTGAAGCCGAGCACCGCGCGCAGCCGGCGGACATTGGCCAGCGCGGCATTGGCGAGCGCGGACTTGGCGGCGAGATCGCCGGTCTTCTCGTCCGCCTCCTGCCGCGACACCGCATCCTTGGCGAGCATCGTGCTCCAGCGCTGCGCGGTGGTCGCGGCGAGCTTCTGGTTGGCGAGCGCGGTCTGATAATCGGCGCTTGCCTGTGCGAGCTGCTGGTCGACCTCGGGCGCGTCGAGGATCGCGAGCGGCTGGCCGGCGTGGACGCGATCGCCGATATCGGCGAGCCAGCGGCTGACATAGCCGTTGGTCCGCGCGTAGATCGCCGCGCTGTTGAGCGCCTGGACATTGCCCGGCAGCACCAGCGCGTCGCGCGCGCCGCCGGCCTTGGGCGTGACGACCGAGACGCTGGGGACCGCCGCGTCCGCGGCGACTTCCTTGAGGTCGCCGGTCGCGCCGATCCGCGTCGCGATGCCGGCCGCGACGATCGCGATCGCCGCGACCCCCGCGATGATCCCGGCGCGCTTCAGCGTGCGCGGGCTGGGGCCGTCGGACTGCGCCGGGGCGTCGGTGAGAGTTTTGACGTGGGACATGTCAGACATGGGCGGGCTGCATCTCGACGGAAGGTTGCCGGGCGTCGCGCTTGCGGTGGACCAGCGCGAAAATGGTGGGGACGAAGAACAGGGTGGCGATCGTCGCACAGATCAGCCCGCCGATCACCGCGCGACCGAGCGGGGCGTTCTGCTCGCCGCCCTCGCCGAGCCCCAGCGCCATCGGCCCCATGCCGATGATCATCGCGAGCGCGGTCATCAGCACCGGGCGGAAACGCACCATCCCCGCCTCGAGCGCGGCCTTGGTCGCATCGCCCAGCGCATCGAGCCGCTCGCGCGCGAAGCTGACGACAAGGATCGAATTGGCGGTCGCAACCCCCATACACATGATCGCGCCGGTCAGCGCCGGCACCGACAGCGTGGTGCCGGTGGTGAACAGCATCCACACGATCCCGGCGAGCGCGGCGGGCAAGGCGGTGATGATCACGAACGGATCGAGCCAGCTCTGGAAATTGACCACGATCAACAGGTAGATCAGCACGACCGCCCCGGCGAGGCCGAAGGCCAGCCCGGAAAAAGCCGTGTTCATCGTGGCATATTGGCCACGAATGGTGACGGTGGCGCCCTTCGGCAATTCCTTTTCGAGCGACTTGATCGCGCGATCGACATCACGCGACACCGCGCCGAGATCGCGGCCCTGGGTGGTGGCGTAGAGGTCGATCACCGGCTGGATATTATAGTGCGAGATGATCGGCACGGTGTTCGACCGGCTGATCCCCGCGATCCCGCCCAGCGGCTGCGTGCTGGCGCCAGGCGCGCCCGAGATCGGCACGTTGCTCAGCGCGTTGATCGATCCGACCAGATATTCGGGCGCCTGCGCGATCACCGAATAGGAGACGCCGCTCTTCGGATCGACGAAGAACACCGGCGCCGATTGCGCGCTGCCCGCGAGCGAGGTGCCGAGGCTGTTCGTCACGTCGCGCTCGGTGAGGCCATATTGGCTGACGCGCGAGCGATCGACGTTGACGTCGAGCTGCGGCGACCGCCCCGGCTGCTGGATCCGCGCATCGGCAAGCCCGGGGATGCGCGCGATCTTGGCCAGCAGCTTTTCGGCATAAGCGCGCACCGCGGCCTGATCCTTGCCCGAAACCTGCACATCGATCGGGGCCGGCGCGCCGAAATTGAGGATCTGGCTGGTGATGTCCGCCGGGAGGAAGGAGAAGGTCGTGCCGGGGAAGCGGCGCGGCAGTTCGCGACGCAGCGTGGCGACGATCTTCTCGGTCGGCACATGGCCTTCCTTGAGCGTGATCAGGATGTCGCCGTCCTGCGGCCCGATCGTCCCGCTGTTGTTGTAGACGGTGTTGATCGAGCTGACCGGCAGCCCGATATTGTCGGCCATCGACGCCACCTCGCCGGCGGGGACGATCTCGCGCACCGTGCGGCCGATCGTGTCGAAGCGCGCCGCGGCATCCTCGATCCGCGTCCCCATCGGGGTGCGGACGTGGAGCGCGATCTGCCCCGAATCGACGCTGGGGAAGAAATTGCTGCCCAGCCACGGCATCAGCCCGAACGACAAGAGCACCACCGCGAGGAAGCCGAGCAGGAACGGGCGGCGCGCACCCAAGGCGCGCGACAGCATCCCGCCATAAGCGGTGCGGATCCGCTCGAACCGCGCCTCGAACCCGCGCTGGAAGCGAACCAGGGGATTGCGCGCAGCGGCATCGCCCGCGGCATGCGCGTCCTCGCCCGCCCGGTGCGGCTTGAGCAGATACATCGCCATCGTCGGCACCAGGGTGCGCGACAGGATGAACGAGGCGATCATCGAGAAGACGACCGACAGCGCCATCGGCACGAACAGGAAGCCGGCGACCCCGGGGAGGAAGAACATCGGCACGAACACGATGCAGATGCACAGCAAGGAAACGAACGCCGGGGTGACGATCTGCTGCGCGCCGTCGAGGATCGATTCGGTGACGCCCTTGCCCTGTTCGAGGTGCCAGTTGATGTTCTCGATCGTCACCGTCGCGTCGTCGACGAGGATGCCGACCGCAAGCGCGAGCCCGCCCAGCGTCATCACGTTCATCGTCTGGCCGAACGCCGCCAGCGCGGCGATCGCGGCCAGGATCGCGAGCGGGATCGAGATCGCGATGATGATCGTCGAGCGCCACGAGCCGAGGAATAACAGGATCATCAGGCTGGTCAGCGCGGCGGCGATCGCGCCCTCCTTCACCACCCCCGACACCGCCGCCTTGACGAACAGCGACTGGTCGCCGACCGGCAGGATCTTGAGCGTATCGGGCAGCCCCGCGGCGATGCGCGGGATCGCCTGCTTCACCCCCTCGACGATCGACAATGTCGAGGTCGCGCCGTTCTTGAGCACGGTGAGCAGCACCGAGCGCCCGCCCTCGACATGGACGACATTGGTCTGCGGGCCGTTGCCGTCCTTCACATGCGCCACGTCGCGCATGTAGATCGTCGCGCCGTTGACCACCTTGACCGGCAGCGCGTTGAGCCCCTCGACCGAATCCGGCGCGTTGTTGAGCCGCACGCTATATTGCGTCGGCCCGATCTTGACGAAGCCCGCCGGGTTGATCTGGTTCTGCGCCGCGATCGCGTTGCCGACATCCTGCGCCGACAGCCCCTTGGACTGGAGCGCGAGCGGATCGAGGTCGATCTGGATCTGGCGCTGCTTGCCGCCCGAGGGATAGGGCATGGCAAGGCCGGGGATCGTCACCAGCTGGGTGCGGATCTGGTTCTGGCCGATATCGAACAATTGCTGTTCCGACAGGCCCTTGCCCGAAAGCGCGAGCTGCAGGATCGGCACCGTCGATGCGCTGTAGTTGAGGATCAGCGGCGGATTGGTGCCCGGCGGCAATTGCTTGAGGATCGTCTGCGAGGCGGAGGTGATCTGCGCGGTCGCGGTGCGGATGTCGACGCCGGGCTGGAAATAGACCTTCACCACCCCGATGCCCTGCAGCGACTGGCTCTCGATATGCTCGATGTCGTTGACCGTGGTGGTCAGCACGCGCTCATAGGGGGTGATCAGCCGGTCCGACATGTCCTGCGGCGGCAGCCCGGCATAGGTCCAGGCGACGGCGACCACCGGGATGCGGATATTCGGGAACATATCCACCGGCGTGCGGATCGCCGCCAGAACCCCGACGATCGCGATCAGGATCGCCATAACAATGAAGGTCAACGGTCTTGTCAGCGCGACCTTGACGATACCGATCATCCAATATCCTCAAGCTGACGCCGCACGACGCACCCGCGCCGCACGACGTTTATGCCTCGTCCACTCTCCTGCTGGACATACGAATCGCCTTGCTCGCTCTCCCGCAGCGGCATGGCCGATCGTCGGCACGCGCCAATGCGCCCTTGGTCGGGTCGGGTCTAATATATAATATAGCTTGATCAATATGTAACGGGACATGATCGTTGGACCTTCGCCATCTGCGCTATTTCCTGTGCGTTGCCGAGGAGATGCATTTCGGCCGCGCCGCGCAGCGACTCGGCATCTCGCAACCCCCGCTCAGCCAGCAGATCCGCGCGCTGGAGGATGAGCTCGGCACCCGGCTGTTCGATCGCACCAGCCGCCGCGTGCGGCTGACCGAGGCGGGCGAATTGTTCGTCCCCGAGGCGCGCGCGACATTGTCGCAGGCCGATCACGCGATCGAGACCGCGCGGCTCGCCGGGCGCGGCGAGCTCGGGCGGCTCCGCATCGGCTTCACCTCGTCGGCGCCGTTCGTGCCGCTGATCGCCTCCACCCTCTATCGCTTCCGGGAGAATTATCCCGAGGTGCAGCTGACGCTCAACGATCTGGCGCGCGACGCGCAGATCGAGGCGCTGCGCCGCGGCGGGCTCGATATCGCGCTGGTGCGCGGCATCCGCGCGCCATGCCTGCCCGACGAATTCTCCGCGCGCTGCATCCTCGAGGAAGATATGGTGGTGGCGGTGCGCGCGGGGCATCCGCTCGCCGACCGGCCCGACGATCCGACGGTCGCCGATCTCGCCGCGATTCCGCTGGTGCTCTATGCGCCGACGCTGGGCGCGGGGTTCAACGAATATTTCTTCGGGCTGTGCCACGAGGCCGGGTTCGAGCCGCAGATCGCGCATGAGGCGAGCAGCTTCGCGACGCTGCTCGGGCTGGTCGCCGCGGGGTTCGGCGCGACGATCCTCTCGCGCTCACTGGAGCGGCTGCACCTCGAGAATGTCGTCTATCGCCGCCTCGCGACCCCGGTGCCGAGCCGGTTGTGGTTGGTCCACGGTCTGTCGCTTTCCCCCACCGCGGAGGCATTTCGCGACACGATCGACGAATTGCGCCTTGACGCGAAGGGGCAATCGTAAGGATCACGAAAGGCTAGGAAGCGAAAGAGATTGCGTCGGTGTCCCGCGTGGACGCCCCGATCGTCATCGAATCGAAGGAAGAAGAACAGCATGGCCGACGATCACGATCAGGTTGCCGGGCAGCATGCGGGGGTGGAACCGGCGCCGCCGCGGCGCAGATCGTGGAAGATCGTCGCGATCATCGTCGTCGTGCTCGCGCTGATCGCGTTCGCGGCGAATCGCATCGCCAAGAGCGGCGGCGACCGCGGCGGCGGGCGGCCGCCTGCGGCAGTGTCGGTCGGCAAGGCGGCGACCGCCGATATGCCGGTCTATGTCACCGCGCTCGGCACCGTCCAGCCGCTCGTCACCGCGACGGTGCGCACCCAGCTCGCCGGCACCCTGTTCAAATTGCTGTTCACCGAAGGGCAGATCGTTCGCCAGGGACAGGTGCTGGCGCAGATCGACCCGCGCCCGTATCAACTCGCGCTCGCGCAGGCCAAGGCCAATCTGGCGCGCGACACCGCGCAGCTCGCTGCGGCGCAAGTCGACCTCAACCGCTACGAGACCCTGCTCAAGCAGGATTCGATCGCGAGCCAGCAGGTCGATACGCAACGCGCCACCGTCCGCCAGCTCACCGGCACCGTCGCCGCCGACCGCGCCGCGATCGGCACCGCCGAACTCAACCTCAATTACACCGCGGTGAAATCGCCGATCACCGGGCGCGTCGGCATCCGCCAGGTCGATATCGGCAATTACCTCACCCCTTCGGACACCAACGGCATCGTCGTGGTGACCCAGCTCGACCCGATCGACGTCGGCTTCGCACTGCCGCAGGCGCAGCTTTCGGACATCGGCCATGCCGCGGGGAGCGGCGCCGGGCTGCCGGTGCAGGCGCTCGACCAGAACAACAATAAGGTGCTCGTCACCGGCCGTTTCCTGACCTTCGACAATCAGGTCGACACCACCACCGGCACGGTCAAGGCCAAGGCGCGGTTCGACAACAAGGGCAATGCCCTGTTCCCGAGCCAGTTCGTCAACGTCTCGATGCTGGTCAACACGCTGCACAATGCGGTGACGGTGCCGGTCACCGCGGTGCGCCACGGCGCGCCGGGCGATTTCGTGTTCGTGCTGCAGAAGGACCGCACGGTGAAACTGGTCCCGGTCAAGATCGGGCCGAGCGCCAACGGGCAGGTCGCGATCCTCTCGGGGATCGCCGCCGGCACGACGGTCGTCACCGAAGGCGCCGACGGGCTGGAGGACGGATCGACTGTCCGCCTGCCGGGCGACAAGGGCGGCCCCGGTGCGGGCGGTCGCGGCGGTAAAGGCGGCGGCGGTCAGGGCCGCCACCACCGCGGTCAGGGCAATTCGGCCGGATGAGCGACGCCGCCGCGCCCCCCGCGCCAATGCCGACCGAGCCGCCCGCCCAGCCCGGCGGCCCGTCGCGCGCGTTCATCCTGCGCCCGGTGGCGACGACCTTGCTGATGGTCGCGATCCTGCTCGCCGGGCTCGTCGCCTATCGCTCGCTGCCGCTCTCGGCATTACCCGAGGTCGACTACCCGACGATCCAGGTCTCGACGCTCTATCCCGGCGCCAGCCCCGATGTGATGGCGCTGACCGTCACCTCGCCGTTGGAACGCCAGTTCGGCCAGATGCCGGGGCTGACGCGGATGACCTCCGCCTCCTCGTCGGGGGCGTCGGTGATCACGCTGCAATTCCGGCTCGATCTGTCGCTCGACGTGGCGGAGCAGGAAGTGCAGGCAGCGATCAACGCGGCGAATACCCTGCTGCCGACCGATCTCCCCGCCCCGCCGATCTATGCCAAGGTCAACCCGGCCGACGCGCCGATCATCTCGCTCGGCATCACCTCCGACACCCGCCCGCTGGGTGAGGTGCAGGGGATCGTCGAGCGCCAATTCGCCAACAAGATCGCGCAGGTTTCCGGGGTCGGGCTGGTCTCGATGTCGGGCGGGCAGCGGCCGGCGGTGCGCATCCAGGCCAATGTCGCGGCGCTTGCGGCGCGCGGCATGTCGCTCGAAACGATCCGCACCGCGATCGGCAACGCCAATGCCAATGCCGCCAAGGGCAGTTTCGACGGCCCCACCAAGAGCTGGACGATCGACGCCAACGACCAGCTCGGCGACGTCACCAGCTATCGCACGCTCGTCATCGGGTTCGCCAATGGCGCGCCGATCCGCCTGTCCGATGTCGCCAATGTCGTCGAGGCGACCGAGAATGTGCGGCTCGGCTCGTGGATGAACGGCAAGCCCGCGGTGGTGATCGACGTCCAGCGCCAGCCGGGCGCGAACGTCATCGGCACGGTCGATGCGATCAAGGCCGGGCTGCCCGATCTGGAGGCGCAGCTTCCCGCCGACGTGCATGTCACCGTGCTGACCGATCGTACCGCGGGAATCCGCGCCTCGGTGGCCGACGTGAAGCTCGAACTGGTGCTTGCCGTCCTGCTCGTCACGCTCGTGATCTTCCTGTTCCTTGGCTCGCTCCGCGCGACGATCATCGCCAGCATCTCGGTGCCGCTGTCGCTCGTCGGCGCGTTCGCGGCGATGTATTTCCTCGGCTTCTCGATCAACAATCTCACCTTGATGTCGCTGACGATCGCGTCGGGGTTCGTGGTCGACGATGCGATCGTCGTGCTGGAGAATATCAGCCGCCATATCGAGGACGGGATGCGCCCGTTCGAGGCCGCGCTGAAGGGCGCGAGCGAGATCGGCTTCACGATCATCTCGCTGACGGTCAGCCTGATCGCGGTGCTGATCCCGCTGCTGTTCATGGGCGATGTCGTCGGGCGGCTGTTCCGCGAATTCGCGGTGACCCTGGCGGTGACGATCCTGCTGTCCGCGGTGGTCGCGCTGACGCTCGTGCCGATGCTCTCCGCGCGCTGGCTCCGGGCTGAGCATGAGGAGCGGCAGCATCGCCTGTCCGAAGTGACCCGCGACTGGTTCGATCGCGTCGCGCATCATTATGCCCGCGCGCTCGATTGGGTGATGGCGCGCGCGGCACTGACGATGCTGGTGTTCGCGGGCACGCTCGCGGTGACCGGATTGCTGTTCTACGTCATCCCCAAGACCTTGTTTCCCGAGCAGGATACCGGCCAGATCGCGGTGACGACCAGCGCGGCGCAGGATATCGGCTTCACGCGGATGGCGGGGCTCCAGCAGCAGGTCGCGCAGGCGTTGCTCGCCGATCCGTCGGTCGCCAGCCTCAGTTCGGCGATCGGGGTCGACGGACAGAATGCCACCTTGTCGCAAGGCCGGATGATCGTGAACCTCAAGCCCGAGGGCGAGCGCGGCAATCTCGAAGAGGTGCTCGCCAGCCTCAATCACGCGGTGTCCAATGTGCCGGGAATGCGGGTCTATTTCCGCCCGGTGCAGGATCTGACGATCGATACCTCGACCGGGGTCAATGCCTATCGCTTCTCGCTGCAGGGCGCCGACGAGGCCCTGGTCGACCAATGGGGCGCCAAGCTCGCCGCGGCGCTCAAGAAGGACAAGCATCTCAACAACGTCACCTCCGACGTGCTCGCCAACGGCCGCGCGGTGGTGGTCGATATCAACCGCGACGTCGCCGGCCGGCTCGGGCTGAGCGCGCTGGCGATCGACAATGCGCTCTACGACGCCTTCGGCCAGCGCATCGTCTCGACGATCTACACCCAGTCGAGCCAGAATCGCGTCATTCTGGAGGCGCAGCCGGGCACGGTCGCCGACCCGCAAGCGCTGGGCGATCTGCGCATCCCGCTGGCGGGCGGGGCGAGCGTTCCGCTCTCGGCCGTCGCGACGATCCGTACCGAGGATGCGCCGCTGGTCGTGGCGCGCGAGGCGCAATTCCCCGCGGCGACGATCGGCTTCGATCTCGCTCCGGGCGTGTCGCTGGGCAGCGCGGTGAGCGCGATCGAGCGCGCCGAGCGCCAGATCGGCGTGCCGCCCGCGATCACCACCAATTTCACCGGCGCGGCGAGCGCGTTCAAGGCGTCGCTCGCCAACGAATTGTGGCTGATCCTCGCCGCGATCGTCGTGGTCTATATCGTGCTGGGGGTGCTCTACGAGAGCTTCGTCCACCCGGTGACGATCCTGTCGACCCTCCCCTCCGCCGGGATCGGCGCGCTGCTCGGGCTGTGGCTCACCGGATCGGGGCTCGGGGTGATCGGGATCATCGGCATCGTCCTCTTGATCGGCATCGTGAAGAAGAATGCGATCATGATGATCGACTTCGCGCTCGATGCGATGCGTGAGGAAGGCGCCGATGCGCATCACGCGATCCGTCAGGCGGCGCTGCTGCGTTTCCGCCCGATCATGATGACCACCTTTGCCGCCTTGTTCGCCGCGATCCCGCTGATCTTCGGCGGCGGGATGGGGCATGAGCTGCGCCAGCCGCTCGGCATCGCGATCGCCGGCGGGCTGATCTTCAGCCAGGTGCTGACCTTGTTCACCACCCCCGTCATCTTCCTCGGGCTCGAAAACTGGCGCGAGCGCGGCTGGCGCGTACGGCGCGGCACCGCGGGCGAGGCGCGCCCGGCGTGAACATTTCCGCGCCCTTCATCCGGCGGCCGGTGGGGACGATCCTGCTGACGATCGGGCTGATGCTCGCCGGCGTCGGGGCGTTCTTCATGCTGCCGGTGGCGCCGCTGCCGCAGGTCGATTTCCCGACGATCATGGTGCAGGCGAACCTGCCCGGCGCGAGCCCGTCGACGATGGCCTCCAGCGTCGCCGCGCCGCTGGAGCGGCACCTCGGCACGATCGCCGGGGTGTCGGAAATGACCTCGCGCTCGGGGGTCGGTTCGTCGTCGATCGTGCTGCAATTCGATCTGTCGCGCGACATCGACGGCGCCGCGCGCGACGTGCAGGCGGCGATCAACGCCTCGCGCGCCGATCTCCCCGCGACGCTCAGGACCAACCCGAGCTACCGCAAGGCCAATCCCGCCGAGGCGCCGATCCTGATCCTCGCGCTCACCTCGCCGACGCGCAGCCCGTCCGAAATCTACGACGCCGTCTCGACCGTGGTGCAGCAGAAACTGCTCCAGGTGCAGGGGGTCGGCAATGTCGAGCTGGGCGGCGCGGCGCTCCCCTCGGTGCGGATCGAGGTCAATCCGCTCGCGCTGTCGCGCTACGGCATCGCGCTCGAGGATGTGCGCACCGCGCTGCAATCCGAAAGCGCCAACCGGCCGCGCGGCATACTCGATGCCAAGGGGTTCAGCTGGCAGATCTATTCCAATCAGGCCGGGCTCCACGCCGCCGATTATCGCGGGACGGTGATCGCGTGGCGCAACGGCGCGGCGGTGCGGCTGTCCGATATCGCCGATGTCGTCGACGGCCCCGAAGACATCCGCACGATGGGCTTGTTCAACGGCAAGCGCGCGGTGCCGGTGCTGATCAGCCGCCAGCCGGGGGCAAATATCGTCCAGGTGGTCGATTCGCTGAAGGCGCAGCTTCCCGCGCTGCGCGCCGCCGTCCCGCCCGATATCCATCTCGACGTCGCCAGCGATCGCACGCTGACGATCCGCGCCTCGCTGCGCGAGGTGGAGGTGACCTTGCTCATCGCCACCCTGCTGGTGGTGCTGGTGGTCAGCCTGTTCCTGAGAAGCTGGCGCGCGACCTTGATCCCCGCGGCGGCGGTGGTCGCCTCGTTGCTCGGCACGATCGCGGTGATGTATCTCGCCGGGTTCAGCCTCGACAATCTCTCGCTGATGGCGCTGACCGTCGCGACCGGGTTCGTCGTCGACGATGCGATCGTCGTGGTGGAGAATATCAGCCGGCATATCGAGGCGGGGATGAAGCCGCTCGCCGCCGCCTTCGCCGGCGCGCGCGAGGTGGGATTTACCGTGCTCTCGATCTCGCTGAGCCTGATCGCGGTGTTCGTGCCGCTGATCTTCATGGGCGGGCTGGTCGGGCGGCTGTTCCGCGAATTCGCGCTGACCATGTCGATCGCGGTGATGATCAGCCTCGTCGTCTCGCTTACCACCACCCCGATGCTCGCCTCGCGCGTGCTGCTGGGCGAGGAGAGCGAGGGACGGGTGATGCGCTGGGCGCGGCAGTCGTTCGATTGGGCGCAGGCGCGCTACGCGGTCGCGCTCGATTGGGCATTGCTCCACCGCGGCGCGGTCCTCATCCTCCTCACGGGCACGGTGGTGCTCAACATCTATCTGATCGCGATCGCGCCCAAGGGGTTCTTCCCGCAGCAGGATACCGGCGGGCTGATGGGGGGCTTGCGCGCCGACCAGAGCATCTCGTTCACCGACATGCAGAACAAGCTCACCCGCATCGTGCATATCGTGAAGGGCGATCCGGCGGTGGCGACGGTGGTGGCGTTCACCGGCGGATCGCGCGCCGGCGGCGGGTTCATGTTCGCGACCCTGAAGCCGCGCAACCAGCGCCCGCCGGTACAGGCGGTGATCGCGCGGCTGCGGCCCAAGCTCGCGCGGGTCAGCGGGGTCAGCCTGTTCCTCAATCCGGTGCAGGATCTGCAGGTCGGCGGGCGATCGAGCAACAGCACCTATCAATATGTGCTCAAGGCCGACGACCCCGATGTGCTCAAGGCCGCCGGGCAGAAACTGGTCGATGCGCTGAAACAGCATCCCGACACCGTCACCGATGTCGATATCGACCAGCAGGATGCCGGCGCCGATGCCTTCGTCGAGGTCAATCGCGACGCCGCGGCGCGGCTCGGGGTGACGATGCAGGCGGTCGACGCCGCGCTCTACGATGCTTTCGGCCAGCGCCAGGTGGCGAACATCTATTCGGGGCTCAACCAATATCATGTCGTGATGGAGGCGGCGCGGCAGTTCAACGGATCGCCGGCCTCGCTCGCCAACATCTATCTGCCGCTCAATCCGCCGGCCAACAATGCGACCAACAACCCGACCCCGACGCCGAGCGCGTCGGCGACCCCGACCGCCGCCGCGCCGACCGCGAGCACCGGCGGCACCGGCGCCGGCGGATCGGCGGTCGCCGCGGGCAATGCGGTGAGCACCACCGCGCGGACGATGACGCCCCTGTCGGCGATCGCGCGCTGGTCGACCGGATCGACCAACGCCTCGGTCAGCCATTCGGACGGCGAGCCCTCGGCCACCGTCTCGTTCAACCTCCCCGCCGGCGTCTCGCTGGGACAGGCGGCGCAATTGATCGCGCAGGTGCAGGCGAGCCTCGCGCTCCCCGCGACGGTCCACGGCGAATTCGGCGGCACCGCCAAGGTGTTCGCGCAATCGACCGGATCGATGCCGCTGCTGATCCTCGCCGCCTTGCTCGCGATCTACATCGTGCTCGGCATCCTCTACGAAAGCGCGATCCACCCGCTGACCGCGCTCTCCACCCTCCCTTCGGCGGGTGTCGGGGCGATGATCGCGCTGATCGTCACCGGCGGCCAGTTCGACATCATCGCGCTGATCGGGATCATCCTGTTGATCGGGATCGTGAAGAAGAATGCGATCATGATCATCGATTTCGCGCTGGAGGCGGAGCGCGGCGAAGGGCTCGATCCGGTCGCTGCGGTGCGCGAGGCGTCGCTGCTGCGCTTTCGCCCGATCCTGATGACCACGCTCGCCGCCGCGCTTGGCGCCTTGCCGCTGGCGATCGGCTTCGGCGACGGCGCGGAGCTGCGCCGTCCGCTCGGCATCGCGATCTTCGGCGGGCTGATCGCCAGCCAGTTCATCACCTTGTTGACCACCCCGGTCGTCTATCTCGCGCTCGATCGCTTCCGTCGCCGACACGGCGCCGCTGAGCGGGGCCTGGCGCGCCACGGCGATCTACCGCTTGCTCCCGGAGCCACCGCATGAAGCGCGCCCTGCCCGTCGTCTCCGCCCTGCTGCTCGCGGGGTGCAACATGGCGCCGACCTATCGCCCGCCGACCAATGTCACGATCCCGCCCTCGTTCAAGGAAGCCCCCGGCTGGGGCGTCGCGCAGCCGAGCGACGCGGCGGCGCGCGGCGAATGGTGGGCGCTGTTCAACGATCCCACGCTCGACGCGCTCGAACGCAAGGTGGTGGTCACCAACCAGAATGTCGCCGCCGCGCGCGGGGCCTATGAAGCGGCGCGCGCGCTGGTAATGGTCCAGCGGTCGGCCCTGTTCCCCACCGTCACCGGATCGGCGAGCGGGCAGCATTCGCAGGCCTTTTCGGGCGGCACCGCGACGAGCATCGGCGCGGGGAGCGGCAACGGCGCCGGGGTCGGCAGCAACACCGTCACCACCTCGGGCTCGCGCTATGCGCTCAGCATCGGCGCGAGCTGGGAGCCCGATCTGTGGGGCCGGCTCGGCAACGCGGTGACGCAGGCCAAGGCCAATGCGCAGGCGAGCGCGGGCGACCTCGCCAATGCGACGCTCTCCGCGCAGGGCGAGCTCGCCACCAATTACGTCGAATTGCGCGGGATCGACGCGCAGATCGTGCTGCTCGACGCGACGATCAAGGATTATCAGCGCGCGCTGACGATCACGACCAACAAGTACAAGGCCGGGACGGTCGCGCATTCCGACGTCTATCAGGCGCAGACCTCGCTCTCGAACGCGATCGCCTCGCGGCAGGATCTCGATCGCCAGCGCGCGGTGCTCGAACATGCGATCGCGGTGCTGGCGGGGGAAAATCCCTCGACCTTCACGCTTCCGCCGGTCGCGTGGCAGCCGACGGTGCCCGCGGTGCCGGGCGTGCTCCCCTCGACCCTGCTCGAACGACGCCCCGATGTCGCGGCGGCCGAGCGGCGGGTCGCGGCGGCCAATGCCAATATCGGCATCCAGCGCGCGGCCTATTTCCCGCAATTCACCTTGTCGGGCAATGCGGGGACGAGCGGCAGCAAGGTCAGCCAATTGTTCTCCGCCGCGACCAGCCTGTGGTCGTTCGGGCTCAGCGGGCTGATGACCCTGCTCGATTTCGGCGCGCGCCACGGGCAGGTGCTGCAGGCGCGCGGGCAATATGATCAGGCGGTCGCGACATATCGCCAGACGACGCTCACCGCCTTCCAGCAGGTCGAGGACAATCTCGCCGCGACGCGCTCGCTCGCGGATGTGACCAAAAGCCGCGCCGACGCCGCCGAGGCCGCGACCCGCGCCGAGACGATCGCCAACAACCAATATCGTTCCGGGCTGGTCGACTATTCGGAGGTGATCGTCGCGCAGACCACCGCACTCAGCGCGCGCCAGTCGCAGATTCAGGCGGTGATCAACCAGCAGACCGCCGCGATCGCGCTGGTCCAGGCGATCGGCGGTGGGTGGAGCCCGGCTGCCCCAGCCAAGTAATTGGTAAATGACGGTTAGTTCATGCCTACGTCAGGGCATGTTCAGTCATGGGCGTGCACCTTGCGCTTCTGTCGAGGCGAGTCGAGCGGAGGCAAGGGATGGCATTGGCATGGTCGCGTGGCGCAGGGTCGATCGCGCTCCTGGCGATGCTGTCCGGCGGCGCGCTGCCGGCGCAGGCGGCGCCGTCGGGCGCGGCGCAGCGGATCGCCTGGGCCAACCGGCTGACCTGGGGCGCGACCGCCGCCGATCTCGCCGCGAGCGACGGCCCCGGCAGCGACCGCTGGCTCGCCGCACAACTCGAAGCACCGCCCGCCGATCTCCCGCCCGATGCCGCTGCGCAGGTCGCCGCGATGCGCATCACCCGCGAGCCGCTGGCGCAGATCGTCGTCACGCAGCAGGCGATGCAGCGCGATGCCAATGCGCTGGTCGATCCCGAGCAGAAGAAAGCGGCGCGCGAGGCGTATCAGAAAAGCATGAACGCGCTGGCCGACGAGGCGCGCTCGCGTTCGATCCTGCGCGATCTCTATGCCCCCGATCAGCTGCGCGAGCAGATGACGTGGTTCTGGTTCAACCATTTCAACGTCCAGGCCGGCAAGCGCGATATCCGTGCGATGGTCGGCGATTATGAGGAGACGATCCGCACCCACGCCTTCGGGCATTTCCGCGACCTGCTCGAAGCGACGCTGCGCCACCCGGCGATGCTGCGCTATCTCGATAACGATCAGAATGCCGCGGGGCGGATCAACGAGAATTACGCGCGCGAGATCATGGAATTGCACACGATGGGGGTCGGCTCCGGCTACACCCAGCAGGATGTGCAGGAACTGGCGCGGATCCTCACCGGGGTGGGGGTCGATCTCAACCACGACGCGCCACGGATGCGGCCGCAGCTCCAGCCGCTCTACCTCCGCGCGGGCCTGTTCGAGTTCAACCCCGCGCGGCACGATTTCGGCGACAAGCACTTCCTCGGCCACACGATCAAGGGATCAGGCTTCGGCGAGGTCGAGCAGGCGCTCGATCTGATCGCCGCGGCGCCCGCCACCGCGCATCACGTCTCGGCGCAGATTGCCGGCTATTTCATGGGCGACGCCCCGCCCCCCGCGCTGGTCGATCGCATGGCGCAGACCTTCCAGCGCACGCATGGCGATATCGCGCAGGTGATGCGCACGATGATCCGCGCGCCCGAATTCGCCGCGTCGCTGGGCAAGACCTTCAAGGACCCGATCCACTATGCGATCTCGGCGGTGCGCCTGACCTATGGCGATCGCGTGATCCTCAACCCGCAGCCGATCAACAACTGGCTCAACCGCATGGGGCAAGGGCTCTACAACCACGAGACCCCCGACGGTTACGACATGCACGCCGCCGCCTGGTCCGGCCCGGGACAGATGGCGACGCGGTTCGATATCGCCAAGCAGATCGGCGGCGGCGCCTATGGCCTGTTCCGCTTGCCCGGCACGACCGCCGACCGCCCTGCCTTCCCGCAATTGCAGAACGCACTCTATTTCAACGGCCTGCAGGACGCGCTCGCCCAACCGACGCGTGCCGCGCTGGCCGAGGCGACGTCGCCGCAGGAATGGAATGCGCTGTTCCTGTCGTCCCCCGAATTCATGCACCGTTAGCGAGGTTGCCATGACGCCGCATGTCCATCGCCGTGATCTGCTCAGGGGCGCCGCCGCGCTCGCGCCGCTGGTGATCGCCGGCCGCGCTTTCGCCGCGCCGCAGGCGGGAAGCCGGCTGCTCGTGATCTTCCTGCGCGGCGCCTATGACGCGACCAATGTGATCGTGCCGACCGGGAGCGACTTCTACCGTCAGGCGCGCCCGACGATCGCGCTCGGCAAGCCCGATCCGGCCGATCCCAAGGCGCCGTTGCCGCTCGACGCGCACTGGAGCCTCCACCCCGCGCTCAAGGACAGCATCCTGCCCTTGTGGCAGCAGCGCCAGATCGCCTTCGTCCCGTTCGCCGGCACCGACGATATGAGCCGCAGCCATTTCGAGACGCAGGACACGATCGAGCTCGGCCAGCCGGTCGGCGGCCATCGCGATTACGGGTCGGGCTTCATGGCGCGGCTGGCGGGGATATTGGGGCGCGGCGACAAGCCGATCGCCTTCACCGATCAATTGCCCTTGTGCTTCCGCGGCGGCGCGGCACCGGTGCCCAATCTCGCGCTCGCCAATGTCGGCAAGCCGATCGACACGCGGCAGGCCAAGCTGATCGAGCGGATGTATGCCCAGCAACCCGCGCTGTCGCGATCGGTGGCGCAGGGGTTCGAGGTGCGCGACACCGTCTATCGCACGCTCGACGAGGAGATGAAGGCGGCAAGCCGCGGCGCGGTGAGCGCCAAGGGCTTCGCTCTGTCCGCCAGCCGGATCGGCACGCTGATGCGCGCGCAGTTCAACCTCGCCTTCGTCGATGTCGGCGGGTGGGATACGCATGTCAATCAGGGCGGCGCGACCGGCTATCTCGCCGATCGGATCGGCGAATTGGGGCGCGGGCTGGCGGCCTTTGCCGAGGCGATCGGCGCCGAGGCGTGGCGCAGCACCAATGTCGTCGTCGTCTCCGAATTCGGCCGCACCTTCCGCGAGAACGGGGATCGCGGGACCGATCACGGGCACGGCAGCATCTATTGGGTGCTCGGCGGCGGGGTGGCCGGCGGGCGGCTGGCGGGGGATCAGGTCGCTTTGTCCCCCACGACGCTCAACCAGGGGCGCGACCTGCCGGTGCTGACCGATTATCGCGCGCTGATCGGCGGGCTTGTCGCGCGGCAATTCGGGCTGGGGGCGGATCGGCTCGCGGGGCTGTTCCCGGGGGCGAAACCGCGCGATCTGCAGTTGATCTAGCGCCCCCTCTCCGTTCGCCCTGAGCTTGTCGAAGAGCTGCCCTTCTTCATCGGAAGAAAGTGCAGGGCTTCGACAGGCTCAGCGCGAACGGTGGAGAGGGAAGCCGGAGGTATCGCGCGGCGCTCGATTACCCGCCGTGCGCCGCCTTCCAGTCGCGCTTCACCTTTTTGGCGAGGCTCCATTTGTGCACCTCGGTCGGGCCGTCGTAGATGCGGAAGGCGCGGACTTCGCGGAATACCTGCTCGACGATCGTGTCCCCGGTCACCCCGCTCCCGCCCATCACCTGCACGCAGCGATCGGCGATGCGCATCAGCGCTTCCGACACGGCGACCTTGGCCATCGAGCTTTCCGCGGTGCCGAGATAGCCGCTATCGAGCACCCCCGCGCACCAGTCGATCATCAATTCGGCCTGTTTCAGATCGATCAGATTTTCTGCCAGCATGAAGCCGACGCCCTCGTGATCGACCAAAGCCTTGCCGAACGCATGGCGCCGGCAGGCGTAATCGGTCGCGATTTCGTTGGCGCGGACGCAGGCGCCATACCAGCGCATGCAGTGCGACAGCCGCGCCGGGCTCAGCCGAACCTGGGCATATTTGAACCCCTCCCCGGCCTGGCCGAGCATCTGATCGGCGGGAACGCGGAGGTTGTCGATGCGGATCGTCGCGTGGCCGCCGGGCATCGAACTGTCGATCGTATTGGGGACGCGCTCGATGACGATCGCCGGATCGGGCAGGTCGACGAGGAACATGCACGCGCCCTCGTCGGCCTTGGCCATCACGATCCCGACCTTGGCCCCGGCGGCGCCGGTGATGAACGCCTTGCGCCCGTTGATCACCCAGTGATTGCCGTCCGGGCGGCAGGTGGTGAGCATCATCGACGGGTCGGAGCCCGCCCCGCCCTCCGCCGCGGGCTCGGTCATGAAAAAGGCCGATCGCGCACGGCCCTCGACCAGCGGCTTGAGGAAGCGCTCCTTGATCTCCGGGCTGCCGACCTTGCCGAGCAGATACATATTGCCCTCGTCGGGCGCGGCGGTGTTGCAGGCGAGCGGGCCGAGCGGCGACAGCCCGGAGCGCTCGAGGACGATCGCGGTCTCGCGCTGCGACAGATGGCGGCCGTCGGGCAGGATATGCGGGGTCAGCACCCCCGCGGCGCGCGCCTTTTCGCGCATCTCCATCACCAGCTCGTCGGTCGGCGCATCGTGGTGGTCGCGGCGCGGATCGCGCTCATAGGGGACGATCACCTCGCGGACGAAGCGCTCGACGCGATCGGCGATCTCCAGCGTCTTGTCGATGCCGATGCTCATGGATTCTTCTCCTCGACGGGTTCGTAAGTGGTGGGGGTGGTCACCTCGGGCGGGTCGCCCCAGTCGCGCGCCAGCAGCGCGCCGAGCGCTGCCATCGCGTCCGCGCCGAGCCGCTGGCCGAGTTCATGCTCGATCGCATACATCGTCGCGCGCGCCGCCCGCGCCAGCGCGCGGCCTTCGGGCTGGAATTCGACGATGCTCGCGCGCCCGTCGCTCGGATCGGGCGAGACACGAACGATATTGCGGCGCGCCAGTTCGTCGAGCATCTGGCTCATCGACTGCCGCGTGATGCCAAGGTTATGCGCCAGCCGCGCCGGGCGGCGCACCCCGAGCGCGAGATTGGCGAACAGCATCGACTGGATCCGCGTCACCGGGGGCCAGCCCGCGCGGCGCAGCGCCGCCTGCAGCGCCTCGTCATACCAATAGACCGCGCGCAGCAGGTTCATCAGCATCATCGGATGCGGCGCGGCGATCGGCGCCTGGGGCGAATCCTCTGCCGCTGCCATGATCCGAACCCGTTTCCCCTCTTGCCGGCTTGCGGTGCTGTAAGTGAGGCGCCGCGCGGTGGCAACGCAACCGGCCGCGCTTGACGCCCCTCGCGTATTACTTAGTATTCAAAGCAATGATCGATCAGTGGAGAGGTGTCGAGATGAAAAAGATTCCGGGGGTCGAGCCGCGTTTCGGCCATTTGTGCTCGTATCGCGCCGAATTCACCGAGCCGCAGCAGATGGTCGGCCGCGCGCATTTCGGGACGCGGATGATCGCCGCGCTGACCGGCGGCACCCTCACCGGCGAGCGACTGTCGGGCCGGGTGATGCCGAGCGGGGGCGATTGGGCGACGATCGACGAGCGCGGGGTGCTCCGGCTCGACGCGCGGGTGACGTTCGAGACGCATGACGGCGCGCTGATCTACGTCTCCTATCGCGGCGTGCTGCGCCCGATGGACAAGGTGCGCGATTATTCGCGCCGCGGCGGGCCGCAAACGCCCGAGGAACACGCCCAGGTCTATTTCCGCACCGCGCCGATCTTCGAGACGGGGCACCCCGATTATCAGTGGCTCAACGATATCGTCACCGTGGGGATCGGCGCCTCGGTGGGCGGTGCGGTGGAATATGACGTGTACGAATTGCTGTGACGGAGAAGGTTAGATTCCTAATTGCATTTAGTCAGTTAACCTGACAATATCGGCCTGCGCCCATCAGAAGGCCCATCGTCAGGAGAGTCCCATGACCGACCTCAAGCCGCTGACCGTCCAGCCGTTTATCCCCGCCAATGATGATTTCATGACGCGCGCCGCGCTTGCCGCGCTCACCCCGGCGGAGCTGATCCGCCGCACCACGGCGTTGAAGCCGCTGCTCGCCGCGCATGCCGCCGAATGCGAGCGGGTGCGCCACCCGCTGGTCGAGACATGGAACGCGATCCGCGCGACCGGCTGCTTCTATCACTTCATCCCGAAGAAATATGGCGGGCTCGAATTCGACGCCGACAGCTTCATCGACGCGATGCTCCCGCTGAGCGAGGGCTGCCCGTCGACCGGCTGGGTCGCGGCCTTTTGCGTCGAGCATAATTGGATGCTCACCCAATTCCCCGAACGCTTCCAGGACGAGATCTTCGGCACGCGCGCGGGCGACCGCGTCCCCTATGTCATCGCGCCGGGGGTCACTGCGCCGCCGGGCAAAGCGGTGCCGGTCGACGGCGGCTATCGCATCAGCGGGCGGTGGAAATGGGGCACCGGGGTGATGCATTCCGATTGGGTGCTGGTCGCCTGCGCGATCGTCGACGGCCCGGCGAACGTGGTGCTGTTCTGCGCGCTGCCGACGCGTGAGGTGACGGTGATCGACACCTGGCATATCGACGGGATGGAAGGCACCGGCAGCCACGATCTGCTGATCGACGACATATTCGTCCCCGATTACCGCACGATGGACATGACCGAGATGCGCAATGGCACCGCGCATGGCGCACGGCTCTACGACAATCCGCTCTATCGCCAGCCGATGATCCCGTTCCTCGGGGTGACCGCGGCGATCTCCGGGGTTGGCGCGGCGCGCGCGGCGGTGGCGCAGTTCCGCAAGCAACTCGCCGAGCGCGTGGTCCACGGCACCGATATGAAGCAGGCGGAAAAGCCCGCGGCGCAGATGCGGCTCGCCAATGCCAATGTCATGGCGCGCACCGCCGAGCTGCTGCTGCGCGACGCCGTGAACACCAATATCGCGCTCGCCCGCCCGGAGGGACGCGCCGATTTCACCCAGCGCTCGCACATGCGGCTGCAGATCGCGCAGGCGATGGAATTGTGCCGTCAGGCGATCATGATGATCGCCGAAGCGAGCGGCGCCAGCGCGCACCTGCGCAGCAATCCGATGCAGCGCTACCTGCGCGACGTGAACGTGATGTCTAACCATATCGTCTATGACAAGGACGGTGCCGCCGAGCTGCACGGCCGCGCGCTGATCGGCCTTCCGCCCAACGCCCTCACCTTTTGAGATTGACAGGAGGCCTGTCAGTTAGTTTACTAACTAAATCGGAAATGTCCGATACCGAAGCGGCGGCGGAAGATTGCCGCGCGGATCCGATGAGCGGAGGAGAGCAGGATGCAGGGTTCGAACTATCACCGTCAGACGTTGATGCGGGGGGCGGCGCTGCCGCTGCTGATGCTGTCGGCCACGCCGGCGTTCGCGCAGGATGCGAGCGCGGGGAACAGCGACCCGCGCGCGGCGCAACAGCCGCTCGGCAACGACGTGGTGGTCACCGCGACGCGGCGCCCGCAGACCCTGCTCGACGTGCCCTTGTCGGTCGCGGTCGTCTCGGGCGACGCGCTCGACAAGATGGGGGTGCGGCAGTTCAACGATCTCCAGTCGGGCATCCCGAACCTCCAGATCGACCAGACCAACGGCAATTTCGTCATCAACATGCGCGGGCTCGGCTCGGGCGGGGGCAATCTCGCGTTCGAGCAATCGGTCGGCTTCTTCGTCGACGGGGTCTATTCGGGGCGCTCGCGCTCGCTGCAGACCGCGATGATGGACGTCCAGCGCGTCGAGGTGGTGCGCGGGCCGCAGGGCGCGTTGTTCGGCAAGAACACCGATGCCGGCGCGATCAGCGTGATCACCGCCGCGCCGACGCGCGATTTCCAGGGCCGCGTCTCGGCCGGCTATGAAGCGGTCAACAACGGCTGGAATGCGGAAGGCTATCTCTCCGGCCCGATCACCGACACGCTCTCGGCGCGGCTCAGCGTCCAGGGCGGGCACGCCGGCGGTTATATGTACAACCGCGCGACCAAGCAGGACGACAACGGCAATAATTATCTCGGCATCCGCGGCCAGCTCCTGTTCGAGCCGATGAAGGGCATGTCGGCCAAGCTCAAGGTCGAATACGGGAAGAACGATTACATGGGCAACAACCTCGCCTTCAACGGGCTGGGCACCAGCGCGATCGCCAATGCGATCCGCGCGGCTTCGGCGCCGTACGGCGGGGTCCCCGAATATCCCAGCTTCGTCCGGGTGGCGGATTCGACCTATGGCCGCGGCTTTTCGCGTACCGAAACGCTCGGCGTCACGCTCACCACCAACACCGATCTCGGCGGCGGGGTGCAGCTGACGACGATCGGCGGCTATCAGCATATCAAGGCCAATACCGAAACCGATATCGACAACAGCCCGCTGACGCTGATCGACAATCTGCACATCGAGCGCACGACGCAGATTTCGCAGGAAGCGCGGCTATCGGGGTCGATCGGCAAGCTCTCGCTGATCGCCGGGCTGCAATATTATTATGCGCAATCGCATATCGTGCAGAATGTGTTCTGGAATTTCTCGCCGGCGTTGCGCGGCCCGTCGGTACTGCCGTTCGACCAGAAGAGCGAATCGATCTCGCCCTTCCTCGCCGCCAATATGGAGTTGCTGCCCGGGCTGACGATCGACGGCAGCGTGCGCTACAGCGACGAGACCAAACAGGCGCGGATGCAGATGCTGCCGGGCGGGCCAGCCTCGTTCAGGCCCTACGACATACGCGCCAAGCGCCACGAGAAATTGTGGGATTATTCGGGCAAGATCAGCTATAAATTCAGCCGGCTCGGACAGGTCTACGTCAGCTATGCGACGGGCAGCAAGGGCGGCGGTTTCGTCGCCAACGACACCCAGCTCGGCAATACCGGCAAATATCAATTCGATCCCGAGCGCGCGAAATCCTGGGAGGCCGGGGTCAAGCTGCGCGGGGAGCACGGGGTATATGATCTCAACCTCGCGGTGTTCAGCACCAATTTCGACAATCTTCAGGTGTCGTCGTTCAACGGCACCAGCTTCGTCACCGGCAATGCCGCCAAGGTGCGCTCGCGCGGTATCGAGGTGGAGGGCAATGTCCGCCCGGTCCCGTTCCTCAGCTTCGGCGGGAATGTCGCCTATCTCGATGCGAAATACCGCAGCTACAACGGCCCGTGCATCTATAACCAGACCTGCCCGCTCGGCTATTCCGACCTCAGCGGCTATCGCCTGACCCGTGCGCCGAAGTGGAAATGGAGCGCTTACGGCCAGGTCGACGCCCCGCTGTCGGGCGATCTGGATTTCACCGCGCGCGGCTCGGTCAATTATACCGGGCTGACCAATTATCAGGACACGCAGAATCCGGCGACGATGATGCCCGCCTATACCACGGTGGACGCGCGGATCGGGATCACCAACAAGGCGCACGGCTGGGATGTCGCGGTGGTCGGCCGCAACCTCACCAACAAGGTGAGCTGGAGCCAGGCATTCGGGGTCCCGTTCGTCGGCGGGGCGACGGCGGTATTCGTCAATCCGAGCCGGACGGTGACGTTTCAGGTGTCGAAGAACTTCTGAAACTCAAAAGGGGGATGTGGCGGGCCGGCAGCAATGCCGCCCGTCTTTTTTTGAGCGGCGCGCGCGAAATACGACCCGTTCGCCCTGAGCCTGTCGAAGGGCTGCCCTTCTTGCGGGGAAGAAAGGGCAGGGCTTCGACAGGCTCAGCCCGAACGGGGAGAGGTGATCCGACCTAGCCCGCGATGCGCCAGATTGCCCGGCGCGGACCAAATGTCACCGACGCGACGATGATTTCTATGCTACCGCTGCGGTTGCTGTGCATAGCCGTTCTGCGCGCACTCGGGCGCATCGGGATGCTTGTGGCAGCGCTCGGCCTGTTTGCGCATCTTGCGGGCATAAGCGCGATCGCGCTCGGACGGGCTGGTCGTGCTCCAGTCGACGACCTTGCCGGTCGCCTTGACCGGCGCGGTGGCGACGCTGGCGATGGTGCGCACGCACCCCGCCGTCGCGATCAGCGGCAGCGCCGCCAGGATGATCGTTATCGCTCGCCGCGTCATTTCTTCCGCTCCCGCTGCACCTCGTCGCGCGCCTTGACCCCGATCCCCGGGAAATCGCTGAAGAAGCCGTCGAGCCCGCGGCGCAGCGCGGCCTTGATCTCGCCGTCCAGATCGCCGTGCTCGCGCGGATTGAGCCCGTTGCGATATTCGGACGGCAGGAAATAATTTTCGGCGCGATAGGTCCAGGGATGGACGCGCAACCCCGCGGCATGCGCGGCGCTGATCAGCCCGGTCGGCAGTTTGCCGTCCCACAGCATCGATTTGTTGGGGCCGATCCCGAAGGCGTAGGAGGCGATTTCGCGCAATCCTTCGGGGGTCAGCATCGCGGCATAGCTCGGCGCGGCGCCGTCCGCCGGGCCGCCTTCCTTGTCGACCAGCTGGATCAGCCGGATGCCGGTCATCTGGTGGATCCGCTTGAGATTCTCCACCTCGAACGACTGGATGAAGACCGGTGCGTCGGGGGTGTTCCACCCCGCCGCCTGCAATTGCTTCACCAGCAGCGCGTCGGTCGGGTGGCCGATCGAGGCGAAATAGGTCGGGTGCTTGGTCTCGGGATAGATGCCGACATGGTGGCGCTTGGCGAGCGCGATGATCTCGGCGAGCGTCGGGATCTCGAACTGCCCGTCATATTTCCGGTTCTCGGGGCGGAGCAGCGGCAGCCGCTCCTTCGCGCGCAGCGTCTTCAGTTCGGCGAGCGTGAAATCCTCGACGAACCAGCCGGTCAGCTTCTGCCCGTCGATCGTCTTGGTGGTGCGGCGCGCGGCGAATTCGGGATGTGCGGCGACGTCGGTGGTTTCCGAAATCTCATTCTCGTGCCGCGCGACGAGCACGTCGTCCTTGGTCGGCACCAGATCGGGTTCGATGAAATCCGCGCCTTGCTCGATCGCCCGCTCATAGGAGCCGAGCGTATGCTCGGGCCGTTCGCCGCTCGCGCCGCGATGCGCGATGACGATCGGGGCGGAAAGCGGGGAAATGGCTTCGGTCATCGGCCGATCCTGCCCCTTTCCGCATGCCGTGACCAGCAATGCGAGGAGCACGAGTATTTTTCGCATGGGCACCAACATCCAGCGCAAGCGTTACCCTCTCAAGGCGAACGGAGCGCGAGCCATGATTTTTACGACCAACGGTGCGCAGCGCAAGGCGAACGCCCGCGCCACACGGCGGATCGGGCGATGATCCCGGTCGAACAGACCGTGCTCGCGCTGCTTGCCGCGGGCAAATCGAAGCGGTTCGGCGATATCGGCAGCAAGCTCGACGAAATGTTCCTCTCGCGCCCGCTCGGGCTGCATGTCGCGGTGACGCTGGAGGACGTGCCGTTCAAGGAGCGCGTGGCGATCACCAACGGCTGCGAGATCGATTTCGCCGCGCATCGCTTCACGATCATCCCCGATCACGATCCCGATCGCGACATGGCGTCGGCGGTGCGGCTGGGGGTGGAGCGCGCGCGCGACGCCGGGGCGGCGGCGGTGATCATCGCGCTGGCGGATATGCCGCGCGTCACCGCGACGCATATCTACCGGCTGCTCGACGCCGCCGACGGCCCTTCGGCGGTGGTCGCATCGAGCAACGGCCGCTACCCCTCGCCGCCGGTGCTGTTCGGCGCGGCGCGGTTCGACGAGGTGCTGGCGATCCGCGACGATCAGGACGCGCGCGACATGATCCGCGCCGGGGTGCATGTTGTGACCAACGAACAGGAATTGATCGACGTCGATACGCCCGAGGAGCTCGAACAACTCCGCGCGCTGGTCCACGCGCCCGAAGCGCGGCGGTAAATGCGATAATAAAGCCCCTCCCCCAAAGGGGAGGGGAGTTTCCGGTCACTCCAGTTCCAGGATCACCTGATCGACCGCGAGGCTTTCGCCCGCTTCCGCATTGACCGTCTTCACCACCGCGGATTTCTCGGCGCGCAGGATGTTTTCCATCTTCATCGCCTCGACCACCGCGAGCGCCTGCCCGGCCTCGACCTTGTCGCCGGCCTTGACGTCGAGCCGCACGAGCAGCCCCGGCATCGGCGCGATCAGGAACTTCGACAGATCGGGCGGGATCTTTTCGAGCAGATGCTTGGCATAAGGCGCGATCCGCGCCGGCAGCACGCGCACCTTGTGGCTCGCGCCGCGCGCGTTGAGCGTGAAGCCGGTGCGGGTGCGCGCGATCTTCACCGTCAGCGGCGCCGCACCGTCGACCACCGCGAAGCGATCGCCCGGGAAATAGTCGATCGTGCCGTCGAGCGGCTTGCCATCGACCGTCACGTCGTCGCCGTCGACCGTGACCGCGTGATCCTTTTTGCCGATCCGCACCACCCAGTCGGCCGGCGCATCGAGCGGCGCGCCGAGCTGGCCGTCGACATGCCGCGCGCGCTCGGCCCAGGCGACACCCGCATAAGCCGCGACCCCCGCCAGCGTGCGTACCAGTTCGTCCGAGGCCGGGGCGCCGTGGAACCCCTCGGGATATTCCTCGGCGATGAACCCGGTGGTGATATTGCCCGAACGGAAGCGCGGGTGCTGCATCAGCGCCGAGACGAAATCGAGGTTGGTCCCCGGCCCCTCGATCTCGAACGCGTCGAGCGCGGCGATCTGCTTGTCGATCGCCTCCTCGCGGGTCTTGCCGTGGGTGATCAGCTTGGCGATCATCGGATCGTAGAACATGCTGACCTCGCCCCCCTCGCGCACGCCGTCGTCGACGCGCACGCCGTCGCCGGCCTCCGGCGGGGCGTAACGGACGAGCCGGCCGATCGAGGGCAGGAAGCCGCGGTAGGGATCCTCGGCATAGACGCGGTTCTCGACCGACCAGCCGTTGATCTTCACGTCCTTCTGCGCGAACGACAATTTCTCGCCGGCGGCGACGCGGATCATCTGCTCGACCAGATCGAGCCCGGTGATCTCCTCGGTCACCGGATGCTCGACCTGCAGCCGGGTGTTCATTTCGAGGAAATAGAAGCTCTCGCCGGTCTTGTCCGCGCCCGAGACGATCAGCTCGACCGTCCCCGCGCTATAATAGCCCACTGCGCGGGCCAGCGCGACCGCCTGCTCGCCCATCGCCTTGCGCATCTTCGGCGTGACGAACGGCGACGGCGCTTCCTCGACCACCTTCTGGTGGCGGCGCTGCACCGAACATTCGCGCTCGTTCAAATAGACGATATTGCCGTGCTGGTCGCCGAGCACCTGGATCTCGATGTGGCGCGGGCTTTCGATGAACTTCTCGATGAACACGCGATCGTCGCCGAAGCTGGCGAGCCCTTCGCGCTTGGTCGCCTCGAAGCCTTCGCGGACGTCCTGCTCGCTCCACGCGAGCCGCATCCCCTTGCCGCCCCCGCCGGCCGATGCCTTCATCATCACCGGGAAGCCGATGTCCTTGGCGATCTTCACCGCATCCTCGGTCGTCGCGATCTCGCCGAGGAAGCCGGGGACGACATTGACCCCCGCCTGTTTGGCGAGCTTCTTCGATTCGATCTTGTCGCCCATCGCGGCGATCGCCTTGGGCGGCGGCCCGACGAAGGCGATTCCCGCCTCGGCGCAGGCCTTGGCGAAGCTCTCGCGCTCGGAGAGGAAACCGTAGCCGGGGTGGATGCAGTCCGCCCCGGTCGCCTTGGCGGCGGCGAGGATCAGATCGGCCTTGAGATAGCTTTCCGCCGCCGGCGCCGGCCCGAGCCGCACCGCCTCATCGGCCATCAGCACATGCGGGCTGCGCGCATCGGCATCGGAATAGACCGCGACCGTCTTGAGGCCCATCTTCTTCGCGGTGCGGAATACCCGGCACGCGATCTCGCCACGATTGGCGACAAGGATTTTCTTGAACATTGTTTCAGCTTCCGTCGAAAAGCAGCGAATATCGATGGTAGAAGATCAGGTTGCCTCTATTCTCTGTTCCCCGGCGAAGGCCGGGGTCCAGCCCCGAAAAGCTTTCGCGCGGCAGCGCGATCGGCGCGCTGCGCCGAGACTGGACCCCCGCCCTCGCAGGGGAACGGAGAATACGTTCTCACTCAGCCGCCTCGCACACCCGCATCGGCTCTTCGGCTTCCATCGGGCGCACGCCCAGTTTCGCGAACAGCGCCGCATCGGCGCTGTCGCCGCGGTTGCCGGTGGTGAGCAATTTGTCCCCGGTGAAGATCGAATTGGCCCCGCACATGAAGCACAAGGCCTGGGTCGCTTCCGACATGCTCTCACGCCCGGCGGAGAGGCGCACCATGCTCATCGGCATCGTGATCCGCGCCACCGCCACCGTCCGCACGAATTCGATATCGTCGATCTTCGCCAGCGGCGTATCGGCGAGCATGTCGCCCAGCACCGTGCCCTTCACCGGCACCAAGGCATTGACCGGCACGCTTTCCGGGTGGCGCGGCAGCGTCGCGAGCGCGTGGATGAAGCCGACGCGATCGTCGCGCGTCTCGCCCATCCCGACGATCCCGCCGCAGCACACGTTGATCCCCGCCGAGCGAACGTTTTCCAGCGTCTCGAGCCGCTCGCCGAACGTGCGGGTGGAGATCACCTCGCCATAACGTTCGGGCGAGGTATCGATATTGTGGTTGTAATAATCGAGCCCGGCATCGGCGAGCTGGCGCGCCTGACCGGGGGTCAGCATGCCCAGGGTCATGCAGGTTTCCATCCCCATCTCGCGCACGCCCTTCACCATTTCGATGATCGCGGGCATGTCGCGGTCCTTGGGGTTGCGCCACGCCGCGCCCATGCAGAAGCGCTGCGAGCCCGAATCCTTGGCCTGCGCCGCCGACTGGAGCACCGCGCGCACGTCCATCAGCTTGGTCGCCTTGACCCCGCTGTCGGCGTGCGACGATTGCGAGCAATAGCCGCAATCCTCGGGGCAGCCGCCGGTCTTGATCGACAACAGGGTGCACAATTGCACCTCGTTCGCGGCGTGATGCGCGCGATGCACCTCGGCGGCGCGGAACACGAGATCGCCGAACGGCAGGTCGAACAGCGCGGCGATCTCCTCGCGCGTCCAGTCATTACGGGTTTCGGTCGTCATGCGGCCTCCAGTGCCTGCTCGATATCTGCGATGATGTCGGCGATATTCTCGATCCCCACCGAGACACGCACCACATCGGGCCCCGCGCCGGCGGCGATCCGCTCGGCATCGGGCAATTGGCGGTGGGTGGTCGAGGCGGGGTGGATAATCAGCGAGCGCGTGTCGCCGAGATTGGCGAGATGGCTGAACAATTTGACGCGCGAAACCAAAGCGATGCCGGCGTCATACCCGCCCTTCAGCCCGAAGGTGAACACCGCCCCGCCCTTGCCGCCGAGATAACGTTGCGCGAGCGCGTGATAGCGGTCGCCCGGCAGCCCGGCATAGGAAACCCAGGCGATCTTGGGGTGGTTCTGCAGCCATTGCGCGAGCTTCAGCGCATTGTCGCAATGCCGCTCCATCCGCAGCGCCAGCGTTTCCATGCCGGTCAGCGCGAGAAAGGCGTTCATCGGCGCCAGCGCCGGCCCGAGATCGCGCAGCCCCAGGGTCCGCGCGGCGAGGATGAAGGCGAGATTGCCGAACGCCTCGGTGAACACCTTGCCGTGATAGGAATCGTTGGGTTCGCTGAGATACGGGTATTTCCCGCCCTTCGCCCAGTCGAACGTGCCGCCGTCGACGATCACGCCGCCGATCGAATTACCATGCCCGTTGAGGAATTTGGTCAGCGAGTGGACGACGATATCGGCGCCGTGCTCGATCGGGCGGCACAGCATCGGGGTGGCCATCGTATTGTCGACGATCAGCGGCACGCCCGCGTCATGCGCGACCTTGGCGATCACCGCGATATCCTGCACCACGCCGCCGGGGTTGGCGAGGCTCTCGATGAACACCGCGCGAGTGTCCGGGGTGATCGCGGCCGCGACATTGGCCGGATCGTCGGCATCGACGAACGAGGCATGCCACCCCATTTTCTTGAAGCTCGACCCGATCTGGTTGAGCGATCCGCCGTACAGCCGCTTCGCCGCGACGATATGCTTCCCCGGCTCCATCAGCGTGTGGAAGACGAGGAATTGCGCGGCATGGCCCGAGGCCACCGCCAGCGCCGCCGCCCCGCCCTCGAGCGCCGCGACCTTGCCCTCCACCGCGCCGTTGGTGGGGTTCATGATGCGGCTGTAGATGTTGCCGAAGGCATCGAGGTTGAACAGGCTCGCCGCGTGATCGACATCCTCGAATACATAGGATGCGGTCTGGTAGATCGGGGTGATCCGCGCCTTGGTGGTCGGATCGGGCGCGGTGCCCGCGTGGACCGTCAGCGTCTCGATATGCTGCGTCATTCCGCCGCCTCCGCCTGCGGGGGCATGTTGTGGCCGAGCAGCCGCAACACTTCTTCCGCCGCCTTGATGAGATTGGTGCCCGGGCCGAAGATCGCTTGCACACCGGCATCGTACAACGCCTGATAATCCTGCGCCGGGATCACCCCGCCGGCGACGACCTTGATATCGGCGCGACCGGCGTCTTTCAGATGGCCGATCAGCTCGGGGATCAATGTCTTGTGCCCGGCGGCGAGGCTCGAAGCGCCGACCACGTCGACGTCCTTCTCCAGCGCCAGCGCAGCGGCTTCCTGCGGGGTCTGGAACAGCGGGCCCGCGACGACCTCGAACCCGAGATCGCCGAACATCGACGAGACGAGGTTGGCGCCGCGATCATGCCCGTCCTGCCCCATCTTGGCGACGAAGATGCGCGGCTTGCGGCCGAGGCGGTTTTCGGTCGAGGTGACACCGGAGAGCAGCCGCTCCCAGCGCTGGTCGTCGCGATAGGCGCCGCCGTAAATCCCCTTCACCGGGGTGGGGAAGGTACCGAAACGGCCGAACACATCCTCCATCGCCGAGGAGATCTCGCCGAGCGTCGCCCGCGCGCGGGCCGCTTCGACGGCGAGGGCGAGGAGGTTGCCGTCGCCCCGGGCACCCTCGCGTAATGCATCGAGCGCCGCCTGGCACGCGGCGGAATCGCGCTCCGCCTTCACCTTGTTGATGCGGCGGATCTGCGCCTCGCGCACCGCGTGATTGTCGACATCGAGGATCTCGATCTCATCCTCGTTGGCGAGGCGATATTTGTTGACCCCGACGATCACATCCTCGCCGCGGTCGATCCGCGCCGCGCGCGCGGCGGAGGCTTCCTCGATCATCGCCTTGGGCCAGCCGGCGGCGACCGCCTTGGCCATCCCGCCCTCGCGCTCGACGCGCTCGATGATCTCCCACGCGCCGTCGACGAGCTGCTGGGTCAGGCTTTCGATATAATAGCTGCCGCCGAGCGGATCGACCACCTTGGTCATCCCGGTCTCTTCCTGGATCACGATTTGCGTGTTGCGCGCGATGCGGGCGGAGAAATCGGTCGGCAGCGCGATCGCTTCGTCGAGCGCATTGGTGTGGAGCGACTGGGTGCCGCCGAGCATCGCCGCCATCGCCTCGATCGTGGTGCGGATGACGTTGTTGTACGGATCCTGCTCGGTCAGCGAGACGCCGCTGGTCTGGCAATGCGTGCGCAGCATCTTGCTGCGCTCGTCCTTCGCGCCGAGCCTATTCATCACGCGATGCCACAGCACGCGCGCCGCGCGCAGCTTCGCCACTTCCATGAAGAAGTTCATGCCGATCGCGAAGAAGAACGACAGGCGCCCCGCGAACTTGTCGATATCGAGCCCGGAGGCGACGCCGTATTTCACATATTCCATGCCGTCGGCGATGGTAAACGCCAGCTCCTGGAGCTGCGTCGCGCCGGCTTCCTGCATGTGATAGCCGGAGATCGAGATCGAATTGAATTTTGGCATCTCGCGGCTGGTGTAGGCGAAAATGTCCGAGATGATCCGCATCGAGGGTTCGGGCGGGTAGATATAGGTATTGCGGACCATGAACTCCTTGAGGATGTCGTTCTGGATGGTCCCGTCGAGCAATTTGCGCTCGACCCCCTGTTCCTCGCCCGCGACGATGAAGAAGGCGAGCACCGGGATCACCGCGCCGTTCATCGTCATCGACACGCTCATCTGATCGAGCGGGATGCCGTCGAACAGGATCTTCATGTCCTCGACGCTGTCGATCGCCACCCCGGCCTTGCCGACATCGCCCACCACGCGCGGGTGATCGCTGTCGTAGCCGCGGTGCGTCGCGAGATCGAAGGCGACCGAGAGGCCCTTCTGCCCCGCCGCGAGGTTGCGGCGGTAGAAAGCGTTCGATTCCTCGGCGGTGGAGAAGCCGGCATATTGCCGGATCGTCCACGGCCGCCCGGCATACATCGACGCGCGCACCCCGCGGGTGAACGGCGCGAAACCGGGCAGGCCCGGATCGACTGCAACGTCTTCGGCGGTATAGAGCGGCTTGACCGCGATCCCCTCCGGCGTGTGCCAGGTGAGATCCTTGCCCTTCACCTCCTTGGCGGCGGCGGCGGACCAATTGTCGAGCGTCGGTTTGCTATCGGTCATGTCACTCTCTCAACCACCTCATACCGCCCCGGCGAAGGCCGGGGCCCAGTCGCGAGCGGCCCGTTGCTGGACCCCGGCCTTCGCCGGAGTGGATTCACTTCTAAATCTACTTACCCTTGAATTCCGCCTTGCGCTTCTGGAGGAACGCCAAAGTGCCCTCGCGTGCATCGGCGGTGCCGGCGGCGCGGCGCTGTCCCTCGGCTTCGGCGCGCAGCACCTGTTCGAACGAACCGTCGAGCGCGGTCATGATATTGTGGCGCATCGTCGCCAGCGCGACCGTCGGCCCGGCGGCGAGCCGCGCCGCCAGCGCCAGCGCCTCGTCCATCAGCGCCGCATCGTCGACCGACTTGTAGATCATCCCCCATTGCTCGGCCTGATCGGCACCGATCTTCTCGCCCAGCATCATCATCCGCGTCGCGCGCGCGCGGCCGATCGCCTTGGCGAGCAGCCAGGTCGATCCGCCGTCGGGGACCAGTCCGATATTGACGAACGCCTGGAGGAAGTAAGCCGATTTGCCCGCCAGCACGAAATCGCCCGACAGGCCGAGCGAACAGCCCACACCCGCCGCCGCGCCATTGACCGCGGTGACCACCGGCACGTCGAGCCGCATGATCTGGGTCAGCGCCGGATTGTAATGCAGCATCAGCGAGCGGTGCGCGGCATCGCCGCTGCCGGTCACCGGGCGATCGCCGCGCCCCTGCAGATCGGCACCCGAGCAGAAAGCGCGCCCCGCGCCGGTGATCAGCACCGCGCGCGCGCCATCGAGATTGTAGAGTGCGTCGGTCAGTTCCTCGGCCATGTCGAGCGAAGCGGCGTTGAGCCGGTCGGGCCGGTTGAGCGTGATGACGAGGACATCGCCCTTCCGTTCGGTCAGGATCGTTTTGTAATCGGCCATTGTCTGTCCTTCTCCCTCTCCGTTCGGGCTGAGCTTGTCGAAGCCCTGCACTTTTCTTCCACGGAAAGAAGTGCAGCCCTTCGACAAGCTCAGGGCGAACGGAATCTATATCACCTCAATGGTCGCCTTTGGGCGTTTCCATCAGCTCGACCAGCATCCCGCCGAAATCTTTCGGATGGACGAAGACGATCGGGGTGCCGTGCGCGCCGATCCGCGGCTCGCCCAGCACGGTCGCGCCATTCGCCTTCATATGCGCCGCCGCCTCGTGGATGTCGGGCACCTCGAAGCAGACGTGATGCTGCCCGCCGGCCGGGTTCTTCCTGAGGAAGCCCGCGATCGGCGAGTTTTCGTCATAGGGCTCGATCAGCTCGATCTGAGTATTGGGCGCGTCGACGAAGCATACCTTCACCCCCTGCGCGGGGAGATCGAACGGCTCGCCGATCGTCTCGGCGCCGAGCAGCAGGCGATAGGTTTCGATCGATTTGGCGATCGAGGGCGTCGCGACGCCGACGTGGTTGAGGCGGCCTAGTTTCATTTCCAGTCCCTTAATGTGTCCCCGCGAAGGCGGGGACACAGTCTGGGCTCCCGCCTTCGCGGGAGCACATCGTCACAACGGAATATTGTCGTGCTTCTTCCACGGATTCTCCAGCGTCTTGCTGCGGAGCTTCCGAAGCCCGAGCGCGATGCGGCGGCGGGTCGAGTGCGGCTGGATCACCTCGTCGATGAAGCCCTTCGACGCCGCGACGAACGGATTGGCGAACCGCGCCTCATATTCGCGGGTCTTTTCCGCAATCCCTTCCTCGTTCAGGCCGCGGAAGATGATCTCCACCGCGCCCTTGGCGCCCATCACCGCAATCTCGGCGGTCGGCCAGGCATAATTGAGGTCGCCGCGCAGATGCTTGGAGGCCATCACGTCATAGGCCCCGCCATAAGCCTTGCGGGTGATGACGGTGATTTTGGGGACAGTCGCCTCGGCGTAAGCGAACAGCAATTTCGCGCCGTGCTTGATGATCCCGTTATGCTCCTGCGCGGTGCCCGGCAGGAAGCCCGGCACGTCGACGAAGGTGACGATCGGGATATCGAACGCGTCGCAGAAGCGCACGAAGCGCGCCGCCTTCTTCGACGAATTGATGTCGAGCACCCCTGCCAGCACCATCGGCTGGTTGGCGACGAACCCCACGGTCCGCCCCTCGATCCGCCCGAAGCCGCAGATGATGTTCGCTGCATGCGCCGGCTGGATCTCGAAGAACTCGCCCTCGTCGACCACCTTACGGATCAGCTCGTGCATGTCATAGGGCTGGTTGGCGCTCGGCGGGATCAGCGTGTCGAGGCTTTCCTCGACGCGGTCCCACGGATCGTCGGTCGGCCGCTCGGGCACCGCGGCGCGGTTCGATTCGGGCAGGTAATCGACGAAATCGCGCACCGCGAGCAGCGCCTCGATATCGTCCTCGAACGCGACATCGGCGACGCTGGTCTTGGTGGTGTGGGTGATCGCGCCGCCCAGCGCCTCCTGCGTCACCACCTCGTTGGTCACCGTCTTCACCACATCGGGGCCGGTGACGAACATGTAGGACGAATCCTTCACCATGAAGATGAAGTCGGTCATCGCCGGGGAGTAAACTGCGCCGCCGGCGCAGGGGCCCATGATGACGCTGACCTGCGGCACCACGCCCGAGGCGAGCACGTTGCGCTGGAACACCTCGGCATAGCCGCCGAGCGAGGCGACCCCCTCCTGGATGCGCGCGCCGCCCGAATCGTTGAGGCCGATCACCGGCGCGCCGACCTTCAGCGCCATGTCCATCACCTTGCAGATCTTCTGCGCGTGACGCTCGCTGAGGCTGCCGCCGAATACGGTGAAATCCTGGCTGAACACGAACACCAGCCGGCCGTTGATCGTCCCCGATCCGGTGACCACGCCGTCGCCGGGATAGATCTGATCCTGCATCCCGAAATCGACGCAATTGTGCTCGACGAACATGTCATATTCTTCGAACGAGCCCTCATCGAGCAGCACGTCGATCCGCTCGCGCGCGGTGAGCTTGCCCTTGGCATGCTGCGCGTCGATGCGCTTCTGCCCGCCGCCCGCCCGCGCGGCGGCGCGCTTGCGTTCCAGTTCCTCGATCGTCGACGACATGCGCTTCTCCGGCAGATGCAATCCATTCCTCCTGACGCGGGCGGCGGCGAAGCGCAAATGTGAACTTGCGAAATTGCGAAGGCAGGATTTGCGAACTAGGATGCGCAGGCCATGCCCAGACTCTATGCCGGCCAGCAATTGCGCGCGCTGCGCCTCTCCGCGGGGCTCAACCAGCGCGCGATGGCCGCGCGGCTCGGGCTGTCGGTGAGCTATCTCTCGCAGCTCGAAACCGGCGAGCGGCCGCTGACCCCGGCGGTCACCACCGCGCTGGCAAGGCACTATCCGCAGGCGCTGGCGGCGATCGAGGGCGAGGCGCCCGCGCGGCGGCTGGCGGCGCTGGGCGAGGCGCTGGCCGATCCCGCGCTGACCCCGCTCGACGCCGACGAGGCGGCGCGGCTGGCGGAGGAGCGGCCCGCCGTCGCCGACCGGCTGATCGCGCTCCACGCCGCCAAGCGCGCCGCCGAGGAACGGCTGGCGATCGCCGAGGAATCGATGACCACCGGGACCGGCGCGCGGCTGCCGTGGGAAGCGGTGCGCGACTGGTTCCACGAGGCGGGCAATTATGTCGACCGGCTCGATCGTGCCGCGGAAACGCTGGCGACCCAGCCCGGCTTCAGCGCGGCGGAGGCGTTGCAGCGTCACGGCGTCACCCTCGCCACCGACAGCGACGAGGATGCGCCGCTGGCGCGGTTCGACGGCGCGACGCTGACGCTCAACGCCGCGTTGCCGCCCGAAAGCCGCCGCTTCCTGATCGCGCACCGCCTCGCCGCGACCGCCTTCGCGCGCGAGATCGAGGCGATCGTCGCCGGGGCGGACGTCGTCGGGGCGGAGGCGCGGCGGCTGCTCGCGGTCGGGCTCGCCAATTATGCCGCGGGCGCGCTGGTCATGCCCTATGCCGCGTTCCGCGCCGAAGCGTTGCGGCTGCGCCACGATATCGACCGATTGTGCCGCAGCTTCACGGTGAGTTTCGAACAGGCGTGCCACCGGCTCTCGACGCTCCAGCGCAGCGGGGCGGAAGGGGTGCCGTTCTTCTTCTGCCGCGTCGATATGGCGGGCAATATCACCAAGCGGCATTCGGCGACCCGGCTGCAATTCGCGCGGTTCGGCGGGGCGTGCCCGCTGTGGCATGTGCATGAAGCGGCAGCGATCCCCGACCGCATCCTCGTCCAGCATGCCGAGACCCCCGACGGGGTGCGCTATATCTCGATGGCCAAGGGTCTGGTGAAGCCCTCGGGCAGCTTCGCGCGCAGCCCGCGGCGCTATGCGGTGGTGCTGGGGTGCGAGGCGACCCACGCCGCCGATTTCGTCTATGCCGATGCGGTCGACCGCACCCGCGCGCCGACCCCGATCGGGATTTCCTGCCGGCTCTGCCCCCGCGACGATTGCGACCAGCGCGCTTTCCCGCCGACCGACCGCGCGATCGCGGTCGAGCCCGCGGTGCGGCGTGTGGTGCCGTATCGGGTGGTGTGAAGCGACGCGCGTCAGCGCGCTGCAACACCGATGTCGGTCAGGCCGAAATCGTCTCCCTTGTAGAGCAACGGCTCATCGAGTGCGCGTGCCAGCGCATAGGAAAAACAATCTCCGTAATTGAGGCCCGCCTTATGCCGGCCGCGGCCGAAGGCGAGGAACGCCCGGCGTGCGAGTGTCGCCTGCTCGGCGGTCACCGGTTCGATAACGATCTCGGCAGCTTTCAACAGCGCTTCCGCCTCGCGCGCCATCGCCGGACCGAATTGCCGTTCGAGGACGATGAACAATTCGACGTAATTCGCTGCGCTGATCCGGCGGATATCGGCATCATAAAGGTGCGCGAGAAAGCGTTCAGCCTCGGGCTCGCCGTAGAGTATCGCGACGAGCGCCGAGGTGTCGACGATCACTTGGGCAGGCCGGCATCGTCGTAGAGCAGGTCGCCGTGCGCCTCGTATTTGCCGCGGACGAGCGCCGCCGATCGCGCCGCGATCGCGCGCAGTTCATCGAGGCTCGCACGTCGCTCGCGCCGCTCGATCTCGTTGTAGCGACTGCGCAACGCCTCGGTGACGACGCGCGTCATCGATTCACCCGTCGCGCGGGAGATCGCTTGCGCAAGCCGATGCGCCTCCGGATCCTTGATGTTCAAATGCATCGCGAACGCCGTTCTACCATATCTCGAAAATAATCTACCAAGGCCGTATCGGCAAGGACCCTCAGACCTTGACGATCCCGCGCTCGATCAAGCTCTCCGCGGTATCGACGATCGACTGTTCCTCGTCGCGCGTGCGCCAGCCGAGCACTTGCGCGGTGTGCCCGGGATCGATCGCACGGACCCGGCCGAGCTCGCCCACCACCTGGCGAATGCTGCCGTCGAACAGCGCCATCAGCCGCAGGACGAAATCGGGGACGCGGCGTTTGGGCACCTTGCGCGCCTTGTCGCCGAGCCGCGCGCGCAGCACCGCCCCCACCTCTTCCATCTGCATGAACCGCCCGCCGCCGATGAAACGCTCGCCGTCGAGCCCCGGCGTCTCGAGCGCGCGGACATGCAGGTCGGCGAGATCGCGCACGTCGACCACCGCGAAGCCGATCCGCGGAAACCCCGGGACCGAGCCGTCGAGCAGCCGCTGGACGAACTGGATCGAGGTCGAATAATCGTCGCTCAGCACCGGCCCGAGCACTGCGCTGGGGTTGACCGAGCAGAATTCCATCCCCGCGCCATGTTCCGCCATCCAGTCGCGCGCGGCGCGCTCGGCGACGGTCTTCGACTTGATATAGGCCCCGACCCCCGGCGCGTTGATGTCGGTCCAGTCTCGTTCGGTGAAGGCGGCGCCGTTGGCCGGCGGGTGGCCGTAAGCGATTGCCGCCACCGAGGAGGTAAGCACGAACCGCTTCACCCCCGCCGCCTTGGCGAAACGCAACGCGCGCAACGCGCCGTCGCGCGCGGGCGGGATCAGCACGTCGTCGCTCACCGCGCCCGCCGGAAAGGGCGAGGCGACATGCGCGACATGGCTGCACCCCGCCATCGCCTCCGCCCAGCCCGCATCCTGCTCCAGGTCGGCGGCGAAGAAGCGCAATTTCTCCGGGGCAACGCCCAAGGTCGCGCGGACCTGCGCTTCCTTTGCGAGATTGCGGATCGTGGTGTTGACGGTCCAGCCGCGCTCGACGAGCTGGCGGATCAGGAAGCCGGCGATATAGCCGCTGCCTCCGGTGACGAGCACGGTGCCGCTCATGGCCATCCCCCTCTGTCGAAACACAAAGGGTTTTAGGGCGAAACCGATCTCCTGCCAAGTTGTCCCCGGCCGCCGCGTCGGTTAACGGGCGCGCGAAGAGGAGAGTGGCATGTCCGATCAGGAGCTTTACCCCGTCCCCGCCGCCTGGGCCGAGGCCGCCAAGGTAAACCGCGCGCAATATGACGCGATGTATCGCGCGAGCGTGACCGATTCGGACGCTTTCTGGCTGGAGCAGGCGAAGCGACTCGATTGGATGAAGGCGCCGACCGCCGCCGGCGATTGGTCGTTCGACGAGGGCGATTTCCGCATCCAATGGTTCAAGGATGGCGTGCTCAATGTCGCCGCCAATTGCCTCGACCGCCACCTCGCGACGCGCGGCGACCAGACCGCAATCATCTGGGAGCCCGACGATCCCGCCGCGGCGCCCAAGCGCTTCACCTATCGCGAGCTTCACGCCGAGGTGTGCCGCTTCGCCAATGTGCTCAAGGCGCAAGGGGTGAAGAAGGGCGATCGCGTCACCGTTTATCTGCCGATGATCCCCGAGGCGGCCTTTGCGGTGCTCGCCTGCGCGCGGATCGGGGCGATCCATTCGGTGGTGTTCGGCGGCTTCTCGCCCGATGCGCTGGCGGGGCGCATCGCCGATTGTGATTCGAAGATCGTCATCACCGCCGACGAAGGCCGCCGCGGCGGCCGCCGCGTCGCGCTCAAGGCCAATGTCGACGAAGCCGCGGCACGCGCGCCGAGCCTCGAAAAGGTCATCGTCGTCAAATCGACCGGCGGCGACATCACGATGGGCGCGCGCGACATCTGGTATCACGAGGCGGCGGCGGGGGTGTCGGCCGATTGCCCGGTCGAGCCGATGAATGCCGAGGACCCGCTGTTCATCCTCTACACCTCGGGATCGACCGGGCAGCCCAAGGGCGTGCTCCACACCACCGGCGGCTATCTCTTGTGGGCCAGCTTCACCCACGATCTCGTCTTCGATTACCGCCCGGGCAACGTCTTCTGGTGCGCCGCCGATATCGGCTGGGTCACCGGGCATACCTATATCGTCTACGGCCCGCTGGCGAACGGCGCGACGACCTTGATGTACGAAGGGCTGCCCAACTGGCCCGACGCGAGCCGCATCTGGCAGGTGGTCGATCGCCATCAGGTCCACACCGTGTTCACCGCCCCCACCGCGCTGCGCGCGCTGATGAAGGACGGCGACGACTTCGTCCGCCGCACCAGCCGCACCTCGCTGCGGCTGCTCGGCACGGTCGGCGAGCCGATCAACCCGGAGGCGTGGCGCTGGTATCACGACGTGGTCGGCGAGGGCCGTTCGCCGATCGTCGACACCTGGTGGCAAACCGAGACCGGTGGCGCGCTGATCGCCCCGCTGCCCGGCGCGACCGACCTCAAGCCCGGATCGGCGACGCTCCCGCTTCCCGGCATCCAGCCGCAGCTAGTCGACGAAAACGGCCAGGTGCTGGAAGGCGCGGTGAGCGGCAATCTGTGCATCACCGCGAGCTGGCCGGGGCAGATGCGCACCGTGTGGAACGATCACGCCCGGTTCTTCCAGACCTATTTCACCACCTATCGCGGCAAATATTTCACCGGCGACGGCTGCCGTCGTGACGAGGATGGGTATTATTGGATCACGGGCCGCGTCGATGACGTGATCAATGTTTCAGGGCACCGCATGGGTACTGCGGAAGTCGAAAGCGCGCTGGTATTGCATCCCAAAGTGGCGGAAGCTGCGGTGGTGGGGATGCCGCATGATGTCAAAGGCCAGGGCATCTATGCCTATGTTACCCTGAATGCGGGCGAGACTGCATCAGCCGAGCTCAACACTGCGCTCAAACAATGGGTGCGCAAGGAAATCGGCCCGATCGCCACGCCCGATGCGATTCAATTCGCCCCCGGGCTGCCCAAGACTCGGTCGGGCAAGATCATGCGCCGAATCCTGCGCAAGATCGCCGAAGGCGATGTCTCGAGTCTCGGCGACACATCGACGCTCGCCGACCCTTCGGTCGTTGACGATCTCGTGACGAATAGAGTCAGCTAAACCCTGGAATCTCTCGATTCATCATTCGGTAACCCGATTCGTACAAACCTTTACTTGACGAATCGATTCAAATCGGACCGGATATCGGCGCGCGGCACATTAAGGGGCGCCGTCGCCATCCCGGGTCGGGGGGGTCGCAATGACGAAGCATGGTGCCGGCACACCTCTGCTGCCGGAAGAGATTGAACGCATCCTGTGGTCGGCGCGTCGCGCCGGCACGATATTGATTCTCCCCCGCGAACAACCCCAGCCGACAATCGACGCGCTCACCGATCAGGGCCTCGTGCGCCGCCAGCTCGGGCATATCGTGCTGACGCTGCAGGGTCAGGAACGCCGCCGGCAGTGCGCGCATTATATGGCGGCGCTGGCCTGAGCAATTTTCGGGCTATCCGGATTTCGGCGCAAGCCTCTCAAAAGGGTTGACGATCCGCAACCGGCCGTCGACCGCGAGCCCATCCTGCAAATATTCGGAATAAAGTATGTCGCAACGCGCCTTGAGCGCAGCGGAAACGATCAACGCGTCATAGAATGAGAAATCGTAGCGCCGTACGAGTTCGAGCGCCAACGAATGAGTTTCCAAATCGATCGTATGTATTTTTCGTGCGCGCCGATCGCACTTAGCGCCTGCTCTATCTGGCTCCAATCGAATCCGAGTTTGCGTCGCGCGACATTTGCGAATTCGTTCAAAACCTGGGCGCTCAGCTCAATCCCGTCGGCAAGCAGCTTTTCAGCCACCGCGGCACGAGGGTCGGTGGTGAACGCGTAGACGACGACATTGGTATCCAGAAATATCCTCGCCACTATCGACGCTCGCTCGCCTCTTCGCGATCAAAACTCCAGCCCGCCGGAGGCGGCCGGCGCAATCGACGAATATTCTCCAACGCGGCAAGGCGCTTCTGATCACGATCGATTGTAAATGTACGCTCGCCCGAGATACGCACTTCGATGTCATCGCCCTCTTTGAGCGCCAGCGCCTCGACGACTGCCGCAGGCAACCGGATGGCGAGACTATTGCCCCAGCGCGTGACCTGCTTGCCCATTCTCCCGTGGATATACATGAGAGATGTATATCTCCAATGTTGCCCGATCGATGCCCCCTATGCCGCCAACCGCCGCAATGCCCCCGCATCGATGATCGCGATCCGGCCATAGCCGCGCGCGATCGCGCCCGCGCGTTCCAGTGCCGCGAGATGCGCGTTGGTCGCCTTGCGCGACAGCCCGCACATTTCCGCAAGATCGCTCTGGCTGAGCGCGACCTCGCCCCCTGCCGCAAAGGTCAGCAGCCGCGCCGCGATCCGTCCGCGCGGCCCGAGCGCGAGCAATTGCGCGGCGAGGTGCACGATCGTGTCGAGCTGGCCGTAGACGAGTTCGCTCACCGCACGCCACAGCGCCGGATGCACCTCGGCGATCCGTTGCAGCGCCGCGTCAGGAATCAGCAGCACGGTTGCGGCGGAGGCGGCGCGCGCGGTCACCAGTCGCGGGCCACCCCCGCCGCGGCGCGACTGGCCGAAGGCGGCGCCCGCGGGGGCGAGGTTGAGCAACACGTCGCGTTCCGCCCCTACCGACGCCTCGATCCTGAGCGCGCCCTCCAGCACGAGCAGCACCCCGGTCTCCGCGTCGCCTTCGCCGAAAACCCTTTGCCCGGCATCGAGCCGGGCGACGCGACCAGCATGCAACAGCGCCGCGCGCAACGGTGCTGGAAGGTGCGCGAACCAGATGCTCCGTAGCGCCAGCGCCTCGATATCCATCGGACGAATGTAACCTAGGTGACATTTTCCGCAAAATCACTGCGGTAGGATGCGCCCAGCAAAGAAGCAGGAGAGGCTCCGTGGCCAACGTCAATTTCCGCCCGATCGCCGACCATGTCGGGGTCGAGGCGCTCGATATCGACCTCAACGCGATTGACGACGCCGGGTTCGACACGCTGCGGCGCGCGGTGGCCGATCACGGCGTCCTGTTCGTCCGCGATCAGCAATTGAGCCCCGAACAGCATATCGCACTGGCGCGACGCTGGGGCGGGATCGACGTCAACAAATATTTCCCCGCCAACGGCGGCCACCCGGAAATCGCCGAGGTGCGCAAATCGGAAACGCAGACCACCAATATCGGCGGCGGCTGGCATACCGATCACAGCTATGATCAGGTGCCGGCGATGGGATCGATCCTGATCGCGCGCGAAACCCCGCCGACCGGCGGCGACACCTTATTCGCCAGCATGGGCGCGGCGTTTGACTCTTTGTCCGACGGACTCAAGCAAACCCTACGCGGGTTGCGCGCGGTGCATTCGGCCGACCATATCTACAGCACCAACGGTATCTACGCGCAGACCGATCAGGCAGCGGACCTCAAGGGGCATGATATCCGCACCCGCGCCGTCCATCCCGTCGCGTTGCGCCACCCGCAGACCGGGCGCGAACTGCTCTATGTCAATCCGGGCTTCACGCTGCATTTCGAAGGCTGGACGCGCGAGGAAAGCCTGCCGCTGCTGACCTATCTGTTCGAGGTCGGCAAACGCCCCGAATTCCAATGCCGGCTGCAATGGGCACCGGGATCGGTGGCGATCTGGGACAACCGCTCGACCTGGCATTATGCGATGAACGATTATCACGGCCACCGCCGGCTGATGCACCGCATCACGCTTTCGGGTGAGCCGCTGGAGTGACGCTCCGCAACTGTGACCCCGCGAAGGCGGGGACCCAGACTGGGCTCCCGCCGTGGGTCCCATCAAAATACTATTTTGATGGGGGCCCTCGCGGGAGCACATTTTCCTCCTGCCGGTTGCTTAACCCACCCCCGCCAGCGCCTTCGCCTTGGCGTAGTCCGCCTTGCCGTTGGGCGCGCGGAGCGACTGTTCGGTCGCGACGAGCAATTTGGGCTGTTTGAACCCGGCGAGCCGCGCGCGCAGATCGTCGCGCGCCGCCGCCTCGTCGTAATCCGCCGCAACATGCACCACCGCCGCAACCGCCTGCCCCCATTTCGGATCGGGCATCGCGAAGACCAGAGCGTCGCGTACCGCCGGGCAGAGCTTGAGCGCTTCCTCCACCTCCTCGGGGAAGATTTTCTCGCCCGCCGAATTGATGCAGGCCGAGCCGCGCCCGAGCAGCACCAGCGTACCGTCCGCCGCGACTTCGGCGAAATCGCCGGGGATCGAATAACGCACCCCGTCGATGACGCGGAAGGTGCGCGCGCTCTTGGCGGGATCCTTGTGATATTCGATCGGGTTGGGCGGCGCGAGCGCGACGACGCCGCGCACCCCCGATCCCGGCGCCACGTCGCGATCCTGCTCGTCGAGCACGCGACAGCGCGGGCCGACCATGAACTTCGCGGTCTCGACCGTCCCGTCGCGCGTAGTGATCGACACCCCCATGCCGATCGCCTCGGACGAGCTGAAATTATCCTGGCACATTGCATCGGGCATGTGGCGGATCAGCCCGTCCTTGACGCTTTGCGTCCACATCACACCCGACGAGATGACGACCCGCATCGACGAGACGTCCCACCGCCCCGGCTGCGCATCGAGCGCATCGAGGATCGGCCGCGCAAAGGCATCGCCCACCACTACCAGCCGGTTGGCGCGCCAGCGGTCGATCGCGCTCAGCGCCTCTTCGGCATTGAAGCTGCGGCCCGGCAACGTCACCGCGAGCCCGCCGCCGAGCAAGGCGCCATAGGCCGAGAGCAGCCCGGTGCCGTGCATGATCGGCGGGCCGACGACCGTGCGCGGATAATCGGGATTGGCCGCGGCGAAATCGGCCGCCTGCTCGACGCTTTGCGGCACAGGCAGCCCCTGCGCCGCCGCCGCCGCGAGCCCGATCGCGTTGAGATCGGCGTGCGCCCACACCACGCCCTTGGGCATCCCGGTGGTGCCGCCGGTATAGATGAAGAAACGATCGTCGGGGCTGCGCGCGATATCGAGCGCGGTGCCGTCGCCCGCGGTCAGCCGCGCGAGCGGTTCTGCGAAAGCCGGCGAAGCCTCCCCGCCCAATTCCACCCAGGTCCGCACCAGCGGGCAGCGATCGACCACTGCGGCGACCGCATCGCGCAGCCGCGCATCGTAGAACAATACGGTCGCGTCGCTGTCGCCGAGGATATAAGCGAGTTCGTCGGCGACATAGCGATAGTTGACGTTGACATGCGCGCCGCGCGCCTTCCAGCAGGCCATCAGCGCGACGAGATAGTCCGCGCTGTTATAGGCATAGAAGGCGACCCGCTCGTTGGGCTGCAGCCCGCGCTCGATCAGTGCGCGCGCGAGGTTGTTCGATCGCCGCCGCAATTCGCCCCAGTCGACCGTCTCGTCGCCATGCGCCAGTGCGACGCGGTCGGCGGGGATTTTACGCTCGATCGCCTCGATCATGTCGCCGAAGTTGAAGGTCATGCCGCGCTCCCCTCGACCAAGGGTTTCTTGCCCCAATATTCGTCGCGCAGCAGCCTCTTGTAGAGCTTACCCGTATCGTGGCGCGGCAGCTCTGCGCGAAAATCGATCCGGCGCGGGGTCTTGACGTGGCTCAGATGCGCGCGCGCGAAATCGGTCAGCTCGGCCGCCAGCGCGGGGCCGGCGTCGGCCATATCGCGCGGCTGGACCACCGCGACCACCTCCTCGCCCATTTCCTCGTGCGGCGCGCCGATCACCGCGACGTCCGCCACCTTGGGGTGGGTGACCAGGAGGTTCTCGATCTCCGCCGGGTAGATGTTGACCCCGCCCGAGATGATCATGAAGCTCTTCCGGTCGGTGAGATAGAGATAGCCCTCCTCATCGAGCCACCCCACGTCGCCCAACGTCGTCCAGCCGTGGCGATTGGTGCCGTCGGCGGTCTTTTCGGGGTCGTTGTGATAGGAAAAGACCCGCCCGCCGTCGGGCTGTTCGAAATAGATCGCTCCCTCGCTGCGCGGCGGCAGATCGTTGCCCTCCTCGTCGCAGATATGCGTGATCGTGGTGAGGTTGCGCCCGACCGAACCCTTGTGCGTCAGCCATTCCGCCGACTGGATCGCGTGGAAGCCGTTGCCCTCGGTGCCGGCATAATATTCGCCGACGATCGGCCCCCACCAGTCGATCATCGCCTGCTTGACCGGGATCGGGCATGGCGCGGCGGCATGCCATACCGCCTTGAGCGACGAGACGTCATATTGACCGCGCAGCTCGGGCGGCAGCTTCAACATGCGGATGAAATGCGTCGGCACCCATTGCGCATGGGTGATGCGATATTGCTCGATGTAGCGCAGCGCCTGTTCGGCGTCGAAACGGTCCATGACCACCACCGTCCCGCCCATCTGGTGCACCGCCATCGACCAGCGCAGCGGCGCGGCGTGATACATCGGCGCGGGGCTGAGATAGACGAGATCGGGGGTCCAGGAATAAAGCGCCTGCCCGAGCAGAACGAGCGCCGAGACATTCTCGCCGAACGGCTCCGCCGGCAGCGGGAAGCGTACGCCCTTGGGCCGTCCGGTCGTGCCCGAGGAATAGAGCATGATCTGCCCCGGCGAGGGATCGGCGATCGGCATGTCCGGCTGCGCATCGCGCGCCGCCTCATAGCTGTCGTAGCCCTCCGCGGTTCCGCCGACCATGAAGCGATTCAGGTCGCCGATCCGTGGCAGCAGCGCCGCCGCGCAATCGGCGCAGGCGCGCGAGACGATCAGCGCCCGGCAATCGCCGTCGCGGATGATGTACTCGACCTCGTCGGTGAGCAATTTGGAGGAGATGCAGGTGACATAGACCCCGGTGCGCTCGGCCGCCCACAGGATTTCGAGATAGCGGGCATTATTGTCCATCATCAGCGCGATGCCGTCGCCGCGCTTCAACCCCAGCGACCGGATGAGATGCGCGCCCTGATTGGCGCGGCGATCGAGCTCGCCATAAGTGACCGTCTCGCCGGTCGCGGCCATGATATAGGCCGGCTTGTCGGGTGTCGCTTTGGCATGCGCGACCGGGTGCAGCATCATCCTCTCTCCGTTTCGAGGACGCGGCGGCATCTCGATGCGCCGCTCGCGCCGATACCCTTCGTTTAAGCCCCTCCCCTTCAGGGAGGGGCTTTGTACGCTTAAACCCGCTCGACGATGATCGCCGGGGCCATTCCGCCCGCGGCGCACATCGTGACGAGGCCGTAGCGCTTGTTCTGCCGCTCCAGCTCGTCGACGATCGTCCCGATCAGGATCGCGCCGGTCGCGCCGATCGGGTGGCCGAGCGCGATCGACCCGCCGTTGACGTTGACCTTGTCGCGCGGCAGCTCGAGATCGCGGATGAATTTTTCGGAGACCACGGCGAACGCCTCGTTGATCTCCCACAGGTCGATATCCTCTTTCTTGAGGCCCGCCTTCTCCAGCACCTTCTTCGCCGCCGGGACCGGGGCGTTGAGCATCAGCGTGGGATCGTCGCCGATATTGGCCATCGCCACGATCCGCGCGCGCGGCTTGAGCCCATGCTTCTCGGCATAGGCCTTGGAGGCGAGCAGCACCGCCGCCGCACCGTCGACCACCCCGCTCGAATTGCCCGCGTGGTGGAAATGCTTGATCTCCAGATCGGGATATTTGCGGTTGATCTGCTTGCGGAAGGTGTCGCCCTTATTGTTGTACGGCATGTCGGCCAGCGCCTCGAACGACGGCTTGAGGCTCGCAAGCCCCTCGGCGGTGGTCTGCGGACGCGGATATTCGTCCTTGGCGAGGATCACGTTGCCGGCATCGTCGACCACCGGCACGATCGACTTGTCGAACCGCCCCTCGGCGATCGCCACCGCCGCCTTCTGCTGGCTCTCCAGCCCCGCGGCATCGAGCTGTTCGCGGGTGATCCCCTCCATGCTGGCGATCGCGTCGCCGCAAATCCCCTGGTGGCTCTGCGGATGCGACAGGTCGAGCCGCTCGTTGCCCGATCCCATCCCGAGCATCGGCTTGCCCGATTCCATATCCTCCTGCGCCATCGCGGCGGTGAGGCTCATCATCTCGGTGCCGCCGGCGATCACCAGATCCTCCATCCCGGACATGATCTGCGCCGCGGCGAAATTGACCGCGGTGATCCCGCCGCCGCAGAAGCGATCGAGCGTCGTCCCGCTCGCCTTGACGTCGTACCCCGCGTCGAGCGCCGCCATCCGCCCCATGTCGCCGCCCTGCTTGCCGCGCTGGCTGGAGGTCGACCAGATGATGTCGTCGACCTCGGCGGTGTTGAGATTGTTGCGTTCCTTGAGCGCCTTGAGCACCGTCGCCGCGAGATGCTGCGGGTGCAGATCGGCCAGCGCGCCCTTGCCCTGCTTGCCGATCCCGCGCGGGGTACGGACGGCGTCGATGATATAAGCGTCTGCCATTTATGCCTCTCCAGAAATCGGATGCGAGAATCGGGTGACCGCGACGGCTCTTTACCGGCGCCGGATTCCAGCATAACCTTGGTTATGGTACAGGGGATGTCAAGCGTGCAGCCAGCAAGTCAAACCGCAACGCGAACGCAGGACCTGACCCCGCACGATTGGCTGGAAGCCGGGCAGTCGCTGTTGCGGCGCGGCGGGCTAAGGGCACTCAAGCTGCGCCCGCTGGCCGACGAGTTGCGCGTATCGACCGGCAGCTTCTATCATCATTTCAAAGACTTCGATGACTATCAGGGGCAGCTCGCGGGTTATTTCGCTGAGGATCAGGTGGGTAATCTGATCGACGCGCTCGAACGCGCCTCGCCCGATCCGATCGAACGCATCCGGCTGCTGGGGCAGACGGTGCGGCGGCGCGGCTCCTCGCGGCTGGGGATCGCGATGCGCGCCTGGGCGGAGAGCGACCCGCGCGCGCAGGCGGCGGTCGAGCGGCACGATACGCTGCTGCTCGATTTCCTCGCGCGCAATCTCGTCACCGCGGGCTTCACCCGCCACGAGGCGGAGATCCGCGCTTACGGGCTGATCACCTTGGGGCTGGGCAAAGTGCATGCGCCGCAGCTCGATATGAGCACGTTGTTCGATTCGCTGCTCGACATCATGATCGCGCGTTAAGGATGGAATATGCCGCCGCCTCCCTCCCCCGTCACCCCGGCCTTGAGCCGGGGTCCATCGGGAGGCAGGCGCGGGGCAAGAGATTCCAATCCCTCGCTCGTCATTCCCGCGAAGGCGGGAATCCATTCATCCAGGCCTCTCCGAAAGAGTCGCAACCGCGGCGCATCTGGATTCCCGCCTTCGCGGGAATGACGGAGAAGACGTTGGGATGACGGGCGTATGAAAGCGCTGGTCGTCTCCGCGCTGTCGCCCGATCTGTCGGGCACCGCGCTCTCCGATGTCGCCGCGCCACAGCCCGCCCCCGGCAAGGTGCTGGTCCGGGTGAAGGCGGCCGCGCTCAACTATCCCGATCTCCTCATGACGCGCGGCGACTATCAGCTCAAGCCGCCGCTCCCCTTCATCCCCGGCATGGAAATCGCGGGCGAGGTGATCGCCGGCGACGGCTTCGCGCCCGGCGCGGCGGTGGTGTGCGGCACGCGGCTCGGCGGGTTCGCCGAACTGGTCTCGGTCGACGCCGATGCGGTCCGCGCCAAGCCGGCCCACCTGTCTTATGCCGAGGCCGCCGGGGTCGGCGCGGCCTATCTCACCGCTTATGTCGCGCTGATCCGGCTCGGCGCGGCGCAGCCCGGCGAATGGGCGCTGATCCACGGCGCGACCGGCGGGGTCGGGCTCGCGGCGGTCGATCTCGCCAAGGCGCTCGGCTGCCGGGTGATCGCGACCTCGCGTTCGGCCGAAAAGCTCGCGACCGTCGCCGCGACCTATCCGGTCGACGCCGCCGTCACCACGCCCGGTTTCCGCGAGCGGGTGAAGGAGATCACCGGCGGCGGCGCGAAGCTGATCTACGATCCGGTCGGCGGCGACACGTTCGACGAATCGACCCGCTGCATCGCGTTCGGCGGACGATTGCTGGTGGTCGGCTTCACCTCCGGCCGGATCGCGACCGTCCCGACCAACATCCCGCTGATCAAGGGCTTTTCGGTGATCGGCGTGCGCGCGGGCGAATATGGCCGGCAGTTCCCGGACAAGGGCCGCGAAAATCAGGACGCGATCTGGCGGCTGGCGGCGGAGGGGCGCATCCGTCCCCATGTTCATGCCGAAGTGCCGCTCGACGATTGGCGCGCGGCGTTCGAGATGATGCGTGACAGCAGGATGATCGGGAAGCTGGTGCTGGTGCCGTGAGAGCTTGCATTTCATCGTCATGCCGGACTTGATCCGGCGTGACCGCAAACGGGTAAGGCGCTGAAAGATTGGGAGAGATGCGTGGCGGGCTATGATTATGTCGTCGTCGGGGGCGGCTCCGCGGGGTGCGCGCTCGCCGCGCGATTGTCGGAGGACCCCGCCGCCAGCGTCTGCCTGCTCGAAGCCGGCGGTGCGAACAAGGAGATGCTGGTGCGGATGCCCGCCGGGGTCGGCACGCTGATCAAGGCCAAGGGCAAGCACAATTGGGGCTTCTGGACCGAGCCCGAGCCGCATCTCGACAAGCGCCGCTTGTGGTGGCCGCGCGGGCGCGGATTGGGCGGCTCCTCGGCGATCAACGGCATGATCTATATGCGCGGGCATCCGCAGGATTATGACGAATGGCGCCAGTTCGGCCTCGCCGGCTGGTCATGGGACGACGTGCTCCCCTATTTCCGTCGGCTCGAGGGGCATCATCGCGGCCCGAGCGACGGGCTCCACGGCGCCGACGGCCCGCTCAAAATCTCCGCCGGCGAGAGCGACAGCCCGTTTCATGACGCTTTGGTCGAGGCCGGGCGACAGGCCGGCTATCCGGTGACGACCGACTTCAACGGCGCGGTGATGGAAGGTTTCGGTCATTATGACCTGACGATCGCCGACGGCCGGCGCTGGTCGGCGGCGGCGGCCTATCTCCACCCCGCGCTCGGGCGCGCCAACCTGACGGTGATCACCAATGCGCGCACCACGCGGGTGGTGATCGAGCATGGCCGCGCGATCGCGGTCGATTATCTCGTCGGCAACCGGCCGGCGCGGGTCGAAGTCGCGGGTGAGGCCTTGCTGTGCGCGGGCGCGGTGCAGAGCCCGCAGATCCTCCAGCTTTCAGGCGTGGGCGATCCGGCGCGGCTCCGGGATTCGGGGGTCCGCGCGGTCCACGATCTGCCGGGGGTCGGCGAGAATCTGCAGGACCATCTCGATGTCATCATGAACTGGCGCTGCCACGGGCTGACCACCGCTTATTCGGCGACCAAGGGGCTGCGCCAGCTCAAGGTCGGGCTCGAATATCTGCTGCGCGGCAGCGGCTACGGACGCCAGCAATTCCTCGAATCCGGCGCCTTCCTCTGCTCGCGCGCCGGGCTGTCGCGCCCCGACGTGCAGATCCACGGCGTGCTCGCGATCATGCGCGATCACGGCAAGGTGCAGGTGAAGCAGGACGGCTTCTCCTTCCATCTTTGCCAGTTGCGCCCGGAAAGCCGCGGGCGGGTGACGATCGCGTCGAACGACCCGCTCGCCGATCCGCTGATCTTCGCCAATTACCTCAGCCAGCCCGAGGACATCCGCGTGATGCGCGAATGCGTCAAGATCGGGCGCGAGGTGGCGGCGCAGGCGGCGCTCGATCCGTATCGCGACGCCGAGCTCGCACCGGGCGCGGAGGTGCGCAGCGATGCCGAGATCGACGCCTGGGTGCGGCGCACCGCCGAGACGATCTATCACCCGGTCGGCACCTGCAAGATGGGCGCCGACGGCGATCGCATGGCGGTGGTCGACGCGCAGTTGAAGGTGCGCGGGCTGGAGCGGCTGCGCGTCGTCGACGCCTCGGTGATGCCGACATTGGTGGGATCGAACACCAATGCCCCGACGATCATGATCGCGGAGAAAGCCGCCGACATGATCCGCGCCGCTTAAAGCCCCTCTCCTGAAGGGAAGGGCAGCCTTCGATCAGTGCCGCTCCTCATACGCCCGCACCCCCGGCCCCAGCCGGTTGGCGCCGAGCGCGAGCCGGTCGCCGCTGACGTTGGCGACGAACGCCGGGCTGTTCTTCTGCCCCGGCGCGAGCGTCGCGATATTGTCCGCGACGCGCAGCCCGGTGGCCGGATATTTGCGCTGCTCGGCCGAGACGACGATCACCCCGGTCCAATTCTCCTTGTTCGGCCCCTGGACGAAGGTGTTGCGCAGGATTTCGCCGGTGCCGCCCTCGGGCAGGTCGATCGCGTAATTGGTCTTGCGCCCCTGGCTGTCGTCGAAGCTGTTGTCGTCGATCGCGACGCGCGGCGCGCGCAATTTGACGTAATGCCCGCCACGCCCGCGCTCGAACCGCGAATGGGTGATCGTGATCGTGCCCGTGTTCGCGAGATAGACCGAATGCGCGCAATCGGGGGTCTCGTCACACTGGCCGAGCCCGGAGAAGGTCGAGCGCTCGATCATGACGCGCGACGCGTCGCCGGTCGCGCCGAGAATCCCTTCCTGGCTGTCGAGGAACATCGCGTTGCGCACCGTTAGGTCGCCGATCTCGATGCGGATCCCCGCGCCATTGCCGTCGCCGACGCGGATATTGCGGAAGACGAGACCGTCGACCACCGACCCCGCGCCGCGCAGCACCAGCGCGGCCTTGCCCTCGCACGCGCCCTCGAAGATCGCGGTGCCCGGCTCGGCCGCCTTGAAGGTGACGCGCCCCGCCTGCTGGATCGCACATTCGCGATAGACGCCGGGCGCGATCAGCACGGTGAAATCCTGCCCGCGCTTCGCCATCAGTGCGTCCTGGAGGTGCACGAAACCCTCCCCCGTCTCGACGATCGTGAACGGCGCGGCGGCGGCCGGGGCGGCGAGCGACATGAGTGCGAGAGCGATCAGGCGGCGCATCGGCAAATTCCCTCAGACATACCGTGGCTTCTTGAGCGCAACCGCCGCGGAACGGAAAGAGGCTTTCGCGGTTAACGCCCGCGGCGTCCCGTCACGGTACGGTTTGCAGTCATCGCGTTTCCTGTTGCAACGGGATTTGCCAAGCCGCATGACCATACCCGAACCCCGAATCCGTCAAAAGTGGAGAGGCCTGTCATGCAAAGCTACCTGAAGCATTATATCAATGGCGCATGGGTGGAGAGCGAAGGCGGGCGACGCCACGAGGTGATCGATCCCTCGACCGAGCAGCCCTGCACCGAGATCACCTTGGGCACCGCCGCCGATGTCGACAAGGCGGTCGCCGCGGCGCGCGCGGCCTTCCCCGCCTGGTCGCAATCGAGCATCGAGGAACGCGCCGCGATCCTCGAAAAGATCATCGCCGGGATGAAGGCCCGTCTCCCCGAACTCGCCGCCGCGACCAGCCGCGAAATGGGCGCGCCGATCTCCTTCGCGCAAATGGCGCAGGTGCCGGCCGGTCTCGGCCATTTCATCGGCACGCTCGCCGCGCTGCGCGAATTCAGCTTCTCCGAGACGGTCGGCAGCGCGCGCGTCGTGCACGAGCCGGTCGGCGTGGTGGCGATGATCACCCCGTGGAACTGGCCGCTCAACCAGATCTGCGCCAAGGTCGCCCCGGCGCTTGCCGCGGGCAATACGATGATCCTCAAGCCCTCCGAGGAAGCGCCCTCCAACGCGATGATCTTCGCCGAGATCCTTGACGAGGCCGGGGTCCCGCCGGGGGTGTTCAACCTCGTCAACGGCGACGGGCCGGGGGTCGGCGCGGCGCTGTCGGCGCACAAGGGCGTCGACATGGTGAGCTTCACCGGCTCGACCCGCGCCGGGGTCGCGGTCGCCACTGCCGCCGCCGCGACGGTCAAGCGCGTCCACCAGGAACTCGGCGGCAAGGCGCCGAACCTCGTGCTCGAAGGCGCCAAGCTGGAGGAAGTTCTGCCGCCGACGCTCGCCGGGGTGATCGCCAATACCGGGCAGAGCTGCATCGCCCCCACCCGGCTGCTCGTCCACAAGAGCCAGGCCGAGGCCGCGACCGAGGTGGTCAAGGCGATCATGGACGCGACCGTGGTCGGCAACCCCGAGGATCAGGGCGCGCATATCGGCCCGGTGGTCAACAAGGCGCAGTTCGAGAAGATCCAGTCGCTGATCCAGTCCGCGCTCGACGAGGGCGCACGGCTGGTGACCGGCGGCACGGGGCGGCCGGACGGGCGCAACGCCGGCTATTTCATCAAGCCCACCGTGCTCGCCGACGTGACCCCGGAAATGCGCATCTATCGCGAGGAAACCTTCGGTCCGGTCGCGACGATCACCACCTATGACGATCGCGATCAGGCGGTGGAGATGGCCAACGACACCGATTACGGCCTGTCCGCGACGATCTCGGGCGATCCGGCCGAGGCGGCGAAGATCGCCGGCAAGCTGCGCGCCGGGCTGGTCACGATCAACAGCTGGGGGCCGACCCCGGGCACCGCGTTCGGCGGGTTCAAGCAATCGGGCAACGGCCGCGAGGGCGGCAAATACGGTCTCACCGACTTCATGGAAATCAAGACGATCGTCGGCGAACCTGCCTGATCCTTCTCCTCTCACGGGGCGCCGACCAGCAGGCCGGCGCCCCTTTTGCTATCCGAAAGGCACCTCCCGCATGATCTTCTCGGTGATCTATCCCAATCACGACGGCGCGAAATTCGACCGCGCTTATTATCGCGACCATCACGCCCCGCTGGTCTGCGAGGTGTGGAACCCCGATCGCTTCGAACTGATCGAGGGGCAGGCAATGGACGGCGCCGCGGCACCCTATGCGCTGATCGCGCATTTCCATTTCGCCTCACCCGAAGCGTTCGCCGCCGCAATGGCCAACCCGCGTCGCGGCGAATTGGCCGAGGACGTCGCCAAGTTCACCGATATCGTCCCGCAGCTGATGGTCGGGCGGGCTCTCGCGTAAATCCCTTCTTTCTCCCCTCCCTGGTGAAGGGAGCGGTTGGGGGTGGGTGGGTATGAGGCGGTTGCTTCGGTATCCTCGCAGGCCAACCCTCCCTCCGCTCCCTCCCTTGTTCAAGGGAGGGGAGAAGGTGACGCCCCTCAATAATCCTTCGAAATCCTCACGTTGGCGCTTTGCCGCCCCAGTGTCGAGATTGTCGAGAGCAGCGACAGCCAGCGCGTCACCTGATATTCGATCCGGGTCGCTGAATAGCCCTGCCCGTCGGTGATGATCTCCGCATAGAGTTTCCGCGTCACATATTTGCCCGCCGCGATCGAGGTCTGCTGCCCGGTCTGCGGATCGGCGGGGAGGATGCGCAGCCGATCGAGCCCCGCCGCGCGGCGCACCGCGTTGATCGGGTTGAGCCCGCCGCTGCCGTCCTTCAACGCCGCCACCGCCGCCGCAAGCTGCAGCGCTTCGGGCGCCGACAAATGGGTGATCGAGGTGCCGAACAACAGCCGCGAGAGCAATTCGTCCTGCGGCAAGGCGGGCACGCTGGTGAAGGAAATCTCCGGCTTGAGCGCCGCACCGGTCACGCGGATCGTCGCGTTGAGGTTGGTCGAATCCGCATTGGCCTCGATATCGAGCGACGGATTGGCCGGCACCTCGCCGCCGAAGCGGATTACCCCGCGCGACAGCTGGAACTCGCGACCGGCGAATTCGTAATTGCCGCGCACCAGATCGGCGCGCCCGGTGATCGCCGGATTGTCCGGCGCGCCGCCGATCTTCAGATCCGCCGACCATTCGCTCGAAAGCCCGAGCCCGCTGACGCTGAGCTGGTTCGGCGCGCGCGCACGGACATCGAGCCGCCATGGCGTCGCGCGCACTTCCTCCTCCTCGCCGCCGCCGGGGAGATTGATCTCGCGGACCTTGAGCGGCGGCACCGCGCTCGCCGCGGTCGCCTGCCCGAGCCGGTAGCGGCTGCGATCGAGCGTCACGTCGCCCGAGATCACCCCGCCCGAACCGCCCGACCGCAATCTCAGCGGCCCGGAAACGGTCGCCCCGATATCGTCGCGGTTGATCAGTACGGCGTGGGTGGCTTGTAGCGAGAGATCGAGACCGATCCCCGCCTCGGCCGAGAAATCGAATTGCCCCGTGCCGGTGACGCGCCCGCCCTTGCCGGCGTCGGCGGCGAACTGACCGATCTGGAGCCGCGACCCCTGAAACACCCCCGAGGCCTGCACATTGGTCAGCACCGTCCCGGTCGTCGCGCTTTCGATCCGCGCACCGTCGGCGCGGAACATGCCGCGGATCGACGGATCGGCGACGCGCCCCGTCACATCGGCGCCGATCGCCACCGGGCCGGACAGCGCCAGCATCTCCGCGCCGGTCAGCCGCCACAAGGTGTCCGCCGGGCCGTTGTAGCGCAATTGCGCGAACAGCCCCGCCCCCATCAGCCGATCGGCGATATCACCCCTGCCGAGCGGCGAGAGCAACGCCTGCGCGCGCCCGATCGTCTGCCCGCCCGACGAGGCCACCGCGCGAATCCCGGCGCGATCGGCCGAGAGCACGCCCGCGATCCCGATGTCGATCGGCCGCGAGGAGGCAAGCAGCCCCGAGCGGGTCAGCCCGCGCACCGTCAGATCGACGCGCCCGGTCGGCGCGCCGCCGTCGCGCGACTGATAGCTCAGCGTCCCCGATGCGCTGCCGCCCAGCGCGAGCCCGGGATAAGCGATGTCGAGGATCGACAGCGGCATCTTCGTCACGGTCGCATCGAGCGCCGCGGCGGCCTCGCCGAACCGCCCCGAGAGTTTCGCCTCGCCCCCGGCGAAGGTCAGCTCGGTCGGCGCGAGCCGCCACATGTCGCCGTCGCGAGTGATCACCGCCGGCGCGGCGAGCTTGAGCGGGCGGCGATCGATCGTGCCCTCGGCGGTGACGCGATAGCTGTCCGGGGCCACCGCGATCACGCTCTGGATCGCATAGCTGCGCCCGCGCGTGCCCGCGATCTGCGCGCGGATCTCGCCGCTGTCGCCGTTGAGCTTCGCGCTCCCCGCGAAGCGCGCGATCGATAGCCCGCCCCGCGCCAGCCCCGCACCCTTGACGCTCGCCTCGATCGCGGTGCCCGCGGGATCGAGCAGCGCGACGAGATCGACATGCGCCTGCCGCACCGTCACGCGATTGCCGAGCCGCGCACGATCGGCATCGAGATGCGCCTCGATCCGCTGCACCGCGCCGACCGGGCGGAACAGCAATTCGCCCGACAGCCCCCCGCCGGCCAGCGCCAGCCGCCCGGCGAACCCGCCGGTGACGATATCGAGCGTGCCGGTCGCGCGCGTGCCGCTGACGTCGATATGCGCGAAGGCGATCTGCGCATTGCCGTTCGACGGCAGCAGGATATCCCCCGCCGCCTCGAACGGCCCGAGCCGCGACCCACCCGCGGCGGTGAAGGCGAACCCCTGTTTGCTCGGCGCGAGATGCGCGCGCACATCGGCGAGCCCCATCGCCGCATTGGGCGCGGCGAGCACCAGATCGATCGTCGGGCGGTCGATCTGCCCGTCGAGCTTGAGCGTCAGCGCGCCATAGGTCGATTGCCGCCCGCGCCCCTCGAAATGGAAGCTGCCGTCGCGGCGGCGCAAGCCGGTGCCGACCAGCCGGATCGCCGGCCCGGTGAGGACGAGGTTGGTGAAATGCATCACCCCGTCGGGGGTCCGTTCGAGCGCGGTGGCGATCCGCGGCAGCCCCCCGGCGAGGCTGCGGAAAAAGGCGTTGTCGAGCCGCACGACCCGCGCGGCGCCTTGCCCGACGACCCGCGTACCGTGCCCGCCCGGCCCCGGCACGACGCGCAACGTGGAGGTGACGTCGACCACCCCCAGCCCGGGGATCAGATAGCGCCCGAGCGCGCCGTTGACGCCGAGCTGATAATCGCCGGTCAAAAGATCGAGCGTCAGATTGACCCGCCCGGTCAGTTTATCCGATTTCACGCGGAGATCGTCGCCGGTGATCAGCCGGCTGGTAATGCGCAGCACCCCATCGACGGTCAGGTTGCGCAGGATACCGCCCGCGACATCGCCGACCCCGGTCACGCGCGCCGCGGTGAAGCGCACCGGCAGGACGATCGGCGATTTGGAGAGCCGCCCCTTGCCCGCTGCCCACGCCTGTTCGAACCCGGTCTCGTCGAAGGCGAAGCGCGGCGCGCTGAGCCGATAGTCGAACGCGGCGGTGGCGAAGGCGCCGTCGAGCACCGCACGCAGCTCGACATCGCGCCCGGTCATATTGGGGAAGAGCGCGGCGGGTTTGAGCAATCGCGCGCGGATTCGGACGTTGCGGAACGAACTGATGCCGAGATCGATCGTCCCGGTCGTCTCGACCGCGAGCGCCGCCGAGCGCAGATCGAGATTGCCGGCGAGCCGCCGGTTGGCGAGCGTTGCCGCGCCGTTGACCGTGACGCGCGGTGCGGTCAACCGCGCGAGCTTGCCGTCCGTCACCGCCGAGGGGACCAGATCGCCGCTCAGCGTATAGCTTCCGCGCCGGTTGCCGAGCGCGAGATCGATCACCCGCGTGTCGCCCGCGATGCCGAGCGCGCGCCCGTCCCAGCGGGTCCAGCTCCCCGTGCCGCCGACCTCGAGCCGCAGCGGCTTGCGCACCCCGGCGAGCCGCGCCAGCACCCCGTCTTTGCCGCCCTGCGCGCGTACCGCGATGTCGAAACGGTCGCGATCGGGCTCCGCATCGATCCGCAGCCGCAGGTCGTCGCTGCCCTGCACCACCGCGGCCAGATCGACCAAGGCGCGGCCGGCGTGGATATCCGCCCTGCCGCGGATCCGCCCGTAGCGCGGCACCCCGGTGACGCGGCGGTCGACGATCAGCCGGTCGACCGCGAGCCGCCCGATATGGATATCGAAATCGGGCAACAGCGGCCCGGCATTGGCGCTCGGCCGGGTGCGCGGCCATTTGGCGAAGGTCGCGACGGGCACGTCGAGCGCAGTGATGTCGAGCCGGTTGGCGAACCAGCGCAGCGGCGCCCAATCGAGCCGCGCGACCGGCGCCGACAAGACCAGGCCGTCGAGATCATAGACGCGCACGTCGCGCAGCGTCGCGCGGGTGTAGAGCGAGCCGTCGATCCGCCCGACCGAGAAGCGCAGCCCGCTCGGGGTGCGCACCCCGGCGATGCGATCGGCAACCCAGCGGTGGCCGATATCGGTATCGACGATCAGCACCGCCGCGGCGAAAATCGCCACCAGCGCCGCAACCAGCCCGGCGATCCATTTCGCCACCCGCCTCAAAATGCCTGCCCCAGCGAGACATAGACCGCGAGGCGCGAATCGCCCTTTTGCGGGTTGATCGGGGTGCCGAGATCGATGCGGATCGGGCCGAAATTGGAATAATAGCGCACGCCCAGCCCGGCGCCGTAGCGCAGCCCGGAGAATTTGGGTATCGGCGAAGTATAGATATTGCCGCCATCGAAGAACGGCACCACGCCGAAATTGCCCCACACCTTGACGCGCGTTTCGATCGAGAATTCGGTCAGGCTGCGCCCGCCGATCGGATCGTTATTGGGATCGCGCGGACCGATCGCCTGATAGCCATAGCCGCGCACCGACGCGCCGCCCCCGGCATAGAAGCGCCGCGACGGCGCGATCGCGTCGCGCGGCGCGCCGACGATCGTCCCCAGCCGCACCCGGCCGGCGAGCACGACGCGATCGCCGAGCGGGGTATAGGCGCTGGCGTCGATCTGGGTCCGCGCATAAGCGAAGGCTTTGCCGAGCAACGACAATTCGGGGCTGAGCCGCCCGCCGAGGCGGAACCCGCGGGTCGGGTTGAGCAGGTCGTCCGACCCGTCATAGGTCAGCGACAGCGGCAGCGCGGCGATATAATAGGTCCGCCGCCGCGGCTGCCCGGTCGAGGCGATCACATCGCGCTCGTCGGAACTGACCAGCTCGCCGCCGAGCGACCACACCCACGCCTTCTGGAAGAAGATATTGGTCTGCCGCTCGAGCGAGCCGGAGAGCGAGAAGGTATTGGCGGTATAGGCCAGCCGCTCGGTATGCGAGATCGCGACCTGCGCGGTCAGCACACGATCGCGCCCTTTGAAATTGTTGCGGCGGAAGGTGAATTGCGCGAGCTGCTCCTGCGTGCCGAGCACCCCGCGCAAGGTGATCGCGCCTTCGGGCTGGAAGAAGTTGCGATGCGTCCAGCTCGCTTCGGCACGCGCGCCTTCGCCGGTGCCATAGCCCAGTTCGCCCGCGATCGTGCGCGGCGGCGCGGGCTGGAGCGCGACGTCGATGTCCACCGTATCGGGGGTCGCGCCCTCGACCGGCTTGACCGTCGCGCTCGAGACCAGCCCGGTCTGGATCAGCGCGCGGCGCAGATCGTCGAGCGCCGGCGCATAATAGGGCTTGCCGGGGGAGAAGCGCGCGATTTCCTGGACATGCTTGGCGTCGAACACATGATTGTTGGCATTGACGCGGATTTCGCCGAAGCGCCGCACCCGGCCGGGATCGATCGTCAGATCGAGCACCGCCTCCTTCGCCGCGCGATCGACCGTCACCGCGGGCTCGCCGATCGTCGCGAAGGGGAAGCCCTGTTTGCCGACCTCATCGACCAGCCGCGCCTGCCCCGCGGCGATCGTATCGGCGTTGACCGGATCGTTGGGCTTGACCCCGAAGGCGTCGGTCAGCGCCTTCGCCTTGTCGCCCGCGGCGGCGACGCCGTCGATCGTCACCCCGGTCAGGCGATAGAGCTGCCCCGGATCGGCGGCGAGCACCACCACCGGCTTGCCCGCCTCGGTCTCGACGCGGGTGCGCACCCGTGCGTCATAATAGCCCTCGGCGCGCAGCAAGGTGACGAGCAGGGCCGAATCCTCGCGCGCGCGACGATCGAGCTGTGCGGCATTGGCGGGTTCGCCGTCATGCTGGTCGAGCACCGACAATTCGGCGAAGCGCTGGCGCAGCAGCGGGCTCGCCACCGCATCGATCCCGTCGATGCGATAACGGTAGCGCGTTTCGGCATTGACGTCGGCCTGCCCGGCCTCGCTCTCCGGCGGCAGCTTCGACAGATCGGGCCAGGCGACCCCGATATCGGGCATCGGCGCAAGCGGCGCATTGGGATTGAGCATGTCGCTGCCGGCCGGGGCGGGCTGCTGCGGGACGGGCGCGGGCGGCGGCGCGGGCGCGGCGGATCGCTGCTGCGCCGCGGCAGGCGGCACGGCGAGGATCGCGACCAATAATGCGGCGCCGCGCCGGATCATCAGGCGGTGATAGCGTGACGCGGCGGTTAACGAAATGGGGCTGCGAACGGCTCTGCGATCAATTGACATCCGGCCTGCACGGCGGCCGCCAGCCTTCGATCGTCGTGCCGGGTCTGACCCGGCATGACGAGGAACGAACGGCAATCAGTGGATCGTGCCGATCGCGCGATCGGCGGCGAGCCACGCCACCAGCCGCTCGATCTGCCGCCAGTGGCAGAAATGGAGGTGGTTGCCGACGTCGCGGCTGCGGTCGGCGCGCATCGCGGCCTCGTCCTCGGCGCCGGCGCCAAAGCCACGGATCAGCATTTCGGCATCGGCGAGCACGGCGCGGCCGGCGACAAAGGGGGGATAAGGCATGCAGGGGCGGCGATAGCGGCAAGGTGCCTAAGACGCGGTTCGGGAATTAGGTTTCCAAAGCATTGTCGCGCGCAACCCGCTGGCGTCGCGCGTCGAGCCGTGGCAAGGCGCGCGGCGATGCCCGACCAGCCTTCCAAACCCTCCGCCGCGGGCGGTTTCCTTATCGCCGCCGGCGTGCTGGGCGGCGCGATCCTCGGCTTCGCCGCCGGCCAGCCGACGATCGGGGTGCTGATCGGGCTGACGGTGACCGTCGCGATGTCGGTCGCGATGTGGTGGCGCGAGCGGGGGTAAGGGGAAAGCCCCGCCATCGACATACGGGGGGCCCCCGGCGAGCGGCCGGCGACCAAATTGCCTGATGACGGCTCCCTACAATACGCCGGTCGGTCGATCGGTTACATTACCCCCGCACCTATCCGGGGAGGAAAGCGATGACCACGATCGCCGCGCGGCGCGCAATGCGCGCCGGGGAGACCAGCCAAGCATTCTACGTGTGGATTTCGCTGGCGATGGCCGCGGTGTTCGTCGGGGGGTTTTCACAGACCGTGCCCGGGGATTTTATCGACACGCCCCCGCTGCCGATGCTGCTGCACGTTCATGGTGCGATCTTCACCTTGTGGGTCTTTCTGTTCGTCGCGCAACCGGCATTGATCGCTCGAGGGTCGGTCCGACTGCACCGGCGAGTCGGCTGGATCGGGCTGGGTCTCGCCGTGGCGATGGTCGCGATGGGCGTGGCGGCAACGCTTTTCGCCATTCGAAATCGCCTGATTCCGCCGTTTTTTCCTCCAACCGTGTTCATGGTGATGAACCTCATCGGCATTCTCACCTTCGGAGGTTTGGTCACGGCGGGTCTGGTCATGCGCCGGAAGCGGCAGTGGCATAAACGGCTGATGCTCTGCGCAACCATTTCGATTCTCGGCCCCGGGCTGGGGCGTCTCCTGCCGATGGCCTCCTTCGGCGCGGCGGCGCCGCTTGTCATGTTCGGCGCGATCTTGCTGTTCGGCGTGGTGGCGATGGCCGCCGATCTGATCGCGCGGGGGCGGATCCATCCGGCCTATTTCTGGGGCGTGGGCACGATTCTGGTGACGGAACTCGCGATCGGGCCGTTGGCGTTTTCGCCACCCGCAGCCGAACTGCTTCGCTTCATCCAGTCCGTCTGACCTGCATGTAGATTCGGGCTTTTGGGAACACACCTGCGCTTCGGATCGAAGCAACGGTCGATGACGTCTTACAACCCCCGCAACAGCAGCTTCACCCGTCCGATCACCGCGATCTCCGCCACCGGCGCAGCGATCGTCGCATAGCCGGGATTGTCGCTGGCGATCGTCAGCGTCTCGCCCGCGCGCGTCACGCGCTTGACCAGCAGGTCGCCGTCGCGGCGCAGCACGAAGATCGCGCCGGTGCGCCCGACCCGCCGGTCGCCGCGGTCGACCACCAGCCGGTCGCCGTCGAGGACGGTCGGCGCCATCGACTCGCCCCGCGCGGTGATCACCGAGGCCTGTCGCGCCGCGACCCCCGCCGCGGCCAGCGTTTCCGCCGCGAAGCTTAGCGGGCGCAGCAGTCGCTCCGACCCCACGTCCGCCCCCGCGCCCGCCGCCGCCTCGACCGCCAGCCACGGCAGCTCGACCGTCGCGCCGGCCCCCGCCGGGCCGCCGAGCAGCGCTTCCTCGACGCCGAAGAAGGTCGCGAGCGCGCGCCGGTCGTCCTCCGCCAGCCGGCGCGGCGAGCCGCGGCCGACGAATTGCTGGAGATAGGCGACATTGCGCCCGAGCATCGCCGAGAGCGCGGCAAGGCTCACGCCGCGCGCCTCGGCCAGCCGCATCAGCGCCTCGCGGGGATCTTCAGCCATGCCGCATCCTAGTCGCAGGAAATTTCCTGGACAAGTTGGAAAATCTGTTAGAACAAATAGCGAACACTTTGGGAATCGGGAGGCGAGTCGCCATGTCGCTGTTGACCAAGATCGATTGCTTTTTGCGCCAGAGCGGGATGCCGCCGACGACCTTCGGCCGCCGCGCCGCAAACGATCCGCGGCTGGTGGGCGACATGCGGCTCGGGCGGGTGCCGGGGCCGGCGCTGACCGCGCGGGTCGAGGCGTTTATCGCGGGGGCGCAATGATGCGCGGGCCGGGTGCGGCGCGGCTGCTCGAACGCGCGCTGACCGCGGCGGCGTCGCGCGCCGGCGCGTCGATCGCGATCGGGACCGCCCGCGCGACCGACTGGCAGAGCGCGACCTTCGCCGGGCAGCGCCACGAAATCACCGTTGAAAGCGAGACGGGGCCGGCGCTCGATCGCTGGCTGGAAACGCTGGCGGAGGCCGATCTGCCGCTCGCCGGGCATCTCGTCGCGGATATCGCGGTCGCGTCGCTTGCGCGGAATGCGGCGCGGACCGCGTTCGTGATCGAGGCGCTGACCGTGGAGGAGAGCTAAGCTCCCCTCCGCCGCCTCTCCCTCCCTGGCGAAGGGAGGGGCTGGGGGTGGGTGGGTATGAGGCGGTTGCTCCGCCATCCTCTCGGGCCAACCCGCCCCCGACCTCTCCCCTTGTTCAAGGGAAAGGAGCAGAACGAAGCAGGTTCAGATCCCGCCCGCCACCGTCGGATACCCCGCCGCCGCCAGCGCCACGGCAAGTTCGGCCATGCAGCGCTCGACCTGATCCGCATCGGGCGAGCGGATGACGAAATTGGCCCCGGTGCGCCCCTCGCGGAAGAAGGGATAGCTGCCGATCGCCACCCCTTCATGCGCGCGCTCGGCGGCGGCGAGCAGATCGGCGATCTCGCTCTCCGGCGCCCAGCTGCCGATCGTCCCGCTGACCACCGGGCGCCCGCCCTCGAGCGTCCCGGTCAACGCGTCGAGCATCCCCGCGGTGATGTGCGGCACCCCGGCCATGATGAACAGATTGCCGACGCGGATCCCGGGCGCGCCCGACATGCGGTTCTCGATCAGTTCGGCGCCTTCGGGCACCCGCGCCATCCGCAGCCGCGCCTCGGTCGCGCCGCCGCGGGTCGCATAATAACGTTCGAGCACCGCCACCGCGCCCGGGTGGTGCACCACCCCGACCCCCAAGGCCGCGGCGATCGCGTCGACGGTGATATCGTCATGCGTCGGGCCGATCCCGCCGGTGGTGAAGAGATAATCGTTGCGCACCCGCAGGGCGTTGACCGCCTCGACGATCGCCTCCTGCCGATCGGCGACGATGCGCACCTCGGCCAGCCGGATGCCCTGGACGTTGAGCCATTGCGCGATCTGCGCGACATTCTTGTCCTGCGTGCGCCCGGAAAGAATCTCGTCGCCGATGACGACGAGCGCGGCGGTCCAGATGCGTTCCTCTACCATGCGCCTCCCGCATAGCCTCGCCAATCGCGCTTCGCCACGCTATATCATTCGGCATGACCGAATATGTGACTGTAACCAGCGATGCGCCGCTCGGGCGCAACGGCGCGATCAAGCTGCACGGCCCCGACGCCTTCGAAGGGATGCGCCGCGCGGGCAAGCTCGCCGCCGAGACGCTCGACATGGTCGTGCCGCACATGGTGCCCGGGGTGTCGACCGCGGAGATCGACCGGCTGATCCACGATTTCATCCTCGCCAACGGCGGGGTCCCCGCGACGCTCGGCTATCGCGGCTATACGCACAGCTCGTGCATCTCGATCAATCATGTCGTCTGCCACGGGATCCCCAGCGACAAGGTTTTGAAATCGGGCGATATCGTCAATGTCGACGTAACCCCGATCCTCGACGGCTGGCACGGCGATTCGAGCCGCATGTATCTGATCGGCGACGTGCCGCTGAAGGCCAAGCGGCTGGTCGACGTGACCTATGAATGCCTGATGCTCGGGATCGAGCAGGCCAAGCCGGGCAATCATCTCGGCGACGTCGCCAATGCGATCCAGCGTTATGCCGAGACGCATCGCTACGGCGTGGTGCGCGATTTCTGCGGCCACGGGCTCGGCCGGCTGTTCCACGACGCGCCCGAGGTGATCCACGTCGGCCGCCCCGGCACCGGGCCGGAGCTCAAGCCCGGGATGATCTTCACGATCGAGCCGATGATCAACATCGGCCGCCCCGACGTGAAGCTGCTCGACGACGGCTGGACCGCGGTGACCCGCGACCGTTCGCTGTCGGCGCAGTTCGAACATTCGATCGGGATCACCGAGGACGGGTGCGAGATCTTCACGCTCTCGCCCAAGGGGCTCGACCGGCCGCCCTACGCATAAAACGCCGGCGGTCGCGCCGGCTTCTTTGTGCTCCCGCGAAGGCCCCCATCAAAGTATTACTTTGATGGGAACCCAAGGCGGAAGCCCAGACTGGGTCCCCGCCTTCGCGGGGACACAAGGGCGCTACCACAGCGGCACTATAATGCTCCGATCCACCCCGGCGCAGGCCGGGGTCCGGTCGCGATCGGCCCTAGCCCACGCTGCCCTGGCACCCACCCAGCCGATAGACGTGGATCATCCCATCGGTGCGATATCGGTCCCCGCCGCCGTTGCGGTGCCAACCGGGGGCGATGCGCGAGGATTGCGCGCCGATCAGCTGTGCGCCGCTCGCCTGGAGCAGCGCCCCCGCGGCATTGCGCTCGGCATCGACGTCGCGCCCGATATGATGCGTCACCTGCAGCGTGAACAGGCTCAGCCCGACCCCGCGGTCGAAGGTCGCCGCCGCCAGCCAGTCGCGCGGGCCGATCTGCCAGAAGCGGATATGGTGGCGCTTGTCGGCGCTGCGCCCGGCGTCGCGCTGGAATGCGAATTCCTGCATCCGATCGGCGACATAGAGCGGGCTGACCGGCGCCGTCGGATAGGGCCGCGCGAAGACCACGCTCGCCGCGATGCCGAGCGCCGAACGGAAATCGACCGGATCGCTCCCCGACCAGCCCGCGCGACGGAACGCGCAGTCGATCGCCGCGCGCTCGCCGATCAGCCGCAGATTGATCGGATCGCCCGGAATGTCCTGCGCGGTATAGGAAACGAGCTCGTCGCGCTTGCCGATCAATTTATGCTCGTGGCGGCTCCACAATCGCGGCAACCCGCCATAGGCCATCGCGAACCACAATGACGGCACGCCGAGCAGCACCAGCGCGGCGATCGTGCCCCAGCCCCACCGCCGCCGTGCGCGGTCGTCGGGCAGGATCGTGGACAGGCCGGCGCCGGGCATCGGCGAATGCTGCCGCGCTTTCAAGGCGCTGACAATGGCCCTGCGCGACCGGGCGGCGCATCCGTACCCGGCTTTCTAAAGCGCGCCTTTAAGCAAGACGACTTACCCCCTTCCCTTCCTTTCAATCCTGCGCCACCATCACGCGAAAAGCGTAGGAGGGGCATATGCGGAAGGGATTCGCGCTGGCGCTGACGGCGATGCTGTTGGCGTCGTGCGGCGGCACCAAGCAGCAGGCGACGGGCGGCGACACCTCGGGGGTCGGCAAGGTCGACGGCGCGCTGCTCACCACCGGCGGCGACGGCAGCGACTGGGCGATGACCGGGTTCAACTATAAGGAACAGCGCTTCTCCCCGCTGACCCAGATCAACGACAGCAATGTCGGCCAGCTCGGGGTCGCCTGGTATGCCGACATGCCCGATGCGCGCGGGCAGGAAGCCACCCCGATCATCATCGACGGCAAATTGTTCGTCACCGGGCCGTGGTCCAAGGTCTATGCCTATGATGCGGTGACCGGGAAGCAATTGTGGACCTATGACCCCAAGGTCGATCCGCAAAAGGGCGTCCAGGCGTGTTGCGACGTCGTCAACCGCGGCGTCGCGGCGTGGAAGGGGCGGCTCTATCTCGGCACGCTCGACGGGCGGCTGATCGCGCTCGACGCCAAGACCGGCGCGGCGGATTGGTCGGTCCAGACCACCGACACGTCGAAGCCTTATACGATCACCGGCGCGCCGCGCGTGGTGAAGGATATGGTGCTGATCGGCAACGGCGGCGCCGAATTCGGCGTGCGCGGCTATGTCACCGCCTATGACGCAGCGACCGGCGCGAAGAAGTGGCGCTTCTACACCGTCCCCAACCCTGCGGGTGCCAAGGACGGCGAAGCCTCCGACGCGGCGATGCAGAAGGCCGCGCCGACCTGGTCCGCCAACGGCCAGTGGAAGCAATCCGGCGGCGGCGGCACCGTGTGGGATTCGATCGTCTACGATGCCGAGCTCGACCAGCTCTATCTCGGCGTCGGCAACGGCTCACCCTGGAACCACGGCCTCCGCTCGGAGGGACAGGGCGACAATCTGTTCCTCTCCTCGATCGTCGCCTTGAAGCCCGAGACCGGCGAATATCTGTGGCATTATCAGGAGACGCCGGCGGAAAGCTGGGATTTCACCGCGACCCAGCCGATCAACCTCGCGACGCTCAAGATCGACGGCAAGGACCGCAAGGTGCTGATGCAGGCGCCGAAGAACGGCTTCTTTTACGTGATCGACCGCACAGACGGCAAATTGATCAACGCCGGCCAGTATATCCCGGGGGTCAATTGGGCGACCGGTTACGACATGAAGACCGGGCGGCCGATCGAGAATCCCGCGGCGCGCTTCTACAAGACGGGCAAGCCGTTCATCGCTTTGCCCTCGGCGATCGCGGCGCACAACTGGCAGCCGATGAGTTTCAACCCCAAGGCGGGGCTTGCCTATATCCCGGCGCAGATCGTCGCGGCGGGCTATATGGCGGGGAATGCGCCGCTCGATCAGACCAAGCCGATCGGGTTCAACGTCGGCGAGAATATGGACGCGCTGATGTATCCGCGCGACGCCAAGACGATCAAGGCGGCGACCGCCGGGGCGACCGGGCTGCTCGTCGCGTGGGACCCGGTGGCGAACAAGCCGAAATGGACGGTCAAATATCCGACGCCGTGGAACGGCGGGACGATGACCACCGCGGGCAATCTCGTCTTCCAGGGCACGTCATTGGGCGAGTTCCGCGCTTATGCCGCCGATAGCGGCAAGCAATTGCTGAGCTTTCCGGTCGGCACCGGGGTGATGGCCGGTGCGGCGACCTATATGGTCGGCGGCACGCAATATGTCGCGATCCTCGCCGGGCGCGGCGGCGCGCTGCCGCTGTCGCTCGGCTATGCCTATGGCAAGGGGGCGGAGGTGCCCAATCATCCGCGGCTGATCGTGTTCAAGCTCGGCGGCAAAACCGAGCTCCCCGCGACCACCCCGCCCGACAACAGCCCGGTGACCTTGCCGGCGAACGCGGCCACACCCGAACAGGTGGCGCAGGGCCGCGCGCTGTTCGCGCGCTTCTGCCAGGTATGCCACGGCGCCTCGGCGGGCGGCGGCGGCGGGGTGACGCCCAATCTGCAACGCTCGGGCGCGCTCGGCAGCGCGGATGCGTGGAAGTCGATCGTGATCGACGGCGCGCTCAAGGATCAGGGGATGGTCAGCTTCGCCAAGGTGCTGACCCCCGATCAGGCGCAGCTCATCCGGCTCTATGTGATCGACGAGGCGCATTGGGCGCAGAAGAACCTCGGCACGGGGAAATAAGCGCGCGCCTCCCTCTCCCCTCCCTTCAACGGGGAGGGGAGAGGGAGCGGCGACTGCCTCCAAATCCGGCACGCAACCCCGCGATGCCCGATAAACGGGCAGCAATTATGCTGGCCCGCGCGCGAGTCGCCGCCTTGCCCTTCGTGCGCCCGACTGGCACGGTCGATGCAAGCCGTACGCATACGGTGTGAGTTCAACTGGGGGCGGGTAGTTTCGCGTGAAGAAGATCGAGGCGATCATCAAGCCGTTCAAGCTCGATGAGGTGAAGGAAGCGCTGCACGAAGTCGGCGTGTCCGGGATCACCGTCACCGAGGCAAAAGGGTTCGGACGGCAGAAGGGCCACACCGAATTGTATCGCGGCGCCGAATATGTCGTCGACTTCCTGCCCAAGGTGAAGCTGGAGGTCGTCGTCGAGGACGGGCTGGTCGAGCGCGTCGTCGAGGCGGTGGCGCAGGCGGCGCAGACCGGCCGGATCGGCGACGGCAAGATCTTCGTCATCCCCGTTGAAACCGCATTGCGCATCCGCACCGGAGAACGCGACGACGACGCGATCTGAGACGTCATCGACTTATGTGAAACCACTCCCGCCGGCGGCACCGCCCGGCGGCTATCAAGAGCGAAGGGCTTATTATCATGGCAGCGACGGCCAGCGACGTTCTGAAGCGCATCAAGGACGAGGAGATCGAATGGATCGACCTCCGCTTCACCGATCCCAAGGGCAAGTGGCAGCATCTGACGATGGTCGCCAGCATCCTGGGCGAGGATGAGCTGACCGACGGCCTGATGTTCGACGGCTCGTCGATCGCCGGGTGGAAGGCGATCAACGAATCCGACATGATCCTCAAGCCCGATCTGGATGCGGTCTACACCGATCCCTTCTCGGCCACCCCGATGCTGATCCTGATCTGCGACATCGTCGAGCCGTCGACCGGCGAGCTCTACGCCCGCGATCCGCGCTCCACCGCGAAGCGCGCTGAGGCCTATGTGAAGGCCACCGGGATCGGCGACACCGTCTATGTCGGCCCCGAGGCCGAATTCTTCATGTTCGACGACGTCCGCTTCGAGAACAGCTATTCGTCGAGCTACTACAAGATCGACGATATCGAGCTGCCGGGTAATTCGGGCCGCGAATATGAGGGCGGCAACCTCGCCCACCGGCCGCGCGCCAAGGGCGGCTATTTCCCCGTCGCGCCGGTCGATTCGGCGGTCGACATCCGCGGCGAGATGGTCTCGACGATGATCGAGATGGGGCTGCCGTGCGACAAGCACCACCACGAAGTCGCCGCCGCGCAGCACGAGCTGGGCCTGACCTTCGGCACGCTGACCACCACGGCGGACCGGATGCAGATCTACAAATATGTCGTGCACCAGGTCGCCCATGCCTATGGCAAGACCGCGACCTTCATGCCCAAGCCGATCAAGGAAGATAACGGCTCGGGGATGCACACCCATTTCTCGATCTGGCAGGGCAAGAATCCGCTGTTCGCGGGCAACGGCTATGCCGGCCTGTCCGACATGTGCCTCTATTTCATCGGCGGCATCATCAAGCATGCCAAGGCGATCAACGCCTTCACCAACCCGTCGACCAACAGCTACAAGCGGCTGGTGCCGGGTTACGAAGCGCCGGTGCTGCTGGCTTATTCGAGCCGCAACCGCTCGGCCTCGTGCCGCATTCCTTACGGCACCGGCGCCAAGTCGAAGCGCGTCGAGATCCGCTTCCCCGATGCGCTCGCCAACCCCTATCTCGCTTATGCCGCGCTGCTGATGGCGGGGCTCGACGGGATCCAGAACAAGATCCACCCCGGCGAGGCGATGGACAAGAACCTCTACGACCTGCCGCCGGCGGAGCTGGCCAACGTCCCGACCGTCTGCGCCTCGCTGCGCGAAGCGCTCGAGCAGCTTTCGGCGGACCACGACTTCCTGCTCAAGGGCGACGTGTTCTCGAAGGATCAGATCGAGGCCTATATCGAGCTGAAGTACGAGGAAGTCGCGCGCTGGGAGATGACCCCGAGCCCGGTCGAATATGATATGTACTACAGCGGCTGAGCGCGGCCGCCGGCCGCGCGGTGCCGTCCGCCGAAGGCAGGACGGCACAGGCGCTGTCGACCGGCCTCGCTAAAGCGAGGACCGACGGCGCGGCCTTGCCGCGCCGTTTGCGTTTGAGACCACCTATCCCGTTCGGGCTGAGCTTGTCGAAGCCCCGCCCTTCTCTTCCGACGAAGAAAGTACAGCCCTTCGACAAGCTCAGGGCGAACGGTGGGGTGGGCTAGAACGAAAAGCTCGCCCGCGCGGTCAGCCGGTCGCCGCTGTTGCGCGCGTCGGCATAAGGCGAGGCGACGATATCCGCGCGATCGATATTGGTCCCCGAATAATCGAGCCCCAGCGTCAGCGGCCCGGTGATATGGCGCACCCCGACCAGCCAGTCGCTATAGGTCCCCGCCGGGCGCAGCCGCGCCGCGCGCAACGCGTCGTCGACCGAGCCGGACGAGCGCCCGATGCTCGCGGTGAGCGTGAACGGCGTCGCGGGGATGCCGACATTGGCATGCGCGCCGAGATAGAGATTGTCGCCGCCGATCGCGCTTTGCGACGGGGCGTAGCGTAGGTCGGCGCCGATCTGCGCCGGCCCGAGCTGATAGCTCAGCCCCGCGCCGCCCTCGATATAATTCATTCCCCCGCGCGCGCCGGTGAAGAGATGCGCGACCGCGAACGCCTCGCCGCGCACCCCGCCGCCGAGATCGGCGCTATACCCCAGGGTCCCGTCGATCACCGCATCGGCACCGCCCGCGCGCGGGCTGTCGCGCAAGGTGGTGACGCGCGCGCCGATATCGAACCCGGCGGGCAGCCCGACCGTTGCCGATGCCGCGATCGCGGCCTTGCCCTCGCTCCAGCTCAGGCCGCGACGGCGCTCGTCGGTCTCGGCCTCGACCGAGCCGCTGAACGACTGCGCCGCGGCGGGCAGCGCCGTGACCATAAGCAGCCCGGCGGTGATGATTTCGGCGTAGCGCATGTGGACTCCCGTTACGCGTGGTGACAGGGGCGGTGCTATCGCCAACAATCGGCGAAAGTGCGGCAGCGCGATCGGCTCACCCGACGTCCGACAGAATCCGTCGCATCGTGCAGCAAAGGTTGCGGCGCGGCGCGCGCTCCGGCATAGGCGCGCGCATGAAGCTCCGCATCTATGTGACGCTCAAGCCCGGTGTGCTCGATCCGCAGGGCAAGGCGATCGAACACGCGCTCGCCGGCCTCGGCTTTTCAGGCATCGAGGGCGCCCGCGTCGGCAAATTGATCGAGCTCGAGGTCGCCGATTCGACCGACGACTCGGCGATCGACGCGATGTGCCGCCAGCTGCTCGCCAATACCGTGATCGAGAATTATCGCATCGAACGACTGGAGCCGGCGAAATGAAAACCGCGGTCATCGTCTTTCCGGGATCGAATTGCGACCGCGATATCGCGGTGGCGCTGGAAGCGGTGACCGGGCGCAAGCCGGCAATGGTATGGCATCGCGAGAGCGAATTGCCCGAGGGCACCGGGCTCGTCGCTTTACCCGGCGGCTTTTCCTACGGCGATTACCTCCGCTCCGGCGCGATGGCCGCCCGCTCGCCGATCATGCGCGCGGTGTCCGACGCCGCCGCGAAGGGCCTGCCGGTGCTCGGCATCTGCAACGGCTTCCAGGTGCTGACCGAGGCGGGGCTGCTCCCCGGCGCGCTGATGCGCAATGCGGGGCTCAACTTCGTGTGCCGCAACGTCGCGCTGACGGTGGAGAATGCGCAGACCGCCTTCACCAGCCGCTATGCCGCGGGCGAGCGCATCCTGATCCCGGTGGCGCATCACGACGGCAATTATTTCGCCGACGCCGCGACGCTCGACCGCATCGAGGGCGAAGGCCGCGTGGCGTTCCGCTATGCCGAGAACGTCAACGGCAGCGCGCGCAACATCGCGGGCGTGCTCAACGACGCCGGCAACGTGCTCGGCATGATGCCGCACCCCGAACGCCGCATCGAAGCCGCGCACGGCGGCGACGAGGGCCGGCGGCTGTTCGAAGGGCTGTTGGAACTAGTGGCGTAACGCCACTTACAAAGCCCCTTCCCTAATCTTCTTCCTGCCCCCCTCCCTTGAACAAGCGAGGGGGTCGGGGGTGGGTTGGCCCGTGGGGGTAACGGCGCAACCGCCTCATACCCGCCCACCCCAGCCCCTCCGGGGAGCCAAGAGGGCAGGTGGCTGCGGAAAGTTACCGCGCCGGGCCCAGATCGCCCTGCCCGACCGTCCCGCTGGCCATCGACAGCATCGCGTCGAGGCTCTTCTTCGCCTGCAGCCGCAAGGTCTCGTCCATCTCGATCCGCGGCGCGAGGTCGCGCAGCGCGACGTAGAGCTTTTCCATCGTATTGAGCGCCATATAGGGGCAGATATTGCAGTTGCAGTTGCCGTCCGCCCCCGGCGCGCCGATGAAGGTCTTGCCCGGCAGCGCCTTTTCCATCTGGTGGATGATGTGCGGCTCGGTCGCGACGATCAGCGTATCGCCGGCGAACGTCTTGGCATAATCGAGGATCCCGCTGGTCGACCCGACATAATCGGCATGATCGAGGATCACCGGCGGGCATTCGGGGTGCGCGACGATCGGCGCGGTCGGATGCTCGGCCTTGAGCTTGAGCAATTCGGTTTCGCTGAACGCCTCGTGGACGATGCACACGCCGGGCCACAGGATCAGATCGCGCCCGGTCTTGCGCGCGAGATAGCCGCCGAGGTTGCGATCGGGGCCGAAGATCACCTTCTGATCCTTGGGGATCTGCGCGAGGATCTTCTCCGCCGAGGAGGAGGTGACGATCACGTCGGACAGCGCCTTCACCGCCGCCGAGCAATTGATATAGGTCAGCGCGATCGCATCGGGATGCTGCGCGCGGAACGCCGCGAACTGTTCGGGCGGGCACGAATCCTCGAGGCTGCACCCGGCATCCATATCGGGGAGCACGACGATCTTCTCGGGCGAGAGGATCTTCGCGGTCTCGGCCATGAAGCGCACCCCGCAAAAGGCGATGACATCGGCATCGGTCGCCTGCGCCTTGCGGCTGAGATCGAGGCTGTCGCCGACGAAATCGGCCAGATCCTGGATCTCGGGCTTCTGATAATAATGCGCGAGGATGACGGCGTTGCGCTCCTTGCGGAGGCGGTCGATCTCGGCGCGCAGATCAAGGCCGCGCAAATTGGTGGGCTGCTCCATGCCCGGTCAGATGGACCGCCCGCGGCTTGCGATCAAGGGAGCAGTATTCGTCATGCTGACGAAAGTCAGCATCCAGAGCCACAAAGCGCCGTCGCCCGTCACTCTGGATGCCGGATCAAGTCCGGCATGAGGGCCGGGATATCATATGATCCGTTCGCCCTGAGCTTGTCGAAGGGCGTCCCCAACTCTCGGGCGGCAGGACGCCCTTCGACAGGCTCAGGGCGAACGGGGGAGGTACTCCCGATTGGACGCACGATGCACCGCGCTCACTTCGCGTTGCCGAGCACTTCCTCGATGCTGCGGCTGACATCCCAGCGCTGGTCGTTGCGCACCGGATCGTCGGCGAAGCGCACCGTGACGGTCGCGTCGATCCCCGCGGCCTTGAGCGGCATCGCGAAGCTGCGCTCGACCGCGCGGCGCGTCGCGTCCTTCGCCAACGTCATCATCGGCGCGGCGCGTGCCTGGCGGAGCAATTCGCTCTGCCCCGCGGTGCGGTTGGCGGCGTCGAGCGTCTCGCGCGCGTCGGTCAGCGTCATCAATACCCCGCCCGAGCCATAGCTTCGGATCGCGTCGAGATCGATCGCCGGCGGGGTGACCTCGACCGCGGGCAGCCGCACCGACAGCGTCTTGGTCGCGGCATCCCACGCCACGTCGCGCGCCGAAAGCCGGCCGAGATCGACTTCGTAGCGCACCATCCCCGGCATGATCGTCGTGCGCTCGGCGCTCAGCCCGAATTGCGACTGTTTCGAGGTGACCACCGCGACGAACCGCGCGGCGAAGGCCGACAGCCGATTCTGCTCGCGCAGTCCCGACAGGCTGGCATTGGCGATCGTCGTCGGATCGGGGGTGAGCCGCGCGGCGACATAGCGCTGCGCCAGCCACCAGCCGCCCCCCGCCAGCAATATGAGGATCGCCAGCGCGCCGACGAAATCGACGATGAACGGCCTTACGCGCCGCGCCGCCATGCCGCGCCTTCCGCTATCGCCAGCCCGCGCCGCTCAAGATCGACGAGATGCGCGAGCACCGATTGCCCCGCCGCCCCCGCGAGCCGCGGATCGAGCCCGACATACATTTTTCCGACCATCGCCGGGATCGTCGCGACCCCTTCGCCGAGCAGCCGCAGGATCTGTCCCTCGCGCTGCTTGCGGTGGCCGAGCATCCCGCGCACCAGCCGCTGGGGATTTTCCACCGCGTCGCCGTGGCCGGGATAATAGACCCGGTCGTCGCGCCCGATCAGCTTTTCGAGGCTCGCCATATAAGCGGTCATGTCGCCGTCCGGCGGGGAGACCACGCTGGTCGACCAGCCCATGACATGATCGCCCGAAAACAGCGCCTTGCTTTCGAGCAGCGCGAAACAGAGATGGTTGGAGGTATGCCCCGGGGTGGCGAGCGCCTCGAGCGTCCAGCCCTCGCCCGCGACACGCTCGCCGTCGGCGAGCACGCGATCGGGGGCGTAATCGGGATCGAAGGCCGCATCGGCGCGCGGCCCGTCGTCACTGAGGCGGAAGGCGGCGGCGCCGACGATCGGCGCCCCGGTCTCCGCCTTGAGGCGGATCGCGGCGGGCGAATGATCGCGGTGGTGGTGGGTGATGACGATCGCGCGCACCGGCCGCCCGGCGATCGCGGCGAGCAAGGCGGCGTGATGCGCCGCGTCCGCCGGGCCGGGATCGATCACCGCGAGATCGCGGGTGCCGACGATATGCGTCTGCGTGCCGGTGAAGGTATAGGGCGACGGATTGGGCGCCAGAACCCGCGTTACGAGCGGTTCGAGCGCGATCGCGATGCCGGTCGGTGGCTCGTCCATGCCCCGCGAGATGGCGACTGGCGACGGCGAAGGCAAGCGAAAGCGGTGGGAAACTCTCTTCTCCCCTTCGGGGGAGGGGACGGGGGTGGGGCAGGGATCTCACCGAGACCTCTCCCCCGTGACTCCCCCACCCCAACCCCTCCCCTGAAGCGGAGGGGCTTTACGATCACTGATCCGGGTCGGGGATATTATGCTCCATCCGCGCGATGCTGCGATCGATGCTGGCGATCGCCGCGCGCCGCCCTTCCTCGGGCATCGAGGCATTCGCCGCGAGCGACGCGCGGGACGCGCGCAGACCGGCGATCGCGCTGCGCAGCGCGTTGCGCCGGGCCTCGGCGGCGTCGATCCTCGCCGCCTGCCGCGCCGCGTCGCCGGCATGCGCGATACGATCGCGGCAGATCACGGTGACGTTCCGCCCGTCGACGGCGGCGTGCATCGTCATCTCGCTGCCCTCGCCGCAATTCTGCGACGAGACGACCGGCGCCGCGCGCATCGCCCGCGCCGCCGCGCGCTCGGCGCGTGCGGCTTCGCGATCGGCACGCGCCGCCTCGCGGTCGAAATGCATCGGCGGCACAGGGGGTACCGGCGGCACCGGGGCGATCACCTCGACATGCGGCGCCGGCGGCACCGGCGGGACGGGAGGCACCGGCACGGGATGCGCCGCGCGATAGGCGTCGGCGTCCGCGCCCTCATAGACATGGGTCTCGCCGTCATTGTGGACGACGACGCGGTTGCGACGCTCGCCCGGCGCGGGGGTGGCGGCGGGCGCCGGCTGCGCCTCGGGCATCACCGGGGGCGGCGGGCGGAGCAGCGCGCTCGGCTTGATCGCGTCGATATCGATCCCGGTGGCGCGCTCCATCCGCGCGCGCATCTGTTCCGCGGCGGCGGTGCCGGTCGCGGTCAGCCCGAGCGCGGCGGCGCCCAATGCCACCACCCCGACGCCCCCGGCGAGCAGCCGCGCGCGGGTGGCGGGGGTAGCGAGCATCCGCAGCCGCCCCTTGAGATCGTCGACCGTATGAAGATGGCACGCCGCGGCGATCGCCCCGCCGTGCGCCGCCTTGACGATCGCGCAGGCATAAGCGTGGCGCTCGCTCGCGCTGCGCCCGGCGAGGACGCGCGCGTCATTGGCCATTTCCTGATCGGCGCGATAGGCGCGGAAGGCGAACCACGCCAGCGGGTTGAACCAGTGCAGCGCGAGCACCGCCAGCGCGACCCAATTGGCGATCAGATCGCCGCGCGCGTGATGCCCGAGCTCGTGCGCCAGCGCGAGTTCGCGCTCGCCCGCGTCGTAGCGCCCGGCGAAATCGCGCGGAAAGGCGACGAAGCGCCGCGTCACCCCGAAGGCGAGCGGCCCGGCGGCGGCGGGGCTCGCGACGATCGTCACCCCGTCGATCCGGTCGAGCGGGGTCGCGGCGGCAAGCAGCCGGCGGCGGAAGCGCCGATAGGTGACGAACTGCCAGCCGATCACCGCAAGCGCCCCGACGCCCCACAACAGCACGAACCCCGCGCCGAGCAGCGCCGCCAGCGAATGCGTCGCCGCCGCGGGCGTATCCGTCGCCGGCAGGATCATCACCGACATCTCGCGCCCCATATCGTGGAGCGGCGCGGCGAGCGGCGGCACCACGCCGTCGCGCAACGTGGTCGGCAACGGCGGCAGGAGCAGCCGCAGCACGGGCAGCAGCCACAGGGCATAAGCGACGGGCGCGCCGAACGCGCGGCGCACGGGGATGCGGATCGCCAGCACGAGGGCGATCAGCAGGGCCGAGGCGAGCAACGCCTCCACCGCCCAGGCGATCATTGTTTGAGCGCCTTCAGCAGCGCTTCGATCTCGGCGATATCCTGCGCCGACAATTGGTCGCGCTCGGCGAGATGCGCGACGAGCGGGGTGAGCTTGCCGCCGAACAGCCGATCGATCAGCCGCCGCGATTCGCCCGAGACGTAATCGCCGCGCTGCACCGCCGGACGATAGAGATAGCGCCGGCCGTCCTCCTCATGCGCGACCGCGCTCTTGGCGAGCAGCCGGCCGAGCAAGGTCTTGACGGTGTTGACGCTCCACCCGCGATCGGGGCCGACACGCTCGGCCACCTCCTGCGCGGTGAGCGGGGATTCATCCCACAACACCTCCATCACGGCATGTTCGGCATCGCTGATCCGTTCCGCCACGACTCGACATCCTCTTCTAATGACTACGGCTGTAATTGCACCGATTACAGCCGTGGTCAAGATCAGGATTCACGTCATTCCCGCGAAGGCGGGAATCCATTCGCACAGGTCGCGGAGAGACTCGCGAGGTCAGCCAGAATGGATTCCCGCCTTCGCGGGAATAACGAATTCTGTCGGAATATTTTACACCCGACGCTCATGATAAAGCATCGTTAACCAGCGTATCGCTAGGTTTGCCGCCGGTCGGCCCGGCTGGCACGCGCGCTGCATCGCGTATCGTACACCAAGCGTAAGTCACGCTTCAGCAGGGCGGGTGCGTCGTTCGCGACGCCCCGCCCTCACCCGTTTGGCGATACAGAGGAACGGCTCCGTGTCCCTGACCACCCCGGCGCAGGCCGGGGTCCAGTCACGACCGGCCCGATGCTTGCCCCCGGCCTTCACCGGGGTGGAAGCTAGATCGGCAAGCGAGCCGCTCGCCCCGCCCTCACCCGTTATTCGGCCTTGGCATAGCCCTGGACCAGCTCGGCCAGTTCGCCGGATTCGTACATCTCCATCATGATGTCCGATCCGCCGACGAATTCGCCGCCGACATAGAGCTGCGGGATCGTCGGCCAGTCCGAATAGGCCTTGATCCCCTGGCGCACGCCCTGATCCTGCAGCACGTCGACGCTTTCGAACGCGACGCCCAGATGCTGGAGGATCGCCACCGCGCGGCTCGAAAAGCCGCATTGCGGGAACAACGGGCTGCCCTTCATGAACAGCACGACGGGATTGTTCTTCACCACCGCATCGATGCGGGCCTGGACGTCTTCGGTCATCGCCGGTTCCTCAAACTATCTGTAAGCCGTTATTTCGGAACGGCAGTGGTAAGCTGCAAGGCGTGGAGCACGCCGCCCATCCGCCCGCCGAGCGCGGCATAGACCGCCTGATGCTGCTTGACCCGCGTCATCCCCGCGAACGAGGCGCTGGTGACGCGCGCGGCATAATGATCGCCGTCGCCCGCGAGATCGGTGATCTCCACCGCCGCATCGGGAATGCCTTCACGGATCAGCGCGGCGATATCGTCGGCCGCCATCGGCATGTTATTGCGCTTCCATCAGCTGGCGGCGCGCCTCGACGGTCTGCTCGTCGAGCGCGCGGCGCACGGCGGCCTCGTCGGCCTCGACCCCGGCCGAGGTGAGATCGCCGAGCACCTTGCGCACCACATCGTCGTCGCCCGCCTCTTCGAGATCGGCGTGAACCACCGTCTTGGCATAGGCATCGGCCTCGGCGGGGGTGAGCTTCATCAGCTCCGCCGCCCATTGCCCGAGCAGACGGTTGCGGCGCGCGACGATGCGGAACGCCAGTTCCTCATCCCGCGCGAACTTGGTCTCGAAAGCGCGCTCGCGATCGTCGAACGTGGTCATGTCTGCTCCCAATCTAACTCCGGATGGAGATAGAGAGCGCATGCCTCCCGCGCAACGGGGGGTTATCGGCGCGTAGCCCCTCTTTCTCCCCTCCCTTGAACAAGAGAGGGGTCGGGGTTGGGTTGGCCTGCGAGGAAGCGGATCGGTGCCTCTCATACCCACCCACCCCCAGCCCCTCCCTTCACCAGGGAGGGGAGCAGCGGGTCACGGCTATTCCGCCACCCGCACCACGAGCTTGCCGATCGCGTCGCGCCGGCCGAGCCGGGCGATCGCCTCGCCGCCCTGTTCGAGCGGGAACACCCCGGTCACCTTGGGCGCGATCTTGCCCGCCGCCCATAGCTCGAACAGCCGCGCGATATTGGCGCGGTTAGCCTGCGGATCGCGCGCGGCGAAGGCGCCCCAGAACACCCCGCACACGTCGCAGCTCTTGAGCAAAGTCAGGTTGAGCGGCAGCCGCGGGATGCCCGCGGGGAAGCCGATCACCAGATAGCGTCCCTCCCATGCGATCGAGCGCAGCGCGGGCTCGGCATAATCGCCGCCGACCGCGTCATAGACGAGGTTGAAGCCGTCCGACCCCGCCTTGGCCTTGAACGCATCCGCCAGCGCCTTCGATTCCTCCTTGGAAAACGGCCCGCGGCCATAGATCAGCACGTCGTCTGCCCCGGCGTCGCGCACCGCCTGCGCCTTTTCCTCCGAGGAGACCGCACCGACCACCCGCGCGCCGAGCGCCTTGCCCAGCTCGACCGCGGCGAGCCCGACACCGCCCGCGGCGCCGAGCACCAACAGCGAATCGCCCGCCTTGATATGCCCGCGATCGACCAAAGCGTGGATCGTCGTACCGTAGGTGAGCAGCATCGAGGCGCCTTCCTCGAAACTGCGCTCGGCCGGGAGCGGATAGAGCGCGGCTTCGCGGAAGGCGACGCGCTCGGCCATCGCGCCCATCCCGCTATTGCCCATCACGCGATCGCCGGGCTTGAACGCCGAGACGCCCTCGCCGACGCTGACCACCACCCCCGATGCCTCGCCGCCCGGCGCGAACGGCCGCGGCGGCTTGAACTGATATTTGTCCTCGATCACCAGCACGTCGGGATAATTGACCGCGCACGCCTTCACCGCGACCACCACCTCGCCCGGCTTGGGCGTCGGCTCGGGCAAGTCGCCGATCGTCAGGGTTTCCGGTCCGCCGATCGCGGTCGACAGCAATGCGCGCATGTCCGCTCCTTCGCTCTTTTTCGAATTAACGGTATCGTCTTGCAGCGCGCGGCGCGGCGCGTCCAGACCCTTTAAAGCCCCTCCCCTTCAGGGGAGGGGTTTTGGGGTGGGGGAGTCGGGAGTTATGGGCGGACGGTCTCGGTGAGACATCGCCCCACCCCCTGCCCCTCCCCTGAAGGGGAGGGGAGTTTTCACTTACGCCGCCCGCTGGCTCACCCACGGACGCGCGCCGTCGATCTCGGCCTCGTAGCGCGTGATCGCTTCGTCGCGCTCCAGCGTCAGCCCGATCTCGTCGAGCCCGTGCATCAGGCACTCGCGACGGAACGGATCGAGCGAGAATTCGAACCGGTCCTGGAACGGCGTGGTCACCGTCATATGCTCCAGATCGACGGTGATCGGATCGGTCTTGGCGACTTCGAGCAGCCGGTCGATCGCTTCCTGCGGCAGCACGACGGTGACGATGCCGTTCTTGAACGCATTGCCCGAGAAGATGTCGGAGAAGCTCGGCGCGATCACCGCCTTGATCCCGAGATCGCCGAGCGCCCAGGCGGCATGTTCGCGGCTCGATCCGCAGCCGAAATTGTCCCCCGCGATCAGGATCGGCGCGCCGGCATAAGCGGGATCGTCGAACACATTGCCCGGCACCGCGCGCACCGTTTCGAACGCGCCGCGCCCCAGCCCGGCGCGGGTGATCGTCTTGAGCCAATGCGCGGGGATGATCACATCGGTATCGACGTTCTTCTGGCCCCACGGATAGGCGCGGCCGGAAACGCTCGTCACGGCTTCCATTACATCACTCCTCACGCACGCGGCTGTATCAGCGCGTCGCCGTCTTTTCCTTGGTCGCCCCGGCGGTCTTGGCGATCGCGGCATAAGCGGCGACCCCGCTCAGCAGCGATCCGACGACCAGCAACACCAGCACGTTCTTCATCGCGCCCTCCCCTCTCTCAACCGATCAACTCGCGCACGTCGGTCAGCCGCCCGCTCACCGCCGCCGCCGCCGCCATTGCGGGCGAGACGAGGTGGGTGCGCGCACCCGGCCCCTGCCGCCCGACGAAATTGCGGTTGCTGGTCGACGCGCAGCGCTCGCCCGCCGGCACCTTGTCCGGGTTCATCGCGAGGCACATCGAGCAGCCCGGCTCGCGCCATTCGAACCCCGCCGCGGTGAAGATCCGGTCGAGCCCCTCGGCCTCGGCCTGCTGCTTGACCAGCCCCGAGCCGGGGACGACCATCGCGCGCACCCCGTTTGCGACGTGCCGCCCGTCGGCCACCGCTGCCGCCGCGCGCAGATCCTCGATCCGGCTGTTGGTGCAGCTGCCGATGAAGACATGCTGGATCGCGACGTCCTGCATCCGCGTCCCCGGGGCGAGCCCCATATAGTCGAGCGACTTGCGCGCCGCCGCCTGTTTGGAGGGATCGGCGAAGCTTTCGGGATCGGGAACGACGCCGGTGATCGGCACGACATCCTCCGGGCTGGTGCCCCAGGTGAGGCCCGGCGCGATATCGCTCGCGTCGAGCACGACGCTTTTGTCATACACCGCCCCGGCGTCGGTGGCGAGTGAGCGCCACCAATCGACCGCTTTGTCCCAATCCGCGCCGGTCGGCGCCATCGCGCGGCCCTTGAGATAGGCGAAGGTCGTGTCGTCGGGCGCGATCATCCCGGCGCGCGCACCGCCCTCGATCGACATGTTGGCGACGGTCAGCCGCCCTTCGAGCGACATCGCGCGGATCACATCGCCGGTATATTCGATGACATAGCCGGTGCCGCCCGCCGCGCCGATCCGCCCGATGATCGCGAGGATCACGTCCTTCGGGCTGACCCCGAAGCCGAGCGTGCCGTCGACGCGGACTTCCATCGTCTTGGATTGCGACAGCAGCAGCGTCTGCGTGGCGAGCACATGCTCGACCTCGCTGGTGCCGATCCCGAACGCCAGAGCGCCGAGCGCGCCATGCGCCGAGGTATGGCTGTCGCCGCACACCACCGTCGTGCCGGGCAGGGTGAAGCCCTGTTCGGGGCCGACGACGTGGACGATGCCCTGCGCCGGCGCGAGCGCGTCGATATAGGGAACGCCGAATTCCGCGACATTGTGGCGCAGCGCGGCGAGCTGGGTCGCGCTTTCCGGGTCGGCGATCGGCAGCTCGCGGCCGTTCGCGTCGACCCGCGGGGTGGTCGGCAGGTTGTGATCGGGGACGGCGAGCGTCAGATCGGGCCGGCGCACCTTGCGGCCGGCGGCGCGAAGCCCCTCGAACGCCTGCGGGCTGGTGACCTCATGAACGAGGTGGCGATCGATATAGATCAGGCAGGTCCCGTCGTCGCGCCGTTCGACGACGTGCGCGTTCCAGACCTTTTCGTAGAGCGTGAGCGGGCGAGTGGCCATGATGCGAGACGCCTTAGAAGCCTAATCGCTTCAGGGCAACGTCATGATCGTCCGGTTTTTATGCTTATGGCGTAATGAAATTGCGCGAGCCCTGCTCCCCTCCCTCGTGAAGGGAGGGGCTGGGGTGGGGCGGGTATGAGGCGCGCGCGCCGGTATCCTCGCCGGCCAACCCGCCCCCGCCCCCTCCCTTGCTCAAGGGAGGGGAAACGAGAAGGATTAAGCCACGTATTTCGCGGTCGTCTTCGCCGCAACTTCCTCCGCACTCACCCCCTCGGCGAGCTCGACCAGCCGGAACGGTGCGCCCTGGCCCTCGCGCTGGAACACCGCGAGATCGGTGATGATCATATCGACCACATTCTTCCCGGTCAGCGGCAGCGTGCAGGCGGGGATGAACTTCGGATCGCCGTTCTTCGAGGTATGTTCCATCACGACGATGATCTTCTTGACCCCCGCGACGAGATCCATCGCGCCGCCCATCCCCTTGATCATCTTGCCGGGGATCATCCAGTTGGCGATGTCGCCATTTTCGGCGACTTCCATCGCGCCGAGCACGGTCAGGTCGATGTGCCCGCCGCGGATCATCGCGAAGCTCTGCTCGGAGCCGAAATAGACCGATTGCGGCAGCTCGCTGATCGTCTGCTTGCCGGCGTTGATCAGATCGGGGTCGACCTCGTCGTCATAAGGGAACGGCCCGATCCCGAGCATCCCGTTCTCCGACTGCAGCGTCACTTCCACCCCGGCCGGGATATGGTTGGCGACGAGCGTCGGGATGCCGATGCCGAGGTTGACGTAGAAACCGTCCTGCAATTCGCGTGCGGCGCGTGCCGCCATCTGGTTGCGATCCCAAGCCATCACGCATTCTCCCGCTGGCGGGTGGTTCGGAATTCGATCTTCTTGTCGTAGGGCGCGCCGACGATCAGCCGCTTCACGTAGATGCCGGGCAGATGGATCGCATCGGGATCGAGGCTGCCGACCGGCACCACTTCCTCGACCTCGGCGACGCACACCTTGCCCGCGGTCGCCATCGGCTGGTTGAAGTTGCGCGCGGTCTTGCGGAAGATGAGGTTGCCCGCCTCGTCGGCCTTCCAGCCCTTGATGATGCTGAGATCGGCGCGGATCCCGCGTTCCAGGATATATTCCTGCCCGTCGAACACCTTGACCTCCTTGCCCTCGGCCACCTGGGTGCCGACGCCGGTCTTGGTGTAGAAGCCGGGGATCCCCGCCCCGCCCGCGCGGCAGCGCTCGGCGAGCGTGCCCTGCGGGCAGAATTCGACCTCGAGCTCGCCCGCCAGATATTGCCGCTCGAACTCCTTGTTCTCGCCGACATAGGAGGAGATCATCTTCCTGACCTGGCGCGAGCGGAGCAGCTTGCCGAGCCCCTCGCCGTCGATCCCGGCGTTGTTGCTGGCGATGGTGAGGTCCTTGGTCCCGGCGGCGAGCAACGCGTCGATCAGCCGCTCGGGAATGCCGCACAGGCCGAAGCCGCCGGCACAGATCGTCATGCCATCGAACAACAGGCCGTCGAGCGCGGCGGCGGCGTCGGGGTAGAGCTTCTTCATCGGCGGTGACTCTCCGTTCGTCCGCGCCGCGATTAGCGAGGGTGGTGCGCCGCGGCAAGAAGCCAACTCCCCCTCCCCCTTCTTACTCCCCTCCCTCGTGAAGGGAGGGGCTGGGGGTGGGTGGGTATGAGGCTGGCGCAACGATGCGCGCGCAGGCCAACCCGCCCCCCACCCTTCCTTTGTTCAAGGGAGGGGAGAGATCGAACCCATTAGTTTTACTTAATAATATATGAAGCGACGCAACGTCACTCGTGTGAACTTCGTGAACTTTGGCGGCCTCAGAACAGCCCGCGCTCGATCCCCAGCGCGTCGGCGAGATCGTCGAGCGCCTGCGCCTCGCCCTCGACCTTGATCGCATGCATGCCGAGCTCGGCGGCCGGCTTGCAGTTGATCCCGAGGTCGTCGAGATAGATGCACGACGTCGCCGGCTTGGCGAAATGCGCGAGCATCATCTGGTAGATGCGCGGATCGGGCTTGCGCACGCCGACCTTGCTCGATTCGATCACGCAATCGAACCGCGCGAGCACCGCGGACACCGCCTGCGCACGCTCGCTGCTGCGCTCCATCCCCGCGCCCTCGCCCGACGGCACATTGTTGGTGATGCACCCGAGGTGATAGCCGTGGCGCTTGAGCCAATCGAGCGCGTGGACCATCCGCGGGCGGATATCCCCCGCCAGCACGCCGAGCACATCCTCGCCGCGCAGCTCGTGCCCCAAGGCCTTGGCCTCCTCGGCGAAGGCGGCGTCGAACCCGGCCGAATCGATCTCCGCCCGCTCGAACCGCGCCCAGGCATTGTCGTCGGGCGACAGCGCGTTGACCTTGCGGATGAAGTCTTTGGGCAGGCCGCGGGCGCGCTCCAGCCGGTTGAAAGCCTCGAACGGGGAGGAAGTGACCACCCCGCCAAAGTCGAAGATCACGGTATCGTGCTGCATCAACTTCGCCCCGTGCCGCGAGCCGGCGCGACGCGCAAGCCCCCCATCGCTACAAAGTTGCGCCCGCGATATGCCCGACGACATAAGTGACCAGCATCGCCAGCGCCCCCCAGAAGGTGACGCGCAGCGCCCCCTTTGCCGCGCTCGCCCCGCCGGCCTGCGCCCCGATCGCTCCCAGCGCCGCGAGCAGCACCAGCGCGACCAGCGGCACCGACCAGACCAACGTCGCGACCGGCGCGAGCAGCACGGTGAGCATCGGCGCCGCCCCGCCGGCGAAGAAGCTCGCGGCGGAGGCGAATGCCGCCTGCACCGGGCGCGCGGTCGCCGCCGCGGTCAGCCCCAGTTCGTCGCGGACATGCGCGGAAAGCGCGTCATGCGCGCTCATCTGGGTCGCGACCTGCTCGGCCAGCGTTTCGTCGAGCCCGCGCGCGCGATAGATCGCCGCGAGCTCGCGGTGCTCGCCGTCGGGATCGTCGGCGAGTTCGGCGGCCTCGCGCGCGCGCTCGGCGGCCTCGGCATCGGCCTGGCTGCTGACCGAGACGAACTCGCCCGCCGCCATCGACATCGCCCCCGCGACCAGCCCGGCAAGCCCCGCGAGCAGGATCGCCGACACCCCGGGCCGCGCCGCCGCGACCCCGACGATGATGCTCGATACCGAGAGGATACCGTCATTCGCCCCCAGCACCGCGGCGCGCAACCAGCCGATCCGATCGACGACATGATGTTCGCGGTGGCGGGGACGCATGGATCAATATTCCAGCTTGAGGCCGGGGCGCTTCCACCGCGTCTTCACCAGCCGCCCGGTCCCCGAAAGCGTGATCCACGCGTCCATCATATCCTCGCCGCCGAAACAGATGTTGGTGGTGAAGATATCGTCGGTCGCGACGAATTCGACCAGGTCACCCTCGGGCGAGATCACGCTGATCCCGCTTTCCCCGATCGTCGCGACGCAGACATTGCCCGACGCCTCGACCGCGAGCGAATCGAAGAATTTATAACCGGCGGGGCGATAGAGCGGGATCCCCGGTCCGCCCGGCCCCGCATCCGGCGCGACCTTGCCGGGGGCGGTGATGTTGAACTTCATCAGCCGGCAGGTGTAGGTTTCGGCGGCGTAAAGCGTCTTGCCGTCGGGTGAGAGCCCGCAGCCATTGGGGTTGTTCGACGGGAAGATCACTTCTTCCAGATGGCTGCCGTCGGTCTTGCCGTAGAAGATGCCGACGATGTCGTGGCAGCGCTTGGCGTAATCGACCTTGCCGTGATCGGTGAACCAGAAGCCGCCGAATTGATCGAACACGATATCGTTCGGCCCGCGCAGGATGCAGCCGAAGTCGCCCGATTTGTAGAGCAGCTCGACCTTGCCGGTCGCGGGGTCGATCCGCTCGATCCGCCCGCCGGAATAGTTTTGCGCGATGCCGTGCGGGGCGAGATAGCCGTTCGCCTCGTGATATTCGAACCCGCCGTTGTTGCAGCAATAGAGCATCCCGTCCGGCCCCATCGCCAGCCCGTTGGGGCCGCCGCCCGGCGTCGCGACAATTTCCTTGGCGCCGTCGGGGGTCACGCGGGTAATTCGCCCGGCCTCGATCTCCACCAGGATGATGCTGCCGTCGGGCATCCACACCGGGCCTTCGGGGAAACGCAGGCCATCGGCCACCAGGGTGAAATCGCTCACGCCGCTCTCCTTGCTCTCGTTTCGGCGGAGGATTGTCTAAGGCGCCCGACTTAGCAATAGCCGCCTTCCGCCGCCGCCGCTGCCCGGCTAGACCCCTCGCCTATGGAGAACAAAAACCGCACCGGAGGGCGCATCCTCGTCGACCAGCTCGTCGCGCAGGGCTGCGATCGTATCTTCACCGTGCCGGGGGAGAGCTTCCTCGCGGTGCTCGATGCCCTGGTCGACGTGCCCGCGATCGAGGTGGTGACGTGCCGGCAGGAAGGCGGGGTCGCATTCATGGCCTGCGCCGACGGCGCGCTGACCGGGCGGCCCGGCGTCGCCTTCGTCACCCGCGGCCCCGGCGCGACCAATGCCTCGATCGGGGTGCATGTCGCGATGCAGGACAGCCAGCCGATGATCCTGTTCGTCGGCGATGTCGATCGCGGCACGCGCGATCGCGAGGCGTTTCAGGAGATCAATTTCGAGGCGATGTTCGCGCCGATCGCCAAATGGGCGGCGCGGATCGACGACGCGCGGCGCATCCCCGAATATGTCGCGCGGGCCTATGCCGTGGCGATGAACGGCCGCCCCGGCCCGGTGGTGCTCGCGCTGCCCGAGGATATGCTGCTCGACGAGGTGGAAGCAATCGACCGCCCACGCGTCGAGCGCGTCGCCCAGGCCCCCGATGCCGCGGCGATCGACCGGCTCGCCGAGATGCTCGCCGCCGCCGAGCGCCCGATCGCGATCATCGGCGGCGCGGGGTGGGACAATGATGCCGCGCGCGATCTCGCCGCCTGGGCCGATCGCTGCGAGGTGCCGCTGGTCGCCGCCTTCCGCCGGCAGGATGCGGTGCCCAACGACAGCCCGGCCTATGCGGGCAACCTCGGCTATGGCCCCAATCCCAAGCTCGTCGCGCGAGTCAAGGCGGCCGACCTGCTGCTCGTCGTCGGCGCGCGACTGGGCGAGGCGACGACCGACGGCTATACGCTGATCACCCCCGATCATCCCGGTCAGCGGCTGATCCACGTCCACCCCGACGCCGACGAGCTCGGGATGACCTATGCCACCGATTTGCCGATCGCGGCGTCGATGGCCGCCTTTGCGGCGGCGGTCGCGGCGGTCGACGCCCCGGCACGCGCCGATGCGGCAGCCGCGCATGACGATTATCGCGACTGGTCGACCCCGCGCCCGCGCGACGGGGTGGTGATGGATCTCGGCCCGTGCGTCGGGACGATGCGGGAAAAGCTGCCGGCGGACACGATCATCTGCAACGGCGCGGGCAATTTCTCGGGCTGGTGGCATCGTTACTGGCCCTATGCCGGGCCGGGGACCCAGCTCGCCCCGACCGCCGGCGCGATGGGCTATGGCGTGCCCGCGGCGGTCGCCGCCTCGCTGCGCCGCCCGGGGCGGACAGTCGTCGCGCTCGCCGGCGACGGCGATTTCCTGATGAACGGGCAGGAACTGGCGACCGCCGCGCAGCACGGCTGCGACCTGATCGTGATCCTGGTCGACAATGGCGCCTATGGCACGATCCGCATGCATCAGGAGCGCGAATATCCGGGGCGGGTTTCGGCGACCCGGCTCGCCAACCCCGATTTCGCCGCGCTGGCGCGCGCTTATGGCGGCTGGGCCGAGACGGTGACGCGGACCGCGGACTTCGCGCCCGCGCTCGATCGCGCCCTGGCCGAGCGCGGAATGCGGCTGCTCCACGTCAAGACCGATATCGAGCAGATCACCGCCGGCACCACCTTGTCGGCGGTCGCGAAGCGGTAGGGCCACGCCCTACCGCCCCGCTTGCATCAGAAGCGCAGCCCGACGCCGGTCAGGATGCCGTTGGTCGAATAGCCGTCGCCATAATTGGCGTAGCGATATTCGCTCTTGAGATAGGCCGTGGGCGAAAGCTTCACCTCGGCGCCGGCGGCGAGCAGCACGCCGTCGAGATCGCGCACCTGATCGACCTCGCGCACCTGGAGGTTGGAATAGCCGACCTTGCCGTAAAGCAGCGTATTGGCGGTGAGCGGCGTCCCGATCCGCCCCGCGACGTCGAATTCGCGCCGGCTGCGCAGCGCGTCCTGGGCGTAGGAAACGTCGGAGAAGGTCATCCCCGCCTCGGCGCCGATCAGCATATGCGGCGATACCGCTTTGTCATAGCCGAGCGCGAAGCCGTAACCCACGTCGCTCGCCTTGTCGCGCCCCGCGCCGCCGATGTTGCTGACGTCGAAACGCAGCTGATCGAGCCCGACCAGCGCCTCGACCCGCGGGCCCTGGAACGCGGTGGCATCCTGCGCGGCGGCCGGCGTCGCCGCGCACAGCGCCGAAAGCACCGCCAGCGCGGCAACCGGGGCAGGAAAATACTGGAACATCGTCTTACTCCTCGAAACATCGCCGCCCGCCAAAGGAGGCGGACGACGCACGAGGAAAAGCACCGCGGGCTCTCGCCGTTATTGCGCGGCGTTGCAGGAATAAGGCGCCTTTGCGGCCAATTGTCGCGATCGTTTCAGGGGTGACGCATGAAGTGAGCAAGATCGGGAACGACAGCCGCGCCGGCTTCCCATAGCGTCGCCGCGAAAGGAGACGAGCGATGCAGACCACCCAGCGTGCGCGTTATGCCGAACGGATCGAGCGAGCGATTGCGCTTCTGGAACGGCGAGCCCGCGCCGGCGAGCCGCCCGCGCTCGCCGATCTGGCGGCCGCAGCGGCACTGTCCGATTATCATTTCCATCGCATATTCCGCGTGATGACCGGGGAAACGGTGGGCGCCGCGGTGACGCGCGTGCGCCTCGGCGGAAGCTTGCCCGTGCTCGACAAAGGCGTCACGGCCGCCGCGGGTCATAGCGGCTATGCGACGGCCCAGGCTTATGCCCGTGCGCTGAAAGCGGCGGCCGGCACGACCGCAACCAATTTGCGCGACGATCGCAACCGGCGCGACGAGGTGGCGGCTGCGTTCGCTCAGCCCGCAATAAGCACATCGGAACCCGCTCCGCCGCTGACCATCACCATTACGTCCTTCGCCCCGTTGCGGCTGGCAGCGCTGCGTAACGTCGGCGATTATACCGAGCTGAATGGGGCCTATACCCGGCTGTACGAACTATTGATGGAGCAGATCGCACCGGAAGAGATTACCGGCATCTACGGCATTCCGCACGACGATCCACGCGAAGTGGCGGGCAAAGATTGCCGCTACGATTGTGCGTTTGCCACGGCGTCCCCGCTTGCTCCCATCAGTGGGATTACGACGATCGATCTGCCCGGCGGCCTCGCGCTGTTCATGAGTCACGCGGGCGACTATGACCTGATCGAGGCGAGTGCCGACGCGCTATACGCCGAGGCGGTGGCCGCCGACATACCGGTTAGCGCGGCGCCGTTACTGATCCATGCTCTTGACGACCCGGATGAAGTGGCCGCGGCGGATCTGCGCGCCACCGTCTATCTGCCCCTTCAGGCGTAACGACACCGAAGGGGCGTCGATCAGATATCGTCGCCGAGCTTTTCGCGTATCCTGGCGATCGATGCCGATGCCCTGCCTTCGCGTCGCTTAACCGCATCGCGCGCCTCGTGATCGACTGGATTGCCGGGATCGGCACGAAGGATCGCCGGCTTGGCTATGCCGTCGACCCGGTTGCTCAGTTCGCTCATCGTCGGTCTCCCGCGAACCCCGCACGGGTCAACGGGCGATCGGCCGCAACGGTTCCTCAGATCAGCCCGGCGAGCGGGCTCGACGGATCGGCGTAGCGGCGCTTGCCCATGCGGCCGGCGCGATAGCTCAGCCGCCCCGCCTCGACCGCCGCCTTCATCGCCGCGGCCATCAGGATCGGGTCCTTGGCCTCGGCGATCGCGGTGTTCATCAGCACGCCGTCGCAGCCCAATTCCATCGCGCGCGCAGCATCGGATGCCTGCCCGACCCCGGCGTCGACCAGCACCGGGACAGTGGCGCCCTCGACGATCAGCCGGATCGTCACCTCGTTCTGGATCCCCAGCCCCGAGCCGATCGGCGCGCCCAGCGGCATGATCGCCACCGCACCGGCATCCTCCAGCCGCTTCGCCGCGATCGGATCGTCGACGCAATAGACCATCGGCAGGAAGCCTTCCTTGGCCAGCACCTCGGTCGCGCGCAGCGTCTCGACCATATCGGGGTAGAGCGTGCGCGCCTCGCCCAGCACCTCGAGCTTGACGAGATCCCAGCCCCCCGCCTCGCGCGCCAGCCGCAGCGTGCGGATCGCCTCCTCGGCGGTGAAACAGCCCGCGGTATTGGGGAGATAAGTGATCTTCTCGGGGTCGATGAAATCGGTCAGCATCGGCGCGGTGGGATCGCTGACGTTGACGCGGCGCACCGCAACGGTGACGATCTCCGCCCCCGACGCCTGGAGCGCGGCGGCATTCTGCGCGAAATCCTTGTACTTGCCGGTGCCGACGATCAGCCGCGAGCGGAAGGTGCGCCCCGCCACCGTCCAGGTGTCCTCGTCGAACGACGCGGCATGATCGCCGCCGCCGACGAAATGAACGATCTCCAGCTCGTCGCCGTCCTCGACCAGCACCGCGCCCAGCGTCGAGCGCGGCACCACCTCCAGATTGCGCTCGACCGCCACTTTCTCCGGCGCCAGCCCGAGTTCACTGGCGAGCCCGGCGAGCGAGAGGCCGGCCGTGACGCGGCGATGCTCGCCGTTCACGGTGATCGAGATGGTGCCGTCGGTGTGAGTCATGCCGCGCCATCTAGGGCCCAGACCCTTAGCCGGCAATGGTCTGGGCCCTCGGGTTCAAATGCAATCAGGGCAACGCGGTGGCGGCAATGTTGCGCTCGGCGGCGTGCAATGCGAGAAGGCGCCGCGATGACCGGCCTTATCTATGTTCTCAACGGCCCCAACCTCAACCTGCTCGGCACGCGCGAGCCGGAAATCTACGGCCATGACACGCTCGACGATATCGCCGGGCGGCTGGAGGATCGCGCGCGCGAACTGGGGCTGGAGATCGACATGCGCCAGTCGAACCACGAGGGCCACCTCGTCGACTGGCTCCACGAGGCGCAGGCGCGCGATGCGCGCGCCGTGATCCTCAACGCCGCCGCCTTCACCCACACCTCGGTCGCGCTGCTCGATGCGATCAAGGCGGTGCGCACGCCGGTGATCGAGGTCCATCTGTCGAACCCTCACACGCGGGAGGAATTCCGCCATGTCTCTTTCGTCGGGCGCGCGGCGAAGGGCACGATCGCGGGGTTCGGCGCAACATCCTATATGCTCGCGCTTGAAGCGGCGGCGCGGTTCTGACAGAGCGCGCGCCCTGCACTTCCCAGGGGGGTTTTGGTCGCAATGGCTGACAATGAAGACAATAAGGGCGCGATGAAGGTCGATGTCGGGCTGGTGCGCCAGCTCGCCGAGCTCCTCGATACGACCCAGCTTACCGAGATCGAGGTCGAGGACGGCGATCGCAAGATCCGCGTTGCGCGCAAGGTGAGCGCGGCGGCGGCACCGGCGGTGCATTATGCGCCCGCCCCGGCGGCGGCGCCCCTCGCGGCACCCGCGGCCGCAGCCGAAGCGCCGGCCGCCGCGCCGAGCCACGCCAATGCGGTGCGCTCGCCGATGGTCGGCACGGTCTATCTCGCCGCCGAGCCGGGCGCCGCGCCGTTCATCGCGGCCGGCACGCAGGTCAAGGCGGGCGACACCTTGCTGATCGTCGAGGCGATGAAGGTGATGAACCCGATCACCGCCCCGGCTGCCGGCACGGTGAAGGCCGTGCTGGTCGAAAACGGCCAGCCGGTCGAATTCGATCAGCCGCTCGTTGTCGTTGAGTGATCTTTAGCCCCGCCGTTCGGGCTGAGCTGGTCGAAGCCCTGTCCTTTCTTCCGATGAGGAAGGGCAGCCCTTCGACAGGCTCAGGGCGAACGGTGGGCATATAGGCTCTATTTTCCATGCCCCAGATCAAGAAACTGCTGATCGCCAACCGCGGCGAGATCGCGCTCCGCATCCATCGCGCCTGCCATGAGATGGGGATCAAGACCGTCGCGGTGCATTCCACCGCGGACGCCGATGCGATGCACGTCCGGCTGGCGGACGAGGCGATCTGCATCGGGCCGCCGGCGGCCGCCGATTCGTATCTCAACATCCCCAACATCATCTCCGCCGCGGAGATTTCGGGCGCGGATGCGATCCACCCCGGATACGGCTTCCTCTCGGAGAACGCCAAATTCGCCGAGATCGTCGAGGCGCACGGGCTGATCTTCGTCGGGCCGAAGCCCGAACATATCCGCATCATGGGCGACAAGGTCGCGGCCAAGCGCACCGCCGGCGCGCTCGGGCTGCCGCTCGTCCCGGGGTCGGACGGCGCGATCAGCGATGTCGAAGAGGCGAAGAAGCTCGCCGCGGAGATCGGCTATCCGGTGCTGATCAAGGCCGCGAGCGGCGGCGGCGGGCGCGGGATGAAGGTCGTGCCGAGCGAGGATCAGCTCGAAACGCTGATGCAGCAGGCGGGCAGCGAGGCCAAGGCGGCGTTCGGCGACGCGACCGTCTATATGGAGAAATATCTCGGCAACCCGCGCCACATCGAATTCCAGGTGTTCGGCGACGGCGAGGGCAATGCGATCCATCTGGGCGAGCGCGATTGCTCGCTCCAGCGCCGCCACCAGAAGGTGCTTGAGGAGGCCCCCTCCCCCGTCATCACCGAGGCCGAGCGCGAGCGGATGGGCGGGATCGTTTCCAAGGCGATGGCCGACATGGGCTATCGCGGCGCGGGGACGATCGAATTCCTGTGGGAAGACGGCGAGTTCTACTTCATCGAGATGAACACCCGGCTGCAGGTCGAACATCCGGTGACCGAGGCGGTGACCGGGCTCGATCTCGTCCGCGAACAGATCCGCATCGCCGAGGGGCATCCGCTCACCCTGCGCCAGCAGGACGTGCATATCCGCGGCCATGCGATCGAATGCCGCATCAACGCCGAGGATCCGCGCACCTTCGCCCCCTCGCCGGGGCTGGTGAAGCAATATCACGCGCCGGGCGGGATGCATGTCCGCGTCGATTCGGGGCTCTACGCCGGCTATAAGGTGCCGCCTTATTACGACAGCATGATCGCCAAGCTGATCGTCTACGGCACCACCCGGCAGGGCGCGCTGCGGCGGCTGCGCCGCGCGCTGGAGGAATTCGTCATCGAGGGGATGAAGACCACCATTCCGCTGCACCAGGCATTGCTCGACGATCCCGAATTCCAGCAGGGCCAATATACGATCAAATGGCTCGAGGAGTGGCTGGCGCGGCAGGGCGAATAGCCTCGTCGCGCCGCCCGCCCGCTTCGCCGCACCCGCAGTTCATGCGGATATCGGCATAGGTTATTGTTAATCATAAAATAACCGTCGTCGGCTGCCGGCGACGGACAGGGGTCGCATAACGCTCATCAGGAGATTTCGTTATGCGAAATTCGATCGGTCTTTCCGCCGCCATCTTGGCCGCCGCGATCGCGCCGGCCGCGGCGGACGCGGCGAACGTCATCCCGAGCAACTGGTCGTCCATCACCGCCCCGGTCGGTGACGGCGTGCTGCGCCCCGGTTCGCCCTGGGGGCCCGGCTCCAACGCGCCCGCGCTCGATAGGATCGTCGACGGCATATTCGCCCCCGAACAGCATCAGTGGAACAATGATTCCTTCTGGTGGGATCAGACGCAGACTGTCTCGCCTTATTATATCACGATCCAGCTCAACCACAGTTTCTCGTTCGACCGGCTCGTTTTGCAGGGCGACGACAATGACAATTATCTCGTCGAATATTGGAGCGGCGGCGCGTGGCATTCGGCGTTCACCGCCGCCGCGGTCAACAGCTTCGGGTTGATCACGCGCGACAGCGGCATCCTCCCGAGCTTCTCCACCGATCGCTTCCGCCTCTCCGCTTTCGGCGGCGATCAATATTATGCGATCTCCGAATTCCAGGCATTTGCCGGCGGCGGCGGCGTGCCCGAACCGGCAACCTGGGCGATGATGATCCTCGGCCTCGGCGCAATCGGCGCGGCGCTGCGGCGGCGACGCCCGGCGGCGACTGTTCGCTTCACCTGACCCCTTGCCTCTCCCGCGGCGCCGCGCGACGATGCGCGCGCGGCGCGGCTGGTGCCGTTCGGGGAGGCAAAGCATGTTCATCGGCCATTACGCGCCCGCCTTCGTCGCGGCGAGCAGCCCCAAATCGCCGCGGCTCGGCGCGTTGTTCGTCGCCGCCCAACTGGTCGACATCGCCTTCTTCGTCTTCGTGCTGGTCGGGGTGGAGCATATGCGCGCCGTTCCCGGCTTCACCGCGATGAATGCGATGGACCTTTACGACATGCCCTTCACCCACAGCCTGATCGGCGCGGCAGGGTTCGCCGCCGCCTGGGCGATCGGCACGCGATGGCTCGGCGGCGGCTGGCCGGCGGCGTGGATCGGCGCGGCGGTGGTGGTGTCGCACTGGCTGCTCGACTTTCTCGTCCACGCGCCCGACCTTACCTTGTTCGGATCGGGCCAGCGCTACGGGCTGGCATTGTGGAACCACCCGGCGATCGAAATCCCGCTCGAACTCGCGCTGACCTTCGGCGCGCTGCTGTTCTACCTCACCCGTACCGAGGCGAAGGGGACCAGCGGGCGCATTTCGCCCGCGATCCTCGCGCTCGCATTGCTCGGGCTGCAGGCGTTCAACTGGCTCCAGCCGCAGCCGGCGGCGATCGTCGATCCGCTGCCCGCATCGCAGCCGGCGCTCGCGTTATTCGCTTATGCGCTGTTCGCCGCGCTCGCTTTCTGGGTGGCGCGGACGCGCGCGGTGAAGGGTGGACCGCGCGTCCGCCTCGTCTAGAATGCCAGCATGAAGGCAATCATCTGGCACAATCCGCGCTGCTCCAAGTCGCGCGAGGCGCTCGCCCTGCTCAACGAAGCCGGGGCCGAGGTCACCATCGTCGAATATCTCAAATCGCCGCCGACGCGCGACGAGCTCAAGCGCGTCTACGCGCGCGGCGGGATCGCGCCGCGCGACGCGATGCGCAAGGATGCACCCAAGTTCGCCGACAATGACGCCGCGCTCGACGCGATGGCCGCCGATTCCGCGCTGATCGAGCGCCCGGTGGTCGAAACCGAAAAGGGCGTCGTCATCGCCCGCCCGCCGGAAAAGGTGCACGAGATTCTGTGAGGCCCTTTTGGGCTCCCGCGAAGGCGGGAGCCCAGGCGGGGACACAAGGAGTTGTTCCGATCGGCTTTGCCTCGTAAGGCGCGGCGCATGACTCAGATCACGCCCGAGATCGTCGCCGAACACGGCCTGTCGCCGGAAGAATATGACCGCGTGCTCCACGCGCTGGGCCGCGAGCCCAATATGGTCGAGCTCGGCATCTTCTCGGTGATGTGGTCCGAGCATTGCAGCTACAAATCGAGCCGCATCCATCTGAAAAAGCTGCCGACCGAGGCGCCGTGGGTGATCTGCGGCCCGGGCGAGAACGCCGGCGTGATCGATATCGGCGACGGGCAGGCCGCGATCTTCAAGATGGAGAGCCACAACCACCCGAGCTATATCGAGCCCTATCAGGGCGCGGCGACCGGGGTGGGCGGCATCCTGCGCGACGTGTTCACGATGGGCGCGCGCCCGGTGGCGAACATGAACGCGCTGCGCTTCGGCCGCCCCGACCACCCCAAGATGCGCCACCTGATTTCGGGCGTGGTCCACGGCATCGGCGGCTATGGCAATTGCGTCGGCGTCCCGACGGTCGGCGGCGAGGTCAATTTCCACCCGGCCTATGACGGCAATATCCTCGTCAACGCGATGACCGTGGGGGTCGCCGATACCGACAAGATCTTCTATTCGGCCGCGTCGGGCGTCGGCAATCCGATCGTCTATGTCGGCTCCAAGACCGGGCGCGACGGCATCCACGGCGCGACGATGGCCTCGGCCGATTTCTCCGAGGATTCGGAGGAGAAGCGCCCCACCGTGCAGGTCGGCGATCCCTTCACCGAGAAACTGCTGATCGAGGCGTGCCTCGAGCTCATGTCATCCGACGCGATCGTCGCGATCCAGGACATGGGCGCGGCCGGGCTCACCTCGTCGAGCGTCGAGATGGCGTCGAAGGGCGGGGTCGGCATCGAGCTGGTGATGGACGACGTGCCGCAGCGCGAAACCGGCATGACGCCCTATGAGATGATGCTCTCCGAATCGCAGGAGCGCATGCTGATGGTGCTCAAGCCCGGCCGCGAGGGCGAGGCCGAGGCGATCTTCCGCAAATGGGAGCTCGATTTCGCGGTGATCGGGCATGTCACCGACACCGGGCGCATGGTGCTCAAGTGGAAGGGGGAGACGGTCTGCGACATCCCGCTTGGCCCGCTCGCCGACGAAGCCCCGCTCTATGATCGCCCGCACGTCCCCACCCCGCCGGCCAAGGCGCTGGTCGAGGTGCCGGAGAGCAAGGATATCGCCGCCGACCTACTGACGCTGATCGGCTCGCCCGATATCGCCAGCCGGCGGTGGATCTGGGAGCAATATGACCACATGGTCGGCGCCGATACGGCGCAGCGCCCCGGCGGCGACGCCGCGGTGGTGCGCGTCCACGGCACCGACAAGGGGCTGGCGATCTCGACCGATTGCACCCCGCGCTATTGCTTCGCCGACCCGATCGAAGGCGGCAAACAGGCGATTGCGGAAGCGTGGCGCAACCTCACCGCGGTCGGCGCGACCCCGCTCGCGGTGACCAATTGCCTCAATTTCGCCAACCCGCAGCGCCCCGAGATCATGGGGCAGATCGTCGGCTGTCTCGAGGGGATGGGCGAGGCGTGCCGCGCGCTCGATTTCCCGATCGTCTCGGGCAATGTCAGCCTCTACAACGAGAGCAAGGCGACCGGCGGCGGCTCGGCGATCCTGCCGACCCCGGCGATCGGCGGGGTCGGGCTGCTCAAGGACTGGAGCAAATCCGCGACGATCGCCTTCAAGGGATCGGGCGACGTGATCCTCGCGGTCGGCACGCGGCGCGGCGATCTCGGGCAGAGCCTGTGGCTGCGCGAATGCCATGGGCGCGAGGAAGGCCCGCCGCCGCGCGTCGATCTGGCGGCGGAAAAGGCCGCGGGCGATCTGATCCGCGGCGCGATTCTCGCCGGGCAGCTTTCGGCGGTGCATGACGTGTCCGACGGCGGCATCGCGGTGACGCTCGCCGAAATGGCGCTGGCCGGGGATATCGGCGCGATCATCGATCGCAAGCAGCCGTTCGGCTGCGCCGCTTCCTTCTTCGCCGAGGATCAGGGGGTCTATATCGTGACGGTGCACGATCATGCGCTGGCCGATTTCCTCCACAATGCGCTCGAAGCCGGGGTGGAAGCCGAGCCGCTCGGCCGCACCGGCGGCAAGCGGCTGATCTTCGAACGCCCCGATCGCGACGATGTGGTGACGCTCGACGCGCTGCGGACCGCGCACGAAGGCTTCTTCCCGCAACTGATGGGCGCGGCGTAAAGGACGCGGTCAAATAGCGTCCGGTCCCCGTTCGGGCGGAGCTTGTCGAAGCCCCGCCCTTTCTTCCTCGGAAGCAGGACAGCCCTTCGACAAGCTCAGGGCGAACGGAGGATAGCGGACGCGAACCTCGCAAAGGCGGGACAACCCTTGATCGCGTACCGTTGCCGGCGCAGACGGCGAGCATGATCCGCCGTTTCGCGCTTGCCGCCTTCGCCCTGCTGCTCACCGCCGGCCCAGCCGCCGCCGAGGATGCCGCCCAGCCCGATTTCTTCGCCGCGGCGATATGCCAGCCGCCTTATTCGTTCGACCATGCGACGACGCTCTACAATGCCGCGGAAAAGCTGACGAAGCCCGATATGTCGCTGTTCGGCGCGGCGGTTTATCACCTCCCGGCGGCGATCGCGCGCGACGGCTTCACCACGCAGGACATCTTGTTCGCCAATTCGGCATTCGGGGTGCTGATCGACGGCGACGTGGCGGCGAAGCTCGCCGAAACCTATCATCTCGCGCCGGAAAAGAGCCATTTGTTCGGCGCCTCGACCACCGGTTTCGCGCGGCAATTACCCGATGCCGAGCAGCCGATGAAGGCGATGGGGCTCGTCTCGCTCGTCGCGCGGCAGGGGCCGGGGCTCAAGGGCAAGACGATGCTGGCGTGCGAATTCGTCTCGCACGAGGATCGCGCCGGGCTCGAAGCGTTCGAGAAAGCCTCGGAGAAATAACCGGGCGCTTACGGCTCGGATAGAAAAGGGCGCCGGTCGTCTAGCGACCGACGCCCTTTTTCATCGACTCGATCGCCGACGCTCAATGCGCGTAGCGGAGCCGGCGGTTGCGGACGCGCAGCGTGCCGCCAATCGCGCCGAAGCCGAGGATCATCAGCGCCCAGGTCGCCGGCTCGGGCACCCCGCCGCCGATCTGGCTCAGGCCCTCGACGCGGAACTGCTTGGCCGTCGCGATCTGCGGATCGAAAGTGAACGATACGCTCTGGATGCCGGTGCCGCTCAGCGTGAACTGATTGTTGGCATTCTTCTTGGCCGAACAGATCACGCTGCAATTCCCCCCGGAGGTGAACAGCTCGACGCCGTTAACCCACATATTGAAGGTGAAAGCAGTGTCGTTCGAGAAGGCGAAGGTCAGATTGTCCCACGCCTTGGCGAAATCGACCGTCAGATTGGTCATCGTGCCGCTGATCGTGGCTTCACCGCCACCACCACCGCCAGTGATCGCATCGGTCGACGTGAAGGTGACGCTCGATCCGTCCTGATTGACGACCCCGCCCACGGTCGTCGAGTTGATCTGGTTCTGGAAATGCACGCCGGTCTGCGCGCCGAACGTGCCGGTATCGAGCGTGAAACCGCCCGCGATAACCGGTGCTGCATATGCCTGCGGAATAGCCACAACGGCCGCCAAAGCGAGAGCGGTCGCCCCCGCACCCTTAATGTTCATGTCTCGTCTCCCAAAACGCGAATCGGTGGCGACCTCGCCCCACTGGTTTTTCCGTGGGCTGGAGACTCGGTTTAACAGGAAATTAACGACGTTTCAGTCGCCCATTTTTACAAGATTTTGCCTTTTGTACCATCGTGGAGCATGTCAGCGATGGCATTGGAACGGGTGTGGAATTCACACCGAATCGATAGACGTTACGGCGATGCGCTGCGCACCGGGATAAGCGAACAACAGGTCGCTCCCCGCCTCGGCATGAAGCTCCTCGCTTCCCGATATCATCACGCATTCGCCCGCGTGCCACGCGACCCCGCCGATCTCCCCGGCGCCCGCGATCGGCACCAGCCAGCCCGACACCCCGTCGGGTAAGGCGATCACCCGCGCGCCCCCGGTCCACCGTTCGACCACGAATTTCGGCCCCTCGACCAGGATCGTCCGCCCCGGCGCGACCTCGCCCGGCATCGGCGGCGGCGACCAGGGTTCGAGATCGGCCACCGCCACTCCGTCGTCGAGGTGCAATTCGCGCGGGCGGCCGTAATCGTACAGCCGATAGGTGATGTCGATATTCTGCTGCACCTCGATCAGGGTCAGCCCGGCGCCGATCGCGTGAATCACCCCGGCGTGCGAATAATAGAAATCGCCCGCCTGCACTTTTTTCCAATCGAGCTTGTCCTCGATCGACCCGTCGAGCGCGCTGGCGCGCAATTCGTCGGCGGTCATCGGCGCCTTGGGCCCGATCGCGATCGTCGATGTCGGCTCGGCAGCGAGCACCACCCAGCATTCGTCCTTGCCGCGCGGCAGCCCGCGCTTGCGCGCCTCGGCATCCGACGGATGATCCTGCACCGACAATTTCTCGCTGGTGAACAGATATTTGATCAGCAGTTCCGGCGCCTCCGGGTGCGGCGACTGGAACCACACTTCGCCGATCGGCGCGCCGCCGGGGGCGGGATCGGGGAAACCGGGATAGAGCTGGTTCCGACCCCAGGGCTTCTCCACCCGTTTCGTCGCCAGCAAGGTCGCAGTCATAATCGTTCCCGAATAGCCCGTTGGACACGGTGCAAACGCGCGTCATGCGGATTGCGTTTCACCGTTGTTCGTCACTGCCCGCTTAGGCTAAAGGCTCGGTGAATGCGTACTTCTTTTCCTCGTTCGCTTGGCCTGGTGCTGGTCGCCGCGCTCGCCCTCCCGATCGCCGGCTGCGCGCGCAACCGCGCCAAGGGCGATTTGCCTTATGTCGCGCGCGACGTGGGCACCTTGTACACCGCCGCGAAGCACCGGCTCGAACAGCATCGCTACAAGGAGGCCGCCGCGCTGTTCGACGAGGTCGAGCGCCAGCATCCTTATTCGGTCTGGGCACGTCGCGCGCAGCTGATGGGGGCGTTCAGCCACTATCTCGCGCGCAGCTACACCGATGCGATCCAGTCCGCGCAGCGCTTCATCTCGGTGCACCCCGGCAACAAGGATGCGCCCTACGCTTATTATCTGATCGCGCTCTGCTATTACGAGCAGATCAGCGACGTGACGCGCGATCAGAAGATCAGCGCGCAGGCGCAGGACGCGCTGGGCGAGCTGATCCGCCGCTATCCCAATTCGCGCTACGCCGCCGACGCGCGGCTCAAGATCGATCTGGTGCGCGATCACCTTGCGGGCAAGGAAATGGAGATCGGTCGCTTCTACGAGCGGCGCGGCCAGTGGCTCGCGGCGACGCTGCGCTTCCGCAAGGTGGTGGATGATTACCAGACCACCACCCACACGCCCGAGGCGCTGATGCGGCTCACCGAGACCTATCTCGCGCTCGGCGTGCGCGGCGAGGCGGAAAAGGCCGCGGCGGTGCTCGGCGCCAATTATCCCGGCACCGACTGGTATGCGCGCGCCTATAAGCTGGTGAAGGAATATCCGCCGACGGCGATCGCGCCGCTCGCCCCGGGCCAGCTGGTCGTCCCCGTCGCGACCAAGCCCGCGGCGACCCCGGGCAGCGCGGCCCCCGCCGCGCCGACCGCAGAGCCGCCGGCCGCCCCGACCGCAGCCCCCACTCCGGCCCCCGCACCGGCGACGCCTTCGTCGGACGCGCCGAAGGCCTGACGGCATGACCCGGGCGCGGACCGCTGCCGCCCGGCTCGGCCCCGTGCCGCTGGAACATTGGCGATGCTGACCGCGCTGTCGATCCGCGACGTCGTGCTGATCGAGGCGCTCGACCTCGAATTCGGCCCCGGGCTCGGCGTGCTGACCGGCGAGACCGGCGCGGGCAAATCGATCCTGCTCGATTCGCTCGGGCTGGCGCTCGGCGCGCGCGCCGATAGCGCGCTGGTGCGCCACGGCGCGGCGCAGGCGGCCGTGACCGCGACCTTCGATCCCTCGCCCGCCGCGGAACAATTGCTCGACGCCAACGGCTTCGCGGTCGAGCCCGGCGAGCCGCTGATCATCCGCCGCATCGTCAAGGCCGACGGCGGCAGCCGCGCCTTCGTCAACGACCAGCCCGCCTCGGCCGGGCTGCTGCGCGAGCTGGGCGCGCTTCTGGTCGAGATCCATGGCCAGCACGACGAGCGCGGGCTGCTCGCCCCCGCCGGGCATCGCGCGCTGCTCGACGCTTACGGCCGGATCGACTCCGCCCCCGCCGCGGCGGCCTGGGCGGCGTGGCGCGCCGCCGAGGATGCGCTCGCCGCCGCGCACGCCGAGATCGACAACGCCGCGCGCGATCGCGAATGGCTCGAACATGCCGTCGCCGAGCTCGACGCGCTCGCCCCCGAGCCGGGCGAGGAACAGGCGCTGGCGGACAAGCGCCGCACGATGCAGCGCGCGGCGAAGATCGCCGACGATCTCTCGGCGATCGGCGCCCATCTCGAAGGCAGCGAGGGCGCACTGTCGCATCTCAGGCAAGCGGCGCGGGTGCTCGAGCGCGTCGCCCCCGATCACGCCACGCTGGCCGAGGCGCTGGCGGCGATCGATCGTGCGCTGATCGAGGCGGGCACCGCCGAGGAGCGGCTGCACGATGCGCGGCTCGCGCTGGCCTATGATCCGCGCACGCTGGAGGATGACGAGGCGCGGCTGTTCGAGCTGCGCGGCCTTGCGCGCAAGCATCGCGTCCAGCCCGACGATCTCGCCGCGCTCGCCGACGAGCTGCGCGCGCGGCTCTTGCGGCTCAACGCCGGCGAGGAAGGCATCGTCACGCTCGAAGCCCGCGTCGCGGAGGCCGCCCGCGCTTATGACGCCGCCGCCGAGGCGCTCGGCGCGGCGCGCGCCGCCGCCGCCGCACGGCTCGACAAGGCGGTGGCGGGCGAGCTCGCGCCGCTCAAGCTCGATGCCGCGCGCTTCCGCACCGCGATCGCCCCCGCCGCGCGCGAGGCCTGGGGGCCGGCGGGCAAGGACCGCGTCGAGTTCGAGATCGCGACCAACCCGGGCGCGCCCTTCGCGCCGCTGATTCGCATCGCCAGCGGCGGCGAACTCTCGCGCTTCATCCTCGCGCTCAAGGTCGCGCTCGCGGCGGAGGGGAGCGCACGCACGATGGTATTCGACGAGATCGACCGCGGGGTCGGCGGCGCGGTCGCCTCGGCGATCGGCGAGCGGCTCGCCCGGCTCGCGGGGCAGGCGCAATTGCTGGTGGTGACGCACAGCCCGCAGGTCGCGGCGCGCGGCGCGGCGCATCTGCTGATCGCCAAGAGCCACGACGGCATCGTCACCCGCACCGGCGTCACCACGCTCGGCGAAACCGAACGGCGCGAGGAAATCGCGCGTATGCTATCCGGCGCGACGATCACCGACGAGGCCCGCGCGCAGGCGGAAAGGTTATTGGAGGTCGCCTGATGGGATTGCATCACCACGGCCATGATCACGATCACCCGCACGACCACGGTCACGCGCACGATCATTCGCATGGTCACGGCCATTCGCACGGCCACGGGCACCACCACCACGCGCCGCCGATGCAATGGGATCGCGCCTTCGCGATCGGCATCGGGATGAACCTCGCTTATGTCGCGGCGGAAGGCGCGGCGGGCTTTATCACCGGGTCGGTCGCGCTCATGGCGGATGCGGGGCATAATCTTTCTGACGTGCTCGGGCTCGCGGTGGCGTGGGGCGCGGCGGCGCTCGCCCGCGCGGCGCCGTCGAAGCGCTTCACTTATGGGCTCAAGGGATCGACGATCCTCGCCGCGCTCGCCAATGCGCTGCTGCTGCTCGTCGCGCTCGGCGCGATCGCGCTGGAGGCGGTGCAACGCTTCGGCGAGCCCGCGCCGGTGCCGGGGCTCACCGTCTCGATCGTCGCGGCGGTCGGGATCCTGATCAACGCCGGCACCGCGCTGATGTTCGCCTCGGGGCGCAAGGGCGACGTCAACATCCGCGGCGCCTATCTCCATATGGCGGCGGACGCGGCGGTCTCGGCCGGAGTGGTCGTGGCCGGCATCGTCATCTGGATGACGGGCGCGGCGTGGATCGATCCGGTGGTCAGCCTGGTGATCGCCGCGCTGATCTTCTGGCAGACCTGGGGAATGCTGCGCGAGACGGTGGAGATGTCGCTCGCCGCGGTGCCGCGCGGGATCGACTACGACGGGGTCGAGGCCGCGCTCGCCGCGCTGCCCGGGGTGCGCGAGGTCCATGATCTCCACATCTGGCCGATGTCGACCACCGAACCGGGGCTGACCGCGCACCTGCTGCTGCCCGACGGCCATCCCGGCGACGACTTCCTCTACGCGGCGCAGACGATGCTCCACGTCCGCTTCGGGATCGGCCATGCGACGATCCAGATCGAAACCGGCGCGGCCAGTTGCGGGCTGGCAAGCGCGGCGACGGTTTAGGGCGCCTTCTCCTAGCTATTCCCCGTCATTCCCGCGAAGGCGGAAATCCATTCACGCTGTCGTTGCGGCTCGATTCGATAGGCCGGCCAGAACGGATTCCCGCCTCCGCGGGAACGACGGGTGGTTGGTTTGTAAGGCACGCCCGCCCCGATTGGCGTTCTATCCGCAACCGTCCTATGCCCTCCCCCACAACAACCAACCGGGTTCGCGGATCATGGCACAATCCTTCGCTTCTTCCCCTGCCCGCGCACGGATTGCGCGCGCCACTGTGGTTGCCGGCACGCTCGATATCCTCGCGGCGATCAGCCTCACCTTATTCTACGGCAAGCGTACCGTTTCGGAGATGCTGGCCTATGTCGCCTCCGGGCCGTTTCCCGGCGTCCCGGTACGCGGGCTGCCGGTCGCGCTGCTCGGGCTGGCGGTCCATTATGCGCTGATGGCGGTGATGGCGGCGGTCTATGTCCTCGTCGCCGATCGCGTGACCTGGCTGAAGCGCCAGCCGATCGTCGGCGGCGTCGGCTATGGCCTGATCACTTATGTGATGATGAACCTGATCGTCGTGCCGCTGCGGTTCGGCGCGATGCCCTCGACTCCCGCGGTGGTGACGCAATTATTCTGCCATATCGTGCTGGTCGGGCTGCCGATCGCATTCATCGCGCGGCGGCGCTGAACAACACGACGTCAGCCCAGCACGGCGGCGACGGAGAAGAAGGCACAAGCCGAAGCGGGTTGAATGTCGATCGATCGTGAAAAGGCGGCGCCGGCGCGGATTGCGACGCTGGACGCGGTACGCGGGGTGGCGGTGATGGGCATCTTGCTGCTCAACATCGTTTCGTTCGCGCTGCCCGCTTATGCCTATGTCGACCCGCATTTCGCCGGCGGCGCGGAGGGCGCGAACTGGTGGAGCTGGGCGATCGTCTTCGTCCTCGCCGACGGCAAGATGCGCGGGCTGTTCACGATGCTGTTCGGCGCCTCGACGGTGCTCGTCGCCGAACGCGCGCTGGCGAGCGGCGAAAGCCCCGCGCGGGTCCATTATGCGCGCGCCGCGAGCCTGTTCGCGATCGGCCTCGTCCACGCTTATCTGATCTGGGCCGGCGACATATTGACGCTCTATGCCTTCTGCGGCGCGCTCGCCTTCGTCGCGTGGCGCTGGCCGGTGCGCATGCTCGCGAGCCTCGGCGCGCTCCTGCTGCTGTGGCAGCTCGCGCTCGGCCTGCTCGTCTATAACGACACCCGCCGGTTCGAGGCGGCCGCCGCCACGCCCCACGCAAGCGCGGCGGTGCGCGCGCAATGGAAGGACTATCAGGCCGCGCTGCTTCCCCCGCATCCCCCCTCTGCCGAGCAGATCGCAATCTATCGTGGCGACTGGAACACGGTCACCCGCGCGCGGGCGGAAGCCGCCTTCGAGATCGAGACTCAGGTGATGCCGTGGATGCTGCCCGAAACGCTCGGGCTGATGCTGCTCGGCATGGCGTTGTTCCGCGCCGGCTTCTTCTCGGGCGGCTGGGCGCGACGGTATTATTGGGCGGTGGCGGTGGCCGGCGCGGGGGTGACGATCCCGCTCTATGTCGCGCTGGCCGGCTGGATGAGCGCGACGCATTTCGATCCGATCCTGCTGCTGCTCACCGAGCCGCTCCACCTCACCCTGCTGCGCCCGGCGCTGGCGGTGGCGGAGGCGGCGCTGGTGATCCTGTTCGTCACCTCGGGCCGCGCGCGCTGGCTCGCGGCGCGGCTCACCGCGGCGGGGCGGATGGCATTCAGCAACTATCTCGGCACCAGCATCGTCTGCACGCTGATTTTCTACGGCTACGGCCTCGGCTGGTTCGGCCGACTGGAACGCTGGCAGCTCTACCCCGTGGTATTCGCGATCTGGACCGCGATGCTCGGCTGGTCGCAACCCTGGCTGGAACGATTCGCCTATGGCCCGGCCGAATGGCTGTGGCGCAGCATGGCACGCGGCCGGTGGCAATCTTTTCGTCGCATTTGAGCGTCGCGCAATTGCGAACCAGCCGCAAAAGCACTTGCGAGCGCATCGCAATAGCCCTAGATCGCAGGGCGAGCGAGGGAGATCCGCATGGTCGTCTGCGTCTGCAATGCCATCCGTGAATGCGAAGTGCGCGAGGCCGCGCGGCAGGGATCACGGACGGCGTGTCAGGCCTATCGTTCGCTCGGGCGCCAGCCGAAATGCGGCCAGTGCGTATCGTTTGCGCGAGCCATTATCGATGAAGAGCGCGCTGCTGCATAACGCTCGCAGCAACCAAACCCGCAGAAATCCGCCATTTTTTGGGTTGCCCGCGCTGCATCAGGCGCGGTAAAACATCTGCCTAACCGAAAGGCAGAAGACATGAAGGGCGACGCGCGCGTCATCGAATTGCTCAACGAGACGCTGAAGAACGAGCTCACCGCGATCAACCAATATTGGTTGCACTATCGCATGCTCGACAATTGGGGCGTCAAGAAGCTCGCCGAATTCGAGCGGCACGAATCGATCGACGAGATGAAGCACGCCGATATGGTGGCGGATCGCATCCTGTTCCTCGAGGGGCTGCCCAATTTCCAGCTGCTCGGCCGGCTGCGCGTCGGCGAGACGGTCGAGGAAGTGCTCAAATCCGATCTCGCGCTCGAGATGGAGGCGGTGGCGCAATTGAAGGGCGCGATCGCTTATTGCGAGGAAGCCAAGGATTACGTCAGCCGCGACCTGTTCACCAAGATCCTCGAAAGCGAGGAAGAACATGTCGACACGCTCGAACGCCAGTTCGAGATGATCGAGCGGATGGGGCTGCAGAATTACATCCAGCTCAACGCCAAGAGCGAACACGAGAGCTGAGTTCAGCGTCTCGCCTGGGGCTTACCCCTCCACCAGCCTTCGGCTGGTCCCTCTCCCCTCCGGGGGAGGAACGGGGGGACCGAACAATTCCTCCCTCGGAGGGGGAGGGGGACCGTTGCGAAGCAATGGTGGAGGGGTAAGCCCCAAGCGAGACGCCAGCGATATATTGGCCGCCTCTCCGCCAGCGCCCTCCCCCTCAGTCCGATTTCGGCCCGAACGGATTGCGCGGCGCGCGCAAGGTCAGCCGCACCGGCACCGCGCCGAAGCCGAGATCGCGGCGCAGGCCGTTCATCAGATAGCGTTCGTAGCTCGCCGGAAGCTGATCGACCCGCGTGCCGAAGATCACGAAGCTCGGCGGACGCGTCTTGATCTGCGTCACATAGCGCATCTTGATCCGCTTGCCGCCGGGCGCGGGGGGCGGATTGGCCTCGATCGCGCGCTCGAACCAGCGGTTGAGCTCGCCGGTCGGCACGCGGCGCGACCAAGCCGCGCGCGTCTCGAACGCCGCCGCGATAAGCTGGTCGATCCCCTTCCCCGTCGCCCCCGACACGGTGAGCAAGGGCACGCCCTTCACCTGGCTGAGGCCGTCCTCCAGCGCCTTGCGCACGCCGTTGAACAGCGAAGAGGGGTCGGCGGCGACATCCCATTTGTTGAGCGCGATCAGCAGCGCACGCCCCTCCGACAGCACCTTGTCGGCGATGCGCAGGTCCTGCGCCTCCAGCCCGAGCGTCGCATCGAGCAGCAGCACCACCACCTCGGCGAAATCGACCGCGTGGAGCGCATCGGCGACCGACAGTTTCTCAAGTTTGTCCTGCACCTTGGCGCGCTTGCGCATCCCGGCGGTGTCGATCAGCCGCACCGGGCGCGGGCCTTGCGGGCCGTGCCAGGTCCAGTCGATCGCGATCGAATCGCGGGTGATCCCGGCTTCCGGCCCGGTGATCAGCCGATCCTCGCCGAGCATGCGGTTGATCAGCGTCGACTTGCCCGCATTGGGGCGCCCGACGATCGCCAGCTTGAGCGGGGCATCGTCGCGCTCGTCTTCTTCCTCGCCGGCGGGGGCTTCGACCTCTTCGTCGCGTTCGAGATGCGGCAGCAACGCCTCGAACAGATCGGCGACGCCCTCGCCATGTTCGGCGGAAAGCTGCACCGGATCGCCGAAGCCGAGCGCGAGCGATTCGAGGATACCCTGCTCGGCGGCGCGCCCCTCGGCCTTGTTGGCGACGAGGATGATCGGGGTGGTCGATCCGCGCAGCCAGCGCGCGATTTCCTCGTCGAGCGGGACGATCCCCGCACGCGCGTCGACCAGGAACAGCGCGACATCGGCCATCTTCACCGCCGCCTCGGTCTGGCGGCGCATCCGGCCGGGGAGCGTATCGGGATCCTCGTCCTCATAGCCCGCGGTATCGACGACGCGGAAATCGAGCCCGAGCAGATGCGCGTCGCCCTCGCGCCGGTCGCGGGTCACGCCGGGGCGGTCGTCGACCAGCGCCAGCTTCTTACCGACGAGGCGGTTGAACAGGGTCGATTTGCCGACATTGGGTCGGCCGACGATCGCGACGATAGGCAGCGGCATCGCGGCGCAATAGCCGCAACGCGCGCCGCCGTCACCTGTGGCGTCAGTTAGATCGGATTTCAGCCTACCACCCCGGCCTTCGCGGGGGGGGGGGGGAGCGTGCTAGCGGGCGATGCTCGCGCCGCCCCTCACCGGTAAGCGGTCACGCGCCCCTTCTGATCGAGCACATAGAGCGTGTTGTTGGCGACCACCGGCGGCAGCCCGAATTCCGCGCCGTGCTTGATCGTCGTCTCGACCTTGCCGTCGGCCGGCGAGACCGCGACGATCTCGCCGCGGGTGTTGGTCAGCCACAATTTGTCGCCCGCCATCACCGGCCCGAACCACACGTATGGGCCGGACTTCTTCTTGACGTTCTTGTAGCCGCGGAGCTGCGCGATCCAGCGCACCTTGCCGTTGGCGCGCGACAGGCAGATCAGCCGCGCATCGTCGGTGACGACGAACAGCCATTCGCCCGCGAGCCACGGCGTCGAGGTGCCGGCGAGATTCTGCTCCCACAGACGCTGGCCGGTATCCATTTCGATCGCGACCATGCGCCCGCCCTGCCCGACCGCATAGACACGGCCGTCCGCGATCACCGGATCGGCATCGATATCGGCAAGGCTCGACACCGAGGTCGACATTGCGGTGCGCGACAGCGCGTCCTGCCACAAGGTACGGCCGTTTTCGTAGCGATAGGCGTTGAGTTCGCCCGACGAGAAGCCCGCGACGATCGTCCCCGAGGCCGCCGCGGGCGCCGCGACGCCGAACACGCCCTGCGATTCGATGCTGCCCGATTCGGCCCATTGCACCTTGCCGTCGGCCTCGCCGAGCGCGAACAGCTGGTTGTCCTGGCTGAGCACATAGACCTGGCCGTTGGCGACGGTCGGCGCGCCGCGCAGCGGGCCGCCCGGCTTGGCGCTCCAGATCACCTTGCCGTCGGCCGCGTTCAGCGCGGCGACCTGGCCGAGCCCGTCGGTCGCGAATACCTTGCCGTCGTCGAAGCTCACGCCGCCGCCAAAGCGCGCCGCGCGGTTCTTCTTCTCCGTCGCCATCGGCGTGGTCCACAGCGACGCGCCGGTATCCGCGCGGAAGGCATGGACCACCGCATCGACGTCGACCACGAACAATTTGCCGTCGGCGACCACCGGCGCCGCGCCGAGCCGCTGGCGGTTCGATCCGCCGTCGACCCGCGCACTCCACGCCCGCGCCGGTGCGGCGCCGAGCGCGAGATTGCCCATATTCTTGGAAGGGTTGCCGCCGGGCTGCGCCCAGGCGTCGTTCGGCGCCGCGGGCGGGACGGTGACGGCGACCCCGGCGAGCGACGGATCGACCGCCGCGCCATTCTCGGAGACCAGGATCGGGATGCGCTCACCGAGCGTCGGGGTCTTTTTCGGGCCGTGGCCCTTGAAGATGCCGCACCCGCTCAATCCCACCAGCGCCGCGATCACCAGCGGCGCGGCCAGAACCTTCTTCATTGCTGCTTGGCCTTCTCGTTACCGGCGGCGCCGCCGCTCTGCGCGGCGCCGGTATCCAATACCGCGCCCATCTGAACCGCGCGTTGACGGAGCGATTCCGGCACCGATTCGGTCGCCGCAATCTGATTGTAGAGCCGCATCGCGAGATCGCGCCGGCCCTGCTTCAAATAAGCCAGCGCGACCAATTCGCCCGCGCTGCCGAAATAGGGATTGCCCGGCGCCGCGAGCCCGCGCAGCCGGCTGACCACCACATCGGGCTTGAGCGTATCGAATTCGGCCATCGTCTGCCGGATCAGCGCGAGATCGCGGAACGGCTTGGCCATCGACTGATCGCCGGCGATCGCCGCGAATTGTTTCGCCGCGCCCTTCAGGTCCTCCTTGCGCAGCGCGATATCGGCCTGCGAGAACAGCGCGGCGGCGCGATAGCCGTCCGACTTGGACTGGGCGAGCTCGGCCAGCGTCTTGGCCGAGGCGTCGAGCTTGCCCGCGGCGAGATCGTCATAGGCGACCTGCAATTGCTCGCCCTCGCGCTCCGCGGCCTTGTGCTGGCGGTTCTGCCAGAACAGATAGCCGCCGAAGACGGCGAGCCCGCCGACGATCGCGACGATCAGCAACCGGCCATAGCGCCGCCAGAAATCGAGCGCCTGATCCTGGCGCAGCGCATCATCGACTTCGCGCAGGAATGCTTCATTGCTTTCGGGCGACAGGGCCAAGGTGAACTCCGGCTACTGGAAAAACGCGCCTGTTTAGCCGCGCCCCCGGGGAAACGGAAGCGGCTTGGACGTCCTATTTGGGCTGATAGACCTGCTCGACACCCGGAAAGGCGCGCGAGCGGACCTCATTGGCATAAGCTTCGGCGCGTTCGGAGATGTAACCGGCAATGTCGCCGTAGCGCTTCACGAAGCGCGGCACCCGTTCGAACATCCCGAGCATGTCCTCCGCCACCAGCACCTGACCGTCGCATTGGGCCGAGGCGCCGATGCCGATCGTCGGGCAATCGATCGAGCGGGTCAGCTCGATCGCGATCGGCTCGATCACGCCCTCGACGACCAGCGAAAAGGCGCCCGCGCGCGCGATCGCCTGCCCGTCGTCGATGATCTTCGCGGCTTCCTCCTGCGTCCGCCCGCGCGCGCCATAGCCGCCGAGCATGTTCACCGCCTGCGGGGTGAGCCCGACATGCCCCATCACCGGGATCCCGCGCTCGACGAGGAACTGGACGGTCGGCGCCATCGCCACCCCGCCCTCCAGCTTCACCCCGGCCGCGCCGGTCTGCTTGAGCAGCCATGCGGCGCTCTCGAACGCCTTTTCGGGCGAGGTTTCGTAGCTGCCGAACGGCATGTCGACCACGACCATCGCATGATAGCTGCCACGCACCACCGCCGCGCCGTGCGCCGCCATCATCTCGAGCGACACCGGGACGGTCGAGGGCAGCCCGTAGATCACCTGCCCCAGGCTGTCGCCGACCAGCAGCAGATCGCAATGCGGATCGAACAATTGCGCGGTGCGCACGGTATAAGCGGTGAGCATCACCAGCGGCTCGCCGCCCTTGCGCTTGCGCACCGCGGGGACGGTGACGCGCTTCATCGGCGCGGACACCGGGGTCGCGCGGCTGGTGGAGCTGTCGATCGTGAAGGTGGTGGACATGGGCGCGACGCTTAGAGGCTTGCCGGCCCGAAGGCCAGTCTAACGCGCCCAGCGATTGCGGATCGCGACCCCGGCGAGCCGCACCTCGATCAGCGCCACCGCGAAGATGAACAGCGGGAAATAGGTTACCCAAATCCCCTTGGTGGCGATGATATCGGTGGCGGCGAAGAGATAGCCGAACTGGACGACGATCGCGGCCAGCGAGATCACGAACAGCGGCCGCGCCACCGCCCTGCGGAACAGCAGCGCCAGCGCCCCGAGCAGCCCGCTGCCCACCGCGAGCGCATAGACCCAATTGTACCAGGCGGGGAGCGACGCATAGAGCGCGCGATCATAGGCGCTCGTCTGCCCCATCGCCTCCGCGCCGAGGCGGAATTGCTGGACGCAGGCGAACACGCCCATCGCGCCCCACAGCACCAGCAGGATCGCGACGATACGAAACCAGACCGGCACCGGCCGCGCGAACTCGCTCATCCACTCTCCCCTTTCGTGGGCGGGGATTGTGCGTCGTTATCGATCGTTACACAAGTGTTTGATATTGCGCCGCGTCGAACCCCACGACCAGCGTGTCGCCTTTCACGGCCACCGGGCGACGGATCGCCGACGGATTGGCGAGCATCAGCGCGATCGCCTTTTCCGCATCAAGGTCGACCTTCGCCGCGTCGGGCAATTTGCGGAATGTCGTGCCGGCGCGGTTGAGCAATTTCTCCCAGCCGAGCCGCGCCACCCAGCCGCGCAGCGCAGCCTCGTCGACCCCGGCCTTTTTGTAATCGTGAAAGGCATAAGCCGCGCCGTTCGCGTCGAGCCACACGCGCGCCTTCTTCACGGTGTCGCAATTGGGGATGCCGTAGAGTGTGATCATGCCCCCTCAATCGAGGAAACGGCCGAACACCGCAACCGGCTGATCCGCGAAACCGAGCGCGCGATAAAAGGCGTGCGCGTCCTCGTTCCCGGTGCGGACCATCAACTGGATCTTGGGCACCCCCCGCGCGCGCAGCCACGTCTCCGCCGCGGCCATCAGCGCGCGGCCCAGCCCGGCGCGGCGCGCATCGGGCGCGACCGCGAGATAATAGACCCAGCCGCGATGCCCGTCGTGCCCAACCATCACGCTGCCGGTCAGGGCGGCGTGCTCGTCCCCTTCGCGGGAGCACAAGGAGGACACGACGTGATCGCGATCCAACGCACGATGCTCCGGCGCGACCACGCCCCGCGCCACCAGAATCGTCGAACCCGGCCCGGCGAGCGCGAAGGCGATGTCGCGCGCCGGCGGGTTCCACGCGCGAGTCAGCCCGCACGCCTCCCACAGCGCGATCAACGCCGCCTCGTCGCCTGCGGTCGCTTCGACGATCACTTCGCCGCCTGCTCCTGCTTGGCGAGATCGGCGGCGAAGGCGGTGCGCGCATTCTGCACCAATTTGGGCAGCGCGGTCGCATCGACCAGCGCCCCGCGTCCGGCGCGTTCGCGCAGCTCGGCCGCGACGGTATGGAACGGCAGGACGATATCGGCCTTGATCGCGGCGAGACGATCGAAGCTGTGCCGGAAATCGCCGACGATCCCCGGATAGGCGCGATTGCCGACCAGCCGGTTGCCCGCGACGGTGATGCTGCAGGCGAACAATATGTCGCGCGGCGTCCCGCGGTCGACGACGCGCATCCGCCAGCTCGTGCAGCCGGGGGTATGCCCCGGGGTGGCCACCGCGGTCAGCGTCACCCCGCCGAGCGTCACCGTCTCGCCGTCGCGAATGCCGCGATCGACCGGCGCGGCGGGGAAGCGGATCACGCCGTAATCGACCTCGCCCGGCGGCGTCCCGGTCTCCACCGCCTGTTTGTCAGCCGCACCGACCACCAATCTGGCGCCGGTCGCCTTTTTCAATGCGGCGAGGCCGCCGGCATGATCGAAATGCGCGTGGCTGAGCAGGATCAGCTTGACGTTGCGCAGCTTGTCGCGCGCGGCGATGTTGCGTTCGAGCGCGGCAACATTCTCCGCCATCGGCGCGTCGATCAGGATCGACCCCGCGCGGGTGTGGATCAGATACGACCCCAGCCCCTCGGTGCCGACATAATCGATCGGCCCGATCACATGGAACGGGGCGGCCGGGCGGGTCCATTCAGGCGGATCGGCGGCGCCCGCGGGGGGCGCAAGCACGACAAGCAGCGCAGCCGCTGCCGCCAGTTTGACCCGAATCGCTCCGACCCGAGTGCTCAGGATCAACATGCTGGAATCCCCTAGGAAAACGAATTTCAGCCGAAGTGTAGCGGCGCCACGGCTGCGAGGAAACCACGGTTATGCGCGAGATTATTTGGTCGTTTTCGGCCCGAGATGCGTGCTCCCCCAAAAGCCTTCGGGCAGCGTGTCGAGCCCCTTCAGCCCGGCGCGGGTCACCGCCAGATCGGATTCGCGCTGCGCGGCGGTGAGGATCTTTTCCTCGTCGGCGGTCAGCACCTGTCGGTCGCGCATCAGCACGCGGCCGTCGACCAGCACGGTCGAGACATCCTCGCCATTGGCATAATAGACCAGCCGATAGACCGGCATGTTCATCGGCACGAGATGCGGCTTGAACCAGTCGACCAGGATGATGTCGGCCTTCTTGCCGGCTTCGAGCGAGCCAATGTCCTTTTCCATCCCCAGCGCCTTGGCGGCATCGATCGTCGCCATTTCGAGCACCTTGCCCGCCGGCAGTACCTTCGCATCGTGGAAATAGAAACGGTGGTAACGCGTCGCCTGGAACATGTGGCGGAACATGTCGAAGCTGCGATCGGGCGCCACCCCGTCCGATCCGAGCATCACCGTCGCCCCCGCGTCGATCAGCTCGGTCGCCGGGTTGCGGCCGTACATCGAGAAGATCGCGCTGGGATTGTGCGAGATGCGCGTGCCGGTCGAGGCGATTAGCTTGATCTCCTCGTCGGTCAGATTGGTGGCGTGCGAGAAGATCGCATCGGGGCCGAGCAGCCCGAGCACGTCATTGGCATATTTCACCGTGCCGCGGGTGTGCCCGTCCTGGAGGAACAGCACCTTGTAACGCTTCGACAGATCGCGCGCGGCATGCGCCTCGCGCACCATTTCGTCGAGCGCGGCGCCGGCGAGCTTGTCGTCCGGGCTGATCGTCGGGAACACCACCGCCATCCTGATGCGGCCGTCGGCGGTGCCGTTCCACTTGCGGATCAATTCCTCCGACACCGCGAGCTGGCGATCGAACGGCACCGTAAAGTCGCGCTTCGCCGCGCCGGTCCAGTCGGTGAACCCGCTGGGATAAGGGCCGCGGCGCGGGCCGACCCCGAGGAACCAGCGCACCCCGATCTGCCTGACCCCCTCGACATAAGCGTCGCCATATTTCGCCTCGTCGACGCGATAGACGTCCGAACCGCCGCCGAAGAAATTGACCGAGGTGGTGACCCCGGACTTGAGCCGCTCGAGCCCCGCGAGCATCGCATCGGCGCGCCAGAAATCGGGGGTCGAGCCGTGCGCGTACATCCGCTCGACATTCTCGTTCCAAGTGTCGCTGTCCGCACCGAGCGTCTTGAGCAATGCGTGCCCGGCGTGGCCGTGGCCGTCGATCAGCCCCGGCATCACGATCTTGCGCCGCGCGTCGATCGTCTCGCGCGGGCTGAACCGCGCCTTGAGCTCGGCGGTCGTCCCCACCGCGGCGATGCGGTTGCCGACGATCGCCACCGCCCCATCGTCGATCACCCGCCGCGCGGGGTCCATCGTGACGATCGTGCCGTCGGTGATCAGGATATCGGCCGGCTCCGTCCCCGCGGCATGCGCCGGCGCATAGGCCGCCGCCGCCGCCACGCCGAGCGCGACGACCAACGCGCCCCGCCGCGTCGCGACGCGATCAAACAACATGATGACCTTGCGCATCGCCCAGCCCCTCTCCCCTTTCCGCCGAGCGCCTATCGTTAGGCAGCCGGCGCGGCATTCCAAAATTAAATGCCTGCATGAAGATCATTGCGATCGCAGATCGTCAGGCGGCGCGCTTCCTGTGCAAGGCGAGCGCGGCGAGCGCATAATGCACGCCACCCCATAGCAGGAAGGCGGTGGCGACGAGCAGTCCCTCGCGGGTCGCCTGCGCAAGGACATCGTGGCACGCGGCGGCGAGCTCGGCCGACGCCCCCGCCGCGGCCTTGCCCGCCGGGCACAAGGTCGCGAAGCTTTGCGTCGCGACCGGCAGCAGCGCGAATTTCGCCGCCGCGAGCCGGTCGATGATCCAGCCGATCAGCGGCGGCCCGCCCCCCGCGGCGATCAGCGTGAGGAACAGCAGCATCAGCGCGCTCGCCGTCGCGCGGCGGTGCGCGGGAAAGGCATTCTGCACCGCGCCGAATGTCGGCCCGTGCGCAAGATATTGGAACAGCCCCGGAAACAGCAGGATCGCCGAGGCGATGCGCCAATCCGGCTCGGTATAAGCGAAATAGTAAAGCGGCGCCGCGATCGCGAGCCCGATCGCCGGCACCAGCCCGCACCACGCCGCGTTGCGCCGCCCGAGCCAGTCGGTGAGGAAGCCGCCGATCACCACCCCCGCCGCCGCCGACGCGCCACTCGTCACCCCGAAGATCACCCCTACCGTCGCCAGATCGAGATCGAAGGCGCGGATGAAATAGGCCGGCGAGAATTGCAGCATGCCATAGGTCGCGACCGACGCGAGGGTCAGGCCGAAGATCATGTTGCGCACGTCCGACTGGCGCAGCAGCGATCGCGTCACCGCGGCCAGCTCGGCGAATTCCTCGCCCCAGTCGATCGGCCCCGGCGCCGCTACGGGCACATTATCGGCATCGAGCGCGCCCCGCACCGGCTCGCGGATCACCGCGCGGATCAGCAGCGCGACGACCACCCCGGGGATGCCGACCGCGATGAAGGCGATGCGCCAGCCGAAATGCTTCGCCACCCAGCCGCCGAGCGCCGCCCCGATCATCGTCCCGATCGCGCCGCCGAGCATATAGATGCCGATCGCCGAAGCGCGGCGGTTGGGCGGATAATAATCGGCGATCAGCGAAAAGGCCGGCGGCGACAGCCCCGCCTCGCCCACCCCGACCCCGATCCGCGCGAGCAGCAATTGGGTGTAATTGCCCGCGACGCCGCATGCGGCGGTGAACCCCGACCAGACGACCATCGCGATCGAGATGATCGATACGCGATGCCACCGTTCGGCGAGCCGCGCGACGGGCAACCCGAGCACCGAATAAAGGACCGCGAAGGCGAACCCGCCGAGCAGGCCGAGCTCGGCATCGCTCAGCTTCATGTCGATCTTGATCGCCTGGCCGACGATCGCGATCATCGTGCGATCGAGGATGTTGAACGCATAGGCCAGCACGAGCAGCGCGAGCACGCCATGCGCGTAAAGCCGTGACGGCGCGGCATCCCCCGCGCGCGGGATGCGGCCGGTCACCACCGCCCCCGCGCCGCGGCGCCCCTGCTCCCGGCAGGACATGCCCGTGCCAACATCCCGTGCTCTCCCGATGATATTTATTTAGAATGCTAAGCATTCATCGGAAGCAAGGCAAGCCCGTCACTCGTGTGAACTTCGTGAACTTTGGCGCTTCAAACGCCGTCATGCCGGGCTCGGCCCGGCATCCAGAGCCACAAGCACAATCGCCCGTCACTCTGGATGCCGGATCAAGTCCGGCATGACGATGTAACGGAGCGTCAGCGCCCCGCGATCATTGCGCCGACTTGCCGGCGTCGAGATGATCCCAGTTGATGATCGCGTTGAAGCCGAGGAAATAGCTCCCCTGCGTCTGCCAGCGCCAGAAGGGCCGCAGCGCATAGAGCACCATATGCCCCTTGCCCTGCGGCACATCGACCAGCAGCGCATTGTTCTGCAACGCCTCGCCGCCGCTGAGCATCCCGCTGAGCAGGATATCGTCGGCCTTGGCCGGGAAGGACATCACGACGCGCGGGTGCTGGGTCGGCTCGGCGCCGCCCGTCCGCGACACCGGCAGTGCGGAGCCGAACGGCGAATTGGGCACATCGGCATTGGCGGGCTTGGCCGCCTTCGCCTGCTCCGGCTCCCACGGCGAGATATGCGCCGGGGTCTCGTTCGGGGTCACCTTTTGCGCGATGTTGCTGCCCGGCGCATTGGGATCGAAATAGGCCATCCCGCGCCCCGCGCCGCCGACCTTGAGCACCGGCGTCTGCGAGAAATAGACCGGCATCTCGCCCCCGGCATAACCGTAAGCGAGCGGGCTGGCCTTGTCCTTGAACACCCCGCGCATCACCGCGCCCTTGGTATAGAGCTTGGGCGTCTCGGCGACGCTCACCCCGGCGGCGATGCCATATTGCGCGAGCATCTCGACGGTCGATCCGTCGCCGATCAGCGTCCCGCCCTGCTCGACGAACTTCTTCAGTTCGGCGAGCCCGTCGGCGCCCAATCCGCCGCGGATATCGTCGGCCGAATCGAGCGTGCCGAGGTTCGGGGTCAGCGCGCTTTTCTTGTACGGGATCGGCTTGGTGCCGTTCATCGCCACCCCGACCACCTGATCCTGCGCCGACGAGCCGACGTTGGGATAGACGATCACGTCATATTTGGCGCGCAGCCCGCCCGCCCGCGCCTTGATGTCGGCGAAATAGGTGTACGGAATCCCGTAATGATCGAACGCCGCGCGCCACCAGCCCTCGTCCTGGGTGCGCAGCCAGGAGTGCATGTAGCCGATCCGCGGCACGCTGAGCGGGTGGCTCGCCACCGACGGGACCGCGCCGACCGCCTCGGCCGACAGCCCGAGATCGGCGACGACCTTCTCCACCTCGGCGCGGTTCGCCGCGGGGAGGATGAAGGTGCCCGCGGCATATTTGCGCCCGCCGGCCTCGAACGGCGCCTCGGCCGCGAGCATCTTCGTCCTGGCGAGGCGGAAGCGGAACGAGACCAGTTCGTTGTCGCCGCTGTGGTTGACGAGGATCACCGGGCCGCTGCCCGACACCACGCCCTTGGGCCGCACATCGTCCGCCAGCAAGGTCAGCGGCTGGTTGAACACCCCCGGATCCTTGACCGTCTTGACCGTCAGGTTGCGCAGATACTGCATCGTCCAGCCGGTATCGTCATAGGGACGCGGGTTGGCGACGGGATAATTCTGCACGCCGAGATACATGTCGACGAGCGTGCGATACGGCTGGTCGGCGCGGATGACATAATCGCCCGCCGCGACATTGACCCCGCCGGCGGTGAACGGCGCCCCCGCGACGCTGATCTCAACGCCCTGCTGGCGCAGCCCGTTGACCATATCGACGACGTTGAGCTTGGCGGTCTGCGCGGCTGGGATCACCCAGGCGTTGATGTCGCCGGTGCGCCCGATATCGACCGCATTCTTGTTCTTGATCCAATAATTCTCGAGATAGGTCTCGCGATCGGTCGCCACCTTGTTGAGCGCGAACAGGATCGCCGATTCCTGGATATTGGTGTTGTTGCGCGGCCCCCAGTCGATCGTCGGCAGCGGCGGATTGGGGCGGAACCATTCGCGGCTCGTCACCGACGGCGGCAGCTTGAGCCCCTTCTGGATATCGGGGCCATAGCTCTGCACTTCGTAGAAGCGCCCGAAGCTGTTGTGGGTCACCGCGATCCAGAACAGGTAGTTGGGCACCCAGCCGTCGTAGAAACCGTAGGTGAACACCCCGGGCACGTTGCGCTTGGTCATCTCCATCACTTCGGTCTCGGCCAGCAGCCACCATTCGTTGCTGGCGATCGGATCGAGCGAGGGATTGTACGGCCCCGTCCCGGTCGAGACGTACAGATAGGATTGCGCCTCGTGCAGATCGTGGAGCACCGTCGGGTGCCATTCGAGCGTGCCCTTGGTCAGCGCCTGGGTGAGCTTAAGATATTGCCCCATGCCGTCGCGGTTATTGTCGTGCGCGACATATTTGCCCCAATACATCATCGGTGGGCGGGGATTGCCGGTCTTCTTGCCGTAATAATAAGTGTCGACCATCTTGTCGCGCCCGTCGACTTCGAGGACGGGGGTGATGAAGGTCACCATATTGTTGCGGATTTTCTGGATGAAGGGGGTCTCCTCCACCGCGAGGCGATAGGCCAGCTCGATCAGCATCTGCGGCCCGCCGGTTTCGGGCGAGTGGATGCCGCTGGTGATCCAGTAGAGCGGCTTGGCGGTCTTGATCAGCTTGCGCGCCTCGGCCTCGCTGGTGCGCCGCGAATCCCCGAGCGCGGCGAGCGCCGCCTTGTTCATGTCGAGATTCTTGAGCGTCTCCTCGTCGGCGATCGCGATCACGACGATATCGCGGCCTTCCTCCGATTTGCCCACCGTCCAGAATTTGACGCGCGGCGAGGTACGCGCCAGTTCCTTGTAATAGCGTGCGATATCGCCCGAATATTCGAGCTCGCCGGGCTTGCCCGGAATCCGCCCGAAGAATTTGAGCGGCGACGGCACGGTGTCCGACGCGGGCATATGATCGACCAGCTCGGTGGTGAAGCGCTTGTCGACCAGATATTCGTTGATCAGCCGGCCATATTCCTCGTCCTGCCGCTGGACGGCGGCCGGCGTATCGGCGGCGGGCGCCGCCTGTGCGGTGGCGACGGTGGGCACCGCGGCGGTGCTCGCGAGCAGGGCGAAGGTGACGATCCTCGGCGTGCGCATGTCTATGATCCTATCGGAACCTGGGGGAGGAAATCGGGTGGATGCCGCGGCTCAGCGCGGCATCTGCCCGTCACGCTTGAACACTTCGCCGCCCTTCATCACGAACCGCACGCGCTGCAGCTCGGTGATGTCGGCCAGCGGATCGCCCTTCACCGCGATGATATCGGCATAGCGCCCGGGCTGGACCGAGCCGATGTCATTGGGCGCGCCGATCAGCTCGGCGGCGTTGCGGGTGGCGGTGAAGATCGCCTCCATCGGCGGCAGCCCGGCCTTGACCAGCAGCGCGAATTCCTCCGCCTTCTCGCGGCGCGAGCTCGCCGACTGATCGGTGCCGAACGCGATCTTCACCCCGGCGCGATAGGCGCGGCCGGCGTTGCCGATCATCGTCGGGGTCACCGCCTTGGCCTTGTCCGCCACGGTCGGCGGCAACAGCTCGGGATGATTGACCGCGACCTGATAGATTTCGTCCGCGACCAGCAAGGTCGGCACGAGGAAGGTGCCGTGCTCCTTCATCAACTTATAGCTTTCGGCATCCGAATAGGTGCCGTGCTCGATCGAATCGACCCCGGCGAGGATCGCATGATCGATCGCCTTCTTGCCGTGGGCGTGCGCGCCGACCTTGAGATCAAGGCTGTGCGCGGTCTCGACCGCGGCCTTCATCTCGGCGTCGGTCATCGTCATGACATTGGGATCGTCGCCGATCGAGCCGACCCCGCCCGAGGGCATCAGCTTGATGACATTGGCGCCGCGCCGGCGGTGCAGCCGCACCTGCTCGGCGGCGGATTCGGGGCCGTTGACGATGCCGGATTCGCTGTCGGGCATGTCGAGCCCGGGGCGCAGCCCGTTGTTGCGATCCGAATGCCCGCCAGTCGCGCCGAGCGGCTGCATCGCGGTCCACAGCCGCGGGCCGACCACTTTGTTCGCGGCGATCGCGCGCTGCAGCGCCGGGCCTTCGTACAGCCCCGACCCCATGTCGCGCACCGTGGTGAAGCCCCAACCCAATTCGGTCCGGGCATTGACCACCGCGTTGATCACCGAATCGCCCTCGGTATCGAAGAAGCGCGCGAGCGGGCGGCGATCGCCGGTGCTGGAGATATGATCGTGGCTTTCGATCAGCCCGGGAAGCACGGTCGCGTCGGAAAGGTCGATCACCTCGGCCCCGGCGGGCGTCACGAACCCATTCTGCACCCCGGTGATACGATCGTCGCGGATCAGGATCGACATCTTGTCGAGCGGCTTGGCCGACACGCCGTCGATCAGATGCCCGGCATGGATCACGACATCCTTCGCCTGAGCGACACCGGCGCCGAGACCCGCGGCGATCGTCAACGCCGCGGCGGCGCAACGATAGGCAACACGCGCTTTCATGCAGTTCTCCCCCTGAATTTACGTCGGAATCTCGACCCTACGCCGGGGCCGGACACCCGCGCGGCACGCCCCCGAATTTCATTTGTTACTATGTTTTGTTATCTAATTACCTTCCCGCGTGACGATGTCAAACGGCACGACAACGCCGTGCCCGCTGCCAAGAAAAATCGGCTATTGAACGGGTTGCGCAAAAGGGAGCGCGGTATCGCACGGTTGCGCGATCGGCGACCAATAGAATACTAAGTTTCTCTCGGCCCCAAGAACGGCCGGACGATAAGGGAGAGCAGGATGGCCGCACCGGATGACATATGCCTGCGCGGCGGGGTCGCCACATTCGGCGCGCAATTGCGCCGCGGCGAACTCACATCGCGCGATCTGACGCTGGCGTTTCTCGATCGCATCGACCGCCTCGACCCCGGCCTCCGCAGCTATGCGCGGGTGATGCGCGACGACGCGCTCGCTGACGCCGAATGCGCCGACCGCGAAATCGCGGCGGGGCTCGATCGCGGCGCGCTCCACGGCATCCCGGTCGCGATCAAGGACCTGATCGACATCGCCGACGCGCCGACGCTCGCCGGCATGCCGTTCCGCGCCGACCACAAGGCCACGCGCGACGCGACGATCGTCGCCCGGCTGCGTCGCGCCGGCGCGGTGATCCTCGGCAAGCTGTCGATGACCGAGGGGGCAACGATCCTCCACCACCCGCATGTCCCCGCGCCGGTCAACCCGTGGCGCGCAGGGCATTCGTCGGGCTTTTCATCGAGCGGGTCGGGGGTCGCGGTCGCCGCACGGCTGTGCGTCGCCGCGCTGGGATCGGATACCGGCGGGTCGGTGCGCATTCCCTCGGCGTTCAACGGGGTCACCGGCGTCAAGACCACATGGGGCCGGGTGAGCCGCGACGGCGTGTGGCCGCTGGTCGAGGCGCTCGACACGATCGGCCCGATGGCGCGCAGCGCAGCGGATGCCGCGGCGATGCTCGGCGCGATCGCGGGTGCCGATCCGCACGACCCCACCGCGGCACCCGCGCCGGTGCCCGATTATCGGCGCGCGCTGGACGAGGGTATCGACGGGCTGACGATCGGCGTCGACTGGGATCGCATCGAGCGCGAATGCGATCCTCCGGTGATCACGGCCCTGCGCCACACCGCAGACATGCTCGTCGCGGCGGGCGCTCGGCTCCGCGCGGTTACGCTGCCGGCAACCCATACCGCGGCGTTCGGCGCGATCCTCACCGCGGGGGTCGCCGATGCGCATCGCGAAACCTTCCCCACGCATGCCGCCTCTTACGGCCCAGGGCTGGCGGCGATGCTCGCCTCGGCGACCGAACTCGAAGCGCGCGATGTCGCGGCGGCGATGAATGCGGCGGATCGCTATACCGGGCAGATCAACGCGCTGTTCGAGGGTATCGATCTGCTGCTGGTGCCGGCCTTGCCCTATCCCGCGCCGCCCGCTGCCGTGCTCGAAGCGACGTTGCTCGCCGGGGGCGAGGCGTTCGAGCGGTTCTTCCTCTATACCTTGCCGTTCAACATCTCACGCCACCCGACGATCACCTTTCCCGCCGGGTTCAGCGACGACGGCCTGCCGTGCGCGGCGCAACTGGTCGGCGCGCATTTCAGCGAATCGACGCTGCTGCGCGCCGCGCATCGATTCCAGTCGATGACCGACTGGCATACGCGGCATCCAGCGATCGGTTAACTGCTCCTCCCCTCCCTTGAACAAGGGAGGGTCGGGGGTGGGTTGGCCCGCGAGGCAGCGTCGCGCGCGCGCCATACCCCCCACCCCCAGCCCCTCCCTTCACCAGGGAGGGGAGCAGGGTATCAGGACGCCAGAGCGATCGCCTTTTCCTCGTCGGACAGATTGAGCAGCCGCCAGTCCTCGCCCTTGGGGAGCATCCCCTCGAACGACATCAGCCCGCCCGCCGGCACGCGCGGTTCGACGGTGCCGATCGCGGGTTCGCCGCGCGCCACCGCCTGCGCCGCGCGATACATCTGGGTGCGGAAGGTGAAGATCGCCTTGTCGCTCGATCCCAGCCGATCCTCGCTGCGATCGGCGATCGGCCCCATCGATTCCCACATCGCCATATCCTGCGTCGGAATGCCGTAGATGCCGGTGAAATCCCCCGCCTTCATCGCGGCGCGATCCTGGAGATAATCATTGTCGGCGTTGCGGCGCTTGCGGAAGGTCAACGGCTCGACATCCTTGCCGATCTCCGCCCCGCAGAAGCGCCGCCACGCATCCTGCGCGATGCCTTTCTCCGGGTGCCAGGCGATCCAGTAGAACATCGTGTTCACGTCATCGATCGGCACCAGCATCTGGCTGAGATGATATTGGTCGGTCGACGGGATGTGGACGGTGAACGGCGCGACGAACAACGTCATCCGCACATAATCCTGCTTGTCCGCATCGACGATCGGGGTGCGGATCGCGACATAGCGGAAGCCGAACGGGGTCTTCTGCACCTCGAGCCGCGGCGCTTTGTCGGCCGAGGGGCGCAGCCACGCGCTGTCGGTCGCGGTCGAGCCCGCCACGCTCGCGGTCGGCATGTTGGTCGAATGCAGGCTCGAACTATGCGCCGAATCGATCGATCCTTCGAGCACCTGCGCCCAGTTGCACGCGGCATGCATCTTGACGATGCTGATCTTGTCGGCCGGCGCCTTGGCCCAATTGGGCGGATCGAACGGGGTGACTGCCCCTGGATCGCCCATCCACACCCACACGAACCCGCCCGCCTCGTGGACCGGATAGGCCCTGGCCTTCATCGTCTGGCGCAAGGCGGCGTCGATCGGCTCGGACGACATGTCGACCGCATTGCCCTCCACGTCGAACTTCCAGCCGTGATAGAGGCAGCGCAGCCCGCATTCCTCGTTGCGCCCGAAAGCGAGCGAGGCGCGGCGGTGCGGGCATTGCTCTTCGAGCGCGCCGACCCTCCCGTCGCTGTCTCGGAACACCACGATATTCTCGCCGAGCAGCCGCACCCGCAGCGGCGTGCAATCGGGCGCGGCGACCTCCTCGATCATACACGCCGGCAGCCAGTGCTGGCGCATCAGCCGGCCCATCGGCGCCGCGCCCTCGACTCGGCACAACAGGTCGTTCTGTTCCGGCGTCATCCTCTCGTTCCCCTTCGAATCCCGCGGAAATCCGCGCTCCATTGAAAATACTTTTATATCGAAGTATTATTTGGTTCAAGGCGGGGAGAGGGCGCGATGGACAGGATCAGGCTGGGGGTGGTCGGGCTGGGGCGCGGCTTCATGCTCACCTTGCCCGCGCTGACGGGCGACGAGCGGATCTTGCTGGCGGGGGCATTCGATCCGCGTGCCGAGGCGCGCGAACGTTTCGCGCAGGAGTTCGACGCCCCCGCCTTTCCGACCCTGGCGGCGATGCTCGGCGCGCCGGATATCGATGCGCTCTATATCGCCTCGCCGCACGAACATCATGCCGCGCAGGCGATCGCCGCGATCAAGGCGGGCAAGCATGTGCTGGTCGAAAAGCCGATGGCGGTCACCGTCGCCGATTGCGCGGCGATGGCGGAGGCGGCGCGCCGCTTCGATCGCGTGCTGGTGGTCGGGCCGAGCCACGGGTTCGATGCGCCGGTGTGCGCCGCCGCCGCTCTGATCGCCTCGGGCGATCATGGCGCGCTGCGCCAGATCCTGACCTTCAACTTCACCGATTTCGTCTATCGCCCGCGCCGCCCGGAGGAGCTCGATGCGGCGCGCGGCGGCGGGGTGATATTCAGCCAGGGCGCGCATCAGATCGATGTCGTGCGGCGGCTCGCGGGGCAACCGATCCGCACGGTCCGCGCGGTCGCCGGCAATTGGGACGAAACGCGCCCGAGCGACGGCGCCTATACCGCGCTGCTGGCGTTCGAGCACGGCGCGGCGGCGTCGCTGACCTATAGCGGCTATGCGCATTACGACAGCGACGAACTGACCGGCTGGATCGGCGAACTCGGGCGCATCAAGGCACCAACGGCACATGCCGACGCGCGGCGCACGCTGGCGCGGGACGAAGCGACGGCGAAGCTCGCACGCACCTATGGCAATGGCGCGCCGCCGCCGCCCGCGCCGCACCACGAGCATTTCGGGTTCGTGCTGGCGAGCTGCGAGCGCGCCGACATCCGGCTGACCCCGACCGGCCTCGCGCTCTACGCCGATCATGCGCACGAATGGCACCCGCTCGATCCCCCCGCGGTGCCGCGCCGCGCCGTGATCGACGAATTCGTCGCCGCGATCCACCGCACGAGCGCGCCGATCCACGACGGGCGCTGGGGGCTCGAAACGATGGCCGCCTGCGCCGCGTTGATCGAATCGAGCCGCCGCGGGACCGATATCTTCCCCGCCACGATCATCCACGACGCGCTGGAGCAGATTGCCCTATGAGCCGCCTTCCCCTTTCCTTTGCCTGCTGGAATTACGACCGTACCGAGGCGCTGCAGACCGGACGGGTGCGCCCCGACGGGATCGACCTCAATTTCCAGGCGCTCGACGTGGAGGAAACCTTCTTCCGCATGCTGCGCCACCGCGAGTTCGACGTCGCCGAGCTCTCGCTCTCTTCCTATTGCGTGACATTGGGGCGCGACGACCCGCCGTTCGTCGCGATCCCGGTATTCCCGTCGCGCTTCTTCCGCCATTCGTGCATCTTCGTGTCGAAGGCGAGCGGGATCGAGACGCCGAGCGACCTCGTCGGCAAGCGCGTCGGGGTGCCCGAATATCAGATGACCGCGCCGGTGTGGATCCGCGGCATCCTCAGCGACGAATATGGCATCGACCCCGCTTCGGTCACCTATGTCACCGGCGGCGAGGAGGAGCCAGGGCGCGAGGAAAAATTGAAGCTCGATCTGCCGCCGCGGTTCAGGGTCGAGGCGATCGGCCCGACCCAGACGCTCGCGCGGATGCTGGCGGACGGCGAGATCGACGCGCTCCACACCGCGCGCGCGCCGTCAACCTTCTACAGCGAGCCCGACAAGGTCGCGCGGCTGTTCCCCGATTTCGTGCCGATCGAGAAAGCCTATTATGCGCACACCGGGATTTTCCCGATCATGCACGTCGTCGCGATCCGCCGCGAAATCTACGAGCGGCACCGCTGGATCGCGCGGTCACTCTATACCGCCTTCGTCGCGGCGCAGCGGCTGAGCTACGACCAGTTGCGCGTCTCCGCCTCGCTGAAGACGATGCTGCCGTGGCAGATCGCCGCGGTGGAAGACACGATCGCGACGATGGGCGCGGACTGGTGGCCGTATGGCATCGAGCGCAACCGGCAGGTGATCGAGACCTTCACGCGCTACCACCACGAACAGGGCCTGTCGCCGCGGCGGCTGACGATCGAGGAGATGTTCGCGCCGGAGACGTTCGCGGAGTTCAGGATTTGACGGTGTCGTTAACCCCGTTCGGGCTGAGCCTGTCGGAGCCCTGCGCTTTCTTCCGAAGAAGGGCAGCCCTTCGACAAGCTTAGGGCGAACGGGTGACCTAAAGCCTCGCCCTATTCCGGCAGATCATCCGCCAGATTGCGCGTCACCTGCGCAAGCAGTTCGCGCAGCAGCGCCACCCGCTCGGGCGACATATCGCGCACCGCCAGTTCGTTGACCGCGGCGACATGCGGCAGGAGCTGCGGCTCCAGCGCGCGCGCCTTTTGCGTCAGGTGGATATGGACGCGCCGGCGATCGGTGCGGCTTTGTTCGCGGCGCACCAGCCCCTTCTTTTCCATCCCGTTGATCGCCGCCACCGCCGCCGGCTCGTTGAGCCCGGCGCGGCGGCTGAGCTCGCGCTGGGTCACCCCGTCCTCCGCCCAGAGCGCGCGGAGGAAGCGCCACTGCCCCGCGGTCACGCCATAGGGCAGCGTCCGCCGCTCGAGCGAGCGGGTGAAGGCGCGGAACGCCATTCGCGTGAGATAGCCGATGCTGTTCGACGTCTCGGCGTAGAAAGCGACCGGATGCATGTTCGTGCCCAAGGGAACCTCCCGCCCGTTGCGCGCCGGGCGCTGGCCAATCGACAGCAAGTATCTTAGCAGCCTAAGGACAAGATTATAGGCCAAGAGAGGATGACAGCATGAAAATCGGCATGATCGCGGCGTTCACCGCGCTTCCCGGCAAGGCCGAGGCATTGCTGCAGGCGCTGCGCGACAATGTCGCCTTCGTGCGCGAGCGCGAGCCCGATCTGCGCTGTGACATCTTCGTCGCCGAGGATGACGCGCACAAGATCTCGCTGGTCGAAGTCTATGCCTCGCAGGCGGCATATGATCTCCACCGCAACGCGCCTTATGGCGCTGACCTGCTCGCGCGCGTCCAGCCACATATGGACGGCTGGCCGAGCGGCGCGCGCTTCCGCGTCGACGACTAATCAGCAGCTTGCCTCCGCCCCCGAAAAGACGATACTAGTTAGCAAACTAATAAAACCGCAAAGACGGAGGGGAAGGATGATGAACGCAGCCACATTGCGGCGATGGGCGATCGTGTCGAACGCGCTGGTGCCACTCACCGCGCAGGCGCAGGAGGCGCCCCCCGCCGCCCCGGCGGAGGCGCAGGCGGCGGGCGACATCATCGTCACCGCGCAGCGCCGCGAGCAGCGGCTACAGGACGTGCCGGTCGCCGTCACCGCGTTCGGCGCCGATCAGCTCAAGAGCAACAATATCGAATCCGTCCAGGATATCGCCACCCGCACCCCCGGGCTCAGCATCGGCCAGGTCGATCCGATCAACCAGAATTTCTCGATGCGCGGGATCGGCAGCGCCTCCGGGATCAGCCAGAATGCTGGCGGCGACGCCTCGGTGGTGGTGTTCGTCGACGGGGTCTACGCCGGGCGCGGCGGGATTCCCGATCTCGATTCGCTCGATCTCGAACGCGTCGAGGTGCTGCGCGGGCCGCAGGGCACGTTGTTCGGCAAGAATGCGATCGGCGGGCTGGTCCAGTTCGTCAGCCGGCGGCCCTCGGCCGACCCTTCCTTCCACATCGAGGGCGGCTACGGCAATTACAACCGCTACAGCATCCTGGCCTATGGCAATATGCCGATCACCGACACGACCTTCCTATCGGTCGGCTTCTCGCACAAGCAGCGCGACGGCTTCGAATATAACGAGACCACCGGCAATCGCGTCAACAACGAGAATCTGACCACCGGGCGCGTCGCGCTGCGCTTCGTCCCCACCGACGCGCTCGATATCGTGCTGCGCGCCGACTGGGCCGATCAGAACCAGCTCGGCAATCCGCGCCACAACAATTGCAACACCGCCTTTGCCGGCGGGGTGCATTGCGCCGGGATCAACCCCGATCCGCGCACCGTCAACGCTTATACCGACGGCTATATCAAGCGCTTCATCCAAACCTATAGCGCGGAGATCAATTACGATACGCCGCTCGGCAAACTCACCTCGGTCACCGCGGTGCGCAAGGTTGATTTCCGTTTCCTGACCCCGTTCTTCAGCAACCCGGTCAACCCGCCCAACCAGATCGAATCGACCGATTTCGGGCATGAGTGGGATAATCAGCTGAGCCAGGAACTGCGGCTGGCGTTCAACGCCTTCGGCAACAAGCTCCACGGCCAGACCGGCATCTATTATCTGCGTGAGCACAATAACCGAATCGAGGGGCAGATCCAGGATTTCGCCACCCCGGCGATCAGCGGCACCGCGATCTATCCGCAATATGCCCGCGCGCGCAGCTTCGCTTTGTTCGGGCAGGTCGATTATGACATCCTCCCGACCCTCACCGCCACCGTCGGCGCGCGGATGACGTGGGAGCATAAGGAAGGCGAGTTCGCCGGCTATAAGGTCAGCGGCCCCGGCTTGCCGCCGCCGCTGGGTTCGCTCGCCGGCTATGACGTCCACGGCGCCAAGAGCTGGAAGGCGTTCACCCCGCGCTTCGCGCTCAACTGGAAGGTGACACCGGACGTGATGCTCTACGGCTCGGTCGCGCGCGGCTATAAGAGCGGCGGATTCCAGGGGCTGTCGGGCACCGCCGCGGGCGCCGCCACGCCGTACGATCCCGAATTCGCCTGGGGCTATGAGGCCGGCGCCAAGACGCAATGGTTCGATCGCAAGCTGACCTTCAACCTCGCGCTGTTCCGCACCGATTATAAGGATCTGCAGGTCTCGCAGCTCATCCCCTTGTGCTGCGTGGTGGTGAGCAACGCCGCCAAGGCGCGGCTGCAGGGCGTGGAGGTGGAGGCGGTCGCCCGGCCGTTCGCCGGGTTCCAGCTCGACGGCAGCTATTCCTATCTCGACGCCAAGTTCACCGCTTATTCGATCCCCGGGCAGAATTACACCGGCAACCAGCTACCGCGCTCGCCGAGGAACAAGTTCAACGTCGGCGCGCAATATGAGCTGCCGCTCGGCGACTGGTCGGCCAAGGCACGGGTCGATTATGCCTGGGTCGGCGACGCCTATTTCGAGGCGTCGAACATCCCGCAACAATTGTGGCCGGCGCATGAGAATCTCGACGCGCGGGTGTCGCTGCGCGCACCCGGCAAGGCGTGGGAGCTCTCGGTGTGGGGCAAGAATCTCACCGACGCGCTGGTGCCGACCTATGTCACTTACTTCGGGCCGTATCAGCAGACGTTGGTGCCCTATGCCCCGCCGCGCACCTATGGCGTGACGCTGGCGTTCGATATGTGAATTGCTCCCCTCCCGGGAAGGGAGGGGAGATCAATTCAAAACCGCGGCAACGGCATATCGCCCGCAACGCCGCAGGCGACCGCCGCCGCGCCGACGCTGAGCGGGATATTCGCATCGCCCAGCGCGGCGGAGATGCGCAGCAGATCGCCGAAGGTCATCGGCCCGCGGCGATAGCCGTCGCGGTGCTGCACCGCCGCGCGCGACAGCCGGTCGAGCTGACGATCGCTGAGATGGCCGTGGAGGAAATCGCTGGCGCAATCGGCGCGGCGCTGATCGAGCCCGTAATCCTGCAAGGTCAGCGAAATCCGCTCGCGCGAGGCGGCGCAACCGGCCAGCGCCAGCGACAATCCGGCGGCGGCGATCGACGCGCGGGCAATAACGGACGAACGCTTCGTCATTGTTGGTCTCCTGTCGCTCCCGGCAAGATCACGATTCAGCGGCAATTCTCGCGCTCGATCGCGCGGCCGGCAAGTGCGCCCGCGCCGGCGCCGATGATCAGCCCGGTCGTGCTCGGCTCGTTCCAGCGCCCGCCGCGCCCGATCTCGCGCCCGAGCAGGCCGCCGGCGACGCCGCCGATGATCGCCCCGGTCGTCCCGCCGCAGCGACGACGCGAATATTCACGGTGGCGATAGCCGTAGCGGCGATAGCGGACGTCCTCGAACCGGGCACCGTTGCGCTGATAGCCATAAGGGTCGGCGGCGCGCTCGAAACCGTCGCCGCGATCGACGAACAGACCGGCCGAGCGATAGCCGCCGTCCTGCGCCAGCGCAGGGGTCGCCGCCACGCCGGTCATCACGGTGATCGCCGCGAGAATGGGGGTCAATTTCTTACGCAACATTACTACCTCCCTCGGATTTGGCGTGGGAGGTGCCATCGGAAAAGTGAGCCGCGGCTGAACGATTGCGCCATCCACACGACAGGCACGGCCGCCAGATATACGGGTTCGGCGCACCCCTCCACCGTTCGGGCTGAGCTTGTCGAAGCCCTGCACTTTTCTTCTGCAGAAAGACAGGACAGCCCTTCGACAAGCTCAGGGCGAACGGAGCGAGGGCGCGCCGCCGCCGGTGCTATTTACCCCAGCGATCCGCGCGCGCCTTGGTCTCCGCGGCGCGATCGAGCGGGTCGCCGGCGATGATCGACTGGATGAACGCCATCTGCGCCGCATCGCCCCCCGCCTGACGGTAATCGCCGCCTTGCGTCGCGGCAGGCACGGCGTAACGCAGCCGCCAGCCGCCATCCGCGCGACACGCGACGCTCGCCATCCCCGAAGCGGTGAAGCCGCGGCACAGGCTGCCGTCGCGGTCGCGGAAGGTCATCGCCACGCGCACCGCGCCCGCGTCGCCCGACAATTGCCGGTCGAGCGCGGCGACGGTCGGCGCGGGCAGCGCGAGCGCGTCGCGCGCACCGCCGGCACCACCACCCCCGACATAGCCGTGCCCGACGAGCACCCCGACGAGCAGGCTCGCCGCGATCGCGCCGGGCGCCATCCAGCGGCGCGGCGCGGGGCGCGGGGCCGCCGCCGCCTTCGCCGCGCGCGCCTTCC